>NZ_OZ409846.1:0-5205978 GCF_979258225.1 Xanthomonas sp. AC360
CGGGAGAGCAACTGTCTTGATCAATTGGCGGCGCCAGCCGCCAATTGATCTCGTAGCTTTGCGTTGAGGATCACCAGCAGTTTGCGCATGGCCGCCACCAGCGCCACCTTGCTCGCTTTGCCTTGCGCGCGTAGCCGCTGGTAAAACGCGCGCAGTGATTCGTTGAAACGCACTGCCGTCAGGGTCGCCATGTACAGCACCTGGCGCACGCAAGCCCGCCCGCCCCAGATGCAGCGGGCGCCGCGCATCGTGCCACTATCTCGGGCAAGCGGCGCCACCCCGACCAGCTTGGCGATCGCCTTGCCGGTGAGTTTGCCCAGTTCCGGTAGCTGCGCCGCCAGGCTCGCCAACAGCACCGGGCCGACGCCTTTGACCTGGCTCAGCACCGCCAGCTCGGCGCGCGCGCCCACTTGCTGCGCAATACGCTTGTCCAGCTCGGCAAGCTGCTGCTGCAAGTGCCGCAGGCTGCTCTGCGCCTGGCTGCACAGCCAAGCGTCGGTCAGGTGGGACTGGCGCTGCCGTTCCTGCTGCACCATCGCCACCACCTGCGTGCGGCGCTGCTGGTAGGCGCGCAGCTGCGCGCGCCAGCCTTCTACCGGCTGGTAGCGCGTCAGCGGCAACAGCGCGGCCATCTGCGCCAGCACGCGTGCATCCAGTCGATCGGTCTTGGCCAGCTGACCGGTGGCCTTGGCAAAGTCCCGTGCCTGCCGAGAATTGACACGCGCCACCGGCATCCCAGCCGCATACAAGCTCTCCAACGCCAGCTGCTCATAGCCGCCGGTCGCCTCCACCACCACTTGATGCAGGTCCGCCGGCCCCAGCCAGGTGCACATCTGCTGCAGGCCCGACACGCTGTTGGCAAACCGCCGACCGTCGCGTTGGCCGTGCATCTGCACATCCAGCCACCGCTTGCTGACATCGATTCCGACACTCTCGCTCATGGACAACTCCCGCTATGCTCGAAGGGTCGAGAGTTCTCCTGTGCGGCCCAGCCTTAGCATTACGAGCGCCTACTCGAGCAACTGTTCGGGCGTTTGCAAGGAGATTCCGGCGTGGCGACCTCGCTCTCCCGCGGTCGCTTAGACCCATGGGTTATCGGTCGACCACGCCGGCTCTCGACACCTAATCTGGCAGATGCCCAAGAACTAAGGGGTTGGGGTGAGGGTACGGGCCAAGCTCCCGTGTCCTTCCAACTGCACGAGGCTTCGCACGTAGCCTAAGCCGGCGCCACACGCCATTTTCTCCCGAGGGGAGAAGGATAGGCAGTTGCATGTATCTACCAGCACCCACTGCCGTTCCATAACCTGAATCTCACACCGGTTTGCGCACACTAGCGCAATGGCAGACGCGCATTCCCCCCTTCCGTCGCCGCCATTGCTGGACGATGCCTGCGCATTGTTTCTGGACGTGGACGGCACCCTGATCGACTTTGCCGACAGCCCCGAGGCCGTACGGCTATTGCCCGAGGTACGCGAGGCGATCGTCCTGCTGAGCGAGCGCCTCAACGGCGCCATCGCCTTGGTCAGCGGACGTCCGCTCGCACAGCTCGATGCCTTGTTCGCACCACTGCTACTGCCGGCCGCCGGCCTGCATGGGCATGAGTTGCGCAGCGATGTTGCCGCACGTGCCGCCATGCCGCAGGACACTTCTGCATTCCTGCATGGCCTGCATCAACGCGCTGCGGCGCTGACGCACAAGCACACAGGCGTGCTGGTCGAAGACAAAGGCGTCAGCGTTGCGCTGCATTGGCGCGCGCAACCGGATGCCGGCCCTGATGTGTTGGCCTTCGCGCAGGACGAAATCGCCCAGCTCTCCGGCTATCGCCTGCAGCCGGGCGACCACGTGGTCGAATTCGTGCCCGAAGGCAGCAACAAGGGCCTGGCCGTCGAACAGCTGATGCAGACCGCCGCATTTGCAGGCCGCACGCCGGTGTTCGTCGGCGACGACCTTACCGACGAATTCGGCTTCGACGCGGCCAATCGCTTAGGCGGCTGGAGCATTCTGGTCGGCGATCGCGCACAGACCAGCGCGCGTTTTCGTGTCGACGGCACTGCCGCTGTGCACGCGTGGCTGCAACACAACGCGCGCCACGCATCACCGTAGGCGCGCTTCCTTTCGCTACTTACAGGATCGTTTGCACCTCATGACCGAGCCAAACCTGGATCTGGGCGTCATCGGCAATTGCAGCTTTGGCGCTTTGGTCGATCGGCAGGCACGCGTGGTGTGGAGCTGTCTGCCCGCCTTCGACGGCGACCCGGCCTTTTGCAGCTTGCTGTCGCCCAAGACCGAAGGCGGCGATTTTGCGGTGGAGCTGGAAGACTTCGTCAGCAGTGAGCAGCACTACCTGCCCAACACTGCCGTGCTGCGCACCGTCTTGCGCGATAGCCACGGTGGCGAAGTGGAAGTCATCGACTTCGCACCGCGCTGGCGCAATAACGGCCGTTTTTACCGGCCTGTCAGCATCATCCGGCAGATTCGCCCGCTCGCTGGCAACCCGCGCATCGTGGTGCGCGCACGCCCGCTCGCCGACTGGGGTGGCCGCACGCCCGATACCACCTGGGGCAGCAACCATATCCGTTGGGTGTTGCCGGAATTCACCTTGCGCCTGACCACCGACGTGCCGGTGCGCTTCGTGCGCGACGGCTTGCCGTTCGTACTCAGCCACCCGGTGAG
Organism: Xanthomonas sp. AC360; assembly: GCF_979258225.1. Taxonomy (NCBI): domain Bacteria; kingdom Pseudomonadati; phylum Pseudomonadota; class Gammaproteobacteria; order Lysobacterales; family Lysobacteraceae; genus Xanthomonas; species Xanthomonas sp. AC360. The sequence goes on from NZ_OZ409846.1 coordinate 2,674, forward strand.
TCTGGTGCTGGGCGTGGACGAATCGCTGACCCGCTCCCTCACCGGTTACGTGCAGGAAGCGCAGGAACGCACCGAAGAATATTGGCGCGAATGGGTGCGCTATCTGTCCATTCCGCTGGACTGGCAGGAGGCGGTGATCCGTAGCGCGATCACGCTCAAGCTGTGCCAGTACGAAGATAGCGGCGCCATCATCGCCGCGATGACCACGTCTATTCCGGAAGCGCCGAATACGCCGCGCAACTGGGATTACCGGTATTGCTGGCTGCGCGACGCCGCGTTCGTGGTGCGCGCGCTCAACCGGCTGGGCGCCACGCGCACGATGGAGCAATTCATCGGCTACATCTTCAACATCGCCACTGCCGACGGCACCCTGCAGCCGCTGTACGGCATTGGCTTCGAATCGCAGCTGGAAGAGCACGAAGTCGACACGATGGACGGCTACCGCGGCATGGGCCCGGTGCGGCGCGGCAACCTGGCGTGGATCCAGCAGCAGCACGATGTCTATGGCAGCGTGGTGTTGGCCTCGACGCAATTGTTCTTCGATCTGCGCCTGAAGGATCAGGGCGACGCCGACACCTTCCGCCGGCTCGAACCACTGGGCGAGCGCGCCTATGCGCTGCACAACGTGCCTGACGCCGGCCTGTGGGAATTCCGCGGCCGTGCCGAAGTGCACACCTACACTGCCGCGATGTGCTGGGCCGCGTGCGATCGCTTGTCGAAGATCGCCGACCGCCTGGCGCTGCCCGAGCGCAGCGTGTACTGGCAGCAGCGCGCAGACAGCATTCGCGAGCGCGTGTTGGCCGAAGCCTGGAGCGAAGAATGCGGCCATTTCACCGACACGTTCGGTGGCCATCGTCTGGATGCGTCGCTGCTGTTGCTGGCCGACATCGGCATCGTGGATGCCGACGACAGCCGCTTCGTGCGCACGGTCGAAGCGGTCGGCCGGGTGCTCAAACATGGCGATGCGCTGTATCGCTACATCGCGCCCGACGACTTCGGCGAGCCGGAAACCAGCTTCACCATCTGCACGTTCTGGTACATCGATGCGCTGGCCTCCATCGGCCGCAAGGACGAGGCACGTGAATTGTTCGAGCGCATCCTGTCGCGCCGCAATCACCTCGGCTTGCTTTCGGAAGACCTATCGTTCGAAGACGGCGAAGCCTGGGGCAATTTCCCTCAGACCTATTCGCATGTCGGTTTGATCATCGCAGCGATGCGCTTGTCGCGGAGCTGGCAGGAGGCGTCATGAGTCGTTTGGTGGTGGTATCCAATCGTGTTGCAGTGCCCGGCGAAAACCGCGCGGGCGGCCTTGCAGTCGGGTTGTTGGCGGCGCTCAAGGAGCGCGGCGGCATGTGGTTCGGCTGGAGCGGCAAGACCGCGCGTGGCGACAGCGGCGGCATGCACGAGCAAACCGAAGGCGACATCACCTTCGTCACCATGGACCTCAACAAGCGCGACATCGACTCGTACTACAACGGCTTTGCCAATCGCACGTTGTGGCCGTTGCTGCACTTCCGTCTGGACCTGGTCGATTACGACCGCGCCAAGCGCGAAGGCTATCTGCGCGTCAATCGCCTGTTCGCGGAAAAACTCGCGCCACTGCTGAAAGATAGCGACACCTTGTGGATTCACGATTACCACATGATCCCGCTGGGCGCGATGCTGCGCGAGCTGGGGGTGGGCTGCAAGATGGGCTTCTTCCTGCATGTGCCGATGCCATCGGCCGATTTGATGCAGGCGATGCCCGATCACGCGCGCTTGTTCAGTACCTTTTATGCCTACGATCTGGTCGGCTTCCAGACCCAACGCGATGCCGAGCGCTTCAAGGCGTATGTACGCCTGTTCGGTGGCGGCCGCATTCTGGACGGCGATCTGGTCGAAGGCCCGGGTGGACGGCGCTTCACCGCCTCGTCGTTCCCGATCGGGATCGACACCGATCTGATTGCCAATCAGGCAAAAGCATCCGTCAGCAAGCAAGCCGTGCGCGATCTGCGCGAGAGTCTGCGCGGGCGGCAGCTGGCCATCGGTGTGGACCGGTTGGATTACTCCAAAGGTCTGCCGGAACGCTTCCAGGGCTTCGAGCGTTATCTGGAGCGCTACCCGGATCAATCCGGCAGCCTGACCTATCTGCAGATCGCACCGGTATCGCGCGGCGATGTCACCGAATATCGTCAATTACGCGGGCAGCTGGAACAGATCGCCGGCCACATCAATGGTGGACATGCGGGGCCGGACTGGACGCCGCTGCGCTACGTCAACCAGAACTTCAGCCATGCAACATTGACTGGTTTCTATCGGGCCGCATCGGTGGGCCTGGTAACGCCATTGCGCGATGGCATGAATCTGGTCGCCAAAGAATTTGTGGCCGCGCAGGACCCTGAAAATCCCGGTGTCCTGGTACTGTCGTTGCTGGCCGGCGCGGCGGACGAAATGAAGGAAGCGCTACTGGTCAATCCGCACGATCTGGACGGTGTGGCCGATGCTATTGCAACGGCAGCAAGCATGCCGTTGGCAACACGTATCGAGCGGTGGCGGGCGATGATGGATCATCTGCGCAAGAACAACATCAACCACTGGCGCCAGCGGTATCTGCAGGCGCTCGCAGATGCCTAAGCTTTCCTCGGTGAGGGGGAATGTACGCAGACTGCTGCGTGCATTGCCTTCTTCCTGCGGGAGGCTGGATAAATTCCCTTCTCCCTCCGGGAGAAGGTGCCCGAAGGGCGGATGAGGGTACGGTTACAAGGGATTTCCGGCAGATGCGCTTGTAGCCATTCGGGAATTTCAAGCACAGCTTTAAGCCACAGCGCTCTAGGGCACAGCGAAGTCAAAGGCTTCCACGCCCTTCAGGCGCGGGTGGCCTCTTCGGCCACGCATGACTGTGGTGCTCGGCTTGCTTTAAGGCGACTGGGTGAGTCAAAAGCAAAAACTGAGCTAAGCAACTGCAAGACCAATGCAGAGCAAGCCGAACAAAAAAAGCAATTCGCAAGCGACAGCGATTCTCGCGTGCATCACTCGTCAGGTATCACCGCGCATCAACCGAAAATGTCAGCGCCCTTCGCTGCACTGCTCAAATTCCACGCAAATTCGGTACATCCGAGCTGCAGGTTGGAACAATGGTTCCTATTCCGTCACGGACAGGCGGCGCTCAGAGGTCTAAAATATTCACATGAGTAGCGCTGAGGACCCTGGGAGGGGCTGCGCGTTCATATCCAAGGTCGCCGGCAGCCTTTGCCAACGGGTGACCTCTCTCCCTCCACGACTTGTCGCCGGTGCATGCCGCCCAAGTCCTTCCTGATATCTCAAAATGACTGATCAATCCTCAAAACGTGGGCTAGGCACCTGGTTGCTGGTGGCCTATGCAGTGGTGATCGCCGTGCTCGGTGCGGTGCTCGCCTACGAAGGCGGCCGCCTGGTCGCCGTCGGCGGTTCCTGGTACTACCTGCTCGCGGGCATTGCGCTGCTGCTGGCCGGCGTGTTGCTGGCGCTGGGCAAGCGTGCCGGCCTGTGGCTGTTTGGCGCCACGCTGGCCGCCACCATCGCGTGGGCGCTGTGGGAAGTGGGTATGGATGGCTGGGGCCTGGTCCCGCGTCTGGCCTGGATGTCGGTGCTGGGCCTGGTACTGCTGCCGTTCTGGGGCGTGGCGCGTCGGCGCATGCAGCCCTTGTCCGGCGCCGGCTATGTCGTGGTGACCGGTGTGCTGCCGATCCTGGGCGCAGCGCTGATCCTGTGGCCGCTGTTTATGCCGCGCAATGTGGAGCTGGCCGACGCATCCAAGCAGGCGGCCGACAACGCCACTGCCTTCAGTCGCGGCAGCGTGCCCAGCCCGGACGGCAATGTCGCGGCCAATCACGACGCCAGCAACTGGACCGCGTATGCCGGTTCCAACCTGTCCAATCACTACACCCCCGGCGCGCAGGTCACCCCGGACAACGTGAAGAACCTCAAGGTGGCCTGGGAATTCCATACCGGCGATCTGAAGCCGGCCGGCTCCAAGCTGGGCTACGCCTTCCAGAACACCCCGCTCAAGATCGGCGACCTGCTGTACATCTGCACCCCGACCCAGAAGGTGATCGCGGTGGAAGCGGCCAACGGCAAGGAGCGCTGGCGCTTCGACCCGCAGACCAACCCCAAGGCGATGGCCGGTGTGGCCGCCACCACCTGCCGTGGCGTGTCGTACTACCAGGCGCCGGAAGGCACTGCCGACTGCCCGACGCGAATCTTCTGGCCGATGGTCGATGGTCGCCTCGGCGCGCTGGACGCGCAGACCGGCAAGCTGTGCGCCAGCTTCGGCAACAACGGCTATGTGGACCTCAATGCCGGCACCGGCAATACCAAGCCTGGCTTCGTCGGCCCGACCTCGCCGCCGGTGGTGATGCGCGGCGTGGTGATCCAGCCGACCGGCCAGGTGCGTGACGGCCAGGAAGGCGATGCGCCGTCCGGCGTGGTGCGCGGCTTCGATGCCCTCACCGGCCAGCTGCGCTGGGCCTGGGATCTGGGCAACCCGGCGATCACCGCCGAACCGCCCGCTGGCCAGACCTACACGCGTTCGACCCCGAACGTGTGGTCGCTGATGGCGGCCGACGATGAGCTGGGCCTGGTGTATCTGCCCACCGGCAATGCGGCCGGCGACTTCTTCGGGAAGGGCCGTACCCCGCAGGATGAGGAATACACCGCCTCGTTGGTCGCCGTGGACGCGGCCACCGGCAAGGAGCGCTGGCATTTCCGTACCGTCAACCACGACCTGTGGGATTACGACATCGGCCCGCAGCCGAACCTGGTCGATTGGCCGGTCGCCGGCGGCGGCACCCGTCCTGCGGTGATCCAGGCTACCAAGTCCGGCCAGGTGTTCGTGCTGGATCGTGCCACCGGCGCGCCGTTGATGCCGGTCAAACAGATGGCCGTGCCGCAAGGCACCGACCATGGCGACTGGACCGCTGCCACCCAGCCGATCTCGCCGGGCATGCCCAACACCGTGGGCGCGCCCAGCCGCGAGGTCGAGACCATCATCGAATCCGATGCCTGGGGCATGACCCCGTTCGATCAGCTGGCCTGCCGTATCCAGTTCAAGCAGCTGCGCTACGAAGGCATGTTCACCCCGCCGACGCTGCAAGGCTCACTGGCGTTCACCGGCAACCACGGCGGCATCAACTGGGGCGGCGTCTCGGTCGATCTGCAGCGCGGCATCATGGTGATGAACAGCAATCGCCTGCCCTACACCTTGCAGGTCTATACCCGCGAGAAAATGAACGAACTCGGCGTCGTGTCGGTGTTCGACGGCAAGAGCAAGACCCCCGGCTACATGGCGCAGAAGGGCCTGGCCTATGGCGCGCGCAAGGAGCCGTGGATGTCGCCGCTCAACACCCCGTGCGTCGCCCCGCCGTGGGGCTACATCTCCGGTGTGGATCTGCGCACGCAGCAGGTGCTGTGGCGCCGTCCGCTGGGTACCGGCTACGACCAGGGTCCGATGGGCATCCCGTCCAAGACCAAGTTCGAGATCGGCACGCCCAACAACAGCGGCTCACTGGCCACCGCCGGTGGCGTGACCTTCATCGGCGCAACCCTGGACGACTTCATGCGCGGCTTCGACACCCGCACCGGCAAGCAGGTCTGGGAGACGCGCGTGCCGGCCGGCCCGCAGGCTGCCCCGTTGAGCTACACCATCGACGGCAAGCAGTACATCGTGGCAGCCGTGGGTGGGCACGACCGCATGGAAACCAAGTCCGGCGACAGCGTCATCGCCTGGGCCTTGCCGGACGCTGCACCAGCGGCGCCGGCGAAGTAATCGCCAGCCCTTTTGGGCAGTGACACAACAGACCGGCCGTCGCGAGACGGCCGGTTTTTTTATGGGCGCGGCCTGTCGATTGGGCGAATCGTCGTTGTCCGGATGCGGCGGAGCATGTGGTGTGCGGTCGGAATCCGTGGTTCCGGCAGCACGCCTGAATTGCACTGGGTTGCGTCCGCTCATGACAGGTGTGCCGGAACTGCGGTTTGACCGACGGGCCATCGGCGTCGCACCGAGCCGTGTCGGATGGAGGTCTTTCCGAAGTTCTTCGGGTCGCTGCTTTTCAAGTTCTCCTGCTGCGATTTCCCGACACCCGGTGCACTGCCATGGCGGTGGTTTGTGCCCGCTCTGATTTCAGAGCAAACCCGACACCGACACCGGCACCGGCACCGGCAACAGTGCAACGCGCGCTAGTAGCCGCTGCCAGATCAGGGGAAGCGAACCGCCCATCTGCATTCCATCGGAGCGTGGAATTGCCCGACCTCACGACAGCCCAATTTCACGCGGAATTTACAACCAGGAACACCGATTCCGGGCAGCCGAGAGCTGCTCAAAACATACGCACCGCAATTGAAAACGCTTCCAAATCAACCACATCAGCTTTTTGTGGGTTCGGCAGCACGCATTCCGACAAACGGTCCTTTCACACCATCATGATTCGGGCTCGGCCGCCGATACCCCATTGCAGCCCACTCCTGCCGCACACCGTTCCCCCTTTCCCAGAACACTAGTCGGACTCAGCCTATGTTGCCTTCACACGATGCCGCACCCGTTTCCCGCCCACCCGCGGACGCAAACGTTGCGCGTACCACCTGGACTGCATGGATGCCCGCTGCCGCAAACCTCGGGCTGCTGGCCTTGCTGACGCTCTATGCCGCAACGCTGGTGCCCGGCGGCGTCGGTAGCGCGTTCGCGAAGCTGTTCCCGGCCCTGCTGGTGCTCGGCGCGGCCAGCGTCGGCCTGTGGTGGTGGGCGCGTCGTCGCAGCAGTGCGCAGCTGCAGCAGGCAGTGAGTGCCGTCGCTGCGCTGGGCGAAGGCCGCTTTCAGCGCCTGGACGCGCGTACCGCCTCCGGTGAACTGGCACCGCTGCTGCGCACGTTGCAGGCGACCCAGGACAAGCTGGCCATCCGCATCGACGTGATGGAACAAGGCCTTCGCCATGGGCAGTTCGTGATCAAGGCACTCGACGATCTGGACACCATGATCCGCATCGCCGACGACGACGGCCAGGTGCTGTTCGCCAACCGCAAGCTGCTCGCGATGCTCAAGCTGATCGAGCCGGATGTGCAGAGCTTCCGCCCCAGCTTCCATGCCGAAGGATTCGTCGGCGGCAGCATCGGCGACATCTACCCGGACAGCCAGGCCGCCATCGACCGCATGCGCGCGTTGAATGCGTCCAAGGCCGTGCGCGCGCCGTTCTTCGGGCGCCAGATCGACTTTGTATACAGCCCGATCATCGCCGCCGACGGCACCAAGCTGGGCACCATCGCGCAGTGGATGGACGTCACCGCGCAGGTCAACGCCGAGCAGGCGCTGATCCAGATCATCGACGCGGCATCGGCCGGCGATTTCAGTCGCCGCATGCAGGTCGACGGCATGGATGGCGTGCTGCTGTCGCTGGCGCAAGGCATCAACCGCATCTACGACTCGGTGGAAACCCACCTGGCCGCGTTGGCACGCGTCATCAGCGCGATGGCCGAAGGCGACCTCACCCAGCGCGTGGACGGCGATGCGCACGGCATCTTTGCGCGTCTGCGCGACGACACCAACCAGACCGTCGCCCGTCTGACCGAAATCATCGGCGGCATCCAGACTGCATCGGACACCATCCGCCAGGCTGCGGTGGAAATCGCCGCTGGCAATACCGATCTGTCCGAACGCACCGAGCAGCAGGCGGCGAATCTGGAAGAAACCGCAAGCTCCATGGAAGAACTCACCTCGACCGTGAAGCAGAATGCCGACAGCGCGCTGCAGGCCAACCGCCTGGTGGTGGGCACCGGTGAAGTGGCGCAAAGCGGCGGCCAGGTGATGGATGATGTGGTCGCCACCATGAGCCAGATCAGTACCGCCTCGCGCAAGATCGGCGAGATCATCGGCGTCATCGACGGCATCGCGTTTCAGACCAATATCCTGGCGCTCAATGCCGCGGTGGAAGCAGCACGTGCCGGCGAACAGGGCCGCGGTTTTGCGGTCGTCGCCTCGGAAGTGCGCGCATTGGCGCGGCGCTCTGCCGATGCGGCAAAAGAGATCAAGACGCTGATCGCCGACTCCACCGACAAGGTGGAGCTGGGCTCGGGGCTGGTGCATCGTGCCGGCGCGACCATGCGCGAGATCGTCGGCTCGGTCAAACACGTCACCGACATCATGAGCGAGATCACCTCGGCCAGCGCCGAGCAGTCCAGCGGCATCGAACAGGTCAATCGCACCGTCGCACAACTGGATGAGGTCACCCAACGCAACGCCGCGTTGGTGGAAGAAGCCACGGCCGCCGCACGTAGCCTGGAAGAACAGGCGGTGGAACTGGCCGATGCGGTCTCGATCTTCCGCCTGCAGCCCGCGCACAGCGGCAACTCGAACGTCGTGCGCGCAAGTTTCGGAAACGCGGCGGCATAAACCGTAGGAGCGCACCCGGGCGCGACGAAGCATCACCGGTAATGCCCCATCGCGCCCAGGTTCGCCTACGCCAAGCAAGCGTGCGTGTCTGCCATCGTTGGTCCGGCACGCAAAGCCACAAACAACACGCCAAATCGAAGCGCCACCCCACAGATGAACCAATCTTCGTAGGAGCGCACCTGGGCGCGACGAAGCTTTATCGGTAACGCCCCATCGCGCCCATGTGCGCTCCTACGCCAAGCTGGTTTGGCGGCAGCGAGGGCTAATCCAGGAACCGCGCACGCTGCTCGGGTGTTGGCAGCATGCAGTGCTCGGTACGCCCGAACCAGCGATAGCGATTGCGCGCGATCAGGCGATAGCCGATGTCGCGCAAGCCACGTGGGACCACGCGCAACACTGCAAACAAGCGCCAAACGCCACCCAAACCGGCCAGCACGCGCACGATCGCATCGCTGTCGGTCCATGCACCGGTGCCGTCCACCAGCAAAAACGACAGCGGATCATCGGGATCCAGCCCGTGCTGCTGCAACAGCGCGCGCCCGGCGTGCCCCTGCATCGCGGCAAAGCGATAACGCCCACGTCGATCGTGGCGCAGCAGCAACGTGACCCAGCCATTGCACAGCAGACACACGCCATCGAACACGATGGTTGCCGGCGCACTGCGCGCATCAACCTGCGGCGATTCAACCTGGCGCAAGCCAACCCTCGTAGCGAATGAACGGCCCGACCAGCGGCAGGTGCACGTCGACGAAAAATCCATAGCGGCCAGCGTCGACATGTTCCCGGCAACGCACCTGCTCGAACCAGCGCGCAGGCAGCGGGATCCAGCCGAATGCCCACACGCGCGTGGCCTGCCAGTACAACGCGTCGGCATCGGCACGCAGCGCGAATTCGAAGCGCACCGCGCCCAGGTGCTCGCGCAGTGCATCGCCGTGGCGCCATAACCGTGAATACATCGGCAACCCGGCAAACCGCCGATGCCAACGCTCGCCGTGCGCATCGACCAGAAACTCCACTTCGACATCCACCTCGCCAGTGCGCGGCAAGCGGCTCAGCAACGCCAGCAATGGCACCAAGGCATGACGACCGCGCTGGATCTGCGCCCTTCCGCCAAAGGTCTGGCGCTGCTGCACCGAGTGCAGCGCGCGCACCGGCGCAGGCAGCTGCGCGAACGCATCCTGGCCGAGTACCTGCGCGAACAATGGCGTGTTCAGGGCGCGATCCAGGCCAGCGTGGCCATGCGTCCGCTGCGACGGTCGCGGCGGTGCGAGAAGAAGCGTTGCGGATCGGAAATGGTGCACAGCCCGCCGCCATGGATCGCGCTGGCCGGCACGCCGGCACGCTGCAAGCGCTGGCGCGCCAGTGCATACAGATCCACCCGCCAATGCCCCGGCCGCGTGGCGCTGAAGGCGTCCTGCGCCTGCGCATCGTCGGAGACGAAGGCATCGAAGACGTCCTGCCCGATTTCATATGCCTGCGGTCCCGCTGCCGGCCCCAGCCATGCGATCAACCGCGACGCAGGCGTACGCATGGCGGCCACGCTGCGCTCGAGCATGCCGTCGGCGAGCCCGCGCCAACCGGCATGCGCGGCCGCCACTTCGCTGCCATCGGCCGCCGCCAGCACCACGGGCAGGCAATCGGCAGTGAGGATCGCCAGCACCACGCCAGGCACAGCGGTCACAGCCGCATCGGCAATAGGTTCAGACGCAGCTGGCGCGAGATCGCCCGCGCCATCCGACCGCGCATCGGATGCAGGCAGCGGCGCCTCGACGCGCACGACCTCGACGCCGTGCACCTGCCGCAACCAATGCGGCGCGCTCGGCAACGCCAACGCCTCGACCAGCAGTGCCCGGTTGCGCTCCACCTGCTCGGGCGTATCGCCCTCGGGGCTGTTGCGGTTGCCCAGATTGAGTGTGTCGAACGGCGGCAGCGAGCCGCCCAGCCCGTAGCGCAATGTAGTCAGCGCCTGGATGCGTGGCGGCGCAGGCCAGTCGGCCGGCAGGATGCAAGGCGCGGCCACTGTCACTTCAGCGGCGTGCCAGCTCGGCGGCACGTGCGCTGTCTTCACGCAGCGCGGTCATCAGCCGCTGCAGGTCGGCCGGCACCGGTGCGGTGGCGCGCACCGGCTCGCCGCTGACCGGATGCAGGAATTCCAGCGTTTCGGCATGCAGCGCCTGGCGCTTGAAGGTGCGCAGCTCGTGCACCAGCTCGTCGGTGGCGCCCTTGGGCAGCTTGAGCGCGCCGCCGTACAGCGGGTCGCCAACGATCGGCGACTTCAGATGCGCCATATGCACGCGGATCTGATGGGTGCGCCCGGTTTCCAGGCGGCATTCCAGCGCGGTATGCGCACGGAAGCGTTCGCGCAGCCGGTAATGGGTGACCGCGTCGCGGCCGTCGTCGCGCACCGCCATCTTCAGGCGATCACGTGGATGGCGGTCGATCGGCGCATTGGCGGTGCCGCCGGACACCAGCGCACCGACCACCACCGCCAGATACTGGCGATGCACATCGCGCGCGGACAGCTGTTCCACCAGCGCCGTCTGCGCCTGCACGGTCCGCGCGACCACCATGACGCCGCTGGTTTCCTTGTCCAGACGATGCACCACGCCGGCGCGTGGCACCGCCGACAACGCGGGGTCGCGGAACAGCAGCGCATTGACCAGGGTGCCGTCCGGATTGCCCGCGCCTGGGTGTACGACCAGTCCGGCCGGCTTGTCGATTACCAGCACCTGGTCGTCTTCGTACAACACGTTCAGCGGGATGTCCTGCGGGGCGGCATGGGTCTGGGTTTCCAGCACCACTTGCAGCTGCACGCTCTCGCCGCCGCGCAAGGTGTCGCGCGGTCGCGCCATTTCGCCATCCAGCAGCGCATCGCCGGACTTGATCCATTCCGACAGCCGCGAGCGCGAGAATTCAGGGAACAGCTCGGCCAGCACCGCGTCGAAACGGCGCCCTGCGGCGTTATCGGGCACGATGGCCTGACGGATGGACGGGTGGATAGGGTCGGCAGATGGGTCGGACATGGACACTGGCACTCAGGCAAAAACGGGAATTTGGCGGTCCGGGCGGCAGGAGTCAGTCGCCGGACAGGCCACTAGGCTATCATCGCGCTTTCGTTTTCCTGACGCGTCCTTCCCAGACCCATGATCCGACGGTCCACGTTTTCCGCGCCTGCGCGCCTGATTGCCCTCATGCTGGTCATGGCGTTCGTCGTCACCGGCTGCCACCGCGGCGCCAAGGACAAGAATCCCGATGAGGGCATGCCGGTCGAGCAGCTCTATGGCAAAGGCCACGGCCTGATGGAGAAAGGCAACTGGGCTGGCGCCGAAGCCAGCTACAAGCGCCTGATTGCCCAGTACCCGTATGGTCCGTACACCGAGCAGGCGATGATCGAAAGCGCCTACGCCCAGTACAAGGCCGGCAAGCACGACGACACGGTGTCCAGCGTCGACCGCTTCATCCGGACCTATCCCACGCACCGCAACATCTCGTACCTGTACTACCTGCGCGGGCTGGCCAACAGTAACCGCGACACGGTGTTCCTGCGTCGGGTGTGGTCGCTGGACCCAAGCCGCCGCGATCTGTCGTCGCCGCAGCAGGCCTACAACGACTTCAATACGGTCACCGACCGCTATCCCAACAGCCGCTACGCGCCCGACGCGCGCAAGCGGATGATCGAGCTGCGCGACGTGTTCGCCCAGCACGAGCTGGATAACGCGCTGTACTACCTGCGCCGCAACGCCTGGGTGTCAGCAGCCGGCCGCGCCAACTATCTGCTGGAAACCTACCCGCAGAGCGCCTATCAGTACGACGCCGTTGCCGTGCTGGCGGAGGCCTACACACACCTGGGCAACAAGACCCTGGCCGCAGACGCACGCCGCGTGCTCGAACTCAACAGCCCGCAGCACCCGTGGCTGACCGGCAATTGGCCGAAGTACCCCTGGGCGATCCGCAAGCTCAACCCGTTTGCCGGCGAGAAGTCCGCCGCTACCGGTCAGCGCAATGCACAGATGAGCCGCGACTAAGACTGCAGTCGCTGCCGAATACACAAGGGGCCGAAAGGCCCCTTTTTCATGCCTGAGAGGTCGGTGCGGCAAGCCGCCGCCGCAGTGAGCGCTCCCCACTGCGGTCGCGTCTGTGCGCGCGTGCTCGCTCCCTGTGCCGGCTACCGCAAGCCTGCGCGCGTCCCGTAACCGGCGCCAGATCACCTAACCGGCGGGCTGGCCTGCCTATACTCAAACCTTAGAGCAGCTAACAAAACGACTGTGCTCATCGCCAGGCGGGCGCGGCCGGTTCTCGGAGTCGGCATCTACCACGCATACACTCCGGTTCCTCCGCGCCATCCACACCCACCTGACGATTGCTCGCGACGGTTTGTTAGCCGCTCTTAGGAAGATCCGACTCCCCGCCGGCGCCAGCCAAGGAGGCCGCATGTCTCGTCTCATCGCCCTATTTTTGCTCGCGGTGTCGCTGGCAACACTGAGCACGGTCTCAGTCGCGGCCCCGATCGTCTACGGCGTCAACGCCCACGACAATCGCCCCGGCTACCCCATGAACCAGGCCGAGGCACGCTTCAAACTGCTGGCCGCGCGCAATCTGCGCAGCTACCGCTTCGATGTGGATCCGCGCGATTACGCAACGCTGGATGCCCTGGTGCCACTGGCGCGTCAGTACGGCATCACGCTACGCCCGATGGTCTACCCGATGTCGCGCGAGATCGGTTACCAACTGGCACGTCGCTACGCGGCCGACATCAAGGTCTGGGAGATCGGCAACGAACAGGACCTGGTGCGCGCCGAAGCCGATGCCCGCATCGCCGCGATGACCACCATGTATCTGGGCATGCGCCAGGCCTCCAACGAACTAGGCGCGGGCCTGCGTTTCACCATCAACATCACCGCCTGCAACAGCGACGACCGCAGCGCCAACGCGCGTTGCCCAGGCGACCGCAATGGCTCGCTGTGGTTTCTTGCCAAGGCCAAGGCCGCCGGTTTCGACTTCGACCACATCAGCTTCCACTACTACGCCTTCCACCACGATGCCGGCTACTGGACGGACTTGTACCTGGGCCAGCTACGCTCCGCCGCGCAGACCTACAACACGCCGGTGTTCTTCAACGAGCTGAACTGCGCCGAGGTCTACACCGGCAACACCACCGGCGGCGCGGAAGGCGATCGGGGTTGCTTCGACAGCCTGGCGCAGCTGCTGCGCAACGTGCGCGCCAACTATGCCGACGTCGTGTCTGAGATCAATGTCTACGAGTTGCTGGACCAGACCACCATCCAGGGCGCAGAAGGCCACTTCGGCCTGATGTACGACCTGACGCGACCCAAGCCGACTCTTGATTTGCTCACCCGCTTCGCGCAACCGCCGGCCACCGCAGCGATGGCCGACGCGCCGGGTTACTGACCGGAATACCCGTTGGTGATCGGGTAACGCCGCTCGCGACCAAACGCGCGCCGCGAGATCTTCGGCCCGGGCGCGGCCTGATGGCGCTTCCATTCGTTGATCCGCACCAGGCGCAGCACGTGTTCGACGGTGTCGGCTGCATAACCGGCGGCGACGATCTCGTCGCGCGACTGCTCCTGGTCGACATAGCGATACAGGATGCCGTCGAGCACATCGTAGGGCGGCAGCGAATCCTGGTCGGTCTGGTTGTCGCGTAGCTCGGCCGATGGCGGGCGCGAGATCACCGCCGGTGGAATGACCGGCGCACCGCCGACGGTATTACGCCATTTCGCCAGGCCGAACACTTCGGTCTTGTAGAGATCCTTCAGCGGCGCGTAGCCACCGCACATGTCGCCGTAAATGGTGGCGTAGCCCACTGCGTATTCGCTCTTGTTGCCAGTGGTCAGCAGCAACCCGCCGAATTTGTTGGACAGCGCCATCAAGATCACGCCACGGCTGCGCGACTGCAGATTCTCTTCGGTGACATCCGGCTGGGTGCCTTCGAACATTGGACCCAACGCGGCGAGCAAGCCTTCGAAGGCCGGCTCGATCGCGATGGTTTCCAGCTTCACGCCCATCGCGCGGCATTGCTCCTCGGCCAGATCGTTGGACAGACCGGCGGTATAGCGCGACGGCAGCCGCACCGCGGTGACGTTATCGCCGCCCAGCGCATCGACCGCCATCGCCAGCACCAGCGCCGAATCGATGCCGCCGGACAGGCCCAGCCACACCTTGCTGAAGCCGTTCTTGCGGCAGTAATCCTGCAGGCCACGCACCACCGCGCGCCAGGCGAGCGCGTCCATGCTCTCGTCGCCATCGTCCACCCAGACCACCGGGGTGAAGCGGCGTTCGCCGGCGGCGTAGTTCACCACCAGCCATTGATCGACAAAGGCGGCGGCGGCCGGATGCACGGTGCCGTCGCCATCAGCCACCACCGACGCGCCGTCGAACACCAGCGCGTCCTGGCCGCCAACCACGTTGAGATACGCAATCGCCGCCCCGCTCTCGCGCGTGCGCTCTGCCAATAGCGCATCGCGCTGCGCGTGCTTGCCGCGCTCGTACGGCGAGGCATTGGGGACCAGCACCAGCTCGGCGCCGGCATGCACGGTTTTGGCCAGCGGCTCGGCGAACCACAGGTCTTCGCAGATCACCACGCCCACCTGCACGCCCTTGACCGTGACCACGCAATTGTCGCCATCCGGGTCCACATCGAAGTAACGACGCTCGTCGAACACCGCGTAGTTGGGCAGCTCGCGCTTGCGGTAGGTCGCTTCGATGCGGCCATCGCGCAACACGCTGGCGGCGTTGTAGACCACGCTACCGGCGCTTTGCGGCCAGCCGACCACGGCGACGATACCGCGCGTACTCGCCGCAATGCGCGTCAATGCTTGTTCGCAGTGCGCCAAGAACCCCGGACGCAGCAGCAGATCTTCCGGCGGGTAGCCGCTGATCGCCAGTTCGGGAAACAGCACGATGTCCGCCTCGAACTCATCGCGTGCCGTGGCAATGAACTCGATGATGCGATCGGTATTTTTTGCCACCGCCCCAACCGGGAAGTCGAACTGGGCCATGGCGATGCGGAGGATCTGGGACATATCGGCAGCCTTTTGCGGTTCCTACCGGATGCCGGAAGGAGGGGAAGAAGAACGGGCAACGCACAAACCTTGCGCAATCGCGTTGCACACATCGTCAGTGCGCGCCAGCACCGCATTATTCCAGAAGCGCAGCAGCTGGAAGCCCTCGCGCTGCAGGAAGGCGTCGCGTACTGCATCGGAGCAGGCGTTCAGATGCTGGCTGCCATCAAGTTCGATGATCAATGCGCAGTCAAGGCAGGCGAAATCGGCGATGTACGGCCCGACCGGACACTGCCTGCGAAACTTGAAGCCCAGCAAGCGCCGATCACGCAGCCGGTACCAAAGCGCGCGCTCGGCGTTGGTCATCTCGCGTCGCAAGATTTTCGCAAATCGAATTTTTTCGCCAGCGCGCATTGGATGCATCGGGTTTTTGTCAGATCACAGCGTGTTATGGAACTGCCGGTGCCAGCTATCGGTTGCGATCGATTTGGGGTGTAGGGGAAAGCTGCCCTCACCCCTACCCCTCTCCCGCAAGCGGGAGAGGGGAAATCCGACGCGCGAAGCTAAAGCAGTCCGCTTCTGCTGCAACTGCTGCTGCAACTGCAACTGCAACTGCTGCTCCTGCTCCTGCTCCCGCCCCTGCTACTGCACCTGCTCCCGCTCCCGCTCCCGCTCCCACCATCTATCAGCCACGCAACTGCCTGCGTCACTCCCTTCTCCCGCATGCGGGAGAAGGTGCCCGAAGGGCGGATGAGGGAAGCACTATCGAGCCATAAAAAAAGGCCACCCGAAGGTGGCCTCTCTCAACTCGCCGACTAGCGCGCAGCGCGTACTTACTTCACCAGCGCAGCAATCGCCGCACCCAGATCGCCCGGCGAACGGACGGTCTTGACGCCAGCGGCTTCCATCGCCGCGAACTTGCCTTCGGCGGTGCCCTTGCCACCCGATGCGATCGCACCGGCGTGGCCCATGCGCTTGCCGGCCGGAGCCGACGCACCGGCGATGAAGCCGACCACCGGCTTCTTCACGAACTGCTTGATGTACTCGGCACCTGCTTCTTCGGCGTCGCCGCCGATCTCGCCGACCATGATGATGCCTTCGGTCTGCGGGTCTTCGTTGAACAGCTTGAGGCAGTCGACGAAGTTCAGGCCGTTGATCGGGTCGCCGCCGATACCGATACAGGTGCTCTGGCCCAGGCCCACTTCGGTGGTCTGCTTGACCGCTTCATAGGTCAGGGTGCCCGAACGCGACACGATGCCGATCTTGCCCGGCTTGTGGATGTGGCCCGGCATGATGCCGATCTTGCACTCGCCCGGGGTGATCACGCCGGGGCAGTTCGGCCCGATCAGCACGGTGTCCGGATGCGAGCGGGTCAGCACGTTCTTGACGCGCAGCATGTCCAGCACCGGGATGCCTTCGGTGATGCAGACGATGACCTTGATGCCGGCCGCAGCCGCTTCCAGGATCGCGTCGGCCGCATACGGCGGCGGCACGTAGATCACCGACGCATCGGCGCCGGTGTTCTGCACGGCGTCGGCCACGGTGTTGAACACCGGCAGATCGATATGCGTGGTGCCGCCCTTGCCGGGGGTCACGCCGCCGACGACCTGGGTGCCGTACTCGATCATCTGAGTGGCGTGGAAGGTGCCCTGCTGGCCGGTGAAGCCCTGCACGATCACCTTGGTGTTCTTGTTAATCAAAACGGACATGGATAGTTCCTTCGGTGTCGTGAATCAGGCGGCGTTCTTGACAGCTTCAACGACCTTCTTGGCACCGTCGTTGATGTTGTCGGCCGGGATGATGGCCATGCCGCTGTCGCGCAGCAGCTGCTTGCCTTCTTCCACGTTGGTGCCTTCCAGGCGCACCACAACCGGAACCTTGACGCCCACTTCCTTGACCGCAGCGATGATGCCTTCGGCAATCATGTCGCAGCGGACGATGCCGCCGAAGATGTTGACGAAGATGCCTTCGACCTTGGCCGAGGACAGGATCAGCTTGAACGCCTCGATGACGCGCTGCTTGTTCGCACCGCCGCCCACGTCCAGGAAGTTCGCCGGCTCGCCGCCATTGAGCTTGATGACGTCCATGGTGGCCATGGCCAGGCCTGCGCCGTTGACCATGCAACCGATGTTGCCGTCCATGGTGACGTAGTTGATGTCCAGCTCCGAAGCGGTCACTTCGGTCTCGTCTTCCTGCGTCTTGTCGCGCATGGCGATCAGCTGCTTCTGACGGAATGCGGCGTTGTCGTCGCTGTCGAACTTGCCGTCCAGCGCGTACAGGTTGCCGTCGTCCAGGATCGCCAGCGGGTTGATTTCAACCAGCGCCAGGTCCTTTTCGTTGAACAGGCGGTACAGGTTCACCATGATGCTGGCGAACTGGCCGGCCTGCTTGGCGTTGAGGCCGAGCTTGAAGCCGAAATCGCGACCGTGGTAGCCCTGCACACCTTCGACGAAATCGACGTTGAGCGAGTGGATCAGCTCCGGCGTTTCGGCAGCGACCTGCTCGATCTCCACGCCGCCTTCGGACGAGGCGATGTAGGTGATGGTCTTGGTGCCGCGGTCGACCAGGATCGACAGATACAGCTCCTTGACGATCTCGCCGGCGGTGGTCACCAGCACCAGGTTGATCGGCAGCTCGACGCCGGCGGTCTGGTAGGTCGACATCTTGGTGCCGAGCATCTTGGCCGCTGCGGCCTTCACATCGTCGGTGGTCTTGCAGAACTTGACGCCGCCAGCCTTGCCGCGGCCGCCCGCGTGGATCTGCGCTTTCACCATCCAGGGGCCCTTGCCCAGGGAATTGGCGACTTCAACCGCTTCGTCCGGGGTCGCCGCGACCTTGCCGGCCGGAACGGGGATGCCGTACTCGGCAAGCAGCTGTTTTGACTGGTATTCGTGGAAATTCATGCGTCACCGTGGGAAAAGGAAACGACCGCTGCGTGTAACGCAGACCGCCGGGGCGGCACGTCGAAAGACGCGAACGGGCCGCCTATTGTGGCCGACCACGCCGTGCGGCGCAAAATTCGCCGGCATTGCCTGTCCGATCGCCGCGCTTGCGCGCCGCCCGACAATGTGCGCACGCGCTGTGCCCAGGACCGCACCTGCCTATACTCGCGGCTTGTTACGGCGGGGAATCGGCTTGACCTCCATTGCATCGCTCATCGCCCGGGTGCAGTCCGCGCCGCAGCGCGAGCTGTACTTCTTTTCGTTGTACCGGGTGCTGGTGGCCGGGCTGATCGCCGCATTGGTGTTCAGTCCCCTGTCCGACGCCATTCCCGAGCCGCGCTACCCGCGCCTGGCTGCCGGAGTGGCGATCGGCTACCTGTGCATGGCCATCCCGCTGTTGTTCTGGGGCCGCAGCGAACGCCGGCTGACCGCCACCGTGTTGTGCGCGGTGGTGGCCGACATCCTCGCCGCCACCCTGGCCACCCACGCCCTGCCCGGCGCCAGCGCCGGCATCGCGATGATGCTGCTATTCAATGTCGCCGCCGCCTCGATTCTGCTGCGGCTGCGGTACGGCATGAGCGTGGCGGTGCTCGCCAGCATCGCCATCGTGCTCGAATATCTATGGACGCTGCTCGAAGGCGGCGCCACCCGCCCGCTGGCCGAGCTGGCGATGTTTGCCACCAGCTACGTGGCGGTGGCCTACATCTGCCAGCAGATCGCCGCGCGCGCGCGCAGCAACCAAGTGCTGGCCGAAGAACGCGGCGCGCAGGTCGCCAATCTGTACGAGATCAACGAGCTGATCATCCGGCGCATGCGCACCGGCGTACTGGTGGTCGACACGCACAACCGCATCACCCTGGCCAACGAAGCGGCACTGGCACTGCTTGGCGATGGCGACCAACGCAATGCGCCGGCGGATCTGTCGCTGGCCGCGCTCACCCCGGAACTGGCGCGCAGACTGCAGCGCTGGCGCAGCGGCTGGCGACAGGAAGAAGCGCCGCTGCAACTCGGTGCCGACCGTCCGGAAGTGCAGCCGCGCTTTGTGCGCCTGCTCGCCGACAGCGACCTGGTGCTGGTGTTTCTGGACGATGCCACGGTGGTCTCGCGCCGCGCCGAATCGCTGACCTTGTCGGCCATGGGGCGGTTTTCGGCCAGCCTGGCCCACGAGATCCGCAACCCGCTGGCCGCGATCAGCTACGCCTCGCAATTGCTGGAAGAATCCCCCGACATCGGCGATGCCGACCGCCGCCTGCTGCAGATCATCCATCAGCAGTGCCAGCGCACCAATGGCATCGTCGAAAGCGTGCTCGGCCTGGCCCGCCGCGAACGCGCCAGCCCGGAAAACCTGGATCTGGCCGCGTTCGTGCGTCGCTTCGTGGTCGAATATCGGCAGACCCTGTCGATGGAAACCGACATCCTGGAGGCCAGCATCCAGGGCAGCTCGGTACACGCCCTGGTCGACCCTAAGCACCTGTATCAAATTCTCACCGCCCTGGTCCATAACGCGCTCAAGTACGGCCGCGTCATGGACGAACCGGCTCGGGTAAAACTGCGCGTGGAGCGGCAGGAGCGCATGGCGGTGATCGATGTCGTCGATCGTGGCCCCGGCATCCCGGAGACAGTGGCCGCGCAACTGTTCCGCCCGTTCTACACCACCTCCGAACACGGCACCGGGCTCGGCCTGTACATCGCCCAGGAGCTGTGCCGTGCCAACCAGGCGCAACTGGACTATGTCCCGGTTCCCGGTGGTGGGGCGTGTTTCCGGATTGCCTTGCAGGGGCCTAATAACTTGCAGGGTAAGAGCAACTAACAGAAGGACTGTGCACCCGCCAGGCAGACGCGGCCGGTGCTCGAAGTCGGCATGTATCACTACTCGTACGCGCCGTTTCCCCCGCGCCTTCCGCGCCCACCTGACGTGCTCGCTATGTTTTGTGAGCCGCTCTAAGTGAGTTTGCCGATTCGGGCGTTTCGCGATTGCGTGTGTGGGCAGCATTGGTTCACCGCTGCTGTATTGCGCGTGGGCATGCGTCCGATGTGCGGCGACGTCCACGCTGTAGTTGGTCTATGACCGATGCTTTCGAGAACAGCATGCCGATGATCAAACGCTTGAAAACGGCTGAAAAAGCAGCTGCCACTCGAACAAAGGGCCGCGTGTGAATCAGATCGCATGTGCCCGGGAAGCGCGCCGAGGCCTTGATGGCCGTCCGACACCTCTGGCCCGCGTCCCGCCCGATCCGTTGAGCCACCCTGCCACGCCATCGTTGCAGGCAATTGTCGATTGTCATCACGCTGGGCTATCGTGCGCACCATGAGCGAACCCAAAAGTGCCCTGGTTGTCGATGACGAGCGTGATATCCGCGAGTTGCTTGTTCTCACCCTGGGCCGCATGGGCCTGCGCATCAGCACCGCCGCCAATCTGGCCGAGGCGCGCGAGCTGCTGGCCAGCAATCCCTACGACCTGTGCCTGACCGATATGCGGCTGCCCGACGGCAACGGCATCGAACTGGTCACCGAAATCGCAAAGCACTATCCGCAAACCCCGGTCGCCATGATCACCGCGTTCGGCAGCATGGATCTGGCGGTGGAGGCGCTGAAGGCCGGCGCCTTCGACTTCGTCAGCAAGCCGGTGGACATCAGTGTGCTGCGCGGCCTGGTCAAGCACGCGCTGGAATTGAACAACCGCGACCGCCCTGCACCGCCCCCGCCGCCGCCCGAACAGGCCAGCCGCCTGCTTGGCGATTCGACCGCGATGGAGAGCCTGCGCGCCACCATCGGCAAGGTCGCGCGTAGCCAGGCGCCGGTGTATATCGTCGGCGAATCCGGCGTGGGCAAGGAGCTGGTGGCACGCACCATCCACGAGCAAGGCGCCCGCGCCGCCGGCCCCTTCGTTCCGGTGAACTGCGGCGCCATTCCCGCCGAACTGATGGAAAGCGAGTTCTTCGGCCACAAGAAGGGCAGCTTCACCGGCGCGCATGCCGACAAACCCGGCCTGTTCCAGGCCGCGCACGGTGGCACGCTGTTCCTGGACGAAGTGGCCGAGCTGCCGCTGCAGATGCAGGTCAAGTTGCTGCGCGCGATCCAGGAAAAATCGGTGCGCCCGGTCGGCGCCGCCGGCGAAACGCTGGTGGACGTGCGCATCCTCTCGGCCACACACAAGGACCTCGGCGACCTGGTCTCCGACGGCCGCTTCCGCCATGACCTGTATTACCGCATCAACGTGATCGAACTGCGTGTGCCGCCGCTGCGCGAGCGCAGCGGCGACCTGCCGCAACTGGCCGCCGCCATCATTGCGCGCCTGGCGCGCAGCCACGGCCGGCCAATTCCGCTACTGACCCAGTCGGCCCTGGACGCGCTGGACACGTACGGTTTTCCGGGCAACGTGCGCGAGCTGGAAAACATCCTCGAGCGCGCCCTGGCCCTGGCCGAAGACGACCAGATCAGTGCCACCGACCTGCGCCTACCCGCTCACGGCGGCCACCGTCTGGCCGCGACGCCGGGCAGCGCAGCGGTCGAACCACGCGAAGCCGTGGTCGATATCGACCCCGCCTCCTCCGCGCTGCCCTCCTACATCGAGCAACTCGAGCGCGCCGCGATCCAGAAGGCACTGGAAGAAAACCGCTGGAACAAGACCAAGACTGCCGCGCAGCTGGGCATCACGTTTCGTGCGTTGCGCTATAAGCTGAAAAAGTTAGGGATGGAGTAGCTGAAAGGCCGGGATTGGGGATTCGGCAGCGGGATTCGTAAAAGCGGGCAGCCGGCTTCGATCATGCTTGCCGGCGAGGTCGCGATGACTGAAGCGTCGAAAGCCCTGCATTCGAGCCTGATCGCTGCTAGTGATGGCTACGACAGAAAGCCTGGAACGTCTAGGCCCCATGCTGTTCCAGTTACCCAACCTGATTTTCGGTCCTTGACCATAAGGTTGATCTCGGCCTGGGTCGTTACCCAATGCGCGGGCTTCCTCACTGCCAGCAAGCACAAGCACCGGTACCAATCTAAGGCTCGCATCTAGCCTCCCATTGAGCGGTTAGCGGTAGCAGGTAGCGCTCGGCGCTTCTGCGAATTCCTGATGCTGACTCCCGAATTCCCGCTCAATCAGTCCTTGGTCACCAAACTAAAATCAACCAGGCTGGTCACATGACGCGAAGCCTTCAATGCCACCTGACTCAGGCAGAAGCAGCAGATCTGGGGCTATCCGCGAAGATCGGGGTTCTTGCGAATCCCCAATCACGACTCCCAAATCCCCACTCACTCAGTCCTTCGTCACGCGATTGATCTCGGCCAGGCTGGTCACGCCATGCGACGCCTTCATCAACGCCGACTGGCGCAGATCGCGGATGCCAACCCTCTGTGCGGCCTCAGCAATCTGCATCGCATTGCCGCCTTCCAGCACGATCGCGCCGATCTCGTCGGTCATCGGCATGACCTGATAGATACCGGTACGGCCCTTGTACCCCTCGGTACACTCATCGCAGCCGACCGCCTCATACAGCTCGATGTTCGCGATCTGCTCGGGCGTGAAGCCTTCCGCCAGCAGCGCATGCTCCGGCAGCGTCGACTTGCGCTTGCAGTTGTTGCACAGCCGCCGCGCCAGACGCTGCGCGATGACCAGCGTGACCGACGAGGTTATGTTGTACGGCGCGATGCCCATATTCATCAGACGCGCGATGGTCTGCGGCGCATCGTTGGTATGCAGCGTCGACAGCACCATATGGCCGGTCTGCGCCGCCTTGATCGCGATCTCGGCTGTCTCAAGGTCGCGGATTTCGCCGACCATGATGATGTCCGGATCCTGGCGAAGAAACGAGCGTAGCGCCGCCGCAAACGTCATGCCGCGCTTGACGTTCTGCTGCACCTGATTCACGCCGGGCAAGCGGATTTCTACCGGATCCTCGGCCGTGGAAATATTGCGTGTCTCGTCGTTGAGGATGCCTAGCGCGGTATACAACGACACCGTCTTGCCCGAACCGGTCGGCCCGGTCACCAGCACCATGCCGTAGGGCTTATGGATCGCATCCAGGAACAGCTTCTGCTGGTCCGCCTCGTAGCCCAGCTTCTCGATACCCAGCTTGGCTGCACTGGCGTCCAAAATACGCAGCACCACCTTCTCGCCGAACAGCGTCGGCAAGGTACTCACACGGAAGTCGATCTGCTTGGTCTTGGAAAGGTTGAGCTTGATGCGCCCATCCTGCGGCACCCGCTTCTCGGCAATGTCCAGCTGCGACATCACCTTCAGGCGCGCCGCAATGCGCTGACTCAACTTCACTGGTGCCTTGGCCACATTCTTCAACAAGCCGTCGATGCGCAAGCGCACTCGGTAGTCGTCTTCATACGGCTCGAAATGGATGTCGGACGCTCCCCGCCTGATCGCATCCACCAGCATTTTGTTGACGAACTTCACCACCGGCGTATCGTCCCCCTTGGCATCGACCCCAGAATCCCCGCCGGCGCCCATGTCTTCGTCACCGGCGGATACGTCGAGATCCCCCATCTCCTCGTCATCATCACCGAGCGAAGAACCAAAGGAAGCGTTTCCAGCCTGCCACTGCTCCAGAGTCCGACGGATCTGATCCTCATCGACCAAAATCGGCTCGACCACCAAATTCGTGTGGAACTTGATGTCATCCAGCGCGCGAGTCTGGGTCGGGTTGCTTACCCCCACGAACAACCGGTTGCCGCGCTTGAACAGCGGCAGTACCTGATGTTTCTGCAGCAACTCTTCACTGACCAATTTGACTGCGTTCTGGCTAGCGTCGAACACAGACACATCCATCAAAGGCATGCCGAACTCCACGGCATTTGCGGCCGCCAGCTGCGCAGCCGATACGAGCTTCTTTTCGGCAAACCACTGAGGAAGCGGAACCTTGGCCGCAGCAGCTTGGTCCATAGCGCCGCGAGCGGTGGATTCGTCAAGCGCACCATCTTGAACCAAGCGACGGGCCAAGCCGGTAATACCGATAAGGTTGGCAGTGGTAACGGCGTTCATGCGCTTCCTCTATTGAACCCGACGCTCCGCCGAAGGCGGACGCCATGTGGTAATTCGAACCAGGATACTAACCGTAGGACGCCCGTACGCGCATCGTTCTAGCATGACAACCAACGCATTCAGAATGACTGGGCACGGTGCCAGTGCCAAGCACTCTCGATAATTCCGAACATATCCTGCCAGCTACGCTCCCAACCAAGCACCTCACGCGCCTTGGCACTGGAGGCCACCAGTCGCGCAGGGTCGCCGGGGCGTCTACCAACCAACTCGAACGGTACCGGCCGACCAACCACCTTCTCAGCAGCCGCGACGATATCCATCACCGAGTAGCCCTGCTCACTGCCCAGGTTGAAATCGTGGGCACCCGGACTGGACTCAAGCAGAGAAACTGCCAGCGCATGGGCCCTGGCAATATCCTGCACGTGCACATAATCCCGAATACAGGTGCCGTCGACCGTGGGATAGTCTGCACCAAACACTTTCAGCGGTGGTGCTTGCCCAGCTGCCGCCCTGAGTGCGTTGGGAATCAAATGAGTCTCGAACGCATGCGCCTCACCGATGCCATGCTCGGCAAGGGCGCCGGCAGCATTGAAGTAGCGAAGCACAACTGAAGACAGTCCATAGGCTGCCCACGCGTCGGCGAGGATACGCTCGACCATCAACTTACTAGCACCATAGGGTGTAATCGGGTGCATCGGCTGATGCTCATCGATCAGCGCCACCGGCGACTGTCCGAACACAGCCGCAGTGGAAGAAAACACCAATTTATCCACTCCCCGGCGACGCATTTGCGCCAATAGGTTCAATGTACCGATGACGTTGTTCTGATAAGTGGGTAGCGGATCGCACACCGATGCAGCTACCAGCGAAGTCGCAGCAAAATGCATGACTACGTCGTAGCGGCGCATATTGAAGGCACGGGCTAGCGACGCCTCATCCAGCAGGTCGGCTTGGATAAGCTCACCCCACTTGACCGCTTGACGGTGTCCGGTCGACAGATTGTCCAATACAGTCACCGCATGACCCTGTTCGGCTAACCACTGTGCCATGTGACTGCCGATGTATCCCGCCCCTCCACAGACAAGGATGTTCCACATCTACTTGACTCCACGTCCGATCAAACATCATTACGATCCGGTGCTCCTTCACCCAAGCAACCCTTGGAAGGTAAAGAGCTTAGGGCTGGATAATGCTCAGGCCTTCGCCTCTTCGTGATATTCATCATCCACGTTGATCGACCACAGGCGACTCTTATCCACATTGCCGGTCAGGATCTGCTCGGCTGCTTCCTTAGCCGTTAGCATAGAATGGTCCTGGTTGTTGTAGCGATGCATGCCATTGCGGCCCACTAGAAACAGATTGGGCACCGCATCCAGCGCCGTGCGTAACTGATCGAATTTTGCATACGCATCGCCAAAATAGCCGGGGTAGGCCTTGGGGACACGAATCACCACCGCGTCCTGCGCGACAGCTGAGGAAACCAGACCGATCTTCAGCATTTCGCGCTGTGCTAGCTCCTGCAAATCGGTATCACGCATTTTCCAAAGATCGTCGGTTTCGCGACAGAAGAACTCTAGCCCCATCCACACCATGGACGCGTCCTTGACCATGTACGGGCTCCAGTTGTTGAAGATTTGTACGCGCCCCACGTTCACGCCCGGCTCCTGGATGTATATCCAGTTGTCGCCCAATACACGCGGCAACTCACTGGCTCGATACAGCAGTCCCACCGTAATGAAGTCTCGATACTGCAGCTTGTCAGCGATTGCAAGGATGTCCTCGCTCCAGCTCTGTCTCGACGCAGCGACCAAGTCACGTACAGGCATCGTCGATATAATGTGGCTGCAGTCAATAGTTACCGCCTCGCCCGCAGCATTCTGCACAGTCACACTCCGCACTTGCCCCTTATCTAGGTCAAGGCCCACAGCCTTGTGTTTCATCAGTAGCGTACCGCCGCGCGTCTGGAACACTTGCGCCGCGGTCTCCCACATCTCACCGGGGCCGTGTTTAGGGTAAAGAAAATTCTCGATCAGCGAGGTCTGCGTCACTTTGCCGTTTAGGCCCAGCATGCCACGCAATGCGTGGAGTACCGCCTTGGTGATCGACAGACTCTTGATGCGCTGCGCTCCCCATTCAGCACTGATCTGGTTGCAGGGAACTCCCCACACTTTCTCTGTGTATTCCTTGAAGAACTGGCCGTACAGGCGTCGACCGAAACGATTGATCAGGAAATCTTCCAGGCTAAGTTCCGGCTCAATCTTGCTGAGCTGCGCGCGCAGGTAGCTGAAACCGAACAACACGGACTTGCCAATCCCAAGATTACGAAAACTATCCAAGTTCAACTTCAACGGATACGAGAAAAAACGCCGATTGAAATAGATCCGTGACAGGCGATTACGAATCAGCATTGCGGCTGGTTCGGCTCCATTGGCCATGGCAACTCCGGCCGGCAGACCATCACGCGTCTGGCCCTGGTACCGTAGATTCAAAGGAACATCGCCTGCGTGTTCGATCGGCATCAAATTGGTCCACCACTGCATCACCCAATCCGACTTCGAGAAGAAACGGTGCCCACCAATATCGATGCGATTGCCATTGTGTTTGACCGTACGCGATATTCCACCGACGCAATCGTCTGCCTCCAATACCGTTACTTTCACTCCAGGCTGGCCAATCAATTCCAGCGCCGCCGTCAGCCCTGCCGGTCCGGCACCGATAATGACTACATGCTTACTCATGCAACTTACCCTTCCCCAATAACCCGCCCACGCGTGCGTGGCCGGAAAAGAATCAATTTGCGCAGTACAAAGTTCGAGGTGAATGAAAAACCTACCGCGACCAGCCTAGCAATGCCCCCCGGCATGCCAAGCAACTCGATACTCAACCACATTACTCCCTGCACTACTAGCAAGCCTAGGCATCCGATCAGCACGAAGGTTGTTATTTCCGCTAAGCGCGAATGAAAGCTGCGTGCGACGAACACCCAGCGCACGCTAATAATGTAGGCCACCAAGCTGCCAACCAAGAAGCCAGCGGTGGCAGCACCGTACCAGCCCCAGCCGCATCGGGCGAACCACCCAAAAACAAAAAGGTCAGCCAACAACGCAACAGCCGAAGCCAGAACATAACCGCCACCTTCGGCTGACCATCTACGCCCCGTGGCGATGGGCACAGCAACCTTCGCTGCAGGTTGCTTGCTCATGCCTTTCCGTCCTCGGACTTCACCCAGTCAGAGCACTTGTACAAGTACTCCGTGGCAATCACTTTGCCTGTGCGTGGGTGACGCACCTGCCAACTGCTGCGCACGTGCGTTTCCTGGTCGAACGGCAATACGAAGTAATCAGGCGGCACCAGATCACCATGGCGCGTACACATATATTCCAGACCAGGCTCGCTGATCTTGCAAGGCTCTGCGTCCACCTGCACGTTCGCCATCACCTCGCAAATCTCGGACTGCAGCGTCACCGGTTCTACTTGGGCGCTCAACTGCCTGCCCAGTAGCGCCGTCTGCCGGTTGAACATCTGCCCCGACAACTGCTGTGGGCTGTAGTAATTAGCACGCCGGAGTACCAGCCAGGCCGCACGCGGGGAGGCCTCGCTGGCAAACCAGAACACACTGGCATTACGCGGGATGTCTTCACTGAACACCGCAGTGCCATGGGCGGACTCTTGGACGCGGGTCCACGGGCTGCGCGAATCCCACGCGCTAAGCGCGCCCACCAAGGCAACTAAGGACAGCACACCCATCAACGCCTGCACCTTCGGCCCGCTGGTGCGGTAACCCCAGACGGCCAACGCGACCAACCCGCCGCAGATCAGCGGGTAGGCGAAGATCATTACGTCTTGGCGAACCACTTCCGGATTGCGCCCAGTCATCTCGTACACCGCCCACATCTGCAGCTGGTAGCGCACGGTGGCCACGACCATCGCTACGCTCAATCCTGCCAGCAGCAGGTAGCGAATGGGGGAGCTCACTCGATCAGCCACATGCGGCCAGACCATATGCAGCGGGATCAGTCCCAGCACCGCCCATGGCAAAGTGCTGCGTGGCACGCTGGCACCGATCACGGCAATGGTGACCACCAGCAAGGGAGCAATCCAGTGGCGCCCCCCTCGCTGCCACTGATCCCAGACCAGGAACGGGATCGACGCCGCCGCCAACCAATGCACTATCCACAGCACGCGCCATAGTTGCAGACCGATGGGCAGGATCAGCCTCAAGACATCAGCCAGCAGGAAGCTCAGGCCCAGGCCAAGCACAGTGGCGAGCAGTACTGCCTTGGCAAGCCGGCCCAACATCGCGTTGGGACCACTCCACTGGGCCAGCAGGCTCAGCAAATAGACATCCGCCAGCACGATGCACCAGTCGCGCGGCGTCCAGGCGCCCAGAAACACCTGGTCGCCCACATCATCGATCATGCTGCGCCATTGCGTGTCCATCACCAGCAACAGGCCAGCCAGGGGCCCGGCCTTCAATGCTGCCAGGACCAGCACAGGTACTACCAGCAGCAATGACCACAGCCAGCGGCGGTCGCCCAAAACGAGCCAACACCAAGCGACCAGCACAGCGACGATGGCCTGCAGGGGATGCAGCAACCCCGCAGCAGCGAACAAGGCAACTGCCCAAGCCATCCGATCGCGCACCAGCGCCGCAATGGCCAGCAGGCATAGGGCTTCGGCAACAGGTCGCGCGGTCAGGAAAGGCTCCGCATACGAAAACATGCTGAATGCGCCATAGCCGGCGGGCATGACGATCAACGCCAACAGTGCGGGCCAGCGCCAGCGTGCCGGGAACAGCACATGCACGCCCCAGGCGCTGGCAGCATAGAAGAGCAAGCGACTGACGAAGGTCAGCACCAAGAAGGCCTTGCCCGGCTCTACGTGAGCTAGTAGCAGCGCCAGCAGCTGGGGGAACAGCGTGAAGCTGGCTTGGCTGCCCGCGACGAAGAACAGGTCACGGTTGAAGATGTCCGGCGAAATCAGGCGCAAAGCTTGCGCCAGGTAGAGCGTCGCGTCGTGGCGAATGCCGGTGTAGGGCCTTAGATAGACGATCAACGCCAGCGCAAAGCACCAGGGCGCGATCCTGCGCAGCGTCAACATGTGCAAGGTTCACATCCAAAAAAGAACCCCGCAAAAGCGGGGTTCTTGTGTAGCATCTAAAGCGTCATTCTTGCGAGATTACTGGCAGGTAGCAGGACGGTACTTAGCCGGGATTGAGCCGCTGCATGTCCAGACGACCTGGCCATTTGCGCTCTTCGCACCAGTCAGGGTGATATTGCCCGTTGCTGTGCCGCCTAAAGCTTGCCCGGTCGCAGTAATCACGCCAGATGCATAGGTGACGCCAGAGACGTACTTGGAAGACTGGGTTTCAATAGAAACGGTCGCCGGCATTGCGGTAGCGGTATCCGAAGCAGCAGCTTCGGCGACAGTGGTACGGGCCGACGAAGCCGCCAGCATGACTTCAGAGACGCGCGCCTTGATCAGGTAGTCCTGGTAAGCCGGCAGAGCGATTGCAGCCAAGATGGCGATGATCGCGACAACGATCATCAATTCAATAAGTGTAAAGCCTTGCTGCTTCTTCATGAGTACATCCCCTAGAGGTTTATGGAACTGCCGAAATCTCCGGCCTGGACGCTCAGTGCGTTCAGGCAGGGCGTGTTGTGCGAATTGATACATGCAGGTTGTATGCCAACCATCAATGATCAGCTCGTTTCGCTCCCCGGAGCAGATGATGCCAGGCATTTCCGCAGATGGAAGCACACTTTTTTGCAACTGCGACGGCAAATACGATGTGACGCGTCAGGTCACATTCTGACCGCCATGTGGCCCCGAACAGGTCAATCGACTGGCGGCGACTCGCAGTGATGTCCTTCTCAATCAAACACGCTACCATCAACACAAATTCCGGCCTGGGGATGGCTGGATGGGGAGCTAAATATGTCAGTCGCGCGTAGCGCCATCAAGAAGCAACCGGTCGACCGGAACACCAGCCTGCTGCAGACCTTCATCTGGGAAGGGGCTGACAAACGTGGCGTGAAGATGAAGGGAGAGCAGACAGCCCGCAACGCCAATATGTTGCGAGCAGAGCTGCGCCGTCAGGGCATCGTGCCCAGCATGGTGAAGCAAAAGCCAAAGCCGCTGTTCGGAGCGGCAGGCAAGAAAATTACCGCAAAAGATATCGCGTTCTTCAGCCGTCAGATGGCGACGATGATGAAGTCAGGCGTGCCGATCGTGAGTTCGCTTGAGATCATCGGCGAGGGGCACAAGAACCCACGCATGAAGAAAATGGTGGGCCAAGTCCGGACTGACATTGAGGGCGGCTCGTCGCTCTATGAGTCAATCAGCAAGCATCCAGTTCAATTTGACGAGCTCTACCGCAACCTTGTCCGCGCGGGCGAAGGGGCCGGCGTATTGGAGACAGTCCTCGATACGGTCGCCACGTACAAAGAAAACATCGAAGCCCTCAAGGGAAAGATCAAAAAGGCAATGTTTTACCCTGCCATGGTGATTGCCGTGGCAATCATTGTGAGTGCGATTTTGCTTATTTTCGTGGTCCCTCAGTTCGAAGAGGTATTCAAGAATTTCGGCGCTGAACTACCGGCGTTCACTCAGCTCCTCGTCAATGCCTCGCGCTTCATGGTCAGCTATTGGTGGTTGATGCTGATAGTGACAGTTGGGTCCATCGTTGGCTTCATCTTTGCTTACAAGCGCTCTCCGGGCATGCAGCATAGACTTGATCGATTGATCCTCAAGGTTCCCGTGATCGGGCAGATCATGCACAACAGTGCGATTGCCCGTTTTGCGCGGACTACTGCTGTGACATTCAAGGCAGGTGTTCCACTCGTGGAGGCGCTGGGCATCGTTGCTGGCGCAACCGGCAACAAGGTCTATGAAGAGGCAGTAATGCGGATGCGCGATGACGTATCAGTCGGCTATCCGGTCAACATGGCGATGAAACAGGTGAATCTGTTTCCACACATGGTGGTGCAAATGACCGCAATCGGTGAGGAAGCTGGCGCCCTGGACACGATGCTGTTCAAAGTAGCCGACTACTTCGAACAAGAAGTCAACAACTCCGTGGACGCTCTTAGCAGCCTTCTCGAACCACTGATCATGGTGTTTATTGGCACGATCGTAGGCGGCATGGTCATCGGCATGTATCTTCCGATCTTCAAACTCGGCGCAGTGGTTGGATAAGACGTAATGGCATTTCTCGACCAGCATCCCGGTCTCGGCTTTCCCGCCGCGGCCGGACTGGGACTGCTGATCGGCAGCTTCCTGAACGTGGTGATCCTGCGCTTGCCCAAGCGCATGGAGTGGCAGTGGCGGCGCGATGCGCGCGAGATCCTGGAGCTGCCGGAGCTATACGAGCCGCCACCGCCGGGGATCGTGGTGGAGCCGTCCCATGATCCGGTCACCGGCGACAAGCTCAAGTGGTGGGAGAACGTTCCGCTCGTCAGCTGGTTGATGCTGCGCGGTAAGTCGCGTTACAGCGGCAAGCCGATTTCCATTCAGTACCCGCTGGTCGAGCTGCTCACCTCTATCCTTTGCGTGGCCAGCGTCTGGCGCTTCGGCTTCGGCTGGCAGGGCTTCGGTGCGATCGTGCTGAGCTGCTTCCTGGTGGCGATGTCCGGCATCGACCTGCGCCACAAACTGCTGCCGGACCAGCTGACCTTGCCGCTGATGTGGCTGGGCCTGGTCGGCTCGATGGACAACCTCTACATGCCGGCCAAGCCCGCCCTGCTGGGTGCGGCGGTCGGCTATGTGTCGCTGTGGACGGTGTGGTGGCTGTTCAAGCAGCTCACCGGCAAGGAAGGCATGGGCCACGGGGATTTCAAGCTGCTGGCCGCGCTAGGTGCCTGGTGCGGGTTGAAAGGCATCCTGCCGATCATCCTGATCTCCTCGCTGGTCGGCGCCATCCTGGGCTCGATCTGGCTGGCGGCCAAGGGTCGCGACCGCGCCACGCCGATCCCGTTCGGCCCCTACCTAGCCATCGCCGGCTGGGTGGTGTTCTTCTGGGGCAATGATCTAGTGGACGGCTACCTGCACTTCGCGGGCCTGCGTTGACCCGAGCACGACGATGAGCGACTTCATCGTCGGCCTCACCGGTGGCATTGCCTCTGGCAAGAGTGCGCTCGCGGCCGAGTTCGAGAAGCTGGGCGTGCCGGTGATCGATGCCGATGTCGTTGCGCGGCAGGTCGTTGCGCCCGGCCCGCTCCTCAATGCAATCGTCGACCGCTTTGGTCCAGGCGTTGTGCTGCCCAACGGCACGCTGGACCGGCTGGCCTTGCGCAACATCGTCTTCTCCGATCCAGCCCAACGCAAGGCGCTTGAGGCAATCACCCATCCCGCCATTCGTGCGGAGCTACAGCGCGCGGCACAGGCAGCGTACGGCGCTTATTCCATCGTTGCCATCCCTCTTTTGGCCGAAGCGGGCGGCCGGGCGGCCTATTCGTGGCTTGACCGCGTCCTCGTTGTCGATGCACCGGTCGAGCTGCAACACGCACGGCTGATGCAACGCGACGGCAGCACGCCGACATTGGCCGATCAAATGATTGCCGCACAAGCGTCTCGCACCCAACGTCTGGCGATTGCCGATGATGTCGTATGCAATAGCGATCAGCTGGAGCAACTTGCGGCGGCAGCGGCCAGGCTGGATGCGGACTATCGGGCGCTATGCTCGAGGTCACCTTAGTCAGCTTGATCTCTGCTAGCTGCAGTAGGTCGTTACGTTGGGCATGGCGGCAGTTACGCTCTGTCGTGTGCTGCAGCTAAAGCTGTCCGCGCACTGGCCGTGGCTGCCTTGGCGCTTTTGCTGGCTTATTCGCTATACAACTTCGCAGTAAACGCCAGCTCAGCTCATCAACACCACGATAAGCGGCGATGGAGCGACTACATCGATACGGAGCGCCACTGAGATCTCGACGGCCATCTGCAGATAACCAAATAAATCCGTCGACACGGAACAGAGCCACGACTAGCTTTGGCGTGCGGTTGCTTCGGAGAACTCGCGCCAGAGATCGCCGGCCACATGAGGTAAAGAACCCAACTCCGCCCAACACTGCAATTTATTAACCTGCGAATTGCCGGTTTTCAGAGCATGTGGCTAAGAGCGGCCAACAAATCGTAGCGAGCAGTCGTACGGTGGGTGTGGACGGCGCGGAGGAACCAGAGTGTACGTGTACGCGCGGGACATGCCGATTCCGAGCAACGGCCGTGCCAGTGTGGCGGCTGCGCAGTACTTTCGTTAGATGCCTTGAAGTAAATGCAAGCTTGTAAATTACCACGCGCGAGCGTAGTCCCACTGAAGAAAAAACTACATGTTCTGTCTAGCATTGATTGCTGGTGTAGGCATTACTGATGAGGCTCTGGGTAAAGCCCTCGCGCCCAGGTGCGCTCCTACACAAGATTTCACTTGACGGTATCGTTAGCGCGCTTTTAGCGGTGGACTTAGCGATGGAACGCCAGCGTTGCGATGACGCCGCGCTCCTGGCCTGGGCGTACGCTCACGCGCCAGCCGTACAGGTCGCACAGGCGGCTGACAATTGACAGGCCGATGCCGCCGCCTTGCGAGTGGCCGGCGTGAGTACCACGGTAGCCGCGCTGGAAGAGTTTGGCTGCGTCTTCTTCGCTCAGGCCGGGGCCAGAGTCGATGACTTCCACGCAGTCGCCGCGCACACGCACGCGCACCTGGCCGTCCTGGGTGTACTTGACGGCATTGCCGATGAGGTTGCCCAGCGCCACCGACAGGGCGGATTCCGGTGCTTCGATGACCAGGTCGCGCTCGCCTTCCAGTAGTAGCTCCAGCGGTTTGCCGCCGAGCTGGGCGCGATGCGAATCAATCAGTTGTTCGGCGACCTTGGCCACATTGCTGCTGCCCTGCCCGCGTTCGTTGCGCGAGAGCAGCAGCAGCGAGCCGATCAGATCGCTGCACTGCAGTTCGGCGCGCTGGATACGTTGCAGCCGCTGCAGCACCTTCTCATCCAGATTGGGCTTGGTCAGCAGTAGTTCGGTGGCACCGCGGATCACCGCCAGCGGAGTGCGTAGCTCATGGCTGACGTCGGCGTTAAATTCGCGGTCGCGCTGCACGACTTCGGTCAGGCGCGCCGAGTAGTCGTCCAATGCTTCGGCGAGCTGGCCGACCTCATCGTCCGGAAAGTGCGCTGCCAACGGTTTGGGCTCGCTGGTGCCGCCACGGTAGGCGCGCAGGCGGGCCGCCAGATCCGACACCGGGCGCATGACCTTGGACGCCGACCACCAGCCGATCACCAACGAAAACCCGCTGAAGACGAGCACCGACAACATCAAGGTGCGCTTGAGTTGAATCTCGCCGCGCAGCGTCTGCGTCATGTCGTAAGCGAGGAAGAACCACTCGCTGGGCGTCTTGCGCACCGCCAGTTTGTACGAGTACGCGTTGCCACTTTCGTCAACACCGGAGATGGTGTGGATGCCATCCGGAAACTGGTACCACTCCGGCTGCTCAAGGCGCAGCGCTTCGAACTTGTCGCTTTTGACCACACGCCCGCGCATCTGCTGCACGGGCAGATCGGGATTGCGCAGCGGGTCGGAATAGAACCGCTGCGCAAAGGCGTCGATGTTGCGATTCATCACGTCTTCGACCAACTGGTTTTCCACGCGCGCGCGTGCCCAGTTGGTGGCGAAGGCGAACAGTGTTGTCAGGCAAAAGCCCAACAACACGAACGACAGGATGATGCGGCTGCGCAGGCGCCGCCGGTAACGGCCACGCCTACGGGCGGGCCGCACGCTGCTGTTACTTTCAGGCATCAGGCGAAGCGATGCGATAACCGATGCCATGACGGGTCTGGATCATCGGCACGTCGAACGGCTTGTCGACCACTGCACGCAGGCCATGGATATGCACGCGCAGCGAGTCGGAATCGGGCAGTTCTTCGCCCCAGACACGGGTTTCCAGCTCTTGCCGCGTCACCACCGCCGGGGATGCTTCCATCAGCGCCTGCAGGATTTTCAGCGCCGTCGGATTGAGCTGCAGCAGCTTGCCGCGGCGACGCACTTCCAGGGTGTCCAGGTTGTATTCCAGATCGCCGGTTTCCAGTACGCGGGTGTGCACACCCTTGCCGCGACGCGACAACGCGTTGAGGCGCACTTCCACTTCCTGCAGCGCGAACGGCTTGATCAGGTAGTCGTCGGCACCGGAATCGAAGCCGGCCAGCTTGTTGTCCAGCGAGTCGCGGGCGGTCAGCATCAGCACCGGCGTCTGCTTGCGCGCTTCGTTGCGCAGCTTGCGACACACCTCGATGCCGTCCATGCCGGGCAGGTTGAGGTCGAGCACGATGGCGTCGAACTCGTGCACAACTGCCAAATGCAGCCCGGTCACACCATCGGCTGCGAAGTCCACGGTGTGACCCCGGTCTTCAAGATAGTCGCCCAGATTGGCGGCGATATCGCTGTTGTCTTCAATTACTAGAATTCGCACTGGAACCTCGTTGTTTGGTCACGTACCCGGCTGCCTCTGGACAGTTTGCCGTTGCATCCGCGTCAATTCGTCTTTGTTGTTTTCTCGAAGCCGGCGCCGTTCGGCCGCCGTCATGCATTGCGTCGTAGAGAGATTTGAGCCCACTGCACGCACACGCTGACAGATCATCCGGCTCTCTTCGCCTGCCTTACTCAACAGTGCGTTGACTAAAGCCTGGTCATTGAACACCGCCATCTTTGACTCAGGCGTGAGTTCCGCCGGGGCGGGCCGGGACTGCAGTGCAGTTTCTATACGCTGCAAGGCCGAAAGCACCCTGCTGCGATCGTCGGTGCCAAGCTCCGAATACTTCTCGCCGCTCCTCAGATCCAGACGCACCTGTTCTGCCTGCTCGGCAAAGGGAGGCTGAGCCTCAACGTCTACAGCCTTCTTGCCCGCGGCAAATGCAGGCAGCGCTGCGCACATCAATATCAGTAGTAGTCCTTTCATGACTTTGCAGGCCGTTCCATCGATGGTAGGTAGCTGAATGTAGACGTGAACCTCAAAAGCGGCAAGCCATCCATAAAAAGGCCCAAGTGCGACACCGCACTTGGGCCAAAAGTTCATCCCGATCACCGTCACTGCCGAGAGCGGAGCTACGGTCGACAGAGGCTAGCGAGCAAAGGATTAGAGTTCCGTTAATTTTTCGCTAAAAACAGTTGATCTCCGATCAACGGGCCGATTCCTCGAGATGCTGAATGATGCTGGCGGCCACATCCACGCCGCAAACGCCTTCCACACCCTCGAGTCCAGGGGTCGAATTGACCTCCAGGACCAGCGGCCCGCGCTTGGAGCGGATGAGGTCGACGCCGGCCACCGCCAGGCCCAGCGCGCGCGCCGAACGGACCGCCACCTGCTGCTCCTGCTCGGTGGCCTGGGCCACCGCAGCGGTGCCGCCAAGATGCAGGTTGGAACGGAAATCGCCTTCGGCCGCCTGGCGCCGCATCGCCGCGACGACGCGGTCGCCGACCACGAAGCAACGCAGATCTGCGCCTTCGGCTTCGCCAATGAATTCCTGCACGATGAAATTGGCATACAGCCCGCGCAGTGCCTCGACCACGCCGCGCGACGCGCTGGCCTTTTCGGTCAGGATCACCCCGGCGCCTTGCGCCCCCTCGTTCAACTTCACCACATGCGGTGGCGGGCCGAGCATGGAGAGCAGGTCCTGGGTGTCGTCCGGGTTATCGCCGAACACGGTGACCGGCATGTCGATGCCCTGCGCCGCCAGCAATTGATGCGCACGCAGTTTGTCGCGCGAACGCAGGATGGCGTCCGAGGGATTGGGCGTATAGGTGCCCATGAATTCGAGTTGGCGCAGCACGGCGGTGGCATAGCGGGTGACCGAAGCGCCGATGCGTGGAATCACCGCATCGAAGCCGGTGATCGGCTTGCCCTTGTAGTGCAGGCTGAAGCCATCGGCGGCGATGCGCATATAGCACCGCAGCGGATCGAGGATACGTACGGTGTGGCCACGCTTGCGACCGGCCTCGATAAGCCGTCGGGTCGAATACAGCTTGCTGTTGCGCGAAAGAATCGCGATTTTCATCGCAGCAGGGACACGGCGCGGCCTGGACATGGTCGGAGTCTGATGACGAGGTGACCCAAGCCCGTACGTTCTGCCGGCCGACCGCGCGGGCGCGTTGTGCGCTGCTCGCAACGGTTGAACTGGTGTGCGACGGCCCCGAGGATGGAGACGCGATAGCGCCTCGGCACGTGTTGCAATCACGCATGGATGCGCAGCTCCAACCGGATCGATGCTAGCAGGGCGCACGCGCAGCGCTCAAGCAGCGGGAAGCCGCGCTGCATCCACCACTGCACATTGTCATGCCGACGCGGCATCGCAGTACTCGTCCATGATCGATAGGACCGCGTTCGCCACAAGCGAACGCCGCCGGTGTGCCAGATCACAGCGCGCTGCATGGTGCGAAGCCTCGGCGGCGCGCCATCACGCCATACCCGTGTCGCCGTAACGCGTTTTGCACAGCAACAACCGCAATGCTTGCGTCCCCTCAATGCCGGCATGCCGGCGCACCCGAGACTCTCCATGCGACGTCCAGCAAGCGCGGCCTATGCCAACCCCTCCCGCATCCGCCAAGGACGCCCGTTTCCCCGCGGCGCCGTCTTCGATGGCAAAGGCATCAATTTCGCGCTGTTTTCCGCGCATGCCACACGGGTGGAACTGTGCCTGTTCGACGAACAGGGCAACGAAACCCGCGTCGACCTTCCCGAATACACCAACGAAATCTGGCACGGCTATCTGCCCGATGCCAAGCCGGGCCAGCGCTATGGTTACCGTGTGCACGGCCCTTACGCGCCGACCGAAGGTCACCGCTTCAATCACAACAAGCTGCTGCTGGACCCGTATGCCCGCGAGCTCGAAGGCGATCTGATCTGGGCCGACGAACTGTATGGCTACACCGTCGGTCATCCGGATGGCGACCTGAGCTTCGACGAGCGCGACAGTGCGCCGTTCATGCCCAAGTGCGTGGTGGTCGAAGACACCTACGACTGGGGCGACGATGCGCGCCTGCTCAAGCCGTGGAACGAGACAGTCATCTACGAAACCCACGTGCGCGGCTACACCATGCGCAACCCGCAGGTGCCTGAAGCGGTGCGCGGCACCTTCGCAGGTCTCGCCCAGCCGCAGGTACTGCAGTACATCAAGGACCTGGGCATCACTGCCGTCGAACTATTGCCGGTACATGCGTATCTGGATGATCAGCATCTGCTGGACAAGGGCCTGCGCAATTACTGGGGCTACAACACCATCGGCTTTTTTGCGTTGAAGTCGCGTTACCTGTCCAGCGGACACCGCGACGAGTTCCGCGACATGGTCAAGGCCATGCACAAGCAGGGTCTGGAAGTGATTCTGGATGTGGTCTACAACCACACCGCCGAAGGCAGCGAGCTGGGGCCGACCCTGTCGTTCAAGGGCATCGACAATGCCAGTTACTACCGGCTTGCCGAGGACAAGCGCTATTACATCAACGACACCGGCACCGGTAATACGCTCAATCTGAGCAATTCGCGGGTGATCCAGTTCGTCAACGATTCGCTGCGTTACTGGGCCGGCGAAATGCACGTGGACGGTTTCCGCTTCGATCTGGCCACCATCCTGGGACGTGAGCCGAGCGGTTTCGACCAGCGTGGCGGCTTCCTGGATGCCTGCAATCAGGATCCGCTGCTGTCGGAAGTCAAACTCATTGCCGAGCCGTGGGACTGCGGCCCGGGCGGCTATCAGGTGGGGCATTTCCCGCCGGGCTGGTCGGAATGGAACGACCAGTTCCGCGACAACGCGCGCGAGTTCTGGAAGGGTGAGGATGGCAAGCTTGCAGAGTTCGCAACCCGGTTCACCGGCTCTGCCGATCTGTTCGATCGCCGCGGCCGCCGTCCGTGGGCTTCGGTCAACTTCATCACCGCGCATGACGGTTTCACCCTGCGCGACTTGGTGAGCTACAACGAAAAGCACAACATCGACAACGGCGAAGACAACCGCGACGGATCGTCCAACGATGGCTCCTGCAATTACGGCGAAGAAGGCGAGACCGACAACGCCGACATCCTGCAACTTCGCGAGCGGCAAATGAAGAATCTGCTTGCGACGCTGCTGCTGTCGCAAGGCACGCCGATGATGCTCAGCGGCGACGAACGTGCGCAGTCCCAGGGCGGCAACAACAACACCTATTGTCAGGACAACGAGATCACCTGGCTGGATTGGGAAAACGATCCGACCGATGGCCGGCTCACCGATTTCGTCAAGGCATTGACCGCGCTGCGCAAGCGCTACCCGATTCTGTCGCGTGGCCGCTTTCTCAATGGGCAATACAACGAAGAGGCTGGCCTGCGCGATCTCACCTGGCTCAATCCAGGCGGCACCGAAATGGAAGACGCGCATTGGACCGATGCGGGCGCGCGCTCGGTTGGTCTGCTGCTCGAAGGTAAGGCGCAGACCTCCGGGGTCAAGGAGCTGGCCAACGACGACACCTTGCTGATCGTCATCAACGCCTACCACGAGGGTGTGACCTTCACCCTGCCGGCCGCTGATGAACCGGTGCATTGGAAGCTGGTGCTGTCGACCGATGAAGCGCTGGAGGTAGACATGATGCCGGCTGGCGCCAGCGAATTCCTGGCCCCGCCGCGCAGCGTGTCGGTCTTCGAGTGCAAAAGCGATCAGTAACGATTGAGCAGTAATCAGGCTCGCTGTCCGCCGGCATGGCAGGCGGCGAGCTTTTTGGTGTGCAGCGGTGTTTCATTCGCGAGGCAAGAGGAGGTGGGACGTGTCGGCGAGCAGCCGTGTCATGCCGGCCGTGATCGCGCTGGCACCAACTCGCGGGCGCGCTTGCAATCTTGCTGCGCGACATACGTCGACTCGGCGATGCCGTGTCTCGTCTGAATCCGGGTATTTCCTCGGACGCTTGCAGATCTCCGGCGATCAGCACAACGATCTACAGCGCATGACCTATATGCTGATTGGCGCTTAGCGATCAAGACATCGAACGCGCCGTCTCACTCCCGGCCAACGCCCGCACACATTCTGATTGCGTCATCAGCTCGCGCCCACAGCGACGCTTATCGCAAGCCGGTCAGCTCACACATTCAGTGCAACGGCTCAAACGAAAGGCCGAATCGGCAGCCGCGCCCAGCGCAACACTGCACGCATCGAGTAGGCGAGCGCGCGGCTAACCGACGCGGCTCGCATTGAGAACGCCTCAAGAACGCCAAATCCGTGAAAAACTCACCCCGGATAGAGCGGGAAACGCTTGTCCGGATGCTTGGACTTCCATTCCTTGTAGGAACTGGTGCCTTCCCAGGCCTTGAAGACACGTGGCGTGCGGCCACGGCCGGACCAGGTCTCACCAGAATGCGGAATCCAGTATTTGGCCACCACCTCGCCGGTGGACGACAGCGGTCCCTTGGACTTGCCGGTCATGGCGAGCGAGGCGATCTGGGATTTCTGCTTTGCGTTGAATCGGCCGCCGAACTGGGTCAGCACCTCGACGACCTGGTCAAAGGCTTCCAGGGTCTGGGCATATTTGAGCTGCGCCTCTTCCTGCTCAAGCTTGCGCAGCTCTTCCAGCAATTGGGCTTTGGCGGCGGCAGAGGGTGAAGCGGGCGGAACCTGGCGCATTGACGAAACTAAGGTTGGACGGGTCAGCGAGTATTGCCCCTACGCCGTCTAGCGTAAAGCGCCCAGCCCACACCGGGTCTGCTGGCGCTCAGCGATGACGCAGCAAGGCGTGCTCCCGGGCCATGGTCAGCACCGGTCCAATGCGGCCTGCCCGGATCAGCTCGCTGCAGTGTTTTCCGACAAATTCCACCCTGGGGGCGGTGAACCACTGCACCACCCGGTCTAGCTGCCCGGCGTTGATCGACCACGCGTGACAGACCGCCTCGCCCAGCTCCTCGACCCCAACCAATCCGATCTGGCGGACCTGGTCGGCATCGAGCTTGAACATCTCAATCACCTTGCTGGCATCGTCCGGCGTGCCACACACATGCGTCTGATCCGCCCCCCCGGTGCGATAGGCAATCGAGGCGACACGCGCAGATTCGGCGCGACGCATGCCTTTGATCAACGCACCAACCAGCTGGGAGTGAGTAGTCTTCATGGTGTCCGCTCAATGATGCAGTCACTATGGCCGTCATGGGACGCGTTCTCAATCAGGAGGTTCCTGACCCTTCGGAAGAAAAAGACGAAGCTGTGGCGTACTTTTCGTATCGATTGCAAGCCTGCAATCGATGTCATTGACACCACATATCGAAGCGATAGGAAAGAACTGCCTGGGATCACCCGCAGCGCGGCACGCCTACGACACGGGTTGAAAAGGTCCCATCAGGGTGCGCCGAACCGATCGCCACCCATCTTGAAATCAGGCTGGATCCGCCATCGTGCTGGCAGAGACTGCGCCTGCGCCTACGCCTGCACATGCACATGCACATGCAATAGATCTCACCCATCCCTGAATCAAATGCGGCAAATCGGCCCGACGAAAGCCGCCACATCACGTCTCATCGTTGCAATG
Source organism: Xanthomonas sp. AC360 (assembly GCF_979258225.1). NCBI lineage: Bacteria > Pseudomonadati > Pseudomonadota > Gammaproteobacteria > Lysobacterales > Lysobacteraceae > Xanthomonas > Xanthomonas sp. AC360. The sequence continues at coordinate 44,530 of NZ_OZ409846.1, forward strand.
AATCACCGCACCAAGGCACCTCTGAACAACTCTTCAATGCGCGTTCGACCAACAACCTAGGCCACCGTGACTAAGCGGAAGTGGTTGATTTTCAGCAGGGTGAGCGCCTGGATCCAGCAAAGTTTCATTTCACTCGCCACGCCGTAAGTTTTTCACACCTTCTCTAACGATTGCTCCACATCCTTCAGCATGCGCCCATACGAGGCCCGCTCTGCCGCACTGAGAAAGCCTTGCTCGCGTACAAGCTTGGGAACGTCCGCAGCAATCTTCGACAGGTACGCCGTCAGTTTTTTTGCGCGCACGGGCGTCATCGACTTGCTCTTGCGTGCATCCGCAATCGCGCTGCGCAAGGTCTCCACCCGCTCGGCAAAATACAGTTGCTGCGCCTGATTGACCCGCCAATGGTCATCGGCCGGCCCGGCTTCGAGGCCGCTGCCACGCACCGATTCAATGAAGGCCTGATCGGCGGTCAAGGACCCGGTCAGTCCAGCGGCACGCTTGCCTTGCAACAGTGACGGATCCACTTCCACCGCGCATCCGGTGACGTGGGCCAACTCCTGCAAACGCTCGTCGAGCCGCTGCGCAGGCAGCGAGACAGCAAACGGCCCGGGCTGGCAGGCCGCAAATACCGGCGCCGCACAAATGATGGCACCCAATGCAACGATGATCGAAGGCAAACGATTGCGTGCGACAGACATGACAGCATCCGGAATACACGGACATCCGTGCGCTACGAACGCTAGACCGCCGATCCCGAACGGCACTGAAATCGGCGTCGGGCGGCGCCCTTATCGCCAAGGCGTCCGCATCAAGGCATCGGAATAGTGCCGAGCACCTATCTGGTGCTCTCCATCAGCACATCCTGAAATGCAACGACGCCGTCGGCCAGCGCTGTCGCAACTAAACCGAACCACATGCATCGCCGCGGCCCGTGCGCGATGACGTTGCGAGGCCCCGATACACACAACACGCAGCGCAACCAACAGCGCAGCGCGGCCATCTCAGCTAAGTGTGTTCAATGGGGACGGAACTTCACCCTGCCCATCGGTTCATGGCTTGGCCGGCAACAGGGCCTTGTCGATCTTTGCCGCTACTCCCACGCTGCGGCCGGCCAGGTTGGGGATGCTGTAGTGCAGCGATGTGCCCAGCACCTGCGCGCTCTGCGAAAGCGTCAGCCCGTAATCCTGCTGGAGCCACTGGACCATGCCGGTACTAGCGGACTTCAACGCCTCGTCGAGCGATCCTGCCTGACCCAGCACCATAATCTGGGTTGGCGACTCGACCCGTGGCATCGACACGCTGCGCCCCTTGATAAGGTCGACCGTGACGGTCACGTCCATCGACGTTTCCAGCGCATATTGCGTCGTCTCGCCGTCCCCCTGAAGCGCATGGGCGTCGCCGAAATAGAGCAGCGCGCCGGGTTGCTGCACGGGCAGGTAGACGGTGTTGCCTTCCACCACTTCGTTGAAGTCCATATTCCCTCCGAAGCGTCCGGTGTCCCCGGTCGAGATTGCCGGCATCCCGAAGCCCGGCGCGACCGCCATGCCGCCGAGCATCGGCTTCACCGGCACCGAGTAGCCGGCGAGCGGACCGGTCGCGTTTTCAGGACGTGCACGCCCCGTCTCGCGATCGAGCCGCCACTTGATCGGCTTACCGAGGGCAGCGGCTTCCGGCACCAACGCTGCACCGAGCGCACGCCCAACGATCGAGTCGAGGCTGTCTGCCCAGTCGCGGTTGAGCTTCAGGCGGCGGATATGCACCGCCAGCGTATCGCCGGGCTGTGCGCCTGCGACGAAGAACGGGCCGGTCTGCGGATTTCCGAACAGCGCCCTGGTTTTGCCCTGCGCGTCGACTCCGCCGGAATCGACCGTCGTCGTGTGGATCGTATCCCCCGGCCAGACGATCAGCACCGGTCTCCGATCGGCATCCCACGTGTTGGAATAGTCGGTCGGGCTGAACTCCACCGTGCGCGGTCCGCCATCGCGATCGGGCACACGCCAGCCCGTCACCGCATGGGTGGCGCGCGCGGCGGGGTCGTTCGTGTCCGGCCCCTCCGTCGTGCCGGTCAGCTCCTTGCCCTTGAGGCGCAGGACGTAGCGCGAGGTGCGCTGCTGGCGATCGGTCGCAGTCAGCGTCAATCGATCGCCGCTAGCGCCACCGTCAATCGTGTCGCCATCCAGGTCGCCGCTGATCCGGTTTCCCGTTCGATCGATCGACAGGGTCGAAAACACGGGATTTCCCCACAGATCGGTGCGGACGATCCACGTCTCTGCGTGCGTCGTGCCCGCTATCGCAGCGGTCGATGCGGCGAGGAACACAGCGGTAAGACGGGAGATCGGCATGAGATGTTTTCAGTGGACGAGACATCGCGATACTAGCGGACACCGTGCCTGGTAACTCGATAACAACGTGTCCCTGAACTTGGGCACCCTGCAAAGCGACCAGACCCTTGAGGTCAACGCGCAGCTTGCAACATTGAACACGCCTGGCGGACGATGAGTTCAAGCACTCCACGCATGCAATGCCCCTCCTGATTCCGAGCGGCGCGCTAACTGGAGCTCTATTGCCCTACCCCGCAGATGACGATCCAGGGCAGGCGTCTGCGCCTCCAAGCCACGTGAGCAGGAACATCGCCATGAAACATAGTCGCCCCCTCCGCGCTTTGACGCTTGCACCACTGCTTGTCCTCTCACTTGCTGGGTGCATGGCGTCGGGCGCCGGTACTAATCACCCCATTGAAGGGCCTGTGCGACTGGGAGAGATTGCAGCCGTCGATGGTCCCAGGGTGCGCCCCGACCGCGTCATTGAGGACAGCCGTTGCCCTGCCAACGTTCAATGCATCCACGCTGGACGGATGATTGTCAGGGCGACCGTGTTTGGCGGCGGCTGGTCCACGCAAGTCGACCTTACGTTGGGTATTCCGGTCCCTGTGGCCGATGGCATGTTGACGCTGGTGGACGCAACACCTTTGCCCATCAGTGGGAAGGCCGTCCCAGCATCCGTTGCTCGTTTCACATTCAAGTTTCAGGGCGGCCGTTAGACAAGCACACTCAACTGCCAGCGCCGTGGACGTTTTCGCTTTTAGCTTGGTTCGTCAGTGCTGATGGGCCCGTGCCAAGCCAAGATCACGTCGAGACATCGTCCGGCGAACCCAGCATCTTTCGACATGCGTGCTCTCGATTCCATGCGCTGCGCCATGCCCGCGAACGTGCGCGAGAAATGGCCCCGATCAGGACTCGACGCCCGCAATGTTGGTATCGCCCCGCCTTGTCGCCCACCAGAACAGCAGTGCAAAAAGACTGACTGCCGCGCCTAGCACACACACACCCTGCCAACCTGCTCGGGCATAGGTGACCGTCGCGCCGATTGCACCCAGTCCGCTACCGACGGCATAGAACAGCATATAGAGGCCAACCAACCGACTGTGCGCCTCAGGCCTGGTGCGGAAGATCAAGCTTTGGTTCGTGACATGTAGCGCTTGCCCGCCCATGTCGAGCAGCACGATGCCAATGACCAGCGCCCACAATGACCACTCCATCAGCGATAGAGGCCACCAAGCCAGCAGCAGCACCGTGAGCGCTACTGCACTGGTGCGCTGCGCATGGCCCTGGTCCGCCCATTGTCCAGCGCGCGCAGCGACCAAGGCACCTGCCACACCGACCAGACCGAATGCACCGATGACCGTATGAGAGAAGCGGTAAGGCGGCATGCTCAACGGCAGCACCAGCGCGCTCCAGAAGATGTTGAATGCGGCGAACATCAACAGCGCCAGCATGCCGCGCACTTGCAAGATCCTTTCCCGGCGCAGCAGCGTCAGCATCGAAGCGATCAAACGCGGGTACGTCATCGTCTGGGACGTCGACGGCAAAGCTGGCAGCGACCGCCGCAACGGAAGTGCAATCGCAACCATCAGCAAAGCAGCGCAGAAATACACCCCGCGCCAGCCTGCCAAATCGCTTACACCACCGGCAAATACCCGCGCCAACAGCAGGCCGATGAACACACCGCCTTGCGCTGCGCCGACCACGCGGCCCCGCTCATGGGGCGCGGCGGCAGTGGCCGCATAGGCAATCAGTCCCTGCGTCATCGCTGTGCCCAATAAGCCTACGACGAGCATGCCTACCAGCAGTGCAGGCGCAGATCGCGCCATGCTCACAACGGCAAGTGCGATCACCAGCGCCAGGAGCTGCATCGACATCAGGCGACGACGATTGACCAAGTCGCCTAGCGGCACGAGCAGCAACAATGCCAGCGCACAACCGATTTGGGTGGCTGTAATGACCCCGCCAATCGCCGCATAGCTGATGCCAAAGTCTCTGGCCAGCGCGTCAAGCAGCGGCTGAGCGTAATAGACATTTGCCACGCTCAGTCCGCTTGCGACAGCAAACAGCCAAACCAAGTGGCGGGACATGTTCGCAGAAGGAACCGTCGAACAACCAAGTGACGGTAGCGGTGATGCAGAAGAAATCCCCGTGGTTTCGGCCACATTCAATCCAGTTGCAAATCAAGACTGCTTGAATGCTAGGCAATCCGGTTTTAAAGTGCAACTTGATTGATCCACTATTGACCGGCCGCGGAGACGCTATGCCCCCCCGAAAACGCTTTGGTGACGAGCACTGCCCGGTTGCGCGTTCGGTTGATCTCATCGGAGATCGATGGGCGCTACTGATCGTGCGCGACGCCTTCGATGGTGTTTGCCGCTTCGGCGATTTCCAGCGCAGCTTGGGTGCGGCCCGCAACATCCTGTCTGATCGGCTGCGCAAGCTGGTCGATGCGGGCATCCTTGAAATGCAAGATGCATCTGACGGCACGGCTTATCAGCAATACGTGCTAACAGCACAGGGAGAAAACCTGTTCCCCGTCGTGGTGGCATTGCGACAGTGGGGCGAAGACCACCTGTTTGAGCAAGGCGAACGTCATTCGGTGCTTATCGACAAGCGCACGGGCAAGAAGGTCCCACGCATGACGCTCCAGGCAAAAGACGGCTCTACGCTGCTGCCTGTTTCTACCCAGGTTCGTAAAATAATCTGAGGAAGAATTTTGATTGCCAAAAATTTCTTCGATGATGATGAAGTGTTCGTCCCATGTATCCGACGTTACAAAGCCCAGCTTTGCAGGGCTTTTTAAATGTCACGTTCAAGCGCCAATCATCGCGCCTGGAAGCACGATTACTTGTTCGGCAGTCATCTATCCGGGGCGCTTGCGCCCGCGATGGCTTCCCAACGGGCGGACAAGATAGCGCGAGCCAATCAGCGCTCGAAGATCGGTAGGAACGAAGAAGCGCGCATACAGGCCAGCCGAGCGCGAGATCATCAGAGGCTTGGGCAAGGTTGATGCCTCAAGGGGCATCGCCCGGAATCATCAATCGGCCGGAGCATCCAACCCAGTCAGGCACTTAGAGACTTGGCGGAAGCAGTTGGAGCGGGCGAAGGGAATCGAACCCTCGTCAGTAGCTTGGGAAGCTACAGCTCTACCATTGAGCTACGCCCGCTTGGCGTGGGGAGAGTTTAGGCGGGCGCAGGTGTCGGGCGCAATGCGCAGACGTGACGAAGGCCGGTTGCCCGGCCCTCGTCTCTTACCTCAGTGCTACCAAGCCAGTCGGCGCAATCAGAAATTGCCGCTGAAGTTCACGAACAAGGTGGCATCGCGGGCGCTGCGCTGAGCAGTGGTGGTGCTCAGGCCCACGTTGCTCTGCAAGCCCCACAGGCCGGTACGCGCGCCCAGTACCACGGTGGCGTAGTTGCGGTCGAAGTTCTGGCCCGGCACGGTGTACATGCCCACTTCCGGCATCGACTGCAGCCAGGCGCTGGCTTCGCCGCCGTCCTTGAACTCGTGGTCGTAGGTCGCCTGCACGTACGGCTTGACCGCCGCGCCATCCAGACGCACCTGGAAGCCGATGCGGCCGACCAGCGAGTCGATATCCTGGTCGGCATACCCCAGCGCGGTGGAGCTCTCGTTGCTTTCGGTGTAGCCGTCGAGCTTGAGCTTCTGCCAGGTCAGGCCGACCACCGGGCCGTACTTGACGTTGCCTTCGCCCAGCGAATAGCCGGCGTTGACGGCGGCGGTCAGGTTGCTGCCGTCCGGCGAGCCGCTGTGCACACGCGTGGCTGGCCCAAGCTGGACTTCGCGGTCGACGTCGTAGCTCAACCAGCTGTAGCTGACCTGCGCGTTGACCCACACCGGGCCGGTGTACCAGCCGAAGAAGCCGCCCAGGGTGGTGTCGTCCTGCTTGAAGCTGCCGTTACGGTTGCCGAAGTCGGCGTCCATGCGGCCAAAGCCGGCAAAGCCGCCGAACACCATGTCGCCAGCGCTCCAATCCACGCCGAACAGGCCGGCCGGCGCCATGCCGTCATACAGATCGGCGTGATCGTAGCGCTGCATGTCGCCGCGCACGCTACCCCACCAGCGCAGACCATCGGCGTCGGGCTTGCCGTCCAGATGCCAAGCCACCTGGTCGGCGCGCGCGCGGCCACCGGCCTGCGCCGAATGGGTCAGCACCTGCTGCAGACGCGGCGCTTCCAGCAGCGAGATCGCGTACTGGCCCAGGATCTGATGGACCGCGGTGGTCGGGTGGATGCCGTCGGCGAACACATAGGTGTTCTGCGCGTTGGCCGCGACCAGGCTGGTCGGGTTGCACGCAGGCAGCGGCACGGCCGGGTTGCAGGCGGTGTTGGTGACGTTGGTGAAGCCGAAGGTGCCCGGTGCGGCGACGATTTCCTGCAGCATGTGGAAGGTGTCGACCGGGATCACACGCAGGCCGGCCGACTGCAGGCCGTTGAACAGCGCGGTGTTGTACGTGGTCGCAGCGGCGGTGCCCTGGGCCATTGCGACGGCGCCGCCAGCGCGGAAGCGCGGGGTGATACCGACGTCCGGAATGGTCGGCACCATGACGTAACGCGCGCCGGCATTCTGCAAGGTCGCCACAGCGCCGACCTGAGCGGTCACTGCACTGCCGATGATGGCCTGCGCCTGTGCCGGCGCGGCGGCGGCGGCGAGCAGATCGTTGGCGCCGCCCCACACGGTGTAGAGCGCATTCGGGTTGGCGCGGCCGCCGTTGGCGGTGAGGTAGGTGTTGATCTGGCTGGTCACCGACGGCGCGGCGCCGAGCGCGCTGACCGAGCTGGCCTGGATGCGCGCGCCGCCGGCAGCGTAGTTGTCGCCGGTCTGGCCATTGCCGTTGGGCGCAGCGTTGGTGCCGAAGTGGTCGCCGACATACTCGGCCCACACCCAACCCGGGTTGGTGGTGAACTTGCCGGTGACTGCGCGCGAGGCAGCCGGCAGCAGCGGGTTGTAGTAGCCGCTGTCGGTGAGGCTGTCGCCGAAGAAGACGGTCTGGTCGAAGGCCGACTCGGCCATGGCCGGGGTGGCCGCGATAGCGATGGCAACGGCCATCAGGGAGCGGATCGGGCGAAGTGTTGAAGCCATGGGAGTGCCTGCTTGAAAGTGGATGGGACCGGACCGGGCTGCATACGTACGCCGGCGAATGGCAATGGTTTCACCCTCGCCGCCTGCGCTCACGCTGCACCGCCGCATAACGCAAAAACGCGCGTCCTGACGGCGCGCGATGCCACAATGATGACATGAACATTCAACTCAACGGCAGCCCGCGCACGCTTCCCGATCACCTGCCGCTCGCAGCCCTGCTGGACCAGGAGGGCTTGGCACAGCGACGTGTGGCAGTGGAGGTCAATGGCGAAATCGTGTCGCGCGGACGGCATGCCGAACATGCATTGCGCGAGGGCGATGTGGTGGAGATCGTGCACGCGTTGGGTGGCGGTTGATGCCCTGCGCGGCCGGCGCATCCGCGCCCGATCGGTGATAATTGCCGGATGACGAATCCCGCCCCCTCTGATGCGCTGGTCATCGCCGGCAAACGCTACCGTTCGCGCCTGTTGACAGGCACCGGCAAGTTCAAGGATCTGGACGAAACCCGCCTGGCTACCGAGGCCGCTGCCGCCGAAATCGTGACCGTGGCGATCCGCCGCGTGAACATCGGCCAGGACCCGAATGCGCCCAGCCTGCTCGACGTGCTGCCGCCGGATCGCTACACGCTGTTGCCCAACACCGCCGGCTGCTACACCGCCGAAGACGCGGTACGCACCTGCCGGCTGGCCCGCGAGCTGCTCGACGGCCACAACCTCACCAAGCTGGAAGTGCTTGGCGACGCGCGCACGCTGTACCCGGACGTGGTGCAGACGCTCAAGGCCGCCGAGCAATTGGTGGCCGATGGCTTCGAGGTGATGGTCTATACCTCCGACGACCCGATCCTGGCCAAGCGCCTGGAAGAGATCGGCTGCGTGGCGGTGATGCCGCTGGCCGCGCCGATCGGCTCGGGCCTGGGCATCCAGAACAAGTACAACCTGCTGGAAATCATCGAAAACGCCAAGGTGCCGATCATCGTCGATGCCGGCGTGGGCACGGCGTCGGACGCGGCGATTGCGATGGAGCTGGGCTGCGACGGCGTGTTGATGAATACCGCCATCGCCGGTGCACGCGATCCGATCCTGATGGCCAGCGCGATGCGCAAGGCGATCGAGGCCGGGCGCGAGGCGTTTCTGGCAGGGCGGATTCCGCGCAAGCGCTATGCCTCGGCGTCGAGCCCGGTCGATGGTGTGATCGGATGAGTGGGTGTGCTGCGTTGATATTGCAGTCGACGCGCAGTGATTGGCGGTGTGACGTCCGGATGTTGCCGTTGCTGGATCGCGCGTTACTGCGAGTGCCCTCGGCACGCCGTACCCTCACCCCAACCCCCGCTCCGCGCCTCGGCCCGCGCCTGCGTCGCGGGCGCTCCTATGCACGCGCGCCTACGGCGCGCAAGCTGTGCCTCCTCGCCCCGACGGGACAGGGGCTTTTGTTTTCCGATGTGACTGACATTTCATGACCGACCCGTTTACCAGCGACGGCGCCAAGATGCCGCCTAAGCCCTTCACCATCGAAGAAGGGCGCCGCCAGGTGCGTAGCTTCGTGTTGCGCCAGGGCCGCTTCACGCCCGCGCAGCAGCGCGCCTTCGACGAGTTGTGGCCGCGCTTCGGGCTGGATTACACCGGGGAGCGTCGCGACCTGGATGCCGCGTTCGGCCGTCCCGCGCCCAAGGTGCTGGAAATCGGCTTCGGCAACGGCGCCGCGTTGCGTTTTGCCGCGCAGCACGACCCCAGCCGCGACTACATCGGTATCGAAGTGCATGCGCCCGGCGTCGGCCGGCTGCTCAATGCGCTGCACGATGACGGCGGCACGCATGTGCGTCTGTATCACCACGATGCGGTGGAAGTGCTCGAGCACGAGATTGCCGATGGCGCGCTGGATGAAGTGCGCATCTACTTCCCCGATCCGTGGCACAAAAAACGCCACAACAAGCGTCGCCTGATCCAGCCGGCCTTCGCGCAGCTGCTAGTGCGCAAGCTACGCGAAGGCGGCCGTCTGCATGCCGCCACCGATTGGGCCGACTACGCCGAACAGATGTGGGACGTCCTCGATGCCACACCGGGTCTGGTCAACCGCGCCGGTCCGCGCGGCCACGTCGAACGCCCGGCCTGGCGCCCGCAAACCCACTTCGAAACCCGCGGCCAGAAACTCGGCCACGGCGTCTGGGATCTGCTCTACGACCGGGAATCGGGAATAGGGAATGGGGAATCGCCAGGGCACACGCCAGCGGCGCCCGGATAACTTGCCAGCGTCAGCGCCTCCGCTTTTTCCATTCCCCATTCCCGACTCCCCATTCCCGGCCCCCAATGGATACCGCGCTGACACTGACCAACGATATGAAGCTCGTCCTCGGGCTGGTCGGTTTCACGATGGCGATGTTTCTGTTCGAGCGCATCCGCGCCGATGTGGTGGCCTTGATCGTGCTGGTGGTGCTGGGCGTCACCGGGCTGGTGGCGCCGGAAGAATTGTTCGGCGGCTTTTCCGGTAATGCGGTGATGAGCATCATCGCCACCACCATTCTTGGCGCGGGGCTGGAACGCACCGGCGCCTTGAACCGGTTGGCCACCTGGCTGCTGCGGCGTTCGCACGGCAGCGAGCAGCGCTTGATGATGATGACGCTGGCCATCTCCGGCTTGAACTCATCGTTCATGCAGAATCCCTCGGTGATGGCCTTGTACCTGCCGGTGGCTTCGCGGCTGGCGGCGCGCACCGGGCTGACCCTGCAACGCATGTTGTTGCCCATCGCTGCTGCCATCGTGATGGGCGGCGCGCTCACCATGGTGGGCAATTCGCCGTTGATTCTGCTCAACGATCTGTTGGTCTCGGCTAACAATAACCTGCCCTCGGGCATGGCCAGCATCGAGCCGTTGACGATGTTCGCGCCCTTGCCGATCGGCCTGGCCTTGCTGATCGCCGCACTGCTGTACTTCCGCTTCTACGGCGATCGCAAGCTGATCGAAGAGGAACGCCTGATCAACGAAGGCGTCACGCCGTCGCGCACCGAAAGCTATTTCGCCAAGACCTACGGCATCGATGGCGACGTGTTCGAGCTCACCGTGACCGCTGAGAGCCCATTGGTCGGCATGACCCTGGGCGAAGCCGAAGCCATTCACGACGCACCGCTGCTGCTGGCCCTGAAGACCGGCAACGACACCCGCCTAGCGCCGCCGGCGGACATGCGTATCTGGGTCGGCAGCGTGCTGGGTGCGATGGGCCAACGGCAGGAGGTCGCCGATTTTGCGCAGAACCACTTCCTGCGCATGTCCTCGCGGCTGCGCAACCTGGGCGATCTGTTCAACCCCAGCCTTGCGGGTATTTCCGAAGCGGTGATTCCGCCCAATTCGCGCCTGATCGGCAAGAGCGCCGGCGAACTGCGCTTGCGCAAGCAGAGCGGCATCAGCCTGCTGGCGATCAACCGCGACAAACAGGTGATCCGCGAAGACGTGCGCAACGTGCCGCTGCGTGCCGGCGACATGCTGGTGTTCCACAGCATCTGGCAGGACCTGGCGCAAGCGGCGGAAAGCCGCGACTTCGTGCCGGTCACCGACTTTCCCAAGGGCGAGCAGCGTCCGCACAAGTTCAAGATCGCGATGGCGATCTTCGCCTTCACCATCCTGATCGCGCTGACCTCGCGCCTGCCGGTGGCGCTGACGCTGATGACCGGTGTGGCCTGCATGCTGGTCAGCGGCGTGCTGCGCATGGACGAGGCCTATGCGTCGATCAACTGGAAGACCATCTTCATGATGGCCGGCTTGATTCCGCTCGGCTGGGCGATGGACAGCAGCGGCACCGCGGCCTGGGTGGCCGGTCACACCATCGACCGTCTGCCCGAAGGTGTGCCGGTGTGGGCGCTGGAAATCAGCCTGGCGTTGTTGACCACGGCATTTTCGTTGGTGATCAGCCACGTCGGCGCGACCATCGTGATGGTGCCGATCGCGGTCAATCTGGCGCTGGCGGCCAACGGCAACCCCACTGCGTTCGCACTGATCGTGGCGTTGTCGGCATCCAACAATCTGATGACCGCCTCCAACCCGGTGATCTCGATGGTGGCCGGCCCGGCCAACTATCAACCGCGCGAGTTGTGGCGCGTGGGCGCACCGCTGTCGCTGATCTACATCGTGGTGATGGTGTCGATGATCAATCTGATGTTCTGGTGGGCGGCGCGCTAAGGGGCGGCGCGTTGCGGGTTAACGATCTAACCGCGTGTGCCGGCATCGACTGCCACGCTGCGCGCACACCAACCTGCCTGCAATGGCACGTCGTCGATCTGCATCGCAGCAGGCACCGGCCGCGCCCGCTATCGGGCTGCGGCGCGACCGCGCTGTCGGCGGTTATCCGAGCAGCACGTGCTCGCCGTCGGTGCGTACCGGCACTGCCACCAACGATTGACCACGACAGGGGCCGCTGATGCATTCGCCCGCGACGAGCTCGAACGCGGCGCCGTGCGCAGCGCAGACCAGATGGCCATCCTTGGTCTTGAGGAACTGACCCGGCGCCCAATCCAGCCTGCGTCCGGCATGCGGGCAGACGTTCAACCACGCACGCACCTGCGCACCTTCGCGATACAGCACCAGCGACTCCGGACCGTCTTCCCACGCGGCTTCCACTTCCAGAAATCCGGCATCGGGAATCTGCGCCAAGCTGGCGAGCGTGGTCGGTGAGGACGATGGCATGGGCAACGACTGCGCAAGAACGATCGCCGATTGTGGCATGCGCCCGCACCGCCGCTGCGCGAGGTGCAACGCCGTGTCGATGACCGCGCCACCTGCGAGCTGACCAGGTAACGACGGCAATCCGAGCACGACCGCAGACCCCGGCAAGCACATACAACGTGATGGATTTAACAAAACGCTCATCGAATTAACGAACTTTTCACTCAATGACATGAAACCGCAACGATACTGCGCGCTTGTTTCCTGCCCGGCAGCCCACCGCCATGCCTGCACGCTTCTTCCAATTCGGCAACCTCCATCACCTGTTTGCGCCACGCAAGCCGCGCCACCCGTTGGTGCGCGTTGCGGCGGGTCTCGCCGGACTGGTGATCCTTGCGGTGCTGATCTTCTTCAGTGTGTTCGTCGGCGCGGCGATGATTCTGGGCGGCGTCGCCTGGAAACTGTTGAGCAAGTCGAACCGACGCACGCCGCAGCAAGCGCGCGTGGTCGAGGCCGAATACCGCGTGGTGCGCAAACCCGCGTTGCCGATGTCGCACTGAGCGCGTCGCGCGCGTGCGGCACACCCGACGCACCTCGCAGCGGGTTCTACATCGTCGACACAATCAATCGGCATGTCTGCGGGCATGCCGATGTGCGTTTTGGGTTGCCGATCGGCCGACGATATTGAGCTGCGAACGGGCGCCCTGCCGCTCACTTCAGCACTGAAGGTTCCGTCGTACACGGCCAAGCGGCTAGACTCACGCGTCCCGTTCCGAGGATGCGTGCATGACTGACGATGTGATTCCCGCTGCCGATGTTCCGCGCATTCCGGTGGTGGGTGGCGGCAGCTTTCCGGTGCACCGCATCTACTGCGTGGGCCGTAACTTTGCCGATCATGCGCGCGAGATGGGCGCCACCGCGCCAGCGTCCAAGGCCGAGCGTGGCCAGCCGACCTTTTTCATGAAGCCTGCCGACGCCATCGTGGTTGGTCACGGCGACCAGATCCCCTACCCGCCCGGCACCAAGGAGCTGCACCACGAAGTGGAGCTGGTGGTGGCGCTGGGGAGCGATGCGCCAGCTGGTGAGTTGCCCGTGGATCAAGCAGAAGGCCTGATCTATGGCTATGGCGTGGGTCTGGATCTGACCCGTCGCGATCTGCAGGCCGCGGCCAAGGCCAAGGGCCTGCCGTGGGACACCGCCAAGGGCTTCGATCATTCCGCACCGATCAGCGAGTTAGTGCACGCCGGCGAAGTGGGCGCACTGGATGCGTTGAACCTGTCGCTGGAAGTCAACGGACAGGTACGTCAGCAATCGTTGCTGGATCAGATGATCTGGAACGTGCCGGAAATTCTGCATGAGCTATCCAAGCTGTATGCACTGCGCGCAGGCGATCTGATCTTCATGGGTACACCGGCCGGTGTCGGTCCGTTGCTGCCGGGCGATCAGTTCAGTGCGCGCCTGGAAAATGTGGCCGAACGCCACGGCATCATCGCGGGCTGACATCGGCCGGGCTAGGATCGGCGCAGCGGCAGTCGGTCCGCGTCCGCCTCTGGAGTGCGTTATGGGAATGGTCAGCGAATTCAAGCAATTCGCGATGCGCGGCAACGTCGTCGATCTTGCGGTCGGTGTGGTCATCGGCGCGGCGTTCGGCAAGATCGTCACCGCGCTGGTGGAAAAAATCATCATGCCGCCGATCGGCTGGGCCATCGGCAATGTGGATTTTTCGCGGTTGGCGTGGGTGCTCAAACCCGCCGGCGTCGATGCCACCGGCAAGGACATTCCAGCCGTGGCGATCGGCTATGGCGACTTCATCAACACCGTCGTGCAGTTCGTGATCATTGCCTTCGCGATCTTTCTGGTGGTCAAGCTGATCAATCGCCTCACCCAGCGCAAGCCGGACGCTCCCAAAGGCCCGAGCGAAGAAGTGCTGTTGCTACGCGAGATTCGCGACTCGCTGAAAAACGACACGCTCAAGCCGCCGAGCACGTTGTAAGCGGACACATCCAACGCGCGCTTCGCGCACAAGGATGACTTTTCGCACGCAGACGGGGGACCTGCCGCTGATAAGCTCGGGGTCCCCCTTGTCGTTGGAGCCGCCCTGCATGCGTCGCCTCGCTGTTGCCATCTCCGCCCTGCTCGCCTGTTCCCCCGCGCTTGCCGCACAGACCACCCTTGCCGACAGCGCGCTGCGCACCGCTGCGCAGTTGCGCGAGCAAGCCCTGGCCGACACCACCGGCTTTGCAGTGGTGGAATCGCTCACCACCGAAGTGGGTCCGCGCATTGCCGGTGGCGACGCCGATCCGCGCGCGGTCGCGTGGGCCAAAGCCAAATTCCAGTCGCTGGGCTTCGACAAGGTGTGGACCGAGCCGGTGACCTTTCCCAAGTGGGAACGTCGTAGCGAACACGCTGCGGTGCTGGGTGCACACGCGCAACCGTTGACCATCACCGCATTGGGCGGCAGCCCGGGTGGCAGCGTCGAAGGTGAGGTAGTGCGCTTCGACACCCTGGCCGCGTTGCAGGCAGCGCCTGCAGGATCGCTGACCGGCAAGATCGCGTTTGTCGATTACCAGATGGTCAAGGCGCGCGATGGCAAGGACTACGGCAATGGCGGCGCGGTGCGCAGCAAGGGTCCGTCCGAGGCGATTCGCAAGGGCGCGATCGGCTTTGTGATGCGCTCGGCCGGCACCGATTCGCATCGCGTGCCGCATACCGGCATCACCCGGTTCGACGACGGCCTGACGCCGGTACCCGCCGCCGCCTTGTCGGTACCTGATGCCAACCAGCTGGCACGTCTTGCCGCGTTGGGCACCACCCGTATCCGGCTGGCGCTGGATTGCGGTTGGGACGGCACCGCGACCTCGTACAACGTGATCGGCGAGATCACCGGACGCAGCAAGCCCAAAGAAGTGGTGGTGATCGGCGGGCATCTGGATTCGTGGGATCTGGGCACCGGTGCGATCGACGATGGCGCCGGCGTGGCCATCACCATGGCCGCCGGGCATTTGATCGGGCAGCTCAAGCAGGCACCCAAGCGCAGCATCCGCGTGGTGGCGTTCGCCAACGAAGAACAAGGGCTTTACGGCGGCAAGGCCTATGCGGCCGCGCACGGCAAGAATGCCAAGGACATGGCGCTGCATCAGATCGGCGCGGAGAGCGACTTCGGTGCCGGGCGCATCTATGCATTCAACACCGGCTCGGCTGCGCCGGAAGCGTCACGCGCAGCAACCAAGCAGATTGCCGAGGTGCTGGCACCGCTCGGCATCGCGTATGAGCCGAGCAAGGGCGGCCCCGGCCCCGATGTCGGCCCGATCTCTGCCAAGGGTGGCGCGTGGGCATGGCTGGCGCAGGACGGCACCGACTACTTCGACCTGCACCACACCGCTGACGACACGCTGGACAAGATCGACCCGAAGGCGCTCGCGCAGAATGTCGCCGCCTACACCGTGTTTGCGTATCTGGCGGCCGAAGCCGATGGCGATTTCGGCAGCCGCGCGAAAGTTGTGCAACCGCCGAACGAGTAGTCTGGCAACGCAGCGCTGCGAACGCGTTTTTTAAAGCGGCTAGCAAAAACGTAGCGAGCGGTCGTCAGATGGGGGTGGGCGGCGCGGAGGAACCGGTGTGTACAAGTTGGTACATGCCGTACCGAGCACCGGCCGCGCCCGCCTGGTGGCCGCGCAGTCCTTTTGTTAGCTGCTCTTACTCCAGGACGAGCACACACGATGGCGGTCAAGCGGCAACTTAGTGCGAACACCGCGGCGACGTTACTGGATGTCGCCAAACATGCCGGCGTCTCGCCGATGACTGCCTCACGCGTCATCAACCGGCACCCGCATGTCGGGCAGGACATGCGGGTGCGCGTGGAAGCTTCAGTGCAGGCCTTGGGCTACCGGCCCAATCTTGCCGGCCGCTCGCTGCGCACCAGCGGGCTATTGCGTATCGGCGTGTTGTACAGCAACCCCAGCGCCGCGTATCTCAATCAATTCATGCTCGGGCTGCTGGAGCAAAGCAGTCTCAACGGCAGCCAAGTGCTGGTGGAAAAATGCGGCGCCATCCGTAGCCAGCGCGCAGCCACCGAGCGTTTGCTCGCGGCCGGTGTTGACGGCGTGATCCTGCCGCCACCGTTGTGCGATTCGCGCCAGACCATCAGCGAACTGGATGCACGCGGCATTCCGGTGGTGGCGGTGGCCAGCGGCGCGCCGATGGCGCAAATCAGCTCGGTGCGCATCGATGACTATCAGGCCGCGCGCGCCATCGTCGCGCATCTGATCGAACTCGGGCACCGCCGCATTGCGCTGATCAAGGGCGACCCCAAACACACACCGAGCGCGCTGCGCGCCAACGGCTATCTCGACAGTTTGCAGGCTGCAGGATTGGAGATTACAGAGACCCTGATCGCCGACGGATTGTTTACCTATCACTCGGGCCTGCTCGCAGCGCGCAGCCTGCTGGCACACCCCAAACCACCGACGGCGATTTTCTGCAGCAACGACGACATGGCGGCTGCCGCGGTTGCGGTCGCGCACGGACTGGGCTTGCGTGTGCCCGAAGATGTTTCGGTGGCCGGTTTCGACGACACGCCGGTGGCAACCACCATCTGGCCAGAACTCACCACCGTACATCAACCGGTGACCGCGATGGGACGCGCGGCAGTGTCCTTGCTTGCAGATGCGATTCGTCAGCGGCGCAAGGGCGATGCCGCGCAGGGCGTACATCAAGTGATGAAGTACACCCTGGTCAAGCGCGGCTCGACGGCTGGGCCGCCCAAGGAATGACGCGCTGGCGCGCGTAATGTGGAGCGGTTGGGCTGACGCTGGATGCTGCGAGGGTGGCGTGTGCCTGTGCGCGCTATCGGCAGCACTGAGCCGTGCCACCGCAATGCGCTCGCTGCGGCGTGCACGCAGGCGAGTTGCATAACGCTAGCAACGCACGACATCCACCTCAGACACACTGAGCAGCCCCGCCAACGGCACCTGCGCCTGGCGCTGCCGTGGGCTGACAGCCAATCCCTGACGGCGCACGCTGTCCAACAGCTGCTCGGCCAGGGGCATCACCATGTGCCTGCCCCAACAGCGCTCCGACGCGTGCCCGAATGGGAGATAGCCGGGCAGCTGATCGGGATCCAGCTGATCCCAGCGCTCCGGACGAAATACATCGGGTGCATCCCACAGCGCAGGATCGCGGTGGCTTAGGAGTGGCAGTACCAACACATCGTCTTGCACACCGATGCGGGGATCGAGCAGCGGATATTCAGGCGATGCGTTGCGCAGGATGTTCCAGGATGGCGGCAACAGACGCAGCGATTCGTAGATGATGTTTCGGCTTGAACTGGCAGGATCGAATGGCGATCCCAGCCACAGTGCGTTGGCGACCAACGTGGAAATGGTGAAGCACACCGGCGCGGCGGTTCGTCGATACAAGCCCATGGCGAAGCGGCGCGCATCGTAGCCGTCTGCGGACGCAGTCACTATCGCAAGCGCCGACGCGTTGGCCTGTAGCGTGAGCGGCCTGATTGCGCTTGCAGCGATAAGCGCCCAGGTCAACTTGGGTGTCAGCTCCAGGGTGCGGTCCATTAACAGACGCAGGCGCAGCGGGTCGCCACCCAGCAGTAGATCGCGCAGATACACGTGCCCAATATGCGGCCATGGGCCGGACAGATCCACGTCTGCGTCGATGGGGCGCTTCAATGCCTCGCGCACATCACGCCCGATGGCCTGCATCAGTTTGGAGGCATGCGTGCGTGCGATCGATTGCCCTTGCAGCGGCTTGAAGGTCGGCCGCTCACCTTCGGTAGCCAGACGTGCAGCCAGCAATCGATGCGTCAACAGCGGCCCGGCAACACCGACGGTATCCCCATCCAGCCGAAACACCTCCTTGCCCATGTGCTCACGCAGCAGCGCCAGCAACCGCGGCGCGAACACGGTCGTCCTGTCCAAGCCTGCGTTACTGATTGAAGACATGACGATCGCCTTGTGCTCGTTGACGCCCGCGTCCGGCAAAACGCTTACCTCGCGCGGGCGAGCATGACCAACATCACACTGAGAACACGGCGGCTTTTACCGCGCTTGTCAGTGCGCTCAGTACCAGATGTACCAAGCGTAGGACTTCAGACTTTTCTTGGAAGCCAACAGGTTTTTGAGCGAGAACAGCATCTTCATGAGCGACATCCTGTTTGGGGAGTGGTTTGCCCTGCTGGGCGTTCGCACAATCGGTCAAGCGTGACGCGAGCGACCATGGTGACGCTCGCCACACCAAGCTACGCCCCGAGATCAGGGAAGAACATTGCGTGCGCGCACAGATTCCTCACCCTGCAGCAACGCATTGCCGCACTGCACGCTTTGACGTACATGACTTCGCATTTCGCACAAACGACCATGGCGGCCAGATGGCCGCCATGGGTTCAACACATCATCAGGTCACCGCAGCGATGGTGTCATCGCGGCCACGCGTGCCGCCCATGACGGGTGGACACCGGCGTACCGGTGTCCACCGCGCACATCACCTGGTCGGCTTGGCACGCACCACAGCCGATGGCGCACTGGTCCCGGCCGCGCTGTTTGCAGTGACCACGTAGTCGTAGTCCGCGCCATTGGCGACGGACTGATCGACATACGAGGCCGCTGCAACATTGGAACCGACCGTGGTGAACGCACCCGCGGCACCTGCGCGACGCAGCACCGTGTAGCTGGTTGCTCCCAGCACCGGCGACCAGCTCAGCTTGACCCGGCTGTCGCCGACGGTGGCGGTGAGGCCGCGCGTTGCGCTCGGTGCCGCAATCGGTGCAAAGGTAGCCACCGCGGTGCTGGCGGTTGCGATCACCGGGTAGGCGTTGTTCACCAGCTCGACGAACTGGTTATGGAACCACGCGCCGGAGATCGGCGCGCCGGCGAGTGAGCCGGTCAACACGCCATCGGCCGTGGTGTAGGTCGGGTCGCACATCCGATCGAAGCCCTTGCCCTCGTTATTCGAAATGAGGGTACTGGAGCCATCGGACTCACCCGGCGGCTTGACCCACGCATACGCATCCAGATGCGGCCCAGGCGCTGCGACGGGAAGCACCCCAATCCCTGCTCCGCTTTGATTGCACCAGTTGCCGCGATGGAGGCGACGATCGATGCGACCGGTATTGACGTACGTATTGATGTCGCTGCCGGACGCGCTGGCGGGACGATTCGGACCGCCCCAGCCATTCCGGCCGGTATCGACGATAAAACCGATCGTGCTGGGCCAACCCGCGCCGACAAAACCGTTGTACAGCGCCTGGGTAAAATCGGCCTCGTCGAAATACGGATTCCATTCGTAGTATTTCGACGACTTGATCGGCTGCCCATTCACGCTCAAATCCGGATTGGGTAAATTGGGTTCGTTCAATGGCGTGGTATTGGCGGTATTGGTGACAAAGCCGTCGACGCTTGCCAGCCCGGCGCTCGTTCCCTGGACCACACGGGTATATAGCGAAATCGATGGGCCGCGATTGCTATCCCAGCCCAACCAACCCGAGTGACCGATATCCAGGTAGTTGTAGGTATTGGGAACGGCATGCAGCTTATTGAGTGCGTACTTGATGCCTTCTTCGTAAATTCCCGTGGAATTGGCCAGCGCGCAACGCATGTCATTCAAATTGGTGACCAGATTGGGCAGGCTATCGGGCTCGATCACATTGACGATGCGGATATCCTTGTATTTCGGATCTGCGAAGATCGCCGCAATGACGTCGATATATTCTTTCTTGTAGCGTTCCAGCGCCGCCGGGGTCAGCGGCAATTCGCCGTTGGACGCCAATGCGTGACAATCGCGGCCTGGCAAATCGTAGATGACAAAGCTGGCAGTAATCGGCGTGTTGGCTTTTTTCTGTGCCAATGCGGCATCCAAATGCCCCCTCAAGCCAAGCCGCCCGGCATTCTGCGATCCGCCGGCAATCGCGGCAATGCGATCCAACCAGACTGCGGTGGGAACGGCTTTCACCACGCCCATCTTGGCTTTCAGCGGCGCGCCTTTCACCTTCGCAATCGATGCATCGACTTTCTTGGCGTAATCGGGATTCACATAACCGCTCGCGCCGACGAAGGGGTTGTCGACATGCACCTGCGCGCAGACGCTGGCGACAAACAACGGATTTAATGCCAACAGCGATAACGCCATCGAGCGCGTGAGGTTATGACGGATGCCCTGACTGGATTTCATGAGATTCACCTTGTTTTTATCGGATGGTGTTTATTCGAAAATCAATGAAGCACTGCCTTTTTTGGCCTGCTTTGTTCCTCTTCAGGGCACCCATCAGAGATGTCTGGAGCCAATCAAACACGCTCCGTCGGCGTCCCGCCGAAGAGCATTTGCATGGCATGACGTCAGTAATGTCCACACAAAGACACTCAAGCCAATGGCTCGCTTGTGTCCCGAGACATTACCTAAGACCTCGGATTCGTTGGAAGCTAACGCGCTCGCATCGATATTCTCGTTGCGACAGTTGCCTCCGTGATTTGCGGAGTATCTCCAGGGAGCGAATGAGCGATCAGCATGGGATGCTGTGCCTGCGAACGGGGTGGTGAGTTCGCCATGCGGAAACTACGCTGCATATCCGGTAGACGCAATCGCCAAACATTGCGTTTGGGCACAGATCCAGATAATGCCCGCACTCATGTTTCGACTGCAGGCATTACTACACAAATGTATGTGCCATCACGCACAAAAAAACGGCCGCATCGCTTCCCGACGATGCAGCCGAATGGGAGGGTGCTCGACGTTGCCGTCGGGCGTCTTACAGCACCGGCACGCCGGTGACGGGAAGAAAGCGAAATGACCGCTTGGAGAGGGACAACAGAAGATCATGTGCGACACGACGCGGGGGTGCGCCGTGTCGCACATCGGGACATCACATCAGGACATCACATCAAAAGCGCAGACGCAGACCTGCGTAGTAACGACGCTCGAAGATGTTTTGATCGTAGTAGTGGTTGGTCCACTGCGCGTAACGCCGCTCGCTTTCGCCGGTGAGGTTGGTGGCCTGGGCGTACAGCGTCAGATGATCGTTGACGTCGTAGCTGAGGGATGCATCCAGATAGCCGACATCGTCGTTCCAGATCGCCAGCTCGTCGCCCCACGCACCGCTGTTGACCTGACTGAAACGCTTGCTGCGCCAGTTGTAGGCCACGCGCGCCTGCAACTTGTCCTTCTGATACCACAGCACCGCGTTGGCCTGATGCTTGGAGTTGTCGCCGATCGGAAGCGTATTGCCTTCGATATCGGTGTTATCGGTATCGGCATCGGAGAAGGTGTAGTTGATGTTGGTACCGAAACCGCTCAACCAACCCGGCAGAAAATCGAAAGCCTGTTGATAGCCGATTTCGAAGCCCTTGATCTTGCCGCCACCGCCATTGACGATGCGCTCCACCGGGCCGCCAAGCCGCGCCACGCCATCGGCGTCGGGCAATAGTTCGATGTTGGTTACCGTGGTGGGGAACGACTTCACGTCGATCAGGAACGCGCCCACGCTGAGCAACGACGCATCGGAGAAATACCATTCCCACGACGCGTTGTAGTTGGTGGCGCGATACGGATCCAGGTCCGGATTACCCGAACGGCCATTGAGGAACAGCACCGCATCGGAAGGCAGCGACGGGTTACGCGGTGGCGTGCCATTGACGGCGTAGAAGCTCACCAGGCCGCGGCCAAGGTCGGGCAGATCCTGACGCGCCACCGCCTTGTTGTAGGCAAAGCGCAGCTTCTGCGCCTCGCTGATATCCAGCGACAGGTTGGCGGTGGGCAACACGTCGGTGTACTGACGATTCAGACGATTGGTACCGATCGCCGGGCTGACGCCATTCCATTCGACATTGCCGATAAACACATTGCCGCTGCTCAGATACTGATCGATGGCGAGTTTGGTCTGCACGATGCGTGCGCCGATATTGGCCGTCCACGGCACCGCACTGCCGGTACCGCCCTCCAGATTCGCCAGAAAATACGCCGCGGTGCTTTTTTCGGTGACCTTGTACGAATCGGCAGCCTGCTGATAGGCCACGTTGCCCGGATACAGGCTGTTGAGATAGGCCACCGGGTCTTTCATGACCTGTGGATTGATCGCCGGCAGGCCCTGACTGCCCAGGCCGGTGACCTTGAGCGGATCGAAGTCGTTGAAGTACGCCCAGTAGCCGGGAATCGAATTGAACGGCAGCAGGCGTGCTTCGGACACGCCACTGCAGGTGTCGACAATCAGCGGGTCCTTGAAGTAGTACAGCGAGCGGTTGGGGTCTGCACAGGTAGTCGACACCGGCGACAGGTAGCGATAGGTGTCCAGCTTGACCTCACGCTCGCCGTAGCGAATGCCGAACTGGAAGCCGCGCACCACGCCTTCGTCGAACTCGAAGGTGCCATCGGCGCGGAATGCATCCATCGTCGCTTCGATCTTGTTGCCCTGCGCCCAGGTGGACATCAGCTGCCAGTTGTCCGGGTTGGACACATCGGTGCCCAGGTTGACCGCCGGGTAGCTGCCGCGGAAATCCACCGAGGCATCGACCACCGGCAAGCCGTTCGCGTTCGCCCATTGGGTGACGCCGCCGGCACGCGTGATCTGATCGCCACGAGTCACCACCGCATCGGCGCGCGCTTCGTCGTAGGTGCGCTGCGCATCGCCATGCACCCAACGGAACGACGCACGGAACG
The DNA here is from genome assembly GCF_979258225.1 of Xanthomonas sp. AC360. Lineage (NCBI taxonomy): Bacteria > Pseudomonadati > Pseudomonadota > Gammaproteobacteria > Lysobacterales > Lysobacteraceae > Xanthomonas > Xanthomonas sp. AC360. The sequence goes on from NZ_OZ409846.1 coordinate 67,263, forward strand.
GTCCGCCATCATCGAAGCGCAGCTCCAGGTTGGTGTTGAGCGAATCCGAATCGGCGACGCCCGCCATCGAGTGCGCCTGGAAGCGGTTGTAGCGGAACTGGCCGTACTCGAGCACGCCATTGGAATCGACCACCGACCCCGGCTGCAACTGATTGGTTGCCCAGCCGGTGTGCAGCTGCGCGGCAACCGAGGTGTCGTGGTCTTCGAGCTTGGTGTAGGCCGCATCGGCCAGCACCGTCCAGGAGTCGTTGATGTTGAACTGGAACGAGCCGTTGACGCCGGTGCGCTGACGATCGGTGCTGCGGTTATCCAGTTCGGTGGCGACCCAGTTGTAGAAGTAGTCGCGCGGCAGGTTGGACGGATCGGTATTGCTGCCGATACGGCCGTCGCCGTTGAAGTCGAAGCCTACGTTCTGCTCGGTCGATTTCTGCGCGCCGTTGGAATAGACGCTGGGGTGCTTGTTTTCCAGCGTGGCATCCGAGTACGACACCGCCAGCAACGCACCCCAGCGCTCGGTGCGGAAGCTGGCCAACCCCGAGTACAGCTCGTTGAGTTCCTGCACGCGATCGCCGTAGGACCCTTCGGCCTGGCCGCTGAAGGTCCAGCCTTCGGGCAGATCGAACGGGCGGCGTGTCTTGAGCGACACCGTGCCGCTGATGCCGCCATCCAGATCGGCGGCGGTGGGCGATTTGATTACGTCCACACCGCTGAACAACGTCGGTGGGATGTCGACAAAATCCGGTTGCGCGCGGCCGATATTCGGTTGACCGAACTGGTCGCCGCCGCCGGCGCTCAGATACAGTTCGCCGTTCATGGTGGTCTGCACCTGCGGCATGCCGCGGATGTTGAGCTGCGAACCCTCGCCGGCCGAGCGACGGATCTGCACGCCGGGCACACGCTGCAGCGAATCGGTGATGGTCACGTCAGGCAGCTTGCCGATATCTTCGGCCGAGATCGAGTCGATGATCTGCGCGGCGGTGCGCTTGTTTTCGATGGCTTCGGCCTGCGCGCCGCGCACGCCCTTGACCATGACCTTGTCCAACTCGGTGACGCCGGCGGTGCTGCCGGCTTCCTGCGCTGCGGCAGTTGCCGCGACCAACGTGAGTGCAGCCGCCAGCGCGGCGGCCAGCGGGGTGTGACGCGTACTGCGATGCAGCTTGTTCATGGTCCCCTCCCAGGGATGACGACAATCCACGAGCGTTTCGAATGGCAATGCCGGGGGGCACTGCAGTGTTGGATGACGCGCCGATCGGCGCGTCAGTGCAGACGCCGTGCACGTGCACGGCGTGGCAACGTGCTGGCGCTACTACGGAAGCCCGTTGGCAGCGCCGGTTGATGGTTCGACATTCCAGCCACGCATTTGCAGCGTGGCGTTGCGCAAGGTGTCCGCAGACGGGCCACGGATTTCCACCTCGCGCTGCTCGCCCGGCACCAGGCTCAGATAGTTGTCGCTGTAGTACGCCGGCAGGATGCGTTGGCCTTGCGCATCCACCAGGGTCAACTTGGTGTTGAGTGCCACCTGTTGCGATGCATTGCGCACGCTGGCGCGCAACACCGGCTCGGCCGCGTCGTGTACTTGCGTGGTCAGCTGCACCGGCACCTTGGCCAGCGCATCCAGCCCGCGCATGGCGGCAGCATCGCGCGCCACCCAATAGAAGTTGCGCGAGCGCACCACCGCGTCGCGGTCGAGCAATTGCAGGCGCACAAACCCCAGGCCATTGGTGTCCTTGAGCAACGGTGCCAATTGCAGCACCGGCGCAGAGACCGCAACTGCGGCCGCATCCAGCGCCTGTTCGCGCTGCTGCAGCAGTTTGCCGTCGCTGCCGTAGACCTCTGCACGCACGCGCAAGCCGCGCACCGGCTCGGCCGCGTTGTTGACCACCACCACCTCGTGACCAGGCAGATTCATCTGCACATGCAAGGTTTCCGCGGCGTTGCGCACGCCGTAGTACGCGGCATGGGTGTCGTAATCGTGGCTATAGATTTGCCACATGTTGCTGGGCCACGCCGGGTGACTCATCCACAACAGGCGCCCGCTGTTCTTGGTCCACAGCTGAGAATTAAAACCTTCGAAGATGGCGCGGTGGGTGTCGTAGTTGAGCAACTGCGCCTTGCGTTCGAAGTCCTCCAGGCTGGTCGGCGCGCCCAGCTTGTCGGTGAGCGACCGCATGAAACTGGCGGTGTCGCCATTCCCGGACTGATGCCAGTCGTGATACGCCCAGGCATCGCTGATCGGCCACTGATCGCCGACTGCAGGCACCGACGCCTTGAACGACTCCAGCGTGGAGAACGACGGCGTGCCCACTTCTACCGAAAAGCCCTGCGCCAACGCAGTGAAGTAGGCCACCGGCTCGCGATAGTTGTACGGCCCGCTGCCCTGCAGATTCACCTCGTTGGAGCTGCCGGTATACCAGCGCGTGCCATCGAGGTCGGCAACCAGTTTGTCCAAGCCTTCGTTGAGGATGGGCGCAGGCACGCCCTCATTGCGTCCGAACCACAACACGATCGACGGATGATTGCGGAAGCGTTTGATCACCTCTGCGGCGTTGTCCAGGAACAATGCCGCATCGGCCGGCTCCATGTTGTAGTTCTGGGTGGACTGCCAGAAGTCGTTGAGCACCAACATGCCGTATTCGTCGGCCAGATTGAAGAAGCTGGCTTCGGTGTTCTGCCCCACCCAATTGCGCACCACGTTGAAATGCGCGTCGCGTTGCAGGCGGAAGTACGGCTCCAGCCGCTCGCGCGAGACGCGCTTGCGCCAGTCGTCCATACCCCAGTTGCCGCCCTTGACTGCAATACGCACACCGTTGATGCGCAGCACCAGATGCGGCGCCAGCGTGGTGTCTTGCAGTTGCTGCACTGCCGGCGAAGCCAGTGCGCCCGGATACAACGATTGCGCCTTGCCGCCCGGTACCGCGCGGATGGCCTCATGCCGTACATCGACGATGCGCTCGCCACGTTGGCGTGCCTGGTTGAGATCGACCAGCACCCGGCGCAGCGCGCCGTCTTCGTCGAACAGGGACAGTTCGTAGGTCACCTCGCGAATGCCGAAGCGCAGCTGCTGTGCGTCCGATCGCGCACCGGCCGCATCGACGCCAACCTGCAGCGAATACAGCGCCGGCTCGCCATAACCGTTGGGCCACCACAAGCGCGGATTGGCGATGACCAGCTGCGGCGTGTCGGCCGCAGTGAACTTGAGCGTACTGCCGCCAGCGGGCACGTTGACCTGACGCTGGATGCGCACATCGCCGATGGCCAACTGCACATTGCTTTGCACGGCAGCGCCGCTCTCGTTGCGCAGCGGCACGGTGACTTCGAGTTCGGCACGACGATGATCCGGCGCCAGGCGCGCCGTCACCACCTGGGTGTCGCCGATGGTCACCGGCCCGCTGGCGTGCAGTTGCACGTCCTGCCACAGACCGGCATTGCGATCGCGCACGGCGGGGATCCAGTCCCAGCCCTCGCTGGCGATAAACGTGGGGCCGTCCAGCGCCTGCATACCGCCGTTTTCGCCAACGCCCGCCGTCATCGATTGTTCGTGTGCGATACCCGGATGCGGCGGCGGCGAGACACGCACCGCAATGACATTGCGGCCGGCTCTGAGCTGCTTGCTGACATCGAAGCGACCGCGTGCAAATGCACCGCGGGTGCGCCCGACCTGGGTGCCGTTGACCCAGATTTCGCCGGCATAGTTGATGCCGTTGAACAGCAACTCCAGCCGCTTGCCCTGCGCGGCTGCAGGCAGATCAAAACTGCTGCGGTACCACCAGTCGTGCCGGCTCAGCGATTCGGGAATGGCCATGTTATTGAGGCCGATATCCGGGTCCGGATACACGCCGCGATCGACCAACGTGGTGAGCACCGTGCCCGGCACTGTCGCCACACGCCAGGCGGCATTGCCGGCGTCCGTATCGCTGCGTGACAGCGTCGCGCCGGTGGCCTGCCCAAGCTGCGGCGCAGCGGCCAACTGCCACGCACCGACGCGCCAGGCTGCATCGTCCAGCGGCTGCAATGCCGGCGCGGCCTGCGCCGGCTTGGCAACCGGCGCAGAAAACGCAGCGGTGCTGCGCGGCAAGGTGGATGCGGCCTGCGGCGCCAACTGGCCGGCCATCTGCTTGACCTGCACCGGCCATGCCGGCGATGCATCTTCAAACCGTTGCAGCGCCGGGTCGGGCGCGTGCGCTGCAAGCTGCGCAATGGCCGCTGTCTCCAACGCGCCAGATCGCGCGACGAAGTCGGCAATCTCACCACCGAAGTGCTGCGTGTACGCCGCAGGTTGCTCGCGCGGGCCAAACATCAGCACCGGTGCAGCCGCCGCTTGACGCACTGCACCACTGGCGACCTGCCGCCCATTGGCATACAGCGTCAAACGGCCGCCTTGTGCCACCGCAGTCACCTGCGTCCACGTGCCGGAAGCCAGCGCCTGCTTGCTCCGCAGCACGGTGTTGGCGTCCTGCAAAAAGCCAAGCGTGCCGTTGTCGATCGCAAAGTAACGGCCCGCACCATGCGGATCGCCAATGCCGGCAATCAATGCTGCGCCGGTCGTTGCACGCGATGGGCGCACCCAGCCCGACATGCTCCAGTCCGCGTTGGCGGCGAGCAATGGCGTATCGGCGGCGAACTTCTTTGCCAACCCCATCCCGCCCGCAAGCACGCGGACATCGTAAGGACCTGGCGGGGCCATCTCGGCAGGGGCAGCCTCCACTGCGGTCCAACCAATGCACCCACACAACAGCCACAGCGCTCCACGGCGGAACGCCTTGCGAACCATCAGCATTAGAGGCCTCTCCCAAGCTCTACTGCCACACAACGGTGCACACCACATCTGTGCAACCGGCATACATCCAATCGACGTAGCGCAGTTGTATCCGGTGATGCCGCCCGTGGCTGCCGCCCCTGTTTCAGCGACCATGGTGCGAGGTAACGTTACCCCAAGGCGATATCGACGACAACACTTTCTGCGTTAGGGTTGGCGTTCCCAGGAGGAGGGACTTATGCGAAACCTGATCCAGTCCGCACTACCGGCGGCGTGCGCATTGCTGTGTGTGATCGCAACGCCAGCAACCGCGCAGAGCCTGCGTGTGCAATCGCCCGATGCACGTACCGAAGTGGAATTCACGCTACGCGACGGTGGCGTCCCCAGCTATCGTGTGCTGTACCGCAACACTTTGGTGCTCGACGACGCACCGCTCGGACTGGATCTTGGCAAGGCCGGCAAACTCGGCCGCAACATGACCGTGCAGGGCAGCAGCACCGACACGCACGACAGCACGTTTACGTTACCGGTTGGCAAGACCCAACAGGTGCGCGATCACTATCGTCAATTGCGCGTGCAGTTGACCGATCAACAACAACGCCGACTCACCGTGGAACTGCGCGCGTACGACGATGGCGTGGCGCTGCGCTACGTGTTGCCCGATGCCGGCGAGGTACGCATCCGCGACGAACTCACCAGCTTTGCGTTTCCACGCGACTACCCATGCTGGACCTTGAACCTGGGCCGGTTCGGAACCAGCCACGAGGGCGAGTACGACGCCATCGCCGCGTCCAAATTGCGCCCGCACAACTTGCTTGAGTTACCGCTGGTGTGCCAGACCGATGCACGCGGCACCACGCTGGCGATCGGCGAGGCGAATCTGCGCGACTACGCAGGCCTGTATCTCACCGGCCGCGCCGATGGCGGATTGGGCGTGTCGGCAAAGTTGTCGCCGCGCCTGGACGAACCGAAGCTGGCGGTTATGTTCGATGCGAAGGGACGCGATTTTGCAACGCCGTGGCGTGTGATCATGCTGAGCGACAGCCCGGCTGGCCTGATCGAATCCAACCTGATTTCTGCGCTCAACCCGCTACCGGCCTTCGATGCGCGCTGGGTGCGTGCGGGTAAATCGGCGTGGGACTGGTGGTCGGGCAACCTTGCCGGCGGGGTGGAACACCCTGGCATGAATACTGCCACGATCCAGCGTTACATCGATCACGCGCAGCAGTTGAAGCTGCAATACATGTTGATCGACGACGGCTGGTATTACGGTAGCACCGGCGACGGGCAATACAACAGCGATGCCGATATCCGTCGCCCCGTAGAGCAACTCGACCTGCAGGGTCTGGTGACCTATGCACGCAAGCGCGATGTGGGGTTGTGGTTATGGGCGCACTGGCGTGCACTCGATGCGCACATGGACGAAGCGCTGGCGTGGTACCAGCAACTCGGCATCAAGGGCATCAAGGTCGACTTCATGGACCGCGACGACCAGCAGATGGTGGACTTCTATCACCGCCTGCTGAGCAAGGCCGCCGAACACAAACTGCTGGTGGACCTGCATGGTGCGTATCACCCGACCGGCCTGACCCGCACCTATCCCAATTATTTGACTCAAGAAGGCGTGCTTGGCGCCGAATACAACAAGTGGACCACGCGCATCACCGCCACGCATAACCTCACGCTGCCGTTTACGCGCATGTTGCTCGGCCCGATGGATTACACGCCGGGTGGCTTTCGCAATGTGCGCCCGGCCGAGTTCAAGATGCAGCACATCGCACCGCAAGTGATGACCACACGTGCGCAGCAGCTGGCGATGTATGTGGTGTATGAGAGTCCGTTCGCAGTGGTGGCAGATAGCCCCGAGCAATACGAAAACGTGCCCGCAGCGCAGTTTCTGCGCGATGTCCCGGCAAGCTGGGACGAAACACGCGCACTGGAAGGTGCGATCGGCGAGCACATCGCGCTGGCACGACGCAGCGGCAAGGACTGGTACGTGGGCGCGATGACCAACGAGCACGCGCGCACGTTGCGTTTGCCGTTGTCGTTCCTGGGCAAGGGCAGCTGGACCGCAACGATCTACGCCGACGGCCAGGCGCCGACCGAGGTCCGCATCGAGACCCGCAAGCTCACCCGTGAGGACAGCCTGCAACTGGAATTGGCTGCAAACGGCGGCGCAGCGGTGCGGCTGCAGAGGAAATAAGCGCAGCGCTCGGGGCGCGATGCAACACCACCCCCTCTCTCATCTTGAGAGGGGGTGAGTGAGGATACGACGACGCTGTGCAGCGACGATTCCCGCTGGTGCGCTCGACCTGTGGGATGACAGATCGATAGCAGCCGGGCATTGCTGCAACACCACAGCTCCATACCCGTGACCGTGACCGTGGGCACTGTTGCGCAGCGGCACTGCGCCGCACATCGCCAAGCACACGTGTGTACCTGACATCCGCTTAGCGCATTGCGCTTGGCGTGTGCCTGGCGTCACGCAATCAATATCTTCGAATACTTTTGCAAAGCATACGTTTTAGGATGCGCGCACCTTCACCGCAGGTGTGCGCTGCCGGCTGTTTCCCGGCTCGCCCTGTGACGTGATGGCGCGGCCTGCATGGTTCGCCGCATGCGGGCCGTTTCATTCCGGCGCCAGGAAATACTCCTATGACGTTTCGTTCCAAGCGACCGATGTCGATCGGCCGCGCCGTTGTCGCGCTTGCCATTTGCACCGCAGCGCCCGCGAGCCTTGCAGGCACATTGCTATCGCCCTCCATCTCGGCTGCAGATGATCAACGTATCGATGCGCTGATGCCGCCGCTGCTGCGCACACCCGCCACCGCACGTGTTGCGCCCGAGCAGCGTGCCGGCATGCAGCACAGCACTGCTGCGGTATCGCGTGCATTTCCGTTGGTCACGCAGGAATTCAAGCAATTTTTGGATGCGCAGGCACAGCGCAGCTACGCCACACGCGAGGTCACTGCCAAGGTGCGCGACCCAGCGGCCTTCGCGCAGATGCAGCGTTATCTGTTCAACCGCTACAACGGCCTGACCGTGCTGCGCAGCGTGCATCAGCGCGGCAAGGTGTTCGACTGTATCCCGCTCGCTCAGCAGCCCGCGTTGCGCGATGGCGGCGCGCTTGCCATGCCGCCCAGCATTGCCGCCGGTGTCAGCAGCAGCGCTCCACTCGATGCGGCGCAACGCTGCGACGCTGGCAGTGTGCCGTTGCAGCGTATCGATCTGACTGACATGAGCCAATACGCAACGCTGCGGGCGTTCTTGCGCGGCACCACACCGCAGGCGACGGCACCCGACCGCCCCACTCTGCTACCCGCCGCGCAGGATGCCGCGTCGGTGGTGCATTACTACTCCACCATTTACCTGGACACCGCCGGCTCGCCAGTGACCGGCGCCGGTGCCGATCTCAACACCTGGGTGCCGGCCGTGCGCGCCAACGATGCGCAGTCGATCAGCCAGATCTGGCTGGCTGGGTACACGGCGCAACGGCAGATCCAGACCCTGGAAGCCGGTTGGCAAACCCAACCGGGCGCAGGCTGGGGCAACACGCCGATCCTGTTTATCTATTCCACGCAGGACGGCTATATCAACACCGGTTGCCATAATCTGGATTGCGCCGACTTCGTGCAGACCAGCACGGCGAATGTGCTCGGCGCAGCGCCAGCCGGCGGCTTCAGCACGGCGGGCGGCAAGCAGGCCATGTTGCATGTGGAATTCCAACGCAATGCCGACGGCTATTGGTGGTTCGGCTTGAATGGCGAATGGATCGGCTACTACAAGGCCGAGCTGTATTCCGGCGACATTGCCGAAGGCAGCGCCAACATCTTCATCTCGGCCGGTGGCGAAATTTCCACCTGGGATGGTCGCCCCAGCACACCAATGGGCAGCGGGCGGTTCGCATCGGCCGGCTACCGGCAGGCCGCGTTCCAGGCCAACCACTTTTATCGCGATGCGGCCATGGCCACCTGGCCTGCACAACGGTTGTCATCGATGAGTGTGGAGCAGCCGTCGTGCTACACGTTGGCGATTGCCGGCTACAGCTATCCGTACGCGTTGGGAGCCGGCGTCTCACGCACCAGCCTGTCGCCGGAGATGCAGAACGGCGGCATCTACTTCGGCGGGCCGGGCTGCGCCCGCTGAGTTGCTGCGAACGCGCGCACTGCTGCAGCGCGCGCGTTCGCTTGTTGGCCACGACACGAACCCACATGCAGTTGCGCCGTTGCGCGGTGCTTGCTGAAACGTCAGAACTGCCAGCACCACTGCAGCGTGTGGCCAAGTGGTGGTGATTTACCGGCGTGCCCAATGCAGGGTGCTCACCACGGCAGGCGTGCCCACGCTATCTGGTGATCCTTGCAAGCGACACACAGCCAGCAAGGACTCAACACGCCAATCGCCATGGCAATGGACGCCGGCTTACGGCAAATCCACGCCTGCGCACACGGCCGGGCGTGCATCCTTGATCTGCTGCACGCCACTGGCATCGAACTGCAGCGCCGCATATTTCGGCGCAAATGCCGGCCATGCAGGCAAGCCCTTGGCGTTTGGATTGCCGCGCTGCACGAATGCCGCCCAATAGCGTTGCAGGCTCACCGGCGGCTGGCCGATGGGCAGGTTCTTGAACAGGAACGGCAGCTCGGCGCTGTGGGTCACCTGCGCACCCGGCGCTGCGGTGTCGAACACGTAATGCCACACCGGCACGCCGAGCGCGGCCTGGCGCTGCGCCACAGTCACCGCCGGGCAGCGGAAAGTGAGATCGGTGGACAACTGCATCGCCGCATTACCCTGGCGCTCGGCACGTTGCGCTGCATGCTTACGTTGCGCCTGCAACACCGCCTCGGCACGGTCGGGATAATCGCGACGCAGACGCGCCTGTGCGCCCTGGTCGCCGCCGTAGGTAAGCTCCTGCACTACGTAGCCGATCAACAGCGGCACCTTGGCCTGTGCGCCACTGGCCAGCAGCTCGGCCGGGGCACGCGGCAGCACGCGGCCATCGACAACGGCTTGCAACCAGATGTAGCCATCGTCATCCAACGCTGGCACATCCACGCCCTGCCCTGCCTTAAGCAACTGCTCCACCGGTAACGCGCGTAATTGGCTAAGGCGCGTTGCGGCATCGTCGATACCTGCACGTTTGGCGATGGCAACGCCCAACGCGCGATTGTCTTCCAGGCTGCGCGCCGGCAGCCCGAAACCGGCGGTGCCGCTTTGTTCGATCGCCGCAGAAAACAGCCCGCGCGCGAGTGGGCTGAGCATCAGCAAGCCCACATCCTGGCCACCGGCCGACTGCCCGGCGATAGTGACCCGCGCAGGGTCGCCGCCGAAATGCGCGATGTTGTCGCGCACCCAGCGCAGCGCGGCGATTTGGTCGAGTAACGCGTAGTTGCCGGCCGCTTGGTTGTCGCCATCGCGCAGTTCCGGCAGCGACAGGAAGCCCAACGCGCCCAGCCGGTATTGCAGCGTCACCACCAGCATGTTCTGCGCGACAAGATTGGTGGGCAGATGCCCATCCGCACCGCCGGCCACATTGGCGCCGCCATGGATCCAGACAAATACCGGCAACAGAGTTGCCGGCTTCAGCGTGGGTGTCTGCACTTCGACGTAGAGGCAGTCTTCACTGCCGCGCCTGGCCATCGCATCGTTCCAGCCCAGCGCGGGCTGCACGCACGGTGTGGCCGCCTGCGTGGCGTCACGTACCTGCGTCCATGCGGCGGCCGGTTGCGGCGGGCGCCAGCGCAACGCGCCCAGCGGCGGCGCCGCGAAGGGGATGCCACGAAACACCGCACTGCCGTCGGCCTGCCATTGCCCACGCACCACACCGTGATCGGTGCGCGCTTCCGGCGGCGTCGCTGGAAGCGTGGACGCAGCAGCAAACGCGCTGCCGCTAAGCGTGCAGAGGGCAGCAAGCAACCAGGCCGATGGACGCATCACAGCGCTCCGGTGTCGACGCGGGCGCGCCAGGCCGCCTGAAACACGGCGGTGGCCGAGGCCACATTGAGGCTTTCGACCTTGCCGCTGCCGCGGATGGATAACTGCAGATCGCACTCGCGGGCGAACTGGCGATCCATGCCTGCGCTTTCTGCACCCATCACATACACCAGGCGCTGCGGTAACGCGGCGGCAAAGACATCGTGCCCACCGTCGACCAGCGTGGCGGCGATCGCGAAGCCGGCCTGGCGCAGCTGCGTCATCGCCACTGCGGTCTCGGGCAATTGCACCAGCGGCACCGCTTCGGCACCGCCTTCGGCAACGCGCGCGGCGGCGCCGGACAGGCCCAGCGTGGAGCCGGCCGACAGCAGCAAACCGGCAACGCCGAAATGCGCCGACGAGCGCAAGATCGCACCGAAGTTATGCGGGTTGCCCACGCCATCCAGCCACAGCGCCAGCACCGGGCCATGCGGCAATGCCGCCAGCCACTCCTGCAACGGCTGCGGCGATACCCGCAACACCTCGGCCACGATGCCTTCGTGATGCGTACTGGCCGCCAGCTTGGTGAGGTCGGCCTCCTCCACCACGCGGTAACCGATGCGCTGGGTGACGCACCAGGCCAGCAAGGCCTTGAACTGCGGAATGCGCGCCTCGGTCAGGTAGAGCTTACGCAGCGCCTGCGGACGCGCGTCGAACACCGCCTGGATGGCATTGATGCCGTACAGGCGCAGCTCGCGCGCGGTGTTGGCGTTGGCAGCGGCTGGTGCGGCGGCGGCGGTGCGTACCGCAGGCGCAGCCGGTGCGGGCGCACGTGGCGCCGCACGGCCCCAGGGGTTGAGCGGCGCAGCGCCGCTGCCGGTGTTGTCGCGTGGCGGCCGTGCGCCACGTCCATCATGCTGTTTCATCGTTGTGTCCAGAAATCCGCGTTCTTGATGCCGAGCGACACCGGATCGAAGACCGGATCCAGCCCCTGGCGTTTTTGCCGTTCGTAATCCTTCAAGGCCAGCATGGCCGGCTTGTGCAGGATCAGGATGGCGATGATGTTGAGCCAGGCCATGACGCCGACGCCGATGTCGCCCAGCGCCCAGGCCAGCTGCGCATTGTGGAACGCGCCGAAGATCACCATGCCCATGATGCCCAGGCGCAGCAGCAGCACGGTGAGCGGTCGGCGGCGGCTGCCATTGATGTAGCTCAGGTTGGTTTCGGCCATGTAGTAATAGGCCATGATGGTGGTGAAGGCGAAGAAGAACAGCGCCACCGCCACAAAGCCCGCACCCCAGCCCGGCAGCACCGATTCCACCGCCGCCTGCGCATAACCGGGGCCTTCTTCCACCCCGCTCAGGCCGGCGTACAGGCCTGGCTTGGCACCATCGGGCGCGTACACGTTGTACTTGCCGGTGGTAAGGATCAGGAACGCGGTGGCGGTGCACACCATCATGGTGTCGAAGTAGATCGCAAACGCCTGCACGTAGCCCTGCTTGGCCGGGTGCGACACCTCTGCCGCTGCCGCGGCATGCGGCCCGGTGCCCTGCCCGGCTTCGTTGGCGTAGATGCCGCGCTTGACGCCCCATTCCACCGCCAGCCCCAGCAAGGCGCCGAACGCGGCGTGGCTGCCGAAGGCACTGCTGAAGATGGTGACGAACATGTCCGGCACGCGCTCGGCGTTGAGCACCATGATGACCAGCGCCATCAGGATGTAGCCCATCGCCATGAACGGCACCACGATTTCGGCGAAGTTGGCGATGCGCTTGACGCCGCCGAAGATGATCACCGCCAGCATGCATGCCACCAGGATGCCGATGCCCAGCTTGGCCGCATCGCGCATCGGCAGGCCCATCCACTGCCCGTCCATCGCACCGCACAGGCTGGTGCCCCGACAGGCGTTGATGGCGCTGTCGGCAATCGCATTGGCCTGGACGCCCGGCATCAGAAAGCCGGTGGCGATGATGGTGGCCACCGCGAAGGTGAGCGCGTACCACTTCAGACCCATCGCCTTTTCGATGTAGTACGCCGGGCCGCCGCGATAGCGGCCATCGGCATCCTTGATCTTGTAGATCTGCGCCAGCGTCGATTCCACATACGACGTGGACGCGCCGAGAAAGCCCATCACCCACATCCAGAAGATCGCGCCCGGCCCACCGAAGGCGATGGCGGTGGCGACGCCGGCGATGTTGCCGATGCCGATACGCCCGGCCATCGACATCGCAAGCGCCTGGAATGAGGACACCCCGGCATCGGACTTTTGCCCGCCCACGGTGAGGCGAATCATTTCCACGAACCCGCGCACCTGCATGAAACGGGTGCGGATGGTGAAGTAAACGCCTGCGCCCAGACACATGAAAATCAGTGCCTTGCTCCAGACGATGCCGTTGATGCCATTGATGAGTGCTTCCACGCAATCTCCCCGAGTGCTGGATCGTGAACCCCAGCGCCGTGGGGAGTGGGTCGATTCTGGCCGAAAGCGCCGCTCGATGCGACGTGCATGCGAGCTGCGCCGTCAGCGCGTGACAACGTGCCGGCTGCGCATGTACAGATCGTGCGCACCATCGTGGGGCATCGGCGCTGCACGCCGCATGCTCTGTGCAACGACGCCAGTGGTATGCAGGAGCTTGGCCCAGACCGGATGCACGTCGCGAGCGGTCATCGGATCGCTGTGGACGGTGCGCTCAGAACCGGCGTGTGCGCAGGGCACATGCCGGTTCCGAGCAGCGACCGCAGCCGCCTGGCGGCCGCGCAGTCGCGTTGTTGGCCGCTTCTGCCGCTCAGCGCTTGGCGGTTTGCGCCTGCTTGAGCGCGGCGCACAGGCGGATGGTTTCGCCGGTCTGCGCCAGGCCACGGTCGGCGCCGCTGAGTTTGGCCAGGCGTGGCTGGAAGAAGGCATCCAGGCGATCGGCCTCTTCCACACTGCAGCCACCGGATGCGCCGAGCGCCGGCAGACCGCCGCCGTCGAACGACCCGCTGCGCTGCACGATGCGGTCGAAGTTGGCGGTGAACCACGGCCACATCGACGCATGCGAAGCCTCATAGCTGTTCCCACGCGTCAGCATGCTCTTCATCTCGCCGACCTTGATGGCATCGGTCAACGCAAAATCGCGCACCTGCTTGAGCAACGCCGGGTCCTGCACCGCGCCTAGTGCCGCGATCATGCCGTTGCGCTGTGCGGGGTCGGCGTGCGTGCGCAACGCCGCGATCAGGGTCTGCACCGCGGGGGCGCCGCGTTCCTGCGCGGTGACCGCCAGCACGGTGCCGAGTAGATCCGGGTTGGCCGCAGAAAAGTCCAGCGCCCCGTTGCCACCGGCCAGCACCGCATCGCCCTGGGCAAGCAGCGCCTTGCGCACTTCCGCGTTCTGCAGGCGTAACCCAAACAGTCCGGCCAGCGACGACCGCAGCGCGGTGTCGTCGACCGATTCGCCACTACGCCGTACGTAACCCAGCTGGCGCAGACGCGGCAAATACGCCTGTTCGGCGGCCTTGCGCAGCGCGCCGCGCTGCGCCTCGGTGCTGGCCTGGTAGCGCCAGATCCACCCGAAGCGATCCACCAGCGCGGTCGAGACATCGGCCGATGCGGACGGCGCCAGCTGCTTGAGCGCCATCAACACCGCATCGCTGTCGGCATCGCCGTGGCGGTAGGCCGCATCGATGGCATCGGCATAGGCCAACTGCTCGTTATCGTCGAGTTGGGCAACCTGCTTGCCGAGTGCGGCCAGCTGCTTCTTCGGCAGGCTGAAACGGTAATAACCGGCGCCATGCGCGTTCGGGAACACCCAGGTGTTCTTGCCGGCGCCGTCCAGCACGATGCTGCCGCTGCCGTCTTCCAGCAGCTGGCAGGCGGTACCGACCTGGTTCTTGCCCTTGCCGTACTTCACGCATACCGGCACGCCCCACTGCTGCGCGGTGGAGCCGGTCGAACCCAGCGGCAAATACCGCTGCTGCTGCAGCTTGACCACAGTCTTGCCGCCTTCGCGCGCCACCTGGGTCTGCAAGTACGGCACACCCGGCTGATTCAAGAAGCTGCGGAATGCCGCCTTGAAGTCTTCGCCCTTGCCGGCGGCTTCGGCGATCGCATCGACCAGATCGTCGGCGGTGGCGCTGCCGAACTGATGCTTGGCGATGTAGGCGCGCATGCCTTCGCGGAACACGTCCTCGCCAACGAAGGCTTCGAACATCGCCAGCACCGCCGCACCCTTCTGATAGGTGATGCCGTCGAAGGCGGTTTCGATATCGCCGTTACCGGTGATCGGCTGGCGGATCTTGCGTGCGCTGACCAGGCTGTCGTTATTCATCGCGTACTGCGCGCCACCGATGCGATCCAGGTTGGCGTGATATTCCGGGTGCAGCTGCATGGTGATTTTCTGCTGCATCCAGGTGGCGAAGGCCTCGTTGAGCCACAGGTCGTCCCACCATTCCATGGTCACGGTGTCGCCGGTCCACTGATGCGCCAGCTCGTGCGCGTTGGTGTTGAAGGAGCGCTGCACGTTTTCGGCAGGCGAATCCTTGTCCAGCAACAGCAACCAGTCGCGGAAGGTCACGAACCCGGGGTTTTCCATCGCGCCGGCGCTGAAATCCGGTGCGGCGACCAGATCGAGCTTGTCGAACGGATAACCGAAGGCGTAGTAGTCCTCCAGCGCGGCGATGATCGCCGGGGTCTGGTCCAGCGCCGGGGTGATGCGCGGGCCCTGACCCTGGGCGGCGATGCCGCGCAGCGGCGTGGCGTTGGGGCGCTGCGGAGTGGCCGGCATGGGCGGCACGTCCACCACATCCCACGGGCCGGCGGCGTAGGCGACAAGGTAGGTCGGCAACGGCACGGTCGGCGCAAAGGTCACCGTCTTCCAGCCCTTGCCGGCCGGCTTGGTGGAGGTGGCGATGGTGTTGGCCAGTGCCTGATCGTCGCTGGGTACGGTCAGGCTTAGATCGAACGGGGTTTTGAAGGCCGGCTCATCGAAGCCCGGGAACGCGTAGCGCGCACTGATCGGCTCCATCTGCGTCATCGCATACGCCTTGCCCTGGTACTTCACCTGATACAGGCCCTGCAGCTGCTGGTTGAGCGGCGCGCTGTAGGTGATGTCCACGGTAAGTGTCTGCGGCTTGAGCGTGCGCCCGAACTCCAGGCGAACCACACCGGTCTGCGCATCCGCATCCACATAGCGCGCGGTGAGCGCCTTGCCCTTGGCCGGCTTGACCGTGGCCTTGCTGACCTTCAGCTCCTTGCCGTGCAGCCACAGATGGTCGGAGGCCTGCTTGAGCTGCACGCGGATGGTGGTGCGGCCACTGAACTGCGCCTGCTCGGGGTCGACCTTGATCGCCAGGCTATAACGCTCGGGCACCGCCCAGGTCGGCAACCGGCCATTGGGTACCGGCTCGCCGGACGTCTGCGCGAGTGCGTTACCGCAGCACAGCGCAAGGAGGGAAGGAGCAAGCAGGCAGGCAAGACGACGCATGGGCAATTCCGGTCAGGGTAACCGCCGAAGTCGACCACAGCCGGGGATGACTGTCATGTGACCTTAGTCACTGCACCAGCGCAGCGAAGGCTGTCGATGCCGACGCTGGCGGCTGCGATAAACGCAGTGGCCATACCAGGCACAGTTGCGCTACAGGCGTGACCGTGCCTGGCACGCATGCGCCGCGTGCAGCCATCCGCACACGCGCAGAACGTAGCGGCGCCCAGCGTCCGGGTCCTGCAGCCAACATCGCCAACCAGCGGAACTGCGGGATACCCATCACTCGCGCAAGGCGCAATGCTGCGACCGCGCACGCGTGTCGAACAGCGCTTAGAGCGGCTAAAACGCCTGGCGCACAGTCGTCAGGTAGGCGTGGACGACGCGCTCAAACCCAGAGTGCATGAGTCACACATGCCGCGCCGGGCACCGACCACGCCCGCCAGGCGGCGAGCGTGGTCGTTTTGACGGCCGCGCTTACGCGTGCCCGCCCACCGATGGCGTGGCTGCCTCCAGGGTTTCCAGCTCGCGTGCGACTGCTTCCGGCGACTTGGTGTACGGGGCAATCAAACTGTAGAACGCCGGCACCACGTACAGCGACAGCAGCGTGGACAGCGACACACCGAAGATCACTACCACGCCGATAGTGGCGCGGCTGGCCGAGCCGGGCCCGCCGGCCACCACCAGCGGAATCGCGCCGACCACCGTGGCGATCGAAGTCATCAGGATGGGGCGCAACCGCACCGACGCCGATTCGACGATGGCCTGATGCACGCTGCGGCCTTCGTCGCGCAACTGATTGGCGAACTCCACGATCAAAATGCCGTTCTTCGCCGCCAGGCCCACCAGCATCACGATGCCGATCTGACTGAACAGGTTGAGCGTGCCACCGGTGAGCCACAAACCGACCAACGCACCCAGCACCGCCAGCGGCACGGTGAGCATGATCACCAGCGGATGCGCGAAACTTTCGAACTGCGCAGCCAGCACCAGATACACCACCAGCAAGGCCATGCCGAAGGTCAGCAACACCGCGCTACCGGATTGCTGGTATTCGCGCGATTCGCCCTTCCAGTCCAGCTGCGCGTACTCCGGCAGTTCTTCCTGCGCAGCCTGCTGCGCCCAGGCGATGGCATCGCCCAACGGGTAGCCCGGCGCCAGACCGGCGGTGATGGTGATCGCACGCAGGCGATTGAAGCGGTTCAAGGTGCCGGCTTCGGCCACTTCGCTCAAGCTCACCAGGTTCGACAGCGGAATCAGCTCGCCACGGGTAGAGCGCACGCGGATGGCGGTGAGATCTTCCGGCGACATGCGACCTTCGCGCCCGGCCTGCAACATCACGTCGTATTCCTCGCCGTTGTCGACGAAAGTGGTGACGCGACGCGAGCCCATCATCGCCTCCAGCGCGCCACCGATGGCGGTCACCGGCACGCCCAGGTCGGCTGCGCGCAGGCGATCGATGTTGACGCGCATCTGCGGGCGGGTTTCCTTGTAATCCGAGTCCGGGCCGACCAGGCCGGGGTTGGCTTCCATGCGCTGCAGGATGCGGTCGCGCCACTGCGCGATCTCGGCATAGTCCGGGCCACCGAGCACCAGTTGGAATGGTTGGCCGCGGCTGCGCACCAGGCCGCCACTGACCTGCGTGCGCGCACGCACGCCACTGAGCACGCTGAGCTTTTGTTGCAGCTCATCGGCCACCTCGGTGGTGGGGCGTGTGCGTTTTTCCCAGTCCTGCAAGAACACGCTGACGCGGCCGGTGTGCATTTCCTCGCTGCTGCCGAAGCCGCCGGGCACGCGCGGATTTGCGCGCACGATGGGTTTGTTCGGGCCCACGTACGGGCGCAGGATGTCTTCGACCTGATGCATCTGCCCGACGGTGTAATCGAAGCCGGCGCCTTCGGGGCCGTCGATCATGATCTGGAAATTGCCGCGATCTTCCGCCGGCGCCAGTTCGGATGGAATGCGGCTCATCAACCAGGCGCTGACACACAAGGCCAGCAGCATGAGCAGCGCGAAGATCCAGGTGCGGTGCACATGACGCTCCAGCGAGCGCCCGTACGCGCCGGACACCGCCTGCATGCGTCCATTGAACCAATGATGGAACCGATTGGGTTTGGCCACGCTGTGCGAGCGCAGCAGCTTGGACGACATCATCGGCGTCAGCGTCAGCGCCACGAATGCCGAGATCGCCACCGCCGCGGCCAGTGCCACCGCCAACTCGCGGAACAAGCGCCCGGTATTGCCTTCCAGAAATCCCACCGGCAGGAACACCGCCACCAACACAGCGGTGGTCGCGATCACCGCGAATGCCACCTGGCCGGTACCGCGCCTGGCGGCCACCAAGGGCGGCTCACCCAGATCGATGCGGCGCTGGATGTTTTCCACCACCACGATGGCATCGTCCACCACCAGGCCGATACACAGCACCAGCGCCAGCAAGGTGAGCAGGTTGATCGAAAAATCGAACGCGTACAGCGCAATGAACGCCGCGATCAGACACACCGGCACGGTGACCGCCGGAATCAGCGCCGCACGTGCGCTGCCCAGAAACACCCAGATCACCACCAGCACCAGCACCACCGCTTCGACCAGTGTGTGATAGACGCGTTCCACCGCTGCATCGATGAAGGTGGTGGTGTCGAAGGCAACAAAGATGTTGGTGCCCTGCGGCAGCGACTTCTGCACTTCTTCGGCCTGCGCGCGCGCTTCGCGCGCCACATCCAGCGCGTTGGCGGTGGAATTGCGCACGATGCCCAGGCCCACGTTGGGCACGCCATTGCTCTGGAAATAGGCGCGTCGTTCGGCCGAGGTCAACTCCACCTTGGCCACATCGCCCAAGCGCACCACATAGCCGCCCTCGCCCTTGCTCAACGGCAACTTGGCGAAGTCTTCCGGCTTGAGGTAGCTGCGCTCCACACGCAAGGTGAAGTCGCGCTGCGCCGATTCGATGCTGCCGGCCGGCAACTCCACGTTTTCGTTCTGCAGCGCCGTTTCGACATCGGCCACAGTGAGTGCGCGTGCGGCCAGTTGGTCGCGGTCCAGCCAGATGCGCATCGCATAGCGCTGGCGTCCGCCGATGCGCACCTGCGCCACGCCATCCAGGCTGGAGAAGCGGTCAACGACATAGCGCTCGGCGTAGTCGGACAGCTGCAGCGTATCCATCGTGCTGGAGCTCATGTTGAGCCACAGGATGGGATCGGCGTCGGCCTCGACCTTGGAGATTTCCGGCGGGCGCGCCTGGTCGGGCATGCGGTCGGAGACGCGGCTGACCGCATCGCGCACGTCGTTGGCGGCCGCTTCCACATCGCGCGATTGCACGAACTCGATACTGATATCCGACGAGCCATTGCGGCTGCGCGCCTCGATGGTGGCGATACCCTCGATACCAGCCAGCGCGTCTTCCAGCACCTGGGTGATGCGGCTTTCCACCACCGCTGCCGAGGCGCCGGTGTATTCCACATCGACCGAGACGATGGGCGGGTCGATCGCCGGCAGTTCTCGCAGCGTGAGGCGGGTGAACGACATGACTCCCAGCACGATCAGCAACAGGCTCATCACCACCGCCATCACCGGGCGGGTAATGGACAGGTCGGAGAGCTTCATTGTGCCGCTGCCTGCGGACGCGTCGACGCGGGCGCGGCCTGGTCGACCACCTTAAGGCCCGGACGCAGCTTGCCGGTGCCGTCCACCACGATGCGCTCACCAGCCTTGACGCCTTCCAGAATCTCCACTTTGCCATCGCGCCGCTCGCCCAGCCGCACATCGGCACGCTCCACGCTGCTGTCGGGTTTGACCCGGAACACGTACGACTCGCGCCCCACCTGCACCACCGCAATCTCCGGGATCACCACCGCCTGCCGCGCCGGCTGCAGTAGCCGCACATCCAGCAGCATGCCCGGGCGCAGGCGGCGATCGTCGTTGGGGAAGTCCGCACGCACGGTCACCGAGCGGGTGGTCTCGTCGATGCGCGAATCGATCGCGGCAACGATGCCGTCGAAGCGCGCACCCGGATACGCCGCCGCGGTGCCATTGACGGTATTGCCGAGCTGCACCAGGCCGAACTGCGATTCCGGCACCTGAAAATCCACGTACATGCGCGCCACATCGTCCAGCGTGGCGATCACGGTGCTCGAGGTGATCAGCGACCCGGGGCTGATCTGGCGGATGCCGAGTACGCCGGAGAACGGCGCGCGTACTTCGCGATCGGTGATTTCCGCGCGCATCTGCTGCACCCGAGCCTGCGCTGCATCGCGCAGGGCGCGCTGGGTGTCGACCGTGGACTTGGCGACCAATTGCTGCCCAACCAGGCTCAACTGGCGACGATAGAGCTGGTCGGTTTCCTCGAAGGTGGCTTGCGCGGCGGTCAACGCGGCCTGCTGCGAATTGCCGCGCAGCCGCAGCAGCAACTGCCCGGCCTTGACCTCATCGCCGCTGTCGAAATTGACCTGCTCGACCACATCGCTGACCGCTGCTGTGAGCGCGACCGATTCGCGCGCGCGTATGGTGGCGATCGATTGCACGGTGGAGTTCCAGGGCTGCACCGCAACCGGCTGCACGACCACCGGGATGGGCTTGGCAGCGGCCGGCGCGCTGGCCTGACGGGCACAACCGGACAGCCACACGGCCAACAAGAGCGCGGCGCAATTGCGCGCGCTGGGCAGAACAAGCATCAGAACATCCTGGCGGGGTACCGCGAAAGTTTACCGACCTCACCGCCAAGCGTTGACAGAAAGGGCGCGCTTTGCACCATGACCAAAGACCCTTGCCGTCGTCGTCATGATGCGCTGGCCGGCGCGGCCCTCGACACTGCAACCACTGCCCGGGCAAGCCCGATGGCGCAAACCCGCGCGGTCACTCCACGATAGGGTCTGCCGCCACGCGCACTACGCGGGAGACTGGGTGCCACGTCCTGATGCCTGCGCTCAGCGTTCCAGCCCCAGAAACTCGAGCACGTGGCGCGCCAGCGCCTCTACATTCTCACCATCGGCGTGAAGATGGATCTCCGGCGTCTCGGGCGCCTCGTACGGCGAGTCGATCCCGGTGAAATTGGGAATCTGCCCGGCCCGCGCCTTGCGGTACAACCCCTTCACGTCGCGCGCTTCCGCCACCGCCAGCGGCACGTCCACGAACACTTCGACAAACTCGCCCGTATCGAAACGCTCGCGCGCCAGTTGCCGCTCGGCGCGGAACGGCGAGATGAAACTGACCAGCACGATCAGGCCGGCATCGGCCATCAGGCGCGCCACTTCCGCCACGCGGCGGATGTTTTCCACGCGGTCTTCGTCGGTGAAGCCCAGATCGCGGTTGAGCCCATGGCGCACGTTGTCGCCATCCAGGATGAAGGTGTGATAGCCCAAGGCATGCAGGCGCTTGTCGACCAGGTTGGCGACGGTGGATTTGCCCGCGCCCGACAGGCCGGTAAACCACAGCACGCGCGGCGCCTGGCCCTTGATGCGCGCACGGGCACCGCGGTCCACGTCCAGATGCTGCCAATGCACGTTACCGGCGCGGCGCAACGCAAACTCCAGCGTGCCCGCGGCCACGGTGGCATTGCTTTGCCGGTCGATCAGGATGAACCCGCCGAGCACGCGGTTGCGGGCGTACGGCGCGAAGGCGATGGGTTCGTCCAAGGCGAGATTGCAGTAGCCCACTTCGTTGAGCTCCAGCCGCTTGGCCGCCAGCCGCTCTTGCGTATTCACATCGACCTTGTGCTTGATCTCGCTGACGCTCACGGTGACCGTGCGGGTGCCGATCTTGAGCCAGTACGGGCGGCCAGGCAGCAGCGCGGCATCGTCCATCCACAGCAGATGCGCGGCGAACTGGTCGGCCACTTCCGGCGGGTCGTCGATGGCGGCGATGATGTCGCCACGGCTGATATCGATCTCATCGCGTAGCGTCAGCGTCACCGCCTGTCCTGCGCGTGCGCTGGCCACCTCGCCGTTGGCATCCAGCACCGCAGCCACCTGCGAACGCCGGCCCGATGGCACCACCACCACGGCATCGCCCACGCGCACCTGCCCCGCCGCGATGGTGCCGGCATAGCCGCGGAACTGTGAGTTGGGGCGGTTAACCCACTGCACCGGCAGGCGCAGGCCGCTATCGGCGTCGGGCGGCTCCAGTTGCATAGTGTCCAGATGCTGCAGCAGATGCGGGCCGCTGTACCACGGCATGCGGGTAGAGGCGCTGGACAGGTTTTCGCCAGCCAGCGCCGACAACGGGATGCACTGCACATCGGCAATGCCCAACTGCGTCGCCAGCGCGCGATAGCTCTCGGCGATGGCGCTGAAGACGTCGGCGTCGTAGTCCACCAGATCCATCTTGTTGACCGCCAGCACCACGTGGCGGATGCCCAGCAACGACACGATGTAACTGTGCCGGCGCGTCTGCACGAGCAAGCCCTTGCGCGAATCCACCAGCACCACCGCCACATCGGCGCTGGACGCGCCGGTGGCCATGTTGCGCGTGTACTGCTCGTGGCCTGGGCAGTCGGCGACGATGAATTTGCGTTGGTCGGTATCGAAATAGCGATACGCCACATCGATGGTGATGCCCTGCTCGCGCTCGGCTGCCAGCCCATCCATCAACAACGCGTAATCGATACCCTCGCCCTGCGTGCCATGCCGCCGGCTATCGCTTTCCAGCGCCGCCAGTTGATCGTCGAACAAGCGCTTGCTGTCGTACAGCAACCGCCCGATCAAGGTGCTCTTGCCATCGTCCACACTGCCGCAGGTGATGAAGCGCAGCAGCGGCTTGGATTCGTGCTGCTGCAGGTAAGTGTCGATGGTGCCGGGAATCGGGAGTGGGGAATCGGGAATGGCACAAGCCGCATCCTCGATCGATGTAGACGCAGCGAACCGCTGTTGCGATTCCCCATTCCCGATTCCCCATTCATTACCCATCAGAAATACCCCTCAAGCTTTTTCTGTTCCATCGATGCGCCGGGTGCGTGATCGATCATGCGGCCCTGGCGTTCGGAGCTGGTGCTGACCAGCATTTCGGCTATCACCGCTTCCAGGGTGTCGGCGGTGGAGTCGATCGCGCCGGTCAGCGGGTAACAGCCCAGCGTGCGGAAGCGCACCGAGCGCAGCTGCGGGGTTTCGCCTGGCTGCAGCGGCAGGCGTTCGTCGTCGACCATGATCAACGCACCGTCGCGCTCCACCACCGGGCGCGCTGCGGCGAAATACAGCGGCGCCACCGGGATCTTTTCGCGGTAGATGTACAGCCAGATATCCAGCTCGGTCCAATTGGACAACGGAAACACGCGCACGCTCTCGCCGGGTTTGGTGCGGGCGTTGTAGAGGTTCCACAGTTCCGGACGCTGGTTTTTCGGGTCCCAGCGATGGCGTGCATTGCGGAACGAAAACACCCGCTCCTTGGCGCGCGACTTTTCTTCGTCGCGCCGTGCCCCGCCGATCGCCGCATCGAACGCGCCGTGCTCCAGCGCCTGCTTCAGGCCCTGGGTCTTCATGATGTCGGTGTGCACTGCGGCACCGTGGCTAATCGGGCCGATGTCCTGCGCGATGCCATCGGGATTGATGTGCACGCGTAGATCCACCCCGGTTTCGGCCGCGCGGCGGTCGCGGAAGGCGATCATCTCGCGGAATTTCCAGCGCGTGTCCACATGCAGCAGCGGGATCGGCGGGGGCGACGGCGCAAACGCCTTGAGCAGCAGATGCAGCAGCACCGAGCTGTCCTTGCCGACCGAATACAGCATTACCGGTGCCCGAAACTCGGCGGCGACCTCGCGCAGGATGTGGATGCTTTCGGCTTCAAGCCGGTCGAGATGGGACAGCGGTGGCAGGGTCATCAGGATGTCGGGAGCGGCGGCAGGCAAGACCAGCCGATGGTAGGCCAAGGCAGCGCAGTGTGTGGCGGGCAGATGTCTGCTTGAAATAAGCGGCCGGCATAACGCGATAACCGGTGATCCTTTCTGGACCAGCGAACGCTTCCCTAACATCGTTCATCCAATCCCCGCCCCAGGATCCGAATGACCGCCGCCAGTTCCGCGCTACCGCCCAGCCCCTTGCCCGACGAGCGCAAGGCGCTGCTGGAACGGTTGGTCGACGGCCTGGATACCGCCGCGCTGTGGTGGCTGTCCGGCTACACCGCCGGGCTGGCGCAGGGTCACCCGCCGCGCTCGTTGGCGGTGCTGCCGGGCGGGCAACCGCAGGCGGCCGCGCAGGACAGCCAGCGCTTGACCGTGGTGTACGGCAGCCAGACCGGCAATGCGCGCCGCCAGGCCGAGCAGCTGGCCGCCGATGCCGAGGCCGCCGGGCTGAGCGTGCGGTTGCTGCGCGCCGATGCCTACCCCACCCGCGAACTCGCCAGCGAACGCCTGTTGTACGTGGTGATCAGCACCCAGGGCGAAGGCGACCCGCCGGACGATGCGATCGGCCTGGTCGAATTCCTGACCGGCCGCCGCGCGCCCAAGCTGCCCGAACTCAAGTACGCGGTGCTGGGACTGGGCGATTCCAGTTATGCGGAGTTTTGCGGCATTGCGCGGCGCATCGACGACCGTCTGGCCGAGCTCGGCGCCAGCCGGGTGCAGACGCGTGGCGAAGCCGACCTGGACATCGACAGCATCGCCGACCCGTGGCGCGCGCAAGCGCTCAAGCATGCGCGCGAGCAGCTCAAGAGCGCCCCGCACTCGGCCACGGTCACGCCGCTGCGCAGCAACCCGGTGGCGCCGGTGTGGTCGCACCAGCATCCGTTTGCTGCAGAGTTGCTGGCCAACCAGATCATCAGCGGGCGCGACTTCAAGGGCCCAGCCTTTCGCGTCTATGCGCAGCCCGGCAAGCGCGTGCGGCATCTGGAATTTTCGCTGGAAGGCAGTGGCCTGAGTTACGAACCCGGCGACGCCCTGGGCATCCGTCATCGCAATCCGCCCGCGCTGGTGGATGCGGTACTGCAGACCTTGCAGCTGGATGGTCATGCCGCGGTCACCGTCGGCGAAGAGACTCTGGCCTTGAACGAGTGGCTGACCACCCGGCGCGAACTGACCAAGCTGTCGCGGCCGTTTCTCACCGCCCATGCCGAGCGCGCACGCGCAGACGATCTGCAGGCGCTGCTCACCCCCACCCAGACTGCCGGCCTGGCGTCGTTGCTCTCTGATCATCAAGTGATCGACGTGCTGCGACGCTGGCCGGCGGATTGGGACCACGCCAGCCTGCTGGACACGCTGCGCCCGCTCACTCCGCGGCTGTATTCCATCGCCTCCAGTCGCAAGCGCGTGGGCGATGAAGTGCATCTGGCGGTGGATGAACTCAATTATCAGGCGCACGGGCATGCGCACCTGGGGTCGGCCAGCGGCTTTCTCGCCGCGCTTGCCGAAGGCGATACCGCCCCGGTCTACATCGAACCCAACACCCGCTTCCGCGTGCCGGCCGACGCGGACCGCGACATCCTGATGATCGGCCCGGGCACCGGCGTGGCGCCGTTCCGCGGTTTCGTGCAGGAACGCGCCGAAACCGGCGCCAAAGGTCGTAACTGGCTGTTCTTCGGCGCCCAGCATTTCAATACCGATTTCCTGTATCAGGCTGAGTGGCAGCAGGCCTTGCAACGCGGCGAGTTGCACGCGCTGGACCTGGCGTTCTCGCGCGACCATCCCGAAAAAATCTACGTGCAACACCGCCTGCGCGAACGCGGCGCCGAGGTCTATGCCTGGCTGCAGGGCGGCGCGCATCTCTATGTCTGTGGCGCCATCGGCATGGGCAAGGATGTGCACGCCGCATTGCTGGACATCGTCACCACCCACGGCGCCCGCAGCGCCGAAGACGCCGCCGCATATCTCACTCAGCTGCAGGTGGAGGGACGGTATGCGCGCGATGTTTATTAGTGCAGGGAATCGGGAGTGGGGAATCGGGAATCGGTACAGCCCTCACCTGACTTTTCCTGGCAGACCAGGCCGCTTTTTACGATTCCCTATTCCCCATTTCCGATTCCCATGAGCCACTCTGTCGAAGACATCAAATCCGAAAGCCGCCGTCTGCGCGGGTCGCTGGAGCAGAGCCTGGCCGACCCGGTCACCGGGGCGTTGCGCGAGGAAGATCAGACGCTGATCAAGTACCACGGCAGCTACCAGCAGGACGATCGCGATATCCGCGATGAGCGGCGTCGGCAGAAGCTCGAGCCGGCGTATCAGTTCATGATCCGCACGCGCACGCCGGGCGGAGTGATTTCGCCCAGCCAATGGCTGGCGCTGGATGGCATCGCCACGCGGTACGCCAACCATTCGCTGCGTATCACCACGCGCCAGGCGTTCCAGTTCCATGGCGTGATCAAGCGCGAACTCAAGGCGACCATGCAGGCGATCAACGCCACCTTGGTCGATACGCTGGCGGCATGCGGCGACGTCAATCGCAATGTGCAGGTGGCGGCGAACCCCTTGTTGTCGCAGGCGCATGCCACGTTGTATGCCGATGCCGCGCGCGTGTCCGAGCATCTGCTGCCCAACACGCGTGCGTACTACGAAATCTGGCTGGACGAAGAGCGCGTATCCGGCTCCGGCAGCGAGGACGAGCCGATCTACGGCGACCGGTATCTGCCGCGCAAGTTCAAGATCGGCTTCGCCGCGCCGCCGCTCAACGACGTGGATGTGTTCGCCAACGACCTGGGCTTCATCGCCATCCTGCGCGACGGCGAGCTGCTCGGCTACAACGTCAGCATCGGCGGCGGCATGGGCGCCAGCCACAGCGATGCGGAAACCTGGCCGCGCGTGGCCAACGTCATCGGTTTTATCACCCGCGATCAATTGCTGGATCTCGCAACCGCCGTGGTCACCACGCAGCGCGACTTCGGCAATCGCGCAGTGCGTAAGCGCGCGCGCTTCAAGTACACCATCGACGATCACGGCCTGGACACCATCGTGGCCGAGATCCAACGCCGTGCCGGTTTTTCGTTGCAGCCTGCGCGGCAGTTTGCCTTCGACCACAACGGCGACCGCTATGGCTGGGTCGCAGGCGAAGACGGCCTGTGGCATCTGACCCTGTCGCTACCGGCCGGCCGCATTGCCGACACCGACACCGCCGCGCATTTGAGCGGGCTGCGCGCGATTGCGCAGTTGAACGTGGGCGAGTTCCGGATGACGCCCAATCAGAACCTGGTCATCGCCGGCGTACCTGCACAGCAGCGCGCGCAGATCGATGCGCTGGCTGCGCAGTACGCGCTGGATGCGGGCAACCATGCCGGCACCGCCTTGGCACGCGGCGCGATGGCCTGCGTGGCACTGCCGACCTGCGGTCTGGCGATGGCCGAAGCCGAGCGCTATCTGCCCGATTTCAGTACCGCGCTGCAGCCGTTGTTGCAGCAGCACGGCCTGGCCGACACGCCCATCGTGCTGCGCCTGTCTGGTTGCCCCAATGGATGTTCGCGACCGTACCTGGCGGAGATCGCACTGGTGGGCAAGGCGCCCGGTCGCTACAACCTGATGCTGGGCGGCGACCGTCGCGGCCAGAGGCTCAACACCTTGTATCGCGAAAACATCACTGAAGCAGAGATCCTCGCCGCGCTGGAGCCACTACTGGCTCGTTACGCCGCAGAACGCGACCAGGTAGGCGATGAAGGCTTTGGCGATTTCCTGCACCGCAGTGGCCTGATCGCCCTGCCGCCCTACCCCACGCACCGTCACCTCGACCTGGAATTGCTCGCATGACCGCGCTGCCTGTCGCATCGATCACCTCTTCCGCGTTGGACGATCTGGACGCGCTCAACGCACACCTGGAAACCCTGCGTGCCGACGAACGCGTGGCGTGGGCGCTAGAGCATGGCCCGCAGGACGTCGCGCTGTCGTCCAGTTTCGGCGCGCAATCGGCGGTGACGCTACATCTGCTCACCCGGCAGCGCCCGGACATTCCGGTGATCCTGATCGATACCGGGTATCTGTTTCCGGAAACCTATCGCTTTGCCGACGCGTTGACCGATCGGCTCAAACTCAATCTCAAGGTGTATCGCCCGCTGGTCAGCCGCGCCTGGATGGAAGCGCGCCATGGCCGCTTATGGGAACAGGGCATGGTCGGCATCGACCAGTACAACAACCTGCGCAAGGTCGAGCCGATGCGCCGCGCACTGGACGAGCTCGACGTCGGCACCTGGTTCACCGGCCTGCGCCGCAGCCAATCTGGCGGACGCGCACAGACGCCAATCGTGCAGAAGCGTGGCGACCGCTACAAGATCAGCCCGATCGCCGACTGGACCGACCGCGATGTGTGGCAATACCTGCAGGCGCACGACCTGCCCTATCACCCGCTGTGGGAGCAGGGCTACGTCTCGATCGGCGACTTCCACACCACCCGCCGCTGGGAACCGGGCATGCGCGAAGAAGACACCCGCTTCTTCGGCCTCAAGCGCGAGTGCGGGATTCACGAGGACATCTGAGCGGTGGCAGCCATCGCATCACGCCACGGCATTCGCTTGCGCGCGCTGCATCCAGTAACGATCAAACAACCACATCAGCAACAACGACAACCCGACCAGCGGAAAGAGCAATCCGCACAGCACTAGCAGCGCCAGCAGCCCGCGCAGGGTGCGTGGGTCGGCGGGCAACGGCGGCACGCCCAAGCCACCCAGCGGCCGCCGCTTCCACCACATCACCACGGCACTGACGCACAACAGCACGATCAACGCGCACGCCAGCAGCAGGATCAGCTGATTGGCGGTGCCGTATTGCTGCCCCAGGTGCACATTGATGCCCCATTCCAGCGTCTTGGCCACCGGCCCGTAATCGCGGTAGCCCATGTCCAGCAGCACCGCACCGCTGTACTGATCCAGATGGATCACCCGCTGCTGCTGCAGATCGGCCGGATACACCGTCGCGGTATAGACACCGCGCACACCACGCGGCGGCGACACGCTATAGCCCGACGCAATGCCGAGCGCATCGAACCGCGCCATCGCCGCATCCAGACCAATCGCGCCCATCCCCGGCGCAGCGACACTGCCGGCGCCACCGTGCGCTGCATGGACTGAATATTCTGACTGGCTTGAATGTTCTGAGTGAGCTGAATGTTCTGAGTGAGCTGAATGTTCTGCGTGATCCGAATGCTCTGAGTGATCCGAGTGAGCTGAATGCTGGGAATACTGCGAGTGCTCTGAGTGCTCTGAGTGCTCTGAGTGAGCTGAATGTTCTGAGTGATCCGAATGCTGCAAGTGCTCCGAATGTTCCGAATGCTGTGCATGAGCACGGTCGAAGTTAGCCACTCTCTCCTCGGGGCGAGAAGACACTGTTTGTGCGCCACTGGCGCGCGTGCCTTGGAGCTCCCACGCCGCTAGTGCGGGCCGGGGGTTGGGGTGCGAGTCGGCCGCGCGCACCGCAGCCGCGTGCAGCCCACCCGCTTGGCCGTCATGCAATCGCTCATCCAGCGCAGCAGGCACAGGCGCAGCAGATTCCGGCAACCGCGCCTGCCGCAGCGACCACGCAGGCTCGCCACTGTCGGTCAGGCGCTGCTCCGACATCGGCTGCTGCACACGCAGCCCGGCCGGATACCCAAAATCATGCCCGTTGGCCCAGCGATTGACCTGTGCGCCCCACAGCCACGACCACGGCATGCCGGTCAGCGCCAGAAACAACAGGATCGCACCCACACCGGCGCCGGTCACCGCGTGCAGGTCACGCCAGAACAGCCGCTGCGTCGGCGTGCCACGGACGTTGACCACGCCACCACGCCGCCCGCGCGGCCACCACAGGTACACACCCGTGAGCACCAGCACGATCGCCCACCCCGCTGCCATTTCGATCAGCCCCTGTGCAAACGGGCCGATCAACTCCAGGCTGTGCAGCCGGCGAATCGTCCAGGCCAGCGTGCCGTGCTCGGGCAAGCGACCCAGCACACGCACGCGATACGGGTCCACATACACCACCGTGCGCGTGCCATGCGCGTCCACCAGGCCGATCTCGGCACTGGCATCGGCACGTTTGGGTGTGGTGTAGCGGAACAACGTGCCGCCATCCTCGCGCTGCGCCACCTCCACCAGTTGCTGTGCGGATGCGCGCGCCGCACCCACCGGCACCACTTTCAAGCCGTGGTGCACGGTGCGATCGATAGCGTCCTGATACAGAAACGCCGCGCCGGTCAGCGCCAGCCAGATGATGAAAGGCAGTACCAGCAGCCCGGCATAGAAATGCCAGCGCCACACGGCCCGATAGAACCGCCAGCGGCCATCCCGCTGCGGTACGTCGACGCTGGTAGTGCTTGTGCGTGTCCGCATCAGAAACTCCAATCCCAGGACACCGACAGCGCGCGGCCATCGCCTGGCGAATAGCCGGAACTACCGCTGTCGTACCACGCGTACACATAGGCGCGATCGGTGACATTGCGCAATTGCACGCTGAGCGCGTTGCGCGCATCCACATTCCAGCGCGCGCCAAGATTGAGCAAGGCATAGCCACCGGTGCGGCCCAGGGTATTGCTGCGCTCCAGGTAGTAATCGCCCTGCGCATTGCCCCAGGCGCTGAGCTGCACGGCTGCACTCACCTGCCACTCCAGCCCGACGGTGGCCAACCAGTGCGGCACGTTCTCGATCTCCTTGCCGCGCGTGGCCGGCGCACTGGGATCGGGCGTGGCGATGCTGGCCTTCTGCCGCGAATACGACATCCACGCACGCCAATGCTCGGCAGGCTGCAGGTTCAGTTGCGCATCCCACCCGCGCCGCAGCGTCCGGCCGACGTTGGCCACATCGCCGATGCCGGCCACGCCATTGACACCAAGAATGGTGGCCACTTCGCCAGACGCGCGTTGTTCCCAATACGCCACCCGCCCATCCAGCAGTGCCGACGGGGCGAATTTGAAACCGGCTTCCCAGCCATCGTTGATCGATGGCCCGAGATTGCCCGGCTGGCGACGGTACGCACCATCGCCGCTGCCGATCTGGAAGGTGCGTCCCCAGTTGGCGTACACGCTGCTCTGTTCGCCCACACGGTAGCTGGCACTGAACTTGGGTTGCTTGATGGTGCCGTAGTCGTAGCTCGGCGCCCAGACACCGGCCAGCAGGTCGTGCAAGGTGCCATCGACGCGATCGATGCGATACCCCGGCACCAACTGCAAACGGTCGACCGGGCTCAGCACCGCCTGCACATAAGCACCTTGGGTGTGCAGATCGTAGTTCCAGTCGCGCAGTTGCGCGCCGCGCACGCGTGCGACGGTGCGGTAGCGCTGCGACCGGTTGTCCTGCCACTGCGCATCCGCACCGGCTTCCAGCGCCGCATTCCACACGCCCCAGTCGGGCTGCCAGTTGCCACGCAGCAGCACGCCGCGATGGGTTTCATCGGTATCGCGCTCCTGCTGCAGGCCGGCGGCGGAAAAACGGACCCAGCGTTGATTGCGGTAGTCGTTCTGGTAGGCCTTGGCGCTCCACTGCGCATCCGCGCCCAGCGTGCCATCTGCATGCAATGCGGTCTGACGCACACGGCGCTCGCTGCGGTCGTCCTGCGCATAGGCCGGCGAACTGCGCGGCGCCGCACGCGCACTGGCCGCATCCAGATACCCCGCCTCCAGCGCGTGATTATCGTAGTAGCGCGTGGTCAGCCCGGCACGGAAGGCGCCATCCGGGTCGGTGTAGAACCACTTGCCGGCGACGCTGCGTTTGCGCGCATCGGCGTGCGCGCGATAGCCATCGGAATCGCGCCAGGCCAGCACATAGTTCTGGCTCCACGGGCCGCGCTCGACGCCCTTGCCCAGCTGCACCTCGCGCGCGCCGAAGCTGCCCGCGGTGACGCTGAGGCGGCCATCGTTGCCACCGTTGCGGGTCAGCACATCCACGCTGCCGGCGATGGCGTTCAAGCCATACCGCGCATCGTTGGTGCCGCGCACGATTTCGATCGCACTGATGTCCTGCGGAAACACCGCATCCAGAAAGGGCATGCCACCGGCGTTGTCGTTGCTGGGGATGCCGTCGATCAGCAGCTTGACCGCGTTGATCCGCC
Source organism: Xanthomonas sp. AC360 (assembly GCF_979258225.1). Lineage (NCBI taxonomy): Bacteria > Pseudomonadati > Pseudomonadota > Gammaproteobacteria > Lysobacterales > Lysobacteraceae > Xanthomonas > Xanthomonas sp. AC360. The sequence continues at coordinate 99,301 of NZ_OZ409846.1, forward strand.
CCTCGCCGTTGAAGCCACGGAACGAAAACCGCCCTGCATCGGTGCCCATACGGAATTGGGTCACCTGCACGCCGGGCGCGCGCATCAGCAGTTCCCAGCTGTAATCCACGTGCTGATCGTGCAGCAGCGCACCACCGATCACGTCCACCGAACTCAGCACGCGCGCGGTACTTGGCGTGCGCTGCACGTGCTCGCTCACCTGTACCTTGCCCAGCGTCAATGCAGCATCCTGCGCCTGCACCTGCCAGGGGTGGCCACACACCAGCGCCAACGACGGCGCGTACCACATCGTTTTCAACAACCGTAACCGCATGACCAACCCTTTGCCGCGACACCACGGCAATGCCGCCGCGCGCCGCCCCCACAGGGCAAGCACCGGCTTCATTCAAGGAATGCGTCGTCCATCGAGTGTGCGCAGACATGCCAACGCATCAGGCGCAGACAGCGCTGCAGCAGAACGGACGCCCGCAACGGGGCAAGGCTCAGGCGTACAACGGTGGCCCACGCGCTCCGAGGGCGGTCCAGCGCAAGGCCGACCATGCCCGCACCGCGGCGAGCAGCGGCATCGGCACCGGGCGTAGGTGCAGCAGACATAGCACCAGCAGTGCCAGCCAGGGCAGCAGGCGCGCGGCCAACATGCAGTAGTCGCAGGCTTCGCCATGCAGCGCGGCGTCATGGTCGCCGGCGCGTTGCGGGGCGCCGGGCATGCCGTGATCCCGAGGCACTGCGCTGTGCGCTTGCGCAGGCGCGTGGCTCGCATGCACTGCAGCGCCGGTGCTAAGCGCCGGGCCGCTCATGCACATCGGCTCGAGCATGCGCGCCGGACTCCAACGGCTGATCAACGGCGCCAACAGCATCAGCGCCACTGCCAGGCAGGCGAGCAGGTGCAACAGACGATGGCGATGAAGCGCGGGCATCGCCGCAGTGTAAGCCGCCATGTCGGCAGGAGCGATGGGAGCGGCCGATGCGCGACCGGATGTCGCACCCAAACCCGCGCAGGCGTCCGGGCGGACTGGCATCGCACGCTGACGCCTGTCGACCTGCGCCCCATCAGCCACCGCCACGGCCGAGTCGATGAAGCGCAGCCCATCACCTGAATATCACTGCCGCCCCATTGTCCAGGCCGGCAGTCACAGTTCTACCGGTGCGTATAAGACCGCGCGCATGCGAGGCGTCGCCATGCCCTATGCTTGGGCGTCATCCCATTCATCCAGCGCGCGCATGAGTACTGTCCTGTCCGATCCAGCGGCTGAGCCACTTCCCTGCGCGCCCAAACCGCCCAGCGAGGCGCTGCGCCTCCAGGCCCTGCGCAGCTACGGCATCCTCGATACGCCGCGCGAGGCGGCCTTCGAAGACATCACCCGGCTGGCGTCGATCATCTGCCAGACCCCGATCGCCCTGATCAGCCTGGTGGACGCCGACCGCCAGTGGTTCAAGAGCGAACTCGGCATGGGCGAGCGCGAGACGCCGCTGTTCAAGTCGATGTGCGCGCATGCGCTGCTCGACAGCGACGTGCTGGTGGTGCCCGACACGCGCGAAGACATCCGTTTTTCGCGCAACCCGCTGGTGACCGGCGAAGCGCCGCTGTACTTCTATGCCGGTGCGCTGTTGAAGACGCCGGACGGCCTGCCGTTAGGCACCGTCTGCGTCCTCGACCGGCAGCCGCGCAAGCTCACCGATGAACAGGTCGAGGCGCTGCGCGCGCTCGCGCGCCAGACCATGGCGCAGCTGGAATTGCGCCGTGCGCTGCTGATCGCAGAAGAATCCGATCGCTACCGCAGCCGGCTGATGGCCATTGCCGGGCACGATCTGAAGACCCCGCTGCGCACCGCTGCTTACGCCATCGACAAGATGCGTCGGCATGCCAACGTCGATTCCATCCCGACCTTGGTGACCGCGCGCGACGCGATCAGCCTGGTCGGTCGCAGCCTGGACGAACTGGCCACGCTGGCCGCCGCAAGCAAGTCCGCCATGCCGGATCTGCAGCCGCTGCAGCTGGAAGACGTGCTGCATGCGGTGCTCGGCGTCTGGCGCCAGCCGGCCATCGACAAATGCCTGTCGCTGCGGCACGTACCGACCTCGCTGCGCGTGCGCAGCCACCCGACCTTGTTGACCACCCTGATCGGCAATCTGGTCGGCAACGCGATCAAATACACCGAGCGTGGACGCGTGCTGGTCGGCACCCGCCGCCGGCCCGGCTATGCGGTGGTGGAAATCATCGACAGCGGCATCGGCCTGAATCTTGAGCAGCCCGAGCAGGTCTTCCAGGCGTTTCGCCAGGCCGACCCACGCAGCGACGGTCTGGGCATCGGGCTATGGATCGTGCACCGCACCGCCGAGACGCTAGGGTGCGAGGTGAAGGTACGGCCACGTTCGGAAGGCGGCACCTGTTTTTCGGTTCGCATTCCGTTGGCCTGACGCGCTCGCACGCAACTGCGTGGCGATGTGCGACCGCGCAGCTGTGCAGCTGTGCAGCAGACCTGGCGCACGTCGCTTCACAGGCGTTAATTCAAGTCTCTGGCGCTCGCCAAGAGCGGCCAACCCAGCTCGGCCGCCGGCGCGTGCTGCGATTGTTTCGGCGAAAAATCGGCAAAAAAAAGGCGGACCCGAGCTCCCGACCCGGATCCGCCGCCAAACACGCCAGGCCTCTCCCCAGGGACCCGGGTGCGCCAGCCGCGCTGTGTGCGCAGCCTCGCGCAACAGTGATGCGACAGCGCTAGCAACCTTTCGACGACACCACTGATCACACCGGTGAAGCGATACCTGCATCGCCGGTCCTGCGCCGTCCACCCCTAGACGTCCGAAGTGTCGCGTCATGGTTGCTATAAGGGTTTACGACAGCGCCGCGCCCAACTTGATGGGTGCCGACAACGCGGCTAAGGCGGCCCTGACACGTGTAGGGAGAATCACTGACAGCAACACGCGCAGCGCATCGACCAGCGCTTGCATGACATTGATTGCAAAGAGGATTTGCGGGCTACTCTACGCTGCAGTGCAACATGCGATTCGCACTAGCGGACACGACAACAACAGCACGCAACACACCCAGCGCACGACGACGATGGGGCAGAAACAGCTGTTTGGAATTCCAACTTCCTAATCTCCAATCCCGGCCTCATCCCCCTGCTGCGTAAACCACGCCGCCGAATGCACGTCCTCGGCCGCCACTTCCAGCAGCTGACGCAACACGGCCAGCGGAATCTGCACCGGCGTTGCGCCGGCCTGCAGCGCCACCCACAGCGATTCGTCGTGCGGGTCGGCCAGCACCGTCAGCATGGCGTGCTCGCGTCCGTCGATGTTTGCCGACAGTTGCAACGACATGCCGCCATCGGGTTCGGGCGACCAGAGTCTGCTGAGCGACGGGCGTACTGGCTCGGTCATCGCGTAGCGCTCAACTGGTGATGGTCTGGGTCAGCGATTCCCAGGTCGGCGGCAGCGGCCAGTTCGGCGCCTGGTTGCCGTCCAGTACGCGGCGCAGGTCGCGCTTGTCGATCTGGGGCGCCAGCACATGCACCAGATCCAGCGCGTAGTCGCGCAGCACCCGGTCGCGCGGCAGCACCGCCCAGGCGATGCACTCGGCGATCGGCGCCGGCGCCGGCCAGGAACGCAGGTCTTCGTCCTGAGCGTTGACCGCCATCTCGGCCACCAACCCCACACCGAGCCCGGCGCGCACATAGGTCTTGATCAGGTCCGCATCCAGCGCGGTTAGCGCGATGCTCGGCTCCAGTCCGACCTGCGCAAACGCCCGCTGCAGCGACGAGCCCGGCCGGGTGGACGATTCGTAGCTGATCAGCGGGTGCTCGGACAGCGCCTGCATGTCCGGTGCCACCCGCGTGTCCAGCGCATGCCCGCGCGGCACCACCACCAGCCGCCGCCAGCGATACAGCGGCACCGCAATGCCGGCGCTGGGCTCGCCGCCGGCGGTGCTGACCACGGCAATATCCGCATCGCCCTGGCTGAGCAGATCCAGCGCCGCACTTTCGGCGGCCTGCTGCAGATGCACGCTCACCTGCGGGTAGGCGTGCTTGATCTGCGCCACCGCCGGCGGCAGCACGAAGCGCGCCTGGGTGTGGGTGGTGGTCAGGGTCAGCTGGCCCTGACTTTCGCGGCGCTGGTTGGCGGCGTAGGTGCGGATGTTGTTGGCTTCCGACAGCACCGCGCGTGCCCGCTCGATCACTTCCACACCGGCCGGCGTCACCGCGTCCAGGCTGCGTCCTTTACGCACGAACAACAGAAAGCCCAGCTCGTCTTCCAGCTGCTTGAGCTGCTTGGACAGGCCGGGCTGGGTCGCGTGCACACGCGCTGCCGCCAGCGTGATGTTCAGCTCGGCATCGGCGATGGCCACCAGGTAGCGAAGTTGGGTCAGCGTCATGGGCTTATGTCCAAAAAAGCGCGAGGCGCTACAAGGACTTGGACTGTAGAGGAGTTCGACGGCTCAGCTTATAACCGAACGCTATTTTTAGGGCGCATGAAGTCATTTCCGACGGCTATAAGCCGGCGTTACGGTCTAGCCCTCCCTTTCGATGCCCCGGTCCGTGACTTCTGCGTTCCCGCTCCTTGCCGACCTGCGTGGCCGTGCCGTCCTGGTGGTCGGTGGCGGTGCCGATGCCGAACGCGCCACCGCCAACCTGCTGCAGGCCGGCGCGCTGCCGCTGGTTGGCGCCCCGCAACTGACCCCACAGTTGCAGCAGTGGGCGCGAGCTGGCCGGCTTCGATGGCTGCACGGTCACTTCGACCCCGCCTGGCTGGCGCAGCCCGATACCCCTGTCTGGCTCACCATCGCCGCCAGCGAGCAGCCGGAACACAACGATGCCCTGCGCGCCGCAGCGAGCAGCCAGCGCTTGTTGACCCACAGCGCGGCGCCGGCCGCCTCCATAACTGCTCCGGCGCCCTCCCCCGCGCCGCAGACAGGTATCGCACCGCTCTCCCCCGGCAGCGTGACCCTGGTCGGTGCCGGCCCCGGCGATCCCGGCCTGCTCACGCGCCACGCGGTGCGCGCACTCCGGCAGGCCGAGGTGGTGCTGTACGACCGCCTGGTCAGCCCGCAGATCCTGCAACTGGCCCGCCGCGACGCAGTGCGCGTGGAAGTCGGCAAGGCCGCGCAAGGCCATAGCACCCGCCAGGAACAGATCCACGAGCTGATGCTGGAACATGCCCGCGCCGGGCGCCGGGTGGTGCGACTGAAGGGCGGCGACCCGTTCGTGTTCGGCCGTGGCGGCGAAGAGCTGGAATTCCTGCGCGCACACGGCATCGGCTTTCAGGTTGTCCCCGGCATCACCGCCGCGGTCGCCTGCGCCGCTTATGCCGGCATCCCGCTCACCCATCGCGATCACGCGCAATCGCTGCGCCTGATCACCGCGCACTGCAAGGATTCGCTGGACACGCTGGACTGGCACGCGCTGGGCCAGGAGCGCCAGACGCTGGCCTTTTACATGGGCGTGGCGGGCCTGGACGGTATCCAGCAGCGCCTGCTGCAGGCCGGCCGCGCACCCACCACGCCATTCGCCCTGGTGGAAAACGGCTCGCGCCTGCAGCAGCGGGTGATCACCGGCACGCTCGCCACCCTGGCCAGCACCGCACGGCAGTTCAAGGTGCAGGCGCCCGCTCTGCTGATCCTGGGCGAAGTGACCGCACTGGCGCCGACGCTGCACTGGTTTGGCGCTGCACCGCTCAGCGCGCCGCTGCCACACTCACCCATCGCAACGCCCGACACGCCCACACTCGCCCACGCAGCCTGAATTCGACGGAGACCCCATGGCCCTGTACGACAACATCCTCGACACCATCGGCCGCACCCCGGTGGTCAAACTCCACCGCCTCGCCCCGGACAACGTCACCTTGTACGTCAAGGTCGAGGCGTTCAATCCGGGCGGCTCGGTCAAGGACCGCCTGGCGCTGGCGATCATCCTCGACGCCGAGCAGCGCGGCCTGCTCAAGCCCGGCGATACCATCGTCGAAGCCACCTCCGGCAACACCGGCGTGGCACTGGCGATGGTGGCGGCCGCGCGCGGCTACAAGTTCGTCGCCACCATGGTGGAAACCTTCTCCATCGAGCGCCGCAAGCTGATGCGCGCCTACGGCGCCAAGGTCATCCTGACCCCGGCCGCCGAGCGCGGCAGCGGCATGGTGCGCAAGGCCAAGGAACTGGCCGAGCAGCACGGCTGGTTCCTGGCCAGCCAGTTCGCCAATCCGGCCAACCCGGCCTATCACCGCAACACCACCGCCGCTGAAATCCTGCGCGACTTCGCCGGCCACCGGCTGGACCATTTCGTCACCGGCTGGGGCACCGGCGGCACGCTCACCGGCGTGGGCGAAGTGCTGCGTGTCGCCCGCCCGGAAGTGCGCATCACCGCCAGCGAGCCGGCCGGCGCCGCGCTGCTGCAGGGCCAGGACTGGAAGCCGCACAAGATCCAGGGCTGGACCCCGGACTTCATCCCCGAGGTGCTCAATCGCGAGGTAGCACACGAAGTCCTGAGCGTGGAAGACAGCGATGCGATCACCATCGCCCGCCGCCTGGCCGCCGAAGAAGGCATCTTCACCGGCATCTCCGGCGGTGCCACCGTCTCCACGGCGCTGCGCGTGGCCGAGTCTGCCGCACCCGGCGCGGTCATCCTGGCGATGCTGCCCGATACCGGCGAGCGCTACTTCTCCACCCCGCTGTTCGCCGACATCAACGAAGGCTCGGATGACGATTGGCTGGCTGGCCTGCCCTGAGCGGACGGTTGGTTGGCACGGGAGGGCCGCGCGTTTGGCGCGGCCTTTCTTGTTTTGGAACCGAGGACCTGGGAAGCGAAGTCGATCGACAGACCCTCGCAGCACCGCTTGTTTTATCGCGGCAGCGGACTGAGCACAGCCGGATCGCCATTGCGATCGAGCACCCAGCAGTGCACTGCGGAACCCATGCTGGGCGGCACGGTTGCCGAAGCAATCGCACCATGGCAACAGCGCCCAGCGCACCTGATTGCGTGCGCCTTTAGGCAAAGACAATCACAGCCGAACCGGGAACAACACACCAGGCAAGCACCGCAGTGCGTTCGCGTCGCCGCCAGCCACACGCAGCCCGCCGCATCGGCGGCCGTACCGCGAGTGCCCGCCGCCACACCCTGATGGCGGGCACGCAATCGAAAACGGTGACGCGCCCGCTGATAGATCGCCGCAACATGGCGTCGCGTGATTAAAGACGCCGCATTGCGCGTGCACGTCATACGAGCAGCGCTCCACGCCTTGTAAGGAGCGCACAACCGTACCGCGCCGCGACGGAAACGCGCTTTCCGGCTCCCTAAGTCTCCGGCCCTATCCCGTTCCCCCGCGACACATTGCATTGCGATGGATGCACTCCCCTCCTTGTCAAGGAAACGTTAGGATGTCCGCCGTTCTGCAGGGAGAGTGTGGTGAGCAAGCAATCGTATGGGCACGGCGGCACACGCAGCGCGCGCGCGCCGTGGCTGGTGAAGATCACGTCGCCCGTGCACTTCGCTGCGACGCTGGCTCTGGGCGCCTGGCTGCAACGGCGGTTCGATCTGCCCTTGCCGCCGCCCGACCTGTTGGCCTGGATCGAACTGCTTGGCGGCATCGTCGCCTGCCTGGGCTTGGCCCTGGCCATCAATTGCTTTGTGCTGTTCGCGCGCCGTCGCACCACCATCCTGCCCAGCGGCCATCCCTCGCAGCTGGTCCTGACCGGGCCGTACCGCTTCACCCGTAATCCGATGTATCTGGCCCTGATCCTGAGCTATCTGGGCCTGACCGTGCAGATGGGCTATCTATGGGGCGTGCTGTTGCTGCCGCTGCCGTGGCTGGCGCTGCAGTTCTACCTGATTCCGTTCGAAGAAGGCCGCCTGCGCGCCGAATTCGGCCGCGCCTACACCGCGTACTGCACGCGCGTCCGCCGCTGGCTCTGACGCGCAACGCGCGGGTCGCGCCGCGTCGCGCAATGCGGCGGCGGTTTGGCAGGTAGGGCGCCGGTAACTCCCTGGCGCCAGCGATAAATTCTTCCAATCGTTGCCGCGACTGTTTCGTCCGAAAACCCGATTCTGGCCGATCTTTTGCTGCGCCTCCGGCACCGTCGTGTGCTGTCGCAGCGTGTGAGATGAATGGGCCCTAGCGTGGGGCTCCGCAGCGCCTGACCCCATCACGCGTTCATCATTCAAATCCCATAACTATCGCGCTATGAGAATCGAAGTCTGGCAAGGCGACATCACCGAACTCGACGTTGACGTCATCGTCAACGCCGCAAACGAATCACTGCTGGGTGGCGGCGGCGTCGATGGCGCCATCCATCGTGCTGCCGGCCCACGTCTGCTGCACGCTTGTGAAGCGCTGCCGCAGGTGCGCCCGGGCGTACGCTGCCCCACCGGCGAAATCCGCATCACCGAAGGCTTCGATCTGAAGGCGCGCCATGTGTTTCATACCGTGGGCCCGGTGTGGCGCGACGGCAAGCACAACGAGCCGGAGCAGCTGGCCAACTGTTATTGGCAGTCGCTCAAACTTGCCGAGCAAATGATGCTGCATTCGATCGCGTTCCCGGCCATCAGCTGCGGCATCTACGGTTACCCGCTGTACCAGGCCGCACGGATTGCCGTGACCGAAACCCGTGACTGGCAGCGCTCGCACAAGGTGCCCAAGCACATTGTGCTGGTGGCCTATAACGAGGCGACCTACAAGGCGTATCAGCAGGCACTGGCAACGCAGGACACCGCGGCCGCCTGATCGCTACGCAATGCAGGTTGCACTGACGAGCGCCGCAAGGCGCTCGTTGCGTTTTGATCACTCGTTGCGTTTTGGTCAGTGGAATCCCGTCGTCGTCTTTCAACCGCGCCACTACTGTGCAGCATTCCTGATGCACGGCCTCAGCTCGCCCGATCGCACCAGGAGCGGCTGATAAGGGAGCGAGCGTCAGGCGAGTGCGCACAGCGCCGAGGAACTACGGTGCCCGCACCGGTGCATGCCGATCCAGGCACCGGCCGGCCATACCCGCCCGACGGCGGCGCAGTGCTTTTTGCGTTGCGGCTGCGTTGCGGCTGCGTTGCGCAGAGCTGGCCCGCACCTGGGCGTAGTCAACCCGCACGTCGACACTCAATAAAAAACGCCGGCATCGCTGCCGGCGCTCTGGTCTTACCCGCGATGCAGCCTTGCGGCCGCTATCACTCGATCAGCCCTTCCACTTGCCCAGTGCCGCCAGGCCGTTTTCCTTGGCGCGCTCATAGATGATCTGCTGCGCCTTGGCGAAGTTGCCGGTCATGTCCTTGGCCCACAGCTTCAGTGCGGCCTGCTGCATCGCGCGGCCGTAGGAGAAGCTCAGCGGCCACGGCAGGTTGCCGAGCTGGTGCATTTCGTTGAGGTGCGCGGTGGACTGCTCGTCGGTCTGGCCGCCGGACAGGAACACGATGCCCGGCAGGATCGCCGGCACGGTCGACTTCAGGCACATCACGGTGGACTCGGCCACTTCCTCGACGCTGGCCTGCTCTTCGCAGCCCTTGCCGGAGATGACCATCGAGGCCTTCAGGATGGTGCCTTCGAGCACGACGTTCTGCTCATACAGCGCGCCAAACAGCGAGCGCAGCGTGGCTTCGGTCACTTCGTAGCAGGTCTCGATGTCGTGGCTGCCGTCCATGATCACTTCCGGCTCCACCATCGGCACCAGGCCCTGCTCCTGGCACAGCGCGGCGTAACGCGCCAGCGCATGCGAGTTGGCCTCGATGCAGGTGCCGGACGGGATGTCTTCGCCGATGTTGATGACCGCACGCCACTTGGCGAAACGCGCGCCCAGCGTGTAGTACTCCTCCAGACGCGCACGCAGGCCGTCCAGACCTTCGGTGACCAGTTCGCCCGGCATGCCGGCCAGCGGCTGCGCGCCCTTGTCGACCTTGATGCCCGGGATGATGCCGTGCTCGGCCATGTACTTGGCGAACGGCACGCCGTCCTTGGTCTTCTGACGGATGGTCTCGTCGAACAGGATGGCGCCGGAGATGTAATCGCTCAGCTTGGGCGTGGTCAGCAGCAGTTCGCGGTAAGCGCGGCGGTTTTCTTCGATGTTCTCGATGCCGACGCTGGCAAAACGCTTTGCGATTGTGCTGGTCGACTCGTCGATGGCGATGATGCCCTTGCCCGGGGCGACCATGGCCTGGGCGGTTTCGGCAAGCTGTTCGATGCTCATGTAGTTCCTGTGGCAGCTGCGGGGGAGAACGAAAGTATAGCGACGAAAGTCGTACACATTCCTTCACGGAATGCCTGCAACCGATTACACCTTGCCTGCGTGACAGGATGTGTGGCGTCGCTCGCATCGCGTTGCACAAGGCGCCATCGCTGTGGTGTGTGGTTGCCAACGCTTGCACAAGCGCATGCGGACGCAATGTCTGCATGCAAGCGCGCGATGCTGCAAAAAGATCTGCACATGCGCTGCGATAACCCTAGCAGCGCGCGTGTAGCGGTAGATCTGCATGTCCTACTGTGTGCGGAGAACCTGCGGGCATCGCAGTTGCCGCGTCGATCGATCACGTCAACACGTGGACGGGCGCAGGTCGCGTCCCTACGAAGACGTGCCGCGCGACAGTCGTTTTGTCGGCAGCATCGCCGCATCTGGAGCTCGATGGCCGCCAAGCAGATGCCGCCGCCGATCCAGGCCTGTTGAATCACGCCATGCACGATGGAATGCGTGATGTGGTGAGCGACATGCAACGCACCAGCGGTGCGGACGCCAGACAGCGCGCGGCCGGTGCATGCCGAATGCCATGACGCCCGACGCACCGAACCGCACACAGCACAACGGCGACCCGAAGGCCGCCGCTGTGCAGGATGCGTGCTGCTCAACCCGCCGCGGACGTCAATCGACATCCGCGGCGGGTCGGCAGTGCGTTACAGCTCACCCAGACCGGTGGCGCGGCCGTCTTCGCCCACTTCCAGCAGGCGCAGCGTGTTGGTGGCGCCGTGCATTTCCATGTGCTCGCCGCTGGTGAACACCACGCGGTCGCCCGGGCCCATGCGCTCGTTTTCCACCAGCAGGCGGATGGCCGCACGTGCGGCTTCGCGCGGGGTCAGGCCGCGGCTGTCGAAGCTGATCGGGAACACGCCGCGCATCATCGCCATCTGGCGACGCGCGCCATCGTGACGGGTGAAGGCGTAGATCGGCATGTTGGAGCGAAAGCGCGACAGGAAGCGCGGCGTGCCGCCGGATTCGGTCAACGCCACCACGCCGCCCAGGCCGATGTGCTCGGACAGGAACATGGTCGCCATGGCGATCGCCTGATCGGCGCGCTGCAGGTTGCGTTGCGCCGCTTCGAAGTCGGTGTCGAATTCGAACTGGTGCTCGGCGCCCAGGCAGATGCGTGCCATCGCTTCCACCGCGCGCACCGGATAGGCGCCGGCGGCGGTTTCGGCCGACAACATCACCGCATCGGTGCCGTCGATGACCGCGTTGGCCACGTCCAGCACTTCGGCGCGGGTCGGGATCGGGCTTTCGACCATCGACTGCAGCATCTGCGTGGCGGTGATCACCACCTTGTTCTGCGCCAGCGACTCGCGAATGATCTTCTTCTGCAGACCCGGCAATTCGGCGTCGCCGATTTCCACGCCCAGATCGCCCCGCGCCACCATCACCACATCGGAGGCTTCGACGATTTCGACCAGATTTTCGATGGCTTCGGTGCGCTCGATCTTGGACACCAGCTGCGCATCGCAGCCGTGCTGCTGGGCGATCTGACGCGCGTCGTGCATGTCCTGCGCATTGCGGCAGAACGACACCGCAATGAAGTCCACGCCGATCTTGGCGACGATACCGATCAGCTCCTTGTCGCGCTCGGTGAGCGCGCCCAGCGACAGGCCGCCGCCCTGTTTGTTCAAGCCCTTGCGGTCGGACAGCACACCATCGTTGAGCACGGTGGTGACGATGCGCGCGCCTTGCACGTCGGTGACCTGCAACTGCACCAGGCCGTCGTCGAGCAGCAGCACGTCGCCGGCCACCACGTCCTGCGGCAGACCCAGGTAGCTCACGCCCACCTGATTCTGGTCGCCGGCCGGCGCATTGACATCGGCCACCAGGTCGAAGCGCGCGCCCATGGTCAGCTTGATCTTGCCTTCGGCAAAGCGTTCGATACGGATCTTCGGGCCCGGCAGGTCGGCCAGGATGCCCACTTCGGCACCGGCGCGCGCAGCGGCGGCACGCACTTCGGCGGCGCGCTTGGCCTGGCCCGACGGGTCGCCGTGGCTGAAGTTGAGGCGCACCACGTTGACGCCCGCCTTGAACAAAGCGTCCAGCACACCGGGCGCGTCCGTTGCCGGTCCGAGGGTGGCGAGGATCTTGGTGCGGCGTTGACGTTCTTTCATGATGGCCTCCCTGTAAAAGCCGCGAAACTTAACACACACGTCACGTACCGAGGATGGCATTGCGGCATAGCCACCCTGTTATTCCGGCATGTCTTACAGACAGTGCGGGACAGTACGTCCGTTTACGCACGCGTTGCACTGGGCAACGCGATGCGGTCGCCACCCTAACCCGGTGGCAGTGAAGAGCAATCTGTTGCATCACGTTGCGCAGCGCGCCGGCGGCGACCAAGCGAGCGCCACCGCCGATGCGCAGCGCTCACGCGTGGATCAACTGGGTCAGTTGCGCCGGGGTGTGTGCAATCGCGCCGGCACCTGCGGTGCGCAGTTCGGCCTCGTCGCCGAAGCCCCACAACACACCGATGCTGTGGATGCCGTGGTGATTGGCGCCATCGATATCCATGCGACGGTCGCCGATCATCACGCAGCCGGTCTTGTCGATCTCAAGGCGGCGCAGTGCTTCGGCGATCAGGTCCGGCTTGAAGCGGCGTTCGCCATCCTCGCTGGCACCGATCACATTCTCGAAGCACGCACCAAACGGCAGGTGCTCGACGATACGGCGTGCGTAACGCTCGTTCTTGGAGGTGACCACGGCCAGGCGATGGCCGGCGCGTTGCAGGCCGGTGACCACCTCGCCGATGCCATCGAACACGCTGAGTTCGGTCCAGCCCACCGCGTCGTAGCGCTCGCGGTAGAGGCCCAGCGCGCGCTGCACCAGCTCCGGATCCTGCGGAAAACACTCGGTAAAGCTGTCGCGCAACGGCGGGCCGATCCAGGCACGCAAGGTCTGCGGCGATGGACGCGGCTGGCCCACGGCATCGAAGGCATGCACGATGCTGGCGACGATGCCCGGTTCCGAATCCACCAGCGTGCCGTCCAGATCGAAGAACAGCGTGGCTGCACTCACTTGCCGCGGGCCTCGAGTGCGGCCACGGCTGGCAAGGTCTTGCCTTCCAAGAATTCCAGGAACGCGCCGCCACCGGTGGAGATGTAGGTGACGTCTTTGGCGATGTCGTACTTGTCCACCGCAGCCAGGGTATCGCCGCCACCGGCGATGGAAAACGCCTTGGATGCGGCGATCGCGCGTGCCAGGGTTTCGGTGCCGTGGCTGAAGGGCTCGAATTCGAACACACCGACCGGCCCGTTCCACACCACCGTGCCGGCATTGGCGATCATCTCGGCATAGTGCTGCGCGGTCTGCGGGCCGATGTCGAGAATCAGATCGTCCGCCTCCACGGCATCGAGCGACTTCACCGTGGCTTGCGCATCGGGCAGGAACTGCTTGGCGACGACCACGTCGGTGGGCAGCGGAATCTCGGCGCCGCGCGTTTTGGCATCGGCCACGATCTGGTTGGCGGTCGGAATCAGATCCGGCTCGTTCAAGGACTTGCCCACCGCATACCCGGCGGCGGCGATGAAGGTGTTGGCGATACCGCCACCGACGATCAGCTGGTCGACCTTGTTGACCAGGTTGGAGAGCAGCTCCAGCTTGGTCGAAACCTTGCTGCCGGCCACAATCGCAAGCAGCGGCTTGGCCGGGTTATCCAGCGCCTTGGCCAGCGCATCGAGTTCGGCCATCAGCAGCGGGCCACCGGCGGCCACCGGCGCGAAGCGGATCACACCATGCGTGGACGCCTGCGCGCGATGCGCGGTGCCAAAGGCATCCATGACGAACACATCGCACAGCGCGGCATATTTGCGTGCCAGGGTCTCGTCGTCCTTGCCCTCGCCGATATTCATGCGGCAGTTTTCCAACAGCACCACCTGGCCCGGCGCGACCTCCACACCGTCGACCCAGTTACGCACCAGGGTGACTTCGACACCCAGCAAGGTGGTCAGCCGCGCAGCGACCGGCGCCAGCGAATCTTCTTCGCTCCAGCTGCCTTCCTTCGGGCGGCCCAGGTGCGAGGTGACCATCACCGCCGCGCCTTTTTCCAGCGCCAGCTTGAGGGTGGGCACCGAGGCGGTGATGCGCTGCTCGGAGGTGATCTGGCCGTTGTCGATCGGCACGTTGAGATCCTGGCGGATCAGCACGCGCTTGCCGGAGAGATCGAGGTCGGTCATACGGACAATGGACATGGGCTTGGCTCGCTAAGTCTGGGGATTAGGGATTAAGGATTGGTACACGGCGCCGCGCCTGCGTTGGACGCGTGCGTGCACGCTCTGTGCGCGGAGGAAATCACGCTACTGCGCCGCCTTGACGGGGCAGCGCCTTGCAAAGATGCCGCCATTGCAACTGCGGCCGACACCAACGGCAGTCGATCGGAGACGACGCGCAATGCGACCGCCTTGGCGGCGGGGATTGGGCAATCAGGAGTCGGGATCGGCGCGCCGTACCGCAACAAGGCAGTGCGCTGGACGGGCACTGCCGCATATGCGGATGGCGCCAACTGTGATCGGTCGAACACGACGGCCAATGCGGCTGCCTCGGCGACGGGGGATACCCATTGTCCGGCCTTCGCAGCAAAGCGGCAAACCCGCATCGCCTGCACACCGCTGGCGACAGCGCGACAGCGCGGCGTTACAGCGGCCGCTCCGTGCCGGATTTGCGCAGCAGACTGACCGCAAAACCGCCAACCAGCAAGGCGCCACCGACCAGCAGCGCCCAGAGCAGCCATTGTTTCCAGTCGCGCGGCGTGGCGGCCGGCTGCAGTGCCGCATCGCCGGCAAGCGACTGTGCCTGCGCGGCCATGCTGGCCTGCACGGGCTGCCACTGCATCCCGCGCTGCTGCCGCAGCGCCTGCAGCATCGAGGCCAATGGCGCGTCGCCACGTTGCACGCGCGCGCTGCCAGCGACGAGCGCATACGGCGGCTGCCCCTGCGCAAGAAACATCAATCGCTCCGGTTGATACCCCGCGCGCAAGGTCGGCACCGCGGTGCTGCGGCCCTGGGCAGCCACCAATCGCCACTGACGATCGCGCACGGGCGCGGACAACAGCTGCGGTGGCGAGGCGCCATTGCCAAGCCGATACGCCAACCATGGCCCGGCGCGACGCGACCATGGCGCATCGTCGGCATCGCGGCTTTCCACGATCCATTCCACCGCCTCGGCCACACCGCCGCCCACATCCAGCTGCGTGATCGGAAAGCGACCTGGCACGACATAGGTCACGCCGGTGTCCTGGGCAGTGCCCTGCAAGTCCAGCCAGGACAGTTGGGTGGGCGCAACCGCGCCATCCACTTCCGCATCGACCGCGCGCAACGGCGGCAAGCTGCCCGATACCGGCACGATGCGCAGGTATTTTGCGCCGTCGTCCAGCGCAATGCGGCGTTGCTGCAGCCGCTGCGCCTGGTTGTCCAAGGCCATGACTGTTGCATCGGAAGCGAGCACACGCCAGTCGCGCAGATCGTCGCTGCCCTCCACACGCAGCTGCGCCTGCACCGGCGTATTGCCCTCCCAGTCCAGCAACAACGCACGCGGGCGATCGCGCAATGCGCTGGCGTCGATCAACCAGCTGCCACCGACGCCGGGCGCTGCTGGCGCACCGGTTGCAAAGCGCCCTTCCAGCCGCCGCACTGCCCCGCTGGCATCGCGCTCGGCGATCAACTGCAGATCGCCGTTGGCGGGCGCAGCGCCTTCAGGCAATGCGAACAACGGCAACCGCTGCCGACGCGATGCGGATGGCGCAGCGGCGACGGGCAGCGGCGCGGTGGGCATCTCTTCGCCACGCGCGTCGATCACCGTGACATCGCCTAATTCCGCATCGACTGCGCTGCGGTAGACCGCTTCGTTCAAGGTCAGCTGATACATACCGGCGTCGGAGCCGGCCACCTGCAGCGGCCACTGCTGCCGATAGTCCTGCCGCACATCGGCCGCCTGCGCCATCAGCGGCACCAGCAGCACCCATCCCCACTGTTTCGTACTCATGCCTGATCCTTTGCCGCGCCATCGTCGTCGACAGCGCGCTCTTCAATCGCCGGACGCGGCGGCGCCGGCGCCAGATACCCCACCACCGTACACAACAGGCCGTAGGCCATGAACGAGCCGATGCCAAGCAGATTGCCCAGATGCTGGCGATCGACCAGCACCAACTTGGCCAGCACCAGGCCCATCAGCAAAGCACCGCCCAGCCACAGTCCGCGCTGCCCGCGACGCGAGCCGACCACCCAACCCAGCACACCCAGCACGCTCCACACGATGGTCAGGCTGGTCTGCGACACCGTCGCGCCCACCAACGCGGCATTCCAAGGCACACCGCCCCAGTGATGCACGCTGTGCAAGGTGCTGCCGGTGATCAACACCCAGCCCAGCACACCGAGCGCAGTAACGCGCCGAGCTTGCAGGATCGCCGGCGCGTGCGTCGACCACGCCCAGCGCGCGACCAAGGCAAGCACCGCCAGCTGCGCCAGTTCGGCCGGGTTGAGCAAGGGCACCCAGGGCAGCGGCGCGGCGCTGACCGGATCCAGCAATGCGAGTAGCCAACCGATCCCCAACACCGCGAACACGCAGCTCAGCAACCCGCTGCGCGCAGGATCGAAGCGCGCCCCCTGCGGCCAGGTCAGCCACGGCCAGCGCAGCAAGCCCACGGTCGCCACGGCAAGCCACGGCACCGCCAGCAAGGCGCAGCGCCAGCCGTTGGCAAGCGCAAACGCATCGGCCAGCCAGGCCGCACCCAACGACACCACCGACGGCCACAACAGCCACCAGATGAACTGCGCGACCAAGGCGCCTGCGCCAGGCTGCATCCGCAGGCACCACAACGCCCGCGTGCCTGCCAGCGCAAACGCCAGCCAGGCCAGAGCACCCCAATGCGCGAAGGGCTGCGTATGCGCCTGGTTCTGCCACAGCGCCAACGGCGCGGCCAGCGCCAGACCCGCCATGACCGTCCACACCAATGCAGCGGCAGGGCGACGGCGGTGCACCTCGGCCGCCAGCCACACGCTGAACGCGACGAAGCCCAGCAACAGATCCGGCTCGCTGCGCAGATCACCGGCAAAGCGCAGGATTTCGTGCACCCCGCACATGGTCCACCAGCCCAGCCCCCACAGATACGCCACCAGCGCGCTCCGCCGATAACCCGCATCGCGCAGGAACCAGGCACTGGCCCAACCGGCAATGGCGATCAGCAAGCTGCTCATGCAGGTGGCATTGGCCACCGCCACGCTGTCGTAACGCCACGCATCCACACCGAAGGCCACGCCCACCGCTGCCAGCAGCTGCAAGGCCACACCGCTGATCTGCGGAATGCGTCGCTGCTGACGCAGGCCCAGCCACAACAACCCCACGCCTTCCAGCGCGAACACGCTGGCGGTGGCACGCGCCGACAACGCCAACGGCACTGCCAGCGTCGCAAATCCGACGGCCAGCATCGCGTGCGCCTGGCCCAGCAAACGTGTGGAGGCACGCCGCAGCAACCAGCTCGCAAGACCTGCATACAACGCCGCCACGGCGACGGCGCACAACGCCAACGGCAGGCGATCGCCTTCCAGCAAACGCGCCTGCAACGCAAAGGCGACCAACGGCGTGCCGAACAGCAGGCTGCCATCGATGAGCTTGCCCGCGCTGCCGTCGCCGCGCCGCGCATGCAGCACCGGAATCGCGACATACATGGCGAAGAACAGCAACAAGAACGGCTCGGTGCTGGCGAATTTTGCAGGGGTGTACTGCAGCGCGCCCCACAGCGTGCCGATGCCGAAGGTAAAGGCAAATCCAAGCAGGTTGAGCACCCGCCACGGCCGCGTCCACGCAATCGCCACAATGCCGGCGTTGAGCACGGCGTAATACGAAAACAGCCCGACATGATTGCCGCTGCCGGTGGACAGCCAGATTGGCGCAAGAAACCCGGCCAGCACGCCCAATACCGCCAACGTGCGCGAGTCCTGCACCACCGCCAGCACGCACATGCCGGCAATCAGCACCACGCTGATGCCCATCGCCAGCCCGGCGCCCAGCAAGCTGTACAACTTGAATGCCGCAAACACCGTCAGCAACAAGCCGCCGATCGCACCGCCCTGCAACGCCAACGCAAACCCGGGCCGCTGCAGCCGCTGCTTCCAGCCGAATACCAGACCGGCCAGCGCCAGCACGCTGATGCCGGCCAACCGCAGCTCGACCGGCATGCGCATCCAGCCCTGATCGCTGGCGTACTTCAACAACGACGCCACGCCGGCCAGCAACACCAGCATGCCCACCTTGACCGGCACATTGCCTTCGGTGAACCAGCGCTTCACCGCGCCGATGGCGCGCGTGATCGGGTCCGGTTGCGCTGGCAGCGCAGGCAATTCCTGCGCTTGCTGTGGCAGTCCTTGCGGCTCCGACGGCGACGATTGCGCTTGCCAGCCGGACGCAGGCGGCACTTCCGCTGTTGGACCGGTTACCGACGCTGCAGGCGCGTCTGCGGGCAGTGTTGGTGGCGTCTGCATCACAGACGCAGACGGCGAAATGCGACTCGACGCACTCGGCAAATCGAATGCGTCAGGTACTGCCGCGTCGGAAGTGGAGGTATTCAATGCGGACGTGTCGCCCGGCTGCGCCCATGCGTCTGTCGGCGCAGAGGCCTGCCTCTCGGCCGCACGCGCTGCTGCATCCGCAGGCACATTCCCCGCCTGCCAGTGCGCAAGCCGCTGTTCCAGCGCATCCACCCGCCGCCGCAGCCCGGCAATCCACACCAGCGCGATCACCACGCCCACCGGCACCGCGAGCAGCACAAGGGCCACCAGCACGATTATCGTTTCCAACGCCTATCCCCTAGCCGGCATCCGGCCGACTCTAGCGCCGCCATGCTACTCGGCGTGCGCACGAAAGTCGGCATCGCCGCGCATAAGCGCCCGACAAGACGCTGCGCCCAAGACGACCTGGACGGTAAGCAGGCGGCTCGCGTACCGGGTGCCTGCATCTTGCAGTAAAGCCAGCCGCGCAGCTTGCGCATGCCATGGGGCGGACAACACGTCTCGGGACACCTGCGGCTTTACATCCACGCCCCACCGGCCCTGCCACCGGAACGAGCGAAACGCCCATAAAAAAACCCCGGACTAGCCGGGGTTTTTTGCACGACTTCAGAACTTACTTCGCAACAACGCGCACCATTTCCAGACACTTGTTGGAGTAGCCCCACTCGTTGTCGTACCAGGACACCAGCTTGACGAACGTCGAGTCCAGCGCGATGCCGGCGTCGGCGTCGAACACCGAGGTGCAGGTCTCGCCGCGGAAATCGGTGGCCACGACCTTGTCTTCGGTATAGCCCAGGATGCCCTTCAGCGCGCCTTCGCTCTGTGCCTTCACTTCGGCGCAGATCTCGGCGTAGGTGGCCGGCTTTTCCAGTTCGACCGTGAGGTCGACCACCGAGACGTCCGAGGTCGGCACGCGAAAGCTCATGCCGGTGAGCTTCTTGTTGAGCTCGGGAATCACCACGCCCACGGCCTTGGCAGCGCCAGTGGAGGACGGAATGATGTTCTCCAGAATGCCGCGACCACCGCGCCAGTCTTTGTTCGATGGGCCGTCCACGGTCTTCTGCGTGGCCGTGGCCGCGTGCACGGTGGTCATCAGGCCGCGCTTGATGCCCCACTTGTCGTTGATGACCTTGGCCAACGGCGCCAGGCAGTTGGTGGTGCACGAGGCGTTGGAGACAATCGCCTCGCCCTTGTAGGTCTTGTCGTTGACGCCGTAAACGAACATCGGTGTGTCGTCCTTGGACGGGGCCGACAGGATCACCTTCTTGGCGCCTGCGTCGATATGCTTCTGCGCGGTTTCCTTGGTCAGGAACAGGCCGGTGGATTCGATCACCACGTCGGCGCCCACGGCATCCCATTTGAGGTTGGCCGGGTCGCGCTCCTGGGTCAGGCGGATCTTCTTGCCGTTGACGATCAGGGTGTTGCCGTCGACCGACACCTCGGCCTTGAAGCGGCCGTGCACCGAGTCGTACTGCAGCATGTAGGCCAGGTAGTCGGGCTCGAGCAGGTCATTGATGGCCACGATCTCGATGTCATTGGCGAAGTTCTGCACCGCAGAGCGCAGCACGTTGCGTCCGATGCGACCGAATCCGTTGATGCCAACCTTGATTGCCATGTTCACTAGCTCCTGCGGCCGCGACAGCGCGGCGGATGGAAAGGGGCTGACATTCTAACAGCGTCCTCTCTGGACGGCCGTGCTGTTGCGTGTGGGCGGGGGTTCGGGATCGGTCATTGCCTGACTTCAACCCGTCCGCGGTGCCCCTTGTCCAGTTCGGCAGACGCCGGCGCACGGCGTTCTGCGTTGCGCTTGATGTCGCGACTTGCTCGCCGACCTTGTCCACTGATCCCCCCTGCAGCGTCCCACGCGCAAATCGCGTCATCGGGGCCAAGCGTCATCCAACGCACCGAATCAACACATATGCTTTATTTTCCAAATACTTACAATTCAACTAAATACGCCGAGAAGCGTATTCATGCATATGCCGAACAGCAGCATTTCGGCGCTCCGTGGATTTCGATACTGGCTCTGCCTGCTGAGGCACCCAATCAACTACACGGAGATTCCCATGCGTCGCACCCTGTTCTCTCTGGCTTTGGCTCTGGCTGCCACCCCGGCGCTGGCCGCTGGCGTGATGCATTACACCGAAAAGGCAGCGCTGCCCGTCGACGGTGAAGCACGCGAAGTCGCCGCGCTGTTCGACACCTGGAACGCTGCACTGGCGACAGGCAACCCGCACAAGGTGGCCGATCTGTATGCACCGGACGGCGTGCTGCTGCCGACGGTCTCCAACGAAGTGCGCGCCTCGCGCGAGCAGATCGAAAACTACTTCGAAATGTTCCTGACCAAAAAGCCCAAGGGCGTGATCAATTACCGCACCGTGCGTGTGCTCGATGACGACAGCGCGGTGGATGCCGGCGTCTACACCTTCACGCTGACCGACAAGAGCGGCAAGAAGAGCGATGTGCAGGCGCGCTACACCTTCGTCTACGAGAAGCGCGACGGCAAGTGGCTGATCATCAACCACCACAGCTCGGCGATGCCGGAAGTGGATGCGCCGCAGGTCGCCAAGGCCAAGTAAATGCGGGCGCCTCGGAGTACGCCGCCCGCTGTCTGCGGCCTCCCGCGCGCCACCGTCGGCACTCCTCCCCCGCCGACGGTGGCGCGGCCCGCAGCGCATTGCACATCCGACCTGCGACCTGCATGCGATGACCGCCACGGCGCGCAGCGTTGCTGCCATTGCGCAGCGACGCTGCAGTCCACGCATGACCACCCGCATCGCGATGCCCCGGCGGGTCGCGGCCTTGGTTTGATCAGGATCAAGGCGGCAGCCGCGCAAACCTACAAGACTTCGTCCAACCCCTGCACACAACGAGAATCTCTATGCGTATGCGCTCTACCCTTCTGCTCGCCGGCCTGGCCGCCAGCCTTGCCAGCGTCCCCGCACTGGCTCAATCCAAAGGCGACTGGACCGTTGCCGTCGGCGCGCACCAGGTTGCTCCTAAATCCGACAATGGCCGCCTGGTCGGCGGCACGCTCGAAGCGGACGTGGGCAAGGACATCAAACCGACCTTTACCGCGGAGTACTTCATCGCCGACAACCTGGGCATCGAGGTACTGGCAGCGCTGCCGTTCGAGCACGACATCGCTCTGCGTGGGCTGGGCCGCGTCGGTAGCACCAAGCATCTGCCGCCGGTAGTGTCGCTGCAGTACCACTTCAACAGCCAGGGCAAGGTATCGCCGTTTGTCGGCGCCGGCATCAATTACACGCGGTTCTTCAGCACCGACACCCGCGGCGCGTTGGCCGGCAGCCAGCTGGAACTGGACGATTCGTGGGGCCTCGCTCTGCATGCCGGGTTGGACTTCAAGCTCAGCGAGCGCGGCGCGCTGCGCGTCAATGCACGCTGGATCGACATCGACAGCGAAGCACGCCTCAACGGCACCCGCATCGGCACGGTCAACATCGACCCGCTGGTCTACGGCGCGGCGTACGTCTACCGGTTCTAAGAGCAGCTAACAAAAGGACTGTGCTCACCGCCAGTCGGGCGCGGCCTGTGCTCGGTGCGGCATGTACCACGCGTAGATGCCGCTTCTGAGCGCGCCGTCCACACCCACCTGACGACTGCTCGCTAGGTTCTGTTAGCCACTCTAAGTCACAGCAGCAAGCGCGGTGCATCTCTGGCACACTTGACGTCCAGGGACGTGCATCCACCGCCGGAGTTGCGGACAGGTTAGTCACGTCGAACGCCTGTCCGACCTACCGGGGATTCCATGAGCATGTTCATCCGCACCGCCCTCGCCATCGCACTGGCCGCTTCGGCCACTCCCGTGCTTGCACAGTCGGCCGGCCACTGGACGACCGGCTACGGCGCGGGCTATGTCTCGCCCAAGTCCGACAGCGGCAACTTCGGCGGCGCTCGCGCCGAGATCAAGGGCGCGCCCGCGCTGTCGTTCACCTACGAATACTTCATCCGCAACAATCTCGGTATCGAGGTGCATGCCGCCGTGGCAGGCAAGCACGATCTCGAGCTGGAAGGCGTCGGCAAGGTGGGCAGCTATTGGTCGGTGCCGCCCAGCGTGTTGTTGCAGTACCACATCAATGGCTACGGCACGGTATCGCCGTTCGTGGGCGTGGGCATCAACTACACCACCTTCCTGGGCGAAGACACCGAGCAGACGTTCGGCAATAGCGAGCTGCGGTTTGGCGACTCGGTCGGCGCCACCGCGCATGTCGGTGTGGACTTCATCTTCAACGACCGCAGCGGGCTGCGCGTGGATGCACGCTGGACCGATTCGCGCAGCAATGTCGATTTCAACGGCGCGCGGCTTGGCAAGGCGCGGGTCGATCCGTTGACCTATGGTATCTCGTACCTGGTCTATTACTGATCGCGCTGCCGCCGTCGCGTTGATGCGCGGCGACGTGGCAACACCAGCCATCAAACCGTCCCGGACGGTTGCGTACAATCGGGGGATGAAGACGTTCTCCCCCTCTCTTGTTGTGCTTGCCGTGGCGCTGACCGCGGCCATCCAGCCCGTCACCGCATTCGCCTGGGGCCCGCAGGGCCACCGTCTGGTGGCGCGCGTTGCCGAAACCGAATTGAGCCCGCAGGCGCGCGCGCAAGTGGCGCAATTGCTTGCCGGCGAGCCAGACCCGACATTGCATGGGGTCGCGAGCTGGGCCGATGAATTGCGCGAACACGATCCTGATCTGGGCAAGCGCTCGGGGCCGTGGCATTACGTCAACCTCGCCGAACACGACTGCGGCTATGCGCCGGCGCGCGATTGCCCGGATGGCAACTGCGTGATCGCCGCACTCGACCGCCAGACCGCCGTGCTTGCCGACCGTCGCCAGTCGCTGGAGGCGCGTCGTCAGGCATTGAAGTTTGTGGTGCATTTTGTCGGCGATATCCATCAGCCGATGCACGCCGGTTATGCGCACGACAAGGGCGGCAACGATTTCCAGCTGCAGGTCGATGGCCAGGGCAGCAACCTGCATGCGCTGTGGGATAGCGGCATGCTCAACGATCGCCACCTCAGCGACGATGCCTACCTGCAACGCCTGCTGGCGCTGCCTGCGGCCACGGCGGTCTCTCCCGCGCTGCCGCCGCCGGCAGCGGCGTGGGCGCAGGCGTCGTGCAAGATTGCCATCACGCCGGGCGTGTACCCGGCAGCGCACGTGTTGCCGGCCAGCTACATCGCCACCTATCGTCCGATTGCCGAGACGCAGTTGCGGCTGGCAGGCGATCGACTGGCCGCCGTGCTCAATGCAGCGCTGGCCACACCCTGAGGCGGAGACAGTGATGCAGCCCGAGGTTCTTGCGTTCTTCCATGCCGACAGCAACACCTTCACCTACGTGGTCGCCGATGCGGCGTCCGGCGCGGCGGCGGTGATCGACCCGGCCCTGGACTACGCAGCGGACACCGGCACCATCGGGAGCCACGCCGCGCAGGCCATCGTCGATGCCATCCGGCAACGCGGCTGGCACGTGCACTGGTTGCTGGAAACCCACGCGCATGCCGATCATCTGTCGGCCGCGCAGTGGTTGAAGCAACAGTGGCCCCAGGCGCGGGTCGGGATCGGCGAGGGAATTTGCCAGGTGCAGCAGACGCTGGCGCCGCGCTATGCATTACCGCGGGGCTTTCGCGCCGATGGCTCGCAGTTCGACCATCTGTTTGCCGATGACGAACGCTTTCTGCTTGGCGGCATCGAGGTACGCGTCATCGCGGTGCCCGGGCACACCAGCGACAGCATTGCGTATCTGATCGGCGATGCGCTGTTTCCCGGCGATTCGTTGTTCATGCCCGACGCGGGTACGGCGCGCTGCGACTTTCCTGGCGGCGATGCGCGGCAACTGTACGCATCGATCCAGCGCCTGTACGCGCTTGCCGACGATACCCGCGTGTTCGTCTGCCATGACTATGGCCCCGGTGGCCGGGCAGTGGCGCATCAGACCACCATTGGTGAGCAGCGGCGCAGCAATGTCCATGTGCGCGATGGCGTCGATGTCGAAGCATTCGTTACCCAACGGCAGGCACGCGACGCCACCCTGCCCGAGCCGAAACTGATCCGGCCGGCATTGCAGGCAAACCTTCAGGCGGGCCGCTGCGAGGACGTGGCTCCGTAGCGCCCGTTGGCGTTCGCCACGCCGGTCGGGCGCAGCCGCTATGATCGGTGCCTTCCCTCGGTTGGACATTCCCATGCGAACGATCGGTTTCTGGCAGCGCGCCCTGTGTGCGTTGATGCTCGCTTTGCCCGTCCTGGCCGCTGCGCAGACGCCGCCGGTCACCGTATTCGCTGCCGCCAGCCTCAAGGAGTCGATGGACGAGGCCGCCGCCGCTTACGAAAAAGCCTCCGGCACGCCGGTGCGGGTGTCGTATGCGGCGAGTTCCGCATTGGCGCGGCAGATCGAACAAGGCGCACCGGCGGATGTGTTTTTCTCGGCCGACCTGGAATGGATGGACTACCTGCAGCAGCGCGGCCTGGTCGTGCCGGCGCAGCGCCGCAACCTGCTCGGCAATACGCTGGTGCTGATCGCACCGGCCACCAGTAAGGTGCGGGTGGATCCACGCACACCCGGCGCCATCGTCAAGGCGCTTGGCGAGAATGGACGCCTGGCAGTGGGCCAGACCAACAGCGTGCCGGCCGGCAAATACGCCGCCGCCTCGCTGCGCAAACTGGGCCAGTGGGATGGGCTGAGCAACCGCCTGGCCGAATCGGAGAGCGTGCGTGCCGCGCTGATGCTGGTCTCGCGCGGCGAAGCGCCGCTGGGCATCGTCTATGGCTCGGACGCACGCGCCGACCCCAAGGTGCGCGTGGTCGCCACCTTCCCCGCAGACAGCCACGACGCCATCGTGTATCCGGTGGCGGTCCTGAAAAACAGCAGCACGCCCGATGCCGCCAAATTCGTGCAGTGGCTGAGCAGCAAGCCGGCCAAGGCGATCTTCGTGCGTCGCGGCTTTTCGTTGACGGATTGAGGCACGCCGCCTGTCGATGTTCACCGCTGAAGAAGTCACCGCGATCGGCCTGAGCCTGAAGGTCGCGCTGGTTGCCGCCATTGCCAGCCTGCCGCCGGGCATCGCCTGCGGCTGGCTGCTGGCGCGGCGCCGGTTTCCGGGCAAGGCGCTGCTGGACGCATTGCTGCATCTGCCGCTGGTGATGCCGCCGGTGGTCACCGGGTATGCATTGCTGGTGATGCTGGGCACACAGGGGCCGATCGGCAGCTGGCTGCTGGAACACCTCGGTATGCAGTTTGCGTTTCGCTGGACCGGTGCAGCATTGGCCTGCGCGGTGATGGGATTCCCGTTGATGGTGCGCGCGATCCGGCTGTCGATCGAAGCCACCGACCGCCGCCTGGAAGCGGCCGCCGCAACCCTTGGCGCTGGCCCGTGGCGGGTGTTTTTCAGCATCACTCTGCCGCTGGCGTGGCCGGGTCTGGTGGCCGGCATGGTGCTGGCGTTCGCCAAGGCGCTTGGCGAATTCGGCGCCACAATCACCTTCGTGTCGAATATCCCCGGCGAGACGCAGACGCTGTCCTCAGCCATCTACGGCTTGATGCAGGTGCCGGGCATGGAATCGGGCGTATGGCGCCTGGCCGGCGTGGCGCTGGCGATCTCGCTGGCGGCGTTGTTGTTGTCCGAGTGGTTGGTGCGCAGACAGTACCGACGCGAGGACGATTGATGCTGGATCTCGATCTGCACCTGCAACGCGGCCATTTTCAGCGGCGTATCCGTATCCAGGACGACGCACGCGTGGTGGCATTGGTGGGCCCTTCCGGTGCTGGCAAGACCAGCGTGCTCAATGCGATTGCCGGCCTGGTGCGTCCGCACGCCGGGCATATCCGCATCGATGGGCGCTGTCTATTCGATCACGCGCTGGGCGTGGACGTGCCGACGCATCGACGCAGCATTGGCTATGTGTTTCAGGATGCGCGGCTGTTCCCGCATCTGGATGTGCGGCGCAACCTGCACTACGGTCGGCATGCACGCGGTGCGGCGCCGTTCGGATTCGACGACGTGGTGGCCTTGCTCGGCATCGGCCCGCTGCTGCATCGCCGCCCGCGCAACCTGTCCGGTGGTGAGGCGCAGCGTGTGGCCATCGGCCGCGCCTTGTTGTCGCAACCGGCCATCCTGTTGTTCGACGAACCGTTGTCCGCAATGGACCAGGCGCGCCGCGAAGAATTGATTCCTTACCTGCAGCGCGTGCGCGACGAGATCCGTCTGCCGATGCTGTACGTCAGCCACAATCCGGACGAAGTGCAGCGCATTGCCGACAGCGTGCATGTGTTGGAGTGAGACGTTGATGGGCGATACGGCGGCGGTGCGGACTGTCCGCTGTATGCGGCAAGCACTCGTGTTGAGCCGACACCCATCACGGTGATCCGCGAGTTATCGCCTGCACGTTGTGGATGATTGCCGCGCCATAGAGCGGCCGATAGAACGTAGCGAGCAGTCGTCAGGTGGGCGTGGACGGCGCGGAGGAACCGGAGTGTACGCGTGGCACATGCCGCACCGAGCACCGGACGCGCTCGCGGCGGTGAGCGCAGTCGTTTTGTTAGCGGCTCTTGGCCAAACCAGCGCCTATAGGATGACCGCTTGAACATCACTGCTGCGCGACAGCTGTCACCACGCACGCCGAAATCAAGCGTCGCAATCACGCCCCTTCATTGCGCAACCTTGCCGGTACGCACGCTCACCTTGCCCTGCCGCACTTCGAAGGTAAACGCGAACGACAACGTCACAGGTACGGGTTCTTCATGCGTCGCGCCGCTGCAATCATCCAGTGCCGCAGGCTGTGCGACACCCGGTGCATACGTGCACAGTGCGGCCGGCACGAATTGCCAGTGCTGCACGGTTGTGCGCACGGCCTGCAGCAGGTCGGCGTTCTCCGGCAGTCGCCCGGCCACGCACTCGTCGCGATCGGACAGGGGATCCACGCGCTGCACTGCACCGTCGTCGGCAAGAATCACGTGCGCGCAGACCGTGGTTGGCGGCAAGGTCTGACGTGGCGAATCGGCCGGCAACACCGGCGCCTCGCTGCGCAAGGCACGCGGCATGCGAAACCGCTGCGTTTCCGCCAGCGTGTACGAGGCTATCGTAGCAGCGCCACCACCACCTGATTGCGGCGGCAGCATGCGTTGATCTACCGAATCCTCACGCTGGCTACGCTCCTGCTCCGCCATGCGCTGCGTTGCACATCCGCACAGACTCAGAGCGACGACGCTGCACCATGCCAGACCGTACTTCATTGCGGTGTCACTTGTTTTGCGCATCCTGCGGATGCCACGCAGTCATCGGTGCGACTGGATTGCGACGCAAGGCGCTGGTCGCCGCCAACAGCGCTGGATGCACCCGCCTGTTCCGGCGGATCCAGCTCAAACCGGACCGGCACGCGTACCCGGGAAGCTACTGGCTTGCCGTCTGCAATCGCGGGCTTGAAGTGCCAGTGACGCGCTGCCTCTAGCACGGCCTGATCGAATACTCCGGCTGGCTGGCTGTGCACGATCACGACGTGGTCGGGTGCGCCGCTTGGGCTGACGTCGATCTGCAACTCGACAAGGCCTGCAAGGTTTGCAGCGATCGCTTCGGCTGGATAGCGGGGCGGCGGCATCGTGCTGAAATCCACTGCATTGCCTGGCGTCGGTGTCGCGCTCAGACGCGCAGGCTGGATGACCCAACAGGCAAGACTGGCGACGGTCACAAGCGAGACCACCATGCGCACGTTCCACCGTGCACGGCGCACCTCCAGCGCAGGCGCACGTAGCGCGGCAATGCGTTGCGTCAACGGATGCATCGCGGCCCAGTGGCACGCCAACGGCGACCATCTGTCGCCCAGTTGGCATTTGAGCATCGCCCCTGCATAGCTGCGACGCTTGTCCGGATGGCGCGCAAGCACGGCGGCATCGCACGCCAGCTCCTGATCCAGCCGGAATGCACGCCACGCCAGATGCAGGAGCGGATTGAACAAGCCGATGCACAGCAGCACGGTCGCCAGCAGGTTGGCATGCAGATCGCCACGGCGCAGATGCAAGCGCTCGTGGGCCAGGATCAACGCACGCTCGTCGGCGCTGTAGCGCGTGGTGAAATCCATCGGCAGCACAATCCGCGGACGCCAGAGTCCGAGCGAGGCCGGCAGACCGACATCATGCGTGGCCAGCCACAGCGTCTTGTCCAACGCATGCAGCGGGCCGAGACTGCGCATGAAGCGCCGCTGGCCACGCCACATGATGACCGCGCTCAGTACGGCGCCCGCCAGCCACACTGCGATCAGCCATTGCTGCACACCTGGCGCGCCAGTGCCGGCATCCGATGCGAACGGGATGGCAGCCAGCGCCGGCAGCTGCACTACCACCGCACCCACTGGCGGGCCAGGCAGCACCGCCGCCAGCAACGCGAGCGGCACGCTCGCCCAAAGTGCATAGGCTGCCGTGGCGCCCAGCCAGGTGCGCAGCGAACGGCGCAGCAGTAGACACGCCAGCAACGCAATCGTGGTGTATAGCGTGGCGCGCAGCCACATCAGCGCATCAGGGCTCATCGTCCAGTTCCTTGAGCAGACGCTTCAATTCGGCAATGTCGGAGGCGCTGAGCTTTCCGCGTTCGCTGAAGTGCGCCACCAGTGGCGCAACCCGCCCACCGAACAGACGTTGCAGCAGCCCTTCGCTTTGTTGCTGCACCCAGTGGTCGCGCTGCAACAGCGGCGTGTAGAGATATTTGCGCCCCTCTTTTTGCGCTGCGATGGCGCCCTTGTTGAGCAACCGGTTGAGCAAGGTCTTGACGGTTGGCTCGGCCCAATGGGTCTGCGCCAACGCAGCAACCACCTCGTCGGCCGTTCGCGGCGCCCGGTCCCAGAGCACCTGCATCACCACCGCTTCCGCATCGCTGATCGACATGCGATTACATCCGTAATTTTTATCGATTACAGCTGTGAACGAACGCCTTGTCAAGCGCGACTCGTAGGTTTTGCGGTATCCACCAGCGCCGGCTTTGCCTGCACTGCAATTTTTTGGCATGCCTGTGGGCAGGTGTCTGCGTATGCGCCTCGACGCTCCGCAACATGCCCACCACATGGCTGCGGCGAGCCGCTATTTCGGCACTCTCTGCGAAACGCACGGGGCACCGGCCGTGGATCCCAAGCCAGACGCACGGCGCAACACCCGGATACTTCAGTCGGCGGAAGTGTCCACAAATCGCACACTGACACGCAAGCCGCCTAGCGTTGGCGCGTCGTCCAGATGGACCTGTGCTGCGTGCGCCTGGGCAATGTCCTGCACGATCGAAAGACCCAGGCCGCTGCCTTCCACGCCGGTACCCAGCTCTCGATGGAAGCGGTCGAAGACACGTCCGCGCGCAGCTTCCGGGATACCCGGTCCGGAATCTTCCACGACCAACGTCGGCACCGGTTCGGCGTGTGTGCTGATCCGGATGCGGCCACCCGGCGGTGTGTAGCGCACCGCGTTTTCCAGCAGGTTGCGCAATAGCAGCGACAGTGCGAATTCGTCTGCGAGCACCAGCACCGGCTGCAGTGCCAATTCCACTTCTTGCTGTCGCTGCAACGCAACCGCCAACACGTCTTCGGATTCGCTGCGCACCAAGGTGTCCAGGCTCACGCTGCGACGTGGCAAGGCAGTCACTGCTTCGACCCGACTCAAGGCAAGCAATTGCGCCACCATGCGCTCGATGCGGAGCACATTGGCATCGAGTTGCTGTTGCGATTCGTCACGTTCCTGCGCGTCGGCGGCCAGGCGCAGATTGGCCGCATGTACTTTCAACGCCGCAATCGGTGTGCGCAGTTCGTGCGCAGCATCGGCGATAAAGCGACGTTCGCGCTCCAACCCTTCCTGCACGCGGTCCATCAACCCGTTGACCGCACGTACCAAGCCATGCACTTCGCGCGGCATGTGCTGCGGCTGCAGCGGCTGCAGGCGCTTCGGGTCGCGTTCGCCAATCTCGTCGGAGACCCGTACCAGCGAGCGCGTGGCCCAGTTCACCACGGCCCAGATCAACAGCGCCATCAACGGCAATGCCATCAGCAACGGCAATAACGTGCCCAGCGCAATATCTTCGGCAAGCTCTTCGCGGATGTCGGCGCGTTCGGCCGATTGAAACCAACGCCCACCCGCCGAGTGCAACGTAAACGTACGCCATTGCCCATCGGGCAGTTGCACATCTGCATAGCCGGGGTGCAGCGGCGCCATTGCCTGCGCGGGCGCACTGTCAGAGCGCAACAGCAACGCGCCGCCCGCATTGCGCACCTGAAACGCCAGTTTGGTTTCGTAGGCATGGCCATCCTTGAACGCCAGCGCTTCACCCACGCCTTGCGCCTGCCCGTGCCATCCACGGATCACGATCGGCTCGCCCTGCGGCAGATCGCCCAAGGGCTCATCGACCAATGACACCAGCACGCGCGCCGATTGCACCAGGCGTGCATCGAACATTTCGCCAGCTTCCTGCAAGCCGGCGCGATAGCTGAACCCGGCTGCAGCCAACATCAGCAACGACAAAACGCCGAGCAAGGCCAGCAACAGCACGCGACGGATCGAATTCATTGCGGCGGCACGGCGGCGGCCTGGGCGGCCTGTTCGTCGAGCGCGTAACCGATGCCGCGCACGGTACGGATCAGCGCTGGCGAGAGTTTTCGACGCAGCTGATGCACGTGCACGTCCACTGCATTGCTTGCGACGTCTTCGTCCCATCCATAGAGATGTTGCTGGATGCGTTCGCGTCCGATCGGCCGACCGTGCTGCTCCATCAGCAGCCAAAGCAGGGCGAATTCGCGTCGGGTCAGATCCAGATCGCGGCCGTGCCAGCGCACCGACATCGCGGCCGGATCCAGCCGCAGCGCGCCGGCCTGCAAGGTGGGTTGCGCACGCCCGGCTGCACGTCGCAGCAGTGCGCGCGTTCGCGCCAGCAGCTCGTTGATATCAAAGGGCTTGCCAAGGTAATCGTCGGCGCCCACATCCAGGCCCAGCGCACGATCGGCGGCGCGCTCGCGTGCGCTGAGCACCAGGATCGGCGTATCCAGCGCGCGGGCGCGGGCGGTGCGAATGACCTCGATCCCATCCATGCGCGGCAACCCCAGGTCCAGGATCACCAGGTCCAGGGTGTCTTCCTGCAAGGCCATCAACGCACTGACACCGTCATGTACCCAGTCCACCGCATAGGCGGCGCGCCGCAAGGCGGTGCGGATGCCTTCGCCCAGCGAAAGATCGTCTTCGACCAACAAGATGCGCATGTGAAGCAGTCTGTAAGGCGGCTCAGTGCTTGGCAAGCTGCGCGCGCACATCTGCCAACTTGGCGGCCAGCTCCTTGCGGCGGCCGGCATCGGCAATCTGCCGGCCTGGTCTGGGCGCCGCAGCAGCGGCTTTCTCGAAGGCCTTTGCGGCACCGGCCCAATCCTTTTGATCACGCAGAAAATCGCCGACAAAATAATTGCTATCGAGTCCGTCCGGATCGATCGCCAGACCCTGATACAACAAGGTGCGCGCCTTGGCGTCGTCGCCGAATCCGACCGGCCAACCAGGCACCTGGTAATACAGCGCACCCAGGCTGGTGTAGGCCGCGCCATCGAGCGCGCGCGGTGCGCGCTTGATCGCCTCCTCGAAATCCGTGCGTGCGAGTTTGACCTGCGCCAATGCGCCCAGACCGCCTTTTTCGCCTGCCAGACTGGAGCGCACGATGCCGTCCCAGATCAAGGCATCGGCATCGTCCGGCAAGGCATGACGGACCTGCTCGGCTTGCCGCGCAAGCGCTTCCAGCGCCGCAACCCGCTCTGGTTTGGGAGTTTGGTAGGCGATCACCGCCCAGCGGTCCTGTAGCTGCGCCACCTGCGGCGCCAGACCGGCCGCCCAACTGGCACCGGTCGTCACCCACATCGCCAGTGCGGCCAAGATGCGCAGCTGACAGTCATTGCGATTCATGCGAAAGCTCCTGTGTGGCCGCCACGCTGCCGGGCTGCGCATGGCGGCGGATGAGGGGAAGTTGTTTGCGCAACGCACGGTCCACCAATTCGGGCAGCACACCGTTGAGCCGGGCAAATAGTTTTTCCGGCCAGCCCAACTGCCGACGCGCATCGCCACGCACAATCGACTGCAACAGCGCTGCCGCAACATCCTCCGCCCGGTCCACGGCCGTACCCAACGCCACGTTGAGCGCATCGACAGCGGCAGGATTGAAGCTGGTAGCAGTGGCACGCGGCGCCAGATACTGAAAGCACACCTGCGTATCTGCATGTTCGCGGGCCAAGGCCTCGAACAGCCCGCGCAAACCGAATTTGCTCGCGCTATAGGCGGCGAAACCGGCAAAACCGATGCTGCCGAATGTGGAACCGACCGCCACCATCGCCGCTTCCGGCTGCCTCAGGAAGACTGGCAGCAGCGCCTGCACCAGCAGCATGGGCGCGGTGAGGTTCAAATGCACCAACGCCTCCAGGGCGGCCGGATCCTGCTCCTGCAACAGCCCGAAGTGGCTTTGCGCATGCGCAAGGACCAGCACCGAGGGTGCGGGCTGCAGCGCTTGTATCCGCGTCAGCAGCAACGCACGGCCCGCTGCGCTGGCGAGATCCGCCGCTACCGGCAGCACGCGACCAGCCGGCTGCATGTCGGCCAGGCGCTGCAAGGTCGCCGGCGTGCGCCCGACCGCCACCACCATCGCACCCGCCTCGACCAGCTGCGCGCACAACGCGCTGCCGATACCGCCACTGGCCCCGGTGAGGATCACGCACCTGCCCCGAAGATCCATCACGCAGCCTCCGCCAGACGCACGCCATCGGCGCGCAAGGTGCGAAACAGGTCGCCGTACAACACGTAGAAGCGCTTGGCCGCATACACGACTGCTTGCTGGTCGAGCGGGTCGTCGAGGCGATTCATCAGGCCTTCGAAGAAACCGGCGTGCTCGATATCCAGATCGCCATGCGAGAGCAGGTAGCTGAAGGCGTTGCGCGGCAATTCCAGCGACTGGGCGATCTGATTGGCCGCGCGCGTAGCCAATGCCACGCTGGTGCCTTCCAGCACCAGCACCATGCCGAAGAAACCGACCGGGTTACCGCGCTGGATGGTGTCGTAGGCGTAGCTGACCATCAGTTCGGTTGCCAGCGACGGCCCGGCGAGCACGGTCGCCTCACGCGCCTGGCCGCACGCCACCAGATCGTCCAGGATCCACTCCTGATGGCCCATCTCTTCTTCGATGTATTCGCCGATGGCTTCGCGTAGCCATTCCAGCCGCGCCGGCAACCGCGCGCCGCAGGCCATCAGCAGCGGCACGGTATGCCGCACGTGGTGGTAGGCCTGCGCGAGAAACGCCACGTAATCCTCGCGCGCAATCTGCCCGACGAGTGCGGCCTGGATGATCGGCACCTGCGTCATGCGTTCGCGCTCGGCCTGGGTCTGCGCCAGCAGGGATGTGTAGAAGGTCATGGTGAAACTCCGAGAGAAACAGTGGCCGGCCATCGATAGCTGCGATCGACGTCGGATTGGTAGCGCGCCAGGATTGCGTCGCGCCGGGGGCGGCCGTTGGCCGTGAGCAGGCCGTCATGTGCGCTGAAAGGAGCATCGGCGCGCACAAAACGCGCCACGCGTGCGTAGTCGGGCAAGCCGACGTTGACCTCGGCCAGCGCCCGGGCGAGCGCCGCATCATTGGTATCGGGACGACGCGGCCACAGCACCGCGACGTTGTCGGCCTGCGCTTCGCCCCAGACGACTGCCTGGGCGAGCAACGGATGCTGCAGCAATTCGCTTTCCACCCACTCTGGCGAGACGTTACGACCGAACGCGGTGATGAAGACATGTTTGCGCCGCCCCGTGATATGGACGAACCCATCGCTGTCCACCCGCCCGAGATCGCCCGTGCGCACCGGTCCCGACGGCATAGGCTGTTCGCCCAGATAGCCCAGCGCACGCACGCCGGCGATGTGAATCTCGCCATCGACGATCTGCACCTGGGCGTGCGCCAGCGGCTGCCCGACGCTGCCTGGACGCAGCGCGCCGGGACGGTTGAGACAGACCACCGAGCCGCATTCGGTCAGCCCATAGCCTTCGAACACCGGCAGGCCCAACGCAGCGGCGCGCGCCAGCAGACTCGGGCCGATGTGGCCGCCGCCAACGGCGATATAGCGCAACGATGCAGGCAGCGCCACGCCCTGCTCCGCCGCACTGACCAATGCCAACAACAACTGCGGAACCAGGATCACGCTCTCCGGTTGATAACGCTGCAGGCACCGCAGCAGCGTCGGCACATCCAGCCCGCTGGCGCCGCTGTAGCCGATTTCCGCCAGCGACGGCAGCGCGACCTGCGCCCCGGACAGCAAGGTTGCGTAGAGCCCGGCGACGTTTTCCAGCAAGGTGGACAACGGCATCAGGCACAGATGCCGACGCGGCGAGATCGCGGCCGATGCATCCACCAACGCGCCGGCCACCGTCAACAGGCTGTCGGCCGACAGACACACGCCCTTGGGACGGCCGGTGGTGCCTGAGGTGTAGGTGATGCAGGCGGTGTCGGCCGGCAGCACGATGGTCTGCGCGAACGCTTCCACCCGCCAGGCGCGCAGTGCATCGAACTGCAGCGCCGCCATCGCGCCATGGGTGCCTGGAGGCGCGGCGGCTGCCGCGTCGGTCACGACGCATTGCGCGCCGCTGGACATCAACGCGTGCACCACCTGCGCATCTGAGAAGAACGTCGGCAACGGTACGTGCACCGCATCGATCAGGCGCAGCGCAAGATCCAGGATCAACCAGCCCGGGCCGTTGTCCAGACGGCTGGCGACACATGTCAGCCCCGCTGTCTGCAGGCGTGCGGCCAGCCCCACCACGGCATCGGACAGGTCCTGCGCATCCAGGCTGCCTGCGGAGGTCAGCACCCGCGGCGTATGACCATGCAGGGCGCCGAGCAGCGCGGCGAACCGCGCGCTCATGCGCCTACTCCGGCCTGGCAAAGCGTCGTCTCGACACCCCAGCGCGCGGCCTGCGGATGCAGCGCCTGCCGCGCAAGCAGGAACGCGTGACCGGCGACGACATCGCCGCACAGGACCTGTGGATGGGTGGCGTAGTAACTGCCCCACTCGGTGCCGTCGTCTTTCACACGCGACTGCAACGCTGGCGCCAGGGCCACCGGCTGCAGCTGCAGCCGATCGAAGGTATTGCGCAAAGTCCGGGTTGCGGTGAACAACACCCAACGTACGCCCGCGTGATGCAGCGCATGGGTCATCTGCGGGATCAGCGCGCGCGCACTGCCGGAGCTGATCGCGGCGAAGTTGCCGACTTCGGCCAGACCCGAGCGCGCGACAGGCACCGCCATCCGCCCAGCCAGCGCCGACTCGGCCGGGCCATCCAGATATTGCTCCACAAACAGGCGACCGGCACTGCCAAGCCGCACGCCTACCGCCGCCAGCAGCACTCCATTGGTATCGCGATAGGCCAGCAGCTGCGGCAAGAAGCTGCGCAGCTGCGCGCCATAGCGACGCAGATAGACCCCAGAGATAAACGTTCCACCTCCTGGCGCTGTGCGTGCGTGGCCTCGACCAGGCTGGCACTGGCAAATCCATGGCGGGAGCAAAAACCAGCGGGGGTGGTTGAAGTGATCATGTTGCGCATCCTGGGCGCGCTCGATTACGTCACCATGAGCCAGTTGTTACCCAGTTGTAATTTCTGCAGAAGCGATTCGTTGCGCACTGTCGGGAGTCGCCCGACGACTGTCGGTGTCGCCACCACAGCGCTTTCGGCTACGCTCTCGCGCATGCCTACATACGTCACTGATCTGGACACTGCCGTCGCGCACATCCTGCAACGCATCGACGGCCCGTTGCGGGTGGGTGCACCGCTGGGCATTGGCAAGCCGCATCGGCTGTTGAATGCCTTGTACGCGCAGATCGAGAACACGCCCGCACGTCCACTGGCGTTGTATACCGCGTTGTCGCTCAATCCGCCCAGACCCGGCAAGGGGCTTGAGGCGCGCTTTGCGGCTGGGTTTATCGCACGTCACTTCGGCGAGGACTTCCCGCGGCTTGCATATGTCGATGCCATGTTGCGCGATGCCTTGCCGGCGCATGTGCAGGTGGAAGAGTTCTACATGCAGTCCGGCGGCCTGCTGCAGTCCACGCAGGCGCAGGCCGATTACACCAGCTTGAACTACACACATGCCGCGGCCGCAGTGGCGCAGCGCGCGCCGAATCTGATCGTGCAGAAAGTCGCGCGCGAACCCGGTGGTACGCGGCTGTCGCTGTCGTGCAACAACGACATCACCCAGGACACGCTGGACGCCGTGCAGGCATTGGGCCTGCCACGCCCGCTGCTGGTGGCCGAAGTGGACCCGCAGCTGCCGTGGATGGGTGGCGCTGCCGCGGTGGATGCAGCGTTCTTCGATCTGATCATCGACCTGCCCGGCCCTTCGCCGCGTCTGTTCGGCCTGCCGCGGCAACCGGTGACGACCGTCGATTACGCCATCGGCCTGTATGCAAGCACGCTGGTGCGCGATGGCGGCACCTTGCAGATCGGCATCGGTACGCTGGCCGACGCATTGAGTCATGCCTTGGTGCTGCGGCATACCGACAATGCGACCTATCGCCGCGTGCTGCAGGCGCTGGATCCAACCCTGGAGGCGCACCCCAGCGTGCGTGCCAGCGGCGGCCTTGAGCCGTTTGCGATTGGTTTGTATGGCTGCAGCGAAATGCTCAACGAAGGCTTCAAGCAATTGGTGGACAGCGGCGTGATCCGTCGCAAGGTGCACGACGATCTACCGCTGATGCAGCGCATCGCCGATGGCAGCGCTGATGCCGCCGACCAAGCGCGCCTGGCAAACGAAGGCGAGTTCCTGCACGGCGCGTTCTATCTCGGCTCGCCGGACTTCTATCAATGGCTGCGCGATCTGGATGCCGACACCCGCAATGCCATCGGCATGCGCCGCATCAGCGAGATCAATCAGCTGTATGGCGGCAATGAAGCACTGGAGCGGCTGCAGCGCCGCGATGCACGCTTCTTCAATTCCTGCATGATGGCCACCGCGCTCGGTGCGGCGGTCTCCGATGGCCTGGAAGATGGCCGCGTGGTCTCCGGCGTCGGCGGGCAATACAACTTTGTCGCAATGGCGCACGCCCTGCCGCAGGCACGCAGCACCTTGATGCTGCGCGCCACCCGCGATGCCGGCGCAGACGCCGCCAGCAATGTGCGCTGGAGTTACGGCCACACCACGATTCCCCGCCATCTGCGCGACATCTACATCACCGAGTACGGCATCGCCGATCTGCGCCACAAGACCGATCAGGAGTGCGTGCTGGAAATGGCCGGCATCTGCGATGCGCGCTTTCAGGACGCGCTGCTTGCGCAGGCCGCCCAGTCACGCAAGCTACGCACGGCACCCGTGTTACCTGCGCGCGCACAACGCAACACGCCTGACGCGCTTGAACAGGCGCTGGCGCCATTTCGACGCGATGGCAGCCTGCCCGATTATCCGCTTGGCAGCGATTTCACCGCGATCGAACAACGCTTGCTACGCGCACTGACATGGCTCAAACGCGCCACCGCCAGCAAGGGCGCGATGCTGGCAACGCTGGCGCGTGCAGTGACATCGCGCGCGACCGATACGGCCGACGACGCGGCCTGCCTGCAGCGCATAGCATTGGACACACCGCGCACGATTGGGGAGCGTCTCCAGGCACGATTGCTGGTCTATGCGCTGCGCCAAACAACACCACGATGAAACTAGTCATTTAGAGCAGCTAACAGAACTACTGTGCGGCCGCCAGGCGGGCGCGGTCGGTGCTAGGTGCTCGGTGCGGCATGTACCACTCGTACCCTGAGGCTCTGCGCGCGCCGTCCGCACCCACCTGATGATTGCTCGCTACGTTGCGTTAGCCACTCTAGTGATTCACTAGATTCACCTGCACGTCTCGAAGCGACTGACGCACGACGGCAACACTGCGGAAAGATGTGCGTCAAGCTACGCCCGGATGATGGCGACCACCTTGTTTCCTGGCGTCGCCGCATGGGTTTTGTTCCGGTTTTTCCCGCACGTTGTTCAGCCATCCACCGCAAAGCGAAGCAGTCGCGCATCGAACGAAGCAAGCTGCCGCACGCTGCACTGTTTGCCGCCTTGCTCATCAGCAATCTTGCGCTAGCTGCTGCGCCGCGCCTCACCGATCTGCAATACATCGGCAGCCACAACAGCTACCACGCCGGGTTTGCACCCAGCGAAGCCACGCTGCTGAAACAGCTCAATCCCGCGTTGTTTGCGGCACTGGATTACCGACATCCGCCGCTGACGCAACAACTGGACGATGGCGTCAGGCAACTGGAACTGGACGTGTTTGCCGATGCCCAGGGTGGTCGCTACGCACACCCGGCGATCGCCGCGCAGATGGCCAAGGCCGGGCTGCCGCCAGCACCGGCCAGCGCACCCGCCGGCGTGATGGACACACCCGGCTTCAAGGTCATGCACGTGCAGGACGTTGACCAGCGCAGCACGTGCCAGCCGCTGATCGCCTGCCTGCAGCAGGTGCGCGACTGGTCCAGGCAACACCCCGGGCACGTGCCGATCTTCATCCTGCTGGAAACCAAGCAGGCGCCTGTGCAGCTGGGCTTTCCCAGCGTGCAGCCTGAGCCGTTCGATGCAAAGGCCATGGATGCATTGGATGCAGAACTGCGCTCGGTCTTTCGACCGGGCGAATACGTCAGCCCCGACCAGGTGCGTGGCAGCGCGCGCACGCTCAACGCGGCGGTGCGTGCGCATGGCTGGCCCTCGTTGGCCGAGACGCGCGGCAAGGTGGTGTTTTTGCTCGACCAACGTACCGCCGGGGCTAGCTATCTGCCGGGGCATCCGTCGCTGCGTGGCCGGGTCTGTTTCACCAATGCCGTGCCTGGCGAAGACGATGCCGCATTCACCGAACTCAACGACGGACCTGCCGACACGATTACGCAACTGGTAAAGGCCGGCTACCTGGTGCGCACGCGAACCGATGCAGACCTCAAAGAAGCACAGCAACACGACACCACCCGCCGCGACAGCATGCTGGCCAGTGGTGCGCAGCTGCTGAGCACCGACTTTCCCGCGCACGAGCCGGCCAATACCGGTTACGAGGTGCGCCTGGATGGCGATGCGGTGGCGCGCTGCAATCCGCAGCGGCCGCCAACGCACTGCAAGGGCGTCGATCTGAGTCACTGATCGGCGCCACTGGCGTTGGCGCACATCGCATAGATGCACACAGACCCGCCGCAATGGAAGGCATCGGCACTGCACGCCTGCGCCCGCGTCACGGCCAGACGTTCCTTTCACTTGGAGCGGCTAAAAAAACGTAGCGAGCAGTCGTCAGATGGGTGTGGACGGCGCGGAGGAACCGGCGTGTACGCGTGGTACATGCCGCACCGAGCACCGGACGCGCCCGCCTGACGACTGCACAGCAGGTTTATTAGCTGCTCTTACACGAGCCCCCCGTATGTACACTCCCCGCACCATCCATCGCCTGAGCTGCGCCATCGCATTGGTGCTGTCTGCACCCGTATTGGCCGAGACGCCCGAGCTGGCCACCACCACGCTGGATTCGGTCAACGTGCAGGCCAAGCATGCCGCCACGCCCGGTTCGCTCAACGAGCAACGCCTATCCAGCAGCGTCAACAGCGTGATGAGCAAGCAGCAGATCGATGCCATCCCTTCGGGCGGCATCGCCGATGTCGTGGCGCATCTGCCGGGTCTGTCGTCGTACAGCGACATGCATCTGGGCCAGGCCACCACCGGCGAGAACGCCTACGTCAGCATCCGCGGCATGGACGCCAGCTACAACGCGTACACGCTCAACGGCTTCGGCATGCCGGAAACCGATGCGTCGACGCGCGCGATCTCCTTGAACATGCTGGCGCCGTTCGGTATCCAGTCGGTGCAGGTGTCCAAGTCGCCCACACCCGACATGCCCGGCGATGCGATTGGCGGTGCGATCGACATGCGCACGCCCAACGCGTTTGATTTCGGCCAGGACGTGTATGCCAAGAGCACCGCGCAAGGGCAGCTCAACACGCTGGCCTCGCACCTGGGCGGCAAGCATACCGGCGGCACATTCCAGCAGGAAATCGCCTGGAAATTCGGTAGCGACCATGCGTTTGGCGTCTACGCATCGGCCTATTACGGCAAGAACAACAACATGGCGCAGGCACCGGCACCCAACAGCAAATACGTGCCGGCCGATCCCGCACTGGCCAATGCAACCGATCTGCGCGCTGTCGGCCCGTTGATCAGCACGCGCTACAAATACAGCGTGTACACCAGCCAGATCGAACGCTATGGCGGCAACCTGTCGCTCGATTGGCAAGGCGACACCAGTGCGCTCTATGCGCGCGCCATCTACGGCAGCTACGGCGTCACCGGGCAGCAGGATCACTCCAGCGCACGCCTGGAAACCTATCTCAACCAACCCACGGCGGTGCGCGGCGGCTATTTCAATACCCACGACATCGACGAGAAGCTGGCGACCTTGCAGCTTGGCGGGCAGACCACGCTGGACCGTTTGCGCTTCGACTACGGCGCTTCGGCGGGGCGTGGCACGCGCAGCCGGCCGGATTATGTGTCGGCCAGTCTGTATGGCTTTACCCCGGGCAGCTTCGCCTTCGACCTCAGCGACCCGACCTACCCCAGCATCGGCCCCAGCGCGGCGACGTTGAAGGACTTCTTCTACAACCTGGATTCGTCGCTGCTGTGGAAAGTGCAAGGCCACGACGCCGGCAGTCACGACAACCGCATCAACGCGCATACCGATATCACCTACCAGGTCGATGGCGATGTGCTGGACAGCGTCAAGGTTGGCCTGTCTGCCGATCACTCCGACCGCGGCGCCTACGATCACCCGTTCTTCCACAAGGACGGCAACTTAGTCACCAACGGGCCGTACTTCGGCGGCCCCAATTACGCCTTACCCACCGCTGGCGGGCCGCCGCTGAGCGCCATTCCCGGCCGTCTTACCTACAACGCCTTCGATGGGCATTACGCAGGTCCGTTCAAACTGCTGGATCGCAACTGGATGCGCGCGCAAGCACTGCCCTACAAATACATCGACGACCCGAACGGCGCGGGCGTCTATACCGCCAACGACTACAACGCCAACACCACCTCCAGCACCGAAGCGATCTATTCGGGCTACGCGATGGCCGCGCTGCATATCGGTCAGGTCAGCATCCTGCCCGGCGTGCGCTATGAGTTGACCCGCTACTCAGCCGATTCCTGGCAATCCAGCGGCGACGGCAACAGCGGCAATTTCGTCGGCACCGGCAGCACCTATGGGCAAGTGTTGCCCGGCATCAGCATCAACTATCGGCCCGACGATCTCACCGTCTACCGCGCCTCGCTGCGCCGCAGTTTCAGCCGCCCGGCCTTTGGCCTGATTTCCGGCGAGACGGTGTACACCATCGATGACACCCAGCGCGTGGTCGGCATTTCCAAACCCAACCCCGAGCTGCAGCCGAGCAAGGCCGACAACGCCGACCTGTCGGCCGAGTTCTACGACCACAACGGCGGCGTGCTCAGCGCCTCGACCTACTACAAGCGCATCACCGGCTTCATCTATACCTCGCAGTCGGCCACCAGCAACGACAACACACTCGGCGGATTGGTGCCCACCGGCACCACCTTCGAAAACGGCGTGCCGGTGACCATGCCGCAGAACGGCGGCACCGCCACGCTGTACGGGCTGGAGCTGGCCGGCAGCAAGCGTTTGCAGAACTTGCCGGGCATCTGGAGCAACCTTGGCGTCACCGCCAACCTCACCCTGCAGCGCAGCGAAGCGGACAGCAAACGGGCCGATCAGCCGGAAAAAACCTGGTTACCGCGTGCGCCCGAGCGCATCTACAACCTGGATCTGTTCTACGGCGATGCGCACCTGCGCGCAGACCTGAGCTACCACTACACCGGCCTGCAATTGCTGGGGCTGACCAGCGACCGGCTCAATTACTACCTGCAGCCGGTCAAGTCACTGGACTTCAGCGCCACCTATCACCTGCCGCACCACGTCGACGTGGGCGTATCGGCCAAGAACCTGCTCAATGCCGCCACGTTCTACGAAACCCAGGGCAAGTCCGATCGCTACATGGCCTACGACCCCGGCGCCGATGGCGCTTATGTGCAGACCGGACGGGCGTACCTGTTGACAGTGGGCTATACCTACTGACGACAAAGCGTGTGCGGCACGCGGCCAAATGCGTGCGCTCGGACGTGGGCGCACAGGTCATCGGCCGATTGTCTGCGCATGAGGCAGGCGGTCGATTTCCGGCTGATGGTGCGGACTTGCACATGCACACCTGTCCGCGACACCGCGCGCAACATGGCGGTGTCGCGCAGGCGGTCGCGCAACGCAGCACCGTATCGTCGTGCTTGGCCACTGGCCGCAGCGATACCACGTCTCAAGTCAGTCAACGTGCAGCCATTTCACGCAGAAAGCGCAGCCCGGT
Organism: Xanthomonas sp. AC360; assembly: GCF_979258225.1. NCBI lineage: Bacteria > Pseudomonadati > Pseudomonadota > Gammaproteobacteria > Lysobacterales > Lysobacteraceae > Xanthomonas > Xanthomonas sp. AC360. The sequence continues at coordinate 142,411 of NZ_OZ409846.1, forward strand.
CGGGCAAGGTGCGCGCATGCCTTTCCCGGATCTGCACATGCCATCACGCTCTTACGCTCGCGTTTGTTTGCTCGCTCTGTCGTTGAGCGCTTCGCTATCTGCGCTGGCACAGGCACAGCAACCCGCGCCTGCAGCCTCACCTGCGCCGACGGCTACGCCTGCCGCAAAGGCCGTGGCGACCGGCCCACGCTCGGATCTGCATGCACAGGTACTGCTGGACCGCGCGCATTTTTCGCCGGGCCAGATCGATGGCGAACGTGGCTCGAATCAAAAGCGCGCGGTGTCCGGGTTTCAGGCCGCGCACAACATCAAGGTGACCGGCGAACTGGACGACGCCACCTGGCAGGCACTGCAGGCCGACAGCACGCCGGCGCTGGTGCAATACACGCTCACCGATGCCGACGTTGCCGGCCCGTTCCAGCCAATTCCCAAGGGTCCCGCAGAGCAAGCCAAGCTACCTTCGCTCGGCTATACCTCGGTGGATGAGTCACTGGGCGAGCGCTTCCACGCCGACCCGGCGCTGCTACGCCAGCTCAACTCCGGCGTGGAGTTCAGCAAGGCCGGCGGCGTGATCCAGGTTCCCAACATCGACGGCGTTGCGCCGCTGGCCAAACCGGCCAAGCTGGTCGTGGACAAATCCGACTCGACGCTGCGTCTGTTCGATGCCGACGGTAAGGTCTATGCGCAGTTCCCGGTGTCGTCGGGCAGCAAGCACGATCCATTGCCGATCGGGCGCTGGAAGATCCTGGGCATCTCGCGCGAACCGGTGTTCAAGTACAACCCCAAGCTGTTCTGGGACGCGAAAAAAGGCGATCAAAAAGCCACCTTGCCGGCAGGCCCGAACAACCCGGTTGGCCGGGTGTGGATCGACCTGTCCAAACCGCATTACGGTCTGCACGGGACGCCGGAGCCCGGCCATGTCGGCAAGACCGAATCGCATGGTTGCGTGCGTCTGACCAATTGGGACGTGGTCAATCTGGCCAGCGTGGTCGGCCCGTCGGTCCCGGTCGTGATGCAGGAGTAAGCATGAAACTGCTGATGATCCTGGTTGCAGGCGTGGCAATCGGTGCAGGCGGCTATTGGTGGCTGGAACGCGGCGCTCCGGAGGCAACAGTCACGCCGTCGGCGAGTGCGCCGACTGTGGTTGCGCAGCCCACCGACACTGCAGTGGTTGCTGCACCTGCTGCGCAACCCGCACCGACATCGCTGCCATCGGATGCTGTGCCTGCACAGCCAAGTCCGGCCGCGCCCGCACCGCCTGCTTCTACTCCGGCAGCCAGTACGACATCAGCGGGCACCGGCCTGCTGATCCCGGTACAGGGCATCGACCGCAGCACATTGCAGGACACCTTCACCGACGCACGCAGCGAAGGCCGCGTGCATGACGCCATCGATATCCTGGCGCCGGCCGGCACGCCGGTACTTGCGGTGGCAGATGGCACGGTCGAAAAACTGTTCGACAGCGAACGCGGTGGGCTGACCGTGTACCAGTTCGAGCCCGGCGGCACGTACTGCTACTACTACGCGCATCTGGAACGCTACGCCGATGGTTTGGCGGAAAAGCAATCCATCAAACGTGGCCAGGTGATCGGCTATGTCGGCAGCACCGGCAATGCCAATCCGGCAGCACCGCATCTGCACTTCGAGATTCATCGCCTGGGACCGGAAAAGCAGTGGTGGAAGGGAGAGGCGTTGAACCCCTATCCCGTATTGCATGGCGATCAGCCCCTGCAGTGAGGCAACGACGCAACGCCTGGCATACATCGCCGCGCATCGTCATCGCGCTCCCCGCAATGCGCTGGCTTGCAAGCGGTGATGTCGTCGAACGGCATCGCCGCACTGTCTGACTCATCAAATCAGATCAACATCCCGCCCGAGACCTCGATGCGTTGTGCATTGATCCATCCGGTGCCGGGTGCGAGCAACGCTGCCACCACCGGCCCGATGTCGTCCGGCAGACCGGGCCGGCCCAGTGCCGTGACCGAGGACACCATCGCATTGACCTGCGCGTTGTCGCGCACGCTACCGCCATTGAAGTCGGTTTCGATAGCGCCCGGCGCCAGCGTATTTGCGCGAATGCCACGCGCGCCCAACTCTTTTGCAAGATAACGGGTGAACACTTCCACCCCGCCCTTCATCATCGCGTAGGCCGACGCACCCGGCAGCGCGAAGCGCGCGAGGCCGCTCGACACGTTGAGGATGCGCCCGCCATCGGCGATCAGCGGCAGCAGCGCCTGGGTGAGGAAGTACGGCCCCTTGAGATGGATATCCACCAGCGCATCGAACTGCGCGCGCGTGGTATCGGCAATGGCCGCATGCAATCCGGTACCGGCATTGTTGACCAGCGCATCGAACTGCGTGCGCCCCCAATCGGCGAGCACATCCTTGAGCTGCGCGGCGAATGCGCTGAAGGTCTCGGCCTGTGCAACATCCAGCAGCAACGCATGCGCGCGCCGGCCCAGTGCCTGGATCTCTGCCACCACTGCGGCGGCTTCGTCGGCCTGGCTGCGGTAGGTCAGCACGATATCGTTGCCCTCGGAAGCGAGCGCAAGCGCGGCATTGCGACCCAGGCCGCGGCTGCCGCCGGTGATCACGGTGATAGGTGGGGTGGTGGTCGACATCGGCACGCTCCGTAGTGGGTGTGGCCCAGGCTATTGCGCTTGCTGCGCTACATAAATCGGCTCACGCTGATTGCACCGTTCAAGATAATCGACCAATCGATGGACACCCTGGAATCCTTGCGCGCCTTTTTGCGCGTTGCCGAGCTGGGCAGTTTCACCCGCGCCGCCGACACCCTTGGCTTACCCAAGGCCAGCGTGTCGACCGCCGTGCAGCGGCTGGAGGCATCTCTCGGCACACAGCTTTTGCATCGCACCACACGCCGTGTGCAACTCACCGGCGACGGCACGGCGTTCTATCAGCGCAGCCGCGACCTGCTCGACGACATGGACGAGTTGCACAGCATGTTTCAGCGCGAGCATGGGCAGCTGCGCGGTCGCCTTCGCGTGGATATGTCGGCGGGCATCGCGCGTCATTTCGTGATCCCCGCGTTGCCCGCGTTTCTGGCACGGCATCCACAGCTGGAAATAGAAATCAGCGGCACCGACCGCCGCGTGGATGTGGTGCGCGAGGGGTTCGACTGCGTGCTGCGTGTGGGCACGCTGGAAGACACCAGCCTGGTCGCACGCCCGCTGGGCGCGTTCCGCATCGTCAGCTGCGCCAGCACCGAGTATCTTGCGCGCCGCGGCATGCCAACGTGCCTGGACGATCTGGCGCAGCACGATCTGGTGCATTACGTGCCGACGCTCGGGCAGCGCTCGCCCGGCTTCGAATATCACGATGGGCAGCGCTACCAACTGCTGCCCATGCGCGGCCCGGTGACGGTCAACAATGGCGATGCGTATCTGGCTGCTGCGTTGGCGGGGCTGGGCATCATCCAGGCACCAGCCAGCCCGTTACGCCCGCATCTGGACAGCGGCGTACTGATCGAAGTGCTGGCCGATCTGGCACCCGAGCCGATGCCGGTCACCTTGCTCTACGCACAACGCCGCCATCTGCCGCAGCGCGTACGCGCCTTCATGGACTGGGTAGCCGAAGTGATGGCACCGCAGTTGCAGCCGTTGTTGCCTTGAGAGAGTGCGATTGCAGTTGCGATCGCGATCGCGTGGAGAAGATGCTGCGTTTCGATCGAACGATGAAACTCGCGCATCACTCCTGCAGCGCTGTCACTGCATTCCTGGCAACAGCTGTAAACAGCCTTTGCGACATGCCGCGCGAATTTGTTCCACCGCCACCGCAAGCTCCGCGATACGTCGGCACAGAGCGACCCGACACACAAAAAAACACAGGCACCCTTGCAGGTGCCTGTGTCACTTCAGCAGGATCGAACGTCAAACCAGCTGACGTCGCCCTCGATCAGAAGTTGTAGTTGAAGGTCAGCATACCGTTGCGCGATGCGCCCCATGCGCCGTAGCCGCCATTGAATTGCGCGTAGTAGCGCTTGTCGAGCAGGTTGTCGACGTTGAGCTGCACCGAGAACTGAGGCGACAGACGGTAACGTGCGAATGCGCTGACCAAGGTGTAGGCACTCTGCTGGAACGTGCCGTATACCGGGTCCACGTAGTACGAACGGTTCTGCCAATTGATACCGCCGCCCACGGTCAGGTCGCTCCACGCACCTTGCGGGGTGTAGCTGTTGAACAACTTGATGGTGGTGCGCGGCAGGTGCGTATTGATCGACGTGCCGCTGTCATCGCGGGCGGTGTAGTGCGAGGCACCGAAGGTCGCATTCCAGCCAGTGGCCAGACGGCCGGACAGCTCGAAGTCGAAGCCTTCGCTGACCACGCCATTGGCCGCCTCATAAGCAGACTCGCTGCTGCCCGGCACAAAGCCGCCGGTGGCCACGCCCAGGTTGTCCTGCTCGATGCGGAACAGCGCCAGCGAGGCGTTGAGCTGGTCGTCGAACCAGGCGGCTTTGACGCCGGCTTCGTAGCCCTTGCCGCTCAGCGGATCGAGGTAGCTGCCGTTGGCATCGCGCAAGGTCTGCGGGTTGAAGATCTCCGTGTAGCTGACGTAGGTCGACCATACGTCGTTGATGTCGTAGACCAGACCGGCGTACGGGGTGACTTCGGTCTGGCTATCGGAGAACGGCACCAGCCCCTGCGCCGCATCGGCGTTGCCGCCATCGATTTGCCAATCGGTATAGCGCGCGCCCACCAGCAGCGTCAGCGGCTCGGCCAGCGAAAAACGTGCGGCCACATAGGCGGCCTTCTGCTTGATGGTGCCTTCGCTCTGCACTGTGCGCGGGCTCCAGTTGGGTTCCGGATACGCGCCGTTCCAGCCGAGGTAGCTGTCCAGCGGCGCCGGGAAATCGAAGGTGCCGTTGTTGACGTACTCGCGGCGGTTGTAGCTGGCGCCGGCCACCAGATGATGCTCGCGGCCAAACAACTGGAACGGACCTTCCGCGTAGACGTCGGCGCCATCGGCCTTGCGCTCGGTCTGGTAGTTGCCCGAATACGGCACCACGCCACCGCCGGTGGCGCGGTCGAAGCCGAAGATCGTATAGAACGGATAGAACAGGTGATTGGATGCTTCGGTCTTCTCGTGGCTCACATTGGCCTTGAGGGTCCAACCGTTGTTGAAGCTCTGTTGCAGGCTGGCGAAGGTACGCTGCAGACGCGTGTCCCAGAACGTCCAGTCGGCGGCGGGATTGAACGAGCGGTCGTAGTTGGTGCGGGTACCATCGCTGTAGAACAGCGGAAAACCGCCCCAGGTGACGTCGTCGGATTCCTTCTTCTGGTATTCGTAACCCACGCTCAGCAAGGTGCTGTCGGTGAGGTCGGCATCGATGATCGCCGAGCCGATCTTCTTGCGCAGGTTATAGCGATCCATATCGGATTCGCCGTCCTGATACACGCCGACCACGCGTGCGCGCACGGTGCCTTCGGGGCTCAACGGCACGGTGACATCGGCCACGCTGCGGGTCTTGTTGAAGTCGCCACCGCCCACCGACACGCTACCGGTGAAGTCGCGGCTCACTGCATGCTTGCGTACCAGATTGATCGACGCCGACGGGTTGCCCGAGCCGGTCAGCAGGCCGGTGGCGCCACGCACCACTTCCACCCGGTCGTACAACGCCACGTCCAACGCCGAATCGCCATAGCTCCAGGCCTGCTCCATGTACGCCGGAATGCCATCGAACTGGTAGTTGTCGATGTAGAAACCGCGCGCATAGAACTCCAGCCGTTCGCTATCGCTCTGGGCCACCGAGATACCGGAGACGTTGTTGAGCACATCGGTGATGCTCTGCAGGTTCTGGTCGTCCATGCGGTCGCGCGTGATCACGCTGACCGACTGCGGAATCTCGCGCAGCGACAGGTTCATGCGTGTACCGGCGGTGGTCTTTTCCACCGTATAGCCCTTGACCAGCTCGCCCTGCACGTTGAGCCGGTCCAGCGTGGTGACCTCGGCATCGCCGGCCGGCGTTTCGGCCATGGCCTGACCTGCCGACAATGTGCACAGCGCGGCGAACACCGCATGCGACAGCGCGCGCGGGCGCGCCCCAATGAGAAGAAGACGCATTACGGTAAGACGATTCATTACAGCTCCGGCGCAGACAGTCGAGGGCAAGCCGCCACGCGAAGGCGGCGGTATACAGGGGGAGGACGCACCGCGAAATCGCGGCAGTGCAACATTTTAATGGGAATGATTCACATTTTAAATAGGCGACGTCAGGGTCGGCCGGCAGGAAGGCCGGCTCAAGCGAACGCCACAGCAAGGTTTTGCGCCTGCCAGCGGCCTCGACCAGTACACGCTCGTCGGCCAAGCGGACAGCACATCGAGGCGTCGCTCGCATGCAGCACGGACACATCGGCGCACTGCACCGGCTGCAGCGCTAGTGCGCGAAAGCGGTGCCCACTGGCGAGAACATAGGGAGCGCGATCACAACGGCCTGGTCAGCACGACCATCGCCACCGCTGACACCTGCGCCTGCATCGCCCGGCCATCGCAGATCCCAGCCCCACGCGACTCGCAAACTGATCAGCGTAGTGGCGTGTAGGTACAAGCGAGGACCAGCGATCAACCGATAGATCGCGCACTGCTGCGATCTGCATTGCAGCCGGACTCACGCTGCGGTGATACTCGGCTGAGCGCCGCAGGACTGGCTTTGCGTAGCGCAAACACGCAGCACCACGAGGGATCGCATGAAGAAGACTTGGAAGAGTGGCGCGCTGTTGCTGCTTTGCGTCTCTGCTGTCGTCGACGCACACGCGGAAGAAGTCGCAGTGAGCGCTGCCTGCCAGCAGCCGGGCACCAGTGTTACGGAATCCGGCCTTGTGCAGATCGGCGGCATCGCGCAATGGGTCACCATCGACGGGCAGGATTGCCGCAACCCGGTCGTGCTGATCGTGCACGGCGGGCCGGGCAACCCCAATACGCCCTTTGCGCAACAGTTGTTCGGCAGCTGGACGCAGCACTTCACCATCGTGCAATGGGATCAGCGCGGCGCAGGCAAGACCTACGCTGCCAGCACGCCGGCCGATGGCGACACGTTGACCGTGCAGCGGCTGACCGACGATGGCGTGGCGATCGCCCGCTATGCCACGCAACGGCTAGGCAAGCGCACCTTGATCCTCATGGGTGGCTCGTGGGGGTCGGCGCTGGCGGTCAATATCGCCATGGCGCAACCGGACCTGTTTCAGGCCTATGTCGGCACCGCGCAACTGGCCAACTACCAGGACGACATGGCGGCGAGTTACGCAAAGACATTGCAGCTGGCGCGCGCGGCCAGCGATACCGAGGCCATCGGCAAACTGGAAAAGATAGGCCCTCCGCCGTGGACCAACCCACGCAACTTCGGCATCCTGCGGCGCCTGACCCGCACCTACGAAGCGCTGCAGACCGAGCCTGCGCCCGCGGGCTGGTTCACCTTCGCGCCGGACTACGACACGCCGGAATACCGCGCCGCGTACGAGGCAGGAGAGGATTATTCGTTCCTGCAGTTTGTCGGTCTGCACGGCGACGGCATGGGCCCCGGCATCGATCTGCGCACACTGGGCACCCGCTTCGCCATGCCGGTCTATCTGTTGCAGGGCGACCAGGACCTGGTCACGCCAGCAGAGGTCAGCAAGGCCTATTTCGATGCGATTTCTGCCCCGAGCAAGGCGTTTTTGCCGCTACCGCGCACCGGGCACGACCCCAACCCGACCATGATGGACGCGCAGTTGGAGGTACTGGAACGGATTCGTGCAGAGACGCTGGCGAAGCACGCGCGCTAGGAGCGGCGGACGCCACTACTGCACAGCCATCCGGCGGCCTGGTGCTGCGTGGTGCAGCACTCTTGCATCACCGGCATGCCGCGACTGCTTGCCCCACGCGCAGACGCGCTCTGCAACGCAGACCCGCCACCTGGGCACTGCGCCCTCTCACCATCACGAAGGCCGAGACCCGCAACCGATTCTGCAGCAATGTGCGCATCCAACGATGACGTCACTGGCAGCCACAACAAAAAACGCCGGCAGTGGCCGGCGTTTTTCTTATCCGCAAGGCTGCGCGCTTACAGCGCCTTCGCCGCCTGCACCACATGCTCGGCAGTGATCTTGAAGTACGCGTACAGCTGATCGGCCGGGGCCGAGGCGCCGAAGGTGTCGATACCAACCACATCGCCATCCAGGCCGACGTACTTGCGCCAGAAGCCGGTCACGCCCGCTTCCACCGCCACGCGCTTGCGCACTGCATTGGGCAACACCGATTCGCGATACGCCGCATCCTGGCGATCGAACACATCGGTGGACGGCATCGACACCACGCGTGTCTTCAAACCGGCCGCATCCAGCGTCTTCTTGGCTTCCACCGCCAGGCCCACTTCCGAACCGGTGCCGATCAGGATCACGTCCGGCGTGCCGCCTTCCGCGTCGGCCAGCACGTAGCCACCGCGTTCGATCAGCTTGATCTGCTCGGCGCTGCGCGGCTGGTGCTGCAGATTCTGGCGGCTGAAGATCAGGCAGCTCGGGCCGTCCTTACGGGTGATTGCGGCCTTCCAGCTCACCGCCGATTCCACCGCATCGCCCGGGCGCCATACATCGTTGTTGGGGATGTAGCGCAGCGACGCCAGGTGCTCCACGGGCTGATGGGTCGGGCCGTCTTCGCCCAGGCCGATCGAGTCGTGCGTGTACACGTGGATGGCATGCGCCGGATTCAACGCGCTCATGCGCACGCCATTACGCGCGTAGTCGCTGAACACCAGGAAGGTGGCGTCGAACGGAATGAAGCCGCCATGCAGCGCCAAACCATTGGCAATGGCGGTCATGCCGAACTCGCGCACGCCGTAATACACGTAGTTGGCATCCGGGTCGTCGGTGGCCACCGACTTGCTGGCCTTCCACAGGGTCAGATTGGAGTGCGCCAGATCGGCCGAGCCGCCGATCAACTCGGGCAGCAACGGCGCAAACGCTTCGATCGCCAGCTGCGAGGCCTTGCGCGAGGCGATGGTCTGGCCGTCTTCCTGCGCCTTGGCGATGTAGGCATCGGCCTGGGCGATGAAGTCGGCCGGCAGCTCGGCGTGCGAGCGACGGGTCAGTTCGGCAGCTTCGGCCGCGTACTGCTTGCCGTACTTGTCGAACAACTGCTCCCACTCGGCCTGACGCAGCGTGCCGGTGCCACCTGCGCGCCAGCCGGCGTAGATTTCTTCGGGAATTTCGAACGGACCATACGGCCATTCCAGCGCCTTGCGGGCACCTTCCAGCTCTTCCTTGCCCAGCGGCGCGCCGTGCGAGGATTCCTTGCCGGCCTTGGTGGGCGCACCGAAGCCAATCTTGGTGCGGCAGCAAATCAGGGTCGGCTTGTCGCTGTTTTCCAGCGCCGCTTCAATCGCCGCCTTGATCTTGTCGGCATCGTGCCCGTCCACATCGCGGATCACGTGCCAGCCGTACGCTTCGAAACGTGCCGGTGTGTTGTCGTTGAACCAGCCATCGGTGTTGCCGTCGATGGAGATATGGTTGTTGTCCCAGAACGCGACCAGCTTGCCCAGGCCCCAGGTACCGGCCAGCGAGGCGGCTTCGTGCGAGATGCCTTCCATCAGGCAACCGTCGCCCATGAACACCCAGGTCCGGTGGTCGACGATCTGCAGTTCCGGGCGGTTGTAGCGCTGCGCCAGCAACTTCTCGGCCAGCGCAAAGCCCACTGCATTGGCGAACCCCTGCCCCAGCGGACCGGTGGTGGTTTCCACGCCGGGGGTTTCGCTGCGCTCGGGGTGGCCGGCGGTCTTGCTGTGCAACTGGCGGAACTGCTTGAGCTGCTCGATCGGCAAGTCGTAACCGGTCAGGTGCAGCAACGCGTACTGCAGCATCGAGCCGTGGCCGTTGGACAGCACGAAGCGGTCGCGGTTGAACCACTGCGGGTTGTTCGGGTTGTGCCGGAAATAATCGTTCCACAGCACTTCGGCGATATCGGCCATGCCCATGGGCATGCCCGGATGGCCGGATTTGGCGGCTTCGACCGCATCTGCGGCGAGAAAACGGATGGCGTTGGCCAGCTGGCGGCGGGTGGGCTGGGTCATGGGCGTCTATGGAAGCGGAGGGGAACACCGCTGGAAGCGGAGACGCCTATTCTCCCACAGAGCGTGTTAGCGGGGCCGGGATTGGGGGGTGCGGGAATGGAGAATTGAGAATGGGGAATCGGATGCAGTGTTGCAGCTTGGCGGCTAACGCCGCTCGCACCACAGCCACCGCTGCGACGGAACCTCACATCACCCGTACCGATCGCACCAGCCCGCTCTTACCCATTCTCGATTCCCTATTCCTCGCCCTTGGCCACCAGGGTCGTCAACGCCAGATCGCCGGTGACATTGAGTGCGGTGCGGCACATATCCAGGAAGTGATTCACGCCCAGGATCATGCCGATACCGACCGGATTGACCCCGACCATCGCGCAGATCAGCGCCACCACCGGCAGCGAGCCCGACGGCACGCCGGCGGTGCCGATCCCGCCCAGGATGCAGACCAGCATCACCATGAACTGCTGGCCGATGCTCAGGTCGACATTGAAGAACTGCGCCAGGAAGATCACCGTGACGCCCTCGAACAGCGCGGTGCCGTTCTGGTTTGCGGTGGCGCCGACGGTGAGCACAAAGCGCGATACGCGCGGCGGCAGGCCCATTTCATCGGCCACGCGCAGGGCGGTGGGCAGGGTTGCGTTACTGGAGGCGGTGGAGAACGCCATCATCGTGGCCTCCTGGGTCTGCTTGAAGAAGCCCAGCGGCGAGCGCCCGGCAAACTTCACCGCCAGCCCGTAGCTGACCACCATGTGCAGGCCCAACGCCAACACCACCACGCCCACGTAGGCGCCCAGGCGGATCAGCAGATCGAACCCGAACAGCGCGGCCAGGTTGAACATGAAGCAGGCCACCGCATACGGGGCCAGACGGATCACCAACCCGATCAAGGTCATCGAAATTTCGAAGATGCCTTCGATGCAGCGCTTGAGCGTGGCGACCTTTTCGTCGGCGGTCAGCACCATGCCGACGCCGAACATCACTGCAAAGAACATCAGCGACAGGATCGCGCCATTGCTCGAGGCGGCCGCGACCACGTTGTTGGGCACGATCGACAACAGCATGTCCATGCCCTGCGGCTGGGTGCCGGAGCTGGAGATGATCTCGCGGGTGCGTTCGGCGTTTTCCTGGATCAGCTGATTGGCCAGCTGCGGGTCCACGCCCGCACCGGGCTTGAGCACATTGACCAGCACCAGGCCGAGCAGCACCGCGATGCCGGACAGCACGACGGTGTAGCCCAACGTGCGCCAACCCACGCGGCCTAGCGCGCGGATGTCGCCCATCTCGGAGATGCCCATCACCAGTGCCGAAAACAACAGCGGCACGATCAGCATGAAGATCAAATTGAGGAAGATCTGCGAGAACGGCGTGGTCACGTACTTGGTCGCCAGGCGCACCCACTCGGCATCGCTGCCGGCCAGATAGTAGACGGCCAGACCCAGCAATAGGCCGACGGCGAACCCAATGCCCATCTTCCAATGCAGGGGCAGGCCCGGGCGGCGTGCGGCTGGGGATGCAGTCATCTGGTGGGCCTTGATCTGGACACAAAGGCCGGAGCTTAACAAACGCCATCGAGGCAGCCACGCCGCGCTGCACCTGCCCGAGGGTAGGTGTACCTCTCAAGGGCAGTTGCTGCGAGCGTTGCGACGGCAACACACGCATCGCGCGCAAGGCCTCGCAGGTCCGGCAAGTGACCGGCTCGGCTTGAATCAGGAAGCGATTCCCTTACTGCAGCACGCGCTTGTACTGCAGCACGCGCTCGTGGGTTGCTTTGTCGAATGCTCGCGCTTGGATGCTCGTGTCGATGCAGGCTGCCATTGCGCTTGGCGCTTGGCGCTTGGCGGTTGGCGCCGGGGCCTGGGACTTTGGACTTGGTATCAACTCATTTCACTGCGGCTGAGGCTTTGAGCTTTGACACCGGATGACTCTTCTAAAGCCAAGCCGGTCGAGGGCGCGGTGCCCTCACCACTTCCGGGACACGCCGTAAATCCGTCCTTGGAGGCTCGGTGGCGGCATCCATGCCGCCACACGGTCCCGCAAGCGGCGAGGACACCGCACCATGACGTTGATCGGTGTTTGCCTGAAAAAGCTGATCGCAGCGCGTGGCACGCTAGTTTGCCGATGCAAGTGACTGCGTTATCGACTTCAGCAAACGTAGGCGCAAAAAGGTAGCGCTAGCGAACACCATCGATCGCAGAGCGAACTTACGCATTACTCGCCCATGCACACCGACCATCGTGACCGGCCCTTGCCCGCTTACCGTCGCGGGACCTTTGGCGGCATGGATGCCGCCAAAGAGCCTAAACGGACGTACTTGCGGCGTGTCCCGCGATGGTGGGTGGGCAAGGGCCCTGCAGCGAAGTGGCCGTTGATCTGCTTGAGTTGGAAGGATGACAAAACGCGCCGTTATCCGAACGCAGGCGTCATGCCTTGCTTGCACCATGCACACCGACACTATTGATTGGTCCTTGCCCGCTCACCGTCGCGGGACCTTACGCGGCATGGATGCCGCGTAAGAGCTTACAAGGACGTACTTGCAGCGTGTCCCGCGATGGTGGGCGGGCAAGGGCCTCGCAGCCAAATCGCAGCCGCAATACCGTGTTTTCGGCAACGCAGCTGATCTCCGGAACTAGAAGCTACGAACACAACCTAGAAAACAATATTCAGGCGCATGAGTCGACGACGCGCTTAGAACCGAAGTGTCCGAATGAGACCTGAGTTCAGAGCGCCAGCCGCGCCGACTGGCGACTACACACGCGTTGTTAGCTGCTCTGAGAACCACAGCGATGCACAACTAAGCCGCCGCTTCATGACCTGTCGACCGCCGCCGATGCCGCGCAGGCGATCAAGTCGCTGGCGGATACAACGGCGCCAGCACCTCAGGTTCTGCAGCGCTCGCGTGCCGCCAGCGTGGTCCTTTGGCAAAGGCCTCACGCAATGCCGCACGCGCGCCAGCCACATCGCCATCGCCGCCCCAGCGGGCGCGCTGCATGCGTGCCACCGCAGCGCGTTGGGCCGGATCCGCCAGCGCCGCCAGCACGCTGTCGATATCGGCCACGCCAGCCATGCCGCACAGCACGGTAGCCACATCGTCCATGCCACCGCTATCCAGCGCGCGGCGCAACTCGGCCACGCCATGTGTCACACGCCGACCAGGCACGGGCGCATCGCTGCCGTTGGCACTGGGAGCACTGTGCAAGCCACCGCGCTTACGCAACAACGCCCACACCAGCGTAATGACCCATAACAACGCAAAACCCACCGACGCGGCGATCCAGCCCCATGGCCGTTGCGCTGGCGTTGGCGGCTGCAGACTCAGCGTGCCAGCCGTGGGCGCAGGCGCTGCAGCAGTGCTCGACGGGCTTGCGGCGGGTGCAGGCGCAGGCGCCGCGAAAGCGCCACTCCCCGCGGCCACATCCAAGGTCAGATCCGGCACCGAAGCCGTCTTTGCCGCGCCCGCGCCGACGTCCCACCACGCCACCTGCAGACCGGGCACGACCAACGGGCCGGCGCGGTTGGGCACGATCGAATAGCGACGGGTCAGCCGCAGCTGCGGCGAGCCATCCACAAAACGTTCTTCGTATTGCGGCGGCTCGGCGAACACCTGCGCATCGGGCACGCTCGGCGTGGGCAACTCGGGGAACTGTGCCTGGGTGGCGCCACGCGCGCTCGCTTCCACCACGAACTGCGTCGCTTCCCCGGCGGTTGCGCGTTGCGGCGTGGCCGTATAACGCAACTGCAGGCTACGCAGCGGCAGCCACGGCTGCGGCGCAGTGGCCGGCTGCGCACGCACCTGCAGCGGAATGCTGGCGCTGCGCGCACTCAGTTCGCCATTGCCACGACCGAAATAATCATCGAAGAAACCGCCCGCCGAGCGCCCATTGAAGCGCGCCGACGGCAACAGCAAGCGGCCGCTGCGCTCGGGCACTAGCAGATAGCGCCGCTCCACCACGTTGTACTGGCGTCCGTTGACCAGCTTGACCGAACTGACGTCATCGCCGATGCGTTGCAGCGATGCGCCATCGGGCGCTTCCAGATCGAGCTCGCCGGAGGCCAGCTGATTGGCGAAGTACAACCGCACCACCACGCCCACACTTTGCTGCACGTAGGGCTGCGGGTCGTCCACCTGCGTCTGGACGAAGACCTCTTCATTGCCCTGCGCTGCGCTTGACCCGCTGGCAGCGGCGCTGCCACCACCACTGCGATTTCCAGTGCTATTGCTCGCCGGATCGTTTGCCGAGGCCACCACCTGCAGTCGCAGTGGCTCGGTGCGTTCGTTGCCGACCCGGATCGCGGGCACGATCAACTCGCCGCTCTTGCGCGGCGTCAACACCACGCCGAATAACGCGCGCACCGTCACCGACCCATTGGTCACCTGCATCTGCTGATTGGCGCTCTTGGCGCCCAGCGCAAAATCGTTGCGCAACGGCATGTAATCCGGATCGACGCCGCGTTGGTCGGTTTCGATATTCAACATGACCACGTCGCCGGCATTGGCGCTGTCGCGGTCCAGCCAGGCGCGCGTGACCGCACCCACCGGTGTGCAAACGAACAACATCATGCTCGCCAGCATGCCGATCGCACCGCGGCGCAAGTGGTGTGTGCCGATCATCGTCCGTCCCGTTGTCTGCGTTCGTATTCCAGCCTGAATTTGGTGCGCAGCAGGCTGCCCGGATCGTCCGGCACCCGCCGTAACCACGCATCCACTGCCTGACGTTGCTCGCGCTGCTCCGGCGTCTCGCTTGCCATCGCGGCCTCCGGCTTGCCCTTCGCATCGGCGCCCTTGTCGCCGGCCTGCGCCATGGCTTGCTGCATCTTGCGACGCTGCGCCTCGTCGGCCTGCTGCTGCGCCTTTGCATCGGCCGATTGCGGTGGCGTGTCTTGCTTGCTCTGCTCGCCCTTGCCGTCCTTGGAGGGTTGCTGCTGCGACTTGCCGTCCTGCGGTGTCTGCGCGTCGGACGGTGGATCCTTGCCGTCCTGCTTGCCTTGCTCACCTGGGGTGTTCTGCCCATCTTTGCCGGCGTTTTTAGCGTTCTGCTGGTCTTGCCCGGACGACTCCTGACCGGGCTTGTTCTTGCCCGACTGGTTCTGATCCTTGGACTGGCCTTTGCCATCCTTGTCGTTCTGCTGCTGGCGCTTGCGCGCTGCATCGACCGCCGCGCGATTGGCGATCGCATCGGCCTGCTTGGGATGCTGCTTGAGCGCACGATCGTAGGCTGCAATCGCCTCGTCGTACTGGCCTTGTCGCGCCAGCGCATTGCCCAGATTGTACCGGCCCTCGTCGGTCGGCACGCCTTCGAATGCCTTTTGCGCAGCGGCAAAGTCGCCCTTGCGATACGCCTGCACGCCGGCATCCAGGCGCTGCTGCTGCACCTGATCAGCGCGCTGCCACAAAGTGCCGTCGGCCGCCTGTGCAGGCTGCGCCAGCGGCAACACGCACATCAACGCGACCATCGCCACGACTGCGCGGCGTCGAAACGCCAACAGCGAAAACAGCATCACCGGCAGCACGAGCCAGTAGCCTTCGTCGAGCCAGGTCTTGCCACCGTTGGCTTCTGAGGTTTCATCGGCCAGCGGCTGTTGCGCGGGATCGAGCACCCCCAGTGCTTGCAGATCGGCGTCGTCCGGCGCGATGCGCGCGTAGCGCCCGCCGCCCTGCCCGGCCAGGTCGCGCAGGCTTGCCTCGTCCAGTTTTGCCTGCGCGATCTCGCCGCTGCCGGTGCGGTAGGCGGCGCCACGTGGGCTGCCTACGCCGAGTGCGGAAACATGGAACCCACCTGCGCGTGCGGTGCGTGCGGCGCTTTCCGCCGAGCCGTCGGCGCTATCGCTGACCAGCAGGATATCGCCCTGTTTGAAGCCCGCCTGCTGCAATAGCCGGGCGGCCGCATCGATGGCCCTGTCGGCACGTTTGCCGTCCACCGGCATCACCGATGGCGACAGCGCATCCAGAAACAGCGCCACGTTGGCCGCGTCTTCGGTCAATGGCGCAACGGTAAAGCTTTCGCCGGCGTAGACCAGCAGCGCCACGTCGCCGCCGGCGCGCTTGCGCAGCAACGTGGTCAGTTTGGCGCGGGCCTGCAGCAGGCGCGATGGCGGCAGATCGGTCGCATTGCTACTGGACGACAGATCCAGCACCACCACCAACGGCATACTCGATTGAAACACCGGGCGCTCGATCTGCCGCCAGCTCGGCCCGCTCATCGCCACCACCGCAAGCGCATAGGTCAGCGCGGCCAGCACGAAGCCCCACCAGCCCCGCCGGCCACCGGCAACCAACAAGGCCGGCAACAAATGCGCGTCCACGCTGTGGCGCCACACATTGGCGCTGCGTCGACGCAGGTGCCACAGCAGCGCTGCCGGCACGATCGGCAACAGCGCCCACAGCCAATCCGGGCGCAGCAAATGCAATGCGGCCAGTCCTTCAGACAGCGCGTTCATCGCCATCTCCGCGGCAGTACGTAAGCAAGCAAGGCAATCAGCAAGGCTGCGCCCAACGGCCAGTGATAGCGCTCCACACGCGGCTGCACCGATGGGCCGACCGCCTTGACCGGCTCCAGTCGATCCAGCTCGGCATAGATGCCAGCCAGCTCTTCGGTATCGCGGGCGCGGAAGAAGCGCCCGCCGGTCTGCTCGGCAATCTTGCGCAAGCCCGCCTCATCGATATCGTCGTTGCCGCCGGCCGGAATCGGCACGCCGAACAACGAGTAACCGCCGCGACCGCCGAAGGCGATCGTGTGCACACGCACGCCCTCTGCCTTGGCGAGTTCGGCCGCCTTCAACGGATTGAGCACACCGGCGGTATTGACGCCATCGGTGAGCAACACCACCACGCGCTGGCCCTGTTTCTGTTCGCGCAGCCGTTTGACCGACAACGCGATCGCATCGCCAATGGCGGTCTCGCGCCCGGCCAGCCCCACCACGCTGTCGGCCAGCTGGTCGCGTACGGAGGTCAGGTCAGCAGTGAGCGGTGTCAGCGCATAGGCGCGCTGGCCGAAAACTAGCAGGCCGACGCGGTCGCCGTCGCGCCGATCCAGAAAGTCCGACAACACCGCCTTGGCGGCGGTGAGGCGGTCGACCACATTGCCGCCGAGCACCATGTCCGGCTCGCTCATGCTGCCGGACAGATCCACCGCCAGCATCATCTGCCGCGCCTCGCGCGGCGGCTGGATCACCTCACCCAATTGCTGCGGACGCGCCAGCGCGGCGCACAACAGAAACCAGCCCAGCCATGCCAGCCAGCGCGGCATGCGCAAGGCGGGCACGCGCCGTGCCTGGGCGACTGCATGCAATTGATCGGCATACGGCACACGTAGCGCGGCCGTGTCGGCACGGCGCTGCGGCCAGAACCACATCAGCAGCGGCAGCGGCATCAACCACCACGCCCATGGCCACGCGCAATGCGCCAACGCGTCCTGCCATTGCGACCACTGCAGCCAGTTCATCGCTGGCCCCGCATCAACCGCAAGAAACGTTGCCGCGCCAACGCCTGCACGGCATCCAGATCGGTTACCGCCGGTGCGCGTTGAAACCCACCTTCGAGCAAGGCCCGCCCTGATCCCTGCGAGAACGCCTGCGTCTTGCTCTTGCGCCCGTCCAGAAACTGCAACCATGCCTCGCCCTGCAAGCGGTCGGCCTGCGTATCCACCGTGCGCGCCGCGCGGCGCAACAGCATCGACAAGGTGGCCAAGCGCTGCGCAGGCGTCGTCGCATGCTGCAGTTCGGCATCGAAGGCAGCCAACCAGCTGCGTTGCTGCCGACGACGGCGCCACCACCAGAACCACGCACCAACCAGCATCAGCACGACCACAGCGATCACCAGCCACCACCCCGGCGCCAACGGCCACCACGATGGCGACGGCGGCAGATGGACATCGCGCAGCGGCAGCGACTGCGGTGCCATCGTCATGCGCCCCGCATCAGCGTGCTGCTGCTCAACCACGCATCGCTGGCATCGTCGGTGGATAGGCGATGCAAGCGCACACCGCGCGATTGCAACAGCGTAGCCAGCTGTTGCAGCGGGGCGACGAACTCGGCCTGCCAACGCGCACGCGCGGCCTGGCTTCCGAGGTCCACCGCAATGCGCTCGCCTCGCACATCAAAGCTCAGCGCCCGCGCCGGCGGCGACAGTTCCAAGGGATCGACCAACACGATCACCACCACCTCGTGATGCAACGCCAGACCAGACCAGCGCGTCGCAGAAATCTTGCTGGCACTTCGCGCATCGGCCAGCACCGTCAGGCGCGCACCGGGACGCAGCAGGCGCGCCGCATGGTCCAACGCAACCTCCAGCCCGGCATCGCCAGACGGCGGCTGCGCATACCAGCGCGCCAATGCATCCAGCACCGGCAGCACACCGCGCTGACCCGACCGCGGTGCAATCGGCGCTTCGCTGGCGGTACCCCGCAACGCAGCAATCCGGTCGCCCTGCCGCTGCGCCAGCCATGCTGCCACCGCGCCAGCGCGCGCCGCCTGCACCGACTTGTAGCGCACCCGCGTCCCGAAAAAGAGCGCAGGCGAGGTATCGGCAACGATCAGACTCAAGCGTTCGCGCTCGGCCTGAAACAATTTGGTATGCGCACGCCCGGTCCGTGCGGTGACGCGCCAATCGATATGCCGCGCATCGTCGCCGGCGACATATTCGCGCGACTCGGCGTACTCCATGCCACGCCCGCGGGTGGCGGCCGGCACTGGCCCCACTAGCCCGTGTCGGCCACGCCCCGGCTGCCCGCGATGCAACGCAGTGCCGCGCAATGCGATCAACTCGGCAAGGCTCGGGCGCAAGCCATCGCCGGCAACGGACGAGGCAGGATTGGCGGGGGAGGAAGACGGCATCGAAGACATCGGAGTCGGGCGAGAGGGCGGCATCCCTCGGCAACCCGCTGCCCGATCAGGGCAGCGGAATCTTGTCCAGCAACGCAGCGACCAGGCGTTCGCCATCCCAGCCTTCTGCGGTGGCCTCGTAACTGGGCAACACGCGGTGGCGCAGCACGTCCGGCGCAATGGCGCGAATGTCGTCCGGGGTCACGTAGTCGCGCCCGGCCAGCCACGCACGCGCACGCGCGCAGCGCTCCAGTGCAATCGAGCCACGCGGGCTCGCGCCCCAGGCAATTCGCCGCGCCAACGCAGGGTCGTAACGTTGCGGATCACGCGAGGCCAGCACGATTTCGATCAGATAGCGCTCGAGCTGTGGCGCCAGATGCACATCCAGCACCACACGTCGTGCGGCGAAGACGTCTTCCAGCGGAATCTTGTCCGGCACGGTCTCGTGCTTTTCCAGCGTGTCGCGCGCCGCTTCGCGTGCCAGACGCAGGATTTCCGCCTCCGCGTCGGCATGTGGATAACCGATGCGCACATGCATCAGGAACCGATCCAGCTGCGCCTCGGGCAACGGGAACGTGCCTTCCTGCTCGATCGGGTTCTGCGTCGCCATCACCAGGAACAGCTGCGGCAGCGCATAGGTGTGGCGACCGACCGTCACCTGTCGCTCCCCCATCGCTTCCAGCAACGCCGACTGCACCTTGGCGGGCGCGCGATTGATTTCGTCGGCCAGCAGGATGGGATGGAAGATCGGCCCTGGCATGAACTCGAAACGGCTGTCCTGCGGACGCCAGATCTCGGTACCGGTCAGATCGGAGGGCAGCAGGTCCGGAGTGAACTGCACCCGCGCGAAGTCGGCTTCCAGTCGCGAGGCCAGCGCACGGATCGCGGTGGTTTTGGCCAGCCCGGGCGCGCCCTCGACCAGCAAATGGCCATCGGCCAGCAAGGCGATCAGCAGCCGCTCGACCAGCGCCGACTGACCGACGATGCGCTGCGCCAATGACTCGCGCAGAGAAGTGAATTGACGATGCAGCCGGTCCTCGGCGGGCGCGGCAGCGGCTTCGGGGGGCAATAGCGGCGGTGCGTTCATAGGACCAGTGTGACCGATTCGAACGCGATTGGTTCACTTGCCGATGGCGAGAGGTTCAGTGAGTGACCGGGGTCATGCTCCTACCCAAGCCATAGCGAGCGTGACCATTTACCGGTTAACAGCACAGGGCAAACCTGAGAAGCAGAGATCTGGATAGATGATCAGACGAGCATCAGACTATGCATACACCGCGCTCGGATGCGCGCTTTGCAGCACTCAAGCAGTCTCTAGAAAGTAGACCCTGAAAAAGAAGAAGGCCGCTTTCGCGGCCTCCTTCATGCATTGCGTTCAGCGCGCTGCGCTTGCCACTCGCAATACCTTTGGGGTGACAAAGACCAACAACTCGGCCTTTTCCTTGCTGCGCCCACGCTTCTTGAACAGATTGCCCAGGAATGGGATATCGCCCAGAAACGGCACCTTCGACACGCTTTCACGATCTGTGAATTCGTATACACCACCGATCACTACCGTCTCGCCATCACCCACCAACACTGCCGTATTGACTTCCCGACGGTTAATTTCCGGCACGGTACCGTACTGCGGCAAGGTGATGAAGCGAGCCACTTCGTCCTTTTTGACATTCATGTTGAGGAAAACGCGATTGTCGTTCGTGATCGTCGGCGTGACTTTCAGTTCGAGCAAGACTTCCTTGAACTGCACATTGGCCTGCGAACCACCACCTGCAACGCCCGCGCCGCTGATCGTCACATAGCCGATCTCACGTCCCTGCTTGATCACACCCTCGCGCTGGTTGGCGGTCACGATGCGCGGATTGGAAACGACTTCGCCGCGACCTTCTTCCTGCATCGCAGATAATTCAATATCCAGATTGAAGTTCGACCCTAGCAGAGTATAAGCAAGGCCGGCTGCGCCACTGTTCGTGAATCCGCCAGCTCCAAGATCAATATTCAACCCCGACGGAAACAAGAAAGTTGGCAGCGTGGCGCTCGTACCATTTGGTGTGGCGGGCGTTCGAGTGTTATTAAGCTCATTGTTGCGTTGATTCAACGTATTGCTGTAATTGACATTACTCTCAAGCGAACCACTCAAAATCCCGCGACTAGTGGCTCCAGAGACTCCAAAACGCGCACCCAAGTCACGCGCAAACGTGTCGGTTGCAATGACGATACGGCTCTCGATCAACACCTGGTCTACTGGACGATCAATATGCGAGATCAACTCGCGCATCTGCGCGACCTTCTTCGGAATATCGCTAATCATCAGCGTATTGGTGCGCTCATCGGCCACCAAACGGCCGCGTGGCGAGAGGAAACCGTTGTCCTGCTGACCTGTACCGCCTTGTCCGCCCTGACCGCCACCACCACCACCGCCACCAATCCCCTTCGCCTCAGTCAGCGCTTTAAAGATCACAGCAGCATTATGGTAATTGATCTGCACGTAGTCGGTGATCAAATCCTCGCGGTTTTCGATCGCGATGCGGGCGTCTTCCTTGTCCTGCTCGAACTTGGCCAGCTCCGGCTGCGGGGCGACCCACACCACGCCACCGTCGCGGCGTTTGTCCAGGCCCTTGGCCCGCAGCACGATGTCCAGCGCCTGATCCCACGGCACGTTCATCAAGCGCAGCGTGACATTGCCCTGCACGGTGTCGGAGGCGACGATGTTGAGGTTGGATTCCTCGGCGATCAGCTGCAGCACGGTGCGCACCGGCACGTCCTGGAAATTGAACGTCACCGGGCGACCGCTGTAGCCGCGCGCTGCAATCTGCGCGGCGGCCTGGGTCACCGCTGCCGAGCTCACGCCGCCGACGGCCGGCTGGCCCTTGCGCGGTGTGATCTCGACCACGTACTCGTTACCGGTCTGATAGGCCAGCGAGTCGAATGCACCCTTGGTCGACAGCACCAGTTGCGAACCCGAGCCAGACGGCTTGACCTCCACCCGCTGCACCGGCGTTGCAAAATCGGTGACGTTGAGGGGGCGCTGCAGTTCCGGCGGAAGCTTGGCGTTGCTGATATCCACCAGCACGCTGTCGCCCTGGGTGCGCAGGTCCGGGCTGGCGCCCTGACCGTCGAACTTCAGGATCAGACGGCCAGCGCCATCTTCGCCGCGTTTGAAATCGATCTTGGACACCGTCAGGCTCGCCGGAGCGGCCTTGGCCGGGTCCTGCGCAGGCTGGGTCAGCGCGGCGGCTGCGAACGAGCTGCCACTGGCCAGCGCCAGCGCTAATCCCAACGCGCAAGCCTGGAGCATCGCGTGGCGTCGAACCGGACGCAGCCGCTGTGCATTGGAAAACGTCATCGTGCTATCCCCTATCACTTTATTGATCATCCAATGCGAGTGCGGCCGGCCGTTCAAGCCATCCACCCGCACCGTCCGGCACAAGTTCAATCAGCTCGATGCGGTCTTCGTAGACCCCGGTTACCCGGCCATCGCTCTGTCCCAGATACACACCCGGCCGCACCCGGTACGTCACCTTGTCCGGTGCCATCACCAGCGCGATCAGACCCGAGCCGCCTCCAATGGTCCCCACCATGTCGAGGGCGTCGAGCGGGAAGGCTTCCAACGGTTCCTTGCGCCGGTTCGGATCGGGCCGCGTGCCATTGCTGCCTTCCGCAGTCACCCACGCATCGCTGAACGGGTCGCGCATCACTTGTGCTGCGTATTCGAATGTCTCGAACTGCTGCATCACCGGCAGCGGCTCCAGCGGTGGCGCAGGACGCGCACGCACTTCGGCCACCCAGGCATCTAGATTCGGCGCATCGCCGGGCGTGCTGGTCACGCCACGCGTACACGCCGGCAATACTGCAATTAGCGCCACGCAGGACAATATCTTGAGCAATTTCATGGTCATTGGCCGCCCTTCTTCGCAGCGTCGGCCGCAGCCTTCTCCTGCACGGCCATTTCCTCATCGTCCAGATAACGATAGGTCTTGACCGTGCCGGACAGCTCCAGTGCACCGCGCGGCGTGATGCCGGCCTTGGCATCCCTGGGCTTGAGGTTGATGTCGTGCATGGTCAGGATCACCACGCGCGGCAGCGAGGCCACGCCGCTGACGAAGGCACCGAACTGGTGGTAGCTGCCCACCATGCGCAGAGCGATCGGCTTCTCGGCGTAGAACTCCTTCGGCGATTCCGGACCAGGCTGGAACAACTCGTTCGACAAGCCGCTGGATAGCGCGGTCTGCGAAATGTCGATGATCAGATCCGGCATTTCGGTCTTGCTGGGCAGCTGACGCAGCATCTGCTGCAGCACCTGTTCCATCTGCGCGAGCTGCTGCTTGAGCGGCTCCAGATTCACCGCACGCCCCTGCTGGGTCTCGAACTCCGTACGCAGCGCGGATTCGGTGCCTTCCAGTCCTTCCAGTTCGTCGCGTTTGCTGCTGATCAACAGGAACCAAGCCAACACCATGATGAACAGGCCGACCAGCACACAGAACACGATGCGTGCCTGCTGCGGCCAACCGCCGATGTTGTTGAAGTCCAGATCGCTGAGCTTGAATGATTTCTTACTCATGACGCCGCCCCCTCCTGCGGCCGATTGGCAGGTGCCGGCGCTGCCTGCGGTGCAGCTGCAGGTGCACTCGGCGGCGTTGCTGGCGCCGGCGCCGCTGCCGGAGCAGCAGGCGTCGTACCGGCCGGCGTTGCACCTGGTGCGGCAGTCCCCGGCGCAGCCGGATCCACCACCGCGGGCGCGGCGCCGTTCTTGTCAGTCTCGTTCGGATTGGCCAGCTTGACCTTCAGCGTAAACACGTATGGCAACGCCTTGGTGTCCATCGACGAAGCCGCAGGCTGCCCGGCAGCCTTGTCCTGGCTCTTGGCCTCGATGATCGACAGGTCCGGATTGGTCATCCAGCCCGAGCCTTCCAGGTTGCGCATGTAGGCACTGACGCGCGCATTGGACTGCGAGCGACCTTCCAGGGTCAGGATGTCGCCGTCCTGCTTGATGTTGGTCAGCGCCACGCCATCGGGAATGGTGCGGACCAGCGAATCAAACAGATGCACCATCTGAGAGCGATTGGCCTGCAGTTCTTCGATAACTTTCTTGCGGGCGAGCAGACGGTCCTTTTTCTTGTCGAGCTCCTTGATCTCTTCGTTCTGCGCCTTGACCTTGTCGATCTCGGCGGTCAGGAACGCATTGCGCTCGGTCTGCCCACTGATCTGCCCGTCGTAGTAGAACCAGATGAGTAGCGACAGCAGCACGCCACCGAGCGCGGCAAAGCCGAGCATCGAATAGAACTCACGCTCGCGCGCCTTCCGGCGCTCGGCGCGCCAGGGCAATAGATTGATTCTTGCCATCAGTCAAAGCTCCTCAGGGCCAGGCCGGTGGCGATCATCAATGCAGGCGCATCCAGCGCCAGCGCGTGGGCCTGAACCTTCGGACCCAGCGTCATCTGCGCAAGCGGGTTGGCGACCACGGTGGTCACGCCCAGCTGCTCTTCCACCATCTCCGGCAGGCGCGACAGCGCGGCGCAACCGCCGGCCAGCACGATGCAGTCGACGCGATTGAACTCGCTGCCCGCATAGAAGAACTGCAGCAAACGGCTGATCTGCTGCACCGTCGCTTCCTTGAACGGCTCCAGCACTTCGACCTCGTAGCTCTCCGGCAACCCGCCCTGACGCTTGGCCAGGCCGGCTTCTTCGTAGGTCAGGCCATAGCGGCGCATCACTTCGTCGGTGAGCTGCTTGCCGCCGAACACCTGTTCGCGGCTATACAGGCTACGACCGGAGCGCAGCACGCTCAGCGTGGTCATGGTGGCGCCGATATCGACCAGGGCGACCACCGCATCGGCGGCCACCGGCAGTTCGCTGGCGACCAGGGCAAAGGCGTTTTCGACCGCGAAGGCCTCCACGTCCATCACCTTGGCGGTCAGACCACCGAGTTCCAGCGCCGATTGGCGCAGCTCCACATTCTCCGAGCGCGAGGCGGCCAGCAGCACCTGGACCATGTCCGGGCTGTTGGGCATCGGGCCGAGCACCTCGAAGTCGAGATTCACTTCCTCGATCGGGTACGGAATGTAATTGGTGGCTTCCAGTTCGACCTGGGCCTCCAGATCGCTGTCGTCCAGATCGGCCGGCATCGGGATCAGCTTGGTGATCACCGCCGACCCGGCCACGGCCGCAGCGGCATTCTTGGCCTTGCTGCCGGAGCGGTTGATGGCGCGGCGAATGGCTTCGCCCACCGCCTCCACTTCGACGATGTTCTTTTCCACCACCGCATTCGGCGGCAATGGTTCCACCGCGTAATGTTCCACGCGATAACGGTTCCCGCTGCGCGACAGCTGCAAGAGCTTCACGGCAGTAGAACTAATGTCGACACCAATGAGTGGCGACTGACTCTTGGGTAAAAGCCCCACGGTAACTCCCCTGCCGACGGGCACTTGGACGCATGTCTGCGCCCTCGTATTAATAATCAAATTTTAACAGTTGACAAGCCCTTCACGCGCCAGGCAATGACCTCGCGAACGTGACCCCAGTGCTGTCTTCTGCGATCCCCAGAGTTCGGCCCCAGCCAAACTCGGCGTCATCTATACTCTGTGGCCAAGAAATCTGCAATCGGAATCTCTCTTACATGCCCCGTATTCGCCGTTGGCTGGGCTGGATCCTGGCCACGCTCGTTGTGCTCGCACTGCTCGGCGCTATTGCTGCCGGCGGCCTGTATTACGCCATTTCCTCGAAGTTGCCGGACGTGCAGTCGCTCAAGCAGGTCGAGCTGCAGGAGCCGATGTACGTCTATTCCAGCGATGGCCGGCTGATGGCCGTCTATGGCGAGACCCGGCGCTACCCGATACAGATGAAGGACGTGCCGCTGCGCTTGAAGCAGGCCTTCCTGGCGACCGAGGATGCGCGCTTCTACGAACACGGAGGCGTGGACTACAAGGGCATCGCCCGCGCGGTATGGCTACTCGCCAGCACCGACGCCAAGCGCGTGCCGGGCGGCTCGACCATCACCCAGCAGGTGGCGCGGCAGTTCTTCCTCAGCTCCGAATACAGCTACACCCGCAAGCTGGCGGAGATCCTGTTGGCGCGCAAGATCGAGAGCGAGCTGAGCAAGGACGAGATCTTCGAGCTGTATCTCAATAAGAGCTTCTTCGGCAACCGCGCCTACGGCGTCGGTGCCGCTGCCGAGTACTACTACGGCAAGAAGATGAGCGAGTTGAGCCTGGACGAGATGGCCTCGCTGGCCGGCATCCCCAAGTTCCCGTCCAGCGGCAACCCGATCAGCAACCCCGAGCGCGCGCGCGAACGCCGCGACTACTACGTGCTGCAGCGCATGGCCGACCTGGGCTTCGTGACCCAGGCCGAATCCGATGCCGCCAAGGCGGTGCCGATGCATGCCAAGCCGCACGAGCCGCCTGTCGAGGTGTACGCCCCGTATGTGGCCGAGCTGGTGCGCCAGGAGATGATCGCCAAATACGGCGGCGATGTGCTCAACAAGGGTTACCACGTCACCACCACCATCGATTCCACCTTGCAGACCGGTGCCGATGCTGCGATCAGCGAAGGCCTGCGTCTGTACGACCACCGCCACGGCTGGCACGGTGTGGAGCAGCATTTCGATGTTGCCGCCGATGCGGATGCGCCGGCATTGGCCAAGCATCTGTCGGGCGTGTTTACTCAGGGCGGCCTGCGCGCAGTGATCGTGGCGCGCACCAATGCCGACGGTGGCGTCACCGTCGTGCAGAGCGACAAGACCGAGCTGACCCTGCCGGCCAGCGCCAGCCGCTGGACCAACAAGACACCGGCCAAGTTGCTGACGCGTGGCGACCTGACCCGCATCCGTGCCGGCGAGAAGGACGGCGAATGGATCATCGACCAGCTGCCGCGCGGCCAGGCGGCGCTGGTTTCGCTGGATGCCAACAGCGGCGCACTGCGCGCGCTGGTCGGCGGCTTCAGCTTTGCCGGCAACAAGTTCAATCGCGCCACCCAGGCACGCCGCCAGCCAGGTTCCAGCTTCAAGCCGTTCGTGTATGCCTCGGCGTTCGAGAAGGGCTTCAACCCGGCCTCGATCGTACTGGATGCGCCGGTGGTGTTCCGCGATCGTCGCGGCAAGACCTGGTCGCCGCAGAACGACGGCGGCGGCTTCCGCGGCCCGATGCGGCTGCGCGAGGCGCTGGTGCAATCGCGCAATCTGGTGTCGGTGCGCCTGCTGGATGCGATCGGCGTCGATTTTGCACGTAAATACATCAGCCAGTTCGGTTTCCAGGAAGCCGAGTTGCCTCCCAACCTGTCGATGTCGCTGGGCACCGCGTCGCTGACGCCGCTGTCGGTGGCGCGCGGCTACGCGGTGTTCGCCAATGGCGGCTCGCGCGTGGACACCTGGATCGTGGACGAGGTGAAAGATCGCGACGGCAATGTGGTGTTCAAGGAAGTGCCCGCGGTGGCCTGCCGCACCTGCGCGTTGCAGGGCGGCACCGCCGCGCCGGTGAGCCAGGTAGTGGACGGGTTCAACTTCGGCGCCCAGGCGCCGGCCACGCCGCCCGCGGCTCCGGCTGCCGATGCAGCGCCGACGCCAGCAGAAACCGCGCCTGCGGCGATTGCCGAAACCAAGATCGCACCGCGCGCCATCGATGCGCGTACCGCTTACCAGCTGGTGTCGATGATGCGCGACGTAGTCCAGCGCGGCACCGGCACGGCGGCCAAGGTGCTGGGACGCGAAGACGTAGGCGGCAAGACCGGCTCGACCAACGACCACCGCGACGCCTGGTTCTCCGGCTTCGGCGGCCCTTACGCCACCACCGTGTGGGTCGGCCGCGACGACTTCCGTTCGTTGGGCTATCGCGAGTACGGCGGCAAGGCCGCACTGCCGATCTGGATCGACTACATGCGCGTGGCACTGAAGGACAAGCCAATCGCCGCCAACGACCCGCCCGAAGGCATGACCCAGGCCACCATCAATGGTGCGGTCGAATGGGTGAAGAACGAGGATCTGGATCGTCTGCAGGATTACGACTACGGCCTGCAGGAACAGCAGGACGAGAAGGCTTTCGATATCTTCTGACGGCGGGGATCGGGAATCGTGAGCGGGGAATCGTGACGGCGTGGCTGTCCGGTTCCCCATTTTTTTGGGCGCGTTTTTGGGTAAGTAGCTCAAGCTGCACGAGTCACCCGTGAGTGGCGCTGGAGCCGGGCGCGACGCGCTGCTTACTGACCAGCCCTGGCTGGGCGGACATAGCCGGCGACGCTACGCGCTGTCCCTTGCTACGCACCAGCCCGGTCGCCAACGCACTGCCCGGACCGATCTTTTGCGCGAGCCGGCAAGCCCGGCAGCTGTTCGACCACGCACTATCGCGGCTCGTTGCTGACCTGTCGCTGCTGACCTGGTTGCCGGCGCGGCAGCGCCTGCATCTCACCGGTTGATGCGCTCCTCCCGAAGCCGCGGCCGTGCCCTCCGACACGCAAGGTATCGGCATTGCGCTGCTACGCGATCGCTTCCTCGGAGTGGCCGGGAAGCATTCGCCACGTTTTCATGCGGCTGTTGTAGAGTCGAGCTCAGGTTCATCAGGGGAGCCCGGTCATGCATCACGCACGCCAACACGCCGATACGCGCACCCGAGAACGCCGTCATCGGCTCGCCCACGAGGCTGCCAGATTGATGGCAGAAGGCGGTATCCGCGATTTCCACCAGGCCAAGCTCAAGGCCGCCAGCCGGCTCGGCATCCATGACGACGCATCGCTGCCGCGCAATCGCGAGATCGAAGAGGCACTGCGCGAATACCAGCGTCTGTTCGCCAGGCCCGACCACGCAGCGCGGTTGCGTCAACGCCGCGAAGCCGCCTTGCGTGCGCTGGATTTTCTCCGCTCATTCCAGCCGCGGCTGACCGGCCCGGTCCTGGATGGCACCGCCGATGCAAACGCCCCGGTACAACTGCAGCTGCACAGCGACGACCCGGACGCGGTGCAGCGGTTTCTGGAAGAACACCGCATCCCTGCCGAGGCGCGCACGCGCCGTTTGCGACTGGACCGCGAGCGCAACGGCGACTTCCCGGTCTGGCTGTTCAGTGCCGAGGAACTGACCTTCGACCTGACCGTGCTGCCTTACGACGCCCTGCGCCAGGCGCCGCTGTCGCAGCTGGACGAAAAACCGATGCCACGCGCCTCGGCTGCACAGCTGCGGCAGTTGCTTGCCGAACAGGAGAGTGCCGCCTACCAGCAGCGGGACTGAGCGCACGCACTCCATTGCTGAGCGCGCCATCAGCACTCACCCGAAAGATTGCGCGCTACGTTTTGCCAGCCACTCTTGGCAAGCGCGCCCTGTTCCACTAAACGCACCAGGCCACAACGAAAACGCCCCGCAAGTGCGGGGCGTTCGTTTACGCAGACGACTTTGAGCCGATTAACGCTTGGCGCTGTCGGTGTAATCGCGCTTGTCGTAGCCGGTGTAGATCTGGCGCGGACGGCCGATCTTCATTTCCGGGTCGACCTGCTGCTCCAGCCAATGCGACACCCAACCGGCGGTGCGCGCGATGGCAAACATCACGGTGAACATTTCCACCGGGATATTGAGCGCCTTGTAGATCAGGCCCGAATAGAAGTCGACGTTCGGATACAGCTTGCGCTGCACGAAGTAGTCGTCCTTCAACGCGGCTTCTTCCAGCTTCAACGCCACTTCCAGCAGCGGATCGTTGACGCCCAGCTCGCCCAGCACCTTGTGGGTCATCTCGCGGATGATCTTGGCGCGCGGGTCGAAGTTCTTGTAGACGCGGTGACCGAAGCCCATCAGACGGAACGAGGAGTTCTTGTCCTTGGCCTTGGCCACGGCCGACTCGACGTTATCGGCAGTGCCGATCTCTTCGAGCATCTTCAGCACCGCTTCGTTGGCGCCGCCGTGTGCCGGGCCCCACAGTGCGGTGATGCCGGCAGCGACCGACGCATACGGATTGGCACCGGTCGAACCGACCAGACGCACGGTCGAGGTCGAGGCATTCTGCTCGTGATCGGCGTGCAGAATGAACAACAGGTCCAGCGCCTTGGCGACAACCGGGTTGATCTCCAGCGGCTCGCTCGGCACTTCGAACATCATGTGCAGGAAGCGGTCGACGTAGTTCAGATTGTTGCGCGGATAGCGGATCGGCCAGCCGATCGAGTAACGATAGGCCGCAGCCGCCAGGGTCGGTACCTTGGCGATCAGACGGATGGCGGCCTGACGGCGCTGCTCCGGATCGTTGAGGTCCAGGGTGTCGTGGTAGAACGCCGACAGCGAGGCGACCGAACCGGCCAGCATGGCCATCGGGTGCGCATCGTGGCGGAAACCGCCGAGGAAGTTCTTCAGCGACTCATGCATCATCGTGTGATGCGTCACTTCGTGGTCGAACTTCTTGAATTCGTCCGCCGTGGGCAGTTCGCCGTTCATCAGCAGGTACGAAACTTCCAGGAAGCTGGACTTCTCGGCGAGCTGTTCGATCGGATAGCCGCGGTACAACAACACGCCGTTGTCGCCATCGATATAGGTGATGGCCGACTTGCAACTGGCGGTGGCGGTAAAGCCCGAGTCGTAGGTGAACAGACCGGTTTCTTTGGTCAGCTTGGAAATATCGACGCAATCATTGCCCAACGTGGGCTTGAGAACCGGCAGAACAACCGACTTGTCGCCGGCGTTGAGCGTGACCTGATCAAGATCGGACACTGTGTACGCTCCTTCAGTGGAAGGCGCCTGATCCCACATGGGCAGGCACGTGATGGAAGTCCAAGGCATCGCCTCGGATCACGTCATTATCGCACAGCAGCATTTTGGCCGTCGCTTGGACAGAAGTCGTAGACGCACCTGTCGGGACCACGCAAACGAAGCGCCCACACCCCAAAAAACAACGGCCGCGCAATGCGCGGCCGTTGTCGGTACAGCCCGTCCTGCAAGTTCAGCGCGCGTAGCGCTTCTGGAACTTGTCGATACGGCCGCCGGTGTCGATCACCTTGTGCTTGCCGGTATAGAACGGGTGCGACGCGGAGGAAATTTCCACCTTGATCAGCGGATATTCCTGGCCGTCCTCCCACTTCACGGTCTCTTTCGAGCCCATGGTGGAACGGGTCAGAATCTTGAAATCGGACGTCACGTCGTGAAAGACGACGTCTTTGTAGTTGGGATGCACGTTATCTTTCATGGACTTGGCGCCGGGCTGCCTGGATAAGCCGGTCATTATAGCGGCCTCCACTCGCCCGGCGCAAGTTGGCCCTAGCCGGCCGCCAATGCCGCCCCGACCAGGCCGTAGAACCGCTGGCGGTCGTACTCCATCAGCAGATTGGCATTGTCGGGCGCGCCGCCCTGCCGGTTCCAGTCCACCAGGGTCATGCCGCGGGTGTGCGTGCCGGACAATTCGATATGCACCGGGCGCTGCTCCAGACGCTGGGCACCTTCCGGGTGCAGGGCGAACGCCATCGCCAGTGCGTCGGCGGCGTACCAGTACTCGCCACGGCTGTCTTCGGACCACAGGCGGGTCTTGCGCGAGATTTCTTCGTAGAAGCGGGCGCGGCCGCTGTCGGCGGCCAGCCATTGCTCGACATCGCGATGCAGCAGGCCGTGCGCGATGGTGGCTTCCCAGTCGGCCACGTCGAAGTGCGGGAAGCCACGGAATACGATGTGCGCGGCCTCCGGGTCGAAGCCGATGTTGAATTCAGCGGCTGGCGTGATGTTGCCGTGCCCGGTCAATGCTCCGCCCATCACCACCAACCGGCCGACGCGCTGCGGCAGGGTCGGGTCCAGGGTCAGCGCCAGGGCCAGATTGGTCAGCGGGCCCAGGGCGACCAGCAACAGCTCGCCCGCGTAGTCGTGCGACAGGCGCAGGATGGCGAGCGCGGCATGCTCGGCCTCGGCGCTGCGCTTGGCCGCCGGCAGGCCGACATCGCCGAAGCCATCGATGCCGTGCACGTGCGCCGCATCGACCGAGGGGTGCAACAGCGGCTGCGGGCAGCCGGCGTACACCGGCACATCCGCGCGGCCGGCGACCTCGCAGACCTTCAAGGCGTTGCGCACGGTGTGCTCCAGCCCCACGTTGCCGGCCGCGATGGTCAGGCCGACCACCTCGTGACGGGTGTCGTTGAAGGCCATCAGCAGCGCCAGCGCGTCATCCACGCCCGGGTCGGTGTCGATCAGCAGCGGTATCTTTTTTGTCATGGAAGTCGGGATTGGGCATTCGGGATTCGTTGCAGCATCTTCGCAAGGATCGGCCGGTCACGCGAACGCCCAGGATGTACAGGCGGCGGCAGCCCTTGCTTTTACGATTCCCGATTCCCGATTCCCCACTCCCCGCCACTCAAGCGGCGGCATACCGCACTGCGCTGCCGATCCAGCGTGCGACGACACGGTCGGCGATCTCCGGCGCTTCGGCCAGCAACCGCTCGGCCAGCACCTGCACGCGCGGCAGCAACCCTGCATCGCGTGCCAGGTCGGCGATGCGGAAGCTGGCCAGACCAGTCTGCCGGGTACCAAGCAATTCGCCGGGACCGCGCAATTCCAGATCCTTTTCTGCAATCACAAACCCATCGTTGGTCTGGCGCATGGTTTCCAGGCGTTGGCGCGCCATCATCGACAGCGGCGCCTGATACAACAGCACGCAACTGGACGCTGCGGCGCCGCGGCCGACGCGACCACGCAGCTGATGCAGCTGCGCCAAGCCAAGACGCTCGGCGTTTTCGATGATCATCAGCGAGGCGTTGGGCACGTCCACGCCGACTTCGATCACCGTGGTGGCGACCAGCAGATCGCTGCGGCGCTGCTTGAAATCGAGCATGGCCTTCTGTTTTTCGGCGGGCTTCATGCGGCCATGCACGAGCGCGACGCGCACACCGGGCAACTGCGCCGATAGGGCCTCGAAGGTGACTTCGGCAGCCTGCGCTTCGATGCGCGGCGGGCCAGCCGGTGCGGCCTTGCCGGGCTCCTCGCTTTCTTCGATGAGCGTGCACACCCAATACGCCTGCCGCCCTTCGGCGCAGGCGGCGCGGATGCGTTCGACCAGATCGGGGCGCCGTTCTGCGCTCAGGACAATGGTCTGCACCGGCGTACGGCCGGGTGGCAGTTCGTCGATGGCCGACACGTCCAGATCCGCGTAGGTCGACATTGCCAGGGTGCGCGGGATCGGCGTGGCAGTCATCACCAGCTGATGCGGCACGCTGCCGGCGCCCGCCCCCTTGTCGCGCAGTGCCAGACGCTGATGCACACCGAAGCGGTGCTGCTCGTCGATGATGGCCAGCGCCAGGTCGTGGAAGACCACCGCTTCCTGCATCAAGGCATGCGTGCCGACCACCACCTGGGCCTGGCCGGAGGCGACCTCGGCCATCGCCGCAGCGCGCGCCTTGCCGGTGACCTTGCCAGCCAGCCAGACGATGCGCACACCTAGCGGCTCGAGCCAGCCGCGCAGGTTGGTGAGATGTTGCTCGGCCAGCAGTTCGGTGGGCGCGGCCAGTGCGACCTGCTTGCCCTGCTCCACCGCCAGCATCGCTGCCAGGGCCGCAACCACGGTCTTGCCGCTGCCGACATCGCCCTGTACCAGCCGCAGCATCGGCGAGGGCTGCGCCAGGTCGTGCGCGATCTGTTCGAACACGCGTTGCTGCGCACCGGTGAGCTGGAACGGCAATGCGGCGCGCAGCCGCTGCACCAGCGTGCCGTTGCCGGGCAACACGGGCGCATGAAACCGCTGCAGGGCGATGCGTTGGCGACGCAGGCTGAGTTGGTGCGCAAGCAGTTCTTCGAGCGCCAACCGCTGTTGTGCCGGGTGCCCGCCGGCGAGCAGCTGCTGCGGGTCGGTGTTCACCGGTGGGCGGTGCATGGTCAGTAATGCAGTGCGCAGCGAAGGCAGGTGTTCGTCCTGCAGCCAATGCGGCGGCAGCAATTCCAGTGCGGCTTCTGGCGGCAACCGCTCGAGCGCCTGGCCGATGAATTTGCGCAGCGTGGCCGGGCCGACGCCTTCGAGCACCGGATAGACCGGGTCCAGGCTGTCGCCCAGTTGCGCGTCTTCATCCGCCGCCAGCACGCGGTAACTGGGATGGACAATTTCCCAACCGTTCTGGCCGGGCTTGGGCGTGCCGAACACGCGCACGCGCGTGCCGACCGCAAACTGCGCGACCTGCGCGGCGCGAAAATGAAAGAAACGCAGCACCACGCTGCCGTGCGAGGCGTCCGAGATCGCCACGCGCAGCACCGGACGGAAGCGGAAGCCGCGCTCCACCGCCTCCACGCGCCCCTCGATCTGCGCCGGCACGCCGCTTTGCAACTGCGCGATCGTGGTCAGCCGGGTACGGTCTTCGTACCGCAGCGGCAGATGCAGCCACAGGTCCTGCACGCTCAGGATGCCGCGCGCGGCGAACTTGTCGGCCACTTTCGGGCCGACGCCGGGCAGGCTGGACAGCGGAGCCTGGCCGGCGACGGCCAGGCTCGGCGTGGCGACGCGCGCTCGCGGCACGGCGGGTCGGATCAGTCGCGCCGGATCACTCGAGCACCATCACTCGAGCACCATCACCGCATCGACTTCGAAACCGGCGCCCTTGGGCAGGCCGGAGACTTCGATGGTGGAACGCGCCGGGAACGGGGCCTGGAAGTAGTCCTGCATCACCGCATTGACGGCGGCGAACTGGCCCAGGTCGGTGAGATACAGACCCAGACGCACGATCTTGTCGAGCGAGCCACCGGCGGCTTCGGCCACGGCCTTGAGGTTGTCGAACGCGCGGCGCGCCTGCGCACCGATGTCGCCCGGTACGATCTCGCCGGTGGCCGGATCCAGCGGGATCTGCCCGGAGAAATACACGGTGTTGCCGGCGCGCACTGCCTGCGAGTAAGGGCCGATGGCGGCAGGCGCCTGGTCGGTATGGATGATCTGGGACATGGCGACTCCGTCAACACTGAAAACGAACGCGCATTGTATCGGCGCATGCCGTTGACGGGCGAATGGGAGGATCTGCGGTGACGGCGCGAGGGCGTTGGCTGGTGGCGTAGCGGCGGGTTGCGTGGTGGCTTGGGTATCTTGCGATGGTGGTAATGGTGATGGTGGCCGTGGCTGTTTGTTTTCGCCTACGCGAGATGGTTTCGGTGCGGCTGTACGTGTGCGTTGTTGGCGGCTGCGTGAGAGAGCACGAGGCTGCGCACGTACCCTCATCCGCCCCTGCGGGGCACCTTCTCCCGGCGGGAGAAGGGAAGTGGCGAGCCCCTTTGTTGCTGGGAACGGCTAGGCCCTCTTCTGCGGGAGGGGGTTGGGGTGAGGGTCCGGGCGAAGCCACGTCACGTGACTGGCGCCATGGCGCGGCAAGCGCTGCGTCGCCGCGATGCTGCAGGGATGCGAGAGATGGCGCGCAGTCGTCGCGACGCGCGGATGCGCTCACGACACCGAGGACGCGCAGCCCCACACCGTCCACACCGACTCTGCACAGTCCACACCGACTCTGAAAAACCGACCACGCCTGCGCGGCAGCGGAACAGTCGCGCCAAGCGTTGTGTCGTGCCGCCGCCCGGGAACGCAGAGACGCGCAAACCAGCAGGATTAGGTAATCGGCGCCGGATTGAACAAGGCCAGATCGTTATGCAGGCGGTGATGCTCAGTCCAGGTGCGCTGGCCGCTGGCTACGTCCAGATAGCGTTGGAACAACTCCCAGCCCAATTGCTCCAGCGTCTTGGCGCCGGTCGCCACGCCGCCGGCGTCGATGTCCATCAGGTCGGACCAGCGCTGCGCCAGTTCGCTGCGGGTGGCGACCTTGATCACCGGCACCATGCCCAGGCCGTACGGCGTGCCGCGCCCGGTGGTGAAGACATGCAGGTTCATGCCGGCCGCCACCTGCAACGTGCCGCAAACGAAATCGCTGGCCGGGGTGGCGCAGTACTGCAGCCCGCGTCCTTTGACGCGCTCGCCGGGCGGCACCACGCCATTGATCGGCGAGGCGCCGGATTTGGCGATCGAGCCCATTGCCTTTTCGACGATATTGGCCAGCCCGCCCTTCTTGTTGCCGGGCGTGGTGTTGGCGCTGCGGTCGGCCTGGCCGCGCGCCAGGTAGGCGTCGTACCAGGCCATTTCGCGCACCAGCGCCTTGGCCACCTCGGCA
This sequence comes from Xanthomonas sp. AC360, assembly GCF_979258225.1. Taxonomy (NCBI): domain Bacteria; kingdom Pseudomonadati; phylum Pseudomonadota; class Gammaproteobacteria; order Lysobacterales; family Lysobacteraceae; genus Xanthomonas; species Xanthomonas sp. AC360. The sequence goes on from NZ_OZ409846.1 coordinate 178,343, forward strand.
GTGGCGGCGCGCGGCACCAGCAGGTGGATGCCGTCGCGCACTTCGGTATTTTCCGAGAACATCACCGTGGCACCGGCGCGCACCAGCAGGTCGGCGGCGACGCCCAGGCCCGGGTTGGCGGTGACGCCGGAAAATGCATCGCTGCCGCCGCATTGCATGCCCACCACCAGTTCGCTGGCCGGCACGGTTTCGCGGCGACGCAGGTCCAGATGGCGCAAACGCTCTTCGGCCATGGCCATGATCGAGCCCACCATGTCGGCAAACCCCAGACTGGCTTCCTGCAGGCGGTAAACGGCGCTGTCGTCGGCACTGGCATCGTCCGGCAGCAGGCGCTCGGGTGCGAGTTTTTCGCAGCCCAGGCCCACGATCAGCGCCTGCCCGCCGAAGTTGGGGCTGCGCGCGATGTTGCGCAACGTGCGGATGGGGATGATGGCTTCGGGCGCGGTGATTGCCACGCCGCAACCGTAGACGTGATTGACCGCCACCACGTCGTCGACATTGGGATACTTGGGCAGCAGCTCGGCACGAATACGCTCCACTGCATGACCGAGCACACCCACCACGCACTGCACGCTGGTCATGATGCCCAGGATGTTGCGCGTGCCGACGCTGCCATCGCGGTTGCGATAACCCTGGAAGGTGTAGCCCTCCAAGGGCTCGGGTGCGGGCGCCGCTTGCAGCGACAGATCCAGCGCAGTCAGATCGGGCGCTTCGGGCATGTCCAGCAGGTGTTCGCTCACCCAGGCGCCGCGCGCGATGTCGGCATTGGCGGTGCCGATCACTGCGCCCAGGCGGATCACCGGCGCGCCGGCGGGCAGGTCGAGCAGCGCCATCTTGTGGCCCTGCGGAATGTGCTCGATGGCGGTGAGCCCGTCCGGAAAAGTGGCACCGGCCGGCGCGCCGTCATCGTTGACGACAATGGCGACGTTGTCGCGCGCATGGGCGCGAATGCTGAGCCAACGGGCGGGTTGCTGGGTTGCGGACATCGTAAGGCTACCTTGCAAGCGTGGGGTGGAGTGCATTACCGGTCGGGGCTGTCGAACTGACGGCGGTACTGCAGGATCAAGCGGTTTTCATCGACATTGCGCTGGTAATTGGAGCGGAAGGTGCCGTTGAACCAGATGACGCTCACATGCTTGAAGCGCTCGCTCTGGAATTGATAGGTGGTCAAGACATCGCGGGCCCATTCGCGGCCTTCGCCGGCATAGGTTGCCGGCTGTGCATGGTCGCCGCTGATGTAGCGCGCCATGACGCTGAGCCCGGGGATGCCGATGCTCTTGCCATCGATGCTGTAACGCAGCTGCCAGCTGCGCTCGCCGCGTTCGAGAAAGTCGTTGATGAAGGTCCAATTGAAGACATTGCCGTCGGTGCCGCCCGGCCAGGGCATGGCGCTGGGGCCGGACAGGCGTTGATAGCCGGCGCCGAATTCCTGCCCACCCGTGCGCCAGGACAGCATGCTGCTGAACATGCGGTTGTCGATCGGCCCGGCACGCGATTGGCCGATGTCATCGGTGCGGAAATAGCGCAGGTCCACACGCAACTGATCCTTGCCGAATTTATGCGTCTGGATCAGGTTGTAGAGCTGCTGCCGGTAGATGTCTTCCATCACCGCGCCCTGATAGCGCAGCTGCGTGCCGGGTGCAGCGCTGTAGGTAGCCGAGACCAGATTCAACGCATCCGAATCCGGCGTGCCCAGAAAGCGACGGTTCTTGTTGGTCAAGGTGATCGGCACACGCGAATCGCCGTCGCGGTACCAGGCGCTGGTGAAGCGGGCCAGCAGCAGATCGAGCTTGGGCACGTCCTTGGATTCCAGCGTCACGCCTTGAAACGTCTCCGGCATGATGCGGGTGATGCTGGCGCGCACCAGCGGCTCGTTGGGGATGAAGCTGCCCCACTTCAATTCGGTTTGCGAGGCGCGCAGTTTGAGCGTGGGTGCCACTCGCGTCAGTGCATGTTGCGCGGTGCCGTCGTCGTTATTGGGCAGCAGGCCGGTGCCGCCTTCGGCGCGCACGCCATCGAGCTTCAAATCGCCGATGCCGAGCAGATCCAGCCCTACCCCGATCGGGCCGTGCGTGTAGCCGCTCTTGGCATCGACCACGACGCCCTGCGCCCATTCGGCACGCTTGCCCTGCCCTTCGCCGCTGCGGAAATCGCGGTTGTAATAGAAGTTGAGCGCGGTGACCTCGGCCGTTGCGCCATTCCAGAATCCTGCGTCCGGTTCCTGCGCACGCGCACGTCCGCCCGCACCGACCGCCAGCAGCGCCGCGCTGCCGAGTGCCATTACATGTTTCATCGACCAGCTCTCCACCTGCCAGACCTCTTGGACGCAGCCGCTGCATGCCGTGCATTCGGCTGCAGCCACCGCACGGTTAGCGCACCAGGCACGGCTGCTTGTTGTCGAAGGTCCAGTTGGGAATCAAGGCCTGCATCGCGGCAGCATCATCGCGCGCGCCCAGGCTCAGACGTTGGTAAGTGCGATGCGCCGCTTCCAGCGCATCCATATCGAGTTCGACACCCAAGCCGGGCTTTGCCGGCACCTGGATCTGGCCACCGACGATCTGCAACGGGTGATGGGTCAGGCGTTGGCCGTCCTGCCAGATCCAGTGCGTGTCGATCGCCGTCACCTGCCCCGGCGCTGCGGCGGCCACGTGGGTGAACATCGCCAGCGAAATATCGAAATGATTGTTGGAATGCGAGCCCCAGGTCAGGCCCCAGTCGCGGCACAGTTGCGCCACCCGCACCGAGCCTTGCAACGTCCAGAAATGCGGGTCGGCCAGCGGGATATCCACCGACTGCAACTGGATGGCGTGGCCCATCTGCCGCCAGTCGGTGGCGATCATGTTGGTGGCGGTCGGCAAGCCGGTGGCGCGACGGAACTCGGCCATGATCTCGCGGCCGGAATACCCCTCCTGCGCACCGCACGGGTCTTCGGCATAGGCCATCACGCCGTGCATGTCGCGGCACAGGGAAATGGCTTGATCCAGCGACCACGCGCCATTGGGGTCCAGCGTGATGCGCGCCTGCGGAAAACGTTCGTGCAACGCGACAATGGCCTCGATTTCGTCTTCGCCACGCAATACACCGCCTTTGAGCTTGAAGTCGCGAAAGCCGTATTTTTCGTAGGCCGCTTCGGCCAGGCGCACGACCGATGCCGGCGTCAAGGCTTCCTGGTCGCGCACCGCCTCCCAGTCATCGCGGGCACCGCTGCCGTCGCGATAGTCGAACCCGGTCTTGCGTCGGTCGCCAATGAAAAAGAGGTAGCCCAGCACGTCCACCGCGTCGCGTTGCTGGCCTTCGCCGAGCAGGGCAGCGACCGGTTGATCGAGGAATTGCCCCAGCAGATCCAGCAACGCCGATTCGATGGCGGTCACCACGTGGATGGTGATGCGCAGATCGAAGGTCTGCAGACCACGTCCGGCGCTGTCGCGGTCGGCAAACGCGGTGCGCACCTGATTGAGGATGCGTTGATACTCGGCGATGGAGCGGTCGCGAATGAGCGGCGCTGCCTCGTGCAGCAAGCCGGCGATGGCCGCGCCGCCAGGCACTTCGCCCACGCCGGTGCGGCCGGACGAATCGCGCAGCACCAGCACATTGCGGGTGAAATACGGGGCGTGCGCGCCACTGAGGTTCAGCAGCATGCTGTCCTGGCCGGCAACCGGCACCACGCGGATGTCGGTGATGCGCGGCGTGGCGCCGATGCTTGCAGGTGCGGTGTGGATATTCATCGAAAGTCTCCGAAGACGGTCACAGCGGTGCGGGCACGGGCATGGACGGGCCGCCGGGCGGCGCCTTGAGTTCCACGCGCTTGATTTCGCCCACCACCACCAGATAGGACACCACCGCCAGCAAGGCATTGAGCCCGACGAACACCAGCGCCCATTCGAAGGTGCCGGTGGTGGACACGATGTAGCCGATCACGATCGGCGTGGTGATGCCGGCGATGTTGCCGAAGGTATTGAACAGGCCACCGGACAGGCCGGCGATTTCCTTGGGCGAGGTGTCGGCCACCACCGCCCAGCCGAGTGCGCCGATGCCCTTGCCGAAGAAGGCCAGCGCCATCAGCCCCACCACCATCCATTCGGCCTGCACGTAGTTGCAGCCGATCATCGTCACCGACATCAACATGCCGACCACGATCGGCGTCTTGCGCGAAACGGTGAGCGAATAGCCACGCCGTACCATGCGGTCGGACACATAGCCGCCCAGCACGCCGCCGATAAAGCCGCACACTGCCGGCAACGAGGCCACAAAGCCGGCTTCCAGGATCGACATGCCGCGCTCCTTGACCAGATACACCGGAAACCAGGTCAGAAAGAAGTACGTCAGCGTGGTGATGCAGTATTGGCCGATGTACACACCCAGCAACATGCGGTTGCACAACAGCTGTTTGGCGTAATGCCACTGCGTGCCCTTGGGCTGGCTACCGGGCTTGTTGCCCTGCTCCATGTCCACCAGCGCGCCGTTGCGCTGGATATAGTCCAGCTCCTGCGCGCTCAAACGCGGATGTTCGCGCGGGGCATAGATGGTCTTGCGCCACACCAGCGCCAGCAACACGCCCGCCGCACCCATCACCAGAAACACGTGTTCCCAGCCCCAGGCGTGCACCAGCCAGCCCATCAGCGGCGCGAAGGCCACGGTGGCGAAGTACTGCGCGGAATTGAAGATCGACGCGGCCAGGCCACGCTCGGCGGTAGGGAACCACGCCGCCACGATGCGGCTATTGCCCGGAAAGGACGGCGCTTCGGCAATGCCGACCAGAAAGCGCAGCACGAACAAGGTGGTGACCGCCCAGGTCACAGGCACCCAGTCGATAAAGCCCTGCAAGGCGGTGAACAGCGACCAGATCAGCAGCGACAGGCCGTACACGCGCCGCGAGCCGAAGCGATCGAGCAACCAGCCGCCGGGAATCTGCCCGGCCACATACGCCCAACCGAACGCAGAAAAAATGAAGCCCATCTGCAGCGCGTCGATGCCCAGCGCATCCTGGACCGCGGAACCGGCGATGGACAAGGTGGCGCGATCTGCATAGTTGATCGTGGTCACCACGAACAACATCAGCAAGATCAGGTAGCGCCTGCGCGGAACCGTCGTTGAACCGACTGTCTTTGAATCGATAGCCATCATCGTTCCTCACCTATGACGATGGAAGCGCACTGCGCTCCGGTACTCCAAGTGGCGCCTGCAGATGGCGCACCGGACCCTCCTCCGGCACGCCTCAGGCATCGTTGCCGCCGCCGCTGTCAGTCGTGCCCCAGCGCGCCATCGACGCGTCGCCACAGCCCGAGCGGGTTGCCGTGTGCCAACGCGGCAGGCAACAGCGCGGCAGGCAGATCCTGGTAGCAGACCGGGCGCAGGAAGCGATCGATCGCCAGCGTGCCCACCGAGGTGCTGCGGCTGTCGGAGGTGGCCGGGAACGGGCCGCCATGCACCATCGCGTGGCAGACCTCCACACCGGTGGGCCAGTCGTTGACCAGGATGCGCCCGGCCTTGCGTTCCAGCACCGGCAGCAACGCGGCGGCCAGGTCGGTATCGCCCGCATCCATGTGCAAGGTGGCGGTGAGCTGGCCTTCCAGATGCTCGCTCAACGCGCGCAGCTGAGCGATGTCCTTGCAACGCACCAGCAGCGAGGAGGCACCGAAGACTTCGGCCTGCAGCGCTTCGTCGGCGAGAAATGCATCGGCGTCGGTGCCGAACAATGCGGCCGGGCAGCGCCCCGCTTCCGGTGCGGCGCCACGTGCCAGCGTGCTGACCTGCGGATGCGCGGCCAGACGCTGCACACCCTGCGCATAGGCCTGGCCAATGCCTGCGGTGAGCATTGCTGCCGGCGACACCGCTTGCAGCGTTTGCGTGGCCGACGCGATAAACGCATCCAGCGCCGGCGAATCGATCGCCAGCAGCAAACCGGGGTTGGTGCAGAACTGCCCCGCGCCCAAGGTCAGCGAGCCGACGAACGCTTTGCCCAGATCGGATGCCCGCGCCTGTAGCGCCTGCGGCAGCAGATACACCGGATTGATCGCACTCATCTCCGCATACACCGGAATCGGCTCGCGGCGTGCGGAAGCGATCTTGACCAACGCCATGCCGCCAGCGCGCGAGCCGGTGAAACCCACCGCCTTGATGCGCGCGTCGGCCACCAGGTGCGCACCGATCTCGATGCCGGCGTCGAACAGCAGCGAGAACACGCCTTCGGGCAGCCCGCACTGCGCCACCGCCGCCTGGATCGCACGGCCCACCAATTCCGACGTGCCCGGATGCGCGCTGTGCGCCTTGACCACCACCGGGCAACCGGCCGCCAATGCCGACGCGGTGTCGCCACCGGCCACCGAGAATGCGAGCGGGAAATTACTGGCGCCGAACACCGCCACCGGCCCCAGTGCGATATGCCGCTGGCGCAGATCCGCGCGCGGCAATGGCGTGCGTTGCGGCAGTGCGGGGTCGATGCGGGCCTGCAGCCAGCTGCCTTCGCGCACCACGTTGGCGAACAGACGCAGCTGGCCAACGGTGCGTCCGCGCTCGCCTTCCAGACGCTGGCGCGGCAGGCCGCTTTCGCACATGGCGCGTTCGATCAATGCATCGCCCAACGCCAGAATTTGCTCGGCGATGGTTTCCAGAAAGACCGCGCGCGCTTCCAGCGGCGTTTCGCGATAGGTGTCGAACGCCGCCTGCGCCAGCGCGCAGGCCTGCTGCAGATCCTGTGCGCCCACCGAACCGAACGCCGGCTGCAATGCCGCGCCGCTGGCCGCATCCACCGCATGGAATTCCGCCCCGGCGCCGCGCACGCCGCGCTGCCCGATCAGCGATTCGCCCTTGATGGTGTGCATCAGCGGCGGCCTCCGATCAGTTGTTTGAGCTGCGCGAATTCGTCTTCATTGAGATCAGCCAATGGCGTACGTACCGGACCGGCCGGGCGGCCGACCGCGCGCATGCCGGCCTTGACGATAGACACCGCATAACCGGCGCGACGATTGCGCAGCACCGTGTACGGCAACACGAAGTCGTTGAGCTCGCGGTAGATGGTGGCGTGGTCGCGCGCGCGCACCGCCGCATAGAACGCCAGCGCCCACTCGGGCAGGAAATTGAAGATGGCCGACGAATACGTGGTCACGCCCATTTCCAGATACGGCAGCGCGAAGGTTTCGGCGGTGGGCAGGCCGCCCACGTACAACAGCCGGTCGCCCAGTCGCGCATAGATGCGGGTCATGCGATCCACATCGCCGATGCCGTCCTTGTAGCCCACCAGGTTGGGGCAACGCTCGGCCACGCGCGCCAGCGTTACATCGTCGAGCTTGGCATTGGCGCGGCCGTAGACGATCACGCCCAGCCTGGTCGCCTTGCAGACGCGCTCGACATGGTCGGCCACGCCGTCGGCATCGCACTCGGTGAGGTACGGCGGAAACAGCAGGATGCCGTCGGCATCGTTGCGCTCGGCGGCCTGCGCCATCTCGATCGCAATCGCAGTGCCATAGCCGGCCGGGGCGATCACCGGCATGCGGCCAGCAGTCTCGGCGACGGCTGCGCGCACGGCGCGGTTCACTTCGTCCAGCGTCAGCGAAAACAGCTCGCCGGTGCCGCCCGCCGCAAACAGGCCGGCGGCCGGATGCGAGGACAGCCAGTCCAGGTTGCTGCGGTAGGCGGGTTCGTCGAAGGCCAGGTCGGCATCGAAATGGGTCACCGGAAACGACAACAGCCCGGCGCCAAGCGCTTGGGCCATTTCGGACGGGGTGTATCTGCTGCTCATCGGACAAACGCTCCTGGGCGGGGGATGCGGTTGATCCTAGAAACGCAGATCGTTGCTGGTCCAAACCAAAGGACGTATTGTTTGATACACAAGTTGAATCAATTGCATCACAAACTGACGTAGTGCGCCGCAAATGGCTGCTTTGCAACGCTTTTTCGACGCGACGTAATTATGGGTGGTTGCGTCCGCCAGCGTCCTTTCTGGCCGAGCGTCGCCTATTCATTCGTGCTGGCCGCGCCGGGATGTTGCGGGTGCAGCATCCGATTCGTGTGTTTTTGCAATGCGAGGCCCGCCCGCCATGTTCGATCTGCAACAACTACGTTGCTTTGTCGCCGTCGCCGACGAACTGCACTTCCGGCGCGCAGCCGAGCGCCTGAACATGACCCAGCCGCCGCTCAGCCGGCAGATTCAGCTGCTGGAACACAGCGTCGGCACTGCGTTGCTGGAGCGCAATAGCCGGCATGTGCGGCTGACCCAGGCTGGCCGCAGCCTGCTGGCCGAAGCGCGCGCAATCTTGCGCATGGCCGAGAATGCCGGGCTGCGTGCGCGCCGGATCGGCACCGGCGATGCCGGCAGCGTGTCGGTGGGTTTCACCGCCGGTGCCAGTTACCGCTTCCTGCCCGAGGCGATTGCGCGGTGGCGCAGGCAAGCACCGGATGTGGATCTACAGCTCAAGGAGATGGTCAGCCTGGCGCAACTGGACGCGCTGGACGCCGGCCGGCTGGATATCGGCCTGCTGCGCCCACCGATCCAGCGCCAGGGTCTGCACAGCCGCTGCGTGGCACGCGAACCGCTGATCGCCGCGCTACCGGAAGACTCCCCACTGGCGCAACACGACAGCCTGCGCCTGCAGGATTTCGACGGGCAGCCGCTGGTCAATTACGCACCCGATGAAGCGCGCTATTTCTACGATCTGCTGGCGCAGTTGTTCGGTGCGCGCGGCATCGCGCCGCGCTCGGTGCAGTACGTCAGCCAGATCCACTCTGTGTTGGCGCTGGTGCGCGGCGGCATGGGCATGGCACTGGTGCCCGAAGGCGCCAGCGGCCTGCGTTACGCCGGCATCGTGTACCTGCCACTACGCGATGAAACCCCTGCCACGCCGGTGGAATTGCATCTGGTGTGGAAGCAGGACAACGACAACCCTGCGCTGCGTCGCCTGATCGCCTGATCGCCTGAGCCAGACAACGCGTTTGAGCTGTCACACGGCCGCTGCAGCGCAGCCACTGCCCAACGCAACGATCCGATCTAGAGCGGCTAACACCACGTAACGAGCAGTCGTCACGTGGTTGTGGACGGCGCGCTCAGAACCGGAACAGACCCGTGGTACATGCCGCACCGAGTACCGCCCGCGCCCGCCTGGCGGTGAGCGCTGGCCTTTTGTTAGATGCTCTTACTGGCGACCCACGCTCTGCACCACATGCAGGCGCCGCAGCCGGCGCATCACTTCGGCCAGATGGCGGCGGTCGCGCACCTGGATATTGAAGCGCAGCACCGCCGCATTGAAGTCGCGGTCCAGGTAGTCCACACGTTCGATATTGGATTTGCTTTGCGCGATCGCTGCGGCCAACTGCGCCAGCACGCCGGTGCGGTTTTCCACTTCCACCACCAGCGCGGTGTCGTAGTCGCCGGTGACGTTGGAATCCCAATCGATCGGCACCCAGCGCTCGGGCGATTTGCGCAGCTCGGCCAGGTTGGGGCAATCCAGACGGTGCACCACGATGCCCTTGCCGGCGGTGTGGTAGCCCATGATTTCGTCGCCGGGGATCGGCTGACAACAGTTGGCGAAACTGATCACGCCGCGCTCGCTGCCGTCGATCAGAATCTTTTCGTGCGAGTGCTTGGAGTGCCCGCCGCCGCGCAATTCCGCGTACGCCATCAAGGCCTGTGCGGCCTGGGTGGGCATCCAGTTGCCCAATGCGACGTCGGCGAGCAGCGCTTCCAGGCGCGGGTAACGGTGTTCGTTGAGGAAGGCATCCAGCCGGCCCTTGGGCAGGCGTTCCAGCGAAGAGTCCATCGCTTCGAGCGCGCGATCGAGCATGCGATGGCCCAGCTGCACGGCATCTTCGTGTTCGAGCTGCTTGAGCTGGTGGCGGATCGCGGTACGCGCCTTGCTGCTGACCACAAATTCCAGCCACTGCGGCTTGGGCGTGGCCGAACGCGCGGTGATGATTTCCACGGCCTGCCCGCTGACCAGCTTGGTGCGCAAGGGCACCAGCTTCTTGTCAACGCGCGAGGCCACCGCGCGGTTGCCCACGTCGGTATGCACTGCGTAGGCGAAGTCCAGCGCGGTGGAATTGCGCGGCAGCGCCAGGATCTTGCCCTTGGGCGTGAACAGATAGACCTCGTCCGGGAACAGGTCCACCTTGACGTTGTCCAGGAACTCCAGCGACGAGCCGGCAGCGCGCTGCGAGTCGATCAGCTCCACAATCCAGTCGTGCGCGCGGCTCTGCGCACTATTGGGCGAGGCCGAGCCCACCTTGTAGGTCCAGTGCGCAGCCACGCCGCGCTCGGCGATCAGGTCCATTTCTTCGGTCCGGATCTGCACCTCGATCGGCGAGCCGTAGGGACCGAACAGCACCGTGTGCAGTGACTGATAGCCGTTGGCCTTGGGAATCGCGATGAAATCGCGGAAGCGCCCGTCCAGCGGCTTGAAGGTGGCATGCACCGCGCCGAGCGCGTGATAGCAATCGGCCACGGTGCGTACCACCAGCCGGAAGCCGAACACGTCCATCACCTGGTCGAAGGATTTGTTCTCTTCGTGCATCTTGGAATAGATGCTCCAGGGCGTCTTGATGCGGCTGACCAGCCGGTGTTCCAGCCCTTCCTTGGCCAACCGCTGTGACAGCTGCACTTCCACCTGCGCCATCGATTCGCGCCGCACCACCGGCTGGCTGCGGATATGTTTTTCGATGATGGCGTGACGCCACGGATACAGCGCGCGGAAGCCCAGGTTCTGCAACTCGGACTTGATCAGGCTCATGCCCAGGCGCTGGGCGATGGGTGCGTAGATTTCCAGGGTTTCGCGCGCGATGCGGCCGCGTGCCTCGGTGCTCTGCGCGCCGAGCGTACGCATGTTGTGCAGGCGGTCGGCCAGCTTGATCATGATCACGCGCAGATCGCGCGACATCGCCAGCAACATCTTGCGGAAGCTTTCCGCCGCCGCTTCCTGGCGGTCGCGGAACTTGAGCTTGTCCAGCTTGGTGACGCCATCGACCAGCTCGGCCACCGCTTCGCCGAATTCGGACGCCAGTTCTTCGCGCGTCAGCGGCGTGTCTTCGATGGTGTCGTGCAGGATCGCGGCGATCAGCGATTCCATGTCCAGGCCCAGCTCGGCAAGCACGCCGGCCACCGCCACCGGATGGGTGATGTAGGGCTCGCCGGACTTGCGGGTCTGGCCGGCATGCGCCATGGCGCCGACTTCCCAGGCACGGCGCAGGATCGGCAGCTGCTCCTTGGGAAGGTAGCTGGCAGCGCGTTCGAGGTGCAGGACGTAGTCGGGGATAGCCGGGTCGGAAGACGGGGACGTCGCCACGGTCGCCTGGGCAGTGGGGCCTGGGTTCATGCGCGAAGACTATGCCAGTGGCCGGTTTGCGGCAACGCGGCATGCGTGCCGCACGCGCCGGCGGCCGGCGATCGGTCGCTGTGCGGCCGCTTCACGCCAGCCGCGGCGGCCACAGATGCGCTATCTGCAACTTTGCCCAGCGAGGTGATATTTGCCCGACTGCTACACTCGGGCCCGCGTTAGTCCAGGGACCTTACTCATGCACGCTCCGCCCGACCTGCTGATCTTCGACTGCGACGGCGTGCTGGTCGACAGCGAGCCGTTGGCGTGCGCGGTATTGGCCCAGGCACTGCAACAACACGGCGTGGACATCGACATCGACGGGGTCCAGCAGCACTTCCTCGGGCGCAGCCTGGGCAGCGTGCGCGCGCATGTGCAGACGCTGGGGCGCACGCTGCCGGACACCTTCGAGCGCGACCTCAATACCGCGTTGCTGGCCCGCTTTGGCACCGAATTGCAGCCGATCCCGGGCGTGGCCGCTCTGCTGGATGCAGTGCAGACACCGCGGTGCGTGGCCTCGTCCAGCCATCTGCAGCGAGTGCGCCTGTGCCTGCAGGTCACCGGCCTGGCGGAACATGTCGGTGCGCACATCTACACCGCCGAGCTGGTCGCCCGCGGCAAGCCTGCGCCGGACCTGTTCCTGCTCGCCGCCGACCGCATGCAGGTGGCACCCGCGGCCTGCCTGGTGCTCGAAGACAGTCCCAGCGGCGTGCAAGCCGCATGCGCGGCCGGGATGCAGGTGTGGGGGTTCACCGGCGGCGGCCATCACCGCGCAAGCGCTGCGGCGGCCGCGCGGCTCGCTGCCGCAGGCGCATCACAGGTGTTTGCAGACATGCCGGCCATCGCCACCGCACTGGGCGCCATCGGCACCAAGCGCCTGGGCACTACGTTAGGCTGAGACTTCCACGCAGACAGATGTGACGATGGCCAACCCCGATAACGACACCAGCCGACTCGATGCCGCAGCCAGAGCGGGCTGGCTGTACTACATCGCCGGCAACACCCAGGACGAGATCGCGCGCAAGCTCAAGGTCTCGCGCGCCACCGCGCAGCGTCTGGTGTCGTTGTGCCTGAGCCAGCGGTTGATCACCTTCCGGCTGGAACATCCGATCGCCGCCTGCATGGATCTGGCCGCGCAGTTGCAGGACCGCTTTGGCATGCGCTATTGCGAGGTCGCGCCCACCGATCCGGCCGACCCGCACCTGGTCACCGGCGTCGCCGAACGCGCTGCTGCGCTGCTGGAATCCACCTTGCGCAGCGATAGCCCGAGCATCATCGGCATCGGCACCGGCCGTGCCATGCGCGCGGCGGTGGAGCGCATTCCTGCGATGCAGACGCGCAATCATCAGCTGGTTTCGCTGGTCGGCAACATTTCCCCGGATGGCTCGGCCAGTCCGTTCGATGCAGTGGCCCGCCTGGCCGATCTGACCGGCGCGCAGCACTACCCGATGCCGCTGCCGGTGTTTCTGTCCTCGCAAGAAGAACGCGAAACGCTGCTGGGGATCGAAGCGGTGCGCCGGGTCCGCGCGATCGCCGCAAAGGCCGATCTGCGCCTGGTCGGTGTTGGTCAGCTCGATCAGACCGCGCCGCTGCATGTGGACGGCTTCATCAGCCGCAACGAACTGCTGGACCTGATCCGGCTGGGCGCGGTGGGCGAAGTGATCGGCTGGGCGCTCACCGCAGCCGGCGACATCATCGATGCAGGCACCAACCTGCGCTTGACCAGCGTGCCGCATCCGGTGCCGGCCACCAGCCTGTCGATCGGCGTGGCCGTGGGCAACGCCAAGGTGGGCCCGATCAAGGCCGCGCTGAAGGGCCGCATCCTCAACGGTCTGATCACCGACGAGCACACCGCCAAGGCCTTGCTCGCCAGCTGAGCGGAGCGCATCGCAGCGGGCGTAATGGCAGTTCATTGCTGAAATTTCCCGGCATGCGCGGGCGCCTTGGCGTGCGCCGCGATGCTGCGCTGCAAGATCGAAAGTGCTTTACAGCGTGGCGACGTCGTGGGCATATGCGCATCACACGGGCATTTGCTCAACCAACCTCAAGCTGAGGCACCGGTATGAACACTTCGATCAAGACCCTGATCTGCGCGGCACTGAGCGCATCACTGGCGGCATGCGGCGGAGGCGCGAACAACAGCGACGCTGCGTCCAAGCAGGACACCCTGGTCATCGCCACCGTCAACAACGGCGACATGATCCGCATGCAGAAGCTGACCTCGGATTTCACCGCCACCCATCCGCAGATCAAGCTCGAGTGGGTCACCCTGGAAGAGAACGTGCTGCGCCAGCGCGTCACCACAGACATCGCGACCAAGGGCGGCCAGTTCGATGTGCTGACCATCGGCACCTACGAGGTGCCGATCTGGGCCGAGCGCGGCTGGCTCAAGCCGCTGACGTTCGATGCCGACTATCAGGTGGACGATCTGATCCCGCAGATCCGCGATGCGGTCAGTCACAAGGGGCAGCTGTATGCAGCGCCGTTCTACGCCGAAGGCTCGATGCTGATGTACCGCACCGACCTGCTGCAAAAGGCCGGCCTGAGCATGCCGGCGCAGCCTTCGTGGAGCTTCGTGGCCGAGGCCGCCCGCAAGATGACCGACAAGCAGGCCGGCATCTACGGCATCTGCCTGCGCGGCAAGGCCGGCTGGGGCGAGAACATGGCCTTGATCAGTTCGATGGGCAATGCCTTCGGTGCGCGCTGGTTCGACGAACAATGGAAACCGCAGTTCGACCAGCCGGAATGGAAGGCCGCACTGCAGACCTATGTAGATGTCATGAAAGACGCCGGCCCGCCGGGTGCCGCGTCCAATGGCTTCAATGAGAACCTTGCGCTGTTCACTGCAGGCAAGTGCGCGATGTGGGTCGATGCCACGGTGGCCGCATCGTTCATCAGCAACCCGAGCGAATCCAAGGTGTCGGACAAGGTCGGTTTTGCCGCGGCGCCGGATGCCGGCAAGGGCAAGACCACCGGCTGGCTATGGGCCTGGAATCTGGCTATCCCGGCAAGTTCGAAAAAGGCCGACAAGGCGCAGGCATTCATCGCCTGGGCCACTAGCAAGCACTACACCGAACTGGTGGCCGGCAAGGAAGGCTGGGGCAATGTCCCGCCGGGCACGCGCCAGTCGCTGTACGCCACGGCCGAGTATCTCAAGGCCGCCCCCTTCGCCAAGCAGACGCTGGCCGCCATCCAGGGCGCCGATACCCATCACCCCACGGTCAAGCCGGTGCCTTACGTCGGCGTGCAGTACGCGGCCATCCCCGAGTTCCAGTCGATCGGCACCACGGTGGGCCAACAGTTTTCCGCGGCGCTCACCGGCTCGATCAGCGTGGATGAGGCATTGAAGAACGCGCAAGCCGCCACCGAGCGAGAGATGCAGCGGGCCGGCTACCCCAAGCGCTAAGCGCAGCGCTCGCTACGTTTTATCAGCTGCTCCAAGTACAGGTCCGTTGGGCCGGGCACCCTGCCCGGCCCGCCCCTGGCCACAGCCATGCTCCGGCGTTACGGCGCCGCACCTTCCCACGAGGCAATCGATGAAGATCAGGCACACCACACCTGCGCTGACGATGTTGCTCGCTAGCCTGGCCTGCACACAGGCCAGCGCCCAGGCATTCGATCCGGACAAACACATCGGCGGCGACTGGGGCGGCCTGCGCAGCAAGCTGGCCGATGACGGTATCCAGTTCAAACTGGCGCACTTCAGCCAGACCGCCCACAACACCTCCGGCGGACTCCGCGAGCGCACCGCCTATGCCGACCAATTCTTCCTGGGCGGGTACTTCGATCTGGAACGGCTGTGGGGCTGGTCCGGCGCCGATTTCAAACTGGAGATCACCAATCGCAACGGCGAGTTGATCAACAACACCGCCGGCATCCCCACTCTGTTGCAATCACAGCAGATTTTTGGACGCGGCGATGTGACGCGCCTGACCCAGTTCTCGCTGACCCAGCGCCTGCTCGACGACAAACTGACGCTGAAAGCCGGCCGCCTGTATCCCAGCGCCGATTTCTTCGCGCTCAACTGCAACTACCAGCACCTGACCTTCTGCAGCGGCGGCTCGTCCAACTACATCAGCAACAACTGGTATGGCGACCCGCTCAGCGCCTGGGGCGGCGTGGTCACTTTCAGCCCGGACAAACGCTGGTTTTTCCGCGTGGGCGGCTACGATGCCAACCCGCAAAACCGATCCACCGACCAAGGCTTGAAGCTCGGCACCTCCGGCGACGACCACGGCACCATGCTGGTGGCCGAAGTGGAGTACAAGCCCGACTACGGCAATGGCATCGATGGCGACTACCGCATCGGTGCGACCCGCAACAGCAACGATCAACTGCGCGTCTACACCCGCTCGGGCGTGCCGACCAGCCTCGGCACCGATCTGGCCGCGCTGCAGGACACTGATCGCGCGTTCTACGCCAATTTCGAACAACAGGTCACCAGCAATGGCGCCGGGGGCGGCTTGCGGCTGTTCGCAAGCGTCATCGACGCCGACGACGAGGTCAGCACCGTGGGCCAGGTGCTGGCGATCGGCGGATTCTGGAAAGGACTTTCCGCTGCGCGACCGAACGACCGCATCGGCGTGGCCGTCGGCCGCAATGCGCTCAGCGACCGTTTGCGTGCGGCGCAAACCCGCTACAACCAGCGCTTGCCTGCGGGCACAGCGGCCATTGGTGTGCAGCGCTACGAATACCCCATCGAGCTCAATTACAACATCGCCGTCAGCCGCGGGATCGAAGTCATGCCCAGCGTGCAGTACATCCGTCATCCGGGTGGACTGGATGGCGACAACGCCACCATTGTCGGCCTGCAGGTCAGCCTGAATTTCTAACGCCCACCCGGCCGTGCGTTCGACGCCTATCCCGGCGTCGACGCATCCGGCCGCTGCCATGCACTGCAGGCGCGCTGCCTGCCTCCACCCTGGACCTTGCCGATGGCCACCCATCAAACGCAAAAACTCGCACGGTTCCTGATCGCCCCGTCGATCGTGCTGTTGCTGGCCTGGATGATCGTGCCGCTGGCGATGACGGTGTGGTTTTCCACGTTGAACTACAACCTGCTCAACCCGGAACAGACCTTTGTCGGGCTGGGCAATTACCGCTACTTCCTGAGCAACCCGGCGTTTCTCTCTTCGCTGGGCAATACCTTGTTGCTGGTCGGCTCGGTACTGGCGATCACGGCCGTCTTCGGCGTGCTGATCGCGCTGCTGCTGGACCAGGTGTTCGTGGGACGCCGCATCGTGCGCTTGATGCTGATCGCGCCGTTTTTCGTGATGCCGACGGTGAGCGCGCTGATCTGGAAGAACCTGCTGATGCATCCGGTGTCCGGGTTGCTGGCATGGCTATGGCAAAGCGTTGGCCTGACCCCGATCGACTGGTTCACCCAGTACCCGATGTTCTCCATCATTGTCATCGTGGCCTGGCAATGGTTGCCGTTTGCGGTGCTGATCCTGCTGACAGCACTGCAGTCGCTGGATGAAGAACAACAGGAAGCCGCGCTGATGGATGGCGCCGGTGCGTTCGACCGCTTCTTCCATCTGACCCTGCCGCATCTGGCACGCCCGCTGACCATCGTGGTGCTGATCGAAACCATCTTCCTGCTCACCGTGTTCGTGGAGATCTACGTCACCACCGGCGGCGGGCCCGGACTGCAAACCACCAATCTGGCGTACCTGATCTATTCGCAGGCACTGCTGCAGTACGACGTGGGCGCCGCATCGGCAGGCGGATTGATCGCCGTGGTGCTGGCCAATATCGCGGCCATCTTCCTGGTGCGCATCGTCGGCAAGAACCTGGAGACCTGAGATGGCACGTCGTACCTCAACGCTGCAAATCCTCGTCACCACGGTTGCCGCATGGGTGGTCGGCGGCGTGATCTTCTTCCCGATCCTGTGGATGCTGCTGACCAGCTTCAAGACCGAGGTCGATGCGTTTTCCAGCCCGCCCAGCTTCGTGTTCTTCCATTGGACGCTGGAAAACTACGTCGCCGTGCAGGGACGCAGCGACTACTTCGCGCATGCCTGGAATTCGGTGGCGGTCTCGCTGGGATCCACCCTGATCGCGCTGGTCATCGCCATCCCTGCCGCGTGGTCGATGGCGTTCTCGCCCACCAAGCGCACACGCGGGATTCTGCTGTGGATGCTATCCACCAAGATGCTGCCGCCGGTGGGCGTGCTGGTGCCGATCTATCTGCTGTACCGCGATTCCGGGCTGCTGGATACGCAACTGGGCCTGATCATCGTGCTGTGCCTGAGCAACCTGCCGATCATGGTCTGGATGCTGTTCAACTACTTCAAGGACATCCCCAAGGACATCCTGGAAGCGGCGCGCATGGATGGCGCCACCATCGGCAAGGAAATCCTCTACATCCTGGCGCCGATGGCGGTTCCCGGCATTGCGTCTTCGCTGCTGCTCAACGTGATCCTGGCCTGGAACGAGGCGTTCTGGTCCTTGAATCTGTCCTCCTCGCAGGCCTCGCCGTTGACCGCGTTCATTGCCTCGTATTCGAGCCCGGAAGGCCTGTTCTGGGCCAAGTTGTCGGCCGCCTCGACGATGGCCATCGCGCCGATTCTGGTGCTGGGCTGGTTCTGCCAGAAGCAGCTCGTGCGCGGGCTCACCTTCGGCGCAGTGAAGTAGCTCACTCAACTTTGATAGGTGGTTCATGGGACGCATCACACTGCAAGGTGTCAGCAAATCCTTCGACGACACACAGGTCATCCACGGTGCGGATCTGGAGATCGACGACGGCAAGTTCGTGGTGTTCGTCGGCCCCTCCGGCTGCGGCAAGACCACGCTATTGCGCTTGATCGCCGGGCTGGAAGATGTGAGCGGCGGGCGCATCCTCATCGACGGCCAGGACGTGACCGGCCTGGCGCCGGCCAAGCGTGGCTTGTCGATGGTGTTTCAGTCGTATGCGCTGTATCCGCACATGAGCGTGCGCAAGAACATCGCCTTCGGCCTGAAGATGGCGCGCGTGCCCAGTGCCGAGATCGAGCGGCGCGTGGCGCAGGCCGCCACGGTGCTCAACCTCACCGATTATCTCGACCGCAAGCCCGGGCAGTTGTCCGGCGGCCAGCGCCAGCGCGTGGCGATCGGCCGCGCCATCGTGCGCGAGCCAAAGGGCTTTCTGTTCGACGAGCCGCTCTCCAATCTGGACGCGGCCTTGCGCGTGCAGATGCGCCTGGAAGTCACCCGCCTGCAGAAGCAGCTCAAGACCACCGCGGTGTATGTCACCCACGACCAGGTCGAAGCGATGACCATGGCCGACGAGATCGTGGTGCTGCAGGCCGGACGTATCGAACAGGTCGGCACGCCGCTGGAGTTGTACGAGCGCCCTGCCAATGTATTCGTGGCCGGCTTCATCGGCTCGCCGCGCATGAATCTGCTGCAGGGCGAGGTAGCCGCGCGCCATGGTGCGGTCACGCTCGGGGTGCGCCCGGAGCACATCGCCGTGCAGCGCGGCAGCCCCGCAACTGGCACCGGCGATGCCTGGCAAGGCAGCGTGATCCAGGCCGAGCATCTGGGCAGCGACACCTTCGTGTACGTGGAGATCCCCGGCGTAGGCACGGTCGATGCGCGTTGCACCGGCGATCTGCGTGTGCACGTCGGTGAAACGGTGACCCTGATTCCGGACCCAGAGCACCTGCACCGCTTCGACGCGCAGCAACAAGCGATGCGCTGAGCGCGCGCTCCCTCCCAAACCTCACTCCCCCTCGTTCCTCCCCGTTTTCGTTCCTCCCCCACGATCAAGACCAGCAGGAGACATGCCGATGTATCTGGACAAGTTCAAACTCGATGGCCGCGTGGCGGTCGTCACCGGCGGCGGCCGCGCGATCGGCCTGGCGATTTGCGAAGCGCTGGCCGAAGCC
Source organism: Xanthomonas sp. AC360 (assembly GCF_979258225.1). Taxonomy (NCBI): domain Bacteria; kingdom Pseudomonadati; phylum Pseudomonadota; class Gammaproteobacteria; order Lysobacterales; family Lysobacteraceae; genus Xanthomonas; species Xanthomonas sp. AC360. Next base: position 197,511 of record NZ_OZ409846.1, read on the forward strand.
GGCGCCAAGGTGGTCATTGCCGATCACGATGGCGCTGTGGCCGAGCAAGGCCTGGCCACCCTGCGCAGCAAGGGCCTGGATGCAGAGTTCGTGCAGATGGACGTCACCGATTCGGCACGCGTCACCAGCGTTGCCGATACATTGAACGCGCAGTTCGGCAAGGTCGACATCCTGGTCAACAACGCCGGTATCGCCCGTAGCCAGACCCCGGCCGAAACGGTCACCGACGAGCACTGGCTCAACGTCATCGACGTCAACCTCAATGGCACGTTCTGGTGCTGCCGCGCGTTCGGCAAGCACATGCTGCAAAGTGGCGATGGCGTGATCGTCAACGTCGGCTCGATGTCCGGCTTCATCGTCAACAAACCGCAGGCGCAGGCCTACTACAACGCCTCCAAGGCGGCGGTGCATCACCTGACCAAATCGCTGGCCGCCGAATGGGGCGCACGCGGCGTGCGCGTCAATGCCGTCGCGCCGACCTATATCGCCACGCCACTCAATGCCTTCGTCAAGGAAGACCCGGCGATGTACGACGCCTGGATCGGCGGCACGCCGATGGGACGGCTGGGCGAAGTGGAAGAAATCGCCTCGGTGGCGCTGTTTTTGGCCTCCCCCGCCGCCAGCCTGATGACCGGCAGTATCGTGCTGGCCGACGGCGGCTATACCTGCTGGTAAGCCATGCAACCGACCAACGAGGCGATCTATATCGGCGTGGACGTGGGCACCGGCAGCGCCCGCGCCGGGCTGTTCGACGCGCGCGGCCAGTTGCTCGGCACTGCGCGCCATGCCATCCAGACCTGGTACCTGCCCGGCGAGATGGTCGAGCAATCTTCCGCAGACATCTGGCAGGCCTGCGTGCAGGCGATCCGCGCCGCGCTGGCACACACCGGCGTGGACGTCGCGCGGGTGGCGGGCATCGGCTTCGATGCCACCTGCTCGCTGGTGGCGGTGGCCGCCGATGGCAGGCCGGTGTGCATCAGCCCCAGCGGCCAGGCCGACCGCGATGTGATCGTGTGGATGGACCACCGCGCCATCGCCCAGGCCGCGCACATCAACGCCACCGACGAGCCGGTGCTGCGCTATGTCGGCGGGCAGATCTCGCCGGAAATGCAGACCCCCAAGCTGCTATGGCTCAAGCAGCACCTGCCCGACAGCTACGCACGCGCGGCGCATTTCTTCGACCTGGCCGACTGGCTGAGCTGGCGTGCCACCGGTAGCACCGCACGCTCGCTCTGCACGGTGACCTGCAAGTGGACCTACGTGCAGCACGAAGGCGGCTGGAGCCGACGTTACTTCGAACGCATCGGCCTGGCCGACCTGCTGGACGATGCGGCCGCGCGGATCGGCAGCGAGGTGGTGCCGCCCGGCACGGCGCTGGGCGAGGGGCTTTCGGCGCAGGCTGCCGACGAATTGGGCTTGCGTGCCGGCATCGCGGTAGGCGCGGCGTTGATCGACGCGCATGCCGGTGCCATCGGTACGCTTGCCAGCCCGTCCGCAGATGGCCAGCCAATGCCGCTCACCGCGCGGCTGGCCTATATCTTCGGCACCTCGGCCTGCGTGCTGGCCAGCACCCAGACGCCCTGCTTCACGCCGGGCGTCTGGGGGCCTTACGGCTCCGCACTGGTCCCGGGGCTATGGCTCAACGAGGGCGGCCAATCTGCGGCGGGCGTGGCAATCGACACCCTGGTGCGCTCGCATCCGGACTATGCCGACGCCAACGCACAGGCCACCGCGGCAGGCCAGGATGTGCTGCAGTGGCTGGAAGAACGCGTGCTGGCGCGCGTCGGCAGCGCGTCCCAGGCCGCCGTACTGGCGCGCGGGCTGCATGTGCTGCCGGACTATCTGGGCAACCGCTCGCCCGATGCCGACCCCAACGCTCGCGCCATGATCGCCGGGCTGACCATCGACCACGATCTGCAAGGTCTGGAAGCGCTGTACGTGGCCGGCGTCTGCGGCCTGGGCTACGGGCTGGCCGACATCATCGATGCGCTGCGCGCGCAGGGGGTGAGGTTCGACAGCGTGATCATGAGTGGCGGCGCCAGCCACAGCCGCCTGGTCCGCCAGTTGATGGCCGATGCCTGCGGCGTGCCGGTGCAGATCGCGGCCACCGCCGAACCGGTGCTGCTGGGCAGCGCAATGCTGGCCGCGGTGGCCAGCGGCGGCTTTACCGATCTGCCGGCAGCGATGTCGGCGATGAGCGGCCTGGGCGCGAGCACCACAGCGACGCCGGTGCATATCGCGCACCTGCATGCCGCAAAGCGACGCGGGTACCAGGCCATGCAGGCGCTGGACCGAAGCCTGCGCCATGAGATGGCGCAGCTGCCGGCGGACGACGACTGATACCTGCGACGCGCGATCCACCAGCGCCTGCCGGCAGTTGATGCAGGCATGCCCACCGGCGCGCCGACCGGGGGCGCTGCACCATCGCCCGCGACGCGAGATAGCGCAGGTGTTGGCAGACAACTCCTGACGCGTGCGTCGCGTGATCGGCGAAGCGTGCAGCGGTGGGCGAAGGCATGACGACCAGCGCGCCGATTGAGCGCACTGGACCGATAGCTGCGCTGCTGGGATGGCGCCGCTGCCGGACGACGACGCCTGAAGCACGCGTCACGCAATCAGTAAGCGTATGCAGCGCATCGACGTCGATGAAAACTGCCGACGCACTGCGGCGAGCAGCCGTCGGGCAGCGCATGCGATGCGCGGGAACCGGAGGGCATGCATGGCACACGGCGATGCAGCGCATGACGGCCAGACACGCGTCATCGAAGCGCCGTGATTCTGCTGATCGCGCTACAGGCCTCAAAACGCAAACAGCCCGCACAAGGCGGGCTGTCTGGACATCATCGGCCACCGCAGTGGCGGGTGACGATCAGTCGTCGTTCTTCGACATGTCTTCGTCGGCGACCACTTCGGCGGCGGCCCATTCCAGCGCTTCGCGCTCGGCACGCTCGCGTTCGGCCTTCTCGACTTCATCGATCAGGGCGTTGTCGATCCGGCGGGCAGCGATCTCGCGCAGCGCCATCACGGTGGGCTTGTCGCTGGCGTCTGCGTTTTCGATCAACGGCTGCACGCCGTTGGCGAGCTGACGGGCGCGCTTGGAGGCCATCATGACCAGCTCGAAACGGTTGTTCACGACTTCCAGGCAATCTTCTACGGTAATGCGGGCCATGCGGGCTCCCGGCGACCAGCAACGGCCGCGCATCGAATGAGGGAAAGGGGGCGGAGTGTACGCCGGCGTCGCTGGGCGGGCAACCGGCGGCCATTCAGTTTGCTTTGGAATCAGCCACTTGGACCACATCGACCAAACCGCACCGGAGCCCCGGTGCGCAGAACACCCCTGCAGGTCCGGCCGCTCAGCCGCCATCCCAGGTCATTCACACCTGCACGCATGCCGGTCGTCGACCTGCCGCGCTTGGCGTCGGAGCAACTGCTGCGGGCAGCGTGCATCACGCGCGTGCAAGCGCCCACCCGGCGGGCTCAGTCCAGCAATGCCTGGATGAGGCCGGCATGCCGCTGCTGCTGCGCCTGCCGACGCAGCCGGCTGGCGGTGAAGATGGCGCACATCTCCGAGACCGCGGTGTCGAAGGTCTCGTTGATTATTACGTAATCGAACTCTTCGAAATGCAGCATTTCTTCGCGTGCGGCGGCCAACCGCTGCGCCATCACGTCTTCGCTGTCCTGCCCGCGCTTGCGCATGCGCTCGTCCAGCGCCTGGCGCGACGGCGGCAGGATGAACACGCTCACCGCATCGGGCACTTTCTGGCGGACCTGGCGTGCGCCCTGCCAATCGATCTCCAGCAGCACATCGTGGCCGGCGGCCAACTGCGGCTCCACCGACTGCCGTGCGGTGCCCTTCCAGTCGCCATGCACCCGCGCATATTCGAAAAAGTCGCCCGCTTCGATCATGCCCTGGAACTCGTCTGCCGACACAAAATGGTAGTGCTCGGCATGCCGCTCGCCCGGCCGCGGCGCGCGCGAGGTGAACGAGATCGACAACGCGATCTTCGGGTCGCGCGCCAAGGTGGCGTTGACGATGCTGCTCTTGCCGGCGCCCGAGGGGGCCGCAACGATATAGAGGGTGCCGCGCATTTTAGGGAATAGGGAGTCGAGAATAGGGAATGGGGCACCGCGCGGAGCAAGCAGGCCGTGGGGAATCGTACCTGCTTTGACGATTCCCCATTCCCGATTGCCTATTCACGGCTATTCGATGTTCTGCACCTGCTCGCGGATCTGGTCGATCAGCACCTTCAGATCCACCGCGGCGTTGGAGGTGCGGCTGTCCACCGACTTGGAGCCCAGCGTATTGGCTTCGCGGTTGAACTCCTGCAGCAGAAAGTCCAGCCGGCGGCCGACCGGTTCGCGCTGCTTGAGCACGCGGCGGATTTCGGAAATGTGGCTGGACAGACGGTCCAGTTCCTCGTCCACATCGAGCTTCTGCAGCCACAGCACCAGTTCCTGCTCGGCGCGGCCCGGGTCCACCGGATGCGGCAGATCGGCCAGGCGTGCAGCCAGCTTGGCGCGCTGACCCTCGCGGATTGCCGGGATCAAGATGCGCACCTCGGCGGCGATGCGTTCGATCGCATCCACACGCTCGCTGATCGCCTCGGCCAGCTTGCCGCCTTCGCGCTCGCGCGCAACCACAAAACTGTCGACCACTTCGTCGAGCAAGGCCAGCGCCTGGGCCTGCAGCGCGGGCGCATCCACGTCCTGCACCTGCAACACGCCGGGCAGCTGCAGCAGATCGGTAAAGCCCACCTGCAACTTGGGAAACAGCCCGTCCAGCCGCGTGGCCAGCGCACCCAGTTCCTGCAGCAGCGATTCGTTGACCGCCAGCGTCTGTGCGTTATCCGGCGCGCGCAAGCGCAGCGTCAGGTCCAGCTTGCCGCGGCTGTTCTTGGCTGCCACGCGTTCGCGCAGCAGCGGCTCCAGTGCACGCAATTCTTCGGGCAGGCGCACGCCCACTTCCAGAAAGCGGTGGTTGACCGAGCGCAGCTCGCAACCAAGCGTGCCCCAGGGCGTGATGCGTTCGCCGCCAGCAAACGCGGTCATGCTTCGGATCATCGTGAATCCCGTGCCGTCAAAGCGCGAATGGTACCCTAGCCGCCCACACCGGCCGGCTGCTGCCCGCCGTGCATTGGCGCCAAGACCCACCTCCCGACTTCCGGACTCATCGCATGACCTTTTCCCGTCCCAGTGGCCGCATGGCCGATCAGCTGCGCCCGGTGCGCATCGAACGCTCCTTCACCCGCCATGCCGAAGGTTCGGTGCTGGTGAGCTTCGGCGACACCCGCGTGCTGTGCACCGCCAGCGTGGAAAACCGCGTGCCGAACTTCCTGCGCGGCAAGGGCGAAGGCTGGGTCACCGCCGAATACGGCATGTTGCCGCGCTCCACCCACACCCGCTCCGACCGCGAAGCCGCACGCGGCAAGCAGGGCGGGCGCACGCTGGAAATTCAGCGACTGATCGGCCGCGCCTTGCGCGCCTGCGTGGATCGCAACGCACTGGGCGAGCGCACCATCACCCTGGACTGCGATGTACTGCAGGCCGACGGCGGCACCCGCACCGCGGCGATCACCGGCGCCTACGTGGCGCTGGCCGATGCGGTGAACCTGCTGCTCAAGCGCGGCGACATCAAGAAGCATCCGTTGATCGGCGCCGTCGCTGCGGTGTCGGTGGGCATCTATCGCGGCGAGCCGGTGCTGGATCTGGATTACCCGGAAGACAGCGACTGCGACACCGACATGAATGTGGTGATGAACGATGGCGGCGGCTTCATCGAGCTGCAGGGCACCGCTGAAGGCCACGCGTTCCGCCGCGAAGAACTCAATGCGCTGCTCGCCCTGGCCGAAAAGGGCATGGGCGAACTGTTCGCACTGCAACGCGCTGCACTGGCCGGATGAGCCGGCGCATTGCCCTGACCACGCTGCTGGTCGCCGATTACGATGCGGCCATTGCCTGGTACACCGGCGCGCTGGGCTTCCAGGTGCTGGAAGATCGCGCGTTGGGCGACGGCAAACGCTGGGTGGTGATCGGCCCGGGCAGCGCGCAGGACGCCGGCTTGCTGCTTGCGCAGCCGGCCGACGCCGCGCAGCAGGCGCGCATCGGCGACCAGACCGGTGGGCGGGTGGATCATTTTCTCTACACCGACGACTTCTGGCGCGACCACGCGGCGATGCAGGCGTTTGGCGTGGAATTTCTGGAAACCCCGCGCGAAGAACCGTACGGCACGGTCGTGGTGTTCCGCGATCTGTACGGCACCAAGTGGGATTTGCTGGAGCCCAAGCAATGAAACAACTGGTCCTGGCCAGCGGCAACGCCGGCAAGCTGGAAGAACTGCGCGCGATGCTGGCCGCATTGCCGCTGCGCATCGTCGCGCAAGGCGAACTCGGAGTGGAGGACGTGCCGGAAACCGGCCTGACCTTCGTCGAGAACGCGCTGATCAAGGCACGCCATGCCAGCGCCGTCACCGGCCTGCCCGCGCTGGCCGATGACTCCGGCCTGATCGTCGATGCGCTTGGCGGTGCGCCCGGTTTGTACAGCGCGCGCTATGCCGGCAGCCCGACCAATGCGCAGGCCAACAACGCCAAGTTGCTCGATGCCATGCGCGATGTGCCCGCCGAACGCCGCAGCGCGCGTTTTTACGCGGTGATCGTGCTGCTGCGTCACCCGGAAGATCCGCAACCGTTGATCGCCGAAGGCAGCTGGGAAGGCGTGATCACCACGCAACCGCGCGGCGATGGCGGCTTTGGTTACAACCCGGTGTTCCTGGACCCGGTGTACGGCCTGACCGCAGCGGAAATGGACAGCGAGCTGAAGAACCGCCTGAGCCACCGCGCAGTGGCGCTGGCCACGCTGCAGCACAAATTGCACGCGCTCGCGCTGTAACGGACGATCTGACGCAGTGCCCGACCTGATCCCGCCCCCGCTCTCGCTCTACGTGCACCTGCCCTGGTGCGTACGCAAATGCCCGTATTGCGACTTCAATTCGCATGCGGCCAAGGGCGTATTGCCGTTCGAGGACTATGTGGATGCATTGATCCGCGACCTGGATGCGGATCTGCCGCTGGTATGGGGACGCGTGGTGCATTCGGTGTTCTTCGGTGGCGGTACGCCCAGCCTGTTTCCGGCCGAGGCGATCGACCGCTTTTTGCAGGCCGCAGCGGCGCGGCTGCGGTTTGCGCCGAACCTTGAAATCACCCTGGAAACCAACCCGGGCACGGCCGAACACGGCCGCTTCGAGCACTACCGCGCGGCCGGCGTGAACCGGCTGAGCTTCGGGGTGCAGACCTTCGATGATGTGGCATTGCAGCGGCTGGGTCGCATCCATGACAGCGCCGACGCCGAGCGCGCGATCAAGCTGGCGCAGGATGCCGGCTACGACAATTTCAACATCGACTTGATGTATGCGTTGCCCGAGCAGACGCTGCTGCAGGCCGAGCACGATCTTGAGCGCGCCTTTGCGCTGCAGCCCACCCACATGTCGCACTACCAGCTCACGCTGGAACCGAACACGGTATTCTTCGCACGGCCGCCCAAGGGCATTCCCGACGACGATGCGGCCTGGGATATCCAGGAACATTGCCAAGCGTTGCTCGCCGACGCCGGCTACGCGCAGTACGAAGTCAGCGCCTACGCCAAACCCGGGCGGCAGTGCGCGCATAACCTCAATTACTGGCGCTTTGGCGATTACCTGGGCATCGGTGCCGGCGCGCACGGCAAGATCAGTTCCGGCGCCGAGCAGCACGTGCTGCGTCGCTGGAAGCACAAGCACCCGCAAACCTATCTGGCCAGTGCCGGCACCGCAGCGTCGATCGGCGGCGATGAAGTCGTGCCGCGCGAGCGCTTGCCGTTCGAATACATGCTCAATCTGTTGCGGCTGCACGAAGGGTTTCGCCTGAGCGATTTCGAGGCATCGACTGGTCTGGCTGCCGCGGCCATCGCTGCGCCGGTGGCGCGTGCGGTGGCACAGGGGTGGTTGATCGAGCAGCACGGACGTGTGGTGCCCACCGAACTGGGCCGCCGCTTTACCAACGATGTGGTCGAACTGTTCCTGAGCTGACCGCGCACGCCGCCCTGCAGGCGTTGTCGGCAACACGCTGATACGACGGCTGGCAACGCTGCAGCTGTCAGCGCACGCTCCTGCCGACGCACACGCACAGACAGCGACGCATCGACTGCCAGCGCCCACAGTGTCGCAGGGCAGTGGGAAAACATGCTACATAGCTCACGCTTCGCATCGAGCCCACCCTCCCGGATGTCCACGCCCGTTTCTTCCCTGCAGACCACACTCAGCGGCCCGATCGCCGAGGCTCCCGTGTCCGCGCGCGGCCGTCGCCTGCTGGGCATGCTGCATGCGCACTGCGTGCAGGCGCTCAACGGCTCACTGCGCTTGACCATCGTCGAGCTGGAGCGCGAACTGCTGCACCGGGCCGAACATGCGCGCAACAGCCAGATTCAGGCCGATACCTACGCGCAGATGCGTGGGCTACGCGATCACATCGACCAATTCCCGCAGCTGTTCCTGCAGCACCTCGCGCAGGATCTGGCCCTGCTGCGCGAACGCCCCACGCTGGTGCCGCCCGCCGAGACAACGGCCCAGCCGCAGATGCTGACCCTGGTGGAAGACACCGATATCGACCGCGATATCGTGCTCAACGAGATCGCCCGCCGCGAAACGGCACGCCGTGCCGATGCGCTGCAATTGCTGGCGCAGCGGCTGGCGGTGATCGGCGCGGTGCCGGAGTTCGAGCTGGATGCCTTGCCGCTTGGCCCCTACGCGCTCTGCCGGATCCTGCGCGAGTGCGGCCAGCTGCTGGGCCTCAACCTGGATGGTCAACTGGCGCTGTACAAGGTGTTCGAGCACCAGGTGATGGACCGCTTGGGCGACCTGTACGAGAGCGCCAACGCCACGCTGGCGCAGGAAGGCATTCTGCCGGGGCTGATCTACCACCCGTATCTGGTCAGACCCACGCAGGTGCAGACACGTCGCACCTTGCCGGACAGCGCAGGCGCGCCCAGGAACGCTGCAACCTCCGGCACGCCCGGCGCCGCGCAACCCGGCGCGCGCCCGGCCACCGCATGGGCCGGCCAATCCGCGCCAACCGCATGGCAGAGCGCGCTGCTGGATCCGCACGGTACGTCCGCGAGTGCGCCCCCCGCAGCAACAACCGCGCAAGCGACCTCACCCGCGCTGGACGACGCCGCACACGCGCTGGACAGCCTGATGTCCTCGGCCCGCCAGTCGCAGGCAGCAGCCAGCGCTGGCATGCATCAGCGCGGCGCGCCGGGCAGCCTGGTGCAGGCCGCCGCTGCACAACCGTCTGTACAGCCCTCTGCACAGCCCGCTGCGCAGCCCTCCGGTCCTGCCCCGGTCAGCGTGCCCAAGGCCGCGCTCGGCGAGGCGCTGGCCAGCCTGCAAGGCGCGCTGGGCGCGCAGCCGGCTGCAGCGTCGCAGGCGTCCGGCATCGATGCGGTGCAGCGTCAGGTGCTGGCACTGTTACGCGCCGAGCACGGCGCGGATGCCGCACTGTCGCCGCAGGACAACGACACCTTCGATCTGCTCGGTCTGCTCTACGCGCAGATGCAACGCGAAGTGCGCGAGCACACGCCCGCGCAGGCCCTGCTCGCCAAGCTGCAGGTGCCGGTGGTGCGCGCCGCGTTGGCCGACACGCATTTCTTCGTGCGCGATCAGCACCCGGTGCGCGAGTTGCTCAATACCGTGGCCGAGTCCGGTGCGGTGTGGTTAGGGGACGACGACGTCGACCCGCAGCTGTTGCACAAGCTGGGCAGCGCAGTCGACACAATCGTCAACAACTACCAGGGCGACGAGGCGGTGTTTGCAACCGCCAACGACGATATCCAGACGCATCTGCGCAACCTGGCGCGCAAAGCCGAAGTGGCCGAACGCCGGCATGTAGATGCCGCACGCGGCAAGGAACGGCTTGAATCGGCCAAGCAGCAGGCGCAGGCGCGCATCGAGCAACTCTGCGAAGACAGCGCGCCGCCGCGCTTCGTGCAATCGCTGCTGCGCCAGGCGTGGTCGGACGTCCTCACGCTCACCCTGCTGCGGCAAGGCGAGCAATCGCCCGAATGGGACGAGCGCCAGGCCCTGACCGCGCGCATCGCCGAAGTCACCTGCCGCAGCAAGGGCTTGCCGACCGACATTGCGCTGGGCACCGACGTCGAAACCGCGTTGCTGCAGGTCGGCTATCACCACGACGAAGCGGCTGCGATCGCGCGGCGCCTGTCCACGCCCGGTGGCGACGATGCGCTCACCTCGCGCACCGAGCTCACCGCCAAACTCAAGGCGCGCGCGCGGCTGGGCGACCAGGGCGACACCTCCGCGCGCAAGCCGGCCATCACGCCGCGAACGCCGGACGAGGAAGCCTGCTACGTGCAGCTGGGCAGCCTGCCTTTCGGCACCTGGTTCGAATTTGTGATCAATCAACAAGGCGACCTGCGTCGGCAGCGCCTGTCCTGGTACAGCCCGATGACCGGCAACGCGCTGTTCGTCAATCAGCGCGGGCAAAAGCTCGGCGAGCAATCGCTGGATGGTCTGGCGCGGCTGATGGCCAGCGGCCAGGCACGCTTGCTGGTGGAAGAAAAATCGCGGCTGATCGATCGCGCCTGGCATGCCACCGTGCGCACGCTACGCAGTCTGGCTGGCCACTCCCCCACCGAGGCCTCCGCATGATCCAGGACACCCGCCGCGCCCCGCGCCGCCAGCCCAGCGACATGGTGCCGGTCGTCGACATGCTCAGCGACGCGCAGATCGGCCGGGTCGGCAATGTCTCCGAAACCGGCATGCTGCTGCTGGCCTCGGTTCCATTGCACGACGACGCGCTGTATCAGCTGCGTTTCAGCCTGCCCGAGCGCATCGGCCGCGCCACCGAAATCGATGTCGGCGTGCATCTGCTCTGGTCCGAAGCCGCACATGCCCCCGGTCAGGCCTGGGCCGGCTTTCGTTTTTTGAGCATGTCCGAGCCGCATCGCCTGCGTCTGCGCGCCTGGATCGCCGAAGAACACATGGTCGGCTGACCGATTCACAGGCTTTGCGGCAAACTTGCGCCCTGCCTTGCATCGCGACCGAGTTCCGCATGACCCAGCCTTCCATGAGCCGCCTGTATTCCGACCACCTACGCACGCTCAGCGCGCGCGCGGATGAAGCGCTGCAGCGCGGCGGCTTTGATCACCTGGTGGTGCCCAGCGGCACCACGCACTACCAGCTGTTCGACGACCGCGATTACCCGTTCGCGGTGAACCCGCAGTTCAAGACCTGGGTGCCGCTGACGCGCATCCCCAACAGCTGGCTGATCTACACCCCGGGCCAGCGCCCGACGGTGCTTTTCTATCAGCCGTTCGACTACTGGCACGTGGTGCCCGACGCCCCCAGCGGCTGGTGGGTGGAGCATTGCGACATCCACATCATCCGCACCCCGGACGAGGCCTTGAAGCTGCTGCCCGCGCGCAGCGCACGCTGCGCCATCCTCGGTGAAGCGCAGAGCGCATTGGGCGCCTATGTGCCGAACAACCCGCAGCCGGTCATCGATTACCTGGACTATCAGCGCGCCTTCAAGACGCCGTACGAACTGGCGCTGATGCGCATCGCCCAGCAACTGGCGGTGCGTGGGCATCGCGCGGCCGAAGCGGCGTTTCGCGCTGGCCAGAGCGAATTCGGCATCCACATGGCCTACTGCGCAGCAGTGGGCCAGGACGCCAACACACTGCCGTACGGCAACATCATCGCGCTCAACGAACATGGCGCAGTGCTGCATTACACCGAGCTGGGCCAACACGCGCCGCAACCGCTGCGCAGCTTTCTGATCGACGCCGGTGCCTCCGCAGACGGTTACGCAAGCGACATCACCCGTACCTACGCTGCCGACCCCGGCAGCGAGTTTCAGGCGCTGATCGACGCCGTCGATGCCGCACAGGTGCGCATGGGCCAGAGCGTGCGTGCCGGGGTGGATTACAAGCAACTGCATGTGGACGCGCATCTGGCCCTGATGGGCATCCTCAAGGATTTCGGCATCCTCACCGTGTCGGCCGAAGCCGCACTGGCCACCGGCGTCAGCGCCGCGTTCTTCCCGCACGGCCTGGGCCATCTGATCGGCCTGCAGGTGCACGATGTGGCCGGCTTCGCCGCCAGCGACCGCGGCGGCCGCATCGAACGCCCGGCAGGCCATCCGGCTCTGCGTCTGACCCGCGTCCTGGAACCCGGCATGGTGGTGACCATCGAACCCGGCGTGTACTTCATCGACATGCTGCTGGACGAAGTGAAAAAGAACGGCCACGCCGCCAGCGTCGACTGGCAGCGCGTGGAGCAGTTCAAGTCCTACGGCGGCATTCGCATCGAAGACGAAGTGGTGTGCACTGACAGCGAGCCGGAGAATCTGACCCGTCCGGTCTTCGCCGTCTCCACCTGAGTGCCCCTGCACACGCGATGTGACTGTGGGCCACCGCCAGGCATACATCGAGCGTATCGGTGCAAAGCGCTGGCGCACCGCGAGTGCGCCTATCGTGCTGGCCGGATCTTCGCGCAACGTCGAGGAGTTGTCTCCAGTAGCGTGGCGCACGCACGCCTGGCCGCTTCCAGCTGAGCACACGCGCTTGCGTGCTCAGCTGACCGCAGCGCCTTTAACCGCGACACCCTCTCTGCCGACAAGGTGTCGCAGTTGGATGTTCATTAACGGCAAGCCCAAGTGCTTTTCACATTACTGCGGCTACCCATATTAGGCCCCAGTGTTGAGGGGGATGACTCTACGGCGTTGACCAGTTTCACCGTCCGGACGAAACCATAGGTGTTCCGACATTCAGCAAGGGCCGCTTTATAATAGGCCTTCGCAAAATATGGCTGGAAACTAAAATTATCGGAACGTACTGATCTATCGGGTACGATCGCATCAGTCAAATCCAGGCGAACTCTGTTTGGGTGGATATCCACCGCCATTGCGGGGGCTACACCTAATACGGTGGACGCTGCCATTGCAGCGATGCAAAGCACATGGCGCTGCACCAGCGACGCGAAAAAAGCAGATTTCATGGTCAGGACCTTTGATAATAGGTTAATCGGTCGTGGCGTCGATGCGCAGAAGACCCCGACGCTGCGTTGAAGACTTTCGTTTTTTCGTCCTCGGGAGAAACATAGCCAGACGCATGCAGGTTGCCTACCAAAACGCTTCGCTTGCCGCGTCACCGAATCGGCAGTCCATGACAAGGAAGCACTCCGGTCATACCTCAGCGCAGGCATCTGCGGCACAGCCACGACCGTACCGTCCGGATACGCAGATCAGTACGACAATCTGGTCATCCATCGGTCCAGGTGCAGTGCAACACCCTGTAGCACGCTTAGACGGCAGACACAGCGCATCCCGCGCGCAGGTTCACAGGTGGCTCATCGCATCCGGTCATCCGTTCCGTGGCTGTCCAGCACACGCGCTCACTGCCGCGATGTCGTGGTGCGCTGGCACGTTCGCTCAGCCCGGCCCGCAAGCGACGCCCGCAGCCATCTCCGCTTCGATCTCATCGGCGCTGCGCGCCAGCGCATCGGTAAGCACGCGATGGCCATCGGCGGTGATCAGCACATTGTCTTCGGTGCGGATGCCGATGCCGCGCCACTTGGCATCCACGCTGGTATCGTCGGCCGAGACGTACAGCCCCGGCTCGATGGTGAACACCATGCCGGGCTCCAGCAGGCGCGAGTCGCCGGCCAAGCGGTAATCGCCGACGTCGTGCACATCCAAGCCCAGCCAATGCCCGGTCTTGTGCCGATAGAACCGTTTGTACTGCTCCTCGGCAATGTTGCGCTCCAACTTGCCCTTGAGCAGGCCCAGGCGCAGCAGCCCCTCGGTCAACGTCTCCACCGCAGCCAGATGGCCGGCCTCGTACGCCACGCCGGGACGCGCCTGTGCGAGCGCAGCCGCCTGCGCCGCGCCGACCAACGCGTGCAGCGCGCGCTGCGCGGGCGTGAAGCGGCCGTTGACCGGAAAGGTCCGGGTGATATCGGCTGCATAACCGCGGTATTCGGCACCGGCATCGATCAGCACCAGCTCGCCTTCGCGGCTGCGCGCATTGTTGGCGCGGTAATGCAGCACACACGCGTTGCTGCCGGTGCCGACGATGCTGCCGTACGCCGGCCATGCATCGGCAGCGCGGAATTCGCGCTCCACCTCGGCCTGCAGTTCGTACTCGTGCACACCCGGGCGCGCCAGCCGCATCGCCGCACGGTGTGCACGCACGCTGATGTCGGCCGCCTGCTGCATCAAGGCGATTTCGTCGCGCGATTTGAACAGGCGCTGCTCGTGCAGCAGATGGCCAAGCTCCAGAAATTCGTGCGGCGGCTGCGCGCCATGACGCACCTGCTCGCGCACCCGCTTGAGCCAGCCGATCAACTTGAGATCGAAATCGACATCGCGCCCGAAGTGATAATAGACCCGGGTGCGGCCCTCGAGCAGACCCGGCAGGATCTCGTCCACGTCGTCGATGGGGTACGCATCGTCCATGCCGTAGCGTTCCACCGCTCCTTCCTGACCCTCGCGTGGGCCATCCCAGGCTTCGCGCTCGGCATCGCGTTCGCGGCAGAACAGGATCGCTTCGCCATGCTTGCGCCCGGGTACCAGCACCAGCACTGCTTCCGGCTCGGGAAACCCGCTCAGATACAAGAAGTCCGAATCCTGCCGGTACGGATAATGGGTGTCGTGGCTGCGGATGCGCTCGGGCGCAGCCGGCAGGATCAGGATGGCCTGCTCGCCGGCCATCTGCATGAGCTGCTTGCGCCGGCGCGCGTATTCGGCCGCGCCGATCCCGGTGAGCTTTTTCATATCGGTGCGGCGATCAGTTCAAGCGTTGACGGAAACGCGGCCCCATCACGCAGTCGCCATGCAGCAACAGCACTGCCACGCGCACGAACTCTTCGATCTCGGCCAGCGCGGTGTCGTCTTCTTCGCCGGCATCGAAGTCGTCGCTGGAGGCCTGCGCCAGACGCGCCAGATCCTGCAACGCTTCCTCGCCCTCTTCGCTCAGCGCCGGGCGCTGCTGCGCGGCCAGCCCGAAACCACCCAGAAACGCGCGGCACCAGTCGAACAAGGCATCGGTACGCGCCGGCAGCGGGGCGCCGTCTTCGACCAGCAGCAGCTCGAACGCGAAATCGCGATCTTCCAGCTGCGCCACCGTGACCTGGCGCATCTGATCCAGCGCGCCACCCTGTTTGGGCGACACCTGCGCGGTGTCGGCCAGGATGCGCGCCAGCCAGTCGCCGCTGTCGGCACCACCGCCGGACAGCCATCCACATAGCCCGCCATGCAACTCCGCCGCAGAGGACGCCAGCGCGAGCTGACGACTTTCAGTTTGCACAGCGGTTACGTCAGGCAGATCCATCGACTCATCCAGGCTAAAGGCAGAAGGCGCCCACGCATGCGCGGGCGATCAGACTTCCCAGTGTATCAAGGCACCCCGTATCGGCTGCTACCGCGACGTTCCATGCAGCGTTCCACGCGCGCTACGCCGAACTGGCGCGATCTGGCCCAAGGCCTTGGCGGGCTTGGCCTGACGGCACGTAAGCCACCGGTCGTCCGGCGCTTGACCGCCGCGCGCACGCGCCCCTATCGTGAGCGCATGGATAACGCTGCCGCCCTCGCTCAACTCCGCGCACTTGCCGCCCGCGTGGAGGCGCTGGTCGAGCGAACTCAACGGCTGACCGACGAAAACCGCAGCCTGCGGCACCAACAGGAACAGCTGATCGGCGAGCGCTCGCAGCTGCTGACCAAGAACGAGCAGGCCCGTTCACGGGTGGAAGCCATGATCGTACGGTTGAAGTCATTGGAGCAGCACACGTGAGTACCACCGAGCCGGTCAGCGTGCGTATTCTGGATCGTGAATACACGGTTGGCGTGACCGCAGAAGAGCGCGAGAGTCTCACCGCCGCAGCGCGGCTGCTGGATCTGCGCATGCGCGAGATTCGCGGTAGCAACCGTATGGCGGCGGTGGATCGCGTCGCGGTGCTGGCCGCACTCAATCTTGCGCACGAACTGCAGCAGGTGCGCGATCAGCAGGCGCTCTACGATCGCGAACTGGCCAACACGCTCGACACCTTGAATCGTCGTCTGGACAGTGTTGCCGACACGCCGCGTTGAGGCCTGCGTCGCAGTGTCGTCGCAAAGATGAACTTTGCAGGGCGCGCGCCGACGAATGGGCTAGCCATCGCGCAACAGAGGTCTATAATTCGTTTGCGTTCTCTGCTGTAAACGACAGCGTGCAAAACATTCGCCTTGTCCCTTAATTACGACCATGGGGGCGCGACGAAGCCGGGTGTGCAAGTCCGCCTTGTAGCGGGAAGCCCGATGGCCTCACAACGTCCCCACTTGAACCCCGGGTTCAAGGTCGTTTCGCCCGCATCGTCACGGCGGAGAATGCAAATCTGAAACGGCGCCTTCGGGCGTCGTTTCTTTTTGTGCGTTCGACGCCTGTCTGTTTGTGCATCCATTTGTGCATCCACCGCTTGCAGCTGAGGCGTGAGCATGACCTTGCGGCAGTGCTGCGATGTGCGTTCGCACGCTATCTGCGCTCGCGCAGGTATGCCTTGGCGCGTTTACGCCGATTGACACCGCACTGGTGCGACGCGTCGCCGGGTTGCCGCGACCATGCCACTGCCCACCGACTCCGTGCTGGGATCGTCGATGCGCGAATCCACACCCAACACCACCGAATCGGCACCGTACGCCGATTGACACCGCACTGGTGCGACGCATCGCCGGATGCCGCGACCATGCCACTGCCCACTGACTCCGTGCTGGGATCGCAGGTACGCGAACCCGAACCCAACACCACCGAATCGGCACCGCATGCGATGTGTGCGCCTTGCACCGCTGCACTTAGGCCTGGCCGCGCCTGAACTCATCTCCTTTCGTCGGTTCAATTTCCAATAAAGCCCAGTTGGTGGATCCGCAGCGCCTGCTCTTCCAGTGACGAAGCCAGATCCTTGCCGCGCGCAGCCGTCCCACCTCTCGCGGCACGCGCTCCTGCGAGCACGCCACGTGCCGATGGCGCGACCGCGTGTATGACCACCCGCGCATGATGTCGCGCACGCGATGCAATCAGGTGGCATGGCATGAGAGTGATCCGCACGACGACACCGCCAAAGAGATCGGCTTGCGTGAAACCCGACGGACTGCCAGCACGCCCTTTCGGACACACCGCTAGGCAGGTGGACGCCTGCCACCGACAATGTGCCTCCCTCACCGCCGCGAGACCCCAATGACCGAGGACCGAGAGGCGTTGCGCCAGCAGCTACGCGCGCAGCGGCGCAGCCTGCCGGCCACGCAGCGCTTGGCCGCTGCCGATGCACTGGCCGAGCAATTGCTGGCACTGCCGTTTGCGCCGCAGACCGGCGCGGTGGCCGGGTATTGGGCGATGGATGGCGAGATCGCCTTGCATCGCTGGCAACTGAGCTTGCCGGCGCAGGTGCGCTATTGCCTGCCGGTGCTGGACGGCCGCGTGCTGCGCTTTGCGCCGTGGCGGCCGGGCCAGGGCCTGGTCAGCAATCGCTACGGCATTCCCGAGCCGGACGTGGAGCGCACCGAGCTGCTTGCACCTGAAGAGATGGCGCTGGTAGTGACCCCGCTCACCGGTTTCGACGCCGCGTGTCGGCGGCTGGGCATGGGAGGTGGCTGGTATGATCGCAGCTTCGCGTTCCGGCATCGCCAGGCGCCACCGCCCTGGCTGGTCGGCGTCGGCTTCGCTGCGCAACAGGTACCTGCGTTGCCGACCGAATCCTGGGACGTGGCGATGGATGCCATCTGTACCGAACACGCCACTTTCCTGAAAGACGACACCCTCTCTGTATGACTGCCCGCAAGCGCTATTGGTTGATGAAGTCCGAGCCGGACACGTTTTCCATCGATGATCTGGAGCGCGTCGGTACCGAGCCGTGGAACGGCGTACGCAATTACCAGGCGCGCAATTTCATGCGCGACGGCATGCAGGTCGGCGATGGCGTGTTTTTTTATCACTCCAACTGCAAGGTGCCCGGCATCGTCGGCATCGCCAAGGTGGCGAGCGCGGCGTACCCGGACGACACCCAGTTCGACCCCACGTCCGATTACCACGACCCCAAGGCCAGCCGCGAAGACCCGCGCTGGATGCTGGTGGACGTGGCGTTCGAGCGCAAACTCAAACGCACGATTTCGCTGGACGAGATCAAGCAGCACGCAGATGCGCTGGGCGAAGGCTTCCCGCTGATTGCGCGCGGCAACCGCCTATCGATCCTGCCGGTGACCGCCGCGCAATGGAAATTGTTGCTGGCGATGGAGTAGCCGGGAGTAGGGATTCGGGATTTGCGAGTTGCAAATCCCGGCCCAGCCCAGCCGCTCTTGCGATTCCCGATTCCCGATTCCCGATTTCCCAATCCCGAGCCCAAACATGTCCGAAGCAAAACGCCTGGCCGCCGAGAAGGCAATCGATTACGTGGAAGACGGCATGATCGTCGGTGTCGGCACCGGTTCGACGGTGGCCTACTTCATCGATGCGCTGGGGCGTATCGGCCATCGCATCAAGGGGGCAGTGTCCAGCTCCGAACAAAGCACCGCGCGCCTGCGCCAGCACGGCATCGAGGTGCTGGATCTCAACCACACCGGCACGCTGTCGCTGTATGTGGACGGCGCCGACGAGTGCGACCCGAACCGCTGCCTGATCAAGGGCGGCGGTGCGGCGCTGACGCGCGAGAAGATCATTGCCGAAGCCAGCGAACGCTTCATCTGCATCGTGGACCCGAGCAAGCAGGTGCCGGTGCTGGGTACGTTTCCACTGCCGGTGGAAGTGATTCCGATGGCGCGCAGCCTGGTCGCCCGCCAGATCCTGGCAATGACCGGCGGCCAGCCGGTGTGGCGCGATGGCGTGGTCACCGACAACGGCAACGTGGTGCTGGACGTGCATAACCTGCAGATCACCGACCCGGTGGCGCTGGAGCGCAGCTTGAACCAGATTCCCGGTGTGGTCTGCGTGGGTTTGTTCGCGCGCCGCCCGGCCGATGTGGTGATCGTCGGCGGCGAGCCGCCGCGCGTGCTCTAACGCGACTGGCCGTTGCCCACCCACCGTCGCGGGACCCTCTCCGCCTACGCGCCTTCCTGGATGGATTCACCGCGTGTCCCGTGACGGTAGGCGGGCAGCGGCGCAGCAGCCAAGCCGCAGATCAACCGCCAAATCGATCTCGACGCGTGCGCGACCAACACACACATACCCATGCACCGGCTTGACGCACGCCGGTGCATGGCAGAAGGTGCGCCATCCCTCGCCCCGTCGGTATGCCGCATGCGCCCTGTCCGCTTCCTCGTTCTTGCGTGTCTGATCCTGCTCGGCGGCTGCGCCAGCAGCGGTCCCTGGGTGGAACTGGCCGGCACGCGCTATCAGGTGGAGCTGGCGCAGAACGATGCCGACCGCACCAAGGGGCTGATGTTCCGCGATGCCATGGATGAAGATCGCGGCATGCTGTTCATCCACGACCGCCAGGAGCCGATGGCGTACTGGATGAAGAACACCAAGATCGCGCTGGACATCCTGTATTTCGACGACCAGCGCCGGCTGGTGTCGCAGCAGCGCAATGTGCCGCCCTGTTCGGCCGGCGATGCCTGCCCGCCTTATCCCAGCAAGGCGCCGGCCCGCTATGTGCTGGAGCTCAATGCCGGCCAGGCGGCCAAGCTCAACCTGCAGGACGGGGCGGAACTTGGTTTCAGTGCGGATATTCCCAAGCTGAAGTGATTCACAGCGATGCGGTGTCTCCTGTCAGGAAGTACCGGACTTGAACCCCGCGCCGCTTGCCGACACTCTTGTCGGCATGGTCGACATGCTCCCACTTCCCCATTGGACCGCGCTCGCCAGCCTGGACGACGATGCGGTGCCGTTGATGTCCACCGCGCTGCTGATCGCGCGCGACGAGTATCCGCAGCTGGACGCCGAGCTATACGACACGCTGGTGCAGAGCCACGTCGAGCATCTGCGCCGCGAAGTGGATGCGATCGATCTGTGGCCGTTGAAGATGGCCGCGGTCAATCGCTACCTGTTCGATGAGCTGGGCTACTCGGGCAATCACGACGAGTACTACGACCCGCGCAACAGCTATCTGAACCAGGTATTCGAGCGCCGGCTGGGCAATCCGATCTCGCTGGCGATGGTGCAGATCGAAGTGGCCCGGCGTCTGGGCATCCCGTTGGCGGGCGTGTCGTTCCCGGGACATTTCCTGGTGCGGCTGCCGGTGGACGACGGCGTACTGGTGATGGACCCGTTCAATGGCGGTCGCCCGTTGGGCGTGGACGAGCTACGCGAACGCGCGCGCCCGCACCTGGGTGGCGAAATTCCCGACGACCGCGCACTGGCGCAGATTCTCGACCCCGCCCCGCACCGGGCGATCCTGATCCGCATCCTGCGCAATCTGCACGGCGTCTACGCCGATGCCGAACATTGGGACCGCGCCGCACGCAGCGCCGACCGCATCCTGAAGCTGGTGCCCGACCAACCCGAAGCGCTGCGCGACCGCGGCATGGCCTACCTGCACCTGGGCCACCGCAACGGCGCGCGGCATGACCTGACGCGTTATCTGCTGCTCAACCCCAGCGCGCAGGATGCTGCAAACTTGCACGAGCATCTGGTGGAATTGAACAGCCAGCGCGCTCGCTCGCACTGACTGTTGCCGTCGGGAAACAGCCCCACCCACTAGTCGGGCTTGCCCTGAGCCGACCGTGGCAGCTGATACGCGGTTATATACTCGCCATTCGCGCCATATATAACGATATTATTATAATTGGCATCACTGTAAACCATGTGCGCATGGCAAGGACAGTTTGCCTGGGCTGTCAGCGTTCCATTCGATTGCAGAGTGGCGTCTTGCGCACTCGTTGCTATGGGCAGTCGGGATGCTGCGCCTGGCACAAGCGATAGCACCGCCAGCACATCGTCATTCAGCGCGTTGATCTGAAGAAATTTAAGCCCAGCCTTTTCGAAAACATAGGCTTTGAAGCGCGGTGACAGGCTCAGATTCGCCTTACCCGCCGGCAACCGCTCACCCAAGCCCTGAATCAGGGACGGTTGGTCGGCCGTGGACGCAATCGCCCCGAATGGAGCTGCAAGGGCCAAGGCCAAGAACATCGTCCGCGGCGATATCTTCAACATAAAAATCCTTTTTAGTATTGAAGCGATTTCGGAACCTTGCCCAGCACAGGTACCAGCCGAAAAGCAACGGAGGTTATTGCAGCGACTGCTGGCTACCCAGCGAGGCTACTCTTGTGAAATTCGGATTTCCAATTCCGCACAGCTCTTATCCAGCGAGATCCTTCCATTAGTCTCCAAAGATAAGATCAATAAGATTTCTCTGTCAGCGTCTCTTCAATCGATCTCCACCATCTCGAAGTCGTCCTTGGTCACGCCGCAGTCCGGGCAGGTCCAGGTGTCTGGCACGTCTTGCCAGGCGGTGCCGGGGGCGATGCCTTCTTCCGGGATGCCGTCGGCCTCGTGATAGAGAAATCCGCAGACGACGCACATCCAGGTGCGGTAGGTGGTGGTGGATGTGTCGCTCATTGGATAATCGCGGTCACGCAACGGTGGGACCTGCATTGTCCCATCCCACCTACCGCTTTCGGAAGCGCTGCCATGCCCCAGCTGCAAGACGCCCGCGGCGTCTACCTGATCACCCCCGATGACGCCGATACGCAGCGCCTGCTTGCGCGTACCGCACCGCTGTTGTCGGGCATCACCTGGCTGCAGTACCGCAACAAGCAGGCGGACGCGGCGCTACGGCTGCAGCAGGCCAGCGCCCTGCGCGAGGCCTGCGCCGCCCAAGGTGTGCCGCTGATCATCAACGACGATGCGCAGCTGGCAGCGCAAGTCGGCGCAAACGGCGTGCACCTGGGCGAAGACGATGGCGATGTGGCGGCGGCACGCGTGCTGCTGGGAGCGCGGGCAATCATCGGGGTGTCGTGCTACGACGAGATCGATCGCGCGCGTGTCGCGGCCGCCGCAGGCGCCAGCTACGTCGCGTTCGGCGCGTTTTTCCCCACCACCACCAAACAGACGACCCGTCGCGCCACGCCCGCGCTGCTGCAACAGGCGGCCAACCTCGGCGTGCCGCGGGTGGCCATCGGCGGGATCGCGCCGCCGCAGGTCGGTGAGCTGGTCGCTGCAGGCGCCGAGTTGATTGCCGTGGTCAGCGGCATCTATGCCGCACCCGACCCAGTTGCTGCATTGCAGGCGTATCGGGCCGGGTTTGCGCAATAGCGTCGCTGGCGGATGACAGCGTTACGGGCGGCCCGCGCCACTCCAGACAGAAGAACGTCTGGAACACGCGGGCGACGGCGCTTGCGAAGCGTTGCTTTGTCTGGAGGCGATCGAATGACAGCGCAACACCGCAGTGTCGAGGGCACGCTGCCCTCGCCATTCCAGACAGAAGCTAAGGTCTGGAATATGCGTAAGACCGCGATGCCCAAGCGTCGCTTTGTCTGGAGGCGATCGAATGCCAGCACAACACCGCAGTGTCGAGGGCACGCTGCCCTCGCCATTCCAGACCGAAGCTAAGTTCTGGAATATGCGTAAGACCGCAATGCCGGAGCGTGGCTTTGTCTCGGTGCCATCGAATGCCAGCGCAACAGCGTAGTGTCGAGGGCACGGCGCCCTCGCCATTCCAGACAGAAGCTAGGGTCGGGAATATGCGTAAGACCGCGATGTCCAAGCGTCGCTTTGTCTGGATGCGATCGAATGTCGGGGTAATACCGCAGGATCGAGGACACGGTGCCCTCGCCAGGACGAAGGTCGGTGCCTGGATAAAAAGCTGATTGCAAAACGTCGCGCCGGCTGCCCCCTGTGGGTCACATCGTCATCGCATTCAACAGACGCTGGCGCAGAGAGGCCTGAAGCTGGCACCCATCGCATACGCATAGCAACGCAGTGCACCGCTCGCACCACGCACACCGACCCTCTCGGCAGGTCCTTGCCCGCCCGCCCTCGCGGGACCTTTGGCGGCATGGATGCCGCCAAAGAGCCTACAAGGACGTACTTGCGGCGTGTCCCGCGAGGGCGGGCGGGCAAGGACCCTGCAGCCAAGCCGCAGATGTATCGCTCTACCATTGATCTCTCTGCGCAACCAAACCACGCACTGCCAAGACAATCGCACTTCGCATCGTGCGTCATTCAGATGCAATCCATCGCCGAATCAACAATGCAGCAAGTCGAGCGCGCGGCGCCTCGCCGCTTACTGGACACGCAGTGCTGCATCCATGGAGTCTCCGTAGCCGCATCCATACCGCCACAGGGTTCCGCAAGCGCCGAATACACCACACCGTGCAGTTGATCGGTGACGGGTTGGAAAGCTAATTGTTGTGCAGACCGTGTCGAGCTGCTGCGGCGAGTCGCTAGTCAGCCCGGAAGATCGAACCCACTGAACTCCCTATCGCCCCAACGAAAAACAGCGACGCGTACAAACCGCGTCGCTGCCAGAACACAGTTCTTCGAAGCTATCGCTACGAGCCGCTAACAACGCTACTGCGTCGCTACCAGGCGGGTGCAGCCGGTACTCGGAGCGGTATGTACTGCGCGTACACCCGCTTCTGAGTGCGCCGTCCACACCCGCCTGGCAACTGCTCGCTACGTTTTCTAGCTGCGCTTAGAAGTCGTAGCTCAATGTCACCCGGCCCGAGCGCGGTGCCTGGTAAGCCACCACCTGGTTCCACAGCGGGTTGGTGGTGTTGTCGGGCAATTGCGAGAACGGGTAGATGTTGGTTGCGGTCTGCTCGTTGGTGATGTTGAACACATCGAAGCGCAGCGCCAGCTTGCCGTCGGCGAACGCCGGCTTGTAGGTCACGCCCATGTCGAGCTGGGCGATCCAGCCCAGGCGGCCCTGCGAACCGGGGGGCGATGCACTGCCGGTACCGGTTTCCGGGTTGTAGCAGTAGTGGTACGGCCCGCCCGTGATCGCACTGCCGCCGTAGCCGGCCGGATCGCGGCCGCTGTACTCGGTGCCGTAGTAGTTGCCCAGGCAGTTATGCGGCGCGCCGGAGATCAGGCTGAAATTAGCCGAAGCGCCCCACTGCGGATTGAACTGATAGAAGCCGAACAACTTGAGCTGATGACGGTGATCGTTGGATTGATCGCCGTTGAAGTGCTCCATCAACGCCGCATGGTCCCAGCTCTGCGTGGTCGACACCGAGGCCTGGCCCTGGTAACTGCCCAACGCGCCGCCGGTGCGCCACAGGTCCGAACGCACCTGGCCTTCGGTGGTGCCGTAGCTATGCGACCACACGTAGTTGACCTTCGCGTACCACTGACCGTCGAACGGACGCTCCAAGTTGAATTCCACCGCCGAATAGTTGCGCTTGAACTTCGGGAAGCCCGCCGCCTCGCGGCTCACCGATACTTCGTGGAACTGGCCGTCGGTGCCGATCACGCCCCAGGTATTGGTCTGGCCCGGATTGATCAGCGATGCACCGGCAACTTGCGAGAAGTCGATGGTGACGCCTTGCGCCGCCGCCGCGTTGATCAGCGCCGTGTTGGAGACGTCGTAGTTCTGGTCGTCGATGCCGGCATTGAGACGACGATGCGTGCCGCGCACGCCCAGCACCCAGCCACTTTCGAGTTGCTTGGTAAAACCGAGGATGACCTCGTCCTGATTCTCGCCTTCGATGTCCTTGGCCACCGCAGTGCGCACATCGGCAATGCGGCCGAAACGCGAGTTGGCCGACACCGCAGAACCCAGTTGCTGCGCCAGCACCGGCGTGCCATCGGCATTGATGCCGCTGTAGGTGAAGTAAGTGTCGGTGGTGGTGGCCGGGGTGAACAGGCTCACCGCCGACAGCGGCAGACCGAGGTAATAACGGCCGAGGTTACCGAACACCTTCAGGCTGGAATCGCCGTTGACGTCCCAGCTGAAGCCCAATCGCGGCGCCCAGGCATTGTCCACTTCGATATAGGGGTCGCCGAACGGGGTGTAGTTGGTGAACTCGTCCTTGCGCAGGCCGATGCTCAACAGCAGGTTGTCGGTGACCTGCCACTTGTCTTCGATGTAATACGCGCGTTGCTTGGCCTCGTACGAGTACAGGCTGGTGTTGATGTTGCGCACCGCGTAATAGCCGCTGGAGCCGTTGACCGGGTCGACCAGGCCGGGGCTTGGTGCGCCGATGCCGCCGGCTTCGTTGGCCGACTGGCTGACCAATCCGCCGGTGGCCAGTCCGTTGGGATCGTTGGTCTGGCCGTAGGTCCACGCAAAGCCGGGGCCGGACAGCACCGAGCCGACATCGATGCCTTCGGACTTCTGGTTGTCGATACCGAAGTTGAGCGTGTGGTGGCCGAGACGCCATTCCAGATTCAGGCGCTGATTGTCTTTTTTGTACTCGCGGTCGGGCGAACTGACCGAGGTCACCAGCTGATTGCCGATGCGCGGGGTGCCGCCGGTATACGCCGGATTCTGCAGTGCGGCGCTGTTGATGACAGGGCCACCAGCCGCGTCGTAGTTGAACGGGGTCAGTTCGTCGGGCGTTGTCATCTTGCCGTACAGCGCGGTCACGGTGAGGTTGTCGCCGAGGTAGCCGGTGTACTTGCCGGTGAACAGCGTGGGGCCGGTTTTCCAGGTGGATTCGTCGGTGAAATAGCTGCCGCGCTGGCGGTCGACATAGTTGTAGCGATAGATCGAGCCGTTGGTCTCTGCCTTGTCGCTGGCACCGGTCACCTCGATCAGGTGGTTGTCGGTGATGTTCCAGTCCACCTTGGCGTACCAGCGCTTTTGCTTGTAATCGTAGTCGGTGAGGCCGCCGGTGCGGCCGTTGTCGGTGTCACGATTGGTGCCCACGCGCACGCCGTCCGAATCCACCTGCTCGGCGGCCAGGAAGAAGAACAATTTGTCCTGGATGATCGGCCCGCCGACGTAGGCGCTGTAGGTGGTCTGGTTGGCTTCGGCCTCGCTGGCCGGCTGGTACAGGCCGTTGGCTGCTCGCGCGTAGCGGTAAGCGGCGTTGTTGACGGTGCTGCCCTGGCTGTCCGGGCGCCAGTAGATATCGCGCTGATTGGCGCGCAAGCCGTTCGGCTCCCAGATGACCGCTGCGCCGAACTTCCATTCGTTGGTGCCGCGCTTGCCGATCTGGTTGATCACGCCACCATTGGCGCGGCCGTATTGCGCGCCGTAGCCGCCGGTGAAGATTTCCTGCTGGTCGATGGCGCCATACGGCAGGGTCAGACCACCCAGGTTGTTGCTGATGGTGGTGGTGTTGAAGCCGTTGAGGTAATACGCGTTTTCGCTGGCGGCCGAGCCGCCGAAGCTGGGCAGCGAACCACCGAGCGGGCCGTTGTCGAAGCCACCGCTGTTGACCACCACCCCCGGTGCCAGCAGCGCGATCGCTTCGGCAGTGCGGCCCAGCGGCAGTTGCTGCAGCTGTTCGGCGGTGATCACGGTGCGCGTGTCTACGCTGCTGACGTCGATGGTGGTCAGGCCGGCGGCGGTGACGGTGACACTGTCCATGGTCTGCACGCCGCTCCCCGCGGCGTTGGCGGCGGCAAACGACACATCGGTGTTGGCGCCGACGGTGATGCTGACGTTCTCGCGGGTTTCCACCACCGCGCCCTCGCGCTTGACCGTCACCTTGTAGGTACCCAGCGGCAGGTTGCCGGCGGTGTAGCGGCCGCGCGCATCCACCGGCACTTCGCGACTGAGGCCGCTGTTGTTTTCCACCACCACACTGGTGCCATTGCCCTGCCCCACGCTGCCGACGATGCTGCCGGTGGTCGACTGCGCGTGTGCACTGCCGATGGCCACAACCAGCGCCAACGCCAAAGCACGCTTCTGGATACTACGGTTCATGCGTTCTCCCCAAGATGGAAACTGCCGGCAACGCGGCTAAATGAACGGGGCCAACGGCCACCGCAATCACACTTTCTGAACATCGGCAGCGGGGCGCCAATGACCGCACGCCATCAGCTCATACCCAAACTGTCGATACCGTCGCGTTCGATCATAGGCAGCCAAGTTCCCCTACCCGGCGGCTCCGACGGGTAGGCGGGCCTCTGCCGGGTAGGCGCGCGAGGCCGCAGGCCTGACAATGGCGGACGCGATGCCCGTTGCCGGGCGTCGATGCCCCCATCGGTATTCCTCAAGGATCTGCGCGCATGAATCACACCCGCTCCCACGCCCTGTTCGCCCAGGCGCAGACCCTGTTGCCCGGGGGCGTCAATTCACCCGTGCGGGCGTTCAAGTCGGTCGGCGGCGAGCCGTTCTTCGTGGCGCGCGCCGATGGCCCGTATCTCTATGACGTCGACGACAATCGCTACATCGATTACGTGGGCTCGTGGGGCCCGATGATCGCCGGCCACAACCACCCTGCCGTGCGCGACGCGGTGGAACGGGCGATCCGCGATGGGCTGTCGTTCGGTGCGCCGTGCGCGGCCGAGGTGACCATGGCCGAAACCATCACCCGGCTAGTGCCGTCGTGCGAGATGGTGCGCATGGTCAACTCCGGCACCGAAGCCACGCTGTCGGCGGTGCGGCTGGCGCGCGGCGCCACCGGGCGCAATCGCATCATCAAGTTCGAAGGCTGCTATCACGGCCACGGCGACTCGTTCCTGGTCAAGGCCGGCAGCGGCATGCTGACCTTGGGCGTGCCCACCTCGCCAGGCGTGCCGGCGGGCTTGAGCGAGCTGACCGCCACGCTCAGCTTCAACGACTTCGAAGGCGCCACCGCGCTGTTCGACGAGATCGGCGCCGACGTGGCAGCAGTGATCATCGAACCGGTGGTGGGCAACGCCAACTGCATTCCGCCGCTGGCCGGCTACCTGCAGCATCTGCGCACGCTGTGCACGCGGCATGGCGCGCTGCTGATCTTCGACGAAGTGATGACCGGCTTCCGCGTCGCACTGGGGGGCGCGCAGGCGCTGTACGGGGTGACGCCGGACCTGACCACCTTCGGCAAGATCATCGGCGGCGGCATGCCGGTGGGTGCGTATGGCGGCCGTCGCGACCTGATGGAGCAGATCGCGCCGGCCGGGCCGATCTATCAGGCCGGCACCTTGTCGGGCAACCCGGTTGCGATGGCGGCGGGCCTGGCGATGCTGGAGCTGGTGCAGGAGCCGGGCTTCCACGCTCGTCTGAGCGAGGCCACCAGCGCGCTGTGCGAAGGCCTGGAAGATGCCGCCCACGCCGCCGGAATCGCAGTCACCACCAATCAGGTCGGCGGCATGTTCGGGCTGTTCTTCACCGACGAAATCGTGGACAGCTACGCGCAGGCCATTGCGTGCGACACCACCAGCTTCAATCGCTTCTTCCACGCGATGCTGCAGCGGGGCGTGTATCTGGCGCCGTCGGCGTACGAAGCGGGCTTCATGTCCAGCGCGCACGATGCGGCGGTGATCGACGCCACGCTTGCGGCGGCACGCGAGGCGTTTGCGGACGTTGCGCGCTAAGCGCGCCTTCGCCGAGACGCGTTGCCAGCGTGATCGCCGGCCGTGGCAAGCCCACGCCGGCGACCGACCAGGGCATCGACGCCGCACGGGCAGTTGCAAGCATCGATGAGCCGCTGCAGGCCCGGCAGTGCCTGCGCGGTAAGCGATGCATCTACACGCGGTGAGTCTGTACTGCCCGTTCGCTTCTCAGTTGCAAGCGTTGAGGCGCCGCTGCAGGCCCGGCAGCGCGCCTGGGCGGTAAGCGATGCATCTGCACGCGGTGCGCCTGTACTGCCCGTTCGCTTCAGCCGTTTTATGCGGACTTGCCTGGTTGCCTATTGGCACCGGAGGCAACTGACAAGCCTCCACAGCGCCTGCGCGGCGATGCGAATCGGAGTGACCGGCCGGCGCTCGCGGAGCCGCCAACGCACGTCGGCTGCGATGAATAGGCGCTGCCACTCTCCCGCCCCTCCGCACTGAACAGCCCAACGGGGCGAACAGTGCTTGACCCGGCGCACAGCCTGCAGGGTCGCCTGCGACGGCGACCGCAGTTAGCCCCAGCACACTTTGCTTTTGTCTTACGGCTGTCATACCTTTCTGAAAGGTGCTCACGGACGGGCATGGGTGGGGACCCTCGAAGCAGCCGATCTGTCGTTGTCGCCGTTGTGGTGACAGGCTGGCCGTCGCCGCTGTTTCACTCTGGTTGTGCAGCGTGTCGAGCCGGCGCGCTGCTGACGCTTGTCAGGGCCGCCCTCGCCTCATGTTCAAGCCTGTTGCGTTGCTCACCCCGCGCCCGTCGCCATCGCGCGACCATGCGCTTCCCGATTGGCTGCTTGCCAGCAAGCTGGAACCGCCATTGCCGCGCCCGGGTGCGGTAGTACGCGAGGTCTTGCTGACGGCACTGGATCAGGCGCAGCTGCGGCCACTCACGCTGCTGCTGGCCCCGCCGGGGTTTGGCAAGACCACCTTGCTTGCGCAATGGCATGCACGCAGACGCGCGCACGACGATGCGGTGGCGTGGCTGTCGCTGGATGAAGAAGATGCAGATGCGGCGCGTTTTCTCGGCCATCTCGCGTTGGCGCTGCAGGGCGCGGGTGCAGATCCAGCGCTGTGTGCCGGCGTGATGCATAACCGCGACCAGGACCCGCGCGATGCGGCCACCGTGTTGATCCGCGCGCTGCGCAGCGCACCGCGACGGATCAACGTGATCCTCGATGACTACGACCGGCTCGGGAATGGCCCGGTCGATGAGCTGGTGTTGCGCCTGGTCGAACACAGTGGCGGGCGCCTGCATCTGTTGCTCGCAACGCGTCGCGTGCCGGCGTTGCCACTGGCGCGGCTGGATCTGCAGGCGCACCTCAGCCGCCTTGGCAGCGCGCAATTGGCGCTGGACAACGACGAAGCGCGCTCACTGCTGGGACCGCACATCCCGGCACCGGTGGTCGACGAACTGTTGCGCTACACCGAGGGCTGGCCGGTCGCCTTGCATCTGGCGCGACTGTGGCTGGAAGGCAATGCGCAACGTCAGCAGGAAGTCGCCGCACGTTTTTCCGGGCGCAGCACGCAGATTGCCGCGTATCTGGCCGAACAGGTCGTCAACGATCTCGATGCCGACACGCGCGATCTGCTGTTGCGCACCAGCCTGCTCGATCGCGTCAACGCCGCGCTCGCCGATGCCGTGCGCCAACGCGACGACAGCGGCCGGCTGTTGGCGCGACTGGACCATTTCCATGGCCTGCTGGTGCCGCTGGATGGCGAGCGCGAATGGTTCCGCTATCACCCGTTGTTTGCCGACTTCCTGCAGCAGTTACTCGATCGCGACCATCCCGGCCAGGCCGTGCAACTGCATCAGCGCGCGGCGCGCTGGTTCGGCGAGCACCAGCATCTGGCCGACGCCGTGCGCCATGCCGCACGTGGCGAGTGCGGCGACCTGGCTGCCAGTTACATCGCGCGCGCCGGCACCTGGCAATTACTGCTGACCCACGGCATGCATGAAGTACGCGCGTTGCTGCGCCATTTCGAGCACCGCAGCATCCGCGACACGCCTGCACTGAATCTCACCCAGGCGTATCTGCATCTGAAACTGGGCGAGTTCAGTCATGCGCGCCTGTTGCTGGAGCGCTTCCGCGATTTCCCGGCCGCCGTGCGCGAGCCGCTGCAGCGCGACTACACCGTGGTGGTGGCATTACTGCGCGACCGCCTGGACGAGATCTGCGGCAATCCGCATGGCCTGACCCAGATTGCCGCGCAGGCGAGCGCATTGGACGAAGACGACCATCTGGGCCGCGGCACCTTGCTGTGCATCTGTGCCACGACCGCGCTGGCACAGGGCGGGTTTGCCGTGGCCGAGCGCTATGCCCTGGCCGCGCGCGATGCGATGCACCGCGGCGGCAGCGATCTGGGCGCCAGTCAGGCGTTGCTCTCGCTCGGCCAGAGCTTTTTCTACCGCGGGCGGCTCGGCGACGCCGAAGCCTGTTATCGGCAAGCGCTGAGCTGGTGCGCACGCACGCCGCAACTGGACCGCGTGCTGGAAGCGGCCGGCAACTGTCTGCTCGCGCAAGTGCACTACGAGCGCGGCCACCACGACGATGCCGCCGACCTGCTGCATCCGGCGCTGGAACTGCTGGAGCAGCACGACGGCGGCGTGGACGTGCTGGCGGCCGCGTACGACACCGCGCTGGGTCTGGAACGCGTGCGTGATCACAGCGGGCGCAGTGCGCTGGTGCTGCTTGAGCATGTCGAGCAGATCGCGCATGGGCGCAAGCTGGCGCGACTGTCCGAGCTGGCGTCGGCATGGCGCTTGATGTTGCTGCTGGAGCACCCCGGCAACGCTGCAATCGATGTGGTGATCGCGCGCACTGGCGGCGAATCCGGGCTGGCGCATACCCTGCGCTCGGCGCATCGCTGGCGTGATCGTGCGGCGATGGGCTTTGCGTTGGCACGTTGGCATCGCCTGGCCGGGCGTAGCCATGCGGCGCTGACCATTCTCGGCCAGATCGAGCAGGCCTGTCTGAGCAGCGATAACGCCTGCCATCTCGCGCGCACCCGCGCCCGCATCGCACTGGTGCTGCAGCAGCGCGGCGAACTGCTCGCTGCCCTGCCGCATTTGTACAGTGCGCTGGACCACGTGGCGCTGACGCAGAGCTGGCAGGCGATCATGGAGCTTGGATTGCCGGCAAAGGCAATGTTGCGCTCGCTGCGACAACACGACCCGCAAACGGTTGGCGGCACCACGCGTGCATTGACCATCCAGGCGCTGCTCGAACGCCTCAGTGGTGACGAGGATCCCGCCAGCGATGTGTTCAGCGAACGCGAACTGGAAGTGCTGGCGCAACTGGCGCGCGGTTACTCCAACAAGCAGATCGCCCGCCACCTGCACTTGTCGGAAAACACGGTCAAATTCCACCTGAAGAATCTGTACCGCAAGCTCGACGCGCGCAGCCGCGAAAGTGCATTGGCGCAGGCGCTGCAGCGCGGAGTGTTGCGCGGCGAAGACACGCAGCAGGCATCGGATACGCCGCCGCGCTGAGCGGCGTACACATCATCATGCATCGCGCATGCGCACGCCTGTGATCGCGAAGAACAATTGCGCATGCGTGGCGATGCGGTGGCTGTCGCCTGATCGATGCGGATGCGTCAACGCGGCGGAGGGCGCTGGAGACAGGCTCCAAGCGCCCCAGCATCACCCAAACTTCAACGTGCCTTTCATCATCGCCCAGTGCCCGGGGAACGAGCAGAAGAACGTGTAGGCGCCGCCCTTGGTGAGTTTGCTGGTTGCAAAGCTGACCGTGGTGCTTTCGCCGCCACCGACCACCTTGGTATGCGCGATCACACGCGCATCGGCCTTGGGCAAGTAACTGTCGGCAATGGTCGAGCGCATGCCGTCATTGGCCACCGCCTGGAAATCGGCGGACTTGGTCAGCACCCAGTTGTGCCCCATCACCGTGGCGGCCATCTTGCCGGCGTGCTTGAGCGTTACATCCACTTGGGTGCAATCGGGTGCAATCGTGATGGCGCTTTGATCGAACTTCATCTGGTCGTTGCCGGTGATGGTCACCGCGCAGGTCCGCGCCCAGGCCGAGGGCGCCATCGCTATCAAGCCAAGCACAGCAATCGTCGAAAACAGCTTCAAGGCAGTCCTCCTGCAATAAGAAAGCGCGGTATGTGCAAGCGACCGACGCTCGCGCCTGCGCCAGTGCGGTCAGAGTAGCGCCTTGCCGTTGCCAATGCAGTGCTGCGCCGCCGCACAATCCACTGCGGCGGCGATCGAGATGCGCCGACGCTAAGAGCGGCTAACAAAACGTAGCGAGCAGTCGTCAGGTGGGTGTGGACGGTGCGCTCAGGACCGGAGTGTACGGGTGGTACATGCCGCACCGAGCACCGGCCGCGCCCGCCTGGCGGCTGCACAGTCGTTTCGTTAGCTGCTCTAAATATCCAGCGCATCAGGCTGCCGCCGCGCCGGCAGGATCACCATGCGGCAGTCGCACAGACAACGCTACACGTAGCGGAAAAAGTCCCGCATTGGGTCGTTCACATCGGCTGTGGCCTGCGGCAGCGGCAGCGGGCCGCGCTTGCCGGCCATCACCTGCACGAACGCCTGCTTGAAGCGTGCCATCTCTTCGGGAGTGCCCACGGTGATCCGCGACCAGGTGGGCCACACCGGCCAACTGCGGCCGATGAACACGCCATAGGTCGCCATGTCGTCCTTGAAACCGGCTGCGGGGCGCTTCACATCGACCATGAAGCAGTTACTCTCCGACGCCGTGCACGCGTAGCCCTGCTGACTGAGGAAATCGATGACGTCCTGCCGCGTAGCTGCAGTGCGTGCACGGCGCTGCGGCACCAGATCGGGGTCGCGCAAGCTGGCCAGACCTGCAGCGGCCGCCGTCACCGGCAAGCTGTTGACGCTGTAGAACATCAGCTTGGCAAGCAACTCCGGGCGCGCGGCTGCATAACCCAGTCGGATGCCGGCCATGCCGTAGAGCTTGGAGAAGGTGCGCAACACCACCACGTCCTCGCCGGCAGCCACCATGTCCACCACGCTGCGGGTGCTGCGCGCGAAGTGGATATAGGCCTCATCCACCACCAGCACGCTGCCCTTGGGCTTGTGCGCCAATGCGTAGTCCAGATCCTTGCGTGCGGTGACCGATCCGGTGGGATTGTTGGGGTTGCAGATGTAGATCACGCCGGCATTGGCATCGGCGGCGCACATCGCTTGCACGTCGTGCGAAAAATCCTTGCGCAACGGCACCTTGATCAACGCGGCGCCATTGCGCGTGGCAGCGCGCCACCCCGATTCGTAGGTCGGGTCGGCAGTGACCAGCGCGGCACTGGGCGAGGTGAAGGCCAGCATCGTGTAATCCAGCGGCTCGGTGGAGCCGGCGTAGGCCATCAGATGGTTCACCGGCAGCTTGAGCTCGGCCGCCAGCGTGGTCATCAGTTCCATCTGGACCTCGCGCAGATAGCGCCCGCCCTGCGGTGCAATCTGCGCAATGGCCCTGACCGCTGCTGCGGACGGGCCATCCGGGAACTCGTTGGAACCGATCATCACCGGCGACAGCGCGCTGGCGGTGGGAGGCACAACGGCAGCGGTGCGTTCGGCGGCGCTGGCCAGTAACGGGAGTGCCGCGCTCCCGGCGGCACCTGCAAACAGTGCGGAATCACGCAGAAATCTGCGGCGCGACAGCGGGGTATTCATGGTGACCTCCGGCAGGGCGGTGAGGTGAACTCAAGGACGCACGGCGACCACTTCGATCTCCACCCGATACAGCGGATTGCCCAGCGCAGCGATCTGGAAGGCCGAGCGTGCCGGCAGATTGGGCTGTTCCTTGGTGCCGAAGAACTGCCGGTAGCCTTCCATGAACCCGTTGAAATCCATCTTGCCGCCCATCGCCGGGTCGCCGACCAGAAACACCTGCATCTTCACCACATCGCCCATGCCCAGGCCGAGCGATTTGAGCTGGTCCTGGATCTGCTTCAACACGCTCACCGTCTGCGCCTTGGTGTCGCCGTAGGCGGCCGCAGAATCCTTCGGCACGCTGGTATCCACCACTGCCGGCACCTTGCCGCTGACATACACGGTGGCCTTGCCGGCCGGAACTTCCACCGCGGCGGCAATGGGGAAATCGCTATTCGGAATCTTGTGGCGGATCACCTCGGCAGCAGTTGCAGGGCTGAGGCCTGCAGATAACACGACGGTGGCAACGAGGGCATTGACGGCGGGACGGAACATGGCAACTCCTTGGAAGAGAGAATCAGTGACGCAGCAGCTTGACGTCGTCGGCGGTGACACGCTCGGCATGGTCGTTGCCGAAATGGGTGCGCACATAGCTCACCACTTCGGCCACCTGACGATCTGTGAGCATGTCGCCAAATCCCGGCATGCCGGCGTTGCCGTCGAGCACCATCATGGTGACGTAGGGCGCAGCCGCCAGCTTGGGATTTCCCGCAAGCGCCGGGTATTCACCGGCGCCTTGCGCACCGCTGCCGGCCGGCATGTGGCAGCCCTGGCAGACCGCACGGTAGACATGCTCGCCGGAGGCGGTGGCGAACCCCTTTTGTGGATACAGCGCGGTGGCGTCGGAACTTTGCGCCTGCGCATCGCGCAGACCGGGCGGAAACAGCGCAGCGCCGATGACCAGCGCAACGGCCGCAGCACACACACGTGGCAACAGACTCATGCGCGACCTCCGCCGGCAATGACCTTGCGATGCAGGCGGCCGACGACATCGTGTGCCGACAGGATCGCGCCCTCCTGCCAGGCCGGGATATAGGACACATGCTCGCCGGCCAACGCCAGGCGGCCGTCGATCTGGCAGAGCGGCTCGTAATGTTCGGCACGCGCCTGCTCGCTCCACATGCCGAAGCAGCCGTGGGTAAACGGCACACGGTGCCAACCGACCGCAATGCCGTTTTCGAATTCGCGCGGATATTGCGGGTGCAATTGCGTGCCGTATTCGACCGCCTTGCGCACCCGCTGCTCGGGACTCATCGAAGTGAATTGATAGGCATCCAGCCCCCACACGTAGGCCCCGAGTAGCACCCCCTTGCCGGCGCTGTGATAACCGGTGCTGGGATAGCTGATCAAGGTGATCGGCAGATCGGTGTAGCTGATGCCGCCGTAGATGGCCTCGTCCTCTTCCCAGAAACGTCGTTTGAATTGCAGGCCCACCTTGACCGATGCGGCGTACGGGACCTTGCCGATCGCGGTGGTCATCGCGTCGCTGGCGGTGGTGGGAATCCGGCTGAGCACCGACAACGGAATCGTGCAGATGCACCAGTCCGCGCTGGCCACGTGTTCTTCGCCGCCGCGGCTGGCGTCCTGCCAGGACATGCGCACGCCGCTGCCGTCCTGATCGATCTTGGTGACCTTGGCGTTGTAGGTGATGGCATCGCCGAGCTGGCGCGCGAACGCCTTGCCGATCTGGTCCATGCCGCCCACCGGCTGAAACATGGTGGTCTGCATTTCGTAGTTGTTGCCGGCCGCCAGCGTGGTCCATAGCCGCGAACGCAGCACGTCCTGCACGCTGAAGGGGTCTGAAAATTCCGGTTTGCCCGACAAGCCACCACCGGGGTAGCGCGCAAAGCCACGCCGCTCGCTGCTGTCCTTGCCTTTGACATAGCCGAAGTTGCGATCAAGCGCCCCCCAGGTGCGTAGCGATTCCAGCAGCACTTCCTGATCTTCGCGGCTGACTGCCGTATCCAGTGCGTGCTGCTGTGTGCACTTGGCCAGCAACTCGGAGACATGGCCCTTGTAATCGGCATCGATCGCGCGGAACCGCTGCGGTGTGCCATCGAAGCCTTTCTGGCTATGCAGCAGCGCGTTGTAGTTGACCTGGTTGAACGCTTCCAACGCCACACCGAACTGCTTGCAGTAACTCAACACCGCCTTGTGGTGATGCGGAATGCGCCACGGCCCCGGATTGAGATACAACCCATCGTCGAACTGGCAGTGCTGGGTTGCGCCACCGAGTTCGGTGTAACGATCGCCGCCACGCAACGTCCAGTTACGGCCACCGGGGCGGCCGTTGTATTCCAGCAGCTGCACGCGATAGCCGGCCTTGCGCAATTCGAAGGCCGCGGTCATCCCAGCCAGGCCCGCGCCCAGAATCAGTACCGATGCACCCTTCGGGTCGCCATCCAGCTGCAATGGGCCGGTAAAGCGCGATTCGGCCGCCATGCCCAGGCTGCTCATCGCCTGATACATCATCGCGCCGCCAGCGGTCATGCCGATGCGCGCCAGCAATTGCCGCCGCGTCATCGCCCCAGTGTGATTGCCTTGCATCAACGCACATCCCCTGCATGTCATGGACAGTCGCGCGGCCGGCCGCAATGCCGGCCGCGTCGATCACTCAGAATCGGTAAGACAGGCTTGCGAACAGCTGGCGTGGTGCGATCAGCTGGTAGGAGCCAGAGCTTTCGTTGGGAAACACCGCGCCGATCGCATCGTCTTTGTCGAACAGGTTGTAGGCCGACAATTGCAAACGACCACCGGCAAGAAACCCGGCAGCGCCGCCTTGATACCCAACGCTGCCATTGACGATGAAGGTGGCATCCACCTGGTCGGTATTGAGCGTGTCGCCGTAGCGCTTGCCGGTGTATTTGGTATCGAGGTTGGCGAAGAAGTGCTCGCCTTCCCAACCGCCGTTGACGCTGAACATCAGCTTGGGCGCATCGGGCACTTCATTGCCTTCCACCTGCACCAGCGCGCCGCTGACCGGGCCGAAATAGTTGTCCTGGAACTCGGAGGTGTTCCAGGTCAGCGATGCACCGAGCCGCCAGCCCGGCGCCGGCTTCCACATGCCGGACAGTTCCGCACCATAGGTCTGTACGTCGCCGACGTTGGCGTACACGGTGGGCGCCACCACCAGCGGGTCCGGGTCGGTCAGCGCGATGATGCGGTTGGAATAATCGATCTTGTAGGCGGCCAGATAACCGCTCCACTGCGTGGATTCGGCACGGATGCCGATATCGATGTTGGTGGATTCTTCCGGCGCGATATCCGGATTGAATGCACCGGAGGTCAGCGCCAGCCGCGGCGCGGAACTAAAGTTTTCCGCGTAGTTGGCAAACACTTGCACACCCTCGGCCAGCTGGAAGCTTGCACCGACCTGCGGCTGAAACCAGTCGCTGTTCTTGATCGTCACCGCGCGACGCACACCGACATTGAAGTCGTCCAGATTGGCGATCCCGTTGTAGTCGCGTTTGACATCCAGCCCCTTGGCACCGAACTCCATCGTCAACCGATCATCCAGCAGGCGCAGCGTGTCCTTGACGTAGAGCTGCTTCACCTCGGTGGAGAAGTGGTTGTCGTAATAGATGACGATGGGCAGAGCGTTCTTGAGTAAAGCGCCGGTGGCCGGGTCCAGGTTGTACAGCGGGCGCACCTGATCGAAGTCGTAACTCTCGTACCAGGCACCCACTTCCAGCTTGTTGTGCTCGGTCTCCCACGCCACGGCCGTGGTCAAACCGTAGCGATCGCCGCCCATGATTTCTTCGCGCCGCGTCATCGCACCGACGCGGGTGACATTGCCAGTGGCATCGACGATCTGCGGATCGTTGATGGCGATATCGGTGCGCCCTGGGGTGCCGGCAATCGCATCGTTGTACAACCCGGTGGCGGTACTCGGCGGCGTGCCGCCGACGCCGTAGCCGTGCTTGTTTTCGTAGTAGCCGGTGAAGGTAACCCCGATGGCGTCGTTGAACATAAAATCGCCATGCAGGCTGAGCAGCGAATCGCGGCGGCCGTTCTGCCATTCGCTGTAATGCTCGGCATCCACTTCCGGATTGCCGGTGATGCGTTCGTGCAGATCCCACGACACCGAACCGTCGGAGTTGTACGACTGCACGTCGTAATCCTTGCGGTTGTTGTAGATCCAGCCCAACGTCAGGCTGCCGGCATCCCAGGCCTGGCGCACCTTGGCTTCGAAGTGATCGCTCTTCTGCGTGGCCGGTTCCATGTCCCACACACCGCCCTGCGTGCGCGATGCGGAAAGGTAGGCACTCGGCCCGCCGTCCCACCACTCCGGCGTATCCAGACGCACAAAACTGCGCACCAGATCGTCCGAGCCGATGGTCTGGGTGAGATTGCCGCTCCAGCTATCGCCGCCCTTGGGTGGCAGGCTGGTGTAGCGGATCGCGCCACCGAGTGCGTGATAGGAGGGCTGGGTGACATCGCCCGAGCCGGCGGACACCGTGACATCGAGCAGGTTTTCGCTGGAGACGTAGCGCGTGATCGGCCCGCCTTCGCGGGTGTCGAAGGTTTCGATCGGAATGCCGTCCAGTGTCACGCCGATCTGGTTGGCGGAAAATCCGCGGATGGTCATCGAATCGCCGAACTCGTACAGCCCGAACGGGTCGGTGGTCTGCACGTTGACGCCGGGCAGACTGGCCAGCAGCTGTTGCGGTGCCACGCCCGGTACCTGGGCCTGGATCTCGTCCATCGAAATGGAGGCGGTGGTGCGTGTGGAGCCGGTGCCGACCACGCTGACCGCGTCTAGGGTGCGTGCGTCCTGCGCCAGTGCCGGCAGGCTGTGCGCACCGGACATCAGCAGGGTCATCGAGGCGAGCGTGTGGCGACGCGTGGC
The DNA here is from genome assembly GCF_979258225.1 of Xanthomonas sp. AC360. Lineage (NCBI taxonomy): Bacteria > Pseudomonadati > Pseudomonadota > Gammaproteobacteria > Lysobacterales > Lysobacteraceae > Xanthomonas > Xanthomonas sp. AC360. The sequence continues at coordinate 236,492 of NZ_OZ409846.1, forward strand.
GGCGGTGAGAATGGCGGCCATCGCGGTCGCCAACTGATCGGTGTTCAAGCGCTTAGGCATGCAATCGACCCCTGGAAAGTGCTGCGTGCTGAGTGACCGGACCCGCTCCCCAAGACCGGCTGATACCGCACATGCGGCATGGATCGACCATACCCAGCGAGGTTGCGCCGCAGACGCGGTGCGGAGGGTAGGGTCTGCGCGTGCGGGTAGGTTCTTACCGAGCTAGAACCTTTGAATCCGTAGCGTAGATGCTCAGGTTGGCGTGCCGATGAACGTGCAGGGCTTTAGCGATAAGGCGTGCGCGACCGCCGTACGCGGGTGTGAGACGTCGCGCGCCACGCGCCTACCCGTTCGCGCGTATCCGGGCATAGGAGATCCCGCATGCTTGCGATGCAGCGGCAGATCGACAACGCTGCGTGCCCACCTCATGAGCACGCCCCATGTCGCCTGTACGCCCGTCCTTGCTGCTGCTCGATTTCGATGGCGTGTTGGCCAGCTATTCGCGTCCGCGCCGGCTGGCCGCATTGGCAACTGCAGCTGCATGTCCGCCGCAGCGCGTGCAGCAGGTCCTGTTCGAACAGGGACTGGAGCGTGCCTACGATGCCGGTGAGCTCGATACGCAGGCCTATCTGACGCAATTGAGCGACGGGCTGGGACATCCGATCGACCGCGCCACCTGGATCGCGGCACGCGTGGCAGCGTGCTGCGCGGATCCCGCGGTGGTAACGCAGGTGCTGGCGGTGTCGGCGACGACCGCGGTGGCGGTGCTCACCAACAACGGCCCATTGATGGCGGAGGCGATCGCGCAACTCGTGCCGTCGCTGTTTCCGTTACTGCAGGGCCGCGTACTGTGCAGCGGTGCGTTAGGCGGCAGAAAACCGCAGCTGCAGGTGTATCAGCGCGCGCTTGCGCAGCTGGGTGCGGAACCGGCACGCACCTTGTTCGTCGATGACCTATTCGTCAACGTCCGCGGCGCCCGCGCCGCCGGATTGCATGCCGATACCGTGCGCGATGCACGTGCATTGCGGCGTGTGTTGAAGCGGTATGGGTTGGGGTGAAATTGGGAATTGGGAATTGGGAATGGTGAGTCGGAAGTCGGAAGTCTGAAGTCTGAAGTCTGATCAGCGTTCGCCGACCTGCGTGAGAGATCAACGCTGTGCCGAGCGACCAGAGGCGGCTACATCTGCACGCGAATACGCTGCCAAGTACCACGCCCCCCGAGTGGACGCACGCTAGCCACGCAGCGATGGATCAGGCCAAGCACGCAGTCATCGATATCCCATCCGCCCGCGTGCACTCCTCCGCACACGTGCGCGAAAACACGGTCAATCGTGCACAAATACGCAACCAGACCAGTCGCAGTAAAACCCAACTGCACCAACTAGCCCCTCTCCCGTCGGGAGAGGGGTTGGGGTGAGGGTACGGTGTTGCGATGCAGGGCCGTCACCTAGACACCGCCTTACGCAATCCACAAACGCACCCGCTCACGCGTCACACGCCTTACCAATCAGCGCCCTACCAGCCGCCAACACGCAACCGACCAAGCAACCCATCACCGCTGCGCGGCGTACTCGGCAATCGCCAGGCGCAGACGCGCCAGGCCGTCGGCCAGCTCGGCGTCGGTCAGATTGAGTGCCGGCACAAAACGCAGCACATCCGGGCCGGCCTGCAATACCAACAAGCCATGCTTGGCTGCCAGATCCAGCAGCGCACCGGCCTGCCCGGCATGCGCCGGTGCCAGCACCGCGCCGAGCATCAACCCACGCCCGCGCACCTGTGCGAACAGGCCGAACTCGGCATTGAGCGCTTCCAGGCCCGCACGCAACGCCGCCGACTGCCGCTCCACATTTTCGGCAATCTGCGGCGAGGCCAGCTTGCGCAGCGCCACGCGCGCCACCGCAGCAGCCAGCGGATTGCCGCCGAAGGTGGTGCCATGCGCGCCGAACTGCATCGTCTCGGCGACCTTGGGGCCAGCCAGCATCGCGCCGATCGGGAACCCGCCACCCAGCGCCTTGGCCAGCGTCACGATGTCCGGCGTCACCTGCTCCTGCCAATGCGCGAACAACGTGCCGGTGCGGCCCATGCCGCATTGAATTTCGTCCAGCACCAACAAGGCATCGTGTCGATCGCACAATGCGCGCGCCTGCGCCAGGAAGCCCGGCGCCGCCGGCATCACCCCGCCCTCGCCCTGAATCGGCTCCAGCATCACCGCAGCTACGTCGCCACTGGCCATCGCCGCTTCCAGCGCTGCCACATCGTTGAAATCCACATAGCGGAATCCGCCCGGCAGCGGCTCGTAGCCTTCCTGATATTTCGGCTGCGCGGTGGCGGTGACCGAGGCCAGCGTGCGGCCGTGGAAACTGCCGCGGAACGTCACGATGACGCGCTTGTCGGCCGGGCGGCCCTGATTGCTGGCCCACTTGCGCACCAGCTTGATGGCCGCCTCGTTGGCTTCGGTGCCGGAGTTGCACAGAAAGACTTTCTCGGCAAAACGCGACGCGCCGACCAGTTCCTCGGCCAGCCGCAGCGGCGGCTCGCTATAGAAGATGTTGCTGGTGTGCCACAGCTTGCCCGCCTGCTCGGTGAGCGCGGCGACCAGATCCGCATCGTTATGGCCCAGCCCGCTCACCGCGATGCCGGAGGACAGATCCAGATACTCGCGCCCCGCGTCATCCCATACGCGACTGCCCTGACCGCGCTCCAGCACCACCTGGCGCGGGCGATACACCGGCAGGTAGTAGTGCGCGAGGGACAGGGGCGAATCGGCAGCGGTGCTCATGATGGTGGGTCGCAGAAGCGGAGGGAGAACCCGCATTCTCGCGCATTCGCCGGCCTGCGGCACAATGTGCGCATGCGCCCTTTCTCCGATCCTCAGCTCACTCCCGCCACTGCCGACGGCTGGCGCCGGCAGTGGTTCGACATCATCTACCGTCACGACACGCGCCCATCGCGCAATTTCGACCTGATGCTGGTGGTGGCGATCCTGACCAGCGTGATCGTGATCATGATCGACAGCGTGCCGCGCATCCACGCGCATTCGGCGCACTGGCTGGTGCCGCTGGAATGGGCATTCACGGTCCTGTTCACCATCGAATACGTGGCGCGCCTGGCGGTGGTGCGGCGCCCGCTGCACTACGCGCTCAGCGTGTGGGGCGTGATCGACCTGCTGTCGATCCTGCCCAGCTATCTGTCGTTCTTCGTGCCGGGTGCGCAGACCCTGCTGGTCGTGCGCGTGCTGCGCATCTTGCGCCTGTTCCGCATCCTCAAACTCACCCGCTATATCCAGGAAAGCGGGCAATTGGTGGACGCGCTATGGCGCAGCCGCCGCAAGGTGCTGGTATTCCTGTTCACTGTGCTCACCATCACCGTGATCGCCGGCGCCACGATGTATGTCATCGAAGGCCCGCAACACGGTTTCACCAGCATCCCGACCAGCATGTACTGGGCCATCGTCACCATGGCCACGGTGGGCTTTGGCGATCTGGTGCCGCAAACCACGCTTGGCCGCTTCGTCACCTCGGCACTGATCCTGATCGGCTATAGCATCATCGCCGTGCCCACCGGCATCTACACCGCCGAACTTGCCACCACGCTGCGCGAAGGCGGCCACACTGGTCGGCGCGACGTTCGCAACTGCGCCCGCTGCGGGCTGGAAGGCCACGCATCGGACGCGCGCTATTGCCGGCAATGCGCCGAGCCGCTGCCGGATATCGCCAACGGCTGACGCAAGGCGGCAGCGCGCAGGCAGCGCCGGGAGGCAAATCACGTGGTGGGCATCACCACCGTAAGCTGTGTGACCGGTGCGCAGGCAATCGACGCTCACACTGCCGCAGCACGAGCTTGGCGCATCCGTCTCGCAGCACAGTGGCCAACCAACAACCGGCGCGCGATCGCCGGCACGTTGCGGACCGCATGACCGAAGCAACCCACGTCCTGCCCATGCAGCCCTGGCACCCGAAAGAGCGCGCCAGGTGCTGAGCGCAGCCGCTGCAGGTCGCGCTTACTGCGACATGCGGTTACTCATGTCGATCAGATCGTTGTAGCTGGCCAGCACTGCCTGACGCGTGCCGCCCGGCGGGATCGAGCCGCTTTCCAGCAGCATCTGCTCGCTCTTGCTCAGCGGGGTGTTGGTGCGGATGCGTTCGACCAGACGTCCGGACTCGCGCGCCAGCTTATCGGCAGCGCGTTCCATGTGTCCCCACATCGCATCGCCCTGGCCCACCTTGGCCTTCTGCGCCTCTTCCAGAATGCTCTGGTAACGCGCGAGCTGGCTTTGCGCTGCCGCAAGATCCGGTGCATTGCTATCCAACACCTGCACCAGATGCTTGCCTTCGCCGGTGATCTTCAAGTGATACCAGGACGCGCTGCGGCCTTCTTCCTTCTCGATCGCATCGATCCGAGCCTGACGCCGGGTGTCTTCGTTGCGGTCCAGCGCCGCATTCATCGCGTCGCCCGCATCGAAGAACGCTGCGTAGGCCTGCATCAACGGCGCATGCAGCGCACGCATACCCTTGCCGTCGTCGCGCAGATAATCCTCGCGATCGTAATACCGCACCGCTTCGCCGATGCGCTCATTGAGCGTGGCAAACCGCTGCTGATAGGTCTTTGCTACCGGGTCGAGTTCGGCGTTGGCCGGTTGCTGCGCCAATGCAGCAGTCATCGGTGCGCCGCAGGCTTCGACCCGATGCGACAGCACCGTTCCCGGCGCACGGATATTTTCTTCCTTGCCCGTTGGCCCGGCCTGCGGGTCCTTCATCCAGCCGGTGTAGGTCTGGTAACTCTCATGCAGCGGCTGCTGGACACCGTTGAAGCAGGCGATGTAGGCATTGATCTTGTCGGCATCGGGCGCAGCCGCAACCGGCGCATCTTTCTGGCAGCCGGCGAGCAGTGCGGCAAGTGCAACCGCTGCGCTGAGCGGTGCGTAACGACGTGGATGGCGCATGCGGTGGTTCCTGTGCAGTGGTGAAGAAATGAGGTGAGGTGAGGTGAGCAACGGTCGATCGCGTGCGTTGTCGTCAGCGCCCGGCGTATGGCCGCACGCGCTGCATCGTGCGATGACGCTGGCAGTTACTGCCGATTGCTCTCGGACACCAACGCGTTGTAAGTATTGAGCAACTTGCGCGGCGATCCTTCCGGCGCCAGCGAGGGGCTATCGAGCCAGCCCTCTTCGATGCGGCTGTAGGGCGTCTTGTCGACCACGCGTTTCACCCGCGCCTTGGCCTGCCTGCGGAAGTCTTCTGCAGCGGTTTCGAAGCTGTTCCATTTGAGTTTGTCCGGCTCCTGGTCCGCCACCTTGGCATGCGCCTCGTCGGAGAGGCGGTTGAAGCCGTCCAGCAGCGTGTTTACACGCGCGGTGTCGAACTGATCTTCCTGCAGTACGTCGGTCAGTTGCTTGGCATCGAGCATCATCGACAGCCGGTAATACTCGCGCGTGCGTCCCTCCTCGCGTTCCAGTGTCTTGAGCGTTTCGCGATGCGCTGCATCGTTCTGCGCTTCCAGCTCGGCACCGAATGCGCTGCTGGCCTCGGCATAACGCTCCAGCGCCGCCATCAACGGCGCGTGCAGTTGCTTGCCCTTGGCGAACTGGTCGTCTTCATCATCCTGGCGCGCGTAGTAATCGGCCACCTGGTGACTGATCGGCCGCAGCGCCTGCAATGCCGCGTGATACTCCCGAGCCGCAGCATCCAGTGCCGGCAGCGACGGTTGCGCCGCAGCCGCCGCGCTGACCGGCGCATCGCACGCCTTCATGTCGACGTCGCTGATGTCGTAGGGGCCGGCCACGCGCGTTTCGCGCCCGCTAGGGCCGGCGGCTGCATCGTCGATCGAACCGATGTAATGCTTGGCACCGGTATGCACCGGCAGATCGACACGGTTGAAGCAATCGATATACGCACCGAGCTTGGCGTTGAGCGCATGCTGCGCATCGCTCGGCGCATCGGCGCTCTTGCTTGCCGCCGCGTTGCCGGTTGGCGTGGTCTGTTTGCTGCAGCCGGCGCAGAGCGCAAACACAAACAGGGCGGGCGCAAACGCGCCGGACTTCAGGAACACGGGCAAACGTCCTTGTTGGAAACGATTTCAGCCGCGCACGATAGCAAACTGCGGCGTGAAATCATCGTGCTCGGCAGTGAAGTGGACGGCGGCGTTCGTCTGCGCGGCAGGCGGTGATGCGCGCAAGGTCAATCCGTTTTTTCGTGGACGAATGACTCGCAGCGTCTGCATCGATGGATCGGCGCGCGGCCACCTGCACTGCGCTTGGAGCTATAAAAATCAGAGCGAACAGTCGTCAGGCAGAGGTGGACGGCGCGCCCAGCACCGCAACGGATGAGTGGTACACACCGCATCGAGCACTCGCCTTGCCAGCTTGGGGATGAGCACAGGCGTTCTGTCAGCCACTCAGTCGAGAAACAGATCCGGCAACAGGCTCCGTGACGGATCGACCGCATAACCGCTGAAGTCGGTGACGCCGGCCTGCGTCAGCACTTCTTCGTCGATCAGAAACTGCCCGTGGAAACCGGCCGCAGTGCGGGTCAGCAACGCATGCGCCGCATCTGCCACGATCTCCGGGCGACGGCAGGCAGCGGCGTCCACGCCCGGCAGCATGTTGACCGCATCGGTGGCAATCACCGTGCGCGGCCACAACGCATTGACCGCCACGCCCTGCGGGCCGAACTCAGCGGCCAGCCCCAGTGTCACCAGACTCATCCCCATCTTGGCCAGCGTGTAGCCGGTATGCGCACCCCACCACGCCGGATTCAACGATGGCGGCGGGGCAAGGCTGAGGATGTGCGGATTGGGCGCCTTCAACAGATGCGGCAGGCAGGCTTGCGCGCACACAAAACTGCCGCGCGCGTTGACCTGTTGCATCAGGTCGAAGCGCTTCATCGGCGTGTCCAGGGTGCCGCGCAACCAGATCGCACTGGCGTTGTTGACCAAGATATCGATGCCACCAAACGCTTCCACGGTGGCGGCAACAGCGGCCTGCACTTGCGCTTCGTCGCGGATATCGCATTTGAGCGCCAGCGCCTTTCCACCTGCCGCAACGACTGATGAGGCAGCGCTGTGAATGGTGCCGGGCAGCTTGGGATTGGCCACCGCCGATTTGGCCGCGATGACCACATTCGCCCCATCGCGCGCCGCCCGCAACGCGATCGCCAAGCCAATCCCACGCGAGGCACCAGTGATGAAGAGCGTTTTGTCTTTTAGCGTCATGGGAATCGGGAATCGGGATCGGCAATCGCAAGAGCTTAGCGCCTTGAACGTCCAGCAGCCGACCAACAATCAACTCACGCGATACGCTTTTGCGAATCCCCAATCCCTAATGCCCAATCCCGGCTACTCAGGGCTTCGGACCCTGCCCCTCGTTGTCTTCCCAGTGCAGGATGCGCCGAGTCACAAAGCGGTAGACCGGTTTGCCGGTGGCGAACCACAGCTCGCGCACCCACGACCTGCGCTTGAGCACGCGACGTTCCACTGGCGTGATCGCGGCCGGGCAATACATGCGCTTGTGCTTGAGCAGGTGACGCAGGTCCTCGCGTGCAAGCAGACGCATCCAGCGCGCGCGTGGGTGGCCGCGCACCGCCAGCTGGAAATCGATCACCGCCGGGCTGCCATCGTCCTGCACCAGCCAGTTGGCTTCCTTGGCCAGATCGTTGTGGGCAACGCCACACCGATGCAGCTGCTGCAACAGCCTGCGCGCCTGCCTGAAATACGCCAGATCACCGCGAGGCGGGCGCTGGTACATCGCATCGCCAGCCAGATAGCTGCGGTCCAGATGGCGCCCATCCCAATGCAACAAGCGTGGCGTGTGCGGCAGGCCATCCAGCTGCCGCAGCGCCAGCGCTTCGCGACGTGCCAGCCACCAGGCCACCCCACGCAGAAGCCATGGCGCCACGCTCAGGTCGCGCCGCACGAACACCCGGCCAGCGTCGCGGATCAACAAAATGCGCCCGAACGTATCGGACTTCAGCGGGAGATTGTCGGCGGGCTCGTGACTCATTCCCCATTGTAGGCGGGCGGCCCGCATCGCCGTACTGCCGTTGCAGAGCGTGCCGATGACACACGCCCGCACCTGGGCCTGGTTGCAACCTCAGGTGAAGCCAACCGGCCGATGTGAGCATGGCGCAAGTCAGTCGTCGCCCTGCCCACTTATAATTCGGGAATGAACTCATGGATCGACGCCACGCTGGAGTGGATCGGACACCACCCCACCTTGGCTGGCGTGGTGATCTTTGCCATCGCATTCTGTGATGCGGTGATCGTGCTCGGTGCCATCGTGCCCGCGCTGCCGTTGCTGTTCGCCATCGGCGTGCTGATCGGGCTCGGCCAGATCAACGGCCCGTACGCAGTGGTGTGCGCCACCCTGGGTGCGTTTATCGGCGATGCGTTGAGCTTCTGGGTGGGCCATCGCTGGGGCCACCAGTTGCACACGTATTGGCCGTTTAGGCGCTATCCCCAGTTGCTGGAACGCGGTGAGCTGCTGTTCCGACGCAACGCCTTCAAGAGCATTTTGATCGCGCGCTATGTTGGCGCGGTGCGGCCGTTCGTGCCCGCCATCGCCGGCATGTCGCACATGCCGTTCAAGCGCTATCTGTTCGCCAGCGGGCTGGCCTGCGTGTCGTGGGCGCTGCTGTTTCTGGTGCCGGGCTGGGTGTTGGGCACCGCCTACGACGCGGTCGCCGCAGTCGCCGGGCGCCTGTTCGTGGTGGTCACCCTGCTGGCCGCGGTGATCGGCCTGGCCTGGGCGGTGGTGCTGTATTCGTACCGCTGGTCGGCGGGCCATCTGGATGCCCTGCTGGCGCGATTGCTGGAGTGGTCGCATCGGCACCCGGTGCTGGGCAACTGGTCGGTCAGCGTGTTCGACCCACGCCGGCGCGAATCGGTCCCGCTGGCGATGATGGCGCTGATGCTGTTGCTGCTGGGCTGGGGTTGGTTCGTGTTGCTGATGGTGGTGCTGGCGCATGGCGAACCGCTGCGCGTGGACTTGGCCGTACACGACCTGATGCTGGCGCTGCGCAACCCGCTGGCCGACTACCCGATGGTGGCGCTGGCCTCGCTGGGCGATTGGCAGGTGTTGTTGCCGGCGATCGCCGCAGCGATGGGCTACCTGGCCTGGCGTCGGCGCTGGATGGCGGTGGCGCATTGGGTGATCGCACTGGCGTTTGGCCTGGCCCTGACGCAGTTGCTGGGCGCCACCGTGCAGGTGGTGCGCCCGCCGGCTGCCAGCAGCGGGTTCGGATTTCCGTCGGTGGCAGTCACCATGGCCACAATCGGGTTCGGGTTTTTCGCGCTGTTGATCGCGCGCGAACTGCCCGGCCGCCGCCGCGTCTGGCCGTATCTGGTCAGTGGCGCCATCGTTTCGCTGATCGGCTTCGCACGCCTGTACCTGGGCGCGCACTGGCTCAGCGACGTGGTCGGCGGCATGTTGTTCGGCATCTTCTGGCTGCTGGTGCTGGGCATTGCGTATCGCCGCCGCGCCACGCGCGCGTTCTGGGTCAAGCCGGTGTCGTGGATCTTCTACGGCGTGTTCGTGAGCTGCGCGATCTTCTTTGCGCCACGTAATCTCGGCACCAAGCTGGCCAAGTTCGAACCGCCACCGCCGCTGCTGATGGACCTGCCCGCCAGCGACTGGTGGGAGGGCCAATGGCGGCTGCTGCCGGCACGTCGCAATGAATTCGACGACGACCAGCGCTGGCCGCTGGACGTGCAAGTGGCCGGCCCGCTCGCGCCGCTGCAACGCCAGCTCGAAGCACGCGGCTGGCGGACACAACCGCAGGCCGGATGGGAACAGGCATTGCACCTGCTGAATGTCAGCGGCCGCCCGGACGAAGTACCGATTCTGCCGGCCACGCTGGACACACAAGTGGAAGCCCTGCTGATGGTGCGTCACGCCGCGCCCGGGCACGTGCATGTGTTGCGTCTGTGGCCTGCAGCCGCGCGACTGCAGCCCAGCGCACAGCCGCTGTGGGTAGGCAGCACGCAGACCTTGCGCTACAGCCGCCACTTCAGCCTGATCGGCCTGTGGTACCCATTACGCGGCGTGGACCCTGCACTCAGCGCGTTGCGCGACGCACTCGGCCCGCTGCCGCATCGCGTGGAGCAGCGTCGCCGCTCGCAGGTGCCGGTGATCCTGATCGACAGTACGTCGGGAAATGCGGTGCGGCGAGAGGACAAAGACAACGCCGCACCGCAGACGGAAACCTCTGCGTCCGATCCGGCTGCATCGGGTCAGCTACAACAGCGCCGTTGATCGATCGGGTAACGGCGGCGATTGGCTGGCGAACGCGCAGTCCTGTAGATAAGAACTGCTAGTAAAACTTTTTGAACGCTGTCTCGATGGTGGCAACGCGTTGCGTCGCTTAGATGCAGCCGGATGTTTAGGTCAACAGCCTTGGTAAGAGCGGCTAATAAAACGTAGCGAGCAGTCGTCAGGTGGGTGTGGACGGCGCGCTCAGAACCGCAGTGTACGAGTGGTACTTGAGGATTCCGAGCACCGGCCGCGCCTGCCTGGCGGCTGCACAGTCCTTTTGTTAGCTGCTCTTAATCGAGGGCGCGGCGCCCTCGCCGCTCGCGGGACACGCCGTGAATCCATCCCTGGAGGCTCGGTGGCGGCATCCATGCCGCCACACGGTCCCGCAAGCGGCGAGGACACCGCACCAGGACGTTGGTCGGTAGCTGCGTAAAAGAGCTGGTCGTCTCGCGCGTCGCAGTGGCCTGCTGATGCGGATCGCACACACATGTGAGCTAGCAAAGTAGAAGCACATCATGCATTGCTTGCACCATGCACACCGACCATCTCGACCGGTCCTTGCCCGCCCACCGTCGCGGGACCTTACGCGGCATGGATGCCGCGTAAGAGCCTCCAGGGACGGATTCACGGCGTGTCCCGCGATGGTGGGCGGGCAAGGGCCCTGCACCCAAGCCGCAAATCAGCCGCTCTACAACCAACGCATCCGCACCGTTCCATTACCTCTCAAGGTGACCGAGAGCTTGTGCTTCAGCGCCGTTTGGATGCGCACAAGCCGCACTGGTCAGGGGCGCGACGCACTCACCACAACACCCCATCCACCGGCTGCATCGGCTCCGGAGCGGGTTCACCAATCGCCTGCAGGGCATCGATTTCCACCGTGCGGCACATGGTGTCCAGCGGCAGATCGTGGATGGTGTTGGCGAACGGATCGACCAGCTCATCGCCGATCTTCAGCACCGCCAAAAACATCAAGCCGGCGACCGTCGATCCTACCGGCGTGGCGTATTGCAACGTTTCCACCAGGCCGATCGGCAACAGCACGCAAAACAGGCGCGTAAACAGGTTCGGATAGAAGCGGTACTGATACGGCAACGGCGTATTTTTCAGACGCTCCATGCCGCCCTGCGCGTTGGCGATATCCACCAGAATGCGCTCGACGCTGGCCTGCTGGATGCTGTCGATCCAGCCATCGCGACGCGCCTGTTCCACCGCACGGCCGGTCGTGTCGAGCAAGCCATTGGCCACGTTCGTGCGCGTGATCACCGCTGCCACTTCGTCGGCATCCAGCCGCGACTGCAAGGCCATCGCCACCGGCAACCGCCGCAGCTGGCAGCGCAATGCATTGACATAGGCAATCTGCCGTAGCGCGATCGTGCGCCCCAGCGCTGCAGCTTCTGGCGCAGACAGGATGCTGACGCTCAGGCGCACCAGATTGCGCGATGCATTGATCATCTGGCCCCACAGCACGCGGCCTTCCCACCAGCGTTGATAGGTGGAATTGGCGCGAAAGCCCAGGAATAACGCCAGTGCCGAACCGAAAATGGTCAACGGCAATGCCGGCGCGCGGAACGGCAGCACGTAATAGATGATCGTGATCAACACGTCCCAGACAAACAACACTGCCAGGGTCCGCCAGACCTGACTGAACACATCCGCCACACGCGGTTTCACATCGATGATCAAGGCACACTCCCTCACTAAAAACGGGTATCGCCCTTGCGCGCATCCAGTGCATGGATGCCATCGCTAGCGCACTCAAGCGTAAGAAGTCTGCCGCCACGGCGGTGCAAGTGCGGTGATGGGGGCGATAAAAGCAGTGCCTCGCGAGTGCAAAACACTTCTGCGCGATCATTGACTAGGTGCGGCCGATGCCCGGAAGCGGCATGCAGTGCCTATCCACGTTCGTCTCCTTCGCACCCGATGCGCAGCGGCGCCTGCTGATTGGCCGCACTACGTGATTGCCCGCGCGCTCAGGGCATCCAGGCCAGCAACTGCTCCAGACGCTGATGCGGGTCGTCCTGCTGCAACAACGACAAGCGTTGCTGCTCGGTCAATGGCAACAACTCGGCCAGCCGCCACCCCACCCACGCGGACTGATCCAGCAACCCCGGACCGACCGAGGCAAATTCGCCGCCCACCTGTTCGAGCATGCGCTCGAGCACGGTTGCCAACAGGCTGTGCTCGGGGCGCAATTCGTCATCGGAGTCGGGCTCGCACCAGCTCACCTCGCCCACCAACAAGCCGTTGTCGCGGATACGCGAGCGCTGCACATGAAAGCGACGCGTGCCGCGTAGGCGCAGCACCAGCACGCCATCGGCGCCGACATCGAAATCCTCGATCCGCACCTCGGTCCCGAACGCCGCCGGCGTTGCCGGTACGCCCACCTCATTGCCATCCAGGATCAGACACACGCCGAAGCTGGTGCCGTTGCGCCCGCATTCGCGCACCAGATCCAGATAGCGGCGCTCGAATACGCGCAGCCCCATCGCCGCGCCCGGCAACAACACGCTGTGCAACGGAAACAGCGGCAAAGCGCTGGTGTCGGCAGTGTCTGCGATCGATGCCATCACGACAGCTGCGCCAGAAAGCGACGCGGTGCGCCGTCGAATCCGCCATTGGACATAAACACCACATGGTCGCCCGGCTGCGCGATGTCGCCCAGCGTCTGCAGCAACGCCTCCACGTCATGCGCCACGTGTGCCTGCCCGCGCACCTGCGCGATGATCGGCGCCGCATCCCATGGCAGCTCGGGACGATGCAGGAACACCACCGCATCGGCATCGTGCAACGACGGTGCCAACGCCTGCGCATGCGCGCCCAACCGCATCGAATTGCTGCGCGGCTCCATCGCCACCAGCACGCGCGCCGCGCCCACCTTCGCACGCAGCCCCTGCAAGGTGGTCGCAATGGCGGTGGGGTGATGCGCGAAGTCATCGTAGACGGTGATGCCGCGCGCCTGCCCCAACACTTCCAGTCGGCGTTTGACACTCTGAAAGTGCGCCAGCGCCGGCATCACCGTTGCCGGATCCACGCCCACCGCATGCACAGCGGCCAGCGCCGCCAATCCGTTGAGCACGTTGTGCCGGCCCACCAGCGGCCACTCCACCTGGCCGATCTCCACGCCGCGATGCGCGACCGCAAACACGCTGCCATCGGCGGCAATCAAGCGCGCGCGCCACTCCAGCGCCGCATCGAAACCGAAGCGCTCCACCGGCGTCCAGCAGCCCATCGCCAACACCTCGGCGAGCCGCGCGTCTTCGCCATTGACGATCAGCCGCCCGCGCGCCGGTACGGTGCGGACCAAATGATGAAACTGCCGTTGGATGGCGGCCACGTCAGGGAAAATATCGGCGTGGTCGTATTCGAGGTTATTGAGGATCGCCACCAGCGGCCGGTAGTGCACGAACTTGCTGCGCTTGTCGAAGAAGGCGGTGTCGTATTCGTCGGCTTCCACCACGAACGCGCGCCCCTGCCCCAGCCGCGCCGACACGCCGAAATCCTCGGCCACGCCGCCGATCAAAAAACCCGGCGCGCGCCCGGCCGCCTCCAGCAGATAGCTCAGGATGGTGGTGGTGGTGGTCTTGCCATGGGTGCCGGCGACCGCCAGCGTGTCGCGGCCCGGCAGCACCTGCTCGGCAAGCCATTGGGCGCCGGAGCTATAGCGGCGGCCTGCATCGAGCACCGCTTCCACGGCCGGATTGCCGCGCGACAAGGCATTGCCGATGACCACCTCGGTGGCGTCGGCGGAAATATTGGACGGCGCGTAGCCCTGGGCCAGCGAAATCCCGAGCGTTTCCAGCTGGGTGGACATCGGTGGATAGATAGCCTGGTCGCTGCCTTCTACCTGCCAGCCCAGCTCGCGCGCCAGGGCGGCCACACCGCCCATGAAAGTCCCGGCGATGCCGAGGATGTGGAGTTTGCTCATGGAGCACATTGTCGCCGATCACCGGAGTTGCAGGACATTCCGATCCGCACCCGGCGCCGCTGTCAGGAAACTCCTACCGTACTGTCGGGAATTTCCCGATATGCGAACTGCGTCACATCCCTCACTATGCTGAACGCCAGTCGCAGCACCCTTTGGTTCTACTCCCCAAGAGACCAAATCCCCAGGGAGCTCATGCTGTTGGGGCTCTGAGCAAGCTCATTACTGGCGTTATTCTGCCCCGGCCATCTTGTATGGCCGGGGTTTTTCTTTTCCGGGGTCTTGATCTGCACACGGCGCGGCCAACAGGCACGCGGTAAACACAGACCGGGCGTTGCGCCCGGTCCGGGTGACTCAGCGGCCGAGCGCCTTGCTGATGCGTTCCAGCACTTCGTCCAGCGACCCAACGCCATCCACACGCGCCAACTTGCCGCGCTGCTCGTAGAAGCCGATCACCGGCGCGGTGGAATCGGTATAGACCTGCAGACGCTTGCGCACCGATTCGGGGTTGTCGTCCTCACGGCCTTCGGCCTTGGCACGCCCGGCGATGCGCTCGACCAGCAACTCACTGGCCACATCTAGCTGCACCACCGCATCCAGTGGCTGACCGATCTTGCTGAGCAGGTTGTCCAGCGCATTGGCCTGCGCCACATTGCGCGGATAGCCATCGAGGATGAACCCCTTGGTGACATCGGCCTGACCAAGCCGCGACTCCAGCATGCCGAGCAGGATGTCGTCGGACACCAGATCGCCGCGTGCCATGACTTCCTTGGCCTTCAGGCCGAGCGGCGAGCCGGCGGCCACTTCGGCACGCAGCAGGTCGCCGGTGGAAATGTGCGGGATCTCAAACGAATCTTTGAGACGTGTCGCCTGGGTGCCCTTGCCCGAACCGGGCGGTCCCAACAGAACCAATCGCATCAGTGGACTCCACTTTCGAATAAAAACGCGTTGCGGTTGGCGGCGTTAGACTCAAGCCTTCGCCGGCACTGACCGTATGGTCGTGCAGCTTACCCCATCCGGGGAATGTCCCGGCACTGTCCCCTGCGCCATGTTTCCATGTGAGGAGCCCGTCCCCCTATGTCCACTGGCAACTTGTTGTATGCCCAATCCGGCGGCGTCACCGCCGTCATCAACGCCACCGCTGCCGGCGTTATCACCGAAGCGCGTGCGCGCAAGATCAAGGTATTGGCCGCCCGCAACGGCATCCTGGGCGCGCTGCGCGAGGAGCTGATCGACACCTCCAAGGAATCGGCGTCCGCGATTGCCGCACTGGCACAGACACCCGGCGGCGCGTTCGGCTCGTGCCGCTACAAGCTCAAGTCGCTCAAACAGGACAGCGCCAAGTACGAACGCCTGCTCGACGTGCTGCGCGCACATGACGTGCGCTGGTTCCTCTACAACGGCGGCAACGATTCGGCCGACACCGCATGGAAGGTCTCGCAGCTGGCCAAGGCCTACGGCTACCCGCTGCACTGCATCGGCGTGCCCAAGACCATCGACAACGATCTTGCGGTAACCGACACCTGCCCCGGCTTCGGCTCGGCGGCCAAATACACCGCGGTGTCGGTGCGCGAAGCCGCACTGGATGTCGCCGCGATGGCCGACACCTCCACCAAGGTTTTCATCTACGAAGCGATGGGCCGCCACGCCGGCTGGCTTGCGGCCGCAGCAGGGCTCGCAGGTCAGGGCCCGGACGATGCACCGCAGATCATCCTGCTGCCCGAGCGCGCCTACGATCAGGCCGCGTTCCTGGCCAAGGTGAAACAGGTCGTCGAAAAGGTCGGCTGGTGCGTGGTGGTCGCCAGCGAAGGCATCCAGGACGCACACGGCAACTTCGTCGCCGATGCCGGTGGCGCAGCCGACTCATTCGGCCACGCGCAACTGGGCGGTGTCGCCGCATTCCTCGCCGCACAGGTCAAACAGGAACTGGGCTACAAGGTGCACTGGACCCTGCCGGATTACCTGCAGCGTTCCGCGCGCCACCTCGCCTCCAAGACCGACTGGGAACAGGCCCAGGCCGTCGGCAAGGCCGCCGTGCAATACGCACTCAAAGGCATGAACGCGGTGATTCCGGTGATAGAACGCGTCAGCGACGCCCCCTATCGCTGGAAGATCGTGCCCGCCCCGCTGCACAAGGTGGCCAATCACGAAAAGAAGATGCCGCCCAGCTTCCTGCGCAAGGATGGCTTCGGCATCACCGACCGCGCCCGCCGCTATTTCGCCCCACTGATCAAGGGCGAAGCCCCGCTGGCCTACGGTAACGACGGCCTGCCCAAGTATGTGACGTTGAAGAACGTGGCGGTGGCGAAGAAATTGCCGGTGTGGGAGGGGTGAGGCCGCCCCAGTGCGGCGCCCTCGCTAGCGCATCCGTGCCAGGACGCCCACGCTAGCAGGCGCTGGGCCGTCTGCGGCATCTCCGACTGCGGTGCTCTATAACGCAGGCAACCGCCATCAGGAGGCGGCTGCCTGCCGAGCCATTCGATATAGGGAACCTCCCGATTGCCGAGCTGGGGGGCCGCTGACTAACACTTGCATGTATGCCTCTCCACCTTTGCAACGCGCGGCATGGTCCGGAATGCAGACCACTGCAATCGAAGAGCGACAGAACCTCGCCTTCAATGAGCCGGCAGAGCGGGCGCGGATGGAAGCAAGGCGGTATTGCCTAGCGCTGAGATGCGCTGAGACCAGAAAGATCACGGCGACATTGCCAGGTTGACCCCCAGCGTGATCCATCCGCGTGGTGCTGCTGTCTGGTCACGCCCGATCACTAGGTCGACGCTGGACGTCTTGCCCATCAGCCGGCGCATGCCAAATTGTGCGCCCTGCCCGTTGTGATCGTCTCCGGACGCTTCGGCCAACACTGTCCATTTGGGGGTAAGCACTTGCTCCAGACCACCCCCTGCAGTGGTGGCATCGGGCCCGGTATGCATTGCGACGACACCAAGGTTGAAATGAATTCGCGTGGCCGCATCTGCGCCAAGCGACCATGTCAGCGGAACGGTGAGATAACTCGCGCGTTGCTGTGGTTCCTGCCAGGCACGCTGCAGCCCGACCGCGACTGCCAACCCCAAGGCATGCTGTTCCGGATCGCGAAGCGTGTGTTTGGCCCCTAGATCGAGCGCGGCAGATCCATGCCGGACATCGGTTATTCCCAATGAAAATTCCGTACCCAGGACATTGCAGGCAGGTACCGCCGTGGCCGATGCACCACCTGGCATTGCACGCCACCAGGCTTCCAGCTGGCATTGGCCACGCGGCGTGACGCCGGCGTCGTCGACCACCATGCTCGCCGCTGCGCGCACCGTTACCGGGTGCCACAGTGCGAAGAAGGCAAGCAGGCCCGGGGAACAACGCAATACCTTCATAGACGTTCTCAAAAATCAGCGTAGCTGCTGCGCGACTCGTTACAGCGCCAAGCGCAGCGGCATATCGTTGCCAGCGCCCATCAGATGCGGGCGACTGGCCTTCCGGGTCCGGAGTGCACGCGCGGCACAAGCCGATGCCGACCACTAAACCGCTAACCGGCGGCAACACGCGTTTTGGTTCGCAGTACCAGTGGTCACTCCAAATGCGCAGGGCAGTGACCATGCGTAAATGCAAGCCGGTACGACGGTGCTTCTTAAAGCTTGAGCGATGCTTGGATCACTGCGCCAATGTGGATACGCAAACAAGGCCGCGGCATCGATAGCAACACCGGCATCATTCCTCATCGATGCGTCAACTGCATGGCATGCCGCTACGAAGTCTCATGTCATGCGGATGCCCGCATCACTCAAGCAGCCGTAGTGCCCCAGCATTGATGCCGCAGAGGTTACTGGCAGGCCTTGCCTTCCATCGTCTGCTGCGCAGCAAACATCGGCACCTGCGGGATCTTGCCGGCGGCCGCTTGTTGCTTGGCATCTTCCAGGTAGATGCGTGACTGGCCTTGGCCGTCGAGCTGCGGTTTGGCATCGACCGGTTTGCGCCACACGCGCACGACCGCCTGTTGACTCGGGCAGGCCGCGCTTGGGACGCGGATCACGTCGTTGAAGATCCAGCCCGACGCAACACTCGGTGTTGCCTTGGCGTAGTCCACAAAGCGCGCACGTGGCTGACAGGTGGGGCTGCTGCGCACAACCGAGAACGTGTAGGGCTGTGCAGCATTGCCGGTGAACACACCTTCCAAGCGGGCACAGGCTTCTGGAATCTGTCGCAAAGTGTGTACTGCACCGACGGCTTGCGCAGTGCCAGGCGGGCGTGCCTTCAACTCCGGCGTTGGATCTGCAGCGATTGCGCTACCGGTAAACAGCATGGCGGCCAGCACAGCAGCGTACCTGGACGCGGCATCGTTCGACATAGTTACTCCTGGATCGGCTCGGTCACGTTGGCCGCAGGCTGTCATGTCGCGACTGAACGACGCGCCAAAGCCGCGGTGGTGGCACCCCTGCAAGCTGCGGCGCATACTCGATCGCGATCCGGCCACCTGAACATCGCGACGCGCATTACGGCCCTTGTGGCCGTCGAGTCCGTATTCGTTGTCACTCGTTGCGTGCGTCGCCCTTGGTTCGTCCCGACCGGATGACATCCATTCTCTTGGGAGGGGTCATGCTGGAACACTACGGGTTAGGGCTTGCGCTGGGCTGTGCGGTATTGGCAATTTTGTACGGGATCGTGTCGGCGCGCTGGGTGGTCGCGCAGCCAAGCGGTAACGCGCGCATGCAGGAGATCGCGGCGGCGATCCAGGAAGGCGCACGCGCCTATCTCAACCGGCAGTACCTCACGATTTCGATCGCCGGCGGCGTGCTGTTCGTATTGGTCGGGCTATTTCTGAGCTGGTACACGGCGATCGGGTTCGCGCTCGGCGCGGTGCTATCGGGCTTGGCCGGCTACATCGGCATGAATGTGTCGGTGCGCGCCAATGTGCGCACTGCCGAAGCCGCACGGCATGGCATCGGCCGTGCGATGGATGTGGCATTCCGGGGCGGCGCCATCACCGGCATGTTGGTGGTGGGACTGGGCTTGCTGGGCGTGGCCGGTTATTACGCCGTGCTGCAATCCATGGGGTTGCCGCTGGAGCAGAACCTGCATGCCTTGGTCGGCCTGGCGTTTGGCTCATCGTTGATTTCGATCTTCGCGCGTCTGGGTGGCGGTATTTTCACCAAGGGGGCGGACGTGGGGGCGGATCTGGTTGGCAAGGTCGAGGCCGGCATCCCCGAAGACGACCCGCGTAATCCTGCGGTGATTGCCGACAACGTCGGCGATAACGTGGGCGACTGCGCGGGCATGGCAGCGGATCTGTTCGAGACCTACGCCGTCACCGTGATCGCCACCATGCTGCTCGGCAGCCTGACCCTGGCTGAAACCGGGCCGCATGCGGTGCTGTATCCGCTGGTGTTGGGCGGTGTCTCGATCATCGCCTCGATCGTGGGCGCGGCCTTCGTCAAGGTCAAAGCAGGCGGCTCGATCATGGGGGCGCTCTACAAAGGCGTGATCATCTCCGGCGTGCTGGCTGCGCTGGCCTATTGGCCGATCACCCAGAGCCTGATGCGCGACAACAGCCATGGCGCGACGTCGCTTTACGTCTGCGCATTGATCGGCCTGGTGCTCACCGGCCTGATCGTGTGGATTACCGAGTACTACACCGGCACCCAATACGCACCGGTGCAGCATGTCGCCTCTGCCAGCACCACCGGACACGGCACCAACATTATTGCCGGGCTTGGCATCTCGATGAAGTCCACCGCGCTGCCAGTGATCGCGGTGTGCGCAGCGATCTGGGGTGCGTTTCACTTTGGCGGCCTGTACGGCATTGCGATCGCTGCCACGGCGATGCTGTCGATGGCCGGCATGATCGTGGCGCTGGATGCGTATGGCCCCATCACCGACAACGCCGGTGGCATCGCCGAAATGGCCGAACTGCCACCGGAAGTGCGCGCGATCACCGACCCCTTGGATGCCGTCGGCAACACCACCAAGGCGGTCACCAAAGGCTACGCGATCGGCTCGGCCGCTCTAGCCGCGCTGGTGCTGTTTGCCGACTACACCCACAACCTGCAGGCGGCCAATCCCACTGAAGTCTTCGCCTTCGATCTGTCGGACCACACCGTGATCATCGGTCTATTGATCGGCGGATTGATCCCCTATCTATTCGGCGCCATGGCGATGGAAGCGGTGGGCCGCGCGGCGGGCGCAGTGGTCGAAGAAGTACGCCGTCAGTTCCGCGAGATCCCCGGCATCATGGCCGGCACCGCCAAGCCGCAATACGACCGCGCGGTGGACATGCTGACCCGCTCGGCGATCCGCGAAATGATCGTGCCCTCGCTGTTGCCGGTGGTGGTCCCGATCGTGGTCGGGCTGTTGCTTGGACCACGGGCACTGGGTGGATTGTTGATCGGCACCATCGTGACCGGGCTGTTCCTGGCCATTTCGATGACCACCGGCGGCGGGGCCTGGGACAACGCCAAGAAGTACATCGAAGACGGCCATTTCGGCGGCAAGGGCAGCGAAGCGCATAAGGCGGCAATCACCGGCGACACCGTCGGCGACCCGTACAAGGACACTGCAGGGCCGGCAATCAATCCGTTGATCAAGATCATCAACATCGTGGCGCTGCTGCTGGTGCCGCTGCTGTAGCACGGCATGCCCGCAGGGATCTCGGACCTGCGGCCATATGGCCGCAGGTCATTGCGCGGGAAAGCTGACTACCGCGTCGGACAATATTGACGTCACCGTCTTCGCAGCGAACGTATTGGCGCTCGTTTGGCGTTCCTGCGACGCTGCCAGCACGCGCCGTCACAGGCGACAACGTGGCAGCAACGACACCCGCCGTTGCAATCTCTCAAAGACAGCCAATCAGTCCATCGTAGATCGGCGGCGCGCCGCCCGGCAGCGGCTCGAACAAGGGGTTGGTCACCGCAAGCACACGGTACATCTCGTCCAGGCGCGTGCCGGCTTTCAGGGGCGCCGTGCAACGCCAGACCCGGCTGTCGGAGCGGAGATAGCCGCTACGCGGGTCGACGCTGATCTCACTCGCACCGAAGGTCCAGATGCAGCTGCGCACCACGCCGGTGACGCGGTGGACCGAGCAACGAAAGCGCAGCGGCTGGTAGTCGCTGAATTCGCCTCCGCAGAAGGTGTCGCCGCAAATATTGTCGAAATCACGGTCCAGGCGCTGCTCCAGATCACTGAAGGCCTCCCAGCCCTCTCCATTGGCGGGCCAGTCCACCGCGTCCACGTAGGTGGGCAGTGGCGTTGCCGCAGCGGCCACCTGGGCCGTGAGAGACAGCAGCAGTACGAGGAGCAAGCGTGCAAGCCTGAACATGGCGTTTCCCGAGCAGTGGATGAGCCTGCAGCGTGCGCCGTGTCCCCAGGCCCTACGATCAGCCGGCCACCCGTGATGAATGCAGGCTATGCCGCACCGGACCCTCAGAAGATTGCCCATTCAGTGTCGCTGCAGCGCAACAGCCGAACGCGTAGAATCGCGCTCCACACACTGCTGACGCTTCGGAGCTACCCGCATGGGCCTTGAACTGGTCACCTCTGGCAAGAATCTGCCGGAAGAAATCAACGTCGTCATCGAAATCCCCAAGGATTCGGAGCCGGTCAAGTACGAAGTGGACAAGGCCAGCGGCGCGATCTTTGTCGACCGCATCCTGTCGACCCCGATGCGTTACCCCTGCAACTACGGCTACGTGCCCAACACCCTGTGCGGCGACGGCGATCCGGCCGACGTGCTGGTGGTCCTGCCGCTGCCGCTGGTCCCGGGGTCGGTGGTGCGCTGCCGTCCGGTCGGCGTGCTGCGCATGAGCGACGAGGCCGGCAGCGACGAAAAGATCCTGGCGGTGCCGATCGAGAAGATCTTCTCCGGCTACGCGCATATCGAAGATATCAACCAGGTGTCCAGCCACTGGATGGAGCGCATCGGTCACTTCTTCGAGCATTACAAGGATCTGGAGAAGGGCAAGTGGGTCAAGCTCGACGGTTGGGGCGGCGCGGCCGAGGCCAAGCGCATCCTGGTCGAATCGGTGGAACGCTATAATTCCGACGCGCCCTGAGCCGTTGGCCGTAACACTGCTCCGCACTTGCGGAGCGACCGGGATCACGCTTTTGCCGTGATCCCGGTGACCGCCGCCGGTAGATTGGGTACATTGCCGAGTTGCGTTTGGCCGGCGTCTACCGTCGGTGACTTCTGGGGAAGTGTCTTGCGTATTCTGTTTGTTGGGGACGAAGCCAGTCTTCCGTCCGACCTGGTCGACTACGTCGCCGATCTCGGCGACCAGTGGCAGGCGCAGCAGGTAGCCGATGGAAATTCGGCGATCGAAGCTGCCGCGTTGTCGCCATTCGATGCCGTCATCGTTGCCCCGGTGTTACCGGACCTGACTGCTGCCACGTTGCTGGGGCAGATCCGCACGCTGCGCCCGGATACGATCCGCATCGCGCTGATCGATGCCCAGGACGGCCAGCGGACGCCGCCGGCCCGCATCATCGGCGTGGCCCATCGTTTCCTGCCGATGCCGCTGGCGCCGGAAGTGCTGCTCGAGGCCGTCACCAGCCTGGAAGAACTGCGCGACCTGCTCAGCAATCCGCGCTTGCGCGCGGCGATCGGGCGTATCGAAAAGCTGCCCTCGCCGCCGCATCTGTATCTGAGTCTTATGCATGCGCTGGAAGAAGACGATGGCGCCGATGCGGCCGACATCGCCAAGCTCATCGCCGGCGACCCGGCGATTGCGGCCAAGGTGCTGCAGCTGTGCAATTCGGCGTTCTTTTCCGGCGGACGCAGCATCACCGACCTGCGCACGGCGGTCACCCGCCTGGGTGTGGCGACGCTGCGCGACCTGGTGCTGGCCAGCGAAGTGTTCTCGGTGCAGACGCTGACCCCGGCCGAGCGCAGCGCGATGCAGCGCCGCGCCCTGCTCTCTTCGCGACTGGCGGCGAAAGTGTTGCCCCCCACCAGCGCCGAACTCGGCTCCACCGCCGCCTTGCTGGCCGACATCGGCCTGCTGTTGCCTGGCGTGCGCGACGAGCGCGAACCGCCACTGGAAGGCGGCGACGAGCGCCTGGGCCATACCGAAGCCGGCGCGTATCTGCTTGGCCTGTGGGGCCTGCCGATGCCGATCATCGAAGCGGTGGCGTTCCATCGCCATCCGCAGCGCTCCAGCCTGCGCAGTTTCTGGGTGACCGGTGCGGTGCACGTCGCCACGGCACTGGCCAGCGGCGAGACGGTGGACGAAGAGTATCTGTCCAAGGTCGGCGTCATTTCCCGACTGCCGACCTGGCGCGAGCAGGCCGAGACGTTGCTGGGACTTGCCGAGGCGTGAGTTGCCGCACCAATTGGTGCGAATAATGAAACAAGAAAAGGCGCGAGAGATTCGCGCCTTTTTCGTTGGCGTTGCAGATAGCGCGGAGGGGTGCAGCAGCCCCTTGCAGCGTGCAGCGTGCAGCGTTCGCATGGTTGCCCTGGACACCGGGATGCGCCCTTCCAGATGGCTATGCAGGTTTCTACGCAGCGCTGGCGCACGACACAACGCATGAGCATTGTGTTCGTCGCATCCCGGCACCAGGAATGACGGACATAAAAAAAGCGGGCCTTTCGGCCCGCTTTTCGTTACGACGCTTCGATGATCAGAAGCGCTGGTTGTACTGCACGAACAGGAAGCGGTCGTAATCCAGCATCGGATCGATCGCCGCAGTGCTGCTGTTGGTGATCGAGTAGGTCACCGGCGGCTGCTTGTTCCAGATGTTGCGGGCACCAACGGTCACGCTGCCATCCCACGGAGCCTGCCAAGTGACAGAGACGTCCTGATAGGAGATCGAGCCCTTCTTGTTGGAACCGGTACCGCCGCCCCAGCCCGGATTCGGGGTCTGGTAGTTCGGGTTGTTGCACTCGATGCCTGCCGCTGCATCCCAGCAGTAATCGCGGAAGCCGCCGTAGTAACGCAGGTTCCAGTTGGCCGACAACGCGCCCAGCGACCAGTCCAGACCCAAGGTGGCACGCACGCGCGGGAAGTTCCAGTAGCCGGCGGAGTTTGCCCACTCGGCACCGGCTTCTGCCTGCGACTTGTAGGTCGCCAGGTAGTTGGTGTCCAGGTTGACTGCGAACTTGCCGTACGCGGTTTCCGGCATGCGGTAACGCACACCGAAGTTGTAGCCTTCGGTTTCCAGACGGCCCAGGTTGACGTTGCCGCGGCTCAGCGTGGTGACCTGGCCGGTGACCGCGTCGCGACCGTAGTCGGCGCAGTAGCTGGCCAGATTGTTGAGGTAGCAGTTGTTCAACACATCATTGGCCGTCAACGCGGTGATGATGTTGGAGATCGAAATGCGGTACCAGTCCAGCGAGAAGTCCAGGCCCTGCACCCAATGCGGGCTGTAGACCATGCCCACGGTGCGGGTGATGCTGTACTCGGGTTCGAGTTCGGCATTGCCCACGCCAGAGTTGAACGGTGCGTTGCCCTGCACGTCGCGACGCGTGACCGCGTTGCCCGCGGTATCGGTCTGACGGAAGCCAGCCGGCAAGCCTTCGCCAGCGCAACGTGCTGCCACGCCCGCGTTGCCCAGCGAGCCAAAGGTGGCGTCGCACGGATCGGTGAAGGTATCGAACGTCTGCGAGCCGCCACCGAAGGTGTCCGACAGGGTCGGCGCACGGAAACCGGTGCCGTAGGTACCGCGCACCAGCAGGTCGTCGATCGGCTTCCAGGTGAAGCTGAACTTGCTGTTGGTGGTGTCGCCGAAGCGGCTGTAGTTGCTGTAACGCGCGGCCACGTCGAACGACAGTTCCTTGGCGCCCGGCAGATCCTTCAGCACCGGAATCAACAGCTCCAGGTAGGCTTCGTTGGTCTGGTAGCGACCTTCGGTGGCCTGTGCCGCCAGGTCGGTGGTGTAACCGGCGCTGGACAGCTGATCCGGATAGTCGTAACCGCTGATTTCGCGGTGCTCGACGCCTGCGGCGAAGCCCAGCTCACCGGCCGGCAGATCGAACAGACCACCGGTGACGTTGGCGGTCCACTGCTTGCTCAGGCTCTGCTGCGTGGCCTGACCAAGTGCATTGATGTACTGCAACGCGTTCGGCGTGGAAGCCGACGGGCCACCAAGGATGTTGAACGGGGTGCACTGGCCCAGCGCATTGCTGGTACCTAGCGCGATCGGAGCCGCTGCGGTACCGCACTGCACCTGACCCTGTGCATTGAGGAACGACGGGCCCAGTGCCTTCTGCAGCGCCAGCAAGTTGATGTTGCCGCGCGAAACCTGCGTCACATCGTACTTGTTGTAGTTGAAGCCAACGTCCCAGTTCCAGCCGTGGCTGCCGACGTCGAACACGCCTTCCAGCGCTGCATCGAAATGCAGGGTCTTGACGTTGCTTTCGGTGGTGCGCGGCAACTCAACCGTACGGCGGAACCAGCTGTTGATGTCCTGGCCAACCGGGTTGTAGTAGCTGCTGCCACTGATCGCCACCGGGAACTGCGGCTGCGAAGAAGCCTGCAGCGGGTAGCCGGCGATTTGACGGTTCGAGTCGCGCTCGGAGTACATCGCGGTCGACTTGAAGGTCACGCTGTCGGTCAGGTTGTAGCTGCCGGTCGTGAAGATCGACTTGTTGCGGCTGGACTGCTGCAACATCATCTGGTCGACGGAATTGAAGTAGTCGTCGGTGGTGATGTCGTTGTGGTAGTTGGCGATGTTGCGCGAATCCGCGCCCACGCCACGGCCGTCGAACGAACCGGTGTGGTTGAGGATGTAGGTCTGGTCGTTGGAGGTGAAGCGACCCCACGGGCCGGTTGCACTCAGACCATCTTCGATGTGGTTCGGGCCGGCCGAGTAACGGGTCAGCGCGCGGTCCTTGGCCCACACCGGGTCTTCGTTGGTGTAGTTGACGCCGAACACCAGCGAGGCGCGGTCGGTGGTGGTGCCGGCGGTGAAGGAGTACTGCTCCTTGGAACCGTCGCCACGACCGTTCTGGCCGAAGTACGCCGAGGCTTCCGCACCGTCGTAGTTCTGACGCAGGATGATGTTGACCACACCGGCCACAGCGTCGGAGCCGTAGATCGCCGAGGCGCCATCCTTCAGGACTTCGATGCGCTCGATCAGCGAGCTCGGGATGGTGGACATGTCGGTCAGGCCGTTCAGGCTGCTGGTCCAACGCTTGCCGTTCACCAACACCAGGGTACGGTTCTCACCCAGGTTGTAGAGGTTGACGTACTGGCCGCCCTGTTCCGGATCGGAGGTCAGCACAGCAGCCTTGCTGTAAGTCTGCGTACCGGCAATCGACAGGTTCTGGAGGATGTCACCAACGCTCACCAGGCCGGACTTCTGAATGTCCTGCTGGGAGACGGTGAAGACCGGCTGTGCGGTTTCGACGTCGACCGAGCGGATGCGCGAGCCGGTGATTTCGATGCGGTCCAGCGTCGTGGTCGACGGGGCGGACTGCTCTTGTGCGTTGGCGGCAAAAGCCGGCGTCAACGCGATCGCAATACCGGCGGGCAACAGGCCCAGCCGCACTGCGGAGGTGCGAAGGTTCATCAATCTCTCCAGGGTTCGTTAGTGGCGCGTTAAGCGCCCCCGTGCAAATTACGTTTGCGTGAACGCCGTCGCTTTGCGCGTCACGTTCCGTGGCTTTGCCGAATCTGGCGGATTGGTCGTCTGCTCGCGATAACGCGATGCAGAGACACCAAAACGCGCACGAAATGCGCGTGCGAAGCTGCAGCAATTGTCGAACCCGCTTGCGGCCGCAACCTCACCAATCATCATCGAGGTATCGCGCAGCAAGTCGGAGGCTCGCTCCAGCCGCAAACGTGCCGACAACGCCTGCGGGCTCTCTTCGTACAGGCTCTGGAATGTCTTGGAGACGTACCAACTGGAGAAGTTGGTCAGCTGCGCCAGTTCGCTGATACGCACCACGCGGTCGCTGTTGCCTTCCAGATAGAGCCGGGCGCGCTGCATGCGGCCGAACACTTGACGGCGGCGGCTACGCGAGCGACCCGGGCAACGCTGCTCCTGCTCGACGAAGTCGCGCTGCATTGCCGCCAGATGCAGCAACAACGGGCGCGCCGATGCGCTGCCGCTCTGCAGTGCCGCGTTACGCCACAGCCGCAGCGCAATGCGCAGGTCGCTGCGCGACAACTGACTACGGCCCGGGTACAGCGTGGCGTCGGTCAACTCGGCCAACGACTGCAAGCTGGTGCCATCCAGGCTGACGCCAACGCACAGCGCGCTGCGATCTGCCTGCACGGTGGGATGCGAATCCTTGTCGAAGGCGATCCAGTCGCCGGCGCGCAGCCGGAAACGGCCTTCCTTGGACTCTACCCAGGCGCGACCCCGCAACTGCACCCACAAGGTGAATGTCGCAGCGGCGGTACGGATGCTGCCCAAACGCGAGACGGCCAGACAGGTGGTCGATGTCGAGTCGCTGGCACCGTCCAGGCAGAGTGCGAGCCCGCGATCGGCAGTGATGACCTGTTGCATGTTGGCAGCCCCTTGTACAAAAGAGGGCGTAGTGTTTTGCCGAATCTGGCGTGAGTCAGGACGTTTCGACGAAGCTCTGCCGAAATTGCCACGAAGCCTTTCCGAAGGAGTTACGAGGCTATTTTTCTCAACACCATCAACAGGTTGGAGATAAAGCCGACGGACACCGATGGCTGCTCCGGCAATGCCATGTAGGCGATCGCGCTGCCGTCTTCTTCGGCCAGCGCCACATACATCGCACCGCTGCGCTGATCCAGGCTGAAACCGTTGATGGTGGTGAACTTCGCCGCGTCCAGGCACTGCGCGCGACCACCACCGAGCGCACTGTCGTGCGTGGCGCAACTGTCATTGGACGACAGGTAATGCACCTGACCCTGGGTTCCCGGCGCCCAGCTGCGATAGCGCCAACGCGATGGTTGCTGCGCGTCCACCGGCTGCACTGTATCGGCAGCCAGGGTTGGCGCAACCTGCCACAGCCCTGCCCCACTCAGATGCGTGAACAGCACCTGCCCACTGATGCGATCCAGGCGCAGTTGCGAGACATCCTGCAGCGTGGCCAGCGCGCGCCAGGGGCTGCTGCTGCGGTCGTATAGCGTGGCAAAGGTATGACCATCGTCGGCCGCAGCCACGACCAGCAACCGGTTGGGATCGGGAAGATGGATCGCCTGCAATGGCCGCGGTTGCGGGACCGGCAGGCGCACCGTCTTGCCGGTGCTCGGAGTCACTTCAAAGAGCGCAGCGTGTCCATCGGCGTCGCTTCCGCTGACCAGCACTTGCTGCGAATCGGCCGACCAATCGGCAGCCTGTCGCGCATCCGGGCGGATCCCTTCGATCAACCGCACCGAGCCAGGATTGGTGACATCGCCCCACCACAACCCATACGCACCGGAGCGATTGGACGCGAAGATGAGCTGATGCCCGTCGGGCGCAATCATTGGTTGATCGTCGCGCCCATTGGAGGGAAACAGGCGACGCCGGATGTAGCCACCATTCATGGGGTCGTGGATGACCTGATACACCCCGAATTGCGGCTTGCGCTGCACGAAGACCAGATGCCCGTGCGCCACGTCCGGCGCCTGCGCATCGTCCACGCCCACATCGTGCAGGCTGCGAGCGACCAGATCGAGCCGATACAAACGCGCTTCGCTATCTACGCGACGCCCGAAGATCAGGCTACTGCCGTCCGGCAACCAGCTCCAACCACGGATATCGGCATTGTCGTGCGTCAATCGCTCCGCGCTGCCACCTTGCGCGGGTATCCGCCACAGATCGCCCAGCTGCGGATTGCGCAGAAACACAATCCATTGCCCGTCCGGGGAATAGCGCGGTGCGTAGTCGAAGTCGGTCGGTTGCGCGCTGTACGTCAATCCCTGCCATTGCCCGGTCTCAAGATCCAGACGCCGGATTCGGAGCGCACCTTGCGGTCCGGTCATGCTGCCGAACAACAACGCGCGGCCGTCGGGCGACCAGCTGAAACTGAGCATGTCCGCGCCATCGCAGCGCACTACCTCGCGGGCTGCAGACTCACCTGCCGCAGCAGCGATCATGATCCTGCAACTTCCATCCGGCGATTGCCGGGAGAACGCGATTTCGCGCCCATCCGGCGACCAGGCGGGCAGTCGATCCGAGATGCCGGGCGCAGGCGCTTCCAGCACGCGCGGATACGCGTTGTCGGTCGTCTTGACCAGGATCGAGGTCCCCTGCCGATCGCTGGTCAGCGAGGCGTAGGCCACCCTGCTGCCGTCGGGCGAGAGGCTGGGCGTGAGGTCGAATCCGCCGCCTGCGGTGATGACCTGGTACGGCCGCTTGGGGCTGCCCGGAACAGCTGCCGACGTTGCGCCCTCGGTTGCCGGCGCACGCAGCCACAGCGTGCGTGCCGCAAGGCCTAGCACCACCACCAGCGCCAGGCTGGCCACAGCCAGCGTCATCCAGCGGCGTCGGCGCGGCGTCATTGCTGCAGCAGGCGACGGCGCTGTAGCCTGTTCCGGCGTGCGATGACTGGCCTCAGCCGCAGTGCTCACCGCATCTGTAGCGAACGGCGCGTTCTGCATGGACTGCTGCACGCCAGGCGACGCAGGCGTGGATGCGGTCTGCGCCTGCATCGCCGGCACATCCGCGTACGCCTCCCACGCCACCGGCGCCATCAGGCGGTACCCGGTCTTGGCAATCGTCTCGATGTACTCGGAACGCTGACTGCCGCTACTGGCAAACGCTTTGCGCAGCTGCGTCACCGCCTGGGTCACGACATCGTTGGTCGGCAGGGTATCCGGCCACACCTCGGCGAGCAGCTGCTCGCGCGTGACCACCTGCCCTGGCTGTCGTGCCAGGGTCAGCAGCACCGCCAACGATTTGGGAGGCAATCGCAACGCCCGCCGCGCGCCCGGTGCGTGCACTTCGCGCGAGGCAACGTCGACCACACACGGCCCGACACGCAGCCGGCCAGATGACATTGCAGTAGCAGGAGGAACACTCATCGGCAAAGACACGCATCGGCATGCAAGGACTACAAAGACGCATCGCACAGAGTGCGAAACGCCAAATTCAGCAAAGGACCACGACCAACTGTGTCATGCATCCAATTGGTGCAAATTTTACTCTATGCCTCGTTGCTTCCTATGACAGGCGGCGACGTCAGGCTCTCTCTCTCTCGCCGACGAATTCAAATAATTACGATGTTCCCTTCGCGCCTTCTGGCGCGATTTTTTTATCTGCGATTCAGCTAAAACGCCGCAAAGCCTTATCTGTTGTAACCGCTTGCAGCGCGATCGCATCGCGGCACTTGCGCGCAGCGATGCGATCTGGTCAACCAAAGCTGAATTTTTGATAAGCGGGCCGTGCGCTACGGGCAACCCAATGCAGATCTGCGGACTAGGAGGCGCGATAGACCTGCGCGCCCTGCGCCAGAAACTGCGAGGCCTTCTCTTCCATGCCAGCCGACAAGGCGTGCTCTTCGCCCATGCCATGTTCGGCCGCGTAGTCGCGCACATCCTGGGTGATCTTCATCGAACAAAAGTGCGGCCCGCACATCGAACAGAAATGCGCCAGCTTGTGCGCGTCCTTGGGCAAGGTTTCGTCGTGAAACTCCTTGGCCTTTTCCGGATCGAGCCCGAGATGGAACTGGTCGTCCCAACGGAACTCGAAGCGCGCCTTGCTCAGCGCGTTGTCGCGCACCTGTGCGCCTGGATGTCCCTTGGCCAGATCGGCCGCATGCGCGGCAATCTTGTAGGCCATGATGCCGTCGCGCACGTCCTGTCGGTTGGGCAGGCCCAGATGCTCCTTTGGCGTGACATAGCAGAGCATCGCGGTACCGAACCAGCCGATCATCGCCGCGCCGATCGCGCTGGTGATGTGGTCGTAGCCGGGCGCGATGTCCGTGGTCAACGGCCCCAAGGTGTAGAACGGCGCTTCGCCGCATTCGCGCAGCTGCTTGTCCATGTTCTCCTTGATCAACTGCATCGGCACATGACCCGGTCCTTCGATCATGGTCTGCACGTCGTGCTTCCACGCCAGTTTGGTCAACTCGCCCAGCGTCTCCAGCTCACCGAACTGCGCGGCGTCGTTGGCATCGGCGATGCAACCAGGACGTAACCCATCGCCCAGCGAAAACGCCACGTCGTAGGCCTTCATGATCTGGCAGATATCTTCGAAGTGCGTGTAGAGAAAGTTCTCTTTGTGGTGCGCCAGACACCACTTGGCCATGATCGATCCACCACGCGACACGATGCCCGTCACCCGCTTCGCAGTGAGCGGCACATAGCGCAACAGCACACCGGCGTGGATGGTGAAGTAGTCCACGCCCTGCTCGGCCTGCTCGATCAAGGTGTCGCGAAAGATTTCCCAGGTCAGTTCTTCCGCACGACCATCGACTTTTTCCAGCGCCTGATAGATCGGCACCGTGCCGATCGGCACCGGCGAGTTGCGGATGATCCACTCGCGCGTTTCATGGATGTGCTTGCCGGTCGACAGATCCATCACCGTGTCGCCGCCCCAGCGGATCGACCACACCAGCTTTTCCACTTCTTCGGCAATGCCAGACGACACCGCGCTGTTCCCGATGTTGGCGTTGATCTTGGTCAGGAAATTGCGACCGATGATCATCGGTTCGCTTTCCGGGTGGTTGATGTTGTTGGGCAGGATCGCCCGCCCGCGGGCGATTTCGTCGCGCACGAATTCCGGCGTGATGCGTTGCTGGATCGACGCACCGAACGCTTCGCCGGGATGTTGCTTGCGCAGCATCGCATCGGTGACGGCCTCCAGGCGCTGGTTCTCGCGGATCGCCACGAACTCCATCTCCGGAGTGACGATGCCACGCCGTGCGTAATGCATCTGGGTGACATTGGCACCGGCGCGCGCCACCCGTGGCAGGCGGCGTGCGGGGAAGCGCACCGCATCCAGCCGCGCATCGTGTTCGCGGCCGCGCCCGAAGTGCGAGCTCAGGGTGTCCAGCGCCACCGTATCGCCACGTTCGGCAATCCAGTCGGCACGCAACGGCGCGAGGCCGGCAGCAAGATCGATCGCCGCCTGCGGATCGGTGTACGGCCCGGAGGTGTCGTAGACGCTGAGGGGCGCATTGTCTTCGCCACCGAATAGCGTCGGCGTGCGCGTCAATACGATCTCGCGCATCGGCACCTGCAGGTCGGCACGCGAGCCGGAAACGAAGATCTTGCGAGAGCCGGGGATCGGCTGGGTCACAGCCTCGGATAACGATTGGGCTTGTTGTTGCAAAACGGTGGGCGCGGCATTCATGGCGTTCGTCCTGTGTGCTGGAAAACCAGCACCAAGGGCGCTGGCTCTGCGAAGAAGTCGCAGTGCGGACGAAGCGGCGGCGCTCAACACTCAGGTGCCCGTGCAGTCACGGACCCTCGCATCTAACGAAGCTTCCCTACGCCGGTATGAGCCGGATCAGGTTCGAAGGGACTATCTCAACCGCAGCGCACTGCGGTACCCCCACTTCGGCGGCGATTAAACCACATCGCCGATACCGGCAGCATGCGCAGTTGCGTGCATGCCGCACTGACGCGCCGCGCGGAAGCTGCCCGATGAACGCAGAAGTGCAGCTGACATGCCCAGACATGTTCACGGCACATCGGCTGGCTAGCGTGGCCGCACAACAACCAGAAAACTGCTCTCTCTCCCTTGCCGCCGTACTCCGGCGGCATTTTTTATCGGCCACTTGCAGCCGCCGGCTACGTTTCGTTATCGTCGTGTGAAACACAGGGATGGACGACGCGAATGCAATGGATGCAACGGTGTGCGTGGATCGCAGTAGTGCTGATCGGGACGGTGGGACCTGGCGCAGCGGCCGAGCCGCTACCGGCGGAAGCATTCGTCGAATCCGGCCCGATCTCCTCGCCCGCGATGTCGCCGGACGGCAAGCACCTGGCGGTGAGCGCCGATCTTGGGGATGGCAGCTACGCGCTGGTGGTGTATCGCATCGCCGACATGCAATCCACCACCATGTTGCGCCTGCCGCGCTACGAGTTGCCGGTGCGCATTGCCTGGGTCAGCGATCGGCGGCTGGTGATCGGCAAGGGCCGCAAGCTCGGCTCGCTGGAAGAACCTGTGCCGATGGGCGAGATCATCGCCACCGACCTGGATGGCAGCAATCAGCGCTACGTCTACGGCTACCAGCAAAGCACGCGCAATGCGGGGCTGGAGCGCGGCTTCGGCTACATCGAAGGGCTGCCGAGCCGGCGTAACGGGCACTTCTACATGCGGCGGCTGTCGCTGGATTCGCGCCATTCGATGCTGTACGACGTGGACGCGAGCACCACCACCCACCGGCTGATGGCCGACATCGACGTGCCGCGCCTGAGGTTCGTGCTCGACAACGATGATGTGGCGCAGTACGCCTACGGCACCGATGACGACGACAATTCGCTGCTGTTCCGCCGCAACGGCAACGGCTGGACACCGCTGACGCAGGTCCAGGCCAATTGGCGCCCGATTGCGTTTGCCGAACAGTCCGGTCGTGTCTATGGCTGGTACAGCGTCTCCGGCGGCCCGGCGGCATTGGTGTCCAGCGATCCGGACGGCCAGCAGCGCAGCATGCTGGCGTCCGACCCGTTCTACGACGTGGATGATCTGCAATGGAGCCCGGCACCCTATGCACCGTTCGCGGCCCGACTGGGACCGGGCCGGCCCGCGCTGCGCTATGTCGCGCCCGACAGCGCACCGGCGCAGTTGCATCGCAGCCTCAGCGAGACCTTGGCCGGTCAATACGTGGATTTCGTCAACTTCACCGAAGATGGCAGCGCCGTGCTGCTGAAGGCCTATAGCGACCGCGATGCCGGCGCCTGGTACATCTTCAATCGCCCGACCAATACGCTCAAGCTCGTCATCAAGGCCCGTAGCGCCCTGCCAGCGGCACTGATGAGCGAGCGGCGCATGGTGCGGTTCCAGGCTCGCGACGGGCTGACGCTGGACGGCGTACTGACCGTTCCGGCAGCGGCCGGCCAGGGCGCGCCCCTGCCGATGATCCTGCTGCCGCATGGCGGCCCGCATGCCGACGGCGACGGTTGGGCGTTCGATACCGATGCGCAATTTCTCGCCAGCCGCGGCTATCTGGTGCTGCAGGTCAACTATCGCGGCGGCACCGGCCGCGGCAATGCCTTCGAACGCGCGGGCCACCGCCAGTGGGGAGAAAAGATCCAGGACGATCTGGTGGATGGCGTGCGTTGGGCGATTGACCAGGGCCTGGCCGATCGATCGCGCATCTGCAGCTATGGCGCCAGTTTTGGCGCGTACGCGGCGATGATGGTGCAGGTGAAGGCGCCGGACCTGTTCCGCTGCGCGGTGGGGGTGGCCGGCATCTACGACCTGCAGATGATGTACACCAAAGGCGATATCAATCAGAGCGCGTCCGGCACCAATTACCTGCAACGCGTGATCGGCCGCGACGCAGCCGAGCTTGCCGCGCACTCGCCGGTTTCGCTGGCCGAGCGCATCAAGGCACCCGTGCTGTTGGTCCACGGCGAAGAGGATGAGCGCGCACCCTTTGCCCAGGCCAAGAGCCTGCGTGCTGCGCTCACGCGTAGCGGCAACGCGCCCGAATGGATGGCGGTGCCCAAGGAAGGCCACGGGTTTTACAAGGACGACAATCAGATCGCCTTTTACCGCACCCTGGAAGGCTTCCTGACCAAAAAGTTGGGTAATCCGACAACCGCAGCGGCGGGCGGCACTACGCCGACCACGCCGCAGTAACGCCGGCTCACGTCACTCCAGCGTATAGCCCACCCGCAGGCCGCCCCAATGCTTGCGGCCGACGAAGATCGGGGCAGACAGATCGAACATGATCTGGCCGGTATCGCGGCGGTAGACCTGCAGGCGGTATGGGTCGGTATGTGCACCGACGCTGCGGCCAACGCGGTCGGAGAACTTGCGCTTGGTGCGGTTGCCGACCAGATCGCGCTTGGGGTCGCCGGTCAGTGGCTGGGTGAAACGGAGATTGTGGGTAGGCACGTAGCCGTCGGGATTGGCGCAGATCGCAAACACGATCCACGGATGCGCATCCAGCAAGGGCTCCTGCAACGGAGGCAGCACGTGATCGCACACCGCGTCGAAGTCGGTGCTGAACTTGGGCGGCTCCACACCGGCAATCGGGGTGTAGGTGCGCGCGAACAACGCCGCTTCGTCGATCTGCCCACGCGCGATGGCCTGCGCCAATGCAGTACCGATCTTGCCCGCCGTGGCGACGGCGAGTTCCTTGACGCGCGCGTGCCTGGGCACCTGCAGCGGATCGGCCGGCAGGCGGAACAGGCCCACGCAGTCGCGCAAGGTTTCGGTGCCGCGTTCCAGCGCTTCGCTGCGTTCGGCCACGTGCGCGGCGTGCTGCAGATTGCTGCGGCCCAACGCCACCACGCCATCCACCGCACGCTCGATGCCGCGAATCTCGCCGTCCTGCGCCTGGATGCGCCCGGCCACCGTGGTCATCGCGCTACTGGCCTGCCCGAGCACGCGGGTGATGCCATCGAGCACCGCCTCGGTGCCGCGCGCGGAGGCCGCACCCTCGCCGACCGCAGCGCTGGTTTCGGCCAGGATCGCGCGCACATCGCGCGCCGCCGCAGCGGCACGTTCGGCCAGACGGCGAATCTCGGTGGCGACCACCGCGAAGCCGCGCCCGGCAGCGCCGGCATGCGCCGCTTCGATACTGGCGTTGATCGACAGAATATTGGTCTGAAACGCCACCGAGTCGATGACTTCGATGACCTCGCCGGCACGTGCCGCGCGGCGTTCCACTTCGTGCATGGCCTGGCCCAGCGCGTGTGCCGCGGCCACGCCTTGACGCGCGCTTTCATCGGCGCTGGCGGCCAGCGCGATGACCTGAGCCAGCTCGGTATTGACGTCCTGCAGGCTCGACGACAGCCGCTCCACCGCAGTACGTGCGCCGTCCAGCGCCTCGGTTTGCGCCTGCGACTGGCGCACCATCTCGTCGTTTTCGGCCACCAACGGCGGGACTTCGGCGGCGATCTGCACCGACAGCGCCACTGCCTGTCGGATCGCTTCGGCCAGATTGCCGAAGCCGGCCTGCAGCCGGCGCCCCATGTCGGTGTCTGCCAGACCGGGCGGGAGCAGCAGTTCCAGTTCGCAGCCAGCCAACGCCTGCGCGGTGCGCTCCAGCACGGTGCGGTCTTCGTGTTCGGCCTGCAGGCGCGCCACCAAGGGCTGCAACAGCGGGGAGATCGGCACCGGG
Organism: Xanthomonas sp. AC360; assembly: GCF_979258225.1. NCBI lineage: Bacteria > Pseudomonadati > Pseudomonadota > Gammaproteobacteria > Lysobacterales > Lysobacteraceae > Xanthomonas > Xanthomonas sp. AC360. Next base: position 272,783 of record NZ_OZ409846.1, read on the forward strand.
CGGCTACCGTCGGCCAGCCGCGTGGCTTCGCGCAACAAAATGGCGGTCTCGACATGCGGCAACGACAGCATCCAGCCGCCGTGCTCGCGGTCGCGGACGTAACGCACGCGCCGGGCCGGGTCGTCGCCCGGCGCAGCCCACACGCCTTCGTCGCCAACCAGATCCGTGGCGCTCAATCCCCACAGCACGGATGCCGGCAGACCATCCAATTCAGTGGCGGTCTTGCCAAGCACGTCCAGGCCGGCGCGGTTGCAGGCCACCACACACGCCTCCGCCGACAGCCGCAGCAAGGCGACCGGCGCGTCGGGAAGCAGGGCCGCACGCGTGTGCGACGGCAGGTCAGGCGATTGCATCGAGCTCATGGGGATTCCTAAACCATCAGTGTCATTAGCGGCGCGCGGCGGGCAGAATTGAGCGGCGTACTCATCCGTGGCGGCTTGCTCAGTAGCCGGCGGCCTGCCCATCCTTGCGGCTTTCCGAGGCGCCGTAATACACGCCGTTGGCCGGGTCGCGCGCGATCGCCTGATAGCCGCCATACGGGCCGTCGGCAAAGATCACCCGGTGGCCTTTGCGCATCAACGCGCGAATGGTGTCGTAGGAGAATCCGGTTTCCAGATTGAGCTCGCCGCCGTCGCTCATTGCGGTGGCCTGGCCGGTCGGCTCGGTGGAGCCCTCGTGCTGGATGCGTGGCGCATCGCCGGCTTCCTGCAGATTCATATGAAAGTCCACCAGGTTCATCACGATCTGCACGTGCCCCTGCGGCTGCATCGCCCCGCCCATCACGCCAAAGCTCAGCCACGGCTTGCCGTCCTTGGTGACGAACGCCGGGATGATGGTCTGGAACGGCCGCTTGCCCGGCGCGTAGCCGTTGGGGTGGTCCTTCTTCAGCACGAACATTTCGCCGCGGTCCTGCAGGATGAAGCCCAGCCCCGGTGGCGCCATGCCGCTGCCCATGCCGCGATAGTTGGACTGGATCAACGACACCATCATGCCGTCGGCATCGGCCACGGTCATGTAGATGGTGTCGCCCTCTTCCAGTTGTTTGGGCGTGCCGGGCTGCACTTCCTTCAAGGCCTTGTCCATGGAGATGAGCGACCGGCGCTGGGCGGCGTACTCCTTGGACACCAGCTTGGCCAGCGGTGCCGGCTGGAAGGCCGGGTCGGCGTAGAAGCGCGCACGGTCGGCAAATGCCAGCTTCTTGGCCTCGGTGAACAGATGCACGTGCTCGGCCGAGCCGAACGGGATCTTGGAAAAATCGTAGCCTTCCAGGATGTTGAGCATCTGCAACGCCGCGATGCCCTGACTATTGGGTGGCAGCTCCCACACATCAACGCCGCGGTAGTTGGTGCTGACCGGCTCCACCCATTCGCCCTGATGGCTGGCCATGTCCTCGTAGCTCAGGTAGCCGCCATTGGCCTTGAAGTAGGTGCCGATGGTGCGCGCGATCGGCCCCTTGTAGAACGCATCGCGGCCGCCGTCGGCGATCTGCTGCAGGGTGTTGGCCAGGTTCGGGTTCTTCCACAGCTCGCCCTTGCGCGGGGCGTGCCCGTCGATGGTGAACTGCTCCTTGAAGCCTGGGTATTGCGACAGCCGCGGCACCGAGCGGTCCCAGTAATAGGCAATGGTTTCGGCCACCGGGTGGCCTTCGCGCGCATAGCGGATCGCCGGGGCCAGGTTCTGCGCCATCGGCTTGCGCCCGAAACGCTCGTGCAATGCGAACCAGCCATCCACCGCGCCCGGTACCGACACCGGCAGCGGCCCGGTCGGCGGAATGTCTTTCAGCCCGCGCCGCTGAAACTCGGCCAGGGTCAGCGACTTGGGCGAACGGCCCGAGCCGTTGTAGCCGTAAAGCTTGCTGGTCTTGGGATCCCACACGATAGCGAACAGATCCCCACCCACCCCATTGCCGGTCGGCTCCATCAAGCCCAACGCCGCATTGGCGGCGATCGCCGCGTCCACCGCCGAACCGCCGTTCTTCATCACATCCAACGCGATCTGGGTGGCCAGCGGTTGCGAGGTCGCCGCCATCGCATGCGGGGCGATCACTTCGGAGCGGGTGGCGAAGGCTTGTCCGGTGACACGGTCGGCGGCGCCAAGAGGCGGCGCAAGCAGCGCCAGAGCAGACACCAATAAGACGGGTACGCGACGCATGATCAAGAGCTCCCCCATGACAAAACGAATGAAGCACCAACCATAACAGCGGCCTCCGTCGCAGCGTTCGATCCCGGTCGCACTGAGGCGATAAAACCGCGCAGTTGGTGATGCAGGTTGGCGTTATTGACACGCCGCCGATCCGGTTTCAGCAGAAACCATGCTGCTGCCATGCGGCTTCGCGCTGAGCGCATGCTGCCAATACAGATGTTTCACCCGCAAGGGTTGACACCTCACCGGCGGCGATGGTTATCTCAGTCCATGCCGCACCGCCCCACCACCTCGAACGCTTTGATGTCCGCGCCCTTCGGCGCGTTGGCAGCGTCGCTTCTCGTGCTCGTACTTATTACCTCGCCAACCGATGCGGGACGAGACTTCGTGTAAGCAACAGACACACAAGGCTTCGATCAGACCCCGCACCGGCAACGGCGCGGGGTTTCGCGTTTCAGGGACCCCCAAAAGTTTCGAATGACATGAACGACATCACTGACATCGCCGCACCGTCTTCCATCAGCGCCAGCCATTGCGCTGCTGCAAGCGTCTGCATGCGCAGCGTTTTCGCTCATCCCCGCTTTGCTCGGCCGACCAGCGTCTGCGCTGCCAGCTGATCTCTTTCCCACTGCCAACCCCGCAAGGATTACTTCATGAGCAACGACACCCAACCGAAAATCGCGATCATCGGCTACGGCAGCCAGGGCCGCGCGCATGCGCTGAACCTGCGCGATTCCGGTTTCGACGTCACCGTCGGCCTGCGTCCCGGTGGCCCGACCGAATCCAAGGCGCAGGCCGATGGCTTCACCGTGGTGGCGCCGTCCGACGCGGTGAAGACCGCCGACCTGGTCGCGATCCTGACCCCGGACATGGTGCAGAAGAAGCTCTACGAAGAGGTCATCGCGCCGAACATGAAACAAGGCGCCTGCCTGCTGTTCGCGCATGGTTTGAACGTGCATTTCGACATGATCAAGCCGCGCGCCGATCTGGACGTGGTGCTGGTTGCGCCCAAGGGCCCGGGCGCGCTGGTGCGTCGCGAGTATGAAATCGGCCGCGGCGTGCCGTGCATCTATGCGGTGTACCAGGACACCAGCGGCAAGGCCGAGCAGTTTGCGCTGACCTATGCCGGCGGCCTGGGCGGCGCGCGTGCCAACATCATCAAGACCACGTTCAAGGAAGAGACCGAAACCGATCTGTTCGGCGAGCAGGCCGTGCTGTGCGGCGGTGCCTCGTCGCTGGTACAGGCCGGTTTCGAAGTGCTGGTGGAAGCTGGCTACCAGCCGGAAATCGCGTATTACGAAGTACTGCACGAACTGAAGTTGATCGTGGACCTGTTCTACGAAGGCGGCATCACCCGCATGCTGGAATTTGTGTCCGAAACCGCACAATACGGCGACTATGTCAGCGGCCCGCGCGTGATCGACGCCAGCACCAAGGCGCGCATGAAGGACGTGCTGACGGACATCCAGAACGGCACCTTCACCAAGAACTGGGTGGCCGAATACGAAGCCGGTCTGCCGAACTACACCAAGTTCAAGCAGGCCGACCTGGAGCACCCGATCGAGGAAGTGGGCAAGAAACTGCGCGCAAAGATGGTCTGGCTCAACGGCGAACAGCAAGCCGCTGCCGCACCGGCGAATCAACAAGCGGCATAACGCCGCCGCATCCCCCACCGCTTAACACCGAAGGTTCGCAACGCATGAATACCTCCGCACACAGCACGCCCCGCAATGGCGCGCGCTGGCTGACGCAGGCCCTGGAAGCCGAGGGCGTGGAAACGCTGTTCGGTTATCCGGGCGGCACCATCATGCCGTTCTACGACGCCCTGGTGGATTCCAGGCTCAAGCACATCCTGGTCCGTCACGAACAGGGCGCCGCCCTCGCCGCCAACGGCTACGCCCGTGCCAGCGGCAAGGTGGGCGTGTGCGTGGCGACCTCCGGCCCGGGCGCGTCCAATCTGGTCACCGGCATCGCAGACGCGATGCTCGATTCGGTGCCGATGGTGTGCCTGACCGGCCAGGTCGCGACGCCCTTGCTGGGCACCGATGCGTTCCAGGAACTGGACGTGTTCGGCATGACCATGCCGATCGTCAAGCACAGTTTTCTGGCGCGCAGCGTGGACCAGTTGCCGGAGATCGTGCGCGATGCGTTTCGCATCGCGCGCGAAGGTCGCCCGGGCCCGGTGTTGATCGACTTGCCGAAGGACGTGCAGATCGCCGATGCCTCGCATCTGCCCGAGCATGTGCCGGCCGCAGTGCTGCCGCCGCCGGCACCGTCGGACGCGAAACTGGCCGACGCGCTGGCAGCCATCGCCAGCGCCGAGCGCCCGGTGGTGTACGGCGGTGGCGGGATCGCGTTGGCCGATGCGGTGGAGGCATTCCGGCGCTTTGTCGAAGCCACCGGCATCCCGACCGCGCTGACCTTGCGCGGGCTGGGTGCGTTGCCGCACGCGCATCCGGATTACCTGGGGATGCTGGGCATGCACGGCACGCGGGCCGCCAATATGGCGATCCAGGAATGCGATCTATTGGTGGTAGTCGGCGCCCGTTTCGACGACCGCGCCACTGGCAAGTTGAGTGAGTTCGCACCGTTTGCGCGTGTCATCCATCTGGATGCCGATGCGTATGAAATTTCCAAGCTGCGCACTGCCGATATCGCTGTACCTGGCGATGTGGCAACCAGTCTCAAGGCGTTGAGTGCAGCACGCGGCAACTGCCAGGCATGGCGGACACGCTGCTTCGCCAATCGCGAAAAATTCGGTGCGCGTTACGACGCGCCCGGTACCGATATCTACGCACCGGCGCTGCTGAAGCGCCTGAGCGAAGTGGCCCCGCCCGACACCATCATCGCCTGCGATGTGGGGCAGCATCAGATGTGGGTGGCCCAGCATTGCCGCTTCAACGATCCGCGTAATCACCTCACCAGTGGCGCGCTCGGCACCATGGGCTTCGGCCTGCCAGCGGCGATGGGCGCGCAGTTCGCCTGTCCCGAGCGCACCGTGGTGCTGGTCTCCGGCGACGGCAGCTTCATGATGAACGTGCAGGAGCTGGTGACCATTGCGCGCTGCAAGCTGCCGGTGAAGATTGTGCTGCTCGACAACAGCTCGCTGGGCATGGTGCGGCAGTGGCAGGAATTGTTCTTCGCCGAGCGCTACAGCGAGATCGATCTGTCCGACAACCCGGATTTCGCCGCGCTGGCGCAAGTGTTCGGTATTCCGGCCAAGCGCATCATCGCGCGCGGCGATGTCGATGCAGCGCTGGCGGAGTTGCTGGCCCAGCCGGGCCCCGGCCTGCTGCATGTGGCCATCGACGCACGCGCCAACGTGTGGCCGCTGGTGCCGCCCAATAACGCCAACAGCACCATGCTGGACAGCAATCCCGCACACGCGGTCAAGGAGACGACACATGCGTTACCGGCTTGACCTGGTGCTGAAGCCGGCCGAAGGCGCATTGGTGCGCGTGATCGGCATGACCGAGCGCCGCGGGTTTCGCCCGTGCGCCATCCAGGGCGCTGCCGCGCCCGACGATGCCGGGCGCTGGCATTTGCAGCTGGACGTGGACAGCAGCCGGCCTCCGGAAACACTGCGCCTGCAGCTGGAAAAGGTCTACGACTGCGAGTCGGTGGTGATCACGGCGCTGGAAACGGTCGAGGCGGCCGCATGACCACCCAGACCTCGGGCATGCAGACTTCGCGCGACCATCAGACTGCCATCCGGAGGTGTCTTCTTCCGGATCGGCCGCGCGCGTGCCGCAATGCCTGATTCCGGCCGCTCCTCTTCGCAGGAACCAGACGTAAGCGACGTGGCCGTCAGCGTGGCCGACGTGCTGGCCGCACAGGCACGTCTGCGCAAATATTTGTCGCCGACGCCACTGCACTACGCCGAGCGTTTCGGCGTGTGGCTGAAGCTGGAAAACCTGCAGCGCACCGGCTCCTACAAGGTGCGCGGCGCACTGAACGCACTGCTGGCGGGGCTGGAACGCGGCGACGAGCGTCCGGTGATCTGCGCCTCGGCCGGCAACCATGCGCAAGGTGTGGCGTGGTCGGCGTATCGGCTCGGCGTGCAGGCCATCACGGTGATGCCGTACGGCGCACCGCAAACCAAGATCGCCGGCGTCGCGCACTGGGGCGCCACCGTGCGGCAACACGGCAACAGCTATGACGAAGCGTTTGCGTTTGCACGCGAGCTGGCCGACCAGAACGGCTATCGCTTCCTGTCGGCCTTCGACGACCCGGACGTGATTGCCGGGCAAGGCACGGTCGGCATCGAACTGGCCGCGCACGCACCGGATGTGGTGATCGTGCCGATCGGTGGCGGCGGCCTGGCCTCCGGCGTGGCGCTGGCGTTGAAGTCGCAAGGCGTGCGCATTGTTGGCGCGCAGGTCGAGGGCGTCGATTCGATGGCGCGTGCGGTGCGCGGCGACTTCCGTGAAATCACCCCCGTCGCCACGCTGGCCGACGGCGTCAAGGTCAAGATTCCCGGCTTCCTGACTCGCCGCCTGTGCGCGAGCCTGCTCGACGATGTAGTGATCGTGCGTGAAGCCGAACTCCGCGAAACCTTGGTGCGTCTGGCACTGGAAGAACACGTCATCGCCGAAGGCGCTGGCGCCCTGGCATTGGCCGCCGGTCGCCGTGTTGCAGGCAAACGCAAATGTGCGGTGGTCTCTGGCGGTAATATCGACGCAACCGTTTTGGCCGCACTCTTGTCCGAGGTGCGGCCGCGTCCGCCACGCAAACCGCGGCGTCGCAATACCGAGCGACTTCGCAACGAACGCAGCGTCAAGCCTCCACCCCAAACACCCGCTCTTTCCCGCCCATCCGCAGTCGCTTCAACGCCTGTCACCGCCATCGCCGTAGAGGAGTCTTCCTGGTGAACACGACCGTATCCAACCAGACCCCGCGTATCCGAATTTTCGACACCACCCTGCGCGACGGCGAGCAATCCCCCGGCTGCAGCATGACGCCCCAGCAAAAGCTGGTCATGGCGCGCGCGCTGGACGAACTCGGCGTGGACATCATCGAAACCGGGTTCCCGGCCAGCTCGCACTCCGACCGCGAAGCTATCGCGATGATCGGCCGCGAGCTGCGCCGCCCCACCCTGGCGGTGTTGTCGCGCTGCCTGCAGGCCGATATCGAAACCTCGGCAAAGGCGCTGGAAGCTGCAGCCAACCCGCGCCTGCATGTGTTCCTGTCCACCAGCCCGCTGCACCGCGAGCACAAGCTGCGCATGAGCCGCGAGCAGGTGCTGGAGTCGGTACACAAGCACGTGACGCTGGCGCGCGGCTATATCGATGACGTGGAGTTTTCTGCCGAAGACGCCACCCGTACCGAAGAAGATTTCCTGGCCGAAGTCACCCGTGTGGCGATTGCGGCAGGGGCCACCACGATCAACCTGCCCGACACGGTGGGCTTTACCACGCCGGAAGAAATCCGCGGCATGTTCGCGCGGCTGATCGCCAGCGTGGAAGGTGCCGACAAAGTGATCTTCAGCGCGCACTGCCACAACGATCTGGGCCTGGCGGTGGCTAATTCGCTGGCGGCCATCGAAGGCGGCGCGCGTCAGGTGGAATGCACCGTCAACGGCATCGGCGAGCGCGCCGGCAACTGTGCGCTGGAAGAAATCACCATGGCGCTGAAGGTGCGCGGTGCGTTCTACAACATCGATTCGGAGATCAACACACCGCGCATCGTGTCGACCTCGCAGTTATTGCAGCGCCTGGTTGGCATGCCGGTGCAGCGCAACAAGGCCGTGGTCGGCGGCAACGCCTTTGCACATGAATCGGGCATCCACCAGCACGGCATGCTGCGTCACCGCGGCACCTACGAAATCATGCGCCCGGAAGATGTGGGCTGGGAATCGTCACAGATGGTGCTGGGCCGCCACAGTGGCCGCGCAGCAGTCGAGCAGCGCCTGCGTGCGCTGGGGTATCTGCTGGAAGAGGAAGAGGTCAAGCTGGTCTTCGAACAATTCAAGGCCCTGTGCGAGAAGCAGCGCGTGGTCACCGATGCAGATCTGCAGGCATTGATGCAGGACGCCACCGTGCAGGAAGGCTACCGCCTGGCCTCGATGACCATCAGTGACGTCGGCAGCCGCGCGAACGCGTTGGTCGAACTGTCCGACCCGGATGGCAATCGTGTGGCGGAAACCGCGCAGGGCAATGGCCCGGTTGATGCGCTGTTCGGTGCATTGGCGTCCGCCACCGGCGTGAAGCTGGAGCTGGACAGCTACCAGGTGCACAGCGTGGGCATCGGTGCGGATGCACGCGGCGAAGCCAGCCTGAGCGTGCGCCACGACGGTGTGGAGTACGAAGGCACCGGCACCAGCAAGGACATCATCGAGGCCAGCGCACTCGCTTGGCTGGATGTAGCCAACCGACTGTTGCGCCAACGCGAGCGCGGCGTGGTTGCTGGCAAGACGGCTGCGGTGGCGTAACGCCGCACCGACTGACAGTTTGCAACAGACCTGACGGCCAGCGGAGCGATCTGCTGGCCGTTTTGGTTTTTGGGCTTTGGGTTTTGGTTTTTGGGTTTTGACTTTTGGCTTTTGGCTTTTGGCTTTTGGTTTCGTCTTCAGCCTTGCCCCACTCGCTGTTAACGCTTAATTCGTGGTTGTTCAATCTTGTGCTGGCACCGACATGCAATGTGTTTTTGCTCTTCGATCCGCAGCAATGAAATCGAAAGCACGGTGTCGTCTCCGGGGTCGGGACCACGTGGCGGCATGGATGCCGCCACTGAGCCCCACGGATGGATTCACGGCGTGTCCCGACACCGGAGACGGCACGGCACCACCGGCATATCGACACACGAAGTCTGTCAGTTCCGGGCGGAAGCAAAGATTTACTGAGGGGCGCTTGCACGCGCGCGGCCGTAGGACACGCCGCAAGTACGTCCTATAGGCGCTTATGCGGCATCCATGCCGCATACGGAAATATTGCGTTCAATGACGGCGTTAGCCAACGCGGCAGATTCTGGCGCTTTTCGATACACAGCAATGAAATTCATAGCGCGGTGTCGTCTCCGGGGTCGGGACCATGTGGCGGCATGGATGCCGCCACTGAGGCTCCACGGACGGATTCACGGCGTGTCCCGACACCGGATGCGGCGGCACGCACCGATGGACCCCGCAAAAACGAAAGCGGCCATCTCCCAAACAGGACGATGACCGCCAGTACGTTCGACAAAACGATACATCCAACCAACGCTTTACAGCGCAGCAACCACCGCATCACCCATCGCGACCGTGCCAACCTTGGTCGTGCCTTCTGACCAGATGTCGGCGGTACGCAGGCCCTGGTCGAGCACCTTGCCGACGGCCTTCTCGATCGCATCCGCAGCGGCAGCCTGTGCGAAGGTGTAGCGCAGCATCATTGCCACCGACAGGATGGTGGCGAGCGGATTGGCGATGCCCTGCCCTGCGATATCCGGCGCCGAGCCGTGACACGGCTCGTACATGCCTTTGCTGTTGGCATCCAGCGAGGCCGAAGGCAGCATGCCGATCGAGCCGGTGAGCATCGACGCCTGGTCGGACAGAATGTCGCCGAACATGTTGTCGGTCACGATCACATCGAACTGCTTGGGCGCGCGCACCAATTGCATGGCCGCGTTGTCCACATACATATGCGATAGCGCGATGTCCGGATAGTCTTTGGCGACTTCTTCCACCACCGCGCGCCACAACTGGCTGGAGGCCAACACGTTGGCCTTGTCGACCGAGCACAGTTTCTTGCCGCGCAAACGCGCCATCTCGAAACCGGCCTTGGCGATGCGACGAATCTCGCTTTCGCTGTAGGGCAAGGTGTCGTAGGCCTGACGCTCGCCATTTTCCAGCGTGCGATTGCCGCGCGGCTGGCCAAAGTAGATGCCGCCGGTGAGCTCGCGCAGGATCAGCAGATCCAGTCCCGCAACAACCTCCGGCTTGAGCGTGGAGGCATCGGCCAACTGCGGATACAACAACGCTGGACGCAGGTTGGCGAACAAACCCAGCTGCGAGCGGATCTTGAGCAAACCACGCTCCGGGCGCAGCGACGGATCGATGCTGTCCCATTGCGGCCCACCCACGGCGCCCAGCAGCACCGCGTCGGCAGCGCGCGCGCGCTCCAGCGTTTCGTCGGCTAGCGGGCTGCCGTACTTGTCGTAGGCCGCACCACCCAGTTCGTCGTACACCAGGCTGAAACCCAGGCCATGTTGTGCGTCGACCCGCGTCAACACCTTGACCGCTTCGGCCATGATCTCCGGGCCGATGCCGTCGCCAGGAAGAATCAAAATCTGCTTGCTCATGCAATCCTCGTGAGTTGGTGCCGTAGCAACCTGAAAATCAACGTGCTGCCCATACCACCAGCACGTCACTGCTGAAGGAGCCATCGGCTGCAATCTGAAAGTAATCGCGTACTTCGTCTACCGCCGCGTCCTGCAACCCGCGAATGGCTGCGCGCAACACCTCGGGCGTGCGCATGCGGTCGACCCAGCTCAGATAGTCCAGCTGTAGCCGTTGGCAATGATGACGCTGCACCTGCAAACCGGCATCGCCCAGCATCTGCAACCACTGCGCAACACTGTAGTCGCGCACATGACTGGTATCGCGCAACACCTCGATCGCCTGCAGGTGCGTGTCCAGCAATGGCAACCCCGGCGCGACCACATCGATAAAGGCGGCAACGCCGCCGGGACGCAACACGCGCCGCACTTCGCGCAGTGCCTGGCCCACGTCGCTCCAGTGATGCGCCGAGTAGCGGCTGACCACTGCATCCAGGCTACCGGTCTCGAACGGCAAGCGCTCGGCAACACCTTGCACAGTGCGCACCTGCGTCAGCCCACGCTCGGCGGCGGTGGCCGCCACGACGGTGAGCATATCGGCAGACAAATCGTAGGCCACCACCTCGGCCATCAACGGCGCCAGCTGGAAACTCACATGCCCGGCACCGCAGCCAAGGTCGAGCAATCGCCCATTGCGATGACCCGCTAGGCCAGCGCGGAGCTCGGCGAACTCGGCGCCTTGCGCATGCACGTCGCTCTGCAGATACGCGTGCGCCTGCGGCCCGAACTGCGCAGCGACATGTTCGCCCAGCGCCCCCGTATCGGCGGTGTTGGCAATCGCGTTCACTGCAATGCGCCGAATAACCACGGTTGGCGCATACGATGGCCTTGTTCGAAGCGGCCGATTGCATCGGCGTCCTGCAAGGTCAGGCCGATGTCGTCCAGCCCGTTGAGCAGACAGTGTTTGCGGAATGCATCGACCTCGAAGCTGTACTCCACGCCATCGGGGCGGCGCACGCGTTGTGCGGCCAGATCCACGGTGAGTTGATAGCCCTCGGTGGAAAAGCATTGCTCGAACAAGGCGTCGACTTCTGCTTCGGTCAGCACAATCGGCAGCAGGCCGTTCTTGAAACTGTTGTTGAAGAAGATGTCGGCAAAGCTCGGGGCAATCACCGCACGAAACCCGTATTCGTCCAACGCCCAAGGCGCATGTTCACGCGAGGAACCGCAGCCGAAATTCTTGCGTGTCAGCAACACGCTGGCGCCTTGATAGCGCGGGAAATTGAGCACGAACTCCGGGTTGATCGGCCGCTGGCTGTTATCGCGCCCAGGCTCGCCGATATCCAGATAGCGCCATTCGTCGAACAGGTTCGGACCGAAGCCGGTGCGCTTGATCGACTTGAGGAATTGCTTGGGAATGATCTGGTCGGTATCGACATTGGCGCGATCCAGCGGCGCCACCAGTCCGGTGTGTTGCGTGAAAGGAGTCATAGAAAGGCCAGGAATTGGGAGTGGGAAATAGGAAGAGCGAAACGGGGCGTGGCGATTCCCTATTCCCGATTCTCGATTCCCTGCAGCTCACGCACATCGACAAAATGACCACTCACCGCCGCCGCTGCAGCCATCGCCGGGCTGACCAGGTGGGTGCGGCCGCCGGCGCCCTGGCGGCCTTCGAAATTGCGATTGGAAGTGGAAGCGCAATGCTCGCCGCTGCCGAGCTTGTCCGGATTCATCGCCAGACACATCGAGCAACCCGGCTCGCGCCATTCGAAACCGGCCTCCAGAAAGATCTTGTCCAGGCCTTCGGACTCGGCCTGCGCCTTGACCAGACCCGAGCCCGGCACCACCAGCGCCTGCTTGATCGTGGACGCCACCTTGCGGCCCTTGGCCACTGCGGCGGCGGCGCGCAGGTCTTCGATGCGCGAGTTGGTGCACGAGCCAATGAACACTCGGTCCAGGCGGATGTCGGTAATCGACTGATTGGCCTTCAGGCCCATGTATTTGAGCGCGCGCTCGATCGAGTCGCGCTTGGTCGGGTCTTGTTCGGCTGCCGGGTCAGGTATCTGCTGATCCACCGCCAGCACCATTTCCGGCGAGGTGCCCCAGCTCACTTGCGGCTTGATGTCTTCGGCACGCATCTCCACCACGGTGTCGAAGTGCGCCCCCGGGTCGGAGACCAGCGTCCTCCACAGTGCAACGGCGGCATCCCAGTTCGCACCCTTGGGCGCGAACGGGCGACCTTTGACGTAGGAGATCGTCTTGTCGTCCACCGCCACCATGCCCACGCGCGCACCGGCTTCGATGGACATGTTGCAGATGGTCATGCGCCCTTCCATCGACAGCGCTTCAATGGCACTCCCGGCAAATTCCAGGGCGTGCCCGTTGCCACCGGCCGTGCCGATCTTGCCGATCACCGCCAGCACAATGTCTTTGGCAGTCACGCCGAACGGCAGCGTGCCGTCGACACGCACCTGCATGTTCTTCATCTTCTGGGCGATCAGGCACTGCGTGGCGAGTACATGTTCGACCTCGGAGGTACCGATGCCGTGCGCCAGCGCGCCGAACGCGCCATGCGTGGAGGTGTGCGAATCGCCGCAGACCACGGTCATGCCCGGCAAGGTGGCGCCCTGCTCGGGGCCGACCACATGCACGATGCCCTGGCGCGCATCGTTCATCTTGAACTCGAGGATGCCGAAGTCGTCGCAGTTCTCGTCCAGGGTCTGTACCTGCAGGCGCGACACTTCATCGCTGATCGACTCCAGGCCGCCCTGCCGCTCGGCGCGCGTGGTCGGCACGTTGTGGTCGGGTGTGGCGATGTTGGCGTCGATGCGCCACGGCTTGCGGCCGGCCAGTCGCAGTCCTTCGAAGGCTTGCGGCGAGGTCACTTCATGCAGGATGTGGCGGTCGATATAGATCAGCGACGAACCGTCGTCGCGGCGCGTGACCTCATGCAGGTCCCACAATTTGTCGTACAGGGTCTTGGCAGTCATCGCGGCGATCCGATGGAGTGGCGGTTGGTGGGTGCACCACCTGGCTGCGTTCGATGCTAGGAGCTTGCCTTCGATAACGCAAATTCATATTGTTTATTCAACAAATGAAATTCAGGAATGGCATGGATCTGGCGAGTCTCAGCGCTTTCGTCGCAATTGCTGACAGCGGCAGCTTTTCGGCAGCCGGTGAAGCGCTGCATCTCACCCAGCCTGCGGTGAGCAAACGCATCGCCTTGCTGGAGGGGCAATTGTCGGCACGGCTGTTCGACCGCCTGGGCCGCCAGGTGGTGCTGACCGAGGCCGGCCAAGCCTTGTTGCCGCGCGCCCAACGCATCCTTGCCGAACTGGAAGACACGCGCCGTGTGCTGGAGCACCTGGGCGCGTCGGTTGGCGGGCGCTTGAGTCTAGCCACCAGCCACCACGTCGGCCTGCACCGGCTTCCTGCATTGCTACGCAACTTCGCCGCGCAACACCCGCAGGCCGCATTGGACATCCAGTTTCTGGATTCTGAACTGGCCTATGCGGCGGTGCTGCGCGGGGAGGTGGAACTGGCGGTGACGACGTTGGCGCCGGACACGCGTGCACCGCTGCGTGCGCAACCGATCTGGCACGACCGCCTGCAATGCGTGGTGGCCCCCGACCACCCGTTGGCCGCATTGCGCAAGGTGACGCTGGACGATGTGGTGGCACATCCGGCGGTGCTACCCGACCCCGGCACGTTTACCCATCGCATCGTCGCCGGCCTGTTTGCCGAGCGCGGCCTGGTGCCGCACCTGCGTATGACTACCAACTATCTGGAGACGATCAAGATGCTGGTCTCGGTGGGGCTGGCGTGGAGCGTCCTGCCCGAACGCATGATCGATCACCAGATCGTGGCGCTACCGCTGGCCGATGTGGCGCTATCGCGTGAACTGGGATGCGTCACGCATGGCGGACGCACCTTGTCGCGTGCGGCACAGGCGTTTGTTGCGTTGTTGCAGGCGCAGGCGGAGCGGCCTTAGGGCGCCCGAGACAACCTCGAATGGGTTGTTGAACGCTCAATCATTGCGCGGCAATAGCCCGGCCTTTTGGTACCAACGAATACAAGCACCCTCCAACACAGCCCAGACAATCAAGACAGGAAGAAACAGTGCGCCATGCCAAAAAATCGTGCGAACGCAGAGCGGAATCACACCGAACCAGCAACACCACTTGTCAGGCAGTGGCAACACTTTGTAACGCTCGCCCTTTTCCGGACTCCGGCGAAAATCCGCCTTGTTGAGCACAGCGTTCAGACCCAAGATTGCGAAATAAGTAAGCACCATCCATAGCAGCAACATAAGTTCTCTAGCCTTCACGATTCGATACACCACCACGCGCCTGAAACTTACGCACCGGTGTCACAGCGCAGTCTTCAACGCACCACCGTGCCATCGCACTACCGATCAACCAATCGATCGCGCCCCTGCCGCTTGGCCTGATACAGCCGACGGTCTGCCAACGCGAGCAATTCGCGTCGGGTCGGCGCTTCATCGCTCATCGCCATACCCATGCTGGCGGTGCACCGCACCGTGATGCCTTGCGCATCGACGTCGATTGCCGCAAGACGTTGCCGCATGCGTTCGAACAGCGCGCGCGCCTGCACGGCATCCAGTCCCGTAGCCGCCAGCAGAAACTCTTCGCCGCCATGGCGCGCAGCGAAGCACTGCGCCTGATCCTGGTCGCTCAATGCCTCGCCCAGCGCGCTCAATACCGCATCGCCGACGTCATGGCCATACTCGTCGTTGATGTGCTTGAAGTGGTCGATATCCATCAAGGCCAGCGCCAGCGCGGCACCACCGCTACGCGCATCGTCGAACCATTGCTGCAGCACGCGCTCGGCTTCGCGCCGGTTGGGCAATGCGGTCAGCACATCGTGGCTGGCGCGGTATTCCAGCTGGCGCATCAAGGCTTCGCGCTCCTGGCTGGCCTGTTGCAGCGCGAGATTCTTGTCGCTCAGTTCGCGGGTGCGCTTATCGATCACGGTATTGAGTTGGCGCTGGCTGCGCCGATAGCTGGCCGTGCGCCACAGATAAAATCCGTAGATCAGGCTCGCCAGCGCAAGGATGCCCAATGCGATGACTTCGCCACGGCGCCACCAGGGCGGCGCCAACGCGATGACCAGACTGGATTCCCCCAGCAGCGCGGTCTGACGCCAATCCACCGGCAGCGACATCGCCTGCACGCGGAAGCGAAAACGGCCCGGCGGCAGGTTGGTGTACACCGCCTCGGTTGCGTTGTCGGCATCCACCCAATCCGGGTCGAAGCCGTCCAGGCGATAGCGGTAACGCACCTTGTCCGGGCCACGGAAATTCAGGCCGGCATAGGTGATTGCAATGCGGCGGGTCTCTGCGCCGAGCTGGTGCGGGCCGCTCAACGGTTGCACCATGCCGTCGACCAGCAGGCGCTCGAACACGATCGGCACGCGATGGCCTTGCAAGGTGCCGACACGCGCCGGATCGATCACGCCCAGCCCGGCCGAGGTGGGAAACAACAACTGCCCGGCCTGTGTCAGCCAGCCGGCGGGGGCGCTGCTGCCATTGCCTTGATTGCTGGGCATGCCATCGCTGCGGTCCACAACCTCCACACTCAATTGTTCGCGGGTACCGGCATCGATCTGGTCGAAGTCGTTGCGCGCGATGCGGAAGACGCCGTGGTTGCTGGATAACCACAGATAGCCGTGGCCATCGTCGATCACGCGGAACACCTTGTCGCGTGGCAATCCGACGCGATGGTCGTAGACGCGGAAGTGGTCGCCCTGCAGGCGCAGCAAGCCGCGATCGCTGGCGATCCAGAGATCGCCACCGGCATCGCGCAAAAAGTCGAAGGCGTTCTGCCCGGGGAAGTCCTGTTCGCCCAGCCACGCCCGCGTGCTGCCGCCCGGCGACAGCCCGGTCATACCGCGATCGGTGCCGATCCAGATGATGCCCTGCGTGTCGCGATACAGCGCCTGCACCGAGCCGTCGGGCACGCCATCGGCGGCGGTGTAGCGGCGCGCCTTGCCATGCCGCCAGCACACCAACCCGCCGGTGGTGCCGATCCACAGATCGTCGCCATCGGGCAGCACCGCGCGCACCGACAACGACGGCAGGCCATCGCCCGCGCCGATGCGCACCAGCACCTTCCCTTGCGCATCCAGCCGCAGCACGCCCTGACTGTAGGTACCCGCCCAGACCCCGCCGTCACCGGCATCGGCCAGCGACAACACCGACTGCTCCAGCACGCGGCCGCCTTCGGCCGGCGACAGCGATATGCGGCTGATCTGATCGTCGCGCCAACGGTCCAGACCCACCGCGCTGCCCACCCACACGGTGCCGTTGCTGGTCTGCAACACGGTGCGCACGTAATCGGAGGCAAGGCCGTCCTCATGGGTCACACCATGCGCGGCGCCTTCGGCAATCCGGAACAGGCCATGCGTGCTGCCGACCCAGATCAGGCCTTCGGCATCTTCCAGCAATGCCGGGCTGGCGACGCCGGTGATCGAAATCTGCTCGTCCGGCACGGCCACCCCGCTGTGCACCACCAACGTACCGGTGGGCATGCTCATCCACAGATGCCCGCGCCGATCCAGTAGCAGCGCATCGACCCGCTGCCCCTGGCGAAAACGCTGCAGCCCGCCGCCGCGACTCCACCACCACACACCGTCATCGCCGGCGACCAGCAAGCCGCCCTGGCGATCGCTGGCAAGCCGGCGCACCGGCACCGCCTGCATGCCATGCATTGTTCCCCAGGCCTCGGCGGCGCCGCCATTGCGGGGCAGACGGTACAACCCGACCTCCGTGCCCACCCACAGATCGCCAGTGTCGTCGGCCGACAACGCGGTGATGCGTGCGCGTGGCAGGTCGGTCTGACGCCCGACGTCGACCAGGCGCCCATTCGCTTCGAGCCGATACAGCGTCTGCGGCGTGCCCACCCACAGGGCGCCGTCGGCACGACGCAACAGTGCGCTGACCGCCAGATGGCGCGCCGTAGCGTCCCCCAGCTGCTGCCAGTGGCCGTCCTGATAGTGATAGACCCCGTCGAACGCGGTGCCGAACAACATGCCGCCGGTGCTGTCGCGCACCACCACGAAGACGCCGCCCAATTCGGCGCCCGGCGTGTTCTGGCGGTCGTACACGGTGAAATCGCGGCCGTTGAAGCGCGCCACGCCTTCCCAGGTGCCCACCCAGATCAGCCCGTCTTCGCCCTGGGCTACGGCGTGCACCAGGTTGTGCGGCAGGCCGTCGTCCATGTTCCAGCGCGTGACGGTGTGATAGGCGGTGTGATCGAGCGCCTGTGCGCCAGCCTGGGACAGTCCCAGAACCCCGCAACACAGCCCAAACCACAGCCACACAAGGGCCGCCCGCAGCACGCGTGTGCTGCGAACGCAGCTTGCATGCGTCTGCGCCCCGACCCCGTCCACGTTCCCCATTCCCCTCATCCGTGCCCGCTGACCATGCGTGCCGGTATGTACCGACAGGCCTGAGGCAATCTATCACCGGGGTTTTCGGGCCGCCCTAGGTGGATTCCCCACAGCTGCCGGGCCAACCATGACACCGGGAGCATTCAACTGAAACAATGAATGCCCATCATCATCTGCATGGCGGTTGGGCATTGCGCCCACCGTGTCGTCGCTTCGCCGCGGCGTAGTCCGTTGCCTCGGTCGCTCCCAGGTTCGACCAGTTGAAGCACCCGCGCGCTGATGCATTCAGGCCGTCGAGTATAAATATAGAACCCGATGGTCTAGTATTGACCGTATGTCCAGCTCGCCCCCCCTCAAGTCCAAGGCCAAGAGCAACGGCCCTGGGCGTCCCAAGGATCTTGGGAAACGTGCCGCCATCCTGGGTGCTGCCCGCGCCCTGTTCATGGAGCTAGGCTATGCCGGGGTCAGCATGGATGGCATCGCTGCCCAGGCCGGCGTCTCCAAGCTCACCGTCTACAGCCACTTTGGCGACAAGGAGAGCCTGTTTTCCGAGGCGATCCGTGCGCAATGCCAGCAGATGATGCCGGACGACCTGTTCGACCACGCGCCCGAGGGTGCGCTGCGCGACCAGTTGGTCGAAATCGCGCATGCGTTCTTTGCCATGGTCAGCACCGAGTCGGCCATTTCCACCCACCGCATGATGATGGCGCCCGGCACCGGCGATGTGCATGTGCGCGAAATGTTCTGGGAAGCCGGCCCCAAGCGAACCCAACAGGCATTGGCGGATTTCCTGTCGGCGCGTGTGGCCGACGGCCAGCTCGACATCGCCGATCTGGCGCGCGCGGCCTCGCAATTCTTCTGCCTGCTCAAGGGCGAGCTGTATGCCTTGATGATGTGCGGCCTGCATGGCCAGCCCACCCGCGCGCAGGTGGATGAGCACATTCAGTCCAGCGTGGACTTCTTTTTGAGGGCGTATGCGCCCCTTTGATCGCCCCGGGCCTTTGGTGGCGATGACTTCCGGCACTGCGCCAGCGGCCGGCGCCCAGCGATGCTAGATGCGCCAGTTGCTCCGTGCACCGGTAAAATGTTCGCCCCACCGCGTTGGATAACCGCACCATGACGATCGATTTCACCCAGGCCCGCGAAAAGATGGTCGAACAGCAGATCCGGCCGTGGGACGTGCTGGACCTGCGCGTGCTCGACGTGCTGGCGCGCCTGCCGCGCGAAGCCTTCGTGCCGGAGGCCTACAAGACCCTGGCCTATGTCGACGTGGAAATTCCGCTGTCGGCCGGTCACAAGATGATGAAGCCGGTAGTAGAAGGCCGGATGTTGCAGGCGCTGGATCTGCAGCCGGGCGAAGACGTGCTGGAAATCGGCACCGGCAGCGGTTTTTCCACCGCCTGCCTGGCCGCACTCGCGCGCGAAGTGGTCAGCCTGGAGATCGATCCGGCACTGGCAGCGGCAGCACGCGCCAATCTGGATAGCACCGGTGTGGGCAGCAATGTGCGCACCGAAACTGCCGACGTGTTCGGCTGGCAGAGCGAGCGTCGTTTCGATGCCATCTGCGTGACCGGCGCGGTCGATACGCTGCCGACGCAGTGGCTGCAGTGGTTGCGCCCGAACGGCCGGTTGTTTGTGGTGCGCGGTCACGCACCGGTGATGGAAGCGGTCCTGGTGCGTGGCGACGTCAACGCTCCGCGCATCGAATCGTTATTCGAAACCGATCTCGCTTATCTCCAGGGCGCCACACCGACGCCCCGATTCCAATTCTGATTCCCAAGGAAGCTTCCCCGATGATCCGCCGATCCCTCGCCCTGGCCCTGGCCGCCGCCCTGTCACCGATGGCAGCGCATGCCACCGATCTGCTGCAGGTCTATGAAATGGCCCGCAACGGCGACCCGCAGCTAGCCGTGGCCGAGTCCACGCGGCTGGTGAATCGGGAGGGGCAGGTGCAGGCGCGTGCGGCGCTGTTGCCACAGCTGGACGGTAGCGCCGGCTACACCCAGGCACATCGCGAGCTGGAAGGCGTGGATGGTCGCTCCACCACCAAGCAGCGGCAGTACACGGTTCAGGGCAGCCAGACCATCTTCAACTGGGCGCAGTTCGCCAACCTGCGTGCGCAGCGCGAAGTGGCCAAGGCCGCAGACTTCACGTTGGCATCGGCCAACAACGACCTGATCACCCGCACCTCGGCGGCGTATTTTCAGGTGCTGGTCGGTATCGAGTCGCTGGCGGCGGCAGAAACCAACGAAGCGGCGGCCAAGAAGCAGTTCGACTACGCCGACAAGCGCCTGGAAGTAGGCCTGGCGCCGATCACCGACGTGCACGAAGCCCGCGCGCAGTACGACCAGGCGCGTGCCGACAGCATCAACGCACGCAATACGCTGAAGGATTACTACCAGGCGTTGACCGAACTGACCGGCCAACCGGTAGTCGGCCTGCGTGCGCTGCCGGAAGACTTCCGCCCGGAAGTGCCGGCTGCTTACAGCAACGTCGATCAGCTGGTATCCGCCGCCATCGCCGACAACCCGGCGCTGAAGGCGCAGCAGCTGCAGGTCAGTGCAGCCGAGGCGCAGGTCAATGCGGCGCGTGCCGGCCATTACCCCACCTTGAGCCTGGGCGCCAATATCGGTCGCAGCAATAGTTGGGGCGGCCAGGGCACGGTCGATCAGGCCGCAGGTAACTTCACCACCGCGGGCCGCGATATCGATACCGATTCGATCGGCATCACGCTGTCGATCCCGATCTTCGCCGGCGGTGCGACGCAGTCGGCCGTGCGTCAGGCACTGTCGCGTCGCGATATCCAACAGGACACCTACGAGCAGCAGAAGCGTGCGCTGGACCGCAATACGCGCAATGCCTATCAGACCGTGGTCGCCGGTATCAGCGAAGTGGAAGCGCGCCGTTTGGCAGTGGTCTCCGCGCAAGCCGCCTACGATGCCTCGCAGGTCGGTCTGGAAGTCGGCACGCGCACCGTGCTGGACGTGGTGCAGAACCAGCGCACCCTGTTCCAGGCGCAGCTCAATTACGCGCAGTCGCGCTATACCTTCCTGCAAAACCGCCTACTGCTCGGCCAGGCCATCGGCAAGCTCGACATCACCGACCTGCAGGATGTGAATCGCCTGCTGTCGCAAGATGCCGAAGCCAGGCTGCAGGGCAGCGGCTCGCTGCAGTAAAGCGAGCGGATAGGTCACTAAAAAGGCGGGCGAAGGCCCGCCTTTTTTATGTCCGATGCAAGCGCGTACCTGGCTGCGTGCGATACCTGCGATGACTGCCGCATCAGCGGGTGATCTGCCGCTTGGCTGGAGGGCCCGTGCCGCCCGCCATCGCGGGACGCGCCGCAAGTAGGTCCTTGTAGCGGCATCCATGCCGCGTAAGAACCCGCGACGGTGGGCGGGCAAGGACCAATCAAGATAGTCGGTGTGCGTAGCTCTTCTCAAAGCAACCCACACCTTGTCTGGTGCGGCGCCCTCGCCGCTTGCGGGACCGTGTGGCGACATGGATGCCGCCACCGGGCCCCCACGGACGGATGCACGGCGTGTCCCGCGAGCGGTGAGGCACCGCGCCCTCGAGCAATGCGGCTTGAGACTCTCCAGATGACGCCAAAAAGCGGCTAACGAAACGACCGCGCGATCGCCCCGTTTGATTGGTCGCTCCAAGACCGCTTGATGATGTGACTTGGCATGACTGCAACAGGTTCTCTGCAACGATGCAGCACGCACGCAGTTAGATCTTTCAAGACTCCACCACCGGCGGCAAATCAGGCGCGATCTGCACCAGCGTGCGCGCCACTGCGCCCTTGCCATTGGCGACCAATGCCAGGCCTGCGGCTGCCATCGCGTCGCGCTGCGCTGGGTCGGACAGCAAACGTTCGAGATCACGATAAACACAGTCGGCGTCCTCGCAGATCGCGACCGCATCGGCCTCGCGCATGCGCCGCGAAATTTCCGAGAAATTATGCAGATGCGGGCCGGTCACTGCCGGCGTGCCAACCGCCGCAGGTTCAAGCAAATTGTGCCCGCCGATCGGCTGCAGGCTGCCACCGACGAAAGCGACCTGCGCGCATGCATAAAAACTCATCAGCTCGCCCAAGGTATCGATGACGAAGACCGTATCGTGCGCTTGTGGCCACTGCTGCGCTTTGCGTGTCGCCACGCGCCAACCGCGCTCGCGCGCCAACGCCTCGACCTTTGGAAACCGCTCAGGATGGCGTGGCGCCCACAGCAGCAGCAGGTCCGGAAACTGCACCAGCAACTGCGCATGGATATCGGCCACCGCCGCCTCTTCGCCCTCATGCGTGCTGGCGGCAATCCACACCGGCCGCGTGGCCGGCACATGGGTACGGAACTGCGCGACCAGGGCCTGTAATTGTTCGGGGGCGGCGATATCGAATTTGAGATTGCCCAGCGCCACCACTTGGTCCGGGCGCGCGCCAAGGGTGATGAAGCGCTCCGCATCGTCCTGCGACTGCGCCGCCACGCAGGTCACCGTGCGCAACGCGCGGCTGATCAAGGGCGCCAGCACGCGGTAACCGCGTAACGAGCGCGCCGACAAACGTGCGTTGAGGATGTACAGCGGAATCTGGCGGTCGCGGCAACCGAACAACATGTTCGGCCATAGCTCGGTTTCCAGAATCAGCGCCAGCCGCGGGCGAAAATGTTCCAGAAACCGCCCCACGCTGCCGGGCACGTCGTACGGCAGATACACATGGTCGACCGCATCGCCCCACACCGCGCGCACGCGCTCGGAACCGGTGGGCGTGATGGTAGTGATGACCCAGCGGATATCCGGGCGTTGCGCGCGCAAGGCGTTGACCAGCGGCGCGGCGGCATTGACCTCGCCCACCGACACCGCATGCACCCACACCCGCGGGCGGCCGCAGGCATGCGTGTACGACGCATAGCGCTCGTTCCAGCGGTTGAAGTATTCGCGCACGCGAAAACCGCGCCACACCAGGTGGTAAACCGTGACCGGCAACAACAGGTAGAGCAGCGCCGAGTACAGCCCGCGCAACAGCCATTCGATCGGGTCTTTCCGCATGTGTGCAGGATACGGGAGCGCCTGCACGTGCGCATGTGCACGCTGCCCGATGCGCCCGATCCCTTAGAATCGCACTATGTCCGAGTCCGCCAACGTCGCCGTCCGCCCCTCCCTGCGCAACCCCAAGCATTGGCCCATGTACCTGGTCCTTGCGGTGATGGTGCTGGCCGGGCGCCTGCCCTGGACGCTGCAACGCGCAGTTGGCCGTGGCGTGGGCTGGATCGCGATGCGCGTGGCGGGCACGCGTCGGCGTGCTGCAGAGGTCAACCTCAAATTGTGCTTTCCCGAGCAGGACGATGCGTGGCGAGCGCGACTGCTGCGGGATAGTTTCGATGCGCTGGGCGTGGGCCTGTTCGAATTTGCGCGTGCGTGGTGGGGCAGCATCGACGCCATTCGCCCAGGCGTGCAGATCGAAGGACTGGAGCATCTGCAACAACTGCAGGAACAAAAGCGCGGCGTGCTGCTGGTGTCCGGCCACTTCATGACGCTGGAAATGTGCGGGCGGCTACTGTGCGACCACATACCGCTGGCCGGCATGTACCGCAAGCACCGAAACCCGGTGTTCGAATGGGCGGTCAAGCGCGGCCGCTTGCGCTATGCCACGCACATGTTCGCCAACGAGGATCTGCGCGCCACCATCAAGCACCTCAAGCGCGGCGGTTTCCTGTGGTACGCGCCGGACCAGGACATGCGCGGCAAGGACACCGTGTTCGTGCCGTTTTTCGGGCACCCGGCCTCCACCATCACGGCCACCCATCAGCTGGCACGGTTGACCGGTTGCGCGGTGGTGCCGTATTTCCATCGCCGCGAAGGCGGCCGCTACATCCTCAAGATTGCGCCGCCGCTGGCAGGGATTCCGTCGGAGGATGTGATCGCCGATACCACGCAGGTCAATGCGGCGATCGAGGACATGGTGCGCGAAGCGCCGGATCAATACCTGTGGATCCACCGCCGCTTCAAGCGTCAGCCGGGTGGGCGCAGCGCGTTCTATCAGTGAGCTGTCGCCGCAGGTGGCGCGCCGATGACGGCGGGTGGCGCGCAGGTCTCCCCTGCCCGACACCCGCCATTACGATGCCAGCTACTCAACCCAGCGGCGGCTGATCCGCGTCGTCGTTGAGCAACGCGCCGGCATACAACCCGGCCAGCATCAGACTCAAGCCACCCCAGAAGCTGGAATAGAACGCCAGATGGGTATTGAGCGGGAAGACGGTGGCCACTAACGCGATCATCGCCGGCCGCGCCTGCTCGCGCGCAGCCACACTGGAATAGCGCCACGCACGCCAGGCCTGCGCCGCACCGGCCAGCCATAGCAGCAAGCCGATCACACCGGTTTCGGCCAGAATTTCCAGCACGATCTGATGCGCGTGGAAGGCCGGGCCATCGCCCCAGGCCGGCGCCTGTGTAGGGGCCGGATTGCAGGCTGGATATGCCTGTCGAAACCCGCGCGCGCCCACCCCATTGAGTGGATGTGCGCGGATCATGCACAGCGCTGCGCCCCAGATCTGGCCGCGCCCGGACAAGGCCTGATCCACGCCCTGCTCGCCATTGCCAAATGCCAGGGTGGTGCGCTGGATGCGCTCGCGTGCCTGTGGTGCCACCGCCACAACGCCACCAGCCAGCAGCACGCCAGCCACCGCAACTGCCAGCAGGCGCCGGCCGCCCAACAGTTGCCAGCCGGACAGCAGCACGATCACGCCGTAGGTGATCCACGAGGCGCGCGACCCCGCCAACACCAGCACCACGCCGACCGCCGCCGCCGCGCCCGCCCAGGCCCAGACATTGCGCCGCCCCAGTGCCAGCAGCAGGAACGGCGACAGGCTGGCCAGGGTCTGCCCGAACTTGAGATTGCACGGCCCCAGCACGCCGCTGAGGCGGTCGGCCAGCGCCAGCTCCTGCGGCGTGCACAGTCCGTGGCCGCTGATCAGCTGCTTGAGTTGATCCAGCGCGAAGAACAAGGGGCTGCTGCCGATGGCAGCCTGCAATAGCGCGTCCAGCGTCCACACCCCGCCGATCACCGCCAGGCCGATGAAGGTGCGGCGTCGCCGCTGCGCATTGGCCACCGCCATCGCGCACAGCCACATGAAAGGCAGATAGCGCAGATCGGTGGCTGATTTACGCAACGCGCGACCGACATCCATCGCATCGAACGCGGACAGCATCTGCGGCAGCCAGTACGCAAAGAACAACACACTGGTCAGGGCCCAGGCCGCACCGCTGAGCAGGCGTGTGCCACCGCGAAAACGTGCGTGCAGCAAGCGATACGCCGCGAACAACGCGCCCAGCGACAGCACCGTTTCGGCCAAGCCGGGCGTAGGCCACAGCGCGACAAACAGGAGTACCCATAGCGGCGCCCAGCGCCCGGCATCGGGCGTCAATGCGGGCGCGCTTATTGGAGCGTCAGCGGCGGAGTTCGTCATAGACCTTCAAGGTGGCCGATTGCATGGCCTGCAACGTATAGGGGAGGACCGCCGGCGGTGTGGGCGGGTGCTGCAGAAGCTGCAGTGCCTGAGCGCGCAGTGCATCGGCATCGAAGGCCGGCACCGCACCGTCGGGCTGCAGCTCGGCAAGCAATTCGCCAACGCCGCCATGCTGCCAGCCCAGGACCGGCCGGCCCACCGACAAAGCCTCGACCACGGTACGGCCGAAGGCTTCGGGCTTGCGCGACAGCTGCAGCACCAGATCGCTGGCGGCATAGGCATCGGCAATGCGCGTGGTGGGCTCGGTGAAGGCGACCGCTTCGGCCACCCCCAACCGCGCTGCTTCGGCTTCCAGCTCGCGCACATACGCCTCGCGCCCGGGTTCGCGCGCACCCGGCAGCCACAGCCAGGCCGGCACGCCGGCAGCGCGCACATCGGCCAGCAGTTGCAGACCATCGGCATGGCCCTTCAAGCGCGTGCCGCGCCCCGGCAGCAGCAACAGCGGTGCGTCGGACGGCAGCCCAGGCAAGAGGGTCTGCGCCCAGCTGCGCGCGCGCCGATCCGGTCGCAAGCGGCGCGGAAACTGGGCGATGTCGACGCCACGCGGAATCGTGCGCAGATGCGCCGGATCGGTCTGCGGATAGTGCGTGCAGACATAGTCGCGCACGGTTTGCGAGACGCAGATGACGCGTTCGCCATAGGTCATGACCGCGCTGTAGCGGCTGGGCGAATTGAGCCCGTGCACGGTGGTGACGAAGCGCGGGCGCGTGGCTGCGGGCATCCCGCGCAGCGCGTACCAGCCCAACCAGGCCGGCAGCCGCGAACGCGCGTGCACGATGTCGGCACCGAGTTCGGCAAACAGACGACGCAGGCTGACCACGTGGCGCAGAGTCAGCAGCGACTTGCGGCCGATATCCAGGGTCAGGTGCTCACCGCCGGCTTCCAGCAACTGCGGGACCAGGCGCCCGCCAGCCGATACGACCACGGCGCGATGGCCGGCGCGCACTAGCGCGGCAGTGATTTCCAGGGTGGAGCGTTCCACGCCGCCGGACTGCAGCGCCGGCAGCAATTGCACCACGGTCAGGCGGTGCATGCAGCCAGGATCAGTCGGCGAGTACGAACAGCGAGCCGCAATACGGGCACTTGGCTTCGCCGTTGGGTTCGTCTTCGATCGGCAGATACACGCGCGGATGCGAGTTCCACAGCGCCATCTGCGGCGTCGGGCAGCTCAGCGGCAGGTCTGCCCGCTGCACGGTGTAACGCTTTTCGGCATTGGCGGGCGCGGTGGCGGTCTGGCTCATGGCGGTGCGATCGGTAAACGAAGACAGAGCCCGGATTCTAGCAGCCTGCCTGCATGCGCAGGGCCGCGCAGTTGCGGGCGTTTTGCTTGCGCATGCGATTGGCAGCCGGGAAGACGGGCGTGGCCCACATGAATGAGCGTGAGTTGCCGAGCCAGGGGCGGCATCGGGATCGTGGGGTTGGGAGCGCTAACAAAGCGCACCGGAGGGCGCCACCCGGGAACGGATGACCGAATCGTGCTGCCCAAAGGGCGCTGGCCGGTGCTGCGTATCAATGCACCTTGCTGCCGGACGCGCAGCGCGATTGATGGTCGCTCGCGTTGATGCAAGGCAGAACTGCTTGCCCACCACAGAGTCGTTACGCAGGTCTCGCCGTTGTCGGTAGCAACCGGAGCGGTCGAGATGTGCGGTGCCTTGCATGGTGAACGGTCATCGGTGAGCGCTCATCGAGGTGACTGCGCAAACGTCGATATGGAAGAGCGGCATTTGGATGACTCTCTCACCTCCCGCACGCCCAGCGGCGCAGCATCCAGCGCACAGCTCGCTTGCGTGCGCTCGGTGTTTTGTCCACGATCGGCCGGCACCCGAATCTGTGCGGATCGAACAGCACGCATCCCTCTCGGCCGCTGCCGGCATTGCAGCGCAGCGTCCATGCGACGCAACCGGGGCGGCGATGAACGCGCTGCTGCTGGTCCGCCCTCAAGGAGACACCACCACGTGAGTCTGTCGGTCGTTGTGCGGCGTTTGCCGTTGGTTGTTGCGTTGGCACTCGCATCTGCGCATGCAGGTGCGGCAGGCGGGTTTGCCAGTTCCTTCGATCAAGGGCAGCCCATGCCGCTCCAAGCGATGCCTGGCGATGTGCGGATCGCGGTCGGCAGCGGCCCTGCTGCGCCCTACGCGGCCAAGCCCAGCGCCGGCTACAGCGGCGCGCATGCGCTGCGTTACGACAGCAGCGGTACGGGAAGGCGCACCTTGTTTGCCACCGACATCGTGATCGACGCGCAGACCACCTTGTCGTGGATGGTGCTGCCGGAGAGCGTCGGCACCGATCATGTCGCCTCGACCTATGTATCGCTGGATCTGGTCTTTGACGATGGCACGCGGTTGTCGGCGAGCCAGGCGCACGACCAGCATGGCGTGGCGATAGGTGCGCGTGCGCAAGGACAGTCGAAGACCTTGTATCCGCAGCAGTGGGCGCGCAAGGAAGTGCGACTGGGCGAGGTGACCGGCCTGCGTGGGCGACGCGTGCGGGCGATCGAGCTGGAGCTCGCACCGCCCGCAGGCGCATCAGCGGCCGGCTGGATCGACGACATCGCGCTGGGCGATGTGCCGCTGCCGACGCCAGCACGCCCGTCGGACTGGGTATTGACCACGCGGGGTACGCAGTCCAACGGCACGTTTTCGCGCGGCAACAATTTCCCCGCCACGGCGGTGCCGCATGGATTCAACTTCTGGACGCCGGTGACCGATGCGGGAACGCTGACCTGGCTGTACCGCTGGAACGAGCAGAACGATGCCGACAACCGGCCACGCCTGCAGGCGCTGGCGCTGAGTCATCAACCCAGTCCGTGGATGGGCGACCGGCAGACCTTTCAAGTCATGCCCTCAGTCGGCGCGGGTGTGCCCGAAGCCGATCGCAGCAAGCGTGCGCTGGCGTTTTCGCATGCCAATGAAATAGCGCGCCCGTACCGCTACGCGGTGCAGTTCGACAATGGCCTGCACGCCGAGATCGCACCGACCGACCATGCGGCACTGTTCCGCTTTCGCTTCCCGGATCACGGCGATGCCAATCTGCTGTTCGACAATGTAGATGCGCGCGGCGGACTGCGTCTGGATGCCGCGACGCAGACCCTGTCCGGTTACACCGATGTGCGCAGCGGGCTGTCGACCGGTGCGACACGCATGTATGTGGTTGCGAGCTTCGATCGGCCGTGGACATCTAGCGGCCGCATCGATACCGGGCGACCCACCGGCTGGATCAAGTTCGATGCTGGTAAAGCGCGTCAGGTGCAGATGCGCATCGCCACCTCGTTGATCTCGCTGGAACAGGCCAGACACAACCTGGCGTTGGAAATCGCACCGCAAGCATCCTTCGAGCAGATCGCCGCGCAAGCGCAGGATGCGTGGGACGCATTACTGGGGCGGTTCGATGTGCCCGATGCGACTGCCGACCAGAAAACCACGCTGTATTCCAATCTCTATCGGCTGCATCTGTACCCGAACTCCGCGCATGAAAACGCAGGGAATGCAGACGCACCCGACTGGCGTTACGCAAGCCAGAACAGCTGGTTGGACGACAACATCGACGGCAGCGCGGTGCGCAGTTTTGCACCGATCCGCGATGGCCGGGTCTACGTCAACAATGGGTTGTGGGACACCTTTCGCACCGCGTGGCCGGCCTATGCGCTGTTTGCGCCCGACGCTGCCGGAACCTTTGTGCAAGGCTTTATCGAGCAAGCGCGTGCGGGGGGATGGATTGCGCGTTGGTCTTCGCCCGGCTACGCCGACCTGATGGTCGGTACCAGTTCGGATGTGGCGTTTGCCGATGCCTGGCTCAAGGGCGTGCAAGGCTTCGACCCGGCCGAGGCGTACACCGCTGCGCTCAAGAACGCCACCGTGGTGGCGCCGGATCGTCACGTAGGCCGCAAAGGCATGGCGCGTTCAACCTTCCGCGGCTACGCCGATACCGATACGCACGAAGGCATGTCGTGGTCGATGGAAGGCGCGCTCAACGACTTCGGCATCGCCAACATGGCCGATGGATTAGCCAGGCAGGCGACCAACGCGAACGTGCGCGAGCGCTATGCGACCGAGGCGATGTATTTCCGCCAGCGTGCGGCCGGGTATTCGGCACTATTCGATCCGGCAATCGGTTTTTTTCAGGGGCGAAACGCGGAGGGGCGCTGGCGGGTGGATGCGGCGCACTACGACCCGCGCGTGTGGGGCAATGACTACACCGAATCCAGCGGCTGGACGTTCGCGTTCACCGCGCCGCACGATGGCGAAGGGTTGGCCTCGCTCTACGGCGGGCGCGCCGCATTGGCGGCAAAACTGGATACTTTCTTTGCCACACCGGAAACCGCCGAGGCAAAATTTGCCGGCTCTTACGGAGACACCATCCACGAAATGACCGAGGCGCGCGACGTGCGCCTGGGCATGTATGCGCACAGCAACCAGACCGCGCACCATATTCCGTGGATGTATCTGTTCGCTGGCCAGCCGTGGAAAACCCAGCAACTGACGCGCGAGATCCTGTCGCGCCTGTATCTGGGGAGCGAGATCGGCCAGGGCTATGCCGGCGATGAAGACAACGGCGAGATGTCGGCGTGGTATCTGTTCGCAGCGCTGGGGCTGTATCCGTTGCGCATGGGCACGCCGGAGTATGTGATCGGCTCGCCGCTGTTCAAGCATGCAAAGGTGCGCTTGCCCGATGGCGGTACGCTTGTGGTCAATGCGCCGCAGAACTCGCCGCAAAATGTGTACGTGCAATCGCTCAAGCTCAACGGCAAGCCGTGGCACAAGACCTGGTTGGCGCATGCGGACATCGCCAAGGGCGCGACGCTGGAGTTTGTGATGGGCCCCACGCCATCGCGCTGGGGGAGCGGACCGAAGGATGTGCCGCCATCGTTGACGCCGGCCGGGCAGCGCCCTGCCCCGTTGCACGATCTGCTGGGTGCTACCGCGCGCATTGTGATGGACGATGGCCGCGATATCGCGGCGCTGCATGATGACGATGCAGGCACGGTCGGTGCGCTATCGGCCGTGTCGACGTTGACGCTGAGTGGACTCGAACCTGGCAAGGCGACGCTGTACACCTTGACCAATGGCAGTGCGGCGATTGCTGCAGCTGGCTGGACGTTGGAAGCGCGCAATGCAGGTGGTGCGTGGCGGGTGGTCGATCAACGCAGCGACGAGCGTTTTCAGTGGCCGTTGCAGACGCGCCCGTTTCGGATTGCGACGCCTGGCGCGTATGCGGAGTATCGGCTGCGGCTGACGATGCCTGCGCGCGCGCAGTTGGCCGAAATCGAGCTATTGGGTGCTGTTTCGGATGCGCGTTGAGAAGGGGATGACTGCTGGCGTGATCGCTTTTGAGTGACGAAGGAACGCGAGGCGTTGTCGCTTGCGTCGTTGATCAGCGTTTCAGTGGGTGGCAACGCTGATTCGCTGCTGAGGGTGGATCGTGCCCTCACCCCAACCCCTCTCCCGAGGGGAGAGGGGCTTTCAGGCAGTGACTGCGCACTGGGTGTTGCGCTGCTCGATGTCTTGTAGCAACAAGGTTCTCGACAGGTTTCCGTCGTTGCCCTGTCGACCGAGCGCTTGCCACTTCGGATCAACTGCTCCTTGTAGGCTGACTGCTGGCACTTCAGATCAACTGTTGCTTGTCAGCTGACTGCTGCCACATCAGATCAACTGTTGCTTGTCAGCTGACTGCTGCCACATCAGATCAACTGCTCCTTGTCGGCTGACTGCTGCCACTTCGGATCAACTGCTACTTGTCGGCTGACTGTTGGCACGTCGCTCAGCCATTGCCTCGCCGGCTGATTGCTAGCACGTCGATAACCGTCGCCTTGCGGCCGACTGCTGGCACTCGATCAACCATTGCCCCGTTGATCGAATGCTTGCCAGCACAACCCAGCCGTTACCGCATCAACTCAAGCGTTGCCCTTTTCAGCCGCCGCTTTTTCCGCATCGCGTTGCCTGCGGATCTGCGCATCTACCGCGGCGATCGCGGTCATGTTCATCACCCGGCGCGAGGTGGCGCTGGTGGTGAGGATGTGCACCGGCTTGGAGATGCCCATCAGGATCGGGCCGATCGCCACGCCGTCGGTGAACACGCGCACCAGGTTGTAGGCGATGTTGGCCGCTTCCAGATTCGGCAGCACGAACAGGTTGGCGCGGCCCTTCAAGGTGCTGTTGGGCATGATCTGCTTGCGCAGCGCTTCGTCCCAGGCGGTGTCGCCCTGCATTTCGCCGTCGATGTTGAGCTCGGGCTTGCGCTTGAGCAGCGCTTCGCGCACCTGGCGCATCTTCAGCGCGTCGCGTGAGTCGTGGCTGCCGAAGTTGGAGTGCGACAGCAGCGCGATGTTGGGTTCGATACCGAACAACTTGAGGCGATAGGCGGCCTGCAGGGTGGCTTCGACCACCTGTTCGACAGTGGGGTCTTCCTGCACATGCGTGTCCAGGAAGAAGAACACGCCCAGCTGGTTGATCACCCCGGTCATCGCCGAGGTGGAACTCACGCGCGGCTCCAGCGGGATCACGCTGCGGGCGTAGCCCAGCTTCTTGTGGAAGCGCCCCACCACGCCGGACAGCATCGCATCGGCTTCGCCGCGCGCCACCATCACCGCGGCGATCAGGGTCGGGCGCGAGCGCATCAGCTCCTTGGCGGCAGTGACGGTGACGCCGCGACGCTCGGTGAGCGCGTGGTAGTACTGCCAGTATTCGTTGAAGCGGGGGTCGTCGAGAATATTGGTGATCTCGAAGTCCACGCCGGCGGTCAGGCGCAGGCCCATGCGTTCGATACGCGCTTCGATCACGTCCGGGCGGCCGATCAGGATCGGGAAGGCCAGGCCTTCGTCGACCACGTTCTGCACCGCGCGCAGCACCACTTCTTCTTCGCCTTCGGCATACACCACACGCTGCTTGTCGGCACGCGCGCGGTCGTAGACCGGCTTCATCATCAGGCTGGTGCGGTAGACGAACTGGCTGAGCTTGTCGCGATAGGCCTCCATGTCGGCGATCGGGCGCGTGGCCACGCCCGAGTCCATCGCCGCCTGCGCAACCGCCGACGACAGCTCCACCAGCAGACGTGGGTCCAGCGGACGCGGGATCAGATACTCGGGGCCAAAGCTCGGGGTCTCGCCGCCATAGGCCGCGCCCAGGTCGGAGGCCTCGCGCCGCGCCATCGCCGCAATCGCCTTGACGCAGGCGATCTTCATCTCTTCGTTGATGCCGGTGGCACCCACGTCCAGCGCGCCGCGGAACAGATACGGGAAGCACAGCACGTTGTTGATCTGGTTCGGATAGTCCGAGCGGCCGGTACCAATGATGCAATCCGGACGCACTGCCTTGGCCGCTTCCGGGGTGATCTCCGGGTTGGGATTGGCCAGCGCGAAGATCACCGGCTGGCGCGCCATCGTGGCGACCATTTCCGGCTTGAGGATGCCGGCCGCCGACAGGCCCAGGAAGATATCCGCACCTTCGACGATCTCGGCCAGCGTGCGCTTGTCGGTGTCGCGTGCGTAGCGCTGCTTGTCCGGATCCAGATCGGTGCGGCCGGTGTGGATCACGCCGTCGCGATCCAGCGCCAGGATGTTCTCCGGCTTCAGGCCCAGCGAGACCAGCATGTTGACGCAGGAAATACCGGCGGCGCCCATGCCGGTGGTGGCCAGCTTGACCTCTTCGATCTTCTTGCCGGTGACCACCAGCGCGTTGAGCACCGCGGCGCCGACGATGATCGCAGTGCCGTGCTGATCGTCATGGAACACCGGGATGTTCATGCGCTCGCGTAGCTTGCGCTCGACGATGAAGCATTCCGGCGCCTTGATGTCTTCCAGATTGATGCCGCCGAAGGTCGGCTCCAGGCTGGCGATGATATCCACCAGCTTATCCGGGTCGTTCTCGTTGATTTCGATGTCGAACACATCGATGCCGGCGAACTTCTGGAACAGCACGCCCTTGCCTTCCATCACCGGCTTGGACGCCAGCGGGCCGATGTTGCCCAGGCCCAGCACGGCGGTGCCGTTGGTGATGACCGCCACCAAGTTGCCGCGCGCGGTGAGCTCGCTGGCCTGGGTGGGTTCTTCGACGATCGCCTCGCAGGCGAAGGCCACGCCCGGCGAATACGCCAGCGACAAATCGCGCTGGGTCAGCATCGGCTTGGTCGCGGTGACCTTGATCTTGCCGGCCGGCTGCTGGCGGTGATAGTCGAGGGCGGCCTGTTTGAAGTCGTCGTTGGACATCGGCTGTGTGAGTCTCGAAGGCGCAGGAGGGCTGAATTCTACCCTCCTGCCTGAACAAGGGCCTGTCGCGCAGCTGTCAGCGCGGCAGGGAGATTGCATGCTGCGGCGCGTCGTGCGCTGCAGCCGGTGCTAGCTGGAACCGAAAACGGCCCTGCACCCCGCCGGATACGCCGACGGAGAACAGGGCCGTAGGAAGCATCAGCGCGCGCTGATCGGGGCGACGCCGCCGGCCGAGGCCACCGGCGCCTGCAACGGCGGCTCGCCGCCATCCAGCACCAGCTTGAGCTGGTCGCGGTCCAGCGCGTTTTCCCAGCGCGACACCACCACCGTGGCCACCGCGTTACCGATGAAGTTGGTCAGCGAGC
This sequence comes from Xanthomonas sp. AC360, assembly GCF_979258225.1. Classification (NCBI taxonomy): domain Bacteria; kingdom Pseudomonadati; phylum Pseudomonadota; class Gammaproteobacteria; order Lysobacterales; family Lysobacteraceae; genus Xanthomonas; species Xanthomonas sp. AC360. The sequence goes on from NZ_OZ409846.1 coordinate 306,667, forward strand.
GGCACTCGCTCATGAAGCGGTCCACGCCCAGGATCAGCGCCATGCCGGCCACCGGCACGTCCGGCACCACCGACAGCGTGGCCGCCAGGGTGATGAAGCCGGCACCGGTCACGCCAGCCGCGCCCTTGGAGCTGAGCATCGCCACCGCCAGCAAGGTGATCTGCTGGCCCAGGGTCAGGTCCACGTTGGTGGCCTGGGCGATGAACAGCGCCGCCAGGGTCATGTAGATATTGGTGCCGTCCAGGTTGAACGAATAGCCGGTCGGCACGACCAGGCCCACCACCGACTTCTCGCAGCCGGCCTTTTCCATCTTTTCCATCAGCGACGGCAGCGCCGACTCCGACGAGGAGGTGCCCAGCACCAGCAGCAACTCGGCCTTGAGGTAGCGGATCAGCTTGAGCACGGAGAAGCCGCATAGACGGCAGACGATCCCCAGGATCACCAGCACGAAGAACAGCGAGGTCAGGTAAAACGAGCCCACCAGCCAGGCCAGATTGACCAGCGATTCCACACCGTACTTGCCGATGGTGAAGGCGATCGCACCAAACGCACCGATCGGCGCGGCCTTCATCAGCATGTGCACCAGGCGAAACACCGGGGCGGTCAACGCTTCCAGGAAGCTCAGCACCGGGCGGCCACGTTCGCCCACCAGCGCCAGCGCGATACCGAACAGCACCGCCACGAACAGCACCTGCAGGATGTTGCCATCGACGAACGCGCTGATCAGCGTGGCCGGGATGATGTCCATCAGGAAGCCGACCAGGCTCAGCTCGTGCGATTTCTGCACGTAGGTGTTGACCGCACTCTGGTCCAGCTCGGCCGGGTTGATGTTCATGCCGGCGCCCGGCTGCACCACGTGCGCGACGATCATGCCGACGATCAGCGCCAGCGTGGAGAAGAACAGGAAGTAGGTCATCGACTTGGCGAAGACCCGGCCCACCGTCTTGAGGTGGGTCATGCCGGCGATGCCGGTAACGATGGTCAGAAAGATCACCGGGGCGATGATCATCTTCACCAGCTTGATGAAAGCGTCGCCCAGCGGCTTGAGGCTTTCGGCGAAGGCCGGCTCGAAGTGGCCCAACAGGGCGCCGAGGACGATCGCCACCACCACCTGGAAATACAGCTGGCGGTAGAAGGGCACGGACGCCGGCACCGGGCCGGCAGGCTTGCTGATGTGCATGACACCACTCCGAAGGAACTGGAGGGTGCCTGAGCAGGCACCCGGTGCAGGCATTCTGGGCGCACGTCACAGGCAGGGCCGATAACCCATTGGTACTACGCACTGTCGGCGGGCTGAACGTCGCCTTACACTTCAGCCGCGCCGCCGCCGGCCGTTAATTCCATTTAACGCAGACACCGACGTTTCTGTGCAGTCGCCGCCCGGACCTGCGCGCTTGCTGAAGCTGTTCACCGCGATCGCCATGGCAGGACGCCCGACCCCTTTCATTGCCGAAGACCATTCCATATGCGCCTCAATCTGCTTGTTCTGGCGTTGGCTATCGCCATCGTCCCCGCCGCTGCCAATGCAGCCACCTCGATCGAAAACTGGCCGACCAAGTACACCTTCGGTGATGGCACCGAGCTGGGTCTGACCGGCAACTACGCCTACGACGACAACAACTTCTCCGGCGACGATCGCCTGGAAGACCGCAACGATTTCCGCCGCAAGGAATTCGGCGCCACCATCAAGAAGAAGGGCGTCTACGACGCCATGGTGTATTTCGACTTCGAAGCCAAGCTGTGGCTGGACGTGTTCTTCCGCGTCGAGACCAAGGCGCTGCTGGGCCAGGATTACGGCCGCGTGCGCCTGGGCTACATGAAGGTGCCGGTGGGTCTGGAAGCGGTGCAGAGCTCGCGCGCGGGCAGCTTCATGGAACTGGGCCTGCCGGTGCAGGCAGTGTTCCAGGGCCGCCGGACCGGCGTGGAATGGACCCTGGAGCGTCCGCAGTACCTGTTGCAGGCCGGCGCGTACGGCGGCAAGGATCTGCAGGGCGACAATCCCGGCACCACCCAGGCCGTGCATGCGGCATGGACCCCGTTCAAGGCCGAAGGCGACGTGCTGCACCTGGGCATCGCCGGCTCGGTCGAAAACCCGCGCGGTTTCAGCGATGGCCGCGGCGTGTCCTTCAGCCCGCGTGTGCGCCTGCGTGCCCGCCCGGAAGCCGGCCTGACCGATGTGCGCCTGATCGACACCGGCACCATCCTTAATGTGGACCACGTGATCCGCACCGGCGTGGAAGCGGTCTGGATCCATGGCCCGTTCTCGCTGCAGAGCGAAGCCCTGCGTGCCGAAGTGGCGCGTAATGCCGGCCAGCCGCACTTCATCGCCCAGGGCCAGTACGTCTACGGCACCTGGTCGCTGACCGGCGAGTCGCGCAGCTATGCCGGCGGCGTGCCGGGCAACATCAAGCCCGCACACGACTACGGCGCGGTCGAACTGACTGCCCGCTATAGCCGCCTGAATCTGGAAGACAACAACATCCACGGCGGCCGTCAGCACGACACCACGATCGGCGCCAACTGGTACCTCACCAGCCACTTCAAGTTCCAGGCCAACTACAGCTGGGTGGATTCCTCGCGCAATGGCGTGCATGAAACCCCGCACGTGATGGAGCTGCGCGCACAGGTGCAGTTCTAAGCATCGCTGACGCAACCCAGCGCGCGGGCAATGTACTGCCGCGCACTGGTGTGATTCACGCGCTGCTGTCGTCTTAGACGGCAGCCAATGTTCCGATACGGCCGCACCCTGTCACGGGTGCGGCCGTTGTCGTTTTGGCGCGCTTGTCTGTCGCGCGATCAGGCGATGGCTGCGCGTGCGGGAGCGGAACGCCATACTTGCCGCATGTATGTCTCGCATCGCCGCCGTCTGCTGCTCACCCTGGTCATCGTGCTGGGCGGAATGGTCGTGGCCATGCTGGCGGCCAGGCACTTTGTCGAACAGAACGCGCTGCGCGAGGAAAGCGCCACCGTGCGCCGGCAGCTGCGTCTGTATGCGCAAGCGCTGCAACAACGCATCGACCGCTATCGCACGCTGCCGCAGATTCTGGCGCTGGACCCGGAGCTGCGCGCGGCGGTCTCCGGCCCGCTGTCGCCCGCGCAGGTGCAGCAGCTCAATCGCAAACTCGAACGTGCCAACAACGTCACCCAGTCGTCCACGCTGACGCTGATCGACCGCAGCGGCATTGCGCTGGCGGCCAGCAACTGGCGCGCGGTGCGCAGCAATGTCGGTGTGGATTACGCCTTCCGCCCGTATTACCAGCAGGCGCTGGCCACCGGCAGCGGCAGTTTTTACGGCATCGGCATGACCACCAGCGAGCCAGGCTATTTCCTGTCGCAGGCCATCGTCGATGCTGCCGGCCAGGTGCAGGGCGTGGTGGTGATCAAGATTGCGTTGGCCGCACTGGAGCGCGAATGGCTGCAGACGCCGGACATCGTGCTGGCCTCCGATGCGCATGGCGTGGTGTTTCTGGCCAGCCGCGCCAGCTGGCGCTACCGCATGCTGGCGCCGCTCACCCCGCGCGACCGCACCGAACTGCAGACCACCCGCCAATACGCCAATCAAGGGCTGCTGCCGCTACGTCGGCGCTTGATCGAGCAGACCGGCAACGGTGGCGTTCTGGCCGAGGTGCGCGACCCGCCACTCGGCGCGCCAGTGCTGTGGCAAACGCTGGAAGTCCCGGACAGCGGCTGGCGCCTGCATCTGCTGCACGACACCCGCGCCAGCGCCGCCGCCGGGCGCGCCGCAGCCATCGCCGCTGCGGGTGCCTGGCTGGCATTGGCGTTGTTGTGGTTATTCGTGCAACAACGCCGGCGGCTGTCGGCACTGCGTCAGCGCAGCCGGCATGAGCTGGAAACCCTGCTGCAACAACATGCAGAAGAACTGCGCACCGCCCAGGACGGCGTGGTCACCGCCGCGCAGCAGTCCAACGCCGGTCTGAGCCGCAGCCTGGAACATCTGCCGCAAGGCGTGGTGGTGATCGACGAGGCGCTCAATCTGGTGGCGTGGAATTCGCGCTATGTGGAGCTGTTCCGCTTCCCGCCGGAGTTGCTCAAGATCGGCCGCCCGATCGAAGACCTGTTCCGCTTCAATGCCCGCCGTGGGCTGCTGGGGCCGGGGCCGATCGAGGCGGCGATCGAGCGACGGCTCAATCACCTGCGCAGCGGCAAGCCGCACATGCGCGAAAGCGAGAAAGAAGACGGCACGGTGCTGGAAATCCGCGGCAATCCGCTGCCCGATGGCGGGTTTGTCACCAGCTACGCCGACATCACCAGCTACAAGAACGCCGCCCGCGAACTGCGCTCGCTGGCCGATGCACTGGAACATCGCGTGGCCGAGCGCACCCGCGATCTGGCCGCCGCCAAACGCGAGGCCGAAAGCGCCAATCGCTACAAGACCCGCTTTGTCGCCTCGGCGGTGCATGACCTGCTGCAGCCGCTCAATGCCGCGCGCATGTTCGTGTCGGTGTTGCGCGGGCAGGTGCGCGAGCCCGGCAGTGCGCGCGTGGTCGACAACATCGACGGCGCACTCGCTGCGCAGGACGCCATCCTCAACAGCCTGCTCGACATCTCGCGCCTAGAAGCCGGCAGCCTGAAGACGCAGGTCCGCGACTTCGCACTGGCTCCCTTGCTGGAAACGCTGGCGCGCGAGTTCGGCATCCTGGCCGAAGACCGCGGCTTGGTGCTGGAGTGGGTGCCGACATCGGTGGTGGTGTTGAGCGACGCAACCCTGCTGCGCCGCATCCTGCAGAATTTTCTGTCCAACGCGATCCGCTACACGCCGCGCGGGCGCGTGCTGATCGGCTGCCGTCGGCGCGGTGGCTGGCTGCGCATCGAAGTGCATGACCAGGGACCCGGCATTCCGGATGCCTTGCAGCACGAAATCTTCGAAGAATTCCGCCGTCTGGACGATGGCGTGGCCAACGACCGCGGCGCCGGGCTGGGGCTGGCGATTGTCGAACGGATCGGCCGCCTGCTGGGCCACCGCATCGGCCTGCATTCAACGCTTGGCAGCGGCAGCGTGTTTTCGGTCACCGTGCCGATCGGCGAACGCGCCGCCATCGCCACGCAGTTGCCGCCGCCCACCGCCGAACACGGCAACGACCCCATCCTGCACGGTTGCCGGGTGTGGTGCGTGGACGACGACCCGCGTGTCTGCGAGGCCACCCGCGCCCTGCTGGAACGCTGGGAATGCCGCGTGGATTTTTCCGGCGGCCCGGACGAAGCACTGGCCCATGCAAGCGCCGACGAAGCACCGGAATTGCTGCTGCTGGATGTACGCATGGGCACGCACTATGGCCCGATGCTGCTGCCGCAATTGGTGAGCCGCTGGCAGCGCGAGCCGCGCATCATTTTGGTCACCGCCGAGCCCGACCCGGCCCTGCGCGAACACGCACAGGAATTGGGCTGGGGCTTTCTGTCCAAGCCGGTCCGCCCGCCTGCGCTGCGCGCGCTGATGACGCAGATGCTGCTGCGGCGCGGGTGATTCGGTGGCGGCTTCGTGCGTCGGTAAAGGCGCCAGCAGCTGACCCATCGCGTTGTCGAGGCCGGCGTGTTCGCACGGAGAGCGCTGCGCGCGCGCGCGTGATCGTGCGGAATCCATCGCGCGCGTGTTCAACCCATCTTTGGTACGTCACTCTCTGATGCAGGCAGCCGCATGCGTGGACATACAAGAGGCCTGGACATGCGCGATGCCTGCACTGCTATCGCCTCGCTCCGGCACCGCAGCAGTGCTGCCGACGCACGCGCATGCGCGCATCGCTTTGGACTGACGCGCCGAACACCAAGGCTCACGCCTGCTAGACTATCGATAATGATTCCCATTTGACTATCGTCTTTTTTGCGTCGCCGCGCATCTACTGCATCGATGCCGAGCGCGCGTTGGAGTGCTTTGCCCCATGAAATCTCCCCTCTCCGGATCGGCCGGCGTGCCGCTCGTTGCGACCCTCTGCCTGCTCGCGTCTGCCAGCGCATCCGCACAATCGGATGTCACCGATACCCTGGATACGGTGGTGGTGGCCGCCTCGCGCTCTAGCATGACCGTGGCCGAATCGCCGCAAACGGTGTTGATCATCGACAAGGCGCAGATCCAGCAGCAGCTGACCATCTCCAGCAACTCGTCCGACGTGCTCGCCAACTTGATTCCGTCGTACACGCCCAGCCGCGGCAAGATGAACGGTAGCGGCGAAACCTTGCGCGGGCGCACACCGTTGATCCTGATCGACGGCGTGCCGCAGTCCAATCCGATCCGCCCCACCGGGCGCGAGGCGCACACCATCGACTACGCGATGGTCGAGCGGATCGAGGTGATCCAGGGCGCCAACGCCATCAACGGGCTGGGCGCCACCGGCGGCACCATCAACATCATCACCCGGCGTCCGCAAGACGGTGAGCTCAATCAGCACGTCGACGTGCAGGCCACCGCACCCACCTCCCAAGTGCGTGCAGAAACCGCCAGCGTCGAGACCCGCTACCGCGTGGACGGCCGCACCGACAAGCTCGATTACCTGTTCTCGGCCAGCTACAGCGATCAAGGCCTGTATGTGGACGGACAAGGCCGGCCGATCGGTGCCGACAACACCCAGGGCGACCTGATGACCTCCAAGAGCTACGACGTGCTGGCCAAGCTCGGTTACGCACTCACCGATGCGCAGCGCCTGAGCGTCAGTGTCAACCGCTACCGCATCAAGAACGACAACGACTACATCGGCATCGCCGGCAACCGCGCGCAAGGCCTTCCCACCACCTCGGTGCGCGGTACGCCGCAGGGCACCGCGCCATGGAACGACGTGCTGACCTCCAGCCTGTCCTACACCGATGACGATCTGGCCGGCATGCAGCTGAGCGCGATGGTGTTCAACCAGGAATTCGAAGGGCTGTTCGGCGCGGATAATTCGTCCACGTTTCAGGACCCGCGTATCGCACCGGTCGGTACGCTGTACGACCAATCGCGGTCAGTGGCCTCCAAGTGGGGCAGCAAGGTCAGCCTGACCAAGGACGATCTGTTCGACAGCCGGCTCAAGCTCACCGGCGGCATCGACCTGCTCGCCGACACCGGCAAGCAGGATCTCTACGGCACCGGACGCACCTACGTGCCCGAGTCGGACTACCGCAACCTGTCGCTGTTCGTGCAGGGCGAATACAAGCTGCTGCCCACGCTCACCTTGCACGCCGGCGTGCGCCGCGAAGAAGCCGAGTTAAAGATCGACAGCTACCAGAGCTTGTGGCGCTACAACCGTGTCGATGTCGAAGGCGGCACGCTCGACTTCAACCAAACCCTCTACAACACGGGGCTGGTCTACACACCAGTCGAAGGCGTGAGTTTCTTCACCAGCTATTCCGAAGGCTTCGGCATGCCGGATGTGGGCCGGGTGCTGCGCGCAATCAATACGCCGGGCACGCGTGTAGCCAACCTGAGCACGCTGGAGCCGATACTGACCAAGAGCGTGGAAGCCGGCACCCGCCTCACGCGTGGCGCGTTCGATGCGGATCTGAGCTACTTCCAGTCCAATTCGGATCTGGGCACGCGCGTAGTGCCGATCAACGGCGCTTTCATGATGAGCCGCGAGAAGACCCGCGTGCAGGGCGTGGACGCCAGCCTGGGCTATCGCCTGGATGCCGCACATCGCCTGCGCCTGTCCTACGCGTACACGCGCGGCCGCTACGACAGCGACAACGATGGCCAGCTGGATGCGCGCCTGGACGGGCTCAACGTGGCGCCCAATCGCGTGATCGCTTCATGGTCGGCGCAGTGGACGCCGAAGCTGTCATCATTCGTGCAGGCCCAGCATGCCTTCAGCCAATCCTTCGACGAAGCGGACAAGCGCTTCAGCGGCTACACGCTGGTGGATGCGACGTTCAACTACGCGCTGCCGCGTGGTGCGCTGCGCATGGGTGTGTCCAACCTGTTCGACAAGCAGTACATCACCTACTACTCGCAATCGGCGCTGGTCGAGCCGCTGCGCTATTTCGCCGGCCGCGGCCGCACGCTGACGCTGGGGTATTCGCTGGATTTCTGATGGCGTCGCGTAATTGTCAGCAGCTTGCGCACGGTACGCCTGCGCAAGCGTGCTGCTGCGCGCGGATGCCGCCATAGAGCCTGCTCAGATACACGTGCGGCGTGTCACGTGGAGGTGGGCGGGCAAAGCACTATCGCTCAGCAACCGACGTGTCTACATCGTTCAATCCGCGTACGGCGATAGCGATAGCGATGTTGAGTCGTGACGTCGTTTAGATGCAGCCACGTCGGTCGAATGCGCGGTGCCCTCGCCGCTCACGGGACACGCCGCAAGTACGTCCATGTAGGCTCGGTGGCGGCATCCATGCCACCACACGGTCCCGCAAGCGGCGAGGACACCGCACCAGAGAGTGAGTCGGTTGCTTTGCTAGAAACCAGACGCACCGACCATCTCGACTGGTCCTTGCACGCCGACCGTCGCGGGACCTTACGCGGCATGGATGCCGCGTAAGAGCCTCCAGGGATGGATTCACGGCGTGTCCCGCGATGGTGGGCGGGCAAGGGCCCTGCAGCAAACTCACAGCGTCGAGAGTTCGGCAATGACACCGCATCAGACAGTTTGCTAACTGTTTTATCGAAAGCTATGCACACCGATCAACTCAACTAGCCCCTGCCCGCCCACCCTCGCGGGACATTACGCGGCATGGATGCCGCAGAAGAGCTCACGTGGACGTACTTGCAGCGTGTCCCGCGAAGGTGGGCGGGCAAGGGCCCTGCAGCAAACTCACAGCGTCGAGAGTGCGGCAATGACACCGCACCAGACAGTTTGCTAACTGTTTTATCGAAAGCTATGCACACCGATCAGCTCAACTAGCCCCTGCCCGCCCACAGTCGCGGGACCTTACGCAGCATGGATGCCGCAGAAGAGCCCACATCGACGTACTTGCAGCGTGACACGCGAAGGTGGGCGGGCAAGGGCTCTGCGCAGCGAAGTCGCAGATCTTGGCGTCTTGGTCGCTCGCTCGCCAACCCAACAAGGCGCACCGCCTTGTCTCTGATACGCGCACCCACTGCAGGGGCTGTGTGACCGCTGCGTGCGTGATCGTTGGCGCCTTGCACTCGACGTGGCAACGCCCCGCGCACATCGAACCGAGCACTGCAATACATGCAAGCGGCTGCGGCTGCGGCTGCTTGACGATGCTGCGTTAACGATTCGGACGATCAGGCAAGGATGCCGGATCACCAGGCTCACGCTGACTCACCGGCCGGCGGCACAGTACATCGCATGACGCACGACACCACTACCGGGAGATACAACGCATGAGTCAGACACTTTCCCTGGACCACTATCGCCTGCTCGGCCGCTCCGGGCTGCGCGTCTCGCCGCTGTCGCTGGGCACCATGACCTTCGGCGAGGAATGGGGATGGGGCGCGGATGCAGGCGAAGCCAAGCGCATCTTCGATGCCTATGCAGACCGCGGCGGCAACTTCATCGACACTGCGGTCAATTACACCAACGGCGGCTCCGAGCGCATCGTCGGCAGCCTGATCAAGCCGCGTCGCGAGCGCTTTGTGGTGGCGACAAAATTCACCATGGCGCGCGATGCGGACAACATCAATTCCGGTGGCAATCACCGTCTCAATCTGATCCGCTCGGTGGAGACCAGCCTGCGTCAACTCGACACCGATCGCATCGACTTGTTGTATCTGCACGCGTGGGACTTCACCACCTCGCCGGACGAAGTGATGCGCGGGCTGGAGCATCTGGTGCAGTCGGGCAAGGTGCTCTACATCGGCATCTGCAACACGCCGGCCTGGCGCGTGGCGCAATTGCAGACGCTGGCCGATCTGCGTGGCTGGTCGCCCTTGGTCGCGCTGCAGATCGAATACAGCCTGGTCGAACGCACTGTCGAACATGAATTGCTACCGATGGCGCGCGAGCTGGGCCTGGGCGTATTGCCGTGGTCGCCACTGGGCGGCGGCATCCTGACCGGCAAGTACAGCCGCGCCGATCTGTCCGACGACAACGCGGCGGATGTATCCACTAGCCGCAAGGGCGTGATCGCCTCGACCGGGCATCTCACAGCGCGCTCGCTGGAGATCGCCGATGTGGTTGGCACGGTGGCCGACGAGTTGGGCGCCTCGCGCTCGCAGGTGGCGCTTGCCTGGACCTTGCGCAATCCGGCGGTCGTTTCGCCGGTGATGGGCGCACGCACGTTGCAACAGGCCGAAGACAACTTCGGCGCGCTGGAGATCGTGTTCAGCGACGACCAACTGGCGCAGCTGGATCGGGTCAGCGGCCTGGCGCCGATCTTCCCGGAGCGTTTCATCGGCCGGCCGATGGCGCAGCAGCTGATCTACGGCACGCACGCGCTGCAACTGCGCAGCTGACGCGAAGGAGCACAACATGATCAGAACATCCGCCATCGCGGCAGCACTGTTCATCGCCGCCAGCGCGTTCACCGCAGCCGGGGCAATCGCTCCGGTGCCCACAGCCGCCGCCGACAGCTGCGCCGGCACATCGCAGCAGATATGCAATACGCAACGCGTCGATGCCGCATTCGCACGCTGGCAGGCAGGCGGCACCGGATTCTTCGAAGAACTGCTGTCGCCGGACGTGGTGTGGACCATCCACGGCTCCGGCCCGAGCGCAGGCACCTTGCGTGGCCGCGACACATTGATCGACACGGCCGTGCGCCCATTGACCCAGCGCCTGGCGTCGCCGCTGCGCCCACTGCAGCGGCAGCTCTGGGCCGATGGCGAACACGTCATCGTGCAGTGGCAAGGCGCCGCCAACCTGCCCAACGGCGGTCGCTATCGCAATCATTACGTGTGGATCCTGCGCATGCGCGACGGCAAGGCCGTGCAGGTCGATGCGTACCTGGATCTGGCCGCCTACGACGCGGTGCTGCAGCGTGCACCCGCCCAACTGCAACGCAGGACAGACACATGACCGATACACGTATGAGCGCCGCTATTGCCGTTGCACTCGGCGCAGGTGCTGCTGTGTTCTGCAACGCCACACCGCTTGCTGCCGCTGCACGCCATGTGGCGGCGACGCCTTCCCCACTCCACAGAGCCACGCCCATGCAACAGCATTCCTACGTCGGCATGTGGGTCACCCGCGATGGGCAGATCCGCCAAGCCTTGTTGGCCAACGGCCGTTACGACGAGGCACGCCATACACGGCAAAGCGCCTACCAGGGCCGTTATGAAGTGACCGGTAACACCATCCACTACTGGGACGACAGTGGATTCACTGCCGACGGCCGCTTTGTCAGCGCAGACGAGCTGCACCACGGCGGCATGGTGTTCTATCGCCAGCGAGCGGACTGACATGCATCATGGACGGCACCTCGCATTTCGAGATCGCGGTGCGCCCGGCCGCGTCGATCTTCAGCCCGCGGCCTGCCCCGCTCAACCAAGAACAGCCAACACAATGACTGCGCGGCCGGTGCTCTCTGCGGCAGGCACCACTCGCACACTTCGATGATGAGGACGCCGTCCACACTCAACTGACGACTGTTCGCGACGTTTTTTGCCCCTCCAAGCCCGTCAGCGATGCCGCGCCCTCAGCCCTCGCCTTCCGGCTCCAGCGCCTTGACCAGTACCGCGGCCTGCGTACGGCTGTAGCAGTCGAGCTTTTTCAAGATGGCGGTGACGTGCACCTTGACGGTGTTTTCGGCCAGGCCGAGTTCGTGGGCGATCTGCTTGTTGAGCAGGCCATCGGCCAGGCTTAGCAGCACGCGGAACTGCTGCGGGGTGAGCTGGGCGAGTTTGGAGGCCAGCTGCGCATCGGCCTCCGAACGTTCGGCGGTCATGGGCGGAAACCAGGTGCCGCCATCCAACACGCTGGCCACGGCGGTGCCGATGGATTCGGCCGGCGTGGATTTGGGAATGAAGCCGGCCGCGCCAAACTGCTGCGCACGCCGGATCACCCGCGGGTGATCGTTGGAGGAGATCACCACTACCGGGATATCCGGATGCTCGCCGCGCACATGCAACAGCGCCGAAAAGCCGCGCGCGCCCGGCATGGCCAGATCCAGCAGTACCAGCTCTGCCTGCGGGTGCGAGCGCAGCATCGCGCTCAGCGTGGCGGCGCTGGAGGCTTCCACGACCTGCGCCTGCGGCAGGGTCTGCTGCAGTACGTGGATTACCGCGGCACGGAACAGCGGGTGGTCGTCGGCGACGAGAATGGTGAGATCGGCCATCTGCCAAGTCTGGCACATGGGCGCGTCGGTGTGCCGCACCTGCGCCCGGCTGGCTGCCCACGGTTGGTGGCTGGGGCCCGCTGACACTGTGCGGAGCAGGCGACCACTGTATCGACATTGCGCGACCGCCGATGATGCTGGCCGGCAACGACCACACCAGCATGACGCTCTGCGTCACCGCGAATGCCGCTACCCTACCGCGGCGGCTGCGTACTCGCACGCCACGCTTCCAGGAACTGGCGGCGCTTGAGTTTGTCCAGATACACCAGCAGGCCGGGGCCGAGCGGAATCGGCCGGAACGGCGGTTGCGCCGAGCCGCCACGACCACCGGCGGCCGGCAGGATCGGCATCAGCCGCGCTTCGCGCGAGAGCACCTGCTGCCCGCGGGGCGACAGCAAATAGTCGAGAAACCTGCGCGCTTCCGGTGCGTGCGGTGCGGTCTTGGGAATCACCGCAGTGCGCAGCGCCACCAGCGTGTAGTCCTGCGGCTGCACGATGCCCAGCGGCGCACCGGCATCGATGCGCGCCTGCGCGTAGGAGCCGAGCACGTTGTAGGCCAGCAGCAACTCGCCACGACTGACGCGGTCGAGCAAGGTGCCGGTACGCTCTTCCAGCTTGACCTGATTTGCGCCCAACGCGGCCAGTAGCGCGCCGGCAATGCTGCCCACCTGCCCGTCCTGGGTGGCGAACAGATAGCCCACCCCGCTGCGCGCCACATCGTAGGTGCCCACCTTGCCGCGCAAAGGCGCATCCGGCGCACGCAACAAGGCCAGCAGCTGGCGTCGCGTGCGCGGCACGCGTGATGGGTCGAGTTTGCGCGTGTTGTAGACGATGGCCACCGGCTCGTAGCTGATGCCGAATACCTCGTGCCGCCATTGCGCCCAGGCGGGCAGCGCTTCGGTCTGCGCGGAGCGGTGAGCCAGCGCGTGCCCATCGTTCACCAGCTTGGTCTGCAGATCCATGCTGGCGCTGATCAGCATGTCCGCCATCGGCGCACCGGCACCCGGATGCAGGTAGCGCGCATAGATGTCCCAGGCAATCACATCTTCGTAGATCACCTCGGTGCCCGGATGCAGGCGCTGGTAGTCCTGAATAACCGCGCCGAACACTTCCAGATCGGTGGACCCCTGCACGCGCAGCTGCGCATGCATCGGCCCCTGCGCGGGAAAGCGCCGCACATCGCCCGGCGCTGCACAGGCCAAACCGTGCACCAGCAGCAACACCATCACCCACAGCCTGCGCATCACGCGGCTCCTCCCGGGAAGTGCAACGAGGCGATCAACCCACCACCGATGCGATTGGCCAGATCGATGCGCCCGCCATGCGCTTCGACCACGCGCTTGACGATGGCAAGCCCCAGGCCTGCGCCGCCCGCGGGTGCATCCGGACCGCGAACGAAACGCTCGAACACACGCTCGGCTTCGGCGGCCGGAATGCCCGGCCCGTGATCGGCAATGGTCAGCACGTGCTGATTGCCATCGCTGGTCAGCGCCACCTGCAGCGGCGCGCCCGCGCCGTATTTGCAGGCGTTGTCGATCAGATTCTTGAGCGCTTCGCGCAGCAGCAACGCGTCGCCATGCAGCAGCGCCGGTTGCGGGTCGATGGCCAATTGCACACGTGGCGCGCCTTCGCTGCGTGGCAGCGCTTCATGCAATGCCTGGTGCAGCACCTCGGCCAAGTCCACCGTGGCAAAGCGCTGCAGGTTGGAGCGATGGATCACGCTGGCATCGCTGAGCAATTGATTGAGCAAGCGGCTCATGTGGCTGGCGTTGCGCTCGATCGCCGCCAGGCTGCGTTGCATGTCGCGCGGGTCGTCGTCGTCCATGGCCAGCTGCGCCTGCGCACGCAACGCGGCCAAGGGCGTGCGCATCTGGTGCGCAGCCTCGGCCATGAACGCACGCAAGGTCTCGTTGCTGGACGACAGCCGCGCCATGAAGCGATTGAGCGCGGTCACCATCAACTGCATTTCCTGCGGCGCCGGCACGTTGAGCGGCTTCAGATCCGATGGCTCACGGCGCGACAGGTCGCGCTCGATGCGCTGCAACGGCCGCAAGGCGCGGTACACGCCCAGCCACACCAATCCCAACGCCAGCAGCGACAACACGCCGATTGCGACCAAGGCATTGAGCACCACATCGCGCGCCACCGCATCGCGCGCGCGCCGGGTCTGGCCCACCTGCACGCGCACCTCGCCCTGCCCCGAGGCCGAGGCAACGCGATGCATGACCACCGCAAAACGCACCGGCTCGCCGCTGTAGTGCGCATCGAACAACAACGGGCGCTCATCGCTGGGCGCGCGCGCCGGCAACGGCAACGTGTCTTCGCCGGTGATGGTGCGGCCCTGCGCATCGAATACGCGGTAGAACACGCGATCTTCCGGCGCCATGCCAAGCAGATCCAGCGAGGCGTAAGGCAGATCCACCTGCCAGTCGCCACCGACCAGCGCCACGCTATCGATGATGGACAGCGCCGAGGACACCAACAGGTGATCGTAGGACCGGTTGGCCGCACGCTCGCCGTAATCGCGTGCCGCAAAAAACAGCACCACCGCGCCCAGCAGCGACAGGCTGCCCAGATACAGCAGCAAGGTGCGCCGGATCGACGGCGCCACCGTCAGCGGCTCAGCCATCGCTACCCGGCTCCATCGGCGCATGCGGGTCGGCTTCTTCGAGTTTGTAACCGGCACCGCGCACGGTGACGATGCGTAACGGCGCGTTTGCCAGCTTGCGGCGCAGACGGCCCACATACAGTTCGATCGCATTGGGCCCGGCATCGTCGTCGAAGCCGAATAGCCCGTTGCCGATGTCGTCCTTGCCGACCACCTGACCCAGCCGCCCGATCAGGATTTCCAGCAGGCGGTATTCGCGGTTGGGCAATTCGATCGGTGCACCGTCGAGCATCACCGTGTGCGCAGCGTTGTCGAACACGAATCCACCGATCTGCACCACCTCGCTGGCCTGCCCGCGATTGCGGCGCAGCAACACACGGCAGCGCGCTTCGAATTCGCGAAAATCGAACGGCTTGCCCAGGTAATCGTCCGCGCCCACGTCCAGCGCCTGCACGCGGTCTTCGATGCCGTCGCGCGCGGTGAGCATCAGCACCGGCGTGGTATCGCCACGCTCGCGCATCCCGGCCAGCACGCGCAGCCCATCGAGCTTGGGCAGCCCGATATCCAGCACCACCAGATCGAAGCTCTGATAGCGCAGCACGCTGGCCGCCGCCAACCCGTCGGCCTGCCAATCCACCGCATGCCCGCTACGGCGCATGCGCCGCACGATGGCATCGGCGAGATCGGCATTGTCTTCGACTAGCAGCAGGCGCATTGGGCGGGGAATCGTGAATAGGGAATGAGGAATCGGAACAGCATGTTGTTGCGGCCGGAAGGTAACAGGCTAGGCAGACAAAAGCTCTTCCGCTTTGGCGATTGCGCTATTGCGATTCCCCATTCCCGATTCCCCATTCCCACGCCCTGACAGGTCCATGACAGCTTTGCGGGACTAGGCTGCAGCCAACGCGCCACGGCAGTCGTCGTGGTGCATCGCTGAACGTGATTCACACATGTACCTGGGAGGGTCTGTGATCAACGACACTTTGCGTCTGCGCGCCTTCACCGCCTGCGCGGCGATCTGCCTGGCACCGGCGGCGCACGCGGCCGATGACGCGGGCCCGGTCACTGCCGAGGTAGGCGGACGCGTGCACTGGGATTTCACCGTGTTCGACAACGACGAACGCGGCACGCCCGAGCGCAACGACACCCAGTTCCGCCGCGTGTGGCTGGATGTGGCAGGCAAGTTCTATGGCTTCAATTACAAGGCCGAGGCGGAATTTGCTGGCCTGCAGTACGAATCTGGCAGCCGCGGCATCCTGGCGCGCGATGTCTATATCGCCAAGAAGTTTTCTGCCGGCACGCTGACCGTGGGCCAGTTCAAGCAGTACTTTTCGCTGGATGACCGCACCGGGTCCAACTATGGCCCGTTCCTGGAACGCGGCTATGCCTCCACCACACTGGCGCCGATCTATCGCAAGGCCATTTCCTGGCAAGCCAAACGCCCCGATGCCACTTGGTCCACGGCGCTCTACAGCCTGGAAAGCATCGATAACTCGTCCACCAAGGGCGGTGCGCTGGGGACACGTCTGACCTTTGCGCCGGAGATGGGCGAAGCGCGCCTGCGTCACCTCGGCATTTCACTGGCGCATGAGCGCTATTCGCATCCGGGCAGCGATGGTGCGGCATCCCTGTTGATCCGCCCGCGCCCTGAAAACGATCTCGCCAACAATAGCCGCATCACCTTGGCGCGGTTTGCCGATGGCCGCGATACCGACTTCGACAAGTGGTCGCTGGAATATGCCGAAGTCCTTGGCCCGTGGTCGTGGCAGAGCGAATTCAGCGGCGGCCTGCTCGACGATGGCAGCCAGCATGCCAAGGTGTTGGCAAGCTATGGCCTGGTCAGCTGGTTCGTTACCGGCGAATCGCGCGGCTACGATCGTAAGACCGGCCGCTTCAGCCGCATCAAGACGCCCAATCGCCCCAGCGGCGCGTTCGAGCTGGCATTGCGCTACGACTACATGCGCGGCGACCAAAATCTGGATGGCCAGCCCAACTTCATCGATGCCAGCACGCAGTCGTGGACGCTGGGCGGCAACTGGTATTTCAAGCCCAACCTGCGCGTGATGCTCAACGTGATCGACAGCCGCAACCGCGACCGCACGATGAATGCGGTGGTCGATCACACACTGGCGGTGACCGGCCGGTTTCAGTACGACTTTTGATGCGCTGCTGCGACGCGCCAGGTTTTCAAGGTGTTTTGGCGTGCGTCGCAGCGATGCAGCGCGAGCGCCTTACACGCGCAACGGCGTTCACCTTTGCTGTTCTGGCAGCCGCGCAATGACTCGCGTTTCTAGGTTTTCGCATCACCACCGCAGCGCGCCCTGCGCAGCGGTGCGCTCCACCCTCTCCCTGCTGCACGCCCCAAAGGATTTGCCCGCATGCTGACCGCGCTCGGTTTCGGAATGGTGATCACCTTCATGTACCTGATCATGAGCAAGCGGCTGTCGCCGCTGGTGGCTCTGATCACGGTGCCGATCGTGTTCGCACTGCTGGGCGGCTTCGGCACCGGCATCAACGACATGATGCTCGAGGGCATCAAGAAGATCGCGCCCACCGGCGTGATGCTGATGTTCGCCATCCTCTACTTTGGGGTGATGATCGATGCCGGGCTGTTTGATCCACTGGTCGGGCGCATCCTGCGGCTGGTCAAGGGCGACCCGCTGAAGATCGTGATGGGCACCGCGATTCTGGCGATGCTGATCTCGCTCGATGGCGACGGCTCCACCACCTACATGATCACCGTGTCGGCGATGCTGCCGCTGTACCAGCGCCTGGGCATGAATGCGCTCAACCTCACTTGCGTCACCATCTTGGCCAGCGGTGTGATGAATCTCACTCCGTGGGGCGGCCCGACCGCACGTGCCGCTACTGCTCTGCACGTGGACGCGGCCGATGTGTTTGTGCCGCTGGTGCCGGCGATGTTGCTGGCGATTGCCGGCATCATCGCGCTGGCCTGGTATCTGGGCATGCGCGAGCGCCGCCGCCTGGGCGTGGTGCGCTTGCCGGCCGATGGCAGTTGGCTGGACACCAGCATCCCCGAAGACAACGACGCCTTGCCGCGCGTGGAAGACACCGAGGACATGAAACGTCCCAAGCTGCTGTGGGTCAATCTGATCCTGACCCTGGCGCTGATGGCCGCATTGGTGGTGGGCATTCTGCCGATGCCGGTGCTGTTCATGATCGGCTTCGCGCTGGCACTGATGATCAACTACCCCAACCTGGCCGAGCAACGCCGCCGGCTGGTCAATCACGCCGGCAATGTGCTGTCGGTGGTGTCGCTGATTTTTGCCGCCGGCATCTTCACCGGCATCCTGTCCAACACCGGCATGGTGGAGGCGATGTCGCGCAGTTTTCTGGCAGTGATCCCGGATAGCTGGGGACCGTATCTGGCGGTGATCACGGCGATCGTCAGCATGCCGTTTACGTTCTTCATGTCCAACGACGCGTTCTACTTCGGCGTGCTGCCGATCCTGTCAGAAGCGGCCGGCCACTACGGCATCACTCCGGTGGAAATGGCCCGCGCCTCGCTCGCCGGCCAACCGGTGCATCTGCTCAGCCCGTTGGTGCCATCGACCTATCTGCTGGTCGGCCTGGCCAAGGTCGACTTTGCCGACCATCAACGCTTCACGCTCAAGTGGGCGGTGCTGATTTCGATGCTGATGCTTGGCGGCGGGTTGTTGTTTGGTCTGTTTCCGTTGGCGCGCTGATCGCGCGCCGGGAATGGGGAATCGGGAGTGGGGAATCGTAAGAGCGGCGCTGTGCCGTCGTGACGGTTCCTGACTTCCACATGGAGAACGCAGGCCGCAACGGCGGCTCCTGCTCTACCGATTCCCCACTCCCGATTCCCCATTCCCCATTCCCAACTCCAAAGGAGTTACACCAATGACGCTTCGCATTGCATACGTCACCAGCGGCATGGGCAGTGTCGGCACCGCGATCTGCCAGAAGCTGGCGCGCAGCGGGCATACCGTGGTTGCCGGTTGCGGGCCCAATTCGCCGCGTAAATCGGCCTGGTTGCGCGAGCAGCGCGAGCAGGGCTTCGACTTCGTCGCCTCCGAAGGCAATGCCGCCGATTGGGATTCCACGGTTGCCGCCTTCGCCAAGGTCAAGGCCGAAGTCGGCGAAATCGATGTCCTGGTCAACAACGCCGGCGGTAGCCGCGACACCTTGTTCCGGCAGATGACGCGCGACGACTGGAATGCGGTGATCGCCAGCAACCTGCATTCGCTGTTCAACATCTCCAAGCAGGTGGTGGATGGCATGACGTCGCGTGGTTGGGGACGCATCGTCAACATCGGCTCGGTCAGTGCGCACAAGGGGCAGATCGGGCAAATCAACTTCGCCACCGCCAAGGCTGCGATGCATGGCTTCAGCCGTGCGCTGGCGCAGGAAGTCGCCTCGCGCGGGGTCACCGTCAACACTATTTCGCCCGGCTATATCGCCAGCGCATCGATCAGCAGTTTTCCGCCGGACGTGCTCGACCGCCTGGCCACCTCGGTGCCGATGCGTCGGCTGGGCAAGCCGGCTGAAGTCGCAGGCCTGTGCGCGTGGCTGGCTTCCGACGATGCCGCTTATGTGACCGGTGCCGACTACGCGGTCAACGGCGGCCTCTACATGGGCTGACACGGACCGTGGGCCGCAAGCGGTTGTCGGAGTGCAACTCGGCACGCCAGCCGCGATCACGCAACGCGACCAACATAACGACTTCGCGACCGGCAAACAGGAGCGGCCGATGTTCGGCATCGGCAGGTCTGAGGCGTCACACTCCGGTTGCTGTGTACCGCCCACACCTGCTTGGCAGCCGCTCGCTCCGTGTTGTTGTCGGTTCTTGGCCCCGCACGTGCGGATGCACAATGACGCGCTGCCCAGCCCCAGCACCCTGGCGGCACGCGACACCCAACCGCGATCACAAAGCTAGGACCCGTGTGCGCGATGGCGTTGCGCGGTTGCGCACAAGCGGCCGCCACTACGCGAACAACCCGCCTCTAGTGCGAACTGATTACACTCTGGCTTTTCCGCAGTGCGCTGCCATGGCCAAACCCTCAGAACGCACCTCGCAGAATGCACGCCCGCAGATGGCTGACATCGCCCGCATGGCGGGCGTGTCCGAGTCCACCGTGTCACGCGCCCTTGCCGGTAGCCCGGTGGTGGCAGAGCGCACCCGCGCCTACATCAAGCAGATTGCCGCCGATGCTGGTTATCAGGTCGACCCGGTCGCACGCAGCTTGCGCGCCAAACGCTCCAACACGGTGAGCGTTGCGGTGCCGATGATGCACGCACTGGATCAACCGCTGTCCGATCCGTTTCTGATGACCATGCTGGCGTTGCTGGCCGAAGAGCTCACCGGACGCGGCTACAGCATGCTGCTGTCCAAGCTGGACCGGCACCAGGATGGTTGGGTGGAACAGCTTGCGCGCGGCAGCCGCTCCGATGGCGTGATCGTGCTCGGGCAGAGTTCCGAACATGCCGCGCTGGACGAAGCCGCGCGCGATGGTCTGCCGATGGCCGTGTGGGGCAGCCGCATCGATGGGCAGGCCTACATCAGCGTGGGCAGCGACAATTTCCAGGGCGGCGCGCTCGCCACCGAACACCTGATCGCCAGCGGCCGCAAGCGCATCGCGTTTCTGGGCGACGACCAGTTACCCGAGGTGGCGCCGCGTTTTGCCGGTTACCGTCACGCATTGGAGCAGCACGGGCTGGAATTCGACACCCGCCTGCATGCGCGCAGCCATTTCGTCAGCGAGGATGCTTACCGCCTCACCCGCGCCATGCTCAAGAAGACGGACCCGCCGGATGGGCTGTTTGCGGCCTCCGACGTGATCGCCGTGGGCGCCATTCGCGCCTTGGTTGAAGCCGGCCATCGCGTTCCGCAGGACATCTCACTGGTGGGTTTCGACGATATTCCGCTGGCCGCCTACAGCCAGCCACCGCTGACCACCGTGCGGCAGGATCTCGGTCTGGCCGCGCGCTTGCTGGTGGACCGGCTGCTGGCGCTGATCGCGGGCGAAGCGGTGCAATCGGTTGAAATGCCGGTGAAACTGGTGGTGCGCGAGTCGGCGTGAGGCCGGGAATCGGGAATCGGGAATCGGGAATCGGGAATCGGGAATCGTAAGAGCGTGCGCGCTGTGCGGCGGCGGCCGCGCGCTCATACTCGCTATTGTGCCGGCATAACAACGCAAACGCAGCGGTTACACCGCTACAGCCTTGGGCTTACGAATACGCACGCATAGCATTGCTACCGCTGCGGCAAGCATCAATGCACCGGCCAGGCGAATCACGTTGCGCGGGTCACCGTGCAGCAACCGCTCGTAATACAGCGGCAGGGTGACGATCTGGATCAGCATCGGCAGCACGATAAACAGGTTGAACAAGCCCATGTACACGCCGGTGCGCTCGGGCGGAATGCTGTCGGCGAGCATCAGATACGGATTCCCCATCATGCTGGCCCAGGCCAGCCCGATGCCGATCATCGGCAACAACAACAACCAGCGGTTCTCGATGCCCGGCAACACCCACATACCGACGCCGGCAGCCAGCAGACAGGCCGCGTGCGTGTATTTGGGGCCGAAGCGGCGCACCACCGGCACCATCGCAAAGGCCGCCAGAAACGCGATGAAATTGTAGAACCCACCGATCTGCCCATTGACCAGACCAGCCTCGCGAAACCCGTGCGAGGTGGCGTCGGTGGTGCCGAACAAGGTGGTCGACAGCGACAGCACGATGTACTGCCAGTAGCAGAAAATCCCGTACCACTGGAACAACATCACCGGCGCCAGCTGGCGCATGGTCGGCGGCATCGCGCGCAGGGCGCTGACGATTTCGCGCACGGTCGCGCCCAGGCCGGCACCGGTCTGACGCATGCGCGCAATCTCGGCCGGCGCAATCGCAGGCTCGCGCACGCTGCGCGCGGTGATCAGGATGGACGCGGCCGAAAACCCCGCACCGATCACGAACGCAGCAATGGTGATGTAGGGAATATGATGCGCGTTGGCGGCATCCTGATTCATACCGAACCACACCAGCAACGGTGGAGTGAGATAGGCCAGCGTCTGTGCCAGGCCTGTAAACGCGCTCTGCGTGAGATACCCAAGTGGCCGCTGCGGTGGCGCGAGCACGTCGCTGACCAACGCACGGTAGGGCTCCATCGCCACGTTGTTGGCCGCATCCAGCACCCACAGCAGGCACACCGCCATCCACAACGCCGTACTGAACGGCATCGCCAGCAGGCACAGGCTGCACACCAGCGCGCCCAGCACCATGTACGGCATGCGGCGGCCCCAGCGCGTCACCGAGCGATCGCTCCAGGCGCCGACGAACGGCTGCAGCACCAGCCCGGTGATCGGCCCGGCCAGCCACAGGTACGGCAGGCTGGCGTGGTCGGCGCCCAGGTAGTTGTAGATCGGGCTCATGTTGCTCTGCTGCAACCCGAAGCTGTACTGCACACCGAAGAAACCGGCGTTGAGCGCCAGGATGCGCGCGAAAGAAAGCGGAGGAGCGGTCGACGACATGCAAGGCCCTGGGCATCGGTGCGGCTCCCAGTGGCCGCAGCGCACTGTACCCTGCGACTTATGCAATCGATTGTAACGCTGCGCCGCAGCACGCGATCGTTAAGCAAATTGCGGCTTATGAAACCAATTCAAATGCTGCAACGCAAGATTGCAATCGATTGTATTCGAGCGTATTACTGCGCTCGCACTGCAGGCCGCACGGCCATTCCCTGGGAGGGGACGATGCAGGCGTCGGCATACCACCACCTGTGAGAGAGAGAATCGCGATGTCCACCTTGCACACCCTGCGCCTGCATGCCCTGGCCTGCGCGGTCGTTTCCTGCCTGTGCGCGCCCGCCGCGCTGGCTCAGGACGCCGCCGCCGCGCCCGCCACCCCGCCGGCTGCCGACAGCGCCGCGGTCAATCTGGATTCGGTGTTCGTCACCGGCACCTCCACCGCCACCACCAAGTTGAAGTCCAGCGTGTCGGTCAGCACCGTCGGCGCCGAGGCGATCGAACAATCGGCGCCGCGCAGCACCGCTGAAATCTTCCGCAACATTCCCGGCATCCGCTCCGAGTCCAGCGGTGGCGAAGGCAACGCCAACATCGCCGTGCGCGGTCTGCCGGTCGCCTCCGGTGGCGCCAAGTTCCTGCAGCTGCAGGAAGACGGCTTGCCGGTGATGGAGTTCGGCGATATCGCCTTCGGCAACGCCGATATCTTCCTGCGCTCGGATTTCACGATGGATCGCATCGAAGCGATCCGCGGCGGCTCGGCGTCGACGTTCACCAGCAATGCGCCCGGCGGCATCATCAACTTCATCAGCAAGACCGGCGACACCGAAGGCGGCAGCGTCGGCGTCAGTCGCGGTCTGGACTACGACAACACCCGCATCGACTTCAATTACGGCGCGCCGTTCGCCGAGCATTGGCAGTTCAACATTGGCGGTTTCTTCCGCCAGGGCGACGGCGTGCGCGATGCCGGCTACACCACCGACAAGGGCGGCCAACTCAAGGCCAACCTCACCCGTCTGTTCGAGAACGGCTACGTGCGTGTGTACGGCAAATACCTCAACGACCGCGCCGCTGGCTACCTGCCGGTGCCCACCTCGGTGCGTGGCCGCGACGGCTCGCCGGACCTCGGCGGCTTCCCCGGTTTCGATCCTGGCAACGACACCTTGTACAGCCGTAATTTCCGCACCGATGTTGGCCTGGATGGCAATAATCAGCCGCGCCGCACCGATCTGGGCGACGGCATGCACCCGATCTCGCGCACCATCGGCGCCGAAGCCTGGTTCGACCTGGGCAATGGCTGGAACCTGAGCGATAAATTCCGTATCGCCGACAACAGTGGCCGCTTCGTCAGCCCGTTCCCGGCCGAAGTCACCGACGCCGCCTCGCTGGCATCGTCCATCGGTGGCGCCGGCGCGCAGCTGGTGGAGGCCGGTGGCCCGAATGCCGGCCAGGCCTACACCGGCAACGCCATCCGCACGCATCTGTTCAACGTCGCCATCAACGATCTGGGCAACGTCACCAACGACCTCAGCCTCTCGCGCGAGTTCGATGGCGACGGCCGCACGCTGAATCTGCGCATGGGCTATTACAGCTCACGCCAGACCATCGACATGGACTGGACCTGGAACTCCTACGTGCAGAGCCTGGGTCGCGACTCGCGCCTGCTCAACGTGGTCGACGCAGCAGGCGTGTCGCGCTCGCAAAACGGCCTGTATGCCTACGGCACGCCGTTCTGGGGCGATTGCTGCATCACCCGCAGCTACGACGTGCGTTACGACGTCAACGCGCCGTATGTCGCGCTCACCTTCGACAGCGGCAAGTTCAGCATCGACGGCAGCCTGCGCTACGACATGGGCGATGCGCGCGGCAACTACAGCGGCACTGCGATTGCGCCAAATCTGGACGTCAACGGCGATGGCGTGATCCAACCGGTGGAACAGCGCGTGGCCACCGTGGACACCGCCAACGCACGCCCGGTGGACTACGACTGGAACTACTTGTCGTATTCGTTGGGCAGCAATTATCTGATCAGCGACGATCTAGGCGCATTCGCCCGCATCAGCCGCGGCGCACGCGCCAATGCCGATCGCCTGTTGTTCGGCGTGGTGCGCGACGACGGCTCGGTGTCGTCCGATGAAGGCGTCAACGTGGTGCGGCAGGCCGAAGCCGGCCTGAAGTGGCGTCGCGACGGTCTGAGCCTGTTCGCCACCGCTTTCTCTGCGCGCACCCAGGAACAGAACTTCGAAGTCACCAGCCAGCGCTTCTTCAACCGCAGCTACCAAGCGCACGGCGTGGAGCTGGAAGCCAGCTACCGCTACGAGGGCTTCACCGTCAACGGCGGCCTGACCTGGACCGATGCAGAAATTTCCCGCGACCAGATCACCCCGGAAAACACCGGCAATGTGCCGCGTCGCCAGGCTGATTTCGTTTGGCAGCTCACCCCGAGCTATCGCGGCGACGGCTACCAGTTCGGCGTGAATCTGATCGGCACCACCGATGCCTATACGCAGGATTCCAACCAGCTGAAGATGCCCGGCTATACGCAGGTCAACCTGTTCGGCGACTACCGCGTGACCGATTCGCTCACCGTCGCGCTCAACGTCAACAACCTGTTCAACACCTTTGGTCTGACCGAAGCCGAAGAAGCCACGATTCCGGCCAACGGCATCATCCGCGCGCGCTCGATTGCCGGCCGCACCACCAGCATCAGCCTGCGTTACGACTTCTAAGGACCCCGCGCCGGGCCCAGGCCCGGCGGCTTCCAATGAGCACCTCCCCCATCGATTCCACCGCATCACGCGCGGCCTTTGCCGCGCCGCTGGATGCACAGCGTGCCGAGCCGTTGTTGGCGCGTTTTGACGAACATGCACCGCGTCTGCTGGATGCACTGCAGTCGCTGTATGGGCAACGCCCCGATTACGCAGCGTGGTTGACGCAGTGGTTGGGCGCGCTCGGCAGCAGCGCGCAACACCGCCCGCAGGCATTGCAACAGCTCGACGCCACCCGCAAGCCGGGCTGGTTCGGCGCACAGCACATGCTGGGCTACAGCGCCTACGTGGACCGCTTCGCCGGCACCTTGCAGGGGGTAGCCGAGCGCGTGCCGTACCTGCAGGAACTGGGCGTGCGCTATCTGCATCTGCTGCCGTTTCTGCGCGCACGCGCCGGCGACAACGACGGCGGCTTTGCGGTCAGCGACTACGGCCAGGTGGAGCCGAGCCTGGGCAGCAATGACGACCTGGTTGCGCTCACCACGCGGCTGCGCGCGTCGGGCATCAGCCTGTGTGCGGATTTCGTGCTCAACCACACCGCCGACGATCACGCCTGGGCACAAGCCGCACGCGCGGGCGATGCACGCTATCTCGATTACTACCATCACTTCACCGACCGCAGCCTGCCCGATCAATACGAAACAACGCTGGCGCAGGTGTTTCCGCATACCGCGCCGGGCAACTTCACCTGGGTGGACGACACCGCACAATGGATGTGGACCACGTTCTATCCCTACCAATGGGATTTGAACTGGAGCAACCCGGCCGTGTTCGGCGACATGGCGCTGGCGATGCTGCAGCTGGCCAACCTCGGAGTGGAAGCATTCCGTCTGGATTCCACCGCGTATCTATGGAAGCGCACCGGCACCGACTGCATGAACCAGCCCGAGGCGCACACCTTGCTGGTGGCGCTGCGTGCGGTTGCCGACATCGTTGCGCCGTCGGTGGCGATGAAGGCCGAAGCCATCGTGCCGATGAGTCAACTGCCGCCCTACTTCGGCAGCGGCGCCGATCAAGGCCACGAATGCCACCTGGCCTACCACAGCACGCTGATGGCAGCCGGGTGGTCGGCACTGGCGCTGCAACGCGGCGATATTCTGCATCAGGTCATTGCGCACAGCCCACCGCTGCCCACCAACTGCGCGTGGCTAAGCTATGTGCGTTGCCACGACGACATCGGCTGGAATGTGCTGCAGCACGAAGCCGCGGGCAATGCCACGCAACCAGCGTTTTCGCTGCGCGATGTCGCGCGCTTCTACGCCAATGCGCTACCGGGCAGCTACGCGCGTGGCGAAAGCTTCCAGAGCAGCGGCGATGGCGTACACGGCACCAACGGCATGGCGGCCGCACTCGCCGGCATCCAGGCGGCGCACGATGCGGGTGATGCGGCAGCTTTGGCGATGGCAGTGGATCGGCTGGTGCTGCTCTACGCGGTTGCCCTGGCGATGCCGGGTGTTCCGCTGATCTACATGGGCGACGAACTCGCCTTGCCAAACGACGTTAGTTACCGCGTGGATACGCAGCGCAAGCACGAAGGCCGCTGGTTGCATCGCCCGGCAATGGACTGGCAACGCGCCGCGCAGCGCCACGACAACAGCAGCGTGAGCGGGCAGGTCTATCAGCGGTTGCACGCATTGATTCAGCAACGCACAGCACTACCGGCACTTGCTGCGGATCAACCGTTGGGCATTGTGGCGTTGGATAACGCGCAGTTGTTTGCGCTGACACGCGGTGACAGCTTTATCGCCGTCCACAACTTCAGCGATCAACCGCTCGACGTGACGCTTGCGGGCAAGCTGAGTGGCCGGTGGCAGGTGTTGGCCGACAAGCACGATGCAGTTGCAGAACCGCTGGGCGATGATCTGCGTCTTGCGCTGCATGGGTATGCGGTGCGCTGGTTGCAACGTATCGACTGAGCGATGTGGGTGCGGGGTCTTGGCGATGCGGCAACCGTACCCTCACCCCTCTCCCGACGGGAGAGGGGCTAGCGTTACTGCATTGGTAACACGCGTGCTCACTTCATCGCGTCGGCGCGTCTTACAGCCACTGCGCCGGAATGTCTTGAGCCACTGCGCTGGAGTGTCTTGCGCGGGAATGGCTAGGCCTCCCACGACTCGGCAGCAACCATGCAGCGGTGCCTATTCGATATCAAGCGTGCGGTAGCGTTACTCATGCCGCCGAGCGTGAGTTTGCGGCAGCGACACGCATCCGCGAAAGCTGCTGCACAAACCACGCACACCACTAATACAGCGCTTCGACAACGCTTCGACAGCAAAGAGCAGCCAACAAAGCTAGCGCGTAGTCGCCAGGGAAACGCGGACGATGCTCAGAATCGACATGCACCACTCGTACACGTCGGTTCCTACGCGCCGTCCACGCTTAACGACTAGTCGCTACGCTTCTTGGCCACTCTCACTCAACCCTTCAACAGCGTCAGCAGGGTTTCTGCAGTCTTTTCCGACGACGCCGGGTTCTGGCCGGTCACCAGGGTGCCATCGGCAATCACATGTACTGCCCAATCGGCCTTCTTTTCGTACTTTCCACCGAGTTCGGTCAGCACGTCTTCCACCAGGAACGGCACGATCTTGGTCAGACCGACGGCCTCTTCTTCGCCATTGGTGAAACCGGTGACGCGGCGACCGTTGACCAGCGGCTTGCCATCGCTGCCCTTGACGTGACGCAATGCGCCCGGCGCATGGCAGACCAGCCCGTGCGGCTTGTCGGCGGCGGCGAAGGCTTCGATCAGCGCGATCGACTGCTTGTCTTCGGCCAGATCCCACAGCGGGCCGTGGCCGCCCGGATAGAACAGCGCATCGAAATCGTCGGCTTTGACGTCAGCAAGACGATGGGTGGTGGCCAGCACCTTTTGCGCATCACTATCCTGTTTGAAGCGCTTGGTGGCCTCGGTCTGCGCATCGGGCTCGTCGCTCTTCGGGTCCAGCGGCGGCTGGCCGCCCTTCGGCGAGACCACGGTGATGTCGGCGCCAGCGTCCTTGAAAACGTAGTACGGCGCGGCGAATTCTTCCAGCCAGAAGCCGGTCTTCTTGCCAGTATCGCCCAGCTGGTCGTGGGACGTTAGCACCATCAAGATTTTCATCGCATTGCCTCGTGTTATGACCCAGAACGGGCGAGGCATGCAGTGTGCAGTCCGGTTCGTTGCAACATCGTGTAGAACGCGCGGCCTTGCATGCGCAGGTTCACCGACGCGATCAAGATGTGATCGCGCACGTGCATTTCATCGAACGCTGTGTGCCATCTCAGACATTCATTGCCGGCGGTTGCAATTGATCCATGCGTATGCGATTGGCGAACAGCGAAAACGCCAGCATGCCGGCCAGCCCGCTGACCCGGCTCACCCACGGCGGCAGCCAGCGCGGCGCGACCAGCACCCCGCTATCGAACAAGGGTGCAAACCGCGCCACATCGCCCAACGCCATCTTGCCGGCGAACAGATAACGGCATAGCTGCAGCTGGTCGCGCTGCAAGGCATGCCGGAAGAAGGTATGCACCGCGACCAGGCCGCGCAGGTAGACGGTGTCCTTGGTAAATGCACCGCCGCCTGCCGTTGGCACACCGCGGAACACGCGTTGCGCCGACGAAAAACTTTCGGTTGCGCTCTGCCCGCTCTCGGTGAAATAGCGGAACACCTCGATGAAGTCGGCGCCCGAGCGCGCCATCGCAATCGCTTCGATGCGCAGGCTGATGCGTTTCATGCGTTCGATATCGATGCTGCCGGTGATCTGCTCCGCAAACGTCGCCAGGCCCTCCTGGGTTGCGGTGGTGCGTGGCGATGAAATGCCCAGGCTGGGCAGATGCACCTGCGCGCGGCCATTGAGCGCAGTGAGCGAATGCACCAACGCCTCGTGATGAAACAGCTGCGCACGGTCGTAATCGCTGAAGGTGGCGCCGGTGCGCAAACGGATCCGGTGCGCGCCGGCCGCGGCCTTGGCGAGCAGATCCGGATCGAGCGTGACGGTGATGACGCGTCCTTCAAAAAACGCATCCAGATCGTTCTGTAGCTGCATGCGCAAGGCGGTGGCAGACACCGGCACCTGCTCTTCCGGCGCCAGCAACTCGCGATCGAGTTCCTGCGCGATCTGGATGAAATGCCGCGCCGCTTCGCGCGTGGTCGGGCCGTTGCCCGGCATCGGATCGTCAGGCACGCCAAACAACTGCGCCGAATAGTCGCTGACCGCACTGGTGCCAAGCGATTCCAGCAGACCGGCCGCCAGGCTCCAGCTATGCGTCGAATCGATCAGATACGCGCCGATCGGGTGATGCGGGTCGGCGGCTTTCGCAATCGCGGACAGCTCGCGTCGGGTGTCGCCAAAATCCAGCACCGGATAGTCCACCTGCGGCAGCTCCGGCTGTCCGCGCGCCACACTCTGCAGAAACGGCTCCTGCAGCGAGCGCGGCCAGCTCGCCAGGGCGAGCAGACGCACCCCGCGCACGGCCTTGACCAGGCGCGCATCCAGCGCCGCGTGATGGACGATGTCCGGCGGCCCCTTGCGCGATGGCATCAGCGCCGTCCGGGACGATCGACGCTGGCTGGCCGCCTGCCCGAGCCTTTGCCGCGGTTGTTCTGCGCAACACGGGTGGCGAGCTTTTCGGCAGCGCTGGCCACTTCCTCGCGCAGCTTCATGTAGTTGGCCACACGCTCCGGATCCAGCGTATCGGCATCGATCGCCGCGCGCACCGCGCAACCGGGCTCGGCGATATGCGCGCAATCGTTGAAGCGGCACTGCGCCGCCAACGCTTCCACATCAGAGAAACCGCCTTCAGCCAGATCTTCCTCACCGGTTGGCTTGAGCTCGCGCATGCCGGGCGTATCGATCAGGCAGGCACCGGTTGGCAACGGGATCAACGCACGGTAGGTGGTGGTATGCCGGCCACGCGAATCGTTTTCGCGCACCGCATTGGTCTTCATCTTCTGCGTGCCGAGCAAAGTATTGGTCAGCGTCGACTTGCCCGCACCGGACGAGCCCACCAGCACCGCCGTGCGCCCGTCGCCCAACCACGGCCGCAGCGCTGCCACGCTCTCTGGATCCTTCGCATTGACCGCACGCAGCGGGATGTTCTGCGCCTCCAGCTCTTCCAATACCGCCAAGGCATCCTCGGCGTACTCGGTCTGATCGGCCTTGGTCAGCACCACCACCGGCTGCGCTCCGCCGCCGCCCACCAGCAGCAGATAGCGTTCGATGCGGCGCGGATTGAAGTCCGCATCCAGCCCGCACACGATGAACACCGTATCGATATTGGCGGCGATCACCTGCTGGTGGTAATGCTCGCCGGCCGCCCCACGCTTGATCGAGGTGCGCCGCGGCAGCAGCGCCACGATGCGCTTGCCCTCCATCAGCACCCAATCGCCCACCGCCGCCCGCTCATGGCTCGGGAAGCGCGGCCGCTGCCACTCCGGCAACGACTCGGCCTTGAGGCTGGCCTCCGGCGTATCGGCCACCACATAGCCGGTGCGGTGCTGCTCCACCACCCGCGCCGGCAGCGCCTGCGGATGCGCGGCAAACACCGCCTGCCATGCAACCTCCTCAGGAGGACCGGGCCAGGGCCAGCCGATGGATTGGAGGGTGGAGTAGTTGGGGGGTGTGTGGCTCATCGGGGGATTCTAGCTGGCTGGACGCAGGGGCTTGTGCAATCGACCTGCAGCCGGGCTTGAAGCCCCACTTGACATCGTTGCCGATGCAAGCATGTCCGCTTGTCATATTTCCGCTACCATGCCAAGCCTCACGCCTACAACCGGCCCGTCGCATGTCCACTACCCCGCAAAAGCCGCTCGCCATCCGCGAGCGTCTGTCCGAAGTCCGCTACGAGATCCGGGGCGAGCTGGCGCGACGAGCGCGGGAGTTGGAGGCGCAGGGCCGTAAGCTGATCAAGCTCAATATCGGCAACCCAGGTGCATTCGGGTTCCGCGCGCCGGAGCATCTGCAGCGCGCGATTGCCGACGACATGGGTCGCACCGATCCCTATACCCATCAGCAGGGCCTACCGGAAGCGCGCGAGGCGATCGCCAAAGCGTATTCGCGTCGTCAGCACCCCGATGCCCACCCTGACCGTATTTTTGTCGGTAACGGGGTCAGCGAGCTGATCGACCTGTCGTTGCGCGCCCTGCTCAACCCCGGCGACGAAGTGCTGGTGCCCTCGCCCGACTACCCGCTGTGGTCGGCTGCCACCATCCTCAACGATGGCCGCCCGGTGTATTACCGCTGCGCGCCGGAGAACGGCTTCCAGCCGGACCCGGTGGAGATCGAGACGCTGGTGTCCTCGCGCACCCGCGCCATCGTGCTGATCAACCCCAACAATCCCAGCGGCGCGAGTTATTCGCGCGAGTTGCTGGAGCGCATCGTGGCAATTGCGACCAAGCACAACCTGCTGCTGATGGTCGACGAAATCTACGACCAGGTGCTGTACGACGGCGCGGCTTTCGTGCCGGTGGCGCCGCTGGCCGGCGCGCACCCCTGCATCACCTTCGGCGGGCTGAGCAAGGTGCACCGCGCCTGTGGCTGGCGCGTGGGTTGGGCGCTGCTGTCGGGCGAGCAATCGCGCATCAACGACCTGCGTAATGCGATGGACCTGCTCGGCGCCTTGCGCCTGTGCGCCAACGTGCCGGGCCAGTACGCCATCGATGCCGCGGTCAATGGGCCGGACACCATTTCCGCGTTGTGCGCGCCCGGTGGCCGTTTGTACGAAACCCGCCGTGCGGTGATCGAGGCCTGTGCGGCCAGCGAGCATCTGCAGCTGGTGGCACCGGCCGGGGCGCTGTACGCATTCCCGGCGGTGGTCGGTGCGGCCGCACGCAATTTCGACGATCACGAGTTCGCGCTGGACCTGATGAACGAAGAAGGCGTGCTGGTCGTGCCCGGCTCCAGCTTCAACGTGCCGTACCGCCATCACTTCCGCGTGACCTTGATGCCGGAAGCCAGCGTCATGCGCGATGTGTTCGCGCGCATCGACCGCGCACTGGCACGCCGTGCCGAGGCCGTGACCAAAGTGGTGCCACTCAAGTCGCGCAGCGTCGCTTGATGGCGGCGCCTGGTACGCCGCTGCGCTATCTGGCGCTGGGCGATTCGTACACCATCGGCGAAGGCGTCGAGCCTGCGCAGCGCTGGCCGATGCAGGTGGTCGATGGTCTGCGTGCCCACGGTTGGAACGTGGCGCCACCGCAGATCATCGCCACCACCGGCTGGACCACCGACGAATTGCAGGCCGGTATCGACGCGGCCGCACCGCAGGGCACGTTCGATCTGGTCAGCTTGCTGATCGGCGTTAACAACCAGTACCGCGGGCGCTCGCTGGACGAATACCGCAGCCAGTTCGATACGTTGTTGCAGCGTGCGATCGGATTTGCCGGCGGTCATGCCGCGCGCGTGGTGGTGCTGTCGATTCCGGATTGGGGGCTGACACCATTCGCGCATGCGCAAGGTGGCGATGCGGGGCTGATCGCGGCGCAGATCGACGCTTTCAACAGCGTGGCGGCAGAGCGTTGCGCAGCGCGCGCCGTGCGGTTTGTCGACATCACCGCCATCAGTCGCGATGGCGGTGATGCTGTCGACATGCTGGTCGACGATGGCCTGCATCCCTCCGGTGCGATGTATGCACGTTGGGCAGCGATGGCGCTACCTGCAGCGCGCGATGCGCTGGGCGCTGTCGGATCTGTGGACACGCCTGCCTAAAGCGCCACGACGCGCAGCCGCGCATCGCGAAACCGCCAACCGGGCCTACCGCAATCGGGGCGACTGGCTCTAAGCTAGCCACGCAGCACGCCTGATTGCCAAGGAACGACATTGCACAGCACCGCCACCCAACCGATGAGCCGCGCCCAAGCGCTGGCGATCGCACGCGCTTTTTTGCCCAAGCATCCGCTCGGCAACCGCTACGATTACTACTACACGCAAGCCAAGCTGCGCACCGACCCGTTGTATCCCGGTGTGCTGGCCGAGCTGCGCAGCACCACTGCGCCGGTGCTGGATCTGGGCTGCGGGCTGGGCTTGCTGGCGCATGCATTGCGTGCCGATGGCCAGGCGCTGGCGTATCACGGAGTGGATGTGGATGCCTCCAAGATCCGCCGCGCGCAGCACATCGCGCAACGCTCGCATCTGGGCAATACCAAGTTCGAGGTGGTCGATCTGAGCATCGCGTGGCCGCAGCATCAGGGCAGCGTCACCATTCTGGACGTGCTGCAATATCTGCAGTCGGACATGCAGGCCAGCCTGCTGCGCAGCGTGGCGCAGATGCTCACGCCCGGTGCCAAGCTGGTGATTCGCAGTGCATTGGGCGATGCCAGCGGCCGTGGACGCACCAGTCGCGTGACCGACGTGCTGGCGCATCTGAGCGGCTGGATGCAGCGCATGCCGCGCAGCTACCCGACCCGCGACAGCCTGCAGGCCCACCTGGATGCGGCCGGCCTGCGCGCAACCTTTGCGCCGCTGTACGGCAACACGCCGTTCAACAACTGGTTGATCGTGGCCGAACCGCGCTGAGCACTGCCGTCTTGGCGACAGCGGTGCAAGCAGATGCGCCGTCTGCATGCACCGTCTCCATCGCTGACGTGCGCACGCGACACACGCAACGTGCTGCCTGGAACTCCCTTGGCTCCGACTTCGTAGCGATTGCCTTCCAGCAGGGCGAGATAGCAGCCACCACGGTCGCGGTTGTTCCGTTGTTTGAAGATGCCGGTGTAGCTGACCTACAGCGCATGGCGATCGTGCAGATCGAACATCAGACCGGCGTAGAGCCTGGTGCGGCTGCGGCGCTCGGACGAATTTGCCGACACAAGCTGATGGGTGTTTTTCCAGTCGGTATCGCTGTCAATACGCAGGCGCATCGCCTACCCGCCTTCGCCCGCAACGGCCTCGGCGAAAACGGCCGCGCAGGCCGTGCCTGGTAAGCCGCGCGCGATGCCGCGCATTCGCCCGGGATAGCCGTCGCGTGCAGCGGCGGAAACGGCCTTGGAGGACGGTCGTCGCATGGTGTCGACTGTAGGATGTCGACTGCATGGTCAGCGATGCTGACGCAGCGCCTCTGCTGCGCGGCTGACACGCGACTGCCGTCTGTCCGCCATCGCTACGCCTGCGCGAACAGCCGTGGCATGATCGCGCCCTCACACGCCGGCCGTCCTACGGCACGGGATGCCGGGACAACAAGGGGATGTCTCGTATCGGTGTGGATCGGACTTTTTGCCCACCATGGGGCGCTCGCGGAAGGGGCCGCAGGCGTAGGTGTGCCGAATGGACATTGGCTGCATTCGAGCGAGGATGGCGAGGATGTTCAGGATCTGGTTGTTCGGTTCGGTTTCCGTTGCCCAGGACGAAGGACGCGCAGTTGCGGTCTCCGGACGTTGCGGCAGTCTGCTGGCCTATCTGGCCATCGGCCAGCATCGGTATTTCAGTCGTAGCGAGCTCATTGCCAGCCTGTGGCCCGAACGCGATGCCGGCGCGACGGCGGGATCGTTCAATACCGCCCTGTGGCGCCTGCGCCGCATCGTCGAATCCCCGCCACTGGATCACGGCGATCTGATCGTGTGCGACCGGCGCGGCGCGATCGGCCTGGATGGCCCGATGGACGTCTGGCTCGATGTCGCCGAATTCAGCAAGGACATCGCGCCAGGCCTGAGCAAGCCACCCGAGCAGATGACCGAGGCGGAAATCGCCGGACTGGAACGCGGCGTCGCGCTGTACCGCTCCGACATCCTGATGGATGTCTCCGACGATTGGGCGCTGCGCGAACGCGAAAAACATCGCCGCAGTTATCTCAACGCGCTCTGGCGCCTGGTTCAGATCGCCACGATCCGGCGCGACTACAGCGAAGGAATCCGGCATGCACAAGCGATTCTGGACAGCGACGCGCTGCGCGAAGATGTGCACCGCGCACTGATGCAATTGTTCGTACTCAACGGACAACGCGCACATGCCTTATGCCAGTTCGAGCGCTGCCGCGAGCTGTTGCGGCGCGAGCTGGCGATCCAACCGATGCGCGAGACGATGACGCTCTATCACCGCATTGCCGACGGTGCCATCGGGACCAGCGTAGAAGAAGCGGTGCCTGCACCTGCTGCACGCCCCTTCCCGTTTGCCGACAGCGCCGGCCAGCACGCACAGATGCTGATCGAAAACGCACGTCGTGGCCTGGCCGCGGCAGATGCGCAACTGCAATTGAGCCTGCAGTTTCTGGAACCCTGAGTTCTCCAACGCTGGAGGATGCCGCGCTGCGCGATGCCGAGCGCGTAGGTATGTGCGCGTTCGTTGCGGTGCCGCGCTGCTGCAACCAGCCAGGTCCATCGCGCGCAGCGGCCTTGCTGCACCATCGGCGAGCCCGGCGCATGGCGTACGAAGTACGGCCTGCCGCATAAGGCGAATGCCGCTGTGCCGGCGTGCGACCCGACCGAGGTGCCGCTGCTACGCGATGCGCGCGACCGACCCTCTCTGCAACCGGCGCTGCCGACTGGGATACCTACTGGGATACCGGCTGGAGCCACAGTGGCGACTAGCTGGTGACGCGCCATCGCTTCCCCATGCTGTCCCTTTTCCAACCCGTACGCGCCCCGGCAACCAGGCGTGTGGACCGACGCTGCCTGCGCTGCACGTCGCGATGCATCACTGCTGCATCACACAGGAAGACGGCGCGGTGACTCACCGGTGATCTGGCGGTGATGCATCGGTGATGCAGGCGGCCTAGCGTGAATCCACCTCACCCGGAGCGCGGGCATGGCACTGCTGGAGGACCGAACCGCCGCCTTCATCGTCCGGGTTTGGGGAGAGCGTGGCGATGGCGACGACACGGTACGGGAATGGCGCGGCTCGATCGAGCACGTGCAATCCGGCGAACGCACGTTCTTCCGTCATCTCGAGCAGGCCATGAGTTTCATGCAAGCCCATCTGGAGAGTATCGGCATCGACACCCAGCAACGCTTCTGGGAACACATCGCGACCGACATCGACAGCGCACCGAATCCCACTGCAGCTCTGCCCGCTTCTCCCGTCTCCACGCCACCGCCGCACGCCGCTCTTCCACCCCGCAAGCGCCGCTAGGAGTTCCGTATGGCCCGCATCCGCGCCACCCGCGACAGCGTCAACGACCGCTTCAATGTGCTGAGCTTCAGCGTGCGCAGCGACACCCCGCTGTTCGAGATCGGGCTGGCCACCGACCCGGAGTTGCTCAAGCCGGAAAACCGCGCCCGCCGCACCTCGCGCACGTTCTTTTCCAGTCTTGTGCAGCCCGGCACCAAGGGGCGCGATGCGATGTATCTGGTACCGCCGAGTGTGGTTGCGCGCTTTGTCGGGCAGCCGCGGTTGTACTTCGGTTTGGCGACCTACAGCGAACGCGACCGCGCGCGGCCGATCGAGGTGCAGATGCCCGATCGCGGCAATATGTACGTCTCGCTGTCCGGGCTGACCGAACGCAGCCTGCGACGTACCGCGCGTAGCGATGGCAACAACGGCTACGGCGGCGACAGCGCGTCGCTGGCATGGGGCGCCGATGCGGTGGTCGGCGCGGCGCCCGCGGCGGCGGTTGCGCCGGCCAGCGATCCGGGCCGCGGCGGCTACAGCGATGGGTACTCGGATGAGCTGTGGCAAACCCCTGCCTCCGCAACGCCGCCCGCGCAAACCACGCCGGCCGCCACCGTGTCACCAGAGGCATCAACGCCGGTCGCGTCCCCATCGCCCGATGCCGCAGCAGCAACCGCAGCCGCGCAGAGCTGGCGCCCGGCATCGCAGGCGGTGCCGACGCTGCGCTCGGCGCCAGTTGTGCGCGCGCCGTCTTCGACGCAGACGCCACGTCATGGCTCGGCCCCAGTCAACGCACTGCGCGTGATCGATCAATACGACAGCCCCACAACGTTGGGCGAAGCGCTGCTGGCGCAGCTGGCGTTCTTTGCCAGCAGTGCGCGCTGGGTGTTTGGCGTCGTCAATACCACCGTTGCGCCCTACAGCGCGATCTGCCAGGTGCGACGTCTTAATGACAGCGATGAAGGAGAACCGGCGGGCACCGCATTCTTCATCGCGCCGCGTCTGCTATTGACCGCCGCCCACGTAGTAGATGGCAAGCGTGCGCTGATCATCGTGCCCGGCAAACACGATGCAGGAACAACCACCGAAAGCGAGCCGTTCGGGCGCTTTCAGGTCACTTCGGATGCATGGGTCATCCATCCCGGATACAACGCATCCCAACGCGATTTCGATATGGCACTGATTCGCGTGCCGGAGGCCAACGCGGTTGCCTACCCGCAGTACTTCGACATTCTGGAAGAACTGACCCAATCGCGCGAAGAACAGATCGTCGTGAGCGGCTATGCAGCGCGTTCGCTCGATAGCAGCACTGCAGGCACCGTGGTCAATGCCGTTATCGACCCGGATCGCCAGCATATGCACGGCGGGCGTATCCGCCAGCTCCCGACAGACGACACGTTTGCCTACGATGTGCAGTCGTTGGGCGGTACCAGCGGCTCGCCGGTGTACTACATCGACACCACCGAGGCACCGCGTGCCCACGTAGTCGGCGTGCATGTGGCCCAACATGACGCGACGACCAATCTCGGTTGCCGCATGACTGACGCAAAGCTGGCCTGGATCCGCCAGCAAGCACTGGACTGGAGCCAGGCGGTCAGCTTCTCGCTGGGCGTACAGGACTCGCAGAATGGCGCCACGCCGCGCCGGTCTGGCTCCGCCGCGCAGACCGGGCAGGCAATGTCCCCACCGCATGCGCGACCCGCACCACCACGCAGCACAACCAACGCGCGCGCACTGATCATCGGGCCGGACGATGTGGAACGCGCCCAGCGCTACGCGCCGCAGTGGGCCGACCTGTTCAACTGGCGCGCACCGGCCGCGGTGGAACAGGCCGTCAGCGCACGCGGGATGTCGGTTCAACGCATCGCAGATGCACAGGGTGAACTCAGCCTGGACCGTTATGAAGTGCGTTGCGAGCGTCTGCCCGATGGTTGGAGCGGTCCTGAGGTTCTCGAACACCTACGACTGCATCTCAACGATTTTGTCGATACCGCCTACAGCGAATTCATCCCGTACGACAGCGGTGTGGACGACATTCGATGGGAGTCGTCCACTCCCGTCGGCACCGTCTTCAAAGTCAATATCGGTGGTCCCGACAATGCGTCGGTTGTCGTAAGCCTGGTAGAGCCGACGCGTTGGCGTTTCACCACCGTGCATACCGAGTGGTCCGGTGATCATCCAGTGAGCGGTCACCGCGAATTTGG
Source organism: Xanthomonas sp. AC360 (assembly GCF_979258225.1). NCBI lineage: Bacteria > Pseudomonadati > Pseudomonadota > Gammaproteobacteria > Lysobacterales > Lysobacteraceae > Xanthomonas > Xanthomonas sp. AC360. The sequence goes on from NZ_OZ409846.1 coordinate 344,929, forward strand.
AATCCGCGATGACAACGGCACCACCGTGTTCTACACCCGTGGTGCCGACCGCTGGACCGGTGGACCGGGCGCGTTTATCGGCTTTTTTGCTGCCGACCGGCTCTGGAAGAGCTTCCAGGACAAGCTCGTTAGCTGGCTGATGGCGGGCGATGGCGGCGGCAGCGCCAGCGCGCCTGCCCCCTTCAGCGAACGCTTCCATCCGGAGGTGGTGCGCATCCTCTACCCGACCACTGCGCAGTCGTTGTCCACGCGTTCGCTGAGCGATGCGCCCGTCCACGAATACGACGTGCCCTTGATCGCGCAACCGGACAAGCGCGCCTGCTGGGCGGCGGCGATGGCAATGCTGTTGTCGTATCGGCGCCACGCGTCGATCGACCCGGAAACGCTGGCCAACGAGGTTGGCACCACCCTGTCGACGTCCTATAGCTTCGAGTTACTGGACGCTGTCAGACAGCGCTACGGCTTTAACGCCATCGAACAACCTTCCAACACCAGCCTGTACCACACGCCGCAACAGTGGGCGGACTGGCTGAACCGGCATGGCCCGCTATGGGTGGTCATCGTGGGTGCGCCGCATGCGGTGGTGCTCAGCGGTATCTCTGGCGATCTGGCCGATCCGTCGAGCGCAATCGTCAACATTCTCAATCCCTGGGATACCCGGCAGACCTTCGACAACGATCCGGTCGTCTTCAACCCACCCAATCAAGGCTATGCCGACTGGTTGCCGTTCCAGGAATTTGCAAGCGCATTCGGTGAAATGGCTGCCGACGACTATGGCGACTGGCGTGTGCTGTACCTACCGGCAGCGAGCACGCACGCCGCATCGCTTGGCGGTGCTCGGTTGCGCCTGGCCAGGCCGCCAGCGGCGGTGCGCGCGCAGGCATTGGAGACAGCGTCTGTCACCGGCGAACAGCGCGAGCCAGTGACGCCCAGCCGGGTGGCCGGTACCCGCATGAGTGTGGTGCGCGGCAGTGCGGGCGCTTGTCGCTGGAGCCTCGACCAGCTGGAAGGCCGCAAGCCTGCCGTGTCCACGCCGATCGATTCCGGCAACGCCGCCATCGATGTCCGTCTTGTGCTCGACGACTGGCCGGCGTTGGAGGGTGCAGCGACTCCGCTGCCAATCACGCTGGAGTTTGTTGCCGATCACGGCAGCGTCGGCGAGGTTCGCATCACCGCCGGCACACCGCCCCTGCTGAGCCATGGCGTCGAGGTGACGGCGCGTATCGAGGATGCGGATGCGGTGAGCGGTGTTGCGGCGCTGGCCGTCATCGTGGACTACCGCTTCAGCGGGCTCGCACAGGGCAACCCGCAGGCACGGATCGCCTTGCGTCTGCTCGGCGATGGGCGGCATGAGCGCAGCAATACCTGGGTCGCGCAACCGGCCGACGCCGTGGTCGCGGGCTGAGCGGGTCATGAGCGCTCCAGGCCACCGCAACCTGATCTTTCCGCAGCGCCCCACTGCGGCGGCAGCGCGTGCGCTGGCCGGACCGACCGCGGCAACGCCGTCGGCTGGCGAAGCAACGGCAACGGCCACGGTCAAGCCTCAGGCGACCGAGACCATCGCGCGACGTACCGGTGCGATGGTCAATGAGGTGGATTTTCCGGGCTTTGTCGCGCAACTGGTGCATGGCACGTTCGACGCCATCGTGGATGCGTCGATCCGCCAGATGGAAAGTTATTCCAGCATGGTGGCAGCGGTGTCCAAGACGGTGGATCAGTTCACCGAGGACAACGTCTCGCTCAATCAGGCGCGCGATTGGCTGGCCACGCACTATCCCGGCGATATCGTCTTGCTGCTCCCCGATGGCGGCGCGCGCACCGTGCCGGAGCTGGTGCCACGCACGACCGGCAGCCAACCATTATGGCTGGCCGACTATGGGCTGGCCGACGAGGAACTCACCGCCGAATTGCTCGAACAGCGCGTGCTGCCGCAGGTGCGGTTGAAGGTCGGCAGCGAACGTCAGCAACTGCTGGCAACGATGGTGCTGCTGGGCATGAACCGGGTGGTGGTGCGCGATGGCAGCATCAGCAGCAAGGTGATGTTTCGCGCCGCCGCACAAGATGTGGCCAAGGTCGGCTATGCCACCGGCAGCGATCCCGCACAGGCAGACAATTGGGGCGAGCGCGGCTCCTCCAGTTATGCCGGGCAGACCTCGACCATGGTGTCGACATTGCAGGTCAATGCACAGAACGAATCGAACGTGCGCGCCGATCTGTTCGGCGAGGTCAAGCTCAATTTCGTCAGCGAGACATTGCCGCTGGAGCGCCTGGCAGATGCCGCCAAGGTGGCGCTGGTGCAACGCAACGCACCCGCCATGCGTGCCGCCGCCGGCAACCTCGCGCCCGCCGCGGCGGCACCGGCGGCACCATCGCCTGCTGAAGGAGCGGTGTGATGTTGCGCGAACTGTCCGGATTGCTGGAAGAACTGCACGCTGGCCTGGTGGCGATCGAAGACCGCGCCGGCATGCAGTTAACGCATGTGGAAATGCGGCTGCCGCTGGAGCTGCGCCCGATCCTGCGCGACGGTGGTTGCCGCCTGCTGGCCGATGTGCCGCGCAGCTTCGCCATCAATCACTGGAACGCTGCGCCGTCGCTGCTGCATGTGGTCTGGCAGCTGGGAAAACAGTCATGAGCGCGCAATTGCCCCCGTTGCTGCAAACCCTCGGCGTTCCATTGGACCTGTTCATCCAGGCATTGACCGAGCAATTGGACAAGGCGCAGGCCGCGATGACGATCAAGGCACGTGTGGGCAAATTGCCGCTGACCTTTGCGGTGAAAGACGTGACGCTGGACTTGCGCGTGTTCGTGCAGATGCTCGACGACGATGTCTATCTGCGCCCGGCGGGTCCCGGCGAAAGCGAAGCCAGTACCGTGCGGCTGGCGTTGACCACGATCACCAAACCGATGATCGAAGAGAATGCGGCAGATTTCCGCGCCGACGAATCCGAATTCAGTCTCAAGACCGCGCTTGGCGACCAGTTCTCCGATGAGGAACAACGCCAGCTCGAACGGATCGGCGTGCGCACCGTTACCCAGCTCAACGAGCTCAAGGAAACCGCGGGCGCCGATGTCATCGCACGGCTGTCGCGGATGCCGGTCAATCGCCTGCAACAGGCGCTGCTACGTGCCGCCGCACCGCGTGTGACGCGTGTGCAGGCGAGCGATGGCGCTGGCAACAGCGGCACGCGTGTGCACCTGAGCGCACCGGGACTGCGCAGCGGCAGACTACCGCTGGTGCGTGCGGCGGGAATCGACATTCCCATCGTCTCGTCCGATGACGGACAGCTGGTGCTGGCACCGTTGGCCAGCCAACTCGGCTGCGATGCGCAGCTGGACTTCGAGGATGGGCGCAGCGCCTGCGTGCCATTGCGCGCAGGCAGTCTTGGTCAATGGAGTGCGCAGACATGACCGCCTCACATCACGCCGCCTTGCTGCCACGCCGCCTGCTGCTGACGCTGCGACTAGGCGAAGTGCCCGAGCATCTGCCGGGGCTGCGTGCGGTGCAAGGCTACGGCACACCGATGAGCGACGCGGTGGACCACGGGCCGATCGACCGGCTGTTGCGTCACCACGGCGATGCCTTCCGCGCGGTGCGTCTGCATAGCGCGCGCCTGGGCCGCCAGCAAAGCCGCCGCAGTGGCGCACAGCGCTTCGATGCCATCGAACAACTGAGTGGCGTCGCGCGGGTCTTGCGGGTGGAATTACGCGATGGCGCCCGGCTGCCTGCGCTGTTGCGGGCGTTGGCCGAGATCCCGGTCGTGGAGCGGGTCGGTGCCGATTATCTGAGCAGCACCCCGCGCACGCTTGCGGGCCCGGCAGCGCACCTGGCCGCACACGAGAGCTGGGCGCAACAGGCCATTCGTCTGCCGCAGGCCTTGCAACTGGAACCAGGCGATCCGGCGGTGCTGATCGGCCTTGCCGACACCGGCGTGGCGCTGCAGCACCCCGAACTGGCCGGACACTTGCGCGCAGGATTCGACAGCGTGGATCTGGACCCGGCAACGGTCGGCGGGTTGTCGCTGGTCGGCGACTATCGCCGTGCCGGCGAACGTCCGCAGGACGAAGTAGGCCATGGCACCGGCTGTGCCGGCATCCTGGTGGCCAGCGGCCGCCAGATCGCCCCCGGTGGCGCAGGCGCATGCGGACTCACCCCGGCACGCGTGCTGGGCGCCGCGCTGGAGGCTGGCGATCGCCGCGTCGGCGTCGGTGCGTTGGACAACATCGATGCCGGCATGAAGCGTCTGATCGATCTGGGCGTGAAGGTCATCAACATGAGCTTCGGCACGCCGGAATCGGCATTGCTGCCGGATGCGCCCGCACCGCATGAAGAGACCGTGCGCTACGCGCTGGCACGTGGCGTGGTGCTGGTGGCCGCCAGCGGCAACTCCGGGCTGCATGAGCGGTTTTATCCCGCTGCACACGACGGCGTGATCGCCGTGGGCGGTATCGATGCGCACCTGGTGCCCGCCAGCTTCAGCACGCGCGGTGCGCACGTTGCCCTGTGCGCGCCGGGACGCGACATCCGCACCTGTGCCTTGGACGGCTACCAGAGCGCGTCGGGTACCAGCTTTGCCGCTCCCTTCGTGGCGGCGGCGTGCGGCTTGCTCGCAGCGCGCGCGCAACGCCGCGCCTGGCCACTGGATGGCGCAACCGCCCGTCAATTGCTGTGCGATAGCGCGCGCCCGTTTGGCGGTGCCGGCGTCGCCGACTGCGGTGCCGGCGTGCTCGATGCGCATGCCGCGCTCCGCGCGCTCGATGCCTATCTGGACCTGCAACTGCGCGACGAAGACAGCGCAGCCGATTCCCCCACCGTCCCGGCGTCGTCCACGCCGGTGGCGGCCTGACCTCCCACCCGCTGCCGAGGAACGTTCGATGGCGACCCAGCGCACTACCAAGAAGTCCACCCCTAAGACGGTCGCCCCGGCAGCCAAACCACGCTCCAACGGTCGCAGCAAGGCGGCCGCGGCCAGCAGCACCGCCTCCAGCAAATCTCCTTCACCCAAACCGTCCGATCCCGGAGTGAACACCATGAATCGCATCCTGCTGGTCGATCTCGGCGAGCGCGAAACCAAGAAGCGCCAGGAACTGCGTGCACGCCGCCAGGTGCTGCAGACCATCGACAAGACTGCCGACACCAGCGGCGGGCTCAGTCCGCGGCAACTCGACGAACTGGCGCAGATCAAGACCAAGCTGTCCAGCGACGTGGTGGTCGATCCGTTCTACCAGCTGGTGACTGCGACCCAGCAACAGAAGGACTGGAACAAACTTGCCTGTGCGACGGAAAACGTCCACAAATACGGCCTGATCGGCTCGCAACGCTCGCCCAAGGAATTACGCGGCCCGCTTGGCTGCGACGAGCGCGAAATCATCGGCATCTGCGGGCTGCTGCAGCTCGATGGTTACACCGACGCCAGTCTGCGCGGATTCGTGCAACGCGTCAGCGCCGCACAAGGCGAGTACCGCGAAAACCGCGCCTTGTTCGACGCCGCCTTCGAGCTGCTGGTGCCGCGTTACCAGGTCACCATCCAGTCGCAGATCGCCTCCGGGCTGATCGATGCGGACATCGTCGGTTGCGAGTGGCCCGACGACAATCCCGAAGACCGACGCGACCGCTACAGCACCGACACCGATTTCCGACCTTCCGCAAAAGACACCGTCTGCGCATTGAGTTCGCGCAATCTCGCCGCCACCGTGCGCCGGCTTGCCAGCAACGGCATCGGTGCCGACAACGCCTGGCTGGCCAGTCATCTGCAGAACGGGTACGAGATGCAGACCGGCGTGGTGGCCGGCGCGCCCCCGTCGGCGATGGAAATCATCCTGCCCGATCTGGAAGATTCCACCGATGTGGAAATCGTGCGTGAGAATCTCAACGCGGTGCAGGCGATCTACTTTGCCTACATGCTGGAAGAGACGCGGATGCCGCAGGTGGTGGAACGCATCGTCGAATTGTTCCGCAGCGGCATGTTGCCGCTGGGACGCGGCAAAGCCGGCGATTATCTGTTCCGTTACTACAAGACGGCCGCCGAACGCATCACCGAAGGCGAGCGCCGCGACCTGTACATGCGCTGCTTCGGCGCACCTGGTGGCGACCCGAACGGAAACGAACCCAATCGCGAATTCAACGAGCTGTGGTTGCGCTTCCTGTCGGCGGTGTCTTCGTTCGGACGCCAACTGAGTGTGGACCGCATGCTGCGCACCAACGTACCGGTGGCGGTCTCGCAGGAGCAGGTGCGCAAGGCCGCACGCGATCTGGGCGCCAGCCTGTCGCGCAGCGGCTACGGCATCGCCTACTTCGCTGCCACCGAGTTGCAGCAGATGATCCTGGAATACCGCGACCTGCTGAGCGACCCGGAAGTGCGTGGCGCGTTCGGCGCACGCGACATGTGGCAGGTGATCGACCAGGTCAACGCCAATTACCTGGGTGGCCCGCGCAATACCAGCCGCTTCCGTACCCAGGCCCGCGCCGGTGCGGTGATCATTCGCTGGATCGCCAATACGCGACAACGCCTGGAAGGCCGCTATGGCGAAGTCATTTCGATCAGCGCACTCACCAACCCGCAGCTACGCGGCAGCGACCAACCCACCGTCGATCCCACCGATTGGGATCTGCTGCAGGCGTGCGAACAATGGCTTGCGGTGGGCGGCGTACAGGACAACAGCGTCGAGCAGTACGCACAACCAGCCGAATCGCCGGTGATTACCAGCCGTCCGATCGAGATGCCGCAGGCCGCGCGCGATCTACTCAACCAGGCGGGCATCAGCCTGCCCGGTCTGTAAGGAGCACGCGCATGCGCACTCATGACGATCGCCCGCAGGCGGTCAAACATCTGGTCCGTCAATCGCTGCGTTCGGCGGCCAAGGCGCTGGGCACCCGAGACCCGTTGCCCTACGTCGATGGCTTGATCGACCGCACCTTCTACCTGCCCGACGACGATGTGTCGTACGCACGCAACTCGCTCACACCCGGTGCGGTGCCCTACGAACCCTCGTTTTCCGAATCCGAACCCAACCTGCTGCGCTTCACCATCGAACCGTTGGGCCCGGAGGCCTCACCGGTCGCACGACGCGATGAAGCCACCCGCGAAGCACGCAGGTTGATCGCTCCGATCTTCGGCCAGGATGCCTTGCGCTGGTTCGACAGGCGCAGCGAAGCATGGCGCGGCTTCGGCGGCTTGAGCTGGATGAACTACGGCGCCTGGTTCGGTAGCGCGTTCGATCAGGATGGGCTCTACGCCACCAAGATCTACTACGAGCTGCTGCCCAATCAGATCGATGCCTTGGCGCCCGCGTTGTCGCGCTTGACCAGGCTGGCCTGCGACGAACTGCCCGGACTGGTGCCGATCTTCACCTCGATCGGCTGCAAGCGCGATACCGGTAGTCAGCGGGTGACGTTCTTGCATCGCGGGGCATTGGCGGTGAATGGACTGGGCCCGTTGATGAACCGGCTTGGCATCGGCCATCAATTGCCGGGGTTGATGCGCGTGGTTGGTGTCGCCCTGGGTGGGCGGTTCGAACTGCCGGCCGGTGGCGTGCTGATCGGCCTGCGCGATGCGCCCGATGGTGCGGAGTTGAAACTGGAAGTCCTGCTCGCTGCCATTCCGGACCTGCCGGCGCGTTTTCTGGATCTGCTCAAACTCGGCCTGGCCGAGCGCCCCCGGCAACTGGCTGCGCTGGCGCGCTGGCTGGATGCCTTCGGCATGGACGATGCCGAGCAACAAGGGCATTTCTCCGTGCTCAGTATCCGGGTGACGCCGAATTCGCCCGCACGCATCAGCCTGTACGTACGACCGATCGAGTTCGAAATGCGCGAAGCCATCGAAGACGCGCGCGCCCTGCAGTGAGTCGCATCACCTATCGCCTTTCCACCGCCCCCCTGTCGTGCAGGAGTTGCCATGAGTGCCATTTTTCCCGCAGCCGGATCCAGCGCGCGCACGGCCACACCGCCTGGCAACCGCGAAACACACGACGCCGCACGCCTGGCCGTACGTCAGTTGCTGGAACGCAGCGACGCGTTTCATGAGCTGCCTGCCGACAAGCGCGCAGTGTTGGCGAAGGGGCTGGTGCAGATCGGCGCCTATCTCGCCGAACCTGATGGCGTACGCCTGAAACAGCAGAGCGCGCCCGTGCGCGCGATGGCGGGCGAAGATTCCACGCCCCTGAAACAGGAAGACCAGCCAGAGTTCGGACAGGCCCTGAAGACCGGCGTACAGCAGGCCGGCGCATTGATGGCAGCGGTCAATTTCCCCACCTTCGTCTCGGGGCTGATCAATGGTGTGTTCCACTCCATCGTCACCTCGTCGATCGAACAGATGGAGGCGTATGCCAAGTTGGTCGCCGACGTGTCCAAAAGCCTGAATCAATTTCGCGACGACAACACCACCCAGAATCAGGGCCGCGATCATCTGGTGGAACAGTTTCCTGACATTTTTCAGCTGCAGATGGGAGACGATGCCTTCGGCGATTTCGGTGGCAGCAGCGACACCGGTGCGCCACCGCAACCGCGCGTGGTGATGCGTCAGGATGTCGACGAACGCGCCGCCATCGCACGCGTCAATCAATCGCTGCCGCTGGACAAACCGGTCACCACACTCAACGACGATCTGGTCGAAGCGGTATTGGTGCCCGCTGCACGTACCCAGATCGCCACCGGCCGCCAGCAGTTACTGGCCACGCTGGTGATGCTGGGCATCAACCGCATCGTGGTCACCGACGGGCGCATCTCGGCCAAGGTGCTGTACGACTTCCAGGCGCGCGACGACAGCCGCTATCGCTACAGTGCCAGCAAGATGGATCACCAGAAGGATATATTCGGCAACGTGCAGAAAACGCGCGGTTACGAAGGCGATTACGACTACAAGAGCGATGGCGGCACCTCTAGCCAGAGTGCCGACGGCTCCAGCGACAAGCGCGATGGCAGCTATTACGCCAAGGGCAGCTACAAGTACAACGAACAGCCCATCATCAAGATGATGAGCACCTCGCAATTGCAGAGCGATTCTTCGCTGCAAGCCAAGGCAAGCCTGGCAGGACAAGTCGAGGTGAACTTCAAGAGCGATTACCTGCCGCTGGAAAAACTGGCCAATCCCGAGTCGATTGCGGCGATCCAGATGAATGCGCAACCGGGCATGGTGAAATCGTTGGCCACCAACCGCCCTGGCAGTAACACCGCTGCTGCGCCCTCCGCTCCACCTGCGGCATGACCTGGGATCACCACTGCCATGCATGCACTTGCCACAGACAGTTTCAGTGCGACCTCCGGTCATCCCGCCTGGCTCGACGACGACACCCTGGCGGCCGTGCGGCCGCAGGTGCGACGCCTGCTGGAATCCTCGCCTGGCTTCCGCCAGTTGCCAGTGGCCGAGCAGCAGGAAATGGCACGCAATATGGTGCGCGTTGCGTCCTACATGTCCAACCCCGACGGACTGGCAAAACAGGAGCTCTCCACCGATGGCGGCATCCTTGCGCGCGATACGCCGCCAAGCGCGCGCGCACTCGCCGACCCCGTTGGCCAGGCCAAAAACAAGGCATCCGACAAGATCGGTACGTTTGCCGGTAGCGACTTCACTGCCGCCTCGGTGGAACAAGGCGGCGACAACTTCAAGAAGTACATCGGCTCGGTCGATTTTCCTGCCTTCGTCGGCGGGTTGATCCAGAACGTGTTCCAGGCCATCGTCGATGCCTCCATCCAGCAGATGAATGCCTACGGCGAATTGCTCAAGTCGGTGGCGCAAACGGTGGATCAATTCGCTACCGACAACATCAGCATGAACAATGCGCGCGACTGGCTGGTGGAACGCTTTCCGGAGGCGCTGACCATCGAGACCGATGGCGATGCCGGCCCGCGCGTGGGCGTGCGCGACGAAGATCAGGCAGGCGCGGTACTGACGCAGATGAAGGACGACATGCAGCTGGCCCAGCCCATCACCGACCTGTCCGACCCGGAGCAGGAAACACGCCTGGTGCAAGGCGCGCGGTTGCAGATGGCACGCAGCCGCCAACAGCTGCTCTCGTCGATGGTGATCCTGGGCATCAACCGCATCGTGGTGACCGATGGCGCGATCAATGCCAAGGTGGTGTTCGACTTCCGTGCATCCGACTCTGCGCAGCGCACCGCGGGCGCTTCGTTGTACGACACGCAATCCAGCTACAACCGCCGCAAATCCGGCGCCGGCATCAACCTGGGCTGGGGGGCTGCCGGCACCGTCAACACCAATGTGCAGCGACACATGACCACGGTGCAATCCTCGGTCAACGAAGAGTCGTCCTCGGATCAGGAGATGAAAGCAAAACTGACCGGCGAGGTGCGGGTGAACTTCAAATCCGATTACTTCCCGATGGAAAAACTGGCCTCGCCCGGCATGATCGCCAGCATCCAGGGCAATGCCACGCCGTTCAACCCGAATCCGCCGCCGGCCGCTGGTCGTCCTGCCGCCGCACCGGCCGTCTGAGGAATCGCCGCATGCGCCCGCCCTCTGCACCCCGCATCGCTGCAGCCTGGCCGCATCCCTACGCGACCTTGCTGCAGGCGCTGGCCTTGGCACAGGCAAACGTGGCGGTGCACGACGCGGCGCTGGCCCGCACATTGGCCGAACTGGGCGAGATCGACCTGCCGCCCGGCGCACCGAATGCGCAGGATCGCCCGCGCCTGCTGGCAGTTGCACCACTGTATTTTGCCGCTGCGCTGGAACGGGCTGGGGTTTTGCCCGCTGCCGAGCAAATCGCCGCGCTGTTTGCCAGCGGCGCGATCACCCAGCCGCTCGGGCCTGGCACGCAATCGCTGGCCACGTTCTGGCGCAGCCGCCGCGAACGACTCAGCGCGGCCGAGCGCAATGCGATCTTCCAGCGCGTTTTCGAACAACCGCATTTCGATCGTCTGATGCAGGCGTTATGCACTGCGATCGTCGCCGAGGCAGATGGCCGCGACATGCGCGAAGACGTCGCCCTGGCCGCCACCGCGCAGGCGATGGGCGAGTTTCTGTCGCAGCGTGCCGATGCGATGGCGGCGATGGCCGCGCGTGAGATCGTGGACAATCTCAACGCTGCGTTGGGCATGCTGCGCGACCGCCAACTGCAACTGGCCTTCGGCGTGCAGTCGCTGTGGATGTTGATCGGCGTGGCCAATCCCGGCACTGCGCACTCACAGGCCTTCGCCGAGCAGGGGCGCAACGGCCAGCAGGTGCTGGCATGGCTGGCCGCACAGGACCTGGCCATGCCGCTCGGTCTGGAGGCCGCACGCGCCGAAGATGGCGCAGTGATGGCGGCGGCGCAGCGCTGGTTGCTGTCGCTTCCGCAGTCGGCGGCCTAGGCCTGGAGGCCCCGTCATGCCTGCCGCCCGCATCCTGCCGCCGATCTCGCTCACCGCATCGCGCATGCCGCCAGGGCATGCGCCGCAGCCCTGGGTTCGCGCCGCCGTGCGCGAGGTGCTCGAACGCGCGCCTCACTACCAGGCACTGACACCGCACGACCGTCAGGCGCTGGCACGCTCCATGGTGACCGTGTCGGCGTTGGCAGCCGATCTGCTTGCCGAGGAACATGCCGCCGATCAACAGATCGCTCGGACCGCGCCGGCGGTATTGGCGCGCGCGCAAGAGCAGCAACCCGCATTCGGCGACGCTGCGCAGCGGATTGCCGACACCACGCGCGGCGTGCTCAACGCGGTGTCGTTTCCACGCCTTGTCACCGATCTGATCAACGGCGTGTTTCGCGCGATGCTCGACTCCAACGCCCAGCAAATGCAGCAATACGTCGAACTGCTGGGCGCCGTTTCGGCGTCGGCCAGCGGTTTCGAGCGCACCCAATTCGGTCTCGCGCAGGTTCGCCAGTGGGTGGCAGAGCATTTTCCCGAAGCGATCGAATACGACGCACCGGATCCAGCCGACATGCCCGACCCGGACGAACAGGACCAACAGCGGCTCCGCCTGCGTTCCGGCGCCAGCATGCCGGTGGCCGATGACATCCGCGCAACGCTGGGTCTGGCCGACGACGAATCGGTGGACGCCTCCAACCCGGAGCAGCTGGTTCCACTGGCACGCCGTTACCTGGCCCGCCAGCGCCAGCAGATGCTGGCCACGATGGTGGCGATGGGCATGCAGCGCATCGTGGTGGACAGCGGCCGCATCAATGCCGCGATGCGTTTTCATATCGATACGCGCAGTGCCGCCAATGAAGACCGCGGCAGCCAGTTCAGCATGCAGAACCGCGTCAAGGCTTCGGGGAAATTCGGGATGGGCGCGTGGGGCGCGAGTGCGGAGATCGAGAACAACATCGGCTATGTCTCCACCCAGCGCTCGCAGCGCACCGAAGAAATGAATACCGATCTGGATCTGAGCTCTTCGGTGGAACTGAACTTCCACAGCGATTATCTGCCGCTCAACCAGATGGCCGCGCAAGCGCAGGCGGATCGCATTCGCAGCGCCACCTTGAATCCCTCTGCGGACATCCCCGACCCCAGCGCGGCGCGTACGGCGCGCCTGCAGGCGCAGCTCACCGGCGAGCGCGAACGGCGCAGCGGCATGGATGCCGCGATCGCCGGCAGCACCGCGCCACGCCCGGCAAGCCCGTCGCCGCCCAATGCCACACCCGCGCCTGCGGCGGCGCGCCCGCCACCTACCGCACCGACAGCACCGCCTGCGGCTGCCGCACGCAGCCCTGCCGCGGCTGCGCCGAGTGCTGCAGTTGCCAGGGCAGGCGGCAGTCGTGCACCAACCGGAGCAAGCGCAGCGAGCGGCATGCCGGCCGGTCGCCAGTCGCCCACACCCGCGTCCAGCACAACCACGCCTGCCGCAACGGCGACGCGCCCGGCTCCAGCAGCAGCGGCACCCAGCGCCTGATCCAGCGCCATGCAGATGAGGCTACGCCACGCTTGATCCGGTTCAACGCCATCGCATCAACAGCAGCGCCCCGCAAAAGCGCCGTACCACCGCACCCTTACGCGAAGGCAGGCCATCGTCACCGCCACCGCCACCGCCACCGCTGAATCTGAGGATGTCGCTCAGCTAGGAACTGTGAGAGTCGTTGCAACTGCTCGACGCCCTGGCCATCGGCACGATTCCCACCAGCCCACGCACCCGCATCGCCTCCAGCACGCCACGCAGGATGGTCAGGTTATGGCCGTGCGCGGCGCCTTCGTGCAGCAGCACGATCGCGCCGGGGCGCAGGTCGCGCACGATCCGCGCCACAGTGGCGTCCGGTTCGCAGCGCACGCCGTCGAAGCCGCGCGCACTCCAGGCCACGCGGGTCAGCCCGTGCGCACGCAGCGGCGAGGCGACGAAGGGGTTGGTCATGCCGACCACCGAGCGGTACAGCCGCGGCGCCTGCCCAGTGATACTGGCCAGGGTGCGCTGCGCCAGGCCGATTTCCTGCGCCATACGGCGCGGCCCCAACGCCCAGAACCAGGCCTGCGGATGGGTATGGCTGTGGTTGCCGATGCCGTGCCCGCGGCGCACGATCTCGCGCACCAGCTCCGGCCGCTGCTCGGCACGCGCACCGACCACAAAGAAGGTGGCCTTGGCATCGTAGGCATCGAGCAATTCGAGCATGGCCGGGGTGTCGTCGGACGGGCCATCGTCGATGGTCAGCCAGACCTGCGGCGCGTGACCGGGCAGCCGCGCCACCACCGGCGCGTACAAGCGTGCGCGCGGCAGGAAGACCGGCACCACGAATACCGCATGCGACAGCAGCAGCGCAGGCAGGCCCCAGGCCCAGCCCAGATGCCACCACAGCACCGCCACCGCCACCTGCGAGAGGGCAAACAAGCCCACCCAGCGGTAGGGGTGGGAGGGGATGCGATACAGCGTTTCCGGCGTGGTCATGCCGCATGATGCCACGCGGCGTAGAATGCCCAGTCTCCACGCTCTCACCGAAGTGCTGCCATGTCCCTCGACCCCGCCCTGCGTTCCCGTATCGATACGCTGCTGCAATCCAGCCGCGTGGTGCTCTTCATGAAAGGCCAGCCCAGCATGCCGCAGTGCGGTTTTTCGGCCAAGGCAATCGGCGTGCTGGACGGACTGGGCATCGACTATGCCCACGTCAACGTGCTGGCCGACCAGGAGATCCGCGAGGGCATCAAGGCGTACGGCGACTGGCCCACCATTCCGCAGCTGTACGTGGATGGCGAGTTGATCGGCGGCAGCGACATCATTTTGCAGATGGCCGACAGCGGCGAGCTGAGTACGATGCTCGGCCTGCAGGCGCCGGATCGCAGCCCGCCGAAGATCACCATCACCCCGGCCGCGGTGGACATGCTCAAGGGCGCGCTGGCCGATGCCCCGGATGCGTCGCTGACGCTGGCCATCGATGCGAATTTCCAGCCGAACTTCCAGCTGGCGCCGACCAACCCGAACGCCATCGCGGCCGAATCCAACGGCCTGCGCGTGCAGTTCGACCTGGCCAGCGCGCGCCGCGCCGACGGCATCACCATCGACTGGGTGGACGACATCCGTGGCCGTGGCCTGGCCATCGACAATCCCAACGCGCCCAAGCCGGTGCAGGAGCTGTCGGTGCGCGATGCCGACGACCGCCTCAAGGCCGGCAGCCTGACCCTGGTGGATGTCCGTCCTGCCGACGAACGTGCACTGGCGACGGTCAACGCACCGTTCCGCACCCTGGATGCGCACGAGCGCCTGGCGATCGAGCAACTGCCCAAGGACACCCCGCTGGCGTTCCTGTGCCATCGCGGCGGGCGCAGCCTGCAGGCGGCCGAGCATTTCCGCGGCCTGGGCTTCAGCAACGTCTACAACGTCACCGGCGGCATCGACGCCTGGTCGGACGAGGTGGACAACGGCGTGGCGAAATACTGAGCGCGGCCAGGCGCGCCACGCACCACTGCATACCGAAACGGGCGCTCCTTGGAGCGTCCGTTTTTTCATGGATCAACACCCACAAGGACCCCGCCGCAATGCAACCCTCTCTGATAACGCTCGCCCTGGCCGCCCTGTTGCCGCTGGCCGCGCAGGCCGCCGAACCCGCGCGCGCTGTGCTGCTGGTACAGACCTACGACAGCCAGCCGTCCGAAGATCCGCTGGAATACATTCCGGTGTGGCTGGGCAAGACCGTGGCCAAAGATTCCACCATGCCCAAGTCGCTGCTGAGCCAGCCGCTGCAGGCCTTCGATAACGGTGTCTCCACCGCCAACGTGCGGCTTGCTGCACTGACCGTTGACGACAACAGCATGTGCGGCGGCACCTCGAAACTGCGCTTGAAGGGCAACCCCGCGCTGTCGCACTCGCCGCTGTTGTCGACAGTGGATCTGAATCCGGGCAAGCGTTTCGCCGGCCGCGCCGCCACCGCTGCCGAACAGACCGAGTTGCTGCGTCAGGTCGGCGACACCGCGCAGTTGCGCAAGACCGTCAAGCCGGCGGAATTGTCCAAAGCGCTGGCGGCCTTCGCTGCGGACCGTGCGCAGGACACGGCGTCACTGCAGATCGTGACCGATGCACAGCAGCCGCAGCGGCGCGTGGCGGTGCTCACCTCCAACCACCCGACCAAGACCGGCAACCCGGACAACCCGACCGGCGTGCTCGTCGTGCTGGCGATCTTCGAACACGACGGCAACCACTGGCAGTTCCGCCGCGGCAGCGCAGCCAGTGGCTGCGACGATTGTGAAGACCTGCCACTGCGCACGCACCTGCTGCAGTTCGGCGATATCGACGGCAATGGCACGCTCGACTTCGTACTGTCGGAAAGCGGCTACGAAAGCTACGGCTTCTATCTGCTGCTCGGCGAAGGCACCGGCTGGCGCTCGGAAGGATTGCCGGGCGGCTGCTGATCGGTTTGCTGCCATCTGCGCGATGCCGGTTGCGGCATCGCGCATCGGCGCAGACCCAGCATCAACATGCGTGGCGCAGACACGCCACGCCAGTGATTAACCGGCAAATCCACCGTCATCGAGAAACTGCTGCTCTTCGGCCGTGGTCTGGCGCCCCAGCACCGTATTGCGGTGCGGAAAGCGGCCAAAGCGCTGGATGATCTGCTGATGCTCCGCCGCCCAGCGCGTGGCTTCCGCATCGTCCAGTGCAGCGGTCAGCTGCATGGCGCGCGCCTGCTCCTGCAGATCCTCTGCGTGCCCAAACGGCAGATAGAAAAACAGCCGTAATTGCGCCGAGACCTGTTGATCGAACCCCTGCTCGAGCGCCTGCTTGGCGTAACGCAACGCCAGCCCGTCGGTAGCGTAGGCGTGCGCACTGCCCCGGAACGCATTGCGCGGGAATTGATCCAGCAGAATCAACAGCGCCAGTGCGTCTTCGGCACGCGCCATCCAGTCCGCGTAGTCGCCGCGGGCGGCGGCAAAATGCTGCTCGCTGAAGTGCTGGCGAAAGTTGGCATCGAACGCATCGTTATGCGTGAACCAGCGCGCGGAGCCGGCCAGTTCCCAGAAGGCCAGCACCACATCGGCCTGTTTGTTGCGCTCTGTTTTGGCAATCATCGACGTTCCCCCTGACGAATACGGCACAGCATGCACGTGCGCATGTGATGAGGCCACCGCTCCCCGACCTCCAGCACTTGGCAAGTACGGCGCTGGCGGCTAGGTTTGCGGCCTACGCTTTCGTTTCACCGGGGAAATCCATGCGTTCTATTCTGTTCGCCGCCCTTGGCGCGGCGCTGCTGTGCGGGCCTGCGTCTGCGGCATCGCGGTTTGTGCAAGATCCCTACCCCAGCACCTACCACGCGCTCGCGTCCGGTCCGGTGCTGATCCAGCACGCCACGGTACTGACCGGCACCGGGCAGCGGCTGGACGATGCCGACGTGCTGCTGCGCGACGGCAAGGTGGCCGCGGTGGGCCGCGCACTCGAAGCGCCCGCCGACGCGCGCCGCATCGATGGCACCGGCAAGTGGGTCACGCCCGGCATCATCGACGTGCACTCGCATCTGGGCGTGTATCCCAGCCCCGGCGTCAGCGCGCATAGCGATGGCAACGAGATGACCGCACCGGTCACCCCGAACGTGTGGGCCGAGCATTCGATCTGGCCGCAGGACCCGGGCTTCGGCACTGCACTGGCTGGCGGCATCACCTCGCTGCAGATCCTGCCGGGCTCGGCCAATCTGATCGGCGGGCGCGGGGTCACGCTCAAGAACGTGGCCTCCACCACCTACCAGGGCATGAAGTTTCCCGGTGCGCCGTGGGGCCTGAAGATGGCCTGCGGCGAAAACCCCAAGCGCGTCTACGGCGAAAAGGGCGGCCCCGCCACGCGCATGGGCAATGTGGCCGGCTACCGCGCCGCGTTCATCGATGCGGCCGAGTATCTGCAGAAGAACGCGCCTGAAAAGACCACCAAGAAGCGCCACTGGTGGAGCAGCGGCGGCGACAACGACAGCAGCGGCGATGCCGGCGGCAAGCGTGACCTCAAACTCGACACGCTGGCCGGCGCCATCAACGGCGATATCCGCGTGCACATCCATTGCTACCGCGCCGATGAAATGGCGACCATGCTCGACCTGTCCAAGGAATTCGGCTTCCACATCGCCGCCTTCCATCACGGCGTGGAGGCCTACAAGCTGGCCGACCGGCTGGCGCAGGAAAACGTCTGCGGCGCGCTGTGGGCCGATTGGTGGGGCTTCAAGATGGAAGCCTTCGACGGCATCCAGGAAAACATCGCCATGGTCGACCGCCCGGCCAATAGCTGCGCCATCGTGCATTCGGATTCGGAAGAAGGCATCCAGCGCTTGAACCAGGAGGCCGCCAAGGTGATCGCCAACGCGCGCCGCAGCGGCACCGAGATTGCGCCCGAGCGCGCCATCCGCTGGCTCACCAGCAACGCCGCCAAGGCGCTCGGGATCGAGCAACAGACCGGCTCGCTGGAGCCGGGCAAGATGGGCGATGTGGTGGTGTGGAACGGCAATCCCTTCAGCTCCTATGCGTTGGCCGAACAGGTGTATATCGACGGCGCGCAGGTCTACGACCGGCATAACCGCGCCCTGCAGCCGGTGTCGGACTTCATGCTGGGCCAGGAGGTGGCACGATGAGCCGCGCCTGGTTCGCCCGCCCGCGTCTGCGCGCGTTGAGCGCGCTGGTCATGGCCGCGCTGGCACTGCCTGCCATCGCACAGCAGGTGCTGATCCGCGATGCCACCGTGCACACCGCCACCGCGCAGGGCACGCTGCAACACACCGACGTGCTGGTGCAAAACGGCGTGATCCGCGCGATCGGCAGCAACCTCGCCGCGCCTGCCGATGGCCGCGTGGTCGATGCCAAGGGACGTCCGCTGACGCCGGCCTTGTTCGGCGGCATCACCGAGATCGGTATCGAAGAAGTGTCCGGCGAAGACAGCACCGTGGACAGCGGCCTCAAGCTGGCCGAGCAACCGATGCGCCCCGAGTTCGACGTCACCCTGGCCTACAACCCCGACTCGGTACTGGTGCCGGTGGCGCGCGTGGAAGGTATCGGCTTCACCGCGCTCGGCGCCACCACCAGCGGCGCCTTCATCGCCGGCCAGGGCGGCATCGTGCGACTGGACGGCAGCCCGGACCCGGTCGGCCCGCATGCGTTGTTCATCCGTATTGGCGCGGCAGCATCCGATCTCACCGGCAGCTCGCGTGCAGCGCAATGGATGCTGCTCGATCAGCTGGTGGCCGAAGCGCGCGGCCGCGTGCCGGCGGATTCGCCGCATGCCTTGCTGACCCCGATGGGCCGCAGCGTGCTGGCCAAGTATCTGGCCGGGCAAGGCCGCATCGTGGTGCAAGTGGAACGCGCCGCCGACATCCGTCAGTTGTTGCGCTGGGCGCAGCGCGAAAAGGTGCGCATCGCCATCGCCGGTGGCGCCGAAGCGTGGAAGCTGGCGCCGCAACTGGCGCAGGCCAAGGTGCCGGTGTTGGTGAACGCCTTGGCGGATCTGCCATCGACCTTCGATCAGATCGGCGCCACGCTGGAAAACGCCGCGCGTCTGCGTGCCGCTGGTGTCGACGTCAGCTTCACTCAGAGCGGCGATGCCTCGCACAACGCACGCAAGCTGCGTCAGCTGGCCGGCAATGCGGTGGCCAATGGCTTGCCGTGGGAATCCGGCCTGGCCGGGCTGACCCGCGTGCCTGCGGAGATCTTCGGCGTGGCCGATCGTATCGGCAGTATCGCAGTGGGCAAGCAGGCCGATCTGGTGCTGTGGGACGGCGACCCGCTGGATGTGGCGCATTACGCCGAGCAGGTGTGGCTGGGCGGGCGCGAGATGCCGATGCGCTCGCGTCAGACCGAACTGCGCGACCGCTACATGCAGCAGGCTGGACCGCTACCGCGTGCGTATTTGAAATAAGACCAGCGAACACAGCAACTGAGCGGCCGCCAGGTGCGCGCGGCCGGTGCTCGGAATCGACATGGACGCCTCGTACACTGCGATTCTTCTGCGCCGGCCACGCTCAGCTGGGGATCGCTTGCTGCACATTTCACTGCCCCACGTGCGTGCCGCCTGTGTGGATGCGTGTCGTGTATCGCAATGGTTTCGCCAGCGCAGGCCCGCGCATCCACCCTCGCCGGCAGCGTGCCGGCACCATTTGCAAGGACTGCCGATGCGCCTGCCGCGCCGCCTGATGCCATCCATCATCGCTGCCTCCCTGGGCTTGATGCCGCTCTCGGGCATGGCGCAATCGGGATGGATCAACGCGCAGGGCGAAGCGGTTGCAGAATCGCCCAGCCGCAAGACCGTGCAGGACATGGGCGCCAGCCTGCTGCTGACCCCGGATGCGGACTGGCAACAGAAGTGGAACACGCCCAGCGACACCGCTCCGCACTTCAATGAGGTCGACCACGTCGCCACCGGCGACACGCTGTTCGTGCTGATCTTCCTGTCCAACCCGGGGCTGGATGCGCAACGGCGCGCCGATGTGGTGTGCAGCATCCGCGTCATCGACCCCACCGGGCATGCCGAGCAGAACACCGTCGATGCGCCGTGTCTGCAGACGCAGATCGAGGGCGATCCGCGCCATGTCTATCTGGCGCAGGTCAGCCTGGGCGTGCGTGCGGAGGCCAGCGACCCGCCCGGCCGCTGGCAGGTGCAGGTCACCGTCAACGACCGCCAGCGCGGCATCCGCATTCCGCTCGTCAGTTCCTTCACCATGGGCCGTCAGCGGCCGGCCGCAAAAACGCCATGAGCGACCTGTCATTCCGCGCGCGTGCGGGCTACGTGTTGGTGGCCGTGGCGCTATTCCTGATCGAAGTGGCGATCGCTGCCGGATGGATCGGCGGTGCGTGGGTGCGCGGCAGCCTGGGCGATGTACTCGCCGTGGCACTGGTCTACTGCGGCCTGCGTGGCGTGTTTGGCTGCCCGCCCGGATGGGCCTGCCTCCTGGCCGTGGGCATCGGTTGCGCGATCGAAGGCTTGCAGGCCATCCATCTGGCCGACCGGCTCGGCCTGCGCCCAGGCAGTGCGGCCTACATCGCGCTCGGCAACACCGCAACGCTGCACGACGTGCTGATGTATGCCATCGGCGGCGTGATGTCCTTTGGTTGCGATGCGCTGTTGCGACCTCGACGACGCGCAATGCCTGCAGCGCCCCTAATTGATTGATGCTGGTTGATTGATGCTGGTTGATTGATCCCGTTCGCCCTGGACTGCCATGCCTACCCCTCTGGTTTCGACCATCACCCGCTGCGCCGCCCTTGCCACCGTACTTGCGCTGGGCGCATGTGGGCGCGATACAACGCCTGCACCGCCCTCGAGTGCCGGGGCGATCGCTGCTGCCGCCACGACACCTGCCCGCACAGCACTGACGCTGCACTGCGAAGATCTGGACGATGCAGCGCAGGAAACCGCCGCCATTGCCGCAGGCGCCGGCGATCGCGTGCGGCGCGTGGGGGCGCATCGGTTGGAAGTGAAAACCGATGCGGGCACGCAGGTGTTCGACGACAGCCCACCCTACGATGAGCCGCTGGATGGCGCCGAGTACCGCTATTGCGATCGCCGCGATGCCTATGTGTTGCTGCATCACCGTGATGGCGACAATTTTGGCGGCGTGTTGATCGACACCCGCAGCGGTAAGCAGCTCCCCGGCGGCACCCAGGTGGTGATTTCGCCGGACCGCAGCCGTTATCTGGCCGTTGTACAAGTCGACGGCATGGACGGCGAGCAGTGGCGCGTCCTGGATTTCAACAAGCGCACGCTGATCTCCACCACCAGCATGCTGCTCAGCCAGGATGCCACCACCGGTATCGCCGAACTGAGCGCGCCGCAGTGGTTCGGCACGCAACTGCAGGCCACCGCAACCTGCCTGAGCGACGACACCCAGCACTGGCAGGTCCGTCTGGCTAACGCGCAAGGTGCATGGGATTGGCAGCCGCGCCGTGCTTGCGATGCCGCCGACCCCTCCCAGTGACATGATGTTTGAAGGCGGCGGATTGCGCTCGATCCAGCGCGTGGTATTGCGCCAGGCACCGGCCAATCTGCAGCGCGGGATCGAGGCGGTGGGCGGACGCCTGATCCTCACCGCCAACGCGCTGTTGTTCCAGCCGCACGCGCTCAATGTGCAAACGCGTTCGCTCACTGTTCCGCTGAGCCAGATCGTGTCGCTGCAACCGCGCTGGACCCGGCTGTTCGGGCTGCTGCCGGTGGCACCGACGTCGCTGGCCGTGCAGGTGGACAACGGCGACGAGCACCGGTTTGTGATCGGCAAACGCGACCACTGGATTGACGCCATCGCCAGCGCACGTGACGCGCTGAGCCAAGCCGAGCAGCCCTGAAACAGCTACGACCAACTGCAGCCATCGCGGTCATGCAGCAACGCGCCGTCTCCAGGTCGCAGTACAAGCGTGACCCGCACTTAGATTCATTGCGGAAGTTTGAACCGGGCGCACGCTCTGCATCTTCGGCGGTCGCAGCCAAGGTCCAGCCCGCCTAGCATCGCGCATCGGCATCACGGCCACGTCCTCCCCTCAACTAAACGCGGCTAACACCTCGTAGCGAGCAGTCGTCAGGTGCGTCTCAGAACCGGAGCGTACGAGTGGTACATGCCGCTCCGAGCGCCGGCCGCACCTACCTGGCGATTGCACCGTAGGTTTGTTAGCTGCTCTAAGGAACTGAACATGCGCCACTCCATCCTGCGCACGCTGGCATGCGCGCTGTGTCTGTACGGTAGCGTCAGCGCGCCCGCCATGGCCGCCTTCGGATTCACCCGCAGCGGCGACCGCGTGGTGGTGGACACCGGCGCCGAGCTGGTGTTTTCGGTCAACGCCAACAACGGCGACATCGTGTCGATGCGCTACCGCGACAACGAGCTGCAGACCACCGAATCGAAGGGCTCGCATATCGCCTCGGGACTGGGCAGTGCCAACGTGGAGGCACGCGTCGTGGGCGGGGCGATCGTGGTGTCGGCCAAGGCCGGCGATCTGACCCAGTACTACATCGCACGCAAGGGCCGTAATGCGATCTATATGGCCACCTATGCGCCGACGTTGCTGCCGGTGGGCGAGCTGCGCTTCATCGCGCGCTTGAACGTCGCCAAGCTGCCCACCGCGCAGCAGGAACCCGACTCCAATGTCGGCACCGTGATCGAAGGCGAAGACGTGTTTTTGCTGCCGGACGGACGCACCAGCTCCAAGTTCTATTCGGCGCGCCGCATGATCGACGACCAGGTGCATGGCGTCAGCGGCTCGGGCGTTGCAGTGTTCATGCTGATGGGCAATCGCGAGCGCAGTGCTGGTGGTCCGTTCTTCAAGGACATCGCCACGCAGAAAACCCGCGTAACGCATGAGCTCTACAACTACATGTATTCCGACCATACCCAGACCGAAGCATTTCGCGGCGGCCTGCAGGGTGTGTACGGCCTGTTGTTTACCGATGGCGGCGCACCGAGCAGTGCGCAGCTGAGCACCGACTTTGTCGACGCAACGCTAGGATTGAGCGGCTATCTGGCCGGCAGCGGGCGTGGTGCAGTGAGCGGGCGGGTCAGCGGCGTGCTGTCCGGCCAGCCGGCCGTGATCGGCCTGCGCAACGAGCAGGCGCAATACTGGGCCACTGCAAACGGCAGCGGCGATTACCAGATTGCCGGCGTGCGGCCGGGCCGCTATCGC
This sequence comes from Xanthomonas sp. AC360, assembly GCF_979258225.1. NCBI lineage: Bacteria > Pseudomonadati > Pseudomonadota > Gammaproteobacteria > Lysobacterales > Lysobacteraceae > Xanthomonas > Xanthomonas sp. AC360. The sequence goes on from NZ_OZ409846.1 coordinate 367,916, forward strand.
ATGACGCTGTATCAAGGCGAACTGGAAGTGGCGCAACGCGATGTCGAAGTATTCGCCAATGCCACCGCGCAGGCGGCCTTGCAGGCAGTGGCGTTACCGGGCACGGTGAAATGGCAGATCGGCGTGCTCGATGGCACGCCGGCCGGATTTCGCCATGCCGAGTTATTGCCGCGCGCGCACCCTTCCGACACGCGCATGCGCTGGACACCGGTCACTTACACCGTCGGGTCGAGCAGCGTGGGAAGCTTTCCTGCTGTGCAGTGGCGCAGCATCAACACGCCCAGCCGCATCGACTTCACCTTGGCCTCCAATGAACTCCGCAGCTATCGCCTGCGTATTTTCGTGCCGCTGGCGCAGGTCAGCGCGCGCCCGCAGATCGCCGTCAACGCGCGCTGGAATGGCCCGCTTCCTGCCGCACCCAACCAACCCAAGACGCGCGGCATCACCCGTGGCACCACGCGCGGCAACAACACGCTGTATGAGGTGGATATCCCCGCCTCGGCGCTGCAGGCCGGCAGCAACCGCATTGAGATCGGGCTTGCATCGGGATCGCCGGACAACGGCTTCCTCAGCCCTGCGGTGGTGTTCGACAGCATCCAGTTAGTGGCGCTCTAGGAGCGGCCAACAAAACGCAGCGGGCAGTGGTCAGGCGGGTAAGGCACGCCCAGAGCCGGAGTGGACGCTGAGTACATGCAGCACCGAGTACCGGCCGTGCATGCCTGGCGCTGAGCACCGTCGTTTTTTTTGTTCTAAGACTGGCTACAAAACGCAGAGAGCAGTCGTCAGGTGGATGTGGACGGCGCGTTCGTAACCGGAGTGCACGCATGGCACCTGCCGCACCGAGCGTCGGCCGCGCCTGCCTGCCGGTGAGCATAGTCGGTCTGTTAGCTGCTCTAAATCGGTTGCGGCCTGGAAGCACCTACATGACCACCACTGCACACACGCACGTGCAGTGGTGGCCATGACTTAAGCTGTTGGTGTCATCTTTTGAGGCGCCGCATCAGGTGGCGCACACAGATGCGCCACATCGCGCGACGCATGCATCGACTACGTCATCGCCACATCGCGTCGATGGAGAGTGGTCGCAGTTACTTGGCCGCAATCGAGCCCGTCAGCGAGATCGTCCCCATCCCGCCTGTCACCTCGAAACCGCCTTCCACCACCTGCAGATACAGCTCGCTGCTGTAGCGGCCATCGCCACTGCGTAGCGTCTGCAACCGAGTCAAAAACGCTTTGACGTCCACATTGAGGTTGCCCTTGGCCGGAAGCGCGTTGCTGTTGCCGGCGCTGCCATGTGGGATGAAGGTGTAGACGTAGTAGCCGGCGGCCGAGTTATTGCCTTCCCACAGATCGTAGGTCACGCCGCCAGAGGTGAATGCATTGGACGCGGTCAATGTGCCCAGCGGATACGAATTGTTGGCGCCCCAGATCATCACTTCCAGCTGCGGATTGCCCTTGCTGGTGTCCTTGCGGAAAAACAGATCGTAGGCAAAGTCGCCGGTCTGCCCGCTGCCCTTGGTGGTAAAGGCCAGCGTGCCGCTCAGGCTGCCGACCTTCGAGACCTGATGCGGGAAGTAGCTGTCGGTGGCCGGGTTCATCGTGTAATGCCAACCGCGGCAGATGGCCGGATAACCGTACAACTGCCCACTGGGCAAGTTGTAGGAGACCGTCAGGCTGGGCGTGCTGCCAGACCCGAATGTCGCCTTGATGTTGTTGTTGCTGTCGTTGAAATTATTGTTGTAAGCGTATTGCGTGCCGTAGACCTTGGTCTCGCCGGTCGCCGCGCTGGCGCTGGAGGCAACCAGCACCAAGGCCAGCGTGGTGGCGTGCAGCAGTAAGCCGCGACGCAAGGGCAAACGGAAACGTTCGTGCACGTGCATGAGGTGAACTCCGATGATGGATAGACGGGCCACGCTCGCCAGCTGGCAACACGCCAGCGGGTGGGCGATGACCGTGGATGCATCCGGCGCAACGACGCCTTCGCGCCGTACCGGATGCCCGCGCACTGACGGGGCGCGGACATGGACATCCCTGCAGACCGATCACCGTGGCCTCATCCGATGCGCGACACATGCGTTGCATGCGCCGCACAGACGACCACATCATTGTTGCGATGCGACTGAACCCAGTAGCAGTGCAGGTAGCAGCGCGCGGGCGGCGGTGCATACCGTCAACGACACACCACTGCATGGACCGACCGCGTCGCTGACGGTCCATGCGCCGCTCATCAGGGACTGTTACTTGGCATCCATCGTGGCGCTGACCTTGGCCCAACCATTGCCGCGCACCACTTCAAAGCCGGCTTCGGCCGCATGCAGATACATGCTGTTGTTGTAGCGGCCATCCTTGGAGCGATTGTTCTGCAGCCAGGTCAAGAACGGCTTGGCATCGATGTTGAGATTGCCGCTGGTCTTGAGCGTCGGCTGGCCGGCGGTGCCGGTCGGGATGAAGGTGTAGACGTAGTAGCCGGCACCGGAGTTGAAACCCTCCCACAGATCGAACGTGCGCCCGCCTGCGGTGATCACCTTGGTGGCGGTCACCGTGCCGATCGGCCAGGAGTTATGGTCGCCCCAGATCATCACTTCCAGCTGCGGGTTGCCCTTTGCCGTGTCCCAGCGGAAGAAGATGTCGTAGGCAAAATCGCCTGCCAGATTGGTGCCGCCGGCGCTGTAGTTGAACTTGAACGGCAACGAGTTGATCGAGGAAATCTGCTTGGGGAACAGCTTGTCGCTGGTCGGATTCCAGTCGTAGTGCCAGCCGCGCACGATCGCCGGATATCCATACAGGTTGTAGTCGGCGAAGTTGAAGGTGACGGTGAGCTCCGGCGTGCTACCGGTGCCGAAGGTGCCCTGGATGATGTTGTTGGGATCGTTGAAATTATTGACCCACGCATAGTGGTTGCCAAAGATCTTGTACGGCCCGGCCAGTGCCGCCGGTGCCAGCGCCACCAGGCCGATCGCCAGCGCGGCCTTCCACCAGCGCGATGCGCGCCGCCGCGTGGTGGGCGCCTGCGCACCAGTCTGTGTGAGGGTGTTGGATGGGGTGGTGTGCATGTGGACTCTCCATGGTGTTCAGCGCGGCGGCGCCAGTGCGGCGCTCCCGGGACCCGCCCTGCAGCGGTTGCGGCCGACCCTAGCAGCGGCACTGCGGCAGGAGCTATAGCGATTCCGGCAGGACAGCCGTGCCAAGCGCGATAGCGGGCGCTACCTTGCACCCCGAGCGTGCCCTGGTCCTCAGTTCGCACCCAACTTCCTGTCGGTCCAGCATGTACCGCTCAGGTGTGTTGCCTGGCGCCGCACGCAAATGGTGCAGAGCCACATGCCCGTGTGGTCGTGTGGTCGTGTGGACGCGGGTGGCCGGAGGCTGCGCTGGGCGGACGCCGCCGTCTCGTTGTTCCTGCGTGCGAGGCGCTGTCCCTGCCAATCCACCTGGACCGACCATGCCGTCTCCAACCTGCCCAACCACTACACGCCCAGCGCGCAGATCACCGCGGGCATCGTAAAGAACCGCCCTTCGATAGCCAGGGTTTGGTGCCGCTGGCCGCCTCCCGGCCCGGCCGGTCCGACCGCTGGTCTACGCGCGGCGACCGTTTTGCGATAGCGTTCGCAGTTGGAAACGACGCAATAGCCGGAGGGGGCGACGATGCGCATCGGAATCGTGGTGGACAGTGCGTGCGATTTGCCGCAGGACTTCATCCAACGCAACAACGTGATCGTGCTGCCGATCAGCGTCCGTATCGGCGACGCCGTGCTGGCCGATCATCGCGATGAAGAAGCCACCCTGAGCTTTTTGCAGGCGCATGTGGCCGAGCGCGGCCACGAGGCAGAAACCACACCGTTTTCGGTAAATCAGATCCGCGATCTGTTCCTGCAGCGTCTGGTCATCGATTACGACCACGTGTTCTGCCTGACCATCTCCAAGCTGCGCAGCCAGATCTACGACAACGCCATGCAGGCCAGCTTCGCGATCCTCAACGACTACAAGCCGATCCGTCAGGCCGCAGGTCACAGCTCGCCCTTCGCATTGCGCGTGATCGATACCTTGAACCTGTTTGCCGGCCAGGGCATCACCGCGGTGGAAGCGGTGCGCCTGCGCGAGCAAGGCCAGGGTGTTGCAGCGATCCGCACCCGCCTGGAGCAGTTGGCCGAGCACACCTACGGCTACATGATTCCGCGCGATCTCTATTACCTGCGCGCACGTGCACGCACCAAGGGCGATCGCAGCGTGGGCCTGATCGGCGCGGCGCTGGGCAGCGCGCTGGATATCAAACCGGTGCTGCGCGCGTATCGCGGCGTCACCGAACCGGTGGCCAAGCTCAAGGGCTTCGAGCCGTCGGCCGAGAAGCTGTTCGGCTTCACCGTGCGCAAGCTCCGCGAGGGCCTGATGACACCCACCGTGTGCGTGGGCTATGGCGGCGAGCTGGCCGAGCTGCATGCCCTGCCCGGCTATGCCGCGCTGCAGGCCGCCTGCCAGAGCCATGGCGTGGAATTGTTCGAAAGCGTGATGAGCCTGACCGGCATGGTCAACGTAGGCAAGGGCGCGCTGGCGGTGGCTTTCGCCGCCGAACCGCACCGTTTTTCTGCCTGAGGCAAGCGCGTCACGACGCATGGCCTTCGACGGCGTTCTCACCCGCCCTCGGCTAGTGTGCCGCCGTCATTCAACGGAGTGTGTCCATGCCTGTCAGCTACTCGATCAGCCTGCCCGACCCCAAGCTCGCCCGCGGCAGCGCGCCGTCGGTGAGCTTCACCGCCAACGGCGCCGAGGCCTTCGCCGAACAGTTGCAGGCCGCACTGCGCGACCCGGCCTGGTTCGATCGCTGGCGCCAGCTGCAGGCCGACCCGGACGAGGTGGACCCCAGCCTGGGCATCACCGATCCGTCGGCCACCGTCACCGGCAAGCAGGACGATCTGCGCATCGATCTGGTCGCCACCACCAGCATCCCCGGCGATCTGTTCAAGCAGCGTATGCAGGCCCTGGCCGGCCATCACTGGGAAATGCGCGACGTGCGTTGACGGCGTGCATCAGATAGGCAGACACGCTGCGCAGCAACTGCGCTAGGTGCCGTCAGAGGCATCGTGCCGCTTAAAGCCCCTCTCCCACCGGGAGAGGGATTTGGGTGAGGGTACGGCGCGAAGCCACTCACGCAATCACTCTCTGCACCAAGCTGTGGCCCGTACCCTCATCCGCCCCTGCGGGGCACCTTCTCCCGACGGGAGAAGGGACATCGGGTCGCCGCTTGATGCGTGGCACCAGAACGCACAACACAGCACCACCACGCCACGCGCACCACCGTGCATCGCCCTATCGCACACGCACCACTACTCACTCAGCCAACTACTACTTACGCAACGAAACAATCAACCACGCAATGCCGCAGCATGATGCGCAATATGTTCGCCAATAAAGCTGGCGATGAAGTAATAGCTATGGTCGTACCCCGGCTGCATGCGCACGGTCACCGGGTACGCCGCCGCCTTGGCAGCGTCTTCGAATAACCCGGTTTTCAGCTGGTTTTCCAGGAATTCGTCCGCCCCGCCCTGATCGATCAACAGCGGCAAACGCTCCTGCGCCTGTGCGATCAACGCGGTGGCGTCATACGCCTTCCAGCTGTCGCGATCCTCACCCAGATAGTGCCCAAACGCCTTCTCGCCCCACGGCACCTGGCTCGGCGCCACGATCGGCGAAAATGCCGACACGCTGCGATAGCGGCCCGGATTCTTCAGCGCGATGGTCAATGCGCCATGGCCGCCCATCGAGTGACCGCTGATCGCACGCGCACCGGTGGTGGCGAATGTCGCTTCGATCAATGCCGGTAATTCGTTCACCACATAGTCGTACATGCGGTAATGCGCTGCCCACGGCTGCTGCGTGGCATCGACATAGAAACCGGCGCCCTTGCCGATGTCGTAGCCTTCCGCGTCGGCCACATCGTCGCCACGCGGGCTGGTGTCCGGCGCCACGACGATCACGCCGTGTTCGGCCGCGTAGCGCTGCGCGCCGGCCTTGCCGATGAAGTTCTGTTCGGTGCAGGTCAGGCCACTGAGCCAGTACAGCACCGGCAACGGACCCTCGGCGGCCTGCGGCGGCAGATACACCCCTACCGTCATGCTGCAATCCAAGGCCTGCGACTGATGCCGGTACACGTCCTGCCAACCGCCGAAGCAGGCACGGTGTTCGATACGTTCCATGGAATTCCTTCGAAAGAAGACCGCGCAGCCGGCATCACCGGCTGCGCGGCGGGTGGGTCAGTGCAGCAGACCCTTCTGACGCGCCACCTGGGCCGACAACGCGTCCATCAACCCCGGCGACAGGCAATCGTACGGCTGCAAGCCCAGCTCGGTCAGCCGCGCGCGCACGCCTTCCATCTGCTCCGGCGGCGTACCGGTTTCGATGATGGACGACACGAACGCCGCAAAGCCCGGCGGTGACCAGCCCGACTGCTGCGACAGTTCGGTGTGGATGAAATCCAGACCGTAGAACGCGTGATCCTTTTTCTCGATGCGGCCAATCATGTGCACACCGCAGCCGGTGCACGCATGCCGCTGGATCGTTGCACTTTCATCGACGATCTTGAGCTTCTCCGCATGGGCGGTCACCGTGATCTTGTCGCGCGGCGCCACCGCGATCACGGAAAAGGTCGCCCCTTCCGGCTTCCAGCATTTACTGCAGCCGCAAGCATGGTTGTGCGCGGTCTGCGCCGCCACGTCCACGGTTACCTTGTCGCTGGCGCAATGGCATTGCAGGGTTCCGCCTGCAAAGCCGCCGGCCGCCCCACGCGCTACTCCACTGTCCACCGAAGGATGAATCGACACGGTAGTCATCATGCCCCTCCCGGGTATCGGGTACTGCGTGCGCGGAAGCGGCCGCGCGCCGATCCTGGCCGTACGGTCAGAAATGAATCACGGTGCGGATCGACTTGCCTTCATGCATCAGATGGAAGGCCTCGTTGATCTCTTCCAGCGGCATGGTGTGGGTGATGAACGGGTCCAGATCGATCTCGCCCTTCATCGATTGCTCCACCATACCCGGCAATTGCGTACGTCCCTTGACACCACCGAAGGCCGAGCCGCGCCACACGCGGCCGGTCACCAGCTGGAACGGACGGGTACTGATTTCCTGGCCTGCGCCGGCCACGCCGATGATGACGCTCTCGCCCCAGCCTTTGTGGCAGCACTCCAGCGCCGAGCGCATCACGTTGACGTTGCCGATGCACTCGAAGCTGAAATCCACGCCGCCGTCGGTCAACTCAACGATGACTTCCTGGATCGGCTTGTCGTAGTCCTTCGGGTTGATGCAATCGGTGGCGCCCATGCTGCGCGCCAGGTCGAACTTGCCCGGGTTGGTATCGATAGCCAGGATGCGCCCGGCCTTGGCCTGCACCGCGCCCTGGATCACCGCAAGACCAATGCCGCCCAAGCCGAACACCGCCACGCTTTCGCCCGGCTTGACCTTGGCGGTGTTGTGCACCGCGCCGATGCCGGTGGTGACGCCGCAGCCGAGCAGGCAGACCTTTTCCAGCGGCGCTTCGGGATTGACCACCGCCAGCGAGATTTCCGGCACCACGGTGTATTCGCTGAAGGTGCTGCAGCCCATGTAGTGGAAGATCGGCTCGCCGTTGTAGGAGAAGCGCGTGGTGCCGTCCGGCATCAGGCCCTTGCCCTGAGTGGCACGCACGGCCTGACACAGGTTGGTCTTGCCGGACAGACAGAATTTGCACTTGCGGCATTCGGCCGTGTACAGCGGGATCACGTGGTCGCCGACCTTGACGCTGGTCACGCCTTCGCCGATCTGCTCGACGATGCCGCCGCCTTCGTGGCCCAGCACCGACGGGAAGATACCTTCCGGGTCATCGCCGGACAGCGTGAAGGCATCGGTATGGCACACGCCGGTGTGGGTGATGCGGACCAGCACTTCGCCGGCCTTCGGCGGTGCGACGTCGATCTCGACGATTTCCAGCGGCTTGCCGGGTCCGAATGCGACTGCTGCACGGGATTTCATTGGGATAGCGCTCCTGACGAGGATGTTCGAGGACGGGCGCGGCATGCGCCGGCCCGGTGGGAGTTCATTTGAGGTAAGACCGGACCAGGCCGAGCAAGTCCTGTACCCGCTCGGCGCGTTGTGCATCGGACGCAGCGGCATGCCCGAAGTCTTCACGGATATGCGCTTCAAGCACCTGCGACATCAGCCCATTCACTGCCCCCCGGATCGCGGCGATCTGCTGTAGCACTGGGGCGCAGTCTGCGCCCGACTGCAACGCACGCTCAAGTGCATCGCACTGCCCACGCAACCGCCGTACTCGCGCCAGTGCGCGTTTCTTTTCCAGCGGCGAATGCGGCATGCCGGCCCTCGACCCAAGATACTGGGGGGCAGTATAGGCATCTGTATGGAAAAAGCGATGCCGAGGGCTGTTGAGCAGTCGATACGCACGCTGCACGCAACAGAAGGTGACCGCGCTCACATCATCGCCGTCCTGCCTTCGCGTCACATCCAGGCGTTGCTGCGCGCATCACCCTGCTGCATTGCCGCACGCGATTGCGCAGCAGCGCATGGCCGATGCCTAACGGTGCGCAGGCTCGCCCCGCTCCAGCTTGAACTGCAGGCAGGCGTCGTGAAAGCCCTGCAGATTCGGCGAAAAAAACTTGTCGCGATGCGCGATCAGAAAGAACCGCCGGGTCAGTCGCGGCAGCCCGCCGCTCAGCGGCTTCAACTTCTTCGTTGCGATCAGCTCATCCACCACCCAGCGCGACAGGCAACTCACACCCAGGCCCTGCACCACCATGTTCTTGATCGCTTCCGAGCTGCCGATCTGGCGGGTATCGGACAACGCATGCAGATGCCGCAGCAGCAACTGCTCGACCTCTTCACGCGTGCCCGAGCCTGGCTCGCGCAACAGCCAGTCGGCGTCGCGCAGGTCGGCCAGCGCGACCTTGGGCTGCTTGGCCAACGCATGTCGGCGACCGACCACGACCAGCAGTTCGTCCAGCAACCAGGGCTCCGCACGCAGTTCCGGCAAATGACAGGGTCCTTCGATCAACCCCATGTCCAACTCGAAGTTGGCCACCTTGCGCGCGATCGTGCTGCTATTGGCACTTTCCATATCCACGCGCAGCGCTGGCGCCTGCTTGCGTAGCGCATGCAGCACCAGCGGCAACACATGATTGCCGATCGTCGTGCTGCAACCGATCTTCAAGCGACCTGTAGCGGCAGCGGTGCCCGGTTCGAAGCCCGCTTCGATCTCGTGCGCGCCATCGAGCAGCTTGCGTGCCTGCGGCAGCAGCGCGGTGCCGACATCGTTGAGCACCAGGCGTTTGCCGACGCGATCGAATAACTGCGTGCCCAACGCATGCTCCAGCTCATTGAGCGCCGCGCTGGTGGCCGACTGCGACAACGCCACCACCAGTCCGGCACTGGTAGTGCTGCCATGCTGGGCAATGGCGCAAAAGATCTGAAGTTGCCGCAGCGTCAGACGCACAATCTACCTGCCTTACAAGTATTCAATAACGATATTACCCGTTTTACAGCTATGAACTGGCGCTCGACACTGTTGCCACTGCCCTCCCCATTGCGTCACATGCCGCCATGTCTACCGTCACTGCACTCCCAGTCACCCAGTGGCTGCGCCCCTTCAAGGCACTGTCCGGCCCGCGTGAGGTCATCCGTCAATTCACCCCGAGCTGGTTCGCCGTCACCATGGGCACCGGCATTTTTGCCCTGGCGCTCGGGCAACTGCCGTGGCCTGTTCCAGGCTTGGCGGCGATCGGCGCGCGCCTGTGGATGTGCAACGTTGTGCTGTTTGTCGTCTTTGCGCTGCTGTATGCCGCGCGCTGGGTGCTGTTCTTCGATGAAGCCAGACGGATCTTCGGGCACGCCAGCGCGTCGATGTTCCTGGGCACCATCCCGATGGGCCTGGCGACCATCATCAACGGCCTGTTGCTGTACGGCATGCCACGTTGGGGCAGCGCCGTGCTGCCGCTGGCCGAGGCCCTGTGGTGGGCGGATGTGGCGATGGCCGTGGCTTGCGGAGTGGGCGTGCCGTATCTGATGTTCACCCGGCAGCGCCACCGCATCGAGCAGATGACCGCGGTGTGGCTGTTGCCGGTGGTGGCGGCCGAAGTGGCGGCGGCCAGCGGCGGGCTGCTGGCTCCGCACCTTGCCGATGCAGGCAGCCGCTTCGCGGTGCTGATTGCCAGCTATGCGTTGTGGGCGTATTCGGTGCCGGTGGCGATGAGCATCCTGGTCATCCTGCTGCTGCGCATGGCCTTGCATCAGCTGCCGCCGGCCAGCATGGCGGCATCGAGCTGGTTGTCGCTCGGCCCGATCGCGACCGGTGCGCTGGGCATGCTGGTGATGGGCGCCGACGCCCCGGCGATCTTCGCTGCGCACGGGCTGGCCGAGCTCGGGCAGATCGCGGCGGGCATCGGCGTGATCGGCGGCGTGCTGTTCTGGGGCCTCGGCGCCTGGTGGCTGCTGCTGTCGATCCTGATCACCGCACGCTATTTCCGTGCCGAGGTGCCGTTCAATCTGGGCTGGTGGGGTTTCACCTTTCCACTTGGCGTCTACGCCGTGGCCACCTTGAAACTTGGCGCGCTAGTGCAGCTGATGTTCTTCAATCTGCTCGGCGTCGTCCTGGTGGCCGTGCTTGGTGTGGTCTGGGCAGTCGTCGCGGCCAGGACGCTGGCTGGCGCATATCGCGGCAATCTATTTGTGTCGCCCTGCATTGCGGAGCTGCACAGCGAAACGACCGCGCCGTGAGTGGTGCAATAGGAGTGATTGATCGATTCGTTGTCATTGGATTTCGCCAACGCTGCACGCTCATCTAGCCGGCGACCAATCGATCGTGCATTGCATGCATTCGACGCCGCGACTGTGAGTACCAAGCAAGCCTGGCAGCGCCGGCGCGATCGAATAGCGGGGTCAACTGCGTGGCGTCAGTAACGCTGCAACCTTCCGATGGCAGCGTCCGCTTGAACCCGCGCACGAGGAAGATGCGCATGCCGTTGATGAGCAACGGCATGTAGTGGTAACGACCACAAGCGCTGACAAGCGCGTCAATCCCTCAACGATCGACCACCACCGGCGCAATGCCGACGGCGTTTTGCGGCGCATGGTCCGGCAGCGACGCCAGTACCGCGCTGCGGAAGCGCGCTGCAAAGGCGGCATCATTGGCCTGATAAAACGCACGCGCATTGGCCGACAGCGTGTCCAGCGCGGCCTGCGGCATGGCGAGCGCGGTTTCCACCGCCTGCGCAATGCCCGCTGCGTCAACGTAGTAATACGACGCCAGGCGTCGCTGGCGCACGTCGCCCACCGGAATCAATACGCCATGTTCCGGCTTGACCAACTCGTTCATCGGCTCGCCATCGGTGGCCAACGTCACCGCCCCCACGCTCAGCGCTTCCATCAGGTAGTGGCCGAAGCCTTCGGCCTCGGAGGGACAGATGTGGAAGAGATGCGCATTTTGCAGCCGGCGCAATTCCGCATCGTCGAGATAACCGACCCTGTGATCGATATTCGGCGCCACCACCGGTTTCCCGGCGGTCCGCGGGTTTTGCACCACCGTCAGTAGCGGCCACTCCGGATGCTGCTTCCAGGTCTCCAGAAGCACGCGGGTGCCCTTGGCAGTGCTGCGCCCGGCCAGATGGAAAAACGCACGCTGGCGCGGCACCTGCGCATCGTGGCGATCCGGGCTGGTAAAGCCGATGAAACGCGTGGTGCAGCCCAGGCTCTGGAAAATCCGCTCGGCATGGTGGGTCTTGCACAGCACCGCATCGAATTTCGGCAGCAACGGTAGCCATTTGGGCAGCAGCCATTCCGGGTTGGGCACCAGCAGGTTGATCTGCCCCAGCGGCAGGCAGCGCGCATACACGCGCTCGGAAAAGATCTGCAACGGCACCCGCCCGAACAGCGCGCGACTGGCCCATAGCCGCACTTCGCGCCCGGTGTCCTGCAACCGCTGGCTGGTGAACCCCAGCTCCTGCACGGGCACGCCGCCGGCGCGCAACGTCTGCGCCATCAGTACCATGTCGCGGGTCAGGCCCACGCCGTTATCGCGGCTGATCACCCGCATCATCGGAAACGCCTTGTCATGCACGCTCCCACCATCGGGATGGCGCAGTGTCGAAGCGATGGTGTCCTGCGTGATGTCCCGTCCCGTCATGTTGCCTTGCACGTGTGCCAATAGTTGACAAATTTGATGTTTATGATGTGAGTTCCAGCCTTGCACCTGCGAGCACCATGTATCCGGTAGCCACCACCCTGCGCGGGCCGACCTCCGCGCCACCGACGATGATTCCCATGGACATGCAACAACCCCGCGTTCTTGTGGTCGACGACGACCCGGACCTGCGCAAGCTGATCGGCGAGTTCCTCAGCGCGCATGGCTACCAGGTGGACGTTGCCGAAAACGTGGCGGACATGCGCACGCGCATGGCGCAACGCCGCCCGGACCTCATCGTACTCGACGTGATGATGCCGGGAGAAGATGGGCTGAGCGCAGCCCGCGCCCTGGCCAGCGAACGCGGTTCGCCGGCGGTCATCATGCTCAGTGCGCTGGGCAACGACACCGACCGCATCATCGGCCTGGAAGTGGGCGCCGACGACTATCTGGCCAAACCCTGCAACCCGCGCGAACTGCTGGCGCGGGTGCGCGCCTTGCTGCGCCGCAGCCAAGCCAGCAACGAGCAGGCCGACCAGCGCGGAAACGTCTACGAATTCGCCGGCTGGCGCCTGGACGTGGTGCGCCGCGACCTGCGCGACCCCACCGGCATCTTCATCAATCTCTCCGACGGCGAATTCGCGCTGTTGCGCACCTTCGTCGAGCACCCGCAGCGCGTGCTCAGCCGTGACCAGTTGCTGGACTATGCGCGCGGCCGCGATACCGACGTCTACGACCGTGCCATCGACAGCCAGATCAGCCGCCTGCGCCGCAAGATCAACGAGCGCGTCCATACCGAACTGATTCGCACCGTACGCAATGAAGGCTACATGCTGCTGCCGGGCGTCTCGCGTCTGTGAGTAAACCGGCACGTCGCGGGCTGTCGATCTTTGCCCGCACGTTCGTCCTGCTGGCGGTGGCGCTGCTCACCGCCCAGGCCATCGGCATCGCCCTGCTGGTGATGCGCACCCCCGTCTACGAGCCGCCAGTGCACCCGCCGGAAGTGGTGGCGCTGCTGTCCACGCGCATGCCCGCCGGCACCCAGACCCTCAAGGTGCACGACAGCGTGCAGGTGCCAACGGCGCCGCCTGGCCAGGTGCGCGACGCCTTCGCGGAAATGCTGCTGGCCCACTGGCTTGATGTCGACGCGCACCGCGTGCGGTTCTATCGCAGTGCCGACGACCGCGAAAGCCCGCAGCTTGCCGCGGACCGACCGCGACGGCAGCACGCGGCCAGTGCCGCGGACAGCAACGGTATCCGACGGATGTCGCCGGAATGGGCGTCCGGCCGCCCAGCTGGCGACCCGCCGTTCGGCAATGGGCTGCGCATGGACCAGGCGCCGGACGATTGGGAAAGCGAACGTCTGACCCCCGGCGTGCCGCTGCTGGATGGCTTCACCGCCGCCCTGCAGCAGCCCGATGGCCGCTGGCGCACGGTGGAGTCGCCGCGACGGCGGCTGTCGGCTGAGTTCAAGACCCATATCGTGCTGCTGTTCCTGGCCGGCCTGCTCGCCAATGTGCCGCTGGCATGGTGGTTCTCGCGCGCACTGTCGGCGCCGATCAAGCGCTTTGCCGAAGCCGCCGACCGGCTGGGCCGCAATCCCCACGCCGCCGCCTTGCAACGCAGCGGCCCGCCGGAGATCGTCCGCGCCGCCGATTCGTTCAATGCGATGCAGGGGCGTCTGAACCGGCTGATCAACGAACGTACCCACATGGTGGCGGCCATCGCGCACGACCTGCGCACACCGCTGGCGCGGCTGTCGTTTCGACTGGACGGCCTGCAACCGCCACTGCGCGAAAAGGCGCTGGCCGATATCGACGAAATGAAGGCGATGATTTCCGCGGCGCTGGATTTCATCCAGAACGATCGCCATCGCGGCGAACGCGCGCCGCTGGATCTGCGCCTGCTGGTGGAGAGCGTGGTCGACAACGCCACCGATATCGGCGCCGACGCGGTGCTGCTGCCCGGCCCGACCATCACCCTGGACGGCGACCCGCTGGCATTGCGCCGCGCGCTGATGAATCTTCTCGAAAACGCCCTGAAATACGGCAAGTGCGCGCGCCTGCAGCTCACCCGCGATGGTGAGGATGGGGTGTTGTGGATCGACGACGACGGCCCCGGCATCGACCCCACCCAGCGCGAACAACTGTTGCTGCCGTTCGTGCGTGGCGAGTCTTCGCGTAACCGTGGTACCGGCGGCATCGGCCTGGGCTTGTCGGTGGCGCACAGCATCGTGCTGGCGCATGGCGGCGACCTGCGCCTGGACAACCGCGCCCATGGCGGGCTGCGCGTAACGGTGCGCCTGCCGTGCATGCCGGAGCGGCGCTGAGCGCAGACCGGAACCGACGGGGGCAAGGGATCAGCGCGCACGACCAGCAGTGGCCTCATCGCGCGCATCACGGGGCAACACATTCCCCTGGCTACCAGGCTGTCGCGCCGAGCCAGGGTCGGTAACGCGCTCGTCGGTCACCCACGCGAAGAATGCGCGCGACCGTGCGCATCAGGGCGCCAGGGTGGAAGCCGCACGCAACCAGGGCTTCACTGCCGACAGCTAACCGCTCACGCACTGACCCACAGCAACACGCGCCGCATCACGGCGCGTAGTCGACCGCACATCACTCAATCAGTACGCAAACTCACGGAATACACGGTCGATATCGCCGTTCCATGCGCCGTGATACAGCGCCAGCTTGCGCTCGGCGGCAGTGACGCCGCTTTCGGCAATCTCGGCGATCACGTCGACAAAGCCGGTTTCGTCCTGGCCATCGCCATTCAAGCGCGCGCGTCGGCGCAGGCCTTCGCGGGCGATATTGACTGCCTCTACCGCCAGGTCGCGCACGGTACCGTTGCGGAACGGCAGGCCCAGGGCGTGCTTGGGCACGCCGTCGCGCAAGGCGTGGCGTTCGGTCGGGCTGAAATCCTTGACCAAGTCCCAGGCTGCATCGAGCGCGGTCTGGTCGTACAACAAGCCCACCCAGAACGCCGACAACGCGCACAGGCGATTCCACGGACCGGCATCGGCGCCACGCATTTCCAGATATTTCTTCAGGCGCACTTCCGGAAACGCGGTGGTCATGTGGTCCGACCAATCGCGCAGCGTCGGCAACGCACCCGGCAACGCCGGCAGCTTGCCTTGCATGAAATCGCGGAAGCTCTGCCCGCTGGCATCGACATAGACGCCGTTGCGATACGAAAAATACATCGGCACATCGAGCAGGTAATCGACGTACCGCTCGTAGCTAAAGCCGTCTTCGAACACGAAATCCAGCATGCCGGTGCGATCGGCGTCGGTATCGGTCCAGATGTGCGAGCGATAGCTCAGGTAGCCGTTGGGCTTGCCCTCGGTGAACGGCGAATCGGCAAACAAGGCGGTGGCGATCGGCTGCAACGCCAGCGACACGCGGAACTTCTGCACCATGTCCGCTTCGGTGGCGTAATCCAGATTGACCTGCACCGTGCAGGTGCGCGTCATCATGTCCAGGCCGAGCGAGCCGACCTTGGGCATGTAGTTCTTCATGATCTGGTAGCGGCCCTTGGGCATCCACGGCATCTGGTCGCGCCGCCACTTGGGCTGGAAGCCCATGCCCAGGAACCCAAGCTGCAACTCGCCGGCCACCTGCGCCACTTCGTCCAGATGGGTGCCGGTTTCCACGCAGGTGTCGTGCAGGGTTTCCACCGCCGCGCCGGACAGTTCCAGCTGGCCAGCCGGCTCCAGCGTCACCGAGGCGCCGTCGCGCAGCAGCGCGATGGTGTGGCCGTTTTCCTGCACCGGCTCCCAGCCGAAACGGGTCAACCCGGTCAGCAGGGCTTGGATGCCACGCGCGCCTTCGAAGGTGGGCGCGCGCAGGTCATCGAGCTGGAAGCCGAACTTCTCGTGCTCGGTCCCGATCCGCCAGTCCGCACTGGGCTTCTCGCCGGAGGCCAGCACCTGGACCAGTTCCGCGCGTTCGGTAATCGGCGTTTCGGCAACGTGGCTGGGACTCGACAAGGGCAGGCTCGCAAACGTGAAGGTGTGGGACGATGTGGGGATACTTCCCAGCCACCGCAAGGCCCGCACTATACCCGCAGGGCATGCAAGTATTGCCGCCATCGGCCGGGTCTGAGATTTCCATCCATGCGCATGCCGCAGGATGGGCCGCAGTGCGCATCACCGCAGCCCACCGCTCCGCCTGTGCGCCAGCCGGCCAACCGGTACACCGGTCGACCCTGGCTGCCGACAGGCCCATACCGACCGGCACACACGAAGACGGCGAGCACTGGCTCGCCGTCTTGCATCGCATCAAAGGGCCGCGGCCGTGGCGGCCGCCAGGCATCACTCGGCCGCGGGCGTTTCCACACCCAGACCCAGCCAACCGCCGACGATGCCGCGCAGTTCGTCCACACCCTGGCGCGATTCGCCGGAGTAGGTCTGCACGGTCACGCTGTCGCCGAAGCGCGAGGTCACTTCCTTCTTGACCTTCTGCAGGGTCTGCATCTGCTGGCCACGGCCGAGCTTGTCGGCCTTGGTCAGCAAACCGTGCGCGGGCAGGCCGCGCTCGGCGGCGTAGCCGAGCATCTGCAGGTCGTAATCCTTGAGCGGATGGCGGATGTCCATCACCACCACCAAGCCGCGCAGCGCCTCGCGGGTGCGGAAATAGCGGTCGATGAAGGCCTGCCAGTGCGCCTGCAGGTCCTGCGGCACCTTGGCGTAGCCGTAACCGGGCAGATCCACCAGATAGCGCTCGGGCTGGATCTGGAAGAACACCAGCTGCTGGGTGCGGCCGGGAGTCTTGGACACGCGGGCGAGCGCGTTCTGGCGGGTCAGCGCATTGAGTGCGCTGGATTTTCCGGCGTTGGAGCGGCCGGCGAAGGCCACCTCGTAACCGCCATCGTCGGGCAATTGCCGGGCGTTATGGGCGGACAGGTGGTAGCGGGCTTGTTCGATAAGGAGCGACATCTCACTAGGATCGCACGTTCGGGCCCGGCGGTTTTGCTGCACTGTTCGTTGACCCTGGCGCAAAGGCGTGTCGATAATCCAAGCATGCCTGCCACTGCCAGCACCCAACGCGCGCGGGCCGGGTCCATACGGAGCTTTAGCTGATGCGCCATGCTCGTGTGCTAGTCCTCACCGCCCTCGCCGTGCCGGTCATTGCCGCCGTGGCGTTTGCGCAATCGGCGGTCACGCCGATCCCCGATCCACCGCCCGTGCGCGTTGCGCCGCTGGAGGTGGATTTGGCCAAGACCACCTGGGGCGATGCCAAGGCCGGGCAGACAAAGGCGGCCGCCTGCGCCGCCTGCCACGGCCCCGACGGCAATCCGGCGGTAGCCATGTACCCGCGCATCGCCGGGCAAACCGAGCGCTACGTTGCGCATCAGGTGGCCCTGATCGCCAGCGGCGAGCGCAATAGCGGGATGTCGGCGGTGATGGTGCCGTTCGTCAAGGACCTCACCGCGCAGGACATGCGCGACCTGGGCGCCTACTTCGCCACCCAGAAGGCATCCGCCGGGGTCGCCGACGACGCAGTGATCGCCGAGGGTCCATATCAGGGCATGAAGTTCTACGAGGTCGGCGAAAAGCTCTACCGCGGTGGCGACATCGCGCGCGGCGTGCCGGCCTGCATGGCGTGCCACGGCCCGTCCGGTGGCGGCAATCCGGGCCCGGCGTATCCGCGCCTGGGTGGCCAGCATGCCGACTACGTGGCGCGGCGCCTGAAGGACTACCAGGCCGGCACCACCCAGGAGCGCAATCCGGCGCTGTTCAATATCATGGCCCAGGTGGCACGCCCGCTGAGCGAGCAGGAGATCCAGGCGCTGTCCAGCTATCTGCAAGGTCTGCACGACCGCGCCGACGATGCCGCCGCTGCACAGACGCCTGCCGGGACACCGGCGCGCTCATGAGCTGAGGCGCCCACCTGCTCCACCGTGTCACGACGCCGGTCCCGCGACCGGCGTCGTCGTTTCCCGCCCCCTCTTGAGATCCCCACGGAGCCTGCATGAATCTGCTTTCCCGCCTGTCCCTGCTGTTGTTGATCCTGGTGCCACTGGCGGCCTGCGCCGCCGACAAGACGGCGCCGCCGGTCGAAGGCGAGGACTACACCCTGATCGACGGCGGCCAGCCGTATGCGCCGCTGGCCGGCAAGGTCGAAGTGGTGGAAGTGTTCGGCTACACCTGCCCGCATTGCGCGCACTTCGAGCCGACGCTGGAAGCCTGGGCGGCCAAGCAACCGTCCTACGTGCGCTTCACCCCGGTGCCGGCAGCCTTTGGCGGGTTCTGGGACGCGTTTGCGCGCGCGTACTTCGCCGCCGACATCCTCGGTGTGGCCAAGCGCAGCCACCGCGCCATGTTCGACGCCATCCACGAAAAGCAGAGCGTGCCTTCCCAGAACGTGGCACCGGAAGAACTGGCGGCGTTCTACGCCGACTACGGCGTGCCGCAGCAGCGCTTCGTCGAGACCTACAAGAGCCAGGCGGTGGACGCCAAGCTGGATGCCGCGCGCGACTTCGCCAAGCGCAGCAAGCTGCCCGGCACCCCGGCCATCATCGTCAACGGGCGCTACCTGATCGGCGCGCGCAATTATCCGGACATGCTGCGCGTGGCCGACTACCTCATCGCCCGCGAGCACGCCGCAGCTGCCAAGCGCTGAACCGCGTAACCGCCACCGACGGCGGCCCGTGGCATCATGCGCCCCGCGGCCGTCCGGCCCTTTTCTCGCCCCACGCTGGAGATCCAATCCGATGAAGACCCGCTTCGCCCTGACGCTGATGGCGCTGCTGCCGATCCTGGTCGCCTGCAAGGCCCAGGACGGCTCGTCCGACACCGCACCTGCCGCCGCTACGCCGGCTGCCGGGACGGCGTCTGCACCTGCCGCTGCCCCGGCTGCCGATCCGGCCGCCCCGCCTGCGGTTGGCGAAAGCGCCACCACGCCGCCGGCCGCCGCGCCCAGCGCCGCTCCGCGCGCACCGAACGGCCCCGAGCCGGTCGCCGGCACCGACTATGTGGACATCCAGGCAGCCCAGCCGTACCAGCAGGCTGCCGGCAAGATCGAAGTGGCCGAGGTGTTCGGTTATGTCTGCCCGGCCTGCAACGCGTTCCAGCCGCTGATCGGGCCGTGGAAGGCCGGCCTGCCGTCGGACGTGCATTTCGTCTACGTCCCGGCGATGTTCGGTGGCCCGTGGGATGACTATGCGCGCGCGTTCTACGCCGCCGAGACGCTGGGCGTGCAGGAAAAGACCCACGAAGCCCTGTACAAGGCCATCCACGTCGACCAGACCCTCAAGGGCGAGCGCGGCAAGGATTCGGTGCAGGACATCGCCGCGTTCTACGCCAAGTACGGCGTGGACCAGAAGACCTTCATCGACACCATGAGCAGCTTCGGCGTCTCGGCCAAGACCAACCGCGCCAAGCAGTTCGCCACCCGTAGCCAGATCACCGGCACGCCGTCGCTGATCGTCAACGGCAAGTACCTGGTCAAGGGCAAGAGCTTCCCGGACATGCTGCGCATCGCCGATCACCTGATCGCGCGCGAACGCGCCACGCTGGCCAAGTGATCGGGGCGACCGCCGCATCGTGAACGCTTCGGACTCGCGCACCCTGCGGGTGCTGACCGCCAATATCCAGGCCGGTTCCAGCACTCGCCGTTACAGCGACTACGTCACCCGCAGCTGGTCGCACGCGTTACCGCTGGGGGCCAAACGCACCAGCCTGGACAGCATCGCCAAGCTGGCCGGCGACCGCGACATCGTCGGCCTGCAGGAGGCCGACCCAGGCAGCCTGCGCTCGGGCTTCACCAACCAGACCCACTATCTGGCCGAGCGTGCCGGCTTCCACTACTGGAGCCACCAGCCCAACCGCCGCATGGGTGGGGTGGCGTCCAGTGCCAACGGCTTGCTGAGCAAGCTGGAACCGCTGGAAGTCCAGGACCACGCCCTGCCCGGCCGCATCGGCGGGCGCGGCATCCTGCTGGCCAAGTTCGGGCAAGGCCGCGATGGATTGGCCGTGGCAGTGGCGCATCTGTCGCTGGGCGCCAATTCGCGCATGGCCCAGTTGGCCTTCATCGCCGAGCTGCTGTCCGAGCATCCCAACGCGATGCTGATGGGCGACTTCAACTGCGTGGCCGACCGTCCAGAGATGCAGGCGTTGTATCGGCATACGCGATTGCAGCCGCCGAGCTGCGTGGTGCACACCTTCCCAAGCTGGCGCCCGGACCGGGCGATCGACCATATCCTGGTCAGCGACAGTCTGGTGATCGAGCACACCGAAGCGATTCCTGCCGCGTTCTCCGATCATCTGGCAGTGGGCATGGACATCCGCGTCCCGCTGCAGTTGCTGCGCTAGCGCACGCAAAGTGCCGACGGGTTCGCACTGGCGAACTCGACCGACGACACCCCCTAGACACCGCCTGTGCGATAACGCAGGCGGTTTTTCGTTGGGAGCACGTCACGTGATACGCATCCTATGAGTGCGTCGGTATGAGTGCAGTCGAACCGCAGCCGTTGCCGGTGCGCACGTTGCGGCCGGTGTTTTTGTTGGCGGCGACGGTGGTGTGCACATTCGCCTTGCTGGTGGCGCTGTTTCCGCTGGACGCAGGCCGCGTGCTGCTGGATGCGCAGACCTGGGCCTCGCGCAATGTCGGTTGGTACTACCTGCTGGCGATGACGCTGTATCTGGTGTTCGTGCTGGGCACTGCGCTCTCCAGTTACGGCAACATCAAGCTCGGCGCCGATCACGACGAACCGGAATTCAGCTATCTCTCCTGGGCCGGCATGTTGTTCGCGGCCGGTATCAGCATCACGCTGTTCTTCTTCTGCGTGTCCGAACCGCTGACCCATTATCTGCAGCCTCCCCAGGGTGGCACCGGCAGCGGTGAAGCGTCCGCACGTCAGGCCATGCAGTTGCTGTTTCTGCATTGGGGCCTGCACGGCTGGGGCGTGTTCGCGCTGGCGGCCATGGCGCTCGCGTATTTCGCCTTTCGCCACAACCTGCCGCTGGCATTGCGCTCGGCGCTGTATCCACTGATCGGCAAGCGCATCAACGGGCCGATTGGCTACACCGTGGATGCGCTGGGCATCGTCGCGACGGTGTTCGGCATTGGCGCAGACATGGGCTTTGGCGTGCTGCATCTCAATGCCGGGCTGAGCACCTTGTTTGATGTGCCGCACACGCATTGGGTGCAGGTCGCGCTGATCGTGGCGATGATGGGCGCGGCGATTGTGGTGGCAGTGTCCGGCGTCGAAAAAGGCGTGCGCTGGATGTCGGACATCAACATGCTGCTGGCGATCGCGCTGCTGTTGTTCATGCTGTTTGCCGGCCCAACGCAATACCTGCTCAATGCCTTGATGCAGAACCTGGGCGACTACCTGGGCAGCGTGGTCGGCAAGAGTTTCGACGTCTATGCCTATGGCGGCCGTGCCGACTGGCTGGGCAACTGGACGGTGTTCTACTGGGCGTGGTGGATCGGCTGGGCACCCTTCGTCGGCTTGTTCATCGCGCGCATTTCGCGCGGCCGCACCATTCGCGAATTCGTGCTGGGCGTGTTGCTGATCCCGCTCGGATTCACCTTGGCGTGGTTGTCGATCTTCGGCAATAGCGCGCTGGATCAGTTGCTGCACCATGGCCAGGGCGCATTGGCGCAACAGGCCATCGATGCGCCGCAGACGGTGCTGTACTCGCTGCTGCAAAACTACCCGTGGAGCCGCACCGTAATCACGGTGACGGTGGCGATCAGCTTCGTGTTCTTTGTCACCTCTGCCGACTCCGGCACCGTGGTGCTGTCCACGCTGTCCTCGCACGGCGGCGAGCCGCACGACGACGGCCCGCGCTGGCTGCGCGTGTTCTGGGGCGTGCTCACCGCCGTGGTCACTGCAGGTTTATTGCTGGCCGGTAGCATGGACGCGCTGAAATCGGCAGTGGTATTGGCATCGCTGCCGTTTTCTGCGGTGTTGCTGCTGATGGCCTGGGGTCTGTCGCGCGCGCTGAGCGAAGAATCGCAGCGCAAACGTGCGCAGCTCTACAGCCCCAGCCCGCTCATCGGGCAATCGCGTCATCACGGTGGCTGGCGGCAGCGCCTGGGCCAGGCGATGCACTTCCCGGCGCGCGATGAGGTCTACCGCTTCATGCACGACCAGGTGCGCCCGGCGATCGAAGCAGTGGCCGCGCAGTTGCAGGAAGAAGGCTGGAAGGTCAGCAGCCGGGTCGACGACGGCGACATGGAAATCAGTGTCGATCACGGCGAACAACAAGGCTTCCGCTACCAGGTGGTGATGCGCGGATATCTCACCCCGTCGTTTGTGGCGCAGCGTTTCCGCAACCAGCGCTATTACCGCGCCGAAGTCTATCTGTACGAAGGCAGTCAGGACTACGACCTGGTCGGCTACAGCCGCGAACAAATCATCAACGACATCATCGATCAATACGAGCGTCACCTGCAGTTTTTGCACCTCACACGCTGAGTTGCGTCGCTGCGGCGACCGTCCCAAGGAGGTTTGTCATGCCACGTTTCCCCGACCAGCTGCTGTACATCGGCGGCCGATATGTTCCCGCCCGCGGCGGCCACACGTTCGAAGTGATCAACCCCGCCACCGGCGAAGTGCTGGCCAATGTGCACAACGCGGGCGCCGACGATCTGGACGCCGCGGTCGATAGCGCCAAGGCCGGCCAACGCGTGTGGGCGGCGCTGACGACAGTGGAGCGCTCGCGCATCCTGCTACGCGCGGTGGCATTGCTGCGCGAGCGCAACGATGCGCTGGCCGAGCTGGAGACGCTCAACACCGGCAAGCCGCTGAGCGAAACGCGCAGCGTGGACGTCGTCACCGGCGCCGACGTGCTGGAGTATTACGCCGGCGTATCGCAGGCGCTGCAAGGCGTGCAGGTGCCGTTACGCGAAGGCAGCTTCTTCTACACGCGGCATGAGCCGCTGGGCGTGGTCGGCGCGATCGGTGCGTGGAATTACCCGATCCAGATCGCACTGTGGAAGGCCGCGCCCGCGCTGGCGGCCGGCAATGCAATGATCTTCAAACCCAGCGAAGTGACGCCGCTCACCGCACTCAAGCTGGCCGAAATCTTCACTGAAGCCGGCCTGCCCGATGGCGTGTTCAACGTGCTGCCCGGCGACGGCGCCAGCGTGGGCACCGCACTTACCGAACACCCGCAGATCGAGAAGATCAGCTTCACCGGCGGCACCGCCACCGGGCGCAAGGTAATGGCCAGCGCATCGAGTTCATCACTAAAAGACGTGACCATGGAGCTGGGCGGCAAATCGCCGTTGATCGTGTGCGCCGATGCCGACCTGGATCTGGCCGCCGACATCGCGATGATGGCCAACTTTTACAGCTCCGGGCAGGTGTGTACCAACGGCACCCGCGTATTCGTGCCGCGTGCGCTGCGTACCGCCTTCGAAGCGCGGCTGCTGGCACGCGTGCAACGCATCCATATCGGCGACCCGCTCGATACGAACACGACGTTTGGCCCGATGGTCAGCGCCGCGCACATGCAGCGCGTGCTGGACTACATCGACCAGGGCAAGGCCGAAGGTGCGCGCCTGCTCTGCGGCGGCGAGCGGCTACGCGACGGTGCGCTGGCGCACGGCTATTACGTGGCACCGACGATCTTCAGCGATTGCACC
The DNA here is from genome assembly GCF_979258225.1 of Xanthomonas sp. AC360. Classification (NCBI taxonomy): domain Bacteria; kingdom Pseudomonadati; phylum Pseudomonadota; class Gammaproteobacteria; order Lysobacterales; family Lysobacteraceae; genus Xanthomonas; species Xanthomonas sp. AC360. The sequence continues at coordinate 391,670 of NZ_OZ409846.1, forward strand.
GACGTGATGGCGATCGTGCGCGAGGAAATCTTCGGGCCGGTGCTGAGCCTGCTCACCTACGACGACGAAGACGAAGCGGTGACCCGTGCCAATGCCACCACGTACGGGTTGGCCGCCGGTGTGGTCACGCCCGATCTGGCGCGTGCGCACCGGTTGATCCATCGTCTGGAAGCGGGCATCTGCTGGATCAATACCTGGGGCGAGTCGCCTGCGCCGATGCCGGTGGGCGGTTACAAACAGTCCGGCGTAGGGCGCGAAAATGGCCTGGCGACCCTGCAGGCGTATACGCGCACCAAGTCGATCCAGGTCGAGCTGGAACGCTACGCATCGGTGTTTTGAGCAGCCCACGCCGCAACGCACGCAATCGATGGATGCATGCGTTGCGCCCGACACACGCGCTGCGCGCAACGGCACGTTGCCGCGCACAGAACAACGACTGCGCAGTGCCTTGACTGCCGCTGCACCGCACACGCATCAGGAGACCACCATGCAACGCGAATACGACTACATCATCATCGGCGCCGGCTCGGCAGGCAACGTGCTGGCCGCACGTTTGACCGAAGACCCCGGCGTGACGGTGCTCTTGCTCGAAGCGGGCGGGCCGGATTATCGGCTGGATTTCCGTACCCAGATGCCGGCCGCACTCGCGTTTCCGCTGCAGGGCCGCCGCTACAACTGGGCCTATGAAACCGAGCCGGAGCCGCACATGGACAACCGGCGCATGGAATGCGGGCGCGGCAAGGGGCTGGGCGGTTCGTCGCTGATCAATGGCATGTGCTACATCCGCGGCAACGCGCTCGACTTCGACCACTGGGCCAAACGCCCGGGCCTGGAAGACTGGAGCTACCGCGACGTGTTGCCCTACTTCCGCAAAGCCGAGACGCGCGACATCGGCGCCAACGATTATCACGGCGGCGAAGGCCCGGTGAGCGTGGCCACGCCGAAGAACGACAACAACGTGCTGTTCCACGCGATGGTCGATGCCGGCGTGCAGGCAGGCTATCCGCGTACCGACGATCTCAATGGCTACCAGCAGGAAGGCTTCGGGCCGATGGACCGCACCGTGACGCCACAGGGCCGTCGTGCGAGCACGGCGCGTGGCTATCTGGACATGGCAAAGCCGCGCGATGGCCTGCACATCGTCACCCACGCCACCACGGACCGCATCCTGTTTGCCGGCAAGCGCGCGATCGGCGTGCATTACCTGGTCGGCAACAGCAGCGAGGGCATCGATGCGCATGCACGCCGCGAAGTGCTGGTCTGTGCCGGCGCCATCGCTTCACCGCAGCTGTTGCAGCGCTCCGGCGTCGGCGCACCGGATCTGCTGCGCGCACTCGACGTCCAGCTGGTCCACGACCTGCCCGGCGTCGGCCAGAATCTGCAGGATCATCTGGAGGTCTATATCCAGTACGCCTGCACCAAACCGGTGTCGTTGTATCCGGCGCTGCAATGGTGGAACCAGCCCGCGATTGGCGCCGAGTGGCTGTTTGCCGGCACCGGCACCGGCGCCAGCAATCAGTTCGAAGCCGGCGGCTTTATCCGCACGCGCGATGAGTTCGACTGGCCCAACATCCAGTACCACTTCCTGCCGGTGGCGATCAATTACAACGGCAGCAATGCGGTGAAGGAACATGGGTTTCAAGCGCATGTCGGCTCGATGCGCACGCCCAGCCGCGGGCACGTGCACGCCAAGTCGCGCGACCCGCGCCAGCATCCGTCCATCCTCTTCAACTACCAGTCCACCGATCAGGACTGGCAGGAATTTCGCGATGCGATCCGCATCACCCGCGAGATCATCGCGCAGCCCGCGCTGGACCCTTACCGCGGACGCGAGATCAGCCCCAGCGCCGATTGCAAGACCGACGCCGAACTGGACGCGTTTGTGCGCTCACGTGCAGAGACCGCGTATCACCCGTCGTGCTCGTGTGCGATGGGCACCGATGACATGGCCGTGGTGGATGGACAAGGCCGCGTGCATGGCATGGAAGGCCTGCGCGTCATCGATGCCTCGATCATGCCGCGCATCATCACCGGCAACCTCAACGCGACCACGATCATGATCGCCGAGAAGATCGCCGACCGCATGCGGGGACGTGCGCCATTGCCGCGCAGCACGGCCGATTACTACATCGCCGGCGACGCGCCGGTGCGCCGATAACGATCGGCCACGATTGAAGGCTGCGGATGCACAGGTGCGTTCTGACGCATCGCGCATCCGCAGCCCATCGCAAGCATTGCGCCATGGTCGAAACAGGCGCCGTGCCATGACGGGCCAGCCACGCTGCACCACCGCGCGACAGCCCCAGTCGCGCGGTGCCATCGCCCCACACGCGTGGGATATGCTTCGAGCATGAACTCGGACATCCACCCGGAAGCCGCCATCGCGCCCGGCTATCTGGCCAACCATGCCGCGCGTGTCTTCAATCGCAGTGTCGACGCGCGCCTGCGCGAACACGGGCTGACGCTTGCGCTGATTGCGCCGTTGCTGCTGCTGTCGTGGAAAGGCCCGATGCTGCAGCGGGACCTGGTGCGCCACTCCGCAGTGAAGCAGCCTGCGATGGTGGCGCTGCTGGACAAGCTTGAAGCGATGGCGCTGATTGCGCGCGAAGCGTTGTCCAGCGACAAACGCGCCGCCACTGTTCGGCTGACCGATGCCGGCCAAGACGCCGCTGCCACCGGGCGCACCGCGCTGCTTCACTTCAATGCCGTCGGCGTCTCGGGCTTTTCCAGCGAGGAAGCCGCGCTGCTGACCGTTCTGCTTGGCCGACTGATCGACAATCTGGAAACCGCCGCACGCGAATAGCATCACGCATGATATTTAAGTATCATGCGTGATATACATTCACTGCAGGAGCGGCACTATGTCCCGTCGGATTCTCATCAGTGGCGCAAGCGTCGCCGGGACCACTGCGGCATGGTGGCTCGATGCTTATGGAGTCGAGGTCGACGTCGTCGAACGCGCGCCGGCGTTTCGTGATGGCGGCCAGAACGTCGACGTGCGCGGCAATGCGCGCGAGGTGCTGCGCCGCATGGGACTGGAGGCGCGTGCATTCGAACGTAGCACCAAGGAACTCGGCACCGATTGGGTGAGCGAAGACAATCGCGTCATTGCGCGCTTCAAGGCAGACGAGTCCGACACCGACGGCGGGCCCACTGCCGATCTGGAAATCCGTCGCGGCGACCTCGCGCGCATCCTGTATGACGCCACCCGCGAGCGCGTGCCCTATCGCTTCGGCGACAGCATTTGCGACCTCGCCCAGGACCAGGACGGCGTCAACGTCACCTTCCACAGCGGCCACTCCGCACGCTACGACGCTGTCATCGTCGCCGAAGGCGTTGGTGCGCACACGCGTGAGCTGGTGTTTCCCGGCGAGAACGTGCCGCACTGGATGGACATGACCATCGCGTACTTCAGCATCCCCCGACTCCCGCACGACAGTGCCTATGCCAGGCAATACAACACGGTGGGTGGGCGCGGCGCGACGTTGAAGCCTGCCCTGGACGGCAAGCTGGGCGCCTATCTCGGCCTGCAGAAGCGGCCCGAGGGCGAGAACGCATGGAGCCTGGAGCGGCAACGGCACTACATGCAAGCGCAATTTGCCAACGACGGCTGGGAATTCCCGCGCATTCTCGAGGCGATGAAGGATGTCGACGATTTCTACTTCGAGGTGCTGCGACAGGTGCGCATGCCGCGCTGGTCCGCTGGCCGGGTAGTGTTGACCGGCGATGCCGCGTGGTGTCCCACATCGCTATCGGGCATCGGCACGACGCTGGCGATGGTGGGCAGCTATGTATTGGCGGGCGAACTTGCCCAGGCCAGCGCACCGACGCAAGCGTTTACGCACTACGAACGGATCATGCGCCCGTTCGTCAAAGAGGGGCAGAACGTTCCCAAGATCGTCCCTCGTCTGCTCTGGCCGCACTCCGCCGTTGGACTGACGCTGCTGCGCGGCGCGATGCGCCTGGCTGGCACCCCGCTTGTCCGACGCGTCATCAACAACCGCTTTGCGCGCGATTCCAACAGCATCGCCTTGCCGGACTATCGGCAGCTAGAGCCGCGCTGAAACAGTCGTTGTCGCGAATCGACGACAACGACCTCACCACAACGTGTCAGTAATGCGCCGGCAACCGGCACCTTCGCATCACCTGCCATAACCACGCGCGGTGCGACGACCACTCATCTGCATCGCCGCGATCAGCTAATCAGCCTGCGTGGTTCTCACTGAAGAACCACGCAGCGTCCGGCCGCCCTAGAACTTCAAATCCACACGCGCATACCAGAAGCGTCCACCGGGAATGTCGTAAGTGGATGCGTCATAGCCGTTGAGTGAGCACGACAGGCAGAGCGGCGGATCCTTGTCGAACACGTTGTTCAAGCCAGCCGTGAGTTGCAGCCCCTTGAGCCAATCGACGCGATACCCCACCTGCGCATCGTGATAGGTGATCGCGTCCAGCCGATTGGTGCCCACGGCAGGATCGGAGCACACCGCAAATTCCACCGCATCGCCGCATTGCTCGGTGAGCTTGGAGATGTGGCGCGCCGTCCACGATGCGGTCCAATTACCCAACGACCAATCCAGCACGGCATTGCTGGTCCACTCGGGAATCGCACTGTCGACCACTTCGATACCCGGCCCCTGCGGCTGCCGCTGTCCAGCCGCGCCGAGCGCTTCGTAACGGCCAACGAAGGTGTTTTGCCAGGACAACTTGAAGCGGCCGAACGCGCTTTCAGGCAGCGTCCAGAACAGATCCACATCCCAACCATCGGTCTTGATCGAGCCCAGATTTGTCAGCCGGTTGTTGAAGGCGTTGATGCCGCCGGTGGACGCGCGTCCGATGCCGTCGCAGTACAGCGCATCCAGCGTGTCCACGCACAGATCCAGCTGCGTCTGCGCATTGATGGCCTGGATCGCGCCGTCGACATGATGGCGATAGAACGTCACTTCCATGTCCAGCCGGTCGGACCAGCTGGCGTTGCTGGCAAAGCCCGGGCTGAAGACAAAGCCGGCACTGAAGCTGCGCGAGCGCTCCGGGTCCAGCTGCTCGTTGCCGCCGGTGGTGACCGAGATCTGCTGGTTGGCCTGCTGGTAACCGCCCGGCACGCCGAGTGCGGCGCAGTTGGCCGCACTGCCGCGCGGCGCGGTGCCGCCCAGGCCGATCGAGCATGGATCGGATAGCTGCAAATCGGCGCGCGCGGCCGAACCGAACAGCTCGCCGATGGTCGGTGCACGGAAGCCTTCGGCGTAGCTGGTCCGCAACACCAACTCGTCGGTGACCTGCCAACGCAGGCCGTACTTCGGCGTGAATTCGCCGCCGAAGGTGGAGTAGTCCGAATAGCGCCCGGCGATATTCAGATCGAGTTTGTCGCCCAACGACGAGTTGGCGAAGATCGGGATGTTGAGTTCGAGATACGCCTCGTTGACGTCGTAGCTACCGGAGGTCGGCAACGACGGCACGCCGTTGTAGCGGCCGGCCACGGTGAGCGGATCTGGCTGATATGAGCCCTCGTACTTGCGGTATTCGTAGCCGCTGGCAAACGACACCGCGCCGCCCGGCAGCTGGAACAATTCGCTGCTGAGGTTGGCGGTGAACAGGCTCAACTCGTTCTGACTGCGGTCGCGCACCACCGGCTGGATCCAGCGCAACATGTCCGGCGTGATGCTGCCCGCGCCGCTGAAGATATCCAGCGGCACGCAGCCAGCCACCGCCGCGCATGCAGCCGGATCGCCCAACGCCAGATTGATGTTGAACAGGTTGTAGCTGCCGTAGTTGGTCTGCTCGGCCTTGTTCTTGCTGTACATGCCGTTGACGTCCCAATACCAGGTACGCGCGGCCGCTTCGAAGGTGCCCACCAACCCGGTGCCGAAGTACTGCGTATCCACCTGCTGCTCGTAGCGACGCGGCCCGCCTTCCACCGGACGCCGGCCGATCTGGATCAGGTTGGTGGCCGAATTCAGATCGAAGCCGAACGGATTGAACGGATTCAAGCCGGAAATCACGATGTTGTCGGCGAGCGGATTGCCGGTGCCGGCATCGGGGCCGAGAAAAATCGGCTCCGGCGCGGCCTGATTGGTCGACTCGCGCCGATTGCCCAACGCCTTGACGTACCACTGCACGTCGTCGTTGAAGTAATAGCGGAATTGCGCAAACACGCCCTTGCGCTCGGACGGTGTCAGCAGCAGGTTCTGCTCGGCGAAGTTGTAGCGGTCTGCGGTGCCGAAGCAGTGGTAGTCGTCGCTGCGCGTGCAGCCCGCGCTGCCGTCGTATTGCGGCGTGCCGACGCCGGCATTGGGGGTGAGGTTCTGGCGCGCGCCGGTCGTGGGATCGACGAACTGAAAGCGCCCATCCGGTGTGGCCGAGCTGCCGAAGGTCAGGCCGGTGCCCGGGATCGGGAAGCGTGCCTGTGCACGGTCGCGTGCATAGATCGGGTCCTGCTTGACGTAGCTGGCGCCTAAAAACAGGCTGAAATCCTCGCCGCTGGTGCCCCAGGCCAGATCCACGCCCTGGTTGGCGCCATCGCCCTTGCCGTACTGGCCGTAGTTGAGCGTGACCTGTGCACCGTCGAAGCTGCGCCGGGTGATGATGTTGACCACACCGGCAATCGCATCGGAACCGTATAACGACGAGGCGCCGTCTTCGAGCACTTCGATGCGTTCGACGATCGCCAGCGGAATGGTATTGAGGTCGGTCGACGAACCCACACCCGAGGCGGACGACTCATTGACCCAGCGGATGCCATCGACCAGCACCAGCACGCGCTTGGAGCCGAGGTGGCGCAGATCCACCTGCGCCGAACCCGCGCCCACGCCGCCGCCGTCGGGCGGAAAGCCGAAATTGCCGGACGAATTGAACTTGGCGTTGAGCGCCGAACCGGACGCGGTGAGTTCCTGCAGCACTTCGCCGATCGAGGTCAGGCCGGTGCGCTCGATGTCGGCGCGGTTGAGCGTCTGGATCGGCACCTGGCCTTGCAGCTCGGCAGTCCTGATGCGGGTGCCGGTGACTTGCACGCTATCGAGCGTGCGCGTACCGGGGGTCGCCTCGGGCTGTTGCGCCCAGGCCAGCGTGGGAATCAGACACAACGACAACTGCACGGCCAGGCATGACCGAGACGGGCCAATCAGACGCTTCATCCTTTCTCTCTCCAGAAGGATCTTTAAGTGTCCGCACGCCCCCGTGCCCTGCGGTCCGGCCCAAGTTGTAAACGAAACCTTAACGCACCGCAATCTGGCGGTGCAGCACTGCGATGCGCGTCGCAGTGCATGGTGTGAGCGCAGATGCCGATAGAAACGCGCAAGCGCATGGTCCAGACGACGAACGCACAGCGGCATCGATAGCGCATGCGCTGTCAGGCGCGATGCGTATTCACTCAAGCGCTCAGGCGTGCTTCGGTATAGTCGCACGATGACTTATTTCCCGCGTCTTGCCACTGTTTTCGTCGGCCTGTTGTGCCTTGGCAGCACTGCGCTGCATGCGCAAAGCCTGGATCCGCAATTGACTGCCATGCGCGATGCAATCGCCGCCGCAGAGCGCGGCCAATCCGATCCCGCCCAGGTCTCGGCATTGAGCCGCCATCCGCTTTACGGCTGGCTGGAGTACGCCACACTCAAGCGCAACATCGACAACGTCTCCAACGCGCAGGCGCAGGGATTCTTGCAGCGCTACGCGGGCCAGCCAGTGGCCGAGAGCTTCCGTAGCACCTGGTTGCCGGCGATCGCGCGCCGCCAGGACTGGACCACGTTGCTGGCCAACTGGAAGACCACCGAGAACGTAGGGCTGCGCTGCGCGCAGCTGACCGCGCGCCAGGCCACCGGCAAGCTGGACGCACAGTGGAGCCGCGATGCGCTCACCCTGTGGCGCAACGGCAAGGCGTTGCCGGATGCGTGCGAGCCGGTGGTGGCGGGGCTGGAGTCGCGCGGCGAACTCACCCCGGCACTGCGCTGGGAGCGTGTGGAAGCCGCTGCCGATGCGCAGCTGCCTGCAGTGATGCGTGCGGCGGCGCGTGGCTTGCCGGCGGCTGATCTGGCACTGGCCACCGATTACGCTGCCTTTCTCGACAAGGTCCACCCGCGTGCACTGGGTTGGCCAAGGACCGAGCGCAGCCGCAGCATTGCCGTCGATGGCCTGGCCAAGCTGGCCAAGACCGACCCGGATGCCGCCGAGCAACAGTTGCCGCAGTTCGCCAGCGCGTTGGGTTTCAGCGACGCGCAGCGCGGGCAGGTGCTGTATCAGATTGCGTTGTGGACGGTGGCGTCCTACCTGCCGGATTCAGCGCGCAGGCTCAACGCGGTGCCCGATGCGGCCTACGACGAGCGCCTGCATGAATGGCGCGCGCGCGAGGCAATGTCGCGCGGCGATTGGCCTGCGGCCTTGGCCGCCATCCGCAAGATGCCGGCCAGCCAGCGCGCCGATTCGCGCTGGCAGTATTTCGAAGCGCGCCTCACCGAGAAGACCGGTTCGGCGGCGGCAGCACAGCCGTTGTATCGCGCCGCCGCGCAGTCGCCCACCTTCCACGGCTTCCTGGCCGCCGACCGCCTGCAGCAGCCATATCGGCTGTGCCCGTGGGAGCCCAAGGACAGCCCGCAGGCCAAGGCCGCAGTGGCACGCGACCCGGCATTGACCCGTGCAATTGCGTTGTTCCAGATCGATCGCCCCGGCTGGGCGGTGGCGGAGTGGAACGATGCCGCCAGCCGCTTCGACGACACCCAGCGCCGCCTGGCGGTGGAGGTAGCCAGCGACAACGGCTGGTTCGACCGCGCGGTGTTTGCGCTTGGCAAACAACCGGACGAGCAACGGTTGTATGCGCTGCGTTTCCCGCTACATCACGATGAAAGCATTCGCCGCGAGGCCGCCAAGAACGCCATCGATCCGGCCTGGGTCGCTGCAGAGATCCGCGCCGAAAGCATCTTCAATCCACGTGCGCGTTCGCCGGCCAATGCGATGGGCCTGATGCAGGTATTGCCCGGCACCGGCGCGGCAGTGGCCAAGGGCATCGCCCTGCCCGGCTACGCGGGTGCCGCCAGTCTGTACGAGCCGGATACCAACATCGCCATCGGCACCGCGTACCTGCGCCAGTTGCTCAATACCTATGGCCTGCCGTATCTCACCATCGCCGCGTACAACGCCGGACCCGGCCCGACCGGCCGCTGGCAATCGCAACGGCCGGGCTTCGAACCGGACTTCTGGATCGAGACCATCAGCTACAAGGAAACCCGCGAGTACGTTGCGCGTATCCTGGCCTTCAGCGTGATCTACGACTGGCGCCTCAACGGCGACATGCTGCCGCTGAGCGACCGACTGATGGGCAAGCTGGTGGACAAGCGTCAAAAGCCGGTGTGCACGCCGGGCCAGAGCGCGAACAACGCAGCGCAGGACTGAGCGCACTTTTGCCGACGCGCCCTGCCACTTGCTGAGGCGGGCGCGCCTGCGCCGTTGCGTCTGTTCTCAGCCATGGATTAGTTGAAGTGCGATGCGCTGGCCGCTTGCGGGCCGCATCGCGAATCGGTCTTTGGACGCGTGGCGGCAGCGTGCTATCGCGTCTTGGCTTCGCTGACGATCCCTAAGCAGGGCATCCAGACCTCGATCAGCACATCGTGCAAACACACAACGCCCGCATCGCTGCGGGCGTTGTGTGATGACGGACAGCGCTGCAACCCTTGCAGCGCTGCATGCGGCAGCAGCAGCAGCAGTTACAGCTTGCCTGCGCCGGCCTTGGCCTTGACGTCCGCAGCCACCTTGTTGGCAGACAGCAGATTGTAGGTGTACGGCGGCTTCCAGCCGATGTTGCTGTTCCAGGAACAGCTCAACGCCTTGCCGTTGAGCAACGACCCCTGGTCGCGGTACACGCTGCCCTTGTAATCGCCGGCAATCTTGTCGCAACTACTCACACCGCTGATGTCGAAGGCATTGTTCTCGGAGAAGATCTTCGATTCCTTGCCCACGCCATGCGCATGCGAAAACGGGTAGACCTTATTGCTGGTGCTGCCCACGTGGTAGTTGTTGTACAGATGCACCTGGCCGAAACGTACCCGCGGTGCACGCGCGGAGATGTTCTCGAACAAGGTGTTGTGGATGGTCACCTTGAGCTTGCCGCTGTCGGTGCTGGAGGCGCTGTCGCTGGAGCCGATCAGGCTGTTCTTCTCGTGCGACTTGAAGGCCGAGTACGAGATGGTCACGAAGTTCGCGCCCTTCTTGACGTCCATCGCGCCGTCATGATGCTGCTTGGGGCGACCATTGGCGGTGCCGTTCTGATCGTCGGTGCGGCGACCATCGGTAAAGGTCACGTGGTCCACCCACACGTTGGTGGCGCCTTCCACGGTCAAACCGTCGTACTCGGCATTCCAGTTGCCGTTGTCGCCATCGTCGGCATCCCACTTCGGTTCCGGATCCCACGGATTTTCGATAGTGAGGTTGCGCACGATGACATCGTTAGCCTTGATGTAGAAATAGCCTTCGCGGATTTCTGCGTTGGTGCCGACACCGATCAAGGTGGTCTTGGTCGGCACATCCAGACGCGCACGCGTCTTCATGTCCGAGGTCTTGGTGTAGGCCTTGCCTTCGCTGATGTCGATGACACCCTTGACCTTGATGATGCGCCCGTTGCTGCCAGCGCTGGCCTTCAGTGCGGCCTTCAATTGTGCTGCGTTGCTGACGGTATAGATATTCGCTGCCGCCGCCTTGGACCCGCCTTTTGTGCCGCCGTTCTGGGTGGCCCAGCCGGTGGTGGCAACCTCCAGCGCAGGGTCGGCTGCGTAAGCGGTGGTCGACAACAACGCGGCGCTCAATACAACGCCCACAACGGTACGTCCCACAACAGTCGATGCGTTCGACATGGTGATGAAATCTCTTGAATGAGTGATGCATGACACGCCGCTACGCGACGTGTTCCCCGTGCGTTCGCCCAGGCCAACAGGCCAGTCCCCTAGCGAACCCGACCGATGCTAATGCTTATGTACATTATTTAAAAGTACATTTTCATCATGTTGCACCTGCGTTTTTGGAATGACCACGAGCCACGCGCAGCGCACGTTTTCGTGCACTGCGCGTGGCAACGCTTTGCAGCAGGTGCTGTCGCTTACAGCTTGCCGGCGCCGGCTTTTGCCTTGACGTCCGCAGCTACCTTGTCGGCCGACAGCAGGCTGTAGGTATATGGCGGAGTCCAACCGATATTGCTGTTCCAGGAGCAGCTCAAGGCCTTGCCATTGAGTAGCGAGCCCTGGTCGCGATACACGCTGCCGCCGTAGTCGGCAGCGATCTTGTCGCAGCTGCTCACACCACTGATGTCGAACACGTTGCGCTCGGAAAAGATCTTCGATTCCTTGCCCACGCCATGCGCATGCGAGAACGGGTAGACCTTATTGCTGGTGCTGCCCACGTGGTAGTTGTTGTACAGATGCACCTGGCCAAAACGCACCCGCGGTGCACGCGCGGCAATGTCCTGGAACAGGGTGTTGTGGATGGTGACCTTGAGCTTGCCGCTGTCCAAGCTTGAATGACTGTCACTGGAACCGATCAGGCCGTTCTTCTCGTGCGACTTGAATGCCGAGTAGGAAACGGTGACGAAGTTGGCACCGCGCTTGATGTCCAACGCGCCGTCGTGATGCTGCTTGGGGCGGCCGTTGCCGGTGCCGTTCTGATCATCGGTGCGGCGACCATCGGTGAAGGTCACGTGGTCCACCCATACGTTGGTAGCGCCTTCCACGGTCAGGCCGTCGTACTCGGCATTCCAGTTGCCGGCGCTGCCGTCATCCGGATCCCAGACCGGCTCCGGGTCCCATGGATTTTCGATGGTGAGGTTGCGGATGATGACGTCGTTGGCCTTGACGTACATGTAGCCTTCGCGGATTTCGGCGTTGCTGGTGATGCCGATCAGCGTGGTCTTGGTCGGGATATCCAGACGCGCGCGCGCCTTCATGTCCGAGGTCTTGGTGTAAGGCTTGCCTTCGCTGATATCGATGATGCCGCTGATCTTGATGATGCGTCCGTTGCTGCCCACGCTGGCCTTCAGCGCGTTCTTCAACTCGGCAGCATTCTTGACGGTGTAGATGTTGGCAGCGGCAGCTTTCGAGCCGCCCTTGGTACCGCCGTTCTGCGTCGCCCACCCGGTGGTCGCCGCTTCCAGCGCAGGATCGGCGCTTGCAACGCCGGTGAGCAGCAACGACCCGACAAACAGCGACGCGGCGGCCGCCGTCGAAAATTTCGGCTTCATCTTGATGTCTCCCTCGAATGGGTTCGATGCGCCGCGCGGCGGCACATTCCTCGTCTATTGACTGCGGAACGTACTTTTCATCTCTGTAATTTTCAGCTCCGCGACACGGATACTAGGAGCATCGCAATCGCTTGTATCTAAGCAATGCCTCGATGTGCACGCGCAGTCACGCAAACGGTTGCGGGACACCAAAGAGAAGACAAAACGCTGTAATCAAGACACGCAGAGACAGCGCCAGGGACACTGCAGCGCAGCATTCTGCGTGTCGCATTGCAGTTGGACATGCCTTCAACACACCATGCTGTTGCGATCACATGGGCGTGTTTTTTCGCAGCGAAAGCATCCATTGCAACGTGCTGACTGGATAGCGCGTGCAAGACGCACATGCGCTTGATGCGTCGGCACGCACGCAATCCGGCAAGCGGGAACCGACACGAACGTGCGAGGTGCGGTGCACAATCGCCTAGCGCACGTAGAACAGGCATGACGCAGGCGATTAACTGAGCGATACATCTGCATACACGCACTGCGTGATGCGAGCCATGCGCAAGACATCGTGATCCAAGACCAAGCGTCAATCGATGGAGCTATTGGCGTTGCTGTGTGTTCAAGAGCACACGCCACGTGGCGCTGGTTGCGCACACAGTCAACACATACGCGTGCATCTTTCAGACGTTATCGGCTGTCCACAGCAGCCTGTGCGCAAGCAAGCCCATGTTTGTCATACGCGCGCACCCATCCACGCACGCACAACGCCATGCGCGCGATCATTACCTGCAATCGATTCGATGATGGGCAGCCCGCGAAGGCGAGGCTGCCGCAGCGCTCAGGAAAACCCTTCGAAGAACAACTCGATCGCCATCACCAACGCATCTTCGCGTCCGGTATTGGAGGGGTAGTAGCGCGGGCGCCGCCCGATCTCGTTGAAGCCTTCGGAGTGATACAGCGCAATCGCCGAAGGATTGGACGGGCGCACTTCCAGAAATGCGCGTCGCGCGCCGCGGTCGCAGGCGCCCTTGATCAAGGCGCGCAACAACACGCGCCCGTGTCCTTGCGATTGCGCTTCCGGCGCGATACAGACGTTGAGGACATGCGCCTCGTCGGCGGCGATGCTGATGATGCCGTAACCGATGACCTGGCCGCCCTGCTCCATCACCCAACCCGGGTAGCCCGCCTGCAAACAATCGCGAAAGATGCTGCGCGTCCACGGGAACGGATAGGCACGCTGCTCGATCTCCATCACCGCGTCCAGATCGCTTTCGCGCATGGCACGCAGTGGCGCGGGCAGCGGGGCGTTCATTGCGCTCACGCCGGGTCCTGACGGCGACGCAGCGCGCGCAGCTGCGGCCACAGCGCGCGCTTGGCGGCCGGATTGCCGCGCAAGTCGGCCAGCGGCCAGGAGGCCATCAAGGCTTGTGTCGAAGGGTCGCCCGGGTTGCAACCGGACGCGCGCAGCAACGCCATCTGCAAACGGTCGGGCAGACCAACGCGGCCACGCCGTTGCGGCGCAGCTGCCGAACGTGCATCAGACGCACGCGACTCGGCCGGCGCAGTCGGCGCCGAGCGACGCGCCGCCGGTGCAGCAGCCGGAGCCGCTTGCGCGACACGCGGCGCACGCACTGGCGCAGACACCGGCGCGTGATCGACCTCCTCAACCGGCGCAGGCAAGGCATCGGCTGTGTCGCGATCCAGATACACGGTGTGCCCCATCGCCTGCAGGCACGACACCTGCAGGTCCGACCACACCGGTTCGTGCGCTGGCTCGCTCATGGACGTCGGCTCATGGAAGCTCGGGGACACGCCGCCAACGCCGCCACAGCCACATCATCGGGCCGGACAACGCATACAGCACGCCGATCACCAGCAGCGACCGCGCCAGGTCGATCACCAACAGCGCAATCACCACCGTGGCAACCGCCAGTGCCAGAAACGGCACGCGGTCGGCACGCGGGCCACGCGCGCCGCCCTTGAAGCTCCAGAAGCGGATCCGGCTGACCATCAACAGCGCCGACACCACGGTGACTGCCAGCGCCACGTAGCGCAGCTGCTCGCCGTCGAAGCCCAGGCTGTCGTCAGCGAACGCCCAGACGAAGGACATCATCAGCCCGGCCGCTGCCGGGCTGGCCAGACCGATGAACCAGCGCTTGTCGACCACGCCGACCTGGGTATTGAAGCGCGCCAGCCGTAGCGCCGCGCAGGCCGCATACAGGAACGCGGCCGACCAGCCGACCCGTCCCATCACGTTGCTGTCGTATTTCAGCGCCGACAGCGACCAGTGATACATCACCAGCGCCGGGGCCATGCCGAAGCTGACCAGATCGGCCAGCGAGTCGTACTGCACGCCGAATTCGCTGCTGGTATTGGTCAGGCGCGCAACCCGGCCGTCCAACCCGTCCATCACCGCCGCCACGAACACCGCCATCGCCGCCTGGACGAACTGACCATTGGCGGCGGCGATGATGGCGTAGAAACCGGAAAACAACCCGGCGGTGGTGAACAGGTTCGGCAGCAGGTAAATCGTGCGCGAGCGCGGGGGCGGTCTCATTTCATCCATCCGACAAGTGTAGGGCCTGAGGTCCGTCCGGCGGTAGCGCGCCCGCATCCTGCGGTGCGCTCACTTGCCAGCGCGGGCCGTGGATGCTGCAATCGCGGCGGGAATCATCCAGGGGAAGCCACATGCACCTGTCGTCCGGGCTTTGCGCCCTGTTGCTGCTGGTCAGCGCCGCTGCAGGCGCTACCGATCTGTATAAGTGGAAGGACGCCAAGGGCGTGACCCACTACACCGAAACCCCGCCGCCGACCGGCCAGCGCTACGAATCGCGCCGGATCGACGCGCGCAGCGGCACTGCGGCCATCGCCGCGCCAGAGACCGCCACCCCGGAATCGGCCGACTGCCTCACCGCACGCCGCAACCTGGAGCTGCTCAGCGGCAAGGGCGAGGTCACCATGGGCGCCGGCACCGACGGCAAGCCCGGCACCCCGCTGGACCCGGATGCCCGTGCCGCGCAGCGCAATCTGGCCGAAGCCGCCGCCAAGGCCTATTGCAAGCCGGCAGCGACTGGCGGCGGCCCGGCCACCTGAGTTCGAGCTGGACAGCGTGAGCGGCCGTCACGCCGCTGGGCAGTGACAAAACGCGCCGCGGCGGTGGCGCGGTGCGTTTCGAGGGCGGCGTGACCTCGCTTCCAGGACTGTGGTCGGGCTCACACCGCAGGCCGACGATCCAGCGTTACGACCGCCTGACCAGGCAAGCCGAACGCATCCATCCCCCGCCGCGCGGGTATGCGGCCATGACCGGCAGGGCGCGACACTGGCAAACTATGGGCTTTCCGCCCAAGCGAAGCCCGATGCGTCTTTCCCAGTTCCACCTGCACACCACCAAGGAAACCCCGGCCGACGCCGAGCTGGTCAGCCACCGTCTGATGCTGCGCGCGGGCATGATCCGCAAGCTGGCCTCCGGGCTGTACACCTGGTCGCCGCTGGGCCTGCGCGTGCTGCGCAAGGTCGAGGCGATCGTGCGCGAGGAAATGAACCGCGCCGGCGCCGTGGAGGTGCTGTTCCCCACCATCCAGCCGCGTGAGCTGTGGGACGCCACCGGGCGTTGGGAAAAGTTCGGCGGGCAGTTGCTCAAGATCAGCGACCGCAAGCAGCAGGAGTTCTGCTACAGCCCCACCGCCGAAGAAGCTGCGGCCGACTTCGCGCGCCAGGAGATCAACAGCTACAAGCAGCTGCCGCTCAATTTCTATCAGATCCAGACCAAATTCCGCGATGAAATCCGCCCGCGCTTCGGGGTGATGCGCGCGCGCGAGTTCCTGATGAAGGACGCGTACTCGTTCCATCTCACCGATGCGGACATGGCGCGCGAATACGACAACATGCGTGCGGCCTACGCCCGCATCTTCACCCGCCTGGGGCTGGAGTTCCGCGCGGTGCAGGCCGACTCCGGCGCGATCGGCGGCGATGCCTCGCAGGAATTCCACGTCATCGCCGACTCCGGCGAAGACTCGCTGGCGTTCTCCACGGCCTCCGATTACGCCGCCAACGTGGAAACCGCCAGCGCCGCGCTGCCGGGTCCGCGTCCGGAAGCGACCGAAAGCATGCGCCAAATCGAAACGCCCACCCAGAAGACCTGCGAAGACGTCGCTCAACTGCTGGGCATCGCGTTGCAGCGCACGGTCAAGTCGGTGGCGGTGATGACCAGCGCCGGCTTCGTGCTGGTGCTGGTGCGCGGCGACCACGCGGTCAACGAGATCAAGCTGGGCAAGGTGGCCGGCCTGGCCGACTACCGTCTGGCCAACGAGACCGAAATCCGCGACCACCTCGGCTGCGAGCCGGGCTTCCTGGGACCGCTGAAGACCGCCCGCCCGGTGCGCGTGGTGGCCGATCGCGATGTCGCGGCCATGGCCGATTTCGTGGTCGGCGCCAATGTACCTGGCGCCCACCTTGTCGGCGTCAACTGGGGCCGTGATCTGCCAGAGCCGGAGACGGTGGCCGATGTGCGCAACGTCATCGACGGCGAACGCGCCGCCGATGGCGGCGAGCTGCGTCTGGCCCGCGGTATCGAAGTGGGACACGTGTTCCAGCTTGGCAGCCAGTACGCACAGGCGCTGCAGGCCACCGTCATCGACGAAAACGGCAAGGTCGCGGTGATGAAGATGGGCTGTTACGGCATCGGCATTTCGCGCATCGTGGCTGCGGCAATCGAACAGAACCATGACGAGGCCGGTATTGTCTGGCCGGCACCGATGGCGCCGTGGCAGGTGGTGGTGTGCGTGATCAACCCCAAGCAGGACGCCCAGGTGGTCGCTGCTGCCCAGGCGTTGCTGGACGAATTGATCGCCGCCGGTCTCGATGCCGCACTGGATGACCGCGGTCTGCGTCCGGGCGCCATGTTTGCCGATATGGAACTATTGGGCATTCCGCATCGGGTGGTCGTCTCGGAACGTGGATTGGCAGCCGGCACATTTGAATATCGCGCCCGCACCGCCGAATCGGCAGAAAACCTGGATAAGGCCGGATTATTCTCCCGCTTGGGGTGCTGATCAAACAGGGCAATTCCGCTCCAATCGGATGAACACAATGCGCCGAATTATTTCGGCGCATTTGTCATGCGGGTTTTCTGACATTATGATGGCCGCCGCTGCCAAGGATCGGCATTCTTTCTCTCTCAATCTTCCGGAGTCGCGATGTCGATCGATCTTTCTGGCCTGTCGGCCAAGCAGTTGGGCGCACTGATCAAAAATGCAAAGAAGCAGCAGACCGTGGTTGCCAAGCGCGCCCCGATCGCCAAGGTCCGCACGCAGCTGACCCGCGCGGCGAAAGCGCAGGGTTATTCCATCGAAGAATTGTTTGGTACCGCCGCCAGCGCCGGCCCGGGTCGTCCGGCCGCTGCCAGCAAGCCGGGTCCGCGCGCTGGCCGCAAGCTGGGCAAGGTTGCACCGAAGTACCGCAACCCGTCCAATACTCAGGAAACCTGGACCGGTCGCGGCAAGCAGCCGCGCTGGCTGGCCGAACTGACCGCTGCTGGCAAGAAGGTGGAAGACTTCCTGATCAGCAAGATCGGTGGCGGTGCAAAGAAGGCATCGGCAAAGAAGGCCGCGCCACGTAAAACGGTCACCAAGCGCGCCACCAAGAAGTCCAAGGCCGCTTGATCCAGACCAATAAAAACGCCGGCAATGCCGGCGTTTTTATTGGGTGATTTTCTGGCCGCTCATAAATTCTTGCGCGCTGGAATCAGCAAATTGCCAAACAGCAAACCGGCCATCAATGCCATCACAATATTGGTGACCGCCAACAATGCGGCTTGTCCGACGCTGACATCCTGCTGTTGCACCAGGGTCAAAAAACCCCGCAGGCTGACACTACCGGGAACCAGCATGATGATGCCCGGCAATCGAATCAGCGCACCGGGTTTGTGCACCACCCGCCCAAACAGATTACCGGCGGCGGTCAATGCCATGGCCGAGGCAAATACTCCGGCCGGGCCACCCCAGGCATGCCCGGCATAACGCGCAATGACATAACCGGACATCGCTGCGGCCATGATCCATAAATAATCGCGCCGATTGGCCTTGAACAACACCGCAAACGCATAAGCGGCCACCAGCAACGACGCCCATTCCACCCAGCCGGCCTGCGGACGCAAGGCAGCCACCTGGGGGTGCAAGCCCACCAATTGGGTCAGCGTCACCGCGATCACGGCGCCTACCGTGAGCTTGAGCACCGTGGTCACCGCACCGGCCAGACGCGCCGTGCCGGAGACCCAGTGCTGACTGGCCAGCTCGTTGAATGCATTGGTCAGCGACATGCCTGGCAGCAGCACCACCAGCGAGGCAATGATCACCGTATTGAGATTCAACGGCCCGACCAACGATGCCACCAGCGCGGCGACCACGCCAGCCAGCAGGCCGGCCAGCGCCTCGCCGGCTTCCTTGGTGGCGGCGCGCTTGTCGGTGTATTGGGTCAGCAGGCCGATCGACATGCCGATCGCGCCAGCGGTGGCGATATCCAGCCAGGGCAACTTCCACAACCCGGCCACGCCGGCCGCGGCCAGACCGAAGGCCAGCACCTGCAAGGTCTTGCCGCGCCGATCGACTTCACGGTCCAGGCGGCGCAGCGCGGTGTGGCCCTGCGCAATGCTCATGCGCCCGTTGGCCACACTGTCGGCCACGTAATCGGCCACGCTGAGCTTGTAGAGATCGTTCTCGCCCGGTGCCAGCCGGATCACGCGGGTGATGTCGCTGGAACCGATCGCCTTGGTCGGGTCACTGAAGCTCAAGATGATACCGGTGGGATTGGACCAGGGCTCGCAATCCAGCCCCAGCTTTTGCGATAGCCCGATCACCGCAGCCTCCAGGCGCTGCGCTGTTGTGCCATAGGAATGCAGACGCCCGGCGATTTCCGACACAAAGGCGACGCGCTGGGCGTAGGTGGCACTGGCGGACGGGAGGACGACGGTGGCAGCGGACATGCGTGGCGGGTCGGATCGGAAAAACGCCGTGCGGCGAGGACGTCAGTGTATGCCGCAGCGCGCGTGGCCGGCGCGCCCTCCGTCCATCCAAGGCCGTCGCAGCGAAGGCGCCCCCATCATTCGCTCACACCGGCCCTGTATGCTGGCGCCACGGACAGGCCACCCAATGATCAAACCGCAACCTCCACGCATCGAACAAGACTCGCAGGATCAGGCACAGGTCCGACTCGCCGGCAGTTGGGTCCTGGCGACCGCCCTGCCCCAGGCCGAACTGCTGCAAGCGGTGCCCGACGGGGTGCGTCGCATCGACGCGCGCGGCATCCAGCAACTGGATTCGGCCGGCGTGCTGCAACTGTTGCGCTTCGCCGGCCGCATGGGGCTGAAAGAAGACGCCATCGATTTCCGCGATGAACACCAGGCGCTGGTGTGCACCATCGAAGAACTCAACGACGAGCGCCCCAAGCCCAAGCGCGATTACGGTTTTGTCGCCGCACTCGACCGCCTGGGTCGCACCACCCACGGCGTCGGCCAGGGCATTCTGGAACTCAACAGTTTTCTGGGCGAAAACCTGGTCAAGATCATGCGGCTGATCCACGAGCCGCGCCGCTTCCGCCTCACCTCCACCGTGCACCACATGGAGCAGGTCGGACTGGATGCGGTGCCGCTGGTGGTGCTGCTGTCGTATCTGGTTGGCGCGGTGATCGCGTTTTTGGGCTCGACGATCCTGCGCGACTTCGGCGCGGAAATTTACGTGGTCGAGCTGGTGTCCATCGCCTTCCTGCGCGAATTTGCGGTACTGCTGACCGCAATCGTGTTGGCCGGGCGCACCGCCAGCGCGTTCACGGCGCAGATCGGCGCGATGAAATCGCGCGAAGAGGTCGATGCCATCCGCACGCTGGGGCTGGACCCGATCGACCTGCTGGTGATTCCGCGTCTGCTGGCGCTGATCTTCACCCTGCCGCTGCTGACCTTCATCGCGATGATCGCCGGCCTGGCCGGTGGCGTCACCGTAGGCGCATTCGATCTGGATATCCCGCCGCAGATGTATCTGGCGCGCATGCACGACACCATCCAGTTGCGACACTTCCTGGTCGGCTTGTCGAAGGCACCGCTGTTTGCGCTGGTAATCGGCCTGATCGGTTGCCTGGAAGGGTTGAAGGTCAGTGGCACCGCGCAGTCGGTGGGCGAACGCACCACCTCGTCGGTGGTGCAGACGATTTCCTTGGTCATCATCCTCGACGCGATTGCGGCGTTGTGGTTCATGAAGATGGGGTGGTGATGGAGCCGAGATTCGATCGTCGGGGTTTGGGAGTCGTGCAAGGCAGCAGCGCTGTCGGCGCCCTGAGATGTGGGAGTGTTGTGCTGTGACCAATCTCGAATCCCCAGTCGCCAATCCCGGCACAGAGACGGAGGACGACGACCAGCTGGCGATCTCCGTGCGCGGGCTGACCAACCGGTTCGGTAGCCAGGTCGTGCACGAAGAACTCGACCTGGACGTACGCCGCGGCGAGATCCTGGGCGTGGTCGGCGGCTCGGGTACCGGTAAATCGGTGTTGATGCGCAGCATCCTGGGCCTGCGCGAGCCGGATGCCGGCAGCATCCAGGTGCTGGGTGCGGATGCGCGCTCCGGGCGTTTTGTCGACCGCCAGCACATCACCCGTAATACCGGGGTGCTGTTCCAGGACGGCGCGCTGTTTTCGTCGATGACCGTTGGCGAGAACGTGCAGGTGCCTCTGAAGGAACACCACGGCGAGTTTCCGGAGCGCTGGTATTTCGAACTGGCGCTGCTGAAGATCAAGCTCGCCGGCTTGCCGGCCGATGCGCTGGACAAGCTGCCCTCGCAATTGTCCGGCGGCATGCGCAAGCGCGCTGGCCTGGCGCGTGCGCTGGCACTGGACCCGCCGCTGCTGTTTCTGGACGAGCCCACCGCCGGGCTGGACCCGATCGGCGCGGCCGCCTTCGACCGCTTGATCCGAACGCTGCAGCAGGCGCTGGGCCTGACCGTGTTCCTGATCACCCATGACCTGGATACGCTGTACGCCATCTGCGACCGCATCGCGGTGCTGGCCGATCGCAAGGTGATCGCCAACGCGCCGCTGGCCGAGGTCGAGCAGATCGATCACCCCTGGATCCAGGAATATTTCCACGGTCCGCGCGCCCGCGCCGCGCGCGCGGCCAAGACCGACTCCACCGAGACCGCCTGAGCATGGAAACAAAAGCCAATTACGTCCTGATCGGCGCCTTCACCATCGTGGCAGGCCTGGCCTTGCTGCTGTTCGGTCTGTGGGCCGCCAAGTACTCCTCCGATCGCACCTGGCAGCAGTACCGCGTGGTGTTCCGCGAGGCGGTCACCGGCCTGTCGGTCGGCAGCCCGGTGCAATACAACGGCATCGCGGTAGGCTCGATCACCGAACTGACGCTGGCCCCGAACGACCCGCGCCAAGTGGTCGCACACGTGCGCGTCAACTCCACCACACCGATCAAGAGCGATACCCGCGCCAAGCTGGCCATCACCAGCCTGACCGGCCCGTCGATCATCCAGCTCTCCGGCGGCACGCCCGAGGCGCCGACGCTGACCACCATCGACAAGAGCGATGCGCCGATCATCCAGACCACGCCCTCGGCGCTGCAGAACATCACCGACACCGCCAACCGCATCGTCGAGCGCATGGACGAAATGCTCTCCGACAAGAACGTGGCCAGTATTTCGGCCACGCTGCAGAACCTGGAAAAGATCAGCGGCGGCATCGCCGACCGCGACGAGGGCATGCAGGCGCTGATCGTCAGCGCGCGCGATGCCGCGCGCAATCTGGACACCACCCTGACCACCACCAACGGCACCATCAAGCGGCTGGATCAGAACCTGGTGCAGCAGCTGCCGGGCATCTTGAACAAGCTGGACGCAACCCTGGTCAAGCTGGATTCGGCCGCCGGTAACGCCGACAACATCCTTGGCGAAAACCGCGCAGCCATCAACAGTTTTGCCAACGATGGCCTGGGCCAGCTCGGACCGACACTGACCGAATTGCGCGGCCTGATCCGTGACCTGCGCCGGGTCAGCGACAAACTGGACAACAACCCTGCGCGCTACCTGCTTGGCCGCGACGCACCCAAGGAGTTCGAACCGAAATGACTGCCATGCGCCTGCTGCGTCCCCTGCTGTGCGTCTCGTTGCTGGCGCTGGGCGGCTGCTCGGTCCTGACCGGTGGCGACCAGAAGCCGGCCACGATCTACGCCCCCACCGTGCGCGTCACGCCCAATCCCACCTGGCCGCAGGTGACCTGGCAGCTGTCGGTCGCCAAGCCGAGCGCTGCCCGCATCATCGACAGCCCGCGCATCAACGTGCGCCCGACCCCGGGCGAAGTGCAGGTCTACCACGGCGCCGGCTGGGCGCAACCGGCCACCGACATGCTGGAAGACAGCGTGGTGCGTGCGTTCGAAGACTCCGGCAAGATCGCGGGGGTTGCGCGCATCGGTGCCGGTATCCGCTCGGACTACAAGCTGGCGATCGACGTGCGCCGCTTCGAAGCCGATTACGCCGGCCAGTCGGTGCCCTCGGCCACCATCGAACTCAACGCCAAGCTGCTGCATTCGTCCGATCAACGCGTGGCCGCCTCGCGCACCTTCCTGGTCGCACGCCCGTCCGCCAGCACCGACACCGCTGCGGTGGCCGTCGCCTTCGAGCAGGCACTGACCCAGGTCACCACCGAGCTGGTTGGCTGGACGCTGACCACCGGGCAACAGGACAGCCAGAACTTGCCGCGTTCGTTGTAAGCGCAAGCGACGGATTTAGAGCTGCTGACAACACCTAGTGAGCAGTCGTTAGGTGGGTGCGGACAACGCGTGGAACCGGAGTTTACGAGTGGGACATACCGACTCCTTGCACCGGCCGCGCCCGCCTGTTGGCTGCCGCAAGGCGGCTGATCTGCGGGCTCGCTGCAAGGCCCTTGCCCGCCCACCCTCGCGGGACGCGCTGCAAGTACGTCCTTGTCAGCGCTTACGCGGCATCCATGCCGCGTAAGGTCCTACGACGGTGAGCGGGCAAGGGCCAGTCGAGATCGTCGGTGTGCAGGGCTTTAAGAAGCTACCGATCAACCCTCTGGTGCGGTGCCCTCACCGCTTGCGGGACCGTGTGGCGGCATGGATGCCGCCACCGAGCCCCCAGGGACGGGTTCACGGCGTGTCCCGCGAGCGGTGAGGGCACCGCCACTCAACCCACTCAGCGTTTGACCAGGGCTTCTGACTGCATCCACCAAGATGCAGACGACACAACCACCGCACTCACCACCAGGCGAGCGCTCGCTACGTTATGTGAGCCGCTCTTATCGCTGGAACACGCGCACCCCGATTTGACGAAAGGTCAGGTTGATGCGCTCCCCCACCGGGCGCGCAGTGCGCGGCAGCGCATGCTTGTAATGCTGCTGGGTCTCGCCGGCCATCAACAGCAGATCGCCGTGGCCGAGTTCCAGCGTCTGCTTCAATGCCGCATCGTCGCGATGCTTGAAGGCGAACCGTCGCGCCGCCCCCAGGCTGAGCGATGCGATCACCGGTTGCGCGCCCAGCTCCGGCTCGTCGTCGCTATGCCAGCCCATTGCATCGGCTCCGCTGCGGTAGCGATTGAGCAGTACGCTGTTGAATGGGCAACCGGCTTCATCCTGCAGACGGGCGCGCACGGGCTGCAGCGCCTCCAGCCACGGCTGCGGCGCAAATTGCGTGCCCGAGTAGCGATAGCTGGCGTCCGGATCGCCGATCCAGCTGCTCAGACGCGGCGAATCCACCACCCGCCCGAACATGCGGATGCGATGCACCTCCCACTGCACCTGTTCCAGCAACGCCTGCATCAGCGCATCGGCCTGCGCGGCCTGCAACCAGCCACGACACCAATGGATCTGAGCTCCCGGCAATGCAACGCGCAATTTCATGCGCAAACGCTAGCATGCGCGCGCCGGAGCACGCCCGCAGACGCGGATGAATCAACGCGATTTGCCGCCATCACATGCAATCCCGGAAAATACGCCCCAGCCATCGAGCCAACGGGAGCGGAGCAATGTCGGAAGCGGGAATCGGCGCGCAAGCGTCAGAGACGGTCGAGCGCGACGTCATGGAATACGACGTCGTCACCGTCGGTGCCGGTCCGGCCGGGCTATCGTTCGCGATCCGGCTCAAGCAGCTCAACCCAGAGTTGAGTGTGTGCGTGATCGAAAAATCCAGCACCATCGGCGCGCATATCCTCTCCGGCGCGGTGATCGAACCCGGCCCGCTGGACGCGTTACTACCCGGCTGGCGCGATAACCCGCCGCCGATCTGCGTGGCCGCCACCGACGACGAATTCTGGTTCCTCGGCAAGGACAGCGCACGCAAGTTCCCGGTGGTACCGCCGGGCATGCGCAACCACGGCAACTTCATCGTCAGCCTGGGCGCGATGTGCGCCTGGCTCGCTCCGCAGGCCGAAGCGCTGGGCGTGGAAATCTACCCCGGCTTTGCCGCCGCCGAAACGCTGCACGACGACAGCGGCCAGGTGGTGGGCGTGCGCATCGGCGATATGGGCGTGGCCAAGGACGGCTCGCACAAGCCCGGCTATACCGCCGGCATCGATATCCGCGCCAAGGTCACCGTGCTGGCCGAAGGCGCGCGCGGGCATCTGACCAAGCGCCTGCTCAAGCGCTTCGACCTCACCGCAGACAGCGACCCGCAGGGCTATTCCATCGGCATCAAGGAGCTGTGGCAGGTGCCCGAAGGCCGCGTCACGCCCGGCAAGATCGTGCACACCATCGGCTGGCCTGCGGACAACCGCACCTACGGCGGCAGCTTTCTGTATCACCTGGACAACAACCAGATCGCGCTTGGCTACGTCAGCGGACTGGACTACAGCGACCCGAAGTACCAGCCGTGGGAAGCCTTCCAGCAATGGAAAAACCACACGCTGATCAAGTCGTTGCTGGAAGGCGGCAGCGTCCTGTCGGCCGGCGCGCGCGCCATCGTCACCGGCGGTTGGCAGTCGCTACCCAAAGTCGAAATGCCCGGTGCGCTGCTGATCGGCGACACCGCCGGCCTGCTCAACGTGCCCAAGATCAAGGGCACCCATCAGGCGATTCGTAGCGGCATGCTCGCCGCCGAACACCTGGTGCAATCGCAGCTGGCCCCGCAGGGCTTCGATGCAAAACTGCGCGCCTCGGACGCGATGGCCGAGTTGAAGGAAGTCCGCAACATCAAACCCGGCTTCAAGAAAGGGCTGTGGTTCGGCCTGCTCAATGCCGCCTGGGAAACCGCACTCAAGGGCGCCTCGCCCTGGACCCTGAAGAACAAACCGGACTGGTCGGCGCTGCACAAGCTCGGCGAGTACGAGCAACCCAAGCGCGACTACGTCACCCGCGAACTGGCCCCGCGTGACCGCCTGCAAGCGGTCTACTTCGCCGCCACCGAGCACGACGAAGACCAACCGGTGCATCTGAAAGTCCTGGACACCGATGTCTGCGCCACCCGCTGCGTGGAAGAGTACGACAACCCCTGCACCCGCTTCTGCCCGGCCAATGTCTACGAAATGGTCGCAGACACCGCCAGCCCCAGCGGCAAGCGCCTGCAGATCAACGCCGCCAATTGCGTGCACTGCAAGACCTGCGACATCAAGGACCCCTACGAGATCATCACCTGGGTCACCCCGGAGGGTGGTTCGGGGCCGAACTACCAGAACCTGTAGAAATCAGGGGCCATATCGGCCCCTGATTGTTTATGCGGCTTTGAACTCCACTCCAGTCTTGGCGCGCAACTCCTCCAGCCCCACCCCATCGGCAGCCTCCACCAAGACCAATCCGTCGGCGGTGACATCGAACACGGCCAGGTCGGTGATGATGCGGTCGACCACGCCCACGCCGGTCAATGGCAGGTCGCACGCAGGCAGGATCTTGTGGCTGCCATCCTTGGCCACGTGCTCCATCAGCACCACCACGCGTTTGACGCCGGCCACCAGATCCATCGCGCCGCCCATGCCCTTGACCATCTTGCCGGGCACCATCCAGTTGGCCAGATCGCCGCGGTCGGTGACCTGCATCGCACCAAGAATCGCCAGATCGATATGGCCGCCGCGGATCATCGCGAACGAGTCATGGCTGCCGAAGTAACTGGCACCGGCACGCGCAGTCACCGTCTGCTTGCCGGCATTGATCAGGTCCGCGTCCACTTCATCTTCGGTGGGGAACGGGCCGATGCCGAGCAGGCCGTTTTCCGATTGCAACCACACGTCCACGCCGTCGGGGATGTGATTGGCCACCAGCGTCGGCAGGCCGATCCCCAAGTTGACGTAGGCGCCGTCGGTCAATTCGCGCGCCGCGCGTGCGGCCATCTGATCTCTGGTCCAGGCCATTACTGCTGTCCTTCGCGCACGGTGCGCTGTTCGATGCGTTTTTCCGGCGCCGTGTTGAGCACCAGTCGGTCGACGTAGATCCCCGACAGATGCACGTGGTCCGGATCGATGGTGCCAAGCGCCACGATCTCTTCGACCTCGGCAATGCAGATGCGACCGGCCATGGCGCAGGCCGGGTTGAAATTGCGCGCGGTCTTACGAAACACCAGGTTGCCGGCGGTGTCGGCGCGCCATGCCTTGACCAGCGCAACATCGGCATGCAGCGCTGTTTCCATCACGTAGTGCTTGCCGTCGAATTCGCGGGTCTCCTTGCCCTCGGCCACGATGGTGCCGTAGCCGGTGGCGGTGTAGAACGCGGGAATTCCCGCACCGCCTGCACGCAGGCGCTCGGCCAGGGTGCCTTGCGGATTGAACTCAAGCTCGAGCTCGCCAGCCAGATATTGGCGCTCGAATTCCTTGTTTTCGCCCACGTAGGACGAAATCATCTTGCGGATCTGCCGGGTGGCCAATAGTTGACCAAGCCCGAATCCATCGACGCCGGCGTTGTTGGAAATCACCGTCAATCCGCCGACCCCGCTGTCGCGTACGGCAGCGATCAGGGCTTCGGGAATCCCGCACAAACCAAAGCCGCCCACCGCCAGCGTCTGGCCATCGGCCAACACGCCATCCAGCGCCGTCGTCGCATCGGCATAGCGTTTACCGCCTGCCTTACCCTCTTCATTGCTGCGCATCACCGCCCTCACCTCGCTGATGTGAAACGGCCATTCTATCCGCTGACTGTTCCCTGTCCCCGGTCGCAATTCCGCCACACCCAAGACACGGCGCACCCGCTAAACTCGGGTGTCCCCCACTTCAGGAATTGCCCATGACGCTACCCGCCTTCAAGGCCTACGATATTCGCGGCCGCGTGCCGGATGAACTCAACGAGGACTTGGCCCGTCGGATCGGCGTGGCACTGGCGGCGCAGCTGGATCAAGGGCCTGTGGTCCTGGGCCACGATGTGCGTCTGGCCAGCCCGGCCTTGCAGGAAGCGCTGTCGGCAGGCCTGCGCGCCAGCGGCCGCGAGGTGATCGACATCGGCCTGTGCGGCACCGAGGAGGTCTATTTCCAGACCGATTACCTCAAGGCCGCCGGCGGCGTGATGGTCACTGCCAGCCACAATCCGATGGACTACAACGGCATGAAGCTGGTGCGCGAGCAAGCGCGGCCGATCAGCTCCGATACTGGCCTGTTCGCGATCCGCGACACGGTCGCTGCCGATACTGCTGCAGCCGGCGAGTCCACCGCAAGCGAGCAGAGCCGCACCGACAAGACTGCCTACCTGGAGCACCTGCTCAGCTACGTCGACCGCAGCACGCTCAAGCCGCTCAAGCTGGTGGTCAACGCAGGCAACGGCGGTGCGGGCCTGATCGTGGATCTGCTTGCACCGCACCTCCCGTTCGAATTCGTGCGCGTGTTCCATGAGCCGGACGGCAATTTCCCCAACGGCATTCCGAACCCGCTGCTGCCGGAAAACCGCGCTGCCACCGCCAAGGCGGTCAAGGAACACGGCGCTGACTTCGGCATCGCATGGGATGGCGATTTCGACCGCTGCTTCTTCTTCGATCACACCGGCCGCTTCATCGAAGGCTATTACCTGGTCGGTTTGCTGGCGCAGGCCATTTTGGCCAAGCAGCCGGGCGGCAAAGTCGTGCACGACCCGCGTCTGACCTGGAACACTGTCGAGCAGGTCGAAGAAGCCGGCGGCATTCCGGTGCTGTGCAAGAGCGGCCATGCCTTCATCAAGGAAAAAATGCGCAGCGAAAACGCCGTGTATGGCGGCGAGATGAGTGCGCATCATTACTTCCGCGAGTTTGCCTACGCCGATTCCGGAATGATTCCGTGGCTGCTGATCGCCGAGCTGGTGTCGCAGTCCGGTCGTTCGCTGGCCGATCTGGTCGAATCACGCATGCAGAAGTTCCCCTGCAGCGGCGAAATCAACTTCAAGGTCGCCGACGCCAAGGCATCGGTCGCCCGCGTGATGGAACACTACGCCGACCTGTCGCCCGAACTGGACTACACCGACGGCATCAGTGCGGATTTCGGCCAGTGGCGCTTCAACCTGCGCAGCTCCAATACCGAGCCGCTGCTGCGGCTGAACGTGGAAACGCGCGGCGACGCCGCACTGCTGGAAAGCCGCACGCAAGAGATTTCAGACTTGCTGCGCGACTGATCTACCATTCTCCCCCACCTTTGACGCACTGGAGTTTCCCCCGCTCATGAGCGACGTCCTTCCGATTATTCTGTCCGGCGGTTCCGGCACGCGCCTATGGCCGTTGTCCCGCGAGTCGTATCCGAAGCAATTCCTGCCGCTGGTTGGCGACAAGAGCATGTTGCAGGCCACCTGGTTGCGTTCGGCGCCTGTGGCCGGACATTCACCTATTGTGGTTGCCAACGAAGAACATCGCTTCATGGCCGCCGAGCAGTTGCAGCAACTCGGCGTAAAGCCGTCCGCGATTCTGCTTGAGCCCAAGGGGCGGAATACCGCACCGGCGATTGCCGTTGCCGCGCTTGAAGCCACGCGTGACGGCGCTGATCCGCTGCTGCTGGTGCTGCCATCCGATCATGTGATCCGCGACGAAGCGGCCTTCCAGGCTGCTGTGACCGTTGCTGCCGCCGCCGCAGAGCAAGGCAAGCTGGTGACCTTCGGCATCAAGCCGACAGCGCCCGAGACCGGCTACGGCTATATCAAGGCCGGTAGCGGTACCGGCGCCACTGCCGTTGAGCGTTTCGTCGAGAAGCCCGACCTGGCCACCGCGCAGGGTTACCTCGCCAGCGGCGAGTACTACTGGAACAGCGGCATGTTCCTGTTCCGTGCCTCGCGTTACCTGGAAGAACTGCGCAAGTTCCACCCGGCCATTGCCGATGCCTGCCAGAAAGCCTGGGAAAACGGCAAGCGCGATGCCGACTTCACCCGCCTGGACAAGGACGCATTCGCGGCCAGCCCGTCGGATTCGATCGACTACGCGGTGATGGAAAAGACCGCCGATGCAGTCGTGGTCCCGCTGGATGCCGGCTGGAACGATGTCGGTTCGTGGTCGTCGCTGCTGGACGTGTCCGAGCAGGACGCCCACGGCAATGCGCATCATGGCGACGTGATCCAGGTTGACTGCCGCAATACCTATGCCTATGGCTCGCGTCTGATCGCCATGGTCGGCCTGGAAGACGTGGTCGTCGTCGAGACGCCGGACGCCGTGCTGGTCGGTCACCGCGATCGTATTCAGGAGGTCAAGGACGTGGTTGGCCGCATCAAGGCCGATGGCCGGTCCGAAGCCACCTGGCACCGCAAGGTCTATCGTCCGTGGGGCGCCTACGATTCGATCGACATGGGCCAACGTCATCAGGTCAAGCGCATCACCGTCAAACCCGGTGCAGTGCTGAGCCTGCAGATGCACCACCATCGCGCCGAACACTGGATCGTGGTGAGCGGTACCGCTGAAGTCACCCGTGGCGACGAGGTTCTGCTGCTGACCGAAAACCAGAGTACCTACATCCCGCTGGGCGTGACTCACCGTTTGCGCAATCCGGGCAAGTTGCCGCTCGAACTGATCGAAGTGCAGTCCGGCAGCTATCTGGGCGAAGACGACATCGTGCGTTTTGAAGATACCTACGGGCGCGCCTGATCGGTCGCCTGCAGGATCTGTTTTAGAAAAACAGCCGGGATTCCCGGCTGTTTTTCATTGCGGGTCGGTTGCGCAGTATCACACCGCCACCTGATCGCTGCGGTTAGCGTTTGGCCACAGCCAACTCGGCAATCACCTGCTGCAAACCGACCTGCCACTGCGGCAACACGATGCCGAAATCGTTCTGCAGCTTGTCGATCGATAACCGCGAGTATGCCGGCCGCTTTGCTGAAGTCGGGTAGTCCGCCGTGGTGATGGGCACGACACGCGGCGCGCGCGCCAGCAAACCCGCCGCGACGGCTTTCTCGAAGATGGCCTCGGCAAACCCGTGCCAACTGGTCTGGCCGGCAGCAGTCAGGTGCCAGGTGCCCGATGTGCCGGGACTGCGTTGACGCAGCAGCTGCGCGGTGACATCGGCAATCAATGCCGCCGGCGTTGGCGTACCGATCTGGTCGGCAACCACGCGCAGCTCATCGCGCTCTGCACCCACGCGCAACATCGTGCGCAGGAAGTTGGCGCCATGCGAGGCGTACACCCAGGCCGTACGCAGGATCAGATGCTGAGCGCCTGATGCGCGGATCGCCTGCTCACCAGCGAGCTTGGTTTCGCCATACACACCCAGCGGCGAAGTTCTCGCGTCTTCCAGATAGGGCTCGCTGCCCCGCCCGTCGAAGACATAGTCGGTGGAGTAATGCACTAGTGCCGCGCTATTGGATGCACACCACGCTGCGATCGCGCCGACGGCATCTGCATTCACTCGCCTGGCCACGATGGGATTTGATTCCGCACCATCCACCGCAGTGTAGGCAGCAGCATTCACGACACAGGACGGGGCCAGACTGCCGAGCACTTCCTGCAAACGCTCCGGATGATCCAGATCGGCAACCACGCATGGTCGTCCGTCGGCGAGAATGCCGTCACGCGTTGCAAACTGCAGCTCGGCAACTCCATGGAGTGCACGCTGAAGCTCGCGACCGAGCTGCCCGTTCGCGCCCAACAGCAATATGCTCATACCGAGTGGTAGCGAGGAAGCTGCTCAACGGCCACCTGATCCAAAAACGGAGCAACTGCATCTTTCTTCGAAAGAATTGGATCACTGATCGGCCAATCGATTGCAAAGCGCGCATCATCCCAGCGCAGCCCGGCATCAGCCTCTTTTACGTAGACATCGGTACACAGATAATTGAAAACAGCAGTCTCCGAAAGCACTGCGAAGCCGTGAGCGAAACCCTCAGGAATCCAGAATTGCCGACGGTTCTCGCGACTCAGCACCACCGCCTCCCATTGACCGAAGGTAGGCGAGCCAACGCGGATATCGACCGCAACGTCATAAACCTCACCTTCCAGGACGCTGATCAGCTTTCCCTGCGGCCGAGGCCACTGATAGTGCAGTCCGCGGATTACCCCCCTCCCAGAGCAGGACACATTGCTCTGGACGAACTGCATGTTGAGCCCATGCTGTTTGAACCGCTCGTAATTCCAAGCCTCGAAAAAAAAACCGCGATCATCCGAGTGGACTACGGGTTCGATGACGTAACAGTCTGCTAGTGCGGTGGAAATCACATTCACAACTTGGCTCCTCGTAGAGCCAGTTCTTTGAGATAACGTCCATACCCATTCTTGAGCAGTGGCGCGGCCAGTGCCTCAAGCTCGGCAAGATCGATCCACCCTTGACCGAAAGCGATTTCCTCCGGACAGCAGACCTGCAACCCTTGCCGCGCCTGGATCGTTTCAATGAAGTTGGATGCTTCGTGCAGTGACTGGTGTGTCCCTGTATCCAGCCATGCATAACCACGTCCCAACGCCTCGAGATGCAAATCACCCTCATCGAGATAGCGCCGATTGAGATCGGTGATCTCCAGCTCGCCACGCGGCGACGGCTTCAACTCTGCCGCATAGTCTGCAGCTCTGCCGTCATAAAAATACAATCCGGTAACAGCATAGTTTGAACGCGGCACAGCGGGCTTCTCTTCAATGCCCACAACCTTTCCGTTCGCGTCGAACTCAGCTACTCCGTACCGCTCTGGATCATTGACCCAATATCCAAAGACAGTAGCACCTTCGTTACGCTTGTCTGCTCGGCGCAACATGTCCGTCAAGCCATGACCATGAAAGATGTTATCGCCCAACACGAGACAGCTCGGCTTGTTGTCAACGAAGTCGCGGCCAATCAGATAGGCCTGCGCGAGCCCATCCGGACTTTGCTGCACGGCATATGAAATAGACATTCCCCACTGAGACCCATCACCAAGCAATGCTTTAAATAGCGACTGCTCATGAGGAGTATTAATAATCAATACCTCACGAATGCCTGCAAGCATCAGCACGCTAAGCGGATAATAAATCATCGGCTTGTCGTACACCGGCAGCAGCTGCTTGCTGACGCCTTTGGTGATGGGATAAAGACGAGTGCCGGAGCCACCGGCCAGGATGATGCCTCGACGTTGCGTCATATGGTTCTCATAGGTTGTAGAGGACGTGCTCATTCATGAGTGTCGGCCATGGCACCAAGACGTTGCATACGGTAGCTACCATTCAGCACCCCGTTCACCCAGTCCTGGTGACCCAGATACCACTCCACGGTTTCGCAGATTCCTTGTTCAAAGGTGTATCTGGGCTGCCAACCCAATTGTGTCTTGAGCTTTGATGCGTCAATTGCATAGCGACGATCATGACCAGGCCGATCAGCCACGTAGGCAATTTGGCTTTCGCGTGGCTGGCCGTCTTCGCGAGGACGTAGTTCGTCGAGTAATGCGCAGATGGCGCGCACAACTTCGATGTTCTCCCGCTCAGCATTGCCGCCCACGTTGTAGGTTTCACCGACCTCGCCCTTCGCCAGAACGGTCCGAATGGCCTCGCAATGGTCGCTGACGAACAGCCAGTCGCGCACCTGTTTGCCATCGCCGTAAACCGGCAGCGGTTCGCCAACCAGTGCCTTCGCGATCACCAGCGGAATGAGCTTTTCAGGGAAGTGATACGGGCCGTAATTGTTCGAGCAGTTGGTCGTCAGCACCGGCAAGCCATAGGTGTGATGGAACGCACGCACCAAGTGATCCGATGCTGCTTTGGATGCCGAATACGGCGAATTCGGCGCATAAGGCGTGGTCTCGGTGAACTTGCCGGTCTCGCCCAATGTGCCGTAGACCTCGTCAGTGGACACGTGCAGGAAGCGAAAGCGCTGCTGCGGTCCATCAGGCAATCCCTTCCAATAATCGCGAACGGCTTCGAGAAGCGCTAGGGTGCCGACAACATTGGTTTGGACGAACGCGCCAGGTCCGTCGATCGAGCGATCCACGTGACTTTCTGCTGCAAAGTTCAGTACCGCGTCAGGCTCGTACTCAGACAGCAGTCTGGCGACCAACGCGCTATCGCCAATGTCGCCGTTGACGAACACATGGTTTGGGTCTCCATCGAGCGACGCCAGCGTATTGAGATTCCCCGCATACGTAAGCGCATCGAGATTGACCACCCGCACACCGCGAGAGACGGCTTCCAGAACGAAGTTGCCGCCAATGAAGCCGGCGCCGCCGGTTACAAGCCAAGTTGCCACTGCCCTCTCCTAATCGCGCGGTCTGCCGCGCTCCGCTTTTTTAAGCCACACAGGATATACGCTGCGCGCAATTCCGGCCCGCGTGACTGGCCCTAGATCTTCACCAGTGCTGCGCCGCACCACCATACGCCATCGCATGGTGGATGCTCCCCGGTTAGAATGGGCGCACTCCCGAGCCTGCCGCCGCGGCCGGGCCTTCCCGCAATAGCTGAAGGATCTCGTACACGATGAAAATCCTCGTCGCCTACAAGCGCGTGGTGGACTACAACGTCCGCATTCAGGTCAAGCCGGATGGCTCCGGCGTGGTGACCGACGGCGTCAAGCTCTCGCCCAACCCGTTCGACGAAATCGCCCTGGAAGAAGCATTGCGCCTGCGCGATGCCGGCATCGCCACCGAGGTGGTGGTCGCCACCCTGGCGCCAGCCGATGCTGCCGCACATCTGCGCAACGGCCTGGCGATGGGTGCCAACCGCGCCATCCATGTGGTGACCGATGCTGCCATCCAGCCGTTGACCGCCGCACGCGCCCTGCTGAAGCTGGTCGAAAAAGAGCAGCCCGATCTGGTCATCCTGGGCAAGCAGGCCATCGACGACGACGCCAACCAGACCGGCCAGATGCTGGCCACCTTGTGGGGCCGCCCGCAGGCGACCTTCGCGGGCAAGCTGGTGGTCGCCGATGGCAAGGCCACGGTGACGCGCGAGGTCGATGCTGGCCTGGAAACGCTGGAGGTCGACCTGCCAGCGGTGATCACGACCGATCTGCGCCTGAACGAGCCGCGCTTCATCAAGCTGCCGGACATCATGAAGGCCAAGAGCAAGCCGATGGACACCCTGGCATTCGCTGATCTGGGCGTAGACGCGCACGACAGTCTCACCACCACCCACTATGCGGCGCCGGCTAAGCGTAGCCGCGGCGTGATGGTCAAGGACGCCGCCGAACTGGTGGCCGCACTCAAGCAGAAGGGGTTGTTGTAATGGCCAAGATTCTTGTCGTCGCCGAACACCTCAATGGCCAGCTCAATGCGGCCACCGCAAAGACCCTGAGCGCCGCCCTGGCGATATCGGCCGAGTCGATCGACGTGGTCGTACTCGCGGCCGACCCGGCCGCCGTTGCAGCCCAGGCCGCACAGCTGGCGGGTGTCGCCCGCGTGCTGACCGTGGCCAACGCCGCCAACGAACACGCGCTTGCTCAGGTGCTTGGGCCCCAGATCGCGCAGCTGGCCGGTCAGGGTTACACCCATGTCTTCGGCCCCTCCACCACCTTCGGCAAGGACCTGATGCCGGTCGTGGCCGCGCTGCTGGGCGTGAACCAGATCTCCGACCTGATGACCGTCGAAGATGCGCACACCTTCAAGCGCCCGATCTACGCAGGCAACGCCATCATTACGGTGAAGGCTCCGACCGACCAGATCGTCGTGGCGACCGTGCGTAGCGCCTCGTGGCCGGAAGCGGCTAGCGGCGGAAGCGCAGCAGTCGAGTCCGTTAGCATCGAGGTCACACTGCCGACCCACACCCGCTTCATCGACCTGGCTGCAGGCAATTCCGACCGCCCCGACCTGCAGAGCGCCAAGCGTGTGGTGTCCGGTGGTCGCGGCGTCGGCTCGGCAGAGAACTTCAAGCACATCTACAGCCTGGCCGACAAACTCGGCGCCGCCGTCGGTGCCTCGCGCGCGGCGGTCGATGCCGGCTACGTCCCTAACGAGCTGCAGGTCGGCCAGACCGGCAAGATCATCGCGCCCGAGCTGTACGTGGCAATCGGCATCAGCGGCGCCATCCAGCATCTGACCGGCATCAAGGACGCTGGCACCATCGTGGCGATCAACAAGGATCCGGAGTCGCCGATCTTCGAGATTGCGGATATTGGGTTGGTGGGAGATTTGTTTACGTTGCTGCCTGAGTTGGAACAGGCGCTGGGCTGAGTGCTGCGGCGCATGCCGCATCCTTTCAGCCAAAAATTCCTACCGCCGCACATCACCGCCACCACATTTCAAATCCACACGCACATCACTTGATACCTCGGATTACATGGACGCCCTAATTCCCGTCAACTCATTGTCTCGCCATATTGCTCCGGTAAAGGATGCACTGTCTCAGATTGCAAGCACTATCGTGGCAAGCGGCTACTATGTGCTTGGTCCGAACGTAAAAGCGTTTGAGCAGGAGTTTGCTAGCTACTGTGGCGCTCGAAATTGCGTAAGCGTTGCCAACGGTACTGATGCCCTCGAACTTTCTCTGAAGGCGCTCGGCGTGGGCAGAGGCGATAAAGTGGCAGTAGTCGCAAACGCTGCTATGTACGGTACGAGCGCGGTCCTAGCGTGCGGCGCGTCGCCGATATTTGTCGATATAGGCGCAACCACGGGGCTAATGTCTGTGCCTGCGTTGGAAGCAGTGCTCGCCGGCGGCAGCACGCCGACAGCGGTGATCGTGACTCATCTTTATGGCCAACTGGCTGATATCGAGGCAATTGTTTCGCTCTGCCATGCACGCGGCATTAGGGTGGTGGAAGACTGCGCGCAGGCGCATGGTGCAGAACGCAACGGACGACGCGCGGGCAGCTTCGGCGATATTGCGTCCTTCAGCTTTTATCCGACCAAGAATCTGGGCGCGCTGGGTGATGGTGGCGCAATCGTGACAAATGATGACGACTTAGCCACTCGTGCTGCGCAACTGCGCCAGTATGGATGGACAGCCAAGTACACCAACAGCCTGCGCGGGGGCCGCAATAGTCGCCTGGACGAATTGCAGGCCGCCATGCTACGGCACATGCTTCCGCTGCTGGACGGATGGAACCAACGCCGCCGGGATATCGCCAACCGCTATGCTCGGGGGCTATCCAACCCGAGGATCGAAGTTGCCGGCGAGGTGGGCGTTGATAATGTGGCGCATCTGTACGTCGTGCGTTGCGATGACCGTGAGCAGCTGCGCGCGCACCTGCATGCCGTCGGCGTGCAGACAGAAGTCCATTATCCGTTATGTGACCACCGTCAGCCCTGCCATGAGAGCGCATTTGATTCAGTGGTACTGCCGAACACGGAAGCCGATGCGGCGCGCGTCACCACACTGCCATGCTTTCCGGAACTGACCGACGAGGAAGTCGACCGGGTCGTCGAAGCATGCAATCGGTTCTGAGCGACGTGCAATCGCCTTCCCTCAGCCTTGTCGTTCCGATCTATCGCAATGAGGGTTCGATCGATGACCTGCTGCAGGCCATCGACCTGATTTCGCGCAGCGTTGACGGGACATTTGAAGCGATTTTCGTGGTGGACGGAAGCCCCGACCTCAGCTATGCCTTGCTGCACGAGAAGTTGCCTCGTTGCGCTTTCAGTTCGCAACTGGCAACCCTGACCAGGAACTTCGGGGCGTTTCCGGCAATTCGCACCGGGCTGCAGCTCAGCCGCGGCGATTTGACCGCAGTGATGGCGGCCGATCTGCAGGAACCGCCGCAATTGGTCATCGACTTCTGGCAGCGCTACGCCAGCGGGCGCTACGACGTCGCCTTCGGCGTGCGCGAAGCGCGGAGCGATCCGGCCGCCTCGAAGCTGGCGTCGACCCTGTTTTGGGCGACCTACCGACGGATGGTCATTAAAGACATCCCCAAGGGCGGCGTGGACATCTTCGCTGTCAGCCGTGGTTTCCTCGAACGGCTGTTGCTGTTGAACGAAGCCCACTCCAGCCTGCTCGCCCAGTTGTTCTGGCTGGGAGGCAAACGCGAATTTGTCAGCTATCAGCGCCGCGAGCGGCAACACGGCAAGAGTGCCTGGACGTTGGGTAAAAAACTGCGTTACCTGTCCGACAGCGTGTTTGCATTTACCGACCTGCCAGTCCGCATGCTCACCGCGCTTGGCCTGGTCGCGCTGATCTTTACTACCCTGCTCGGAGCACTGGTGCTTGCGGCAAAATTTTCCGGCCTGGTCGCGGTGCCCGGCTATACCCTCACCATCTTGACCATTCTTTTTTTTGGCGCGCTCAATTCGTTAGGTCTGGGCATCGTGGGTACGTACGCCTGGCACGCGTTCGAAAACACCAAGGCACGGCCTCTGTCGATCATGCAGTCGGTCGAAAATTTCGAAAAGGATACACCGTGAATCATTTCGTACATCCCAACGCCCTTTGCGAAAGCGAAACCATCGGCGAGGGCACGCGCGTCTGGGCGTTCGCGCACGTGCTTCCGGGTGCGCGCCTTGGCCGCGATTGCAATATCTGCGACGGCGTTTTCATTGAATCCGATGTCGTCGTGGGTGACCGAGTCACCGTCAAATGCGGCGTACAACTGTGGGACGGCGTGCGTTTGGGCGACGACGTTTTCGTGGGGCCCAATGCGACGTTCACCAACGACTTGTTCCCGCGCAGCAGAGTGTATCCGGAGAAGTTCCTCGGTACCGTGGTCGAATCCGGCGCCTCGATTGGCGCGAACGCGACCATCCTTGCCGGGACCACCATCGGCAGCGGTGCGATGATCGGTGCAGGTGCGGTGGTGACGCGCTCGGTTCCGCCCAACGCCATTGTGGTTGGCAATCCCGCACGCATCGTCGGCTACGTTTCCGACAAGGACGCAAGCCAACCTGCTGCCTTGCCAGTCGATCAGGGGATCACAGACACCGCCGTTCCCGGCGTCAAGCTTTACCGGATGCCCAGTTTCGCCGACATGCGCGGCTCGCTCTCCGTAGGAGACTTCGATAGTTTCCTGCCTTTCAATGCAAGGCGGTATTTCTTGGTTTATGGCGTTCCCACACAAGAGACCCGTGGCGAACATGCGCACAAGCGCTGCCACCAGTTTCTGATCTGTGTCTCCGGATCGGTCAGGGTCCTTGCCGATGATGGTGCCCGCCGTATCGACGTCGAACTCAACTCGCCAAACCAGGGAATCCATCTGCCTCCGATGATCTGGGGGACCCAATACAAGTACTCCAAGGACGCCGTTCTTCTGGTATTTGCATCTGAACCTTACGATTCAGACGAATACATCCGCGATTACGCTGACTTCAAGAGCCTGGCGAATGCAGCCGGATGAGCTAAGAAGCGCCGGTCCAGTTCAACGTGACCGGTCGTGGGCCTTAGTGGCACTTCGCTTCCTCGTAGGCGGAGTGCTCAATACGGGCATTACCCTCGTTCTCTACTGGGTGCTGTTGCGCTTCATCCATTACCAGTGGGCGTATATGGCGAGCTTTTGCGCCGGCATCCTACTCAGTTACCTCATAAATACACGATATGTCTTCCGCGCTACACACAGCTGGCTAAAGTTTGCGGCATTCCCCCTTATTTATGCTGTGACTTATGCGCTCGGGGCATTGGCACTGAAGCTTAGCGTTGGAAGCCTTGGGATCCCAGCGACAGTCGGCCCATTAATCTCTATCACGGTGACCCTGCCCGTGTCGTTCGTTTTGAGCAAGCTATTATTGCAACCTCGAAGATCCGCACTTACGCAGGATTAAATTCCTTGTAATGCTTCAATCCATCACATAGACCTGAAGTAGCTGACTACGTAGTGCATTCCGTTTCAATATCTGGATTATATGAGCACACCATCTCCGCATAGCCCGTCGCTCCGCCTGTTCGTCAAAGCCGAATGGCTGATGCTGGTGGCTGGCGCCATATTGTCTACTGTAACTGGCAGTATACTCATCGTTGGCTGGCAAGCGGAGCTATTGTCTATACTTAGTCACCCGCTGGCTTACAGCGGCGACGCTTTAAGCAGCCTTTGGCTAACGCAGCGAGCGATAGAAGGATGGATTTTCGAGAACGACCGGAGTGGATTCCCCTTCGGATCCTCTTTCCTAGACTATCCTGGAGCAGATTCTGGCAGCTTTCTGTTGCTGAAGCTCGCGGGAGTGTTGACAGGCAGCAGTGTCGCAGCTACGAATTTATTTTTTTTGACCGGCTTCGCTGCGAACTTCTTGGCTGCATATTGGGTTATACGCTGGCTGCGCGTGAGTCAGCCGCTCTCTTTTGCGACAGCCATGCTGTTTACTTTAGCGCCGTTTCATTTCCTGCGAGTCGGGCATTTATTCTACACTTGGTACTTCGCGATCCCAATATATTTCATGATTGCAATTGCAGCTGCGCGCACTGATGCGGAGTTCGATTTCTGGCGCGCCAGGCCGACGCGCAAAATACTGCTTGCACTCCTTTACTTAATCTTAAGTTGCTTCGGCATTTACTACACTGCATTTGGCCTGATACTGCTTGGAACAAGCGTCCTGCTCGCTTTCCTTCAAAATAAATTAATTTCATCCGCCAGAATTGCCTGGCCAGTCATTTTTTTCCTAATAATAGGGACACTTGCAAATCTTGCACCCAATATCATTAGCGAGTATACCAACGGCAAAAATCCCGAAGTAGCGGCACGCGCACCTGCAGAGTCCGAAATATACGGCGTAAAGTTCATGCAGCTTATACTGCCACGCCCACAGCACAGAATGCAACAACTGGCCGACGTAACTTCTAGATATATGGCAAACACACCACTCGTTAACGAGAATAGCACTGCATCGTTAGGTCTTATTGGTGTCTTTGGCTTACTTATCTTGACGGTTGCTGCCTTTATGCGTCAAGCAGAACGTAATACTGACGAGAGAATCGCACTGCTTGCAGTCCTCTCTGCTGTGCTTTTTTTATTCATGACCATTGGCGGATTGGGCTCTCTCTTTGCACACGCAATTTCGCCCTCCATCAGAGGGTGGAACCGGGCCAGCATCTTTATAACTTTCAGTACACTAGCCGCAGTTGCAATTGCCTTACAGGCGTTACTCGATAGGCTAGAGCGTCGACGTGGTGGCGGCAAGATCGCTGTAGTGGTCGCCTTGGTCGTAATAGCCTTCGGCGCTTGGGACCAGACCTCACCAATTTGTGAAAAGTGTCAGTTAAATGCACGTAATGCATACCACCAGGACAAAGATTTCGTACAGCGCATTGAAGCTACGCTGCCAGTCGGCGCAGCAGTGTATCAACTGCCGTATATGCCGTTCCCAGAAGTACCCCCTAAGAACGAGCTGCACACTTATGATCTTGCAGCAGGTTTCGTTAACTCCCAGCACCTCAAGTGGAGCTATGGCGGCATGAAGGGGCGCGAGGGTGATTTATTCTACCGAAAGTTAGAGACTGAGCCTGTTGCCATTCAACTCGAAGCGATTCACCGATACGGTTTCGATGCTGTCTACATCGACAAACGTGGCTATGCGGATCATGGAGCAGTCGTTATCGCTGAATGGGAGCACGCGATCGGAGCACCGCCTTCAATGATTCGGGAGGATGGTGCAGTTGTCGTCTTCCAACTGCAGGGCGGCAAAAAGCCTTTAAGCGTGGAGGCTGCCAGGAATTCTCTAATAGTGGAGCCCGCAGCAGACACTGTGATCACTCTCCCCAATCTGCGCAACTTCATGGCTGAAGGGTGGTCAGGTGACGAAGCGTGGGGTGTTTGGTCCGAAGGACCAACATCGTCTCTTCGCTATCGCGTCAATGGCGCGACTTTCGGCAAGACAACCTTAATTCTTCGCGGCAATCCATTTCTCCCAGCCCCAGGAAGCCCACTTTACATTAGCGCCACCGTCAATGGCTCCCCAGCTCTGCACGTGCGAATCTCTATACAGCATTCCTCGCCGCTAGAATTGCGCATCCCTGTCGTTACTCACAACCCTGGCGAAGTGGTGCACATCGCCCTCAGCTATGAGGCACCGACGTCTCCGGCGAAAGTAGGTATGTCAGAGGATCAGAGACAGCTTGCGTTCGGGCTCACTAGCCTTCAAATCTGCAAGTCCGAAAACTGCAAATCACATTCTCGACATGAGTAGCTTGCTTAATAGCAAGCTATCCCAGTCGTCAAGTACATAATAAAGACCCAACGCCCCTTGAATCCAGATCAGCGGTCGCTAATCGTCGCTTCCTCAAGCATCCAGCGCAAAGTTTCCTCCAATGGAATGCTGCGCCAATCCCCAATCAGGCTAAGCAATTTGGCATTGCTGCCGAGCAATTTCTTTACCTCGTTCTGCCGAACGAATGATGGATTTACCTCAACATTAATGCGATGACCGCTGAGCTCAGAGCATATCCTGATAATATCGCTTAAAGAATTGGCAGTATTGGAACATACATTGATGATTTCCCCTTCAGCCGCAGACGTTTGGAGAAGCTGACTATAAGCCGAGGCAACCGATCTTACATCACCAAAGTCACGCCATACCTCGGTATTACCTAATT
This sequence comes from Xanthomonas sp. AC360, assembly GCF_979258225.1. Taxonomy (NCBI): domain Bacteria; kingdom Pseudomonadati; phylum Pseudomonadota; class Gammaproteobacteria; order Lysobacterales; family Lysobacteraceae; genus Xanthomonas; species Xanthomonas sp. AC360. Next base: position 433,606 of record NZ_OZ409846.1, read on the forward strand.
CTATCGTGGGGGACTGTGATGCGAAGTGAGAAACGATCTTCGGTACCAAGAAGTTGGTTGCTTGACCGACGCCTGTGTAATTGAAGGGACGAGCGATTACCAACGGAAGACGAGCACGCCACAGATTCGCTGCATACTCCATCGCAAGCTTGCTTACCGCATAGTCATTCGCTGGCGCAGGCTCAACTGATTCGTCGATTACACCCTCAGTTGCATTGCCATAGACATTCGCACTGCTAGCAATGAGCACTCGCTCGGGGCAGCGCGGGGATGAAGCCAAAGCCTGCAGCAGGTTAAGTGTCCCTAGTAGATTCACGCGATAGAAGTCATCAACCTTCCCATGACCAACATATGCAACCGCGGCAAGATGCACAACGTATTGTGCGTCAGCCTTTGCAACGATACGAGAAACGTCCGCAGCATCCCTCAAATCCATTGAGAGAAATTCGTCGATGCCGGACGCGCCTTGCTTGTCGGGGTGCGTACCGACACCGATCACTATGCTGCCCTGCTCCTTTAGCTGCCGTGTAACGTAGCGCCCGGTAAAACCCAATGCTCCGGTCACCAGCACACGTTTTCCATCCAAATTAGAATGAAAAGCCACGTTCATTTCTCTTCATATCCGCCTCAACCATCATCTGACAAAGTTGTTCGAGCGTGGTCTGTGGCTTCCAACCGAGCACCCTCTCTGCCTTCTCCGGATCGCCGATGAGCAAGTCCACTTCTGCAGGACGATGGAACTTCGGATTAATCTGCAGGATAACTTTTCCTGTCGCTGTATCGACTGCGGTCTCCTCGAGATCCTTGCCTCGGAACTCGACGTCGATCCCCGCTCCCTTGAAAGCCATGCGGACGAAATCACGGACTGTTTCGGTCCTGTTGGTTGCAAGCACGAACGTATCAGGCTCATCAGCCTGGAGCATCCGCCACATTCCCTCCACGTATTCCTTGGCGAAGCCCCAGTCGCGCTTCGCGTCCAAATTTCCCAGCTGCAGCATGTCGAGTTGGCCCAATTTAATCTTGGCAACCGAGTCGGTGATCTTTCGGGTAACGAATTCCCGGCCGCGTAGCGGGCTTTCGTGATTGAACAGAATTCCGCTGGATCCGAAGATATCGTAGCTCTCCCTATAATTCACCGTAATCCAGTGAGCATATAGTTTAGCGACACCGTAAGGACTACGCGGCCAGAACGGCGTATCTTCCTTCTGAGGTACCGCCTGCACCTTGCCGAACATCTCAGAAGTCGACGCCTGGTAGAACCGGATCTTTTGGTTCACCAGACGAATCGCCTCCAGCAGGTGCAGCGCGCCGATACCGGTGATCTGCGCTGTCGTGGTCGGTTGATCGAAACTGACCCCGACGAAACTCTGGGCGGCGAGATTGTAAATCTCGTCAGGCTGAATCTTCTGGACCATCGCTATCGTGGTCCCCAGATCCGTGAGGTCGTACTCCACCAATTCCAAATTTGGATGCTTCGCGACGCCAACCTCTTCGAGGCGCCAGAAGTTGACGGAACTGGTCCGTCGATATGTCCCATACACCTTATAACCCTTGCCAAGCAACAACTCGGTCAGGTACGCACCGTCCTGCCCGGTGACGCCGGTAATGATTGCAATCTTGTTAGTCATCTACATTCTCTTCAGAAATTTGTGGAAGCAGCCCCGCTCTGGATCACACCCATAAGCATCCCGGGCATCGCCGTGCAGGAGAGCAACGGCCCCATCATAACTTGCCTGACCTCAATCGGCTTCCTGGATTGGAGACACCAGACTTGCGGCCGGCTTCAGAAGGGCAGCGGCAAGCTGATTGGCGCTCTGAGCCCACGTCAGCCAAGACAGCTCGTCAGTACGCGGATGCGCGTTGTGCGCATGTAGTTCGAGCCAATTATCAATGGCGCCCGCTATCTCTAACGGCGTATGCCCTCCGAAGTACGTTGCATGCTCGCCAGCAACCTCACGGAACACGGGGATGTCACGCACTAGAATTGGCAGTCGTCGCTGGCCCGCCTCGATCAGTGGCAAACCGAAACCTTCGCCCTCAGAGGCGGCGATGAGGCATGTGCAGGACAGGTAGAGCTTTTCCAAGAGCTCGTCGCTGGCGGAGCCGATCCAGAACAAGTTGCGATGAAGCTGGGGATTCTTTTCCAACTTTTCACAGAGCTCGTCCACCATCCATCCTTTCTTGCCGACGATCACTAGAGCAATATCCTGCCCTGTAGACCATAGATGCTCGAATGCAGCCAACACTCCGGCATACCCCTTCCGAGGTTCGAGAGTCCCAACCATTAAGAAACTCCTCACTTGCTGCAAGCGAGAGAGAAGGACGTCGGCATCATCCGGCATGCCTCGGCTGGGAGCACTTCCTTCAAGGTCAGCGCCAAGGTGGAACCACGCGACTTCTGGCTGCTTCCCTATTCCATTCTCTAACATCCATCCAGTAACATCCTCTGCAACCGCCTGCGAAATGCAGATCAAACGGTCCGATACAGAAATAATACCTCGCAGCCAGCGCTCATGGTGTTGCCCGCCGGGCCCGGGCCACCATTGCGGATTCCGCACAGGAAGGATGTCATACACCACGAAAGTGATCACTACCCCCGCAACGTGAAAGTAATCAAACCAATCGGAAGCCTGATCAACAGCGTGCCCCACCAGATCAAGACCAACGAAAACGTCGCCCGCGTGACACACGAGGGTCGCATCCTCACCGAGGTTCTCACCCAAAAGATGGCCGGCGTAGGCGTTGGCGCACACATAGCGACGTGACTCGCGGTCCAGCCTGACGAGCTGGATGCGGTAACCATGTGGTGGCCGGCGCAGCCACTCATTCGAGATGGCGCGCGTCACTCGCTGGATACCGGTTCCCCGATCATGCGCGGCCAGCTCGGTAACATCGAGCATGAGCATGCGCTGCTCTGGCGCTATGCTACGGTCCAACGCATCTGCTGCTGCAACCAATGCGGGCGTATGCATATTTTTCTGACTAAGCGCGGTCATTGCCATATCGAGCGCCTGATTGGCATCGGTGCGTGCCAAGTAGCGTATGTGCACGCTCTCGCAGGCGTCGAGAAACGCTATTGCGCTCTTTTCCCAAGAGAAGGCAGCGGCCCGATGCACCGAAAAGGCACGAGATCCCGCCACGGCCGCATCATCCTCCAGCATCCAGCGAATCCGCTCGGACATCTCGGCAGTGTCATGCGGATCAAACAGCATCGCCGATTCCGTAGCAATCTCCGGAACACTTGAAGCGTTGGCAGCAATGACAGCTGCACCACATGCCATTGCCTCTAATACCGGAAGACCAAATCCCTCGTGCCAGGAAGGAAACACGAAGAAGCGGCACTCGTTATACAGCGCAACCAGTTCTTCGTCGGCCACATAACCGGTGAAGATGATCTCGCCAGCTTGCAGTCCTCGCTCCGACGCGACACGTTTCAGATCTTCGACTAACGGCAAGGGCATGCGTCCTGCCATTACAAGACGAGCAATCATACGAGTTGCAGCGGGAAGCGTCGCATACGCATCGATCAAGCGGTTCAGATTCTTCCGCCGATCCGCTCCGCCCGTGTAAAGAAAGAATTCACCTTTGATTCCGAACTTACCGCGGACTAACCGACGGGCTGGATGTTGGATATCCAACTGTGAGAACACAGCATCGCATCCTGCAGAGATATTAAAGACTCTATCGCTGCCAAATTTTCCAACAAGACGGGCCTCGGCAGCTGAACTCTCTGATATAGCCAGTAATGCATCCGCTCTCTGCAGAAAGGAAAACTTCTCCGTGTAAGCCTTTGCATAGATGGGGTCGTGATTGAGATAAACCTCTGGGTTCATCATTGGAATCAGATCATACATGGTCACTACAGTGGGAATCTGGCAAACACGACCGACACTGGTCAATGCGTTGTCACCATAGCCCTCAAACAAACTGGATACATGCAATACATCAGGCTGCAACGAAGCGAGAGCTGCCTCTCGGACGATCTCGGCGTGACTGCGCCGCACGTTATTCCCAAGATCGCAGCCATGCACGGGTAGCGGTACATACCACACATGGATATTGCTCTGCGCAATAAGCCCTTTGAATGCAGCTCGAATATCTTTCACAGCCTCGGGGAAAGCGCCGTTCAATGCTATATGGATATCGTGTCCGCGCGCATTACGGGCTACCGCAAGCGCCAATGCAAGGCTGTAGCGCCCAATGCCCCGGAAACGACTTTCTGACTGCGCACCTTGCAGATCCATCACGATACGCATCAAGCAGACTCCCCATTGCGCGTGGCCAACATGCGCCCATAGATCTTATGACCACGGACAGACAGCTTTGCTAAAGCGTCCGGCTCGGCAACCAACGTGACATCAACGACCTGACCAGGATACGGCCGATCCTCAACCTCTGGCTGTACCACCCCATCAATACCAATATCAGCAGCAACAGAGGCTCTGATCCTGGCATGGAGTGAAGGCGCCATCCGTAACCAAGTGTTTAGCGCATGCGCAAGGGCCGGGCGCTTTAGAACACGACGAACTAAAGCAAGTAAGACCCGCTTCATCGATGCGCGTGGCCACCTCACCAACCGCGCCAACCCTCGGAACGGACGCATCAAACGCCATGAGGTACTGGCCTGGATATCGTGCAAATTTTGCTCGGCAATGCTGGCACGCAGGTACCAATTGTGGGCATTCTCAAGTGAAGAATCGAGCTGAGCGCAAAGTTCATCCAGCTGCTCACGTACCACCATAAAGCTGGTACCGGAAGTCTCCAATTGCCGGCGAAGATCATGCATATTCGAGGTATCCGATAGCTGCAGATGATGCAGCTCCCCGACATTCTCTCTTAATCCATTGATCTCACTGTTGAGCTTATCGATGGTCTCTTCACGCTCGTTCGCGCGCAGATACCAGTGATGAGAGTTACTTAGCGACTCATTGAGCTTGGCATGCACTTCTGCCAACCGCGCTTCAGTCGCTCGAATGGAGCGTTCGTATATGAGCAATGCGTGCTCCTGCGTTCGCAGGAGACATACCCAACCGGCTTGCTCTGCTTCAACATCCTTTTCACCGATGGCCTCCATCAAGGCACGAAACGTCCATTCCCTGCGGGGTCGATTGAACATCGTATAGAACGCGGCCCGATAGCGACTCGGCAGCACGGAAATGTCGAGGAGCGGGCGGCGAACGGGCAATGGCGGCGCGATCTGGCCTTGCACCAATTCTCGTAGCGTTATTAAGAGCGAAAAAATCAGGTCATCTGGCCAGACGCAATCAACTGCGCTAGCTGAGACGGCTCCATAGTCGATAAAAGTGGCACTGCAGTTGTCATTGACGAGCAGATTCCAACAACGTAGATCATTGTGGTACAGCCCGACAGCCTCTAGCGCAACAAGTTGCGCAATGATCGAATCTGCTATCTCCTCGTAAGAATAGGGGACCTTGTCTTGGATCATTTCCGACAGCAGGCACCCAGGCAGCTGCTCTCGCAGAATCCACACGTCGCGACTGTCCTGCAGGTTGTGCATCAGAGTCGGAACAAACACACCTGGAGGAGGATCACGTAAAAATCTCACTTCGTTTTCATATTCTGCGAGATTGATCTTCTTCCTTGACTTATCAACAACAGACATTTGCTTGAGAATGACCCCCTCGGCAAAATAGTAACGCCGCGTCCCAGCATGGCTATTCATCGCATGAGCGTGTGATTCTTTTCGCCATGACAGAAATTCGCGAAAATCATCACCAAGCAGCCAGTAACGGCTGCTTGCAAAATACAAGGGCCTGACGATACCTGACAGGTGTGTTCCCTGGTGGGCCAGAATTCGGAGAAACGCATAGCGCTGCAGCAGTTCCGCCGGGTCTCCGGGCTGCGATGCCCCCCAATACAGCGGCTCTTCGCGCACGGCGAGCTCGTATATACCAGCAGAAATGCAAGTGTCGATCTGCCCAATCAGCTCGACCACAGGCTCCAGTCCATGCTCGTGAATCAGGTGATGAAAGACGCTCAGCCCGAGAACGAGGTCATATCTGCCAACCTCCAGCGCCCCGACAATGTCCTCAATTCGGGCACATTCGAAGGTGGCGGCCACGAGGCCCTGCTCTTCCGCCAATGCCCGGCATACCGCTACATTACGGTCGAGAAAATCCGCGCCATGGACAATGGAACCCTGCGCAGCCAAGTTCAGCGAGAAATAGCCTTGCGCGCAACCAAGATCGAGTACACGAATCGGACGCCCTAACTCCGTCCGTAGGTGCTTGACCACATCAAGAATCACCTCTAAGCGGTCCTCGCAACCACGGGAACTACCGTCCGATATTTCGGGGTGGCCAAAGATCGGCTGATACTTCTCGGGCAACGCAGCAACAAGATCGTCGATAGAACTCTTGCCGGGGGAAACGAAATGCGTCATCAATGGAGACCTAAGATTAGCGGCACGCCGATGGCGCGCATAGATGCGGCTGTCAAGGAACGTCTGCGGAAAATTCCGCTTTCAAGTCAACGATGCCCCAGAACTGCATAGGACGACTGACGTCCAGCAAGATGACATCATAGCGTCTGTCCAGGGGCACCAGCTCTCCGAGTGGGTCGCCGCTCGATATACCCAGTGAAACCATGTAATGCCCCTCATTGACGCTCAAAGGCAATGCAAAATGGCAGGTAATCACATCCCCCGCGCGTGGAGAAAGCATTTGCCGTCCGTCGCTCGCCAAGAATGAGTTTGTCCCATAGAGGAACAGCCCTTCGAGTGTCTTCAACAGCAAGCCTGGGACGACATTATCGAAGTCACGCTCAAAAACGATCTTCATGTAGAACTTCGTGACGGCTCCGCTGTCGATACGCGCAGGGAAACGCTCGCCACCACTCATCACCGCATAATCGACGATTTTCGCTCCTCCCTGTCCCCATCGATGCTCATTGCGGTTATACCCAGGACGAGTATTGACTACGTCATCAATGCTTTCGCCTGGGATCGCTTCAGTAGGTTCGTCCGAACGCATGGCATTAGAGCTGTTCTTTCTCCCAAAAAGCTCGTCTAAATACAGATTGGAAACTTCACGCGCCGGGCCATCCGCAGAGACCCCGCCATCCTTGATGAATAGCACGCGCTCGCAGTGCTTAACGATGTCACCAACTGCGTGACTTACCAGGATCAATGTTGTTCCCTTCTCCTTGAACTCCTGGACGCGCTTGAAGCACTTCGCCTGAAAGTATGCGTCTCCCACGGAAAGCGCCTCATCGACGATCAGTACGTCAGGACGGAACGCGGTCGCCACGGCGAACGCCACCCGCACCTGCATTCCGCTGGAGTAAGTCCGTACTGCCGCATCGAAGTACTCGCCGACCTCGGCGAACTCCTCGATTCCGAGCATGGCCGCATCGATTTGCTGTTGGGAGTACCCCATCAAACCTGCAGAATGGTAAGCATTCTGCCTACCGGTCAGATCCGGATTGAATCCCATGCCCAACTCCAGGATTGCCGCGATTCGCCCTGATCGAACTATAGTTCCTTCCGTAGGCTGCACGGTTCCCGTGATCAGTTTCAGTAGCGTGCTTTTCCCCGCGCCGTTACGCCCCACCACGCCAACAGATTCTCCGCTCTTGATCGAAAACGATACATTGCGCAGGATCCAATGTTCCTCGCGCGCCTTCACTGGAGCACCAAACCAACTGGCCGCACGCAACCATTGACTGCTCCAGACCCGATAGGCCTTGCCGACGCCCTCCACGCGCATCACGACATCACTCATAGCGCATCTACCATTTCTTGACTGGCACGTCGAAACACTACCAACGACATTAGCCCTAATACTGCAGTTGCCGCACACAGAGGCATCAACAAGCGCCAATCCGGCATTTTGTCGTAAAGCAGCACCTGCTGATATGCCGTCACCAGCGGAAACAGAGGGTTGAGTTTGAAGACTCTGGCAACGTCCTCGGGAAGAATGCTGATGTTATAGACGATGGGCGTCAGCCAGAAAAGCGCCTGCAGTACCACTGGCACCACTTGGGCGATATCGCGCATGAATACATTGAACACTCCCAGCAACAAGCCGACCGACATCGCGAAGGTCAATGTCAGCAACAACAGGAATGGCAACCAGAGGACTTGCTGCCCTGGAAAATGGCCCAGCGCGGCAAATACAATAAAGATGGCAAACAGTAGCAAGAGATTATTCACTAGCATCGCCCCTCCGGCGATGAAAGGGAGACATATCCTCGGGAAAGCCATTTTCTTCATCAGATTCCCATTTTCCACGAACAACGAGACACATTTATTGATGGTCTCGTTAAACATGCCCCAGCATAGGGTTCCAGACATTAGATACAGCGCATAGGCATATTTATTATCGATTCCAGGCAGCTTCGCCGAGAGAACCTCAGAAAGGATCGTCGCGAAGATCAGCACCTGCATCAACGGATGGATGATCATCCACATCGCACCAAGCTTGCTTTGGATAAAACGCATCCTCAACTCGTTCTTAATTGAAGAGAAGATGAAGTATCTGTATACCCATAGGGGTCGCAGCAGGTCTTTCATGAGATTAAGCTTACCCAAGAGAGAAGAATTAGAATTGGCACAATCGCAGAGACCGGGAGAGGGAAGCCGAGAAGGAGACCATCATGAGCAGACCACCTATCCATGCCGTTGCGCTAAGATCAAAGGGTCAGTGTCTCGCTGCCACAGCAGTGAACGGACGATGCTCCACAAGCGCAACGCAGATTTTTGGATCTCTAAGTTGCACCGCAATGTCGGCAAAACTGCCGTGTTTGCAGTGACGCCCTGGATCTTGAGCAGATTGAGATCAGCAACACTCGCGACCAGGACCCGATCGCACCGCTTGACCGCACAGATCAGCGCAGGATCCCAAGGATGTGGCGTGGCAATCTGACGCAACAGCACAACGACAATTCGGCCACGATCGAGTTGATCCTCCAAGAGGCCAGCGAACCAATGTTGATGCTGCAGAATGTCAGGATAATCGATCACTACCGCATTGGTCAGCTGACGGCCGATGGTAGGAAAAGATCGAGTTGCGCACTGGGTTGGGTCAGACAAAGAGTCCAACTTTTCCTCCATCGTCGAGTCTGAAGATACGATCGATGATTCGATTTCGAATAGCGCTAACTCGCCAGGTAGACTCCCACCCAGCTCAGCGAGCGGGCTACTTGCACCGGCGGCTAGCGACGATGGCACAACCCAGGCAATTCGAGGCGTAGCAGTGCGAATCGGCCGAGCCCATAGGTCGCGAACAAATGCCAATAGCCGCTGCGCCACATCCGTCCACCGGAAGTGATGCTGCAGTAGCTGTTGACCACGACGGGTTCGCTCGTTTCGCTGCTCGGGGGTGAGGCGGTGCACTTCGCGCAAGAGTCGAGATAGCTCCGCCCGCGAGGGTTCAGCCCAAACCGAGTGAGGCAGACCAAACACTGTCTCAGCAGTCGCGAACTCGTAATCAATTAACCAAGCTGTCTGGTCATTGCAAAAATCGCATTGACCACCCCAAGCAGTGGTGATAACAGCCAACCCAGACAACATCGCCTCTGCCAACGGTAGTCCGAAGCCCTCCGCCCGGCTGGGAGCAACCATCACGTCGCACTGCGCATAAAGATGTTTCAAGCTGGCACTGTCGATATCTTCCTCAATCAGAATCACATGAGGAAAGTCAGCCCGAGCGCATTGTGCTTCATGCAGCAGACGACGCACATCGTTCTGAGGGTTGGCGAAGGTCTTGATGATCAGCGAGACGTCATCACTATCACTAAAGGCATCGCCATAGGCCTGCAACAGGACATCCACGCCCTTGCGGGGAAGGCAGGAAGAGACGTGGAGAAAACTGAAACCACGCCGCTGCAATGAAGGGCCATCTGCCGCAGGAATCCGCTCCCAGTGATCCACGCCAGCGCCACAGACTCCAACCGGGATCGCTACGCCACTGTCCACCAACACTTTGACGACATGAGTTGATAGCGCGGAGATACCCTGGACGAACTCATTGAAATCAGCAATCCAAGCATCAGGTACCGCGGACTCCTCCCAAGCATACGCATGAAGCAGGTTGAACCGGGATTCCATGTCGGCAACGCGAGGCGGATACAGCAACCGGCTGCACACATCGGCCGCAGCCGGTGCGCTTGTAAAAGCATGCGAATGAAGCTGTTCAATCTCCGGATCGGAAACAAGAAACTGTGGATTGGCGTCGAAGTCTCCCGAGCCATCAGTCGAATGCAGCAGCACATCCAAACCCTGCGCATCAAGCGCACGCGCCAGCTCACGGTTCACCAAGGCAAGGCTATAACTACTGTCGAATGGACCTTCGACACGCCACGAGGGACGCTGGGGGAGCGGATATTGCCGCCGCAACACGTCACGCGCCAAATCTTCGTTTGCATCCATGGCGACCGCCACCTGCATGAGGTCCGCATCCGCAACCGGCTCGCGAGCGACGCGGGCGTGCGCCAATTCCGTGACGAGCGCAGCACGCGTTTTCTCTAACGCCTCGCTTGCTTCGCGCCAGCCCCACTGACTGGCCGGATGGAGCTGGCCACAAGCCTCAAATGCATCTAGTGCACGCGATGCACTGCATGCCCAGGAGAAAGCACGTGCGCGTTGTGGGCCGTAATCGCGGAGGCTGCGCGCAAAATCAGAATCTCCCAGGACGCGATGTATCGCTTCTGCGATGGCCGCAGGATCCGTCGGATCAAACAAGGCATCTTCGCGCCCAAGCACTTCTGGAATGCTGCTGGCGCGGGCACCAATTACGGCGGTTCCGCAGGCCATCGCCTCCAGCAACGGCAAGCCGAATCCTTCCTGCAGAGAAGGCAGGACGAATAGCTCAGCACCGCAATATAGTTCGACCAGAGACTGATCAGTAACGCGTCCGGTACAAACAATTCGGTCCGGCGGCAGTTGCAATCGACGCGCAACCAGCGCAATCCGCTCGCGCTCCAATTCGTCGAGGTGGCCTGTGACCACTAGCTGATAGCGTTTCTGCATCTCTCGACCCAGCAGCGCATATGCCGCGACCAGGGCCTCCAGATTCTTGCGAGGATCCATGGCCCCGCTGTACATCAGGTAGTTGCCGACGATTCCATGCTCATGCGCAAATCGCCCACGCAGCACGCTATCGACATGGATGGGTCTGAAGATCTCCGAGGCCGCAGACGAGATATTGACCACGCGTTCTGGCGGAACCGATAACCGCTCGATCGCATCGTTTCGAACGTAATCGGAGATCGAGAGCAATACATCGGCCCGCTGCAGCGAGGCAACTTTGTCTTCGTACCATGCTGCTGCCCATGGGGTGGCGATGTATCGCGGATCGTGGAGCGGGATGAGGTCGTACAAGGTCGCAGCAGTGCGAGAGGCACCCTCCCTAAGACCGATAGAGGTAACCGCTCCATCGTTTGCACCCTCGATCAGGCTGGTGACGTGCACGATATCCGGCTGCAAGGCCTGCAGAAACGACTCGCGCATCTGCTCTGAAGCCCTTCGCCGCCAAGCGTTTGCCGGATCGCGCCAATGCACAGGCTGGGCCGTTCGGAATGCCACCACGCGCTCCGGTGGCAGCAGAGCGCTGAGCGAATCGATGGCGTCGCTGGCAATGTCGCCATTGATGACCAGCCAGAACTCATGCGCGCGCGGCTCACGCAGCATCGCCTCAGCCAGCGCAAGCGAATATCGTCCAATCCCCCTATGCCTGCTGGCGGTCTGGGTTGCCTGTAGGTCGATGGCGATGCGCACGACTCAATGATCCCTGGCGGCCATGGCCCGACGCAGATCTTCGTAGATCCGGGCGGCACGCGCAGTCATGTGCGCTTGCGACGCAAGATTGCGCACCCTTCCATTGATCGCCAAGTGACCTGGCCCCATTAACCCGCCCAACCCAAAACGAACCCCAATGCGTTTGACCGCCATCAGTAAACCCGGTGTCGCGGACAACGCATGCATCAACGTGCGCTTCAAAGACGGTCGCACAAGAACGTAGCGGATTGCCCCAACCAAGACCGAACGCACGAACCCGGTGCTCGGCAAAAGTCGCAAGGTACCCACCTTCATTTGGCTACTGCCAAGTCGCGCGATGAGCGACGGGCTCCCAATACATCGATGCGCTGCTTAGCGCGCAAGCGCCCGCTCCAAATCCCCACGCAAATCCCCCACATCCTCAATCCCCACGCTCAGCCGCACCAGCGCATCGCTGATACCGAGTTGTTCGCGGCGGGCTACTGGGATGGAGGCGTGCGTCATGACGGCGGGATGATTGACCAGGCTTTCCACGCCGCCCAACGATTCGGCCAGGGTGAACAGTTCGGTCTTTTCGCAGAAGCGCTTGGCTGCGTCAAAACCGCCCTTGAGCACGATGGAGACGATGCCGCCGAAGCCGGACATCTGGCGCTTGGCCAGTGCGTGCTGCGGGTGCGAGGCCAGGCCGGGGTAGATCACCTTTTCAATGGCGGGATGGGTTTCCAGCCACTGCGCCAGCGCCAGTGCGTTCTCGCAGTGCGCGCGCATGCGTAGCGGCAAGGTCTTCAATCCGCGTAGGGCGAGGAAGCTGTCGAACGGGCCTTGTACGCCGCCGATGGAGTTCTGCAGGAAGGCCAGTTGTTCGGCAAGCTCGGCGTTGTCGCCAACCACCGCGATGCCGCCGACCATGTCGGAGTGGCCGTTGAGGTACTTGGTGGCCGAATGCACGACGATGTCGGCGCCCAACTCAAGCGGGCGTTGCAGCATCGGCGAGGCGAAGGTGTTGTCGACCACGATCAGCAAGCCATGCTTGCGGGCGATGGCAGCAATCGCTGCGATGTCGACCAGCTTGAGCATCGGGTTGGTCGGGGTTTCGATCCACACCATCTTGGTATCGGGGCGAATCGCGGCTTCGAAGGCGGCCGGGTCGGTCAGGTCGACGAAGCTGAAATCCAGGCCGGCGGTGCGGCGGCGCACGCGCTCGAACAGGCGGAAAGTGCCGCCATACAGGTCGTCCATCGCTACCACGTGGCTGCCGGCATCCAGCAATTCCATCACGGTGGAAGTGGCGGCCATGCCCGAGGCAAACGCGAACGCGCGCGTGCCACCTTCCAGCGCGGCAACGCAGCGCTCGTACGCAAACCGCGTCGGGTTATGGGTGCGCGAGTACTCAAAGCCCTGATGCTCTCCGGGGCTGGACTGCGCGTAGGTGGACGTCGCGTAGATCGGCGGCATCACTGCGCCGGTGCTGGGATCTGGCGACTGCCCTCCATGGATCGCCAGCGTTGCAAGCGCCAATGTGCGCTCGCCATCGTGGCTCTTGGTAGTGCGGTTGGACATGGAGGTTCCCGGAAAAAGTGGGCGATTGTATCAAGCAGGTCTGAACGGCCAATGCCGCGCGTCTCACCGACACGCGCGGCCTTGCGCGATCACTGCACGCGGCGACGCAGGTAGTTGAGCAGGTCGATGCGGGTGATCAGGCCCAGGAATTGCGTGCCGTCCATGACGATGGCGACCTGGCCGCGGTCGAACACCGGCAGCAGCGCTTCGATCGGGGAAGCGACATCCAGGCGATCGAGTTTGCTGACCATGGCAGTGGAGATCGGATCGCGAAAGCGCGCTTCGTCGCCATACACATGCAGCAGCACATCGCTTTCGTCGACGATGCCGACCAGTTGGCCATCATCGATCACCGGCAGCTGCGACACGTCGTAGAGCTTCATGCGCTGGTAGGCGGTGGTCAGCAGATCCTTTGGACCCACGACAACGGTGTCGCGCTTGTTGTACGGGCGCAGGATCAGGTCGCGCAGGTCGCCATGTTGCGGGCGCTCCAGGAAACCGTTGTCGAGCATCCAGTAGTCGTTGTACATCTTCGACAGATACTTGTTGCCGGTATCGCACACGAACACCAGCACACGCTTGGGCGTGGTCTGCTCGCGGCAATACTTCAACGCTGCGGCCAGCAACGTGCCGGTGGACGAGCCGCCGAGGATGCCTTCTTTGGCCAGCAGCTCGCGCGCAGTGTGGAAGCTTTCGGCATCGCTGATCGAATAGGCCTTCTTGACCCGCGAAAAATCCGAGATATCCGGCAGAAAATCTTCGCCGATGCCTTCGACCAGCCAGCTGCCGGATTTCTCGCTGACCGTGCCTTCTTCGATGTACTGGGTCAGGATCGAGCCCACCGGGTCGGCCAGCACCAGTTCGGTATGCGGCGAGGCGGTAGCGAAGGCGCGCGACAGGCCGGTCATGGTGCCGGAGCTGCCGCAGCCGAACACGATCGCGTCCAGCTGGCCGTCCATCTGCGCCAGGATTTCCGGGCCGGTGCCGAATTCATGCGCAGCCGGGTTGTCCGGGTTGCCGAACTGATTGATGAAGTACGCGCCGGGGGTTTCGGCGGCGATCTTGGCAGCCAGGTCCTGGTAGTACTCCGGGTGGCCCTTGGCCACGTCCGAACGGGTCAGCACCACGTTGGCGCCCATGGCCTTGAGATTGAAGATCTTCTCGCGGCTCATCTTGTCCGGCACCACCAGGATCAGCTGATAGCCCTTCTGCTGCGCCACCAGGGCCAGACCCAGGCCGGTATTGCCGGCCGTGCCTTCCACCAGCGTGGCGCCGGGGCTGAGGTCGCCGCGCTGCTCGGCCGCTTCGATCATCGACAGGCCGATGCGATCCTTGATCGACCCGCCCGGATTGTTCGCCTCCAGCTTGAAGAACAGCTCGCAGACGCCGGTGTCCAGGCGCTGGGCCTTGACGATCGGCGTGTTGCCAATCAGTTCGAGTACGGAGGAATGAATCGCCATCGGGATATCGTCGCTGCGCCGCGCGGGCTAGGCCGATCATTATCCGACGAACGGCCGGGGAATGCTCATTCAGGCGGGAAACGATCGTGCCCGCCCATGAACAAGCGTGCTCAACTGCTCACAACGAGCAGCGCGTCGCACAACAGGCCTCTGCCAAAACGAAAGACGCGGACGGTGACAGCCGACGAGGAGGCTGCCACCGCCCGCGACGGTGAACTTGTTCTAACGGTGGGGAAGGATCAGTGCGTGAGCTGGTCGTACATCCGGGTGAGTTTTTCTTTGGCCTGCAATTTTTCGCGTTTCATCTGACCCAAGGTCACGTCGTCGATGGGGAGCACCCCAAGTTCGGCATCCATGCATTTCTTGTTCAAGAGCTTGTGGCGTTGGTACAGCTGCTTGAACTCGGGATCGGACTTGATCAATGCGTCGATTTCGGTCTGCGGTTGCCCTTCGAACATGGCGTTACCTCCTTCACTTAAAACAAGAACGCCCCGGCCGCGAACGGCACAGGGCGCTGCTTGGGAATGGAAGACCCACGAGTCACGTTGGCAAAGGTCACAACGGCAGACGCACTGACGAAACCACCATCTGTTCCAACCGCTTGCGTCACTGCGTGCCTTTGCGTCACTGGCCCGGCCCTCCGTACTTTCCGGGCGGCGGAGTTGCTGCCCGGAGGTACGACCCTACGCCGGTCGCGGAGGGGGTTCAAGGCCGGAACGGCTGCTTTTGCCGTTCCTTGGCGCAATCAGTGACCGCGGTTCAACCGGGCGTCATGCCCGGGTTAAAAGACCTTAACTTCCAACCACTTGCACTACGGCGCCACAGCGACCTCGGCCGCGCGCGTTTTACTGGCGGCACCCTTGCCAGCACTGACCTGCAGCCGCGAGGCCGCGACACCGCCAGCGACCAACGCGTCGCGAAGCGCCTCGGCACGCTTCTTGGCTGTGCCCGCATCGCTGTCGAAGCCAACGATGCTGACCCGACCCTTCTTGCCGATGTTCAGATACTCGGCCAACGCCTTGGCCTGCCCGGCCGCATCGCCGGACAAGGCCGCCTTGCCACCAAACGCGCCGCTGCCCAGCGAGAACACTTCGCCGCGGCTGTCCACCTTGGACGACGGCAGCTTGGCGCCGGCCACCAACTCGGCTTCTTCATGGGCGAGCTGGATGGCCTTCTGCTGGGCGGCATTGAGCTTGGCGGTCTGCTTGCCGGCCACGCTGGTCAGCGCCAGCTCGGCATCCTGGCGGGCCAGGGTTTCCTGTTCGGCGGCCTGCCGCATGCGCTCGGCCTCCTCGGCCTGGATCTGCGCCTGCACACGCAGCCGCTCGGCCTCCTGCCGGGCGCGCGAGGCGTCACGGCGACTGGCTTCGATCAGCAAATCGTTGCGCGTGCCTTCCAGGCGGTCCAGCTCGCGCCGGGCCAGTGCGGTGCGGGCGGTCAGCTCGGCGATCTCGACCCGGCGGTCGGCCAGAAACACCAGCGCATCGCGGTCGCGGCGCTTGGCCTCGGCCAGTGCCGCCACGCTTTGCTGGGCCTGCAGCCGCTCGTAGCGGGCCAGATCGCTGGTCTGTGGGTCGTTCTGCAACGCTGCCAGGCGCCGATTGAGCGCGTCGGCCTGCGGGTCGTCCTTGGCGGCCATGGCCAGCGGAGACAGCGTGGCCAGGCTCAGCGCGCCGATGTAAAGCAAGGGACGCAGTTTCATCGGCCGTTCTCCCCGGTGTTGAGGGTGTTCTGCAGCTGCGCCACTTCCTTGCGACGTTGCTCCAGCTGGGCGCTGACCACGGCCTCTTCGCTGCGCGCCTTGGCCAGATCGGCATCGGCGGCGGCGCGCAGGGCGATCTGAGGCACCTCCTTGCGCTGGCGCTTGTCCAGTTGCGCCTGCTGGGCCTGCATCAATTCCTGGCGGGCCAGATTGACCAGATCCGGGGCGTATTGGTCGGCATCGGCCTGGGTGGCACGTTGTACGGCCTGTTCGGCGGCAGTGAGCTCCGGTGCCACCTGGGCGGCGGCCGGAGAGGAAAGAACCATGAAACAGGCGATGCCATACAGGGATCGCCGCAAGTATGCGAAGCTAGCCGTCATTAGGGGAGCCGTAGCGAGGAAGTCTCGAGCACGGCCATTGTCGGAAGCCTGCGGCGGACTTGCAACGAGACGCTGCTGTTTGTTGGGGAACCATTGCGCATGGATATCGGCTACTTCCTGAAGCTGATGACCGAAAAGAATGCCTCGGACATGTTCTTGACCACCGGCGCGCCGGTGTACATCAAGATCGAAGGCAAGCTCTACCCGCTCGGCAACACGGGGTTGCCGCCGGGGATGGTCAAGAAAATCGCTTACTCATTGATGGACGAAGGCCAGGTGCCGCAGTTCGAGCGCGAGCTCGAGCTCAATATGGCCATCGCCCTGTCCGATGCCGGCCGCTTCCGCGTGAACGTGTTCAAGCAGCGTGGCGAGGTGGGCATGGTGATCCGCGCCATCCGCAGCCGGATCCCGAGCATCGAAGAGCTCAACCTGCCGCAGGTGCTCAAGGACGTCATCATGACCCCGCGCGGGCTGGTGCTAGTGGTCGGCTCGACCGGCTCCGGCAAGTCGACCTCGCTGGCGTCGATGATCGACCACCGCAACAGCACCACCACCGGGCACATCCTTACCATCGAGGACCCGATCGAATATCTGCACAAGCACAAGATGTCGATCGTGAACCAGCGCGAGGTGGGCCTGGACACGCACGCCTTCCAGAGCGCGCTGAAGAATGCGATGCGCGAAGCGCCGGACGTGATCCTGATCGGCGAAATCCTGGATGCCGAGACCATGGAGGCGGCCATCGCGTTCGCCGAAACCGGTCATCTGTGCCTGGCGACGTTGCACTCGAACAACGCCGACCAGACCATCGAGCGCATCCTCAATTTCTTCCCGGAAAGCGCGCACAAGAACGTGCTGATGAATCTGGCGCTGAATCTGCGCGCGGTGGTCTCGCAGCGTCTGGTCAAGGGCGTGGATGGACGCCGCCGCCCCGCCACCGAGGTGTTGCTCAATACCCCGATGATCCGCGACCTGCTGCGTCGCGGCCAGGTGCACGAGGTCAAGGCGGCGATGGAAGAGTCGTTGGAAGAAGGCATGCAAACCTTCGATCAATGCCTGTTCCGCATGGTCAAGACCGGCGAGATCGAGCAGGAAGAAGCGCTACGTGCAGCCGATTCGCGCGATGGCCTGGCGCTGAAGTTCCGCCTGTCCGAAGGCGGCTCCGGCGAACACGACCCGTACGCGGATTACGAGGCAGCGTCGGCGCCGAAGATCAGTCACGGGTTTATTTGATTGGGAATGCGGCAGCGCCGTCATCCGGCGCTGCGCGCCACCTTCTCACGCGTGCGGGAGAAGGACATGGGCACCGGACACGCGCGTTGCGGCGCGCTGTGACTGATCTGTTTCTGTTGCGGCCCGCTGCGACTGATTTGTTTCCGTTGCGGCCCGGAGCTGGGGTTTGGCGCCGATCACGCCTGTCGTTCAAGCCCTCGCCTTACTAAGCACCGCTTCAATACTAGGCACCGCTTCAACGCGCCGCACGTCCCCTGCCTGTGAGGGACGGTGGCCGAAGGACTGATGCCGCCCGGACATCTCGCTACACTCACACCGCCGCGTCGGGCTGGGCCTCTGGCCGGGCAGCGTTGAATTGCGGGAGTGCCAGGCACTGTCGTTCGATCCGTTGCAAGGTGGGATACGGTGTCAGATCGACCTCGAACCGACGCGCGTTGTAGAGCTGCGGGATCAGCACGCAATCGGCCAGGCCCGGCGTCTCGCCATGGCAGAACGTGCCGGTGCGCGGGTCTTGCGCAAGTTGCGCTTCCAGCGCGCTGAAACCGCACTGCATCCAGTGCTGCGTCCACTGCTGGCGTTGCGCCGCATCCAGCGCAACGCTGCGCTCCAGGTAGTGGGTGACGCGCAGATTGTTGAGCGGATGCACATCGCAGGCGATGACCTGCGCCAGCGCGCGCACGCGGGCGCGGTCGGCTGGGGCGGCTGGCAACAGCTGCGTACTGTCCGCAAAGGCCTCTTCCAGATACTCCAGAATCGCCAGCGACTGCGGAATCACCACCGCGCCGTGGCGCAGCGTCGGCACCAGCTCCTGCGGATTGAGTTGCGCGTAGGCGGCGGCATGCTGCTCGCCGCCGTCGCGCACCAGATGCACCGGGTGCGTGACATAGGCCAGCGACTTCAGGTGCAGCCCGATGCGCACGCGATACGCCGCGCTCGAACGCCAGTACGAAAACAGCTCCAGCGCCGCGCTCATGCGCGACCGCCAGTGACCGCGCCCGCCGGCAGGACGCTGCGCGTCATGGCGATGGCTGCCGTTCGACGCGCTGCTCGATCGCGCCGAAGATGCTGGCGCCGCTGGCATCGAACATCTCGATCCGCACCACATCGCCGAACGCCATGAACGGCGTGCTCGGCTTGCCATCGCGCAAGGTCTCGACCACGCGCTGTTCGGCAAAACACGACGCGCCCAGCGTGGTGTCCTGATTGGCGATGGTGCCGGACCCGACAATCGTGCCGGCCGACAACGGACGGGTCTTGGCGGCGTGGGCGATCAGCTGGGCGAAATCGAACTGCATGTCGTTGCCCGCTTCCGGCGCACCGAACCAGGCACCGTTGACGTGGGTCACCAGCGGCAGATGGACCTTGCTGTCGCGCCACGCATCGCCCAGCTCGTCGGGGGTGACGAACACCGGCGACAACGCCGAGCGCGGCTTGGACTGCACAAACCCAAAGCCCTTGGCGAGCTCGGCCGGAATTAGATTGCGCAGCGAGACATCGTTGACCAGGCCGATCAGCTGGATATGCGCGGCCGCCTGTTCGGGCGAGGCGCCCATCGGCACGTCGTCGGTGATGACCACGATTTCGGCCTCCAGATCGATGCCGTGGTCTTCGCTGATCACCTTGATGGCATCGCGCGGGCCGTAGAAGCCGGCACTGGTGGCCTGGTACATCAGCGGATCGGTGTAGAAGCTCTCCGGTACGTCGGCATTGCGCGCGCGACGCACCCGCTCCACATGCGGCAGGTAGGCGCTGCCATCGACGAATTCGTAAGCGCGCGGGAGCGGCGCAGCAAGCGCCTGCAGATCCAGATCGAAGACGCCATCGGCGCTGCCGTCGTCGAGCGAGGCAGACAAGGCGTTCAGCCGTGGCGCGACGTTGCTCCAGTCTTCCAGCGCGCGCTGCAGCGTCGGCGCGATGCCGGTGGCATGCACGGCCTTGCTCAGGTCGCGTGAGACCACGATCAGGCTGCCATCGCGGCCGCCTTCCTTCAGGGAACCTAGCTTCATGACGATCCTGTTGCTGTGGCTGATCGGCCGATTGTACGACCTGTTGCAACAGTGGTTGCACCTGAAACAACTGACCCGTAGCCCAACCGCAGACGCGGTCTTTTGTGCAGCGCGCCAAACGCGCGTACACTTGTCTGGTCTGCATGCGGCCGTCCGTTTCCCTTTGGGACCGCCGGCGAGGCCAGGATCGATCGATCCGCTCGCCCGCCCCACCCGACGCCTTTCGTGGTGCCGACAAACCCATCGCTTCTTGATCGGGTTGTTCCACCATCTCGCAGCGCGGTTCACGGGAACGCTCCGAGCCTCACTTTTTGCATCTGCAATGCGTTTGCGCTCCGGGCCTGGCCTGGTGGCGACGCTTTACTTGGAGCTTCCTGATGTCTTTTGAATCCCTGGGCCTTGCGCCCTTCCTGCTGCGCGCGTTGGCCGAGCAGGGCTATGAAACCCCCACTGCGATCCAGCAGCAGGCGATCCCGTTGGTGCTGGCCGGTCACGACCTGCTGGCAGGCGCACAGACCGGTACCGGCAAGACTGCCGCATTCGGCCTGCCGCTGCTGCAGCACCTGGGCACCACCCCGCAGCCGGTCAATGGCCCGCGCAAGCCGCGCGCGCTGATCCTGACCCCGACCCGCGAGCTGGCCACCCAGGTGCACGACAGCCTGCGCGGCTATAGCAAGTACCTGCGCATTCCCAGCGCGGTGATCTACGGCGGCGTAGGCATGGGCAACCAGCTCGACACCCTGCGTCGTGGCGTGGACCTGCTGATTGCCTGCCCGGGCCGTCTGATCGACCATATCGAGCGTCGCAGCGTGGATCTGTCCGGCATCGAAGTACTGATCCTGGACGAAGCCGACCGCATGCTCGACATGGGCTTTTTGCCGTCGATCAAGCGCATCCTGACCAAGCTGCCGCGCCAGGACCGTCAGACCCTGCTGTTCTCGGCGACGTTCGAAGAGAACATCAAGCAGCTGGCGCTGGAGTTCATGCGCAACCCGATGCAGATCCAGGTCACCCCGAGCAACACCGTGGCCGAGAGCATCACCCACCGCGTGCACCCGGTCGATGGCGCGCGCAAGCGCGATCTGCTGCTGCACCTGTTGGCGCAGGACAGCCGCGAGCAGACCCTGGTCTTCGCGCGCACCAAGCATGGCAGCGACAAGCTGGCGCTGTTCCTGGAAAAGTCCGGCATCAAGACCGCGGCGATCCATGGCAACAAGAGCCAGGGCCAGCGCATGCGTGCCCTGAGCGACTTCAAGGCCGGCCGCGTGACCGTGCTGGTGGCCACCGATATCGCCGCGCGCGGTATCGATATCGACCAGCTGCCGAAGGTCATCAACTACGACCTGCCGATGGTGGCCGAGGACTACGTGCACCGTATCGGCCGTACCGGCCGTAACGGCTCCACCGGCGAGGCGATTTCGCTGGTGGCGCAGGACGAAGCCAAGCTGCTGCGTCAGATCGTGCGCATGCTGGGCCGCGACGTGGAAATCCGCGACGTGCCGGGCTACGAGCCGCAGACCCCGATCCGTTGGGGAAACAGCGCCCCGGGCCGTGCCGAACAGCCGGGTGGCGATCGCGCACCGCGCAAGAGCCACGCGCGTCGTCCGCATGGCGATGCACCGCGTCAGGCGCATGCACATGCCGGCCCGAAGAAGCCGGGTGGTCAGCGCAGCGCCGGGCCGCGTCAGGCCAATGCGGGCGCAGGTGCCGGCCGGCGCGACAGCCGTGGCGGCGCTGGCCGTCCGGCCAACCGCGGCGCCTGATAGGCAGCGTCTGCTGAGCACAAGGGCCGCCATGCGGCCCTTGTTGTATCAGGCTCGCGTTGTATCCAGGCCTGCTTTGTATCGGGCCCGGCCGGTCCGGACCCTTGCGTGATCCGGCACCACGCCGGCACCTGCCCTTCCCTTTCGTTACTGCTTGCCGATCACCGTCATGGATATCTTCAAAGTCTTTACGCTCGAAGCCGCGCATCGGCTTCCCAATGTGCCGCCCGGCCACAAGTGCGCCCGGCTGCATGGCCATTCGTTCCGGGTCGAGCTGCACGTCAGCGGCGAACCGGGTGCCGACACCGGCTGGATCATGGATTTCGGCGATATCAAGGCGGCCTTCCAGCCGATCTACGACCGCCTGGACCACCACTACCTCAATGACATCGAGGGGCTGGAGAACCCGACCAGCGAACGGCTGGCGATCTGGATCTGGCAGCAGCTCAAGCCGGCCTTGCCGCAGTTGAGCGAAATCGTGGTGCACGAAACCTGCACGTCCGGCTGCCGCTATCGCGGTTGACCGCATGCGCACTGTTTGACCCGAAGCCGCCTGATGGGCGGTTTCGTCGTTTTTGACGATCATCTAACCGATTGAATTGCAAAGCTTTCCAACGAAGTTTGGGAAAACTTCAGGGAACGTGTTGCATCGCAACAATATCCGCGTATGCTGCAACGCAACAAACGGTCACGGCTTTCCCGAAGGGGTTCGCAATGTCGGCGCAGTTCGAAAACAGCTTTACCAGTCAGTTCGCCTCTGCCGCAGCACGTGCCAATCAGTTGGCATTGGACACGCTGGAGCAGAACGTCACCGCCACCACCAGTTTCTTGGGTGAGTTTGCGCAGGCACGTGACCTGGGTGCCTACCAGACGTTCTGGCCGAAGGGTCTGCAACTGGCCCGCGACAACCTGGAACGTTTGGCCTCGGCCAATCAGGAAGTGGTCGGGATGGGTTTGAAGATGTCCAGCGAGCTTGGGCAGTTTGCCAAGCAGCAGTTCGACACCGGCAGCGAGCAGGCCGGCGCAGCAGGCAAGACACGGCGCACCTAACCGCCACCAAAAATTCAGCGTCTTTGCATGGGTCCCTCCCCCCATGCAATCCGGCCCGACAGATCCCTCCCTCTGTCGGGCTTTTTTATTGTGCGTTTGCCGGCCATCTGTCGCCGCGGCTTGCGCGCGGCGAGTGGTACTGGCGCGCTTGCCGCCTGGGCGCTACTAGATCGGTAGCCGCAGCTCCTGCGCCTGGCTGGCGGCATCGGCGCCCGGGCGCCAACGGATCCGCCCCCAGCACGGCATCGCCAGCCGCTGGTGCAGCATCTGGATGTTCTCTTCGACGCGCTCCATCTGCGGGTCGATTTCGTTGGCGATCCAGCCGATGCATTCCAGCCCGTCGGCGGCGATGGCGGCGGCGGTCAGGCGCGCGTGGTTGATGCAGCCCAGCCGCACGCCGACCACCAGCACCACCGGCAGTTGCAGCTCGCGCACCAGATCGGCCTGGTCCAGATCGGCGCTGAGCGGCGCGGCCCAACCGCCGACACCTTCGACCACCACCACCTCGGCCTGGCGGCGCAATTGCGCAAACGCCTGTGCGATTGGGTCCAGCGACAGGGTCACGCCGACATCGGCGGCGGCCAGCTCCGGTGCCAGCGATGCGGGCAAGGCGTAGGGGTTGAGGGTGGCGTAGTCCGGTTGCGGGTCGCTGGCCGCCTGCAGTGCCAGCGCGTCTTCATTGCGCCAGCCATCCGGCGTCTGTTCGCAGCCACTGGCGACCGGCTTCATTCCCACCGCGGTGTGTCCGCGCGCGCGCAACGCATGCAGCAATGCCGTGCTGCCCATGGTCTTGCCGATGCCGGTGTCGGTGCCGGTGACGTACAACGCAGGGTGCTGCATGCATTCGTTCCTGCGGCCGGGCCGCCATTGCCGAGAGGGCGCGCAGCATAGCGTGCGGATCCGAACGCGCGGCTGAGTCGCAATGCCGCTGCGGATGGCCGCTGCTAAACTTCGGCCATGTTCGCCACCTCGTCGCTGACCGGCAGCAAGCCGGAACAATATGCCCAGCTCACCGCCCAGGCCAAAGCCCTGGTGCACGGCGAGCCGGATCGGATCGCCAACGCCGCCAATCTGGCCGCACTGATCTTCAATTCGCTGTCGTCGCTCAACTGGGCCGGCTTCTATTTCTATGATGGCCGCGAACTGGTGGTGGGGCCGTTCCAGGGCTTGCCGGCCTGCGTGCGTATTCCGCTGGACAAGGGCGTGTGCGGTGCGGCCGCCAGCACCCGACAGAGCCAGCGCATTGCCGACGTGGACGCGTTTCCCGGGCACATCGCCTGCGATTCGGCATCGCGCTCCGAGCTGGTGATTCCATTGGTCAAGGGCGATACGTTGATCGGCGTACTGGATCTGGACAGCCCGGAGCTGGATCGCTTCGACGCCGACGATCAGCAGGGTCTGGAAGCCATCGCGCAAATTTTCGTCGGTGCGTTGACGTGACCACCGAACGGCTGCGCAATATCGGCCCGAAAAGTGCGGCGTGGCTGCGCCAGGTCGGTCTGCGTACGCAGGAGGATCTGCAGGCAGTGGGCGCGGTGGGCGCCTTCGTCAAAGTCCGCCGCGCCGGTTTCAAGCCCAGCCTCAATCTGCTGTATTCGCTGGAAGGTGCGTTGACCGATTGCCATTGGCAGGACGTGCCGGAAGCGCGTCGGCATGCCTTGCTGGCCGAATACGAAGCGGCCAGTGCGCTGTTGCCGGTGCGCGGTCGCGCGGTCGCCGGCCCGGTGGAAACCGTGCACTACGCGCGGGCGGACAACGACGATACGCACGGCGACATGCTCGAAGGACACGATGACGCTGCGGACCTGAGCCAGACGCGCGAGGATTGAGCCCACACAGTGGGTGGAGCGCCGTTGCGGCGCCTGGTATCGGCGCAGTGCGGCAGTGCCTGTCACGATGGCTACGAGCGTTGCGCGCAGCGCTTGGTCACAACGTCAGCGGCACGCCACGCAAAAACCCCGCTGCGAACTCCAGCTAGCGCACCCACTCCGCTGTCGACCGCGTTGTCGCGTCGCGCCATACACCAGACGCAGCTAGCAGCAGCTACGAAGCGATCGTCGGTTGGATGCGGACGCTAGGCTCAGAACCGCAGGTAAGGAAACAGGACGCGCTGCACCGATCACGTCCGCCTGGCTACCGCGCGGTCGTTTTGTCGGTCGATCTAGGTCAATGCCAGCAGCTCGCGCATGTCATCCATGATCGCCACCGCACCGGAGCTCTGCACATCGAAGCCGCGCAGATAGCCGTAGCGCACCATCGCCAAGGGCATTGCCGCTGCGTTTGCGGCCGCTGCATCGGTGGCCGAATCGCCAACCATCAGGCACTGCTGCGGTGCATGCTGGAATTGCCTGGCCAGGTGCAGCAGCGGCGCGGCATCGGGTTTGCGCTGCGGTAGCGAATCGCCACCGAGCACGCTGCTGAACTGCGCCGCGATGCCCAGATGCTCCAGCAGCGGCGCGATAAACCGCGACGGCTTGTTGGTGCATAACGCCAGCGTGGCACCGGCCTCGCGCAGGCCGGCCAACGCCTCGCCGACACCGGGATACAGCTGCGGGTTATGCAGCAGGCTGGCTTCGTAGTGACGCATCATCACCGGCATCGCGGTATCGGCATCGTGCGTGCCGCCGGCTTCGCGCAAGGCAGTGGCAAGCAGCACGTGCACGCCTTCGCCGATCCAGCCGCGAATCGTTGCCTCGCTGAACTGCTGCAACCCAAGTTCGTGCAAGGTGGCATTGAGCGCTTCGGCGATATTGGGTGCGCTGTCCACCAGCGTGCCGTCCAGGTCGAAGATCACCAGCGGATACGGAAACATGCACAACGCCTCGTTGGGGAGCGGACTGCAGTGTACGAGCGGCTGGATTCAGACCGTGTCAGCGTGCGCGATGCAGATGCGTGATGCAGATGCGTGATGCAGTCATCGCTGCATGCAGCGGGCTGAGAGCGGCTAACACAACGTCGCGAACAGTTGTCAGGTGGCTGTGGACGGCGCGCTCAGACCCGGAGTGTTCGCGTGGTAATGCCACACCGAGCATCAGCTGCGCCCGCCTGGCGGTGAGCACAGCCGTTTTGGTAGCTGCTCTACCACACGGCATCGCAGGCACGACGTCGCACTCACTGCGCCGGCGACATCTCGCCGAACAACTCTCCCTGCACCGCGCCTTCCTCGGCATCGCTGAAACCGCTCAACCCCACACCGACCAGGCGATAGCGTGTGTCGTCGGGCAGCTCCACGCGCTTGGTCAGCGCCAGCGCAATGTCCGCCAATGCCTCGAGCGAGTTGGGTGGCTGATCTGGCGTGTAAGAGCGGGTCAGGATGCGAAAGCTTGAGGTCTTCAGTTTCAGTACCACCGTGCGCCCGATCCGCTCGGTGCGCCGCGTGGCGAGCCAGGTTTTTTCGGCCAGGCGCAGGATGTGCGGGTCCAGTGCATCGAGCGCCAGGTCCTCGCTGAAGGTGTCTTCCGAGGACACCGACTGTACTTCCTGGTCTGGCTCCACCGGGCGGTCGTCGATGCCGCGCGCGCGGCGATACAGGCTGTGTCCGAAGCTGCCGAAATGGGCTTGCAATTCTTCCAGTGGGCGCAGTCGCAGATCGGCCACGGTGACGATGCCCAACGCCGCCAGCTTGCCGTCCATCACCTTGCCCACGCCTGGGATGCGATTGACCTTGAGCGGCAGCAGGAACGCATCCACGCGACTGGGTGCGATGACGAACTGACCATCGGGCTTGCGCCAGTCCGAAGCGATCTTGGCCAGGAATTTGTTCGGCGCGATGCCGGCCGATGCGGTGAGCCGGGTTTCGTCGCGGATCTGGGTGCGGATCAGTTGCGCGATTTCGGTGGCCAGCTGCATGCCGGTCTTGGCGTGCGTGACATCCAGATAGGCTTCGTCCAGCGACAACGGTTCGACCAGATCGGTATGCCGATAAAAGATCTCGCGCACCTGCCGCGACACCGCCTTGTAACGCGCAAAATCCGGCGGCACGAACACCGCATCCGGACAGAGCCGCTCGGCGCGCAGCGCCGGCATCGCCGAGCGGATACCGAAGGTGCGTGCCTCGTAGGAGGCCGCGCAGACCACCGAGCGCGCGCCGCGCCAGGCCACCACCACCGGCTTGCCGCGCAGGCTGGGATCGTCACGTTGCTCCACGGACGCGTAGAACGCATCCATGTCCACGTGCACGATCTTGCGCATCAAGCTGGTGTCTCTTAACAGGGCTGTGGCCATGATAGAGCAGCCGCGTCTCACGCCTTGATCCAGTACTCACGGCAAAGCGGCACGAAACGGGCGCGACCGTCGCCGGTTCTCGCCTTCGCCATCGCGCTGGACCGACATGGCGGCGTCCCGATGTCGCTGTTGCCGACGGCTGGATTGCGTGTGCCGGGTCGAGGTGGCGACATACCCCATTGCGTGCCGCAGCGCGCAATCGGCTGAAAACAGCACGCATGCGTACGGATAAAACGTTTGATTGAACCGCGCCGGCTCATGCACCCTTGCCGGCTTCGCCATTCGCTCCTTGCAGGAAACGTTTGTCATGACTCGTCAAAGTGCGTATTCGCGCGACCAATTGCTGGCCAGCGCGCGCGGGGAATTGTTCGGACCCGACAGCGGCCGGCTGCCGAACGACCCGATGCTGATGTTCGACCGCATCACCGAGATCAGCGACACCGGCGGCGCGCACGGCAAGGGCGTGATTCGCGCCGAGCTGGATGTGCGCCCCGACCTGTGGTTTTTCGGTTGCCATTTCATCGGCGACCCGGTGATGCCCGGTTGCCTGGGGCTGGATGCGATGTGGCAGCTGACCGGCTTCTTCCTGACCTGGATCGGCGCTGCAGGCCGCGGCCGCGCGCTCGGTTGCGGGGAGGTCAAGTTCACCGGCCAGGTGCTGCCCAGCGCCAAGCTGGTGAGCTACGAGATCGATGTGAGCCGCGTGATCAACCGCAAGCTGGTGATGGCGCAGACCGATGCGCGCATGCTGGTGGACGGGCGCGAAATCTATACCGCCAAGGATCTGCGCGTGGGCATGTTCACTTCGACGGAGAACTTCTGATGCGTCGTGTCGTCGTCACCGGAATGGGCATCAATTCGTGTCTGGGCAATGACCTGGACACCGTCTCCACCGCATTGCGCGAAAGCCGCTCCGGCATCACCGCCCTGCCTGACCATGCCGAGGCCGGTCTGCGCAGCCAGGTGGGCGGTGCGGTCACGCTGGATCTGGAAGCACTGATCGACCGCAAGCTCAAACGCTTCATGGGCGACGCCTCTGCGTACGCCTATCTGGCCATGCGCGATGCGATTGCCGATGCGGGCCTGAGTGCCGAACAGGTCAGCGATGTGCGCACCGGCGTAATCGCCGGTTCCGGTGGTGGGTCCAGCCAATGGCAGGTGGAAACCGCCGACCTGCTGCGTAACCGCGGCGTGCGCAAGGTCGGCCCGTACATGGTGCCGCGTACGATGTGCTCGGCGGTGTCGGCCTCGCTGGCGACCGCGTTCAAGATTCGTGGCCTGAGCTATTCGCTGTCGGCCGCCTGCGCGACCTCGGCGCATTGCATCGGCGCGGCAGCCGATTTGATCCGGCATGGCGCGCAGGATGTGATGTTCGCCGGCGGCGGCGAAGAACTGCACTGGACCATGAGCGTGATGTTCGATGCGATGGGCGCACTGTCCACCGGCTTCAACGATCGCCCGGCAGTGGCCTCGCGTCCGTACGATGCGCAGCGCGACGGTTTTGTCATCGGCAGCGGCGGCGGCATGCTGGTGCTGGAAGACTACGACCACGCCGTTGCACGCGGCGCACGCATCCATGCCGAACTGCTCGGCTATGGCGTGACCTCCGATGGCGCGGACATGGTGGCGCCCAGCGGCGAAGGCGCGGTGCGCTGCATGCACATGGCCATGCAGGGGCTGGATCGCCCGATCGATTACCTCAACACGCACGGCACCTCGACACCGCTGGGCGATGTCACCGAGCTGGGCGCGGTGCGCGCGGTGTTCGGCGACAACGTGCCGCCGCTGTCGTCGACCAAGGCGCTGTCCGGTCATTCGCTGGGCGCAGCCAGCGTGCACGAGGCGATCTACAGCCTGCTGATGTTGCGCGATGGCTTCATGGCCGGCTCGGCGCATATCGACGAACTCGACCCGCGCGCCGAAGGCTTCCCGATCCTGCGGCAGACACAGGAAGCGACCTTGAACACGGTGATGTCCAACAGCTTCGGCTTTGGCGGGACCAACGGCACACTGGTGTTCGGGCGGGTGTGATGGCTGCATGCAAACGCGCGTTAGCGCGTTGTGCTGCCACGCGGGTACGGAGAGTCGATCCGTGTCCGCGCCGTGCAAGGGCTTGCCCCTCGTACATCAGTGGAAGACGGGCGGTGCAAATCAAGCAACCGCGATGCACCAGAACAGCGTTGCCAGCGCGCATGTTGCCGACATGCCTATGTGAAAGCGCGACGCGCACTCACGCGTTACCGCTCTGCGCCAAGGCGCAGGTGCGGTGTCCTATTCGTCCCGCAAGCGGTCGCAATCTTCCATCGAGGTCCCGCTGCTGGCGGGCTGGCTATTCGCGTCCCTGGCAGCGCTCTGCTCTTGTGCGCGCTGCCTGCTGCGGCACGCCGTGCGGGCCTGATCGCGCTTGAACTGCAAGCTCCTGGCCGCATCGATCTCGGCTCGCTCGCGGTTGGTCCGTTCGGTGTTTACGCGTGTCTCCTGCTTGGCGCGTCTTGCGATGGATGGGTCGCCGGTTTGCGGCAGGCCCTCACCAGGCGCAAGCACTTCCAGCGCCGGCGAGTTGCCGGGTGAATGGTCGCGCCACAGCGCGCGCTCACTCTCCACGGTCCATTCGCGGCCGCGGTAATGCGCGTCCCAATACGTGTCCAGCGAGAACTCGATTTTCGGCACCACGCGGCTCAGATCACCGCGCTCCAGTGCGATCGCTTGCGCAGGCATCCAGCCGCGCGCATCCGGCGCACGCACATCGCACCATCTGCCGTTCTTCAGGCACCCATAGACAGTGAGCGCGTTGCCGGCGCTGGCCTCGCCCACACGCCTGTATTCCTCGCCCGGGCCTGCGCGCAGGCCGGCCAGACTGCTGGCGTGACCGGTGTGCTGCGCCGCGGCCGGTACCGCCGCGGCAATCAACACCACCAAACTCCATGACAGACGTTGCTGCATTGCACGTTCCTTGATGTGCTGATCCAGTCGCGCATCGGCCACCTGGGTGACCGCGCTGCTGCGCTTATACGACAACCCACCTCACTGCATTGCGAACGCTTGTGTTGCGAACGCAGCGCCTACCAGCGATGGCAGGCGCACGACTGGCCCGCTCAGCCCGCCATGCCGTTATGCCGCAGCAGCGCATCGATGCTGGGCGCGCGACCACGGAAGGCGCGGAAGTTGTCGGCAGCGCTACGGCTTCCGCCACGCGACAGCACCTCAAAGCGGAAGCGCGCACCGGTCTCGGCCACCTGCTCGGGTGCTTCTTCGAACGCGGCATAGGCGTCGGCGCTGAGCACTTCGGCCCATTTGTAGCTGTAGTAACCAGCCGCGTAGCCGCCGGCAAAGATGTGGCTGAACTGATGCGGGAAGCGATTCCACGCCGGCGGGCGATTGACGGCGACCTCATCGCGCACGCGCTCGATCAGCTGCAGCACGCTGTCCTGTGCCGGGTCGAAACTGCTGTGCAATTGCATGTCGAACAACGCGAATTCCAGCTGCCGCACGGTGAACATGCCGCTCTGGAAATTGCGCGCGGCAAGCAGCCGGTCGAACAGATTGCGTGGCAGCGGCTCGCCGGTCTGCACATGTGCGGTCATCGCCTGTACGCGCTCCCATTCCCAGCAGAAGTTCTCCATGAACTGGCTGGGCAATTCCACCGCATCCCATTCCACGCCGTTGATCCCGGCCACACCCAGCTCGCCGATACGGGTGAGTAGCTGATGCAGGCCATGGCCCATTTCATGGAACAGCGTGGTGACTTCGCCATGCCGGAAGGTGGGCGGTGCATCGCCGCTGCCACGGCCGAAATTGCACACCAGATACACCAGCGGCGTCTGCACGCCATTGACGGTCTCGCGGCGGTTGCGGCAATCGTCCATCCAGGCGCCACCGCGCTTGCCTTCGCGCGCGTACAGATCCAGATAGAACTGGCCGACCAAGGCGCCTTGCGCATCTTCGAGCCGGTAAAAGCGCACATCCGGATGCCAGACCGGCGCGCTGTCCGGCTTGACGCTTAGGCCGTACAAGCTGTGGATCACATCGAACAGGCCGGCCAGCACTTTCGGCTCGGTGAAATACTGCTTCACTTCCTGCTCGGAGAAACTGTAGCGCGCCTGCTTGAGCTTTTCGCTGACGTAGGCCAGGTCCCAGGCCTGCAGGTCGTCCAGGCCAAGTTCGTCGCGCGCAAAGGCTTCGAGTTCGGCGCGATCGCGTTGCGCATACGGCTTGGCGCGGACCGCCAGGTCGCGCAGAAAGCCCATCACTTCATCCGGGCTTTGCGCCATCTTGGTGGCCACCGAATAGTCGGCATACCCGGAAAACCCAAGCAGCTGCGCCAGCTCCGCGCGCAGGGCAAGAATGCGATCGATATTGGCGCTGTTGTCCAGCGCGGCATCGCCGAATTCGGACGCGCGCTCGGCGTTGGCGCGATACAGCAGCGCGCGCAGGTCACGGCTATCGGCATCGCTCTGCACCGGCAAATAGCACGGCATCTGCAAGGTGAACTTCCAGCCCGGCACGCCATCTTTTTCTGCGGCAGCGCGGGCGGCGGCGATCACTTCGGCCGGCAGGCCGGACAACTGGGTGTCGTCTTCGGTCACGTACGACCATGCGTCGGTGGCGTCGAGCACGTTCTGCGAAAACTTGGCCGCCAACGCAGACAGCTCTTCCTGGATCTGCGCAAAGCGCGCCTTGGCCTCGTCGTCCAGCTCGGCGCCGCCGAGACGGAAATCGCGTAGCGCGTTATCCAGCACTTTGTGGCGTGCCGCGTCGTAATCGGCCGCTTCCGGCGATTGCGCCAGCGCCTTGTACTGCGCGTACAACGCCAGGTTCTGGCCCAGCGCGCTGCCGAAGCGGCTCACCTTGGGCAGATTGCTGTTGTAGGCCTCGCGTAGCTCTGGCGTGTTCATCACCGCCTGCAGGTGGCCGACCTGGCCCCACGCGCGCCACAACCGCTCGGTGGCATCGTCCAGCGGCACCACGAAGCTGTTCCAGCTCACCGGGCTGACCTGCTCGGCCGCCTTCACCGCCGCTTCCGCCTCGGCCAGCAGTTGGTCGATCGCCGGGCTCACGTGCGCAGGAAGAATGGCATCGAAGGACGGCAGTCCGGACAGGTCGAGCAGCGGGTTGGTCATGAGGCGCTCCGGCGGTGGACTGGATCAGGGATGACGAAGATGTCTGGTGACACCTGCCGACACGCGGCGCGCGTCAGCAGGCTCCCGATATGGCGATCATTCCAGCGCAGCACAAGGCAGCTGCGGCAATGCGCCGCCGTTGACAGCGCCGGCAATGGCCGCATCGCTGTCGGTGACATCGATCGCGCGTTCCACATACCAGGCCGGGTTGTAGTAACTGTGCGCGTAGCGCTCGCCGGCATCGCACAGGATGCTGACGATGGAGCCCTGACGGCCTTCCTCGCGCATCCGCTGCGCGGCGTGCAGCACGCCGATGAAGTTGGTGCCGGTGGAACCGCCCACGCGACGGCCCAAGGTGGCGCTGACGTGGCGCATCGCGGCCAGGCTCAAGGCATCGGGCACCTTGATCATTTCATCCACGCAACTGGCGATGAAGCTCGATTCCACCCGCGGCCGGCCGATGCCTTCGATGCGCGAGCCGCCGGTGATCGCCAACTCCTTGGGGCACTGCCCGTCCACCGCGCGGCAATAGCCGTCGAAGAACACCGACACTTCCGGGTCCACGCACAGGATGCGGGTGTGATGGCGGCGATAGCGCACATAGCGCCCCAAGGTGGCGCTGGTGCCGCCGGTGCCGGGGCTGCAGACGATCCAGTCGGGGATGGGGTGCGGTTCTTCGGCCAGCTGCTTGAAGATCGATTCGGCGATGTTGTTGTTGGCGCGCCAGTCGGTAGCGCGCTCGGCGTAGGTGAACTGGTCCATGAAGTGCCCACCGGTCTCGCGCGCGAGCTGGTGCGAGGCGCTGTCCAGATCGCAGGCGCGCTCCACCAGATGGCAGCGGCCACCCTGGAATTCGATCGCGGCGATCTTCTCCGGCGAGGTCGAGGCCGGCATCACCGCGATGAAGGGCACTCCCAGCAAGCGCGCGAAATAGGCTTCGGAAATCGCAGTCGACCCGCTGGAGGCCTCGATCACCGGGCGCCCTGCACGCAGCCAGCCATTGGTCAGCGCATACAAAAACAGCGAGCGCGCCAAGCGGTGCTTGAGGCTGCCGGTAGGGTGGCTGGACTCGTCCTTGAAATACAGGTCGATGCCCGGATAGCCCGGCAGGCCCATCGGAATCAGATGGGTGTCGGCCGAACGATTGAAATCGGCCTCGATCTTCTGGATGGCGGCGGCCACCCACTGGCGCTGCGACATGGGCACGGACGTGATGCGAAAGAGACGCCGATTCTACCGCCGCCAGGCGCGCACCCGGGGCGGGCAGTCATCGGGCGGACAGTTGCGGGCCGGTGGTATGCTCGCAGCGTCCTTTGCCAGCCCCGACCGCCCGTGCTGCGTTGCCTGTTCCGCCTGCTGTTATGCCTGTGCCTGGTCGCCAATACGGCCACCGGCGCGTGGGCGTCGGTAGGCATGGCGATGCCGGACATGGCCAGGCCGCAGGGAGCAGCACACGCGATGCAGGCGCGCATGACAGCAGCAATGCCTTGCCATGACGCCATGCTAGCGCCCGATACGGCGCCGTTGCCCGACAAAACCCAACACGCGCACGCAAGCGACTGCTGCAAGCTGGGCAGCTGCGACTGCCTGCAACATGGCAGTCTGGCCTTGCTGACCCTGCCTGCGGTTCCGGCAGGGCTGCTCGGCCATTCCGCGGTGGCTGCCGCCCTGGACGAAGGCCGTGCCAGCCCGGCACACGAACAACCGGTTCGACCTCCCATCGGCTAACGGCCGATACGACACGACGCGCTTCATCAGCGCTGAGTCGCCGCTGCTCAGCATCGGCAGGGGCTGCGCGAACGCTTCGACGATACGTGCGTCGTCCGCCTGATCTGACGATCGCGCGCCGCGTCCATCGGCCATTCCACGCATGCTTCGCCCCGCGTCCTCGCGCGCGGGATTTCCCAGCGATGCGCTGCGTCTGCCTGCTGTTGCAGACGCGCCGGAGGTGACATGTCTTCCGATTCCCCTGTGTTCGATCCAACATCCACACCCGCCATCAGCCGGCGCCGTTTTGTGCAGGGCCTGGCCCTGGGCGGGCTTGCCGCAGGCGCCGGGCTGTGGCGCACCGATGCGCGTGCGGCCGGCGCGGTCTCCACGCCGGTCCTCCGCGGCAGCAGCCAGTCGCTGCAAATTGGCCGCCTGCCGGTCAATTTCACCGGGCGCACGCGCCCTGCCATCACCGTCAATCAGAGCCTGCCTGCGCCAACGCTGCGCTGGCGCGAGGGCGACACGGTGAGCGTGCGTGTGCGCAATGCGCTGACCGACCAGCCCACCTCGGTGCATTGGCATGGCCTGCTGCTGCCCGCCAACATGGACGGCGTGCCGGGCATGAGCTTCGATGGCATCGCGCCTGGCCAGGAGTATCACTACCGCTTCGCGCTGCGCCAATCCGGCACCTACTGGTACCACAGCCACTCGATGTTCCAGGAGCAGGCCGGCCTGTATGGCGCCATCGTCATCGACCCGCTGACACCGCCGCCGTACCGCCACGATCGAGAACATGTGGTGCTGTTATCGGACTGGACCGATCTCGACCCGGCGGCGCTGTTCCGTCGTTTGAAACAGATGCCCAGCCACGACAATTACGCGCAACGCACGGTGGGCGATTTTTTGCGCGATGCGCGCGAAGACGGCTTGCGCGCGACACTGGCCGACCGCGGCATGTGGGGGCGCATGCGCATGACACCCACCGACCTGTCGGACGTCAACGCCAACACCTACACCTATCTGCTCAACGGCGTGGCGCCGGCCGGCAACTGGACAGGCTTATTCACCCCCGGCGAAAAGGTGTTGCTGCGTTTCATCAATGGCTCCTCGATGACCTACTTCGACATCCGCATCCCCGGCCTGCGCATGACCGTGGTCGCCGCCGACGGCCAATACGTGCATCCGGTCAGCGTGGACGAGCTGCGGATTGCCGCGGCCGAAACCTTCGATGTGCTCATCGAGCCGACCGGCCAGGACGCGTTTACGTTATTTGCGCAGGACATGGGCCGCACCGGATTTGCCTGCGGCACGCTGGCAGTGCGGCATGGCCTGCGGGCGCCCATTCCCGCACTGGACCCACGCGCGATCCTGACCATGCAGGACATGGGGCATGGCGATGGCATGGGGCAAGCCGATCACTCCATGCATGCTGACGATGCCATGCAGGGCGACATGCAGGCCGGACATGCGATGCCGATGCCGATGCCGGCCAAGCATGCGCATACCCCGGACAGCGCATCGAACAGGACACCGCACCACTCCGCCAGCGAAACTGGCAATCCGTTGATCGACATGCGTAGCAATGCCACTGCACCGCGACTGGACGACCCTGGCGTCGGGCTGCGCGATAACGGCCGCCGCGTGCTGTGTTACGGCGATCTGCACAGCCTGTTCGACGACCCGGATGGCCGCGAACCCGGCCGCGAGATCGAGCTGCATCTG
This sequence comes from Xanthomonas sp. AC360, assembly GCF_979258225.1. NCBI lineage: Bacteria > Pseudomonadati > Pseudomonadota > Gammaproteobacteria > Lysobacterales > Lysobacteraceae > Xanthomonas > Xanthomonas sp. AC360. The sequence goes on from NZ_OZ409846.1 coordinate 469,273, forward strand.
ACCGGCCACATGGAAAAATTCGCATGGTCCTTCGATGGCATCGCCTTCGCCTCCGCCGACCCGCTGCGGCTGCGTTACGGCGAGCGTCTGCGCATCGTGCTGGTCAACGACACCATGATGCAGCACCCGATTCACCTGCACGGCATGTGGAGCGACCTGGAAGATGCCGACGGTAATTTCCAGGTGCGCAAGCACACCATCGACATGCCGCCCGGCACGCGCCGCAGCTACCGCGTGCGTGCGGATGCGCTCGGCCGCTGGGCCTACCACTGTCATCTGCTCTACCACATGGAAGCGGGCATGATGCGCGAAGTGCGGGTGGACGCATGAGCGCGTCACGTCTACGCCCACTGTTCGTGAGCACGTGGTTGTTCAGTGCATCGTTGGCCGCACAGGAGCACACGGATCAAGCGACCAGCGGTGCAGCGCACGACCCGCATATGCATGCAATGCAGATGACGGCCGAAGCTGACGATGCCGATTTGCACACGGTGACAGCATCGGATGCGGAGTCGACAACTGCGCAGGACACGCCGCCTGCCATGGAGATGGCCCACGCGCACATGCAGCACGTCGGTCAGGCGTCATCGCCTGCAAAGACTGCTAACCACAACGCCGCACAACATGCAGCACACACCGATGTACCGGCGTTGCAGCACGCTGAGACGCAGGAATCCGCATCAAATCCGCCTACTGATCACAGCCACATGTCGCACGCGGGCATGGAACATGGCTCCATGGATCACACGGCGATGAATCACGCTTCCATGGATGAATCCCCAACGCAGCAGATGCCGATGGATCACACACCTATGGACCATGCGCAGATGCATCACGACGCACCTACAAACGTGCCGATGCAAACGCATGTCTCCACCCACAGCACCGCACTACCACGCGAGCCGATTCCAGAGCCGACCGCCGAAGACATCGCAGCGGCCTTCGCCCCGTTGCAGAGCCACGCGATGCATGGCATGGGAATCAACCGGTACGTGCTGCTCGATCGACTGGAGACCTTCGACAGCGATCGCGGAAGCGGCCAGCAATGGGAGGCGCGCGCGTGGATCGGTGGAGACATCAACCGGCTCTGGCTACGCAGCGAAGGCGAGCGACAACAGGGGCGCACGCAAGATGCGTCGGTCGAAGCGTTCTACGGCCACTCCGTCTCGCCCTGGTGGGATGTGCTGGTTGGCGTGCGTCAGGACATCGGCACCGACCATCGCAGTTGGGCAGCATTCGGCGTGCAAGGCCTGGCGCCGTACAAATTCGAAACCGAGGCCACCTTCTTCGTGGGCAGCGGCGGTCGCGCGGCCCTGCGACTGGAAGGCGAATACGACGTGCTGCTCACCAACCGCCTGATCCTGCAGCCGCGTGTGGAAGCAAACATCGCACTGAGCGAGGATACACAGCGCGGTATCGACAGCGGACTGGAGCAGCTCGAAGCGGGCGTGCGACTGCGCTACGAAATCACGCGCCGGTTTGCGCCCTACGTCGGCTGGGTGCATCAGCGCAACTTCGGCGACCGGACCCAGCGCGCCACGATGGATGACGAACCGGCACGCGACAGCCGCTTCATCGCCGGCGTGCGCATCTGGTTTTGAGATGGTCACAGCCGTGCGCATGGACCTGGCCGCTCCGGCCCATGCGCACGGCCTGTACGCAGGCAAACGCAGACATAAAGCAATGATCGACTACAGCGCGTTGCGGCCAGATCACCGACGCGCGCAATGCAGACACGCCGACAACCATTGCCTCGCTAACATCGGCCCCCACTGCAGCACTGACCTGTGCCCCCGATTTCAACAAGGAACCCAACATGCCTCTGACCGATCTGCAACACGTTCCCGGCGCTAGCACCGCGCCCGCTGAAACCAGCGGTTTCGTGTTCAACCACACCATGCTGCGCATCAAGGATGCGCAACGCTCACTGGACTTTTACACGCGTGTACTCGGCTTCCGCCTGCTGGATGCGCGTCACTTCGCCGAAGCAGAGTTCAGCTTGTATTTTCTCGCATTACTCCCGGAAGGCACAGCGATTCCCGACGACGACGCAGCGCGCCGTCTGTGGATGGCCGGCATCCCTGGCGTGCTGGAACTCACCCACAACCACGGCACCGAAACCCAGGACGGCCCGGTCTATCATGACGGCAATAGCGACCCACGCGGCTTCGGCCACATTTGCGTTTCGGTACCGGACATCCACGCCGCCTGCGCACGCTTCGACAGCCTCGGCGTGGCATACCAAAAACGCCTGGAAGACGGCCGCATGAAACACCTGGCTTTCATCAAGGACCCGGACGGCTATTGGGTGGAGATCATTTCCAATACGCCGCTGGCGTAATCCACAAAAATGCCCGGGGTTACCCGGGCATTTTTTTCAACCTTCACGCATTCCGTTGTGCAGACAGCCGTATCGGTCAGTTACCTTCAAGTCTGGTGCTGATCAGTTGGAGGCAGTCACAGTCGCTCTGTCTGGGAACCACTGCGGCAACTGCTCGGCAAATTTTGCAGCGCATTCGTCGCTATAGGCTTGTGCGGCCTCTTTGACCAATGCGTAATCGTTGGCTTCCCACTCTTCCAACGAGGCGGTGCGCGGTGTGGGCGTACAGTCCAGACTGACTGGGCTCGCCTTGCGCTTGAGAAGGCCCGTGCGTTCCCCACCGATCGTCACTGCGTAGCGTAACTCGTAGGGCGATTTGGTGTCGGCCAGGCTCTGATAAACCAGCAGCCAGTCCGACATCAGCACCTGCAATGGGAACCGATCCACCGGCAGCGCTGCCGGATGCCCGGTGAAGTAGGTCTTCAAATGCGCGTTGACCGCATCGCGCTGCAGTTGATAACCGGGATTGCCCACACCTTCCATCTTCTCGCCTTTCAGCTGACCCTTGCTGAAGGCAGATACAGTAACGCCGCGTGCAAACAAGCTGGTCGCGATCTGCAACCCCACTAACGCTCCGGTATGCCCGCGGCGCACCACGCGCAGCATTTCATCGCCATTGGGCAGACCGTTCGAGCCGACACGCATGGTGGCATGTAACGGCAGCAGCAACGCCCAATCTGCCGACGGTGCAACGACCGCGGCTACGTCGGCCTGCGCCTGTGACGAGGATTGCCCGTCTGCTGCCACCACCACTAGCGTCCCCGCCTCGGCAGCAGCGACATACGCGGTTGCGGTAGAAAAGTCCCCGCCCGCAAACGCGGGCACTACCGCGACAGCTTCTGCATGACGCGTCGGAGTACAGAACGTACTGGAAGCACGCATCTGCGCTGCATGGAAACCGATGCCGTTTGTCTGGTGCACCACGGCATCCTTGCCGTACTGCTCCACCAGCTTGGCGATCACTGCATCCGATGGCGGTTGCTGCGCGCAAACCTCGGCAGCCGCGATGCGCGACCAGGCGAACTGCAGTGCAGGATCCCAGCCCATCGCATCTTCGCCCACGAAGCCGTGGTCGTAGTGATACGCATAGATGGCAGGGTCGATTTCCTGCAGCGTCATTCCGCCCTCACCGGCATAGCCCGGCGGCAGGTCTTGTGCAACAGCAAGCCCAGGCAGTGCCAACAGCACCGCCGCGATACACGTCTTCATGAATCCACGTCCCTCTGGATGATTGCGACGCGCAGCATGTCCCCCATGCTGCGCGCACGATGCGCCGCAGCGCATCGACGCTACGACGATCAACACTGCAGGGCATTGATCGTGGGGTAATGGCACTCACCCGGCGGATCTGCCTGCCGGGGTAGTGTGCGCGCGGACGCGGGCAATCGCAGTCGGGGCGGGCCCGACGCGTATGTCGGGACCACCCCTGCCCAGGCTCACTGCTCAGGCATGCAAGATCCCGCCCGCTCCAGGTTGCCAATTGGGTGGCGTGCGTAATGCAGCAAGGACGCGAACCAACTCGCGATAACTATCGGCCAGTTGCGCGAACAGGCTTGCATCGCTGCAGCGGGTGTCGGCAACGTCAGAATAGGCGCCGCGTCCGAGATCGATGAAGTAGTCCACGCTGACCCGGCGACGTTGTGCCAGGCCGGGAAACAGCCCGGCAATCAGCAGACAGCTGTCGCCCACATCCCGCAACAAATCGGCACGCACACTGCCGACCTGCTCCTGCGCGTGTAACCACGCCAATGCCTGCGTGCGCGACAACAGATGCGCATCGCGCTGAAAGCGCAGCAACACGAAGACCAGATAATGCTCGCGCGACTCGTCCAGCGGACGTGCGATCCGCTGCCCCGCCTCGCGTACCAACGCCTGCCACAATTCGGCCGGCGCCCCCTGTTTGAAAGACTCGTGCATACGTCCTCCTGCGTGGTGTGGACCCTCGCAAGAAGCTTATGCATAACCTGGGCCAAAGCGTTGGCAGAGGCTGTGCTCGACCGCCAGAAACCGCTGACCAAGCTGCTGCCGGCCGTCAGGCAAGTATGGTCGTTGCGCGAATCGACCCGCGCTACTCGCAACAGCAGAGATGTCTGCGCCTCGCGACCACGGCGCAACCCCTGCGATGCACGCTCCACTCGCAATCGCTGCCTTGCCGATCGCATCGCATCGCATCGCAGAATGATTCCGTCGCGAGGGCGAAGGGAAGCGAACGATTCCGCAGCGCGATGCGGCAGCGGGCGACCACCCCACATCGCCTTCACATGTCTCAAAGAGTGACTCGGCTCCCGCAGCGAGACATTGGAACCAAGCGAGCACGACTGTGTGACATCTGTTCGCATTCAAACAGCTGCGCATCTCTAGGATGGCGCCTGCCCAGCGAGCCCCACGCCACTGAGCATCATGGTTCTGCGGTTGTAGCAGGCGCATGCGTGTGTGCGATGCACCGCTGTCGTCATCCAGCAATAACCGTTGAACCGTCTTGCACGATCCTTGCGCAACGCATCGCGTGGTGGTCGCACGTTCCGGAAGCCCTTCGCTTCCGCATCAGGAGTGATCCGACATGGGTGTAAAAACCTCCAAACTTACGGCCTTTATCGCAGTGACGCTTTGCGTTGCCAGCACTGATGGCAGCGCATCCCAACGGCCTGATCTGGGCGCTAACCAAGCGCGCACGGGAGGCGCGGCTTCTCCTGCATCGTTTGCTTATCCACGGCCTGACGAGGTGCCGCCAGGTACCGCAATGACGTTCTGGGCATCGCAGCCGGTCGATCGCAACGAGACGGTTGTCGTGAGCGGCGGCAATCTCAACCCAACCGCCACAGTGCGCCTTACCCGGCTCGACGATGGCGCAGTAGGCAGCCCATTGGATGTCGCCGACAGCACCAACAGTGGTTGGATCAACGTGGTGCCGAGTCAGGCCACCGAGCAATCACTCAAGTTTCAGCTGCCTGATCGTGCGCGCGGCGTCTACGCGTATCGGATCGTCACCGGCATCGGGACCGGTGCGACAACGCTGGTGAATGCGCCGGATATCTGGTTCGTGCAAGGCAACGTCGGCGGTGGTGCGTCTCCAGGCGGCAGACTCAACGTCTTCGGCACGGCACTGGGCAGAATGTCGGCATCGAGCCAACCGGTACGGATCGCATTGGTCAGAAACGGAAGCGTGCAGCGAATCCTGAGCGCAGATCTCTCCAATCCGAAGGAAGGCATGTATGTGCAGAGTTTTGCCATTCCCGCCGACGTGCCGCAAGGCGATTATGAGCTGTATCTACACAATGGCTCTGGTGGCCCAAGCGCGTGGAGTCGTTATCAAAACTTCGGCAGCGGACCGGATCGCACGGCGCCGCGTACTACCATCACCAGTATCAACATCGGGTATGCAACCAATTGGCCGCAAACCCGATGCAATGTCGCGCCGCCCATCGGCAACGGCGCTTCGGACGACGCCAGCTTTGCGGCCGCATTCGCCTGCGCGGCCAATGCAAAGGGTGGCGTGGTGTCCATTCCTGCGGGCAGCTACACCTTGTCCGGCCGAGGCTTCGACAATATCCCCAACCACACAGTCATCGCAGGTGCGGGCAAGCAGGCAACCGTGCTGAACTTTCCGCAGGTGGTCGGCAGAAAGGATGCGCCGGCGGTGATCTTCAAGGGTGGCTCCACTGCCTACAACCAGGCCAAACAACCTAAATGTGGCCGCCCGATCAATTATGCCGCTGGCGTGTATGGCATACGCGATCTCTCCATCAACGCGCCGAATCTGCGCGAAGGCAGTGCAATCCTGTTCGAACACATGTCCGTCGAGGACCTGCATTCGATTCCGTTCGTACGCGACTCAATCATCACACTCGGCAAGTCGTCAGATCGGACAAGAACCGATCCGCACACGACCGGCATCAAGGCCATGGATACGTCCAACTTGCAGATCACCGGCAACGACATCACCAGTAGCAAACCAATTTTCATGGACAGCAATGTTTATGGCGTGACAGTGCAGGGCAATACCTTGCGTTGGCACGAGACGGCGCTGGCGTTTAACCACGACGCGCAGAACGCGCTCATCACCCACAACAGGAACATTTCCGCAGGGGCGCCCTATTACGGTACACCGTCGGAACTGCAATTCAGCGCGCCAAGCCGGGATGTGTATTACGCCAACAACGCCAATCAATACCCAGTCGACGCCGAGGCCCCACCGTGGCAGCTCACGATGGACGAAGGCACGGGCAACTACCTCGGGAAGGTTGCTGCGGTCTCGGGGAAGCAACTGACATTGGCAAGGCAAGCCATCGATCTGGCGTACCGCTGCAATGCCGACGGCAACTCAGCGATGATCGTCGCTGGAAAAGGCACCGGACAGCAGCGCTACCTGACAGGCAACCCGCTGACTCTCGGCAACACCGTCACCCTAGACAGCGCCTGGCAGATCCCCCCTGATCAGCAATCGGATCTGAGCATCGTGACGACCAATGGCAGGATGCTGTTCGTCAACAACGATTACAACGGGTCCGGCCCTGTCACCAACTTTTATCCATCCGCTGATGTGATCCATGCGTACAACCGTTTCAATCGCTTCGGCGGGAGCCTGGTGCAGCCGAACGGTTTTTACACCGATGCCCAAGCGCTGCTACCCGGTTGGCATTCGCAAATGCTCAACAATGAGGTCACCGCCGAGGCGACGACGAATCCATTGTCGTCGCAAGACTCGACCGCAACGTTCAACGTACAAGGCGGCAATCGGATGATCAGCCAAGGCGAAGATCTGCAGAACCGCACGTACACCGGCTCCGTTCTCAGTACCGCCATCATCCGCAACAACCGGTTTGCCACCGGTGCGAGCGGCAGCGTTGGGCTGTTGGATCGGGTGAGCAATTCGCTGCTGGAGAACAACATCGTCCCGGCGTTTCGAATTCAGAATGAAAACGTCAAAGACTCGCTGATCCGCGCCAATCGCACTGCGGGCGGAGGCGAACCGCAGCGCTTGATCAATGAGCCCCGGCCTGGCAACGGCAACATGCTTTGCACAAGCACTGACGCCAGCACCTGCGCAGCACTCAACCGCTAGCGCGCACTCCCGGATGGACGCCGGCGCTGCACGCAAGCAGCGCTGGCGTTACTCCACCGTCACCGACTTGGCCAGGTTACGCGGCTTGTCCACGTCGGTGCCGCGTGCCAGTGCGGTGTGATACGCCAGCAGCTGCACCGGGATGGTGTGGATCACCGGCGACAGCACGCCGGCGTGGCGCGGGGTGCGGATCACGTGCACGCCTTCGGACTCGCTGAAGTGGCTGTCCTGGTCGGCGAACACGAACAGCTCGCCGCCGCGTGCGCGCACTTCCTGCATATTGGATTTGACCTTTTCCAGCAGGCGGTCGTTCGGTGCGATCACCACCACCGGCATGGCTGCATCCACCAGCGCCAGCGGGCCGTGCTTCAACTCGCCGGCCGGATAGGCTTCGGCGTGGATATACGAGATTTCCTTGAGCTTGAGCGCGCCTTCCAACGCGATCGGGTAATGCAGGCCGCGGCCGAGAAACAGCGCATTTTCCTTCGGTGAGAAGCGCTCGGCCCAGGCCATGATCTGCGGTTCCAGATTCAAGGCGTGTTGCACACTGCCGGGCAGGAAGCGCAGCTGCTCCAGATAATCGGCTTCTTCAGCCTCGCTGATGCGGCCCTGCAGCTTGCCCAGCACCATGGTGAGCTGGAACAGCACCGCCAGCTGGGTGGTGAACGCCTTGGTCGAGGCCACCCCGATTTCGGCACCGGCGCGTGTGTAGCAAACCAGTTCGCTGGCGCGCGGGATCGCGCTCTCGGGCACGTTGCAGATCGACAGGGTATGCAGATGGCCCAACGATTTCGCGTATTTCAGTGCCTCCATCGTGTCCAGCGTTTCGCCGGACTGCGAAATGGTGACGATCAGATGCTTGGGATTGGCGTACGCGGCGCGGTAACGGTATTCGCTGGCGATCTCCACGCTGCACGGCAGCCCGGCGATGGCTTCGATCCAGTAGCGCGCGGTCATGCCGGCGTAATAGCTGGTGCCGCAGGCCAGGATCTGCACGCCTTCGATCTCGCGCAACACCGCTTCTGCGTTGGCACCGAACAACGACGCCGGGAAGCCCTTCGCATCGATCGCCGCTTCGATGGTGTCGGCCAGCGCACGCGGCTGCTCGTGGATTTCCTTCTGCATGAAATGGCGGAACGGCCCCAGCTCCAGCGATGCCAGCGACACATCGGACAGATGCAGCGGGCGCTCGACCGGCGCGTCGTTGGCATCGAAGATGCGCACGCCCTCGCGACGCAGCTCGGCGGTATCGCCTTCTTCCAGGAAGATCACCTGGCGGGTGGCCTGCACGATGGCCGAGACATCGGAGGCGACGAAGTTTTCGCCCTCGCCCACCCCGATCAACAACGGGCAGCCCATGCGCGCGCAGACAAACCGCTCCGGCTCGGCCTGGCTCATCACCGCCAGCGCGTAGGCGCCGGTGAGTTCCTTGACCGTGCGCTGCAGCGCGCTGAGCAGATCGCCCGCGTCGGCCAGATGGTGATGGATCAGATGCGCGATGACTTCGGTGTCGGTCTGCGACTCGAAGCTGTAGCCGAGCGCACGCAGCTTTTCGCGCTGTTCTTCGTGGTTTTCGATGATGCCGTTATGCACCAGCGCCACGCCGGCACTGATGTGCGGGTGCGCATTGGCTTCGGTGACGCCGCCGTGGGTGGCCCAGCGCGTATGGCCGATACCCAGCGTTGCGCCGAACTGTTCGGCCTGCGCCGCCTGCGCCATCTCGACCACCCGCCCGGTCCGCCGCACCCGCCGCACCTGCGCACCATCGAGCACCGCAATGCCGGAAGAATCGTAGCCTCGGTATTCCAGGCGCTTGAGTCCTTCGATCAGGACCGGGACCACATCGCGCCCGGCGATCGCTCCGACAATGCCGCACATAGGGACAGCTCTTTAGGAAGAAGGCCGGCATTTTAGCGTGTCCGCTGTTGTCCCCTGCATGGCCGTGCCCGGACAGCGTGTCCGCGCCGGTGTCCGCGGACACTGCGGACACACGCACGTCCGGGATGAATGTCTTTTATTTCAGCCACTTGGCAGTTGGCACGCGCCCTGCATTGTCAGCGTGACGCCACCGAGCACGCCGACCATGATTCGCGACACTTCTGCCCAGGACCAGGTTCTCCGTACCCCCGCCCACCACGCGCCATGGCGCCGTTGGCTGTGGCCCAGCGTCGCCACCGTGGCGGTGCTGGCCGGTATCGGTTGGGCAATCAGCGCGTGGAGCGCCGGCAGCAGCTCGTTCGATGCCAGCCGGGTGCGGATCGCCACGGTAAGCCAGGGCGATCTGGTGCGCGACATCGCCGCTGATGGCCGGGTGATCGCCGCCAACAGCCCGGTGCTGTACGCCATCTCGGCCGGCACAGTGACGCTGAGCGTGGTGGCCGGCGATGTGGTCAAGCAGGGCCAGGAGCTGGCGCGCATCGACAGCCCGGAACTGCGCAGCAAGCTGGCGCAGGAACAAGCCACCCTGGCCGGACTGGAAGCCGAGTCCAGCCGCGCAGGGCTGGACGCCACGCTCGCCCGTGCCAACGCCAGCAAGCTCACCGACCAGGCAAAGATCGACAAGCAGGCCGCCGCGCGCGACCTGGAGCGCTATCAGCGCGGCTTTGATGGCGGCGCGGTGCCGCAGGTGGAGCTGGCCAAGGCGCAGGACACCTTGAAGAAAACCGATATCGACCTGCAGCACGCCGAGCGGGATGCGTCGTTGAAGAGCCAGGGTGCGGATCTGGATTCGCGCAACAAACGTTTGCTGGCCGACCGCCAACGCGCAGTGGTGGCCGAGGTGCAGCGCCAGGTCGATGCACTTACGCTGTTGTCGCCGTTCGATGGCCAGGTCGGCCAGGTGCAGGCGGTGCAACACACCCAGGTGGCGGCAAACGCTCCGATTCTGGGCGTGGTGGATCTGTCCAAGTTTGAAGTGGAGATCAAGGTGCCGGAAAGCTTCGCGCGCGATCTGGCGATCGGCATGCCGGCCCAGCTCACCAGCGGCAGCGGCGAACCCTTCCCCGGCGCCATTTCGGCGGTGTCTCCGGAAGTGGTCAACGGCGAAGTCACCGCGCGCATCCGCTTTACCGACAAGCAGCCGCCGGGCCTGCGCCAGAGTCAGCGCATGAGCGCGCGCGTGGTGATGGACACGCGTCGCAATGTGCTCAAGGTCGAACGCGGCCCGTTTGTCGAGCAGTCCGGCGGCAGCTACGCCTATGTGATGGATGGCAACACCGCAGTGCGCCGCCCTGTGCGCACGGGTGTCAGCAGCCTGAGCGAGGTGCAGGTGTTGTCCGGGCTGCAGGTCGGCGACCGCGTGGTGGTGTCCGGTGCAGACAATTTTGGCGACGCGCCGCGCGTCACCGTTCACTGATTCATTCAATCCTCTTCGTCGCACTCTCTTTCGCAAAGGAATCGGCAATGCTCAAGATGCAAGCGGTCTCCAAGGTCTTCCGCACCGAACAGGTGGAAACGCACGCGCTGCGCTCGCTGGACCTGCATGTGCGCGAAGGCGAATTCGTCGCGGTGACCGGGCCGTCCGGCTCGGGCAAGACCACCTTCCTCAACCTGGCGGGACTGCTGGAGACCTTTACCAGCGGCCAGTATCTACTGGATGGCGAAGACGTCAGCCATCTCTCCGACGACGCGCGTTCGCGGTTACGCAATCAGAAGATCGGTTTCATCTTCCAGGGCTTCAATCTGATCCCCGACCTCAACCTGTTCGACAACGTCGACGTGCCGCTGCGCTATCGCGGCATGCCCGCGTCCGAGCGCAAGCAGCGCATCGAAGAGGCGTTGACCAAGGTTGGGCTGGGTTCGCGCCTGAAGCATTACCCCACCGAACTGTCGGGCGGCCAGCAGCAGCGCGCCGCCATCGCACGCGCGCTGGCCGGCAGCCCGCGTCTGCTGCTGGCCGACGAACCCACCGGCAACCTCGACTCGCAGATGGCACGCGGGGTGATGGAGCTGTTGGAAGAAATCAATAGCCAAGGCACCACCATCGTGATGGTCACCCACGACCCGGAATTGGCCGCACGCGCGCAGCGCAACGTGCACATCGTCGACGGCCAGGCCACTGACCTGGAACGCAATCCCAGCCTGATGCGCGCGCCCACCGCCACTGCAAGCCTGGCCGAATAAGGACCGCCCCCATGTTCGGCTATTACTTCAATCTCGCGCTGCGCAGCTTCCGTCGCAACAAAGTGCTCACCGCGCTGATGGTGCTGGCGATCGCGCTGGGCATCGGCGCCAGCATGACCACGTTGACCGTGTTCTACATCCTGTCCGGCGATCCGCTGCCCGGCAAGAGCCAGACAATTTTCATCCCGCAACTGGATGCACGCTCGCGCGATCACCAAAGTACAGAAGCACTCGAGCAGTTCACACGGTTCGACGCAGAAGCCTTGCTCCGCGAGAAACGCGCCGATCGACAGGCGATGATGAGCGGCGGTGACGTCGCTGTGGAACCAGACAATGCATCCCTGCGACCGTTTTCGCTTGACGCGCGCTATACCTCCACCGATTTTTTCTCGATGTTCGACGCGCCTTTTCTCTATGGCGGCGCCTGGCCGACCAGCGATGACGGCAGCCGCGCGCGCGTGGCAATCCTGTCGGAGGCGCTGAACAAAAAGCTCTTCAACGGCGAAAACAGCGTGGGCCGAACCGTGCGCGTGAATCGCAACGCGTTGCGCGTCGTCGGTGTCCTCAAAGACTGGCGTCCGACTCCGAAATTTTACGACCTCAACAAGGGGAGCTATGCCAAGCTGGAACAGATATTCCTTCCCTTCAGCACCGCGATGGAGTTGAAATTTGCCACCAGTGGCTCGCGTTCCTGCTGGGGGTCGAGCAGCGCGGAGGCAAAAGGCATCGATGAGCCCTGTGTATGGGTCCAGTATTGGGTACAGCTGGACACTCCCCAAAAGGCCGTTGCCTATCGCCAGTACCTGGAGAATTATTCCGATCTGCAACGGCGTGCCGGGCGCTTCGAGCGACCCACCAATGTGCAGCTGCGTAGCGTGATGGAATGGCTCGAGTTCAAGAAAGTGGTGCCCAGCGATGTCCGTCTGCAGACCTGGCTGGCATTCGGGTTTCTGCTGGTCTGCCTAGTCAACACCATTGGTTTGATGCTGGCCAAATTTTTGCGGCGCAGCGGGGAGATCGGTGTGCGCAGGGCGCTTGGCGCGACCAGACGCAGCATCTTTGCGCAAGCGCTGGTGGAGGCCGGGACGATCGGGTTGACTGGCGGCCTGTTGGGTCTCGGCCTGGCCGGTCTGGGGCTCTGGGGCGTGCGACAACAGCCCAGCAGCTACGCCGATCTCGCCTATCTGGATCCAGCCATGCTGCTGAGCACCTTTGCGATGGCCCTGCTCGCCAGCATCCTGGCTGGAATGCTACCGGCATGGCGTGCCTGCCAGGTCGCGCCGGCCATTCAACTCAAGTCCCAGTGACGCCTTGGCAGCCGATGCGGCCTTCGTCGCATCGGCTGCAGCCAGCAACCAGAAAGGACATTCTCATGGAAATCCGCCCCATCCTGTCCACGCTGCAACGGCACAAGACCGCTGCTGCGTTGATCGTGCTTGAGATCGCACTGAGCTGCGCCATCATCTCCAACGCGTTGTTCCTCATCGGCAACCGGATAGAGCGTATACAGCGCCCCAGCGGCCTGGCCGAAAACGAAATCGTCAGCATCAGCATCGCCGGCATCGGCGAAGATCAAAACGCCAATGCACTGACCGAAACCGACCTCGCTGCGCTGCGCAACATCCCGGGGGTGAAGTTTGCCTCCTCGGTCAGCCAGGTCCCGTTCGGCGATAACATGTGGATCACCGGTATCAACCTGACCGCGCATCAACGCGTCCCGACCATTGACCTCAACGCTTACACTGGCGATTCCCAAATGCTCGATACGCTCGGCCTGCGGCTGGTGCAAGGGCGGCGCTTCACCGAAGGCGAATTTAGCTGGAGCAATGACAAGAAGGCCACGGTTCCCAGCGTCATCCTGACCAAAAGTGCAGCGGAAAAACTGTTCCCCGGGCAATCGGCATTGGGTAAATCCATCTACGCCGGAGACACGCCGAGTAAGATCGTCGGCATCGTCGAGCACCTGGCGCGTGTCAACAACTACGGTGGGGCGACTGCCTATGACGACTCGATGCTGTCGCCCGTCAAGGTTTCCTACAGCGAGGGGCATCGTTACCTGTTGAGGACCGATCCGGACCGACGCCAGGAAGTACTGAATCAAGCGGTCGCGATCCTGGAGAAGAACAGCAACAGTCGCATCATCCAGGAGAAGAAGACGCTGGAAGAAATGCGTCGCGACTTCTATCGCCAGGATCGTTCGATGTCCTGGCTGCTGGTCACCATGAGCATCGCGCTGCTGATCGTCACCGCATTGGGCATCGTCGGTCTTGCCAGCTTCTGGGTGCAGCAACGCACCAAGCAGATCGGCATTCGCCGTGCACTGGGTGCCACGCGTGGACAGATCCTGCGCTACTTCCAGATCGAGAATTTTCTATTGGCCTCGATCGGGATCGTGCTCGGCATGTTGATGGCCTACTCGATCAACCTGTGGCTGATGGCGCGCTACGAATTGCCGCGCCTGCCGTTGATCTACCTGCCAATCGGCGCGCTCACATTGTGGATGCTCGGCCAGATCGCCGTGTTCTGGCCCGCACGTCGCGCGGCGTTGGTGCCGCCGGCAGTCGCTACGCGCAGCGCCTGAGCACACCATGGGACGCTGCCTCAAACCCATCACCACACCCTGGTGCCCGGCGATGCCGGCCGCTGGTCAGCTGCGCATGCCGACAAACCGCGATACTTCCCTCCCAAGGACTCTCTCCCAATGCGTCCGATCGTCCATCCTCTTATCGTCGCCGGTGTACTCGCCATCGCTGCGATGAGCGGCACGCTGCATGCCGGCAGTGGCGCCTCCGTGCACCCCACAACGCAGACGCGTAGCGAAGTGACTGAGCGCACCGCGCTGCGTATCGACGATCATCAGCTGCGCTGGCAACACAACGCACAGACGCTGGCGCTGACCGCCACAGCCGCCGGTCTGCTGGTCACGCAGGCCAGCGATACGCTGGTACTGCAGCTGCGCAAGGGCGATACCCTGCGCGCAGCCGATGGCCGCGGCATCGCCACCGTGGAAGAACTGCTGCACGCATTACGCGCTGCCGCCGGCCGTCCAGTGCAGGTCCAGGTGGCACGCGGGCAGGCGCAGTTGAGCCTGACCTGGACCGCGCAGATATATGCATCGCTGCTGCCACCATTGCCGCCTGCGCCACCGACACCACCACAAGCGCTGCGGTAGCCGTCGCTTGCAGCCGGGGCACGCACGCGCGCCGGCCTGTCGCACGTCCAGCGCCAACTATGCCGGCGCACTGCCCCGTCGCAACGTCCGTTGCCATCGCCATCGGCTTGCGGCACGCGGTGTGCGGCGACACCGGCTGGCGCCGTATGCTGTGGCAAGTCCTTCCCCAACACCTTTCGCCTTTCGAGCGCGCAATGCCGCATATCCTGATCATCGACGACAACACCGCCGTGGCCACCGCGCTGGAGGTGCTGTTTTCCTTGCACGACATCGAAGCGCGGCATGCGTCATCGCCGCAGGCCGGATTGGCCCTGCTGGACGAGCAGGCGTTCGACCTGGTGATCCAGGACATGAACTTCACCACCGACACCACCTCCGGTGAAGAAGGCGAGGCGCTGTTTAGCCAGATCCGCCAGCGTCATCCGGATCTGCCGGTGATCCTGCTCACCGCCTGGACCCATCTGGGTAGCGCCGTCGGTCTGGTCAAGGCCGGCGCCGCCGACTACATCGCCAAACCGTGGGACGACACCAAGCTGCTGACCACGGTCAACAATCTGCTCGAACTCTCCGAGGCGCGCCGCGAACTCGCGCAGCGCCGCGAGCGCGAGCACCGCGGCCGTGAGCAACTGACCCAGCGCTACGATCTGCGCGGCGCGGTCTTTGCCGACCCCGCCAGCGAGCGGGCCATCGCGCTCGCCTGTCAGGTCGCACGCTCGGAGCTGCCGGTGCTGATCACCGGCCCCAACGGCAGCGGCAAGGAAAAGATCGCCGAGATCATCCAGGCCAACTCGGCGACCAAACATGGCCCCTTCATCGCGCTCAATTGCGGTGCTCTGCCGGGCGACTTGATCGAGGCGGAATTGTTCGGTGCCGACGCCGGCGCCTACACCGGTGCCAACAAGGCGCGCGAAGGCAAGTTCGAGGCGGCCGATGGCGGCACGCTGTTCCTGGACGAAATCGGCAACCTGCCGCTGGCGGGCCAGATGAAACTGCTGCGCGTGCTGGAAACCGGGCGCTATGAGCGGCTGGGTTCCAATCGCGAGCGGCATGCAAAAGTGCGCGTGATCAGCGCCACCAATGCCGACCTGCCGTCGATGATCCGCGATGGCAGCTTCCGCGAGGATCTGTACTACCGCCTCAACACCGTGGAGATCGCGCTGCCCGCACTGGCCGAGCGTCCGGGCGACATCGCGCCACTGGCCGAGCATTTCCTGGCGGGCGGCAAGCCGTTGTCTGCGCAGGCGCGCGATGCGCTGCAACGGCACGCGTGGCCGGGCAATGTGCGCGAGCTGCGCAACGTGCTGCAACGTGCGTCGCTGCTCGCGCAAGGTGCACGCATCGAAGCCAGCGATCTGAACCTGCCACGCGCCGTCGCGGCACGGCCGGTAGCAGCAGTCGCTGGCGAGCCCGATCGCGCGCGCATCGAACAGGCGTTGGCGCGCGCGCAAGGCGTAATCGCGCAGGCCGCCGCCGAATTGGGATTGAGCCGGCAGGCGCTGTACCGGCGCATGGACCGTTACGGCATCAAACCGGAATGAATCTCCGCATGCGGCATCGCTCCTTCACGTTCGCCCTGTTTTTACGGCTGTTGCCGGTGCTGGCACTGGCGGCCGCGCTGCCGTGGTTCATGGCGTACTGGCTGGATCGCGGCTGGCAGGTGGCTGCGATTTCGGTCGTCGTTTTGCTGGCCGCAATGTGGTTCAGCCTCAACCGCGCTACCGCACCGATGCGCTCGCTGTTCCGCGCACTGGCCGGCACCACCAGCAGCTACCGCGATGGCGAATACAACTTCGGCGTGCATTGGCGCGGCACCGACGAACTGGCGCAGTTGGTGCAGGCACATGCCGAACTCGGCGACGTGCTGCGCGCGCAACGGCGCGATCTGGTGCAGCGCGAATTGATGCTCGACACCATGCTGCAGAACACCCCTGTCGCGATGCTGTTGGTGGTGGCCGGCGGCGATGGGCTGCGCCGCATCGGATTTTCCAACAATGCCGCGCGCAAACTGCTCTACGGCGGACGCAAGCTCGAAGGCCAGCATCTGGACGATGTGCTCGAACGCATGCCTGGCGAACTACGCGACGCATTGGCACGCGGCGGCGACTGCCTGTTCGCCGTGCGCGAGGAAGGCGACGACGAGGACGACGAGCAGATCTACCACCTCTCGCGGCGCAGCTTCCACCTCAATGGCCGCGGCCACGAGTTACTGCTGATCCGCACCCTGACCACCGAATTGCGTCGGCAGGAAGTGCAGACCTGGAAGAAGGTCATCCGCGTGATCAGCCACGAATTGAACAACTCGCTCGCACCGATCGCCTCGCTGGCGCATTCCGGCGCCGAGCTGTTGCGGCGCGAACGCACCGACCGCCTGGGTACGGTTTTCGAAACCATCGAAGAACGCGCGCGTCATCTGGAAGGCTTTATTCGCGGCTATGCGCGCTTTGCCAAGCTGCCGCAGCCGCAATTGCAGACCATCGCCTGGGCGCCATTTCTGGAACGCCTGCGACAACAGATTCCGTTCCAGGTGCAAGGCGACCTTAGCGATGTCAGCAGCCGTATCGATGCAGCGCAGATCGAACAGGCCATGCTCAATCTGCTCAAGAACGCACACGAGGCCTGCAGCGAAGCGCAGCCGCCCAATAGCGACGTTGCGGTGCGCGTGACACGCGTATCGCAGTGGCTGCGGATCGAAGTACTCGACCGCGGCAATGGCATGAATGAAGCGGTCTTGCACAATGCCCTGATGCCGTTCTATTCGACCAAACGCAATGGAACCGGGCTGGGACTTGCGCTTACCCGCGAGATTGCCGAAGCGCATGGCGGGCGTATTTCGCTGCACAACCGCGAGCATGGCGGCCTGTGTGTAACCTTGTTGCTGCCCTCGGCATCGGCTGCGTAGGCATCCACTCGCGACACCGTGTTGCCAGCTCGAACGCGTGAGCCGACGCTGCTCCATGATCGATTGCCGAGCCGACAGGAACACTCCCGCCGCGCAGACAGTGACTGAAAAAACACGCGCAATCGCTTTATGAGTGCAGTGCCATCAACCGGATTTCAACGTGCCACGCTCTGCAATGCGCGGCCGTTTAAGCGCACCACATGCATCGTCTGCACCGGTGGTACGTGTCGCATCGATGGCACGGTAGTAACCGATGCCCACGGTATTGCCGACAAATTCACCGCCCTGCGAGGGACACTCGCCATCGGCTTTGAACCAGTCGGAAAACGCGGCGTATTTGCCAGCCCTGAGAAAGTGATTACCGCTGACATAGGTCTGGTCGGACGCATCGCGCGTGCGTATTGCATCGCCGTTGACGTCCACAAACGTATTGCCCTCGATCCGGTTACCAGACGAGTGCCGCGCCAGATACAGCGCGTGGATAAAGCCCGAGGTGCCGGTATCGTTTTCGATCGACTCAAAGCGATTGTGTTCGATGCGGTTGTCGCGCGACTGTTGCAGGCGGATCGCCGCAAACGAATATGCGGCCTCGTCACTGCGGCCGTAGCGCCCACCGATCCGTGCGAACTGCATGTTGCGGATCGTGTTGCCACCATTACCGTCTTCATCGGTCTTGCTGCTGCCCAGATCCAGCGCCATCCAGTAATTGCTGACCTTCAACCCATCGAAGGTCAGGCGCGTCGGTACATTTCGACCGCCTTTCAAGGCGAACCAGGTCGCGCCGCCGCGTCCGTCGAAGAGCGGCGGCGTGGCAGCGCCGGGAGCGACGATAAAACGGATGGGCGCGCCATTGGCAAAGGTCCATTGCACCGACTGTTGAAGATAGGTGCCCGAGGCGATCACCACCTCCACCGCCGCTGCCGGCCGTCGCTCGACCAGGCGTTGCTGCGCAGCACCGAGACTGCGCAATGCGGTCGAAGGCTCGGTACCTGCCGCCGCATCGTTGCCATCGGGCGCCAGATACAGCCGATAGCTCGACGCCGCTGCAATGCCCGGCTGCAGCATCAGCACGCCAAGAGCGGCCAACAACACGTAGCGCGCAATCGTCAGATGGATGCGCCCGGCGAACGGCAATGTGCGATTGGTCCATGCCGCGTCCGAGGAACGGCCACGCCCGCCTGGCGGCTGCGCCGTCGTTCCATCAGCCGCGCCGCGTAGCAGGATCAACAGCGTGTCTGGTCGTAGCTGCATCGTGCACCTTCCGTCATGGCCCGCAACGCTGCCCACCATTGCAGCAGAGCACAACTGCTGTCTCATGCGTCCGCACCGCGATAGCGCTCCATGCTACTTCTTGGTCGGCCGCTCCCAGCCTTCGATCACGGTCTGACGCGGGCGCGCAACGCTGAGCTGGCCGGCCGGCGCGTCGCGGGTGATCACCGAGCCCGCACCGATGGTGGCATTGGCGCCGATCTCGATCGGCGCCACCAACGCGCTGTTGGAGCCGACGAACGCGTTATCGCCGATGGTGGTCTGCGACTTGTTCACGCCATCGTAGTTGCAGGTGATGGAGCCGGCGCCGATATTGACCTTGCTGCCGATCGTTGCATCGCCCAGGTAAGTGAGGTGATTGGCCTTGCTACCCACCCCCATCGTGACCTTCTTGGTCTCGACGAAGTTGCCGATATGCACGCCATCGGCCAACAGCGTGCCCGGACGCAACCGCGCGAACGGGCCGATCATCACCGCACCCTCGGTCACCACGCCCTCCAGATCGCAGTGCGCACGCACGTGCGTGCCGGCACCCAGCGTCACATCGCGCAGCCGTACGAACGGGCCGATCACCACGTCATCGCCCAGCGTCACATCGCCTTCCAGAATCACATCGATGTCCAGTTGCACATCGCGCCCCACCTGCACCGTGCCGCGCTGCTCCACGCGCGCCGGGTCGGCCATGCGCACGCCCTGCAGGCATAGCGCACGCGCCGCACGCAACTGCCAGGCGCGTTCGAGCTGAGCGAGTTGCCAGGGGTCGTTGGCACCTTCCACATCCTGTGGGTCGCCCACATGCACCATGTCGGCCGGGGTGAAGTCGGCAGCGGCGCTGGCAAACACGTCGGTGAGATAGAACTCGCCCTGCGCATTGTTGTTGGACAAGCCACCCAGCCAACGCCGCAGTGCAGTGGATTCGGCGGTAAGGATGCCGGTATTGATGGTGCGGATGCGTCGCTGTTCGTCGTTGGCGTCCTTCTGCTCGACGATCGCCGCCACCTTGCCTTCGGCATCGCGCAGGATGCGTCCATAGCCGGTGGGGTTGGCAAGCTCGGCCACCAGCACCGCCATCCGGCCGGGCGCATGCAGCAACTGCAGCAGGCTCTCGCTCTGGATCAGCGGCACATCGCCGTACAGCACCAGCACGGTGGCCGCATCCGGAATCGCATCCATCGCCTGCTGTACCGCGTGGCCGGTGCCCAGCTGCTGCTGTTGCTCGGCCCACTGCAGATCGGCCTGCCCGGCAAATGCGGCACGCACCTGATCGCCGCCGTGCCCGTAGACGATATGGATCGCGGCCGGCTGCAGCTGCCGTGCGGTGGCGATGACATGCGCCAACATCGGCTGGCCCGCCAACGGCTGCAGCACCTTGGGCAGGGACGAGCGCATGCGCTTGCCCTCGCCCGCAGCCAGGATCACGACGTGCAGGGGCAGGGTCATCAAAAATTCCAAAGGCGGGAGATGCGCTAAATTCTAGTCGCAGCCATGCAAAACCGCGTGCTCGATCGATGTCTTAGAGCGGCTAACAAGACGTAGCGAGCAGTCGTCAGGTGGGTGCAGGCGGCGCGGAGGAACCGGAGGGTACAAGTGGTACATGCCGCACCGAGCACCGGCCGCGCCCGCCTGACGGCGAGCACAGTCGTTTTGTTAGCTGCTCTTAAACACGCGATGACAACTTTTTTAGCACTACGGCCGCTAGGATGGGCGCCCTTTCTTCGTCCCCGGCACGCATGAGCCTGTTTCGCCAAGGCAGCCAGTTCACCCTGATTGGCGGCCTGCAATTGGCTGTGGATTGCGGCATCTTCATCGCCGCCACCGCCGCCGGCATGCCGACGGTGCCGGCCAATCTGCTCGGGCGCATCAGCGGCGCGGTGCTGGGGTTCTGGCTCAACGGCCGCTACACCTTCGCCCAGCAAGGCGGCGCGCGGCTGGGCTGGCAGCGTTTCCGCCGCTTTGCGGTGATGTGGCTGGCGTTGACGTTGATCAGCACCTGGCTGCTGTCGGCGACGGTGGATCTGGTCGGCCTGCGCCAAGCCTGGCTGGCCAAGCCACTGGTCGAAGGCGGGCTGGCGATCGTGTCGTTCTTTCTCGGCCGGCATGTGGTGTATCGCTGAACGCACGCGGGCGACCAAGGCTGGAGCGCGCGTCGTTGAACCAAGGCAGCCGACTGTTTCCCGCTTAAGTCACTCAACAAGGCGCGCACTGCAGGCGTCCACCAAGCGTGCGCCGTCCACACGCTGACGAAGCTTAAGAGCGGCATCTGCCAACGCGCCGCCTTTGCGCACCACGGCGACAGCACACCCCATCTGTTGCAGGAAAACAGCAGCCAGCAAGCGATGCACATTGCCCCGCTGCCGGCTTCATCACCTCGATTGCGTTTTACAGGCGGATTGCGATCGAGGTGGAAGCCGCGCGGCACTCTGCGGCGGATTGGTTCGCATGGAACTGCGTCGACCTTGCTGAAACATCATTACGGCAGTCGCCTTGCGCCACCGTGCCTTGTGCCGACCACACCGCGCTAGCTCTTGGCGGGTACCTGCTGGCAAAAGTCGCCCAGGCCACGCACCAGTGCTGCACGATGCAAGGCATCCAGCTGCCATTGCCCAGCGTAATGTGCCGCCGCACGTGCCGTGCTGGCCGAGCATTGCGCCGCCGAGCGCGCCGCTGCGACATCGGCCAGCGCGTCGAGCAACTCGCCCTGCAACTGGTCCAGGCGCGCGCGCAGCGCGGCCAGATCCGGGCGTACAGTGTCCGGTGCCCGTCCACGTTCATGCCAATGGTTCAACAGCGCGTATTGCACCGATTTATTGGCCTCGATCTGCGCCGCAAAGAAGCGCGCCGCGTCGTCGGCATCCAGTCCGTGCGCCGGCGCCTGATCGCGCACGCTCTGCAGCACCGCCGCTTCGCGTGCCTGGTCCAGCACCGGCTTGCCGCTATCCCACTTGCTCAGCGCCACCGCATCGCCGATCGCATTGCGTTGCACGATGCGATCCAGCAACGGATCCAGCGGCGGCTGGCTGCGTACCGGAAGCGCGCAACCCAGCAGTGCAACTGCAAGCGTGCACGTCAGTGCATAACCGCGTAAGCCATCGATCGAGCGGGTCATGGGGTGTCCTCAATGTCGGGGGTGACCATGCCATGGCGCAGCGAAGCGAAGCGCTGCATGGCAACCTGCCACGCAGTGTGCGCGCTGTCCACAACACGCGGCCTTGTGCCACGCAAGCGCATCTCCCAAAACGAAAACGCCGACACGAAGGTCGGCGTTTCCAATCCACATCTGCCTGCGGCATTACAGCTGAAGCATCTCGCTTGCCCGCAGACAATGGGGCAGGCAATCGATCAGTGCTTGAGGGTGCGGCGCAACCGCTCCAGCGCCTGCAACTGCACCGTCGCCTCGGCCAGCTGACGCTGCGCCTGGGCCACGTCCACCGTGTCGCCACGGTTGGCCAGCAAACGCTCGGCTTCTTCCTTGACTTTGCGGACCGCGGCCTCGTCGATGTCCTGCGCCCGTATCGCGGTGTCGACCAGCACGGTCACTACCTGCGGCTGCACTTCCAGGATGCCGCCGGAGATGGCGAAATCCAGCTGTTCGCCGCTGGCGGTGGTGACCACCACCTTGCCCGGCTTCAGGCGGGTGATCAGCGGCGCGTGCTTGGGCGCAATGCCCAGCTCGCCCAGTTCGCCGGTGGCCACGACCAGCGTCGCCTCACCGTGGAAGATTTCCTTCTCGGCGCTGACGATGTCGCAACGAATAGTGCTCATGGTGCCTCACTGTAGTGAGGCGGGGAATCGGGAATCGGGAATCGGGAATCGGAAGAGCGGCTGACTGCACGCATTTCCAGCTTCCCGTGACTTCCAACTCACCTATCACCCGCCTTTACGATTCCCGATTCCCGATTCCCGATTCCAGCCGCATAGCGGCTGGGATCAATCAGGCCTTGGAGCTCATCTTGTTGGCTTTCTCGACGGCTTCTTCGATGTTGCCGACCATGTAGAACGCCTGCTCCGGCAGGTGGTCGTATTCGCCATCGCAGATCGCCTTGAAACCGCGGATGGTGTCCTTCAGCGACACGTACTTGCCCGGCGAGCCGGTGAACACTTCGGCCACGTGGAACGGCTGGCTGAAGAAACGCTCGATCTTGCGTGCGCGCGACACCGACTGCTTGTCTTCTTCGCTCAGCTCGTCCATGCCCAGGATCGCGATGATGTCCTTCAGTTCCTTGTACTTCTGCAAGGTCTGCTGGACGCGCTGGGCGGTGTCGTAATGCTCGTTGCCGATCACCAGCGGATCCATCTGACGGCTGGTGGAATCCAACGGATCCACGGCCGGGTAGATGCCCAGCGAGGCGATGTTACGGCTCAGCGTGACGGTGGAATCCAAGTGGGCGAAGGTGGTCGCCGGCGACGGGTCGGTCAGGTCGTCCGCAGGCACGTACACGGCCTGGATCGAGGTGATCGAACCGCTCTTGGTCGAGGTGATGCGCTCCTGCAACACGCCCATTTCTTCGGCCAGGGTCGGCTGGTAACCCACTGCCGACGGCATACGGCCGAGCAGCGCCGACACTTCGGTACCGGCCAGCGTGTAGCGGTAGATGTTGTCGACGAACAACAGCACGTCCTTGCCCTTGCCGTTCTCGTCCTTCTCGTCGCGGAAGTACTCGGCCATG
The DNA here is from genome assembly GCF_979258225.1 of Xanthomonas sp. AC360. Classification (NCBI taxonomy): domain Bacteria; kingdom Pseudomonadati; phylum Pseudomonadota; class Gammaproteobacteria; order Lysobacterales; family Lysobacteraceae; genus Xanthomonas; species Xanthomonas sp. AC360. Next base: position 492,844 of record NZ_OZ409846.1, read on the forward strand.
GTCAGGCCGGTCAGCGCCACGCGCAGACGGTTGCCCGGCGGCTCGTTCATCTGGCCGTACACCATCGCGACCTTGTCCAGGACGTTGGAATCTTTCATCTCGTGGTAGAAATCGTTGCCCTCGCGGGTACGCTCGCCCACGCCGGCAAACACGGACAGACCCGAGTGCGCCTTGGCGATGTTGTTGATCAGTTCCATCATGTTGACGGTCTTGCCGACGCCGGCGCCGCCGAAAAGGCCGACCTTGCCGCCCTTGGCGAACGGGCACATCAGGTCGATGACCTTGATGCCGGTTTCCAGCAATTCGGTGCTGGACGACTGGTCTTCGTACGACGGTGCGGCGCGGTGGATTTCCCAATGGTCCGCTGCCTGCACGTCGCCGGCTTCGTCGATCGGACGACCCAGCACGTCCATGATGCGGCCCAGCGTACCGGCGCCGACCGGCACCGAAATGGCGCGCTCGGTGTTGGTCGCCAGCAGGTTGCGCTTCAGGCCGTCGGTGGAGCCGAGCGCAATGGTGCGCACGACGCCGTCGCCGAGCTGCTGCTGCACTTCCAGGGTGATGGCGGTGCCTTCGACCTTCAGCGCGTGATAGACCTTGGGTACTTCGTTGCGCTGGAACTCGACGTCGACGACCGCGCCGATGATCTGAACGATCTTGCCCTGACTCATTTGGATAACTCCACTAATGTCTGTTCGATTCTTGTGTCGGGAATGGGAAATCGAGAATGGGGAATGGGAAGATCAAGAGCACCGAAGCCTTGCCTATTCCCGTTTCACGATTCTCCATTCCCGGCTAGACAGCGGCCGCGCCGCTGACGATTTCCGAAATTTCCTGGGTGATCGCCGCCTGACGTGCCTTGTTGTAGATCAGTTGCAAGGTGCCGATCATCTTGTTGGCGTTGTCGCTGGCGGCCTTCATCGCCACCATGCGCGCGGCATGTTCTGACGCGACGTTTTCCAGCACGGCCTGGTACACCAGCGACTCGATGTAGCGCGTCATCACGTGCTCCAGCACGGTCGCCGCATCGGGTTCGTACAGGTAGTCCCAATCGTGATGCGCCACCTTGTGCTCGGCGGCCGGCAGCGGCAGCAGCTGATCGAAGCTGGCCTTCTGCGTCATGGTGTTCACGAAGCGGTTGTAGACCAGATACACGCGGTCGACCTTGCCGTCGATGAAGGCATCGATCATCACCTTGATCACACCGATCAGCTGCTCGACCTGCGGGCTGTCGCCCAGATGGGTCACGCTGCCAACCATGTTGACCTTGATGCGACGGAAGAACGCCGACGCCTTCTGACCGATGGTCACCACGTCGATCTCGGCGCCCTTGTCCTGCCACGGGCGAACTTCGCCCAACATCTTGCGGAACAGGTTGTTGTTCAGACCGCCGGCCAGGCCGCGGTCGGAAGAGATCACGATGTAACCGACCCGCTTGACCTGCTCACGCTCGACCAGAAACGGATGCTGGAAATCGGTGCTGGCCTGCGCCAGATGCCCGATCACCTGCTTCATCGCCTGCGCATACGGACGCGAGGTCTTCATGCGCTCCTGCGCCTTGCGGATCTTGGAGGCCGAGACCATTTCGAGCGCGCGCGTCACCTTGCGGGTGTTCTGCACGCTCTTGATCTTGGTTTTGATTTCGCGTCCGCCTGCCATTGCTCGCTCCGCTCGTGAGAATCGGGAATCGGGAATCGGGAATGGCCAGAGCCTCCCGCGTCCCACTTCACGACTCTCTAATTCCTAAATCTGGGATTCGGCAGCGGTGATTCGACATGGGACAACGCCCCGAACCACCGCTCCTACAAATCCCGAATGCCCAATCCCGAATCCCGGCGCCTTACCAGGTGCCGGTGGTCTTGAACTCTGCGATGCCCTTCTTGAACGCGGCTTCGATGTCGTTGTCCCAACCGCCGGTGCTGTTGATCTTGGAGATCAACTCGCCCTGGGTGTTGGCGAAGTGCGCGTGCAGGCCTTCTTCGAACGCCAGCAGCTTGTTGACCGGCACTTCATCGAGGTAGCCCTCGTTGACGGCGTAGATCGACAGCGCCTGGTTGGCGATGGACATCGGTGCGTACTGCTTCTGCTTCATCAGCTCGGTGACGCGCTGACCGCGCTCGAGCTGCTTGCGGGTGGCTTCGTCCAGATCCGAGGCGAACTGCGCGAACGCCGCCAGCTCACGGTACTGCGCCAGCGAGATACGAATGCCGCCGGACAGCTTCTTGATGATCTTGGTCTGGGCCGCACCACCGACGCGCGACACCGAGATACCGGCGTTCACGGCCGGACGGATACCGGCGTTGAACAGGTCGGTTTCCAGGAAGATCTGGCCGTCGGTGATCGAGATCACGTTGGTCGGCACGAACGCGGACACGTCGCCGGCCTGCGTTTCGATGATCGGCAGCGCGGTCAGCGAGCCGGTCTTGCCGGTCACCGCACCGTTGGTGAACTTCTCCACATATTCCTCGGACACGCGCGCTGCGCGCTCCAGCAGGCGGGAGTGCAGATAGAACACGTCGCCCGGGTAGGCTTCGCGGCCCGGCGGACGCTTGAGCAGCAGCGAGATCTGGCGGTAAGCCACGGCCTGCTTGGACAGATCGTCGTACACGATCAGCGCGTCTTCGCCGCGATCCATGAAGTACTCGCCCATGGTGCAGCCGGCATACGGGCTGATGTACTGCATCGCGGCCGATTCGGACGCGGTCGCAGCCACCACCACGGTGTGCGCCAGCGCGCCGTTTTCTTCGAGCTTGCGCACGATGTTGGCAACGGTCGAGGCCTTCTGGCCGATCGCCACGTACACGCACTTGATGCCGGTGCCCTTCTGGTTGATCACCGCATCGATCGCCAGCGCGGTCTTGCCGGTCTGACGGTCGCCGATGACCAGCTCGCGCTGACCGCGGCCGATCGGGATCATCGCATCGACCGACTTGTAACCGGTCTGCACTGGCTGGTCGACCGACTTACGCCAGATCACGCCCGGCGCAACGCGCTCGACCGGTGCGGTCTGGGTGGCGCCCAGCGGGCCCTTGCCGTCGATCGGCTCGCCCAGTGCGTTGACCACGCGACCCAGCAGTTCCGGACCCACCGGCACTTCCAGGATGCGACCGGTGGTCTTGGCCACGTCGCCTTCGCGCAGGTTTTCGTAATCGCCCAACACCACGGCGCCGACCGAATCGCGCTCCAGGTTCAACGCCAGGGCGAAGGTGTTGTTGGGCAGTTCGATCATTTCGCCCTGCATCACGTCGGCCAGGCCGAAGATGCGCACGATGCCGTCGGACACGCTGGTCACGGAGCCTTCGTTGCGCGACTCCGCGGACAGCTTGACCGTCTCGATGCGGGTCTTGATCAGGTCGCTGATTTCGGAGGGGTTGAGCGTGGTTGCCATCGTTCAGTCCTAGGTGCCGGCCGCGAGGGCCATGCGTTTATGTGAATTCAGTGGGCGAGCGAGCTTTGCAGACGCGCGAGCTTGCCCTTCAGCGAGCCGTCGATGACCACGTCGCCGGTGTCGATCACCGCGCCGCCGATCAGCGATGCATCTACCGCGGTGGTGATGTCCACCTCGCGGCCAAAACGCTTCTTCAGTGCAGCGGCGATCGTGTCCAGCTCGGCCGGCGTCATCTCGGTGGCCGAGGTCACGGTCGCCTTGACGACATGCTCGGCCTCGGCACGCAGCTGTTCGTACAGCCCCGCCACTTCCGGCAACAGCGACAGCCGATGCGCATCGGCCAGCAGGCCGAGGAAACGCAGATAGTGTTCGCCAGCCTGCGGCGGCGCCAGCAACGTCACTGCCTGTTCCTGGCGCAGGGCCGGGTTGAGCAGCAGCGCAGCCACGCGTGGGTCGCCGGCCACCTGTGCCGAAAACGCCAGCGCATCGGACCAGGGCGCGAACGTGCCGCCCTCACGCGCGATTGCAAACGCGGCACGGCCGTAGGGACGGGCAAGTGTGAGGGCCTGACTCATCGGTTAAATCTCCGCCGCCAGCTCGTCGAGCAGCGCCTTGTGGGCGTTGGCGTCGATTTCGCGCTTGAGCAGCTTCTCGGCGCCGCTGACCGCCAGCACCGAGATCTGCTTGCGCAGTTCTTCGCGGGCACGGGTGGCAGATGCGTCGATTTCGGTCTGGGCCAGATCCTTCTGACGGTTGGCTTCGGCAATCGCCTCGAGCTTGGCCGCTTCGATGATCTGATTGGCGCGCGCATGGGCCTGATCGATGATCTCGTTGGCCTTGGTGCGTGCGTCTTTCAGTGCTTCGTTGACCTTTTCCTGGGCCTGCGCCAGATCCTTCTGACTACGATCGGCGGCAGCCAGACCTTCAGCGATCTTTTGCTGACGCTCTTCGATCGCCTGCAGCAGCGGCGGCCAGATTTTGGTCGCGACGATCCAGATCAGACCGGCGAAGGCCAGCGCCTGGGCAAAGATGGTAAGGGTGATATCCATGGGTCGCTCAATCGCTGTTTAGGGGTGAAAGCGCCGCCGCAGTGGCGACGCTTTCCGACCTTCATCCGCGGGCGCAGCCGCACTGGCTGCATCCACATCCTGCTACCGCTGAATCAGCCGGCAGCCTGCGACAGACGCTCGATGAACACCTGGGCCAGCGGGTTGGCGAAGGCGAACAGCAGGCCGACGGCGACGCTGATGATGAACGCGGCGTCGATCAGGCCGGCGGTGATGAACATACGCACCTGCAGCACAGGAATCAGTTCCGGCTGGCGCGCGGCCGATTCCAGGAACTTGCCAGCCATGATGGCCAGACCGAGGCCGGCACCCAGCGCGGCCAGGCCGATCATGATGCCGACGGCGAGGACGGTGGAGCTCTGGACTTGAGCGAGGTTGGTCAGGACGGCGAGGTACATGGTGATCTCCGAACGAAAGTTTCTAAGGGTGATGGATGAATCGAGATGAAGCGTATGAAGGGTGTAGCGAAACTCAGTGACTGTCTTCCGCAAGGCTCAGATACACGATCGACAGCATCATGAAAATGAAGGCCTGCAGCGGAATCACCAACAGGTGGAACAGCATCCAGCCAAGGCCGAATACGCCGCCAGCGACCATGCCGGCGATGCCCGCACCGCCCAGCACCCAGATCAGCAGGAAGACGATCTCGCCGCCGAACATGTTGCCGAACAGTCGCATCGCCAACGAAATCGGCTTGCTCAGCCACTCGACGATGTTCAAAAGCAGGTTGAACGGCATCATCCATTTGCCGAACGGCGCCGTCAGGAATTCCTTGGTCATGCCGCCAACGCCCTTGGAGCGCAGCGAGAACACGATCATCAGGAAGAACACGCTGATCGACATGCCCAAGGTGGCATTGACGTCGGCGGTGGGCACCGGCTTCCAGGCGTGGATGCCTACCCAACCCAGCGGAATGGCGATGAAATCGGCCGGAACCATCTTGATGAGATTCATCAACAGGATCCAGAAGAAGATGGTGATCGCGATCGGCGTCACCAGCTTGCTGCTGCCGTGATAGGTGTCCTTGGCCTGCCGGTCGACGAACTCCAGGCAGATTTCCACGAATGCCTGCCACTTGCCCGGCACGCCGGCCGTGGCATTGCGGGTCGCCGTCCAGAACGCCAGCACCATGACCAGGCCCATCAACACGGCCATGACCAGGGTATCGACGTGGATGGTCCAAAACGTGCCGCCACCCTCGCGAACCGGATAGATCAGGTTCTGCAAGTGATGCTGGATATAGGAGGTAGGTGTTGCTGCCTCGCCCGCCATGTGTCTGGAGCCCTTTAAGTTCGAATCAACGCCTGGCCAGAGCCAGAACCTGAAAAATCAACCCGATGGCGATACCTGCCAACAGAGCCAGAGGAGGCAACCGCCACAGGGCAAAGCCCAGCGACAACGCCGCAAATACCAACACCCACTTCAGCACCATCGCCAGCACCAACCGCACCATCGCGATGCCGGCTGCCTGGATGCCGCCGCCGAGCGCGGTGCGTGCCGCAACCCAACCGCCCAGTACCGTCGCAAACCCGGTCAATGCCAGACCGGCAGAGTAACGGGGACCGACCAACAGCAACCCCAGACTGGTTATAGCTACAGCAGCAAGCGGATATACCGCAGCGCGCAGCATCAACCGCCGACCCGCGTCAACGGAGTTCAGCACTACGGTTACCTTACGTGTGAATGAGGGGGAAGCGCAGTTGCGCCTCGTCGAGCCGCGAAAGTATAGCAATGGGACAAATTGCGAGACAACCGGCAGAAGTCATTCGCTGCTGCAATGCACCAAGCATGCGTCGTGGCGGCGGGTGGGAACTTTGCCACAAACCGACGGTCAGAACCTGCGAGGCCTGCACATCCTCGTCGAAAGGTACCGCCGCAGGTCGCGTATGGGAGCCCTGGGAGACCGGGGCTCCCGCTTTTTACGCATTTTGTCGCACCCTGACACTTTCCCATCCGCGGTCCAATCCGCCGCACTGCACGATGTTTCAATCTGTGCAGTGGCTGGGTTCGGGGCACAGCAACGTGTGAAACGTCATCCGCTGCGCAGTTGGCGGCCATGACCGTACCTGATGGTATGCACTGCGACACACTTTGCGCAGGTCGTCTTCAACCCCCGATTTACCGCGCCCTGCGCGCGATGCCCATGCCTGTTGAACTTGCGGACCGTTTTGTCCGATTGCTATATCGGCCTTCACACGTGTGCGACGATTTCTTCACTTTTGAAAGACGCCGCCTTATCGATAGTGCGCGCCACTGGCCCATCGGCCTGACCATTCCAAGATTACGGAGCTCCCCATGAAACACCTCCTTGCACTGGCGATCCCGTGCGTTCTGGCCGTCGCCTACGTCGCACCCGCGCACGCCGAAGATAGCGATGACCGCTTCCAGATTCGCCTCGGTGCGATGAACGTGGACAACGACAACACCATCCGTGGCAACACGCTGGTGGCAGGCAACAATGTGTCGGTCAACGAAGATTTCAAGCTGGGCGGCAAGGAATGGGAGCCGCGCGTCGATGGCGTGTTCCGCATCAGCACCCGTCAGCGCCTGATCTTCGATTACTTCAAGTACGACAAGGATCGCCGCGAGACCCTGACCCAGGATCTGAGCGCCGGTGGCGTGACCGTTCCGACCGGTAGCTTCATCAAGGGTGAGTTGAAGTATCAGGTCGCGACCCTGGTGTACGACTACTCGGTGATCGATTCGCCGGAATTCAGCCTGGGCCTGCAGATCGGTGCCGAATACGCCAAGGTCGAAGCCAATGCGTATGCCGATCTGGGCAGCGTGTTCTCCGGCGATGTGCTGGACGAGAAGGCCGATGGCGTTGCGCCGGTGGTTGGCGTCCGCTTCACCGCGCGTCCGAGCGAGCATTGGCTGTTCAACGTGCAGGGCCAGTACCTCAACACCAGCTGGGGCAACTTCGACGACTACGAAGGCGACCTGAGCCGCGCCAACGCGATTGCCGAATACCGCTTCACCAAGAACTTCGGCATCTTCGCCGGCTACGACTGGTTCAAGCTCGATGTCGACCAGCGCGGCAGCGATGGCCTGATCGGCCTGAAGCAGGAGTTCAAGGGCCCGGTGGCAGGCGTGACGTTCGCGTTCTGATCTGCGCCACTGTTGCAAGCGAACGGCCCGCCCTGTGCGGGCCGTTTGCGTTTCAGCTGCCGGGCGGCGTCGACGACACCGGGAACAGCTGGGTGGCCACGCACACGTAGTCGGCTAGCGGCATCTCGTCCATGCCGGCGCGCAGTACGTCCACCTGCGCCGGATCGGCGATCGGCCTGGATACCCAACGTCCCTGCTCTGGGATCAGTTGGCTGCCGTAACGCTGCGGCTTGCCGTTCGCGATGAGCACGCGATCAGTCAGCAACACCAGTTGGTGCGCCGACACCTCGCCACCGCGTGCGCCATGCCGGGTCAGCGTGCCCAGCACGCGCTCCTGCAAGGCCGGATCGGCGTCGGCATGCTGCACCAGCAGCCAGGCGGCGGCCACGCCGTCGCGTCCGACCTGCGCCACGCTGGGCAAACCATCGTGTTCGGCGACGATGCGACGCATCTGCGGCAGATGCTCGGCGTCCATCGCCACCGTCTTGCCCATCGCTTCCTGCGACCAGTCACCGTTGCGGACCTGTTGATCCAGGCGCTCCATCTCCAGCAACCGCGCGCGCAATGCGGGGTCGCTGGGAGCCGCCGTCGCCTCGGCAGGCGTGGCGGTCGCGGCATCCGCCTTGGCCTGCTCCTGCGCGCGCACGAACGCCGCCGCACTTGGGCATTTGGCCAGCGCCGCCGCCATCTCCGGATCGTCCTGCGTGGACGCAGCTGCGGCGGTCACCGTCGCGAGCATGCAGCTCATCCATAGTCCGAGCACGGCCTTGCGCATCGATCGACACTCCCTGTGATGGACTGCGTGGCCGGACATCCGGACAGCTTCCACCTGCAGCATGCCCAAGCCACGATGCCTCGTGCAAGACGGGGCGCTAAGGTCTTGCAGCGGCTGAGCGGACGCCTGCGCTGTTGGCAGCGTGCGCAGACGTGGCCGCTCGCAGGGATGTCGTCCACGGCCGGTTCCGGGTAAGAGCAGCCAACAACACGACTGTGCTCACCGCCAGGCGGGGTGGCCGGTGCGCGCTGCAGCATGGACCACGCGCTCACTCCGGTTCCTCCGCGTCGTCCATATCCACCTGACGACTGCTGGCTACGTTCTGTTAGCCGCTCTGGGACGCGGCTGCGTAGCCACATCATCGGCCGGCTTGTGCCGCCATACCCACCTGACGGATGCTGGCTACGTCCTGCTAACCGCTCTGGGGCGCGGTTGCGCAGCCATGTCATCGGCCGGCTTGTGCCGCCATACCCACCTGACGACTGCTGGCTACGTCCTGTTAGCCGCTCTGGGGCGCGGTTGCACAGGAACGCCATCGGCCCGCTTGTAACGCCCATGCCGCTCTTGCCTGCGGACGCGCGGTTTTGCGTGCTCTTTCCAGTTCCGATCGCGTTGCCACGCTACTCGATGAGTCCCTTGTCGATCAGCGCACCAATGGCGCGCGCAGCGTCAACCAGCGGCACGCTGCAGCTAAGCACCGGCGAGCGCCAGGGTGCTCACTCGGCGACGCGTTCGCCGCCCTTGATCACGCCCTCTACCTGCCGCAGCACGGTGACGTCCTGCAGCGGATCGCCGCTGACCGCAATCAGATCGGCGTAGCGGCCCGGGGCGATGGCGCCGACATCGTTGCTGCGCCCCAGGGCCTCGGCTGCATCCACGGTGGCGGCGCGGATTGCTTCCAACGGCGTCATGCCCCACTCCACCATCTTGGCGAACTGGCGGGCGTTGTCGCCGTTGGGATACACGCCGCCATCGCTGCCGAACACCAGCTTCACTCCGGCCGCGTGCGCGGCGCGGAAGGTCTCACGCTGCTTGCGCCCGATCTGGCGCTCCTTTTCCAGCGATTCGGCGAACAGGCCGTTCTTTTCGCCCTCGGCCAGGATGTAGTCGTCGTTGTAGATGTCCATCGAAAACCAGGTGCCGTGCGCCTTGGCCAGCTTGAAGGACTCCGCATCGGCCAGGCTGGCGTGCTCGATGGTGTCGGCACCGGCGCGGATCGCATCGTTGATGCCGGCGGTGCCATGCGCGTGCACGGCGACCTTCAGGCCCAACCGGTGCGCTTCGTCCACCAGCGCGCGCATTTCCTCCAGGCTGTATTGCTGCCCACCGACGCTGTCGGTCTTGGACAGCACCCCGCCGGTGCCGCAGAACTTGATCACTTCTGCGCCGTATTTACGCAGCGTCCGCACCGCGGCGCGGATCGCGTCCGGACCATCGGCGACACCGGGGCCGGTGACCTTGACCGAGGGCGGGAATTCGGTGGCATCGCAGTGGCCACCGGTCGCGCCGATGCCGTAGGTCGCCGGCACGATGCGCGGGCCGGGCACGGTGCCGCGCTCGATCGCCTGCTTGAGCGCGACATCGTCGTAGTTGAGCGAACCGACATTGCGCACCGTGGTGAAGCCTGCGCGCAGCGTTTTTGCGGCATTGGCCACACCGACCACGGTCCAGAAATTGTCGGTGTACTCCAGGCCCTTGTAGCCGCCCAGGGTGGGGTCCACGGTGAGATGCACATGCATGTCGATCAGCCCCGGCAGCAGCGTGCGCTCGCCCAGATCGATGCGCTGCGCATCGGCCGGCAGCGGATCGCCCTGCCGACCGACGCGGGTGATACGGCCAGCGGCCACTTCGATCTGCGGTTTGTCCACATAGCGGCCGGTCTGCACGTCCAGCAGGCGCGCGGCGATGATCACGGTGGTCTGTGCGTACGCACACAGCGAGGCACACAGGCAGCCAGCAGCGGCGAGCAGCGCCGGCAAACGCATCTTCGACATCGGGGTCGTCCCTGAGCTGCGAACGGCGTGTCCGCGACCCGATGGTGCAAGCGCGCTGCGGGCTGTGCAAGCGCCACCGATATCGCACTGTGGTAATGCCATGCGTGGCGGCGTCAGCCCTGCCTGACGCACGCGCGATGCACGAGCGCCACGCGCCCAGACTGGAGGCTGCCGGATGACCTGCTAAATCCGCTTGCAGGGGTCGGCATTGTCGACGCATGCGATCGAGTGCAGCCGCCAAGCCTGTTCGCCACATGCGGCTGCGTACCACGCTGGAAACCGCGGAAAAATCCGCGCGTGCGCAGTAGCACCGCATGCACTTGACGCCTACCACACGCACGGCACGGCACCGCAACTGCAACGGCACAGGCAACGACCACAACAAAAGCGATCACGCGGACTGAGCCCCATCACGACAACGCCCCGCACAAGGCGGGGCGTTGCTGACAGCAGCCTAGGCGAGCCGTTACTTCTTCTTCGGGATGTACAGGTCGGTGATGGTGCCGTCGTACACCTCGGCCGCCATGCCGACCGATTCGCTCAGGGTCGGATGGGCGTGGATGGTGTGGCCGATGTCTTCGGCTTCGGCGCCCATCTCGATCGCCAGGCCGATCTCGGCCAACAGGTCGCCGGCATGCACGCCGACGATGGCGCCACCGATGATGCGGTGGGTGTCTTCGTCGAAGATCAGCTTGGTGAAGCCTTCGGTACGGCCGATGCCGATCGCGCGGCCACTGGCGGCCCACGGGAACTTGGCCACGCCGACCTTCAGGCCCTTGGCCTTGGCTTCGTTCTCGGTGACGCCGACCCAGGCGATTTCCGGGTTGGTGTACGCCACCGACGGAATCACCCGCGCCACCCATTCCTTCTTCTCGCCGGCAGCCACTTCAGCGGCCAGCTTGCCTTCGTGGGTGGCCTTGTGCGCCAGCATCGGGTTACCGACGATGTCGCCGATGGCGAAGATGTGCGGCACGTTGGTGCGCATCTGCCGGTCCACCGGGATAAAGCCGCGCTCGGTGATGGTGACGCCCGCCTTCTCCGCACCGATCTTCTTGCCGTTGGGCGAGCGGCCCACGGCCACCAGCACGCGATCGAAGGCAGTCGCCTGCAGGCCGGGCTTCTCGCCCTCCACGGCCGCTTCGAAGGACACAGTGATGCCGCTCTTGTCGGCCTTCACGTCGGTAGCCTTGGTCTTGAGATGGACCTCGACGCCCTGCTTCTTCAGGCGATCGGCCAGCGGCTTGACCAGGTCCTTGTCGGCGCCCGGCATCAGCTGATCCATGAACTCGACCACGGTGACCTTGCTGCCCAACGCGCTGTACACCGTGGCCATTTCCAGGCCGATGATGCCGCCGCCGACCACCAGCAGGGTCTTGGGAATGTCGTGCAGCTCCAGCGCGTCGGTGGAGTCCATCACGCGCTTGTCGTCCCACGGGAAGTTGGGCAGCTTTACCGCCTGCGACCCGGCGGCGATGACGCAATGCTCGAAGCGCAGCAGCTGCGTCTTGCCGTCGTCGCCGACGATCTCCAACTCGTTGGGCGAGACGAAGCTGGCCACACCGGTGACAGTGCGCACCTTGCGCTGCTTGGCCATGCTGGCCAGGCCGCCGGTGAGCTTGCCGACCACTTTTTCCTTGTACTCGCGCAGCTTGTCCAGGGTGATCTTGGGCTGGCCGAAGTCCACGCCGAAATCGCCGGCATGGGCCACTTCGTCGATCACCGCGGCGGCATGCAGCAGCGCCTTGGACGGGATGCAGCCGACGTTGAGACAGACGCCGCCGAGGCTGGCGTAGCGCTCGATCAGCACCGTGTCCAGGCCCAGGTCGGCAGCGCGGAACGCGGCGGTGTAGCCGCCGGGGCCGGCGCCGAGCACCACCATCTTGCAGTCGATGTCCGCGGTCCTGCCGCTGGCCAGCGCCGGCTTGGGCGCAGCCGGCTCGGCCGGGGCGCGGTGCGACGGCGTCACCGGCGGCTTGCTGCCGGGTGCGGCGGCCGCAGCAGCTGCAGGCGCGGCAGCCTTGGTCTCGGCCTTGGCGGGCGCAGGCGCGGCGGCCTCGCCTTCGGTTTCCAGCAGCAGCACTACGGCGCCTTCGGACAAGTTGTCGCCAATCTTGACCTTGAGCTCTTTGACCACACCGGCGGCCGAGGACGGCACTTCCAGCGTGGCCTTGTCCGATTCCAGCGTGACCAGGCCCTGGTCCTTTGCCACGCTGTCGCCCACGGCGACCAGCACTTCGATGACGGGGACATCGCTGTAATCGCCGATGTCAGGAACCTTGATTTCAATGACCGCCATTTGCTTCTCCTGTGGCTTAACCGGCAGTGCCGGCAAGCGTCTGCTGGAGTTCATCCAGCGACGATTCGATTTGGGTCCAGCGCTTGTCGCGCTTCTTTTCCTTGCCGTCGCTGGCTTCGATCAGCAGCGCGGCCTGTTGCAGCAGCAGTTCGCCGGCGCCGCAGCTCGGGCGCGTGCCGCTGTAGCGCACGCCCTCGACCTGGAACGACAGCACCTCGCCCTCGGTCACCGGCGCAGTGCGGCCGCTCGGTGCCAGCTGGGTCAAGGCCGCGGTCCAGTTGCTGACCAGCCGTTTGGCCAACGCCGCCGGAATCGGGATCTCGACCGTTTCCGGGGTCTGCTCGGTGCGGAACTGCACACTGCCGCGATCGCTCTGGCTGACCCAGCTGTAGACGCGCTCGTCGGCGCGGCTGTGGCGCAGGGTCCAGTCGGCGCCGTCCTTACCCGGCACCAGCGACACGCCGCTTTCCACGCCACGTGTGGGCAGGGTCAGCAACGACAATGCCGGCTTGTTGCCGCCGTCCAGCAGCGTGCTCACCGCGGTGCCGTAGTTGCCCACGGCCGGCGGCCAGCCGCGCCCCAGCGTGCTGTCGCACTCGCGTGCCACCGCGCAGGTCCACGGCAACACGCCGAGCACGGCGATCGTCAGCAGTGCAGTCTTCACAGCAGGACGCGACGCATGTCGGCCAGCACCTGGCTGAGGTAGGTGGTGAAGCGGGCCGCCAGCGCGCCGTCGATGACGCGGTGGTCGTAGCTCAGCGACAACGGCAGCATCAACGTCGGTACGAATTCCTTGCCGTTCCAGACCGGCTGCATCGCCGACTTGGACACGCCCAGGATCGCCACTTCCGGCGCATTGATGATCGGCGTGAACGCGGTGCCGCCGATGCCGCCGAGCGAGCTGATCGAGAAGCAGCCGCCGCTCATGTCGGCCGGGCCCAGCTTGCCGTCGCGCGCCTTCTTGGCCAGCTCGCCGCTTTCCTGGGCGATCTGCAGCACGCCCTTCTTGTCGACGTCGCGGATCACCGGCACCACCAACCCATTCGGCGTATCGGCGGCAAACCCGATGTTGATGTACTTCTTCAGCGTGAGGTTTTCGCCAGCTGCGTCGAGCGAGGCGTTGAACTCGGGGAACTTCTTCAGCGCCGCGGCGCTGGCCTTGACCAGGAAGGCGAGCATGGTCAGCTTGATACCGGCCTTCTCGTTTTCCTTGTTCAACGCCACGCGCAGTGCTTCCAGGTCGGTGATGTCGGCCGATTCGAACTGGGTGACGTGCGGAATCATGGCCCAGTTGCGCGCCAGGTTGGCACCGGAAATCTTCTTGATGCGCGACAGCGGCTGGGTTTCGGTCTCGCCGAACTTGCTGAAGTCGACCTTCGGCCAGGCCAGCAGGTTCAGGCCGTTACCACCACCGGCCGGTGCGGCACCGGCTGCGGCAGGCGCGCCACCAGTGAGCGCGGCCTTGACGAAGCGCTGCACGTCTTCACGGGTAATGCGGCCGCCCTTTTCGCTGCCCTTGAGCTGGTTCAGATCCACGCCCAGCTGGCGTGCGAACACGCGCACCACCGGGCTGGCATAGGCCACCTTGGACGGCAGCACGCTGTCGGCGTCGAAGGTCACCGGCGGGCTGCTCGGGTTGCCGGCCGATGGCTGGCTGCCTTGCGAGGCGTCACTGGAACGTGCGCCCTGCACCTGCGCGATCTCGCGCTGGGCCAGCTTGTCCGGCTCGGCCGACACCGCGACCGGCTCGACCTTGCCGGCAGTTTCGGCGGTGTCGGTGGTGGGTTTGGCCGGAGATTGCGCCGCACCGGCGCCGCCATCGCTGGCAGCGATGATCGCCACCACATTGCCCTGCGACAGCGTGTCGCCGACCTTGACCTTGAGCTCCTTGACCACGCCGGCGGCCGAGGACGGCACTTCCATCGTGGCCTTGTCCGATTCCAGCGTGACCAGGCTCTGGTCCTTGGCGACGATATCGCCGACGGCAACCAGCACCTCGATCACCGGGATGTCGGTGTAGTCGCCGATATCGGGCACGCGCGCTTCGACCAGACCGCCTTCGGCGGCAGGTGCAGCCGGCGCGGCCTTGGCAGCAGGTGCCGGTGCAGCAGCGGGCGCAGCCTTGGCCGGAGCAGCAGGCGCGGCAGCGGCCGGCTTGGCCGCAGTGTCAGCGCCGGCATCGGCCACTTCGATCAGCGCCACCAGGGCGCCCTGCGACAGCGAATCGCCGACCTTGACCTTGATCTCCTTGACCACGCCGGACACCGACGAGGGCACTTCCATCGTGGCCTTGTCCGATTCCAGCGTGACTAGGCTCTGGTCCTTCGCGACCGTATCGCCGACCGACACCAGCACCTCGATTACCGGGACGTCGCTGTAGTCACCGATATCGGGGACAAGTGCTTCCTTGATTTCGGCCATACGGGGAACTCCGGCAACAGATGGGGAAACCCCTATTGTGGCCGGCCACGGGCCGCAGCGCCAACCATTGGCGTCGAAAAAATCGCACGGCCCGCAGGATGCAGCGTCCGCGCACGCAGGTGCATGCTTATTTCGAGGCGCGTCGATCCACCTGCAACAGTTGCAGTGGCGCGCCTGAGGGCAAACGATACGCCAGCGCATTGTCCAGCCCATCCAGCGCTTCGAGGCGGTCACACAAGCGCTGCGCACGCGGGCGTAATGCACGCGCCTGCGGCTCGACCAGACGCTCGATGCGCGCTTCCAGCCCATCGAGCGAACGCAGCTGCATGTCGTTGCCGGTGAGCCCGGACTGCACCGCACCGGCGATCACATCGCCGATCAACTGCGGCAACACCTCGGCGACCAGCGCGCCGATGTCGTCGTCGATATTCACGGGCGTGAGCTGGCTTTTGCTGAAGCTCTGCTTCAAGCGCAGATCGATCTTTTCGCGCACGCTGGCCAGTTGCGCGCGGGTCGCCTCGGGACTGCGGCTGAACCCGGCCGCCACTTCGCCGAGCGCGGTGACCGCGATGTCGGCGGCCTCGCGCCCGACCTCCTGCGCCAGCGGCACCACCTCACGGGTCTGCCGCTCGAACTGGATCAGGCGGGCACGGTCGTCGGCACTCAGCGTCACCCAGCGATCGTCGACGAACAACGCGCCCTGGCGCATCACCAGGCGCTGCGGCGTCCCGGCGCTACGAATCAGGATGAGGCTGCGCGGATTGAGCGTGAGGTCGTAATCGCTACTGACATCGCACTGCATCTCGTCGGCAAGCGCCACATCCGCTGCAGTGAGCATGCCCAGTGCGAGCGTTGCCGCCATCGTCATTGCATGTCTGATCGTCATCGCGGTGCTCCTTCATGTGCTGCCTGCACTGTGCGGCCACGCGCTGCGGGCTGCCTGTGCCGGACGCTGGCATGACTTATGGCGGCAGCTGGCGACATGCTGGTTGCATGCACACGCGCTGACGGGCGCGCATTGCGCAGACACGCATCATCGTCGGCGATTCATTGACGTGGGCCAGGGCCGCATCACCCCAACGCTTCGCGCACCGGTTGCCATGCGGCGCACAAACGCGGCAACGACCAGGCGGCGTTGGCCGGACTGGTGGACGGCAAGGCCAGCAGCGGTACATTGCGCGCGTCCTGCGACAACAGCGGCTGTACATGGCGATGCCAGGCCTGCGCCGCCGCGGCGCCATTGCAGGCCACCATGCGCAGCTGCGGCAAACCTGCCAGCAACGCAGGCAGCGGATTGACCACCACACTGTCTGCGACGATCGCAGCGTCCAGGCTGCCGCGACGCGCGCATTGGCCGATCACATCCCATAACCCGACACCCTGTGCGTTCAACGCCTGCATGCGCGCGGCATACGTCGCGGCAGCATCAATACCCAAGAGGGCATGCATCACTGGCCAGAACCGATTGCGTGGATGCGCGTAATAGCGGCCGGCCTCCAACGAGGCGATACCTGGCATCGAGCCGAGTACCAAGACACGGCAATCGTTAGGAATGTGCGCTGGCAAGCCGTCACGCACGGCGTTTTTCGTCACGGCAATCGCATCTGCGTGAATGTCTTTTTCAGCTTGCATGTCGCAACCACGGCCTTCTTGGGAAAGTTCCTGAACAAACGAAATTTTAGCGAGTCGCAGGTGGGCGTGGATTCAGATTTTCAGGAATAGCTTTGGCGCGGCCCACTCCACGGGCCTAACAAAAATTATGCGAGGAGACCCCCAATGCGTGCCATTTCCATCCTGAGCCTGGCTGCTGTATCCGCACTTGCGATTGCACCGTCCGCGTTCGCGCAGGACACCACCTATACCGGCGATACCTCCTCGACTTCCACCAGTGCTGAGAGCGCGTCCGGCAAGCATTGGGCAGTGGTCGGCGGCGTCGCCTTGATCAAGCCGAAGAACGATCCGGCTCCGGGCCTGGACGTCGATGGCGGCCCGGCACCGACGCTGAGCGCCAGCTACTACATCAACGACAACTGGGCTGTTGAAGTGTGGGGCGCTGCCGACAAGTTCAATCACCGCGTCAACGCCGATGGCGTGGGCAAGGTGGGCACCGTCGAGCAGCAGCCGATCGCCATCAGCGGCCAGTACCACTTCGGCCAGGCCGACAATGTGTTCCGTCCGTTCGTGGGCGTGGGCTACTACGAGTCGAACTTCAGCAACGAGAAGATCGATGCGGCGTCGACCACCGGTCAGCACGTGGGCCTGGATACCGCCAAGGGCGTGATCGGCACCGTCGGTGTTGACATGAACATCAACTCCACCTGGTTTGCACGTGCCGACGCCCGCTACATGCGTTCGCGTCCGGAACTGCGTGTCGGCGGCCAGGGCACCGGCAGCGAGCTGGAACTGGATCCGTGGACCGTTGGCTTCGGTGTCGGCGCGCGCTTCTAAGCACACCGATTGACTAAGCACCTCACCGAACAGGCCCGCAAGGGCCTGTTTTTTTGATCCAAACCTCAGTTCGAAGGGAATTTTACGTCTAGGATTTCGTTGCGGGGGGGATAGATCGCGTAGAAATCAGCGCGACTTCTTCAATTAAATATGGAGATACCATGAGCATAAGATGCCATGCAGCAGCGATATTTCTTCTTGCACTCGTTTCCTTTGGAGCTCAGGCTCAGACAACCGTCCCTACCACAGGACTTGGAACCTGCATTGACTTTATAACTTCCCAATCAACGACACTTACCGGACAAATAAACAGCAGCACCACTTTCAAGATCGCTTACGGCTCGGCCAGCTATACGGACATGCCCAATAAAGTTGTATATATCCGAAATTATAGCTGCGCGAGTCAAGATATGCCGGGCATGTATTTTACAGTCTCAGCCCTAGCCCATGAATTTGGTCATGTGAAATTCAATTATTCGTTCACCAAAACGACTCGGCAAGCATATATAGATGAAGCATGTAAGATGGAAGGACTTGCCGTAACAAATAACATAGTTGCAAGGAATGAAATATGGAGTTCCACTCAAAATAGCATAGACATTAAACTTGCAGCATCAAATCCCGACCAGCTTTTCGGGGCTTACTCTGCTGGAGGACCTAATGTCGCATCAAACGTTGGAAAATCCTTCTGCGCGAACAACGTAACCTCAACCACAGGACAGAACTATAACGTATATTATGGAGAGCAGTATGACAAACTTCCTTAACAGACCATCATATTCCCGCCTTACAATAATGCTACTTGCTGCCCTGATTGCACCTTCATTATATGCAACTAAAATGACAGCAGCGACAGCAGCGGATGCTGCTCGTACGTTTGAACTAGCCGAAGAAATTTCGAGAAATCTCAAAAAATCACCCTCTGAATTTATTAATTCATGGCCTGGAGCCAGAATTTCGACGCCGAATCTGAAAAACGAAGGGACGTATAAAGTTAGCGGAGGAATATTAAAAATAGGCGACCATCTGACTGCCGAGAACTCTTCCATATCAATATCAGCCGATAAAAAAAATATTGAATCAGTCCTACTCAGCCTGGAAGGTTCCTGCGTCTCTCGCCAGGACTTTAAAAGCCGCTACCCGAATTATCTGATTTCAAATATTCCGAGAGGACAGAGTAATTCAGAAACATTAACTTTGGCCGTCGTTAAAAACCATGAGAAGATGGAGTTCTCGTTCCCGGAAACCTCTCCAGATTGCCTAAGTGCCATCCGCATAGCACCAGCAGACGCGCAGATGCTCAAAGCTGCGGAAGCATTTAATTAATTAGGCATACTTGAAATTGTTACTGCTAGCACCGAGAGGGCTGGCAGTAACAATGGTTACACCTTAATACTACTCATCCTGACCGGATAAATGGTACCTAGTGAGACACAATCTGAGCACTTCTTGAAAGTCGAGGTTTGTAGAAACGCCAGTTATTTCGGGATTGTGAGTTGGTAAGGCTTCAATTTAAGGATCACCGCCAGTAGACGCTGCCGCGCAGGTGCGCGCTGCGCCAGCGCCACCACAGCAAGGTGGCATAGGCGAGCGCATAGCCGAGCAATACGCCGGCCGCGCCCAACAGGCTGGCGTGACTGAGCCACCCTTCCGAGGGCCAGGCAGCACCCTGCCAGGTGCTGCGCCACCCCTGCACCATGCCGGCGATCACGCGTGCCGCCACCAGCGCGGTCAAGGCCAGCACCAGCCACAGATTGGGCCGGTAGAACAGCCCCTGCTGGGTGCGCTCGAAGCGGGTCAGACGCAGTGCCAGCAGCCCCAGCGCCAGCCCGCAGGCCCAGCCGAAGGTGGCATGGCTGATCGCGCCGGGCCAGAACGCGGCGGCGATCAACACGAAGATCACGAACAACACGGTGGAAAGGCCGGCCGAGACCAGATTGATCATCAACAGCCAGCCGCGTGCCTGCCGCCGCGCGGTACCGACACGAAAGCGCTGCACCAGCGACAACGGCAACAGCACCGCGAACACCGCCAGGGCGATGATCACGGCCAGCGGTATGGCGAGGAGAAGTGGCATCACATGCTCGTTGGCGGCGAAGGGTGGTTGGCAACACGTAACGAGCGGTCGTCCGGTAAACGTGGACGGCGCGCAGCAAACAGCATGTCCGCGGGGTGCATGCCGATGCCAAGCATCGACCACACCAGCCTGGCGGTGAGCGCAGTAGGTTTGATCGCCGCTCTTAGAACGCCGGCAGGACCGCGCCCTTGTACTTCTGTTCGATAAAGGCCTTCACTTCCGGGCTGGTCAATGCCTTGGCCAGTTTCTGCACGCGCGGGTCGTCCTTGTTGTCTGCACGTGCCACCAGGAAGTTCACGTACGGCGACTCCTTGCTTTCGATCGCCAGCGCGTCGCGGGTGGGGTTGAGCCCTGCATCGAGCGCGTAGTTGGTGTTGATCAGGGCCAGATCGACCTGATCCAGCACACGCGGCAACATCGCCGAGTCGAGCTCGCGGAATTTCAGCTGCTTGGGGTTGTCGACGATGTCGCGCTGGGTAGACAGCGCGTTGCTCGGGTCCTTGAGTTTGATCACCCCGGCCTTGTCGAGCAGGATCAGCGCGCGGCTGTTGTTGCTCGGGTCGTTGGGGATCACCACGTCGGCGCCGCTCGGCAGATCGGCCAGCGCCTTGAAGCGGCGCGAATACGCACCGAAGGGCTCGATATGCACGCCGACCACGGTCACCAGCTGGCTTTTGCGGTCGCGGTTGTAGGCGTCCAGATAGGGCTCGGTCTGGAAATAATTGACGTCGATCTGCTTCTGCACAACCTGGTCGTTGGGCTGTACGTAGTCGTTGAACACGCGCACGTCCAGCTTCACGCCTTGCTTGGCCAGCAGCGGTTCGACCACTTCCAGGATTTCGGCGTGCGGCACGGCGGTGGCGGCCACGGTGAGGGTGTCGCCACCGCTGCCGCCACCACCGCCGCAGGACGCCAATGCCAGCGTGGCCGCAGCAAGAAGGGAACGAAACGCAAATGTGCTCATGAAAGGGTCCGTGGGAGGAGGAATGCGGACGGGCCGCAGGCGTTAAACCTAGCAGACCGCAGGTGCAGCGGCGATGCGGCGGCCCGCACGGGCTGTGCCTGCAAGACAAACACCGGGGCGATGCCAGCGCATCCGCCTGCAGCCCGCAGCAGCGATAGACGCCGCAGCGGCATGCAGCGTCGCATCCACCGAGGCAGCGTGCGGCGACGCGACTGGCTCAGCGGCGGCTGTAGCGGGCCACCAAACGGTCGCCCAGCATCTGCAGCAGCTGCACCAGCACCAGCAAGGCGATGACGGTGATCAACGCGACGTCCGCATGCGAGCGCATATAGCCCTCGCGGTAGGCCACATCGCCCAGGCCGCCGGAACCGATCGCCCCGCCCATGGCGGTGAAGCCGATCAACGCGATGGTGGTGACAGTGGCGCCTGCGATCAGGCCGGGGCGCGCTTCGGGCAACAGCACCCACAGCACCAGCTGGCGGGTGGTGGCGCCCATCGCCTGGCTGGCTTCGATAATGCCGCGGTCCACCTCGCGTAATGCGGTCTCCACCAGGCGCGCATAGAACGGCGCGGCGCCCACCACCAGCGGCAGGATCGCGCCGCGCACGCCGAGCGAGGTGCCCATCAACGCCAGGGTGAGCGGAATCATCGCAATCATCAGGATGATGAAGGGCACCGAGCGCAGCAGGTTGATCACCAGAGCCAGCGCGCCGTACAGCACCGGGCGACGGCGCAGCTGCGGGGCGCCGCACAGGAACAGCGCAACCCCCAGCGGCAGGCCGATCAGCAAGGTCAGCGGCAGCGCGCCGGCCAGCATCAGCAAGGTGTCCAGGGTCGCCTGCCCGATGTCGCCCCACTTGGCGGCATCGAGATTGCGGAAAAAGCCGCCAGCGGCGGCGATCGGCAGCAGGTTCATACGCGCAGGTCCTCTACGTGCACGCCGGCGGCGACGAAGCCGGCGCGCGCTGCATTCTGGTCGCCACCGGTCAGGGCGACGATGAGCTGGCCATACGGCGTGTCCTTGATGCGGTCCACGCGCCCGGACAGGATGTTGTAGTCCACCCCGGTCTCGCGGGCGATGCGGCCCAGCACCGGTTCATAGGTGCCGTTACCCAGGAAGGTCAGCCGCACCACACGTCCGCCGACGGCGGCGAAATCGCGGTGCAGCTCGGCCTCGTCCACGTGCTCGGCTTCGGACACGAAGCGCCGCGTAGTGGCATGTTTGGGATGCAGGAAGACTTCGGTGACCGGGCCGGTTTCCACCAGTTTGCCGGCGTCCAGCACTGCCACGCGGTCGCAGACGCGGCGGATCACGTCCATCTCGTGGGTGATCAGCACGATGGTCAGGCCCAGCTCGCGGTTGATCTGCGCCAGCAGTTGCAGCACCGAGGCGGTGGTCTGCGGGTCCAGCGCGCTGGTGGCCTCGTCGCACAGCAGGATCTGCGGGCGGGTGGCCAGCGCACGCGCAATGCCCACGCGCTGCTTCTGGCCGCCGGACAGCTGCGCCGGATACTTGTTGGCGTGCTCCTGCAGACCGACCCGCGCCAGCAGCTCGGCCACCCGCGCATCGATCTCGGCGCGCGCAGTGCCGGCCAGTTCCAGCGGAAAGGCGACATTGCCGGCCACGGTGCGCGAGGACAGCAGGTTGAAGTGCTGGAAGATCATGCCGATGCGCCGGCGCAAGCCGCGCAGGCCCTGGCTATCCAGCGCGGTGACGTCTTCCTCGCCGATCAGCAATCGCCCACCGCTAGGCTCTTCCAGCCGGTTGATCAGCCGGATCAGCGTGGATTTTCCGGCACCGGAATGGCCGATGATGCCGAACACCTCGCCGGGGCCGATCCGCAGATCGAGCGGGTGCAACGCCACGATCTGGCGACCGTCGACGGAGTAAGACTTGTGCAGGCCCTGAAACTGGATCACCGCGGGTGGCCGATTGGGGGGTCGTGAAGCCTACCAGTCAATGTTTACGGCCGTCATTCCATTCGGTTCTATGGTTCGGGATTGGGGAGGCGTAACAGCGCAGCGCTCTTGCCCTTGCGAATCCCGAATCCCTAATCCCCACTCACGGCCGTTCAAGCGGCAACGGGCGATCGGTCTGGCGAATCCGCTCCCGGCGCAGCAGATACAGCCCGCTGGCGACGATGATGCCGGCGCCGGTCCAGGTCCAGCCGTCGGGCAAGGTCTGCCACAGCAGCCAGTCCCAGCCGATCACCCAGACCAAGCCGGTGTATTCCAGCGGCGCGATCATCGAGGCCTCGCCGCGCAGGAACGCCTGGGTCAGCGCAATCTGCCCCAGCGCGCCGGCCAGGCCCATGCCGGCGATCAGCCAGCCGTGGCTGGCCCGCAGCGCCACCCAGTCGGGGATGGCCAGCACCCCGGCGCCGATCGCCATGAACAGCAAAAACCACACCACCATAGCCTGCGGCGTATCGGTGCGGGTCAGCAGGCTCACCGTGACCGCGGCGATGGCGTAGGCAGTGGCCGCCAGCAGCACCATTAAGCCAGGCAGCGAGACCAAGCCGCCCACGCCCGGGCGCAGCACCACGATGACCCCAACCAGGCCGATACCGATCGCCGTCCAGCGCCGCGGCCCCACATGCTCGCCCAGCAGCGGCACCGACAAGGCGGCCACCAGCAACGGCGCCACAAAGTAGATGGTGTAGGCGGTGGACAGCGGCATGCGCTTCAGGCCGTAGACGAAACAGCCGATCATCACCATGCCCAAGGCCCCGCGCAGCAGATGCAGGCCCCAGCGCACCGGCACGATGGCACGCGGCCCGGCAGTGGCGAACACCCACACCAGCACGAACGGCAGCGACGCGGCACCGCGCAACAGCGTCACCTGCAACGGCGGGTACTGCGCAGCCAGCAGCTTCATCGCCGCATCCATCAGCGAGAAGCAGGCCACGGCGGCGACCATCCAGGCGATGGCGGGGAGCGGAGAACGGGTGCTGGGCATGGGCGCATTATCGCCGTCGCAGCGCGCCGACCGCCATGCGTCGATGACGGCCATCGCGGCACGATGGCCTAGAATGGCGGCTGTTTTCAGCCAACAGGAGCTTTGCATGCCTTCCTTCGACGTGGTGTCCGAAGTCGACAAGCACGAACTGACCAATGCGATAGACCAGGCCAACCGTGAACTGGACACGCGTTTCGACTTCAAGGGCGTGGAAGCCAAGTTCGAACTGGAAGACGGCAAGGTGATCAACCAGTCCGCCCCCAGCGACTTCCAGCTCAAGCAGATGACCGACATCCTGCGGGCGCGGCTGTTGGCGCGCAGCATCGATGTGCGCTGCCTGGACTTTGGCGATGTGGAAACCAATCTGGCCGGCGCGCGGCAGAAGGTCACCGTCAAGCAGGGCCTCGAGCAGAAGCAGGCCAAGCAGCTGGTGGCCAAGCTCAAGGAAGCCAAGCTCAAGGTCGAAGCGCAGATCAACGGCGACAAGCTGCGCGTCACCGGCAAGAAGCGCGACGACTTGCAGGACGCGATGGCGCTGCTGAGAAAGGCCGATTTCGAGCAGCCGCTGCAGTTCGACAACTTTCGCGACTGAGCGTGGTTGAGCGATGCCGGTGAGTGCGGTGACCGACGCGCACCTGCAGACATCTGCAGGTGCTGCGCAGTGGGGCAACCGAGGCCTGCGGCATCCCTGCATGGATCACCATCGCCGCAACGGGCTGCAGGGCTAGCGGCCCCGATGCGCTCGCTGCTCACCCGCTTGTTGCATCGCCTGCACGTCCGGCAGGCAAACGCGTCTGCCGCAGGCGGTGTGCAGGCGACCAAGATCCACGCGCAACCGCAGATCGAAAGCGGCTCGACGCTGCACACCATCGCCGGCTTCGATCCGGTGGCTGCAGCGGCCTTTGCCGACGCCTTTGCGGTGGAGATCGAACACGCCATTACGCGCTGCACGCTTGGCGCTGCCGACACCAGCCAGGCGCAGGCGCTGGAACAGATCCATTCGTTGAAGAACACCATCTCGCTGACCGGCTCCCAGCAGTTGCTCAAGGCCTGCGATCAGCTGCGCGGCGAGGTGGAGCGCGACGCGTTGAGCGACACGCTTGCGCACCGCTTCACCGCCGTGGCCACTGCTGCAGGTCTACTGGTCAAGCGCTACCGGCGCACCCTTCCCATCGACGACGCGGACCCTCATGCGTAGCACTCCCAACCACGCAGCGACCGGCCTGATTCTGGCGGCCAGGCAGTTGCGCAACGACAGACTCGTGCGGTTGTTCGAGTCGTTTCTGGAATACCGCGCCTGCGTCGGCCGCGTGATCGTGCAGACCATGGTGACCCTGTGGTGCCTGGGCTGGCTGTACGGCCCACAGCCGGTGCTGGTCAAGGATGCGCACAACGTCTTCCCCACCGCAGTGACCGTGTGGGTCGTCTCGGTGGCGTGGATGGTGCTGGTGCGCCGCCGGATCATCCCGCCGGGTGAGTGGCTGGATGCGATGGGCTTTGCGATGAGCCTGTTGTTCATCGGCATCCAGACCACACTGGCCTTCATCCTGTTGATGTCGTTGAACGCGTTTCTGCCGTTCATCACCATCGCTGCGGTGGCGCGCTATGGGCAACGCGCCACCTTCCCGGTGCTGCTCAGCACCTTCGTGCTGATGCTGTTGACCGCACCCAGCGGCTACTGGCTGTCGCGGCCGGCGTATTTTGTGTATGCGGTGGCGCTCAGCATGGTATTGCCGCTGCTGGTGGCGCGCATCGTGCTTGCGATGCAGGAAGTGGCGCTGCAGGCGCTGGCCTCGCGCGATGCGCAAAGCCGCTTCATCAGCACCATGAACCATGAGCTGCGCACGCCGTTGAATGCGGTCATCAATTGCGCGCAGCTGATCGATACCGACGGCATGCCAGCCGAACAGCGCGACCTGATGCAGGCGGTGACGGTCAATGCGACCGCGCTGCGCCACCGCGTCAATGAAGTGCTGGACGTGGCCAGCATCGACGGTGGGCGGCTGCAGCTGCAGAGCAAGCCACTGAGCATGCTGGACGTGCTGACCACCGTCAAAGCGGTCTGCGCGACCGCCGCATCCACCAAGGGCGTGTCGCTGAGCGTGCGCATGGAGGCACCGGAGACGCCTCATGTGCTGGGCGACGAGGGCCGCATCGAGCAGGTCATCAGCAACCTGGTCATCAATGCGATCAAGTTCACCCCGGCCGGTGGTGCGGTCGAATTGCTGATCGAAGCCACGCAGCTACAGCAGCGCTGGTCGATCGCCGCGACGATCACCGACACCGGCATCGGTGTGCCCGACGACAAGAAGGCCTACATCTTTACGCCGTTCACCCAGCTCAGCACCGGATTCAGCCGTGCCGAGGGCGGCGTCGGACTGGGGTTGTATATCGCCTTGTCGGTGTCCGATGCGATGCACGGCAGCCTGACGGTGAGCGACAACCCCGCCGGTGGCAGCATCTTCCGCTGGATCTTCGAGCTGCCCGTAGCCGCGGCCGACAGCAACCGCACGCTCGGCCTGCGCGATGCGCTGGCGCACCACGCGCAGACCGTACCACCGCTGCATTGCCTGGTCTTCGAGGACATGGACACCAATCGCCTGGTGATCGGCAATCTGCTGACGCGCGCCGGGCATCGGGTGAGCTTCCATGTCGATGGCACCGATGCGGTACAGCGCATTGCCCAGGCCGCGCCGGATCTGGTGTTTCTCGATCTGCACATGCCCGGCACCTCCGGCTGGGATGCATTGGGCCAGGCCCGCGATGCGATTGCTGCGCTGCCGCCAATCATCGTATTGACCGCCGATACGCGCGCAGATTCGATACGCGAAGCGGCAGTCGCCGGCGTGGCAGGTTATCTATCCAAGCCGATCAATGCCCATGAACTGCTCGCACTGCTGGCCCACCATGCACACCAACGACAGCACTGAGTTGAAGCCCGGCAATGCGGCGCGCATGCATTGGCGCAGCGCTGCCCAGACACGCACCGCCGTGGCGATGCTGTTCCTGCATGGGTTTTCTGCAAGCCCGGGCGAGGCTGGCGCGCTGCCCGAACAGATGGCCGATGCGCTGGGCGCCAACGGCTACGTGCACCGCTGGCCCGGCCACGGAGACAGTGCAGCCGATGCGATGCAGGGGCTGACGACGGCGGCGCTGCAACGCTCTGCGCTGGAGGCGCTGACGCAGGCGCGGCGGATGGGCGAGCGTGTGGCGATTGTCGGCTCATCAATGGGCGGCACCTTGGCGCTCTGGCTTGCGGCGCAGCATCCCGAGCAGGTTGCGACGGTAGTGGCATGGTCGCCCGGCATCCAGCCGGTCAATGCGGGCTTGCTCGATCGGCTTTGCGACGCCGATGCGCCGATTGCCGACCCGTACCCGCGCAGCGCTGAGGAACTGGCGTATTGGTCGGACACCATCCACCCGGACGGCTTTCGTAGCTTGCGCGACCTGTTCGACGCACTCGCCGCCGCGCCGCCGTGGCCACAGGTGCGCTGCCCGGTGCTGCTGGGCTATTACCGCGCGCCCAATGGCGACGAAGATCAGATTGCCTCGGTGCCGGCGATGCTGGCCATGTTCGAAGCGCTGGGCACGGCTGCCCCGCTCAAGCAGGCGATCGCCTTCGACAGCGGCGCGCATGCCATCGGGTCGCCGCACAAGACGCCGCTGGCCGAGTACGTCGCCCAGGTATCGGTGGAGTTCTTGCGCTCGCATGTCGGTGCGCACGTTGGCGAGGCGCCGCGCAGCGACGACAGCGACACACGCTGATTGCGCGTGCGCGGCAGCATGGCGCCGGGCAGCATCGGTTGCGTCTGTTGCGTGATCGCTGGTGAATCGGCCCGGGCGGCCGCTTCGGCAGCGATCGCATACACTGACGCGCCATCACGCTGCCGCCACGATGACCACCACGCCTGCCACGCCCGATCCGTTGACCGCTACCCGCACGTGGATCGAACGCGCGGTGATCGGGCTGAACCTGTGTCCGTTCGCCAAGGCGGTGTACGTCAAGGAACAGGTGCGGCTGGTGCTCAGCGATGCTAGTACGCCCGAGGCGCTGCTGGAACAATTGGCCGAAGAACTGGTCCTGTTGCGCGACACGCCGGCCGAGCAGATCGACACCACCCTGATCGTGCATCCGGACGTGCTCACCGACTTCCTGGATTACAACGACTTCCTCGACAATGCCGACGCGGCGGTGGAAGCGCTGGACCTGCAAGGCATCCTGCAGGTGGCCAGCTTCCACCCCGACTATCAATTTGCAGGCGCCGCGCTGGACGATGTGGCCAACTTCACCAACCGCTCGCCCTTCCCGACCTTGCACCTGCTGCGCGAAGACAGCGTGGAGCGTGCGGTGGCGGCGTACCCGGATCCGGACGTGATTGTCGAACGCAATATCCAGACGCTGGAACGGCTGGGCCGCGCGGGCTGGGAACGCGTGTTGAACGGCGCCCAACACTGAGCCTGCGCCCTGCCGCGCGCCAATGCGTGCAGCAGGGGCCGAACGCCGGCACCGTGCGACGGTGGCAATCCGTTGAAATGCACCTGAAAAGCGCGGTCGCGTCGCTGCCGTAGGCGTCGCCGGTGTTGCTGCAGCACTGACATGCCGCGCGCTACAGTGCCGCACCCTTTCGTTATGCGCGCACGCCATGGCCCTGATTCCCGCTGTTTCCGCATGGAACCCGTCGCCGCTGCAGGACCGCGTGGTGGTGATCACCGGTGGCGCGCAAGGGATTGGACGCGGCATTGCGCAGGCCGTGCTCGGTGCCGGCGGCAGCGTGGTGATCGGCGATCTGGACGCCGCTGCCGGAAAGGCCTGTCTGCAGGATTGGGCGCTGCCGCAACGCAGTGCATTCGTGCGTTGCGATGCGGCGCGCGAGACGCAGGCCGCACGCCTGATCGCCACGGCGCGCAAGCGCTTCGGCCGACTCGATGGTCTGGTCAATAACGCCGGCGTACCGGACCCGCACGTTGCGCCATTGCCGCAGCTGGAATGGGATGACTGGAACCGGCGCCTGGCAAGCCTGCATGGCGCGTTTTTATGCAGCAAACATGCCTTGCCCGCACTGACGCAGGCAGATGGCGGTGGTGCGATCGTCAACATCGCCTCCACCCGCGCCTGGCAGTCGGAGCCGCATAGCGAAGCCTATGCGGCGGCCAAAGGTGGCCTGGTCGCGTTGACCCACGCATTGGCACTGAGCGAAGGCCCGCAGGTGCGCGTCAACAGCATCAGTCCGGGGTGGATCAGCACCGATGCCTGGCGTGCACCGCAGCGTCGTCGTGCGCCCAAACTGTCGCGACGCGACCATGCGCAGCATCCGGCCGGACGTGTGGGCACGCCGGAAGACATCGTGCAGCTGGCGGTGTACCTGCTGTCGCCGCAACTATCCGGGTTTGTCACCGGGCAGGACTTCATCGTCGATGGCGGCATGTCGCGCAAGATGCAGTACGTGTGACGGCGTGCTGCTCTGATGCGATTTGAGTGATGTGCTTTGCAGCGCGCTGCTGCGACGCGGGGACACGCGTGCTTGCCGGTCTGTGGTGTTCGTCATGCACGACATCGACGTTGGGATCGGTGAGGCGGAAGCTAGGAGATCGGCGCGCGCGTCGTGCATCCGCAGCTGCGCTTTGGGCGTTGTCCATGCGTGGTGTGGTGTGGGTCGATTTGCTCGCACCCTCACCCCAACCCCCGCTCCGCGCCCCAGCCCGCGTTTGCAACGCGTGCGCTCCTAGGCACGCGCGCCAGTGGCGCGCAAAACGTGCCTTCTCGCCCCGACGGAAGAGGGGCTTTGATGGTTGCGCACGCATCGCGCGCACGTGGTGGACTGATCGCCAGCGCGTGCTGCAGCGCCCGTCATTTGGGCGCTGCGTTCCAGACGCTTTTTCGGAGACTTTTTCGGACGCTCATCCACACCCGCTGATCAACCCGACAGTCGCGCTTCCAGCAGGCGCTGCGCATCGCCCAGCGAGGGCACGATGCGATGGCCCAACGCGCGCACGTCCGCATCGGGTTCGAGCAGGTCCGGGATCTGGATCGGGGTCATGCCCGCCGCCAATGCAGCGCGCACGCCGGTCGGCGAGTCTTCCAGCACCAGGCAGTGTGCAGGCTCCACGCCCAGCGACTGCGCTGCCAGCAGGTAGATATCCGGCGCCGGCTTGGGATGCTGCACATCGCTGGCGGTGCACACCGCATCGAAGCGCCACAGCAGATCGGCCGCTTTGAGCTTGCGCAACGCAAGCGGACGCTGCGTGGAGGTCGCCACCGCACGTGGCATGCCGAGCGCAGCCAGATACTCCAGCAGCGCAATGATGCCGGGCCGATGCGGGATGCCGCGTTCCGCGACGGCGTCGTAGAGCAGTTGGGCGCGCGCCAGCATGCGTTCGGCAGCGGCGTCGCCGACGCGTTCGCCAAGCAGACGGCGGCAGGCCACATCGCCGGTACCGACCATCTGCAACCAGAACGTCGGTTCGATTGTCAGCCCTTGCGCATCGGCCGCCTGCGCCAGACAGGCAGTGATGGCGCGCTCGCTATCGAGCATCAAACCATCCATATCGAAGATCACCGCCTGCGGGCGAAACGGCAGCGGCGTGGCCGCCGTCATGCAGTCGCTCCGCGCCCGAACAGCACCTCCAGATCGCTTGCCTCCAAGGCACGCCATTGGCCCGATGGCAGCGCGTCCAGCGACAAGCCGCCGATGCGGCTGCGATGCAATGCCGCCACGTGATTGCCGGCGGCGGCGAACATGCGGCGCACCTGGTGATAGCGGCCCTCGTGCAAGGTCAGGCGTGCCTGGCGCGCGCCAAGCACCTCAAGCTCGGCGGGAAGCAATGGCTTGGTTTCGCCTTCCAGCAGCAGCTCGCCGCTGGCAAACAGCGCCGCTTCATCGCCGCGTAGGTCTTCGGCCAGGCTGACCTCGTAGACCTTGTCCAGTGCGGATTTGGGCGAAATGATCCGGTGCAGCAACGCGCCATCGTCGGTCATCAGCAGCATGCCGCTGGTCTCGCGATCCAGCCGCCCCACCGGCGCCAATACTGGCGCACGCGAGCGAAAACGCAGGGGCAGTAGCTCGTAGATCAACCGGCCGGTGTCCTTGGTCGAGCAGGTGTAACCGCTGGGCTTGTGCAGCAACAGGCTAAAACCCGGCGGCGGGTCCAACGGCTCGCCGTCGATACGGATGGCGTCGTGCTCCACCTGATCGTCGGCATACAGCACCTCGCCCTGCACATCGGTCACGGCGCCCTGGCGAAACAGCTGAGTCACCTGCTTGCGGCTGCCATAGCCGAGATTGGCGATGTGTTTGACCAGCTTCATGCGCGTGCCGCCTTGCCGCGCACGGCAGCGATCAACTTGAAGCCGCCGCGCTCGGCGGCGACGCGTACCTGGCCGAAGCTTTCGTTGAGCACCTGCTCGTAAGGCAGATGCCGGTTGGCCACCAGCAGCAGCTGCCCGCCCGGGCGCAATGCCTGCGCGGCCACGGCGATGAAACGCTGGCCAATATCCGGGCGATCGGCGCGCGAGGGCGTGTGGAATGGCGGGTTGCTGACGATGAAGTCGTACTGCGCCGCCAGCCCGGCGGTGACGTCCTGCCAGAGGTACTGCAGCTGCGCCGGATGCGCGATGTCCTGCAGATTGCGTCGCGCCAGCGCGAGCGCACGCGCTTCGGCTTCGTACAGATCCAGCGCAGTGACCTTGGCGCAGCGGGCCAGTACTTCGGCCGAGAGATACCCGAACCCCGCACCCAGGTCGGCACCGTGCCCGGCCAGGGTGGCGGGCAGGTGCTCGACCAGCAACGCCGACGCAGGATCGATGCGATCCCAGGCGAACACACCCGGTCGACTGACGAAGCGTCCATCCAGAATCTTGCGCGGCGCATCCAGCGCCGCCCAGCGCGCCTGCAGCGCGGCATCGGTGTCGGCGGGCAGCGGCGCGGTCCAATAGGTGCGGCAATGGTGCTTGGTCAGGCTGCCGGCCAGACCGGCGAGCTGGCGCAGATCGGCCTCGCCCGAACGCGCGCCCTCGTTGTTGGACTGGCACGCCACCACCCGGCCACCGGGCGCGGTCAGCGCCAGCGCGCGCGCAAACAACGCGCGCGCTTCTTCGCGCTGCCGCGGTGGCAGCACCAGCACCAGCGCGTAGCGGGTGCTGTCGGCCTCGATCTCGCTCTCTTCGCGCACGCTCCAGCCACTGCCCTCCAGCGCCTGCGCAAACGGGCGGAAACTCTGCTCGCAGGTCAGCGCATCGGCGGACGCGTGCTCGCGCAGCGGAAAGCCGTCGCGCGCACGCAGAAACAGCACAGGGCCTGTCGGCCACGGCAGCGCGCCTTGGGCGAAGGGCAGGAACAGGGCTTGAAGCGGGGCATCGTGCGGGCCAGCCATCGGATCATCAGGTCGGGAACAGGCCGCCATTGTAAGGGAGCCCCGCCTGCCGCCCGTGCTCGCCACGCGATCCGTGCTTGCCATGCGCTGACGCGGGTCGTCCATTGCGTGACCTGCGAACGGATTGCCTTGCGCTGTTTATACGGACCGTTGATGCGCACGCAACATCTGCCGGCCTAGGCTGGAAGCCAAGCCCACACCGGAGATACGCGATGCGAGCCCTGTTCGTAGGTGGAGTCGTCGACAACAGCGAAATGGACCTGGACGACACGCCGCCACCCATGCATTACCCCGAAAACACCGGCGCCGGCCGCCCCCGTTACCGCCTGCATCAGGTCGGTGAGCGCGACGATGGCAGCGTGGCCTACGCGGTCTACGGCGCGCCAGAAATGGCCGACGCCGACGTCATCCGCATCACCGAAGAGCGCGGCTACGCACGCCGTTTCAGTGCATCGCCAGAGGCACCACGCTGAGCATGGTTCTTTGTGCAGATGAGTGAACTGCGTGCGGAGCGTACTGGTATCAGATACGTGCGGTATCAGATAACGGTTCGGCTAGCCGCATCTTGTTGAAATCTGGCTAGCGGCTGCTCGTCGATACGCGCATAAGAGCTTGGCTAGAAAGGCATGGATGCGTTGGCTGTCCTGCTTCCATTGACGATGTGGTGCCCACGTTTCATGCCACGGCATCTACGCTACATCGCTATGGTGCCCGCGCCGCATGTCCACCAATAACCGGGCAAATGCCCGGTTTTTCTGGCAGCCCTTGTTGCGACCACCAATGTCTCCTGGTCGCCAAACACGGCTGCATAGATCGAATTGGCGCGTCCGCAGCTTGGGCGCCTCCCAGGACATCGGCGATAGACCAAAGCCCCTTCCCTTCGCAGGAAAGGTTTTGGAATAGGAGTGCGGGGCGAAGCCCAGTACGCAGCAAGTCTACGAGGCTGTGCGCGTACCCTCATCCGCCCTGCGGGCACCTTCTCCCGCCGGGAGAAGGAATAAAGCCCCTCTCCCCTCGGGAGAGGGGTTGGGATGAGGGTACGGGGCGAAGCCACGCTATGCAGCATGTCCACGAGGCTGCGCGCGTACCCTCATCCGCCCTCCGGGCACCTTCTCCCGAGGGGAGAAGGGACAAAAGCCCCTCTCCCCTCGGGAGAGGGGTTGGGGTGAGGGTACTGGGCGCAGCCACACTGCACTGCACGTCCATGAAGCTTCGCGCGTACCCTCATCCGCCCCTGCGGGCACCTTCTCCCGGCGGGAGAAGGAATAAAGCCTGCGAACGCCCTCGCTTACCGCGCCTTCGGCGTCACACGCCAGATCACGTTGCCCACGTCATCGGCCACTAGCAAGGCACCGCTGTTGTCGGGTGCAACGCCCACCGGGCGTCCTTGCGCGTTGCCTTCGGCGTCCAGAAATCCATCCAGCACGGTGATCGGCGTCCCGCTGGGCTTGCCATCGACAAACGGCACGAACAGCACCTTGTAACCACTCGGCGGGTCGCGATTCCACGAGCCGTGCTGGCCGATAAAAGCACCCTGGCGAAAACGCTCCGGCAGCAAACTGCCGCTGGCGAAGGTCAGGCCAAGCGAAGCGGTATGCGGGCCCAGCGCGTAGTCCGGTTTGATCGCCTTGGCCACCAATTCGGCATTTTGCGGTTCGACCCGCTCATCCACGTGCTGACCGTAGTAGCTGTATGGCCAGCCGTAGAAGCCGCCATCGCGCACCGAGGTCAGGTAGTCCGGGACCAGATCGCTGCCGATTTCGTCGCGTTCGTTGACCACCACCCACAGCGATTTGCTCTGCGGTTCCCACGCGGTGCCCACCGGATTGCGCAGCCCGCTGGCGAACACGCGGCTGCTGCCGGTGGCCGGATCGATCTCCAGGATCGCCGCGCGGTTAAGCTCGGCCTCCATGCCGTTTTCGGCCACATTGCTGTTGGACCCGACGCCCACGTAGAGCTTGCTGCCATCGGCGTTGGCTAGCAGCGATTTGGTCCAATGGTGGTTGAGCCCGCCAGGCAGATTGGCCACGAACGTGGGCTTGGCGCTGATGTGCGTGTCGCCCGGCTTGTACGGAAAGCTCACCAGCGCGTCGGCATTGGCCACGTAGAAGCGGTCACCGACCAGCGCCATGCCGAACGGCGAGAACAGCCCGCTGATGAACTGCGTGCGCACCTCCGCCACGCCGTCGCCATCGGCATCGCGCAGCAAGGTGATGCGGTTGGCGCTGGGCACCACGGCGCCAGCTTTCTTCATCACTGCGCCCTGCACTTTCTTGCGCAGACCACCGCCGCTTTCGGCATCCTCAGGCTTGGGCGGTTCGGCGGTTTCGGCCACCAGCACATCGCCATTGGGCAGCACGTACACCCAACGCGGGTGATCGAGATCGCGCGCAAAGGCATTGACCTGCAGATCGTCGGCGGCCATGGGTTTGGCGTTGGCGGCCCAGCGCTTGACCGGGGCTACCTTCACCGTGGGGATCAGGCGTTTGACCGGCTCGGGCAATTGCGGGTCAGGCCCGGTCCCCTGTTCGATGGCCAGCGTGGCGGTGTCGCCGCATCCGGCGAGAACGGCAACCGCCAGCAGCGACAGCGGCCAGCGAATGAGCGGGAGCAGGGGTGCATGCATTGCGAGCCAATCCTGAACAGTTGCGACAGTCGGCCATCATGCCGGCAACCGCCCAGGAAGAAGTAAATACATCGTCAACACGCCCGCGTCACGGCATGACCTCTGGATCTTCGCCCAGTGGCAGCGGGTGCACGGCCACGATGCGATCCATCCAGATCCAGTGCGGCTCCTGCGAGGCATCGAGCTGATCCAGCCGCAACTGCCCGTTGACGCCTTCGTTGTCGTTGTCATCGAGATAGGTCTGGATGGTCGGGCGCACTGCGACGGTGCCGCTGAGCATGCTGCCGTCGTCGAGCTCGATCCGCACACGCTCCTGTCCGTTGAGCAATGAGACCCAATGTTCGAGCGTGGCGATTTGCACGTGTTCGGAATACACGTGCGGGGCGTATTTGGACATCGCGATGTCTCCCAGAGCGGAGCGCATCACGCTAGGCCATCGTGCGTGAACGATGCAGCAAACGCTGCACCTGTTTTTGCCTGACGTGTGCACCGCGCATGCATGGGCGGCGATCTCACGCAGTCCACTCCCAAACCGAGCGACCGGTGCCTGTGGCGACACATTCAGCTGCTCGCGACGTTGCCGCCGCGCCGTCATTACTCCACCGCTTCGCGCGCCGCACGGACCGCGGTGACCAGCTGCGCCACGCTATACGGCTTGGCCAAGTGTTCCTGAAACCCGGAGTCCAGCGCGCGCTTGCGATCGTCGTCGCGGGCCAGTGCCGTCACCGCGACCGCCGGCAATGCATGGGCATCCAGGCCCAGGTTATCGCGCACGGTGCGGATCAATCCGTAGCCGTCCATGCCAGGCATGCCGATGTCGGTCAGCATCACGTCGAAGCGTGCGTGGCCGCGGTGATCGATCAATGCCAATGCATCGGTGGCGCTGCCGGCAGTGACCACTTCGGCACCCTGCTCTTCAAGCAGGCGACGCAGGTAATCGAGCATGTCCGGTTGATCTTCCACCGCCAGCAGGCGCAGGCCGTTGAGCGCACGCGCTTCGACGATCTGTTCGGACATCAGGCGCCGACGCAACTCGCGGCGCGGGCGCTTGGCCTGATCGGGAATATGCTCGGGCAGACGCACCGTAAAGGTGGCGCCCTTGCCACGCCCGCCACTGGTGGCGCCGACCTGCCCACCGTGCATTTCCACCAGCTGCTGCACGATCGCCAGACCCAGCCCCAGGCCGCCGTGCTGGCGGGTGGTGGTGCCATCGGCCTGACGGAAGCGGCCGAACAGGTGCGGCAGGAACTCGGCCGCGATGCCGTCGCCGGAATCACGCACAGAGACCAGCAGGTGCCCGTCGTCGCGTTCGATGGTGACATCGATGCGGCCGTGCGCCGGGGTGAATTTGATGGCGTTGGAGAGCAGATTCCACAACACCTGCTGCAAGCGGGTGGCATCGCCCAGCACCAGACACGGTGTCGGCGGCACATGCAGTTCCATGACCTGATCTTTGCCGTCGGCGGCAAGTTCCTGCGTGCTCAGCGCCTCGCGCACCTGCTCGGCCAGGTCCAGCGATTCGACTTCCAGCTGCACCTTGCCCAGCAACATGCTGCTGAGGTCGAGCATGTCCGAGATCAGCCGCTTCTGCGCGCGTGCGCTGCTGGCAATCACCGACAGGCCCTTGTAATTGGGATGTCCTTCTTCGACCCGCTGCAACAGCAACTCGCTCCAGCCCAGGATGGTGGTCAGCGGCGTGCGCAACTCATGCGACAGCGTGGCCAGGAACTCGTCCTTCAGCCGCGCCATGCTTTCGGCTTCGTTACGCGCACTGCGCTCCGATTCCAGCAGTTGCTCGCGGGCCAGTTCGATTTCGCGCTGCTCGGTCACGTCCGGGCTGCTGCCGGCCAGGCCGATGAAGCGCCCATCGGCCGAGTAGCGCGGTGTGGCGGTCATTTCGATCCAGCGCCACTGCCCGTCGTGGCGGCGCGCACGTACCAGCGCGCGCAAGCCGCGCTGTTCTTCCAGCGCAGCGGAGAGCTCGAACTGGAAGACGGGCAGATCGTCCGGGTGCAGCAATTCGCTCCATGCCGACACGGTGCCGCTGGAAATATCCAGGCCGAAGAATTCGCCGTACGCACTATTGACGAAGCGCACCACGCCCTGCGCGTCTAGTACCCACACCGGCATCGGCAGGCCGTCCGCCAGCGCGGAAAAACGCGCCTCGCTTTCGGCCAGCTCGCGCTCCACGCGTTTGCGCTCGGTAATGTCCATGAACAGCACCGCGACCCGCGCCTGCTCCGGTTGACCGACCCGGAACGCGTCCACCGAATACCAGCGGCGCAGCGCTTTGGCCTGCATTTCGAAGTGAATGCGGTTGCCGGTGCGGGCGACCTGGCCGTAACGGTCGAACCATTCCTGCTCATGCTCGGGGAGCATGTCGCGAATGGACACATTGAGCGCATCGGACAGACCGGTATAGCGCTCGAACGCGCCGTTGGTCGTGCGGATCACGTAATCGACCGCCTGCTCGCCCTCGAACACCATGTCGATGACGCAGAAACCGGCATCGATGTTGTGGAAGATCTCGTGATACATCGCCGGATCGAGAAACGGCTCGGCGATGACGGCCGGCAAGGCGGCGGCCAGATCAGGGCTGGAACTGGAGGTGCTCAAATCGGAAACCACGGATGCTGCCGGAGCGGATGACGGGCAGATGAAACCACGGCCGATGTCGTCAGCGGGTGCACAGGGGGCCGGCCTGGTTCACGCCGCCATTGCAGGGCGCCATTCCGCCACCGTGTCGCGGGCTCACCACAGCGTGGCCGCGGCCAGGGCGATGCAGGTCGCCAGCACCACGATGCCGGCGATCACCCCGCGAAATACCCATTCGCCTTCGCGGCGCAGCTGCTCGTCCATCCAGCGTTGCGCTTCCTCGCGCCAGGCGGTGGAGCGTGCGTAGTCGGCATCCAGCAACAGCAGCCTCACCCGCGACAGCCCCAGTTCTGCGCACTCACCACGGCAGCGCTGGCTGAAGCCGTCGTCGCCCGTTGCCACCTGCGCCCCGAGCGGCAGTTCCAGTTCCAATTCATGCCTGGACATAACGCGGGCGCTCCTGATCTAGCTCGTTTTCCAGCGCCATGCGCGCCAGCTGGGTGTAATTGGCACGCGGCCCTTGCCCACGGCCGGTGAGCATTCCCTGGTAATCCAGGTCCTGCCAGATCCGCGCGGTCCACTCGACACAGTCCTCGGCGATCACCAGCATCAGCGAGTAGCGATAGGTCAGACCCGTCGCGGCGGTGTAGGCGTACACCGGCGGAAACTGCACTGCCACATCGACCTGACGTGCCAGCCCGGCCAAGTGCTCGCGCAACGCATCGCGCGGGTCGGTACCGGGTTCCATGTGCAAGGCGCGCGTGGCCAGGTCCAGGTCCACCTCGCTTTGCAGGGCGACGAAGGCGGCGGCCCCGGTGGCGGGGTTGTGGCCGTGCTGTTTTGCCCAGTCGATGAACTGCAGGCGCACGTCCGCCGGCATATGCGCCGGCGCCGAAGAAACTGACTTTGTGCGAAAAGAGTGGGTGTCCATGCGAGCGATCTTCCGGCCTATGCCGTGAAGCGCGGGCGCAGGCGCAGTGAACTCGCCGTCATGGTCGCTGCGGTGCGGATTAACCGGGCGGCAACGCAAGACGCCCCCGCGCGCAGCGTGCGTTGCGGGCGGCCTGGTGCAGCCCCACACTGCATTGACACCTGGTACGCAACGTACCTTCCGCTTGGAGGCTTTCCATGAACCTTTCCAGTGTTTCCGGCGCCGGCCTGTTGCTGGCAGGACTGCTCGCGGCGACCGGTGTGCAGGCCCGCGTACGCAACGTCACCGACCCGCAGGCGCCACGTGCGCTGAGCAGCGATGGCAAGGTGGACGTGCGCTGGACCGACCCGGCCGACTTCTCCGAAGTGCGCTTCAGCGGCAACCGCTGGGAAGCGCAGCGCGGCGATTGGGTAACCCAGCTGGCGACCCATTTCCAGCAGAGTGCCGCCCGCAAGCTCCCCGACGGCCAGCACCTGAGCGTGACCATCACCGACATCCGCCGCGCCGGCCAGTACGAGCCCTGGCACGGGCCGCGCATGCAGGACGTGCGTGTTGTAAAGGACATCTACCCGCCGCGCCTGAGCTTTACCTATACGCTGACCGGTGCCAACGGCCAGGTGATCGACCAGGGCGAACGCAAGCTGGTGGACTCGGCGTTTTTGATGAGCGGCCCGCGCCTGACCGACAGCGACCCGCTGCGCTTCGAGAAAGCGATGGTCGACGACTGGGTACGCAAGCAGTTCCGCGGCGATCGCAGTACGGCTGGATTGTGAGCTGACGCTTCGAGCCCCTCTTACTTCGGTAGAGGGGTTGAGGTGAGGGGACGAGCGAAGCGCGCGTATCGCCCAGCCTGCACGAGGCTTCGCCCGTCCCCTCATCCGGCGCTGCGCGCCACTTTCTCCCGCCCGGCGGGAGAAGGATAAGCAGTCGAGCTGCCGCTCAGGCCCCTCTCCCCGCGGGAGAGGGGTTGGGGTGAGGGGACGAGCGAAGCACTCGTATCGCACGGCCTGCAGGAGGCTTCGCCCGTTCCCTCATCCGGCGCTGCGCGCCACCTTCTCCCGCCCGGCGGGAGAAGGGCAAGCAGTCGAGCTGCTGCTCAGGCCCCTCTCCCCGCGGGAGAGCGAAGCACTCGTATCGCCCAGCCTGCACGAGGCTTCGCCCGTCCCCTCATCCGGCGCTGCGCGCCACCTTCTCCGGCCCGGCGGGAGAAGGGCAAGCGGTCGAGCTGCTGCTTGAAGCCCCCCTCATCTCCTCTCATCTCCTCTCCTCTCGGGAAAGGGTTGGGGTGAGGGGCGAAGCACTCGTGTCGTTCACACTGCTGCAGCCTCGTCCACATATACCCGGGGCACGCGTTTGAGTCCGCATAGCAACTGATACGCGCTGACGTTGCACTGCGTCGCCAGCGGGCTGACGCGTGGCGCATCGCCCCAGAGCTGGACGCTGGCACCGATGTCGGCCTGCGGGTGATCGGTGAGGTCCACGGTGAGCATGTCCATCGACACGCGCCCGATCAGCGGGCACACCTGGCCATCCACCAGCACCGGGGTGCCGTTGGGCGCGAACTGCGGGTACCCGTCGGCATAGCCCATCGCCACCACGCCCACGCGCGTCGGCCGCTCGGCCACGAAGCGCGCGCCATAGCCCACCGGCTCGCCAGCCGGCAGGTCGCGCACCGAGATGATGCACGAGCGCAGCGTCATCACCGGGCGCAGTTGCGCGGTGATTTCGGTGTCCTGCGGGAACGGGTTCGCGCCGTACAGCATCAGGCCCGGGCGCGACCAATCGTTGCGCAGCGCCGGCCAGCCCAGCAGGCCGGGCGAATTGCGAATGCTGGTTTCCGCACGCATGCCGCCAGCGGTGAGCGCGAACGCCACCGCCTGCTCGTCGGTACGGCTGCATTCCAGCTCGTCGGCGCGCGCCAGATGCGTCATCAACACCAGCGAGGCGATCTGCGGCAGCCCGCGCAGACGCAACCAGGCGGCGCGAAAATCCTCCGGCGACAGCCCCAGCCGGTGCATGCCGCTGTCCAGCTTCAGCCAGATACGCAACGGGCGCGGGCTTTGAAACTCGGCCAGAGCGCGTACCTGTTGCGGCGTGGCTACCACCGTCCACAGATCATGCTCGGCGATCAGGCGCAGCTCGTCCTGCTCGAAAAAACCTTCCAGCAGCAGGATCGGCGCGCGGATGCCGGCCTGGCGCAGTTCCAACGCTTCTTCGATGCACGCCACCGCAAAGCCGTCGGCCTCCGGCTCCAGCGCCTGCGCGCAGCGCACAGCGCCGTGCCCGTAGGCATCGGCCTTGACTACCGCCAGCGCCTTGCCGCCGCCCAGCTGCTTGGCCAGGCGGTAGTTGTGACGCAATGCATCCAGATCGATCGACGCTTGCGCAGGACGCACTACGCGGCCTCCCGCTGCGGGCGCTGGCTGCGCGTGGACAGGTAGCGGAATACGTCCAGGCCCTCGGTATCGATCTCGGGCGTGCGGCCCTGCATCAGGTCGGCCAGGTAACGGCCGGAGCCGCAGGCCATGGTCCAACCCAGCGTGCCATGGCCGGTATTGAGGAACAGGTTGGCGTACGGGGTGGCGCCCACCACCGGGGTGCCGTCTGGCGTGGCCGGGCGCAGGCCGGTCCAGAACTCGGCCCGGGCCAGATCGCCGCCGCCGGGATACAGGTCGTTGACCACCATTTCCAGGGTGGCGCGACGGCGCGGGTTCAACGACAGGTCGAAACCGGCCACCTCGGCCATGCCGCCGACGCGGATACGGTCGTCGAAGCGGGTCAGCGCGATCTTGTAGCTTTCGTCCAGCACCGTGGAGGTCGGCGCGCGCGCGGCATCGACGATCGGGATCGTCAGCGAATAGCCCTTGAGCGGGTAGACCGGCAGATGCAGGCCGAGCGAGAGCAGCAGGTCGGCCGAATAACTGCCCAGCGCCAGCACGTAGCGGTCGGCGGTGTCGAGACGGCCATCGATCTGCACGCCGGTGACGCGGCCGCCGCTGTGTTCCAGGCGCTCGATCTGCTGCCCATAACGGAACTCCACCCCCGCCTGCGCAGCCAGCTCGGCCAGGCGTTGGGTGAACAGGCGGCAGTCGCCGGTCTGGTCTTCGGGCAGGCGCAGCGCGCCGGCCATCTGCGCACCACCGCCGGCCAGGCCGGGCTCGAACTGCGCGATCTGCGCCGGGCTCAGCAGCTCGTACGGCACCCCGTATTGGGCCAGGATCTCGATGTCCTGTGCGGCGGCGTCCAGTTGCTGCTGGGTACGGAACAACTGGGTGGTGCCGAGCTGGCGGCCTTCGAATTCGATGCCGGTGCTGGCCCGCAGCGCGTTCAAGCAGTCGCGGCTGTAGTCGGACATGCGCACCATCCGCGCCTTGTTCACCGCGTAGCGCTCGGCGGTGCAATTGCGCAGCATCTGGCTCAGCCACGTCAGCTGGCGCAGGTCGCGGGTGGGGCGGATCGACAGCGGCGCATGCTGCTCGAACAACCACTTCATCGCCTTGCCCGGCACACCCGGCGCGGCCCACGGGGAGGTGTAGCCGAACGAGAGCTGGCCGGCGTTGGCATAGCTGGTTTCCAGCGCAGACGCCGGCTGGCGGTCGACCACGGTGACCTCGCAGCCCGCCTGGGCCAGATACCACGCGGTGGTGGTGCCGATGACGCCGCTACCGAGAATGAGCACCCGCATGTCGCTCTCCTGAAAGGGTATTCCCCCACAAGCACGCGCCGGGGGAGACAGTTAGACGCAGTATATTGCGATCCAGGCAGTGCGATTTCTGGAATCGACTCGCCTTTGCAGTGAAACTTCCTGTCAAAGCTTGTGGAGACAAACCCCATGGCCACCCGCGCGCGCGAGCTGGACAAGATCGACCGCAAGATCCTGCGCATCCTGCAGCAGGAAGGGCGGATTTCATTTACCGAACTGGGCGAACGGGTCGGCCTGTCGACCACGCCGTGCACCGAGCGCGTGCGCCGGCTGGAGCGCGACGGCGCCATCACCGGCTACTACGCGCGGCTGGACCCGCACTATCTCAAGGCCAGCCTGCTGGTGTTCGTGGAAATCAGTCTGGCCTACAAATCCGGCGACATCTTCGAAGAGTTTCGCCGCGCCGCGTTGAAGCTGCCCAACGTGCTGGAGTGCCATCTGGTGTCCGGCGATTTCGATTACCTGCTCAAGGCCCGCATCAGCGAAATGGCGTCCTATCGCAAGTTGCTGGGCAGCACCCTGCTCACCTTGCCGCATGTGCGTGAATCCAAGAGCTACATCGTGATGGAAGAGGTCAAGGAGACGCTGGCGTTGCCGATTGAGGGCTGAGATTCGGGATTGGGGATTGGGGATTGGGGATTCGAAAGTGCGGCTCACGAGGCCCGGTGGCAAGGCGGGTGGAGCGGCGGCTGGCTCGGCTCGGCTTGGTGCTTGGTGCTTGGTGCTTCGTGTTTGGTGCTTCGTGCTTCGTGTTTGGTGCTTCGTGCTTGGTGCTTGGTGTTTGGTGTTTGGTGTTTGGTGCTTCGTGCTTCGTGCTTCGTGTTTGGTGTTTGGTGTTTGGTGGCTGGCGGCAGATGTGCGGGGAGTGTGTCGGCTGAGCATCTGCCTGCTGGATGGCCGCTGATGCGATAAGCACAGTCACCCTGCGGCGCTGACCACGTTGCCACTGCATGCCGGCGCTGCCGCTGGCTGACAGTCGGCAGGCACCACTGCCGCCGTCAGCGCACCACGCGCATGCCGTCGCCGGCCGGGACTGCGTCGTAGTAGCGCCCGGTTTTGGTATCCAGCACCCGGTTGGGGCCGGCCGGCTGCATGCCTTGCAGCAGACGCCCGTTACGGTCGTAGACCATAGGCGTGGCGGTCGGTACCTGACTGCCCGCTGGCGCAACCGGCGTTGCGGCCGGGCCACGCGTGGGGATGCTGGGAGCGGCCGGGCGCTGGCTCAGCTGTGACGGCACCGGGCTCAACGCATTGGATGGCTGCAGCGCGCGCGGCGGCGCCACCTTGGGCTGCGCGGGGGCCGGCGTCGCGATGGGCTGCAGCGTGTTCGATGAGCGCGTGCTGGTGGCGGACTGCGCGAGGGCAGCGCCGGCAATACCGAGCAGGGCGCAGGCCATCAGGGCGCGCGTGGAAGGATGGATCGCCATGTCAGCCGCCGCAGTGAGTAAGGACACTCACGGAGTGGGGGCGCCACCTTTGCGTGGCAATGGATGTGCCCGGCCGGCACATGAACGTCAGTGCTCGACGAACCATCCAGGTGCCGGGAAACGGACCTATCCGGGCGCGAAATAGAGGTGTCTGCGGCAGCGGATCCCGATCAGGCATGGGAACCACCGTTGGCAGACCCCCGGTGCTCACTGTTCCATCCCTTGTCGGCAATGCTCCCCTGCCCCGCAAGCGCTCCGCAGGTGCGCATTGCCGCTCCGACAGTTCGGCAAAACGACCGATGCAACCACGCCGATTCCCGCAGGTCTGCGCGAAGACTCGGCAAGCGTGTGCCCTCGCCTGGGAGCGCCTGCGGGGCAGCGGCGGGCGGTGAACGGGTCGGCCAGCGTTGTACTCCCCGCTCCCCGTTCCCCGTTCCCCGTTCCCCGTTCCCCGTTCACCGTTCACCGTTCACCGTTCACCGGTCGCTGGTCGTCGCCAGCCAACACGGTTGAACCGGGCCCGCCGTGCCCATATCACCTGTGCAGACGCCGGTACGTCGCCAGCGCGCGCATGCGAGAGCCCTATGAGCCAGTTCGACCTGACCCCTCCCTCCCCCGCCCAGCGTGATGCCTTGATCGCCGGGCTCAGCGACGAGGAACAGCGCGTGCTGCTGCACCATGGCACCGAGGCGCCGTTCTGCGGGGTCTTCCTGGACAACAAGCTCGACGGGGTCTACACCTGCCGGCTGTGCGGGTTGCCGCTGTTCCGCTCCAGCGCCAAGTTCGAATCCGGCACCGGCTGGCCGAGCTTCTTCGCACCCTACGATGTCGCCCATGTGCGCGAAATCCGCGATGTCAGCTACGGCATGATCCGCAGCGAAATCGTCTGCGCACGCTGCGATAGCCACCTGGGGCATGTGTTCCCGGACGGCCCGCCGCCGACCGGCGAGCGGCATTGCCTCAACTCGGTGTCGCTGGGCTTTACCGAAAACGGCCAGGCGCTGCCCAACCCGCTGCATCGCGATGGCGCCGAGGCACAGCCGGCCTGATGGAAGCGACGGGTCCGGGAGCGTGGCTGAGGCAATGCCGCATCCCGGCTGGTGCCGACCGCAGCTAGCACCACGCCGGCCTCTGATGCCACACACCTCGCAGACGCAGTGGGCTGGCGCTGCGGCGAGCGGGCGATCGCCGCCCGCTTCGATCCGGCCACCGGGCGGTGCGGCTGATCTTCGCCGGCCGCATGCTGGTCCTGCCCGGTACCCAGGCCGCCTCCGGCACGCGGTTTGCCGACGCCCAGGGCAATCGATTCCGGGAATATGCCGGCGACACGCCGCTGTCGCTGACGGGCGGCGATGCGCTGAAATGCGTGCATGAGGCCGCCACGACAATCGGCTGAGCGTTCAGTTACAGCGCACATCTTCACGCCGTGCACTTCAAGAATCCGCCGCGCAAGCCGAAACAACTAGCACTCCCAGCTTGCTTCCGGCTTCGCCATGCTCATCATCGTTGGCTTCATTGTTGTCATCGTCAGCGTCCTCGGCGGCTACGTGCTGTCGCACGGAAAGCTGGGCGCGTTGTGGCAGCCGTACGAACTGATGATCATCGGCGGCGCGGCATTGGGCGCGTTCCTGGTTAGTACGCCGGCCAAGATCGT
The DNA here is from genome assembly GCF_979258225.1 of Xanthomonas sp. AC360. Taxonomy (NCBI): domain Bacteria; kingdom Pseudomonadati; phylum Pseudomonadota; class Gammaproteobacteria; order Lysobacterales; family Lysobacteraceae; genus Xanthomonas; species Xanthomonas sp. AC360. The sequence continues at coordinate 537,647 of NZ_OZ409846.1, forward strand.
CAAGGAGACCGTCGCCGACGTGCTGGGCGTGTTCAAGGGTCCGCGCTACAAGTCCGACGACTACAAGGACACCCTGAGCCTGATCTACGAGCTGCTGAACAAGGCGCGTCGCGATGGGTTCATGGCGCTGGAAGACCATGTCGAAAAACCGCAGGACAGCACCATCTTCGGCAACTACCCCAAGGTGGTGGCCGACCATCACCTGCTGGACTTCATCACCGACTGCCTGCGCCTGATGATCGGCAGCAACATCGAGCCGCACGAACTGGAACCGCTGCTCGAACTGGAGCTGGAAAAGCACCACCACGAAGCGATGGCGCCATCGCATGCGCTGAGCAAGGTGTCCGACGGCCTGCCCGGCTTCGGCATCGTGGCTGCGGTGCTCGGCATCGTGATCACCATGGGGTCGATCGGCGGCCCGATCGAAGAGATCGGCCACCACGTCGGCGCCGCGCTGGTCGGCACCTTCCTGGGCATCCTGCTGGCCTATGGCTTCGTGGCGCCGCTGTCGGCGGCGATGGAAGCGCGCGCCGATCAGGACGGGCGCATGTACGAAGCGGTCAAGACCGCGCTGCTGGCCTGCCTGCGCGGCTACAACCCGAAGATTGCACTGGAATTTGCGCGCAAGACCCTGCCGTCCAATGTGCGCCCGAGTTTCGGCGATTTCGAAATGCACCTGAAGACGATCAAGTAGGACCGCGGTCATGGCCGAGGGCAAATCCACCGTCGTCATCCGACGGGTCAAGAAGGTGCAGGGCGGCGGCCATCATGGCGGCGCCTGGAAAGTGGCGTTTGCCGACTTCGTGACCGCGATGATGGCCTTCTTCCTGGTGTTGTGGCTGATGGCCGCCACCACCAAGGAACAGCGCGCGGCGATCTCCGAATATTTCCGCAACCCCAGCCCATTGTCCGGCAAATCGCCAGCGCCTTCGCCCGGCATGAACGGCCCCGGTGGCGCCAGCACCTCGATGATCAAGCTCGGCGGTACCGCCGACATGGCCAAGGGGCAAAAGGACGAGATGGGCCGCAAGCGCGACAACGCGGCCGATACCGACGTGGACAGCCGCGCCAAGGACAAGAAGCGCCTGGAAGCGCTGATGCAGGACCTCAAGGAAGCCATCGACAAGAGCCAGGCGCTGGAGCCGTTCAAGGACCAGTTGCTGCTGGACCTCACACCCGATGGCCTGCGCATCCAAATCGTGGACAAGCAGAACCGCCCGATGTTCGACATCGGCCGCGACCAGCTCAAGCCGTACACGGTGGACATCCTGCGTGAGCTGTCCAGCTTCATCAATCAGGTGCCCAACCACATCAGCATCACCGGCCATACCGACACCACCGCCTACAGCAGCGATGCCGGCTACACCAATTGGGAACTCAGCGCCGACCGTGCCAACGCCGCGCGGCGTGCGCTGGTGGTTGGTGGCATGTCCGATGCCAAGGTGACCCGCGTTGTCGGGTTGTCGTCATCGGTGCTGTTCGACAAGACCGACCCGCAGAACCCGATCAACCGCCGCATCAGCATCGTGGTGATGACCCAAGACGCCGAACAGGCGGCGCTGGCCGGCGCCGGACAGGGCGTGGCGCTGGGCAAGTCGGTACACGACGCCGACACCCAGGTGCCGGACCTCAGCGCCGCTGCTACTGCCGGCACGGCCACGGTGGGCGCGCCAGCAGCCGGTGCTGCGCCGGCTGCGTCGGCCACGACGCCGCCCGCTGCAGCAAAGGGCGCCGCGGGGGCGACTCCGGTGCCGGCCAGCACGGCCGCTGCACGCCCGGCCGCACCGCGGATGTCGTCCAGCGCGCAGGTGGCTTCGGCCGCTGCGCTCGCCAAGGCGGCCGAAGCGGCGGTGGCCGCGCCGCGAGTGGCGGTGGAGGGGCAGTGATTGGCGCTGGGGAGCAGTGATTGGCGCTGGGGATTCGGGATTGACCAGGTCTGCGGGATTCGGGATTTGAGCTCCAGAATTTGCCAAGCAATCGCACCTGGAGCGGGGACTCCGCCTGGCCCGTGACCCCGCCGATTCCCGCGACTCATCGCATCGTGCGGCGCACGTTCTAGAATGGCCGGCCATTCCCAGCGTCGAGAACACCGTGTCCCGCAATTCCAAGGCCAAGCGCGACAAGCGCAAGAAGCAGCTCCCCAAGCGCCCCATCGTCCGTCTGGGCCAGGCGCCCCAGGTCACCAACCACGCCGTGCTGCAGGACGCCGACGGCCGTGTCGTGGCAGCGATCGGTCTGCAGGGTAGCAGCGAGTGGATGCTGTCGATCGGTGGCCAGACCATGGGCAGCGCCGACAACCCGGTTCCGATGCTGGCCATGCTCAAGCACCTGGCCAATCTGCAGGAAGCCGAAGGCAAGACCATCTCGCTGGAATATTCGACCCAGCTGCAGCAGATGATCGACGACCTGGCCGCCGAAGAAGGCCAGACCGCCGAGGAATATCTGACCGCGCTGGTGGCCGAATTCCAGAACGCCGATGCCGATGAAGACGGCGAGGCAGAAGACGCAGCCGACGATGCCGGCACCGACGCCGTTGCAGAAGAGGCGGCTGGCGACGACGCTGCCAGCGACGACGACAGCGCGGCAGACGCAGACGCCAGCTCCGATGCCGCAACGGACGACGCCGACGGCGAGAACGCCGCTAAAAAGCCGAAGAAATCCAAGAAGGCCTGATCCGGCCGATGGCTGTCTACATCGACGATGCGGTGCATCTGTGGCGCGACCAGCGCTGGGCGCACCTGCTCGGCGACACGCTGGACGAGCTGCATGCCATGGCGGCGCGGTTGGGCATTCCCCGCCGCGCCTTCCAGAACAAACTCAGCGGTGCGCACTACGACGTGCCCGCATCGCTACGCCTGGAGGCCATCGCCCTGGGCACCCTTCCCATTTCCCGCCATACCGACCGCGCACTGCTCAAGGCGCTGATCGCCAATGCACGTGCGCAGGCGCGCGGTGAGGTGCCGTAGCGCCGATCCAGCGATCGCGCCAGTTACGCGACAGGCACGCACCGCCGAATACGCATGGCCGCAGCCATCGCGCCAAGCGCGTAACGCTGTGCGTTGGCGGGCAGCAGCACGCCGGCGTTTCCAGGTGTTGCAGCGCCACATCAAACCGCAAGCCGCACACCTAACGCCGCAGAAAGCAGCGAGCAGCGCAGATCAGCACGATGATGCAACCAACGCGAGTCGCGCGCAGGCGAAACACGCATAGCGCTGCAACTGCGCATCATGCTCGCGCATACAACGCATGCATCTTTGCAACCCGATGACGCCTGTGGCGCACACACCCGTGTGACCGGCAAAGCCGCTTCCGTGCCCACGCACAAGCCTGTCACTATCGAAGCGACCCATCTTCCGGAGCCGTTGCATTGTCTGTTCGCGTCCCGCCCTCCGAGCTGCCGTCCATGTTGCGCGTCGCCGTTCTTGAAGACGACGATGTTCTGCGCGAAGAAATCCTGATTCCCGGCCTGCAGGAGTTCGGATTCGTCGTCAGTGGCGCCGGCACCGCCGGAGCGCTGTACCGGCTGATGCTGGAGCAGACCTTCGACATGGTGGTGCTGGACCTTGGGCTTCCGGACGAGAGCGGCCTGAGCGTGGTCGCGCATCTGCGTTCGCTGTTCACTGGCCTGGGCATCGTGGTGCTCACCGGCAACCGCGGCCGCTCGGACCACGTGCATGCGCTGAGCAGTGGCGCCGACGCGTTCCTGCGCAAACCCGCCGACCCGGAGATCCTGGCGCTGACGCTGCGCAATCTGTCGCGGCGCTTGCGCCCGGCCGATGCCAGCAGCGCGGAAAAACCGGCGTGGCGCCTGGAATCGGATGGCTGGTGCCTGGTCGCGCCGGATGCGCGGATTGTCGTCCTGACCTCGCTCGAGCGCTGCCTGATGGGTTGCCTGGATGCACAGCGCGGCCAAGCGGTGGAGCGCGATGCGCTGGTGTCGGCATTGGAAGAGTGCGTCGGCGATTTCGACCTGCATCGGTTGGAGATGCTGATCCATCGCCTGCGGCGCAAGGCCGCGCGCATCACTGCAGCGGATGCGCCGGCGTTTCCGCTGCTGTCCTCGCGCGGAATGGGTTATTTGCTGGCTAGCTGATCGGCACGACTCGCTCGCTCCGGCGGCGCCGCAGCCGGTAACAACAGTCGGATACAGGCACCATCGCCCGTGTTGCCGACCTCCACACGCCCGCCGGCGGCGATAACGATTTCGTTCACCACCGACAGCCCCAGACCGGTGCCCTTGCCGGCCGGTTTGGTGGTGTAGAACGGCTCCAAAATGCGCGCCAACAACTGCTCGGGAATCCCCGGGCCGGTGTCCGAGAACTGCAGCACCACCATGCCGGCCTGCTGCTCGCCGTCGATGCGGAACAGCCCCTGCCCGTCCATCGCATCGCGCGCATTGGCGGCGATGTTGAGCAGCGCCAGTTCCAGTTCGTCCAGATCCATCGCGATCCACAGCGGCGGCCCCGGCGCAATGCCTTGCAGGCGGATCTCGTGGCCGAACAGTTGCCTGAGCGTGGGTTCGATCTCCAACAGCGCGTGGCGCGCATCGAATAGGCGCGCAATGCCGGGTTCGGCACGGCCGAAATTGAGAATCCTGCGACTGACAGTCAGCGCGCGGCGCGATGCGGCTTCGATGTTTTCCAGCGTCTTGAGCAACGGCGCCTCGCCACGGCCTTCCAGCGCATCGCGACGCTGCGCAAAGCCGATGATCACGTTGATCAGATTATCGAAATCGTGCGCAACACCGGAGGCCAGGCGTCCCAGCGCTTCCATCTTCTGCGTGTGCAGCAGCTGCTCCTGCACCCGCTCGCGCTCTGCCATTTCGCGCACCAGCTTGCGGTTCACCGCTTCGAGTTCGCGGCGGCGGCGCTCCGATTCCACCAGGCTGTCGCGCAGCGCGGCGATGGTGCGATCGAGCATCAAGGTGATCAGCAGATACACCACAACCGTCAGCAGTCCCAGCCCGACATTGCCCCATGTCGAACGCGATGGCGGGAACCACAGCAATTGCGCGGCCAGCGCCATTGCGCACACCATCGCCAGCAGCGCAAACACGCGCCATAGATTGCGCCGACCGAGCACCATGCCGGCGAGCACCAACGCAATCACCGGCATCGGATTGGTCAGCAGGTCGAAGATGTCGACCCGCACGTAAGTGACGAAAGTGCCGAGCAACGCGGCGGCAATGAAGACCTTGACGCCTGCCGCACTGCGGCCGCGCCGGATCATCGGCACGCCCGCCAGCGCGCCGAACGCGGTGAGCACAGTCCCGGCCAACGCGCAGGCCAGATCGGGCCTGGCCTGCAAGCGGCTCAATCCCGCGACGTAGAGAAAAAATCCGACATCGCCCAGGTTGTACAGCGCGATGGCGATCAGCAGCAGCTGCAGGAAGGCCACCTGCCGTCGGTCGATCGGCTCCTCGCGCCAGCGCGTGGCCAACCAACGCGACACGAACCTGGATTTTGCGGCAGACAGCATCACGACAGGACGTCTTTGAGTGTTTTTGCATCCTCACATTCGTGGTGAGTGGATGCAATCGTGGCTTGGTGACACGTGGCGGAGCCCATGACTATGTTGCGTTGTCCCGCAACATGAAATGTACGGAATTCCAAGACACGTGGGGATGTCTGGGAGCCGATGTGCAGCGGTCGACCACTCCATCCACGCGCCAGGGAATCTCCATGAGCCAGATTGATCGCTTCTCGAACCGGGCCTGCGCCCGGCACGCGACCACCACCGCGCCGCACCCCCATGCCGGCACACGTCCGCAGCGCGTGCTGCTGCATGCTGCGGTCCTGACCGCGCTGCTGCTCAGCAGTAGCGCGGTGATGGCGCAGGTCGCCACCCCGCAGGTCGGCGCTGCCGCCGCTGCCGCCGCTGCCGCCACCGATGGTCAGACCGGTACCGATGCATCCGCCATCGCGGCCGACCAGGACACCACGGCGCAAGCCGATGCCGACCAGGACGATGCTGCCGACACCGGCAAGCATTTCCATATCGTCGGCGGCGCCGACGCCACCACCGATGTGGGCGCGTTCGCCGCTGAGCCGTATGCAGTGGCGATCGGCGAAGCAAGCAATGCGCTCGGTGAGGGCGGCATCGCACTGGGCGCCGGTGCCACGGTCACCGAAAAGTTCGCCATTGCCGCCGGCTACGCGGCAGCGGCCACCGGCGAATCGGCGGTTGCGGTGGGTGGCACCACCGACGTGTTCGATTACGACGACGGCGGCAATATTCTCGCCGTGCACGCCGAGTCCACCGAAGCCACCGGCTTCGTCTCCACCGCGCTCGGCGGCGGCGCCAAGGCGCTGGATGCGATGACCACCGCCGTGGGCAGCGGTGCCGAAGCCAGCGTCTTCGAGGCCACTGCACTGGGACATCGCGCACGCGCACTGGAGCAGGGCGCCACCGCCATCGGTACCCGCTCGCAGGCGATCGGGCTGGGCAGCAGTGCGCTCGGCAACGGCGCACGCGCGGTCGCCGACAGTACCGTGTCCATCGGTTTCAATTCCTTGGCCAGCGGCACCGACAGCATGGCGATCGGCGGCATCAGCACCGCTGCGGAGAGCGCAGGCAACAGCATCGGGATCACGGCAGCCACCGGCACCGGCGCGGTCGCCCTGGGCGCGGGTGCGCAGACCCAGTCCGACTACGCCATCGCCATTGGCTACAACGCCAACATCTTCCCCAACCTGCCGGGCAACACCGATTCGGTGGCGATCGGCCACAGTGCCGGCTCGTTCGCGGCCAACACCGTGTCGATCGGCGGGTTCGCGTTGACCCAGGATGCCGAGTCGGTGGCGATCGGCCACCGTGCAGTGACCTACACCGCCAACAGCGTGGCACTCGGCGCCAATGCCGAAACCTCCTGGTTCAACCCCAACAGCACCGCGATCGGTGCCGACACTGAGGTCAACGGCGTCGATGCAACCGCCATCGGCTATGGCGCAAAGGTCGGCGACTGGGTCGACGATGCCTGGAACCGCTCGGCCAGCAGCGCAGTCGCATTGGGCGCGTATTCGCATGCCACCCGCAGCAATAGCGTGTCGGTGGGCGATGTCGCGTCCGGGTTGACCCGGCAGATCACCAGCGTGGCCGCCGGCAGCGAGGCCACCGACGCGGTCAACCTGGCACAGCTGCGCAGCGTGGCCACCGCCCTGGGCGCCGGCAGCGTCTTCGACCCTACCGGCAATCTGATAAGCGGCAGCTACCTGGTGCAGGGCGCGAGCTACGGCAACATCGGCGAGGCGATGGGCGCCATCGATGCGGCTTTGACCGGTTTCGATGGCCGCATCGGTGCCTTGCAGAATGTCACTGCGGGCAATGTGGCGGTCGGCGGCGGCAGCTTGGCGCCGGTGGTCGGCAGCGGCACCAATGCCGTGGCGATCGGCTCGTCCGCCACCGCCAATGGCGAGAACGGCCTGGCGGTCGGCGCCGACGCGCTGGCCTACGGCCCGCAGGACACCGCGCTCGGTGCCAATGCCAAGGTCAACGCCGACGGCAGCACCGCAGTCGGCGCCAATACGACCATCGCCACCGCCGCCACCAACGCGGTGGCCGTGGGCGAAAGCGCCAGCGTCACCGCAGCCTCGGGTACCGCGCTCGGCCAGGGCGCGCGCGTCGACGCCGATAACGCAGTCGCGCTAGGACGTGGCGCGGTGGCCGATCGCGCCAACAGCGTCTCGGTCGGCAGCGCCGGCAACGCGCGCCAGATCACCAACGTCGCTGCCGGACAAAGCGACACCGACGCCGCCAACGTGGCCCAGCTCAACGCCGGCAACAGCCGCACGCTGAGTTCGGCCAACAGCTACACCGACAGCCGGGTGTCGGCGCTGAGCGACAGCTTCACCCAATTGCGCGATGGCAGCGAACGGCGCTTTCAGACGATGGATCGCCGTATCGACCGCATCGGCGCAATGAGCGCGGCGATGCTCAACATGGGCATCAATGCTGCCGGCACCCAGAGTGCGCGCGGGCGCATAGCCGTCGGCGCCGGCTTCCAGAGCGGCGAACGCGCGCTCTCCATCGGCTACGCCAAGAAGGTGGGCGAGCGCGCCTCGTTCAGCCTCGGCGGCGCGTTCAGCGGCAGCGACTCGTCGGCAGGCCTGGGCTTCGGCGTGGACTTGTAACTCCTGCGCCGCGCCGTGCACGTCTTCCCCTTAACTCCATCGATTCTTGCGAGAGCCATCCCATGAACAACGCTTCGCTGCCGCTCAAGCCCCTGCTATTGAGCGCAATCCTGGCCACGGCCACGTTTCAGGCCCATGCGGCCACCGATCAACTCAGCCTGCGCGGCCTGCCTACGGCCACTTCCCCAACCGCACTCCCCGCCCGGCTGATCGTCAAATACAAGAGCAGCGTGCCGTCCGACAGCTCGCGCCTGTCGATCCTGTCTGCAGCCGCCAACCGCGCCGGTGTCCTGCGCGCGGCCAGCGGTGCCGCGCGTGCCACGCCGCTCAACGCACGCGTGCTGCGGCGCACCGGGACCGGCGCCAGCCTGCTGGACCTTGCGCGCACGCTCAGCAGCGCCGACCAGGCCAAGTTGCTGACCGAACTGCGCGCCGATCCACAAGTGCAATACGCCGAGTTCGATCGCATGCTGCGCGCGGTCGATGACGTAGCCGGGCCCAGGCTCAAGGCCGGTGCCGTCGCAGTGACGCCGCAGGCCACCGCCACCGCCGTAACCCCCAACGACCGCCTGTATGCCGGGTTCCAGTGGCATCTGCAGGACAGCATCGGCGGCATTCGCGCTCCACAAGCCTGGGAGAGCTCCACCGGTGCCGGCGTGGTGGTGGCGGTGCTCGACACCGGCATCCTGCCCGACCATCCGGACCTGAAGAACAACGACCACATCCTGCCGGGCTACGACTTCATCAGCAACGCGGCGATCTCCCGGCGCGACAGCGACGCCCGCGTGCCGGGCGCGTTGGACTACGGCGACTGGACCGAAGAGGACAACTTCTGCGGACTGCCGGCGCGCTCCAGTAGCTGGCACGGTACCCATACCGCGGGCACGGTCGGCGAACTCACCAACAATACGATCGGCGGCGCCGGTGCTGCCTACGACGCGCAGATCCTGCCGGTACGCGTACTCGGCCAATGTGGCGGTACCAGCTCGGACATCGCCGATGCCATGGTGTGGGCCTCCGGCGGCCATATCGACGGCGTCCCGGACAATCTCCATCCGGCCGAGGTCATCAGCCTGAGCCTGGGCGGCCCGGGCACATGCGACAGCACTACCCAGAGCGCCATCGACACAGCAGTGGCCAATGGTGCTGTGGTGGTGGTGGCGGCTGGCAACGAGGCCAGCAACGCCTCGCAGTTCAGCCCGTCGAGCTGCGGCAACGTGATTACGGTGGGCGCCACCCGCATCACCGGCGGGATCGCGTTCTACTCCAATTTCGGCAGCAGCGTGGACCTGTCCGGCCCCGGCGGCGGTGCCACCGACGACACCGGCAACGGCGGCTGGGACGGGGTGGTGCTGTCGACCGGCTATAGCGGCAAGACCACGCCGACCTCCGGCGAGTACGAATACGTCGGCTTTGCCGGCACCTCGATGGCCACGCCGCATGTGGCCGCGGTGGCCGCCCTGGTACAGAGCGCGCTGGCCGCCTCCGGCAAGACCCCGCTGGCCGCTGCGCAGATGGAAGCCATGCTGCGCCAGACTGCGCGCGCCTTCCCGGTCAGACCACCGGCCGGTCGCGCGATCGGCACCGGGATTGTCGATGCCACCGCGGCACTGGACTACGTGCAGAACAGCTGCAGCGGCAGCGTCTGCATACCGGTCACCGTGAGCCTGACCAACCGCGATGCCCTGACCGGCCAGAGCGGCGGTCAAAGCGAGGAAAAGACCTACCGCTTTACCGCCAACGCCGGCAGCGCCTTGAATGTGCTCAGCTTCGGTGGCGGCGGCAACGTCGCGCTGTATCTCAGCTACGACGTCGAGCCGACCACCAGCAGCTACCAGTTGAAATCCGCACGCACCGGCAGCGCGCAGACGCTACGGCTGACCGCACCGCAGACCGGCACCTACTACATCAAGTTGGTCGGCGGCACAGGGGGGTTCAACAACGTGTCGTTGATGGCGCGGCAGTAATCGGCAAGCGTGAATCGGCAAGCGTGCCGGAGGTGGTGCACGCCACCTCCGGCACCAGGCGTGCGGCTGGCTTGCAGCAGCTAACAAGAGGACCGTGCTCACCGCCAGGCGGGTGCGGGCGCGGTCGGTGCTCGGTGCTCGGTGCTCGGTGCTCGGTGCAGCATGGACCACGCGTAGGCTCCGGTTCCTCCACGCCGTCCACACCCGTCTGACGACTGCTCGCTACGTTGTGTTCGCCGCTCTTAGAACGCCTCGTTGCCCAGCCGCACTTCCACGTCCAGCAGCGAGGTCAGTGCCAGCATCGCCTCGTCGTCGCGACTGAGCGCGATCCAGCCGGCATAGGCATCGCCGCCGGTGTTCCAGTTCCACAGCGAATAGCCATGCTCGCGCAGGCGGTCGAACGCCACCGCCATCAGGTCGGGCACGCCAAGGCCGTTGGCGAAGTCTTCATCGTCCAGATCGCCGCCCCACGCGATGCGCAGGTTCCAGCGCGCGCTCAGTTCGTCGATGGCGGCAATGAACGAATCGGTATCCTTCCAGTCGACATAAAACCCCGAGCGCCAGTCGATCGCGTCCTTCAGCGCCCACAGCCAGGCATCGTCGCCCTCATCGTCGTCCGCCTCGGCCTGCGTTTCGCGCCAGGCGTCGAACTGCCCCAGTGCGGTGTCTTCGTCGCCCGGGTTGATCAGCACAAGCAGATTCCAGACCCGCGCCGGATGGTCGTCGACATCGTCTTCGTCGGTCTCGGGTGGCAGGCCTTCGTCGTCTTCGTAATCGGCACTGTTGTCGGGCATGGCGGTCTCGCTCAAGGATTGCAGGTGCGAAGTGTGACGCCTCACGCGGCGCAAGCAAACCGGCGGGCGAGCGCGTCTGTGGCATCAGGGCTGGTCTTCCCGGCACAGGCCCGTATCCTGTGCGGCCGAAGACGGCTATCCCGGTCCGTCATGACGCCTTTCCCATGAGCGATACCCCTCCCGATCATCTGGCCATCGACCCACGCAGCCCGTTCCACGATGCCGACGTCCTCAATCGCGGTATCGGCGTGCGCTTCAACGGGGTCGAACGCGACAACGTGGAGGAATACTCGGTGAGCGAAGGCTGGATCAAGGTGCAGGTCGGCAAGGCACGCGACCGCCGCGGCAACCCGATGACGATGAAGGTCAAGGGTGAGGTGGTGGCCTACTTCCTGGACACCAAGAGCGACGCCCAGCCTGCTGCCGAGTAAGAGCGGCCGACCACACTACTTCAAGCTGTTCTATTGCAGAGCTGCTCAGCTGCTCAGCTGCTGAGCTGCGAGTTTGCTGCAGGGCCCTTGCCCGCCCACCATCGCGGGACACGCCGTGAATCCGTCCCTGGAGGCTCTTACGCGGCATCCATGCCGCGTAAGGTCCCGCGACGGTGGGCGGGCAAGGACCAGTCGAGATGGTCGGTGTGCAAGGCTTTCAACAAAGCAACCAGCAACCTGTCTGGTGCGGTGTCCTCGCCGCTTGCGGGACCGTGTGGCGGCATGGATGCCGCCACCGAGCCCCCAGGGATGGGTTCACGGCGTGTCCCGCGAGCGGTGAGGGCACCGCGCACTCGATCCACTCAGCGTTTGACCTGGACTTCTGACGCGTTTGACCTGGACTTCCGACGGCATCCACCAGAATGCGACCGACAACACCACTGCACTCACCACTCACGCCTTGAGCCGATAACCACTACGGAAGATCGCCGCCACCACGCCCAGGCACACCACTAGAAACAGCAACGTCATGCCGGTGCTCACCGCGATATGCACGTCGGCCTTGCCGTAAAAGCTCCAGCGGAAACCGCTGATCAGATACACCACCGGGTTGAACAAGGTGACCTTCTGCCACAACGGCGGCAGCATGTTGATCGAATAGAAACTGCCGCCCAGGAAGGTCAGCGGCGTCACCACCATCAGCGGGATCACCTGCAGCTTTTCAAAGCCGTTGGCCCAGATGCCGATGATGAAACCGAACAGGCTGAAAGTCAGCGCGGTGAGCACCAGAAAGCCCAGCATCCATATCGGGTGGGCGATCTCATACGGCACGAACAGGCGCGCGGTGAGCAGGATCAACAAACCCAGCATCACCGACTTGGTCGCCGCAGCGCCCACATAGCCGATCACGATTTCCCACCACGCCACCGGCGCGGACAACACCTCGTAGATGGTGCCGGCCCAACGCGGCATGTAGATGCCAAACGAGGCGTTGGAAATGCTCTCGTTGAGCAAGGACAGCATCACCAGCCCGGGAATGATGAAGGCGCCGTAGCTGATGCCGTCGATGTCGCCCATGCGCGAGCCGATGGCCGCGCCGAAGACCACGAAATACAGCGAGGTCGAAAGCACCGGCGAGGCGATCGACTGAGTGAGCGTGCGGAAGGCGCGCGCCATTTCGAAACGATAGATCGCTGCAATCGCATGCCGGTTCATGCGCGCACCTCCGCGTTGCGTGCGCCATGCACCAGGTTGACGAAGATTTCTTCCAGCGAACTCTCGCTGGAATGCAGGTCCTTGAAGTCGATGCCGTGCTCGTTGAGTCGGCGCAGCAACGCACCGATGCCGGTCTGCTCGGCCTGGGTGTCGAAGGTGTAGATCAGGCTGTTGCCATCGGCCGACAGTTCCAGCGGCAAGTCTGCCAACGCAGCGGGCAGCGTGTGCAATGGCGATTGCAGGCTGAGCGTGAGCTGCTTTTTGCCGAGCTTGCGCATCAGCGTGTGTTTGTCTTCCACCAGCACCAGCTCGCCGCGATTGATGACGCCGACACGGTCGGCCATGTCTTCGGCCTCCTCGATGTAGTGGGTGGTCAGGATGATGGTGGTGCCCTGCTCGCGCAGGCGCCGCACCATCTGCCACATGTCGTGACGCAGTTCCACGTCCACACCGGCGGTGGGCTCGTCCAGAAACAGAATGCGCGGCTCATGCGCCAGCGCCTTGGCGATCAACACGCGCCGCTTCATGCCACCGGACAGCGTGGAAATCTTGTTGTTGCGCTTGTCCCACAGCGAGAGCTCGCGCAACACGGTTTCCAGGTACTGCGGATTTGCCGGCTTGCCGAACAGGCCGCGACTGAAACGCACCGTGGCCCACACCGTTTCGAATGCATCGGTGGCCAGTTCCTGCGGCACCAGCCCGATGCTGGCACGCGCGGCGCGATAGTCGCGCACGATGTCGTGGCCATCGGCCAGTACGCTGCCGGTGCTGGGGTTGATCAGCCCGCAGATGATGCTGATCAAGGTGGTCTTGCCGGCACCGTTGGGGCCGAGCAGCGCGAAGATTTCGCCGCGCTGGATGTCCAGATCCACCTGTTTGAGGGCCTGGAAACCGCCGGCGTAGGTCTTGCTCAATCCCTGGATGGAAACGATGGGCGTCATGGGTTTTGCACGGGAACGATAAGCGCCCAGGGTAGGCGGTGCGCCGTGACGATGGGAGGGGGTCAGATGGGATGGTGTCTCCCGAGGCGCCGTGATGGCGGGTGTGGGTGCTCGTACGATTCCCGCTTCACCAGCGAGTGAACGCGCGCATCACACGTACGGCTCCGTCGCGCCCAGGTGCGCTCCTACAAAAGACCGTGGCTACCGGCCTGGCTCTTGCGATTCCCGATTCCCGATTCCCGATTCCCAATCCCTACGCGCATGAGCGCGCACCAGACGTACGGCCCCGTCGCGCCCAGGTGCGCTCCTACGACGGGCGTGCCATTGCCCGGCTCTTGCGAATCCCTACTCCCGACGCCCTAGTCCCGTGCATCAAGCCCGCTTACGCGACTCGATCAAATCCAGATTGCGCACCAGCCTGCGCGACAGGTCGTCGGAGATCTCGCGACGGCGTGCAAGCTTGAACAACTCGTTGCGTTCGGCCACCAAGGCCGCGTGCCGGAACTGACGCAAGGCCTGCTCGTAAGCACCGGCCTCTTCCGGGTCGGTTTCGGCCATGTCCACCGCGCCCAGCTTGCGTTGGTAGCGTTGGCTGACCTGGTTGGCGGCGGCGTTGTAGCGCTCGGCATGGGCGCTGTCTTCCACCAGTCGCTGACGCAGCTTTTCCACTGCCTCCAGCGCTGCCTGCGAGGCTGCCTTCACCGCCAGGTCTTCTTTCTGCTGCTCGTCTTCTTCTTCCGGCAATTCCAGTCCGCGCAGCAGGGGCGGCAGTGCCACGCTGGCCACCAGCAACGACACCAGGATCACCGAGGCGGCCAGGAAGATCGCCAGCTGGCGGGCCGGAAATGGCGAGCCATCTTCCAGCATCAACGGTAGCGTCAGCACGCCGGCCAGGGTGATCGCGCCGCGTACGCCCGCCAGCGACACCGCCACCACAATCCGCCACGGCGGGCTGACATGCTGCTCGCCGCGCCGCTGCGCCTTGAAGATGTTCCAGCGCAGCGACAAAAATACCCACACAAAGCGCAACGCCATCAGGCTGGTGCTGATAGTGGCCACATATACCGCCAGCCACCAGGGATTGAGGTGCCCGGCCTCCTGCACGCTGCGCACTGCGCCATCCAGGATGCCCGGCAACTGCTCGCCCAGCAGCACGAAGATGATGCCGTTGAAGGTGAACTGCACCGTGTCCCACACCGCCGAACGCTGCAGCCGCATGTTGCCCGGTGCGTTGCCGGCCATTTCCACGTAGCTCATGGTGATGCCGGCCGCGACCGCAGCCAGGATGCCGGAGGCGTGGAAGGCTTCGGCCAGCAGGTAGGCGGCAAACGGCGTGAGCAGGTTAACCAGGATCGCCGAACCGGGTTCTTCGCCGAAGTGACGCCAGATCCAGGCCTGGATCCGGCTCAGCCCAAAGGTAGTGCGCAGCGCCCAGTGCAAGCCCGGCCAGGGCCACCCACAGGAAGGTCAGCGAAGCGGTCGCCACCGAGAAGGTGCCGGTGAGCACCGCAGCCACCGCGAACTGGAAGCACACCAGGCCCGAAGCGTCGTTGAGCAGCGACTCGCCTTCCAGGATGTGCATCAGGCGCTTGGGGATCGGCACCTTGGAGGCGATCGACGACACCGCCACCGGGTCGGTCGGCGAGATGATCGCCGCCAATGCAAACGCCACCGCCAACGGCATCGCCGGGATCAGCCAATGGATCAGCAACCCCGCCCCGACCACCGTGAACACCACCAGGCCCAGCGCCAGCTCCAGGATCGCCGCCTTGTCGCGGAACAGGCCTTGTTTGGGAATGCGCCAGCCGTCCAGGAACAGCAGCGGCGGCAGGAACAACAGGAAGAACAGCTCCGGCTCCAGCTCGTGCCCCGCATCGAACACGCCGGAGACCACCGCGCCTAGCGCGATCTGGACCAGCGGCAACGGCAGCGAGAACGGCAGGATGCGGATCAGATAACCGCTGGCCGCGACCGCCAGCAACATGGCGAGGACGACATCGATCGAATGCATAAAAACCCGGAAGAAGAAACGGCCGCACGTGCGGCATCGTCATATTGCGACGCACAACCACGTACTGACGGGACCATACCGGTTTGCAACCGGTGATGAAACCACTGCACCGCCTGGGCCTGGGCGTGGTCCTGCGCGGTGACCGCCACAAAGGGTCTAGTGCTGCAGCGCTGTAGCGGGTGTGCATCGATCAGCCACTGTGGCTGCCGGAAGGACAGGCCGACCCAACGATGCGGCGGTGCTTCGTCAAGACAGATGGCCTGTAGGACGATGAACCGCTGCGCCATCGTGGCACTGCAACGGGCCCGCAGTGCACCTGCGCGTTGCAGGCAGCGGGCAGGCGATCGATCCATCGCCAACGCCAATAGTCGCTCAGTCGCCTGGAACGCGGTGCCGTCGAAAGCGACCGGCACATGATCGCTCGCGACGTCGCGGATGCCGACGGCATGCCCGCGCGGGTTGGCCGACCGAGGATCAGCTGTGGTGCACGTGCCTGTTCGCGTGCGGCGTCGATTGCCCAGCGCCCTCGACCGGAAGCAGAAAGGTCGCTTCATGCAATTTCAGCTTGGAGTCGTAGTGGCTCACCGTCACCTTGACCGCCGTGACCTTCTTTTTGAAGGCGTACGGCCACTGCGCGCCGAGCATCTCCTGCCCGGGCGTCTGACCGTCAGCGTCTCCGACGAGCTTGATGCGCACGGGGTAATTGCCTGCGCCGCCGTTGTCCGCATCGTTGGCATCGGACACGTCGATATGCGCTTTCGAAAACGCCAGCGTCGACGGGCCGCTGTCCTTGTAGTTAGCGCTGTCGTCGAATCCGATGTTCTTGTAACTATAGGTCAGCAGGATCACTTGCGTGGGAACCCACGAGCCGCCGCCATGGTTGGGAATCTTCACCTTGGCCACGCGCGCAGAATCAACCGTGAATTCCCACTCCCCCGGCACAATCCATTTCTGCCCTGGTCGATAACTGTCACTCGCAGACACAGCAGCGGTCGCTGATGGCGCAGGCGTTGGCGTGACGGCTGAAGCGTGTGCAGTACCGACTAACGCCAGCGCGCCTGCCACCCACACTGTCGGCAGCAACAGTCGATTGAATTCAATTTTTTTGGACTTCATGGTCTACAGCGCCTTAGAAAGGATTATCACGCAAGGGCATCAAGACTAATCGCACTGACCGATGTCGCTTTTTCCAATCGCGAACATTCGTGCAGCATTAGGGAGGTCATGCGATAGCGACGACGCCGCTGGAATTAGAGCGCCTAACAACACGGAGCGAGCAGTTGTCAGGTGGGTATAGACGGCGCGGAGAAACCGTAGTGTGCGCGTGGCACATGCCGCACCGAGCACCGGCCGCGTCCGCCTGGCAGCTGCACAGTTGGTTGGTTAGCTGCTCTTCGTGACAGCCGGATCGCGCGTCCTGCATTGCAGTTTCGCCAAGGAGTTTTTCAACCGTCGGTCGGAATGTGCGGCCATCGCTGATCGAACAGACTCAACCACGGGCCACTCGATCGCGGTTCGCTACAGCGGATTATGACAACGGTGCAGCGCAGCATCTTTATGTAAAAACCACGTGATGCATCCGCGCCGCATCTGGCCGCGTATCAAGATCCACGATTGCCATCCAGGTAATCGCTCACCCAAAGGATCGATGCCTCATGAAGACCTCATTCCAGTCGCTTGC
This sequence comes from Xanthomonas sp. AC360, assembly GCF_979258225.1. Lineage (NCBI taxonomy): Bacteria > Pseudomonadati > Pseudomonadota > Gammaproteobacteria > Lysobacterales > Lysobacteraceae > Xanthomonas > Xanthomonas sp. AC360. The sequence continues at coordinate 554,816 of NZ_OZ409846.1, forward strand.
CATTGCTACCGCTATTGCCCTCACCAGCGCGATGGCTCCCGCTTACGCTGCGTCCAATCCGATGGTGGGTGGCGCGCCGATGCTGGCGACCAAGGACATCGTCGACAACGCGGTCAACTCCAAGGATCACACCACCCTGGTGGCCGCCGTCAAAGCGGCTGGCCTGGTCGACACCCTCAAGGGCCCGGGCCCGTTCACTGTCTTCGCCCCGACCAATGCTGCGTTTGCCGCATTGCCGGCCGGCACGGTAGACACGCTGCTGAAGCCCGAATCCAAGCCGATGCTAACCAAGGTGCTCACCTACCACGTGGTACCGGGCAAGGTGGACGCCGCCTCGTTGATCGCCAAGATCAAGGCCGGTGGCGGTAGCGCCACGCTGACCACCGTGCAGGGCGAGCCGCTGACCGCCAAGCTCAATGGCAAGAAGGTCACACTCACCGACGTCAAGGGCAACACCGCCACCGTCACCATTGCCGACGTCAACCAGAGCAATGGCGTGATCCATGTGATCGACAAGGTGCTGATGCCGTAACTGCAGGCACGTCGCTGGCGCATGCCCGTATCTCCCACCGACGCGAACAGATCGAATGTTCGTCGGTGGGTACGCAGCGTTGCATGCGCTAGTGCGTGATTGCATGGCGTCGGTGGGCGATCTTTGTGGGCACGAGTTGGTCATGTCCACTGGCCCATCGACGCGCCGATTCATGCGCGTGAAGTTGCAAGACGCGCGACCCAACCGCGAAGCGGCGGTAACGAGGTCGCCGGCATGCCGGCGACCTCTCTTGGTGTCTTGTTCTCCGACACCATGCGCGTGCATTTGCACGCGCTTTTTTTATGCCTTGGCCAGATCGCTTGCCGCACTCGGCGGCGCCAACAATAGCCGCAGGTCCTCCACAAAGCCGCGATAACCTTCCTCGCGCGCCGCCTCGGAGCCTTGTCGCAGCACCCAAGACGGATGCACCGTCGCCAGTACCGGCGTGCCGTCGTCCAGCCGTTGCCACTGCCCACGCTGCTGCATCAAACGAAAGCCCGGCCCCAGTACTGCCTGTGCCGCAGTCGCTCCCAGACAAACGATGTGTGCGGGCCGTAGCTGCGCGCGCTCGGCCTGCAGCCAGCCACTGCATGCCTGCACATGCGCACGCTCCGGATTGCGATGCAGGCGCCGTTTGCCGCGTTGTTCGAAACGAAAATGCTTGACCGCATTGGTCACGTAGAAGGCCTGGCGATCCACGCCCAGTTCGCCGAGCGCCATGGTGAACAGACGCCCGGCCGGGCCCACGAACGGACGCCCGCTGAGATCCTCTTCGTCGCCGGGTTGTTCACCGATGACCATCACCGATGCATCGTCCGGCCCTTCGCCGAACACCGTTTGCGTCGCCGGTTGCCACAGCTCGCAGCGGCGACAGTCGCGCGCCGCCGTGCGTAACTGCGCCAGGCTTTGCGTTGTAACTTCCACGGCGGGCGCAGGTGCCACCGGCACGCGCCGCCGCACCGGCTCGGGCGCACGCTCGGCCATCTCGCGTACGCGCACACCCGCCTCGCGGATCAACTCCGGCAACAGCGCCGCTTCGGGCAGGTTTTTCCAGTATTTCTGCGGCATTTCCTGCCGCATCATGGTGGGGTTGAGCCGCGCAGGATTGAAGATGTGCGCGTAGTACGTGCGCCACAGGGTTTCCTGCGCGTCGTCGGCCGGCACCTGCGACCGTACCGCCGCATCGCCAAACGACAACGCCTCGCCATCCCAGCGCACGCTGCGGTATGGCGTAAGGATCGCCCACTGCATGCCGGCAAACCGCCGCGCGAAGAACGGCGCCACCCGATCCACGATGCAGTGCTCGGGTTCGAACCAGGCCACAAAATCTTCCTCTTCTCCAGGCAACCGCCGAAAGCGCACGAATGCCTTCATCTTGTGCGTATCGCGCTGCACCGCCTTTTGCCATTGTCGAAGCCGGTGTACATCCACATCGGTGGCGCGCTCCAGCAGCGCCTTTTCGCCAGAAGCGATTCGCCACAACAACCGGTACAGCACCGCGTGCCGCTGTGGATCGCGATGACACAACACCGATGCAGCCAGCTGCATGAAGTCCGCCGACACCCGCGGCGGCGGCACGGTCAGCGGCAACTCCAGCAACCCCTGCCCCATCAACAACCCGCCCTGCGCCCCACCGTTCCACGCCACATCGTCCGGTTCTACCTGCGCACACCACCCCGCCCGCGCCAACGCACGCCACGCCTCGAAACTCCACGGTGGTTCGACCTCAGCGCTGAACATTACGTACACCCGACCTCAAGATTTCCGATCCGGCCGTCGCTTCGTCGCCGGCACTCTGGTTGTGTCTTGCATCTTTACTGCTGCTTTTTTGCAGTGGTATCGCTGCTATCGCTTTGTCGCTTTGTCGCTTTGTCGCTCCCGCGCAGGATTGCATCAGGCGATGGCGGTTTTGGTGACGTTTGCCAAGACACGTCACCCGCGCCGCAAGGCGCCCAACCGCTTGAAACATGGATCCGGCGACCGAAGTTGGAGATTCGTAGTAGCCATCAAGAACGTCCAGCTCATACCTGCGGGCGCACCCTCATCCGCCCTTCGGGCAGCTTCTCCCGATGGGAGAAGGCAGGGGCATCAATCGAACAAACTTGCCTGCCGCGGTGCGGGCGCCAACTGCGCACGTAACCGCGCCGGATCATCCAGCCGCTGGCGCGGATGATGATCCAGCACACTCACAAACGGCAGCAGCTTCTTCATCGGCACCCGCAGCCGCGCCAGATCGCCCACCCGCAACCGTGCATGCCGGCGCGACAACAGCAGCCGCTCCACATTGCGGGTACCCAACCCTGGCACCCGCAACAACATCTCACGCGGCGCCACATTCAGATCCACCGGAAACCGCTCCGGGTTACGCAGCGCCCAGGCCAGCTTGGGATCCACATCCAGGTCCAGCATGCCGCTGGATTGTGCAGGCGCGATTTCCTCTACCGAAAATTCGTAGAACCGCAGCAACCAATCGGCCTGATACAGCCGATGCTCGCGCTGCAACGGCGGCGCCTGCAACGGCAGCTTGGACGATGCATCCGGGATCGGGCTGAAGGCCGAGTAATACACCCGCCGCATGCGGTAATTGCCATACAAATTATGGCTGGTGTCCAAAATGGCGCGGTCGTTGGCATCGTCGGCGCCAACGATCATCTGCGTACTCTGGCCTGCCGGCGCAAAGCGCGGCGGCTTGGCCCGGCGCACTTTTTCGGCCTTGCGCTCCAGCTGGTTTTCTTCGATGCGCCAACGTAGCTCGCCCATCGCCGAGCGAATGCCGCCAACGCTTTTTTCCGGCGCCAGCAAGGTCAGGCCCTGCTCGGTCGGCAACTCCACATTGATGCTCAGACGGTCCGCATAGCGGCCAGCCGCAGCCAGCAGCTCGGGCGCGGCGTCGGGAATGGTCTTGAGATGGATGTAGCCGGCAAAACGATGCACCTCGCGCAACTGCCGCGCCACTTCCACCAGCTGTTCCATGGTGTAGTCGGAGTTGCGGATGATGCCGCTGGACAGGAACAGGCCTTCGATGTAATTGCGCTTGTAGAAATCCAGCGTCAGCGTGACCACTTCTTCCGGCGTGAAGCGCGCACGGCGCACATTGCTGGACACGCGATTGACGCAGTACGCGCAGTCGAAGATGCAGAAGTTGGTCAGCAATATCTTCAGCAGCGACACGCAGCGGCCATCGGGCGTGTACGAGTGGCAGATGCCCATGCCCTCGGTACTGCCGATCCCGCCGGTACCGAGCGAATTGCGCTTGTTCGCCCCACTGGAGGCGCACGAGGCATCGTATTTGGCGGCGTCGGCGAGGACGGCGAGCTTGTCGAGGATTTTCACGCGGGCAGCATGCAGCCAGGGCGTCTCAGCCTATGAGACTGCACCGCAGCAGATCGTGAATGCTTCAGAGCGCTGCGGGGCAGCGGTGATGCCTCAACGCTGCGCGGCTGCAGTCATGCCTCAACGCTTCTGTGTTGTGGTCATGCCACAACACTACGGTGCGGCGGTGATGTCGTCAGCGCTGCGGTACAGCGTGATGCCCTTATCGCTGCGGCGTCGCATTAATGCACTCAACGCTGCGGCACGGTAGTCACGCCGTTACCGGCGTGTGCCAAAGTGCTGCCGTGAGTGCTCCAGTTCCGCCGCAGCAGCGGCACTGCCTTCACACCCCGATCAAGCGGCAATCGCGGCATCGCCGTCGAAGCGATATAGATCCATCGCCAGAAAGCCCAGATCGATCCCGGCATCGATCCGCTGCGCGCCGAGGTGGTCGCCACCGGCTGCACCCATCGCGACATAGAGCGGCAACAGGTGCTCGTCGCTGGGATGCGCGCGCTCGGCATACGGCGCCTGCCGACGATAGTCGAGCAGCGCGGGGATGTCGTTTTCCAGCAGTTTGCGCTCGATCCATTCGATGAAGGGGCGCACATACGGCGCCTCGCGCTCCACGCTGTAGCCGTGGCGAAAATCGTGCAGGTTGTGGGTGATGCTGCCCGAGCCGATCACCAGCACGCCGTCGTCGCGCAGCGGCGCCAGCGCGCGCCCCACCGCAAACTGGTGGGCAGGGCCGAGTTCGGGCTGGATCGACACCGACACCACCGGGATGTCGGCCGCCGGGTACAGCAAGCGCAGCGGCACCCACACGCCGTGATCGAAACCGCGTTGCGGGTCCAGCTGCGGATGCAGGCCGGCCTGTTCCAGGCGGCGGGTGATCTGCTGCGCCAGCGCGGGCTCCCCGGGCGCGGGATACTCCAACTCGTACAACGGCGCAGGAAACCCGCCGAAGTCGTGAATGGTCGCCGGCCGCGCGGCAGCGCTGACCAGCGGGCGACGGCCCAGCCAGTGCGCCGTGGCGACAACGATCGCACGCGGCCGTGGCAGCAGTTGCCGCAGTTCTTCCAGGCGCAGCCCGACCTGGCCAGGCTGCAACGCCGTCATCGGCGATCCGTGCGAGATGTACAACGATGGCATGCGGCTCATGCGTGGCTCCTTAAATGACAGGCTTCAAAATGACAGGCTTCAGTGCGCCGGCTTCAGCGCAAGCGCGCCATCGCCCAGCAGCGATTGCACGACCAGTAACACCGCCCACAGCGCCGGATATTCCCAACCGCCACCCGGGTTTGAGAAACCGAACCCGTTGGCGCCATGCACGCTGACGATGGTGCCCAGCAGCAACGGCACGCCCAGCAGCGCCACCCAGCGCGCGTAAAGGCCCAACAGCAACGCCAGGCCCAGGCCGAGTTCCAGCGCCATGCTGAGATAGGCCAACGCGGCGGGCAGGCCGAGCGACTGGAAGTAGCCCACGGTGCCGGCCGGGGTGAACACCAACAGCTTGGTCAGACCATGCAACAGAAACAGCGCGCCCAGGCTGATACGCAGCAGTGCCGCGCCGTAGGCAGCAGTCCCAGGCGGTGCGAGGTGGGTGGACATGACGGGCACTCCGTTGAGGACCCACACAGCCTATTACTTACTAAAATCTGATAAATACATCGGATTCGGATAATTTATTGCAACCAAAGAAACAATCGGAACGGCCATGGATACCCTCGATGCGATGCGCGTGTTTACCGCGGTGGCCGAACGCAGCGGCTTCAGCGCCGCCGCCGATGCGCTGGACCGTTCCACCGCCAACGTCACCCGCCAGGTCGCCGCGCTCGAACAACGCCTGGGCACGCGCCTGCTCAACCGCACCACGCGCCGGGTCAGCCTGACCAGCGCCGGCACGGCGTACTACCAGCGTTGCCTGCAGTTGCTGGCCGATCTGGACGACCTGGAAGCCACCATCGGCGCGCAGGCGCTGGAGCCGTCCGGTGTGCTGCGAGTCAATGCGCCGGTGAGCTATGGGATCGAGCGTCTGGGCGCGCTGCTGCCCGGCTTTCGCGCACGCTACCCGCAGGTGGAGCTGGACCTGTCGCTGACCGATCGCCTGGTCGACATGGTCGAAGAAGGCTTCGATGTGGCCATCCGCATCACCCGCCAGCCGGCGCCGATGCTGATCGCGCGGCAACTGGGCAAGGTCCGGCTGCTGCCCTGCGCAGCGCCGGCGTATCTGGCGCGCGCCGGTACGCCGAAGCACCCGTCCGACCTGGCCGGCCACGAATGTCTGCTCTACCAATACTCGCCCAGCGGCGACGAGCTGCGCTTCCATGGCCCGGACGGCGATGTCGATGTGCGCATCCACGGCGGGCTGCGCGCCAACAACGGCCACGTGCTCAATGCGGCGGCGCTGGCCGGCCAGGGCATCGTGATGCAGCCGGACTTCCTGGCCGATGCGCATATCGCCAGCGGTCGCCTGCTGCGCATCCTGCCCGACTACCAACTCGGCGAGATCGGCATCTTTGCGGTGTACGCCAGCCGCAGCCATCTGGCGCCGAAGGTGCGCAGCTTCATCGACTACCTGCTCGAATGCCTGGCCGAGCCGGCGGCCGGCTAAGCGCGGTCGGCAACACGCGTCAGCTATCGTCGGTTGGTGTGGCGGCGCGCGCCTGGCACACGCCGCACCTAGCGACGGCGGCTGGCTAAAGCGGCCGGTAACACGCGTCAGCAATCCTACGTTGGTGTGGGTGGCGCGCTCAGAACAGGGACATGTGAGCACAGAACGCCGGCTGCGCCTGCCCGGTGGCTGTGCAGTGGTTGTATTGGCCGCCCCAAGCGGCCGCGGCAACAGTTCATCCCGCACGTGGTCATTCTTCTGTCGCGGCTGGTGTGCGCACAATCGGCCTCCTTCGTTCAACAGGAGCGTCCATGAGCAAGATCGCCATCGTGTATTTCAGCGGCTACGGCCACACCGTCAAGCAGGCCGAAGCCGTGCATGCAGGGGCCGCCAGTGTCGGCGAGGCCACGCTGTACCGCATCGACCAGGACGGCAAACTGCCCGACGACGCCTGGGAGGCGATCGGCGCAGCCGACGCGATCATCTACGGCAGCCCCACCTACATGGGCGGGCCGGCCTGGCAGTTCAAGAGGTTTGCCGACGACAGCTCCAAGCCGTGGTTTGCGCAGGCATGGAAGGACAAGGTGGCCGCCGGCTTCACCAACTCGGCCTCGGTGAACGGCGACAAGTACGCCACCATCCAGTATTTCTGGACCTTGTCGCAGCAGCACGGGCAGGTCTGGGTTGGCACCGGTCTGCCGCCGTCCAACACCAAGGCGCACGGGCCGCAGGACATCAACTGGACCGCCGGTTGGGGCGGCGCGCTGGCAATCTCGCCCTCGGACGCATCGCCGGACGAAGCCCCGCGCAGCGGCGATCTGGAAACCGCAAAGCTGCTCGGCAAGCGCGTCGCCGAGTTCGCCAACAAGCTCAAGGGCTGAGGCCACCATCGCAGCGCCCGCGCGTTTGGGCCGGCTTGAGGCGGCCCGATACGCGCGGGCGTTGGTTTGTTTGACGGTACGGTTGCAGGCGTGGCGCCGAGAGAACGCGTGCAGCTTGGCCGATGTCGTTGGCATTGACTGCGTTGTGTGACCGCGCTGGCGGATCGCTGGGGCTGCGCGCACTGCACTCAGTGATACCTAAAGCGCGTGGCAATGCGAGATCGCGCCGTGCGTCGACAACAGCATGATGTTCTGCAACATCGCGCGTGCAGTGTTCGACATCAGGCCAGAGTGCCGATGGCGGCGTCGGCAACACGTCGCGCGCGATGGGCGATACGGCAAGCGCAACGAGACGCAGACGCTGTGTGTCACCACAGGTCATCGAATGCCGCAGCAAACGCTGTTCACTACGCGACGCTGCCTTGCAATCAGCGCTTTCAACAACTGGCCCCTTGCTCAGCGAATCCGCTGTTAAATCCGTGGAAACTGCACAGCGCCGCAATTCCCAAGCAAAAAGCATCGCCCCCCCTACTCACCGGCCTCAAGCATTCGCGCGCGGGCCACATCGCGCTAACGCACGCCGCGCCACTCTCCCCGCCTACCTCGCTGCACGGAGCTTCCCCACCATGCAAACCCGCACACTTGGCCGGTCCGGCCCCACCGTTTCCGCACTCGGCCTCGGCTGCATGGGTATGAGCGCGTTCTATGGCGATCGCAGCGATGAGGCCACCTCGATCGCGGTAATCCATCGCGCGCTCGACCGCGGCATCAGCCTGCTCGACACCGCCGACATGTATGGCCCGCACACCAACGAAGTGCTGGTGGGCAAGGCGATCGCATCCCGCCGGCACGAGGTGTTTCTGGCCACCAAATTCGGCATCAAGCTCGATCCCAACGACCCGTCGGTGCGCGGCATCGATGGCAGCCCGGCCTACGTGCAGTCCGCCTGCGAGGCCAGCCTGCGCCGTCTTGGCGTGGAGCACATCGATCTGTACTACCAGCACCGCGTGGATCCCAACGTGCCGATCGAAGACACCGTCGGGGCGATGGCACGTCTGGTCGAACAGGGCAAGGTGCGCTTTCTCGGGCTGTCGGAAGCGGCCGCAGCCACCATCCGCCGCGCGCATGCCGTGCACCCGATCACCGCGGTGCAGACCGAATACTCGCTGTGGTCGCGCGAGCCGGAAGACAACGGCGTGTTCGCCACCGTGCGCGAGCTCGGCATCGGCTTCGTGCCGTACTCGCCGCTGGGCCGCGGTTTTCTCACCGGCGCGTTCTCATCGCCCGACGACTTCGACGCGGACGATTACCGCCGGCATTCGCCGCGTTTTCAGGGCGACAACTTCACCCGCAATTTGCAGTTGGTGGAGCAGGTCAAGGCGATCGCCACCGACAAGGGCATCACACCCGGGCAACTGGCATTGGCCTGGGTGCTGGCGCAGGGCCAGGACCTGATCCCGATCCCCGGCACCAAGCGTCAGGCATATCTGGACGAGAACATCGCCGCGCTGGAGGTGGCACTGATGCCCGACGAACTGGCACGCATCGATGCGATTTTCCCGGCGCAGGCTGCGGCCGGCACGCGTTACCCCGAAGCGATGATGGGCGCGGTCAACCGCTGAGCCATGATCGCGAGACCGCAGCGATCGCTGCGGTCTCGCGCTGGGCGACTGAAAGCGTCTGTGCACAGCGCCGGCACGAAGAAATACACGTGGCAGACATGCGTGCCTCGCCCCGACGGCCACGTCCGGCTGAGCACGGTGTGGCTGTGCCGATCGCATGCACTCACGCCATCACACCACCGCTGCTTGCACACTCGGCGCATCATCGCTCACACCACGTCCCATGCTGTCCTTCGTGATTCCCGCGCATAACGAGGCTGCACTGATCGGCGAAACGCTGCAGTGCCTGCATGCCTGCGCACAGGCGATGCAGCTGGACTATGAAGCGATCGTGGTGGCCGATGCCTGCGAGGACGACACCGCACGCATTGCGCGCGACAACGGCGCACAGGTGCTGGAGGTCGAGCTGCGGCATATCGCTGCCACCCGCAATGCGGGCGCGCAGGCCGCACAAGGCGAGCGCCTGCTGTTTCTGGATGCCGATACCTTGATCAACCTGCAGGTGGTCGGCGCCGCACTGGCCGCACTGGAGGCCGGCGCGATGGGCGGCGGTGCGCAGGTACATCTGCAGGGCAAGCGGGCGTGGTTCGAACGCGTCGCGCAAGCGGCGTTCGGCTGGTTTTTCCGCGTTGCCGGCATCGCGCCCGGCTGCTTTCTGTTCTGCACGCGCGTGGCCTTCGTCAGCGCGGGCGGCTTCGATACGCGGTACTACGCCGGCGAAGATGTGGCCTTGAGCCGTGCGCTGGCACGCTGCGGGCGCTTTGTGATCCTGCGCCAGACCGTGCACACCTCCGACCGCAAGCTGCGCAGTTTTTCCAAGCGCGAGCACCTGGGCTTGCTGCTGCGTTTCCTGTGGCGCGGGCGCCGCATGCTGCAGACCCGCGACGCGCTGGGTTTTTGGTATCAGCGACGGCGCTGAACCGAGCGTGTCCACAACGCGCCAGGATGCATAGGCGCCTGCCCTCAAATCGGGACGTGGCACCGCATGCCACTTACACTGCGGTCCTTGTTCCTGTTTCCGAGTTGCGCCGCATGGCTTCTTTGCACCGCCCTGTCCTGATCGCTGCCATGGCGGCTGCGGCATTGACCACTGCAGCCTGTCACCGCGATGGCGCGGCGCCAGCGGCCGACACCCGCACCACGCCCGCCCCCAGCACGCCCAAGCTCGGTGATTTCGGCTTCGATATGGCAGGCATGGATCGCAGCGTGGCGCCGGGCAACGATTTCTTCAGCTACGCCAGCGGCAACTGGGTCAAGACCACGCAGATTCCCGACGACCGCTCCAGCTTGAACAGCTTCGTCAGCATCGCCATCGACACCGAGCGCCACAGCCGCGACATCATCGAAGGCGCCGCCGCCAACGACCGCGTCACCGGCGAGGACAAGCAGATCGGCGACTATTACGCCGCCTATATGGACGAAGCCAGCATCGAGACCAAGGGCGTGCGGCCGGTGCAGCCGGAGCTCGACGCCATTGCGCAGCTGGAAGACAAGCAGGCGCTGGCACGCACCCTGGGTGGGCAGCTACGCGCCGATGTGGACCTGCTCAACTCGACGAATTTCTACACCGACCGTCTGTTCGGCCTGTGGGTCTCGCAGGATCTGCACAACCCCGGCCGCTATGCGCCATACCTGGTGCAAGGCGGCCTGGGCATGCCCGAGCGCAGTTTCTACCTGGACGGCGGGCGCATGGCGCGGCTGCGCGATGCCTACCGCGCCCACATCGTCAAGTTGCTGGAACTGGCCGGCATCGACGATGCTCCGGCCAAGGCCGAGCGCATCCTGGCCCTGGAAGTCGCAATCGCGCGCGTGCACGCCACGCCCGAGCAGACCAACAACGTGCAGGCAGGCGCAAATGCCTGGAAACAGGCCGATTTCGCGCGGAACGCTCCCGGCCTGGACTGGCCGCTGTTCTTCGACGCCGCCGGTCTGAAGGCGCAACAGGACTTCATCGTGTGGCAGCCGCAGGCCGTGCGCGGCTTGTCGGCGTTGGTGCAGTCCGAGCCGCTGCAGACCTGGAAGGACTATCTGCGTTTTCGTGCGCTGGACCGTGCATCGCCGTATCTGTCCAAGGCGTTTGCCGATGAGCAGTTTGCGTTCTACGGCACCACCCTGGAAGACACGCCGCAACAACGCCAACGCTGGAAGCGCGGGATCGATGCCACCAACGCCGCCTTGGGCGAAGCGGTCGGCAAGCGCTACGTGCAGAAGTACGTCAGTGCGCAAACCAAGACCCGCGTCGAAGAGATGGTCAAGAACCTGATCGCTGCATTCGGCAAGCGCATCGATGCGCTGGAGTGGATGACGCCGGAGACCAAACAGCACGCCAAGGCCAAGATCGCCGGATTGACCGTGGCGGTGGGCTACCCGGACAGCTGGCGCGACTACAGCGCGCTCGACGTGCGCCGCGACGATGCGCTGGGCAACGTGGAACGCGCCGGCCTGTTCGAGTATCGCCGCAACATCGCCAAGCTGGGCAAGGCGGTCGATCATCGCGAGTGGTACATGCTGCCGCAGGAGGTCAACGCGTTGAATGTGCCGCTGGAAAATCGCCTGCTGTTCCCGGCCGCGATTCTGCAACCGCCGTTCTTCGACCCGGCCGCCGACGATGCGGTGAACTACGGCGCGATCGGCGCGGTGATCGGGCATGAAATCAGCCACAGCTTCGACAACACGGGCGCACTGTTCGACGAACACGGCGAGCTGCACAACTGGTGGACGCCGCAGGATCTGAAGAAATTCGAGACCGCCGGCAATGCGCTTGCCGCGCAGTTCGGCGCGTACAAGCCGTTCGACGATCTGGCGGTCAACGGCAAGCTGACGCTGGGCGAAAACATCGCCGACGTTGCCGGCCTGGCCACCGCGTACGACGCTTACCAGTTGTCGCTGCAGGGCAAACAGCCGCAGACCATCGATGGCTTCAGCCCGGATCAGCGCTTCTTCCTTGGCTTTGCGCAAGCCTGGCGCGGCAAGTACCGCGACGCTGCGCTGCGTAATGCGGTGCTCACCGATGTACACGCGCCCGGACGCTTCCGCGCGCAGACCGTGCGCAATCTGGATGCGTGGTACCCGGCTTTCGATGTGACGCAGGATCAACAGCTGTATCTGGCGCCCGAGCAGCGGGTCAAGATCTGGTAAGTGCTGGTGCCGGTCGTGAAGCGGCGATGTAACCGCAACTGTCAGCGTGACTGCCGTCATTGGACGGTCATCCTGCTCAATAGGCCATCGCTCACAACGCGGCCTGTGCAGTAGGTTGCAGTGTCGGCCTGATGTCGGCCCGACATGCCTGGCGTTGTCGCCCCGCGCGCGCTGTTGCCTCACCCAAACGCATCTCTCGGGGGAGAGGGTCTTGGCTGCTGATTGCCCTTTACTGGCGTTGTCGCTCCACGCGCGCTATTGCCTCACCCAAACGCATCTCTCGGGGAAGAGGGTCTTGGCTGCCGATTGCTCTTTACATGCAGGTCAATCACCGCGAGAGAGGACGTTGCAGGCCGCTCGCTCGGGCACGCCGCAGGTCAAATCGCTGCGTGAGACAAACTTGGTGCCGGATGCGCAGACACATCGCAGGTCATTCACTGCAGGATTGATCGGTTATTGCAGCCTTGCGAGAAGGCGCCGCAGACAAGCCCCTCTCCCACCGGGAGAGGGGTTGGGGTGAGGGTCGGTAGTCGCGGCGATGTAACCGCACCCGCAGCACCATGCAGCACTAAACCAGCACGCAAGCCACACACACATCTCACCTACCAAGCCGCTACTCAGGCCACTGCAGCAACGTCGCCGGTTCCAACTGCATGCGCCGGCAGGCACGGGCCGATAAGCCGTCGCGCAACGCGGTGCGGAACAACGGCGACAGGCTACGCAGCAGGCGGGCGGATGCGCGTGCCTGTGCGCGCTGGGTGGTGGTGCGGCCCAGCATGTCGCTGGCCCAGACCGGCAACAACGCAGTGCCGGCACCGAGGAACACGCCGCGCGACAGCCCTGCCGCAGGCACCGGCAGCTGGATGCTGGTGAGGATGTCGAGCACCTCGCGCGAGCGTGCGTCCATGCGCAGCTCGCCGCGCACCGACGCAAAATACGCCTCCACCTCGGCCTCGCTGGCGGGCACGTCGGTGGCGCCGAGGGCTTCGGCCACGCGTCGCGCTTCGTCGTAATAGCGGTCGGCGATTGCGCCCGGTACATCGCGGCAATAGCGCCGGCAGCCCTGCAGAAATCCGTAGGCTTCGGTGACATGCACCCAGGTCAGCAGCGCAGGATCGTTGGCCTCGTACGGCACGCCGTCGGCGGTGTGGCCGCGGATATGCGAATGGATACGCCGCACGCGCGCGATCAGCTGTTCGGCTTCGGCCTGCGGCGCGTAAGTCGTGCCGGCAACGAAGTTGGTGGTGCGCCGCAGCCGACCGACCAGATCGGCGCGGAAGTTGGAGTGATCGTAGACCCCGGCCAGCGCGCGCGGATGCAACAGTTGCAGCATCAATGCGCACAACCCGCCGGACAACATGCCGGGAAATTCGGAGTGCACGCGCCAGGTGACGCTGTCGGGCCCGAAAATGCCGGGATCGCCGAGCGGCTGGTCGTATTCGATGGTGCTCTGTCCACGCGGAAACGCGCCCAGCACCCAGCGGCGGATCTGTTCGGCGGCGGGGGCAGTGAGGGTACGCAGGACGGCTGACATGCCGCCATGATACGGATGCGCCTGCATGATCACGTCAGTGCGCGGCTACCCTGCCACAGCTGCCTCATCCACCGGTCAGCCACAGCCACGCGCCGTCGTTTTTGTTTAGCCGGCTGCGTGGGCGCAGCGCCCGCGCTTGGAGCGACCATCACCTCATAGCGCAGTCGTCAGGTGGACGCGGACGGCGCGGGCGCGCCGGACGCGTCCGCAGTGCAGTGCCAATGATGAGCACCGGCCGCGCTCACGCCGAGGCGGCGCCGTCGTCTTGGTAGCCGCGCTCGCCACCCCCGCCGACGCGCCCCACTCCCGAGCCTGCAAATCCCCAACCTGCCCAAGCCGGTCACGCGCGGGATCGCCGCAGTACCAAGTGTGCAGTGCAACAAGAGTGGCGATGCAATGCGCGCGCGATGCCATGGCATTGCAGACAAACCGCCTGAATTCAGCGTTTTGTGCGCAAGCGCGCAACTTTACGCGGCCACAGGTTCGCCGCAGGCATTGCCATGCACAGCGAAAGTGCTAGAACTAGAGCCGTCCGACCTCTGTCATGCAGCGCAAGGCGCGTCGGTCGCTCCAGGGCACCGGCAACCGCCGATGCAGCAAGTCGTTCGTACCAGTCATCCGTTAGGAGCTTGTCATGATCGCTTTGTTTCAGGGTTTAGGCCTGCTATTGCAGGACAACGCACTCCATCGACGCTCCTTCGACGAGCAGGTCGTCTACTGGCGCGACAAGACCGACACGCAGCTCGACGAAGAGCTCGATCTGCTCAAGGTGGCCAAGAAACAATGGGTGATCGCCTCGATCATCGGCTGGCAGGCGATTTCGCTGGTGCTGCTGGGCGTGATCACGCATCAGCTGTGGCAGAACGACTACCACCTGACCTTCAGCCGCGTGGTGATCATCTTTACCTCGTGGGCGTCGATCCTGTTCATCATGTGGTACATCGCCGATCTGTTCGATCACAGCGCCGGTTTCGAGCGGTGGTTGCGCGCCTTCAACAGCCGCGCGCGGGTGGCGCCGGACGCAGACTCGGTCGAGTGCGTTGCCGACGCGCTGGACATGACGCGTCGCTACCCGGAAGTGCTGCACTACAAGCAGGAAGTGACCTCCAAGCGCGAATTGCGCCACGAGGACATCGTCAACATGCGTGAGATGGGCCGCCTGCGCCGCTACACCGAATTGCTGCGCGACCTGGACCGCTTCGATGGCGCACCACGGTTGGTCGTCAACGCCTAAGCGACCAGCGCACCGCTGCAGCGATGGATGTCGCTGCAGCACGCCGTAGGTAGACGGTGAGTACTCCAAACAAGAACGGCCGGTGCGCAGTGCACCGGCCGTTTTTTATGTCATTGGATCGCGGCGAATGCTCCAGCGCGATCGGCTGGCAACGCCATCGCAGGCGGGAACACCGCTACGATCAAGCTCCATCCGCACTGTCTGCTGCGCACAGCGGTGTACAACCCGCGTTCCGCCGACCCGCCTACTCAAGCCCGCGCCACCGCCTGTTCCACCGACGGGGTGCGCCAGCCGCTGCGGACGCCCCAGATGTAGAACACCACGCCGACTGCGGCGACCACCGCCAGGTCGGTACCGTAGCTGAGGTAGCCATGGCCGCCGAAATCGCTGCTGCCGGCCCAGGACAGCAGCGCAATGATCGGCAGGTAGCAGATCATCCAGGCCGCGCCCTTGAGATTGCGGCGCAGATCCGGCCAGCCCTGCTTGGCCTGGTAGTAGCAGTACACCGGCAGCGCCACGACCATCAGCAGGATGATCTCGCCGGTCAGCGGCCAGCGCGCCCAGTACAGCAGTTCGGTCGCCATCACGAACGCGACGCCGGCCAGCACCGGCAAGGCGGCGATGCGCAGCGGGCGATGCAGTTCCGGCGCGTGGCGACGCAGCGCCATCGCACTGATCGGTCCGGTGAGATAGGAAATGATCGTCGCCACCGAGATCACCGCCGCCAGCGTGCCCCAGCCGCGGAAGAAGAACAGGAACACGAACGACACCGCCAGGTTGAAGAACATCGCCATGCGCGGCACGCCCCACACCGGGTGCAGCTTGCCCAGCGCGGCAGGCATGGTGCCGTTCTTTTCCATGCCGTACACCATGCGCGCGGTGGTGGCGGTGTAGGTAATGCCGGTGCCGCTGGGGCTGACGAACGCATCGATGTACAGCAGCATCGCCAGCCAATGCAGGTTGACGATGATGGCCAGCTCCGCGAACGGCGAGCGGAAATCGATGCCGTGCCAGCCGGCCTTGGCCAGCAGATCCGGCGGCACCGCGCCGATATAGGCCACCTGCAGGATCACGTAGACCACCGTGGCCAGCGCGATCGAGCCAAGCACCGCGAACGGAATGCTGCGGCCCGGGTTGCGTGCCTCGCCGGCCAGATTCACCGGGCTCTGGAAGCCGTTGAAGCTGAAGACGATGCCGGCGGTGGCCACCGCGGTGAGCACCGCCGCTAGGTCGATCACGTGGGCATCGCCATGGATGCCGACGCTGAAGTTTTCGCTGTGGAAGCCGCTGGCGATCAAGGCCACGCCGGTCGCCGCCGGCACCACCAGCTTGAACACGGTGATCAAGGTGTTGGAGCGCGCAAACAGCTTGACGCTCCAGAAATTGAGGAAGAAATACACCAGCACCAGTACCGCCGAAATCAGCAGCCCGGGCACCGACAACTCGCCAGCTCCGCCAGGTGCCTGCACATACAGACCCTGCGCCCAGGCCCACGGCCAGGAGGCCATGTACTGCACCGAGGCTTCGGCTTCGACCGGGATGACCGAAACGATCGCGATCCAGTTCGCCCAGCCGGCGATGAAGCCCACCAACGAGCCGTGCGAGTAATGGCTGTAACGCACCATGCCGCCGGATTCGGGGAACATCGCCCCCAGTTCGGCGTAGGACAGCGCGATGGTGGTGATGATCGCCGCACCCAGAATCCAGGCCCAGACAGCGCCCGGACCGGCCAGCCCAGCCGCGCGCCAGGCGCCGAACAACCAGCCGGAACCAATGATCGAGCCCAGCCCGGTGAGCATGAGCGCAAAAGGGCCGACGTCGCGGCGCAACGAATGTTCGGACATGAAAAGCCTGGCAGTGAGGGCGCCGCAAACCGGCAACAAGCCGACAATGATCGCAGAAGCGGCCGCTTGTCGTCAGTGCGTATTCAGGCTCTACGCGACACCGCGATGCGACGGCGCGCGCATCCGTGCGGCCGTCGCAGCTGTCGCTTGCACTACGCAACACTGCCGCGCTGCCACCTGCTGCGGCTTACCCGTGGCACTCGGCAGCGGGCACGTTGCGGTCCACGCAGGTGTGGGCTGCCGCCGGAAGACCGCGCAGCGCGCGGACCTGCCCCGGCAGCAGCGCAAAGCTGTCCAGCGTCTTGCGCGCACACACCGGCGCCGGTGCGCCGCCGCTGGCCGTGGCGGCGCTCGTGGCAGCCGGGCACTGCTCTTCATAGATCAGGTAATGGCACTGGCCGCTGCTGCTGGCCAGGCAATGCACATTGGTCTCGGCGTCGGTGACCAAAGTCTTGCTGAAAAGCACGTCGCGGCCATCGCTGGTGGCGCGGGTGATCGAAGTGGTGCCGTTGCGTTCGTGGCAACCGGCCAGGGCGAGCAGGCAATACACCAGGGAGGCGATCAGGCGCATGGAAGCAGTCCTTTCTTGTCGATGCGGTATGGGGAGACGGGGGATTACATGCCGCGGAACAGGGTCATGAACGGCTGGCTGACGGTGAGCGTTTCGCTGCGCCCGCGCAGGGCCAGCCGGCCCTTGCCGGTGTCGTCGCGCACTACCGAGGCCACCGCCTTCATGTTGACGATGGTGGAGCGATGGATCTGCTTGAACACCTGCGGGTCGAGCACATCGAGCAACTCGCGCAGCGGGGTGCGCAGCAGCGCCTCAGCGCCGGCCGTCATCACCGTGGTGTATTTCTGATCGGCCTGGAAATACGCCACCTCATCCAGTGCGATCAGACGCGTCTCGCGGCCGCTGGTGGCAGTGAGCCAGGCCAGTGGCGGCGCGACGCCGGGCGCTGCCGGGCGTGCCGACAGGCGCTGCAATAGCGCTTCCAGCAAGCTGCCGTCCGGCTGCCCGGCGGCGGCGCGTTGCTGCACGCGGTGCCAGGTGGCCTGCAGGCGTTCGCGGTTGATCGGCTTTAGCAGGTAGTCCACCGCGCCGTGTTCGAACGCATCGATGGCGTATTGATCGTAGGCGGTGACGAACACCACCTGCGTGCGCGGGCTGACCTCGCGCATCGCGCGTGCCACCTCGATGCCGGTGAGGCCGGGCATGCGGATATCCAGAAACACCACATCCGGCTGCTGAGTGGCGATGGTCTCCAGCGCGCTGGCGCCGTCTTCGCATTCGCCGACTACCTGCAGTTGCGGGCACACCTCGGCCAGCAGCGCGAGCAAGGATTGCCGCAGCAGCGCCTCGTCTTCGGCAATCACCGCACGTAGCGCGCTCACGCCTGCACCTGCTCGGTCGTGGCGGCGTCAGGCAGCGGCGGCGGGCGCGTTGCGGCCGGTTGCGCTGGCAAGGGCAGCGTGAGCGTGGCCGCCACGCCGCTGGGGAAATTGGACACGATGGCAAAGCTGGCGGTGCCGGAGTAGATCAGCTGCAGCCGCTCGCGCAGATTCTTCAGTCCGATGCCGGTGCCGTGGCTATGGGTGTTGAACCCCTGGCCGTCGTCGGCCACGGTCAGCGTGGCCTGGTGCTCGTCCAGGCGACGCGCCAGGATCCACACGGTACCGCCGCCGGGCTTGGGTTCCAGTCCATGTTTGATGGCGTTTTCCACCAGCGTCTGCAACATCATCGACGGCAACTGCAGGCCGCGCAGCTCGTACGGCACTTCCACCTGCAGCGCCAGCCGCGTGCCCATGCGGATGCGCAGGATTTCCAGATACGCCTGGGTGCGTTCGAGTTCTTCGCCCAATGTGGAAGTGGCATCGTCCGCGCTGGGCAGCGAGCGGCGCAGGTACTGGATCAAGTGGCCGATCATGATGTCCGCGCGCGGCGGATCGGTGCGCGCCAATACCTGGGCGCTGGCCAGCGTGTTGTAGAGAAAGTGCGGCTCCACCTGCGCATGCAGCAGGTTCAAACGCGCCACGGCCAGTTCCTTTTCCATCACCGATTGCTCGGCGGCGGCCTGCTCGTCGCGACGCTGCTCGCCGACCCGGCGCACCACCGCGCGATTCATCGCTTCGGCGTTCTCGAAGTTGCTGCCTTCGTCCACCGCAAACAGGTCCACCCAGGCGCCGGCATCGGGCTCGCACAACACGGTGACGCTGCTGGTGCCCTGCCCTGGCGCAATTGTTACCAGCACCTGGTTGTGGGTGATGGCAAAGCGCGCAAACAGATTCCAGCGCGAAGGCTTGCGGCCTGCGTATGGGTCGAAGCGGCGGATCTTGGCACGGATCAGCAGGCTGCCCGGCGCGCATTCGACATCCTGCACGCGAGGCAGCGCACGCACTGCCTCTTCCACCACCGCAAAGCTGGCCTGCGCCTCCAGCGGCACTTCGATCTGGCGGCGCTGACGCGTAGACAAGGTGTCGTGGTCCAACCGTCCGGCGATCAGGCGGACGCGCCGCACATGGGTGATCGCGCTCATCAACGCCAACGTCAACAGCACCATGCAGATCAGGCCGAAGAACGCGCCGGTAGAGCCGAACAGCTGCGCCCACATGCTGCCCGCCACCACCAGCGCGGCAGCCCAGGCGAACACGATACGCACGATCAGAAAGACGCTGGCAGACACGGTAGGGACTCGTCGGAGATGGGACGGGAGCGAGCATAGCCGGCACGTGCCGCTGCGAAAGCCCTGGGCGACGAATGGCCGTTAGCGCTACCTCAAGTGCCGGGATCGCAGGACGAAACCCGACCTGGCTGGTCGGCAGGCCAAGGCCTGCGCGGTATGCTCGACACACGCAAGCAACAGACCGCTTGCCTGGTTGCCGTAAGGCATGCGGCCTAGCACGCTGTCGTGCCAGGTCGGCGTGCGTTGCCATCGGGTGGCCCCGCTGTGTCGCTGCGGGATGCCGGCGCGTCTTACATCGCAGTCGGTCGACCACCCTCCACACCACCGCACAGGAGTCGCATGCACCGCCGTCATTTTCTGCACAGCGCAGGCCTTGCGCTTGCGGCCGCTTCGACCGGCAGTTGGGCTGCCAACGGCAAGGTGGCCATTGCGCCGTCCACACCGTTGCCGCCGCCCGATGCATTGCCGATTCCCTTCGCTGCCGCGCCTGCACTGACGCCGATGCGCGCATCGGTCGATCGCATCATCGCCATCGACGGCTGCACGCGGCCGTTCCGTGCGCAGGGTCCGCGCATCGAGGCAGAACGCATCGGGCGCAAGACCGTGGTGCACAACTACGGGCACGGCGGCAGCGGTTGGTCGTTGTCGTGGGGCGCAGCCGAACACACATTGCGACTGGTGCGCGCGGCCGATGCAAACGTGCGCGAGCTGGCAGTGATCGGCTGTGGCGCGATTGGGCTGACCACGGCGGTGGCAGCGCAACGCGCCGGCCTGCGCGTGCGCATTTATGCGCGCGAGCGGCTGCCGGACGTGCGCTCGTTCTATGCCACCGGCGTGTGGTCGCCGGATTCGCGCGTCTGCACCAGCGAGTACGCCACAGCCGATTTCAAGACGCGCTGGGAAGAGATGGCGCGGATCTCGTTTCGCCGATATCAGACGCTGCTTGGCCTGCCCGGCGAGCCGATCGAATGGCGCGATGGCTATGCCTTGTCGGATGTGCCGTTCGATCAACCGGTCACCTCGGCCGAGGCGCACGAACCAGACTACCCGCCACTGGAGCGCACGCTGCTGCACGACCTAGGCCCGCGCTCGCAAGCACCGACTGCCGGCAACCACCCGTTCCCGGTGCCGTTCGTGCGGCGCTACAGCCAGCTGACCTTCAACATCAGCGCATATGCGCGGCTGTTGCTGCAGGATTTTCTGCAGGCGGGCGGCGAGCTTTACACGCGCAGCTTCGACGATCCGCGTCAGTTTGCCGACCTGCGCGAAAAAATCGTGGTCAACGCCACCGGCTACGGCGCGCGTGCACTGCTGGGCGACGACAGCGTGATTCCGGTGCGTGGGCAGACCGCACGCCTGATCCCGCAACCGGAGGTCACCTACGGTCTGGTCTGGCGCGGCCACAATCTCAATGTGGTGCCGCGTCGCGACGGGCTGCTGGTACAGGCGCAGGGCGCCAACGACTTCAATAATGCCGATGCAACTCCCGACCGGGCCGCAACCGAAGCGGCAGTACGCACGCTGGCGCAGTTGTTTACGACGACCTGAGCCAAGCGGATCATCGCGCTGCTATGCACGGCGCCTTGAGCACCTCACCCATCGCCGAGTGAGGCATTCAAGGCGATGGCCAGTGCGGCATCGCCGTTGACCAGCGCGTCCCAGCGCAAGCGCACGCCCTTGCGTTTTCCTTTCTCGACCAGCTTCAACCCGTCGGGGTCGATGATCAACGTATATGCCTGGTCGCCGATCTGTAGCTCGCGACGTAACGGTTTATCCAGCGGGGTCATAGGACATCTCGTGCAAGCGTGTGAATTGCGTTGTAGCGCATCCGTCTATGGCGCATGCACACACGCCATCGACATGCAGGCCTTCGCCGATATATTGCCTGCGCATGGCCTGTCGCTATTTCAGTAAGACGGCATCTGTAATAACGCCGCGTCGCATTTGTACAGCCCGATGCAGGCGGCAGCGATGCACGCACGCTCACGTAGAAACATCTGCCCGCCAGCTTGGCGTGCGCTAACGCGCGCCTACGTGAGCGATGCGTGTACGCACTCGTTACGGCACAGGTCGCCATCGCATCGGGATCACCGTTTCCACCAATCGCGCTAACACTCGCAAGACTAGCTTAGCGATCACGCGGTACGGCCTGAGGCCAGACGCTTTGGCCGGCTGGCTAATCACGTATCAGAAAACCATCGTGCTCGCGTTTGTCGAACGCGAGCAACCAAAACGCATTGTCGCCAGGCGGCGAACGCGATATTTCAAACCTCTGACCAACAACGGGAGCCACCCATGGCGATCAAGACGATCGAAGAACTTTTTATCCACGAGCTGTCGGACATCTATAGCGCCGAAAAGCAACTCACCAAATCGCTACCGCGTTTGGCACGTGCTGCGACCGAGCCGAAATTGAAAGACGCGTTCGAAACCCATCTGGAAGAAACCCAGGGTCAAATCGAGCGCATTGACCAGGTGGTCGACGTGCTGGGCATCAAGCTCAAGCGCATCAAGTGCGCGGCGATGGAAGGCCTGGTGGAAGAAAGCCGCGAAGTGATCGATGAAATCGAAGCCGGCCCCGTGCGTGACGCCGCACTGATCGGTGGCGCACAGAAAGTGGAGCATTACGAGATCGCTTCGTACGGCACCATTGCGGCAATGGCCAAGCAACTCGGCTACAGCGATGCGCTGCCGCTGCTGCTGGCCACACTGGAAGAAGAAAAGGCCACCGACGAAAAGCTGACCCTGCTTGCGGAACAAGGCGGCAACCAGAAAGCAGCCAGGACCAGCAAGGCGGCCTGATCGACCATGCGGAACGGCGATATTGCTGGGACGGCGCTGTGGATCAAGGACAGCACCGTACCACCAGTGGAATCGCCACCGCTCGGTACCACGGCACGCGCGCGCTTCAGCGCGCATGCCGTGACCGGGTTCGCCATTTGGCGGCGTAGCAAGGTCACGGTGCGGATCGCTCGGCGTCCATCGCTCTTCAGTTTGGCGATAGAAACGCTTTACTGGACGATTCAATCGTTTGGTCGGCGTCACTCAGCTCTTTGAGATTGACTGCAAACGTCGGTGGGTCATACCCAGCTCGTTTCCAGTATCTGCACAAGGTCACTGTCTACCACTGCATCGCACGGACAGACACTGCATCGCGCGGACAGACCAACTCCCCGCAGGTCCTAAGCTTCCATGTCCTGAAACAACACCACCTCGCCACGCGAAACCTCCGACTCGGAGGGCGGTTATACGAGTAGAGCCAACGTTGAGACATCGATGGGTTGGTATTTAAGGATGCACTGATCTGCACGCGCAGCGCTTCCGCACGACTGCTAACCGTCACCAGATCGCAGACCCAGCACACCCAGTCAGACGAGCACGACGGATCAGTTGTCGTCGGGCGGCAGTGCTGCCGGCGATGCCTCGGGGTGCGGGTCGTCGGCCAGTTGCTGGGCACGCTCTTGCTCGCCCAGCTGATTGAGCAATTCAGTGGCGGACTGATGCGCGTTACGCAGCGTCTCCATTGGCTTGGAGGTATCGCTGCGCAAGGCGTACAACGCAAAGCCCATCACGTTGAGACGGTTACGCAACTGATGCAGCAGCTCGCGCTGCCGTCCCTGCAATGCAGCGTCCGTCACTACGCGTCCTTGTCGCTCAACCGGTTGTGCAATGTCCGCACGCTGATCCCCAACTCGCGTGCCGCCGCCTTCTTGTTGAAGCGCGTACGTGCCAGGGCCGATTCGATCATGGCGTCCTCGGCCTGACGCATGGTCCAGCCGGCCGGAATCAGCAACCCGTCTTCGTCGGCCTGCGGCACGGTCTGCTCCACATCCGGCGCAGTCAGCAGATCGCCGTCCGAGCGCAGATACAGATAGTGGATGAACGAGCGCAGCTCGCGCACGTTGCCCGGCCAGGTGTGATACGCCAGATAGCGCAGCAGCGACTTGGTCGGCAGCTTGCGCTTGCCGTATTTCACGTTGAGTTCGTTGATCACGCGCAACCCCAGCACGCGCGCATCGCCGCGGCGTTCACGCAGCGCCGGCACCTGGATCGGGTACTCGTTGAGGCGGTAGAACAAATCCTCGCGCAGCACCGCGTGCTCGCGCTGCACATGCTGATGCGTGGCCGCAACCACGCGGGCATCCAGCGCAATCTCTTCGTTGCCGCCAATACGCATGAAACTACGCGACTCGATCGCCCGCAGCAGATAGACCTGCAACCGCTTGGGCATTTCGCCGATCTCATCCAGAAACAGCGTGCCATCGGCGGCCTGTTCCAGGAATCCGGCGTGACGACGGTCGGCGCCGGTGAAGCTGCCGCGCTCGTGGCCGAACAGCTGGCTGGCCAGCAACTCTTCCGGAATCGCGCCGCAGTTGACCGGCACGAAGCGACCGCGACGGCCGGACACCCGGTGGATGGCACGAGCGACCAGATCCTTGCCGGTGCCGGTCTCGCCGGTCACCAGCACATTCAAATCGGTCGGCGCCACGCGCACGATGTCCTTGCGCAACAGCACGATGCTGTCGCTATTGCCAATGATGCCCAGATTGCCCTGCTGCGCCTCACGCAGGCCGCCCAGCACGCGCTCCAGGCGCTCCGGCGCGAACGGCTTGGTCAAGAACTCGCTGACGCCGAACTGCTGCGCGCGGCCCTGGGTTTCATAGGCGTAATCGCCCGACACCACCACGATCTTCGGTGTGTGGTCCGGGTCCAACCGTTCGATGAGATCGAAACCGCTGCCGTCGGGCAGGCCAACGTCCACGACCAGTAGATCGGGGAAATTGCTGTCCAACCAACGGCTGGCTTCGCCAAGAGTGTGAATGCCCTTGGCACGGAAGCCGCTATCGGTGGCTAACTCCACCACCTGATCGCAGAACTCCACGTCGTCGTCGATGATGGCGCAGGAAAGACGGTCCATGAGCGCTTCTGTCCGCAATGACTAGTACATGTTCAGTTGAGAATTGTGACGGCGGCGCGAAGAGTGCGCCTGCGTATCACCACGAGATTGCACGCTGCAGTCACGACCATCGTGATCGAACGGCGCCCTTCCCCCTAAGTCGAGCTCGCCGCGTCATACGCGAAGTACGCACGGCTGGGCCTGAATTTGCCAGTGCCAAGCGTCATGGTCGGGGTCGGTGGCCGCGCCGGGCATGCCGAAACGCCAAACAGTGCAAGGTTTGCCAGCACGGTTGCCGCGCATTCTTGGAGTGCGCAGCCGGGCTGAACTCAATGGATCAGTTCGCTTGTGCTGTTGCATCGCAACCGGTGGTTTGGCCGGAAGTGACGTGACCTGATGCCGACATATGTATTAAACCAGTCGGCCAGTGAACGTAGCGGCCTGAGACGTGATCCACTGCCGGCGCGTGCCGTGTGGAGACGGCGTGCAGGCCATCCTCACAGCAACGTACTTTCAACGCGCAAACATTGCTCCCTGACCTAGCCGAGCGAGGTGTCTCATGCATGCAGTGTCGGTACATCGCCACGCCGATGTGCAAAACGAATTGACGTATTGGCGGGACCAGCATCGGCGTGGCCAGCTCGGCTATCACTCCTTCGATGGCATCCCCGAAAGTACTGTGCGCGCCGTCTGCGATGCCTACAACGCGCAGCCGGATCTGACCGAACATCAGGCGATCAAGGCAGTGCGCGACGCATTGTGTCTGACCCCGGGTTCGACCAATGCGGCCCTTGCCGACTGGCTGGCACCACGCTGCCTGCGGCATTTACGCAGCGCGTAGTCGGCGCGCCGTTGCAGGCAACGCTTCGGCCGGCACGGATAACGGGCGCGGCAACGCGGCCCTGCCACCTTGCAGTTGCGCTCGCTATGCCGGTTCACCCTTTAGTGCCGCATGCGCACACACTTGCGGTCCGCAGCATGACGAGGCGCACGCGATAGCGCAGCGCTTTCCCGAGATGCTGACGTTGTACGTCAGCCCCGATCCCACGATCACGATCACCAATAACCATCACCTTTGCCACGCCAGTGTCGCCGTGAACGTACCCACGCTCGTCCGGCACTAGGGAGATCCCTGTGGAAGCGCTGTTGTTGTCCCGCATCCAGTTCGCCTTCGTCATTTCGTTCCATGTGTTGTTCCCCGCCTTCACCATTGGCCTTGCGAATCTGCTGGGCTTTCTGGAATGGCGTTGGCTACGCACGCACGACGAGGGGTGGAAGCGGCTGTACTTTTTCTGGTTGCGCATCTTCGCCGTCTCCTTCGGCATGGGCGTGGTCAGCGGCATCGTGATGGCGTTCCAGTTCGGCGCCAACTGGCCGGAGCTCAGCCGCATTGCCGGCAGTGTGATCGGGCCGCTGCTGAGCTATGAAGTGCTCACCGCGTTTTTTCTGGAAGCAAGCTTTCTTGGCGTGATGCTGTTCGGCTGGGGTCGCGTGTCGGAGAAGCTGCACTTCTTTGCGACCTGCATGGTGGCGATTGGTACGCTGGTGTCCACCTTCTGGATCCTGTCGTCCAATAGCTGGCTGCATACGCCGCAGGGCTACGCGATGGTCAACGGCATCGTGCATCCGGTGAGCTGGATGCAGATCATCTTCAACCCATCGTTTCCTTATCGGCTTGCGCATATGGCGCTGGGCTCGTTCATCACCACCTGCTTCGTGGTGGGCGGTGTGGCGGCGTATTACTTGCGAAAGGGCGTGCATCTGACAGAGGCGGCGCGCATGTTGCGGCTGTCGGTGGCGTTTGCGGCCATCGTGCTGCCTATCCAGGTGATGGTCGGTGACCAGCACGGCCTCAACACGCTCGAACATCAGCCGCTCAAGGTGGCGGCGATGGAAGCGCACTGGCATAACGAAAAAGCCGGCGCCGGTGTGCCGCTGGTGGTGTTTGCGTTGCCCAATGCCGAGGCCGAGCGCAACGACTATGAAGTCGCTATTCCGCGTCTGGGCAGCCTGATCCTGACCCACAGCACCGATGGCGAGATCACCCCGCTGACCTCGGTGCCACGCGATCAGCGGCCACCGGTGGCGCCGGTGTTCTTTGCGTTCCGCATCATGGTCGGCCTGGGTATGGCGATGCTGTTGCTGTCGTGGATTTCCGCCATTGCCTGGTGGCGCGGCCGGCTGCACGCAAAAGCGCTGATCCTGGCCTGGAACGTGATGCTACCGGCCGGCTTTATCGCCCTGGTTGCCGGCTGGTTCGTCACCGAGATCGGGCGACAGCCGTGGGTGGTGTATGGACTGCTGCGCACCGCCGACGCGGTGGGCCCGCAATCGACAGCCACCGTGGCGGTGTCGCTGCTGGTGTACGTGCTGGGCTACGCGTTCGTGTTCGGTTTCGGCATCTTCTATCTGACCAAGCTGGTCCGCGCCGGCCCGCACCCCAGTCACGACGGCCCGGACGTAGCCGGCGGCGAACACACCCCAGCACGCCCGTTGTCGGCAGCAGACACCGCGTTGGAGCAGGAGAACGCACCGTGGAAATAAGTTACTGGTTACCGGTGGCGTGGTTTGGCGTCATCGGCTTTGGCGTGCTGATGTACGTGGTGCTCGATGGCTTTGTGTTGGGATTGGGCATGTTGGCGCCGTTCGCACGCGACGAGCAGGAAGTGGACCTGATGATGAACACCGCCGCGCCGATCTGGGACGGCAACGAGACCTGGCTGGTGCTCGGTGGCGCAGGCTTGTTCGCGGCATTTCCAGCGGCGTACGCGGTGATCCTGTCCGGGCTGTATCTGCCGGTGCTGTTGATGGTGATGGCGCTGGTGTTCCGCGGCGTGGCCTTCGAGTTCCGCTTCAAGGCGCAGCGCTCGCGGCGGCTGTGGACGCTGTCGTTCATCGCGGGCTCGATCCTTACCGCATTCGCGCAAGGCATCATTCTGGGAGCGCTGGTGGAAGGCATGGCGTTGGAGAATGGGCGCTATATCGGCGGGGTATTCGGCTGGTTCAGCCCGTTCACCATGCTCACCGGTGCGGCCTTGGTGTTTGGCTATGCGCTGCTCGGCAGCACCTGGCTGATCCTCAAGACCGAGGGGCGCACGCACACCCTGGCGCGTCAGCTGACCAAGCCGCTGGTCGGTGTGGTGGTGACTTTCTTGGTGCTGGTCAGCGCGTGGCTGCCGTTCCTGAGTTCGCACGTGATGGCGCGCTGGTTTGCGCATGGCAACTTTTGGTGGTTGTCGCCCATTCCGGTGGTGACCGCGGCAGTGGCACTGGCGCTGTGGCGCAGCAGCGACAGCTCACGCAGCGATGCCTCTCCGTTCTTGCTGACGCTGGCGATCTTCGTGCTGGGCTTTATCGGGCTGGTGCTGGGCATGTGGCCGTATCTGGTACCGCCGAGCTACACCATCTGGCAAGCGGCCGCGCCACCGTCGTCGCAGATCTTTCCGATGGTTGGCCTGGTCGTGCTGTTGCCGCTGGTGTTGGGGTATACGGTGTGGTCGTATCGCGTGTTCCGCGGCAAGATCGCGGCGGATGTGGGCTATCACCATTGAGCCTGCTCCAGCGCTGCGCGGCGTGGAGTGCGGACATGACATCGCAACGTGGCAGATAGCACAACGTCAGCATTTGCGGGCGCTGTGCTATCGAATTACGAGAAGATCTCAGCGCTTTTCCGATCCGTCCGGCCGTTCGTAATCGTGCTCCGGGTCGGCCTTGTTCACGTCATGGTCCTCGTCGGGCATGTCGTGCACTTTCCAGTCCGCATCTTCGTTGCGTCTTTCCTGCGGCGTAAATGGCTTGCTCTGATCGGCGTCAGGGCCCCATGGTTTTTTCGGTTCGGTCCCCATCCGCATCTCCTGCGTCACGGTGTGATGTCACGATAGGCAAAGGCACATTGCAGTGCGGTGAACGACATTGTGTGATGGCGTGAAGTGCTCTCTAGTGGGTCCGCCTAGTGTCTGCGCCGCGGGCTTACGACCACCATCATCCGCCGGTTTGCGAATGTGGCGCCTCGACCGGTTTGGATTGTGGCGAGTCCTTCTGGCGCAGCCAGATCGTCAAGACCACCAGTGAAAACACCGCCAGAAATTCGCTTTGCCAGTTTTGCATCGACTCGAACCAGAACCCGGCATCGGTGAAATGGTCGAGCACGCTGATCGGCGGCAGGCCCTTCTGTGCACGTTCCAGCAACTCCAACCGCCAACTGCCGATCAGATGCAACACAAAACTCATCAGGAACAGGATGCCAAACGCGATCGCCAGCGAATGCTGGTACAGGCGCAACCACAGCCCACCGGCACGTACCGGCCAAGGCGCAGGGCCTGGCTTGATCGACGTGTGCTCTTCATCGGGGTCGAGCGGGCGCGATTCCGCGGACCCCACCTGACGCAACTTGACCGTCAGCAACACGTACATGCCCATCTGCAAAAATTCGCTTTCCCAATTCTCGAACAACGCAGACATGAAGTGCGGGCTGTGCAGATAGGCCACCAGCTGCAGCGTGGGCAATCCATGCTCGCGCAGCTCCGTGTTGTAGGCGTGGAGCCCGGCATAGATCTGGCAGCCGATGAAAAACAAGGTCAGCGCAAGCAGACACAACGACAGCCCGTTACGGCGCAAAAACATGGTGGGTCTCCTGACAATGCGCTCAGTATCGAATGCAGTGAGCAAGAACACATGAAGTTCGCAACGACGCGCACGCCGATCAATGCAACGCCGTAACCGAACAGACAGCTGCGCCACCCACGCGTGGGTCGCCAGCACACGCGCTGCCGACATCGCCTAGTCCTGATGTTTACGTTTGCATGCTCACACTGGCTTTCACCGCAGCACTCGCGCGCTGCACGTCAGCGAACCCAATGTCAGGAGACGATCATGCCCGTACCCAATTATCCGCGTCCGCCATTCAAGCCCCAGCAGCAAAGCTTCCCGGGCCGCACCGAAAAGATGGACCCACGCCCGGACCACGGCGAAGACAGTTATGTCGGCCATGGGCAATTGAAGGGCAAGCGTGCGTTGATCACCGGTGGCGACAGCGGCATCGGTGCGGCCGTTGCGATCGCCTATGCACGCGAAGGCGCCGATGTGGCCATCGCATTTCTGCCTGATGAGCAGGAAGATGCCGCCAAGATCGGAGCACTGATCGAGAAAGCCGGCGTCAAGGCATTGTTGGTGGGATGCGACATCAGCGACCCTAGCCAGGCAGCCGCATTGATTGACAAGGTCAACAGCACCTTCGGCGGTCTGGATATCCTGGTCAACAATGCCGGCTATCAGAAATATTTCCAAAACTTCGAAGACATTACGTTGGACGAGTGGCGCAAGACCTTCGACACCAACGTACACGCCGTCTTCAATCTGGTGCAGCTGTCTGTGCCCTTGATGAAAGATGGTGGCTCCATCATCAACACTGCATCGGTGCAATCGAAGAAGCCGACCCCCAACATCCTGCCTTACGCGGCCACCAAGGGTGCCTTGGCCAATCTCACCATCGGCCTAGCCGGCGTACTTGCCGAAAAGAAGATCCGTGTCAACGCAGTGCTGCCCGGCCCGATCTGGACGCCATTCATTCCCTCCGGTATGGACGAAGAATCGGTGCAGAATTTCGGAGCGCAGACACCGATGGGACGTCCTGGGCAGCCGGTGGAATTGGCCTCGGCCTACGTCATGCTCGCAGCCGACACGGCCAGCTACACCTCGGGCACGCTGCTGACGATCTCCGGCGGCGCTGTCACGCTTTGACGCGCGCGTGATGTGATCGCGCCCGCGTCACCCGTAGGGGATGTGGGTTTGTTCGACCGAGATAGGGTTGCCGCTTACTTGGAATCAAGCCGGCATATCCGCGACAGCATGAGAAACACATTATTCGGCTTGCCGATTCAATCCAACGCAAGACCGCACTGCGTCAGTTGCGCCAGGTGGCTACAGTGCGCAGTCGCGCACCATACTTCAGTCAAAAAGACAGGCAGCTTTGGCTGCCTGTCTTATCTACGTTGCGCGATGATCAACTTGAAGTTCAATACTCGCGCCCGACGGTCACGTGACCCAATATTCAAATCACCCGCCTAAGACCATGGTCGAACATCACGATGTTGCTGGCTCTAGAGCGGCTAGTAGAGTGCCACTGACTTCTGTCAAATGGGGCGTGGAAGGTACTTTCAGAATCAATTGTACGAGTGGCACATGCCTCATTGAGCGACCATCACGTCTGCCTAGCCACAACGCAGCCGTTTATTAGCTGCGCTGCAGCACTGCTAGCTGATCTCAGTGCGGCTGGGTCTGCTTCGCGCTGAGTGCCTTGGCATGGTCCAAATGCTCGGCGATGGTTTCGCGCGTGCGCTGCAGCTCCTTACCCAGATCGCTGGAGCCCGGCTCACTGCTCAATTGTTTATCCAGCAGTTCCAGTGCCTGCACGTGGCTGCGCACGGCGGTTTGCAGATACTGCGTTTCGAATGCCTGCCCGTGCAACGCTTGCAGTTGGTCGCGTGCGCTCTTCGAGCGCGCAGATGCGGCTTGCCCCAGCGGACCGCTACGGTCTGGTGCGAAACGGCTGAGGTCGGTCAATGCAGCGCTATGCGCTTCATCCATCTTGCGTGCGAAATCCAGCAGCTCGCCTTCGACGCCCTTGACCACGGCCAGCTGCGCTAGCGTGCGCTCCTGCTCGTTGAAGATGGCCAACGCGCCCAGCGCCTGCTGGCGGTCGCGTGCATCACCAACACTGGCGCGCAGCGGGTCGCCATGCGGCGGTGTGGTCCCAATGGCGGATTGCACGGTTTGGCGATCCTCGCGTGCGCCCTGCTCGAGTTGCGTGTCTGCTGCGAGGCCCTGACTACGCTGCCAAGCTTTATATGCCACATAACCCATAGCGCCGGCCGTCACCATCTTGAAAAGTCCCATACCTATCTCCTGACTGATCGCATGTGGCGATCATGAATTGTCTGGGTTGCATCACCGCATCCGCGTTGCAACGCAGTGCTGCGCGTAAAGTCAGCCTGCGAGCGCGCGGGTTATCCAGACGTGACATGCGCATCAACGTGATGTCGTCGAGCAAGCGCGTGCACACCGTGCGCACGCACCGTGCTGACTGGCTTAACGACCGGATGCAAACACTGCTCTGCGTTGCCGCGCCCCGTCGGCCTTCAGGAGATCCACATGCTTGCCCTCAACTACCACGGCTCACGCGATGTGCGGGTCGAAACCGTACCGGACCCGGTTCTGGTCGAACGCGATGATTTGATCTTGCGCGTCACCGCCACGGCAATTTGCGGCTCGGATCTGCATCTGTACCGCGGCAAGATTCCGGACCTGCGCCATGGCGATATTCTCGGCCACGAGTTCATGGGCATCGTTGAAGAGGTCGGCCCGGACGTTACCGCAGTCAAGCCGGGCGACCGCGTAGTGATTCCGTTCGTGGTGGCGTGTGGGCGCTGCTTCCACTGCATGCTGCAAGAATTTTCTGCGTGCGAAACTACCAATACCGGCAAGGGCGCCGCGCTGAATCACAAGGACATGCGCCCGCCTGCGGCCTTGTTTGGTTTCAGCCACCTCTACGGCGGCCTGTCTGGCGGGCAGGCCGAATTTGTGCGTGTGCCCAAGGCCAACGTCGGGCCGCTGGTGGTGCCGGATGCGCTACATGATGAGCAGGTGTTGTTCCTGTCCGACATCCTGCCGACCGGGTATCAGGCTGTCGTCGATGCGGGCGTCAGGCAGGGCTCCACGGTGGCGATCTTCGGCGCCGGCCCGGTGGGCCTGATGGCTGCAGCGTGCTGCCGCATGCTGGGCGCAGAACGCATCTTCATGGTCGACCGGCATGCGTACCGTCTGGACTTCGCATCCAAGGCCTACGGCGTGATCCCGATCAACTTCGACGAGATCGACGATCCGGCAGATGTGATCGTGTCGCAGACCGACGGCCGTGGCGTGGATGCCAGCATCGAGGCGGTGGGCTTTGAGGCCGAAGGCAGCGCAATCGAAACCGCGCTCACCAACCTCAAGCTGGAAGGCAGCAGCGGTGTGGCGATCCGCCAATGCATCGCGGCTACGCGGCGCTGCGGCGTGGTCAGCGTGCCCGGCGTGTATGCCGGATTCATTCACGCTTTTATGCTGGGCGATGCCTTCGACAAGGGGCTGAGCTTCAAGATGGGCCAGACGCACGTGCAAAAACACATGCCATATCTGCTGGAGCGCATCGGCAACGGTGAGCTCAAGCCCAATGCCATCATTTCGCACCGCATGCCGCTGGCCGATGCAGCGCAGGGCTACGCGTTGTTCGACAAGAAGCAGGACGACTGCCGCAAGGTGGTCCTGACGCCGTAAGCGTCGCATCCAACTACATCAACCAGGAAGGCCCGGTCACCGACCGGGCCTTCCTGGTTGTGATCGCAGACAGCGTTTATCACTCCTCGGCAGCTGGGGTGTCGTAATCGCCGCGCTCAGTCCAGCGGTTTGGCCGGCACGAACGGCGATACCGGGTCGCTGGCCGGGAAGGTTTCTTCCACCGCCTCGTCCTGCAGCGCGTCCTGCTTCTGCTTGGCGCTGTGGCCCTGGTCGTGACCTGCGGGCTGGTCGTGCGCGGATGGAGGCTGCTTGGATGTGTTCATGGCGGTACTCCTGATGCGTGCTACGGACACCACCACGCTACGGCGCGCCATCAATGGCAGGGGTGAAACCCGTCTTCGCACCGGCGTGACAAAGGCAACGCGGCACGGGCCTATTCTTCAGGCCAGTTGCTCAGCGACCGTGACGACCAAGTCAGCACAGCGAGTCACCTGCATCAATCAAGCGGCACGTCCAGGCGCCAATGCCGCCCGTCATCTCGGTGCATCCGCGCTTTGCCGAGTCGCCGGCGTGCGTTGCTGCCGGTGGGAAGCTCGCCGAGACGCGCCGCTCAGCCCGCACGTCGCTTGGTGCGCGGTCAGAGCGGGACCTGCGGGCGCCGGTTCACATCCGGCCGCGCGCAGGGTGTATGGTGCAACTGCGGCCGGAGACCGGTGTCGCCTTCACTTCAATCTGGCCTTTTCCATCAAGAATCTCTGCGAACGCTGCGATGCCGTCTGTTGCCGGCTCACCGTCATGGTCGATCCAACCGACCGTATCCCCGAGCATCTGACCAGCGTGACACCGCAAGGCTGGCACGTGATGGCGCGCGATGAGGAAGGTTGGTGCGTGGCGATCGATTCCGCGCGCATGTGCTGCTCGATCTATGAAACGCGCCCGGCGATCTGTCGGCGTTTTGTCATGTCCGGCCCGTACTGCCGCGACGTGCGTGCCACCTACGACGATCAGCGCCGGCGGGGCATCCCCTTGACGCTCTACAACGCATGAGGATTCGCGATGAATAACTCCCGCCGCCAGTCGATGACCGTGAGCAATCAACCGGGCAAGCCGCGCCTGTCCGAACAGCGTCTGGCTGCCGACCTGGAAGCGTTTCAGCAATCCGGCGGCGCGATCGAACGCCTGGGCGACACGCCGCTGCGCCGTGAGAAGAAGCGCGGCGCGCCAGACAATGCCGTGGTCACACCGGCCAAGGCGCCCGCCGACGCGGAGTAAGCCTCACCCGCCAAGCGCGCGGCATTGCGCTTGCGTTTGCCTTTGACGCCGTGTATTCGCTGCGGATGTCGCATCACATGCGGGCCCGCGAATCCTTGAGTCAGTGAATCGACCGCGCCTTGTCTAGCACCCGGCTGCCGTATGCACGCGACCGCTCCACAGCGAACGCGCTGAGCGTTCTCCGCCTCGCCAACAATGTGTGTCCTACGCAGAAAGCAGCGCGCTCGGCCGGCGCTAGCGTCATCACGCCAACGCCGTCTTCGCACACCCGTCGGGCAGGTCTACGTCCTTGCCTGCAGCGGCTTGCTGCCGCCGTGTCGCCAGATAGCGACGCCATTGCGTACCCAGCGCTGCACACACTTCATCTGCCGCCAGCGCCCCATGCACGCAAGCCAGATTGAGCTCACGGTGCCAATGAATGCCGGATTGGCCGCCCGGCCAGGGCGTCATGCGATACCCCGCCGGCAGCATCACGCCCGGCAATGATGTGCCACACAGCATCTGCCCATCGTGCGGGCCACCGACCAGATGCACACGCACGCCTTCGACTGTTTCGCTCACACCTTGGCTCCTCAACAAGGTGCCGGATCACCGCATCCGGCACGGGTTGGGGGCGCCGCTGCACTGGCGGGCAACGCAGGCGCGTCGCATCTCCACTGCCCAGCGCATTGCGATAGCGCCCCGACCGACACTGCGTGACCGGCGAAGATCACGAACGTGCCATCGATGCGCCAACCGTAAAAATGCGCACAGCAGGCGTGCGTGAAAACGACAGAAAGATGAGGTGAGCACGCGGATCGTCACGCATGCGACGGTGGCACAACGTGCACGGTGCAGTGGCGGCAGCCGCACGCCAGCACCAGACCGCGAGAGGCAGTTACAGCAGCTGCGCGCGATCGATGGCGCCGAGGCCTTGTGCCAGTGAGGCCATTTCGTTGGCCAGATTGATCATGTTGCCGCCGGCCTGCGCCGCCACACCCATGATGCGTTGATAAGCGTCCCAGAAGTCCGGTCCACTGCCATAGGCGTCGTGGAACCCTTGCAGCTCCAAGACCAGCAGATCGGACACTTGCATGTCGGAGTGGTCCATTGCGTTCCTCGTTGGGGTGTTCCCCGGCCGGCAGCTTATACCCGTTCACATTACAAAACAGAAGTAATTCGGCGACGGTGCGCGACAACCTGAACTGGTTAGAGAGACACGTACAGAGGTAGCTGGAACAGTGTGTCCATCGCGCCCAGGCTCGCCCAACGGCACGGTTTTTATGCTGCGTAGAGCAGTGCACAGCTCAACTGCACGGTCGTGCTCGTCAGTGTGCGATCACCGGCACGCGGTCGTCAGAGATGCGCGTGACAGGTGATCTGGCGCTGCCCGACCTGCATCGGTATCGATGCGGAAAACTTCCAATCAGAGCGACTAACGCCACGTCGCGCGCAGTCGTCAGGTGGGTGCGGATGGCGTGCTCAGAACCGCAGTGCATGAGGGGGTGCATGCGCACCGAGCACCGGACGCACACACCTGGCGATGAGCACCGTCGTTTTGTTAGCTGCACGCAGTGTCAGGTGCGCTCAATCGCACGCACAGCAGCTAGCACATGGATGCATCGTCCGCGGCTTGATGCATCGCCTCCATCGCCAACCCAACGCGCGAGTGCTCGCTGACGGCACTGGCGCTGGTACATACATTGGCCGGCGCCACACCGCTTTTTTCCTGCTGCACTTACCCCGTTCTGCGCGGCAGCTGCGCCAGCAGCTTGTCCAGCGTGATCGGATAGTCGCGCACGCGGATACCGGTGGCGTTGTAGATCGCGTTGGCCAGCGCCGGCGCCACGCCGGTCAAGCCCAACTCGCCCACGCCTTTGGCCTTCAACGGCGACATGGTGGGGTCCACCTCGTCGATGAAATGCGCCTCCAGATGCGGGATATCCGCATGCACCGGCACTTCGTAGCCGGCCAGGTCGTGATTGACGAACAGGCCCAGCCGCGTATCCACCGCCATCTCTTCCATCAACGCCGCGCCCACGCCCATCACCATGCCGCCGATCACCTGGCTGCGCGCGGTCTTGGGATTGAGGATGCGTCCGGCGGCGCAGACCGCCAGCAGCCGGCGCACGCGGATTTCGCCGGTGTCGGCATCCACAGCCACCTGCGCAAAGTGCGCGCCGAAGGTCTGCTGCGCGTACTGCTGCTTGAGCGTGCCGTATTCCATGGCGTCCTCGGCGACCAGCTCGCCATGCTCGGCCGCCTGCGCCAGCGGGATGGCGCGGCCGCCGACATGCACCATGCCATCGGCAAACCGGGCCTGGTCTGCGGCAATGCCCAGGCGCTGCGCCACTGTCTCGCGCAGCTGCATGCAGGCGGCATAGACGCCGGCAGTGACCGAGGCAGCGCCCTGCTGCCCGCCCGAACCGGGCGTTTCCGGAAAGCTGGAATCGCCCAGCCGCACCACCACCTGCTGCAGCGGCACGCCGAGCAGTTCGGCCGCGGTCTGCGCCACGATGGTGTAACTGCCGGTGCCGATATCGGTCATATCGGTTTCGATGGTCAGCGTGCCGCTGCGGTCCAGCCGCGCACGCGCGCCGGCCTTGGAGATCGGCGCGCCGCGAATGGCGCTGGCCATGCCCATGCCGATCAGCCACCGGCCATCGCGCACGCTGGCGGGGGTGGGATTGCGTTGCGACCAGCCGAAGCGTTGCGCGCCGCTGCGCAGGCAGGCCACGAACGGCCGCGTGGAGAACGGGCGCTGCGGCTGTTCCGGGTCCACCTGGGTGTCGTTGACGATGCGCAGCTGCACCGGGTCCATGCCCACGCGTTCGGCCAGTTCATCCATCGCCACTTCCAGCGCCATCATCCCCGGCGCCTCGCCGGGCGCGCGCATGGCGTTGCCTTCGGCCAGATCCAGCACCGCCAGCCGTACCGCAGTCATCCTGTTGGCGCCGGCATACAGCGCACGGGTGGACAAGGTGGCCGGCTCGCTGCGACCGCCGCGCAGATTGCCCGACCAACTCTCATGCCCGATCGCGGTCAGCCGGCCGTCGGCGGTGGCGCCCAGGCGCAGGCGTTGGATGGTGGCAGGCCGGTGGATGGTGCTGTTGAACATCAGCGGACGCTGCAAGGCCAGCTTGACCGGCCGTGCGGTGATACGCGCAGCCAGCGCGGCCAGCACCAGATCTGCCTGCGCGGTGCCCTTGCCGCCGAAGCCACCACCAATGAACGGCGACAGCAGCCGGATGCGCTCCTTCGGCACGCCCAGTGCCTTGCCCAGATCGCGCGTGCCCCAGTTCATCTGCTGGATGGCGGTGTGGCAGATCAGCTGCTCGCCTTCCCAGCGCGCGATGGTGGCGTGCGGTTCCAGCATCGCGTGCGCCTGATCGGGGGTGCGGTAGGTGGCATCGACGGTGAACGGCGCGGCGGCATAGGCGGCGTCGAAATCGCCTTGTGCGGTCTGTGGCGGCCCACCGAACGGGGCCTGCGGCGCCACCGGGGCGCTGGCCTGCTGGGCGGCCAGGTCGTACTGCCCGCGCTCGCGCGCGTAACGCACCCGCACCAGCGCCGCACCCGCACGGGCCTGCTCGAAGGTCTCGGCCACCACCACGGCCACCGCCTGGTGGTAGTGATCCACCTGCGGCGCTGCCAGAAACCGCTGCACGTAGAACTCGCCGGTGCCCAGGGTGGGCACGTTCTGGTAGGTGAGCACGGCGATCACCCCGGCCGCCGCCCGTGCGGCGGCGGTGTCCATCTCGGTGATACGGCCCTTGCCGATCGCCGCGCCGACGATGTAGCCGTAGGCCATCTGCCCGGGCTGGTCATGCCATTCATAGGCGTAGCGGGCCTGCCCGGTCACCTTGAGCGGCCCGTCCACGCGGTCGACCGGCTGGCCCAGCACCTTGAGTTGGTCGCTGGGGTTGGGTCCTGCGGGAGTGTCGAACTTCATGCGGATGCTCCTGAGGGGGGCGGGCGGCCTGCGCCGCAGCGGCAGGTCTGCGATGGCGCCAGATCCGGCGATAGCGAGTGCCTGGACGTGACGGCTAATGCCTGGGCGCGACGACAGCCTTGCATGGCGGGCGCCGGCTGCTCTGCTGTGGTTGTAGCAAACCCGCGCGCCGCGCGATGCCACGTAGGCGGCATGCGGTCATGAATTTCGTTCATGAATCGGCGCAAGCGCAGGCGCCGCAACCATCTCACCTGACGCTGCCGGCTCGACCGATTGCAGCGGCCGTCTGCGCTGACAACGCTCCGGCCAGTCACCTCCCGCCAGAGCCCGATTCCCGAATGCCACCCTGACTGCAGTTCTGCCCAACCATGAACGTCACCAGCCACCGCAGCGCACGCCCGGTGTCGCCGGCCGACCCGCTGTCATTCCCGTGTAAAATGCGCGGTCTTTGACCGGAACAATGGCGAAAGCTGCTCCACGGGCGCCCCTCTCGGGCCCGGCGTTCATTCGCCTGCTCGCACGCCTCAGCGATGTCCGCGTCGCCCAGTCCAACCATGCGCTGGCCGACCGGCTGAGCCAGTGGATCGACTGGACACGCGCAGTGGCCGTGTCCAAGGCGCTGGATGGCAAGCTGCCCGAGACCGACGACCTGCCAGAACCGCGTCCGCTCGATGCCGACGCCTGCGCTCGCGTGCGCGCCGGCCTTGCGACCAGCAGCGTGGCCGATCTGGATGCGCTGGTCGCGCGGTTGCGCAGCGATGCGCGCGCTGCGACGGACACGGAGGCAGCGCCGCCGGTGCCCGACTACGCGCCGTTCCGGCAGCACTACCTGGCGATGCAACGTGCCATGCGCACCGCCACCGGCGATCTGCGTGGGCGGCTGCGCGACCTGCTGGCACTGGTGTCCAGCGACATGGCACGGCTGGCCGAAGTGGATGCGGTGATGGAGCTGACCTTGAGCCCGCGCGAGCAGACCTTGTTGAACACCGTGCCGGGCCTGCTGGGCACGCATTTCGACCGCCTGCGCGAGGCCGCGTACGCGCACGGCGCGCCAACCGATCAGGAGATCGCGCCGCGCGCGGTGTCCGATGGCTGGCTGGATGTATTTCGTAAAGACATGCAGAGCGTGTTGCTCGCCGAACTGGATGTTCGTTTTCACCCGATCGAAGGCCTGCTTGCAGCGCTTCGTACCCGCTAACTGGGACGTCATGTTCAAAACTCTTGTACACGTGTGTGTGTTTCTTGTCGGCCTGTTGGCGGTTTGTTGGGTCGGGTTCGGCTATCTGGGTAACAACCCGTTGGGTGCCTGCGTCGCGGCGCTGATCGGCGCGTGTTATCTCGCCGGTGCGCTGGAGCTGTATCGCTATCGTCAGGCCAGCGCCACGCTGGACACTGCAGTGACCGGGCTCACCGCCGCGCCGTCAGCGCTGGACGCGTGGCTGGAGCAGCTGCACCCGAGCCTGCGCAATGCGGTGCGTCTGCGCATCCAGGGTGCGCGTGTGGCGTTGCCGGCGCCGGTGCTGACGTCGTATCTGGTCGGTCTGCTGGTATTGCTGGGCATGCTCGGCACCCTGCTCGGCATGATGGCCACGCTCAAGGGCACCGGGTTTGCGCTGCAAAGCGCCACCGACCTGCAGGCCATTCGTGGCTCGCTGGCGGCTCCGGTAGAAGGCCTGGCGTTCGCCTTCGGCACCTCCATCGCCGGTGTTGCCACCTCGGCCATGCTGGGCCTGTTGTCGGCGCTGTGCCGCCGCGAGCGGCTGCAGGCCGTGCAGCGGCTGGATCTGAAGATCGCGTCCGAATTGCATCCGCATTCGGACGCGCACCAGCGCGGTGAAGTGTTCAAGCTGCAGCAGCAACAAAGCGCGTTGATGCCGGCATTGATCGATCGCCTGCAGGCATTGATGGGCAGCATCGAGCAGCAGAGCATTGCCGCCGACGAACGTCTAGCCGCACAGCAGGCCGAGTTCCATGCCAGAACCGAAGCGGCCTACACGCGGCTTGCGACCTCGATGGAGCAATCGCTGCAGGCCGGCGTGGCAGACAGCGCGCGCGCGGTTGGCGCGGCATTGCAGCCGGCGATGGAGACCACCATGGCCAGCATCGCGCGCGACACCGCCGCGCTGCACGCGCAGCTTACCCAGGCTGTGCAACAGCAGCTGGACGGCATCAGCAGCGGATTCGATCGCAGTGCCAGCAGTGCCGCGCAACAGTGGACCACCGCGCTTGCCGCGCAGGAACATGCACAGCTGGCGCTCGACACGCAGCTGCAGACCACGCTTACGCAGATCGCCCAGCACACCACTGCATTGCAGGAAGGCGTGAGCACAGCGGTGCAGCAGCAACTGCATGGCCTCGACGCCGGTTTCAAGGACAGCGCACGCACTGCGGCCGAGCACTGGCAGGCGGCACTGGCCGCGCAGGAGCGCGCGCAGCAGGC
The DNA here is from genome assembly GCF_979258225.1 of Xanthomonas sp. AC360. Classification (NCBI taxonomy): domain Bacteria; kingdom Pseudomonadati; phylum Pseudomonadota; class Gammaproteobacteria; order Lysobacterales; family Lysobacteraceae; genus Xanthomonas; species Xanthomonas sp. AC360. Next base: position 595,022 of record NZ_OZ409846.1, read on the forward strand.
GCTCATCGAGCAGATGCAGGCCATGCTGGCGCAGGTCGAGCAACGCAACAGCGCGCTGCAGGACAGCGTCGGCACCGCCGTGCAGCAACAGTTGCGCGCACTCGATGACGGCTTTGCGCGCAGCACCGCCACCAACGCCGACACCTGGGCGTCGGTGCTTGCCGAACAACAACGCACCACCCAGTCGCTCGGTACGCAGTTGCAGGCCATGCTGGAACAGCTTGCCGAGCAGACCACCACCTTGCAGCACGGCGTGCAGCAGGCGGTACAGCAGCAGCTGGACGGGTTGACCAGCGGCTTTGAGACCAGCACCGCCGCCACCGCAGCCACCTGGACCGCTGCGGTGGCCGAACAGCAGCGCGCCAATCACACGCTCACGCACGATTTGCAGAACGCACTGACGCAGTTCGCCAGCACCTTCGATGCGCGTTCGAACGCGCTGGTGGATGCGGTGTCCAAGCGCATGGAGCAGTCCAGCAGCGAGACCGCCACTGCCTGGAGCGACGCGCTGGCCCAACAGCAAGACGCCAGCGCCGCGTTGGCCACCCAGCACCAGAACGCGCTGGCCGCCGCAACCGCCAGCTTCGATACGCATGCCGCAGACCTGGTCGGCACCTTGCAGCACTCGCACACCGAGTTGCAGGCCGCGCTGGAAGCGCGCGATGCGCAGCGTCTTGCAGTGTGGAGCGAGCGCTTCACCGCGATGAGCGCCACCTTGGCCACGCAGTGGGAACAGACCGGCGAACGCGTCACCCAGCAACAGCAGGCCATCTGCGACACCCTGGCCAGCACCGCCAGCGAACTGTCCACGCAGGCGCAGGCGCAAACCAGCGCCACGATTGCCGAGGTCTCGCGCCTGATGCAGATCGCCTCCGAAGCGCCCAAGGCGGCGGCCGATGTGGTGGCCGAGCTGCGCCAGAACCTGTCGGAAAGCATGGTGCGCGACACCGCCATGCTGGAAGAACGCAGCCGCCTGTTGGCCACGCTGGACACCTTGCTAAACGCGGTTAATCACGCCTCCACCGAACAACGCGAAGCCGTCGATGCGCTGGTCACCACCTCGGCCGACCTGCTGCAGCGCGTGGGCAGCCAACTCACCGAACAGATCGGCAGCGAAACCGGCAAGCTCGGTGCGGTAGCCGCGCACGTCAGTGGCAGCGCGGTGGAAGTGGCCAGCCTGGGCGAAGCCTTCGGCATGGCGGTGCAGTTGTTCAGCAGCTCCACCGGCGAGCTCAACGAACGTCTGCAACACGTGGCCACCGCACTGGATGCTTCGCTGGCGCGCAGCGACGACCAGCTGGCGTATTACGTCGCGCAGGCGCGTGAAGTGGTCGACCTCAGCATGCTGTCGCAGAAGCAGATCATCGAAGAACTGCGTCAGCTTGAGGGCCGCCGCAGCGATGCCGGCGCAACGGAGCCGGCATGAGCGACGAGATCGAAAGCGACGGCGAATCGGGCACCCCGATCTGGGCCGCATTCGGCGACCTGATGTCGGTGCTGCTGGGCGCGTTCGTGCTCATCCTGGTCGGGGTGATCGGCGTGCAGCTACAGCTGTCCAGCCGTCTCGATCAGGAGGTCAAACAGCGCCAGGCCGAAGCGCAGCGCCGCAAGACCCTGGAACAGGCGCTGGCCGCACCGCTGGCCGCCGGCCGCGTCACGCTGGTCGATGGCCGCATCGGTATTCGCGGCAACGTGCTGTTTGCATTCAACTCCGATCAACTGCAGCCGGAAGGACGCGAAGTGTTGAAGTCGCTTGCGGCGCCATTGGCGCAGTACCTGAGCGCGCGCGAGGAACTGCTGATGGTCAGCGGCTTTACCGACGACCGCCCGGTGCTGGGCGGCAACCGCCGCTATGCCGACAACTGGGAATTGTCCGCGCAGCGCGCGCTCACCGTGACCCGCGCACTGATCGCCGAAGGCGTGCCGGCCGCATCGGTATTTGCTGCGGCGTTCGGCGCGCAGCAACCGGTGGACTCCAACGCCGACGAAGCGCGCCGCGCCAAGAATCGCCGTGTGGAGATCGCCCCGATCGCGCGCCCGTCCGGTGCGCCGCGCGCCGCGCCCAAGCAGTCCGCCGCTACACGATGAGCACACCGGCATCCGCACGCGCGCGCCTGGAGCGTTGGCGCAGCCAGGGCGCCGATCGGCTGGACCCGGTGCGCTTCCATCTGATGCAGACCCTGGCGACGCGTGCCGAAACCCAGGCCGATGCAGTGCGTGCGGTACTGGAACAAACGCTTGCCGGCCTGGTCGATGCGTATGCGGCCACCATCAAAAAAACTGCGCGCGGCGCGAAGGCCGGCGTTGCGTCGCAGCCAACGCAGCGTAGCCCGCTCGGTGCCCTGACCGACCAGCTGGCAGGCCACGCCGCGTTGATGGAAGTGGACAGCAGAAAGACCGCGGCCGCCGATGCGCAGCTGTTTCCAGAGCTGCCGGCGCTGGACGATTTCCGCCGCACCTGGACCACCGTGCGTACTGCCAGCCAGGTGCGTCAATCGCTGCAGGACGCTCCCAAGGATGCCGGCCCGCTCAATTCCAGCGTGCTGGTGCATCGCTGCATCACCCTGATGCGCGAACGCTCGCCCGGCTATCTGCAGCACTTCCTCGGCTATGTCGATGCGTTGTCGTGGCTGGAGCAGATGCAACACGGCGGCGTCGAAACGGCCGCACCGCTGGCCGCCGGCAAGAAGCGCAGCCGTAGTGGCACCTCGAAGCGGCGCAGCACTGGGTGAGTGCGGTGCTTGTGTCATTCACCGTGCAAGGTGTTTACCCACCACCACATGTCGTGCGGCGCTGCTGCGCTAGCGTCAAAGCATAGTGATCGAGCCGCCGATGCTGCATCGTCTACGCGGCTGATAGAGACACCGACCGATCAAGAGATCGTATGGAGCTGCATCGTGAGGCCCCCGCATACCTTCCACGACGCGCAACGCATGCGCATGTCCTGGCGACTACTTGGAGCGGGTAAAAAACTGATCGAGCCATCGTCCGGTGAGTGTGGACCGCATGCTCCGAAGCGGAGCCTGCGAGTGGCGCATGCCGCACCGAGCACCGGCCGCCCCTGCCTTGCGATAGGCGCAGTCGTTTCGTTAACCGCGCCTAGCTGCCCTGCAGCGCCGACTTGGCGGCAGCGTCGAAACGCGGCGCACGCGGGAAGTCGTCGCGTGTAAACGGCCGGTCGCGGAACAGATACCCGTAATAGAACGTACGCAATGCCTGGTGATAGGCGCGAATGCGATCCTGATAGGCCAGTTGCGCCTGCAGATCGGTGTGGGCCAAGCGCGTGAGCGCGGCCTGCACTGCCACCGGCGGCAACACACTGGCCACGCGCCGCGCGAGCGCTTCGCGGCGCAGCAAGCCCTGACGATAGGCGGCGACCTGCGGGGCGACCTGCTGATCGCCGTTTTCGTGGAAGGCGAAATACCACTTGTAGTGAAACGCATCGGTCAACGGCGGCGAATCCGCCCACTGTGGATTGCCTGCGTAGAACCGCTGCAGCGTGGCCTGGCGTGGAATATCCCAGGCATGGTTCACCGCCTCGCGTTGCAGCCGCGCAATTTCGGTGCCCTGATTGACCGGTACTGCCTGATTGATCGCCACATGCGCCAAGGCCGGCGCCACCAGCGCCAGCACCACCCAACAGGTGGCCAGCGCTGTCGCATGCGCGGCCGGCCGCCAATGGATGCGACCCACCACCACCGCCAGCAGCACCCAGAACAGCAGATAGACGCAGGTCAGCGCCAGTACTGCCAGTTGCTGCAGCAACGACACCGCATTGAAGCTTGCAGCGATCGCGAACGGCACACACAAACACGCCAGCACCGCCACCGCACGCACCACCACCCGGCGCACCAGCAAGGCGGTGCCCGCGCCTGGCAATGCGGCCAACATGCGCGCACGCCCGGCCTCGCGCTCGCCGGAGCGCAGATCGAACAGCAACGCGATCACGAACAGCGGCAACAGAAACACCAGTACAAAGGCGTAATCGAAACGCCCGGCCAGCGCCAGCTCGGGGTTATAGCTGTCGCCATCGTAGATCTGCGCTTCCAGACCCAGCGCGCGTATCCGCAAAATGTACGGCGACACATCGCGCATGCCCACTGCGGCGAAGGCCAATGACGATGGCGTGTCCCAGGTCGGGTGGAAACTGTAGTACGCCGCGCTGCCGGCATCGTTGGAGCGCGCGACATACGCTTCCACTGCCGCGCTGTCTTCCTGTTGCAGCGGTGCGATGCGTGCGATGTTGGCGCGTTGCGCGTCGATGACGTGCTGCCCGGAGAGCAGGCTGCACACCGTCAGCAGGGTGAGCAGCAGCAACCCGGCCACGGCCGCGCGTGCGCGTAGCAACAACAGCGCTTCGTATTTCCACAGCACCATCAACGTGCCACTCCCACGCGCCGTCCGGCGGCCAGCAATATGCACAAGGCAGCCAGCATCCACGCTGCGATCAGACCCAGCGGCGCAGCTGCCACGCCTACGACGTCGGCATTGGACGCCGGGGTAAAGGTAAAGATCGGAATGCGCTGCCAATGCGCCGACGCAATGCGCTTGCGTTGATCGGCACCGGCATCCTGCGCGGTGTCGTCGGCCATGCTCACCGCATCGGCCTGCAGCTGATTGAGCTGTTGCACCAGCGTGTAACGGTAACGCTCGGCCTGTGCGAGAAAGCGTTCGTGCGCGCGCAGATCGGTTTCCGCCAGGGTCATCGAGACCTCGCGCAACGCTACCGTCGGGCTCAGCAAGGCAAACGTGCGCACCAGCAGATTCTGCTGTTGCTGGATGCGTGCATCGCGCGCCGCGTAGCGCTCGAACAGGCTGGCGGTGAGCCGCTCGCCTTCCAGTGCCAGCAACCCTTTGTAATTGACCGGCAGGTCTTCCACCCGTTGCACGCCGTAACGCGCCAGCACCTGTTGTTTGAACTGCGCAAAGTGCGGGTCGTCCGGGTTGTGGCTGTCGCCGAGCGTGCGCAGGTCGCGCTGGATCGCCACATCGGTTTCCAACCGCGTGGGCAGCCGGTACGCCGCACTGGCCACATCCGGCGCCACGCGCGGCACCAGCAGGGCCAGCCACACCCACAACGCCAGCGACACCAGCAGCGCATCGCGGCCGCGCCGGCACAGCATCGACACAGCCAACACCAGGCCACACCACACCAGCAGATACACGCCATAGGCCAGCACCAGCAGCGCGACCAGCACCGCCTGGCCCGGCAACAACGCGATCGGTATCAGGCCGACCAAGGCCGGCAACAGACAGACGCCGGCCACGGCGGCCAGCGCGAGATATTTGCCGCCGAGCAGTTGCCGGCGCGTGGCGCCCTGCAGCAGCAACACGCGCAGCGTGCCGGTCTCCTGTTCGCGGGCCACCGCGCCATACCCCAGAAACACCAGCATCAACGGTGCCAGCACCTGCAGCACGAAGGCCGGTGTCAGTTGACCGAAGCGCACCAACAGCGAGCTCTGACGCACATCGCCAAAGTTGGCGGTGTTCTGTCGATGACCTTCGAGAAACATGCTGTTGCCGGTGAAGGCATCCACGCCCGAATCGAACGCGGCCAGGGCCGGCAACGGGCGATAGATGAAATGACCGTAATGCACCACCCGATGCGGGTGACGGTCCGGCTGCGCGTCGAAGGCCTGCTGCGCAGCCTGTTGCTGACGCGCCCGGAATTCGGTGACCTCACGCTGGTGATGCGCGGCGGTCAAAGCCGCCACCAAGGTCAGCAGCATCAGCAACACCACGCCGATGGCGGCGGAGCGATTGCGGGCCATGAAACGCAGCTCTTCGCGCGCAACCAACCACACAGGGCTCATGCATGCACGCTCATGCAGCGCGTTCCTGCGGCCGTGCAAAGCGTGCGTGCAAGGTGCGCACATCGAAGCCGCTGTCGCCGGCGCCGAGGTCTTCGACGATGCGGCCGTCTTCGAGAAATCCAATCCGGTCGGCCACGTCCACCGCACCCAGCAGATCGTGCGTGACCATCAGCACCGCGCCACCGCGCTCGCGCACGCCGCTGACCAGTTGGTTGAAGTCGGCAATGGCGCGCGGGTCCAGACCGGAGGTGGGCTCATCCAGCAACAGCACCGGCACCTGCCGCAGCGTGGCCACGGCAATGGCCACCTTCTGGCGCATGCCCTTGGAAAATCCGGCCAGGCGCTGGCTCCAGGCTTCGCGCTGCAAGCCTGCGGCCGCAAACGCATGGCCGATGTCGGCCTGGCTGCAGCGCTGCCCGGCGAGCGCAAGCAAGTAGTCGGCATTTTCCAGCGCGCTCAGATGCTCGTAGAGCGCGACGTTTTCCGGCAGATACGCCAACCGCGCGCGTGCCTTGCCAGGCGCGGCGACCGGGTCGATGCCGTCTACCCGCACACTGCCGGAAGCGGGTTTGACGAAGCCCAGCAGCGCCGACAGGGTGGAGGATTTGCCGGCGCCGTTGCCGCCGAGCAGCGCGTACACGCTGCCGGGCGCGATGTGCAGATTCAGCCCTTTCACCACCGCGCGCCCGGCATAGGCGACGTGCAGATCGTGGATGGAAATCGCGGCATTTGGCTGCAGATTTGGGAGCATGGCATGGGGTGGGCGAGCAAAGTGATACGTTATCACATAGCTATGATTGCTTGAGTTGGTGGTTGCTGAATTGAGTTGACGCGCATGTCGGCAACCTTGATTTGAGGATGGTTAGGCGTCACGCGTAACAAGCGTTGCATGAGCCGGCTTATTGCAGGGTTGGGGCTTAGCGATAGCGGCGCTCAAAGCGCTTATCTGCGACCAATTGTCTGCTGGCCGACGGCCTCTTACCCCAGACCTTCTCCCAGTGCAGAGGGACCTCGGCTGCGATTGCTTCGAGGCAATCTGGTGTGCGTGCGTGGTCGCGAAGTGAGTCGGATGTGCCGTCCGTGAGATTCCAACTGCAGTGCCGCTGCCTTGAGGGCGCCGACATATTTGTTACAATATTACGCAAACAGCACCACGCTGCGCTCGCATTTCCAGGCATCGTCATAGCCGCCATGCAACGCACTTGGTCAAGGCCGACACGCTTGATCAGGACAGCCGCTGTCCATCGAGCCCAATGTCCTTGCGCAGACCGCTACACCCGTCTCGCGCGTCATCACTGCAGCCTCTCCAACGGAATCACGACGCCCCACATGAGCCCCGATCCACGTACGACCGCTGTGCATCCTGCTTTGTTCGACGCACTGGCATCGCAACCGAGCACGTGCCCTGCGGTCAATCGCGCTACGCGCCGCATCAACGCTGCCTCCGCCACCGTCCTGCTCGCAGCGCTATTCAGTGCCGCACAGCTCGGCGCGCAGCCCATCGATACCACCGCGCTGCTACCGCCGGTGCGCGCGTGGCAGGGTGCAAGCGAAGCATTCATTGCCGGGCCAGGCGATCCGTGGCGCACCCCGGTGGAACGCAGCGATTTTGCGAGCACGCCCAGCTATGCGCAGACGCGCGAATGGCTGGAGCGCCTGGTCGCCGCCTCGCCGGTGTTGTCGCTGGAAGTGTTAGGCAAAACGGGCGAAGGGCGCGAGTTGCTGCTGGTCCGTGCGCACAAGGGCAAACCCGGGAAGCCGGTGGTGTTGGCGCAGGCCGGCATCCATGGCGGCGAGATCGACGGCAAGGACGCGGGATTGATGCTGTTGCGCGATATCGCACAGCGCGGCAAGGACCATCTGCTCGACGATGTGGATTTTGTCTTCGTGCCGATCCTCAATATCGACGGCCACGAACAGCGCGGCCCGCTGATTGGTGCAGCACTGCGTGGCCCGCAACAGATGGGCTGGAACAGCACCACGCGCGGCCTCAACCTCAATCGCGACTATCTCGCGCTGGAAGCGCCGGAAACGCGTGCGATGGTGGCGCTGCTGCACGCACTCGACCCGGCGTTGTATCTGGATCTGCACGTCAGCGATGGGCTGGATCATCAATATGACATCACCTTTACCTACGCCGGTTGGGGCACCTACGCGCGCTCACGTGCCACCGCCGAGTGGCTGCAGCAGCGCTTCACGCCGGTGGTCAGCGACGCACTGCGCAAGCTAGGCCATTCCCCCGCCATCTACCCCAGCCTGGTCGACAAGGACAACCCGCGCTCCGGGCTGCGCAACGCGCCGGAAGGCCCGCGCTACTCCACCGGCTACGGTGACTTCGCCGGCATTCCCACCGTGCTGGTGGAAAATCACCACCTGAAGTCGTATCGGCAACGCGTGCTCGGCGATTACGTGCTGCTGGAAGCGGCGCTGCAGTTGGTCGGCCGGGATGCGCATGCCATCGCAGCAGCCAAGCAGGCAGATCGCGCGGCTCGGCCGCAGGAGCTGATGGTGGCATGGGAACGCCTGCCGCAGCCGATAGCGCAGGTACCGTTCAAGGGAGTGAGCTATACCCGTGCGCTGTCGCCGGTTTCCGGTCGCCAGGAGCTGCGCTGGGAAGGCCGCGATGAAACTTGGACGATGCCGGTGATTGGCTACCGGCAAACGCAGGCGGTGCAGTATCCACTGGCGTGGTGGATTCCACCGGGCAACGACGACGTGGTGGACCTGCTCAAGGCCCACGGCATCCGCCACGAGCGTCTGTCGCAGCCACGCACACGCGTGGTGCAGCAGATCCGCATCCTCAAGGACGCCGACACGCACCAACCGCATCCAAGCCGCGTGGAAGAAACCTTCCCGGCGGGGAGCGTTCGCGTGCCAGCCGATCAACCGATGCGCATGTTGGCCGCTGCATTGCTCGAACCGCAGAGCAGCGATTCGCTACTGGTCAGTGGGCGCTTCCGCAATGCCGGCAGTCCCGACAGCGGGTTGTATGGCACCGAGCTGGTGACTTTCACCGAAGGGCTGCTGCAACACGACGCCGCACTGCGCGCCGAATTCGACCGCAAGCTCGCCAGCGATGCCTCATTCCGCGCCGATGGCGATGCACGCCTGCAATGGATCTACGCGCGCTCGCCGTTCGCGGCGATCAGCGGCTGGCGTTATCCGGTCCGACGCGAACTGGCAGAGTAAGACAATGGGATTGGTCGTGCGTTGAACTGGCTGCGTCGTTCGCAGCGCACGATTGCCTCTCTACGGTGCGTGCGTGTTCTCACGACGCGGCGCGTGCGTCCGGGACTGCGTCGCTGCGTGCAAGTTGCAGATGAGGTGAAATCATCGCCTCGACTTGTCAACTGTTGAAACGGAACGTCAGTCGTAGGAAGTGAGCTTGAACGCATACACCAGCGGCACCTGCATCAAACCCGCCAGTTCGTAGGCGCTGCCAATTTTCCATGAGACGTGAGGTAGCGCCTGCCCCGCGCCATCGCCCTTGCGTAAACCGAACGCATCACGCGCGACTCAACGCAACCTCGGGCGCACCACATGCACATGCGCAGCCATCAGCTCGATCACCCAATCGATGAAGACCCGCAGTTTGGCGCTCACGTGGCGATTGGGTGCAAACGCGATCGACAAGGGCATCGGCTCCAGCTGCCAGTCTTCGAACACCGGTACCAGCTCGCCGCTGGCCACGTGTGCGGTGGCCATATACACCGGCAGCCACAACACGCCCATACCGGCCAGCCCGGCGGCGAGATAGGCATTACCGTCGTCGGCGGCAACGACATGCCGGCCGTGCACGGTCACCGCTTCGTCGCCACGTTGCATCGCGTAGGGCACGGTGGTGGTGGTACCCCAACGCATGAAACCGACGCAGCGGTGGCGGGTGTTTTCCAGCTCGGAAGGATGCGCAGGCGTGCCCAGCCGTTGCAGATAACTTGGCGCCGCATACACGCCGGCCTGCAGATCACCCACCCGCCGCGCGATCAACGACTGATCGGCGATGGTGCCGCCGCGCACCACGCAATCCACGTTCTCGCCGATCAGATCCACGCGCCGGTCGCTGACGCCCATATCCAGCTGGATATCCGGATAGCGCGCATGAAACGCCGGTACCGCCGGCATCAGGATCAAGCGCGCAAACGGGCTGGGCACATCCACGCGCAAGCGTCCGCGCGGTAGCGTCGATGCATCGGACAAGCTGGTTTCGGCATCGTCCATGTCCGCCAACAGGCGTACCACGCGCTCGTAATAGGCGGCGCCGTCGGCGGTCACGTGCACCCTGCGGGTGGTGCGGTTGAGCAGCGTCACCCGCAACCGCGCTTCGAGTTGCTGCACCAGATGCGTCACGCTGGCCCGGCTCATCTCCAGCGTGTCGGCCGCCTTGGTGAAACTGCCGGTCTCAACCACACGCGCAAACGCCTGCATCGCATCGAACCGATCCATCGCCACTCCTGCGCCAAGATTAGTTGGATTCTACAAACAGTGTTGCTCAAGGCTGCGGATTTATCGCGCGCGGCCAGGCGCTTAGTGTGAGCGTCCGTTCTGTCGCACTTTGAAGGAGAGTCCCATGGCTACACGTGACGTTGTTTTTCCGCAGGGCCGCCACGCGCTGTACGAGCGTCATCGGTATTCGCCGGCGGTGCGTGCCGATGGATTGATGTTCGTCGCCGGCCAGGTCGGCAGCCGCGAAGACGGCTCGCCCGAGCCGGAGCTGGACGCAGAGATCGCGCGTGCGTTCGCCAATCTCGATGCCATCCTCAGCGCCGCCGGCTGCACATCGCAGGACGTGGTCGATGTCACCTGGTTCATGGTGAACCCCGAGGTCGTGTTCGATGCGGCGTGGGACCGCTGGGTCAGCTACTGGGGCCCGGCGCCCTACCCCGCCGTCACCGCCGTCGGTGTGACCTGGCTGGCTGGCTTCCGCTTCGAGATCAAGGTGGTGGTCAAGTTGCCGACTTCCGGTCAGTAAGCTCGTCCAACGCGCGCTGCGGTCGGATCTGCAGCAATCGCGCTCGGTTGATGGCCGCAGCGGCACTGGCGAAAACGGATGAGTGCCGTTGATCGACTGGTGGAAAAAGCCATGGCCGCAGCACGCGCGATGGAAAAGCAGTCCGGCAGGTTGACGCCGTTGGTGTCGCTGTTCCAGCTAGAGCCTGCAAGCGGACAGCACCTGGAAAGAAACGTCGCATAGCGCATCGACCACTCGAACGGCGTGTCTCACGACACGCGCAAATGCCCCTCTTTCGCACGAACTGCGGAAGGGGGGTTTTTGTGTCTGCCGGCGCGACGATGTGGTGATGCGGCGCCGTTGCCAGGCGAAGCGCGCGTGCTTGGTGCGTCGATGACCTTCGCGGTGTGGAAACCGATCGTGTCCACGCACCAGAGGTACAGACGCCACTGCCGACTCTCGGCGTCCGTGGCTACCCAGACGCCAATCGCGGCGTACTTGTCGGTGCGCTGTGTGAAGTGTGAAGTGTGAAGTGTGATCCAGTCGCGTATGCAGGTGCTCCAGGCATAACCGAAGGCTTATCACCTGCGCGACGTATGCACGGAAATGTGTGATCTGTATCGCACCTTCATCGAAAAAAATGGTGCAAGTGCACATTCCTCACGCTGACGTCACCAACGAGAAACATTTGCATGCGATAGCTGTTGTGCTCGCTAGAGACCGAGCCAACCTGTCCCCCGACCAGCGCATTTTCCGCTGAACGTCGATCTGCTCTATGAGCAATCGGCGGTGGCGTTGTGCGTCCGAACGATTCCTAGGAGATTCACTCCCATGCGCTTCAGGACCCTGCTTGCCGTTCTGCTACTCACCGGTTTCAGTGCCGCTGCCCAGGCACAAGTCGTCACCCTCAATAAGGGCGGTTACACGCTGCGCTACGACTGCACCAACCACACCGCGCTGCGCTACGAATACGTCCTGCAAGCCGACACCGGATCGGCCGCGCGCCCATCCAGTTTCAATCTGGACACCGAACTGCCCAGCGGTTGCGGCGGACAGACCACCGCGGCGTCGTATGCCAGCGTGCGCAGCGGCTACGACCGCGGCCATCTGGTGACCTCCAACCACATGGATTACAACGCGACCTACATCCGTCGCGCCAACCTGATGTCCAACATCGTGCCGCAGGTGTCCAGCTTCAATCAGGGCATCTGGGTGCGCGCAGAGAACGTGGCCGAGTGCTACCGCGATATCGCCAGCGTGCAGGTCTACGGCGGGGTGATCTACAGCGACACCAGCAACGACTATTTTCTGAGCAGCCACGGCATTCGCACACCGGATTTCTTCTGGAAGACCATCATCACCGCCAACCCCGGCGGCGGCACGCGCGCCATCAGCTGGTTGATTCCCAACAGCGCCAATCTGGGTTCGCTGGACAGCTACATCGTCAGCATCGACGAGCTTGAAGACCTGTACGGCGCCAGCACCATCGGCATCACCGCACCGGCCGCCGTCAAGGCAATGCTGCCCACCACCACCTGGCCGCAGCCGAGCAACTGCGACCTGGGCTGAGTCGCCTACGCAGGCAGCAACGGCCCAGCCCGGTGGCATCGAGCTGGGTCGTTGCAACTGGTCGCGGCTGTGCGTGCGGCAGCTTGCGTACTGAGCCGACAAATTCTTGCAAGGTTGCGCCACGCGGATGTGCGTAGTGCTGTGCAGCACTGCCATCGCTGCGGTTCCGTCGCCTCTGTTGGCGAACACTCTCCGCAGCATATTGCTGCGTGCACGCTAGTGCGCGGCGTCGAGACCATCAAACCAGTCCGCATACGGCGTGTTCTTGACCAGATGCCGAGTGAGGTCGTCCGCACCGTCGGTCCACCACACCGGGCCGCGTTCTCCCAAGGCGATCTTGGCGGCATCGACCTCGGCACGTGCGCGCGCCAGCTGCTGCGCGTCGTCGTGACGCTTGGCTGCCTTGACCGCACGACGTGCATCCATCAGCTCGGCGACCAACCTCGCGCGCACCGCTGCGCTCAGGTGTGGATCGGATGTGCGCCACAACCGGCCACGTACGATCAGGTAGCGCCCGTCGGGCGTGGTGAGCGGCGCTTTGGCCGTGCTCATGGCTGCCTTATCGGGCGCTTGCAAGCTACCGCATCACGGCACGCGCCGATCACGCCACTGGCGCAAAGCGCGAACGCATCACGCCATCCACGTCCACCTGTTGCATGAACATGGCGTACGGCCGCACCCACAGGCCGATCTCGCTGTCCAGCGGCCGATACAGCACCAGCGGCTCCAGGGTTTCACTGCTGCGCACAACGCCAAGCACCTCGTAGCGACCGCCCTTGAAGTGGCGATACTCGCCCAGTGCGATTGTCGGTAATGGCGGCAACGTTTCCATGGCACTCAACAGTCTGGAAGGCTGTGCAGTGTAGGTCGGACGCTGCGTGCTTACGAGTGAGGTCGATGCGCACATGGCGGCTGTCGTATCCGCGTCCCATGCTGCACTGGGGATGCCAGCGGCGCAGCACAGACGGGCGAGAGGCCGATGGCGGCGTCTGGACCGTCGCAGCAACAGGCATCCGCAACAGCGGGCGGCGACATCAGCAAAGTAGTGCTTCTCATCGATCACGCCCCCGCTGCACGTGTGCACGACGCTGTGCAGCACCACGCCCAGGCCTATTGGTCTTCGTCGCGATCGCCATCGATGCTGTCGTCGTCATCGATCTCGCTGTCCTGCGCGGGGCCATCCTGCAGCAGATCATCGTTCTTGCCAGGCGCCTTGATCCCGGCGGGCGGGCTAGGATCGTCGATCTGGACGTTATCGTTCTCTTGAGTGCGCATGCGCGTCTCCTGCAGCAGAAAGCCGTGTAGCCACCCTCCTCCCGCCGCCGTGACGCGCACGTGTGGCTTGCGCACGGCGGCGGGAGCGGCATGCAGCGTTATCACGTGCACGCGCTGGCGAAGGCGCGGGCGCTGTGCACCCAACGGTGGGCGAGCGCGAGAAGCCGGAGGGGCACACGGCTGATGTCGATTGCGATGTCCCCACATTGGGGCGGCTCGCCGCGCTGTGGCTTTAGAGCCGCTGACAAAACGTTGCGAGCAGTCGTCAGGTGAATGTGGACCGCACGCTCAGAGCCAGCGTGTACGCATATAAATACCGCACCGAGCACCGGCAGCGCCTCCTGGCGTTGAGCGCAGTCGTGTCGTTAGCCGCTCTTAAATAACCGAGTCAGCCTGCAACACAACGGTCTTGCATCCGTCCGCTGTCAGCAGCCGTAGGTACAGAACGCCCATCGGAGAACCTCCCCATGCCGAGCCTGCTCTGTGACCTGGAAGACCTGCTCGCCGCCTGGAAGGCGGAAGCGCACACCTTCGACGCCTGCAACATGCCGGCCTCCGCACTTGCCCTGCGCGACTGCCACCGCCGGCTCACCGCGTTGATGGCTGCGCATGCGCTTGCGCCACACCCATCAGACACAGCCGCGATAGCCAGCGAACGAGCCAACTCGCCAGCTGCCGTGTAGTGACACCCGCGTAGGCGTAGGCGCACGCGCATCGCGGTGCATGCACTGGCCGGCGCGTGTCGCGTGGTCGTAGATGCCGCGCATCGCAGCACTGGTCGGCGTAATCCAGCACTCACGCGAGCGCACCGGGTTCGGCCCACGGCGTCAGTCGTCGCCGCTGGCCCGTTCGCCCATCAATTCGCGCTCGCGCTTTTCCAGCTCTTCGGCGTAGCGCTTGCGCACGAAGCCTTCGGACAACACGCCCAGCACCCGGCGGTCGGTATCGATCACCGCCAGCTCGTCGGCCTGCGTTGCATCGAAGACCTTCATGATCGCCACGATGTCGGTGTCTGCCAGCAACGCCGCATCGCGATGTCTGGCGTAGTCGCTGACCGGCGCATCCGGTTGCACGTTGTCGGCATACAACACCGCCAGCGGCACCACGCCGGCATAGTGCCCGGCCGCATCTTCCAGCACCACGCGCTGGGTCGAGCCCAATGGGAAGCGCCGCCGGAATTCGCCCACGCTGATGTCGTGCGCGGTGTGGTTGGCATCCTTGCGCATCATCTTGCCGGCTGACAGATTGCGGACCCAGCCCACGTCGCGTGCGCTGCGGATATTTTCGCCACGCAGATGCAGCCGCCAGGTCGAAAACGAATAACCAAACACCTGACGCACCACCGTATTGGCCACCAGCACTGCCACCATCACCGCGCTGGCCAGCACAAAGTCGTGCGTGCCCTCCAGGATCAGCATCGCCATGGTCATCGGTGCACCCACGATCGCCGCCGCCAGTGCGGCCATACCAACCAACGCGGCGCTGGTCGCGTCCACCACTGCCGCGCCCACCAACAGGTTTACGGCCACTGCGAACAGGCTGCCGACCAACGAGCCCATGAACAGGGACGCAAAGAACAAGCCACCACGGAAGCCGAAGCCCAACGAAATGCCGGAGGCAATGCACTTGAGCACCAACAGCGTAGCCAGTACCTGCAAGGTGGTGCTGCTGGTCATATCCAGGTGCAACGCGCCGTGGCCGGAGGACAGCACCTGTGGCGAGTACATCGCCAATGGAATCAACAGCAACCCGCCGATGACCGGGCGGCCCCACAGCGGCAGATTGATGCGCCCCACACTGCGTTCGATGCCGGCCACCAGGCGCATGACGGCGATGCCGATCAACGCGCACACCAACCCCAGCGCAACGTAGATCGCGTAGTCGCGTGGCTGCAACTGGTACGCCACCGCCGCCGGTAACGAGTACGGCGCTGCGCCCAGCGCGCTGGCCATGAACGCGCCGGCCAATGCCGCAGCCGCCACCGGTGCCAACGCCGATGGCGTGTAGGCGCCGATCACGATCTCAAACGCGTAGAACGCACCCGCCAGCGGCGCACCGAAGGCGCCGGCGATGGCACCCGCCGCACCGGCACCGACCAGGGTGCGCATGTCCGCGCGGCGCACCCGCAGGATGCGACCGAGCTGCGAGCCGGCGCCGGACCCCATTTGCGTATACGTCGCCTCCAACCCGACCGATGCGCCGAAGCCGTTGGACAACAAGGTCTGCACCGCAACGATCAGGTTATCGCGCATCGACATGCGCCCGCCGTGCAGCGCATTGGCTTCCACCGCATCCACCAGCGGCCGCTTGCGCCGTCGCGCCATCAACGCCACCAAGCCCACCAGCAGCCCGCCCAGCGGAAGCACCAGCAATTGCGTGGGCGTGATCGAGGTTGCCGTGCTGAGCCGCGCATCCGGCCCCAACCCGTACAACCAGGCCTGCAACGCGTGCGCGATCCCGGCCTGCAGCACCATCAATGCGGCAGCGACCAATCCCACCAGCGCAGCCAGCCCGATAAACCACAGGTCGTTGGCACGCAACTGCCGGCGCAACCACTCGACGGGTCGGCGCAGCTGCGCGGCAGTGGACGACTGCGCAGGAAGGACATTGTGAGACTGTGGCTGCATGGCACCAGGGGTTCGCTGGATCGGCACGTCGCGAGTAGCGACCTCAACCGTGAAAATTAGAGTGGTTAACAAAACGACTGCGTAGCCGCCGAGCGTGTGTGGTGGTTGCTCGGAATCGGCATGTACCACTCGTACACTGCGGTTCTGCGTGCGCCGTCCACACCCAGCTGACGACGACTCGCTACCTTTTTGCCGCCCTTAGTGTGCATCAGCTTCGCTGACCTGACGCAATCTGGCAGCCGCAGCGCCCCTGAATGCTGCGCGCTGGATGCGCGATGGCCTGTGCCACATGCGGGGTTGCTACAGTCGACGGTGGCACCGAGTGACTGCAGTCCCTCGCCATACCCCGCAGCAGTAGCCGATACACGATAAGGAGCCTCGATGTTCAACCTGCTGCTGGTAGTGATCGCGATCGAAGGCGTTCTGTCGATCAGTTGGAACCGCATGTACTTCGGATGGGGTTTGCCGGTGTTCCGGCGCCGGATTCCGGCAAGCCGTCAGGCACTGGACTGTTTTTCATTGGCGCAGGTGGAACATGCGCTCGATCAGTCACGCTGGCCGGAACTGAGATTCCATCCGTTGTCCGAACATGTCTACGCGTTTCGCGAGACGTTTCTGGTGATCATCGGCCCGATGTACCCACCGATCATGCGCGGGCACATCGCGGTCGACCGCAGGCACCGCGAGATCACTATCACCGGCTACTGCAACTGGACCATGGCGTATATTGTGGCTGGGATCCTGGTCCCCGCAATCATCATCAAGCCAGGCGTAACGCTGATGTTCTTGGCGCTGCTCATGGTGGTCTATCTGCTGCAACGCAGACGGTTTATCGGTGTCGAAACAACCGTACAGACGCTGCTGCAGACCAACACCACTCCGCTCATCCCACGCCTCCCCGACGGGTCCAGGCGCGCATCGCCAGAATGACAGCCGCCGCGCGCCGCGCGTTGCCGTGCATCACTCCACCGGGCACAGCGGCTTTTCGTCGGGCCGCAGCGTGAGCACACGCACGCCGGTGCGCGTCACCGCCACCGTGTGCTCGAACTGCGCCGACAACTTGCCATCGCGGGTGTACACCGGCCACTGGTCAGGCTGCGAACGGATCGCTGCGCGGCCCTGATTGATCATCGGCTCGATGGTGAACACCATGCCTTCCTGCAGCGTCAAACCGGTGCCTGCGTGGCCGTGATGCAGGATCTGCGGGTCTTCGTGCATCTCGCGCCCGATGCCATGCCCGCAATACTCCTTGACCACGCTATAGCCGTGGTCGCGCGCATGCCGCGCAATGGCCTGCCCGATATCGCCCAGGCGCGCACCGGGCCGTACCACAGCGATGCCTTTCCACATCGCCTGATAGGCAGTCTGCACCAGCCGCCGCGCCGGATAGGCAACCTCGCCCACCAGATACGTCGTGCTGGAATCCGCAATAAAACCGTTCTTTTCCAGCGTGATATCCAGATTGACGATCTGCCCGCTGCGCAGCACATCGTCGGCCGACGGCACACCGTGGCAAACCACATCGTCGATCGACGCGTTGAGCACAAATTCGAACCCGTACTGCCCCTTGCTTGCAGGCCGTGCGTCGAGCATATCCACAATCATGCGCTCGACAAAGGCATTGAGCTCCAACGTGCTGCGCGCTTCCAGCGGCAGCCGATCCAGCGCATAAAACACCTGGGCAAGCAGCTGCCCGGAGATCGCCATCAGTGCGATCTCATCCGGCGACTTGATCATGCACGCCCTGGTTTTGCCGGATGCGGCTTCAAGGCTTGCGGCCGCACTCCCGCCGCGCGCAGCTCTTGCGCCACGATGTCCTGGAACGAGGATTCCGGATGCAT
The DNA here is from genome assembly GCF_979258225.1 of Xanthomonas sp. AC360. Classification (NCBI taxonomy): domain Bacteria; kingdom Pseudomonadati; phylum Pseudomonadota; class Gammaproteobacteria; order Lysobacterales; family Lysobacteraceae; genus Xanthomonas; species Xanthomonas sp. AC360. The sequence continues at coordinate 613,095 of NZ_OZ409846.1, forward strand.
CTCGCACAATATGCCGACCTTGATCCAGAAAGTGGCTTGCGCATTGATCGACCGGCTGGTGACGGTACAGGCGCGCCGCAGTTGATCGTGCAGGTCGTCATCGATATTGACGATGCCCATGGTGGCTCCCGGCTTGGAATATACGCATCGTATACGAACCGTATATTAGACGACAAGCCGCGCGATGGGATGAGCAACCCGTGCAGCAGGGTTCGGTACGCATCGGCGGTGGCCTGAGGGCGCTCACCCGTAGGGCCCTGCATGCCGACGCAGGATCAGACCTGGGGCTGGCGCACGCGCACTTTGCCGACGCCCTACCGCAGCGCCGGCCACAGCATGAAATGCGCAACGGCTGAGAGTGTTGCAATCACCACGAACACGATGCATGGCAACACCGCGCCGAACACGAAGGTCATGCCCAGCACAAAACCGAACAGATACTCGGCGCGGTAAGCACGGGCGACCACGGCGCAAAGCAGGATCGTCATCAACACGCCAACTGCCGCCGACGCATCGCCTTGCCGCATCGCGCGCGCGCAGCTGACATAGAATCCGCAGTATGAGACAGCGGCGGACACCTCTACGCATATTTGCCTGGTTGGCCATCATGGCTGCCATGCTGATGGCCGTGGCACCGGTTGTCTCACGCTTGGCGCAGGCGGCTGCCGTCGCACCTCCCATCGTCAGCGAGCTTTGCCACCACGGCGATACAGCAGTTGCGGCGATTACCGAAGCGGCCACGTCCACTGCACACGCATGGGGCGGCGCGCCACTCGGCACCGACCACACCCAGCAACACGATGCATGCGATTACTGCGCATTTGCGGCGCGCATGCTGCCGGTGCTGCTTGCCGCATGGTTGCCGCTTGCTGCGCCCGCTCCGCCGGTGTTCGCCTCGCCCGATACGCTGCCGATCGATAACGGGCGATTCCGCTACGCGCACGCTCCACGCGGGCCGCCGGCCAGCGCTTAAACGTCCAACCGACAGGGATGGCATCGGCGGCACTCGTCGCCGTCCACGTGTCGCTGCCCCGCGCGTCCGACCACACCACCGCGATGCCTGGCTGCCTTGTGTTGCACACGGGCTCCAGCGCAGGCGGCAGCACTCGCGTACCTGTCTCTTATTCGATACCGGCACCCGTCACGGGAGCCGCTTGCCTGGATCTGTCCATGCACACCGACTTGCCCCACCCGCACCGCCTTTCCATGGCGCTGCGCAGCGCCATGGCCGCGCCACTGCTCTGCACTGCGTTCTCTGCAATCGCACAGGACACGCCCAACACGCTGTCCACCATCTTCGTCAGCCAGGACCAAGCCGTACGCGACACACCTGCATCGACCGGCACGTCGCTGGGGCTGAGCCCGTTCCAGACACCGGCCAGCCTGGATGTCATCACCCGCGATCAACTCGATGCACGCGGCGACAGTAACGTCACCGACGCCATTAGCCGCGCCGGTGCCATCAGTGCCATGGCGCATCCAGGCAACGGGCTGAGCGCGCTCTCCACCCGCGGCTTTACCGACAGCGCATCGGTCATGCGCCTGTATGACGGCCTGCGCCAGTACGGCGGCATGGGCGTCACCTTTCCATTCGACACCTGGTCCATCGAACGCATCGAAGTCCTGCGTGGGCCGGCCTCGGTGATCTATGGCGATGGCGCCATTGGCGGCGTCGTCAACATCATCCCGAAAATGCCGAGCGCCGGTGCCATTCAAAACGATATCCAGGCCACTCTCGGGACCCAGGACACCGCACGCCTGGCCTTCGGCAGCGGCGGCGGCCTGACCGATGCACTGTCCTACCGCATGGATGTCAGCGGCAATGCCACCGGCGGTTGGGTAGACCGTGGCCGCGCCGCAGATGCCACTTTTTCCGGCGCACTGCGCTGGCAGATCGCCCCCACCTTGCACACCACCCTGCGTTACGCCTACGGCTATCAGACCCCGATGCGCTACTTCGGCACGCCACTGGTGGATGGACGCCAGCTACCCACGCTGCGCCACAAGAATTACAACATCGGCGATGGCGTCATCCGCTTCCGCGACCAGTGGACCCAGCTGGACACAGTATGGACGCCCACCTCCGCACTCACGCTCAGCATGCGCCTGTACCACATCGACAGCCAGCGCGATTGGCGCAACGCCGAAGCCTATCTTTACGACACCGCCACGCGGTTGATCGACCGCTCCGACAACACGGCCATCGGTCACGACCAACAACAGACCGGGCTTACCGCCAATAGTGTCGTGCGAGGACGCGTGGGAGGGTTCGACAACACGTTTTCGTTCGGTGTCGATGCCAATGACAGCCGCTTTCAGCACACCAACAACACCTATGTCGGCAGCGCCGGTCCGGTGGACCCGTACGCACCGGTGCCCGGGCGTTTCAGCAGCGACATTCCCACCATTCCGCGGTATCGCAACAGTGCCCGGCAGTACGCGGTATTCCTGGAAAACCGGCTCGCACTGAGCACGGCCTGGTCGGTGCTGGGCGGGATGCGCTATGACCACGCCACGCTCGATCGGCAGAACCTTGTCGCCGGTACGCAGGCCTTCAGTACCACGTTTTCCAACGTTGGCTGGCGTGTCGGCACGGTCTACGATCTGCAGCCCGGCTTGGCGCTCTACGCGCAGTACGCGCGCGCCGCAGACCCGGTTGGCGGCTTGCTCATGCTCAGCCCGGCCAACAGCCGCTTTGCGATGTCGCAAGGCCGGCAAACCGAGGTGGGGCTGAAACAGGCATTTGCGCAAGGACGCGGCGAATGGACGCTGGCCGCGTATCACATCCGCAAATCCGACTTACTCACCCGCGACCCCGTCGACCCCGATCTGCGCGTGCAGGTCGGTGCGCAAAGCACGCGCGGCATCGAAGCATCGCTCTCGCTCGCCACGCGCAACGGCTGGCAACTGGATCTCAACGCAACCGCATTACGCGCCCGCTACGACGACTTCACCGAGGCCACCGGTGCCCCTGCAGTTGCCATCTCGCGGGCAGGCAACGTCCCGCCCAATGTCGCCGCACGGCTCGCCAATGCATGGCTCAGCTGGAACTTTCAGCCCGATTGGACAGCCGCCGCGGGCCTGCGTTATGTGGGCACGCGCTATGCCGATACCGCCAACGCGCTGGCACTGCCCGGCTACACCACCACCGATGTATCGCTACGCTGGCAGGTGCGTCAGGACACGGCACTGACGGCACGCATCTATAACCTGTTCGACAAGGCGTACTTCACCACCGCGTACTACACCGAAACGCAGTGGCTGTACGGCCCGGATCGACGCGTGGAATTCACCGTGAACCATCGCTTCTAGGCAACCTGTCGCGCAGCGTGTGGCTGTAGTCCAGCCACACGCTGTTTGCGGGTTTCGATCGATGTACCACGTTGCTCGCTGCTTTGGGTTTGCAGCTGCCCACGCATCAACCGTTGGAATCGCACGACGACACGGCCCGCATCTGCAGACCATGCCGTGGCGCTTGTGCCAAACGCTTGCTCAAGGTCTGGCAAGCGGGCAGACCGCTGCAATCTCCCGCATGCTCATTGCCACGCCATCCTCCGGTTGCGTCACCGCAACAGTGTCTGCTGGCAGCGATTCGCCCCATTTTCGCAGTGCATCGAAGACGCCATGCAGCCCTTCACCCAATGGCGTGAGTTCGTACACCACGCGCGGCGGCGTCTGCGCATACGCGGTGCGCGCCACCAGACCGGAGGCCTCAAAGCGCCGCAGGTGACTGGTCAATGTATGTGCGCTGATGCCCTGCAATAGCTGCCTGAGTTCGGTGAACCGGCGCGGCCCCGCAAGCAGCTCGCGCACGATCAACGACGCCCATGGCCCCTCCAGCAACCGGAAAAAACGCGCGACACCACAACACGGAGTTGTTGACCTTTCCATCGGCTGGCTGATCCTGGCAGTGAACGACCCATGGCTGCCAGCACGCCGCCGTGCTGGCACATCGATTCCCAACGACGCTGCCTAGTGCATATGCTGGTCATGCGATTCGGCATCGGGCGCCGATGCGCCGATGGGACGAACGTCGAAGTGCACCTCGACGCGTGGCGCATGCTCGAACACCAGCGTAGCCACCACCGGCTTGCCCTGTTCGAATGGCGCGTGCGGTGCAATGAACATCAGATGCGTGCCGCCGCTACCCAGCACCACGTCTTTGCCTGGCGGCAAGACCAGCCCCTGTTCCAGATGGCGCATCTTCATCACACCCGCATCCATCGTCATCTCATGGATTTCCACCTGTGCACTGGCCGGCGATTCCACCGCCACCAGGCGATCCGGTGTTGCCGACTGATTCCGCAAGGTGAGGTAGCCGCCCGCTACCGGCGCGCCCGGCGGCGTTGCGCGCGACCACGCGCCGCTCGCCACCACCACAGGCGCTGCAGCCGGCGCTGCGGTCGAGACAGGTGCCACAACAGCGGGCGCCGGGCTGGCCTCGGGCGCAGGTGCGCGCTCGCAGGCCACCATCGACAAAGCAGACAATGCACTCACCATCAGCAGATGTAACTTCATTTCGCTCTCCTTGGGTCGAGCCGTGCGTACGCCACAGCGCTTTGCATCGCGGTCATCGACGTTGAAATTCGGGAAGCCGGCAGGTCGCTTTTACGACAGTTAGAGCACTTGCCGGATATCGTGCACAACCGAGTCCACTGTCTGCTCGTGGGCCAGGCCCACGCGCAGCTGTCCATCGCGATCGAAAAGAAAACTGCGGGTGGAGTGATCGATGGTGTACGTCGGCCCCATCGGCACTTTTGCATAACTCACTTTCAGATTGCCTGCCGCCACCCGGATGTCGCCCTCGCTGCCGGTCAAACCAATAAAGTCCGGATCGAATGCCTTCACGTAGGTCCTGAGTACGTTTGGCTTATCGCGTTGCGGGTCCAGCGTGGCGAACGCGAACTGCACCTTCGCCGCATCCGCACCCAGCTTGCGCTTGACCTGCGCCGCACGCGCCAGCGTCGTCGGGCACACATCCGGGCAATGGGTGAAGCCGAAGAACAACACCAACGCCTTGCCACGAAAACTGCGCAATGGCCGTGGCGTGCCTTCGGTGTCGTAAAGGTAAAAATCCATTCCGCGCGCCATCGCGCTGAGGTCTGCGCCATTGGGAGCGGACCCACCGCCCCATTGCCCACATCCGGCCAATACGCAGACCAGACACCCCAGCATTACGTGCGACAGTCGTCGCTTCCACACAGATCGCATTGCTTGCATCCTGATTCCCATCCATTAAGAGCGGCCTTGCGCATGCCGTTCTATCGCGCGCCATTGATTGCGAATCGGCAGCAATCGCAGCCCTTGCTGCACACATTGGTCCGCCGTGTCATTCACCGGCGCTCCTGCGGTTGTACGCCAACTGCCTGGTCGCAGTGCTCCGCGTTCGGAATGCCATCGCTCGAAGCAATCCGACTCGGCTGTTGCGGTTCGCCTGCAGTCAGCCGGCGCAACTGGGCAGGGGTAATCAACGCCAGTGTCGGCACCAGCGTCAAAAGGGCAAGGCAAGGCGTCGCCGCCGCACGGGGCGGCAAAGCAAAGTAGGTCATCTACACGCTCCAGAACATCCAACATCACACCCGCTGACGGGTGCGGCTCTCCATCCGATGTTTCAGGCAAACAGCGGTGGACCGCGTGGCGCATGTGCCAACCAGCGTGCGGCTGATGGAGCCTCAGCGGCAAGACGCTCAACTGCACGCCGACCCCGACGGAGCGCAAACAGCACCCACGCCAGCAGCAGCCAGGGCAGCAGCCGCGCGGCGAGCAGGCAGTAATCGCAGGCAAACGCATGGCCGCCATCGGTGTGGTGCCGATCGTGTTCGGCGCTCGGCCACCGCTTGGCTGTCCCGGCCTGGGCGTCTGCTGCCAACTGCGCGGTATGTACACCGAAGGCATCGGCCGTCTCGCCAGCTGGCCAGGGCTGACTGTGGCAAAGCGGCCCGTCCAGAACGCCGGAGGCGTTCTCGAGCGTGCGGCTGACCAAGGGCGCGACCAACAGCAATAGCAGCGCCAGGCAAGCCAGGCGCTGCATCATGCTGAACAAGGGCGAGGGACGGAGGCGCACCCGCAAAGTGTAATGAAAAAACCGCACGCCACCTGCGACCCTTCGTCGCAGCCGGACACCTGGGTTCGCTCGGTGCTACGCACTGCATGCACTGCGCACCGCATCCGGGCCAGGCGCATCCCGCGCGGCGATCGGTCTGCACCATCAGCACCGGGCGCCACGCGCGCGCCGTTGCCTCACTGACCCTGCAGATACTCTTGCGTGGATCGCACTGCCGCATAGCCAAACTGAAACGCCGCCATCATTGTCGCGTGCACGTGGGCCGCAGGCACCTTGGTGCCATCGAAGTCCAGGTCCATCGTGGCGCAGGCATCGTGCAGCACTGTCACCGTATAGCCCATGTCGGCGGCGGCGCGTACGCAGGCATCCACGCACATGTGGCTCATCGCGCCAACAATCACCACGTCCGTCACACCGTGTTGCTGCAGCTGCTGCGCAAGCGGCGTCTCGCGAAAGGTGTTGACGTGCTGCTTGACGATGACCACTTCGCCATCCTGTGGCGCAACTGTGTCATGGGTCTGCGCGCCCTGCGAACCGGCCACGAGGAACGGGGCACCCGCAGCCGCCTCATGACGCACATGCAACACCGGAACGCCCGTGTCGCGCGCATTGACGATCACCGACAACGCATTTGCTGCAGCCGGTTCGATGCCGGTCAGTGGCAGCTTCCCACCTGGGAAATAATCGTTCTGCAGATCGATGACGATGACGGCCTTGGTCATGGTGTTTCTCGCGTTGAATGCCATGCATCAGCATGCGCCTGCCCGGTGATCACGACGAGTGGCACCGCCGACATCACCGGGCCGTTAGCGACATCCCACCGCCGCTCGACGTGCCGGAGACGCGCGTCGAAAAAGCTGATGGCCGGTAAGCTCAGGTCGCCCTGGCACTGCTTGCACCCGCAAACCGCTGCCGATAGTCGCTGGGCGACAGTCCAAGAATGCGTTTGAATACCTTGCGAAACGCCGCCGCATCCTGGTAACCGACGTCCCACGCAATCGCATCGATAGTCATGGCATTTGCTTCCAGCAAGGCGCGCGCCCGGCCGATCCGCAGCCGCTGGCAATACTCCGTGCTGGTCATACCGGTCGCCTTCTGGAACCGGCGCAAGAACGTGCGTGCCTCCAGCCCCGCGTGTGCTACCAGACGGGTCAGCGCCACATCCTGCGCACCGGTCTCCTGCAGCCAGTGCTGCACCCGCAGGATGGCCGCGTCGCCATGCGTCAAACGTGGCGAAAATACACTGTAATAGCGCTGCTGCCGGCCCGGCGGGTCGACCAGCAGCACGCGTGCGGTTTCCAGCATGACTGCCGCCCCCAGCAGGCGATCCACCAGCCGCAGACCCAGATCTGTCCACGACATCACGCCACCGGCGGACATGACATCGCCCTCGTCGATGAGCATCTCGTCCGAATCGACCCGGACCGCCGGAAAGCGCTGCTGCAGTGCGTCTGCATGCAGCCAGTGCGTGGTCATGCGACGTCCGTCCATCACGCCGGTGCCGGCCAGCAAGAACGCACCCGCACACACCGAGCACAGCATGACACCTTGGGCATGTTGCGCACGCAGCCAGTCAATCAGGCTGCCATTGCGCTCCTCATCCGGCGCATCGCCCAGACTTGGCGGCAGGATCAACGCACACAGGCGCGCACCAACGTGTGTATCGCTCTCAACTACACGCGACGGCGCAGCGCTGGGCGTTGCCTGCTGCCAATGCGTGACCTGGATCAATGCGCCCTCGGCTGCACCGCTCGCGCTTGCAAGCCGGTTAGCCACCGCAAACAAATCGGTAAGGCCAAGCACGGCCGCCTGCTGCGCATTGGCATACAGCACCACACCAACCTCGACCCTTTGCCTGGATGTCATCTCGTTCTCCACGCCGACTTGCATTCAGCAGCGCGCCATTAGTGCAGTTGAAGTAACCGAAGTACGCCGTCCATGCTCCTGCGCCACAGCTTCCCTCTCACGTCCACAGGAGTATGCCAATGACTTACATCATCCATGGTGCCACCGGCGCACAAGGCGCCCCGCTGCTCAATGTGCTGTTGCACGCCGGCAAGCAGGCCGTGGCCGCAGTGCGCAACGCCGACGCGGTCACCGGCCCCTCGGTGCAGATCGATAATGGCTCCGTCCAATCATTGACCGATGCCTATCGCGGCGCGCAGGGCGTCTTCATACACCTGCCTCAGGCGCCCGAGGACGTGCGCGTGGCCTATGCCACCAATATCGTCCAGGCCATCGACGCCGCAAAGCCCGCGCGCGTGCTGATTTCCACCAGCGGCAGCATCGTCGATGAACCGGACAACGCATTGCAGGCAGCCCCCAACTCGGCCATCGCCCTCCTGATCGATGGCGTGCAGCGCAGCGGTGTCTCCAGCGCCGTCATCGCCCCACGCCTGTATCTGGAAAACCTGCTGCTGCCCATGGTCATCGGCGGCGTGCACGCCAACGGCGTCCTCGGTTATCCGATCCGGGAAGATTTCCCGGTGTCCTGGAGCTCGCACCTGGACATCGCCGACGTTGCTGCCCTGCTGTTCGATCAGCCTGCCATCACCGGTGTGGTCGGCGTCGGCCAACTACCAGGCCTGCTGGGCGCAGACCTTGCTGCAGCAATGGCCAAGCACTTCAAGCGCGGTGTGCACTTTCAACCCGTGCAACCCGAAGCATTCGGCGAGCAATTGCAGCCCCTGCTCGGCCCCGCTGCCATGGCCGTCGCCGGGTTCTACCAGGCCCTTTGGCAAACCCCTGCCAACACCATCAACCCCGCCACCAGCGCCCAGCAATTGCTCGGCAGCACGCCGCGCAGCGTCGAACAGTGGTTGAAAGATCTGCTCGGCTAACGATGACAGCTAGTGCAGTGACTACCCGGCTGAGTCGGCGGCGCGGCACAGGCATCGCTTAAGCCTGTACTGCGCCGGCAACTGCGTGATCGTGAGCGCGAATCACTGGCTGCCGATAGAAGGCTGCGCATTCTTAAGCATTGCGGCCGAGCCGCGGCACGGGCGGGGACGTTCATACCTGCGGTACCGCCGCATTGCCGCGCCTGCCTCGTAGCTGCACACAGCAGCGTGTGCTTCGTGCAACCCTAAAGTCCGGGCCACACCTCAGAAGCGGTTGCGGTCTGGCTCAACCGCAGTGCAGGTTCCCTAGAAGGTTTCCGAGCCTTATTCGTCATGAATCCACTGTGCCAATCTCTCGAAATCGTCGTCACATTCATGCCGTTAAACTTGAAGGCAGCTTGGATCCTGTCCGGCGTGATGCTTATCGGCACTACACCCGACGAAACCGCTTGCATCGTCTGGTGGCCTACCAGGATTTGAACCTGAAACCCAAGGATTATGAGTTTTTAGTCGACGCGCCATGCCCAAGAAAATCAAGCGTAAGGAAACGTAATTAATAGAAAAAAGTAAGCTGCGCCAGCAATTTCACGCAGCTTGGCGAAGGCGTACAAAAATCAGCTCTGTACTGCTTAAGTACCGCCAAAGGACTAATCAATGCCAATCCAACCCAAGGCGTTTGTCACCTCACGCGCCACCGATCTCCCAACGGGTTCAGTCTTGACGACCGGCGGCAATTGGTTCGCCCATGCCAACATCGCGGCGCGGCGCGGGATGCGACAACAGAGTGCAGCTGTGGCCCTGACTGTCAACGGAATCATCCAGAATTATCACGCATGAGAACCGCCTCTCACTGGCTCCTCCTGCGACGGCCGGCATTACGTAATTACGAGGTACGTAACATTTTACGAAATCAATTGACTGGCTTGACCGAATCACTGCCGACCCACTTGCATGGTTGGAGAAGAACCCAGGGCTATGGAAAAACTGCGAGCGCAAGCTCAATGCCAGCTTGCAGATGATCCACTTGGCTTTGCTGCTCGGAAGAATTTGAACGGGCTTTGATAGGTTGCACAGGCTGCCAGGGGCCGACTTATATTATAAATAGATAATACCTAATTATAATATATTTCCCCACCCCCCTGTCCATAGGCTGAATCTGACTTGCGTATCGCGGCTGTCAGCCCGGATTTGTAGTTAAATGATAAATCCCATGATAACGCTTGGATAATAAATTGAAGAAAATCTACCTGATAGTTGCGCTACTAGCATCGGCGATAAGTTCCCAGACCGTGCTTGCGCAGGAACCAAGCTTTTACAATTGTCAAAATAAAGCGATCCGAGTGAACATCCCATCTATGCCCCTAGGCAAGGCAGTTGCTCGGTTCACAGAACTGACACGTTGCCCGGTATCGATCGATGCTGACGAAGTCGCAAACACGGATGTGAAAGAACTTCCGACTTTCATCGTGAAAGGTAAGCTGACTCCCCGCAAAGCGCTCGATTTGATGCTCTCGAGTACGCCATTGAAGGCAAAGGAAATCAGGGGCGGCTTCTCCATTTACGAAGACAACAATTACGACAGCAAACCATAAAGGACGCTCGTCAAGGCGTGTAAAGCGGGGACCCGCTGATACGAAAAGAGATGGCACTCTGCGGATGAGAAATTGAGCGTCATCGCATTCGAATGGTCGGAAGGTGTGCAGTTCGCTTTGCTTTGCGATCTGCACTTCTCCCCCCAATATCTCGCGCACTCATTGCAAAGCGATCACCGACATAGCCGCCATCGCAGAACGGACCCCGTAAGCGCTTCAAATTCGGTTTGTTGCGCTCAAGTGCCAGCAGCGCAATGAATCGTCCCGACTTCTGTAGACACCCCGCAGCCTCATGATGATTGCTGCTTTCCAAACTCTACCGGCGACAGCCCGTCGTTATGACCGTGCTGTCGCCGCGTGTTGTAAAACATCTAGATGTAGCTGAAGACATCGCACTTGGCTTCCTCGCGTATCACATAGACCCGTCGCTTGGTGCGCTCACGTTTCAGGAGCTGGAAGAAGCTTTCAGCAACTGCGTTGTCGTGGCCATTGCCGCGACGGATCATGCTGCTGACCAAGCCGTGTGCCTTCAAAAAGTCCTGCCAGTCGTTCCCGGTGAACTGTGTGCCTTGGTCGGAGTGGACCAGCAGTCCTGCAGGCGGCTGACGTCGCCATACGGCCATTATCAATGCGTGTAGCACCAGGTCGGTATGCATGGTCGATTGCATCGCCCAGCCCACGATCGTCCTTGAGGAAAGATCCAACACCACGGCCAGGTACACCCCCGTGCGTTCGAATGTAGGTGATGCCGGTGACCCATGCTTGATTAGCCACGCCAGGATCGAACTGACGCGCCAGTTGATTGCTGGTCACGGCGGCCAGTTTCTCGCCACGAACACCGGGCCGGCGGCCATAGTCGACCTGGGTACGCAAGCCTTCATGTCGCATCAGTCGCGCTGTCCGATGCTTGCCGCACGACTCAGCTATATCGCGAAGGTCACAGTTGATCTTGCGGTCACCATACACACAGCCGCTTTCCAGCAAGGACGGCTTGATCAGACCGAGAACGCGCGCGTCATTCTTGTCACGTTGCGACATCGGCGCGCTCCGCCATGCGTCGTATCCGCCGGGGTGTAGGCAGAACGCCCTGCACATATTCCGAAGGCGAAAGTCCCGCTCATGATCGAGCATAAACGCATATTTATTACGGCCAGCTTGGCAAAGTGCGCTGCGGCCTTTTTTAGTGTGTCTCGCTCGTCGGTGACCCGCCGCAACTCCGAGGTCTGTTCGATTGCCGCCGAATGCGTGGACGATGGGTAGGCCTAGTGCTTCCGCCAACCATATAGGCTGTGGATTGAGATGCCGAGCCGGCTGGCCACATCGGCCACTGAGTGGCCACGGTCGGTGACCTGCTTGACCGCCTCGACCTTGAACGCTTCGATGTATCGCTTGCTGCTCATAGACACCCCTATTGCTACCGTGAGTTACGGCTGCAAGGTATCGTAGGAAGGCCGGGGCGATTCATGGACTGCTTTTTGGTGGGCCCACCAGGATTCGAACCTGGAACCAAAGGATTATGAGTCCTCTGCTCTAACCGTTGAGCTATAGGCCCTGCTGCACAGCGCTCGCTGATGCCGCATGCCATGCGTCGGGCCCTCAGGAGTCGAGCAAGTTTACCTGTCTGTCAGCGAGCTTGTCTGCTGCGGCGCCGTCTTCTCTGCGGGTTCGTATCTGCGCCAGCTTGCTGCGATTCTGCAGGCGCCTGGTGTCTGCTGGACGCTTGGTAGATGGATGCCTGCACACCACAAACGCGCCCACACACCCACACCATCAAGCATCCGCTGTCTCACGCTGCTTATCGATCAACTGGCGACCTGCACGAAACCCCTGCGCGATGGCGTCCTGGTAGGTGTCCCAGGTCTGGGTCCGGTCGTTGATGCGTGGCAGACGCGTGCCGCCGCCGTCAGCGTAAACATCGACCCACAGTGTCCACTTGGCTGTGGGCGAAGCCTGTTCGACGCGTACACGGATTTCATGCTCGCAATACGTGGTGGTTTCGAAGCGGCTTTGTCTGCTCATCGGACGGTCTCAGGTTCCTGTCGCGCTCGAAGGTAAGGCGCCGGTTGCAATCTCGCGTGAGATTGCAGGAAACATCCACTTAATAGTGCGTTGCGGTGCGGCTTCGTCGCAAAGGCGTGAAGCCACGCCGTCCGAATCTGCGCCGCTGCTGCCCGGCTAGCATCGCCGGGCAGGTGCCTGAAACGCAACAGCCCCGCATGTGCGGGGCTGTTGTGCGACCACTATCCAGCAACGACTAGGGTCAGTCGATGTCCAGGAACGAGCGCAACTGTTCCGAGCGGCTGGGATGACGCAGCTTGCGCAACGCCTTGGCTTCTATCTGCCGGATCCGCTCGCGGGTGACGTCGAACTGCTTGCCGACTTCTTCCAGCGTGTGATCGGTGTTCATGTCGATACCGAAGCGCATCCGCAGCACCTTGGCCTCGCGCGGGGTCAAGCCGGCCAACACGTCCCGCACCGTCTCGGAGAGATTGATGTTGGTGGTGTTGTCGATCGGGGACTCCACATTGGTGTCCTCGATGAAGTCGCCCAGATGCGAATCCTCGTCGTCGCCGATCGGGGTTTCCATCGAGATCGGCTCCTTGGCGATTTTCATCACCTTGCGGATCTTGTCTTCCGGCATGTCCATTTCCTTGGCCAGTTCCTCCGGCGTGGCCTCGCGGCCAAACTGCTGGAGCATCTGACGGGAAATGCGGTTCAACTTGTTGATCGTTTCGATCATGTGCACCGGAATACGGATGGTGCGCGCCTGATCGGCGATCGAACGGGTGATGGCCTGACGGATCCACCACGTCGCATACGTGGAGAACTTGTAACCGCGACGGTATTCGAACTTGTCCACGGCCTTCATCAGACCGATGTTGCCTTCCTGGATCAGGTCCAGGAACTGCAGGCCGCGGTTGGTGTACTTCTTGGCGATGGAGATGACCAGACGCAGGTTGGCCTCGACCATTTCCTTCTTGGCCTTGCGCGCCTTGGCTTCGCCATAGGCCATCGCACGGCTGATCTCCTTGATCTCGCCCAGGGTCAGGTAGTTGGCCTTTTCCATCTCGATCGAGCCCTGCTGCTCGGACACGATCTGGTCCTTGACGTCGCGCAGCGCGGACGACCACTTCTGCTTGCGCTTAAGTGCGTCTTCCACCCATTCCAGGTTGGTCTGGTTGCCTTCCCAAGAGCGGATGAAGTCCTTGCGCGGCATGCGTGCCACGGTGGTCGCCAGGTGCAGCACCTTGCGCTCGTGGTCCTTGATGCCGTTGACCACGCCACGCAGCTGGGTGACCAGCGCGTCGGTCAGCGGCAGCGGCAGCTTGAGCGTGGTGAAGATGGCGGCCATGTCTTCGCGCGCCTTGACCACCAGCTTGTGCTCGGCGCCGTTCTTGGCATAGATCTTCTTGAACTTGGCGTATTCGTTGGCCAGATTCTCCATGCGCGTAGCGACTTCGACCGGGTCCGGACCGGTCGGGCCGGCCTCTTCTTCGGCAGCGTCGTCGTCGCCATCTTCGGCGTCGTCGTCGTCGGCAGCATCGTCTTCGGAGACGGCAACCGGGCCGGCGGCGGCCAACGCGGCAGCGGCGGCATCGGCTTCTTCGATCAGGTCGTTGAAGCCGACCACGATCTCGGCCAGACGCTTCTTGCCTTCCTTGTGCGCTTCGTAATCGGCGAGCAGCATTTCGGTCGACAGCGGGAACACGCCCAGTGCTGCCTGGACCTGGCTCAGGCCTTCTTCGATGCGCTTGGCGATGGCGATTTCGCCTTCGCGGGTCAGCAGCTCGACCGTGCCCATTTCGCGCATGTACATGCGCACCGGGTCGGTGGTACGGCCACCTTCGGTATCGAGCGCGGTCAGCGCTGCGGCGGCTTCTTCGGCGGCAGTGTCGTCAACCTCGCGGTTGCCGGTGTTGCCATCGTTGAGCAGCAGGGTTTCGGCATCGGGGGCAACTTCATGGACATCAATGCCCATGCCGTTGATCATGCTGATGATGTCTTCGATCTGCTCCGGGTCGACGAGGTCGTCGGGCAGATGGTCATTGACTTCGGCGTAGGTCAGATAGCCCTGTTCCAGGCCCTTGCTGATCAGTAGCTTGATGTCGGATTGCTGGGCAGGACGTTCGTTGGCCATGAGTGCTCGCGCCACCGGCTTTGAGATTGGAAAGAGAACCTAGCATTATACCAGCGTGAAGCCCGGTCTGCCGGAATCAAGACGGGACCGCTGGTAGAACTGCGCTGGCTAGGGTCTGAGAAGGAAGGTCACCGGGCCGTCATTGACCAGGTCGACAACCATATGGGCACCGAAGCGCCCGGTTTCCACCCCGCCGTGGTGGTTTTCGCGGCAGATCGCCACCAATTGATTGAACGCCCGTTCAGCCTCCAACGGCGGCGCCGCAGTGCTGAAGCCTGGCCGGTTACCGGAACTGGTGTCGGCGGCCAGGGTGAACTGGCTGACCAGCAACAGACCGCCGGCAGTGTCGGTGAGCGAGCGATTCATCTTGCCGTCATCGTCGCCAAACACCCGGTAGCTCAGCAGGCGCTCGGCAAGGCGCCGGATCTGCGCGTCGCTGTCGCCGGGCTCCACGCCGACCAGCGCCAGCAACCCGGGGCCGATTTGCCCGACGACCTGGCCCTCGACACTGACCGAGGCCCGGGTAACGCGTTGAATCAATGCAAGCATCGGCTTTCTCGCCCAGCAAACTGTGCCGCGCAGCATGCCCAGCGCTGTCCGCACTGTCACGCGCGGGCCTTCGCCGGCTGCGCTGTTTAGAATTGCGCGGATGAAACCTGATGTCCGCGCCCGACTGCTCTATGCCACCGCCGCCACCGTGGGCCGCCTGCCGTGGCCGCTGCTCAAACGCGTGGCCGATGCGCTGGCCTGGAGCTGGCGCAAGCTCAACGCGCGCGAAGCCCGCGTGGCCCGCCGCAACCTGGAACTGGCCTACCCGGAATTACCCGCCGCGCAGCGCGCGCAGCTGCACGCGCAAATCCTGCAATCGACCGCGCGCCAGACCCTGGAAGTGCTGCGCACCTGGACCCGCCCGCCGGCCGACAACCTGGCACGCCTGCAGCGCAACGGGCAGGAGCTCTACGACGCGGCGCTGGCGTCCGGACGTGGCGTGATCGTGGCGGCGCCGCACTTCGGCAACTGGGAGCTGCTCAACCAGTGGCTGTCCGAGCGCGGGCCGATCGCCATCGTGTACCGGCCGCCCGAGTCGGAGGCGGTCGACGGATTTCTGCAGCTGGCGCGCGGCGGCGACAACGTGCGCCAGGTACGTGCGGAAGGCCCGGCGGTGCGGCAGTTGTTCAAGGTACTCAAGGACGGCGGCGCGGTCGGCATCCTGCCCGACCAGCAGCCGAAGATGGGCGATGGCGTGTTTGCGCCGTTCTTCGGTATCCCGGCCTTGACCATGACCCTGGTCAACCGACTGGCCGAGCGCACCGGCGCCACCGTGCTGTACGGCTGGTGCGAACGCGCTGGCGGGGACCTGCAGTTTGCCCTGCACGTGCAACCGGCCGACCCGGCAGTGGCCGACCCCGACCCGGTGCGTGCCGCCAGCGCACTCAATGCCGGCATCGAACAGATCGCCCGGCGCGACCCGGCGCAGTATCAGTGGACCTACAAGCGCTACACGCTGCGCCCACCCGGCAGCGGCGAGGCCAACCCCTACGCGACCGAGCGGCATCCGCATTGATCGCCGCGCCGCGCCCGCCTGATCGAGCGCAGCAACCGGGCCGGGCGCGTCAGTCGTCGTGCGGGTCTGCAGGCGTGGCCAGAATGCGTTGATAGAACGCCAGATCCAGCCAGCGCCCGAACTTGAACCCGGCCTCGCGCACGGTGCCGGCATGGGTGAAGCCGAACTGTTCGTGCAGCGCGACGCTGGCCTGGTTGCTGGCGTCGATGCCACCGACCAGCACATGCACGCCACGCTGCTCGGCCGCGGCGATCAGCGCTTGCAACAACGTGCGCCCCAGGCCTTTGCCGCGATGGTCCTGGTGCACATAGATCGAATGTTCGACGCTGTACTTGAACGCCGGCCAGGCGCGAAAGGTGCCGTAGCTGGCAAAGCCCATCAGCGTGCCATCGGCATCTTCGACACCGATCACCGGAAAGCCGCCCGCACGCTTGGTGGCGAACCAGCCGACCATGCTCTCCGGCAGACGCGGCCGGTAGTCGTACAACGCGGTCGAGTTGGCGATGGCCTCGTTGAAGATGTCCAGGATCGCGCTGGCGTGACGCGCTTCGCTGCAGTCGATAAGACGCATGGGATCCGCTGAGCTGAGAGGTGATCGAATTAGAAAGCATTGCCGGGCGCTGAACAACGCGCGCGGCGCACAACCAATCGGCGCCTGTGCTGTCACTCAATCGCAGCCACTGGATGCAGCGTTCCACCCGATGGTGGCAACCGCCAGTTGCGAACCACGCGACAATGGCGGCATGCGGCCGGCACTGGCGCGGCGGCGTCCGCCTTGAAGCGGCCGTGGCAATCCCCATCTGGAGTCGTGCATGAGCAGCCCCGTCCCCTCCCCCAGTGCACAGGCCTTCGGCGACCCGGCAGCCATCCGCTGCGAGCGCGCCGCATCCGAGTTGCGCGCCGGCCGGCCGGTGCTGTTGACCGCCGCCGATGGGCAGGCGCGTGCGGTATTGGCGTTGGACAGCAGCACGGCGCAGTCGTATGCCGCGTTCGCACGTGCCGCACAGGGCCGTCACTATCTGTTCGTCACGCCGACCCGCGCCCAGGTGCTGGGGCTGACCGCGCCGCAGGGCGCGCGCGTGGCCCTGGCCGACTACAGCTACGACCAACTCGCCGCATTGGCCTATCTGCGCGACACCCCGGTGCCGGCGCAGTGGGCGGCCGGCGATGCGCTGGATGCCGGTGGGGTGGAGATCGCCCGGCTGGGATTGCTGCTGCCTGCCCTGCTGGCCGTGGAGCTGCGCGACGTGCACGCCCACGCCGCCTTTGCCGGATGCCAGTCGCTGAGCCTGGACGACCTGAGCAGTGGCTGCACCAAATCGGCAGCGGCCGGCTTTGAGCTCGTCACCCGCACGCCGGTGCCGTTGCGCGGCCTGGGCATGAGCGAATTCGTGGTGTTCCGCGGCGGCGTCGCGCAGCGTGACCAGGTGGCGATCGTGGTGGGCCAGCCCGACCTGTCGGGCGCGGTACCGGTGCGCGTGCACTCGTCGTGCCTTACCGGCGACCTGTTCGGCTCGCTCAAGTGCGACTGCGGCGACCAGCTGCGACACGGCCTGGCCAAGTTGAAGGATCTCGGCGGCGGTGTGCTGCTGTATCTGGATCAGGAAGGCCGCGGCACCGGCATCGCCGCCAAGATGCGCGCCTACGGCTACCAGCATGCCGGCCTGGACACCATCGATGCCGATGCGCAGCTGGGCTTCGGCCCGGACGAGCGCCGCTACGGCAGCGCGGTGGCGATGTTGCGCGGCCTGGGCATCGGCCGCATCCGCCTGCTGACCAATAACCCGGCCAAGGCCGAGCGGCTGCGCGCCGCGGGGATCGCTGTCGAAGATCGCATCCCGATCACCGGCGATATCACCCCTGAAAACGAGCAGTATCTGCGCACCAAGGCCACGCGCGCCGGCCATGCGCTGGATGTGGATGCGCTGATTCTGGCTGCGCAGTAAGCGCGGGCAGCAGGCTGCCTGGCTAGGTGCCGCTGGCACGCAGGCGGTGCGTGCCGGGGCCGATGCATCCGGCCATCGGCGCCTGATGCGTGCCTACTTTTGATGTCTGCTTGACGAAGTTCCTTGTTTCGATCGCCATCGCTGCGTGCCATCGGCGTGGGTGTCGGTCTGGGAGACCCGCCGTGTAGCGCAAACGCGCGCACTGATGAGGATCGCCTAACGAAACGACTGCGCACCCACCAGGCGGGCGCGGCCGGTGATCGGTGCTGCATGTACACACACTCCGGTTCTGAGCGTGCCGTCCACACCCACCTGACGACTGCTCGCTACGTTTCGTTAGCCGGTCAAAGGGCAATCTCGACTCCCGAACGTGTTTGCCCGCTGCACCACGACGTCCTCTGTCAGCCGTCCAACCCAGTTCCCCGCAACCCAAGGCCAGAGCGGATGCGCCCTGACCGGGCACCCGGCTATGCTTGCGCACCGCTTCTGCAGGCACGCCTCGTGCACGACGCTCCACCGCCGCACCCCGACATCCTGGTCAGCGCCGCGCCTGCCGACACACCGCCGGTGGACCACGCGCACTGGCAGCAGTTGCCACGCCGTGGCGCCTACGTGGCCGCGGTCAATGGCGCACTTGGCGGTGGCTGTGCCGGCCTGATCGCGGCCGGTGTCATCGTCACTGCGCTGCACGCCTGGCACTACTGGCCGGCGGTGCTGGGCGTGACGCTGGTGCTGGCGATGCTGTGCGCATGGCTGGCGGTCAAACGGCACCGACTCACGCTGTGGAAACTCGACCAGCATGGCCTGGCGCTGCAACGCGGGCATCTGTGGCAGAGCGACACGCGCGTACCGATCTCGCGCGTGCAGCACGTGGATCTGCGCCGCGGCCCGATCGAACGCGCCACGCGCCTGACCACGCTGGTGGTACACACCGCCGGCAGCCGGCTCAATGCGGTGGCGCTGTCCGGCCTGGATCAGGCCGATGCCGAACATCTGCGCGACCGCCTCGCCCGCCAGCTCGATCACCACGACGACGCGCTGTGAATGCCATCGAGCACCCCGGCCACGACGAGCAGCGCCTGCATCCACTGTCGTGGGTGTTCGTGCTGCTGCAGCAGATTCGCCAGTTCCTGATTCCGTTGGTCGCCTTGGTCGTGTTCGGCAGCCGCGACGGCAGCCGCGATTTTGCCGACCACATCGCCACCGCCGTGGTGATCGCCGTGCTGGTGGCGATTTCGGTGCTGCGTTACTTCACCTATCGCTATCGCATCGGGCAAGACAGCGTGGCGATCCGCAGCGGCCTGCTGGAGCGCAGCCGGCGCGACATTCCATTCGCCCGCATCCACAACGTGGTGGTGCATCAATCGCTGCTACACCGGTTGGCCGGCGTGGCGGAAGTGCGGCTGGAATCGGCCGGCGGGCACAAACCCGAAGCGGAAATGCGCGTGCTGCGACTGGACCAGGCGCTGGCGCTGGAAGATCTGATACGGCGCCGCGCCCACCACGCCGATGCAGCTGCAGCTGCCGTGCAGACCGACGACCGCACCACCTTGTTGCGCCTGCCGATGGGCGAAGTGATTCGGCTGGGCCTGATTTCCAACCGCGGCATGGTGGTGGTCGCCGCCAGTTTCGGCGTGATCTATCAGATGATTCCGCGCCGGGTGGCGTCCAGCTTTATCGAGACCAATGGCGAGATCGCATACCGCTACGTCAGCCAGATCCATCCGGGCGCGGCGGTGACCACGATCCTGGTGGCGATCGCCGCCGTGGCGGTGCTGCTGGCCATGCGCGCGCTCTCGGTGGCCCTGGCCGTGGCGCAATACCACGGCTTTCATCTCAGCGAATCGGAGCGGCGCCTCACCGTGGAGCGCGGCCTGCTGACACGTATCCGCAGCAGCGTGGCACTGCGACGGATCCAGTCTTGGACGGTGTACGAAAGCCGGCTGCATCGCCTGTTTGGCCGCCGCCAGTTGCGCGTGGATACCGCCGTGACCAACACCGGCGACAACCACGATAGCGCGCTGAAAGAGCTGGCACCGATCGCCGAGCCGCAGCGGTGCGATGCCTTGTTGCAGCGTCTGCTGCCGGGTATTGCGTGGCCGCCGGCGCAGTGGCAGGCGATCGCCACGCATTGCTGGTGGCGGCTGAGCCTGCCGACGCTGCTGATGTTGCTGCCGCTGGTGGCCGGGCTAGCGTGGCAGTTCGGCAGTCAGGCTGCGTGGCTGCTGCTGTGGCTGCCGTGGAGCGCCTTCAAGGCGCATCGCCAAGTGCACCGCATGGGCTATGCGGTGGACGCGCGCTATGTGGCGGTGCGCGGCGGCTGGTGGAAGCGCTGGTGGCGGCTGGCCGAACTGGACAAGCTGCAGGCGCTGCAGCTGCAACGCTCGCCACTGGATCGCCTGACCGGCACCGCCACGCTGTGGCTGGACACCGCCGGCGCCAGTCCCACCGGCCCGGCCTTGCGCTTGCGCTTTGTGCCTTTGGCGCAGGCGCAGGCGCTGCAAACGCAACTTGGCGCCGCGCTGGCACGGCGCAAGCTGCGTTGGTGATTGGTGATTGGTGATTGGTGATTGGTGATTGGTGATTGGTGATTGGTGATTGGACCAGCCTCGCTGATCGGCAGGGAGATCGCCCACGACCGACGATCAGCGCTGCGCCGGACCCCAATAGCCGAGCTCGCGCCGAATCTGCAGGCCACGCCACAGGGCGCCCAGCGGCTTGCGTCGCAGCGTGCCGAGCTTGCCGGCGATGAAATCCTCAGTGGCGGCAATCACCCGTTCGGACGATCTGCCATCGCGATACGGATGGATCGCATCGGCATAACTGGCCAGCGCGCTGCGTAGTTCGGCATCCGGCGCCAGCGCGCGCGCCAGTTGCTGCGGCAACTGCGCCGGCTGCTGAAAGTCCAGCATATGCGGCTGCGGCACGCGGTTGCGGAAGGTCACCACCGGTTTGTGCTGCACCACGAACTCGGAGACGATCGACGAGGTATCGGAGACCAGCACATCGGCCGCACGCTGCGCCGCCACGACCTCTTCGGGCTCGACGAACCGCGCATTGGCACCAGCCAGCGCGCGATAGCGGTCGAACAATTCCGGCGCGCATTTTGGATGCAAGGTGAGCAGCCAGTAGTGCGCACCGCGCGCGATATCGGCGGCGATTTCCTCATACAGCACAGGTGCCGCACTCAGGCGCTCGGTAAAGGTGGAACCGAACAGGATCACCGGCCGCCCGTTAGCGGGCGTACGCAGCGTGGCGCTGTGCCCGCCGTCATCGCGAAACACCGGATCGAGTTTGGGCCAGCCGGTTTCCACCACCGCAAAATGGCCTTCGCGCGCCGCCAGTGCACGAAACGGCGCAGTGGTGGCCGGGCCTTGCGTGCAATACAGATCGAACAAGCCGCGCACGCGGAAATGGCCGCGATTGTCCTCTCGCTTTTGCACGTTGAAGCCGTGGAAAAGCTGCACCTTGGCGCCAGAAATAAACGGCGGCACCCAGTTGGCCGCACTGAACACCGCACGCGGACGCAGGGCCAGCGCCTCGCGCAACCCCACTTCGCGCACGCCCGGCAGCACCAGTCCGCGTGCACCGCCTTCATACCAGGCGGCAACCGTGTCGCCGCGGGCCTGTAATGCCTGCGCCAATGGCGCCAGAATAGGCAACGCGTAACGCTCCGTTGCGAACAGCAGGTAATCGGCCATCACATGTCCTCTTCGACCGCACCCGACGAACGGCCTTGCATTAGCGCCTGCATTATCGCGTTCAACGAGGCCGATCGCCTACGCGACTGCCTGACCTCGCTGGCGTTCTGCGATGAGATCCTGGTGGTCGACTCCGGTTCCAACGATGCCACCGCTGCCATTGCCAGCGCGCATGGCGCGCGCGTGCTGCAACGCGCCTTCGATGGCTACCGCAGCCAGAAGGCGTATTGCGTCGCGCAAGCCGGCCACGACTGGGTGCTGTGCCTGGATGCGGACGAACGCATCAGCGACAGCTTGCGCGCATCGATCCTGGCGGCACGCGATGCCGGCTTTGCCGACGCGGCCGGCTACCGTTTTGCGCGGCTCTCCGAGTATTTCGGCCGCTTCTTGCGCCACGGCAATGCGTATCCGGACCGCGTGCTGCGCCTGTTCGACCGACGCCGTGGCGGCTGGCGCGGCAAGCGCGAGATCCACGAAGCGGCCAGCGTCGATGGTGCCGTGGTCACCTTGCGCGGCGACCTGGTCCACTACCCCTATCGGTCGCTGATGCAGCAGCTGGCCAAGACCCAGCGCTACGCACAGATGATGGCCGAGCACGACTACGCCCGCGGCAAGCGCGCGACCTGGAGCAAGCTGGTGTTGGCGCCGGCCTGGCGCTTCTGGCGCGGCTATCTGCTGCGCGGCGGGTTTCGCGATGGCTGGCACGGGCTGATCTACGCCTACGTGCGTGCCAACTACGTGCGCCAGAAGACCATCATGCTGTGGCTGCTACAGCACAACCAGCCGGTACAGGACCCGCCGCGTGCTGCGGATCAACACATCGACTGAGCGCGGTCAGCACGGCTGCTGCGCTCATCGCCAGGCGGCGCGACCGATGCGCTCGGTGGCCACGTACCCGTCGCGCAGATGAATCGCTTCGCATGGGCGGGCAGACGCATGACGGCTTGCCCAGGTCTGGATGCTTGTTGGCCGCGCTCAGCCGATCAGGTTCCGAACACGCAAAGCGTGTCCGACTCACCACCGCTCGCTACGCGTTGCCGACAGCCTTCGGTATTGCCGGCTGTGCCTGACGCGCGGCCAGACCCACCAATACGCCGACCATCGCCGAGTAGAAGCTTGCCGACACCTGATGCGCGAACATCGACTGGGTCAATCCGCACAGCGCATAGCTGATCACGATCATCACCCCGGCCGCCGCCGGCCCGCGGAACTGCACCTGCCCGCTGCGTCGATGCAAGCGCACGAACACCCACAGCGGCACGCCATAGACCGCAATCAGCAGCAACAGCCCGGGCACGCCCTGGGTGGCACCCCATTCGGCCAGATCGTTATGCGCATGGCCCAGATGGCAGCGCAGCAGCCAGGTGCCGCTGGCACAGACCGGCAACTCGCGCATCGCATCATCGAACCGACCTACACCGACGCCGGTCAGCGGATGCGCGCGCAAGGTATCCCAGGCCACATGCAGGCGTTCGATGCGGGCCCCGGCAGACGAATCGCTGTCGCCCACTTCGTAGCGTTGCAGATCGCTCTGCAACTCGCCCAGGCGCATCTGGTCGGTCAATGCGGGCACGCTGACGACCACACCCACCGCCAGCACCGCGCCACCGACGAAGGTCAGCAGCCGCATGCGCGCGCTATGCCACGGCGCGCCCCAGGCCAGCACGCCCACGGTGGCCAGCAACGCCAGCCACACGCCGCGGCTGCCGCTGAGCACGATCACCACCACCGCTGCGACCGCCGCAGCGACCAGCCAGCGCACAGCGCCGACCGGACGACAAAACGCCACCACCACCAGCAACATCAGCGCGATGTCGGCAAACACAATCGCATTGGTAAAGCCTTCTGCACGGTCGGCGCCATTCATCACCTGCAGCAATGCGATCAACATGGCTGCAAACACCCCGGCTAATGCGCCCCGCCACAGCCAGACCTGGCGTGGTTGCAAGGCGTAAGCCCATAACGCCGCCCAGGGCAGCACCAGAAAGCGCGAGCGGTTGTCGACATCGCGCAGGCCGTGCTCGAACAAGGCGATCGACAGCAGCGACATTGCGATCACGACCACCGTCAGCCACCCCACCGCGCGCAACGCGCCGCTGCGCGCCGCGATGCCGGCACCCAGGCTGCGCCAGCCGACCAGCGAGCCAAGCAACAGGCACAGGCCGAACGGCAGCAAGCCGCTGGGCATGCTCACCACCAACGCGGTCAGCGTGAACACCCCCAGCTCGGCGATGCCCACGCCCGCGCGCGATGCCACGGGTGCGGACTGCGGGAGCGAAGTGGGCTGGGTACGCAGTGAATTCATTGAAAGATCGGTGGCGGAAGGGGGCGAGACAGGCACTGCGCGTCAGCGACGCCGCCCAAGCTAACGATGTCCCGCATGAATGACTGCTAGACAATCGCCAGTCACTGCAGTGGCGTGATGCAGGCAGGACCTGAAATGCGCGCGTGAAGGGCTCATTCGACGTCCAGGTTGCCCTGTTCCTTTTCTTCGACCGCGCGCTCCGTGGAGCTGGCCACGCAGTCGCCGCGCACCGCATCGCCCGGTACCAGCCACCAACGACGTCGATTGGCCACACCGACCAGCTGGCTGCGACTGCGGTCTACGCAGCCCAACAGCGCTGTCTCCTGCGCCATCAGCCAACGCTGCCCCGGTTGCTCGGCCTGCCAGGCCACGCCGCGTCGCAGCTGTTCTTCCCATGGCACCTTGAAGCCGAAGGTCTGCGCCGGGCGGTCGGCCATCAGCAGGTTCTGCTCCTTCCACGCCACCAGGCCGAGCTGGGCATCCGGGCCGATACGGCGCCCGACCTCGCGCATCACCGCACCGGCCGAACTGGAATCGTTGAAGATCGGGTAGCAGACCAGCCCGAACGCCACCCACCACGCGCCCAGCAGCGACACCACCGCCAGCGCGGAGCGGCGCACGCGCAACAGCAGCAGGCTCGCCACGCCCCAGGTGCCCACCGCCAGCAGAAGCCAGCCCAGCGGGTCGGTGGCTTCGCTGCCGACCCCGCGGCTGTCCATGATCTTCTGCTCGAATCCGGGGTGCCCGATCAGCATCGCCGCCCCGCCTGCGGCGAAGACCACAGTCAGCAGCAGCGCAAAACCGAACAGCACCCGCTGCACCCCGACCCGGCGCAGCAAACCCGCGGCCAACGGCGCCAGCGCCAGACAGAACATCGGCAACGCCGGCAGGATGTAGACATCGCGCTTGCCGCTGGGGATGGTGAAGAACACCAGCACCAGCAACCACCACGCCAACGGCAGCAGATAGCGCGCATCGCGCCGGCGCAACCGCCGCCGCCACGCCGGAATCGCCCATGGCAACAGCAGGACGGTCGGCATCCACATCGTGGCCATGCTCTGCAGGTGGTACCAGATCGGCTGCGCGTGATCCCACGAACTGGCGTAGCGCTTGGCGGTCTGGCGCAGCAGGATGTCGTTGAGATACACGCGGTATTCGGGCTGGCCGGCGGTCAGCGCGGTGACCATCATCGGCACGAACCACAACGCGATCGCCACGAAGAAGAACAGCGGCCCGAGCCAGAAGCGGCGGTCGCGCACATGCACGCGCACACCCGGCCAACCGCGTGCGGCGGCAATGCCGGCCGGGATCAGCATCAGCAGCGCGATGATGCCCACGCCCTTGGTGATCACACCCAACCCGGCGGCAAACCAGCCCAGCGTCCACCAGCGCCAGGCCGGGCCCATC
This sequence comes from Xanthomonas sp. AC360, assembly GCF_979258225.1. Taxonomy (NCBI): domain Bacteria; kingdom Pseudomonadati; phylum Pseudomonadota; class Gammaproteobacteria; order Lysobacterales; family Lysobacteraceae; genus Xanthomonas; species Xanthomonas sp. AC360. Next base: position 638,652 of record NZ_OZ409846.1, read on the forward strand.
AACAGGTGCCGCAGCAGCCCGTAATTGGCCAGGGTGATCCAGAACACCACCAGCGGGTCGATCTGCGCCTTCTTGGCCTGAAAGGTGAAGTGCAGGGTGAACAACAGCAGCCACGCGGCATACACCCCCACTCGCCGGGTCCACAGCCGCCGTCCCAGGTCGTACACACAGGCCAGCGTGCCCAGCGCCGCGAGCAGCGACGGCAGCAGGAACGCCACCCGCCAATTGCCCAGCAGCGTGTAGAACAGCGCCTGCAGCCACATCAGCATCGGCGGCTTGTCCGAATACAGCTCGTTGCCGCGATGCGAGAACAACCAGTCCCCGCTCAGCACCATCTGCTTGGCGACCAGCGCAAAACGCGGCTCGTCCGACGGCCAGGGGTCACGCAACCCCAGTCCGGCACCGATCACCAGCACCGCGGTGATGGCCAGCAACCAGAAATCCTTTGAAGCACGGGTCTTGAGCATGGCGGGCGGCAATGGGACGCGAAAAGGGAGCGCCGGCATCGGCGCGCGATCAGGACGCTTTTAGCAAAAGCGCGTAGAAGAAACCGTCGCAGTGCTGCTCGCCGGGAAACCGCTGACGTCCCGGGCCCGCCGCATGGCCGAACTGCGCACCCAAGGGCTGCGCCTGCGCATCGGGCGTGCGTTGCAGGAAGGCCTCGACCTGCCCCTGGTTCTCGCGCGCCAGCAGCGAGCAGGTGGTGTAGAGCAGCTGGCCGCCCGGACGCAACGTGCGCCACGTCGCATCCAGCAAGCGCGCCTGCAGGGCGCACAGCGCATCGATGTCGTCGGCGCGGCGGTGCAACAGCACATCCGGCTGACGACGCACCACGCCGGTGGCCGAACACGGCGCATCCAGCAGTACCGCATCGAAGGGCTGACCGTCCCACCATGCCGCCGGATCGGACGCATCGGCGGCATGCAGCGCGACCTGCGCGTTCGGCACGGTGCGCTGCAACGTCTGTTGCACGCGTTCCAGCCGGCGCGCATCCACATCCAGTGCGGTGAGCTGCAACTGCGGGTAACGCTCCAGCAGATGCGCCGCCTTGCCACCGGGCGCAGCGCAGGCATCGAGTACCCGCGCCGCCGGCGTCAGCGTCAGCGCGTCGGCCACTTGCTGCGCGGAGCCGTCCTGCACCGAGACCTCGCCGTCGGCAAAGCCCGGCAACTGGCTCACCGGCACTGCACTGTGCAACCGCAGCGCATCAGGCAGCACCGTGTCGATCTGTGCGGCGATGCCCACCTCTGCCAGCAGCGCCACATAGGCGGCTGGGTCGGTGCGCCCGCGATGCACGCGCAGCCACATCGGCGCCATCTGCGCGCTTGCGACGAAGATCGCTTCGGCCTGCTCGCCCCAATCGGCACGCAGCTGCTTGCGCAACCACGACGGCCAACCGGCATCGTCCGAGACTGCCGGAAATCCTTCGCGCTGCGCACGCCGCAGGATCGCGTTGACCATGCCGGCCTGGCGCGGCCGGCCCAGCGCGCGACACGCCTCCACGGTGGCCGACAGCGCCGCGTGCGCGGGCAGTTGCAGCACGTCGAGCTGAGCGAAGCCGGCCATCAACAATGCCTTGAGTTCGGCATCGCGCGGCGGCAGCGGGCGTTCCAGCCATTGCCGCAAGGCGACGTCGTAGGCCGGGCGGCGCCGCAGCACTGCAAAACAGATCGCCTCCACCAGCGCGCGATCGCGCGGATCGGCAATGCCAGGCAGCGCAGCGGTCAGTTCGGCCTTCAACGAACGGCCCTGGTCGAACACGGCTGTGAGCACCTTCGCGGCTGCCAGCCGTGAGGCGACGCCGGCCGCCGCGGTGTCGGCGGCCATCAGCGCAGCGCCGGCAGGTCGCGGCGCGCGTTGAGGTAATCGGCAGCGGTGATCGCCTTGCCGCCCTCACGCTGCAACACGCGCACCCGCAGCGCGCCCTGCCCGCAGGCGATATCGATGCCCTGCTTGCTGGCGGCCAACAAGGTGCCCGGCGACTGTTGATGGGCCAACTCGAGCGCAACCGCGCCATGCAGACGCACCCGCTCGCCGGCCAGCGTGGCTTCGGCCACCGGCCACGGATTGAACGCACGCACGCGCCGCGCCAGTTCCTGCGCCGGCTGCGCCCAGTCCAGCCGCGCCTGCGCCTTGTCCAGCTTGTGCGCGTAGGTGACGCCCTCGCCCGGCTGCGCTTGCGCCACCGGGCGAATGCCGGCACGCAGCAAGCCCAGGCCATCGGACAGCACCTGCGCACCCAGCGCGGCCAGGCGGTCGTGCAGCTGGCCGCCGGTTTCCTGCTCACCGATCTCGATGCGTTGCGACAACAGCACCGGGCCGGTATCCAGACCGGCTTCCATCTGCATCAGGCACACGCCGGTTTCGGTATCGCCGGCCTCGATCGCACGCTGGATCGGCGCGGCGCCACGCCAGCGCGGCAGCAGCGAGGCATGCACATTCCAGCAGCCGTGGGTCGGCGCAGCCAGCACCGCCTTGGGCAGGATCAGCCCGTACGCCACCACCACCATCAGATCGGCATTGAGTCCGCGCAGCGTGGCCAGCGCCTCGGGCGAGCGCAGCGTCTGCGGCTGGTACACCGGAATGCCGCGCGCGATCGCCTCCAGCTTCACCGGCGACGGCGTCAGCCCGCGACCCCGACCGGCCGGCCGATCCGGCTGCGTATACACCGCCACCACTTCATGTCGTTGCGCGGCAACGCGTAACGAGGCGACAGCGAAGTCCGGCGTACCGGCGAAGACAATTCTCATAGGGCTGGGATTCGGGAGTCGGGATTGGGGATTGGCAACGGCGGGTGACGCAGCCGAATGGAATCGGCGGGCCGATGAGTAGGGATTGGGGAAGTGGGATTGGGAATTGGCAACAGCGGTTGGCTGGTGCTTTCAGTCGCCGGGATGGACAGGCCGGACTTCAAACCAGGTCTATGCAGAGACACACGATCTCGCGCCCCATGCATGTCAGGTTCGTTGAACAAACGGCCTATACGCCGGCATCAACACGTGCACGGGGACCGCATTCGCCAATCCCCACTCCCGAACCCCCACTCCCCGCCCTCAAGCCACATGCTTGCGCATTTTGGCCAGCTTCTTGCGCACCATTTCGCGTTTGAGCGGCGACAGGTAATCCACGAACAACTTGCCGTCCAGGTGGTCCATCTCGTGCTGGATGCACACCGCCAGCAGGCCATCGGTGCTCAGCTCGTGAGGCTGCCCATGGCGGTCGAGATAACGCAGGGTGATCGCATCGGCGCGGCTGACATCGGCAAAAATGCTTGGCACCGACAGGCAGCCTTCCTGATACACCTGCTCGCCCTGCCTGGTGATGATTTCCGGGTTGACGAACACCTGCGGGGTGTTCTTTTCCTCGCTGACGTCGATCACCAGGAAGCGCTTGTGCACATCCACCTGACTGGCAGCCAGGCCGATGCCGGGCGCCTCGTACATGGTCTGGAACATGTCATCCAGCAGCGTCTGGAACGCCGGGCTGGTGACTTCGGTCGCATCGACCGGCACGGCTTTGGTGCGCAGCCGCGGATCGGGAAATTCGAGAATAGGGAGCAAAGCCATGGGGTTACCCGTCCAGAAACACCGGCGCGGCGCCGGCAAGACGGGGTCATTCTAGCGCAATGCTTGCGTGGCGCCCCGGTTTCTGGACTATAGTGCGCGGACCTGTTGGGGAATCAGGCAAGAAGGCACTCATGTTGAACCGACTTCGTACGGTCGTCGCTGCGGCGATGCTGACCGTCGCGACCTACGCTGCCGCGCAAGCGGTGGGCGAGCATCCAGACACCTATGTGGTCCGCAAGGGGGATACCCTTTGGGACATTGCTGGGCGTTTTTTGCAAAAACCATGGCTGTGGCCGGAAATTTGGCAAGCCAATCCACAGATCCAGAATCCGCACCTGATCTATCCGGGTGACGTGATCAGCCTGGCCTACCTGGACCGTGTGGGGAAAGGCACGATCCAGCCCGGCCCGCGCCAGGAAGCGCCGATCAACGCGATTCCGCTGGCCGATGTCGAGCCGTTCCTGAAGAATCTTCGCGTGGTCGAAGACTTCGACCAGCTGCCCTACGTGGTCGGCCTGGAAGGCGGACGCTCGCGCGCCACCACCGGGCAGGTCGCTTATGTGGTCGGTCTGGAAGACGCGCAGCCGGGCCAGCGCTTTGCGGTGGTGCGTCCGACCGTGAAGTTCAGCCTGCCTAAGCACAACGAAGACCTGGATATGGCGGGCAACATCACCGCCGGCTCCGGCAACATCTGGAAGAACTTCATCGCGCCGAGCACGCGCCGTGAGTTCCTCGGCTATGAGATGGCGCAGGTCAACGTCGGCACCATCACCCGTAGCGCGGCGGGCGGCAATTCCAAGGCGGCGACCTTGCTGTTGCAGGACAGCGGCCGCGAAGTGCGCGCCGGCGATCGCATCGTGGCAGTGGAAGCGCAGCCGTATGATTTGCAGTTCATCCCGCATCCGCCGTCCGACCAGGCGCTGCAGACCGAGCTGCGCGTGCTGGCCATTTCCGACGCCTTCATCGTTGGCGGTACCCGCGACGTGATCGCCATTTCCGGCGGCGCGCGCGAAGGCATCAACAACGGCACGGTGTTCTCGATCTGGCGCAAGGGACGCACCGTCAGCGACCGCGTGAAGCATTCGCGCTTCTCGCGTACCGATGACGATTTCAGCGGCCCGTCCGGCTCCACCGTCGGCCTGCCCGATGAATATGCCTCGCACGCGATGGTGTTCCGCACCTTCGACAAGGTCAGCTATGCGCTGGTGATGGAAAGCGTCAAGCCAACCGGCCTGGGCTACTTCGTCAAGCATCCTGACGCGCAGTAACCTGAAAGTCCGATGCGGTAATGCGACGGCGCCTGAGGGCGCCGTCGTCGTTTTCGGCACAGGCTGTGCGCATGGCTCCCACCTCTCCCGATCTGCGCGCAATGTTGATGTTGCTGTTGGCTGGCGGCCGCAGCCCACCGCGTCGCGCGCTGCTGAGCTCTTTCGCCAGCCTGTCCGACGTTCTGACTGCCGGGCCCGGCGCCTGGCGCGCGGCCGGCTGTGACGACCTGCAATCGGAACGGCTGCAGACGCCCGACCCGCAAGCACTGGATGCGGCGCTGCGCTGGTGCGAACAGCCCGGCCACCACCTGATCGGCTGGCGAGACCCGGACTACCCGGCACTGCTGCGCCACATCGCCAACCCGCCGCTGGCGCTGTTCGTGGACGGCGACCCCAACGCACTCTGGCATCCCGGCGTGGCCGTGGTCGGCAGCCGCTCCGCCACCGCTGGAGGACGCGACCACACCCGCGCCTTCGCATCGAACCTGGCATCTGCAGGGCTGGGCATCGTCAGCGGGATGGCCGCCGGCGTGGATGCGATCGCACACGACGCCGCGCTCGCCCAGCCTGACGGCATCACAGTGGCGGTGGTCGGCACCGGTGCCGACGTGGCTTACCCCGCGCATCACCAGGCATTGCGCGATCGCATTGCGGCACGCGGCGCAGTGGTCAGCGAATACCTGCCCGGCACCGGGCCGGTGGCCGCGCATTTTCCGGCGCGCAACCGGATCATTGCCGGGCTGGCGCTGGGCACCTTGGTGGTCGAAGCGGCGATGCGCTCGGGCGCGCTGATCACCGCGCGCCTGGCGGCCGAGGCCGGGCGCGAGGTGTTCGCCCTGCCCGGCTCGCTGCACAACCCGCTCGCGCGCGGCTGCCACCACTTGATCCGCCAGGGCGCAACGCTGGCGCAGGAACCGGCCCAGGTCATCGAGGGACTACAACTGCTGTCGGGCGAGTTGGCCACCGCCTTGCGCGAGCGCCTGGCCGCCCCCACTCAGGTGCCCAGGACGACGCGCACTACCACTTCCACGCGCCCGGACCCCGACTACCAGCGCTTGTGGCAGGCACTAGGCCACGACCCTACCCCTATGCATTCTCTGGTCGAACGCACCGGATTGACGGCCGCCGCGCTGTCCTCCATGCTGCTCATCATGGAACTGGAGGGAGACGTGGTCACCGAGCACGGTCGCTATACCCGCAATCCCTAGTTTCTTCACCTCCACAGCGTCGCGCGACGCAGGCCGAGGGGCAATGAAAGAGAGCATTCTCGATGTACTGCTGTACCTGTTTGAACATTATTTCAGCGAAGACGCGGACCTGGTCCGTGACCGTGACTCGCTTCAGAATGGCCTGATCCAGGCTGGCTTCAGTCCCGCAGAAATCAGCAAGGCGTTCGACTGGCTGGACGCGCTCTCCGAGCAGCGCCCAAGCGTGGCGCGTCCGCATGTCGACGGCCCCGTGCGTATCTATCACGGCCCGGAGCTGGACAAGCTCGATGTCGATTGCCGTGGATTTCTGCTGTTCCTCGAACAACACCGCATTCTCGATGCCGACCAGCGCGAGTTGGTGCTGGACCGCGCCATGGCGTTGGACCAGGACGAGCTGGATCTGGACGACCTCAAATGGGTGGTGCTGATGGTGTTGTTCAACCAGCCGGGCGCGGAAGCGGCCTATGCCTGGATGGAAACCCAGATGTTCCTGGACGAGCCTGAACCCGTACACTGAAGGCTGAAGCCGCCACGGACGTGCGTGCGAGGGGACGGGGATGAGCAGTTGGTATTACGCCGAAGGCAACCGCCAGCGGCGTGGCCCGGTGGCCGACGAGGTTCTGCTGGGCCTGTATCGCGATCGTCAGATTGCCCTGGACACGCTGGTCTGGCGCGAAGGGCTGGACCAGTGGCTGCCGCTGGCCGCCTGTGCCGACGCGCTAGGCCCGCCGATTTCCACGGATCTGCATGCCGCTACGGTCCCGCCGCCATTGCCAATGGCAGCAGCGGGCGCCCCGCCGGTCAACCCTGCGTCACCGCACCTGCGGCAGCCTGCCAAGGGGCCAGCATGGCCACTGCTGTTGGTGTTGGGCGCGGTGGCAGGCTTGTTTGTGGTCGTTGCCATGATCGGCATCTTCGCGGCGATCGCATTGCCGGCCTACAAGGACTATCAGACCCGCGCCAAGGTCACCGCGGCAGTTGCTGCATTGGCGCCATTGAAGCCGCAGATCGCCGACTTTCTCGCGCGCGAAGGGCGGTGCCCGGAGAATGGGGATACCGGCTTCCAGACGCCCGAGCACTACGCCAACGGCACCCTGACCAGCGTGCAGATCGGCCGTTTCGACACCAGCGCCTGCGGTGTCGAGGCCCTGCTGCATGCGCCGGGCTCGCCCAAGATCGACGGCAAGGCGCTGTGGCTGGATTTCGATGCGGATGCCGGTACCTGGCAGTGCAGTTCCGAGATCGACGACAACCAAATTCCGCAGGACTGCCGCGGCTGACCGGTCGCTGCACGCACAACGCATCATCCAAGGGGACATCATGACGCAGTGGTACTACGCCGATGCACAGCGGCAACGCCAGGGGCCGGTCGACACGGACACGCTTGCCGCGCGCCTGTCGCAGGGCATCATCGATCACACCAGTCTGGTCTGGCGCGAAGGTCTGCCGCAGTGGGTGACCCTGAGCGAGGTTGCGTCCGAACTGGGCCTGGACACGCTGGCGCCAGCATCCCCGCCCATTGCAGCCGATGCGCCGATGCCCGAACAGGGCGAGGCTGCGCCGGCCGTCGCACTGCCTGCTGACACCGCGCCCCGGGATGCGGCACCGGTTGCCGCAGCCCCGGCGACGGACCTCCCGTCGCAGGCCTGGTCGAGACAGGCAGAGCCTGCCGCGGCTGATGCTAATGCGGATGCGCTGCCCGGACCCGGACCATCTCCGACTCACTCCGACGCGACGCCGGAAGCCGTGTCCTGGACGGGCGCGCCTGTGGACGCCGCAGACCATCCGCCGCACACGGCTGAGCACGCGCCAGCAGGTCAATTGACCGCCTCTGCGCCGGTCGCGTCCGAGGGCAACGAGTCGTGGCCCGGCACGCCTGGCGCTGTGGATCCCGCCGTGCATGCGCCAACCCCAGCGGCGACCGCTGCTACCACCCCACCGCCCACAGCCCCGGCCGCCAGACCGTTGCCAAGTGCCTGGGACACCCCGGTAGCCGCATTGCCCGCTGCTGCAGTCGTCACCCATGACGCGCCAGTAGTCTACGCGGGCCTATGGCGGCGTGTGGCGGCCAGCATCCTGGATAGCCTGATCACCACCTTCGCGGTCTATCTGATCGTGATTCCGCTGGTGTTCGTCGTGGCGCTCGGCACCAGCATGGGCGATTCCGCGTCGTCGATGGACGACGGCAGTGCGCTGGGCATCGCCATTGTGGTGATGTCCTACGGCATCGGCCTGGCCATCCCCACGCTGTATTTCGCCTGGATGCAATCCAGCCGGCTTCAGGCCAGCCTGGGCAAGCTCGCCTGCGGCATCAAGGTCGTGCGCGCCGACAGCAACGGAGCGCGGGTCGGGTTCTGGCGCAATGTGTTGCGCTATCTGGCCTACATGCTGATCAGCGTCCTCACCCTTGGGATCGGCGCGGTCGTGGCAGCCTTCATGGCCGGCATGTCGCAGCGCAAGCAGACTCCGCACGACAAGATCTGCGACACGCTGGTTGTGGACCGCTGGGCCTTCACCGACCGACCGGAGCTGCAGTCGCGCGGTCTGGACACGGTGTCGATCGTGGTGCTGGCCATTTACGGGGTGATACTGGTGTTGTCGATCGTGGTCGTGGTGATCATGCTGGCGACGATCGGAATGAGCCAGAGCTAGCAGTTCGCCGCGCCCGCCGCTTGACACGGCGGCGTCCGCCGTGATCTTTCTAATAAGAGAACTGAACGCCCGGGAGTACTCCCCGGGCGTTAACGTGTGGGAAACGGCCGATCTGCTTCCCTCAACCGGCCAATTAGGCCACGCTACCTGCCCCCCGGGCTCCGCCCCAAGAATTTGCCACCATGCCCAAGCACCTGCTCATCGTCGAATCGCCCGCCAAGGCCAAGACGATCAATAAATACCTCGGCAAGGACTTCACCGTCCTGGCCTCGTATGGGCACGTGCGCGACCTCGTCCCCAAGGAGGGTGCGGTCGATCCGGATAACGGCTTTGCGATGCGTTACGACCTGATCGAGAAAAACGAGAAGCATGTCGAAGCCATTGCCCGTGCCGCCAAGAGCGCCGACGACATCTATCTGGCGACCGACCCGGACCGCGAGGGTGAGGCGATCAGCTGGCACATCGCCGAGATCCTGAAAGAGCGCGGCCTGCTTGAGAACAAGACCATGCAGCGGGTGGTATTCACCGAAATCACGCCGCGCGCGATCAAGGAAGCCATGCTCAAGCCGCGTGCGATCGCCGTCGATCTGGTGGACGCGCAGCAGGCTCGCCGCGCACTGGACTATCTGGTCGGCTTCAACCTGTCGCCGGTGCTGTGGCGCAAGGTGCAGCGCGGGCTGTCGGCCGGCCGCGTGCAGTCGCCGGCGCTACGCATGATCGTCGAGCGCGAAGAAGAGATCGAAGCCTTCATCGCGCGCGAATACTGGTCCATCGATGCGCATTGCCGGCATCCGTCGCAGCCGTTCAACGCCCGCCTGATCAAGCTGGACGGGCAGAAGTTCGAACAATTCACCGTGACCGACGGCGACACCGCTGAGGCTGCGCGTCTGCGCATCCAGCAGGCCGCGCAAGGCGTGCTGCATGTCACCGATGTGGCCAGCAAGGAGCGCAAGCGCCGCCCTGCTCCGCCGTTCACCACCTCCACGCTGCAGCAGGAGGCGTCGCGCAAGCTCGGCTTCACCACCCGCAAGACCATGCAGGTGGCGCAGAAGTTGTATGAAGGTGTGGCGCTCGGCGACGAAGGCTCGGTCGGTCTGATCAGCTATATGCGTACCGACTCGGTGAATCTGTCGCAGGACGCACTGGCGGAGATCCGCGACGTGATCGCGCGCGATTTCGGCACCGCGTCGTTACCGGATCAGCCCAACGCCTACACCACCAAATCCAAGAACGCGCAGGAAGCCCACGAAGCAGTGCGCCCGACCTCCGCGCTGCGCACGCCTGCGCAGGTGGCGCGTTTCCTGTCCGACGACGAGCGCCGCCTGTACGAATTGATCTGGCGCCGCGCAGTGGCCTGCCAGATGATTCCGGCCACGCTCAATACCGTCAGCGTCGATCTGTCGGCCGGCAGCGACCACGTGTTCCGTGCCAGCGGCACCACCGTGGTGGTGTCGGGCTTCTTGGCGGTCTATGAAGAAGGCAAGGACACCAAGAGCAGCGAGGACGAGGACGAAGGCCGCAAGCTGCCGCTGATGAAAGCCGGCGACAACATCCCGCTGGACCGCATCGTCACCGATCAGCATTTCACCCAGCCGCCGCCGCGCTTCACCGAAGCGGCGCTGGTCAAGGCGCTGGAGGAATACGGCATCGGCCGTCCGTCCACCTACGCCTCGATCATCCAGACCCTGCAGTTCCGCAAATACGTGGAAATGGAAGGCCGCAGCTTCCGCCCGACCGACGTCGGCCGCGCGGTGTCCAAGTTCCTGTCCGGGCATTTCACCCGCTACGTGGACTACGACTTCACCGCCAATCTGGAAGACGATCTGGATGCGGTGTCGCGCGGCGAAGCCGAGTGGATTCCGTTGATGGAGAAGTTCTGGGGCCCGTTCAAGGAACTGGTCGAGGACAAGAAGGATTCGCTGGACAAGACCGACGCCGGCAGCGTGCGCGTGCTTGGCGCCGACCCGGTCAGCGGCAAGGAAGTGAGCGCGCGCATCGGCCGTTTCGGCCCGATGGTGCAGATCGGCACCGTGGAAGACGAAGAAAAGCCCACGTTCGCCTCGCTGCGTCCGGGCCAGAGCATCTATTCGATCTCGATCGAAGATGCGCTGGAACTGTTCAAGATGCCGCGCGCGTTGGGCCAGGACAAGGAGCAGGACGTCAGCGTCGGCATCGGCCGGTTCGGGCCGTTTGCACGCCGTGGCACCGTGTATGCGTCGCTGAAGAAAGAAGACGACCCGTACACCATCGATCTGGAGCGTGCGGTATTCCTGATCGAGGAGAAGGAAGAGATCGCGCGCAACCGGGTGATCAAGGAATTCGACGGCAGCGACATCCAGGTGCTCAACGGCCGCTTCGGCCCGTACATCAGCGATGGCAAGCTCAATGGCAAGATCCCGAAGGACCGCGAGCCGGCGTCGCTGACCTTCGAGGAAGTGCAGCAGTTACTGGCCGACACCGGCAAGCCGGTGCGCAAGGGCTTCGGCGCCAAGAAGGCCACGCTCAAGAAGAATGCAGTGAAGGATTCGGCCAAGGTGGCCAAGGATGCCGCTGCGAAAGACGCGGCAGCCAAGAAGACTGCGGTGAAGAAAGCGGCCACCAAGACCGCTGCGAAGAAGGCGCCGGCCAAGAAGACTGCGGCCAAGAAAGTCGTCAAGCGCGTGGTCAAGAAAACCGTGAGCAAGGCGGCAGGCTGAGGCCCCGCATGCACCACACGCTAGGCCTGGACAGCGCCGTCGCCACCCTGCAGAAGGGTGGCGTGATCGCCTACCCGACCGAAGCGGTCTGGGGGCTGGGCTGCGACCCGGCACAGGAGGCCGCAGTGCTACGCCTGCTGGAGATCAAGCGGCGCCCGGTCGACAAGGGTGTGATCGTGGTGGCATCCGGCATCGAGGTGCTGCGCGACTGGGTCGATCTCGACGCGCTGGAGCCGGCCCGCAGGGATGAAGTGTTGGCCAGCTGGCCCGGCCCACATACCTGGATCCTGCCGATCACCACCCGGGCGCCGCGCTGGGTCACCGGCACGCACGATGGGCTGGCCGTACGCATCAGCGCGCACCCGGTCGTGGCAGCGCTGTGCGCGGCCTGGGGCGCACCACTGGTATCCACAAGCGCCAACCTGGCCGGCGAGCCACCAGCACGCAGCCGCGAGGCCCTGGACCCGGCGCTGCTGGCGACCATCGATGGCGTGGTGGCAGGCGATGTCGGCGGGCTGGCGCAGCCCACCCCGATCCGCGATGCACGCACCGGTCAGAGCCTGCGCGACTGAGCTTGCGGTATGTGGGCGGCCTCTGGCCCTGTAGCAGCGGGCATCTGGCGGGTGAGAGACGACCGGCACCATGAAGATCGTGCACGGCGCCGACGCGCCGACCGAAGGTCACCGCTTCAATCACAACAAGCTGCTGCTGGCGTGCACCGACGTGATGTCATGGCGAGGGCGCTTTCAAACCGGCGTACACAGATCACCGTGCCCCAGGTCTAGCGCCAGCGCTCACTGACAACTTCACGTAGCAGGCCGCCGGACGGCGACATCGCCACGCCCCAGACGCAGAATCCACCGGCCCGCCCGATTTCCCGCACGCGGGCCTGAGCAGCGCCCGTCCGCACACTTTGCTGCGCGGCCGCCAAGCGCGCACACTCGGAGCATGCGCACTCTTCCAACCTTTTTGTTGCTGGCCTGCGCGCTGCCTGCCTTGGCAGCGAGCACCGCCGCCAAGCCGGACCCGAACGTGCGGGTCTACCGCTGCGTCAGCAGTACCGGGACCGTGGCTCTGCAGGATGCGCCGTGCAGCAGCGGTCGCCAGCAGGTGCTGGACATGCAGCGCCCGCAGGACCCGCCGCCGCGACCGCAACGCGTGGAGGCACCTGCCCCCGTTCCGGCTGCGCCGCCGCGCGAAGTGCGCATCGTTACCGTGCAACCGCCGCAGCCGATGTACGAGTGCACCACCGAAGACGGCGAGCGCTATACCAGCGACAGCCCGGAAGGCAATCCGCGCTGGGTGCCGACCTGGGGGCCGGCCTATGTGGGCAATGCGGTTGGCCCGCCGATCAGCGGCGGAGGCATCCAGCGTCCACCGATCTCGGTCAACCCGCGCCCGGCGATTGCGGTGCAGGGCGGCGCCGGGCGGGGCAGCATCCGCGGCAGTGCCAGCTTTGGCGGCGGTAGCTATCAGGGCGGCTATCAAGACAGTTACCGCGGCGGCGGCTACGGCGGCACGGTGATCGTGCCTTACGGCAATGTGCAGATCCGCGACGAGTGCCATGCCCTGCCCGAACAAGAGGTCTGCGCGCGGCTGGCAGACCGCCGCTGGGAGTTGATCCGTCGGTACAACAGCGCGCTGCAGAGCGAACGCCAGGATCTCAGCCGCGAACAACGTGGCATCGAAGCGCGTCAGCAACGCGACTGCGGCGGCGCATGAGCCGCGCCTTGTGGCTGATGCTGTTGCTGGGTTGGGTATCGGGCGCCACCGCCCAGGACGTGGCCATCTACCGCTGCACCGATCCCTCCGGCGCGCTCACCGTGCAGAACATGCCGTGCCCGAAGGGCATGCAGCAACAAAAGAAAATGATGACCGCACCGGCGGCGGTGCCGTTTGCACCGGGCGGCACGCCTGCACCCGCACCAGTACGTGCTGCGCCAGCTGCGAAGCCAGCGCCCGCCGCACCTGCTGCCGTGCCGACTGCGCCGGCAGCCGCATCGACGCCAGCGCCGCTGACGCCCACCTCCACGCTGCCTCCGCCGCCGTTGTTCGAATGCACCGCACACGACAATGGCCGCTACTTCACCGAAGACCGCGAACCGGCCACACGCTGCCTGCCGATGCAGACCACCAATCTGGCCGGCGGGCCGGCAACCGGCGGCGGCAGCGCCTGCGAAGTGGTTACCGACCGCTGCGCACCGGTGCCGGATCAGAGCCTGTGTGAAGCCTGGCGCAAACGCGCCGAGCAGGCCGAAGCGACCTGGCGTTTCTCCGACGAGGCGCAATCGGCAGAGCGCAAGCAGCGCTACGACCAGATGCGCCGGGTGCTGGACGAAAGCCGCTGCGCCAATCCATCCGCTGCGCCCTGACTGACTCTGCAGGGCTGAGTGCGGGAAGGCGATCGATGGCGAGTGCGTCATGCCTGCACATCACCGATACCCCCATCCGCCCTTCGGGCACCTTCCCCCGCGATGCGGGGGAAGGGATGCATCTCCTGCCAAACGCGGGGTTCCTTCTGCTTACGTAGCAAAGACTCCCCTCACTGGCGGCAATATGCGGCCAACGTCTGCCATCATCACAGCGCGCAAGGAGCTGACAGGCGTCACGCGAGCCCGTGCTTGCGGCAGGTACCGGTTGGGTGCGGAAGCAGATCGGTGGCGAGTGCGTCATGCCTGCACATGACCATGCCCCCATCCGCCCTTCGGGCACCTTCCCCCGCGATGCGGGGGAAGGGATGCATCTCCTGCCGACGCGGGGCTCCTTCTGCTTACGTAGCAAAGACTCCCCTCACTCGCGGCAACATCCGGCCAACGTCTGCCATCATCACAGCGCGCAAGGAGCTGACAGGCGTCACGCGAGCCCGGGCTTGCGGCCGGCACCGGTGGCCGCATCGTGTGCCGGTGAGGCTAGAACCCGTAGCGCAGAAACCCGCCATCCACCGCGATGCATTCGCCGGTGATGTAGCTGGCGGCAGGCAGACACAAAAAGCCCACGGCTGCGGCGACTTCTTCGGGTTCGCCAATGCGGCGCATCGGGGTGCGGTCGATCACCTGTTCGTAGTAATCCGGATCCGACAACGGGCCAGAGGTGCGGCGCGTGCGGATGTACCACGGCGCGACCGCGTTGACGCGGATACCGTCCTCGGCCCATTCCACCGCCAGGTTGCGCGTCATCTGCTGCAGCGCGGCCTTGGTCATGCCGTACGGCGCGCCGCTGCGCACATGGGTGATACCCGAGACGCTGCCCACATTGACGATGGACGAGGCGGCATGCCGGGTCAGCAGCGGATGCGCATACCGCGACAATTCGAACGCGGAAAACACGTTGGTTTCGAAGATGCCGCGCCACTCGTCTTCGGTGTAATCGATCGCGGCGCGGGTGATGTTGCCGCCGGCATTGTTGATCAGCAGATGCAGTCCGTCGGCGTGGTCTTCCACCCAGTCCAGGATCGCGCGACGCTCTTCATCGTCGGACACATCGGCCGCCAGCCCATGCAGCTCACGCTCGGGAAACTCTTCGGCCAGTTCGTCGCGTGCCTGCGCCAACGCATCGGCATCGCGCGCCACCATCAGCAGATCCGCCCCGAAGCCGAGCAGTTCGCGTGCGATGGCCAATCCAATGCCGGCACTGGCGCCGGTGATGAGCGCGGTCTGTCCATCCAGCCGCCAACGCTGCGTTGTCACGTGGGTGATCCTCTTTCAAAACGCGGAAAAACGGTCGCTGCAGCGCAGTTGACGCGCAGCTGCGGCACCGGCGTTAGGATACCGCCACCGCTCGCGAGGTCACGACGATGAAACTTCACTGGATGCTTGCCGCCGTTTTGACGTTGCCGCTGGCTGCCTGTCAGCGCCCGCAACCGGCGCCCACCGACCAAAAGCCCGACCCGCAGGCGACCGCCTTGCGCGACCACATCCAGCAGCCACTGAACAAGGCGCACGCGGTGCAGACCGCTACCGACCAGGCCGCGGAAGATCAGCGCAAGGCCATCGACGCGGCCACGCAGTAAGCGCGAGGCGCGATAGGCGCGATCAACACCGCGACGCCGCTGTCAGGCGGCTCGCATGAGGTGAGCGTCAGGCATCAGGCGACACAAAAACAACAACGCCGGCACAAGGCCGGCGTCGTCGCTACGTCCAGTGGCGTGGTTTGCCGCTTTAGAACCCGCAGAAGCAATACGCCAGCGCCTTGACCGGCGTGCCACCGGCCTTGCTGTCGTGCACGGCGCTTTCGACGAAACGCAGCTGCGTGTCCACTTCCGGTAGCGAGCGCGCCAACATGGCGCGCGCCATGCCCGAGTCGCTCAGCATCCACGCACCCATGCGGCTGCCGGCAAATCCGCTCATGAACTGCGAGAACGGCGTGGCCGGCTTTTCCACGTAGTGCACGCGGAACTTGCCCTTGCTCAATTTGGCGCGATTAGCCGCATCGGCCACCGCGTCCTGCATGCCGCCGAACGCATCCACCAAGCCATGCTGCTTGGCCTGCGCACCGCTCCACACACGCCCACGGGCGACCTTGTCGATGGCTTCCACCGACTGGTGACGCGCCTGCGCGACCTTGCCGGTGAAATCGGCGTAGCCCTTGTTGATCACCGCCTGGATGACCTGCCCGGCGGCCGGGTCCAGTGGACGGGTGATGTCGAACGCACCGGCAAACCGCGTGGTGCCCACGCCGTCGGTGTGCACACCGATCTTGTCCAGCGCGCGGGTCAGATTGGGCACCATGCCGAAGATGCCGATCGAGCCGCTGATGGTCGACGGGTCGGCATAGATGCGATCGGCGTTCATGCTGATCCAGTACCCGCCCGAAGCGGCCAGATCGCCCATCGACACCACCACCGGCTTGCCGGCCTGCTTGAGCGCGACCACTTCGCGACGGATCTGCTCGGAGGCGAACACTTCGCCGCCCGGCGAATCCACGCGCAGCACCACCGCCTTGACCTTTTCGTCGTCGCGCGCCTGGCGCAGCAACGCGGCGGTGGATTCGCCACCGATGCGGCCGGCCGGCTGCTCGCCGCCGCTGATCTCGCCGGCCGCCACAACAACGGCCACCTGCGGACGGCTATCCATCGGCGAGCGCTGCGCCTGCAACTGACTCAGATAATCGTTGAAGCCGATACTGCGGAAGCCGCTGTCGGCATCGCTGTCGGCCACGCCGCGCTTGGTCAGCAGCGCATCGACGTCCTCGCGGGTCTTGAGCCCGTCGACCAGTTTTTGCTGCAGCGCGAACTTGGCCAGATCGCCACCTGCCGCCACCACGCCTTCAGGCAGCGTGTCGATGCCGGCGGTCAGCTGCGCCGGGGTGAGCTTGCGCGCGGTGCCGACGTCGGCCAGGTAACGCTGCCACACATCGTTCATCCAGAACAGGTCCGCTTCCTTGGCATCGGCCGAGGCTGCGTCGAGGATGTACGGCTCGGCAGCAGACTTGTATTCGCCCACACGGAACAAGTGCACGTCCACACCGAGCTTGTCCTGCAAGCCTTCGCGGAAGTACTGGCGATAGCGCCCAAGCCCTTCCAGCAGCACGCTGCCCATCGGATCCAGATAGACCTCGTTGGCCTGCGCGGCGAGCAGGTACTGGCCCTGACTCATGCTCTCGCTGAAGGCCACGATCTGCTTGCCGGAAGCACGCAGCTTCTGCAATGCGGCGGCCACTTCGCGCTGCGAAGCGAAGCCGGACGGCTGCAGCTTGTCCAGATTCAACAACACCCGCTCGATCTTACGGTCCTTGCCGGCCGCTTCGATCACCCGCACCAGGTCGCGCAACTGCACCTCTTCGGCGCTCTTGTCGCCCACGGCCTTGGCCAGCGAGCGGCTCACCGGGTCGGCGCTGAACTGCTCGACCAGGGTGCCTTCGGGGTTGATGACCAGGGTGGTGCGCTCGGCCAGCGGCTTGGTGCCGTCGCCGCGCGCCATCGCCACCACAAGCACCAGCAGCAACAGGAACAGAAAACCGAAGAACACCAGATTGAAGATCAGGCGCCGGGTGAAATTCATCACGTCCCACAGGCCGACGAAGAAACTGGCGATGGGACTGCGACGCACGGGGTGGTTCATGGAAAACTCCGTCGAAAAGACGCTGCATGTACGTAATGCTGCCCAGCATACCGGCTGCACACCGCCCACGGCATGCGCTGAAAGTCAGGGGGTCGCGTCGGCAGTCAGCCGCCGGCTGGTCTGCCGGAAACGCAGGCCCATCAGAATCGACGCGGTGGTCAGGCCCAGGATCAGGCCGATCCACATGCCTTGCGGCCCCCAGCCCAATCCCAGGCCGAGCCCGGCGCCGATCGGCATGCCCACGCCCCAATACGAGAACATCGCCAGGAACATCGGCACGCGGGTGTCCTTGAGCCCGCGCAGCGCGCCGGCCGAGAGCACCTGGATGCCGTCGGGAAACTGGAAGGTGGCGGCAAACAGCAGCAACACCGACGCCAGCGCGGCCACCGTCACATCGTTGGTATACACACCGACGATGGCGTCGTGGCCAAGCAGCAGCGCACTTGCCGACAACGCCTGCGTGCCCAGCACGATGGCGTAACCGGCCCAGGTGGCACGCCGAATGGCCAACGGATCGCCACGCCCCACCGCGTGACCGACGCGCACGGTGGTGGCCTCGGCCACGCCCATCGGCACCATGAAGCACAGCTGCGCCACATTGATGGCGATCTGGTGCGCCGCCGCTTCGGTCGAGCCTAGCCGGCCGATCAACAGCGCAGTGACGATGAACAGGCCGCCTTCCATCAGCACGGTGATGCCGATCGGCAGGCCGGTGCGCAACAGATCGCCGATGGCGCGCCAACGCGGCCCTTCCAGATGGGTGAATAACTCCAAGTGCGCAAAGCGCCGCGCGCGCCATAGATACAGCGCGAACACGCTGGCCTGCACCCACATGGTGATGGCCGAGGCCATGCCCAGGCCCTCGGCGCCGTGCTCGGCAAAGCCGAACTTGCCATAGGTCAGCACATAGCCCAGCGGCGCCAGCACCAGCAAGCCGCCAAACCCCAGCAGCATGGTCGGCAGCGTCCAGTGCATGCCTTCGCTGAGATAGCGCATGCAGAAGTAGAACGTCAGCGCCGGCACGCCCCAGCGCACCGCGTGCAGAAAGTCGGTGGCACCCGGCACGATGTCCGGCGCAATCCCGAAGGTGGGCAGCAGCGGCGGCACCACGCTCAGAAACGCGAACATCAATGCGCTCAGCCCCAGCGACAGCCACAACGCCTGGCGAAACAACGGGCCAATCTCGCGCTCGCGCCCGGCGCCACGCAATTGCGACACCGAGGCGGTCAAGGAAATCAGCGTCCCGATCGGCACCAGCATCGGCAGCCACAGCAGCGCGGTGCCGATGGTCACCGCCGCCAGCGTCGCAGTGCCGTGGTGGCCGGCGATGACGTTGTCGACAAACCCGATCAAGCCGGTAGAGACGTGACCAAGCACCAACGGCAAGGCCAGCAGGCCGGTGGTGCGCACTTCCGCGGCGAAGCCTGGCGTCGCGGACGCGGGGGCAGGAGAAACAGACATGACACACCGATTGCTGCGCGGACTACGGCCGTGCCGGGAGGCGCTGGCACCGGGTCGCGTGGGGCCGCTATCTTACGCGTACTTTCCGATTGCGCCCTGACGCGCGCCTGGGCAGTTCCCGCCGCGCTCGCTGCTATGTGCGCGGCAACAAAAGCAGCTGCCGATGTTTCCAGGCAGCCGCATGCTGACGCTGTACCGTGTGCCAGGCGTGGACCTTCGCGGTATCGCATCGGGCACACGGCCTCTCCATCACCGCCAACTGGACCTGGCTCATGTCACTGCACCCGACCGCATTGCATCCATCGGACTGTGAAAACTGTTCCACCGCATTGCAAGGCGCTTTTTGCCACGCCTGCGGGCAAAGCGCGCATAGCCCGGTGCGCAGCGTCGCGCACGCGGTGGAAGAAGTCTTCGAGTCGTTCTGGCATCTGGATGGGCGGATCTTCCGCACCTTGCGCGATCTACTGGTGCCCGGCCGCGTGGCACTGCGGTTTCTGAGTGGGCAACGGGTGCGCTATGTCGCGCCGATGCGGCTGTTTCTGGTGGTGAGCCTGTTGACCTTTTTCATTGCACGCATCGCAGTGCATGCCTCTGACGAGGACGTCGCGGCGCCCGGCACCACGCACAGCGCCGTACCGAAGAATTTTGCGCATGCGCGCACGCCGGCGCAGGTGGAAGCGGTGCGTGCGCAGATCGTCGGCACGCTCACCCAGACCCGCAAGGTAGTGCCCGCAGGCATCGCGCGCGACGGCGTGGATGCCGGCATCGCCCGCGCCGAAAGCGAGGCGCGCAAGCGGCTAGCGCAACTGCACCAAGGCGCGCGACTGGAAAGCGCTGCACCGGCGGTCGATGCCCCAGACAACAGCACGTTCTTTTCGCTGGGAGGCAAACCCTGGGACCCGGTCAGCAACCCGCTGACCGTTGCGCCGTTGCCGCAGTTCGCCAACCGCTGGCTCAACGTGCAGCTGGACCACATCCGCGCCAACCTGCCGCGCCTGCGCAGCAATCCGCAACTGCTCTACAACGCGTTCTTCGCCGCGGTGCCATCCACCTTGCTGGTGCTGGTGCCGTTGTTTGCGCTGTTGTTGCGCGTGTTCTACCTGCGCAGCGGGCGGGTGTATCTGGAACATCTGGTGGTGGCGCTGTACAGCCATGCGTTTCTTTGCCTGAACCTGCTGGCGATGCTGCTGCTGTCGCTGCTCAGGGAATCGGTGACGCAGGTGGCTCCCCCGATCGCCTGGAGCATCGGCCTGCTCCAGTTCGGGCTGGCAGTGTGGATGCCGCTGTATCTGCTGGGGATGCAGCGCCACGTGTACGGCCAATCGTGGTCAGCCACGGTGCTGAAATACTTCGGCCTGGGCAGCATTTATTTCGTCGTGGTCACGTTTGCTGCTGCGTTCTTGATGGTGGCGAGTCTGGCGCGTCTTTGATGCTGCGCACTGCAACTGCGGCGCTGCAGTCGCACGGGCCAGACAGCGCGGTGCAATCCGGGATGCGCGGCTGACCCCTGCGTTATTCGCACAACGCAGGTCGATGAGCACTTGCCGCTCCAACGCGCGGCAATGCACCGCGCATCGGCGATCAGCGCGCCAGTTGCCGCTTCAGCCAGGCGCTGCGGGTGGCCGGGGCTTCGGCCAGCAAGGCGTCGCGTAACCCATCGCGGTCCTGCGGCGGGGTGCGTTGGGCGAGGACCGCCAGCTGTTCCAGCTGGCCGGCATCCAGGCTGCGCAGCACCGCCAGCAGGCGCTCGCGCTGGTCGACCGGCACATAGCCGATCAGCGGCTGTAGCTGCGGATAGAACGCGCCCACCTGCGACCCCAGACGCCAGCCATCGCGATGCAGGCGATCCATCGCGTTGAACTGGGTGCGCAAGGCGCGTTGCTGGTCCTCGGGCAGGCTGTGCAGCCGTTCGCGCGCCTGCCGCAACACCACGCGGTCGGTGGCGGTCAGGTCTTTCCACGCGGCATAGCGCGCACGCAGGTCGGCCTGCTGTGCCGGCGTCAGTGCCGCCCAGCGCGCACGTTGCTGCGCGGCGCTTGGCGCTGCCGACAGGGCGGGGGCGCTGGCAGGTTCGGTGTGCCCGCTTTCGTCCAATGCCGCTGGCAGGGCCTGCGCGCCGGCGATGCCGGCACTGGCGAGCATCAGCAGGCCGAACCACTTAGTTGTCGTCATCGACCGTCTCCAGAGGGGCGGAAGGCTGCTCGGCCGCAGTGGCATGCGCGCCGGATTCGTCCGCCGGCACCGGGTGGCCGGCGGCGTACCAGGCGTAAAAGTCGGCCGCACGCGCCAACTCCAGGTCCGGGTCGGCCAGCATCGTCTGGTCGCGCGGATCCATGCCCGGGGCGGTAGGAGCCTCCGGCAGGTCGGACGCCGGCAGCTCTTCCACCACCACTGGCGCGGCGTCGGTGACATGCAGCACGCCGGCCGGCGCCTGCGAGACCGGCTCGGGCGGCAAGCTGGGCCGTCGGTGGGTCCACCACCAGCCCAGCACCGTCAGCAGCAGCACCAGCGCGAGCCCCCCAGGGCAATACCGGCGTGGCGCCGATCCAGCTGTGGCCAGTGCCACTGCCGCTTGGGGCGGACCTGTGCCGGGGTGGCGCGGCGTGGCGCGGGCGGCGCCTCTGCCGGGATGGCGGGTTGTAGCGCGACGCCGGCCAGCGAGGCGTCGCGCAATTGGCTGAGCCGGGTCAGCTGGGACGGGGTGAGATCGCGCAGCTCCGTTTGCGCCGCCTCGGCCAGCACCCGCCACGCCTGTGCATCTGGATTGCCGGCCGCATCGCGTGGACAGGCACGCGCCAGCGACTGCCGATAGTCCGCCACCGCGATGCCCTGTACGTCGCTGGCGGCCTCCTCTTCCAGCCCGGCCACGATCCGCAGCAGCAGCGCCAGCCGGTCGGGGGTCTGCATCCGGCCCAGTACGGTGAAGGGCGGCAGCCAGGTGCCAGGCATGGGCTCGCGGCGCAGTGGCGGCGCGGTTGCCAGCAGGCTCCAGAAGCGCATCGGCCAGCCGGCCATCGGCCGTCCCGCTGCCTGGCTGCTGAAAGCGCGCAGGGCAGCCGCCAACGCCCGCTCGGCTGCCGCCACGTCGCCGCATTGCAGCTGCGCCAGTACCAAGCCCCGGCGTTCCACACCCCGCAGAAAGGCTGATAGTGCGGCGGGGGTAACGGGGGCGTCGGGGACTACGGTCATGTGAACTCCAGCATCGGCCGGCATGATACCGACGCACGTCCGCTACGCCGACCGCTTGACAGATCGCACGATCCTCGATCCGGTCGCGAGCGCTACCCGCGTACGTTGTGCACAGCGGCAGACACACCGATACGCGACCGTCTGTCAACTGTTGTTTTTTCTTTGTTGCAATCGTGTTTCACGCCTAAGCTATTGATATATATTCAATTTCGTTGTGTGGCGAAAAAATGTCCAAGAGGTTGCCAAGGCAAGTGAATCCGCCTTCACCGCGTGGAGCACGAGACTAATTCACAGGCTTATCCACAGGCAGTGTGGATAAACCCGTTTCCTCAGGCCTCACATAGGTTTACGTCGTATTTATCACTTGGGTCACAGAAAGGCGCTGCAAGTGATCACACCGTCTTCACGAGTGGAATTGCGCAAGGCGGGGGTGCTGGACAGTGTCGGTAGACTGAGCACATGCCTTCCACCGTCCTCACTTTGCGCGTCGCCTTGCCGGTGCCGCTGCCCCAGCTGTTCGATTACCTGCCACCTGCCGACGCCCCGCTGACCGATCCAACGCAGGTCGGTTGCCGTGTGCGGGTTCCATTTGGGTCGCGCGAATTGATCGGGGTAGTGGTGGAGATCGGCCAGCTGGCATCGGCCGATGGCCTGCGCCCGGCACTGGCCTGGTGCGACCAGGCGCCGCTGCTGGTGGATGAACTGGCCCGCTCGCTGCAGTGGCTGGCCCGTTATACCCATGCTCCCCTGGGCGAGGCCCAGGCCAGTGCCCTGCCCGGCCCGCTGCGTCGCGGCGAGCCGCTGGCCGACACCCATGCCTGGGCCTGGCAGCTCACCGAGGCCGGGCGTACCGGGGCGAGCAGCCTACGCGCGGGCAGCCGGCCCGCCCTGCTCGCCGCCCTGTTGCAGACCGGTGCGGTGGGCGAAGAACAGCTGGACCCGCTGCTGCCACAGTGGCGCGAGGCCGCACGCAGCCTGGCCAAGCGTGGCCATGCCGAACGCGTGGCGGTGCCGGCCGATGCCATCGCGCCGCGGCCCGGCACTGGCCCCGCACTCAACGACGAACAACGCGCTGCCGCCGCCGCGATCCGGGCGCACACCGGCTTTGCCACCTATCTGCTCGACGGCGTGACCGGCAGCGGCAAGACCGAGGTCTACCTGCAGGCGATTGCCGACTGCCTGGCCGCCGGCAAGCAGGCGCTGGTGCTGGTCCCGGAAATCGGCCTGACCCCGCAGACGCTCGGCCGCTTCCGCGCGCGTCTGGGCGTGCCGGTGCACGCGCTGCATTCGGGCCTGTCAGATGGCGAACGCGCCCGCGTCTGGGCGGCGGCCTGGCGCGGCGAAGCCAAACTGATCGTCGGCACCCGTTCGGCGGTGTTCACCCCGCTGCCCAACGCCGGACTGATCGTGATCGATGAGGAACACGACGGCAGCTACAAGCAACAGGACGGCATCCGCTACCACGCCCGCGACTTTGCTCTGGTGCGCGGCAAGGCGCTGGACGTGCCGGTGATCCTGGGCAGCGCGACCCCGTCGCTGGAAAGCCTGCACAACGCCTATTCCGGCCGCTACCAGCACCTGCGGTTGTCGCAGCGCGCCGGCGACGCACGCCCGCCGCGTGTGCGTGTGCTGGACGTGCGCAAGCGCCCGCTCAAGGACGGCTTGTCGCCGGAGGTGCTGGCCGGTATCGGCGCCACCCTGGCGCGCGGCGAGCAGGTGCTGGTATTCAAGAACCGCCGCGGCTATGCGCCGGTGCTGCTATGCCACGACTGCGGCTGGACCGCTGCCTGCCAGCGCTGCAGCACGCCGCTGCACCAGACCCCGATGACCGTGCACGCCGGCGGCCGCCGCCTGCAGTGCCACCACTGCGGCGCCCGCCAGCAGGCGCCGCTGGCCTGCCCGGCCTGCGCCAGCCTGGCCTTGCAGCCGCAGGGCATCGGTACCGAGCGCCTGGAAGAACGGCTGACCGAGGCGTTTCCGGCGTTCCCGGTGGTGCGCATCGACCGCAGTACCACCCAGCGCCGCGACAGCCTGGAAACCCAGCTCGCCGGGCTCGGCACCGATGCCGGCATCCTGGTCGGCACCCAGATCCTGGCCAAGGGCCACGACCTGCCGCGGTTGACCATGGTGGTGGTGGTCGGCATCGACGAAGGCCTGTTCTCCGCCGACTTCCGTGCCGCCGAAAAACTCTCCCAGCAGCTGATCCAGGTGGCAGGGCGCGCCGGGCGCGCCGATCGCCCCGGCGAGGTCTGGCTGCAGACCCACCATCCCGAACATCCGCTGCTGCAGACCCTGGTCAATGGCGGCTACCACGCCTTCGCCGATGCCGAACTGCAGCAGCGCGAGGCCGCCGGCTTCCCGCCGTTTGCGCATCTGGCGCTGTTCCGCGCCGAAGCCAAGGATGTCGCGGCGGCCAACCAGTTCCTGATGGCGGTGCGCGAACTGGCCACGGCCGACACCAGCGCACAATCGCCCGCGTTTGCAGAGGTGGAGTGCTACGGCCCGATGCCTGCGCCGATGCCGCGCCGCGCCGGTTTCCAGCGCACCCAGTTGTTGCTGTCCGCACAGCAACGCTCGGCGCTGCATCGCCTGCTCGATGCGCAGCTTCCGGCCATCTATGCGCTCCCGCAGGCGCGCCGCGTGCGCTGGTCGCTGGATGTGGACCCGATCGATCTGTATTAGCGCAGGGCGTATCGCAGACGGAGTTGCAGCCAGACGCACGTGGCGCGGTGTACCCAGGTTCTGTAGGAGCGCACCTGGGCGCGAGGGCATTCCCGGTCACGTTGCGTCGCGCCCAGGTGCGCTCCTACGACAACGCGCGCTATCAGCGCCGCGCGATGTACAAGGCCCACGTCACTTGCAGAAGCATGTGGGGTCGGCGGCGCGTTCGGTGCCTGCAATGAACAACGCTGGCCTGAGCGGTGGCTCGAAACTCAAGTCAGCGCCGTCATCACGCCGCGTTGGTATGCAGGCCGTGTGCGCAAGCGCTGATACCACGCGTGCAAATGCGGCAACGCAGGCCGTTCGATCGGCATTTCGAACCATGCATAGATGAAACTGCCCAGCGGAATATCGCCCATCGCGAAGCGCTCGCCGGACAGATACGGCTGCTGCGCCAATGCCGCATCGGCGCGTGCCAGCAGCTCGCCCGACTGCGCCAGTGCTGAAGCGATACGTGCGGCATCGCGCTCGGCCTCGGGTGTGCGCAGCACGCCCCAGAACAGGTCGCGAAACACGCTGGCAAAGGTGGAGGTGGTCCAGTCCATCCAGCGATCGCCCACTGCGCGCTCGGCCGGCGATGGCGGATA
This sequence comes from Xanthomonas sp. AC360, assembly GCF_979258225.1. NCBI lineage: Bacteria > Pseudomonadati > Pseudomonadota > Gammaproteobacteria > Lysobacterales > Lysobacteraceae > Xanthomonas > Xanthomonas sp. AC360. Next base: position 664,059 of record NZ_OZ409846.1, read on the forward strand.
CAACGCCGGTGCGTACTGCGCGGCGAGGTACCGCACGATCGCATTGGATTCCCACACCACCAACTCCCCATCCTGCAAGGTCGGTACCACGCCGTTCGGATTCAGCGCGCGATAGGCCGGCGTGTCATTGCCGCCAAAGGCGCCGCCCACTTCGATCGACGTATAGGCCACACCGGCTTCTTCGGCACACCACAACACCTTGCGCACATTGGTGGAATTACGACGCCCCCAGAGCGTGATCGTCGGCTGTGCAGCGGGAGCCATCGCGTCGTGCGTCATCGTCATTTTCCGGTGGCGGGTTTGGCTGTTGCGCGCGCTGCACGCTTAGAGCTGGCTTGTGGTTCCGGTGCAACGGCAGGCACGGCAGTTTTCGCACGATTGTCGCTGCCCTTGGGCGTATCGCGCACCCACAAGGCCTGCTCGTCCAGCTTGAGCTCGAACAGGCCGATCGCGCGCACCAGATCGCTGAGTTTGCGATAGCCGTAATTGCGTGGATCGAACGAAGCCTGGTTAGCCACCTGCTTGCCCACCGCGCTCAACAAGGCCCAACCATCGTCCTCGCATGCGCTGACGATGGCGTTGCGCAGCATCTGCACCAGGCGCGTATCGCTGCGCAGCGCGGTGGCATCCTTGCGCCCGGCCGCGGTATCGCGGGCCGCGGCGGCTTGCTCGCCCAGCGCTTCCACATAGGTGAATTTGGAGCAGGCATTGACGAACGGCGCCGGGGTTTTCTTCTCGCCAAAACCATAGACCTTCATGCCATCGGTGAGCAGACGCATCACCAACGGGGTGAAATCCGCATCGCTGGAGACGATCGCAAACCCATCCAGATTGCGCGCGTACAGCAGGTCCATCGCATCGATCACCATCGCCATATCCGAGGCGTTCTTGCCGGAGCTATAGGCAAACTGCTGAATCGGCCGAATCGCATAATCGTGCAAGGCCGCTTCCCAGCCTTTCAGGTGCGGGCTCTTCCAGTTGCCGTAGGCGCGGCGCACGTTGGCCACGCCATAACGCGCCACTTCCGCCAGCACCACATCGATCTTGCCGGCCGGCGCATTGTCGGCATCGATCAGCAAGGCGATCCGTTTGTCGGGATTGTCGGTCATGCGCGTTCCTCCAAAGACGTGCCCGCGTCGGTTTGCATCTCCGATTCGGTTTCTATTTCCGATTCGGTTTCTATCTCTGATTCGGTTTCGGTTTCGGTTTCGGTTTCGGTTTCGAGCTCGCTATCGTCCGCGGCCGGCAGCGCGAAGTGCCTGCCATCGCGCATGATGAGTTCTCCGTCGGTCAGAATCTCCTGCTCGGAGTCGGCACTGACCCAGGTGGCCTGCACGCGGCCGGCGCCGCGATCGCCTTCCACATTGAACACAAACTCCTCGCTTCCCTCCGCCAGACTCGTGCGGTACAGATCGACCCGCATCGTGTGGATCTGGCCGATATGTTCCTGCACCACGGCGTCGGCTTGCAGTGCAGTACGCGCCTGATCGGTAAACAGCGACCAGCCGATGCCGAGCAGCCACACGCTCGCTGCCAGGACCACGATCCCGAACAGCGTTGCGCAAGCCAGCACGCCGATCAGGCCGATCGCCACGCTGCTGAGCTTTTTCCTGGCCACAGGCGCGGGCGGGGCAGCCGGCGCTGCGGTGGGCATGGCGGCTGGCGGCAGCGGTGGCAAGGGCGGTGGCAATGAGGACATGCGATGGCCGTCAGAAGTGGATGCGACATGATGCCGCAGCCACGCGGCGCCAACGCGTCATGTTCATTGGGAATTTGGCATTCTGTCGTGCCCGCGTTGCCTTCCATCGGACCTACGATGACCTCATCTCCCTCCCCCGCCTCCTTGCATCTGGTTGTGGTCGGCGGCGGTTTCGCCGGCTTGTGGGCGACCCGCGCGCTCGATGACCCCGCCATCCGCATCACCTTGATCGACCGGCAAAACCACCATCTGTTCCAACCGTTGCTGTACCAGGTCGCCACCGCCGGGCTGTCGGCACCGGATATTGCCGCACCGCTGCGCCACATCCTGCGCGAGCAGCGCAATGTCGAAGTGTTACTTGGCGATGTGGCCGAAATCGCGCCAACCCGTCGCGAAGTGGTACTGACCGATGGCAAGACGCTCGGCTACGACATGCTGCTGCTGGCCACCGGCGCCACCCATGCCTACTTCGGCAACGACCAGTGGGCCGAACATGCGCCCGGCTTGAAGACCCTCTACGACGCGCTGGTGCTGCGCCGCAAGCTGCTGCTGGCCTTCGAGCGGGCCGAGGCCGAATCCGACCCAGCCGCGCGTGCGGCCTGGCTGAGCTTTGCGGTAGTCGGCGGCGGCCCCACCGGTGTCGAGCTGGCCGGCACCCTGGCCGAGATCGCACGCCACACGCTCAAGAACGAATTCCGCCACATCGACCCGCGCCAGGCGCGCGTGCGCCTGGTCGAAGCCGGCCCGCGCGTGTTGCCGTCGTTCCCCGACGATCTTACCGACAAGGCGCGCAAGCAGCTGGAGCGGCTGGGTGTGGAAGTCCACACCGGCACGCCGGTGACCCATATCGATGCGCTGGGTTACCAGCTTGGCGACAGCTTCGTCCCCGCGCGCACCGTGGTATGGGCCGCCGGCGTGGCCGCCTCGCCGCTGGCGCGCACCCTGGGCGTGCCGCTGGATCGCGCCGGCCGCGTGCTGGTGGCGCCGGACCTGAGCGTGCCCGGCCACCCGGAGATCTTCGTCGGCGGCGATCTGGCGTCGGTGCAGCAGAACGGTCGCCCGGTGCCGGGCGTGGCGCCGGCAGCCAAGCAGATGGGCAAGCACATCGCCAAGGCGATCCGTGCGCGCCAGCGCGGTCAGGAGGCGGCCGCGTTCCGGTATCAGGACTTCGGCAACCTGGCCACCATCGGCCGCATGGCCGCCATCGTGCACGTGGGCAAGCTGAAGCTGTCCGGCATCGTGGCGTGGTGGTTCTGGCTGGCCGCGCACGTCTACTTCCTGATCGGCTTCCGCAACCGCTTCGTGGTGTTGGTGAACTGGGCGATGGCGTACTGGAGCTACCAACGCGCCGCACGCATCATCTTCGGTGGCGCAACCGACGACCCGCCGCCCAACACCAAGGACGGATGACAGCGCCACCGGCCGTGCGCGATGCTGTGCGGCCTGATTCGACGGTCTACGTGTGGCAACTGTCCTGTTCCTGCTGGATCTGCTCGGCACCTTCGTGTTCGCCCTGAGCGGCGCGACCGTGGCAGTGCGCAACCGCCTGGACCTATTCGGCGTGCTGGTGCTGTCGTGCGCGGCCGCTGTCTCCGGCGGCATCGTGCGCGATGTGTTGATCGGCGCCACCCCGCCGGCGGCACTGGTCCACCCGCAGTATCTGCTCACCGCCTGCCTGGCCGGCGTCGCCGGGTTTTACTGGCACGCGGCAGTGGAGCGCCTGCGCAACCCGGTGCAGATTTTCGACGCGGCGGGTCTGGCGCTGTTTGCGGTCTACGGCACCAGCAAGGCGCTGGACTACAACCTCAGCCCGTTGAGCGCCACGTTGTTGGGCATGCTCAGCGGCATCGGTGGCGGCATCGCACGCGACCTGCTGGTCGCCCGCACGCCGGTAGTCTTGCAAGCGGAGTTATATGCGGTCGCCGCGCTTGCCGGTGGCGGCCTGGTGGCCGTCGGCCACGTGCTCGGCGTGCCGCAAGCCTGGTCGCTGGCAACCGGTGCCGGCGTGTGCTTTGGCCTGCGCTTTATGGCGATCCGTTATGGCTGGCATCTGCCGGTGGCCCGCTTGCCGGAATAGTCGTCATCGGCCAAAGCCGCGATACCGTCCGCATCATCCGGACGGTGCATCAGCTTCTACGAGACTGTTTGCGCTGCCGACCCGCAACGCAAACGGCCCGGATCAACCGGGCCGTTCGTGCAGCATGTACCGCGTGATCGAACCGATCAGGCGACGAACAGTGCCTTCATCTTCTTCAGCGCGTTCGCCTCGATCTGGCGGATACGCTCGGCCGACACGCCGTATTCGTCGGCCAGCTCCTGCAGCGTCACCTTGGACTCCGAATCCAGCCAGCGGCGCTTGACGATATCGCGCGAGCGCGCATCCAGACCGGCCATGCCTTCGCGCAGCAACTGCAGCTGGTTGTCTTCGCTGTCGTGCCGCTCATAGGCCTGCGACGGGTCTTCTTCGTTGGCCACCAGATAGCTGACCGGCGACGGCGGACCATGATCGTCATCTTCATCCGACGACGCGTCGAAGCCGATATCCCGGCCGGACAGACGCGACTCCATCTCCATCACTTCACGCTCGGAGACGTTCAGGTCCTTGGCGACCGCGGTCACTTCGGAGGCGTTGAGCCAGCCCAGACGAGTCTTGGACTTGCGCAGGTTGAAGAACAGCTTGCGCTGCGCTTTGGTCGTGGCGACCTTGACGATGCGCCAGTTCTTCAAAATGAACTCGTGCATTTCGGCACGGATCCAGTGCACCGCGAAGCTGACCAGGCGCACGCCCATTTCCGGGTCGAAGCGCTTGACCGCCTTCATCAAGCCGATATTGCCTTCCTGGATCAGGTCGCCCAGCGGCAGGCCGTAGCCGTTGTAACCGCGGGCCACGTGCACCACGAAGCGCAGATGGGAATGGACCAATTCACGCGCTGCGTCCAGGTCCAGCTCGTCGCGGAAGCGGCGGGCCAGATTCTGTTCCTCATCGACCGACAGCACCGGAATCTGGTGCACGGCACCGATGTAGGCGTCCAGCGAACCGAGCGCACTGGGAATCGGGAGATTGTTTGCCACAAGGGCAGTCGAGGTAGTCTGGTTCATAGGCACCATCTTAGCAGTCGAACTATTGGACTGCTGGGTACAGAAAGAGTTCCCAGCGTTCCATTTATAGGACGTTCGGGCTTTCAGCCTTGGCGGCGTTCTACCGCGCAGCTCCCCGAATTCAAGCCCTACGCTACCACTGCGCCCCTGCCCAGACCGTGACAAACCTGTGGCGAAATGCGCGTGCGCAAGGGTTGTTCAGCCGGCGGCCGACGTTGTATCCAACGCGTTGCGCGGCGGCAATGACCAATCGACCGGTTGGATACCGCGGCGCTGCAGATGCTCGTTGGTCTTGGAGAAATGCTTGCATCCCAGAAAGCCGCGATGCGCCGACAACGGCGAAGGATGCGGCGCCTTGAACACGCGGTGGCGTGCCTGGTCGATGACCTTGCCCTTGGACTGCGCGTAGCTGCCCCAGAGCAGGAACACCAGGCCTTCGCGCTCGCGGTTGAGCGTCTCCACCACATGGTCGGTGAAACCTTCCCATCCCTTGTTCTGGTGAGCGCCTGCCCGGCCCTGTTCCACCGTCAGCACCGCATTGAGCAGCAACACGCCCTGGCGCGCCCACGGCATCAGATAGCCGTGATCGGGCCGCGGGATGCCGAGGTCGTCCTGAATTTCTTTGTAGATATTGAGCAGCGACGGCGGCACCGGCACGCCGGGCAGGACCGAAAAACACAGCCCGTGCGCCTGGCCCTCACCGTGGTACGGATCCTGGCCCAGGATCACCACCTTGACCTGCTCGAACGGGGTGGCATCGAAGGCGGCAAACATCTGCGGGCCGGGCGGGAACACCCGCGCGCCAGCCGCCTTGCGCTGGCGCAGAAAGGCCGACAGCTCCTGCATCTCCGGGCGCAGCAACCAGTCACCCACCTTTGCCTTCCACGACGGTTCCAGCTGGATACGCCCTTCCACTTCGGTCATAGGGTGATGGCCTGATCTTCCAGGCGTGCCAGCCGCAATTGGAACAACACCTTGGTCACCAGCAGGCGCTCTTCGATGGGTTTTTGCACCAGATCGTTGGCGCCAGCGCGCAGCAGTTCGGACTGGTTGCGCGGATTGGTGTCGCCAGTCATCACCAGCACCGGCAGGCGGCGCTTGCCGTAGGCGAAATCGATGCGGATGCGCTCGACCACATCGCGGCCGTTGAGCTCGCCTTTCAGGGTCACGTCGGTCAGCACCACGTCGATACGGCGCTCGGTGCGGCCCAGCGATTCGGCGGTGAGCAGCGCAAACGCATCCTCGGCGGTGAGCACGTGCACCACTTTCAGGCTCTGGCGCTCGAGCATGCGCTTGGTCGCCTCGGCCACCACGCGGCTGTCTTCGATGTAGAGCACGGTGGCGCCCACTACCGGCTCGGGCTGCACATAACCGCGGATAAAGGTCGCCAGGGCTTCATGGCCCAGCGCCTTGTCGAAATAATCGGTGACGTACTCGGTAAAACGACGCTCGACCAGATGCTGCTGCGCATCGCCGGAGACCACGATCACCGGCACATAGGCCTGGCCGGCCGCTTCGCGCACGCTGCGCGCCAGGGTCAGGCCATCGCCATCGGGCAAGGACAGCGAGGTGGTCACCAGATCCACCGCACCGGACTCCAGCGCAGCGCGCGCTTCGGCAATGCTGGCGCAGCCAATCACCTGCACATTGGGCAGGTCGCGCCGGAGCACGTCGGCAATGAGCTTGCGTACCAGCTTCGAACCATCGACGACCATCACACGTGGTGCGTCGCTGATCAGGTGTTTGAGATCTGGTGGATGCATGGCAGGCCTCAGGTCTCGGTGGGACGGGTCTGACGAAGGAAATGGCCGGTCACCAGCCAGGCGCCCAGCCAACCCAGCACCAGGGTGCCGATCAGCACCATCACAGAATGCAGCAGATCCAGCCCGTGCAGGGTAAAGGAACTGCCGTAGCTATCGGCCAATGTGGCCAATGGCGCGCGCAATGCCAAGCCCGAGGCGGCGATGAGAGCGAGCGCAACAGCGCCAGCGCCCAGCCCGTACCACGCACCCAGATACAGGAACGGGCGACGGATGAAGCCATCGCTGGCACCGAGCAATTGCAGCACGCCAATCTCTTCGCGCCGCGACTGAATGTCCAGCCGCACGGTGTTGCCGACCACCAGCACCGCGCCGATGCCAAGCAGCGCCGACAGCACCTGCACCAGGCGTTCGCCGAAATGCAGCCAGCCATCCAGACGCTTGCGCCACAACGCGTCGTGCTGCACCTGGTCGGTCTGCGGCAAGGCCTGCAACGCGCCGGCCAGCTGCGCGTCGTCGGCCGCATCTGTGGGGGTGACGATCAACAGCGTGGGCAGCGGATTCTCGCCCAGCGCATCGGCGGCTTCGTCGAGTTTTGCGCTCTCGCGCAACGCGGCCAACCCCTGCTCCGGTGTGCGCAGCGTCACCTGGGCCACGTCGGGGCGCGCACGCAACTCGCCGGCAAGCGCTTGCGCGGCATCGGCGGCGACATCGACCTTGAGGAACAGATTGATTTCGCGCGACTGCTGCACGCTGCCGGCCAGCAGCTTGACGTTGTCCAGCGCGATCGACAGCCCCAGCGGCAGCGCCAGCGCCAAGGCCATCACCACGATGGTCAGCAACGTTGCCCAAGGCTTGCGCATCGCGCGGCCCAGGCTGAAGGCGATGCTGTGCAGGTGGTGGTCGATCCACACGCCGAAGCGCGACGGCGCCACGGATTCGGTATTGGCGAGCTTGCTCATTCGGCCAGATCCTGCGGCGAGATGTCGTCGACCAGGCGGCCGTGATCCAGGATCAGCACCCGCTTGCGCATCTGCTTGAGCAAGGCAAGGTCGTGGCTGACCACCAGCACGCTGGTGCCGCGCGCGGGCAGTTCGGCAAACAACTGCATGATTTCGGCGGCCAGTGCCGGGTCGAGATTGCCGGTAGGCTCATCAGCCACCAGCAGACGCGGCTCACCGACGATGGCACGCGCAATCCCCACGCGTTGCTGCTCGCCCGCCGACAGCTGCGACGGCAAGGCTTTTTCGCGATGAGCCAGGCCGATACGTTCCAATGCAGAGCGCACGCGCTTGCCGATCTCGGCGCGACGGGTGCCGCGCAGGATCAACGGCAACGCCACGTTCTCGGCGATGCTGCGGTCGTTGAGCAGACGATGGTCCTGATAGACCGCGCCCACCTGACGACGATGCAGCGGAATCTGCCGGCCACGCACCTTGAGCAGGTTGCGCTCGCCCAACAGCACGGCGCCCTGGCTGGGACGCTCGCTGAGGTGGATCAATTTGAGCAAAGTACTTTTGCCGGCGCCGGAGTGGCCGGTCACGAACAGCATCTCGCCATCGGCCACTTCGAAGCTGACATCAGTCAGCGCCTGGTGGCCCCCGGCGTAGTGCTTGCTGACGTTGTCGAAACGCAGAACGGTCATCCAGCGATTATGCCGGAGCGCCAGCGCTTACGTCGCATCGCCGAAGACCGGCGATGCGATTGATGCCGCCAGTGGTCAGTTGCCCGAGACCAGCGAACGCAGACGGCGGCCGATCCTGCTCAGCAGCGACGGGCTGCCGCCTGGCTTGGCGGCGGCACGCACTGGCTTGGCGACCACCTGGGTCGGCTTGCGCGGCGCGGCGGGTGCGGGCACTGGCGTGGATGCGACCGGCTCGGCGCCTTCGACCGGACGGCCGTTGCGACGGCGACGACGCTTGCGCGGTGCGCGCTCGCCCTCGACGTCGATGGTGGACGGTGCAGCCGCTGCGGCGTCAGCAATCACCGGTGGGACCGCTGCAGCCGCTGCAACAACTGGAGCCTCGCCCTCGACGCGCGGCTTGCGACGCGGACGCGGCTTGCTATCGGCACTGCCGCCGTCGCGACGACTGCCGCCACTGCCACTGCGCGAGGCGCCGCCCGGACCGCTGCGACCGCCACCGCGGCGCTGTTCTTCGGCCGCACGCTGCTCGCGCGCCTCGCGGAAGATGGTGCCCACGCTGTCGCCAGCGTCTTCATCGACCTCTTCGCCTTCCACCGCCACGCGCGCCGCACGCGGCAACGGTGTCAGCAGCTCGGTGGTCACCGGCTCAACCGGGATCTTCTGATCGATGTAAGCCTCGATATCCGGCAGGCTCATCGCGTAGCGCTCGCAGGCGAAGCTGATCGCATCGCCCTCTTCGCCCAGGCGCGCGGTGCGGCCGATGCGGTGCACGTAATCTTCGGCATCGAACGGCAGGTCGTAGTTGTAGACGTACTTGACCCCATCGATATGCAGGCCACGCGCGGCCACGTCGGTGGCGACCAGGATCTCCAACTGGCCCTTCTGGAAGCGGTTGAGCAGCGACTCGCGCTTCTTCTGCGGCACGTCGCCGGACAACACACCGACGCGATAACCATGGCGCTCCAGGGTGCGTGCCACGCGCTCGACGAACGCCTTGGTGTTGACGAACACCATGGTGCGCGCACCTTCGCTGCGCGACAGCAGGCCCAGCAGCAGCGTCTGCTTCTCTTCGTCAGACGGGAAGTAGATGCGCTGCCGTACGCGTGCGGCGGTGATGGTTTCGGTCTCAACCACGAGCTTTTCCGGCTCGTTCATGTGCTCGTAGGCCAACTCCAGCACGCGGTGGCTCAGCGTGGCCGAGAACAACAGCGTCTGGCGGGTGCCACGCTCGGGCATGCGCCGCAGCAGGAAGCGGATGTCCTTGATGAAGCCCAGGTCGAACATGCGGTCGGCTTCGTCCAGCACGCAGATCTCGCAGGCATGCAGCGAGACCACCTTGTGCTGCTTGACGTAGTCGATCAGCCGGCCCGGGGTGGCGATGATCACATCCACGCCCTGCTGCAGCAGCTCGCGCTGCTTGTCGTAGTCCACCCCGCCGTAGACCAGCGCAAAGCGCAGGCCCAGGTCGGCGCCGAACTTGACCGCGTCCTTGTGGATCTGGATCGCCAGCTCGCGGGTGGGCGCCAGGATCAGCGCGCGCGGGTCTTCCGGCTTGCGGTCGGCCAGCGCCGGGCGGATCAGCAGGCGGTTCATCACCGTCACCAAAAACGCCAGCGTCTTGCCGGTGCCGGTCTGGGCCTGGCCGGCGACATCGCCGCCGGGCAGCGCGACCGGCAAGGTCAATGCCTGGATCGGGGTACAGCGGGTAAACCCGGCGCTCTCCAGCCCGGCAACCAACGCCGGCTGTAGGTCGAACGAGGAAAAAGTCAAATCGGTCAGCGGTTTGTCGCTCATTATTCCGTCTTCGTGAGGCGCCCTGGGCAGCCCGGGCGCGGCTTGCATCGATGCCGACAGCGTCGCAAACTGCGGCTCTTGTGGCGGACAGCGCGGCTTCAGGACTGACACTTGATTCAGTCGCGCAATGCCCCAGTTTAACGCAATGTGGCGGCCTGCCCGATCCGGGTGGGCCGTTTGGTTTCCAGGAGACCCAACGTGAGCGACAAGGTTCAACATGTCGGCGATGCCGACTTCGACACAGCAGTACTGCAATCCGGCGAACCGGTCCTGGTGGATTTCTGGGCCGAATGGTGTGGCCCGTGCAAGATGATCGCACCGGTGCTGGACGATCTGGCCGATACATACCAGGGCAGGCTCAAGGTTGCCAAGGTCAATGTGGACCAGAACCGCGCCCTGGCCATCAAATACCACGTGCGCTCGATCCCGATGCTGTTGCTGTTCAAGGACGGGCAAGTGCAGGCGAGCCAGATCGGGGCGGTCGGCAAGGGCCAGCTGACCCAGATGATCGACAAGACCCTGGGCGGCGCCGCTGCCTGAGTGAACGGGCGTCCAGCGATGGGCGCCCTGCGGTTCGCCGGTAGTTAAACCCTGCCACGGCGGACGCTTGCGCGGTTACGCGTCGCGGTGATAGTGTCAGTTGGTCCGGCACACGTTCGTGCGCCGCCGTACCCCTCTAGAAACTTCTTCTAGACTCCCATCTACCAATAGTTCGCCCCCCAGCCGGGCGCTCGCACCTTAGCGAGGAATCACGCACTTGTCCGATCATCCTTCCTCCGATACCGGGAGCAGCGTCGACGCTCCCGTCGAGAAGCGCGTGCGCAAGCCGCGCGTGAGCAAGACCGCCGCCTCCCATGACGATGCCGGCGCACAGCAGTCCAATCTGCCCTTGCCCGCCAGTCCCGCACCCGACGCTCCACGCGCCCCGCAGGCACCGTCGCACGCTGCCGAATCGGCATCGGCGCAGACGTTCGGCGATGGCGCAGGCGCCGGCAGTTCGCCCGGTAACAGCGGTAATAGCCAGGGCGGCGACAGCCACGGCGAGTCCCGCGAAGGCGGCCAGTCGCAGCAGCAGCGCTTCAATCAGGCGCAGCAACAGCAGAACCAGAATCAGGCGCAAAGCCAGGGCCAGCCCCAAGGTCAGGGTCAAGGCCAGCAGCCGGGCCAGGGCCAGAACGCTGGTCAGAACCAGCAAGGCCAGGGGCAGGGGCAGAACCAGCAGGGCAACCGCCGTGACCGGTTCCGCAACCGTCGCGACCGCGGCCCGCGCGATCGCTTCGGCAACGAAAGCGGCGGCATGCCCTCCTCCGATGGCAGCAACGAGCCGTTCATCGCGCGTCCGCATCCGGCCGTGCCGGAAGGCTTCCCGGTGTATTCGCTGAGCGATCTCAAGCGGATGCCTGCGCAGAAGCTGCTGGACATCGCCGATCAGCTCAACATCCAGGAAGGCGTGGCGCGCGCGCGCAAGCAGGACGTGATCTTCGCCCTGCTCAAGGTGCTGACCCGTCATGGCGAAGGCGTTGCTGCCGACGGCGTGCTGGAAATCCTGCCCGACGGCTTCGGTTTCCTGCGTGCCGCCGAAGCCAGCTACCTGGCCGGCCCGGACGATACCTATATCTCGCCCAGCCAGATCCGCCGCTTCAATCTGCGCACCGGCGATCATTTGTCCGGCCGCATCCGCTTCCCCAAGGATGGCGAGCGCTATTTCGCGCTGTCGATCGTGGACACCATCAATGGTGAGCCGCTGGAAGCGAGCAAGAACAAGGTGCTGTTCGAGAACCTGACCCCGCTGTTCCCGCGTCGCCGGTTCCGTCTGGAACGTGGCGATGGGTCCACCGAGGACATCACCGGCCGCATCCTGGATCTGATGGCACCGCAGGGTAAGGGTCAGCGTGCGCTGATCGTCTCCCCGCCCAAGGCCGGTAAGACGATGATGATGCAGCAGGTGGCCACGGCCATCACCAGCAACCATCCCGAAGTGCACATGATCGTGTTGCTGATCGACGAGCGCCCGGAAGAAGTGACCGAAATGCAGCGCACCGTGCGCGGCGAGGTCATCTCCTCCACGTTCGACGAGCCGGCCGCGCGCCACGTGCAGGTCGCCGAGATGGTGATCGAGCGGGCCAAGCGCCTGGTCGAACACAAGAAGGACGTGGTGATCCTGCTCGACTCGATCACCCGCCTGGCACGTGCCTACAACAACGTGGTGCCCAGCTCCGGCAAGGTGCTCACCGGTGGTGTGGACGCCAACGCGCTGCACCGCCCGAAGCGTTTCTTCGGTGCGGCACGTAACGTGGAAGAAGGCGGCTCGCTGACCATCATTGCCACGGCGCTGGTCGAGACCGGCAGCAAGATGGACGAGGTGATCTACGAAGAGTTCAAGGGCACCGGCAACAGCGAAGTGCATTTGAACCGTCGCATCACCGAAAAGCGCGTCTACCCTGCGATCGATATCAACCGCTCGGGCACACGTCGCGAAGATCTGTTGATCGAGCCGGAGCTGCTGCAGAAGATCTGGATCCTGCGCAAGTTGCTGCATCCGATGGACGAAATCGCGGCGATGGAATTCCTGCTGGACAAGATGAAGACCACCAAGTCCAACGACGAGTTCTTCAGTTCGATGAAGCGCTGAGGTCGGTCTGGATTAGCGCGGCGAGAAAGCCCCGCACTGCGGGGCTTTTTTGTGGGCGGCGTTCGCGTGAGAAAGCACGTCTTCCGAGCTCGCTCGAACTGGCGCGGCCGTTGCCGATCAACTGCTGTGTTGACCGAGAGCTCGACGGTCGTACGTGGTGCAAGCGGCCGTCGGAGGGCTGATCTGATGGCGGGCCGACTGCGCGACACCCACCGCGCCGATTCGGAACCGCCAGTCGTCTCAGCCTTCCTGCAGCGGCGTGATCAGGCGTACGCCTTCGCCGCGGACGGAAAACAATCCCGATCCCGGCAGTGCGTCCGGGCTGTCGGTCGTCGCGGCTGCGTCGTTCTGCATTCGCCACGACGCGGTCTGACGCGGGCCCGGCAGATACGACTGCCATTTTTTCTGCTTGGCATCCAGGTCCTTCTCGGACGCTGCGATGTCGAACGTCACCGGCACGCGCATCTCCCAGAACGGCGCATTGCGCTCAGACCCGGCAGTGGCCGGAGTGAAGGTCCAGCTGCGCGCCTTGGCGATGGAGGCGTCGGCAAATTCCTTGCGCCAGCGCGCACGCTTGGACTCGGGAACCAGTGCGGTGAGGTTGACCTGTTCGGCAACCACATCTTCCACCTTGCCATCGCGTCCGATCTTGAGCAGCAGGTAGACCACGCCGGTAGCGCCGCCCCTGAAGGCATTGACCGGATAGGGCGGCGGCGCCATGCCGTTGGGTTGTGCGCTGATGCCCTGCGGGGTCTGGCCGCCGAAATGCGCGCTGCGGATCGACACCCGATATTGATTGTCATCGCCAGGCTTGGCGACCAGCAGCAAGCTCATCGGCAGCCGCGCCGGCAAGGCATTGCCATCGTCCTTGACCGGATCGAACCGCCACGCTGCCACCGAGTGCTTGATGCGCTCGCGGACAGCTGCAGGCAAACGCTCCTCGTCGACGAGCGCCACCGCGGTCACGGTGCCGTCGGGGGTCAGCGTCAACTCGCCGGTGACATTCATGCTCGCTTCGATCTGCGCACGCGCAGCGTCCGGTTTGGCGTGCGCCACGCCCATCGCTGCCAGCGAAAAAAGGATGCCCAGACCTATACGTTGCTTCCACTGCATTGCCGTCCTCCATTGATTAATCGAAGTTTTTAACAGCCTGCCGGTGCAAACGGAATGGTCTAGGCAAGCCGCCGCGACTCCGCATACGGCGGGGTATCCGGATAATCGTCTTCGCGCAGCCGGGCTTGCAGGTTGCGCCACCACTGCGGGTCGAACAGTTCCGGGTGGATGTGTTTGACCGCCTCCAGTTGCGAGGCCGGCAAGCCCATGAACAAGGCGAAGCGTTCGGGAAACACATCGCGCGGGCCAACGTGGAACCAGGGTTCGGCGGCGAGTTGTTCTTCGTAGGTGGTGGGCGTGGGCCAGTCGCGAAAGGTGCAGTCGGTGATCAGGCACAGTTCGTCGTAGTCGTAGAACACCGCGCGCTGATGGCGGGTGATGCCGAAGTTCTTTAGCAGCATGTCGCCGGGAAAGATGTTGTTGCGCGCCATGTCCTTGATCGCCTGGCCATAGTCCAGCGCGGCGGCATGCGCGGCTTCGGGGAGTTGTTCGCGCAGGTACAAATTGAGCGGGCGCAGCCGCCGTTGCACGTAGCACAGCGCAATCAATACATCGTCGCCGTCCTCGCTCAGGCTCATCGCGCAGCTGGTCTGCAGCTCTTCCAGCAGCGCTGGCGAGAAGCGCGCCTTGGGAAAGCGCAGAAATCGGTACGGCTGCGCGTCGAGCAGGCGGCCGATGCGATCGAGCTGGAAGACCAATTCGTATTTCCCTTCGACCTGCGCGCGGCTCATGGTTTTGGGATAGGCGAAACGGTCGCGAATGAGCTTGAACACCAGCGGATAACTGGGCAGCGTAAACACCACCATGACCATGCCGGGTGTGCCATCGGCATGCACCAGCTGCTCGGACGGCTGCGCCTGAAAATGGCTGAAAAACGTGCGATAGCGCTCGGTCTTGCCCTGCTTGGCGCGGCCCAGCATGGTGTAGAGCTCGTCGACCGGCTTGTGGGTCAGCAGGCTGCGCAGAAACACCACCGCATCGCCGACCGTGGACAGATCGGCCTGAAAATAACTGCGCGAGTTACTGAACAGTTGTGCGACATCGCTGCGCTTGGTCAGCACCGCTTCGGCGCGCAAGCCGGCACCGTCGTTGATCAGCGCGATCACGCACGGCGAAAACCGATGCTCGCCGAACACACGCCCGACCAGATACGCGCGACGTTCGCGATAGAACACCGTTTCCAGCAGTTCGACGCTGCGCACCGGGTGCTCGCCCCAATGCGCCAGATCGTCGAGCAGACGCACCGCAATGGCCGCCGCGCAGCGGGTGCGGTGCGCATACGGCACGGCGAATGCGTAATCGCCCAGCACGCGCACCAGCATGTCGGTCAGCCGACCCGGCGACACGGCGTAGGTATGCCGTGCGACCGGCATGGTGATGGCATCGGTGGGCTCGATATCCAGCGCGATGAATTCGATATCGGCGTCCACGCCATGGGTGCCGAAGTAACGCCGCGTCAGCGTGTTGTAGAAAGTCTTGTACAACTCCTGATCGATCAACCCGGCCAGCAACGTGGCGTAATGACTGCGTGCGCGCATCCACAACGCGCGGTCGTGCGCCTGACCCAGCAGCACGGCGCGCAGGCGCAGCATGCATTCGGTGATGTACTGGTCGTAGAGCGCGATACGTGCAACGGCGTCATCGCGCGCAGCGCTCCAGTCGCGCGCTTCGAAGCGCTGCTTGGCACGTGCGGTGATCTCGGAAAACCGCGCGTGGTAATCCTCGAACGCTTCGTACACGGCGTGCGCGATCGCCAGCGCACGGCGTTCGGATTGCGGTGGTAGCGGGAGCTGGCTCATGGCGGCAGTGTACTCAGCGCTTGCGGCGACGCGAGGCGGGCAGCGCAGCAGGCGGGCCGACCGCTGCCTGCTGCGCGTGCGCGGCATGTTCGCGCGCCTGTGTTTGCAGCCATGCGCGAAACGCGAGAAAGCCGGTGTGTGCGGCCGACCGTGGCGGGTACACCAGGTAATGCGACCAGCTGGTCTTGAGCCGTTGCGCGGACAGCGCCACCAGCTGACCGGATGCCAGCAACAGGCGTGCGCGCGTCACCCGCCCCATCGCCACGCCGACGCCATCTAACGCGGCACGGTGATGGGACTCGGAGTCGTCGAGCACGGCGGCATAGCGACGTGGCGGCTCGCCACCGAAGGTTGTAAACCAGCGCGGCCAGTCGCCATCCGGGTCGCCCAGCAGCGGCCATTGCTGCAGCGGCTGCGCATCGATGCCACCCATGCGCGCGATCAGCGCAGGGCTGGCCATCGGCACCAGCCATTCGTCGAACAACGGTTCGGCGATCACGCCTGGCCATTGCCCGGCGCCGATGCGCATGGCCGCATCCACGTCCGGCTGGCGCTCGAAATCCACCAGTCGCTCGCTGGAAAGCAGATTGATCTCGATGGTGGGATGGGCTGCCAGAAAATCGCTCAGGCGCGGCACCAGCCATGCCGAGGCCATCGACGGGGTGATGCTCAGGGTGAGCGTGTCTTCGCGGCGCGCGGCGAACGGCTGGAACGCCTCGGCAATCGCATCCAGATGCGGTGCGATGCGGTCGAGCAATTGCTGCCCCTGCGGCGTGGCGCTGACGCCGCGCGCGTGCCGCTGCAGCAACCGATAGCCCAGGCGCTGCTCGAGCGCACGCACCTGGTGACTGAGCGCGCTGACGGTGAGATGCATCGACGCGGCAGCGCGCGACAGATTGCCCAGACGCACCGCACTGACGAAGCCCTGCAATGCGTGAAGCGGCGGACGCGACATGGCTCACCCTTGAATGGAATTCAACACAGACTTGCAAAAGCCTCGCTTTTGCAAGGCCCAGCCTGCGCCTACTGTGGCTTCCACTCAAGTGGGAGCAGGATCATGCGCATCTTTACCGAGTTGCTGTTCCAGCACGGGCACATTGCCGACGTGGCGCTTGCACGGCAATTGGCAGAAGCAGGCACGGCAGTGGAAGCCAAAGCCGAGGTCGAGGCCGGAACCGAAATCGAAGCCGAAGCCGAAGCCGAAGCCGAAGCGGCAGAGCAGACCGCGCGACGCGCGCCGGTGGCGAGCGCGGCGACACCTCAGCAGCACGCCGAGCACCGCATGGCGCGGCGTGCACGCCGCTTGGTCCGGGCAATGACCGCGCTGTCGCCCTTTCGCTGAAACGACAAGGCCCACCTGTCAACGAGGCGGGCCCTGCATATCGCACTGACTGCACGCACCGCCATGCGGTGCGCGGGGATCAGGCCTTCAACGTCGCCAGTACGTCATTGAAGGTCTTGCTCGGGCGCATCGCCTCGCTGACCTTGGAAAGGTCCGGGTGGTAGTAGCCACCGATGTCCACCGGCTTGCCCTGTGCGCCGTTGAGCTCGGCCACGATGGTGGCTTCGTTCTCGGTCAGCGCCTTGGCCAGCGGTGCGAACTTGGCCTGCAATGCGGTGTCTTCGGTTTGCGCGGCCAGGGCCTGCGCCCAATACATCGCCAGATAGAAATGGCTGCCGCGGTTGTCGAGCTCGCCCACCTTGCGCGCCGGCGACTTGTTGTTGTCCAGGAACTGGCCGTTGGCCACGTCCAACGCCTTGGCCAGCACGGTGGCCGACGGGTTGTTGTAACGGTTGCCCAGATGTTCCAGCGACGCGGCCAGCGCCAGGAATTCGCCAAGCGAATCCCAGCGCAGGCAGTTCTCTTCGACGAACTGCTGCACGTGCTTGGGCGCCGAGCCGCCGGCGCCAGTCTCAAACAGGCCGCCACCGGCCATCAGCGGCACGATGGAGAGCATCTTGGCGCTGGTGCCCAGCTCCATGATCGGGAACAGGTCGGTGAGGTAATCGCGCAGCACGTTGCCGGTGACCGAGATGGTGTCCTGGCCCTTGCGGATGCGCTCCAGCGAGAAGGTGGTGGCTTCCACCGGCGGCAGGATGCGGATATCCAGGCCGTTGGTGTCGTGATCCTTGAGATATGTCTCGACCTTGGCGATGACCTGCGCGTCATGCGCGCGCGCCTTGTCCAGCCAGAACACGGCCGGGGTATCGCTCAGGCGTGCACGCTCGACCGCCAGCTTCACCCAGTCCTGGATCGGTGCGTCCTTGACCTGGCACATGCGCCACAAATCGCCGGCTTCCACCGCATGCTCGAACACCGTCTTGCCATTGGCATCGGTGACCTTGACGGTACCGGCAGCCGACAGCTGGAAGGTCTTGTCGTGCGAGCCGTATTCTTCGGCCTTCTGCGCCATCAGGCCGACGTTCGGCACCGAGCCCATGGTGGACGGGTCGAAAGCGCCATGCGTGCGGCAGTCGTCTATCACCGCTTGATACACGCCGGCATAGCAACGGTCCGGAATCACTGCCTTGGTGTCTTGCAGCTTGCCTTGCGCATTCCACATCTGGCCGGAGTCGCGAATCATCGCCGGCATCGAGGCGTCGACGATCACGTCGCTGGGCACATGCAGGCTGGTGATGCCCTTGTCCGAATTGACCATCGCCAGGCCCGGACGCTGCGCATATTCGGCCTGGATATCGGCCTTGATCTGCGCCTGCTGCGCGTCCGGCAACGTGCCGATGCGTGCGTACAGATCGCCGATGCCGTTGTTGGGATCGAAGCCGACCGACTTGAGCGCGTCGGCGTGCTTGCTCAGCGTGTCCTTGTAGAACTCGCCGACCACTACGCCGAACAGCACCGGGTCGGAGACCTTCATCATGGTGGCTTTCAGATGCACCGAGAACAGCACGTCGCGGGCCTTGGCGTCGGCGATCTGCGCATCGATGAAGCTGGCCAGCGCGCGCTTGCTCAGCACGGCGGCATCGACGATCTCGCCGGCCTTCACCGCAACCTTGTCCTTGAGCACGCTGCTGCTGCCATCGGCAGCGACGAATTCGATCTTCAGCGTGCCGGCCTCGGCCAGCGTGGTGGACTGTTCGCTGCCGAAGAAATCGCCGTCGTCCATGTGCGCCACGTGCGACTTGGAGTCGCTGCTCCACTTGCCCATGCGGTGCGGATGCTTGCGTGCGTAGTTCTTGACCGACAGCGGTGCGCGGCGATCGGAATTGCCTTCGCGCAGCACCGGATTCACCGCACTGCCCTTGACCTTGTCGTAGCGCGCCTTGATGTCTTTTTCCGCGGCGTCCTTGGGCTCGTCCGGATACGCCGGCAACCCATAGCCCTGGGCCTGCAGTTCCTTGATCGCGGCCTTGAGCTGCGGCACTGAAGCACTGATGTTGGGCAGCTTGATGATGTTGGCTTCCGGCGTCGTGGCCAGTTCGCCCAGTTCTGCGAGGTCGTCGGCGATCTTCTGCGCGTCGGTCAGGCTCTCGGGGAACAACGACAGAATGCGACCGGCGAGCGAGATATCGCGCGTTTCGACCACGATCCCGGCGGTATCGGTGTAGGCATCGATGATCGGCAGCAGCGACTGCGTGGCCAGGAAGGGAGCTTCGTCAGTGAGCGTGTAGAGGATCTTCGGTGTCTTCGACATGAGGTGCGATGGCTCTTGTGGTCGGGAGGAGCGCCGATGCCCGGCGACGTTGACGTTGGCGTGCACGACGGGGGTCGCTAGCGGCACGCCGATCGGCCAGCGCGGCGGACGCGGCATTGGATCAGCACGGCATTGTCGCGTCTGAGCCGCGCCCGGGTAAAGCGACCACAGGCGGACGCTTCATCCCGCCACACGGCCAATCGACATGGATGCAGCTGTAACGAATCCATTGCCGAATGAATGCATAGCAAAAAGGCGCAATCTTGCGATTGCGCCTTGGGCTGCGGTTTGATGCAGGCGGAAGTTGCCGGCCACTGACATGAAGACGCCAGTGTGCAGCGCGCCATGTCCACAGATGCTCACCGCTTAAGGCACTTATTTGACCGTAATGGTCTGCGGGCTACCTGCTGGTTTACCGTCGACCATGACCTGCGCGGTGTACGTGCCTGCGGGCCAGCCATCGGGTTTGCTGAAGCTGAGATTGGTGGTTTCTGCACCCGTGGTGGTCAGCGTGGCGTTCTGCTCGCCGGCCACTTGGCCGTCTTGGTAGGTGAGCTTGGCCGAGACCGCTACGTTGCTCGCGCTGCCATCGGTCTTGACCGACACGATGATGGTGTCCTTGGCGCCAACGGTGGCGGACGGTGTCACTGTCTTGTCGGCGGCGACCTTGGTCCCGACTACGACACTGGAGACGCTCACCGCAGAACCCATCGCGGCTGCGGTGTCGGTGCTGGCGGCGCCAGTCGCGGTGCTCTGCCCGGCTTGGTCGCTGGCCGGCGGCGTGGCAGCCGGGCCCGGCATCGCCTCAGTGGCAGCGCCGGAGGTGGGATCCTTCGAAACGCTGGCGTCTTCGTCTTTCTTGCAACCGGATAAAGCGAGCACGCCGGCAAGCGCAATCACGAGCGTGCTTGAAACGGATTTGGTACGCATGGATCAATCTCCGATGATCGAAAAGATCGTTGTTTCTGGAATGTTTTTGCAAGACGCGCACGCGCCGTGCCACGCGCCTTGCAATGCAGTGGCGATCGCGTAGGCAGCTACGCTTTGTGCGGCAAACGCAGGACCTGACCCGGGAAAATCTTGTCCGGATCCTTGAGCGTTTCGCGGTTGGCTTCGAAAATGCGCGGCCACAATGCGCCATCACCCAAGTGACGTTTGGCGATGCTGGACAGACTGTCGCCTGCCTGCACAGTGACCGATTCCTCGACCAGCTCTGCGGTGCTTTGCACGCTGGTGCGCACGTTGGGAAAATCCGGCGCAGGCATCACGTCAGCGGTGCTATCGACCGACGACGTCACATTGGCGAAATCTGCTTTTTTATCGGCACTCATTGCTGCGTTCCTTCGTGCATCACGAGGATTGCAGGGTGCGCGGAGCGCTGTTAAGCATGGATCGCGCCGCCGTGAAGCTGGCGCGATCCTCGAACGCGACCGATTACTGGCGCAAATCGCGAAAGATCGACAGCGGCGTGGGCACGCTGGGCGAGCTACGCAGCGGGTTGATATCCAGCCCGCCACGCCGGGTGTAACGCGCCTCGACCACCAGCCACTCAGGGGCGCAACGGGTCAGCACGTCATTGAAAATGCGCTCCACGCATTGCTCATGAAACTCGGCGTGGTCGCGGAAACTCACCAGATAGCGCAGCAGGCCTTCGCGGTCGATCGGCGCACCCCGATAGCGCAGCGTGACGCTGGCCCAATCCGGTTGGCCGGTCACCGGGCAATTGGATTTGAGCAATGCAGAAGTCAGCACTTCTTCCACGGCCGCCGCTGTCTGCGTATGCAGATACGCCGCATTGGGCGGGCCGTAATCGTCGATGCTGACATCCAGGGTATCGATCGACTCGCCTTCGCCCACCGCATCGATCGGCGGCAAACCGAATTCCACCGATACATCGGCGCCGGCGCGCGTGGACAGGTCGGTGACGATGCGTGCGCGCACCGCTTCGGCACTGTTGAAGCGCGTGGCATTGAGCGAGTTGAGATATAGCTTGAGCGATTTGGATTCGATCAACGACGGCGAATCGAAGGGCACATGCAAGGTGGCCGTGGCCACGCACGGCTTGCCCTGTGCATCCAGCCAGCTCAGCTCGTAGGCGTGCCAGCGATCGCGGCCGATGAACGGCAACGCGCCGGTCAGGCCGATCGCCTCGCGCCCGGCCGCGCGCGGAATGGGAAACAGCAGCGACGGATCGTAGCCGCTGGGGTACGCGACCTCACGACCGAGGGTGGAATCTTCTGGGGTATTCATCGCGCCATTTTAGGCCGAGCCGACTGGCCGTGAGCTATATGGCGAACGCTGGAGCACCGAACTGGCGACGGCAGCAGCGGATCTTCAAGCAGCCCGCCGACCCACTTGATTGGCGACGGTCAGCGGGAATCGTGCAACTACACACGATTCCCGATTCCCGATTCCCGATTCAGCCTGTCTCACCTTGATGCAGATAATCCAGCGACACCTGCAACAGCGCGCGCAGGCCCACGTCCAGCGAGGACTCGTCCAGCAGGAACTGCGGCGAATGGTTGCTGGGCGCGGTGGCCGGGTCGATGCCCTTGGCGGTGGAGCCGACGAAGAAGAACATCGACGGCACCTGCTGGGCGTAGAACGAGAAATCTTCGGCGCCCATCTGCAGCGGCGGCTCGTATACGTTGTCGGCGCCCACCACGGCCTGCAGGCTGGGCAGCATCTTGGCGGTCAGGGCCGGGTCGTTGACCGTAGCCGGGTTGCCGTCCTGGTCGGGCACCTTCGCATCCACCTTGGCGCCGTGTGCGGCGGCGGTGTGCTCGGCCACGTTTTTGAGGTCGGCAAAGATCTGCTGGCGCATGCCTTCGTCGAAGGTGCGGATGGTGCCGACCATTTCCACGTCGTCGGGGATGATGTTGTAGCGGATGCCGCCCTTGATCGCGCCAAAGCTCAACACCGCCGGCTGCTTGGACAGGTTGGCGCGGCGGCTGATCACCGTTTGCGCGGTGGAAATCATGTCGGCGCTGG
The DNA here is from genome assembly GCF_979258225.1 of Xanthomonas sp. AC360. Classification (NCBI taxonomy): domain Bacteria; kingdom Pseudomonadati; phylum Pseudomonadota; class Gammaproteobacteria; order Lysobacterales; family Lysobacteraceae; genus Xanthomonas; species Xanthomonas sp. AC360. The sequence continues at coordinate 686,244 of NZ_OZ409846.1, forward strand.
CCACGATCGGGTCGATGCCGTTCCACGGCGCCGAACCGTGGGTCTGACGGCCGATCATCTTGATCGCAAAGCGGTCAGAGGCCGCCATCAGCGGGCCGCTGCGCACGGCGATCTTGCCGGCCTGCACGCTGGAGAACACATGCAGGCCGAACACCGCCTGCGGCTTGAAGTCGGCAAACAGGCCCTCCTTGAGCATCAGCGAGGCGCCGCCTTCTTCGTTGCCGGGCGCGCCTTCTTCGGAGGGCTGGAAGATCAGCATCACTTCGCCGGGCAGCTGGTCGCGCATGCCCACCAGCGCTTCGGCCACGCCGAGCAGGATGGCGGTGTGGGCGTCGTGGCCGCAGGCATGCATCACCCCGACCTGCTCGCCGCGGTACTCGGCGGTGGCCTTGGAGGCGAAGGCCAGCCCGGTCTGCTCTTTGACCGGCAGCGCGTCCATGTCCGCGCGCAGCGCGATCCTGGGGCCGGGCTTGCCGCCCTTGATGATCGCCACCACGCCGTGATGGGCGATGCCGGTGCGCGGCTTGAGGCCGAGCTTGCGCAGCTGCGCGGCCACGGTGGCGGCGGTGCGCTCCTCGCGGTTGGACAGCTCCGGGTGCTGGTGGAAGTCGCGGCGCCACTGCACCACCTTGGGCTGCAACGTGCTGGCGACGGTCTGGACCTCGGGCCGTGGCGCGGCCTGTGCGGCGGCAAGCGTAGGCAGGGCCAGCAGCAGCGCGCTGGTCAGCAGGCGGGAATGGCGCATCGAGAATCCTCCAATGAATGGCCTTCACTGTAGTGCACCGCACCGCCAGAGCGCAGCGTGGCCGGTGGCGAAGGCCTGGTTGGCCGGCGCCACCGGCTCCCGGGCCATGGTGGGGGCCGATTCAGCCCGGCGGTCAACCGCAGCGCCTCTGACGCGTTGCCGCTGCACGCATCCGTGAACCATGCAGGCGTTTCGTTCGATGAGCCGTTACTTCAGTAACGCTCAATTGCCCGGACGCAACGATATGCTTCGCAATGCCGCCCCACGGTCGCCCCAAGCGCCCGGCCCGCCCTCAGGAGTTGTCGCATGTCGCGTTTTTGGAAGATCACACTGCTGGTCGTAGCGGTGCTCGTCGTGGTGTTTGTCGCAATGCGGATGGTGGGCGGGGGCAATCGCGGCAAGCAGGCGGACGCGCCGGATGGCAATGGCACCGAAAACAGCGGCCCGGTGCCGGTGACGGTGGTGCCCGCCACGACCCAGGACGTGCCGGTGTACGCCAGCGCGCTGGGCACGGTGACCGCGCTCAACACGGTCACGATCAGCCCGCAGGTCGGTGGCCAGCTGATGAGCCTGAATTTCAAGGAAGGCCAGGAAGTGAAGAAGGGCGAGCTGCTGGCCCAGATCGATCCGCGCACCTTGCAGGCCAGCTACGACCAGGCGCTGGCGGCCAAGCGGCAGAATCAGTCGCTGCTGGCGACGGCGCGGGTGAACTACCAGCGCTCCAACGACCCGGCCTACAAGCAGTACGTCTCGCGCACCGACCTGGACACCCAACGCAACCAGGTGGCGCAGTACGAGGCGGCGGTGTCGGCCAACGATGCACAGATGCGCTCGGCGCAGGTGCAATTGCAGTTCACCCGCGTCACCGCGCCGATCGACGGCATTGCCGGCATCCGTGGCGTGGACGTGGGCAATATCGTCAGCGCCAGCTCCACCATCGTCACGCTGACCCAGATCCGCCCGATCTACGTGTCCTTCAACCTGCCCGAGCGCGAGCTGCAGGCGGTGCGCAGCGGCCAGGCGGCTACCCCGCTGGATGTGGCAGCGCTGGACCGCGGCGATGCCCATGTCATCAGCGGCGACGGCAAGCTGGATGTCATCGATAACCGCATCGCCGCCGACAGCGGCACCTTCGGCGCGCGCGCGATCTTCGACAACACCGACAACGCGTTGTGGCCGGGGCAGTTCGTCAACGTGCGGCTGCAGCTGCGCACCATCTCCGGCGGCACCGTGGTGCCGACCCAGGCCGTGCAGCGTGGCCCTGAAGGCGATTACGTCTACGTGGTGGGCAACGACAACACCGCGCAGATGCGCACCGTGGTGCAGGGCGTGGAAGTGGACGACAGCCATGTGCAGGTCACCAAGGGCCTCAAGCCCGGCGAGCGCGTGGTCACCGAAGGCCAGTTCCGGCTCAAGCCGGGCAGCAAGGTCAGCGCGCTCAAGCCGGGCGAAACTCCGCCCGAGCCCACCGAAGCCGAACTCAAGGCGGCGCAGGACAAGCAGAAGGGCGGCGGCAGCGGCGGCCGACGTGGCGGCGGCCCGCGCTAATGCCTGACCACTGGCGACGGGACGCCCCGTCGCCAGTGCGCGTCGGCGCCCTGCGCGCCGGCACCGATTGACGTCTTCAGCAAGGACTCCCCCGTGGGCTTTTCGACCATCTTCATCCGCCGCCCCATCGCCACCTCGTTGTTGATGGCGGGCGTCCTGCTGCTGGGCATCCTGGGCTACCGGCAATTGCCGGTGTCGGCATTGCCGGAAATCGACGCGCCCAGCCTGGTCGTGACCACCCAGTACCCCGGCGCCAACGCGACCACCATGGCCTCGCTGGTGACCACGCCGCTGGAACGCCAGTTCGGACAGATCTCCGGCTTGCAGATGATGACTTCCGACTCCTCGGCGGGCCTGTCCACGATCATTCTGCAGTTCTCGATGGACCGCGACATCGACATCGCCTCGCAGGACGTGCAGGCGGCGATCCGCCAGGCCACCCTGCCCTCGTCGTTGCCGTATCAACCGGTCTACAACCGGGTCAATCCGGCCGATGCGGCCATCCTCACCCTCAAGCTCACCTCCGATTCGCTGCCGCTGCGCGAGGTCAACCGCTACGCCGATGCGATCCTGGCCCAGCGCCTGTCGCAGGTGCCGGGCGTGGGCCTGGTGTCGATCGCCGGCAACGTGCGCCCGGCCGTGCGCATCCAGGTCAACCCGGCGCAGCTGTCGAACATGGGCCTGACCATGGAGTCGCTGCGCAGCGCGCTGACCCAGACCAATGTCAGCGCGCCCAAGGGTTCGCTCAACGGCAAGACCCAGTCCTACAGCATCGGCACCAACGACCAGCTCACCAATGCGGCGCAGTACCGCGAGACCATCATCAGCTTCGCCAACGGCCGCCCGGTGCGGCTGGCCGATGTGGCCAACGTGGTGGATGGGGTAGAGAACGACCAGCTCGCCGCGTGGGCCGATGGCAAGCCGGCGGTGCTGCTGGAAATCCGCCGCCAGCCGGGCGCCAACATCGTGCAGACGGTGGAGCAGATCCGCAGCATCCTGCCGCAGCTGCAATCGGTGTTGCCGGCCGACGTGCATCTGGAGGTGTTCTCCGACCGCACCGAAACCATCCGCGCCTCGGTGCACGAGGTGAAGTTCACCCTGGTGCTGACCATCGCGCTGGTGGTGGCGGTGATCTTCGTGTTCCTGCGCCGGCTGTGGGCCACCATCATTCCCTCGGTGGCAGTGCCGCTGTCGCTGGCCGGCACTTTCGGGGTGATGGCGTTCGCCGGCATGTCGCTGGACAACCTGTCGCTGATGGCGCTGGTGGTGGCGACCGGGTTCGTGGTCGACGATGCGATCGTGATGATCGAAAACATCGTGCGCTACATCGAACAGGGCAAGACGGGCCCGGAAGCGGCCGAGATCGGCGCCAAGCAGATCGGCTTCACCGTGTTGTCGCTGACCGTGTCGCTGGTGGCGGTGTTCCTGCCGCTGCTACTGATGCCGGGCGTCACCGGGCGGCTGTTCCATGAATTTGCGTGGGTGCTGTCGATTGCGGTGGTGATCTCGATGCTGGTGTCGCTGACGCTGACGCCGATGATGTGCGCCTACCTGCTCAAGCCCGACGCCCTGCCCGAAGGCGAGGACGCGCACGAACGCGCAGCAGCGGCGGGCAAGACCAATCTGTGGACGCGCACGGTGGGCGCGTACGAGCGCAGCCTGGATTGGGTGCTGGCGCACCAGCCGCTGACCCTGGCGGTGGCGATCGGCGCGGTGGCATTGACGGTGGTGCTGTATGTGGCGATCCCCAAGGGCCTGCTGCCCGAGCAGGACACCGGCCTGATCACCGGCGTGGTGCAGGCCGATCAGAACGTGGCCTTCCCGCAGATGGAGCAGCGCACCCAGGCGGTGGCCGCCGCGCTGCAGAAAGACCCGGCGGTGACCGGCGTGGCCGCCTTCATCGGCGCCGGCACCATGAACCCGACCCTCAACCAGGGCCAGTTGTCGATCGTGCTGAAGACGCGCGGCGACCGCGACGGCCTGGATGAAGTGCTGCCGCGCCTGCAAAAGGCCGTGTCCGGCATTCCGGGCGTAGCGCTGTTCCTCAAGCCGGTGCAGGACGTCACCCTGGACACCCGCGTGGCCGCCACCGAATACCAGTATTCGATCTCGGACGTGGACAGCACCGAGCTGGCCACCTGGGCCGGGCGCATGACCGAGGCGATGCGCAAGCTGCCCGAGCTGGCCGATGTGGACAACAACCTGGCCAACCAGGGCCGTGCGCTGGAGCTGACCATCGACCGCGACAAGGCCAGCATGCTCGGCGTGCCGATGCAGACCATCGACGACACGCTGTACGACGCCTTCGGCCAACGCCAGATCTCCACCATCTTCACCGAGCTCAATCAGTACCGCGTGGTGCTGGAAGTGGCGCCGGAATTCCGCAGCAGCACCGCATTGATGAATCAGCTGGCAGTGGCCAGCAACGGCAGCGGCGCACTGACCGGCACCAATGCCACCAGCTTCGGCCAGGTGACCTCGTCCAACTCGTCCACCGCCACCGGCGTGGGCAACCAGAACACCGGCATCGTGGTCGGCGCCGGCAGCATCATTCCGCTGGCCTCGCTGGCGCAAGCCAAGGTCACCAACACGCCACTGGTGGTGAGCCACCAGCAGCAGCTGCCGGCGGTGACCATCTCGTTCAATCTGGCGCCGGGGCACTCGTTGTCGCAGGCGGTAGCAGCGATCGAAAAGGCACGCGAAGACCTCAAGATCCCGACCCAGGTGCATGCGCAGTTCGTCGGCAAGGCGGCCGAATTCACCGGCAGCCAGACCGATATCGTGTGGTTGCTGCTGGCCTCGATCGTGGTGATCTACATCGTGCTGGGCGTGCTGTACGAAAGTTACATCCACCCGCTGACGATCATCTCCACCTTGCCGCCGGCCGGTGTCGGCGCGTTGCTGGCGTTGATGATGTGCGGGCTGAGCCTGTCGGTGGACGGCATCGTCGGCATCGTGCTGCTGATCGGCATCGTCAAGAAGAACGCGATCATGATGATCGACTTCGCCATCGACGCCCGCCGCGAAGGCGCCAACGCGCATGAGGCGATCCGCCGCGCCTGCCTGCTGCGTTTCCGCCCGATCATGATGACCACCGCCGCCGCCATGCTGGGCGCGTTGCCGCTGGCACTGGGCACCGGCATCGGCTCGGAACTGCGTCGCCCGCTCGGCATCGCGATTGTAGGTGGCCTGTTGCTGTCGCAGCTGGTGACGCTATACACCACCCCGGTGATCTATCTGTACATGGAACGCGCCGGCGAGCGCTTGCGGGCATGGCGCGCGCGCCGCGCTGCACGCCGCGATGGCGCAAACACCGCACCCACCTCGGAGCGCCCTGCATGAGGACTGGTGCAGCGATTGCTGATCGGATTGCCGGCCTGAGGCCTCGCCTGCCCACACGCGCACTCGGGCGTTGCGTTGGCCTTGCTTGCCGATTCCCGATTCCCGATTTCCGATTCCCGGCGCCACAGGCATGAACATCTCCGCGCCCTTCATCAAGCGCCCGATCGGCACCTCGCTGCTGGCGATCGGTTTGTTCGTGATCGGATTGATGTGCTATCTGCGGCTGGGCGTGGCGGCGTTGCCGAACATCCAGATCCCGGTGATCTTCGTGCACGCTACGCAGTCCGGCGCCGATGCCAGCACCATGGCCTCCACCGTCACCGCGCCGCTGGAACGCCACCTGGGCCAGCTGCCCGGCATCGACCGCATGCGCTCGTCCAGTTCGGAGAGCAGCAGCCTGGTGGTGCTGGTATTCCAGAGCAATCGCAACATCGATTCGGCCGCGCAGGACATCCAGACTTCGATCAATGCATCGCAATCGGACCTGCCTTCCGGGCTCGGCACGCCGATTTACTCCAAGGCCAATCCGAACGACGACCCGGTCATCGCCATCGCCTTGACCTCGGACACCCAGTCGGCCGATGAGCTCTACAACGTGGCCGACTCGCTGCTGGCGCAGCGCTTGCGCCAGATCACCGGCATCAGCTCGGTGGATATCGCCGGTGCGTCCACGCCGGCAGTGCGCGTGGACGTGGACCTGCGTGCGCTCAACGCACTCGGGCTGACCCCGGACGACCTACGCAACGCGGTGCGCGCCGCCAACGTCACCTCGCCGACCGGATTCCTGTCCGACGGCAACACCACCATGGCCATCATCGCCAACGATTCGGTGGCCAAGGCCGCCGATTTCGCGCAGTTGGCGATCTCCACCCAATCCAACGGGCGCATCGTGCGGCTGGGCGATGTGGCCACCGTCTACGACGGCCAGCAGGATGCGTATCAAGCCGCCTGGTTCAACGGCAAACCGGCGGTGGTGATGTATGCCTTCACCCGCGCCGGCGCCAACATCGTCGAGACCGTGGACCAGGTCAAAACGCAGATTCCCGAGTTGCGCGCCTACCTGCAGCCCGGCACCACGCTCACGCCCTACTTCGACCGCACGCCCACCATCCGCGCCTCGCTGCACGAGGTGCAGGCCACGCTGATGATCAGCCTGGCGATGGTGGTGCTGACCATGGCGCTGTTCCTGCGCCGGCTCGCGCCCACGCTCATTGCCGCGGTCACCGTGCCGTTGTCGCTGGCCGGCTCGGCGCTGGTGATGTACGTGCTGGGCTTCACCTTGAACAACTTGAGCCTGCTGGCGCTGGTGATCGCCATTGGCTTTGTGGTCGACGACGCAATCGTGGTGATCGAAAACGTCATGCGACATCTGGACGAAGGCATGCCGCGCCTGGAGGCCGCCCTGACCGGTGCGCGCGAGATCGGCTTCACCATCGTGTCGATCACTGCCTCGCTAGTGGCGGTGTTCATTCCGATGCTGTTTGCCAGCGGCATGGTCGGCGCGTTTTTCCGCGAATTCACCGTGACCCTGGTAGCGGCGATCGTAGTGTCGATGCTGGTGTCGCTGACCTTGACCCCGGCGCTGTGCAGCCGCTTCTTGTCGGCACATACCGAGCCCGAAAAACCCGGCCGTTTCGGCGCCTGGCTGGACCGCATGCACGAGCGCATGCTCACCATTTACACCGTGGCGCTGGACTTTTCGTTGCGCCACGCACTGCTGCTGTCACTGACGCCGTTGCTGTTGATCGCCGCCACCATTTTTCTGGGCAGCGCAGTCAAGAAAGGCTCGTTTCCCGCGCAGGACACCGGCCTGATCTGGGGCCGCGCCAATTCCAGCGCGACGGTGTCGTTTGCCGACATGGTCAGCCGCCAGCGCCGCATCACCGACATGCTGATGGCCGACCCGGCGGTGAAAACCGTGGGCGCGCGGCTGGGCTCCGGCCGCCAGGGGTCGAGCGCCTCGTTCAATATCGAGCTGAAAAAACGCAATGAGGGCCGCCGCGACACCACCGCACAGGTGGTCGCACGCCTGAGCGCCAAAGCCGACCGCTACCCCGATCTGGACCTGCGCCTGCGCGCCATCCAGGACCTACCCAGCGATGGCGGTGGCGGCACCAGCCAGGGCGCGCAATACCGCGTGTCGCTACAGGGCAACGATCTTGCACAGCTGCAGCAATGGCTGCCCAAGCTGCAGGCGGCGTTGAAGAAGAACACACGCCTGCGCGATGTCGGCACCGACGTGGATACCGCCGGGCTGCGTCAGAACATCGTGATCGACCGTGCCAAGGCCGCGCGCCTGGGGATTACGGTCGGTGCGATCGACGGCGCGTTGTATGGCGCCTTCGGCCAGCGCTCGATTTCCACCATCTACTCCGATCTCAACCAGTACAGCGTGGTGGTCAACGCACTGCCCTCGCAGACCGCCACGCCCAAGGCGCTGGATCAGATCTTCGTGCCTAACCGTGCCGGGCAGATGGTGCCAATCACCGCGGTGGCCACCCAGACCCCCGGCCTGGCGCCGCCGCAGATCATCCACGAAAACCAGTACACCACGATGGATCTGAGCTACAACCTCGCCCCGGGCGTGAGCACCGGTGAGGCGGATCTGATCATCAAGTCCACGGTGGACGGATTGCGCATGCCCGACGGCATCCGCCTCAGCGGCGACAACAGCTTCAATGTGCAGCTCAGCCCCAATTCGATGGGGGTGTTGTTGCTAGCTGCCGTACTCACCGTCTACATCGTGCTGGGCATGCTCTACGAGAGCCTGATCCACCCGGTGACCATCCTGTCCACGCTGCCGGCCGCCGGCGTGGGCGCGCTGCTGGCGTTGTTTCTCACCAACACCGAGCTGTCGGTGATCTCGATGATTGCGTTAGTGCTGCTGATCGGCATCGTCAAGAAAAACGCGATCATGATGATCGACTTCGCCTTGGTGGCGCAGCGCGTGCATGGCATGGATGCGCGCGCGGCCGCACGCGAGGCGTCGATCGTGCGCTTCCGCCCGATCATGATGACCACGATGGTGGCGATCCTGGCGGCGGTGCCGCTGGCGGTGGGTCTGGGAGAAGGCTCGGAACTGCGCCGCCCGCTTGGTATCGCGATGATCGGCGGCCTAGTGTTTTCGCAGAGCCTGACCTTGCTCAGCACCCCGGCGCTGTATGTGATCTTCTCGTGCCTGAGCGAGCGTTGGAAAGCGCGCCGCGCGCGTGCGCGCGCACGCCGTGCAGAACGCGCGGCGGCACGGCGCCCGGCGGCGTCGGCGCACTGAGGCTGCGCTGACAAATACCGAAGAGTAGTGATTGAACGGTGTGGATGCGTTGCGGTTGTGGAGCGGCTGATCTGCGGCTTGGCTGCAAGGCCCTTGCCCGCCCACCATCGCAGGACACGCTGCAAGTACGTCCTTGTAAGCTCTTACGCGGCATCCATGCCGCGTAAGGTCCCGCGACGGTGAGCGGGCAAGGACCAGTCGAGAGTGTCGGTGTGCACGGTTTTAAACAAAGCTACCGATCAACTCTCTGGTGCGGTGTCCTCGCCGCTCGCGGGACCGTGTGGCGGCATCGATGCCGCCACCGAGCCTCCACTGACGGATGCACGGCGTGTCCCACGAGCGGTGAGGGCATCGCGCCCTCGACACACTCCGCTTTGGAACATCCAAGCGACGCTGAAGCTCAAGATCCCGGTCGCCTTGAGAGGTCATCGAACGGTGTTGAGATGCCGTCGGGTGCAGAGCAGATGGTCTTCGGCTGCGTTGCAGCGCCCTTGCCCGCCCACCATCGCGGGACACGCTGCGAGTACGTCCTTGTATAAGCTCTTACGCGGTATCCATGCCGCGCAAGGTCCCGCGACGGTGGGCGCGCAAGGACCAGTGGAGATGGCGGTGTGCGTGGTTACAAGCAGGGGATGGAGCGCGGTAGTTCGATTGGGTGCGGTCTGATCAGCTTAGGTCTATCCGATCGATGTCACTTCCCTCCAACACCAAATCATTCGTCAAAGCTGGGGCGTGTGGCCAACACGCTGCCGCTATCGAGACAGCGTTGAGAACTTTATCAGTCGCCCTTCGTCGTGCATGCAGTTGGGCGATATCGCATGCAGCAACTGAAACTGAGGGATACCGCTACCTCACACACCCACCTGATACCGTCGATTGGTGCTGCCTTACACCACCAACGCCAGCAACGATGCGCGTTCCAGCTGCGCATACAGCGCGAACTCGTCATGCACCTGCGCGCCCAACGCCTGCTCGAAACTGCGCTTGCTCGAATGCGCGGCGTACGCGCGCTGCTCGGCGCCGCCCAGATTGGACTGGAAGATGCCGGCTGCGCTGACCGGTAAAAAATCTTCGTAGATGATCGGATCGGCACTGACCAGGCCGAGCGCGATGGCAGTTTCCGCCGGCATTGCAGCTACCTGGGCCGGATCGGCGCGGCCGGCATCGGTCAGCGCGTAGCGGAAATAGCCCAGCCCTTCCTGACGCAGCAGCGCTTCGTCGTCGGGAAAGGCCACGAACGCGGTTTGCAGGCGTGTGGCGTAATCGACACCGGTGCTGCCGGCACCCTCGGCATCGCGCGCCTGCGCCAATAGCGCGTCGTACAGCGCGCGGCCCTTGGGCGTCAGCGCAAGCCCGCGCTGTTCGATCTCGCCAAAGCGCGCGGTGTGCGTGCCGTGCTCGGGCTGCCCGCCGTCGCCGACAAAGCCTACCGGCTCTTCCAGCGCCTTGAAACTGGTCTGGCGCAGCAGGATCGGCACGCGCCGACGCGGCGGCCCTTCGATCACCGCCTTCGCATCGATACCGGCCCGCTGCATCTGCGCCTGCGCCGCATCGATATCCAACGTCCGCGGCGTCAGATGATTGATATGCGGGCCGTGGAAACTCACCACATCGGCAATCAACTTGTGCGCATCGCTCAGCGCGCGGTAAGTGGGCAACGACACCGTGGCATCGCCATGCCAGCGGAAGGTTTCCAGCGCTTCGGCCACGAAGCGCCGCGCCTGCTCGGCATCCAGCCCGCCGACACGCTCGCGCTGTTCGATCAACTCCACGACACCGTTGGTGAAAATCTGCCGCTGCTCCAGGATCTGCGCGGCCTGCGCGCGCAACGCGGCGTCCTCGATCAGTTCCAGCCGCAGCAGCGAGGTGAACACGCGGAACGGATTGGCCGACAGCGCGGCCTCGTCGATCGGGCGGAACGCGGTGGAATGCACCGGCACGCCTGCCACGGAGAGGTCGTAATAGCCCACCGGGTGCATGCCCATCACCGCGAACAGGCGACCCAAGGTGGCCAGTTCGGCCGCCGTGCCGACCCGGATGGCGCCGTGCCGCTCCAGATCCAACCGTGCGCGCTCATCGTTGCGCTGCAGCCGCGCCGCCAATGCCGGATCGGCATCCAGTACCTGCGCGTTGACCTGCGCCACCAGCGTCATCAGGTCGCCGTACAACGGCACCTCGGTGCGATACATGTCCGACATCGCCTGCGCGAACAGGCTGCGAATGTGATCGGGAGAGACAAACACGGTATCGCGCATGGCGTGGTCTTGGCAGAGGCCGGCCGATGCCAGCGTTAGCGCATTCTCGCCGACCACGCCCTGCGGCGACCAGCTGCACGGCAGCATCGCATCGGCGCGTTGGCGCGTAGACAGCCGGGTGCGCCTGGGCTGGCGACACGCCTTGCGCGTTACAACCCCGCCTGCGCTGCGGCGTCGGCCGCTTCGCTGGACTCGCGCGCAGCCTCCAGCCGCTGCGCACGATCGCCGAGCTGGCGACGCAGCAGCGCGTCCAGGGTGATCGGCCGTTCCCAACGGTCGTAACTGGCGACGATGGCATGCCGCAGCGCGCGGACATGCGCGCTATCCGGCTCCACCGACAGCCGTGTGATCACGCCTTCCCACCCGTCATGATGATCGCGTGTGTAGGCGCGCACGCTGTCGCGGCACGACAGCTGCACTGTGTGGGCCCACGCGCAGGCGAAATAGATGTCGCCGGCATGCCAGCCGTGCACCTGCAGCAGTGCCTGCACGTAGCCGCGCGGGGTCTGGGTGTAGCGCGCCACCTCATCGATAAAACTGTCGGGGTAGCGCTGCGCATAGCTACCCATGTCGGCCAGATGCTGGTCCACCCAGGCATCGCCGGTACCGGGCATCACCGCCGGCACGGCCTCCTGCGCTTTGCTACCGCCAACCGGCGCAGGTACGCCCTGCGCGGCCGCCAGCACCGGAACCAGCAGAGCCGCCAGCAATGGCAGCGATCGCAACCGAGGTGAGCGTAAGACAGGCATGCCCCGATGATGCCGCATGCTCGCGCCGGTGTCAGGCCATACGCGTGTCAGCGCAGATCGTAGAAGCCGATGGTGCGCACTTCGCGGCAGCCGCTCAGATCGCAAGAGCCCACGTAGCCGGGACCGATGTACCGCTGGCGCGCATCGCGGTTGTGCGGGCTGCTGTAAGGGTCCGGCCCATACAGGCCGTTGCCGTAGTAGATCTGCCCGTACGGACGGTTGCGCGATGCCCCAAACCGCACTTCGCGGCCATAGCCATAGCCATAACCGCTATAGCCACCGCCGTAGCGGACGTCGGAATATCGATCGGCCGAAAACGCAGAACTGCGGTCGCTTGCAGTCGGGCGGGACTGCAATTTCGCGATGCTCTCACCGTGCGCATCCACATAGCCTTGTTCGCTGTCGAAGCGGACGGTGCGGAAATACACGATCTCCCCACCCACCTTGCGCGTGCGAAGACGCACATAGTCGCCCGCATCTTCGTAGTACGGCTGCCCGTCGCGAAAGATCACCTCGCTGGGGTTGATGATTTCTTCTTCGAGCTCGGCAGCCACAAGCGGCGTGGTGCCGGCGAGCAGCCCCAGCGCAACGGCCAGCACTACACGATGGGTGACGGACAACATGTTCATGGGCAATCCCTCCAAAGTCGGCCATGCACGCCTGCTGGCCGGAACGTCCTGTTGACGGGCGCTGCAATGTGCCCGTATGTCGATTCATAGCATCTGCAAACCGGCGACGCAGTAACGACCGCCCTGGCCACTGCAGCTGACGTGGAAGATCCAGCCATTACCACGGCAGTGCGACCGTTTAAGGCGCGTCGGCACGGAGTACGTATCCCAAGCGGTCGCGACCGTTCCTTCTAACCGCAGACGCGTGCCGCGACGCTTAGCTTAGCGCGTGCCGCCCAGCCAGTGCATCCAGCGCATGCACGGCGGCCGGCCAGCCTGCGGCATCGGGCACTTCGCGCATGCGCGGCTCGTCGGCAGCGACGCTGTGCTCTTGCTCATGCGCCCAGGTCACCGCGTAGGGGGTGTAGATGCCCCAGCCGCCGATCGCCAGTACCGGCTCCACATCGGAGCGCAACGAGTTGCCGATCATCACGAAGCGCTGCGCCGGCAGGTCGAATTCGCCGAGCACGCGCGCGTAGGTCTGGGGGTCCTTTTCGGACACCACTTCGACTCGCGGGAACAGATCGGTCAGGCCGGACTGCGCGATCTTCTGCTCCTGATGGAACAGGTCGCCCTTGGTGATCAACACCACCGCATAGTCGGCGGCGATGGCGCTGACCGCCTCACGCACCCCGGCGATCACGTCTACCGGATGCTGCAGCGTGGCGCGTCCGATCTCGACGATGCGCTGAATGTCGCGCGCGTCGATGCGGGCGTCGGTCAGTTCGATGGCGGTTTCGATCATCGACAGCGTCATGCCCTTGGCGCCGTAGCCGAACACCTTCAGGTTGCGCCGCTCCACCGCCAGCAGATGCTGCTGCATGCGACTGTCGCCCAGGTCGAGATAGCCGGCCAGGATCGCTTCGAAATCCGCTTCGGCGCTGCGGTAATAGTCCTCGCTTTTCCAGAGGGTATCGTCGCCATCGAAGCCGACCAGTTGAATCGCCTGGCCGTCGCGCTGTGCAAAAGAAGTCATCACGCAAGTCTAGCAGCGCACCAGCGCGCTGCTGCGGTCAGTCGCCCGCGGCGTCGCCCGGTCCGGGTTGATAGCTGGCAAATTCATCGCGCGACAGGCGTCCGTCGCCGTTACTGTCGAAGTCGCCGAACTTCTCGCGCAGGATCGGGTCGGCAGCGGCCTCTGTCGGCGTCAGCGAGCCGTCGGCATCGCGATCCAGGCTGCGGAAGCTGCGCGGTGCCAGCGTCCCGGCAGGCGACGCCACGGAGGACTCGGCACCGCTCCGGGCGCGAGGCGGACCAGAGGGATCGGTGGGTAACAGCGGAGTCGTTGCAGGAGGCGGCGGCTCGATCGGCAAGGGCGACATGGCCGGAGCATTGCTGCCAGGCGGCACAAGCGGTTGCTGCGCGGTGGCCGGCGGCAACTCCGGCGGCGCGGCGAACGCGAGCAGCGGACTGCACAGGCCGGCCAGTAAGGTAACGCGCAGCTGCAACATAGGAAGAAGGCCAGAGTTGGACCGTTTCACCGTAGCGGGGATGACGTAAAGAAAACGGGAGCAACCCTGGCAGGCCGCTCCCGCGTGTCCATCCTGTTCGATGGCGCGCCTGCTCTACGGCACGCGGCTCATTCGCTGTTTCTCATCTAGACGCTACTCCTCTTCGATCGATGGAAATCCAAGGAGTGTCTCGCGACTGTGCCGATCAGTTCCCCTGCGAGCCGGCTGCGCCACCACCCTGCTGCTTGGCGACGAATGCCTTGTACTCATCCGGGGTCAGCTTGCCGTCGGTGTTGCCATCGGCCTGGTCGAAAATCTGTGCGAGCCCTGCGTTGACCTGCGCTTCCTGCTTGCTGATCGCGCCGTCGCTGTCGGTATCCACGCTGGCCCAGGTCTGCCCACCACCGCCGGAATTCGAACTACCGGTCGGAGCTCCGGTTGCCGAACTTCCCGACTGCGCTGCGGCATCCTGAGAGGTGCTTTGCGCCATGGCCGGCAGCGCCAGAGCGGCAGCAAGAGCGGCAGTGGCGGCGAGCAGCGAGATGCGGTTGCGATTCTTCATTTGGGTGGTCTCCTTGGCTTGGGAATGCACGGTGTCGCCGCACATGGCACCACCCTACCCATCGCAAATGAACGCTCAACCTGCGCTGATTTCCGGCAAAACATCCTTTTAACCACAGCGCCGAGCGTTGTGCGTAGCCGCCTGTTAGCGGCTGGTGAGTCAAACAGAAGCAGCGCATTCAACGTGGAAATTTTTGCGAACTGCGCCGCATTTTTTCGATACGTCTCAGGCGTTCGGGGTATCGTCGTCCCAGCTTCCAGAACTGAACAGTTTCCAACCCAAGACAACGCCGGCGATCGCACCGGCCACTTCGAGGACGACGCGCGAGCCCAGTTCGTTGGGGTCGTGAATCTTTGCCAATGCCAGCCGCGCATACAGCGGCGACTCCAGCCGGACGATGCTGGTGTAGACGAGATTCCAGATGTCGTAGCCGGCACCGATGGCCACGGCAAGCAGGCAGGCGATTCCCAGCGTGTGGCCGTGGGTGAATTGCAGACGTCGGCCGATGTACTCGACTGCGGCGAACAACAGCACCCCAAGCACCAGCGCGATCAAGCCGGCCTCCAGCGAACCGAGCAGGCCGAAGTGCAGGGGCAGGTTCATCGTGACGATCCAGGCAGCAGGCGTGCCAGTCTAGCGGCTAAGGGCAAGGGATCCGGGCGCAAGCCGAATTGGTGGACGAGCGCGCGAACGAGGCAGCAGCGACTGCGTGCCAGGCGTCTGCATGAAGGAGAGTACGGCAGGTCACCCGATCTGCTGCCTCTGAGAGCAAAGGTCTGGTAGGCAACGCCGCTTCAGTCGTCCTGACCACGCGCGGTCACCTGCGCCTCGCCATCCTCGTCCCATTGCACGTTGACCGAAATCGGCTTGCAGCACACCTGGCAATCTTCGATGTACTGCTGATCGCCACCACTGAGATCCAGCGTCAGCGTAATCCACTCCCCGCAATACGGGCAGGCAATATCCAAAAAGCGTTCCGGGTCGGACATGACGATTCCTCAAGCGGCAGGCGCACCGTGACGGTTGGCCGACCAAGCGGCAAACACCGCGCCAAAGACCGCAGTGTACGAGTGATGGACCGACTGCACGCGTAGAACCAGACCGGCAGCCGTTGCGGCCGAGCGTGGGCGCGCTCAGTCCACCGGTACATCGTAAGCGGTATCAGGCGTGGGCTCGGGGCGGAAGGTGAAATGCCACCATTCCATCGGATAGTTGGCAAATCCCTCGGCGGCCATCGCACGCAACAGATGCTGGCGATGCGCACGCTGCGCGCTGCTGATCTCGGGTGCATCGGTATGCGCACGCGGATCGAAGAAATCGAAATCGGTGCCCATCTCCACCGCATCACACGCACCGCGCCGGCAGTCGAGCAAGCCCAGGTCCAGGGTCGCGCCGCGGCTATGTCCAGAGGTCTCGGCGATGTAGTCGCCCAACAGCGCCCGCTTGTCCACACGTGGGTAGTACGGCGGCTTGGTCGATTGATCCTGCAGATCCGCCGCCCATGCCACGAATGCATGCACCGCACGCACAGGCCGATAACAGTCGAACACCTGCAAGCGATATCCCGCTACCTTGAGCGTACGCGCCACCTTCGCCAACGCCTCGGCTGCCGGGCGTAACAGATAACACCGCGGTGCGAGATACCCGGGCACCACGCGTCCGGTGAAGTTATCGCTTCCCGCATAGCGCATGTCGACGACGATCTCCGGCGCAAGCGTGCGCACATCGATCAGGCCAGCTTCTGCTGCAGTGGCCGCCGGCGAAATGATCGGCGCTGCGGTGGCAGCGAAGCATGTGCTTACCAACAAACCTGTAAGTAACAGCAACCGCAATGCAGGCTTCTGGCAGGCCGACGGTGCAGTTGGAATGTTCACTGGAGGGGTGTGCGCCATTTGCGAAGCATAGGCGATCGATGCATCAACAAACGCCTGAGCAATCTATTCCTTGAGAAGGACAGATACTGACAGAAGGCACTTGAGAGCCTAGCGTCGCGCAGCGGGATGGTCGTGAAAGACACGAAGGTGCTCGAGCAGTGCTCACTGATCCAGCGGCGGGGTGTACTGCTGCTTGGACGCGTCGAAGGTGTAGGTCACCGTATCGGCTCCGTCCAGGACACGGACCTTGCCTGGACCGGAGACGGCAGTGCCTGTCATGACAACGCGCAGCGTCGGCATCGAGCCAGTTTTGTTCGGCTCAAAGCTCAGCGTACCGCTGCTGGAGGCGCATTTCATCGTCCCGCCGTCGTCGCACGCTGCGCTGTTGTCTTCACCGGTCGCAACGGTACCCAAGTAAACCCAGCCCTTGTAATCGCCGAGGTCGTTCTTGTTAGGGTCGAAGCTGAAAATAGCGAAGCCCAGGCTGCTGACGCCGGTTGCGAACCGTGTGGTCGGCACCGCCAGAAGCAGGTGGCCGTCCTTGGTTTCGGTGCTTTGCGATTTGCGTTTCTCATCGAGTGGATCGGCTTTCTCGTTCGCGCCGAAATCGCCGGCCCACTGCTGGGCGTGGAACAGCGTCCAGGTCGGCTTGCCGTCCACTGCGTCCAGCACATACGTCGCTTGGCTAATGCTGACCCCAACGCCGGGATCTGGGCCGTCGCTTTCCTCTGCCTTGCCATACTTTCCGGGCCCGGCATTGGCGAAGCCGGTGTAGTAGTGCTTGCCGCCCAAGTCGAAGCGATAGCCATACCAGAAAGTGGCCAGCGCACCGTTGTCGACGGTGTAGGACGCTGAGCCGTCGCCCTTCATTCCATAAACGTCGTTCAGCACTTGCCCAGGAGCCGGCACCTCGGTGGCCACCTGCTGGGGCTGCGCTGCGGGAGACGTCGTCGGTGTTGCGGCTGCCGTCTCGGTAGGCGCAGGCGGCGCGCCGGCCTGTGCCGTGTCGCTGGCCTTGTCCGAACAACCGGCAAGGACCAGCATCGTTGCCGCCCACAGTGCTGTCTTCCTGAGACTCATCACGCGACATCCTTTCAATTATTGGCAGGGGAAAATCCTATCAAGAATGCGCTGCAGATCCAGTGGATTTACAAAAGCTCAGCAATCACGAAAGGCACCCAACTCCTTCCACACCTAACGCGGCCCGCTCTGCCGCCAATGGAACCCGCCTTCCCACGCGACGACGCGCCCCGTCACTTGGCTTCGAGCTCGCCCGGAGTCAGTGGCACAGCGGGCGAAGTGGTGAGTCGTGTCAACGCATGCAGGATCCGCAGATCCTCGGCATCCAGCGTACTGGCGCTATTGCCGCGATAGTGGTGATGGAAGGCCTGCAGCGTGGCGGCGGGGTCGTCGAGGCTATAGCCCAGTAACGCAAGCGCCTGCCAGGGATCGAAGCCTGCCGGTGCAGACGGCGCGTCCGGCGCGGGCCAGCGGCCAAAGCCGGCATCGGCCAGGCGTTTCCAGGGAAACAGCGGGCCCGGGTCGTTCTTGCGTGTAGGAGCGACGTCCTCATGCCCGACGATCTGGGTGCGCGGGATCCGCAGACGCGTGCACAGGTCTTGCAGCAAGACCAGCAGGCTGTCGATCTGCGCTGGCGCGAACGCTTCGCTGCCGTCGTTGTCCAGTTCAATGCCGATCGAAGCCGAATTGATGTCGGTGATGGTGCCCCAGCGACCGGAACCGCCATGCCAGGCGCGCTGCGCGTCGCTGACCAACTGGTAGCGCTGCCCATCCTCGCCGATCAGGTAATGCGCACTGACGCGGCCGCCGCTGTTGCGCCCACGCAACGTGCTCAGGCTCTGCTGCACCGAGTGCTGGTCGGTGAAGTGCAGCACGATCAGGATCGGCCGCCGGGTGTCGTAATTGGGCGACGGCACCCACTGCGCAAGCGGGTTGCGCTGCGGCGCATGCGCGCAAGCACCCAGCGACAACGCAGCCAAGCAGACCAGTGCCCGCAGCCAGGCCGATGAGCACGATTGGGAAATAGGCGACATCGGGTTTCTCTTGACGGGCATTCAGGGCGGCTGACACCAGCTGGCAACCAATCGCCAGATGGGCACAGACACGGTCGACTGCAGTGTACGAGAGGAGATACCGATACCGCGTCGTGGCCGCGTCCGCTGACAGCGGCTGCAATCGTGTGTGACTGGTCGCAAACCTTCGCCCGCGACCGGTGCGGCATGCAGCTTTCGGCCATGTCATCGTCTGCCGAGTGCCGCACGTGCTGGTGGCAAGGCAACGCGCCAGCGTTGGCGCGGCGGCAAGGCGCACGGCAACGACCACTCGACCGACGCGTCTCCCATGGCAGCAGCACGTCATCACACCCTTGGAATCGCGCGACGTTGCGGAGCAATCACCACTGGCAGTCTCCGCACCGCGAGGCGTCCCGCGTACACTCCTGATCAGGCTCGCAGTTGCAGCAAATGGAGGCCGGCACGCTGTTGTTCTCTCCACGCTGCACTGCACGCCACATGCATTCATCCAGAGTTTTTCATGCCACTGTTGCGCCGCCTGCTGACGTTGCTGCTGATCGCACTCGCGCTGCCGTGCGGCGCCGCGCCCGCGAGCATGCCCGCTTCGCAAGCCGCACCCTTCGCCGTCAGCGACGCGCAGCTGACGCCGGACTACTGGATCCAGCGCCGCGGGAATGCGCAGGCGCCGCACTTGAACGCCGCACAGATCGCAACCTTCAATGCCCGCCTGTTGCGCGACGATGCGTCCATGCACGATCTGTCGCAGCTGCCCGAGGTCATGCCCGGCGCTGCAGTGCGAGCGCGGATCGAGGCGCTGTCGGCGCCACCAACCCGTGCGTTGTACGGTACGGATGGACAGCGTATCGACGCAGCGCGCCTGTCGGAGCTGCGCCACACGCTGGCATTGGACGCAATTCCTGAAAACGTGGCGCCGCACTTCGCACTGGTCGTCCAGCGTGCGGCACTGCGCACCTTCCCTACCTCCCAGCGCGTGTTCACCAGTCCCGACGATCTTGATATCGACCGCTTTCAGGAGTCCGCGCTGTATCCAGGCACGCCGGTGGCCGTGCTGCACACCAGTGCCGATGGCGCGTGGCGGTTTGTGCTTGCGGCCAACTACGCGGCGTGGATCGCTGCCGACAAGATCGCCGAAGGCAGTCGCGAGCAGGTGCTGCAGTACGCGCACCGCAGCCCACGCATACTCGTCACCGGTGCACGCGTGCAAACCGCGTACACCCCCGAACTGCCTGCCCTCTCGGCACTGTCGCTGGACATGGGCACCAGCCTACCCCTGCATGCCGACTGGCCACCACAACAGCCGGTCAACGGACAACTGCCGCTGGCTGGCCACGTAGTGCAACTCCCAGTGCGCGATGCCGATGGTCGCTTGCAATTTCTGCCTGCCCTGATCCCGCGTGGCGCCGATGTGCGCGTTGGTCCCTTGCCCGCGACCGATGCCGCATTGCTGCGCCAGGCGTTCAAGTTTCTGGGCGAACGCTACGGCTGGGGCAACGATTACGACGCCCGCGATTGCAGTGGGTTTGTGCTGGATATCTATCGCAGCCTGGGGATAGCGCTGCCGCGCAATACCGGCGATCAGGCGCGCAGCCCGGCGCTGCGCACTGTTGCGTTCGATGCACGCGCGCCGCGACCGCAGCGTCTGCAGCAGCTGGCGCTGCTGCGCATCGGCGACCTGATCTATATCCCCGGTCACGTGATGTTGGTGATCGGGCATGAGCGCGGCACACCGTGGGTGATTCACGATGTAGCCGGCGCCAACTATCGCGCTGCCGATGGCAGCGTGCAGCGCGCGCGCTTGAACGGCGTTTCGGTGACGCCGCTGTTGCCGTTGCTGGCCACCGATGGCACTCCCTTCATCGATCACATCACTCGCATCCAGCGCATCGCGCCGATCGGCCCCCCATGAAGATCACCGGCTTCCGCCTCGGCATGCTGCGCGTGCCATTGAAAACACCGTTCAAGACCGCGGTGCGCACCGTGCAGGCGATCGAAGACGTGGTGGTGCTGCTGCAAACTGATAGCGGACATATCGGGTACGGCGCGGCGCCGGCGACCGCGCCGATCACCGGCGACACGCACGGCAGCATCATTGCCGCGATCCAGCAGTGCATCGCACCGCGTTTGATCGGCCAGGATGTAGCCGATCTCAATCGGCTGTGCGGTCTGGTGCACCATGCGCTGGAACGCAATACCAGCGCCAAAGCCGCGGTGGAAATCGCGCTCTACGATCTATGGGCGCAGTCCTTCGGTGCGCCGCTCTATCAGTTGCTCGGTGGCGGCACGCCGCGCATCACCACCGACATCACCATCAGTGCCGATCGCATCGACATCATGGTCGCACAGGCGCAGTCGGCATTGGCGCGCGGCTATCGATCGCTGAAGATCAAAGTGGGTAAGGACAGCGCATCGGATGTCGAACGCGTCAAGGCGATCCACGCAGCCGTCGATGGGCGCGCATCGCTGCGCCTGGATGCCAATCAGGGCTGGACACCCAAACAGGCGGTGCGCAGCATGCGCGTGCTGGAAGATGCCGGCATCGTGCTGGAATTGCTCGAACAACCGGTCAAGGCGGCCGATGTCGATGGCCTGGCCTTCGTCACCGCGCGTATCGACACCCCGGTGATGGCCGACGAAAGCGTGTTCTCACCATCGCAGGTGATCGACCTTCTCCAGCGTCGCGCGGCCGACATCGTCAACATCAAACTGATGAAGACCGGCGGCCTGTCCAATGCCATCCGCATCGCCGATATCGCTGCGTTGTACGGCGTGCCGTGCATGATCGGATGCATGATCGAATCCAGCATCAGCGTTGCTGCAGCCGTGCATCTGGCGGTGGCAAAAGCCGACAGCATCACCCTGGCCGATCTGGATGCGCCGGCGTTGGGGCAGTTCGACCCCACCGAGGGCGGCGTGCAGTTCGATGAGGCGCAGATCCATATCGACGATTCGCCGGGTCTGGGTATCCGCCGTATCCGCGGGTTGGAGCTTTTGCCCGATTGACCTGACCGTTGCAAGCGGCATGCCGGGCGGCAAGTAACCGAGCACGCGATTAGGAATATGCGCATTTCCTAACCAGCCGCTTGCGCGATCCATGCCGTAGCAAAACGACGCACGCAGCGATCGTGATTCCAGCGCAGCACTGCAAAGACGCACATGCAGTCGACATCGCCATGCGCCACACACGCGCATTGCTGGGTACAGTAGGCCTGCCCCACCCGACACCATCGGTTACGGTAGGCGTGCCGTCATCCACACAGATGCATCGCCACTCTCACCAGTTCGTCCCCTGCCGTCCGGAGCCCGCATGCGCCTTGCCATCCTGTTGCGATCCACCCTGCTCCTGGCGCTGGCACTGTGCAGCAATGGCGCCGCCGCAGGCGAACCGATCGAGGCGCTGCAGCAGGCACGCGCGCTGATCGTGGTGACCACGCCGGACTGGAACAGCACCCAGGCGCGGCTGCAGACCTTTAAGCGTGTCGATGGCCAATGGACGCCGGCCGCGCCAGGCTTCGCGGTCGCACTCGGCCGGCATGGCAGCGCCTGGGGCGAAGGTCTGCACCCGGCGCAATCGCAAGGCCCACAGAAGCGCGAAGGCGATGGCCGCAGCCCGGCCGGGGTCTTTGCCATCGGCCCGGCATTTGGCTATTCCGCCAGCATCGACAGTGCCATGCCGTATCAGGCCATGAGCGCCACGCATTACTGCATGGATGTGCCCAGCTCGCCGCTGTACAACCGCATCGTCGATGCCGCGCAGGTCGGTGACGCGGCGGTGGCCGGTTCCACCGAGCCGATGCGCCTGGACCTGCGCCATCCCGGCGATGCGCGGTATCGCGAAGGTTTCGTCATCGCGCATAACCCCAACAATATTGCCGGGCACGGCAGCTGCATCTTTGCGCATCTGTGGCGCACTCCGGGGCAGTTCACCGCCGGCTGCACGGCGATGCAGCCGGCAGACATGCAGCATCTGCTGGCATGGTTGAAACCCGCGGACAAGCCGCTCTTCGTGTTGCTGCCGCGCGCCGACTACGCGCGCCTGCAAGCGCAGTGGCAGTTGCCCGATCTGGTCGAGGCCGCACCATGAGCACGCCGGCGCCCCCGTCCGATAGCCCCGGCCTGGTGCGCGTGGTCAGCCGCTGGCAGATCGTCGGCCTATCGATCAACGATGTTATCGGCAGCGGCATCTATCTATTGCCCGCAGCCACCGCGGCACTGCTGGGGCCGATGAGCCTGTGGGCGGTGATGCTGGCCGGGCTGGCGGTGGCCTTGCTGGTGCTGTGTTACGCGCAGGCGGCAAGCTATTTCGATACGCCCGGCGGCAGCTACCTCTACACGCGCGAGGCGTTTGGCCCCTTTGTCGGGTTTCAGATCGGCTGGATGATCTGGCTCACCCGTATCAGTTCGGCGGCGGCCTTGAGCAACGGGCTGGCCGATGCGGTGGCGCGGTTCTGGCCCACCGCTTCCACCGATGCATGGGCGCGCACCTTGGTCGTGGTCGGCTCGCTAGGTGTGCTGACCGCGATCAACGTCATCGGCGTCAAGTCGGCTGCGCGCACCGGCATCGCCCTGGTGATCGGCAAACTGGTGCCGTTGCTGTTGTTCGTGGCAATCGGGCTGTTCTATGTGGATTGGTCGTGGGCGTTTGCCGGCAAATCTCCTGACCTGCGCGACCTGGGCAATCTCGGCGAGGCCGCCCTGCTACTGCTGTTTGCGTATGCAGGTTTCGAAAACATTCCTGCAGCGGCCGGCGAATACCGCAACCCGCGCCGCGACGTGCCATTTGCGCTCATCACCATGATCGTCACGGTGACCGTGATCTACGCCGCCGTACAGGTTGTCGCGCAAGGGACGCTGCCCAATCTTGCGGCCTCGCCCACCCCGTTGGCGGATGCGGCCAGCGGCTTCGGCGGCGAGGCGCTGGCGCTGATTCTCACCGTTGGCGCCACCATTTCCATCCTGGGCACGACCAGCAACACGGTGATGCTCGGTCCGCGCTTTCTGTTCGCGCTCGCGCAGGACGGCTACGGACCGGCGTTTCTGGCGCGCGTGCATCCGCGCTTTCATACGCCCGCAGCCGCGGTGCTCACCCAGGGCGTGTTGTCGCTGGCGCTCGCGTTGTCGGGCTCGTTCACCCAGCTGGCACTGCTCTCGATGGTCACGCGCTTGTTCGCCTACATCGGCACGGCGGCGGCGGTGATCGTACTGGCGCGCCGCTATCGGCAGCGCACCGACACGCTACGGTTGCCGGGAGGCCCACTCATTCCCATCGCTGCGTTGTTACTGTCGCTCGGCTTGCTGGCCAGCGCCAGCTGGCAAAATCTGGCAGCGGCAGGCGTGGCATTACTGGTGGGCTGGGCGTTTTACCTGTTTCCGCGCAAGACGGTGTAGCAGCTTCGCAATACGCTCGCGCCGCGCTCACGCAGGTCTAACCGGGCACGCTCAACGCTGCGCTCTCACTTGCATGGGAGCTTGCGATGAAACTGCGTCGCGTCTACAGCACACCCGATCTTGAAAGCGCGCAACGCGTACTGCAGTCCGCACGCAGCGCCGGCATCGACAATGAGGCGTTGTCGCTGATCGCCCGCTCGGATATCGAACTGCACGACGTGCCGGACGAGCGCAAGGACGCCAAGACCGATTTTGTGCCGGCCGCAGCGCGCGGCGCGGCCACCGGTGGCGCGGCCGGGTTGGTGGCAGGCCTGGTGGCAGTCGCTGTGCCGCCAATCGGCCTGACCCTGGCCGGCGTTGGCGTCATGGCACTGGCCGGCGCGCTGGTGGGCAGTTGGTCGTCGGCCCTGATCGGCGCCACCGTGCCCGACCCGGTGCGTCGTCAGTTCGAGGACGAAATCAAAGCCGGCCGCATCTTGGTCGTCATCGATGCCGACGAACAGGCGCTGCAGGCCGCGGAGCCGTCAATCGTCGCTGCCGGCGCCAAACCGCTGCCGTATGAGGCAGCGTCGGCAGCGGTTTGAAAGGCATCGCGTGCACCCAAGCGCAGCCCATTCGCTACCGACTAACGCATCACCGCATCTGCGGCGCGTCTTGATCCCACCATCACCCCGCGTGCCGCGCTGTTAACACCCCGCTACCTAAGTTGGTCCGCACATTCGCAATGACGGAGACGAGCATGAACGTGCCGTATCAGATTCCAGGCCGCGCACCGGACGAAGACCGCAGCCAGAACGTATCCAGCTATTGGCGTGAACGTTTTACTGAAGAGCCGTATTACACCGAAGGCGACCGTTACGAAGATTACGAAAGCGCTTATCTGGTCGGGCATGAAGCACGGATCCGCGAGAATGCGCGCGCCTACGATCAGGTCGAAGCCGAACTGCATCGCGATTGGGAAGCCAAGCGCGGCACCGATGGCTTGAGCTGGAGCAAGGCCCGTCACGCCGTCAAGCGCGCGTGGGAAAACGCAGCGGATTTCGTCTCGGGCGACAGCAAGTCAAAGCCGTAAACAAACAACGCCACCGTCGAGGTGGCGTTGTTGTATCAACAAGAGAGTTGTCCGTCAGTCGAGCGGTGGCGGTGCGACACGCGAGGTGTGCTGGGTTGCGTCTGCATCCATCGCATCGCGCGTATTTTTCTGCACGGCGACTGCGCCAAACAGGCTCAACGCATACGCCATTGCATAAAAGCCTTTTTCGCTCAGCAGCAACGTTGCGTTGATCAAGCCGATCGCCAGCAGCACCAGGGCGATGATCAGCGAGAACCAGCAGATGGCATAGTAAAGACCCGTCACCGGAATCCCGTCCGCGCGGTCACGCACGCTTTTTTGCAATGACACCGAGGCGAACAGACCAAACAACAGCAGCGTGAAGTAGTAGCCCTTCTCGTTGAGCAACATCTGCGCGTTCCATAAGCCGATCAGATACGCAGCGCTGCCTGCCAACAAGGCAGCCCACGACGCAGCGATAAAGGCGGGCGAGGTTTTTTGCGTGGCCATGGAAACTCCTTTTCATGGTGAAACTGCAGGATGAAACAACGATGTGAGACGCGGCCGACCTGCGGAGAGTGATCTGCGACAGAGCGGCCCTGCTAGCGTCGTGTAAGGTACTTGAAAACCCGACGCGGAACACGTTGTGGGAGGGCTGCAGCGTGACCGTGCCTATCCCCTGGAGGACCTCATGTCTATCCGTCGTCTGCTTGCTCTGGCCTGTTCGGCCACCCTGTTCGCCACCGGCGCCGCACTGGCCGCACCTGCGGCCGCCCCGGCCGCCTCCATTCCCAAGGCGCAATGGCCATTCCAGGCCACCACCGTTGCCGACTTCGACGAACCCTGGGCGATGACCTTCCTGCCCGATGGCACGCTGTTGGTCAGCGAAAAGCGCGGTGCATTGATGCGTCTGGACCCCAAGACCAATCGCAAGAGCGCCGTGACCGGTGTGCCGGCGGTCGCTTACGGCGGCCAGGGCGGGTTTGGCGATGTTCTGGCCCATCCGCGCTTCGCCAAGAATGGCCTGGTCTATGTGAGCTACGCCGAACCGGGCCAGGGCGACATCCGCGGCGCGGCAGTCGCGCGGGCCAAGCTCACACTGGATGCTACCGGTGGCGGCACCTTGTCCGACCTCAAGGTGATCTGGCGTCAGAGTCCCAAGGTGTCCGGTAATGGCCACTTCGGCCACCGGCTCGCGTTCGGCCCCGATGGCAAGCTGTGGATCACCTCCAGCGAGCGCCAGAAGTTCGATCCGGCGCAGGACATGAAAGCCAATCTCGGCAAATTGATCCGCCTTAACGACGACGGCAGCGTACCGGCCGACAATCCGTTCGCCGCGCAGGGTGGCGTGGCTGCACAGGTGTGGTCGCTGGGGCATCGCAACATCCTGGGCATCGCATTCGACGGCAGGGGCCGGTTGTGGGAACACGAGATGGGCCCGGCCGGCGGCGATGAGCTCAACCTGATCCAGCGCGGCGCCAACTATGGCTACCCGATCGTCTCCAATGGCGACCATTACGACGGCAGGCCGATTCCCGACCACAACACGCGCCCGGAGTTTGCCGCGCCCAAGATCAGCTGGACGCCAGTGATCTCGCCGGCAGGTTTTGTGATCTACAACGGCGCGCAGTTCCCGGCGTGGCGCGGCCAGGGCTTTATCGGCGGCCTGTCGTCGATGGCGCTGGTGCAGGTCTCGCTGGGCGATCAGCCACGCGAAGTGGCCCGCTACGACATGGGTGCACGCATCCGCGAAGTGGAGCAAGGTCCCGACGGCGCGCTGTGGTTGCTGGAAGACGAAGCCAGTGGCAGCACCGGGCGTCTGCTCAAGCTCACGCCCAAAAGCAAGGCTGCGGTCGAAAACGACGCGTAAGCGGCGTGAGATAGGCCAGTGCCGGCACTGCCTGCGCGTCGATGCGCGCAGGCAGTGCACCGCGGCATCTCGGCGCGCGCTCTGCCGTCCGTCAGCAGTCACATCAATGGCGGCGATTCTGTCCCGCCGGCGCGCTGCATGCACCACAAACGCAATCTGTCACTGCCCGCGTAAGCCTGTGCGCTATCGCGCTGAGACGCGCTTGTTTTCGCAGCGACGATGGCCTCAACGCGTGATGCGTGGGTGCGCCAATCTCAACACGCACCTGCGCTGCGACCGCAGGCCAGGCCACGCTCCCGCTGCCCCATCACGCGCTACCTGCCGCTAACAGCACAAGCGGCAGTCAGTGGCGTTGGTCACGTCTTGCACGCGGTCTCATTGCAACAGACTGCCTATCGACGCGACGGCACATCATTGCCTTGACCAGCGCGCTCAGGCGCCAAGCAACTCGAACGCCACCGCTTCGCCACTCTTGGCCGACGCGCACACCCACACATCGAATACGCCAGGCTCGGCACCGAACACGCCCTTGGGATTGGTAAACGCCAGCGCTTCGCGCGTCAGCGTGAACACCACATCCTTGTGTTGGCCGGGTTGCAACAACACCTTGCGGAAGCCCTTGAGCTCGCGCACCGGGCGCACCCGGCTTGCCACGCGATCGTGCACATACAACTGCACCACTTCTTCGCCGGCCACAGTTCCGGTATTGGTCACGCGCGTGGTGATGGTCAGCGAGTCGTCCCACCCAAGTTGCGCGGCGCTCAACTGCGGCTGCGCATAGGCAAACGTGGTGTAGCTCAGGCCATGCCCAAACGGGTACAGCGGCTCGTTGGGCATTTCGCGCCAACGCGCCTTGTATTCGGACAATGTCGGCAGCTCGGGACGGCCGGTGCGCAGATGATTGTAGAAATACGGCTGCTGTCCGGTGACCTGCGGAAAGCTGATC
This sequence comes from Xanthomonas sp. AC360, assembly GCF_979258225.1. Lineage (NCBI taxonomy): Bacteria > Pseudomonadati > Pseudomonadota > Gammaproteobacteria > Lysobacterales > Lysobacteraceae > Xanthomonas > Xanthomonas sp. AC360. The sequence goes on from NZ_OZ409846.1 coordinate 714,015, forward strand.
GGCAGGCGCGCGGACGGGTTGTAGTCGCCGAACAACACATCGGCCACACCGGTGCCGGTCTGGGTGCCCAGATACCAGGTCACCGCAATCGCCTCGGCGTCGCGTACGGCGCCATGCAGTGCCAACGCGCGGCCGTTGCGCAACAGCACCACGATGGGCGTGCCGGTGGCGGCAACCGCCTCGGCCAGCGCCTGCTGCGCCGGCGGCAACGTAATGTCGGTGCGCGACTGCGCCTCGCCGCTGAAGCGCTGCGGCTCGCCGAGTGCCAGCACCACCACATCGGCGGCCTGTGCGGCATCGATGGCCGCCGAAATACCGCCCGGCAGCGCCTCTTCCAGGCCACAGCCCTGCACAACGCTCAGATCTTCGGTGCCGACCACGGCGCGCACGCCCTGCTCCAGGGTCACGTAACGCGCCTTGTCGCCGAACAATGTCCAGCACCCTTCGATGTTCTCGCGGTCCTGCACGAACGGGCCAATCAACGCGATCCGCTGCCCGTTCTTCTTCAGCGGCAGCAGCGCGCCGTCGTTCTTCAGCAACACGATCGAACGCCGCGCCGCATCGCGCGACAACGCATCGTGTGCAGGCAAGTGAGCATTATCGGCTTCGCGCGCCGGGTCCAGCGAGCGATACGGATTGTCGAACAGGCCAATGGCCTCTTTCAGCTGCAACATGCGACGCACGCTGGCATCCAGCGTGGCCATCGGCACCTCGCCGCTTTCCACCAGCGACGGCAGATGCGCGGCATAAAAACCGCTCTGCATGCTCAGGTCCAACCCGGCCAGAAACGCCTTTTTGGTCGCGTCGCGCTCATCGGCGGCGTAGCCGTGCGCGATCAATTCCATATCGGCGGTGTAGTCGGAAATCACCACGCCCGGAAACTGCCATTCACCGCGCAAGATCTCGGTCAGCAACTCGTGGTTGGCGCTGGCCGGCACGCCATTGATGTCGTTGAAGGAAGACATCACAGTCAACGCGCCGGCATCGAAAGCGGCCTTGAACGGCGGCAGATGCACATCGCGCAGCGTCTGCGGCGCGATATCGACGGTGTTGTATTCCATGCCCGCCGCCACTGCGCCATAGGCGGCAAAGTGCTTGGGCGTGGCCAGCAGGCAATCGTCGGCGGTGAGGTCGCTGCCCTGAAAACCGCGCACGCGCGCGGCGGCAAACGCGGCGCCAAGTAATACGTCTTCGCCGGCGCCTTCCGCACCACGGCCCCAGCGCTGGTCGCGCGCGATGTCCACCGCCGGTGCGTAGGTCCAGTGCAGGCCGGCGGCAGTGGCTTCGATCGCGGTGGCGCGCGCGGTGCGCTCGGCCAACTCGGGCTCGAAGCTGGCCGCTTCGCCCAACGGGATCGGGAACACCGTGCGCATGCCGTGAATCACGTCGGCAGCCAGAATCACCGGAATGCCCAGGCGGCTTTCTTCGACCGCCACCTTCTGGATCTGCACGCCCAGCGCGGCGCCAACGCCATTGAACAGCGAGCCCACCCGGCCCTCGCGGACCTGCTGCAGCACCTCGTCGGCGTTAAGCACATTGGCTTCGGGATTCACGTCTGGTGCGAACGGCCGCACCATGTCGGCGAACACACCCAACTGTCCGACCTTCTCTTCGACGGTCATCCGGGCAATCAGGGTTTCGATGCGATCAGCAGCCATGAGATCCTTGAGAAAACGTTTACATGGCCGGCAATTCTAGCCTGACGCGACCGCGATGATGCAAGTTTCGGGAGCGGATATTCGGGATTGGAGACATCTAGCGCACGCTTTGCGGACGCAGTGTCGCTAGGAATCGACGTCATCGCGTGCCCGCAGTCCGCTACGAGTGGTCTTTAATCTTCAGGTCCGGCCGTGCGCGCTCGATGATCACGCCCACCGCCTGCGCGCCGCGCACCGCGCCGGGCTTGCTCAGTTTCAGCCGCAGCCAGTGCACGCCAAACTCGTCCAGCACGATCGCCGCGCAGCGCTCGGCCAGCGTTTCGACCAGCCCGAAGTCGGAGGCCTGCACGAATTCGATCAGGCGCTTGCTCACCGCCTTGTAGTTCAAGGTGTCGGCAATGTCGTCGCTGGCCGCCGGAATGCGGTTGTCGAACCCCATCTCCAGATCGAACCGCAAGGTCTGCCGGATCCGCCGCTCCCAGTCGTAGATGCCGATCAGCGCATCGATGTCCAGACCTTCAATAAACACTTTATCCATAGGGAATCGGGAGTCGGAAATGGGGGATGGGGAGGAGCAAGAGAAGCGCGCGCGACGGACAGGGTCGGAGTAAAGCTGTTAACTATTCCCGATCCCCTAGTTCCGATTCCCGCGCCGCCAGCGGCGGCAAGCTCGCCATATCCCAGCGCGGCGTCACATGCACCTCGGCCCCGGCACGCTCGCCAGCCTCAAGGCGCAGCGCGCCGGCGAAGGCGATCATGGCACCGTTGTCGGTGCACAGGGCCGGCCGCGGGAAGCAGACCCGGCCACCCCGACGCTGCGCGGCCTCGTGCAGCTGCGCGCGCAGGCGCTTGTTGGCGCCCACCCCACCGGCCACCACCAGCGTAGTGCAGCCGGCCGCATCCAGCGCGCGCAGGCATTTGATCGCCAGCGTCTCCACCACCGCATCTTCGAAGCCACGCGCAATATCCGCCCGCGTGGTGTCGGATTGGTCGCTGGCGCGCCAGGCCAGCAGCACCTGGGTCTTGAGCCCGCTGAAACTGAAATCCAGGCCCGGCCGGTCGGTCATCGGCCGCGCGAACTTATAGCGTCCCGGCGTGCCGGTTTCGGCCAGCGCCGCCAGCTGCGGCCCGCCCGGATACGGCAGGCCCATCATCTTGGCGGTCTTGTCGAAGGCCTCGCCCGCCGCATCGTCCAGGGTCTCGCCCAGGACCTCGTAATGCCCGAGCGCCTTCACCGACACCAGCTGGGTGTGCCCGCCGGAGACCAGCAGCGCCACGAACGGCGGCTGCGGCGGGTCGTCCTCCATCAACGGCGCCAGCAGATGGCCTTCCATGTGATGCACCCCGATCGCCGGCACGTCCAGCGCCCAGGCCAGCGAGCGCGCCACGCCGGCACCTACTAAGAGTGCGCCGACCAGGCCTGGGCCGGCGGTATAGGCCACCCCATCCAGGTCGTCGATGCGCAACCCGGCCTCGTCCAGGGTCTGGCGGATCAGCGGCAGCAGCTTGCGCACATGGTCGCGGCTGGCCAGTTCGGGCACCACGCCGCCGTATTCGGCATGCAGCGCGATCTGGCTGTAGACCGCATGGGCGCGCAGCGCCGGCACGCCGGACAAGGCGGTGTCGTAGACCGCCACGCCGGTCTCATCGCACGATGATTCGATCCCAAGGACTTTCACGGCAGCTCGGCAGACAGAACAAGCGTCTATTTTCGCAGCTTTTGTGCTGCGCAGATGCGCCGCTGGCGATATGCTGCGCGCCCGCATCCGCAGCGCCGGATCGGGCGCAAACGCACGCTCTGGCGGGCTTCTCGACACAAATTTCGGCAGGGGCTTGCAGGTCGTTGGCAAGTCGTTATAATGCGCGGCTCGCCGGGGCAACCCGGAAATTCCGTCACGCGAGTCCGCTCGCACCCGCCCGGGGCTCCCGGACGGAAATCCCATTATCTGGAGAACCCATGCCCAGCGTTAAAGTCCGCGAGAACGAGCCCTTCGAATTTGCGCTCCGCCGTTTCAAGCGCACCTGCGAAAAGGCCGGCGTGCTGGCCGAAACCCGCAAGCGCGAGTTCTATGAAAAGCCGACCCAGGAGCGTAAGCGCAAGGCTGCCGCTGCTGTGAAGCGTCAGTTGCGTCGTTCCTCGCGCGACGTCACCAAGCGCCAGCGCTTGTACTGATCGAACGCGGTTCTTGCCGGTGGGTCTGCGCTGTAGGCGCGACTCATCGAAAGAGAACCCAAGAGCCGGCACGCGTAAGCGTCGCCGGCTTTTTGTATTGGTTCGCTGACCGGATCGAAATCCGTCATGGGCGATGCGTCGCCGGCCTCGCGCCGGGCACAGCCCTCTCGCCCGCCCCGTCTGTTTCGCCGATGCGCGTTGCCAGCCGCAGCGCGTCGCCCCCCCCCTCACCACGTAACCAGGAGTCACCACATGCCCCTCAAGCAGCAGCTCACCGATGACATGAAGGCCGCCATGAAGTCCGGCGACAAGCACAGCCTGGGCGTGATCCGGCTGATCAACGCCGCGATCAAGCAGAAGGAAGTGGACGAGCGCATCGAGATGGACGACGCCGCGGTGATCGCCGTGCTCGACAAGATGGTCAAGCAGCGCAAGGACTCGGTCACCCAGTTCGAAGCCGCCGCACGCGAGGACCTGGCGCAGATCGAGCGCGAGGAAATCGTGGTGATCGAACGCTACCTGCCGGCCAAGATGGGTGAAGCCGAAATCATCGCCGCCATCCAGGCCGCCATCACCGAAACAGGTGCCAGCAGCCCGGCCGACATCGGCAAGCTGATGGGCGCACTCAAGCCCAAGCTGGCCGGTCAGGCCGACATGGGCCTGGTCTCGACCCTGGTCAAGCAGCACCTGGCAGGCTGATCCACGCGTCCGCATTGCCCTGCGCCAACGGCCGGGGCACTGCGGACGGTGTGTGGTGTCGGGCTGTAACGCGTCGGTGATGCGTCATCGGCCGGTTTCCCCTTGCAGATGCTGGCCCCAGTTGGGTTGCCGCAGTCCGGGCTGGCTCCCGCGCGTCACCGCCGTTGCAGGCATCGCCCGCCAAACGCCGCGTATGTCGCAGCCCCAGCGCTGTCACCAACGACGCGACCCAGCGGCTGCATCGCATGCTGCGCCCATGTATCGCGCGCAAACCCATTCACGCAGCACCGCCACGCGCGTGCTTTCACCCCTCCTTCGAGCAGGCCCTGCTAGAACGGGTGCGCCAGCGCAGGCGTAGGCAAGGTTCTTCCGCATACCGACCTTGCTCCGACCCACCTGCGCGCACAACGGTATGCGCCAAGGATGTTCCCGCCGGTGACGACGCTTTCAACCGCCTATCTGCACAAGCATGTGAGCCGCCTGCAACGCAGCGTGCCGATGGCCCTGCTGAACCGTTTTATCGAAATCGACGTCATGACGCAGGCCGCGTCGCTGTCGTTTTACGCACTCTTGTCGCTGGCACCCCTGCTGGTGCTGCTGTTGTGGCTGACGGCCTCGTTGTATCCGCCTGCGCAGGAGGCGTTGGTGCAGCAGGTTGCGCAACTGGCGGGCAGCAGCGCGGCCGAAGTCGCCCAGACCATCATCCGCAACGCCACCGCTCAGCCTGGCGTGGGTTCACTCGCAGGCTTGTGGAGCACGCTACTGCTGTTCATCGGCGCCACTGCGGTGTTTGCGCAGTTGCAGAACGCCCTGAACCTGATTTTCCGTACCGACAAAGAGCGGCTGGACGGCCTGATGGCGTGGCTGAAAAAGCGCGTGTTCTCGTTCGGCGTGATCCTGGCGTTGGGCTTTTTGCTGATCGTGTCGATGATCGCCACCACTGCGTTGCAGGTGGTGTTTGCGCGCCTGCCGTCGGTGCTGCCGGCCGTGGGCTACATCACCACGCTGGCCCTGTATTCGTTGGCGTTCGCGTTTTTGTATCGCTATCTGCCCGACCGCACGGTCGATTGGCGTCAGGCGTTTCTGGGCGGCATCATCACCGCACTGCTGTTTGCACTGGGCCGTTATGCCATTGGCGTGTATATCGCCACTGCGGCGCCCGGCAGCGCGTACGGCTCAATGGGCACGCTGGTGATCCTGCTGGTGTGGATGTATTACGCCTCGGTGGTGTTCTTCGTCGGTGCATTGATCACCGCGGTGATCGACGAGCGGGTGCGCTCGCATCGCAAGTTGCGCGAAGCAGGCGTGGACCCGGAGCACCCGCCGATCATGGTGCCGCCAGCCGATGCGCAGGCGGTTTCCGCAGCCCCACATCCGACGTCGTCGCAGCACAGCTGAGCGTGAGCTGATGCGGGCATCGCTAGCGCATACCGACGTCCTCTAAAACAAGGCGGCCGCTGGCCGCTGCGATATCCTAGCGGGATGGCCCGCATCCCCGACGCATTCATCGACGAACTGCTTGCACGCACCGACATCGTCGAAGTGGTGGGCGGCCGCGTGCCGCTCAAGCGTCAGGGCAAGGAGTATTCGGCGCGTTGCCCGTTCCACGACGAACGCTCGGCCTCGTTCACGGTCTCGCCGACCAAGCAGTTCTATCACTGCTTCGGCTGCGGCGCGCATGGCACAGCGATCAGCTTTTTGATGAATTACGACCGCCTCGAATTTCTCGATGCGGTCGACGAGCTGGCCAAGCGCGCCGGCATGGAAATACCGCGCGACACGCAGCAGCGCACGCCGCAGCAGCAGGACGACAGCCGCGAGCTGTATTCGGCACTGGAAGCGGCCACCAAGTTCTTCCAGCGTCAGCTCGAAGGCAGCGCGCGCGCGGCCGAGTATCTGGATGGGCGCGGCGTGGATGCCGACAACCGCGCGCGTTTCCAGATCGGCTATGCGCCCGATGGCTATAGCGCATTGAAGGACACCCTGGGCACCGATGCGCGCCGCATGAGCGTGCTCGAACGTGCCGGGCTGTTTTCCAAGAACGACCGCGGCCATGTCTACGACAAATTCCGCGATCGGGTGATGTTCCCGATCTTCGACCGCCGCGGCCGGGTGATCGCCTTCGGCGGTCGCATCATGGGCGCGCCGGCCGATGGCCGCGACCCGGGTCCGAAGTACCTCAATTCGCCGGAAACCGCACTGTTCCACAAGGGCCGCGAGCTGTATGGCCTGTGGCAGGTGCGCCAGGCCAACCAGAAGATCGAGCGGCTGATCGTGGTGGAGGGCTACATGGACGTGGTCTCGCTGTTCCAGTTCGGCGTCACCCAGGCGGTGGCCACGTTGGGCACTGCCACCACGCCCGAACATGCCGAACTGCTGTTCCGCAATGCGCCGGATGTGTACTTCTGCTTCGATGGCGACAACGCCGGGCGCAAGGCTGGTTGGCGCGCGCTCGAATCGGTGCTGCCGCGCATGAAGGACGGCCGCCAGGCGTTCTTCCTGTTCCTGCCCGATGGCGAAGACCCGGACACCATCGTGCGCAAGGAAGGTGCGCAGGCGTTCGATCAGCGCCTGAAACAGGCCACGCCGCTGTCGCAATTCTTCTTCGACGAAATGTCGCGCGAGATCAATCTGCACACGCTCGATGGCAAAGCGCGCCTGGCCGAGCGTGCCAAGCCGATGCTGGCGCAGATTCCCGAAGGCGCGTTTGGCGATCTGATGAAGCAGGAACTGGCGCGCATGACCGGCGTCGGTGCGAGCATGTCCGCGCAGCAGTCCTCGTCCAAAGCGCGGCCGCCTGTGCGCATGGCGGCGCCCACGCAGAAACGCAGCCTGGTGCGTGCGTCGATCGCCATCCTGTTGCAACAACCCTCACTGGCGATGAGCCTGGAAGGCGACCACGACTTTTCCGGTTTGCGCCTGCCCGGCATCGAGCTGTTGATGGAGCTGCTGGCGCTGGTGCGGCAACGGCCGGAAATCAGCACCGGCGCGCTGCTGGAACACTTCGCCGACCGCGAGGAACTGGTTGCGCTGCAGAAGCTGGCCGCGCAGGAGCTTCCCGGCGACGAGCACAGCTGGGCGATCGAGTTGCACGACGTCGTCGCCCAACTCGACAAACAGTTACTGCGTCAGCGCGTGGAAGAACTGCAGACCAAACAGCGCGCGCAGGGCCTGGACAACACCGACAAATACGAAATGCGCGAGTTGCTCAAAGCGCTGGCAGCATTGTGATGCTCCAGTGCCTACGCCATGCGGCCTGGTGCATTGCGCTGCTCAGCGGCGCCGCGCTCGCACAGACAACGCCCACAGGCACCACCCGCAATCTCATCAGTTCCGGCCAGCCCACGCAGGCGGACCTACGTGCTGCTGCGGCCCAGGGCGTCACCACCGTGATCGATCTGCGCTCTCCCGAGGAGCCACGCGGTTACAACGAAATCGCAGCCGCCGACGCACTGGGCCTGCGCTATGTCCGCCTGCCGATCCGCAACGCCGATGCACTCACGCCAGAGACCGCACGCGCCTTGCAGCGGGTGCTCAATCAACAACAGCAGGGCACGGTGTTACTGCATTGCGCCAGCGGCAATCGCGCCGGCGCGCTGCTGGCCCTGCTCGCCGCACGCGAAGGCGCCAACCCCGAACAGGCGCTGCAGATCGGGCGCGAAGCCGGCATGCAGCCATCGCTGGAAGCGGCGGTACGCAAACAACTCGGCGCCGAACCGCAGCGCTGAGACCCCGCGGGGACACTGGCGGCAACAACGACGCAGGCTTAGAGCGGCTAACAACACGTAGCGAGCAGTCGTCAGGCGGGTGTGGACGACGCGCTCGGAGCTGGCGTGTCCGAGTGGTACATGCCGCACCGAGCACAGGCCGCGCGCGCCTGACGGCTGCGCAGTCGTCGTGTTGACCGCTCTTAGGCAGCGCCCGCACGCGTCGTAGAATGATCCGCTCCCCGCGCACGTTCGCGCGATACCGTCGGATCTCGATGAAGAAGCTGCTGGCGCGGTTGCGCATTGACCCTTTCACCCTCGCGCTGCTGTGCACGGTCACGCTCGCCTCGTTGTTGCCGGTCTCCGGCGCTGCCGCCGCGATCATGGACGATGTCACCGATGTGGCGATCGCTGCGCTGTTCTTCCTGCATGGCGCACGGCTGTCGCGCGAAGCGGTCAAGGCAGGCGCGCTGCATTGGCGCCTGCATCTGGTGATCCTGGCCTGCACGTTCGTGCTGTTTCCATTGCTCGGCCTGTTGTTCAAGCCAGTGGCGCATATCGCACTGACGCCGGAGCTCTACATCGGCGTGCTGTTCTTGTGCGCACTGCCCTCCACGGTGCAGTCGTCGATCGCCTTTACCTCGATGGCGCGCGGTAACGTGCCGGCCGCTGTTTGCGCGGCCTCGCTTTCCAGCTTGCTGGGCGTGTTTTTCACCCCGTTGCTGATGGGCGCGATGGTCGGCAGCCAGGGCGCGATGGCGCACCCGGCCGAGGCCATCGGCAAGATCCTGCTGCAACTGCTGGTGCCGTTTTTGGCTGGCCATTTCATGCGCCCGTGGATCGGCGGTTGGGTCGAGCGCCATCGCGCGGTGCTGCGCTATACCGACCAGGGCACCATCCTGCTGGTGGTCTACACCGCCTTCAGCGCATCGGTGAACGAAGGACTGTGGCAGAAGACCCCATTGCCGGCATTGCTCGCGGTGCTGGGCGCTGCGGCGCTGTTGCTGGCAGTGGCCATGCTGTCGATCACCTTCCTTGCGCGCCGGCTTGGTTTCAACCGCGCCGACGAAATCGCCATTGTGTTTTGTGGCTCGAAAAAGAGCCTGGCTACCGGCGTGCCGATGGCCAAGGTGATGTTTGCCGGTGGCGGCCTGGGTGCGATCGTGTTGCCGATCATGCTGTATCACCAGTTGCAGCTGATCGTGTGCGCGTTCGTGGCTGCGCGCTACGCGCGTAGCGCGCCGGGCGATCCGCCGCCGGCCACCGGCCGCCACTGAAGCGGGAACCCCGGCGATCAGGCGGCGCCGATGCGACCGCCTGCGCTCGCTCGATTGGCCGTGCGCTGGCCGTCGAACGCACCCAGACCGGTGCGCTGCGCGTAACAACAATTCGCATCGGATGCCGTTGCCGGCGTGTGTGCAGAGATACAACGGTCATGACCTCCATCGGCGCGGGCGCAGCCTCGCTCGCCAGAGTCGCTGACCCATCCCCTGCCGCCTCCCCTGGTGATCCCATGAAGCTGTCCCGCCGACGCCCTTCCCCGTCCTTGATCGCACTGCTTGCGGTGCTTGCGACCCTGACCGCCTGCAACAAGCCCGCGCCACCGTCGGCGCCCGCACACATCACACCCGCCGCCGCACCTGCCGCAGACACCGGGATCGCCTGGCACGAAGGCGACATCGAAGACGCGTTTGCCGAAGCCAAGGAAAGCGGCAAGCCGATCCTGCTGTACTGGGGCGCGGCCTGGTGCCCACCATGCAACCAGTTGAAGGCCACCTTGTTCAAGGATCCGGCGTTCATCGCGCGCACGCGGCAGTTCGTCGCGGTGCACCTGGATGGCGACTCCCAAGGCGCGCAGGCCTGGGGCGAGCAATTCGGCATCAAGGGCTACCCCACCATCATCGTGCTACGCGCGGACCGCAGAGAAATCACCCGTCTGGCCGGCGATAGCGACAACGCCCGTCTTGCCGATGTGCTGCGGGTGGCCGCCACCAGCACCACCACCGTCAAACAGCTGTTGGACAAGGCGCAGCGCGCACCACAGGAACTCAGCGCGGACGACTGGGCCGTGCTCAGCAACTATGCCTGGGGCAGGGACGACCGGCTGATCAAGGCCGATGACGCCGCCGGATTGCTCGCACGCCTGTCCAAGGCCGCCCCGCAACCGGCACTGCAACACCGGTTTACGCTCTCGGCGCTGGCCGCAGCGGAAAAGCCCCCCGCGCCAGACCCGGCCTATCGCACCCTGTTGGAGGCGGTCCTGGCCAATCCGGCCGAACTGCGCGCCAACCTCGGCACGCTGAGCTACGTCGCCGCGCGTCTGGTCGGTGCGTCCAGCACTGACGCCGGCGAACGTGCCGCCCTGTCGGCCAAGCTCGATCAGGCATTGGACACCGTCTATGCCGATACCAGCGTACCGATCAGCGACCGCCTGGACACCGCGTACGCGAAAGTACAGCTTGCACGCCTTGCGCAAGGGCAGCCGACCGAGACCAAGCCAAAGGGGCCACAACCGCCGTTGCCGGCAGCGGTGGTCGCTGCCGTGCACCAGCGCGTGCAAACGGCAGTGGACGCGGCCAAGACCGTCGAGGAACGGCAATCCATCATCAGCGACGCGGCTTCGTTGTTGAGCGAGGTAGGCGACAGCAGCGCTGCCGAACAACTGCTGCTGGCCGAACTGGGACGCAGCAAGACTCCGTACTACTACATGCCGGAACTCTCCCAGCTCGCCGAAGACCGCGGCGATCGCAAGACCGCGCTGTCCTGGCTCAAGAAGGCCTATGAAACTGCCGATGGCCCCTCGATCCGCATGCGGGTCAGCATGATGTATGTGGACGGGCTGATCCGGCTGAGCCCCGACGACACCGCCGGCATCGAAGCAGCTGCCACCCAGGTGATCGGCGATCTGGCCACACAGTCCGATGGCTACCGTCAGCGCACCCGTCAGCGCTTCGACCGGCTGGGCACCTCATTGAAAACCTGGAGCAAGCAGCATCACCAGGAAGGCAACGCGGTGCTGGCACGACTCCGGCAGAAAATGCAAGCCAGCTGCGACAGCAAGAACACCAGCGCGTGCAGTAGCTGGCTAAGCTGAGCCAGCACAACCCGGCAGGCATCTGCGCAGCGGCAATCGGGCTGCCTCAGATGTCTGCCGCGGTTCTCACCGCACCCACGGCAACAGCAGGTGATCCACCATCAGGAAGGCGAACAACGCCATCAGATACACGATGGAATAGCCGAACATCTTCATCGAAAACAATTCGTCCGGCGGGTCCAGCATGCGCCACGCATACCAGAGGAATACCGCGTTGAGCACCACCGCGCCGCCGAGATAAAACACCCCACTCATGCCCACTGCCACCGGCAGCAGCGTCACAACCGCCAACACGATCGTGTAGATGAGGATCTGCTTGCGCGTGTGCGGCACCCCGTGGGTCACCGGCAACATCGGGATCGCCGCCTTGGCGTAATCGGCACGCCGGAAAATCGCCAGCGCCCAGAAGTGCGGCGGCGTCCAGATGAAGATGATCAGCACCAGGATCGAGGCATTGATCCAGTCGGCCGTGGTCGGCAGCCCGGTGACCGCCGCCCAGCCCAGCATCGGCGGCGTGGCGCCGGCCAGCCCGCCGATCACGATGTTCTGCGAGGTCGCCCGTTTCAGGTAGACGGTGTAGATCACCGCATAGCCGATCATCGAAGCGAAGGTCAGCACCGCGGTGATGACGTTCACCCAGACCACCAGCATGGTCATGGAGATCACGATCAGTACGCTGGCAAACACCATCACCTGCCACGGCCGCACCTTGCCCACCACCAACGGACGCCAGGACGTACGCGCCATCTGCGCGTCGATCTTGGCATCGAGTAATTGATTGATTGCTGCCGCCGCCGAGGCGGCCAGCCAGATCCCCACAAACCCCAACGTGCCCGCACGCACCTGTGCCCAGGTCGGTACGCCGGGAATGGCCAGGAACATGCCCACCAGCGCGGTGAACACGATCAGTGCCACCACCTTTGGTTTGGTCAGATCCCAATAATCGCGTGCACTGACAGCCATGCTCATTCCGGCGCGCGCAGCCGCGCCAGTAGCGACACCAGCACGAACAGCAATGCCACCGCGCCACCGTTATGCAGCACCGACACTTCCAGCGGCAAGGCCAGCTTGACGTTGAGCATGCCCAGCGTCACCTGCACCGCCACCAGCACCGCCAGCGCCGTCGCCCACACGCGCATCCCCGGCGAACGCGACAAGCGCCACGCCAGCCACCACAGATACAGGGCGGTCGCGATCGCCCACAAGCGATGCGCCATCTGGATGGCGATACGCGCCGCGCCATCGAGCACGCCGCCTTCGTAATCCACACCGATCCCGCGCCACAGCGTGAAGCCTTCGCGGAAATCATGCGTCGGCCACCACTGGCTGACGCAACGCGGGAAGTTGTCCGCAGACCAGCTACCGCCGCCGCAGGCCAGCGCCGCATAGTTGGAGCTGACCCAGCCGCCCAGCGCGATCTGCAGGCCCAGCACCGCCACGCCCAGACGCAGCAGCCACTTCAGCCGTGAGGCGTCGGCCAGCGTGATCGGCAAATGGGTCGCCCGCCACGCCATCCACACCAGCAGCGAAAACATCAGCATGCCGCCGAGCAGATGGCCCATCACCACGATGGGCTTGAGCAGCAGCGTCACCGTCCACATGCCCAGCAGCGCCTGGAAGATCACCACCGCCAGCGTCAGCACGCCGGCACGTGCCAGATCGATATTGCTCCAGCGCAGCGCCGCCAGCAGCAGGATCGCCTCGCCCGCGGCTGCCACACCCATCGCCAGCGTGTGCCAGCCAGACATGTACAAGGGGATCGAGAGCGCCACCAGCGCCGCCGCCGACACGACCTGCGCAATGCCCATGCGGCGGCGACGCGCGGCCAGCAGCGCCAGTACCAACACTTCCACGCCCAGCGCGCCGGCCAGGAAGCGGTGCACCTGCTCGCGCCAGGCCTTGTGCGATTCCAGCGGGCGAATCTTGCTGGCCACATGCGTGTTGGCTTCGTCGGCAGTCTGCGGCCAGGTGACGCGGCCATAGCAGGTCGGCCAGTCCGGACAGCTCATGCCGGCATCGGACAGGCGCACGAACGAGCCGAACAAAATCGTGCTCGCAGTGAACAGCGCCGCAAGCCAGGCCATGCGGTGGAAGTGGCGGAACAATGCCGGTGGCGCAAACAGATTCATCGAGACGGGCTCACATCAATTTCAGCAGCTTGACCAGATCCGCACGCAAGCCGGCCGGGTCAAAACCCGGGGCATAGCGCAGGATCACGAAGCCGTTGGGGTCGATCACATACACCGGCACGCCGGCCGCATCGTTGCCACGTGGCAGTGCGCGCCGCAGCGATGCATCGTCACGCAGGACGCGCAATGCCGGCATCGGCGGCAGACCGGCGGGCGGCGTGCCGATCCACAGCACCTCCACCTTGTCGGCGCGATGCCCAAGCAGCTGCCAGACCTTGTCCAGTTCCGCGGCCAATGCCACGCATTGCTGCGCACAGTCTGCCGGTGGGGCGAGCGCGATCCGCCAGATGCGTTCGCCAGGTGCCCACGCGTACGGTTTCCCGTCCGCGCGCACCGGCACCAGCGCACGCAGGTCGGCGGGCGGATTGAGCAATTGTCCGTTGTTGCGCATCGACGCCGGCTGCCAACCGGAGAAGCGCAGCACGCCGGCCAGCAACATCGAGCCGAAGAACAGCACTGCCAGGGCAATCAGCATCCTGCGGCCGCGTTTGACCGAGTGCGGCGTGGCCGATGTGGGAGAGGTCATGCTGGCGATTTTCTCATGCCGCGCGGGTCAGTGCCCGCGCCGCCGACGGCGCCGCGCACGCCAGGTCAGCAGCGTTGCAGTGGCCAGCACCGCCGCGGCAAGACCGAACCATTGCACCGCGTAACCCAAGTGCCGCGCGGGTGGCAACGTGTTCGGAAGCATCTCCAGATCGCGCTCGTAACCGACCGGCACCACTGGATCCAGGCGCAATACCTGCGACGAAATGTCGCGCCTTCCCAGCGTGCTGCGCACCGCCTGCACATCCAGCCGTGTCGCCAGCCAGGTATTGGACGTGGCGGTCGGCGCCAGCGCCGGCCCGATTGCCAGACCGGATGACGGCGGCGCGCTCAGCAGCCCCTGCAGGTCCCGCGTACCTTCCAGTGCAGTGATGCTCGGCAATTGCCGATTCGCCGGCAGCGGCAACCAACCCAGGTCGACCAGCAGCGTATGCGATGTACCTTGCGCCGCGGCGAGCTGGTAGACGCGCACACCGGCACGTCCGGCATGCAATTGATTGTCCAGCAGCACCTGCTGCGGCAAAAACCGTACGCGTCCGCTCACCCACGCCAACTCCTGCCGCGCGGCCTCTGCCTGCACCAGGGTCAACGGTGTCTCGCGCACATGCGCGGCGCGTTCCAACAACGCTTGCTTGCTGTGCATGCGCTGCAATTGCCACTGCCCGAGCGCAACAAACCCCACGCTGACCAGCACGGCCAGCGCCCAACCCAACACCGCCGTGTGCTTGCGCGTCATGACAAGCGACGCAAAAAAGCGTGCAATGCCCGGACCACGTCGACGACCACCGGGGCTGTTGTGAACGATTCGCTCAAGACGCTGCTGATTGTCGCCTTCCTGATCGTGATCCTGTGGAACCTGGGTGCCGGTCTGTACTACCTGCTCACCGATCGCGGCCAGACCAAACGCACCGTCAACGCACTGACCTGGCGCATTGGATTGTCAGTTGCATTGATCGCCATCGTGATCATCGGCATCTACACCGGCTGGATCAAGCCGCATGGCATCGGACGCTGAGGCGGCCGGGAATGGAGAATCGGGAGTAGGGAATCGTAGAAGCAAAAGAAGGCTCGCTCTGGCGATTCCCGATTCCCGATTCCCGATTCCCGATTCCCGATTCTCAAAGCACATACACGAACAGGAACAGCGCTAGCCACACCACGTCGACGAAGTGCCAGTACCATGCGGCCGCTTCAAAGGCGAAGTGGTTATCGCGGCTGAAGTGGCCCTTGGCTGCGCGTAGCCACATTACCGCCAGCATGATCGTGCCTAGCAGCACATGCATGCCGTGGAAGCCGGTGAGCATAAAGAACGTGGAGCCGTAAATTCCCGAGCCCAGCGTGAGATTGAGTTCGGTGTAGGCGTGGATGTATTCCTCTGCCTGCAGGAACAAAAACACGCAACCCAGCAGCACCGTCAACCCCAACCACAGCAGCAGCGCACAGCGCCGGCCGCCTTTCAGTGCGTGATGCGCAATAGTCAGCGTCACACCGGAGCTGAGCAGGATCAGCGTATTGATCAGCGGCAATCCCCAGGCCGGAATGGTCTGGAATTGCCCGCCGATCGTGCCCGGACCATTGGTCGGCCAGGCAGCGGAATAGCCGTTCCACAGCAGCTCGTTGGTCATCACGCCATCGCCTTCGCCGCCCAGCCAGGGCAGCGTCAGCACGCGCGTGTAGAACAAGGCGCCGAAGAAGGCGCCAAAGAACATCACCTCGGAAAAAATAAACCACACCATCCCCATGCGGAACGAGCCGTCCACCTGGCGGTTGTAGTTGCCGGCGTTGGACTCGCGAATGACATCGCCAAACCACATGAACAAGGTCGCCAGCAACATCGCCATGCCGGCGAAGAATGTCCAGCGCCCCCAGGCCGCATCGTTGAGCCAACTGGCCACGCCAATCATCATCACGAACATCGCAATCGACCCGACAAAAGGCCATTTGCTCTGGGTCGGGACGAAATACGCATCGGCGTTGGGACTGTGATCGGCCATGGCGTTGCTTCCGTGTCGTGGTACGAGTGGATGAAGGTTACGGCGCCGCGCGCGGCGTGCCGGACACGGCACCGCCCTGCAGTTCCGAGGTCAGCGCGTCGTTGCGATAGAACGTGTAGGACAAGGTGATCGTAGTGACTTCCGCAGGCAACGCAGGGTCCACGATGAAACGCAGCGGCATGTCGCGCGTCTCCCCGGCCTGCAGCGTCTGCGCGGTGAAACAGAAACATTCGGTCTTGTTGAAGTAGCCCGACGCACGCGCCGGCGCAACCGACGGCACTGCGCTACCCACCACCGCCCGCTTGCTGTCGTTGCGCGCGAAATACAGTGCCTCGTTGAGCTCCCCCGGCACCACGTCCATCGTCATTTGCTCGGGATGGAACGTCCAGGGCAGTTTGGAATTGACCCCGGCATCGAACTCCACCCGCACCGTGCGTTTGCCAGCGCCCACCGCATTGGATGCACCCTCGCGGGTGCTACCCGGTGCGCGCTCCATGCGAATGCCGAAGACTTTTTCGCACGCGATGCGGTACAGCGGCACCAGCGAAAAGGTCAGCACGAAGACGCCTAGCACCACGCCCAGCAGCTTGAACAAGCCGGCGGTTGGCGCATGCGTGGGCGCGCGCGCAGTCATCGGCCGATGACGCCCGAGGCAATGAAGCCGGCATAGATCAGCAACGCAATGATCCCCACCGTGATTGCCGTGCGGCGTACCGCGCGGCGCTGCTGCGCCTGCCGTTCGGCAGCGGAAAGTAGACGCGTCACCGCCGGCTCCGACGCCGACTCAGTGGCCGATGTCTTCATGCGCAAGATCTCCAGGCTTGATGACCGGCGGCACGGTGAAGGTGTGTGCAGGCGCCGGCGAAGGCACCGTCCACTCCAGCCCCTTTGCACCTTCCCAGGCACGCGCATCGGCGCGAGCACCGCTACGTAGCGACGCAAGCAAAATGGCGGCCATCAGGAACGGCGTAGCAAACATGCCGAACGCACCGATCGAACTGACCAGATTCCAGTCGGCAAACACCACGTTGTAGTCGGGGATGCGCCGCGGCATGCCGGCCAGACCGAGGAAGTGCTGCGGGAAGAACAACAGGTTGACGAAGATCATCGTCCACCAGAAATGGAACTTGGCCCAGGCCTCGTTGTACATGCGCCCGGTCCACTTCGGCCACCAGTAGTACACCGCTGCAATCAAGGCAAACACCGCACCGGTGACCAGCACGTAATGGAAATGCGCCACCACAAAATACGTATCGTGATACTGGAAGTCCGCCGGTACGATCGCCAGCATCAGGCCGGAAAAACCACCGATGCTGAAGAGGATCACAAACGCCACGGCCCACAGCATCGGCGATTCGAACGTCAGCGAGCCTTTCCACATCGTGCTGACCCAGTTGAACACCTTCACCCCGGTCGGGATGGAGATCAACATCGTGGCGAACATGAAATAGATCTCACCACCGAGCGGCATGCCCACGGTGAACATGTGGTGTGCCCACACAATGAAGCTCAAAAACGCGATCGCGGCGATCGCATAGACCATCGCCTGATAGCCGAACAGCGGCTTGCGGCTGAAGGTGGGGATGATTTCGCTGACCACACCGAACGCCGGCAGGATCATGATGTACACCTCCGGGTGCCCGAAGAACCAGAAGATGTGCTGGTACATCACCGGGTCGCCACCGCCGGCCGCGTTGAAGAAGCTGGTGCCGAAGAACTTGTCGGTCAGCAACATGGTGACCGCACCGGCCAACACCGGCATGACCGCGATCAGCAGGAACGCGGTGATCAACCAGGCCCAGCAGAAGATCGGCATCTTGAGCAGATCGATGCCCGGCGCACGCATGTTGAGCACGGTGGCGATGATGTTGATCGCCCCCATGATCGAGCTGACGCCAGCCACGTGGATCGCGAACACGCTGAAGGCCACGTTGTAGCCACCCTGCAGCGACAGCGGTGGATACAGCGTCCAGCCGCCGGCTGGTGCACCACCGGGCAGGAACAACGTCAACAACAACAAGGTAAAGGCGACCGGCAGCAACCAGAACGACCAGTTGTTCATGCGCGGCAATGCCATGTCCGGCGCGCCGATCTGCAACGGAATCATCCAGTTCGCCAGACCGACGAAGGCCGGCATCACCCCACCGAAGATCATCACCAGTGCATGCACGGTGGTCATCTGGTTAAAGAATTCGGGCTTGACGAACTGCAGGCCGGGCTGCATGAGTTCGGCGCGGATCACCACGCTCATCGCCGCGCCGATGATGAACATCACGAAGGAGAACAGCAGGTACAGCGTGCCGATGTCCTTGTGATTGGTCGAAAAAAACCAGCGCTCGACGAAGCCGGGCTGATGGTGTCCGTGGTGATCGACTGCGGTATGCGCCATGACGGAACGACCTCTGTGAAGCGGTGCGGTTGCGAGCGGTATTAGAGAGCGGCGGTCGGTGCGGCAGCTTGTGCTGCCGGTGCCGCCGCGGGTGCAGCCTCACCGGTAGGTGCTGTCGCTGGTGCTGCGGGCGTGGGCGCTGCTGCTGGGGCTGCTGCCGTCGATGCCGCGGGCGCTGCAGGTGTGGCGCTGCGACGTGATGCCAGCCAACGCTGGAACTCGGCCTTGGGCAGCGCTTCGACCACGATCGGCATGAAGCCATGATCCTTGCCGCACAACTCCGCACACTGGCCGCGATACACACCCGGCTGCTCGATATTGGTCCACGCCTCGTTGACGATGCCAGGGATGGCGTCCTGCTTCCAACCCAGTGCAGGCACCCACCACGCATGGATCACGTCGTCGGCGGTGATCACGAAGCGGATCTTGGTATTGACCGGCAGCACCAGGCGATTATCGACATCGAGCAGATAATGCGGTTGCGACGCCGCAGTAGGGCGCTCGCCGCTCTGCCGGATGCGGTCCGATTCGCGCGCCAGGCGGCTGGTGAATTCCACGCCCTGGCCCAGATACTCGTACTTCCACATCCACTGATAGCCGGTGACCTTGACGGTCATTTCCGACTCGCGGGTGTCGTACATCGCGATCAGTTTGGCCGTTGCCGGCCACGCCATCGCAATCAGCACCAACACCGGAATCACCGTCCACAGCACCTCGGCCCGCGTGTTGTGGCTGAACTGTGCAGCCACCGCGCCCTTGGACTTGCGGAACTTGAACATCGCATAGCCCATCGCCCCGAACACCAGGACGCCGATCACCACGCACACCCACAGCGCCACCATATGCGCCTCGTAGGCCATGCGTGCGGTCTGCGTCACCCCGCGGCCCATATTGAGCTGCCATTCCTTTGGATCAGCCGATTGCGCCCAGGCGCCCGGTGCGCCGACCAGCGCTGCCATCGCCAGGCCCAACCTTGTGTACGTCGACTTCCAGCTGCTGCGTTGCGTCATTGCCTAGACCCTTACGTCATCGGTGACGGCCATTGGCGGCCGCGAGCAAGCGTTTCAGGGTATCTGCCAGTTCCACACGTTCGGCCGGCCCGAGAAAACTTCCGATCTCGATCTGCCTGCCGCTGCTCACCAACAGCACCCTGTCGTCGCGTTCCATGCATAACCGCACCCAGTGCGGATGTGCCTGAAACGCTGGTGGCGCATGCCCGGACGGAAACACCTCAACTGCGGTCTCCCCTACCCGGATCGCTTCTTCGCGCTCGCCACTTCGCCACAACTGCCGCAGCGCCAGCGCCACCATTCCACTGTGCAACAGGGCGAATACCGGCGCGAATACATTACCGGTCCACCACCCCAGGCCCGCAAAGACCCACATCGTTCCGGACAGAACTGCGAACAGCAGCACGAATTGCCTGGCCGATAGCGCCCGCGGAGGTCGCAACCGCAATTGCGTCCCAACCCCTTCGGACATCAACGGCAGCACTTCGATCATTGGCAACACGCAGCGGACTGCGGGAACAGCCCGATGGTAGACCCGCGCGAACGCATGCGGCAAGCGTTTCCGCCGATCAGCAAATTGCTGCAGTGCAGCTAAAAATGCGCATAAATCAAATACTTCACTCAAACAGCGGACGGCACAGGCCCGTGAGCGGGTCCACCATCACATCCTTGGGCGACCTGCACAAAACGGCGGGAAAGCTGCCGCTTCCACACAAGTGTGCGGGTGCTCCGGCTCTCTAGAATGCGCAAGGATTCCCAGGCACCTTTCGCATGAACGCTCAGCTCGACTCGCTTGCCTCCACCGCCGACGCGCACTCGCTGCTCGCGCCCGAGTTACCGGCCGCGCCCGGCGCATTGCGCGCTGCCATCACCGCTGCCTGGCTCAAGGACGAAGCCGAGCACGTGCACGAACTACTCGACCAGGCGCGCTTGCCGGCCGCAGAGCAGGCCAAGGTGCAGGCACTCGCCGCCGATCTGGTCACCCGGGTGCGTGCACGCGCACAGGATCAGGGCGCGATCGAAGCCTTCATGCGCCAGTACGATCTGGGCAGCGAGGAGGGCGTGCTGCTGATGTGCGTGGCCGAGGCATTGCTGCGTATTCCCGACCAGGACACCGCAGACAAGCTGATCCGCGACAAGCTCGGCGATGCGGACTGGAAGAAGCACATGGGCGGCAGCGACTCGGTGCTGGTCAACGCATCGACCTGGGGCTTGATGCTTACCGGCAGGCTGGTGCAACTCAACGACCTTACCCGCGCCGATGTACCCAGTGCCTTCAAGCGTCTGATCGGCCGCGTCGGCGAGCCAGTGATTCGTCTGGCCGTGCGGCAGGCGATGAAGATCATGGGCCACCAGTTCGTCATGGGACGCACGATCGGCGAGGCGTTGTCGCGTTCGCGCAAGGGCGACAACGCCGATTACCGCTATTCGTTCGACATGCTCGGCGAAGGCGCATTGACCATGAAGGATGCGCAGCGCTATTTGCAGGCGTATCGCGATGCCATCCATGCGATCGGCCGTAGCGGCAGTTTCGTCGGCACCGATGTGTTCGCCGCGCCCAGCATTTCGATCAAGCTCTCTGCGCTGTATCCGCGCTACGAACATGCCAAGCGCGCACGCGTGATGGCCGAACTTGTGCCCGGCGTGCTGGAACTCGCGCAGCTGGCCAAGTCGTATGGCATCGGCTACACCGTCGATGCCGAAGAGGCCGATCGCCTGGAGCTGTCGCTGGACATCATCGAAGCCACCTTTTCCGACCCGTCGCTGGATGGTTGGGAAGGCTATGGACTGGCGGTGCAGGCGTATCAGAAGCGCACGCCCTATACGATCGACTTCCTGGCCGACCTGGCGCGGCGCGTTGGCCGACGCATTCCGGTGCGTCTGGTCAAGGGCGCCTATTGGGATGCGGAGATCAAGCGTGCGCAGATCGAAGGCCATCCCGGCTACCCGGTGTTTACGCGCAAGCAGAACACTGACGTCTCCTACCTGGCCTGCGCACGTCGCATGTTTGCGCACAGCGACGCGCTGTATCCGATGTTCGCCACTCATAACGCGCAGACCATCGCCGCGGTACGTGCGATTTCAGCGGGTAAAACGTATGAGCATCAGAAACTGCACGGCATGGGCGATGACCTGTATGCCGAGGTGATTCCTGCCGATCGTCTGGGGCTGCCGTGTCGTGTGTATGCACCGGTCGGCTCGCATGAAGATTTGCTGCCCTACCTGGTGCGTCGTCTGCTCGAAAACGGCGCCAATTCCAGCTTCGTCAATCGCATTACCGATGAGGACGTCGCCATCGAAGACCTGATCCGCGATCCAGTCGAGGCGGTGTCGTCGTTTGTCTCCATCCCGCACCCCAAGATCCCGCTGCCGACAGATCTGTTGCGCAGCCAGAACCAGAACAGGAAGAACTCCATGGGCGCCAATCTCGCCAACGACAACGATCTGCGGCAGCTGGCCGAGCAACTCAACGCCGCCGTCAAACCGTGGAAGGCAGCGCCGCTTGTACCGGGCGCGGTGATCAGTACCCAGAGCGAAGCAGTGCTGAACCCGGCCGATCGCCGCGAGACGGTTGGGCACTGGCAACCAGCCGATCCCGCGACGGTGCAGAAGGCGCTGGCGTCAGCCGCTGCAGCCCAACCGGGCTGGAACCGCACCCCGGCGGCAAGCCGCGCCACCATCCTGGAACACGCCGCCGACCTGCTCGAGGCGCGCATGCCCGAGTTCATGGCGATCTGCGTCAAGGAAGCGGGCAAGACGCTGCCCGATGCCGTGGCCGAAGTGCGCGAGGCAGTCGACTTCCTGCGCTACTACGCCGGCCAGGCACGCGCACAATTTGGCTCACCCGAGCGCCTGCCCGGACCGACCGGCGAGTCCAATGAACTGCAATTGCACGGTCGCGGCGTGTTCGTCTGCATCAGCCCCTGGAATTTCCCGCTCGCGATTTTCCTGGGCCAGGCCGCCGCCGCGCTCGCTGCCGGTAACAGCGTGATCGCCAAACCCGCCGAGCAGACCAATCTGATCGGCTACGCGGCAGTGAAGCTGCTGCACGAAGCCGGCGTACCGGAAACCGCCGTGCAATTCCTGCCTGGTGACGGCGCCACCGTGGGTGCTGCATTGACCAACGATCCGCGCGTGGCGGGCGTGGCGTTCACCGGTTCCACCGAAACCGCGCGCATCATCAATCGAACCCTGGCCGCGCGCGATGCCGCTATCGGCGTGCTGATCGCCGAGACCGGTGGCCAAAACGCCTTTATCGCCGACTCGTCATCGCTGCCCGAGGCCGTGGTGAAGGATGCAATTTCCAGCGCATTCATCTCCGCCGGTCAACGCTGCTCGGCGGCGCGCGTGTTGTTCGTCCAGGACGACATCGCCGACAAGGTCATGACCATGCTCGCCGGTGCGATGGGCGAGCTGAAGATCGGCGACCCCGGCGTGCTTTCCACCGACGTTGGCCCGGTAATCGATGCAGATGCGCTCAAAATCCTCGACGATCACGCATCTCGTATGGACCGTGAGGCACGCCTGATCGGAACCACCAAGCTAGACGATGGCACCGCACACGGCAGCTTCTTTGCCCCGCGCGCCTATGAGCTGACGTCGCTCACCCAGTTGCAACGCGAGGTTTTCGGTCCCGTCCTGCATGTGATTCGCTGGAAAGCCGACCAGCTCGACACCGTTATCGACCAGATCAACGCCACTGGCTACGGCCTGACCTTGGGCGTGCATTCGCGCATCGACGACACCATCGAGCGCATTACATCGCGCGTCGCCGTTGGCAACGTCTACGTCAACCGTAATCAGATTGGCGCCGTCGTCGGTGTCCAGCCCTTCGGCGGCCAAGGCCTTTCCGGCACCGGCCCAAAAGCCGGCGGCCCGCACTATCTGCTGCGCTTCGCCACAGAGAAGGTTGTCACCGTCAACACCACCGCAGCAGGCGGCAACGCCTCGCTGCTGACACTGGGTGATTGAAGAAGGGCTGGTTGATCCAAAGCCAGGCAAGAAAAACCCCGCGAGAGCGGGGTTTTTTATGCCTGGGATAGAAACAGGTCAATCAAGTGCCGCCGATTCACGTATGAAGCGGCCAGCAAGCCAGGCGCCTTGGGTCGCCAATCGAGATTGGCGTCGTTGAATGCATCGGGTCATCCGGTCATTGCGGCCTGATTTCGCGTCACCGTTCGGCACGCCCTTGTTGAAAAATCCCTTTAGCCGGAGAAATGCCGGCAGCAGCCTCACCTCTGTCGGAATTCGACCCAATACAGCGAGGTTGATCAATAAAGCTCGTTCAATGTGGAATGCATCGGGTCATCCGGTCATTGCGGCCTGGTTTCGCGTCATCGTTCGGCACGCCCTTGTTTAAAAATCCCTTTAGTACGCCAACAACCACCGCTTGATCCATCAGAAAGGTTTTGACTGCAGCGCGACGACCGCGCGATAGCGCATAGAGATAATCGCCAGTAAATGCCTCAGATAATGGCTCCGGACCTAGCGCAGCGAGCAGCTCATGCACCTGCGTATCAGATTGCCACAGCAGGCAACCAAACCGTCGCGGGTCGTTGAAGCGCAGCACACGCCCGTTCTGCAGGCTGATATCCACATGATCATGTGCGCGCGGCAGCGTATCGCCAGGCAATACACGCAAGCTCCCGGACATGCCCAGATGCAGCAACGCACTCCCGCCGGCATCGGTATCCATCAATAGATACTTGGCACGTCGACGGACCTGCGTGATGGTAGCTCCAGGAAGCAAGCGCTCGATCTGCTCGGCAATGGGCCAACGCAGATCTGGCCGACGCAGGATCACCCCATGGATGCGCTGCCCAACCAGATGCGGCGCAAGGCCGCGCACCGCAGTTTCGACTTCAGGCAATTCCGGCATCAGCGCATCCAGCAACAGCCGGTCATGCACCGGCACGGCACGATATGGAGGTTGGCATGCTGAAAAGCAATCAAGCGGCGGTCGGCCAGTCACCGGATAGCGGTCTGCAGGAGCAGCCGAGGGTTTGCGAGCGAGAGTTTATGAGCGACGCATGTGGTGTGCGTCGTCGTCCAGCTTATGCCGAGCACGCTCGCCGGCATGTTCGCGGCGACAGCGGCACCTTCCGCTGGCATGAGTCGCCCCCCGTGCAGCGCGGGAGGCACCTCACGGGCGGTACCTCATCTATTTGCAGGTCGCGTGCGGCTGGAGGTCAGCATGCAGAAAAGCAATCGAGCGGCGATCAGCTAGCTACCAGATAGCGGTCTCCAGGAGCACAGGCGAGGGTTGACGAGGCACGCAGCCCGGTGCGGGTATGGGTGGATTGCGGGGTTTTTCCTAACGACCAGGCAAAAAGAAACCCTCAGTCCAGTTGGACTGAGGGTTTCGGGTAAAGCCCCTGGCGATGACCTACTCTCGCATGGCTTGAGCCACACTACCATCGGCGCAGCTGCGTTTCACTTCCGAGTTCGGGATGGGATCGGGTGGTTCCACAGCGCTAATTTCACCAGGGAGACGGTTGGAGTGTCGCCAGTCGGAGCTTCGTGGCAAACGGATGCACATGGGTGCAAGCGTTTGCGTTGAAGCGCCTACGGCGCTCGTCTCGCATAGTTAACTTGTGACGTAGCTTGCGTTTGCGGATCTACCAACGTTCGTTGGGACCAAGGCAACTTGAGGTTATATGGTCAAGCCGCACGGATCATTAGTATCAGTTAGCTCAATACATTGCTGTACTTACACACCTGACCTATCAACCACATAGTCTATATGGTTCCTTTAGGGGGCTTGTGCCCCGGGAAGTCTCATCTTGAGGCGCGCTTCCCGCTTAGATGCTTTCAGCGGTTATCGCTTCCGAACATAGCTACCCGGCAATGCCACTGGCGTGACAACCGGAACACCAGAGGTTCGTCCACTCCGGTCCTCTCGTACTAGGAGCAGCCCCTCTCAAACTTCCAACGCCCATGGCAGATAGGGACCGAACTGTCTCACGACGTTCTGAACCCAGCTCGCGTACCACTTTAAATGGCGAACAGCCATACCCTTGGGACCGACTACAGCCCCAGGATGTGATGAGCCGACATCGAGGTGCCAAACACCGCCGTCGATATGAACTCTTGGGCGGTATCAGCCTGTTATCCCCGGAGTACCTTTTATCCGTTGAGCGATGGCCCTTCCATACAGAACCACCGGATCACTAAGACCTACTTTCGTACCTGCTTGATCCGTCGATCTTGCAGTCAAGCACGCTTATGCCTTTGCACACAGTGCGCGATGTCCGACCGCGCTGAGCGTACCTTCGTGCTCCTCCGTTACTCTTTAGGAGGAGACCGCCCCAGTCAAACTACCCACCATACACGGTCCCTGATCCGGATAACGGATCTAGGTTAGAACGTCAAGCACGACAGGGTGGTATTTCAAGGATGGCTCCACTGCAGCTAGCGCCACAGTTTCATAGCCTCCCACCTATCCTACACAGACGAACTCAACGTTCAGTGTAAAGCTATAGTAAAGGTTCACGGGGTCTTTCCGTCTTGCCACGGGAACGCTGCATCTTCACAGCGATTTCAATTTCACTGAGTCTCGGGTGGAGACAGCGCCGCTGTCGTTACGCCATTCGTGCAGGTCGGAACTTACCCGACAAGGAATTTCGCTACCTTAGGACCGTTATAGTTACGGCCGCCGTTTACTGGGGCTTCGATCAAGAGCTTCGCCTTGCGGCTGACCCCATCAATTAACCTTCCAGCACCGGGCAGGCGTCACACCCTATACGTCCACTTTCGTGTTTGCAGAGTGCTGTGTTTTTGATAAACAGTCGCAGCGGCCTGGTTTCTGCGACCCTCTTCAGCTATAGCTCGCATGAGCCACCAAAAAGGGTGCACCTTCTCCCGAAGTTACGGTGCCATGTTGCCTAGTTCCTTCACCCGAGTTCTCTCAAGCGCCTGAGAATTCTCATCCTACCCACCTGTGTCGGTTTACGGTACGGTCTTCGTGAGCTGAAGCTTAGGAGCTTTTCCTGGAAGCGTGGTATCAGTGACTTCGCCATAAAGGCTCGTCTCGGTGCTCGGTCTTAAAGAATCCCGGATTTGCCAAAGATTCAAACCTACCGCCTTTCCCCGGGACAACCAACGCCCGGTACACCTAACCTTCTCCGTCCCTCCATCGCACTCACGCGAGGTGCAGGAATATTAACCTGCTTCCCATCGACTACGGCTTTCGCCCTCGCCTTAGGGACCGACTAACCCTGCGTCGATTAACGTTGCGCAAGGAAACCTTGGGCTTTCGGCGTGCGGGCTTTTCACCCGCATTATCGTTACTCATGTCAGCATTCGCACTTCCGATACCTCCAGCAGACTTCTCAATCCACCTTCGCAGGCTTACGGAACGCTCCTCTACCGCGCATAAAACAAGTTTTATGCACCCCAAGCTTCGGTTCACTGCTTAGCCCCGTTAAATCTTCCGCGCAGACCGACTCGACCAGTGAGCTATTACGCTTTCTTTAAAGGGTGGCTGCTTCTAAGCCAACCTCCTGGCTGTCTGTGCCTTTCCACATCGTTTTCCACTTAGCAGTGAATTTGGGACCTTAGCTGTGGGTCTGGGTTGTTTCCCTTTTCACGACGGACGTTAGCACCCGCCGTGTGTCTCCCGGATAGTACGTACTGGTATTCGGAGTTTGCAATGGTTTGGTAAGTCGCGATGACCCCCTAGCCATAACAGTGCTCTACCCCCAGTAGTATTCGTCCGAGGCGCTACCTAAATAGCTTTCGAGGAGAACCAGCTATCTCCGGGTTCGATTAGCTTTTCACTCCTAATCACAGCTCATCCCCGTCTTTTGCAACAGACGTGGGTTCGGGCCTCCAGTACCTGTTACGGCACCTTCACCCTGGCCATGACTAGATCACCCGGTTTCGGGTCTACTGCCCGCGACTATGCGCCCTTATCAGACTCGGTTTCCCTTCGCCTCCCCTATACGGTTAAGCTTGCCACGAACAGTAAGTCGCTGACCCATTATACAAAAGGTACGCAGTCACTCTTGCGAGCTCCTACTGCTTGTACGCACACGGTTTCAGGATCTATTTCACTCCCCTCTCCGGGGTTCTTTTCGCCTTTCCCTCACGGTACTGGTTCACTATCGGTCGGTCAGGAGTATTTAGCCTTGGAGGATGGTCCCCCCATATTCAGACAGGGTTTCACGTGCCCCGCCCTACTCGTCTTCACTGGAGTGGCCCTTTTAAATACAGGGCTATCACCTTCTATGGCCAATCTTTCCAGATTGTTTTTCTAAAGCCATTCCAGCTTAAGGGCTGTTCCCCGTTCGCTCGTCACTACTTAGGGAATCTCGGTTGATTTCTTTTCCTCCGGTTACTTAGATATTTCAGTTCACCGGGTTCGCTTCCAGCAGCTATGAATTCACTGCAGGATACTGCCGAAGCAGTGGGTTTCCCCATTCGGATATTGCCGGATCAAAGCTTGTTGCCAGCTCCCCGACACTTTTCGCAGGCTACCACGTCCTTCATCGCCTCTGACCGCCTAGGCATCCACCGTGTGCGCTTATTCGCTTGACCATATAACCCCAAGTTGCCTCGGAGCTATATGTACGTGTTGTGTGGGGTACAAAGCCACCAACGCGAACATACGACTCAATTACTTAGGGACTCGAAGTCCCCGCCTTAGCCTCAACGACACGTTTAGATAGATATCTCAAACGCTCGCTACGTCACAAGTTATAAAAGAACATGTATCAGCCTCAACGCTGATCCATATAAATTCTTAAGTGTGCACTACATTCAGAGTGGTGGGTCTGGGTAGACTCGAACTACCGACCTCACCCTTATCAGGGGTGCGCTCTAACCACCTGAGCTACAGACCCGAAGTCTTTTCACTCAATATGGTGGAGCCTGTCGGGATCGAACCGACGACCCCCTGCTTGCAAAGCAGGTGCTCTCCCAGCTGAGCTAAGGCCCCAAAAGGGACTTCGCATACCGACCTGTGCCGGTATGAATCTCTGAATGCAGGTAATTTGTGAGGACGCCCGACAGGACGAATGACGTCATGCTCAAAAGGAGGTGATCCAGCCGCACCTTCCGATACGGCTACCTTGTTACGACTTCACCCCAGTCATCGGCCACACCGTGGCAAGCGCCCTCCCGAAGGTTAAGCTACCTGCTTCTGGTGCAACAAACTCCCATGGTGTGACGGGCGGTGTGTACAAGGCCCGGGAACGTATTCACCGCAGCAATGCTGATCTGCGATTACTAGCGATTCCGACTTCATGGAGTCGAGTTGCAGACTCCAATCCGGACTGAGATAGGGTTTCTGGGATTGGCTTGCCCTCGCGGGTTTGCAGCCCTCTGTCCCTACCATTGTAGTACGTGTGTAGCCCTGGTCGTAAGGGCCATGATGACTTGACGTCATCCCCACCTTCCTCCGGTTTGTCACCGGCGGTCTCCTTAGAGTTCCCACCATTACGTGCTGGCAACTAAGGACAAGGGTTGCGCTCGTTGCGGGACTTAACCCAACATCTCACGACACGAGCTGACGACAGCCATGCAGCACCTGTCTCACGGTTCCCGAAGGCACCAATCCATCTCTGGAAAGTTCCGTGGATGTCAAGACCAGGTAAGGTTCTTCGCGTTGCATCGAATTAAACCACATACTCCACCGCTTGTGCGGGCCCCCGTCAATTCCTTTGAGTTTCAGTCTTGCGACCGTACTCCCCAGGCGGCGAACTTAACGCGTTAGCTTCGATACTGCGTGCCAAATTGCACCCAACATCCAGTTCGCATCGTTTAGGGCGTGGACTACCAGGGTATCTAATCCTGTTTGCTCCCCACGCTTTCGTGCCTCAGTGTCAGTGTTGGTCCAGGTAGCCGCCTTCGCCACGGATGTTCCTCCCGATCTCTACGCATTTCACTGCTACACCGGGAATTCCGCTACCCTCTACCACACTCTAGTGACCCAGTATCCACTGCAATTCCCAGGTTGAGCCCAGGGCTTTCACAACAGACTTAAACCACCACCTACGCACGCTTTACGCCCAGTAATTCCGAGTAACGCTTGCACCCTTCGTATTACCGCGGCTGCTGGCACGAAGTTAGCCGGTGCTTATTCTTTGGGTACCGTCAGAACAATCGGGTATTAACCGACTGCTTTTCTTTCCCAACAAAAGGGCTTTACAACCCGAAGGCCTTCTTCACCCACGCGGCATGGCTGGATCAGGCTTGCGCCCATTGTCCAATATTCCCCACTGCTGCCTCCCGTAGGAGTCTGGACCGTGTCTCAGTTCCAGTGTGGCTGATCATCCTCTCAGACCAGCTACGGATCGTCGCCTTGGTGGGCCTTTACCCCGCCAACTAGCTAATCCGACATCGGCTCATTCAATCGCGCGAAGCCCGAAGGTCCTCCGCTTTCACCCGTAGGTCGTATGCGGTATTAGCGTAAGTTTCCCTACGTTATCCCCCACGAAAGAGTAGATTCCGATGTATTCCTCACCCGTCCGCCACTCGCCACCCATAAGAGCAAGCTCTTACTGTGCTGCCGTTCGACTTGCATGTGTTAGGCCTGCCGCCAGCGTTCACTCTGAGCCAGGATCAAACTCTTCACTTAAAATTACATGTCCGAAGACAAATTACTTTAGCTGCAGAAGTTCAACCACTGACAACTTATCGCTTGCAAAGCAATTAATATGTTGCTTTTTGATTAAACGTCTGCAAGATGGACAATCATCCTTCCTGCAGGCGTCCGCACAAATTACCTGCGCACACTGTCAAAGAACATTGGGAAGTGGCCTCAGCGCCGTTCCCGTCAGCTTCGTCGTTTCCGTCGAAGCGAGCCGCCCATTATAGCGGACTTTTTCTTGCCGTCAACACCTTGTTTCCGAGGTGGTTGACGCTGCTTCGTTTCAACCCGAAGGTTTTCTGCGAAGCGAGCCGGCCATATTAGCAGGCTTTTCATCTCCGTCAACCCCTCGTGAAGAGGAAGTTGTCGCCGCTGCACCTCAATCCGCCGTAGCGTCTTTCCGTGTAGCGAGCCGCCCATCATAGCCGGCTTTTCCGTTTCGTCAACACCCTAATTTCAGGGAATTTTCGAACCCTTTCGCTCTGGTTCCGCGTTTGCGGAGTCCGTTGCGTCGGGGGAGGCGAACTATATGCCTACGAGACAATTTTGGGAAGCCTTTTGTGAAAAAAATTTCACGAGGTTGCCAAATGCTTGCGCTGGCACTCGTTTGGTCTCGCAGGACACATTGAAAGGCAACGGATGGGTCGCGACTCACATATATAGAGTGTTGCGACAGCGACCCAATGTTGCGGCTGTGCAGCAACGCTGCAGCCGGCTCACGCAGCGACCAGCAATACCCTAGCGAAATTGCGCTTGCCCACCTGGATGACGGCTTCGAATCCTGGGCCGAAGACGCGGCCGGCATCCTCGATCACCTCACCGTCGATCTTGACCGCACGCTCCTTGAGCTTGCGATTGGCCTCTGAGTTGCTCGGCGTAAGCCCGGCAGCCGTCAGCAGGCTGGCGATCCGCAGTCCTTCCGCCGGGACCACGACCTCCTGCAGCGGCAGCAGACTGGTGTCGCCCTGCCCTGTGACCACGGCGTGCCAGCCGGCGATGGCCTGTTCGGCTGTCGCTGCATCGTGGAAACGCGTCGTCAGTTCGCGGGCTAGGCGCAATTTGACATCGCGCGGGTGCAGTTCACCGGAAGCGACCTGCTCTTTCAGGCGTGCCGCCTCGGCCACGCCGATGTCGAAGGACAACAGATCGATCCAGCGCCAGGTCAGCTCGTCGCCGATCTTCATGGTCTTGGTGACGATATCGATCGCCGGCTCATTGATACCGATGTAGTTGCCCAGCGACTTGGACATCTTGGCGACGCCGTCCAGCCCTTCCAGCAACGGCATGGTCAGCACGACCTGTGGTGCCTGGCCGTAATGCTCCTGCAGACCACGGCCCATCAACAGGTTGAACTTCTGATCGGTGCCGCCCAGCTCGACGTCGGCCTTCAACGCCACCGAGTCGTAGCCTTGCACCAATGGATAGAGGAACTCGTGGATGGCGATCGGCTGCTGGCCGGCGAAGCGCTTGGCGAAATCGTCGCGCTCGAGCATGCGCGCCACGGTGTGCTGGGCGGACAGCTTGATCATGTCGGCGGCGCTCATCTGGCCGAACCACTCGGAGTTAAAGCGTACTTCGGTGCGCTCGCGGTCCAGGATCTTGAAGACCTGCTCTTCATAGGTGCGGGCATTAGCTAGCACATCTTCGCGACTGAGCGGTTTGCGGGTGACGTTCTTGCCGCTCGGGTCGCCGATCATGCCGGTGAAGTCGCCGATCAGAAAGATGACCTGGTGACCCAGCTCCTGAAATTGCCGCATCTTGTTGAGCAACACGGTGTGGCCCAGGTGCAGATCCGGCGCCGTGGGGTCGAAGCCGGCCTTTACCCGCAGCGGGACGCCCGACGTCAGGCGGGCTTCAAGCTGATCGAGCTTGAGAATCTCGTCGGCGCCACGGCCGATGAGTGCAAGGGATTCTTCGATAGTGGCCAACCACAGACTCCAGCGGCGTTTGCCGTCAACAACGTGAATGATGTTAAACGCGGGTTAATTCCGCGCCAAGTGAAAATAATGAACAGGCTCAATGGTTTGACGCGCTGTTACAGGCTGTCTATGGTACCGGCGATTGGGCTCGCACTTCGAGCCAGCGAGGAAATCCAACGATGCAGAACTCAGAGCAGGGCCGTGCACGCAAACGGCGCTTTCAAGAACGCCTCCACGTCCTCCACGACACTGCACTGCATCGCAAGCTCAAGCAGCACCTCCCGGCCGCGTTCAACGACCGTTGGACGCGCCGCCACTGGATCCACGCCAGCCTGTTCGCGACCATCGGCGCGATGGTGGCCACGATCGTGCCGGGTTTCTCCAATGCCATCGACACCCCGCTCTCCAGCCATTCCACGCTGGCATTGCCATTGCCTCCGCTGGTGCCTAGCCGCAAGCAATTGGCGCCGAGCACCGAGTGGGAAATCCTGCAGGTCAAGTCGGGCCAGACGCTGAGTACGTTGTTCGGGGAGTTGGGAATCCCGACTGCAGTGATGTATCAGGTGCTGGCGCATCCGGGCACCAAGGAGGCGCTGACCAAGCTGCGCCCGGGGACCGAGATTGCGTTCGATCTGCCGACGCCGGGTGAGTTACGAGCGCTGCGCTTTGATCGCGACGACAGCCATCGGGTGGAATTGCGCCTATTGGGCGACAGCGTGCGCGAAAAGGTGACCGAGCGCGCGACGACCACGCGCACCGTGGTGGCCAGCGGTGAGATCAGCAGTTCGCTGTCCGCCTCGGCCGGCAAGTCCGGGCTGTCGCCAGCTGCGGTGGCGATCATGACCGACGAGATCTTCAAGTACGACATCGACTTCGACAAGGATCTGCAGCCGGGCGACCGTTTCAGCGTGGTGATGGATGAAACCTGGCGCGAGGGCGAGCGGATCAACACCGGCGACATCCTGGCGGCGACCTTCACCACCGGCGGCAAGACCTACACCGGATTCCGCTTCGAGCGCGCCGGCAAGCCGGCCGAGTATTACGACATCACCGGCCGGCCGTTGAAGAAGAGCTTTATCCGCATGCCGGTGGCGTATAGCCGCATCAGCTCCACCTTCGGTGCGCGCAAGCATCCGGTGCTGGGCACGATGCGCATGCATAAAGGTGTGGATTACGCGGCCGCGTCGGGCACGCCGATCATGGCGGCCGGCGATGCGCGGGTGGTGTTCGTCGGCACCCAGCGCGGCTACGGCAATGTCGTGATCCTGGATCACGGCAAGAACTACAGCACGCTGTACGGGCACATGTCGCGCTTCGGCAAGGTCAAGGCCGGCCAGCGCATCAATCAGGGCACGGTGATTGGCTATGTCGGCATGACCGGCCTGGCCACCGGCCCGCATCTGCATTACGAATTCCGGGTCGCCGGGCAGCAGCGCAACCCGATGTCGGTGACGATGCCGCCGCCGGAGCCGCTGCAGGGCGCCGAACTGGCCGCCTTCCGTGCACAGACCGCACCGGCCATGGCGCGCATCGAAGGCATGGAAAAGATGATCTATGCCGATGCCAACAAACCCGCCAAGAACAAGTCGCGCGGCTGAGGAACACAGCGGACATTAACCGGTGCGGGTCGCACTGGTCCGCGTGCCGCCGTGCCGAGCGACTGCAGTTGCGCGAGTTCGCTTGAGATCTGCGGGGCGCTCTTGGCAGTGCCCATGGTCGGCACGCGTGTCCGCGCCGACCAGCACGTCAGCACGTCAGCACGTCAGCAAACTGTTGCAATCAGCGGAAGCGGTGAAGACGTCAGCGCCGCATTGAAAGCAGCTGACAAAGCTACGGTGCAGCCAACAGACGGGCGCGGACGGTGCTCGTTGCAGCAGCTCACCCTCGTACACTCCGGTTTTTCCGCGTCGTCCATCCCCACCTGACGATTGCTCGCGACGCTTTGCTCGCCGCTCCTAGATGGTCGCGTGGATTCCTGTCTGCTGGCGGCCTTCGCTTGTAAGGGTCACCGCCCTTCCGGGCCAGCCCATCGACAGGCCAGTTGACTGGCCTCCCTGAGCTGCACAAGCTGGGTGACCGCTGCGCAATTGGCTCTGGCATGACTGTTCTGGAACACGAAAACTCCCCGCTGTATCTGGGCCTGATGTCGGGCACCAGCGCCGATGGCATCGATGCTGCGCTGGTGCGTTTTGCCGATGACCGCCACTGTCGTTGCGAACTGGTGGCAGGCATGACAGTGCCGTGGGCACCGCAGCTGCGCGAGACGTTGGTGGCGCTGGGCCAGGGCGCCGAGACCATCGCCATCGATGCGCTGGGCCAGCTGGATGCGCAGGTAGGCCTGGCCTTCGCGGACGCGGCCAATCAATTGATCGACACCTGTGGCATCGCGCGACAGCACATCCGCGCAATCGGCTCGCATGGGCAGACCATTCGCCATCGGCCGACCGGCGACCCAGCCTTTACCTGGCAGATCGGCGATGCGAGCCGGATTGCCGAGCACACCGGGATCACCACGGCGGCCGACTTCCGCCGCCGCGATGTGGCGGCCGGGGGCCAGGGCGCGCCGCTGATGCCGGCGTTTCATCTGGCGATGCTGGGGGCTGGCGATGAAGACCGCGCCGTGCTCAATCTGGGCGGGATCGGCAACCTGACCTTGATTCCGCGCGACGGCAGGGTGCTGGGCTTCGACACCGGCCCGGCCAATGCGTTGCTGGATAGCTGGTGCCTGCACCATCGCGGCACGGCGTTCGACGCCGAGGGTGCGTTTGCTGCCAGTGGCAGTGTGGATGCGTCGTTGCTGCAGGCGTTGCTGGCCGACCCGTGGTTTGCGCTGGCGCCGCCCAAGAGCACTGGGCGCGAACATTTCCATCTGGCCTGGGTGCGGCAGGCGATGGGCAGCGCGACGCTGCAGGCCGCCGATGTGCAGGCCACCTTGCTCGAGCTCACTGCCGCTACCGTGGCCGATGCCTTGCTGCGCCTGCAGCCGCAGACCCGCCGCGTGCTGGTGTGCGGCGGCGGCGTGCGCAATCCGGTACTGATGGCGCGGCTGGCGGCGCGGCTGCCAGGTGTGGTGGTGGAATCCAGCGCACGACACGGGCTGGACCCGGATTATCTCGAGGCGATGGGATTTGCATGGCTGGCGGCCGAGTTGCTGGCCGGGCGCCCGGCAAATCTGCCTTCGGTCACCGGGGCTGCGGGGCCGCGACTGCTGGGGGCGATCTATCCGGCGTGAATCGCCACACGACCAACGCTGGCACCCTAAGCCAGGGGCCCGCGCTGGCGCAACGCGCCAGGTTGCCAAGGCCAATGCAACGCGGTGGTCCTGAAAACACGCAAGCTTGCCGGCCGCTATCGAGCCGTAGCGCTCAGTGAGTGATGCATGGGCGGTAATCCATGGCAACTGCATTCATAACGACTGGCTTGGCCTGCGCAACTGGATGCATCGATTGAGCTGAAGCTCTACGACGAACACCTTGCAAGGCGCGCAGGTAGAGAGTGACCGCGGAGAGCGGCTAACAAGATAACTGCGCGCACCGCCAGGCGGGCGCGTGCAGTGCTGGCAAGCCTTGCTTACCACACGCAACTGCGATTCTGAGCACGCGTTCGGCACCCATCCGAAGACTGTCCGCGCCGTTTTTGTCAGCCGCTCTAAGGCGTGTTGCCGGCCGGCAGCGCCTTGAGCGCGGCGATGGCTTCGGCCAGGGCATCGACTTCCGGGTGCTGCAGGCCACCGGTGACTTCGAACTCGCTGGCGAACAGGCCTTGTTCGAGCAGATGCATGACGGTCTGGTGCTGGGTCCAGCCGCGTGCGA
Source organism: Xanthomonas sp. AC360 (assembly GCF_979258225.1). Classification (NCBI taxonomy): domain Bacteria; kingdom Pseudomonadati; phylum Pseudomonadota; class Gammaproteobacteria; order Lysobacterales; family Lysobacteraceae; genus Xanthomonas; species Xanthomonas sp. AC360. The sequence goes on from NZ_OZ409846.1 coordinate 749,793, forward strand.
CGGAAATGCGGCGGATGCGGTCTACCAGCACCGGATCGATATCACGCAACACCAGATCGGTCATGCCCTTCCTCGTGCGATGGATTGCCCCGCCGGCATCATCGGCAACCTTGGCGGACGTTTCAATCCGGCCGCCGGTCGTGTGCCAGCAAGCGCGGCCATAGCCAGGCCAGCAGCGCCAGGGTGGGAATCACGGTGAGCGCGCTGAGGATGAAGAAAGTGCTGTATGAGGTGGCCTGGACCAGGAACCCGGACACGCCGCCGGCGAACTTGCCCGGCAGATTAGCCAGCGACACCAGCAGTGCGTACTGGGTAGCAGTGAAGTTGCGATCGGTCAGCGACGACATAAAGGCCACCAGCACGGTGGCAGCAAAGCCCTGGAACAGGTTGTCGGCACTGAGCGCGGCGTAGAACGCCCACAGCTTGCCCGGGTTATGCGCCATCAGCAGGAAGGCCAGATTGGACAGCGCCACTCCCAGCGAGGCCACCAGCAACATGCGGCGAAAGCCGAACGCCGCCACTGCGGCACCACCGGCGAAGGCACCGGCAATGCCGATCCAGACACCGAACAGCTTGGAGACGGTGGCAATGTCGGCCTTGGTATAGCCGGAGTCCAGATAGAACGGGCCGGCCATCACGCCGATCACTTGGTCGGGGAACTTGTACAGGCCGACGAATAGCAGCAGCACAATCCCCAGCGCCAGGCCATTGCTGGAAAAGAAGCTGGAAATGGGCTGCCAGAATGCACCCGCAACGTCGACGCGGCGTACCACGGTGGCTTCGGGGCGGTCCGGCTCCCGGCATACCAGGGTGGTGATGATCGGCAGCACCATTAACGCCGACATGCCCAGGTAGGCCCAGGTCCAGTCGAGGTATTCGGCCATGTACAGCGCACCCGCGCCGCCCAGGATCAAACCGACGCGATACCCCAGCGTGTAGGTCGCGGCCAACGCGGCCTGTGCGGTCTCCGGGGCGATCTCGATGCGATAGGCATCCACAACCGAATCCTGGGTGGCGCCCCAGAACGAGGCGAACAGCACCCAGCTCACCAGCCCGGTGACGCTCAGGTCCGGCCGCGAAAACGCCAGTGCGACCAGGCCGATAGTCACGCCGATCTGCGCGACCAGCAGCCAGGACCGGCGACGGCCCAGGAAGGCGGTCAGCGGAAACGCGTAGCGGTCGATCAGCGGCGCCCACAGGAATTTGAGCAGATAGAAGAAGCTGGCCAGGCTGATCAGGCCGATGCTGCCCAGGTCCAGGCCGACATCGCGCAGCCGGGTCGACAGCGTCTGCGAGGCGATCAGCAGGAATGGCAGCCCGCTGCCGAAACCCAGCAGCGCCATGGTCGCCGCCGATGGAGTGGCGAATGCCTGCCGGATGCCGCGCAACCCTTTGTATTTTGGCGCGGGCTTGGTCATGCGTGCAGCCGGTGGAAGCGATTGGCGAGCGATACGGCCGGTGGATTGTCAGCGGCCGGCGCGCAGGCCGAGCTCCCGGAGGCGAGCAGGCCGGTCCAGAGGGGATGCCCAATACCTGCACTGACCAGACCCCAGCAGCGACGTGCTGTCCATATGCCGATCCTCATCGCAGCCATGTCTCTGTTGGTTGCAGGCACTGAACCAATCGACCGTCCATCCTTACCGGTCGCAGCGCCGGCCGGCTGCACGCGCTCACTCACTGCGCGTAATCCACGATATACGGCGCGTGATCGGAGAAGCGCTGCTCACGATAGATCGCGCAGGCCTGCAATGCGTCGCGCAGGCCGGGGGTGACCAGCTGGTAGTCGATGCGCCAACCGACATTGTTGGCGCGCGCCGCGCCGCGATTGCTCCACCAGGTGTAGTCCTCGCCCTGCGGATGCAGGACGCGGTAGCTGTCGACCCAACCACGGCCGTCGGCGGCGCTGGCTTCGCTTGCCGCGTCGGCGCACAGGCCATTGAGCCAATCGCGCTCGGGCGGCAGGCAGCCGGAATTTTTCTGGTTGGACTTCCAGTTCTTGATGTCCAGCGCCGAGCGCACGATGTTCCAGTCGCCGCACAGCACGTACTGGCGACCACTGACCAGCCACTCGTCCAGGATCGGCCGTAGCCATTCCATCACCTGGAACTTGTAGCCCTGGCGCAGCTCGCCGGAAGACCCGGACGGGATATAGAAGGACACGACACTCAGATTGCCGAAGCGCGCTTCGATGTAGCGGCCTTCTTCGTCGAACTCCGGCCAGCCCAGCGCGGTGCGCACTTCGTCGGGCGCGCGCTTGGCGTAGATCGCCACGCCGCTGTAGCCCTTCTTGGTGCTGGCATCGCGAAACCAGGCCTTGTAGCCAGCGGGCAGGAATTCCGGCCCGGTCAGCTGATGCTCCTGCGCCTTGGTTTCCTGGATGCACAGCACGTCCGCGTCCTGGGTGGCGAACCACTCGAAGAAACCTTTGCTGGCGGCCGAGCGCAGGCCGTTGGCGTTGAAACTGATGATGCGCATTGGGGGCCGGGAATGGGGAGTCGGGAATAGGGAATGGTAAACGCATCGCGCACCGGCAGCCTTCCTTGTGCGGCTGGGGTAGGCTTTACGATTCTCCATTCCCTATTCCCCATTCCCGTCCAATGACCGACCACCGCACCCGTTTCCTGCAACTGGCCCTGGGCGCCGATGCCCTGCGCTTTGGCGAGTTCACGCTCAAGTCCGGGCGGCTCAGCCCGTACTTCTTCAACGCCGGGCGCTTCGATTCCGGGGTCAAGACCGCGCAGCTGGCGCAGTGCTATGCCGATGCGATCGATGCGGCCGGGGTGGAGTTCGACCTGCTGTTCGGCCCGGCCTACAAGGGCATCCCGCTGGCCACCGCGCTGGCCTGTGCCTATGCCGGGCGCGGGCGCGATCTGCCGCTGGCGTTCAACCGCAAGGAAGCCAAGGATCATGGCGAGGGCGGCACCCTGATCGGCGCGCCGCTGGCCGGGCGCAAGGTGCTGATCGTCGATGACGTGATCACCGCCGGCACCGCGATTCGCGAGGCGCTGGGCATCATCCGCGCCGCTGGCGGTACGCCGTCCGGCATCGTGGTGGCGCTGGACCGGCAGGAGATCGCCTCCGAGCAGGACCGCCGTTCGGCGGCGCAAGCGGTGGCGGCCGAGGCCGGCATTCCGGTGATCGCGGTGGCCAACCTGGCCGATCTGCTTGCTTTTGCGGCAGGAAACGCCGACCTTGTCGGCTACTGGGAACCGCTGCTGGCCTATCGTGGCCGCTACGGAACCGACACCACAGGCTGACGGCAGGCGACAGGGGGCTGCGATGATGCCGAAACACAGACGTTTGGCGTTACTCGCTGCCGTGACCGTGGCTGTCATGGCCGTGCCGGTTGCTGCGCAGGACAAGCCGGCCGCCAAGAAGCTGTACTGCTGGAACCAGAACGGCGCCCGGGTGTGCAGCGATACGCTGCCACCGGAGGCGGTGAATCAGGCGCGCGACGAGTTCAACGTCAAAAGTGGCATGCGCAGCGCCGAGGTACAGCGCGCGTTGAGTAGCGACGAGCGCACTGCGGCCGCGGCCAATGAGCAACAACGCCAGGCCGACCTGGCCGCCGAGCAGATGCGCCAGCGCACCGATCAGGCCATGCTGATGTCGTATCAGAGCGAGGACGATCTGCGCCGGGTGTTCAACGAGCGCATCGCCATCGTGGACAACAACATCCACACCGCACGCTTCAATGTCACCAGCCTGCGCGAGGGCCTGGCCAGCATGTTGCGTGCCGCCGGCGACCGCGAGCTGGCCGGCCAGGCAGTGGCCGACAAGCTGGCCGGCGACATTCAGCAACGCCATCGCGAACTGATGGCGCAGTTGCGGCTGCAGACCAGCTTCGAGCAGCAGCGCACCGCGCTGGACGGCGAAATTGCCGACATCCTGCAGCGCTACCGCGCCATGAAGGAACCGCCCGGCGCCACCGCGCCCACCGGCTGAACCGCACAGGCGGCATTCCCGCTCGCCTGCCGCGCCGCTGCGGGCGGCATTTCCCGATCCGACGCCCTGCCCGCATAATGGCCGGTCTTACTCCTTGCCCACGAGGCTCTCCCGCATGGCCCGGATCATCGCCATTGCCAACCAGAAAGGCGGCGTCGGCAAGACCACGACGGCAGTCAATCTGGCGGCCGGCCTGGCGCGCGCGCCCAAGCGTGTGTTGCTGGTGGATCTGGACTCGCAGGGCAACGCCACCATGGGCAGCGGCATCGACAAGCGCGATGTGGCCGCCTCAACCTGCGATCTGCTGCTGGGCGAGAACACCGCTGCCGAGATCCGGGTGACCGCGCCGGAAGGCTTCGACCTGCTGCCGGGCAACATCGACCTGACCGCTGCCGAGATCCAGCTGATGGATCAGGGCGAGCGCGAGCAGCGGCTCAAGCGCGCGCTGGCGCCGATCCGCGACGAGTACGACTTCATCCTGATCGACTGCCCGCCGGCGTTGTCGCTGCTGACGCTCAATGCGCTGACCGCGGCCGACTCGATCATCGTGCCGATGCAGTGCGAGTACTACGCACTGGAAGGGTTGACCGCGCTGCTGGAAACCATCGAAGCGCTGCGTGCCAACCTCAACCCGGCGCTGGAAATCGAAGGCGTGCTGCGCACGATGTTCGATATCCGCAACAACCTGGCAAATGCGGTGTCGGCCGAGCTGACCGAGCATTTTGGCGACAAGGTGTTCCGCACCATCGTGCCGCGCAACGTGCGCCTGGCCGAGGCGCCCAGCCATGGCCAGAGCATCCTCGGTTACGACCGCACCTCGCGCGGTGGCGTGGCGTACCTGGGGCTGGCCGGCGAAATCGTGCGCCGCCAGAACGACCGCAACAAGGCCGTCCGGCCCGTGGAGACCGTCTGATGAGCAAGCCGCCCCTGGCAAAGAAGCGCGGTCTGGGCCGTGGCCTGGAAGCGCTGTTGGGACCGAAGGGCGCAGCAGCGGCAACGGCACCTGGCGCAACCAGCGAAGACGCGCTGCAGCCGGGCGACACCCTGCGCCAGTTGCCGGTGGGACAACTACAGCCGGGCAAGTACCAGCCGCGCCGGGAGATGGACGAGGTCAAGCTGGCCGAGCTGGCGGAGTCGATCAAGGCGCAGGGCGTGATCCAGCCGATCGTGGCGCGCGCATTGGGGCCGGCGCAGTTCGAGATCGTGGCCGGCGAACGCCGCTGGCGCGCCTCGCAGCTGGCCGGGCTGAGCGAAGTGCCGGTGGTGGTGCGCGAGCTGGACGACCGCACCGTCATCGCGATGGCGCTGATCGAGAACATCCAGCGCGAAGACCTCAACCCGCTGGAAGAAGCGCAGGCGCTGCAGCGGTTGATCGACGAATTTTCGCTGACCCACGCCGAGGCTGCCGAAGCGGTGGGCCGCTCGCGGGCGTCGGTGTCCAACCTGCTACGACTACTGGAATTGCCGGTGGCGATCCGGGTGCTGCTGGAAACCCGCCGTCTGGAAATGGGCCATGCGCGTGCGCTGCTCACCCTGGCGCCGGAACTGGCCAGCAAGCTGGCGCAGGAAGCGGCCGACCAGGGTTGGTCGGTGCGCGAGGTCGAACACCGCGCGCAGCAGTTCGCCGCCGGCAAGGTGCCGGGCTCGCTGCGCAAGGGCAAGCCGGTGACCGCTGCGCCGCAGGCCGATATCGCCTCGCTGCAGACCGAGCTGTCCGAATCGCTGGGCACCAAGGTGGTGTTCAATCACGGCCGCGGCGGCAAGGGCAAGCTGGTGATCCATTACACCGACCTGGACACCCTGGAAGGCGTGCTGGAACGCTTGCGCACCCGCAAGGGGTGATGCAGCCAGCGCAGGAGAATTAGCGATGCATCCCGCCAAAGTGGACCGCGCGCATCTACTGCGTCTGACCGACTTGCCCAACGTCGGGCCGGCCTGCGAAAAGGATCTGCAGCGGATCGGCATCCGCATGCCGGCGCAGCTGCACGGCCGCGATGCCTATGACATGTACGCCCAGCTCTGCCTGCGCACCGGCGTCACCCATGACCCGTGCGTGATCGATGTGTTCCTGTCGCTGGTGCGCTTCATGCAGGGCGAGCCGGCACGCAATTGGTGGGACTTCAGCGCCGAGCGCAAGGCAACGTTGGCAGCCGAGCGCGCAGAGGCGCCAGCCACTGCACCGCTGCCGGCGCGCCGTGTCGCCAATACCGGCACTGGCAGCAGCAACGACGGCAAACACCGCCCATGAGCCACGCCGACGCGACGATCAGCTCGTCCGGCAGCCCGGTCCTGCATCACGCGCAGGCCAAGGACTTCGAGCCGGCACGCGGCGAAGAAAGCATCGAGCAGATCAGCGCGCATATCGAGCAGCACCTCGGGCCGATTGCGAACGTATTTCATGAAATCCTCTCCGACACCGTGCATCTGGACGTGCACATCGTGCCGCCCAATGCGCACTTGTCGTCCCTGCGCCTGGTGACCTCGGGCATGAGCGATCTGCCGATGACGCTGCCCGACGGAGTGGAGGCGCCGCGCTACATGGAGCTGATGCTGAGCCTGCCGGCCGACTGGCCGATGGACCAGCGCGACTTCGACGACGAGCGCCATTACTGGCCCATCCGCCTGCTCAAGAACCTGGCGCGGCTGCCGCACAAGTTCGACACCTGGCTGGGGTTTGGCCATACCGTTCCCAATGGCAACCCGGCCGAGCCGTATGCGCCGGGCGTCGCCTTCGACGGCGCGATCGTGCTGCCGCCGCTGAGCGCGCCGCCAGAGTTCGCACATCTGCGCATCGATGCCGACAAAACCATCGCCTTCATGACGGCGGTGCCGTTGTATCCGGAAGAAATGGCGTTGAAGCTGAGCCAGGGCAGCGATGCACTGCTGGACCGCTTCGATGCCAGCAAGATTCAGGACAACATCGACCTGCGCCGCCGCAACGTGGCAAAGAAGCGCTTTTTCGGGCTGCTCTGAGCGCTGCTTCCCTCCCTTTGATGTTTTCAGGACCACTGCCATGACCATCCTCGTCACCGGCGCTGCCGGTTTCATCGGCGCCTACACCTGCCGCGCACTGGCTGCGCGTGGCGAGAACGTGGTGGGCCTGGACAACTACAACAGCTACTACGACCCGCAGCTCAAGCGCGACCGGGTGGCGGCGTTGTGCCCGCAGATCGACATCCGCACGCTGGACCTGACCGACCGCGAGGGCCTGGCGGCGCTGTTCGACGAGATCCAGCCCACCCGCGTGGTGCATCTTGCCGCACAGGCCGGGGTGCGTTATTCGCTGGAAAACCCTTCGGCCTATGTCGACAGCAACCTGGTCGGCTTCGTCAACATGCTCGAGCTATGCCGGCACCGCGGTGTGCAGCACTTGGTGTATGCGTCCAGCAGCTCGGTCTACGGCGATTCGGCCACCCCGCCATTTTCCGAAGACCAGCGCGTGGACCAGCCGCGTTCGTTGTACGCAGCCACCAAGGCTGCCAACGAATTGATGGGCTATACCTATGCGCAGCTGTACGGCTTGCGCGCTACCGGGCTGCGCTTTTTCACCGTGTATGGCCCGTGGGGCCGGCCGGACATGGCGCCGCTGATCTTCAGCCGCGCGGTGCTGGCCGGACGCCCGATCGAGGTGTTCAACCACGGCAAGATGCAGCGCGACTTCACCTTCGTGGCCGATATCGTGGCCGGCGTGCTGGGCGCGCTGGACACCCCCAGCGGCGAGGTGATCCCGCACCGGGTGTTCAACCTGGGCAACCATACCCCGGTGGAACTGGAATATTTCATCGACGTGATCGCCCAGGCCGCGGGCCGCCCGGCCGAAAAGGTCTACAAACCGATGCAACCAGGCGACATGATCCGCACCATGGCCGACACGCAGCGCGCGCAGGCTGCGTTCGGCTTCGATCCGGCCACCCCGGTGGAACGCGGCTTGCCGCAGGTGGTGGAGTGGTGCCGCAGCTACTTCGGCGAGCGTGCCTGAGCCCATCGCAGCCGCGTGGTACTCAGGCAGCACGCGCCCTGCGTGTGTTCGTACACTACGATGTGGTGAGTCCTGGGGCACGCCGACGGATGCAGGCTTGCGCCGTTCGATAGCCGCGTTGATTGCCTGCTACGAACGCTACAGGCCGTTTTGCGCGCGCTCCACTGCACATAACGCGCCTCAGCTTCATGCCTGGCTCAGACGGTCAGGGCACAATGCGCGATCTTTTTTGCTCAGCCATCATCGGGCCACCACGAATCCATGAGCCAACCTCAGCTTTCCGTCGTCGTCCCGGTGTTCAATGAGCGCGATAACGTCGCAGCCCTGATCGGCGAAATCGTCGTCGCCTTGCGCGGCCTGGTGGCCTTCGAGATCGTCTACGTCGACGACCATTCGCGCGACGACACCCTGGCGGTGCTGCAAGGCCTGAAGACCACCACGCCGGAACTGCGGGTGCTGCACCACGTGACCCAGAGCGGCCAGAGCACCGCAGTGCGCAGCGGGGTCAAGGCCGCGCGCGCCAGCTGGATCGCCACGCTCGATGGCGACGGCCAGAACGACCCGGCCGACATCCCCAAGCTGTTGATCGCGCGTAGCCAGGCCGAGCCGCAGGTCAAATTGTTCGCCGGCTGGCGGGTCAACCGGCAGGATTCCGGGTCCAAGCGCTGGGCCAGCAAGTGGGCCAATGCGATCCGCTCGCGCATGCTGCAGGACAACACGCCCGACACCGGCTGCGGCATCAAATTGTTCGAGCGCGAGGCGTTTCTGGACCTGCCCTACTTCGACCACATGCACCGCTACCTGCCGGCACTGATGCAGCGCGCCGGCTGGCGCACGGTGAGCGTGCCGGTCAACCACCGCCATCGCACCGCCGGCGTGTCCAAGTACAACAATCTCAATCGCGCGCTGGTCGGCATCCGCGATCTGCGCGGCGTGGCGTGGCTGATCACCCGCAGCAAGCGCACCGTGGCGGAGGAGCGTTGATGGAACCGACCTTTCTCGACCAGCAGCTGACCTGGCTGTACTGGACCGGCATCCACGTTACCGGCTGGAAGCTGATCGGCTATGTGGGCGCGCTGATGTTCGGCGGGCGCTGGCTGGTGCAGTTCGTCGCCTCCAAGCGTGCCGGCAAGCCGGTGATTCCGCGGATGTTCTGGTACATGAGCGTGGTCGGCAGCCTGATGACGCTGAGCTACTTCGTGTTCTCGGCCAAGCAGGATTCGGTGGGCGTGCTACAGAACATGTTCCCGGCGTTTACCGCGTTCTACAGCCTGTATCTGGATGTGAAGCATCGCGGCTGGAAGCGGGATCGGGCGGAGCATTGAGTGGCAGGGATTTGGGATTTGGCTAACGGCTAACGGCTAGCGTGTTGAGTGGATGCTGTTGTCGCTGCAAGTGATGCTTTGGGTTCTGTGCGACCGGCTGTGACCGCAGCGGCGCCGACAATCGATGCGTTTGTCCGGACATGGCGATACGCGATTGACTGACCTGAGACCGCGCCGGCGGCCGATGTCGCTGCGCTGAGGCCGTGGGCACGCTGTGGTCATGCCCAGCGCCCTGCTCCATCGCCCGTTTGCCGTGTCCACACCTGCCATAACGCATTGGCATCTGCGCCTGCACACACATCAGCACGTACCGCTGTTTTCGGACTGGCGCTGCGCGCGTGCAGCGGCCGCCATCCTGGCGATGCCACGCAGCTGGCTTGGTGCGCAGGTGCTGTGTTGGGTGTTGCTGCCAGAGATGTGGTGCGCCTTGCTGCAGGCGCCAGATAAACCCACCGTGCTGCACGCAGCGACTGCTGCACGGCAGGCCGCCGGCGAAGCGATCAATCGTGCGCGCGGGCGCGGCGGCACGGTCTGGCAACCGGAGATGGAGGCGAGCGCGCTGGCGTTGCAGGTCGATTATCGGCAATTCGCCCGCAGCCTGATCGCCCTGCCGTTACATGCCGGCCTGGCGGAGCGGATCGGCGCGTACCCGTACTGGGACGCGGTGTGGCTGTTGCCCGATGCGCGGGCTGCGGCACGGCAACCTGCATCGGAAGCCGCCGCCGCTTGCCTGGCAAGCGCGGGCGGCACAAGAACGTGATCGTGCATGCTCGTTCGATATCCGTCGGCAAGCGCCGAGTCGATGCGCGGCGGTTATGCCGCGCATCAGGCACCCCAGCTGGCCGTGAGCGCGGCCCACGCGGTGGGCGCACTTCCCTCAGCGTGCGCGGCTCAGAACCCCAGCGGGTGCTCGGGCAGCAATGCCTGCAATTGGCTGCGGAACAGCGCGCGGATGCGCTCCAACGCAGCGTCGGTGTCGGCTTCGAAACGCAGCACCAGGATCGGCGTGGTGTTGGACGCACGCACCAAGCCCCAGCCATCGACAAAATCCGCGCGCAGGCCATCGATCGTCGACAAACGCGCCGATTCGAACGGCGACTCGTCCCCGGCTTGCGCGCGCTCGACAAAGCGCGCCACCAGCGCATGCGCATCGCCCTCCACAGGCACCTTGATCTCCGGTGTGGACACGCTTTCCGGCAAGGCATCCAGCACTTCGGAGGGGGTTTCCTCGCGCTGGGCCAGGATTTCCAGCAAGCGCGCAGCGGCATAGATGCCGTCGTCGAAGCCGTACCAGCGTTCCTTGAAGAAGAAATGCCCGCTCATCTCACCGGCCAGTTCGGCATCGGTCTCGCGCATCTTGGATTTGATCAGCGAATGCCCGGTCTTCCACATCAGCGGGCTGCCGCCGTTGCGCAGCACGTAGTCCGACAGCTTGCCGGTGCACTTCACGTCGTAGATGACCAGGGCGCCGGGGTTGCGCTGCAGCACGTCGGCGGCGAACAGCATCAGCAGGCGGTCGGGGAAGACCACCTTGCCTTCCTTGGTGACCACACCCAGACGGTCGGCATCGCCATCGAAGGCCACGCCGATGTCCGCATCGAAGCGCTGCACCATCTTCACCAGATCGTCGAGGTTGTGCGGCTCGCTCGGGTCGGGGTGATGATTGGGGAAAGTGCCGTCGATATCGCAATACAGCGGCACGACCTCGGCACCGATGGCTTCCAGCAGACGCGGCGCAATCTCGCCGGCCGCGCCGTTGCCGGCATCCACCACCACCTTGATCGGGCGGTCCAGCTGCACGTCGTCGGCGATGCGCTGGATGTAGGCATCGCTGATGTCGCGCTGTTCCAGCTCACCCGGCGTGGCTGCGGTATGCAGGCGGCCTTCGTTGATGCGCTGATGCAGCTCGGCGATTGCAGCGCCGGACAGCGTCTCGCCGCCGATGACGATCTTGAAGCCGTTGTAGTCGGGCGGATTATGGCTGCCGGTAACCGCCACGCAGCTGCCGGCGCGCAGTTCATAGGCGCCGAAATACACCACTGGCGTGGGCGCCAGGCCGATGTCGGTCACGTTGCAGCCGGCACGCCGCAGGCCTTCGATCAGGCCATTGGTCAGCTCCGGTCCGGACAGACGCCCGTCGCGCCCCACCACCACATCGCGCAGCCCCTGCGCCTGCATCACGCTGCCGATGGATTGGCCGATCAACGCGGCAACGCCTGGATTGAGGTCTTTACCGACCACGCCGCGGATGTCGTAGGCGCGGAACATCTCGCTGGCGATCTGCACCGCCGGTACCAGCGGCGGCGGCGCAGGCGCTGTCGCCTCGTCCAGCACGCGCACGTCGCTGGCAAGGCTGGCGTCGTGCTGAAGGCTTTGACTGAAGGTCGGTTCGTCGGTGGCCGACTCGCCGGCAACGCGGCGACGCGGCAGCGCCACCCGGCCACGGCTGGCCAGCACCAGCAACACGGCGACGATGACCAGCAACGCGGCGACGATGGCGCAGCCAAGCGCGCCCAGGCCCAGTGGCCCGCTATCGCTTTGCGGGACTGCAGCAGCCACACGCAGGCCGCTGGAGCCGAGCGGTTTTGCCAGTGTTTCGGCCGCATCGGCCAAGCTCACGTCGCCCTGCTGGGCCACGTTGTAGCTGCCCTGGCGCAATGCCAGGTAGGCGCTGCCGGGCACCGCGATCGCATCCAGCGGGCCGGTCAGGCGCAGCACCGGCAGCCGCGCATAGGCCACCGCGGGCTGTGCACCCAGACGCACCGCGGCGGCTACACCCAGACGCACCTGCTTGGCATCGCGCACCACATGCACTTGCGCACGGCCCGCCACCAACGCCGATTCGAGCAGACTCAGCCGCGCATAGCCGAAATCCTTGGGGTTGGCATAGGCCGCCGCCAGATCGCCAGGCAGCACCTGTACGTCCTCGGCGCCCTTGAAGCGCTCGCGGATCGCCGAGGCGGCCGCCAACGCGTCCCCATTGGCCAACGCACTGGCCACCGGCGGCTGCTTGAGCACGGCATCGAGCTGGGTGGCCTGCGCCGCCATCGCCTTGCCAACATCCTGCACGGCGCGGTCGCGTGCCTGTGCCAGGTTCTGGGCGGCCGCATCCTCACGCCATTGCGCGTAGCTGCTCCAACCGAACCAGGCGGCCAGCAGCAACAACATGCCTCCCAACACCGGACCACTCGTACGCACGCTCGACATCCCCTGCCTGCGCTCGTTCGCCTTGCTCATGAGACTCCCCCGTCAGCGCACGCCGGTGTGGCCGAATCCACCCGCTCCCCGCGCGCTGTCCACGAAAGTATCCACCACTTGCAAGCCTACGCGCACGATCGGAAGGATCACCAATTGCGCAATCCGGTCGCCCGGCTCGATGGTGAAGGCCTCGCGGCCGCGATTCCAGGTGCTGATCAGCAGCGGGCCCTGGTAGTCGGCATCGATGAGTCCGGTGCCGTTACCCAGCACGATGCCGTGGCGGTGGCCCAGCCCGGAGCGCGGCAGGATCACCGCGCACACCTGCGGATCGGCCAAATGGATCGCGATACCGCTGGGAATCAACGCCGCATCGCCTGGCTCCAGCGTCATCGGCGCTTCCAGCGCGGCGCGCAGGTCCATGCCGGCGCTGGCTTCGGTGGCGTAGGCCGGCAGCGGCCAGACATCGCCGAAGCGTGGGTCGAGCAACTTCACCTGCAAGGAGTGGGTCGGGTGGCTCATGCCTGCAATCTCTCCGCGATCAGGGCCAGCAGTTGGTCGGCCAGTTCGGTCTTGCTGCTGGTGGGAAATGCGCGCTCGCCGCCCTGCCAATAGGCGGTGGCGGCATTGTTGTCGCTTTCGAAGCCGCCGCCGACGATCCCCACCTGGTTGGCGATGATCAGATCCAGCCGCTTGGCTGCCAGCTTGCCACGCGCGTAGTGCTCCACGTCGTGCGTTTCGGCCGCAAACCCGACCACCAGCTTGAGCGCGCCGGTCTGCGCGGCGACCTCGGACAGGATGTCCGGGGTGCGCACCAGTTCCAGGGTCAGCGTTTCGCCGGTCTTCTTGATCTTCTGCGCGACCACGCGCTTGGGCGTGTAGTCGGCGACCGCAGCGGCGCCGATGTAGATGTCGGCCGGGAACGCACCCAGCACCGCATCGCGCATCTGCGCAGCCGAGCGCACGTCGATGCGCTGCACGCCGACCGGCGTGACCTGGTGCACCGGCCCGCTGACCAGCACCACCTCGGCGCCCTGGCGCGCAGCGGCGGCGGCCAGCGCGTAGCCCATCTTGCCGCTGCTGCGGTTGCCGACGTAGCGCACCGGGTCCAGGTCTTCGAAGGTCGGGCCGGCGCTGATGACGATGCGCAGGCCGTCCAGCTCGGCGCTGCTGGGCACGAAGGCGGGCGCGGCAGTGCCTGGCGATGCATCGGCAGGTGCAGTGGCAGTGGCGGCCAGCGCGGCAATGATCGCCGCCGGCTCGGCCAGGCGGCCGGGACCTGACTCGCCTTCGGCCAGCGGGCCGTCGTCGGGGCCGACCACCGCCACGCCACGCGCACACAGGGTCGCGATATTGGCCTGGGTCGCCGGGTGCAGCCACATCCGGTGATTCATCGCCGGGGCCACAGTCAGCGGCGCGGTCGTGGCCAGGCACAGCGTGGTGACCAGGTCGTCGGCCAGCCCGTGCGCCAGGCGCGCGAGCAGATCGGCGGTGGCCGGGGCCACGATCACCCGGTCGGCCCAGCGGGCCAGTTCGATATGCCCCATCGCCTGCTCGGCGGCGCTGTCCCATAGCGTGGTGCGGGTCGGTTGCCCGGACAGCGCCTGGAAGCTCAGCGGGGTCACGAATTGTTGCGCGCCGCTGGTCATGGCGACCTGCACCTGTGCGCCGGCGTCGCGCAGGCGACGGACCAGTTCGAGCGATTTGTAAGCGGCAATGCCTCCGCCGACGCACAGCAGCAAACGCTGTCCGTCCAGGGGGCGGGCCTGAGTGGAGCCGATCACGTCGGAGTCGTCCTACGGTTACAAGGACAACTAGATTAGCCGATGCCCCCGCTTGGCCTGATGGGCGTCGGCGATGAGCACCGCCAATCTCGCCATATGCACATACACGACTGGCCCACCAACGAACGCCCGCGCGAGAAACTTCTGGCGCGCGGGGCTCCTGCCCTCTCCGATGCGGAGCTGCTGGCGATCTTTGTCGGCTCCGGGCTGCGCGGCCAGGATGCGGTCCAGACCGCGCGCGATCTGCTGCACCGCCACGGCCCGCTGCGCCTGTTGCTGGATCGCCCGGCCAAGGCCCTGGCGCGCCTGCCTGGGCTGGGGCCGGCCTCGGCGTGCAAGCTCAGGGCCGCGATGGAACTGGCGCATCGTCACCTGATGAGCGAACTGGAGCGTGGCGAGGCCCTGAGCGACCCGCCCAGCGTGGGCCGCTATTTCTCGCAGCGGCTGCGCGCGCGGGCCTACGAAGTGTTCGCGGTGCTGTTTCTGGACAACCGCCATCGCGCGATTGCCTTCGAGGAGCTGTTCACCGGCACCATCGACGGCGCAGACATCCATCCGCGCGAAGTGGTGCGGCGGGCGCTGCTGCACAACGCTGCGGCGGTGATCGTCGGGCACAACCATCCGTCCGGCAATCCGGAGCCGTCCGAGGCTGATCGCGCGGTCACCCAGCGCCTGCTGCAGGGCCTGGAGCTGGTGGATATCCGCCTGCTCGACCACTTCGTGATCGGCGATGGCCGCCCGGTCTCGCTAGCCGAGCGCGGCTGGCTGGAATGAGACCGCCGCGCCGACCTGAACCATCGGCCGGACCGTGTGCCGCGCGGTCGGGTAAAATCGCTGGTTTGGTTCCAAGCAGATCCCACGTGAAAGCCCTACTCCGCGCACTGATCGGCCAAGGCATCGAAGCCTTGCGCGCCAACGGCACCTTGCCCGCCGACACCCTGCCGCCGGATTTTGTGGTCGAGCGGCCCAAGACACGCGAGCACGGCGACTTCGCCACCAATGCCGCGATGCTGCTGGCCAAGGCCGCGCGCAGCAACCCGCGCGCCCTGGCGCAGGCGCTGGTAGCCGCGTTGCCGGCCAGCGACGACGTCGCCAAGGTCGAGATCGCCGGCCCCGGCTTCATCAATTTCCATCTGGCGCCCACCGCGTATCAGCGTGAAGTGGCGCATGTGATCAAGCAGGGCCACGACTACGGTCGCGGGCTGGCCGGCAACGGCCGCTCGGTGGGCGTGGAATACGTCTCGGCCAATCCGACCGGCCCACTGCACGTCGGCCATGGTCGCGCCGCGGCGATCGGCGACAGCCTGGCGCGCGTGCTCGATGCCAATGGCTGGAACGTCAAGCGCGAGTTTTACTACAACGATGCCGGCGTGCAGATCGAGAATCTGGCGCTGTCGGTGCAGGCGCGCGCGCAGGGGCTTACCCCCGACAGCGCCGGCTGGCCGGAAAACGGCTACCGCGGCGACTACATCGCCGATGTCGCAGCAGCCTATCTGGCCGGCGACAGCGTCGATCTGGAGGGCCACCTGGTCAGCGGCACCAAGGACCCGGCCGATCTTGAATCGATCCGTCGCTTTGCGGTGGCCTATCTGCGCAACGAACAGAACCACGACCTGGCCGCGTTCCGCGTCGACTTCGATATCTATTTCCTGGAAAGCTCGCTGTACAAGGACGGCAAGGTCGAAGAAGCGGTGCGGAAACTGATCGCCTCCGGCCATACCTACGAGGAAGGCGGCGCGCTGTGGTTGAAGTCCACCGACTTCGGCGACGACAAGGACCGCGTGATGCGCAAGTCCGATGGCACCTATACGTATTTCGTGCCGGACGTGGCCTATCACCTGACCAAGTGGCAGCGCGGCTATGAGCGTGCGATCACCGAGCTGGGCGCCGACCACCACGGCTCGCTGACGCGCGTGCGCGCCGGCCTGCAGGCGATGGAGCTGGGCATCCCGCAGGGCTGGCCGGAATACGTGCTGCACCAGATGGTCACGGTGATGCGCGGCGGCGAAGAAGTGAAGCTTTCCAAACGTGCCGGCAGCTACGTCACCCTGCGCGACCTGATCGAAGAAACCAGTGCCGATGCGGTGCGTTGGTTTCTGATCGCGCGCAAGCCCGATTCGCAGCTCACCTTCGATATCGATCTGGCGCGCGCGCAGAGCAACGACAACCCGGTGTTCTATGTGCAATACGCGCATGCACGGGTGTGCAGCGTGCTGCGCCAGGCGCAGGAGAAAGGCTTCAAGTACGAGCAGGCCAATGGATTTGCACAGCTCGCTCGGCTGGACGACGAGCATTCGCTCAACGTGATGCTGGAGCTGTCGCGCTATCCGGAAGTGGTGGAAATCGCCGGCCAGGCACTGGAGCCGTACCAGATCGCGCAGTACCTGCGTGAATTGGCGCATGCCTTCCACACGTGGTATCACAACACCAAACTGCTGGTGGACGATGCCGCAGAGCGCGACGCAAAACTCACTCTCGCCGTGGCGACCCAGCAGGTGCTTGCCAACGGCCTGGAATTGCTCGGCGTCAGCGCCCCGGAAAAGATGTAAGCCACTGGAAGTCGCCAGGCAGGCGTGGGGCGCACGCCTGCCTGCGCAGTGAGCAGCGGTATCCACCATCGCCCGCGCATCCGTTGCACCGCACGCGGCAGACGCAGCGGCAGCGATCGCCGCACCAAGCCGGGCGCACCGCCCGCAACGACACGATTCGGAGAAGTGGTAGATGGCAGCACGACGCGGTAAGAGCCAGGCACGACGCAACACCAGCAATGGCACCCCCGGTTGGGTGTGGTTGGTGGCGGGCGCCGCGATTGCGGCAGTGATCTTCCTGGCCGCACCCAACCTGTTCAAGAAGGACGGCGACGGCTTCCTGCGTGTGGGTCCCCGCGCCAATCCGGATGCACAGCCCGAACCGGTGGCCGATGCAGACACCGATACGCCGGCCGAGTTGCCCAAGCCCAGCACGCAAGTGCCCAAGCCGCAGCCCAAGCCGGGCGATGCGCAGACCCAGTACGACTTCTACACCTTGCTGCCCGGCAAGGAAGTGCAGATGTCCGACGCCGAGCTGGCTGCCAGTGCGCGCGCCGAAGAAGCCGCACGTGCGCGTGCTGCGCTGGAAGGCAAGCCTATCGCGCCGGCGCCAGGTGCAGCAGCCAGCGTCGCGTCGGCCGTACCCGCAGCCAGCGTACCGACGCCCTTGAAAGAAACGACCGCCAGCGCGCCCAAGCCGTTGCCGGAAGCCGCCCAGACACGTCCGGCGGCAACGCCGGCACCGGCCAGCACCGCGGCACTCACCACGCCGGCCGCTGCGGCACCGAAGCCTGCGGCCACGGCAACAACGACGCCGATAGCCCCGGCCCCCACCGACAACACCCGTTACATCCTGCAGGCCGGCTCGTTCGGTGCTTCCGGCGACGCCGAGTCGACCAAGGCCAAGCTGGCGATGATGGGCCTGGCCGCGCGTGTGGAATCGGCCGACATCAGCGGCAAGACGGTCTACCGTGTGCGCATGGGGCCGTACGGCACCGCAAGCGAATTGGCCGAAGCCAAGCAGAAGCTCACTGGCAGCGGATTGCCTGCCATCGCGATCAAGGCGCAGTAACCGCAGTGATGCGCCGCATCGCTAACGCGTTGTTCGGACTGCTTGCACTGATCGGCACGGCGCAGGCCACCGAGCAGATTCCCGACCACATCCAGATCGATGGCCAGCAGGCACTGCTGCTGGCAGAGCCCCTGTCCGGGCAGCTGGACGACCCCGCTACCTGGAAGCGCTTCGTCGCACAGGCGGGCAGTTCGCTGGGCGGCTGCAGCGCCAACTGGCGTGGCTATCAGGCGTTCTGGCGCGTGGACGCAGAGCAGCTGGTGCTCGATCGCGTGGTGCTCGGTGCTTGCGCCGAGGCGCCGCCGGAGCTGCCGCTGTCGGTGCTGTTTCCCGGCCAGCGCGCGCCGGTACCGGCGGTGTGGGTGGATGGCGAACTGATCGCCGCGCTGCCGGCTGCGGAGAACGCCACGTCCGACGCGCCCGCCGGCTATGTGTTGCTGCGGCTGCGCCGGGGGCATGTGGTCGCCCGCGAATCGCTCACCGCAGACATGCTGCGCGCACGCCATGCCGCAGCCGCACGCCCGGTTCCTGTGCCCTAAGCGCGGCTGACACAACCACTGCGCTCACCGCCCGGCGGGCGCGGCAGGTTGCCGGTGTGGCATGGACCACTCGTACACTTTGGTTCCAAGCGCGCCGCCCACATCCACCTGGCCAGTGCTCGCTATTTTCTAGCCGCTTTAAGCATCCCCCATCCCCTGGAGTTCCCATGTCCAAGACCGTCCTGATCACTGGTGCCACTTCCGGATTCGGCAGCGCCGCGGTGCGTCGCTTTGCCGCCGCCGGCTGGAAGGTCATCGCCACCGGCCGGCGTGCCGACCGCCTGGACGCACTGGCGGCCGAACTGCCCGCCGGCCAGGTGCACACCGCCGCGTTCGACATGCGCGATGCGCAGGCCTTGTCGTCCGCCATCGACGCGCTGCCGTCTGCATTCGCCGATATCGATGTGCTGGTCAACAACGCCGGCCTGGCACTGGGCACCGCGCCCGCGCAGCAGGCCGACCTTGCGCAGTGGCAGCAGATGATCGACACCAATGTCACCGCGCTGGTCACCCTCACTCACCGCCTGCTGCCGGCGCTGATCGCGCGTCGTGGCGCCATCATCAACATCGCCTCGGTCGCGGCGACCTACCCGTACACCGGCGGCAACGTCTACGGCGGCACCAAGGCGTTTGTGCAGCAGTTTTCGTTGGGCTTACGCGCGGACCTGCACGGCACCGGCGTACGCGTGACCTCGATCGAACCGGGCATGGCCGAAACCGAATTCACCCTGGTGCGCACCGGCGGCAACCAGGCCGCCTCGGACACGCTGTACCGCGGCGCCACCCCAATGACGGCCGAGGACATCGCCGAGCAGATCTTCTACGTCGCCAGCTTGCCGGCGCACTTGAATATCAACCGGCTGGAAATCATGCCGGTGACGCAATCGTTCGCAGGATTTCAGGTGGCGCGCGACGCGCAGTGAGGAAGCGACGCTGCGCCTGAGAGAACGCGCAGTGAAGATGCGCTGCTACATCCGCGGTGTGGCAGCGAAGGATCCAGCGCGCGTCGCGCGTGGTGAGCGATCACCCAGCGCGCGCTGCCGATCTACTGCAGACACAAGCGATCCTCGACAGCCGCGCACTGCGCGGCTTGTCTGTTCAACGATTCCGCAAGCTGCGCTACGCCGACTCGGGCATGCCGCGCGATCCCGCACGGCTGCGCAGCAACACACCACGCAGCCGCAGGAAGGGGCGCTCCACGCTGTAGTGCAGCAACGCGCCCGCCAGCAGCGCCACCG
The DNA here is from genome assembly GCF_979258225.1 of Xanthomonas sp. AC360. NCBI lineage: Bacteria > Pseudomonadati > Pseudomonadota > Gammaproteobacteria > Lysobacterales > Lysobacteraceae > Xanthomonas > Xanthomonas sp. AC360. The sequence continues at coordinate 769,398 of NZ_OZ409846.1, forward strand.
CGCCATACACCGCAAATGCCAACACGCCACGGCCCTCCAATGCCGCGCCGAACCAGGTCTGGGTCACATGGAACATCGCCTTGTGGGTCAGATACAGGCTGTAGGAAATCGCCGCCAGCCATGCCGCACCGGGCACCCGCAACCGGCCAAACGCGCTATTGGCAGTGCCTGCCAGCACCAGCAAGGCCAGCCCGAACGAGAGCACCGGCCAGCCCAGCGCATTGCCGATCAGGCCGGTGCGCTCGCGGAACAACCACAGTGCCAGCGCCATGACCGCAACGCCGGCAAGCAACCACGTGTTGCCGCGTTGCTGCAGACGTTGCCAGACCTGCGGACGAAATACCTTGATCACCGCGAGCACCACGCCGGCCAGCAGGCCGTCGAGACGGTTCCAGGTGGGGTAATAGAGATCTTCGACAAACCAGTTGCGCTGCTGACCGCCGCCCACCTGATCCAGCGCCGTGTTGTGCAGCCACACGCTGGTACGCAACGCGATGCCGGCCACCACCACGGCCACGCATAACGCGATGAACCGCCCAGCCGACGGACGCCGCAACAACAGCGTGGCCAGCAGCGGAAACACCAGATAGAAATGCTCCTCCACGCACAGCGACCAGGCATGCGAAAACGCCGCCTGCTGGCCGTAATCGACCAATAGATTCAAGGTGAAGGTGGCGAACATCCACCATGGCGCCAGCCCAGGCGCTTCGCGCACGCCGGGCCACGCGATGTACACCAGCAACACCACCGCAAACGCCGGCAGGATGCGCAACGCGCGCCGCAGATAAAAATCTTTGAAGTCCAGCCGCTGCCCGCGCGCCAAGGGTGTCAGCACCTGGCTACCGATCAGGAACCCGCTGAGCACGAAGAACAGGTCCACCCCCATCCAGCCATAGCGCGACAGCCACGCCCAGTCAGGCCCCAGCCCACCGACCACAAACGCGTGGAACAGCATCACCCAAACGATGGCGATACCACGCAACAGGTCCAGGGCGGGATAGCGCATGTGGGCGATCAGCAATCAGGGAGGACCGATTGTGCCGCATGACACACACCCATGCGTAGGTTGCGCAAGGTGTGCGTGGCCTGCGGCGCTGCGGGTAGGCAAGACCGAAGGTGACAACACAATAGATGCTGCCTCACGCACCGGAGGCAAGCATGGGCATGCAAGGCATCGCGGCAGCCAGGTGACAGACACCGCACTCAACGGCAGGCGATCGCTGCGACGAACGTACACAGACACAACCGCGTGGTAGCGCGCGGTTGGCAACGTTGCGCTGACGTCACGGCGTGTTGCTGCACTTGCGCGGCTTGGGGAGAGGCGCATCGCCATGCGGCAGCGATGTGGTTGGCCGCTACGGCTGACGCCGGCCGATGGCAGCCTTGCGTTCAACGCACGGCCTACCACCCAATTGCATTACGCCGGCGATGTGGAGCGGCTAACGACGCATAGCGAGCAATCGTCAGGCGATATGCACGGTGCGCTCAAAACCAGCGTGTGCGAGTGGCACATGCCGCAACGAGGACCCGCCGTGCCCGCCTGACGGCGAGCGCGGTCGTTTGTTCGCCGCGCTTATCCTGCTGGCGCATCGTGCTCCCCTGTCGGCGAGCACGATGCACGGCTTGACGCCGATGCAGCACTCTCGGCCTCAGGCCATCGCCGCCTGCGCAATCCGTGTCACCGGCGCTGCCGCGTTCAACAGCCCCCAGGCTTCCAGTTGATCGACCGCGTTGCGCACGCCGTCTTCGTCGCGAATGCGCTGGCCCAGCGCGCGTGCCGCCGCGCGCATGGTCGGCGTGCTGGCCTGGCGCAGGGCTTCGGCCAGCGTCTCCGGCTGCAAGCCGACACGCGCCAGCGCTGGCGGCGCTACGCCACGTCCGGCCATGCAATACGCCCAGAACGGTTGGTCGTAGCCGAACGGCAACACCACCGACGGAATCCCCGCCGTCAGCGCCGCGCCGGTGGTGCCGGCGCCGCCGTGATGCACGGCCGCCGTCACGCGAGGAAACAACCAATCGTGCGGCGCCTGTTCCAGATGGAAGAAGCGCTCGGCGTCATCCGCAGCCGCTGTATCGGTCGCCGCCAGCCCGCCCCAGCCACTGGCCAGCAATGCACGTTGACCGGTCAGGCGCACGGCGGCCTTGACCGTGGCGGTGAGCTGCATCGCATCGCTGCTGGGCATGCTACCGAAGCCGATATACAGCGGCGGCGGCCCGGCCTGCAGAAACGCCTGCAACTCAGCCGGCGGTTGCCACTGCGGCTGCGGCAGTTGCCAGAATCCGCAGATCTGCGCGCGTTGCGGCCAGTCCGGCGGACGTGGGCACAGCTGCGCGCTGTAGCCGTAGATCACACGTATCGCGGTGCGGTCCGGACCGCGCCACGGATACGCCGGCAGCCCCAGCGCCGGACGCACGATGTCGTTGAGCGCAGGGCGCATGAATTGCCAGCCGGCAAACCGCACCGCGTGGTGCAGGGCTACATTCACCCGCCCGGGCAGACGCACATTGGGCATCATCATCAACGGCAGATGGCGCGAGGCGGTGAGCGGTTGCAGTTGCGCGAAGCACACCGGCAGCCCAAAGGCCTGGCCCAGGCTATGGGCCAGAAAACTTGCGCTGCCGACGCCCAGGATCAAGCCGGCATCGGCGCACGCCGCACTGCCCTGCGCTGCCCAATCGGGCGCCCAGCTCAGCAGCTGCGCGCGCAAGGTGCCCCAGATGCCACGCCAGCCGCCGCGCATTTCTGCGACATCTGGGTTGCCTTGCAACAATTTCTGGTGGTCGCCGCTGAGCGGGAAAAACTCCAGACCGTTGGTACGAATCAGCGCTTCGAAGTTGCTACTGGTCAGTACCCGCACCGTGTAACCGCGCTGCTGCAAACCGCGTCCCAGCGCGATGATCGGGCGCACATCGCCGTGCGTGCCCAGGGTGGCGATCACGATCGGGCGGTTGGCTGCAGCGGATGCAAGAGACTCAAGCATATTCGGTCACCCCGTCGTTGGCACTGGCGATGCGGGTATTGCGATGCGATACCTGTGCGCTGGCATCGTGCAGCAGTGCACACAGCGTTGCCGAGTGCGCGGCCGACAGCATCGAGTGGTGGTCGCTGTCCAGGGCGTGCAGGTGCAGCGTACGCACAAAGGGGCGCCATGCCTGCGGCCGGTAATCCACCCACTGCGCATCGTCCCCACCGGAACTCATCCGCACGGCTGCTTCGACAAACAGCACATCCTGATTCAATACGCGGGGACGGTGGCGTCGCGCCAGATGCAGGTGATGCTGGGTCACCGCGCCCAGGTCGTCCAGCAGCGTGGGGCGTTGCTCCAGCAATTGACGCACCGCCGGTACATCGTTCAGTCCGTAGTGATCGCACAACAGGCTGGCCAGCTGCGCCACCGTGGTCGGCATCGCTTGGTCGTGCGCCAGTGTCAGCCCCAGCGCATGCACCGATGCGCGCACATTTTCCGCTTCGGGCAAGGCAGCGGCCTGCTCCAGGTGCGGATAGCTGTCGAGCATCGCCAGCAGTTCGACCTGTTCGCCAAGATCGTGCAGCTCGGCCGCAATGGCGTGCGCGATCAAGCCGCCCAACGACCAGCCCATCAAACGGTACGGGCCATGCGGCTGCACGCTACGCAGACGCGCCAGGTAGTCGCGGGCGATCGCTTCGATGCTTTCCGAACGATGCTGCGAGTCGCTCAATCTCGGCGACTGCAACACGTACACCGGCCACTGCGGATCGAGCTGGCCAAGCAAGGTGAGATACGACCAGCCCAGGCCGATGACCGGATGGATGCAGAACAACGGCGTGGCACCCGCGCTGCCGGCACGCAGCGGCAACAGCACGCTCAGCGGGTCGTTCGTTGTCTGCGCACTGCGTTTGATCACTTCGGACAAACCGGCAATCGTCGGCGCATGGAACAGCGCGCCCAAGGGCAAGTCAACGCCGAACAGTTGCGGGAAACGTGCCGCCATTTCCGCCGCACGCAGCGAGTCGCCACCGAGCTCGAAGAAATTATCGTCCACCCCCACCACCTCGATGCCCAGCACTTCCTGCAACAGGGCTGCAAGCTGCTGCTCGAGTGCGTCGCGCGGCGCCACATGCGCAAGCTTGGGCAGCGCGCCCGGTGCAGGCAATGCGCGGCGATCCAGCTTGCCATTGGCTGTCAGCGGCAACGCCGGCAATGGCATCCACAGGCTCGGAATCATCGCCGCCGGCAAACGCTGCTGCAAATGGGCGCGCAGCAATTCGCTCGACGGCGTGTTGCCATGCTTGCCCACGACGTAGGCGAGCAGCTGCACGGTGTTGTCGCCATCGCTGTGTGCAACCACCGCCACCTGCGCCACCTGCGCATGCAGCAGCAGCGCATTTTCGATTTCCGCCGGCTCCACGCGGTGACCGCGGATCTTCAGTTGCGCATCTGCTCGACCGATGAATTCCAGCAGGCCGTCACGGCGCTGACGCACGCGGTCGCCGGTGCGGTACATGCTGCTGCCGTCATTGGCAAACGGGTCGCGCAGGAAGCGCTCGCTGGTGAGTTGGCGCTTGCCGCGATAGCCCTTGGCCACGCCCGCGCCGCCGATATAGAGCTCACCGACCGCACCGGTCGGCAAGGGTTGCCGCTGCGCATCCAGCACGTAAACGCGCGTATTGAGCAGCGGCCTGCCGATCGGCGGTGCGGTGGCATCAGCCAACTGCAGCGGCATGATGGTCGACCAGATGGTGGTTTCGGTTGGTCCGTACAACTGGGTCAGGCGCCCAACCCGGCTCAGCAATTGCGTCGCCAACTCGGGCACCAAGGCCTCACCACCGACCAGCGCATGGATGCGATCTAGCGACAGATCCTGATTGGCCAGCAGGATGCGCCACAGCGACGGCGTGGCCTGCACCAGACTGATCTGCTCGTGGGCAATCAGGCGCGACAGACCGCGCGGGTCGTGACTGATGCCGGCCGGTGCGATGACCACGCGCGCCCCCACCAGCAACGGCAGATACAGCTCAAGCCCGGAGATATCGAAGGTGATGGTGGTGACGGCCAGCACGCGGTCGCGCGGACGCAACGCCAGCTCGTGTTCCATCGCATGCAGGAAATTGAACAGGTTGCGATGGCTGATCTCCACGCCCTTGGGCGTGCCGGTGGAGCCGGAGGTGTACAGCACATACGCCGTCCCATCCGGGGTCGCCATCGGGGCGATCGCCGCTGGCAAATGCGCCGGGCGCGGGTCCAGCCACACCATGCCGCCGAGCAGATAGCGCTCGCACAATGCCGGCTCGCAGACCAGCGCAATGGCGCCGGAATCGTTGAGCATCTGCCGATTGCGCGCCGCCGGGCTTTCCGGATCCAGCGGCAGATAGGCCGCACCGCTCCACATGATGGCCAGCAGGGCCACCAGCAGATGCTCGCTGCGCGGCAATGCGACCGCAACCACATCGCCGGGGCGCACCCCATCGGCCACCCACTGCGCAGCGATCCGCGAGGCGAGCTCGCACAGCGTGGCGTAATCCAGCGTGCGGTTGTCGTACTGCACGACAACCGCCGCAGGCATCATCTCGGCACGCTGCAACATGCCGTGCAACAACGTGGCAGCTTCCGGCAACGGCGCGGCGGTGTGATTCCAGGTGTGCAGCAAACGGTGGCGCTCTTCATCGCCCAGCACGTCCACCTCGCCCAGCGCGCATTCCGGGTTTGCCAGCACGGCATCGGCCAGATGGGTCAGACGGCGGCAGTGTTCGGCCAGCTCGTCGCTGTCGTACAACGCCGGATTTGCGTCCAGATCGAAGCGCAGGGCCGCGCCGTCGCCACGCTCGTAGCAGAAGATGGTTAGATCGTCGGCCGGGCCGTTGCATAGGTTATGCGGTATCGCATACGCCTCGCCAAATCGCAGGGCGTAATCGAAGGCTTCGATATTGACGGCAAGGCGTGCGAACTTCTGGTCGATGCCGAACATGCCAATGTCGCGACGTACATCCTCGAAGCGATATTGCTGATGCCGCAAGGCATGCCTGACCACCGACGCGACCTGCGCAAACAACGCATGGATCGGCTGCTGTGGGTCCATCTTCAGGCGCAGCGAAATCACATTGGCCACCAGCCCGGGGGTCTGCCGGTAGCGCGCATTGATGCGGCCGGTCACCGGCATCGCCAGCACCAGATCTTCGGCACCGGTGCAGCGATAGTAATAGGCGGCGATCAGCGAGATCAGCATCTGCGGCAAGCTGGCGCCGTAGTGCTTACCCATCGCGCGCAGACGCACCACCTGCTGCGGCGAAAACTGCCCGGTGCCGCGCAACAGCCCGGTAGACAGATGATTGCCGGGGCGTGCCAGGGTTGCCGGCGGCGGCAGATCGGCCAGCTGCTGCATCCAGTACTCGCGATCGCGCTGGAAGCGGTCGGAGGCGCGGTACTGCTGCTCCATCTCCACCAGCGACAACGCGCTGCCGTACTGCGCAGGTTCCGGCTCCAGCTCTGCGGCGTACGCGTTATATAGCACCGACATGCGCTGCATCATGATCGATGCGCAATAGCCGTCCATCACCAGATGGCTGACGCACTGCACCCACATATGATGATCTTCGCCGAGCCGGAACACCGCGCAATGCCACAACGGCCCATGCTCCAGGTCTTCCGGTTGACGGATTTGTTCGTCCACCCAGTGCTCGGCGGCATTGCGCGGCGCGGGATCTTCGCTGACGTTGAAGTAAGGAACCGGCGCGGTGTACTCGGGCAGGATCACCTGCTGCGGCACGCCATCGTGCTCCACGATGCACAGCCGCAGCGTGTCGAACTCGCGCGCCAGCTGCAGGGTGGCGCGGATCAATAGCGCAGGGTCCAGCGGACCAAACATTTCCAGTGCTTCCGACAGCATCAAGGTGTTGTCGGTATGCAACTTGCTGGCCACCCACAGGCCGCGTTGCGCTCTGGTCAAGGGAAACAGTGGGGCGACATCGGCGTGCATTGCAAGCATCCTTTTGTGTGGCGCGCGGTCGCCCGGCGGACCCTGGCCGCGTTGCGGTCACAGTGACGCCGGATCAGCACCTAAGTAATAAAACGCAAGATAGAAAGCACCATCGACTGTCGGCAGATGCCGGCAATACACGGTGGAAACGCACAATGGGCACGCACAACGAGGCGACAGGCACAATCGAAACTTCGACGTGCAGATATCTGATTAGAGCAACTTGTATCCCGACAAGTTAAACGAACACTAACAATTCGTTCGCGGGCAGAACCGTGCAAAAATCACGAATTGCATGTGATGTGCAAAAATTTTTAACCGAAGTGTGATTTCAACTAGTGTTCTGCATGCATAGCGGCAGGCAAATGCGATGCGACAACGATCCGCATTGGAAGAAAACACCGCGAATACAGCACCCAATGCGCAAACGCTCTGCGCCCGGCAGCAAACAGACGCTGCGCTTATCGCGTTACTCGCAGCGAGCACCGCGCATAAGACCAGTGCGCGCACCAGCGTTGATACGTCTGCATTTCGTGCAAATCACTGCGTAAAACAGCGGGTATTTGGCAACACGCGCTAGCTGCAACGGCGGCGCATGACGTGCAGATCATTTGAGCGCAACGAAGGAGGGGATGCGGCGTTCGCGCCACCTCTAAGGATCGCAACGCATAAGACCAGTGCACATGCCAGCGTTGATGCGCCTGCGTATTGTGCAAATCACTGCATGAAACACGGTGCTTTCTGCAGCAACGCTGCAGGTGGGCGCACGATCACGCAAGCGTCGTCTGCTTGTCATCGGCATGCAGCGTCGCTGCGTTTTGCTGATGTGGCGCTGCGCAGATCGCAACCCATGGTGCGGCTGAGCTTGCCTGGTATGGGCTTACGCCTAGCTGCCATCAAGACAGCCAGTGACGGCTGCCTGGCTGCCAGCTATGCGGTCAGGATCGAGTGCGACGCGGCGGACGCCGGTCGCAGTAGTGCGCTGTTGGGTAGTGCCGCCGCCACGTGCTCTGCGCGGGCTTCCACGCCTGCAGCGCACGACGCGGATTGTTTGAAAACAGGATCGGCGCGCTGCGGTACAGGCCCGCAGCGCGCGCTATGCATCAGCCCAACGGTTCGTCGGACAGATAGGTATAGCCGGTCAGGCCCGCCTCCAGGGCGTCGTGCAGTTCCTGTGCGCGCGCGGGCGGCAGTTGCGCTGCAGCGATGCGTTCGGCATAGGTCGCGCGCAGCGTCTCCAGCTGATACCCCACGTAATCCAGCATCACATCGGTGGTATCGCCGCGACGCTGCTGCACGATGCGATAGCCATCGCCGTCCACGGCCACTTCCACCGCATCGGTATCACCGAATAGGTTATGGATATCACCCAGGATTTCCTGGTAAGCACCGACCAGAAAAAACCCAATGCGGTAGCTCTCGCCCGGATTCAACGCATGCAACGGCATCGAGCTGTCCAGACTTTCGTTCTCGACATAGGTCTTGACCATGCCGTCGGAGTCGCAGGTCATGTCGGCGATAATGCCGCGCCGCTGCGGCGCTTCGTTCAAGCGTTCGATCGGCACGATCGGAAACACCTGATCGATCGCCCACACGTCCGGGATCGATTCGAACACGCTGAAGTTGACGAAATACTTGTCTACCAGCCGCTCGTTGAGCTCATCCAGCACCGGGCGGTGGCTCTTTTCATCGAAACTCAGCCGCGCCCGCACGCCATGCGCGATGGCGTAGAACAGGTCGTCGATACGTGCGCGGTGGGTCAGGTCGATCTGGCCCAGTGCGTAGGCGCTCAAGCCTTCGGCATGGAAGTGCTGGGCTTCCTGGAACAGTTCCACCGCCGGGCGCACATCGAGCTCGTCATGAATCTCGCGCAGGTGGCGAATCGCCGCCGGCTCGTCGTCGTGCGCATCCGGCACGCGGCCTTCCTGGGCCTGCTCCACTTCGGACACGTTGGCGATCAGCACCGCATGGTGCGCGGTCATTGCGCGGCCGCATTCGGTGACGATGCGCGGCGGGGTCAGGCCGTGTTCTTCGCAAGCGCTGGCCAGCGGCTGCACGATATTGCTGGCGTACGAATGCAGGCCGTAATTGATCGAACAATAGCTGCGCGAGCGGGTGCCTTCGTAGTCGATGCCCAAACCGCCGCCGACATCCACATGGCTGATCTTGGCGCCCAGCCGCGACAGTTCCACGAAATAGCGCGTGGCCTCGCGCATGCCGTTGGCGATGTCGCGCACGTTGGAAATCTGCGAGCCCATATGGAAGTGCAGCAACTGCAGGCTGTCGGCGTACTCGGTGTCGCGCAGCGTCTTCCACAAGTCCAGCACCTGACGCGGCGACAACCCGAACTTGGCCTTGTCGCCACCGCTGTTCTGCCACTTGCCCGCGCCCAGCGACGCCAGCCGCATGCGCACGCCAAGGCCCGGCTTGACGTCCAGCGCGCGCGCTTCTTCCAGCACCAGCTTCAGCTCGGAGGGCTTTTCGATGACGATGAAGGTCTGCAGGCCGAGCTTGCGCCCGATTAGCGCCAGGCGGATGTATTCGCGGTCCTTGTAGCCGTTGCAGACGATCAGCCCGCCCGGACGCGACAGCGCCAGCACCGCCATCAGCTCCGGCTTGCTGCCCGCTTCCAGCCCGAAGCCGTCGCCGTGATGGCTGGCCAGGGTACCGGCCACGCCGCGGTGCTGGTTGACCTTGATCGGGTACACAGCCGTGTAGCCGCCGGCGTAGTCCCACTCCGCTTGCGCCTGCGCAAAGGCCGCCTGCAGCTTGCCCAGGCGCTGGCCCAGGATGTCGGGGAAGCGCACCAGCAGCGGCAGCTTGGCACCAGCCGCGCGCGCGGCGTCCACCACCTCGGGCAGCGACACCGATGGGCCGTCGACGGTAGGCGTGACCACGATGTGTCCGGCGGCGTTCACATCGAAATACCCATCGGCCCAGTGCGGGATCGAGTAGGTCTTGCGGGCTTGGTCGAGGGACCAATCGCTCATTTCGTTGTCTCGGCAGGGGCAAAAGGGCGTGAATTGTAACGCCTGACATGCAGACGGTCCGTTACAATCCGCGCCGACTTCACGCCCCTCTCCTGCTGGAGCGGGGTGATCTGCGGGGTCGGCCGCCGCGCAGTTTGGCTGCACGCGGCTGCGCCCTCCCCTCATCCGGCGCTTTGCGCCACCTTCTCCCGGTGGGAGCAGGGACAGCCCCTTCTTTTAGGACTTTGCATGAGCGCCAACGACAACTGGTACATCGAACACTTCCAGCCGACCGGCTCGGCGATTGGTTTTCGCATCAGCGGCAAGCTGGACGAGGTGCAGTCCCCGTTCCAGAAGATCGAGATCTACCAGACCACCGATTGGGGCAAGCTGATGCTCATCGACGGCGCGGTGATGCTCACCACCCGCGACAATTTTTTCTATCACGAGATGATCAGCCACCCGGCGTTGTTCACCCACGCCGCGCCCAAGCGCGTGGTGATCATCGGCGGCGGCGACTGCGGCACGCTGCGCGAGGTGCTCAAGCACTCGGGCGTGGAAAGCGCCACCCAGTGCGATATCGATGAGCAGGTCACACGCATGTCGGAGAAGTATTTCCCCGAGTTGTGCGACTCCAACCACGACGCACGCGCCGAGCTGTTGTTCGACGACGGCGTGGCCTACATGGCCAATTGCCCGGCCGGCAGCGTGGACATCGTGATCGTCGATTCCACCGACCCGGTGGGCCCGGCCGAAGGCCTGTTCAACAAGGCTTTCTACGACAGCTGCTTCAAGGCGCTGAAGGACGACGGCATTCTGGTGCAGCAGTCCGAATCGCCGCTGGCGCTGCTGGACCTGATCAACGAAATGCGCACCGAAATGGGCAAGGCCGGCTTCCAGTCGTTCAAGACCCTGCCGTTCCCGCAGCCGTGCTACCCCACCGGCTGGTGGAGCGTGACCATGGCCAGCAAGCAGCCCAAGGCCGACTTCGCCTTCCGCCAGGCCGATGCGCAGGCCAAGGGCTTCGACACGCTGTATTACACCGCCCACCTGCATACCGGCGTGCTGGTTTCACCGCCGTTCGTGGCCAAGGCGCTGGGCGAGTAAGGCAGTCCGACCACCACGAGCGCCGCACTGCGCTCGCGGTGGTGGTTGATCACACGATCCGCAGCCATTACTTCGATGACGGCGCTGCCACACCTGGTTGCGCTGGTGGGAGGATCGTTGCGATGAGGCAACCGTTGCAACGACGGTTGAGCGCACTGCATTGCGACAGCGCAGCTGGGCGACGAAGCGCAGATGCCAACACTGCTGTGCTCACCGCCATGCAGCCGCGTTCGCCGCGCACAATCGGTCTCTGCCGCGCGTCCAGGCCAATTCCGAGTGCGCCGTCCGTCTCCACATCACGCCGGCTACTTATCAGCCGCTTCAAGGCCTACACAGGCGGCCTCGCGTGTCCGCTCAAGCATGCGCGCAGAGCACGCAGCTCATAGCCGCGCCAATACCTCAGCCTTCTTGGCATCGAATTCCTGCTGGGTGACCAGCCCGGCATCCAGCAATTGCTTCAACTTGCCCAGCACCTGCACCGGGTCGTCCATCGCCGGCGGTTGCGCTGCCGGGGACGCTTGCATGTGCGCTGGCGGCGCATGCACCACCACGCCACCGGCCGCCACGCGCAGTTTTTCGATTTCCAGCTGCTGACGTTTTTCGTAGGCCACCTCTTCCACCTGCTGGGCGTAGGCGTAGATGCGTCGCGCCTGCCGCTTGGGCAGGCTGTCGATCGCCGCAATACGGCCTTGCACGGTGCGGCAGGTGATGGTGGCGCCCAGCATCTGCTCGCTCAGTTGCACATCCTGGACATCGCGCCACGGGAAATCCTGGAACGTCATGCCGAACAGGGTTGGCCGCACCACGATGAATCGACGGTTGGTCAGCACCACCGCATCGGGCGACAGATTCATCACCATTTTTTTCTGGATCCCGAGATAGGCGACCTGCTCGTCTGCGGTCAGCAGCTCGATCACCTTGGGCAGGATCTTGCCGGCGGCTACCGGGTTCTGTTCGTCTGTCAACAACTGCGCCACTGCGTTCATCTGCTCTCACCACCGGCTGATCACCGCGTTGCGCACGACACTACAGCAGGCTGCATGGACGCCTCTGCAACACAGGCTGGTCAGCTGAGGCACGCGTGCTACGTGTGTCCAGATATCGCTGTCAGGATGCGTCGCCGGAACGCAAAAGAGCGGACGTTGCCGTCCGCCCTTTTGCGAGCATCCACTTCACTCAGAAGCGGACTTCGGCGCCGACGCTTAGTACTTCCGCGCGGTTGATCGTGATGTCTTCGTAGTCGTCGTAATACTCATCTGCGTAAAGGTAATTCGTATAGAGCGCGCTCAAGCTGAAGTGCTTGCCGATGTCTACTCCGAGGCCGGCGCCGGCATACGCGCCGTAGACGCGCTCGGTATAGTCCTCGCCCTTAGCTTCGCCTCCCCAATACCCAAGCCGCACGACGGCAAACACCGGGCTATCGCCGAAGTTGAAGCGCGCCGTTCCACCGACGCTGCCGAAATCCACCGTAGGAATGACGACAAACCCATCCGCATCCTTGGAGCCATCCACCTTTCCGGTTGCCGCCTCAATACCGATCAACGTGACCGGTCCTGCGCGCCAGCGATAACCGACGTTGAAGCCCACCATGTCCTGCTTGGTGCCTTCGAACACTTCAGCTTTGCCGCCTTGTGCGCCCAGGAACATGCCGCTCTTCAGACGTGGATCCTCTTCGCGCGGCATTGGCGGCACATAGGCCGGTGCAGGCGGCGCATCCACCGCAGGCGTCTGCGTGGTGACGGTGGCAAATCCGCCAGTCTCCTCGGCCACATTTGCGCTTCCGCTTCCACCGACGGCCGTCGGCGCGCCGCCGTTGCCGGCGTGCGAGGGCCGCGACAGCGGCGCGGCCAGTGCAGAGTTGCCCTGCGTGCCTGCCTGCGGTTGCGTTTGCTGTTTCCGGTAGCTGTCCCAGCCGCGCGACAACGATTGCGCCGAGGCCTGTGCCGTGACGCCAAGCGCCGTGCAGGCCAACAGCAGTGTTGCAGTCTTTTTCATCGCATTCCCCATGAGTGGTCCTCCCTCGTTCCCGCATCCGTGCGCACGCAGGCGGACCCGACGGCGTCTGGAAGTGGCGCAGTTGCCGTCATCTTTCCGGGAGCGTCCCCGCATCACTGCACTGCCCAAGGCACCGGCCGTGGCACATCGGCGTGGATGTGCGCGACGCGCGCGTGATGCAGCCCCCTGACCGCAGCGCGCACAGTGTCTGGAGTCTCATTGCCTGTCAAGAAGCGCTGAGACGCGCATCGACAGACGGTCCGTTGGAGTGCGGCTTTGACGTGTTCCAAACCGAGGCCGACAACCCCGCCAACCGATCGCCACCTCCCGTCCCGGTCTCGCGCAGATGGCGACGCGGCGGTCGTGTCGCGTGTGCCGGCAGCTGTGGCGTGGCGCTTCCGCAGTGCGCGGCAGCCCAGTGATTTTGGAAGGACCTGAGGGCTCCAAACGACTGAATTGCAAGGCCGTTCCATGTTCGGAACATTTCATTTGTTAAACAAATGTAATTTCAATACTCGCAAGTTCTAAATTTGCGTGGTCCCGATCCCTTGTGATCCCCTTGGACCTGCGTCACGCGTGACACCTCCGCGCCGCCAGGGTCCGGAGAACTGTCATGCATTACCAACCGCTGGATGTGTCCAGCCTGCAGGTCGTCACTCCCGTGTTGCTCAAACAGGGCACACGTCTGCTCGAGCCCAACGTCTACCGCACCCATCTGGACGGGCAACTGGCCGTCGTCAAGGACTACGGCCGTTATCGCCGCACGCTGCTGGCACCCATCGCCCGACTGATGGTGCGCCATGAAGCACGCATGCTGCGCCGCCTGCACGGCTGGCGGCATGCCCCGGCCCTGCTTGGTACGTTGGGCGGCCTGGCGCTGGGGATGGAGTTCATTCCCGGCGACACGCTCAGCGCCAGTGCGGTGGTGGGCCAGGAGGTCTTCCAGCAATTGCAGCAGGCGCTGCGTCGCCTGCATGCATTCGGTATCACCCACAACGATCTGCACGGCACCAACGTGGTGGTCAGTGCCGGGGTGCCGGTGTTGATCGATTTCACCTCGGCGTGGCGGTTCCCGCGCTGGCTGCGGCGCGGCACGGTGGCGCGGCAGCTGCAACGCAGCGACGTGGCCAATTTCCAGAAGATGCGCCAGCGCCTGGCCGGGATCGCGCCCACCGCCGACGAGGCCGCACGCAGCGCCGAGCCGGGCTGGGTGCGTGGCCTGCGCGGCGGCTGGACGCGGCTGTATCGCCGCCTCAAACGCGACACGTAAACACCTAAGAGCGGCTCACAAAATCTAGCGAGCAGTCGTCAGGCAAGTGCGGAGGGCGCGGAGCAACCGGTGTGTACGAGTGGCATTTGCCGCACCGCGCGCGCGCCACGTCCGCCTGGCGGTGAGCACCGTCGTTTTGTTGGCTGCTCTTAATCGCCCGCAGCGCCGTCAGTGCTCTACCGCTGCCGATCCGGCTGGCACCTTGTAGGCGATCAGCGTCGGTGCGTCTGCCACGAAGCGGTCGAGCACACCATCGGCGATCTTGACCGGCCCACCGAAGCGCGTGGCGCCGGGAATCGAGGGGACGGCCGCGGCCTTGGCGGCCACTGCGGCAGCATCGGCAAACAACGCCGGCGCCGCGGTATCGCCGCGATTGGCCGCATCCAGGCCGGCGGCGGTCTGCTGCAGCGCGCGGCCCCAGCTTTCCATCGCGTCGAGCCAGGGGCGCGATTGTTCGGCAAAGCCCTTGTCGGCCACGCCGTCGCGAATAATCTGCGGCGCGGCGGCGATGTCGTCGGCGGTGCGCGCCAGCGTTGCAATGGCCTGACTGCGCGCCGTGGCATCGCCCAACGCGATCGCCTCGCGCACCTGGTCGAGCACGGCCTTCAGACGCGGCGCCTGCTCCTGCCACGGCTGGCTGCCGAAGGTGGGCGCCAGATGCTGGGTGTCGAAGAAGGTCAGCAATGCTGCCGTCACGCGCGCATCGCCACCGGCCAGATCCCGCGCTGCCGCATGCCAGGTGCGCTGCGCGTCGTAGCCTTTGTCGTTCCAGGCGAACGCAGTCAGCCCCATCACTGCGACGCGGCTGGGCACTTCCTGGTTCATCGGGTTGGAGACGATGCCGGACAACTCCGCCGACAGCCCGGCCTCGCGGCGCGCATATGGCGCCATCAGCAAGCGCCCGGCGGAGGTTTCGAAATCGTTGACCGGGTAGTTATCCCACAGCAGTGTCTTGCGCCCGAATGCCTTGGTCGCCGCGCGCGCATCGGGGATGGAAATGGCCGGCGGCACCACGTCGGTGCCGGTCCACTGCACCACGATCTTTGGGTCCAGATGCTTGCGCAGCGCCTCCTTGTACGGGCTTTCCTTGGCGTCGAAATACTCGGTGGGCACCATGATCAGTTCCGACGCAGCATCGTGGCGGGCGACCAGATCGGCCTGCACCAGATTGAGCAGATGCGACTGCGCGATGCCCGCCGCCTGCGCACCGGACTCGCCGAAGGTGGTCTTGTCGCGCTCGCAGTTCCACTTGGTGTATTCGATATCGTCCAACGCCACATAGAAACTGCGCACGCCCAGCGCGCGGAACGCATCGAACTTGCGCAGCAACGCCTTGGCGTCGGCCGGATCGGAAAAACACACACTTGGCCCGGGCGAAATCGCATAGACGAAATCGACATGGTTGCGCTTGGCGGTGGCCGCCAACGTGCCCAGCGCCTTCAAGGTCGCTTTGGGGTACGGATCGCGCCAACGGTCGCGCGCGTACGGGTCGTCCTTGGGGCTGTAGATGTAGGTGTTGGCCTTGGTGCGCGCCAGAAAATCAATGTGCTTGCTGCGGTCGGCCATCGACCACGGCGCACCGTAAAAGCCTTCGATCGTGCCGCGGATCGGCATGGCCGGGTAATCCTGGATGACCAGCGCCGGGATGGCCGGCCGCTCGAGCAACTGACGCAGGGTCTGCACGGCATGGAACAGGCCATCGCTGTCGTGTCCGGCCAGCGTGATCAGGCTGCCGCCGCCCAGCGCAACGCTGGCCAGCGTATAGCCTTCGGTATGGGTGTCCTGCGTGGCCTTGCTGCGCGTCAGTGCATCGCGCACCACCGCCGCCTCGCCGGTGCCAATGACGATATGCGGGCGATCGAGCGTGGTCGGCAGGCGCGAGGCGGTGGCGATCTTGCTGACGCCGGCCGACCCGAGCAGGCGACGCACCAACGCGACCGAGGCCGGGTCCGCGCCCGGCGCGACGACCAGCACCACCGACCGGCCCAAGCTGATCGTCTGCCCATCCAGCACGATCGATACCGGGGTCGGAAACAGCGCCGGCTGAGTGACCGGCGCGGCCAGTGCAGGCGCGGCTAGTCCCACTGCTACCAAGACCGAGAGCAGGCGCAAGCCCGACTTCCTGTTGCGTCGCTTCATGTCCGAACTCCGGTATTGGAATGGTATTACGGCCTAGAGTAGGCAAGTCGTTGCGTGGCGACAAGCGTGGCTTGGTCTTGGAGGGTCGAGCCTGGGTTTGGCCGCGTTTGCTACCAGCGAATGCGCCGTCCGGACCGAAAGGAACTAGGCGCGCCGGCCATAGACTGCGGTATTGAAATGGTATGAAACGCGGGGCGATTGGCTTCGTCAGGACCACGCTTGCGGTAGCAGCGAGCCCACCTGAAGCGGCGGCGAGACGGGCTGCATCGCCAAATTGGGCATGGGCGTACTCGCCGCTCCACCAGCGCGCGGAGGCCATGACGAAAGCCGCCAAGACGCCACGCTGGCGCCGGAACCGACCTGAGTCGTGGCACATCGGATGTAGCGGTCGCGCAGTCAGACTCGCATGCGGTCCACCGTGACAGGCGCGCGGCAATTATCCCCACCGTTCCGTTTTGCCCCTAACGCGTCATCGCCGCGTGCATCAATCGATCGGCGCGCGTGGTGTAGGCGTTGTAGAAGTCCTGATGCGCGCGTCGACAGCGCCAGCACTTTCAGCATGCGGCGGACGCCGCCGCTACGTCAGTGACAGGCGCATTGCAGCCATTCCGTTCTGCCTGCAACACGGCCTTGCCCAGCGCATCAATCGGTCGGCGCATGCGCTGTCAGCGTTGAAAAACCACTGGTACGCGCGTCAATGCCGTGAGCATCTTTCAGCACGCAGAAGAGGCGCCGCCACATCGAGGCGCCCCGCGCGAACGGCCTTACAGCGCGTCGCTATCCAGCTCGCCGGTACGGATGCGCACCACGGTGCCGAGGTCGTACACAAAGACTTTGCCGTCGCCGATCTTGCCGGTGCCGGCGGCGGCCACGATGGCTTCGACCACACGCTCGGCCTGGTCGTCGGTCACCGCCACTTCGATCTTCACCTTGGGCAGGAAATCGACCACGTACTCGGCGCCGCGATACAGCTCGGTGTGGCCCTTCTGCCGCCCGAAGCCCTTGACCTCGGTCACCGTGATGCCCGCCACGCCGCAGCCGGCGAGTGCTTCGCGCACATCGTCGAGCTTGAACGGTTTGACGATGGCCATGATCATTTTCATTGATGCAGATCCCAGGGCATGACGGGCGCGCAGCATACCGTGGACGGCTGCAACACTCACCCATGCTTAGAGCGGCTAACAAAAACGTGGCGAGCAGTCGTCAGGTGAATGAGGACGGCGCGGAGGAGCCGGAGCGTACGCGTGGTACATGCCGCACCGAGCACCGGCCGCGCCCACCTGGCGGTGAGCACAGCCGTTTTGTTCGCTGCCCTTAGCCGCCGTCACCGCGGCCAACAACCGAATGGGACTATCCTTACCGCCTGCCGACTGCCTTGCCGATGTCCCGTGTGTCCCGGCCTGCACTAGGCTTCCTACGGACCTGCGGAGAACACCATGATCGATTTCAATCAGCTCGACGACCTCGCCCGCCGCCTCAGCGACCTGGTGCCGCCGGGCCTGCGCCAATCGCGCGAAGAGCTGCAGAGCACCTTCAAGGGCGCACTGCAGGCCGGCCTGGGCAAGCTCGACCTGGTCACCCGCGAAGAATTCGATGTGCAACGTGCAGTACTGCTGCGCACGCGCGAAAAACTCGACGCGCTGGAGCAGGCCGTCGCCGCACTGGAAGCGCGCGCACCGGGCGCATCGCCCAGTGCGGCGCCCGGTTCCTCCGACACTCCCTGACGAGCCCTCCACCATGAGTCTGGCGCTGGTGCACAGCCGTGCCCGCGTGGGGGTGCACGCGCCTGAGGTTCGGGTGGAAGTGCATCTCTCCGGCGGCCTTCCCTCCACCCAGATCGTGGGCCTGCCCGAGGCGGCGGTGCGCGAATCACGCGAACGCGTGCGTGCCGCCTTGCTGTGCGCACAGTTCGAATTCCCGGCACGGCGCATCACCATCAATCTGGCGCCAGCGGATTTGCCCAAGGACGGCGGCCGCTTCGATCTGCCGATCGCGCTCGGCATCCTGGCTGCCAGCGGGCAGATCGACCGGCAGGCGCTGGCCGATTACGAATTCATCGGCGAGCTCGCGCTGACCGGCGAGTTGCGTGGCGTCGATGGCGTGCTGCCGGCCGCACTGGCCGCCGCGCAGGCCGGGCGACGGCTCATCGTGCCGCTGGCCAATGGCGCCGAGGCCGCCATTGCCGGGCACGTCCAGGCTTTCACCGCACGCACGTTGCTGGAAGTCTGCGCCGCCCTCAATGGCACACAGCAGGCGCCTGCTGCCGAACTGGCGGTGGCAGCGGTGGGCGCACGTGCCCTGCCCGACATGGCCGACGTGCGTGGCCAACCGCACGCACGCCGCGCACTGGAGATCGCCGCAGCCGGTGGCCATCACCTGCTGCTGGTCGGCAGCCCCGGATGCGGCAAGACCCTGCTCGCCTCGCGCCTACCTGGCCTGCTGCCGGAAGCCAGCGAAGCCGAAGCCCTGGAGACTGCCGCAATTACCTCCATCAGCGGCCGCGGACTGGACCTTGTCCGCTGGCGGCAGCGCCCCTACCGCGCCCCGCATCACACCGCCAGCGCCGTCGCACTGGTCGGCGGCGGCACGCATCCGCGCCCCGGAGAGATCTCGCTGGCCCATAACGGTGTGCTGTTTCTGGATGAACTTCCAGAGTGGCAACGACAGACGCTGGAGGTGCTGCGCGAGCCGTTGGAATCGGGTCTGGTCACGATCTCGCGGGCAGCGCGTAGCGTGGATTTCCCAGCACGGTTTCAACTGGTGGCGGCGATGAACCCATGTCCTTGCGGGTGGGCCGGCGATGGCAGCGGGCGGTGCCGCTGCAGCAGCGACAGCATCCGCCGCTATCGCAGCCGCATCTCCGGGCCGCTGCTGGACCGCATCGACCTGCATGTCGACGTGCCGCGGTTGCCGCCACAGGCATTGCGCAGCGGCAACCTGGGCGAAGACAGCGCCAGCGTTCGTGCGCGTGTTGTTGCCGCGCGGCAGCGCCAGCTCGCACGCAGCGCGCTGCCCAATGCGCAACTCGATCAGCCGGACACCGATCGCCATTGCCGGCTGCACAACGACGACCAACTGCTGCTGGAACGTGCGATCGAGCATCTGCAGCTGTCCGCGCGCTCGATGCATCGCATCCTGCGCGTGGCGCGCACCATTGCCGATCTGGACGACAGCGCCACCATTGCCACACGCCACCTGACCGAAGCGATCGGCTATCGCAAGCTGGATCGCGCACTGACTGCCGCCAGCGCGGCGTAGCGCGGCGCACAAAAGGTAGCGAGCAGTCGTAAAGCGGGTGTAGACGGCGCACTCCAGAACCGCAAGTAGACGAGTGGCCCGTACCGCACCAGAGCGCCGGCCGCACCCACCTGGTGGTCACGCAGTAGTGATGTGAGCCGCGCTTGGCTGGCTGCGCCGACAACGGTCGATCGCGCGCCACCGGGCAGAAGCAACCAACAGCTTATGCACGACGTCGACAACCGACAGTCGCCGTCAGTGGCTGCGTGAGCGATGGCGCGCATCTGACAGCCGGTCGCGGCGCGTCCCAACATCCACTTCATGGCCATGCACGTACAACGTCTGCCATCCCCTTGAGCAGAGGCCGTCATGAGCCGATTTCCCGAACTGATCACCGTTGCGTCGCTGGATCTGAACCGCTATCTCGGCACCTGGTACGAGATCGCCAGATTGCCGATCCGCTTCGAGGATGCGGACTGTACCGATGTGTCGGCGCACTATTCGCTGCAAGACGACGGCACCGTGCGCGTGCAGAATCGATGCCTGACCGCGGCCGGCGCGTTGGAGGAAGCGGTCGGTCAGGCGCGCGCCATCGACGCGACAAACGCCCGGCTCGAAGTGACTTTCCTGCCCGAAGGCCTGCGCTGGATTCCCTTCACCAAGGGCGATTACTGGGTGATGCGGGTCGATGCGGAATACACCGCCGCATTGGTGGGCAGCCCTGATCGCCACTATCTGTGGCTGCTGGCGCGCCTGCCGCAGTTGGACGAAAACATCGCCCAGGCCTATCTGGCGCATGCGCGCGAACAGGGGTTCGACCTGGCGCCACTGATCCACACCCCGCACACCGGGCGGCTGACCGAGCAACCGCTTCCCTGAGGATGCGTGGCGATCACTGCTAATGCGCGGCGCACGTCAGCCGCGGCCTGGGCATGCACTCCGCAAGATGCGGCTGGTCCTCGACTCCCAGTACACCGCTGATCAGCGCGCGGCATGCACCACATGCAGACAGCACGCCCATAGGCGCTGAGCGCGACGTGTTGTCAACGAAGTCGTCCTGCATCGGGCCCACAGGCCAGGCATCGGTACAAGCTGCCGGCAGCATTGCTAACTGAGGGCGGCTAACAAAACGACTGCGCCGCCATCAGGCAGGCGCGGCCGGTGCACGGTGCGGCCTGGACCACTCGCAAACTCCTGCTCCGAGCGCGCCATCCATACCCAACTGACGACTGCTCGCCACGGGTTGTTAGCCGATCCAAAGCACCACTGCGATCGAGCACTCCGCTGCAGACAGACCCGGCGACTCAACCCCATAAAACAACGGCCGGAGCATGGAAACCGCGCCGCACTAAACTGCGCCGCTTCTCCGCTCCGGCCGCTTCGACTGCGGCGATTGCCGGGGTGACCAGGTCGCCCGTTGTCATCAACCGTTGCACTCAACGGCCCTACTCAGCCGTTGAGCGTGCCCAGATCCTTGGCGGCGGCCTGCGCGCCCTCCAGGCTGTCGAAGGCCACGCCGGTGTCGCCGACCACGTACTTGACCAGTTCGCCATCGCGCGTGGTTTCGTGCATCTTGAAGATCGGTACCGCATCGGTGCCGCCGACGCGTTCTTTCTGCGTTGTCATGGGTGATTCCTCCAGTGAGAGCGCCTTGCAGGGGACCGGGTGGTCCCGCAGCCCGCGTTGGCGAGCGCAGACGTACCGACCCTAACGCGCACCTGCGTGCAGGCGCGTGAATCCAATGGCTGTGGCAACTGCCGCAGCGCACATGCACCTGGCGGCAGAAAAATTACGTCGACTTCGCTCGACGGACGCGCGCAATGCACGCGTGTGTCGTACATTCGCGACGTGCAGCCTCATCCGTCCATATCTGTGGTCCACATCACGCCGCTACGGCGCGCTAAGGCGCGCGGTAATCCAGCCGTGGCGTACGCGCAGATCGTGGTCCACCGCCCCGGTTACACGAGGCCGCGCGCATGAGCTGGCCCCCATGCCGATGCGGGTGGTGACGTGAAGCGTCAACGCATCATCAGTCTGACCGTGCTGCTGGTGCTGCTGTGCGCAACGCTTCCGATCGGTCTGTCCTACTACCTGGCGTGGCGGCTGGCGTTGTCGCGCGAAGAAAGCAGACTCAGCCAGCTGGCAGCGCTGTCGATCCGGCGTACCGAAACCGCCTTCGACGAAGCTCATGGTGCCTTGCTGAGCATGGCCAGCCTCACGGATGCCGTCCTGCTCGCCGGCGCATCTGGCGCAGATGCGCGCGCTGGTGCTGACCAACCACTACATCGTGGAACTGGGACATTTCCAGCAACGCCGCTTGCGCTGTACCTCATGGGGGCAGCTGCCCGACAGCATCCCGCAGACCAGCCCGGACTTCGTGGTCAAGCGCGGCATCGCGGTGACCACCCGGCTGTTGCCGCTGGCCAATCCGCAGCATCCCTTGATGGCACTGCAGCTTGGCGACTACAACGTCCTGATCAACCCGAACACGCTGACCGACATCAACATCCCGCCCGGCCTGCAGCTGGCGATCGGCACGCCCGACGGGCACCTTCTCAGCAGCACCGGCACCGCCGCCGAACAGTTGCTGGTGACGCCACTCGACGCCACCGGCACCGACACCGACACCGACATCCGCAGCATCGCCGACGCGCAGGTGCTGTCCGGCCGCGACCGGCGCGGCGACTGGGCCGCGGTGGTCACCGAGCCTGCCGCCTATCTGCGCGGGCCGCTGGCCGCCGCACGGCTGCAGGTGGTGCCGGCCGGCATCGCGCTGGCGGTGCTGCTGGTCGGCCTGGTGCTGTGGGTCTCACGACGCCGCTTGTCGCCGCTGGCACGGCTGGAGATCGCGGTGCAGCGCGGCGAATTCATCGTGCATTACCAGCCCATCATTGCGCTCGACGACGGCCGTTGCGTCGGTGCCGAGGCGCTGGTGCGCTGGCAACAGCCGGACGGCGTGCTGGTGCCGCCGGATGCGTTCATTCCGCTGGCAGAAGAGAGCGGCCTGATCCTGCCGATCACCGATCTGGTAGTGGCCGAAGTCATCCGCGACCTCGGCCCCACCCTGGCCGCAGATCCCGCGCTGCATGTGGCCATCAACGTCTCGGCCGGCGACATCAAGAGCGGCCGTGTGCAGTCGGTACTGGCGCAGGCGCTGCAAGGCACCGGGGTGAACAGCGGGCAATTGTGGGTGGAGGCGACCGAGCGCAGCCTGATGGACATCGATGCGGCGCGCACCACCATCACCCATCTCCGCGGTGCCGGCCATACGGTGTCGATCGACGACTTCGGCACCGGCTATTCGAGCCTGCAGTATCTGCAAGGCTTGCCGCTGGATGCGTTGAAGATCGACAAGTCGTTCGTGGACACCATCGGCACCCACTCGGCCACCAGTTCGGTGACCGCGCACATCATCGAAATGGCCAAGACGTTGCAGCTACGTACGATTGCCGAAGGCGTGGAGCGCCAGGAGCAACTGGATTACCTGCGCGCACACGGCGTGGATCTTGCGCAGGGCTGGCTGTTCTCGCGCGCGCTGCCGGCCACCGGCTTCATCGCGTATCACGCGCAGGCGCGCAGCGTTGCCGCGCACGGTTTCAAATAGGCAACCACTGCCTTCAAGGCATCCGGCAAACCGCTTCGATGCCTTGAAGACCACACGCAGGATCTAGGCTGCACTATCGCGATGCTTGGCTCCGCCTGGCACGACTGGGACGCTCAGGCTCATCACCGTCATCGGGCTGAAATCCTGCAATCGCTGCAATCACTCACGATGTGGCCTGGTGTCGAAGTGACGCTCGCAACCACGGCGCTGTCGCTGGGCCCACCTCGTCAGTACACCGGATCGGTATCTATCGCTCGCCTGGCCGAGATGACGCGCGTGCGTCGCATGCAGACACGTGGCCTTGGACGAAAACATCGCCCAGGCCTACCTGGCACATGCGCGCGAACAGGGGTTCGACCTGGCGCCACTGATCCACAACCCGCACACCGGGCGGCTGACCGAGCAACCGCTTCCCTGAGGATGCGTAGCGATCACTGCTAGTGCGCGACGCACGTCAGGCGCGGCCTAGGCATGCACTCCGCAAGGTGCAGCCGGTCCTCGACTCCCAGTACACCGCGATCAGCGCGCGGCATGCACCACATGGCCACAGCTCGCCCATCAGCGCTAACGCACAAACTGGCCTGCTGTCGAAGTGGCGATCGCAAGCACTGCGCTGTCGCTCAGCCACCCTCACCCGTGCACTGGATCCGGGTGCATCGCTCGCCAACGCCGACCATACGCGTGGGCCGCATGCAGACGCGTAAGTGCAGCGCTCACCCACCACGTCTTGCTGCATTACTTGCCGTCGCGGCGATAAGCCACATCAAAAAAAAGGCCGCCAATGGCGGCCTTTCTCGTATCACTCAAGCGCTTTGCAGCGCAGCGCCGCGTTGGCGCACCGGCTTGGGCCGGCTCGGGAAGGCATGCCGCACGATCCGCCACATCACCTGGCCAAACTGACGCGGCAACGAGCCGGTGTTGTAGTGCTGCCCATAGCGCGCGCAGATCTGCTTCACCTCGACCGCAATCTGTGCGTAACGATTGGCCGGCAGATCCGGATAGAAATGGTGTTCGATCTGGTGACTCAGATTGCCCGACAGCACGTTCATCAGCTTGCCGCCGGTCAGATTCGACGAGCCGCGCAACTGACGCAGATACCAATGGCCGCGCGACTCGTTACGGATCGACTCCTTCGGAAACACTTCCGCATCGGCGGTGAAGTGGCCGCAGAAAATGATCACGAAGGTCCAGATGCTGCGCAGCATATTGGCCGCCAGATTGCCTAGCAGCACGGTCAGGAAGAACGGGCCGGCCAGCAGCGGGAATACGATGTAGTCCTTGAGCATCTGGCGGCCGATCTTGCGGCCCACCGGCAGGAACGACGCGCGCAATTCGGCGGCCTTCATCTTGCCCGCGAACCAGCGGCCCAGGCGCAGGTCCTGAATGGCCACGCCCCATTCGAACAGCAGCGCAAACACCACCGCGATAAACGGCTGCACCAGGTAGAACGGGCGCCAGCGCTGTTCGGGGAAGATGCGCAGCAGGCCGTAGCCGATGTCGTCATCCATGCCGCGAACGTTGGTATAGGTGTGGTGCTTGAAGTT
The DNA here is from genome assembly GCF_979258225.1 of Xanthomonas sp. AC360. Classification (NCBI taxonomy): domain Bacteria; kingdom Pseudomonadati; phylum Pseudomonadota; class Gammaproteobacteria; order Lysobacterales; family Lysobacteraceae; genus Xanthomonas; species Xanthomonas sp. AC360. The sequence continues at coordinate 794,217 of NZ_OZ409846.1, forward strand.
GTGCGTCTTGCGCCAGTTGTCGCCGGTGGCAACGATGTCCCACTCGTAGGTGTTGCCGTTGAGCTGCGGGTCGCCCATCCAGTCGTACTGGCCGTGCATGACGTTGTGGCCCAGCTCCATGTTCTCCAGGATCTTGGACAGCGTCAGCAGCACCACGCCGGCAATCCAGGCCGGAATCAGCACGCTATGCACGAACGCACCCAAAAACAGCAGCGCGCGGCCGGCCACGCCGGTCCAGCGCACGGCAGCCACGATGCGGCGGATGTAGCGCGCATCGGCGGCGCCTACCTGCCGCTGCACGCGGGCGCGGATGGCATCGAGTTCGTCGCCAAACGACTGCAGTTCGGCGGCGGACAGGGCACGGTTATGAACTCGGCTCATGAAGATTCCTTACAGATCCAGGATCAGGTCAGTGCTCGGGGCACTGATGCACAGGCGCACCTGTGCGGTGGGTTCGTTGCTGCGCTCACCGGTCAACAGGTGACGCGTGGTGCCGGACTGACGCGCGCAGGCGCAGCTGTTGCAGATACCCATGCGGCAGCCGTGTTTCGGGCGCAGGCCTTGCGCTTCCAGCCCTTCCAGCAGCGACTGGCCACGCGGCAGGGTGAGCGTACGGCCGCTGCGTGACAGCTGGACCTGGACGTCGCCGGTTTCGCCGTCGTCCAGCGTCGGCACGCTGAAGGCTTCGGCCTGAAACGCCGCTACCTGGCCTTCCAGTCGTGCACGCGCCGCCTGCACGAATCCGCCCGGGCCACAGGCCATGACGTGACGTGCGGACAGATCGGCGATCTGCTCCCACGCATAGCTGTCCACGCGCGCCGCCGGCGTCGCACCCTCGCGGGTGGTCAGCACCTGCACGCGCAGACGCGGATGCGTGGCGGCCAGCGCCTCGAATTCGTCCAAAAAACAGGCTTCATCGCGCTGACGCACCCAGTACAGCAGGTCCACATCCACCGGCATGCCGGCGTGCGCGGCCGCACGCAGCAGCGCGCGCATCGGGGTGATGCCCGAGCCTGCGGCCAGCAGCAACAGCGGGGTGGGCGCGGCCGGCAGCAGCATGTCGCCAAAGGCCGGGTCCAGCGACACCACCGTGCCCAGCGCCGCATCGTGCGCCAGATAACGGCTCACCAGCCCGCCTTCGATCGCCTTGACTGTGATCGCCAGGCGGCCATCGGCCATCACGGTCGGGCTGTAGCTGCGCAGCAGACGGCGGCCGTCGATCTCCACACCCACGCTGACGTGCTGGCCGGCCTGCAGGCCCTGCCAGTGGCCATTGGCCTGAAACACCAAGGTCACCGCGTCGCGGCTGGCGGTGTTGCGTTCGACCAGACGGGCCATGGGCCGATCCAGCGTCCACAGCGGATTGATCCGGGTTGCCCAGAAATCGAACAGCTGTGGCGACACCAGCCGGCGCGCCAGCCGTGTAGGCAGCGGGGACTTGCTCTTGGGAGTGGGTGCCAGGCTCATAGGTTGCACTATACGCATGCATGCACACACGTGTATACAGTTGTATATCGACCAGAGGGGCTATGATTCATCCCCACGCCCGGCTGCTGCCTCATGACCTCCATCGCCCTGCCTTCCCACGACGCGCCGCCGTCACGCAAGCCGGCGATTTCACGCGAGGACCTGATTGCCGCGGCGCTGTCGCTGATCGGCCCGCACCGCAGCCTGTCCACGCTGAGCCTGCGCGAAGTGGCACGCGAAGCCGGCATTGCGCCAAACAGCTTCTACCGCCAGTTCCGCGATATGGATGAGCTCGCGGTGTCCTTGATCGATCTGGCCGGGCGCTCGCTGCGCACCATCATCGGGCAGGCCCGCCAGCGCGCCACCTCCACCGACCGCAGCGTCATCCGCGTGTCCGTGGAAGCGTTCATGGAGCAATTGCGCGCCGACGACAAGCTGCTGCACGTACTGCTGCGTGAAGGCGCGGTGGGCTCGGACGCCTTCAAGCAGGCGGTGGAGCGCGAGCTGACCTACTTCGAAGACGAATTGCGCGTGGACCTGATCCGTCTGGCCGCCGCCGATAACGCCAAGTTGCACGCGCCGGCGCTGGTGTCCAAGGCGATCACCCGCCTGGTCTTTGCGATGGGCGCGGTGGCGATGGACTCGCCGCCGGAAAAAGACCCGGAACTGATCGAACAGATCTCGCAGATGCTGCGCATGATCCTGACCGGCGCGCGCACGCTGGGCACGCACGGCGGCTGAGCACAGCGCATCGCGCGTAGTGGTCAGATCAGGTGTCGACGGCGTGCTCATCACCGCCGCGGATACGTGGCGCACGCGGCATGACGTACCAATCGTGTTCGCCTGGCACTGAGCTCCGTCGTTGTATTCGTCGCGCGCATTCTTGGTACGGCAGCCTGCTGCCAGCGCCCGGGTTGCGCCTTTCGTAGTGAATGACCGGACGCGCAGTTGTGCGCGGCAGGCGCGCGACTGGCACGAGGTCGGCAACGGCAACTGCCTTACATCATGGTTGCGACCGCACATTCCCAGACGCCACTAACCGCGCACCATCGGCCACGAGTGCAACTGCATGCCCGCCCGCATCCGTGCAATGGGAATACCACTTGTCTGCACAGCCGCGCATCGACAGTTCCTGCGCAACGTGCGTCGATGATTATCCAATCGACCCAAGCCTTCGTCATTCGGAATCTGCACTTTCAATCCGCACATTGCCAGCACCCCAAAAAAACATAATCAATTATTTTCATAAAGTGCTTGCATAACCAAAAACCTGCAGGTAATGTTCGCGCCCTACGCAGCACTGCCTGCACCCGGACCTGACCCACGCTCATGCACACCAGCCATTTCATCGAACGCAATCGACTGCCCGGCGCGCTTCGCGCGGCATCCTTTGCGTGCACGGCCAAACAGGACGTGCGCACCATCATCGGCTGATGTCCTGATTCAAGGAGATCGGTCACCCGATCTCCGAGGCTCGCGAACGCCCTCGGATGCTGCATCCGGGGGCGTTTTTCGTTGTGCGTTCGTCGTGAACCTGTAGATGACCGCAGTTGAAACCCGGGCACGGACTGCCCGACAACAGGGATGTTGGATTGCCACGAGGCGCGATAGCGCTGTGCCCAGGTTTCGGGCACGGGTGGTGTGTGGTCATGCACCGACTGAATGACCGTTTGAATAAAACGGCCATCGGAAACAATGCGAAAGATCGTCAGCGGACTGGAGTTTATTCCAGCTGGTGCGCGCGGCTGTGCCGTGGCGTATACCGATCATCTTTCTCGTGTTTCTCGTTTTGGGTATGGCTCGTGGTCGAGCGGCGGCACTATCCGCAGGCGCGGTTCAATTCCGCATTACCCACCACTGGATAGCTCAGAGGGTAGAGCAACAGATTTCTAATCTGTCTGTCGCGGGTTCGACTCCCGCTCCAAGCAATGACCTTCCCGGTCATCTCGGGGACGCAAGTCCCTTTACGGAAACGCCCATGCTGCGTGCATTCAAGCAATGCATCGCGTGAATGCACACAGCAGCGGCGACGTCGCCGGGCGGTTGCCCTGGACGCGTCACCCTGCGCTCAGCCCTGCCTTCGCAAACCATCGCGCAGCTGCGGCAACGCATCGGTAGGCGCCAACAGCGCAGCGTGCCCCGCACGGCCGCCGTCACCGGCGTTTCCACCTTCCAACGCCGCGTTGCATCGGCACACGTTTGGCCATCAGTCCGATCCGGGCGGCAAAACGGCAGTACCTACGGATCGGACCACCAGAGCCAACCCAAGGAGAAGTGTCATGTTCTGGACCAAGAGGGTCGTGATCGGCGACGGCGAGCGCGGCCTGGTGTATCGAAATCGTCGGTTCGAGCGCGTGCTCGTGCCCGGTGTCTACCGCCTGTTCGACCCGCTGAGCCGTACCGAAGTCAGCGTGCAAAACATTCACAGTGGCGACGAGGTCGGCCGCGATGCCGACATGCTGATTGATACGCTGGGCGCCGCATTGCCGCAGCACTTCGTGCTGGCGGACATCGGCACCGCGCAAGTGGGCCTGCTGATCCGCAACGGTAAGCTCGACCAGGTCCTGGCACCGGGCACCCGCGCGCTGTATTGGCGCGGCGGCGCCACCGTCGAGGTGCAGAGCCTGCCGTTGGGCGACGGCCTGCAGGTGCCGGGCGATGTGCAGCGGCGCCTGCGCCAGCTCGGGACCGTGTCGCGCGTGGCCGTGTGCATGGACGTGCCCGCTGAGTCGCAAGGGCTGGTATTCGTCGACGGCAGGCTGATGGCACCTTTCGGCCCCGGTGCGTACGCGTTCTGGAATTTCCAGAAGAACGTGACCACCGAGGTGATCGACCTGCGTGTGCAATCGGTGGAGGTCTCCGGCCAGGAATTGCTGACGCGCGACAAGGTGTCGTTGCGAGTCAATCTGGCAGCGAGCATGCGCGTCACCGATGCGGTAGCAATGCGGACGCGTGTGGCCAAGGCGGGCGACTACCTGTACCGGGAATTGCAGTACGGGTTGCGCCGCGCGGTTGCGGCCAAGACGCTGGACGAATTGCTGGGCGACAAGGCATCGCTGGACGCGGATATCTTCGGCTACGTGCGTGGCAGCGTGGGCGGTTTCGGTATCGACGTGCTCGGCGTTGGGGTCAAGGACGTGATCCTGCCCGGTGAGATGCGCGAGATCCTCAATGCGGTCGTGCAGGCGGAAAAGCAGGCGCAAGCCAATGTGATCCGCAGGCGCGAAGAGGCCAATGCCACCCGCTCGCTGCTCAACACCGCCAAGCTGATCGAAGACAGCCCGGTGCTGATGCGATTGAAGGAGCTGGAGGCGCTGGAGAAGGTCACCGAAAAGATCGACAAGCTCACCGTGTTCGGCGGCCTGGACGGCGTGCTGAAGCAGTTGGTGACGCTCAGATAATCATGCGGGTGTGCGGCGAAAGGATTGGCCGCACACCCGCGCAAAGGAATGAACAGCATGAGTACTTCACAACATTTCGAATGGCTGCATGCCGAAGGCAGCACCACCCCGATCAAGGGCTGGGTGCGCGGCGTGCCGCTGGAAGAACAGGCGCATGCGCAGTTGCGCAATATCGCCGCCGTCCCGTTTGTCGGCCCATGGGTGGCGGTGATGCCCGACGTGCACCTGGGCAAGGGCGCAACCGTGGGCTCGGTGATCCCGACCCGCGGTGCCATCATCCCGGCGGCGGTTGGCGTGGATATCGGCTGCGGCATGGCGGCGGTGCGCACCACGCTGCGTGCCAGCGACCTGCCGGACAACCTGGCGCAACTGCGCTCCAGCATCGAGCGTAGCGTGCCGGTCGGCAACGGCCGTGGCGGCGAGCATCGCAACCTGCCCGACAGCATCGACACACGGATCGCGCAGTCGGGGCTGGTGCAGCGCCTGGAAGCGATCAAGCAGCAGCACAAGCGCATCCGCACCGACAAGCTGGCGTGCCAGATCGGCACGCTGGGCGGCGGCAACCACTTCATCGAACTTTGTCTGGACGAGACCGACGCGGTGTGGGTGATGTTGCACAGCGGCTCGCGTGGCACCGGCAACCTGATCGGCACCTACTTCATCGAGCGGGCGCGTGAGCAACTGGCACACCGCGTGTTGGGCTTTCATCTGCCCGACAGGGACCTGGCCTTCTTCATGCAGGGCGAGCCGTTGTTCGATGAGTACGTGGAAGCGGTGTCGTGGGCACAGGATTACGCCCGCGAAAATCGTGAAGCGATGATGGCGCGGGTGTTGGCGGAGATGCGTCACCGTCTGCCGAAGTTCCAGCTGGAGAAGCTGGCGGTCAACTGCCACCACAACTATGTCCAGAAGGAGACGCACCATGGCGAGGAATTGCTGATCACCCGTAAGGGCGCGGTGAGCGCACGTACCGGCGAGCTGGGCATCATTCCCGGCAGCATGGGCACGCGCAGCTACATCGTGCGCGGGTTGGGCAACGCAGAGAGCTTCCATAGCTGCAGCCACGGTGCGGGACGGGTGATGAGCCGAACCGCAGCGCGTGCACAGATCACGCTGGCTCAGCACCGCGAGGCGACTGCGCATGTGGAATGCCGCAAGGATGCGGCGGTGATCGACGAATCGCCAGCGGCATACAAGTCGATCGAGGCGGTGATGGCCGCGCAGCAGGATCTTGTCGAAGTGCTGCACACGCTGCGCCAGGTCGTGTGCATCAAGGGATAACCGAGGGCCGCAGTCGCGGCCCTCCTTCGTCATGTTTTTAGCGATGTCGCGGTTGCAAGCTGTCTGCGACCTCATCCGCACATGCGAATGCACAGTTCAGTCATGTCGCGATGGCACTCACATCAAAGCACAAGCGTTTCACTCTTGCGCCGCCATGGTTGCGCCACGTTCGCGGCCTGTCTTCGCAGGCTGCATCCATCAGGTAACCGGAGGCGGCATGAGCAATCTCGACAAGCAGGAACGCAAAGCAGACGCACAGGATTTGAACCGCGACCCGATCTCCGGTGCCCCGGGCTCGCATCCGGTTGGCGTGGGTGTGGGCGGCATCGCTGGCGGTGCGGCGGCAGGCGCACTGGCAGGCACGGTGTTTGGTCCGCTGGGCACGTTGATCGGTGCGGCCGCCGGCGTCGTGGCAGGCGCAGCTGCCGGTAAGGGCGTGGCCGAGCGCCTCGACCCGACCGTAGAAACCGAATACTGGCGCCAGGAGCATCAAAACCGCCCGTACTACAAAGAAGGCACCGACTACGACCGCGACTACGCCACCGTGTATGGCTTTGGCCTGCAGGCACGCGAGACGCGCCCGACCAGCACCTGGGAAGAAACCGAAGCCACGCTGGCGGGCGAGTGGCCGCGTCATCGTGGCGAATCGCGCCTGGAATGGGATGACGCACGTCTGGCTGCACGCGATGCGTGGGATCGCGCCGATCGCACCCACACCGTGTATCGCGATGGCGACACGCACTATGCCGGCCGTTTCGACAGCGCCAGCTACCGTGACAGCGAGTATTCGTATGACGACTATCGCCCCGCTTACCGCTATGGCATGCAGGCGCGCCAGCAGCATGCCGGCCGCCAGTGGGACGACCATCTGGAACGCGACCTGGGCGATGGCTGGGACCGCTTCAAGGCCGACTCGCGTTTGACCTGGGAAAAGGCCAAGCACGCTGTGCGTGAGGCGTTCGATTCGGACCAGCATGGCGATGCGGCACGTCGCAACCCGACCGATCCACGTGTGTAATCCGTAGCTCGTTTAGACTGCGGCGCATTGGCCGCGCTAAACGCCAGTGATCCGCAGTAGACCAGACGGGCCCGCGAGGGCCCGTTTGTTTGTGGGTTGCGGTGGGCCATAACCTGCAGCGCCTTCGTAGCATCTTGCGGCATCACGACGCCTTGCGCGTTCCGCATGGTCGGGATGGCCGCGCAACATGCTGCACCACGTGTGCCTGCACGGCGACGCAAACGCGCGGCACGTCAACCGGACGTGTTTTCCACCGCCCGGATATCGCCGCGAAACGCTAGCGCGTCCTGCCCCGTTGACGCTGCGTCGCCCTGCTGCTTGAGCAGTTGCTTGCGTGCAGCCACCACTTCCTTGGCCAATGCAATCCGGCGGCCCACTACCATTTCGGTCAACCAGTCGATCAGCGCGCGGGTGTATTCCTGCTGATGCTCCTTGACGCTCAACGCATGGTCGGCGCCGGCAATCACGCGCGCGGTCAGCGAACGCGCATTGACGAAGGCATCGGCATAGTTGCGCAGCACCGGATGCGGCACGATCACGTCGTTCTCGGCTTCGACCAGCAATACATCGCCGGTATACGCAGCGCAGGCCGCCAGCGCGATGTTGTCGTCGGGTGTCAGGGCACGTTGGCGGTATGCGGTCAGATCCGGATCGGCATTGAGGCTGACCTTGGGCTGGTCCCAATGCGCGTCCTTGTACAGCGCGGGCGAGCGCAATGCCAGCCACTCCACCGGGCGCTCGCGCGTCAGCAGCGCCGACAGGTAGCCGCCATAGCTCAAACCGACCACGGCGATCGACTGTTGATCCACATACGGAAGCCCCGCCAGCTGATCGTAGGCAGCGATGATGTCCTGCAGGTTCTGCGCGCGGGTCACGGTCTGCCGCATCGAGGCATGGCCTTCGTGACCGCGTAGATCGAAGGTCAGGCAGATGCAGCCCAGGCCCACCGCCTCGCGCGCGCGCACCAGGCTGTGATGCTGGCTACCGCCCCAGCCATGGACGAACAGCACCGCCGGAATGCCGGTGGGCGTGAGCAAGGTGCCGCTGAGCGCGTCGTGATCGACCGCAATGTCGATGCTGGAAAGTTTGGCTTCCATCAGTCGGTTGAGACCCTTCGGTATTTGTAGCGCGGACCGGCGCCGGGCTGGGTTGCACGGTAATACACCTGCGCATCGGCCGGTGGTTCGCCCTCGTAGAGTTCGTGCGTGGATGCGTGCACCCAGTGCAGGCCGGCCTGCTGCTGGAAACAGGCGATCGCCGCCAACTCGGCCGGCGTCGCACCACCAATCCGCCAGGATTGCTCCAGCACGCCGCACACAGGCATGGCATGCGCATCTTCGCCACTGACCACATCGTAATTGCGCCGCGAAATGTGCAGGCCGGCAATGGCATTCGTGATGCAGCGATCGTAGCGGCATGCCTGTTCCACAACGCGCCGCTGCAACGGCGGCAATGCAGTGGCCAGCAGCGCTTCCAGCGAGCCGCGATGCACGTGCAGCGACGATCCACCGTAGACCTCATCGCCTTGCGCATTGCGCACGCTGCATTGCGTGCCGTAATACGCGATCTGGATTCCGGCCACGCACAGCTCGCCCACGCTATGCGTCAGCGGCTGCAGGATATTGCGCTCGAGCACAGCACCATGGGTGCGCAGGTAATCCGCTGGCAGACTGTCCAGCGCCTGCACCAATTCGGCGGTATCGGCAATCCGCCATTGCCCATTGCCACCCACGCCGGTGGGCAGTTTCAGCCGCACCCCGCCGTCGGCCAGCAACAGGTCCAGCGCATGCAGCGCATCGTCCCGAGAAAACACCGTATAGCCAGGCAAGGTGGCCGGCACCAGCGCGATCGCCAGCGCCTGATTCCAGCCATCGATTCGCGTTGCCGTCTCACTGATCAGTGGATGGCCGATGACCTTGGTGGCGATAAACGCGTGCGGCACAATGCCACCCAGCAAGCCGCCGGCATCGTGAATTCCCAATGCGTGGGCCTGTTCGGTGGTCAAGGTGTCGTCGGGCACGTGCAAGATGCGGTGCCCGATACCCTCATCGATCATCGCAACATCGGCCAGACCGCCATCGTGTGCGCCCAACAGGCGTGCAATTTCTCTGCACACCCAGGCATGCGTGGCGCGCTCGTGTCCATCGGCAGACACCATGCGTGTGGTGTATCCACGCACCCACTCATATGACGGATCTGCCATCACATCCCCTCGCGGCAAGGCCGCATCCCGGCGCCAGCCTCGTTGCAGCCGAGGGGCGCAGTGCGATGTTGCAGGTACGCGTCTGCGCTTATTTCAAGGCCAGATAGAGCCCTACCACGATCAGCACCACCACGATCAAACTGATGGCCATTCGCCCACCGCGCAGTTCCAATAAGGCATGCCACCACACGCGCGCTTCTGGTGTACCACTGGCATGGCGCGGCTTCCCACGACTGCTTTCACTCTCCTGCATCCTGTCTGCTCTCTCCATTACGTCATCGCCTACCTTACGGATCAGACGTTACACAGGTGTGGAGCGGTTCAGAATCTTCCGTAAAATGCGGCACCGCACGCCTGTTTTTGTACCAAAAGCGGCGCATTGAAAGCGCCAATACGGTAGCGACTGACACAGTGCGCATCGCTGCGCTGCCGCCCATCGATTGCGCGTGGCCGATCAGCACGCAACGCTGGCGTCTTGGCAAGCGGCATACATCGCACCGATGCCTGTGCATGCAACGCGTGTAGAGAGGCGAAAACAAGCTGACCAATTAAGCGTCGCCCGCTGAAATCGCAGGCAATGGTTGCGTTCGATGATCATTCGTTGACATACCCGCAGTTACTCTGCACGTCAAGTTTGTTTAATCCCGGAACGCCACAAGTCATGAGCAGAGACCCATCCGTCATCGATGTACAAGCCGAAATCGCGCATTGGCAGGCGCGGCACGCCCAAGGAAATCTGGGCGCAGGCAAGTTCAGCGAATTGTCACCGGTGGTGAAAATGGCCTGCGATATCTATCTGCAGGCACCGCGTTCAAGCGATCAGGAACGTCTGCGTTTGTTTCGCGACCGTCTTGAGCATCACTTCATTTCATCCAGTACGCAGTCCAACTACGAACAGCTGGCAACCGACTGCTGGCAGCGCCTGGGCGCGCGCAACAGTTGAGCACACACGTAATACGCAAGACCCGTTATTCATTGGAGATCGTCATGAAAACCCCGTATCAAGTGCAGCAGGAGCTGGAACGATTGGAGCGGTTGGTACCGCACATCATCAGCGACCAAGGCGACCGCGCGGAGGAAATCCTTGGCTTCCATGTGGCCAGCCTGCTGGGCAGCGCGCCTATCAGCGAACACGCCATGATTCGCGAGCGCACGACGCGGATGGCGCGGCAATGCCGCACCGCGCAGGACGCAATCCGCACACCTATCAGACCCCTGGGCATGACACCGCTCGCCCAGCCGCAGTGGGCCTGAGCAACGCACTACCGGAGCCGCGCAGCGGCTCCTTTACATTTCACCGTCGGCACTGCCGACTCAGCCCGAGACATTCATGAAATCCACTTTTGTTGCTGCATCGTTGCTGGCCATGCTGACCCTTACCGCCTGCGATCGCCCCGGTGGCGATACCTCGCGCACTGCACCAGCAGTGTCGCCGGAACCCACCGCCGCGCCGGTGAGCGGGAGCGGGGCCACCGAACTGGCCAAGGGCGATGGCGGCGCGCTGGGCGTGCTGGCTGCGATCGATGAGAACGAGATTGCGCTGGCCAAGCAGGCCATCGAGCAAGATTTGGGCGGCGCCACCGGCGAATTCGCCCGGCAGATGTTGCACGACCACGAAGCCAACCTCGAGAAAACCAAGGCGCTGGGCGCCAAGGACAGCCCGCGTGCGGACGCGCTGCACGCCAAGGGCAAAGCCGCCGTAGAGGCATTGTCCAAGACGCTGACCCTGCCGGACGGCAAGGATGCGTATCGCAACGCCTTCATGCGCACTATGGTCATCGACCATGGCGACACCATCAAGATCATCGATTCCGAACTGCTGCCCGCCGCAGAGAGCGCACCGGTCAAGCAGCACCTGGAAGAGACCCGTCGTGTCGTGTCGGCGCACTTCGAACGTGCCCACGCGGTATCGTCGTCGAGGTAAGCGCACCACGCGACCTGACGCTTCATCGAACGCAAGCGGCGGAAGGGACGATCACGGAACGGCGGCAGATCGACAGCGAAGATGATTTCCGTCTGTTCCACCAAGCGCAGAGCTTCGCCAAGGCCGAAGAAGTTGCGGCCATCGGCAGGCTCGACCCAGAGCCTAATCTGGTTCGCGGGCCTCGTCCGCAAGTAACGGAGAAGATTTCTCTGGAAAAGGCACGCGATGCGTGGCTGGCGAGCATCAAGCCGCGCACGTTGCCCAAGACTTACACGATCAAAGCGGCCGCAGTGGAGTCGCTCGTTGCGTTTCTCTTGACCCACCCCCTGAAAACTGAGCCACAGTAAAGTAGAGACTTCGGCAGCATGGGCCCCCGTAGCAACGAGGATTCAAGCGATGAAGAAGTCACGATTTACTGAAGAGCAGATGGCCTACGCGCTCAAGCAGGCCGAGCTGGGGATGGCGGTCGGGGAGATCTGCCGGAAGATGGGCATAGCCGAGGCCACGTTCTACGTGTGGCGCAAGAAATACGGTGGGCTGGGCCCGTCCGAGCTCAAGCGCCTGCGGCTGCTGGAAGAGGAGAATCGCAAGCTCAAGCAACTGGTGGCCGACCTGAGCCTGGACAAGGCGATGCTGCAGGAGGTGGTCACAAAAAAGCTCTGAGGCCTGCCCAGCGACGTTCCTGGGTAGGCCAGCTGCGTGAGCGTTTTGGGGTCAGCCTGCGCCGCGCGTTGCAAATGATGTCGATGTCCCAGTCCAGCTACTCCTACAAGGCCAAGGCGCGGGACTGCAGCGCGGTGCGCATGCGAATGCGGGAGATCGCCTTGAGCCGTGTTCATTACGGGTGCGAGCGGGTTTTCGTAATGCTGCGCCGGGAAGGCTGGCGGGACAACCACAAGCGCATCCATCGCATTTACAAGGAGGAAGGCCTGTCTTTAAGGCATTGTCGGCCTCGTCGCAGTCGCAGTGCACGCCGACGGCAACCGATCAAAGTGGCCACTGCGCCCAATACCCTGTGGGGCATGGACTTCGTCAGTGATGCGCTGTTCGATGGCCGTCGCTTCCGGTTGTTGCCGGTACTGGATCACTTCACGCATGAGTGCCTGGCCATCGTCGTAGACCAGTCCTTGCGGGCCGACGATGTGGCCGAGGCAGTGACACGGTTGGCCGCTCAACGCGGCAAGCCGGAGGCGATCAAGGTGGATAACGGCAGCGAGTTTGCCGGCAAGGTGATGGACCGCTGGGCGTATGAAAACGGCGTGGAGCTGGAATTCTCCCGCAGAGGGACACCGACCGACAACGCGCTGGTGGAACGCTTCAACGGGCGCCTGCGGCAGGAGTGCCTGAATGAGCACTGGTTCTTGTCACTGGCCGACGCGCGGAGCAAAATCGAAGCGTGGCGGCGCTTCTATAACGAGGAGCGACCCCACAGTGCACTGGCATGGAAAATCCCTGAGGAATTCGCCCGAAATTGCGGGTCCCAAGCGAATTCCCAGGCGCCGTAGAAGGTCGAATTCTCTACTTTCGAATGGCAAGGTAATCGGGGGTGGGTCAAATCAACCCCGGACTCTAAAGCCGATCGCTACTCAGGGCGGGGGGACGTCGCAGGGGATCTAAGCAGTATGCGAGCAGTCATCGACGTGTTCAACTGCTAGTCGGTTATTGGTTCGAACATTTTTAGGAAGAACTGGAATGGAAGCGACGATGAAGAAGAAGCGCGTTGGGATATGGAATCGATTGGCGATTGTTGGGGCGTTTATCGCTATTTTCGTGTGGCCTGTCTGTCTCAGCTTCAAGCACGATTCGGAGCTGAGCGGCTATCGCTTCTCCGAGCTGCAAGCTTGCAGAAGCCAAGGTCTAGGATGGGACGATAACGAACATACCAAGGCCTGCTTGCAGAAGCAGCGGGTTCGAGCAGACGAAGATGCGTCCTACATTTTTAGCAAATGGCTACCGGAGTTGATGCTCATCTATGCCATCGCATACGGGGTCGTCTACCTGTTGATATTTGTTGTCATGAAGGTGTCGAAGTGGGTTCTGGCTGGACGGCATAAAAGCGAGCCAGAGGCATAGAACGCTCATGTTCGACAAGATCATCGATGAAGTAATGGACGGGAAGTTCCAGCTGATTGCGAAGGGGACTCTGACGCAACGAGCGGTGTCAGACCCCATCGTGTTCACTGGCACCGCCGTGATCGACCAAGGCGATGACAGCAATCTCCGCTTGCAGTTCATCTGTGAAGGGCTCACTGGCCCGTTCGATCCCAAGGCCGGGCTACCCGAGCCAGAGCAAGGGAAGACGATTGAAGAGAGCTTCTACTTTGACTTGTCGGCCGTCGACAAGGAGGGGAACCAGTGGACTGCTCAGCATCTATGGCTTGACTTAGATCGTCCATACGCTTTGCCTGGCTTATCAGCGGTGCCGTCCGGGTTCGACACGCTAGCCGGACGCATCCATGAGCTGGCGTTGAGGGTGCCAACAGAGAACTCTAAGCCAGAGCGTCATCACGTCGAGTGGATTGTTCCTGGAACATTTCAGTTCCCGTTGCGAGGCTTTCCGAAGCCTTGGACGCATGAGGCGACAGGCTTCGCATGGTCTGTGAACGGCATCGATCCTCGCTTCACCCGAGTTCAGTTTCTCGGCGCAGCTACGGATTTCCCTAAGCAAAGCCGAGACTTCCTTCGTGGGTTGTCTATGCTGTGCTCTCAGCACCTTATGCCAAAGTGCGTCACTGACATTGATGCGAACGCTTGGACGCTCAAAATCCGCAGCATGAAGCGGCAGTTCGAGAGCGATCCTCTGCTGTGGATTCATCCAAATTACAAAGAGGGTTGGGAGTCGTTCTTGGAGAAATGGCTGCAGGCCGAGAAGAGTGTCAATGCCAGTCATCATGAAAGGGAAGATCGTTCAGTCCAGGACGTGATCTATCAATACTGGTATCGAGTTCATCGGGGTCACAGTGTGGATTTCGAGAATGGCGCGCACGTGCTTTCAAGCACTATTGAAGGCATGGTTAAGAAATATTTCGACGGTGCCGAGCCGAATACAGAGTCTGACAAAGCTAAGAGCTTGCGGGCAACCATCGAGCATCTGCAAGGCCAGGATAAGATCATGCACGGCCCTGCCTTGTCTCTTTTGACCAGCAAGCTCGACATGACTCGCCGCAAGGATGAGAGCTTTGACGGAAAGTTCGACGCTCTCATCGGCCGTAGCATTGCGACCGAGGAGATGAAGTCAGCATGGGATGCGGTGCGGAATGACGCAGCGCATGGTGACCACCTCATCAAAAGCCCTGATGACATCGACGGCTTGGTCAATCACTTCTATCCAAGCTTTGAGCTCTTTAAGCGCTTGGTCATGGTGACCATTGGCTACCACGGCCCAGCGACCGACCTATCTGCGCCAGGGTGGCCCACGTTGCCGGTCCCTGGTGAAAAGCAAGAACAAGACTGACTCAGATGTCCCTTCAACAGAGACTTTTTTGTTGCCCGAAATTCGCCAAGAGCTTGTCAAAAGTCTTGAATCCCCACCAACACTTCTCAGCTCTATTAGAACAAAACTGTCATCGCTCCTTAGATATTCCGCTAGCCGACGTTGCGTTGCAGTCTAGATAGCCCGTACGCTCCGAAGATACTCACTAGGACACGCTCCGGCCTGGGTTCTATAGGAAGATCAATGACTTAGGCGCGAGCACGTTTAGTCCCACCCTTGCACCCTGCAACGCGCCGGCCTGTCCGGCGCGTTTGCGTTTGGCGATAGCAGTGCGTCGAGCGCATTGCTGCATCACCGTGCTCGACACGCCAACCGCGACTGCAGGCGCCCGCATCGACGCCACCGTCCCGATCCAGCTACATCAAGATATCGTCCACAGCATCGGCAAGACTCCCAGCGCTCCGCGTGCCAGCTTCACTTCGCTTCGGTCGGCCCTAGCCTATGGTGCCGCATCGACTCGGCCCAGGAACCTCCCATGCGCTTGCTCATCACCGGCGGCACCGGCTTCATCGGCCAGGCCTTGTGTCCCGCGCTGCTGCACGCCGGCCATCAGGTCAGCGTGCTGACGCGCGACACCCGTCGCGCCAGCCGTACCCTGCCCGGCGTGACCGCTGTCGACACACTGGACGGGGTGCAGTCCGAGGCCGTCATCAACCTGGCCGGCGAACCGCTGGCCGCCGGCCGCTGGACCGATGCGCGCAAGCAACGCTTTCGCGATTCGCGGCTGGGCATCACCCGCCAACTGCACGACTGGATGGCGCAGCAGGCACCCGAGCAGCGGCCGTCAGTGCTGATCTCCGGTTCGGCGGTGGGCTATTACGGCGAGCGCGGCGACACGGTATTGACCGAAGCAGATGCCGCGGGCGACGACTTTTCGGCGGTGCTGTGCCGCGACTGGGAAGCGGAAGCCGCCCGCATCGGCACGCTCGGCCCTCGCGTGAGCTGGGTGCGTACCGGCATCGTGCTGGACCGCGATGGCGGTGCGCTGGCACGCATGCTGCCGGCGTTTCAGCTGGGCGGCGGCGGGCCGTTTGGCAATGGCCGGCACTGGATGAGCTGGATCCACCGTGCCGACATGGTGGCGCTGCTGGTCTGGCTGCTGCAGCACGGCCAGCCTGGCGCCTACAACGCCACCGCGCCCAACCCGGCCAGCAATGCCGAGTTCGCGCGCACCCTGGCCAAGGTGCTGCACCGCCCGGCGCTGCTGGCGCTGCCGGCCGGGCTGCTGCGGCTGGGCTTCGGCGAAATGGCCGACCTGCTGCTGATCAGCCAGCGCGTGCTGCCGCAGCGCGCGCTCGACGCCGGATTCCGCTTCCAGTACCCGCAACTGGAGCCGGCGCTGCGCGCGATCCTGCAGCGCTGAGCTAACCGCCGGCCCAAGCGCCCCCGGGCGTGCCGGCCGCCCATCGGGTACGCAACCGCGCCAGATGGGGCATGCACTAATATTTCCCTAACGCGCATCTTCGACAGTGCTGCGGATCTCGGATTGCCCGATACCCGGCGGACCCTATATGCACCTGCTCCTTGTCGAAGACGACACCATGTTGGCCAATGCCATCTGCGACGGCGTACGCCAGCAGAGCTGGACCATCGACCATGTCGGCAGTGCCAACGCGGCCAAGACCGCACTGGTGGATCACCGCTACACCGCGGTGCTGCTGGATATCGGCCTGCCCGGCGAATCCGGGCTGACGGTGATTCGCTTCATGCGCAGCCACTACGATGCCACCCCCGTGATTGCCTTGACCGCGCGCGGCCAGCTCACCGACCGCATCCGCGGGCTGGATGCCGGCGCCGACGATTACCTGGTCAAGCCCTTCCAGTTCGACGAGCTGATGGCGCGGCTGCGCGCGATCACCCGCCGCAGCCAGGGCCGCGTAGTGCCGGTGCTCAACCAGGGCGATGTCTGCGTGGATCCGAGCAGCCGCAAGGTCACCCGCGCCGGCACCTGGGTGGCGTTGAGCGCGCATGAATATCGCTTGCTGCTGGCATTGATGGAACGTGCCGGGCGCGTGGTCACCAAGGATCAGCTGGAAGAAGGCGTGTATGGCGGCCCGTCGGAAGGCGGCAGCAACATGATTGCGGTGTATGTGCATCAGTTGCGGCGCAAACTGGGCGACCAGCTGATTTCCACCGTCTACGGCCAGGGCTATATGGTCGGCAAGGCGCCCGAATGAAATCCTTGCAGGCGCGCATGCTGGCGGCGTTGGCGGCCATCGTTCTGCTGAGCTGGTCGACGTCGCTATGGATTCTGATTGCGCTGGTCACCCAGGGTCATCACAGCGTGGTCGAGCAGGAACTCAATCTGCTCGGCGACCGCTTGGTCAGCACCTTGCCCGATGCGCTGCAGCACCACTTCGACACACCCGCAACGGCATCCAACGACGCGGACATCGACGCCCCGCTCGGCAATGCGTCCTCGCGCATAAGCTTCAAGCAGACCCTGATTGCGATGGTGCTCAACACCCTGCAGCTGGGCATTCTTGGCCTGCTGGTGTGGTGGGCGGTGCGTACCTCGCTGCGACCGTTACGCAGCATTTCGTGCGCCATCGCACAGCGCACCGGGCTTGAAACCGAACCGGTGCCGCTGGATCAGGTACCCGATGAAATCCGCCCACTGATCGCTTCCTTCAACACCCTGTTGGCACGTGTCGAAAAAGCGGTGCAGGCCGAGCGCGACTTCGTAGCCGATGCCGCACACGAGTTGCGCACGCCACTGTCGGCGCTGCACGCCTATGCAGAAGTCGCCCTGCGTGCGCCCACACTGGAGGCCAAGGACGCCGCGCTGCGTCAGCTGCTGGAGACCGCGCGCCGCAGCAACCGCCTGGCCGAGCAGTTGCTGGATCTGGCACGACTGGATGCCGGCATCAGTTCGGCTGCCTATCACCAGGTGGAGATGGGCGAATTGATTTCGCATGTGCTGGACGAATTCAGCGTGCAGGCCGACGCGCGCCAGATCAATCTGCATGTGGAGGCATCGCCGTGTCTGGTGCGTTGCGATGTGGATGCGGTGGGCATCCTGATCCGCAATCTGGTCGACAACGCCATCCGCTACGGGCGCAGCCGCGGCACGGTGGAAGTCAGTTGCGGCTACTGCCTGCGTGCCGATGTGCTGCACCCGTTCGTGCAGGTGAGCGACGACGGCCCGGGTGTGCCGGAGTCCGCACATGCGTCCATTTTTGAGCGTTTTTATCGTGTACCGGGCAGCGAAGTGCAGGGCAGCGGGATCGGGCTGTCGTTGGTGGCAGGCATTGCGCGCCTGCATGGCGCGACGATCGAGACCTGCGAGGGCAACGAAGGACGCGGCCTGTGTGTCCGTACGGTGTTTGCCGGCGATGGCGCGCCAGCTGCCAAGAGCAGCTGAAACAACGTAGCAGGCGGCCATCGCGCGAGTGTGGACGGCGTATCGAAAGCGGGATGGACGCTTGGTCCTTGCCGATTCCGTGCGCGAGATGATCGGGATCGAGCCAGCCAAACAACACTGTCGAAGGCAGCACACAACGCCATCGCCGGTTGTAGATCACCGCGCCCATCTGGTGGGCGCGCACTGGTTTTGGTGATCCCGCCAATAGACCAGGCGCGATGTTAGCGGCGTTCTGCTCGCTTCCAATAAGTTTCTAAACCTGCCTACCTAGAGTGCACTCACCGCACGCATCCAGGATGCATGGTGATGATTCGCTCGACCCGCTCCACCCCACGCCCTCCAACCGTGCTGTCGCAATTGGCCATGCAAACCGCGGCCAATGACAGCGTGATCGCGTCTACCACTGCGTTGGTCCCGGCGACGGAATTTCGCTGCGGCCGCACCGGCACGCGCAACCGCGACATCTGGTGCGCGTTGCCGGATATCCGCAGCGCGCGCCAGATACGCCGTCTGCAACGTCGAGCCACACGCAGCGTGTTGTTCACTTCCGCGGGTGCGGCCTTTGCGCTGGCGCTGCTGCGTTGTCTGCTGCATTGAGCATGCGCGCACGTGCTCCTGCCCCATCGTTTAAATTCCTTACAGGCCGTTTTCATGTCCGTTCGTTCCTTCGCCCGTTGCTGCACGCTTGCCGTTGTCGGCATCACCCTGGTCGGCTGCGCCAGCACGCGTCCCATGCCATATAGCCAATTGCCTTCGTCCAGCTATCTACGCCCGCACGACGGCAGCCGCGGCGACCGTATGCCGTATGCGTATCACAGCGACGTGGAGTGGACGCACTACCGCGCAGCCATCGTCGAGCCGGTTGCCGTTTACCGCGGACCGGATGCGCAGTTCGACAACGTGCCAGAGCAGGACAAGCGCATGTTGGCCGACGTCATGCAGCAGGAATTCGGCAACGCCATCGCGCGGCGCTGGCGCCCGACGACGACGGCCGATCGCGACACCTTGCGCGTCCGCATCACCCTGACCGGCGCCAAGCCCAGCAAGCGCGTACTGGGTACCATCATGAAGGTGGATCTGGGCGGCGGTTCGTACAACGCGGTGCAGGCCGCACGCGGCAAGGAGGGCGCGTTCTCCGGCTCGGTCAGCTATGCGGTGGAGATTTTCGATGCGCAAAGCGAGCGCCTGCTCGCCGCGTATGTCGAGAAGCAATATCCCAGCGCAATGAACATCAAGGCCAGCCTGGGCGCGTATGACGCGGCGAAGGCCGGTATTCGCAAGGGCGCCGAGCAGTTGGTTGACGGGATCGAGTAGGTGCGAGACGAAGCCTACGCACGTCCCTTCTCCCACCGGGAGAAGGTGCCCCGAAGGGGCGGATGAGGGTGCGTGCGCAGCCTCGTGTAGTTGGAGCAACACGCAGCCGGAGCAACGCAAGCTGCAGTCGAAACATCTGGAGCGCTTCGCTGCGTCCCCTCACCCCAACCCCTCTCCCGCAGGAGAGGGGCTCAAGCGCACTTCCCTTCTCCCACCGGGAGAAGGTGCCCCGAAGGGGTGGATGAGGGTACGTGCGCAGCCTCGTGCAGTTGGATGCAACACGCAGTTAGAGCAACACGCAGTTGAAGCAATGCAAGCTGCAGCCGAAACACCTGGAGCGCTTCGCTGCGTACCCTCACCCCAACCCCTTAGTTCTTGGGGATCTGCCAGATTAGGTGTCGAGAGCCGGCGTGGTCGACCGATAACCCATGGGTCTGAGCGACCGCGGGAGAGCGAGGTCGCCCCGCCGGAATCTCCTTGCAAACGCCCGAACAGTTGCTCGAGTAGGCGCTCGTAATGCTAAGGCTGGGCCGCACAGGAGAACTCTCGACCCTTCGAGCATAGCGGAGTTGTCCATGAGCGAGAGTGTCGGAATCGATGTCAGCAAGCGGTGGCTGGATGTGCAGGTGCACGGCCAACGCGACGGGCGGCGGTTTGCCAACAGCGTGTCGGGCCTGCAGCAGATGTGCACCTGGCTGGGGCCGGCGCACCTGCATCAAGTGGTGGTGGAGGCGACCGGCGGCTATGAGCAGCTGGCGTTGGAGAGCTTGTATGCGGCTGGGATGCCGGTGGCGCGTGTCAATTCTCGGCAGGCACGGGACTTTGCCAAGGCCACCGGTCAGCTGGCAAAGACGGATCGACTGGATGCACGCGTGCTGGCGCAGATGGCCGCGCTGTTGCCGCTGACGCGCTACCAGCCGGTAGAAGGCTGGCGCGCGCAGCTGCGCGCCTACCAGCAGCGCCGCACGCAGGTGGTGGCGATGGTGCAGCAGGAACGGCAGCGCCAGTCCCACCTGACCGACGCTTGGCTGTGCAGCCAGGCGCAGAGCAGCCTGCGGCACTTGCAGCAGCAGCTTGCCGAGCTGGACAAGCGTATTGCGCAGCAAGTGGGCGCGCGCGCCGAGCTGGCGGTGCTGAGCCAGGTCAAAGGCGTCGGCCCGGTGCTGTTGGCGAGCCTGGCGGCGCAGCTACCGGAACTGGGCAAACTCACCGGCAAGGCGATCGCCAAGCTGGTCGGGGTGGCGCCGCTTGCCCGAGATAGTGGCACGATGCGCGGCGCCCGCTGCATCTGGGGCGGGCGGGCTTGCGTGCGCCAGGTGCTGTACATGGCGACCCTGACGGCAGTGCGTTTCAACGAATCACTGCGCGCGTTTTACCAGCGGCTACGCGCGCAAGGCAAAGCGAGCAAGGTGGCGCTGGTGGCGGCCATGCGCAAACTGCTGGTGATCCTCAACGCAAAGCTACGAGATCAATTAGCGGCTGGCGCCGCCAGTTGATCAAGACAGTTGCTCTCCCGCAGGAGAGGGGCTCAAGCGCACTTCCCTTTTCCCACAGGGAGAAGGTGACCCGCAGGGGCGGATGAGGGTACGTGCGCAGCATCGTGCAGCTGGAGCAACACGCAGCTGGAGCAACGCAAACGCATGAAAAAGGCCGACGCTGTACGGCAGCGCCGGCCTCTCTCGATACGTCTCAACGTCACTTACATCTCAACCTGCAGCGCACATCCGCGCTTCCAGCACGAGCGGCGCCACGCAATGCCGCCCTCAGTCGTTAGCGCGTGACGCGCTTGACGGCCTTCTTGCCGACGGCCTTGCGGGCGGCGGTGGTCTTGGCCACTGCGCGCGTTGCCGGCGTTTTGGTGACCTTGGCCGCCTTCTTCAATGCAGTCTTGGTCACGGCCTTCTTCAACGGGGCCTTTTTCACTGCGGCTTGCTTGGTTGCGGCCGGCTTGGCGAGCGGCGCTTTCTTGGCGATGCCTTTGGCGACCGACTTCTTCAGCGACGCCGATTTGGCCGCGGCCTTCTTCGCGGCCGTGCGCGCGCTCACCGTTGCCACGGCGGTCTTGCGTGCCGCGCTCTTTGCGGCGGTCTTGGCGCTCAGCGCCGCCGCCTCGGCCTTGGCGTTGGCCTTGGCGGTTTCGAGCTTCTGCTTGGTGTTGGCCTTGGTATCGGAGATCTTTTTCTTGGCCGCGGCGCTGGTGCTGCTCAACTTCTGCTTGGCGGCATCTTTGGTCGATGTCAGCTTTTGCTTTGCCGCATCTTTGGTGGAGAGCAGCTTCTGCTTGGCCGCATCCTTGGTCGCCGTCAGCTTGTCTTTTGCAGCGTCCTTGGTCGCGGTCAAGGAGCGCTTGGTTTTGGCCACGCTGCGCTTGACCGCACTCGCCGCCTCACCAGCCTTGCTGACCACGTTCTTTTCGGCCTTGACCACCGCCTTGCGGGCCTTGGCGACGCGCGTCTTGACCTCCGCCACTGCCACCCCAGCCGCTTCCTGCACGTTGGTCACCGCCTCGCTGGTGGTGCTGGCGATGGTGTCGGTCAGCTCAGTTGCGGTGCTCTTGACGCTGTCGACGGCGTCGGACAGGGTTGCGGTTACACCATTGCCGTTGCTCATAGACCCTCCTTAAGGGCATCAGTTCGATAAATGCGGGCGATGCGCGATGGCATGCGTATGCTGAACAGGCATCGGAACAAGCGGACGCTACGCCCGGCTCGACGGGCTGTCAACGCAGTGGCGACAAGGCATGCGCAGCGCTTTCACCGGCAGTTAAATTGCTGGCTGGCACTCTCGTTCAGCTTGATTTACGTAGCCAGACACCTTATTCCCTTTCCACCGCGTAACCCGGAATCCGTTTCATGCGACCGCTTCCCACCTTGCTGACGCTTTCCCTGGCCGCCGCCTTCGGCGGTTTTGCCGCCACCGGTATCAACGCGTGGCTGGACAACCGCGCCGACGCCGCGCCGGCCGGCGCTACCAACTTCACCCTGCCGGCCGCTGCTGCGCTACCGGCCGCGGTTGCCGGGCAACCGGTGCCTTCGCTGGCACCGATGCTGCAACAGGCGATGCCGGCGGTGGTCAGCGTCAACACCAAGCAGGTGGTGCGCGTGCGCAACCCCTTCTTCAACGACCCGATCCTGCGCCGGTTGTTCCCGCAGGTTCCGCAGGACCGCATCAACGAATCGCTGGGCTCCGGCGTGATCATCGATGCGCAAAAAGGGTATGTGCTGACCAACCATCACGTCATCGAAAATGCCGACGACGTGCAGGTGACGCTCGGCGACGGGCGCACGGTCAAGGCCGACTTCATCGGCTCCGATGCCGACACCGACATCGCGCTGATCCGCATCAAGGCCGACAACCTCACCGACATCAAGCTGGCCGACAGCAATCAGCTGCGCGTGGGCGATTTTGTGGTCGCGATCGGCAACCCGTTCGGCTTCACCCAGACCGTCACCTCCGGCATCGTGTCGGCTGTGGGACGTAGCGGTATTCGCGGGCTCGGCTATCAGAACTTCATCCAGACCGATGCCTCGATCAATCCCGGTAATTCCGGCGGTGCGCTGGTCAATCTGCAAGGCCAGTTGGTCGGCATCAACACCGCCAGCTTCAATCCGCAGGGCAGCATGGCCGGCAATATTGGCCTGGGTCTGGCGATCCCCTCCAACCTCGCGCGCAACGTGGTCGAGCAACTGGTGACCAAGGGCGTGGTGGTGCGCGGCACGCTCGGCCTGGAAACCCAGAACCTCACCCAGCAGATGCTGCAGGGCCTGGGCGTGGATTCGCTGCGTGGTGCGCTGGTGACACGCGTGTTGCCAGGCGCTGCGGCGGCCGCAGCCGGCGTGCAGCCGGGCGACGTGGTCGTGGCTGCCAACGATCAACGCGTGGACAGCGCCGAGGCGCTGCACAACTACGAAGGTCTGCAGGCGGTTGGCAGTGCGGTGACGTTGGACATCCGTCGCGACGGCAAGCCGCTCAAGCTCAAGGCCACCTTGAAGGAGCAGGACCGCGCAGTCACCGGCGACATGCTGGACCCACGGTTGAGCGGCGCCACCTTTGTGGACCTGCCCGAGTCGCTGCGTCAGTCCGGCATTACCGGGGTCATGGTCAGCGAGGTCAAACGTGGCGGGCGCGCCGCGGCCAACGGCCTGGTTTCCGGCGATGTGATCGTGGCCAGCAGTGTGGGCGAGTTTGCGGATCTGGCCAGCTGGCGTGCCAATTTCCAGCGCAAACCGCAGCAACTGGTGGTGCGCATCCTGCGTGGCAACGCGCAGTACGACGCGCTCATGCGTTGACGCACTGTGCACTGCACGCGACTCCCACTAACGCCTCCTACACCCCCCCGATGCTATTGCTACTGCACGACCGCACGTGAGTGGCGGCTGCCATCAATGACCGAAGGAGATATCGCATGAGCCCCACCAATACCGATCAGCTGAAGGAAAACCTGAGCGACGCCGGCACCCACCTGAAGTCGGCCGCCAGCGCCGCCGGTGAAGCCGTCAAGGGCGCCACCAGCGCTGCGGGCGACGAGCTCAAGCTCGGCCGTGCCAACGTCAAGGCCGAGTTGTCCGACACCGCGCTGTCCGGCATGGCGGCTGCGGAATTTGGCGGCGCCGCTGCCAAGGAGCAGATGGACGTGCTGGTTGCCAAGGGCAACGACCTGCTCGACAGCGCCACCGACCTGATCCGCGAGCGTCCGCTGGCCGCATTCGGCGTTGCGTTTGCCGCTGGCTGGGTCATCGCCAAGCTTGCGCGTAGCAACGATAACTAAGTCGTGGTCGATCAGGCTTCTACAGCTGCCGGTTCCGGCGCGCCAGACGCGCGTCCGGAGACGCCGGGACTGGACGAAAGCGTACGCGCGGTCGGCGCTGCCGGCCGCGCAACGCTGGGCTCGGCCCACGAGACCAGTCGCGCCTTGCGCCGGCTGGTCTCGGCCGACCTGAAACTGGCACGCAGTGCATTCGGGCGTGGCCTAGCATGGGCATGTGTGGCCGTTGTGTTCGGCGCGTCGTCATGGTTGTTGCTGGCCGGCGCCATCATCGCCTTGCTGCAGCGCGCCGGGTTGTCGTGGTTTCAGGCGATGTTCTTTACGGCGTTGGCGAGTTTGCTGGTGACCGGAATCGCGGCATGGCGGGTGTTCTTCTACTTCGATCACACCGGCATGAATGCAACGCGGCGTCAGTTGGTCAAGCTAGGCATCTTCGACGATTCCAGCGATGACGATACGGCCGCAGCGCCTGCCAGTGGAGGCAAGTCATGAAGTTCGGCACCTTGTGTCAGCGCGTGGAACGCGCCGAAGTTTTAGTGGAAGGGCGCGCGCAGGAAACGCGCACGCACTGGGGCGAACTGCGCCAGACCTGGCGTGCGGGCTGGTCGCCGGCACGCATCATGATGATCGGCTTCGGGCTGGGCTTTGTGACCGGTCGCAACGAACCGCAGGCCGCGCTGGGCAGCATCGCCGGCAAGCTGGGCGGCATTCCCAAGATTCTGCAGATGGTCAGCACGATCTCTGCCTTGTTCACGGCCCACCGCGCCCAGGAAGCCTCCGAACAGGCCGAACGTGCCGCCGACAATGCCGAAGAAGTGGCGGCCGAACCGACCGTCACCGTGGTACAGGTGCCCCCCGAGCGCGCCGCCTGATTTTTGAGGTTGTCTGCGGCGCTCAGGCGCCGTCACCGCGCATGGTCGAGACCGGCAGTCGCCTGCGAGGGGACTGACACCGCACGCACAGGTCCTGTGCGCGCCGTTGACGCGTTGTGCCGATAATGGCCCATCGCTGGCAGCACGCCAGTCTGCTGCCAGGGCGCGCATGTCTATCTCCGTTGAGTCTTTGGATGCTGCCATTCCGGCAGATCCGCTTCCGCCGCCTCCGGCACCGCGTCCGCGCGCACCGGCTTCGTTGGTGGTGCTGGCAACACTTGCCGTCGGTTACACCTTATGGGCGGCGCAGACGATCATCCTGCCGGTGATGCTGGCGGCATTCTTCGCACTGATCGGCAACCCCATCCTGCGCGGACTGCGCAAGCTGTATATCCCACGCTTTCTCGGCGCCTTGCTGGTGCTCTGCCTGGGCCTGGCCGGCACCGTCACGCTGGCGGCGCAATTGGCTGGGCCTGCCGCCGAATGGGTGCAACAGGCACCGCGCCAGATGCGCCAGATCGCACGCGATGTGCGCGATTTCACCAAGCCGGTGATGCAGGCCAACCAGGCTGCGGAAAACTTTGCACGCGCCGCCGGTGGCGAAGGCCAGCGCGGTGTGCAGATCGTGCGCACGCAGATGGACGACCCGTATAAGGCGCTGGTGCGCACACCCAAGCTGGCCGCCTCGGTGCTGGCCGTGGTGCTGCTGACGTTCTTTTTCATGGTCTATGGCGAAAGCCTGCAACGGCACGCGATTGCGTTGTTGCCCAATCGACAGCAACAGCGCTTTACCACCGAGATCATGCTGGACATCGAGCGCGAGGTCTCGCGGTATGTGCTCACCATCAGCGTGATCAATACGCTGGTCGGGCTGGTTTTTGCAGGCATTTTGTACGTACTGCAGATTCCGCTGCCCGAGGCCCTGCTCTGGGGCACGGTGGTGGCGCTGCTGAATTTCGCGCCTTACGTCGGCCCGCTGATCGGCGTCATGCTGATGCTGTTGATGGGCTTTGTGGAATTCCGCACCCCCTTGTCGGCGATGCTGCCGGCGATCCTGTATCTGGCGCTGCATACCATCGAAGGCCAGGTGGTCACCCCGATCGTGCTGGGCCGGCGCATGGCGATCTCGCCGCTGATGCTGATCCTGGCGCTGATGCTGTTCGGCTGGCTGTGGGGCATGGTGGGCCTGCTGCTCGCGGTGCCGCTGCTGGTGTGCATCAAGATGGTGTTGAGCCGGGTGGAAGGGATGCAGCGCTGGGCACGGCTGCTTGAGTAGCCGGGAATCGAGAATCGGGAGTGGGGAATGGGTAGAGCGCAGCTCCTGCCCTTGCCATTCCCCATTCCCCATTCCCCACTCCCGATTCCCCAATCCCGACGCAAGACCGTAAAATCTTGCGATGAGCTTCCAGATCAGCGCCATCACTCTCGACCTCGACGACACGTTGTGGCCCTTCGCACCGATCGGTGCGCGCATCGATCAAGTGCTGTACGACTGGATGCGCGAGCACAGCCCGGTCACCGCCGAGCGGTTTCCGGTGGAGGCGATGCGCGAGCTGCGTGAGCGCAGCTTTGCCGACAACCCGCAGCTGCATCACGACCTCAGTGCGCTGCGTAGGTTGACGCTGGAAATGGCCTTGCGCGAGAGCGGCGGCGATCTGGCGCTGGTGGAACCGGCCTACGAAGTGTTCTACGCCGCGCGCAACCAGGTGGAATGCTATCCGGATGCGCTGGACGCACTGGCACGCATCGCCGCGCATGTGCCGGTGGCCGCGCTCAGCAACGGCAATGCCGATCTGCAGCGCATCGGCCTGATGCACCACTTCGCGTTTCAGCTGGGCTCGCGTGAACACGGCAGCGCCAAGCCGGAGGCCAGCATCTTTCTGGCTGCATGCGCGCGTCTGGACGTGCCGCCCGCACAGGTGTTGCATGTAGGCGACCACGTGCGAATGGACGTGCTGGGCGCGCTGGATGCCGGCTTGCGTGCATGCTGGATCAATCGCGACGGCGCAGAGTGGTCGCATCCGACCCAGCAGCCAGACCTGGAGTTCGACAGCATGACTGGGCTGGCCGACTGGCTGGACGCGCAGCAACCGCACCCGGGCGCCGCGCGCGACGGCATCTGCATTCCCGCCTGAGTTCAACCCGACGGCGCACACCGCCATTGAAGGATGTCCATGTCGCACCTCACCGGTTTTACCGATCCCGCCGCCGCCGCGTTGCCGCTGTATGTGCTCGACCGCGAGGGCTTTGCGCGCTGGTGCGCCGAGCAGCCCACGCGAGTGTTGTCCTGGGCACAGGCGCAGCGTTTCGATGCCGCACCGGGTAGCGTGTTGTTGTTGCCCGGCGAGCAAGGGCTGGCCGGCGCGATCGTGGGTGTCGGCGACCGCGCCGATGCGTATGCCTACGCGCACGCACCGATGGCGCTGCCGCCGGCCAGCCGCTGGACGCTGGCCAACAGCCTGAGCGATGCCGAACTGGCACTGCTGCACCTGGGGTGGGGGCTGGGCGCCTATCGCTTTACGCGGTATCGCAAGGTGCCGCGTGCGCCGGCCGAGTTGGCGGCCACGCCTTCGGCAGCCACGCACGCACTGATCGCGGCGTGCCTGCAGGTGCGCGACTGGGTCAATACGCCGACCGAAGACATGGGCCCGCAGCAGCTGGAAGATGCCACGCGCGCAGTGGCGCAGGCGCATGGCGCGCAGGTCGAGGCGATCGTGGGCGATGCGTTGCTGGCGCAGAACTTCCCCACCATCCATGCGGTCGGCCGCGCCTCGCATCGCGCGCCACGGCTGATCCAGCTGCAATGGGGCGATGCCACGCACCCACATCTGGTGCTGGTCGGCAAAGGCGTGTGCTTCGACACCGGTGGGCTGGATCTCAAGCCTGCCGATGGCATGCGCAATATGAAAAAGGACATGGGCGGCGCGGCGCATGCGCTGGCGCTGGCCGGGCTGGTCATGGCGCAGCAGTTGCCGGTGCGGCTGACGCTGCTGATCGCCGCGGTGGAAAACGCGGTCGGCCCGGATGCGTTCCGCCCGGGCGAGGTCATCACCACGCGCGCCGGGGTCACGGTGGAAGTGGACAACACCGATGCCGAAGGCCGCCTGGTGCTGTGCGATGCGCTCAGTTATGCCACCGAACAACGTCCGGACCTAATCCTGGATTTCGCCACCCTCACCGGTGCCGCGCGCATCGCGCTGGGCCCGGATCTGCCGGCCTTGTTCGCCAACAACGATGCGCTGGCGCAGGCCTGGATCAGCGCCGGCGAGCAGACCCGCGACCCGGTCTGGCGCATGCCGCTGTGGCGCCCGTACCTGCGCTATCTCAACAGCCACGTGGCCGACATGGCCAACGCCGGCTCGCGCATGGCCGGTGCGGTCACCGCCGCGCTGTATCTGGAGCGCTTCGTGGCCCCGGGGCAGCAGTGGGCGCACCTGGACGTCTACGCCTGGAACGACAGCGACCGCCCCGGCCGCCCCGCCGGTGGCGAAGCCCTGGCGCTGCGCTCGGCGTTTGCGATGCTGCAGGGGCGTTACGGCGGCTAGGAGCCGTCGATAGAGCCTGGCGCTTACCGCCAGGCGCGGCGTACCGGAAGTCGGAAGTCGGAAGTCGCAAGTCGCAAGTGATGTAGCGCGCTACCTGCGGTTGCTGCACGCCCGACTGCGCGGCACCGGCCATGGACCGCTCCAGCACCAAGCGCGGTGCAGAACCGTTGCTCGACTGGCTGGCAGCGACACCGCCATGCAGTGCCGGCATCGCCGCTGCGCATGGGCGATTAGAGGATTGCCGCCAGCCGGTGCGGCAACGAGATATCACGCGCCGGAGGCAGCCCATTGCGGATGATGTTGTGCAGACGTGCTCGGCCGCAGCGATGAGGCTTGGCCATGCAACCGTCGACACGCCGTCCATCGCATCACATCGGAGCCAGCCATGACGTTGCCACCTCCCTCGCCCCAGCGCACGCGCAGCCCCGTGCTGCCGTTGCTGGGCATTGCCGCGATTGCCGGTGGCATCGCCATCGCGTTTGCCTGGACCGCCGGCTGGATCGGTGGCGACCGGCTCACCGCTGCGCGCATGACCGACACCATCGAATCCAGCGGGCCGCCGCATCCGGGCTTTCGCCGCGCGCATAGCAAGGGCGTGTGCGTGAGCGGGCAGTTCCAGTCCAGCGGCAAGGCGGCCTGGGTGTCGTCGGCGCGCATCTTCAGCCAGGCCAGCACGCCGGTGCTGGGGCGCATGTCGATCGGCGGTGGCGACCCGCACGGTGCCGATGGAGCGGCGCGCGTGCGCAGCATGGCGCTGCTGTTGCGCAGCGACGACGGGCAGGAATGGCGCACCGCCATGAACAGCTTTCCGTTCTTCGTGGTGGCCACGCCTGCCGGCTTCCAGGCCTTGAATGTGGCCTCCAAGCCGGACCCGGCCACCGGCAAACCGGACCCGGAAAAACTGTCTGCCTTCGGCAAGCAGTATCCGGAGGCCGCCAAGTTTCAGGCCTGGACCAAGACCGCGCCGTGGTCGGATAGCTGGGCCAATACCCAATACAACGGCGTCAACGCATTCCGCGCGATCGCCAGCGATGGTCGCGAGCGCTATATCCGTTGGTCGATGCGCCCGCATACGCCGTTCAAGGAATTGAGCGCCGAACAGCGCAAACAGGCCGATGGCGATTTTTTAGCCACCGACCTGGACGCGCGCCTGGCGCAGGGATCGCTGCGCTGGGATCTGGTACTGACCGTGGCCGAGCCGGGCGACCCGGTGGATGACCCCTCGCAACCCTGGCCGGCCAGTCGCAAACAGATCGTGGCCGGCACCCTGTCGCTGGAGCATGCGCAGCCGCAAGCCACCGGCCCCTGCCGCGACCTGAATTACGACCCGTTGATTCTGCCCAAGGGTCTTGCTGCCTCCAACGACCCGATTCTGGCCGCACGCTCGTCGGTGTATTCGCAGTCGTTCAACCGCCGCGAGCATGAGATCGCCAACGGCAAGGGCAGCGACGCTACCGGCCAGGGAGCCCATCAATGAGCCGCCACACCCACTTCAATTTGCCCGCGCGCGTGCTGCACTGGCTGATGGCCGCGATGATCCTGACCATGTTGTTTGTCGGCGTGGGCATGGTGGCCTCGGTGACGCAGCGGCCGTGGTTGATCGACCTGCATCGCCCGCTGGGCATCGCGATCCTGATCCTGGCGGTGCTGCGCTTGATCAACCGTCTGCGCCACCGGCCACCGGCCTTGCCCGCGGATTTGCCTACCTGGCAGAAGGCCGCCGCCATCGCCTCGCATTGGCTGTTGTATGCGTTGATGCTGGGCATGCCGCTGATCGGCTGGGCGATGCTGTCGGCCGGCGGGTACCCGATCGTGCTGTGGCCCGGCGCGAATTTGCCGGCGATCGTCCCGCACGACCCAGCGCTGTACGCGTGGTTACGGAGTGCGCATGGCTGGTTGGCGTACCTGCTGTTCGCCACCGTCGTTGGTCATCTGAGCGCGGCGCTGTTCCATGCATGGGTACGCCGCGATGGCGTGTTTTCCAGCATGGCGCGCGGGGAGCGCTCTGCGCGTTGATGGGTTTGGTTGGGTGTTGGCAGACCTCTTGCAGGGAGTGATTTGACTGCGCGGACGTACCCTCACCCCGACCCCTCTCCCGCCGGGAGAGGGGCTTGATCTCCCTTCTCCCGCCGAGAGAGGCTGCCCCGCAGGGGCGCATGAAGGTACGGACGAAGCTTCTGGTCCCCGCCATTTGCAGTGATTTTGCCCCTACTCTCACTCCTCTCCCGCAGGAAGAGGAGTGAGTGCTTAACGCTGGCGTTTTGTTTTGGCCGCTGGCTCTGAGGCTTGGATGCCCTTGCCGGTCGCCGCCCAATAAATGCCGCCGTACAGATGCTCCAGATAGCGCGGGTCGTTGTAGGCCTCGGCCAGATGGCCTAAGGCGGTGGCGAAGACGCGGCCGCCTTCGAAGTGGTGATACCACGCCACCGGGTGCTGTTTGCCCATGCCCTTGGCGACCTGGCCCGGCCAGATCAGCGTGGGGTCGTAGCTGGTTTCATCCACCGTGAGTAGCGTGACCAGATCGTCGCTGTAGGGCGGGTCGTATTCGTACCACTCGTCGCTCCACACCCAGCGCTTGGGCAGGCCCGCAGTGGCGGGGAAATTGGCGTCCACCACATCCACCATCGCGGTTTGCATGTACGGGTGGGTGCGGAACGAGCGGCCGATCAGATGGTCGTACCACTCCCACTCGCCGCGCTTGATCGCAAACGCCTTGTGCACCGCGACCACACCGCCGCCATTGCGCACGTATTTTTGGAAGTTGGCGCGCTGGGCAGGATCCAGCTCCGTGGCCGGGGTGTTGAGCAGCACGATGGCGGCGTATTGCGAGAGGTCGCCATCGAAGGCCTTGGCATTCCACGCCCACACCAGCTCGACATACTGCTTGCGTGCCATCGCTTCGAACTGCGGCTTGGCCACCGGGATGTAATCGTGGTGATACTGGTTGGGAATGGCCGCCACCAGAATCTTGAATTGCTCGGCCGATGCGTTGAATGCGCAGATCAGCAGCAAACCCAACAGCCACACAGATTTCATGCATTTACTCGCGATGATGACGATCGCCCGGCAGTGTACCTGCGCGGCGACGGCATGCCTTCGCACGCAGTTGAAATAGCTGTTGATCTCTCCGCAGCGCATGACCGATGCAAACCGTCGCGTATCGAAGCGATTGCAAAGCACGCACGACGTGCAACGTCGCAGTGCGCTTGCTTACAAGATGCCGCACGCGTGCGCACGCCATACATGGCTGCAGTAAAAACACCAACCGTTCGCATGAGCTCTGACGATTGAACGCCCTGGCCGTGTCCGCTTTGCGATCAGCAGCGTTCGATTGGCGCAAGCTGAAACGCGTCAGTAGCGATCACACACCGCACCGCCTGCAGGCACTTAGAGCGGCTAACAAAACGTAGCGAGCAGTCGTCAGGCGGGTGTGGACGGCGCGGAGGAACCGGAGTGTACGGGTGGTACATGAGGATTCCGAGCACCGGCCGCGCCCGCCTGGCGGCTGCACAGTAGTTTTGTTAGCTGCTCTTACAACCAGCCTTTCTGCCGCGCCAGTCGATACGCTTCGATGCGATTGGCCACGCCCAACTTGCCGATGCATTCGGACAGGTAATTGCGCACGGTGCCGTGCGAGAGCTGCAACTGTTGCGCGATCTCGCTGGCCGAGCGGCCTTCGCCGGCCAGCCGCAGCACAGTGCGTTCGCGCTCGCTCAACGGATCGGCTTCCACCCAGGCATCCATCGCCAGTTGCGGGTCGATCACCCGGCCGCCGCAATGCACCTGTCGCAGCGCGCTGACCAATTGTTCGGCCGGCGCATCCTTGAGCAGATACCCCGCCACGCCGGCATCCAGCGCGCGCCGCAAAAAGCCCGGGCGCGCAAACGTGGTGACGATCATTACCCGCACCGGCAGCGCCTGGCGCTGGATGCGTTGCGCCAGTTCCAGGCCGCTCAACCCGGGCATCTCGATATCGGTAACCAGCACATCCGGCTGCAGCCGCTGCAGCTCGCGCCAGGCGGCTTCGCCATCGCCGGCGCTGCCAACCACCTCGATGTCGTCTTCCAGTCCCAGCAGGGCCACCAAGGCGCCGCGCAGCAGTGCCTGGTCTTCCGCCAACAACACCCGGATCATCGCTCGCGCTCGCATCTGTGCAACGGCTGGGCACCATAGCAGTGCTGACGCACCGCGTGCCACGGCAGCGCTGTGGCAACCAGGGGCGCGCTCAGCGCGATTGCGGCATCAGCGGCACCGGCAATGGCGGACTCGCCGGCTCCAGCATGGGCTGCGGCAACGGCATGTTGGCGCGCAAGCGCATGCCGCGTGGCAACGCCTCTACCTCCAACGTACCGCCCAGGCTCTGCAAGCGTGCGCGCATGCCGTCCAGGCCGTTACCCGGCACGATCACCCCGCCGCGGCCGTCGTCGGTGATTTCCAGCAGCGCCTGTTGCCCGTGTGCACGCAGGCTCACCCGCACCCGCCGTGCCTGCGCGTGACGTTGCACGTTGGTGGCCGCCTCGCGCACCACCAGCGCCAACGCGGTTTCGTGTTCGGGCGGCAGCGGCAGCGCCTCCAACGTGTGCTCCAGCGCGATGCCGTCCATGTCCAGCAACACCTTGGCCGATGCCAGCTCGGCCACCAGCCCGGCGGCGCGGATGCCGGTGACCGCGCGCCGCACCTGCGCCAGTGCGTCGCGCGAGATCTGCGCCACCGCATCGATCTCGCTCCGTGCGGCCTGCGGGTCGCGCTCGATCAGGCGTGCGGCCAGATCGGATTTGAGCGCCACCAGCGACAAGGTATGGCCCAGCAAGTCGTGCAGATCGCGGCCGATGCGTTCGCGTTCGGCGGTGGCGGCCAGGCGGCGGACTTCGTCTTGCGATAACCGCAGCAGCGCGTCCTTGCGCTCGTTGATGCTGTACACCGCGCCGACCGCTGCCATGCCCAGCACCGACACCGGCAACCACACCAGCGACTGCCAGCCCAGCCCAAGCCAACGCGCCCAGCCCAGGTACAGCGCGTTCATCAGCAACAGCATGGCGAAGTGCCGCCACAACGCGTACCGCGTGGACGGGCGCAGACTCAGGCAGGCAAATACGAAGTAGCTGATACCCGAGGCGTATATCGGCAGCAGCGCGGCACTGAGCACGCCCATCGCCCAGGCATAGCGGTACAGGGTGCCGCGCGGTGCCAGCAACATGCGTGCGTACAACAACAGGAAGACCGGATACGACAACAGCGTGCACAGCCACCACGTGCTGTCGTACCCGCGCGAAGAAAACACCGGCACCACAAACACCCAGGCCGACCACAGCAGATGCACGGCATCCATCCAGGGCGATTGGCCCTGCGCCAGGCGCGCGGCCACTTGCGAATTGGCGGCCGGACGAAGCCAGGCCGGGAGACTCAGGTGCATCGGGATGGATCCGTAGGAGTGAGCGGATTCTGCCACTGCCGGGTTCGCCTGGGCGCGCCACGTGGCAGGTCGCTGCGGACGAACGGTCTCATGCATGGGGGTCACCGCCGCTGGTGGATGGCGTGCGATGTGATGATGCAGCAGCAGGGACGTCGACGTCGGACTGGCGGAGACAGCGCATGGGGATTTCGGCACTCGGGCGGTGGCGCAAGCGTGGTCGCTTGCAGCCGATGCGCACAGTCGCGCCTGTCATGGCGTGCAGGTGACACCTGTCACTGGTCGATACGGCGGCCTTGGTCGCATGCTGCGCAGCACCTTGCAGTTGCGCCGGACCGGCTTACCGTTGGTCGCCTCGCTGCAGTTGGTGACTTCCGGCAGCTTGCGGCGAGCCCTGCAGGCAGTCACATTCTGCGCAGCCTTCTGTCCTGGTTATCGATGAACACATCCGCCGATCTGCTCAAGCAACTCCGCATCGACCGCCAGCGTCCTGCCACGCCGCCGCCCGTGCGCCGCACCGGCTGGATCATCGCCGCCATCGTCATTGTCATTGTGCTGGCTGCGGCCGCGTGGTGGTTCACCCGCACACCGGTGATCAAGGTGCAGACCGCGCCGGTAGTGGCGATCAGCGCCGGCAGTAGCAGCGCCTCGGTGCTGGATGCTTCGGGTTACGTGGTGGCGCGGCGTATGGCTACGGTGTCGGCGCAGGTCACCGGCAAGGTACGCGAAGTGATGATCGAAGAAGGCATGCGCGTCGAACAGGGCCAGGTGATGGCCACGCTGGACCCGTTGGATGCCGATGCGCAGCGCACGCTGTCTGCATCGCAGGTGTCGGCCGCGCGCAGCCAGGTCGACAACATACAGGCGCAACTGGCCGTGGCAAACACCGATGCCACGCGCCTGCAATCGCTGGTGGGTGCACAACTGGTATCGCGCTCGCAGTACGAACAAGCCACCGCGCAACGCGACGCATTGCGCGCTCAGTTGCAGAACGCACAGCGCAACGTGCAGGTGGCCTCCGATCAACTGGCCATTGCCGGCATCCGCTCGGACTTCAACGTGGTGCGCGCACCGTTTGCCGGTGTGGTCACCGCCAAGGCGGCGCAGCCAGGCGAAATCGTCTCGCCACTGTCTGCCGGTGGTGGCTTCACCCGTACCGGCATCGGCACCATCGTCGATATGGAATCGCTGGAAATCGAAGTGGAAGTCGGCGAGTCCTACATCGGCCGGGTGCAGCCGCAGATGCCGGTGGAAGCGGTACTCAACGCCTACCCGGAATGGAAGATTCCCGGCGAAGTGATCGCCATCATCCCCACCGCCGACCGCGGCAAGGCGACGGTGAAGGTGCGCGTGGCGCTCAAGGTCAAGGACCCGCGCATCGTGCCGGAAATGGGCGTGCGGGTGAGTTTTCTGGAACAGGCCAAGCCGCAGGAAGCGGCCAAGCCGCAAGGCGTGCGCGTGCCGGCAGCGGCGTTGGTGGAACGCGACACGCGCACCGTGGCCTTCGTGGTCGGCGAGCGCAATGCGGTCAGCGAGCGCGCTGTCACCACCGGCATGACGATGGGTGAGGATCGCCAGGTGGTCTCGGGGTTGAGTGCCGGCGACAGCGTAGTGGTGAATCCGCCAGCGACCTTGAAGGATGGTGACACCGTGGCCGAAGCGGATACCGACGCTGCGCAATAACGGCTGGCCCGGCACTCACAACGCCGTTCCGCGGTATCGCTTGTAGTGCGCGGCATCGGTGTTGCCAGCATCACGCTGCATCGGGATGGGCTTGTTGCAATGAAACATCGTCGTTAGAGAGCGGAAGGCGATCCAGCCCATCCGCTTACAGCAGGTGTTATGTGCTGTTTGAGGGGGCCTCAAACGGCATCAAACATGGGGAGTCGCGCGAGTGCGGCACACGGCGATCCGGCTGGCTCGCCTCGCGCATACCGCACAGCACCACGCTGTTGCTTGATCGCTTGATCGCTTCACCGTCGTCGTGCATCGCATCGCCGCTCACGCAGTCGCAGTCGCTGTGCCGCATCGCTTCCTTATCCCATTGCATCGCCAGGAGTCGCCATGACCGCTCTCGTCAGCTTGCGCAACATCACCAAGACCTATCAACGCGGCCCGGAGCAGGTGCAGGTGCTGCACGGCATCGATCTGGAAATTGCCGCAGGCGATTTCGTCGCGTTGATGGGCCCGTCCGGCTCGGGCAAGACCACCTTGCTCAATCTGATCGGCGGGCTGGACAGCCCCAGCGGTGGCGAGATCGAAATCGAGGGCGAGCGCATCGACCGCATGAGCGGTGGGCAGCTCGCTACCTGGCGCAGTCACCACGTCGGCTTCGTGTTTCAGTTCTACAACCTGATGCCGATGCTCACTGCGCAAAAGAATGTGGAATTACCGCTGCTGCTGACCTCGCTCAACGCCGCGCAGCGCAAGCGCAATGCGGAGATCGCCTTGACCCTGGTGGGCCTGCAGGAGCGACGCAGCCACAAGCCCAGCGAATTGTCCGGCGGCCAGCAGCAGCGCGTGGCGATTGCGCGCGCCATCGTGTCCGACCCCACGTTTCTTATCTGCGACGAACCCACCGGCGATCTTGACCGCCACAACGCCGAAGAAATCCTGCGCCTGCTGCAGGAACTCAATCGCGAACACGGCAAGACCATCGTGATGGTCACCCACGACCCCAAGGCCGCCGAGTACGCCACGCACACCATCCATCTGGACAAGGGCGAGCTGGCCGACGCGCCACTCGCGCTCTAAAGGAGCGCTGCCATGAAGTATTTCTCGCTGGTGTGGGCGCAATTGTTTCGCAGCAAGACACGGACTTTGCTGACGCTGTTGTCGGTGGTGGCTGCGTTTTTATTGTTCGGCATGCTGGATTCGGTGCGTGTGGCGTTTACCTCCGGCGGCAGCGTCAGTGGGGTGAATCGTCTGGTGGTGGCCTCGCGCTTGTCGATCACCCAATCGCTGCCGATCCGCCTGGAAGCGCAGGTGCGCAGCGTGCCGGGCGTGCGCGATGTGACCTCGGCCATGTGGTTCGGCGGCATCTATCGCGACCCGAAGAATTTCTTTCCCAACTTTTCAGTGGCGCCGAACTTTTTCGACGTCTACAGCGAATACGCGTTACCCAAGGACCAACTCAAGGCCTTCCAGACCACGCGCACAGGCGCGGTGGTCGGCGAAACCCTGGCCAAGCAATTCGGCTGGAAGATCGGCGACACCATCCCGCTGCAAGCCACCATCTTTCCGCGTGGCGGCAGTAACGATTGGCCGTTGCAACTGGTCGGCATCTATCGGATGAAGGATCGCACCGTGGCGGCCAATCAGGAACGCCAGTTGATGATGAACTGGAAATACTTCGACGAATCCAACGACTACATCAAGAATCAAGTGAGCTGGTTGACGGTGACCCTGAGCAACCCCGACCAGGCATCGCGCGTGGCGCAGGCCATCGATGCGCTGTCGGCCAACTCCGATCACGAAACCAAGTCGCAAACCGAATCGGCGTTTCAGCAGGCCTTCGTCAAGCAGTTCGCCGATATCGGGCTGATCGTCACCTCGATCATGGCCGCGGTGTTTTTCACCCTGTTGCTGCTCACCGGCAACACCATGGCGCAGGCGGTGCGCGAGCGCATTCCGGAGTTGGCCACGCTCAAGACGCTGGGCTTTCAGGACCGCACGGTGCTGAGCCTGGTGATGATCGAATCGGTGTTGTTGATCGGCCTGGGCGGGCTGATCGGCATGGGCCTGGCAGCGTTGGTCATCCCGGCGGTATCCGCGCGCAGCGGCGGGCTGATGCCGACCCAGACCGTGCCGTTGCAGACCTGGCTGGTGGCGTTCGGCCTGATGGCTGGCATCGGCATCGTGGTGGGTGTGCTGCCGGCGTTACGCGCGCAGCGCTTGAAGATCGTCGATGCCCTCGCCGGCCGCTGACAGGAGCATGCACATGCAACACAAATGGAAAGATCGTGGCGTCACCTTGTTGTCCGTCGTGCTGCTGGCAGTCGGCCTGGGGCTGTGGATCGCGCTGCCGTGGATGTGGTTGCTGCCGATCGCGCTGCTGCTGGCGGTGTGGTTGGTGGTCACGCGCAGCGGCCGCCTGTCGCTGGCCGCCGCGCGCATCGGCATCGCCAGCCTGCCGCAACGCTGGGGCTCCACCTCGGTGATCGTGGTCGGCATTGCCGGCGTGGTCGGCGTGCTGGTGGCGATGCTGGCGATGGGCCAGGGTTTCCAGGCCACGCTCAACAGCACCGGCGACGACACCACCGCCATTGTCTTGCGTGGCGGCTCGCAGGCGGAGACCAACTCGGTGATCACCCGCGATCTGGTGCCGCTGATCGGCAGCCTGCCGGGGATCGCCACCGATGCCAACGGGCGCCCGATGGTGTCGCCGGAGTTGTCGCAAGTGGTCAACATCGCTTCGCGCTCCGATGGCACCGACGTCAATGCGCAATTGCGTGGCGTGGGCGAGCAGGCCTGGGGCGTGCATGACAAGGTCAAGATCGTGCAGGGCCGCCGCTTCACCACCGGCCTGCGCGAAATGGTGGTCGGCAAAGGTGCGTTGAATCAGTTCCGCGGCCTGGAGCTGGGCAAGACGCTCACCCTGGGCAGCCAGCAATGGACGGTGGTGGGCGTGTTCGCCTCCGGCGATGCGCACGATTCGGAGATGTGGACCGATGCGCAGACGCTGGCCACCACCTACAACCGCCGCGCGTACCAGTCGATCACCGTGCGCACCGCTGGCAAGGCCGGCTTCGATCAGTTCAAGACGGCCATGGCGGCCGACCCGCGGCTCAAGCTGGATGTGGAAACCACCCGCGCGTATTACGGCAAGCAAGGCGGCGGGTTGAACCGCCTGATCAGCATCCTGGGCACGGTGATCGGCGCGATCATGGCGGTGGGCGCGGTGTTCGGTGCGCTCAACACCATGTATGCGGCGGTGGCCAGCGCGTGCGCGTGAGATCGCCACGATGCGGGCGATCGGGTTTCGCGGCACGCCGGTGATCATGGCGCTGATGCTGGAAACCATGCTGCTGGCGCTGCTGGGCGGGCTGCTCGGCGGGTTGATCGCCTGGGCGGTGTTCAACGGCTACACCGTCTCCACACTGGGCAACAACTTCAGCCAGGTGGTGTTCCAGTTCAAGGTGTCGCCGGAACTGCTGTGGAGCGGGTTGAAGTGGGCGCTGGGCATTGGACTGGTCGGCGGGCTGTTCCCGGCATTGCGCGCGGCGCGCTTGCCGATCACCACCGCATTGCGCGAGGTGTAGGCACTCCGTTGGAGTGCCGGGATTTGGGAGTGGGGAGTGGGGATTGGTCACGGCGAAGGCGCGATGCCGGTGGCGGCGGCATCGTGGCGTCTCCGGTTTCAGGCGGTTGTTAAACCGCCTGGGGCTGGGCGTCGGGATTTGAAGTCGCCGCCTCCATCGCCGCAGCGCTGCCTGCAGTAACTGAATGCATTGCAGGCTGTCATCGTTTTGTCACCGCAGTGCGGTAGATGCGCGAGCCGGGCAGGCCGTAGCCTGCTCGGCCGTTTGATCCAACGATGTGCCGCTATGACGCGCCTGTTTCTGCTGGCCTGCGCCTGCCTGTGGCTGGCCGGCTGTTCTTCGTCCTCCACCTCGCTCAGCGAGCGCCTGGTCGCGCCCGGTGGTGTGTCGCCGTTGCTGGACGAAGAACGCATCGCCGCAACCATCGCCACGGTGCCCAACCGCAGCGGCCATGTGGTCACGCGCGATACGGTGCCGATCTTCTGGCGTGCGATCGATCCGGGCCAATACGCCATGCACTACCGCTACCTGGGTCAGCGCAACGACCCGGCACATGCGCTGGATGTGGACTTCAGCTTCAGCGTGCCCCGCGTGCCGCCACCGACGCCACGCGGCACCGTGGTGTTGCTGCACGGCTGGATGATGGATGGCGATTCGCTGCTGCCGTGGTCGCTGGAATTGGCACAGGCCGGCTATCGGGTGATCACCATCGATCTGCGCAACCACGGCCATTCCGGCGGTGGGCCGTCGGGCTACGGCACGCGCGAGTCCGACGACGTGATCGAGGTCATCAACGCACTGCAGCCGCGCGGCGAAATCCACGGGCCGCTGTATCTGTTCGGCATTTCCTATGGCGCGGCCACCGCGCTGTTCACCGCCGACAAACTCGGCCCGCGCGTGGCCGGCGTGGTGGCGATGGAATCCTTCGCCAATGCCGGGCGCGGCATCCGCGACATGGTGCCGCACCTGCTCACCAGCCAGCCCAGCGGCTGGCGCGGGCACGCGGTGGCGGCGTACGCACGCTGGCGCTATGCCGACCAGAATCTCGATGCGGTGATCGCCGCCGCCGACAGCCAGCTCAAGCTGGATCTGGACCATGTCGATGTGGCGCAGGCGCTGGCCGACACGCGCAGCTGCGTGTTGCTGCTGCATGGCGATGCCGATCAGCACATTCCGGTGGCGCATGGCCGCGCCCTGGCGCTTGCCAGCACGCGCGCGCATTACGTCGAGTTGCGCGGCGAAAATCATCTGAGCCTGCCGCTGCGGCTGGACCTGCTGGGCGCACCGATCGACCACTGGCTGGCGCAGGTTCAACAGAGCCCCGGCCACTGCCCCGCTCCACAGGCACTGCCGGCCTCCACGCTGGCGGTTGCGTTGCCGGTGCCGGTGCCGAGTAGCTGATCGAGCACTCGCTGCGTCCTTCGCACAGGACGCAGCCGGCGGCACGCGCTCAGCGCACCGCCACCGGCTGCCGCGCGCGCAGCACGCTGTCGCCGACAAACAGCAGCAAGCCAACCCAGATCGCAGCGAATCCGATCGCACGCCCCTGATCGAACGGCTCATGGAAGAACCACACGCCCAGCAACAGCTGCAGGCTCGGCCCGATGTACTGCAGGATGCCCACCAGCGACAGCGGGATCCGCCGCACGCCATAGGCAAACCCGATCAGCGGCACCGCCGTGACCACGCCGCCGAAGATCAGCAGCAGATCGGTGCGCAACTCCCAGCCGCTCAGGAACGCGCCGCCGTGGCCCTGCTCGCCCCATCCCGCCAGCAGCAGCGCCGGCACGAACAGATACACGCTTTCCACGCCCAGGCCGGCGACCGCATCCACCGCCACCAGCTTGCGTAGCAGCCCATACATACCGAACGACACCGCCAGCCCCAGCGCAATCCACGGCGGCGCACCGGCATCGATGGTCAACCACAGCACACCGATTGCGGCGCAAACCACCGCCAGCCACTGGATGCCGCGCAGGCGCTCTTTCAGCACCAGCACGCCCAGCAACACGCTCAGCAATGGGTTGATGAAGTAGCCCAGGCTGGCTTCGATCACATGCCCGGCGTTGATCGCCCAGATATACAGGCCCCAATTGAACGCGATCGCCACGCTGCTGCCAGCCAGCATCCATAACGCGCGCGGCTGCGCGGCAATCGTGCGCCACCAACGCAGGCCCGAGGTCGCCACCAGCCACGCCACCACCAGCACCGTGCTCCACACGATACGGTGCGCAATGATCTGCACCGATGGCACCGCCTTGAGCAGATGCCAATACAGCGGCACCAGACCCCAGATCACGAAGGCCGAGGCGGTGATCAACAGACCGCGCCGCGCGTCCTCCGCCGGCACCGGCACGGGCGTGCTCATCGCCGTGCCCTGGCCAGGGTGACCACCAGCACGCCACCCAGAATCACCGCCATCGCGCCGATATCGTGCGCGGTGAATTGCTCATGCCCCAGCCACGCCCCCAGTGCCACCGCAATCACCGGATTGACGTAGGCATAGCTGCCGGCCAGCGCCGGGCGGACGTGATGCAGCAGCCACACGTACGCAGTGAACGCCACGATCGAGCCGAACACGCACAGGTACGCCACCGCCAATAGTCCCTGCGACGTCGGCCAGGCCTGCGGGCGCTCGCCGATCAGCAGGCCGGTGCTCACCAGCAGCACACCGCCGCACAGCATCTGCCCGGCGGCGGTCATGAAGGGCGATGGCAGATCGCGTCCACGCGACCACACCGAGCCGAATGCCCAGCCGATCGGCGCGATCAGCAACAACACCAATCCCCCCGGCGTTGCGGTGAGACTGCTGCCGGCGTTGAGCCACACCACGCCCAGAAATCCGATCACGATGCCCAGCCATTCGCCGCCGCTGGCATGCTGCCCGCGCAACGCGCCGAACAACGCCATCCACAGCGGCACCGACGCCACCGACGTGGCCGCCAAGCCCGAAGACACGCTGCGCTCTGCCAGCACCACCATGCCGTTACCCAGCAGCAACAAGGCCGCGCCCATCAGGGCTACGTTCTTCCATTGCGCACGCGTCGGTGCCGCCACGCCACGCCAACGCAGCACGCTGTAGAGCACGCTGCCGGCAATGATGAAGCGCGCGCCGGACACCATCGTCAGCGGCTGCGCGCCGCCTTCCAGTGCAAACCGGATCGCCAGATAGGTCGAGCCCCAGACCACATAGACCAGCAGCAACGCGAGAGCGACCAACCCGCTGCGCGCAGGCGCGGCAGCGTCGTGAGAGGAAGACATCGGAACAGGGCCAAGTGCAGCGGAAGCGGTCATTCTAGAGCACCTGCCCAGGCCCAAAAACGGCTGACGACCGCTGGCAGGCAGGCATCAGGCGCGTGGACGGCGTGCACCAACACCACTGCACGCGTGGCATGTTGCTGATACGCCACGGCTGCGTCTGCCTGGCCGCAACCTAAGAACGGCTGCATGCGGGTATGGACGGCGCACAGGAACTGGCGCCTATCTGACACATGCCGATGCCGAGCACCAGCCGCGCGTGTCTGCTGGTCGCGCAGTCGCGGCGCGGGGGCGCTCCAAGGCGTTACATGCATGCCCTTCGCCGCCTTGCGCGCTATGGTGCAACTCACCCCTCATTGCGGAGCGCAGATGCTACGTCGCCTTCCCTGGCTGGCCATGGCCGCCCTGACCGTTCTCTCCACCACCGCAGCGGCACGCACACTCGAGCCGTGGGAACTCAGCGGACGCAAATTGATCGAGGCGGGGCTGGATGGCTCGCTGGCGCCAGAGATCAACGCACCCAACCAGCCCGAACTCAAGGTCATGGTCTCGGCCAGCCGCGCCGGCGCCTACGTGCTCGGCGTGCGCCAGCACCAGCTATCGCACGCAATGGTGCATGCCGGCGGGCAAGGCCGGCCCGCCGGATCTGCTGCCGATCATCGCCGATATCACCGCGCTACCCGATGCGCGCCTGGACGAAGCGGCTCCCGGCCTGATCATCGAAGCGCTGCGCAAGCGCTATCCCTGTGGCAAAGCCAAAAAATAAAACTACAGCCGACGCTCCGCGCTTTAGAGCGGCTAACAAAACGTAGCGAGCAGTCGTCAGGTGGGTGTGGACGGCGCGGAGGAACCGGAGTGTACGGGTGGTACATGAGGATTCCGAGCACCGGCCGCGCCGGCCTGGCGGCTGCACAGTAGTTTTGTTAGCTGCTCTTAGCGGTTGGATGCGCTGCGCACGGCCATCGCCAGCGATGCAACGCCCGGCCCGGTCACACCGCAGCGGGCGTTTGACCCGTCAGGCCTTACTTGCGCGCGGCATCGCTCTTGGCGCGGATGGCC
Source organism: Xanthomonas sp. AC360 (assembly GCF_979258225.1). NCBI lineage: Bacteria > Pseudomonadati > Pseudomonadota > Gammaproteobacteria > Lysobacterales > Lysobacteraceae > Xanthomonas > Xanthomonas sp. AC360. The sequence goes on from NZ_OZ409846.1 coordinate 837,852, forward strand.
TTGAACTCCGAGCCATCCTGCCAACTCGGCCACTGCCGGCCATTGACCAGCGCTACGCCTACGTCGTAGACCAGCGTGGTATCGGCGGCATGTCCGGTGGCATCCCATTGCGGAGTCCAGCGGTCGCAGGGCTGGTGATAGCAGTCGGCGAAGTATGTATCGCGCAATGCCTTGCCCGCCTTGACGCCGCCGTTGAGCATGTCCAGACCCGGGCCTGCGGTGATCGCCGGCACGCCCATGCGCGCGAAGGCGAAATGATCGGCGCGGTAAAAGAAGCCCGCTTCCAGATTCGGGTCCGGCGAATACGTGCGATCGCGCGCTTTGGCGGCCTGTTCCAGATCGCCTTCCAGCGACACGCGGCCACGGCCCCACGAGGCGATATCGCGCGTCGGGCCGTCGGGGCTGAACATCTCCATGTTGAGCACCGCCACGGTCTTGTCCAACGGCGCCAGCGGATGCGCCGCGTAATAGTTGGCGCCCAGCAAGCCCTTTTCTTCGGCGGTCAATGCAATGAAGTACAGCGTGCGCTGCGGCTTGGGGCCGGCGGCAAACACGCGCGCCAGTTCCAGCACGCTGGCCACGCCGGTGGCGTTGTCCACTGCACCGCGTCGCACCGTATCGCCGCTGGCATCGGCCTTGCCGATCCCGAATGCATCCCAGTGCGCGGAGAAAATCACCGTCTCGTCCGGATGTTGGGTGCCGGTGAGCTTGGCCACCACGTTATGCGTGACCACGCGTTCGCGCTTGAGCTTGAAGTCCACCGACAACGTGGCATCGCCCAGCGCCATCGGTGCGAAGTCGCGCTGCTGCGCACGCTGCTTGGCCTGTTCGAAATCCAGCCCGGCCTGCGTGAACAACGACGCTGCCAAGCTGCGCTGCATCCAGCCACGCACCGGCACGTGCTGCGCACGCGCATCGGCATCGCTGCGTTCGATATCGAACAGCGGCGACAGGCCCGAGCTCTGCACCGTGGCCCAGCCATACGCGGCCGGCGCGGTTTCGTGCACGATCAACACACCGGCGGCGCCGCGGCGCGCGGCTTCTTCGTACTTGTAGGTCCAGCGGCCGTAGTAGGTGACCGCCTTGCCGTCGAACGCGCCTGGCTGTGCGGTGTCGAAGTCGGCATCGTTGATCAGCACCACCGCGATCTTGCCGCGCAGGTCCACGCCTTTGTAATCGTCCCACTGCCGCTCCGGCGCGCTGATGCCGTAGCCGACGAATACCAGCGGCGCATTCTTCAACGCCACCTTGTCGATCGGCCGCAGGCTCTGCAAGGTCACATCGGTGCCGTTGACCAAGGTCTGCGTTTTGCCGCCCACACGCAGCGTGGCGCTGACCGGGCCCTCCACCTGCGCGCGCACCAGCGGCACAGCCTGTGTCCAACCGCCCTGCTCGCCACCCGGCTGCACGCCGGCAGCCTTGAACTGTTCGACCAGGTAATCGACGGTGCGCTGCTCGCCCGCGCTCGCCGGCGCACGGCCTTCGAATTCATCCGATGCCAGCACGCGCACGTGCCGCGACAACGCCTCCGCATCGATGCCGCCACCGGGCAGATCGTTGGCGGCCTGCGCCACACCTCCCACAAACAGGCAGGCGGACAACAACAGGATGCGCATCGGGTTCACGGCGTGGCCTTGCAACAGATAGATGACACATAGTTTACAAGCGTGGGCCAACACCGGAGCGCAACAACACGAGAATGCATTCAATCGCATGGACTGCATGCCTAACTAAGAGCGACTACCAACACGTCGCGAGCAGTCGTCAGGTGGGTGTGGACGGCGCGGAGGAACCGGGGTGTACGCGTGGTACATGCCGCACTGAGCACCGGCTGCGCCCGCCTGGCGGTGAGCACAGTCCTCCGACTTACTTTCTCAAGGCGTAGGTCAGCGTGAGAGCTAATCGAATTGTTGACGGCATGCACGCGGCAATTGATGCAGCGTTCTAGAGATTTTTTTTGCCGCTTCAGGCGAGCTAACTGGTCCGCGTTGGGCGATCCAGCCAACACCCCAGGCCCTGCGCGTTGAGTTCGATATCGGTGGCCAGCAGCTGCGCCACCGCCGCGTCGTCCAGGCGGCAGCCGTGCAGGCGGGCGCGCTCCAGATACAGTTCGGTCAACCCCGCCACCATGCAGCAATGGCGGTCCGTATGCTGTGCGCAGCTCAGTGCGATGGCGGTCATCGCATGGATCTGCTCGATCAGCGCCTGCGCCAATGGCTCCGGCGAAGTGACCCGCCCGTAATGGGTCAGATACATCGCCTCCGGCGCGGTCTCCATCAGCCGCGCGATCGACTGCAGCATCGCCTCCGGCTCGAATTGCACCGGCGAAGAGGTCGGCAGGATGAAAGCGCCCTGCGCGCTATCGAGCTGGCGATACGACAGCCCGAAGGTGTCGCCGGTGAACCAGCTGCGACTGCGCGCATCCCACACGCATAGATGATGGCGCGCGTGTCCCGGTGTATCGATCGTGCACAGCGCGCGTTCGCCCAGCAGCACCGCTTGGCCATCGACCGCTTGCACCACGCGCTCGGCCGGCACCGGCACGATCTCGCCGTAACTGCGTGCCATTTCCGCCTCGCCATACACCGCGGTAGCACCGGCAATCAGCCGTGCCGGGTCGATCAGATGCGGCGCACCGCGCGGATGCACCAGTACGCGCGCATTGGGCAGATGCTGCAACAAGGCACCGGCACCGCCGGCGTGATCCAGGTGCACATGGGTCAGGATCAACCACTCCACCTGCGCAGGCGTCAGCCCGGCGGCTTGCACTGCCGCCAGCATGTGCGGCACCGACAGGGAGGTCCCGCAATCGACAAACGCCCCGCGTTGCCCCTCGACAATCAGATACGCCGCGTCGAACTGCACGCCGCCAAAGCCGGTATCGATGGTGTGGATGCTGGGATCGTCCAATGCGGTCATTCCTATTCCGTGGCGATAAGAGCAACTGACAAGACGACTGTGCGGCCGTTGTTCGGTGCGGCATGTACCACGCGTACGCTCCGATCACTGCGCGGCGTCCACACCCACCTGACAACCGCTCGCTACGTCTCGCTAGCTGCTTTAAAAGAAGACTGCCGCAGTGTAGGCGCAGGCAGTGCGTGCGCGGTGTGCCGGTGGTTTCAGGCAACGATGCATTAGCACGATGGCTTCAAGCACTACGCAAGCATCTTGTTGAATCTCGGCCTTGCACCTGCGATGCAATCCCCCACGCGCGCAAGGCGGTTGCCGCAGCTTGCGCACCCGCATCGATCACGCGTCGCGCAGCACCCGCATCGCCGCAAGGATCGCATCGGCTTGGACCTGTGCATGCACGCCCGGCAGCTGCAGATCGCTGGCCTGCTCGGCCTGTTTCAGCCGTGCGATCAACTGGCCTGCATCGCGCGGCGAGGCAAAGCCGTCGCTCTGCAGCAGCAGTGCACCGGCACTATCGGTTAGCTTGAAATAGAACTGGCCATCGTTCTCGCGGTACTGCTTGAACACCGGCAAGGCGATTTTTTCACCCGCCTGCGCGGCCGCAGGACCCGCCTGATCGGATAGATCGCGCAGACCCACCGCAGTGCGCAGCTCGGCCAGCAGCGGCGTGGCGTAGCGCGCACGCAGGCGTGCACCGCCGGCGCGCAGAATCGCTTCGATCTTTGCCGGATCGGCCATCAGCGTCTCGTAACGCGTGCGCAGCGGTGCGATCTCCTGATCGATCCGCTCGAATAACTGCTGTTTGGCGTCGCCCCAGCCGATGCCATCGGCAAATGCCTGCGCAAAAGCGGCCGTTTCCTGCGGCGTGGCAAACGCCTGATACAGCTGGAACAACGCCGAGCCCTGCGTGTCCTTGGCTTCGCCCGGCGCACGCGAATCGGTCAGGATCGAGAACACCAGCTTGCGCAGTTCCTCGCGCGGGGCGAACAACGGAATCGTATTGCCGTAGCTCTTGCTCATCTTGCGGCCGTCCAGGCCCGGCAAGGTGGACACCTGCTCGTCGATCACCGCATCGGGCAAGGTAAAAAAGTCGCGTCCATACACATGATTGAAGCGCTGCGCAAAATCGCGCGCCATTTCGATGTGCTGGATCTGATCGCGCCCCACCGGCACCTTGTGCGCGTTGAAGATCAAAATGTCCGCCGCCATCAGCACCGGGTACATGAACAACCCGGCGCTCACGCCGGCATCGTCGTCCTCACCGTCGGCGCGATTCTTGTCCACCGCCGCCTTGTAGGCATGCGCGCGATTGAGGATGCCCTTGCCGGCGACACAGGTGAGCAACCACATCAACTCGGTGGTCTCGGGCACATCCGATTGGCGATAGAACCAGACCTTGTCCGGATCCAGGCCGCAGGCCAGCCAGCTGGCGGCGATTTCCAGCGTGGAGCGCTGCGTGCGCGCCGGGTCCTGCGCCTTGATCAGACTGTGCAGGTCGGCCAGGAAATAGAAGCTCTCCGCATCGTCGCCGGCGCTGGCCTGGATGGCCGGACGGATCGCGCCGACATAGTTGCCAAGGTGCGGGGTGCCGGAGGTGGTGATGCCGGTGAGAACGCGAGTGGTCATCTGCGTAATGCCAGGGAGTCAGCGCGCAAGTTTAACGGTTCCGCGTGCTGCTCATCGCCTCATCCCCGGCTGCGCGCCTGCCAGACGCAGAACGGGCCGCACACGGCGGCCCGAGAGAATGCAGCGTCGCCCGCCATCGAGGGAGCGACGCGGGGTGCAGATCAGGTGTCGTCGCGCACGGACTTTTCGAACGCGCGCACTTCAGTCTGGGCGCGATCGCGATCCCAGCCATAGCGTTCCTGCAGCTTGCCCTGCAGGTATTCGGCGTTACCTTCGGCAACCTTGAAATCGTCGTCGGTCAGATCGCCCCACTTCGCCTGCATCTTGCCTTTGAGCTGGGTCCACTTGCCGGAAATGATGTCAGTATTCATTGCGTTGACTCCGCTTGATGCGGCCGCGATTGACCGTGCTGGCAGGTTGCCGAGCGATGCGTTTGTTGCGCATCAAGAGGTGTCAACCCGGCAATCACGGCACTGAACGGGCCACCAAATGCGCTGACGTGTAGCTGCGCGTGCGCGCGCAGCACTGCAGCCGCACGATCCGCGTGCGCTGAAGCGCAGGCAATTCGGCACAAAAAAACGGGCCTTGCGGCCCGTTTTTTTTGCATGCGGCGTCAGATTACTTACGCGCTGCGTCTTCCACTTTCTCGCCAGCGCCCTGCACGTCCTTACCGGCACCTGCGACGGTGTTGCAACCCGACAACATCGCGACCGAGAACATCGACAGCACCAGCAGCACAATTGCACGCTTCATAACAGACTCCTTCGTGGGTAAAGCGGCGCGTTGCCGCAGATCAATCAAATCAAACAAACGCCACCCAGCGGTGACGGATCAGCACTTACCGTCGCTGCATTTCTCGGCGGTCTTTTCGACCTTGCCGCCCGCGCCCTGCATATCTTTGCCGGCGCCGGCCATGGTGTTGCAGCCAGTCATCACGCCGGCCGAGAACAGGCCCAGCACCATCAGTGTCAGCAGTCGCTTCATTGCTCTTCCTCGGTCTGCGCCCGGTGCCAACGCACCTCGCTTGGCGCCAAATCTGACTGCGCGGACGTGGATTTGATGTGAACGAGGGCCAGCCTCGTTCAGCGCTGGATCAATCTCGCATCAGCGTCGACTTGCCGAACAGGCTTTCGACCAGATCCACCGCCAGTTCGGCGGTGGCATTGCGGTTGTCCAGCACCGGATTGAGCTCGACGATATCCAGCGACCCCATGCGCCCGGTGTCGGCAATCATCTCCATCACCAGCTGCGCCTCGCGGTAGTTGGGGCCACCCGGCACCGTGGTGCCCACGCCCGGCGCGATGCTGGGGTCGAGAAAGTCCACATCGAAGCTCACATGCAGGTGGGTATCGGCGCTCATGCCCTGCAGCGCGGCTTCCATGGTGCGCTTCATCCCGGCTTCGTCGATGTAACGCATGTCGTAGACGTCGATGCGGTGCTGCTTGATCAGGCGCTTCTCCTCCGGGTCCACCGAGCGGATGCCGATCTGCCGTACCTGCTCGGGGAGCAGCGCCGGCGCGCTGCCGCCCAGATGCGTCAGCGCCTGCGGGCCCAACCCGCACAGGCAGGCCACCGGCATGCCATGCACGTTGCCCGATGGGGTCACTTCGCTGGTGTTGAAGTCCGAATGCGCATCCAGCCATAGCACCCGCAACGGGCGCCCCTGTTCGCGGCAGTACCTGGCCACTGCGGTGATCGAACCGATGCCCAGGCAGTGGTCGCCGCCCAGCATGATCGGCATGCGTCCGGCCTGCAGCTCGGCGTAGCTGGCATCCATCAGCGCCTGGTTCCAGGCGACGACTTCGTCCAGATGCCGGTAACCGGCCTGCGGCAGCTGCCACGGATTGCGCGGGCCATCCAGATTGCCCAGATCGCGCACCTCCACGCCACGGCCGACCAGGGCCTCCTGCAACCCGGCGATGCGCAGCGCCTCCGGCCCCATCCGTGCGCCGCGGTGGCCGGCACCGATATCGGTGGGAACGCCAATCAGGGAAACCGGCACGTACTGCGTTGCCATGTATTGCTCCAGCATCGATAAAGCCGTGCAGTCTAGTGGCGCGCCCGCGCAGTGACGCGCGGCAGCGCAGCACGGCATGCCGTTTGCATCTGTCTGCGAGCAGAACGAACGGGTTTAGATCTGCCTTGTCGCGCCGCTACAGTGACGTGCCACGACACTTTGTGGCCCGCTGGACTTTGCAGATTCTGCTTGTCTGACCGCCCAGTTAAGCGCCTGAGGCTGGTGTGACTGTGCACTAATACCTCGGTGGTATGGTGCGCCGGCCAGCGCAGGACACGCATCACGTACGCGCTCGGGCCATCAGCAACAGGGGAGTTTCATGCCGCATAACGCCGTCAACCAGGTCGTCAAGGCTGCCGTGGGCGAAGTCGCGCGGGCGTCGCATCAGTACGACCTGCACCGGATCGGGCGCGAATTCGCGCAGACCATCGAACGCGAGCCGGGGATTCGGCTGTTGATGCTGTCCACCGCCGATGGCCGCGCCATTACCGAACAATCCAGCCTGGATGTGGACGGGCGCCGCTTGGCCGCGATGGCCAATTCGTTCCTGACCCTGGGCGAGACGCTGGCACGCGAGTCGAGCCTGAGCGAGGCCGATTACGCGACCATCAGCACGCGTGGCGGGCAACTGGTGCTGATCCGCATCCGCGCCGACAAGCCGCTGACGCTGACCGCCGTGGGCGGCTCCGATATCAATGCCGCCGCGCTGCTGTTCAATGCGCGCGACTGCGCCGGGCGCCTGGCCACAGCCCTGGCGCAAGCGGCCGGCTGATGCCGTTGGCACTGTTCGTGCTTGCATGAGCGCACCGATTTTTCTCACCGTTTGGAAGGGGACCACCGATGTCAAAACTCAATCTGGAACAATTGCATTCGCTCGCCGGTTTCGTCGGCGCCGCGCTGGTCGACAGCGATAGCGGCATGGCCCTGGGCATGACCGGCGGCACCGAGCTCAACCTGGAACTGGCCGCGGCCGGCAATACCGAAGTAGTGCGTGCCAAGCGCCGTATCGCCGAGCAGCTCGGCCTGCAAGACACCATCGAAGACATCCTGATCACGCTGTCGCGCCAGTACCACCTGCTGCGTCCGCTCGAGAGCAACGGCACGCTGTTTCTGTATGTCGTGCTGGACCGCGCCAAGGCCAATCTGGCGATGGCCCGCCACGAGCTCAAGGCGTTCGAAAAGACCCTGGATTTCAGTTGATGCCTGTCCGGCGGCGCACCCGCGTCGCCGACCCTGCCTGCCGGTGCGTACCGGCAGGTGTTGTCGTTCTTCTGCGCCAAAACGGCGCCATCTCATGACCACACCCATTCACGCCATGCGGGTCGCCACGGCCGGCCTGGATCTGCTGCACACCACGCGCCTGAAACTGGCGTGCTCGCTGCTGCTCGCCGAGCGTATCGACGTGCAGTTGGGCGAATGGCCGCAGCATGCGGCCGACGTGGTGGTGCTGGGCCTGGAAACGGCCGACGGCCTGGCCGCATGGCAGGCATTGCAAGGCCAGCCGGTGCGCGTCCTGGTCGTCTCGCGCACGCCTGTCGCTGGCGCCTGGCTCAAGCACGGCGCCACCGTGCGCGAACTCAACGAGCAGATGCGTCTGCTGTTGTCTTCGCCACATACCGCCCAGGTGGCCGAACCGGCGCTGCTGTTGCGCCATTGCCGCGGCGAACTCGGCGCAAGCCCGGTGCTGCTGCGCACTGCGCACCTGCTGGTGCGCGTGGACCCCTCCAGTCGCTGCCTGCACCTGCCAGCTGGCCTGTCGCTATCGGAGCTCGTTGCCGCATTGGATCGCCCCGGTTGGCAGCGCGTGACCGGCGATGCCGATGCCGCACTGACGCAGCGCCTCTCCTTCGAAGCGCTGTATTTCGCCCTGCCCGAGCACCTGCGCCCCGCGCTGCCGGCGGTGGAAGCCAGCCGTGCGTTGCAGCTACGGCAGTGGCCGGAGCTGAGTGCCGACACCAGTTCGCCTGCGCAGCTGCTCGCCATTGCCCACCTGCATGCGCGCCCCTGGCGCCCGCAGGCGCTGGCCAATGCTTGCAAGCTGCCGCTGCAGACGGTGGAATGCCTGTTCGCCGCCGCACTTGCCAGCGGCCTTGCCCAGACTGCGGAGATCCCCGTGCCTTCAACGCCGCGTCGTCCGGACAGCAGTAACTCCCGGTTCTTCTCCTGGGTCGCACGTCGGTTTGGCCTCTCTCTTTCTCAGGCGCAGTCATGAGTCTTCCAGCCAACAAACTGGTGTTCGTTGGCGGCATGGGCGCCGGCAAGACCACCGCGGTGCGCGCCATCTCCGACGTGGAGCCGGTCAGCACCGAAATGCCGCTAAGCCAGGATGCCTACGGCGACAAGACCTACACCACGGTCGCGCTGGACTACAGCTCCATCGAGCTGGAAGACGGCGAATTGCTGCACGTCTACGGCGTGCCCGGCCAGAAATATCTGGATTTCATGTGGCCGCTGGTCTGCGACGGCGCGCTCGGCGTGATCGTGCTGAGCAATGCGCGCGACCCGCAGATGCTGGAGGCGACCCTGGCATTGCTGCGTGAGTTTTCGCAGATCGCACCTGACGCCAGCCTGGCAGTGGGCATCACCATGACCGACGAGGTCGAAGACTTTCTGCTGCCGCCATTTCGCGATGCGCTGGTGGCCGAAGGCTTCCGCATTCCGGTCATGCGCGTGGATGCGCGCTCGGCCACCCAGATCACCTTTTTGGTGAAATCGCTGCTGTCCTATCGCTATACCTCGGCGAGCTGATCGCCCGGGCGCGGTACGTGTACGGCGGCGGGCAAAACGCCAAGAAAATAAACAAGGAATCCGGTCACGACGGGCCTAAAAGGGCGTCACGCGGGGGATGCCGCCTCTAGGGTGGCGGCGACGCGTCCTTCTTCCTTGAAGCCAGAAACGCGACTCAGTCGTACTACAAATGAGCGCTGTGTCTGACTTATTCAGTATGCCCAGCGGACAGAAGCGGTGACATCAGGACATTCCTGACATCGCGCAAGACATACCCGTGATACTGAATCGGCAATAGCGGCAGCGTAAGGGAACGCGGCGACCGGGGAACCTGTGAACAAACCGCGGTATCACGCGTAAACCGCACTGTGGGCGCAGACGCAGTGATCGCCGCTGCACACAGCCAAAGACTGACGTCTTGCGGCGATTGCCGCGCGTGGCGGCGCGCGGGAGAGCTGTCCAGACCCTCGCTGATACGTCCGCTCGGCATCGGATGCACCATCGATCTATTCGACGGCTGGTTGTGTTCGAATGCTTGGTGCTTGTGCATGGCAGATGGCGGGACGCGAATGCACTGCCCAACTTGCCCAGCAAGCGTGGCGCGATGACGTGCCAGCGCGGCGCCGCCATCGTCGCCGTCCTGCGCAACCTGCTCATGTGGGATGAAGGTCGTCTGGGATGAAGATCGTCGCCTGCGTGCACGCCATGCCATTGCGTGACCCAGCGCCCCGCAGCAATGCAGGGCGCACGCCCTGCAAGATCGCCAGCGACGGATCCATTGCCACGATCGGATAAAGTAGCGCGATGACAATCGAACTGAAGCCCGGTGGCTTGCTGATCGCGATCGAAGGTATCGACGGCGCCGGCAAGACCACCCTCGCCCGCAGCCTGACCAACGCACTGGAAGCGGCCGGCGCCCGCGTCGTGCTGAGCAAGGAGCCGACCAATGGCCCCTGGGGCACCCAGCTGCGTCAGTCCGCCGCCACCGGCCGCCTGAGCGCGGACGAAGAAGCCGAGCTGCTGATCCGCGACCGCCACGAACATGTGGACACCCTCATCGCCCCCGCATTGGCGCGCGGCGACATCGTGATCCTGGACCGCTACTTTCCGTCGATGGTCGCCTACCAGGGCGCCGCCGGCCTGCCGCTGGACGATCTGCTGGAACGCAATGCCTTCGCACCGCGCCCGGACGTGCTGCTGCTGCTCGACCTGCCGCCACCCACCGGTCTGGCCCGCATCCGCGCCCGCGGCGACGCACCCAACCACTTCGAAACCCAGGACAACCTGGAACGCTGCCGTGCCATCTTCGCCGCGCTGCAATTGCCGGGTAAACACGTCGTGGACGCCAGCGCCGATGCAGACAGCGTGTTGCGGCACACCCATGCCATTGTCGTGGCAGCCCTGGCCGAACGCTTGAGCGGCGACGCCGCACAGTCCGACGCCGGCAAGGCCATGCTGGAACTGCTCTCGGCTGGTCGCCCGGCCTGACCTGCAAAGCGTCCTACCGCGCCCGCGCAGCCAGCAACACCGCTGCGCGATGTCGGTTTTCGAGCTGCGAGCTACACGTGACTTACCCGCACACGGGAGCTCGGCCCGCTTGCCGAGGAGCGCGGTTGCGCTGAAGGCACGGCCAGCCAGGTGTCCCGACGAAGCCGCTGCCGCATCAGACGCGTCGCGCCATCACGTCCCGATGGCGGAGATGGCGGCGGGCCACCGCTCTTTGCGCAGTCGCATGCAGGCGGTCGCTATCGCTCGGCAACCCGATACCGCCGCCGAAATTCCGACGGCGTGCAACTCACTTCCCGCCTGAAAAACTTGTTGAAGTTGGTCGCTTCGTCGAAGCCCAGTTCCTCGGCGATTGCGGCAACCGGCAGGGATGTGTGCACCAGCAGGCGCTTGGCTTCCAGATTGATCCGTGCGGCAATGAAGGTCTTTGCGGTGGTGCCCATCGCCGCTTGCACTGCGCGCGCCAGGCTTTTTTCCGTGCACCCAAGTCGATCGGCGTAGTCGGCAACCTGATGCCACTGGGCAAAATAGTCTTCGACAAGCTGCTGGAACCGGTGGAAGCGGCGCAGCGCCGCAGACACCGCAACATCGCGCACGTGGGTACGGCCATGCAGAATGCTGAGCCGCGTCAGCAACGCATGCAGCTGATGACGCAACAGGGCGTGCACGTCTTCTTGCGGCGCCTCCATCTGCGTGTCCTGGCGCATCTGCACGATCACATCGGTCAGCCGCTTCAAGTCATCGCGACCGAGGTGCACATGATCCGGCAGTTTGCCCAGATCGAAGGCGAGCTTCAGATCGCCCGGCGTTGTTGCTGCCGGCAGCACGAACTCCTGGCGGAAAATCACGTTCCAACCATCCCAGTCGTCTTTGATGCCATAGCTGTGCGCCTGGCCGGGCCGCACGATCACTAGCGAACCTGGCTCGCAGGCGATCGCCTTGAAGTCGATCAGCTGGGTGCACACGCCCTGGGTCACGCACAACAAGGTGTGGAATCCGTAACGGTGCGTCGCCTGCACTTCTTCCGGGGTTGCACGGGTTCGTAGATCGGCAACCGTGAAGACTTCTAGGTCGAGACCATAGGGGCCCTGCGGGTGATAGGCCAGCGGCAGGATCTGCGACCTCGCCTGCGCCTTCGCAAAACGGGTGCGCCCGGGACTGGTCATCTGCCCACACCAGTTGAAAGATGTCCGGAAATGATCATTAGCCGTCCACTTTGGACCGCTCGCGTCGGCGAATCAAGTCCAATAATCACTCCCACAGCACGCCCCCCACTTTCCTGAGAAGACAGACGATGCAAGCCGATATCGAACAGATCACCCAGGCCATTCTGGCCGTGGACAACGGCATCAACGAACGCTGGAACAAGGGCGACGTCGATGGCGCACTGGAGGTCTACAGCGACGACGTGTCGTATTTCGATCCCCTGACCGCGCTGCGTCTGGACGGTCATGCGGCAGTGGAGGCCTACTTTCGCAAAGTGTTCGAGGGCAAGCTCAAGATCCTGCGCAACGACTACATCCAGCCGGTGGTAATGGTCAGCGATAACCGCGACATGGCTGTGTTGCACTACAACCTGCAGAACATCCTCGGCGACGGCCAGGGCGGTGAGAAGCCGGGTACTCCCTGGAATTCGACACAGGTCTTCCGCTACATCGAAGGACGCTGGCGCGTCGTGCACGTCAATTGGTCGATCACGTTACATCCCGGCGCCCAGCAAAGCCTGATGTCCTGACCTATCGCCGCTGACCGCACCGCGCTTTACTCCCACTAAAGATCGGCCAACCAGGCACACACGCCTGCAGGCCTTGCACGCTGACATTTCAACCAACCAAGGAAACCACCATGAACAACATCGACATTGCCAAGTCCTACATCACCTCGGTCCAGACCGGCGACCACGCAACGCTGGGCAGCCTCATTTCGCCCGACGTGATCTGGCACCAGCCCGGCAACCATCAGTTCTCCGGCACCCACCGCGGCATGGCAGTCGTCGGGCCGATGCTGGGCAAGATGATGGAGGTCTCCAACGGCACCTTCGCCATCAGCCGTGCCGATGACTACATGGCCAGTGGCGACTGGGTGGCCATCACGCTGGAATTTTCCGGCCAGGCCAATGGCGTGACGCTCAAGCAGGCCGGCGTGGATCTGCTGCGCATCGAAGACGGCAAGATCGTCGAAGTCCGGTTGTTCTCGGCCGATCAAGTTCAGGAAGACGCATTCTGGGGAAGCTGATCGCCAAGCCCGGCAGCGGGCGGGCCTTTCCGGGATACAGCGGAAAGGCCTTCATGGTGCCGGCACCCGGATTCGAACTGGGGACCTACCGCTTACAAGGCGGTTGCTCTACCAACTGAGCTATGCCGGCAAAGGCAGGCGCGTTGCGCGCCGGTGCGCATTCTAGCGCAGCGCGGAGCAATCTAGCGATCGTTGCCGCGTTGCGCTTGCGGCGCTCTGCAACGCAGCGGCCGTCGCCGTACTGCGTGTATCGACCCACCAGCGCGATTGGCCGCTGCCGCTGGGCACCAACTGCGCGGGAAAGCCCGCGCTCACCAGACTGGCCTGACGCCGCTCGGCGCGCTCGCGGCTCTGGTACTGCCCCAGCGCAACGGTGTTGTCTTCGCCCTGGGCAATCACGTAATAGTCGCCGATGCCGGCGGCAGCAATGCGTTTGACCAGGGCCTGCGCCGTGGCGCGGTCGCCCACGTTGGGCAACATTACCCGGAACGTGCTGATCCCGGCATCGGCGTCCTCGCGCACGCTGGCGCGGCTGGCCTGGCCGCGAACGCGCGCCAGCGCAGCATCGGCATCGCTGCGTGCCGCATACGGCCCGACGCTGACACAGCGCTCCGGGGCGGCCGGCGGCGCCGGCACTGCTGCAGGCTTTGCGGCAGCGGTGGCTTCATCAACCGATATGGAAGCGGCCTTCGCTGCCGCTGCAGGCTCGGCCGGACGGGATGCTGTCTCGACCACCGCTGGCACTGGCTTCGGCACAGGCGTCGTCGCTGCAGTCGGCGCAGGGGCCGGCGCATTGGATGCAACCGTTGCACCCGCATCCGGCGTTGCAGCGGTTGTCACTTCGGGACGCGGCACCGCTGCTGTCGCCTTGGTCGGCAACATCGGCAGCACATCCAATCGGGCAACACCGGGCGGTTGCGGTGGTGCGGCCGGCGGCGCCGGCGGTGGCTGCAACGCCCACCACAGTGCCACCCCGGCATTGAGGATGATCAGGACAACGATGAGGGCGCGTACGTACATGCGCCGATTTTAGAGCGTGTCATGGGGCTTGGGGTGAGTGCGAAGCGTCCGGTGCCGCGACGGGACAAGGCGCGCAACGCAGTCTCGGCGCCCCCGATGGTCGTTTCCGTGCGTTGGCCCTCGGCAGCGCGTGCACCAGGCAGCCCTGCCTGGGCCCCACACACCGGTGTGCCGAGCACACCGCTGCCGAATGTCGGAGCCAGCCAAGCCGGCACCACAGCGTATCCGCTCCACACCGCCGGCGGCCAATGCCTCTCGTCCAATCCGCACAAGACGCTCTACGGCGAGGACGAATGCATCGCCCAGGTCGCCAGTCCATCCAGCACCAAGGCCGCGCGAAAGCTGGCATCGGGCAACAACGGCAGCAGCGGTGGCGCGCCGCCGCCGTGCACCAGCAGCCGCACCGGCAAGCCCAGGCTGCGCTGCGCGTGGTGCAGGCTGCGCTCGATCAGCGCCACCGCCGCGCCGTCGCAGCCGGAGGTCAAGGCATCGTCGGTGTCGTTGGCCAGCTCGACATACTCTCCACCGCTGGCCGGCAACTGCACCGCACGCGCATGCAGCGCTTCGCGCATGGTGGTGGGCGAGGCGGCGATCCGCCCGCCGTGGTGCTGCCCATCAGCACCGAGTACATCGATGGTCAGCGCAGTGCCCACCCCGGCCACCAGCACCGGTGCGTCGCCACGCGCACCCAGCAAGGCCAGAAAACGATCCACCCCAAAGCGGCTCGGGTCGGCATAGGCGATGCGGATGCCAGCGCATTCGGCTGCGGTCCGCACGATGCGGACCTGCTCGAAACGCTCCTGCAGGCAAGCGATCATCCGCTGCGTCAATGCGGGCGCCGCCACGCTGGCCACGTGCGCAATGCGCCCGGACGGCAACGCCGATAACGCCGTCGCATCCATCGCCTCGGCACCGTGCGCCCACGCCTGCACGTCGCCGGCACGGTTGCCGTGCAGCGGGGCGTACTTGAAGCGCGAATTTCCCAGGTCGAACAACCACTCGCTCATGCAGGTCTCACGCTGACTTCTCCGGAGTGGAACAGGCGCACCGTTTCGCCCAGTTGCACGCGCAATGCACCATCGGCGGCCAGGCCAAGCGCCACACCACGATGCAGGGTGCCGCTTTCTTCAACCTGCACGGTGCGCCCGCTCAGCACATCCAGCGCCGCGTAGCGCGCTAGAAACGGCGCCAACCCCTGCGCTTCGAACAGATCCAGTGCCGGCAGCAGGCTGGACAGCACCGCTGCCGCCACGCTGTCGCGCGACACCGCGCGCCCGGCCAGGGTGTCCAGATCCACCCATGGTTGATCGATCCCCGCGGCGGCGGCCGGCGGCATGTGCACGTTCAAGCCCAGCCCGATCACCGCACGCGCATTGCCGGCCATTTCGCCGCCGCCTTCGATTAGCAGACCGCCCAGTTTGCGCTCGCGCGCCAGCAGGTCGTTGGGCCACTTCAGACCGACATCGGCAAACCCGCACCCGCGCAGGGCTTCGGCCACGGCCACCCCGACCGCCAGGCTCAGCCCGGCCAGCTGGCCCAGCCCGCCGCTGAAACGGCGCGATGCCGACAGATAGATATGTGCGGCCAGCGGCGAGGTCCACTGACGGCCGCGGCGACCGCGCCCGCCGGTTTGACGCTCGGCCAGCAACACAGACACGCCGTGCTCCGGTGCCGGGCGCGCCAGCAGCGTGGTGTTGGTGGATTCCAGTGCCCAGGCCACCTCAAGCGCGGCCAGGCCCGCCACCGCGTCGGTTGCCATGGCCGCACGGATCCGCGCGGCATCCAGCAGGTCCAGCGGCGCGGCCAGACGGTAGCCATCGCCTGCCCGTCCGTCGATATCGACACCGGCAGCGCGCAAATTCTGGATGCGCTTCCACACGGCGGCACGGGTCAACCCGGCATCGCGCGCCAACGCATCGCCGGACAGCCGGCCGCTCGCAAGTTTGGCCAGCAACGCGCGGTCATCCACGGCAACGGTTCCCAAATCGATCCGCGAAAGTATGCGCCAAGCCTTCGCGGCCGCCCAGCGCGGCTTGCGTGAGGGAGTGAAAACCGCGTTATGATCGGCGACTCACGCCGCTTGCCCTGGATGTGGACGATGCGCCGACTCACTGTTTGCCTGCTGTTCTTGTTGGCTCCGCTTGCCGCACTGGCATCGGACCAGTTGGTCGACGGCGATCATGAGAGCTGCGTCAGCACCAACTCGGCCGCACGCGGCAGAACCCCAAATGGCGACGCGGCAGCACCGGCGCGCGCGCCGCAACACAAGCCTGCACCGGCAACCGGCGGTGGTGGCAGCGATGGCGACAGCTTGTTCCCCCGCATGCGCATGATGCCGCGCTGGCACAGTTTTCTGCCGGGCATGTTCCGCTGATCCAGTGGTTGACGCGCTGGCTGCGCCGGCCGCCGCTTGAGATTCCTGATGCGCTTTGGCAGCCGGTGTGTGACCGCTGCGCCTGGGTTGCTGCGCTCGATGCGCAACGCCGGCAACGTCTACGTGCGCTGACCGCGCAGTTCCTGGACCAAAAAACCATTTCGCCGGTCGATGGATTACAGCTGCAGCCGCACGACCACGTGTTGCTGGCTGCCACCTGCTGCCTGCCGCTGCTGGAAATCGGCGCAGCGGGATGGCGCGGCTGGTCGCAATTGATCGTGTACCCGGACGCCTTCCGCGTGCAGCGCACCCAGATGGATGCGGCCGGCGTAATGCATGCCTGGGACGACACCTTGATCGGCGAGGCCTGGGAACAAGGTCCGTTGATCGTCAGCTGGGCAGATGTGCAAGCCGATCTGGACGACCCACAGGCCGGCTGCAACGTGATCGTGCACGAGATGGCGCACAAGCTCGATGCACTGGACGGTGCGCTCGACGGC
This sequence comes from Xanthomonas sp. AC360, assembly GCF_979258225.1. Taxonomy (NCBI): domain Bacteria; kingdom Pseudomonadati; phylum Pseudomonadota; class Gammaproteobacteria; order Lysobacterales; family Lysobacteraceae; genus Xanthomonas; species Xanthomonas sp. AC360. The sequence goes on from NZ_OZ409846.1 coordinate 854,770, forward strand.
ACGCCACCATTGCCGCGCGATCGGCAACGCCGCTGGGCGCGCGATTTTCAGCACGCCTTCGCTGCGTTCTGCCAACGCGTGGATGCCGGCCAGGACACCGAGATCGACCCGTACGCAGCCGAGGCTCCGGAAGAATTTTTCGCGGTGGTCAGCGAATATCACTTCTCGGCGCCGCAGGTGCTGCAGCGGGTGATGCCGGAGGTCGCCGCGCATCTGGTCAGCGTGTACGGGCCGTCGCCGTTCGCGTCGCAGACGGCACGTTGATGGCGCTGCGCGATCATTGCGTCATGGTTTGAATGCATGCGCGACGCGGCTTGCATCGCGTCGGCCGCATGAATCTGATCGCATTTGGGCGTGTGCGCACGGTTAAGCGTCGGCGCCACGATGCGGTGAGTGCTTGCCTCTCACCGTCGTCGCCACGTGCACATGGCAATGCAGGAAGATGCAGCGCGCGGATGGGTAGGTGCAGATACCGCGCACTACGCTGAGTGGCCCGACACCAACACAACAGGCCGCTTACACCAATCCAAGATCACGCGGTGTCGCGCCTGGAAACACGCGCTCCAGCTGCGTCGGCGACAAACCCCACAAGCGCTGCAACACGCCACCAAATAAACTGCGGTAATTGCTGAGCACCGGGTAATCGCGATTTTGCAGCAGATGCGCTTGGTCCACCGCAACCTGCTCGCCGACGATGCGACCGCCGCGCACGCCGCCGCCCAGCACCCAGTACGTGGTGCCATGCCCGTGATCGGTCCCCTTGCTGCCGTTCTCGCGGAAGGTGCGGCCGAATTCGGAAATCACCACCACCACGGTGTCGTCCCAGGCCGGGCCCAACGCATCGGCATAAGCGGCCAGCCCTTCGCCGAGATTGCGCAAGTTGTTGGCCAGCCCGCCTGCCACGCTGCCCTGATTGGCATGCGTGTCCCAACCGCCAACATCCACAAATCCCAGCCGATACCGCTCGCGCATCAAGCTCGCCATGCGCCGGGTTTCATCGGCAAACGTACGTGCGCTGGCGGCGCCACGGCCGGCCTGCTCCATCTCCTCGCGCAACTGCGCGGTAACCTGCTGGCGCAACGCGAGTCCTTCGCGCGCCGCCGCCGCCAATGGCGTGGCGTCGTACATCTGCGACAGGATCTGCGACTGACGCGCATCCAACCCGCCCTTGCCGATGCCCCGCAGCGAGACGTTGGGCAGATCGCCGCTGCCTTGGAAGGTCAGCGGCAACGAATCGGTGAAGGCAATCGCCGGCACGCCACTGAGAACACCCGACAGCCGCGCCATGAACCCGGAACGATAGTCGCGGTGCTTACCGGCTTGCCCGGATTCGATATCGTCCTGGGTTTCGAAGTGGCTGCGCGACACATCATCGGTGCCGGCAAACGGTACGAACGCCAGTTGATTGCGTTGCCACAACGGCAGCAAGGCATCGCGCATCACCGGGTTGAGACCCCATTGCGCGTCCAGCGCAATGGCGCTGTCGGGATTGGCCGGATCCGGCCGCGCAATCGCCAGCGTGGGCCGCGACTGGTAATAAAAATCGCTGCCATGCGGCACCAATAGATTGTTGCTGTCGTAGCCGCCGCGCAAGAACACCACCAGCAGGCGCGCACTGTCGCGCGGGGCGGCAAACAGGCGACCAGCCCAAGGCAGACTCGCGGCGGCGGCAGAAGCAAGCAGAAATTGACGTCGTTGCATGGTGTACTCCCACGGCGATGCCTGCATCGCACTCGGTGATCAGCGTCGGTGAATCAGTGATATGAATCAGCGGTAGTTAAAGTCCGGCGACGCCAACAGAAACCCGTTCCATTCCGCCGGCGAGCGCGCCTGCTCCAGCGCCTGCTGCGTGCCTGTCGCCAGCGACGGCGCAATCCAGCGATAGGACGCGCGCGTGTCGATGCGCGTCAGCGGCGGAATCGGCGTGTCGTTGTCGCCATCGCGCCGGAACAATTGCTTGGGCCCGCTGCCCAGCGCGCGCGCCACCTCGAACCTGCGCGCCAGTTGCCCGGAGCTGGTCCAGGCCTGCGATTGCAGCGACCACCCGTCCGGGGTGATGCGCCCGAACAGCGGCTCGCCAAGTTGCTGTACCCAACTGGCCATCGGGCCGGCATTGATCACGCGCTGGTCTTCATAGGCCAGCCGCATCGCCGAGACCACAAAGCGATTGGGGTCCTTGAACTTGCGCGGTTGCGCCTGTGCAAACTCTGCAGAATTCACCATGGTCTGCATGACCTTGGCGATATCGCCATCGCTGCGCTGGAAGGTGCTGGCCATGCGCGCGACCAGTGCCGGCGGCGGCGTGTCGCTGACGAAGTACTCGGCCATGCGCTGCGAGACGAAGCGTGCACATGCCGGCTGGCGCACCAACAGTTGCACGGCGCGTTCGATTTCATCCAGCCCACCGCCGGCAATCGGCTGACCCAACAACACCTTGTCGCCGGGTTGATGGCGCGCTGGATTGAATTCGAACACTCCTTTGCGCACCACCTGCGGCTGGCCACGCACGGGTACTGGCACGGGCGGCGCACCTGCGGCCTTGATCGGCACCAGGCCCGCGCCGGTGAGGATCAACGCCAGCTGCTGCACGTCCTGCTGGGTGTAGCCCCCATGCACGCCGAGGGTGTGCAGTTCCATCAGTTCGCGCGCGTAGTTTTCGTTGACCTTGCCCTTCGCGTTCTTGGCGTTGTCCAGATACTCGAGCATCGCCGGGCTTTGCAGCGTGGCCATAACAAGATCCGCAAACTTGCCGGTGGCGTTAGGGCGGATCGCGTTTTCCATGTAATCGGCGGCCATCCACTTCACGCGGCCTTTGTCGGCATACACGCTGAAGTGATTGAGCCAGAACCACACCAACTGCTCGCGTAGCTGATCCGGCGCGTACACCGCGCGCAGTAATTGCGCCTGACGCGCCTGGGTGAGCATCTGTCCGCCGCGCGCTTGCCAGTCCTTGCGCAAGGCGACTTTCTCATCGCCGTCGGGCATGGCTTGCAGCCGAATCTTGTCGGCCTCGTAGCGGGTCAACAAGGTTTCCAGCGGGGTGTGCAGTGCATCGAAGCCTTGCAGCTGCGCGCGGATCGGTGCCGGTAACACAGCGTCGTCACTGGGTTGGAGCAGCAATGCGCCATAGCGCTTGGGGCCAAGCCGTTGCAACTGCGCGGCGCCATCGGCATCCACACCGTAGGTGGCACGTTGCAACCAGCGCGTCTGGGTCGGCGTCAACGGCGCTTCGGCAGCGTGGCCGAGGGCGGCAACCGCACCACCGGCAAGCAGCAACGCCAGGCGCCACCTGCGCGGCCATCGCCGTGGCAAAGGATGCGTTTCCGCGCAAGAGACCTGTGCAACGCGCTCGATCATGCGGCTCTCCATCGCAACTGCCTGCAACCGGACCAGTATGGTCAAGCAAACGTTCGAGGCGTTAAACGGTTGTCGGAGCAGCGCAGGCCATTGCCCACGGGTTCATCCGAACACGCAGGCGCGTCACAGCCCCGGAGGCAGGGTCACATCGAAGCGGGCGCCGCCCAGTTCCTGCGAGCGCACCACCTGCAGTTCACCGCGGTAGGCCTTGATCAGATCCTGCACGATCGACATGCCGATGCCATGCCCCTGCACGCGCTCATCGCCACGCACACCACGCTGCAGAATCTTGGCGACATCTTCCGGCGCAATGCCGGGGCCGTCGTCTTCCACCGACAGGATCAGGCCGGCACGCCGGCTGCCGGTGGTCGGACCCGGCTGTGCGGTCAGCAGCACCCGGCTGCGCGCCCATTTGAAGCCGTTTTCCAGCAGATTACCGAGCAGTTCCTGCAGATCGCCCGGCTCGCCATGAAAGCGCGCATCCGGCGAAATGTCGAACTCGCACAGCACGCCCTTGATCGAATACACCTTCTCCAGCCCGCGCACGATTTCTTCGGCGGACGGCTCGATCGGCAAGGGCGCGGCAAACAGCTTGTGACCGCTGGAGGCAGCACGCGCCAACTGATACGACACCAGATCGTTCATGCGCCGCAGCTGCACGTCCATCTCTTTATGCAGATCGTGCTCGGAGGCGCCGCTGTCGAGCTGCGTGCGCAGCACCGCGATCGGCGTCTTGAGGCTGTGCGCCAGATCGGCCAGCGTGTTGCGTTGGCGCTCCAGATTGTCGCGCTCGCTCTCGATGAAGGCGTTGATGCTGTCAGTCAGCGGCTCCAGCTCGCGCGGATGCTGTTCGCTCATGCGCTGAATTTCGCCGCGCTGCACCTTGGTCAGCTCGTTGATCACACGCCGCAGCGGGCGCAGGCTCCATTGCAGGATGAACGCCTGCAGCACCAACAACACCACGCCGGCACTGCCGAGGTAAAACCACACCGCGCCACGGAACACACGCAGCTGCGCGCCCATCGAGCGCGCGTCTTCCATCACATAGATGGTGTAAGGAATCTCGCCGCCGTGTTCGCGTTCGACGTAACTGACGCCCAGACCATAGCGATACAACTGGCCCAGGCTGCCATCGATCTGGGTCATCTCCAGCGGGCCGATGAATTCTTCCTGGCGCGGCTCCAGCATGCGGCCATGCGGAATGTTCGGGCCTTCGGCCGACATCGAGGTCCAGCTTTCGTCGGGACGCACGACTTCCACATACAAGCCGCCACCGGGCACATCGAAGCGCGGGTCGGGCGGTTGCCCGCCGATGTAGATCGAACCGTCGCGGACAAAGTCGATGTTGGCGGCGTAGGCAGAGGCGTAGTTCTTCAGCCGCTCACGCAGGTTCTTTTCGGCGGTATCGGCAAAGGCGACATCCAGCGCGTAGCCCGCCAACGCCAGGAAGGCCACCAAGCTGAGGCTGGCGGCCAACAGCTGGCGGGCCTGCAGGGAGCGCGGCCGCCAACGTCTGTACCACTTGGAGCGGCCCGGCACCTGATCTTCCTGTTTACCGACGCGCGGACTCAGCCTTCGGTACGCGGGATGGCGAAGCGGTAGCCCCGACCACGCACGGTCTCGATGGGCTTGAGTTCACCATCCGGGTCGAGCTTCTTGCGCAGACGACCGATGAACACTTCGAGCACGTTGGAGTCGCGATCGAAGTCCTGCTGATAGATATGTTCGGTGAGGTCGGCCTTGGAGACCAGTTCGCCGGCATGCATCATCAGGTACTCGAGCACCTTGTACTCATAGCTGGTCAGATCGACGTTGGCGCCGTTGACGCTTACCGTCTGCGCGGCCAGATCCAGTGCCACCGGGCCGCATTCCAGCGTGGGCTTGCTCCAGCCAGCGGCACGGCGCAGTAGCGCGTTGACGCGAGCCAGCAGCTCTTCGACATGGAACGGCTTGACCAGATAATCGTCGGCGCCCTGCTTGAGGCCTTCGACCTTGTCCTGCCAGCTCGAACGCGCGGTCAGGATCAACACCGGGAATTTCTTGCCTTCGTCGCGCAGCGCCTTGATCAGCTCCATACCCGACATCTTGGGCAGGCCAAGGTCGATGATGCCGACGTCGAACGGCACTTCGCGGCCCATGTACAGGCCTTCTTCGCCGTCTTGTGCAGCGTCGACCGCAAAGCCTTCACGCTTCAGACGCGCGGCAAGGGTCTCGCGCAGCGGAGCTTCGTCTTCGACCAAAAGAATACGCATGCACTCTCCCTAGTAACGTTATCGGCCAACGGCCGGGGAATTTATGAGACTGAACGCAGAACTATCTACGTTCAGTGGTTATCGCTGCGTGGTGGCGCTGGCGGATCGGGCGGGGCAGCGCTGGGCGGTGGAGCGGCCTGCGGCTGCTCTAGCTCGTCCACGGTGTGGATGCGCCCGTTCTTCAAGTACTTGACCCGATTGAGGTTGCCGCCATCGTACGGCACACGCTCGGCAGCCAAAATTTGTCCACCGGTAGACCGCTGCACATGGCGGATGGTGTCCGACAAGGTGCGGCTGTTACCGCGTGCAGATGCCGGCATGCCCTCGCGACCACCCTGCACCATGGGATACCCCTGACCCCACGCCGACGGCGCGGCCAGGACACCCCAGAGGGCGACCAGGGCGACATAGCGAACGCGGCTGAGCGGATGGGTCACAACTGGATCCTAGCGGGTTGTTCAGGAACATTCAAAATTCGTAAAACCGAGCATGCATCACACAATGCCTGGGTTCCGTAAATTGAGCCAAATTCTTGATTTTTGGGGGTGAATCCGATCTGAACTTTTTAGCTTCGTGTTAACGCCATTCAGCCAAATGAATGCCACGAAGGAGCAGACGCCCTGCCAGCAAGGCTTTCGCGCTCGATGACGGACTCCGAGACCGTAATCAACAACGGTCCTGGCCTGCCTGTTCAGCTAATGCAAGCGCTGGGCCAATCAGGCAACGACGCGCCAGAGCTGGCTGTCGGTTCGCTGCAATGCCTGCTCGACCAGCTCCCAGCCAGCGCCCGGACGGTGTGCGCCCTCGCTCAGCACCTGACGGAACGCCCGCCCGCCTGGCTGCCCATGGAACAGGCCCAGCACGTGCCGGGTGATGTGCTTCAGCGCCAGCCCCTGTTCCAGTTGGGACTCCACGTAGGGACGCAGCCCACGTAGCAGCGTCTCGCGCGCCTGCACCGGGCGTTGGGTCAGTGCGGCATCGAGCTGATGCAGGACATACGGGTCGTGATATGCGGCGCGACCGAGCATCACGCCATCGGTCTGCTGCAGATGCGCCAGCGCGGCGTCGACGGCGGCGATGCCGCCATTGAGCACCACCGGCACGTTGGGACGCTCCTGCTTGAGGCGATACGCCCAGTCGTAGCGCAGCGGCGGCACCTCGCGGTTTTCCTTCGGCGACAGGCCTTTGAGCCATGCATTGCGGGCGTGCACTACCACCATCGCCGCGCCGGCTGCGACGACTTGATCGACAAAGCGGGCGAACACGGCGTAATCGTCGTCATCGTCCACACCCAGGCGGCATTTGACCGTGATCGGAAGCTGGGTGGCCGCGCACATGGCCGCGACGCACTCGGCCACCAGCGCCGGCTCGCGCATCAGACAGGCGCCGAAGCGCCCCGCCTGCACGCGATCGGACGGGCAGCCGCAGTTGAGGTTGATTTCGTCATAGCCCCATTCCTGCGCGATACCGGCCGCCTGCGCGAGCAGGGCCGGATCGCTGCCGCCGAGCTGCAGCGCCAGCGGGTGTTCGACCGGGTCGAAACCGATCAGCCGCGTGCGATCGCCATGGATCACCGCGTTGGCATGCACCATCTCGGTATACAAGCGTGCGGACGGCGCCAGCAGGCGGTGGAACACCCGGCAATGCCGGTCGGTCCAGTCCATCATCGGGGCAACGGATAGGCGCAAGGAGGCGGTGTAACGATCGGCAGAAGCGGTCATCGACGGTTGGCCGCAGCGAGCGGCCATTGGAATGCGAAGCAGGATCAATAGCTTACACGGGCGTCGATGAATCTGCGGCAGTGCGACCTGGCATGCTGAGGCGCCGTGACGCCGGACCCGGCCGCACGATCACCTGCTTGCTGCGCTAGGGGACCGACCGCTATCAACTGGCCGAATTCGAACACGACACGCGGTGTGGATCCCGCTGGTGGCGCGCTTTGGCGGCCAGCATCACGGCTATTTTCTGCCGTCGGAAGGGGCGAACAACATCGCGTTGGCGCTGTTTTCGTTTCCCTCGCGCGCCGAGTACGAACGCTATCGGGTGGCATCGCTGCAGGATGCGGGGTGTCTGTCGGCGTTGCCTAAGTGGAGCGAACGCGGTGCATCGTCAATGACGAGCGCAACTTCTTGGGTCCGGTACTGGCGTAACGCTGCGCGCGTTTCCGGACGTAGGTGCGATTACGGGTTACGGAAGCCAACACGCTCTTCGGCGCTCAGCGGCTTGCCGAGGGCGTGGTAAGAGGCAGCCAGGGTGATCAGGGACGTGCCCATCACCGCGTAGAAGCTCCACGAGGTGGCCAATACGTGCACCTGGCCGAACACCAGCGCGACAACGGCGGTGGCGGTGCACAGCACCATGGCGAGCAGGGACATCAGGAAAGGGATGGAAGGATCGAGCTTCATGGCCGGGGGTTCCAAGGTGCGATAGCTTCAGCATCGGCGTTCCTGGCTCGTTCTTGAACTGTTTTTTGCGCTTTTTTCGAAGCAATTTTAAGCAAGTCAGCGCGCGCTCAGTTTTATGTCAAAGCCTTGGCGCACAAGGGTTTCGACGTCAGAAATCTCCTGACAGGATGGCAGAAAAATCATCACCACCGCCAGACTTCCAACGCAGGCGTGGCGGAAAACCGACGGGATGGCCATCACGGTTTGGCGTGGCCGCATCCAGGTCGCTTACGTCACGATCGTGTGCTGTCGTTGCCCTGCTGATTTGCGCGCGACACACGGAGGTGATCGCGCCGGGCAGCCCCAGATGCAGGCAGCAGCCCGGTCAAAGACGTGTCCGTCCGCGCGGTTGCCGGAACCGTGAGACATCGTGGCCAGGGGCGTGCGGAGCCATCCGGACGCGTCGGTGCTCTGGGCTGGATGCCCTACTCGTCGTCTGTCCGCAACAAGCGCGGGGACCAGGAGCGGTTAACACCACTGGCGGGCAGTTGTCAGGTGGGCGTGGACGCTACGCTCAGAGCCGGAGTGGACGAATGTGGTCATGCCGCACTGAACAACGTGCACGCCGTCTGGCGGCTGCACCATCGCTTGGTGAGCTGCGCTAAACCTGCCTACGCACTCTCATACCTTGACCGCATGCCGAGCGTGGCCATTGAGCGCTATCGAAGGCCCTGCGACTGGCTGACAACGCTAGCGACCAAGGATCGAATAGATGCGGACGCTACGGAGCTACCGCAGCCTCCGCGTGATACATGCCGAATTGGGAGCATCGGCCGCGCCGATCTGGAAGGCTTCGCGGCCGTGGCTGGACGATGGTCTTGTTGGCCGCTTGCGCGCACTAAGGTCGCTGCCGTTCGGAGCATTGGTAGCGTGATGGCAAAACACGCCTGGCGGATGTTGCTGCGGACTATCGTCCGCGCCCCGGCCAGTGGCGCACCCTCAAGAACAGCTTACACAGGCGCGCAACTTGCGGAGCATGCACGGCCGCAGGTCGCGCTACCGAACACGCTCAGCGTGCCGGGGCGGTGGCGAATTCGCCGCGCTGCAACTTGGTCACATCGTTGCCCTGCCCGTCCTTGAGGCTGAGGTCAGCGCCCTTGGCGGCCAGGTCCTTGAGCACGTCTGTCCGCTGGAACAGCGCTGCATACATCGCCGCGGTCTGGCCGGCGTTGTTGCGTTGGTCGGGTGCGCAATCGGCCTGCATCAGACGCTTTGCGATGCCGAGCTCGCCTTTGAAGATCGCGCCCATCAGCGCAGTGTTGCCGCGTTTGTCCTGCGCGCAGGGGTCGGCTCCTGCGCTCAGCAACTGCTCTACCGCCGGGCGTTGGCCGTGGTAGGCGGCCAGGATCAGCGCGGTATAGCCCTTCTCATCGCGGGCGTTGAGGTCGTAATGCGAGCGGATGAACTCGGCCAGCATCTCCTGGCGGCCTTCGCGCGCGGCATCGAAGAAGTACTCACGTAGCTGCAGCTTGATCTGCTCGGGGCTGGACGTGGATGGGGTAGTCGCTGCGGGCGTGGCAGACGGCGAGGCAGCGATGGCTGGCGCACATAGGGCGCTCAGCATGATCAATAGCAGAGTGCGCATATCGCTCTCCCAAGACGGGGACGGCACCGCGGCGTGGCCGCGATGCCGTCGGATGGATCAGTCCTGCAGGCTGGAGGCCAGCTGCTTGACGCGGGCCAGGTCGCCCTTGGCAACACGGGCCACACCGGTGCCGTACTCCGGGTCGGCTTTGTACAGGAACGACAGGATGATGTGCTTGCTCTCGGTGTCGGTGTTGGACAGCGACTCGCCGAAGCTCTGCACCAGATCTGCACGATCCTTCTTGCCGTAGGAGCGGTACAACTCACCGGCCTGCTTGAAGTTCTGCTCTCGGGTGATCTTAGCCTGCTGGGTGGTACCGGACAGCGGCAGTTCGCTGTAACGCGCGGCGGTGTCCTGCGGACGCGGCTCCAGGCGGCTCGGCTCGTAGTTCACGCCGCTGCTGGTCTGACCGATGTTGCCCTGACCATCCTGATTGCCGTTATTGACGGCCACGCGCGGACGGTTGACCGGCAGGCTCAGGCCGTTGGCACCGATGCGATACAACTGGGTGTCGGCGTAGGAGAAGATACGGCCCTGCAACAGGCGGTCTTCAGACGGTTCGATACCCGGCACCAAATTGGCCGGCGCCATCGCGACCTGCTCGGTCTCCTGGAAGAAGTTGTCGACGTTCTTGTTCAACACCATCTGGCCGACCTTCTGTTCCGGCACGTCCGGCCAGATCTTGGTGGCATCGAGCGGATCGAAATCGAACTTGGCCAGGTCTTCCGGCTTGAGCACCTGCACATACAGGTCCCACTTTGGGTAATCGCCCTTCTTGATCGCGCCGACCAGATCGTTGGTCAGGTGGCTGTAGTCCTTGGACTGTACAGCGGCAACCTGCTTGGGATCGAGGTTCTTGATGCCTTGCAGCGTTTTCCAATGGAACTTGACGTAGTGCACTTCGCCCTGCGCGTTGACCAGCTTGTAGGCGTGCACGCCGTTGCCATCCATGAAGCGATAGCCGGCAGGCGTGCCTTCGTTGGAATACAGCAGCGTCAGCGTGCGCGTGCCTTCAGGCACGTGCGAGAAGAAATCGAATCGGCGCGAGTCGTCGTCGAGATTGGTGCGCGGGTCCGGCTTGAACGCGTGGACCATGTCGGGGAACTTGATCGCATCGCGGATGAAGAAGGTGGGGAAGTTGTTGCCGACCAGATCCCAGTTGCCTTCGCTGGTGTAGAACTTGGTCGCGAACCCGTGCGGGTCGCGCAGCGTTTCAGGCGAGTGATTGCCATGCACAACGGACGAAAAGCGCACGAACACCGGGGTCTTTTCGCCGGCGCTGAACACCTTGGCCTTGGTCAGGGTGGACAGATCGGCAGTGGCAGTGAACTCGCCTTTGACACCGGTACCGCGCGCATGCACGACGCGCTCGGGAATGCGCTCGCGATCGAAGCGCTGCAGCTTCTGGATCAGCTGCACGTCCTGCAGCAAGGTCGGGCCGTTGGCACCTGCCGTCTGCGAATTCTGGTTGTCGCCAACCTTGGCGCCGTTGTCGCGGGTCAGTACAGATTGGGCGAAGACCGGCGGAGCGATCAGCGTGGGGGCTAGCAGGGCTAGCACCATGAGGGATCCAGGGCGCATGGCGTCAGCTCGTGTTGAAGGACCTGAATCATGGCGAGCGGGCCGAAGTGTGAAAAGTCATTAGTTATGATCGCAGCGATAGGCGAACATGATGATGACTGCGTTGCGTGATATGCATCGCTTTTCGTGTGGCAGCGTGTTGCAGATAACGCGACTGCTTCAGCTTCAAGCGTCTCGTCTGCATTCGCGTCGCATGACGTCACTACCGAAAAACGTAGGCCGATGCTGCACTGCAAGGCGATGCAACGCGAAAAAACACTGCATCTGCAGCAACCAACGCGATGCCTGACAAGCAACTGCGCCCGTATGCATGCATGAGGTGACACAGGCTGCGCATGATCGCTCGCGGCGGCATGCCGGATGACGACGCTGCCATGCGTGGCAGTTGCTATGCAGTGCTCAAGTACAACCTTGTCGACCGAGACCAGGCGGTTGAGATCACTGAGCGCTTGAGATCACTGAGCGCTGCATTGGCATGCTACGTGCCGATGCACTCAGCGCCCGATCACCCGCTTGAACGGCGGCAAGGCATCGATGATGCGTTTGCCGTAGCGACGCGTCAGCAGGCGAGAGTCGAGAATGATCACGCGGCCGTGGTCATTGGAGCTGCGGATCAGCCGCCCTGCAAACTGGGTGAGCGTGCGTAGCGCATGCGGAATCGCAATCAGGTTGAACGCATTGTGGCCGCGGCTTTCCAGCCACTCGCTCAAGGTCGACGTCTGCGGGTCGGTCGGCACCGCGAATGGCACCTGGGTGATGACCACCGTGGTGCACGCATCGCCGGGCAGGTCCAGGCCTTCGCCAAAAGAATTCAAACCGAACAACACCGAGCCTTCGCCAGCAGCGATGCGGCGCATGTGTTCGGTGATCAATTGCGACTTGTTGCCTTCGCCCTGCACCAGCACACGGTTGCGCTGGGCCAGCGGCATCAGGTCGGCGACCTTCTCCATCTTCCAGCGCGAGGTGAACAGCACGATGCTGCCCTTGGCGTTCCAATCCAGTTCGCGCACCAGATACTTGGCCACTTCCTTGGGATGCCCTTCGCGGTCGTCCGGGGTGACCGGAAAATTGGGCACGATCAGTTCGGCCTGATTGGGCAGGTCGAATGGCGAGGCCAGCGAGGCCATTTCGGCGTGATCGGGCAGGCCGTTGTCGATGGCGAAGGATTGGAAATCGCCACCGCCAGTGAGCGTGGCCGAGGTCATCACCACCGAATCCACTTCGTTCCAGATCATCGTGCGCAGCACTTGCGCAGCCGACACGGGAGAGCAGTGGCAGATCAGATCACCCTCGCGCGAGAGGGTGATCCAGCGCGCCATCGGCGGCTGCCCTTCCTTGTCTTCGCGCCGCCAGCCACTCCACAGATTGTGTTGCTGCTCGGCCATTTCCAGCGCCAGGCCCAGGTTGCGTTGCAGGCGTTCGCGTGCGGCATCGTCCTGCTTGCCCTTGGCCACTGCGCCATGTGCGGCATGCACCCAGTTGAACAGCGCGCGGGTTTCTTCGCCCAGTTCTTCGATGGCCGGGCCCCACTGCGGCGGCAACTTGCCGTTGGCGGCACGCCACAACGGATCGCGCTCGCCAGGCTCGGGCTTCCACACGCGCTCGACTTCGGCATGGAAGGCCTTGAGCAGTTTGGACACGCGCGCGGCCACCTCAATGGCTTCGTTGGGCAGCAGGTTGCCGACCTTGTCCTTGTCCACCGCGCGATAAGCGGCGGCAATGAGAATCTGCATGCGGCCAGTGCGCTTGGCCATCTCGTCCAGCGGCAGATTGGCCGCGCCCTGGTCGATGGCCACGCCGGCGATGTGATGGCCTTCGTCGAGCACCAGCAACATGTCCGATGGCGGCGCGATCAGCGGCTGGCCGTTTTCGGCATCGCCCAACGACAGCGAGGACAGCAGCAAGGCGTGGTTGGTGACCACGATCTGCGCTTCGCGCACATCGGTGCGTGCCTTGAGCACCGGGCATTGCGCGGCATAACTGCAGCGGCGCCCCGCACAGCCGGAGGCGGGCGTGGTGATGCGCATGCGCAACGGCACCGAGACCTGCTCGGGGGCATCGTCCAGGTCGCCGCTCCAGGTGCGCGCGGCGTAGGCCTTGGCCAGCCGTTTGGCCAGATCGGCATCGACGGGGCTGAGCGGGCGATCGTAGAGCGCCTGCTCGTCTTCGAACATGGCGTTCTGGCTGGTGTCGCCTTCCAGCTCGGCGGCATTGCGCGTGCACAGATAGCGGGTGCGGCCCTTGGCCAGGGCGACGGTCGCTTCCAGGCCGGTGGCTTTGAGGAAGGCAGGGATATCGCGCTCCACCAGCTGCGACTGCAGCGCCACGGTGCCGGTGCTGATCACCAGCTTCTTTTTGGTCGCCAGGGCGATCGGCACGCCGGCGGTGAGATAGCCCAGGCTCTTGCCCACCCCGGTGGGCGCCTCGGCGATGCCGATGCCGCCGGAGGTCGGCCAGCGCACGCGAGACCAGACCGATCATCTGACTCTGCGCGCGACGGGTGGCAAAGCCGGGCGTATTGGCCTGCAGCTTGGCGTAAGCGTCGCGGATGCCGGCCTTGATCGGGTCGGTCAGCACACGCTGGGCGGGGACGGGCGCGGACGGCGCAGCCGGTGGGGCAAGGTCACTCATCGCGCTATTTTCGCACGGACCGGCGCAGCGCCTGCGACCGAGACGCGCGGCAGCTGAACCTGTTTGCCGGGTGCCCTTGCACGGTTTGGCGACCGATGTCCGGAGCGGATGACGCAAGCGCGCGCGTCGGCAGATGGCGGCGAATGCTGCACGCGGGATCTGCGTGCACGCTGCGCTTGCCGCTTTCGATCAACCCTGGTCCTTCTGGGCGCCACTCAGAGTTGCGTTGGCGGTGCTCGAAGACCGGCGACCGCCGCGGACACCCCACAGCTGGACTCCGTGGAATGTTGGATCAACCGCGTCGCGGCCAGGCGTAGCGCGCCCAGACCACGCCGATCACGGCCATGGCCACGCCCATCGCCAGCATGCCGATGCCCACACCGGCCGGACCGAAGCGTTCGTACAGCAGTCCGCCCCGGTTGACGGTGGCCAGCGCCTGCGGATGCAGCAACGTCCAACCGCCCTGCCCTGCACAGATCAGCCCGACCAGGACGAGCGCCAACGCCTTGAGCGGGATCATGCGCGCGGACCCGCAGCAGGCGGCAGCCGTTGCAGGCTGCGCGCCAGGGTCCAGACCAGCACGCCGATGCCCACGCCTTGCACGGCGGTCAGTACGAAGCGGCCGACGCCCATCACCAGACCAATCTGGCGCACGTTGCCTTGCTGCAGCAACAGCATCGGAATCGCCTGCAAGGCCACCTCGGCCAGCACACAGCCCAGCAGCAGCCACAGCCCGGCCAGCGCGGCACGCCGCAGCGGTCCGTGCGGGGCCCGCCATAGCAATACCAGCCCCAGCAACAAGGCGATCAGCATCGGCACCCGCGACAACAGGCTGGTGATCAGGCTGAGCAGGATGTCGGTGGTGGTCATGGGCAACGGCTCAGTCCGCGCTGACCAGCACGGCGTCGCGCGCGCGCAGCGCGGCATAGACCGGGTCGGTGTCCGGACGCACGCCATGCCACAACGCGAAACTTTCCGCGGCCTGCTCCACCAACATGCCCAGGCCGTCGATGGCGTAACGGCAGTGCGCAGCACGTGCCCAGGCCAGGAACGCGATGGCGGTTTCGCCGTAGTTGAGATCCACCGCGGCGGTCAGGCTGTTGACCAGGCCCAACGGCAGCGAGAACGCACCGGCGTCGCGGTCGCGCCCGGCGGCGGTGGCGTTGACGATCAGCTCGAAGTCGCCCAGTTCGCGCAGGTCTTCGATGTAGCGCGACACCACCCGACCGGGTTCGCCCAGCGCATCGCACAGCGCATCGGCGCGCTCGGGCGAGCGGTTCACCACCACCATCTCGGTGATGCCGGCATCCAGCAGCGCCGGTGCCACCCCGCGTGCGGCGCCGCCGGCGCCCAGCAGCAACACGCGGCGACCGCGCAGATCCAGGCCGTGGCGATCGGTGAGGTCACGCACCAGGCCAACGCCGTCGGTGTTGTCGCCCTGCCACTGGCCATCGTTACGCACGAGCGTGTTCACCGCTCCAGCCAGCTGCGCGCGATCGCTCAGGCTGGCGGCCAGCGCAAAGGCGGCCTCCTTCAACGGCAGGGTGACGTTTGCGCCCTTGCCGCCTTCGTCGGCGAAGCGCTGCAGCGTGCTGGCGAACGCGTCCGGCGGCGCATCGATGGCGGTGTAGTCCAGCGCGATGCCGGTCTGCTTGCCGAAGTCGGCATGGATGGCCGGCGACAGCGAATGGGCGACAGGGTGACCGAACACGGCATAACGGGATACGGGCATGAAACGCTCTCTGGTTGACTAGACTGGGCGCGACTTGGAGCAGGAACACCGCATGCAACTTCGATGGACGCCGCTCGCGCTGGCGGCGAGTTTACTCTTCGTCCCGTCCGCGTCGGGACTTGCCGAGTTCGGCATCGAAGGCATGGGTGTGGTGTCCACGCCGGCCAACGAGGCGCACGCCACGCTCAGCCCGGACGGGCAGCGCATCGTCTGGGCCAGCGACCGCGCCGGCGGCGCCGGGGGGTGGGACCTGTGGCAGGCGCAGCTGCGCGGCGGGCGCTGGCAGGACGCGCAGCCGCTGCCGCTCAACACCGCCCAGGACGAGATCACGCCGCTGTTCAGTGCCGATGGACGCTGGCTGCTGTTCGCCTCGTCGCGGCCCGGTGGCGCCGGTGGCAGCGATCTGTACCGCGTGCCGGTGGATGCGCAAGGCGGCCTGGGCGCGGTGCAATCGCTGGGTGCGGCGATCAACAGCCGCGGCGACGAGCGCGCACCGAGCCTGTCGCTGGACGGCACGCGCCTGCTGTTCGCCAGCGATGGCCACGGCGGCGCCGGCGGCCTGGATGTGTTTGTGGCGCACTGGGACGGGCGCGCGTTCACCGCGCCTGCGCCGCTGCGCGACATCAATACCGCGGCCGACGAACTGGATGCGGCCTGGCTCGGCGACGGGCGTGGCCTGGTATGGGCGCGTGGTGCTGTCGATGGCCCCAGCCAGTTGCTGCTAGCCACATGCAACAACGGGCACTACGCCCAGGGCCAGCCGTTGCCGCTGTCGTTCAACGGGCCGCAGGAGCGCACGTTTGCGGCGGTGGTGGATGCGTCCAAACCGGGCGAGCTGCTGGTGACCGGCAGCGCACGTGCACCACGCGCGGGCCAGCTGGATCTCTACCGGATGAAGGCGCCGGCGGTGGAGGGCGATGCCAGCTGCCGCTGAGGGCGGATGGATGCGCGAAGTCAAAACAAGAGCGGCTGGCAAAGCACTTCGCGCAGGTCTATTTCAAAGCAGAGGATGTGGGTCTTCAATGCAGGGCAGCTGCGCTGCGGCCTGGTTGTAGAGCTGCTGACTTGCGGCTTGGCTGCAGCGCTACAGAGCGCTGACTTGCGGCTTGATCTGCGGCTAGGCTGCAGGGCCCACCCGCCTACCATCGCGGGACACGCTGCAAGTACGTCCTTGTCAGCTATTACGCGGCATCCTGGCCGCGTAAGGTCCCGCGACGGTAAGCGGGCAAGGGTCCGTCGAGATAGTCGGTGTGCACGGTCAAGAGCAGTGACGTGCATTTTGGATAATGGTGTGCCAACCACCCAATGCCGATGCACCTTGCGCGAAAGACGCTTTTCACGGGGCCACTGACCAACTCCCTGGTGCGCTGCCCTCCCTGCTTGCGGGGCCCTGTAGCGGCATGGATGCTGCCACCGAGCCTGCACGGACGGATGCACGGCGTGTCCCGCGAGCGGTGAGGGCGCCGCGCACTCGACCAAGCAGGCTTTGACGTGTTGTTAGCCCCTCCAAGGCTGCGACGCAGTGGTCATGACTGTGCTCAATACACATCGCGCCGATAGCGGCCCGCTGCCGTCAGCGCATCCACGCGGGTGTCGCCCAGCAGCTCGCGCAGCGTGACGTCGACCGCGCGCGCCATGCTGTCCAGGCTGCCGCAGACATGGATCACCGCACCGCGATCGATCCAGTGCCGTAGCGCGTCGCCGGCGTCGCGCAATTGATGCTGCACGTAGCGCTTGTGCGGCTGATCGCGCGAGAACACCCAATCCAGTTGTTGCAGATGACCGCTTGCCTGCCAGGCCTGCAGTTCCTCGGCCAACAGCCGGTCGTGTGCGGCATGGCGTTCGCCGAACAGCAGCCAATGCCCGTGCATGCCGGCCAGCTCGGCCTCGCGCAACAAGGCGCGCAAACCGGCGATGCCGGTGCCGTTGCCGATCAACACCATCGGCGCCGCTTCGATGCGATGGAAGCCGGGATTGGTGCGCAGCCGCGCGCGCACCGCCGCCCCCATCGGCGCATGACAGATCAACCAGCCCGAGCCCAGCCCTGGACTGCCATCGCTGCGGGTGGTCAGGCGCACCACCGCCGTGGCCACGCCATCGGCCGGCACGCTGGCCAGCGAGTAGTCGCGCGTGGGCAACCAGTCGCAGGCATCCAGCCAGGTTTGTGGATCCGGACACGGCGCGGGCGGCGTCGCGGGCGCGGGCGGCAGCACACGCTCGGCAGCGGCCTGATGCAGCGGCAGCAACTGCGCATCGACATGCACCAACGCATCGGACGACAGGCCCCACGCCACCAGACACGCACGCACCTGCGCATCGGCGTGCGCAGGCTGCACTTCGAGGATATCGCCCGCCTGCCAGTGCGCCTCAAACGGTGGCTGCAGGTCGATACGCCAGATCGGCGCGCCCTCGCTGCCCGGGTTGAGATGGGTGCGCGACGACAGCGCCCACTGGGTCAGGCGCGGACGCGTCAGCGCAACCGCGGCCAGCGGCGCGCCGGCAATCTGCGCCAGCTGCGCATGCCATTGCGCCAGCGCCTGCGGATCGGCGTTGTCCATTTCCACGGTGGGAAATAACGCGCGTGCACCCTGCGCGTCCAGCCACTGCTCGATGCGCCGCGAAAACCCGCAAAACTGCGCGTATTGGCGGTCGCCCAATGCCAGCACCGCGTAGGCCAGCTGCGGCAAGCCGATGCGTTGGCGCATCAGTTCGCGCTCGAACGCGCGCGCCGCATCCGGCGGCTCGCCATCGCCGAACGTGCTAATCACCAGCAAGGCATGCCGGGTGGCCTGCAGTTGCTGCGCATCCACCTGCGCCAGCGCGCGCACCTGCACCGGCAGGCCGGCCGCTTGCAGATGCCCGGCCGCCTGCCAGGCCAGCCGTTCGGCAAAGCCGCTCTGGCTGGCGAAGGCGATCAACCACGGCTCGGCCTGCGAGGCCGGCGGTGCGTTCTGCAGCACCACGCGTGCGGCGCGCAGCTCGCGCTTCTTGCGGCGGCGATCCAGGTACAGCATCCAGCCGCTGATGAAGAACACCGACATGCCGAGGCTCGCCAGCATCACCACGATGCGCCCCGGCAAGCCGAAGAAACTGCCCGAATGCAGCGGGAACATGCTCACCAGCCATTGCTGGCCGCGCGGCAGCCGCGCGTAATCCTGGCGCTGCAGCAAGGCACCTCTGGCGGCGTCGATTTCCAGATTGTCGTAGGCGCGGTCGTGGTCGGGCCGGTCCGGCAAAAACCGCACGCTCATCGGCTGCCCGGCACGGGTGGGCACCCGTAGATCCAACGCGGCGTGATGGGTCCCAGGAATACCATCCAAGGTGCGCTGCACACGTGCGAAATTCACCGTCGCCGGCCGATGATCGCCCCCGTCGCCGCGCATGGCCGGCTCCTTGCCGAGCAAGGCCACCATGCCGTCGCGGTACCAGTCGTACGACCAGGTCAGTCCGGTCAGCGCGACCAGCAGATAGACCAGCAGACACCAGGTGCCGAATACCGCATGCAGGCTCCACAGAAAACTGCGCCCCTGCCGCCGCCATTCCACCACCCACCAGGTCCGCAGGCTCCACCAGCGCCGCGGCCAACGCAGATACAGCCCGGACGCGCAGAAAAACAGCAGGATCAAGGCGCACGCCCCGGTCACTGCCTGGCCGCGTTTACCCGCAGTCAGATTGCGGTGCAGGTCCTCGATGAACGCAAACGCCCCGCTCAGGCGCGGTGCGGCGACACGCGCGCCGGTATAAGGATCGAAGTACACGCGCCCGCCGCCCTTGCCCGCCAGACGTGCGGTGGATGGCCGCGCGCCGGTGGGGTCGATCAGCATGCGTGTCACCGCCTGCTGTTTTCCTGCGTCGCGCGGCAGCAGGTCGAGGCGCTGCAGCAACACATCCACCGGCAACACACGCTCGCCGGCGGCATGCCGCACCGCCAGCTGCGCGATGGCCGGGTTGGCCAGCCGCACGATTTCGTTTTCGAAGGACATCAGCGCGCCGGTCACGCCCATCACCGACAGCACCAGCCCGGCGGTGATGCCGAGCAGCCAGTGCAGTTGGAACAGAACCGTCTTGAACACGCGCGAACAACCTGAAGCAGCAGGGCTCGCTATTGTAGATGAGAATCGTTATCGCAGTTGACGCACTTGGTTCGATCACGGTTGCGTGGTCTCGTAGGCGGTCTGCCTGACTACGACTCCTGCGCATCCGGATCAAACGCTTAGTTGTCAGCCTGCGTTGTCAGGCCGACGACGTGCCAGATACGGGAGGTCGATCGCATGGCATCAGATCAAATCGCTGCAGCGCGAAGCGGGCCGGCTATGCCGGTCCATGCAAACACGCGGAAGATCCGACCGAAACGATCGACGACCTGCTTCACTACATCGCACCCACCTGCAGCGGCATCCACGAAAGATGCCACCACAGCGCCGCTCCACGCAGCACGTCTGGGCGCGCTCAGCCTTCGCGCAACCAGCGCGCCACTTGTGGCGCGAAATACGTCAGCACGCCGTCGGCGCCAGCGCGCTTGAAAGCCATCAGCGCTTCCAGCACGCAGCGGCGCTCGTCCAGCCAGCCGTTGGCCGCCGCCGCCTTGAGCATCGCGTACTCGCCGCTGACCTGGTACGCAAACGTCGGCACGCGGAATTCTTCCTTCACCCGACGCACCACATCCAGGTACGGCATGCCCGGCTTGACCATCACCATGTCCGCGCCTTCTTCCAGGTCCAGCGCGATCTCGCGCATGGCCTCGTCGCTGTTGGCCGGGTCCATCTGATAGGTGGTCTTGTCGGCCTTGCCCAGATTGCCGGCGCTGCCCACCGCATCGCGGAACGGGCCGTAGAACGCCGAGGCGTACTTGGCCGAATACGCCATGATGCGCACGTTGAGATGGTCGTCGGCATCGAGTGCGCGGCGAATCGCGCCGATGCGGCCATCCATCATGTCCGAGGGCGAAATGATGTCCACCCCGGCCTGCGCATGCGACAGCGATTGCTTGACCAGCGCCTCGACGGTGATCTCGTTGAGCACATAGCCGGTGTGATCGATGATGCCGTCCTGACCGTGCGTGGTGTACGGGTCCAGCGCCACGTCGGTCATGATCCCCAGCTCCGGGAAGCGCGATTTGAGCGCGCGCACCGCACGCTGCGCCAGACCGTCCGGATTCCAGGCTTCGGCGGCATCCAGGCTCTTGCCCGCCGGGTCGATCACCGGGAACAGATCGATCACCGGGATGCCCAGTTCCAGCGCGTTTTCCGCCTCGCGCAGCAGCTCGTCCAGCGACAGCCGCTCCACGCCCGGCATCGAGGCGATGGGCGCGCGGCCGGATAACTCATGCACGAACACCGGCCAGATCAGGTCATCGGTGGTCAGCGTGTTTTCGCGCATCAACCGACGCGAAAACGCATCGTGGCGCATGCGACGGGGGCGATAGTGCGGATGGGCCATAACACGGCTCCTTGAGATAGCGCGTCAGTTTACGCCCGCCATTGCGTGCGGGACGCGCTGCGACGCAGTGTCGCAGCGCTGCAACGGCATGGCAGGCCGCGATCGGCGTGGCCTATCTGCAGGTCGGGCAGCGCTCCCAAGGCTGGGGATGCAAGCCCTGCCCGATGCGTGCGTCGACACACGCCGACGCGCATATCCCCCTGTCGAAAGCGCCCTAGATCACCCCGCCACCCAGGCTCAGGCGGATCACTCCAACCACGATCACCAGAGCATTGAGCAGCAAGCCGGTCTTGGCCCGGCCGCGGTTGCCGGCCGAGGTGAACAACAGCGCGATCGCCGCGATCAGCGCACCCACCGCCGCGAACGGAATCAGGAACCAGTTGCCCCATCCCAGCAATGGGATGAAGGCCAGCACCATCCACAACAGCGCCACAATGCCCCAGAGCAGGCTGATCAATCCCACGTGCCACCTCGTCTATCAAAGAAACGCCGAGCTTAACGGGGCGGCAGCCAAGACGCCGTGGGCGGGCGGTCACCCTGACCAATGGCGGCTTGGCGGTAGCCTCACATGGGCGTGGCTAGGGTGCGACGAGGCACGGAGCGATCCAGTGCGACTGACAAACCCATTGGGCAGCCGCCGCCAGGTGCCACGGCGGGCGCTCGGTGCGGACTGGACCGCTCGTACACAGTGGCTCCTCCGCGTCGCCAGCACCTATCTGACGGCGGTTTGTTACCTCGTGTTAGCCACTCTTCAGTCCGGGCGCCGGATCATCGCCGTCATCACCAACATTCAGGGGGCCACATCATGAACAGGCATTTCGTCGTCGGCGCTGCACTGGCCCTGCTGCTGGCCGGCTGCGCCAGCAGCTCCAAGGTGATGCTCGGCCAGGCGCGCGCGCCGATCGACCCCACCCAGGTGCAGGTCTATTCGCACGCCCCGGTCGGCTCGATGGAGATCGCCCAGCTCGAATCCACCAGCGCCGCCGGCTTCGGCACCCAGGGCCAGACCGATGCCGCCGTGCAACGGCTCAAACGCGAAGCCGCCAAGCTCGGCGCCAACGGCGTGGTCATCGTCGGCGTCGGCTCCGAGCGCTCTGGCGGCGGCCTGTCGGTGGGCGGCGGCAGCTACGGCGGCCGCGTCGGCGGCGGTTTGGGGATCGGCATTCCGACCACGCAAAAGCGCGCGGCTGGGATGGCGATCTGGGTGCCGGCGGGGGCGGAAACCGGCGCCATGCCGGACGCACCACCTCCAGCGCGCTAACCGTCCAACGGCTTTAAACAACGCAGGCATGAGGCGGCGACGACCGCTGCCGCATGCCTGTGTTGCGCCGTGTGCTCAGCGCTTGTTCTGCTGTGCCGGAACGAACTGCGTCTCCACCGCCTTGGCCAGCTGGTCCGGCGGGAGCAGGCCCTGGTCGAGCAGGAAGTTGTTGAACGCCAGGCGGTCGAACTTCTTGCCTAGCGCCAGTTCGGTGCGCATGCGCAGTTCGAGGATGCGGGTGTAGCCGTAAAAGTAACTGCCGGCCTGGCCGGGGGCGCGGACGGTGTAGCGGTCCAGTTCCTGGCGAGTCATGGCGGGCGAGAGGCCGACGTCGTCTTCCAGTACCTGGCGGGCGCGTTCGCGGTCGATCAGGCCCAGGTTGAGCATGGGGTCGAGCATGGCGCGGGCGGCGCGCAGCAGGCGGAACTGCAGGGCGATCAGCTGCCCGTCGAGCGGCTCGTATGGGACCATTTCGGCTTCGGCATACAGCGCCCAGCCTTCGACGTTGACCGAGTTGAACGCGAACATGCTGCGCGCCAGCGAGACGCCGCGTTCGACCATGGCGGTGAACTGCAGTTCGTGGCCAGGGCGGCCTTCGTGGGCGC
The DNA here is from genome assembly GCF_979258225.1 of Xanthomonas sp. AC360. Taxonomy (NCBI): domain Bacteria; kingdom Pseudomonadati; phylum Pseudomonadota; class Gammaproteobacteria; order Lysobacterales; family Lysobacteraceae; genus Xanthomonas; species Xanthomonas sp. AC360. The sequence goes on from NZ_OZ409846.1 coordinate 877,657, forward strand.
TGAGCGTCCAGGCGGCCGAGCCGAAGTTGAAGTCGTCGTACTGCTCCTTCTTGGCGCCGTCGGCGGTCGGGTTGCCCAACGGCAGCACGAACTGGCCTTGCTGGCCGGTGTTGCCGATCAGCGGTGCCGGCAGGAAGTGCGGTGCCGGTTGCGCAGCGCTTTCGGCGGCACTGCCCAGGCGCATCTGCATCGGGCGGTTGGGCACATCGACGATGCGCTGCTGACGAATGATCGGATCGATCTGGTCGATCACGCCGCGGTAGTAGGTTTCCAGCTGGTCGTCGGCGATGGTGTTGCCCTTGAGCGCACGGATCACCTGCACATAATCGCTACCCTGCACGCCCTTGGCCTTGGCCACCAGCGGGGCGAGCTGGCGCATGGCCGAGCGCGTTTCCATGAATTCCAGCTGCGCGCGCTGGATCAGCACCTGCGGGGCGATATCGATGCCGACCTGCTTGAGCTGGAACGCATACAGCGGCTCGGGCAGACGGGTGTCCTTGCGCGCCTTGGGCAGCACGTTGGTGCGGGTCCAGCTGGCGTAATCCTTGAGCTGGATGGACATGGTCTTGAGCGCGTCGTCGGTGCCAGCGATCTTGTACTTGGCGAACAACTCGCCGATGCCTGCGATGTAGGTGTCCACGTTGGCCAGCGCCTGTTCCACTTCGCGCTGGGTGGGCTGCAGCAACGCCTTGTTGCTCAGCTTTTCCTCGTAGCGCTGCCGCGCTAGCGTGGTAGTGGGCGTACTCCCCGGCGCCAGGCCGACATAACGCTTGAGGCGGTCCAGCGCTTTGGCGCGGCGCTCGGGCACGGTCTGGTCGGACAGCAGACCGTTGAGGCCACTGAAGACCGCCTCAGGCGCGTCGCTCCAGGGCAGCAGATAACGCTCGTTGAGTTCGCTGCCTTCGATGTTCTGCTCGGCAGCGCCGATCATGATCTGCAGGTCCTGGCGCACATTGGCATCGCGCTCGGTGGCGAGCTTGGTTTGCAGCGTGGCGCGCGCCTTGCGCATGGCATCGCGATAACGCGCGGCGTTGTCCGGCCCCAGGTCGACAACCTGATCGTCGTAGCCGGGCACACCGAAGAAGCTGGCGTATTCGGGCTGGAACGGCGCCTGCGCGTTGAGCAGGATCTGCGCATATCCGTTGCTGGTCTGCACCCAGGCCGGGCTGGCGGGTTGTGTGGGCGCGGTCTTGCCGGTCTGTGCCTGCAACGGCAACGAAGAACCGAGCGCCAGCGCAACGGCGAGAACGAGTGGCTTCATGAGGCAGATCCGCGAATTGAGTAGCGCGACCCTACGCATCTGCGGCGGCGGCAGCAATCCGCCTTAAGTCATGGCGTACGGGGCTGCGACTGCGCGGGAGTTGCAGACGTCGCTGGCGACAGGTTGATCGGGTCGCCGTGTGGACCGGCAAACGTCAGGGTCTGGTAGGTCCAACGGCCGTGCATGCGCGTGGCATCCACTTGCACGTTGCCGCTACCGCGCGGCCCGTGCAGGCCCACGCTGAAATGCGCCTCGCCAATGTCGCCGACATAACTGATGCTGCCATCGGGCAGAAACGCTTCGGTGATGGGAGTGCCCAGGGTCTGCACGACATGCGTGTCGGCCTTGGCGATGCGCAGCGCGTCGCGGTACACATCGCTGGATTTCACTGCCGCAGTAATCACGTAGATCAACGCGCCGATCACCAATGCCAGCAGCAGAAATAGCGCCACGCCGATGCCGGGAACGACCCACTTCCAATGCCGGCTCCAGAACTCGACAGAGCGCAAACGATGCGGCGATGCAACGGGAATGGGGGGCGGCAGCGACATGGCACTCCGTGTGCGAACGCAGGGGAAACCGACAGGCGATACGTCTAACGCAGCGGCAACCGTCTACTGCTGTGACGGCACCAGGCAGCGCTGCAAAAACGCCTCGGCGGTCTTGTACCGGTGCAGTGCATTACTGCCGGATAGCCCGTGCTTTGCGCCTGGATACGTCATCAACTCGAACGGCGTACCGCGCTGCTGCAGCTCGCTCATCAACGCGGTGGAATTGGTGAACAGCACATTGTCGTCGGCCATGCCGTGGATCAGCAGCAGCTTGGCCTGCAGGCCATCCAGGTGGGTGGCGACGCGCGCGTTGCGATAGCCATCGGCGTTGCCGGCCGGCAGGTCCATGTAACGCTCGGTGTAGTGGGTGTCGTACAGACCCCAATCGGTCACCGGTGCACCGGCTACGCCGCAGGCATAGGCGTCGCTGTGTTTGGCCAGCAGCATCAGCGTCATGTAGCCGCCGTTGGACCAGCCCTGCACGCCGATGCGCGCCGGATCCACCCAGCGCTGGGTCTTGAGCCAGGCCACGCCTTGCAGCTGGTCGTCCACTTCCACCGTGCCCTGCTTGCCGTACAGCGCGCCACCGAAGTCGCGGCCGCGTCGCGGAGTGCCGCGGTTATCCAGTGAAAACACCACGTAGCCGCGCTGCGCAAGATATTGATCGAACAACGCATCGCCACGGCTGGGCCACGCATCGAGCACGGTTTGTGCAGCGGGGCCGCCATAGACATAGACGATGACCGGGTAACGCTTGCTCGCATCGAAGTTGTCCGGCTTGGTCAGCCGGTAGTGCAAGGGTGTCTTGCCATCGGCGGCGGTGAGCGTGCCGAAATTGATCGGGCGCTGTGCGTCGCGGTACCTGGCATACGGATGGTGCGGATCGGCCAAGTCGTTCTTGAGCAAGGTGGCGATTTTTTCGCCATTGGCACGAAACAGCTCGATCTGCGGCGGTGTGGTGGTGTTGGACCAGGTGTCGACATACACGCTGGCGTTGTTGGCGAAGCTGGCCGCATGCGTGCCATTGGATGTCGAGCGTTTTTCGATGACGCCGCCGGCCAGCGGCACTGCATAGAGGTGGGTCTGCGTGGGCGAGTCCTTGCTGCCGGCGAAGTACACCAGCCCGGTCTGCTCGTCGACGGCCAGCAGCGCGTCTACCACCCAGGCGCCGGACGTCAGTGGCGTGAGCGTGGCGCCGTCTTCGGAGGCGAGGTACAGATGTTCGTAACCACTGCGCTCGGAATTCCAGACAAAGCGGCCGTCCTTGAGAAAACGCAGATCGTTGGTGAGTGGTACCCAGGTCGGCGAGCTCTCGGTGATCAGCGTGCGTTGCTTGCCGCTGGCAAGCGTGCTTTCAATCAGCTCGAGCCTTTTTTGATCGCGCGATTGACGCTGAAAGGTCAGCCGCTGCGCATCGCGCCAATCCACACGTGCCAGGTAGATGTCCGGCTGCTTGCCCAGATCGATCCACGTCGGTACGGCGGCGGCGCGCGGTGCGATCACGCCCAGCTGCACGGCGACGTTCGGTTGCCCGGCCTGCGGGTAGCGCTGGCTGATCACCTCGGTGTGGTCGGCATAGACCTCCGGGCGTTTTTGCACCGGCACCTGCGCTTCGTCGATGCGCGCGAAGGCGATCGCCGAATCGTCCGGCGCCCACCAGTAACCGGTGTGGCGATCCATTTCTTCGTCTGCGACGAATTCGGCCACGCCGTTGCCGATGGTCTCGCTGCCGTCGCGGGTGAGCTGCAGCTGTTTACCGCTGGCCAGGTCGATCACCCACAGGTTGCGCTCGCGCACGAAGCTGACAAAACCGCCCTTGGGCGAGAGCTTGGCGTCGGTGGCGAAGCCTTCGCCGTGGGTCAGCTGGCGCACTGCGGCGGCGCCGGTCTTGTGCAGGTCGTACAGATACAACTCGCCCCCCAGCGGGAACAACAACGCCTGCGCATCCGGCGCCCATTGGTAATCGACGATGCCGGTGAGCGCGGCGATGCGTTGGCGCTCGCGGCGGGCCTTTTCCACATCGCTGAGCGTTTCGGTGCCGGGCAACACCACTTTGGAGTCGACCAGCAGCCGGGTCTGGCGGCTAGCGATGTCGTATTCCCACAGATCCAGCTGGTTGCGGTCGCTGTCCTTGCCGCGCAGGAAGGTCACGCGTGAGCCGTCCGGGGCCACCTTGGGCTTGAGCAATGTCGGCCCCGACAGCGGCAACGGGCCGGTGATGGCCTCCAGGGTGAGTTTTTCGGCGTGGGCCATGGGGACGGTGCTGAGCATGAGGGCAAGGGCGGCGAACAGGGCGCGCATCGAAGATCCTGTCTGAAGACAGCGCACAGGATGCGGGCACCTGGGGTGTTTGAGAAGCGTGGCGATGGTGTGTGCTCGCCACGGGATGGTGCGCGCGTGGGTGGGTGCGTGTACTGCAGGGCTGTGCTGGGGGGTGTGGTCGTTCTGCTTTGGGCGAGCAGAAGTGCGTTTGAGCTGGCGGTTGCAGTTGGCGCGCTGCGGAGGGTGCATGCGCATTGCATGCGAAGCAGATTGCGGGGCGCGGTAGGTCTGCCGCTACTTGCGTACCCTCACCCCAACCCCTCTCCCGGGGGGAGAGGGGCTCGATCAGCCGCGTTCGATTTGTCGCGTGCGGTTGATGTGCGCGAGTGCCGCTGCTAACTCTTTGCTGCTGCTTGCTGCTTGCTGTTGCTGCTTGCTGTTGCTGCTTGCTGTTGCTGCTTGCTGTTGCTGCTTGCTGCTTGCTGTTGCTGCTTGCTGTTGCTGCTTGCTGTTGCTGCTTGCTGTTGCTGTTGCTGTTGCTGTTGCTGTTGCTGTTGCTGTTGCTGATGCTGATGCTGCTTGCGTTTGCTGTTGCTGTTGCTGCGCAGTTGCAACAGTCGCCGCGATCGCCACGCGTACTGCTGCGCAACTGCTCCTACTGCGTTGCCTCAGCGCTTGCCGAACAGGTGCTTGCGCTCTTCGTCGCTGAGCGGCTTGCCGGCATTGGGGTTGACCTGCTCCTTGAGCGCATACGCACGCTGGGTGGCCGGGCGGGCGGCGATGGCGGTGTGCCAGCGGTGCAGATTGGGAAACGCTTCGAAGTCGGGCTTGAGGTCGCCATACACCTGCAGCCAGGGATAGCTGGCCATGTCGGCGATGCCGTAATCGTTGCCGGCCAAAAACGCATGCTCGGCCAGGCGCTTGTCGAGCACGCCATGCAGGCGGCGGACTTCGGCGTTGTAGCGATCGATGGCGTAGGCAATCTTTTCGGGTGCGTAGACGTTGAAGTGGCCCATCTGGCCGGTCATCGGGCCCAGCCCACCCATCTGCCAGAACAACCACTCCAGTGCGGCGATGCGGCCGCGGGCGTCGCGCGGCAAGAAGCGGCCGGTCTTCTCTGCCAGATACAGCAGGATCGCGCCGGACTCGAACACCGCCTGCGGCGCGCCGCCATCCGCCGGGGCATGGTCGACAATGGCCGGCATCTTGTTGTTGGGCGAAATCTTCAAGAATGCCGGCTCGAACTGGTCGCCCTTGCCGATGTTGACCGGCTTGAGCGTGTAGTCCAGCCCGGCCTCTTCCAGGAACAAGGTGACTTTGTGGCCGTTGGGGGTGGGCCAGTAGTACAGATCGATCATTGGTTCGCTCCGGTGCGTAAAGGGTGATCAGCGCGGCTGACTGTGGGACCACGGCAGGCAAGTGTTCGGCAGGCCTGCGAGGCGCCGAGGTCGCCACCCGCCCCCGCCCTGCTGAACCTGCCTGCCGCACCTACGCGCCAACTCCGCTCGGCTGAATGTGCGCAGTCGCCATGTCGGTCGCCCTGGAATAGCTGCCACTGTGTCATCGACGCCCGATGGTACGGCCAAGCGATCGAGTGCGGCTGCATCAAGCGATGCGCGTATTGGAACGATGTGTGACGCCATTGGCTTGCGGCCGATGCTGCACTGCAAATTGACTTTGTTAAGCCAGCGCTAACAAATGCGCGATTGCTGTTCGACCTTTGCCTGTCCCGTTTGGGGCCGGCTTTCTTTGCTTGGGGATGGAATCATCGTGAGAGAGCTACGCACCCTGCCGCGCACGCGGCGCTTGACGTCTGCCTTGTTGTTCGCATTGTCGACGCCGCTGGCCGCGCAAACCGCGCCGGCGCCGCAGTCGGCCTCGACCGTCCCCGGCTCCAGCCAGGCAGACCCTGCCACGCTCGATACCGTGCAGGTCAGCGGTATCCGCGGCAGCCTCACCTCGTCGATGAACGTCAAGCGCGACGCGCAGGGCATCGTCGACGGCATCGTGGCCGAGGACATCGGCAAGTTCCCCGATACCAACCTGGCCGAGTCGCTGCAGCGCATCAGCGGCGTGTCGATCGACCGTTCGCTGGGTGAAGGCTCGCGCGTCACCGTGCGTGGCGTCGGCCCGGACTTCAACCTGGTGCTATTGAACGGCCGTCAGATGCCGGGCGCCAGCATCGAAGAATCCAATGCCTCCAACTCGCGTGCGTTCGACTTCGCCAACCTGGCGTCCGAGTCGATCTCCGGCATCGAGGTGTTCAAGACCAGCCGCGCCAGCACGCCCACCGGCGGCATCGGTGCCACCATCAACATCAAGACGGCCCGGCCGCTGGACAACCCGGGCATGCATGCCAACGTGGGCCTCAAGGGCGTGCACGATGCGTCCAACGAGAACCTGCCCGGCCGCCTGCAGGGCGATTCGCTGACGCCGGAAATCTCCGGCATCTTCAGCACCACCTCGGCCGATGGACGCTTTGGCGTGTCGTTGAGCGGCAGCTACCAGGAACGCGACTTCGGCTACAGCCAGGTCGGCGTACCCAACGGCTGGCGCTCGTTCCGTGGCGATTCCACCGCCTACGGCACCATTCCGCAGCCGGGCACGCCGGGCTCGGAGAACATCGTCAACCGCCCCGGCCCGAACGATATCTACTCGGTGCCGCAGAACCTCAACTACCGCGTGGTCGGCGTTGAGCGCCAGCGCACCAATGGCCAGCTGGTGCTGCAGTACAAACCGCTGGACAACATCACCACCACGCTGGATTACACGTACTCGGAAAACAAGATCCAGCAGCAGCGCAACGAAATGTCGGTGTGGTTCAACTACGGCCCCTCCGCCAGCGCCTGGACCAATGGTCCGGTGGCAGGTCCGATCACCTACTCGGAAATCGTCAACCCGGCTACCAGCGATCTGGCTACCGCCGGCTCCAACGCCGCGACGCGCAACCAGAACAAGTCGCTGGGCTTCAACGTGGATTGGGCGGTGAACGATCAGTTCAAGCTCAACTTCGATATCCACCGCTCCACCGCCGAAGCCGGCGCGGACAGCCCGTACGGGTCGAGCAATTCGCTGGGCGTGTCCGGCTTCTACCGCGGCACCTCGGTGGTGGATTTCAGCAAGGATTTCCCGGTGTTGCAGCAGCAGCTGGGCTTTGGCCTGAACGGGCTGGACCCGTCGCGCACGTTGGTCACCGGCTCGGCGTTCCGCAACAGCTACATGAAGTCGGAGATCGACCAGGCGCAGGTCAACGGTGACTTCACCTTCGAAAATTATTCGCAGTTGAAGTTCGGTATCGGCAGCACCGAAGTGAAGAACCGTTCGGCGTTCTCCAACGTGCAGCGCGATACCTGGGGCGGCAACGGCACCGCGGCTGATTACCCGGACGATCTGTGGATTCCGAGCTCGTTCGCGCAGTATTTCGATGCGATCGGCGGCAGCGGCAACCCGGCCCAGTTCAACCAGTTGTTCCTGTTCGACTTCGAGCGCGCACGTCAGGCCGCCGCGCAAGCTGCGGGCGATGACGCGCTGTACCGCATCTCGCCGGTGTTCAACACCGACCGCCGCGTGACCGAAAAATCCAAGAACGCCTACCTGCAGTGGAATAACAGCTGGGACGATCTGCGCGTGCCGATCAGCCTGGCCGCCGGTGTGCGTTACGAAGAAACCAAGGTGGACGCGCAGGCGCTGGTGCCGGTGGCGGTCGGCATCGATTGGGTCGCCAACAACGAGTTGCCGATCCGTCTTGCCGACTCGGCCTTCGCCGGCGGCAGCGGCAAGTACGAATACTGGCTGCCCAGCCTGGACCTGAGCTTCAAGCTCACCGACGACCTGGTGCTGCGCGGCAGTTACGGCGAAACCATCGGCCGTCCCGGCTGGGGCGACATCCAAGGCGGGCAGACGCTCAACCAGATCGCACGCCTGGAAGGCGGCACCGGCCAGGAAGGCAACCCCGGCCTGAAGCCACTGCTCTCGCACAACATCGATGTTTCGCTGGAGTGGTACTACAACGATGCCAGCTACGCCTCGGTGGGCTTCTTCCGCAAGAACATCGACAACTACATCGGTGTGACCACGCGCAACGACACCGCGCTGGGATTGAACACCCCGGTGGGCGGTGCGTACTGGAACGAAGCGCTGGGCAACGGCTGCGCCTCGGCCGACCTGACCTGTATCCGCAACTACATCTTCCGCAACCGCGGCGGCGCGCCCGGCGTGGTGCGCGGGGCCGACGATGCCAACGGCAACGCCACCGGCGTGATCAGCGGGCAGCCCGGCGACCCGGTGGCCAACTTCGCCATCACCGCGCCGGCCAACCAGCGCTCGGCGTCGCTGGACGGTTGGGAATTCAACCTGCAGCACATGTTCGGCGTCAGCGGCTTCGGCGTGTCGGCCAACTACACCATGGTCGACTCCGGGCTGACCTACAACAACGCGGTGATCGGCGAGCAGTTCGCGCTGGAAGGCCTGAGCGATTCGGCCAACGTGGTCGGCTTTTACGACAAGGACAAGTGGCAGGTGCGTGCGGCCTACAACTGGCGCGACGAATTCCTGGCCGCGCGTTTCGACGGCAGCGGCCAGCCCAACCCGGTCTACACCGAAGCCTATGGCCAGCTGGATCTGAGCATCGGCTACCAGTGGAACGAGAACCTGTCGCTGAGCCTGGAGGCGATCAACCTCACCGACGAAGTGCAACGCCAGCACGGCCGGCAGAAGAACCAGATCGTCTATGCCACCCAGACCGGCCCGCGCTACATGCTGGGCCTGCGCTACAAGTTCTGGTGATGTAATTGCGGCACCGAGCATCCCGGCAGCGCGTCTGCCGGGATGCTTGCACGACCTTCCTGCGACAGGTGCAGCACGACAGCGGCACTTGCCGCGCGAGGGGTAACTGTCCAAGCATGGGCCACGCGCCCCCGCGTGATGTGGCGACCCCCATGACCAATGCTGTGTTGTTGAACAATCTCGATCACCGCGATCTGCGCGTGATCACCGCCTATGGCGCCGCCTATGGCGATGACGTGATGTCGGCGGCGACGTTTCCGCAGGAATTCCGCCAGCTGCAAGGCCAATACCCGATCGTGTTCCACCGCAACGATAGCGGGCGGTTTCAACCGCTGGCCCTGCTGGGATTACGCCTGGGCGAAAACCTGTTTCTGGACGGCGCGCGCTGGGATGCGCCGTATGTGCCGATGGCGATCCAGCGCCAACCGTTTCTGATTGGCCAGCAACCGGAAGGGCCGATGGTGCACGTGGATCTGGACAGCCCACGCATCAGCACCCAGGACGGCGAGCTGCTGTTCCGCGAACACGGCGGCACCACCGATTTTCTGTATCACATCAGCCAATTGCTGCGCACGCTGCACGATGGGCTGGCGGCGAGCGACGCCTTCGTCGAGCGCCTGCTGCGCTACGAGTTGCTGGAACCGTTCGTGTTCGAAGCGACCCTGGATAACGGCCTGGACTGCCGGCTGGCCGGCCTGCACACCGTGCACGAAGAACGCCTGCGCGCGCTCGGCAAGACGGCGCTGCTGGACCTGCACCGGCATGGCGATCTGGAGCCGCTGTACATGGCGGTGGCCTCGGTCGCGCAATTCCGCCACCTGCTCGAACGCCTGAATCGCCGCCATGCCGGCTGAGCCGCGCGCCATCGACGAACGCCACGGCCTGGATCCGCAACAGCTGGATCCTGCGCTGCTGGGTTCGACCACGCCGCTGGTCCTGCGCGGGCTGGTGCGCGACTGGCCGTTGGCGCAAGCCGGTGCGCAGTCCGCGCAGGCGGCCGCCGCGTACCTGCGTGGATTCGATCGCGGCGAAGCGGTGGTGGCGCAAGTCGGGCCACCGGAGATCGGCGGGCGGTTCTTCTACAACGCGGACATGAGCGGCTTCAACTTCCGCCCCGAGCGCGTGCCGCTGGCGGTGGTGCTGGACACCTTGTTGCGCGACCTGCACAACGCGCAGCCGCCGGCGATCTATGTCGGCTCCACCACGCTGGACACCTACCTGCCCGGCCTGCGCGCGGCCAATCCCATCGCGCTACCGCAGGCCGAGCCGCTGGCCAGCATCTGGATCGGCAACCGCACGCGGATCGCCGCCCATCAGGACCTGCCGGACAACCTGGCCTGCGTGGTCGCCGGGCGCCGCCGCTTTACGCTGTTTCCGCCCGAGCAGTTGAGCAATCTGTACATCGGCCCGCTGGATCTAACCCCGGCCGGTCAGCCGGTCAGCCTGGTGGATATCGCCGCGCCGGACCTGCAGCACTTTCCGCGCTATGCGCAGGCGCTGGAGCATGCCGTGGTCGCCGAGTTGGAACCGGGCGATGCGCTGTTCATTCCCAGCATGTGGTGGCACCACGTCCAGGCGCTGGAAAGCTTCAACGTGCTGGTCAATTTCTGGTGGCGGCAAAGCCCGGCCTACATGGATTCGCCGATGAACGCGCTGATGCTGGCGTTGCTCACCCTGCGCGACCTGCCGCCGGAACAACGCGCCACCTGGCAGGAGGTGTTCCGGCATTACGTGTTCGAAGCCGATGAGAGCACTGCCGCGCACGTGCCCGACGCGGCGCGCGGTGTGCTGGCCCCGATGGACGACAACCGTGCCCGCAGCCTGCGTGCACGCTTGCTGCAACGCTTGAACCGCTGAGGACTGACGCATGTCGTACACCGCCCCCTTGGACCCCCAGCAGCGCCCGGTGCGGCGCGTCGTCATCGCCGGTGGCGGCACCGCCGGCTGGATGGCTGCCGCCGCACTGTCCAAGCTGCTGGGCCGGCAGTTGCAGATCACCCTGGTGGAGTCGGATGAGATCGGCACGGTAGGCGTGGGCGAAGCCACCATCCCCAGCCTGGTCACCTTCCACCGGCTGCTGGAGATCGACGAAGCCGCGTTCATGGCCGCCACCCAGGCCACCTTCAAACTCGGCATCGGCTTCGAGCATTGGCGCGATGTGGACAAGCACTACATCCACTCCTTCGGCCACACCGGCACCGATCACTGGAGCGCGGGGTTTCACCACTTCTGGTTGAAGGGCCGCCAGCGCGGTGTGGCGCGCGACTTCGGCGACTACTGCCTGGAATTACGCGCCGCCCAGGAAGGCCGCTTTGCGCATCTGCCCAACGGTGGCATGAACTACGCCTACCACCTGGATGCGGGTCTGTATGCGCGCTTCCTGCGCCGCTTCAGCGAAGGCTTTGGGGTGCAGCGCATCGAAGGGCGCATCGGCGAGGTGCAGACCGACCCGGACAGCGGCTATCTCACTGCGCTGACGCTACAGGACGGCACCCGCGTGGAAGGCGACCTGTTCATCGATTGCACCGGCTTTGCGGGGTTGCTGATCGGCAAGACGCTGGGCGTGGGCAGCGACGATTGGTCGCGCTGGTTGTTTGCCGACAGCGCGCTGGCGGTGCAGACCGAGTCGGTGGGCCCGCCGGTGACCTATACGCGGTCGCGCGCGGATCAATCGGGCTGGATGTGGCGCATTCCGCTGCAGCACCGCGTGGGCAACGGCATCGTGTATTCCAGCCGGTATACCGATCAGGACAGCGCACGGGCCGTGCTGGAGCGCAACCTGCAAGGACGTGCGCTGACCGAACCGCGGGCGCTGCGCTTCACACCCAATCAGCGCCACCGCGTGTGGGAAAAGAACTGCGTGGCGTTGGGGCTGGCCAGCGGATTTCTGGAGCCGATCGAGTCGACCAATATCCATCTGATCCAGCGCGGCATCGTCCGCTTGCTGCAGACCTTTCCGCAGACGATCAACGCGGTCGACATCGCCGAATACAACCGCCAGGCGGCCGATGAGATCGCGCATATCCGCGATTTCGTGATCCTGCATTACCACGCCACCGATCGCCGCGACACGCCGTTCTGGCGCGACTGCGCAGCGATGGACATTCCCGACTCGTTGCGCCACCGCATGGAGCTGTTTCGCCAGAGCGGGCGCGTGTTCCATCAGGGCAACGAGTTGTTTGCAGAGAACTCCTGGGTGCAGGTGATGCTGGGCCAGGGCATCACCCCGCAGCAGCACCACCCGGTCGCCGACCTGATGGGCGATGCGGAGCTGCGCCATTTTCTGGAGAGCATCCGCCAGCGCGTGGACGCGACCGTGGCCACGTTGCCTCCGCATGCGGACTTCCTGCGTCACCACTGCCCCGCCCCGCCGCTGCCCGACCCGGCCGCCCGCGCGCCGTCCGATGCGGCGCTGGCGGCCCCGGCAGGATGAATTTCGCATCCGGCTGCGGCAACCCTTGGCTTACACCGCCCCAGCAATGCTAGATTGCGGCATTGCCGTCCATTGCGGGAACAATGGCCGGCGCTCGCCGTAGCAACGTTATCTTTCGCACTCGGGGTAAGGGGGACGCATGTTGGATCTGACACAGGGCCGTATGGCACGCCGGATCGCGCCGGTCATTTTGCTGGTTGGCCTGGCTGCCTGCTCCAAGCAGGAAGACAAGGCCGCCACCACCGCGCCAGCCACCGGCGCTACGCCGGCAGCATCGGCTGCGGCACCGACGCCCGCCACCGCGGTGTCGCCGCAGGTGCAATCGATGGCCGCCGATCAGTTGCGCGAATCGGCCACCAAGGCGTTGCAGGACAACCGCATGTACGCCCCGGTTGGCGACAACGCGGTGGAGTACTACCTGGCCCTGCGTGAGAAGCAGCCGCAGGACGCCACCGTCAACAGCGCGCTGACCGACCTGCTGCCGTACACGCTGATCGCCGCCGAACAAGGCATCAGCCGCGAAGAGTTCCCCGAGGCGCAGCGCCTGATCGCGCTGATCGAAAAGGTCGACCCCAAGGCACCGGCACTGCCGCGCCTGAAGTCGGGCCTGGAGACGGGCATGAAGACCGCCGCCAACCGCTCCGAGCAGGATGCCGAGCAGGCCAAGAAGTTGGTCGAGGACAAGGCCAAGCAGGCCGCCGAGCAGAAGCGTCTGGCCGAACAGCAGACCCGCGAAGCCGCCGCTGCCCAGCAGATTGCCGCCCAGCAGGAAGCCGCCCGCCAGCAGACCGCCGAAGCCGAGCGCCAGGCCGCTGCCCGCCGTCAGGCGGAGGCCCCTGCCCCGGCCGCACCACGCCCGGCACCGGCAGCCGCCGCAGCAGCAGCGCCCGCTGCACAGTCGCTACGTCCGATCAGCACCCCGGCACCGCGCTACCCACCCGAAGCGCTGCGCGCCGGCACCTCCGGCGAAGTGCTGGTGGAGCTCACCGTGGGCACCGACGGCTCGATCACCGCCTCCCGCGTGCTACGCGCCAACCCGCCGCGCGTGTTCGATCGCGAAGCGCTCAACGCCGTGAAGCGCTGGCGCTTCGAGCCGGTTGCCGCACCGGTCACCACCCGCCGCACGCTGTCGTTCAATCCGGGCGGTTGAGCCCGCGCTGGGGAAGGCGTCGCTACTTGCCGACGCCACCCTGGATCCCACGCCCCTCAATACCGGCGCGCTGCAGTAGGAGCGCGCCGGTATTGAGGGGCGTTGCGGGATCGGAGATCGCCCGCACCGGGATCACAGGCGTCTAGGACTGCAACCGGCGCGCGCTTCCGCACTTCGCCGCTGCTGATTGACGCAACAACTATTGGAAACGCAAAAGCCCGCAGCGATGCGGGCTTTTGCGTTGTGGAGCGCGTGTGGCTGCACGTGGATGTGCGACAGCGACGTCCCTCATCGAGAGCGTTACTGGGGCGTGCTGGCCGTACCCTCATCCGGCGCTACGCGCCACCTTCTCCCGGTGGGAGAAGGGAGCTGCTTGGCTTTGTGTGAGAAGAGAGCTGCTTCGTTCGACGGGAGAAGGGAGCTGCCTGGCGCTGTGTGAGAAGAGAGCTGCTTCGTTCGACGGGAGAAGAGAGCTGATTGGCTCTGTGTGAGAGGAGAGCTGCTTCGTTCGATCGGAGAAGGGAGCTGCTTCGTTCAATGTGAGAACGAAGCAGCACCTTTCGATGACAGCGGAAACTGCTTGGCTCGATCAGAAACGCCGCGCCTGCCATCGCCAGCCACCGATCACGTGACCGCGCATGCCCCTCTCCCGTCGGGAGAGGGGTTGGGGTGAGGGTACGGTGTCACCAAATCCACGCAGCGGCCAGCCGATCAGCAACCTCACCAACCATGTTCACCGAACAGCCAGTCGTTCGCCATCATGCGCATGCCGTCATCCACTCGCTACGCACGACACACCAAGAGCGACCAACAAACCGTAACGAACAGCCGTCAGGTGGGTGCAGACGGCCCGCCCATAACCGGCGTGTGCGACTAGCCTATGCCGACTCCAGGCATCGGCCGTGCCCGCCTGGTGGTCACGCCGTAGTTGTATTGGCCGCTCTAAACCAAACGCACGACGCGCAGACCATCACTGCCACTGCACGCTTGTCGAACCACTTACCCCGAAATCGCCAAGCGCTCCTGGTGATAGCGACGTACCGCCGCATACCACAACAGCCCAGCCACGCCGAAGCCGGCCAGCAGATACACCGCCCAGGTCTGCGCGTTGATGGTTTCGTGGCGGATCACCTTGAGCAACATCTGGTTCTGCGCCAAAAACGGCACCGCAAAATGCCACAGCTGCGTCTTCAGCGGATACGCCATCAATGCGTAGCCGGGCAGCATCGGCAGCAGCAGCAACCAGGTCATGTGCGCCTGCGCTTCCTTCATGCTCTTGGCCGCGGCGGCCAGATAGGTCAGTAGCGAGGTACCGACAAACAGCATCGGCACCAGGATGAAGAGCATCTGCAGCATCGGCACGAAACCCACATTGAGCTGGCGCCCCAGATTGGACGACGACAACTGCGCGCTCAACTTGAAGGCCAGCAAGGTCAGCAACAACGACACCATGCCGATCACGCAGGCGGCGGCGATCTTGCCGCTGACAATCGCACTGCGTGGTGCCGGCGTTGCCAGCAGTGGTTCCAGCGACTGCCGCTCACGCTCGCCGGCGGTGGCGTCCAGAATCAACGACGCGCCGCCCAGGAACGAGGTGATCACCAGCAGCACCGGCAACAGCATCGCCATCATCTGCCCGCGCTTGGCTTCGGCAGTGGCCAGGTCCTGTGCGGCGATTTCCAGTGGCCGGCTCACCTGCGCATCGATGCCACGCGCCAACAGACGCAATGCGCCGACCTGCTGGCTGTAGCCGCTCAATGCTGCCTGTAAGCGCAGGCTGGGCACGTCGGCCTCGCGGCGGGTGCTGTCCTTGATGATTTCCACCAGCGCCGGACGGCCTTCGCGCCAATCGTCGGCATAGCTGTCGCTGATGCGCAGCGCCACATCAACATCCTGGTTGCGAATGGCCGTCGTCAGGTCCGCTGGCGCATCCACGGCGTTGAGTCCCTGGGCGGCGAGAAACCGCACCAGATTGGGTGCGTGTTCGCGGCCGAGCGTGGGGATGTCCAGCGGCTTGTCGATCTGCGTACGCACGCGGCTTTCGCTCAAGGCGCCCATGCCCAGGATCAGGATTGGATACAGCAATGGCGACAGCAGCAACGCCAATGCCAGGGTGCGGCGGTCGCGCGAGATGTCGCGCAGTTCCTTGCGCAGCACCGTCCACCACGTGGCCAACAGGGAGCGCTTGCTCATGCGTGCAGTCCTTCTTCCGAGCCGATCGACTTGACGAAGGCGTCTTCCAGGTTGTCTTCACCGGTGGCGGCACGCAGTTCGTCGGCGCTGCCGGACGCCACCACCGTGCCCTTGGCGATGATGACGATGCGATCGCACAGCGCCGCCACCTCTTGCATGATGTGACTGGAAAAGATCACGCAGCGCCCTTCCGCACGCAGCTGCTGCAGGAAGCTACGCATCGCGCGCGTGGTCATCACATCCAGGCCATTGGTGGGCTCGTCCAGAATCACGTTGCGCGGGTCGTGCACCAGCGCGCGCGCAATCGCGGTCTTGGTGCGCTGCCCCTGGCTGAAGCCTTCGGTCTGGCGATCGAGAATGTCGTCCATGTCCAATGCGCTGGACAACACGCGCGTGCGCTCGGCGATCTGGCTGCGCGACATGCCATGCAACTCGCCGAAATAGGCGATGTTTTCGCGTGCGCTCAAGCGCTTGTACACGCCGCGCGCATCCGGCAACACGCCCAGCGCACGGCGTACCGTGACCGGGTCGTGCGCGGCGTCCACGCCATCCACGGTGACACGCCCCTGGTCCGGCGACATCAAGGTGTAGAGCATGCGCAAGGTGGTGGTCTTGCCGGCGCCATTGGGGCCGAGCAAGCCGGTGATCTGGCCGTCGGCGGCGCTGAAACTGACCCCATCGACCGCATTGACCAGCCCGGTCTTGGTCTTGAACGATTTGTGCAGATTCTCGACGACGATCATGCGTGCGCCTCCGTGGCGTGGTCGATGCGGCTCATGGTTCCCATCCGTTGAACGAGGTGAACGCAGGCACGTTGTTGAGGCTGGCCACGCAGCTGGCATCCAGCGCCTTGGCGTCGGTGGTCTGCAGAAACTGGCTCAGCACCTTGGGCATGCAGCCGAGCCGGAACACGCCATGCCCCTGCCCCGGCGCGATGATGTGGCGGCCGTTGGGCAGACCCTGCAACACGCGCTGCGCGTAGCGCGGCGGTGTCACCGGATCGAGCTCGCCGGACAGCAGCAGCACCGGCAGCGTCGATGTGAACGGCTTGGCTGCATCGGCCGGTGCCGGTTTGGCGGGCCAGACCTTGCACGGGGCGAAGAACATCTCGGCCACCTCATTGCCCAGCAGCGTGGCGTCCTTGTCCGTGGGTGCGCGGTAACGCCCGGCATCCTCGCTGCACAACACCGACCATTGCATGGCGCGATTCATCTGATCGGACATGTCCGACGCGCTCATCTGCGCCAACGCCATCAACGATGCATAGCGGCCTGCGGCGGCTTCGTCCAGCACCAGCGGCAGCAGGGAGGCGGTTTCCGGTGCATACGAAAATCCAAACGCCAGTCCCACCACCGTATCGGCGGTCACCTGTTCGTGGCGCAGCGCGCCGGTGCGCGGGTCGCGGTAGTCCACTGCCACCGGCGCCTGGCGCAAACGCTCGACCACCTGCCGCAGCTGGGTGCGGGTATCGACCGTGAAGCGTTTGGCGCATGCCGGCGTGGACGCGCATTGCTTGGCCTGCAGCGCAATCGCATCTTCGAAGGTGCGCGCAAATTCGCCGCCGATCACCAGATCGTTGGGCGCCACGCCATCGAGCACCACGCTGCGGGTGTGCTGCGGGTAATGCATCGCGTACTGCTGCGCCACACGGGTGCCGTAGGAGCCGCCGATCAGATTGAGCTGCTGCACGCCCAAGGCCGCGCGTACCGCATCCAGATCGGCGATGGCCTCGGTCGTCGTGAAGTAGCGCGGATCGGCGTCGTTGCGCAAACCGTCCGCGCACCGCCGCGCATAGTCGGTGAGCTGTGTCACGTTGGCGGCGGCGCCACCTGGCATCTCCAATGGCTTGCCGGCGCCATCGCGGCATTGCAGCGGATGCGATCCACCGGTGCCGCGCTGATCGACCAGAAAAAGATCGCGCTGTTTGCGCACCTCGCGCAAGCCCATGTCCACGATCGCGGCCACCTGCGTGGCCGACTGGCCTGGGCCGCCGGCAATGAAGAACACCGGGTCCGGCGTGCTGCCCGCGCCGGCGTTGCTTTCCAACCAGGCGATCTTCAAGTCGAGCATGCGCCCATGTGGCGCCGCCGGGTTCTCCGGCACTTTCAGCTGTGCGCACTGCGCTTCGATATTGCCCGCCGCGCTGCCGGAACTCAGCGTGCATGGTGCGAATTGCAGGCTGCCATAGCGATTGCCGGTCGCAGTGTCTTGATGCGTGTTTGTAGCACGCGGCTGCGTTTTGCCCGGCCCGTATGCGCCGGCGTTGCCTGCAGCAGGCATCTCTGCGCGTTGGCATCCTGCGGCCAGCAGCGCGGCCAGCACGGCGGCGGCCACATTCAGTTGCTTCAGCATGTCCATCCTCTCCTAGTGCCCATTCCCTGACGTTGCCGACGGTCGGTTGTGACCACCGCAACTACTGATCATCGTCATACAGAAACACGTGCTCGATCGGTTCGCCGAACAAGCGTGCGATGCGAAACGCCAATGGCAGGCTGGGATCGTACTTGCCGGTCTCCAGCGCATTGATGGTTTGCCGCGACACGCCCAGCTGCTCGGCCAACTCGCCTTGCGACCAGCCGCTGGCTTCGCGCAATGCACGTACCCGACTCTTCATTGATAGCGGCGTGCATTGATGGCCTTGGTGAAGCCATAAGTGATGCACAGCACCGGAAACACCCAGATCATCGCCGCCGCTGCCGGCACCGCGATCAGCTGCGCCGATTGCAGGAAGCCGGCGGTCATGTACGCCAGGCTCACCAGACCTGCCGCAATGGCGATCGATTCCAGCTCGATGCGGCGTTGCATTTCATCCGAATCATGCACAAAACGCGCCACCGCACGGACCACGAACATCAGCAGCAAGGCAGGCAGCAGCGCAATCAGCACACGCATCCAGTTGGCATCCACACTGGCCAGCAGATGCCGCCAGCACAGCATGACCACGACGTAGGCCAGCATCGGCGGCGCGAGCTCCGTGTGATATCGGCGGACCAACGCAGGCGGCGCGCTGTCGCGAAAGCTGCCGCACGAGACGTGCAGCATCAGCGCCACCAGCAAGCCGCCCAGGCCGACGCCGATCAGCAGCCCCTGGGCGTAATCGCTCACCTGCCATGGCAGCCAGCGCCGCAAGGCACCCAGCAGAATCAGGACAACGCTGCAGACCTGCAGTACACGCAGCGCCACTGTCTTGGCGCTCATCGTGCGCCCAGCGATGTCGTGGACGCCTGCGCGTGGATCGCTGTGCACTGCATGGCAGTACAAGCAGATTCCTTGAGCATCACAGCACTGCAAGGCAATGCGTGCACCGGCGACATGTTTGCGCTGCTGTTCACCCCACACCCCTGTGTCAAGTTCCCTTGACACAGAGAGTGCGCGCAGATTTGGGGCGTGTCAAGCATCCTTTACACCGATGTGGAGCGGATGCGTGCGTTGATCGTCATCGCCGCTGAAACTGCACTGCACCGCTAATACCCGCCGACAAAATAGAGCGAGTGGCTGCCAAGCGGATGTGGACGGCGCACATAAACACCGAGTGCAGGAGTGGTGCATACCGATTCCGATCACCGGCCGCATCGGCATGATGGTCGCGCAGCCGTTTGGTCAGTCGCGCCAAGTTGCCACCATGGCGGCGCCTGCACGCTTCGTGTCGCTGATGCGGCGGCTAACGAACGCGACTGCGGTGCGCCATCGCAGGTGGAAATACCACAGCTGCTCGCGCAAGCCAGCACACGCATTCCGTTACCCTTGACCACCCGGCAACGGCCACCACCAGAACGATTACGCGCCTTCACCGCGCATGTGCGTTCCGCATTGGTTGCCGCTCAACACCATCAGGAGAGACGATGCGGTTTCCCATCTTGCTTGCGATGACGCTGGCCTGCAGCACGGCATTACCGGCGCCGGCGCACGCCGCCGCACCGCGCGACATTGCAGTGGATCTCTCCACCGCCGGCAAGCCGGTGGATCGCTTCGCCACGCTGTCGGTGGGCTCGGATTTTCCGGGCACGCTGATCCGCGCCGAGACGCAGGCGCATCTGGTGCCTGCCGTGCAGGAACTGGGATTTCGCTACATCCGCTTCCACGATGTCTTCCACGATGCGCTTGGCACCGTCAAAGAAGTGGACGGCAAGCTGGTGTACGACTGGACCAAGCTGGACCAGCTGTACGACGCATTGCTGGCCAAGCGCATTCGCCCGTTTGTCGAGCTGGGCTTTACCCCAAGCGCGATGAAAACCTCCGAGCAGACATTGTTCTACTGGAAGGGCAACACCTCGCATCCGGATCCGGCCAAGTGGACCCAGTTGATCGATGCGTATGTGCGGCACATCCGCGACCGCTACGGTGCCGATGAAATACGGCAATGGTATTTCGAGGTGTGGAACGAGCCGAATTTGAAGGACTTCTGGGAAAACGCCGACCAGCAGGCCTACTTCGATCTGTATGCCAACACCGCGCGCACCATCAAGGCAATCGACCCGCAGCTGCGCGTCGGCGGCCCGTCCACTGCCGGCGCGGACTGGGTGCCGGAGCTGCTGGCCTTCGTTGCCAAGAACAAGCTACCCATCGATTTCGTCACCGCGCATACCTATGGCGTGGACGGCGGTTTTCTCGATGAAGACGGCAAACGGGACGTCAAGCTGTCCGCATCGCCGGATGCCATCGTGGGCGATGTGCGTCGCGTGCATGCGCAGATCAAGGCATCGCCGTTTCCGCAGTTGCCGCTGTATTTCACCGAGTGGAGCAGTAGCTACACGCCGCGCGATTATGTCCACGACAGCTATATCAGCGCGCCCTACATCCTGACCAAACTCAAGCAGGTGCAAGGGCTGGTGCAGGGCATGAGCTACTGGACCTATACCGATCTGTTCGAAGAACCCGGCCCGCCGCCGACGCCGTTCCATGGCGGGTTCGGGCTGATGAATCGCGAAGGCATTCGCAAGCCGGCGTGGTTTGCCTACAAATATTTGAACGCGCTGCAGGGCCGCGAAATTCCGCTACCCGATGCGCATGCGCTGGCAGCGGTGGATGGCAAGTACATTGCCGCGCTGGTGTGGGATTGGCAGCAGCCGGTGCAGGCGGTGAGCAATACGCCGTTCTATACCAAACTGGTGGCCGCCACCGAGAGCGCACCGCTGCAGTTGCGCATGACCAACGTGCCCGTAGGCAACTACACCTTGCAGGTGCGCAAGACCGGCTACCGCCGTAACGACCCGCTGTCGCTGTACATCGACATGGGCCTGCCCAAGGCCTTGGACCAGACCCAGTTGACCCAACTGCAGCAGGCCACGCGCGACACGCCCGAGCAGGACACACGCATCCGTGTCGGCGCCGATGGCCTGGTGGAGGTCAATGTGCCGATGCGTAGCAACGATGTGGTGCTGGTGACCTTGCAGCCGCGCTGAGCGATGCACCGCCGATGTTGCCAGTCACGTCATCGCCGTGGCTGGCAGCGCGCAGGGATGGACGCTGCGATTGGCGCCGCTGCGCAGGTAATCCGCGCACGGTATCAAGCCAGCAGAGGCGTCACTTCAGATAGGTCTTGAGGATGGCGGCGACATCGTCGACCGCCAGCTCCCGGTCGCCCAGCGCATCCGGCGCGGCCACGTGATGCTTGAGATGTTCGCTGAGCAACTCGACCATCAACCCCTGCGCCGCACCACGGAACGCGGCGACCTGGGTCAACAGCGCGGTGCAGTCCACGTCCTGCGCCAAGGCTTTCTCGAGCCCCTCCACCTGCCCGCGGATCCTGCGCACGCGCGCCAGGAGCTTGGATTTATCGTGGTTCAGATGTGACATTGCGCTATACCCCATGGGGGTATCTCAGATACCCTATGGGGGTATCGTAGCCAGGGCTCACACCGATGTCGATCACGCCCTCCGCGCCCCACTGCGCGCAGTCGCACCGCTTTGCCAGCACCAACCCGCTGGCCGAGCGCAACACCCGCAAGGCCGTGATCCTGACCGTCGTGATGATGGTGGTGGAGATCGTCGGCGGCTGGACACTCAATTCCATGGCCCTGCTCGCCGATGGCTGGCATATGAGTTCGCATGCGCTTGCAT
Organism: Xanthomonas sp. AC360; assembly: GCF_979258225.1. Classification (NCBI taxonomy): domain Bacteria; kingdom Pseudomonadati; phylum Pseudomonadota; class Gammaproteobacteria; order Lysobacterales; family Lysobacteraceae; genus Xanthomonas; species Xanthomonas sp. AC360. The sequence goes on from NZ_OZ409846.1 coordinate 899,352, forward strand.
TGGGGCTGGCGTTGTTCGCCTACCGCTTTGCGCGGCGGCATGCCACCGACCCGCGCTTCACCTTCGGCACCTGGAAGGTCGAGGTGCTGGGCGGCTACAGCAGCGCGCTGCTGTTGCTGGGCGTAGCCGGCCTGATGGCCTTCCAGTCGGTGGAACGGCTGTTCTCGCCCCAGCCCGTCCAGTATCAGGAAGCCACGGTCATCGCGGTGATCGGCCTGCTGGTGAATCTGATCTGTGCGTGGTGGTTACGCGACTCGCATGCGCACGGGCACGATCACAGCCATGGGCATGAGCACGCGCATCATGCTCACGGTCACGGTCACGCGCATGGTGAGCATGATCACCACCACGACGGTCACGCCGATCTGAATCTACGTGCCGCGTATCTGCACGTGGTCGCCGATGCCGCCACCTCGGTGCTGGCGATCGTGGCCTTGGTCGCCGGCATGCATTGGGGGGTGACGTGGCTGGACCCGCTCATGGGCATCGTCGGCGCGGTGCTGGTCACCGTGTGGGCGTGGGGACTGCTACGCAGTACCGGCCGCGTGCTGCTGGATGCGGAAATGGACGCGCCGGTGGTGGCGGAAGTAAGGCAGGTCATCGCCGAGCTTCCGCATGCGATCGACATCGCCGACCTGCATGTGTGGCGCGTCGGCAGCGATCGCTATGCCTGCGTGCTCAGCCTGGTGACTGACGCAGACATCGATGCGGACCTGGTCCGCGCTGCATTGCAGATTCACGAAGAACTGGTGCACATCACGGTCGAGCTGCAACGCCCGCCACTGCACACAGCGCGGGCATAGCCTCGCGCATGTGCAACCGCAGGCACGCTGCATGACGGTGCAGCACGCCTGCGGTTGCCGGCGCCATCGCGGCGGCGCCGGCGGTCCTCAGGTCTTTGCCGGTGGCGGACTGACGTATTTTTCGCGACGAATCTGCGCGTTCGGCAGACCGGCGGCCTTCAGTGCCTCGACGCAGGTGTCCACCATGTCCGGGTTGCCGCAGAGATAGGCGATATCGGTCTGGGCATCGGGCGCGAATTCGGGCAGATGCTGCTGCACATAGCCGTGCCGCACATCGGCATGCGGCGAGTCAGGCAGCTCGCGCGACAAACACGGCACGTAGCGGAACTGCGGGTGCGCGTCGGCAAACGCGCGGAAATCCTCGCCGTACAGCAGCTCGGCCGGGGTGCGCGCGCCCTGCAGCAGGACAACCTGCACGCCACGGCTGGCGATCGCCTCGGCCAGCAACGGCAGCATCGACCGGTACGGGGTGACCCCGGTGCCGGTGGCGATCAGCACATAGCGCTGGTTGGCATCGCCCGGCGGCAGGCAGAAACGGCCATACGGGCCGCTGGCCTGCAACTGGTCGCCGATCTGCAGGCCTTCGAACAGCGCGGTGGCCGAGCCGCCGGGCACGAAGCTCACCGCGATATCCACCGCCTCGCCCGGTCCCAGCGCGTGGTCGTGAATGGTCGCCAGCGAATAGCTGCGCTTGGTCGGCGTGCCATCGGCGCCGCTGAAATGGATCTGGATGAACTGCCCGGGCTGGAAATCCAGCGGCTGCCCGTCGTCACGCACGAACTGGCAGTGGGCCACGGTGGGCGCAATCATGCGCCGGTCGACAAGCTTGAGGGGAAATTGAACAGGCACGAACGTATTTAGGACAGTCTGTGATCGGGGCTTGCCCCCGCGGGCTTCTATAATAACGGCCTGCAACTCGCTGCGCCGTCACGCTGACGCGAAGGAACACCTTGAATTCCCCATCTCCGATCACCGCACCCGCCCTGCGCGTGTGCGATCTGCGCAAGACCTACGACAACGGCACCCAGGCGCTCAAGGGCGTGTCGCTAGATGTGGCGCCAGGCGATTTCTTCGCCCTGCTCGGCCCCAACGGCGCCGGCAAATCGACCCTGATCGGCATCATCAGCTCGCTGGTGAACCTGTCCGGCGGGCAGGTGGAAGTGTTCGGCACCGATCTGGTCGCCCATCGCAGCGAGGCGATGCGGCTGATCGGCCTGGTGCCGCAGGAGGTCAACTTCAATCTGTTCGAAAAGCCCTTCGACATCCTGGTCAACTACGCCGGTTTCTACGGCATGCCGCGTGCGGAAGCCGAGCGTCTGGCCGAAGTGGAGCTGCGCCGCGCACACCTGTGGGAAAAGGCTCAGGTGATGAGCCGCACGCTGTCCGGCGGCATGAAACGGCGGTTGATGATCGCCCGCGCGATGATGACCCAGCCGCGGCTGCTGATTCTGGACGAGCCCACCGCCGGCGTGGACATCGAGATCCGCCGCGATATGTGGCGCGTGCTGAAAGAGATCAACGCCGCCGGCACCACCATCATCCTGACCACGCATTACCTGGAAGAAGCCGAGCACCTGTGCCGCAACCTGGCCATCATCAACCACGGCCAGATCGTCACCCAGGGGCCGATGCGCGAGCTGCTGGCCAAGCTCGACGTGGAAGGCTTCCTGTTCGACATCGACGGTGACCTGCCCACGCAGCTGCCGGCGATCGAAGGCACCACGCTCACCGCCATCGACAGCCACACGTTGGATCTGGACATGCCGCGCGCGATGGACCTCAACCGCGTGTTCGCCGCGCTAGGCGATGCCGGCATCCGGGTGCGCTCGATGCGCACCAAGAGCAACCGGCTGGAAGAATTGTTCGTTCGTCTGACCGGACCCGGCGAGACCCTCGCCGACCCGGCTCCTGCTACAGCGGCGCCCATGCGCCCGGCAGGTCACCCATGAGTTCCCCGGAGCCTTCGATGTCCGCTGTTCCCGCAACACCCCGCCAACGCAACTGGATTGCGCTGGGCACCATCGTGCGCCGCGAAGTGCAGCGCATCCTGCGCATCTGGGGCCAGACCCTGGTGCCGCCGGCCATCACCATGACGCTGTACTTCCTGATCTTCGGCGGGCTGATCGGCTCGCGCGTGGGCGACATGGGCGGCTATACCTACATGCAGTTCATCGTGCCGGGCCTGGTGATGATGAGCGTGATCCAGAACAGCTACGGCAACATTTCGTCGAGCTTTTTCGGTGCCAAGTTCGGCCGCCACGTGGAAGAACTGCTGGTCAGCCCGATGCCCAACTGGGTGATCCTGTGGGGCTACGTGTCCGGCGCGGTACTGCGCGGGGTAATGGTCGGTGCGCTGGTGCTGATCATCGCCATGTTCTTCACTCCGGTGCGCATCCCGCATCCCTTCGTGACGCTGACTACCGTGCTGCTGGGCGCGATCATCTTTTCGCTGGCCGGCTTCGTCAACGCGGTGTACGCCAAGAAGTTCGATGACGTGGCGATCGTGCCCACCTTCATCCTGACCCCGCTGACTTACCTGGGCGGTGTGTTCTATTCGGTCAAATTGCTGCCCGGCTGGGCCGAGGCGGCCACGCATGCCAACCCGATCTTCTACATGGTCAACGCCTTCCGCTACGGCCTGCTCGGCAGCTCCGACGTGCCGATCTGGGTGGCCTACGCGCTGATGCTGGGCTTTGTCGCCGTGCTCAGCGCGCTGGCGCTGTGGCTGCTGCGGCGTGGGGTGGGGTTGCGGAGCTGATATGGATCGCAAGCATGTGACGCAGAGCGTGGAGGGCTATTCGCATGCGCTTCTTGCGCATGCAGCACGCTCTTTCCTCGAAAAAAACGAAGATGCCACCGAGGAGCAAACTAATCAGTTCGCTCTAGGGGCCATGATGATGTGCTGCTTTGCTTTGGAGGCCTACTTCAACCAACTCGCGCATGCACTACACGAACGTCGAATGATTCTGCAGCTCGAGGACATCAAGGATTTTGAGCGCAAAGCACCTGATCAAAAATTCCTGGAATTGACTAATGCCTTAGATCTTACGCTGGAAAGTATCTCGCTTACGACGGTGAGTCAATTCTTCAATTTCCGCAACAAGGTCGCTCATGCAAAGCCTTATGCGCGCGAAGACGAGGACACCACATGGAAAGGAACTCGGCCGCGCAATCCCAGTACAGATCCGCCTTGGGCGAAGCAGGCGAGGCCGATGGAAGCACGTCGATTCGTAGAAAATATGGAAAAATTCATAAGCCACATGAATCAAGCTAGCCTGCAAAAGCTAGGTCAAAATTTCCCGCTAGATATCCTTGGCAGAGCTAGTCAGATCTACTGACCCAAACAAAAGGCCCCGACGATTCCGCCAAAGCCTGATGCCGACCGAGAATCCCCGATCCGGCTGAAATAATAGCTGACGTCTACGCGTTCGAATTAAGTTGAAAGGAATTTTTCATGCGTATCTTGATCCTGGGCGCCGGCGGTACCGGCGGCTATTTCGGCGGACGTCTGGCGCAGGCCGGCGTGGACGTCACCTTCCTTGTGCGCGATGCGCGCGCGGCGCAGTTGCAGGCCGAGGGCTTGCGCATCCGCAGCCCGCTGGGCGATGCGGATCTGCAAGTGGCGCATGTCACTGCCGCTGCCTTGCCGGCGCTGGTGGCGCAGCAGCCGTTCGATCTGGTGATGCTCAGCTGCAAGGCCTACGACCTGGATAGCGCGCTCGATGCGATTGCACCGGCCGTGGGCGAACACACCACGGTGCTGCCGATTCTTAACGGCCTGCGCCATTACGCGGCGCTGGACGAGCGCTTCGGCGCGGCGCGGGTGCTGGGCGGGCTGTGCTTCATCAGCGCGACCAAGGGCGAACAGGGCGAGATTCTGCATCTGGGCAAACCGGCGGCGATCACCTTTGGCGAGCGCGATGGCAGCGCAGACTCGGCGCGCGTGCAGGCGTTTGCCGCAACGTGCACGCAGGCGGGTATCGATCATGTGGCCAGCACCCAGATCGCGCAGGAGCAGTGGAATAAATACAGCTTCCTCACCGCACTGGCAGCGGCCACCTGCCTGATGCGCGCACCGGTCGGCGCGATCGTCGCCACCGACGATGGGCGTGCGTTGATCAACGGCGTGTACAACGAATGCCTATGGGCCGCCGATGCGGCCGGCCAGACGATTCCCGAGCCGGCGCGTGCGAAAGCTTTGCAGACCTTGTTGCAGGTGGATTCGCCGTTGAAGGCGTCGATGCTGCGCGATCTGGAAGCCGGCCAGGATGTGGAAGCGGCGCAGATCGTTGGCGACATGCTCAAGCGCGTGCGCGAGACCGGTCGCAATGCACCGCTGCTGATGGCGGCGAATGTGCATCTGCAGGCGTATCAGGTGTTGCGGCATAGCTGAGGGTGTTGGAGTGCGTGCGAGCGGTTGGGCTACGTGTAAACCGCCCCCCCCATCCGCCCTTCGGGCACCTTCCCCCGCAGGCGGGGGAAGGGAGCAGTGAGCAAGGAGCAAGGAGCGGGGATGACGGTAGCTACACGGCACTGGGCCGATGGCCTCCGTCTCCACTACACCTCGTTGCTCTGGTACGTCCCTTCTCCCGCTTGCGGGAGCTACAGCTCGTTGCTCTGACACGTCCCTTCTCCCGCACGCGGGAGCTACACCTCGTTGCTCTGGCACATCCCTTCTCCCGCACGCGGGAGCTACACCTCGTTGCTCTGGCACATCCCTTCTCCCGCTCGCGGGAGCTACACCTCGCTGCTCTAGCACGTCCCTTCTCCCGCTTGCGGGAGAAGGTGGCGCAAAGCGCCGGATGAGGGACCGCCGGGTTCGCGTAGCCTTCGCGCTGCAACGACGCGTTGCGCACGATGCTCTGCGTCCCATCGCCCGCGTCGCCTCCCATGAAGCTGCTCAGCCACCTGTTCCGTGCCGGTCACTTCGTGATCCTGGCGTTTTTCGTGCTGTGCGCGGCGGGGCTGGTGGGGATGGCCGGCTTGGAGTTGTGGCATGGCTTCACCCCGGGCGGCGACATGGTGGTGCGCGACCGCTTCAACGTGGTGCTGGAGGCGATCGGCCTGCTTACCGTGGCGCTGGTGACGCTGGAACTGGGCCAGACCATCTTCGAAGAAGAGATCCTGCGCGACGTCAAAGTCAGTGGCCCCACCCGCGTGCGCCGCTATCTGTCGCGGTTCTTCGTGGTGATCGTGATTGCGTTGGCGATCGAAACGCTGGTATCGATCTTCGAGCTGATGCACGAGGACCCAGCCAAGCTGCCGTATGCCGCAGCGGTTGGCCTGTGCGCGGCGCTGTTGCTGATCGCCTGGGGCGTGTTCGTCAAACTCAATCGCAGCGCCGAAGAACTGGAACCCGAAGCGATGGAAGAAACCAAGCGCGAGGACCGCGAGGTCCAGGAATAACAGCGGCGATCTGGCAACTGCGCAATCATCGAGCGGGGGTGGCTGCGGCGAGTGCCAGGTGCGCGCTGCGCTGCGGTGCGTGCGCCCTCGCCGCTTGCAGCCGGCGTGCTCGCAACGCTGTGACCGCGCTGGTCCTGATCAGCTAGCGCCAGCAGCTGGCAACGGCGGCACCATCGTCGGCTTGCCATCGGCATCCAGGGCGATCATCACGAAGTGCCCGCGTGTGCACAGCTCGCGCGCGCCGCTGAGCAGGTCTTCGGCAATCAGCTCCACTTCCACCTTGATCGAACTGCGCCCCACCGACACCACCCGCGCGATGGTTTCCACCATCTGGCCCTGGCGGATCGGCAGCTTGAAATCCACCTGGTCCGAGCGTGCGGTCACCACCGCACGCCGCGCATAGCGCGAGGCGGCCAGAAACGCGGCCTTGTCCATCCACGCCAACGCCTGCCCGCCGAACAGCGTGCCCATGTGATTGGTGTGGTTGGGAAACACGATTTCGACCATGCGCACTTCGGTCGGCGGTGGCGTCTGCGGGCTGTCTGACATGGCGAATTCCGTTAAGAGGACTGGTTGGTCGATGCGTGCAGACGCGATTGCAGCAGCGGCGTGCGCGAGCGCGTAGTGCAGGCCATGCCGCATGGGCGGGCACCGGCATCCGGTTGCACGTAGCGGCCCGCCGATTGACAGCTACAGGCAGGCGCACCGCGCATCCATCGCACGGGTGGTGCGATGGCTTGTCTCGGTAATGCCCTCGCGGCCGGGGCCGCTCCTACAGCAGCGCTAGGGCGTGCCGGCGCGTTGCGAACAGACGCAGGTTCAGAGGCTGGTCTTGACCGCTGTCTCTATCTGCGCCGGCGACTGGAAACCAGGCAGGCGCGCCACTTCGCTGCCGTCGCGGTATAGCGCCAGGGTCGGCGTCTGGCGCAGCTCCAGGTCGCGAAAAAATTCTTCGCCCACCACTTCCAGCTTGACCTTCAACAAGGCCACACCTTCGGACGCATCGCTGTTGGCGAACTTGGTCAGCGACATGTCGAGCATCTTGCAGCCTGGGCAATTGTCCTTGTAGAAATCCACCAGCGCGCGCGGGTGCGCGGCCAGGGTCTGGGTGTAGTGCTCAGGCGACGTGACGGTAATGGTGTGCATCATGGGGATCGTGTTTGCATTGAGCTAGAACCTCGTCGGTCCAGGCGGCGATGGCCTGCGCGTCGCGCTGGCCGTGGGGCATCTGTTCGATGGTCAAGCGCGGAAATGGACTGGCGAAAAACTGTGCGATGCGATGCACCGCACCGCAAAAATAGTCCTCACCCCACTGCGTTTCGCCCGTCCCGAAGACGGCAACACGCGGCGGCTTGCCCAGCGTTTCGACCAGTTCGACGATGAATCGTTTCATCTCCGACGGCGTGCGCCCGCCGTTGTCGGTCCAGCTGCCAAACAGAAACAAGTCGTACTGTCCCGGCGCATGCGGCACCTGTTGCAGCCGCTGCACATCGGTTTCCAACCAGGTCACCGTGTGCCCGGCCGCCTCGCAGTGCAGCGCGACACTGCGCGCCACATCGCGGGTATTGCCGCTCAACGATGCCAGTGCCAGCAGGATGTTCATTTGGCGGGGGCAGGGAATGGAGAATGGAGAATCGGAAGAGCGCGCTGCTGTCTGCTTTTGCCATTCCCGATTCCCTATTCCCAATTACTTACAGATCGTCGAACCCATTATCCGAATTGGTCTTCTTGTACGACGCATTGCGCATTTCGAAGAAGTCGGTTTTGGTTTCGGTGAAGTTGTCGGCGTAGGCCTTGATCCACGGCATCACGTTGTCGTTGGCGCCTTCGTACAGCTTCTCGATGCCAAGCATGCCGGCCATCTTGTTGGCGCGATACTTCACGTAGCGGATCATCTCGTCCACGTCGATGCCGTCGATGCCGTCCAGCACTTCGGCGGTCCACACCGTTTCCAGATCGATCGCGTGCTCGAACGCCTTGTGCACGTAGTCGGTGAGCTGGTCGCCCTGCAGCGCCTGGTTCTCGCCGATGATGGCGCGAATCAACTCGCTGATGAACTTGGAATGCGCCAGCTCATCGCGGTTGATGAAGCTGATGATCTTGCCGGTGCCGGTCATGCGGTTCTGGCGGACCAGATTGTAGAAGTACGCAAAGCCGGAATAGAAGTTGATGCCTTCCAGGATCGAGGACTGGATCAGCGCGCGGATCAGCGTTTCGGCGGTCTTGTCGCGCAGGAAGTCGTCGTAGGCGCCCATGATCGGCGCATTGCGCTTGATGATGGTCGGATGCGTGCGCGCAAGCTCGAACACGCGGTTCTGATCGGCCAGGCCGGTGATCGAGGCCAGCACGTAGCTGTAGCTCTCGTTATGGATCACTTCCTGCTGGCCGATGATCGCGGCATTGGCATGCGCGGCCGGGTCGGTGATGTATTCGGCGACGTTGTAGATGAAGCGCGTCTGCGGCGAATCCAGCGTGGCCAGCAAGCCGATGATCGAATCGTAGGCATTCTTTTCGCGCGACGACAGCTCGTTGTACTGGCGCGCATCGCCCTTCATGTCCACCTCGTCGGGGATCCAGAAGTTGGTCGACAGCTCCTTGTACGCCCGATAGAAGGACGGGTACGGAATATCGTTCCAGTTGAGGATGCCGGAGGTCTGACCATTGATGATGCTGGTCGAACGGTTCGGGTGGCGCGGCTCCAGAATTTTGATGCGTTCAAGCGGTGTTGCAGACATGGGTTTCTCTACTCGTGTTCCGGGTCTAGCTCGCGTGTGGAGCGGGACGACGGCGGCAAAATCGCGCTGGAGGAAAGCCCCCTAAGTTAGGGGGCGCGCCGAAGGCGCGGGGTGTGGGAGCTGGTGAAGCAGGGTCCACGGTTCGCAACGCGAACCGTGGAAGCGAAGCGCGAATGCGCTTAGCTACTGCACCACTCGCACTCACTGATATCGATGTCGTTGGAGCGCACGTAGTACGTGGTCTTCAAGCCTTCGCGCCAGGCGGTCATGTGCAGATCCAGCAACGTGCTCGCACGGATGGTGCTGGGCACGTAGAAGTTGAAGCTGATCGACTGGTCGATGTGGCGCTGACGACGCGCGTTCTGGCGCACGCTGGCGAACTGGTCGACCTTGTAGGCGCCCTTTTCGTAGTACGGCCAGGTTTCCAGCGACAGGCCCGGAGCGGCGACCGGACGACGGAAGTCCTTCTTTTCTTCGTAATAGAACGCGCTGTAGATCGGATCGATCGACGCGGTGGAGCCGGCGATCTGCGCGGTGCTCATGTTCGGCGCCACGGCCAGCATCCACGCATTGCGCACGCCATTGACCGACACCTGTGCCGACAACTCCAGCCACTGCGGGCTGTTGTAATCGCGCGCACGGAAGTACTCGCCGTTATGCCAGTCGCTGCCGCGGAACACGCTGTAGGTGCCCTTTTCCTTGGCCAGCTCCATGCTCGCCTGGATGGTCAGGTAGTTGATGCGCTCATACAGTTCGTCGCTGTAATCCTCGGCTTCCTTGGCATTCCAATGGATGGCCTTCTGCGCCAGCAGGTGATGCCAACCGAAGGTGCCCAGGCCGATGGCGCGGTATTTCTGGTTGGTGATCGTGGCCTGCGGCACCGGCAGCTGATTGAGATCGATCACGTTGTCGAGCATGCGCACCTGGATCGGGATCAACCGCTCCAGCACGTCGGCGCCCAGCAGATCGGCCTGGTCGTCCTGCGCGATGATCGCGCGGCCCAGGTTGATCGAGGACAGGTTGCACACGACGAAGTCGCCCGCCTTCTTGGTGGTGACGATCTGATTGCCGCTGATGATCTCCTGCATCATCCGCGTCGGGCTCATGTTCTGCAGGATCTCGGTGCACAGGTTGGACGAATAGACCATGCCCTCGTGCTTGTTCGGGTTCTTGCGATTGACTTCATCGCGATAGAACATGAACGGATTGCCGGTTTCCAGCTGGCTGACCATGATGCGCTTGAAGATTTCGATCGCCTTGACGGTCTTGCGCGTGATGCGCTCGTCGGCAACGACTTCTTCGTACTTGCGACGGAAGCTGCTGTTGGCGTCGCCCTTCTTCTCGTCGTAGAAATCCTGCAGGTACCAGCCCTTGACCCGCTTGACCTCATGCGGATCGAACAGATACCAGTCGCCGCGACGCTCGACCGCTTCCATGAACAGGTCCGGGATGCACACCGAGGTGAACACGTCGTGCGCGCGCAGGCGCTGGTCGCCGTTGTTCAACCGCAGATCCAGGAACGACTCGATATCGCGGTGGAAGATGTCCAGATAGACCGCGATGGCGCCCTTGCGCTGGCCCAGCTGATCCACCGACACGGCGGTGTTGTTGAGCTGCTTGATCCACGGCACCACGCCGCCGGACGAATTGGACACGCCGCGGATCGCCGAACCGGACGAACGCACATAGCCCAGGTACGCGCCCACGCCGCCGCCGTGCTTGGACACGCGCGCCACGTCGGTGTTGGAGTCGTAGATGCCCTGCAGGCTGTCGTCGACGGTGTCGATGAAGCAGCTCGACAGCTGGCCGCCGACCTTGCCGGCGTTGGCCAGCGTCGGTGTGGCCACAGTCATGTACAGGTTGGACAGCGCCCAGTAGGCCTCGCCCACCAGCTGCATGCGGCGCTCGCGGCTACCCTTTCCGGTGCCGATCTCGTCCTGCATCAGGTACAGCGCAATCGTCAGCCAACGCTCCTGCGGCAGCTCGAACACGCCGCGCGAGTTGTCGGTGGCCAGGTAACGGGTGGCCAGCAGGTACAGGCCGTTGTAGGCGAACAAGGTGTCGCGCTCGGGCGCGATCATCTTGCCGGCTTCGATCAGCTCGTCCTTGGAATAGCGGCGCAGGATGTCGTTGGAATAGACATTACGGTCGGCCAGGCTTTCCTGCAGACCGACGAACGAGCCGTACTTCTGGCTGGCGTCGTAGAAGCGGTTGCGGCTGGCGCGCTTGTACAGGCGGCGCAGGTACAGACGCGCAGCGAAGTGCTCCCACTCCGGGGTGGTCAGATCGACGCGGGCTTCGGCCTCGCGGATCAGGTGGTCGACCAGGTCGTCGGCATTGACGCTGTCCTTGCGATCGACAAAGCCGAACACCGAACGCTTGTAGTCGGCCACGTCCAGCTGCGGGAACTCGGCATGGATCTGATCGATGGCGCGCTCCAGGCGCTCCGGCTCGAACGGAATCTTGCGATTGCCGGCTTCCTTGGTGATCCAGGTGGAAACGGTTTGTTCTTCGATGGTCTGTGCGTGCATTGCAATGGCTTGGCGGGGGGCGGCACGACGTCCGACGGGTCGGTCAACTCCGGCGCGCTACGGGCGGGCGCGCTGACACTGGCGGGAACGCTGGTGTTGGTTAGGGTACCGGCGGCGATCGCGGCAAGGGTGTCGTTGGTGGTCATGCGTCCTCCATGCGTAGGCACACGAACCCGCTCGGGGACGGGCTACGACCGGTTCCGGACTCCCTGGACAGCGATGACGGTGCGGGACGACCAGCACGCAAGACACGCAGTCTGCGGCGGCATCGCCATCACCAGCCATCTCCTTACCGGAGATTCCACGGCCGCCACCGCGCGGTGTGCTGTCGCGTGGTGGTCAGTGGCGAAACAACCGCAACCCCATCGGCCCACGCAGTCCGCTCCACGGCGCTGCCCTGGATGACTGGATGAAACCGAATGCGGTTGCGGCGAGGAGGCTGATCGACCGCGTACCTACCGCAGTTCGTGCTCTTTCAGGTCCAGCTGCTTGGGGCAGCCAACCACCGACTCCCCCAAGATAGTGGGGTAGCTGGGAGGGGTCAACACCAAATGTAGGAAAAAACCGCAAACCCTTGTGGCACAAAGCACTGTCTGACGAACGGTCGCCGCCGGGCCGCAGGACCCGCCAATTCGACTGCGCAGTCAAGGCCCAAACGGGCATTTTTGCTGACCAGTTGGGTTCGGTTGGGTTGGCTGCGACACGCATCGATGCTGAAGCCGGTCACAGTTGGCCGTCACTGCCTCAGCCGGCACCGCACGCTTGGCGCGCTGCTCTAACAGCAGCGTATCCGCAACACGCGCCAAGACACTTCATCAGTACGGAACCCCGCAACCAAGCATCGCCCGGGCGATTGACCGACGCGGAGCGATGTCGCGCGGCACACCCGGCAACACCAGGAACGCGCCACTGCCGAATCCAGGTCGAGGGCGCGGTGCCCTCACCGCTCGCGGGACACGCCGTGAACCCGTCCCTGGGGACCGTGTGGCGGCATCCATGCCGCCACACGGTCCCGCAAGCGGTGAGGACACCGCACCAGAACGTTGGTCGGTGGTCGCGTGAAAGCTGCTTGATGCGCGTTGCGCATCAAACATTGATCCGGCGCGTCACGATCCGACAACGCGCATCAAGCCCTGCTCCTACCCTGCATACCCACCATCTCGACGGGTCCTTGCCCGCCCACCGTCGCGGGACCTTACGCGGCATGGATGCCGCGTAAGAGCCTCCAGGAGCGGATTCACGGCGTGTCCCGTGATGGTGGGCGGGCAAGGGCCCTGCAGCAAACTCACAGCGCCGCGGGCAGGCAAGGGCCTTGCAGCCAAACCACAGAACTAGCAGCACCCGTCCGTCAGCAACGCCGTCCGATGGCCGCGAAGGCGCTGTCAGGCCGCTCTCAAGTGAACAGCGTGACGCCTTGGGCGCGGCCGGTGCGCAGCTTCAGATCTCGGTCGTGCCGATGTGGTGGCGCTTGCGGTAGCGGATCGACGACCACACCGAGGCGACGATGAAGGCCACGCCGATCAGGCCGGTCAGCACTTCCGGCACGTGGTAAACGGTGCCCACCAGCATGATGATCGCCAGCACGCCGATGGCGTAATGCGCGCCGTGCTCCAGAAACACGAACTCGTCCAGCGTGCCCTTGTGCACCAGGTAGACCGTCATCGAGCGCACGAACATCGCGCCGATCGCCAGGCCCAGCATGATGATGACCACGTCGCGGGTGATGGCGAATGCGCCAATTACGCCGTCGAACGAGAACGAGGCGTCCAGCACCTCCAGGTACAAGAACGCTGCAATGCCCGAGCGCTTGGCCGGGCCCATGCCGTCTTCGCTCTCTTCGGACTCGAACAGGGCATCCACGCTGCCCACCAGCAGATACAGCAGGATGCCGCCCAGACCGGCGAACAACACGCTCTGGAAGATCGCCTCGGGCAGGAACAGCTTGGTGCACAGCAGGACCGTGACCGCCACGATCACCGACATCGCATCGGCCTTGCCCAGCTTGCCGACCAGCCGCTCCACCGGGCCGAGCCAATGCAGCTTGCGCTCCTGGTCGAACAGGAAGTTGAGGAACACCAGCAGCAGGAACATGCCACCGAAGGCGGCGATGGACGGGTAGTTGTCGGTCAGCACCTGGCTATAGCGCTCCGGCTCCTTGAGCGCCATCTGCATCACCGGCACCAGGCCCATGCCGGTCGCCACCGACACGATCACGATCGGGAACACCAGCCGCATGCCGAACACCGCGATCAGGATGCCCACGGTCAGGAACAGCTTCTGCCAGAACGCGTTCATGTGCTTGAGCACGCCGGCATTGACCACCGCGTTGTCGAACGACAACGACACCTCCAGCACGCTCAGCACCAGGCACAGCCACAACGCCTGCCACAAACCCATTGAGGTGGTGTGACCCCACCAGGCGGCAACGCCCAGGCAGACGGCGGCGACCAACAACGACATTCTGAACTCGCGAAACATTGACACTCCCAGGCGGGCCGAGACGACAGCCGGAACAACGGGCCAGGGCAAAGCCCGGCAGATCCGGCGTGCGGTGGAGGATGGGGGACCGCGGCGTGACGCAACGTCAGGCCGGGCGCGGCTCGCCCATTATAGGGAGTGTCACCGCCATCAGGGTCGCATCGTCCGGATCCGGGCGTACGCCAAAGCCCAGGCTCTGGCACATCGCCAGCATGGTGCGGTTCTCGCGCAGCACCTGGCCTTCGATCTGCTTCAGGCCCAGCCAGCGCGCGTACTCGATCATGATGCGCATCAGTTGCCAGCCGATGCCGTGGCCCTTGAGATCGGAGCGGATCAGGATGCCGTACTCGCCACGCTCGTAATCAGCGTCCGCATGCAGGCGCACCGCGCCAAGCATGTCGCCGGTCTTGGGGTCGATGGCCACCAGCGCGATCGAGCGGGCGTAATCGAGCTGGGTCAGGCGGGCGATGAATTCGTGGCTGAAATGCTTGACCGACTGGAAGAACCGCAATCGCAGGTCTTCGTCGGTGACGCGCGCGAAGAAGGCGCGGAACAATGCATCGTCTTCCGGGCGTACCGGGCGCACCAACGCATGGGTGCCATCGCCGAGCGCGATCTGGCGCTCCCATTCCTTGGGGTACGGGAAGATCGCAAAACGCGGATGGCCGCGGCCCTTGTGCAGCTTGCGCGCCGGTGCCACCGCCACGCGGGCATCCAGCGCGATCACGCCATCGCGGTCGGCCAGCAGCGGGTTGATGTCCAGCTCGGTGATTTCCGGGATGTCGGCCGCCAGCTGCGCCAGCTTGACCAGCACCAGCGCCACGGCGCGCTCGTCGGCGGCCGGCACGTCGCGGTAAGCCTTGAGAATGCGCGAGACGCGGGTGCGGCCGATAAGCTCGTGCGCCAGGCGCAGATCCAGCGGTGGCAACGCCAGTTCGCGGTCGTTGATCACCTCCACCGCGGTACCGCCACGGCCGAACACGATCGCCGGGCCAAACACCGGGTCGTCGGCAATGCCGGCGATCAACTCGCGCGCCTTGGGCCGCAGCACGGTGGGCTGCACGATCACCCCTTCGATGACCGCGTTCGGCAGCGCGGCGCGGGCACGCGCCAGGATGCCGGCCGCCGCCTCGCGCACCGCCGCCACGCTGGACAGGTTCAGGCGCACGCCATCCACGTCGGACTTGTGCGCGATGTCGCCGGACAACACCTTCAAAGTGACCGTACGCCCCATTGCCAGCAGCGGGTCGGCCAGCAAGGCGGCCTCGTTGGCGGTGGTGGCCACCTGCAACGGCACGATCGGGATGCCGTAGGCGGCCAGCAGCCGATTGGTCGCCACCGGGTCCAGCCAACGCCGGCCCGCAGCCAAGGCTTCATCGACCACCGCACGCGCGATGCCGGCATCCACCACGAAGTCTTCCGGCAGGCTGGGCGGGGTTTCCATCAACGCCGCCTGCGCCTCGCGATAGCGCACCAGGTGGGTGAAGCCGCGCACCGCATCCGATTCAGTGGCGTAGGTGGGCACGCGCGCGGCGTTGAGCGCGGCGATCGCCGCATCGTCCTGGCCCAGCCACACCGCGAACACCGGCTTGTCGCGCTGATAGCGGTTGCGTTGCTCCAGCGCGCGGGTCAGCGCCTTGGCCGCGTCGGCCGAGGACGTGAATGCGGTAGGCACGTTGACCACCAGCAAGGCGTCGTTCTCGGGGTCGTCCAGCAGCGCTTCGATCGCCGCGGCATAGCGCGCGCCATCGGCGTCGACAATGATGTCCACCGGATTGCTGCGCGACCAGCCTTCCGGCAACGACTGGTCCAGCCGCTCCAGGGTCTTGGCCGACAACTCGGCCAACGTGCCGCCACGCAGCACCAACTGGTCCACCGCCAGCTGCCCTACCCCGCCTCCATTGCTCAGGATGGCCAGACGCCGGCCCGGGAAGCTGCCAAGCCGGCCCAGCGTTTCGGCCGCGGCGAACAACTCGTCCAATGCGCCGACGCGCAGCAACCCGGCACGCGCGAACGCGGCGCCATACACCGCATCCGAGCCGGCCAGCGCCTGCGCGTGGGTATCGGCATTGGGATTGATGCGGAACTGCCGGCCGGACTTGACCACCACCACTGGTTTGGCGCGCGCGGCCGCACGCGCGGCCGACATGAACTTGCGCGCATCGCCGATGCGTTCGACGTAGAGCAGGATGGCGCGGGTGCGGTAGTCGGTGGCGAAGTAATCGAGCAGGTCGCCGAAGTCCACATCCAGCGTATCGCCCAGCGACACCACCGCCGAGAACCCCACCGAACGCGCCACGCCCCACTCCACTAAAGCAGCGGCAATGGCGCTGGATTCGGAGATCAGCGCCAGATCGCCGGCCTGTGGGCAGTGCGCGGCGATGCTGGCATTGAGCCGCGCATGCGGGGCGATCACGCCCAGGCAATGCGGGCCGAGGATGCGCATGCCCTTTGCCCGTGCGGCCGCTTCCATGCGTGCGGCCGGGGAGCCGGGGCCACGGCCCAAACCAGCGGTAAGGATGATCGCTGCTGCCACCCCGCGCCGCGCGGCGATGGAGACGATGCGCGGCACGATGCGCGCCGGCGCGGTGATCACTACCAGGTCCGGCACCCACGGCAGATCGGTCAAGCGCGCCACCGTGCGCACGCCATCGATCTCGCTATAGCGCGGGCTCACCCAACCGATCTGCCCAGGAAAGCCGGCCGCGCGCAAATTGCGCACCACCGCCCGCCCGGCCGAGCGATCGCGCGGACTGCCACCCACCACCGCAACGGTGCTGGGGCGGAAGACCTGTTGCAGGTGATAGGTACTCATTGTGCGGGGGAGAACACTGCCATCGCGCTACGGTACACGCACTGATGGATCCAGGCATGGGCGCGCTGTGCAGCACGCGTGTGCCAAGCCTAGGGAGCTACCGCAACCGGGGGCGCGCTACAGGCGTTGCCACATTCGGCGATCCGCCATGCTGCTGATCTGATGCGCCAGGGACGAAGTCATCGATATCCGTGCGCGCAGCGCGCAGACATCACCCTCTCGGTCAACCTAGACACGTCCCACATAGAGACAGGCCTGGCGACTGCTCGCCAGGCCTGTATCGCCCTGTCTTACAACAACGTGCCGCTCAAGATCGCCGCGGCAATGCTGAAATAGATCACCAGCCCGGTGACATCCACCAGCGTGGCCACGAACGGTGCCGAGGCGCTGGCCGGGTCGAAGCCGAAGCGTTGCAGCACGAATGGCAGCATCGAACCGGACAGCGAGCCGAAGGTGACGATGCCGATCAGCGCCGCACCGATGGTCAACGCCACCATCTGCCAGTGCGGGCCATAGTCGTACAGGCCGGCGGTTTGCCAGATGGCGATGCGCACGATCGCCAGCACGCCCAGAATCGCGCCCAGGGTCAGCCCGGTGGGCAGCTCGCGCAGCGCCACTTTCCACCAGTCACCCAGTCGGATTTCGCGCAGCGCCAGCGAACGGATCAGCAGCGAAGTGGCCTGCGAACCGGAGTTGCCGCCCGAGCTCATGATCAACGGAATGAACAAGGTCAGCACCACCGCCTTGGACAACTCGTCCTCGAAGTGCTGCATGGCGCTGGCGGTGAGCATTTCGCCCAGAAACAGCACGCTCAACCAACCGGCGCGCTTCTTGATCATCTGGCCAAACCCAATGTGCATGTAGGGCTTGTCCAGCGCCTCCATGCCGCCGAACTTGTGCACGTCTTCGGTGGATTCGGCGATCAATGCGTCGAGCACATCGTCCACGGTGACGATGCCCAGCACATGCCCGCGCGCATCCACCACCGGGATCGCGAGCAGGTCGTGGCGGCGGATCAGGCGCGCCACTTCTTCCTGGTCCAGTGCCGGGTCCACGGTGACCGGCGGATTGACCTGCGCCACCTCCAGGATCGGTGCCTCCGGCGCGCCGGTGATAAGCCGGCGCATGGTGACCACCTGCTGCAGCACGCGGGTCTGCGGGTCGAGCAGATAGATGGCGTAAACGGTCTCGCGGCTGCGCTCCACTTCGCGGATGTGCTGCAAGGTGCGGCCCACTGTCCAGTCGGACGACACCGCCACGAATTCGGTGGTCATCAGCGCACCGGCGGTGTTGGGCGGGTAGCGCATCAGCGCCTGGATCGACAGCCGCGCTTCGGCACTGAGCAACCACAGCAGCGGCTGGCGCTGCTCGGCATCCAGGCCGTGGAAGATATCGGTGGCGCGGTCGTCGGCCATCTGCCCGAGCAGCGATGCGGCCTGCTCGGCCGGCAGCAGGGCGACCAGTGCGCTGGCATCGCGCAGCTCCGGTTGTTCGAGCAACTTCACCGCACGCGGCGGCGGCAACGCGGCCAGCACGTGTGCCGCATCGTCGCGATCGAGCGTGTTGAGATATTCCACCGCATCGGCCGTGTTGAGCTCGGCCAGGGGTGCGATCAAGGCATCGACGCCTTGGGCAAGGCGCAGGGTTTCGTTGTACATGGTGGTTCGCCTGGTGACGACCGTCGTCGATGACAGCCGGCGAACCTGAGCCTCAGGCGCGCGCCAGCTGGGTCATCGACCCGGGTCTAGGGTGACTGTCGCTGGACATGAGTAAAGGCTCCGAAAGGTGCGCACCGACCGGTGATCCGGGCGGCGGCGCGGCGCAGTCTGCGCGCCTGCGCTCGCTTGGTCAATCCTTCGCAGCCGCCCCGCTTCACCGGGCGTCCAGCATGCCGAGCCTGCACTGCACGTCGCTGGCGCACGCCATGCCGCTCACCCCGTCGACAACGCGCGACTGACGCTGCGCAAGAGGCGAGTGCGCGGAGGTGCCATCGTCGTGGCACCTCCGCGCGGGGTGCCGGCATTCGCCTGCACATCTGTCGCCGCGATGCGCCCAGCCGCGCCAAGAGGTCGTGCTGGTCGGAGCGAATCCACCGGCCGTCGCAAACCTGTGGTGTCCAGCACAGCAATAGGTACAGTCCGCTTCTTGGCACAGCCAACCCACCGCACATCTTCGTGGAAGGGCGCGCGCCATCGCGTCCCTCCGCTCCCGTCGCTGCTCAGGAATCACCAATGCCGTCTTCTATGTCGTTTTTGTTACGCCGTCTCCGCCCGGTGTGCCTGTGTGCCGCCGCGAGCTGGGTCACGGTCGGCATGGCGCAAACCACCCTGCCTGCAACTCCCCCCGTGGAGGCGCACGAGACCCCCCAACACGTCGGACATGAGTGGGGCTATACCGGTCCGGAGGGCGCCGAGCATTGGGCCGAACTGGCCAAGGAAAACGTGCTGTGCGGCAACGGCCAACAGAACAGCCCGATCGATCTGAAAGGCGCGCTCGACGCCAACCTGGGCAAGCTGGAGCTGGACTACAGCGCCGTGCCGCTGGCGGTGCGCAACACCGGTCATTCCATCCAGCTGGAGTTGCATGACGGCGGCACCATGCTGATCGGCGGCAAGCAGTACACCGCGTTGCAGTTGCACTTCCATCACCCGAGCGAGCACCTGTTGAACGGCCGGCGCTTCCCGATGGAGGCGCACATCGTGCACCAGGGCCCGGATGGAACCCTGGGCGTGCTGGCGATCTTCTTCGAAACCGGCAAGGCCAATCCTGCCTTCCAGCGGGTGCTGGATGCCATGCCCAAAGACAAGAACCAGACCCGTCAGGTCGCCAACGCCTCGGTGCGGGCCAGCGATTTCCTTCCGCCCAAGCAGCAACGCCGCTTCTATCGCTACGAAGGCTCGCTGACCACCCCGCCGTGCAGCGAAACGGTGGACTGGGTGGTGCTCGAGCAGCCGGTGCAGGTGTCCGAGGAACAGATCAACGCCTTCGAGCGTGTCTACCCATTCAACGCCCGGCCGCTGCAGCCGCTGGATCGACGCTTCCTGCTCAAGAGCCACTGAGCGCGGCCAACCGAACGCAGCGCGCGGCTACACGGCGGGAATGCATGGCGCAATGAGATGCGTCGTGCATGCCGCACAGCGCACCGGCCGCGCGCCGCTGGCGGCTGCGCAGTGGCCCTGCGCAGGCTGCTTGGCGTCCTGCTATCGCAGGCGCAGTAGCGGGGGTCTTATTCGCTTCGAGAGTGCGATCTCAGCGCGTCCAGCACACCAGCTCCGCCTGACGGATGCTGGACGCTGCGGTCGCCGCTTGGCCGCGGGTACCGGCGTGGCCGGTTGCATGGCGCTGCCGCATGTCACAGCACCGCACCGTGCGTGACATGCGGTACGCATTGGTGGCGACTCCGGCACGTTGGTGCAAGCTGGCCGGCTGCTGCGGGCGGCATAATGCGCACCTCAACGGAGAACGTGCATGCATAGCGGTGGCCTGGAACTGGCTCTGGTCCTGATGCTGGCCGCCATCGTGGCGGTACCGGTGTTCAAGCGCTTTGGCCTTGGCGCGGTGCTGGCCTATCTGGTCGCCGGCGTGGTGCTGGGCCCGGATGGTGTGGGCGTAGTGCAGGATGCCGAGCGCATCAGCGGCGCGGCCGAGATCGGCGTGGTGATGCTGCTATTCGTGATCGGCCTGGAGCTGTCGCCGGCCCGCCTGAAGGTAATGCGCCATTCGGTGTTCGGCGCCGGCGCCACCCAGGTGGTGGTGACGGCCATGATCCTGGGCGGCCTGCTGATGCTGGGGAACCTGGGCTGGAAAACATCGCTCATCGTCGGCGTGGCGCTGGCGTTGTCGTCCACTGCGGTGGGCCTGCAGCTGCTGGCCGAACGCAAGGCGCTGGGCAGCGATTACGGGCGACTGGCCTTCGCCATCCTGCTGTTTCAGGATCTGATCGCGATCCCGTTGCTGGCCGCCATCCCGCTGCTCGGTGGCAGCAAGAACGCCACTCTCGCCTGGCCCGATGTGGCCAAGGCGATGGCCGCATTGGCGCTGGTGATCCTGTGCGGGCGCTTTGTATTGCGCTATCTGTTCAACGTAGTGGCGCGCACCCGCATGCCGGAGGTGTTTACCGCCAGCGCGTTGCTGGTGGTGCTGGGTACCGCCTGGATCATGCAGGAAGCCGGGCTGAGCGCCAGCCTGGGGGCCTTCATCGCCGGCGTGCTGCTGGCCGATTCGGAATTCCGCCACGAACTCGAATCGCAGATCGAACCGTTCGAAGGCTTGCTGCTGGGCTTGTTCTTCATTTCGGTGGGCATGGGCATCGACCTCAATCGCGTGGTCGCCGAACCGGGGTTGATCGCCGCCGGCGTGGCGATCTTGCTGGTGGTGAAGTTCTCGCTGCTGGTCGGTATCGGCAGCGTCGCCAAGCTGCCGCTACGTAGCAGCCTGATGCTGGGCAGCGTGTTGTGGCTGGGCGGCGAATTCGCGTTTGTGGTGTTCAACGAGGCCGATCGCGTCGGCCTGCTGGATCCGGCCAATCACGATCGCCTGGTGGCCATCGTCGGCGTCTCGATGGCCCTGACGCCGCTGTTGCTGCTCGGTATGCAGCGCCTGCTCAACGGACCATTGCGGGTGCAGGTGCCCAAGTCCGAGCGGCCCTTCGACACCATCGATGCGCAGTCGCCGCAGGTGCTGATCGCCGGCGTGGGCCGTTTTGGCCAGGTGGTGGCCCGCCTGCTTACCTCGCGCCATGTGCCGTTTGTGGCGCTGGAGCACAACCCCGACACGGTGGAGGATATCCGTCGCTTCGGCGGCGAACTGTATTACGGCGACCCGACCCGGCCGGACCTGCTACGCGCCGCCGGCGCCGACCGCATCAAGGTGTTCGTGATTGCGGTGGACGACCCGGAAACCAACATCAAGACGGTGCGGCTGATCCGCCGCCTGTACCCGCAGGCCACCGTGCTGGCGCGCGCGCGCAACCGCCAACACGCCTGGAAACTGATGGACCTGGGCGCCGAACCATTCCGCGAGGTATTCGCCTCCAGCCTGGAACTGGGTGGACGCGTGCTGACCTCGCTCGGCGTGGGCGATGCGCTCGCGCGCGAACACATCGAGCGCTTCCGCAAGCACGACGAAGACCTGATGCGTGCGCAACACCTGGTCTACGACGACGAAGCCAAAGTGCTGCAGACCTCGCGCGATGCGCGCGAAGACCTGATGCGCCTGTTCGAAGCCGACGTCAAGGCGGATGTGGATGCTGAGCCCGCACCGACGACGCCCGATCGTTGAGCTTGTGTAGGAGCGTGCCTGCGCGCGACGAGGCGTTACCGGCAATCCCGTAGCGCGCCTCGCGCGAGATCGTGTGGGCGTACTCCGCACACGACTGCGGCAATTCTTATGTTGCATGTTTCTTATGTTGCATGTTGACGACGCACACAGCCGCTGCATGACTGCAGCGGCTGTATGTCGATCGCTTTGCTCAGCCGCGCGGTTTGCGCGCTGCAGTTTTGCCAGCCGACTTCTTCGCTGCAACCTCACTGACCGCCGCCTTGCTGACGGTTTTCGCGGCCTTCGGCACCTGCTTGCTCACGCGCTTGGCTGGCATCTTCTTTGCAGGCTTGGCAGACGCTGCTTCGGTCGCCCGCACGGGTTTTGTTGAAGATGCAGATGCGCGTTTGGCTGGCGCCTTGCTCGTCTTTTTCGCGGCCTCCTTGGCGGCTTTCTTCACCGGCGTTGCAGCACCCGCACGCACTTCCGGCGGGCGGCGCGGCGGCGGTTTGCGGCCTGGGGTGAGTGCGCGCCAGGCGTGTCCGCCGTTCATGGCCAGTAGCGCGTCGGCGGCCGAGGGGCCGGCGCTGCCGGCGGCGTAGTTGGGGAAGTCGCTGGCCGGTTGTTTCCAGGCATCCAGGATCGGCTGCACGATGCGCCACGCACCTTCCACCATCGCCGCGTCCTGGAACAGACCGGCTTCGCCGTTCATGCAGTCCTGCAGCAGACGCTCGTAACCCACGGTGTATTCCTTGGGAAACCAGTCGCGGTAGCGAAAGTCCATGCGCACCGGCGCCAGTGCCACCTGCGCGCCCGGGCGCTTGACGTCGAACTGCAACGAAATGCCTTCATCAGGTTGGATATGCAGCACCAGCCAGTCGGGGCCATAGCCGCCGACCTCGGTGCTGCGAAACGGTGCCAGCGGCGCGGGTTTGAAGCGGATGGCGATCTCGGTGGTGCGCTCGCGCAGACGCTTGCCGGTGCGCAAATAAAACGGCACGCCGGCCCAGCGCCAGGTATCGACCTGCAGCTTCATCGCCACATAGGTTTCGGTTTCCGAGTCGTCCGGCACGGTGTCTTCTTCGCGATAGCCGGGCACGGCACTGCGATTGACCGCGCCGGACGCGTATTGGCCACGCACCACGTCTTCCGGCTTGATCGGGCGCACGGCTTCGATCACTTCGGCGCGGCGGCGATGCATTGCCTCGGTGGTGAATGCGGCCGGCGGTTCCATCGCAATCATCGCCAGCAACTGGAACAGGTGATTGGGCACCATGTCGCGCAAGCAGCCTGTGGGATCGTAGAAGCGCCCGCGCCCTTCCACACCGATGGTTTCGGCGGCGGTGATCTGCACGTGATCGATGCGGTCGCGGTTCCACACCGGCTCGAACAAACCATTAGCAAAACGGAACGCAAGAATGTTCTGCACGGTTTCCTTGCCCAGGAAATGATCGATGCGGAACACCTGATCCTCATGCAGCACCTTGGCCACGGTGGCATTGAGATGCTTGGCGCTGGGCAGATCGTGGCCGAACGGTTTTTCCACGATGACGCGGCGCCAGCCCTGATTCTCGCGCTGCTTGACCAGGCCGGCTTCGCCGAGATTCAACAACACCGGCTCGAAAAAGCGCGCGGCGGTGGCGAGATAGAACAGCACATTGCCTTGCGTGCCGTAGCGCTTGTGCAGTTTCTCCAGCACGCCGTCCAGCGCCTGATACGCGCCAAGGTCGGTAAAGTCGCCGCGCAGGTAATGCATGCGCTCGCGCAGCCAGTCCCAGGTGTCGGTGTCGAATTCGTCGGTCTGGAATTCGGCGTCGCGGCTGCTCAGCAGCTGCGTCATCGACTGCCCCATGTTGCTGCGCCACGCGCGTTCGCTGATGTCGCCATGGTCCATGCCGACGATGGCGAATTCCTCGCCCAATGCACCGGCGCGGCGCAGGTTGTACAGCGCCGGCATGACCAACCGCTTGGTCAGATCGCCGCGGGCGCCAAAGACCACGATGATGCACGGCGGGGTTGTGGCTTGTTCGTTCATGGATGTGTTTCCTTTTCGCCCATGCGTCCGTGCAGGCGCAATGCCGCATTGACCAGGGCCACGTGGGAATACCCTTGCGGGAAGTTGCCAAGCATGCGTTTGCCGCGCGGGTCGTATTCTTCTGCGAGCAGGCCCACGTCGTTGCACAGCCCGAGCAAACGCTCGAGCAATGCGCGCGCCTCATCGGTGCGACCGATCAACGCAAAGTTTTCCACCAGCCAGAAACTACAGGCCAGGAAGGTGCCCTCGCCCGCCGGCAGGCCATCGGCGCTGTCGTCGGCGCGATAGCGTTCGACCAGGCCATCGATGGTGAGCTCGCGCGCGATCGCATCGGCGGTTGCGGCGATGCGCGGATCGTCCGGCGGCAGAAAGCCGACGATAGGAATCAGCAACAGCGATGCATCCAGACGATCGGAGCCGTAGCTCTGCACGAAGTGGCCATCTGGATGCACGCCTTTTTCCAGTACTTCGGCGCGGATCTCTTCAGCGAGCCGGCCCCAGTGCGCGCGCTTGTCGGCATCGGCATTGGTAATGCCATCGCGGCTGCCGCAATCGAATGCCAGCCACGCCATCACTTTGGAATGCACGAAATGGCGGCGCTCATCGCGGATTTCCCAGATGCCTTCGTCCGGTTGGCGCCACAGGGTTTCCAGCGTGTCGAGAATCTTTTCCAGCAACGACGCCGACGACCCATCGTCATCGGCAGGCGGCGCCACGCCTTTTTCGCGTGCGTAATGAAAGGCGCCGATCAGCTCGCCGTACACATCGAGCTGAAATTGATCCACCGCACCGTTACCGATGCGCACCGGAACGGAATTTTCGTAGCCGGGCAGCCAGTGCGCTTCCCATTCCTGCAATCGGCGCTCGCCGCCGATGCCGTACAGCGCCTGCAACTGATCCGGCGACCCGGCGATGGTGCGTTGGACCCAGTCGCGAAACGCCGCGGCCTCATCGCGATAGCCGGCTTGCAGCAACGCGATCAGCGTAAACACCGAATCGCGCAACCAGCAGTAGCGGTAATCCCAGTTGCGCGTGCCGCCCAGATGCTCGGGCAACGAGGCGGTGGGCGCAGCCACAATACCGCCAGTGGGCAGATAGCTGAGCCCTTTCAACACCACCAGAGAGCGACGCACCTGCTTGGTCCACGGGCCGACATCGGTGCAGCGACGTGCCCAGCCATGCCAGAACGCGGTCGTGCGTTGCAGCGCCTGCTCCGGATCGATCGCCGGCGGCGTGGGCTGATGCGAGGCGCCGTGACTGAGCAAAAACCAGGTGCTTTCGCCTTCGCGCAACGTGAAGTCGGCTTCGGTGCCCAGGTCTTCGCCATGCAGTTCCTGCGGCGAGCGCAACGCGAGCTGGTCGGGGCCGGCGATCGCGCGAATGCCGCCGTCGATGCCGGTCACCCACGGCACCGTGCGGCCGTAGTTGAAACGGAACGTCAGGCGCATATGCATGGGCATCTCGCCCTGCACGCAGCGCACGATGCGCACCAGATGCTGGTGGCTGTCGTCTTTGTCGCTGGCGACCATGAAGTCGACCAGTTCCACCGTGCCGGTGTCGGTGCTCATGCGCGTGCACAGCACCAGACTGTCGTCTTCGTAAGCGCGTTCGCTGCGGAATGCGGCGGCGGGCGACAACGCCCATTGCCCGTGTTGCTCGTCGCCCAGCAGCGATGCGAAGACCGCATCGGAATCGAAGCGTGGCAGACACAGCCAGTCGATGGTGCCGCGATGGTCGACCAGGGCCGCGCTGTGGCAGTTGCCCAGCATGGCGTGGTCCTCGATACGCACGCTCATCGTGTGGGCGTTTCCTTCCAGCGAAAGAATCCGCAGTCTTACATGCGCGGTGTCGGGATCGGGTTACGAATACGCGGGCAAACGCAGCAACGGTGGCACCGTGTGTTCCAGCCGACGGATCAGTGCCGGATCCATATAGGTGTAGTCGTCGGGAATCTGCAACGACACCACGCGGCAATGGCGCAGATGCGCGGCGAAGCGTTTGCGCAGCAACTGCAGGTGGCGGCGCTCCATCACCAGCACCAGGTCGGACTCCTGCAGCAATTCGGGCGTGACCTGCACCTCGGCGTCCGCTGCCAGCCCGGCCGATTGGGTCTGCACGCCCGGCCAGTCGGCAAACACGCGCTCGGCGGTGGGGCTGCGCAGGCGGTTGCGGCTGCATACGAACAGCACCCGCAGCGGTGTGCCGCCGCGCTGGCTCAGCGGCCTTCGCGCAGGAAGCGCGCCATCGAAGAGACGCCCGGCAACGCGGGTTCGAACTGGCCGGCCACATCGATGAAGCCGCGCATGATGGCGATCTCGCGCGGGGTGCGGTTGAGCGCATCGCGACGGTCGGCATCGGCACCGGCGCGCAGCAGGCGCTGTACCAGCAGCGGCAAGCCATGCAGTGCGGCCAGATGCAGCGGGCCGAAGCCGCGTTGATCGGCCACATCCAGCGAGACGTCTTCGTCGAGCAGACGTTCGACCCCGGCCAGCACCACCTTTTCGTCGCAGGCGGTGCCCGGTTCGGCGCGCGCACCCAGCAGCAGCAGCAGCGGGCTGACCCGCCCACCGGCGAGCGCGTCCGGGTCGGCACCGGCCAGCAGCAAGGTGTCCAGCAGCGCCAGCAGGCGGGTGGTGTCGCGCGCGGTGAAACCGTACAGCGCCGCGCAATGCAGCGGTGCCAGCCCTTGATCGTCGGTGGCGTGCACGTTGGCTGCGGCCGTGAGCAGACGCGCCACGATGTCCGGCAAGCCGAGTGCGCAAGCCAGCATCAGCACGGTCACGCCACCGGGCAGGCGATGTTCGATCTGCGCACCGGCCTGCAGCAAAGCGGCGACGATATCGGTCTGGCGCATGCTCACCGCGGCCGACAACGGCGTGGCGCCGCTGTTGGCTGCGCGCTGCGGGTCAGCACCGCGGCCGAGCAGGTGTGCGACCACGCCAAGGTGGCCGCCACCGGCCGCACGCAGCAGCGCGGTGCAGCCTTGGGCATCGACAGCATCCACCGGCAGGCCGAGGTCGATCAGGCGTCGCACCGCATCGGTATCGCCAGTCATCGCGGCCGCGGGCACGTCCGCTTCGCGCAGCGTACGGCGTGGCAGCGACCAGATCCGCCAGTCCAGCCAGTCGGCCAGATCGCGCCGGCCGATCGACAGCGCCACGCCCAGCGGGGTCTGCCCGTCGGCAGCGCGTGCTTCCGGCGAGGCGCCCTGCTTGACCAGCAATTTCAGCGAGGCATCGCGGCCCAGCGCAGTGGCCAGATGCAGCGCGGTCATGCCGTGGCTGTCGCGCGCTTCGCGGTCCACGCCGTGTTCCAGCAACCACTGCTGCAGGCGCAGCCAGCCCAGCCGCACGGCCAGCGACAACGGCGGGTCGCCGGCTGCCGACGGCGCAAACGGGTCGGCGCCGCGTTCAAGCAATTCCACTGCGAACTGTTCCAGCCCGCGCGATGCCGCATCGTGCTGCACGCAGGCGCTGAGCAGCCGGGTCAGGCCACCTGCACCGGCCGGCGACACGCCGTGACGCAGCAGCACCTGCAGCGCCGGCACCGCCTCCACGCCACGCGAGAGCAGCGCAAACATCGGCACGTCGCCGCAGGCATCGCGCACTTCGGCATCGGCGCCGTGACGCAGCAGCCAGTCCACCGCATCGGCGTTGAGCGCCAGATGCGCGTCGTGCAGCAGGCCACCGAGTTCGTCCGGGCCGCACAGTCGCGCCAGCGCGTCCAGGCCATCGCGTTGGCCGAACTGCAGGCCCTCGCGCAGCAACACCAGCGGCGGGCGATCGGGCAGCACCGCCACGCCGGGGGTATCGCCATGCGCATCGCTGACGGCGGCCGGCAAGGGATAGTTGGGGTCGAGCAATTGCACGATCGCCCAACGCCCGGCTTCGGCTGCCACGTCCACGGCGCGACGGCCATGCACATCGACGCTGTCGGCAGGCACCTGCAGATCGAGCAGGCGGCGGATCAGCGCCGGCGACACGCTGTCGGCGGCGCAGGCCAGCATCACCGCGTTGCGGCCGTCGCCGTCGATGGCCAGCACATCGGCCTTGCGGGCGACCAGGCGTTCGAGCACCGCGCTGCGCGCCTGACGCGCGGCATCCAGCCACGGCGTGCGGCCGAGCAGATCGCGCGCTTCCAGATTGGCGCCGGCCGACAACAGCGCTTCGACGATGTCGCCGTGACCGGCCAGTGCGGCTTCGTGCAGGGCACTGCGCCGCTGGCGGTCGCGCGCATCCACGCGCGCCTTGTGCTTGAGCAGCAGCTGCACGCCGGCCGGGTCGTCTTCTTCGGTGCCGGCGGCGGCCAGCAACACCGGCGCGCCACCGTCCGGTTCGGAATGGGCGCCGCGTTCCAGCAGAAATTTCGCCAGCCGCCAATTGCCGACCTGGCACGCCATCGCCAGCGGCGAGTGACCTTCGTTATTGAGCGCGTCCAGGTCGGCGGCGGCATCGCGCAGCAATGCGGCCACGCCGGGGTCGGAACTGCGCACCGCGTGATGCAGCGGCGTATTGCCGTCGTTGTCGGTGGAGCGCGGGTCGGCACCGTTGGCCAGCAGCGTCATCACCGCATCCGGGCGGCCATGCCAGCTGTCGCGGGTGGCGGCCAGCAACGGCGTCATGCCGCGATGCGGCTGGTTGACGTCCACGCGGCGCACGATCAGTTCGCGCAGCAGACGCAGATCCGGCAGCACCGCTGCCAGCGCGGGCAGGCTGCGTTGGTCGCGCCACTCCGGCAGCGGCATCGCCTGCGGGTCGGCGCCGGCCTCCAGCAATTGCAGCGCGCGATCCACCCGGCCGCTACGTGCGGCTTCGAACAGTTCGGGCACCAGTTGATGCTGGGCGACCGGCTCCAGCGGGCGCGGTTCGGCGGCCGCCTCGGAGAAGAAATCGGCAGCCTGCCGGGCCACCGGCGCATCGCTGCGCGCCGGTGCGGCGGTGCGTTGCAACAGCAGATGGGCGGCGGGCAGCAGCGCGCTGGCGGCAATCGCCAGACCCCAGCGCAGACCGCCGGACAACCAACCCGGCCAGGCCAGCGCCACCACCAGGGTGCACACCGCCAACACCAATGCGGCGGCCAGCAGACCGCGCCAGGCATGCAGTTCCTGCGTGGCCAGGGCGTGCCAGCGTGGCGCCAGCGCGCCACCGTCGCGTTCCACTTCGCCCCACAACGGCCAGGTGCGCCACAGTCCCAGCAAGGCGGCGCTGACGGCCACGCTCAAGGCCAAGGCGGCGGCCAGACTGCCGCTATCGCGCAGCGCGGTCAGCGGCCAGCTGATCAATGCCGCCAAGGCGAGCAGGCCCACACCCCAGATCGCCAGCAACGGCGGCAGCGCCTGTGCGATGGCGCGCGGCTGCGTCGCCAGCGTGCGGGTGCCACGCGCCCACGACACTGCCAATGCAAAGGCCGGCTGCGCCAGCCACAGGCTCACTGCGGCAACGGCGCCGCCAAGGCCACCGAGCAGGGCCAACACCACGCCGGCTGCACCTGCCAGCGCTGCGGCGCGCAATCGCGCGGCACGCTGCGGCTCAGTCATAGTCGCACTCGCCCGCCAGCACCACCGTCTTGGGCAGTTGCAGGTAGAAGCCGTGCTTGGCGAGCGCTTCGCGCACGGTCACCACGTCGGCCTGCGCCAGGCGGCGCTCAGGCGTCAACACCACCTCCAGCACGAATGCGAATGGCGCCAACGGCGCGTGCACGGCAGCGGGAAGACCGGAGAAATCGTCACGCTTGGCGAGGTAGACGAAGGTGTCCTGCTTGCGTTGGCTTTTATAGACGTAGGCGTGCATGCGCGCGTGATCGCGCTCGTAGAGCGGTGGGTCGCAGGATTGTGTCCCAATTGCGGCGACGGCGAAAGCGCGGCCGCTGCGAAAAATCCCAGCCACGTCAGCGACATGACCGGCGCGTTCAGTTGCGCCATCGACGGGGCTGGCGTACGCCACCGATATACTGCGAGCACTTTTTGCCAGCCAGACCATCGTGAGCCAAGCGCAGCATTCGTCCCAGATGGCCCCGGTCGCCGTCACCGCCTACACCTCCACCACCGCGCTCGGCGCCGGGCTCGCGGCCCAGGCCGCCGCGCTGCAGTCGCGCCGCAGCGGCCTGCGTTACAACGATTTCGGGCCACAACCGCTGCCATGCTGGATCGGCCGCGTCGACGGCGTGGAAGAGGTGGTCCTGCCCGCTGCGCTGCAAGGCTGGGACTGTCGTAACAACCGGCTGGCCTGGCTGGCCCTGCAGCAGGACGGCATGGCCGACGCCGTGCAGGCCGCCGCGCAGCGCTACGGCGCCGAGCGCGTGGCGGTGATCATCGGCACCTCCACCTCCAGCATCGGCGCCAGCGAAGAGGCGTATACGCGATTGGTAGAGGACGCCGATGGCGCGCGGTTTCCGGACGATCTGGACCGCCCGATCGTGCACACCCCGCATTCGTTGGGCGACTTCGTCCAGCACGCCACCGGCCTGCGCGGCCCCAGCGTGACCGTGGCCACCGCCTGTTCGTCCAGTGCCAAGGTGTTTGCCCAGGCGGCGCGGCTGATCGAGGCCGGGGTGATCGACGCGGCCCTGGTGGGCGGCGTGGACACCTTGTGCGGCAGTGTGCTGTTCGGCTTCAACTCGCTACAGGTGGTCGCCCCCGAACCGTGCCAGCCGTTCGACGCGCGCCGGGTCGGTCTGAGCCTGGGCGAAGCCGGTGGCTTTGCGCTGGTCGAACGCACCGCCGCCGCTCCGGAGGCGACGTTGTGGCTGTACGGCTATGGCGAATCCAGCGATGCGCACCACATGTCCGCCCCGCATCCGCAGGGCCTGGGCGCGCAGCTGGCGATGCGCGGCGCGCTCGAACGCGCCGGCCTGGATGCGGCAGCGGTGGGCTATCTGAACCTGCATGGCACCGCCACGCCGGCCAATGACAGCGTGGAAGCGGCAGCGGTGGCGGCGATCTTCCCCGACACCTTGCACGCCAGCTCGACCAAGGCCTGGACCGGCCACACCCTGGGCGCGGCCGGCATCGTCGAATCGGTGATCGCCCTGCTGGCGCTGCGCGACGGCGTGCTGCCGGGCACGCTCAACAGCGAAGTACCCGACCCCGCCTGCGGCCCGCAGATCCGCTTCGACAACGCCCATTCCCGGATCGATTACGCAATGAACAACTCCTTCGGTTTTGGCGGCAACAACTGTTCGCTGCTGTTCGGGCGGGCACGCTGATGCTGACTGCCACCATCGAAGGGATCGGCTTCTGGACCCAAGGCTTGCCCAACTGGGAGGCCGCACATGCCTTCATGCAGGGCGGCCCGCTGCAGGAGACGCCCGCACGTCCGGCGCCGCAGCTGCTGGCTGCCAACGAGCGCCGCCGCGCGCCGGATACGGTGGCGGTGTCGCTCGAAGCCGCACTGGCGGCCTGCACCGCCGCCGGCCGCGACCCTGCCAGCTTGCCGTCGGTGTTCACCTCCACGCACGGCGATCTGGCCATCACCGATTACATGTGCACCACGCTGGCCAGCGACCCGCTGGCGATCTCGCCGACCAAGTTCCACAACTCGGTGCACAACGCCGCGGCCGGCTACTGGACCATCGGTGCCGGCGCGATGACCCCGGCCACGGCGATCAGCGCCCACGACGCCAGTTTCGCGCAAGGCCTGCTGGAAGCATTGGTGCAACTCACCGCCGGCGTCGATGCAGTGCTGCTGGCCGGCTACGACGCGCGCTCGGTGGGGCCGCTTGGGCGCATCTCGCCCAGCCAGGGCCTGCTTGGTGGCGCGCTGGTGCTGGGCAGCGCTGGCCAGGCCGGCAAGCCGCAGCTGCAGGCGTGGCTGGACGATGGCGCGCCGTCTCCCGCTGACGGCGCGTTGGCGCGCCATGTCGCCGCCAATGCGATGGCGCCGATGCTGCCGCTGTTCGTGCTGCTGGCCGGACACGGCGACAGCGCCGCCTTGTATGCCGGCCATGGCCGGGTGCTGCGTGTGGAGCTGCAGCGATGAGCCGGGTACCGCTGACCCGCGAGGACACCGCGATTCTGGTGCCGGCCTTGAACGAGGCATTGCGTATCCGCGAAGTGGTCACCGATGCGTTGACCTACTGCTCGCATGTGATCGTGATCGACGACGGTTCCGACGATGGCACCGCCGATTGCATCGCCGACCTGCCGGTGCGCCTGATCCGCCATCCGCAGCGCATGGGCAAGGGCGCCGCGTTGCGCAGCGGCTTTGCGCAGGCGCAGCAGATGGGCATGCGCGCGGTGATGACCATGGACGGCGATGGCCAACACAAGGCCGCCGATTTCCCGCGCCTGCTGGCCGCAGCCAACCGCCACCCCGGCTGCGTGATCGTCGGCGCGCGCATGCGCAAGCGCGCCACCCAGCCCACCATCCGCCGGATCGGCAACGACTTCGGCGACTGGGGCATCGCCTGGGCCTGCGGTTTTCAACTGGTGGACAGCCAGAGCGGCCAACGGCTGTATCCGGCCTCGGTGTTCACCCTGCCCAACGTGTCCGGCGAAGGCTTCGTGTTCGAGGCGCAGCTGCTGATTTCCGCCGCACGCCAGGCCGGCGCACGGGTGGTCGCGGTGCCGATCGAAACCCGCTACGCGGGCAGCGCGCCGGGCACCTTCCGCAAGAGCCATTTCCGGCTGGTGCGCGACCTGTGGAACATCACCTCGCACGTGGTCGTGCAGGCCTGGACCTACGGGCACATCTGGCGCGAGTACCGCAACGTACGCGCCAACCCGGTGATCATTGACGATGTCGACGGCGAATTTGCTACTGTGCCCGCGGCTACCAAGAGCAACCCGTCCCCATGAATGCACAGCGTCGCGATGTCGTCATCACCGGTGGTGGTCTGGCCGGCCTGAGCCTGGCCCTGCAATTGAAGCAACGCGATCCGGAGCTTGCGATCACCGTGCTGGAGCGCCGTGCGCACCCGGTGCGCGAGGCCGCGTTCAAGGTGGGTGAATCCACGGTGGAGATCGGCGCGCATTATTTTGCCGACGTGCTGGGCCTGCGCGAGCATCTGGAGACCGAGCAGATCCGCAAGTTCGGTTTTCGCTTTTTCTTCTCCGACAAACGCGAAGACATCGACCGCTGCACCGAGCTGGGCGTCAGCCAGATCCTGCCGACACCGTCGTGGCAGATCGACCGCGGCCGCTTCGAAAATTTCCTCGGTGAGCGCGCCCGCGCGCAGGGCATCGCGTTCCTGGACAACTGCAGCGTCAAGGGCGTGGATCTGTCCGAGGACGAGACCGACCATGCGGTGCGCTACGAGCATGCCGGCGAGCAGGGCACGCTGAGCGCGCGTTGGGTGGTCGATGCCAGTGGCCGCGCCGGGCTGCTCAAGCGCAAGCTGGGCCTGGCACAGGACAACGCGCACAATGCCAATGCGGTGTGGTGGCGCGTAGAAGGCCTGATCGACCCGAACGGCTGGTCGCAGGACAGCAGCTGGCTGCAGCGCTGCACGCCACCGGATCGCTGGCGTTCCACCAATCACATGTGTGGGCCCGGTTACTGGTTTTGGCTGATCCCGCTGTCGTCCGGCGCGCATTCGTTGGGCATCGTGTGCGATGCGCAGATGCACCCGCTGGAGACCATGAACACGCACGAAAAAGCCATGGACTGGCTGCGTCTGCATCAACCGCAGGTCGCCGCCTCATTGGACAAGGCCGACTACCGCTTGCAGGACTTTCTGTTCCTGCGCAATTTTTCGTATGGCTGCAAACAGGTGTTCTCGTCGCAGCGCTGGGCGCTCACCGGCGAGGCGGGGGTGTTCCTGGACCCGTTCTATTCGCCGGGCAGCGACTTCATCGCCATCTCCAATACCTATATCTGCGAACTGATCGGCCGCGATCGCGCCGGCAGGTCGCTCAGCCCGTATACCGAGCTGTATGAGCAACTGTATTTCTCGTTCTACGAAAACACCCTGACCCTGTATCAGGATCAGTACGCGCTGTTCGGCGACGAGCAGGTCATGCCGGTCAAGGTGATCTGGGATTACACCTACTACTGGTCGTTGCTGGCGCCGCTGTTCTGTTCCGGACGCATCGCCGACCTGAGCCTGTTGTCGCGCATGAAAGCCGACTTCTTTTATGCGCGCGACATGAACCTGGCCATGCAGCGCGTGCTGCACGACTGGGGCGTGCACAACACTGCTCAAGGCATCGCTACCAGCGATGGCCGTCTGCTGGACCAGTATCTGATCGGCTGGTTCAACGAGCTCAATGGCGCCTTGCACGACACCCTGGACGACGACGCGTTTGCCGCACGCATCCACACCAACGTGGCGCAGATGGCGGTGCTGGCACGCGAGATCCTGCAGCAGGCGCGCCACCGGCACCCCTACCTACCGGACCACGGGCTGGACGCACTGACCGCCAACGCCAGCGGCGACCCGATCCTGACGGCGACGTGGTACGCGGACGCGGCGTAAGTTTTACTACGTGTAGAGATGCGCGGATGAAAATTGCCTACTTCGTGACCCTGCTTGCACTTAGTGCGCCAACGCACGCGGAGGAAATTGCCGCGTGCTCAAATCCTTCAGGCAAGGGCTATTACGCCGAAACAGGCATCATCACGGCAAAAGACAGTGGCTGGAACGATGAAAAGATCACGGGGGGTCTGACGAAGCTGTCAAAGCACGGGGATGATTACGACCTGATCTATGTAGATGTACGCAAGGAGATAGTGTCAGCTCGTGAGGAAGGAGCACAGGTCATGCTTCTGAGTCGAGGCACTAGCTCGGTGTCCGTGCTGGTTGTTTATCCAGGCAAGACTGCCGAGGTCTACACATTCCTCAAGACTTCCTCAGGGCAATTGGAATACATCCATACGCTTAGTCGTGCCGGGGACGAGGTGCTTATTACCAAGGCATCCGTGATGCATGGCGAATGCCGCTACATCAACTTCGATGCGGTCTAGCCCATACCACCATTGATGCCGATGATCTGGCCATTGATGTAACCGGCAGATTCCGAGCACAGGAAGGCGACCAGCGCGGCGACCTCGTCGGGTTTGCCGACGCGCCCCGCAGGCACCAGTTGTTTGATCACCTCGGGCGCGAAATTTTCGCCGACCATGTCGCTTTCGATCACGCCCGGCGCCACCACATTCACGGCGATGCCGCGGCTGGCCATCTCGCGCGACAACGATTTGGTCGCGCCATGCAATGCCGCCTTGGCTGCGGCGTAATTGGTCTGCCCGCGATTGCCCAGCACTGCCGACACCGACGACACGCTGACGATGCGGCCCCAGCGCGTGCGCGCCATCGGCAACAACAAGGGTTGGGTGACATTGAAAAAACCGTGCAGCGACACATCGATCACCCGATGCCACTGCTCGGCGTTCATGCCCGCCATCGGCGCGTCGTCGTGGATGCCGGCGTTGTTGACCACGATCTGGATCGGGCCGGACGCCAATAAGTTCTCCAGCGCCGCGCCGCTGGCCTGCGCATCGGCCACATCGAAGGCCACCGCTTCGGCGCTACCGCCGTCGGCCACGATGGCGGCAACCACCTCTTGCGCACGCGCCAGATTGCGATTGGCATGCACGATCACGTGCCGCCCCTGCGCCGCCAGATGGCGACAGATCGCACCGCCAAGATCGCCGCTGCCGCCGGTGACCAACGCACGACGCTGTGGAATGGATGTGCTCATGGACGTCTCGTCAAAACCAGCTGGCAGCAGGAAGCCCCCATCCTAGCGATTCGCAGCCAGCGCAGGAACAACCTGCCGCGTCCATCGCCGCAGGCATCGCGCGCAATACGCATCATCGGGCCGCCGCAGCGCACGCATGTGCGCCGCTACCAAGGGCATGGCCGCCAAGCGCTGCGACAACACGTAGCGAGCAATCGTCAGATGACGACGACGCGCTCGGAACCGGAATGCACGCGTGCCACGCCGCACCGAGCACCGGCCGCGCCCGCATGGCGATGCGCGCAATCGATGGGTTGTCTGTCGGCCGCACTACGCCTGCGCGGCGCCCAGCATCACCGTGGCACGGCCTTCGGCGAGCAGCTGCGCCTGATGGGTCAGACGGAAACTGTATTGCTGGCTGTCCTCGCCCTGCATCAGCACCTGCGCTTCGCACTCGATGGCATCGCGCAGGGCCTCCAGATGCGTCACATGCAATTCCACCGCACGCAGCGCAACCAGCATGCCCGGGCGCACCGGCTTGCCGGACGCGCGCCCCAGCAGGCCGCCATGCACGGCCATGGCCTGCGCGCCGTATTCGCACAGATGCAGCGCGCGCAGACGTCCATCGGCACGCAGCGGATGCATGTCGCTGCAATGCGCATGACTGCGCACCACAATCCGCTGCGCATCCCAGGTCACCACCTCGTCCCACAGGCACATGCTGCCCTGATGCGGGATCAAGGCGGCGATTGCGTCACGTCCCTGCATGCGATTCTCCATTGCGTGTGCGCTCCAGTGCCGGTTCGCGCGACACCAGCAACGCGAGGATGAAATTGAACAACACGCCCAGTGCCACCGTGCTGCCGATCGCGCGCAGCACCGGGATGCTGGAGGCGGCCAGTAGCGCGAACACCAGCAATGTCATCAGGCTGCAGACGATCAATGCATGCAGCGTGCGCAGCTGATCGGCGTGATCGTCGCCGGCGTGATCGAAGAACAAGGCGTAATCCAGGCCCAAGCCTGCGGCAAGAATCAGCGCGATCAAGTGGAACAGATTGAGCTCCACCCCGATGCCGCGCAGGATCGCCAGAATCAACACGGTGGTCAGCGCCATCGGCAACAGCACACGCACGATACGGCGCGGGCTGCGCAACGCGATCGCCACCGTCACCGCAAGCAACAACGCCGCCACACCCAGGGCGCCCAGCACGCGGCCGCGGTAGGCGGCCACCAGCGATTCGGACGCGTCCTTCAGATCCAGCAACTGCGCGCCGCTGCCCTGCACCGCCGCAGCCAACACCGCCGGGTCGTGCAAGCCGGTCAGCGACACCAGGGCGGTCGTGCGATCGCCGCGGCCCAGCATCAAGCCGCCCACCGAGGTGGCCAGCGGCGAGCCGGTCAGATCCTTTGGCAGCAGCGGCGGCGCGCGCTTGGCGGCATCCAGATCCTGCAGGAATGGCGCGAACGCATCGCTGCGGAATGGTGTGGCCGCCACCGCGCGCTCGGTCAGCGCGCGCGCCTGCGCTGCATCCGGCAACCCCGCCTGACGCGCCTGCTGGGTCTTGGCACTGGGCAGATAACGCGCGGCCATGTCGTAGCCGGCCAGGGCGCCGTCGCGTACCAGCGCATCCAGCCGCGGCCGCAGGGATTCGCTGGCCTGCAGCGCCGCTTCATCGTTGGCGGCAGGCAGCGCGAGCACATACCGCACATCGGGCGCGCCCAGCTCCTGACGCAAGTGGGTGTCCTGCGCCAACGCCTTGGGCGGCACCGGGGTGAGTTTGGATAGATCGTTCTGCCAGAACTGGCCGGGCGCGAACACGATCACTGCAATGCCGATCACCGCGATCACCGCCAGGCTGATGCGTGGCCGCGGCAGCCGCGCGATGCCGCGCCACAGCGTTGCCAACAGGCGCGAGTCGGCATAGTCGCGCGGGGCCGGGTCGATCAGCCACGGCAACAGCCAACGCGTGGTCACCGCCGCAGTGGCCAGACCGGCGATGGTGAACACCGCCAGCTGGCGCAGACCATCCACACCGGAGAACAGGAAGGTCACATACGCGATGCAGGTGGACACCACGCCGGTCGCCAGCGTCGGCCACAAATGCCGCGCGTTGTCGCGCGGATCCAGGCCGGGGCGTTGATGACTGAACAAGTGGATCGGGTAATCCTGCACCACGCCGATCAAGGTGAAGCCGAATGCCACGGTGATGCCATGCACGCCGTCGAACACCAGCGCCACCGCGCCCAGGCCGGCCAGCCCCGCGCTCGCCAGCGGCAACACGCCCAGCACCGGGATCTTCCAGCTGCGGTAGGCAATCATCAGCAACAGCACCAGACCCACCGTATCCAGCGTGCCGATCCACTGCGATTCGCCCTGGGTGCGTGCGGTGATCTCCACCGCGAATGCGCCCGGGCCGGTCAAGGTCAGCTGCGTCGTGGTGCCCTTACTGACTGTGGCGAACGCCGCCTGCACGGCGTCGTAGGCCAGCTGCTGGCCGGTGGGATCGAAGCCGGCCGCATGCGTCTGCACGATCAACAGCGCCGAAGTGCCGGCGCGATCGAACCACACGCCGTTGCGGGTTTGCGGTGCGGCCGCCGGCTGCAGGGTCTCGGCCAGATGCAGTACTTCCAGCGTCGGGTCGCGCGGCAGCAGCGGCTCCACCATCGCCGCTGCCGGCGAACCCAGATCCTGCACGCGTGACTGCAGCGCCGCTTCAAGCGTCGCCGCGTCCAGCGGTGCGGTATCGAAGCTATCGCTAAGCAGATAGCGATACGGCAACAAGCGCTCCGGAATCGCCTCCAACCCCGCAGTGCCGCCGTTGCCGACCAGCTCGAACAGCGCCGGCTGCGCGGCCAATGCCTGGTGCAGTTGCTGCGATTGCTCGGCCAGGGTAGCCGGGTCGCTATTGGACAAAGCCATCAGCAACAGCCGCGAGCCCGGGCCTTCGCCGAGTTCTTCGATCAGCAGTTTTTGCGCAGGCGTACGCGGGGCGGGCATGAACTTTCGAAGATCGCCAGTGACCTTGAGCGTCTCGCTCAACCAGAATCCGGCTACTACCAGCAAGGCCAGCCACAGCAAGGCAAGCCCAATGCGGCGGTTTGCGTTCAATTCAAACGACATGCGACCGCCTCACTGCAACGGATGAGGTCCGAGCCACGCACGGCATCGGGTCGCAGTGACTCGGCAATCCGGTTGAGCGCACCCGCTCTGGCGTTTCTGACAACGACCAGCAAGACCTGCCCGCGCGTGGTCACGCGCCCGGGCCGTGGCAGAGCGTGGTCAGCGCAGCAGCGTCGTTGACGCTGGCAGCCGCACGTGCCGCGCCGGCCAGCAGCGTGCGTTGTGCATCGCCCTTGGCCGGAATGCTTTCGATGCAGCGCAGCTCATCGTTGCTGCCGTACAGACGCAGCTCGCGTACCTGCTTGGCTACTGGGGCGTCCTTGGGCTGCAAGGTCAGTTGCCATGCCTGCGCTGTGCCCTGCCCGCTGAGGCGATACTGCTGCTCCAGCAGCGCGCGATCGCCCGACAGCAGCGCGCCGAAGCCGGACTTCAGCCCGGCCAGTTCGGGCACGCGGCTCAAGGCGAACTTGCGCGGCGCTTTGCCCTCGCGTTCGAGCACGCCTTCGTCGCCGCGCAAGGTGGTGGTTTCGCGATACGGCGCACTCACCTCGCGCACCAACGTCTGCGCATCCGGGCGACGGTAATGGCCCTGCACGCGCAGCGGCGTTTTCAGTAGCGCGGAGCCGCGCAGTTCGACGAACTCGGTGCTGGCAGGGACCGGGCGTGCCAGGCGCTGCAGCACCTGGCCGACATCCAGGGCCTCAGGCGGTGCGGCGCATAGCGGTGCGGCGCTGAACAGCAGTATCAGCATCCACGGCAGGGTGCGGCGCATCGGCATGGTGGGTGTTCCAGAAATCGTAGAAGTTGAACCAGTTGTACGGCGCGTAGCGTGTGTAATGTTCCAGCCTGGCCGCGTAATCGCGCATGAGCACCGCCAGCACCGGCGCACGTTGCCTGCGCGGCACATCCAGTCCTTCGCTGAAGGTCTCGAATGCCAGCTCGTAGTGATTGCCGCCGCGATACAGGCCGAACGCCAGCACCACCGGCACCTTGAGCGCGGCGGCGATCAACCACGGCGAGGTCGGAAACATCGCATTGCGGCCAAGGAACATCGCCGGCAACGCCGGGTCGCCTTCGCGCGGGCGATCGATCAGCAGCGCCACCAGCGCGCCGGCATCGGTGGCGTCCTTGATCGCCATGACGATCGAGGTCGCGTCCATGCCGGCATCGATGATGTTGGCGGCCAGCTGCGGGTTCAGTGCGCCCAGCAGGTCGGTCATCGCGCGGTTGTGGGCCTTGTCCAGCACCACCTTGACCTGCACGTCCGGGCGCTCGGTCGCCAGTACGCGCAGCGCATCGAAACTGCCCAGGTGGGAGCCGAAGATCAGCACGCCGCGGCCGCGGTCCATCTGCGTGTGCAGTTGATCCAGTCCGGTGATGTCGACGCGGAAGCGCTGCATCTGCCCGCACAACATGTACACGCGGTCCAGGATGGTCGATGCAAACGTATGGATATGCCGCGCCACATCGCGCAGCTTGGCCGGACGCCCCAGCACGCGTGCCAGATAAGCGCGCGAGGCGACGCGCTCGGGCGCGCGCACCAGCAGGAAGTACAGCGTGATGGGGTACAGCAGCGCGCGCCCCACCGAGCGCCCGGCATGCCGTGCGATCCCGCGGATCAGCCACAACGCGAAGCGCCCGCCACCTTCTGGACGCTGTTTCCAATGCTTATTCATGCCGCGGCCTCCGCCACCAG
Organism: Xanthomonas sp. AC360; assembly: GCF_979258225.1. Taxonomy (NCBI): domain Bacteria; kingdom Pseudomonadati; phylum Pseudomonadota; class Gammaproteobacteria; order Lysobacterales; family Lysobacteraceae; genus Xanthomonas; species Xanthomonas sp. AC360. The sequence continues at coordinate 939,845 of NZ_OZ409846.1, forward strand.
TTCGCCGCTGACCAGCACTTCGCCGGCACGCTGCACGCGGAAGCGCCAGCGCGGGCCGTCGCCTTCCAGCATGACCGACGCGGTCTGGCCGGGCAGCAACGGCTGCACAAACTTCACCTGCGGCAGCCGTGCTGCGGCACGCGGGCCATGCAGCGCTTCCACGGCCTGCAGCACATGGTCGAGCACGACCACGCCAGGCACCACGGGGCGACCCGGAAAGTGCCCGGGCAGGCAGGGATGATCATGCGGCACGACGAAATCCATAAGCGCGGAACTCAGATCCTGGGTTGAAGCATTGCAGCCACGGCCTTGTGTGCCTGCTCGGTCAATTGTTGGCGATCCGGTGCATCCGGCCCGGTGACCGCGATCGGCTCGCCGATGCGCACGCGGATGATGCCGGGACGCACCCTGAACACACCATCCACCGGCAGCACCTTGCCGCAACCGTCCAGCGCCACCGGGACAACCTGGACACCAGCATCGATAGCGGCCTGCAGTAGCCCGGCCTTGAATGGCAATAATTCGCCGCTGCGGCTACGGGTGCCTTCGGGAAACAGACACAACTGTTTGCCCTCGCGCAACAGCGCGGCCGCCTGCCGACGGACCAGCGCCCCGGCGCGGCGGCTGTCGCGGTCCAGGAACAGCATGCCGGTGGCGCGCGCATACCAGTTCACGAACGGCACCTTGAGCATTTCTTCCTTGAGCAGGAACCGCAGCGGCACCGGCAAGGCGTAGAACAAGGCGCAGATATCGATGATGGACTGGTGGTTGCTGACGAACAGATAGTTCTTGGACCAGTCGACCCGCTCGCGCCCTTCCACGATCACCTTGGCGCCCGCGCCGCGGAACAGCACCGGCGACCACATCCAGCCGCCCATGCGCAGCAGGCGATCGGCATCGCGGGTGATCGCCAGCAGCACCAACGCATACACGATCCCGCCGGCGGTAAACGTCAGCGTGAAGGCCAATTGCAGCAGATTGAATACACCCCACGCCAGGCGCGACGGCATCCTTGCCAACGGCATTTTTGTTTTGTCCCCGAAACTGTGCACGTACGTCGCTGCCCCTGGCCACGCACTCAGCGCAGCAGATCGCGCCAGAAGTCCGGCCCGAGCCGCGCCATCTGGCGCAAGAAGTCTGGCAGGTTACGATAGGGACGCTGCGGAAACCAGCGCCCGCGCAATAGATATTCCCCAACAAAGAACCCGCCAACCACGCCGTACACCAGCAAATTGGCGAACAACGAGGCGCGTTCGTCGCTGATCGGCAGCGGCGAGGCATAACCCAATTGCGCCAGCACGCCACTGGGTTCGGCGCACAGGCCCAGTACCAGGTTGAGCAGGGTCAGCCCGCACAACAGCAGCGCCCAGGCCAGCGTCAGCCCACGCGTGTAGCGCAATTGCGCCGGCGTCACTGCCATGCCGGCCCGGCCGTACAGGCCTTCCACGATGCGGGTGATCAACGGAGTGCGCCCGCGCCGCAGGCTGCGCCCGAAGAACCAGGCGACCCATCCGGTGAACACCACCGGCGGCGCCGCAAGCACCAGCATGGCGTGCGGCGAATGCCACAACGCGCCCAGGCCGGCCAGGCTCACCAGCGCCAGCGCCCAGGCCCACGCGCGCCGCGCGACCATCGGTTCGATCAACACCATCAGCACCAGCATGACGCCGGCGATCACGGCCAGGTCGGAGCGATGGCTGGCGTTGGCCCAGTGGGCAAGCGGCGAGTACGCCACCGCCAGCAGCACGCCCAGCCCCAGCACCCACGGCGGGACATCGCTGGGCGCGGCGGTCGGAACCTCAGACGGTCTTGTTGGCTTCGACATGCGCCGACAATGCGCGCAGCGACGCGAAGATGCGACGGTTCTCGTCGTTGTCCGAGCGCAGCTGGAAGCCATAGCGCTTGCTGATCGCCAGCGCCAGTTCCAGCGCATCGATCGAATCCAGCCCCAGCCCGGTGTTGAACAACGGCGCCTCCGGATCGATGTCGGCGGGTTGGACGTCTTCCAGGTTCAGACTTTCGACCAGGAGTTCGGCCAGTTCACGTTCGGCAGCGGTTTGCGAGGACATCCAGAAGTTCCAGGGTAAGGGTCGGTCAAAGTCGGAGCAGGCCACCGACAGCGTGCTGCAGGTGGCGGACGGCGCGTCGAGCCGGCAGTGTACGTGGCGTACCTGTCGATTCCGAGCGCCGGGCCCGCGTCGCGGCCGGCGATCGCCCTGTCATTGCGTTGGTCGGCATGCGTGGATCTCGGCGGCCGCACAGATGTCCGGGCCGCCGGTCAGGCTATCATGACTGCATGACGCTCGCCCGCTGCAGGTTCGTTTCAGGATGACTTCCACCGTTGTGCGCCCCACCCCGACCGCCAAGCCGGCAGCCGGGCCGGCTCCCGGACCGCAGTGTCCGGCTATTCTGATCAGGGGCGGCGGCCCGACTGGCTGTACAGCAGCGCTGACGCCTGCCTGCCTCGGTAGGGCGATGCTGCGGCACGTACAGGTGCTGCACCCTCGCCTGCCTAACGGCGAGTCTCTGCGCGCAGTCCACGCCATCCCAGCACTCACATTCCTATCGACGATGCCGTACGTGCGGCAGGTGTGGCGCCCACGTCGGCGCCTGTCCACGCACGGCTTCGACGGCACCACCTTGCAACGAGAGACTCAATGACTGTTTCCCCGGCCCAGACCGCGCAGCCGCTGCGCCATCCCCGCCTGCAAGTCGATTATGTCGACCGGACCGACCCCGCGGCGCTGCTGACCGATCCGCAGGTGCTGGCGGTGTTCGGGTTCGGCGATGCCGCGCCGCGCCTGGACGACCCGCGCTATCTGCGCGTGCCGCTGCAGCCGTATCAGGCCGATGTGCTGGAGGTGTGGCGGACCGATGCGCTGGTGCGCAGTGGCCGCGACGGCAACATCGCCTGGTCCAGCGATGGGCATTTGCAGTTCGGCGTGATCGAAATCGACGAGCAGGATGTCGATATCGAAGACGCCGCCGCCAAGGCCTATGCAGAGCTGACCGCATTCGTCAGCGGCAGCGCCACACCGCGCCTGCTGCGCATCTGGAACTACCTGGATGCCATCACCCTGGGCAGTGGCGACCGTGAGCGCTATCGCCAGTTTTGCGTGGGCCGCGCGCGTGGCCTGGGCGCTTTCGACGTCGCGCAGTTGCCGGCTGCCACTGCGGTGGGCCGCTGCGATGCCGAACGCATCATCCAGATCTACTGGCTGGCCGCCGCCGATGCCGGCACGCCGCTGGAAAATCCGCGCCAGGTCAGCGCCTACAACTACCCGCGGCAATACGGCCCGCAGCCGCCGAGTTTTGCGCGCGCCATGCTGCCGCCCGCCGGCAGCGACATGCCGCTGCTGCTGTCAGGCACCGCCGCAGTGGTGGGCCATGCCTCGATGCATACCGGCCAGTTGCTGGCGCAGTTGGAAGAAACCTTCGCCAACTTCGATGCCCTGCTCGGCGCCGCACGCACGCACGCACCGGCGCTGCCCGCGCAGTTCGGTGCCGGCACCCGCCTGAAGGTGTATGTCCGCGAGCAGGACGATCTGGCCAAGGTCGCGCAGGCCCTGGACACCCGCTTTGGCGACGCGGTACCGCGCCTGCTGCTGCACGCAGTGATCTGCCGCGATGAGCTGGCGGTGGAGATCGATGGTGTGCATGGCTGAGTGATGCCGTGGCCGCCGGTAGTTCCGTGAAAGCCGGGTGCGGCATGTATCGCGCAGATACCGCATTGCTCGCGGCCAGGCTGTTACCCATCTCGCCACTGACCATGCGGCGCATAGCCGCTGGCAGACCGTCGACATCGGTGAGATCGTGCGCTTAGTCGAGCAGACGACGCTCTCGCGGAGACAGCATGCTTGTTCTCGCAATTCTCCTGGCGGCCGCAAGCCCTGCCGGAACGCAGAAATACGCAGGACAAGCGGCGTTTCAAGCGCTGGCAGATCAGGCAGATCGGCGCTGCCCAGCCCGACGGATCAGATCGATCACGCCAGGTGATCTGGATTTTGCGCAGGACGAGTTTCAGGCACAGCTGACGCAGCGTGATCGCATGCGTTTGAGTGCGGTCAACACGGCAGATGCGCGCTGTGCTGATCAGAACGGATTGGCCTGCCAAGTGCATGCGACCCTGGAGGCGATGCAGAAAACTCAGCTACTGACGCGTTTCTCGGCCTACCTCTGCGCTCATCCAGTACCCGGCCAGTGAGCAATCCGCTCAAGCAGCCGTTGGCATCGGCCTGCAGAGGGCATTGCCCAAACCTGCTCAGCCGTTGAGCAACCCCAACACCACATCGCGCGGCAGTTTGCCGGTTTCGTTGCGTGGCAACACAGCGAGCTTGCGCAGGCGGCGCGGCAGGAATACCGGGTCGACGCTGACGCGCAATCCGGCAAGGATCTGCGCGTCGTCCAGGGTCGGGGCGACCACCAATGCGGCGATGCGGCCCACCGACTGACCTGCCTCCGGCGCCAGCTGCACGATGATGCCGTCGATCACGCCGGGGATGGCGAGCAGACGGCGGGTGAGGTCGGCCAGCGATGCGCGTTTGCCGGCGATTTCCAACAGATCGGCCTGGCGTCCGCGCACCTGGAAGGTGCCGTCGTCGGCGACGTCCATCATGTCGGCCAGCAACACCGGCGTGGCCAGATGCGGCGCATGCACCAAGGTGCCTGCGGCCTGTGTTTCAAGACGCACGCCGGGCAGCGGGGTCCATGCGGCTTCCAGTGCGGTGCGGCGCACGGCGAAGACGCAGGTTTCGGTGGAGCCGAACATCTCGCGCACTTCTCCGCCAAACCGCGCTTCGGCTGCGGCGGCAACCTCCTGTGCCAGCGGTGCAGTGGCCGAGACGATGCCGGCCAGCGGCGGCAATGCCACCCCGGATTCGACCAGAGCACGCAGATGCACGGGCGTAGTCACCAGCACGCGCGGGGCGGGAATATCGGCCAGCGCGCGTGCCACATCGTCCGGGAAGAACGGGCGGCCCGCGTGCACTGCCAACTCGGTCACCATCGGCAGCAACACCGACAATTCCATGCCGTACATGTGCTGCGGCGGCACCGTGGCCACCACGTGCGGCACTGCGTCGGTGTGCGCCCACAGGCTTTGCAGCGCGACCAGATCCTGCCGCGTGCTGGTCAGAAAACTGCCCCAGGTCTTGGGATTGGGTTGCGGGCGACCGGTACTGCCGGAGGTGAAGCCGATCGCCACCAGTGCATCGTCGGCCAGCTGCGGAATCGGGCCGTCCGCCTGCGGCAGCGTGTCCGGCAGTTGCCAGTAGCGCGGCGGCGCCAGCTCCAACGCCAGATCGCCCAGGCAGTAGGCATCGGCGTGACCGGCCTGCACTTCGCCCACCACCGCCGGCGCGCGCGACGACGGCAGCAGCGACACCTGACCGCGCAGCGCGCAGGCATAGAACGCCACCATGAAGCGGTAGCGGTCTTCGCACAGATTGACCGCATGGCGGCCCTCCGGCAGCTGCTGCGCCAGGCCATGCACATGCGCGACGAAGGTCGCCAGATCCACCGACTGCCCCGCGCGCCACGCCAACGGCCGGCCAGGCGCGCCGACGGCCATGGGATGGGACACAACGGGAGCAGGCAGGCTGGACATGTGCATCGACAATCGCAAAAGCGCGCTAGCTTGGCCGCCCCCCGGGCTGCTGGCAAGTCGGGAGGTTTCCGGCCGCTGTCCAGGGCCGCGACGCGTAGCTGGCGCAGATGGCAGGCGGGCAACCGCGGGACCTGGATGGCTGCGCCGGTAAATCCTGCAATGGGTCCGCGCCGTCTGACGTGCGCGCGCTCACGTCGGAGGTCGTACGTCGTAGATCGCAGGCTTCGATACTGATCACCAGAACCGCCACTGCATTGTTGTGTTAGCTCAATCGCGCGCCAAGCACCTTTCAACAATCGGGCGCTGAGGTGCGCAGAATCTCCGTCTAGTGTTGGCGGCCATGCATGTGTGGCCAAGCATTGCATGCGACGGTAAAGCCGCCTTCTGGCACCAGGCCCACCGCGGGTCTTCGGCTTATGCGCATGGGGACGACGCGTTCGCTCACTGCGCTCGGAACATGCCTCCGTGACAACCGCGACGCCAATTGGCGGGGCATACGCGCAGCTGTAGCGCCGTCATCGGCAACGTGCAACGTGCAACGTCCGCATCCACAACATCCACGCGCGCTTATCCGCCAGTGACCTTTCAGCCTCTCGCAACGCCTGCTGCAGACAGAGGCGGTAGACAGAGAGAACGCGTCATGACGCAACGCAGCGTACGCAGTGACCGCCGACGATGACGCTGAAGCATTTAACCCGACACAAGCGCACAGTGATGCGCGTATGCGACGCCGTGCATGCCGCAGCGTCATTCGGCGCAACGCAGCAGTGCCACGCACTACGGTTGCAATGACGTGCAGCAACACATAACAGTCGCGTCCGTCTGGCACCACCGCCATGCAACCACCCCTGCGTTACGCCGTCCGCGCATGACCTGTGGCCCAAGCCTGCCGCAGATGCGAACTGCTAGGCTTGCGCGCTCTCCTTTGCGTCCAGTTGTTTCCGATGCCCAGATTGCTGCCGTTGACCCTTCTGCTGCTGACTGCCACCGCGCATGCGCAGTCCGCCGCACCGCTCACCATCGAACAGGTGATGGCCGATCCGGACTGGATCGGGCCCTCGGTCGATCAGGCGTGGTGGCAGTGGGATGGCAAGCAGGTGCAGTACCTGCTCAAGCGCGATGGCAGCCCGGTGCGCGATACCTATCGCCAGGGCATCGACGGCGCAGCGGCAGACCGCGTGGCCGACACGGCGCGCGCCGGCCTGGATGCGGCCGACCCCAGCTACGACGCCACCCGTCAGCGCATGTTGTTCGCACGCAATGGCGATATTTTCCTGCGTGATCTGCGCTCGGGCGCGCTGACCCAGCTGACCCGCAGCAACGAGGTCGAATCGCGTCCGCAATTCGCCAGCGATGGCGGTGCGATCTGGCGCGCAGGCAACAACTGGTACCACTGGCGGGCCGATGGCGGCACCGCGCAGGTGGCGGTGGTCAAGGCCGAGCGCGATCCCAATGCCGCGCCCAAGGCCGATGTGCTGCGCGAGCAGCAACTGGCCACGCTGGCCACGCTGCGTCGCGATCGCGAACAGCGCGATGCGCTGCGCACGCAGGAAGATGCCTGGCGGCGCGCAGACGTCACGCGCGCAGCAGCGCCGGTGTATCTGGGCGATGAGGTGGAGATCGTCGACAGCGCATTGTCGCCGGACGGCCGCCACCTGCTGGTGGTGACACAGGCCAAGAACGCCGACGAAGGCCAGACCGGCAAGATGCCCAAGTACGTGACCGAATCCGGTTACGAAGAATTCCAGGAAACCCGCTCCCGCGTCGGTCGCAATGCCCCGGTGGCGCATGCGCTGTGGCTGGTCGATGTGGCCGCAGGCAGCGCGCGCCAGCTGTCCTTCGATGCGCTGCCCGGTATCGCCACCGACCCGCTGGCTGCACTGCGCAAGGCCGCCAAGCGCGACGCGCTCAAGGGCAACCGCGCGGTGCGCGTGGAAAGCGATGGCGACGGCAGCGGCCCGGCGGTGCATTGGAGCGACGATGGCCGCAACGTGGCGGTGGAAATCCGCGCGGTGGACGACAAGGACCGCTGGATCGCCAGCGTGGATCTGGACAGCGCCAAGCTGCAACCGCGTCATCGGCTGAGCGACAGCGCGTGGATCAACTGGGACTTCAACGATTTCGGCTGGTTAGCCGATAACCGCACGCTGTGGCTGCTCTCCGAAGAATCCGGCCATTCGCAGCTGTACACGGTGGAAGGCAACGGCAAGCCGCGTCAGCGCACCCGCGGCAATTGGGAAGTGTCGATGCCGGTGCCCAGCGCCGATGGCAGTGGCATGTATTTCCTGTGCAACCAGAAATGGCCGGGCGATTACGAGGTGTGCAAGCTGGATCTACGCACCGACCAGCTCACCGAAGTGACGGCCTTGAACGGCGTGGAAGGCTTCAGCCTGTCGCCGAATGGGCAGCAGTTGCTGGTGCGCTACTCCGGCGCCTATCTGCCGCCGCAACTGGCGGTGGTGCCGGCGGCGGGCGGTCAGGCCACGGTGCTCACCGACACGCGCACGCCGGCCTTCAAGGCGCAGACGTGGATCGCACCGCAGTACGTGCAGGTGCCGTCCAAACACGGCGCCGGCACGGTCTGGGGCAAGTATTACGGGCCGCAGACTCCCGAGCCGGGCAAGCAGTATCCGATCGTGATGTTCGTGCATGGCGCCGGCTACCTGCAAAACGTGTCGCAGCGCTACACGCCGTATTTCCGCGAGCAGATGTTCCACAACCTGTTGGTGCAGCAGGGCTACATCGTGCTGGATCTGGACTACCGCGCATCGGAAGGCTACGGCCGCGACTGGCGCACCGCGATCTACCGCAACATGGGGCACCCGGAGCTGGAGGATTATCTGGATGGCCTGGACTGGCTGGTCGCCACCAAACAGGGCGACCGCGCACGCGCCGGCATCTATGGCGGGTCGTACGGCGGCTTCATGACGTACATGGCGTTGTTCCGCAGCCCCGGCACCTTCAAGGCCGGCGCGGCGCTGCGGCCGGTGGGCGACTGGATGCAGTACAACCACGAGTACACCTCCAACATCCTCAACACGCCCGAGCTCGATCCACAGGCCTACAAGACCTCTTCGTCGATCAACTACGCCGACGGGCTGCAGGACCATCTGCTGATCGCGCACGGCATGATCGACGACAACGTGTTCTTCAAAGACTCGGTGGACATGACGCAGAAGTTGATCGAGTTGCACAAGGACAACTGGCAGGTAGCGCCGTATCCGCTGGAACGCCATGGATTTACCCGGGCCGATGCATGGCTGGACGAGTACAAGCGCATCCTCAAGCTGTTCAACGAGCAGGTGAAGCCACAGCGCTGACCGACGCGCTGCGCCCGTTGCAAGGCGGGCGTTGCCGGCACCGGCACCCACAGCTGGTTGCAGTGCCGGGTGCAGCGTTTCCAGGCGCCACATCGCTGGCAACGTCACAGATGCGCATTTGAAGCTTGTGGTGGGCGAAAAATGCTCGCCGCCTTGTCAGGAAGCGATCGCCGCAGCCTGCAGACGCCTGCGGCAATCGGGCCGACTGCAACGCGTCGCTCAGCCAGCACGCACGCCGGTTGCGTTGCACTCACCTCTCCCTACGCAAGTGGCTCTAAGCTTGGCGCAGGACCGGCAGAGGGTTCGTGCGTTCGCCCTCTGCGCCGGTCTGCCGCAGAACCGGTGCGCCGCCGGCGTCGCGGCAACTTCCCACTCATTGCTGGCGCACACAAGGTAGACGCGATGGGCCTGTGGGACCGTTTGTTTGGACGCAAGACCGCCGTGGCGAAGCCGCCGCGGGCAGAACCCACCGCAGCGACGGCGCCTGGCGACGATGCCGGCGAGGCAGCTGCCGAGATCGACCCCGCATTGCAGCCGGCGCTGACGGCGTTTCAGCGCGGCGATCACGTGGGCGCCTACAACGCGGCGCAAGCGCAGTTGCAGGCCGGTGCGGATGCGCAGCGCCTGTGCGCGCTGGCATTGAGCGCGCTGGACCGCTACCACGAGGCGTATCCGTATTGGCTGGCGCTGTACGAGCTGGAGCCGACCGCGCACAACGCGCTGCAGCTGGCCACCACCTCGGTGATGTGCAACGAGGTCGAGCGCGGCGAGCAATGGCTGCTGACCTTCGACGATCTGAACGCCCAGGAGCGCTCCACCTCGCCAGCCACGGCGCGGACCGGCTTCCTGACCGCACTGACCCGCGCCGGTCACGGTGCGCATGCCCTGCCGCATCTGGAGTGGCTGCGCGAAGCCTATGCCGGCATGTCGATCACCGACAGCCACTTTTTGTATGTCCGCGGCCTGCCGTTCTTCGAGGAATTTCTTGAGCGCAGCACCCCGTTGCTGCGCGCGTGTCTGCCAGCCGATGCCCTGCCCGGCTGGTACGCACAGCTGCAACCCGCGCTGGACCCACCCGGGCAGGCGGCAGTCGCGGCGCATATCGCGTCGCTGCAATGAACGCAGCGCCGCGCACATCGCCCCAATCGAACGGCGGCTTTGTCTCGCCGCTGGCATGGGTCTCGTTGTTGCTGGGCGCGGTCAGCGCACTGGCCAACCTGTTTCAGATCGTGGTGCTGTTGGCGGTACCCGACGCCACCACGCTCGCCCTGCCCCTGGGCATGACCTTGCCGCCATCGTGGCAATGGGTGATCGACCACGGCATGGCGTTGTCGGTAATCGGGGTGGTGCTGTCGGTGGCGTTTGCATGGCTGAGCTGGGCGCTGCTGCAGCGACGCGAGTGGGCGCGCATCGGGTTTGTGGCGGTGCTGATCGTCACCGGGCTGCTCAATTTTGCCGGGCTGGCGTTGATCGGGCCGTTGTTCGACGGCGTGCAGGCCATGCTGCCGGCCGATGTACTGCACAGCCCGGAGTGGCCGCAACTGCAGGCACGCCTGCAGGCCACGCAACAGATGGCGCTGGTGCTCACCGGCGCGGGCGCTCTGGCCATCGGCTGCGTGCATGCAGCACTGGCCTGGCGACTGTGCAAGCCAGCTGTTCGCGCGGAGTTTGCCTAGGTCTAGTGACTTTGGCGCAGGCAAGGGCCATGCAGTCCGCGCGCAGATCGGCTGCCTTGCAACCAATGATCCGCGCTAGTCAATCACGTTGAGAAGACTGACAGCTTGCATGTTGCGGTTGCCTGGCGATCTTCGAACCTGGTGAGTCGAGGGCGCGGTGCCCTCACCGCACCAGACCGTTTGCTGGTGGTTTTGCTGAAGAACCAAACCGCCGCGTCGCGCGATGTCGGGGGGTGCTGGTTGCTGTGCCGAAACCCTGGGCACCGATCAACGCGACTGGTCCTTGCCCGCTCACCGTCGCGGGACCCTTGGCGGCATGGATGCCGCCACGGAGCTTACATGGACGTACTTGCAGCGTGTCCTGCGATGGTTCGCGGGTAAGGGCCCTTCAGCAAACGCGAAGACATCGAGTGCGCAACGCCCTCACCGCTCGCGGGACACACCGTCAACCCGTCCCTGCGGGCTCGATGGCGGCATCCATGTCGACAACGGTCCCGCAAGCGGCGAGGACACCGCACCAGACAGTGTGTCGGTGGTTTTGTTCAAGAACGGAAACCACCGTGTCGTGCGGTTTAGTGGTTGCTGTGCTGTGCTGAAACGTTACACACAGACCAACTCGACTGACCCTGACACGCTAACCGCTGCGGGACCTTCTCCACCTTCCGCATCGCCCTGCGACAAACGGCCACGTTCGGGTGAGCGCACCGGCCGCGATGCACGGCTTAGAATTGGGCCATGAACGAATTCGACCGTGTACGCGATTATCTGACCGGCCTGCAGGACCGTATCTGCGCCGCTGTGGAGGCCACCGATGGGCGAGCGCGGTTCTCCGAGGATCTGTGGCAGCGCGAGGAAGGCGGTGGCGGGCGTACCCGCATCCTGCGCGACGGCGCGGTGTTCGAGCAGGCCGGCATCGGCTTTTCGGATGTGTCCGGCACGCGCTTGCCGCCCTCGGCCAGTGCCCACCGGCCTGAGCTGGCGGGCGCGACCTGGCGGGCCTGCGGCGTGTCGCTGGTGTTTCATCCGAACAACCCGCACGTGCCGACCACGCATATGAACGTGCGTTACTTCCGCGCCGAGCGCGATGGCGAGGTGGTTGCCGCGTGGTTCGGCGGCGGCTTCGATCTGACGCCGTTCTACCCGGTGGATGAAGACGTGCAGCACTGGCACCGCACCGCGCAGACGCTATGCGCGCCGTTCGGCGAGGAGCGCTATGCCGCGCACAAGCGTTGGTGCGACGAGTACTTCTTCCTGCGCCACCGCAACGAAACGCGCGGCGTCGGCGGGCTGTTCTTCGACGACCTGGGCCAGGACTTCGAGCGCGACTTTGCCTACCAGCAGGCGGTGGGCAATGGCTTCCTGGATGCCTACATGCCGCTCGTGCAGCGCCGCAAGGACACGCCGTTTGGCGAGCGCGAGCGCGAGTTCCAGCTGTACCGCCGCGGGCGCTATGTGGAGTTCAACCTGGTCTACGACCGCGGCACCCTGTTCGGGCTGCAGAGCGGCGGGCGCGCCGAGAGCATCCTGATGAGCCTGCCGCCGCGGGTGCGCTGGGAATACGGCTACACCGCCGAGCCCGGCAGCGCCGAGGCGCGGTTGCTGGACTACCTGGTGCCGCGCGACTGGCTGGGCTGACTTTGACGTTGCCGTGATCGGAGCGGGCCGGAGTGAAGCGGCCGCCAGCGCTGCTGCCGTCCGAAGGCAGTGCGCCACGCCCGATGCATCCGAGGGCGCTGAAATCTTCCCCGTGCAGGGATTGGTTTCAGCGCCTTTATCCGTTGGGTCATCCACACAGATTCACGCATTCAGAGTCGCTCACAGTTAAACCTGAATTGCGCAAATGAAACGCTGTGTTGATTGAGCGAGTTAATCGTCCCCATTTAAATTTGTGATTGCTCACGCAGCCATTGCGCAATCTGCGGATGCTGTCCAGCAGCGCAGCGTCTTTCCGGCTACTCTGAACGCTGGAAATAAAAAAGCCCCGCAGACCAGGGGGAGGTCGGCGGGGCCAGGGAACGGAAACTTGGGGAGGAGTTTCCGCTCCGAGATCTGCTCCAGGGGATGGGAGAGATCTGCCGACAGGCGTTGCGCCCGTCGAGGGATATAACACCATTTTCCACATTGATGGATCGTGAAGATAACTGTTAAAAAAATGTAGAATTTAACGGTTATTCATTCCTCGAATCCTGCTGCGCGCGCATTATCTTTTGACCAACTTATGTCTGGTCTGCGCATTCAGCATATCAGCGTGATGTGCTGCGTCAGTGCGCCTCGTCCCAGTTATCGCCCACACCCGAATCCACCACCAGCGGCACGCGTAATTCAGCAGCGGACGACATCCGCGCGGTGACTTCGCTCAGCAACGTGTCGACGAAATCGGTGTCGGCTTCGAACACCAGTTCGTCGTGCACCTGCAGGATCATCAGTGCGCGCTGCGCGTGGTCGGCGATCCAGCCATCCACGCTGACCATGGCGCGCTTGATGATGTCGGCGGCGGTGCCCTGCATGGGCGCGTTGATCGCGGCGCGCTCGGCACCGGCGCGCTGGCCCTGGGTGCCGGCATTGATGAAGTCCAGATACAGCCGGCGGCCGAACACCGTCTCCACGTAGCCCTTGTCGCGGGCCTGCTGGCGGGTGGTTTCCATGAAGTCGCGCACGCCCGGGTAGCGGCTGAAGTACAGCGCGATGTAGTCCTGCGCCTCGCCACGGCCGATGCCGAGCTGGCGGGCCAGGCCGAACGCGCTCATGCCGTACATCAGGCCGAAGTTGATCGCCTTGGCGGCGCGGCGTTCGTCGTTGCTGACGGTGTCGATGGTGCGGCCGAACACCTCCGCTGCGGTGGCGCGGTGCACGTCGGCGCCGGAGTCGAACGCGCCCACCAGGCCGGGGTCGCCGGACAGGTGGGCCATTATGCGCAGTTCGATCTGCGAGTAGTCGCAGGCAATCAGCTTGCGCCCGGGCGGGGCGACAAAGGCGCGGCGGATGCGGCGGCCGTCTTCGGTGCGGATCGGGATGTTCTGCAGGTTAGGGTCGGACGAGGACAGCCGCCCGGTGGCGGCGCCGGCCTGGTGGTAGCTGGTGTGCACGCGCCCGGACTGCGGGTGGATCATCTCCGGCAGCTTGTCGGTGTAGGTGCTGCGCAGCTTGGCCAGGCCGCGGTATTCCAGGATCACCCGCGGCAACTCGTGCTGGTCGGCGATGGCTTCCAGCGCTTCTTCGTTGGTCGAGGGCTGGCCCTTGGGCGTCTTGACCACGGCGGGCAGCTTGAGCTCGTCGAACAGCAGCGCCTGCAGCTGCTTGGGCGAATCCAGGTTGAAGGTACGCCCGGCCAGCTCGGTGGCCTTTTGCTGGGCGGCGAGCATGCGCTTGGACAGGTCCGCGCTCTGGCGGCGCAGTTCGGCCGCGTCCACGCACACGCCGTTGGCCTCGATGCGGGCGAGCACTTCCACCAGCGGCATCTCGATCTCGCGGTAGACGCGTTCTAGCCCCGGCTCGGCGGCCAGCTTGGGGCCGAGCACGTGGTGCAGGCGCAGGGTGATGTCGGCGTCTTCGGCGGCGTAACGGGTGGCATCTTCCAGGCTGACCTGGGCGAACTTGATCTGCTTGGCGCCCTTGCCGCACACGTCTTCGTACTTGACCGTGTCGTAGCCCAGATAGCGCTTGGCCAGGCTGTCCATGTCGTGGCGGGCGCTGCCGGAATTGAGCACGAAGCTCTCCAGCAAGGTGTCGTCGCTGTAGCCGGCCAGCTCCACGCCATGCCGGCGCATCACGTGCAGGTCGTACTTGCCGTGCTGGCCGAGCTTGCGCAGCGCAGGGTCGGTGAGCAGCGGCGCCAGCTGGGCCAGCGCCTGGGCGCGGTCGAGCTGGGCCGGCGCGCCGGGGAAGTCGTGGCCGAACGGCAGGTACGCCGCCTGGCCGGGCTCGGCGGCGACGCTGAGGCCGATCAGGTTGGCCTGCAGCGGGTCCAGGCTGTCGGTTTCGGTATCGAAGGCGAACTGGCCGGCTGCGCGCAGGCGGGCGATCCAGCTGTCCAGCTGTTGCTGGGTGAGAATCGTCTCGTACTGACCGGGCGCGGCCAGGGCCGGGTCCAGATCCACCGGCGCGCTGGCCGGGCCGGAGACGAAGCCGGTGCCGCGGGCGCGGCCGGGTTCGGTACGGGCCACGGCCATGGCTTCGGTCTGCGCGCCAGCGGCCGCTGCGCCGCCCAGCTCACGCAGGGCCTGACTGAAGCCGTAGCGGGCGTACAGCACGGCCAGCGTTTCGGCATTGGGCTCGCGCAGCTCCAGCGCGCGCGGGCCGCAGGCCAGCGCCACGTCGGTCTTGATGGTAACCAACGCGCGGTTGAGCGGCAGCCGCGGCAGTGCGGCGCGCAGGTTCTCGCCGATCTTGCCCTTGATCTTGTCGGCGTTGGCGATGACGCCGTCGAGCGAGTCGTATTCGGCCAGCCATTTGGCGGCGGTCTTGGGGCCGCACTTGTCCACGCCGGGCACGTTGTCGATGGCATCGCCCATCAGCGCCAGCAGGTCGACGATCTGGTCGGCCCGCACGCCGAACTTGGCGATCACCGCCTCGTCCGAATCCATGCGGCTGCCGCTCATGGTGTTGACCAGTTCGATGCCCGGACGCACCAGCTGCGCGAAGTCCTTGTCGCCGGTAGAGATGGTGACGCTCAATCCATCTGCGGCGGCCTGCAGCGCCAGCGTGCCGATCACATCGTCCGCTTCCACGCCGTCGATGCGCAGGATGTCGATGCCCAGCGCATGCACGATGTCGCACATCGGCTGCACCTGTGCGCGCAACTCGTCGGGCATCGAGGGACGGTTGGCCTTGTAGTCGGCATACAAGTCATCACGAAATGTCTTGCCCGGCGCATCCACCACGAACGCGACGTAGGCGGGGCGTTCCTTCAAGGTGGCGCGCAACATGTTGACCACGCCGAACAACGCGCCGGTGGGCTCGCCCTCGGCATTGGTCAGCGGCGGAAGCGCGTGGAACGCGCGATACAGGTAACTGGACCCGTCGATCAGGACTAATTTGCTCATCGGACAATTCTAACGCTGCACGCCCGCGCCACACCGCGCCAGCGCATACTGACCGACGACCTAAAACGGATGACGACGATGAAGAGAGCATGTCTTTTGCTGCTGCCGTTGCTGCTGCTTGGCGGCTGTGCCACGAGCGGCGGTGGCCGCGCGGGTGGCGATGTTCCGGCCGGCGCAGATGTCACCAGCAAGACTATGGGGAATGGCGACAAGGTCGACGAATACCGCGTCAATGGTCAGCTGGAAATGGTGCGCGTGACGCCGGCCCGCGGTGCGCCCTACTTCCTGTACGACCGCGACCACGACGGGCATACCGATGCCGAGAAGGACAAGGTCAACAAGGTGTATTGGCAGCTGTATCGTTGGTGATTGGGGAGTTGGGATTCGGGATTCGCAACAGCGCGGTATGACTGCGTTTTGTTCGGAGGTGGGCGGCGGGCTGGTTGAGCTGCCGCCGTAGGGCAGTCGGTGAGATTGCGGGCACGCCTTGTGCGGCTGCCTGTTGGGCTGAGCGGGTGGATGGGGCCGCTCACAGAACGCTGGCGCTTATCGCTTATCGCTTATCGCTCATCGCCCAGCGGGTGCGACCGGCGTTCGGTACAGCATGTCCCCCGCGGGCACTTGGTCTCTGAGCGCGTTGTCCACATTCACCTGATCACTGCTCGCCAGGTGTCGTTCGCCGCGCTCAGCCGTTTTCCAGCGGGCCGGTGACGCGTTGCAGGTCGTCGATGCCGGCCGGGGCCAGTTCCTTCATCAAGGCCAGGAAGTCGCAGCCCACCAGGCGCTGCGCACGCCGCAGCAGCATCGGCACCGGGCTGGAAGGTTCGCAGCGCGCGTAATAAGCACAGATTTCATCCAGACGGCGCAGCACATCGTCCGGGCCGGCAATGGCGCCGGCCGGGCGGGCGCTGGTGGTCGCGCCATCACTGCCCTCGCCGGCCGGCGCAGCGTCGGCGTCCGGCGCGGCGGGGTTGGCGCTGCTGTCGCGCGCCTGCCAGTGCGGCAGCACGAAACGTTCCAGCTCGCGCAGGTCGGTCAGCAGCGGGCGCAGGTCCGGCGCGGCGGTGCCGACGTGTTCGGTGAGCAAGGCATCGATGGCGCGCGCATGCGCCGACGCAGCGCCGATGGCCTGGGCGGAGGCGGCCAGCGTTTCCGGGGTGCAGTCCTGGCAACAGGCTTCGATCTCGGCCAGGCTGGGGCCGGTCTGGCCCTCGGGCAGTTTGAGGGTGCCGTTGGCCACGCGCAGGTCGCGCAGGCTGAAGCGGCCTAGCCGCGGCGATTGCACGAACGGTGCGGTGCGCAGCGCGCCAAGCAGGCCCATCGGGTCGCTCAAGCCGACCAGGGCGTTGATGCGCGAGGTCGGGTCGTTGTCGTCGTCGGCATCCAGCTGCGGGTGCACGCTGTCCCAGTGCTGTTCCAGCAGGCCGTGGATCAGCGCCAGGGTGTCGGCCCAGCCCGGCAGGCCGCGCAGGCGCAGCCAGGCCGCGCCCAGCTTGCTGGCGATGCGCAGGTCGCGGCTGCGGCGGCTGAGTTCCAGCGCCAGCGCCTGCACCTTGTCCCAGTCGGGTTCTTCGGCGGCGATGACGCTCTCGCCCAGGGTGCGCTCGGCGCGGACGGCCGAGTCGCGCTCCAGGCGCAGGAAGTCCGGGTCGTATTCCAGGTCCGGGCCGGCCGGGGCATCGTCGCTGATCGGTGCCAGCAAGGTCTGCAGGGAAGTGTCGTCGTGCATGACAGGCTCCATCGGGAGAGCCGCCGCGGTGGGCGGCGGCGAGGCGATTATTGCGGGGTGCAGACCGCGTCCGGGTCGCCGGCGTCGCAGGCCGGTTGCTGGTCGTCGGGCAGACGCAGGCCGGGACGGACCAGGCCGAAGGCGCGATACGGCGTCCCGCTAGCGGACAGATCGACGAAGGCGATGGTGCGGCTGGCCGAGCTCTGCGCGCGGCCGGCAAACGCCGAGGCAGGCACGTTGAAGCTGGAACCGCCGCTCAACTCGAGCAGCCCGCCCTCGGCGGTGGTCGCGTTGAAGTACGCCGGTGGCGCGCCCACCGCGCCGATCACCTGGGCGCCGGTGCCGATCAGGTAGATCGGGTCCTGCTGGGTGCCGATGCGGCCGGTCGCGGAGAAATTGCCGGTGCCATCGCGCAGGGTGGCGCGGCCTTCCTGCAGCAGATCGCCGCGCACCGACAGCAACAACGCGCTGTTGCCGGCATCCACGCTGTAACTGCTGCCGTTGGCCAGCACCAGCGTGAGGTCGCCGGCATTGGTGAGGCTGAAGCCATTGCTGGCGGTGAAATCGCCCAGCCGCACCACGCGGTTGTCGATGAAGGTGGTGGCATCGCCCAGCACCACCGGGCCACCGGCGCTGCCGCTGAGCAGGTTGGTGCTGATGGCGCTGCCGGCGCGCTGGCGAATGCCGGCAACCGCCTGCAGCCAGGTGGTCGCAGCGCTGAGCTGACCATCCAGCAGCAAGGCATCACCGCTGCGCAGCCGCAACAGGTTGCCGCCATCCACGCGCCCGCTCACTTGCAATGCGCCGGCACTGAACAGGTCCAGGCTTTGCGCACGGAAGTCGCCGAGCGTGCCGATGGCATTGCCGGCGCCGGTCAGCGTGGCCGCACCCGCGGCGCTGCCGCTGAGGTGCGCTGCGCGCAGGCTGCCGCCGCTTTGGGTGATGGCACCGCCGCTGCGCACGCTGAGGTTGCCGGCGCTGCTGATGTCGTGCCCCAGCTGCATGCCGCCACCGCTGCTCAACGCAACCGCGTTGCCGGCAATCGCACCGCTGGTAGAGAGCTGGCCGCCGGCCTGCAGCGCGACCGCACCGCTCGCCTGCGCCGCCACGGCCAGGTCGTTGCGATCGACCAACGCGATGCTGCCGCCACTGGCCTGCACGCTGCCCTGGAAATCGTTGCCGGCATCGGTAAGCACGATGGCGCCGCTGCCCGCATCGAGCACGCTGTTGCCGACGACGGTCAACGCGCCCTGCTGGGTGATGCCGGCATCGGTTGCCGCCGGCGTGGGCAGCGCTTGCGCGCGAATGCGTGCGGCCGGTGCAACGCCACTGCGCGCGACCAGCGTGCCGCCGATGCGGCCCTGACCCAGATTCAATGCCTGGCCACTGCTTGCCTCCAGCGCGGCGACATCCACGTTGCCGAGCGTCAGCGCATTGCGGTCGCGTACGCGGGTATCGCCACCGCGCAGGCTCACTGCCGACTGGAAATCGTTGCCGGCATCGGTAAGCGCGATGGAAGCGCCGGCACTGTCGATGCGGGTGACACCGGTGACGGTCAGCGCAGCGGTCTGCGATAGCGCACCGCCGTTGCTGGCAGCGTCCAGATCGCCATTGACCAGGCCGAAGCCCAGATTGAGCGCCCCGTTGCTGGCGACGTCGAGCGCGCCGGTGTTCAGCGCACCCAGCGTCAGCGCAGTGGCACCACGCACACGCGTGGCACCGCCGCTGAGCGCGAGCAGGCCCTGGAAGTCGTTGCCGGCGGCATCGAGCACGATCGCGCCGCTGCCGGCATCGACCACGCTATTGCCTGCCACCTGCAACGTGCCCGCGCGTTGGGTAATCGCCGCGTTGGTGCTACGCACTGCCAGATCGCGCGACGCAGCGATGGTATTGCCAAGCACGATGCCGTTGGCGCCGGTCAGCTGCACATCGCCGCCACGCAGCGCACCGACCGTGGTGAGGGTACCGCCGCGCGCGATCAAACTGAGCGCACCGGTACCGGTGTCGATCGTGCTAGCCGGCAGCAGCAGCGCACCGCCGGCATCCAGCGTTACCGCGCCAGTGCCGGTGCTTTGCACGCTGGCGAGCTGCAGGTCGTTACCGTCGACCAAGGCGATGCCGTCGCCGGTGGCGGCGACTGCACCGACAAAATCGTTGTTGGCATTGGTCAACGCAATCGATCCGTTGCCGGCATCGAGCGTGCTGGCGCCGGTAATGCTGAGCGCGTTGGTTTGCGTGATGACACCGCCGTTGCTGATGGCGGTCAGTGCGCCATTGACGCTGCCCTGGCCCAGATTCAATGCGCCGGTGTTGGTGACGGTTAGCGCGCCGGTGTTGAGCGCGCCCAGGGTCAGTGCGTCGCTATCGTTGAGCTGTACGACGCCTCCAGTGAGGTTCACTGCACCTTGGAAATCATTGGCGCCATTCAAGGCAATGGCGGCAGTGCCGGCGTTGACGGTGGTGAGGCCGCCGACCAGCAATTGGCCGCCGGCCTGGTTGATTGCCGCATTGGTGGTGCGCAGCGTCAGCGCGTTGCCGGCGCTGATGGTGTGCGCCAGGGTCAGGCCATCGCGTGCAGTGAGCACGACGTTGCCGCCGCTCAGCGCGCCACTGGTGCTGAACGCGCTGCCGGTGGAGGTGAGCGTCAAGCTACCGGTGCCGGCGGAGATCGCCGATGCAGGCAGGTTGAGCGTTTGCGCAGTGAGCGCGATGTCGCCGTTGCTATTGCCGTTGATCGAGGAGACGTTCAGCACGCTGCGATCGGTCACGGCGATGCCGTTGCCGGTCAGGCCGACGGCACCCTGGAAATCGTTGTTGGCATCGGTCAGTGCGATCGTGCCGCTGCCGGCGTTGATGGTGCTTGCGCCGGTGACGGTGAGTGCACCGGCCTGGGTGATGGCGCCGTTGTTGCTGGTGGCGGTCAAGCTGCCGGTGGAGCCGGTGCCCAGGTTCAACGCACCGTTGCTGGTGACGGTGAGTGCGCCGGTGTTGAGGCTGCCGAGGGTGAGGGTGTTGGCATCGACGATCTGCGCCGCGCCGCCGGTGAGGGCGACCGCGCCGGTGAAGTCGTTGGCATTGGCCAGTGCGATGGCGCCGGAGCCGGCGTTGACGGTGGTAATACCGCCAACCAGCAATTGGCCGCCGGTCTGGTTGATGGCGGCATTGGTGGTGCGCAGCGTCAGCGCGTTGCCGGCGCTGATGGTGTGCGCAAGGGTCAGGCCATCGCGTGCAGTGAGCACGACGTTGCCGCCGCTCAGCGCGCCGCCGGTGCTGAACGCGCTGCCGGTGGAGGTGAGCGTCAAGCTGCCGGTACCGGCGGAGATCGCCGATGCAGGCAGGTTCAGCGTTTGCGCAGTGAGCGCGATGTCGCCGTTGCTATTGCCATTGATCGAGGAGACGTTCAGCACGCTGCGATCGGTCACGGCGATGCCGTTGCCGGTCAGGCCGACGGCGCCCTGGAAATCGTTGTTGGCATCGGTCAGTGCGATCGCGCCGCTGCCGGCGTTGATGGTGCTTGCGCCGGTGACGGTGAGCGCACCGGCCTGGGTGATGGCGCCGTTGTTGCTGGTGGCGGTCAGCGCGCCATTGACGCTGCCCTGACCAAGATTCAACACACCGTTACTGGTGGCGGTGAGCGCGCCGGTATTGAGGCTGCCCAGGGTGAGTGTGTTGGCATCGACGATCTGCGCCGCGCCGCCCCTGAGATTCACCGTGTTGCTGAAATCATTGCCGATGTCGGTCAGTGCAATCGTGCCGCTGCCGGCGTTGATGCTGCCAACCCCATTAACGCTGAGCGCACCGGTCTGGCTGATGGCGCCGTTGTTGCTGGTGGCGGTCAAGGCGCCGGTGCTGCCGGTGCCAAGATTCAACGCACCCGTGCTGGTGACGGTGAGTGCGCCGGTGTTGAGCGTGCCCAGGGTGAGCGTATTGGCATCGACCACCTGCACGGCGCCGCCGGCCAGATTCACCGCGCCGGTGAAATTGTTGGCGCTGTCGGCCAATGTGATGCTGCCGCTGCCGGCATCGAAGCGGCTGCTGCCGCTGACGGTCAGCGCGCCTTGCTGGTCGATGTCGGTGTTGCTGCTGTCGACCAGCAGGCTGCCGACGCTGCTGTTGCCCAGGGTGAGCCGATCGCTATCGACCACCTGCACGGCGTTGCCGCTCAGGCCCACTACACCGCGAAAGTCGTTGTCGCTCGCAGTCAGGGTGATGTTGTCGGTGCCGGCCGTGAATTGCGCCGCGCCACCCACCTCAAGCCCGCCGGTCTGGGTGATGCCGCCTCTGGCGCTGGTGGCGGTCAGCGAGGTGGCCACGCTGCCCTGCCCCAGATCCAATGCGCTACCGCTGCTGACCGTGAGCGCGTTGGCGCTGAAGCTGCCCAGGGTCAACGCGCTGAGCGCGTTGATCTGCACCGCGCCACCGGTCACCGACAGCGCGCCGGTGAAGGCGTTGGACGCGCCGTTCAACGCCACAGCGCCGCTGCCGGTATTGACCGTGGTGGTGCCATCGATGGCGAGCCTGCCGGCAAGCTGGGTGAGCGCAGCGTTGGTGGTGCGCAGCTGCAGGTTGCCGCTGCTGGTGATGTCATGCGACAGCGTGATGCCCGTGCGCGCGTTGAGGCTGACATTGCCGCCGCGCAATGCGCCATTGGTGGCCAAGCTGCTGTTGTCCGAACGCAGTTGCAGCGTGGCGCTGCCGGTGTCGATCGATTGCGCCGGCAGGCTCAGCATGCCGCCTGCGGTGAGCGTGACCGCGCTGTTGGCGGCGCTGACCAGCGAGACGATGGACAGGTCGTTGCGATCGTAGATGCCGATGGCGCCGCCGGTCACGTCGAGTCCGGCGGTGAAATCGTTGCCCGGACCGAGCAAAGAGATCGCACCGGTTCCGGCGTTGACGGTGCCTAGTGCGCCAGCGCTGATCGCCCCACCGCCCTGGGTGATGGCGGCGTTGGTGGTGGTCAACGCCAGCGTGCTGGTGGCATCGATGTCGTGGTTCAGGGTCAGCCCGTCGCGAGCAGACAGGTTGATCTGGTTGGCACTGAGCGCGCCCTTGGTCGCCAGCGTGCCGCCCTGCGCGCTTAGCCGCAGATTGCCCGCGCCGAGGTCGATGGTCTGCGCTGGCAACACCAGGTCGGCGCCAGCGGTGAGGGTGACATCCCCGCCGCTACCGGCGGTGAGCGAGGTCACGCTGAGCGTGTCGAGATCGCTGACCGCGATGCCGGTGCCGACCAGGCTCAGCGCGCCCTGAAAGTCGTTGCCGCCGTTGCCCAGCGAAATCGCGCCGCTGCCTGCATTGAGCGTTGCCGGGCCGGTCAGGGTCAGTGCGCCGTTCTGGGTGATCGCGCCACCGTTGCTGCTGGCAGTGACGATGCCGCCGATGCTGCCCTGGCCCAGGTTCAAGCTGCCGTGGCTGGTGGCGGTGAGCGTGTTGGTGGCGATGGCGCCCAGGGTGAGTGCGTTGCTGTCGTTGATCATCACCGTGCTGCCGGTGAGCGAGACCGCGCCGCCGAAATCGTTGCCGGCACCGCCCAGGCTGATGGCGCCGGTGCCCGCTGCCGCCGTGGCGTTGGTGGTGCCGGTGACAGCGAGCAGGCCGGCGGTCTGGGTGATGGCCCCGGTGTCGCTGGTCAGTAGCAGGTTGCCACCGGCCTGGACGCTGTGGCCAAGGTTCAACGCATCGCGCGCGCGCAGGCTCACCTGGTTGCCGGACAGTGCGCCCCCGGTGCTGAGCGCGCCACCAAGCGCGCTCAGCGACAGCGCGCCGGTGCCGGTGGCAATGGCCTGCGCGGGCAAGTTGAGCGCACCGCCTGCGGTGAGCGTAATGGCGCCGTTGCTGCCGTTGGTGAGCCCGACGATGGTGAGAGCGTTGGCATCGCGTACGGCGATACCGTTACCGGTCAGCGTGAGCGCGCCAACGAAGTCGTTGCCGCTATCGCTGAGCGCAGTGCCCCCGTTGCCGGAATCGAGCGTGCTGGTGCCGTTCACCGTCAACGCGCCTGTCTGGCTGATCTGCCCACCATTGCTGGTGGCGCTGAGCGCCCCGGTCACCGCACCACTGCCGAGATTCAACGCACCGCTGCTGGTGGCGGAGAGGTTGCCGGTGGCCAGCGTGCCCAGGGTCAGTGCGCCGCTGTCGCTGATCTGGGTGGTGCCCCCGCGCAGGCTGACCGCCTGCTGGAAATCGTTACCTGCAGTGGTCAGCGAGATGGCTCCCGTGCCAGCCTGCAGATCGCTGGTGCCGGTGACGGTGAGGCCGGCGTTGCCAGCCTGTTGGATCGCGCCATTGTTGCTGGTGGCACTGAGCGCGCCGGTCACCGTGCCGCTGCCAAGATTCAGCGTGCCGGTGCTGGTGGCGGTGAGGTTGCCGGTGGTCAGCGTGCTCAGCGTCAATGCACCGCTGTCGGTGATCTGGGTGGCGCCACTGGTGAGGCCGACACTGCCGCCAAAATGATTGCCGCCATCGCTCAGCGTCAGCGCCTGGTTGCCCAGCGAAAAGGTGCTGATGCCGCCGACCGTCAGCGCGCCCTGTTGCGCCAGGCCGATGGTGTTGGTCAGGCCCAGGTTGCCGGCCACCTGCAGGAAGCCGAGGTTGGCGATCTTGTTGGCGCCGCTGAAGCTGGCATTGCCGCCGATGCTGCCGGACACGTTGCCGGCGGTGAGCACGCCGCCCTGCTGTACGGCAACGTCAGAGACATAGCTGATGGCACCGCTGCCGACATCGATACTGCCATTGCCGACGATGCCGTTACTGCCGGCGCCGTTGGCCACCAGCGAGACACTGCCGTCGCTGCCGCCGGCAAGTGCTGCAGCGCGGACGACGCCGCTGTTGTTGACCAGCGCGTCGAACACGCCCTGTGCTGCGCGTGCGCTCAGGGAGATGGTGCCGCCGGGTGCGATCAGGCTGCCGGAGTTATTCACCGCGAACGTGCCTTGCGCGAATTCCAGCGATTTGTCGATGACCACGCCAAACCCACCGCTCTCGAAACTGAGGGTGACCTTGTCGGCGCCGGCCAGGGTGATGTTGCCGGCGTTGGCGGTGATGGTGCCGCTGTTGAGCACTTCGGCGCCGATCAGATTGACCGCGCCGGCGGCGGCGGTAATGGTGCCGGCATTGGACACCCGGGCGATCCCACCGTTTGCATCAAAGACGTCGTTGCCGTTGATGAAGTTGATGTCCTGGGCCCCCAGGGTGGTGGCGACCAGGCCGCCGACATTTACCTGCGCGGTATTGCCGAAGAGGATGCCGTTGGAATTGAGCAGGAACACCTGACCATTGGCGGTGATGTTGCCGAAGATCTGCGTGGGATTGCCGCCGATGACGCGATTGAGGATCACCGAGCTCGCAGATGGCTGGTTGAAGCGCACCGTGGCGGCCGAACCGATATCGAAGCTCGTCCAGTTCAACGCCATGCGCGAGCCGGTCTGGTCGATCACCTGCGTTGTGCCGTTGGGCGCATTGATCGTGCCGGTGCCGCCCACGATGCTGCCGCCGGTGGGCAGCTGGGTGCTGGCGACCTGCGCCATCGCCGGCGCGCTGAGCATGAGTGCGGCGGCCAGCGCCAGCGCAAGCGGCGATCGACGCAGCAGGCGTTCGGAGGGGCGGGCTGCAACGGTGGAAGCGGTGTGGTTGGCGTGCATGCGCAGATCCCTCAGAAAGTGAAGCCGAAACGCGTGTAGATGCGGGCGTCGTCGCGTCCATCGGACGCATTGCGGCGTCCGGTCGGCAGGGCGGCCGTGAGGCGCCATTCGAAATTGGCGTACTGCGGCAAGCGGAAGGTGAAGCCGACACCGGCGGCGTCGAAGCTGGTCGGCGCAGCGACGCCATTGGCCGCAAACACGCGGGCGTGATCGGCGAACACGTCCAGCTCCAGCAGCTCGCGCCACGGCCGGCCATTGAACGGCGAGGCAGCATCGGCAAAACCGGGCGCATCGACGTGATATTCCAGCGCGGTGTAATAGCCGAGATCGCCCAGTGCATCGGACACCGGATAGGCGCGCACGCTGTCCGGCCCGCCCACCGCAAATTGTTCCAGCGGCGCCAGCGTGTCGCTGCTGTATTGGCCGCTGAACTTGAAATACAGGCGTTGGGTGCGGGTGAGGTATTGCAGGCGCGTGTACGACAACCGCGTCAGGGTGAAGTGGCTGTCGCGGTCGGGGCTGACCAGATCCGGGTCGGCCGAGCCATCGCGCAAGGCCTGGCGCACGCTGAGCTGCAGCAGGTCCACCCCGCGCCAGCGCAGATCGGTACGGCGCAGCGAGACGCCGAGTTCGGCCACGTCGAAGGATTGGTCCGACAGCGTGATGCCGGCGGCATCCAGCCGCGATTTTTCGCGCAGGTAGCGTGCCGAGCCTTGCAGCTGCAGCAGATCGTGATTGATGAATTTCCAGTCGGCGCCGGCATATACCACCGAGGTGGGGCCCTTGAGGCCGAGCCGGGCGAACACGCCGTTGCGCACCTCCAGCTCGCTGCGGCTGGCGCCAACCACCGCGCTCAGGCCGGACACCTGCCCCACCGGCAACGCATACGACAACGCGCCGATCTGGCTCTGCCGCGGCGACAGCGAGTAGGCGTAGTTGGCGGCGAACACATCGCCCAAGCCCAACGGGCTGTTCCAGGTGATGCCGGCCTGGGCACGATAGCGGCCGGTGAGTTCGGTGCCGTAATTGTTGCCGCCCAGGCTGATCACATACGGGCGCGCAGCTTCGCTGGCGACCAGTACCACATCGGTTTCGCCGGCGTTCTGGCCCGGCTGCAACACCGACGACAGCGACACGCCCGGCAGATCACGCGCGTACAACAGCGCGGTGTCCACGTCCTGCTTGCGCAGCGGGCGGCCCTGCAACTGGCGCAGCGGCGCCGACAAGGTGGTGCCGCGATAGCGCGCGGCGCCTTGCACGGTGACCTGGCCGATGCGGCCTTCGAGCACGCGGATCTCGATCAGTTGGTCCGGGCCGGGCGTCTGCGCCGGCAGGTAGGCGGTGCTGACGATGAAGCCGGCTTCGCGATAGGCGCGGGTGACGGTGTCGGCCACCGCCTGCAGCTGGTCGAAGCGCAGCGCCACCACCGGCTGGCCCTGCGCCAACGCGGCGAACGCGGCATCGGCCACCGCCTGCACGCGCGCCGGGTCGATGCCGGCCTCCGGATAGTTACCCACATCGCGCACGCGGAATCCGCGCACCGGCAAGGTGACAACGGCATCGCCGCGGTCCTTCATCGCCGGCAGCGTGGCGCCGCCTGCGGGCGCGCCATCGGAGGCGCTGTGGTCCTGCGCCCACGCAGGTGCGGCCAGCAACAGGCACGCAGACACCGCCGCGGCCAGACACGTCATACGCATACGTCACTTACCCCTGAAAACATCCGTTGTTGCGCATGCCCGACGTGCCGTGCTGCGCATGCGGACGTGTGCACGCTCGCATGGCGATCGGCATGGTTGCGCTCGCCCCTGACTGAACGCCGGTCAAACCCGGACGTACATTTATGGAATGTTAGCAACATTAATGCGACGACGGTCACTGTTACGACAATTGCCGTGGCGCGCCTGCGCAATCGGCTGGCGCGATCCCGCGGCAGCGGCGGGCTGGAGCGGTCGTCGAGCGACCGCGGCTGCGGGTTGCGCAAGGTCGCACCCTGCGCCTGGCGGGCGGCGTCCAGCACGCTGCGCCGCCGGGCGCGGTACTGCGCGCGATCGATCTGGCCAAGCTGGTGCGCCTGGGCCAGCGCATGCAGCTGGGCGTTGGCCGGGTGCTGCGTGCTGCCGCTCATGGCAGCTCCCGCAGCACGCGAAAGCCCACGTCCGGCTGCGCCGAGCCGTTGTCGGCGCGACTGGCCTGCACGGTGCAATCGGACCAGTAACTGGCAAAGCTGCCGCCGCGCGCCTGCACGCCGGCGCCACTGGAGACCCATTCCCACACATTGCCGGTGAGGTTGATCAGCCCCCACGGGTTGGCATCGCGGCCGCGCGCCGACACCGGTGCGCGCACCGCATCGGTGGCGCTGGCGGTGGGCGGTACGCAGTTGCTGTCTTCGGCTTGTCGCCAATTACTGGCGGCCTGCGCGGCATGCAGCCATTCGGCATCGCTGGGCAGGCGGTAGCGCCAACCGCCGCTGCCGATGGTCAGCCAGCGCAGATAGGCGCGGGCCTGGGTCAGGCTGATGTTGCGCACCGGCGCGCGCGCCAGCTCGGGCGTGCTGGCGGCCTGCGCGGTGCAGCGGCCGGTGGCCTGGCAGAACAGGTTGAAATCGGCCACCGCCACTTCGCCGCGCGACAACGCATACGGCGTGCCGCCGTTGATGCCGGGCACCACCACCAGCATCGGGCCGCGGGTGTCGCCCAGCGTGTCGAAACAGGCCGCGCCACGGCCGGGCAGGCCGGCACCGCCGCATGGGTCCGGGCCGGTCGGCACCGGCGGTAGGGCGTCGTCATCCACGCTGGTGGGCAACGCGGCTGTGGCCGTGGTGCTGCGGGCCGCACCGGTGGTGGCCGTGGTGGGCTTGGCGGTGGATCTGCCGCGGGTCGATTTTGGTGGCGACGCGGCAGCCGGTGCGTCGGTAGCGCTGCCGGCGGGCACGCTGTCGGATGCGGGCGCATCGACGCCAGGCGCACGTTGCAGCCGCGCGGACAACGTGCCTTCGGGCAGTTGCCCGGCGGCTTTCATCTGCGCTTCCAGTTGCGCCATCGCGGTGGCATCGCTGCGATACAGCGCCTGCAGGCGCTGGCCCAGTTGCTGGCGCTCGGCGGCCGGCAAGGTGCCTGCAGCCATTACCGCGGCGGCGGCGGCATAACGCGCCTGCGCACTGCGTAGCTCGGCGCGTTGGCCCAGCGTCTGCAACCCCTGGGCAAGCAGGTCGGCGGCCTGCACATAGCGGCCTTGCGCGAAGGCATCGCTAGCGTTGTTGCGATACACCTGCGACAGCAGTTGCGGGCCCTCGCTGCGCAGCAGCGGATGGTTGGGCTGCAGCACGCGGATACGTGCCAACGCATCGCCGGTCTTGCCCAGATCGTTGGCGGCGGCGGCACGCCGCAGCGACTCCACCCGACCGGCCAGTTCGGCCTCGGCACTTTCGCGGGCGAGCGCCTGCTGCAGCTGTTGCTCCAGGGTGTGCAGGCGCGTGCGTTGCGCCAGTAGCGCGCTGGACTGCGGTGCCAGCTGCAGACCGAAGCTGACCAGTGCCTGCGCGCCCGCCAGTTGCGCCGGGTCGGACTGGGCGGCGACCAGGCCCGCGATGGTCTCGGCCACTGCGCCCTCTTGCGTGCTGCGCTCGGCCGCCGGCAGGGCGGCCAACGCCGCAGTCACGCGGTCGCGCCACGCCGCATCGGTGCCGGGCTGGGCCAGCGCGGCGGCCAGCGTTTGACGTGCGCCAGCGGCATCGCGCGGCGCCGCAGCCACCGGCGTGCGGCGGGCTTGCTGTTCGGCCACTGCAACCTCGGCGCTGCGCAACTGCAGCCGCAGCGAATCGGGAAAGGCCGCACGTGCCTGATCGCTCTCGGTCCGCGCGGTGCTGAGCTGGCCTGCCGCAACCGCCTGTGCAATGGCTGCATCCAGCCGCACTTCCAGCGCGGCGTGATGCAACAGACTGCTGCCCGGGTCGATGCTGCGCACCTGGTCGAGCGTGGCCAGCGCGTTGTCGGCCTGATTGCGGAACAGCAGACCGGCGTCGAGTTGGCGATTGAGCGTGGTGTCGAGCGCGTTGAGGCGCTCGTTCTTTTCGCGCTCGATGGTCTGCCGGCGCGCATCCAGCGACGGCGAATACAGCCGCAGCCGGTCGCGCAGCGCAAACACCTGCAACGCGCCGCGGTAATCGTCGCGGCCGTTGGCCGGATTCCACACTGCATCCAGACGACGCAGCAGGAAATCTTCGATCAGATCGCTGCGGTCGGTGAGCAGGCGGCGGCGGTCGTCCGGCTCCAGGCTGGACAGCGCCTGCATGGCCTGGGTTTCATCGCGATAGCGCTGCGGATCCTGCGCACCGAAACGTGCGACCACCTCGGCCAGATGCTGCTGATGCAGGTAGCGCTGCACGCCCCACCCGCCCGTGCCCAGCACCGCCAGCGCGGCGGCGCCGTAACCGAGCATGGGCAGTGCGCGCTCGCGCAGCGGCACCTGGCGCAGGCCATCGAGCAACTGATCCACGCGCTTGAGACGCTGGCCGGCGGGGAACGCGACGGCGGCGCACAGCGTGGCGTATTGGCGCCGGGTCAGACCGGGCACCGGCGGCGGGCGGCGGCCATCGCGCAGCGCCACTTCGGCGCTGAGTTTGTCGAACGGGTGCTTGCCGGTGAGCAGTTCGAAACACACGCAACCCAGCGCATACAGATCGTCGGCCGGGGTAGGCGCCTGCCCGCGGATCATTTCCAGGCTGGCATAGGCCGGCGTCAACGCACCGAGCGTGGCGGCATCGAACACGGTCTGTTCGCCGGACACATCGGCGGCGTGTTTGCCGGCGCGTGCGATGCCGAAGTCGAACACCTTGGCCACGCCTTCGCGAGTGACCATGACGTTGCCGGGTTTGAAGTCCGAGTGCACCACACCGGCGGCATGCGCGCGGATCAGCGCGCGGCCCATGCCATCGATCAGCGGCCACGCCTGCTTGAGCGGCATGCCGTTGTAGGCCTGCTCGCGGATCAAGGTTTTCAGGTCGCTGCCGTCGATGTACTCCATGGTCATGAAGACCAGGGTGCGGTCCTTGTCGAAGTCGTACACCCGCACGATGTTGTCGTGTGCGAGCTTCTGCGAGCGGCGCGCTTCGCGCTGCAACGCGACCAGCGAATCGGGATGACGGCGGAATTCGTCGCTGAGCACCTTGATGGCCAGCCATGGGTCGCGGTCGCGCGCTTCCACCTTGCGCTCGTCGCGTGCCAGATACACCACGCCCATGCCGCCGCGCCCGAGTTCGCGTTCCAGCAAGAACCGTCCTTTGAGCAAGCTGCCGACGCTGGCATGATCGCCGCCGGCCGCCTCGGCCAGGTGTTGCCAACTGGACAGGCTGGCGGTGCCTGCGGTGCCGGTGCCGGTTTGCGTGCCCACACCGGTCTGGGTGCCCAGGCCCAGGCTGGTGAGGCTGGGCACATCGCCGGGCAGCGGCTGCGCCGGTTGCACACGGGTGATGTCGTCTTCGACCGGCGCCGCAGCGCGGCGCGGCATCACCACGGTGGCATCGTCGTCCGCTGGTGGCGCGGCGATTGCAGCGATTGGCGAAGTTGCTGGCGGCGCTGGCGATGCGACAGCGTGCAAGGCATCCAACCGATGCATCAACGTGGTGACGGTGACATCGTCCAGTAATTGCTGGCGCTGCAGTTGCGACAGCGTTTCCACACCGTCGCGGTATTCGGCATCCGGCACGGCCGCGCGCTTGCCCAGCGCGGCCAGCACGGCCTCCAGATTCAATGCGCCGGTGCGCATGGCGGTGACCAGTTCGGTCACGGTGGCAGTGTCTTGGTGCATGCGCTCACTCCTGCAGGCGGACGACGACAGCGGTGACGTTGTCGCGCGCCGCCCTGCCCATCGCCAGTTCGAACAACCGCGCCAGCAACGCGCGGGGATCGCCGAAGCGATGGCATTCGGCATCCAGCTCCGGGTCGGGGATTTCCTTGTTGATGCCGTCGCTGCACAGCAAAAATTGCGTGCCCGGCAGACTCGGCAGCAGCACCCAATCGACAAACAACGGCTCCTGCGCGCCCACTGCACGCGTGAGCACGCCGGCCGCGGCGGCGGCCTGGGCACTGCCGAACTGGGTGACGTCCTCGCGCACGCCGTGCACGTGATCGCGGGTGAGCTGGCGTAGCGGGCCGCCGTGTTGCGCATAGATACGGCTGTCGCCGACCCAGCCGCACAGCATGAAATCCGGGTCGTGCACCAGCACCACCACGGTGGTGGCGATCATGTCCACGCGGCGTTGCCGCGCAACCTGCAGCAGCTCGGCGTTGATCTGCGCCAGGGTGTCGTCGATGGCGTCGAGAAAGTCGCACAGGTCCGGTGGGCGCACCAATGCGCCCAGCCGCTGCACCAGCAACTGGCTGGCGTAATCGCCGGCGCTGTGGCCGCCCAGGCCGTCGGCCACCACCCACAACCCGGCGTCGTCGCGCAGCAGCAGCGCGTCTTCGTTGAGCCGGCGCACCTTGCCGGTTTCGGTGTGCCCGGCCGATTGATAGAACGCGCTCATCGGGTCACCTCGGTGATGTCCGCATCGGCCAGCAGCCAGTCCAGATAGCGTTCGGCTGCGGGCAGGCCGTCCAGCGCCTGCACAGCGCCGCCCAGTGGCCACCACAGCGACTGGCCGTGCACCGGTGCATGCGTGGTGGATGACGTGGCAGGCACCGCGAGCGCGCGCACGGCGGCGTCGAAGCTCACCGCATCGGCGCGTGCTCGCAGTGCACGGCCCAGGCATGCCGCCAACGCACCAAACCAGGCGTGTGTGGGCAGGCAGGCATGCGGCAACGGCATCGCCACGACCAGCGGGAAGCAACGCCCCACGCGGTCTTCGCCTGGGCCAAGCACGCCGGCCCAGGCCTGCGGGCCGCACACGCCCGGCCCCAGTGCGAACGCGCGCAAGCCGCTGCTGCGATACGCACCGGGCCAGCGCTCGCCGAGCTGCTGGCGCACTGTGTCCAGGCAGCTGGCAAAGTGCGCGTCCCACGGCTGCACGAAGCTGGCCGGCAAGCGCCGCTGCACGAAGTCGCCCACGCCGGGCAACTTGCCATGGAAGCCAATCTGATCGGTCGCCGGCATGTTCATCCGCCGCACGCAAACTGCTGGACGTCGCTGTCCAGAAATGGATGGCGCAAGTTGCCCGCGCGCAGCGGCACCTGTACGTCGTGGCCACCGAGCGCGAAGCTGGCGACGAAGCGCAGATCGGATGGATTTTCCAGATGCCCGGCCTGCAGCGCGCGAAACAGCGCCCAGTCGCCTTGATAGTCGAGCGTGCCCAGCGCCACGCCATCGGCGCCGAAGGCGGCAATCGAGACATGCCCCGGTACTGGCCCGGGCCAGATCATCGGCATGCTCTGCGCCGCACCGGGTTGGTAGTCGTAGCGCTGGCCTTCGATATCCAACGTCAGCCGGGTGACGCCCTCGCCCAGCGTGGGCGCCAGCACGGTGAAGCCGATCTGCGGGGTGGGCCCGCCGCGAAAATATTTCTGCCGGATGCGCTGTGCCAGCTGCAGCTGTACGGGCAGGCCAGGCGCGCCGACCACCGCATCCGGGCCTTGTTTCCAGCGCCATTGCGGCGTCTGTGTGTCCAGCAGCGGTTGCACGGTGCCGGTGTAGAGCGCATCCAGGCGCCCGCCGGTACCGAACAGTTCGCCAAAATTCTGCAGCGGGATATCGACCTGCGCCGTTGGGTCGAAGGGGTAGCGGCCGCGCACGAAATCGCTGCACACCTCGCCCACCGATTGGCGCACCTGCGCATCCAGCGCGGCGCGTGCGCCCTGCGTCATCAAGGTGGCGCTACTGCCGGCCAGGGTTTGCAACCAGTCGGTCACCGGCGGTGGCAGCTGCGCCATTTCCTGCCGGGCCACTGCCAGCTGCGCGTTGGCAGCCGCCGCATCGCCGCCGCCTTGCGACACCACCAGCAACTGCTTGCCCAGTTGATCGAGCACGCTCAGCAGATGATCCAGCGGCGTGGCGCCAGGTGCGCCGGCAGTCAGCGCGTTGAGCGCCAGAAAGTGCTCGCTGATCGCCGCGCCCGGCACCGGTGCGTTGGCGGCGGCAGGGTCGGCCGGGGTGGCCAATGCCGCGCTCATCGCAGCGCCGCCCGGCAGCTTTGCCGCTGCCGCGTTGGCCTTGGCAGCCGCCTTGCCGGCCGCTGCAGCCACGGCGCGCTGCGCCGGGTCTGCCGGCGGTGCGCGGTCCATCGCCTGGGTGTGTTCACCGACCACACCGAGCAACAGGCGCAGCGGCGAGCTGGGGCCGGCCAGTTTGGCGGCGGTTGCGCTGGCAGCGGCCAGATCGGCGGCCGGGCGCAATTGCAGATCGGCCAGCAGCGCATCCCAGTAGCGGATGTAGTCGGCCGCGTAGCGCTGGCCCACCTCACGCACCAACGCGGCCTTGGCGGCTGCATCCAGCGGCGCGCCGCCGAACACCCAATCGTCGTGTCCGAAGCGCTCCACCGCCTGGCCGATGCCATCGCGCTGCAGGCCGGCAAACACCGGCTGGGTGTATAGCGCCGGCACCGCGGTGGACAGCGCGGTACCGCTGCGCCGCACGAAGGTATCGGCAAGCAACCCCAACGCCTTGTCCAACCGCAGCGGCGTACCAGCCGGCGGCGTGAGCAGCAGGTTGCCGTAGATCAACGTAGACAGATCGGCCGCACGCAGGCTGGCGCGCGCCTGTGCGATGCGCTCGCCGTCCAGCGACAGCGCACGCACGCGCTCGGGCGCATCGAGCAAGGCCTGCAACTGCGTGCTCAGCGCTTGTTGCTGCGCCACATCGTGCGGAAACAGTTTGCCGGCCTCGATGGCCGCCAGCGCGCTGAGTTGTGCCGCATCCAGATGCTGCGGCTGGCCGAGCATAAGGTAGCCCTTGAGCGTGTAGTACAACGCCTGCGGCGCCTGCGCGTTGTCGACCAGACCGTTGCGAAAGCGCACCGCCAGCGCCGGCAACAAGGTGGCATTGAGCTGGCGCAGATAGCCGGCCTGCACTTCATCGCCAAGCGCGGCGCCCTGAAACAATCCCATCCGCAGCGACCACGGCGTGTGCGCGTGATACTGCCGTGCCACCCGTACCACCGCCTGCGTGGCCGCGGCCTGCTGCAGCGTGCGCGTCACGTACTCGGGCATGGCGGTGGCGGCATTGGGGTCGGGCACTGCCGGGCGTGCATCCAGCGCCTGACCTACCTGTTCGAGATAGGCGCGATTGCCCAGATAACTGACGCTCAACCCGGCCAGCAGCGCACCACTCAACAACGCAACGCCCACATAGGCGGCCGCCTGCAACCACGCCATGCGGCGTTGCTGTTTGGGCGGGGTATTGGCCAGCCCGGATTCGCGCAGCACCACCTCGCGCAGCAATCGCTCGACAAAGAACGTGCGGCGTTGCGCGCCGGGAGCATGCACCCGCGCATCGTCCACACCGAAGGTGCGTGCCACCGCGCCCATCATGCGATCGATCGGCGTGCCTTCCTGCGTGCCGGAGGTGAAGTACACCCCGCGCAGCAGCGGTGCCGGCCCGTAGGCGTTGCCGGCGAAAGTGCCTTCGACAAACTGCCGTGCACGCTCGCCAAGCGCGGCGACCTGCTGCGGAAACGACAGGATCGCCGCGCGCCGCAAACGGTCGCGCTCCAGATTCAGACGCTCGAACAGGCGTGCGCTCAACTGCTGCTGCAGCAGGTTGAATTCGTCGGCAAAACCACGCGCGGCGCGGCCATCGAGCGTGTGCGCCAGCGGAAACGACATGCCCCAGACCTGGCTGCGCTGCGCAGGCGTGAGATCGTCGAAGAACTCGCCAAAGCCACCGACCAGATCGCACTTGGTAAAGATCAGGTACACCGGCACGCTGGCCTGCAACTGCTCGGCCAGCTCGTCCAGGCGGCGACGGATAGCCTGCATGTGCGTGTCGCGTTCACCATCGTCCAGCAGCAACAGGTCGGACATGCTCATGGTCACCAGCACGCCATTGAGCGGCCGGCGTGGGCGATGGCGCCGCAGCAGGCGCAGGAAATCGCGCCAGGCGCCGGCATCGACGGCTTGATCGGAATCCTGCGTGGTGTAGCGCCCGGCGGTGTCCAGAAACACCGCTTCGTCGGTGAACCACCATTCGCAATCGCGGGTGCCGCCCACTCCGCGCAGCGCGGCATCGCCCATGCGCGCGGCCAGCGGAAACTGCAGGCCGGAATGCTGCAGCAAGGTGCTTTTGCCCGAGCCGGGCGGGCCGATCAGCGCATACCAAGGCAGCGTGTACAGATCGCTGCCGCCGCGTCGCTTGCGCAACAGTTGAATGGCTTGCTGAAAGCGCGCCTGCAACTGCGCGCGCTCCTGCCCGCTGCGCAGTTCGCGGTCGTCATCGCGCCCCGGGGCGGCCAATGCGCTGGACAAACTGCCGGCGCGCCGCTGCGCGCGCCAACGCCGCCATGCCAACACCCCCAGCCACACCGCAATCATCATCACGATTGCCAACAGCCGCGCCGCCACACCGGTCAGCGGGCTCCAGCCATCGATGGCGATATACGGCCCGCCCACCCACAGCAGCAACGACAGCAGGCACAGCGCCAATACGCTCACCACCAACGTGGCACTCAGCTTGGACAACAGCGTTTTCATCGTCATTCCCCAGGCTGAAACAGAATCTCGACGCGGCGATTGCGCGCGCGATTGGCAGGCAATTGCAGTGGCTGCGCCACCGGTTGCGAGTCGCCGGCGCCCAGCGCTTCCACCCGCCCCGGCGTGCGCAGATGCATGCGCAACAGCTGCGCCACCGCGTCGGCACGCGCCCCCGACAAGGCATAGTTGTCGGCAAAGCGCAGCGAGCGCACCGGCACGTCGTCGGTATGCCCGACCACGATCACCCGGCCCGGCAATTGATCGATTGCCGCGGCGATCTGTGCGATCAGGCCACGTTGGTCCGGCTCCACCTCGACGCCGCCGGAGGCGAACATCGCCGCGCTACTCAAGCGCACGCGCGTCTGCCCATCGGCCTGCTCATCCACGCTCAGCAGACCGGCGCGCTCCTGGGTCGACAGCAATTGTTTGAGGCGCACCTGCGGCGGCGGCAACGGGGTTGCATCCGGTGGCGTGGCCGGCGCCAGCCCCCATTGCGCGACCTGCGCATTGATCGGCGCCGACAAGGCGTTCAAGCGCGTCTGCATCCACACGAAGGCCACCACCAGCACGCTCAGCCCCAGCAGCGCAGCGGCCCACAGCGGCAAGAAGCGACCCAGCCGGCGACGGTCTTCCACCCCGCGCCAATGCGGCGCCAGACTGTCCGGCGCCGCACCGCGCGCGGCGCGGATACGGCGGAACAGGTCGTCCTGAATCTCGCCGAGCTTGGCCAGCCCGCCGACTTCGATCTGATAGCGGCCAACGAAGCCCAGCGCCAGGCACAGATACATCAGCTCGATCAGGTCCAGATGACGCGGCACATCAGCGCAGAGCCGCTCCAGGATCTGGAAGAACTTGGCGCCGCCGTACGATTCGCTATGAAAGACCACCAGCAAGGTCTTCTGCGACCAGCCGCTGCGCTCGCCCCACGGTGCATTGAGCACCGCCTCGTCGAGCAAGGCGCACAACACATAACGCGCGGCGGTGACCGCTTCAACCGGCGCGCCGCCATCGCGGGCACGTTGCTCGAAGCGGCGGATCTGCGCCATCACCTGCTCGCGCAGGCGGGCCACGTCGGGCAGTTGCGCGCTGTGGCGCAATTGCACCGCCAGCAGCAACAGCGGCGTGGCCGCCTGCACCAACGGGTTGACGCTGCGGCCCAGCAGCTCGCTGATGTCGGCGTCTTCGGCAGCGACCGGGTTGGCCATTGGCGGCGCGACCAACGCAGCATCGAAGTCGGTAACGGGACGGCTCATGCGTTCAACTCCGGATCGCCCACAGTTGCAGGTCCAGCCCGGCAAATTCGCTGCCGAAGTGGAATGCGATGCCGCCAGAGGTCTTCAGCGTTCGCCACAACGCGGCGCTCTTGTCGAACTCGAAATACAGATAGCCAGCGTGATACGGAATCTGCCGCGGGGCCACCGCCATCGGCGTTGCGACGATGCCGGGCAACTGCAGATTGACCAGATCGCGGATCTGCTCCACCGGCCCGATCTTGGCGTGCGCAGGCAACTGCCGGCGCAACTCTTCGCTGGGCATGTCGGCTTTTGCGGCAAGCACGAACGCGGCGCTGTCCAGCAAGGTCGGGTCGGGCACCATCGCCACCCACACCCCGAATTTGCGTGCCTGCATCGGCAACGGGGTGGCGGTCTGTTCGAGTACCGCGCTCAGACTGGAGCGCAGTGCGCCGATCACCGGCTCGAAGCTGTCCTGCTGCGCCTCGTGCCGATAGGCCGGCCATGCCGGCGGGCGCTTGCCCGGTGCGGTAAATGTGCTGAGTTCGCCGGCCAGCGCCACCAGCGCACGGAACAGTTCTTCCGGGTGCGCCAGTGGTGCAGCAGCCCAATGCGCAATCTGCGGCTGCCAGCGGTTGACCACTTGCAGCAGCAGGAAATCGGCGATGTCGGCAGCGCCGCCGCGATCGGTGAGCGTGACCCGCGCCGCCAACGCCTCGCCGCGCTGATGCAACAAGCCAAGTAGTTCGGTCAGAAACGTGGTCAGCCTTGAGGCGGCCTGGCACACCATCGCGCTGGGAATAAAGTGCGGGTCGAGAATCACCTGACGGTCCGAGCGCGATTCGATGATGCGTGCCACTGCGATGCGGTCCAACCCGTCCAGTGGCTGCGATTGCGGCAGCAGGCGCGTACTCAGCCCGCCGACTTCCATCAGCACCGCCTCGCTGGTGCTGCCCGACGCGTCGCCGCTTTCGGTTTCACGTACGCGGTAGCGGAACAACTGATCGGCCGGCGATTCCGGGCGCCCCAGTTCCGGCTGCGCAGGCACCCGCAACGGCAGCGTGAGATACACGATCTGATCGCGACAGTTGGGGTCTACCTCCAGCGCCATCGGCAGCGGGTCGTCGCCGGGCATCGCAAACGGCGTGCCGTCGGCAAACACCCCGCGCGCACGCCGCAAGCCCAGCTTGCCCACCGCCAACAGATCGGTTTCCCATTCCAGCTCGCTCAATCCCCAGGCGTACGGCCGCAACCGTGCCGCACGCAGATCGACGTAGCGCTCCAGGTACCGCTCCTGCTGCTGCAGATGCTGAGGGCGCAGAAACAGCCCCTCGCTCCACACGACCTTGTTGTTCTGCATGATCCACTCGCTAGGGAAACGCCGCGCGCCACCGCACGGCGTGCCATGCGCGATCGTCATGTTGTTGGTCGGTTGCATGCCGCTGGCGATCGCGATGGCTGCAGTCGCCAGGCCCCGATGGATCGCGTTCGATGGAGCGATTCTGCGGCGCACCTGCCAGGCGCACCCGTCAAAATGTCTCAGGCAATCGACTGCCATCCAAGACATCGGTACGCTCTGTCGCACCCGCACAGCAGACACCACCAGAGGTGCCATGCGCTGCGGATTCGTCGCTGGGGAGAGCGCCTTGATCGTGGTGTTTGTTGTCGAAAAGCGTCCCGTCACGCAAGGCTGCGGCTTTATTGCGGACTTCTGCTTGATCTGCCGCACCGCCCGGGTATTCGAGGTCCAGCGCGTCGGCCTGGCATGGTCGATGTTTGGTCTGCGTCTTGGCGCGGCGACGTACACGCATGAACATCAGGTGTGCCAACACTGCCGGCAAGCACTCCCGCACGATCCAGCGTGGTTCACCCAACGCGCGTCAACGCCAGAGACCGTCGACAGATTGATCGACATCACGCAGCCGGCGCTCGCCGTACGCCATGCGCGCCGGCTGAAGATCGAAGAGCAGATGCGCGACTCGACCGCGTCGCTGGATCCGGCGATACGGGCCGACCTGTTGCACGCCCCTTTCGTACTGCTGTCCCCGCAGCTTCATCAGCGCTTTGCGACCACCCAACTCGATTGGCGGCAACTGGCGGCACTGGTATTTGGCCTGCCGTGCGCGATCCTGCTCCTGCTGCCCATCGAGTTCCTGCTCGAACGCGTCGGCGTCCCCATTGCACAGACTGGCCCGTGGATCGCGTTTGCCGCGTTCACTGCCTATGTGGGGCTGGTGCTGTGGGTATCTCGACGGGCACGCAGACAGTTTTTTGAGCGCGAGATTCTTCCGGCGTTCGCACTTGCCGTTGCCGGGCTTTCCCCAAGCCGCGAAGAACTGATGCTGGCGCTGGCACACCATCGCAGCGGCCCGCTGCGTCATTGGCGTCGCCTCAGGCCTGCCTGGCTGGATAAGATTGCCCGGCTGCCTGCACCCGCCAGATGGCCTGCGCAACTTCAGGCGTCGTCGGCCGACGCGGATGCGCGCTGGCGGCGGCCGGCGTGATGGCGCGCTGTTGCCCGACCTGATTGCGACAGCTGCGGGTGGCGCAACAGCGCGGCTGGCGATTCGATGCGTGTCGCGGTGAGCTTGCCCCCTGCGTTTGAATGGCGCTGCGACTGAGAGCGGCTAACACTACGTCGCGAACAGTCGGCAGGTGGGTGTGGGCGGCGCGGACGAAGCCGAGTGGACGCGTGGACCATGCCGCACCGAGCACCGGCCGCGCCCGCCTGGCGGTGAGCACAGTCGTTTTGCTAGCCGCTCTTGGCAAGACCACCGTTGGCCCGCAACGCACTGACACCGTCATGATCGTCAGCGCGGCAGGCGTTTGCCACGCACGCCACCAGGACGCGCCTGGCGCCTCATCTTGCAGTCTCTGAAACCGCTACTTGAGACGGCGCATCCGGTTTTTCTTAAGGGGATCCGCTGGCCTCGGCCTCGTTCGCAATACCGTCGAGCATTGCCACCTGCTCTGCGGACAAGCTCAGCTCGGAAGCGGCGAAGTTCTCCCACAGATGAGGCACGGAAGAGGTGCCGGCGATCACCAGGATGTTCGGCGAGCGTTGCAGCAGCCAGGCAAGCGCCACCTGCTTGGGGCTTGCGCCGACCTGCTTGGCGACGGCCGACAGTCGGTCGGACTGCAGCGGTGAAAAACCGCCCAGCGGAAAAAATGGAACGTAGGCAATGCCCTGTTGCGCAAGCGAATCGATCAAGGCGTCATCGTCACGCTTGACCAGGTTGTAGTGGTTCTGCACACACACGATCTTGGCCAGCGACTGCGCCTGTGCGATTTGCCCTGCAGTGACGTTGCTCAGACCGATATGCCGAACCAGGCCCTCGCGCTGAAGCTCGGCCAGGCATGCAACCGGCTCGGCGATGGAGCCCTCGTCGGTCTGCGTCGGTGCGCCCAGCCGCAAGTTGACGACATCCAGTGCCTCCAGGCCGAGACTGGCGAGGTTGTCGTGCACCTGCCGCTTCAGGCTTTCGGGCGAGAGATCGATGTTCCAGGAGGCATCGCTTCCCCGGCTGATGCCGATCTTGGTGACGATCACCAATTCGTCGCTGTAAGGATGCAGCGCCTCGCGGATCAGTGCGTTGGCGATATGCGGCCCGTAGAACGCGGCCGTATCGATGTGATTGGCACCTGACGCAACGGCCTGGCGTAAAACCGACAGGGCTGCAGCCTTGTCGCGCGGCGGCCCCCAGACGTGCGGGCCAGGCAACTGCATGGTGCCGTACCCCATCCGTTTGAGGCTAAGGATCGTGCCGGGCAGGGTGAAGCTGCCACCAAGACGCGTTGTGCTGTGCATGGAATGTCCTTGACTTGCGTGAGCGGAATGGCTGTGCCGGATCTCCCCGGGAGCGGGGCTGCAACGCGCTGCGAAACCTAGCCACTGCGGCGCGTTGACTGCGGCGATGAAAGACCTCGGCTGCGAGGTACATGGCTAATTTACGGGCGCCGCGCCTGTGCGACAATCGGGTACAAACTGGACAGCCTGTACGGAAATTCGAACAATGAGCAGCCGCCTGGCAGAGATGGACGCCTTTGTGCGCGTTGCGCGAGCGGGCGGTTTTCGCCAGGCCGCCAAGAGCGCAGGCGGCAGCGCCTCCAACCTCAGCGATGCGATCAAGCGCCTGGAATCCTGGCTCGGCGTGCGGCTGTTCAACCGCACCACGCGCAGCGTCGTGCTGACCGACGCGGGCAAGGCATTGCTGGCACGCGTCGAGCCTGCCTTGATCGAACTGGATGGCGCCAAGGACGTGATGAGCGCGTTCCGCAACACGCCCACGGGAACGCTTCGGCTCAACGTGCCGATCAGTGCCGCCAACCTGGTAATGCCGCGGATCATTCCACCATTCATGGCGGCGCATCCGGATATCAGCGTGGAGATCCTGACCGAAGAAAGTTTTGTCGACGTTGTTGCTGCCGGATGCGATGCGGGTATTCGCTACGGCGAGCGGCTGCAGCAGGACATGGTTGCCATCCCGATCGGCCCACGTGTGCAGCGCAGCGCCACCGCCGCAGCGCCCGGCTATCTGACGCGACGCGGCCGGCCGACGCATCCCCGCGCGCTGGTCGACCACGACTGCATCCGTGCCCGCTTTCCAAGCGGTGCGATCGCCGATTGGGAGTTCGAGCGCAACGGTGAAGTGATCACCATTGTGCCGCGCGGGCAATTACTGGTGGAAATCGGCGGAGGGATCGAGCTTGCCATTCAATCGGCGATCGCAGGCAGCGGGATCATCTATCTGTTCGAGCAATGGTTACAGCCGCATCTGGATTCCGGCGCGCTCGAACCGGTACTCCGCCCGTGGTGGCAGCCGTTTCCGGGACCGTACCTGTATTACCCCAATCGCACTCTCACCCCGCCGCCGCTCAGAGCGTTCATCGAGTTCGTCAAGACACTGCCCGACTGAGCGTGCGCGAGGCGCGGGCGAACTAGTCGCCGAACAGGCGGCGTTTCGTAGGAGCGTGCCTGAGCGCGACGGGGCGTTACCGGGATGGCTCGGTCGCGCTCAGGCACGCTCCTACCGCTGCTGGATCGGGTTACCGCTCGCGCGCCGGCTGCCGCCGCGCCGATTTCAACCGCGCCAACTGCGCTTCGTACGCACGTGCGAATTCGTCGCCGAACAGACGGCGGAAGCAGTCGTCCGGGTCGCCGCGCAGTTGCTCGAAATTGTCGCGATAACGCTCCCAATAACGACCCTTGCCGCCGAAGCTCAGGCGCTTGCCGCCGGCGTCGACTTCCTGTTCCAGTCGGTCGGGACTGAAGTGGAACAGCATCGCGTCGAAGGCGGCGCGCATGCCGGCCAGCATCGCCATCTGGTGACAGCGGATGTCGTCGAAAGCGTCCTCGAATGCAGGCACACCAGACAAGAACGAAGCGCTTGGCGGAGCCAGCAATTTCTGCAGCGCGTCCTCGGCGGTGGCGGCGAACTTGAGCGGGTTGTTCTCCGAGCGCTGGATCACCGTCACCGGCAAGCGGAAGGTGTTCTTGATCTCGGCGCGTGCGCGCAGCACATCCATGACGCCATCGACGACGATGGTGAAGATGCGGTCCAGCTCCGGTGGCACTGCCAGCGTGGAGACGGGCGCACCGGCGGATGCCTGCGGCGCGGGCGCTGCAACGGGTGACGCAGGCGTGGGCGCGGGCACCGCCGACGATGGCGGTGCAAAGTCGCCCATCGTCATGTCCCAGTTTTCCGGCAACGTGGCGCGCGTGTCGCCATTGCTCGGCGGGCGGAAGTGATCGTGGCTGGCGTTGCTGTGATTCCATGCGCTGGGCACCACGCTTGGCGGTGGGGCCGGCAACGGATCGAGCAGACGCAATGGATCGAGCTCGCGTGGCGTGCTGCCGAGCAGCAGGCCGTCCAACGAGTCGTCGGTGACAGCATGCGCCGCAAGCGTGGCACCGAAGTCCAGCAGGTCGAATACGTGCGCGTTGGCAGGCGTGGCGGTGCGTATCGGCTGTGGCGGCGGCGCGACCTGGGTACGGTCGTCCATGGCGTCGAGCAACGGATCGAACGCAGGTGCCAGATCGGGCGCGGCGGTCAGGGAGTGCACCTGCACCTGGATCTCGAAGCTGTCCAGTTGCAAGCGGTCGCCATCGCTCAACGCGCAAGGGTCGGCACGCGTCAACGCCACGCCATTGAGCGACATGCCATTGGTGCTGCGGTCTTCGATGAAATACATGCCATTGAGAAAACGCACCACCGCATGCGTGCGCGAGATGCCCGGCGCCGCCAGCACCCAATCGCTTTCATCGGAGCGGCCAATGCTGCCGCCGCTGCCGGCAAAACGCTTCTGCGCGCTGGCCCCGAATTGCGCGGCATGCGCGCCGCCGACGGTGAGGATCAACTGCGAACTGGACACGACACAGGCTCCTGCAAATGGTGATCGATATCAGGGGAAAACGTGGTGCGGTTGATGGAACGTCGCGAGCGGCCGCGCAGTGATTGTTTAGCCATTCTCAACGTCACCCAGGTGGTCCTGAGCGGGGTTGGTCGAGCGCGCGGTGCCCTCATCGCTCGCCGGACACGCCGTGGATCCATCCATGCAGGCTCGGTGGCGGCATCCATGCCGCCACACGTTCCCGCAAGCGGTGAGGGCACCGCGCCAGGGAGTAAGTCGGCCGCGTTGAGAAGATCTACGCACACCGACCGTCTTGACTGGTCATTGCCCGCCCACCGTCGCGGGACCTTACGCGGCACGGATACCGCGTAAGAGCCTACGAGGACATCCGTGCGGCATGTCCTGCGATGGTGGGCGGGCAAGGGCTCTGCAGCGGCGTCGCAGATCATCCGCTCTGCCACCGCCGCAGTCATCGCCTTAAACCCAATCGACATCTCAAGATGTTCAAGTGGCTGGAAAACGTTGCGAACAATGGATAGGTAGAGGTGGCCGGCGTATTCAAGGACGGCATGTCTGCCTGGCACAGGCCGCAATGACCAATGGGCGATGTCATGGCGCGCGCGCACTGGTCAGCAACTCCAGCGCATGTGCGGCATACCCGTTGCGGCGCGCCTGTAGCTGCGCCGGCTCACGTGCCGCAAGCAAGGTGATTGCGGCGGCCACCGCGCGCGCGGTCAGGTGCTCGGGCGGTGGCACCGGCGTGGCCTGCTGCGGTGGCGCCAGGCTGCCGCCGGACCAGGCCACGGCCGCCGCCAGCCAGGCACCCAACGAGACGTAGCCGCCTGCATGCGCAAACGCCTGCGCGGCGCGGCGATGCGCTTCGCTGGGGTCGCGTACCCACTTCTCGGCCAGCGCGGCGCCGACACGGTCTTCCTCGTCCAGCGTTTCGCCGCGCGCGCATTGGCACAGCCAGGCCACCGCGTAGCGCTTGGGCAACAGACGCGCGAGCAGCTTGATCGCATCCTCGCCATACCCCTGCGCCAGCAACGCACGCACCGCGGCCTGCGGTGACATCGGCGCACCCAGCTGCGCACGTGCAGGTGCGGACAGCTGCATGTCCGCACACGCCTGCGCCAGCGAGAGATCGGGCGCGCTCATCCGATCATGATCAGGCCGCCGGCAACCTGCACCAGCGCGTCGGCCTTGATGTTGACCAGCGGGCCTTTGACGGTGGCCGACGCGCCGGCTTCGGCGCTGAGCATGCCGCCGGACGACAGTTTGAGCGTG
Source organism: Xanthomonas sp. AC360 (assembly GCF_979258225.1). Lineage (NCBI taxonomy): Bacteria > Pseudomonadati > Pseudomonadota > Gammaproteobacteria > Lysobacterales > Lysobacteraceae > Xanthomonas > Xanthomonas sp. AC360. The sequence continues at coordinate 984,340 of NZ_OZ409846.1, forward strand.
CCATCGCCCACTACCTCGGTGGCCGGCGAGGTGGCCTGCAGCTGCGCATCGGCAATCAACTTGATCGCCATCGAGGTGGTCTTGGCTTCGGTCGTCGCGTCGATCAGGATCTTGATGCCGCTGAGCACGATGTCGCCGTTGCGCTTCATCACCAGGCGCGAACTGCCGGTGACCAGCTCGATCTCTTCGCCGGCCTTGAGCAACAGTTTCTTGCCCACGTCCACGCTGTCGTTGTTGTCGATGCGTGCGCTGCGATCGTGGTTGACCGTGAGCATCTGGTCGTTGGTCACCGTGGCGGTGTGGTCGTTCTGCACTTCTTCGCGCAGATCGCGTTGCGCGCGCAGATAGACTTCTTCTTTGCCGGCCTTGTCGTCGAAACGCAGCTCGTTGAAATCCGCGCTACCGCCGAGCAGGCTGCGGCTACGCATGCCGCTTTGGGTCTTGTTTTCCGGCAAGGCGAACGGCACGGCGTGATCGGCGTTGTAGACGCTGCCCACGATCAACGGGCGGTCCGGGTCGCCTTCCAGAAAGCTCACCACCACTTCCTGCCCCACCCGCGGCAGGCTCATCGCGCCCCAGCCCTTGCCCGCCCACATCGAGGCCACGCGCACCCAGCAGGATGGCGCCGCGTGCGGGCGTGCAGCGTTGGCCCAATGGAAGGTCACCTGCACACGGCCATGTGCATCCACCACGATGTCTTCGTCGGTCTCGCCGGTCACCACGGCCGTCTGCAGACCGGCGATGCTGGGCGTGGGCGTGCGCCGCAGGCTACGGAAAGGCAGCCGGCTTTCCATCACCTGCACGGTGCTGGAAAACGGCGCCTCATCGCCGTGCTCCGGTGCGGCCAGCGTGGTGTGTGCCGACAGCACCAGATATTCCTGGTTGAGCGGAGCGCACGGATGCTCGCGCAAGGTGAACAGCGCACCGACCATCAGCCCGCAGGCATTGGTGGTGGCGTGGTGGCTGGCGCGTTGCACGTTGACCGCCTCGTTGCGCACTTGCGCGTAGCGGCTGGCATCGGCTTGCAACGCATGCGGGCCTGGATAATCGAAGACATCCAACCCGTCGGCCCCGTGTAAATCGTCGCCACTGGCGGCGACCTGTGCCGCCAGGGAGGCGCGTGGTTGCTGCGGGTCGTAGTCGGCGAGTGCGTGGCGTGTGGAATGCAGCGCACGGGCGCTGCGCCACTGGCTCACCACCGAGCGCAAGATACGCCGGTGCTGCATGTCCGGTGGTACGTACGGCAAGGTGTCCACCCCGTTGCGTACCGCATGCGCGCCAAGCGCATCGCACAGCACCAGCGTGTGCGCGTTGCGCGCATGCGTGAAGTAGTAATAGATGCCTTCCTGCTCCAGCAGCCGGCTGATAAAGCTGAAGTCGTCTTCGCGGTACTGCACGCAATACACCCGCTTGGGGTATTGCGCGCTGAGCCGCTGCTGGATGTCGCTGTAGCCGCTCTCGCCCAGCACGCTGGTGACGATCTCCGGCACGCTCATGTCCTGATAGATGCGGCAATCGCGGCGTTGGGTGAGCAACCACGGCCGCGGAACCACGTGCAGCTCGAGCACGGTGTAAGGGAGCGCATCGATCACGGTGGAGCCGGCATGCGTGCACGTGGCCACCATGCCGTGGTACCAGCGTTGCTCGCCGTTGTCGTCGGCCAGCTGGACGGCGACCGGTGTGGCCAGCAGCGCGCGCAGGTTAGGGTTTGCATCCGTACACAACGCTTCGATGCGGAACTCGAACAGCTGCCCCAACGCTTCGCTGGCCTGCATGCGGTGCAGCAGCAGGCGCTCGCCAAGGTCGGAGTGCAGCGTGATGGTGCGCGGCATCGAAGCATCCACAGGTGAGTGAGCAACGCACAACGCGCTGACCGGCAGCCCCGGAGTACCGGCCTGCAAAGACCACCGCGGGCCGGCAACGGACCACTGCTGCCAGGGTCATGCTCACACGCGTGCAGCCGGCAAAGCCGACATTTCGTCTCAGGTCTGTGCAGCTGTGCGTGCGGTCACGACCCAGCCATGCACCGGCTGGCCACGCTCGCTGCGCAGCACATCCAACGCGATGGCAATCGGCTGCAGACCTGCGCTATGCAGCGCAGCCAGCACATGCGCATGGCTATGCCGATAGCGGCCGCTGGCATCGAGTTCCACCGCATCGGCGTCGCTCTCCAGGGCCTCGACGGTAAAGCCCAGCACCCCGCCCGGCCGCAGCGCAGCGGCTGCAGCGCCGAGCACCGGTTGCAGCGCACCGAAGTACACCAGCGTGTCTGCCGATGCGATGACATCCCAATGCGCATGCCGGCCCTGCAGGTAGGCGGTGAGTTCGGCAACCTCCAGCACGTCGTAACCGCCGCGCTGCCGCGCCTTGGCGACCATGCCCGGCGACAGATCCACCCCGACCAGTTGCTGCGCATACGGGCCTAGCAGCGGTGCGCACAGCCCGGTGCCGCAGCCGGCATCCAACATGGTGAGCGCAGCCTGCGGCGCAGGCAGACACGCGGCCAGCGCCTCGGTCAGCCGCTGCGGCGCGCGGTACTCCAGGTTATGCAGCAGTTGCTCGTCGAAGCTGTCGGCAAAGCCGTCGAACAACTCGCGCACATAGGTGTCGCCCGCACGTGGCGGTGGTGCGGCGCCACCGCAGGCCGCCAGCATGTGCGCGGCCACGGCATTGCCCGGGTCGCGCGCCAGCCATGCACGGTAGACCGCCTGCGCCTGGGTATGTTCGCCCAGCAGATACAAACCCGTGCCCAATGCCTCGCGTGCGTGCAAATGCTCCGGTGACAGGCTGCAAGCCTGTTGCAGGCACTCTACGGATTGCTGCAGGTGCTCGGCGGCTTGCGCGTTGTTGCGTAGAAACAAGCCGAGCAGGTAGTGCGCATGCGCCGATTCGGGATAGATATGCAGCAACGCGGCGTAGGTCAGGAAGGCCTCCTCGAGGCGACGCTGCGCTTCAAGCACGGCGGCCAGGTTGGCCAGCGCATCGGCATGCGCAGGTTCCAGTGCAAGCGCACGCCGATAGCACTGCTCGGCATCGCTCAGCCGGCCGCATTCGCGATGCACATTGCCCAGGTTGTTGCAGGCATCCGGTTGCGCAGGCGCCAGCTGCAGTGCCTGGCTGATGGCCTCCACCGCTGCTGCGCTATTGCCTTGCTGATGCAGCAGTACGCCCTGGTAATGCAGTGCCTGCGCATGGCCGGGCTGCGCCTCCAGCAGCTGGGCATACGCGTGCGCGGCTTGGTCGAGCTTGCCGGCGCGATGCGCCTGCATCGCGGTCTGCAGCACGGCATCCAGATCGGCGCGCATCTTGGCGGTCGCGTGACGGGCAGGCTGCATGTGACATCTCCTAGGAGGATTGGACGCAGGGGCTGCGTCGAATGACGGCGGAACGGAACGGTGGCGCGCAATCTCTGGCGATGCATCTGCGCATCGGTATCTGCAATCGCCGCGCTTGGCTGCTTCTAGCGGCGTTTTGAACCACTCTCACGCTGTGCATTGGCCACTGCATTGCAGTCATTCATCTGCATGTGCACGCAACCGGGCAGTGCAATGGCAGCGCTGGGTACGCATCTAAGATCACTGACGTGTCGCGTGCAATGACCTCGCGTGACGCCCATGCAAGCCATCGCCGCGCGCATCCCCCAGCCACGTCATCAGCCGATCAACACCGTAAAGCAGCCCAAGGCGATCACCCCGCCATGCGCAGTGCTGTCGCCCAGGCGGGCGGCTGGTTGGCCGCTGATGATCACGGTGGGCGCGCCCATCACGATGCTGTCCGGCGGGCCGACGCACACCGCCGAATCGCCGATGCGCGCGGCCGGCAGGCCACCAATCAACACCGTCGGTGCGCCGGGCCCGATGATCGGCCCACCCACATGCGGCACCACACCGGTGACCATCGGGCAGACATGCAGATCGGTCAGGCGTGCGGCAGGTTGCACAGGTGCGCTCCGGCGCTTGCAGTGCGGGCACTATCGCGCCGCGTGGCGCGGCTTACCCGACGATTCGTCTCAGCGCCGCGCCACCGACGTTGTCGTCTCCACGCTGGAGGCGGCCGGCTCCGCCAACGCCAGGGTCTGCCGCGCCGCACGTAGCGGCTCTTCGGCATCGCCAAAGATGCCGGTAAGCACCTGCACCGCCTGCTGGGCATGCGCGCGCGCGGCGGCGGCCTGGCCGAGCACGCGCTCGGCTTCGGACATACCGCGCAGGATCTCGGCCGTCTGCGGATGCGCGCGGCCCAGCACCCGCAGGCTGGTAGCGAGCGCGGCACGCTGCTCGGCCAGCGATGCCGCCGCTTGCCCGGCGTCGAGCAGCCAGAACGCGTGATTGCTGCGCATGCTGATGGTGGCGGGCGCATCGTCTCCAAACACGGCGCGCGTGCGCTCCAGCGCCCCCCGATAATGCGGGCCGGCTTCGGCCACCTTGCCCTGCTGGCGCAGCGCGCCGGCCAGATTGCCTTCCACCATCAAGGTATCCATGGCGTTATTCCCGTAGAGCCTGCGATTGATTTGCAGCAGCGGCGCAAGTTCGGCCTCGGCGCCGGCAAAATCGCGTTGCATCAACAGATACACCGACAGGCTGTTGCGCATCGCCAGCACCAGCGGATGCTCGGCCCCATGCAGGGCGCTGCGCTCACGCAGCAGGCTGCGTTGCAAGGCGATCGCCGGGAGCAGTTGCCCGCTATCGGCCAGCAGCGCGGCATAGACATTGCCGGCATCGATGCGTTGATCTGCGCTGCTCGCCGGATTGGCCAGCGCTGCCACATAAGCGCGCCGGCTCTCGGTCATGGCCTCGGCCATGCGGCCCTGATCGCGCAGCGTCCAGCCCAGCCAGGCGCGCATTTCATTGCCAATGGCTTGCTGTTGCAAATCGCCACGCTCGGCCTGCGCAATGCCCTGACGCAGCACCTGCACCGCTTCGTCGCGCTTGCCTGCACCGCGCAGCGCCTGGCCCAGCATGGAGGCCGTCTTCAACGCCGGCCTGCTGCCCGCGCCCATGCTCTGTTGCGCCAGTGCGTGGGCGGTGCGCAGATGCAGCACCGCCTGCGGAAAATCGGCCAGCGCGATCAAGGTACCGCCCAGCGTCTTTTCCACATCGGTGCGCGCATCGGGCTGGCTGGCCAGTTCGCGCGCGGCGCGCTGCGAGGCTTGCTCCAGCACACGCAGCATCAGCGTCTTGTCCAGGTCCTTGGCAATCGCCGGGTCCACGCTGGACAGTACCGAGGCCATGAAATCGCCAGTGACGCGCGCACGTTGCGCGTCGCGTGCGGCCTGCTGCAGCGACCACAGCGTGGCGCCCAGGCCGGTCACCACCGCCATCGCCACCAAGCCACCGGCCAGCACGCCACTGCGATGGCGCTGGGTGAACTTGCGCAACCGCAATAACCGGCCAGCGCGTAGCGCGCGCGGCGGGTAGCCATCGAGCCAGCGATGCAGATCGTCCAGCAGCGCCGACACCGAGGCGTAGCGCTCCACCGGCTCCGGCGACAACGCGCGCAGCACGATCGCATCCAGGCCATCGCGCAGTTGCTGCTGCAGACGCGTATGGGTGGTCGCACGCGCCGCGCAGATGCGCGCACGCGCATCGGGCGGTACCGCTGCCACGCGCTGCGATGGCGGCTGCGGCAACCCGTCGCGCCCGGCCACGGGCACCAGCCCGCAGCTAAGTTCGTAGAACATCGCCCCCAAGGCGTAGATGTCGCTGCGCGCGTCCACCTCCTGCGCGCCGCGTGCCTGCTCCGGGCTCATGTAACCGGGTGTGCCGCGCCCATGCGCCGAGGTCACGCCCGGGTTGGCGGCATCGATGGCGATGCCGAAGTCGATCACTCCCGGCATCGGCCGCCCATCGATCTCGCTGACCAGCACGTTGCTGGGCTTGAGGTCGCGATGGATCACGCCTTTCTGATGCGCGTGCTGCACCGCCTCGCTCACCCGCAACATCAGCAACACGCGCGCATGCAACGACAGCCGATGCGCATCGCACCACCAGGTGATCGGCTCGCCGCGCAGGTACTCCATCACCAGGTAGGGACGGTCGTGCGCATCGGTGCCCACATCGTGAATCTGCGCGATCGCCGGGTGCACCATCTGCGCGAGCAGCCGGCATTCGAACTCGAACAATGCACGGCCCTGCACATCCAGCGCGTCGGCAGCCACCAGCTTGATCGCGACCTCGCGCTCGTAGGCACCGTCGGCGCGATGGCCCAGATACACCTGGCCCATGCCGCCGGCACCGATCAGGCGGTCGATCGCCCACGCACCAAAGCGCGTGCCGGCCGGCAGCTCCGGCAACGGCGCGCGCAATGCGGCGGCGGCCTGTTTCAGTGGCCCGCGCACGCGCAGCGTGGCCTGCGATTCCACTGCCAGCATCGCCAGCAATTCATCGCGCAACACCGCATCGTCGCTTGCCTGGGCATGCGCAAAGGCCTCGCGCTCGCGCACCGGCAACTGACAGGCCTGATGGAACAGCGCCTCCAGCCGCTGCCAGGCAGTGGCCGCCACGCTCACAGCTGCGCCGCCAACCACACCCGCGCAAACCGCAGATCGCGCTCCAGCGTGGGGACCGACACCTCCAGCTGCTCGGCCGCTTCGGCCACACTCAAGCCCACCAGCTCGGTCAACGCAAACGCCTTGGCCTTGCGCTCATCCACCCGCGCCAGCTTGTCGAAGGCATCGGCGACCACCATCAACGCTTCCGGCCGCGCTGCGCCGTCGGACAAGCTGATCGTCAGCGTCACCGCCTGCCCAAGCCGCTTGGCGCTGGCCTGCTGCCGTGCCAGATCCACCAACAGATGACGCATCTGCAGCGCCGCCACCGCATAGAAATGCGCGCGCGAACGAAACCCTTGCTGGCCCTGCTCCAGCCGCATCCACGCCTCGTGCACCAGCTCGGTTGCCTGCAGCCCGCCGCGCGCATCGCGGCGCAACTCGCGCAGTGCGGTGCTGCGCAACACCTCGTAGACCTGCCGCGCCAAGGCGTCGCCCGCCCCGGGCGCGTCGTGCTGCCAGGCCTGCAACAACTCGGTGATCGGCAGCTCGGACATCGGGGCCCATCTCGCCTGCGTGGGAGCGCAGTATCCCGCATTGGCGGCTGGGTGGGCGGCTGAATACGTAACGATTTAGACGGCTCACAACGCCGTGCGGACAGGCATCAGGTGAGCGTGGACGGCGCGCAGGAACCGTAGTGTCCGAGTTGGGCCGGCCGAGGTCGAACATCGGCTGCGCCTGCCGGGCGGCTCCCCAGTCGTTTCGTTAGCCGCGCTTGGATGCCCGGCCCAGGTTGCAACGGGCTGGCTGTATCGAGCTGGCTAGCTTCCCCGACCGTGCGTCTGCGCGGCGATCAGTTGGCAAGCTGCCAGGTTGGGCCCTTGCAGATGAAGGCCACACATCCCTCCACCTTCAACGAGCCATCGGCATCGCGTTTGACCTTGGCGTTATAGCGCTTGCCCGACTCAGGGTTGTAGATCTTGCCTTTCCACAGATCCCCCGCATCCACCAGCTCGCTCAGAATCACTGTTCCTTCCATCGGGTTGTGGCGCTTGGACGGATCAGGATTGAACACATCGGTCTTTGCGCTACCCGGCTTGACACGCAGCACCTTGACGATGGTGCCGCACAGCGATGTACCGCACGACTGGATGTCCACCAGTGCCTGTTGGTTATCGGTGAACCACTTCCCGGTGATTGGTTCGGCGGCGAATGCGGTTGCGCTCAATGCAACCAATGCGAGGACGAAACAGCGTGCGGCAGAGATTGGCGGGTGCATGATTCGTTCAACCTTCAACAAGACGGGAAAACCAAAGCGGCTTGCCGCAGTGGCCGATGACCGGCGATTGATTCATGAAAGAATCAGAGCCGGCTAATCCGATCTTATTGGCGCAATCTTGGGACATGGTTAGCCACGACTTGGTCGACAAGGCACCATCTTCATCCTCAGCGTCTTCTGCGCTACATAATCTCCAGTCCCTCCCCACTGACGGGAGAAGGACTGGAGAGCTACTGATCATGGCCAATCTTGGGCCACATCAGCGCAACGCACTTTGCTCAGAAACCGGCTAACTCAGGTTCAATGTCGAGCCTTCTGCACAGGCACGAAACTGCTGCGCGCCGCCGCCTACAGCCGTGTAAACGATGGCAAAGTTCTTTTTGACATTGGGATCGGGATCCCCGCCGAACGTTGCGTTGCTCACCGTGATCGCGGTACCACCGTTGTTGATCAGCCATTGGCATGTGGCAGTGACGTCGTACCCGTTGTTACCGGTGCCGTACAGTGCACGCACGACTGTAAAACTGGGTTTACCCGGCACTGGAACGGGCGTCGTGGCAGTAGGCGGATTGGGAACCAGATCGATCTGGCCATTTTCCGCGCAACCGAGCGCGATGGGATTGCCGTTGTTCAACGCGGGATTCTTGTACAGAAGCGCAAAGCTCTTGACCGTACCCGGGTCGGGGTCCGTTCCAAAGAAGGCATTGCTTGCGGTGATATCGTCGTCGCCTGTGTCGACGATGTTCTGGCACACCTGGGTGACATCGATTCCTGCGTTGCTGGTGCCGTACACAGCGGAAAGGATCGTGATAGCCATGATAATTACCCTCTTGGGGGCTGGGAAGGCCGCCCCGAGTCGCCTCTCGCCATGGATGACCGATCAACCGGCACCCTGGCACAACATTGGACGCAGCGTGCGTGACACCTGGTTATCAAGCGCAATATTTCTTGATGTCTCTAATTTCCAATATCCTTCCGAAGCAGTTGGCCAGCGCCATGCCGAAGCTCTGATACCGGAAACTCAACACCACCGTCTTATCCATGCCTACAGCGTCAGGGACATTGATTGATGCTTCCAGAGTCACGATAAAACGTGACCGGAGAGCATCGACAGGAACTTGATGTAGCGACAGGGCTCATGCTGTCCTCAAGCACCGGTAGGGCTCAAGCCAACCTTAGCGAGCGGAAGAACACACACCCGACACAACGTCTCAATCATCTGCCGGGATGCAGACGTGTGACATGCGACGCTTTGTTGGATGAAAATTCGACTGGGCGCGCTGGCTAACGGTGAGAATGGACCACCCTTCCAACAGGGTCCGCTTCACCTGACTTGTTTCTAGCGACGGCGACAGCACGGGCTCTGACATTCCTGGCATCGCACGCGTAGCGCGCTAGTTGACGACTGCTCCATGCCCCGCTTCTGTGAAGCCTGCGATGCGTACCGCTGTGTGGTGACCTATGACGCTGCGTGTGGCCAAGGCCACTGACTCCAGACTTATCCGTTCACAACAGTCGCATGCACCCGTTAGTGAAAATCCGCAGCCAAGGTGCGATGGCACACGTAGTCAACCGCTCCAACTCTTCACCGCTTCGCAAGTGTCTTCAAGTCGAAGCAACGCCATTCGCCGCATGGCGATGTATGCGTCATCACTTCGGCAACAACCCGCTTGCCTGGTAACTGTCGATCAACGCATCGAAGAGCTTGATGTCCGCTCGACCACGTGCCATCAACTGCGCACCGCCGATTGCGGCAAAGATGGCGCGTGCACGCTTCTTGGAGTCCTTGGCGTTGACCGCGTCGGCCGCGTCGGCCGCCACCAGCATCTTGGAAAGCCATCCACTGTTCATATCGTTGAAAACGTGAACCTCGCTCTTCACCACGTCCGGCAGATTATCGTATCGATCAAGGCAACCCTCGACCGCTTCCCCATGACCGGCATCTGGACGCGCGCGCCGCACCGCTTCTGGCATGTCGGGCAGATGGCCCGCTCGATCCGCTACATCGCGCTCGCCTTCGCACAGCTGGCCGACCCGATGGCCAGGATGCCTTGTCGAACAGCACCGTACCGTTCGACGCCAGCATCGGCCGCCAGTCCTACTGCAGGCTGCGGATTGGCTGGATGGTTGGCCCCGGCTACGGGCCGGTCGATCCCAATATTCAAGCGACGGTGCCCGCGGTGACCATGGCATTGAAGCACATCGGCCTCTTTGTCGAACAAGTCCGCATCACGGCGATAGAGCGTGATTTCATACTCGATGTATTCAACAAGCTGCGCGTCATGGAGATGAAGCCTGCGTCCGCGCGAGCGACGGTTGGCCATGAAGACCTTGTGTTCAAGATGTCCAAGACAATGCCGGCGATCGCCGACACCTCGCTGCAGGACTACATCGAGGCAGAGCAGGCCGTCGAACGCATCCGTGATAGCTATGCCGACTACTTCAGCCGCTACAATGCACCGATCACCCATGTGTTGCCGATTGCCGCGCACGGGCACTGCGTCGCCGAATTCACCATCAACGGTCAGACCGTGGACGCCGCCTACCTTCAGCGCGTAACAATGCCGCTCAGTGTCGCCAACCTGCCTGGTGCTGCGATGCGGTTCGGCACAAGCAAGGAAGGCTTGCTGATCAAAGTACAAATCGTCGGCAATTGGCAGGAAAAATCCATCATCCTTCATGTCGCTGCACTACTGGAAAGCATCAGCGCCGTACCCAACCTGCATCCGGCACTGAGTCAGTAATGGCGCTTGAGAGCTAAAAAATCCTCAGCGCTATCATTTCGATCCTGGTCCTCAGGTATCGGTTTTAAGTATAGATACTCGGTCAATAGGTTCAGAGCCAACTTCGCTCAACACCGAAAAAATGCTTTTAATTCAACAGCACGCTAAAAAATTGGATGAGATGTCCGAAAACTGCGCCTGATTCTCTTCCATACCAAGCGCGGTCATCACACCCTGTCTTGTCGATCCGAACGCTACGTCCCGGCCTGCTACCGATACCTCAAACTCAACCTATGTGGGTAGCAGTGGTCGCGACCCTCGCACTTACGGGAGCAAGCCATTGATACGATCCCCATGGCATTGATGGAGCATTGATCACCCAGCACAAAACGCATCCGGCGTCAGATGCACCTTTGTCAAGACGTCAGGCGATTTACGGTGCTATTCGCAAAGACCCTGGACCACCAGAGCCTTACCAAATTAGCAGCTACCCTAATCAATAACTGACACTGGGACACCGCACTTCTGAGCGTAGAGCGAAGCAAGGCTGAGTCGCTGCGAGACAACTCAACCGCCCAGTAGGTCTATAAGTGCATCCAAATAATTTTGGCAACCACTCTGGTCGCTTTGTTAAAACATTTATTTCAAATTTCCTGCGGATCGTGAGACTTATTTGGCTCTTGAGTAGTAGTAATCCGCAATCAAGTTATTTATTTCACCTGCTTGGGTTCCGGTGAGGCGCCCCAAAGATGCATGCCCGTTGACAACCTGAATAACTTGCATAGCAACCTCAGCACTCAAATTGCCATTGACGTAATGCGCATTTAGCTGATCAATAACGGCGAGTCGTAGCGCGCCGGGGAAATCATTCTGAGCCAAGGTTCCTAAATGGCTAGACCATCCGCTTGCGGTCCCGCTACTTCCAGTAGAAGAGACTCCTCCTCCAGCTCCACTCTGGCCGCCTCGATGGACGTCATACGGTATACTTAAAGTAGGCTCTGTTTGATAGCTATAATTTATACCCGATAATTTAAGCGCTGCATGTGGGAAAAGATGCTCACTCTCGAACTGACCTCTCTTTGAAGACTTCTTTGTTTCTTTATGCTGACCTGCGGCCTTCGGTGAGAAAGCGTCGCCATTGCAGGAAAAAATTCCACGATGGCAAATTGATCCCATATTACAAAGGGCATCTAGACAGTGAGGGCACATACTTCCTCCTTTGAAATCATTCCACCAATTGATATTTTTTTAGATTAATATTCCAAGTAAGCCAGAGAGGTAACGAGCTTATCTATGTCAATCCATAGACCCGCGTCCAAACGACTCCAGTCACCTGGACTATGTGTGCGCACGGTAGGTGAATTTGGTAGCTTCTCAACCTCCCATGTTTCGTTATCATCGCAGGAAAAAAAATACTGATTTAGGTACGGACCGCTTTCTATCTTCAAATGCCCCTCCTTGAAAGTTCCCTCCCGAGTGTCATCGGGTGGAAATGATAAGTGGGCTCGCAGCCATTGACCTTTTACTTTCACTTCGATCCCTTGAAGCAATACCATTCCAGCACCGGACCTTGAGTTAGCTACACTAAGCTTTCCGCTGCATCGCAACGAGGTAAATCTCCAGCTGTTGAACTCAAACGTAGGCCAGTGCTTCTCAAGATAAGTGAGGGTTTGATTTGACATGAAATTACACCTCTTATAAGCAGAAATTCATAACTTAACTAGACATCGATAGACTAAGGATCCGCTCGCCACATCAAATTTCTTTGATGCGACGCTGCGAAGAAATTAATTACGCGATATCGAAATTATAAATAAAATTATTGCCGTCTGAATCGACACTAATAGATCTATTCCCACTACCTTCCAACGTTCGATTTAAGAAATCCCACGAAATCTCCGGCAACATAGAATTAGTCAAAATCGCATCGATCATCCGCCCACCCGATTCGCTTTCGGTGCACCGGCTTACCACCAGCTCCACCACTGAGTCGTCGTACTCGAACGGAATCTTGTAGCGCTCTTCGATCCGCTTCTTGATCCGGTTCAACTGCAATCGCACGATCTGCCCGAGCATGTCGTTGCTCAGCGGGTAGTACGGAATCGCGACCAAGCGCCCGAGCAATGCCGGCGGAAACACCTTCAACAACGGTTCGCGGATGGCCTTGGCCATGCCCTCCGGATCCGGCATCAACTCCGGGTCCTTGCACAGGCTGGCGATGAGGTCGGTGCCGGCGTTGCTGGTGAGGATGATCAAGGTGTTGCGGAAGTCGATGCGGCGGCCTTCGCCGTCTTCCATCCAGCCTTTGTCGAAGACCTGGAAGAACAGTTCGTGTACGTCGGGGTGGGCTTTTTCCACTTCGTCGAGTAGCACCACCGAGTAGGGTTTGCGGCGCACTGCCTCGGTGAGGACGCCGCCTTCGCCGTAACCGACGTAGCCGGGCGGTGCGCCCTTGAGCGAGGAGACGGTGTGCGCTTCCTGGTACTCGCTCATGTTGATGGTGATCAGGTTTTGTTCGCCGCCGTACAGCGTCTCTGCCAGGGCGAGTGCGGTTTCGGTCTTGCCGACGCCGGAGGTGCCGGCGAGCAGGAACACGCCGATCGGTTTGTCCGGGTTGTCCAGGCCGGCGCGGCTGGTCTGGATGCGCTTGGCGATCATCTCCATGGCGTGGTTCTGGCCGATGACGCGCTTGGCCAGCAGTTCGGGCAAGCGCAGCACGGTATCGATCTCGTTGCGCGCCATGCGCCCGACCGGGATCCCGGTCCAGTCGGCGACTACGGCAGCGACGGCTTGATAATCGACGGTGGGCAGGATCAGTGGCGATTCGCCTTGCATTGCGACTAGTTCGGCCTGCACCAGTTGCAGGCGTGCTAGCAGCGTGTCGCGATCCACTTGCACTGGTGCGTCGAGCACGGCTGTATCACCGGAGGCGTGCTGTTCTGCCTCGGCTTCCAACGCACTGCCGGTGCCTTCGACCGGGGCGTTGCCGCTGCGTAATTGCGCGCGCAACGACAGCAATTCGTCGACCAATGTTTTCTCGGACACCCAGCGCTGTTCCAGGTCATGCAAACGGCGACGCTCGCCATCGAGCAAACCCGTGCACGCAGCCGCGCGCTCATCCACCACGATGCCGATGGCGCGCTCGCGCTCGATGATGGCGTGTTCGGTGTCCAGCGATTCGATGCGGCGGCGGCTGTCGTCCACTTCCGCCGGCGTGGCGTGCAGGCTCACTGCAACGCGCGCGCACGCGGTGTCGAGCAGGCTCACCGATTTATCCGGCAACTGGCGCGCGGGGATATAGCGGTGGCTGAGCTTGACGGCGGCTTCCAGCGCCTCATCCAGGATCTGCACGCTGTGGTGCTGCTCCATCATCGAAGCGACGCCGCGCATCATGCGCACCGCCTTGGCTTCGTCCGGCTCGTCCACCTGCACGGCCTGGAAACGGCGGCTCAGTGCAGGATCTTTTTCGATGTACTTCTTGTACTCGGCGAATGTGGTTGCGCCCACAGTGCGCAAGGTACCGCGCGCCAGTGCCGGCTTGAGCAGGTTGGCGGCATCGCCGGTGCCAGCCGCGCCACCGGCGCCGACCAAGGTGTGGGTTTCATCCACGAACAGGATGATCGGCTTGGGGCTGGCCTGCACTTCGTCGATGACCGCGCGCAGGCGCTGCTCGAACTCGCCCTTCATGCTGGCGCCGGCCTGCAACAGGCCGACGTCCAGCGTGCGCAGTTGTACGTCTTTCAATGCGGGCGGCACGTCGCCGCGTGCGATGCGTTGCGCGAAGCCTTCCACCACCGCGGTCTTGCCCACGCCAGCCTCGCCGACCAGGATGGGGTTGTTCTGGCGGCGACGCATCAGGATGTCGACCACCTGGCGAATCTCGTCGTCGCGGCCAATGATCGGGTCCAGCTTGCCCTCGCGCGCTTGCGCGGTGAGATCGGTGGTGAATTTCTTCAGCGCTTCCTGCTTGCCCATCGCGGCCGGGGCGATGGCACCGCTGGCTTCGCCCGGCGCCGCACTTTGACCGAGCGAAAACCCATCACTGGGCAGCAGGCCATCTTCCGGCGAGCCGGCCACGATCTGTGCAAAGTGCTCGTTGAGCACAGCGGGCTTGAGCTTGTCGAACTCCTTGGAGATCGCCAGCAGCGCGTTGCGTAGACCGCGCACGCTCAAGATGCCGACGACCAAGTAACCGGTGCGCACCTGCGCCTCGCCGAAGCTCAGCGAGGCATACACCCAACCGCGCTCCACCGCTTCTTCGACATTGGCCGATAGATCGGTGACGGCGGTGGAGCCGCGCGGCAGGCCGTCCAGCGCGGCGGTGACATCGCGCGCCAGCGTGGAAGGATTGAGTTGAAAGTGCTTGATGATGCGGTGCAGGTCCGAGTCCTGCAGCTGCAGCAGCTGATGCAACCAGTGCACCAACTCCACATACGGGTTACCGCGCAGCTTGCAGAACACCGTGGCACTTTCGATGCCGCGATAGGCGAGTGGATTGAGCTTGCCGAACAGGGCACTGCGGGAGATCTCGGCCATGATGCGTCCTTCAAAGTCGTTACGTTGCGTGTAAGCGTGTGTGTGAGCGGCAGTGGTAGCGGTGCGGTCAGCCAGAGGGGCGCAACACCACCTCGTCGGCGTCGGCAACGCTCCAGGCGCGCCGGCCCAGCCAGGTATCCAGACCCAAGCGGCTATTGCGTGCCAGGTGCGGGGTGGGGACTTCGTCGGCCTTGAGCAGCAACTGCAGCTCCCAGCCGAATTCGTCGCCCAGATAGCTGCGTACCGCCGCGGTGAGCTGGCGTAGCGCGTGGCCACCGGGCAGGAAGCGTTGAAACGCGATGCGCGGCAGCGGCCCCAGCCGAATTCGCACACGCTGCTGTGCGCCGCGTACCTGGGCGCCGACCACGCTGTCCAGACCGAGCCGTGCATTGCGCGGACCAAGGCCCAATTGCAACTGCGCATCGGCGGGGAGCCGCATCCATTCGGCAATGAATTCCTGCACCTGCACCGGCCAGTCGAACAGCTGCTGCAGCACGGCGCGCAAGCCTTCCGGTGTGCGCGTGGCCGCGCCAAACCGGCCGGCGTGATAGCGGCGCGCATCGTCGGGCAATGCATCGCGCTCGCGCAGGTGCGGGCTGGCGATACCGACCAGCGCATCCAGCCACGCACGGAACTGATCGCAGGCCGGTCGCTCGGCCTGCACGGTGGGCTGCGCCTGCGCCCAGGCGCGATAGAACAGGCTGAGCATGCGGTGATGGAACACATCGGCAAACGCGGCGAAGGTGCCATCCTTGGCTTGCAGCGCACGCTCGATGGCGTATTCGGTCAGGTGCAGCGGCAACGGCGCGTTGGGGCCAAACAGGCCAAGAAACAGCCCGTACAGCGCCGCGGGTTGCGCGTCGTGCGCCGGTGTGTAGCGGTCCAGGGCGTGCGGCGCGAATGCCAGCGACGGGGTGTGCCGCAGGCGCACCACGTCGTCCACCGCACGGGCGGATTCGCCCAGGCGCGGCTGCAACGGATGGCAACGCTCGATCGCGCGCAACGCCGCAAACGGGGTGAAGTCCTGGGGCCGGGTCTGCAGCGCCTGTTCCAGCGCGGCAGCACCGGCGCTTACAGGCGCGGTCGGGAGCCGGGCTGGGCGGGCCATCGGGCCACCTCATTGCGTTCGGTGGTGCGCAGCACGGTTTCGGTAAAGGAATTCACCGAGACATAGCGCGCAAAGAAGTGCCGCAGCACCGAGGTCAGCAGAAACGCGCCGGTGCCTTCGAAGGCGGCGTCTTCGCAAGTGAGCGTGATCTCCAAACCACGGCCGAACGTGATCGGGCCAGGCACCGGAATGCGTCGTACGATCGGCGTGCCGGTGACCTGCTTGACCCCTTCGATCTGCCGCTGTGCCGAGGCATCGAACGGGTCGCAATACAGGGTGAGGATCTCGCGCAGCGCCGCCGCACCGTTGGGGCCATCTTCGAACAGCGAGAGATAATTGAGCTGCAATTGGCTGAGCAAGCGCCACGCGGTTTGCCCGTCGGACACAGCCGGGCGCGGCTTGGTCGGCCCGGCCACGCAGCGCACGCTCTGTACCGGCACACCGCTGTCCATGCTGAAGTCGGTGGTGCCCTTGCCCACCGGCATGTGCAACGGCAGGTCGCGATTGCTGCACCACAACTGCAGCCCGAGCTGACGCAAGTTACTGGCGTGCGCCTGATCGTTTGCGTCGACCAGGCTGACGAACACCTCGCTGCCCACATAACTGGAGCGCGCGCCATCGCGGCGTTGCCGCGCCGACAGCAGCCGTGGCTCGCGGCGCATGGTGTAGAACGCGCCATGCCGCGCATGCCAGGTGTGTGCGTCGCCACCATAGAACGCGGTGAAGCGTTGTTCCGGTTCCTGGCGGTCGCCGAAGCCTTCCACCTCGCCCAGATGATGGATCTCGAAATCCATCGGCCGGGTGCGATCGGCCAGCACGTGATATTCGTGCTGGCCGGTCTGCAGATGGATGCGGTCGGCGCGGCGTTCGAACAGATTGATCGCCGGCGTACAGAACAGCTTGAAGTGTTCGGCACTCACTGCGGCCGCTAGGCTGGGCACGCTGCGTTCCAGCAAGATCACCACCTCGAAACTGGTGCCGTGCAGGCGACGCAATGCAGTGCGCAAACCGGTGAGTTCTGCGAACAGGAAGCGCTCCGGGCAGGCGAAATATTCCTGCAACAACCGGTAGCCACTGAACGAGCGACCGTCATACGGGATCAAGCTGTCTTCGTCGGCGTACCCGCGCATCTGCAACGCATCGGCGCCTTGCAGCGTCTGCACGGTGGCGCCCTGCGCATCGCTGCCACGTAGCAGGACGGCGCTGGTGTCGGCATGCAGTTGTTCGTACAGCCGCTTGGGCAGGCCATCGGCGCCGGCCAGGAACAGTGGCAGCCGATCCAATGCCAGGCCTTGGGTTTGCCCACCGCCCACCAGCTCGAAGCGCAAGCGGATGCCGGCGCGCACGCTGCGCCCGGCGGGCAATGCGATACCGGCTGCCGCCAGCGCAGCCGGCGATTCCAGATACTTGGCCTCGGCCAACTGCAGCGGCCACAGCGTCACCGCATGCGCGGTGCGAAATTCGCAGGCGGTGCGCTCACCGGCGCCGATCAGGCTGCGCAGCGCGCTATGGCGCGGTACATCGACACCGGCGCTCAGGCCGCTGTCTTTCAGATCCGGCTGCAACTGCACCACTGCCATCGAGGGCAGTGGCGCCAGATAATGCGGGTAGACCATTTCCAGCAAGTGCTGGGTAAAGACCGGGTACTGCGCGTCCAGCTTGAGTTGCACGCGCGCGGCCAGAAACGCGAACCCTTCGAGCAGCCGCTCCACATACGGGTCGGCGCATTCGAACGCATCCAGCCCCAGCCGCCCGGCGATCTTGGGGTACTCGCGCGCAAACTCGGCGCCCATGTCGCGCACGTGCTGCAATTCGCGGGTGTAGTACGGGAGCAGGCGCGGGTCCATGGGATTAGCCGTGGCCCTCCATCACTTCGAGCCGGCCGGTTTCCAGATCCAGCGCGGTCTTCAGATACAGGTTCAACGGCAGCGGCTGCGCCCACATCTCCGATTGGATGGTGAACAGCAGCGAGCGCTTGTCCATGCGCGCAGCGTCGGCGTGCACGCTGACGCGCAAGGTGTCAGCGATCAGGCGTGGTTCGAAGGCGAGGATAGCGTCGCGAATGCGCTGCTGCAGCGCGGCCGCATCGATGCCGGCCACGGCTGCGCCGGCCAGATCGGGGATGCCGAAGTTGAGCACCGAGCGACGGATCTGCGGATGCGCGTCCAGCGGCCGGCTGGTTTCCAGATTCACTGCATTCAACAGCCACGATAGATCGCGGATCACGCATTCGCGCAGGCGCGTTGCGGAAATCACGCGTTGGTCGCGGCTCTCTTCGCGTTGGCTGGGCGCGGCATCGGTGAGCCGGTCCAGCAGCGAGGGCTGCAAGCGTTCGGTGGTGGTGAGCTCGGCCATGACGATCAGGACGCGTCGAACTGCAGCTCGCGCACCTCGAGCAGCGCAACCTCGCGCGACTCGGTGCTGAGCATGCGTTGGCCCAGGCCGATTTCGCCCTGCGCACCTTCGGTCCATTCGGTGCGACGCGCCAGTTGCAGCTCGCCCGCATCCAGGTGTTCGCTGCCGGGATAGCGCACCGGCATGTACGCAAACGCCTGTCCACCATTGCGCCACAGCACGCTCACCGGCGCCCACACGGTATCGCGTAGATCGCTGGGCGCTTCGAAGCGAAGCTGCTGCACCTGATGCAGCGGTGCCCACGCATAGCCGGTGTCCAGGATCAGTTCGATGCACGGGCCGAAGCGTGCATCCGCATCGGCCAGCCATTCGAACCGCACGCCATCCAGCGTGCCGCCGATGGCCGGTGCCTGCGCAAACGCCTGCTCGCGCAATGCGGCCGCCTGCGCTGCATTGCCACGTAGCGATAACTGCAAGGCCTGCAGGTGCAGCGCCATCCAGGCATCGGGTGCGCCGATCACGGTAGGCAGGCAGTCGCCGGCAAATACCGCAGCGCGCGTCTGTTCTGCCTGCAACACGCGCTGGTAGGTGTGCACCATCGGCGCACTGCCGCCATCCAGCTCCAGGCAGGCGCGTAGCTGGTCGGCCGCGCGCGACCACTGGCCCAGAACGGCCAGCAGCTGAAACAAAAACACGCGCTGCGCGGCATCGGCCGGTTGCCGACGCACCTGCTGCACCAATTGCTGCAACGCCTGCGCCGGCTCTCCACGGGCGAGCAGGGTCTGTGCGGTGGCATCCATCGCGCGTGTCCTTATCGAAGAAGGTGGCGGTGCCGGTTATGGCACCGCCGTTGGTGTTGCCGGCATTACGCCTTGGCGACAGCCTGGATGTCGTAGGTGAATTCCTTCGCGCCGCCCTGCGCCGTGCCCTTGTCGTCCTGCGGCTGGAAGCCGTACTTGAACTTGCCGAAGTGCAGCGTCACGTTTTCAGTCAGACGGTCTTCGCCGCCGGAACCGCCGGTGGACAGCGAGGTGATCAGCACGCCTTCGCTCAACTCGATGGTGAGAAAGTCGCTCTGCTCGCCGGTGGCGTTGGTGACGTACAACCAGGCGTTTTCGACGCGGGCGCCGGTGCACACTGCATCGAGCAATGCGTTGGAACAACCGTCGACGTACTTGGTGATGGAAATGTCCTGGATATGCGCCTTGCCGCCACTGGCAGAACCGCCACCGGTGTGCAGGTCGCCGGAATTGCTCGCGCCCCACGACCACGCCAGGATCGGAATCTCGCCCTTGTGCTTCTTGTGGTTGGACGCGCCTTCGATCTTGACCTTGCCGCTGCCGAACTTGATATGCATGTCGAACGCCATGGAACTGCTCCTTCGCTAAGTGGGAAACACAGGTGGCGCGACGTACAGAGCGCACGTCGTCGCCGTGACGCAAAGACGCTGGATCAGGCCTTGGAGGCCGAGGGCAAGCGCGAGACCAGGCGCAACGAGACGGTCAGGCCTTCCAGCTGGTAATGCGGCTTGAGGAAGAACTTGGAGCTGTAATAGCCCGGTGCGCCCTCCACTTCTTCCACCACCACTTCGGCGGCGGCCAAGGGCTTGCGCGCCTTGGTTTCTTCGCTGGAATTGGACGGATCGCCATCGATGTACTGGGTCACCCAGCGCGTCAGCCAGCTCTGCATCTGCTCGCGATCGGAGAACGAACCGATCTTGTCGCGCACGATGCACTTGAGGTAATGCGCAAAGCGGCAGCACGCAAACATGTACGGCAGACGCGCGCCCAATGCGGCATTGGCGGTGGCATCCGGGTCGTCGTATTCGTCGGGCTTGTTCAAGGACTGCGCGCTGATGAAGGCGGCCATGTCCGAGTTCTTGCGGTGCACCAGCGGCATCAGGCCCATCTTGTCCAGCTCGGCCGAACGGCGGTCGGTGATCGCCACTTCGGTGGGGCACTTCATGTCCACGCCGCCGTCGTCGGTGGGGAAGGTGTGCGTCGGCAGCCCTTCCACCGCGCCGCCGGATTCGATGCCACGAATCCGCGAGCACCAGCCGTACTGTTTGAACGAGCGGTTGATGTTGACCGCCATCGCATACGCCGCGTTTTGCCAGGTGTATTTATTGGAATCGGCGCCGGCGGTCTCTTCTTCGAAATCGAATTCGTCCACCGGGCTGGTGGCCGCGCCATACGGCAGGCGCGACAGCGTGCGCGGCATCGCCAGACCGATGTACTTGGAATCTTCCGACTCGCGCAGCGAGCGCCATGCGGCGTAATCGGGCGTGGAAAAGATCTTGGCCAGATCGCGCGGGTTGGACAGCTCGTTCCAGTTGTCCATGCCCATCAACTTCGGCGCGGCCGCGGCAATGAACGGCGCGTGCGCAGCCGCAGCAACCTGTGCAATACCGTTGAGCAGCTCCACATCCGGCGGGCTCTGGTCGAAGTAGTAATCGCCGACCAGGCAGCCATACGGCTCGCCGCCGAGCTGGCCGTATTCCTGCTCGTAGACCTTCTTGAAGATGGGACTCTGATCCCACGCGGTGCCCTTGTAGCGCTTGAGCACCTTGCCCAGTTCTTTCTTGCTGATGTTCAGCACACGGATCTTGAGCTGCTGATCGGTCTCGGTGTTGTTGACCAGGTAATGCAGGCCGCGCCAGGCACCTTCGAGCTGCTGCAGATCGGCGTGATGCAGGATCTGGTTGAGCTGTTCGGTGAGCGTGCGATCGATCTCGGCGATATAGGCCTTGATGGTTTGCGAGACGTCTTCGCTGACCACATCGCTGCGGTTGAGCACCTGCTCGGCGAGCGTGCGTACCGCCGCTTCCACTTCTTCCTTGGCGCGTTCGCTCTTGGGGCGGAACTCGCGATTGAGCAGCGCGGCAAAATCGCCCTGCTCGCTGGTTTCGGTACTGCTGCTGGCCAGTGCGGCTTCGGTGGCGGACATGGCGTCAGGCTCCTTCCGGCTCGGAGGCAGGCTTGGCCGCCGATACCAGCGACTGCAGCAACGCCGGGTCGCGGATGGCATTGGCAATCAGCTGCTCGGCGCCGGCCTTGCCGTCCATATAGGTGTCCAGGTTGGCCAACTGCGTGCGTGCTTCGAGCAACTTGGCCAGCGGCGCGACCTTGCGTGCGATGGCGGCCGGGGAAAAGTCGTCCATGCTTTCGAAGGTGATATCCACCGCCAGCTCGCCTTCGCCGGTGAGCGTGTTGGGCACCTTGAACTGCGCACGCGGGCGCATCGACTGCAGCCGGCTGTCGAAGTTGTCGACGTCGATCTCCAATGCCTTGCGCTCGTCCAGCGAAGGCAGTTCGCCGGCGTTGGCACCGGACAGGTCCGACATCACCCCCATTACGAACGGAATCTGCACTTTCTTCTGCGCGCCGTAGACCTCTACGTCGTATTCGATCTGCACGCGTGGCGCCCGATTGCGGGCGATGAACTTCTGACTGCTGGCCATGCCTGATCTCCGATTGAGCTTGCCCGTTGCGCCAACGTGCGGGGCACGTGCGCTGCCTTGTGGCCTGGATATCGCCGGCCCGGCCGATCGCCTGGAGCCTGCGTGCGACGCCGGTGCTGCGAGCTTCCCCGCAACTGCCGCACCACGCGGACCAAAGCAACAGGCCGTGCGATGACGCTCTTCAGCGTTGCGGCGAGTCTAGGAATGGCCCTGCGCGCTCACCCGACAAATCGTCTCAATCGTTCCGATGCGTGATGCGCGGCCGACTTCGTGAAAGAGGCGTGATGGGTTGGCGATGCTTTTTTCGGTTGATCAAAGGACAGGCCCCGGGGAGTGGGCCGCAGGCAATACCGCATGAGCATCAGCTACTACAGCGCCATCGTGCCGCAAGCGTCCTCGACCATGGAGGCGCATGCGCCGCTGATGATCGATCTGCTTGCCTATATCGAGCAGCACATCAGTGAGGCCGAGCTCGGCACCGAGTCGTTGCAACAGGCGTTCGCGCTGTCGCGGGCGTCGTTGTATCGGCTGTTCCAGTCGCGTGGCGGCGTCGCCAGTTATATCCGCGAGCAGCGCCTATGCACCGCACACCGCTATCTGCAGGCGTATCCGGAGTGCAGCCTGACCTGGTTGCTGTACGAAATGGGGTTTGCCTCGGAGCGGCAGTTCCAGCGCGCCTTCCAGCAGCGCTTCGGCATGCCACCGATGCAGTGGCGCCGCCAATGCCGCGCCACGCCGCACGCACCGGCACCGCGCCGTGGCCACTACATGCCGATGTGGCGCTTCATGCGCGAGTTAGGCCAGGACGCGCAGCAGCACACGCACGCCACGCCACGCACGGCTGCGCCTCTCACCCATAACGCACCGCTGATGCACGCCGAAGCACTGCGCCGGCTCGCCCGACCGTCGCCACGCTTTGTGTCGCAACTGGAGCCGATGAAGGGCTAATGCGTAGGAGCGCGCCTGGGCGCGATGGCATTACCGGGAACGCCCCATCGCGCCCGGGGGCGCTCCTACGACGAGGTACATGCATCAGACTGCACGTCCATTCATCGTGTTCTTGTCTGCCTCGTGCACACAGGAAACTATAAGCACTACGTAGGAGCGCACCTGGGCGCGACTGGCATTATCGGGAACGCCAGTCGCGCCCAGGTGCGCTCCTACGTGTAACAACCCGATGGGCCGTCTGCATGCCTGCTCATCAACAACTTGATATCGGCATCGGCCTCAACGAATCACCAGCACCGGGATCGTGCTGTGCGTGAGCACTTCCACGGTCTGGCTGCCGAGCAGCATGCGGCGCACGCCACGTCGCCCGTGCGAGGTCATGATGATGAGATCGCTTCTGCATTCTTCTGCGATCTGCACGATGCCCTCGGCGGCGAAACGGTCCAGCACATGCCGCGAGGTCGCCTTGATGTTTGCAGCTATCGCCAGCTCCAGTGCAGGACGCAGAATCTTTTCGGCAGCGGCTTCGCGCTCATTACGATATTCCGGGCTCGCCTCGTAGCCCACGCTCCAGCCCATCGCGTCGTACATGCCCATCGCCCACGGCTCGGACACGGTGACGATGTCGACCTTGGCACCGGTCGCCTTGGCTAATTCCAGCCCCTGAAACAAGCCGCGATGCGACAGCTCGGATGCATCGATGGCGATGAGAATACGTTTGTACATGGTGACCTCCTGCAAGGGTGGCAGTGCTGCCAAAGGGTAGTGCCGGACTCACGGTGACAGGCGCTGGTGGTGGCTGCCTTGATGTGGATCAATGCTGCAATTGCTGGTGTGGCGACTCATGATGTTTTTGCTACTACGTGCAACGCATGCAAGATAGATCACATCGCACGCAACGCGTCTTTCACTGCGCTCAGTCCGTCGCTACGGCATCCGGATCAGGCCGCATCTCGCGCACGCGCGCCGGATTGCCCACTGCCGTCGCACCCGCGGGGACATCGCGGGTGACCACCGCGCCTGCGCCGATCAACGCATCGTCGCCAATGCTCACGCCCGGCAGGATGATCGCCCCGCCGCCAATCCATACGTTGCGCCCGATGCAGATCGGGCGTCCAAATTCCAGACCGCTGGCACGGCCGGCCGCATCGCGCGGATGATCGGCAGCGTAAAGCTGGACGCCAGGGCCGATCTGCGTTCCATCGCCAATGCTGACTTCGCAGATATCCAAAATCACGCAATTGAAGTTGAGGAACACACCCGCACCCAGACGGATGTTGTACCCGTAGTCGCAATGAAACGGCGCACGGATCACCGCGCCCGCGCCCACGTCCGCCAACCGCTCGCGCAAGAGCGCGTGCCGCTGCTCAGCCGTCTGCAGGGCAGCGGCGTTGTAACGCACCATCCACTCAGCAGCGGCCGCCTGATCGGCCTGCAGCGCTTCATCGGCAGCGTTGTACAGCTCGCCTGCGAGCATTTTCTGTTTTTCGGTGCGCATCGGGCCGTGTGTCTTCATGCGGTCGGTTCGACCGCAGCGTGTCACGAATGCTGTGGCCAATGCATCGGGCAGCGCACAACGGCGCGATACGGTGCTGGAACGGCCTGGACACGAAGATGACGCTCTGTCACCGCGACCCACCCTCATCCGGAACTGCGCGCCACACCTGCCTGCAGGAAGAGGAGAAAGCGCGCCATCGCCCAACTAAATCACCGTCAGATTCGCGTACGCCATCACCAACCATTTGGCGCCGACCTCGTCGAACTGCACCTGCACGCGCGCATGCGCACCGTTGCCTTCGTAATCGACGACCACGCCGCCGCCGAAGGTGGGGTGCTCGACGTTGGCGCCGAGTTTGATCGGCGCGGTCTCCACGATTCCGTGCACCGGGCCGCCACGCGCTGCGCCCAACGAGGCGGTGCGCGAGACCTGCACTTTGGGGCGCACTTCGTTCAACAGCTCGCGCGGGATTTCGCGCAAGAACCGCGACGGCACGTTGTAATTGTCCTGGCCGTGGATGCGGCGCGATTCGGCGTAGCACAGCACCAGCTTCTGCCGTGCGCGAGTGATGCCTACATACGCCAGACGCCGTTCTTCCTCCAACCGGCCGCTTTCTTCCAGCGACCGCGCACTCGGAAACAAGCCATCTTCCAGGCCGACCAGAAACACGATCGGAAACTCCAGACCCTTGGCCGAATGCAGCGTCATCAACTGCACGCCTTCTTCGCCGGCCTGCGCCTGGCCTTCGCCGGCTTCCAGCGAGGCATACGCCAGAAACGCAACCAGCTCGGTCATGCCCTGGCTGTCTTCGTCGTCCGGCCGGGTGAAGCGCGAGGCCACCGACACCAGTTCGTCCAGGTTCTCGGTGCGCGATTCCGAATCCAGCCCGCTGCGGCTTTCCTTGGCCCAATGCTCGCGCAGGCCCGAGCGCATCAGCACGTGGTCGATGCGTTCGGCCAGTTCCATCTCGCCGGTTTCGGCATGCAACTGGCCGACCAGGCTCAGGAAGGTCGCCAAGGCATTGCGCGCACGCGCGGCCAGGCTGTTTTCCTGCGTGGCCAGCATTGCCGCTTCCCACAACGACAATGCATTGGCGCGTGCCAGCCGGCGCACTTCGTCCAGCGTGCGGTCGCCGATGCCGCGCGTGGGCGTATTGACCGCGCGTTCGAAGGCAGCATCGTCGCTGCGGTTGGTGAGCAGGCGCAGGTAAGCCAGCGCATCCTTGATTTCGGCGCGCTCGAAAAAGCGCATGCCGCCATACACGCGGTACGGCAATTGCTCGGAAATCAGCGCTTCTTCCAGCGCGCGCGATTGCGCATTACTGCGATACAGCACCGCCACTTCGCCGTAGCTGCCGCCATCGCGCACCCACTGGCGCGCGCGCTCCACCGCATAGCGCGCCTCGTCCACTTCGTTATAGGCCGCGTACAGATCGATCGGGTCGCCATCGCCGGAATCGGTCCACAGCTGCTTGCCGATGCGGTCCGGGTTATGCGCGATCACCGCATTGGCCGCGCCCAGGATATTGGCGCTGGAACGGTAGTTCTGCTCCAGCCGCACCGTCTGCGCGCCGGGGAAATCCTTCAAGAACCGCTGCACGTTCTCGACCTTGGCACCGCGCCAGCCATAGATGGCCTGATCGTCGTCGCCGACCACAAACACATGCCCGGTCTCGCCGGCCAGCACGCGCACGAAGGCGTACTGGATGGCGTTGGTGTCCTGGAACTCGTCCACCAGAATTTCGCGAAAGCGTGCGCGGTAATGCGCAAGCAATGCCGGGGTGTCGCGCAGCAGTTCGTGCGCGCGCAGCAGCAACTCGGCGAAATCCAGCAGCCCGGAGCGATCGCAACGTTCCTGATAGGCCGCATACACCTGCCGGCGCACCTCGGTCCAATCGTCGTTGGGCTCGGGCTGGATATGCTGCGGACGGCGGCCTTCGTCCTTCTGCTCGTTGATCCACCAGCTCATCTGCTTGGGCGGATACTTGCTCTCGTCCAGCTCCAGCGACTGCACCACGCGCTTGACCAGCCGCAGCTGGTCGTCGCTGTCCATGACCTGGAAGCCTTCAGGCAGCCGCGCGTCCTGCCAATGCAGGCGCAATAGCCGATGCGCCAGCCCATGGAAGGTGCCGATCCACATCCCGCGGCTGCCGTTACGCAGCTGCAGGTCGGTGCGGTGACGCATCTCGCCGGCGGCCTTGTTGGTGAAGGTCACCGCAAAGATGCCGTGGTTGGGCACGCCCTGGACTTCGTTGAGCCAGGCAATGCGATGGATCAGCACGCGCGTCTTGCCGGAGCCGGCGCCGGCCAGCACGAGGTAATGCCCCGGCGGCGCGGAAACGGCCTCGCGCTGGGCGGGGTTTAAATGATCGAGCAAATGAGAGACATCCACCGGCGCATTTTACCGGTTGTGGCGTCGCTGCGGCTGAGATTGCGATGAAGCGGTTTGGGATTGCTGCCCCCATCCGCCCTTCGGGCACCTTCCCCCGCAGGCGGGAGAAGGCAGGATGCTGGCTTCTCTGCCGCCTGCCAGAGAAGCTTGGGACGTTGATTCCTCTGCGGCCTGCCTGAGAAGGCAGGATGTTGGTTGCTCTGATGCCTGCCTGAGAAGCGAGGACGTTGGTTGCTCTGCGGCCTGCCTGGGAAGCTAGGACGTCGATTGCTCTGACGCCTACCTGAGAAGCTTAGGACGTCGATTGCTCTGACGCCTACCTGAGAAGCCAGGACGTTGATTGCTCTGACGCCTACCTGAGAAGCTAGGACGTTGATTCCTCTGACACCGGCAAGATGAAGGCAGCAGGTTGATTGTTTTCCCGCCTACAAGAGATCAGGCAGTGCTCGCCATGGCAGAGCCCCTCTCCCGGCTGCGGGGCGAGAAGGCACGGCTTGCGCGCCGCGGGCGCGCGTGCCTTGGAGCGCCCGCGCCGCAAGCGCGGGCCAGGGCGCGGAGCCGGAGCCGGAGCCGGTGTTGGGGTGAGGGCACCAAGCGCAGCCACGACGCTTTGCGGGTCACCCGAGGCTTCGCTCGCACGCTCGTCCGGCGCTATGCGTCGCCTTCGCCCCTCGAAGAGGCCAATGTCGCGGCCGGAGAAGGCGGCCAAGCTCCCTTTTCCGGTCCCGACACGCCTATCGGCGCTCCAGCTGCACCAACACATCCCGCGCAATCGCCGCTGCCTGTTCGCGCAACTCCGGCACTGCCAGGCTTTCCCACAACGAACCGATCCGCAGACTGCCAATCACCCGCAGCCGCGGGTTGGCGCGCCCGTCGGCATCGAGCAGGCTGCCGTCGGCGGCGGTGTCCACGCCGATCCCATGCGGGCCGGCCGTCGCAATGCCCTGCCCCAGCAACTGCTGCAACAACGGGTTACGCATCGCCTGTACGCGCATTTCAACGCCCGTGGCATTGACCAGCGTCTGCACATCCAGCTGCAACGCATGCCCGGCACTGGCGGCGCCGGCACTCACACGCACGCATGCACCTACCTCGAAGGCCACATCCAGCCGTGCACGATGCAACTGCAGTTGCCCACGCGCCTGCATCGCCTGCAACTGCGCATGCACAGGCGCGGCAATGCGATGCCGATGCACATCCCAGTAGCGCACCACATGCCGCAGGAAACGGCGTTGATCGGCCACCGACAAGGTTTGCCACAAGGCCTGACTCAATGGTCGGATGCGTTCCATCACGCTCTGCCACGGCAGCCCCTGTGCCAGCGCCGCGCGCGCGTGCTGGCGCAACGCGCGCATGCGTGCGCGCAAGGACAAGGCAAGCAATGGTTGTGGATCGAAGTCGGCGGCAGCGCCATGCGCATGCGGCAAGGGCAGCAGACCATGCCGCGACACCACATGCACCGCGCCGCGGTGGGCCTGCGCAGCCAGCGTCACAACGGTGTCGGCCATGCTCAGCCCCGAGCCGACGATGCACACGGCGGCGTCTTGCGGTAGTGCGGCCACCGCCTCGGTATCCCAGGCTTCCACCCGTTGCGCCGCTGACAGGCCGGTGGCACCACGCAACGGCAACGGGCGCAGCGCATTACCGACCGCCAGCACCACGGCGGTGGCCTGCATGGTGTGTCCGTCGTCCAGCTGCAACAGTGCGCCGTCTGCGTTGGGCTGCAGGGTCTGCACGCGTGCGGTGTGCACGCGCAAGGTCGCAGGACTGGTTGCACGCGCAGCCTGCAGGCGCTCGCGCAGGTACGGGGCGTAATGCTTGCGCCCAACATACTGTTGCGGCAGCTGCGCGTCGCCCAGCTCCGGGCAGCATGCGTGCATGCGCAGGTAGTCGACAAAATCCTGCGGCGCATCGGCCAGCGCGCTCATGCGCGCGGCAGGCACGTTCAATAGATGCTCGGGCCGCGCAGTGGAATAGGCCACGCCTTCGCCCAGCACCGGGTGCGGCTCGATCAACACGATCTGCAGCGGCGTGGTCGCCTGATGCAGCAGCTGCAATGCCACCAGCACGCCGGAAGCGCCGCCTCCGACGATGGCGATCGCTGCAACGCCGGGATCACGCAATGTGTTCATTGCCGCATTGTAGGCGATGGCTGCACCGGACCCTTCAGTCACCGCACCACTCGCTGCGAAGGCGCGTCGCCGCTGCCGCACGGGTGGGAGAGGTTGGCATGCGTCCTGACATCAGAAGCACGTACGATCAGCCGCGCACGCTCGGTAAACGCCGCGGGAGGCCCACAGGATGTCCATCGCACTGGTCAGGCTCATCATCTATGTCCGCGACGTCGCTGCGGCCAAGGTGTTCTACCAGACCCACTTCGCGCTTCCCGTCATCGAGGAGATCGCCGATCAGTGGGTCGTCCTGGCGGCGGGCCAGATTGAACTGGCGTTGCACCTGATGGGCGATAGTTACCGACAGCAGCCGTCATCGCCCGCATCCGACGCGGCACCGGCGGCAGGCTCGACCACCAAGCTGGTGTTCGCCATCACCTCCGATCTGGCCGCCCATCGCGAGCAACTGCGCAGCGCAGGCGTGCGTGTGGATGAACTCAAACGCTATGCGGGCTTCGCTTACCAGATGTACGACGGCCGCGACCCGGAGGGAAACGTGTTCCAGGTGATGCGCCCGGACTGAGCGCAGGCCACTACATCAATGCATCCGCCAGCCGCGCGATGCCCTCGCGACTGCGTCGCCAGGCCGGGCGCCGCCGCCACTGTTGCAG
This sequence comes from Xanthomonas sp. AC360, assembly GCF_979258225.1. NCBI lineage: Bacteria > Pseudomonadati > Pseudomonadota > Gammaproteobacteria > Lysobacterales > Lysobacteraceae > Xanthomonas > Xanthomonas sp. AC360. The sequence continues at coordinate 1,013,904 of NZ_OZ409846.1, forward strand.
ATCCAGCTGACGCGCGTTGGCCAGATAGTCCTGTTCGATCGCGCGCAACCGCTGCACCACGCCGGTGTCGTAGCACACCATGCCGATCTCGGCGTTGAGCGCGAACGAGCGGATATCCAGATTGATCGAGCCCACCAGCGCGATGTTTTCATCCATGCTCAGGTGCTTGGCATGCAGGAAGTGCGGCCGGTACAGCGCAATCTTCACCCCACAGCGCAGCAGCTCGTCGAAATACGCTTCCTGTGCCCACGCCGCCAGACGCTGATTGTTGCGCTCGGACAGGATCAGCTGCACATCCACGCCCGAGACCGCGGCGATGCGCAAGGCGCTCAGCAAGGCCTCGTCCGGCACGAAGTATGGCGTCACCAGTACCACTTTTCGTCGCGCCAGATGGATCACCGCATTGATCGCATCGCGCGCGTTCTCGAAGGGATACGCCGGCCCGCTAGGCAGTAACTGGGTGGCGATATTGGCCTCGCAGACCGGCGCATCCGGCCAGACATCCAGGCGTTGCCCGGTTTCGGTGAACCAGTCGCTGGCGAACACCGCTTCCAGATGATTGACCACCGGCCCGCGCACGCGCGCCACCAGCTCGCGATTGGGCACGCCGTCGATGAAGCCGGCGTCGGCCAGATTCTGCGAGCCGACAAAGCCCACCTGGTTGTCGATCACCGCAATCTTGCGGTGATTGCGCAGATCCATGCGCCCGCTGCGGCGCCAGCGCAACCCGCCGGGTAGCACCGCCAGCACCTCGATGCCGTCGGCCTGCAGCCGCTTGCGATAGCGCCGCAGGCCGCGCTTGGCGCCCACCGCATCGAGCAGCACGCGGCAGCGCACGCCGCGCGCGCTTGCCCGCTGCAGCGCTGCCACCACCGCATCGCCCACCGCATCGTCGAACATCAGGTAATACAGCAGATGCACGCGCTTTTCGGCCGCATCGATCGCGACGATCAACGCCTGCAGCGAGTACGCGTAGTCGTCGAGCAATTCCACCGCATTGCCCAACGTGGGCATGAAGTCGCCCTGCCGTTCGATCAGCGGCACCACCTCGGCGCTGCTGGTATCGGGCGGCGGCGTCCAGCGCAGTGCATGCAACGGCAGCTGCTGTTCGCGGATCACCTGCGAGGCGGTAGCCTGCCGCTCCACGCGCAGCCGCGACAACCACGGGTGGCCGAGCAACAGATACAGCGGCAGGCCGACCACCGGCACAAAGCCGATCAGCAGCAACCAGCTGCGCGCCGCGCCAGGCGTGGTGCGGGTGGGAATCCATAGCAGCGCGGCCAGGCGGATCACCCAGTCCAGCGCCAACAGCCAGGTCCCTTGCAACCAGTCGGGCAGCATCAGCGCTCCGTTCTCATGAGGAAGCCGATTCTGACCCGGCCGCGTGTAAACGCAACGACGCGGTCCCCACCGGTTGGATGCAATGGCGAAAGGGGCCGGCATCTGCCGCTGCCGGATGCACGCGCTCGGCGCACACCTGCCGCAGTGTCTGCACGAAGGCGGTCTGCGCGCGCGTGGGGTGCCAGTCGCTGCGCGTGGTCATGCCGATCTGCCGACGCAAGCGCGGCCCGGCGCTGCCGATCTCGCGCAGCAGGCCGGCGCGGCGCTCGAACAGGAACTGGTCGCGCGACATCAGGGTCAACCAATCGTCTTCCAGCAACAGGCCGCGCACGGTCAGCTCGGCGCCGCATTCGATGCGCAACGGCGGCGGCTCCAACTGCCGATCGCGGAACATACGTTCCCAGCGCTCGCGCACCGGCGTGCCCGCAGCGGCCATCACCCACGGGTAGTCGAGCAGCTGCGCGAACGCATACGCCGTTCCGGCCAACGGGTGCCCGCTACGCGCCACGATCACCGGCTCGTCGTCGAACAGCGGCTCCTGCAGTACGTCGCGCACCGGCAAGGGCTCGCGCAGCGCACCGATCAACAGATCCAGTTCGCCATCGCGCAGATGCGCCAGCAATTCGGCATACGGCCCTTCGACCACGTTGACGCTGGCACCGGGATGCGCGCGCACAAACCGCGCCAGCACCTGCGGCAGCAGGATCGCCCGCGCCAACGGCATCACCCCCAGCGTGAGCCGGCCGGCGTGCTGCGAGCGCAGCGCAGCCACTTCGTCCAGCCCGGCGCGCAGCTCGGCCAGCGCCAGGCGCACCTGCCGCAACAGCCGCTCCGCCACCGGCGTGGGCTGCATTGCCTTGCCGCGGCGCATGGTCAGCGGCACCTCGATCACATCGGCCAGCGCCTGCACCGCGCGGTAGACCGCCGGCTGCGACACGCCCAGCTGCACCCCCGCCAGCGAATAGCTGCCCGCCACATCCACCGCCACCAGCGCCTGCAGCTGGCCCAACGACACCCGTCGCTCCAGACCGGGGCGCGCCGGCAGCCGCAGCGCACGCCGCGCCACCAGGATGCCCCGGCCCAGATGCGCCAAGGCGCGCTCGATTCGCGGTACCACCAGCTGGGTGGCCTCGGTGGCGGCCATGCCGCCGGGCTGACGCTCGAACAGCCGCACGCCCAGTTGTTGTTCCAGGCGCGCCACCGCCTGGGTCAAGGCCGGCTGCGACAGATTCACCTGCGGCGCGGCCGCGCTGATGCTGCCCAGCCGGTGCACCACGACCAGGGCATACAGATGACGCAGGTTCGGCTCGGGCATCGGCGGCATGCTCTAACTATAAGCAAAATCAATACGCATACCTCAAATGAATCTTGAGCTGATTGACTCTCGCCGCTCAGACTCGGCGCAGTACTAACGAGGATGGATGGATGAGCCAGGTCGTCACCCAGGTTGCACGCACCCCGATCGCCCTCGTTGACGGGCTGGCACAAGCCGGCGTGGCCACCGTGCACGAGGCGCAGGGGCGCAGCGGCCTGCTGCATCACCGCCTGCGCCCGATCTACGCCGGCTGCCGTGTTGCCGGCACTGCGGTCACGGTGTCGATTCCGCCCGGCGACAATTGGATGATGCATGTGGCCATCGAGCAACTGCAGCTCGGCGACGTGCTGGTGGTGGCGCCGACCAGCGACTGCTGCGACGGCTATTTCGGCGACCTGCTCGCCACCTCGGCGCAGGCGCGCGGCTGCCGCGGGCTGATCATCGATGCCGGCGTGCGCGACGTGCGCGATCTCACTGCCATGCAGTTCCCCGCCTGGAGCCGTGCCATCTGCGCGCAAGGCACCATCAAGGAGACGCTGGGCTCGGTCAACGTGCCGCTGGTCTGCGCCGGTGCGCTGGTGCAGCCGGGCGATGTGGTGGTGGCCGACGACGACGGTGTCTGCGTGGTGCCGCGCGCCACTGCTGCGCAGGTGCTGGCCGAAGCGCAGGCACGCGAAGCGCGCGAGCTGATCAAACGCGACCGTCTTGCCAGCGGCGAACTGGGCCTGGACATCTACGCCATGCGCGAACGCCTGGCGGCCAAAGGCCTGCGCTATGTCTGAGCACGTACGCGCGATGTGGATGCGCGGCGGCACCTCCAAGGGCGGCTTTTTTCTGGCCGACGAGTTGCCCGGCGATCGCGCCACACGCGATGCCTTGCTGCTGCGCGCCTACGGTTCGCCGGATCTGCGCCAGATCGACGGCATGGGCGGCGCCGACCCGCTCACCTCTAAGGTGGCGGTGGTGTCGCGCTCCACACGCGCCGATGCCGATGTGGACTATTTGTTTTTGCAGGTGGCAGTCGAACAGGCGCAGGTCAGCGATGCGCAGAACTGCGGCAACATGCTGGCCGGCGTGGCGCCCTTCGCGCTGGAGCGCGGCCTGCTGCCCACGCACGATGGGCAGACCGACGTACGCATCTTCATGCGCAACACCGGCACCCTGGCAACGGCCACCGTGCGCACGCCCGGCGGCCGGGTCACGTATGCGGGCGACGCGCGCATCGACGGCGTGCCGGGCACTGCCGCACCCATTGCGTTGGCATTCGCCGAGATCGCAGGTTCCTCCTGCGGCGCGCTGTTGCCCACCGGGCGCGCCGTGGACACGCTCGATGGCGTGGCGGTGACGCTGATCGACAACGGCATGCCGTGCGTGGTGCTGCGCGCCAACGACGTCGGGATCAGCGGCTATGAAGACCGTGCCACGCTGGATGCGGATGACGCACTCAAAGCGCGGCTGGAATCCATTCGCCTGCAGGCCGGCCCCTTGATGCAGTTGGGCGATGTCAGTGCAGCGACAGTGCCGAAGATGATGCTGGTGGCCGCACCGCGCAACGGTGGCGCAATCAGCGTGCGTTCGTTTATCCCGCACCGCTGCCATGCGTCGATCGGCGTGCTCGGCGCTGTCACCGTCGCCACCGCCTGCCTGCTGCTGGAGTCACCCGCGCACGCGCTGGCGCAGCTGCCCGGCGGCAGCATCCAGCAGGTGGACGTGGAGCACCCCAGCGGCATGACCGGCTGCGTCATCGAACGCGATGCACATGGCGCGGTGGTGCACGCCGCGGTGGTCAGGACGGCACGTAAGTTATTCGATGGGGTGTTGTTTGGGTAAGCACTGCCAGTTTCGCGCTGTGTTGCCAGCGCCAGGCTGGTTTGAGCAGAGGGATTGTGGCGTGCGCACTGCACTTGTCCGATCGTCGATGCGCTGCACAGTGTCGTCTGCGTCGTCATGCGAGAGCGTGTGCTTGTGCCATTGCGGATCGAACATCGGCGCAACGTCCCGTTGCGTATCTGCAACGCCTTGCCGGCCAGGAATATGCCAGGCAGGTGCGTGGCAAATGGGGAGCAGCATCTCATGCAGCGGATCGAGTGCCGGTCGCGCCCGGGTGCGCTCCTACGTGGTGGGCGCGTCGGGCGGCCTGGGGTGCAGCTTGAAGCAGGAAACGATGCACCTGCAGTGGCATGCACGTACTGATGCAGTGCCGTCGGTTCGCCGCGCACCGCGAGAAACGCATTCCGGAGATGCCCTGGTGGATGGCGATCGCGATGGCACACCCGCTCAGCGACTGCGTGCGACTGGCGGCTGGGCAGACGCGGACGCAGCAGTGGCCGCTGTCACACGCTGCACGCCTTCACCCGAACACGTCCGACGGATCCGACCAGTACTTCAACGAGCATCGCCATGATCATCGACTGCCACGGCCATTACACCACCGCACCCGCTGCACACGATGCGTTTCGCAAGGCGCAGATTGCGCATTACACCGACGCAAACCTGCCGGCACCGGTGTATCCGCACATTTCCGATGACCAACTGCGCGACAGCATCGAGCAGCATCAATTGCGCCTGCTGCGCGAGCGCGGTGCGGACATGACGATTTTTTCGCCACGTGCCAGCACCATGGCGCACCACATCGGCGACGAAGCCGTGAGCCAGGTCTGGACGCGGCATTGCAATGACCTCATCGGCCGCGTGGTGCAGCTGTATCCGCACACCTTTATCGGCGTGTGCCAGCTGCCGCAGTCGCCGGGTGTGTCGATCGCGCACTCGATCCAGGAGCTGGACCGTTGTGTCACCGAGCTCGGGTTTGTCGGCTGCAATCTCAATCCAGACCCATCCGGTGGCCACTGGACCGGCCTGCCGTTGACCGATCGCGCCTGGTACCCGTTCTTCGAAAAAATGGTCGAGCTGGATGTGCCGGCGATGGTGCACGTGTCGGGCAGTTGCAACGCCAATTTCCACGCCACCGGCGCGCACTACCTCAATGCCGATACCACCGCCTTTATGCAGTTTCTGGAAGGCGACCTGTTCGCCGATTTTCCGCAGCTGCGCTTCATCATCCCGCACGGCGGTGGCGCCGTTCCGTATCACTGGGGTCGCTTCCGCGGCCTGGCCGACATGTTGGGCAAACCGCCGTTATCCACGCACGTGATGCGCAACGTGTTCTTCGACACCTGCGTGTATCACCAACCCGGGATCGACCTGCTGTTCGAGGTGATCGACATCGACAACATTCTGTTCGGCTCGGAAATGGTCGGCGCGGTGCGTGGCATCGACCCTCAGACAGGGCAGTATTTCGACGACACCAAACGCTATATCGATGCACTGGCAATCTCCGATGCAGACAAGCGCAAGGTCTTCGAAGGCAATGCACGGCGCGTGTATCCACGCCTGGACGCGCAATTGCGCGCACGTGGGCTATAGCTCTTCCTTCTCCCAGCGGGAGAAGATGCCCCGACGGGGCGGATGAGGGGGCGCCTCAGAGAGTGGTCACCGCCTGCGATATCAAACGCGTCGCCACGCGCCTTCAGCAATGAAACGCCAACTGCTTCGCCCTTCACCCTCTGCCGCAGGGAGAAACGAATGCAGCCAGCCAAGCTGCATCGCAAGTTTTGCACGGCGCTACACAATCCCGTGCATCAACGTGTGCCGATCAAACGCACTAACGCGCTGCGGCAGTCCCGACGTCGCGATCGATTCCCCAAACGCAAACACCCGCCTTTCGGCGGGTGTTTGCTTGGATACAGATCATGTAATCGGTGGATTACTTGATCTTGCCTTCCTTGTACATCACGTGCTTACGCACGACGGGGTCGTATTTCATCATTTCCATCTTCCCCGGAGTGTTTTTCTTGTTCTTATCCGTGGTGTAGAAGTGGCCGGTAGCGGCCGAGGAAATCATACGAATCTTGTCACGCTTGCCTTTTGCCATGACTGCTTACTCCTCAGACCTTTTCGCCGCGCGCACGCAGCTCTTTCAGAACGGCATCAATCCCGTTCTTGTCGATGGTGCGCAATGCATGCGCGGAGACACGGAGCTTCACCCAGCGGTTTTCGCTGGCGACCCAGAAACGGCGCTCGTGCAGGTTAGGCAGGAAGCGACGACGGGTTCTGTTGTTTGCGTGGGAGACGTTGTTACCCGTCTGCACACGCTTGCCGGACACTTGGCATACGCGGGACATTACGCACCTCGATAAATGAATTGCCACCCATAGCCTGGGGAGCGGCGGCCCCGACAGCATCAAGCTGCCACGCAACGTTGGGAATCAAGAACTTACGCTGGGAACGAGCCGGCAACCCCATCGCGCTGGGTGCCGCCATCCGGAGCGATCCGGGCACAGCGAGCCGCGCATTATGCACGGCAATTCCTTGTATCGCAAGCACTTACGGCGAGCCCGCTGACGCGGGCAACGCCGTTACCCGCGCGTGAGCAGGCGTCGATCAGCCGCCCCCGGCATGCGCCATTGCAGTGACCTGGCGTAACTCCGCCAGGGCTGCATGCGCCACCTGCCAGGCCGAGCGCAGGAACAGCAGCAGCAACGCCACCGCGATCACCAGGTCGGGCCAACCGCTGCCGAACGCCCACACCGCCGCACTGGCCGCCAGCACCGCAATGCCCTCGTAGACATCGTTGCGCGAGCAGGCCCAGGCCGACGCCAGATTGATGTCGCCGTTGCGGTACGGCCACAGCAGGCGCAGGCTTGCCAGATTGGCGGCAAAGTTCAGCGCCGCCACCACGCCCATGCTCTGGAACAACGGCAGCTGCGGGTGAGCCAGTTTCCAGCCGATCTCCGCCGCCACCGCCAGTGCTGCCAGCAGGATCAACCCGGCCTTGAGCAAGGCCACCCGCGCCTTGGCCGCCAGGCTGGCGCCCACCACCGCCAGGCTCAGTGCGTACGTGAGCGCATCGCCCAGATTATCCAGGCTGCCGGACAACAGCGAGGCGGCGCCACTGTGCAGCGCACCTGCCAGCATCAGCGCAAAGGCGCCGACATTGATCGCCAACACCCACCAAAGCACGCGCCGCTGACGGGCCTGCATCGCTGCCACATCCAGTGTCTTGCCACAGCCGCAACAGGACTTGCTCATGCGCCGTCTCCGCGTGGCGTTGCCGCGACAACAGCTCTGGATCGCCCCGATCGCTCCCGATGCAGCCACCGATACAACACCGGCAACACCAGCAAAGTGAGCAAGGTGGACGAGACGATGCCGCCGATCACCACTGTCGCCAGCGGACGCTGCACCTCTGCACCGGCGCCGACGTTGAAAGCCATCGGCACGAAGCCCAGCGCGGCGACCAATGCGGTCATCAACACCGGCCGCAGGCGCGACAATGCGCCTTCGCGCAGGGCCTGCTCCAACGGCATGCCGTCGGCGCGCAAGCCACGGATGAAGGCGATCATTACCAGGCCGTTGAGCACCGCCACGCCGGACAACGCGATGAAGCCGACACCGGCCGAGATCGACAACGCCAACCCACGCATGGCCAATGCCACCACGCCACCGGTCAGCGCCAACGGCACGCCGCTGAACACCACCACAGCATCGCGCAACGAACCGAACGACCAGTACAACAGCGCGAAGATCAGCAACAAGGTGCCCGGCACCACCCAGGCCAGGCGCTGACCTGCAGAGATGAGTTGCTCGAAGGTGCCGCCGTAGCCGATCCAGTAACCAGTGGGCAAGGCGACCTCCGCCTGCACACGCTGCTGCACCTCCGCCACGAAACCGCCCAGATCGCGGTCGCGCACGTTGGCGGTGATGACGATGCGGCGCTTGCCGTCTTCGCGATTGATCTGGTTCGGGCCAAGCACGGTCTCGATCTTGGCGACCTCACGTAGCGGCACGGTGGTCGGCTCGCCGCTGCGCCAGCCGGCCGCGCGGCTGGATTCGTCGGCATCGCCACGCTCGCCATCGCCGCGCAGCGGGATCGGCAGATCCGCCAAGGCGGCCGGGTCCTGACGCAAGCCCTCCGGCAGCCGTACCACGATGTCGAAACGACGGTCGCCTTCGAACAATTGCCCGGCCTCCTGCCCGCCCACCGCAGCGGCCACGGTGTCCTGCACCACACCGGGATTGAGTCCGTAGCCAGCCAGTGCAGCGCGATCGGGCACCACCGCCAGCATCGGCAGGCCGGTGGCCTGTTCCAGGCTGACGTCGGCTGCGCCGGGCACGCTGCTGGCGATCTCCTGCACGCGCTGCCCCACTTTCACCAGCGTGGCCAGATCGTCGCCGTAGACCTTGATCGCCACATCCGCACGCACGCCGGAAATCAGCTCGTTCATGCGCATCTGGATCGGCTGGGTGAACTCGTAATTGTTGCCCGGCAGTTGTTTCACCGCCGCTTCGATCTCGGCCACCAACTGCGCCTTGGGCTTGCGCGGGTCCGGCCATTGCGCACGCGGATGCATGATCAAGAACGTGTCGGCCACCGATGGCGGCATCGGGTCGGTGGCCACTTCGGCGGTGCCGAGCTTGCCGAACACATGCGCCACTTCCGGAAATTGCTTGATGCGTTTTTCCAGGGTGGATTGCATGGTGATGGCTTGTTCCAGACTGGTGCCGGGAATGCGCAATGCATGCAGGGCGACATCGCCTTCATCCAGATTGGGGATGAATTCGCTGCCCAACCGTGTGGATAGCACCGCACACAGCGCCACCGTGACCAGCGCCGCAATGCCGACCCAGCGCCCGTGCCGCAGCGCGCGATCCAGCAAGGGCGCATACACACCGCGCGCCCAGCGCATTGCGCGGTTTTCATGCTCGGCCACCTTGCCGCCGAGCAGCAAGGCGATCGCCGCCGGCACGAAGGTCAGCGACAACACCATCGCACCACTCAGCGCCAGCACCACGGTGATGGCCATCGGGTGGAACATCTTGCCTTCGATGCCGGTGAGCGCGAACACCGGCAGATACACCGCGGTGATGATGCCCAGGCCGAACAGGCTGGGACGGATCACCTCGGCGGTGGCCTCGGCGGTGAGTGCGAAGCGTTCGTCGCGATCGAGCACACGTCCAAGTCGCAGTTGCGCTTCGCCGAAGCGGCGCAGGCAGTTCTCCACGATGATCACCGCACCATCGACGATCAAGCCGAAATCCAGCGCGCCCAGGCTCATCAGATTGCCGGACACGCCGCCGCGCACCATGCCGGTGAGCGTGAACAACATCGCCAACGGAATCACCGCCGCGGTGATCAACGCCGCGCGCACATTGCCCATCAGCAGGAACAACACCACGACCACCAGCAAGGCGCCTTCGATCAGGTTCTTGGCGACGGTGACGATGGTGCGGTCGACCAACGCGGTGCGGTCGTACACCGGTACCGCCTGCACACCGGCCGGCAAGCTGGCGTTGGCCACTTTCAGGCGCTCGGCAGCGGCTTGCGACACGGTGCGGCTATTGGCACCGACCAGCATGAACACCGTGCCGAGCACCACTTCGGTGCCGTCCTGCGTAGCGGCCCCGGTGCGTAACTCGCGGCCTTCGCCGACCTGCGCCACATCGCGCACCCGGATCGGCACGCCTTCGCGGCGATCCAGCACGATTGCGCCGATCTGCGCGATGTCATCCACCTGCCCCGGTACGCGCACCAGAAACTGTTGCCCGTTGCGTTCGATATAACCGGCACCGATATTGCGATTATTCGCCTCTACCGCCTGCGCCACGTCATCCAGCGTAAAGCCCAACGCGACCAGGCGCGCAGGATCGGGCGTGATATGGATCTGCCGCGCGTAGCCGCCGATGGTGTTGACCTCGGTGACGCCGGGCACATTGCGCAACTGCGGCCGCACCACCCAATCCTGCAGGGTGCGCAGATCGGTCGCCGTCCACGCCGTGCCATCGGGTTTGCGCGCGTTAGGCTTGGCCTCCACGGTGTACATGAAGATCTCGCCCAGGCCGGTGGCGATCGGCCCCAGTTGCGGCTCAAGCTCGGCCGGCAACTGCGATTTGACCTGCTGCAAACGCTCGGCCACCTGCTGCCGCGCAAAGTACAGATCGGTGCCATCGGCAAACACGGCGGTCACCTGCGACAAGCCATAGCGCGACAGCGAGCGCGTCGACTCCAGGCCCGGCAATCCCGCCAGCACCGTCTCCAACGGAAACGTCACCCGCTGCTCCGACTCCAGCGGCGAATACCCCGGTGCTGCAGTATTGACCTGCACCTGCACATTGGTGATGTCCGGCGTGGCATCGATCGGCAACCGCGAAAAACTCCACGCCCCGATCGCGATCAACACTCCCGTCAACGCCAGCATCAACCAGCGCTGTGCGATCGCAAACCGAATGATGTTGGTCAGCATGACACGCCCCTCCGTGCATTCCTGGCACCGCACTGCGCCGCGCGCCACCCTCGTGGTGCCACCGACCGACAGCGCGGCCTCCCTATCGCGGTGCGACGCAGCACGCCAAACAAACGCCCATCCGCACGCCAGCACCAAGGCTGGTGCTGGTGCTGGTGCTGGTGCTGTTGCTGGTGCTGGTGCTGGTGCTGGTGCTGTTGCTGGTGCTGGTGCTGGTGCTGGTGCTGGTGCTGTTGCTGTTGCTGTTGCTGTTGCTGTTGCTGGTGCTGGTGCTGGTGCTGTTGCTGGTGCTGTTGCTGTTGCTGGTGCTGGTGCTGGTGCTGTTGCTGGTGCTGTTTGCGTTTGGGCCCCCATACCGCAGCGGCAAGGCCGGCAGATACAACCCGCAGGGCGTCGCGCAGGGGTGCGCGACGTTTTTGTAAGGGACATGGATGTCCCTTACAAAAATTTCTGCCGGACTTGCGGACCCGCAGCGCCGCAGGCGCGGAGGGCGCGAGGACGGGGTGTGCTTTCTTTTGGTTACTTTGGTCAGCCTGCGGCTGCCGTAAAGCGCTTCTTGCACAAGCAACGAAAAGTAACTCGCGCCCGACAGGGCGTGAAAGCCTTCGCTCTAACCTGAAAGGGCGCGAAAGCCTTGAATCTGGCATGCATCCGCGTCTCCGACACACGCTCCCACTCGACGACGCAATGCCGCCCACCGCAACGCGATCAATGATCATGCGATGCCCCCGACTTCTCGATGTCGGCCTTCACCAGATAACTCTGCTCCACCACCACCGTGTCGCCCGGCGACACGCCCGCGACCAGCTCCACCTGCTGCGCGTCGCGCGCGCCCAACGTCACCGGCCGCGCCTCGTACACATCGCCCACGCGCACGAACACCACATTCCAGTCGCGAAACTGCTGCAACGCTCCCACCGGCACCACCATCGCTGCCGGCTGCTGCGCGACCGTCACCCTCGCCTTCACTGCCGAGCCTGGTCGCCATGAGCCATCGGTATTTCGCAACACCGCGCGCGCCACCGTGCTCTGGCTGGCCGTGGCCGTGCCCGGCAACACGCGCTCCAGGACGGTTTGTGCAACCACGCCATCGCTGATGCGCGTCACCGTCACCGGCGCGCCGGCGGCGATATGCCCGGCGTCGGCGCCGAAGATGTGCAGATCCACCCACAGGCTCGACAGATCCGCGATCTCGAACAGCGATTGGCCCTCACCCGCGTTGCTGCCCAGGCTGGCGTTACGCGCCAGCACGGTGCCGCTGATCGGCGCGGTGACCGAGTAGGTGGTCAGGCTGAGATTGCTCTCCACCGTGGCCAGCACCTGGCCCGCACGCACCTGATCGCCGACGTTGACGCGCAGGCTGCGCACAGGCCCGGGAAAGCGCGCGGTCGCCTGCGCCTGCGCACCTTCTGCCGGCGTCAGCAGGCCTTGCACTTCGTGCTGATCGGCGATGCTACCGGCACCCACCGGAGCCATGCGGATACCGGCGTCCTGCGCAATCTTGGCGGCGATCGTGGTGCGGCCTTCGTAGCTGGAATAGGTCCAGCGATGGGTCTTGCCCTGCACGCTGGCGCGCACTTCCACATCGAACGAATGCGGCTCGCCTACTTCGCTGACGGCCAGCAGACTTCCGTCGGCCTGCGCACGCAGCGGATAGGTGTCGACCTTGCCCCCCAACCGCGTGGTCTTGACCTCCACGCTGCCGGCGCTGGCCGGCACTGGTTTGCCATCGCGATACAGCCAGGCCTGGAACGTCGGCGGGCGGCCATCTTCGGCAATCGCAAGCTCCACGCTGTCGCCGTCCTGGCTGAGCAGCCGGCCGCCGTGTTTGCCTTTGGCCTCGTCGGCGTGCTCGCCACCGCCGCCCTCTTCGGCATGGCCAGCCTCGCTGCCTGCATGGCCGTGTGCGTCTTCATCGGCGCGGCCGCAACCGCCGAGCAACAGCGCCAGCAGCAGCGGCGCAAAAATGTATGGCGTCATCGAACGAGATCCTTTGGAATGCCGGCGCACTGCGCCGAGCGGTGCAGCGAGTGAGATGCGGCACGGCGTGCGCTGCGGCTGCGTGCACGTAGCACTGCCCGCGTGAAGTGCGCCGAGTGATGCAGCGAGTGAGGCGCGGCGCGGCGTGCGCGGCGGCTCCGTGTACTTAACAGTGCCCACGTGAGTGGCGTCTGCGGCGTCTGCGGCGTCTGCGGCGTCTGCGGCGTCTGCGGCGTCTGCGGCGTCTGCGGCGTCTGCGGCGTCTGCGGTGCAGGTTGCGGCTAGCGGTGTGGGCGAGATGGCGTGCAACGGTGTGTGCAACCGCGCGTACATCTGGATGGTCGTCGTCATGGAGTCGTCTCCGCCGTGACCACAAACGGTTGCCCGGTCAGCCGCTGGATTTCGATCAATGCGCTCTGCGCTTCCACTGCGGCAGCGAGTTGCTGCTGCCGTGCATCGCTGCGCTGCGCCTGCAGCTGCGCCCAATCCAGATAACTGGTGGCACCGGCGCGGTAAGCGCGCTCTGCAGCGGTATCGGCGCGTGCCAGCGCGGGCAGCACCTCCTCGCGCATGCGCGCCACTTCCAGCTGGCCGGCGCGGTAACGCCCATGCGCATCGGCCAAGGTGGCGTACAGCTGCAAGGCCTGCGATTGGCGTTCGATATCCAGCAGCGACAGCTCGGCCTGCGCGGCGCGGATGTCCGGCTGCGCGCGACCGGCGCTGCCCAGTGCGAGCGACACACTGCCGACCAGCGCGGTGGCGTTGTTGCCTTCGAGCCGGCGCACGCCCACTTGCCAGTCCAGGTCCGGGCTGGCCTGGCTGCGGGCCAGCTGCAGCCGCGCATCACGCAGGCGCTGCTCGTTGTTCAGGCGTGCCAGCTCCGGCGTGCTGTCGAGTAACTGCGCCAGCACCTCGAACTCGGGAATAGCCGGCAGTTGCAAGGCATCGCCGCTGATCTGGTCGGCCTCGATGCTGCGCGCGCCCCATAGCAGCGCCAGTTGCCGACGTGCCGCGGCCAGTTCCAGCTGCGCGCGGTCGCGGTCCAGTTCCGCACGCGCCTGCAGGGCCTGTGCGGTGAGCAGGACCGATTCGGGCGATGCGCCGGCCTGCAACCGCTGGCGGGCGGCGGATACGGTGCGTTGGCGCTGCGCCAGGGTTTCCAGCGCGATGGTGTGGCGCTCGCTGGCGGCGGTGATGGCCAGATAGCGCCGCGCCACGTCGGCCAGCACGTCCAACCGCGCGATGGCACGTTGCGGAGCCAGCGCATCGATGCGCGCCTGCGCCAGGGTGCGGCGCGCATCCAGCTTGCCGCCGCGCTCCAGCACGCTGGCCAGGGTGACGGTGAGTTCGGCCTGGTCCAGCGCGCGGGTCGGCCCGCTGCCGAATACGTTTTCGATCTCCGCGCCAACGCGCAGCGGTGGGCGTAACGCATCGCGCTGCGCCTCGGCGGTGAGCACGGCCTGCTGGCCGTCGGCCAGACGTAGATCGGGGTGCTTGGCTGCGACGCGCGCGATGGCGTCGTCCAACGTAAGCACAGTTTGGGGCGGTACGTCCTGCGCCATGGCGCACGGCACGACCGCGAGGGCGGCAAGTGCCGCCAGTCGCAACCACATGAGGGTATCTCCGCGAATCGGGATCGATGGACAGGCCGGCAGCCGCCGGCAAGGCATCAGGCCGCGATCGGGGGCCGCAGCAAGGTATCGATCAGATGCGAACGGTAATCGGAGGTCAGCGCGGCCGGCTGCGCGTGTGCGCGCATCGGCAGTGGACCCCAGGAGATGGCAGGCAGCATCGCCGGGCTATGCCCATGGCAATAACCGCTGTGCATCAAGGCATGCAGCAGGCCGGCACCATCGCGCTCGCCGGCATCGTCTTCATCGGCGCCGTCGTGACCGTGCGGCGCGCTGTCGTCCAGATGCGCCTGGTCGTGCGCCAGCGCATGCACATCGCCCAATGCACAGGCCACCGGGGCGACCAGCACGCCCATGACCAGCACTGCCAGCGCCATCAGGCGCAACAGAGGGTGCAATAAGCGGGCGCGTCGAAACAGCATGGCACGCAGCGTATCGGGGCCAGGGCAGTTACACAATCGCATCCGGGAGCGCAGTGGCCGGTCCGGATCGCAAGGCGCTCACCGGCAACCGTCGTAGGAGCGGACCTGGCCGCGACGCGGTCCCGACCAATTCACAGCCACCGGAAGGAGGCGGATAGACCGCCGATGCGGGCATCTGCTGTGCCAAATGGCCGATCAAGCGTTGCGGCGTTGAGGAAGTCGGGACGGCATCGCGGCCGGAGCCGCTCCTACGACAGCTTGGCTTTGGCACAATCGGCTGGTCCTGCTGACTTGTAGGAGCGGACCTGGCCGCGACGCGGTCCCGACCAATTCACAGCCACCGGAAGGAGGCGGATGGACCGTCGAGGCGGTGTCTGGTGTGCCAAATGGCCGATCACGCGTCGCGGTGTTGAGGAAGTCGGGACGGCATCGCGGCCGGGGCCGCTCCTACGACAGCTTGGCTTCGGCAAAATCGGCTGGTCCTGCTGACTTGTAGGAGCGGACCTGGCCGCGACGCGGTCCCGACCAATTCACAGCCACCGGAAGGAGGCGGATGGACCGCCGATGCGGTGTATCTGGTGTGCCAAATGGCCGATCACGCGTTGCGTTGAGGGTGTCGGGACGGCATCGCGGCCGGGACCGCTCCTACGACAGCTTGGCTTTGGCACAATCAGCCGGCTTCGTCGCCTTGTAGGAGCGGACCTGGCCGCGATGCGGTCACAACCCGGTCGACGCGGTCGACGTAGGCGCGGCCTTGGCCGCATCGCCGGCATCGCTCAGGGCGCGGCGACAGCGGTTGACTTGGGCTTGGCCGGGCGCGCCTTGCTCTCGGCGATAAACGCACGCACCTGCTGCTCCAGCACCGGCAGGGTGACCGAGCCCTGCTTCAGCACCACGTCGTGGAAGGCCTTGATGTCGAAGCGCTCGCCCAGCTCCTTTTCGGCTTCGGCGCGCAGCTTGACGATGGTGATCTCGCCCAGCTTGTAGCTCAGCGCCTGGCCGGGCCAGGAGATGTAGCGGTCCACTTCGGTGGTGACTTCATGCTCGCTCAGCGCGGTGCGGTCGCGCAGATAGGCCAGCGCCTGTTCGCGGGTCCAGCCGTCGTGGTGCACGCCGGTGTCGATCACCAGCCGGCAGGCGCGCCACATTTCGTAGGTGAGCCGGCCGAATTCCTCGTACGGGGTCTCGTAGATGCCCATCTCCTGGCCGAGCTTTTCGGTGTACAGCGCCCAGCCTTCGCCGTAGGCGGAAATGTAGTTTTCGCGCCGGAATGCCGGCTGCTCGCCCTGCTCCAATGCGAGCGAGCCCTGCAAGGAATGCCCGGGCGAAGACTCGTGCAAGGTCAGCGCCGGCAGGTTGTACAGCGGCCGCGACGGCAGGTTGTAGGTGTTGACCCAATAGGTCGTGGCGCCACCGCGCCCGGCGGTCCAGAACGGGGCGATATCGGCCGGCACCGGCTTGATGGTGAAGCGCCCGCGCGGCAGCGTGCCGATGAACTTGCCCACCTGCCCGTCCACGCGCTTGGAGATCCATGCGGCGCGATCGAGCAGCTCCTGCGGGGTCTTGGCGTAGAACTGAGGGTCGGTACGCAGGAAAGTGAGGAACTGCGCGAAGCTGCCCTTGAATCCCACCTGCTGAATGATGGCGTTCATCTGGGTTTGGATCCGCGCCACCTCGTCCAGGCCGATCTGGTGGATCTGCTCGGGCGTCAATTCCAGCGTGGTGTACTCGCGGATCTGCTGCCGGTAAAACGCCTTGCCATCGGGCAGCGCTTCGGCGGCCAGGGTGGTGCGCGCCTTGGGCATGTAGTCGGTGCGGAAAAAGGTCAGCAACTTGGCGTAGGCCGGAAGCACCGCGCCGCTGACCGCGGCCTTGGCCTGCGCACGCAACTGCGCCTGCTCGGCGGCCGGGATCTGCGCCGGCAGTTGCTTGAACGGCGCGTAGAAGGTGGACTCGGTGGGGTCCTTGACCTCGGCGACGGTGGCGATGGAGACATCGCGCCCGTCCAGCACCGCGCGCGGCACGCTGAAGCCGCGCGCCAGGCCGGTGCGCATGTTGACGATCTGCTGGTCGAAATAGCGCGGCACATCGTTCAAGCGCGCGATGTAGGCGCGGTACTCGGCGGCGGTCTTCATCGGCCGCTGCGCCATGAAGCCCAGGTTGGACCAGAACGAGCTGTCGGAATTGAACGGCATCTCGTACAGGCGCAGACGCACTTCGGCTGCGAGGTTTTCCACCTGCGGGCGATAGATCGCAAGGTTGATCTGGTTGGCCGGCGAGAGCTGCTTGGGGTCGATACCGTCGAGCTGCGTGAGCACACCCTCCCACACCGTCAGACGCGCCTGCTGCGCGGTAGCGCCGACGTCCGGCAGCTTGGTGTTGTCGCCGGTGGTGTCGGTGTCTTCATCGGCCTGGCCGGTTTCGGCCTGACGCCATGCCCACTCTTTTTCGTAGATCGCGCGGAAGCGCGCGTCGGCAGGGGCTTCGGCAGTCAGCGTGGCCGGCGCGGCGGCGGGCGGGGCGGCGACAGCGCCGAAGGACAGGCCCAGCAGGGCGAGCGAGAGTGCGGCGGCGAGAGGAGAGGTCACGTGCGGAGAGCCTGATCTGGAGCGAACGCCCGATCATGGCAGCCCCCGGGAGCGCTGCCATGGGCCGGAAGTCCCAACGCAGGCCGGCGCACGGGTGTGGCTGGAGTGTCGGCGGCTGGATTGATATGGCGGGGCGAGTCAGGGACTGCCCCCATCCGCCCTGCGGGCACCTTCCCCCGCAGGCGGGGGAAGGGACGTGGTGGGCTTGTCAGAAGCCGGTCGTCACCTCTTCGCCGAAGGTAAGGGACGTGACGTGCTTGGCGAGGGCAGTATCACCCCCTCTCCCGCTTGCGGGAGAGGGTCGGGGTGAGGGCCGCTCGAGGCCGATAAACGTGGCTTCGGCTCAGGCCTTACGCACTACCACCAGATGCCGTTCGCCATCCAGGCCAGGCACCTGCAGCGGGTGTACCTCGGCCAGCGTCCAGCCGGCCGGGAGCGCGGCGATTTCCTCGTGCGGATAGATCCCCTTCATCGCCAGCAGGCTGCCGCCCGGGCGCAGCAGGTGGCCGCCGACGGCGATGATGCCGGCCAGCGTATCCAGCGCGCGCGCGGTGAGATGGTCGTAGGCGGCCGGCTCGTCCAGCGCTTCGGCGCGCGACTCGGCCACGCGCGCATTGCCCAGCGCCAGGTGACGCAAGGCCTCGCGCATGAAGCGCGCCTTCTTGCCGTTGCTTTCCACCAGCGTCACCTGCAGCTGCGGGCGGGTGATCGCCAGCGGGATACCGGGCAGGCCGGGGCCGGTACCCAGATCGGCCAGGGTGCCGCTGGCGATGTAGGGCTGCATGGCCAGCGAATCGAGCAGATGGCGAGTGACCATCTCGCGCGGGTCGCGCACGGCGGTGAGGTTGTAGGTCTTGTTCCAACGCACCAGCAGCGTCAGATAGCGCAGCAACGGCGCGGCGAAATCCGCATCCAGGGATTGGGCCTGCAGGCCATGCGCCAGTGCGGCGGAGACATCGGGGGAAAGTGCGGCATCGTTCATGGCGCGATTATCGCAGGTGGGCGTGGCGGGATTGGGAATTGGGAATTGGGAATTGGGAATTGGGAATCGGGAATCGGGAATCGGGAATCGGGAATCGGGAATCGGGAATCGTCGATGCTCGCAGGAATGATCTGAAACAACCGGAGCGTGCATCGACACAATCGGCCGGCGGTTCACCGCATTGGCTGGCGGCCGCGATACGGCGACGCATTGCGAACATCTCGTCCGGCAATGCCGGCGCATCCCTCTGGCCGGCATCGGCGTGATCCCGGTCACGCGGCCTGGAGCTGTGCCGGTGCCGGACACGCAGCGGTAAGACAGCGGCGCTACATCTGCAAGCTCCCCCGTTGCACGAAGGACACCCCATGACCGCCTCCGATCCCGCGCGCCGCCGCGTGTTGCAAGGTTTGGGCGCCGGGCTGTTGCTGCCGGCGGCTGGCGCTTGGTCTGCACGCAGCCTGGCCGCGCCCTCCGGGCGACCGATCATCACCGATGGCGTGCAGAGCGGCGATGTGCGCGACGGTCGCGCGCTGCTGTGGAGCCGCGCGGATCGCCCGGCGCGGATGCGGGTGGAATGGGATACGCGGCCAAGCCTGCGCCAGGCGCGTCGCGTGGAGGGAGGCATGGCGATACCCGCCCACGATTTCACCGCGCGCTTGGATCTGAGCGGGTTGCCGTGCGATCAGGACATTTTCTATCGGGTGCGCTTCGAGGACGCCGACAGCGGTGTGCTGAGTGCGCCGGTGCATGGGCATCTGCGCAGCGCACCGCAAATGCGCCGCGATGTGCGTTTCGTCTGGAGCGGCGACACCGTGGGCCAAGGCTTCGGCATCAATCCCGACATCGGCGGCATGCGCATCTACAGCGCGATGCGCGCACGCAACCCGGATTTCTTCCTGCATAGCGGCGACACCATCTATGCCGACAGCCCGATCCCGGCCGAACTCACCGTGGAAGACGGCAAACGCTGGCGCAATCTCACCACCGCGGCCAAGAGCAAGGTGGCCGAAACGCTGGACGAATTTCGCGGCAACTACCGCTACAACCTGCTCGACGAGCATGTGCGCCGCTTCAATGCCGAGGTGCCGCAACTGTGGCAATGGGACGACCACGAAACCACCAACAACTGGTCGCCCGGCAAGCAACTGGATGCGCGCTACCAGGTGCGCGACATCGGTGTACTGGCCAGGCGTGCACGCAAGGCGTTTCTGGAATATGCACCAATGCGCGGCGTGCGTGCCGATGGCGATGGGCGCATCTATCGCAAGATCGGCTATGGCCCGCTGCTGGATGTGTTCGTGCTGGACATGCGCAGTTATCGCGGTGCCAACAGCGACAATCTGCAACCCACGCCGAGCGCGGAGACCGCATTTCTCGGCGCCGAACAGCTGGCCTGGTTGCAGCGCGAGCTGGCCGGCTCACGCGCGCAGTGGAAGGTGATTGCCGCCGACATGCCGATCGGTTTGCAGGTCCCCGATGGCGAAGATGGCAACGGGCGCCCGCGCTGGGAAGCGATCGCCAATGGCGATGACGGCGCGCCGCGCGGACGCGAGCAGGAGATCGCCGCGCTGTTACGCTTCATCAGCCGCGCGCGCATCCGCAACACGGTGTGGCTGACAGCCGATGTGCATTACTGCGCCGCGCACTACTACCATCCGGACCGCGCCGCGTTTCAGCAGTTCGAGCCGTTCTGGGAATTCGTCGGCGGCCCGCTCAATGCCGGCAGCTTCGGGCCGAATGCATTGGATGCCACCTTCGGCCCGACGGTGGTGTTTCAGAAGGCGCCGCCCGCGCCGAACACCTCACCGTTGGCCGGGTATCAGTTCTTCGGCGAGGTGGAGATCGACGGCGCCAGCGGCGTGTTGACGGTGACCTTGCGCGATCTCGATGGCGTGGCGCAGTTCCGTCAGCCGATCTTGCCGTATGGCGCGGCGCCTCATGCGGCGGGCTGAGGATAAAACGCCAGCGCGGCGCGGCAGTCCGGCGCGGCCCACCATTCGTGCAGCTGCCACTGTGCGGCATCACCTAGTTCGGGGTCGCACCACTGCAGGTGCAATGCGCCATCCGAGTCAACGGCGTACGCAAGCCGATGCAGGCCGAACGACAGGCCATGCCCGTAGGCCTTGAGCAAGGCTTCCTTGGCGCACCACAGACGGAAAAACAGCGCCTGCTGTGCGTCAGTCTCCAGCGCCGCCAGCAACGCCAGTTCGTCCGGATGAAAGAAACGCTGCGCGATGTCGAGCAGGCGCGGGCGGGCGCGGATGCGTTCCAGATCCACCCCCAGCCGTACGCCGCGGCCCAACCCGACCAGCAGGTAGTCGCCACTGTGGCTCCAGCCGGTATCCCAGTCGGGCAGCGCCGGTTGCAGAGAGGGTCGGCCGCGCGCATCGCGCAGCAGCGGCACCGCGGCCGGGTCGATCGCCAGGGCCGGGCCAAGCAGCTGCCGCGCCTGCGGCTCGCCGCGCTCACCGGGCCGATGCGGACGCAGCCATAGCTGCACCGGGCCATGCTGCCACCCAGCGTGCGCTGTCACGCCGTGCACACCAACCCCAACGCAGGGAAATTGCGCGCATCGCGCTCGACAGCTGCTTCACGGCGCGCTGCGTCCAATAGCGCCCATGCACCGCTCCCGGTGCAAGCGAACGAGGAGATTGGCACCATGGGCATCATTATCTGGTTGATCATCGGCGGCATCGTGGGTTGGCTGGCCAGCATCATCATGCGTCGCGATGCACAGCAGGGCATCATTCTCAATGTGGTGGTCGGCATCGTCGGTGCAATGATCGCTGGCTGGTTTTTAGGCGGCGGCATCAATCAGGCGATCACCGTGATGACCTTTGTCTGGTCGCTGGTGGGTGCGGTGATTTTGCTGGCCATCGTCAATCTGTTTACCCGTGGCCGCGTGCGTTAACAGCGTCCGATAAACCGGTGGGCGCGGCCGTCAGGTGCATGCGGACAACACGGCGTCATCGTAGCGTACGCGCGGCATCCGCCTCCGGGCATGGGCCGCATCCATCCGTTAGTCGCCTGGCTGTTTTACTGGTCGCTTTAAGAACGGCTAAAGAGCAGTCGCCGATGGAGAGGGACGGCACGGGAGAACCGCAGCATACGAGCGGTGCATACCGATTCCGGGCACTGGCCGCGCCCCCGACGACTGCGCGGTCGATTGGTTAGCCGATCTAAATCGCGCCACATCGGTGACTGCACTGCCCGGGCTTGCCCGGGCAGTGTCGTTTCAGCTGCCGGCAGCGGCGCGATCTGCCGGATGGTTGACGCCGTCTTCCACCTGCACCGCGATGTTCAGCGCATATGGATTGACGCCTTCCAGGCAGCCGACGTTGTAGCCGTATTCGTTGGGATTGGAGCGGCGCCGGTGATGGGTGTAGATGCCGCATACGCCGCAGAAATAATGCGCTGCGGCGTGCGTGTTGAACTGATACAGGCGCAGCACGTCTTCGCCCTGCCGCACGTGCAGGCCATCGAGCGCGACCGAGGCGACGATGGCGCCACGACGGCGGCACATCGAACAATCGCAACGGCGTGGATCGAGCAGGCCGTGCGGCAATTCCAGGTCGATCTGCACGGCGCCGCAATGGCAACTCAAACGGTGGACCGGCCCCAGCGTCACGTCGCCGATCTTGTGCGTGCTGCGACGCAGATGACGCTCGCTCATGCGCCGGCCTCCGCCAGTTGCACCCAGGCCGGGGCATGGTCGCTGGGGCGTTCCCAGGTGCGAGGTTCGCGGTCGATGCCCGACGCCACTGCGCGTGCGCGCAGCGCATCCGACACCAGGGTCAGGTCGATGCGCAGCCCCAGGTTGCGGCGGTACGCGGCCTGGCGATAATCCCACCAACTGAACTGCTCGGCGTCGTCATGATGCAAACGGAACGCATCGTGCAGGCCCAGCGCCAGCAATTTTTCCAGCGCGGCGCGCTCGGCGGTGGAGGTGAGGATGTGGGTCTCGTTCCACACCACCGGGTCGTGCACGTCGCGCGCGTCCGGGGCGATATTGAAGTCGCCCAGCACCACCAACTGCGGGTGGCGCTGCAGCTCCTGCGCGATCCAGGCGTGCACCGCATCGAGCCAGCGCAGTTTGTAGGCGTATTTGTCGGTGCCCACGTCCTGCCCGTTGACCACGTACAGATTGATGATGCGCACGCCATCGACGGTGGCGGCGATGACGCGCTGTTGCACATCATCGAACCCGGGGATGCCCATCTGCACGTCCAACGCTGGCGCGCGCGACAGGATCGCCACGCCGTTGTAGGTCTTCTGCCCGCAGAACAGGCTGCGATACCCAAGCGCGGCCAGCGCCGCGTCCGGGAACTTGTGGTCTTCCAGCTTGGTTTCCTGGATCCCCACCACGTCCGGCGCGACGTCGGTGAGCCACTGTTGCAGGTGCGGCAGGCGCACGTTGAGCGAGTTGACGTTCCAGGAGGCGATCTTCATGGCGGGGGCCGTGGTTCAAACCACCAATGGTACCGCGCCATCTGCCGACGCCTCAGGGCTGCTCCACGATCCGTACACCCAACTGGTTGGCGACCGGGCGTTCGCGCCCCGGAATGCCGGTGTGGATGGGGCGGTTGAGCGTGCGCACGCGGCCATCCACGCGGGCGGCCAGGGTGCTGGAGCCGCCGCCGTCCAGGTTAATTGCGGCGTTGGCACCGAGCTGCTGCAGCACGGCGGTCAGCGCGTCCAGCGACATGCCGGCGCTGTAGCCGGGCTGGCGGCCGTCGGCCACCACCATCCACAGCGTCTTGCCGGCACGGTCCAGGCCCAGCGCGCTGCGCGGTTCGGGGCCGTCGTAGTAGTCGGCGCGGCTGGCTTCGCGTGGTTGGCGCTTGCCATCGAGCAACAGCAGCGGGCCGGCGCCCACACCGACGCGCGTGCCGGGCGGGCAACTGCCGCGCACGATGCGCACGGCATTGCGCGCGCTCACGCAAAAAGCGGCATCGACGCGCGCATCACTGGTTGCGGCGGCCGAATCGAGGTGGCCATCGTCGATGGCCAGGCCTTCGGCAGTGACGCCCTGCCCGGCTGCCGGGACGAACGCCTTGTCGAACAAATGACCACCATCGAACGGTAAGAAATAGTCGGCATTGATCGCCAACGCCAGCCCGTTATCGCGTACGAAGGCAGTGGTGGAATTGGCGAGAAATTCGCCACCGCCGCTGCGGTCGCCGTGCGTGCCGACCAGTTGCAGGCCCGGCGTGGTCAGGTCGATCTGCACGATGTGCAGCATCACCGGCTGCGGGCCATCCACGCGCTGGCGCCAATAGCGCACGCCCGGCGCCAGGGTGACCGGCGCGGCAGGTGCGGGCACCGGTTGCACCAGCGGCTCGATGGTCACGCGCGCACGCGCACGCGCGTGATCCAGCGCGGCCAGGACCGCATCGATGCGTGCCGGCGGTGTGCGCAACAGCAACGCTTGCGCCGGTGCCGACTGCAGCAGCTGTGCCAGGCTGATGCAGCGCGCACCACTGCAGGATGCAGTGTCGCTGCCCACGTGTGCCGGGCCGTCGGCATCGTCGAGTACCTGCAACGCAATACGATTGTGCTCGGCCGGTTTGCAGCGGGTTACTGACGCCAGCACGTCGTCGGGCCATTGGCCCCAGCAATCGCCGCTGACGATGGTCTCCATCGCCACGAACGGCGGCGTTGCTGCGGGCGTGGCCGCTTGGTCGGCACACGCATTGCCGATGCATGCGGCCATCAGACAGATACCCAGTGCCGCAGCAAAGCGTCGATCAGAATGCATAGTCCACTCCCAAGTAATACGCGCGGCCGTTATCCAGTTGCTCGCGCATCAATTGCTGATCGGCGCCGATGACACGGGTCAGCCGCGCGTTGCTCAGGTTGCGGCCCTGCACGGTCATGCGCAGCTTGCTAGTGAAGCGCCACGCCAGCTGTGCGTCGTAGCTGGTGATGGCATCGTAGTAGCGATCATTGACGCGGTTGTCGGTGGCTGCGGACAGCAATTGCAGACCGGTGTAATTGGCGCTGACGCGCGCACTGAAGCGGCCGAGGTCGTATAGCAGCGAGGCATTGGCGCTGCGCTTGGGCGATTCCATCAGGCCGGGCAGCGCGCGCAGGCTGCCATCGCTCATCTGCACGTCGGCAGTGCGCGGGTCGAGCACGGTCAGATTAGCCATCGCGCCCAGATGCGACCACGCACCCGGCAGAAAATCGAACCGCGTATCGATGGCGGTGAACTCGACGCCGCGCACGCTGGCCGCACCGGTATTGATCGCCTGGGTGGTGGTGACCTGATACGTGCCGACCAGCCCACCTGGATCGCGCTGCAGATCGGTATTGGTGACGCGCACGATCTCGTCGTCGATGCGCTTGTGGAACACCGCCATCGACAACTGCGAATCCTGGTCCGGGTACCACTCCAGCGACAGATCCAGATTGTCGGCGCGGCGCGGACGCAATTGCGGGTTGGCGATGCTGCGGTTGATGGTCAAGCCGGTGGTATCGACCACCGGACTGCTGTTCTGGCCGATGTCGCCATAGGTGGGCAGGCCGATGGTGCGGCTGCCGGCCATGCGCAGTTTCAGCGCCGGGGTGATGTCCCAGGCAAGGTTGGCCGATGGCAGCAGAAAGCGCCGGTCGCTGGCGTCGGATTGCTGCAGATAACTGGTGGTGCTGCTCAGCGGCTGCGGCACCGCACTGAGCACCTCGCGCTGCAGATACTCGTTGCGCAGGCCGAAGGTGGCCTGCGTGCGTTCGCCATGCCAGGTGCCCATCAGGTAGGCCGCGCCATTGCGTTCGTCGATACGGAAATCGCTGATCGCACTATTGCGCGCATTGGTGTTGGCCAGCACGTAGGCGCCTGGCGAGGAGCCCGCAAACGCGGCCACCCGCGCCGGGTCGACCAGCAGCAGGCAGCTGAAATCGGCATACGGACAGACGCGCGCATCGTCGGTCCCGACCGTCGCCAGGCTGACCCGCCCGACCGGATTGCGACGCACTTCGTCCAGGTTGTAGCGCTGCTGCAGATCGCGGTACTGCAGGCCGGTACGCAGCCCCCATCCCTGCGCATCGGCATCGGCGTTCTGGCTGTAGTCGACCTTGAAGGTGGTGGTGTCGGTGCTGCTCTTTTCCACCCGGGTCAGAAAGTACGACTGCAGGTAATTGGCCGGATTGCTGTAGTAACCGGGGTCGACCAAGGTGATGGTCGGGCGCGTGTCGTTGCCCAGCGCGTAGCCGAATCCCAGCCGTGCGGAGGCGGCCGCAGTGAACACATCTTCGCGCGTGTCTTGTCGATACTTGCCGGTGGCACGGTTGAACAACACATCGATGTGGCCCTGCGGATTGAGGCGGAAGCTGCCGTTGACTTGCGCATAGCGCAGCGTGCGGGTCTGGTCGAAGCGGTTGGCATCGGCCTGTGCGCTGCCCTGCGCGTAGCGGCCGTCGTCGGCATCGGTCACCTGCGCATTGCCGACCCGGTTGATCCACTGCGAGCGGCGTTGTTCGTCGTTGCCGTGTTCGAAGGAGCCGGCGCTCAACGCCAGTTTCAGCGCGTCGCCATCGTCGTATTCCAGCTTGCCGAACACGCTGCGGCGCTGACGCACGTTGTCGTAGCTGAGCGGACGGAAACGGTCCGGGGCGATCGCCATGCCGTTGGTGTCCAGCGTGGGGACGAGGGTCTGCCGCGCGCCGTTGGCGTAGTAGCTGTAGCTGTCGATGGCGGTGTTCAACGACGACGAATCGCGACGGAAATAATCGGCCGACAGCACCACACCGAAGCGATGGTCTGGCCCGAAGGTGTTGCTGAAACTGCCCTGCACCTGGCCGGACGGGCCGCTACCTTGCAGCTGCCTGCGGTTTTCCCAATCGGCCAGGTTCGCGCGCACGGTGGCGAACGGGCCGTCGTGATCGAACGCGCTGCGCGTGCGCAGCGACGCGATCCCGCCGATGGCATTGCTGTCCATGTCGGCATTGAAGGTCTTGTAGATATCCACCTGCTGCGCCAGCGATGCAGGAATCACATCCAGCGACTGCACGCGCCGGCTGGTTTCGGTGGACGGCAGCGCCACCCCGTCGATCAGCACCGTGTTGTAGTCGGGATTGAAGCCGCGCAGGCTCATGAACTGCGCCTCGCCGCGGCCGTTGTTGACCACCATCGACACGCCCGGCACGCGCTGCAAAGCCTCGCCCAGCCCGAAGTCGGGGATCGAGCCGATATCGTCGGCGGCCACGCCATCGGACACCACTGCCGCTTCGCGCTTGGCGCCGATGGCCTGGCGGATCGACAGGTGCTGGCCGGAGACCTGCACGGTGTCCAGCTGGACGGGTGCGTCGCTGGCGGGAGCCGCCGCGGACGGCGCCGGCTCGGCGGCATGGGCGCTCAGGCTGGCGCTGACGCACAGGGCCAGCAGACACAGGCGGGGGCACGGGCGGGTAGTGAAGCGGGACATGGGGCGGCCGGTCGAGGATGAGACCGCTAATTTAATAACTTCCTGTGAATTAATTATTTCAGTCCGGTGCGGGTAAGCTTGCGGTTTCCCCGTGACACCGCGCGCCATGTCCTCCACTGCCGCCTTTGCGCTGCCTCCACACACGCCCACCTTGCCCGGCTTGAGCCTCAACGAGCGCGACATGCTCGACCGCTTGCGGCTGGCCGGGGTGCTGACCCGCGCCGACCTGAGCCGCGGTACCGGGCTGACCGTGCAGACCGCGGTGCGCCTGATCGAAGGCCTGCAGGCGCGCGGCATGGTGCACATGGGCAGCAGCATCGCGCGCGCCGGGCGTGGCAAGCCGGGCGTGGCGGTGTCGTTGAACCCGGGCCATGGCCACACCTTGGGCATCTCCATCGCCACCGATGCGCTGAGTCTGGCGCTGATGGACTTTTCCGGTGCGGTGCTGGCTGGCAACGAGGTCGCGCTGACCGATACCACCTTGTATGGCGTGCTGACCCAGCTGCAGGCCGCCGATGCCGCGCTGCTGGCGAGCGTCGACGATGCCGGCCCGCGCCTGGGCATCGGGGTGGCGATGAGCGGGTTTTTTACCGGTGTGGACACCTTCATCAATCCGCCCGAGCCGCTGCGCGCCCTGGGCCAGATCGCGCTGTGTCCGTGGCTGGCCGACGCCTTTACCCAGCCGGTGTGGATGGACAACGACGGCAGCGTGGCAGCGGCAGGCGAAGCGATGCTGGGGGTGGGCCGGCGGCATCGCGATTTCGCCTATCTCTACCTCAGTTACGGCTTCGGCGGCGGGCTGGTGGTCGATGGCCAGGTGCTGCGCGGCGCCCGCGGCAACGCCGGTGAGTTCGCCGGCATGCTGCCCGCGCAACAACTCGAACGCGCCACCCTGGAGTTGCTACGCGAACTTGTGGCCGAAGACGGCATCGCGCTGCCGGACGTGCGTGCGTTGCTGGCCGCCTACGACCCGGCATGGCCGGCAATCGAACGCTGGATCGCACGCAGCGCGCCGGGCGTGTCGCTGATCGTCTCGGCGATCACCGCGGTGTGCGACCCGGAAGCCATCGTCTTCGGCGGTCGCCTGCCGGCGGATCTGGCGCAACGGCTGATCGCCGCCGTGCAGATCGACAACCAACCGCGCCGTGGCCAGGGCCGCCCGATGCCGCTGCTGCTGCCGGCCGAAGCACCGGCCGATGCGTGTGCGATCGGCGCGGCCACGCTGCCGTTGAAGGCGCGTTACTTCCGTTGAGTGGTCAGCAGCGCTAAGGTCGGCGCTGGTCGAGTGACACACGCGTTGGTCGTCACTCGGATCGACGCCGGGCCAGCGCACCGCTTGCACCGGCAAGTCCTGGGCTGGCGCAACACTGCGCATGCAGGTCGCGAGCAAGCAGGACGACTTGTCCCTCGGTTGCCGGGTCCATGTCTTCGAACATCTCTTCGCCAGGCAGCGACGAGGACGGTAACGCACGCCCGAACGGCTGCTGCGAGACCAGTCGCCAGGCATCCGCATACAACGGCTCGGCAGTGTCCAGCAGCGGCGAAGAGAGCAGCTGATCGAGCACCGGCATGGCCGCTCGATTTCCCTGCATCGCCATCGCTTCGAGCTCGGCCAACACCTGCTCAATCTCCACATGATCAGACCCAGAAAGCGGCGACGGCTTGTCGTCGGTCGCGAGCGCAGGCTGACGCTCCAGCACGGCGCCTGCACGTCGGCGCAGCAGCTCCAACCGCGCATCCGCGCTACCGGCCGTCGCCGCCTGCCGCAGCAATCGGTCCACCTGCGCGTCGTTGCCGGCACCAAGCTGTCGACACGCACGACGTTGCGCCAGGCGGTTACGCCGCGCCGACGCGTCCGACGCACTGGCGCTGGCATCACCCGCCCCGTCGTCGGCCACGCCGAGTGCCTGCGGGGTCTCGGCCATTGCGGTGCAGCGCATGTAGGCCTGCGCACGCGCGTACAACGCCTCGGAACGTGCGTCGGCGCGATTGGGCAGCGCAGGCGGCGCTGCTCGATCGTGATCGGCGGCGATACGCGCTGCCGGCTGCGCAGGCTGGGCCATGTCGCTATCGCACCCGGACAGCATGAGCGCGACAAGCAAAACAACGTGCCATCTATGGAGCATGCCGTCGCCTCACTGCTTGCGCTGTTGCTCACTCGCCACGGCAGGCCGTTGCGATGGAAGCACGGCGCTGATGCCGCCACTCGCTGCCAGCGTCTCTTGCAACATCTGCGCAATGGCACGATCGCGCCGCTCCTCACGCAACTGCGCTTCGATCATTCCACCGACGTGATCGAGCGTAGCGGTGTGTTTTTCGTCCAGGCGAATCAGGTGATAACCGCCTGGGCCGCGTACCGGCGCGGAGACCTCACCCACCGACAGCGAGCGTACCTGCACCGCGAACGGGGTGGCCAGGTACAGACCGAACATGGACGAGAGCTGCCCGCCTTCGACAGCCGTCGCGCCATCGTCGGACTGCTCGGTGGCCAAGCGGCCGAAATCCTCACCGGCATGCACACGGGTCCGTAGCATCTGCGCACGTTCCAGGGCTTGCGCCTGGGTCAGCGGATGACGGTGCGAGCCAGCCTCGGGACGTTCGGCAACGAAGACATGGCTCAGTCGGAATTCGTCGAAATCGCCGGGTCTTTCCGCAAAACGCCGTGCAACATCCGCCTCCGAGACCGTGGCCTGCTGCAGCAGGCGATCACGCTCAGCCTGCGCCAGCACGGTATCGGTTGCCTCGCGCAGTAAAGCCGCAGTTTGCGGATCGTTGTAAAGGCCCTCGGACCGCGCGCGCTCGGCAAGCATTGCACGTTCGGTCGCTGCGCTGGCAGCAGCATCGCCGGCTTCGGCAATCGGCGCTGACTCCGTGGCCACAGGTGCGTCCGTCGCATCCGCACCAGCGTGAAGCGGCAGCGCCTGAACCTCGATGCACGCAGCCAGCAGCAGCAATGCGCCACACGTTACCCGCACAGAACTCAATGACATATTGAATACACCAGACATAGCATCTCCTATCGGGGGCAGTGCGTAACAACACGGTGCAGCCAGGTGTTGTGTGCATCCCAGAAAATAGTGGCTCGACTCTTTCAGTCATTCCGGTACGCCACTGTTGGCCGTACCGGAGCGATCAGCGTTTCAACCATTACGGGGCGTAATGGGAGACGCGCCTGCCGTTGGTTTTCAATGTGCGCATAGCGCCCTTCGGGTCATCTGTGGTGATCAGCCCGAAGCCCTGCGACATCAGGAAGGCGATGTCGCCGCGATGGTCGGCGGTATCGGATTTACCCTGGTAACTGGAGAAGTTCTTCGATAACGCATAGCAGCACGACCCATTGTTGTTGTAGAACCTGCCCGCCAATGGACCATCGGGAATGGCCTGAAATACGCCAATGCGCTTGCCGCTGGCACGGGCGGCATTCTTTTGCCCCTGTAGCAGGCCATCGTCCTGCTTGACGTTGATTTCCAGGGTATGCGCGTAGTTTTGCCATTCGACTCGGCTAGCTGGAACATCGATGCTGGACAGCATGTTGGTGGTGTAGACCGGAATGGCATGCACGTATTTCGCATTGCCTGCGAATGTCGTGGGGTGCGGGAACAGCGTGGCATTGACCTTCATCGCCACCACCTGCTCTGGATGATTCGGAAACGCGCGCAGCGCAGCGGTATGCACGGCACGCACTCCATCGGCCGTCTTGACGTCGAAGATCAACGGCAGCTGCATATTGTTTTTCCTCCAGTATGCAAACAGCTCATCCAGGCTGTAGACCTCCCAAAGGGTCACTGTGCGGCGATCCGGCGTGAGCAGATGCAGCCGCTTGATGTCTGCCAACGACATGCTGCTGACCAGCGGATTGGAGCCCAGGCCATTGATGGGGTTGTACTTGGGACCACCCACCACGGTGTACACATCCGTGGTACGGCCAAGGTTGTAGTCATGCATCAGCACCGGCATACCATCCTTGGTGATCTTGACGTCCAGCTCCACGCCATCCATGCACTGGACATCGGCGGTGAGCACTGCACGGCTGGAATTTTCTGGCAGCGAGGGATCGCTTGCGTACTTACCCCAAAGACCGCGGTGAGCAAGCACCAAGGTATCGGCGGTGAACTTGTCATTGAGAATTTCCGCCATCTTGTTGGCGGTGTTGCCGCACGATGCGACCGCAAGTTGCGGCAAGGCCGCCAGTACGGCCAGTGCGCTGAGCAGGCGGCAGGCACGCGCCAGGGGATGTGGTGCTGAGAGAATCGGCATGGAGGATGTGTCCGGGTTGGCAGTGCTGAGAGGAAGGGCAAGGGATGGACGAGAGCCGATGGGTCGACGCAACCGGCGAACTCGCTTGCAGCGCACTCGCCAGCCGGTCGATACCGGGGAGAGGCCAAGCCGTGCGTGATCAGCGTTCGGCTTGCGGGCCAATTTAGTCACTCTCCATGACTTAATTTCTTCGCTGGTGTTGCGGTTGTTCGCGATCGCGCAGGCGTTGCGTGAAAAACGAAGTAGACGACCGCAATCGCGTCGTAACACGCAACGCCGCCGCGATGGCGGCATGCGCGGGCAGCACGGTGGGTCCTGCGTATCGACATCTGAAGCCGCTCGCATCTTGGTCAGTAACGCGTTGGATCACTGCCTGCCTGTGCGCTCTGACAACCGTCGATCGCTGCGAACCGGCCGTGGCGCTGGCGGACGCGCGTCGCTGCGCGGTCTCACCCTCCGCCAAAACGCAGAACGCCGGCACAAGGCCGGCGTTCTGCGTTGACAGCGATGGGTTACGCGATCGGTCAGTGACCCGACGCACCGCTGGCACCCAGGCCGGTTTCGGCACGGATCTGCTGCGCCTTGAACGCCGCGCGTTCGTTGGCAGCCTGCGGGCTGCGATCCAGCACCGAGAACAGCCAGATGCCGACAAAACCAATGGTCATCGAGAACAGTGCCGGCGAGGTGTACGGGAACGGCGCCGACCCGGCCGCGTTACCCAGCGTGTCCACCCACACCGACGGCGACAGCACCGTGAGCACCAGCGAGGAGATCAGGCCCAGGAAACCGCCGGTCACCGCGCCGCGCGTGGTGCAGTTCTTCCACAGCAAGGACAGGATCAGCACCGGGAAGTTGGCCGACGCGGCGATGGCGAAGGCCAGCGACACCATGAAGGCCACGTTCTGCTTCTCGAACACGATGCCCAGCAGCACTGCGATCACGCCCAGCACCAGGGTGGTGGCACGCGAGACCTTCAGCTCCGAACCCGGCGCCGGGTTGCCCTTCTTGATCACCGTGGCGTACAGGTCGTGCGACACCGCCGAGGCACCGGACAGGGTCAACCCTGCGACCACCGCCAGGATGGTGGCGAAGGCCACCGCCGAGATGAAGCCCATGAACACGTTGCCGCCGACCGCATTGCCGACCAGCACCGCCGCCATGTTGGCCGCACCCTTGCCGCCGTGGATGGTGCCGGTGGCGACGTCCGCAAACTGCGGGTTGGTCAGCACCAGGGCGATCGCACCGAAGCCGATGATGAAGATCAGGATGTAGAAGTAGCCGATCCAGGTGGTGGCCCACAGCACCGACTTACGCGCCTGCTTGGCATCGGGAACGGTGAAAAAGCGCATCAGGATGTGCGGCAAGCCGGCGGTACCGAACATCAGCGCCATGCCGAAGGAGATCGCCGAGATCGGGTCCTTCACAAAACCGCCCGGACCCATGATCGCCAGGCCGGCCTTGGCCGCGTCGTCGGGCGATGCACCGCCGTTGGCCGCAATCGCCGTCTTCACCCGCACACCCTCGGCAAACAGCGCCTCGAAGCTGAAGTTGAAGTGCCACATGATCGCCACGGCCATGAAGGTCACGCCGGTCAGCAGCAACACTGCCTTGATGATCTGCACCCAGGTGGTGGCGGTCATGCCGCCGAACAGCACGTAGACCATCATCAGCACGCCGACCAGGGTCACTGCCACCCAGTAATCCAGCCCGAACAGCAGCTTGATCAACGCACCGGCACCGACCATCTGTGCGATCAGATAGAACAGCACCACCACCAGCGTGCCGGAAGCGGCAAAGCTGCGGATGGCGGTGGGCGCGAAGCGGTAGCCGGCCACGTCGGCGAAGGTGTACTTGCCGAGGTTGCGCAGCCGTTCGGCCATCAGGAAGGTCAGGATCGGCCAACCGACCAGAAAGCCGATGGCATAGATCAAGCCGTCGTAGCCGTTGGCCATCACCGCCGCGGTAATGCCCAGGAACGACGCCGCCGACATGAAGTCGCCCGCGATCGCCAGGCCGTTCTGGAAGCCGGTGATGCCGCCGCCGGCGGTGTAGAAGTCAGCAGCCGACTTGGTCTTGGCCGCCGCCCATTTGGTGATCCACAAGGTGCCCAGCACGAAGAAGCCGAACATGCCGATCGCCACCCAGTTGGTGGGCTGCTTGTCGACCTGGCCCATGTCGCCACCGGCGGCCAGCGCGAGGCCTGCCGGCAGCAAGCCGGCCAAAATCAGAAGAAGGCGCGAAGTCTTGCTCATTTGCGGGCTTCCTCCAGGATCTGCGCGGTCAGCTGGTCGTAGGTGCTGTTGGCACGACGCACGTAGATGGCGGTGATGACGATGGTGAACACCATCACCCCGATCGCGATCGGAATGCCGATCGAAGTCACTCCATCGCCGATGGGTTTGGCCAAAAATGCCTTGTCGAAAGCGATCAGGCCGATATAGCCGAAATAGGCCAGCAACATCAGCACGGTGAGCGTCCAGCCGAGCGTGTTGCGCTGGCGCTTGAGCGCGTGGTACTTCGGATTGGCATCGATCTTGGCGATCAATGCGTCATTCGAGACGGTCATGGTCTGTCTCCTGGAGTGCGGGCAGCACGGCCCGCCCACATGCGTGGCGGGCGGCCGATGGGTGAACCTTTAGAAGCTGTACTTGGTGGTGAACTGCAGGCGCGAGATGTCGCCGGAATCGCCGTTTTCGGCTTCGCGGCGGCCGTACATCAGCTCTGCGCCCACATCCACCTTGGGTAGTGGCGAATAGAAGACGTTGGCGCGGATGCTCTGCTGCGACTTGCTCGCCAGCCCGCCGGTGTTGGCCAGCGAATGGTCGTAATCCACGCGCGAATACATGATGGTGCTGCGCAACTTGGCGTTGTAGTCGTGCCGCCAGGCCACCCAGCCGGCCACCGTGCTGACGGTCTGGATGTTGCCGTCGATGTCGATTTCCACGTCCGAGCCGTTGCCCAGGCCCAGATAGCGGCCAAGGCCTTCGCCGTAGGCCAGCTGGTAGCGCAGGTCGTTGCTGGAGTTGATGATCCAGCGGCCGCCGCCGGCGATGGCGCCGCCGAAGTCGGTGTCGTTGGTCAGCGCGCTGCGGGTGCGGTACTGGCGTGCGATCGCCGACAGACCGAACGTGCCCCAGGTGCCCTTCCAGTTGTACCGCGCGGTCAGATCCGGCATCGCGCCATGGTCCGAGGCCAGGATGGTGTTGCCGCCCCGGTATGGCGTGGTCAGCGTTTCGGTGTTTTCTGCCGACACGCTGAAAGCGCCGCGGGTGTAGCGGATCTGGGTCTGACGGCTGAACAGCGCACCGTCGGTCGGCCCGACGATGTCGGCCGCTTCCGGCAGGATCGTGGCGTCGACGAAGTTGGACCAGGTCTGGCCGGCCAGCCAGTTGTTCCAGCTCATGTAGGCGTGCCGCAAGGTGCCGCCGTACAGATTGTTGACCTGGTTGGCCAGCGCGTTGCCGAAGAAGTCCAGTTCGATGAACCCAGTCAGCTTGTCGCCGTTTTCGGTCACCGTGTCCACGCCCAGGTTGAAGCGCGAGAACTTGGCATGGAAGTCGGTGTCGGTGCTCGACGCCTGTCCCCCGACAGGCGTCTGCGTCGGGATGTACAGGTAACGTCCCACCGCACCTTCAGGCAATGCGCCGTCGCTGGTGCGGGTGGTCATGAAGTCGGCCTTGATGAAACCACCGTAACGAAACGTTGTCCCCGGCAACGCGTTCGGCGTGATGCTGGTCAGCTGGATCGGCTTTTTGCCGGCCGGGAGCGCTGGCGCGGGCGGAGTCTGCGCCTGCAAGGTGCGCACCTCGGTGACCTGCGTCTGCGTCTGGGCAATCTGGCCCTGTTGTTGTTGCTGCGCGGTCACCAATAGTTGGACCTGACGCTCGAGCTCGGCAATACGTGTTTCCAGCGCCTTTTCCTTTGCCGTCTGCGCGAACGCAACGCCCGGCAGAATGCTGGCCACGAACAATGCGGCCGCCAACGGATGGCGCACCAACGGTGCAGTACGGTGTTTCATGGAACCCTCTCCCCAATGAAGGCCTCGCGCTTGATGGCGATGCTGTGCGGAGCGTGAGGCAGTCCGCGGTTTGCAGCCTATTCGCCTTTGGTCGTAGCTGCAACGCAGCATTCCACAAGGTGACCGATGGTCGCACCAGGACCCGCAATGGATGTGCGCCAGCGCACGCCTTAGGTTACGACCATGGTCTAACGCGCCGTTGACCGCCGGGACAGAATGGATGCGGCACACTGATCGCCTACCGAGGGCAGCTGCCGTGCCCTCTCCCAACAAGTTCATCGCAAGTGAGGGTGCCATGGCTGATGTTTATCCCGTCGATCCCGCGTTCGCCAAGGGCGCACGCGTCAATGGCGAGCAGTACGCAACGCTGTACCGCGAATCGATCGAGCATCCCGAGCAGTTCTGGGGCAAGGCCGCGCAGCGGCTGGACTGGTTCAAGCAACCCACCCAGGTCAAGGACGTCAGCTTTGCGCTGGACGACTTCCATATCCGCTGGTTCGGCGACGGCGAGCTCAACGCCAGCGTCAACTGCCTGGACCGCCAGCTCGCCACGCGCGGCGACAAGACCGCGCTGCTGTTCGAGCCCGACAGCCCGGATGCGGCGTCCTACCCGGTCACCTACCGCGAGTTGTACGAGCGCGTCTGCAAGCTCGGCAACGCGCTGCGCAACCTCGGCGTCAAGAAGGGCGACCGGGTCACCATCTACCTGCCGATGATCGTCGATGCGGCCGTGGCCATGCTCGCCTGCGCGCGCATCGGTGCGGTGCACTCGGTGGTGTTCGGCGGTTTTGCCGCCAACTCGATCGCCGACCGCGTGATCGACTGCCAGAGCAAGCTGATCATCACCGCCGACGAAGGCCTGCGCGGCGGCAAGAAGATTCCGCTCAAGGCCAACGTGGATGCGGCACTGAAGATTCCCGGCACCAATACGGTCGAAACCGTGCTGGTGGTGCGCCACACCGGTGGCGCGGTGGACATGCAGGCGCCACGCGATCGCTGGTTCCATGACGTGGTCGATGGCCAGCCGGCCGAATGCGAACCCGAGCGCATGAACGCGGAAGATCCGTTGTTCATCCTCTACACCTCCGGTTCCACCGGCAAGCCGAAGGGCGTGCTGCACACCACCGCCGGCTATCTGCTGTTTGCCAGCTACACGCACGAAGTGGTGTTCGACCTGCGCGAAGACGACATCTACTGGTGCACCGCCGACGTGGGCTGGGTCACCGGCCACAGCTACATCGTCTACGGCCCGCTCGCCAATGGCGCCACTGCGGTGATGTTCGAAGGCGTGCCCAACTACCCCAACGTCTCGCGCTTCTGGGACGTGATCGACAAGCACCAGGTCACCTTGTTCTACACCGCGCCCACCGCGATCCGCGCGCTGATGCGCGATGGCGAAGCGCCGGTCAAGCGGACCTCGCGCAAGAGCCTGCGCCTGCTCGGCAGCGTCGGCGAGCCGATCAATCCGGAAGCCTGGCGCTGGTATTACGAAGTGGTCGGCGACAGCCGTTGCCCGATCGTGGACACCTGGTGGCAGACCGAAACCGGCGGCATTTTGATTTCGCCGCTGGCCGGTGCGGTCGACCTCAAGCCGGGGTCGGCCACGCTGCCGTTCTTTGGCGTGCAGCCGGCGCTGGTCGATGCCGAAGGCAAGATCCTGGACGGCGCCACCGAAGGCAACCTGGTGCTGCTGGATTCGTGGCCGGGCCAGATGCGCAGCGTCTACGGCGACCACCAGCGGTTCATCGACACCTATTTCCGCACCTATCCGGGCAGCTATTTCACCGGTGACGGCTGCCGCCGCGATGCCGATGGCTACTACTGGATCACCGGCCGCGTGGACGACGTGATCAACGTGTCCGGCCACCGTATCGGCACTGCCGAGGTGGAAAGCGCGCTGGTCTCGCACCCCAAGGTCGCCGAAGCGGCGGTGGTGGGCTTCCCGCACGACGTCAAGGGCCAGGGCATCTATGCCTACGTCACCTTGATCGCCGGCGAGAACCCCAGCGAAGAGCTGCACAAGGAGCTGGTGAGTTGGGTGCGCAAGGAGATCGGCCCGATCGCCTCGCCCGATCACCTGCAGTGGGCCCCCGGCCTGCCGAAGACGCGCTCGGGCAAGATCATGCGCCGCATCCTGCGCAAGATCGCCGAAAACGCACCCGATCAACTCGGCGACACCTCCACCCTGGCCGACCCGTCGGTAGTGGATTCGCTGGTCAATGAGCGGCTGACGCGCTGACGCGCGTTGGGAATGGGGAATGGGGAATGGGGAATCGTTAGAGCGGTTCCCTGAGGAGTGGGAAGTAAATCGTCGGATTGGGAATTCGTAAAAGCGGGTTCCCGACCCCTACATTTATTCATCGCTGCCAATTCTCATCTTCAACGTCACCGCATCGACGCTGTTGCTGTTTGCTGTTTGCTGTTGCTGTTGCTGTTGCTGTTTGCCGTTGCTGTTTGCCGTTGCTGTTTGCCGTTGCTGTTTGCCGTTGCTGTTTGCCGTTGCTGTTTGCTGTTGCCGTTGCTGTTTGCCGTTGCTGTTTGCTGTTGCTGTTGCTGTTGCTGTTGCTGTTGCTGTTGCTGTTGCTGTTGCTGTTGCTGTTTGCTGTTGCTGTTGCTGTTTGCTGTTGCTGTTGCCTTTGCGATTCCCGATTCCCCACTCCCGGCCCCTCAATGACCACCCTGCTGATTGCCGATGACCATCCCCTGTTTCGCGAGGCCTTGCGCGGGGCGGTGCAGCGGGTCATGCCGGGCGTGCAATTGTTCGAAGCCGACAACGTGGATGCGTTGTACACGCTGGCCGATGCGCAACCGGACGCGGACCTGCTGTTGATGGATCTCAACATGCCGGGCGCACAGGGCTTCAGTGCCCTGGTGCATATGCGCTCGCTGCATCCGCAGTTGCCGGTGGTGGTGGTGTCCGCACGCGAAGAACCCACGGTGATGCGGCGTGCCATCGACCATGGCGCGTTCGGTTTCATTCCCAAATCCGCCGACTCCGACACCATCGGCCGCGCGCTGGCCACGGTGCTGGATGGCGAGCGCTGGATTCCGGCCGAAGCGCAGAATCTGCCGCCCACCGATAGCGAAGAGCGCGAGGTCGGCCAGCGGTTGCGCGATCTCACCCCGCAACAGTTCCGCGTGCTGCAGATGCTCGGCGCGGGCCGGCTCAACAAGCAGATCGCCTACGATCTGGGCGTGTCCGAAGCCACCATCAAGGCGCACGTCACCGCAATCCTGCGCAAGCTCGGCGTCACCAACCGTACCCAGGCCGTGCTGATGGCCGGCAAGCTCGCCATCGACTCCGACGGCATCGTGTTGCCGCCGCCGGAAGACGACTGACGCGCGCAGCGGTGTGTCTGCGGGCGTTGGGGTTGGTCGGGAAAGCCCTGTCGCGCCCGGGTGCGCTCCTACGTGTGATCCCACCACGTCTGCCTTCGTCGTTGGTGGGCAATCGATAGAATTGCCGTGCAACACGACACGACATCAGCGTAGGAGCGCACCTGGGCGCGATGGGCGTTACCGGTAAAACTTGTTTTGCAGAAGAAACCTGATGCGTACGGCTGCGACGGACGTTACCGGGAAAGCTCCGTCGCGCCCAGGTGCGCTCCTACGTGTGGGGCTTGTGGCGTTTACTCCGGCGCGCGCACGAACAAGACGTTCAGATCGCGCATCGGGACGAAGTTGGCCTGCTTGAACTGGAAGGTCAACGGGTCGATCTTTTTCAACTCGCCGTCGAAGCACAGGCTCAGGATGTCGCTGGCGGCCTGCTTGCGGATGGTCAGCTGGAAGTCCTTGATCGGGCCGTTCCAGTTCTTGCCGGTGGTGAGCACGTAGCGCAAGTTGGCCCAGGCCAGACCGGACTGGCCTTCGCGGCGCTGCATGCTGGTCTTGGTGGCCGGTTCGATACAGGAGTCCTTTGCATAGGAATCCAGCAGATACGTGCTGGGCTGCGGCACACCCGTGGACAGGCTGGGCACATACGCATGCCGGATCTGCACGCTGCGGCGCGCCGGAAATACCTGTTGCCAGACGAAGTACTCGTTGAGGGTGAAACGCGGTTGCGCGTCGGCATCGACCCAGCGCGCGGGCAGCGGTTTACGGGCCTTGGGCGGGGTGCCGGATTCGGGTAAGGCCTCCACATCGTCCTGGGTCCACCCGGTGGCGGCAAACGCCTTGGAGATGTCGCTGCCGTCGTCCAGCAACACCACCAACTTGCGCGTGGTGGCGATCGGCTTGCCGTCCACCCACAGTTTGAAGTCGGTGAGTTCGCTGTGGTCGGCCATGCCGAAATACATTGGCGGCATCGGGAAGGCCACCGGCACGCTGAGGTCGCGCTCGCTGTTGTTGGTAAACACGTAGTCCACCTGCACGCGTTCTTCGCTGAGCAGCAGCGCCTCCTTGTCCATGCTGATGTCGGGCTGGTGCAGCAGCCGGATAGTGCCGTTGTCGTCGCCAAAACTGCTGTCGTTGGCGTGCGCTGTCGCACAGACGAACACCGCCAGCAGCAGCCGGCGCGCCATTGAATCCTTGTGCATCGCTCCCCCAAAACCGGCACGTACCGACGCGCCGCACTGCACAGCATGCCATGCACCGCGCACTGGCAGATGGCAGCGCGCGACAGCTACGCGCGCACTTGTCGCAAGACTTGCCTGCAGCCGCGTTTGCGCAAACCGCCCGCATGTCTTCGCACAACGGTGGCAAGCCCAAGCGCACCAACCTGATCGCATCGGTAGACGGCATGGCGCGACTGCTGTGTGCGTTACCGGTCGCAAGGCCTGCCTGCAATCGCGCTTGCACAAACTGCCCGCATGTCAGCGCACACCAATGGCAGGCGCAAGCGCACCGGCCTGATCGCATCGGCAGATGGCATGGCGCGACTGCTGCTTGCGTTACCGGTCGCAAGACCTGCCTGCAGCCGCGTTTGCGCAAACCACCCGCGTGTCGTTGCCCAACGATGGCAAGCCCAAGCCCAAGCGCAACAGCCTGATCGCATCGGCAGATGGCATGGCGCGACTGCCGCGTGCGTTACCGGTCGCAAGGCCTGGCTGCAGCACTATTTGCGCAAACCAACCGCATGTCATCGCCCAACGGTGGCAAGCCCAAGCGCAACAGCCTGATCGCATCGGCAGATGGCATGGCGCGACTGCCGCGTGCGGTACCGGTCGCAAGGCCTGCCTGCCGCACTATTTGCGCAAACCGTCCGCATGTCATCGCCCGACGGTGGCAAGCCCAAGCGCACCGGCCTGATCGCATCGGCAGATGGCATGGCGCGACTGCTGCGTGCATTACTGTCGCAAGGCCTGCCTGCAGCACTATTTGCGCAAACCGTCCGCATGTCATCGCCCGACGGTGGCAAGCCCAAGCGCACCGGCGTGATCGCATCCACACCTGCGCACCGCGCGACATCGCAGTTGTCGATATCACCATTGACCATGAGCTGATGCCTGGGCAAGGCTCGGGCATCAAGGACGCTTTGGAGTTGGCATGGCGCGACGTTTTCCCTGGCTATGGATCGGCCTGCTGATGGCCTGTGCATTGATTGCGGCGCTGGCGTGGCAAAACCGACAACTGCGCGTGCAGCAGCAATGGCTGCAGACACGCATCAGCACGCCGTACGAGGGCATGTACGTGCCGCGCATCGAGGCGATGGACGCCGACGGCCAGCGCCATCTGCTGGGTGCACCGCAGGGGCCGGCGCAGGTGCTGTTCTTTTTCACGACCACGTGCCCGTACTGCCAGCGCTCGGCACCGACCGTGCTGCGCGCGGCGCGGCAGTTGCAGGCCAACCTGCCGGGCCGACCGCAATTACTGGGTGTGTGCCATTGCGATGCGGTGCAGGCCGCGCGCTATGCGCATGTGCATGGCTTCGATTTTCCGGTGGTCACGTTGACCGATCGTCGCGCGCTGATGCTGTTCCGTGCGCGCAACGTGCCGCTGCTGATGGCCATCGATGGGGACGGGCGCGTGCGCCATTCCCATGTTGGCGTGTTCGATACCACGGAGCGGGTGCAGGACCTGGTCGCCGCCTTGGGCCGCACGGATGCGCCAGCGGCTTTTGCAACGTTGAGGGAGTAATGCATGAAAAAGCGTTGGGTAAGCTTGCGCAGTGCGTTGATGGCAGCGACGTTTCTGGCCAGCACCGGCTTCGGTGCGTTCCAGGTGATGGCCGTGGACGGCGCACAGCCGAAGGCCGAGTCGTGTAGTGCATGGGCCTGCAAGGCCGAGTGTCCGGAGTTCGGCGGCGATTTGGGACAAGGCAACGTCTGCTACTGCTGCGGTTGAGTCCAGCGGCGGGGCCATCAAGGCCCCGTCCTCTGCGGTGACGCGCACGCGCCCAGCTTGGCGTAGAACCGCTGAAACTACTGCTGGAAGACCAGCGCGATCTGCTCGTTGATGCACTGGAATCCGCATGCAGTGCGCATGCAGTGCGGCGTCGCGGATCAGTTGACGAGGTCTCTCACTGATTCTCTTCGGGATCTTGCACGGCATATGCAGCGGCGCTGTCAGCGTGCTGACTACGCTTGCAAACTACGATGCGTCAATCGACCGTTTCCGCGGTCCATGACGGTATAGCGTGAACCCCACATCGTCGCGGCATTGAAAGCCGCAGGCATGCAAGGCAACACAAGGCCCCACGCGGCAGATAAGCACCGTGTCTCCACGAGTTTGTCTGGCAATTGCCGGTATTGCCTCAAGAAGTCGGCGAAGGCGTCTGGTTTCATGCATCGAATCGGGCTGAAAATGTTCCCGATAGCCTTTTTGGACTCCAGGCACTGGCCACACGCAGCATCACCGTGCAGCCAATGCCTAGCGTCACCCGGCAGCCACGCTCAGCCCAGCGCGCGATAGCTGAAATCGCGCAACACCACCTCGCCCTGCTGCGCGGCATACACGCCCAGCTGCAGGCTCAAGAAGCCCCCGAACACGTTGTGG
This sequence comes from Xanthomonas sp. AC360, assembly GCF_979258225.1. Classification (NCBI taxonomy): domain Bacteria; kingdom Pseudomonadati; phylum Pseudomonadota; class Gammaproteobacteria; order Lysobacterales; family Lysobacteraceae; genus Xanthomonas; species Xanthomonas sp. AC360. The sequence continues at coordinate 1,056,094 of NZ_OZ409846.1, forward strand.
TGGAATCCGGACACCTCCATGCGCGTGGGATGACGCGTCCACTGCAGGCCGTCGTCGAACGAATACGCAAAGCTCACGATGTGGCGATCGTTGGTCAGCCGCACGCAGATGCGGCGATGCGTGTTGGGCGCGCGTGCCCACACCAGTTCTTCGGAATACTCGTAGGTCTTCATGGTGTCGGCGGTGAAGCCGATGCCGACGAAGGCCTTGTGGTTGTAGAACAGCAGGAGGCCGCCTTCGGCATTGCCGACCAGCTCCAGCGTCACCTCGGCCGCGTAGGCGCGATCGGGTACGCCGCAGGTCAACGGTGCGCTGTCGATGGGCGATGTGCCGGCGCAGGTCAGCGTCAATGCCTTGTTGGCCCGCCGCACGCGCGCCTGCTCGCCGGGCTTGGGCGCGTGCAGGCTCCACTGGGTGCCGAATCGGTCGGTGGAAAAGTCATCGGACAACGCGAAGCCGCTCGCCACATTCGCATTGCCGGTGGCAGCGCGTGCCGGCGTACGCAACGGCTTGGACAGGTCGCCGCCGGTGGCGCGAAACCAGCCGTCGGCGGTCCACTCGATCGGCTCCAGCAGGGTCTGGCGCCCCAGGGTGCGGAAGCCGTTTTCGTAGCCGTGATAGACCAGCCACCAGTCGCCGCGTGGGCCTTGCACCAGCGTGGCATGGCCGCGCGACCACCACGGCTCCTGTTCGGACAGGGTGCGCACCAGCGGGTTGCGCGGGCAGTGTTCCCACGGCCCGTGCACCGAGCGCGACCGCGCGGCGATGACCATATGCCCGGTCACCGGCCCGGCGGTGCCACCGACGGCGGTGACCAGATACAGCCAGCCGTTGTGCCAGGTGAGCTTGGGGCCTTCGGGCGCGAAGTTCTCCACCACCCAGTCGTCGGGATACCGCCACGGCGCGTAGGCCGGTTCGAGTTGCCCATCGGTGGCCAGGCCGTCGTCGCGCAGGCCGATTTTGCGGATGCCGTTGACGAACAGATAGCGCTTGCCGTCCTCGCCGACGACATGGCCGGGGTCGATGCAGCCGGCGATGTTCAGATCGATCGGCGCGCTCCATGGCCCGCGAATGTCATCGGCCCAGATCACGAAGATCGACCAGCCCTTGTCGTCCGGATTGGCCGGGATATAGATGAAGTAACGGCTGGCGTGCTTGCACAGATCCAGCGCCCAGATCGTGCCCAGTTCCTGGCGCAGCGCCGGGCCGATCGGGGTCCAGTTGACCAGGTCGGTGGAGTGCCACAGCACGATGCCCGGATACGAAAAGAACGACGAAAACGTCATGTAGTAGTCGTCGCCATCCTTGAGGATGGTGGGGTCCGGGTGATCGCCGGCCACGATGGGGTTGAGATAGGTGCCGTTGCCCAGGTCGGCCTTGCGCTGGCCCTCGATGCCGCGCGCCCACGGCGGCGGATGCGCGGCGCATGGCACGGCTGACGCCTGCGCGGCAGCCGGCAACGGCGCGACCAATGCGCCTGCGGCCAGCACCTTGAACAACTCCCGCCGTGTCGTGTCTGGCATGCATCAGCTTCATCGGATCAAGGCTGGTATCTAGCCCTAGCCGCCGAGGCGAGGCAACCGCGCAGGCCGTGGTATAGGAACTGGTGATGCGGGGGCCGGATTTTGAAATAGCAGGGCTGGAGTGCGTTGCAACGCGAGGGGGCATGCCACTGCGCTGTAGGGCGGGTGTCGAGACGGCGACAGCAGGCGCGCCAGCGCGATCAGCGCGGCGCTACCCTTGGCCTGGAGAGCCGCAGGGCGATCCCTCCAGCGCGCGCGGACAACCGAGTTCGCAATGGGGGCACCGGTCGAAGACCATGCGGGTCTGGGTCATGGATTCCACACGCTTGCCGTGCCACCAGCCGCAACGGCGCTGCCGCACGAGAAATCCGAGTAGCCAGCGGAGTGCGGTGTTGCCGTTAGCCGTTAGCCGTTAGCCGTTAGCCAATGGCCAATGGCTAATGGCCCAGACGACCACAAGCGATGCGCGCACGAACAGAGAGATAGCGCGAGAAAGCGACGCGCACGGCACCGATCACCCAATCCGTCAGCCGCCCTGGCTCGTCATGCTGCACTGCAGCGTGATCTGTTCATTGATGATTGCGATATTCATATGCGAACAGCCGGGCACCTGCCGGCTGGTGGACGTTGCGATGCCCAGCTGCCCTCCAGATTTCATTCGCGCCTGCGCCACCCTTGCGGAGCGTGGCGCATGAGCGCCGTGGCACGGCAACGTCTGGGCCGCACCGACGTGCAGCTGTCGGCGCTGGGCTTCGGCGCTGCGCCGATCGGCAACCTGTACACCGAGGTCGCCGAGGCAGACGCGCTGGCCGCGGTGGCAGGCGCGTTCGAGGCCGGCATCCGCCACTTCGACACCGCGCCTTACTACGGCTATGGACTCAGCGAGACACGCCTGGGCCGCGGCCTGGCCGGCGTGCCGCGCGCTGCCTACACGCTGTCGACCAAGGTTGGCCGCTGCGTCTACGACGACGCACAGGCCGTTGCCGGGCGCGACGGCTTTGCGGTGGCCGGCCGCCGCGCCGCATTCGACTACAGCGCCGACGGCGTGCGGCGCGCGTTCGCCTCCAGCCTGGAGCGCCTTGGCACCGACTACATCGACGTGCTGCTGCTGCACGACATCGGTGCGCTGACCCACGGCGACAACCACGCCCACGTGCTGCAGCAGGCCTTGGAGGAGGCCTTGCCGGCCATGGCGGAGTTGAAAGCGTCCGGTGCGTGCGGGGCGATCGGGCTGGGCGTCAACGAGCAGGACGTGGCACTGGAGGTGCTGGCACGCTTCCCGATCGACTGCGTGATGCTGGCCGGGCGCTACACCCTGCTGGAACAGCACGGCGCGCGTGCGCTGCTCGACCAGGCGCAGCAACACGGCGTGTCGATCCTGTCGGCCGGCCCTTACAGTTCCGGTCTGCTCAGCGATGCGCGCGGCCCTGGCGCCACCTATAACTACGCCCCGGTGGACACCGCCACCTTGCAGCATGCGCAGCGTCTGTATGCGGCGTGCGCGGCGTTCGAGGTGGATATCGGCGCGGCCGCCCTACAGTTCCCGCTGGCGCATCCGGCGGTGACCACCGTGGTGGCCGGCATGCGCACCCTGGCCGAGGTGCAATCGGCCGCCACGCGCTTGCAGGCATCGATCCCGCCTGCGCTGTGGCAGCGCCTGCGCGATGGCGGGCTGCTCGATACGGACCTGCCCACGCCATGAGCCGCGTCGATGCGCATCTGCATTTCTGGCATCTGGCCCGTGGCGATTACGCCTGGCTGACGCCGGAGCTTGCGCCGCTGTACCGCGACTTCGCGCCGCACGATGTGGACGACGCGCTGGATGCGGCCGGTGTCGACAGCGTGGTGGTGGTGCAAGCCGCCGCAACCGAAGCCGAAACCTGTTACCTGTTCGAGCTCGCCCACGATGCGCCATGCATTGCCGGCGTGGTGGGCTGGACGGATTTTGCTGCGCCCGATGCCGCCGCACGCATCGGTGCACTGGTACGCGCAGGCGGCGGTTTACTCAAGGGGCTGCGCCCGATGGTGCAGGACATCGCCGATGTGCAGTGGCTGGCAAACCCCGCATTGGACGCCGCCTTCGACGCGATGCTGGCGCACGATCTGGCCTTCGATGCCTTGATCCGCGCTGTGCATGTGCCGGCATTGCAGGCGCGCTTGAAGCGTCACCCGCAGTTGCGCGTGGTCGTCGATCACGGCGGCAAACCGCAGATTGCGGCCGGCGAATTCGTCGCCTGGGCCGCCGGCATGGCCGCGTTGGCACAGCATCCCAACGTGCACTGCAAACTGTCCGGGTTGCTCACCGAAGCCGCGCGCGGTGCCGGCATCGATGCACTGGAGCCGTATGTTGCGCATCTGTTTGCGCGCTTCGGTGCGCAGCGGCTGCTCTGGGGCAGCGACTGGCCGGTGCTGACCCTGCGCGCCGATTACGCGCAGTGGTTCGATCTTGCGCAACAGCTCGTCACCCGTCATGCCGCCGAACACGCTGATGCGGTATTCGGCGACAACGCACGCACGTTCTATCGTCTGCCACGGCCGGCGGCCCCCACCCACGGAACCTTATCGGTATGACAGTCTCGATTCCCACCACGCCCAACAACCGTCTGCAGGGCAAGCGTTGCCTGATCACCGCTGCTGGCGCCGGCATCGGCCGCGAAAGCGCGCTGGCCTGCGCACGTGCCGGCGCGCAGGTGATCGCCACCGACATCGACGCCGCTGCCTTGCAGGCGCTGGCGTCCGAGTCCGATGCGATCACCACCCAGCTGCTCGATGTCACCGATGCCGCCGCGATTGCAGCACTGGTCGCCGAACACGGCCCGTTTGATGTGTTGTTCAACTGTGCCGGCTACGTGCATCAGGGCAGCATTCTCGACTGTGACGAGCCGGCGTGGCGCCGCTCGTTCTCGATCAACGTCGATGCGATGTATTACACCTGCAAGGCGGCGCTGCCGGGCATGCTCGAACGCGGCCGCGGCAGCATCATCAACATGTCCTCGGTCGCGTCCAGCATCAAGGGCGTGCCGAACCGCTTTGTGTACGGCGTAACCAAGGCCGCGGTGATCGGCCTGAGCAAGGCCATTGCTGCCGATTACGTGGCCCAAGGCGTGCGCTGCAACGCGATCTGCCCGGGCACCATCAAGACGCCGTCGCTGGGCCAGCGCGTGCAGGCCCTGGGCGGCGACGAACAGGCGGTGTGGAAGAGCTTTACCGATCGCCAGCCGATGGGCCGCCTGGGCGACCCGCGCGAAATCGCGCAGCTGGTGGTGTATCTGGCTTCGGACGAATCCTCGTTCACCACTGGCCAGACCCACATCATCGACGGGGGCTGGTCCAACTAAGAGCAGCTAACAAAACTACTGTGCTCACCGCCAGGCGGGCGCGGCCGGTGCTCGGTGCGGCATGTACCACCCGTACACTCCGGTTCCTCCGCGCCGTCCACACCCACCTAACGACTGCTCGCTACGTTTTGTTAGCCGCTCTAAACCCAGCCGACCACACTGCTGTGCAGCGGCCAGATCCATGGCCGCTCGCGATGGTGTCTTAGCCGCACTGAGTAACGCTGACAACACACCGCATCGCACGCATGACGTGATCTGTTGCCAGCACGCATCACCGCCATTCCTGTTCCGAGCGCGTCGTCCACCTGCTGCTGAAACACTTTGCAACAGGTGGCGACTCGCTCCGATTCCTCCCCTGCAAAGGAAGACTGCATGAAACTCGTACGTATTGGCGCCGAAGGCCACGAACGTCCCGGCGTGATCGACAACGAAGGCCGCATCCGCGACCTGAGCGGTGTCATCGACGATGTCGCCGGTGAGCACCTCACCAATGCCGGCCTGGAAAAACTGCGTGCAGTGGATCTGTCCACGTTGCCGCTGATCGAAGGCGAGCAGCGCTATGGCGCCGCGGTGGGCCGCATCGGCAAGTTCATCTGCGTGGGCTTGAACTACGCCGACCACGCCGCCGAATCGGGCATGGAAGTGCCGAAAATGCCGATTCTTTTCATGAAGGCCACCACCGCGGTGTGCGGCCCGAACGATACCGTCATCATCCCGCGCGGCTCGGTCAAGAGCGACTGGGAAGTGGAACTGGGCGTGGTGATCGGCGATATCGCACGCGATGTGTCGATGGACGACGCACTGAATCATGTCGCCGGCTATGCGGTGATCAACGACCTGTCCGAACGCGAGTTCCAGCTCGAGCACGGCGGCCAGTGGGTCAAGGGCAAGAGCGCCGACACCTTCGGCCCGATCGGCCCGTGGCTGGTCACCCGCGATGAAGTGCCCGACCCGCAAAACCTGTCGATGTGGCTGGAGGTCAACGGCCACCGTTACCAGAACGGCAGCACCCGCACGATGGTGTTCGGCGTGGCCGAACTGGTCAGCCACATCAGCCGCTACATGACGCTGATGCCGGGCGATGTGATCAGCACCGGCACGCCGCCGGGCGTGGGCCTGGGCCAGAAGCCGCCGGTGTATTTGAAGCCGGGCGATCTGATGGAACTGGAGATCGAAGGATTGGGGCGTCAGCGTCAACCGGTAGTGGCGCATCCGCGCGATGCGGCCTAAAGCTCCTTTTCCCTTTCCAGGATTTTGGTCGCATTGCGTGCCAAGTTGCGCTCAACGCACGTGGTAACGCCTCCGCACGACGCAACTTAAAGCCCCTCTCCCCTCGGGAGAGGGGTTGGGGTGAGGGTACGTAGCGACGTATCCGAACGATTCGTCGCGCTGTCGCGCGTTGTTGTTGGACGTGTTGTTAGACATGACGTGTCGGCACTTGTGTTGATCCGTCATGCGTATCTTTTTCTGGGTTGTAGCGGCGCGTTGAATGACCAAGCGCTGTAGCGCGTTGATATCGATGCGTCGTCAATCGTTTAGTGATTTTTTGTTGATCTGTGTTGCAAACGGATGTGTCACTGCAGCGCTTCAACACTTCCGGCGCTGCGCGTCCGTACCCTCACCCCAACCCCTCTCCCGGTGGGAGAGGGGCTCAAGCGTCCCTCTTCCCCACGCTCTTTTTCGCCCGTTTTCTATTCCCCGTTTCCATCGCCCAGGATCTTCATGAGCACCATCGTCGCCCTCGATACCCACGACGTCCGCTTCCCCACCTCGCGCGAGCTCGATGGGTCGGACGCGATGAATCCCGATCCCGATTACTCGGCTGCCTACGTCGTGCTGCGCACCGATGCGCCGGATGAACTGGCCGGTTACGGCCTGGTGTTCACCATCGGCCGTGGCAACGACGTGCAGACCGCCGCCGTGGCCGCGCTCGCCGAACACGTGGTCGGCCTGCGCGTGGAGGACGTCATCGCCGACCTGGGCGGCTTCGCGCGCCGGCTCACCAACGACTCGCAACTGCGTTGGCTGGGCCCGGAAAAAGGCGTGATGCACATGGCCATCGGCGCGGTGATCAACGCCGCCTGGGATCTGGCTGCGCGTGCCGCCAACAAGCCGCTGTGGCGCTATATCGCCGAACTCACACCCGAGCAGCTGGTCGACACCATCGACTTCCGCTACCTCACCGATGCGCTCACCCGCGACGAAGCGCTGGCCATGTTGCGCGCCGCGCAGCCGCAGCGCGCGCAGCGTACTGCGCAGTTGATCGAGCAAGGCTACCCCGCCTACACAACCTCGCCCGGCTGGCTTGGGTACTCCGACGAAAAACTGGTGCGCCTAGCCAAGGAAGCGGTGGCCGATGGCTTCCGCACCATCAAGCTCAAGGTCGGCGCCAACGTACAGGACGACATCCGCCGCTGCCGCCTCGCGCGCGAAGCGATCGGCCCGGACATCGCGATGGCGGTGGATGCCAACCAGCGCTGGGACGTGGGCCCGGCGATCGACTGGATGCGCCAACTGGCCGAATTCGACATCGCCTGGATTGAAGAACCCACCAGCCCGGACGATGTGCTCGGCCATGCGGCGATCCGCCAGGGCATCACCCCGGTGCCGGTGTCCACCGGCGAGCACACCCAGAACCGGGTGATGTTCAAGCAGTTGTTGCAAGCCGGCGCAGTGGATTTGATCCAGATCGATGCCGCGCGCGTCGGTGGCGTCAACGAAAACCTCGCTATCTTGCTGCTGGCCGCCAAGTTCAACGTGCGCGTGTTCCCGCATGCTGGCGGCGTGGGCCTGTGCGAGCTGGTGCAGCATCTGGCGATGGCCGACTTCGTCGCGATCACCGGCGAGATGGAAGACCGCGCGATCGAATTCGTCGACCATCTGCACCAGCACTTCCTGGACCCGGTGCGCATCCAGCACGGCCGCTATCTTGCCCCACAGGTGCCCGGCTTCTCGGCAGAAATGCATGCGTCTTCGATTGCGGAATTCAGCTACCCGGATGGACGTTTCTGGGTGGAAGACCTGGCAGCCAATCGACAGGGCTGACCAGCGCCCTCATCCGCCCTTCGGGCACCTTCTCCCGCTTGCGGGAGAAGGGAAACGGGAGCGGGCAACGACGCAGCAGAGATCACTGCGAGCAGCAAGATTCAGCCGCCGCGCCGCGCCATCGGCCGGGCCGAGCCAAGAGAAAGAGCAGTCATGACTACCAGGGCGAGAACGGTAGCTTGGTCATGGCTGCGACCGGAAAGGGCGAGAACGCTAGCCTAGCCATGGCTGCGAGCGAAACATGCACGCTGCAGCCACTTCACCGCCACCCTTCTCCCGCCTGCGGGAGAAGGTGCCCGTAGGGCGGATGAGGGAGCGGGGAAGCAGAAATCACTGCGAGCAGCAAGGAAAGAGCCGTCATGACTGCGAGTGCGAGAACGCTAGCCTAGTCATGGCTACGAACGGCACATGCACGCTGCAGCCACGTCACCTCCACCCTTCTCCCGCCTGCGGGAGAAGGTGCCCGTAGGGCGGATGAGGGATGCCACTCACCCTTGCGCTTCTACCGCCTCACTCAACGCAAAAATCCACCCGGCCTCCCGCCACTTTTCCCCAGGCGCACTGCCTGGCAGCGGCTTCTGGAAGCACCACATCAGGTCTTCCCATGCCTGGATGCGCGGATCGGCCGCATCGCGCGCGGCCTTGGCGGCTGGATCGTAGTCCACGCCAACCTAGTCATGGCTGCGAGCGAAACATGCACGCTGCAGCCACGTCACCGCCACCCTTCTCCCGCCTGCGGGAGAAGGTGCCCGTAGGGCGGATGAGGGATGCCACTCACCCTTGCGCTTCTACCGCCTCACTCAACGCAAAAATTCGCCCGGCCTCCCGCCACTTTTCCCCAGGCGCACTGCCCGGCAGCGGTTTCTGGAAGCGCCACATTAGGTCTTCCCACGCCTGGATGCGCGGATCGGCCGCATCGCGCGCGGCCTTGGCGGCTGGGTCGTAATCGTCGCCCACCTCCATCAGCATCACCAACCGATCGCCGCTGCGAAAGATCTCCAGTTCAATAATGCCGGCCTGCTGTAACGAGGCCACCACTTCCGGCCACACCTGGGTGGGTTGATGCCAGCGCTCGTAGTCGGCGATAAGTGCGGCATCGTCGTGCAGATCCAGTACATAGCAAAGACGCGGCATGCTCAGGCTCCGGCAATCGCAGGCGCGACACGACGTGCGCGCAACGCGAACAGCAGGATCACCGCAAAGCACGCGCCCGGCACCGCCATCGCCCAGTGAATGCCGGCCATGTCCGACACCGCGCCCATCACCGCCGTGAGCAGCGCTCCGCCGATGATCGACATCACCAGCAAGGAGGAGCCCAGCTTGCGTGCGTCGTCGTGCATGCCATCCAGGCCCAGCGCAAAGATGGTCGGGAACATCACCGACATGAACACGCTTGCCGCCACCAGCGCGTACAACCCGGTCCAGCCGGGCAGCGCGATGGCAACCGCGCACAACACCACATTGATCGTGGCAAAACTCGCCAGCAACTTTGCCGGTGCCAGATAGCGCAGCAACGCGGTGCCGACAAAGCGGCCAGCCATGAACAGCACCAGCGAGATGGTCAGATACGTGGCCGCGGTCTTTTCCGGTGTGCCCGGTACCGCGTCCTGCAGGTAGCGGATCAGATAACTCCAGATGCCGACTTGCGCGCCTACGTAGAAGAACTGCGCCACCACCGAAAACATGAAGCGCCGGTTGCGCAGCAATTCGCCAAAGCGTGCGCGTTTGGGCGCCACGCCGCTGTCGCTCTCCGGCGCGCCGGTGGGAAAACGCACCAGCGCGATCAGGATCGCCCACAGCACCACCACTGCGCCGATGATCAGGTACGGCATCTGCACGGCTGAGGATTCGGCAGCGAAGAACGCCTCGCGCGCGGCTGGCGCCATCGCCGCCAGCTCGGCGGGCGTGTGCTCCACACCAGAGAAGATGAAATGCTGGCCGACCAACACGCCGGTGATCGACCCCAAGGGGTTGAACGCCTGCGCAAGATTCAGCCGCCGCGCCGCGCCATCGGCCGGGCCGAGCACGGTGACCAGTGGATTGGCGGTGGTTTCCAGAAACGCCAGGCCACTGGCGATGACGAACAGCGCCAGCAGGAACAGCCAGTAGGTGTGCACCTGCGCGGCCGGGTAAAACAGAAACGCCCCGCACGCATACAGCAGCAACCCGAGCACCACCGCGGCCTTGTAGCTGTAGCGACGCATGAACATCGCCGCCGGCATCGCGAAGACGAAATAGCCCATGTAGAAGGCGCTCTGCACCAACCCGGCCTGCAGGTCGCTCAGCTCGAACGCCTTTTTGAACTGCTTGATCAGGATGTCGTTGAGGTTGTTGGCCATGCCCCACAAAAAGAACAGGCTGACGATCAACAACAGGGGAACCATGGCGGTACGCGCCAGGTTGCCGCGCGGTGACGCGGCAATGTCACTGTGATGCATGCGACCGATCCCCTCCCAAGGCTGTGGCGCTTGCGTTGCAATGGCGCGAGCGTACTGCGCACGCCAACGCCATGCAAATATAAAATCTTTGTTTATATTTGCACGCAAGCACCCACCCTGACCCCTGCCGGCGATGCCTGTACCCTGGCGCGCCGCACCTTGCCTGGAATTGCAAACGGATGAGCCCCGAACCCGCCAAGTACCGCGCGCCGGCCCTGGATAAGGGGCTGGATATCCTCGAGCTTCTTGCCCGCCAGGCGCAGCCGATGAGCATGGGCGCGATCTCGCAAGGCATCGGTCGCTCGCGCGGCGAGATCTTCCGCATGCTGCAGGTGCTGGAGGAGCGCGGATATCTCACTCGCGATGGCGAAGGCGACTACGTGCTGACCAACCGCCTGTTCATGCTCGGCATGCAGCAGCCGCCGGTACAGAGCATCAGCGAGGCCGCGTTGCCGGTGATGCGGCGGCTGGCCGATGCGATCTGCCAGCCCTGCCACCTGGTGGCGCCCTCGGGCGACCAGATCGTGGTGATCGCGCAGATGGATGTGCCCAGCGATCTGGGCCTGGTGGTGCGCCCGGGCCACCGCCGCCCGCTGACCCATTCCAGCTCCGGGCTGGTGCTGTTCGCCTTTCAGCAACCGGAGGTGCAGGCGCGCTGGCTGGACATGCTGGACGCCAGCGAGGTGCCGTTCGAACGTGCGCAGTTCCTGGCCGCCGCCGCGCAGGCACGCAACGATGGCTACGCCATGCAACCCAGCGAAGCGGTGGTGGGCGTGGTCGATCTGACTGCGCCGATCCTGCAACGCGGCAGTGCGACCTACACGCTCACCGTGCCGTTCATCGCACGCCGCCCGGAACTGGTCGGCCCGCACGCGGCCTTGCAGGCGCTGTGTGCGGCCACGCAAGAGATTTCCAACGCGCTGCACTGACCTCATCAGGCAATCCACGCCGCCTGGCGCAGATGCCCAGGCGCGTTGCACAAGGCATCCCCCTATACTCGGCGCGGTCGACCACGCGGGATCGCATGTCCAGCCTCACGTTCGGGATGTGGAGCACCATCCTGCTGCTTGGCAGCGCGCATGGCGTACTTGGCGCGGGCCTGTTGTTATTGGCCCCGGCCAACCGGATCGCCAACCGGTGCCTGGCCGCACTGCTGCTGGTGGTGGTGGCGCTGATAACGCCTTACACGCTGGGCTATGCCGGCGCCTACGACGCCTACCCTGACCTGACCTACGCGCCGCTGTTCTGGGAACTGGCGATCGGGCCACTGGTGTGGCTCTACGTGCGCCAACTGGCGCGCCGGCAGCTGCCGCGGCGCTGGGCGCTGCATCTGCTGCCGGCGCTGCTGCAAGGCGGCTATTACACCTGGCTGTTCACCTGGCCACTGCAACGCAAGTGGGACTGGAACGCCGCCGTCCACGTGCCCTGGGTCGCCCCGCTGCAAGACGCCTTGGTGCTGGCATCGCTGACGGCCTATCTGCTCCTGGCATGGCGCGAGTATCTGGCCTATCAACGCTGGCTGGAACATCACAGCGGTGCACGCGAGGAGCTGCGTTTGCCGTGGCTGCGCGGTTTTCTGCTGGCCGCGTTCTTTCTGCTGGTGTTGCGGCTTGGCTTCACCGCCGGCGACCGGCTGTGGAAGCCGCTGTCCTATTTCGACGAGTTTCCGCGCTACCTGGCCACCGCAGCGCTGGTCTATTACCTGGGGCTAGAAGGCTGGCGCCATGCCCGCCTGCACTACCCGCCGCGCGATGCGCCGCTGATGCTGGAGCCGCCACAAAATCCGCCCGACCCAGCAACGCTTGCTGCCCCCCAGCCTGCGGCGGAAAAGGACTGGCAGGCGCTGGGGCAACGCGTGGCTGACGAGGTCGCTGCGCACGGCTGGTGGCGCGAGCCGGACCTCAGCCTGCCCGAGCTGGCGCGCCGCATGGGCACCAACAGCAACTATCTGTCGCGTGCGCTCAACGAAGGCCTGGGGCAGACCTTCAGCGCCTTCATCAACGCGCTGCGCATCGCCGAAGCCCAGCGCCTGCTGGCCGGCGATCAGGACATCCTCTCCATCGCGCTGGCGGTGGGGTTCGGTTCCAAGGCCAGCTTCAACCGGGTATTTCGTGCCCACTTCGGCTGCACGCCCAGCGACTACCGGCGCGCGCAACGTCGCACATCCTGAAAATTTTTGGCAATTGGGCATTTGAGTCGCCCGCCACCGCGCAGCTGCCGATGCTGGCGACTCTTGCCCAGGAGCTGCCATGTCCCATCGCATCCGTCTTCTTTCAGTGTTGTTAGTGCTGCTCTGTCCGATCTGCGTCGCGTGGGCGGCCCCGCCCGCACCCGCGTTGACACGCGACAGCACACTGCCCGGTCCGGCGCTGCTGGCCGATATCGATGTGCTGCAACAGGCCTATGGCGCACTGCATCCGGGCCTGTACCGCTACGCCACCGAGGCGCAGGTTGCGCAACGCTTTGCCGAGCTGCGCGCCGAACTGGCAGACGGCGCCACGCTCGGCCAGACCTACCTCGCCATCTCCCGCCTGACCGCCAGCGTGCGCTGCGGCCACAGCTTCCCGAACTTCGTCAATCAACCCGAGCCGATCCAGCAGGCTCTGTTCGGCGACGGCCGGCGCCTGCCGTTCCACTTTCGTTGGCTACAGGGCCGCATGATCGTCAGCCGGAATGGCTCGGATCAGCCCGGCTTGCTGCCCGGCACCGAAGTGCTATCCATCGATGGTATTGCCACCTCGAAGATTCTGGCGGCGTTGATGACAGTGGCGCGCGCCGATGGCAGCAACGACGCCAAGCGCATCGCCCAGATGGAGGTGCAGGGGTTTGCGCAGATCGAGGCGTTCGATGCGTATCTGCCGTTGCTGTTTCCGCAGATCTCCGCCAACCCGGTGCTGCAGGTCCGCGCGCCCGGCGCCACCGCTCCACGCGCGCTGCAGGTGCACGGCATCGACGCGGCGCAGCGTGATGCGATGGCGGCCAAACGTACGCGCGACAGCGCAGCGCCGGCATGGACGCTGACGATGGACTCGACCGATCTGGCGGTTCTGCGCATGCCGGATTGGGCGCTGTATGAAAGCGCCTGGGATTGGCAGGCATTTCTGGCGCGCAGCTTCACGCGCCTGGCCGAGCGCAAGGTGCCTGCGTTGGTGATCGATCTGCGTGGCAACGAGGGCGGGCTGGACGTGGGCAGCGTGCTGCTGGGGTATCTGGCAGCAGGCGAGATCGCGGCGGCGCCGATGCGCAACCTGGTGCGCTATCGACGCGTGCCCGATGCATTGGCGGCCTACGTCACTACCTGGGATCGCAGCTTCCGCGACTGGGGCACGCGCGCGGTTGCCTACGACACGCGGTTCTACACGCTCAATGCGCAAACCGGCAGCGCTGCACCGCGCTACCTGCCATTGCGTACGCCGCACTTCACTGGTCGGGTGTTTGTGTTGATCGACGCCGAAAACAGCTCGGCCACTTTCGCGTTTGCGCAGCAACTACAGCGCAACGGCTTGGGCACGCTGGTCGGCCAGCCCACCGGCGGCAATCTGCGCGGCATCAACGGCAGCGCGTTCTTCTTTTTGCACTTGCCCAACTCGCACATCGAGGTGGATCTGCCGCTGGTCGGGCAGTTTGCAACCAGCACGCAACCTGATCGCGGCGTGCTGCCGGACGTGCCGGTGCAGAGCACCGTGGAGGATCTGCAGGCCGGCCGGGATGTGGAAATGGACACCGTGCGCGCCCTGCTGGGTGGCCAGCAAGCGCGGCCGACACACTGACAGCGCAACCACCGGGCCGTGGGCTCGCCCGTGGTTTTCCGGCTGTTCTACTGCGGCTGCAAACCCCTCGGATGGCCGCTGCATAGCCACGGCTATAAAGATCAGACCGACCTTCGCGTGCAGGCAAAACGCCCGAAAGCGGGTTTTGCGTTGTTACACTGCGCGCCCCTTGGGGAGTAGCCTGCTTTCGGTTATCGAAAGCGCCTGCATCAACATACTCGGCCGTTGCGCCGTGGTGCAGGCAACCAATCGTGGTTTGGCGAGACCAGCGGCATGCGCGTACGACGACGGTTGGCGCGGGCGCATGCCGTTGTGACCGTGCCCAGCCCGAGAGTGTCGATGTCTCCATTTTCCATTGTGTTGATCGGTTTTGCGATGTCCACCGATGCGTTTGCCGCTGCGATCGGCAAGGGCGCGGCGATGCGCAAACCGCAGTGGCGCGATGCGCTACGCGCCGGATTGATCTTTGGGTGCATCGAAGCGATCACACCGGTAATCGGCTGGTTGCTGGGCCGCGCGGCGTCCAGCTATGTGTCCGCCTATGACCACTGGATCGCCTTCGTACTGCTTGGCGCGCTGGGCACGCACATGATCGTGGCCGGCCTGCGCGCCGATCCTGACGATACCGACGAGGCAGCCGATGCGCCGAAGAAAAACGGCCTGCTTGCACTGGCCGCCACCGGCTTTGCCACCAGCATCGATGCGATGGCAGTCGGCGTCAGCCTGGCTTTTTTGGATGTGCACATCGGCGTGGTGGCCGTAGTGGTCGGCCTGTGCACCTTCAGCATGGTCACCGCCGGCATCATGCTGGGCCGCGCCTTAGGCGCGCTGATCGGCAAACGTGCCGAAATCCTGGGCGGCGCGATCCTGGTGATCGTCGGCAGCGTGATCCTGTATGAACACCTCAGCGGCGCGGCGTAAGCCCCTGCGCACAGGGAATCTTTCGACTGCCTGTTTTCTGTAGGAGCGTGCCTGAGTTCATCGCGGCCATCGTGTGCGCACCTTTTGATGCGTAAGTTGCTTGCCTTCATCGCAGCCAGCGCAAGCGCCATCCTCATTGCAAGTGCTTCGTAGGAGCGTGCCTGCGCGCGACGGGGCGTTATCGGCAATGCCCAGTCGCGCGCAGGCACGCTCCTACGCTGCATTCGGGTGGCTACCCGTCAGCGCTTTTTCGCGTCGTGGAGCGCGCTCAAGAATGCACGCAGTGACGCGGGTTTTACCGGTTTGGTGAGCAAGCGGTAGCCGCATTGATGCGCAACTTGCTTGCCTTCATCGCAGCCAGCGCAAGCGCCATCCTCATTGCAAGTGCTTCGTAGGAGCGTGCCTGCGCGCGACGGGGCGTTATCGGCAATGCCCAGTCGCGCGCAGGCACGCTCCTACGCTGCAGCCCCGTCAGCGCTTTTTCGCATCGTGGAGCGCGCTCAAGAAGGCACGCAGTGAGGCGGGCTTTACCGGTTTGGTGAGCAAGCGATAGCCGCGCGCACGTGCAAGTTGTTTGAGTTCGTCGCGACCGTCGGCAGTCAGTAGCGCGCCAGCGATCGGCGCAGTCGCGGCGGCCTGCACCGCATCCAGCGTGTCCAGTCCATCCAGACGGTCGTGCAGGTGATAGTCCACCAACATCACATCCGGTTGCTCGCGCGCACAGTCCAGCGCCTGATCCACGGTGCTGGCAGTGATCACCTCCACCTGCCAGCGGCCGAGCAACGCGCGCATGCCATCGAGAATCTCGCGGTCGTTATCCACGCACAGCACGCGCAATCCGGCCAGCGAATCGCCGCTGGGCAAGGCGCGCGTGGCCGGCACCGGCACCAGCGGCGCCACCGGCACCGGCGCCACGCGCGGCAACAGGATCGAGAACATGCTGCCGCGGCCGACCTGGCTGCGCGCACTCAGATCGTGATCGAGCAGACGCGAGATGCGTTGGCAGATCGACAACCCCAATCCCAAGCCCTGCTCGCCCCAATCGAAGGGCTGCTGATAGCGGCGAAACTCTTCAAAGATCTGCCGCATGTGGTGCTCGGGAATGCCGGGACCGGTGTCCCACACCTGCAGTTCCACCTGTTCGCCGCGCCCGCGCATGCCCAGCACGATACGGCCCTGGCGCGTGTAGCGCAGCGCATTGGCCAGAAAGTTCTGCATCACCCGGCGCAGCAGGCGGCGGTCGCTGCGCACCCAGATCGGCCGGCTATGCACCTGCAGGCGCAGGCCGCGGCTGGATGCCACCGGCGCGTATTGCGCGGCCAGCTCGTGCATCAATGCGCTGGCATCGAAGTCTTCGACCGTGGGGCGCAGCCCGCCGGCATCCAGACGCGACACGTCGAGCAGACCGTCGAGCAATTCTTCGGCCGCACGCAACGACGCATCCACACGCTCGGCCAGATGGCGTTGTTCTTCGTTGTTCTGATGGCTCTCGCGCAATGCGGAGGCGAACAGCCGCGCGGCATTGAGCGGCTGCAACACGTCGTGGCTGATCGCCGCCAGAAAGCGGGTTTTGGACTGCTGCGCCAGCTCGGCTTCGCGCGAGCGATCGGCCACACGTTGCTCCAGGTTTTCGTTGGCATCCAGCAGCGCGCGCTCGGCGCGTTTGTAGTCGGTGATGTCGTTGTAGCTGGTGACATAGCCACCGCCGGGCAGCGCCTGGCCGCGCATTTCGATCACCTTGCCGTCGCTGCGGGTGCGCTCGAACACATGCGGCGAGCCGGCACGCATGTGGCGGATGCGGCGATCGATCTGGTCTTCGATATCGCCTTCGCCCAGCTCGCCGCGTTCGGCGTTGTAGCGGATCAGATCGGCAACCGGGCGGCCGACATACAACATGCCATCCGGATAACCAAACAACTGCTGATAACGCCGATTCCATGCGGTCAGGCGCATCTCCGGGTCGACCACGCTGACCGCGGCGCTGATGTTTTCCAGCGTGGTGGACAGGATCTCGCGATTGAAGCGCAGTTCCTGGCCGGCCTCGTCCAGCACCGCCACCACTTCGCCCAGTTCCATGCCCGAGCCGCGCAACAAGCTGGTCAGCACCAGCCGCGCCGACGCAGCGCCGATGGAGGCCGCCAGCAAGCGCTCGGTGAACTGCACCCAGGCGCGATCGGCCACCACGGTCGGTTGCAGCTCGCGCTCCAGCAGCACCGCCTGGTCGACAAAGGCGCGATGCGCGTGCCGCTCGCCCACCACGCGCTCGGCCAGCGCCTGCAGGTCGGCCACGCGCACATGCCCGGGCCAGTCGCCGGCCACCGCCGGACGCTGCGCATACGGGTCCAGAAACGGTGCTGCACGCAGCCGCTCGTCCACGCCCGGGCGCCAGCGTGCCGACACCAGCATCATCGCGCCGACGTTGATCAGCAGCGACCAGAACGTGCCATGCGCCAGCGGGTCCCAGCCGCGCATGCCGAACAACTGCTGCGGCTGAAGCCAGCCGATACCGAACGGCCCATCCACCAACCACTCCGGCTGCAGCCAGCCCGCACGCGTGGCGGCCGGCAGCAACAGCGTGTAGATCCAGGTCATGAAGCCGAGCACCATGCCGGTTTCCACGCCCTTGCGGCTGGCCCCGCGCCAATACAGCCCGCCGATCACGCCCGGCGCAAACTGCGCCACCGCCGCAAACGCCATCAATCCGTAGGCCGCCAGCGTGGTGTCGTTGGCCACGCTGCGGTGATAGCCATAGGCCACCAGCGCCAGCAGCAGGATGGCCACGCGGCGGATCCACAGCACGCGCGAAGCCACCGCTGCACGCGCATCCGCGCTGCCGCGGCGGCGTAGCAGCACCGGCATCACCAGGTCGTTGCTGACCATGGTGGCCAAGGCGATGCTGGCCACGATCACCATGCCGGTGGCGGCCGAAAACCCGCCCACGTAGGCCACCAGCGCCAGCACCGTGTTGCCCTGGCTCAGCGGCAAGGCCAGCACCACCGCATCGTCCACCACCGCGCTGCCCTTGCCGAACAACGCGATGCCGGCCGAGGCGATCGGCACCACCATCGCCGAAATGATCACCAGGTACGCCCCGAACAACCAGCGCGCGCGCCGGATATCGCCGACATCACTGCATTCGACCACCGCCACATGGAATTGCCGCGGTAGGCAGATCACCGCCAGAAAACTCAGCAGCGTCTGCGAGATGAATCCCACCGACGGCGTGTGCTCGAACAGGGTGCGCGCCGAATCGGCGATGTGCAGTTGGTGATCGCTCAGCCACATCCACGCAAACAGCCCCACCGCCACGATGGCGATCAGCTTGATCACCGACTCCAGCGCGATGGCCAGCATCATGCCGTGATGGTGTTCGGTGGCATCCACCTGGCGGGTGCCGAACAAGGTGGCGAACAACGCCATCAGCAGCGCCACATACAAGGCCGGATCGGCAAAGATGCCGCGCCCGGCGCTGCTATGCCCGGTCAGCACCTCCAGGCTCATCGCCACCGCTTTGTACTGCAGCGCCAGATACGGGACGATGCCGACCAGCGCGATCACCGCAACCAACGCGGCCAGCCGCCGCGAGCGGCCGTAGCGCGAGGAAATGAAATCGGCGATGGACACGGTGTTTTCGGAGCGTGCGATCAGCGCCAGCCGCTCGATGATGCGCCAGCCGAACAGCAGCAACAGCAACGGGCCGAGGTAGATCGGGAGATAGCCGATACCGTTGCGCACCGCCGAGCCCACCGCGCCGTAGAACGTCCACGACGAGCAGTACACCGCCAGCGCCAGGCTGTAGACCGCCGGCCGCAGCCACGGCCGCTCCGGATACATCGGCCGACGATCGCCCCACCACGCCACCCCGAACAGCAGCGCGGCGTAACCCAGCGAGACCAGCAGCAATATCCAGCTCGAGACCAATGGGTGTCCTAGGCGGCGCGATGCGAGCCTGGGAGTTTACGCAGTGGGGAACAGCGCGTGGGCGACGGGATGCTGCCGGCGGCGGATTGGGCAGCGGGGCTGCGCGTGGACGGCTGGAGAAGGTGGGGATGACGTGGCTGCCCCCATCCGCCCTTCGGGCACCTTCCCCCGCAGGCGGGGGAAGGAGGCGTAGCGGATGATAACGGAAGGCCGGCTGCTGGCTTTACTGGCTGTTGGCTGTTGGCTGTTGGCTTCTGGCTGTTGGCTGTTGGCTGTTGGCTGTTGGCTGTTGGTTTTGGGTTTTGGGTTTTGGGTTTTGGGCTTACCGCTTACCGCTTACCGCTTACCGCTTACGGCTTACGGCTTACGGCTTACGGCTTCTAGATCCTGGATCTGGCTTTGAGCGTTAGCTTTGGCTTTGGCTTTGGCTTTGGATCTAGCTCCAGCTCCAGCTCCAGCTCCAGCTCTAGCTCTAGCTCTAGCAACGACAACCTAAAAACTGCCGGCAACCTCCCCTCTCTCCCCTGGGGGAGAGGGTGCCCGAAGGGCGGGTGAGGGCCGCTGGCTAAGCAAGCCGCAGCCACCCCTCAGCCCGGCAGACGCACGCGCACCTGATACGTGCGGCCGGCCACGATGTTGTGAACCCGTTGATCCGGGCAGAGCTCGCCATCCACCAGCACCTCGTTGTCGCGACGACCCGCCTCGCGCGTCAACACGACCTCGAACTGCGCGCCACGAAATTGCCGCGTCACCTGCGCATTGAGCCAGTGCGACGGCAGCTGCGGGCGGATCGCCAACGCGTCGCCCTCGCCGACCAGGCCAAACAAACCCTCCAGCACGCAGCGATACACCCACGCCACCGTGCCGGTGTTGAACAACTGGCTCGATCGCCCTGCGGTGCGCGGGTACTGATGCCACGCGCCACGGTAGTAGTTGGGCAGCGACACCGGCAGATGACCGCGCTGCAGCACGTCTTCGCGGGTCGGGCCCGGCAGCATCGCGCGCAGGATCTCCCAGGCGCGGTCGGCCTCACCAATCTGGTACAGGCTGTACAGATAGAACGCCACCGCGTGGTTGTAGACCGCACCGTTCTCCGCCGCACCCGGCCATTTCTGGGTAAGGCGCCCCACGTCGTCGCGCATGTGGGTATAGGCCGGTGCCAGCATCACCGGGCCATACGGCGTGTGCAGCTGTTCGCGCACGGCCTCCAGCAGTGCCGTGCGTTGCTGCGCATCGGCGGTGCCGGCCAACAGCGCAAAACTCTGCGGATTGAGATAGATACGCCCTTCCACATCGTCGGCAATGCCGAAGCGCACACCGTCGTCGGTGATGCCGCGCGCATACCAGTTGCCATCCCACAACTCACGGTTTGCGTCGGCGTTTACCGTGCCCACTGCCTGGCCGAATGTCTGGGCCTGCGCGGTGCGTCCATGCGCGGCGCAGATGTCCGACCACAGCCGCAGCGCATACGCAGTCGCCACGGTGAGCCAGCCGGAGACGCCCTTGCCGCGCCAGCCGACCATGTTCATTGGGTCGTTCCAATCGCCCTGGGCGATGAAACTCAGGCCACGCGCGTCACGTGCGTCCAGCAACCACTGCATCGCCGCATCCAATCGCTCGGCCACGCTCAGCGCCTGGCCATCGTGCGTGCGCACCACCGCCTCCAGCACGCTGGCATCGTTGGTTTCGGCCAGATACGCACTCAGGAAGATCGGCAACCACACGCAATGGTCGGTATGCGGCACCTGGTTGATGTATTTCAGCTCGGCGCCTTCCACCAGCAAGATGCCGTCCGGCATCGCGCCGCTGGGTTCCTGCTGCGACAAGGCATGCAGCAACGCCGCACGCGCGGTCGCCGGCTGCAGATAGGCCATGCCCATGTGGTCTTGCAGATAGTTGCGCGTCTGCGGATCGGTGGTCAGGCGGTTGACATCGCCGTGATAGAACACCTGCCGCGGCAACCAATGATTGACCAGGTTATCCAGCGCCGCATCGGGCGTGGCGATCTGCATGCAACCATGGCCGGCCTGCAGATACTGCGCATAGGCGCGTGCCGCCTCGGCAAAGCCTTCCTGCGACAGATAGCGCGCGCGCAGCGCGGCGATTTCTGCATCGTCCTTGGCCGGCCCGAATGCAAAGCGATACACGCTGGCCGCATCTGGCTCCAGCCGCAGGCGATATTGCAGCGCGGCGGCCGGGGTTTCGTAATGCGCCTCGCTGTTGCCCAGCTGCTCGGCCTGGATGGCAGAAGGCGCATGCAACCCACCCTCGCCTTCGAACGCCAGTTGCTGCGCCTCCCACGCCACCGGCGCTTGCTCGTACAGCAGGAAGGTGCAGTCCTTGAAATCGCGCTGACGAAAGTAATCGTCCACTTTCTGGTACGGCGCCACGCTGCGGCAGACGATGCCACCCAGCGCAGGCTCGTAGCCGCCGGATTGATGCATCCACGACATGTAACCGACCGGGAAATACACGTACAGGCTCAGCCTCCGCGCGCGCCCGGAGGCGTTATGCACACGGCATTCCCACAGTTCCACCGCATCATCGGTGGGCAAAGCCACGCACAGCTCCACCACGATGTCGTCATGCTGCACGCGCCAACGTACATCGTGCTTGCCGGCAGAGAATTCGAAGGCCTGCGGCTGCGCGCGCACCGGCTCGTGCGGCACCGAATACAGCGCGCCGCTGTCTTCGTCCTTGAGGTAGAAAAAACGCCCGGGGTGATGCGCGTAATACGGCTGCTCGGGCATCATGAAATTGCGCGCTTCCAGCATCGGTGCGTGCGCGTACTTGGATGGCTCTGGCTGCATGAACTGGCCGGTGGCATAGCCGCGGCAGGTGAGCTGCAACATCATGCAGCGGTTCCACAAAAAGCCGCCGGCATTGGGCATGGCGGTCGGGCTGTAGAGCGCGTAGCGCATGCCATCGGCGCTGGGCGCCATCAAGGTGGACAGTGGGTCGGACGCAGCGGTGGGCGTTGCAGACACGATCAGGGGTGCTCCGGTTCGTCGCGCTTGCGCGCGGCCAGTTCGTGCTGGATCTGGCTCAGCAAGCCGTCGTCCAGCGGATAGAAACGCATGGTCCAGGCAGCCAGCAGCGCGACCACCCCAGGGATCACAGTCAGCAACAGCACGATGCCGGTCAACGACCCGGTGGACTGCGCACTGTTGGCCACATAGCCCATCCCGGCCAGCACCCACGCGATGCCGGCCGAGGCCAGTGCGCCGCCAAGCTTTTGCGAAAACGTCGCCGCCGCAAACGTCATCGCCGTCGCGCGCCGACCGGTGCGCCATTCGGTGTAGTCGGCGCTGTCGGCATACATCGAAAACGCCAGCGGCGACTTCGGCCCCAGTGCCAGGCCGATCAACATGTTCAACCCGAAGATCGCCCATACCGCATCGGCAGGCACGAAGAACATCGCACAACTCAACAAACCGACGATCACCATCAGCCCGCACATCAGCTGGCGCTTGTCCCAATGCCGCGTCAGCAATGGGGTGATGGCTGCACCTACGCCCAAGGCCACCGAATAGCTGCCCAGGAACAAGCCGACCAGATCCGGGCGTTGCACGTAGTACTTGAGGTAGTACACGCCTGCACCACCGCGCATGGTGATCGTGATCATGATGATCAACGACAGCACGAACAACACGCACCACGGTTTGTTCTGCAGCAGATCGGCGATGTCGCGCCGGATCGGTGTGCGTTGTTGCGGGGGCGGTTGCACGCGCTCGCGCGTGGTCAATGCCACGGTGACAAACAACACCAGCGCCACTATGCCGTACAGCATCATCGTGCGCTGCCAGCCCAGCGCATCGTTGCCGCCGCCGAACCAGCGCACCAGATCCATCGTGAAGTAATTGACCAACGTGGTGCCTGCAAACGCACCGATGAAACGCAGGCTGATCAGCCCGGTACGCTGCTGGCTGTCGGCGGTGATCACGCCCGACAAGGCCGAGTACGGAATGCTCACCACGGTGTAGGCCAGCATCATCACCAGGAAGGTCACCGTGGCCCACACCATGCGCCCGTTCTGATCCAGGTCCGGCGTGGTGTAGGCAAGCATGCCGGTCAGCGCCATTGGTATTGCGCCCCACAACAGATACGGGCGGAACTTGCCCCATCGGCTGCGGGTGCGGTCGGCGATGGCGCCCATTGCCGGGTCGGCAATCGCATCGGCGATCTTGGTCAACAGGATCATCGTACCCACCGCTGCGGCCGGCAGATGCATGGTGTCGGTGTAGAAGATCAGCAGAAACGCCGAGATGTTGGCCCAATACAGATTCAGGCCCAGATCGCCGGCGCCGTAGCCCAGCTTTTCGCGCCAGCGCAGGCGCGCCGGTGCAGGAGACGGTGCGGGTGTTGACGTCATCGACAGACCTTCGGATGCGTTGTACCCGGCCGGGCACGCCGTTACGCTGGGTGCCCGCTCACCTGGCAAGGAGCGCCGACGCTACACCACGCATCGGCTGCCGCCAACGTGAAATCGGCTCAAATGCCGAATCGATCCGGAGATATAACCTGACGTGATGGACACCGCCGTACCTGCCACGCCCGCGTCCGCTTCGCCCATGGCCATCGTTGTGATGGGCGTCTCGGGCAGCGGCAAGACCACCATCGCGCAGGCGCTCGCCGCGCATTACCGCTTCCGCTTTCTGGATGCCGACGACTATCACAGCGTGGCTGCACGCGCGCAGATGGCAGCCGGCCAACCGCTGACAGATGCCATGCGTCTGCCGTGGGTGGAGCTGCTGGCCGCCACCTTGCGCGACTGCGTGCATGCCGGCGAATCGGTGGTGCTGGCATTTTCCGGATTGCGCGGCACGCACCGCCAATTGCTGCGCGGCAGCGGCGTGCAGATGCGCTTTGTGTTCCTGCATGCGGCGCCGCATGTGATTGCCGCACGCCTGAGCGCACGCGCCGGCCACTTCATGCCGCCCAGCCTGCTCGACAGCCAGCTGCAGACGCTGGAGCTGCCGTTGGACGAGGCAGATGTGGTGTCGGTCGATGTGGACGCGACCGTGCCGGAAGTGGTGCGCAATGCGATCGCGCAGTTGGCGCTGAGCGCGTCTGCTGCAGTGCACACAGCCGCGGACGCGCCTCAACGCGCGTAACGCGCCGAGCTCACCGCTGGCCAAGCACAGTATTGAGCGTGCGCTCGATCGTTCCTTCTGCCATCGGGAGAAGGTGGCGCGAAGCGCAGGATGCCGGTGCGGGCAAAGCCACGCGCGGTTGGGATACATCAGGGCTTCGCTTCGTACCCTCACCCCAACCCCTCTCCCGCGGGGAGAGGGGCTTTTGATCGTTCCTTCCCCATCGGAAGAAGGTGGCGAGAAGCGCCGTATGCCGGTGCGCGCAAAGCACCGCTCGGGTGGGATACATCAGGGCTACGCCGCGTACCCTCACCCCAACCCCTCTCCCGCGGGGAGAGGGGCTTTTGATCGTTCCTTCCCCATCGGAAGAAAGTGGCGCGAAGCGCCGTATGCCCGTGCGCCCAAAGCCCCGCGCGGTTGGGATACATCAGGGCTTCGCTTCATACCCTCACCCCACCCCCTCTCCCACGGGGAGAGGGGCTTTGTCGTCGTGTAGCTGATTGGTTGGCTCGCCCATCGAGAGTCAGTGACGCGCCGCGCTGGGGGGCGCGGGCAGCGCCTCATCCGACGGCGACCCACCGTACAAGGTGGCGCAAAATTTCCTGGTTACCTTTTGCAAACCCATGAATTACTGACGAATTCGCTGCTGCAGCGTTGAATCATTTTTTCTATCGTACTGGAGCGAAATAGTGATGAATCATCACTATTTGTGCGATTAACGCACATGCTGAACGCAAAATTTTCGACTTGGTATTACCAGATGCAGACGGACCCGACCGTTGCGTGAATGCAACGGCGTACGCGTGTTGCACGGGCACCGCAATCGGCGATCTTCACCACGCAGATCCGGGGGGATCCAGCGCTTCCTTCCATTAATGGACATGCCGTGATGACCAACTCCAATCGCCGCTTGCGGTTACGCAGTTTGACGCTCATTCCCTGCCTGCTCGCCAGCGCAGTGGCTTTCGCCCAGCCCGGCTCCGCCACCGCACAACAGCCGGTGTCTGCGCTGGACACCCAGGCCTTCGCGCGCTCCGGCCAGGTGTGGAGCGCCTTCGGCAGCAACCTCCCGTTCGCGAGCCCCACCAGCTGGACCACCGCCGGTGGCGGTTACTTCAACGCGCGCTTCGCGCCGGGTGAGTGGAAGATCAATCGCACCACCGTCAAAGGCCTCAAGCCGGCCTGGACCCTGACCACCACCGGCGACATCTCGGCAACGCCGAGCGTCGAAGGCGGCACCCTCTACGTGCCCGACTGGGGCGGCACCCTGTATAGCGTCGACACCCAGACCGGCAAGCCGAACTGGCAGGCCAAGCTGTCCGACTACACCGGCAACGCCGCCTCGGTGACGCGCAATACCCCGGCCATCACCGCCAAGAGCATCATCGTTGGCGACCAGGCTGCCGGCACCGTGATGGCGATCGACAAGAAGACCGGCAAGCTGTTGTGGAAGACCACCGCCGAAGCCAACCCGCAGGCGCGCATCACCTCCTCGCCGGTGATCTACGGCAACCGCATCTACGTCGGCATCTCCTCGGGCGACTGGGGCAATCTGGCGCCCAACCACACCTTCAGCTTCCGCGGCAGCGTCGTGGCGCTGGATCTGAACACCGGCAAGAAGCTGTGGCAGTTCTACAACGTGCCCGAGGGTTACACCGGCGCCTCGGTGTGGGGCCAGGTGGCGATCGACCCGATCAGCAAGCGTCTGTATTTCGGTACCGGCAACAACTACAACATCCCCGAGGGCGTGGGCAATTGCGTCTCCAATGCACGCTCCTATCTGGGCAGCGACCTCACCGTGCAGGACGAGCTGAACTGCATGGCACCGGATAACTATGTCGACTCGGTGATCGCGCTGAATCTGGACACAGGCAAGCTGGCCTGGGCCAATCGTGCACAGGGCTACGATGCCTGGAACCTGTCGTGCATCATCGCGCCCACCAACGGCCTGTGCCCGAATACGCAAGCCACCAACCTGACCGGCCCCGATTACGATTTCGGCGGCGCTGGCGTCAACCTGTTCACCGTGTGGCGCGACGGCAAGCCGCAGCAGTTAGTCGGTGCCGGGCAGAAGAGCGGTATCTACTGGGCCTTCAACGCCAAGACCGGTGCCAAGGTATGGTCGACCCAGGTCGGCCCCGGCGGCACCACCGGCGGCGTCGAGTGGGGCACCGCGTTCGACCCGTACAAGTCGCAGATCTATGTGGCCATCAACAACAACAACAACACCACCTACACCCTGGGACCGGACAACACCGTCAGCCATAACGGCGGCTCGTGGGCGGCGCTGGATGCGGCTACCGGCAAGATCAAGTGGCAGGTCAAGGTGCCGGGTATCAACAGCGTCAACCCGACCGTACCGGCAGGCGGCCAGGGCTCGCTGACGGTGTCGCCGAACCTGCTGTACGCCGGTTCGATGGCCGGCAACATGGTCGCCCTCGACACCGACACTGGCGCCACGCTGTGGAACTACGACGCCACCGGCTCGGTGCTCAGCTCGCCGGCCGTGGTCAATGGTGCGCTGTACTGGGGCGCCGGCTACGGCCGCTTCAACTTCGGCACCGCCGCGACCAGCAATCAGCTGATCAAGTTCGTGCCGGAGAGCGGAGCGGCCAAGTAATCGGCTAGCACGTGCTCTGCGTTGCGTGATGCGCAGTGAAAGCAAAACAACGACGCCACCTTCGGGTGGCGTCGTTGTGTGTGGGGCTGGTCGATAGCGTAGCGCGGTGCGTTGATTGGCGTGTGCGTGTTTGCTGTTTGCCGTTGCTGTTTGCCGTTGCTGTTTGCTGTTTGCTGTTGCTATTTGCTGTTGCTGTTGGCTGCTGGCTGCTGGCTGCTGGCTGTTGGCTGTTGCTGATCGAGTATGGAGACGGCGCCAAGCGATGCTCTGCATTCGGTGCCGTCGCGTGATCGCAGAACAGCGTCGCCGACCGGTGGTGCATCATGGGTAGCGTGCGTAAGACCAGTGCGTGCGGGTGCAGCGATGGGTGTGCCGTCTCCGACACCGTCTCGTTGCGGCGCAGGGGAAGAAGCGACGCGTTCTTGATCGACCGCAACACGCGCGAGCAGCGCGCTACACCAAAGGCACAGGTCACGCCGCTACAGCCGCGTGACCTGACAGAGACGGATCTGCCCCGCTTCCAGCCCATGCGCTTCTGCCGCACGACGGCGCAACGCACACACCAGTTCGGCGGCATCCAGCACGCCATCGGCAGACACCTCCACGCTGTGCGCGAGCTGTCCCCACAACACCGGCCGACCATCGCAATAGCCTTCGTAGTCGGCGAAGTAATGCAGCTGGCGCTGCTCAGGTCCCGACGTGGACATCGCCCTGAATCTCCGTGCAGCCCAGATGTTCCAACGCGATTTCCAGCCCCAGCAGATAGCTCTGCGCGCAGTAACCGCGCACCGTCGCCAAGCACTCGCCCAGACCTGCCGGCAGGCAGCGCTCCGGCCGGTCCGTACTGTCGTCGTGCGTTTCCACATAGGGATAGCGCAACGCCGCCAGCACCCGATGCAGGCGCACGCTGTCCACGCAACTGCCCGGATCGATCAATGCAATTTCCATCCGCGCCTGCCCGGCCACGCGCAACGCATCCAGCAACTCCTGCTCCGACACGCAGGCGCGCAACGCCACCGTCTTGCCTGCATCGCCGGCACATTGCACTAGCTGCCGGATCACGGCCCGCGGCAATGGCTGCGGCCCACGCACCCGCGGTGATACCGCATCCGGCCCACGCACGATCATGATCGACATGCCGGCGTCCTCAGGCAGCCACGCGCAACGGCGCGTGCAACGAGGGCAGACAGCGCGCAGCAATGCACAACGACATCGCAT
Organism: Xanthomonas sp. AC360; assembly: GCF_979258225.1. Taxonomy (NCBI): domain Bacteria; kingdom Pseudomonadati; phylum Pseudomonadota; class Gammaproteobacteria; order Lysobacterales; family Lysobacteraceae; genus Xanthomonas; species Xanthomonas sp. AC360. The sequence goes on from NZ_OZ409846.1 coordinate 1,083,981, forward strand.
ACGCACGCGGCGCATCGTGCGGCGCAATCACAACAGCCAACGGCGCATGCTGCGGATGCAGCCACGGCTCCAGCTCCTGCGCCGCATCGGCATGCAGCTCGATGTACGGCGTCGGCAGCGCATCCACCGCTGCACGCAAGGCCCTGGCACAACTGCGCTCGGACAACGGCAGATCGCCCGAGTCCAGCAGCACCAGCTCCACCTCCGCATCACCACCGGCCAATTGCAAGCTCGCAATCAAGCTATCGACATCGGCGCACGCCACCGTCCGCAGCGCACGCCCACCACACTCGGGCGACATGACCGGCAACGCTTGCGCCGGATCAACCTGGGGACCTTGCAAAATCAGGATACACATTGTGTTTGGCTCAACGCACCATTGTGCGGGAGTGCCAAGGTAGATCTGTCGGGCGTAAAGGGACTATTCGCGCCCTGGCGTGCAGGCATAAAGATTGAGTAATGGCTGTACTTACCGTTCTATTCACACCTCATCCGTCCCGTAGGACAGCGACATAAAGTTTGGCCGCCATCGGTCGATAACGCGTGATTGGAGCCGGGAGCAGGTCAGGATGGAACGCGATCACCCCATCGGGGTTGCAGGGTTGCAACGATGAGCTGGGCAATGGAAGCGCTGGGTCTCTCAGCGGATGCCGATGCGCGCGCGATCAAGCGCGCATACGCCGCACGCCTGAAAACCACTCGCCCGGATGATGATCCGGTTGCATTCCAGCAACTGCACGAAACATATCAGGCCGCATTGGCGTGGTTAGAGGCAACACCGTGGCTGGACGCCGCAGCGACGGTCGCGGACATCGACGCCGGCACGCCAATGGCACCGAAACAGCAGGCAGTTTCGATCAACGAAGAAGCACACATCAGCCGCCGCCGCGTGCATGCTGAATTCGTGCAGCAGCCGTTGCTGGAAGCCGAACTGACACAGTGGCAGGACGATGCCTATGTGCAGGAAGTCGCCACGCGCATCCTCGCTGCGACCCACTCCATGCCCGCAGCAGACTTCAGCGCCTGGTTGCGCGCCCTGCCCGAACTCTGGTCGCTGGAATTGCGCCCACGCATTGGCTACGACATCGCCAACCGGCTAGCACACGATGGCGTGACCCTGTCCGACGCAGTCTTCGACACCTTGGTCGCCTCTTTCTCCGATGACCCAGACAGCGATTTGCGTTATGCGCTCTGGACCGGCCGCGTGATGGCTATCGTACTTGGGAAGTCGCCGGATCTCCTGGCCCAGTGGATGACGCAGCGGGTCACCGTGCTACCCGACGACGAACGCGCCACGCTCGGTACTTACGTCTTGCGTGCATTGCGCCAACGACAGACGTCGCTGCCACTGGACGCCATCGACACGCTATCGAAGACTCTGTGTTGGAGCCAGTTAGACCACGATCGAGAAGATCGCGCTTGGCTGCACGATGTGCGCAAGTCGGCACAGGTGCAGGAGCGCAGTCGGCGGCGACTCGCTGCACTGGCGCCTGGCGGCGATGCGGCCGTTCTGGCCCAAGAACTGGAAGCGGCACACTGGCAGAGGATGACGCCACAATGGGCCGAAGCGCTCAGAGCACGCGTGGTCGGGCCACCCTCTCGGTGGGAGTGCTTCCTGTCTGCCTTGCTGCCGATGCGGCCGATTTGGCTGTACCGCTTCTGCGGCATCGTCAATCAATGGTTCCCCTGCGGTTTGCCCGCAGCGCTACAGCCACGACACGTTCGTTTCTGGAGGCAGCTGGGCGACCCGCGGCGCCCTCATGGCTGGCAGCTGGCGGTCGATCTTGGACGCGGACTGGTCGTCGCCGCCTTGCTCGCCACCGGGGCGACCTTGATGCTTCCGATTGCCGGTATCGCCGCTGCGTCCTGGATTTTTAGCGCTCTCGGGGCGAGTCTGGCGATCTGGAGTGCGCTGGTGCTGGTTCAGATGGCGGCGCGCTGGCAGGCACGTACCATCCTCTCGAGCAAGGGCAAGCGCATTGCGCACCGCTGGGCGATACCGACAGCCAGCATCGTCATCCTGGCAGTCATGCGCACCGGCGGTTGGGGAGCCGCCTGCAGCGCAGCGCTTGCGTATATCGCCGTTTTCCGCCTCACAGGACGCATGGAGGCCGATTCACGATCGGCGATCATGCCCATGCTCACGTTTGTGGGCCTCGGCACGCCGGTCTTGCTGGTATCGCAGGCGGGTGCCTGGCCTGGCACGATTTTCGCGCTACTGCTCTGGGTGGTCTCGCTGATCCAGGATGCGCAGCATCGTCGCCTGCATGGGCACCAATAAATTTTCTGCACTGAAGAGACATAAGGATCTGCTCATGATCGTAGGTATCGACCTCGGCACCACACACTCACTGATCGGCGTGCACGATGCCGAGGGCGGGCGACTGTTCGCCAATCCTCACGGCAGCCTGTTGACACCGTCGGTGATCAGCATCGGCGATGACGGCAGCTTGCTGGTCGGCAAGCCGGCGCGCGAGCGTCTGGTGACACATCCGCATCTGAGCGTGGCGGCGTTCAAACGTTGGATGGGCAGCCCGCGCGAGACCAAGCTGGGTGAGCGCAGCTTCCGCCCCGAAGAATTATCGGCGCTGATCCTGCGCTCGTTGATCGCCGATGCCGAAGCGGCGCTAGGCAGCAAGATCGAAGAAGCCGTCATCAGCGTACCGGCGTACTTCTCCGACGCGCAGCGCAAGGCCACGCGCGTGGCCGGCGAACTGGCGGGTATTCGCGTCGAACGGTTGATCAACGAGCCCACCGCTGCTGCGCTGGCCTACGGGCTGCAGGAACGTGGCGGCGAAGGCCGCGTGCTGGTGCTGGATTTGGGTGGTGGCACGTTCGACGTGTCGCTGCTGGAAATGTTCGACGGTGTGGTCGAAGTGCACGCCAGTGCCGGCGACAACTTTCTCGGCGGCGAGGATTTTCTCGAGGTGCTGGTGGAAGGCTTCTGTGCCGAGCATCGTCTCGATTCAGCCAAGCTCGCACCCGGCGACAGTGCGCAGCTGCGTCGTCGTATGGAGCAGCTCAAGCGTGAGCTAAGTACGCAGGCACAAGGCGCTCTCACCGTGAGCATGGCTGGACAGAGCTATGCCTGGGAAATCGACGAGGCGCGCTTCGCGCAACTCGCCGAGCCCTTGCTGCAGCGCATGCGTACACCGATCGAGCGCGCCATGCGCGACGCAAAACTCAAACCATCGGAACTGGACGACATCGTGCTGGTGGGCGGCGCGGTGCGCATGCCGATGATCAGCCGGCTGGCCACCCGCATGCTGGGCCGGCTGCCGCTGCGGCACGTCAATCCGGATCATGCGATCGCGCTGGGTGCGTTGGTGGCTGCTGGCCTGAAGAGCCGCGACGAGAGCCTGCGCGAAGTGGTGCTCACCGATGTGTGCCCGTACACGCTGGGCACCCAGGTGGCGCGTCAGGGCAACGATGGCAAGGTGCGCTCCGGCTATTTCCATCCCATCATCCCGCGTAACAGCGTGGTGCCGGTGAGCCGCGAGGACCGTTTCTATCCGATCAACGAGCAGCAGACCCATGTCATCATCGATGTCTACCAGGGCGAAAACCCCATGGTGGAAAAGAACATCAAACTGGGCGAAGTACGCGTCCCCCTGGATCCCAGGCGCGCACGCAGCGAGCAAGGCGTGCTCACCCGCTTTACCTATGATGTCGATGGGCTGTTACAGGTGGAGGTGATCGAAGATGCCACCGGCAGGCGCCACGAACTGGTGCTGGAACAGAACCCCGGGCTGCTTGATCGCGAAGAAATCGCGCGCCGGCTGCAGGCCCTGGAGGCTCTCAAGGTACATCCACGCGACCAGCAGCAAAATATCGCACTGATGGCACGTACCGAGCGCGTCTATGAGGAATATATCGACGCGCGCCATCTGGTGCAGCAGTGGATCGTGCAGTTCCGGGAGGTGCTTGAGAGCCAGGATCTGCGACGCATCGAACGCCACCGCGACGAACTTGCGCAGGCGTTGGACGAACTGGAAGCGCGTGCATGAGCTGGGCGCTGGATGCGTTGGGGTTAGATGACGATGCAGATACGCGTGCGATCAAGCGCGCGTACGCGGCACGTCTAAAGCTCACCCGCCCGGATGACGATCCAGCCGGTTTCCAGCAGCTGCATGAGACCTACCAGGCCGCGCTCGCCTGGTCGCGCCATAGCACCGAGAGGACGACGGCAGACGAATCCGATGAGCACGATGAGCACGATGAGCACGATGACGATATACCTGAGCACGCGATCGTGCGCAGTGCCTCTCTGCCTGTGCCGCCGCAGATCGTTGTCTGTCCACCGCCGGAAGTCCGGAGAGCTGATACGCTTCGGCCCGAATCACCTGCACTGGCGCAGCCGGACGTGGCGCGGTGCCCGGCCCCTGCGATTGCCATCGACTGGATCGCATCGGCACAAGTCCCACAACCCGATATCGATCTTGAGCAAGTGCGACAACGCATCTTGCAGCAAGCCGGTGTGTTGGATCCGCAGCAATTGCGCCAGTGGCTGGTGGCGCAACCGGAATTATGGTCCCTGGAATTCAAGCCACAGATCAGTAGTGCCTTGCAGCGCTCTCTGCTGGCCGGTAGTCAAGCGCTTATCGAAGACAACTATGATGTGCTGGCAGACTTCTTCGATTGGGAACAGGCGCTGGATGCGCCCGACCCCTATCTGGTCGCACATGTGCGTTCACGGATGCATCGACGTTGGCTGCTGCAGCCGGCAGGGCACAGCCAACTGGCTATCGAACTGCAGCATGTTGGCGATGCATCAGCCAGCGTTCCGCAGGTACGTAAGCTATTGAAATGGCTGGCACCAGCCGAGTCCGAAGGCGCCGCCTTCGCTGCGTTGTTATGGCCTTGGCGTGCCAGCCAGGTACGCCGTCTGCTTGATCTGATCGGCTATGTCCCGGACGGTAGTAAGCCACCACCACCGCTGGATCGGGAAAGCGCACTGCGCTGGTATCTCGCCAGCCAGCGGGACGTATTCAACCCGGTCATTGCCATGTTAGGACTGGCACGCAGTGCAATCGTCGGCACTGCAATCTTTCTACTCTTCCTGCTGCTGGCGATGATTGATCACAATCCTTCGCCAGGAATGTCGCCGGTCCTGGAGGTGGGACTCTATGGCGCAGCCATGTGTATCGTTGGCTGGGCAACATGGTATTCCGTGATGTCGCTGATGCGTTGGCAATGCCGGCCGGAGGCAGATCCACGGTTGACACATCCGCTGCTGCAACGGATGTTCATCCCCGCCGTTGGCATGCTCGCGGGAGGCTTGATTTTCATCGACCTGAAGCAGGCTGCAACCTTTATCGCGCTGCCGCTGCTGCCGGTCGCACTCCTGCGCTGGATACGCCGCGACAGCGAGACCTTCCAGTTTCAATGGGGCTGGGGCTGGGCATGGGCGGCACTTCTCTGCACCAAGGTCGTGTTCATGGCATTCGGGTTTCTGATCCTTTACCCCCAAATCGCGTTGGTGTTGACTGCAGTCGCCTGGAGCATTGACCTGATAACGCACTGGAAGGTGCGCAGGAAGCGCGCAAACTAACGATCCCTGGGTAAGTTACGGCAAGCCCAGCTCGCCGCGAGCACCTTACAAACGCGATGCCAGGCGTCGGATTGAATCGATACGCGCTTGATCAAGCGAACATCCCAGCACGATCCATCCCGGCCCGATAACGCATCAAGACATCTCGACGTTGATCGGAGTCGCCCTCGAGGATGCGCTTGTAGCCCTCAGACAGATGCATTTGGGAGTCAGGACCGCTCAGGTGCCCTTTCAATATCCACGTCAGTTGTCGAAGCACTCTATCCAACCTGATAGCCATCCGTCCCCATCTGTCCGATGAGCTCATACAGAGTCTTTCTTACCCGATTTCTCGATTGGTCGTCTTTTGAAAAAATCCATCCATGCTTAGAACCAGATAATTGAACCTGTGAGGTGCCAGGGCGTTTCGTTAGTGCTACTTCTCCCGCCGCCAATTCACCGAGCCCTTGGTCTCCACCGTGCTGGATTCGGCTTCCACATCGAAGCCGCGGCTGAGCAGGTATTTGAGGGTGAGCACCGAGCCGCCGCCGATCATCGAGACGCCGTAGCCGACGTACAACTTGGGCGAGAGGTATTTGCCGAAGCCCACCACTGAGCCGAGCGTGCTGGATTGGCTGACGCCGGCCTCGTCCAGGCCGAGCTTGGCGCCGATCTGCGAAGCGATCAGGCTGCTGCCTGCCGACAGTGCAGCCGAAGCGGCGCTGACTTGCTGGGTTTCGTCGCTGCTGGCGGTGGACAGGCCGCGGCCGAGTACCAGGTACGACAGCGCTTCGGATTGCGACATTGCCGGCTCCGACCACACATCGGCACGTGGCGATTCGGCGCGGCCACTGACGTCGATACCGGCGGTGACATCGCCGATCTTGCGTTCGGCGCGCAGGCTCACGCGCGGGTCGGAGACGATGTTGTTGTTCCAGGTCAGCTGGCCGCGGCTGATGGTCAGATCCTGGCCATAGGCCTTGTAGCGGCCGCGCACATCCAGCCCGCCATTGGCGGTCATTTCGCGCCCCGGGCGCGCGCGGATCTGCATCTGCCCGCTCAGGCCGCCCTTCAGGCCGAAACCGCTCATGTTGACCTTGTCGCCGAGCACGATGGCCAGGTCCATATCCAATGGCGAGGACGGAGCGACCTCCGGGTCGACCGGGTCCAGCACCACCACGTCTTCGGACACCGAGGTGCCGCGATCCAGGCGCTCCAGGTCGATATCGGCTTCGGGCACGGTGACCTTGCCGCGCAGCTGCATGGTCTTGTCGACGATGCCGAACTGCATGTCCGGGTTGGCAATGATGCGCAACTCGCTGGTGTTGTAGGCCAGCACGTTCTGCCCGCGGATGTTGAGCAGCAATGGCGTGCTGGTGCCGAACCACGACAGCCCGCCATCGACGGTGAGCGTGCCCTCGCCGGACTTGGCCGAGGCGGTGATCTTGGCCGAGCCGTCCGGCAAGGCGTCGAAGCGGCCCTTGCCCTCGCTCAAGGTCAGACCCATCGACGGGTATTCGGCAGTGAAATCGCTCAGGGTGGCGTCGCCGCCCAGCAGCGGTTTGTCGCGGGTGCCCCGCAAGCTCACATGGCCTTCGACCAGGCCCTTGGGCCGCACCACATCGGCCACCACCAGCTCCAGCCAGTACAGCCGCGACATGTTGAGATACAGCTCGCCATTGAGCGGCGCGTACGCGTCCCAGCCGGTGTTGAACTTGGCATCGACAAAGCCCGCGCCCTGGAAGCCGACACCGAGCTTGCCCTGGATCTGCTGCGGGGTGAAATCGGCCTGCATGCTGAACTGGTCGTAGCGCAGCAACTCACCGCGATTGGGGTTGCCGGCCACCGCGGCGTAGCGGGTTTCGCCCAGGCGGATACCGCCTTCGGGCGAGGCGATGCGGAAGCTGCCTTCCCATGCATTGCCGCGCGGCTTGAAGCTGCCGTCGAGTGCGAGTTCACCGCGCAGATAGATCTGCCGGCCTTCCTGCTTGGGCAACCACGGTTGCACCAACGACAGTGGCAACGCGTCGCCATGCACCACCATGCCCTCGCGCGGCCAGTTGGCGCTGGCGCACAGCGCGCCGCCGGTGGCTGCGCCGAGGCAGGTGTCGGACAAGGTGAAGGCCGCGCCATCGGTACTGAACTGCGCCGGCTGCCGCAGCGCCCAGGCATCGCCCTTCGACGGTGCGATGCGCAACGTGGCGACCTGGCCCTGCCAGCGCGCGCCATTACGACGCACATCGCCCTGCAGCGCGACGCTGGCCATGCTGTTGGCGATATCGGCATCCAGACGCAGCGCTTCCACCGCGCCGCGTGCCTGCACCCGCACGCTGTCCAGCACCACGCCCGCTTCGATAGCGGTGCCCTGCAGCGCCAGTTGTCCATCGCTGCCGCGCCACGGCAAGCGCCCACGCAAGCTGATGCTCTGCGCGGTGTAGGTGTTCCAGCGCAGGCCATTGCCGGCGATGTCGGCGGTGATGTCCGGCGCATCGCGGCGGCCGCTGACCTGCAACTGCCCGCGCACGGTGCCGGTGGCGCCAGGCAGCACGTCGTCCAGTTGCAGCGGCTGCAGTTGCGCGGCGATATCGAGCTGATCGCCGACCTTGCCCTTGGCAGTGACGCGGCTATTGCCCAGCGACAGTTGCAGTTCGCCTTCGCCTTGTTCGCCACGCAGGGCGAACTTGCCGTTGGCCGACAGCGCGCGCTGGCGCAGCTGGCCGGTCAGGCTGGGAACATCGGCCGTGGCTTCGAAGCCCGGCGAGACGCCACCGGCCGGCGCCGGCAACTGCCGGCCCTTGGAGGCGATCTTGCCGGACAGATTGCCGTTCCAGCCCGGTGCGAAATAGCCCGGGTCGAACTTGGCCAGCTGCGCGGTGACATCCCACTGCAGCTCCGGTGCCCAGCCCACTTCGCCGGTGACATCCAGCGAGCCGCCCGGCGTGGTGGCCTGCACCTGCTTGAGCTGCGCGCGTTGGTCGTTGCCACGACTGTCAAACACTAGTGCGGCTTGCTGGCCGTCGCGCTCCACGGTGGCGCGGCCGATCGCGGCCCACGCCTTCAGCGTGCCGGCCACGCCCAGGCGTGCGTCGATCAATTCCACCGGCACCACCGGCGCATCGGGGGTGGCCGGGTCGGACGCGGGAGTGAAGCGCAGGCCCTTGGCATTGACCGCAAAGCGGAAGCTCGGATTCTGGGTATCGCGGAAATCGGCGGTGCCGCGCAGCTGGGTGCGGCCTTCGAAGGTATCGATCACCAACGGTTCGACCGTCAACACCTGCTCCTGCAAGCTGATGTGCGACGGCTGCAAGGTCGCGCTCAGCGCGCCCTGTTTGATGCTGCCCTGCAGATCGGCCTTGCCGCCCTTGCCGGACGCGGTCAGGTTCACTGCGATCGGCGTGGCCGGTGCGCTGGTCGCGCCAGCGGCGGCCGGAATCAGCAGCGAGGTATCCAGTGCTTCGGTAACGGCCTTCAACGCCCAGGTCGGGTCGTTGCGGCCGGTGAACACCAGGCTGGCCTGCAGCGGAGCCGGCGCGCGGCCGGCGATCGCCACTTCCATCTTGTCCAGGTCACCGCGTGCGACCAGGCCCAGGCTGGCCGGCGTGCGGCCACGCGCGGCCGGCAGCACCGCGGTGGCGGTGAGATCGGCGTGGTAAGCGTCGTTGGGAATGTAATCGCCATGCAGGCGGAAGTCGCCCATGTCGGTGTCGATCACCAGATCGCGCGTGCGCAGTTCGCCGGTCGCCACTTCCAGCCCGCCCTGCATCTTGTGCAGCACGATCATCGGCTGCTGCAACTGGGTGATGCGCAGGTTGTCCACTGCAATCTTGTCGGCCTGGATCGCCAGCGGCACGTTGATCTGCGGCAGCGACTCGGGCCAGCTGGGGAGCTTGAACGGTTCGTCGCTCTTGCCCAGATTCAACGTGGCGTTACTCACCTGCACCGCATCCAGCTGCAACTTGCGGCCGAGCAATGGGCGCAGATCCGGCTCCAGATACACGCGCTCGGCGGTGAAGTGGATGTCCTGATAGGTGAAGTCGACATTGCGCAAGGTCAGCGGGCCAGCCACCGGGCCTTCGACGCTGCCGTAGCTGAAGCTGGCACCCACCGGCAGGCGCGCGACCACTTGCGCCAGCAACACGTCGCGCCCGGCCACGGTCTGCAGCAACCAATAGAGCGCGATCAGGGCCAGCAGCACCAGCCCGAGCACGGTCAGCCCCGAGCCCACCCAGAACCGGCGTCGGCGATAAAAACGCGCGCGGCGCGGTGCGGCAGGTGGCGTGGGCGTGGGTGTGCTCACAGGTTGGCCCCGATATCGATGTAGAGCTGAAACTGCGAGTCGGGGTCGTTCAAGCCGTGTGCGATATCCACGCGCACCGGTCCCACCGGCGAACGCCAACGCAGACCGAAGCCGATACCGGTATGCCAGTCGGGCCGGTCGTCGAAGGCGCTGCCGCTATCGACAAAGACCGCTCCGCCCCACGGGCCGCCCTTGAGGTAATGCTCGTACTCGGCACTGCCGGTGACCACGTTCTTGGCACCCAGCGCAAATTCGTCCGGCCTGGGCGTGCGTGGGCCCACTTCGCGGAAGGCGTAGCCGCGGATGCTGTTGGCGCCACCGGCAAAGAAGCGCAGGCTGGGCGGCATCGCCACCAGATCGCTGGTCCAGGTGGTGCCGCCTTCGCCGCGCAGGATCACCCGCCCGTTCTCGCCGGCCCCCAGAAACCAGCGCAGCTGCCCATAGAGCTGGCCGAAGTTGGTGTCCGAGCCCGCACCTTCGGCGCCACCACGGATCAGCGCCTGGCCCGACACACCGCTGCGCGGAAACAGCCGGTCGTCGACATTGATGTAGTTGGCCTGCAGCTGCGGATAGATCAGCGTGGAGGTTTCGTACACCGCACCTTCGAAATCGTTGCCGCTGCTGAAACGCCAGCGCTCGCGCAAGGCGTTGATCGAGGCAATCGCGCTCCAGCGCTCGTTGATCTGGCCGCTGCGGCTGCCGGTGAGTTTGACGTTGCGCAGGTCGATGTATTCGGTCTGCTCGTCGTACAGGCGCGCCGAGGCGGTGTACCAGCCGTCGAGCCAGCGGAACGCCGGCACCCGGTAACTGGTGGTCAGGCTCTTGCGGTTCTGCGCGTAGTCCAGCTGCGTGTCCATCTTGTGGCCACGCGCATTGACATAACGCCGCTCCACGCCGCCGCGCACACCGGCGCCGCTCTCGCTGCCGTAGCTCAGACCGGAGGTGTAGACGGTGCGCTTGGCGCGGGTGAGCTTGACGTCCACCGGTACGCGGCCATCGGCATCGGCGTCTTCGGGCTTGGGCTGGATATCGATGGTGCTGAAGTAATCCAGCTTGGTCAGCGACTCGCGCAGCCGATCCAGTTTGCCTTCGTGGTAGTAGCTGCCCTCGTCCCAATACACCAGCGGGTCGAACAGGCCATCGCGAAAGTAGTCGTAGTCGAAGCGCACCTTGCCCATGTCGTAGCGACGGCCGCTATCCCAATTCAGGTCGATGTCGGCAGCGTGTTCGGCGCGCGTTACCGCGACCCGGCGCTGGGTGAAGTCGGCGTCGAAGTACCCACGCTCAGCCAGACGCCGCGTGATGCGCACCTTGCTGGCTTCGTATTGCGGGTGGCTGAAGACCTGGCCTTCGCGCGGCTCGAACTGCTTGAGATCTTGCCCCAGATAACGGTCCTGCTCGGCCCAGCCGGTGATGGAGATATGCGAGGTGCGTACCCGGACCGGCTCGCCACGGTCCACCGTGATCACCACCGTCACCTTGTCGCCATTGCGCGGCGCGGCCAGTTCGATGGTCGGCGAGTAGTAACCAAACGGCTCCAGTGCCTCGCGCGTCTGCCGCTCCGCCTGCGCCAGCAGGTACTCCAATCGCGACTCACCCTGCTCCTTACCGACGGCCTCATACAGAGACAGGGAGACCTCGATGTTCTCGATCATCTCGGCATCGTCGCCGTCGTCCAGCCCTTTGATCTCGATCTTGTCGATGGTCGCCCGGGCAGCCGCTTGCAGCGGAACGAACAGGGTGCACAGCAGGGAAAGAGCAAAGACGGCTTTAAGCATCGGCAAAGGATACCCAGCCTAGGTGTGAAGGGACAAAAAATCTGCGCAAACACGCCTATACGGCACCGGACGGAACTGGGTACAGTCGGCACGTTGTTAACGTTTCGTTGACACCCATTGCGCGCGGCCCCCCGATTGCCGCGCGCCCGTTCATACCTTTGGAGAGAGAGGTTCGTTTTATGAAGCGTCATTTGCTGGTTACCGCCGTGTGCACCGCCCTGACCATGCCATCGCTTGCGCTGGCACAGGAGCAAGGTGAAGTGACTCAACTGGACAAGGTGACGGTGACAGGGTCGTTGATCCCCCGGTCCCAGATTGAAACCGCAACCCCGGTGTTTTCGATCACCGCCCAGGACATCCAGCGCCGCGGCTTCAAGGACGTCTACGACGTGCTGCGCTCGCAACCGACGGCCACCGGCGCGGTCCAGGATGGCCAGTTCAGTGGCGGCTTCACTGCGGGTGCCAAATCGTTGAGCCTGCTCGGCCTGGATCCCGGCTTCACCCTGGTGTTGATCGATGGCCGGCCGATGGCCGACTACCCGTTGCTCTACAACGGCCAGAGCAACTTCGTCGATCTGGCCAGCGTGCCGGTGGGCATGGTCGAGCGCATCGACGTAGCGCCCGGTAACCAGTCCTCAATCTACGGCTCCAGCGCCATCGCCGGCGTGGTCAACATCATCCTGAAAAAGCGCATGGACGGCGTGCAGATGAATTACCGCATGGGCACCTACGACGGCGGTGGCGGCAACAACCAGCGCTTTCAGCTCACCGGCGGCAACGAGATCGGCGGCGCCAACATCGTCTGGGGCCTGCAGCTCAACAATCAGGATCCGATCTACGGCTATCAGCGCCGCGACTTCGATTCCACCAACGACAATCCGGACCCGACGCTGCGTTATGGTTCGCGTATTGCCTTGCATAACCTGCCAACCACTTATATCGATCCCGGCGCCGAAAATTGCGCTGCATTGGGACCGCTGTTCAATGGGGCGGTGCAGTACGACAACCGCGCCAACCGTGGCAACTTCTGCAGCAGCCGCGCAGTACCAGGCTACGCCAGCATCCTCAACAAGGAACGCAGCGCCAGCGGCTATGCCAACCTGAGCTATGCGTTCAACGACAACACCGAGCTGTACTCGACCGTATTGCTCAATCGCACCAAGGTCGAGGTCAATGGCGGACCCCGCTTCTGGCAGACCTCGTCGGACACCGGTGGCTTTTTCTACAACCAGGACAGCCAGCAACTCGAAAGCTATCAACGTATCTTTGCGCCTGAAGAAACCGGCAACAACAATTTCAACAACGACCGCCAGACTGCCGACTCCTACAACATCGCGCTCGGTCTGAAAGGCGGCCTTGGTGCCAGCAACTGGACCTACGATGCCTACTACGCACGCTCGGAATATCGCATCGAAAGCCGTCAGCAGTGGCCGCTGGCCGACCGCATCGAAGATTTCTTCCGTGAACAGTTTCTTGGCGCGCCGCAGGGTGAGTACTACGGCTACCCGATCTATTCGCCCAACGATGCCAACTTCTACCGCGCGTTGACGCCGGCGCAGTACCGCAGCTTCAACGATGAAATCCGCACCAAGTCCAGGACCTGGACCCAGAACGTCAACCTGCAGCTGACCAACACCGAGTTGTTCAACCTGCCGGCCGGTGCGGTCGGCGTCGCCGGTGTGTTGCAGGCCGGTAATCAGTACTGGACCAATCCGACTGACCCGCGTGTGATTGCCGGCGACTTCTACCAGCTGACCGGCACCCAGGGCAGCGGCAAGCGCGAGAATTGGGCGGCAGCCTTCGAAATGCGGGTGCCGATCCTGAGCACCTTGACCGCTAATCTTTCCGGCCGCTACGACGACTACAAGAACCAGGGCGGCGGTGGCGATTCCAAGTTCACCTACAAGGCCGCACTGGAATTCCGCCCGATCGATTCGCTGCTGTTCCGCGGCAACTACGCCACTGCGTTCAAGGCACCGGACATGGCGTTCTCGTTCGCTGGCGACAGCGGCTTTTTCCAGGGCGTCAACGACTACTACCGCTGTGCGGTCGAAGAACCCGGCGTGCCGATTGCCGACTGCACCTTTGCCGGCACCAGCATCCAGGGCCGTCGGTCCGGCAATGCGGATTTGCAGTCGATCACCGCAAAATCCTGGGGCGCCGGCGTGGTGTGGTCGCCGAGCGCACGCTTCAGCGTCAACGCCGATTACTACAACATCAAGATCGATGACAAGGTGAGCGACCTGAGCACCGATGCGTTGCTGCAAAACGAATCGGCCTGCCGGCTCGGCGCCCTGGACATCAACTCGCCGACCTGCGTGGACGCGCTGTCGCGTATCGACCGCACCGCCGCCGATGCGCTGGTGCCCAATCGCCTGAGCAACATCCGCATCAACCCGGTCAATATTTCCAACGAGGAAATCTCCGGTGTGCTGACCAAGGCGACCTACAACCTGGCCACCGAATCCTGGGGCCTGTTTGTGTTCGACGCGCAGTACAACCTGACGCTCAAGCACGAAAGCCAGCAGTTCCCGCAAGACCCGGTGCGCGACCTGCTGAGCGAGCCATTCTTCTCTTCCGAGTTCCGCAGCATCACCAATGCCTCGATCACCTGGCAGAAGGATGCATGGACCACCACCTTGTTCGGCCAGCGTTACGGCCGTACCCCTAACCTCCTCGCGCAGCAGAGTACCGATGGCTATGCAGTGGAAGGGGCGCGCAAGGTCGGAGCGTGGACCACCTTCAATGCGACGCTGGACTATGCGATCAACGACGACATCTCGCTGACTGCCACCGTCAACAATCTCGCCGACACCCGCCCACCGCGTGATCGCACCTACACCGACTACCCGTACTACAACATCTTCAACTACACCGGCTATGGCCGTTCGTACATGCTGGAATTGAACTGGCGCTTCGGCGCGCAGTGAGTCATCGGTTGTGACCAACGGCCGGCAGTCATCATGACTGCCGGCCTTTTTTTTGATGCAAGGCCGCTGACTTATAGGTGCCTGTATTGGACTGAAAGCAGCGACCAGCAGCGCTTGAACGCTGTCTCGATGGAGGCCAGGTCTGGTCGCACTCGCCTTGGCAGACATGTTACCAAACACGTGGGATGAGGGCGCGATGCCCTCACCGCTTGCACGACACGCCGTGCGTCCATCCACGCAGGTTCTTACGTGACATCCATCCCGCCAACAGCGGTCCCGCAAGCAGCAAGGACATCGCACCTGCCAACGTGGCAGTGGGCTGACCGGGATCAAACAGCAGGCTGCCCACCTGACGGTGAGCGCATTCGCTTGTCAGCGGGGCTTAGCGCGTAGCGTCTGTTTCGATCATGCCCGCCTGCAACAAGGCCTGCCTCAGCGGCTCCAGTTGCGTTGCATAGCGACGCCACGCTTCCACATTGCGCCCATGCACACCCTCGCGTACCTGCACGCTGCTCAACGTGGCCGATGCTGCGGCATTGCGGGTGATGTCGATCTGCCCTGGCTCTATCGCCAACCCGCAGCGCGTCATCAACTGCTCCAGCACCGCAGATGGATCGCGCACCATCTGCGCGTAGTCCACATCGATCACCCGGCCAGGTAGCGCAGCGCGCCACTGCGCCATCAAACCGTGATACGCCTGGTAATGACGCGCCAGTGTCTGCAGGTCGTAGCTGTAAGCATAGGAATCGCCGAACAGCGCGCGATAGTTGGAAAAGCACACTGCCATCGGCTCGCGCACCAGATGCACGATCAGTGCACCCGGCAAGGCCCGTGCGATCGGCCCGATCGCCACTGCATTGGCAGGCAACTTGTCGATATACCAGCGCGCTGCCCCCGCGCGCCACTGCGTCTGCTCCAGATAGCGCTGCCCGACCTGTGCGTAGTCCAGCGTGGGCAGCGCCTGCAACAGGCCCGCATCCAGCAGGCTGCGCCCGGCTTGGTCCGCGCCCCAGCGCAACTGATGGCCGAAGTCGCTCAGTTCGCCCGCAGAGACAATCTGCGAATGGTTACCCAGCATTCGCTCAAGCACCGTGGTGCCCGAACGTGGCAGGCCGAGCACGAAGATGGGTTGCGGGCCGGGTGCAGCATCAGCTGGCTGGGCAGCAAACACGCCTTGATCGGCCAAGGCGCCCAACTGCGAATACAGCGATGCCTCGGCTTCGGCATCGTGGCGCAGGCGTGCGTGCATGACCGCATTGCCATGCTGCAGCGCATCCCAGGCGGCATCGGTCTCGCCCAGATCTTCCAGCTCCTTGTACAGCGCGAACGCCAGCCCGGCCCGGTCTTCGCTCCCGGGTGCAGCGCGCTGCAACTGCTGGCGCAGTGCAGCGATATGGTTATCGGTCGCGCTCTGGCGGCGCAAGCGTGCACGCGTCAGCGCCGCACGGCCGTAGCCGGGCTGCTGCGCCAAGGTCTGTTCCAGCGCCTGCGCTGCCGCATCCAGATGCCCGTTGAACTGCAATTGCACGGCAAGGAAAAAGCGGAAATCCGCGCCATCGAATCCGCAGGCCTGCGCGCGCTGCATCATCGCCAGCGCCTCGGGATGTTCGCCCAGGGATTGATGCACATGCGCCAGCAAGGCCAGCGTCGCGCCATCGCCACACTGCAGCACCGATGGATGCCGCAGCAGCGCATGCAACGGCCGATGTTCGCCAACGCGCAGCAGCGCTTGCGCCACACGGCAACGCAGCGTCACATCCTCGCCCAGATCGCGCGCGGCCAAGCGCAGCTGCGTGACCGCCTCGCGCATCTTGCCGCTCGCCAGCACGGTGCCGGCCAACAGCACCCGGGCCGACACATGCGTCGGCTCCACCGCCAACACCGCCTGCAACGCCGCCGCCGCGGCGGCCATGTCGCGGCGGGCCAGCGCGTCCTGGGCACGTTGCCACTGCGTCGCGCCGGCAGCGGTGGACATCAGCTGGACAGATGCTCGATGGCGGCAACGCTACCGAGGCGGTCGCCGAGCTTCTTCAGCAGCGCCAGGCGGTTGGCACGCAGCTGGGGGTCTTCGGCGTTGACCATCACCCCATCGAAGAACGCGTCCACCTGCGGACGCAGGCGGGCCAGGCGCGCGAGCACGGCGACGTAGTCGTGGCGGTGCAGTGCATCGCCGGTGTCGCCGATGGCCGCTTCCACCGCTTCGGCCAGCGCTTCTTCGGCCGGTTCGCGCAGCAGCGTGGTGTCGATGTCGCCGGGGATCTCGCCGTCGACCTTGCGCAAGATGTTGCGGATGCGCTTGTTGGCCGCGGCCAGCGCTTCGGCCTCGGGTAGCGTGGCGAAGATGCCGATGGCATCGATGCGGCGGTCGAAGTCGTAGAGGGAGCCGTGGGTCGCGCCCAGGTGCGCTCCTACGAGCCCTGTAGGAGCGCCCTCGGGCGCGACCGAGAACAATGCAGCGACTGCATTGAAGTGCGTTGCCGGTACGCCCTTGTCGGCGTAGTAGCCGCGTAGGCGATCGAGGATGAAGTCGAAGATTTCGCCGTCCTGGCTGGTCTGCGCAAGCGCGGTGTGCGCGTCTTTTTCGACAGATTGCGATAAGGCGGCGCCGGCTTCTTTAGCCTTTGCTACAGCAGTTTCTGTCTTGAGTAAGTGCCGGGCACTTGCTTGGAGATTGATCTGAGTCCTGGCCTCGGCAAGCAATTTCTTCAGATCAAAGTCAAATCCCGACTCAATCACCGTCCGCGCCAAGCCCAGCGCATTACGCCGCAGCGCAAACGGGTCCTTGTTGCCGGTCGGCTTCAGCCCGGCCGCAAAGCCACCGGCCAAGGTATCCAGACGCTCGGCAATCGCCAGCACCTTGCCCAGTGGCGACAGCGCGATGTCGTCGCCGGCAAAACGCGGCTGGTACGCCTCGTCGATGGCCAGCGAAATCTCGCTCGGCTCGCCAGCGGCTTTTGCGTAATGGCGCCCGGCAATACCCTGCAATTCCGGGAATTCATTGACCATGCGCGACTGCAGATCGTTCTTGGCCAACACCGCAGCGCGGCGTGCCTGCGCCGGGTCGGCGCCGACCTGCGGCGCGATCGCCTCGGCCAGAGCGGCTACGCGCGCGACCTTGTCGGCCACGCTGCCCAGCTTAGCCTGATAGGTGACGCCGGCAAGGCCTGCGCCCATCGCTTCCAGCCCCTGCTTGAGGTCTTCGTCGAAGAAGAACTTGGCATCGGCAAACCGTGGACGGATCACCCGCTCGTAGCCCTTGGCCACTTCGGCCACGTCCTTGGAGACGATGTTGGCAATGCCGATGAACTGCTCGGTCAACTTGCCGCCGTCATCCAGCACCGGGAAGAACTTCTGGTTGATCTCCATGGTTTCGATCAGCGCTTCCTGCGGCACCGCCAGGAAGTCGCGCTCGAAGCTGCACAGCACCGCCGACGGCCATTCGACCAGGTTGACCACCTGCTCCAGATTGTCGTCACTGATGCGCGCGCGGCCGCCGGCCTGCTTGGCGGCCGCTTCGACCTCTTCGACGATCCGCGTGCGGCGTACATCGGCATCCACCAGCACATGCGCGCTGCGCAGCGCGTCGATGTAATCGCCCGGCGCGGACAACGACACCTCGCCTTCGTGCATGAAACGATGGCCGCGGGTGATGCGGTCACCCCGCACGCCCAGTAGTTCGGCCGGGATGACCTCAGTGCCGAACAGCAGCACCAGCCACTGCACCGGCCGCGCGAAGGCGTAGGCATGCGCGCCCCAACGCATCGGCTTGGGGATGGGCATGGCGGCAATCGCTTCGCGCAGGATCTCCGGCAACAGCGCGGCGGTTTGCGCACCCGGCGTCACTGCGCGATGCACGAAACGCTCGCCCTTGGCGTCGCTGGTGCGCTCCAGCGCGGTCCAGTCGATGCCAGCCTTTGCGGCAAAACCGGCCAGTGCCTTGGTCGGGTTACCATCGGCATCCAGCGCAATATTGAGATACGGCCCCAGCACTTCGGAGCGCTGTTCGGGCTGTTCGGCGGCCACGCCCGGCAGCAGCACCGCCAGACGGCGCGGGGTGGACAGCGGCTTGGCATCGCCACGCGTGACCGCGATGCCGCGCTTTTCCAGCCCGGCCAGCACGCCATCGAAGAACGCCTGCGCCAAGCCCGGCAGCGCCTTGACCGGCAGCTCTTCGGTGCCCAGTTCGATCAGCAGGGGGTGCATCTGAGTCATTGCGTCGGACCTTGGTTTTCCCTTCGTTCGTCAACCGACGAAAGGTGGCTTGATGATGTCCTTCTCCCGCAAGCGGGAGAAGGTGGCGCGATGCGCCGGATGAGGGGTGTGAGCCGGCGGCGAAGGCATGCTGCCCCCATCCGCCCTACGGGCACCTTCCCCCGCCAGCGGGGGAAGGCAACAGCATCAGCGTTTGACGCCAGGAAATCCCAGCTTCTCGCGCTGCGCGTGATACGCCTGCGCCACGCCCTGGGCCAGCGCGCGGACGCGCAGGATGTAGCGCTGGCGCTCGGTCACGCTGATCGCGCGGCGCGCATCCAGCAGGTTGAAGGCGTGACTGGCCTTGGTCACCTGCTCATACGCCGGCAACGGCAGGCCGACCTCGATCAGGTGCTTGGCCTCGGCTTCGCAGGCATCGAAGCGGTGGAACAGCTCTTCCACATTGGCATGCTCGAAGTTGTAGGCGCTCTGCTCCACTTCGTTCTGGTGGTAGACATCGCCATAGCTCACCGGGCTGCCGTCCGGGCCGTAGGTCCACACCAGGTCGTAGACGTTGTCGCAGCTCTGCAGATACATGCACAGCCGTTCCAGGCCATAGGTGATCTCGCCCAGCACCGGCTTGCACTCCAGCCCGCCAGCCTGCTGGAAGTAGGTGAACTGGGTCACCTCCATGCCGTTGAGCCAGACTTCCCAGCCCAGGCCCCAGGCGCCGAGCGTGGGCGACTCCCAGTTGTCTTCGACAAAGCGCAGGTCGTGCACCAGCGGGTCGATGCCCAGCGCCTTGAGCGAGCCCAGGTACAGGTCCTGGATGTTGTCCGGGTTGGGCTTCATCGCCACCTGGTACTGGTAGTACCGCTGCAGCCGGTTGGGATTTTCGCCGTAGCGGCCGTCGGTAGGACGGCGCGAGGGCTGCACGTAGGCCGCATTCCACGGCTCCGGGCCCAGCGCGCGCAGGAAGGTGGCCGGGTGGAACGTGCCCGCCCCCACTTCCAGGTCCAGCGGCTGGATCAGCACGCAGCCCTGATCGGCCCAGTACTGGTTGAGAGTCTGGATCAGGCCCTGGAACGTGATTGGAACGCGGCGGGAATCGGACATGCAGCAAGGGCCGTGCGAAAGGGGTGCGCTAGTATACCGGCCCACCCGCGGCGCTTTGCCGCGGGAGCATCGCGGCAGGGGAACCACCAGCATGGAACAGCGGCGCAACGCCGACCCGGACAGCGCAGCGACGATCCTGCCGCGCGGCCGGCTGATGTTCGACCCGGTGGCCGCCGCCCTGCTGTCAGACGGCATGGTGGTACCGCACGAACACGAGCGCGTGCAGTTCTCCGCCGCCGGCGTACGCAACGCCAGCGAAGTGCATCCGCTGGTGCTGCTGGCCAACCTCAAGCTGCATGCCGCGCAGGCACCGGCCGGCGAGCTGGGCCTGGAGCGGCTCACCGAATGGATGGCCACCCGCACCGGGCTGCGCTATCTGCGTATCGACCCCACCCGCATCGATGTCGCCGCCGTCACCGGTGTGGTCTCGCATGCCTACGCGCGCCGCCACCGCATCCTGCCGCTGGCACTGGATGCCGAGCGCGTGCTGATCGCCACCAGCGAACCGCTGGCGCTGGAGTGGCTGGCCGACGTGCAGCACTTGAGCCGCCGCCGCATCGAGCTGGCGCTGATCAACCCGCTGGACCTGCATCGCTACACGATGGAGTTCTTCGGCGTGACCCAATCGGTGCGTGGCGCGCGTGGCGATGCGCGCAGTGTCGAGCCGGGAGCGGGCCTGCCCAGCTTCGAACAACTGGTGGAACTGGGCCGCGCCGGCGACGTCAATGCCGACGATCACCACATCGTGCATATCGTCGACTGGCTGCTTCAATACGCCTACGAGCAGCGAGCCAGCGACATCCATCTGGAGCCGCGCCGCGAAGCCGGGCGCATGCGCTTCCGCATCGACGGCGTGCTGCACAAGGTCCTGGAAGTACCGCCGTCGGTGATGACCGCCGTGGTCAGCCGCATCAAGGTGCTCGGCCGCATGGACCTGGCCGAGCGCCGCCGCCCGCAGGACGGCCGCATCAAGACCCGTTCGCCGGGTGGGCGCGAGGTGGAAATGCGTCTGTCGACGATGCCCACCGCGTTCGGCGAAAAGTGCGTCATGCGTATCTTCGACCCGGATTCGGCGTTCAAGAGCATCGAGCAACTGGGTTTCAGCCCCGAAGAAGCCGCCGGCTGGAGCGCGCTGGTCGAGCGCCCGCACGGCATCGTGCTGGTCACCGGCCCCACCGGCTCGGGCAAGACCACCACGCTGTATTCCACGCTCAAGCGCCTGGCCACACCGGATGTAAATGTGTGCAGCGTGGAAGACCCGATCGAAATGATCGCGCCAGAATTCAACCAGATGCAGGTCCAGCAGAACATCGACCTGGATTTCGCCAGCGGCGTGCGCACGCTGCTGCGGCAGGACCCGGACATCATCATGATCGGCGAAATCCGCGACCTGGAAACCGCGCAGATGGCGGTGCAGGCCTCGCTCACCGGGCATCTGGTGCTGTCCACGCTGCACACCAACGATGCGGCGTCGGCGATCACCCGTCTGCTGGATCTGGGCGTGCCGCATTACTTGGTGGCCTCCACGCTCAACGGCGTGCTGGCACAGCGCCTGGTGCGCACGCTGTGCGTGCACTGCAAGCGCCCGCACACGCTCAGCGACGACGACTGGGCGGCGATCCGCGAACCGGGCGAAGCGCTGCCGGAGACGCTCAATGTGCACGCCCCGGTCGGCTGCCTGGAATGCCGCCGCACCGGCTATCTGGGCCGCGTGGGCCTATACGAATTGCTGCCGGTGAGCCCGCGGTTGCGCAGCCTGATCCGCGCCGACACCGACCTGGCCAGCTTCAGCCAGGCCGCCCGCGGCGACGGCCTGCGCACCCTGCGTCGCACCGGTCTGGAAAAGGTCGCCGCCGGCCTGACCACCATCGAAGAAGTGCTGTCGGTGCTGCCGCCGCGCGAGTAAGCGGGTGATCGCCAGCGACGCAGGTCGTTTGTGCATGTTCGGGGGCAGCTGCGCCGATCCTGGGCAGACCGACGGCGGCATTGATGTGCCCGCCCGAGCCGAGGACGCGGCATCCCGCATGCGGATATGCACTCTGCTAACCGCACGCACGCATGACCGCCACCTGGTGTGAAGGCGTTTAGGCCACGGCACTCAACCAGCAAGAACGAGCCCCTACAAAAACCGCTCGACACCCGTTACAGCCCCGGCGCACATCGCTGGCGAAGACGCTGCCACGCCTTGGGAGCAGACGTGACGGCACCTCGTCGCTGTCCCGTTCTAGCGCGCACCAAGGCACGCTCCGACTACCACACTTAGGGCGCTGCAGCGGTCCACTCGTGCGCTGGCGCAGATCATCGGTATCGCCAGACCACTTGGCTGAAAACCACGCTGCAACCCTGCCGCTGAGGATTGCAGCGCCGCGTCCGTCGCACGTGTGAGCGCCCCAAGACATGCTCCGACGGCAGGCTTGAGTAGGCTGCGGCGGTCCAAACATGCTCCGCCGGCCGGCCGATATCAGGACGGGCCGACCACGCCGCTGACCAACGCGCTGAAACACCCAGAGCTGCGCCTTGCAGCGCCCCGTCCGTCTCCCGTTCAAGCGCCCCACGGCATGCTCCGCGTGCAAAGGCGATGACGCTGCGGCAATCCAGTCGCGGGCCTGCCTGCCGATATCGATGATGTGCGATGGCCGCCAGCCACCACCATCGCCATTTCATCTACCCGGCCGCGAGGGCATCAGCACATGGCAATCGGCAATCACGCACAGCGTCCGCAGTGGGCCCTGACTTGAAAAAAACGCGCCACTGCCGCCTACAATCGGGGGCATCTGTCGTGTCCGGGTTGTCGCGCATGTCCGTTTTGCCGTTCCTGATCATCGAAACCGGTCACCCCGTGCCGGAGATGAAGCGATACGGCCGCTTTCCGCATTGGATCCGCGTGGCGGCCGGCTTGGCCGAACACGAAACCGTGGTGATTGATGTCGCCAATGGCGACGACCTGCCAGACCGCGGCCGCTTTGCCGGCATCATCATCAGCGGCTCGGCCGCCTTCGTCACCGACCGTGCCGACTGGAGCGAGCGCAGTGCCCAGTGGCTGCGCGACGCCGCCCATGACGGCAAGCCCTTACTGGGCATCTGCTACGGCCATCAGCTACTGGCCCACGCGCTGGGCGGCGAAGTCGACTACAACCCGGCCGGCCGCGAGTCCGGCACCATCGCGCTGGAGCTGCACCCGCCGGCCGAACAGGACCCGTTGTTTGCAGGCCTACCGGCGCAGTTTCCGGCCCATGCCACCCACCTGCAGACGGTCGTGCGCGCGCCGGACGGTGCCATCGTGCTGGCGCATTCGCGTCAGGACCGTTGCCACGCCTTTCGCTGGGGCCGCGCCACCTGGGGCGTGCAGTTCCACCCGGAGTTCGCCACCCACCATATGCGCGGCTACGTCCGCGCACGTGCCGAGTGCATTGCCCGCCACGGCCACTGCGCCCGCACGGTCGCCCGCGAGGTTACCGCCGCTCCGGTCGCCCGCAAGCTGCTGCGCCGGTTCGTGCATCACGCCCGCGGCCTGCAAACAGTGAACGCTCATCCCGCCGCGCACACGCAAAAGCAGCGATAATCGCGTTACGCCGGATGGTCCGGTGCGTATCGATCCGGAATGGGAATGAGCGAAATTCGCAAGGTGCCGGCGTCTGCCGGCGCAGAATGGCTGTTGACCGGTTTCTCGCTGCTGAAGCGGGCGCCGCTGGCGCTTGGCTCGCTGGGAGTGATCTGGAGCGTGGCCGCCTCGCTGGTGGTGTCGCTGTCGGTGCTGGTGCCGCTGCTGGGCCCGGCACTGCAATTCCTGCTGGTGCTGGCCGGCCCGTTGTTCATGGGCGGCATGCTGTGGGCGATCCGCGAGGTCGACGAGGGCCGCATCGCCAAGCCATCGCACCTGCTGCATGGCCTGCAGGACGGCCGCGCGCCGCATCTGCTGGTGTCGCTGCTGCCGCAGCTGATCGCCGGCCTGCTGCTGGGCGTGCTGCTGCTGGCGATGATTGGCGCCAACGGGTTGCAGCAGTTGTCCGAGGTGATGCTCAAGATCAACCAGATCAGCCAGTCCGGCGCGCAGCCGGACCCGGTGCAGATCGAACAGCTTGCCGCCAGCCTGCCGGCCGGGCGCATCCTGCTGTGGCTGCTGCTGACCATCGCCACGTTTGCGGCGATGACGCTGGCGCTGTTTGTGATGCCGCCGCAGGTGATGTTCGACCGCAGCACCGGCGGCCACGCGTTGCGCGAAAGCCTGCGCGCCAGCCTGCACAACCTGCCGGCGATGCTGGTGTTCTTCGTGCTGGCCTTCATTGCCATCTTCGCGATCTATTTCGCGGTGATGATCGTCGCGCTGATCGTCGGCCTGGTGGCCGGGCAAACCGTGGCGATGTGGCTGGCGCAACTGCTGCTGATGGCCGTGCTGATGCCGGTCTTCGCCGGCTCGGTCTACGCCGCGTGGAAGCAGATGTTCACCCACGAAGGCGCCACCGCACAGCCCACCCCGCCCTCGCGCCCGGATGTGTTTGCCGCCTGATTCCACAGAACCGTAGGAGCGCACCTGGGCGCGACGAGGCCTTCCCGGTAACGCCCGTCGCGCCCAGGTGCGCTCCTACGACGTTTGATCGGTCTGCGCAGTGTCGGTCCACCTGATCGAGCTCCGCTGCCCTCGCGTCCAGATGTGTTGCCGCCTGATCCCGCAGAACCGTAGGAGCGTACCTGAGCGCGACGAGGCTTTCCCGGTAACGCCCGTCGCGCCCGGGTGCGCTCCTACGATGTTCGATCGGTCAGTCCGTTTAGTCGAGTTCCACGCGAACGATCGCAATGCAGTCGGGTATCTCGCCGAACGGCAATGCATGCGCAGCGAACACGTTCTCATAAACGGTCACCTCTGCGCCGGAGCGCGTTGCGCGCAGGTGTCCCACGCCGCTGAAGGACGTATTGGCGTTTTCTCTCAAGGCTGCATGACGGCCGTGGTAGAGACTACTCGCCGCCTTGCCGGATGTATCGATGCGGACTGTCAGCTCGCCATACATGGCGCTCAGGAAGTCGTGTTGTTCGGTACCGAACAACTGGAACGGATCGACAGTGTTGTGAATCAGCAACACCGTCGGCATACCCGCACTGGCAGCCACACGCAGCTGCGCCCGTGCTTCGGAAATCTTCTGGCGCACGTGCCAACCGACCGTCCTGGACCATCCGCCATTCGGATCGATTCCGCGCGTACTCTCAATCTGCTTGATCTCCACCGCAACCACCGTGCTGCCAAGCCACACGTGATAATCGGGCGTGCGGGTGGATGTCTCGGCGATCCGCTGACAGTCCAGCCGATGGTGCGCGCAGAAGGTTTCGAACACCTGCTCTGATACGGTTCTCTGCATTCCCAAACCAGCCCGGGGCTGTGTGCAGACTAAGCGCTCTTCGGCACCACAGCCCGCGAGGCGATGATGCCCAGCTCATAAAGCAGGCACATGGGGATGGCCAGCATCAGCTGCGAGACCACGTCCGGTGGGGTGAGTACGGCGGCCAGGATGAAGATGCCGACGATGGCGTAGCCGCGGCCTTCGCTGAGCTGCTTGGGCGTGACCCAGCCCATCAGCACCAGGATCACCAACGCGACCGGCAACTCGAAACTGGCACCGAAGGCAAAGAAGATCGCCAGCACGAAGTCCAGGTACGAGGTGGCGTCAGGAGTAATCGCGATCACGTCCGGCTTGAACGTGGTCAGGAAGTGGAACACCGCCGGCAACACCAGGAAGTAGGCAAACGCGCAGCCGATGTAGAACAGCGCCACCGCCGAGGCCAGCAACGGAAAGGCCAGTTTCTTCTCGCGCTGATACAGGCCCGGGGCCACGAACGCCCAGGCCTGATACAGCAGCCACGGCACGCTGAAGAAGACCGCCACGAAGAAGGTCAGCTTGAGCGGGGCGAAGAACGCGCCGGCCGGATTGACCGCAACGATGGTCTGCCCCAGCGGCAGCTGCGAGACCAACGGTGCGGCCAGCCAGGAATAGATCGCGCGTGAAAACGGCAGCAGTGCCAGCAACACCACGCCCAGACCGATCAGTGCGCGCACCAGACGGGCGCGTAATTCGACCAGGTGCTCAATCAGACTGCTTTCGGCCTGTGCGTCGTCGAACAGGCTCAAGGCGCCTTCTCCTGGGTGCTGCTAGTTGCGGTCGTTGGCGCGGTCGTGCCCTGCACGTTCACCGGCGTGGAGGCCAGGCTGCCGTGCGGAGCCGGCACCAGCGTCTGCCGGGGCGCCGGCGCAATCGGCTGCGCCTGGGCGATGACCGGGGACGGGCCCGGCACGTGCGCATGCGGCTGCAAGCTGCCCGGCTCTAGCACCACCGGCGCATCGGCGGGCAGCTCCAGCGGTGCGGCCACCGGAGTGGCGCTGGTGCGGATGTCGATATCGCGGCCGAGCTCGTCGTGCAGGCCGCGTGCCTGCTCATGCAGACCGCGCGCACCGTCTTCGACCTGCTGCTGGGTGTTGCGCAATTGCCCTTCGGCTTCGCGCAGCGAGGCCTGCACGTCCTGCAGGCTGCGCTTGAGTTCGTCGGCTTCCAGCTCGCGTTCGAGCTCCTGCTTGACCGAATCCCACTGCATGCGCGCACGGCGCACCCACAAGCCGGCAAAGCGCGCGGCCTTGGGCAGGCGCTCGGGGCCGAGCACCACCAAGGCGACAATCGCAATGAGCGTCAGTTCGCCAACACCTATGTCAAACACCGACGCTGCTCCGGATCAGCGCGCGTCGCGGTCGCGTTCGGCCTGCGCCTCACGCGCCTGCTCGGCAGTGCGGGACTCGTCACCGAGCTTGCTGGCCGGCTTGTCTTCGTCGTGCATGCCTTTCTTGAATTCCTTGACCGCGCTGCCGAGATCCTTGGCACCGCTGGTGAGACGCTTGGTACCGAACACCAGCAACACGATCACCAGCACGATCAGCCAGTGCCAAATGCTGAAACCGCCCATGATCTGCTCGCTTGCTGAAAAGAAGGAAGACTCAGGATACCCCAGCGCACCGCGCAGGGGGATGACAGCGGCTTAGCGGTTGCCGTCTAGTGATTCGGTGCGGATTTCGCCATCGGATACCGACTGGAACCCCTGCTGCGGAGGCGGCGTGGTGCTGGGCTGCATCGGGACCGTGCTGGCCTCGTTGGCCGGCGGCGGCGGGGCCGATTGCGCTGCCGGGGCAACGCTTGGCGCGCGCGCCGGCGGCGGCGCGGTCTCGTCGCTATCGCCATCGCTGCTGCGATTGGCGCGCGCGGTGTAGGTGACCTCTTCCAGACGGTCGCGGAAGGCGATCACGTCGGTGGACGGGCGCTCGTTGGTGCGACCTTCGAAGATCATGCGCGGGGTGGCACCGCCGCCGTAGGCGTTGAGGTCGGCGGCATCGTCGATCTGCAGCACCGCGCCATCCAGCGCGACGCCGGCGAACAGGCCGCGGGCGCGCGACCACGACCAGATTTCGGCCTTGAGCTGGCCATCGGTGGCGGCGGCGGCATTGCGGCCCACCGGGCCTGCGGCCACGCCGGCATCGGCGCCGAGGGTGAACTTGCCGTTGACGATGTTGTCCAGGCTGCGGTCGTTGCGGAACACCAGCACCACGTCGGAGGACTGCACGCCGGCCTGGAAGCCGATGCTGCCGCCGGTGAGCTTGACGAACACCGGCTGCGACCAGCTGCCGTCGGCGTTCTTCATCGACATCAGACCGTGGCCGCGACGGCCGCCGATCACCAGGCCGGCCTTGAGCGTGTCGGGGATGACCACGATGGCGCGCGCCTCGTCGAGCAGTTTGTCCGGGATGGACTGCTCGGGAATCTTCATGATCTCGTTGAGCACCCGCACTGCGTTACGCGCACGCTGGTCCTCTTCCGGGCCGGCGACGGCGTGGCCAGCGGCGAAGGTCAGCGACAACAACAGGGCCAGACGCGACAAACGAGGCATGACAAGCTCCAAAGGACGATCCGTCAAAGATAGCAATGCCGCGACGTTAGTGCTGGCGCAATGAATCGGTGGTGAGCGCATCCGGCGGCAAGACGGCGCAGATCGGGACGATTGATGCGCTGTCCTCGGCAGTCCTGCCCGGCTCTGCCAGAATGGCGCGCATGAACACCACCTCCGATACCGCCCTGCTGGTCGTCAACCTCGGCACCCCCGAATCGCCGACCGCCCCGGCCGTGCGCCGCTACCTGGCCGAGTTCCTCAGCGACCGTCGCGTGGTCGCGATCCCGCCGCTGTTCTGGAAGCCCCTGCTGTACGGGGTGATCCTGCCGATCCGCGGACCCAAGTCGGCGGAAAAATACGCCAAGGTGTGGCTGCCCGACGGCTCGCCGCTGGCGGTGTATACCCGCCGCCTGGCCGAGGGCTTGAAGGATGCGATGCCCGACTGGCAGGTGGAATGGGCCATGCGTTATGGCGAGCCGGCCTTGCGCAAGACGCTCGATGCCCTGCGCGCGCGCGGCATCAAGCGCATCGTGGTGTTGCCGCTGTATCCGCAGTATTCGACCACCACCACCGCCTCGATCCAGGACGTGGTGGATGCGTGGCGCCCCAGCGCACCGGAGATCGACGTCACCGTGATCCAGGAGTATTGCGAGGACGCCGGCTGGGTGGCGGCGATCGCCGATTCCATCCGCGCGCACTGGCAGGTACACGGGCGCAGCGAGAAGCTGATGTTTTCCTTCCACGGCCTGCCGCAACGCGTGGCCAACGCCGGCGACCCGTATCCGCAGCAATGCGAGCGCAGTGCGCAGGCGATTGTGACCGCATTGGGCCTGGGCCCGGACGAATGGCAGATGGGTTACCAGTCGCGCTTCGGTGCAGAGCGCTGGCTACAGCCGTATGCCGAACCAACGCTGTGGGCGCTGGCCGAAGGCGGCGTGCGCAGCTTCGATCTGGTGTGCCCGGGCTTTGCCACCGATTGTCTCGAGACGCTGGAAGAAGTGGCCTTGGGCTTTGCCGAAACGCTGGCCGAGCGCGGCGCCACGCTCAGCTACATCCCCTGCCTCAACGCTGCCACTTCGCACGCGCAGGCACTGGCCGCATTGGCGCGTCGCGCATGAGGTTGGAGCCGTTTGCGTGCGAGCTGGCCATCGGGCGTGTCACCGGCTTGCGCAACACAGACCGCGGGTCACGCCGGGTGCTGGCATTGCACGGCTGGCTCGATAACGCGGCCAGTTTTGTCCCGCTCAGTGCGCATCTGCGCGCGCCCGATCTGGATCTGGTGCTGCTCGACCTGCCCGGTCACGGCCACAGTGCGTGGCTGCCGATGGCTGCGGAATACACGCTGAGCAGCGCAATCCATAACTTGCTGCAGGTGGCCGACGCATTGGGTTGGGACCGTTTCACGTTGTTGGGCCATTCGCTGGGTGGCGGCGTCGCCAGCCTGATGGCCGCCGCCGCGCCGGAGCGCATCGAGGCCTTGGTGGTGATCGAAGCGCTGGGCGCGTTGGCCGAGCCGGTGGAAAGCACCGCCGAGCGACTGCGCGACTCCGTGCGCTCGACCCGTACCCTGCCGCAGCGGCCGCTGCGCGTCTTCAGCTCGATGGACGCGCCGGTGCGCGCACGCATGATGGCCAATCAACTCACCGAGCCGGCGGCGCGCTTGCTGGTGGAACGCGGCCTTCGTGTGGTCGAAGGCGGCTACAGCTGGTGCACCGACCCGCGCCTGACCTTGCCCACCGCCATCCGCATGACCGAAGCGCAGATCGATGCGTTGCTGGCCGCCATCGTGTGCCCCACCCAGGCGATCTTCGCCACGCCGGGGCAGCCGTATTTCTCCGACACCCTGCGCGATCACCGTGTGGCCATGGTGCCGGACGCCCGCCTGCACCTGCTGCCGGGCACCCACCATGTGCATATGGAAGCACCGCAGGCGGTGGCGGCGGTGATCAACGGGTTTTTGGCAACGCTGCCGCAGCCGTGATGCAGGCATGCGCGATCCGCAGATAAGCTGACGCGATGGCAGATCCCATCCGTGTGGTCACTGCGATTGAATCCTTCGCTGTGTGGAATGCGCCGTGGACGTTTTTCGACACGGTGCACGCGACGCCATACTTGACTGCCGATGATCGCCTGCTGTTGCAGCAGGTGTGGTCAATGGCGTGTCACGCCGAGCACTGGACGTCGGGTGGCACGCTGGATACAGGCGCGGCGGCAACGGAGAGTGCCCTGACATCGCACTTTGCGTGGTTGTCAGCGCAGGCCTGCCGGCAACTTGCCAGGGCTGCGTCGTACGCGTGGCGCTAACAAAGCGTGCCATCACGCGTGATTGGCAGGCGGCGGCCCCGTTGCTGAGCCATTGTGGGATTCAACACACGTACTGATGTCGCAGCCGCCGCGGCAGGCGTACTTTCCGCAACGACGTGTGCGTCACTCGCCCTGCAACAACCGCCGTAGCTGCGCCTTGAGTTGGCGGCCGTGTTCGTGGAAGTAGCTGCGCTCGTCGCGCCAGGCGGGGAAGCGGTGCTCCACTTCGGCCCAGAACGCGGGCGAGTGATTGGCTTGCAGCAGATGGCAGAGCTCGTGCACCAGCACGTATTCGAACGCCGACGGGCGCCCGAGGACCAGCGCCAGGTCCAGCGCCATCGAGCCATCCGGCGCGAGCGACCCCCACTGCGACGACATCACCTTGAGCCGCAGACGCGTGGGCGGGCGCGGCAAGCCGGGCAGATACGTGGGCAACCAGCGGCCGACGTCGGCGCGTGCCTGCGCTTCGTAGAATTCCTTCAGCGTGCGGCGCAGGCCGGCGTCGCCCAGCCGGGACGGCACATGGAAATGCGCGCCTGCCTCATCGACTTCGATGCGCGTGTAACGGCCCTCGTGCCAGTGCAGCGGCAGCAAGACGCCACGCAACGGCAGCAGCCCGGGCACACCGCGTTCCAATGCGGGAAACGCATCGACCTGCTGGTACCGCGACAACTGCGTACTCAGCCAATCCAGATGCGCATGCAGGAACCGTTCGCCGGAGATCAGGCTGGCCCGCAGCGGCAAGGTGAGCCGCGCACCGCGTTCGTCGACACTGAGTTTGATGCGCCGCGCGCGTGAGTCGCGCACGCGCAGCACCTCGATCTCGCGGCCTTCCAGTTGCACGCGCACGCAGTCGCGTTGGACAACCTGCGAGGGCGGCGCAATCAGGCGGCGGACGGGCTTGAACATGGGTACAGGATAGCGCTGCGATGTGTCAGGTGGTGAGACGCCGGCGGCGTTGGCATGGATGCGTACGTGGCCTCGGATGACTGCCAGCATCAGACGCGATGTGGACACCGTGGCTGCCCGTCGCCATGACACGTTCAGCGCAGAATGCCAGGCCCGGATGCGCGCGCGGTGCGGTCAACGCAGTGCGGTCAACGCGGTGCATGCCACGCAGTGCGAACCGGTGCGCGAGGCATCCGCCGCACGCTGGGATGCGACGCCAGCCGCGCTGACAACTGCGGCTGGCGTCGTACGGATTACTCCGCCTTGCTCAACTTCAGTGCGGTTTCCAGCAGCAGGAACAACCGGCGGATTTCCGCGCTCATCAACGCAAAGCGCGCATCGAGTTCGGCACGTGCGCCGTCGTCGTCGCTGTGTTCGAGCTGGTCCAGCGCGCCGTCGAGGAACTTGAGCTTGCGGATCACCAGATCATCGCCGAGCACGAACGACAGATTGTCGTCCAGCACCAACGCCAGCTTGGTGACCTGCTTGCCGGCCTCCAGATGCTTGTCGATTTCGTCGCCGCGCAGCTCCTGATGCTGGCACTTGACCACCGCGCCGCCTTCGATGGGGTCCTTCATTTCGCATTCTTCGCCCAGGCTCAGGCCTTCGGGCAGCGGCTCGCCGGCGATCCAGCCGGTGAGGATGGCGCGCGGTGCGACTTCGGCATTCAACGGCAACGCCGGGAAGCTGCCGAGCGCGCCGCGGATCTCGCTCATCACGTTCTCGCCGCTCTTGCGGCTGGAGGTGTTGACCGCGATGTAGCCGTTTTGCAGATCCAGAATCGCGTCGGTGCGCGAGCTCTTGACGAAGGCGCGCGGCAGCAGCTCATGGATCAGGTCGTCCTTGAGGCGCTTGCGGGCCTTGCCGCCGGGGCGGCGGCCTTCCTTATCTTCGATCTCGGCGACCTTGCGCTCGAGCAGGTCGTTGACCACCGCGCCGGGCAGGATCTTGTCCTCGCCACCGATGGTGAGCCACAAGAACTCTTCCAGGCGGTGCGAGAGCACCTCCTGCTCGTCGCGGCCGAATGGCGAAATGAAACCGCGCGAACTCATTTCCAGCGGGCCGACCGGCTTGAGCTGCACCTGCGGCAGCAGTGTCTCGATCTCGGAAAAATTCAGCGTGGTGGGAAAACGGAACAGGGTGAGATTGCGAAAGAACATGCGTAAGACCGAAGAAGAGAAACGTGGAGGTGGAAGACCGACGGCGACCGGGTGGGCGCGTCAGTCGCTGTCGTGTGTGGTGTCGCCAGTGGCGAACCAGGCGGTGGAGTCGTGCGCGGACGCGGCGGTGTCGGGCGCACGGCCCAGAGTCATAAAATCGAACAGCGTGCGGTCGGCCAGTTGCTCGGGGCGCACGTCGCCAAGCGCGCGCGCAATCTGCTCGACCCGGCCGGGCTGCTCGTGGTCCCACTGCTGCAGCATGCGGCCGACCTGCTGGCGCTGCAGGTTTTCCTGGCTGCCACACAGGTTGCACGGGATGATCGGAAATTGCCGCGCCTGCGCGTACTCGGCGATGTCGGCCTCGCGCACGTAGGCCAGCGGGCGGATCACCACATGCGCACCGTCGTCGCTGCGCAGCTTGGGCGCCATTGCGGCCAGCCGCGCGTGGTGAAACAGATTCATGAAGAACGTGGCGACGATGTCGTCGCGGTGATGGCCGAGCGCGATCTTGGTCACCCCATGCGCTTGCGCATAGGCATACAGCGCGCCGCGCCGCAGCCGCGAGCACAACGAACATAGGGTCTTGCCGGCCGGAATCACCCGGCTGACCACCGAGTAGGTGTCCTGCTCGACGATGTCGAATGGCACGCCCAGCTCGCGCAGGTAGGCCGGCAGCACATGGGCGGGGAAGTCGGGCTGTTTCTGATCCAGATTCACCGCCACCAAGGTGAACGGCACCGGCGCCTTGCGCTGCAGGTGCAACAGCATGTCCAGCAAGGTGTAGCTGTCCTTGCCGCCGGACAGGCACACCATGATCTTGTCGCCGGCGGCGATCATGCCGAAATCGGCGATCGCCTGGCCCACCTGACGTTGCAGCCGTTTGCCCAGGCGCAGCTGCTCACGCTGCAACCGCTGGCGCGGGTCGCGCGGCGCGGGGTCGGCCAGGGGTTGCGGCAGCGGCAGGACAGCGGTCATAAGCCGCCCATTGTAGCTGCCGGGGCGATTGGGATTGGGTCGTGCCTGAGGTGGCCGCCCCCATCCGCCCTTCGGGCACCTTCCCCCGTACACGGGGGAAGGGAGCAAGCCCTCGTCTACGGGGGAGCGCCTCCCACCTAGCCATCCCCCCGGCAGTTCCCTCTCCCGCTGGTCCCCTCTCCCGCACGCGGGAGAGGGTGCCCGAAGGGCGGGTGAGGGCAGCACGCCAACGCACATCACCGGCATCCCCACATCCTGCTGCCACGGAACAGTCCGCATCTCGCAGCGCAGCAAGCCTTTCGGCGGCGGGCTGGGTAAAGTCCGCAGGACCGTTTCAGCTGGGATCGGCATGACACCTTGGGCTTCGCTGTATGGCGCGGCTTTTTTCAGTCGGCTTTTTGGTAGCGCTAACATTTTTTGGGTTGCGAAGCAGAACACGCACGCACAGATCTACGGCATGTGCTGCAGCGACGCGACGCCACCGGCCGTTACGCCTTCCATTACTGCTGTGTGTCGATGCCATCCCTCTCCCCCGTAACGCCCCCCTTTCTGCAGGAGTCCACCCCATGAGCAACACCGTTTTCATCGGCGCGAAGGAATATTTCCCCGGCATCGGCAAGATCGGCTTCGAAGGCCGCGACTCCGATAACCCGCTCGCGTTCAAGGTCTATGACGCCAACAAAAAAATCGGCGACAAGACCATGGCCGAGCATCTGCGCTTTGCCGTGGCCTACTGGCACAGCTTCTGCGGCAACGGCGCCGATCCGTTCGGCCCGGGCACGCGCGCCTATCCGTGGGATGCGGGCAACACCGCGCTGGGGCGCGCCGAAGCCAAGGCTGACGCCGCGTTCGAATTCTTCACCAAGCTCGGTGTGCCGTATTACTGCTTCCACGACATCGATCTGTCGCCGGATGCTGACGACATCGGCGAATACGAAAGCAACCTCACCCACATGGTCGGCATCGCCAAGCAGCGTCAGGCCGACACCGGCATCAAGTTGCTGTGGGGCACCGCCAACCTGTTCTCGCACCCGCGCTACATGAATGGCGCATCCACCAACCCGGACTTCAATGTGGTGGCGCGCGCGGCGGTGCAGGTCAAGGCTGCGATCGATGCCACCGTGGAATTGGGCGGCGAAAATTACGTGTTCTGGGGCGGCCGCGAAGGCTATGCCTGCCTGCACAACACGCAGATGAAGCGCGAGCAGGACAACATGGCGCGCTTCCTCACCCTGGCACGCGATTACGGTCGCGCGATCGGCTTCAAAGGCAACTTCCTGATCGAGCCCAAGCCCATGGAGCCGATGAAGCAC
Organism: Xanthomonas sp. AC360; assembly: GCF_979258225.1. NCBI lineage: Bacteria > Pseudomonadati > Pseudomonadota > Gammaproteobacteria > Lysobacterales > Lysobacteraceae > Xanthomonas > Xanthomonas sp. AC360. The sequence continues at coordinate 1,118,440 of NZ_OZ409846.1, forward strand.
CAATACGACTTCGACAGCGCCACGGTGATCGGCTTCCTGCGTCAGCATGGCCTGGACCAGGATTTCAAGCTCAATATCGAAGCCAACCACGCAACGTTGTCGGGCCACAGCTTCGAGCATGACCTGCAGGTGGCATCCGATGCCGGCCTGCTGGGCAGCATCGATGCCAACCGCGGCAACCCGCAGAACGGCTGGGATACCGACCAGTTCCCGACCGACCTGTACGACACCGTCGGCGCGATGCTGGTAGTGCTGCGTCAGGGCGGGCTGGCACCGGGCGGCTTGAACTTCGATGCCAAGGTGCGCCGCGAATCGTCCGACCCGCAGGACCTGTTCATGGCGCATATCGGCGGCATGGACGCGTTTGCGCGCGGTCTGGAAGTGGCCAATGCGCTGCTGACCTCCTCGCCGCTGGAAACCTGGCGTGCCGAGCGTTACGCCAGCTTCGACAGCGGCGCCGGTGCGGCGTTTGCCAATGGGTCCAGCACGCTGGTGGACGTGGCAAAGCATGCGGCCGGCAATGTGCCGACCCAGATCAGCGGCCGCCAGGAAGCCTACGAAAACCTGATCAATCAGTACCTGACGCGTTGATGTTTGCCATCGCATGCGCGCGGTATGACGCCGCGCGTGTACGGCAACTGCGTGCAGCGCCACTACGCGATGCACGTGACCGCGCGACGTATCGACATGGCTGACAACGTGGTGCTTTAGTCAGGGAATCACTGCACCGACAACCGCAAAGCACGTGAGACATGTACAACTCAGCTAGCGCCCACCTTGCAGCGACACCGTGGTGCGCTAGCCGCTTTTACTCGGCCGGGTCGATTGCGATCGGTGCGGCCACCGAATCCCGCTTGACCAGCAGGTGCGCGACCACATGATCGACCATCTTCGACGTGCGTTCCTTGGCGCGAATCGTCTTCAACAAGATGTCCAGCGCGGCATCGGCCATGGCGGCGATGGGCTGCTGCACGGTGGTGAGTTCGGGCCAGACGGCAGTGGCGGCGGAGGTGTCGTCGAAGCCGACGACCGACAGATCGCGTGGCACGTCCAGCCCACGCCGATGTGCCACCGAGATGGCCGCAGCGGCCATGTCGTCGTTGCTGGCGAAGATCGCGCTGGGACGGCGCTTGCGGGCCAGCAGTTTTTCGGCCGCCAGCAGACCCGAGCGGTAGGTGTAGTCGCCCGGTTGCACCAGATGCTTGTCCAGACGCAGCCCGGCTTGCGCAAGCGCGGCCTGAAATCCTTCGAAACGCCGCGTGCTGGCCGACAGATTGGGGTGTCCGGCGATATAGCCGATGCGGGTATGCCCCTGCTCGATCAGATGCTCGGTGATCTCCTTGGCCGCAGCGAATTCATCGATGCGCACACAGGCCACGTCGGGACTGAAATGATTGGACGCGATCACCACCACCGGCACCTTGGCGCGCACCAGTTCCAGCACCGCAGCACGGGATTCGCACAACGGCGGCGGCAGGATCACCCCGGCCACACCCTTGGCGAGTTTGCGCGCGGCCTTGCGTTCGGCATCGGCGTCCAGGTCGTCCCAGCAGTCGATCACCAGCTGGATCGAAGTGCGCGAAGCGACTCGCAGCACGCCCAGCAGCAACTCGCGCAGATACGCGCCGCTGGGGTCGCTGTAGATCAGCGCAATGCGCGTGCTCTGCGCAGCGGCCAGCGCACTTGCGGCGAGGTTGGGTGTGTAGCCGAGTTTGTCGACCGCACGCATCACGCGCTCGCGGGTGGCATCGCGCACGCTGCCGTTGTTGTTGACCACACGCGAAACGGTCATCGGCGACACCTTTGCCAGCGCCGCTACCTCGTCGATGGTGGTCGCGCGGCTGGTGCGGCGGACCGATTTCCTGACCTTCTCCAAGCGTGGCCTCTTCAAGTGCGAACGAACGTTGGCGGATGCATGCGTGTTGCTGCCGGTACACGTGCAGCGGGTGCGTGCATGAGGATGCACATCATGGTACCGGGAAGCAGACAGAGCGGGGTGATGCGCGCAACCGCTGGTGCCGCATCGGAGCGTACGGTATGAACGCTTGGCCGATGGGACGCACTCGCGCAAGCGTGCGTGCGTTGGCGCTGATGTGTCTGGTGCTGTTGGGCGCTGTGCTACTGCCGACGGCACCGGTACAGGCCGAAGATGGCTACGAATTATGGTTGCGCTATCAGACCGTGCGCGACGCCGCGCAGTTGCAGGCAAGCGCACGGACCTTGGTGGTTGCCGGCGATTCTCCCACCCTGCATGCGGCGCGCGATGAGCTGGCGCGCGGCGTGCAGGGCTTGCTCGGCCACGCGCTGCAGAGCGCTGTCACGGTGACGGCCGATGGCGCACTCTTGCTGGGCGCCGCCAACGCACCGCAAATTGCCGCATTGCAGCTGAAAACCGGCGATCTGGGCCGTGAGGGGTATCTGATCCAGACGGTGCGCGTGGATGGACATCGCGCCACCGCCATCGTGGGCGGCAGCGATGTCGGTGCGTTGTATGGCGCCTTTCATTTCCTGCGCCTGCTGCAGACCGGACAGCCGATCACCGCGCTGAACGTGCGCGAATCGCCGCGCTTGCAGCTGCGCATGCTCAACCACTGGGACAACCTGGATGGCGTGGTGGAACGCGGCTATGCCGGTGCATCGTTGTGGAGCTGGCAGACTCTGCCCGGCTATCTGGACCCGCGTTACACCGACTATGCGCGCGCCAATGCATCGCTGGGCATCAACGGAACCGTGCTCAACAACGTCAATGCCAAAGCCTGGAGCCTGACCCCGCAGTATCTGGACAAGGCCGCGGCGCTGGCCACGGTGTTTCGTTCGTACGGTATCCGCGTGTTTCTCAGCGCGCGCTTCAGTGCGCCGATCGAGATTGGCGGCCTGCGCACCGCCGACCCGCTGGACCCGCAGGTGCAGCAGTGGTGGCGGACCAAGGCCGACGAGATCTACGCGCGCATTCCGGATTTTGGCGGGTTCCTGGTCAAGGCCAACTCCGAAGGCCAGCCCGGGCCGCAGGATTACGGGCGCTCCCATGCCGATGGCGCAAACCTGTTGGCCGACGCGCTGGCGCCGCACGGCGGCGTGGTGATGTGGCGCGCGTTCGTGTACTCGCACGAGCAACCGGACGACCGCGCCAAGCAGGCGTATAGCGAGTTCGTCCCGCTCGACGGCGCCTTCCGCGACAACGTAATCGTGCAGGTCAAAAATGGCGCGATCGACTTTCAACCGCGCGAGCCGTTTCATCCGTTGTTCGGCGCGATGCACGAGACACCGCTGATGCCGGAGTTTCAGGTCACCAAGGAGTATCTGGGCTTTTCCACCCATCTGGCGTATCTGGGCACGCTGTTTGCCGAGACCCTGCAGGCCGATACCTATGCGCGCGGCAAGGGCTCGACGGTGGCAAAAACGGTGGACGGCACGCTATTCAACGCTGGCAAGCGTCCGCGCCTCACCGGCATTGCCGGCGTGGCCAATATCGGGGCGGATCGCAACTGGAGCGGCTCGCTTTTCGATCAGGCCAACTGGTACGCCTACGGGCGGCTGGCGTGGGATCCGGCGTTATCGCCAGAGGCCATCGCGCAGGACTGGGTGCGCATGACCCTGTCCAACGACCCTGCGGTGGTAACACCGGTGGTCGGCATGATGCTGCGCTCGCGCGAGGCGGTGGTGGATTACATGACCCCGCTCGGGCTGCACCACCTGATGGGGCGCGGCCATCACTACGGGCCGGCGCCGTGGGATGCGGGCAGCGAGCGGCCGGACTGGGACCCGGTGTATTACCACCGCGCCGATCGCAACGGCATTGGCTTCGATCGCAGCGCTAGCGGCAGCAATGCGGTGGCGCAATACGCCGCGCCGGTGGCGCGTGTGTTCGGCGATGTGCAGCGCGTACCCGAGCAGTCCCTGCTGTGGTTTCACCATGTGCCGTGGGACCGGCGCATGGCCTCCGGGCGGCCGCTGTGGGATGAGCTGGTGTGGCATTACGACCATGGCGTGGACGAAGTGCGTGCGATGCGTGCGACCTGGCAAGACCTGGCAGGCAAGATCGATGCGACGCGCTACCAGCAGGTGGGCGATTTTCTGGCCATCCAGCAGAACGAGGCGCAGTGGTGGCGCGATGCCAGCATTGCCTATTTTCAGAGCGTCTCCGGGCGCGCATTGCCAGCCGGCGTGGTACCGCCTGCGCATCCGCTGGCGTACTACCAGGCATTGAAATTCCCCTACGCACCAGGAAATCCGAAATGAGCGCGCGCGTGATGACGACCCTGGCGGTGCTGCTGTCTGCGGCGATGCTATCCAACGCTGCGCAAGCTGCCGATGCACCGTTGCTGCATGCGCTGTTTCAAGATCATGTGGTGTTGCAGCGCGATGCACCGATCAAGGTCTGGGGCGATGCGGCGCCCGGCGCACGCGTCACCGTGCAGCTGGATGCGCAGCAGGTGCAGGCACGTGCCGACCGTGATGGCCATTGGCAGGCGCGCCTGCCTGCACACCCGGCAGGTGGTCCGTACCGCTTGCAGGCGAGCACGCCCAACGGCACGACGCAGCAGGTGAGTGATGTATTGATTGGCGATGTGTGGCTGTGTTCGGGCCAGTCGAACATGGAATTGCAGGTACATCGCTCGCTGGATGCGCGCAGCGAAATTGCCGATGCCGATCACCCCAGCATCCGCATGTTCAAGGTGCCGGCGCAATCCAGCCCCACGCCACAGACACGCTTCGGTGGTAACGCGGCGTGGCAACTCACCACGCCGGAAGCGGTGAAGGACTTTTCTGCGGCGTGTTACTACTTCGCACGCGAATTGCAGAAGACCGTCGCGGTGCCGATGGGTTTGATCAACGCCTCGTGGGGCGGCTCGCAGATGCAGGCCTGGATCGGCGACAAGGCATTGCGTGCGGCAGGCGACGATGGTCCGGCGTTGGACGTGCTGGCGCGTTACGCCACCAGCCCGACCGATGCCGCGCCGCGCTGGGGCACGTTGTGGGAAACCTGGTGGCGTGCGCATGGCGACGGCACGCCATGGCAGCCGGATGCGCCGGGCGCGTGGCAACCCGCCCCTGCGGCGCTGGGCGCATGGGACGACTGGGGCGTGCCGCAGCTGGTCGGTTTCAACGGCATGGTCTGGTACCGCACCACCATTGAGCTGACCGCAGCGCAGGCCGCGCAGGAAGCGACCCTGTTGCTGGGGCCGGTGGACGAGCTGGACCAGACCTGGGTCAATGGACGCGGCGTAGGCAGTAGTTACGGTGCCGATCAGCCGCGCCGCTACACGCTGCCGCGTGGCCACCTGCATGCCGGGCGCAACAGCATCGTGCTCAACGTGCTCAACACCTATCGCCGTGGTGGATTGCTGGGCGATGCGTCATCGCGTGCACTGCAGTTTGCCGATGGCAGCACGTTGCCGCTGGATGCGCCCTGGCAGTACCAGATCGTGTCGCCGCAACTGGGCACACCGCTACGCGCGCCGTGGTCGTCGGCCGCCGGGCTGACCACCTTGTACAACGGCATGATCGCCCCGCTTGGCCAGCTCGGGCTGCGTGGTGTGCTGTGGTACCAGGGCGAATCCAATGCCGGCGACGCGGTGCATTATCCGGCGCTGCTGCAGGCGTGGCAGCGCGACTGGCGTGCACGCTTCGGTGCGCAGCTGCCGCTGCTGGTTGTGCAGCTGGCCAATTACGGCGCGCCGCCCACGCAACCGGTCGAAAGCGGCTGGGCACAGTTGCGCGAGGCGCAGCGCCGCTTCGTTGCCGACGATGCGCATGCCGGCCTGGCGGTGGCCATCGACATCGGTGACCGCTACGACATCCATCCCGCCAACAAGCAGGAGCTTGGGCGGCGCCTGGCGCGTGCAGCGCGGCATGTGGTGTATGGCGAGGCGATTGCGCCATCCGGCCCGGTGTCGCGCAGCGCACGTCGCGATGGCGACAGTATCCGCATCGCTTTCGACGACGTGGATGCGGCATTGCTGAGTTATGGCAACGACGCGCCGATCGGTTTTGAAGTCTGCGCCGCGGCAGCCAACAGTTGCCGCTACACCAGCGCCACGCTGCAGGGCCGCGAGGTCAGCCTGCGCATTCCTTCCGGCATCACCGCGACTCGCGTGCGCTACTGCTGGGCCGACAGCCCGGTGTGCACGCTTTACGACCGCAGCGGCCTGCCCGCCGGTCCGTTCGAACTTCCCATCACTACCGCCTCTTCCCCATGAGCGAGACCACGATGCCACAGACCCCCGACTCCCCTGCTCCGCTGCAAGGCTCGGCCCGCGATCGCGAGATCGTCGAGGCGCGCGTCATCGTCACCTGCCCGGGCCGCAACTTCGTCACCTTGAAGATCCGCACCCGCTCGGGCATCACCGGGCTGGGCGATGCCACGCTCAATGGCCGCGAGCTGGCGGTGGCGGCATATCTGCAGGAACACCTGGTGCCGAACCTGATCGGACGCGACGCCGGGCGTATCGAAGACATCTGGCAGTTCTTCTATCGCGGCGCGTATTGGCGCCGTGGCCCGGTGACGATGAGCGCGATTGCCGCGGTGGACGTGGCGCTGTGGGACATCCTGGGCAAGATGGCCGGCATGCCGCTTTACCAGCTGCTTGGCGGGCGCTCGCGCGAAGGTGCGCTGGTCTACGGCCACGCCAACGGCCGCGATATCGCCGAAACCAGCGACGAAGTGGGGCGCTTCCGCGAGATGGGCTTTATCGCCATCCGCGCGCAGTGCGGCGTGCCCGGCATCAAGAAGACCTATGGCATTTCCAGCGGCGGCAAGCCCTATGAGCCGGCCGAGAGCGAACTGCCCACCGAAACGGTGTGGTCCACGCCGCGCTATCTCGGCGTGGTGCCAAAACTGTTCGAGCAACTGCGCAACGATCACGGCGATGAAATCGAATTGCTGCACGATGCGCATCACCGGCTCACACCGATCGAAGCCGCACGCCTGGGCCGCGATCTGGAGCCGTACCGGCTGTTCTGGCTGGAAGATGCCACCCCTGCGGAAAACCAGCGCGCGTTCGAGATCATTCGCCAGCACACGGTGACGCCGCTGGCGGTGGGTGAAGTGTTCAATTCGATTTGGGACTGCAAGCACCTGATCGAGCAGCAACTGATCGACTACATCCGCACCACAATTGTCCACGCCGGCGGCATCACCCATGTGCGGCGGCTGGCAGATTTTGCCGCCCTGCATCAGGTGCGTACCGGCTTCCACGGCGCCACCGATCTGTCGCCGGTGTGCATGGGCGCGGCGTTGCACTTCGACACCTGGGTGCCCAACTTCGGCATCCAGGAATACATGTTCCATTCCGACGAAGCCAATGCGGTCTTCCCGCACGACTACGTGTTCCGCGATGGGCGCCTGCATTGCGGCGAAACCCCAGGGCATGGCGTGGACATCGACGAAGAACTCGCCGCCAAGTATCCCTATGTGCCCAAGCAGTTGCCGATTGCACGCCTGGAAGACGGCGCGATGTGGGACTGGTGATGCGCCTGTTGCCGGCAGCGCTGAGCTTGCTGATGGCAGCGCTTGCGCCTGGTGTGGCGCAGGCGCAAGCCAGCGCCGCTATCACTGCCGATGTCGCCTTCGATTGGTTCGATTATCGCGGCGACGATGCGGTGTTCGCCACGCCGCTGGCAGCTGGCCAGTACCGCAACCCGATCCTGGCCGGCTTCTATCCGGACCCCAGCATCACCCGCGTGGGCGAGCGCTATTACCTGATCAATTCCACGTTTGCGTATTTTCCGGCGATTCCGGTGTTCGAGAGCCGCGATCTGGTGCACTGGACGCAGATCGGCAATGTGGTCGAGCGTGCCGATCAGCTCGACTACGACGGCCTGGGCGTCTCGCGCGGCATGTTCGCCGCCAGCATTCGGCATCACGACGGGCGCTTCTACGTGGTGGGCACCTCGGTGGACAGCGGCGGCAATTTCATCGCCAGCGCCGAGCGTGCATCCGGCCCCTGGTCGGCACTGACATGGTTGCCGAGCATCGATGGCATCGACCCGTCGTTGTTCTTCGACACCGATGGCAGCGCGTACTTGCTCAACAACGGTCCACCGGAAGGTACACCGTTGTACGAAGGCCACCGCGCGATCTGGATGCAGCGCTTCGACATCGCCACAAATCAGCCCACCGGCCCGCGCAAGGTGCTGCTCAACGGCGGCGTGGACCTGGCCAGCAAGCCGATCTGGATCGAAGGACCGCACCTGTATCAACGCGACGGCTGGTACTACCTGTCATGCGCCGAGGGCGGCACCGGGCCGCAACATTCGCAGGTGGTGCTGCGCAGCCGCAACGTATGGGGGCCGTATGCGCCCTCGCCGCACAACCCCATCCTCACCCAGCGCGACCTGCCGGCCGAGCGTGCGCATCCGGTCAGCAATGCCGGCCATGCCGATTTTGTCGAAGCACCCGACGGACAATGGTGGGCGGTGTTTCTGGCCAGCCGGCCGTACTCCGGCGAGCGCTACAACACCGGGCGCGAAACCTTCTTGTTGCCGGTGCAATGGCGCGATGGCTGGCCGTCGATCCTGCCTGCGGGCAAACCGATTCCCTTCATCGCCAACGCACCTGCAGGGGCAAAAGCGCCTGTCGACCAGGCGCCGCTGTCGGGCAACTTCACCTGGCACGACGACTTCACTGCCGCCACCTTGCAACGCGAATGGCTCAGCTTGCGCGTGCCCAAGCGCGCGGTGGCCGATACGCTGGCACGCGCTGGTTGGTTGACCCTGCATGCAACTACGCAGGGCCTGGAAGGCAGCGGCACGCCTGCGTTTGTTGCGCGTCGCCAGCAACACACGCGCTTTCATGCCAGCACCGCGTTGGCGGTGCCTACACAGGCCGGCGTGCAGGCCGGGCTGGCCGCGTTCCAGAACGCCAACGCGTGGTATGCGCTGGGCGTGCGCCGCGACGGCGCTGCACTGGAAGTGTTTGTCGACAAGCGCGACGGCGCCACCACCACCACGCTGGCGCGCACCCGCATCCCGGCCACCACCACGCAGCTGCGTCTGCAGATCAGTGGCGATGGTGGCGCATACAGCTTCGACTACGACGCCACCGGCACCGGCTGGCAATCGCTGCGCCGCAACGACGACGCCGGCATGCTCAGCACCGCACAGGCCGGCGGCTTCGTCGGCAGCATGATCGGGCCCTTCGCCCGTTTGCAACCGGACCGCACCAAGGAGGACTGACCATGCTTTCGCACTCTGCCCGTTCCACCACCGCCCCGCGCCGCGCCCTGGCCGCCGGGCTGCTGCTGGCGATTGCCGTCGCAAGCACCACCACCCAGGCGGCCACATCGCCGCCGTATATGGACACCCAACTGCCGTTCGAGACACGCGCCGCCGACCTGGTGTCGCGCATGACGCTGGACGAAAAAGCCGCGCAGATGCAGAACGCCGCGCCGGCCATCCCGCGCCTGCAGGTGCCCGCCTACGATTGGTGGAACGAAGCACTGCATGGCGTGGCGCGCGCCGGTGGCGCCACGGTGTTTCCGCAGGCGATCGGGCTGGCAGCCACCTTCGACACCCCGCTAATGGCCGAGGTCGCCACTGCTATCAGCGACGAAGCGCGCGCCAAACATCACGCCTTTCTGGCGCGCGGCGAGCACAAGCGCTACCAAGGGCTCACGTTCTGGTCGCCCAACATCAACATCTTTCGCGACCCACGCTGGGGCCGCGGCCAGGAAACCTACGGCGAAGACCCGTTTCTCACCGCGCGCATGGGCGTGACCTTCGTGCAAGGCCTGCAGGCGCAGCAGGGCGCATATCGCAAGCTCGATGCCACCGCCAAGCACTACGCGGTGCACAGCGGCCCGGAAGCCGACCGCCACCACTTCGATGTGCATCCCAGCGAACGCGATCTGTATGAAACCTACCTGCCCGCATTTCAGGCCTTGGTGCAGGAAGGCCATGTGGCCGCAGTGATGGGCGCCTATAACCGCGTCAACGGCGAGTCCGCCTCGGCCAGCACGCGGCTGGAAGGCATCCTGCGCAACGACTGGGGCTTCGATGGCTATATCGTCAGCGACTGCGCAGCGATCCGCGACATCTGGCAGAACCACAAGATCGTGCCCACGCCAGAGGCTGCTGCCGCATTGGGCGTCAAACACGGCACCGACCTGGATTGTGGCGATACGTATGCGGCATTGCCCAAGGCAGTGCGTGCAGGCTTGATCGACGAAGCCACCATCGATACCTCGCTCAAGCGCTTGATGACCACGCGCATGCGCTTGGGGATGTTCGACCCACCGGCCAAGGTGCCCTGGGCGCAGATTCCCGCATCGGCCAGTCAATCGCCGCAGCACGATGCACTGGCACGCCGCACCGCGCGCGAATCGCTGGTACTGCTGAAAAACAATGGCCTGCTGCCGCTCAAATCCACGCTCAAACGCATCGCCGTGGTCGGCCCCACCGCCGATGACCCGATGTCGCTGCTGGGCAATTACTACGGCACGCCTGCCGCGCCGGTCACCATCCTGCAGGGTATTCGCGATGCGGCGCCACAGGCGCAGGTGGTGTATGCGCGCGGCAGCGATCTGGTGGAAGGACGCGAAGACCCCAATGCCGCCGCGCCGATCGAGGCGCGCTATCTGCGTCCGGCCGCCGATGCCAAACAGAACGGATTGACCGGTGAGTACTTCAAGGGGCGCAGCTTGGCCGGGCAGCCGGTGCTGACCCGCATCGACCCGCGTATCGCGTTCCGCTGGGACCGCAATGCGCCGACCGACGACGCGCTGGGCCGTGGCGAACTGCAGCCCGGGCAGGCCTTGGAGAAAGACGATTTCAGCGTGCGCTGGCACGGCCAGTTGCTGCCGCCGGTCACCGGCGATTACGAACTGCAGATCGCCGCCGATGACGGCGTGCGGCTATCGCTGGATGGCAAGTTGCTGATCGACCAGTGGAGCGATGCACCGCGCATGCGCAGCGGCAACGCCAGCGTGCACCTGGAAGCCGGCAAGGCCTACGACCTGCGCGTGGAGTATTACGAAGCCACCCGCGATGCCGGGGTGCGTCTGGCCTGGCGCATGCCCGGCGCCAAGCTACCGTTGCAGGAAGCGGTAGACGCCGCGCGTAACGCCGAGGTGGTGGTCTTCGTCGGCGGGCTCACTGGCGATGTCGAAGGCGAAGAGATGGACGTCAACTACCCCGGCTTTGCCGGTGGCGACCGCACCGACACCCGCCTGCCCAAACCGCAGCGTGACTTACTGCAGGCATTGCAGGCCACCGGCACGCCGGTGGTGATGGTGCTGACCACCGGCTCGGCACTGGCCATCGATTGGGCGCAGCAGCACATCCCCGCAATTCTGCTGGCCTGGTATCCCGGCCAGCGCGGCGGCAGCGCGGTGGGCGATGTGTTGTTTGGTCAAGCCAATCCCGGCGGTCGCCTGCCGATCACGTTCTACAAGGAAAACGAGCGCTTGCCGGCCTTCGATGATTACGCCATGCGCGGCCGCACCTATCGCTATTTCAACGGCACACCGCTGTACCCGTTCGGCCATGGCCTGTCGTACACGCAATTTGCGTATTCGAACCTGCGCCTGGATCGCAACACCGTCGCAGCCGATGGCACGCTACGCGCCAGCATGACCCTGAAAAACACCGGTCAACGTGCGGGCGACGAAGTGGTGCAGCTCTACCTGCACCCACTCGCACCGCAGCGCGAACGTGCCGGCAAGGAGCTGCGCGGCTTCCAGCGCATCACCCTGCAACCGGGCGAACACCGCGAGGTGAGCTTCACCATCACACCACAGACGGACCTGCGTATCTACGACGAGCAGCGCAAGTCGTACGCCGTGGATCCGGGCACCTATGAAGTGCAGATTGGTGCCTCCAGCAGCGACATCCGCGCCAAAAAAGTCTTCACCATCGACAAAAAGTAAAGCATTCGCCCCTCTCCCACCGGGAGAGGGGTTGGGGTGAGGGTACGGCCCCAAGCACCCTCACCAGGCAACACGTCTCGCAGAAACCCATATGCCAACGCCACGCTTGTCACGCAGTACACTCGCCGCCCTGCCACCCACCGTAGCCATGCCCGGCTACGACACTGCAGCCACCACCATCGGTATCGTGCATCTGGGCGCCGGCGCTTTTTTTCGCGCGCATCAGGCGGTCTACATCGATGACCTGCTTGCCACCGACCCAAGTTGGGCGATCAGCGCCGTCTCGCTGCACAGCCCGCAGGTGCGCGATTCCCTGCGTCCGCAGGATGGTCTCTACACACTCGCCCTGCTCGACGAGACGCCGCAGCTGCGCGTCGTCGGCTCCATTCGCGAAGTGTTGTGCGCTGCGGACGAACACGCTGCGGTGCTCGCCCGCCTCGCCGACCCAGCGGTGCGCCTGATCACGCTCACCATCACCGAGAAAGGCTACTGCCTGGCCGGCGACACGCTGGATCTGAGCCACCCCGATATCGTGCACGACATCGCCAGCCCTGCCACACCCCGCAGCGCCATCGGCTATCTGGTGGCCGGCCTGCAACAGCGCATGCAGCGCGGCGTCGCACCGTTCACCGCACTGAGTTGCGACAACCTGGCCGATAACGGCAGCCTGCTGCGTCGCGCGGTGGTGACGCTTGCAGGCCAGCACGATCCCGCGCTTGCGGCGTGGATCGACCAGCACGTCAGCTTTCCGCGCTCGATGGTCGACAGCATCACCCCTGCCACCGACGATGCGGTGCGCCAGCAGGTACAAGCACAACTCGGTCAGTCCGACGCGTGGCCTATCCAGCGCGAGCGTTACACCCAGTGGGTTGTCGAAGATCGCTTCTGCAATGGTCGTCCTGCGCTGGAGCGCGTCGGTGTCGTACTGAGCGACGACATCGCCGGTTACGCGCGCGCCAAGCTGCGCCTGCTCAATGCACCTCACTCCGCACTGGCCTACCTGGGCAGTTTGCTGGGGCGCGACACGGTGGCCGACGCCATGCGTCAGCCGCCATTGGCAGCTCTTGTCGAAACCCTGATGCGCGAGGACATCGCCCCCACCTTGCAGCCAATGCCGGGCTTCGACGCGCAGCGCTACAGCGATGCCATCCTTGCGCGGTTCCGCAACCCCGCCATCCGCCATCTATTGGCCCAGATCGCCTGGGATGGCTCGCAAAAGCTTCCGGTGCGGCTGCTCTCCACGATCGGCGACGCGCTCGCTGCAGGCCAACCGATCGATCGCCTCTGCCTGCCGCTGGCCGCGTGGCTGCACTTCATTCGCCGGCAGGCGCACAACGGTATCGCGCTGATCGATCCCTTGAGCGAGGTGCTCAGCGCGCTGGGACGCGAAGCGACCGGCGATGCCGGCCACGATATCGCCTTGTTTCTCAAGCTGGATGCCGTGTTCGCACCGTTGTCTGCAGATGTGCGGTTTTCTGCAGCGCTGACCACCGCGTACGCTGCGCTGGGTGCCGCGACGCCGCACGACGTGGAGAAAGCGCTTGTCGCGATGCGTGTTGTCTAGCGGATGCGCAGGGCGCCATTTCGGTCAGCGATATGTCGGCCATCGATTTGAAAGCGCTGCGATGCGCAATGCGCCACTGCATGACGCGATGGCAGATCAGCGGGCATGCAATCTGACCCGGCACCAGTGTCAGCATTGCAGTCGAGCGCTGTCGACGCGAGTCGAATCCGATGCTCCAGCGTCGTCAATCCCTGCCCGGTTACCCGGCTGCAATGACTTGACCAATCCGTAGTAGGTTGCCGCTCTCATCCACAATCGCAAACTCGCGCATCCCCCAAGGCTTGTCGCCCACCGGGTCGATCCGCGGAATACCGCGCTGCGGAAGTGCCGCCGACTGCATCGCCGCGTAGATCTCATCCACCTCACCCACCCGCAGATAGCAGCCCGCATAACAAGCGGCCGGGTCGAGATCCGGATGCGCAAAGAAATGCAGCTCCACAGCGCCACGCCGCATAATCGCGTATCCCGCATCATGCGGATGCACATCGCCCTCAAACCCGAGCCGCCGATAGAACGCCAGCGTCTGCGCAATCGAGCGGCTGGGCAGGATTGGGATGGTTTGGTCAACTACGTTGCTCTGGGTGCTCATCGTGGACTCCTGCCTGCAGATGATCGGCGTTCAAACGCCAGTGGTGGCTTTAACCTACTGCGACCTGACGCCTGGATTCTGAAAGACGTATCAATACCAGCGCAAGCAGCGCCAGGAAGCTCAACTCCCACACATAGAACGCCACACCGACGTGATCGATCAGCACCTCGTGCCCGGCTTCGTTCTTTGCAAACTTCGTGGCACGAAAGGTGTCCAGCCCGATGAGGCAAGCCGACAGCATCAAGGCCGACGCCATACGGTACATCTTTAGGAAATAGCAGAGCCAGGCGATAAAAAACAGCGGATTGCTCATCCAGGCAACGCATTGACCGTCGAGCACCTGCATCCAGCCAAACAGCAGGATGACCAGACCGCCGATGTCATCTCCTCCTCCATGCAGCACGGGAAGGCATAGCGCGATGAGGTAGAGAAGCGCTGACGACACGAGGAGGAATAGCTTCACACACGTCCCTATCTTGAAATGATGCACAGCGGCTGTGTTGTGCGGCAGCATCTGCGCTGGAAGATTGGCCTGCACTATATCAAGGCAGGTGATCTTGGATTTCGGACCGACACGTCCGCGATAAATCTGCGGCACGCCAGGCGAGACGCATCACGTGTGAGTTTCGGCGCTGCGTGTCGCTGTGACATGCTTGATCTAGTGTTCACGACGACATGCATTACCACCATCGACATGGCAATGCGCAAAAAGCAGGATCTACCGGAGAAGGTTTGCGTGCAATGCGGGCGGCCATTCCGTTGGCGCAAGAAATGGGAGAAGGTCTGGGACGAGGTGAAGTACTGCTCGGACCGATGCCGCGGCGATAGCAAGCGACACCGACCCGCCCCCTAGCGAAGCTGGCCTACCGCTTGCGTCGTCGGCGAACAGGCAGGGCCGGTGCTCGGATCGGTATGCCGCATACGGCCGCTGAAGGTGCGCCGCGCCGTACCCGCCGTTAATGCCCAGATGACGATTGCTGGCAACGCTTGCCGGCCGCCTGGCTTGATAAGGCCGCAACGCTACTCCGCTGCGGCCACGCTTCTGACGCTGACGCAGCGTGACCCGATGGCGGATATCCGCTGGCTTTGGCTATTTCTTTGCCACCGCTTTCTTCGTGGTGCCCGACTTAGTCGCACGCTTGGTGCTGCTGCGCTTGCTAGCCACTGCCATATTGTCGACCAGGTTCGGATACGGCCGGCCGGCTGCCTTGGCGCGCTTTTTGGCTTTGGCTTTTTGGGTAGGAGACAGCGACGCTGAGGCCGACTTTTTGACCGGATTGGGCTTGGTCCAAGGTGCGGCCTTTTTCGCGTCGCTCGTCTTTGCACTACGCGCAGTAACACGTTTCTTTGCAACGCCGTTGCGAGTGTCAGCCTTCTTGGTCGCCACCTTCTTGGCTGCTGTCTTCTTGCTAGCTGTCTTCTTGCTGGCTTTCCTTGCAACCCCCTTCACGACAGAACCCGCGTCGCTCTTTTTGCCAGCTGCTTTCTTACTTGCCGTCGTTTTAGCGACGGCCGTCTTCGCCACGGCCTTCTTGACGGCCTTTTTAGATGCTGCTTTCTTGGCTGCGCTTGTCTTGGTCGCTGCCTTCTTGCCTGCGGCAGCGGTACCGCTGGTTCTCCGCTTCGATGGGGTGGCCGTCTTGGTGGTGGCTTGCGCGTCCAGCTGTCGCAACACCCGCTCTGCCCAGCGTTGCCCGGCATCGCCGCCCCACAACAGCCAGGCGATGTAGCCGGCCGAAGGTGCCTTGGCATCTGCCCACCCCTTGCCCTGCTTGTCCACCCTGTGACGTACAAAGTACGCATGCATGCGCCGTATCGTCTGTGCAGATAGCGACTTCTGCGCGGACAGATCGCGTGCCCGCGCCACACCAATCGCGGTGCCGCCACGCCCATGCTGCTTGCGCAGCTTCAGGCCGCGTGCGGCCGCCTGCGCGACATTCTTTGGCGGTGAGAGATCAACCGTGTGCGTCGTAGCGGTGCGCGCCATGCGAAGAGTCCTGATAGGAAGCGTGACCGGTAGTGTTCGCATCCGCGATGCAGCCTACGTGAAGACGTGTAGCGGTCGATTCTCGTTGACCTGTCTGTGCTGCATGCGCTGCAGCGACTGCCTGCGCAACGCCAATCAGCTAATCGCCGAAGAATGACGCGTACTCCCTGGTGCCATGCGTCGGTGCTGCGCGATGACCCAGCAGATCAGCCGAGGATTGCCGCAAGCCTGCGGTGCACCGCGTATGTCGTCGATTGAATGGCAGCCGCCTGAAGCGGCGACGCGAGCCCGCGCTGCTGCATGCTCGTGAAAGGCTGACCACGTCGAATTGTCCATCGAACCGCGATTGATCACCTATGGGTCAGTCTGCTCGCAGCGAAGACGTGGCATCGTCGTGCCGATACACTCGATCACACGTTGTCATCGGAGGGAACATGCCTTGAAACTGTCAGCACTCGCCGTCATCACCGCCGTCGCGTTCGCCGCGCCGCTCCTTGCACTGTCGGTCGAGGACGCGTGTGCCGTAGAGCGGGCATCGCACAATCAGATCGGTGCAGGCGAGAGCTGGAAACAGATCCACGCCGATAGCACACCGCATGCACGCCACGAGAACAGCTTGGTGGCCATCGGCGAGCGGCTCTATCTGATCGGCGGGCGCGACCAGCGGCCACTGGACATCTTCGACACCCGAACGCGTCGCTGGTCGCAAGGCAGTGCGCCACCGTTGATGGTGAGCCACGCGCAAGCAGTGGTGGTGTCGGGCAAGCTGTATTTCGTAGGCGGATTCACCGGCGATTACCCGGAGGAAGCTTCGCTGACCCATATGCTGATCTACGATCCGCAGACCGACACCTGGCAGGTGGGGCCAGAGATTCCCGTACACCGTCGGCGTGGCGCGGCAGGCGCAGTTGCGCATGAGGGCATGCTGTATCTGGTGGGCGGCAACACGCGCGGGCACATGAGCGGCTATGTGCCGTGGCTGGACGCTTTCGACACCAAGACCCAGCAGTGGACGCAGCTGGCCGACGCCCCGCACGCACGCGACCATTTTCATGCGGCAGTGATCGACGGCAAGCTGTATGCCGCCGGTGGGCGCAGGTCTGCGCATGAAAGCGGCAACACCCTGGCGCAGACGATTCCGGAAGTGGACATTTACGATATTCAACGCGGCACTTGGTCAGTCGCGCCGGCGGCCTTGCCGACGCAGCGTGCGGGCACAGCCGCCATCGTGCGCAATGGCCAGCTGCTGATCATCGGTGGCGAGAGCATGCGTCAGGTCAAGGCGCACGACGAGGTAGAAGCCTACGATCCGGCTAGATCCAGTTGGACAGCGCTGGCAGCACTCCCGCAAGGGCGTCACGGCACCCAGGCCGCAGCAGTCGGCGACGATCTCTACATCGTTGCGGGCAGCGGCAACCGGGGTGGTGGGCCGGAGTTGGATGATGTGTTGATGTTGGGTGACGCGGAAGCCATGCGCTAAGCAGCGTGGGCGACAGCCGAGTCGAATCGCAGGAGTGGCTTGAAGGAAAAGCGACGTGTCATGCAGGGCTATGGGTAACGCTCCATCGCGGCCAGGGCCGCTCCTACAAGAGCGGCGACTGGATGGGCTAAGGTTTGGTCGCCCGATAGGTACTACCGCACAAACTGCAACCCCAGCGCCTTGACCCGTACGCGTGTCAGCATCGCGTGCGAGGTCATGTAGAGCGTGTGACCGTCGTTGCCGAAGGCGCAGTTGGAGATGGCTTCGCCGGTTTCGATGCGGCCCAGGCGTTGGCCGGCCGGGTTGAAGACGATGACGCCGCCGGGGCCGGTGGCAAACAAGTGGCCGTCGGCGGACACCGCCATGCCGTCCGGCAGTCCTGGCGAGTCCTTGCCCACCAGATCCGAGGCATCGGCGAACACACGCTTGCTAGTGACCGCGCCACGCGCGTCGAGCGCGTACGCCATCCAGATCGGCCGTTCCGGATCGGAATTGGAAACGTACAAGGTGCGCGCATCGGGCGAGAGCGCGATGCCGTTGGGGAAGCTCAGGCTGTCGTCCAGCAGATGCACGCTGCCATCGGTGTCCAGCCGATAGACGCCGTTGAAACGCAGCTCCTTGACCGGCGAGTCGTTCAGATCCTTCAAGCCGTACGGTGGGTCGGTGAAGAACACCACGCCGTCAGTGCGACGGACCACATCGTTCGGGCTATTGAAACGTTTGCCATCGAAGCTGGTAGCCAGCGGTGTTTTCTTGCGTGTGGCCGGGTCGAGCCTGGCGACGATGCGGGTACCGGAGTCGGCGAGTAACACAGTGCCGTCGGGCTCGGCATACAGTCCGTTGGCACCGGCTTCGCGTAGCGTGGCCTGCTCCGGGCCGACATAGCCCGAGGGCGACAGCAACACCGACAGGCCGGCCTCTTCGGACCAGCGATACAGCTTGTTTTCCGGCACATCGGTAAACAACAGATAGCCGCCATTGCGCACCCATGCCGGGCCTTCGGACCAGGTGAAGCCTTCGGTGAGCTTCTCGATCCGCGCGTCTGCAGCAACCACCTCGCCGAAGCGGCGATCGAACGTTTCCACATGCCCGATGGCTGGGAAGCGCGGCGGCGGCGGATCCTTCTTGGTGCAGGCAGCGACAATCGCCAACAACGGAACGGCCAACAACAGATAGGACGGCAAGCGCATCGGGAAGTCCGGAAATCCAGGTGAGTGCATCATGCCATCATGCGGCGGCAGGGTCCCTGCGCATGTTGGCGAACGCGACTATCGACCAGCGCTCGCAGGCACCGCCAACACCGCATCCAGCGCCGGTTTTGGCTGGTGATTGCGGTCGAATAGCAGCGGGTAATTCGTACGGCCTGGCACCGGGTAATCGTTCTTCCACGACATGCCGTCGCTGACACCCCACACGCTTACGCGCGCCAGCTTGTCGCGCTTGCGCCAGAACAGTGCGAACAGCTCCGCGTAGCGGTCGCGCAATTGCGCCTGCACAGCAGGCGGCAGCCCATCGCGGTAGGGGTCCAGAAAGCGCTTGAACTCCGGCAGTTGGAACTGCTTGTGTGCCATCCCGGTGCCGATGACCTGGCCTTCCTTGGTGAGCGGCAGCACGTCCACATCGAGTTCGGTGATCATGACCTTGATGCCGAGTGCGGCGTAGGCGTCGATGGCGTCTTCGATATCGCGCAGGCTGGGATAGTCGAGCCCCCAGTGCCCTTGCATGCCGACGCCGTCGATGCGGATACCGGATTGTTGCAGCATCTTGACCATGCGCACGATGCCGTCGCGCTTGGCCGGCCGCCATGCGTTGAAGTCGTTGTAGTAGAGCTCCGCGTCCGGTGCATACCGCTGTGCAAAGGTAAACGCATTGCGCACCACGGTGTCGCCATCGCCCACGCGTTGCACCCAGTTGGTGGAACGGTAACTGCCATCTTCGTCGATGATCTCGTTGACCACATCCCAGGCCTGCACCTTGCCGACGTAGCGCCCGGCCACGCCTGCGATGTGCGCGCGCATGCGCTCGATCTGCGCGGCCGAGCTATTAGGCTTGCCCTGGGCATCGACAAAGAACCAGTCCGGGGTCTGGTTGTGCCAGACCAGCGTATGCCCCACCACAAACAGGTGATTGCGTTGCGCGTAGTCCGCGAACGCATCTGCAGCACGAAAGTCGAAGACGCCCGGGCGCGGCGCAACGACCTCGGCCTTCATCACGTTCTCCGGGGTGACCGCGTTGAAGTGGCAGGCCACCAATGCGGCGGCCGCGGCGTCCTTGCCGGAGACGATGTCGGTATTGACCGCAGTGCCGAGCAAGAACCCGTCGGCATACGCGTGCTTGAGCGATGTGCTGGCGGTATCGCAACGCGCGGCTGCGGGCAGGGCGGCGATCGCGCTGATGCCCACAATGGCAATGCGCAACAGGGTTGCAAGAACGGGCAGGTGCGTGTGCATGGCAGGTTCCAAGGTGAGTTACTGCAGGCGACAGGTCATGCGCAATCCCATCACTGCGCCACGATCTGCGCCTGCGCGGCGTCCAGGCTGTCCGATTCGACATGCAGCGTGATGGTGCCGCGTGCGCCCGCCTTCGCCCGCACGATCGCCAGGCACAGCCCGTTAAAGGCGTTGCGTTGCGGCGAAGCGAACGACTCCAGATTGGTGGGGTCGCCGTTGTCGGTGGCAACCAGTTCGCCCGGGCCATCGATCCGAAACCGCAGGCGGTCGCCGGCGGTGGGCTCAGGACGTCCGTCGCGATCCAGCAATTGCACGGTGACGAAGCTCAGATCCCGGCCGTCGCCGTCGATGCGGCTGCGGTCGGGCGTGATCTGCAGGCGCGCCGCGCGGCCGGCGGTCTGCACGCGGTCGCTGGCCCACGGCTTGCCGTCCTTGTAGGCCTGCACACGTAGCTCGCCGGGCTGGTACACCACATCGTCCCAGCGCAGCCGGTAGTGCAGCGCGCGCTTGCGCTTGCGCCCCTGCGAGACACCATTGACGAACAGCTCGGCCTCATCGCCGGAGGTAAACACATGCACCGGCGTCACCTGGCCCTCGCGGCCGGGCCAGCTCCAGTGCGGCAGCAGATGCGCCATGGGCAGCTGCGGGCGCCAGCGCGCCTGATACAACCAGTAGCGATCCTTGGGAAACCCCGCCAGATCGAAGATGCCCGAATATGCACTGCGCGAGCTGTAATACGGCGTGGGTTCGCCCAGATAGTCGAAGCCGGTCCAGACGAATTCGCCGGCGACATACGGGTGCCGATCCAGCGCCGCAAACACCTTGTCGGCACTGGAGCCGAAGTCCACCGCATGCAGCTCGTAGGCGCTGACCTGATGCGCCACCGAGTCGCCGCCGCGCCCGTCGCGCACCGGCGCGCTGATGTCCGGGCTCACCGGAAACAGATACACGCCGCGGCTGCTCAAGGCCGATGCGGTTTCACTGCTGACAATGGCCTTGTGCGGAAATGCGGTATGAAATGCCGGATATTGCGGCGGTTTGCGGATGCGCTCGGTGCCTGCGAACTCCGGCGCATCGCGGATGCCCTCGCCCTGGTAGTTGAGGCTGATAACATCCAGCGCGGCCGGCAATGGCATGTCCGGCGAGGCGTAGTTCATCGCGACCGTGGCCGGCCGCGACGGATCTTCGTCATGCACGATGGCGTGCAGCGTGCGCGCGATGGCGGCGCCCTGTTGCCCGGTGTACTGCTCGCCCACTTCATTGCCGACACTCCACAGCATCACCGACGGATGGTTGCGGTCGCGTCGCAACATCGCGCGCAGATCCGGCTCATGCCATTGCCCAAATACCAGATGGAAATCCAGCGGCGTCTTCTTCATCTCCCAACTGTCGAACACCTCGTCCACCACCAACAGGCCCATGCGATCGGTGAGTTCCAGCAGCTCCGGTGCGGGTGGGTTGTGGCTCATGCGGATGGCGTTGGCACCCATCTGTTGCAGCAACTGCAACTGCCGCTCGGCGGCGCGCACATTGAACGCGGCACCGAGCGCGCCGAGATCGTGATGGTTGTTCACCCCGCGAATCGGCACATGCTCGCCGTTGACCAGCAGGCCCTTGTCCGCATCGAACACGATGCTGCGGATGCCGAACGGGGTTTCGTAGCGATCCACCACCTGCCCCCGCTGGCGCACCTCGGTCACCGCCACGTAGCGATGCGGTTGCTGGGTCGGCGGTGGGCCCCACAGGCGTGGTGCGTCGATCTGCACGGTGCCCTGCACGCGGGTGCTACCGCCGGCAGGCACGGCAATCTGCGCTACGGGAATCTGCGCGACCGCATCGCCACTGCGTGTGCCCGTTGCCGCGTCGAGCACGTAGATGGCGGTGCTGACCTGCGCCTGCGCCGCAGTGCGCGCAGCGTTATCCAGCGTCACCGCCAGCTGGATCTGTGCCGATGCGGCCGACACCTGCGGTGTGGTCAGCTGCGTGCCCCACTGTGCGATGTGCAGCGGCGCAGTCTTGGTCAGCCACACATTGCGATATAGCCCGCCACCGGGATACCAGCGCGCCGAATCGGGTGGATTGTCCAGACGGATCGCCAGCTGGTTGCGCGCGCCGGCAATCGCATACGGCATCAGATCTACACGCCAGGAGCTATAGCCGTAAGGCCAGCCGCCGACCAGCCTGCCGTTGAGCCAGACCGTGGCATAGGACATCGCGCCATCGAGATCGAGAAACAGCGAGCGGCCGCGATCGCTGGCCGGAATGTCCAAGGTTTTGCGATACCAGCCAATGCCCCAACTCGGCAGACGCCCCATGCCGCCGTATGGACCATCGACCAGAAACGGCTCGGCGATGGCCCAGTCGTGTGGCAGATCCACGGTTTGCCAGCGGCTATCGTCGAACTGCGGCTGCACATACGCGACGTCATTGCCGGGATTGCCGGGCGGGCGTCGATGCCGTTGCGCCGGGTCGGCGATCAGGGCGTTGGCGGTTGGCAGAATCCACGGCTTGAGCACGTCCTTGGCCGCTGCGCGCAGCTGCTGCGCCTGATCCGGACGCGCATCGGCCACCTTGCCGTCTTCGCTGCGGATCACCTGCGGGCGCGCGTCGTAATCGAGCACCACGTGATTGCCCGGCGGGTCGTCACGCTGAAAGCGCCATTGCGCGTTGAGCGACACCCGCTCGCGCGGTGCGCCGGTTTGTGCGGTGGCGTCGAGGGTGGGCAGTGCAAGCCCGGCACAGATCATGACGGTGCAGATCATGTTGGTGCAGCTAACGCGCATGGCATTGCGCCACGCTGCAGCGCGTGGCGACTGTATGTTGGTCATGACCTCAGCCCCCCCCCCCCGCATTGCGTATGACGCGACGTTGCACGCCGCTGCTGCGTCGTATCACTGCCGCACACGCAGCGCTGCGGTTGCGTCACAGCTTGTAAGCCTGCTTGGGCAGCCGATACGCGAGATCCATCGCCACCTCCACCGCTTCGTCTTCCTCCAACCGATGCTCGGCGACCAGCTTGGCCAGGAACGCGCTGTCTACGCGCCGCGCGACATCGTGGCGGGCCGGGATCGACAGGAATGCACGCGTGTCGTCATTGAAACCCACCGTGTTGTAGAAACCGGCGCTGGCCAGGGTCTGCTCGCGGAAGCGCCACATGCCCTCCGGCGCGTCATGGAACCACCATGCCGGGCCCAGCAGCAGCGAGGGGTAATGGCCGGCCAAAGGTGCCAGTTCGCGGCTGTAGCTGGTTTCGTCCAGCGTGAACACGATCAGGCGCAGGCGCGGGTCGTTGCCGTAGCGATCCAACAATGGCTTGAGCGCATGCACATAGTCGGTGCGCATCGGAATATCGGCGCCCTTGTCGCGCCCGTAGCGCTCAAACAACGGCCGGTTGTGATTGCGAAAGCAGCCCGGATGCAACTGCATCACCAGGCCATCGTCCAGGCTCATCGCCGCCATTTCGGTCAGCACCTGCGCGCGGAATAGCTCGGCCTGTTGCGGCGTTGCAGCGCCACGCACCACGGTGTCGAACAGGCGTTGCGCCTCACCCGGCGACAGATCGGCGGTGGCGGCACTGGGATGCCCATGATCGGTGGAGGTCGCGCCGTGCGCGGCGAAGAATGCGCGGCGTTGCCGATGCGCGCGCAGATAGCCTGGCCAGGTCAGCACGTCCTCGCCGGTAAGCGCGCCGAACTGCTGCAGCGCACCGGCAAACTGCTCATGCTCCGGGTCCACCACCGGGTCCGGGCGGTACGCGGTCACCACACGGCCGGCCCAGCCGCTGTCGCGAATGGTCGCGTGATGCTGCAGCGTGTCCAGCGGCGATTCGGTGGTGGCGATCACCTCGATGTTGAAACGCTCGAACAGCGCACGCGGACGAAAGCCTGGCGTCTGCAGCGCGGCGGTGATGTGGTCGTAGTAATGATCGGCAGTACCGGCATCCAGACGGATGCGCAGATCGAAGACGGTGTGGAAGACATGATTCAGCCACACCGCAGACGGCGTGCCGCGCAGCAACGTGTAGTACGCAGCAAACACGCGCCATGCCGCGCGCGGGTCCACCGGTGCGCGCGTGCCATCGGCGTGCGGGATACCCAACGCATCCAGGTCGATGCCCTGGCTGTACAACATGCGGAACACGTAGTGATCGGGCACCAGCAACAGTTCGGTGGCATTGGCGAACGCGGCATTGGTCGCGAACCAGGCCGGGTCGGTATGGCCGTGCGGGCTGATGATGGGGAGCGTGGCGATCTGCGCATACAACCGGCGCGCAATCGCCCGCGTGCCGGGGTCGGCTGGCAACAGGCGGTCGTCGTGCAAGGTCAGCGGCAAGGAGGTGGACATGGGGTCGGGGCACCAAACAGTTGAGATGGGTCGTGCAACGCGCGCGTCAGGGCGCGGGCGTGCCGGGATGGGCGGCCACGTAATCGCGCAACCAGGTCATCGCCGGGCGCTCGCTGCCATCGCCACGCACCAGATAGGCGGCTTCCTTATCGCGCCACAGGCCGGGGCGGAATCCCCACAGCGTGATGCCGCGCACCGCCGGGTGCTCCCAGAAGATCGGAAACACGCGCTGGTAATCGGCCAGCTGCTGCGCATCGCTTGGCCCATCCAGATCGAATTCGGTGATGTAAATCGGCAAGCCGGTGGCGGCCAATGCATCCAGATTGGTGCGATGCACCGACATCGCCACGTTTGGCGTGGTCTCGAATGCATGCTCCTGGATGCCGATGGCATCGACCAACTGTTCGCGCTGCAGCAACCGCACGATCTGCAGATATTTCTGCGTGGCCTGCGTGTTGTTGGTGATGCTGTAGTCGTTGATCATCAGCTTGGTATGCGGAAAGTGCTGGCGCGCGAGCCGAAACGACTGCAGGACCCACTCCCAGCCGCTGGCGCCGTCACCGCCGAGCGCCTGCAGATAATTGCCGCCGCCGGTGTCGGCCTTGCTGGGCGGGTCGTTGAGCGGCTCGTTGACCACTTCCAGCAGGTCGATGTCCGGGTAGCGCTGGGCCACGGCGGCAAACCACTGCTCGATCTCGCGGCGCTGCTCGGCCGGGGGCAAGGTCTTGATCCACTCCGGCTGCTGATTGCCCCACACCATCACATGCATCTGGAACGGCATGCCGTTGGCTTTTGCGAACCGGTAAGCGGTATCCAATGTGCGCCAGTCCATCTGGTCGCGCACTGCCTCCACCGTGCCCCACTTGCCGCCGTTTTCCGGGGTGAGCTTGTTCCAGTACTGCGCAAAGCCCTGCGCCTGTTGCGGGCTGTAGGCGCTACCCAGAAACTTGGACGCGCCCGCTGCCAGCGGCGCGGCTTGCGCCACCGATGCGATGCTTGCTGCCAGCAACAGTGCGATTCTCGCGGTGTGCAGGGACATGGTGATTCCTCAGGATGATGGAGGCGTTGCGGTGGCCGCAGGCAGCTGCGCCGGCTGTAGCCGCGGCACCAGAGCATGCACGACCGCCAATGCCAGCAGGTAGGCCGAACCGGCCATCAGAAACACCGGCACGTAGCTGCCGGTCGCCTGCAGTAGAAACCCGATGAACGTGGCGATCAACATGCCGCCCACTGCGCCGGCAAATCCGCCGATGCCTACCACGGTGGCCACCGCATGCCGCGGAAACATGTCCGAGGGCAGCGTAAACAGATTGGCCGACCAGCCCTGGTGTGCAGCGGTGGCCAGGCCGATCAGACCCACCGCGAGCCACAGGTTGTCTGCGCGTGCGGCAAACACGATCGGCACCACCGAGACGGCGCAGATCAGCATCGCGGTCTTGCGCGCACGGTTGACGCTCCAGCCGCGCGCGATGAAGCGCCCGGCAACCCAGCCACCGGCGATGCTGCCGATATCGGCCAGCACAAAGATCACGATCAATGGCGCACCCAGCTGCAGCAGGCTCAGGCCGTACTCGGCATGCAGGAATTTTGGCAACCAGAACAGGAAGAACCACCAGATCGGGTCGGTGATGAATTTGCCCAGCACGAACGCCCAGGCCTGGCGATGCCGCAGCACCTGCAGCCACGACAACCGCGCTTGCACCGGCTCATGCGCATCGCTGCGGATGTGCGCAAGTTCTGCGCTCGACAGACCGGGTTGCTGCTCGGGCGCGTGGTAACTGCACCACCACACCACCAGCCAGGTGGCGCTCAGTATCCCGGTAAACAGAAAGGCCGCCTGCCAGCCCCAGGCAGTAGCGATCACCGGCACCAGCAAGGGCGCGACGATGGCACCGATGTTGGAGCCGGAATTGAAGATGCCGGTGGCCAGCGCGCGCTCGCGTCGCGGGAACCATTCGGCCACGGTCTTGAGCGCGGCGGGAAAGTTGCCGGACTCGCCCAGCCCCAGGAAAAACCGCGCAATCGCAAAGCCCACCACGCTGGTCGCCAACGCGTGGCCCATCGCCGCCAGACTCCACACCCCGATCGCCAACGCATAGCCCAGCCGCGTCCCGAAGCGGTCGATCACCGCACCGCTGCACAACAGGCCCAGCGCATAGGCCGCCTGAAACGCAGTGACGATGTAACCGTACTGGATCTCGTTCCAGCCGATCTGCGTCTGCAAGAACGGCGCAAGCACGCCCAGCACCTGGCGGTCCACGTAGTTGATGGTGGTCGCTGCCAGCAGCAGCGCGCAGACGCGCCAGCGCACCCGGCCCAGGCGCGCTCCGGGGCTAGCAGCATCGGCCGCAGGCGCGTCGCTCATGGGCACAGCTCCTGCAAGCGCACAACCATGTCGCCTGCGTTGTCGCGATACCTGCTGCGCATCGCGGCAAGCAAGGGCGCAAGCAGCATGTCGCTTGCGCGTTGTCCGATTCGATTCATCGACCACTGCACCTGCACGAAGGTGGCCTTGCGCCACGGGTGATAGCGCTACCATTACCACGCTGCACGCAGGAATCCATCGCGCACTGCAGCACGCGGCGACCGTCCGTCGGCGTTGCGTGCTTGCGGTGCAGCGTGATGGCAGCGCCGCTTCGCTATGCCCCGGCAACTATGCTGCCCTGCAGCGTGATGTTCTGAATTTGGTAGCGCTAACATCCAGCGCCACTGATCGCCCGTCTCCCCCATCGCATCATCGTCGCGCCGATTCCGGGCAGCGGCACTCCCTACGCAGGGGCGATGCGTGGGACATCTGCTCACCTGTTAGGGAAGGGAATACGGTGAAGAACAGCTACGCACGTACCGCGTTGTCCTGCGCGTTGGGGTCCATCCTGCTGGGCATGACCAGCACTGCCGCCTGGGCACAGTCCACCGACGCCGACAGCGCCGCGCAAACGCCACCGGCCACAGCCGGCAACAACGATGCAGTGACCCAGCTCGACACCGTCACCGTCTCCGGCTACCGACGCAGCATCCAGTTTTCCACCGATGCCAAGCGCGACTCGGTCGGCTTTGCCGACACCGTGTTTGCAGAGGACATCGGCAAATTTCCGGACATGAATATCGCCGAGTCGCTCAACCGCATCCCCGGCGTGCAGCTCTCGCGCGACGTCAATGGCGAAGGCCTCAACATCGCCATCCGCGGCCTGGGCACCAGCTTCACCAAGACCACGCTCAACGGCGCCAGCATCGCTACCGCCTCGATCGGTCTGAATGCGCAGAACCAGAATCGCGAAGTCGATCTGAACCTGTTTCCCACCGAATTCTTCACCCAGCTCACCGTGAGCAAGACGCCCACCGCCAGCATGCTCGAAGGCGGCGTTTCCGGTGTGGTGGACATGCGCAGCGCGCGCCCGTTCGATCGCCCCGGCGTGCACTTCACCTACCAGGCGCAGGCCGACTGGAACAGCACCAGCGAAAAGACCACCCCGCGTGGCGCCTTCATGGGCAGCTGGACCAACGAAGCAGGCACGCTCGGCGCGTTGTTCGGCGTGGCCTCGGTGCGTAGCAAGCTGGGCGTGCGCGGCTTCGAAAGCGTGGGCTGGACCAACCCTGGCCTCACCTACACCCAATGCGGGCTCACCCCGCCTGCAGGCACGCCGGCGACCAATCAACCGGCGGCCTGCAACGTCAACGGCGGCGGCAACTGGCGCATTCCAGACCGCGTGCCGGCCACCGCCGGCAGTGGCTTGACCACCGGCGAAACCATCGACGCGGCATGGCTGCTGGCGCGCAACCCGGGCTTGAGCATCGACCAGATCAGCGATGCGTTGATTCCGCGCCTGGGCCGCAGCGTGTACATGAATGGCGATCGCGACCGCGATGCGTCGGTGATGTCGCTGGAATGGCGGCCCTCCGACAGCATGCATTTCTACCTGGACACGCTGTATTCCGAAGCCAAGCGCACCACCGAGCGGATCAGCATGAATCTGATCGGCCGCAACGGCAACATGATTCCGCTAGGCATGCAGCTGGATCAGAACAACGTGGTCACCAGCGCCACCTTCGCCAACGCGCAGTATTTCCTGGAAGCGCGCCCGTACCGCGAAGAGGTCAAGTTCTGGAGCGTCAATCCCGGTGCCGAACTGCTGTTCGGTGCCGAGCAGGACATCAAGCTCAACGTGCAGGCCAACGCCACGCGCAGCTGGCTGGATCGCGAGTCGCCCAGCATCCTGGTCACCTCGCCGTTCACCACCGTCGATTACCGCAACCAAGGCGGCGACCGCCCGTCGATCAGCAGCCCGCTGGATCTCAACGACCCGAACCTGGGCTGGGGCTGGAGCGGCGGACGGGTCAATATCCAGAACGAAAAACGCGTCACCCAGACCCGTGGTGGACGTGCCGATCTGCAGTTCGGCGAAGACAAGCGCAACATCAAGATCGGCGCCGCATACGACCAGGCCGAGCGCACCATTCGCGGCTTCGACAACAGCATTGCCTGGGAGCAGGTGGTGTGCCGCGGCGGTGGCGGCAACGTGTGCAACGGCGGCCCTGGTTCGGCAGTCCCGAATGCGGCCCTGGCCAGTTACTTGCGGCCCGGCCCGGGCGGCTTCATCACTGCCGATTTCAACCGTTTCCTGGGCGACACCAACTACTACGCGCTACGCGATTCCGCACCGGAAACCAACTCCGCCAACACCGGCGCCTCGGCCGGCGGCATCCGCGAAAAGAACCTGGGTTTCTATATCGAAACCAACGCCGAAACCGAAGTGTGGAACCGCACGCTGCGCTTCAACGCCGGTGTGCGTTACGTCACCACCGACCAGACCATCACCGGCCCGGTCACCATCAACGGCATCCGCCGCGTGCAGGTGCTCGATTCCGATTACGCCGAAACCCTGCCCTCGTTCAACGCAGCCTGGGATGTGGCCGACAACGTGGTACTGCGTCTGTCCAGCTCGCGCACGCTCACGCGTCCGGACCCGAGCGCGATGTTGCCCAACACCAATTTCAGCGATCCGTCCGCACAGACCGCGACCCAGGGCAATCCGAACCTGGCGCCGTATCTGTCCACCAATGTCGACTTCGGCGGCGAGTGGTACACCGGCGGCGAAGGCTATGTGGGCCTGACGCTGTTCAACAAGCGCATCAGCGGCTTCACCGTCAATGGCGTGCGGCGCATTCCCTTCAACGATCTTGGTGTGCCCTACGAGAGCCTGCTGCCGATCCAGCAAGCCGGGCTGGACCAGCGCGGTGGCCCAAATGCCGCCACGGTGGACGTGCAGACCCAGGTCAACGCCGATGGCGTGCTCAACATCCGCGGCACCGAAGCGATCTGGGTGCAGCCGTTGGACAAGCTGGTCGACGGCATGGGCTTCAGCGTGAACTACACCCATGTTACCCAATCTTCGGAAGGCGAAGGCATTCCGGCAGTGGCCGTCGGTGTGGCGCCCAATCTGTGGAACGGCACTGTGTACTGGGAAAAGAACGCAGCCTCGGTGCGCCTGTCCTACACCTGGAACGACGACATGGTGATCTCCGGCGCCAATCAGAACGGCATCCCGTACGCACGCCTGAATGCCGATGCACGCGGCCAGCTCGATCTGTCGGCCAGCTACGCGCTGGACTGGCTGCCTTCCAAGCCGCAACTCACGCTCAATGTCACCAACATCACCGACGAGCCGTTGCGCACCACCTATGCGTGGCCCAACGCCACCTACGATCTGTACGAGCCCGGGCGCACCGTCATGCTCGGCATCCGCGGCACGTTTTGACAGTGTCCATCGAGACGCGCTCGCCGTTGGTTGCCGGGTGTAGCGGGTGTTCGGACTGCACGCGTGATTCGCGTGCACTCCGTCTGCCGCGCGCCGTCCAACGTGCCTGCACGACGGCGCACGACGTTTTGTCCGACACTTCAGGCACTGCGCCTGCAACCGCGATCCAGACGGATCGCGGCCGGCGGCGTAGCGCGCGCCGCGGCGTTTTCCGCAGCACTCTCCGAGCCCGCCTCACCTCATGAACGATCGATCACAGCAGCTCTCCGTGCGCGAAAAGATCGGCTATAGCCTGGGCGACCTGGCCGCCAATCTGATCTTCCAGACGCTGGTGACGTTTTTGGCGTTCTTCTACACCGACGTGTTCCGCATCCCGGCGAGCGCGGCGGCCACGTTGATCTTCGTGGTCGGCCTGCTCGGCGCGTTCGTGTTTACGCCCATCATCGGCATCCTGGCCGATCGCACCCGCACCCGCTGGGGCAAATTCCGCCCATGGATCCTGTGGACCGCACTGCCGTTTGGCGCACTGTCGCTGGCGGCCTTCAACACACCTGCGCTGGGCGAGCACGGCAAGATCACCTACGCATTTGCCACCTACACCTTGCTGATGCTGGTGTACGTGGCCAACAACCTGCCGTATTCGGCGCTGAGCGGCGTGCTCACCGGCAGCATGGAGCAGCGCAACAGCTTGTCGGCGTATCGCTTTCTGGCGGTGACGTTTGCGCAGTTCATCATCCAGGTCTTGCTGCTGCCGCTGGTGCTGATCCTGGGTAATGGCGACAAGGCGCAAGGCTTTCGCAACACCATGGGGTTGTTCGCCGCGGTCGGCACGCTGTGCTTTCTGATCACCTTTTTCACCACCCGCGAGCGCGTGCTGCCGATCGCCGAACAACGCAGTAGCGTGCGACAGGACCTCACCGACCTGGTGCGCAACAAACCCTGGCTGGTGATGCTGGCACTGACCATTCTGGTCTTCATCAATCTCGCCATGAAGGGCGGGATGTACATCTACTACTTCAAGTACACCCTCGACGCGGGCGCGCTGACTCACTTTCTCGATGCCGCCGGATTCAACCGGTTTATTGCCGCAATCAACAGCGTGCTGACCGGCGCCGGCATGAGCGCCTTGCAGTGGCCGCAAGACGCGCCAACCTCGGCGTTCAGTGTGTTCAGTGCCGGCGGCATCCTGGCCATGATCGTGGGTATCGGGTTTTCCAAACGCCTGGCCGACCGCTACGGCAAGCGCAATGTGTTTGGTGGGGCGCTGCTGATTTCCACGCTGTTTCTGCTGGCGTTCTATGTCTATCCGGCGACTGCCATCGGTTGGGTATTCGGCTCCTATGTGCTGCACGGCTTTTTCTACGGCATCACCATCCCGTTGCTGTGGGCGATGATTGCCGACGTTGCCGACTACTCGGAGTGGAAGAACCACCGCCGTGCCACCGCCATCATTTTTTCGGCGATGTTGTGCGGCCTGAAAATCGGCCTGAGCGTCGGCGGCGCACTGGTCGCCGGCCTGCTCGCCTTCTATGGCTACGACGCTGCGCTGCCGCAGCAAAGCGGCGCGGTCACTGACGGCATTCGATTAGCCATCAGCGTGTATGCGTCCATCCCGTTCCTGCTCGGCACCGCACTGCTGGTGTTTTACGAGATCGACAAGCCGCTGGAATCCCGCATCGAACGCGAACTGGGCGTGCGCCGTCAGGCCGCTCCGCTCGCGTCGCCCTAACCCTTTCCTTCCACCTCATGCACAGGTCCGCGCATGTCCGATGAACTGCAAGCCGCCACACTGCAGGCGCTGGCGCGCACCGCCATTTCCGCACCGCTGGTCACCCATCTCTACACCGCCGACCCGTCCGCACACGTCTTCGACGGCGCGCTGTACATCTATCCCTCGCACGACATCGATGCCGGCGTGGCCTTCAGCGACGACGGCTCGCATTTCGGCATGGAGGATTACCACGTCTTTCGCATGGCGCATCCCAACGCGCCGGTCGAAGACCTGGGCGAAGTGCTGCACGTGCGCGATGTGCCGTGGGCGCAACGCCAGATGTGGGCACCGGATGCAGCGCAACGCAATGGCAAGACCTATTTGTATTTCCCGGCAAAGCGCGCCGACGGCATCTTCCAGATCGGCGTGGCAGTCGGCGATCAACCCCACGGCCCCTTCATCGCCGAAGCCGAACCGATCGCCGGCACCTACTCGATCGACCCGGCCGTGTTCGCCGACGACGATGGCGCGCATTACCTGTACTTCGGCG
Organism: Xanthomonas sp. AC360; assembly: GCF_979258225.1. Classification (NCBI taxonomy): domain Bacteria; kingdom Pseudomonadati; phylum Pseudomonadota; class Gammaproteobacteria; order Lysobacterales; family Lysobacteraceae; genus Xanthomonas; species Xanthomonas sp. AC360. Next base: position 1,150,738 of record NZ_OZ409846.1, read on the forward strand.
GCATCTGGGGTGGTCAGCTGCAGCACTACCGCGACAACCGCTACGCGCAGACCAACCAGGAACCGGTGGGCGATGCGCCCGCACTGGGCCCGCGCGTGGCGCGCCTGCACGAGAGCATGACCGCACTGGCCGAACCCACACGCGAGATCGTCATCCTCGACGAACACGGCACCCCGCTACGCGCCGACGACCTCGACCGCCGCTTCTTCGAAGGCCCCTGGCTGCACCGCCACGCCGGTCGTTACTACCTGTCGTATTCCACCGGCGATACGCACCTGATCTGCTACGCCACCAGCGACTCGCCGTATGGCCCATTTCACTACCAGGGCGTGCTGATGCAGCCGGTGATCGGCTGGACCACCCACCACTCCATCTGCGCGTTCGACGGCCAGTGGTATTTGTTCTATCACGACGCCGTGGTATCGGGCGGCCAGACCCATCTGCGCAACATCAAGATGGCACCACTGGAACATCTGGCGGATGGAACGATCGCGACGATTTATCCGTACGGGAAGGATGCCGTCTCGCCTTGGTGAGATGGCGGTGGCGATCAGGTCCGCTGCTGTCTGTCCATCATGGGGTCGCCGGCCAACTGCGCATCAGAGCGGCTGACAGAACGACATCGCTCATGGCCACCCAGGCTCGGCCGCTCCTCGGCGCGGCACCAACCACCCGTACACTCCAGTGCTGAGTACGCCGTTCACATCCATCTGATGACTGCTCGTGACGTATCAGTCGCTGTAAGGCAACGCTCATCAAGTCCCCCGCGCCAGTCATTCCCGCGAAAGCAGAAACTCCAAGGCCTCGCAAGCCAGCGATTCACGTCCATGGCCTGACGCTATCGCCTGGATGACAAGACTTATGCAGCGTTGCCCTAAGCTCGCTCCCGACCTCGCACCGGCATAGCACCTGATCGTCACGCTCGCGAACCGGTTGTCGAGCCGATGTGGGAGATCCTGCAAACCTGCCTGCTACCGCCCGTGACCACCGCAGCCACCGCATTCTTCAATGCGTCCGAGCCGTCCTTGCAAGGGTAGAGTCCGTCAACGAACGGGAACTCACCGCGCCTTTCGATAGGCAGCGCATTGCACGCTGCATCCACACGCATCGTCGCAACGTATGCCCCTGCACTGAGCTTTTTTGAGAGAGGTTGCCATGCGCCAGGCGTCGATGCTGTTCTTACTCACCCTTGCGGTCTACGGCAATGCAAGCGGCAGCGAGCCGCGCGCCGCACTGCCCCGCGCAGACAGCGTTGACGTGCCGCGCTTCATGGGCGACTGGTATGTCATCGCACATATTCCAACCCGTCCAGAACGCAAAGCCTACGACGCAGTAGAGAGTTATGCCCTGCGACCGGATGGCCGTATCCAGACCACCTTCACTTTCCGCAAAGGCAGCTTCCAGGCCCCGCTCAAGTCCATGCACCCGATCGGCCAAGTCGCAGAGAATGGCAACGGCGCGCTGTGGAGCATGCAATTCCTTTGGCCGTTCAAGGCCGAGTATGTCATCGCCTGGCGCGATGCCGACTACACCCAGACCATCGTGGCGCGCAGCAAGCGCGATTACGTCTGGTACATGGCACGAACCCCGCAGGTCTCCGATGCCGACTATCAGCAGGCGCTCGCGCGCATTGCGGCGATGGGCTACGACGTGTCACAGCTGCGACGCGTCCCGCAATCGCCGCGCTGATGTGGCCTAACCTGTTGGAGAGCCCACACGCCGCGCTCTCCAACGCACCTGCCGCACACATCAGACGTCTTTGGTGTCTACCGAAAATTCCCATCCATCGTTCAACCCACCCAAGGGCTTGGCCTCTGTCGCCAACTCCTCCTCGAACGCGCAAATCGCCTTGTATGTCGGCACCATGGTCGGATACACCGTGACATCCATCGGAAACGCGGTGTTTTCCGGGTAATGGCAGCAACGCACCTTCTGCTCGAAGCGCAGCAACGTCACCGAAAATTCCAGTGCCGACTCTTTGCTCGGGAACACCACGGAAAACGCAATCTCGCGCGGCTTGGAAAGATCCACGCCCTGCTCCGCAATGTGCCACAAGGTGTCGCCGTTATCGTCTTTGGGATACAGATCCAGATTTCGCTGCATGGTTGATTCGCTGTGTGGCGCCTGGTTGGCCGATACAGAAGCTTAGCGCCTTGGCGGTCGGCGATCTGTGTCTTCTAACATCCAGGCGTCCCGCCAAGTCGTGTAGCCGAAGCCTGCCCTGAGAGTTGAGCGTAAGGCAGTCTTGGTCGGGTATTGCCCACTGCTGAAAAATGCACAGCGTCGCTTTCTGAAGGGATGAGCTCACCTACGCTTCTCGCAACGCGTGCACATCCCAGCCATGCCACGAGGGACCGCCAATAGTCATCTGAGGCGATTCATACCTGGCGCCGGCGGCTCCAGACGGCGCACAGGCCCAGACGATAAGGTATCCTGCGCCGCTACTTTTTTGGAGCCGAGACCTTCAGCTCGTTCTTCAACGCCGCCATGAAATCATCGAGCCGATGGCGCCCGCTTAGATGCTCCTGCACGTTCGGAAACTGCGCTGCAACATAACGCATCAAATACGTCACCTTATCGTCGGACTTAGCATGTAGCACAAGGTTGAGCCGCTGAATTTCGGCGCTATTGGGGAAGTCGCGTGCGGCCTGCGCAAGCGCAGCGGAGTACCCGGGGTTTGCCTCGGTCAGGCCTTTCAGATAGCTCAGCGCATAGGCCTCGATCTTCAGTGTCTTCCAGCCGTACAGGTCTATCGGTTGGAGTTGCTTGCTTCGCCCTGTCGCGCTGTACAGAAACGCCAGCAGATCCAGCGTCGAACGATCGGAGGGCATCCGCTTGTAGCGCTGCTCCAGCGCCGCGCCGTAACGCTGGAAGATCTCGTCCGCCGTCGCCATCTTTCGTTTCTGCAACTGACTGATCAACGTATAGCTCGCTATCGGATCTTCCGGCAACCGGGCACCCTCTCCCCAATAGCCCGCCGAGACGATAAGGCGTCTGAATTTATCGTCATCGAGGTCCACCGCGTCGATACACAGCCCCGCAACTTGCTGAATCTTCTTGTCGTTCCTGGACAATGACCTGACAAGTGCAATGTCATACGCAAGGTACTCGGGCTGCTTTTTCGCATTCCACCAGTCGATTTCCCAATTCTTGTCGAGTTTGATCAACGTGCAAACGTCACCTGCTGCCCCTGCGCGGATGGACGCGATCAAGCGCTCTCTTTCGGCGTCCGGATCTGTCGTCGAGAAGATGTCATACATCGATTTCTCGATCGCCGTGTGTTTCTCCTTGAAGTCCACATGTGTCCAGGCGGCGACAGCTCCGCGTGCATCCTCAAGCACGAGGCGGCAGTGCGTGATGTAGGCCCACAGGCGATCCGGCACTTGCGACCTTGGCAGCAGTTTCGCGGCTTTTTCGTACAGAGGCAGTGCGATATCACAGTGCCCCGCGCGGTGTTCGCGCATACCGCGCTCGAATATGATGAATGGATTGCCAGGCAGCTTTTCGTCAGCGAGCTTCATGTAGGCGTCACTGGCAGCGACATCGGCCCGGTAGAGGATATTGGACAGGACAAACGCGTCATACGCGCTTTTGCTTGTCTCCGGCACCAGTCGCTTCAACCTTGCATTGACCTCGCTCTTCCTCCCTTCATCGATAAGGCGCTCTGACTCGGCAGAGTTGGCCAGACGCTCGTATACCGGCGACACTTTCCCGACTTCGGACATGAAGGTGGACGAGCTCGAGGCCTGCACCGCCGGCAGCCAAGTTGCCATAAAGAAGACGACCACAGCCACGCACCGCAGTTTCACGGAGCCCCCTCGGTGAATGCTTGACCCGCTATGCATGCTGCGCCTCGACGACGACTGCGGTGCCATAGCACAGGACTTCGGTCAGGCCGGCCATCAACTCGGTAGCGTCGTAGCGCACCGCAATGATGGCGTTGGCGCCAAGTTGCCTGGCATGCTGCACCATGTCGCGATAGGTCTCCGAGCGTGCCTGTTCGCACAGTTCGGTGTAGATGGTGATGTTGCCGCCGAACAAGCTCTGCAGACTGCCGAAGAAGTTGCCGACGATGGAGCGCGACCTCACGGTGATACCGCGCACCAAGCCCAGGTTGCGGATGATTCGATGTCCAGGAAGCTCCAGCGCTGTGGTTACCATAGTGTCGTTGAGCGAGGAAATCGCTGAGTGGATTGGCGAAGAGTCGTATGGGTTTGTCATTAACTTGTTCTCTCCTCATGAGGGCGAAAGCCACCGATCGTCTTATATCGGAGGATAGATAAACGACTGCAGCCGGAAGATGCCTGTTGCTTACTAGGAGAACTCGAACCATCGTGATATCCAACCCAAGCGCTTTGCTTACAACGCCAGGCCCTTCTCAAAGGCAACGCTGGCAGATCAGAACCATGCCCGGATACACGATGACATCCGCAAGCAAGTCTTTGGTCTGTTCGCAATACCGACAACATGCCTTCTGTTCGCAACTCAGCATGATCAAGCCCAATTCCATCGCCAATTCCTTGCTAGGAAGCACAACTAGAAAACGATCTCCCTGGACTCGGCGAGATCCACTCATCACTCAGCAATGTTAAAGAAAGTGTTTTCACTATCGCTTTTAGGATAGAAAGCTGACAAAAATTGCGGTAATCAACTGCAAGACAAGATGCGCGCCTTGTTGGGACGCACTGCGTGATGCTGACAGCGATCGACAGATCAGCTCACCTAACTAGTGGCTACCAACGCCAGCCATATCGGCGCTTGCGCTCTGCATGCACGCTCTTGTCCTCATTCCAGTCATAGCGTTTATACCCCGCGCCGTACAAACCCAGGTGCAAGAAGATATAGCCGAAAGGCAGCAGCCCGGCAGACCACCACAACAGCGATGGCGAGGCAGCTCTGGTGAGCACCAGATAGCCCATATAGGCGGCACCTCCCCAAAACAGAAGTGCCATCGAAAAGCATAACAGTCGCCGGATCACCAGCCACAGCATCGCCAAACCGCGCTCCACCTTGCTCGGTGGGAGATGCCGTCTGGAATGAAAATACGCATGCACGCCAATTAGTGCAGCAACGAACAGGAATGCTATGAGGATATTCAACGTCGGACCAATTGCCTTCGAAAAGTCTCGTGCGAAATTTTTTACAAGGACGACCAACGCACGGACTATGCGTTGCAGCCGTGGCGCATCGACATCTACTGAGCTATGTGTCGACTACAAGACTCAGCAAGTTTGGACGGTGCGCTGTCTCTGCAGAGACCACTGGCAGATGCAGCGCACTATGCCAAGCCAGCGTCGTTACGGCACCCAGACCAGATTCATCAGCTGCGGGTCGGCGGTCACCTTGACCAACTTGCCGCTGGGGCCGAACTGCACCTGGTACTCGGCGAAGCTGTCGCGCCAGTAGCGCCACAACGAGGCTTCCAGATTCGGGTTCTCGCTGCTGATCGGGTAGCCGACCGCCATGAGCACCTGTTCGCGGGTCATGCCGCCGGTGAGCTTGCCGTCCACGATGGCCTGACGGATCTTCGGCGGGAAGGTGGCGAGCTTGAGCTTGGGATCGGCGGTGACGATGTAGCGGGCGGCGAAGGCGGTGTTGTCCAGGTCGCGGCTGTAATCGTTGCCGATGGACTGCTTTTCACCGGCAATCTTGAGGTTGACGCGGTTGCGGCCAAAGCCGGTGACGCTGACCGGGGTGCCGACCGGGAGCACGCGCTTGCCGTCTTCGGCGTAGTTGCTGTCGCTGATCCAGCTGCCGTCGGTGCGCAGGTTGCAGCACAGAAAGCCGTCGTACTTGGCCACATCGGCGGCCGAGGCCAGGTTGGCGGCGGTGAGCAGGCTCAGGGCCAGCAGGGAAGAACGCAAACGCATCGTAAAGACTCCTTTCTCGACGGCCGTAGCCGCGCGGCAATGATGGGGTGAGGCGCGCCGCCGTTTCCCCAACGGCGCACACGCATTGTCGCAGCCTGCGGCCGCTTGGCAAGCGCGGGTGACGCGGGTCGCCCGGGGTTGTGTATGCTCGGGGCGTGGAAACCCTCTCACCCGCCGAGATCGTCGAACAGATCGCCGAGTTGCGACGCACGCACCGTGCGTTGGACGACGAAATCCAGCGCATGCCCGCGAACCTGGAAGACGAGCTGCAGATGAAGCGCCTGAAGAAGCGCAAATTGCAGATCAAGGACTGCATTATTCGGCTGGAAATGGAGCTGGTGCCCGACGAGCCCGCTTGAGGCGTTGGGGGCTTTGCTCGGACCTGGACCTTCATTGCGAGGGCAGGTGCACTTGGACCCGCGCTTCGGTATCAGGTGTCCGGCGATCCTTTACAGGCGCTGGTCTGGCGTGACCTAGGCTGATCGACTTTGTAGCAGTGGTGAAGCAGCACGCGGGGGTGGACGCACCGTGCCTCGCAAGCCGTCCCCTCACCCCCAACCCCTCTCCCGCAGGCGGGAGAGGGGCTTCAGAGCAGCGATCGGCGGACTGCTTTCTCCCGCCTGCGGGAGAAGGTGCCCCGCAGGGGCGGATGAGGGGACGGGCGCGATTCGAATCGGCTTACAGGTTTGAATTTGCCTACGGACATGGGGCCCGATTTCCGTCCTTCTGCTGCCCCGCCCTGCTCCGGATTTGAGTGCAGATGCAGTTGGGTGTGGATTCGGATTGGAGTACAAAAGCGAGTGCGGCGTCGGTCGTGGGCGCCACAGATTCTTACCCTGGCCGCATTGCTCCATCTGGCCGTAGTTAATCTACTTCGGCCGCACGCGGACTGCTTCGATCGCGACCAGCCCCGAACCTCCGGGCACCCTTTTTGCTAAGCCACGCGCGTGTCAGCCAGCGCGCAACAGGATCTTGCCGCGGCGGCCTGGCTCGTCACTTGCCGCCGCTGCCTTGGCCGCATCTTTCAGGTCGAACACCGCTCCCACCGGCAAGGCCAGGCTGCCATCGACGGCGGCCTTCAACAGCTCGCCGATCATGCGGCGCTTGTCCTCTGATTTTGTGGCCTGCATCACCTTGCTGCCCCAGAAGCCGCGCACGGTCGCCTGCTTGAAAATCACATCGCCGCTGGAGATCTGCAGCGGCTCGCCGGTCATCGACCCGAACGACACCAGCTCGCCGCCTTCGGCCAGCAGCCCCATCAAGTCGCCGGCAGCACTGCCAGCGACCGAATCGACGGCGCGGATGATCGGCGCATCGCCGGCCAGCGCGCGCACTTTGTCCTGCCAGCCGTCCTGCGCAGTGGAAACTGCATTGCCGATGCCCAGCGCCTTGAGTTCGTCCACGCCTGCATCGCGACGGACCAGGTTGATCACGTTGATGCCGCGTGCGGCGGCAAGCATGGCCACGGTCTTGCCGACGGCGCCGTTGGCGGTGTTCTGCACGATCCAGTCGCCTTTTTCCACGCGCAGGAATTCGATCAGCATCAGGGCGCTCAGGGGCATGGCGATCAACTGGCAACCGCGGTCGTCGTCCAGTGCGTCGGGCAGCGGGACCACGCCAGCTGCATCGGCCAGGAAATACTCCGCCCAGCTTTCGTGGACGCCGGCCGCGACCACGCGCTGCCCGGTCTGCAGGCCTTCCACGCCCTCGCCCAGGGCGTCGATGACGCCTGCCCCTTCGCTGCCACCGATCGCCGGCAACTCCGGCTTATAGCCGTAGTTGCCGCGCACGGTCCACAGGTCGTGGTTGTGGATGGGTGAGCGGCGCATGGCGATGCGCACCTGCCCCTTGCCGGGCTGCGGCACGGGCCGTTCGCCGAGTTCAAGCACCTTGGCGGGATCGCCGAATTGGGTATGGATGGCTGCGCGCATGGAATCTCCTGCCAAGCGCATCCGCATTGCGATGCGCTCGATCACTGTGAAAGGTGATTCGATGTTATCGACATGCGCGCAAGCGGCTGATGAAACGAACGCAACTGTTGTGTGAAATCTCGCTGTGCTGCGGATCGATGTCTGGTGAGGGGCGATGTGCTGCATGGCTGCACGGTTACCTGCAGCCGCACCCTCATCCGGCGCTATGCGCCACCTTCTCCCGGTGGGAGAAGGAGTCATCGGGTCGTTGGATATGCTGCGGATCGATGTGTGATGAGGGGCAATGCGCTGCATAGCTGCATGGTTGCCTGCAGCCGTACCCTCATCCGGCGCTACGCACCACCTTCTCCCGGTGGGAGAAGGAGTCATCGGGTCGTTGGATATGCTTCGGATCGATGTCTGGTGAGGAGCGGTGTGCAGCACGGTTGCACGGTTGCCTGCAGCCGCACCCTCATCCGGCGCTGCGCGCCACCTTCTCCCGGTGGGAGAAGGAATCATCGGGTCGTTGGATAGGGTGCGAATCGATGTGTAGTGAGGATCGATGTGCTGCATAGCTGCACGGTTGCTTGCCAGCCGCACCATCATCCGGCGCTATGCGCCACCTTCTCCCGATGGGAGAAGGAATCACCGGCTCGTTGCTGCGGGTGGGGTGCCTCGAGGCCGCGATGGTGTTTTGTCTATGCCGCGCGCGTGTTGTGTCTCTGCCGCGCTGTCCCGCTTCAGCGGCAACACCGCGTTCGATTTACTGCGGCCGCACTGCAGCGCGCGATGTCGCACCATTTCCAACTCGACCGAACGGGAACACTGCGTCATCGCCAAGCATTGCCGCGCGCTTCGCCACCTGCGCGGCTCTTACCGCCAAGACCGCCGCCTCACTCCGGCGGCAACACCACATCCGGTTTCACCGCCTCCGGGCTCACCCGCTCGATGGTGTGACGCAGTTCGCGGCCGAGGATGAACTTGGCATCCTTGGCCCACGCATCCAGCCGCTCATCGAACAGCAACTTGCTGTTCTCGTCCGGCCAAACCAGGCGCAGCTCGCGCAGTTTCTGGATGAAGCTGCGGAACAGGGTCTTGTCGAAGAACTCCGGCGCGGCAGGTGCATACAACAGGCTCAAACGCTGCGCCGCCTGTTGGCACAGGCTTTCCAACTCGCCGGCGCCGAGCACGCCGGGGCCGTTCTTCACCAGCACCGAAATGGCGATGTAATAGCGCTCGAAAGCCTGTTGCAGCGAGTGGCCAATCGCGCGCAGACGGAACACTTCATCGGTCTGCCCGGTGTTGCGGGTCAGGATGCCGCCGTCGTCTTCGGTGACATTGAGCAGCAGGCCTTCGCGCACGAACATGTCGATAGTCTGTTCGATGCGTTCGGCAAAGCGGTCTTCGCTCCACGGCAAAAACAGCTCGGCCTGCAGGAACGGGTACACCGTGCGACCCAGCCGGATCAGACCGGCGCGGCTCATGCGGCGGTTGTTCTGGAAGCAGCACGCCACCCACGAGGATGCGGTGAACAAATGCAGCACGTTGTTGCGGAAGTAGCTCAGCAGCACCGCGGTATCGCCGCTGACGCTGAGCACATCGCCTAGCGGGTGCGACACGCGCGTGAGCACGTTGATCTCTTCGGCGTGAGTGATGATGCGTGCCGGGGTATGCGGAGTCACCGTGACGCGGTCCGAATACGGCATTTCCGCCAGCAGTTTCTTGCACAACTCGATCTGCGCGATCAGATCCGCCTCGCCCATCGCGTGCTTGGGCGTGGACAGCAGCGCCAGCGCCAGCAGGTTGATCGGGTTGACGTCGGCCGCGCAGTTGATGCGGGTCTGGATCTGCGTGGACAAGGTATCCACCGCCGGTGCCAGCCAGCTGGGTTTTGCGTCTTCCGGCAGCGGCTGGCCGTCCCAGTCCGGGGCGTGCTTGGCCAGCACGTCGTTGAGCGCGATCGGCTCGCCGAAGTTCACCACTACCTGGCCGTAGTTCTGCTTGAGCACCTTGGGGATCGACCACAGCAGTCCCCAGATGGATTCTTTTTCCTTGGGCCGGCCGGTGAGCTCGTCCAGATAGCTGTTGCCTTCCATCAGCTTCTCGTAGCCGATGTAGACCGGCTGAAACAGCACCGGCTTGCGTGGCTGACGCAGATAAGCGCGCAGCGTCATCGCGATCATGCCGCCCTTGGGCTGCAGCAGACGCCCGGTGCGCGAGCGTCCACCTTCGACGAAATATTCGATCGAATAGCCGCCGGCCACCAGCTGCGCGACGTATTCGCTCAGCACCGCCGAATACAGCGCATTGCCGCGGATGCTGCGGCGGATGAAGAACGCGCCGCCCTTGCGCAGCAGCGTGCCGACCACCGGCAGATTGAGGTTGATGCCGGCCACGATGTGCGGCGGCACGATGCCGCGTTCGTACAGCAGGTAGCTCAGCAGCAGGTAATCCATGTGACTGCGGTGACTGGGCACGTACACCACTTCGTGTCCGGGCGCGGCCTGCTTGAGCTTGTCCAGGTGATGCACCAGCACGCCAGCGTAGATGCGATTCCACACATGGGTGAGCAGGAAGCTGGCCGAACGCACCACCGGGCTGGAATAGTCGGCGGCGATTTCCCACGCATAGGCATGCGCCTTGCGCCAGGCATCGACCGGCTTGGAGTTATCGCGCTTGGCCTGGGTGGCGATGGCTTCGCGCACCGAGTCGGCGGCCAGCACCTGGTCCACCAGCAGGCGGCGGGTGGACAGATCCGGCCCGATCACCGCCTCGCGGATCCGCCGGAAATGCGTACGCAACACGCGCTGCAATTTGCGCAAGGTGCGCTCGGGCGGCAGACCTTCGGCCATGGTCTGGCGCAGCGAGATCGGCGGGGCGAAACGCACGATGGTGGTGCGGCCATTGAGCAGCACCGCCAACAGACGGCGGAACCGGCCGACCAACGCCCAGTTTTCCGAGAACAGCACCGCGAACCAGCCGCTCTGCTTGTCCGGTGCACGGCCGACGAAGATCGATACCGGCACCAGATGCACGTCCAGATCGGCGCGCACCCGATGCGCCTGCAGCAGCTTGGCCAGCGAGTCGGAATGGGTCTTGCCGCCGCGCTGTTCGGGAATCAGCGAGTTGCTGCTGCTGCGCCGTGACAGCGCCAGGTAGGCGCGCTTGCGCTGCAGCGGGTCGCCCGGCAGTGGCACCAAGGGCGATGGCAGGCCGGCTTCGCGGCAGGCCTTGTCCAGGATCAGGGCGCTGGATAGACCATAGTCCTCCAGCACGTAAACCACCTGGGTGCCGTCGTCGTAGCGGGCGAGCGGTTCCGGCTCGATGGTCAGGCTCAGCCACGGGTCGGCCAGGCGCCCGAGCAGGCGCGCCCACCACGGGCGCTTGGCCTGACGTGCAGTGGCCAGCAGCGGCGCGGTCGACGCCGCTGCTTCCGGCGGCACCGGGGCGGCGGTGGGCAACGGCAGGGCGGCCGCGCTCGCGCCGGGGTCGGCAGCGACCGGGGTGGTCGGGGCAGGCTGGCCGTCCGGAAACGGCAGGGGGTTCTGTTCTGGCATCGCGGTCATTATCGCCCAGCCGGGCGTTGCCCGGCGTCTGGGGCCGGTACAGGCGGTAGCAGCGCCGTATCGGGGCCTGCCGCAGCATCGGGTAAGGGCTTGGCCGGCATGGCGTCGAGCAGCGCCTGTATCTCGTTCTGGGTCTGTTGCTGGTACCAGTGCCCATCGCGCTTGATCAGCGCCACGGTCAGGTCGATGGCGTGCGCCGCCAACGGATAGCGCAGCCGTACCTGGGCGCTATCGCCGTCCTGCTTGATCAAGCCGGTGCGCAGCGCATCCAGACTGGTATCGATCGACAGGTCGTAGCGCTCCAGCACCTTCTTGCACGCCGCCCAAAACGGCCCCAGCCGGCGCAGGCTTTCTTCCATGCCCAGCCGTTGCAGATCGGCATCGGAGGTGATGCCGGTGGCGCGGGCCGCGGCCACCAGGTCGGCGATGCTGGCCTTGGCGCGCGGGCGATCGGCCAGCGGCGCGGTGGCCGCCCAGGCGCTCAGCGCGTCGACCAATTGCACGTAATGGGCGCGCTGCTCGGGCTGGTAATCGCTACGGCTGCGCAGGTACTGCACGCCGAACTGGCCCAGCGACTGCGCGGCCTGGGCGATGCCGCGCGACTGCCCGGCCAGCTGCGCGTCGAAGGCCTGCTGCAGACGGCGCTCGGCATCGGGTGCCGACAACGACCCCAGCAGCGCACCGACTTCGTTGGGCAGCGGCAGCTCGGTCAGCGGCCAGCGGCTGGCACCGCTGCGCCAGGCGGCTTCCAACTGGGTGTATTGCGCAGGCGTCACCCGGATCCGCGCATAGGCGACCAGATCGTTGCGACGCAACGGCAGGGTCATCGACTGCATCGCGGCGGCGGGCTCGGCCTTCGCACCGGGCAAAGGGGCAGCAGTGTCGTTGCGCTGGCAGCCGCCAATGCACAGCGCAGCCAGCAGCACCCACGCAATGGACTGACACCGGCCGGCGCGGACGGTAAATGGCGACATGCGCACGATGTTCCCCTGATCGATCGGCGCATCTTGCTGTCTGAATGCACTGGCGGCAAGGCGCGACGCTGCCGTACGCAAAGGTATGGGCCAAAGATGTTAGGTTTTCGTGGTTTCCTGCACGATGTCAGCCGGTGTCCGACATTGGCTGCTGTTGTCTTACTCGGACAACTTTGTCCACCCACCAGGTCGCAGCCCTTGTCCCAGCTATGTTTGACCCAATGGTGCGGCGCATCATGTAAGCGCTTGCAGTTCCTGCTAGCGTGCGCGCCATCTCGCTTCGAGGTCGCCATCGGATGGGGCCGATGACATTCATGAGCCTGTGCGACACGAACGTTCTGCGCCAGCAGACCGTGCGCCCTGTGCTGGCGTACGGTCGCCACCGCCTTGTTTTGGAGAAAGCGCCATGAGTCGGCCCCGTTCGGAAGGCGGCAGCGTCACCATCAAGGATGTGGCGCGCGAAGCGCAGGTGTCGGTGGCCACGGTGTCGCGCACCATGAACGGGCATCAGCACGTGGCCGAGTCGGTCCGCGAGCGCGTGCTGCAGGTGGCGCGGGCGCTGAATTACATCCCCCATCACGCTGCGCGTAGCCTGAGCAGCCGTCGCACCCACACCATCGGGGTGGTGCTGCCGGATCTGCATGGCGAGTTCTTTTCCGAATTGATCCGCGGCATCGACCAGGTGGCGCGCGACCAGGGCTACCACTTGCTGGTGTCCAGTTCGCACGGCGACCCGCAAGCGCAGCGGCGCGCCCTCGAACGCCTGCCCGGGCGCGTGGATGGCGTGGTGGTGATGTCGCCATCGCTGGGCGATTCGGGCGTGCACGAAGACGCATTGCCCGGCGGCCTGCCAGCGGTGCTGCTCAACTGCGCCGGCCGCGCCAGCCAGCGCCCGGTGCTCAATGTCGACAACTACGGCGGCGCGCGGGTGATGACGCGCCACCTGCGCGACAGCGGCCACCGCCGCATTGCCTTCATCGCCGGCCCCGCCGACAACTTCGACGCGCACGAGCGCCTGCGCGGCTATCGCGACGAGCTGGCGCTGGATGCGGATGCGCAGCCGTGGGTGCTGCCGGGCAACTTCGATGAAGAATCCGGCTACCGCGCCGGCCAGACGCTGGCGCAGGACGTGCATCCGGATGCGGTGTTCGCCGCCAACGACATGATGGCGCTGGGCTGCCTGTTTGCGCTCGGCCATGCCGGGTTGAAAGTGCCGCAGGACATCGCGCTGGCCGGCTTCGACGATGTGCCGATGGCACGTTACGTGTTGCCTGCGCTGACCACCATGCGGGTGGATATCGCCGGGCTGGGCGCGCGTGCGCTGCGCTTGCTGTTGGGCCAGCAGTTGGTGGATGCACCCGCGCCGCCTGCCGATGCCGCGCCGCCGGCGTTTTCGGAAATGGTGCCTGAGCTGATCGTGCGTGCGTCCAGCGCGCCGCGCGCCTCGCCTGGCGGCTGACACCATGCGCCACGTCGCATCTTCACGAATTCTTTGCAGTTTCTTATGCTTTTTATAACGCCTGTCATTTGTTTGTTGCCGTTCTGCTGTCTTTGAAACAACGCACCACCCGCGCCACGCCGACCACTTTGCCGGTACGCGCCTGACCCCTGGGAGGGGGAAAGTCATGAAGACCTACCGCACCGTGTCCACCCTGCCGGCACGCAGCCTGTTGTGCTGCGCCCTCGCCGCTTCGTTGTTGTCCGCCGCTCCGGCGATGGCCCAGTCCAGCAATGCCACATTGCGCGGACAGGTAACCACGTCCCAGGCGGGCACCACCGTGACCGCGACCAATGTCGCCAGCGGCGCGGTGCGACGAGTGACCACCGGTACGGACGGGACTTATGCGCTGGTCGGCCTGCCGCCGGGCACCTACAAAGTGGATGCCGGCCCGGGCACCGAAAAGACCGTGACCCTGTCGGTGGCCTCCTCGGTCAGCCTGGACCTGGGCGGCGGCGATGCGACGGCCACGGCGCCGGCCGGCGACGCCACCACGCTGGACGCGGTGCAGGTCACCGCCACCACGCTGCAGGAGGTCAAGACCTCCGAGGTGGGCACCAATATCTCGTTGAAGCAGATCAACACGGTGCCGCAGCTGACGCGCAACTTCCTGGAATTTGCCGACACCGTGCCGGGCATGCAGTTCGAGACCGATGCCAACGGCAACAGCCGCATCCGCGGCGGTGCGCAGGCCAGTTCGGCGGTCAACGTCTATATCGATGGCGTGGGCCAGAAGAGCTATCTGTTCGGCGGCGTCTCCGGCCAGCAGCAGAGCGCGGGCAACCCGTTCCCGCAGTTGGCGATCGGCGAGTACAAGGTCATCACCTCCAACTACAAGGCCGAGTTCGACCAGGTCGGGTCGGCGGCGATCGTGGCGTCCACCAAGTCCGGCGGTAACGAATTCCACGGCGAGATCTTCGGGCGCACCACCAACACCGATTTCCGCGCCCGCCAGGCCGACGAGCGCGCCGGCGCGCCCAACGCCGACGGTGACAAGCGCAAGACGCACCAGGACGAATACGGCTTTGCGCTGAGCGGGCCGATCGTCCAGGACAAGGCGCACTTCTTCTTCAGCTACGAAGGCAAGGGCTTTGAAGTCTCGGCCAACCCGGTTGCGGTGCCGGACGCCTTCAGCGCACTGCGCGACGATTTGCCGGCCGGCGTGCAGAGCCGGCTGGGCTCGGTCACCCGTCCGTTCAACGAAGATCTGTACTTCGGCAAGATCGATTGGGACATCGGCGACAACGACCGCCTGGAGCTCACCGCCAAGGTGCGCGACGAAGAAAGCCGCGACAGCGTGGGCGACCAGAACACCGCCATCGCCGCCAAGACCAATCTCAATTCCGAAGAACGCTACGACCTGCGTTGGCAGCATTTCGGCGAGAACTACGTCAACGAAGCACGGGTGTCGTATGAAGACGTGCTGTTCAACCCGACCGCCTACACCATCGGCAGCCAGACCGTGTACACGCGCGGCATCGCCGAAGACGATGTGCTGCTCAACGACGATGCCACCAGCGGCCTGGCGATTCAGCGCAAGGGACAAAAAGGCCCCAGCTTCCAGAACGACCTGACCTTCAACAACATCGAGTGGCACGGCAGCCACGTCATCAAGATGGGTGTGAAGTACAAGGAAGTGGAGTTGACCCAGAGCGAAAATTCCGCGGCCAACCCGTCGTTCTACTACGCGGTGACCGATGGCGCGGGCACTGCGTCCATTCCCTACCAGGTGCGCTTCAATCTGCCGTTTGCCGGCGCCGCGCCGTCGGTGACCACCACCAGCAAACAGCTGGGCCTGTACCTGCAGGACGATTGGGACGTCAACGACAAGTTGCAGTTGAACATCGGTGTGCGCTGGGATGGCGAAAAGATTCCGTCCTACCTGGACAACGTGACCCCGCCGGAAGTGATCGCCGCATTGAACGGCCCCGGCACCAACCCGGCGGTCAGCGCCACCTATGCCGAACAACTGGCCAAGGGTGGCGTGAACATCAACGACTACATCAGCAACGGCCGTAATCGCAAACAGGACAACAACAACTTCGCGCCGCGCCTGGGCTTTTCCTACGACTTCCGTGGCGACGAATCGCTGGTGCTGTTCGGTGGCGCCGGGCGCAGCTACGACCGCAACCTGTTCGACATCATGGGCCTGGAGCAGGTCAAGTCGGCGCTGTCGCAGTACACCGTTCGCTTTGTCGAATCCTCCGGTTGCACCCCGGCTGCCGGCACTTGCACCAACTTCAATCCGTCCTTTGTCAGCAACCCGGACAGCCTGGGCGGCCTGGTCAATGCACGTGTGCGCAACGGCGAGATCGACCTGCTCAACAACGATCTGAAAACTCCGTATTCGGACCAGTATTCGCTCGGCCTGCGCACGCGCGTGGGCGAGTGGAGCAACTCGGCGACGGTGTCGTACATCCACAGCAAGGACGGTTTGATCTTGACCTTGGGCAATCGCTTTCCCAATGGCGATTTCTTCCAGGCCGGTGCGCAGCCGTGGAGCCAGCCACCGCAAGGCTTCGGCAATCTGATCATCGGCAACAACGGTGTCGAAACCAAGACCGCGCAGCTGCTTTTGTCCACCGACAAGGCCTACACCAAGGAAAGCGGCTGGGGCCTGACCGCCGCCTACACGTTCTCGCACGCACGCGGTAACCGCGGCAACGACGATCAGTACGGCTTCGATGCGGCGACGATCGCCAACTACCCGTTCCTGGATCTGAACTCGGTACCGCGCCACCGACTGGTGCTCACTGGCATCTACGATCTGTTCTGGGGCATCAGCGCCTCGGCCAAGCTGACCCTGGCCACGGTGGCGCCGCGCAACGAAGCGGTGTCGTTCGACCAGTACGGCGGCCCGACATCGGACAACATCCGCATCGTGTCGGTGGATGCACCGGGCGGCAAGTTCCTGGCCGGCGGCGACATCTTCGGCACGCGTCAGCTGGATCTGTCGTTGTCCAAGGACATGCATGTCACCGATGCACTCACCGTGCAGGTGCGTGGCGATTTGATCAATGCGCTGAACTTCCGCAACTACGACCAGTACGCCATCGACTGGGGCAATGCCGGCGTGTATAGCCCGCGCGTGAGCATCAACCAGTACGGTGCGATCTCCACCCCGCCCCGTACCTTGTTCATGAGCGCCCGCATCATCTGGTAAGCCGGCCCCGCGATCTGCACCACCGACTGGTGCAGATCGCAGGTGTCGCACGCTTCTGTTTCCCGCGCACGGAGATCGCGCCGTTCTGGACTGGTAACGCTTACTGGTTCGGTGCGGCGCATGCCGCGACGCATGCCGTATAGCGCACTTACTGCGCGCTGCGCCCCGCAACGTTTGCGCCTTTGCCGTTTTTGTTTGCAGTTGCTGTTGTTTTTTGCGTTGCCCGTTGTCCCGTATCACTCACATCAAAGTACCAACCTCGACGCGCCAGTCACTCCACTGGTTCGCGCTTTACCCCTGGGAGGGGGAAAGTCATGAAGAAGCACCGCACCGTCTCCACCCTGCCGGCACGCAGCCTGTTGTGCTGCGCCCTGGCCGCCTCGTTGTTCGCCACCACCCCGGCCATGGCCCAGTCCAGCAACGCCACGTTGCGCGGCCAGGTCGCCTCCGCGCAGAGCGGCAGCGAAGTCGTCGTCACCAATATCGCCACCGGCTCGGTGCGTCGTGCGCCGGTCAATGCGAACGGCAACTACACCATCGTCGGGTTGCAGCCGGGTACCTACAAGGTCGAGTCCAACGGCGTCAGCCGCACGGTGACCTTGTCGGTGGCCTCCAGCGCCACTGTCGACCTGGGCGCCGAGACGGCTGCACCGGCCGGCGATGCGACCACGCTGGAGACGGTGACGGTCAGTGCGCCGATGATTCGCGACGTCAAGACGTCCGAGGTGGGGAACACCATTTCCGCGCGGCAGATTCAGCAGTTGCCGCAAGCCACGCGCAACTTCCTGGAGTTTGCCGACACCGTGCCCGGCATGGTGTTTCAGGTAGACGGCAACGGCAACACCAAGCTGCGCGGCGGTGCGTCCAACGCCAGTGCCGGCAATCTGTACATCGATGGCGTGGGCCAGAAGAGCTACGTGCGCAGTGGCGGCGTCGCCGGGCAGAGCGACACGCAAGGCAATCCGTTCCCGCAGCTCGCCATTGGCGAGTACAAGGTGATCACCTCCAACTACAAGGCCGAATACGGCCAGATCAGTGGCGCGGCGATCACCGCGGCCACCAAGTCCGGCACCAACGAACTGCACGGCGAAGTGTTCTATCGCTACACCGATCAGGATCTGCGCGATAAGCGGCCCGACGAGGAAGACAACGGCAAGATCGACTCGCAGACCAAGGAATACGGGTTTGCGTTGGGCGGGCCGATCATCCAGGACCGCATGCATTTCTTCGTGGCCTACGAGGGCAAGGAAAACGTTGCGCCCAAGAGCGTGCAGCCCAGCGCAGAGGCGGCCACCTTCGTCAATCAGCTGCCGTCCAACCTGGCCAGCCAGTATGGCCCAGCCAACATGCCGTTCGAAGAAGACCTGTTCTTCGGCAAGATCGATTTCGAACCCACCGACCGCGATCGCATCGAGCTGAGCACGATCTACCGCGACGAAACCCAGACCGCCAATGTCGGCGGCACCAATACGCTGGCGCAGGCCACCGACAAGATCAACAAGGACAAGCGTACCAATCTGCGTTGGCAGCACAGCGCCGACAACTGGTTCAATGAGGTCATCGTCGGCACCGAGAATTCGGAGAACAATCCGACTCCGCGCACGCTGGGCAACGGCATCGTCTATACGTATTTCCAGCCACGTGCCGGCTCCACCGATATCGATGAGCGCACCTTTTTGACCACCGGCTCGGCGGGTGGCCTCAATGCGCAGCGCAAGAGTCAAAAAGGCTGGTTCATCCAGAACGATCTGACCTTCACCAGCTTCCAGTGGCACGGCGAACACACCATCAAGATGGGTGTGAACTACAAGGACATCGAGCTGACCTCGCAGGACGCCGCGGCGGTGAATCCGCAGTTCAGCTATCGCGTCAACGGTGGCAGCGTGGAGTCCACGCCGTACCGCGTGGACTTCGTGGCGCCGTACACCACGCCGGGCCAGCGCGCCACGGTGGTGTCGCCGTCCAAGCAGTACGGTATCTACCTGCAGGACGATTGGGCCGCCACCGACAAGCTGATGATCAACATCGGCGTGCGCTGGGATTACGAAGACACCCCGGCCTATACCAACTTCGTCACCTCGCCGGACTTTGTCACCGCGCTCTACGCCAACGATGCCGAAAACCCGGGCCAACCGTGGGCCAACCGCCTGCTGCCCAGCGGCATCAACGTGGCCGACTACATCAGCACCGGCAATAACCGCAAGAACTTCAAGGATGCCTGGGCGCCGCGCTTCGGCTTCTCGTACGACTTCTTCGGCGATGAGAGCGCCATCCTGCACGGTGGTGCGGCGCGCTCGTACGACCGCAATCTGTTCGAACAGTTGGCACTGGAAACCAGCAAGGCGGCGTTGTCGCCGGTGGCGGTGTATTTCGAAAATCCGGCATCAGGCCAGTGCTATCGCGCAGATCGCTCCTGCGTTGCGTTCGACCCGCGCTATCTCAACGGTATCGATCAGCTCAACACCATTCCCGGTGTCAGCGGCAGCGCCGAGCTGTTTATGTTCAACAACAAGCTCAAGACGCCGTACAGCGATCAGTACAGCATCGGCATCACCAATCAGGTGGGCGATTGGTTGACCGATGTGACCTTCCAGCGCGTGCTGAGCTACGACGGGTTTGCGATGGGCTTGATCAACCGCTACCCGGATGGTTCGTACTTCCAGAATGGCAATGTGCCGTGGGGCGAGCCGGTACCGGGCTACCAGAACACCATCCTGGGCACCAATGGTCTGGAGCAGCGCAACAGCCAGGTGCTGCTGTCGGCCGACAAGCCGTACACCAAGGAATCCGGTTGGGGCCTGACCCTGTCCTACACGCACACCAGCGCGCGCCAGAACCGCAACATCGACGAGCCGTACGGCTTCGACAAGGCCACCATTCGCGACTATCCGTTCGTCAAATCCGACGCGGTGTCCGCGCATCGCTTTGTGGCCTCCGGCTCGATCGACGGCCCGTGGGGCGTGACGCTGGGTGCCAAGCTGGTACTGGCAACGCCCGAGCCGATCAACACGATCGCCTGCTTCGGCTTCACCGATCCCGATGGTGCGACCTGCCAGCAGGTGGGCGTCACGCCGCCGGGTAGCGGCAAGTTCCTGGTCGGTGGCGATATCTGGGGCTACCGCACGGTGGACTTCCAGGCCACCAAGGAGTTCACCGTTGTTGGCGACTTCAAGATGTCGGCGCGCGTCAACCTGCTCAATGCCTTCAACTTCAAGAACTACAGCGCGTATTCCTATAACAGCTTCGGCAGCAATGGGCAGTTCGATCCGGATATCAGCCTCAACACCAGTGGCGAGATCAACTACGTGCCACGCAGCGTGGTGTTGGAAGTCGGCGCAAAGTTCTGATTGAGCGTCATCGCCACACGCGTGCGGCTGCGCGTGTGGTCTTCGCAACGGGGCCAGCTGGCCCCGTTCGTTTGTCCGTCCTCCCTCGATCAGGAACGTGCAGGCATGATCCCCGCACCACTTCGCAACATCGTCATCGTCGGTGGCGGCACCGCTGGCTGGATGGCGGCCGCCGCCTTCGCGCGCGTGCTTGGCCCCACCTTCAACGTGCAGCTGATCGAGTCCGAGCAGCTCGGCACCGTGGGTGTCGGCGAAGCCACCGTGCCGCACATCAAGGCCTTCAATAACTTGCTCGGCATCGATGAGGCCGAGTTCGTGCGCCAGACCCAGGGCAGCTTCAAACTGGGGATCGAATTCGTCGACTGGCAACGCCCGGGCAGCGCGTACATCCATGGTTTCGGCACGCAGATCGGCCATTCGCTCGGGCTGCTGCCGTTTCATCAATACTGGATCAGGCAACAGCTGCGCGGCAAAGCGCAGCCGTTGGGCGCGTACACGCTCAATACCGTGGCCGCGGCGCGCGGCAAGTTCATGACCTCGGCCGGCGATGTGCCGGCCACTTCGCCGCTGGCCAACATCGCCTACGCGTATCACTTCGATGCCTCACTCTACGCGCGCTTCTTGCGCGGGTTTGCCGAAGCGCGCGGCGTGCGCCGCATCGAAGGCATGGTGGAGCAGGTGCAACTGCACCCCGAGTCGGGCCATGTGGTGTCGCTGCAGCTGGCGTCCGGCCAAGTCATTGCCGGCGATCTGTTTATCGATTGCTCGGGCTTTCGCGGCCTGTTGATCGAAGACGCGTTGCACACCGGCTACCACGACTTCACCCACTGGCTGCCGTGCGACCGCGCGCTGGCCGTGCCCTGCGAAAAGATCGGCCCGCCCACGCCGTACACGCGCTGCACCGCGCGCGCGGCCGGCTGGCAATGGCGCATCCCGCTGCAGCACCGCACCGGCAACGGCTACGTGTATTCCAGCGCGCACATCAGCGACGACGAAGCCGCGGCCAGCTTGCTCGCCAACCTGGATGGCACGCCCTTGGGCGACCCGCGCCCGCTGCGCTTCACCACCGGCCGGCGCAAGCAGTGCTGGAACCGCAATGTGGTCGCGCTGGGCCTGGCCAGCGGTTTTCTGGAACCGCTGGAATCCACCAGCATCCATCTGATTCAGTCCGGTATTTCCAAGTTGCTGGAGCTGTTCCCGCGGCAAGGCATCAGCCCGGTGCTGGTGCAGCGCTACAACGACCGGCTGGCGTTCGAGTTCGACCGCATCCGCGATTTCCTGCTGCTGCACTACCACGCCACCGAGCGCGACGACAGCGCGTTCTGGCGGCACTGCCGCAACATGCCGATTACCCCCGAGCTGCAGGCCACGCTGGACCTGTTCCGCGACAGCGGGCGGTTCTATCGCAATGCCGAAGAGATGTTCGCCGAGATCAGCTGGGTGCAGGTGATGGTAGGCCAGGGCATCCTGCCGACCGGCTACCACCCGCTGGTGGACCAGGTGCCGGACACCGACGCCGAAGGCTTCCTGGCCAGCGTGGCGCAGACCATCAGCCACTGCGTGGATGTCATGCCGACCCATCAGCAGTTCATCGACCGCTATTGCAAGGCGGCGCCGGTGCGGTGAGCGCCCGCCGGTGCAGCGATCGGTACCGGGCGAGTGCCTCAGGACTTTGGCGAGGCAATGCCGGAGTCGCGTGCGATCGTGCCGAAGACGCCGCCCCCAGCACGGTGCGCAGTCGGGTGGCAGCGGCGCATCCGCGCCGGGCGACGGCCAAAAAAAGGATCGGGCACAAGGCCCGATCCCTTCGAAAACCGGGACAAGCCCGGTGGACAATGAGTGGCACAGCTTCCGACTGACATCGGACGCGGCATGCTAACCAGACTTTAACGTTAAAGCAACACTTTAATTCTATTGGGTTAACTTGTTGATTTTGCTGGCAGCGCATGCGCTGGCGTACGGCACGCGTGTTGTCATTCCCGGTGCTGTCCGATTGCTACGCGGATTTCGGCCTGGATAGCGGCAGCCGCCGCTGCCGGGTCGGCGGCCAGGCGGATCGGCCGGCCGACGACAATCGCATCGGCGCCATCGGTGAAGGCCTGCGCCACGCCCACGGTGCGTTGCTGGTCGTCGCCGACCGGGCCGCCCGGACGGATGCCGGGGCAGACGATCGAAAAGGCCGGGCCGGTGGCGCGGCGGATCGGGCCGGCTTCCTGGCCGGAGGCGATCACCCCGTCGATGCCGGCGGCCTGTGCGGCCAGCGCGCGCTCCACCACTACGTCCACCGGTTCGCGGTCGATGCCCATCGCGGCCAGGTCCGGACGCCCCATCGAGGTCAGCACGGTCACTGCCAGCAGGCGCATGTCGCCCTGGTTGGCCTCGGCGGCGGCCTGCAGCATGCCGGCGTGCCAACCGTGCACGGTGCAATAGCTCACCGGCCATTGCGACAGGCGGCGGATGGTGCCGGCCACGGTGGCGGGGATGTCGAAGAACTTCAGGTCGACGAACACGCGCTTGTTGCGCTTGGCCAGGGCATCGAGCACATGGAAGTACTCGCCCGACGCCAGCAGCTCCATGCCGATCTTGTAGAAGGCCACAGAGTCGCCCAAGCGGTCGACCCAGGCGATCGCCTCGTCATGGCTGGGCACGTCCAACGCGAAGATCAGCCGCTCGTGCGCGGCCAGCGGCAAGGGGGGACGGCTCATCGTGCAAGCTCCAGTGCGGCGCGCTTGGCGTCGTGGCGGGTCTGCCAGGGTTGGGAATAATCGTTGTTGAACTGCACCGGCTCCCAGCCGCCATAGCTGGGATTGGGCAGCATCCACCAGCGCTCGCCGAACCAGTCGTGGTACTGCTGCAGCAACGCGCCGCGCGCCTGGCTGGTGTTGGCGGTCACCTGTACGAAGTCGCCCAGCTGGTCGCCGAACTGCATCAGCACGCGGTAGGTCTGCCCGGCCAGCTGACGACGGCAGTTCTTCTCGCTGCCGTTCTGCTCGCAGCCTTGCACCACCGTGCCCAGGCCGAGAAACACGCTGTCGTCGGCCACCGGCAGGCCGGCGCTACGCAGGTTGGCCAGGGTGGCGTCCTTCAGGTGCACGGCGCGGTTGGAGATGTAAATCAGGGTGATGCCACGGGCGTTGGCGGCCTTGGCGAAATCCACTACGCCGGGGATCGGCTTGGCCTTCTTCTGGGCCACCCACTGGTCCCAGCTCAATTCGTCGTACTCCTTGCCATCGCGCAGCAGGCGCGCCTGGTAGGGCGAGTTGTCCAGCACGGTCTCGTCCACGTCCAGCACCACCGCCGGCTTCAGGCCGGTGGCGGCATTGCCGCGTTCTTCCGGCACCAGCGCATCCCAATTGGATTGCTTGAGCGCGGCATCGAGCTTGTCCGCCGCAGCGCGGTAGGTCTGCTCGGCCACCGCACGGTATTCCTCCGAGCGCTGCATCCACAGCACCGCGTTGAGGTTGTCGTCGCCGGCTGGGGCGGTGTTTGCAGTGGGCGCGGAGGCCTGTTTCGCCGCAGCGGCACTGGCGGCCGCGCTGGCCGACACGGCAGCGGCTTGCGCACGCTGGCCCATCTCCTCTTGGCCAGGCTTGCAGGCGCTCAAGGCCAGCGCAGTGCAGGCGAGCAAGGACAACGGTGCGTAAAGCGAGGGGCGCATGGCATCCACCAGAACAGGAGCGGTAATGAAGAGCGCAATTTTAGCGGGTTCGCGCCGCATCGCTCGCCGCTGCCGAAGGCGCTGCGTTCGAGAGCCGCAGAGGCACACCGCCGCTGGCCTGGTCGATCAGAGTTTTCGGTGCGACGGCCGGTGGTCGGATGGCGGCGCTGGTTGCGTCCCCGCGCGCGCGCCAGCTGCCGGCGCCGCCGCCGCAATGGCGCATCCATAACGACGCGTCACGCTGCACGATCACAAGAGCCGAAGAACGCCGATGCCGGATCGGCATATCCTTGCGGGCTGATCGCCCCTGGAGCCACCCATGACAGAGACCTCGCCACCGCCCGTCCTCGATGCCGCTCAGGCCCGCGTGCTTGGTTGCCTGATCGAAAAGGAAGCGACCACCCCGGACGCTTATCCGCTCACCGTCAACGCCGCACAGGTGGCCGCCAACCAGAAGACCGCGCGCGAGCCGGTGCTGAACCTGCAGACCGGCGTGGTGCATCACGCGCTGCGCCAGCTGGAAACGCTGGGCCTGGTGCGCCAGCAGTTCTCCTCGCGTGCAGAACGTTACGAACATCGGCTGGGCAGCGTGCTGGATCTGACGCGCCAGCAAGTGGCCCTGATCGGCCTGCTGCTGTTGCGCGGCCCGCAGACCCTGGGCGAGCTGTTCGCGCGCAGCGAGCGGCTGGCGCGCTTCAACGATACCGACGACGTGCGCCATCACCTGGACCGGCTGATCCAGCGCAGCCTGGCGGTACAACTGCCGCGCGCCAGCGGCCAGCGCGAAGAGCGTTATGCCCACCTGCTCAGTGGCGAGCTGGACCTCGACGCACTGCAGGCCGCCGCCGCAACGCGCGAAAGCACGCCACGCGGCGCCGACACCGCGGCCCTGGAAGCACGGGTGCAGAGCCTGGAAGAGCAGCTGCAGGAACTGCGCGAGCAGGTGACCGAGCTGCGTACCCGCTTGGGCGAGTAAACGCGGGGATTGAAGCGACTGCGCCGCATCGTCGTGGGTGGCGTGCTGCTTCCAGAACAACCGCCGCATGAGCCGCGCCGGTCTGATCCGGCTGGGTCGCACGGTGTACCCGTTCCTGCAGGCCGAGCTGTTTTTGCCATGGAGCAAAGACCGCTTTGCCGAACGCATCGAACAGACCATCGACATGTTCGTGCGCGAAGGCCAGGGCGCACGCCGCAGTCTTCGATGCGGCGTCACGTGCGCACTGCGGTTCCTTCGCGCATCCACTCCGCCGAAGAATGCGCGTCAGCGGCTATCAACCGCTCCGGAGCAAGTCACCGGTCTGCAGTGGCCGGCTCACGCCGTCGCCGGCACCCGTTCCAGCACGCCGCCTGCATAGTCGGCCTGGAACGGCAGGTCCGGCCGATGCGCATAGCCGATAAAGCAATCGCATCGCGCATTGGGGCAGCTGCGGGCACGTAACTGCGTCGCGAAACTGCCGTCGTAGAGATTGCCCAGCGGCGTATCGACGAAGTGGCAGCGCCGCACGGTGCCGTCGCCATCCACCGACAACACCGATTCGCCAGTCAGGCAGGGCGCGCCGAAGCTCGGCGGCGGGGCGAGGTTGTAGCCGAAATGCGGATCGATCCGGCTCAAGCGCTGCACCTGCTCGGGCGTGTAGTAATCGGGCGGACGCGGATCGAAGGCGTTGAGCCACATCGGCGTGATGTCGGGCAAGGCCGCACGCAGCGCTTCGATCTCGTCCATGTGCGCGTGCGCGGCGACCATGCCCACGCTGTGGCGCACGCCGCGGTCGCGCAACGCCTGGCAGCGCCGCAGGAAGGCCGCACGCGTCACCTGGCTGGGATGGTAGGTGCACCACAACGCCAGGCGGTCGAGATTGGCCGCGTCGAGCCAGCGCATGCCCGTGCACAGGTTGGTCTGGATCGCCACGCGGCGTAGTTGCGGCAGCTGGCTCAGCTGCACCATCGCCTCGCGGTAATGCCGCCGCACCAGGCCCTCGCCCCAGGGCGTGAACAGGATCGACAACGGCCGCGTCTGCGCCCGTGCCCAGCTAACAAACCGCGCCAGATCCTGCGCGTCGCGACGCAGCGCGGCGGGGCTGTCGTAGGTCTTGGCGAACGGGCAGTAATCGCAGGCGTAGTTGCAGCTGCTCAGCCGGCCGCGATAGAGCAATGACAGATGCATCGGCCGCTTACCCGACCTGGTACTGCTGCATGCGCTCGACAATCGGCGCCGAGGTCAGCCACGGGCCGATGGTGTCGGCCCGCTCCATGCCCGCGGCGGTGAGCGCCAGCAGCGCTCCGTGCCGTTGCGCCAGCCCTAACGCCAGCAACTCCTGCAGCTGTGGCAAAGCCTCCAGGCAATCGCGGCCAAAGCGCTGACGGAACTCATCGCAGTCCAGCCCCGGAAACACCAACAGCGACTGGATCGCATGCCGCCGCATGGCATCGTCGGCATCCAGCGCAATGCCGTAGTCGGCGCAGGCGAAACTGGCCGGATCGCGCGCCAGATAGTGTTCGAGAATCTCCGCCACCGAGCGCCGGCTGACCCCGTATTCGCTGGAGTAATGCAGGCCGGCGGTATACGAGCGCGCGCCGCAGCCGATGCCCACCATGCCATCGCTCTGGCAGCAGTACACCGGCGCGTCGCTATCGCGTGCATGCGGGGCGCGGAACATGCGCATCGACACCTGCGTGTAGCCGGCCGCCAGCAGATGGTCGCGGCCGGCGCGGTACAGCACCAGGCGCTCGTCCAGCGGCTCGGGTTGCAGCACAAAGCTGCGTCGCCCGCCCGCCTTGGCCTCGATCCGGCCCAGGCCGGTCATCGGACGCACGTACAGCGGATACAGATACAGTTCTTCGGGCGCATGCTGCAGCGCGCTGTCGATGGAGGCCAGGAAACTGTCCACGGTCTGCCCGGCGATGCCGTAGATCAGATCCAGATTCAGCGTTGGAATGTCCTGGGCGCGAATGATGGCGATCGCCCGCTCCACCGTGTCGCGCTGCTGCGGCCGCACCAATGCGCTCACTTCGGCAGCGCTGAAACTCTGGATGCCCATGCTGACGCGATCGATGCCGGCCTGCCGGCAGACCCGCAGCCGCTCGGCATCGACGGTTTCCGGCGACACCTCGATGCCGGCCGGAATGGTGTCCAGCGCAATCGTCGCGTGGCGGTCCACCATGTCGAACACGCGCTGCAATTGCGCCGGATCCAGATAGCTCGGCGTGCCGCCGCCCATCGCAAAGCGCACGAAGCGGTGCGTGCCCAACGCCTGCACGGTGGCGCGCAGTTGCTGCTCCATCTGCGCCAGATACGCCTCCACCTGCGCCGGCGCCGGCCGCGCCAATGCGAACAGATTGCAGAACCCGCAGCGGTACGAGCAGAACGGAATATGCAGGTACAGAAACAGCGCCTGCCGGGGCTCGTCGGCCCAGACCTGCGACAACGGCACGGCCGGCTGTAGCGGCCGGTAACTGGTCTTGTGCGGATACGAGTACGAATAGGCCTGATACGGCGGCTGGCGCAGCAATTCGGCCAACGAAGGCAGGCTCATGGGGTCACCAGGAAATGGGCATAAGGCACGGTCATCACCACCTCGTGGGCCAGGCGATGGCCATGGTAGCCATCCTCGCCGTAGGCAGTGCCGTGATCGGAACAGACGATGGCAAACGCACCGCCGCGCGCGCGCAGTGCGGCAAACAACGGCGCCAGCGCGGCATCCACATAGCGCAGCGCGGCGCAGTGGCTATCGAGGTCGTCGCGCACCGCGCCGGGCAGGTAATGGCAATTGGGCTGATGCATGGCCGAAACGTTGATGAATAGAAAACAGCGGGTCTCGCGCAGCGCGGGGTCGCCCAGGCGTGCGCAGGCCAGCGCGACCTGGCGCTCGGTCGAATCGGCGGCGGTGACGCCAAACTGCGGCGACCAGTGGCTTTCGCGAAACAGGCCGGGCAACTGTGCGCCCAGCGCGTTGCGCTTGTTGAAGAAACCGGTGCCGCCGATGCACAGCGTGTGGTATCCGCAACGTGCCAGGCCATCGACGATAGTGCCGCTGTCGGCGAACACCTGGGTCTGCGCAACGATGGTTTCGCTGCCATCGAAGGCCAGCGCAAACAGGCGCGGATGCGGTCCCTGCCGCGCGGGAGTCGGCAAAAACCCCGCGAAAAACGCCATGTGCGCCGCATACGTAAAGCTGCCCGGCGTGTGCCGCCGCTCCCAGCCGTCGGCAGGCAGATACGGCGCCAGCACCGGCAGTTCGCCGCGCGCAAAACAGCGCTGCGCAGCGTCGTAGCGCAGCGTATCCAAGGTGATCAGCACGATGTCGTGCGCACCGACAATTGCGCGCATGTCCGGCAGCAGTTCAGCCATGCAGCAGGCCCTCCTGGCGCGTGTCGGCGGTCATGCCAGGAGCGGCGGCAACGGCGCCGAGTGCCGCCTGATCTTCGTAGGTGGTGCGGCCCTGCCAGCGCAGCTGCGGCAGCAGATCGCCAAAGCCGTTGGCCTCCAGCACATGGCAGCGCCCGGCGCGCTGGATCAGGTCGAAACCGATCATGCGACAGTCGGCAAACGCGCTGGCCGCCTGCGCCACGGTGCTGGCTACCGCTGCATCCACTTCGGCGCTCTGCCAGGCCTGCGCCGGCAGGCGCCGGTTGCCCAGGTGCAGATTGGTCAACGGGCCGCGGCTGGCACGCGCCACGCGTTGCCGCGCTGCGCCGTCGAACGCGACCACGCGCAGGTCGTAGTGATAACCGGGCAGGCCGGGCGCGCGCGGCTTGGGAATCCACTGTTCCAGGTAAGCGCCCTGCGCGGCGATCGCATCGACCAGCGGCGCAATCTCGTCGGTGCGGGTATAGCGGCGCTGGCGCAAGGCGTTGAACACGCGCACCTGGCCGTCCTGTACCACCAGCTCGGCCGAACCGCTGGCGATCTGGCGTCCGTCGCGATGCCAACGATACGCCAGCACGCCGGCACCGGAGGAGCCGTAGCGCGGCTTGAGAAATGCCTGGGTGCAGCCGCTGGCCTGCAAGCATTCGCGCAGGCCGGCGTAGCTGTCGACCGTACCCAGCAGGGTCGGCACGCTGACCCCTGCCGAGGCCAAGCGCTGCTGGCAGCCAAGTTTGTCGGTCATTGCCAGCAGGTCCGCCGGTGGATTGAGATAGCGCGCCGCCGGCAAGGTTGCGAGCAGGTCTGCAAACCCGGCATGCCACAGGTGCTGATGCGCCAGTTCGCCATGCGCCAATGGCGCAGGTGCCGGCCCTGGCTGTCCAAGGCAATGCCAACCACGCACGATCAGCGCCTGATGCAACGCCGGCGCTTCGCCCGGCGATTCCAGCTTGACCAGCGCGCCCGGATGCCGCGCCAGCCAGTCTTGCAACGGCGCTGTGGTGTCCAGCAGCTGCAGATAATCGAACACCGTCGCCGCGGGCTGTCCCTGCGCCTGCAATGCCTGCTGCAGGGCGGCGACCCTGCGGCTACCCTGCGGTCCCACCAACACCCAATGCGCGCTCACGTCATTCGGAGACAGCGACGTAGCGCTCGTCTTCGTCTTCCTCTTCGTGCTCTTCCAGGATCACCGTGGCCGGCAGCGTCGCCAGACGGGCCTGCCAGTCGGCAGAAATGTAGTGGTGGCTCAGATCGATCCGCTGCAGCTGGCCCAGCTGCGTGCTTTCGACCAGCGCCCGCGCCCCGACATCGCCGATGGTGCCCAGCGACAGGTCCAGCGTGTCCAGGCTGCCCAACCACGGCTGGGTGGCCAGCCAGGTCGCCAATTCGTCGGTGTTGGCCGCGTTGCGCAGGCCCAGATAGCGCAGACGCTCCGGGCCGATGGCTGCCAGCAGCCGCTGGTAGGTGCCCAGATCGCCGTCGTAACCGTAGTCCTCCACGCCCAGCCACAGCTCCAGGTGCTGCAGCGCCGGCAGCGTGGAGTCGGCGATCGCCTGCACGATGGCAGACGGCAGCCCACCGCATTCGATCGCCAGTTCCTGCAGCTGCGTGTGCGTGAACGGGGTCAGCACCAATTTGGACGAACCGCGCACACGCAGCGATTGCAGCGCCGGAAATGCGGCCAGCAGCGGGGTGTAATCGGTCTGGATGATCCACGACACCTCGCAGTCCTCGCAGACCATGTCGCCGACGAACAGCGCGCGCAGCGCGGTCAGTTCGTCGCGGCGTTCGATCAGCCGCTGCAAATAGCCGCTGGGGCCTTCCTCGTAGGATTCGCGCCACGGGCCGATGATCAATGCCTGGATGCTGGCCGGGTCGACCTGCGCCAACAGGGTGTCGAGCAACTCCGCCTGGCTGCCTTCGCTTTCGTACTCCTGCCGCAGCCGGTACACCACGTCGCCGCCGCTGGCGGGCTGGTCCACACTGAAGTCCACCACGCGCTTGCCGCGATAGAATTCCGAATACTCGCCGATCGTCATTGCATTGCCTCCCTGGCTCGGTGAGGTCACAGGATACCCGCACGGTCATGGCAACCTCGTTAATGCCATGCGCCACCGTTCCATTGCCCGTTGCACAGGCGGTCACCGGTGCCTGCACCGCGCCGCACGTTTTGTTCGAAGGACCGATCGCATGCATGCCCATCCCGCCGCCGCGCGCATTCGCGCCACCGTCCAGGCCGCCACCACCGGATTGATCGAGCGCGATCAGCTGGCCGAATTGATCGTGCTCGCTGCAGTGGCGCAGGAACATCTGCTGATCATCGGCCCGCCGGGCACCGCCAAGAGCGCGGTGGTGCGGCGCGTCGCCGCCGCACTGGGCGGCCGCTATTTCGAATATCTGCTCGGCCGCTTCACCGAACCGGCTGAATTATTCGGCCCGGTGGACCTGCGCAAATTGCGCGAGGGCAGCGTGCAGACCGATGTGACCGGGATGTTGCCCGAAGCGGACATCGCCTTCCTCGACGAAGTCTTCCTGGGTTCCACCGCCATCCTCAACACCTTGCTCGGGCTGCTCAACGAACGCCGCTTCCGGCGTGGCCAGACCGACCTGCATTGCCCGTTGCGCCTGTGCGTGGGCGCGGCCAACGCGCTGCCGGAAGACGATGCGCTGGCGGCCTTCAGCGACCGCTTCCTGCTGCATCTGTTCGTCGACCCGGTGGCAGACCATCAGCTCGAAGCGCTGCTGGCCGGCGGATGGCAGGCCGAGCGTGCGCCGCTGCAGCCTGTGGCCGGGCTGGCCGACCTGGACCTGCTGTGCGAACAGGCACGTGCGGTGGACATGGAGGGCGCGCGCACGGCGCTCGCTGCAGCGATCCGGACATTGCGCGGCGCAGGCGTGCAGCTGTCGGACCGTCGCCTGGTCAAGACCCAGCGGCTGATCGCCGCCGCCTGCGTGCTGGCCGGACGCACCCAGGCCAGCGAGGCCGACCTGTGGCCGCTGTTCTATGTGCTGCCCACGCGCGCGCAGCAAGCCAGCGCGCAGGATCTGCTACGCGGCACGCTGGCCGTTGCTGCCAATCCCACCTTGCGCGCGGCCGTCGAACAAGCTGCCCTGCAACCGCTCTCGCGCACTGCGCGGCTGGTGGAGGCCGCCCAGTCTTGCCTGCAGGATCAGCACAATCCGGCCCTGCGCACCATGGCCGAAGCCTTGCTGCGCGAGATCGATGCCAACTTCACGGCCACCTCGCTGCCGGCCGAGCTGGCCCACGAACGCACGCGCCTGATCGAGCAGATCGGCAGCGCCGCGTGACCTGGTCGTGGCAGGACGAGCCGCTGCCGGTCGCCCCGCAAGGGGTGATCGGCGTGGGCGAGGCCGCACGCGCGTTGCTGGCGGCATGGGCGCGTTTGCCCGACGGCGCGGGCTTGCTGGTCACCGCCACCGCGCACGCGTTGCTGCTGACCGGCCCTGCGCCGCAGCTGCCCTGGGCCAACGGCGTGCAGTACGTGGCACCGCGCGCGGACGCCGCTGGCCTGTGGTTGCCCACCGCCGAACGCCCCGCGCTTCCGCTGGAACTGCTGGAGCGTGCGCTGCGCCACCAACACGGGCCGCAGCCGCTGCTGCTGCTGCGATCACCTGCGCTGGTGCTGCCGCTGCATCGGTTGCTGCCAGCGCGTGCCGAGGTCGTGGCGCAGATCCGTCAGCGCTGGGAGGCCGCGTGAGCGCCGCGCTGCAGGTGCCCGCCCCGCTACAGGCCTGGCGGCTGTGGCTGGACTGGTTCGACCCGGACATCGCCTCCCAGCTCGGCACCTGGTTGTTGCGTCTGGACCCCTTGCTCGGCCGCGACAGCCTGCGCCGCCGCGATGGCGACAGCGAACCGGACGGTATCGACGACCTGCGTCGGCGCGGCAGCTACGACCACCTGCTACTGAGCGAGTGGGCACTGGCCGACGCACTGCCGGAAGAATTTCTGCGCCGCGCCGCGCACGCCGAGCACCTGTTCCTGGTGCCCCGCATGCAGACCCGCGCGCGCGATGCGCGTCTGGTGGCGATCTTCGATGCCGGTCCGGCGCAATGGGGCGCGCCGCGTCTGGCACAGATCGCATTGTGGATCCTGCTGGCACGCCGTGCGCAGGCCGCCAATGCGCGCTTTGTCTGGGGCCTGGCGCATCTGCCCGGCGACCTGCACGACGCCGACAGCCCTGACCGGCTGCAACAGCTGCTGCAGGGCCGCACCTTCGAGGCGACCGGCCCGCAGCACGCGCAGGCCTGGGCCACGCAGTGGGCAAACGCGACCCCGACCACCAGCGAGTGCTGGTGGATCGGCGCGCAACCGGTGCGCATGGCGCCGTTCCACCACCAGGCCAGCATCGCGCCGGCAGCCGATGCGCATCTGCAGGTGGTCCTGCAAACGCGCCACGGCACCCGCAGCAGCCTGTTGCCGGTACCTGCCAGCATGGCCGCCAGGCAGCTGCTGCTTGGGCACTTCACCGACACGCAACGCCCCGCCGAGGCCGACACCGCAAACCACGTGGTCAAGGGTAAGTTTTCGCTGCGCCACGCGCCGCTGTTCAGTCCGGACGGCAGCCATGTGGCGCTGCTGCTGGCAGACGGCTACCGCAGCGCGATGGTGAAGGTGCAGCCCGCCGACATCCCCAAACGGGCGGCGCCGCGCTACCACCAATGGGCGCAGGGCGGTCAGCCGCTGTGCCTGACGGCGCAGAACAAGCACGTGGGCGGCATCGTCGCTTTCGGGGAGCAGGCCGCGTTCTGGAATCTCGATGGCATGCACGGCTCCATCGAAGCCGGCGGGCAGAGCCTCTGCCCTGCACCCGGCCAGGTGCGGCTACGTCCATGCGTGTGGCTCAACAGCGGCGGCAAGCCACAGCGGTTCCTGCTGTGGGACCAGCACGGCCGGCTGATGACCTGGACGCGCGATACCAACCAGCGGCAGCGGGTTGCGCAAGGCAGCGAACTCGCCGGGCAGGTGGTGGCGCTGGCACAAGGCGATGCCGAACACGCGGTCTACGCCACCCATGTCGCTGGCGAACTGCGGGTGCTGCGCCTGCATCGCAACGGCAAGCAGGACCTCATCCTGCAGCTGGCGCTGGGGTCGCGCCCGCCGGTCGTGTTGCTGCGCAACCTGGTCCAGGAGGGCCAATGGCGTGGCGCCATCGCCCTCGAACTGGCAAGCCGTCAGGCCGGCGGCGACCGCTCGCTGGCTTACCGGGTGCTGCACGGGGGCCCGGCCGACGGCTTTCAGGAATTCGAGGCGATCGTGGCGTCCGGCGACCGACCGATCGGCCTGATCGGCGACCCGGACGCGCCGCAGCACAGTCTGCTGCTGGTGCTGCGCGCCGATCGTCGCGCGCTGCTCGCCATCGGGGCCAGCGGCCGGCGGACACTGCATCGCGCCGCCAGCGAGATCAGCGCTGCGGCGGTGTCCAGCGATGGTGCGCGGGTCGCACTGGTGACCCTGCAGGGGCAGGCGTGGATCTTGGGCGATGGCGGGCTGACCCCGTTGATGGTCGTGCAAGGCCAGGCCGAGCAACCCGGCCATGACTAGCCCGGCGCGCACGGACAACGCCGGCAGCAGCGTGCGCTACCCGCTGTGGCACGGCAGCCAGATGGTGTCGGCGTTGTGGTTCTCGGCAGCGTGGCTCAGCCCGGAACAACGCCTGGCCAGGATTATCTGTGCCTGGCAACCGGGTAGCCGGGCGCTGCGCTTTGCCGACGGCGATGTGCTGTGCTTCGCCGCGCCGCGTGCGTTGGTCTGCGAGCAGGCGCCCGGCCTGGCGCTGTGCCAGGTGCACGGCGGCCTGTTCTCGGGCGCGTTGACTGCCGCCGAGGCGGCGCAGTTGCCCCCCGCCGATATCGGCCTGGTGCATGGCGCCCAGGTGATCGCCTTGCAGTGGCAACACGCGGTGGCGCTGGATCCTTCCGGGGCGATCGACGTGTCTGGCTACCCGCTGCACATGCCCTACGACTGCCGCCCGAGCGAGCCACCGCTGCAGGTGGACCGGCTGCGCGGCAAACCGCTGCGGCAATTGCTGGGCAATGCCGTCCCGCCAGCCAGCGCCGAGCGCGATGCATTCCTGCACGCGCTGAAGACGCAGCGCCCCGCCGTGCAGAACACCACGCTGTGGCAACGCCTGCTGGCGCGCGCTCAGCGCACCTTGAGCCGCGAGCACGCACCGGCATCGAACGGATCCGCAGCGTCTGGCGCCGGCACCGCCACCGGGCAGAACACGACCGTGCCGGCACGCCGGGGCGCTGCATCGGTATCGGCCTGGCGCACGCGGCTGGCCCGCGCACTGGTTGCCTCACGCATGGCGAGCCTGGTCGGACGTCATCAGGGCGCCTACATGCGCCGGATGCTGCGCCAGTTCGAAAACGGCGATCTGGACGAAGCCTTGCGCAACGCGCTGCCGCTCGATGGCCTGGGCGAATCCCTGGGGCAGGCGTTCGGGGTGCCACAGCGGCGCAGCGACCTGAGTCTGTCGCGCACGCGCGGCGCCGGCACCAGCATCGGCCTGGGCGAAGAGCTGCAGGCGCATCTGCGCGCGACCTATCGCAGCGCCTTCGCGCGCCTGGACCGCGAGGGCCAGATCGATCGTGCGGTGTTCGTGCTGGCCGAATTGCTCAATGCGCGCCAGGAAGCGCTCGACTATCTGGTCAAGCACGCCCGTTACAAACAGGCCGCGGAGCTGGCGCTGGGCTGGGACATGTCGGCGGCGATGATCATCCGGCTGCTGATGCTGGCCGGCGACCACGCGCGTGCGGTGCAGGTCGCGCGCCGCGATGGCGCCTTTGCCGCCGCCATCCAGCTGCTGCACGGCACCGACCGCGTATTGGCCGACGCGCTGCGGCTGGACTGGGGCCAGGCGCTGGTGCAGGCCGGCGACTGGCTGGCGGCTGTGGAGGCAGTGTGGCCGTTGCACAACGCGCGCCACCAGGCTGCGCAGTGGCTGCTGGCCGCAGAACAGGCCGGCAGCACGCTGCACGCACGCGCGCTGGTCAAACGCGCGCAGCTGTTGCCGGACACGCTGAAACACTACGCAGACCGCATCGCCGCGCTTGCAGACCCCAGCGCCGATCCCGCACCGCGCAGCGACATGGCAGCCGCGCTGCTGGTGGATGCTGCCCCCAACCGCTCGCTGCAACAACTGGCGCGGCAACTGCTGCCGGCGATTGCCGCCGATCATGCGTTCGCCCGCAACAGCCTGTCCGTCGGCGATCTGACCACGCTGCTGAAACTGGCCAAGGACCCGCTGCTCAGCGCCGATATTCCAACCTTCAAACCACACGTCGCGGCCAGCCAATCCAAGCTTTGGGACGGCGCCACCCCGCTACAACTGCAGGCACCGCAAGCCGGCCTGGCGGCCATCCACGATGTGGCGGCACTCCCGGGTCGCCGCTATCTGCTGGCCCTGGGCGAAGCCGGCGCGGCGGTGGTGGACGCGCACGGGCGCCTGCTGCGGCGCTACCCGGCGCCTGCCTTTGGCGTGGTCATCGCCGACAGCGGGCAGGTCGCCCTGGCAATCGCACCCCGCGAGCGCGTGTCCACCGTCCACCGCCTGGATTTGATCACCCATGCGGTGCGCGACCTTGGCCAGCTCGCACTGCAGTACGCCGCGCCCAGCTACAGCGGAATCGGCTGGAGCATCGTGGTCGACAACCGGCTGCTGGTGGTCGATACCGACAAGGATCTGCACAGCGTGCTGTGGCATGTCGGCGACCTGCCCGGGCCGGTGATTGCGGCGGGATTCTTCAGCGATTGCGAGGTGTATCTGGTGCAGGCCGGCGAGCACCTGGAGGACTGGACCTACAGCCTGCCTGCGCGACGCCTCAAAGCGCGCGATCCCCTGCGCGTGGACCCGCAAGCGCCGGTGCTCGCGCATCGGCTCGGCAGCGCACAGCAAACGGAGGTGCGCACCGATCCCAATGGCGAGAGTTACCTGCACTACCAGCACATCGGCAGCGCCCGTCAGTGCCGATTGAACGAACACAGTGCCGCATTCGGCGCGCCGGATGGATCGAACGTGGTGGCGCTTGAAGCGGGATTCCTGGTTGGCCTGCATTGGCCGCACGGCTCGCGCTATCTGGTGGTGCGCCACCATGATGGCGGCATCGTTGCGTCGCTGGACTGGCCTGCGGGCAGCACGGTCAAGGTGCGCGAGCAGTCCGGCCATCTGCTGTTCCATGACGCGCACGGCCGCGTGCTGGATCTGCAGACCGACCGCTCGCTGACCCACGCCATGTCCTTCCTCGGCTAGGGAAGGTCCGAACAACGCGTGGCATGACGGGGGAACCTGGGATGTCGCTCAAACGCGGCGGCCCTCCCTGCTGAACATCAAGCGCTTGCGCGTAGTGAAGATGGCCAGCGGTGTCGATCGAAACCACACGGACGCGTTGTTCAGCGCTTGCCTGGCGCGTGTGAGAACCGCACGCCATGGCAGGCGCGACGCCACAACGCCATGCGGATGCATCCCTTGAGGGACGCTTAGAGCAGCTAACAAAACTACTGTGCAGCCGCCAGGCGGGCGCGGCCGGTGCTCGGAATCCTCATGTACCACCCGTACACTCCGGTTCCTCCGCGCCGTCCACACCCACCTGACGACTGCTCGCTACGTTTTGTTAGCCGCTCTTAGCCCCGACGTGATCGGTGCGCGCTCCGCTCAGGTCGGCGTATCCACCTCGTCCCAGTCCGCATCTTCGAAGTGCAGCAGCCAGTTGAGCGCGTAATGGCGCTCGTACACCACGCCGGGCACGATGCCGGCCGGCGGTGCCTGCTGGGTGTGGCCGGCCTGGCGCACGGCCCAGTGCAGGCGCAGATGCAGGTCCAATGCATCCAGCAGTTCGGGCAGCGGCCGCAGCGTCAGCAACGTGCGCGCAGGCGCCTGCACATGCTCCAGAGCGCGCTGCGCGGCCAGCGGCACGTCGCACAGGGCGGTCGGCTGCGGCAAGCTGTCGGCCAGGCCCAGCGCCCACTGCAACACGGCCAGGCTTTCATAACGCCAGCCAAAATTGGCCAGCATCTGTGCTTCTGGGTGCGCCTCGGCGAAGAAAGCGCGCTCCTGCGGCGACAGTGCAGCCGTCACGCCGGGCAAGCGCGTCTCCACCTCCTCCAACGCCGGTGGTGCATCGCCGGCCGCCAGCATCTCCGCACGCAAGGCCACCGCAAACAACGCCAGCATCCGTTGCGTCACCGCCGTCGCCTCGCGCACCCGCGCTTCGCCCACACCGGCCACCGGCGGCAAGCTCGGCGGTACGCGGATGCCCTGTGCGCTCAGCTGCGCCAGATGATGCGCTCGCCGCTCAAGCGCGTCCGGCGGGTACGGCACCTGCGCTTGGTCATCGAGCGCCGGCTCGCCCTGGCTGATCAGCACCCGCCCCTGCGGGTCGCGCACGCTGCCGTCGGTCAGAAAACACACCGCATTGGCTTGCTCGGCCCACTGCGCCAGATCGCCAAACGCGCTGTCGTCGACCTCGAAGCTGAAGTGCTGCCGCACCCGCTGCACATGCCGCATCAGGTGATACCGCGACTGGGTCATTTGCCCGTCGCCCGCCTGATTCACGTAGCCGACAAAGCCATGCAGATGGTTGGCCAGCTCCGGGTCGGCATGGTCGCGATGCTGCACAGCGTCGTGCGGCAGGAAGTCCGGCCAGCGCGGTTCGCGCAACGTGGAATAGGCATTGACCAGCAGCGGCATGCGGGTGTCCTTATGCAGTCGGAGGCAGGCCGGCAGGGTGCCGCACACCTGGGGTGCTGTCCATGTCGGCGGGAGCGAGGTTAATCGTGTAATACGCCAGCGCATCGGTGCCGGGACTCAACACCCGCAGGCCCTCGCGGTGCAGCCCCAGCGCTTCCAGCGCGCGAATGGAAGCGGCGTTGTCCGGCGACACGATCGCGCACAGCTGGGTCAGCCCCAGCCCATCGCGTGCGTAATCCAGCACCGCACGCCCGGCTTCGCGCACATAGCCCTTGCCGCGATAAGCCGGCAATAGTGCAAAGCCGAGATGCGGCACCGGCAAGGTGTCGCGGCACAACAAACCCAACGTCCCCATGAAGGTGGAACCGTCGCGCGTCTCCAGCGCCCAATGCGCAAACCCGTACATGTCGTGATGCGCCTGTGCCCACTCGCGCAGATGCGCGCTCGCCTGCTCGCGGGTACGGATGCCGCGGTCGTTGATGCCGGCGATAAAGCCGGGGTCGTTGACCAGCGTCAATATCGCATCGGCATCGCGCTCGGGATCGAGCGTGCGCAAGCGCAAGCGCGGGGTTTCGATCACGACAGTCACGGCGCACTCCTGCAGCAGGGAAAACCAGACTGCCGTGCGGTTGTGGCGCTGGCAAGCCTCAGCGCGCGCTACAGCCAGATGGGACTGGCAATCATCCAGCAGACGAACCGCGCCGTGCATACACGCGCCGCCAACCTGGCACGTCGAAGTAGATGTCGACGGTCACAATCCATTCCGCGCGCAGCAACCGCCAGGCTTTCGACAACTGGTTACTGCCGTGCCGCCCTTAGCAATGCGGCAGTGTGCGGATCCGTACAGCAGCTACTCTCACGCGTATTGAAGCGCAGGACACGCCTGGAACGGTCTGCATACCACCGCCAATACGCTGGCGCGTGCCAGACCGCGGTGCCAAACGCTAACCACGCACCAGCCGCGCCCACCCGACGACAAGCGTGGTGGCTTGATCAGCCGCGGCTAGTCGAACAACGCCTGGATCGCCGCCAGCCCGGCGCTGGCGCGCTCTTTTTTGCGCTCGGCATCGGCAACCGGGTCGGCACCATCGCGCTGCAGTTCTTCGGCAGGAATCTCATCGAAGAACCGGCTCGGCTTGAGCCGCACATGCTCGCCAAACTTGCGCGTCAGCTTGCTGTGACTCATCCACAGCTGCTCCTTGGCGCGGGTGATACCCACATACAGCAGCCGGCGCTCTTCCTGCAGATTGCCTTCTTCCAGGCTCACTTCGTGTGGCAGCACACCGTCTTCGCAGCCGACGATGAACACATAGCGGAACTCCAGACCCTTGGACGCATGCATGGTCATCATGCGCACCTGGTTACCGCCGTCGTCCTTGTCGTTGCGCGACAACAGCGCCAGCTGCGCGGCCAGATCGCTGGCGCTCGCGCCACGTGGGCCGCCTTCGAACCACTCGGCCAACTCGTCCAGATTGCGCTTGCGGCGTTGGAAGCCGGTTTCGTCCTTGGATTGATTGCGCAGGTCGTTGAGCAGGCCAGATTTGTCGGCCAGCGTACGCACCAATTCGCCGGCCGGCATGGTCGCCGAGTGCTCGCGCATGTCGCGCAGAATATCGGTGAAGGCACTCAGGCCATTGGCCGCGCGCGGCGGCAGATGCTGCAATGCGCCCATCGATTCGGCCGCGCGCGACATCGGCACCGACTTCGCACTTGCCAGCTCGGCCAACCGCGCCAGCGAGGTCGCCCCCACTTCGCGCTTGGGCGATTGCACCGCGCGCAAAAACGCCGCGTCATCCTCGGGGTTGACGATCAGGCGCAGCCAGGACAACACGTCCTTGACCTCCTGCCGCTCCAGAAACGCGGTGCCGCCGGTGAGGTGATACGGCACCCGCAGCAGCTGCATGGCTTTTTCCAGCGGCCGCGACTGGAAATTACCGCGAAACAGAATGCAGAAATCGCTCCACGGCACCTGCTTGGCGGTGCCCAGAAACGAGATTTCGGCCGCGACCTTTTCGGCCTCGTGCTCGCTGTCGCGGCATTCCCACACGCGGATACGTTCGCCGTCGGCCTGGTCGCTCCACAGCGTCTTCAAATGCTCGTGCGGGTTGTGCGCGATCAGCGCATTGGCCGCGCGCAGCACGCGATTGGAGCAGCGATAGTTCTGTTCCAGCTTGATGATTTCCAGCGCCGGGTAATCGCGCCCCATCTGCTGCAGGTTTTCCGGATTGGCGCCGCGCCAGGCGTAGATGCTCTGGTCGTCGTCGCCCACGCAGGTGAAGTTGCCGCGCGGCCCGGCCAGCATCTTCAACAACCGGTACTGGGCATCGTTGGTGTCCTGGCACTCGTCCACCAGCAGGTAGCCGATGCGCTCGCGCCAGCCCATCACGATCTCTTCGTTGGCTTCCAGGATCTGCACCGGCAGGCGGATCAGATCGTCGAAGTCCACCGCATTGAAGGTGGTCAGCCGCGCCTGGTAGCGCTCGTACAGGCTGGCGGCTTCCTTCTCGCGGTTGCTGCGCGCAGCGGCCATCGCCTGTTCCGGCGACAGGCCGGCATTCTTGGCGCGCGAGATCAGGTTCTTGGCATCTTCGATCGCATCGGGCTTGGCGCCATGCATCAGGTCCTTGATCTGCGCGGCAGCATCGTCGGAATCGAAGATCGAAAAGCCGCGCTTCAAGCCGGCAGCGGCGTGCTCGATCTGCAGGAACTTCAACCCCAGCGCATGGAAGGTGCAGATGGTCAGGCCATCGGCGCCATCGCCGCGGATGCGCTTGGCCACACGCTCGCGCATTTCCTTGGCCGACTTGTTGGTGAAGGTGATCGCGGCGATGCGCTTGGCCGGATAGCGGCCGATCGCGATCAGATGCGCGATCTTTTCCACGATCACGCGCGTCTTGCCGCTGCCGGCACCGGCCAGCACCAACAAGGGACCTTCGCAGTGCAGCACCGCGGCGCTTTGCGGGGGATTGAGACCGTGCATAGAGGCTTCCGACAGAGCGCGCCATTGTACCGGGGCGGCCCCGGGCTGGCCGGCGCGATGGATTCAGGTCGGCAGGGGAATGGTTCTGTCGCACAAGGTCTGCAGGTGCGGCGGCACGGCATCAGCGCCGCCCGCGTTGGGCCGCGCGGCAGCATTCACCAATAGCGCGCGCTGCATGCAGCCGCCCGGCCCGGTAAAATCGCCCGATGGCCAAGCTCTATTTCTATTATTCGGCGATGAATGCCGGCAAGACCACCACCTTGCTGCAGTCGGCGCACAACTACCGCGAACGCGGCATGCGCACGCTGATCCTGACGCCCAAACTCGACCACCGCGCCGGCAGCGGCGTGGTCGCATCGCGGATTGGCTTGCGTGCAGACGGGCGCGCGTTCGATCGCGACACCGAACTGCAGCAGCTGGTCGAACGCGACATCGCCACCCAGGGCGCCCTGCATTGCGTGCTGGTCGATGAGGCGCAGTTCCTCAGCCGTGCACAGGTCTGGCAGTTGAGCGAAGTGGTCGACCGGCTGCGCATCCCGGTGCTGTGCTACGGCCTGCGGACGGATTTTCGCGGCGAGCTGTTCGAGGGCAGCCAGTTCCTGCTGGCCTGGGCCGACGAGCTGGAGGAGATCAAGACCATCTGCCACAGCGGCAGCAAGGCCACTATGACCGTGCGCGTGGACGCACAGGGACATGCGGTGCAGGACGGCCCGCAAGTGGAGATCGGCGGCAACGAGCGCTACGTGTCGGTCAGCCGCCCCGAGTTCAAGAAGATCATGCGTGGCGAAGGCCGCATCGACCCACTGCAAATCGCCTTGCCGCTGCCGTCTGCCGACGCCTGAGTAACCGGCATCCTGCCGACTGGCGACACCGCAGCGTCGGTCCGTCCGGCCTGCGCCGGGTAGTGCCCGCTCATTTCGCCACCTGCCGCATGGCGACGTCTTAAGCGGTAGATGGCGGTGTGGCACGAACACACGAATCACCCGTCGCCTTGGTCAGCGCAGCGGAGTCACAGCGCCGTTGGGCAGCTGCGGTAGCGCCGCCACCATCTGTGGCGGCATCCCTGATCGCCAGCGCGCATTGGCGCCAAGCTATACGCTGCGAACGCATCGCTAAACCTATGCAGGCATGCATTCGCAGCGGCATCGCCGGCACCGGCCGACAAGGCGTATCGTTGACACCGATTGCAGTGGCTTGGCACGTCACCAGGCCCAACTGCAGTCCTGTAAACTGGCGATCATCCACTTGTCGGGAGGCACACATGGGTACGCTTCCTCCCGAGTTACGCGCCGATATCGCGCGTGTTGGCCGGCTATCGTCGGTCCCCGATGTGCTGAACATCCTGACCCGCCTCACCGGCATGGGCTTTGCCGCCGTCGCGCGGGTAACCGAGGCGCGCTGGATCACCTGCCAGGTGCGCGACGAGTTGTCTTTCGGTCTGATGCCGGGCGACGAGCTGCCGCTGGCCACCACCTTCTGCGACAGCGTGCGGGTGAAGGGCAACGCGGTGTGGTTCGGGCATGCCTCCGACGACCCGGTCTATCGCGACCACCCATCGCCGCGATTGTATGGCTTCGAAAGCTACGTCTCGGTGCCGATCCGTTTCGACGATGGCAGCGTGTTCGGCACCTTGTGCGCGCTGGACCCGTTACCGCGGGTCATGGACCAGCAGTTGGTGGAGAAGGTCGAGCTGCTCGCACAGCTGCTGGCCGCGCAGATCCAGGCCGAACAGCGCGCCGAAGAGAGCGCGCAGGAATCGCGGCGCGCACGCAGCGAACTGGGCCGCGCCGGTGCCTCGGCGCGGTTGCGCGAAGAGTTCATCGGCATCCTCGGGCACGACCTGCGCAACCCGCTGCAGTCCATGCATGCGGTGGTGGACATGCTCGCCATCGACCCACTCAACCAGCGCCAGGGCGGCGCCATCCGCTGCCTGCAGCGCAGCCTGCAGCGCATGGAAGAACTGATCGATTTCGCCTCCGATTTCGCGCGCGGCATCGAGCGCGACTGGCTGCAGCTGGATTACGGCAGCGGCAGCGACCTGCTCGATGCGCTGTCGCAGGTCGTCGACGAAACCCGCGCCGCCTATCCCAATCAGGTGCTGTCCACGCACGTGGCCATCGACGAACCCGTGCATGGCGATGCGGTGCGTCTGGCGCAGATGTTCGGCAGCATGATGATCAATGCGGTGGTGCAGGGGCAGCAGAGTTCGCTGATCAAGGCGGTCGCGGTCACCGAACAGGGCCGCCTGCGCATCGAGGTCTGCAATCTGGATGGCATCGATCCACGCCGGCTGGATGTGCTGCACGCCTCCACCCACGTACACACCGCCGGCCGCCCCGTGCCGGAAGTGGATCTGGGCCTGCACATGGCCGCGCAGATCGCACAGGCGCATCAGGGCGAGCTGCGCATCACCAGCGGCAAGAACGGCACCTGCTTCCGCGTAGAGCTGGCCTGCGCACGACCACGTGCGCGCATGCACCTGGTCAGCGGCACCACCTCGGCCTGAGTGCTTAAAACCGGCGATACCGCCCCACCGCGGCGATCGCGTCCTGCAGCAGTGCGGTTGCGCTCCGGAAGCGCGTCCACGGATAGGCGCTTTTGGCGACACGCACGTTTTCGTGCGGCGATCACTCCAGGACGCGACGTGCGTGGGTGCATTGGCGGACGCAGCATGTACGAAATTGCATGTCGGTCGCTGGTGTCAGCACAGGCTTGATCGGCGAGATGTACGGCAGGCGCAGGCATTGCCCGCCTACGCCGCACAACACGTAAGGACGCGGCGTGCATGGGTGCATTGGCGGACACGGCATGCCCGAAATCGCACGTCGGCCGCTGATGTCAGCCAGGCCTGATCGGCGAGATGTGCGGCAGGCGCAGACATTGTTCGCCTACGCCGCGCAACACGTACGCATGACTGGGAGAGCGACGGTCTGCCGTCGTTGCGATCGATGCACGCATGTCGGCGATTTACCCACCACGCCGAGATCACTGCAGCATTCTCGCTTCTAGCTTTGATCGCCCAGGATCGCTCTACAAAGACGTCGCTTTGCAGACGAAGCCGCGCGATGCGCACCCGTGCGCACCGCCACACACTCAATAGATCTTGCGCTCGCTCACTGGCGGCGGCGTCCATTGATAGAGCCAGGTTTCGGTCAGCGGCTTGCCATTGGCGCGCAGGTACAGGCGGATATCGATCTGCTGCATGCTGTCATCCGGCGGCACCAGGTCAAACATGGCCCGATAGCCCTTGAGCTCATGCAACGGCCGCGCCGAGACAATCTCGGTGGTACCGCGCGACACCTGGATCACCGCTTCGACCTTGGTCTTGGCATCCTTCACCAACCCAGGCAAGTCGCCGCCGGCAAAGTCCACCGCAAAGCGCCAGGAAAAATGGCTGCGCTTCTGCCCGACGATGCCGCCCAATCCGGTGCGGGTGGCCACGCAATGCGCCAAATGCGAACTGGCCGGCGGTTGGGCGCCCCAATACAACCGGTAGCCCATCAACAGCTCCTGTCCCGGCTGCGGCTTGGCCTGCGGGTTCCAGAACGCCACGATGTTGTCGAAGGTCTCGTCCACGGTCGGGATCTCGACCAACTGCACCGAGCCCTTGCCCCAACCGCTCTTCGGTTCCACCCACAGGCACGGGCGCTTCTCGTAGAACACGCCGTCGTCCTGGTAATGGTCGAAATTGCGGTCGCGCTGCAACAGTCCGAACCCACGTGGGTTTTCATCGACAAACATGTTGAAGCGCAGATGCGGCGGGTTGCACAGCGGCCGCCAGATCCATTCGCCACCGCCGGTCCACATCGCCAGACCATCGGTATCGTGGATCTCCGGGCGCCAGTCCCAATCCATCCGGCTGTCGTTTTCGCCGACCTGGTACATGCTGGTGCACGGGCCGATGCCG
This sequence comes from Xanthomonas sp. AC360, assembly GCF_979258225.1. Classification (NCBI taxonomy): domain Bacteria; kingdom Pseudomonadati; phylum Pseudomonadota; class Gammaproteobacteria; order Lysobacterales; family Lysobacteraceae; genus Xanthomonas; species Xanthomonas sp. AC360. Next base: position 1,195,684 of record NZ_OZ409846.1, read on the forward strand.
AGCCGTTCGATGGCCTTGCGCGGGTACAGCGCGCTGTCGATATCCATCACCAGCACGTCGCCGTTGGTGATGGCAAAGCGGTAGGCGCCGGCGACACTGGGCGAATCCAGCAGGCCGTAGACCACCACGGTGTCGGAGTCGTCGGCCGGCTGCTCCAGGTAGTAGGCGATGAAGTCCGGAAACTCTTCCGGTCCACCGGTGCCGGTATCGATTGCCAGCCCGCGCGCCGACTGCCCGTACTGGCCTTCCTTGCCCACCGCACGGAAATAGCTCGCGCCCAGAAACGCCGAAAAGTCGCGATCGGTGTCCTTGCGCGTGTTGAGCCGGAAGCCGGCAAACCCCAGATCCTTCGGCAACTGCTTGCCGCCTAGCCCACTGCTGCCGTAATCGAACGCAGCCGGGTCGTAGGCCAGCTGCTGGGCCTTGCCATCCACGATGTCGTAGATGTGCACGGGGGTATGGAAGTACAGCCCCAGGTGGAAGAACTTCGCCTGAAACTTGCCATTGCCGTCGGCCCACAACGCGTGGTCCTGCCGATAGCGGATCGACTGATACTGATCCCAGTTCAACGCTTCCAGCGGCCCCGGCAACACTTGCTTGTGGCTTTTGTATGGCGCCTTGGCCAGCGCACGCGCCTGCCCCTTGAGCCACGCATAGTCGAACGGTTGCGGCTGCCCGAGCCGACGCAGCCCCACGGCCTTGGCAGCCAACGCCCACTGCGGCAATGCCGGTAAACCGAGCGCGGCCAAGGCGGCAGCGGCATTCTTCAGGAAGTGGCGTCGTTGCATGCGCATCGATCTGATCGGGAATTGGGCGACATCATAGCCACAAGCCCGGCGTGGACGCGCGTGCGTGCGTCAAGGCGCCGCGGCTGCGGCGTCGCACGCATTGTCCAAAGCCAGCTCTGTCGCCTTGCTGCACAGGAAGCGCCGCTGCGCCTGCACCTCGTCCGGCCCGCTGTACTGCAGCAACGTCCACTGCTCCTGCGCCTGCATCTGCGCACCTGGTGCGAGCTGGCGATACGGTGCATGCACCTCCATTTCCAGCAAGCCCTGCTCGGGATGCAGCGGCGGGGCATCCAGGTACAGCTCCACCTGTCCTTGTTCCGGATGGATCGCGGCCAACGGCTGATGTACAAAGCGGATCACCAGCACCTGCGCGCCGGCAAAGCCGGCCATCCAGCCCGCCGATGGCTGCAGCAACACCTTGCCGCGCTGGACCATGCCGTCATCGCGTACGTCTGCACGCAACGCCAGAACACCCGCATGGTGACCGAACACGGGCGGCACCGTGCCTGGCTCGCTCGGCGGTTGCACCCGAATATCGCCGGCATCGGCCACCGGTACGAAGACCCGCGTACTCGCCGCAACCCGGGTGTTGAACCACAGATCCCAGGCGATCGCATCCTTGCGGATATTGCGCGCCGTGGCTTGCACGTCCACCGTGTCGGCGCGCGCTGTAGACAGGGCGATGCGCTTGCTCAGTTGCACGCCCGTCACCGGGCTGGGCACGCCCTGCAGGGTCACCTCGGTCGGTCCACGTACAACGGCCCGCGTACTGGCCAACGAGAGATACGGATCCGGCGGCCACACCGCGGCGGCAGCCTTGCGCTCAAGGTTGACCTGCTGATGCAACCACCACTGACTCTGCGGCCCCACCCACACATCGTGACCGAGATACGGAACATCGCCTGCGCTGGCAGACACCGTAGGCGCAGGCTGGCGATCCACTGCTGCTCCGATCTTCAACACACTAGGGTGCCCGCGCAGGCTGAAGGACAGCACACGGCCACCGAATGCTGGCGTGACGCTCAGCTCCACTGCATCGTTGCGCAACTGGATACGTTCTATTGGCGCGAGGCCAGCTTTCGCGGACTCATCCGCATGTGCCTTGCCAGGAAGCAATAGCGCCAGTGCCCCGCCAGCCACCAAGGGAATGAAAAGAGGCCGTGACATGGGCATAACGCAGTTCCAAATGCAGGACGTATCGATTGTGGCGTGGTGCACGTGTGGAAACTAGCCGTTTGCATCTTGTTACTGCGAAGGTGGACCCATTGATCGCCCGGCCGGCTGCTTATCCGTTGAGGCTGCACATCGATCGCGAAGATCCATCTGATCCTGGAGGCAGCAGGAACTGCTTAAAAGGTGCTGCCATACCTCAACGCTGGCAACTGCTGCACCACACCGTCGCGCGTTGTCCAATCGTTGCGTGTTTCAATGCCCTTCCGCACTGTTTGCAGGGCTCACCCTCGCGGCCGTAGACCGTCAGTTCCTGCTCGAAATAGCCAGGCGCCCCGTCCGGGCTGATGAAGTCGCGCAATGTCGTGCCGCCGCGCTGGATCGCGTATCCCAGAATATCCTTCACCGCAGTAGCCAGATGCCGGTATCGATCGAGCGATACCTTTCCAGCTTCGCGCAATGGGCTGATTCCCGCACGATGCAGGCTCTCAGCGGCATAGATATTTCCTACGCCGACAACCACCGCTTGATCCATCAGAAAGGTTTTGACTGCAGCGCGACGACCGCGCGATAGCGCATAGAGATAATCGCCAGTAAATGCCTCAGATAATGGCTCCGGACCTAGCGCAGCGAGCAGCTCATGCACCTGCGTATCAGATTGCCACAGCAGGCAACCAAACCGTCGCGGGTCGTTGAAGCGCAGCACACGCCCGTTCTGCAGGCTGATATCCACATGATCATGTGCGCGCGGCAGCGTATCGCCAGGCAATACACGCAAGCTCCCGGACATGCCCAGATGCAGCAACGCACTCCCGCCGGCATCGGTATCCATCAATAGATACTTGGCACGTCGACGGACCTGCGTGATGGTAGCTCCAGGAAGCAAGCGCTCGATCTGCTCGGCAATGGGCCAACGCAGATCTGGCCGACGCAGGATCACCCCATGGATGCGCTGCCCAACCAGATGCGGCGCAAGGCCGCGCACCGCAGTTTCGACTTCAGGCAATTCCGGCATCAGCGCATCCAGCAACAGCCGGTCATGCACCGGCACGGCACGATATGGAGGTTGGCATGCTGAAAAGCAATCAAGCGGCGGTCGGCCAGTCACCGGATAGCGGTCTGCAGGAGCAGCCGAGGGTTTGCGAGCGAGAGTTTATGAGCGACGCATGTGGTGTGCGTCGTCGTCCAGCTTATGCCGAGCACGCTCGCCGGCATGTTCGCGGCGACAGCGGCACCTTCCGCTGGCATGAGTCGCCCCCCGTGCAGCGCGGGAGGCACCTCACGGGCGGTACCTCATCTATTTGCAGGTCGCGTGCGGCTGGAGGTCAGCATGCAGAAAAGCAATCGAGCGGCGATCAGCTAGCTACCAGATAGCGGTCTCCAGGAGCACAGGCGAGGGTTGACGAGGCACGCAGCCCGGTGCGGGTATGGGTGGATTGCGGGGTTTTTCCTAACGACCAGGCAAAAAGAAACCCTCAGTCCAGTTGGACTGAGGGTTTCGGGTAAAGCCCCTGGCGATGACCTACTCTCGCATGGCTTGAGCCACACTACCATCGGCGCAGCTGCGTTTCACTTCCGAGTTCGGGATGGGATCGGGTGGTTCCACAGCGCTAATTTCACCAGGGAGACGGTTGGAGTGTCGCCAGTCGGAGCTTCGTGGCAAACGGATGCACATGGGTGCAAGCGTTTGCGTTGAAGCGCCTACGGCGCTCGTCTCGCATAGTTAACTTGTGACGTAGCTTGCGTTTGCGGATCTACCAACGTTCGTTGGGACCAAGGCAACTTGAGGTTATATGGTCAAGCCGCACGGATCATTAGTATCAGTTAGCTCAATACATTGCTGTACTTACACACCTGACCTATCAACCACATAGTCTATATGGTTCCTTTAGGGGGCTTGTGCCCCGGGAAGTCTCATCTTGAGGCGCGCTTCCCGCTTAGATGCTTTCAGCGGTTATCGCTTCCGAACATAGCTACCCGGCAATGCCACTGGCGTGACAACCGGAACACCAGAGGTTCGTCCACTCCGGTCCTCTCGTACTAGGAGCAGCCCCTCTCAAACTTCCAACGCCCATGGCAGATAGGGACCGAACTGTCTCACGACGTTCTGAACCCAGCTCGCGTACCACTTTAAATGGCGAACAGCCATACCCTTGGGACCGACTACAGCCCCAGGATGTGATGAGCCGACATCGAGGTGCCAAACACCGCCGTCGATATGAACTCTTGGGCGGTATCAGCCTGTTATCCCCGGAGTACCTTTTATCCGTTGAGCGATGGCCCTTCCATACAGAACCACCGGATCACTAAGACCTACTTTCGTACCTGCTTGATCCGTCGATCTTGCAGTCAAGCACGCTTATGCCTTTGCACACAGTGCGCGATGTCCGACCGCGCTGAGCGTACCTTCGTGCTCCTCCGTTACTCTTTAGGAGGAGACCGCCCCAGTCAAACTACCCACCATACACGGTCCCTGATCCGGATAACGGATCTAGGTTAGAACGTCAAGCACGACAGGGTGGTATTTCAAGGATGGCTCCACTGCAGCTAGCGCCACAGTTTCATAGCCTCCCACCTATCCTACACAGACGAACTCAACGTTCAGTGTAAAGCTATAGTAAAGGTTCACGGGGTCTTTCCGTCTTGCCACGGGAACGCTGCATCTTCACAGCGATTTCAATTTCACTGAGTCTCGGGTGGAGACAGCGCCGCTGTCGTTACGCCATTCGTGCAGGTCGGAACTTACCCGACAAGGAATTTCGCTACCTTAGGACCGTTATAGTTACGGCCGCCGTTTACTGGGGCTTCGATCAAGAGCTTCGCCTTGCGGCTGACCCCATCAATTAACCTTCCAGCACCGGGCAGGCGTCACACCCTATACGTCCACTTTCGTGTTTGCAGAGTGCTGTGTTTTTGATAAACAGTCGCAGCGGCCTGGTTTCTGCGACCCTCTTCAGCTATAGCTCGCATGAGCCACCAAAAAGGGTGCACCTTCTCCCGAAGTTACGGTGCCATGTTGCCTAGTTCCTTCACCCGAGTTCTCTCAAGCGCCTGAGAATTCTCATCCTACCCACCTGTGTCGGTTTACGGTACGGTCTTCGTGAGCTGAAGCTTAGGAGCTTTTCCTGGAAGCGTGGTATCAGTGACTTCGCCATAAAGGCTCGTCTCGGTGCTCGGTCTTAAAGAATCCCGGATTTGCCAAAGATTCAAACCTACCGCCTTTCCCCGGGACAACCAACGCCCGGTACACCTAACCTTCTCCGTCCCTCCATCGCACTCACGCGAGGTGCAGGAATATTAACCTGCTTCCCATCGACTACGGCTTTCGCCCTCGCCTTAGGGACCGACTAACCCTGCGTCGATTAACGTTGCGCAAGGAAACCTTGGGCTTTCGGCGTGCGGGCTTTTCACCCGCATTATCGTTACTCATGTCAGCATTCGCACTTCCGATACCTCCAGCAGACTTCTCAATCCACCTTCGCAGGCTTACGGAACGCTCCTCTACCGCGCATAAAACAAGTTTTATGCACCCCAAGCTTCGGTTCACTGCTTAGCCCCGTTAAATCTTCCGCGCAGACCGACTCGACCAGTGAGCTATTACGCTTTCTTTAAAGGGTGGCTGCTTCTAAGCCAACCTCCTGGCTGTCTGTGCCTTTCCACATCGTTTTCCACTTAGCAGTGAATTTGGGACCTTAGCTGTGGGTCTGGGTTGTTTCCCTTTTCACGACGGACGTTAGCACCCGCCGTGTGTCTCCCGGATAGTACGTACTGGTATTCGGAGTTTGCAATGGTTTGGTAAGTCGCGATGACCCCCTAGCCATAACAGTGCTCTACCCCCAGTAGTATTCGTCCGAGGCGCTACCTAAATAGCTTTCGAGGAGAACCAGCTATCTCCGGGTTCGATTAGCTTTTCACTCCTAATCACAGCTCATCCCCGTCTTTTGCAACAGACGTGGGTTCGGGCCTCCAGTACCTGTTACGGCACCTTCACCCTGGCCATGACTAGATCACCCGGTTTCGGGTCTACTGCCCGCGACTATGCGCCCTTATCAGACTCGGTTTCCCTTCGCCTCCCCTATACGGTTAAGCTTGCCACGAACAGTAAGTCGCTGACCCATTATACAAAAGGTACGCAGTCACTCTTGCGAGCTCCTACTGCTTGTACGCACACGGTTTCAGGATCTATTTCACTCCCCTCTCCGGGGTTCTTTTCGCCTTTCCCTCACGGTACTGGTTCACTATCGGTCGGTCAGGAGTATTTAGCCTTGGAGGATGGTCCCCCCATATTCAGACAGGGTTTCACGTGCCCCGCCCTACTCGTCTTCACTGGAGTGGCCCTTTTAAATACAGGGCTATCACCTTCTATGGCCAATCTTTCCAGATTGTTTTTCTAAAGCCATTCCAGCTTAAGGGCTGTTCCCCGTTCGCTCGTCACTACTTAGGGAATCTCGGTTGATTTCTTTTCCTCCGGTTACTTAGATATTTCAGTTCACCGGGTTCGCTTCCAGCAGCTATGAATTCACTGCAGGATACTGCCGAAGCAGTGGGTTTCCCCATTCGGATATTGCCGGATCAAAGCTTGTTGCCAGCTCCCCGACACTTTTCGCAGGCTACCACGTCCTTCATCGCCTCTGACCGCCTAGGCATCCACCGTGTGCGCTTATTCGCTTGACCATATAACCCCAAGTTGCCTCGGAGCTATATGTACGTGTTGTGTGGGGTACAAAGCCACCAACGCGAACATACGACTCAATTACTTAGGGACTCGAAGTCCCCGCCTTAGCCTCAACGACACGTTTAGATAGATATCTCAAACGCTCGCTACGTCACAAGTTATAAAAGAACATGTATCAGCCTCAACGCTGATCCATATAAATTCTTAAGTGTGCACTACATTCAGAGTGGTGGGTCTGGGTAGACTCGAACTACCGACCTCACCCTTATCAGGGGTGCGCTCTAACCACCTGAGCTACAGACCCGAAGTCTTTTCACTCAATATGGTGGAGCCTGTCGGGATCGAACCGACGACCCCCTGCTTGCAAAGCAGGTGCTCTCCCAGCTGAGCTAAGGCCCCAAAAGGGACTTCGCATACCGACCTGTGCCGGTATGAATCTCTGAATGCAGGTAATTTGTGAGGACGCCCGACAGGACGAATGACGTCATGCTCAAAAGGAGGTGATCCAGCCGCACCTTCCGATACGGCTACCTTGTTACGACTTCACCCCAGTCATCGGCCACACCGTGGCAAGCGCCCTCCCGAAGGTTAAGCTACCTGCTTCTGGTGCAACAAACTCCCATGGTGTGACGGGCGGTGTGTACAAGGCCCGGGAACGTATTCACCGCAGCAATGCTGATCTGCGATTACTAGCGATTCCGACTTCATGGAGTCGAGTTGCAGACTCCAATCCGGACTGAGATAGGGTTTCTGGGATTGGCTTGCCCTCGCGGGTTTGCAGCCCTCTGTCCCTACCATTGTAGTACGTGTGTAGCCCTGGTCGTAAGGGCCATGATGACTTGACGTCATCCCCACCTTCCTCCGGTTTGTCACCGGCGGTCTCCTTAGAGTTCCCACCATTACGTGCTGGCAACTAAGGACAAGGGTTGCGCTCGTTGCGGGACTTAACCCAACATCTCACGACACGAGCTGACGACAGCCATGCAGCACCTGTCTCACGGTTCCCGAAGGCACCAATCCATCTCTGGAAAGTTCCGTGGATGTCAAGACCAGGTAAGGTTCTTCGCGTTGCATCGAATTAAACCACATACTCCACCGCTTGTGCGGGCCCCCGTCAATTCCTTTGAGTTTCAGTCTTGCGACCGTACTCCCCAGGCGGCGAACTTAACGCGTTAGCTTCGATACTGCGTGCCAAATTGCACCCAACATCCAGTTCGCATCGTTTAGGGCGTGGACTACCAGGGTATCTAATCCTGTTTGCTCCCCACGCTTTCGTGCCTCAGTGTCAGTGTTGGTCCAGGTAGCCGCCTTCGCCACGGATGTTCCTCCCGATCTCTACGCATTTCACTGCTACACCGGGAATTCCGCTACCCTCTACCACACTCTAGTGACCCAGTATCCACTGCAATTCCCAGGTTGAGCCCAGGGCTTTCACAACAGACTTAAACCACCACCTACGCACGCTTTACGCCCAGTAATTCCGAGTAACGCTTGCACCCTTCGTATTACCGCGGCTGCTGGCACGAAGTTAGCCGGTGCTTATTCTTTGGGTACCGTCAGAACAATCGGGTATTAACCGACTGCTTTTCTTTCCCAACAAAAGGGCTTTACAACCCGAAGGCCTTCTTCACCCACGCGGCATGGCTGGATCAGGCTTGCGCCCATTGTCCAATATTCCCCACTGCTGCCTCCCGTAGGAGTCTGGACCGTGTCTCAGTTCCAGTGTGGCTGATCATCCTCTCAGACCAGCTACGGATCGTCGCCTTGGTGGGCCTTTACCCCGCCAACTAGCTAATCCGACATCGGCTCATTCAATCGCGCGAAGCCCGAAGGTCCTCCGCTTTCACCCGTAGGTCGTATGCGGTATTAGCGTAAGTTTCCCTACGTTATCCCCCACGAAAGAGTAGATTCCGATGTATTCCTCACCCGTCCGCCACTCGCCACCCATAAGAGCAAGCTCTTACTGTGCTGCCGTTCGACTTGCATGTGTTAGGCCTGCCGCCAGCGTTCACTCTGAGCCAGGATCAAACTCTTCACTTAAAATTACATGTCCGAAGACAAATTACTTTAGCTGCAGAAGTTCAACCACTGACAACTTATCGCTTGCAAAGCAATTAATATGTTGCTTTTTGATTAAACGTCTGCAAGATGGACAATCATCCTTCCTGCAGGCGTCCGCACAAATTACCTGCGCACACTGTCAAAGAACATTGGGAAGTGGCCTCAGCGCCGTTCCCGTCAGCTTCGTCGTTTCCGTCGAAGCGAGCCGCCCATTATAGCGGACTTTTTCTTGCCGTCAACACCTTGTTTCCGAGGTGGTTGACGCTGCTTCGTTTCAACCCGAAGGTTTTCTGCGAAGCGAGCCGGCCATATTAGCAGGCTTTTCATCTCCGTCAACCCCTCGTGAAGAGGAAGTTGTCGCCGCTGCACCTCAATCCGCCGTAGCGTCTTTCCGTGTAGCGAGCCGCCCATCATAGCCGGCTTTTCCGTTTCGTCAACACCTTTCGGTGTTTCCGATTCGCCCCGTTCGTTGTTGCGGTGCTTGAAGAAGCGCCGCCGTCCTGAGCGAGGTCGCGCAGTTTATCGAGCCTGTGCAGAAGTGCAAGCACTTTTTGACACGGGCATGACAATGCGCCGAATTTCTTAGGCAGGCTCCAACACGGCAAGGACACCAGCGCGCTCCATGGTCACCTCTATATAGATTGGTGCGCTCCACGCTTCGGTACCGCTGACTGGTCGGCTCGGTAAGAATGCAGGGCCCGGAGGAGCCATACGATGCCGCCAGCCCGCAACCTGTTCCGCGATCTATCCCTGTCAGCGATTGCCGCAGGCTTTGTCACCGTACTGGTGGGATTTGCCAGTTCCGCGGTAATCGTCTTCGAGGCGGCGCGACATCTGGGCGCGGACCAGGCGCAGATCGCATCGTGGATGTGGGCGCTTGGCATCGGCATGGGCGTGACGTGCATCGGGTTGTCGCTGCGCTACCGCGTGCCGGTGGTGACGGCCTGGTCGACGCCGGGTGCGGCGATGCTGATCGGCAGTGCCGCAGGGGTTCCGTTGCGCGAGGCGGTCGGTGCGTTCGTGGTTGCGGCGGTGCTTGGGCTGGTGGCCGGGTTCTCCGGGTTGTTCGAGCGGGCGATCAAGCGCATGCCGGTGTCCCTGGCGTCCGGCATGTTGGCCGGGGTGCTGCTGCGCTTTGGACTGGATCTGTTCGTGGCGATGCAGAGCCAGCGGGTCCTGGCAATCGCGATGCTGGCCACCTATCTGGTTGGCCGGCGCTGGTTTGCGCGCTATGCGGTGATTGCGACCTTACTGGTGGGCATTGCGATTGCGGCGGGCGGTGGGCTGATGCATTGGAATAGCGTGCAGCTGGAGCTGGCCTATCCGGTGCTGGTGGTGCCGTCGCTGTCGTGGGCGGCGGTGGTCGGGCTGGCGATTCCACTGTTCGTCGTGACGATGGCCTCGCAGAACGTGCCCGGCGTGGCGGTGATCCGCGCGTCCGGCTACACGGTGCCGATCTCGCCGACGATCGGCTGGATCGGTGTGGTCAATACGTTGCTGGCGCCGTTCGGCGGCTACGCCTTGAACCTGGCCGCGATCACCGCGGCGATCTGCATGGGCCGCGAGGCGCATGAGGACCCTGCCCGGCGCTATACCGCCGCGGTGAGCGCGGGCGTGTTGTATGTGGTGATCGGCTTGTTCGGGGCGACCGTGGCGGCGGTCTTTGCGGCGTTCCCGCGCGAGCTGGTGATGGCGATTGCCGGAATCGCGCTGCTGGGCACCATCGGCAACAGCCTGGCGGCAGCCTTGCGCGAAGACAGCGAACGCGAGGCGGCATTGGTCACCTTCCTGGTGACGGCCTCCGGGCTGACCTTGGGCGGGATCGGTGCGTCGTTCTGGGGGCTGGTGGCCGGGACCGTCACCCTGTTGCTGTTGCGGCCGCGCGCTTGACGCGGCGATTGCAGCTCAGCGCTGGCAGCGCTGCCGGGGCTCGATGTCCTTTGGTGTGTTGCCTCAGGCTTTGAGCGGTACCACTGATCGATACGCACTGACTCAAGACGCCGAAGGGGCGCATCGTTGCCCGGGTCGCTGGTGAGGCTGCCCGACGCGATGGATGCGGCAGCAGCGGCCGGCTGCAACCGCCACTCGACGTCAATGCGTCGGGCGGCACTTATTCCGGATCGCGAAGCTGCAGCAGCCAGTGGGCGATGACGCCGCTGGGGCTGGGCAGCGGTTCGAGATGGAATTGGCGATAGATGGGCGAGCCATCGTGGGCGCGCAGCGGCAGGGTGACGTAGGCGGCACGGCCCAGGCGCAGGGCGTCCTCGAGCAGTTCGACCTTGGACCTGGCGGCATCGTTGGCCACCAGGGTCAGAATGTCGCAACCGATCAGCTCGGCAACCTCGGCCTGGCTGAGGTCGGCGAATGCGGGGTTGGCGAAGATCAGCCGGTGCGGGGCGCTGCTGGCGCCCCGCTCGATAATGGCCACGCCGTCGCGCAGACGCGACAGCGAGGCTTCCAGCAAAGTGAAATCCTGCTGGAAGCGCTTGCGCTCCATCAGTTCGATCAACACGCGCAGGCTGCGTGCCGACTCCAGGTGCAGCGGCGACCAGCGCCGCGCGCGGCCGCTCACGGTTTCCTGCCAGAGATCGAAGCTCTTGCGGGGCGACAGCCGTGAGTTGGGGATATCCGGCAACTTGGCCAACTGCGGGTTGCCGGCCCATTTGACCTGCTGCACCTGTTCGCGGCGTGTCCATAGCAGCGCGCTGCGCGATTGCGGCATCAGCGGCACGAAGATGAAACCGGCTGCCAGTGGCGCGAGATCGGCCAGCTCCGGGAACACCTCGCCGATGGCATCCACATGCAGGGCGCCGAGGGCGTCCTCGCGCAGCGCCTCGTGGTGCTCGGATTCGATGTGGTTGCGGATACGCCGGAGCGCGGCGGCATCGGGCGTACTGCCGTGACGGCTGATCTCGTTGCCATGGAAGATCGCCACTCCGTCGGCATCCACCACGTCCATCAGATCCGGCGCCATGTCGGCGAGCAGCTCCACGGTCATGTGGTCGGCGGCGTTGAAGTCGGTGATCAACTTTTCGCGCACGGTGAGCAGCACCGATTCCAGATGCGCGCGCGACACCGCCTGCAAGGCGCCGATGCGTCCGGCTAGCGCGCGGGTGACCGCATCGGTGGCATCGCGCATGGCGTGACTGGTGAAGTGCGGGCTGTAGTGATGGCAGGCGATCAGCCCCCACAACACGTCGTTGACCACGATCGAGGAGACCAGGGTGGCGGTCACGCCCATGTTGGCCAGATATTCCAGATGCACCGGCGAAACGCTACGCAGGCTGACGTCGCTCAGATCCACCGGGGTGCCCAGGCGCGGATGCAGGGTGGGCTCGATCGGCGATGGCCGGTAGCCGACATCGGCGATCTGGCGGACGCGGTTGCGCAGGTACAGCGCGCGCGCTTGGGCGGGGATATCGGTGGCCGGGTAATGCAGGCCGAGGTAGGCCTCCAGATCGGGTTGGCGTGCCTCGGCGATCACGTCGCCGTTCCACTCCTCGTCGAAGCGGTAAATCATCACCCGGTCGAAGCCGATCATGCTGCGCAGGCCCTTGGCCGCCCGCACCGCGGCTTCGGCGATGCCGGGATCGCGCTCGATGCTGCGCAACAGCGGCAGCGCTTCGCGCAGGGTGACGTCGATCAGGCGCGCGTCGCGCGGCTCGATTTCGATCAGCCACTGCTCGGGATACAGATGCCAGGCGGCCACCCAGGGGTGATCAGTGGGCGCAGCGCGCCTGGGGAAGCGCACCTCGGCATGCAACAGGTGTTGCGGTTGATCGTCCACCGCGAAGGGCTGCGCGTCGGGCAGCTCCAGCACCTGGGCGTAAGGCATGCCGAGCAAGGCGTCCATCGGCACGCCGAGCAGGTCGGCTGCGGTGGTGCTGGCCTGCACGATGCGGCCGTCGGCCGGTTCGATCACCAGCAACACGCCATAAGGCTGGATCAAGCCGGGGATGTGGATCGGCTCGCGCGCGCAAACATCCATATCCAGGGGTTCGGTGGGCTGATTCACGGGCACGGCTCCGCAGCGAGGCAAGTGTGGAAGTGGGCAAACATGGCCTGCGCACCAGCGATGGCGGCAGCCTGCGTGTGAGGGGAATCCAGGCGCTGATCGAGGACCGCCTGGAAGCGGCGCCAACCGGCGGGGTCTTCGTCGGCCAGTTCGAAATACTGCAGCGCATCGGCCAGGCCGGGCTGGTGCTTGCGTAGACCGCGCGCAATGACCCGGCCGCCAAGCTGCGAGCCTTCGACCACATACAACATGCCCCAGCGCGTGGCATCGGTGCGCGCAGCGGGCAGTGCGATCGGCAGATCCAGTGGTTGATCGAGCGCCCGCAGGTCGGCACGCAAGGCCGGCACGCGGCGGCGATAGTGCCAGCCGTTGCCGACCAGGGTGCTGAGCCAATCGCCCAGATGCGTTTCGAAGCCGGCCAGCAAGGCGTGGTGGCGACGCAGGATCTGCGCATAGCTGGCGCGATCGACCTGTCCCTGCCCCAGGGCCTGCATCAGCGGCACCGCTTCGACCAGGCGATGGGTGTCCTGGGTGGCGTGCCGCAGCACGTGCGCGGCCGATGGCGGAACAGCCAGGGTGTCAGGACACATAAGCAATCGAGGCGGTGCCGCGGCACGGAGTGCACCAGCCTAGCAGCGCCTGCGCAAATCAGATAAAGCGGACGCGAGTGCCGGATGAATACGTTGGCATCAGCCCTGCGCTGCCGGAGCGATGCCACCGCCCCGCCCGGCGCGCTTCCATGCCATCACCCACCCGGCGGCGAGTAGCACACCGGCCAGCAACCACGGCGCGCCGGGCAGATGCAGTGGCGCGCCACTGCCGATGAACCAGGCAAACACGTTGGCGAACAACAACGGCCCGGCGATACCGGCCAGGCTGATCAATCCGGTCAGGGCGCCCTGCACGCGACCCTGCGCATCGGCGCCGACTTCGCGGGTGATCAAGGCTTGCGCGGCTGGCGCAGCGATCGCCCAGAAGGCGCTGATCGGCACGCCGATCAGGAAGGCCGCACCACTGTCGGCCAGCCCGTAGATGACGAAACCCACCACCCCGCAGCCCAGGCCCAACAACAAGGCGCGACGTTCGCCCAGCCAGCGCACGATCCGGCCGACCAGCAGCGCGTTGACGATGATGCTGCACACCCCGACCCCGGCCAGCACCCAGCTCACTTCGCGCGGACCCCAGTGGTACTGGTAGCCGGCGAACAGCACGAAGATGCTGGGATAGACGTAATGCGCCAGGTTGGCCAGAAACACCACCGAGGCCAGGCCGAACACCTGCGGGTAGCGGCGTAGCAACTTGAGTGCGCCCAGCGGGTTGGCATGCGACCACTCCAGGCGTGCGGTACGGCGCTCGGGCGGCAGCGATTCGGGCAGCACGAACCAGCCGTACAACACGTTCAACAGCGCCAGGCCTGCGGCAAACCAGAACGGCCAGCGCAAGCCGATGCCACCCAGCCAACCGCCGATCAACGGGCCGGCGACAAAGCCAATACCGAACGCGGCGCCGAGCATGCCGAACGCGCCGGCACGTTTGTCGGCGGGTGTGACGTCGGCGATGTAGGCATTGGCCGTGGAAAAACTGGCCGAGCAGATGCCCGAGATCACCCGTGCCAACAGCAGCATCGGCAAGCTGTGGGCGATGGCCATCAGGATGAAATCCAGCCCCAGGCCCAGGCACGACAGCAGGATGACCGGGCGACGGCCGAAGCGGTCGGACAAGGCGCCTTGCAGCGGCGAGCAGACGAACTGGATGGAGGCGAACAGGAAGCCGAACCAGCCAATCCAGCCGGCGGCCACCACGTAATCGCCACCGGTGAAATGCCGCACCAGATCTGGCAGCACCGGAATGATCACGCCGAAGGACAGCACGTCGATCAGCACGGTGATGAAGATGAAGATCAACGCGGCGCGGCGGCGCCCCGGGGCTGGAGCGGAATCGGCGGAGAGAGACATCGCGCGGCCCAGGATGGCGAGGCGGGAAGTGTAGCTGCGGATTGGCTCGGATCGGCTCTGGGCGCGTGACCAGGTGTGGGGGACTAGGCTTAAGCGGTGCGAGCGGCTGGATTGGGCTCGGCCGCAGGAGATTGGTGCAATCGCTCTGTGGAGATCGCTTGGGTTTGGTGGGGCTTGTGCGAGCGGGCTGAGCGACTTGGTGTCTGAAAGGCGATGTCAGCTGATTTTTTAGCTAGGAGCAGCGCCGGACGTGCGGGTGCGTTCGGCTGGGAGTTCTTGCTGACACCGTACCCTCATCCGCCCTGCGGGCACCTTCTCCCGGTGGGAGAAGGGAGTGGGTCGTGCGATGCGGCTTGGAGGTCTCTCGTCTGCCTGCGCTTGGAGAAGTTGAGGTACGGGTGGGTCCGGCTGGAGACCTTGCTGGAACCGTACCCGCATTCGCCCTGCGGGCACCTTCTCCCGGTGGGAGAAGGGAGCGGGTCGTGCGATGCGGCTTGGAGGTCTCTCGTCTGCCTGCGCTTGGAGAAGTTGAGGTGCGGGTGGGTCCCGGCTGGAGTTCTTGCTGAAACCGTACCCTCATCCGCACTGCGGGCACCTTCTCCCGGTGGGAGAAGGGAGTGGGTCGTGCGATGCGGCTTGGATGTCTCTCGGACGCATGGCGCCATGCTCAAGCCCCTCTCCCGCCGGGAGAGCAACTGTCTTGATCAACTGGCGGCGCCAGCCGCTAATTGATCTCGTAGCTTTGCGTTGAGGATCACCAGCAGTTTGCGCATGGCCGCCACCAGCGCCACCTTGCTCGCTTTGCCTTGCGCGCGTAGCCGCTGGTAAAACGCGCGCAGTGATTCGTTGAAACGCACTGCCGTCAGGGTCGCCATGTACAGCACCTGGCGCACGCAAGCCCGCCCGCCCCAGATGCAGCGGGCGCCGCGCATCGTGCCACTATCTCGGGCAAGCGGCGCCACCCCGACCAGCTTGGCGATCGCCTTGCCGGTGAGTTTGCCCAGTTCCGGTAGCTGCGCCGCCAGGCTCGCCAACAGCACCGGGCCGACGCCTTTGACCTGGCTCAGCACCGCCAGCTCGGCGCGCGCGCCCACTTGCTGCGCAATACGCTTGTCCAGCTCGGCAAGCTGCTGCTGCAAGTGCCGCAGGCTGCTCTGCGCCTGGCTGCACAGCCAAGCGTCGGTCAGGTGGGACTGGCGCTGCCGTTCCTGCTGCACCATCGCCACCACCTGCGTGCGGCGCTGCTGGTAGGCGCGCAGCTGCGCGCGCCAGCCTTCTACCGGCTGGTAGCGCGTCAGCGGCAACAGCGCGGCCATCTGCGCCAGCACGCGTGCATCCAGTCGATCCGTCTTTGCCAGCTGACCGGTGGCCTTGGCAAAGTCCCGTGCCTGCCGAGAATTGACACGCGCCACCGGCATCCCAGCCGCATACAAGCTCTCCAACGCCAGCTGCTCATAGCCGCCGGTCGCCTCCACCACCACTTGATGCAGGTGCGCCGGCCCCAGCCAGGTGCACATCTGCTGCAGGCCCGACACGCTGTTGGCAAACCGCCGCCCGTCGCGTTGGCCGTGCACCTGCACATCCAGCCACCGCTTGCTGACATCGATTCCGACACTCTCGCTCATGGACAACTCCGCTATGCTCGAAGGGTCGAGAGTTCTCCTGTGCGGCCCAGCCTTAGCATTACGAGCGCCTACTCGAGCAACTGTTCGGGCGTTTGCAAGGAGATTCCGGCGGGGCGACCTCGCTCTCCCGCGGTCGCTCAGACCCATGGGTTATCGGTCGACCACGCCGGCTCTCGACACCTAATCTGGCAGATCCCCAAGAACTAAGGGGTTGGGGTGAGGGTGCGGCGGCTGCGTGTGGTGCGGCTGCAGTGCGTCTCCAACTCGTTCTGCCTGATGCTCCTGCCCTTTGGCCGCTGCATCCTCCATGCAGGTTGCAATCAAGGAGCAGCCCGGCGATCAGACAGCGCGCGCGCCGTCGCAACGCTCAGCCGGATCGAATGGAGGCCACATCAATGCTCAACATCCTTTGACGAGCAGCCGCGCCAGCCCTCGCCCACGGCCACCCACAGACGGTGTGCGCGGCCGGCTGGGTGGGCCCGCGCCACACCGGCTGCGGCGCAGGCCACCAGGTTATTCGACGCTGATGGTCTGGGTCAGGCTGTGGCTGGCGCCGGGGGCCAGTTCGATCACGTCCGGGCCGGCGTTGGCCGCTTCCAGGCAGACGTAGTCGCGCCAGCCTTCGCCCACGTCGGCCATTTTCTTGCCGGCCTCCTCGCCCGGGTTCCAGGCCACCAGCGAGCGGCTACCCTGTGTGGCGATGACGATGCGGCGGCCAAGCACCGGGTCAGTGAGGGTGTAGCGGCCGCCGGCGTTGGTGTAGATGCGGTCGCTGCGGCCGGGATCGCGCGGGTCGCGCAGGCTCCAGTCGCCTTGCTGGCGATGCGCGGTGGCGTAGTTCTCGTATTTATCGAGATAGTCCAGGCCATCCAGCCCCTGCACGCTGACCTTGAGCGCGTCGCCGACGCGGAAGTAGTTGTGCAGCGCCTGGGTAAATCGCACCGGGGCGCCGCTGGTGTTTTCGGTGATCAGGCGTTGTTCGAGGGTGCGACCGATGCGCAGGGTCATGCGCAGGCGCAGCGCCAGGTCGTCGAAGGCCGGCGGGGTGAGCGTGAGCACCACGGTGCCGTCGTCTTCGCGGTGGCTCTCGGTGAGTTGCCACGGCACGGTGCGCACAAACCCGTGCGCGGGCACGTCACCGGTCTGGTCCTGGCGGCCGAAGTACGGCCAGCACACCGGCGCGCCACCGCGGATCGGGGTGGGCGGCTGCTTGGCGAGCGGCGACAGCCACATGACGTCCTGACCGCCCTTGGGCACGAACGACAGCAACTGGCCGCCGAACAGGCTGATGGCGGCAGTGGAGAACGGGGTGTCGATCAGCAGCGAGGGGAAGCCATGGAAGTCGCCTGTGGTGAGGCCGGTGGTGTCGGACATGGGGGATGCCTTGTGGACGATGGGAGATTGGGCGAATGCGGGGTACGCGGCCGGCAGCTTGAAAGCGGTGCCGCGCACGGCGGCCATGCCGGTGAGCGGCGGCGCAGCACGCAAAGCGGTGAGGATGCGCTGGCCGGGGCGGCCGTCGGCGGGCTGCAGGCCCAGCCGGGTCTGCTCGACCTGGATGGCGCGGCGGGTGGCGCTGCCGACCATGCCGTCGGCTTCGCCGATCTGGTAGCCGCGGGCGAGCAGCAACTGTTGCAGGTCGCGGCGTTCCGGACGGCCCAGGCCGGGGTCGTCGGTGGGCCAAGCGGCAACCAGGCCGGGGCCGCCGCGCAGGCGATCGGCCAGCAGCGCGATCGACAGCGCGTAGCTTTCGGCAGCGTTATAAGCGTAGATCGCGTCGTAGTTGCGGAACACCAGGAAGGCCGGGCCGGTGGCACCAGCCGGTAGCAGCAAGGCGGCCGGCGTCTCGCCGGGTAGGCCGGTCGGGGCCAGCGGCTTGCCGTCGGTGCCGAGCAGGCCGGCGGCCTGCCAGGCCTGCAAGGGTTGGCGGCGGGTGCGACCGGCCTTGCTGACATCGAAACCGCGCGGCAGGGTGACTTCCATCCCCCAGGGGCGGGCGCGTTCCCAGCCGGCCTTGACCAGATAGTTGGCGGTGGAGGCCAGCGCATCGGGAATGCTGGCGACCAGATTGCGGCGGCCGTCACCGTCGCCGTCCACCGCAATCCGCGCATAGGTCGAGGGCATGAACTGGGTCTGCCCGAACGCGCCGGCCCACGAGCCGGTCAAGCCATCCGACGACAGATCGCCCTGCTGCAACAGACTGAGCAACGCGAGGAATTCGCCGCGAAAGAACGGCTGGCGGCGGCCTGCGCACGACAGCGTGGCCAGCGAAACCAGCAGCGGGCGCTTGCCGGTGACGCGGCCGTAGTCGCTCTCCACGCCCCAGACCGCCACGATGGTGGCCGGGTCGACGCCGGTCTGCTCGGACAGGCGGGTGAGCAAGTCGTGGTGGGTGACCAGCATGGCCTGGCCGTCGGTGACGCGCTGGCTGTCGACCAGGCTGGCGAGGTAGTCCCAGATGGGCGTGGTGAACTCCGGTTGCGCGTCCAACAGCGGCAACACGCTGGGATCGGGCGCCAACCCGGCGGTAAAACGCTGGAAACTGGCGGCGTCCACGCCCTTGGCGGCGGCCTGGGTCTGCAACCCGGCCAGGCAACGGTCGAAGGCCGGGTCGGCGCAAGCGACCAGCGGCAGCAAGGCCATCAACAGCGGCAAAGCGCGCCGGGTCGGCGTCATGGCGCGGTGGCCGGCGGGTGGACGGACGTCATGCGGTAAAGCGCTCCAGTCGCGAATCGATCCGGAAGGATAGCCAACCTGGCTGGGTCGAGGCGTGCAAGCGGCGGCGGCGTGACGCGGTGGTTGCCGCGCGCGGCGGTGCGGACGCGATGGATGTGTGGGCGGTGCGTTGGCTAAGCGGCTGCGGGCTGGCGCCCGGTGTCTGCTGCCGTCCTTGAACGGCACACACTCGGTATCGAGAGGTGTTCGCCAGTCAACCGCTTGAATCCGGAGTGTGCTGGCGCTGGCCGGCTTGCGATTGCAGCTGGGGTAACGCGGGCGTCAGCGTTGACGCGTCAGCTGCCGTCGCCGGTGATGCCGCTCAGCAGCGACAGCGCTGGCGTGGAAGCGCCGGTCTCGGCAACGCGGCGCAGGCGTGCGCGGCGCGGCGCATCGTGGCGAGGCCCGAAACGGACCATGCACGTGGCCAGCAACGCCGGCAACACGATTGCAAAGACCACCAAGGCCGTCAGCGCCCATTGCCAGAAGTTGAAGGTTGCCATGATCGCTGTCCGCCCCCCGCGGCGAGCTTCGCCGCGCGGCAAGCTTCCCGGATCGGCTGCGAACGCTGTGTCGACAAAGTGGCGCGATGGGCGCCGTTGGTCGGGTGAGGCGGCGATGGTGGAGGTGCTGCATGGCATGGCGCATACCAATCACGGCTGCGCAGCTACCAGGCGGGCGCGGATGGTGCTCGGTACTAGCCTGGATCAGGCATCCGCTTCGGTTCTGAGCGCGCTGTCCCTTAGGGAACGATGGCTCGCTGCGGGTTATCTACCGCGCTGCATTCCCGATGGTGCTGGTTGGAGGCTGCGGCTGGCTGGTTGGAAGACATCAAACACGAAGGGCGGCAGGCAGGGGTGGTCCTCACCTATGAGGATTTGAGGGATTGGCCTGGGTCGAGGCGAGTGCGCCAGAAGACGCACCCTCATCCGCCCGTTGGGCACCTTCTCCCGATGGGAGAAGGGTTTGATTTATCTCGGTGTGAGACCTGGTTGCGCGCGGTTGCGCTTGCGGTGGTCGATTGAAGCGGCTGCACGTCTCTAACGTCACCCTTTGCTCTGTCATTGCGACAAGTGTCGAAGCACGGATGCGTGTGTGGTCGTTCGCACGGTGGGTTGATCAACCACAGTTGCCCGACGGACCGGCCAGCACGTTGCGCGGACTGCAGCACCGCTGGCGGCACTTAGCGAGGGCAAGCGTCGGAACACGGATGTACGCGCGGTCTTCCGCACAGTTGGACGATCAGCCACTGCTGGCAACGGAAACGGCCAGCACGTTGTGCGGACTGCAGCACCGCTGGCGGCACTCAGCGGGCGTCGAGGTAATACCAGCGGCCGTCTTCGCGGACGAAGCGGCTGTGTTCGGTCATGCGCACCGCGCTGCCGCCGCCGATGCGATAGCGGGCCAGAAACACCACCTCGGTGGTGTCCTCGCCGGTGACGCTGGTGCGCTGGATGGTCAGGCCGAGCCAGGTGGTGCGACCGCCTTCGTCCAGCGACAGTTCGGCCGGGCGCGTGGACGGGTGCCAGCTGGCCAACAGGTAGTCGACATCGCGGCGCACATAAGCGCTGTAGCGCGAGCGCATCAGGGTTTCGGCATCCGGCGCAGCGGCACCGGCGTGGTAGAGCCCGCAGCAGCGCGCGTAGTCGGCGGGGCGGCCGCAGGGACAGGGATCGGTAGATGCAGAGTTCGCCATGGAGGGATTGTGCTTGATTCGGGATTCGGGATTCGGAATTCGGGATTGGGGATTGGGGATTGGGGATTGGGGATTGGGGATTGGGGATTGGGGATTGGGGATTCGGTGATCAGCAGGCAGCGAGCGTCCATATGTCATGAGCAGTCTGTGGGGTTGGTGGACAACTGCTAGGTGGATGTTCTGCGATGTTGGGTGGTGTGCATTGAAGATTCCTGCTTACTTCCTGCGTTTTCGTGCCGCACGTTGCGTCGCAATTCGCGGGTGTGGCTGGGAGGTGGACGTGATGGATCGCGATGCCGCCATGGACTGCAGCAGGACTTGCTTCCGTCCCCTACCCCGCTCCGAGGCCAGCGCTTGCTGCGAGGGCACTCCAAGAAGCGCGTGTTCATGCTGCGCAAGCCGCGCCCTTTGCCCCGCGGGGGAGAGGGGCTTTGGATTCCGTGCTCTGGATGCTGCACGTTATCGATTGGGTATGTACGTGGGTGACGTGGGGGGTCAGGCATCGGCTCACGCGACCTGCTGCTATCGCTACTACGCCTGATCCTGCTACTCCCGACGCTGCTACGCCTGCCGCCGTTCCGTTAGCTGTTACTGCGGCGCATGCCGTCAGTGCACTCGCTATGCTGTCGCCCCCGTCGTGCGGAGCGCCGTTGTGCTGGAGCTGATTCCCACCGAGTTGCCGTGGCTGCTGTGCATTGCGTTCGTTGCCGGGCTGGTGGATGCCGCGGTGGGTGGCGGCGGGTTGATCCAGTTGCCGGGATTGTTTGGGACCTTGCCGCAGCAGGCGCCGTCGCTGATCTTGGGCACCAACAAGTTCAGCGCGATGTTCGGCACCGGGGCGTCGGCGTGGCGGTATGCGCGCACGGTGCGCTTCCCGTGGCGGCCGGTGCTGTATGCCACTGCGGCGGCGTTTACGTTTTCGTTTCTGGGCGCGACGGCGGTCAGCCTGTTGCCCAAGCAAGCGGTGCGGCCGCTGATTTTGCTGTTGCTGATCGCGATGTTGATCTACACGCTGATCAAGAAGGATTTCGGCGCGCTGCATCGGCCGCGCGAGATCGGTCGACGCGAGTTGATAACCGCCTTGGCGATGGGCGCGGCGATCGGGTTTTACGACGGGTTCTTCGGTCCGGGCACGGGGAGCTTTTTGATCTTCTTGTTCATTCGCTTTTTCGGGCTGGATTTTCTGCGCGCCTCGGCGGCGGCCAAGGTAGTGAACCTGGCCACCAACCTGGCAGCGCTGTCGTTCTTTCTGCCCAGCGGCCAGGTGATGCTGGCACTGGGCATTCCGATGGCGGTGGCGAACGTGGCCGGCGCGGTGGCGGGCACGCGGATGGCGCTGCGCGGGGGCACACCGTTGATTCGCAAGTTGTTCCTGGTGCTGGTGGTGGTGCTGATCGGCAAGATGGGCTGGGATCTGCTGCACTGATCACGCTGCACATGTCCTCGCCTTTCTAAAACTCCATGCTCAACGTCGCCGACAGCGTGCGCGGTGCACCCGGGTAGTTGGTTGTCTGCGTCACCGGTTGCTCGATGTAAAAACGATTGGCGACATTGCGCAGCATCAACGCCAGTTGATAACGGCCGCCGAAACGGTACGCCGCCGATGCATCGACCCGCGTGTAGCCGTCAATGCGGTAGCTGTTGTTCAAGTCGCCCTCGCGCTTGCCGACATGCACCGCACCGGCGCCCAGGGTCAGGCCATACAACGGACCGGTGGCCACGTGGTAAGTGCTCCACAGACTGGCGCTGACGCGCGGCACACCGCGCAGGCGATTACCGACCGGAATCACGCTGTCGCGGGTGACCTGCGCATCCAGATAGCCGGCGCCGAGAATCATCCGCCAGCGTTGGGTGAGCTCGCCGGTGATGTCCAGCTCGACGCCGCGCACGCGCTGCTGGCCGGTGACCAGCACAAAGCCGCTGTTGTCCGGGTCGCTGGTGGCGACGTTGTCCTTGGTGATCTGGAATGCCGCAGCAGTGGCGAGCACGCGGTTGTCCAGCAGCGCGCTTTTCAGGCCGATCTCGTACTGGCGGCCGGTCTCCGGCGGTGCGCTGCCGCCGGCAAACAGCGTGGCGCTGCGCGGACGAAACGACGTCGACGTATTCGCATACAGCGACAGCTGCGGCGCGGCCTTCCACACCACACCCACACGCGGCGAGGCGCGTCGGCCGTCTTCGCGGGTACGCGCGCCGTTGTCCACGGTGGCCTGCTGCACGTCGTCCCAACGCACGCCAGCCAGCACGTCCCAGCGCTGCCCGATGCTGATCTGATCCTGCACGTACAACGCGGCGTAGCGCGCATCGACCTCGATCTGCCGCGCCGGCACATAGCGGCCCGGCACTGCGCCCTGTACCGGGTTGCTCACGCTGATGCGGGCCAACGGCGCGCGGGCTTCGTCGGTGTGGCGATGCGCATCGACGTATTCGGCGCCGGCCAGCACCTGATGGCGCAGCTGGCCAGTATTGAAACGGGCCAGCGCTTCGGTCTGCGAGGTGGTGGCGCGTACCTGCTGGTCCTGACGCACGGCGCGACGTTGCACAAACGCACGGTCGGCGCTGAAACCGGTGAAGTCGGCCACGTCGCGACCGCTGTCACCGTCTTGGTGATTGAGGATCTGGCGCAGCGTCAGCCACTCATTCGCGTCATATTCGATACGGCCGCGTGCAGTGCGCGAGGTGCCGCGATTGCGCGACCACGGCTCACCGAAACTGCGCTCTGCCGGGCCACGCACCACCCCATCGATGACGACCAGACCGCGATCGCCCGGGCTGGTCTGGCGGGTGTAGTCCAGGTCCAGATCGGCACGCAGCTGCGCAGTGCGCCGCCATGCCAGCGAGGGCGAGACGAAGACGCGGTCACCATCGGCCTGCGCAGCGCGGAAGCTGCCGGTCTGCTGCGCGGCGGCGCTGACGCGGGCAGACAGCGTGGGACTCAGCGGGCCGGTGATGCTGGACTGCACGCGGCGCAAGCCATGTTCGGCCACCTGCAGCGACGCGTTGCCGCCGAACGTGTCGTCCGGCCGCAGCGTGACCAGGTTGATCACCCCGCCGGGCTCACCGCGCCCGTACAACACCGCCGCAGGCCCTTTGAGCACTTCCACCTGGGCGACGTTGGCCAGATCGCGCACGGTTTCGGTGAAGTTCTGCGCCGGGTTGAGCAGGATGCCGTCGACCGCATACGACGACGCTTCGAAGCCGCGAATGACGAAGGTTTCCGAGCGATTGCCCTGGGTACCGCCGGGCTGCACGTTGGACACGTTGGCCACCACATCGACCAACCGGGTGAGTTGCTGCTCGTCGATCACCGAACGCGGCACCACCTGGATCGCCTGCGGGATGCGCTCCACCGGCGTCTGCGTGCGGGTGGCGCCGGCGGCTTTTCCCGGGCGGTACAAAGCGCGTCGCTCGCTCACCACGATGGCATCGAGCAGGCTGGCCTCCTGCGCGGCGGCCGGCAATGCGGCAAACAGGGACACCAACAACAACGGGCGCGGCAGGGGGCGTGGGGTCATCGACATCTTCAGCGGGAGCGATGTGTGCGGTGGCAAACACATCAGGGTCCGCAATGATAACGATTCTTATCTTTGAGCATGCGATCTGCCGCCCTGTCCCAGAGCGGCCAATAGACCTACCAACCGATCGCAGCAACAGAAGTGCCGACGACAAAGCGCTGCGGGGTCGGTCGTGCACGGTCGGCTGCACGGTGCAGCCGCAGGCCTCGCCGCGAATATGCAGAGGGCAATCGCGCACGTCGTCATGCCGCCCCGCTTGCACCGCGCCCATGCCAGGCGCAAACCCCGCCACTAAGGGCGCAAAGCTGCCTGGATCTGTGGCCAGGCATGACTCCAGGCGATGCGCTCCTGCTCAAGCCGCGGCGCTGCACCGAAGTATCCGTTGCGCAAGTGCGTATACAGCAGTTGCTCGGCCGGGGTCAGCGCGGCGAGCCGGTGGGCGCGATGTTGCCTGGGCTCGTGCCCCCACATGGCGCGTGGCGTGGACAGCAACGTGGCCTCGTCCATCAGCAGTGCCACAGTCTGCGGGGCATGCGTGCGCAGCCGGTGCAGGATCGCCAACCCGTGCGTATCGATGTCGCCCCAATAGAACAGCGGAAGCGTGCGTAACCAGTCGATACTGCGTACGTAGTCGAGCGCATAGCCGCGTGCCATCAGCACCGCCGTGCCCGGCAAGGTTTCGCAGGCCAGGCCGGTGTCGAGATTTTCGACGATCAGCACGCGCTCGATCGGCAGCCGCAGCGCGGCCAGCTGCTGGATCGGCACGCTCAGATCGTCCAGGCCGCCGAGCTGTCGGGACAACGCCGGGTCCAGCAGCCGCAGGCGCACCCGATCCGGTGCGCTACGCAGGCCGGACAGGCTGTCGAAGCTGCGCGGCTCGGCGATGCCGCGCAGCCCGCCAAGCCAGTCGGCGATGATGCCGCGTCGCGCGTGCACCCACTTGCTGTCGATGCCGGCGATGGGCAGCTGACGCAGGAACAGGCCGCTGTCGCGGTGCCGGTGCAGCCAGTCGACCACGGCGACCAGCCGGTCGATATCGGCCTGTGCGCTATCGGCGAGCAGATCGAACTGGCGCCGCAGGCGCGCGGGCAATCCAGCCGCCTCCGGCCAGTGCGCCTGCAGACTGGCGCAGCGCGCGCTGGCGCGTTGCCAGCGGTCATGTTCCTGCAGCGCTGCGGCGGCATCGGCCGGGGTGGCGAGCACCCAGCTCTGCGGCAACCGTTGCGGACCCAGCTGCGACCACAGCACATCGCGATAATCCACCCGTCCTGGCAGCGCAGTGCGCTGCCAGCTCCGCAGCCATGCGCCGAACGCTTCGAACCGGGCGCTGGCCTGTGCCTGGGTCGGTGGCTGCAGGGGAATGGGCCGTGGCGCCGCGGCGCCGATCAACCAGTCGCCGCGATGACGTTGCCACTGCCCACGCAAAGCCTGCAGTGCAGCAGGCGGCAACAACATGCAATCGGCGCGCGCCATCAGCTCACTCCTGGCCGGCAACTGGGTCGATGTCGGCCGCTGCAGATGCGGCGCGCGTGCGCTCTGGCAGCTTGAGCCTGCGCGAGGCTTCGTCGTATTCGATCAGCAACACGCCCGAGTCGTGCCGCCCGCTGATCTCCACAAAGCACGCGCCACCGATGAACGGCTCCAGCGTCATCACCGATTTTAACGGCGTGGCCACCACCATCTGGAAGCCGAAATTTTCGAAGATGTTCATCGCCAGTGCGGTGAATTCGTTGTCGGCCTTGTCGAAGGCTTCGTCCAGCACCACCGCGCAATAGCGCGGCAGTTCGCCATCTTCGCCACCGAGCTGATAGCGCAGCGCTGCCGCCAAACAGGTGGTGGCCAGTTTCTGCCGCTGGCCGCCGGACTTGCCGGCGCCGCTGCGGTAGATCTCCACCTGCTGGCGCGTCGCCGCATCCAGTTCCACGCCGACGAATTCCACATGCAGCCGCACGTCCAGCACCAGTTCGCGCCAGCGCTTGTCTTCGCCCTCCAGCGAGCCGAGCTTGCGCACCAACTCGCGCAACACCGCAAATTGTTGTTCGGCCACCTCGCGCTGCTCGGTCTGGTGATGGCCGAGCACATCGCGCAGACGCTGGTGGAAGTCGATCACCTCCGGCAGGCGGCGGTCGCTGAGTTCGATGGTGAGCAAGGTGCCGTGGTTGAACGGCACCTGCTCCAGGCTGGCGTTGACCTCGTCCAGGCGTTGGGCGATCGACTTGCGCGCTTCGGCAGTGTGCCGCTGCAGCGCCAGCAGGTTGTTCTTGCTCTGGCTTTGCAGCAGGTCGAAAAAACGTGCCTCGTGTTGCGGCAGGCCGTCACGTTCAAGCCGCTGCAGGCGTGCGAGAAAATCGTCGGCGCCTTCCAGCGTGAGGCTCAGATCGCCGCTGTCTTCGGGCCATTGCCGGATGTATCGCTTGAAGCAACCAAGCAGCTCCTGTACCAGGTCATTATCGCGAACAAGCAATTCCTGATGTTGCTCGCTCAATTCCTTGGTCATCTCACGAAAATGAGCATCCAAGTTCTCTAGTGACAGCAGACCCAAGGCTGAAAGACGGCTGGTAAGACCCTGCTGCTGTAGCGGAGTGACAAAGCGCTCATTAGCACCAGCGCATTTAAGGCGCTGCTTCTCCCACTCCTCTCGCTTGCCATCAAGTTTGGCTCGCTCTTTTCGCACGTCATCATACGTGCGCGTGGCCTGGACGATGTCGCCGCGTGTGCGGTCGATCGCCTCGCCCAACGCGCGCAGGTTGGCGTCGCCTTCGCGCAGCTGTTGCAAGGTTTGGGTGATCTGGCTCAGGCGTTGCAGCGCTGCGGCCACATCGATTTCTTCCCAGCCCAGATTGACCAGGGTGTTGCGGGCCAGACGCTGCTGCCCATCGCGTTCGCGGCGCGCGCGCAGGCCGGCCACGTCGGCGTCGCAAGCAGCAATGCGTTGCGCCAGTTCCTGGCCTTCGCGTTCGTACAAGGCCAGCTTGTCGCGGTTGTTGAAGCCCAGCAGCCAGCGGCGGCGATCGCCCACGGCGTGGCGGTCGTCCTTTTCGTACCGATCGCCCGGATGCTTGACCTGACCTTCGCGGGTGATGGCACGTTCGGCGTGGCGCAAGGCCTTGGCGCTGTCCACGCAGTCGTAATCGAAGCGCTTGCCCAGCTCGCGCCGCAACCAGGCGGCGTACGGATGATCGCGCAATTCCAGCTTGTGCAGCAGCGAGGCGCTGCCGGGGTCGCGGCTACTCAGCGCCTGCTCGTTGTTGCGCACCCGGTAATAGACCAGGCGCGTACCGAGCTGGGTGCGATTGACCCAGTCGGCGACCTCGGCGTAATGCCGCTCGTCCACCAGCAACGATTGCGCAAAACCGTGCAGCACGCGTTCGATGGCGCCACGCCAGGCGGATGCGTCCTCGCGCACCTGGATCAACTCGCCAACGAACGGCAACGCCGCTTCCGGCACGCCGGTGTCGGCGCTCATGCGTGCGCGCAGGCTCTGCATCGGCGCCGGAATATTGGACGGGTTGCGCGTCAGCGCCTCGATTTCCGCACGCACCTCGGCAAAGCGCTTGGTGTCGTCGTGCTTGCCGGCGATGCGTTCGCTGATCGCTTCGTCGAGCTCGGCGGCGGCACGCTGGCCATCTTCCAGCGCGGCGCGCGCCTGCGCGACCTGTTCGGCAAAGCCGTGCGCGCTGTCGGCCAGCGCCTGCTCCAATGCACGGCACGCCTGTTCGGCCTGCACCCGCTTGGCCGCGCGGCGGTCGCGCTCGGCCTGCAGCTGGCCTTGTTCGCGCTCCAGCGCATCGATACGCTCGCCGCCTTGTGCGCGGCGCTGTGCTTCCAGATCGTCCAGGTGACGGGTGTGGTTGTCCAATGTGGCGCGGCGCTGGCCTTCTTCGCCAGCAAGGCCGCGATCTTGTGTGTCCAGTTCCTGCAGGCGCGCGTCCAGCAAGGCGAGCCGGCGCTGCTCGCGATAGATGTCGATGCCGGCCTTGAGTTCGTCCAGTTCGCTGCGCTGGCGGCGCAGTTGCATCAGCTCGGCGTGGTGCGTGCGCGCAGGCAGCAGGGTCTCCACCTGGCGCCGCGCCGTCACCACCGCATGGTGGGCGCCGTCCAGTTCGGCGAAGTCGCCGACCAGGCGCTCGGCCGCATCGAAGGTCTTGGGTTCTTCCAGCATGAAGCCGCGCAGGAAGGCGTTGAGATCGCCCAGATTCTTGGCCGATTGGGTCTTGTGCAACAGACGCAGCGCCATCTCGTTGCCAATGCCCAGCTGATGGCGAAACCGCTCGGCGTAGCCGGCAAAACTGTCGAAGTGATGCACGTCGTGCAGCCGCTGCTTGAGCTTGCGCAGATCCAGGTCGAAGCCGGCCAGATCCTGCGCCACATCGAAGGCGCGCTCGGCCACCATGTAGTGCTTGCGCACGTCGCCGGTGGCCGCGCTGTTGCCGGCGATCCAGAACAGCCGCACCAGGCTGACCACGCGGTCTTCGCCGTTGCGGTATTCCAGCACGAGTGCAGTCCAGGTGGCGCCCTTGCGCAGGTATTGCGTGGCGATTTCGCCGGACGCGCTGTCCTGCTGGTCGGCCCAGGCGCCGCGCACGTACGACACCAGGTTGCGGTCGCGGCCACTGCGCTCGGCCTCGCGCGCAGCAGCGTTGAAGTCGACGATGCTGGGCGGGGTGAGCAGTGCCGACATCGCATCAAGCAGCGTCGATTTGCCCGAGCCGGAGCGGCCGACGAACAAGAAGCCACGCTCGGCGATCGGCACTTCGGTCAGTCCCGAGAACGTCCCCCAGTTGTGTACCTGCAGGCGGCGCATACGGAACTGCTGCAGGCGTGCGTCGGGCAGATCGTTGGCAAACAGGCTGGAAGGCGCGGCAGAGGAAGTCATCGATACGGTCCGAAAAAGCCAGAAAAGCGCAGGCCTGCGCTCAAACTTGTGGTGCGGTGCTAGGCGTGCGCAGGGTCCGCCTCGTCCTCGTCGCCAGCCGGGCTCTCGCGCAGCTGGCGATAGACCTGGCCCAGGGCGGCGACATCTTCGGCCGAGAACAGCAGTTTGAGCGCGGGCGAGATTTCGTAGCGTGCGTCTTCGCCGCGTAAACGGGTCAGTACGTGGCTGTCCTTCATTTTCTGCACCGCCGTGGCCACCCGACGCAAAAAGCCGGCGCGATCAGTGGACAGGTTTTTTTCGTAAACGGCCAGCGCCTCGCCCAGCGCCGCCTCTTCCACTACTGCGCGCACGCCGCGCGCGTCTGCTTCGGCCAGTTGCTGGCGCAAGTGCAGGAGCAGCACCGAATCGATGAAGGTCAGCGGCGCCGAACGCAGCAGCACCGGCGCTTCCAGCTCGCCGGTGTCGGCCTGGCGGGTGAACGCAATGCCGGCCTCACGATCGAGCACCAACTCCAGAAACACCTCGGCCAAGGCGCTGCGAATGCCGGCCTCGCTGCGCAGCAAGGCCGGCCACAAGCGTCCATGCCGCTGCGCGTCCACGCTGGGACCGCTGAGCAACTGACACAGCGCGCGACGCGCCTCTACCGGCAAGCGGCCGGTATCGCCAGCGAACAGACCGGTGCTGTCTGCGGCCGGATGCTGCGTGTCGGCGATATCGGGGGCGATCTCGGTATCGGGATCGTGCTCAGGCCAGTTCATGGCGTTTCTCCTGGGTGAACCAGATCAACGGGATGCGCGCGCGACGCCATTGACCATCGTTACCGCGCCATTGCGCGACTTCCGACTGATCGGCGCTGACGATGCCATGGCGCGTGCCCAGCGAGAGGTAGCCGATCACGCTGCCCAGGCCCTGGGTGGCCTGACGTTGCGTCAATGCTTGCGCGATTGACAGCTGCGGCTGGGTGGCCAGCAGCTCGAACAGGTCGCGTCGCAGAGTACGGAAGTCAATCTCCGACTGCGCCACCAGATCACCCACGCTGTCCAGCGAGATCGCGGCCGCCTCGTTGCGTTGGATGCTGCCATCGACCTGCTGTTGGCGCGGGTCGTGCAGGCGCCACTGCGCGAGCGACCGCAGCCGGCTGGTGGTCAGCATCAGGCTGCGGCCGATCAGCCGCTGGGCCGGTATGTGCTCGCGCAGGCTCAGCGCTTCGGCCTGCGCCTGCTTGAGCAACCGGTTAAGCCGGCGCTGTTCCAGATAGCCACGGCTCTGCACAAAACCGCGCAGGCTGCGCGCGAAATGCTGCATCACATCGTGGACCTGGCCACCGCGCTCGAGCATGGTGCCGGTGAGCCCGCGCAGGAAGCTGCGTTCGCGACGATCAAGCTTGCGCGCAAACGCACGCGCCAGCACCGTCTCCAGCGCCGCATCCAGCTGCGCGCTCTGTTCGGCATCGTTGAGCAACGCCCAGAACGCCTGGAAGCTGCGCCCGGCTTCGCTGTCGCCGATGACATCCACGCCTTCGAACAATTTGGTCAGCACCTCACCGCGCTCGCCTTCGTCATCGATGATGCGTTCGCGGAATTGCCGGTTGAGCTGTTCGAAATCGTCGCGCACACGGCGGAAGTCTTCGGTCAATTCGTCGGCCAGCGCGATCACCTGGCGGGTGCGCTCGAGCGCACGCTTGCCGTCCAGCGAGGCGACCTTGCCGGCCGACACCCGCGCGATTTCCGCATCGATCCGATCGCGCTCGTCGCGTAACGCAGACAGGCGCGCATCCGGGTTGGTCTCGGTCAATGCCGCCAGCTGGGCGAGCTGCTGCATCACCAACGCCAACCGGCTTTCGGTGGCCGTGCCACGGCTGTGCTCCAGGCCGTCGACAAAGCGGATCGCCTGCGCGGCCTGCGTGGACAGCTCGTACTCCTCCTGCTGCGCGCCGTCGGGTAGGCGCCGTTCCAGCCAGCCCTGCGCCAGCCAGTGCGCGACATAGGCCTGTGCGGTGCGCGGCAGGTCGCGCGCCAAGTGTTCGGCGTTGATGTCGTCGAGCATGCGCTGCAGCCGCTCGTGCAGCACCGCAGCCGGCAACACGCGCTCTCCATCCAGCAATAGCCCCTGCAACAGAGCGATCACCTCCGGTGCATGGTCGGCGGCCAGCAGTTTCCACAGCGGCTCGTCGCGCAAGCTGCGGTAGCGGGCGATGCGGGCACGCACTTTCATGCCGGTTCACCGTGGCACGGCCTCGGCGGCGTCAGGCCAGTAGCTCGCTGACAAGCCAATGGCAAAGTGCGCAAAACGTCTGCCCGGCCGACGGATGCGTTGCAGTCTCCCAACGGGATGTTCATGCGGTCTCCCACCGTATGCTGCCCTGCCCTCATGCTTGCCTCAGCGCGTTGCGCGCGACTGCAGGGGCTGCCTCAACGCTTGCCGCCTACTTCGAGGAACTGCAGGAATTCGGCGCGGGTGCGCGCATCTTCGCGGAAGCTGCCCAGCATCTTGGACGTCACCATGCTGACGCCGCGCTTGTGGATGCCGCGGGTGGTCATGCACTCGTGCGAGCCTTCGACCACCACGCCGACGCCGCGCGGTTGCAGCACGTCCTGGATGCACTGGGCGATCTGCGCGGTCATCTTTTCCTGCACCTGGAAGCGGCGCGCGTAGCTTTCCACCACGCGGGCCAGCTTGCTGATGCCAACCACCTTGCCGCTGGGCAGGTAGCCGACGTGCACCTTGCCGATGATCGGCGCCATGTGGTGCTCGCAATGGCTTTCGTAGGAAATGTCGCGCAGCACGATCAGTTCGTCGTAGCCGGCGACTTCCTCGAAGGTGCGTTCCAGGTATTCGCGCGGTTCTTCGCGGTAGCCGCTGAACCAGTCGCCATAGGCTTCGGCGACACGGCGCGGCGTATCCAACAGGCCTTCGCGGGCCGGATCTTCGCCGGCCCAGCGCAGCAGGGTGCGCACGGCATCTTCGGCCTGGGCCTGGGTAACGGAGGAATCGGGCTGGTCGGACTGGCTCATGCGCAGGTGCACCCAAAGGGGGCGAGCATGGTACCCGAGGACGGGCCGGCGGCCCCAGTGGCGGTTGTGGCCGCTGGGCCGGGTTCAGTGACTATTGATTCATTGTTGAATTGATAGCATCCTAACTATTATGACGCTTAGCACTCTCTCTCCCCGCGCCCAGCTCAGCTCCGGCCTGTTGGTCGCCGCCCGCCAGTGGCAGCGGCTGGCCGACCAGGCCTTTGCCGAATTCGGCCTGTCCAGCGCCTGCACCGGCCCGCTGCTGATGATCGGACGCTCCGGCGGCGGTATCCGGCAGGTGGCGCTGGCACAGCAGCTGGGTATGGAAGGCCCTTCGCTGGTGCGCCTGCTCGACAAGCTCTGCACACAGGCGCTGGTGCGCCGCGAGGCAGACAGCAGCGACCGCCGCGCCAACCAGCTGTGGCTCACCGACGCAGGCCATGCGCTGGTCGGGCGCATCGAGATCCGCCTGGATGCGCTGCGCGCCGAGGTCTTCGGCGCGCTCAGCGAAGCGCAGGTGCAGACGGTGCTGACGCTGTGGGAGCAGATCGCGCAGGCGCATGCGCGGCTGAGTCAGCCCGACTGAGTCAGCTGTCAGGCGTCGTCCTGCGACGCCGGTTGTGACGTTCCGCAGGCTCTGGCGCGCGTGCTGCGCTGCGCCGGGCGTGGTTGTTTCCCTTTCCCAGGATGTGCCCGATGTACGGCGAATTCAGTCTCTACGGTGTGTTCGTTCCCACCTTGCTGGCGTTGATGACGCTGGCCTACCTGCTCAACAGCGCCATCGGCGCGCTGCTGACCCGCGCCGGTGCGTATCGCCATGTCTGGCACCCGGCGCTGTTCAACCTGGCGCTGTACATCGCGCTGTTGGGCGGCCTGTTTTTCCTTACCCGTTGGATGCAATCGTGAAAAAGTTGATCAAGACCGCGGGGCCGGCGCTGCTGACCCTGGCAATGGTGGTGGTGGCCGCGCTGGTGCTGCAGCAGTTGTGGCGGTACTACATGGACGCGCCGTGGACGCGCGATGCGCACGTGGGCGCCGATGTGGTGCAGGTGGCGCCCGATGTGTCCGGGCTGGTGGAATCGGTGGCGGTGGACGACAACCAGGCGGTCAAGCGCGGCCAGCTGCTGTTTGTGGTGGACCGCGCGCGCTATGCGATTGCGCTGGAACAGGCGCAAGCCGCGCTGGCCGAGCGCCAGGCCACGCTGAGCCAGTTGCGCCGCGAGATTGCGCGCGACCGCAGCCTGCAGGACCTGGTGGCGGCTGAAGATGCCGAGGTGCGCCGCTCGAACGTGCAAAAGGCGCAGGCTGCGGTGGCCACCGCGCAGTCGGCGGTGGATCTGGCCCAGCTCAATCTGGACCGCACGCAAGTGCGCAGCCCGGCCGATGGCCATGTCAGCGACCGCACCGTGCGCGTGGGCGATTACGTCAGCGCCGGGCGTCCGGTGGTGGCGGTACTGGATACCGGCTCGTTCCGCGTCGATGGCTATTTCGAAGAAACCCGCCTGCATGGCGTGCATGCCGGCCAGCGCGTGGACGTGCGCCTGATGGGCGAGCCAGTGACCCTGCACGGGCATGTGCAAAGCATCGCTGCCGGCATCGAGGACCGCTACCGCAGCGGTAGCGCCGGCGCGCTGCCCAATGTCACCCCGGCGTTCGACTGGGTGCGGCTGGCGCAGCGCATCCCGGTGCGCATTGCGCTGGATCAGGTGCCTACGCACGTGCAGCTGATTGCCGGGCGCACCGCCACGGTGACGATCCTGCCCGATGCCGCACCGGCGCCGTCTGCTGGCTCGCCTGCGCATGTGCAGGCAAAGGCCGCGCCATGAAGCGCCTGCGTCTGCTCGCTCTGAGCGCGACCGTCACGTTGCTGGCGGCGTGCAGCACGGTCGGCCCCAATTACGCACTGCCGGACCAATCCGCCTACCAGCGGCCGGCCGCCAATGCGGCGTTTCTGGACACCGGCAACGACCAGGTGCAGCCCGGCGCGCCGCTGCCGGCACGCTGGTGGGCGTTATATCAGGACCCGATGCTCGATGGCCTGGTCGAACAGGCGCTGCACGACAACGTCGCGTTGAAGGTCGCCAGCGCCAACCTGCGCCGTGCCGCAGCGGTGTACGAACAGGCCATGGATGCCGGCGGCTTCGATTACGAAGTGGAAGCCGGCGTCAGCCGCGCGCAGGTGTCGGCCGAAGCCTTCCTGCAGGAAGAAAAGCTGCCGGTGTTCAACCTGGCCGATGGCAAGTTCGGCGTGTCGTACCAGTTCGACCTGTTCGGCAAGCTGCAACGCGGCGCCGAGGCTGCGCACGCCGATACGCAGGTGGCGCAGGCCGCGATCGATCTGGCCCGTGTCAACGTGGCCGCGCAGGTCGCCGGCAGTTATGTAGAGATCTGCCACGCCAACCACGAACTGCACGTGGCCGAGCATTCGCTGCAATTGCAGCAGCGCAGCCGCGAGATCACCCAACGCCTGATCGCCGCCGGACGTGGCACGCCACCGGATCTGGCCCGCGCCACCGCGCAGGTGGCGATGCTGCAAGCCGCCCTGCCACCGCTGCGCGCGCGTCGCCAGGCAGCCGGCTATCAACTGGCGGCATTGCTCGGCAAGACGCCTGGCGAAGTGCCTGCCGGTGTCGACCGCTGCGCGCAAGCGCCGGCCTTGCAGCACCCCATTCCGATTGGCGATGGCCGCAGCTTGCTCGCCCGTCGCCCGGACGTGCGCCAGGCCGAGCGGCGGCTGGCCGCGGCCACTGCACGCATCGGCGTGGCCACCGCCGAGCTGTATCCGGATATCCGCCTGGGCGGTTCGATCGGCGCCACCGGCCTGCTGGCGGATTTCGGTGAGCCGGCCACGCATGCCTGGTCGTTCGGCCCGCTGATTTCCTGGACGCTGCCATCCAGCGGTGCGCGTGCCCGCGTGCGCGCCACCGAAGCCGGCGCCGATGCCGCGCTGGCGCAGTTCGACAACACCGTGCTGCAGGCGCTGCGCGAGGTGCAGACCACACTCTCGCGCTACGCGCAGGATCTGGACCGCCTGCATCTGCTGGAACAGGCGCAGCAACAGGCCGAACTGGCGTCGACGCAAAACCGCCGGCTGTATCAAGGCGGGCGCACCCCGTATCTGTCCAGCCTGGATGCCGAGCGCACCCTGGCAACTGCCGACATGACCCTGGCCACTGCGCAGGCGCAGGTGTCGCAGGATCAACTCCAGCTGTTTCTGGCACTGGGCGGCGGTTGGAACACCGATGCCCGTAGCGACGCCACCGCTGCCACTGCCGCGCCATGAACGCACTGCTGCGCGATCGCCAAGCCTGGCTGTTTTCGGTCAAGACCTTTGCCGCCTCGATCGCCGCGTTGTACGTGGCGCTGGCCGGCAATCTGTCGCGGCCGTACTGGGCGATGGCCACGGTCTATATCGTCTCGCAACCGCTGCTCGGCCCCACCCGCGCCAAGGGCGTGTACCGCGTGCTCGGCACCGTGCTGGCCGGCGCGGCCACCTTGGTGATGCTGCCGAATCTGGTCGAAACGCCGCTATTGCTGAGCGCGGCGATGGCGTTGTGGTTGTCGGCCTGCCTGTTTCTGGCGCTGCTCAATCGCGGCCCGCGCGGCTATGCGTTTTTGCTGGCCGGCTACACCACCGCGTTTATCGGCTTTCCTGCGGTGACTGCGCCGGAAGGCATCTTCGACACCGTGGTGGCGCGCAGCGAAGAGATCGTATTGGGCACGGTAATGGCGGTGCTGTTTGCCTCGCTGGTGTTCCCCGCTTCGGTACGGCCAATGCTCACTGCACGCATCGGCAACTGGATGCAGGACGCTGCGCAATGGTGCCGGCAAGTGCTGCAGCGTGGCGACTCGCACACGCCGCGTAACCGGCTGGCGGCAGACCTGGTGCAGTTCGAGGCCTTGATCGCCTTCGTCCGTCACGACGACCCGCGGCATGCCAGTGCGGCGCCGGCGATGGAGCAGCTGCGCGCGCGCATGCTGATGCTGCTGCCGGTGCTGTCGTCGATCGCCGATCGGCTGGATGCATTGCAGCGCGATGGGTCTGCACAGCCGCCCGCACTCAAGGCGCTGCTGGATGACGTCGCCGGTTGGGTGGATCAGCGCGAGGACGCAGGCAGCGATGCTGACGTGGACGCGTTGCGCGCACGCATCGCCGCGCTGCGCCCGGTAGTCGATCAGGACATCGAGCATCTGCTGCTGGCGAGCTTGCTGCTGCGCCTGGATGAACTGCTCGACCTCTGGCAAGACTGCCGCGCGCTGGAACAGACGTTGCTGCGGGGCACCGCGCTGCCGGCGGCAAGACAGGCTGCAACAGCCGAATCGATGGACGCTGCGCAAGGCGATGCCGGTGCGCGTTCGCGCCTGCGACCCTCGCTGCTGCAGCGCCTCGGCATATCGCGACCCCAAACCGCTGATGCAGGCGTACCTGCCAGCAGCGCGCGCCACATCGACTTCGGCATGGCGGCGTTTTCCGCGCTCAGCGCTGGCTTTGCGCTGCTGGCGTACTGCGTGTTGTGGATCGGCATCGGTTGGGAGGGCGGTGGCAACGGCGCGATGATGGCTGCCGTCACAGCCGCGTTCTTTGCCGCGCAGGACGACCCTGCACCCAGCATGGTGTCGTTCCTGACCTGGGCGGTAGTCGCCAGCGTGGTCGCAGGTATTTACCTGTTCGGTATCTTCCCTGCGATCCACGACTTCCCGATGTTGGTGCTGCTGTTGGCAGCGGTGTTTCTGCCCATCGGCGCGTTGCTGCATCGGCCCAAGAGCATGTTGATCGCGCTACCGCTGGTGGTGAATCTCACCGCCCTGCTCAGCCTGCAGAACACCTACAACGCCAACATCCAGAGCTTCGTCAACGCCGCCGTGGCGATGGTGCTGGGGATCGGATTCGCGGTGGTGCTCACAAAGGTGTTCCGCTCGGTCGGCGCCGAATGGAGCGCGCGTCGCCTGGTCCGCCAGGGTTGGCGCACGCTGGCCGACGCCGCCGATGGCCATGGCACGCAGAACCGCCACCAGTTCGCCGCACGCATGCTGGATCTGCTCGGCTTGCTCGCGCCCAGGCTGGCGCTGGCGCCGGAAGGCAGCGACCTGGCATCGATGGATATGCTCAGCGAAGTACGCGTGGGCTTGAACATCTTGCAGCTGCGCAGCGCACGGCACGGCTTGGCGCCATCGAGCGTGGACGCGGTGGACACCATCCTGGCCGACGTCGCCGCGCACTACCGGCAACAGATCGCGCACAAGCGTCCGTTGCCTGCACCGGATGCCTTGCGTGCGCGGCTGGATGCCTCGCTGGCGCGCGTGGGCAAGGTGCCGGCGGGGACGCATCGCGATGACGCGCTGCTGGGCTTGATCGGCCTGCGTTACAGCGTGTTTGCCGAGATGGCTCAGAAGGACGCAAATGCCAGACACCAGAAGCCTGATTTAGCCCCTCTCCCTGCGGGGCGATAAGGCACTGCCTGCGCGCCACTGGCGCGCGTGCCTTGGAGCGCCCGCGCTGCTGGCGCGGGCCGGGGCGCGGGCCCGGAGCCCGGGCTGGGGTTGGGGTTGGGGTGTCCCAATGCACGACCGCAATATCGATGCTTCACCTTGGCGACGCGTGGCGACGCGTTCACCATGGCTGGCATGCTAGTCGCCTGAGGCGCCCCTCATCCGCCCTTCGGGCACCTTCTCCCGAAAGGAGAAGAGAGCTAGCTATCAAGCTTGCGGTTGCATCAACACCTCAGCGTTTGCGCTCACGCATCGCCGCTTCGTCATCCAGCCAGTTGCTGCCCTTGTTGGTCAGGAAGAACATGTACACCACCAACGACACCGCAATCACCGCGGTTGCGTAGATCACGAACTCGCTTACGTGACCGGTCTTCAACGAGGCCTGATACAACAGCGGCGCGGTGCCACCAAACGCGGAGTTCGCCAGTGCATAGCCCAGGCCAACGCCCAGCGCGCGCACATGGGTGGGGAACAATTCCGCCTTCACCACCGCATTGATCGAGGTGTAGCCGGTCAGGATCACAAAGCCCACGGTGAGGATCGCGAATGCGGTCAACCAGTCGGTCTGCTTGGGTAGCTCGGTCACCAGGAACCAGGTGTACAGCACGCCGCCGATGCCGAAGAACACCAGCAAGGTCTTGCGCCCCACGATATCCGACAGCCAACCGCCCACCGGCTGCATCAGCATCAGCACCGTCAGCGCAACCAGGTTGATGATGGTGCCGGCCATCACGTCGCCACCGGCGAACGCGGTCTGGATCATCTTCGGGCCCGTCACCGAATAGGTGTAGAACGCGATGGTGCCGCCGGCCGTGATCAAGAAGCACAGCAACAGCGGACGCCACTGATTGACGAACAGCTCGCGCATCGAGCCCGACGCCTTGGCCTTGCCGGTGCGCGAATCGGCGATGGATTCAGAGCTCAGCGATTCGTCCATGGTCTGACGCAACCAGAACACCACCAGCGCACCGATACCGCCCAGGCCGAACGCCACACGCCAGCCCCATTCGGACACCTGCGAGGCATCGAAGAAGTGCAGCATCACCAGCAAGGTGGTCTGCGCCAGCACGTGCCCACCCACCAGGGTGACGTAATGGAACGACGACAAGAACCCGCGCCGGCCCGGAATCGCCGCCTCGGACATGTAGGTCGCGCTGGTGCCGTATTCGCCACCGGTCGCAAAGCCCTGCACCATGCGCGCCAACAACAGGATGATCGGCGCGGCAATACCAATAGTGGCCACCGTCGGCGTTACCGCGATCACGAACGAGCACAGCGCCATCATCGACACCGAGATCGTCAACGCCAACCGCCGGCCGTAGCGGTCGGCAAAGCGACCGAAGTACCACGCACCGATCGGCCGCATCAAAAACGTCATCGCAAAGATCGCCCACACGAACATCGTGGCGTTCTTGTCTTCCTTGGAAAAGAACTGCGATTCGAAATAGGTGGCAAATACCGAGTAGACGTAGACGTCGTACCACTCGACCAGGTTGCCGGCCGATCCTTTGAGCGTATTGGACACCGAGCGGCGAAGGCTACCGGGTGCTGCGCCAGAACCGGCGGCGATCGGAGACGAGGGGGGTGCGCTCATGCGGTCAAAACCTCTTCGGTGGGGCAGCCTGGGAGTATAGGTGCGCACTTGTGTGACGCATGTAAGCATTTCGGCGCATATACATCCCGCAGATCCGGTTGCCGCGCGCCCGCTTCAGTCCGCTTTGAGCGTTGGCGCCGCAAGCGATTTGCTGTACATCCCCGACCGGTCGAAACAGCACGCACGCCGCTTGCCGGAGGCGAGCATGTCGCAGGCAGTGGCAATGCGCTTGATCCGCGTGTCGGCCTTCTTGCCCGAGGTGATCCAAAAGATCCAGTCGCGCCGCGCCACTGCGGTGATGGCGTCCCAGGTGGCCCGCGCGTTTGGCTGCGTGGCCAACGCGGCATGCAGATCGTCCGGCAGCACCGGCTCGGGTTCTTCGGCAACCGGCGCGATGTCCAGCGCCACCGTCTCGCCAGCGGCAACCCCGGCAGTGCGCTGCAGCGCGCGATCCACCTTGAGCCAATGCCCACCCTGCCCGTCCGGCTGCAACGTCGCCTGCACTGGATGCCCGGCAAACGTGCCCGCAATGGTCACCATACTGCGCGACGGCAGCTTGTTGCTTGCCGTCGCGGGCAGCTGCAGAAACAGCCAAGTGGCATCGGCCGGCACTGCCGGTTGCAGCAGCGCCGCCTTGAAGCGGATGGTGTCGGCTGGCTTGACCATGGCGCGGACGATAGCACTGCATGGGATCGCGTTCGCTGCCGCGCAGTGCGCGCGTTGCGGGCGCCTGTAGAGCCGATCGCCCACCATGCGACGCATATATAGATGGCGGTGCAAGCTGTAGCTCGCAATCGATGCGTCTGCAGCTTCGTCGCAAAGCGGCGAGCACTTCATGACACGCAGCGACTGGCCAGAAGACGCGCGGACGCCGCACGAGAAACGGACGCACTGCATAACCGCCGCACCAGACGCACCTGCCCGGCGCTCAGGCAGCCGCCTCTATCCCCACCTGTAAACTCAAGCGTCCAGGGCACACGGATCGTCCAGCGCAATCACCATGAGCAAGCATCACACCGAGACCAGTAAGTTTCTCAGCTACGTCTTGCGGCATGCACCGGAATCCATCGGGCTGACGCTGGATCGCGACGGCTGGGCAGACATCGACGCGTTGATTGCGGCAGCCAATGTCCACGGCAAGGCGCTGGATGCGGAGCTGATCGGCGCTGTGGTCTCCAGCAGCGACAAGCAGCGCTTTGCGCTGTCTGCCAACGGCCTGCGCATCCGTGCAGTGCAGGGTCATTCGACGGCGAGCGTGGCGCTTGCGCACGTGGCAAAGACACCGCCGACGCTGCTATACCACGGCACCGCAACGCGGTTTCTCGACGCGATCCTGCGCGAAGGCCTGCGCCCGGGCCAACGCCACCATGTGCATCTGTCCGCCGATCCGCAGACCGCCATGCACGTGGGCGCCCGCTATGGCACGCCGGTCTTGCTGATCGTCCAGGCCGGACAGATGCATGACCAGGGCCTGCGGTTTTTTGAGGCCGACAATGGCGTGTGGCTCATCGACGCAGTACCGGTAACGTTTCTGACCCAGGCCACCTGACGCACGCAGGCCGGCAACTGCCGCTGGGCGCAGCGGCATGTGGCACGGCACCACAGCAGTGCCTGGCAGCGCAGCGCACGCACCTGCCTTCACAACCCCCATGCCGCGCGCCTTGGCAGAATACCGGCCGCTTGTGGCCGCAGTGGCAGGGGAATCGGAGTTGGATGCATGACATGGATCATCGTGGCCACCGTCGTCATCACCTTGCTGGTGGGGCTGCTGCTGCTCAACTTCGCCACACCTGAGAAGAAGCTCGAGCATATTCCGAGCCATTGCTACGACGTTTCGGACCCGCAGTTCAAACGCGAGATGTCGGTGTTGCTGGGGCCAGCGATCCTGCCCGGCAACAAGATCCAGGTGCTGCAGAACGGGCACGAGATCTTTCCGGCGATGCTGGCCGCCATCCGCGGTGCGCAGCACACGATCACCTTCGAAACCTACATCTACTGGTCGGGCGAGATCGGCCGCGAGTTCAGCGAGGCGCTGTCCGAGCGCGCGCGCGCCGGCGTCAAGGTGCGCGTCACCATCGATTGGGGCGGCAGTTTGAAGATGGACCCGTCGCTGGTCGAAGAGATGACCGACGCCGGCGTGGAAGTGCACCGCTACCGTCCGCTCACCTGGTACAACCTGCACCGCGTCAACAACCGCACCCATCGCAAGTTGCTGGTGATCGATGGCCGCATCGGCTTTACCGGCGGTGTGGGCGTGGCCGATCAATGGATGGGCGATGCGCAGGACCCGGAGCACTGGCGCGACTCGCATTACCGCATCGAAGGCCCGGTGGTGGCGCAGGTGCAGGCCGCCTTCAACGACAACTGGATCAAGACCACCGGCCGCGTGCTCAACGGCGCCGAGTACTACCCGCAGCTGGCGCCAGCCGGCGACAGCGATGCGCAGCTGTTCGTGGCCTCGCCGGCCGGCGGCAGCGAGAGCATGCACCTGATGTATCTGATCGCCATTGCCGCGGCACGCACGTCCATCGAT
Organism: Xanthomonas sp. AC360; assembly: GCF_979258225.1. Lineage (NCBI taxonomy): Bacteria > Pseudomonadati > Pseudomonadota > Gammaproteobacteria > Lysobacterales > Lysobacteraceae > Xanthomonas > Xanthomonas sp. AC360. Next base: position 1,237,403 of record NZ_OZ409846.1, read on the forward strand.
CTGGCCGCGGCATACTTCGTGCCGGATGCGCTGATCACCCGCTCGCTGCTGGAGGCGCGCAGCCGCGGCGTCAAGATCCGCGTGCTGCTGCCGGGCAAACATATCGATGCGGTGTCGGTGCGGCTGGCGTCCAAGGCCAGCTGGGAGCCGCTGCTGCAGGCCGGTATCGAAATCCACGAATACCGGCCCACCATGCTGCACACCAAGCTGCTGATCATCGACACCTTGCTGGTGTCGGTGGGCTCGACCAACTTCGACATCCGCTCGTTCCGCCTCAACGACGAGGCCAGCCTGAATGTCTACGACGCCACGCTGGCCGCGCGCATGACCGAGGTATTCGATCGCGACCTGCAACGCGCCGAGCAGTACACGCTGGAACGCTGGCGGGCGCGGCCGCTGCGGCAGAAGCTGGGCGAAAAACTGGTGTTCCCGTTCCGTTCGCAGGTGTGATGCAGCGTCACCGATGCCGCGCACCGCATCGGCTCACACCACTGCGTCAGCTGCCTGCAACCGCAGCTGGCGCAGGCGCCACCACACCCCGCCCACGTGCACCAGCGAATACAGCACCAGTGCGGCGGCAATGCCCAGGGTCAGCGGGCTGGCCTGCGACCCGGCAGCCGCCGCACCTTCGCTGAAAGCACCGGAACCCCAGCGCCAGGCCAAGCGGCCCAGCAGCACCAGCATCAACGCGCCGCCGATCCATGGATTGGGCGTGTACCAGCCGCGGCCGTCCACCCATTCGGCGTGCGTGTAACGCAGCGACACTGCGCCCAGCCCGATGCCGGCCGCCGTTCCCAGCGCAACGCCCAGCCGCACCTGCGGTAATCCGTAGACCGCAAACGCCAGTGCGGCGGCGGCGATGACCAGCACGGCCACACGCACCCCAGTGCCCACCGGCTTCCACTGCTGGCGACCGAAGCTGCGGCGGATGCGCCGGTAGTAAATAAAGGCGATGGCCGCCATCGACAGGTACGGGGTAAACGGTGCGATGGCAGCAGCGGGCATGACCAATCCTGTGTGGGTGCAGTGACGGCTGCAGGATGAAACCCGCCGGTACCGCGAACAAGGTGCCAAGTGTCACTTTCTGCGGCCGGCGGCGTATTTCACGGCGGCCGGCTCCTGGGTGCGTCGCTCTCCCGATCGCCGGTGCCATCGCCTTCGGTGAACGCCGCACACGCGCACGCCAGCCATTGCCACACGCGGATCAAGGCCGCGGCGGTAGACTTGCCGGCAGTATTCCCCCACCGCAGTGCCATGTCCGCCATCAAGCACCACGCCCAGACGCTGATCGATACGCTGCCCGACACGGCAGACTGGCAGGACGTGGTGCGCGTCGTGGAGGCGGCCAGCTTCCAGGCCGCCGTGCTGGACGGGATTGCCGCAGCCGACCAGGGCGCCATCACCGCACCGGCCCAGGTCACCGCACTGTTCGCCAGATGGGGCGTTGATGTTGCGGCGTGACTGGACCGTCCCGGCCGCCAAGCAGCTCGCCCACGCCCAGGATCATTACCACGCGCTCAACCCGACCATTGCCGCGGCGATGGCGCGGCATGTGCTGGAGGCCACCCGCACCCTGGCCGAGCAGCCCGGGCGTGGCCAGCGCCGGCCGCGTGCCCGGTACCCGCGAGTGGGTGGTCAAGCACACGCCCTACGTGCTGGTTTACCGCGTGCGCGACGACGCGCTGCAACTGCTGCACATCCATCTGGACCCCAGCGACTGGCTGCCCCGCAGCGAACCGCTGATCGAACGTATCGAGCCGTGGATCGCCGCGCTGATCAGCGCGCTGCTGCATGTGCTGATGCTGCTGATCCTGCTGTCCGCCTCCACCCCCAGCATGACCCCGCCGCAAGGCTCGGCCAGCGGTGGCCGCACCAAGGTGGATTTTGTCGGCGACACCGATCAGCCGCAGCAACCCACGCCCTCCCCGACGCCCACACCGCCCTCGCAGACCCCTGCGCCGGTGCAGCCGCCGCCGGCCGCCTCACCGCTGCAATCCACGCTGGTCCAGAACGCCAAGAACCCGGTGCCGCCGCAAGGCAATACCCGCCGCGGCAGCCTGGCCGAGCAGCGCCGTGCACAACCGGTGCAGCGCCCCACCCCGCCGCAACCGCCGGCCGAACCGTCATCGCCGCCGCAGCGCCGCCCCGAAACCTGGACCGGCCGCCCACCGGGCATGCTCGACGAATCGGCCGATGCCGCCGAAGACGGCAGCGCCAACACGCCCACCATCAGCGAAGGCCGCCGCCGCGACCGCAGCAACGCCCAGCCCAGCATGGATATCGGCGGCTTCCAGGTCTATTACGACGTGCGCAGCGAAACCCAGCTGCGCGCGTGGAAGGAACAGGGCATGCAGGAGATCGCCATCATCCTGCCCGGCACCCAGCAACGCATGGTCTGCCCGCTGGATGTCGCGCTCAAACGCGGCTCCAGCAAATGCCGCCTGCTGCCACCGGATTCGCCGGAACTGAAGAACATCGGCGACGCCCGCGAGGTCATCAACATGATGGAGGTCTACCGCCAGGGCGAGCCAGTCTGGCGCGGGCCGGGGCCGTATCGGTAATGCATGGATCTATGTCTGCCGCACATGTCGGCAGGCAATCCTGCTGTGCTTCAGAAACGCTCACCAAAAACCGCTGTCGCGTTGCCCATCGACCGCAACCGAACGCGCCGACCATTTAGAGCGGCTAATAAAACGTAGCGAGCAGTCGTCAGGTGGGTGTGGACGGCGCGCTCAGAACCGGCATGTATGGGTGGTACATGCCGCTTCCGAGCACCGGCCGCGCCCGCCTGGCGGTGAGCACGGTAGGGTTGTTAGCTGCCCTTAGTCAGCGCGTTCGGCGGCAATTCGCACGTCGCGCAGATCAGCGCCCCTGGTCTTTGCCCAGCTGGGTGCCCAGTTTTCCATTGAACGGCGCCGGATCGCTGGTGACCAGGCAGTTATAGGGTTTGTCGCTGTTGAGGACGAGCACCGATGACTTGGGGCCCTTGAAATTCAGCCCAGTCGAAAACAGCACATAGGTATTGGGCAACGCGCTCGGGCGAAACGCGCCGAAGGCATATTCGCCAGACAACCCCAACGGGGACAGCGGCACCGTCAGCATCAGCGGCTGTGTCACGACGGGTGAGGGAAGCGACGACGAGGCGGTCATGATCAGGGACTGCGCATCGATGGAATACGTGGTGGTGACCACCATCCCCAGATATTTGGAACTCGGCGCCGCAACCTGCTTGCGACATGCGGCAATGTCTTCCGGCTTCTTGTCTTCCTGCCCGCTCTGCAGCGTGGCGAAGACATGGCTCAAGGTGACCCGCTCGGTGTTGCTGACCGGCGCCGCCATGGCCGCTTCCATGCACACGGCCGTCGTCAGCAGTAACGCGCTGCATGCGGCGAGTTGGCGAGAAAGGCTGAGTGTTTGATGCATGTCGAAAACTCCTGAGTCTGAAGCGGGTTAATGGCACTGGACGCGCATTGGCGGCGTTACCTGGCATGACGAACATGTTCATCCCGACGTTCCCTGCGCATCCCGCACAGGTGACATGTCTCACTCAGCCATCCAAACAAAAACCGTCGGTTTACGTTCTCGCTTGATTCCAATCTCGACCTCACGATTCTCGCCAACGCATGCTCTAGCGAATATGTCACTCGGCACGATGAGAAACGCTTGATATAGCGATATTGGAGAGCGGTCGTTTCACAACCCGACAAATCGTCTCATTAACTTCGATGCGTGATGCATCGCCTATTTTCAATCCGACAGAAGGTCGGATCTGTTCTCAATCTCAGTGATCGACCGATACTGAAAATCCACGGCCGTAGCGATGGAATCACTGCACGGCGCAACCTGCGTACACACCAGTCAGGCCACCCGGTTGCTGACGCTGGCCAGCGCGGCCGGACAAGGTACAGAGCAGGCAGATCGGATCCGTTGACCTGACATCGCACTCAGAGCCCGCAGCCCGCTGCAAACTGGCTACAGTGCGCCCAGGGCCACCACGCCTACTCCGTCCATCAGCGTCTCAAAGGATCCGCATGTCTCTGCATCGTCTTGCACCTCGCCTTGGGCTGGCCGTTGGCCTGCTGTGCGCCTGCGCCGCGCACGCCGCCGAGCCGGCGGCCGCGCATCGCCTGCTGCGCGTCACCCTGGGCGGCGCCACCGACCAGCCCGTCTCCGGGCGGCTGTTGGTGTTCGCCACCCTGGCCAAGGACGCGCAGGCGCAGGCCAAGGACGGCAAGGTGGAGGCGGTGGATACCAACCCGTTCCGTCCTAGCGCCACGACGGTGGCCGCGCAGGAGGTTGCCGGGCTTGCGCCGGGGGCCAGCGTGCAGATCGATCTGGACAACATCGTCTACCCCAGCGGGTTTTCCGCGCTGCCGGCCGGCGCCTATCTGTTCCAGGCCGTGCTGGACCCGGACCACAGCTACGGCTACGGCGGCCGCGATGGCGGCGACCTGCTGAGCGCGGTGACGCCGGTCACCCTGGGCAAAAGCGCAGCGCTGCCGGCACTGACGCTCAGCACACAGCTGCCTGTCTCGGACGACCCGTGGCAGGTGTCGCCACGCGCACCGCAGGCTGTGCGCGATGCCGTGCCGGAGGCCAAGCTGCACACCACCGATGCCTCGATGGTCAGCCCGTCGCTGAGCGCGTTCTGGGGCCGGCCGGTCTCGCTGCGCGCACGCGTGCTCACCCCACCCGGCTATGACGCCAAAGCCCGCACGCGCTACCCAACCGTGTATGTCACCCACGGCTTCGGCGGCAACTACAACCGCTTTGCCGGCAGCATCGCCGCCACCTGGAGCGCGATGGCGGCCAAGCAGATGCCGCCGATGATCTGGGTGTTCCTGGATCAGGCCACGCCCACCGGCACCCACGAGTTCGCAGACTCGGTCAACAACGGCCCCTGGGGCAACGCGCTGACCGAAGAGCTGATCCCGGCGCTGGAGCGCCAGTACAAGATGGACGGCAAGGCCAGCGGCCGGTTCTTGACCGGGCACTCGTCCGGCGGCTGGGCCACGCTGTGGCTGCAGACGCGCTACCCCAAACTGTTCGGCGGCACCTGGTCCACCTCGCCCGATTCCAGCGACTTCCGCGACTTCACCGGCCCGGATCTGTACGCGCCCAATGCCAACGTCTACCGGCGCCCCGACGGCAGCCAGTTCCCGCTGGTCCGCGATGGGGGCAAGGTGGTGGCCGAACTGGAAACCTTCGCCAAGCTCGAACGCGTGCTCGGCCCGTACGGCGGCCAGCTCACCTCGTTCGAGTGGGTGTTCTCCCCGCGCGGTGCCGACGGCCGCCCGGTGCCGATGTTCGATCGCGACACCGGCAAGGTCGACCCGGCCGTGGCGGCCTACTGGCGCACGCATTACGACATCGCCGCCCGCGTGGCCGCGCAGTGGCCCACGCTCAAGCCGGACCTGGACGGCAAGATTCACCTGATTGTCGGCACCGCCGACACGTTCTACCTGGACGGCGCGGCGCATAAATTCCAGTCGGTGCTGGACGGCCTGGGCGCCAAGAGCGACTTCCGCTATCTGGAAGGCCGCAGCCACTTCGACCTGTACAAGGAAGGCGACGACGGCAACGCCCTGATGAAGAAGATCGCGTCGGAAATGTACGCAGTGGCGCGACCGAAGCAGTAAGTGCGCCCTCGCACCGCCGGCGCCGCCGCGTGGCGTCCCGGCGGTGCGCGCGACGGATTTCGCTCAGACGATTAACTCGATATCTGCGCCTGCGCTGCAACACCGCACGGCGCAGCAGCGCGCTCGTGCAACCGCATGCAGGGCTGCTGCGTGCAGCAACGCACCTGAGCATCGCGATGCAGTGTGCCAACGTACTGTGCAAGACGCGCAAGATGCGTGGCATTGACCACACCGCGCGCATCTTCGCTCTCGCCGCTGAGAGCAGCTAACAACACGTCACGAGCAGTCGTCAGGTGGCTCTGGACGACGCGCCCATCACCGGTGTGCACGCGTGCACCGAACACCGGCCAACCCGCCATGCGGTGAGTACAGTCGGTTTCTCAGCTGCTCACGCCGAGCGCTTGGGCAGCTCCCACTCCATCTGCTGGCGCAATACCAGCAGCAGCACCTTGAGGCTGCCGGAGCGGACCAATGCGGCGGGGGTCTGGCCATCCAGCGCGTTCATCGGTTCGCGAAACCAGCGGATCAGCGCCGCGTTATTGCCACCGTGCAGTGCCCAGGCGTGGCACACGATCTCGCCCAGCGCCTCGATGCCGGCACCGCCCAGCAACTTGAGATGCTCCGGGCTGAATTTGAACAGCGACAGCACCAGCTCGGCGTCGGCGGCCTTGCCGTGATCGACCGCCATCTGCGCGCTGTGCGCGGTGCTGTAGCTGGACGGCTGCGCGCGCAGGGCTTCGGCCCGGCGCATGCCAATGAGCAGTGAGTCAATCAGGTCGGCGCGTTCCACGGTGCAGTCCGGCAGTGTCTAGCGCGCACGCTAACGGTGCGGCTAGCCGCGCTCAATCGGGAGTCTCCCGACAGCCGCTGCGTCAGTCAGCCGGCATTGCCATCGGCAGTCTTTAACAACCGCCTTGCTAGCATCTGGGCGCGTTGCTGGTGGCGCCGGGTGACCCGGGCCGCCGTTTCTGGAGTGTCATCTCATGAGGAGTCGCCGATGAACTGGAAGTCCGCCGTTGCCCTGCTTGCCCTGTCCGCCACCGCCGTGCCGGCGCTGGCCCAATCCGACCGGCAAGTCGCCGAAGACATGATCACCCGCTCGGCCAATGTCTGCCCCGGCCACAGCACCGAGCGCACCAGCCCCACCGTCAAGGCCGTGCCCGTCGGCGCGCTGCGCGTGATGCTGGAGCGTGGCCTGGTGATGTGCCCCGACCGCCGCCTGGATGCCACCGCCCCGGCCGTGTTCTATGGCCGCCTGGGCGTGTTCGCCTGGAACCCGGAAGTACCCGCCGGCAAGACCGTGATCGTCAAGCAGATCGACACGATGACCCGCAAGGACGACTACCCGGTCGAAACGCTGGTGTGGGACGCCAAGGGCACCGCGCTCAAGCAGCAGACCGTGCCGATGTTCGAGCCACGGCCTGGTGCGGCGGTGTTGTACAAGGTGCGTTGAGGCCATCCGGCGCTACGCGCCGGAACCGTTTCAGCCGGCATCCCGAGCGATGCCTGCACCCGCCGGGGCCGCATGCACGCGCGCGCCCCGGCATCTGATATCTGCACTACCGCTTGCTACCGCGCGCTAGCGATACCCGCACTGCGCAATCATCGCTAAGCCGCTGCGCGTGGATCTGGTCGACGACCACGCGCACCGCGCGTGCGGCATTGAAAATGTTCTCGCCCAGCACCGATAGGCTGTTGGCATCCAGTGGATTGCCGCTGCACACCGCCACCATGTCGCTCTGCGCAGTGATCGTACGCAGCAGCGTGTGGAACTGGTCGATCTGCGCGACGGTGACGCCGAAGGTGAAGGGCTCTTGCTGCGTCCGTAGCGTGGCGGTTTTGCGGGTTTTCGAAGTCGTCATGGCATCCGTCCTCGACGTGAGCGGACAAGATGTCCGCATACCAAATTTATCCCTTTTTCAGATATTTGAAAAGGGGATATAGCTTCAGTGCGGCCCATCAACGTTGCCGCCATGCCAATCAAGTCGATCCACAAAGACCATTACGACATTCTGCTACAGCAACTGCGCGAGCTTCGCCTCTCCGCTGGGTTGACGCAGGTTGCCTTGAGCACAGCACTTGAGCGTCCACAGTCGTATGTGAGTGACGTCGAGCGAGGCAGTCGCCGGATGGATCTTCTCCAGTTACGCGACTTCTGCAACGCCTGCGGAACCTCACTGACGAAGTTCGTTAGCGATTTCGAGAAGGAACTGAAATAACGCGTCGAACCAGCGCTTGTTGGGTCACTCATGACTGTTCGGCGCGACCGTCGCGGTGAAGTGTCTCGGCTCCCCCGTGATCGGGTCATCGAATGCCAGCGTCTGCGCGAACAGCTGCAACGGCCGTTCTGGATCATCTGGCCGCTGGTCTTCCAGATCGGGATAGAAGCGGTCATGCAGGATCGGTACGCCCAACGCGGCCATATGCACGCGTAACTGATGCTTGCGCCCGGTGACCGGCTCCAACCGATAGGTCCACGCGTCTGCGCCGCGCGCAACTACATCGATCACCGTCTCGCTATTCGGTTCGCCCACGCACTCGCGCATGCGAAAGAACGGCTCGCCCGGCTCAAGTCGGCTGCGACGCACATACGGAAACGCCAGCCCCGGTAGCGGCGGTGCCACCGCCAGATAGTGCTTGCGGATGCGTCGCTCGCGAAACAACGCCTGGTAGATCCCACGTGTCGCCGGGTTGGCCGAGAACAACACCAGTCCGGCGGTATCGCGGTCGATGCGGTGCAGCGGCACCAGCGCCGGGTTATCCAGGCGCTGAACCAACCGCGTCAATAGCGTCTGGCGCACGTACGCACCAGCAGGCACCACGGGCAGAAAATGCGGCTTGCAGGCAACGACGATATGCGCGTCGGCATGTACCACCGTTTCCGTTGCCGTGATGATCGGCTCGTCCGCGACTTCGCGAAAATAATAGATCTCTGCGCCAAGCCGATACGGCGTGGCAACATCCAATGCCCGCTGCTGGTCATCCAGCACGCGTCCACGCGCGAAGCGATCGCGCCACGTCTCAGCCGCCACGCCGGGAAAGCACGCACATAGCGCCTGCAGCACCGTGTGCCACGGGCCGGACGGTAGCTGGAACTGGCTGGCAGGAATGCCATCAAGGGTCGGGCGGGGAGCGGACATGGCGACAGCAGCAGCGCACTCAAACAATTGAATGGGATCGTACCTTGCCGCACCGACTATCACTGCAACGTGCCTGCCTCACTGATCGGGGAATGCGATTCCCAAGCGATCTCCAAGCGGCGCGTTGGTGGACAACGCATCCCCTGCCGCCTGGCTTGCTGGCCTGCATGTCGCGCGCGCTCATCCCGACGCACGTCCGCCGCACGCGTCGACACCATACATGCGGCGCAGGCCCGTGCCTGCGCCGCATACCGCTACAGCAGCCCGGTTCCTACATCTGCCAGCACTGCGGCTGGCACCTCCGACGTCGGCAGCAGCGCGTACGCATACGGCGGCTTCCAGCCGATCGCCGTGTTGAGGGTGCAGACCATGGGCACGCCGTTGACCTGCGAACCACGATCGACATACCTGCCGCCACCGATGTCCTGCACCACATCCTTGCAGCCACTGGCGCCGCCCACCAGGAAGGTATTGTTCTCCGACAGAATCGCCGACTGGATCGCCACACCATGCGCATAGTTGAACGGATAGTCCGGATCGGCCTTGTCGCCCAGGTGCAGATTGTTGAATAGATGGATCTGGCCATAACGCCCACGCGGGCCACGTGATGCCACCGCGTTGAACAGCGAATCGTGGATGGTGACCTTCAACTTACCCACATCGCCACGGTCAGTCTTGTCGGTGGAGCCAATCAGCGTGTTCTTCTCGTGGTGATCGAAGAACGTGTGCGAGATGGTCACGTAGTTGGCACCATTCTTGACGTCCAGCGCGCCATCGTGATGTTGCACATGGCGGCCATTGGCGACTTCGTTGCGATCATCCAGCCGACGTCCATCGGTGAACACCATATGGTCGATCCATACATTGCTGGCACCGTCGATGGTCAGGCCATCGAACTCTGAATTCCAATTGCCCAGCTTGCCGTCGGTCGGATCCCACAGCGGCTCCGGGTCCCAAGGGTTTTCGATGTTGAGGTTGCGCAGGATGACATCGTTGCTCTTGACCAGCAGATAGCCTTCGATGATCCAGGCATCGGCTCCCACCCCGATCAGCGTAGTTTTGGCGGGAATCTCCAGGCGCGCGCGCTGCTTCATTTCGGCCTTGGTGGCATAGGCCACACCGCCACTGACGTCGATGACGCCTTGCACATAGATCAAGCGCCCGCCCGCACCGACCGGTGCGCGCAACGCCGTCCTGAGCGCATCGGCATCGGCGACCACGAACGTATCTGCCAGCGCCGCCGCGCTGCCGCCACGTGTGCCACCATTTTGCGTTGCCCACCCGGTGCTGGCCACCTCACGCGCAGGATCGGCCAACGCCGCCATGCTCGCCACAGACAGGCACACACCGCAAACGGCGCGCAGCATCCCACTTCGCGCAAGAGTCTTGCTCGATTCGATCTTCATGTTGTCCCCATGACGCATGCAAGAGATTGCCTGCCGCACGCACGTCGCAAGACGAAGACGGCAGGCATGCTGGCCATCGGCAACACCGCTGTTATTGCAGGGTGCCGCGATGGCGGGCGAAATCTAGCAAAACAGACTCAACCGCAAACGACTATTCACTTTTAAATCGCGCGTGTGTTGCGTTTTGCTGCGCAGCGAACCCATCGCGGGTGATGGCATGCACACAAATCCACAATGCGCCGACGCATGTCACGCGAGCCATTGGGACAACGTTGAAGACATTGCGCAAAACACACAGCGCCTGCATCGCAACGCGCGCTGTTTGGACGTGTACGGTGTCGAAAAAAAAGACACGTCGAAGACCGTCTGCTTACAACTTGCCGACGCTGGCTTTGGCCGTGGCGTCGACAGCCGCTTCATGCAATGGGATCGCGCTTTGCCTTGCCGATTCTCTCTGCAGGATGTCTCTCTCTTCGGTCGCGTAGGAAGAGGTTGGAGCGATGCCCATACGATGCGTTGGCAGACAACGCTCACACCAAGATCGACTGCGCCGGGTTGATCGCATCCCATACCTGCACGCGCAAGAGCGCGGCCAGACGCATAAGCGAGCTCAAGCTTTTAATGACAAATCTCGCCCTTTTTCCGACCGCATGCATCGCGCAGATCGTTGATGGGACGTTGTTCGCATCGGCAGGAGCGCTCTGCTGACAAAACACGTCTCAGCAGCTATGGTCGAACTTGGAACGGGGGTTCTTGCATGGGACGCAGAAAGAAACAGAGCGGATTTGAAGCGTTGGCCGCATTGCCGTGGCCAGCCGCCTTCGTTGCGGGAATCGCAGCGTATCTCGCAGTGCGCTACGGCATCGCCTGGTGGTTCTCTCAGCACGGCGGGATGCTGTCGCAAGCCATTGCCCAGCAATCAGATGGCATGTTCGCGCCCTTGGCGTGGATGCTGCTCGGCATCTGCTGGCTCGCCGCGTTGTTCTCCTACCTGGGCACACGCAGCCGGCGACGCTTTCTGGAAACACGCACCACGCTGGAGAGCCTGGCGGCCGGCGGCTGGCGCCAGTTCGAACAACTGGTGGGCGACGCCTTTCGCCGACAAGGCTATAGCGTCGAGGAAACCGGCCTGGGCGGCCCCGACGGCGGCATCGACCTGATCCTGCGCAAGGACGGCCGCCGCACGTTGGTGCAATGCAAGCAATGGAAACGCCAGCAGGTCGGCGTCAGCGTCGTACGCGAAATGTTCGGTCTGCTCGCCCATCACCAGGCTGACGCGGTCAAGATCGTCTGTATCGGCAGCTACACCAAGGATGCAGAGCACTTCGCCCAAGGCAAGCCGATTGAATTGATTGGCGGCGAGCAACTGTTGGGGATGATTCGAGCGGTGCAACAGCAAGCCATAGCGCAGTGGACCCCGGCACCGGTACGGGTTGAACCTGTCTTTGCTTCAACTGCCTCCACTGCCGTTGCTGCCCCAACCTGCCCGCGCTGTGGCAGCCCACTTGTGCAGCGAAGGAACCGGCGCACCGGCGAGCAGTTTCTAGGTTGCAGACAGTTCCCGAAGTGCCGAGGGACTGCGTAAGTGACCCTGACTCCGTTTCGCTTGTCGGCAGTAACACTTAAATGCGTTCCTGCTAAAATTCTTCTTCTTGTAGGGTTGCAGGGATGATGTTACAGGCTAAGCACTGGCTCTTAGGACTGCAAAAGAACTCGGCCGAAATAAATCAGATCGAGTCCAGGTTGCGGCCATTTTTTATTATTTCGTTTGCCCACTTGTACCGAGTGTTCGCAGCACTCGCTGGCTGGTCCAACTACAGGCTATTTCTAGCTAGGGAGGCTTGGCCTAAAGGTGCGAGGGTGCGAAGCCGCGCTATGATCCTTGTTGCCTATGGTATTGAGGGGCGCCGTCATGGCTAAGCCGGCCGCAAAGTCCAATCGATATGTAGTCAAGCGAGGTGCCGTTCCCCCTGCTGTCTATCTGATGCACGTGTCTGACAAAGATTGGGAGCATTTCATTGAGGCAGCTTGCCGCCACAGGCCTGTCTTGGGCTCCAAATATGTTTCAGTGAAAGTACTCGGAAATGCACGCGACAAAGGTAGAGATGTAGAGGCCCGCATTGCTCCCACGCTGGCGGCTGACACTTGGGATCTCTACCAAGCCAAACACTACAAAGATCGACTTTCTCCTGGGACAGCATATCCGGAGATCGCCAAGTTCTTCATGCATCTACTAGCTGGCAGCTACCCCGTGCCTCGCAAATACTATTTTTGCGCGCCCCATAACGTGGGCCCTGATCTGCATGACCTTCTAGCGAATCCTGTCAAATTTAAAACGACTTTTTTGGTTGCATGGCGTAATGGCACTCAGGGTTTGAAGTCACTTTCCGGTGAGTTGGATGCAGAAATGGAAATGCTGGTCGAAGGATTTGACTTTGGCCGCTTTGAAGAATGCCAGGTCCACGATCTTTTGAATTGGCACGAGGAAGATTATAAAGCTCACTTTGCTATGTTTGGAATAGAGCCAGAACGCGGTGATGATCCGAACGTGCCGAGTAGTGCAGTTGCAGAAGAGATGGTGTATGTAAGTGAGCTCATAAAGATTTACTGCGAGCACTCAGGGGTAACCATGATCCTTGAAGATGTTATCAAATCTGATACATACGCAGAACACTACGAAGCGGCACGAGCGACTTTTTATGCCGCTGAAGGTCTGCGTCGGTTTAGTCGTGATCTTTACCAAGATGACGAGTTCACGAGGCTTCTGGATATGGTGCTTCAGGGCATCAAATCTATAGCGACAAGCCCTCTTCACAAGCTAGGTCTTGAGCGGCATGAGGCGGCCATCGCGGCGTCAAGCACAATAAAGGTGACCGATAGCGTTCTTCATCCGAGCTTACGCGGTGGAGATCTACCAGGAACCTGCCAGCACCTTGTCAACGAAAAGAGATTGAAATGGGTAAAGTAAGTGTTCGGAAGGAATTCGACTTGTTCAACACGCCATTCGAGCTTGGCCTCAGAATGGTTTATCTACTTTTCTCACTACGTCCGTTTGGGGCAGATCTGCAGAAGCTGGTGCTACTGGACTATGCGATCGTTTACTCAAAGGACGTAGGTGGCCCAGCGAGTCTTCACACCCCAGTCCCACATCGTAATTCCGAGCTTTTTAGCCGACGAGAGAGGATCGAGCAGGGGCTCTATCTAATGAGCACGCGAGGTTTGGTGGGCGTCAAACTGGACGACAATGGGCTTACTTATATTGCTGGGCCTGCGAGTTTCACCATGGTTGGATCGCTGTCATCTGGTTATTGGCGTGAGTTAGAGGACCGGTGCGAATGGGCGGCTGAGAAATTCGGTCAACGCGGCTCCGAGGATTTGTTGAGGATTTTTTCAGTGGCCGGACATTTGTGGGGGGCTGAAATTGAGTCTTCAGGTCAAAGGCGCCTACTGTGAGCATTATTCTTAAGAGCCTTCTTGCGACTGGCATCGACAAGCCGGATGCTATGGTCGAGTTTCGTTTTCCTGCCATGCTCGTTCGCGGAGCGAGCGACACTGGGAAGTCGTACATCCGTGACTGCCTTTGGTTTCTTCTGGGCGGAGACAAGCCACCTAAGCAGATACCAGAGGCACTTGGCTATGACTTACTGCATCTCACTATTGAACTGATGGGTCAAACCTACGTGCTGCGCAGGGCACTCGCTGGTGGTGAGACGAGAATTATCAAAGCTGCAGCCTCTCTCGATGAAACTGGGGAAATGGCTGAGCAAGAGCTAGAAGACGATTTGAGCACGTTACTTGTTAGAGGTTCAGGTGCGCAAGGTAAGTTGCTCCTGCGAAGCTCTTCAAAGAAAGGACCCGTCACCGGCGGCGATTTGCGTCACTGGTTCTTACTTTCCCAGCCAAACATGATCAGTGAGGAGCCGACAGCAGGTCCTGTCGTCTCGATCGTGCAACGCATCGCTGCATTTCATTTGTTTCTCACTGGATCAGATGACGCCGCCATTCAGCTAGTTCGAACTAGCAAAGAGCTAGAACACATAGCTGGTCAGATCACTGGGGCTGAGCAGGCTCTGGTGCGCGTCCGTGCCGAAATTCGCAGCGACGTTCAGCGAGATGACGTTGTGGATGCATTGAGCAAAGTGGACCGGGCGCTGAGTGCCATGACGCAGCACTATGATGCACGCGCTGCTCAGCTCAGGGAAGTTCGCGAGAAGATTGCAGTGGCAAGCGAAGGTCTGCGGCTGGCGCAGAATGAGCGATCACATAGTGAGTCCATGCTTCAGCGCTTTGATCTTCTTGATAAGAAGTACAAGAATGACACTGAGCGACTTGGTGCTACTTGGGAGGGAATCTCGGTCTTCCAGGAGCTGGAAGAAGTCTCTTGTCCTCTCTGCGGAACATCGGCAGAGCAGCAGCTCGACCCGAATCACCTTCGTCATGAGGGGCAGGAGGTTTATCGACGGGCTCTGAAGGCTGAGGTTCAGAAGATCTCCGTTTTAAGATTAGGTCTTGCTGAGGCATTGAAACGAGAGAAGTCGCGTGTTGATGACTCACGATTGAAAGAGCGCGTGCATCGCCAGAACTTATCGGTTTTGGAAAACCTTGAGATTTCCCGTCTCGAAACGACAAAGAGCGAATTCGTTGGAAGTCCCAAGATGCTTGCGGAACGAAGAAGTGAGTTGTCAGAACAGCTGACGCGTTTCGATGATGAGGCACGAATTCTTGCTGATCTTGAGAAGTTAAGAGCGCTAAGAAAACGTGACAAGTTCAAGCTTGAGCGCAACGTCGGAAATGCAGGCGTTGAAGTTGCTGCTCTAGCCCTCTCGTACCTTCATGCTTGGGGGTTCAACAACATCAAGTCCGCATCGCTTGATCCAGGGGCTTGTGACATTGTCCTCGATGGGCGTGCTCGCCTAGGTTATGGCGCTGGAAAGCGGGCGATATTCTTGGCCGCTCTGATGATTGCTGTAATGCATTATGCGCTGTCGAACGGGAACCCCCATTTGGGCATCACTGTTATCGACTCGCCCCTGAAATCCTATGCGGATCCTAAAGTTTTCGAGAAGCGTGATGTGCCTTCGGAGACCGTTACGGACAAGTTTTACAGTTGGTTAGCTGCTTGGGACGGTCCAGGCCAGATTATTATCCTGGAAAATCAGGACATTCGTGCGGACTCGAAGGCGTTGCTCAAGCCACTCGAATTTGACGGTCAGGATATCGGAAATGGTAGAGCCGGCTTCTATCCTCGGCCGGGCAGACCGCTGAAAACTCCCGAGGTGTAGCTTCCGCCGAATGCTGGTTCGACACCATACAGATCTTGGCTCTGTTCGAGAGCACCCCTAGACATCAATCTTGGGGCGACCCGCATTGCATGTACAAGGGGCACGGAGTGAAAAGGAACCTTGACCTCCCGTACATCCCCCACCGGTCATCCTCGCCCCAGCCTCAACTGGAGAACGCACGATGATGAAGTGGATGGGTGCCGCGCTGGCCGCGGCGTTGCTGGTGACCGGGTGCGCCAAGGTGGAGGGCGAGAAGTTCGTCGGGCACTGGGTCAACGTGCAGACGCAGGAAGAGACGATGGACATCGCGCGCAATGGCGAGACCTTCATGGTCCGCAGCACCACGCCGAAGTTCTTCAGCCGCAAGCCCAAGACCGAGAGCTACCCGGCCGTCTACAAGGACGGGGCGCTGCAGGTCACCAACGATGGCGAGACGGTGAACTTCGCCATCGATGAGACCAATGGCCACCTCAATACCGGTGGCGAGCAGTACCAGCGCGTGCCGGCCAAGTAAGGCCGTTGCCGCGAGCGCCCGCGTGCAGACGGTGACCGTCGCACGCGGGCGTTTTGCGTTCTGGGGCTGCCGGCGGCTGCGGGAGCTGCCGGCGCCGCTCCTTGAAAAGGCTGCGCCTGACACGCCGCTTGTCCCCCGGCCTCGCTCCCCCCTCCCATTCCAGGGCGCACAAGCCGTAAAGTGCGCAGGCACGCCAGGGTCATGGCGCTGCCCGACCGATCAATCCAGCAACTACGAGGGTGTCATGAGCAAGGGGATGGACCAGAAGAAGAGCCAGAAGAAAGAGCCGGCCAAGACGCTGAAAGAAAAGCGCGCGGCCAAGCAGGAAAAGAAGGGCAAGTAAGCCGCCCGGCCTGCCAGACGGCAAAACGGGGTCAGGTGGATCGCCTGACCTCGCGTTTTGAGAGAAGCGCTGTACAAGGGGGCTTCATGCACCGCCCAGGCGTAACGGGTGCGTAGGATGCCCACTGATGAAGCGATCCACCTCCGACAGCTTGGCGGACAGCGGAGCGCACAGGTGGTTGCGGTAACTGAAGAACCGAAATCCCGCGCGGTACAGCCGCTCGACCTTGATCCACTGCGCATGGTTGCGGGCCGGCGGCGCCTTGAAAGAGCGCCCCATCACGCACAGCGCTTTGCCGCAGCCAGGGCACGGTGCCACCTGGTCGCGCGGCGCAATCTTGAGACTTCTGCGGCACCCGAAGCAGGCGTGCGCCAGGCGTTAAGTGGCGCCGGTGACAGGCGGCTTCGTTCTCCGCGGCTGACGGGCACCGACTGCGTAACGCACTGCGGTGCGGTGGGCTTTGTCGGTGGAATTCATTGGCGGCCCCCCGTGCCGGCCGCATCGGGCTGACGCTGCACGACGTACCAGGTACTGCCGTCGCATGACGCGGTGCCGGCCCGATGCGTGGCGGGCAGTATCGCTGCGACCTCCCTAGGCAGAGCCTGCTGCCAATCCAGGTTGGGAAAGGTCGCGGGGAAGGTCGTGCCGTTCGGGTTGGCAGAGTGCGCGTAGATGCCGGTATCCATCGTATCCGGACTGAGGTCCGCCCACAGTTGCACCGCTGCACCACGATGCGCCAGACGTGCTTCCAGGTAGCACAGCACACGCACTGCAACCGCATTGACCATCTGCCGATGCTCAGTAGATGAGTGGCCGCGGCCATTCCAGTCCACATGCGTATGCCACAGATCGAACCAGCTCTGCGGGTCCAACCGGTCGACCGCAGCACGCGCCTTGGCTTCTGCCCGCGCCCAGTAGCGCTCCATCCGTTTGCGACGACGTCGGCCCATCGGTGTGGTCTTGTTTCTAGAATTGATTACTGCCTACAACAGCCAAGCGTTGCAGCAGGCAGTGCTGCCTTACCGCGCAACGGTCAGACCAGATTCGCTAATCTGCTCTGGTTATGTGCTTAACGCGGCATGCTGAAAAAACGCGTATCACGCCGCCAGCCGCTTGATCCGTGACGGCAAATCGCCCAGCGCGCGGTGCGCTTGTTCCAGCTCGTAATCGGCTTGCAGGCCCAGCCAGAAGCGCTCGGTTGTGCCCAGCGCTGCAGCCAGGCGCACGGCGGTGTCGGCGGTGATGCCGCGCTTGCCCAGCACGATCTCGTTGATACGACGCGGCGGCACGCCGGTGGCCTGCGCCAGTGCGTTCTGACTGATGCCCATCGGCTCGAGGAACTCTTCAAGCAGGATTTCGCCAGGGTGGATGTTGGGTAGGACTGTCATGGACAGATGCCTCTTGCTCAGTGGCGATGATCGCCGCGATTTTAATGCTTGGTGGCGTAGCTCTTGCCGTCGGCGGCAGTTATTCGAAAATTTCGAATAACTGTCTTCGGCTACAGCTCTTTGCCTGAGAGCACTTTTCACTGCTGTCATCGCGCCGGCTTGCGTCCATCAGAACAACGATCCCTGCACGGGCGACGCGGTGGATGGTTCTGTTGCTGGCTTGGCGGGTGCCGCCTGCTGCTGCGCACCCAACCGCCACGCCAATCCCGAAATGCGCGCGGCGTGCCGGGCGAGCGCGGCGCGGATGACCGCTTCGCTGCCGGCCAGGTGCAGGGCGCGGCGGGCGCGGGTGATGCCGGTGTAGAGCAGTTCGCGGCTGAGCACGCGGGCGTCGCGGGTGGGGAGTTGCAGCCAGACGTCGTCGAATTCGCTGCCCTGGGCCTTGTGCACGGTCATGGCGAAGGCGCTCTCGTGGGCGGGCAAGGCGGCGGGGTGGAAGCCGCGCACCTGGCCGTCGCCGTCGCCTTCGAACCAGGCGACCAAGGGGCCTTGGGCACGGCGGTCGGCGGCGGGGTCGTCGCGGGTTGCGGTGCCGCTGGTGTGGCTTGGGCCGGAAGATGCAGCTGCGTCGCTGCGTGCTGTCACGGTGCTTGCATCGCTGCGCTCTGAGCTGGCGCTTGTGTTGTCGCGCCCCGAGAAGGGATTCGCGTCGCTTTGCCCCGAAGAGGGACTCGCGTCGCTGCGCAAACAGATGCCGACGTCGCCGTTGAACAGGCCGTGGCGGTAGCTGTTTTCGGTGATCAGCAGCAGGCGGCCCTGGAACCAGGGCGAGGCGCCGCCGAGTCTGCGGGCGCCGGAGCCGGTGTCGGCGAGCAGTTGTTCGATGCGGGCGTTGAGGCCGCGCGCGCCTTGCGGGCCGGCGCGCACGGCGGTGAGCAGGCGCAGGCGGCTGGCCGCGCGCAGGGCGGCAGCGGGGTCTTGCGCATCGGCCAGCGCGCGCCAGTGGGCCAGCAGTGCGTCGCGGCCGAGGGTGAGCGGGTCGTCGCCGTCTTCGTGGAAGTGCACGCCGGCCAGCTCGCCGCTGCGCAGCAGGGCCAGCGCGGTGTCGGCGTCGCCGGCGCGGATGGCGTCGGCCAGTGGGGCGAGCGCGAAGTTTTCCGCTTGCCGATAGCCGCGTAGCAGGTGCACGCGGTGGCCGGCCAGGCCGCTGCTGTGGGTGTGGCTGATGGTGTGGCTAACGGTCTGGATGCTGGCAGGCGTACTGCCAGTGGGCGCGCTGCCGAGCAGCGGTTGCAGCGCGTCGGCGTCGTGCGGTTGCAGGGCATCGCCGGGGCCGGCGGCCTGCAGGATGGCGGCGAGCACGTCGCCGGCTTCCACCGAAGGCAGCTGGTCGGCGTCGCCGAGCAGGATCAGCTGGGTGCCATCGGCCACGGCTTCGACCAGCTTGCACATCAGCGGCAGGTCGACCATGGAAGCTTCGTCGACGACGATCAGGTCGAACGGCAGCGGGTTGTCTGCGTTATGGCGGAAGTTTGGCGAATCCGGGATGACGCCGAGCAGGCGATGCAGGGTGCTGGCGCCGGTGGGGAGGAGGGATTCCCAGGGCAGTGGCGGGCCCTCACCCGCCCTTCGGGCACCCTCTCCCGCAAGCGGGAGAGGGGAAACATCAGGGCTTGCTGCTTCCGCTTGCAGGTGAGGGGAAACATCAGGGCTTGCTGCCTCCGCTTGCGGGTGAGGGGAAACATCAGGGCTTGCTGCTTCCGCTTGCGGGTGAGGGGAAACATCAGGGCTTGCTGCTTCCGCTTGCGGGTGAGGGGAAACATCAGGGCTTGCTGCTTCCGCTTGCGGGCGAGGGGAAACATCAGGGTTTGCTGCTTCCGCTTGCTGGAGAGGAGAAACGTGCGGGCTTGCTGTCTCTGTCGTTTGCGGGAGAGGTGAAGCACCGAGGTTTGCTGCCTCTGTCGCTGGATGCAGAGGAGACGTGGCGGGGTTCGGCGATTGTGTCGTTGGCCTGGGCGGGGTTGCGTTGGGATGGGGCGGCAGCTGGATGCCGGCAGCGATGGCGCGGGCGACGGCGGCGCGCAGGCTTTCGGCCATGCGCTCGGCGGCACGGCCGGTGGGCGCGGCCAGGGCGATGCGTGGCGGCGCGTGGCCGGCGGCATGGGCCTGGGCGATGCGCAGCAGTAACAGGCGGGCGATGGTGGTGGTCTTGCCGGTGCCGGGGCCGCCGGTGATCAGCAGCAGCGCGCGACGCAGGGCCAGCGCGGCGGCTTGGGCCTGGCGGTCGGGGGAGTGGGACGGGGCCGGTGGCTTCGTGCCGTCTTGGTGGTGGGATGGCTCGGGCAGGCCCGACCCCTCACCCGCGCTTCGGGCACCCTCTCCCGGGGGGAAAGGGGTTGGGTCCACGGGCTGAGCGGTTGGGGTCGCGTTTGGGAACAACTGTGCGAACAACGGCGCCAGCGCGTTGGCGTCGAACGCCGGCATGGGCTGGGCGGCGATGCGCTGCAGGCCCAGGGCCAGCCGGCGTTCGTACTCGCGATACCGGCGCAGGTAGAGCAGGCCGTGTTCGAGGACCAGCGGGCAGTCGGCGGCGGCCGGGTCGTCGGGGTTCGGTTGGTCGACCCAGCGCGAAGCCGCCAGGGTGCGTTGCCAGTCGGTAGGGTCCGGGAATGCGGGAGATGGGCCGTCGCGCTGGTCCAGCAGCATGGCGGCGCGCGCCGGGTCCAGCCCGGCATGGCCGCTGGTGACTGCCAGCGACGCGAGCGCGGCGCCGGCCAGGACCTGTGGGTCGGTGTCTGGGGCCAGGCGTTGCAGGCTTTGGGCGAAGGCCAGGTCCAGCGTGCGCAGGGCGCCGCTCTGGTGGAGGGCGGTCAGCAGGGTTGGGTGGCTCATAAAGTGGATGCCTGACTCGCGGACCTAGCGTCACTCCGACCCCCGCTCCGCGCCCCATCCCACGCCAGCGGCGCGGTCGCTCCAGGGCACGCGCGCCAGCGGCACGCAACCAGTGCCTTATCGCCCCGGGGGGAGAGGGGCTTTGGTGCATCGGCGCTGACGGGCTGCGCACTCTCCCGGAGGGACAGCGGCTTTGGTGCGTCGGCGGCGAGAGGCTGTGTGCTAGTGGGCATTGGGCGTGCCTGCGTTGCTGGAAGTCGGCTCCAGGGCGCTGCCGGCGAACAGCGCGTCCAGGGCGTCGACCAGGGCCGGGTCGAAGCGCCAGGCGTGGACGCCGGGTGCGGGCGGGCCGGGCACGGCAGCGCTGGCTGAGCCGGCGTCGGCTGCATTGCGGGTGGCGTCCAGGCCGCGGCAGAACAGGTAGCGCACGCCGCCGAAGTCGCGGGTGTAGTCGTAGCCGCCGCCATCGGCGGCATCGCCCAGGCGGAAGCGCAGCCAGCGGTGCAAGGCCACGGTGTAGATCAGCGCCTGCAGCTCGTACTCGCTGTGCGCCATGGCGCGGGCCAGGGCGTCGGCGTCATAGCTGGGCAGGCGGTTGGATTTGTAGTCGAGCACGTACCAGCGGCCATCGACGGTGTAGGTGAGATCGATCAGGCCGGTCATCAGGCCTTCCAGGCGGTGGCGCGCGCCGAAGGCCTGGCGGTCGCCGACCACACCAAACCGATGCAGCAACGCCAGCAGCGCATCGACGCGGGTGGGCCGCATGGCGAAGTGGAATTCCATTTCGTTGCGGCGCTGCGGCTCGGGCACGCCGGCCAGGGCGGTGCCTTCGGGCAATACCACGGTGAGGGTGTGGCCGATCAGGGCGGTGAGCACGCGCAGGCCGTCGTCTAGGTCGTCCTTGGCATAGCCGCCGCGCTGCAGGGCCTCGAGGATCGGCGCGGCCTGACCCTCGGGCGCGGGTTGGCCAGGCTGCCACGCGTGCCAGGCGGCAAAGTCGCAGCGCTCGAACACATCGTGCATCACCACGCCGAAGCGGTTGCCGGCAAAACGCGCATCGAACGGTTCGGCCTCGGTGGCTGCGGCAACCGCCACCGCCTCGCTGCCGGACGGTTCGTCGCTGCCGCCACTGCCGACCACGGTGGCGCTGGCCATCGGGTCGATGGCGACGCCGGCGTCGGCGTTGGCCAGCTGGGTGAAGCTGTAGACCCACCATTCCGGCGCGATGTGCCGCTGCGGACTGCGCGCCGGCGGCACCTGCGCTTCGAGCGGCGGCGGCAGGCGCGGCAGGTTGGCTGGCGGGGTGCTGGTGTCCACCACCACCGCGCCCTCGCCTGCCGCGCCTTGCAACGCATCGAGCGCGCGCAGCATGCCCGACAAAGCGGTGCGTTCGTGCTGATGGAAGCTGCCGCTGGCGATCCATAGCGCATGCTCGGCGCGGGTCAGGCCGACGTAGAGCAGGCGTGCGTCTTCGGCACGTTGTTCCTGCTTCCAGGCGGCTTCGGCGGCGCTCCAGGTCGGGTCGTCTTTCTCACGACTCCATTTGGACACGTTCCAATGCAGCTGACGGCCGCTATCCGGCGCATGCACCACACAATGGCGGCCAGCGCCCTTGTCGCTGCGGCCGATGCCGATGTACGGCAGAAACACCAGCGGATACTCCAGACCCTTGCTCTTGTGCAGGGTGACGATCTGCACGCGGCGCGCGTCCGATTCCAGCCGCAGTTGCTGGGCTTCGTCGTTGTCGTCGGCATTGGCGATGCGGCGTGCCAGCCAGTCGACCAAACCATGGGGGCCGAGTGCGCGCACGTCGGCTTCCTGCAGCAGTTCGGCCAGTTGCAGGTAATTGGTGAGGCGGCGTTCGCCATCGACCAGCGCGAGCAGGCGTTGCCCGTGCGTGGCGCCCAGCTCGCCGATCAAGGCCAGCGGGCCGCCGCGCTGCCAGCGCTC
Source organism: Xanthomonas sp. AC360 (assembly GCF_979258225.1). Lineage (NCBI taxonomy): Bacteria > Pseudomonadati > Pseudomonadota > Gammaproteobacteria > Lysobacterales > Lysobacteraceae > Xanthomonas > Xanthomonas sp. AC360. The sequence continues at coordinate 1,259,957 of NZ_OZ409846.1, forward strand.
GCGCCAGTCCAGTGCGTGCTGCTGCCAGCGGCGATGGCGTTCGCCATCGCGTTCGAGTGCGGCAATGGCGATGGCGTCTTCGCCGATCAACACCGTGGCCAGCGCGGCGCGCAGGCGGCTGTCGTCGCCGGGGTCGAGCAAGGCCTGCAGCAGGGCCAGCAGTTCCAATGCTTCGTCGGTGGCGAACAGGCTCTGCTTGCCGGCGGCGACCGCCGGAATGCCCATCGCGCCCAGTGCTTGCTGGATGCGCGTGGCCTCGCCGTGGCTACGCACCAGCACGGCGATATCGCCAGCCTGCACCGGGTTGCCATTGATGGTGGCGGTGCCGTCGCGACCACCGGCCAGCCAGCCGCGGATGGCAGCCACGCAGGCGGCGGTGGCCAGCTCGCGCGCGCGGCCGGCGCTCCAGGGTTTGGGCTTGCCTTTCGCAGGCGGCGGCGGTTCCGGCGCGCGCCACAGCGTCAGCGCCGGGGCGGTGGCGCCATCGCGCTGCAGGTCGGCATCGCTGCGCTTGGTGCCGGCCTGTACCGGATGGAAGGCGATACCGTCGGTGAGAAACGCGTCGGTGTAGCCGGCCTGCGCGTACAGCGCATCGATCGCCGCCAGCACGCCGGGGCGCGAGCGAAAATTATGGCTCAGCGGTGGCGCCAGTTCGGCGGTGATTGCGGCGGCCAAATAGGTGCGCACATCGCCGCCACGGAAACCGTAGATGGCCTGCTTGGGGTCGCCGATCAAAAACAGCGCCGGCTCCAGACCCGCCGCACGTGCGAGCGGGCCTTCGCCGAACACGCTGGAAAAGATCGACCACTGACGGTCGTCGGTGTCCTGAAATTCGTCCACCAGCGCGATGGCGTATTGCGCGCGCAGGCGTTGCACCAGGGCATCGGCTTGCGGGCCTTGCAGCGCGTGCGCCACGCCATCGACCAGATCGTCGTAGGTCTGCACACGGCGCTGGCGCTTGAGTAGCGCGAGCCGTGCGATGGCATCGTCGCGCAGGGCATGCAGCAGACGGATGCGGCGGCGTGTGCGCCATTCTTCGACACGTGCCAGCGCGGTGAGATAGCCATCGATTTCGTGGCTCATCGGCGAGGCCGGTGTGCGATCGACAAACTTCTTGTTGGTGCCCGATGCCAATTCGGCAGCGGTCAACTTGAGCAGCTTGGGATGCTGGGCGTGCTCGTGCGTTGGCGCGGCGGCGAAGCTGTCGAACCAGTACCACAGCGCGGTGAGCCACTCCGGTTTGTAACTGACCTTGCTCAAGATGCCGCCATCGATGGCGGACATGATGGATTCGAAAAAGGCCGTGCCATGCGCGTGGAATGCGCTTGCCAGCGCGTGGCGTGCATCGTGCACGGCCTGCAGCAATGCGGCGGCATCGTCGCTGCTGGCTTCGGATGCTGCCGGCAGGATCGCCGCGTGCCGCACCAACGCGCGCAGATCGGTGGCCAGCGCAGGCGGGCCGCCCGACCACAGCGCGATCAGGTCTTCGGCCATCACCGCATCGGCCGCACGTTGGCGCCACAGATCGGCGGCCACTTCGCCCAGCAATTCGCGGTCGTTGGCGAGCAGTTGCGGCGCGGCGAAGGCCTGGCCGCTTTCCAGCGCATGTTCGCGCAGCACGCGCGCGCAGAAGCCGTGGATGGTGAACACGGCGGCCAGATCGATTTCTTCCACCGCCTGCTGCAACCGGCGGCGCAAGGCGGCCGGGGTTTCATCGCCGTGGGCCAGATGCGCGGTGAGGATGGCGCGGGTCAGCAGGACGTCGGGCGCTTCCTGTAGGAGCGGCCTTGGCCGCGACGGGACGTCGGCGAGGTCGGTCGCGGCCGATGCCGCTCCTACAGAAGCTGATGGAGCATTGGATGCATGCGTTGCAGGTGGTTTGGTCGCGGCCAGGTCCGCTCCTACGACGGCATCGGGGACGAGGGAGGCAGCCAGCACCAGGCGTTCGCGGATGCGGCGGCGCAATTCCTGCGTGGCCGCTTCGGTAAAGGTCACTGCCAGGATCTGGCCGATGCGCAAGCCGCGCTCGACCACCAGCCGGGTGAACAACGTGGCAAGGGTGAAGGTCTTGCCGGTCCCGGCGCTGGCTTCGATCAGGCGCACGCCGTGCAGCGGCAACTGCAGATACGGGTCGCTCACAGGCGCGCTCATTCGGCGTCGTCCTGGGCGCCGTGCCAGTGCCGCCAACTATCGATCAGACGCTCCGGGTCGAGCGTAGTGTCGGTGTTGCCGCGTTCGAGCAGGTCGTACACGCGATGGCTGGTGGTGGCGAAGTCGGTAAAGCGCTGCGCATCGGCAAACGGGTCGCGGCCGCGATTGACCAAGCGCAGTTCGGGACTTTGCGACTCGCTCCAACCGAAGCTAGCCTGCCATTGCCCGGCGGCGTCCTTGATGGCCTTGTCCAGATCATCGCTGCGTGCGGCCTGGTGGTATTTCCAGCTGCTGTACGGCGCAAACGCCAGCGGCATTTGCAGACCGTGGCGATACAGCTGCAATAGCTCGCCCAAGGCGTGTTGCGCCTGCGTCTGCGAGAGCGGTTCGGCATCGATGGGATACGGGCCCAGGCCATCGTCATGCTCGAAGAAGCGCACATACGGCACGCGCTCGCCGGCGGCGCGCAGCAGCAACCATTCCAGGCCGTGGCGGATCGCGCTGCGGCCACTGAGCGCGCCAACCTGCACGCGCCCCACGCCATCGGCATACCAGCCGGGCACGCGGCCGTGGACGTCGATATCGCCGATCTGCACCTGCAAGCGGCGCGACTGCGCCGGCGCATCGCCACGCCATTGCCGAAAGGCGTCGGCATACGGGCGCAGCTGCGCCACACGCTCGTCGAGTTGACGGCGGCCGAGCGGGCCCGATGGCAGCAAGGCGCGTGCGCGCAGCCGCTCGTACAACCCGTCCACTTCACCCGCCAACGCCGCCTCGAACACCTGCTGCTGCAACCCGTATTGATCCAGCCCGCGCGTGGGCGCGAGCAGCGGTTCCAGATCGCTGTCTTCGCTGGCCGGGTCGGGCAAGCGCATGCCCAAGCGATGACGCAAAAACTGCCCGGCCGGGTCGCCGAACAAGCGGCGTAGATCGTCGATAGAGACGCTAGTGGGCAAAGCGATGTGATCGGCCGGCAGCGCACCGGTCACCCACGGCGCCAGCGGCTGGCGCTGGCCGGTGAGGCTATCCACGGCCGGGCGCCATTGCCGGCGATAACTGAAACGCCGCGGGTCCGCGCCGTCATCGCCCAGCGCACCGAATGCGGCGGCGGCAAACGGCTGCAACGGGTGATGCACCACCAACGTGTGGATCGCCGTTGGGTCGGCGTGGTACTGCGCCGCGCTCGCCAACAATTCGCTGACCAGCACCGACGGCTCGCGCACGCTGCCATCGCGCGCATCGGCGCCGAGATAGCTCAGATAGAACACGTCCTGCGCAGAGGCGAACAACTGCAGAAACAAAAAGCGGTCGTCCTCGCGGGTGGAACGGTCGCCATGCCGGCGACGCTCGGTGCCCAATTCTGCGGTGAGCCGATTGAGCCCGGCGGCCGGGTCGCGACGCGGGAAATCGCCATCGTTCATGCCGAGCAAACAGATCGCGCGGAACGGCAGCAAGCGCATCGGCACCATGCGGCCGAAACTGATGCCGCCGGTCAGCAGCGGCGCACGCGTGTCCGACTCGCCCAGTATCGCTTCAAAATGCGCACGCACCACCTCGGCCGGCACCTTGCCGGCGTAGTGTGCGCGCTGCGCATCGCGGGCGAATTGATCGATCAAGCTGCGCAACCGATCCAGCGCGCGCTGCGCGCGCGGGGCCGATGGCGCGGTGGGAATCAACGCATCCAGCAGCTCGAGCAAACGCTCGCGCCAGTCGACAGGCGGCATCGGCTCGGCCAGTAGGGACTGATGGCGTTCGAGCACGCGCAGCAACCGCATCAGCGTGTCGAGTGCGGTCAGTGCGCTGCCTTCCAGCTGCGGCCATGGCGCCACGCCATCGATGTCGTCGTCGGCGCCGCTGGCATGGCCGAGCAGCAGCCGGTCCAGCGCAAAACGCCAGGTGTAAGCGTCATCGCCGGGCGCCTGATGCTGACGCCGATGCAGCGCATCCAGCCCCCAGCGCGCGCCGGCCGCGTGCAGCCAGGTGCGCAGGCGTTCCAGCCCGGCGTCGTCCAGCCCGGCGGCCTCGGCGATCGGTGCGCTGGCCAGCAGGTCGAGAATTTCATGCAGCCCAAAGCGTGCGATCGGCAGCTTGAGCAAGGTCAAAAACACCTCGGCCAACGGCTCGCTCGCCAACGGGCTGGCGTCGGCCAAGGTGTACGGCAATGCATCGTCGCTGCCATGGCTGCCGAACACCGCCTCCAGGTACGGCACATACGGGTCGATGTTGGGCGACAGCACGGCAATCTCGCGCGGCTGCAAGGGCGGGTCGAAGCGCGGGTCGTCGAGTAAGGCGCGTAACTGGTCGTGCAGCACCTGCAACTCGCGCAAGCGCGTGTGGCAGGCATGCACCTGCAGGCTGGGGTCGTGCAGATTCACCGCCGGCAATGCCGCAGGCACGGCGGGTGCACGACGATGGAACAGATCGCTCTGCATACGCCGCAGCAGGCTGTCGCCCACGCCGCCATCGGCAAGTGCGCGACGGCCGGTGTCGAGCGGGTCGGCGTAGGCGGCGATCTCGGCCAGCGGATGCACCACCTCGTAATCGCCCACCAGCGCCATGAAATCGCGCCCGGCCGCACCCCACGCCTGCAGCAACGGGTTTTCCTGCACTTGATCGACGAATAGCTGCACTGCGCCGTCTTCGCGGCGGCGCTGCCACAGCGTCTGCAGATCGCCCCAATAGCCTTGCGTGGGCGTGGGCAGATAGAAATGCAGCGTGCCCACGCGCGCTTGCGTGGCCAGCACCCGCAGCACGTCGGGCGAAATGTTGAGGATGGCGAAGGCGAACAGGCGGGTCGGTAAGCCCTGCGGCAACGGCCCGTCTGCGCGCGCGTAACGGTCCAGATACTGGCCGATGCGACGCGCACGGTATTGCCGACCGCTGGCGATGCTGCGCCACAGCCGTGCCTGCGGGTCGTCCGGATCGGCGCCACCTTCCCAGCGCAGCAGCCAGTCGCGTCGCCATGCCTGGTACTTCTCGAACACGTTGCCCAACTCGCCGGCCAACGCCCATGGCTTGAGCGCATCGCCATCGGCCAGATAGCCGGCCAGCGGCGCCAGCGCGGCGTCGCTGCCCAGATCCGATTGCAGCGTCGCGTACAGGTGCCACTGCGTGGTCGCCATGTCCAGGTCATCCTCGGCCGGGCCTAGGTTGCACTCCAGCGCGCGCGCCACGAATTCGCCCGGGGTGAGAAATTCCAGATTGGCCGCCACGCCATGCTCGGCGGCTAGCGTGGACTGCAGCCAGCGCCGCATCGCCACCTGCGGGATCAGCACCACCTCCGGCTGCAACACCGGCTGCCCGGGCACCGGCCGACGCAGCTCCTGCGCGAGCAAGGCAGCCAGGGTATCCAGCGCATTGGAAGGATAGAGACGAAAATCGGGCGCGGAGGTGGCGTGCATGCGTGCGGCATTGTGCCGGATGGCGAGGGAATGCGCTGTCGACCTGCCCGATGCGCGGCAGTCGATGTGCTTGCACGTGCTGCGCAGAGGCGTGGTGTCCGCAACATGGCACCTGCGCTCAGGCGAGCACGGCCCGTGGCAGGAAAGGGATCGGTGTCGCCATCGCTTGCGGCCTTGCAGCCTACGCAGCGTTATGCGAGCCATGCTGCGTGCAACGTGTCGACTGCCCTGTGCATGTAAGCCAACCGCAAGCGACACGCACCTCGGTGCGCCCTACCTGCCACTCCTGCACGCGCCACAAACGCGATGGGCCGAGCAGTGCCCGGCCCATCGCATTGCCTCTACTGCGGCGCGCGTGGCGCGATCAGTATTTCTTTTCCAGATTGATCATCCAGGTCTGGTCGTTGCCGCTGTCGCCGTCGGTGATGCCGCGGTATTCCAGCCGCGTGGACAGGCCTTGTTCGGTCAGCAACGCCGCGCCGATGCCCACCATCAAGCGGTTGCGATCGAACGCGCTCTGGCCGGTGCGATAGAACGGCCCGCCAGACAGATCGGCATAGCTCAGGGTGGCATCGCCACGGCCCTGGAAGTCGCGCTGATATTCCACCCGCAGCTGCGGGGTCAGGCGGCCCCAGCTCACTTCGCGACGCCATTCCAGACGCAGGCCCAGGTTACCGGTGGTGGTGGCCACATCCATGTCGGCATAGCGCAACGCGAACGGTGCCACGCCGTCTTCGCTATAGCCGTCCAGGGTGGCGCGCGAGACATCCAGCCGCGCATACGGGGTGATCTGCAGGCTGTCGCGCTGCAGGTCCGCACCGGTCGATAGCGACGCGATCCACTGCTTGCCGTCGCGGTTGCCTTCGGCCAGCGAGCCATCGTCGGTCACATAGCGGCGCAGGTCGTACGACAACAACTGGTACCCGACCAGAGTGTCGAAGAAGAACGCCTTGCCCGGATGGAAGCTGGCATACACGGCCATGGTGTACGCGTTGCCCTTGCTATGGCTGCCGTTATTGCCCACGTCGCTGTCGTCGCGGCCCCAACCCAGGCCCGCACCGATCGCCAGCGACTGCGCCACCCGGTAATCCGCACCCACGCTCAAGCCGTCGGTCTGGAAGTCCACACCGTTGCTGCTGGCCTGCCGGTTCAAGCTGCCCGAGCGGATCGCACCGCCGATCCACAGACCCAGATCGCCCTGCCCCTGCGCCTGCGCCGTGCCGCTGGACGCCACTGCCGGCGCATCGCGGAAGTCGTTATCGGCATCCTGCGTGTCCGGGCTGCACGGCTGCGCACTGACACAGCGCTCGGCCTGGCGGCAATGCGAGGTGGGCTGGAAGCTCACCGCATTGCTGAAGCTGCCGCCACCGCGATGGGTGGCCTCCAGACGGCGCTGGAAGTTGTCGATCTGCGCGCGCGCAAACCGCCGTGTGGACTCGGACTGCGCATCGATCAAGCCGCGCACTTCCGCATCCTGGCTCGGGTCGCGGCGCGGTGCGATGTTGAACACCACGCTGGCCGGCGCCGAGGTGGCGAACGCGTTGGACAAGGTGAACTGCACCGTCGCCTGGCCGACAAATGCCGGGTTGGGCGTAAAGGTCAGCGTAAAGGTAGGCACTTCGGCCATCGCGGTCGCGGCCGGCGACAGACCGGAAGCGCGTGCCGCCGATGCGGTGGCGGCACCGCCGACACGGGTGATGGTGGCGGTACCGGCCGAGGCCGGCAGCACCGAGACCACCGCGGCGGCCACGAACGGCCCGCCGGTAGCGTTGCGGGTGATATCCACCTGCTGCGCCTCGCCGGGCACCGCCTCTGCGGTCACCGACACCGCAACCGGCCGCGCATTGACCGTGATGGTCAGCGTGGTCGCCGCCGAGGTGCCGCCACTGCCGGTGGCGGTGTAGCTCACCACATCGGTGCCGATGAAACCGGCGGTCGGGGTATAGACCAGCTGCAAGCCATCGACCACGGCAGTGCCGTTGGTGGGTGCGGTGGTGATGGCGATCGCGGTGATGGTGCCGGTGTCGTTGCCGGTCACCGCCACCGTCACTGCCGTGCCATCCATGGTCGCGGCGGTGTCTGCAACCGCCACCGGGGCGGCGCTGCCAACGCTGAAGCTATAGGCCTGCGCAGCGCTGGCGGCACTGGCATCGGTCACGGTGATGGTGAAGTTGCTGACGCCTTCGCCGCTGGGCGTGCCCGACAGCGTGCCATTGGCAGCCAGGGTCAAACCAGCTGGCAAGGTGCCGCTGGTCACCGCAAAGCTGTAAGGCGCCACGCCACCGGACACGGTCAAGGTCTGGCTATACGCGGTGCCGGTGACTGCCGGCGGCAGCGTGTTCTGCCCGATCACCAGCGTGGCTGCGCCGATGGTCAACACATAAGCACGCGAGGCCTGCGCCGCAGGACTGGGCGTGCTATCGGACGCGGTGAGCGTGAAGTTGAAGCTGCCCGACACCGTCGGCGTGCCGCTCAGCCCGCCGGTCGCGGTGTCCAGCACGATGCCCGCCGGCAACGCGCCGGCGCTCAGCGCATAGCTGTACGGCGCAGTGCCGCCGGTGGCCGGGCTGATCGCTGCCGTGTACGCCTGCCCTGCCGTGCCTGCCGGCAAGGTGGATGCGGGCAGCAGCAGGGTCGGGCCGGCCACTGTCAACGCATACGCCCGCGTCCCGGTGAAGCTGTTGGCATCGCTCGCCTCAACCGTGACGTTGAAGGTGCCTTCCACCGTCGGCGTGCCCGACAGCGTGCCATTGCCGGCCAGGGTCAGGCCACCCGGCAACACGCCAGCGGCGATCGTGTAGCTGTAAGGCGCAGTGCCGCCGCTGGCGCTCAACGCCTGGCTGTATGCCGTACCACGGGTTGCAGCGGGCAGCGTGGTGGGCGCCAGCACGATCGTGGGCGCGGCGATGGTCAGCGTGTAGCTCTGAGTGGCAGTGGACGGCGTACCGGTCGTGCTGTCGGTGGCGGTCAGGGAGAAGTTGTAGGTACCAGGTGCCGTGGGCGTGCCGCTGAGCGCAGCGGTCCCGCTGTTGAGCGTGATACCCGCCGGCAGCGCACCGGCACTGAGCGTGTAGGTATACGGCGCGATGCCGCCGCTCGCCGGCGTAACGGCCGCCGTGTAGGCCTGACCGGCGGTGCCGGCGGCCAGCGAGGTCGCCGGAAGCGTGACGGTGGCACCCGCAACAACCAGGGTGTAGGCGCGGTTGCCGGTTGTCGGGGCGCCGCTGTCGGTCGCCCTTACCGTGAAGTTGAAGCTGCCGGTGCCTGTCGGAGTGCCTGACAGCACGCCGGCAGCGCTCAGGGTCAGCCCGGGTGGCAACGCACCGGCAGTGATCACGAAGGTATAAGGCGCGGTACCGCCGCTGGCCGACACCGTCTGGCTGTAGGCGCTGCCTGCCGTCGCTGCCGGCAGCGACGCCGGTGCGACGGTGACCACCGCATCGTCGTTGACGATGGTGCCGGTGCCGGTGGCGCGCGCGATGGACGCGTTGCTGGCGCCGGACAGGCCCACGGTGAAGGTGTCATTGGGTTCGACAGTGTTGTCGCCGCTGACGGTGACGATCACGCTCTGCGCCGTGACGCCCGGCGCGAAGGTCAGCGTGCCCGAGCGGGAGACATAGTCGTTGCCGGCAATGGCGGTGCCGTCGGCGGTGGAGTAGTTGACCGACACGGTCTGGCCGCTGGCCGCGCTCAGGCTCACGGTAAAGGTGAGCAGGGTGGACCCGCTATTGCCTTCGTTCACGCTGACATCGTTGATCGACAGCGCAGGCAGCGTATCGTCGTTGACGATGGTGCCCTGACCCTGCGCGTCGCTGACGGCGGCGCCAGCGACGTTGCTGACGTTGACGAAGAAGGTTTCGTTGGGCTCGCTGAGCGTGTCGCCGTTGACCAGCACGGTGAAGGTATAGCTGCTGCTGCCGGCGGGAATCGTCTGCCCGGTCAGGCTGGAAGCGGAGTAGTCCACGCCTGCGGTAGCGGTGCCGTCGGCGGTGGCGATGTCGAAGCTGACCCCGCCGGCGCCGGCCGGCTGGCTCAGCGACACGGTGAAGGTGGCATTGGTGGTGCCGGCGTTGCCCTCGTTCACGGAGACGTCGTTGATCGACAGCAACGGCTGGTCGTCATTGAGGATGGTGCCGGAGACGCTGTTGGGCGAGCCCACGCTGTAGCCGCTGCCTGCGCTCAGGCTGATGTCGACGGTCTCGTCGGGTTCGACGGTGCTGTCGGCGGTCGGGTTGATGGTGATGGTGCCGGTGGTCTGGCCGGCGCCGATCACCAGCGGCGAACTCACGGCCGCGTAGTCGGTGCCCGAGGTCGCGCTGCCGACTACGCTGTAAGCGACAGACACTGCGCTCACCGGCACCTGGTCGAGCGTGACGGTGTAGACCAGATTGGTGGCGCCGTCCTCGGCCACACTGACCGGCGACAAGGTGATCGACGCGGTGGGCAGATCGTCGTTGAGGATGGTTGCGGTGGCGCTGGACGGGCTGCCGACGCCATAGCCGGTGCCGCTGGCTACGCTGACCACGACCGTCTCGTCTGCCTCCACCGAGGTATCGGAGACCGGAGTGACGGCGAAGCTGGCCGAGGCGGTGTTGGCGGGCACCACGACGCTGCTCACCGAGCCGGTGTAATCGACGCCGTTGGTGGCGGTGCCGCTACGGTTGAGGTTTACCGTGGTGGCCGTACCGCTGGTCTGGCTCAGCGTCACCGTATAGGTGAACGATGAACCGCTGTCTTCGTTGCGACTGGCCGGGCTCACCGCGATGCTGGCGGTGCGCGACGGATTGATGGTGATGTTGAAGACGACCTGGTTGTTGTCTTCGTCAAGCAGGTAAAACGAGTCCGACGTGGCGCCGTCCCCGTTGTTGAAATAGGTCACCTGTTCGGTGCTGTCGGGATTTTGACCGGGAGCGCTGTAACTGCCATGCGCAGGAGGTATACCGGGATCTAACATGCCGATGTTGGAAGGGCCGTCGCAGTCGCCAACTTCAAAGGACACCGAGCCGCCGGAGTTGATGGTGGCGCTTTTCGGACTCGGGCAGTAGGCAGCCATGGCAACGTGAGACGTCGCCAACAACAACAGCGCCAACATCCAACGCAATAGCGGGCGCACGCCACCCAAGGCAGCGAAAGTCGTGGACATAAGTTTTCCCCAAAAAAGCACGCCACCCCGGCGTCGGCATCGGTCCTGGTGCCTCAGATCAGCGCAACGCGATGCTTTTCAGGGCATACAGTTGGACTGCGGCGCTATTTAAACAGGAACTGACTGCCAGTTAAAGGATGAAAAATTAATACTTCATTCCAGTTTTGAAGGCTGATGGCTTGTAGTGCGCAACCTCGACAGGTATCTGTACCGCAGTCCCGACATCCGTTCGGCGGCGTACCTACGCGGGGAGATCTGCATGAGCGAGTTTTTTGTCGGTCAGATCATGATGACCGGTTTCGTTTTCGCACCCAAATATTTTGCGCAATGCAACGGCCAGCTATTACCGGTCAATCAGAACCAGGCGCTGTTCAGCCTGCTTGGCAGCCGCTTCGGCGGCAATGGCAGCAGCACGTTCGCGTTGCCGGATATGCGCGGACGTACGCCGATGGGTTACGGGCCGTCGGCCGATCCGAGTTGGCAGCCCCCTGCAATGCCGATGGCGCAGGCTGCCGGTGCGGAGACGGTGACGCTGGTGGCGGACAACCTTCCCGCGCACAGCCACCTGATGGATTGCAGCAGCGCCAACGGCGACAACCGCGTCCCGACCGGGCGCCTGTTCGCGAACAACAACATCACCACCGGAACCGCGCACGCGTTGTATGCCGCGCCTGGCGCGATGGTGCCGCTGTCCCAAGGCACGGTCGCCAACAGCGGCGGCAACCAGGCGCATCCGAATATGCAGCCGTACACCGCGATCAATTTCTGCATCGCGCTGAACGGCATCTTCCCCTCGCGCAGCTAGGCGCACGCATATCCGGGCGCTTAGCGCGCAGTGTGCGCGTGGCGTCTCATCGACCAGGAAGGACCTCATGAGCACTCCATTCATCGGCGAAATCCGCATGTTCGGCTTTGGCCGCACTCCCCAGAATTGGCAGGCCTGCGACGGCTCGCTGCTGCAGATCTCCGACTACGAAACGTTGTACATGCTGCTCGGTACCGCCTACGGCGGCAATGGCATGACCACATTCGCGGTGCCGGATCTGCGCGGCCGCGTGCCGATCCACCAGGGCCAAGGCCCCGGGCTGAGCAACTATGTGCTCGCCCAGCGCTCCGGCACCGAGACGGTGACGTTGATCGACCTGCAGATGCCGGCGCACACGCATACCGCCCAGGCCACCACCAGCGCGGCGACCGCTACCGCACCCGCGGGGCTGTTGCCGGCGGCGGTCAGCGGCAGCACGTTCTATGTCAGCGACGTCAACGGCGCGACCACGCTGGCGATGTCCGCGCAGAGCACCTCGTTCTCTGGCGGCAGCCAGCCGCACGACAACCTCATGCCGACGCTGACGGTGCAGTACTGCATCGCCACCACCGGCATCTTTCCGCAGCAGCCCTGATATCCCTCGCGCCGCGCCGATCAGACCGCAGCCCGCATCCGCTTCATCGGAGGAATCTGTTCATGACCGAACCCTATATCGGTGAAATCCAGCTGTTCGGCTTCGATTTCAATCCTGTTGGCTGGGCGTTCTGCAATGGCGCCACCCTGCCGATCACGCAGAACACCACGCTGTACTCGCTGCTCGGCGTGGCCTATGGCGGCAACGGCAGCAGCACCTTCCAGTTGCCGAACTTTTCCTCACGCGCTGGCTGCCAGCAGGGCGCTGGGCCGGGGCTGACCCCGCAAACGCTGGGCAGCAACTTCGGCTCCGCCTCGGAAAGCCTGCTGAGCACGCAGATCCCCATGCACCAGCACGGCGCCAACGCGTTTTCGCAGCCGGACCTGACCAAGAAGACGGGCACGCCGGCCAGTGGTGTTGCCCTGTCGTCGCTGAGCGTCAACACCGAGCGCCCGTTCTTTGCAGTCGCGCCGGACAAGCAATTCTTCCCTAGCATGCTGTTGCCCACCGGCAATGGCCTGGCCCACGAGAACCGGCAGCCCTATCTGGCAGTGAACTTCTGCATCGCACTGCAGGGCGATTACCCGGTATTCGATTGAGGCCATGGCCCAGCGGCTCTCCAGCACGGCGGCGACGGCAGCGTTCGGCCACGACCACGCGGTCGGGTCTGGTACGCAGGCCGTCGTCTTGCGTTCGGAACGCGATACCGACCTGCCATGGTTGCGGGAGCTGTATGCCAGCACCCGTCGCGAAGAGCTGGCGCAGGTGCCTTGGCCGGACACGACCAAGCGTGCGTTTCTGGACCAGCAATTCGACCTGCAGCGCGCGCATTACCGGCAGCATTTTGCCGATGCCGACTTTCTGATCGTTGAGGCCAACGACGCGCGTGTCGGCCGGCTCTATCTGCATTGCACTGCGCCCCGGCACACCTTGATCGACATCAGTCTGCTGCCGGACTGGCGTGGCCGCGGCATCGGCTCGCACCTGCTTGCGCATGCGCAGTCACGCGCCCGCGAGGCCGAGTGCCCGCTGTCATTGCATGTGCTGCACGCCAATCCCGCCGCGCAGCGCCTGTACGTCCGCCATGGGTTCGTTGCAGGCAGCAGCAACCAGACACATCTGCAGATGCAGTGGCATCCGCACGATCACCTGGTCAGTTGAACGCGCTCAATTAAAGACGGCCTGATACAAAAACCCGTCGCGCTCGCGTGCCACCGGCACCAGAAAGATGCCGATCTCGCCCAGCCGCGCATGGCGCATCTGATAGGTCTGCTGCGGAAACAGAAACGCCGAGCCATTGCGGAACAACAGCGAGAACGGGGCGCGTTGCGCGTTGCGTGCGTCCTGCAGCGGCCGCGCTTCCACCAACACAAACGGCACCTCGCCCTCGTTCAATGACGCAGCGAATGTTTCATTGACACTCCCGGCGAAGTGTTCAAGCGTCAGCAACTCCATGGATGATTCCTTGGCGACGATGGAGATGGATCCTCGCGTCTTTTGCGCTGGCACCACAAGACGGCGATGCCAACAACGCGACGCACTCGACAGATCGGAAGGACGGGCAGAAACCCTCAGACGAAACACCTGACCGCGAGAAACGTCACGACGGTGCAGGTATCGCCAAGTGTGCCGAGCGATCGCACGCTAATTACCCTACTGCTGCGTACGTTGAACAGCAATGACACGCAGTGCTTCAGTCCCTGCGTTACGGGACACGCTGTTACGCAGATGGCGACATGCTCAGCCACATCGCTTGCCGCATGAATGCGACAATACTGCACGCAGCGGTTCGGTTATGTTCAGCCGTGTGACGGCTACTCTATTGCGTTGGAATTCTGTTAAAGGCTTCGATGACGGCGTCCGCCTCTCCTGTCGTGCAGTTGTCCGGTGTCCGCATCGATCGCGGCGGGCGGACGATTTTGCGCGACGTTTCGCTCGATGTGCCGCGCGGCAGTATCACTGCCGTGCTCGGTCCTTCCGGTAGCGGCAAGTCCACGATGCTGGCGGCGTTGACCGGCGAACTGCGCCCGGTCGCCGGTACGGTGACCTTGTTCGGTAGCCCGATCCCGCATGGCAGCCGAGCGTTGTTGGAAATGCGCCGCAGTGTCGGCGTGTTGCTGCAAGGCAACGGCTTGCTCACCGACCTGAGCGTGGCCGATAACGTCGCACTGCCGCTGCGCACGCATACGCGCCTGCCGGCGCCGGTGCTGCAGCGGCTGGTGCAGATGAAGCTCCACGCCGTAGGCCTGCTTGCTGCCGCCGATGCCTGGCCACGTGAGTTGTCCGGCGGCATGGCGCGACGTGTGGCGCTGGCGCGCGCGCTGGCGCTGGACCCGCCATTGATGATCTACGACGAGCCGCTGACCGGGCTGGACCCGATCGCCTCGGGCGTGATCATGAGCCTGATCCAGCGCCTCAACGACAGCCTGGGTCTGACCAGCATCATCGTCAGCCACCACGTGCACGAGACGCTGCCGATCTGCGACCAGGCGGTAGTCATCGCCAATGGCGGCATCGTGTTCGCCGGCACGCCGGCGCAATTGCAGGACAGCACCGATCCGTTGGTGCAGCAGTTCCTGCACGGCCAGCCGGATGGACCGATCGCCTTCGATGCCGCACCGCGTCGCGACCGGAGTGCTGCCTGATGGCCATGGTTGAATCGATCCGCGCTTTCGGCCGCGCCGGCTTGTTTTCGCTGACCGTGCTGCGCGGCTCGCTGCCGACGCGCGATTTCATCGCCGAGCTGGTGCGCGAGATCTACAAGGTCGGCGCGCGCTCATTGCCGATCATCGCCGTGGGCGGCGCCTTCGTCGGCCTGGTGCTGACGCTGCAGGGCTACCGCACGCTGACCACCTACGGTGCGTCGGACGCGCTGTCCACGCTGTTGGGGCTGTCGCTCTACCGCGAGCTGGCACCGGTGCTGACGGCGTTGCTGTTCATCGGCCGCGCCGGCAGCTCGATCGCCGCCGAACTCGGCCTGATGCGCGCCACCGACCAGATCAAGGCGCTCGAACTGATGGCCATCGACCCGGTGGCCAAGGCAGTGGCGCCGCGGTTCTGGGCAGCGGTGCTGACGGTGCCGTTGCTGACTGGCGTGTTCTGCTCGCTGGCCATTACCGGCGGCTACTTCGAAGCCGTACACGTGTTGGGCATCGACAACGGCACATTCTGGTCGGGGCTGAGCAATAGCGTCGATTTCTGGGACGACTTCGGCGTGGCGATGCTCAAGTCGGCGATCTTCGGCGGCACTGCTGCGCTGGTGGCCGCCTATGTGGGCTTCCATGCCGAGCCGACCATCGAAGGCACCTCGATCGCCACCACCCGCGCGGTGGTCAACGCCTCGCTGCTGGTGCTGATGTTCAACTTCGTCCTTTCTGCAATGTTGTTTAGGTGAGATAGCCCATGGCCATGCGTGGACCACGACTCGAATTCGCCGTTGGCGCCTTTTTGCTGCTGACCCTGGCCTCGCTGCTGGTGTTGGCGGTGGCCTCGACCAATCAGCGCTGGGGCTTCGGTTCCAGCCAGTACACCTTGATCGCGCGCTTCAGCCAGATCGGCCAGCTGCGCGCGCAGGCGCCGGTGAAGATCGGCGGCGTGACCATCGGCAAGGTGTCCGAGATCAACCTGGATCCGACCAAGTTCGATTCGGTGGTGACGCTGTCGCTGGACACCAAATACAAGGATCTGCCCGCCGACACCTCGGCCGGCATCTTCACCAGCGGCTTGCTGGGCGAGAGCTATATCGGTCTGCAGCCGGGCGGCGACCCGGAAACGCTCAAGCCGGGCGAAGAGATCGGCTTCACCCAGCCGGCAGTGGATCTGCTGCAGCTGGTCGGCAAGTACATGTTCAGTGGTGGCGGTAGTGGTGGCAGCAATGCCCCGGCCGCCACCGATGGTCAGACGCCCGCGCCTGCCCAGCCCGCTTCTCCCTCTACGGAACCTCACCACCAATGAAAACCACCCTGCTCTCCGCCGTCCTGGCCTCGACCCTGCTGGTGTGCGCACCGGCCACCGTGCTGGCCCAGCCCGCCGCCGCCAGCGCGCCTGCGCAAGGCGCGGCCACCAAGACCGTCATCGACAGCAGCACCCGCATCCTCACCACGCTGGACCAGCGCCGAGCCGAGTTCCGCGGCAATCCGGCCGCCCTGCGCCAGTACATCAATGGCGAATTGAACAAGGCCTTCGACCGCGACTACTCGGCCCGTCTGGTGCTGGGCGTGCACGGCCGTGGCGCGTCGGACGCGGACATCAAGCTGTTTGCCGACGCGCTGGCCGAGAACCTGATGCAGCGTTACGGCACCGCGCTGCTGAACTTCGAAGGCAAGCCGACCTTCCGCGCCAAGTCCGAGAGCGCGCTGCCGGGCAACCGCGGCGTCAAGGTCTCCACCGACCTGCTGCGCGCCGGCAACGACCCGACCCCGGTCGACTACCTGATGCGCAACAGCGGTGGCCAGTGGAAGATCTTCGACGTGATGATCGAAGGCATTTCCTACGTGCAGACCTTCAAGACCCAGTTCGACGGCCCGTTGCGCGAAAAGGGCATCGCCAAGGTCGCCGCGGAACTGCGCAGCGGCAACCTGCAGGTTGGCGCGGCACCGGCCAATGGCAAGTAACAGCACCGTGCAACGCAACGGCGACACGCTGGCATTGACCGGCGTGCTCGACCGTGCGGCGGTCACTGCGGCCTGGCCGCAGGCGATCGCCCGGTTGGATGGCGTGCGCACGCTGGACCTGACAGGTGTACAACGCCTGGACAGTGCCGGCGTTGCGATGCTGGCCGAACTGGCCGCGCGGTTGCGCGGTAACGGCACTGCGGCGGTGGTGGGTGAGACGTCCGGTCTGGACGAATTGCGCGCCGCCTATCGCTTGTCCCCCACTCTCGATTTTCAGGCCTGAGCGCCACGCCATGACCCAGTTACGCACCCTCCCCTTGCTGGCCTGCCTGTTGCTGGGCGCCTGCGCCAGCCACGCGCCGAAGTCGGCACCGCCGTCGGCCAGTGCCGATACCGCACCCAGCACAGCAACACCGGTGCGTGACGATGCCGGGGTGACCGCGCAACCGGCCGCTGCGGGTTTCGCCGCACCCGATGCACTGCCTGCCGGCGTGGCCGCCGCGCCTGCCGAGCAGTCCGCTGCCGGCAGCGATGCCGGTGCTGCAACTGCAGTTGCACCGACCTCGGCCGAAGACGACTTCGATGCCTTGTACGGTGCGACGACCCCGCAGGCCGGTGCCAACGGCGCGCCTGCGCAGCCAGGCGCCCCCGCCTACGACCCGTGGGAGCGCTACAACCGCGGCATGCATCGCTTCAATCTGGCGGTGGACCGTGGCGTGGCGCGTCCGCTGGCGACGGCATACACCAAGGTGGTGCCGCAACCGGCGCGGCTGGGCGTGACCAACTTCTTCGACAACCTCGGCACGCCGTTGACCATGGTCAACCAGTTGCTGCAGGGCCACCCGGTCTTTGCGGTGCAGTCGCTGGGGCGCTTTGTGATGAACTCCACGTTGGGCGTTGCCGGTCTGTTCGACCCGGCCTCCGCCGCCGGCATTCCGCGCCGCAGCGAAGACTTCGGGCAGACCCTGGGTGCCTGGGGCTGGCGTAACTCGCGTTACTTCGAGCTGCCGCTGTTTGGCCCACGCACCGTGCGCGACACCGTTGGCCTGGGTGGCGATATTCCGCTGTCGTGGGTGCGCCAGGTCGACGACGGCGGTGCGCGCTTTGCCCTGCAGGGCTTGCAGCTGGTGGATACGCGTTCGCAGCTGATGTCGCTGGATTCGCTGCGCGACCAGGCTCCCGACGAATACGCGCTGACCCGCGATGCCTGGATGCAGCGCCGCAACTATCAGATCGTGCGCGACCTGCGCAGCCGACGCACCGAAGACGGCGAGCTGCCGGACTATCTGCGCGAAGACAAGGACAGCACCGTGCCGGTGGACGCGATGCCGATTCCGCAGTGGATTCGTTGATCGGTTGCGCTGTGGTGTGACCTGCACGCGAAAGCCCGGGAGCGATCCCGGGCTTTTTGCGTTGTGAAGATCATGCAGATGATGACGTGTGCCAGTGTCCGGCACGTCCACCTTGATCGCTGCGTGTTTTTAGCGCGGCCAACACCACCCGGCAAGTAGTCGTCAGTCGTGCGCTCGGCACCGGAGCGCACAGGTGGTATATGCCGGTGCCGAGCAGCGGCTGCGCACCGGCGGTGAGCGCAAAAGATGACTGGCCGCCGTTAGATCTGAAACCCATTGAGATTGCCCGTCCGCAGCAGACGACGCAGGCAAGCACGCTGATCAAGATCAGCATCAAAACACCGGCTCGAACGCGTGTCTTGCCTGGCATTGAACGACGGCTGCCTGCGTTATGCAGCCTCAGCCAACGCCGCATCCACGGCTACGCGCAGGCGTGCATCGTCGGCCGGCACATCGGGAGCGAAACGCTCGATAACGACGCCGTCGCGGCCGATCAGGAATTTTTCGAAGTTCCACAGCACGCCCGGTGCGGGGTTTGCGGCAATTCCGTAGCCGGCGAGTTTCTCGCGCATCGGGCCATCGCCGGTGGCGCTCGGGCGCGCGCTGGTCAGGGCCTGATACAACGGATGGGTGTCTGCACCGGTGACGGCGATCTTGGAGAACATCGGGAAGGTGACGTCGTAGGTGAGCTGGCAGAACTGGGCAATCTCCGCCTCGCTGCCGGGTTCCTGGCCGTTGAAGTCGTTGGCCGGGAACGCCAGCACTTCCAGGCCCGCCGCATGCTTATCGCGGTACAGGGCCTCCAGGCCTTCGTATTGCGGGGTGAGACCGCACTTGGAGGCGACGTTGACCACCAGCAGCACCTTGCCGCGGTAGTCGGCCAGGGTGGCCGGTGCGCCATCGATGCGTGTCACCGCAATGGTGTGGATGCTGGAAGTCATGGGTGCGTCCTGATTGGCGGGAAGCACCAGAGCATAAACCGCCGGATGCGCGCGAGCGATGTCGCCCGCGCGCGCATCAGCCGGTCAATCGATGCACAGCGCCGCCTGGCCTTTGCCACCCACTACAGCCTGACGGCAGCCGAAGCGATCGCTGTCGCGCTGGCAGGTGCCGGTGGTGGCGGTACCGGTCGGCACGATGCTGGTGGCCAGGCAATCGCCGCTGCAATCGGCCTTGTCGGTGCAGGTCTTGCCGGCATCGGCATACGGCACGATGCAACGCGGAATCTGCATGCGGCCCACCGGGCGTAGCTGCCCGCCTTTTGCGATGCAGGCGGCTGCGTCGGCGTTTGCGGTTTGCGATGCGGGCGTGCTCGCGGATGCGGCCTCTGCGCGAGACGCAGGTGAGTTGCTGCAGGCAGCCAGCAGCAGCGCGGACAGTGCAGCGTAGATCCAACGGGTCGACATACCAGTTCTCTTTGAAAGGTCAGGTACGCAGGATCGCGGTGCCGATGTCTGCGTGGTGTGCTTGGCATAGGTCGCAGAAAGATGACGCCTCGACCCCGCTGTTGTAGGAGCGCACCCGGGCGCGATGAGGCGTTACCGGTAATGCCCTGTCGCGCCCGGGTGCGCTCCTACGTGTGCTGTCTGCTTGGGCAGGGGCGCTGCTGCATCGCCGTTTGCGATCGAACTACTTCTGCGCTGCGCGGGCCGCATTCGATCGTGCGCGTCCTGCGGCTGGTGGTGTAGGAGCGGACCTGGCTGCGATGAGGCGTTACCGGTAATGCCTTGTCGCGCCCGGGTGCGCTCCTACGTTTGCTGTCTGTTGGCTGGCGTCTGCGGGTGGATCATTCTTGCTCGTCGCCGATTTCGTCGTCGTTGCCGTTGTCGGCATCGTCCAGCAGCGCTTGGGATTGGTCGCCGGACAAGGTTTCCACACCGCGCAGGCGACGTTCGATGGTGCGGGTCTTGCGGCTGGCTTCGCCGAGGCTCTTGCCGACGGTGCTGATCTGCCGCTCGGCCTTCTCCAGAATGCCGGCGAACTTGCCGAACTCGCTCTTCACTGCGCCCAGCACCTGCCAGACCTCACTGGAGCGTTTTTCGATGGCCAGCGTGCGGAAGCCCATTTGCAGGCTGTTGAGCAGGGCGGTGAACGTGGTCGGGCCAGCCAGTACCACGCGATGTTCGCGCTGCAGCAGATCGACCAGGCCGGCGCGGCGGATGACTTCGGCGTACAGGCCCTCGGTGGGCAGAAACATCACCGCGAAATCCGTCGTATGCGGCGGGCTGACGTACTTGTCGCTGATGGATTTGGCCTGCACGCGGATGGCGCGCTCCAGCTGCGCAGTCGACTGCTTGATCGCGTCCAGGTCGCCCTTTTCCTGCGCGTCGATCAGGCGTTCGTAGTCCTCGCGCGGGAACTTGGCGTCGACCGGCAGCCACACCACCGTGTCGTCGCCGCGCCCGGGCAGGCGGATCGCAAAATCCACCGCTTCGGCGCTCTCGGGTTTGACCCGCACGCCGCGCGCGTACTGCTCCATCGTCAGCGTCTGCTCGAGGATGTTCTCCAGCTGCACTTCGCCCCAACCACCACGGTCCTTGACGTTGCTGAGCACGCGCTTGAGATCGCCCACGCCGGTGGCCAGTTGCTGCATTTCGCCCAGGCCGCGCTGCACCTGTTCCAGGCGCTCGGAGACGAGCTTGAAGGACGCATCCAGGCGTGTGTTGAGCGTGGTCTGCAGTTTTTCGTCGACGGTGGCGCGCATCAGTTCCAGCTTGCTGGCGTTGTCGCTTTGCAGGCTGGCCAGTTGCTGTTCCAGCGTGGCGCGCATCTCGCCGATGCGCAGTTCGTTGCGCTGGGTGAGTTCGCTCAGGCGCTGGCTCAGCGCTTCGGTGAAGCGTTGCTGCGACTCGCCGGCTTCGGCGCGGCCCTTGCGCGCATCCTCGGCCAGCGCTTCGCGCAACGCGGCCATGTGCGTGTCGGTGCGTGCGATCAGGTCGGTCAGTTGCTGGCCGAACACGTGGATGCGGGTTTCCTGCTGCTGGCCGAAGCCTTCGAGCTGGGTGCGTAGTTCGGTGAGCCGCAGGGTCAACAGTTCGCCGGTGCGTTGCTGGGCCAGGCCGCTTTCTTCGCGCGCCTTGCGGGCATCTTCGCCAAGGGCATCGCGCAGCAAGTCCAGACGTTGATCGGTGCGGGTGGACAGCTCGGTGAGATTGCGCGCGAAGGTTTCCAGACGCGCATCCTGCTGCCGCGCCAGGCCTTCGAGTTGCTCGCGCAGTTCGCCGCGGCCGTCGCGTTGTTCGGCGCGCAGCGCCAGCTCCAGACCGCTGGTGGAAGGACGCCGCAGCAGGGCGAGCAGCTGCAGCACGAGGACTACGACGAGCAGTCCGAGAAGGATCAGGGGTTCGGATGACATGCGCGCAGTGTAACGGGGCCGGTCGCAACAGCTGCCTCAGCGGCTTGGCGACTGGATGCATCGGTGCGGGGGCATGGCGCGGTGCCCGATGGGTTGGCGCAGGTTCGCACTCGGCGCGCGGCGGTAGCTGCGACGCGGGCGTCGAGCTCGTGCAGGGGTTTGCCTGGGTCACTGCGCGAAAAAGTGATGACACGCTAAGGTGAGCAGCCTGCCAAATCTGCGACAGACCATGCTCGAACTCTACGGAAAGCCGACCTCCATCAATGTGCGCAAGGTGCTGTGGCTGTGCGAGGAGTTGGCGCTGGACTACACGCTGCATGCGTATGGCAGCGGTTTTGCCTCGGTGGACACGTCGGCGTTTCGCGCGCTCAATCCCAATGCGTTGGTGCCGGTGATGCGCGATGGCACGGTGGTGCTGTGGGAATCGAACACCATCTGCCGGTATCTGGCCGCGCGCAGCCACCGCAACGATCTGCTGCCGAGTGCGCCCGCTGCACGTGCACTGGTCGAGCAATGGATGGATTGGCAGGCCACCGAGCTCAACAACGCCTGGCGTTACGCGTTCATGGCGATGGTGCGTGGCAGTGCGACGCATACCGATGTGCAGGCGATTGCAGCCAGCGTACGCGAGTGGAATCGGCATATGACCATCCTCGACGTACAGCTGCAGCACGGCGGTCCGTTCGTACTCGGGGCAAACTTCACCCTGGCCGATATCGTGCTGGGCTTATCGACGCAGCGCTGGTTTGCCAGCCCAATCGATCGGCCGGAGTTGCCTGCGGTGGAGGCGTATTACGCGCAGCTCGGACTGCGCGCCGGGTTTCAGCGGCATGGGTGTAATGGGGTGGTTTAGCGGTGCCGTTGTGGCGGCCTATAGGTCATCTGTTTGCGTAGCTTCCGGACACGCAGCCGCATCGCCTCAGCCCGAATCGCATCACCACCGATAGCTTTGCTGCAGCGCGTTGGGCGACACTCGGGGATTCTTTTGGTTCCTTCGAGGTCCGCATGTCGTCTTGGCTCAGGCGCAAATCCATCGATCAGGTCACCGTGCACGAGGCCGGCCGGCAACTGGTGCGCAGCCTGAGTTGGCCGCATCTGATCGCGCTGGGGATCGGGGCGATCGTCGGCACCGGCATCTACACGCTGATCGGCGTGGGCGCGGACAAGGCCGGCCCGGCCGTGCTGCTGTCCTTCGTTGCCGCCGGCATCGTGTGCGCCTGCGCGGCGCTGGCGTATGCGGAAATGGCCACGATGATGCCGGCTGCCGGCAGTGCCTACACCTACAGCTACACCGCCTTGGGCGAGAGCATCGCCTGGGTGGTGGGCTGGAGCCTGGTGCTGGAATATTCGCTGGTGGTCAGCACCGTGGCGGTGGGCTGGTCGGGCTATTTCGTCGGGTTCCTGCAGTGGGTGGGCGTCGACCTGCCGCATGCATTGATTGCCGGGCCGCACGCCGGCGGCATTGTGAACCTGCCGGCGGTGGTGATCACCTTTTTGGTGGCCGGCATGTTGATGGCCGGCACCAAGGAGAGCGCCACGCTCAATGCGGTGCTGGTGGTACTAAAGATCATTGCGCTGGCTGTGTTCGTGGCGATCGCCTTGCCGGCCTTCAACAGCGCCAACCTGCAGCCGTTCATGCCGTATGGCTTCTCCAAGGCGATGGGGCCGGACGGTGTGGAGCGCGGGGTGATGGCGGCAGCAGCGATCATCTTCTTTGCGTTCTATGGGTTCGATGCGATTTCCACCGCCGCCGAAGAGACCAAGAACCCGGGGCGCGATCTGTCGATCGGTATCGTCGGTTCGATGATCGGCTGCACGTTGATTTACGTGCTGGTGGCGCTGTCGGCAGTGGGCGCGTTGAGCTTCACCGTGTTCAGTAAGAGCCCGGAGCCGTTGGCGTTGATCATGCGCGAGCTGGGCCACGGCAAGGCAGCGTTGGTGATTGGTGCGGTGGCGATCATCGCGCTGCCGACGGTGCTGCTGGCGTTCCTGTACGGGCAGAGCCGAATCTTCTTTGTGATGTCGCGCGATGGGCTGTTGCCGCGCGGCTTGTCCAAGGTCAACGCCCGCACCGGCACGCCGGTGGCGATCACCTTGTTCACCGCGGTGCTGGTGGCAGCGTTGGCGGGTGTGGCGCGGCTGGACGAAATCGCCGCGTTGGCCAATGCCGGCACGTTGGCCGCGTTTACTGCCGTGGCGGCGTGTTTGCTGGTGTTGCGCGTGCGCGAACCCACCCGTGCGCGGGCGTTCCGCACGCCGCTGGCCTGGGTGGTGGGACCGGTAGCGATCCTGGGCTGCCTGTACCTGTTCTGGAGCCTGCCGAGCAAGACGCAGCTGTGGTTCTTGCTGTGGAATGTGTTGGGCGTGGTGGTCTATCTGGCCTATGGGCGGCGGAATAGCCGCTTGGCGAAGGTTGGGTAGTTCCATCTCCCATCGGGAGAAGGTGGCCCGAAGGGCCGGATGAGGGGCGCCCTAGAGATCTTTCAGTGCCATGCATGACGAACGCGTCGCCACGCGCCTTCCAGGTTGAATCGTCGATGGGAAAGTCTTGGCGGTAGCAGTCCTGTGCTGCACGACTGCTTGCGGATGCGCGCTGACCACTCCCTTCTCCCATCGGGAGAAGGTGGCCCGAAGGGCCGGATGAGGGGACGGGCGAAGCCTGGTGTTATCCAACTTGGTCAGGGGCTTCGCTCCGTACCCGCGCCCCTGCCCGCGTAGCAGCGCGGGCGCTCCCAGGCACGCGCGCCAGTGGCGCGCAAGCTGTGCCTTATCGCCCCGCAGGAGAGGGGCTTTAGCACATGCTCCGACAACGTCAGGGCTTTCCCTCGCATTCCCCGCAACCAGGGGAGAAGCTTTGGCTTAAGGCGCGGCTGCAGGCGTGGCGCAGAACGAGGTTGGGAGTGCATCCGCTTGGGTGCCCCAGCCTTGCGTGGGCGCCTGCTTGGTGAGCGCAAACGACAACGTGCCGCCTTGCTGCAATTGCGCCCAATCCAGGAAGACCTTGGTCTGCGGTGCGCCGTTCAAGCGCACGCCCTGCACGTACTGCAGCGCGCGGCCATCAGCGCCGGGGGCATCGATGCGCAAACGTTTGCCGTTACCCAGATCCAGCGTGGCGCGCTTGAAACGCGGCGTGTGCAACAGGAACTCGCCGCTGCCCGGCACCGCCGGATACAGCCCCAAGGCGCTGAACAAATACCAGGCCGACATCGTGCCGAGGTCGTCATTGCCGGTGACGCCGTTGGGCGCATTGGTGAACAACTGCTGCGCGGCGCGCACCACGGTGGCGGTCTTCCACGGCTGGCCGATCAGCGTGTACATCCACGGCGCGTGCAGGTCGGGCTCGTTGTTGGGGTTGTAGCGGTACTGGTTGTAATAGCTGTACGGGCCGACCACCCAATGCGTGCGTGCACCGTTGAGCGGGTCCTTGAGCAGGTCGTCATAGGCGAAGAAGGTGTCCAGGCGTTTGCCTGCCTGGTCGCTGCCATGCATAGCCTGCAGCATGCCGGGGATGTCCTGCTGCACCAGCCATTGGTATTGCCAGGCAGTGCCTTCGTGGAAGCCGTGTTGCGAGCGTGGGCTGTACTGGTCGTTGGACGGCGCGTACCAGCTGCCATCTTCCAGGCGTGGACGCGGGAAGCCGGCAAAGCTGGTGTCCGCATCGCGCACCGTGGCGTCCCAGACGTGATGCCAGTTGCCGCCGCGCGCACGCAGCTGGGTGCTGTCGTCGGCATGGCCCAGGGCTTGGGCCATCTGTGCCAGCGCGCAATCGGCCAGGGCGTATTCCAGCGTGGCCGAGCCGCCGTGGTGCGGGTCCACGTCCATGCCCTTGGACGGAAACGCGCGGTCGTATTGCACGAAGCCATTGGCGAGATAACTCGCGTTGCCCGAACGCCCGGAATGCCGCGAGTTGATCGGCGGTTGGCCGAAGGCGTTCTGCCGTAACGCGGCGTAGGCCTCGGCCTCGTTGCCCTGTAGTGCGCCGAAGCGCCACAGGTCGACCAGGAACGGCGTCACCGGATCGCCGGTCATGATGTTGGTGTCGTAGTTGGCGTAGCCCCAGCGCGGCAGCCAGCCGCCTTGCTGATGGATCGCCAGCAGCGAGCGGCCGATGTCGCGCGCGCGCTGCGGGCGCAGCAAGGCGAGCAGCTGATTCTGCGAGCGATAGGTATCCCACAGCGAAAAGTACTCGTAGTAGGTCCAGCCCTCGGCACGATGGATCGCATCGTCATAGCCGCGGTAGCGGCCATCGGCATCGCTGCCGGTGAGCGGCTGCAACAAAGCGTGGTAGAGCGCGGTGTAGGCCACGCTGCGGTCGTCCTTGCTGGCGCCGTCCAGCTGCAGGCTGGCCAGTTCGGTGCGCCAGACCTGCTGCGCGCGCTGGCGCATCCGCTCCAGGCTCAGCAGCGTGCCGCCCTGCATGCCATCGGCGCGCAGGTTGCTGCGTGCGCCGTCGGCATCGACATGCGAGATGGCGCTGACCACGGTCACTGCGCGCGCGTCCTTGCCCTTGCCCAGCGGAAAGCTGAGCCAGGCGCCATTGGGTTTGAGTTCGCCGCCCATGCCGTGACGCGCGCCAGGCACGCCGCCGTCTTCGCCCCACACCCCGTGCGCGGTGAACGGGCGATCGAATTCCAGCCGGAACCAGGTGGTGTATTCGTGGCCGCCACAGAAACTCTGCGTGACCAGTTTGCCTTCCACCACACGGTCGCCGACCAGCTGCACCTGGCTGCCGATCACCACGTGGCGGTCGTTGGCCTGGGCCACGTTGATCAGCAGGTGGCCGGTGTCGGCGCCCGGCGCGAAGGTGTAGCGCTCGGCCGCGGCGCGGGTGAGTGCAGTGGCTTCGGCATCAATGCCGCCGTAGTCGGTGAGCCGCACCTTGTAATAACCGGCCTGGCCCACTTCGCCGGCATGCGTGTAGCGCGCTGCATAGCGTTTCTGGTCGAAGGTCTTGGCGTCGGCGGTGTCGAAATCGCCACCCGGTCCGATGCTGCCGGTCACCGGCAGGATCGACACCTGCCCGCCCTGTTCCCAGCAACCGGCGCCGGACAAAAAGGAATGCCCGAAGCCACGAATAGTGGGGTCGTCGTAGCGCCAGCCGGCGTAGTGCGCACCGATCGGGCTGACCTGGATCAGGCCGAACGGAGCGGACGCGCCGGGATAGGTATTGCCGTCGTCCTTGCTGCCGATGAAGGTGTTGACCTGCGCCGGGTCCTGCGCGGCCAGCGGCGGCGCAACCGCCATGCCGAGCAGGCAAAGGGCAGCGGCGCGGCGCCACAGCGAGGTTGATGGAAGAGGCAACGAAGAGCGATCGGATGCAACGGCAGAGAGCATGCAAGACACCTCGGGGGAGAGCGGCCAAGGCCGCAGGTGGAATGACGCGCACCGACCGCTGCAAGACGCGGCGATCAGCATGACGACGGTGCTCGAACGACGACTAGGAACAGCCGGTAAAACTAAGGTGAATCCTCGCCAGTTGCGTGCTGACGGCGTACCGGAGTCCGAGTCTACAAGTGGTGCATGCCGATTCCGAACACCGCGATTCCGAAAAGCGGCTGTGCCCGTCTGGCGATGCAACGGGAGTGATCCAGGGTGCGCACCTGCGCCGAGCTGGGTTGGCCGAGCCAGGAATGCATGTGGGGGGCACGGAAATTGATGGCGTAACTACCGCGCAGCAACAGGTTGTCGACCAGCAGCCATTGCAGGCCGACGCTCGGGCGGCAGATCAGGCGCTTGGCGCGTTAAGCGATTGCAGGTGGGCGTTACTGGTTACAGGCGGCCACGTAGGTGAGCACTTTCAAGGACCGCCCATGGTGATCCTCGGCCCCTGCTACTGCTGCTGATTTTGCTGCTGCGTCTGTTCCAACGCCTGCTGGCGGACCTGATCCTGCCTGATGGTTTCGGCCTGCTGGGAGCATGCGCTCGATGCGGGTATCAGGCATCGCTGCGCTCCATCTCGAAGCGGACGATCGTCACGCAGGTCGGTGCGTCCCCTCGGTCAGGAGTCGCGGCAATGTAGAGCCCAAGCGACGGGCCGACGACCTTGTGGAACGTGATTCGCTGATCATCGCCAAACGTGGGCACATACACCTGGAACCGATCAGCCTCCATCTGCTTCTTCAGCCCCTCGTAGGCAAGGCAGGCGTTTGGGGTGAGTGTCAGTTCCACCCGGTGCCCAGGGTGCTTGGGTGATGGCTTCCACACCGCCCATTCGTAAGTGCCCTGCCCCACACTGCCAGTCACCCCTCTGCGCTCATGTTTGGCGTCGGGAGGAAGCGCGATTCCCAACACGCGCTCCACATTGGCGGAATCCGAGTCTGCTTGGACATGGAGAGCCTTGGCGAGTGCTTCGATCTGCTGCAGAAGCTGTTCTGGGGTGTGCTCAGCTCCTGATTGCAATGCGGGATAGCCGTCCCAGGTCATCATTGGCGCCGAACGCTCAGGAGCGGCGGCATCGACAAGTGCGGCGACGCGGTCCTGTTCGCGCTTAAGGTCGGCGGAGGTGACATCCTGCATGGCTTTCTCCTGATGGGCATTCGACGGCTCTGCGCATGCGGCCAATACCAGCAGCAAAGCGCTGGTCGAAACAACTTTGGCAATGCGGTGCCCTTGGCGAAGAGAATCCATGGCCAACACTCCGGTGCTTGAAGTCTGGATAGCTTACTGCCAAGCCATAGATTTGCCTGATTAGCCCTGACCCTCAGCAGGATGTTTGTTGCAGTCCTGCAAATAGCTTCGTTTTCCTGGTGTTTTCCTTGATGTCCGCTCTCGGCGTCGCTGACGCGAGGAGCCGGTCCGAAGTTATTTCAGCCAGGACTTCATCGCGGCCTTGCATTGGGCGGATTTAGCGATAAGCGCGGAGGTGCCACAACTGAAGGTCAGGGCTAATCGGTAGATTTGAATCAGTGCGGGGCCTGCAGACAAGCGACGCCTCGCCTGCTTTTTCGGCGTCCACAAAAAAGCCCGGTCATCGGACCGGGCTTGGCGACACGTTGGCGACGGCGGGAGGGGCCGGCGCTGCGGTGTTGCGGTGACGTCAGATCCAGCGCATGCCTTCAAACGGGTTCCAGCTGGTGCTGCCTTTGGCCTTGTCCAGGTAATAGGCGTAGTTGGCGATCATGCCGGTCAACAACGACATCGGCAGCCACAGCACATTCTGAAACGCGGCCGGCAGGAACGAGGCCACGATGCCCAGCACGAGGCTGATGCCAATCAGGCTCAACGCCTTGCGCCACAGGCCGATGATGAAGAAATAGATGCAGCCGAAGAAGAAGGCATAGAAATTCATGCCGATCTTGACCTTGTCACCGAAGCTCAGCGTCTTCAGCGCCTCCTTGTAGGACGGCTCCTTGGGGCTGCCGTGACGGTCGAAGAAGTCGAAGCGAAACTGCCACTTGGGGCTGAGTTGGGTGCGATCGAAGGTATCCATTCCAATCCATGTAGTTGAAAACGGTTACATGATAGGCGATCGCGTATTCAGGAGCACGTGTTTCGGGGCAGATTCTGCAGCGTTGCAGGGCGCCAGCCACGCACAACCGGCCTTGCCCGGCCACCCGAACGTCCCGCGCGGCCAGCCGTTAACGCTGCTGGCCGATCCCGGACCCGCGCCGCGCGCGCCGGATGGCGTAAAGCGAATGGTCGGCCCGGTCGACCACCGCGGTCAGCGCTTCACCTTCCTGGCGCAAGGCCGTGCCCAGCGTGAACAGGATCGGCGCATCGTCGCTGGCCGCCGTGTAGGTGCGCACCAGCTCTTGCAGCTGCTGCTCGCTGGCCTGGTGCAGCAGCACCAGAAATTCATCGCCGCCCAGCCGGACCAGGTGGTCCTGCCGGCGCAACGGGGCATTGAGAAACCAGGCCATCTGCACCAGCACTTCATCGCCGCGCTGGTGGCCGTAGGTGTCGTTGACCAGTTTGAACTTGTCCAGGTCCACCACCACGCAGCCCCAGCGCACGCTGGCATCGCGCCTGTCCAGGTCGTCCAGGAAGCGGCGATTGAAGCAGTTGGTCAGCGGGTCGGTGAACGACCATTCCAGCAGCTGTTTTTCCTGCTGATGCTGGTTGGTGACGTCCTGGGCGTGGGCCAGGACGATGGTGGCGTCAGACTCCACGTCGAGCACGTTGTGGTATTTCCAGTGGCGCAGGCTGCCATCGCCGGCCACCAGCTCGATCACGCCGGAATCCTGGCCGTCGAGCACCATGCGCGACAGGTAGCCGCGCACGCCGTCATGCCGCTCCGGGCGGATCAGCTCGAACAGCGAGCGGCCCTCCATCTCCTCCACGCTGCGGCCCAGCGAGCGCGCTGCCGCCGGGTTCACGCTGACCAGGTGGCCATCCATGTCGTGGGTGCAGATCAGCCCCAGGCTGTACTGGAACATCTTGCGGAATTTGCGCTCGCTGGCGGCCAGCGCGTCCACCGCGCGATGGCGGTCGGTGACGTCCTGGATTGCACCGATCAGGCGCATGCGGCCGTCGACATGTTCCACCGCGCCGGTGCTGTGCACCCACAGGCGGCGGCCGGTACTGCTGATCAATGGCAGCTCCAGATCCCAGGGCGTGCCGTCGCGCACGCACAGTTCCACCGCCTCGGTGATCACCGCGCGCGCTTCCAGCGGGTAGAAGGTGATAGCTTCGGCCAGCGTGGGTTGATAGCCCGGCGGCAAGTCGTGCAGCCGGCAGGTTTCGTCCGACCAGGTCAGCGTATTGGTGCCGACATCCACTTCCCAGCCGCCGACGCCGGCCACCCGCCCGGTACGCTCCAGAAACGCTTCGCTCTCGCGCAGACGCTGCTGCAGTTGGGCGTTGATGTCGGCGCGTTCGAGCATCACCCGGCGCTGCTCCAGGCCTTCGGCGGCCACCTTGGCCAGCTGTTGCAGAGCTGCCAGCTGGGCCGGCTGCAGGTGACGCGGGCGCTGGTCGATCACGCACACCGTGCCCATGCGCAGGCCATCGGGCAGCACGATGGGGGCGCCGGCGTAATAGCGGATGCCGGGTGTATCGGTGACCAGGGCGTTGCTGGAGAAGCGCGGGTCGGCCGGGGCGTTGGGCACCTCCATCACCGCATCGCCCTGGATGGCGTGGGCGCAGAACGCCAGCTCGCGCGGGGTCTCGGACACGCCCGGCAAGCCGATATTGGCCTTCCACCATTGCCGATGCTCGTCCACCAGCGACACCAGCGCGATGGGCGTGCCGGCGATGGCCTGTGCGGCAGCTGCCAGGGCATCGAAGAACGGTTCGGATTCGGTATCGATCACCTGCAACAACGCCAGCCGCGCCAGACGCTGCGCTTCGCTGGTGGTGGATGACACAACGGTATCGCGCTGATTCAACGGCAAGCTCGCTCGTGCCCGTGCAATCCGCCCAGTCTAGCGGACTGGGCATGAGTGCCAATCGGCGCTTCCGTGCGTCGGGACACAGGATGCGCTGCGGCCGCTGTGCAGGGGGTGGCCGCCCGCTTGGCCTGGTCCACGCGGTCCCTCATTCGCTGCAGTCGGCGGCAGAGCGTTGCATCAGCGCGCCGCCCACCTGCAGCGCTGCCGCCAGGTTGCGTGCGGTGACGCGGACATTGCGGGCAGCGTCGGCCAACGCATGCTCCATCGTGCAGGCGCCAGGCACCACCGAAAACATCGCAGCGATGCCCTCCGTGTGTAGCTGTCCAGCGCCGTTGCCCAGCGATCCGGCAATGGCGATGACCGGGATACCGTGCCGCTGCGCCAGGCGTGCCACGCCCACGGGCGTCTTGCCGCGCAGGCTCTGGTTGTCGATACGGCCTTCGCCGGTGATCACCAGATCGGCCTGTGCGATCAGCGCGTCCAGCCCCAGCGCCTGAGCGACGACCTCCACGCCCGGACGCAACTGCGCGCCCAGGAATGCCACCAACCCGGCGCCCAGCCCGCCGGCAGCGCCGCCGCCAGGCAGCGCGTGCAGGCGCACGCCCAGATCGCGCTGCACCACATCGGCGTAGTGCCGCAGGTTGGCGTCGAGCTGGCGCACCATCGCCGGGGTGGCGCCCTTTTGCGGGCCGAACACTGACGAGGCACCGGTCGGGCCGATCAGCGGGTTGTCGACATCGCAGGCCACCTCGACGTGGCACTGCTGCAGCCGCGCGTCCAGGCCAGCGGTGTCGATGCGCGCCAACGCCGCCAGCGCCCCACCGCCGGGGCCGATCGGCACACCGTGCGCGTCCAGCAGCCGCGCGCCCAGCGCCTGTGCCATGCCGGCGCCGCCATCGGTGCTGGCGCTGCCGCCGATGCCGATGATGAAACGCCGCGCGCCGGCATCCAGCGCGGCCAGGATCAACGCACCCACTCCGGCGGTGCTGGCATGCAACGGCGCGCGCTGTGCTGGCGATATCAGGGCCAGCCCGCTGGCGGCGGCCATTTCGATCACCGCGGTGGCGCCATCGCCGGTCAGACCGAAGAAGGCCTGCACCGGCGTGCCGAGCGGGCCGCTGACCGTGCATGCGATCACCCGCCCGCCGGTGGCAGCGACCAACGCATCCACGGTGCCTTCGCCACCATCGGCCATGGGCACGGTGGTGTAGTGCCACTGCGGGAACACCTCGGCAAACCCCGCTTCGATCTGCGTGGCCACCGCGCGCGCGGACAGGCTCTCCTTGTACGCATCCGGGGCGATGACGACTCTCACCAGCGACGCGCCTGCGGACGCGCCTGCGATAAGGGACAAGACGCTGCCGCGCCGATGCGCTGCGGCAATGCCACCTGCAAGGTGCGGTACATCGCCCTACGTCGCCTTGGCCTGCCTGGCCGCGTAGTCCTGCGCCTGTTGCATCACCCGCAGCAGGTTGCCGCCCCAGATGCCGGCGATCTGCGCTTCGGTATAGCCTTTGCGCTGCAGCCAGGCGGTGATGCGCGGGAGCTTGGAAACATCTTCCAGCCCGACCACACCACCGCCGCCATCCCAATCCATGCCGATACCCACGTGGTCGGGCCCGACCAAGGAAAGCACGTGTTCCAGATGGGCGAAGAAATCCTCTTCGGTGGCACGCTTGATCGGGTAACGCGCATCCAGATCTTTGAGTGCGGCGCTCAGGGCGGTGCCGTCGGCGATCTTGACGTGTTCCCAGCCGCCGTACTGATCGGTCAGCGCCTTTTCGGCGGCCTTGCGCTCGGGGCTGGTGCCGCTGTCGACCAGATAGCCACCGTAGGAGTTCACCTGGATCACCCCGCCGTGCTCGGCCAGCACCTTCAAGCGTGCATCGTCGATGTTGCGCGGATGGTCGTACACCGCACGCGCGCCGCTGTGCGAGAGCACGATCGGTACCGGCGATAGCGCAATCAACTGATCGAACACCGCATCGGAGGCGTGCGATTGATCGATCACGATGCCCAGCGCTTGCGCCTGTTGCACCAGTTGCTTGCCGGCCGGACTCAAGCCCTTCCACTCCGGACCCTTGGGGTCGGTAGCCGAGTCAGCGAACTCGTTGTTGAGAAAGTGCACCGTGCTCATCAGGCGCAGCCCCTGCGCGTAATAGAAGCGCAGCAGCGTGGGGTCGGCGACCAGCGGGCTGGCATTTTCCATGCTGATGTACACCACCCGCTTGCCGTCGGCCTTGATGCGCGCTGCATCGGCGGGCGTGCTCGCAAACGCAAACCGCTGCGGCTGTGCGGCCAGCAGTTGATGGATCTTCATCAGCCGCTGCAGCCCGGCATCGCGGTCATCGAGATGCGCGGCGGCGCTGCGATTGCCCTGGCCGGTGTAGACCGCCCAGAACCCGCCATCGAGCGCGCCGTCGACCATGCGCGGGTAATCCACTTGCGACAGGCGATTGCCGGCATGCGCCTGCAACATATCGAAGTCGGGCCGCTCCAGATTGGCCGGCGTATCCAGATGCGAATCCAGGGTGACCAGGCGCTTTTGTAGCGCAGTGGCGCGCGCCAACTCGGCCTTGGAAAACTCCAGCGCATGCGCCGAGCCAGCCAGGCTCAGCAACACGGCCACACATCGCAGTTGCAGATTCATGCGCGCTCGCAAACAGGTGGGGTCATCCGATCATAGCCGCAGCGCGGCCGCGCGCTGGCTTCGCGTTGTGCACGCAAATGGCCCGGTCATGGCGCGCACAAGTTCAACCAGCGCCACACCACGAGCGCCGAACGCGTTGCAGTTCTAAAAAATACACTGCCAAAGCAATTGCGCGGCGGTCGGCGCTGCGCACACTTGCGCGGCCGTCGCTGGCGGCATCCCCCACTCCCGATACCCGCAGATCGCCGTGCTTTCAGCGCGCGACGTGCGGGTGTGCGCAACACCTTCCCTTCTTGGCGAGATCCCTCTATGTCCATCGCATCGCGTGCGCTGCCCCGGCGCTTGCTCACCCTTGGTTTGATCGCCACCGGCCTTGGCGCGGCCTCCACCGCGAGTGCGGCCTGCACCGCCGGCACCTGGACGGCACGCGTCAATGAAATCGGCATGCCGCCAGTGCGCTACGAAACCGCGCATTTCGCCTTCCGCTGGAATGGTAACGGCGTCTCCGATGCGGATGTGCGTGCGGCCGGCGCGCATCTGGAAATGGTCTGGGACACTTTCATCAATCGCCTGCAGTTTCCCGAGCCGTTCTGCAATGTCGCCACCAAGTACAAGGCCAACCTGCATCTGGACCCGAGTTTTGGCCTGAGCGGCGGTGCCACCAGTAGTGGCGGCATGGGCATGTGGATGGCGCCGGGCGGCCTGCGCGACCATTGGGGTCTGGCGCACGAACTCACGCACGCATTGCAGTACCAGGCTGGCGGCTTGCAGGAGTCCGAATACACCGGCTGGATCTGGGAATCGCACGCCAACTGGATGACCCATCAGCTGCCGGAATTCCACGGCAGCGACGTGCATTGCTCCAGCATGCTGGTGAACTACCCGCACGTGTATCTGGGCTCCACGCGCGACCGTTATTGCAACTGGCAGTTCATGGAGTATCTGAAGAACCGCTACGGCTACGCCATCATCAACGACATGTGGAGCAAGGCACCGCGCATCGATAACCCGGCGCGTCGCACCGCCGATCCGTTTTCAGTCATCAAGACCAACATGGGTTGGACGCAGTCGCAACTGAACGATGTATTCGGCGACTGGGCCATGCGCAACGTCAACTGGGATTACACCAATCCCGACGGCAGCGACCAGGGCGTGCTGTATCGCGCGCGCTACGGCAGCAATCTGTCGTTCGACCCGCAGCGCACCCAGGACTGGGACAACCGCGACCGTGCGCTACGCATGACCGTGCTCGACCCGGTGGCCGGCCAGGCCAACCGCTATCGCGTGCCGTTCGAATGGGCACCGCAGCGCTGGGGCTACAACCTGGTGCAGCTGATCCCCGCCAGCGGCGCCACCACGATCCAGGTCGCCTTCGAGGGCCAGGTGCAGAGCGCAGCAGCGGTCACCAGCCTGCCCGGCCTGCTCAACGATCCGTCCAGCATTCCCACCCCGGACTCGGACTGGCGCTGGGGCGTGGTGGCCATCGACAGTGCCGGCAAGGCGCGTTACAGCACGCTGCAGCGCGGCGCCAAGGCCAGCGTCAGCATGCCGCTGAAGAGCGGCGACCGCGCGGTGTATCTGATGGTGATGGGCGCGCCCAGTACCATGCAGCAGATCAAGTGGGACCAGTCGTACTACGCGATCTACCGCTACCCGTGGAGCGTGACGCTGACCAATGCCGCGCCGGCCGGCAGCCAGCCCAATGCGCCCACGCCCACCCCGGTGGGACGTCGTCACGCCAACGGCGGCGGCTGGGTCGCCAACACCGCCAATGTCGCCTCCACCGCCTACGTGGGGCCACGCGCACGCGTGCTGGCCGGCAATGTGCTGGGCAATGCGCGCATCGATGACCGCGCCACGGTGATGGGCGGCACGGTGCAGGGCAATGCGGTGCTCGGCGGGCTCACCGTGTGGCATCCGGGCGCCACCATCGGTGCCACTGCGCAGGCGCATACCGTGTTCATGGGCCCGGGTGCATTCGGCGCCATCAACGTCGGCGGCACCGCACAGCTGCGTGGCGATGTCGAAGAGCAAGGCGCCTCGCCCACCCAGGGCGTGTTCTACGGGTTTGTCGATCCGGCCACGATGACCAACCCGGAGTTCGGTGCAGACCTGCGCCAGGCGGTGCCGGAAATCACCGCGCGGCCAGCCGGCTGGTGATCTTGCGCAGCTACAGTGTGTAGCTGCGCATCAGCGCAAGAAGACTCTACAGACAGGCCAGGGACGGCCATCGTTGTGCGCGCACAACGCACACGCCGCATGCGCGCGTCATTGGCAAGTGTGGTTTGTTCGGCCTGTGCACGTCGCGTTTGGTTTGTCTGTTTTGACCACGTCACGCACCACAGCTGCAAGGTGTTGAAAGCAGCGCGTGGTCCTGTGTGACGAATGGGTTTGAGAGCGATCGCAAGCAGGCGTGTGCTTGCCTGCAGCGCTATGGCCGCAGGCACACCAGCACTGCACATCGACGCTACCGTGCAGCGCTGCACGTCCAACGCAGGCTCAATCGTCGAGTTCGGCCAGCCGTGCGCGCAGGCTTTCCACATCGATGTGCTCGCGCACATGCGGCCATTGCCGCGCCCACACCGAGCGGAACACGATCCACGCGCCGAACACGCCCAGACAGGTGGAGCCCAGCGCCAGCAGCAACGGGTGCAGCGGCGAGCCGGTGCCGGTCTGGAACAGATACATGAACGCCCCGGAAAACAGCAGCCACACGCCGAATACCGGCCAGTTGCTGGCCAGCAGGCTGGCATTGGGCCGCTCGATCTCGCGCAGCAACCGGCGCAAGGCCTTGCGTTCGTCTTCGTCGCTGGACGTCATCGGCTGGCGCTCCCTAGTGAATGTCTGCGTTGAAGTCCCGGCTGCAGTGCGCTGCCATCACCCATTGCCATCGTGCACAGACCTGCATCCGCTGCGCGATGACGATGACCGTACCGCCTCACCTGCACCACATGGAACAGCGCACGCCACGCGCTGCGGCGGCAGATGCGAGCACCCACCTTGCACCGCTTACCTGCAGTGCAACGCAACCACACAGCGGCGCAGTCATCGGGCCGCCACGACTGCAATGCCGCCGCCGGTGCCAAACCACGCAGCGGGCGCTACGCATCGCCCGCTGCCTCATCACTCCTGCTGTCACACCACGCGGCAGAACACGGCCTTGAGATAGCGCGATTCCTGCACGTGCGCCATGAACGGATGGTCCGGACCGGCACCGGCCACTTTCAGGATCTGGATGGTGCGGCCGGAGAAATACGAGGCGCGGCGCAGCATGTCCAGAAACTCCTGCTCGGCCACCAGGCCGGTGCACGAGAAGGTGGCGAACAGGCCACCGGGCTTGACCACGCCCAGCGCCAATTTGTTCATGTCCAGGTACTTCTTCAGCGCCGGGATCACCTGCTCGCGGTCGCGGGTCATCTTGGCCGGGTCAAGGATCACCACATCGAACTGATCGCCGCGATTGGCCGCATCGCGCAGCCACGGAAAGATATCGGCCTGCACGAACTTGGGGCGCACGTTGTTGAGCTTGGCGTTGCCCTTGGCAATGGCGATGACGTCTTCGTCGATATCCACGCCCAGCACCTCGGCCGCACCGCGCGCGGCCGCATACACCGCAAAGCCACCGGTGTTGCAGCACAGGTCCAGCACGGTCTTGCCTTCCACCTGCTCGCTCAGCCACTGGCGGTTGTCGCGCTGGTCGGCAAAGAACCCGGTCTTGTGCGCGCCGGCCGGGTCGGCACGGAACTTGATGCCGTGCTCGGTGATCACGGACGCTTCGGTGGTGGTGTTGCTGTGGAAGTCGAAGCTTTCCTGCTTTTGCACGTGTTCGTCGGCAAAGCTGTGGAAGCGGCAACCCGGGAACTGCTCGCGCAGCGCCTCGTAGATCCACTCACGATGGCGGAACATGCCGGCAGCGAAGAACTCCACCACCACCAGGTCGCTATAGCGGTCCACCACCAGGCCGGACAGGCCGTCGCCTTCGCTATGCACCACGCGCCAGGCATCGGAGACACCGTCGAGCTTGAGCCAGTCGCGGCGCAGGCTCACCGCCGCGGCGATCTTGCGCGAAAACCAGCCCGCATCCACCGGCACCGACTGGTCGGTTTCCAGGATGCGCACGGCGATGCGCGAGTGGCCGTTGTAGAAGCCGCGGCCGATCCATTCCCCATCCACGCCGACCACATCGACGATGGTGCCGGGTTTGGGCTTGGCGATGGGCTTTTCGACCAGCTTCTGGAAGATCCACGGGTGGCTGGAACGCCACGCATTCTTGAGTCGGACGACGGGGACAGGAGTATTCATTCACCTATTGTATCCGGCTGGATTGACGTGCCCGTCCCCGGCACGCAGAATCGGCCCCAGAAGGGGAGTAGCTCCCAACGTTGTCGCCGTCATTACGAGTCCTGCTCCGGCAGACGCTCCGGTGCAACGGCAACCGGTCTGGCCGGTTGCGAGCGAGACCTTCGCCGCGCAGGCGAAGGTCCGTCACCCGGAATCCACGATTTCCGTGTCACAAGGCCTCAGCCCAACCGGCTGTCCAGGTCGTTTCACTTTTCGGGATTCTTTTATGCAAACCATTGGCAATGTCTGGTTATGGGGCGGTTTCGGGGCGGTGGTGATCGCCGCGCTGCTGATCGATCTGGTGCTGATGCGCCATGGCGGCGCCCACAAGGTCACCTTCAAGGAAGCCACCTGGTGGAGCATCGGCTGGGTGCTGCTGGCACTGGCCTTCAATGCCGGGCTGTGGTGGTACCTGCAGGGCACCATGGGCGATGCGCGGGCCGATCAGATCGGGCTGCAGTTTCTGACCGGCTACCTGGTCGAAAAATCGCTGGCGGTCGACAACATCTTCGTGTTCCTGATGGTCATGACCTACTTCGGCGTGCCCGAAGAACAGCGCCAGCGCGTGCTGATCATCGGGGTACTGGGCGCCATCGTGCTGCGCGCGATCATGATCTTCGCCGGCTCGATGCTGCTGGCCAAGTTCCATTGGCTGCTGTACGTGTTCGGTGCGTTTCTGCTGCTGACCGGCATCAAGATGTGGTTCTCTGCCGGCAAGGAGCCGGATCTGGAGACCAACCCGGTGTTGCGCTGGATGCGCAGTCATCTGCGCCTGAGCCCGCAGTACCACGGCAACCTGCTCAGCGTGATCAAGGATGGCAAGCGCTGGTTCACCCCGCTGTTTGTGGTGTTGATCCTGATTGCGGTGATCGACGTGATCTTTGCGGTGGACAGCATCCCGGCCATCTTTGCGATCACCACCGACCCGTTCATCGTGCTGACCTCCAACGTGTTTGCGGTGCTGGGTTTGCGCGCGATGTTCTTCCTGCTGGCCGGCATGGCCGACCGCTTCCACCTGTTGCCGTACGGCCTGGCGGTAATCCTGGTGTTCATCGGCACCAAGATGATGATCATCGATCTGTACAAGATCCCGGTGCTGGTCTCGCTGGCGGTCGTGGTCACGATCCTGGTGGCCACCATCATGCTGAGCCTGTTGCGCCCGGCCAAGCCGGCCGGGCACTGACCGGCCGGGAATCGGGAATCGGGAATCGGAGTTGTGCTTGCTGCAGATGGTGGTGCAAGGGACGCCGCGGTTTCGCTTCGTCTCTTGCCACTGAGCCGGGTCGTGGTCTTCGGCCTTGATCGGTGGCTACGCCGCCCACTGCTCGGCTGGGCCGCAGCGCATCACAGGCGATACCGAAACATCGGCGCCGCGCCCTGGTTGCCACCCGATCATCTGCGGTGAATTATTCGCCGCCGCCGCGGCCTGCCTGCCGGGCGTTGCATCAGCCCGGCAGGCGGCGGGATTGTCCCGTCGCCGGATCCGGTTATCCCGCGCTAACGGGGCTTGCAAAGGCAAAACCACGCCGCCATCCGTGAATGTATGACACCGCATTCTGTTGCCTCCGATGCCACCACCCAGAGCCGCCTGGACCGCTCGCGGGTCCTGCGCGCCTTCAACATCAGCCTGGCCGCCGTGTTGCTGCTGGTGGCGGTGTTCACCGCGCAAGGCATGTTCGACTGGCGCGCCTGGGCGGTCGCGCCACTGCAAGCCGACGGGCTTATCGGCATCCTCACCGCGCCGCTGTTGCACGGCTCGCTCGCGCATCTGGGCGCCAATGCGGCAGCGCTGCTGATTCTGGGCACCTTGGCCGGCAGCGTGTACCCGCGCGCCACCGCCATGGCACTGCCGCTGCTGTGGCTGGGCTCGGGGCTGGGCGCGTGGCTGTTGGGCGAGCCTGGCAGCCGCCACCTGGGCGCCAGCGGCGTCACCCACGGCCTGATGTTTCTGGTGTTCGTGCTGGGCCTGCTACGGCGCGACCGCCCGGCCATCGCCGCCAGCATGATCGCCTTCCTGTTCTACGGCGGCATGTTGGTGACCATCCTGCCGCACGAAGCCGGGGTGTCCTGGCAGTCGCATCTGGGCGGCGCGGTGGCCGGCTTGATCGCCGCGCTGCTGCTACGCCTGCGCGACCCGCAGCAAGCCAAGCCGCGCTACAGCTGGGAAGATGAGGACGAAGACGCCGCCTGGGAAGTGCGCGACGCCGAGCACGCGATGCTGGAACCGCCGCCGCCGCGTCAGGTACCGGTACTGTGGCAACGCCAGGACGACGGCTCGGAAAACGTGGTGCTGCATTTCCCGCCGCGCGAGCGCCCTCCAGGTACCTAGTGCCTGCATGAAACGATGATCGAAACGATGCTGAGCTCCCGTAGGAGCGTGCCTGCGCGCGACGTGTGCCGTTCTGGTAACGCCCTGTCGCGCGCAGGCACGCTCCTACAACCGTGATCGCTGCATTTCCGACCGCGCGAGCGCCCGCCGGGCACATAGCGCATCTCGTCAGGCGAACATCAGACCAATCGATGGCGTTCTGCCCAATCACGTAGGAGCGTGCCTGCGCGCGAGGGGCATTCCCGATGATGCCCAGTAAGGTGCGTACCCGAAGGTCATGCAGCGCAAGAACGGTGTTGCATCGCCAAATGCATCGTCATCGCATTGCGTACAAGCGGGTTGTAGCGCGCTGATGCTTTCCCGGTCATGCCCGTCGCGCGCAGGCACGCTCCTACAACCGTGGTGCTGCACGTCTCGCGAAGGCAAGTAGCGCCTCTCGTAAGGTCAACATCCAACCAATCGGGCCGCTACACCGCGTTACGTAGGAGCGTGCCTGCGCGCGACGGGGCGTTACCGATGATGCCCGGCACAGTGGGTACCCGCGGATCACGCAACGTAAGAGCGTTGCTGCAACGCGAAGTGCGTCGTCATCGCATCCCGCGCGAGTGTGCCCGCGCGCGATGCAGCTATCCCGGTGATGCCCGTCGCGCTCAAGCGAGCTCCTACGAACGCGCTACCTATCGCGGTGCTTGCCCGCGCAACGCACGCCGCGCCAGACCCGGGTCATCGGCAAAGAATGCATCGATGCCCGTGTCCAGATAGGTCTTGAGCTCGGCTAAGGCACCTGCGTCGTTACGCTCGGTCACCGCGCCGCTACTGCGGTTATCGGCGGCCAGAAAGTAATTTTCCGGACGGAACGTATACGGCTGCACCTGCAATCCGGCTGCATGCGCATCGCGCACCAGGCTGGTCGGCATACCCAGCCGTTGCTGCGCGTCCAGCGGAATGATGGCGCGGATGTCCGGCCCGATCGCATCGGCATAGCTGGCCACCTGCTTGAGCCTGGCCGGGGTCATCAATTGCGCATAGGTGCCGGGTGCGTCGCCCTTGCCTGCATCGGGCAACGGCATCTGCGCGCCACCCAGCAACTGCAGCAGGCGGATGTTGCTTTGCCGCCCGATCTTGCCGCGCAGGTAACGCAGATTGCCGGTCTCGAACGACTGGATCACCACCGGCGCCGTGCGCGTATACGCATGCGCGTGCAAGGTGGCCAGCACCTTGTCTTCCATCGGCAAACCGAGCGCACTGAAATAACTCGGATGCTTGATCTCCGGAATCATCCCGATCGTGCGCCCGGTTGCGGCAGATTCGGCCGCGACGAAATCGATGATCTCGTCGAAGGTCACGATCTGAAACTGCCCGTCCCAGCGCGTGCCACGCAGTTGCGGCAACCGCTCGCGCGCGCGCAGCGTCTTCAACTCGTTCAAGCTGAAGTCTTCGGTAAACCAGCCTTCCATCGATTGCCCATCGATGGTCTTGCGGGTCTTGCGCGCGGCAAACTCCGGGTGGCTGGCCACATCGGTGGTGCCACCGATCTCGTTCTCGTGGCGCGCCACCAGCACGCCATCTTTGGTGGACACCAGATCTGGTTCGACAAAATCGGCGCCATCGACGATCGCCTTGGCGTAGGAGGCCAAGGTGTGTTCCGGGCGCAACGCACTGGCGCCACGGTGCGCAAAGATCTGCACCGTCTTGGCCAACGGTGCCTCGGCCAAAACGGGCCCGCTCATGCCGACCATCATCGCTCCCAACACCAACGCACGGTGGAACTGCATCATGCCTCTCTCCAAGGAAAAAGCAGCCGTCAACACCACCGCGTCATCGCCAGGCCAGCTTGGCCGACGATCAAGCAGAGATGCACGCCCGTGCATCCCGCTTCCTCCGCATCGTCCGCACCCGCCCGACAATCACTCGCTAGGTAGTGTCAGCCACTCTAAGACTATTAACGTCGATCAACATCGGAAATCAATCAGCAGCAACCAGACCCGCTGTTACGATTCCCGATTCCCGATTCCCAAATCCCGTCCTCAGAACTTGGCATCCAGCGTCAGAAACACCTGCCGCGGCGCACTGGCGTGAAACGCCAACTGCCGTCCATTCGGATCGCTGTTGGCGAACGCGGTGAGGTTGGAGGCGTAGCGCTTGTCGGTGAGGTTGGTGACGTTGAGCGAGAGCTTGAGCGACTGCAGCACGCTGACCTGGCCGAACTCATAGCCGGCACCGGCATCGAATGACGTGTAACCGCCAAAGCCCTGATCATTGGTGTAGGTATAGAAGCGTTCACCGGTGTACTTACCGCGCAGGTTGACGTTCCAACCGGCGTAATTGAAGGCGATTTCGCTCGCGAACATGCGCTTGGGCGTATCCACCGTGGTCTTGCCGGCGGTGGCAATGGTCACCCCGTTCTGCACGTAGTTGTCGTCGTAGGTGGAGCGGTTGATCGAAGCCGAGTTGTACCACTGCAGGTAGCTGGTGGGCTTCCAGATCACCGTCAGTTCGCCACCGCGGCTGCTCACCGAGCCCACGTTGAAGAAGCGCGTGGTGCAGGCCGGCGTGGTGCCCTGCTGGATGCTGGCGCAGGGATTGAGCGAGAGCAGCCGGTTGTCGAAGGTGACGTCGTAGCCGACCAACGAGGCCTCGAAGCGATCACGCACGAAGCGGTAACCGGCTTCCATGGTGCGCGACTTTTCTGGCTCCAGCGCACCGACGCTGGCATCGAACGAAGCTTGGGTCACCAGCAACGGACCACCGGCGCCGCCGCCCTGAAACGCAGCGATGTTTTCTGCGTAGGAGGCAAACACTTCCTGGCCTTCGGCAAGGCGATAGCCCAGCCCGATCTGCGGCAGCACCGACTCGCTGGCCTTGATCGACCCGGTCGCCACCGGCGCTTCCACCGCGATACCCGGCGTCTCGCGTGCTGTCATTTCGGTGCTCGGGCTCTTGATGCCCAGGTCCAGGCTCAGGCGCTCGTCGAGAAACTTGAAGTTGCCCTGCACGTAGAACTGCCGGGTGGTGATCACGTAGTTCTGCGAGAACAGCCGACGATTGGGATTTTGCAGAAACTTGTCGTCGTCCACCGGCCCGGTGATCCAGTAGAAATTGCGCTCCACATCGTGGTGATTGCGCTCGTACCACAGCCCGGCTTCCAGATGATGCGGGCCCAGATCCCAACCCAGCGAGGCGATGCCGCCGGTGCGGTTGATCCAGTAATTGGTGCTGCGGATCGAGATCGGCAGTGCCTGCGGTGTGCCCGGATTGGAGGCCTGGCCCGGCGACCACCAATGGCCCTGGCCCTTGTTTTCATGGTGATACACCTGCGTGTGCAGGCTGATCGCATCGTTGGGCTGGAAGTCGCCGGCGACATAGAACAGATCGTCGTCGCGCAGCGCACGGCTCTGGTAGTACGCATCGTCGACGTTATCCACGCCACCGCTGAAGCCGCAGCGTGCGGCATTGCGCGTGGCCGGCGCGCAGTACGCCGCGGCCAGTGCACGGTTCCAATCCGGTGCGTACAGATTCCAGTCCCAGCCCAGACCACGCGCCATGCCGCTCTTGGACAGATAGGAATAGTCGGCCTGCGAGGTGCGCGAGGTATCGGCGAACGCAGTCAGCTTGCCGCCGTCGAACTGGTACACGCCCTTGGCGTTGAACTGGCGCGTGGTGGTCGGCGATTCCGGACGCGCCCACATGTCCGCGGTGGCTTCGATGCCCGACAGATACGCAGAAAACCCGTTGTAATCGCCGGTATCCACGCGCAGGAAGGTGCGACGGTTGGCATCGGACCCCAGCGTCTGCGAGACCTGCCCGCCGAACACGCTGGACGGGTCGGCCGAGTAGTACTGGATGGTGCCGCCGAGGTTGCTGGTGGACGCCGTGCCCAACGCACCGATGCCCGAGGCCAGCTCCACGCCACCAAAGTTTTCTGCGATCAATGCGCGGCTGATGTTGAGGCCGTTGTAGTTGCCATAGGCGTTATCGCCCAGCGGCAGACCGTCGAGCGTATAGCCCAGACGCGTGCCGTTGAAGCCGCGCAGGCTGATCGTCTGCGATTCTTCATTGGCACCGAAGGCATCGTTGGATTGCACGTTGACGCCCGGCATGCGGTTGAGCAGCTTCTGGATGCTGGTGCCCGGCGGCAGCACCGGAATGTCCTGCTGGGTGATGCGCTGCACCTGACGCGTTTCGCCCTGGCCAATCACCGACACCGCATCGAGCTGCTGCACGGTGGAGCCGGTGTCGGCGGACACGTCGGCCGGCGTATCGGCCGCATGCGCGGCCGGCGACAACACAAGCGCGGTGAGAACGGCAGCACTTAAGAGATGGGTCTTGGGCATGAGTGGCGTTGGGGGACGAGTCAAAAGATGACGGCAAGCGTGCGACAGCTGTCTTGCGTCGATGCGACGCTCAGATGACAGTGCCGAGACAGCGACTGCGCATGCCGCGCTGTCGCTGCGTTGTGCTGGCATGCGCGTGTCATCTGTACGTCGTAATCTGCGCGACTCTTCCCGTCGTACTGCTTTCGAGGAATCGTCCATGGCCCACCGCATCGCCCACTCGCAACGCACGCTGGCAAGCGTCGCCATTGCTGCCTTGGTGATCGGCAGCGGCGTGGTCAGTGCCCGGCAACCGGCAAAGCCGGCGGATTCGGTGCTCGCCACCGACGCGCGTGGATACCTGGAAAAACAGCAGCTGCCCGACAGCCTGCAGCTGGTGCCGGCCCCGCCGCAGGACGGCAGCGCCGCGCTCGCCAACGACGAGGCCATCGCCAAGTCCATGCTCGCGCTGCGCGGTACACCGCGCTGGGATCTGGCTGCGCGCGACGCGGTGCTGAGTTTTCCCGACGCC
Organism: Xanthomonas sp. AC360; assembly: GCF_979258225.1. Classification (NCBI taxonomy): domain Bacteria; kingdom Pseudomonadati; phylum Pseudomonadota; class Gammaproteobacteria; order Lysobacterales; family Lysobacteraceae; genus Xanthomonas; species Xanthomonas sp. AC360. Next base: position 1,304,866 of record NZ_OZ409846.1, read on the forward strand.
GCCAGCCATTTCAGCTGCGCGCTGGGCGTGCAGATCGACCAAGCCCGCACGCCGCATCTGCTGCGCCTGCTCGAGCGCAGCATGCGCGACGCCAGCAGCAGTACCAGCGCCGCCAAGTCACGCTATCAGCGCCCGCGCCCGTTCATGCGCAATGCGCAGCCGATGTGCACCCCGGCTGACGATGCGGCACTGCGCAAGAATGGCTCCTACCCGTCCGGCCACACCGCCATCGGCTGGACCTGGGGCCTGATCCTGTCCGAGATCGCTCCCGCCCAACGCAACGCGCTCCTGGCACGCGGCCGCGCCTTCGGCGACAGCCGCCTGGTCTGCAACGTGCACTGGCAAAGCGATGTCCTGCAAGGCCGAATGATGGGTGCGGCCACCGTCGCCGCACTGCACGGCAACCCGGGGTTTGAAAAGGATCTGATCGCTGCACGCCGCGAAATCGCAAAGGCCAAGCCTGCGGATTCGGCCACATGCGCAGCGGAAACAGCGGCTTTGCAGACAGTGTTGCCGGGCGCGATGTAGGCAACAGCGCACGTTGCCCTGTTTGACTGGAACGGCCATGCCGGCCTGAAGTGCGCTGGCCTGTGTGCAGCGGTCTTACCGAACGTCGGCCGGCGACAGCCCACCGACCTGCGGCCGATGCACGTGCGACACCAACCGCGTCATGCACGAGGAACGCGGAAAACTGCGCCTTAGCGTGAGCCTATGCGCCACTGGTGCGCGGATCCAAGCAGGCCCCTACCGCCCCGAGCACGCAGAACCGGCGTCAGGCCGGGCAGCGTCGTAGGCCTTGCGGCAGGCGCTCCAATAACCCGGGGTGCAGCAGCACCTGCGCGATCTCAACGCAGTCGTGAAGCGGCCTTGCAGCCCTTATCGGCGCGCTACGCCTTCTTGATCATGCAGTGACCGTGTCGATCCGGCATCCACACACCGCCTGGGCAAGCACGACGCCTGTCTTGCAACGCCTGACGCTACAAGTCCCGGGGTCCTGGCATCGCTCCGCTTCGACGACCCGGCCCCCTGTAGCGCTGCCGCCTGTCTAGCGCTGGTACCTCACGGCTGAATACTTCATTCCCTTACAGCATCTGCGCGTCCGAATCGCGGCCCAGAAGCACTGAATTTGGCAATCGTTGCCGGATGATGACATTTCCGTACATCTTCGATTAATCTTCAGACAGGCTTCAGGAATGTGACATCCGTTCAGGTTGTCGACATCGTGCCCTGAAACCCAGCTCCCCCTCGACTGCGCTCGCAGTCGAGTCCCACGTCTGCAGTATCCGTGACCGAATTCATCAGGAGAGAGAGGAATGACGCGTCCAGGGGTTCGTAGTTCGTTATCGAGCAACATCAAGCGCAGCGCGTTGAGCCTGGCGCTGGGCATGTGCGTCATCGGTGGGGTGCAGGCGCAGAGCGCGGTTGGCTCCATTTTCGGTAGTGGGCAGCCCGGCAGCACCATCGCCATCCAGAGCCCGCAGACGGGCGTGAGCCGCTCGGCGACCGCCGCCGCAGATGGCAGATTCACCTTCAGTCAGCTGCCTCCGGGCAAGTACATCATCACCTCCGATGGAGTGACCCGCGAGGTCGAGGTCAAGGTTGGCAGCGGCTCGCAAGTGATGCTCGGCAGTCAGGCCAAAACGCTTGACCGGATCGAAGTGGTGGGCGCGCAGGCGTTCAACCCCATCGACGTTTCTTCGGTGGAATCGACCACCGTGTTCACCGCCGATCAGATGGTCTCGCTGCCGGTGGCCAGCGACGTCTCTTCGGTCGCGCTGCTCGCGCCGGGCGCGGTCCGCGGCGATAGCGGGCTGGGTGCGGGCAACCTCGCCTCGTTCGGCGGATCGTCGGTGGCCGAAAACGGCTACTACATTAATGGCTTCGACGTCACCAACATGCGCACGTTCCTGTCGTTCGCCAATCTGCCGTTCCAGAGCATCGGCCAGCTGCAGGTCAAAACCGGTGGGTACGGCGCCGAATACGGCCGCTCGCTGGGCGGCATCGTCAGCATCGTCACCAAGGCAGGGTCCAACGAATGGCACTACGGCGGCAGCGTGGAATGGGCGCCGGACTGGGGCGCTGCGGCAGGTAAAAACGTCCGCGAGCGTGACCCTGATGCAGCAGACCCGTTGTACCAGTACCGCAGCGACGATCAGTTCGACAGCACCATTTACTCTGCCTATGCCAGCGGCCCGATCATCAAGGACCGCTTGTTCTTCTTTGCAATGGTGGAAGGCCGCCAGGAGAGTCAAGACAACTTCTACGCGCTGACCAGCCGGCGCGTCAGTGACACCACCCCGCAGGGCATGGTCAAACTCGATTGGTATATCAACGACAGTAACCTGGTCGAATTCACCGGCATCTACAACCAGGCCAAGACCAAATACCGCACGTACGAATACGCCACCGATGCCAACGGCGATAACCGTTACAACGTTGGCCGGCACGAGGTGCCGATCGAGCAGTACGAGATGGAAAACGGCGGCAAGATCGGCATCCTCAAGTACACCGGCTACTTCACCGACAACTTCACACTGTCGGCGCAATACGGCTACCTGAGCAATCTGATCGACTCCCGCCTGCCGGCCGACCCGGCCGGAAGCGAATGTCCGTGGGCCTATAGCTTCGGCCTAACCACCAGCGTGATCGACCGTTACATCGGATGCAACCCGGGCACGATCTCCACCATCGCCGACGCCGACGCAGAGCCGGACGAGGACATCCGCAAGGCGTTCCGTGTCGATGGCGAATGGGTACTGGGCGATCACCGGCTGCGCTTCGGCGTGGATCAGGAAAAGTACGAATCCAGTCACCGTGGCCGGACCTACGCCGGTGGCATCAACTGGGCGTATTACACGGTGCCCGGTACTTCGGTGGCCACCGGTGCGTTTGCGGGCAGGCCTGGTCGCACGGTCAACGGCCAGCTGGTTCCGCGCAATGCGCTGTACGCACGCTCGCGTGTCTATCAGACCAGCAGCTCCACATACGAAAACACCAACAGCGCGTTTTATCTGGAAGACAACTGGCAGGTCACCGAAAACTTCCTCGCCGTGCTCGGCTTGCGCGGTGAGAAGTTCGAAAACAAGAACGGCGATGGTATTGCCTGGATCGAATCCGATTACAAAATGGCCCCGCGCCTGGGCTTCTCCTGGGATGTGCTGGGCGATTCCAGCTTGAAGCTGTTCGGTACCGCAGGCCGCTATTACATCCCGGTGGCGACCAACTCCAGTATTCGCGCCACCGGCGCCGAATCGACCGTGTCCAACTGGTACTTCGTCAATGGCTGGAGCGAAGCCGATGGCACGCCGGTGGGCCAAGGCGCGCAAATCGGCCAGACCCAGACCAATGGCTCGCTCACCGCGCCCAATCCGGCCTCTGTCGCGTCCACCAACCTGTCGCCGATGTATCAGGACGAGATCATCCTTGGTGGCCAACTGCAGTTGACGGAAAACTGGATGGCCGGTGTGCGCATGATCCGCCGCGAAGTGAAGTCCGGGATGGACGACACCTGCACCACCAATCCGTGGATCGATTGGGCAGCGGATAATGGCTTTCCGGATTTCGATCCGGGCTCGGTGCCCAGCTGCTACTTCTTGAATCCGGGCAGCGATGTGACCATCAACGTCGATCTCAATGGCGATGGCGAACTGGAACTGGCGACCTTGCCGGCCTCGTATCTTGGCCTGCCAGAATATCGCCGTCTGCATACCGCTCTGGAGTTCTTCTGGGAGCGCACTGGCGAGAAGTTCAACTTCCAGGGCTCCTATACGTTCGCCAGGACACGCGGCAACGTGGAAGGCTACGTCAATTCCACGCTGGAACAGGAGGACGCCGGCCTCACCCAGGACTTCGACCACCGCCTGTTCACCGATGGCACCTATGGGCCGACCCCGAACGATCGTCAGCACACGCTCAAGCTGTTCGGCGCTTATACGATCACGCCGGAATGGCAGCTTGGCGGAAATCTGGTCCTGCAGTCCGGGCGCCCGATCAATTGCCAGGGCTATATCCCGCTGGACGATATCCCGCAGCCTGACCAGGGCACCCTGAGCGGCTACAGCGGCTCGAGCTTCTATTGCTTGAACGCAGACGGTACCCGCGTGTTACGCCAACGTGGCGACGAAGGCCGCACGCCGTGGACCTGGACCTTCGATCTGGCCGCCGCTTATGTGCCCAACTGGGCCGATAACAAGCTGCGCATCAAGCTCGACGTGTTCAATCTGTTCAACAACGACCGAGTCACCGAGTACGACGAGTTCAGTGAAGCCTCGCGTGATGTGATCAGCCCGAACTATCTGAACGATCAGAACTATCAGACGCCGCGCTCGTTCCGGTTGACTGCCCGCTACGACTTTTAAAGTGTCGCATCACTGTGTGCGTTACGAATCCGGCCTGAAAAGGCCGGATTTTTATTTGTCGGCTCACGCGGCTCTTGGCGCCGCATCGCGCAGCGCCGCTTCACTTACCGATACAAAAACTCGAAAAGATCTTGCCCAGCAACTCATCGGCGCTCAGCTTGCCGGTGATCTCGCCCAGCGCTGCATGTGCCAGGCGCAGCTCTTCGGCGGCCAGTTCGAGTTGTTCGAATCCCAGTTCCAGATCGGCTGTATCGGCATGTTGCTCGGCACGTCGTAATGCATCCACGTGCCGGGTGCGTGCGGAGAATTCGCCGTCCACACTTTCAACGCCATCGCCTAACGCGAGCTCGCGCAGGCGGGTGTGCAGCTGTTCCAATCCCTGGCCGGTGGTTGCCGAAACCGCCACTGCATTGATATCGCGCAGCGGTGCGCTGTTGTCCAGCAGATCGCATTTGTTATGAATCCACAGCTGGCGCGGGACGGCGTCGATGGCATCGCCAATCGCCTCGCGCGCGGCTTGCGGGTCGCGTGCGTCGAGCACCACCAGCGCCAGATCGGCACGCTGCAATTCGGCGCGCGCGCGGCGCATGCCTTCGCGTTCGATTGCATCGCCGCCATCGCGCAGGCCGGCGGTATCGACCAGCGTCAATTCGAAGCCATCGAGCTGGATCGCTTCATGCAAGGTGTCGCGCGTGGTGCCGGCCACATCGGTGACGATGGCGCGATCGCTGCCGGCCAGCGCGTTGAGCAACGAACTCTTGCCCGCGTTGGGTGGGCCGATCAACACCGCATGCAGACCGTCGCGTAGCTTGCGCCCGCGTTCTGCATCGCGCAGCAGTTGCGCCAGCAATGTGCGCGCCTGCTGCAATCCTTCGCGCACCTGCGTACCACCCAATGTATCGAGCGGTTCGTCGGCAAAGTCGATCGCCGCTTCCACATGCACGCGCAAGCGCGTCAGGCTGTCGCTCACCGCATCGATGCGGCGCGAGAACACACCGTCCAGCGAGCGCCGCGCGGCACGTGCTGCCCGCACATCGCCGGCAGCGATCAGATCCGCAATCGCCTCGGCCTGGGTCAGATCGAGCTTGCCGTTGAGAAACGCGCGTTCGCTGAACTCGCCGGCGCGTGCCTGGCGTGCCCCCAGTGCAACGCAACGTGCAACCAGTTGGCGCAACACCACCGGGCTGCCGTGCCCCTGCAGCTCCACCACGTCTTCGCCGGTAAAGCTGCGTGGCGCGTTGAACCACAGCGCGATGCCGTCGTCGATGACCTCGCCCTGCACATCGCGAAAGCGCGCGTAGTGCGCATGCCGCGGTTGCAACGGCGCAATGCCCAGCTGCGTTGCGATCTGCACCGCTTGCGGCCCGGACAGCCGCACGATGCCCACGCCGCCGGTTCCGGCAGCACTGGCGATGGCAACGATGGTGGACGTGGAAGAGGACATGGGCACTGCTCTTGCGTGGATTGGAACCGAATGGGTGACGATCAAAACGCCTGCACAGCCGTCAGCCGTGTGGCCGATGCTCGAGCGTTAGCTGGCACGCGTCCATCTGGGCGCAGGCCTGCCCCGGATGGTGTGCCCGCCTTAGTGCCCGCCACTGTGCATCAAAGCGTCTGCAACTGCGCGCGCGCCTGCGCCGCACCGCTGCCTTGCGGCTGCAGTTCCAGATAAGTGGAATACGCCTTGCGCGCTTTGTCGCGATCGCCGGCCTTGGCGTAGGCATCGCCAAGATTGAGATACGCCACCGCGCGCGATGGATCGATCTTGAGCGTGTTTTCAAGCCAGCGCGCCGATTCGGCAAAGCGCTCCTGGCGGTAGTACACAAACCCAAGATTGTTCGCAGCCAGCGCAAAATCCGGGCGCAGCTTCAAGGCTTCGGCAAATTGTTCGGCGGCTTCGGCGTAACGTTTTTCCTTGTACAACTGCAAACCGCGCTCGTTGGCCAACTGCGCGCGTTGGCGATCGCTGCTCTTCACTGCGGTCGGCAAAACCAGCTTGGCTTCGCCACCTTGCAAGGTCTTGACCGTGACCGGCGCAGCCGCCACCGCAGCGCCGGTAGTCGCAGCAGCAGGACGCGCGGCGTCCACGCGTCCGTTAAGTGCGATCGCATCGGCCGACAACTGCGCGGTATCGGCGGTCAGGAATTCTTCGCCGCTGGGCACCTGAAATACGAACTCGCCGCCTTGCGATCCCGGTAGGCTGCCGAATGCCGGCGTCTGCGCCGACACCGCCGACACCGCTGGTGCGACATACGCAGCCAACTCAGTCCCGGTGATCAAGCCATCGCCATTGAGATCGCCCTTGCCGGCCAGCGCCTGCAGCAGCACCCAGGTAAACACCGAATGCCCGTTCGGCCCGCTATCGGCCACTTGTTGATCGGCACCGCCGGCGGTGAGCATCTGCCGCGCGATACGGCGCGCGTTCTCGCGCAAGTACGCACTGGAGGTCGGCCCGCCGCGCGTCAGACCCAACCCGCTGTAGCACGCGTCCATCACGAACAACACGTGCTTGGCTTGCAGGCTTTCGGCGATGTTCTGCAGGTCGCTCATCGCAATCGCATCGCTGGCCAAATGCTCCGGGTCCGAGTCGACCGGAATGATGTAGCCCAGGTCGCGACCGGAGGCGAGCCGGCGCGTGGCGCCGTGGCCGGCGAAGAACACGAACACGCGGTCGTTGGTCTGCGCGCGCCCCTCCCCAAGTCGGTCATGGAAGGCGGCGAGGATATTGTTGCGCGTGGCTTCGCTGTTTTTCAGCACGATCACTTGCGACGACGGAAATCCCAGCGGGCCGGTCAAGGTGCTGGCGATCGCTTGCGCATCGTTGGCTGCATATTCGAGCTTGGGCCAGTGCGCGTAGTCGTCGATGCCGATCACGATCGCCCACGACTTGGCATAGCCAGTGGTCACCGTTGCGTCGGCCACGGCACTGGGTGCACGCGCTACCGAAAAATCGCGGCCGTTCCAGCCGGCGAATTGGTAGCCATCGGCGATCAAGCGATCCAGAATCTGCGGCAAGGCTTTCACCGCGCGGTCGTGGATGTCATGGAACAGCACGATGCCGCGCTGTTCCTTGTTCACCTGGTCGAGCACGCGTTGCACGATCGACTCTGGCACTGGGTCAGCCCAGTCCAGCGAATCGATGTTCCACATGATCGACTTCAAGCCGGCTTCGCCCAGCAGCTGCAGTCCTTCGGCATTGCGCGCGCCATACGGAAACCGAAACAGCGGCGCACGCTTGTCGTCCACCGCACGCAACAGCGTATCGGTATCCAACACCTGGCTGCGCAATGCATCGCCGGTGGTCTTGGACAACTGCGCATGGGTCAGGCTGTGATTGCCCACCGCATAGCCTTCCTCCATCAACGTGTGGCTGATCTTGGACAATGGCGCCAGCTTCGGCTTGCCATCGGCATCAAGGCTGCCGAGGTTCCGCCCTACTTCGAAGAACACGCCGGGCACGTCGTAGCGTTTGAGGATCGCCACGATCTCTTCGGTGTAGGCTTTGTGCGGGCCGTCGTCGAAGGTCAGCACCACCGTCTTGGGCGGCAGATCGCGGCCGAACACTTCGCTGTCGCTATCGCGCGCGGAGAACGGATACGGCTCCACCACGCCATGGTCGCGCAGGATCTTTTCGCGTGTGTACAAGGTGCGCAAATGCGCCACGTAGTCGTCCCACTTTTCGCGCTTGGGCACGATGGCCCGGGTGCGATCGAAGCGACTGAAAATCTGCGTCAGTTCGGTGTTGTAACTGCGCTCGATCTCGTCCAGCGCTTCCAAGTCCTCGCCAATGCGTTGATGCAGTTTGACTGCCGGCAGCGCCGAATCCTTGCCGATACGCGCATGCAGCTCGCGCAGCACCTCGCGAAATGCCAGGCGGTCGGCATCGAACAGATCCGGCGCCGATTCCACTTCGTCCAGTACCGTGGCGATCGCGGCAAAGCGGCTTGAGTCGCGCGAGCTCAGCACGGTTTCAAACGCGGCGGCAATGCGTTCGCGTTGTTCCAGATTTTCATGGAACAGCTGCTGCCCCACGCTGCTGGAAGTAGCACGATCGCGCGGGCTTTGTTTGTTCTCGTCGGCCAGCAACACGATGATGCGGCGGTGCCGATCCAGCTGTTCGCGCAGCTGTGCAATCAGCGCACGCGCCTTGGCGGCGTCGCCCGTTTGTGCGGCGGCAGTGGCAGTGCCTCCGGCCGGCGGAGCCGAAGCAGATGCCTGGGTACCGGCATCGCGCTTGCCGCAGCCGGCCAGCGCCAGCAGTCCCGCGCAACTTGCGCACAGCAACAGGCGATGCAACGGCGATGGCTTCACGACGGCGTCCTTGGCAATGGCGACAAACGGAGAGGGGCTTGCATGCAGAAAGCCCGCCTTGCGGCGGGCCTTCTTGAACCTTTCTTAGACTTACTTGGCGTTGGCCTGGATGATCTTGCTCGGCTTCTCGCCGTGCTGGCGGATCATCCACCACTGGATCAGCAAGCCAAGGCCGCCGTTGACGACCCAGTACAACACCAGGCCGGCCGGCATGAAGGCCATCATGACGCCGAACACCAGCGGCATGAACTGCATCATCTTGGCCTGCATCGGGTCCATGCCCGGGGTCGGCGTCAGCTTCTGCGTGGCCCACATGATGGAAATGTTGAGCACCGGCAGGATGAAGTACGGGTCGCGCGCGGTCAGATCCTGGATCCAGCCCAGCCACGGTGCCTGACGCAGCTCCACCGATTCCACCAACACCCAGTACAGCGCGAAGAAGATCGGCATCTGGATCAGCAGCGGCAGGCAGCCGCCCATCGGATTGATCTTTTCCTTCTTGAACAACTCCATCGTCGCCTGCTGATACTTGGCGCGATCGTCGCCATAGCGCTCCTTCAACTGCGCCAGGCGCGGCTGGAAGCGGCGCATCTTGGCACCGGACTTGTACTGCGCGGCCGACAGCGGATACAGCGCCAGACGCAGCAGCACCACCAGGCCGATGATGGCCCAGCCCCAGTTGTGCAGGAAGCTGTGCAGGTGGCTCAGCACCCAGAACAGGCCCTGGCCGATGATGGCCATGATCGAGAAGCGGCTGTAATCGACCACGCGGTCCAGACCCTTCACGTCTTCCTTGGCAATCAGGCTGACCAGTTTCGGGCCCACCCACAGGCGCGCCTCGGTGCTGGCGGTCTGGCCGGGCGCCACGGTAAAGGCCGGGCCACGCAGTTCGGCCACGTCGCGCGGGCCATCCTGATTCAGCACGTACAGCGAGGCCTGATCCTTCTGCGGGATCCATGCGGTGAAGAAGTGGTGCTGCAGCAGCGCGACCCAGCCACCGGTGATCTGGCGATTCAGGCCGCCATCGTCCATGTAATCCTTGAACGCACGACGCTCATAGCCTTCTTGCGGGCTGTACCAGGTCGCGCCGTTGAAGCTGAAAGAATCCGGGTTGGTCATGCCGCGGCTGAGGATGGTCGGCACCCGGCTCAGCTTGCGGAACACATAACCGTTCCACGCCGCACCGCTCTTGTTGATCACTTCATCCTTGATCGAGATCGCGTAGCGGCCGCGCTCCAGGGTGAAGGTGCGGCGGATCGACACGCCATTGGGACCGTTCCAGACGAACGGCACCACAAGGGTGTTCTGACCCTTGGCCAGCTCGAATGCAGTACCCGGCTGTTCGGCGCGGAAGCCGCCTACGCCGGGCACCGGCGAATGCTCGCTGGCCCAACCGCTGGTGGCGTTGTAAGGGTGCACAGCATCTTCGGTCAGCAGATCGACCGGCGCGGTGCCGTCCTTGGTCTGCGGAAACTGCAGCAGTTCGGCATCCAGCACGCTGCGGCCATCCAGCTTCAGGCGCAGCACGTCCGAAGTCAGCGTGACGACCGGCGCAGCGCCCGCGGCTGCCGGGGTGGCCGTGGTGGTGCTGGTCGCCGCCGGTGCGGCGCCCGGGACGCCTGCCTGCGGGATGGCCTGGGCGGCGGGCACGTTGGCCGCCGGAGCGCTGGCATCCGGGTCGCGCGCAGCCGGTACCGATTGCGTGGCGACTGCGGCAGGTGCGTTGGCGGCCGCCTTGTCCTTGCCCCACTCCATCCACAGCAGCGCCGCGACCATCAGCCAGGCAAAGATCAGGAAAACACGGGTCTGGTTCATCGGGCAGCAACTCGCTCAGTCGGAACTACAGTTCCGGCTCTGTCGGGGAAAGGGAGGATGGGTGCATCGTCCTGGCGGGCGGCATTGTGCCGGGCGCAGCAGGTGGGGGCAATGCGCCGGCACGGCGCAGCAGACGCACGAAGGCGTCGCGAATCTGTGGATTGGTCGCTTTGGCGGCTGCGGAGCGGGCCACAATGACGTAATCGCCACCGGCCAGCTCGGGCAGCAGATGCCGCATGGCATCGCGCAGGACGCGCTTGATGCGATTGCGTCCGACCGCACGCGTGTCCACCTTGCGCGACACCGCCATGCCCAAGCGCGGCGGCGTATCGCCGGTGCGCCAATGCAGGCTGAGCAGCGGATCCGAGGTGCGACGCGCGGTATCGAAGACGACCGTATATTGCGCACGCGTACGAACCCGCGCAGAGCGAGGAAATCGCCTGCACGGGTTCGATGCGTTCACGGTAGGACTTGCCTCGGCCGCGGAGAGCGGCGCGGCAATCAAGCGCTCAGGCGCTTGCGGCCCTTGGCGCGGCGGCGAGCCAGGATCTTGCGGCCGTCGGCGGTTGCCATACGTGCGCGGAAGCCATGGTCGCGTGCTCGCTTGAGGTTGCTGGGTTGGAAAGTACGCTTGGTGGCCATGGGGCCCTCTGCATGGATGGAGACGAATAGAACCGGAAATTCTATAGGACCGCCCCGGGCCGGGTCAACTCCCCCGTTGCTTTACCAACCGTGAGCCTCCGCACGCCCTGTGGATGGACCTGTGAATAACTCTGGGAAAAGCCTGCCTGCGGTGCTAGTCTGGCCCATCCTCTTTTCACTTCCGGGCTGCGTGCACGGCGCCTTGCTGCGCGCCGCAGCCAGCAACAGATGATCAAACTTTGATGGATGCTTGGCCCCGCTGTCTGGAACGTCTTGAAGCTGAATTCCCGCCCGAAGATGTCCACACCTGGTTGAAACCCCTGCAGGCCGAAGACCGCGGCGACAGCATTGTGCTGTACGCGCCAAACGCCTTCATCGTCGACCAGGTCCGTGAACGCTTCCTACCGCGCATCCGCGAATTGCTGGCGTATTTCGCCGGCAATGGCGAGGTGGCGCTGGCAGTGGGCTCGCGCCCCCGTGCGCCCGATCCGTTGCCGGCCCCGATGGCCGCGCCCAGTGCGCCGGTCGCCGCGCCGATCGTGCCGTTTGCCGGCAACCTGGATTCGCACTACACCTTCGCCAATTTCGTCGAAGGCCGTAGCAACCAGCTCGGTCTGGCGGCTGCCATCCAGGCGGCGCAGAAGCCAGGCGATCGTGCGCACAACCCGCTGCTGCTGTACGGAAGCACCGGGCTGGGCAAGACCCACCTGATGTTCGCGGCCGGCAATGCGCTGCGGCAGGCCAATCCGGCCGCCAAGGTGATGTATCTGCGCTCGGAGCAGTTCTTCAGCGCGATGATCCGGGCGCTGCAGGACAAGGCGATGGACCAGTTCAAGCGCCAGTTCCAGCAGATCGATGCGCTGTTGATCGATGACATCCAGTTTTTTGCCGGTAAAGACCGCACGCAGGAAGAGTTCTTCCACACCTTCAACGCGCTGTTCGACGGCCGCCAACAGATCATCCTGACCTGCGATCGCTACCCGCGCGAAGTCGAGGGCCTGGAGCCGCGGCTGAAGTCGCGTCTGGCCTGGGGCCTGTCGGTGGCGATCGATCCGCCGGATTTCGAAACCCGCGCAGCGATCGTGCTGGCCAAGGCGCGCGAGCGCGGTGCCGACATTCCCGACGACGTGGCGTTTTTGATCGCCAAGAAGATGCGCTCGAACGTGCGCGATCTGGAAGGCGCGCTCAACACTCTGGTGGCGCGCGCCAACTTCACCGGCCGTGCGATCACCGTGGAGTTCGCCCAGGAGACGCTGCGCGACCTGTTGCGGGCCCAGCAGCAGGCGATCGGCATCCCCAACATCCAGAAGACCGTAGCGGACTACTACGGGCTGCAGATGAAGGACCTGCTCTCCAAGCGGCGCACCCGTTCGCTGGCACGCCCACGCCAGGTCGCGATGGCGCTGGCCAAGGAACTGACCGAGCACAGCCTGCCCGAAATCGGCGACGCGTTTGCCGGGCGTGACCACACCACCGTGCTGCATGCCTGCCGGCAGATCCGCACGCTGATGGAGGCCGACGGCAAGCTGCGCGAGGACTGGGAAAAGCTGATTCGCAAGCTCAGCGAGTGAGTCGTTGACGCCCTTCTCGGCATGCCGGGAAAAAAGCGTGGATGAGTTGGGGTCAAATGCGGGAGAATCTGTGGATAACGTTGCCTTGCAATCCGGGCGGAAAACTATCCACAGGTTTTCCTAGCAGACCAGGGGCACTAGTCCAACGGCTTTCAGGTGCTGAAATTCTTTTGGAAACAGAGAGTTATGGTGGTTATCCGCTGAAAACGGCCCTACCATCACCACCAAGCTTTTGATTTATCCATTATTTTTTAAAGCATAGGGGCACGGAACCACATGCGTTTTACACTGCAGCGCGAAGCCTTCCTCAAACCGTTGGCCCAGGTGGTCAATGTGGTCGAACGCCGTCAAACCCTGCCAGTCCTGGCAAACCTGCTGGTGCAGGTGAAGGACGGCCAGGTGTCTTTGACGGGCACGGACCTGGAAGTGGAAATGATCTCGCGCACGATGGTGGAAGACGCGCAGGATGGTGAAACCACGATCCCGGCGCGCAAGTTGTTCGACATCCTGCGAGCCCTGCCCGACGGCAGCCGCGTCACCATCTCGCAGACCGGCGACAAGGTAACCGTGCAGGCGGGGCGCAGCCGCTTTACGCTGGCGACGCTTCCAGCCAACGATTTTCCGTCTGTGGACGAAGTCGAAGCGACCGAACGCGTTGCCGTGCCGGAAGCGGCGTTGAAGGAGCTGATCGAGCGCACTGCGTTCGCAATGGCCCAGCAGGACGTGCGGTATTACCTCAACGGCTTGCTGTTCGACCTGCGCGATGGCCTGCTGCGCTGCGTGGCCACCGACGGACATCGTCTGGCGTTGTGCGAAACCGAGCTGGAGAAGTCCGGCGGCGCCAAGCGCCAGATCATCGTGCCGCGGAAGGGCGTGACCGAGCTGCTGCGCCTGCTGGAAGCCGCCGACCGTGAGGTCGAGCTGGAAGTCGGTCGTAGTCATATCCGCGTCAAGCGTGGGGATGTGACCTTCACCTCCAAACTCATCGATGGCCGTTTTCCGGATTACGAAGCAGTGATTCCGATTGGCGCCGACCGTGAGGTCAAGGTCGACCGCGAGGCGTTGCGTGCGTCGCTGCAGCGAGCTGCGATTCTGTCCAACGAGAAGTACCGCGGCGTTCGCGTCGAGGTGTCTCCGGGCCAGCTGAAGATCAGCGCGCACAACCCCGAGCAGGAAGAGGCGCAGGAAGAGATCGAGGCAGACACCAAGGTGGACGACTTGGCGATCGGCTTTAACGTGAATTACCTGCTGGATGCGTTGTCGGCACTGCGCGACGAGCATGTGGTGATCCAGCTGCGCGACGCAAATTCGTCCGCATTGGTGCGCGAGGCAAGCAGCGAGAAGTCCCGCCACGTGGTCATGCCGTTGCGTCTCTGACGTTGCGTTCCACGTGGAACACGAAAGCCCGGCGAGAGTCGGGCTTTTTTTTGTGCCTCGTGCTTGCAAGCGCGCAGGCAAGACGCAGTAAGGCTTTGCCGGGGTGTGGGACAGCGTGAGTCAGTGTTCCGGTTAGAGGCTGGCGGTTAGGTGCTTACCGGAGGCCCAGCCAGCGGGGATGGATTCGGGGCTCTTGCCAACGCGTCAGTGGCGAAGATCCCCGCATCCCCGTTGCCGTCTCGTGGATCCACAGCTGACCTTGTTGCTTGAATCGGCTCACAGCCGCCACGGCGCGGGCGGGGACATGCCGATGGGCGGCTCAAGAGTATTAACCGCCATCAGCGAGCGTCGCACCTGCGTTTGGCAGACCCTTGCGTCGAAGTTCGTGCAAGGACGCGCTGCGGATGTTTACTGCCTTGCTACTAGCACCATGGGTCATTGATCCGATTGCGAGCCGGTTGCGAGCGATGCAATGCAGATGCATTGCAAAAAGTAACTTGGAGGTCTCGGCTGCGTGAGGTCGGCAACATGACTAACAGCGCCAGCCAGTAGGAATCTCATAACCCCACGAGACCTTGTAATTTCTGGCCTGACGTTTCTTTCGTGAATTCACACATGGAAAATAAACTCGTTCAGCGGGAAGCACTGGCGCGTACCGAGGTCCACGCAGCAACTCTCATCATGCTGTTTCGAAACAGCAGTTTTCGACTTATGCACATCAAGCTTTGCTTTAAAAAATAGAAATAACTTAAGAGCTTGGTGGTGATGGTAGGGCCAGATTTCGCCTGAAAGTAGGTCAAGCTATTGTTTTAACTGGTTTTTATAGGCGCGAAACCCTGTGTTTTAACCCCCATCTTCGCCCCTGCAACCTGTGGATAAGACCAACCGCCCATCCAAACGCTGATTTTGTCCCCAACTTATCCCCAGGAAGTCCTGTCGCGCGTCCTCGGTGCCGCCGCGCGGTTGGTGGGCCAATCACGTATGCTGCGGACCGGCCGGGGACCCGGATCACAGCCCGGAGCAGACTGATCGATGCACGTAGTGCGGTTGTCCATACATCGGCTTCGTCGCTTCGAGACAGTCGACCTCTACCCCGCCAGTTCCCTAAACCTGCTGACCGGTGACAACGGCGCAGGCAAGACCAGCGTGCTCGAGGCATTGCACCTGATGGCCTATGGGCGCAGTTTTCGTGGACGGGTGCGCGATGGACTGATCCAGCAAGGTGCCAGCGATCTGGAAGTGTTCGTCGAATGGCGCGAACGCATGGGTGAGGCTGCAGAACGCACACGACGTGCCGGGCTTCGCCACAGCGGGCAGGAATGGACGGGGCGGCTCGATGGCGAAGATGTCGCGCAGCTTGGTTCGCTGTGCGCCGCGTTGGCTGTGGTCACGTTCGAGCCGGGAAGCCACGTCTTGATCAGTGGTGGTGGTGAGCCGCGGCGCCGGTTCCTGGATTGGGGTTTGTTCCACGTGGAACCTGACTTCCTCGCGCTCTGGCGGCGCTATGCGCGAGCGCTCAAACAGCGCAATGCCCTGCTCAAACAGGGGGCGCAGCCGCGTATGCTGGATGCCTGGGACCACGAGCTTGCCGAATCGGGAGAAACCTTGACCTCCAGACGGTTGCGCTACCTTGAGCGCCTGCAGGAGCGCCTGATTCCGGTCGCCACTGCGATTGCGCCGTCGCTGGGCCTGTCCGCCCTGGAGTTTTCGCCAGGCTGGAAGCGCCATGAGGTCTCGCTTGCGGATGCATTGCTACTGGCGCGCGAACGCGACCGCCAGAATGGCTACACCTCGCAAGGCCCGCATCGCGCCGACTGGGCACCCCGTTTCGACGCTCTTCCCGGCAAGGACGCGCTATCGCGTGGCCAGGCGAAGCTGACCGCGCTGGCATGCCTGCTTGCTCAAGCAGAGGATTTCGCCCACGAACGCGGAGAGTGGCCCGTGATAGCGCTGGATGACCTCGGCTCGGAGCTTGATCGGCACCACCAGGCCAGCGTATTGCAGCGTCTGGCCGCTGCACCGGCACAAGTGCTGATCACGGCGACGGAGACGCCGCCGGGCCTGGCCGATGCCGGCGAACTTCTGCACCGGTTCCACGTGGAACACGGAACGATCGCGCCTCAAGTCGCGGCTGACTAAGCCCGACGGCCAGAGCGGGCCGACTGGTATAATTCACGGGCTATCCCCCTTTTCCCACGGTGCGATGCGGCTCCTGCCGTTTCCGTTCCGTGTTGTGGAGCTAACGGCACACGCATGACCGACGAACAGAACACCTCGCCTACTCCCAACGGCACCTACGACTCCAGCAAGATCACCGTGCTGCGTGGCCTGGAAGCCGTCCGCAAGCGCCCCGGCATGTACATCGGCGATGTCCATGACGGCACCGGCCTGCATCACATGGTGTTCGAAGTGGTCGACAACTCCGTCGACGAAGCCTTGGCTGGCCACGCCGACGACATCGTGGTGAAAATCCTGGTCGATGGCTCGGTGGCGGTGTCGGACAACGGCCGTGGTGTGCCGGTCGACATCCACAAGGAAGAAGGCGTCTCGGCGGCCGAGGTGATCCTCACCGTGCTGCATGCCGGCGGCAAGTTCGACGACAACAGCTACAAAGTCTCCGGCGGCCTGCACGGCGTGGGCGTGTCGGTGGTCAACGCACTGTCCGAGCACCTGTGGCTGGACATCTGGCGCGACGGGTTCCACTACCAGCAGGAATACGCGCTGGGCGAGCCGCAGTACCCGCTCAAGCAGCTGGAAGCCTCAACCAAGCGCGGCACCACGTTGCGCTTCAAGCCGGCCGTAGCGATCTTCAGCGACGTCGAGTTTCATTACGACATCCTGGCGCGCCGCCTGCGCGAACTGTCGTTCCTCAATTCCGGCGTCAAGATCGCGCTGATCGACGAGCGCGGCGAAGGCCGTCGCGACGATTTCCATTACGAAGGCGGCATTCGCAGCTTCGTGGAGCATCTGGCGCAGCTGAAGTCGCCGCTGCACCCCAACGTGATTTCGGTGACCGGCGAGCACAACGGCATCGTGGTGGACGTGGCCCTGCAATGGACCGACGCCTACCAGGAAACCATGTACTGCTTCACCAACAACATCCCGCAGAAGGATGGCGGCACCCACTTGGCCGGCTTCCGCGCCGCGCTGACACGCGTGCTCAGCAACTACATCGAGCAGAACGGCATCGCCAAGCAGGCCAAGGTCGCGCTGACCGGCGACGACATGCGCGAAGGCATGATCGCGGTGCTGTCGGTGAAGGTGCCCGACCCCAGCTTCTCCTCGCAGACCAAGGAAAAGCTGGTCAGCTCGGACGTGCGCCCGGCGGTGGAAAACGCCTTCGGTGCGCGCCTGCAGGAGTTCCTGCAGGAGAATCCGAATGAAGCCAAAGCCATCACCGGCAAGATCGTCGATGCAGCGCGTGCGCGCGAAGCCGCCCGCAAGGCGCGCGATCTGACCCGCCGCAAGGGCGCGCTGGACATCGCCGGCCTGCCCGGCAAGCTGGCCGACTGCCAGGAAAAGGATCCGGCGCTGTCGGAACTGTTTATCGTCGAGGGTGACTCGGCAGGTGGCTCGGCCAAGCAAGGTCGTAACCGCAAGAACCAGGCGGTGCTGCCGCTGCGCGGCAAGATCCTCAATGTCGAGCGCGCGCGCTTCGACCGCATGCTGGCCTCCGACCAGGTCGGCACGCTGATCACCGCGCTCGGCACCGGCATCGGCCGCGACGAGTACAACCCGGACAAGCTGCGCTATCACCGCATCATCCTGATGACCGACGCCGACGTGGACGGCTCGCACATCCGCACCCTGCTGCTCACGTTCTTCTACCGGCAGATGCCGGAGCTGATCGAGCGCGGCTACATCTACATCGGCCTGCCGCCGCTGTACAAGCTCAAGCAGGGCAAGAGCGAGCTGTATCTGAAGGACGACGCGGCGCTCAATGCCTACCTGGCCAGCAATGCGGTCGAAGGCGCGGCGCTGATCCCCGCTACCGACGAGCCGCCGATCACCGGCGAAGCGCTGGAGAAGCTGCTGCTGCTGTACACCGGCGCCAACGAGGCGATCGCCCGCAATGCGCATCGTTACGACCCGGCCCTGCTGACCGCGCTGATCGACCTGCCGCCGCTGGATGTGGTGCAGTTGCAATCCGAAGGCGATGTGCATCCCACCCTGGACGCACTGCAGGCGGTGCTCAACCGCGGCACCCTGGGCACCGCGCGTTACCAGCTGCGCTTCGATCCGGCCACGGAAAACACCGCCGCAACCCTGGTCGCCATCCGCCGGCACATGGGCGAGGAATTCACCCAAGTGCTGCCGATGGGCGCGTTCGAAAGCGGCGAGCTGCGTCCGCTGCGTGAAGTGTCGCTGGCATTGAACGACCTGATCCGGGAAGGCGCGCAGATCGTGCGTGGCAACAAGACCCACCCGATCACCAGTTTCGCGCAGGCACATGCCTGGCTGCTGGAAGAGGCCAAGCGCGGCCGTCAGGTGCAGCGCTTCAAGGGCCTGGGCGAAATGAATGCCGAGCAGCTGTGGGAAACCACGGTCAACCCGGACACGCGCCGGCTGTTGCAGGTCCGCATCGAGGACGCCGTGGCCGCCGACCAGATCTTCAGCACCTTGATGGGCGATGTGGTGGAACCGCGTCGTGACTTCATCGAGGACAACGCGCTGAAGGTGTCCAACCTGGATATCTGAGCCGCCCGCGTCGTACCGGCACAACGCAGCAGCGTTGTGCCGGCGACCCGGTGTCCGCAGGACGACGATGAGCACAGACCCTTCCACCCTACCGGCACCGCCCCCCGCGGCCGGCCGCCCTCCGCTGCCGCCCGTGCTGCTCGGTTTCGCGATCGACGTGTTGATCGCCGTCGGCCTGTTGCTCAGCCTAAGCGTGGCCGGCTTTGCGATCTGGGGTGCGATACGCGGCATCGGCTATGCGCAGGCCGCCAAGGCGCAGGGCCTGACGCCCTCCTCCGCCGACGTCATGGCCGCCATCGGCCAACCCGGGGTGATGGTGCAATTGCTCACCGCCCTGGTCAGCACCGCCACCCCAGCGGTGCTGCTGTACTACTGGCGTCGCCGCGCCACGTCCGTCGAACAGGCGGCCTCGCGGGTGGCTGCGCGACGGACCTCCACCTGGGGCTGGACCGCCTTGATCGCCGCCGCGGTCTTTGTGCTCAGCAATCTGGTGAGCGTGGCCGCCTCGGCACTGGGCATCAAACCCGTACCCACCAACCTGCCGCTGATGGAAGAAGCCATCCAGCAGTGGCCGCTGGCCCTGGCGCTGTTTGCGGTGGTCATCGCTCCGGCCTACGAAGAGCTCCTGTTCCGTCGCGTGTTGTTTGGCCGCCTGCTGGCTGCCGGCCGCCCCTGGCTGGGAATCGTCTTGAGCGGCGCACTGTTTGCGCTGGTGCATGAAGTTCCCGGCATCAGCGGCAATGGCCCGGCCGCCATCGCCCAGCTCTGGCTGATCTACGGCAGCATGGGCGCGGCATTTGCCTGGCTGTATTGGCGCACCGGCACGCTGTGGGCGTCGATCGCCGCGCACGGCATCAACAACGCCACTGCTCTGGCTGCCCTGTACTTTTTCGGAATCGGGTAAGCCAGCGCTGCGCCTCGTCCGGTGTCAGACCGTTGCGGTCAGTGCCTGCGATCCGTCCGTCCCCCCCGTACATCGCGATGCCGAGCGCGCCATTGGCGTTTATCTGATGGCCGTTGGCCACGTTTTGCTGGCCGATCCAGGCCGTTTGACGAAAAGTTAAGACGAGCCTGCCAAAATGGTCCGCATGATTCAGGGGGATCGAATGAAAGCCAGGTTGTTGATCGTTGTTGCCGTCCTCGCGTTGACGGCATGTGCCACCACTACGTCGCCAACCGGCCGCCGACAGGTGGTGGGTGGAGTGTCGCAAGAACAGCTCGACCAGCTGGGCGCGCAGTCGTTCGCGCAGACCAAGGCCAAGGAAAAGGTCAGCACCGACGGCAAGCAGAATGCTTACGTCCAGTGCGTGGTCAATGCACTGGTGGCGCAGTTGCCGCCGCAGTGGCGCGACACCAAGTGGGAGACGGCGCTGTTCGTCGACGACGAGGCCAATGCCTTTGCCCTGCCCGGCGGCAAGGTCGGGGTCAACACCGGCATCTTCACCGTTGCCAAGACCCAGGACCAACTGGCTGCCGTGCTGGGACACGAAATCGGGCATGTGATCTCGCGCCACCACGAGGAGCGCATCACCCGCCAGCTCGGCACACAGACCGGCCTGGGCATCATTGGCGCACTCGCTGGTGCGGCCTACGGCGACGGCGCGGCCAGCGCGGTGAATCAGGTCGGCGGCATGACCGCGCAGACCGTGTTCCTGCTGCCCGGGTCGCGGACCCAGGAGAGCGAAGCCGACGTGGTCGGTCAGCGCTTGATGGCGCAGGCCGGCTTCGACCCCGCTCAAGCGGTCACGCTGTGGCAGAACATGATGGCTGCCAGCGGTAACCGTCAGCCGCAATGGCTGTCTACCCACCCCGACCCGACCAACCGCATCCGCGAGCTGCAGGCCGACGTCAACCAGCTCGAACCGGTGTACCAGCAGGCACGGCAGGCCGGACGCGCCCCACGATGCGGCTAGGTCCTGCCGCAGTGACGCTGCAATCGATGCTATCGGGCATTCAAGTGCTATCGGGCATTCAAAATCGCCAAGGTTGGCGCTGTATCCGCCTCTCGCATCGGTGCGCAGTGCCCACCGCACGCTCACTTCCGATGCCTTACCGTTAGCCGCCCTAAGCAACTGTCTCCTGTCCCGATTGACGCACCACAACATGGAAACCGTTTTCGGGAACTGAGACTTTCTGCTAAGTTTGCCGGCTCAGATTTTCGTACAGCTTCCATTCCGCTTTTCGCACCGCCCAACGGCGGCTCGTCCGAGGTGAAACATGAAACTGCTCAACCGCAAGCAAGCCCTGTTGTCCCTGTTCATCGCAGCGTCCCTGGGCGGGGCTGTCGTCACCGATGCGGTCGCGCAGTCGGATCGCTCTTCCGAGCGCGCCGCGCGTAAGTCCAAGGGCAACGGCAAGGCCGAAGAGCTGTACCCGCAGTCGACCCGTCAGGCCCCGACGATCAAGCCGTCGTCCAAGTTGAGCAGCAAGCTGCAGAAGCTGATCGAAACCTTCAACAAGGGCGAGGACTACCCAGGCGTGCGCAGCCAGGCCGACGAAATCCTGGCCAACAGCGCTGCCAACGAAGCCGACAAGGCGCTCGCCGCCCAGCTCGCTGCGCAGGCCGCCTACAACCTGGACGACACCGCTGGCGCCAAGAAGTACCTGCAGCAGGCCATTGGCCTGAATGCGCTGGACAACAACGGCCAGTTCCAGTCGATGCTGATGCTGGCGCAGTTGCAGATGCAGGACGACCAGCAGGCCGAAGGTCTGGCCACGCTGGACAAGTATCTGGACGAGAGCAAGTCGCAGCGTCCGGAAGACCTGATCCTCAAAGGGCAGGCGCTGTACCAGGCCGAGCGCTACAAGGAAGCGATTCCGGTGCTGAAGCAGGCCATCGCCGCCTCGCCCGAGCCGAAGGACACCTGGAACCAGCTTCTGATGGCGTCCTACGCCGAAGCCGGTCAGACCGGTGAAGCCGTGGCTGCCGCCGAGGCCCTGGCTGCCAAGACGCCCAACGACAAGAAGGCCCAGCTCAATCTGGCCAGCATGTACATGCAGGCCGATCAGATGGACAAGGCCGCCGGCGTCATGGACAAGCTGCGCGCCGCCGGGCAGTTGACCGAAGAAAAGGAATACAAGCAGTTGTATTCCATCTACGCCAACACCGAGAACAAGGAAAAGGATGTCATCGCGGTGATCAATGAAGGTATGCAAAAAGGCATCCTCAAGCCCGATTATCAGACATACCTTGCGCTGGCTCAGTCCTATTACTACGGCGAAGACGTGCCGAAGGCGATCGAGAACTGGCAGAAAGCCGCACCGCTTTCCAAGGACGGCGAGACCTATCTGAATCTGGCCAAGGTGCTGCATTCGGAAGGTCGCATCCCGGAGGCCAAGCAGGCCGCACAGCAGGCGATCGCCAAGGGCGTTAAAAAACCCGAAGACGCCAAGAAGATCATCAACCTGAAGTAAAAAAAGAAAATAAACCCCCGAAATCCCTGTGTTTTTAGTGGTTACAGGACTCGGGATTGGTATAAGCTTGGGAGTTCCTGCGGTGTCAAAGCCGTCCGAAAACCTGGGGATCATCACAGTGATCCGGGCCCCCACTGAAAGAGCCATTGGCGCATGACGGAACAACTCGTTATCCACAGGCATGACTATGATGCCGGGAACCAGGGTCTGAGCTGGGCCCGCATTATCGGTATTGCTTTTGTAATTGCCCTGCACCTCACTGCACTGATGATGTTGCTGATTCCTGCAGTGGCGCCGAAGGCTCCGGCAGAGAAGGAGCGCACCACCATGGTTACCCTGGTGGATGCACCGCCTCCTCCCCCGCCGCCGCCGCCGCCGCCGCCGCCGGAAGACAAGCCGCCACCGCCGGTCAAGAATCTGTCGCCGCCGAAGCCGTCACCGGTTCCGCCGCCGCCGGAAGCACCGGTCGTCGATGTTCCCGAACCGCGTCCTAGCGATATCGTCACGCCGCCGAGCCCACCGTCTCCGCCGCAACCGCCGAGTGACATCGGCGCCAGTGTCGATATCTCGTCCAAGAACATGAACCCGCCGAAGTACCCGCCAGCAGCGTTCCGTGCCGGCGTCCAAGGTGAGGTCATCCTGATCGTGGATGTGGATGCGAGCGGCAACGTGACCAATGTGTCGGTCGAAAAGTCCAGCCGCAACCGCGACCTTGACCGTGCCGCGATGGACGCAGCACGCAAGTGGAAGTTCAACGCCTCCACTGTCAACGGGCAGAAAGCCGCCGGACGTGTCCGCGTCCCGGTCAACTTTGCTCTGAACTGATCCCACGGGCCGGCCACGGCCGGCCCAGGATCCTGTCTTCCTTTCGCTCCACCCTTCATCACCACACACAACAAAGGTAAGCGTCATGCTGCAGGAATTCTTTATCGCCGCCGCTGCAGGGGGCTCCAATCCGTCGGCCGCACTTTCGCAGATGGGCTTCGAGCACCTGATCACCGAAATGACCTCGAGCCCGGGCGACTTTGCCGTGTCTTGGGTCGTGTTGATCACCCTGATCGCCATGTCCGCCGCCTCCTGGTACTGGACTGTCATCAACATCTTCCGCGCCACCCGCCTGAAGAGCGCGGCTGACCGCGTCACCACCGCGTTCTGGGATGCCCCGAATGCGCAGGACGCGATTCGCGCCATGGAAGAACAGCCGGCTTCCGAGCCGTTCTCGAAGATCGCGCTGGACGCAGCCCAGGCTGCTGCTCACCACCAGCGTGCCGAAGGCAGCACCGGTGGTCTGGGCGAGAGCCTGAGCCGTTCGGAGTTCGTCGACCGCGCCCTGCGTCAGGCCGTGACCCGCGAAAGCACCAAGCTGCAGTCGGGCATGACCCTGCTGGCCACCGTCGGTGCGACCGCGCCGTTCGTCGGTCTGCTCGGTACCGTGTGGGGCATCTACGGCGCGCTGATCAAGATCGGTGCAACCGGTTCGGCCTCCATCGACGCCGTTGCCGGCCCGGTGGGTGAAGCGCTGATCATGACCGCGATCGGTCTGTTCGTCGCCATCCCGGCCGTGTTCGCGTTCAACTTCTTCTCCAAGGTCAACAGCTCGGTGATCGCCAAGTTCGACACCTTTGCCCACGACCTGCACGACTTCTTCGCCACCGGTTCGCGCGTTCGCTAATCCGGTAGTAAAGAACGCCTTCGCAACGATTTAGACGGAGCCCGTTATGGCCTTCAGTAGTGGAAACAGCGGTGGCCCGATGGCCGACATCAATGTGACGCCCCTGGTGGACGTCATGCTGGTGCTGCTGATCATCTTCATCATTACGGCACCGCTGATGTCCCACAAGGTCAAGGTGGAGCTGCCAGAGGCCAACTTGATCCAGAAGGAAGATGCGGAGAAACGCGCCGCGCCGATCACTCTGGCCGTCAAGGAAGATGGGTCGCTGTACTGGAACGACGAGCCGATCTCCAAGGAAGCCCTGGAGTCGCGCCTGTCCACCGCAGCACAGCAGACCCCGCAGCCGCCGCTCAACCTGCGCGGCGACCGCACGACCAAAATGCGTACGATCAACGAGATCACCAAGATCGCGCAGGGTCAGGGCATGTTGGACGTCGGTTTTGTTGCAACCAAAGTGAAGGGGCAGTAAGCCATGGCATTTAGTACTGGTGGAGGCCGTGGGCCGATGGCCGACATCAACGTCACGCCCCTCGTGGACGTGATGCTGGTGCTGCTGATCATCTTCATTGTGACCGCGCCGATCATGACGTATCCGATCGCCGTGGATCTGCCGCAGCGGGTGCTGAACCCGCCACCGCAGACGACTGAGCCGCCGCCGCCGATCGAGTTGCGTATCGACGCCAGCAACCAGGTGTTCTGGAACAACAGCCCGACGCCGGTTGATCAGTTGCAGCAGAAGATGGAAGAAGTGGTCCAGGCCGATCCGACCAATCAGCCGGAACTGCGCATCGATGCAAATCAGGATGCGGAGTACGAGGTGATGGCGAAGGTGCTGGCCGCTGCGAAGAACTCGCAGATGAAGAAAATCGGTTTCATGCAGCAGTAAACGCATCTGCAATACCGCAACACAACAGTCATGACGCGACTGCAACGCCACCGGAAACGGTGGCGTTTTTTTGTGCCTGCTCCTATGGGCTGGTGCCTGCGACTCTGCGATCTCACCGACGCGATCGCGTGCGAACAACAGATGGACACTTCGCCTTGCAGTGCGAGATACCGAGAATCTGCAGCAGCGGTTTGATGCAGTGGATTATTCGTTGCAGATACGTGCGAACCGAAGCGACTTTCTCCCTTCGAGATCCCCTTTGCTTCATCCGCACCGCTCGTTGAAGTGGTGGCGGTTACCCATCATGCGGGCAAGACGGTGCATGCGTGTACAGACTTCTGGCGTTACGCAGAGACAAATAAAGCCAGCTAGAAAGCAACCTCGGATGGGTAGACATCTAATGCAACTGAAGGCGGCTTTCTCGCTTCGAGATTCCCTTTACTTAATCCGCACCACTCGTTGAAGTGGTGGTGGTTACCCATCATGCGGGCAAGACAGTGCATGCGTGTACAGACGTCTGGCGTTGCGTATAGCCAACTAAAAGCCAGCTAGAGAGCAACCTCGGATGTGTACGCATCACGGATCAACATGTTTAGGCGATCAGCTAGAAGCTAGCTAACAACAACACATTGCATGCGGCCGGACCACGAACGCACACGTTTATGCCATCGGCTGAGCGTCCGCTTGGACACGTGGTTCTTCGCAGAAACACCCCGCTCCCACGTTCAAGGCCGTGCTGAGACCTATCTCGATGCCTATTCCATGGCGGCTTACCAGGTGTATGCTCGGCCATGCAGCACCCACGATCACAGCACCGGAGGCAGTCATGGCTTTCAGTACAGCAGGGACTCGGGGACCACTGGCGGAGATCAATGTCACGCCGCTGGTGGATGTCATGTTGGTGTTGTTGATCATCTTTATCGTCACCGCGCCGCTGGTGACGCGCACGATGACGCTGGATCTGCCGCAGTCCACCCGCCAGCCGCGCGTGCCGCTGGAGCCGCCTGCACCGATCGCCTTACGGCTCGATGCCGACGGCCAGGTGTTCTGGAATGCCAGCCCGGTGAGCTTGCAGGATCTGCAGCCGCGTTTGATCGAACAGATGCGCGAGACAGCCGGCAATCAGCCGGAGCTACGTATCGCTGCCAACCAGGAGGCCGAATATGCGGTACTGGCCAAGGTGCTGGCAGCAGCGAAGAACGCGCAGGTAGAGCGCATCGCTTTCGTGCAATAGACCGCAGAGGTGCCTGCGTCGTGCGGTGCAGGTCATCAAAGGCTCACGCGGTGTCTCTCGATGCGCTGCGTGAGCCGCATCGCGATGAATGTGGAGGCAGCGCAGCGCCGCTCGCCTATCTCACTGGCTTGCCGTGGCGCATCATTGGCAGCGTGATGCGCCGGCGGTCGCACGCTGTGTGGGTTGATGCTCAGCAGCAGTGGCGGGTTGTCCATCGCTCGTCGTGGTGCCAGCCGGCGTTCCACCCTGCGCTGGCCTGTCTGCGGCCAACTGGCAGGATGGCGTTGCGTGAGAATTTGGCAGACCTAGAGCGGTTAACAGACTAGAGCGGCAAACAGATCGATTGCGCAGCCACCCGGCTGGCGCGGCTTGTGCTTGGTACGGCAGGTACCACGCATGCATTTCGGTTCTGAGTGCGCCACATACACCCACCTGCCGACTGCTCACCACATTCTGTTGGCAGCTTTTGGAAGGTGCACGCAAGCGTCGCTGCAATGCGCTGCGTCACCCAGTGCGCCGCGCAACGTTGGCAAATCAAGGACCGCTACGAAAACAGCGCTTCGTGGCCTACGCCTGCGTGCCGACGCCGCGCAGCAGCTGCACATACGCCCGCACGGTCGCATCCAGGCCTGCATACAAGGCCTCGCTGATCAGCGCGTGGCCGATCGACACTTCCAGCACGCCGGGCACGGCGGCGAGAAAATCGCCAAGGTTGGCTTGCGACAGATCATGCCCCGCATTGATTCCCAAGCCTGCGGCGGTGGCACGTCGCGCGGCGTCGGCAAACAGGGCCAGTTCGGTCTGCGGCTGCCCGCTGGCATGCGCGTGCGCGTACGGACCGGTGTACAACTCGATACGGTCCGCACCCAGTGCGGCAGCCTGGTCAAGATGTGGATTGCCGGCATCCACAAACAGGCTGACGCGGCTGCCGAGCGCCTTGAACGCAGCGATCAGTTCGCCAAGCTGCGTGGTGTCCTGCGCAAAATCGAAACCGTGGTCTGAGGTCAGCTGCCCATCGCTGTCGGGTACCAGGGTGACCTGCTCCGGGCGTGTGGCACCGCATAGCTCCAGCAGCCCGGGATAGCCGGCGCGCGGCGGTGCAAACGGGTTGCCTTCGATATTGAACTCGACGCCGTGCTCGCGCGTGAGCGCGCTCAGTGCCAGCACATCGTCGGCGCGGATATGCCGCTGATCCGGACGCGGATGCACGGTAATGCCGTGCGCGCCGGCGGCAATGCAGGTGCGGGCCGCCTGCACCACATCCGGGTCGTGCCCACCGCGGGAGTTGCGCACCACCGCGATCTTGTTGACGTTGACGCTGAGCTGGGTGGTCACGACATCGTTCTCTACGCTTGCGGCTCGCCGTCGCGGGATGCTGCCAGCGCTGCGGCCTTGCGGGCCTCGGCCAGCTCCCGCAGCCGGCGCAGCTCGGCCGGGTCGATCATGCTGCTGGTGTCGCGCTGGGTATCGTCCATGCGCGCGGCGAACCAGCCGCGGGTCCACAACAGCAGCAACAGCAACGCCACCAATAGCGACACCACCAGCAACCACACGTGCGGCGTAGTGAAGGCCAGCACCAGCGCACCCAGTGCCATAAGCAGAAACAGCCAGTGCATGACGAGCTCCCCAATGAGTGGCGGCAGTGTAGCGCCGCGCCCGCTCTGGTTCCACGTGGGACCGGTGGCGCTCAGAGCAACGGCGACAGCAGCCGTGCGAAGGCTTCGGGCAGGCGCGAGCGCCAGAGCGGACGGCGATGCACAAAGCGCACTTCCTGCGCCTGTTGCATGTCGGTGTCGATCATCCCGGCCAGCTCGGCGGACACCGCCTGGTCGCGGAACAGCATCGATAGCTCGAAATTCAGCCGGAAGCTGCGGCTGTCGAAATTGGCGCTGCCGACAATGCAGACCTCGTCGTCGGCCAGCAGCGCCTTGGTGTGCAGCATGCGCGGGCCGTACTCGTAGATGCGCACGCCAGCTTCGAGCAGTTCGTCGAAATACGAGCGCGCGGCATAGGTGACCAGGCGCGAGTCGCTGACGCGCGGCACCAGCAGGCGCACGTCCAGGCCGCCCAGCGCGGCCGAGGTCAGCGCCATGCGCGCGGCCTCGCCGGGAACGAAGTACGGCGTGACCAGCCAGACCCGGTGCTTGGCCTCGTGGATGGCGGCGACCATCAGGCGGTGGATGGCTTCCCACGAGGAATCCGGGCCGGACACCAGCACCTGTGCATCCACCGTGCCCTGCGCCCGCGTGGGCACGTCTTCAGGCCAGAGCTGCTGGCCGTGGAAGGCGGCGCGCTCCTGCCGGGTGGCATACAGCCAGTCTTCCAGGAAGACCAGCTGCAGGCTGCGCACCACGTGGCCCTGCAGGCGCACATGCAGGTCGCGATACGCATCGCTGCGCACCTGCTCGTTCTCTTCGTCGGTGACGTTGATGCCGCCGGTGAAGCCGATACGGCCGTCGACCACCAGCAGCTTGCGGTGGGTACGCAGGTTCAGCCACGGCCGCTTGAAGGGCTTGAGGAACTGCGATGGATGGAACCAGGCGGTTTCCACGCCCGCATCGCGCAGCGTGCGCAGCGCGCGCCGGGTCATCGCCGAGGAGCCGATCGCGTCCATCAACAGGCGCACCTTCACCCCGGCGCGGGCGCGTTCCATCAGCGCATCGCAGATCGCGGTGCCGCTGTGGTCGGGCTGGAAGATGTAGTACTCCAGATGGATGTGGTCGCGAGCGCTGCGGATCGCCTCGATGATGGCCGCATACGTCGCCGCGCCATCCACCAGCCAATGCACTTCGGTGGCGCTGCTCGGTGCCAGCCCGGTGGTGGACTGGGCGATCTTGGCAAGCTCGGTGCAATCGGCATCCGGCGGGCAGACGCTGCTGTAGCTTTCCATCCCCGAACGCGAGCGCCCACGCCGCAGCCGCTGGCGTTTCACTTTTTGCGGGCCAAGCCAGTAATAGATCAGCAGCCCCAGGTACGGCAACGCGGCCAACGACAGCACCCAACTCAGCGTGGCCACCGGCTCGCGCTTCTGCAGCACGATCCAGCTGGCGATCCACAGCAGGTAGAGCACGTAGGCGGCGAGGAGGAGCGCTTCGAGATGGGGAATGTTGGCCAGCCAATCCCACGCGCCCTGAGCAAATGCGAGCATGCGCGGATTCTACGGCGCGTGCGCCTTGCTGCGATGACCGTGGCGCCAATGCGGTGGCGCATCGACACCGGCCTGAAAGCTTCATTGTGTCGAACGCCTGGTCGCGGCGTATGAGACCTGCCGGTCGTACGATGCGCTCATGGCAAGCGCAATCAAGGGCCGGGGTGCGACCGGTTATCTGCCCGGACGGTTCGAGGTCACCACCGAGCAGGCGGTGGACGATGGCTGGCACGTGGACGACAGCGAGGAGTTCGCTGCGGGCGTGCTGCGCACGCAGGTCACCGAGGAAACCGCGCGCAGCATCATCAGCCGCAACCAGTCGCCGGACATCGGCTTCTCGCAATCGGTCAACCCATATCGCGGCTGCGAGCACGGCTGCAGTTACTGCTTTGCGCGGCCCTCGCACGCGTATCTCAATCTGTCGCCCGGGCTGGATTTCGAGACCAAGCTGTTCGCCAAGACCAACGCGCCGGACCTACTGCGGCGTGAGTTGGCGCGGCCAAGCTATGTGCCCAGCCCGATCGCGCTGGGCATCAATACCGATGCGTATCAGCCGATCGAGCGCAAGCGGGCACTGACGCGGCAATTGATCGAAGTACTGTGGGAAACGCGGCACCCGTTCACGCTGATCACCAAGAATGCGTTGGTGACGCGCGATCTGGATCTGCTTGCACCGTTGGCGCGCGAGAATTTGGTCAACGTGTATTTTTCGGTGACCACGCTGGACCCGCAGGTGTCGGCCAAGCTGGAGCCGCGTGCCTCTGCACCGCATGCGCGTCTGCGCGCGATGCGCACCTTGCACGAGGCCGGCGTGCCAGTGGGCGTGATGGCCGCGCCGGTGATCCCGTGGATCAACGACCATGAGCTGGAAGCGATTCTGCAGGCCGCTGCCGACGCGGGTGCGAGCAGTGCCGGCTATGTGCTGCTGCGGCTGCCGCACGAAGTGGCGCCCTTGTTCCGCGACTGGCTGCAGACCCATCACCCGCAGCGCGCCGCGCATGTGATGAGCACCATCCAGCAGTTACGCGGCGGCAAGGATTACGACAGCAGCTTCGGCACTCGCTTCCGTGGGCAAGGCGTGTATGCCGACCTGCTGGCGCGCCGCTTTGCGCTCGCGCATCGCCGCGCAGGATTCGAGACGCGCGCGATGCCGGCACTGGACTGCAGCGCCTTCCGCCGCCCTGCCGCCCCGGCCAAGCCGGTGCCCGACTCACCGCAGGGGCAGTTGTTTTAGCTGCCGGGATTGGGGAGTTGGGATTGGGGATTCGTAACGGCAGTGGCGCTTCTACCGATCAGTTCCGCTTGGCTGATATGAAACGTTTGCGATGTCTGGGGCGATTTGGTTGATCACGATGAAGTGTTGTCGTCACTACGGCAGCGCGTATCAATCCACATAGCTGTTCTGGCAGTAGCAATCAGCCACAGGAATGAAAGCCGCCAGGCAACAGCAACGACGCGCCGCCGTTGCCGTTGCCGTTGCGATTCCCTATTCCCTATTCCCTATTCCCCGCCGTAAAGCGCCTGCGCCGATTGGAACAGGATCCAGCTGGTGGCGATGAATTTGTCGCCGCCGACCGGGCGGTTGCCGCGGTGGGTGTGGGTGAAGGCAGTCGGGGCGATCAACAGGCTGCCGGTGCGCGGGCGGGCCTTGCGTTGCTGGAACAGGAATTCGGTTTCGCCCTGTTCGAAGTCCTCGTTGAGATACAGCGTCCACAGCAGGTGCCGATGCAGCGTGTCGGCGCTGGCATCGCGTGGATACAGCTCGCAGTGCCAATACGGGTAGCCGCCCTGGTCGGCGGTGTACCACTGCAGATTGATCGCGCCCGGACGCAGGCAGGTGCGCGCCAGATCGCCCAGCGCCTGGTCGCTCATCTGCGCGATGTCCTCGGCCACCAGCCGATGCGGTGTGCCGTCGGCGGTGGTGACCTGCAGCATCAACGGCGAAATCAGTGCCTGTGGATACTGGCGCAGATAGGTCAGCACGCCGTCGAACACCGCCTGTTGCAGGCGGCTTTCCACTTCGGCCCACTCGGGTACACCGCTGATGCGTAGATCGCGGCTGTGTTTGAGTTCGGGAAACACGCCGCCGCCGATGCGGCCCGGATGCAGCTGCTGACTGTCGCGCATGCGCTGCACGATCGCCGCGCAATCGGCGGCCGCCACGGCGTTGTCGGTAATCTGGATAAAGTCGGGTTGGCTCATGCACACGACCATAGCAATGTAAACGCGCTGCGGTAAGCAGCGTGATCAAAGGATTTCCAATGCGTCGAGCCTTATGCATTGACGCTCGGAAGTCCGCGCGCCTTCGATCACCGTGCTGCGTCGGCGGAATGTCGCCCATCACTGATCGCCGTCGCTTTGTTACGTCGGCGGCGTCGCGCTGTGATTGCGGAGATGACGTAGCCCCAAACGGCCACCAACAAGATCACCGCGCAACGCGTCTGTCGATGCAGCTTATCGGCCCAGCCGCTCAGTGTGCCCACGCACCATGGCAACGCACAGCCGCCCAAAGAAAAACCCCGCCGAAGCGGGGTTTTTCATCACACAACGCGGTTTGCGACGATCAGAACTTGTAGTTGATCGAGGCAGCCAGGATGTTGCCCTGCACATCGTAGCTACCCGCCAGGCGGTCGCCGGTGGCGCTGCGGGTGTCGCTGGTCGGGTCGCTGACAAACAGGTGGGTGTAACCGAAGTTGTATTCGGCCTGCTGCGACGGACGCCAGCTCAGACCCAGCGAGACCCACTTGCGGCTGGCATCGGGCACGCGCACGTCACGGTGCTCGGCGGTGGTCGGGGTCTGGTCGTAGGCCAGGCCGCCACGCAGGGTCAGCGTTTCGCTCATGCGGTAGTCGGCACCGATCGAGGCGAAGGTGGTGTCGCGGTAGGAGAAGTCCAGCACGCTGTTGGGCTGATTGGACGCGAAGTCCACGGTCACCTGGTCGAACTTGCTCCAAGCGGTGCGGGTGACGTCGGCCATGATCGACCACTGCTCGTTCACGTTGTGCGTGAAGCTGGCGGTGGCGCTGGCGGGCAGCGTGACGGTGGCACGGCCCTTGGTGTCGATGAAGGTGCCCGGTGCGGCGACGCCCAACACGGCAGCGGCATTACCCGGCGTGGTGAAGTCGGCATCACCGTCGGTGATCTTGTGCTCCACTTCCGAGCGGTAGCTGAAGCCGATGTGGGTGTTCTCATCGATGCTGAACAAGCCACCGAGGGTGAAGCCCACTTCGGTGCTGTTGCCCTTGATGCGCGAGTAGCCGTCGGCGCTGCCCGGCGCAAAGCCCGGCACGCGACGCGCAGCAAGGATGCTGCCGAAATCCACCGCGTTGCCCAGATCGATATCCAGACGCTCGGCGAACACCGAGGCGCCGAAGGACACGTACGGATTCACGTCGTAGGAGAACGCGACGTTGAAGTCGATCGCCTGCAGCTCGGTCTTGGTGCCGTGGTAGCGGCCCACCCAGTCACGGTCGTATTCGGTCTTGAAGCCGAACGGCACGGTGAGCGAGGTGCCCAGGTGCATGTTGTTGTTCTCGCCGAACGGCACGTGGAAATACATCGCCGGTACCGGCGCGATGGTGCCAGCGTCGCCGCCGTTGCCGCCGGACACCGGGGCGCCGTTGGCGTAGTTGCCGCTCTCGGGCTTGAACTTGGCCGAGAAGTGGATGGCGCTGACGTCGGCCTGGAACAGGCGACCGTCCAGCTGGCGCATGCCGGCCGGGTTGTTGACGATGATCGAGGCGTCGTCCGGGGCGCTGCCCGAACCTGCGAATGCGCGGCCGAGGCCCTTGGCGCTGTTTTCCTTCAGCTGGAATGCGGCGCCGTGCGCCTGGCCAACGGCCAGAACGCCAGCGATACCAACAGCCAGCAGGGTGGCGCGGCTCAGAGTGGAAGCGGTAGACATGAGTTGTAGCTCTCCGGATAAAGACTGCAATGGTCGGTTCAGCGCCCGCGCCCAGCACCAATCCAGTGCCTGGAGCGCGCCGGAGACCCCCCCCCGACATACGACGCCGTACGCAGTATACCCACCACGATTAACCGAACAATAACGACTTGCGTCCTGAACACGCGGTTGGGTTGGGGCTGGGTTCAGGCCCGTGGACCGGCTATTGTGCGTCTCCGATGTTCGTTTCCCTCCCCTCCCGCAAGAAACCCAACCCGCGCTGGGCGGTGCCGCTGTTGTTCGCCACGGTGTGGCTGGCCTATCTGTGGTCGATCAGCCGGCCGGGCGAAGCGCGCAATACGCTGTGGCTGGACTGGGGCGCGCTGTCCAGTGGCGTCTCCAATCTGGGCGACTGGTGGGCGACCTTGCGCGATGGCAGCGTGCTGCGGCTATTCACGGCGTTGTTCCTGCACGCCGATTGGTCGCATCTGCTCGGCAACCTGGTGTTCCTGCTGATCTTCGGGCTGCCGGCCGAACGCATCCTGGGGCCGTGGCGCTTGCTGCTGCTGTTTCTGGTGGGCGGCGCGGCCTCCAACCTGGCGGCGATCTTTGCGATCGGCACACCGGACCGGGTGATCATCGGCGCCTCCGGCGCGGTGTCGGCGTTGATCGGCACCTACCTGGCCTTGTTTCCCGGCGCCAAGCTGGGCGTGGTGCTGCCGCTGGGCTTGTTTCTGGAATTCATCCGCGTGCCGGCACCGTTGCTGATCGGTGCCTGGGCACTGCTGCAGGTGGTGTTCGCCTACATCGGCCCGGCGTTCGGCATGGTGGCGTGGTCGGCGCACATCGCCGGCTTCCTGTTCGGCATCGTCTACGGGCTGTATGTGCGTGCGGCCATCGCGCGACGGTTGCGCAAGCGCCACGGGTTTTAGCGCGGCAAGCGACGCATCGGGGACGCGGGCGTGTGGCGGCGCGTGTGCGTGTGGCGGGCCAACGCGCGTACGCTGCGTCCATCGCGATGGCGCGCCTATAATCGGTGCATGTCCAAGCCCTTGTACAAAGTCACCTTTCTCAATCACGGCAAGGTGTACGAGCTCTACGCGCACGAAGTGACCGGCAGCCATCTGTGGGGCTTCAACCAGATCGGCGAGCTGGTGTTCGACGTGCACGACGGCCTGGTGGTGGATCCCACCGAAGAACGCCTGCGCGAAGAGTTCGGCAATACCAAGACCTTGCACCTGCCGATGCAGAGCATCGTGCGTATCGAAGAAGTGGAAAAGAAAGGCCAGTCGGTGATCCGCGATGCCACCACCGGCGACAAGGTGGTGGCCTTTCCGGTGCCGACCAAGCCACGCTGATGCGCATTCTGGTGCCCGACGATTACCAGGGCGCAGTGCGTCAGCTGCCCTGTCTGCAGCGGCTGCAGGGCCACGATGTGCAGGTGCTCGGTGCATTGGCCACCGATCCCAACGAATGGGCCGAGCGCCTGGTCGAAGCCGATGCGCTGGTGCTGATCCGCGAGCGCACCCGCGTGGATGCGACGCTGTTGCGCCGGTTGCCGCGGCTCAAGCTGATCAGCCAGACCGGGCGCGTGGGCACGCATGTGGATGTGGCCGCGTGCACCGAGTTCGGGGTGGCGGTGGCTGAGGGCGTCGGCTCGCCGGTGGCGCCGGCCGAGCTGACCTGGGCGCTGATCCTGTCGGCCAGCCGCCGCCTGACCGAGTATCAGCGCGCGTTGCACCAGGGCCGCTGGCAGGCGGTGGGCGACCCCGGTCTGGGCCGGTCGCTGCATGGGCGCACGCTAGGCATATGGAGTTATGGGCGCATCGGTCAACGCGTGGCCGGGTTCGGGCGCGCGTTCGGCATGCAGGTGCTGGTCTGGGGCGGCGAAGCATCGTGCGCGCAGGCGGCGCGCGATGGGTACGCGATTGCGGCCAGTCGCCAGGAGCTGTTCGAGCGCAGCGATGTGCTGTCGTTGCATCGCCGGCTCACTGCGCAGACGCGCCATCAGGTGACCGCGCAGGATCTGGGCCACATGCGCACCGATGCCTTGCTGGTCAACACCAGCCGCGCCGAATTACTCGCACCCGGCGCATTGCTGGCCGCACTGGATGCTGGTCGGCCGGGGCAGGCGGCGGTGGATGTGTTCGAGCGCGAGCCGGTGCAGGACCCGCGCGACCCGCTCCTGCAGCACCCGCGCCTGCTGGCCACACCGCACCTGGGGTATGTGGAACGCGACAGCTACGCGCTGTACTTCGAAGCGGCCTTCGACAATGTGCTGGCCTTTGCTGCGGGCACCCCGTGCAATCTGGTCAATCCGGAAGTGCTGGCGATGACGCGCTAGCGCGTTTTGCGTGGTGAGTCGGACCACGCATGCGCGAAGACCTATGCACGCGAATGGCGCAGCGACGCGTACGCAAACACATGGACAGTTTTGCAAAGGCGCTGGATTGCGTAGGACGAAGCGCGGCTAACAACACGTAGCGAGCAGTGGTCAGGTGGGCATGGACGGCGTGGAGGAACCGGACTGAACGCGTGGTACATGCCGCACCGAGCACCGAGCACCGAGCACCGGCCGCATGGCGGCTGCACAGTCCCTTCGTTAGCTGCACTGAAACCGGCGCCCGACACGGCGCTGCATGCCGCTGGCAATCCATGCAACTAGTCGATCGCTCACAGAGCGATGATCGTCCGATCAACGCATGTCTGAGCGAGCGGGTGATTCAATGACGCACTTACGCGGCCTTCGTTTACCCGCGAAGATCTGGGTGTGGTGCGCAGCGAAGTTTCCTGCGCTATAGCGATTACCGTATCGAACAACGTCCGGCGCCGTGCGAGCGATCGGTGCTGTCACTGACTGAGACAATGACGTTTGTCGTAGACATAGCGACGCGAGCGCGCACAGCGCGTGCTTTGCACTGGAGTCACTGCACTGGAGTCACTGAGGGATGCGGCTTCAAATTCGCTGATCGCAGCACGCAGCACGCAGCACGCATCGCGCGTCATGCAATGCATGGACAAGCTTGATCGGACACGCCGCGCGCACCAGTGTGCGTGCGCGCAGCGTGTGAGGAGCGCGGCGCCGGCATCATCCAGCCGACCCGCGCTCGCACCCTGCTCGCTGCGCTTACTTGGCCGGTTCGACCGGTGCCGGCTTATCCGTAGGCGCGGCCGGTTCGGCAGGTGTCTGCTTGTCGGCAGGTGCTGCGGGCTTGGCTGGGTCAGCAGGGGTGGCTGGCTTGGTTTTTTCCGTTGGCGCTGCCGGCTTGGCTGGGTCAGTTGGCTTGGCCTTGTCGGTGCTCGCCGGATGCGCTGCTGCCGGCTTCGGCTCGGAGGCTGCCTTGGTGGCCGCCCTTGCCTTCTGTGCGGACTGGGCTTTTGCCTTGAGCGCGGCTTGCGCCTTGGCGGCCGAGCCGGGCTGCTTGAGCTCGGCCAGCGCTGCGGTGATCGGGCCATCGCCAGGCAATACATCGCCGGCGCTATAGCCCTCTTCGCCCTCGGCATCGCCGCGCAGATGGCCAGGCAAGGTGGCTTCGCTGAAATCGGCCAGGCTGGCCGGCACGTCGGCATCGCCGGGCTGCGGTTCGGGAGTGAGCATCACTTCCGGCACGATGCCGCTGGCCTGGATCGACTTGCCGCTGGGGGTGTAATAGCGCGCGGTGGTGAGCTTGACCGAGTCGCCGTTATCCAGCGGCAGCACGGTCTGCACCGAGCCCTTGCCGAAGGTGCGGCTACCGATGATGCGCGCGCGCTGGTTGTCGCGCAGCGCACCGGCCAGCACTTCGGAGGCGCTCGCCGAGCCGGCGTCCACCAGTACCACCACCGGTGCGCCGCCGAGCAGGTCGCCCGGAGTGGCATCGAACTTGGCGTCGCTGATCGAGATACGCCCGCGGGTGCTGACGATGTTGCCCTTGTCGAGCAGATCGTCGGCCACCTGCACCGCCGAGGTCAGCAGACCGCCCGGGTTGCTGCGCAGATCCAGCACCAGCCCGCGCAGTTTTCCGCCGGCCTGCAGCTGCTTGAGGTTCTTCTGGAAATCGGCGCCGGTGTCGGCCTGGAAGGTGCTGATGCGGATGTAGCCGTAGCCCGGCTCCAGCAGCTTGCTGCGCACGCTGGCCACGCGAATGGTCTGCCGCTGCAGGGTCACATCGAACGGCTTGGGCGTCTTGTCGCGCACGATGGTCAGGGTGACCTTGCTGCCGGATTCGCCACGCAGCGGTTCCATCGCCTTGCTGGCGTCGATCGGCTTGCCGTCGATGGCCACAATCACATCGCCTGCGCGAATGCCGGCACGCGCCGCCGGGGTGTCGTCGATCGGCGCGATCACCTTGAGCGTGTTGTCCTGTTGCTGCAACAGCTCCACGCCAATGCCGTCATAGGCACCGGTGGCCTGTTCGTCGAATGCTTCGGCATCTTCCTTGTCGAAATAGGTGCTGTGCGGGTCCAGGTCAGAGAGCAGGCCGCGCACCGCGGCGTGCATCAGCTTCTTGTCTTCGACCGGGTCGACGTAGGCCTGCTTGACCGCGTTGTACACCGCCACGAAGCGACGGATTTCGTCCAGCGGTACCTTGGAGACGGCGGCTTCATTGGCTTCCGGATCGTCCGCAGCGGCCTGGGCGGCGGCGGGACGGGCGGTCTGCGCCCAACCAGGCGACGCGAACAAGGCCAGCGACAGGGCAACGGACAGGACGGCTACGCGCATGAAGCACTCCGACAAAGAGATAAGACGCCCCGCACGACGGAGCTGACCGGATTATGCGCGAAGCAGCGGTAAATCCGCGTTGAATTACGCGCGTGTTGCGTGGGCAGTTCGGTGGCGGCCAGCTGGCTGGCGACCGAAGCACGGATGTGTGACGCATTGGGGCGGCCGGGCATCTGCAACTCGAGTGCGGCGAGCGTGCAGCGCACGGGTGTCTGCTCGCATCCGGCCGCCAACCGCCAACCGCAGTGCCATGCGCTGCTTCGATGTGCAGCCGGACAGTGCCGCGATGAAAGCATTGCCGGGGTGGCCGGCAAAGCCGCAGCGGCGAAACGCGCTGCAGCGCTGCGATGTCGCCGCCACGTGCTGGTGAGCAGCGTCTGGCCGCTGCGGTGACCGCGGCGCGTTGCGAGGACGCACAGACGCTGATCACCGACCGCGGCAGCGACCGGCAGCACGGCTGCGAGCTCCGCGATGCGCCGCGTCGGCACCCGCTCACCGCACGTAGCGACTAGCGCCGTTGCAACCAGCTCGATGGGTCGACCGGCTGCCCATTGCGCCGCAATTCGAAGTACAGCGCCGGCACGCCCTGCCCGCCCGAACTGCCGACCTTGGCCACCGCTTCGCCGCGTTTGATCGCCGCACCGGCATCGCGCAGCAAGGTGTCGTTGTGCGCGTACAGGCTCATGTAGCCGTTGCCGTGGTCCACGATCAGGATCATGCCGTAGCCGGTCATCCAGTCGGAAAACACCACCGTGCCGTCGGCCACCGCGGTGACCGTGCTGCCCTTGGGCGCGCCGATCAGCACGCCCTTGCTGGTGTGACCGTCGGGCAGTGTGGCGTTGAAGCGTGCCAGCAGATTGCCCGCCACCGGCCAGCTGAGCCCACCGACCTTGGGCGCCGGTGCGCTGGCGATGACCTTGGGCGGTGTCTTGCCCGGACGCTCCGGGCGATCGGTCTTGCTGCGCTTGGCCTGTGCGGCGGCTTCGGCGGCCGCGCGCTTTGCAGCCGCGCGGCGTTCGGCTTCGGCCTTGGCCGCGGCCGCGCGCAGATTGGCGAGCAGTTGCTCCAGCGACTTGGCATCCTGGCCCAGCGCCTTTTCGCGCTCGGCACGTTGTTTATAGCGATCATCCAGCTGCGCCACGGTGGCCGCCTGCTGCGAGCGGTCCTTCTGCAAGGTGGCGGCCTGCGCCTTTTGTTGCGCGCGCGCCGCATCCAGCGCCTGGCGCCGGGTGGCGATGTCCTGTTCCACCTTGGTCAGCGCATCCAGCTGCGTGGTCAGCGCGTGGATCCGCTGCGCGCGTGCGTTCTGCACGTAGCGGTGATCGGCGAGCATGCGGTTGGCATCGCCCACCGTGTCCTGCGACAGCAACACCTTCAACGGCGCGTTGCGGCCTACCTGATCGGCGGCGCGCAACAATGCGGCCAGCTGCACGCGCTGGTTTTGCAGGCCGCGCTGCAATTGCGCGCGGTCCTGTTGCAGCGTGGACAGATGCTGTTCCTGTGCGCGCATCGCCGCTTCGGTTTCGCTCAGGGCGCGCGAGGTCTTGGCGACCTTTTCGTCGGCCTGGCGCAGTTGCTGCGCCGCGGTGCCGCGCTTGCCTTCCAGCTCGCGCCGGTCGGCGCTGATGGTCTTGAGCTCATCGCGCAGCTGCTGCAGTTTGCGCTCGGTCTCGCGCTGGTTCTGCGCGCCCGCGCCGGTGCTGCCGAGCAGCATGCAGACCAACGCGGTCGTGGCCAGCCAGCTGCGCCCAACGCCGGTGGCGGAGACGAGCGGCAGACGCGGCAGCGGTGCAGGCGAAGGGGGCAACGAAAGGTCCAGTGACTTCAGGCAGGTGCGCGATTGTAGCCAAGCATGGTGTGATCGCCGCCACGCCCACGACAGACGCCACCGCGCGAGGTTCAGCATGAAGCTCCAGTATCTCCTCCTGGCATTGTCCCTGGCCTGCTCAACCGCCTGGGCCGAAGAAGGCATCAGTAAGGTCAACGGCCGCATCAGCGCCGAGGCCGGCAAGACCTACGGCGGCCTGGAAACGGTCAACGGCTCCATCGAGATCGGCGCCGGTGCGCAGACCCAGGATGTGGAAACGGTCAACGGCGGTATCACGATCGGCGATGGGGCCCGCACCGGCAGCGTGTCCACGGTCAACGGCGCGATTTCCCTGGGCCGCAAGGTCACCGTCTCCGGGGGCCTGGAAACGGTCAATGGCAGCGTGTTGGTCGAGCGCGGCAGCCAGGTCAGCGGTGGCGTGGAAACCGTCAACGGCAGTATCGGCCTGGTCGAAACCGAGCTCGGCAAGGACATCGAGACGGTCAACGGCGACATCACCGTTGGCGTGGGCTCGCATGTGCATGGCGGTATCGAGGTGACCAAGCCGAACTTCAGCTTTTCCTTCAAGCCCTCGCGCAAACCGCGCGTGGTGATCGGCCCCAAGGCGGTGGTCGATGGGCCGCTCAACTTCGAGCGCGATGTGGATCTGTACGTGCATCGCACCGCCAAGATCGGCGCGGTCACCGGTGCCACCGCACGCAGCTTCGATTCGGATGTGGCGCCCAAGGACTGACGCGCTCACCACGCGCACGTTCTAAGATCGGGACTCCGTTGCACGAGGAGTTCCGATGCCCCGCAAGATCCTGTTGTGTCTGGCCGCGACCCTGGCCCTGGCCGGTTGCAAACGCGAATCGACCGACGCGCCGTCCGCACCGGCGGCGCAAACGCCGGCCGATGCCACGCCCAGCGCACCGGTCAGCCGGCACGCGTTCTCGCCGGAGCTGACCACCGGTGACTTTGCCGAGCTGGTCAAGACGCTGGCCTCGGACGACTTCGAAGGACGCGGCCCGGGCACGCCCGGCGAAGAAAAGACCGTGACCTATATCCGCGACCAGATGCAGCGCATCGGCTTGCAGCCGGGGAATGGGGACAGCTGGTTCCAGGAGGTGCCGATGGTGGAAACCACCGCCGACGCGGCCACCGCCCCCAGCCTGCGCAGCGGCGAGCAGACCCGCACCCTCGCCTTCGGCACCGACATCGTAGTGGGCACGCGCACCGGTCAACCCGAGATCAAGCTGGACAACAGCGAGCTGGTCTTCGTCGGCTACGGCGTGGATGCGCCCGAGCAGCAATGGAACGATTACGCCGGCCAGGATTGGAAGGGCAAGACGGTGGTGATGTTCGTCAACGACCCTGGCTTCCATACCGGCGATGCCAAGTTGTTCGACGGCAAGCGCATGACCTATTACGGGCGCTGGACTTATAAATTCGAAGAGGCCGCGCGCAAGGGCGCAGCGGCGGCGTTGATCGTGCACGACACGCCCGGCGCCAGTTACGGCTGGGACGTGGTCAAGAACTCCTGGTCCGGCCCGCAATACGATCTACCGGCCAAGGACGACCCGGACCCGCGCCTGCCGGTGCAGGGCTGGATCAGCGCCGACACCGCAAAGCAACTGTTCGCCAATGCCGGGCTGGACCTGGCGCAGGCCTACAAGGACGCCAGCAAGCGCGGCTTCAAGCCGGTGCCGCTAAAGGCCAATTGGTCGGTAGATCTGAAGAGCAGCATCGCCGAAAAGACTTCGCGCAACGTGGTCGGTGTGCTGCCCGGCAGCAGCCATGCCGATGAGGCGGTGCTGTACATGGCGCACTGGGATCACCTGGGCAAGCATCCGGGCGAAACCGGCGACAACATCTACAACGGTGCAGTGGACAACGCCACCGGCGTGGCCGGCATTCTGGAAATCGCCGACGCCTTTGCGCATCAGGACCCCAAGCCGGCGCGCTCGGTGGTGTTCGTGGCGGTGACGCTGGAAGAATCCGGCTTGCTCGGGTCCAAGTATTACGTGGCCAACCCGAGCTTCCCGCTGGACAAGATCGCTGCGGTGATCAACCTGGACGCGATGTCGGTGGCCGGGCGCGCACGCGATGTCACCGTGGTGGGCATGGGTAGCTCGGAACTGGAAGACATCCTCAAACCGATCGCTGCGATGCAGGGTCGCACGCTGCACGCCGAGGCCACGCCGGAAAGCGGCTCGTACTTCCGCTCGGACCACTTCAACTTCGCCAAGGCCGGCGTGCCGGCGCTGTATGCCGATGGCGGCGAAGACCTGCGCGACGGCGGCACCGCGGCCGGACGTGCGGCCGCCCAGGATTACGGCCGCAATCGCTATCACGCGCCCGGCGATGAGTACGACGCGGCGACCTGGAAGCTCGACGGCACTATCGAAGACCTGCAAGCGATGTATGGCGTCGGCAAGGACGTGGCCGCGGGCGACCGCTGGCCCAACTGGTACCCCGGCAATCCGTTCAAGGCCGCGCGCGACCGCATTCTGGCCGGCAAGCCGGGCGCTGGCGCCGCGGCAGCGCAGCCGGTCGCAGGCAACGCCGATCCGAAGAATGCCAAACCAAGCAACGCCAAGGAGGCGGATGCAAAGAACGCCGCACCTGCGCGGTGAGGCGTGCAAGGAGCTCGCTGTTCGTGCGGTGAGGGATGCTGCCTGCGCTGTTGTGCCGGCGCTGGCAGCTGAAGCGAGTTACGTGCAAGACAAAGGGCCTCCGACTGGAGGCCCTTTGTTTTTAGTCGTGCTTCGTGGGTGGCGATAGAGCGTTGGCTAACAGATGCCGCGACGCCGCTAAATGTCGCATCAGATTCGATGCCGGCTGCAACGGCTGCTCACTGTGCACTTCAACCAGCGCACTGCCCTGCCCGCCCGACGTACACGCGTTCAAGCACACTCAATCGTTGTCGACGCTGACCACATGCCCATCGTCGGGATCCACGTGCAACTCGACCTTCTGCCCGTTGTGCTTTGCGTCGGCCTTCCACAGGCCATCCTTGAACTTGAGATCGTGCACGTCTGCGTAGCCGCCAGTGGACAGCGCCGCGCGGACGTCGGCTTCGCTCAGTCGCGATGCGGTCTGGTCGCCATAGACGCGCCCCGTGACCGGATCGATGTGCACATCCACATCCTTGCCATCGCCGCTGCGGGCATCGGCGGTCCACACGCCGTGCTCGAATTTGACGTCGTGCACCTTGGTGTAGCCCTTGGCGGTCAACATGCTGGTCACCTCGTTGGAGGTGAGCGCCTTGGCCGGCTTGGCGGCGTCCTGCGCAAAGGCGCCCTGCGAAACAAGCGTCAGCGCGCCGATCAATGCGGTGGTCATCATGCGATGTGCCATGAGAGGCTCCTGCTGTGAAGTGCCGCCATGCTCGCCGCCCTTGGATCGTGGCTGGGTGAAAACCTGGAAAATTCAGTTAGAAAAGTTCAGTTAACTGAAAGTCGTGGTCGCTCTTCATCGCTTCTGCACGTTGGATTTACATTTTGATTCCAGTGCGCCGGCATTGCATTGCAGACGTGGACCACGATGTTCAAGTCATCCAATAAAAAAAGCCGCCTTGCGGCGGCTTGTCGTGTCGTGTGTTCAGCGCGTGGTGCGCGCTGCAGGTGCAGGTGCAGCTAGACGTGCAGCGGCGGTGCCGGGTGCACGGGTTGCGCTTGCGGCCTGCGGCGAGAGGATCGTCATCTGCGGTTTGTCGGTGCCGTCCTTGTTCGGATGCACGTTGTAGGCGTAGGAGAGATTCCACCACGAACCTGCCGCCCACCACGTCCAACCCAGCCACACGTCCGCATTGCTTTCCATGTAGCCGAGCATGCCTTGCAGCGCCTCATTGCAGACAGGGTTGTTGGCAGTACCGAATTCGGCCAAAAAGCCACGTTTGCGATTGGTGCGCAGCCATTCGGTGAAATTGCGCAAACGCTCGGCGCCGATGGTGGAGCTGACGCAGACGCTGCTGGTGCCGCTGGAATCGGCGTCCAGATATTGATGCACTTCGAATGCGTACCGGTTGAGCGGGTCATTGATGGCCGCCAGCGCAGTGGCGTTGGAGTAGCCGTCGCTGGTGGGCGAATACCAGCTGTGCGCACCCGTCCACAAGGCGCCGGGCACCAGGATCAGATTGTTGGCACCGGTCCTGCGAATCGCATCGATGGCCGCTTGCGCAGTGCCGGCCCATTCGCTGGACGAGATATTGTTGGGCTCGTTCATCAGCCCGAAGATCACCGCGTTGTCGCCATTGAATGCCACTGCAAGACGGCGCCATAGATCGGTAAAGGTGGCCACCGGCACTTCCGGTCCGCCGATCCTGTAACCGTAGTATTTGGCGTAATTGTGGATATCGATGACCAGATACATGCCCGACGCCTTGGCACGCGCCACCGCCTGTTGCACCAGGGCCAGCTGCACCGGATCCAGCTCGCCGCGCGCGCTGGGTTGCAGACGCTCCCACAAGATCGGCAAGCGGATCGTATTCATTCCGACGCCAGCGAAATAACTGTAATCGTTGGCCGAGGCGTACATATAGTCTTTATTGAGCACGCCGGGTTTTTTGGATGACGCAAATTCGGCACCGGATAAATTGACGCCGGCATGCGTCAGTGCGCGTGTCTGCGCGTACGCGCATGACGTCCCGACAAGCAACATGAAACACAGGGCGCACGCAGCAAGGTGGCGTAGTGGAAAAGATGGACGTGACATGAAGCAACTCCTGGGCGGGTAAGATGCGTCGCCGCCCCAATGGCGTGCGATCGGCGCAAGGTGCGCTGCATCTGCGTGTTGCGATGCATCACGTGTGCCAAAGAGTGGTAAATCAATGAATACGCCAAGAAGTGCGAACCACTGCGCACTTAATATGGAAGAGCACGTTTATGCGTGCATATCGGTTATCACTAAAGTGCCGTGATTCTCGCGATACGCATTGGTATGTGCCGAGATGCTGGCGGAATTTGGCAATGTGCCAGTTGCGTGGCGCCATCTCGGTGGCGCGGTCATTTCCGATATCCACCAAAGCGGTGCCGTCGCGAAAACGGCACCGCTGGCAAAGCACGCAGGGTTGAATCAGCGCGCGATGCGACGTGCGTGCGCACTCAGGATGGACAGCTGCGGTTTGTCGCGTCCATTGCGATCGGGCTGCAGCGTAAAGGGGT
Organism: Xanthomonas sp. AC360; assembly: GCF_979258225.1. Taxonomy (NCBI): domain Bacteria; kingdom Pseudomonadati; phylum Pseudomonadota; class Gammaproteobacteria; order Lysobacterales; family Lysobacteraceae; genus Xanthomonas; species Xanthomonas sp. AC360. Next base: position 1,349,549 of record NZ_OZ409846.1, read on the forward strand.
AATCGCCACGCCACCAGGCGCCGGCGGCCCAGGCGCTGGAACCCAGCCAGACATCGCGGTTTGCCTCCAGATACCGCAGCATGCCATCCAGCGCGCGCATGCAGGTCGGGTTGGTTGAGGCGCCAAATTCGCCCAAGAACCCACGCTTGCGCTGGGTACGCAACCAACCGGTAAAGCTGCGCAAGCGTTCGGCACCGATGGTAGCGCTCACACACCCGGCACTGGTGCCGCTGGAATCGGTATCCAGATATTGGTGCACCTCAATGGCGTACCGATTGAGCGGGTCGCGGAGAGAGGCCAAAGCAACGGCATTGGATTGCCCGGCGATGGTGGAATACCAACTGTGTGCTCCGGACCACAGTGCGCCGGGTACCAAGATGAGGTTGTTGGCGCCGGTAGCGCGGATGCCGTCGATCGCTGCCTGTGCGGCGGCGGCCCAATTCTGCGGCGCAATGTCGTAGGGCTCGTTCATCAGCCCGAAGATCACCGCGTTATCGTTCTTGAAGGCCACCGCCAACCGCTTCCACACATCGGTGAAGGTGCTGATCGGCACGCGCGGGGTGCCGATCTTCTGCCCGTAGTATTTGGCGTAGTTGTGGATATCCACGATCAACACCATGTTCGCTGCCTTGGCGTTGGCCACGGCCTGCCGGATCAGCGCAAGTTGTGCGGGGTCCAGTGGGCCTTGCGGCTTGGGCTGCAGACGCTCCCACAAGACGGGCAGGCGTACCACGTTCATGCCGGTGTTGGCGAAGTGCTGGTATTCGCCGGGAGTTGGATAGCGATAATCGACATTGACGACGCCGGGGCGTTTTGCCGAGGCGATTTCTGCGCCGGACAGATTGATACCTGCAAGACGCAGCGCACCGCTTTGTGCCTGCGCATGCGGAAGCGCCGCCAGCAACAGCGCGGCCAGCGCACAGCACAGCAGCTGGCGCGGCCAGGTGGGAGAGGGGGACATGGGGAACTCCTGAAGCATCTACGGGGGGAGATGCGTTGCATCGCAGTTGTTCGCATGCACAACGCATCGACCTCAGCCTATGCGCATCTGCCGCGCGCAACTACGGATGCGAGGTATCACTGCATCAAGCTGTGCGGTGCTTCGCAGTTGCAAGCTGTTTTTGTCTATGCACTGCGCGCGTTGCCAGAATGCCTTGAATCAGCGGCTCTGCTGCAACTTCGCAATGGTATTGGTCGCATCAATGCATCAATGCATCGGTGTTGAGGCGATGACAGCGACTGCGCCAATGCTGGCGTGCACGGACACGCATGACGCAACGCGCGGACGCAGACGTGCCTGCATGCGCCGAGCACCGCAATCGCGTAGCACGGAGTAGGGCGATTGTGCCTTGCGCGCCTAGCGCGCGATCCACTGCCATGATCGTGGTCGATGGCGGTGCCTCCATCTTCGAGACAACGCTCCCGGCGACAACGACAGCTGCATCCACCGAAACCGGACCTGCAGCAGCGGTGTGGCGAGGTCCATATCGCGCCAACGTTCGTCCACCGCATGGCTGTCATCAATCAGCCGCAATCCCGAGTCCCGCCCGATATCAAGCGCTAACCGTGGCCACTGCAACGCGACGCAAAAAAAAACGGGCGACCTAATAGCGTCGCCCGCGTCTTATCGATTTAGATCGCTGCCGTCAGTGCTTGCCCGCACGGCGTGCGTACTTGCTCAGAATCCTGATCTGCGGCTTGTCGCTGCCGTCCTTGCCTGGTTGCACGGTGAAAAAGTAATCCGGCTTCCACCATGCACCGGCGGCCCACCAGGTCCAGCCCAGCCACACGTCGCTGTTCTTTTCCATGTAGGTCAGCATGCCTTCCAGCGCCTTGTCGCAGACCGGATTGTTGGCGGTGCCGAATTCGCCCAGAAAGCCCTTCTGCTTGTTCTCGCGCAGCCAGTCGGTAAAGCCGCGCAGCTTTTCTTCGCCCACGCTGTCGCTGGTGCATTGCGGTTTGGTGCCGCTGTAGTCGTTGTCCAGATACTGGTGCGCTTCGAAGGCCAGATTGTTGCCGGGGTCCTTGAGGATGGCCAGCGCCTTGGCATTGGAGACGCCGTAGCTGCTGCTGCGCCAGCTGTGCGCGCCGGTATACGCGGTGCCCGGCACCAGGATCAGGTTGCGAGCGCCGGTCTTGCGGATCGTGTTGATCGCGCCTTGCGCAGCGGTGGCCCAGTCGGTTGCGGAGATGCCGTTGGGCTCATTCATCAGCCCGAAGATCACCGCCTTGTCGTCCTTGAACTCCAGCGCCAGCCGGCGCCACAGATCGGCCAGTGCGGCAGGGGGCACCTCATCGGTGCCGATGCGCTTGCCGTTGTATTTGGCGTAGTTGTGCAGATCCAGGATCAGGAACTGCTTGTTCGCCTTGGCCGCTTCGAGCGATTTCTTGATCAGCCCCAACTGTGCCGCATCCAGCTCACCGTTGAGTTCGGGTTGCAGACGCTCCCACAGAAACGGCAGGCGGATCGTATTCATGCCCTTGCCGGCGAAATAGCTGAAATCCGAGGCCGCCGGGTAGGTGTAGTCCTTGAACAAGGTGCCGGGCTTCTTGCGTGAGTTGAACTCGGCGCCGGACAGATTGACGCCGACATACTTCAGACCAGCGGACTCCTTCTTCGGACCATTGGGCTCTTTGGCGTGCGCCAGCGGCATTGCTGCGAGCAAGGTCAGTGCGAGCGCGGCGCTACGCAGACTGGGGAATTTTTTGGGAGCGCGGAACATGGAAGCCTCCTTCGGCATCGACGTGGGTGGCCGCGGGGGAGGGCACGGCCAGCTGGGATGGTGCAGGGCGATCGGGTACCTGATGAGCCTAGAAGCTCAGGCGTTAGCGCCCCATTCACGCCGTGCAACATGGATTTGATCGGGATAGAACACCTGCGCGGCGCATGATGCTGCTCCTGTAGCGTCCGCAACACGACACACAAGACGCACTGTCGCAGGAGCGCGACGGGTCCCTGTCTTAAGCTACCGCTTCCATTTTCTTCTGTTGTTCGCATATGCGAATGACATCACGCCCGGAGCCTCCCATGAGCCAAGCCCACGCCTTTGCCGCCCAAGCCGCCGACCAGCCGCTTGCCCCGTTCGCGTTCGAACGCCGCGCGCCTGGCCCTGACGATGTGCAGATCGACATCGCCTATTGCGGCGTGTGTCACTCGGACCTGCATACCGCACGCAACGAATGGCACAACACGCGGTATCCGTCGGTACCGGGCCACGAGATCGTCGGCCGTGTGACCGCCGTCGGTAGCGCCGTCACCGGCTTCAAGGTCGGCGACCTGGCCGGCGTTGGTTGCATGGTCGACAGCTGCCGCAGCTGCGCCTCCTGCCAGGAAGGCGAGGAGCAGTACTGCGAAGCCGGCTTCACCGGCACCTATAACGGCCCGATGTTCGGCGGCGGCGAGAACACCTATGGCGGTTACTCCGACCATATCGTGGTCGACCAGAAATACGTGCTGCGCATCTCGCACACCGACAACCTGGCTGCCGTGGCGCCGCTGCTGTGCGCCGGCATCACCACCTATTCGCCGCTGGCGCACTGGAAGGTGGGCCCGGGGCAGAAGGTTGGCGTGGTCGGCCTGGGTGGCCTGGGCCACATGGGCGTGAAGATCGCCAAGGCGATGGGCGCCACCGTGGTGCTGTTCACCACCTCAGAGAACAAGCGCGCCGATGCGATGCGCCTGGGCGCCAGCGAAGTGGTGATCTCCAAGGACGAAGCGCAGATGGCGGCGCAGTACAACACCCTGGATTTCATCCTCAACACCGTGGCCGCTCCGCATAACCTGGATCCGTTCATCAATGCACTCAAGCGTGACGGCGCCATGGTGCTGGTGGGCGTGCCCGAGGAATCGCACCCGTCGCCGGCCGTGTTCAACCTGGTGATGAAGCGCCGCACCCTGGCCGGCTCGCTGATCGGCGGCATCCGCCAGACCCAGGAAATGCTGGACTTCTGCGCCAAGCACAAAATCGTTTCGGACATCGAAACCATCCGCGCCGACCAGATCAACGAGGCCTACGAGCGCATGCTCAAGAGCGACGTGAAGTACCGCTTCGTGATCGACATGGCTACGCTGGATAAGGCGGCCTGATTCGCGATTACGTTAGTTTGCCACCGTCTACGTCCTCGCTGGACGTAGACGGTGGCCGGACGTAAACAGTCGTGGACACGTGGCTTCGGTCGAAATGCCACTAACCTTTCTGCTAGCTAAGCAGAAAGATTACACATACGTTATATCGGTTGGACGAGACTTATTTAACTTTGAAATCAGAAAATATAGGAAGTAGGCCGTCAACTGCAGCCTCTATCCGTTGTTGTCTTACTTCAATCTGATTTAGAAGCTCAGTGACGTCCGTAGTAACACCAATCTCGTTTTTTAGTGCGGCCATTAACCTTGCTTGTGCCGGCGCCATGTACTGAACTTGAGTTTTGACTACATCCAAGAACTGCACATGCAAAGCATTGTGACTTTCCCACGCTTGGTCGCGCTCTTGCCTGTGTGTACTGTATTGAAAGTGAAAGTGGTCGAATGATCGCTGAAGTGCAGCCATGCGACTGGTGTCAGGATGACCGGATTCGTTTTGCGCCATCATCTCTGCGTTAATGCGCTGCAGCTCTTGCATATTCTGGTTGTAAAACTGATCCGCGATCCCAATTTTGGATTTGAGTTCGTGCATAGGCTTTGCGGCCGCCATTAAGTGAAACAGTGACTCGGTGAATGACGCGCTTAGATCATCTGCCTGTTTCATTACTTCGGAACCGCCCACTAGTTGCACCCTGGCAAGCTGTGAAATAACAGCTTGGATTGGCGCCGCGAACTCCGGCGAGGTAAGGTCCTTAGCTGATAGCGCACCAAGGTGCCCTTGCAAAGCGGTGATGTCGCTGTAGAGCTGCAGATAAACTTCCTTACGTAGGCTGCCGAGGCGGTCCTTAAGTTTCTCGGCCGCGTCGTGCTGTAGCTGCATACGTAGACGGCGGGAAGTACTCCAATTTGAAAGCAAAACTCCTGCGAGTGAAATCGCAGCAGCGATGATTCCAGACCAGACAACCGTTGGAATACTTAGGCCTTCAAACGCCATATGTAGGTACCATCAGCAGAACCCCATAAGCCTCACGCCGCAGCCGGCTCCTTGACCTGCGCTTTGACGCCCAGTAGCTGCACGATGCTTGCCGCCGCATCGCGGCCTTCGGCGACGGCCGTCACGACCAGGTCGGCGCCGCGGACGCAATCGCCGCCGGCGAACAGACGCGGGTTGGTGGTCTGGTAGGGCAGGCGCTCTCCGTTGTTGGTATCGGCCGGGGCGACGATGCGGCCGTTGCTGCCGGCTTCCACGCCTTGCGAGGCGAGCCAGTCGGGCAGGGTCGGGGAGAAGCCGAAGGCGATGATGACCACGTCCGCTTCCAGCAGCGATTCGCTGTCTTCCACCGGCACCGCGTTGCGGCGCCCGTTGGCATCGGGTTCGCCGAGTCTGGTTTCCACGACGGTGACGCCGATGGCTTCGTCGTCGGCGCCGGATTCGATCGACAGCGGCTGGCGGTTGAACAGGAAGCGCACGCCTTCTTCGCGCGCGTTGGCCACTTCGCGTGCCGAGCCGGGCATGCTGGCTTCGTCGCGGCGGTAGGCGCAGGTGACCTTGGCCGCGCCCAGGCGGATGGCGCTACGCACGCAGTCCATGCCGGTGTCGCCGCCGCCCAGCACCACCACGCGCTTGCCGTTGAGGTCGGGCAGGGCCATCTGGTCTTCCCAGCCGGCGATCGGGCGGCCGTGCGGGTCGTTGCCGCTGACGATGCGACTGTTCTGCACCAGGAACGGCAGCGCCGGCAGCACATTCTTCAGGTCCTGCCCGGGCAGGCCGCCATCGGTGTAGCGGTAGGCGCCGGTGCCCAGGAACACGGCATCGTATTCGCCCAGCAACTGCTCGATGCTGACGTCCTTGCCGATCTCCACGCCCAGGCGGAATTGCACGCCCATGCCTTCGAGGATCTCGCGACGCTTGCCGATCACCGACTTGTCCAGCTTGAAGCTGGGAATGCCGAACTGCAGCAGCCCGCCGATCTGCTCGTAGCGGTCGTAGACCACCGCTTCGATACCGGCGCGCGCCAACCTGTCCGCACACGACAGCCCGGCCGGGCCGGCGCCGATCACCGCCACACGCCAGCCAGTGGGCTGCACGTTGCCCAGGTCCGGGCGCCAGCCCATCTTGAAGGCGGTGTCGACGATGTACTTTTCGACCGCGCCGATGGTGACCGCACCGAACTCTTCCAGCGTGCAGCTGCCTTCGCACAGACGGTCTTGCGGACACACGCGCCCGCACACTTCCGGCAGCGGGTTGGTGGAATGGCACAGCGCGGCGGCTTCTTCGATGCGGTTTTCCTGCACCAGCTGCAGCCATTGCGGGATGGCATTGTGCACCGGGCACTTCCAGCTGCAGTACGGGTTGCCGCAGTCCAGGCAGCGGCCGGACTGGTACTGCGCGTCGGCCTTGTCGAACTTGCCGTACAACTCGCCCCAGTCGCCGGACGTGCGCAGTTCCACCGGGATGCGGGTGGGCATGGTCCGCGGCAGGTCGAGGAATTGGAAGGCTTGCTTGCGGCTCATAAGAAAATCCGTGGCTGATTCCCTTCTACCGTGTAAGGGAGAAGGTGCCCTAAGGGGCGGATAAGGGTCGGCGGGGCCTGTGCCCTCACCCCCGACCCCTCTCCCGCAGGCGGGAGAGGGGAGTACTGCGATGACTCTGACGATGCGTTGTCAGCATTGCGATTGCAGGCGTCCTTCTCCCGTGTACGGGAGAAGGTGCCCCGAAGGGGCGGATGAGGGTTGCGGGCCACTGCCCTCACCCCCAGCCCCTCTCCCGCGCGCGGGAGAGGCGAGCAAAAACTCAGGCGGCGCGCCGCAGCGACTCGGTCAGCGACTCGATGCTGGCGGCCTTGGGTTTGACCAGCCAGAACTTGCCGATGTAGTCGCGGAACTCGTCCAGGATCTGCTGCGCCCAGATGCTGCCAGTCAGCTCGCGGTGGCGGCTGATCAGGGTGTGCAGATGCTGGCGGTGGTTCTCGAAGCCCTCGGCGGAGACGCGGTGGATGTCGATCAGCTCGTGGTTGTAGCGGTCCACGAAGTCGCGTTCGATATCCAGCACGTAGGCCAGGCCACCGGTGAAGCCGGCGCCGAAGTTCAGGCCCACCTTGCCCAGCACCAGCACCACGCCGTCGGTCATGTATTCGCAGCAATGGTCGCCGGCGCCTTCCACCACCGCCAGCGCGCCGGAGTTGCGCACCGCAAAGCGCTCGCCGGCGCGGCCTGCGGCGAATAGCTCGCCGCCGGTGGCGCCGTACAGGCAGGTGTTGCCGACGATCGGGGTGCTGCGCGCCTCGAAGCGCGCGCCACGCGGCGGACGCACCACCAGCCGGCCGCCGGCCATGCCCTTGCCGACGTAATCGTTGGCTTCGCCTTCCAGCTCCAGTTGCAGGCCGCCGGCGTTGAACGCGCCGAAGCTCTGCCCGGCGGTGCCGCGGAAGCGCAGGTTCAACGGCGCATCGCTCATGCCGTGGTTGCCGTGCGCCCGCGCGATGGTGCCGGACAGGCGCGCACCGATCGAACGGTCGGTGTTGTGGATCAAGAAGCGATGGTCGCCGCCGGTCTTGTTGGCGATGGCATCGGCGAGCAGGCCGTCCATCTGCGTGGCCAGGCTGTCCGGCGATTCGTACAGGCGTTGGGCGGCGCAATGGCTGCCGTCGTAGCGCGCATGGGTGAGCAGGCGCGACAGATCGACCTTGACGCCTGCGCGCGGGGAGACCTCCAGTTGTTCCAGCAGATCGGTGCGGCCGACGATTTCATCCAGCGAACGCACGCCCAGGTACGACAACCACTGCCGCACTTCTTCGGCCAACAGGCGGAAGAAGTGCTCCACACGCTCCGGCAGACCGGTGAAGTAGTTCGCACGCAGGCGCTCGTCCTGAGTGGCCACGCCGGTGGCGCAGTTGTTGAGGTGACAGATGCGCAGGTATTTGCAGCCCAGCACGATCATCGGCGCGGTGCCGAAGCCGAAGCTGTCGGCGCCCAGCAGCGCCGCCTTGACCACGTCCAGGCCGGTCTTCAGGCCGCCGTCGGTCTGCAGGATGGTGCGCTCGCGCAGGTCGTTGGCCACCAGCGCCTGGTGCGACTCGGCCACGCCCAGTTCCCACGGCACGCCGGCATAGCGGATCGAGCTGACCGGGCTGGCGCCGGTGCCGCCGTCATGGCCGGACACAGTGATCAGATCGGCGCCGGCCTTGACCACGCCGGCAGCAATCGTGCCGACGCCGGCATGGGCGACGAGCTTCACCGACACCAGCGCGGTCGGGTTGACCTGCTTGAGGTCGTAGATCAGCTGGGCCAGGTCTTCGATCGAATAGATGTCGTGATGCGGCGGCGGGCTGATCAGGCCAATGCCGGGTTTGGCGTAGCGCAGGCGGGCGATCAGCTCGTTGACCTTGTGGCCGGGCAGCTGGCCGCCTTCGCCGGGCTTGGCGCCCTGGGCGACCTTGATCTGCAGTACTTCGGCGTTGACCAGGTATTCCGGGGTCACGCCAAAGCGGCCGGAGGCCACCTGCTTGATCTTGGAGCGCTTCTCGGTGCCATAGCGGGCCGGATCTTCGCCGCCTTCGCCGGAATTGCTGCGCCCGCCCAGGCGGTTCATCGCAATGGCCAGCGCTTCGTGCGCTTCGGGCGACAACGCGCCCAGGCTGATCGCGGCGGTGTCGAAGCGGCGCAGCACATCGGCCGCCGGGGCGACCTCGTCCAGCGGGGTGGGGGTGTCGGCACGCTTGAGCTGGACCAGATCGCGCAGCGTGGAGGCCGGGCGCGAGTGCACCGCGTCCACATATTTTTGCCAGTCGTCGGCATCGCCGGTACGGGTGGCGCGCTGCAGCGTCATGACCACGTCGGGGTTGTACATGTGGTACTCGCCGCCGTGCACGTACTTGAGCAGGCCGCCCACTTCGGGCTTGAGCTGGTCGTTCCAGGCGCGTGCGGTGAGCTCGCGCGCCTCGGTGTCCAGCCGCCCCAGATTGACGCCACCGATGCGCGCGGGGGTGTCGGCAAAGCACAGCTCCACCACGTCCGGGTCCAGCCCGACGATCTCGAACAACTGCGCACCACGGTAGCTGGCGATGGTGCAGATGCCCATCTTGGAGATGATCTTGGACAGGCCCTTGTAGATGCCCTTGCGATAGCGGCGGCCGATCTGCGACTGCTCGCCACCCTTGCTCAGCTGCAGGATGCCGCGCCGGCCCAGATCGAACAGGGTCTGGTAGGCCAGATACGGGTACACCGCAGTAGCACCGAAGCCGAGCAGGCAGGCCATGTGGTGCGCATCGCGCGCGGTGCCGGTTTCGATGATCAGGTTGACGTCGCAGCGCAGGCCCACCTTGCACAGGTGGTGATGCACCGCGCCGGTGGCCAGCAGCGCATGCGCCATCGGCCGGTCCGGCACCGGGTAGCGGTCGGACAGCAGCAGCATCACCGCGCCGTCGCGGGCGGCGGCTTCCACTTCCTGGCAGATGCGTTCCAGGCCGGCCTTCAGGCCTTCTTCGACGCTGTAGGACAGGTCGATCAGGCGATTGCGTGCGACGTACTGCTCCATCTTCAGCAGTTGGCGCAGCTTGCGCTGGCTGAGCACCGGGGAATTCAGGATGACGTGGTTCACCGTCTCCGCACCGGCATGGAAGATGTTGGTCTCCTTGCCGAGCTGGGTGGTGAGCGACATCGCGATGCCTTCGCGCAGCGGGTCGATCGGCGGGTTGGTGACCTGCGCGAACGCCTGGCGGAAGTAGTCGTACAGCGGCCGGGTCTGGCGGCTGAGCACCGCCATCGGGGTGTCGTCGCCCATCGAGCCGGTGGCTTCCTGCTCGGTCTCGGCCAGCGGGCGCAGGATCTGCTCCACTTCCTCGGTGCTGAGCTGGAACAGCTTGTGATAGCTGCGCAGGGTTTGCTCGCTGAAGGGTTCTTCCACCAGCGAGGGGTCGATCAGCTCGGTCTGCAGATAGGTCACGCCCTGCTGCAGCCACTGCTTGTACGGCGCACGCGCACGGTTGATGCGGTCGATGGCATCGGAATCGAGCAGGTCGCCGCGTTTGAGATCGATCGCCATCATCTCGCCCGGGCCCAGCTTGCCCTTGCGGGTGATGCGCTCGGCTGGCAGCTCCCACACGCCGGCCTCGGAGGCCACCAGGAAGTGGCGGTCGGAGGTCAGCATCCAGCGCGCGGGGCGCAGGCCGTTGCGGTCGAGCATGCAGGCGGCATAGCGGCTGTCGCAGGCCACGATGCCGGCCGGGCCGTCCCACGGCTCGGTGTTGAGGCCGTAGAACTCGTAGAACGCAGCCAGGTCGGCGTCCTTGAACTCCAGCGACTGGGTCGCCGGCGGCACCAGGATGCGCAACGCCTGCAGCAGGTCCATGCCACCGGCGATCAGCAGCTCCAGCATGTTGTCCAGGCTCTGCGAGTCCGAACCGTGCATGGAGATCACCGGATCGAACTCGGCGATATCGAAGCGCGGGGTCTGCCAGACCTTGCTGCGCGCCTGCGCCCAGCGGCGGTTGCCCTCGATGGTGTTGATCTCGCCGTTGTGGGCGAGCAGGCGGAACGGATGCGCCAGCGGCCAGCGCGGCAGCGTGTTGGTGGAAAAGCGCTGGTGAAACACGATCGCGCTGGACGACAGATCGCTGCGCTGCAGGTCCGGATAGAACGTGCTCAGCTTGTCCGGCAGCACCATGCCCTTGTAGCTGATGCCATTGGGCGAGAGCGTGGTGACGTAGAAGTTCTCCACCTCACGCAGTGCCTGCTCGGCGCGCCGGCGCGCCAGGAACAGCGCCAGGGTGAAGCCGTCTTCGGTCTGTTCGGCACCGGCATCGACAAACACCTGCTCGATGCGTGGCAGGGTGTCGCGCGCCAGCTGGCCGCACACGCTGTCGTCGGTGGGCACCACGCGCCAGCCGCGGAACTGCACGCCGGCAGTGTGCAGCTGCGCTTCCAGTTCGGCGCGACAGCGCGCTGCCTCGGCTTCGTCCAGTGGCAGGAACACCACACCGGCCGCGTAGCGCGTGCCCAGCGGGATGCCGGCATCGCGGGCCAGCCCACGCAGGAATGCATCGGGTTTGCGGATCAGCAGGCCGCAGCCATCGCCGGTGAGCCCGTCGGCCGCCACACCGCCGCGGTGGGTCATGCGCGAGAGCGCCGCAATCGCGGTGTCTACCAGCGAACGGGAAGGTTGGTCGTCCAGCTGGGCGACCATGCCAAAACCACAGGCGTCGCGTTCGTCGCGCGCGCTGTTGTAGAGACCGTAGTCGTTGAGCCCTTGGCGAGTGCGGGGGGCCATGTCTGCCTCTTTGCGATCTTGGGAGAGCGGCGACGACGTTGCACCGCTCGATCCGTGGAGCGTTTCGAAGAGGTCACCGGATGATCGACTAGACCACAGTTGATGCGGTGCCGCAATACACCGTTACAGCTGCAACGAGGCCTGTCGCAATCCCTTGTGCCAGCTGGCTTGGCGCCTGTCGGGCGACAGGCGCCAGCGCAGCCTCAGAGTGGCTAACAAAACGTAGCGAGCAGTCGGCAGGTGGGTGTGGACGGCGCGCTCAGAGCCGGCGTGTACGCGTGGACCATGCCGCACCCAGCACCGGCCGCGCCCGCCTGGCGGTGCGCACAGTCGGGTTGTTAGCTGCTCTTAGCCGCAACGCACCGCAGTGATGACGTTCTTGGCGTCCACTTCGACATTGAGCCGTTCGCCGTTGAATTCCATCGTCACCATCTGGCCGGGCTTGAGCACCCGTACCGACTTGGCGCCGGCGTCGCTGCGAGCCTGCTCGCCCACCGCATCGGTGATGGGCTGGCCAACCAGCGACTGCACCTGGGTGGCGTCGCAACTGCCGATCGGCGGCGCTTCCGGCGCTGCATCCGGCACCGGCGCGGACGCTTGCTCGGCCGCCTGTTGTGCGTTGGCCGCGACGGCTTCCTGCTCATCGGGTTGCGGTTTGTTGCAGGCAGTCAATGCAGTCAGCACGACCAAGGTGCAAGCCAGACGGGCAATAGGCAGGACAGCGCGCATCGATGACTCCAGCAAAGGGGGGATGCCCAAGCATAAGCACAAAGTTGCGCCGCGGGCATCGCTTGCCCACACGGCGTTGTCGTTGCGTTGACGCGGCCTAGCGCTGCGCGGCCCAACAATCGGTGCCAGTCCTTCGATCCGTGCGCAATGAAAGCCAAACGTGTTCTTCGCAATGTCGCCGCCACGGCCAGTGCCGCCGGCACGCTCGCCACCGCCGCCACCGGTGCGGTCGTCGCAACGGCCGCCGTCGCCACCGTCGCCACCGGTGCGGTCGTCGCAACGGCCGCCGTCGCCACCGTGGCTGCGGTGGCACAGGCCAAAGCCACCGCGCGGGCGGCGGGGCTGACCTACGTCAACGATCAGCAGCCAGGCATCAGCCGGCGCAAGGCGGGCAAGAGCTTCAGCTACCGCAGTGCCGACGGGCAGCGCATCGCCGATGCCGATACCTTGCAGCGCATCCGTGCATTGGCCATTCCGCCGGCCTATACCGAGGTGTGGATCTGCGCCAAACCCAACGGTCACCTGCAGGCCACCGGGCGCGACGCGCGGCGGCGCAAGCAGTACCGCTATCACGCCGATTGGGCGCAGGTGCGTGGCGAAGGCAAGTTCGAGCGCGTGATCGCCTTCGGCACGGCGTTACCCAAATTGCGGCGGCGTCTGCGACGCGATCTGGCACTGCCCGACTTTCCGCGTGAGAAGGTGCTGGCGATTGTGGTCGCGCTGCTGGCCGACACCTTGGTGCGCGTGGGCAATGCCGAATATGCGCGCAGCAATCGCTCGTACGGGCTGACCACGCTACGCAATCGCCACATGGAATTTTTGAAAGGCGGGCGTGCACGGCTCAAATTCCGCGGCAAGAGCGGCCAGGATCACGACATCGAAGTGGACGACAAGCATCTGGTCAAACTGATCCGGCAATGTCAGCAGCTACCGGGGCAATCGCTGTTTCAGTATCGCGACGACGACGGCACCCTGCAGCCCGTGGATTCGGGCGAGGTCAACGACTATCTGCGCGAAGCGATGGGCGAGGATTTCACCGCCAAGGACTTCCGCACCTGGGGCGGCACGCTGGCCGCCTTGCAGCGCCTGGCGCGTTTGCCGCTGCCCGAGCGCAGCAGCGAACGCGCGCTCATGCAGGTGCAGAACGATGTCATCCGCGAGGTGGCCGATGCGCTGGGCAACACGCCATCGGTGTGTCGCAAGGCCTACATCGACCCCTGCGTGTTCGAAGGCTGGCGCGCCGGGCAACTGCAGGCGATGGCCAGCGGCGTGCGCGGCGAGCGGCAGTGGGAAGCGGCCACGCTGCGCTTTTTGACCGACTCGCGCAGCAAGCAACGCAAGGCCAACAAGCCAGGCAAGGCGGCTACGCCGAAGCCCAAGCCCAGCCGCCGTAAGCGTGCTGCGTGATGCTGCGGATCTTTGCGAGAGCGCTGGTGAGATAGTTGGGAGCCACAGCCTGCTTGCTGTGACTGGCAAGCTGCTGATCCAGCGCGTAGATGCGTACGCTGAGTTACCGCGCGCGCATCGCATTGGCGGCGATCAGTCGTCTGCAATTTGCTTTCACGGCGCTGCGCCCAGGCATCGCGCACGAAGGTGTAATCGTCCACGGCATCGCGCGTAGCGCGTCTATCGGCAGCATGCGTGCACGGCCGTGGCTGAGTTAACGCGTGTAGGTGCGGCGCTGTAGGCGATAGGTCGTCGCTGGCGGGATATTCCAATAGGTTCGCCCTATCTTGACCGCCTCCAGATCGAGCGCATCGAGAATGTGCGCCGGCACCGAGCAGTTGAAGCCGTAGGTAAACAGATACATGCGTCCGCCCGGCTTGAGATGCAGGAAGGCGCCGCGCACGATGGCGGCCACCTGATGTGCGGGCATGTTCAAGAAGCCAAGCCCGCAGACCACTGCATCCGCGCAGGCGCCATCGAAGCGGGGTAGCGATTCAAGATCGGAAACGTCCATCTGCAGCACTGTCGCGTGCGGGAAGCGGTGCGTGAGCAACGATGCAAACGCTTGGTTGTATTCGAGCAGGACCAGGTTCTTCTCGCGCACACCCTTGTCGAGCATCGCCTGGGTAAATGCGCCGGTACCGGGGCCAAGTTCGAGCACGCGCCCGGTACGTTCGGAGAGCTCGGAGGTGATGATGGAAGCGAGTGCACGCCCGGAGGGGAGGATCGCTGCAACCGAGCTAGGAGCGGTGATCCATTCGCGAAAAAACGAAGCCATATACGAACGTGCCATCTATCCTCACAGCGTTGAAAGAGTTAAGCGCAATCGGTAGGACGCAATCGTCATCCGGTCGATGGTGCCACGCATTCGGCACCACAAGGCCAGGGTGCCAAGTTGTTCGCAGTCTGTCGTTAATGCCGGGCCAGGATTGAAGTTAAGCCTCCATTAGCATCGACTACCTAGCGGCAGCGATAGATCGGCTCAACGTTGCGAGTGGGCGCGGAAGCGAACATCGCAAGCGATCGACGATGGCTGCCGTTGACTGAATGCACTGCGCAGCGGCGGAATCAATGCAGCAGATACGCGATCGATAGAGAGCTGTGCCAACTCTGCGCGGCATCCGATTGCTGCCTGTGCCGCCGCACTGTCGCCTCGATACACGTGCAGATGCGCTTCGCGTTATTGCTGCATAACGATCGTTGAGACCACGATGCGACTATGAGCCATCATCGCCATCTCCGATGGCGTTATTGGTGATGGATGTCTGCGTCAGCGTGGCACCGCGCTGCGTGCGTCCGCCGTCGCGGATACCGCAACAGCAAGCGACAGCCAACGTGGCGTCGCGAGCAAAGCGCTAGCGGTTCGCTCACTCATGCCTGGAAGCTGCTGGATCGCTTCCTTTAATGCCAGCAACCAGCAGGCAAGCGCGATACGGTGAAATCAGCACCCTCGCTTGGAACACTGGCGTCGCACCTCGCCGACGCCAGCTGAATCCTGCGCGATGTCGTTGCGCTGGCGCGGCCCACATCGAAGTTTGCTGACGCCACCAACGGCAATGCGGACAACGCCGGCCGGACGCCCGCAGGCGGCGTTGCTTCCACGACGCGTAGCCGCCCCGTTGCGGATACAGAATTCTTCAGCGGACTAAAAGTTCTTTAACGGACGCTTGAAACGATGCCACCCAGCCACGCTTCGCTGGCGCTTGAGATCCGTTAGTCGCTTTTCAGCTGCATCCACGATGGTCAAACATGGCTGCATCGGCGTTGGCGCGGCGCATTAGGCGGGCGGATGACGATCCGGGCGGCCAAGCGCGTGCGGCAGACTAAGCGCAGCGAACAAAACAACGGTGCGCTCCGCAGGTGGGCACAACCAGCGCTTGGTGCGGCATGGACCGCCCGTGCGCTGCGGTTTCGGGCGCGCCACCCGCGCCCAGCTCACGACTGCTTGCCAGCTTGCGTTGGCCGCTCGAGGAAGCAACCGACACCGCGACGACGCAGCCGCCAGGCGGCAGCAGCCGGTGTGCGGAATCTGGTTGCCGTGTGCGTTGGCTGCGGTTGCTCCATGCCGTGCGTCCCCGATCTGGCGGCCGCTCGCGCCGCTGTTTCAGCCGCTGTGAAAAGCGCCGCCACCTGTTTGGGCCACCGGCAGGCGGCCAGCGTTCGGCATCTGTGCGCTGGCGCCACCGCAAAGCAGCAACACGAGGGCGGTGCGTCAACTGCCACCGACACCTCTCACGTCAGAGCCCAGGTGCTGCGCGGTGCGCTCCGCCAGGCGATGCGCACCGTCCGTGCTGCAGCCAACCGGTGCGCAGCGAGGCGCGTTGCCCTCAGCCGCAATACACCGCAGTGATGTTGTTGGTCGGGCCGGTTTCGATGCTCAGGTGATCGCCGCCGCTTTCGCTGGCGCCCTGTGCGGGGTCGGCCAGACCGCTGGCGGTGGTGCCGCCGGTGGCGCGCTCGCCGCGCCGCACGCTGACCTGCAGGCTGTCGCTATCCACGCGCGCGCGCTCCACCGTCTGCGCCGCTGCGGCCAGACCCACGATGCCGCGGACCTTTTCGATATGGCATTGGCCGGAGATCGCGCCATCGATGGGTTGCACCTGCGCCACTTGATTGGAAGCACAGGCCGAGAGCAACAGGACGGCAGCGAGCGGGGCGAGGGTGCGGATCATCGGGCGTCTCCAGCGAAAGAATGGCGCAAGCGTGAAGAACCCGTTGTTGGTGTGGCATGAAGGCCGCCCGCTGGGGCGCGGCGCCACAACGCAGGGCCGTTCACTATCGAATGGCGGCTGGCTACCGGCGGCCAACATACCGGGGCTGGATCGATCCCGGCTCTCACACGCCCGGCACTCGGCACGCAGCGAGCGCGCCACCGCCAGCCTCTGAGTGGTGGATGGCAAAGGCCTGCGGATAAGCGCGCCACCGCGTGGGGCAAGGTGCCGGTGCAGCTACTGCGCGCGCTCAAGTCCATGACGGTGCAACAACTGCTGCAGGCGGTCCTGCACCCGCTGCAGATCGGCGTCGGCTGCCTCGTCCAGAATGTCCTGCGCCAGTGCATCGAACTGCGGCCAGAACTGGCTGGGGTCGCGCACCCGCTGCGGCCAGACCGATAGCATCTTGCCCAGTTCGGAGAGCTGATGATTGGTGTGGGTGCGTGTGTGCAGGCTCATGTCGCGTCTCCCGGCCAGTCCAGAGCCACAGCGTGGACCGCACCGTCGTCGATGAGAGTGAAAGCAAGCTCGGCCTGCAGCACACCATCAATCTCCAGCCGTGCCGCTCCACCTGGGCGTTGGGTGACATCGATGACGTAGGTGCTGGCGCCGAAGCGATACCGCAGCTGGTAGCCCGGCCAGCCGGCCGGGATGCACGGCACGATGTGCATGCGTTCGCCATGCCGTTGCAGGCCGAGCAGCGATTCGGTCAGCAGCCGGTACATCCAGCCCGCCGCGCCGGTGTACCAGCTCCAGCCACCGCGGCCGGCGTGCGGCGCCACCGCGTAGACATCGGCGGCCAGCACGTACGGTTCGGCCTTGTAGCGTTGCACCGCCGCTGCATCGCGGGCATGGTGGATCGGGTTGATCATGCCGGCCAGTTGCCAGGCCCGCGCGCTGTCGCCCAGATGCGCGAAGGCCATCGTCGCCCACACCGCCGCATGCGTGTATTGGCCGCCGTTTTCGCGCACGCCGGGGACGTAGCCACGGATATAACCGGGGTCGTGTTCGGTGCGATCGAACGGCGGCATCAGCAGCTTGACGATGCCGGCGTCGGTGTCGACCAGATGCTGGTGCATCGCGTCCATTGCCTGCGCACTGCGCGCCGGGTCCATCGCGCCGGACAGCACCGCCCAGCTCTGCGACAACGAATCGATACGGCATTCGTCCGAGTCGCTTGCGCCCAGCGGGGTGCCGTCGTCGAACCAGGCGCGCCGGTACCAGCCACCATCCCAGGCGTGCTGTTCCAACGATGCACGCAGAGCTTGTGCATGCGTGCGACAGATCGTGGCGAATGCCGCATCGTCACGCTGCGCGGCCACGTCTGCGAAACGCAGCAGCGTGTCGTAGAGGAAAAAGCCCAGCCACACGCTCTCGCCCTTGCCGTCTTTGCCGACCCGGTTCATGCCGTCGTTCCAATCGCCGCTGCCGATCAGCGGCAGGCCGCGTTCGCCCAGCCGGGTCATGCCACGTTGCAGGGCGAGCACGCTATGCGCATACAGCGACTGCATGTTGCCGGTGAGCTGGGGCAGGTCGTAATACGATTCTTCGTCGGGCTTGAGTTCGCGCCCATCGATGAAGCCCACGCGCTCGTCCAGCACGCTGGTATCGGCGGTGGTGTCCAGATAGCGGCACAGCGCCTGTGGCAACCACAGAAAATCGTCCGAACACTGCGTGCGCACACCCCGGTTCTGCGGCGGGTGCCACCAATGCTGCACATCGCCCTGTACGAACTGATGTGCGGCGCAGCGCAGCAGATGCGCGCGGGTGAGGGCCGGCTGCGCATGCACCATCGCCATGCTGTCCTGCAACTGGTCGCGGAAGCCGAACGCGCCACCGGACTGGTAATAACCGCTGCGTGCCAGGAACCGGCAGGCGATGGTCTGGTAGAGCAGCCAGCCATTGGCCAGCAGATCCACCGCCGCATCGGGCGTGCTCACCTGCACGGTGCCCAGAATCTGCTGCCAGTGCGCACGCACCGCCAGCAGTGCAGTGTGCGCGGTGGCCACGCCACGGCTTTGACGTGCCAGCGTCACTGCGCTGGCGCGATCGGCGGCCGCACCCAGGCGGAACACCGTTTCAAAGGTCTGTTCGGCCGCCAGCGTCACCGGAATCTGGATCGCCGCGCACGGGTCCAGGCCGGCACCGACGCGCCCGGACAAACGCTGCCGAGTGAGCGCGGCGGGGGCGGCCAGGCTGCCGTTGCGCCCGAGGAATTCGCTGCGGTCGGCGGTGATGCTGCGGCTGGGCGCATCGGCATCGAAAAACGCCACGCGCCCGTCGAACTCGGTGTTGTACGGGTTGCGCGCGGTCAGCACGCTGCTGCCCAGATCCACCTCGCTGACCACATGCAGTTGCGAGCGTGCGCGGATGTCGCCGAGCACCCATTCCACATACCCGGTGACGCTGAGCCGGCGCGGGCGCCCGGACAGATTCTTCAGCCGTAGATGGCTGAACTTGATCGGCCGCTCCACATCGACGAACACCCACAGCTCGCTGCCGATACCGTGTTCGATATGGCTGTAGACGCTGTAGCCGAAGCCGTGGCGCACGGTATAGCGACCGTTGCCGCGGCATGGCAGTGCCATCGGCGACCACACTTCGCCGGTGTCATCGTCGCGCAGATAGAACGCTTCGCTGGAGGCATCGCCGACCGGGTCGTTATGCCACGGCGTGAGCCGGAATTCGTGCGCGTTCTCGGCCCAGCTGTAACCGGGGCTGCTGTCGCTGACCACGCTGCCGAACTGCGCATTGGCCATCACGTTGCACCACGGCGCCGGCGTGGCGGTGCCTTCGTCCAGGGTGATGCGGTATTCGCGGCCGTCGGCGGCGAATGCGCCCAGGCCGTTGTCGAACAGCACCGCTTCTTCGGCTGCGGCCTGCAGGGTGTGGTCCAGGTAAGCGGCGTGCGTGCTGGCCAACGCGTCGGCGCTGTCCAGTTGCTGGATCGGCTCCAGCAGCGGCGGGTGCGCACGTGCGCTGGGGTGGCGCTGCAGTTGCGCGTCCAGGGTGCCGTTGGCATCGCTCAGGATCGCGCGTGCCACGGTCTGCAACAGCACGCGGTCTTCCTGCGAAATGTGTTCGATGGCGCGCACGAAAATACCGCCGGGGCGGTCGAGCACATTGGCTTCGGGATCGGCAGCGATCAGGCCCAGGATGGCGTCCTGCAACTGCTGGCGATAGCCGGCCTGGCTTTCGTTCCAGATCACCAGGTCCGCACGCAGGCCTTTCAGGCGCCAATACGCGTGCGCCTGCACCAGCTGGCGCGCCAGTTCGAGATTGTCCGGGTCGGTGATGCGCAACAGCACGATCGGCAGATCGCCGGAGATGGCGTGACTCCACAGCGCGGACTGGCCGCGGTGGTTGTGCAGCAGTACCTCGTTGTCGGCGCGCAGTTGCGGGTCGACGAACAGCACGCGCGCGGCCAGCCGCTCGTAGAGCATCGCATCGGCCAACGAAGCATTGATCTGCCGGCGCGTGACCTGACTCTGGGTCAGTGCCAGATCGAACACCCGGTCGGCCAGACGGCGGTCGCGGTACTTGTCGATCAACGCGGTGCAGGCGGTGCGTTGGGTGCCCACGCCGTAGACCATGTCGACCTGCGCTTGCTGATCGGGCGCCAGCGAAATACGGCAGCGGATCGCCACGATCGGGTCCAGCACCGAGCCGGCCGCGCCCGACAGCGCGGTCTGTTCGCTCAGGGCCGCCGGATTGCGGGTGCTGCGTCCCCGCCCGATGAACGCGGCGCGGTCGGTCTCGTAGGAGATCGTCGCCACATCGGCATCGTGCACCGCCACCAGATGCAGCATCCACGGCTGCGCCTCGTCGTGCCCGCGCGGTCGGCGTGTGCACAGCAGGGCCTGTCGGTCGGCCAGGATCTCGGTCTGCACGAACAGGTTGCTGAAAGCCGGATGCGCCTCATCGGAGGCTGCCGGCGCCAGCACCACTTCGGCGTAGGTGGTGATCTCGATGACCCGCGTCTGCCGCGAGCGGTTGCGGATGCGCAAGCGGCGCAGTTCCACATCGTCCTCGGCGGAGATGGCGATTTCCAGATGGCTGTCGTACCGCTGGTGGCTGCCCTTGAACTCGGCCTTTGCATCGGAAAAGATCGCTTCGTAGCGCTCTACCGGCACGCAGGTCGGTTGATGCGCGGCCGACCACACCGCGCCGCTGTCCACATCGCGCAGATAGCAGAACGTGCCCCAGTGATCGCGGGTGCCATCCTCGCGCCAGCGGGTGACCGCCATGTCGCGTGCACGGCTGTAGCCACCGCCGGCGGAGGTCAACATGCCGTGGTAACGCCCGTTGGAGAGCAGTTGCAACGCCGGCTGCGCCAGGTTGGGGTCGCGATGGATACGCAACGCCATCCCCGCCTCGGTGGCGACCGGGCGTTCGGCTGCTTCGACCAGGCCTTTGACGTAGACGCCGGCACGCGGTGCGCGCTCCTGCAACAGCAACAGCGTGGCCTGGAATTGCGGATCGGCGACAAAGCGTTGTTGCATCGGCGCATCGCGCAACACGTGATCCAGCGCCAGCAGCGCCATACCCTGGTGATGCGACATGAACGAGCGCACCACGGCGTGTTGTTCGCCACGCGGCACCCGCGAGGGCGTGTAATCGATCGCCTCGTACAGACCGAAGCGGCCGCCGAAGCCCAGCGCCTGCAGTTGCTGCAGATTGCGGCAGGCCGCATCCGGTTCGACCATCAACGCCATCGCGCTGGCATAGGGCGCGATCACCAGATCCTGGCCCAGCCCGCGCTTGAGTCCGAGCCCGGGGACGCCGAACGCGCGGTATTGATAATTGCGCCGCGTATCGACCGTGTTGTAGCCCGATTCGGACACGCCCCACGGCACATCGCGCGCTGCGCCGTAGCGGATCTGCGCCTGCACCGCGCCGCGCATCGAGCGGCTCAGCAGCGTCTGCGGGTAGCTGGGCATCACCAGGTCGGGCATCAGGTACTCGAACATCGAGCCGCTCCACGACAGCAGCGTCGGCTCGGCGCCGGTATCGGTCAGCGTGCGTCCCAGCGCGAACCAGCTGTCCTGCGGCAGCTTGCCCTGGGCGATCGCCACGAAGAGCCCTAAGCGCGCCTCCGAGGCCAGCAGGTCGTAATGGCCGCTATCCAGGCGGCGGTCGTCGACGTTGTAGCCGATCGACAACAACTGCTGGGCACGGTTGTAGAGAAAGCCGTAGTCCATCTGCGCCAGTTGCCCGGCGATATGCGCAAGCCGTTGCAGCTCCTGTACGCGCGTGGCGGCCCAGGTCTGCACCTGCGGCGGCTGGCTGCCGTCGGCCAGTTGCCGCAACGTGGCGATCGCCTGGGAGGGCTCTTCCGCTGTGTGCGTGGAGGGGCTGGCGAGTGCCGGCGCGCACTGGCTCAACTCATCCAACGTCGCCTTGCAACAGTCCACCAGGCGCTGCGGCCAGGGCTCTTCGTCATCGCCAGTGCTCGGCATCGCCGCCAGAAGCGATTGGCTCTGTGCCAACAGCGGCCGCAGGGCGGCATCGGCCTGATGCAGGGTCGGCGTGGGCTGGTTGCGGATCGCCTGCACGCGCTGCGTCATCGCGCGCAGTGCGGCGGTGGCATCGTCGCTGCGCGGCGTCGCTTGCATGCTCAGCACGCCAAGCGTGTCGGCCAGCCCGTCGAACACCGCCATCGACACCGCCGGCGCATCCACCAGCGCCAGCAGCCCTTGCCGCAGCGTCAGCAGATGCCCGACCAGGTTGCCGCTATCGACGGTGGAGACATAGCGCGGCATCAACGGCGCCAGTGTTTCGGTGTCGTACCAATTGTAGAAATGGCCGCGGTGGCGCGGTAGCGATTCCAGCGTGGTCAGCGTGTCGGCCACGCGGGTCATCACGCCGGCCACGGTCAGGTAGCCCAGATCGTAGGCGGCCAGGTTGGCCAGCAACCCCAGCCCGATGTTGGTCGGCGAGGTGCGGTTGGCCACTACCGTGACCGGGTATTCCTGCACGTTGTCCGGCGGCAGCCAATGGTGCTGCGCGGTGCTATGGCTCTCGAAGAACGCCCAGGTACGCCGCGACAATCCGCCGAGGAAATCGCGCTGCTCCTGCGACAACTGCGCCACCGGCGCAGCGGGCTGTTCGCCCAGCCAGGCCATCAGCCAGGGCGCGCCCAACCACGCCAGCCCCAGCGGCAGCGCCGCCCACAAGGCCGCCGGCGACCACCACGCCACCGCCGCAACCACCAGCGCCGCACTGCAGGCGGCGCCGGCCATCAGGGGGTGTTCGGCATTGCCGCTGCGCGCGCTGCGTTCCACTTCGCTGGATGGCGCCCACTGCAACAGATGGCGATGGGTGATCGTCATCCGCAGTAGCGTGCGGGCGATGGCCGCCAGCTGCAGCCCTGCCTCGAACGGCAGGCAGGCCAGCACCACACCGGTGCGCAGCAGATGCTGGCGCAGCCCCGCCCCCACCTGGCGCGCGTGATGACGCAGCCCCAGGCCCTCGGGCGGGTGCGCCAGCGCATACAGCGCCGAACACAGCCCCGGCAGCAGCCACAGCACCAACAGCCAGAGCGTCCAACGCAGCGGTGTGGGCGAGCACAGCCAGCCGATCAGCAACAAGCCCAAAGCGGCCGGTGCCACCAGGCTGCGGCGCAGGTTGTCCAGCAGCTTGCCGCGCGACAACCACGACAGCGGATTGCGCGCGCGCCGGCCACCCCGGTCGGGCACCCAAGGCAGCAGCCACGGCAAGAGCTGCCAGTCGCCACGCACCCAGCGCGCGCGGCGCTTGGCATCGGTGGCATAGCGCTGCGGATGGCGCTCGTACAGGCGCACGTCGCTGAGCAAACCGGCGCGTACATAGCAGCCTTCCAGCAGGTCGTGGCTGAGCACGCGGTTGTCGGGGAAGCGGCCAGCCAGCACCTGTTCGAAGGTGGCCACCGCATAGATGCCCTTGCCGATGAAGGAGCCTTCGCCGAACAGGTCCTGATACACGTCCGACACCACGCGCGTGTACGGGTCGATGCCCGGCTCGATGCCGAACATGCGTGCAAAGCGCGATTCGCCGCCCTCGCTCATGCCGGTGCCCAAGCCAGGCTGCAGGATGCCGTAACCGGCTTCGATGATCTGCCCGGACGCATCCATGCGCGGCACATTCAACGGATGCGACATCGCGCCGACCAATGCGCGTGCCGCATCCCGAGGCAGGTGGGTATCGCTATCGAGCGTGATCACATAACGCACCTGCACCAGCGCGGCGACATCGCCTTGCACCTGCAGGAAGTCGTTGGCTGCCTGCAGCGGCGCATCTTCCGCGCAGAGCACGCGGTTGAGTGCTTCCAGCTTGCCGCGCTTGCGCTCTGCGCCCATCCAGCAGCCCTCGTGGGCGTTCCATTCGCGTGCGCGGTGCAGCAGGAAGAACCGATCGACATGCGCGTCGGCATACGCCGCGTTGAGCCGATCAATGTGTTGCGCCGCATGCGCCACCAGCGCCATGTCGGCAGGTAACAAGGCCTGCGTGGCATCGAGAAAATCGGTGAGCAGCGCGAAGTACAGCTGCTCGTCGCGGTTGGCCAGGTAATGCACCTCCAACGCGCCGACCAGCTCATCGATGGCATCGGCACTGGCCAGCATGCTCGGCATCACCACCAGCGTGCGGCAATCCGGTGGAATGCCCAGGCGGAGGTCCATGCGCGGCAACGGATGCGGGCGCACCCACAGCGTCGCCACCCAATTGACCAAGGCAATACCCAACTCGCTGGCGGCCAGTAGTGCGAGACCGGCGGTGGTCCACCACAGCGTCGCTGGCAGTGCGCTCACGCCCTGCAGCAAGAGGCCGGTCCATAGCAGGGCGATCAATGCGATCGGCAACAGATACACCGGCAGCGCAACGCGGCGTGCGCGCCGCCCGCGCGGCAATGGCGTCGGGCGCGCGGACGTGGATGGCGTGCGCAGCGCGGCACGTAACGTCGGCAGCCCCGCATCCACCAGGTAATAGCCCACATGGGCGGTCACCGGCGCGTCGGCGCTGGCCTGTGCGGCCAGCTGTACTACCGTCTGCGCCACCGCCGGTTCGTCGCAGTGCATGCGCTGGGCCAGGTGCTCCACCACATGCCGGTAGGCATCGCGGGTCTGAAAATCCATGCGCGCATAGACATCGGCCGGGTCGCTGCGCAGGTGCTGCTCGACCACACTCATGCTTTCGACGAATTCGCGCCAATCCATTTCATCCAGAAACCGCAGGCTGCCGATACTGTTGCTGATCGCCACCTGTTCGGCCGCCTGGCGTTGGCTTTCGGCATGCACCAGACCTTCCACGCTCTGGCCTTCGCTGGCCAGCCATTGCTCCACCCAGGCACTGGCCATCGACAGCACCGGGCCGCGGCCCTGGATGCCGCGCGTCAACTCAGCGACAAACGCGCCGGTGGCCGGCGGTTGCGAGCGCGCCAGATCGGCCACCACCACCACCACATCCTTGGGCTGGGCCGCGGCAGTGGCGTTGAGCAAGGCCGCCCAGTCCGCGGCGAGGGCGTTGTCGCGCCCGTCGTGCATGATGCCGTCGGCAATGCGGCGCACGTTGTCGAGCAATGCCAGCCGCAGCACGATTGGAATCGCCCACAGCTCGCCGAGTTTGAGCGGTGCCACCTGTTGATAGGCCGCAATGAAACGGCTCAGCGTGATCGCATCCACACGCCCATCGCCATGCGCGACGACCTGCAGGCCCAACTCGTAGACGCGCGGCAGGCCGATTGCGGTGGCGGTGCGCAGACGCGGCAGTTGCCGACTGTAACCGGGCGGAAGATGCAGCCGCGCCAGGCGCATCTGCTCTTCGATCAGATAATAGTTGTCCAGCAACCACTCGCCGGCAGGATGCAATCGCACGCCATCGGCTGCCATCTCGGTCAAGCGCGATGCCGCACCGTCGAGCGCGCGTTGGTTGAACTTGAGCCCCGACAACAACAGTTCGCGTGCCGGCCCGATGTAGAGCGTGTGCGAGGTTGCCAGCGCACGCGCCAGCGTTTCCATCTGCTCGTCGCCGAGCAAGGCAACGCCCGGTGCGACCGCATCACGGACCGGATGCGCTTGTAGTGATCGTGCTGGTTGGGTAATCGATTGCCACCAGAGAGAGAACGCAGACGCTTTCCGCTTTGGCGGCATGGAGACATTGCCTGTGCAGCATAAGTGCCGCTAGAGCCACGATCATGCGCGCTCGCGTTAGGCGACATGTGAAGGGGGATGCATGTGCAACGCGCGATGCCACGTGATGTCGGCGCATGCGGCGCATGGCATCGTCGAATGCAGACGTGCAGCATGCGATCAAGCCAACGCGACAGTTGTGGGTGCGTGTGCATTTAGATTGGCAAATAAAACGTAGCGAGCAGTCGTCAGGTGGATGCGGACGGCGCGCTCATAACCGGCGTGTACGCGTGGTCCATGCCGCACCGAGCACCGGCCGCGCCTGCCTGGCGGTGCGCACAGTTACTTTGTTAGCTGCTCTTGGAGCGATGCATTGACTGCACCCACGATGGATCGCAGGCGCGAAGCGACCAGCATGATTCGCTTGCTGCGCCGGGCATTCTGCAATCGGTGTGAGCACACGCCGCCAATGCGGCACGCTGTCCTTGCTACCTGTGTCATCGTGCAGGCGTGCGGCATCTTCCTTTCTGCGTTCATAAGGCGTCACCCATGCTCCACACAACACATCGGTGGGTGCTGTGCCTGCTGCTGAGCAGTTTGAGCCTGCATGGCAATGCCGCGCAATCGCCATCGTCCATGAGCGTGGCCGGGTTGGAACAGCCGGCGCAGATTCGCGTCGATCGTTGGGGCGTGGCGCATATCTACGCCCGTACCGATAGCGACGCGTTCTTCGTGCAGGGATTCAACGTCGCGCGCGACCGCCTGTTTCAGCTCGACCTGTTGCGTCGCAAAGGACTGGGCCAGCTTGCCGATGCGTTTGGGCCGGCCTATGTCGAACAGGACCGTGCTTCGCGGCTGTTTCTGTATCGCGGCGACATGCACGCCGAATGGGCCAGCTACGGCCCCGATGCACAGCGCGACGTCAGCCGATTCGTTGCCGGCATCAATGCCTACATCGCGTGGCTGGATGCGCATCCACAGGCGCTGCCGTACGAATTCCGCGCCTTCGCTTATCGACCGCAGACATGGTCGCCAGAAGACGTGCTGCGCATCCGCACCACCGGTTTGAGCCGCAACGTCAAAAGCGAGGTCGCCCGCGCCAAGGTCGCTTGCAAGGCTGCGCTAAGCGTCGACGCGATCCGGCTGAAACTGCAGCCGGCCTGGACCACGAAGGTGCCCGAAGGACTGGATCCCTGCCTTCCGGACGCGGTGTTGAAGGTCTACGAACTGGCCACGCAAAGCCCCAGGCTGAGTGCCGATACTCACCCGCGCAGCGCTATCGCAGACACCGCAGCGCTACGCCCGGAAGAAGAAGCCGCTGCAGAAGGCAGCAACAATTGGGTGATTGCCCCGCACAAATCGGCCACCGGTCATGCGGTGCTGGCGGACGACCCGCACCGCGCGTACACCGTGCCCAGCCTGCGTTACTTCGTGCATCTCAACAGCCCGGGGCTGGACATCATCGGCGCCGGCGAGCCCACCGCGCCGGGCATCGCGATCGGCCACAACCGCACCAGCGCCTTCGGCCTGACCATCTTCAACATCGATCAGGAAGATCTCTACGTCTACCGTCTGAACCCGGCCGATCACACGTCGTATTGGTACCAGGGTCATTGGGAACCGATGCGCACGCAGCGCGAGTCCATTGCAGTGCGCGACGCTGCATCGGTGCCGGTGGAGCTGCAATTCACCCGGCATGGGCCGGTGATCTATGTCGATGCGGACAAGCACATCGCCTACGCCATTCGCTCGGTCTGGAGCCAACCCGGTGCGGCGCCGTATCTGGGGTCGCTGCGTTATCTGCGCAGCGCATCGTTCGAGCAGTTCAAGGACGCGCTCGCACACTGGGGCGCGCCATCGGTGAATCAGGTCTATGCCGATGTGCACGGCACCATCGGTTGGGCGACGGCCGGCATGACCCCGCGCCGCGAACATTCGGATGGGTTGCTGCCGGTTCCCGGCGATGGCCACTACGAGTGGAGCGGCTTCTGGAACAGCAATATCTTGCCCTCATCGAAGAACCCTGCTTCCGGCTTCATCACCACCTCCAACGAGATGAATCTGCCGGCCGGCGATCCATCCCTGGCGCGCAAGATCGGCTTCGAATGGGCTAACGACGCGCGGCATGCACGCATCACCCAAGTCCTCGCGCAGTTGCCCAAGGTGACCCTGCAGGATTCGCAGCAGTTGCAGAACGACCAGGTGTCGTTGCTGGCACAGCGGCTGGTGGCCTTGCTCCAACCGCTGCACGCGCAGGACCCGGCGACCAACGCGGCATTGGCACTGCTGCGACCGTGGAACGGCGAGGTCAGCGCAACTTCTGCCGCTGCCGCGCTGGAAGAAGTGTGGTTCAGCAGTTATCTCGGCGCGGCTTACAAAGCGCTGGTACTGCGCCCGGCGGAGGCAGCCACCTTCGGCATGCCCGACGCCGCGGTGCTGATGGACGCGCTGGAGCATCCGGGGACCGCATTCGGTCCAACCCCCGCCGCACGCCGCGACCAGTTGCTGCTGGAGTCGCTGCGCAGCGCATACCAGTCATTGGTCGACCAGCAAGGGCCGGATCCGGCGCAATGGCAGTGGGGCAAGCTGCACACCAACAGCGTTACCCATGCGATGAGCGCAGCGCTCGGCAGCGAACGCGCGCGGTTGGATGTCGGCCCATTCCCTAAGGGCGGCAGCCCTTACACGCCCAATCAATCCAGCTACGACCCCAAGGATTCCCGCCAGACCATCGGCCCGTCCGCACGTCTGATCATCGACCTTGGCGACTGGGACAATTCGCGTGCGGTGAACTACCCCGGCCAATCCGGCGACCCGGCCAGCCCGCATTACCGCGATCTGGCCCCACTATGGCTGCAGGGCAAGTATTTCCCGTTGCTGTACACGCGTGCGGCGGTCGACGCGGCGACCGAGCAAGTGTTCGATCTGGTGCCGGCGCGCGCGCCGGCAAGCAGAGCCCGGTAGCACGCCCAGGCAGGCAAGCGCGGCGTTCTCTATACCGGCGCGGCGTCTGTAAACAGAGCACTCAGCGCACAAAACTCAACGACCACAGCCTGTATCAGGGGGTGCTCAGGATTTGCTCAAGCCATGCCTGCACCGCGGCGGTGTCGTCGATGTTGCCGGTGAACGCGATATCCGGCTTCTGTGGCACGTTGTCGTTACGTGGCCGTCCGTCGCGCGTCATGTAAGGCACGGCGATACCGCCATTGCCGCTTGGGAGCATGGCCGTCATCGGCGAGCCGGTTCGCGCATCGACAAAGGTTTCGGTGCCCACCTGCAGCACGCCTGGAAACTGCTTCAGCTCGTCGACAAATCCGATGCAGGCGCTGCCACAGTCGTAGTCGGTGAGCACCAGCACGCGCGCGTGCACGGGGTTGATCGGCCGTCGCTTTGGCTTGGCGATTCGTTCTGCATTGGCAGGCGCATGCAGCAGCTGGTCCCCACGCGCCATTGCCGCCAGGGAGAGCTTGTTGTCTTCATCGTAGGTAATGCCGTCCGGCGGTGCAGCTGCTGGCGCGTCTGCGCCAGGGCTGGCGGGGGAAAACGTCGAGGTGTCGACCGACTGTTTGGTGAGCCGATAGACGGCCGAAATCTTCAGCCGCTCTCTTGCGTAATAGTTGGTGTAGTCGTTGCCATAGAGCGCTCGCAGCACACCCATGAACCACTCATAAGGTCCGCCCTCGTTGCCGCGGACGTCCAGGACAATTACCGACTTGTCGCGTAGCGATGGAGCGGTGCGGTACAGCGCCTGGAATTGATCCGATTGCTGTCTGTTCGCTGGCGAAAAATTGCCAAGCCGGACCCATGCCCCGTTCGCACCGAATGGCGTGACAGCGACGTCCGTGCCGAGGTCGGGCTTGATCACCGACATCAGTTTCGTCAGGTCGCTTTGCGGCAGGGATTTCCAATCGAGGACGACGCTGCGCCCATCGATGGTGCAGTGTTCCGGACGTTTGAGGAATGGGCTTTTCCGATACCGAAACATGATCGGCGCAGTGCGCGCATGCGTTGATTCCAAGCCGGGGATGATGTTTTCCGGGATCATGTGCTCGTAGAGCGCAATGCGCTCGGACCATTGGCGCATCGGCTGTCCGTCGCAGGCGGTGATTTCCAAGCCATTTGCCACGCTTCCGTCCGAGCCGGCGACCAGGAAGCGGCCACCCTGGTACTTGGCAAGAAAGCCCGGCCATTGATACGTCTTTGCCTGCAGCTGCATCCACACATAGGCATGGGCGTCGTTGAAGGTCGAAAAGAAATGCGCGAGTGTTTGACGATAGCCTTCGAAGTTGGTGACGTGTTGGATATCGGCATCGGCCTGTTGACGCGCCTTGGCCATCGTGGCCTCGAATGCTGCAGGATCTGGATACACCGCCAGGATTGATTGGTTCTTGAACCACTGCAATGAAAAGTCTACGTCTTTGTCAGCCATCGCTGCCCAGCCTTGCAGGGGCTTTTGCGGTGTGAGCGACGCTTGATCGGCGGCCAGACAAGACGCAGCGGCCAGCAACGCTGTCGATAAGAGGCTGGCTAGCACTGCGCGTTGAACGCGACGTTGCCGTTGGGGAGTACGCGATGGCCCACCGATGGTGACGGTCATGTTTTGGTACCTGAACTGGAAAAGGTACACAGGCTTAAGCAATCGGCATGCCAAGCGCTTCGGCCGCACACCCTGAGGTTTTTCGATCTGCAGAAGTGTCCGCGGACGTCCGTTTCTCTGTTCGGTCGTCCACCGCGTTGGTCTTTGACGCGACACACGCTTCCAACAGAGGCTTGTACGCAGCAAGCGCGGAATATCCGCGCTTGCTGGCAACTTGGGTTTAAGCGCGCGCAGTGGCCTCGCGCACGAAGTCTTCATAGGTGCGCAACGGGCGCCCCAGGATCGCCTGCAATTTTTCCACCGTGCCGTCTGCTGCCTGCATGCCGAATTTCTGGATGCCGGCCATCATCAGGCGCATGTCGTATGCCAGCCAGGAGGGGCCATACGCAGCCATCTGTGCTTCGAACGCCGCCACGTCGTCGCCGGCGTAGGCGATCTCGCGACCGAGTGCTGAACTCCAGGTCTTCGCGACGGAAGCGCCGGTCACGGCATGCGGGCCGACCAGCTCCAGCGTGACGCGCTCAAGTGCTGCAGGTGCGCGGTCGCGTCGCAGCAACTCGACAACGGCGATGTCTGCAATGTCGCGCGCATCGATCATGGCAACACCGGTCGCGCCGATCGGCATCGGATAGACACCGTAGCCTTCGATGGTCTTCTGGATCATGCTCTCGTTCTGCATGAAGTACGCCGGACGCAGAATCGTCGCAGGAATATTCAGGCTTTCAATCATGCGCTCGACCGTGTGCTTGCCAGTGAAGTGCGGCACGTTGGTGAATTTGTCCGCATGGATCACCGACAAGTAAACGATGCGTTCGATGCCTGCTTCCTGGGCAAGATTCAATGCGATCAGCGCCTGCGTCACCTCGTCCGGGGTCACCGCATTCAACAGGAACAAGGTGCGTGCCGACGACAGTGCTGCGCGCATCGATGCAACGTCGGTGAGGTCTGCCACAACCTCGGTGACGCCGGCTGGAAAGGCGCGCTTGCCGATCTGGCGCACCAGTGCGTGGACCTGCGCGCCGGCATCGGCCAGCCCCTGGACGACGAGGGAACCGATGGTGCCAGTGGCACCGCTAACGAGAATGCTCATGTGACGCTCCTGCTGTGGATGGATGTGGATGGATGAGTTAGTGCGACATGTCCGCCACGACCTTGCCGGCTCGCGAAGCGGTGCGATTGCGTTCGATTGCTGAGGGGATCTCGGCGAAACCGACGATCTCGCCGACCTTGGATGTCAGCGCGCCGCTGGCCACTTGTGCGGCCAGGGTTTCCAGCAGCGCGACGTCCGGGGTGTTCATGAACCACAGGCCACGGCGGCCACGCGGTGTGCGGGCCAGGATGTCCGGCGAGGTGGTGCCGACGATCGCGCCCTGCGGCGCGAGCACTTGCCACGAGCGGTCCAGGACATCGCCGCCGACGTAGTCCAGCACCAGGTCGATGTCGCCAACGAGGTCTTCAAAGCGTTGCGATCGATAGTCGATGACCTGGTCCGCGCCGAGGCTGCGCACGTAGTCGACATGCTCGGTCGATGCGCTTGCGAACACCTGCGCCCCAGCGCGTTTGGCGTACTGCACCGCATAGCCGCCCAGCCCGCCTGCTGCGCCATGGATCAGGATCCGCTGGCCTGCCACGAGCGGGCCTGCGTGGTGCAGGCTCTTCCAGGCGGCCACCGCAGCAACCGGCATGGCAGCGGCATGCACGTCGTCCAGGCCATCGGGAGTGCGTGCGAGTTTGGTCTGGTCTACCGCAATGAACTCGGCAAACGCGCCGAGCGCGCCCATGGCGCCCATGACCCGATCACCGACCTGAAAGCGCGTGGCACCGGGCCCGACGGCCTCCACCACACCGGCCAGTTCGGCGCCCAGCACGGCCGGCAAGGGCAGCGTAAAGACATCCCGCACCAACCCTGCGCGGACTTTCCAGTCGATGCCGTTGATGCCGGCGGCGCGGATGCGCACCAGCACCTGGCCGGCTCCGGCGTGGGGCATTGCAATGGTGGCTACTGCGGCGGCATCGGCGCCGCCGTAGGCCCGGATGACGATTGCGCGTTGGGTGGTGCTCATGACAGTGACTCGTCCAGCGTTGCGATGAGCAAACTGTATGGCGTTGCGTAGGTAATACGAAGACGCCAATATGTAGACGCCTGGTTTCAAATCTGGAACACCATGGATCTGAATGCATTGATCGATTTCGCACTGGTCGCAGCGAACCAGGGCCTGGGAAAGGCCAGCCGTGCGAGTGGTCGGTCGAAGGCGACCCTGTCCCGTCGCATCGCCGAGCTCGAGGAGCAACTGGGGGTGCGCTTGGTCGAGCGCAGCGCCCGTGGCCTCCGGCTCACAGAGGCCGGACAGTTGCTGATGGAGCGCACCGAGGTCCCGCTGAGTGAGGTGGCCGAGGCCATGGCGGCCGCGCGCGAAGGGCTTTCAACGCCGCGCGGCCGCCTGCGTGTGGCGTCTCCGGTGCTGTTCTCGCAATTGGCGATGGGGCGCATCGGCGCAGAGTTCTGTGCGGCTTACCCGGAGATCACGCTGGAGGTGGTGGCAGAGGACCGCACGGTCGACCTGGTGGAAGAACAGTTCGATGTGGCCATCCGCATCAACCCCAGCCCGGACAGCAGCCTGGTCGGTCGCTGTTTTGCCAAAGATCGGCTGGTTGTGGTCGCAGCGCCGAGCATCGCCATGCCAACCAGCAGCGCGGTCGCGCCAATTGCCGCTGTCGTAACGTCGAGCTTCCAACCGACCACGTGGGCTCTGGATGACGGGCGCCTGGTCCTGGAGCCCATTCCACGGCTGAGGTTTTCCTCGTTCCTGATGGTCCGCGATGCGGCGCTTGCAGGCGGCGGCGTGGCGTTGATTCCGCAGTCGATCGCATGGAATCAACTCGCCCGCGGTGAGCTGGTGCAGTGGGGTACGATCTCCGGCGTGGAGCCGGCATTGTGGGTATTGCACACGTCCAGACGGTTGGCGGCGCCGAAGGTGCGTGCCTTCGTGGACTTCATCTGCGACAGATATCCCGATGTATCGCTGGTGCTGAAGGGCTAGGGCAGCCGCATCTGGCTGGGCCGGCCAGTGCGCGCCGGCCAGCCGACGTCGCGGCCAGGCGAGAAGCGGACATCACCCCAAGGTGGCGCCGCCGCACTTCAAACACCACCACCGAAGCGTTCGATCAACAGATCGGTCAGGACACGAATCTTGCGCGCAGGATGCGCGGCAGGCGCCCGCACGACGTAAAGCCCGGCCTCCGGAGACGGGTACCTGGTCATGACGCGAACCAGCGCGCCGGAGGCAAGATGCTCGGCCACGAGAAAATCCGGCAGTGCCGCGATCCCGAGCCCGGCAAGCGCAGCGGCCGCAATCGCAGTGCCGTTGTCGGCCTTGAAGCGCCCGCGTGGATGGATCGTCACCAGCTTGTCGCCGTCCATGAACCGCCAGCTCTCCGTGCCTTGCAGCAGTGCCTCGTGCGCCAGCAGCGCCTGTGGCGTGTCAGGTTCGCCATGTTTGCGCAGGTACGCGGGAGTGGCCATCAGACTGCCGCGCATCGGCGCCACGCGGCGCGCGACCAGATTCGAATCGGTGAGATATCCCAGCCGGATCGCACAGTCGAAACCGTCGGCGACGATGTCGATAAAGCGGTCGCTGTAGCAGGCATGGACCTGCAAGGCTGGATGCCGGCTGGCCAGCTCGGCAAGCACCGGCGCCAAGTGGGTGGGGCCGAACGTCAACGGCGCAGCGATACGCAGGCGGCCACGCAGATCGCCCGCGGGCAAGATGGTCTCGCGCGCCACGTCCATTTCGGCACACATCCGCGCGGCATGCTCGCGAAACGTCGCGCCTGCCTCGGTGACGGCAGCGCCCCGCGTGGTGCGCGCGAGCAGTTGAATACCCAAAGCGTCCTCGAGCCGAATGAGACGGCGGCTGACGATGGACTTGGCAACGCCCAGGCGCCTGGCTGCTGGCGAAACCCCGCCCGCGTCTGCCACCTCGACGAACGTCCGCAGGTCTTCGAATTCCATGGCGTCCCTGTTTCTGCGACACGGCATGTCGCTTTGCGCGGCTAGCTTAGCTGCATTCGGAACGCCACAGTGGGCTCACGGGCGCCAGGCAAGACGCTCTGACCGGGAACGCCATTCGCGCCCGCCCCGGCCCTCAACCAACTCCGCCTCGCCCACATCCTTTCTAGAGAGACACCTCATGCACACCTCGTCCATTCCCAAGCAGCCCAGCGCCGGGCGATTCATTCGCGGCCTTTCCTGGACCCTGCGCGTGTTCGCCGCCGTGGCGTTCTTCGCTGCGGGTGCGGCCAAGCTGGCCGGCGTTCCGATGATGGTCGAGGTGTTCGATCACATCGGCCTCGGTCAATGGTTCCGCATCGTCACCGGTGCGATCGAAATCATCGGGGCAATCGCATTGCTGCTACCGACAACGTTTGCGCTCAGCGGTGCACTGCTTGCGGCCATGATGCTGGTGGCGACCGGTGTGCATCTGTTCGTCATCGGCGGCAGCCCGGTGCCGGCGATCTTCCTGATGGTGGTGACTGCGACAATCGCCTGGTTGCATCGCGCCCGCATTGCCGCGGTGCTGCGCGCAACGCGTTCGGTTTGATCGGGGCCTGCCATGCGCACACTCTCATTGCAGCCTTCGTTCCCCGCCACAGAAGCGCCCGCTGCCGCGCCGCGCGCCATCGTCCACCGCAGACGCGGTAACGATTCTGGCGGCCCAATCACCCGGCTCATGAGCCCGTCCGATCTTGGGCAGGTGCTGAAGCCGTTTGTGTTCCTCGACATCTTCGATGCGCAGGGTTCGGTCATCCACACGATGTCGGGCATGCCGCTGCATCCGCATTCGGGCATCGCCACCGTCACGGTCTTTACCGAAGGCAGCATGCATTACCACGACCAGACAACCGGTCGCGGCACCATTGCCTATGGCGGAGTGGAATGGATGCGTGCCGGAATAGGCGTATGGCATGGCAAGGAAATGGTTCCGCCGGCCGACGCCTCCTGCATCCAGGGATTTCAACTATGGCTGGCACTGCCTGAAGCAGTGGAGCTGGCAGAGCCGCAAAGCCACTACATCGAAGCGCAGCACATGGCCAAGGCCGGCCCCGCGCATGTGGTGATCGGTCGCTACGAGGGCGCGCAGAGTCCGGTCGATGCGCCTGACGGCGTCAATTACCTATTGGTCACATTGAAACCCGGCGAACGCTGGACCTACCACCCGCCCGCCGGTCATTTGGTCGGGTGGTTGGCCGTGGCCAGCGGCACCCTTGATGCCGGTGAACGGCTGCAACGCGGCGACATGGTGGTCTTTGCCGATAACGGCGCGCCCATAGTGCTGCAGGCGTCTGGCAACAGCGATGCAGTCTTCGTGCTCGGCTCGGCCATTCCACATCCGCACCCACTGCACCTTGGCTATTACTCGGTGCACACCACTGCACACGCGCTCGCCATCGGTGAAGAGCGCATCCGCACGCTTGGGAAACAGATGCAGGCAGCAGGCGACCGCACGACTGCTTCCGGCACGACGCCGGTGTTCAAGTAAACGCGATGCTTCAGTGCATGTGGCACGATGCGCCTTTACTGCTGGCAATGAGTAAAGGCGTCACTGTTTGAAGGGACATCGGTACGTTTCCGACGCGGGGCTCCAATCGATGTTGTGTGGTGTTTCTCCCTGCGTCGGGTAACCCGGTGCCCATCAGACACCGTTGCACACTGACGTTGCGGACAGCAACGCTGATGCCTGCTTCTGCAAAGACTCTGCAGACATCGACTCCCGCCTTTTGATACATGCCAGGCGCATCGAACCGTTGATGCCAGTACCCGCTCAAGCGGGGCTGTCGTCGGCGCTTCAACGACAACGTCTGGATCAAACGTTCCTTGGTCGGTTGCTCGCGTCGCACCTCACCACAGGCAGGTCATCGCCACTGGGGTGCCAAGGGTCACGAGCGGCGCTGCGGCCTGACCACCGCTTCGCAAGCGCTTACAGCAATGGGGTGTTGAAGGCACTGCGATAGCCCAAGTGCTTCGACTGCGATACCCGGTAAGCATCGACTAATCGGAGCACTTGGCGTCTATCGCGGCGTTTCCACATCAGCCTTACCGATAGCAGCAAAGCGATAAGCGGCCTCTGCTTCTGAAGTAATCATCCTTACGACCCCCTGCCATCCGACCTATTGACGACAGCTGTAGTCAGGCCTACGTTAGCGACATCTGTAGTCATGGGGCACGAGATGAGCGCTAAGACCATCGGGGACCAGGAGCTGGCCCTGCTGCAACACATCGAGGAACAACGGCACGCCAGTGTGGGCGAGGTCGCTGCCGCGTTCGGCGAGCCGCGTGGGCTGGCGCGCTCGACCGTGCTGACCATGATGGAGCGACTGCGCGCCAAAGGCTTTCTGCGGCGCAAGCAGGTGGACGGCATGTACCGCTACAGCGCCACCAGCGGGCAGGACGCGGTGGTGCGCACGGCGGTGGGGCAGTTCGTGGAAAACACCTTGCAGGGCTCGGTGTCGCCGTTCGTGGCGTGGATGTCGCAGCGCGCCGAGGTCAGCGATACCGAGCTGGCCGAACTCGAAGCATTGGTCGCCAAGCTGCAATCGCAGCGCAAGGAGAGCTGAGTCATGCAGAGCCTGTTCGAACTGGTGGTGCAGCGGCTGGCGATGACCAGCCTGCAATCGGCCGCGTTGGTGGCGGTGGTGTGGCTGCTGTGCAAGGCCATGCCGCGCCTGCCGGCGTCCACGCAATGCTGGCTGTGGTGGATGGTGGGGCTGCAGGCGGTGCTGGGCCTGTTTCTGGCACCGGTCGAGCTGGCGGTGTTGCCGGCCGCCGCACCGGTGGCGCAGGCGGTTGGGGACACGGTCACGGCGCTGCCCAATGCATCGCCGTCGCTGTGGGTCCGCTGGGTGATGGCAGCCTGGTTGGCCGGTGTGCTGGTGATGCTGGCGCGCAGCGCAATGGCCTGGTGGACCAGCCGCCGTCAGGTGCAGTCCACCGAGCCGTGTACCGATCGCGCACTGCTGGCGGCCCTGCAACTGGCCGCCGATGCGCACGGCTTGCGCCACGCACCGCCATTGCGCCTGAGCGCACACATCGATTCGCCGCAACTCATCGGCCTGTGGCGGCCGGTGCTGTTGCTGCCGTCGCGTCGCCTGGCCAGCATCAGCGACGATGAGCTGGACATGGCGCTGACCCACGAGCTGGTGCATCTGCGGCGGAATGACTTGTTGTGGGGGCTGCTGCCGGCATTGGCGCAGCATCTGTTCTTCTTCCATCCGCTGCTGCATCTGGCCGCGCGCGAATACGCCATCGCCCGCGAAGCCGCCTGCGATGCGGCGGTGGTCGCCGGTCACGTGCGCTGCCGTCACGACTATGGCCGCCTGCTGGTCAGCCTTGGGGTTTCTGCAGCGCCGGTGGCTGGGGTATCCAGTGCGTCGCCGAGTTTTCTGAGCCTCAAGCGCCGTTTGATCATGTTGCAAAACACCAACGCCACACCGGGCTGGGGCGCGCGTGCGCTGGTTGCGGTGGCGGTCCTGGGCGTGGCACCGCTGCGTCTGGTCGCCATGCCCGCGCCGCTGCCGTCGCCTGCGCTGCAGCCGGTCGTGGTCACCGCCAGCGCATCGCCGGCGATGTCGCACGGCATGCGTAGTGCCAATGGCGCTGCTCCACTGCAGCTGCAGGCAGCGCCTGCGGCACCGGCCGCACCTGCAGCACCGGCAAACGGCGTGCTGGCGGGTGTGCTGGATGCGCCGGGCGCGCAAGACAATTGGCAGATGGACAC
The DNA here is from genome assembly GCF_979258225.1 of Xanthomonas sp. AC360. Taxonomy (NCBI): domain Bacteria; kingdom Pseudomonadati; phylum Pseudomonadota; class Gammaproteobacteria; order Lysobacterales; family Lysobacteraceae; genus Xanthomonas; species Xanthomonas sp. AC360. The sequence continues at coordinate 1,387,259 of NZ_OZ409846.1, forward strand.
CACCGGCTGGGATGCCGACGCACAGCAAAGCGTACGCGACGCCATCGATGAGGCCACACGCAGCGCGAAGGCTGCCGAGGTGGAGGCACGGGCCGCCGCACAGCAGGCCATCGAAGCGAGCGATATGCATGCACAGATGCGCCAGGACGAGCTGCAGGCGGCGCAGGACGCATTGGTAGAAGCACGCGAGCAACTGGAGTCGCTCGGCCCCGAGCTGGAGCAGGCCAAGCAGGACGCGCAGCAGCAGGTGCGTGAAGCGGCGCAGCAGATCCGCGAGGTGGCGTTGCAACAACGCAACGCGCAATACGCCTATGTTGCCGCCGCGCGCCAGGCAGCCGAGTTGAGCCGCCATCAGGCCGAAGCGGACAAGGAAGCCGCACGCCAGGACCGCCTTAACGCCGCGCGTGCCCAACACTCCGCGGCCGGCACGGACCAAGACAACTAGAGACCTGCACCGCAGCACAGCGCGCATTGCCATGGCAGTGCGCGGCAGTAGATCCAACGCGTAGCGCACCACCCAAGCGTGAGGCATGGCCTGCAGTCGCCAGGTGGGCGGCGCCGTGCCTGGAATGCACGGTGCTGGTGATCGTTGATTGCTGATTACTGATTACTGATTGTTCTGCGCCGGCGGCGGCCGGCATGTCAGCACCGCATACCTTGCCGCCGTGCCTGACGGCGGTACCAGCGGTTGGTTTGTCCACCGGCAGTGCAGGCGTTCCATCACCGCTCCATCCGATTGAGCGTTTCATCCAGCGCGACCACTGCAGTGATCGCGCACAGCACCAGACGCCGCACCCCACTCACGCGGGTCAGGCCACGCGCCCGCTCATCGACTCAGCACGTCTCGACGCAACCAGCGTCGGCAACGCCGTGGCCGTGTGTTCGCTGCTGCCCCATCCGCCTGACCGCTACCGGCCGGCGGCACCCACATCCCAAAGGAGATCGCACATGCATCAGATTACGTTCCCACAGCAGCGTCTGCGCCGCGCCTTGCTGCTTGCTCTCGGCGCGCTCGCTGCGCCCATGCTGATGGCAGCACCGGCAGCACCGGCAGCACCGGCAGCACCGGCAGCAACAACAGCAGCACCAGCCAGAGCAACATTACCGGCAGTAGCAGCCAACGCAGCCGCGATGCCGTTGCCGCCCGTACCGCCGGAGCCGGCCCATCGCGCTGCGCCTCGCGCTGCTTCGACCTTCGCATCCGGTACTGCGCCGGTCGCCCTTTCGGCGCCATCGGCCTCTGCCACTTCCGTGGTACCGCAAGCACCGGCCGTGCCTGCCCAGCCAGCTAATCCATCCGACCCTACCGCTGCTCCCACTGCGCCGATCTCTCCTGCAGTGATGCCCACACCAACGCCTGCGCTTTCGACGCCACGCCTAAGGCACGTCGCATCCGGCGCACGATCGACCAAAGCCGCTTGCGGCAGCAGCGCGCAGGACATCCCGGACGATGGCGATGCCTATGTGCTGCTGCAGGGCGAGCGCCATCTTATGCATGGCACCACCGACGATCTGCAGACCGCACATCGGTATATCAACGCCAATGGCTGGGTGCTGTGGTTCCGGGCCAACGGCGTGCAATACGTCGTGCGCGATCCGGGCCTGCTGCATCGGCTGCGCACCGGCTATGCACGCAGCCTGCAACTGCGCGCGGCCCAGGACAGTGTGCAAGCGCGTCAGCAAGCGCTTGCCGCGCAACTCGCCGCCGCCGCTGCCGGCACACCTGGGTCTATGGCAACAGCGACGCAACCGGTGCAGGGCGCTGCCGGCGACACACAGGCGCTGGCGGAGCAGCAGCGGCTGTTGACGCAGCAGCAGGCCGTGCTGGCCAGAAAGCAGGCCGGCGCCACGCGGCTCGCCACCCGCCAGGCGCTGAGCATTCTGCGCGAAGCACTTGCCAGCGGCCGGGCAACGCGGGTGACTGGCTAGCTAGCTGCAGCAACTGCGAACAGGCGTGGACGCAGGCTTGCCGTACAGCTGCGGTCTTCGACGACGTACAGCGTGCTGCTGCGGGTAGTGCATCACGCCTGTAACGCCACGCTTGTTTACGGGCGGCACCGGTAAGGGCAAGCAGTGTTTGTTGGGCCACCAGCAACGGCATGTGCAAGCAACGCCAATCCTGCATTCGCTTCGCCTCTGCAGCTCTGCAATCGGCAGCACCGCAATAGGACGCGACGCGCAGCACCGCATCACACGACAGATTTGCCCAACCTCATCCACATAAGGAGATTCCCATGCTGCACATCACCCCCACATCGGCGCGCGCTTGCTTCATGACCCTCTTGGCGCTTGCGCTCAACAGCGCGCTGACGCCATGTCTGGCCGCGCAATCAGGTGGTCAGCCAGAAATTGCGCCGGCATCCGGTACGCAAACACCTGCCATTGCATCGGCCCCGTTCGCTGCAGTTGCCGCGACCGCGATGCCCACTGCGCCGCACGCACCGACACCGCCGGCGACATCCATGCGCACGCCGGCCAGCGACGTGACCACGTATGGCCATCTCACCCTGTCAGATCACCCCGACCAGGACGCGTACGTGCTGATCCAAGACGGCGAGGCGCTCATGCACGGCTCCACCGACGATCTGGCCCGCGCGCGTCGCCTGGCTGGCAGCACGGGCGCACTGCTGTGGTTTCGTAACGGTGGCAAGAGCTACGTGGTGCGCGATGCGGCCACCCTGCAGCGCATCCGCGTGCTGTACGCACCGGTCAGCCAGCTCGGCGAAGCCCAGGGTGCGCTGGGCGAGCGGCAGGGCCAGCTGGGCGAGCAGCAAGCGGCGTTGGGAATGCAGATGGCCGCCGTGGCAGCACGCGATGCGGCCGCTGCCGTTGCGCAGGCACGTGCCTCGCTCACGCGCGACAACGCTGCGGCGCGGCCGGCCACGTCCACGACGCAGCAGGCCAACGCGGCCAGGCAACGCAGCACGCAGCAGCAGATCGAGGCATTGGCCACGCAACAGCAAGCGCTCGCTGCGCAGCAGGCCGATCTGGCCACGCAACAGGCCGCGGCAAGTGCGCGTGCAGACGGCCAGGCGCGGCACGCCATGCGTGAGGCCATCCGCAACGGCCTGGCAAGCCCTGTGACGCGTTGATCGCGTTGATCGCGATGGCCGCGGTTCGCCGATACTGCAGGGCATTGGCGAAAGGGCGAGCGGGCGATGACGTACCGGGTGGTGGTGTTGGGCGGCTATGGGCACTTCGGTGCGCGCATCGTGCGGGCGCTGGCCGCCTTGCCACACCTGCATGTCATTGCTGCCGGGCGCCATCCCGGCGCGATCGCCGCGACCTGGCCCGACGCCGCGCCTGGCCGTATTTCCGCATGCCGGCTGGATAGTACTGCCGACGATTTCGCCACGCGCCTGGCCGCTACCGCGGCCGATGTGGTGGTGCACACCGCCGGGCCATTCCAGGGCCAGGACTATGCGGTGGCGCGTAGCTGTCTGCAGGCCGGCATGCACTACATCGACCTGGCCGACGGCCGTGCGTTCGTGCGCGATTTTCCGGCCGCGTTGCACGACCTGGCACAGCACGCTGGCCGCGTGGCGATCAGCGGTGCCAGCACCTTGCCCGCACTGTCCAGTGCAGTGATCGACGCACTGCTGCCGCGCTTGTCGACCCTGCACGCCATTGGCATGGTGATCGCGCCCGCGCAGGGCACGCCGCTGGGGCTGGCCACCGTGCGTGCGGCGCTGTCGTACTGCGGCAAGCCGTTTACGTGGTGGAGCGAGGGCCGTTGGCAGACCGTGGTGGGCTGGGCATCGCCGCAGCAGGTGCAGTTTGCACAGCTGGCACCGCGGCTGGCATCGCCCTGCGATGTGCCCGACCACGATCTGCTGCCGCAGCGCTATCCCGGCGTGCGCAGCGTGCAATTCCGCGCCGCGCTGGAGGTGCCGTTTCTGCAGCGCTGCCTGGCCGCGCTGGCCTGGTTACGCCAGCGCGGCGTGCCGGTGCCGATACCGCGTCTGGCGCCAGCGTTCGCACGCGCAGGGCGCTGGTTCGACCGCTTCGGCACCGACCTGGGCGGCATGCGCGTGGAGCTGACCGGCGAGCGCGATGGACAGCCGCTCACCGTGCGTTGGGACCTCACCGCGGCGATGTTGCATGGCCCGGAAATCCCCTGCTTCGCGGCGATCCTGCTGGTGCGCAAACTGGCAGAAGGGCAGGTGTTGCCAAGCGGCGCCCACGCCTGCATGGGGCTGCTGACCCTGGCCGACTTCGAGCAGGAATTTGCTGCCTGGCAGATGCGTACAGAGGTGGTGGAAGCGCATGCGTAAGTGCGGGTGCCGTTGCACGCCACACGGTGAGTCGTAGCGACAGTACGCCGCTGTGCGGCGGCGGTGCAGATCTGCGCATCTCCATGTAAGTCACGATCGCGTCATCGGCACGTGCAATTGCGGACGCGCTCTGGACGCCGCGTCTGCTTTCACCCGCACTTGTTGTGGAAGCAGGCCGAGCGCGGGAATGCGCGGCACAGCCGTGCGATCGCATCTTCCGATCCACTACCATCAGTGCAAACGCGTAATACCGGACGTGCAAGAAATTGGCCGTTGTACTGCGCCCCGTAGAGCTGCTGACAAAAAACCGTTGCGCTCCTCATTAGTTGAGTGCCGCTGGTGCTCGGTGCACCACCTACCTCCCGTATACCTAGTTCTGAGCGCTTTCTTCTAGTACATCGCATGGCTGCCCGCTACGTTTTATCAGCCGCTCTCAGGCACCACCCACGGAAGACTGACGAGATCGCACACCTCACTCCAATCCCGAATCTCAGCCCTCACACCTCCCGCACCGTCCGAAACGCCTCCATATCGGCAAACGTACAAAAGTGGAAGCGCGGGATTGTGATCGGGCCCGCTGCCGCAAGTCGCTTGAGCCAGTCACCCACTGCAGCGCGATAGGCTGACTGCTCTGCGCTATCGAGCGTCTCGCACAGGTAGGCCAGCGAAAGATGAAACTGGAAGTTGATGTAGTCCGGGCGCTGCAAGCGGGTCAGCGTCATCAGTGCCTGGCGCGCGGCTTCCAGGCGCTGTGCGGTCTGCGCATCGGCAGGTTGCAGCGGGATGAGCAGATTGTCGTTGTTGCCGGTCTTTGCCGCGGCCGGATTCACTACAAAGCGGCACGCACCCAACGGCGCCGCAGTGCGTTGCGCCAGCCGCGCTAGAACATCGGCATTGATCTCGCTCAATGCAACATCGCGCGCCAGATCGCTTGGCCAGGGCCCGCGTGCGCGGTCGATTTCGTTGACCCCGCCCAGCAGGGTCACGTGATAACTGCTGGGCGGCAGTAGCGCGAACTTATTCGCGAAGCGGTGCCCGGGCAGTTCGCGGTAGATGTCCAGCACGCGGTCGAAGCTGTCGTAGCCATCGCCCTGTTGTTCGAGGTGGCCAACGAAGGTATTGCCGGCAAATGCCATCGGCTGACGGGAGCGCAGGAACTTGCGCCCCACATCCGGCGGTGGCGCGGCGCTCAGTACGGGCAGGGCGGAGCCCAGCAACGAGGCACCAGCGGCGGCTGCCACCAGGCGACGTCGGCTGATCCGTGTATCCAACAATGAAGACATGCGGCCAATCCTTCAAGTTCAGGGTCAACCCACAACGTGCGCAATAAACCCGGCCACATCGCAGTGCGTTGGTGTGCGTCGATGACAGCTCCTGCGGCGAGCTGACGAACCGACAACTGCGCACAGCGCAGCACGGCGGCGAATTCGCAGGCTGCACATGCGTCAGTGGTTAGGTCTGCAGAACGCTGGAACCCAGCGCTGCGGACGGAACCTCGACTGCACTGTAAGACCGCCGAAAAAAACGAATATGACAGCGCCCCACCTTTCGCATTGAAAAGGCAGCCTTCTTCGCAAAGACGGCCAAGCGTTCGGCTCGCAACTTTTGCGTGGCTTGACCACCGAAACACCGCATCTTGCCCATCGCGCACACGCTGCGGAGAGACAGACCGCCGGCCATCGCACAACGATTCGTCGCACACCTGCGCATGCTGCTCGCTGCGCTCCGTAACAACGCGAAAGCAGCCGCACTGCGATGAGAAGTGACGGGGCAGGGCACTTTTGTCGCCGGTTAGTGATCACCAGCGCACCGCATCACCGATATCCAGATCTGACCCGCCAGCATCGCTGGCGCTCGCGGCAGACCGCTACACCGACTCCATCAACGGAATCACTTCTCTGTCCTGTGCCTCCACCGCCACCAGCCGCTGCATCAGCAGCGACAACGTCACCACGTCCTGGTGGTTGTGCTCGGCTACGCGACGCAGGTTGCGCGCGCTGCCGCCGCGCAGATAGCTCAGCCACGCGGCCGGGGCTTCGGAGCCGGGCAGGTCGTCTTCGCGCACCACGCGCAGCAGCTGCCGCTCGATGGTGGACAGCTTGCAGTTCTCCCAGGTGCCGCGATACCGGCGGCGGGTAGGGAACAAAAGATCCACATGATCCAATGCAGAAATCGGGTCGCCACGCCGCGCCAGCCGGTACCGCGTCTTCAGCAACGGCGCGTCGTAGCAACGGCCGTTGTAGCTGGAGAGCACCGTCTGTGGCGTGAGCCAGGTGCAGAACAACTCCAGCATGGCGCTCTCGGCGGCCATGGTGGACATCATCAGCTGGCGCACCCGTAAGCCGCTGCCTTGCGCGGCATCGGTGCACCACTGCGCAACCCCAATCATGAAGGCGCGCGTGCCGGTACCGCCGGCCAGGCCGGTGGTTTCGGTGTCGAAGAACAGCACGTGCTCCGGCTGCAGCGCATCCTCGCGTTTGGCGAAGGCCAGCGAGAGCGGTTCGCATGGAATCGGCTGCGGCAGGAACGCTTCGATCAGATGCAATCCCGGTGCGATCTTGTCGCCGGGCAGGTGCCGATCGGTGGACGGCGTGCGCAGCGGTGTGTGCGCCGACACCACACGCTCGCGCAGGCCGATCATCTTGCGTAATCCGACGATATCGGTGCGTCGCTGCGGTGCCGGGTTGGATGTAGGCACCGCAGGTGCTGCGCGCACAGCCGGCACGCGCGCTGCCGTATCGGCCGCCGCGCCTGCCGGTTTGTGGCGCACATCGTGGTCCACCCAGGCAAACGCCGAGCTATCGCGCGCAGGTGCCGCCACCGGCTGCTGCAAGGCGCGGCGTGCCATTGCCGGTGTGGTGTGCGGGGGACGCGGTGCACTGACAGCACTTCCGCTGCCGGGCTGCGCGCTTGGTGCAACAGTCTCGCGCGGCAAAGCGCGCGACGCAGAAGCAGCGGGACCCGGCGCAGGCTGGCGCTGCGCACGTGTCGGCATCACCGCATCGTCCTTGCGTGCCGCAGGCGTCAGCCCACCGACCTGACGGCGTAGCAAACGCAGGCGATCTGCGCTGACGCCGGCATCGCTGCCAGCCACCGGCACTGCCGGGGCACGCGTCGGTGGCGCCGCTGCATGCATAACAGGTGCAGCTTCCATGCGCACATCACCCGCAACAGCCGTATCACCGCTTAGCGGTTCAACCGCGCTGGAATGCAGTTCCGCGCCTCCACCGACACCATCGCCCGCCGTAGCAACCGCAGGCAAGGCATCAGCAGGCAAGGCATCGGCGCCACGCGCTGCATCGCCGTGTGCAATCGCCACCGGCTCGCGCACATCCGCGTGCCCCGCCTGCCGACGCAGCAGCCGTAGCCGGTCTGCACTCACCCTCATGCAAGCACGTCCAGCGCCAAGTCGTCGTCCACCTGGGTGGCATGGCGCAACGGCGCATTGGCATCGAACAACAGCGCCAGCACCGTCAGCGCTAACGACTTGGGTGACTCGCCTTTGCCCTCTTCATGCGCGGCCAGCACTGGGCCCACGCAGGCCGGGCAGCCGGCCGTGCAATCGCAACCGCGCACCAACTCGTCCGCGCGCTGCAGCAGCTCGGCCTGACGCAGCCAGAGCGGCTCGCTCAAGCCCACGCCGCCAGGGAAGTTGTCGTACAGATACACCGTGGGCACGAACGCCTGCTGCAGTTCCACTGCGCCTTGCTCGCCTTCTTCCACACCGCGCAGTTGCCCACGCCCGGTCTGGTCGGCCACCGCAAACCACGCGCCGTCGCCATTGCCCACCGCCTTTTGCAGGTCGCGCGCATCGGCCATCACCGCCACCGTGGCCACCACATGCAGCGCATACGCCGCACCCAGAAATCCATCCAGCGCATCCTGCTTGGACGCGAACGCCTTGCCCAAGGTGGCCTGCGGCAACTGCCACCACACCGCGGTGGTATGCAGCTCCTGATCGGGCAGATTCACCGGGCCGTAGCCGATATTTTCATGCGTGTAGTAGCGGATCTTTTTATAGCCGGACACGCGCCGCACCACATGCACTTCGCCATGATGCGAGTCGCCGCGCCCGGCCACGCCGCCGTCAAAACGGTCCAGCACCTTTAACTTGGTGTAGTCGATGCTGTCGGTGTAGTAGTCCACATGCGTGCGCGTCACGTACGCCTTGCGGCCTTCCCAATCCAGCCGTTCCACTTGATACGGGGTGCTCTGCACCATGTGGATGGCGCCTTCGTACAAGGTGAGCGCAGCGGCGGAATAATCTACCTCGGCGATGATCTGCTGCTTGCCGTCGGTCTTGTCCACCACCACAAAATTGCCGTCGGCCACCGAGCGCAGGCTCACCGCATTGGCCGGGTAGCTGTCTGCGATCCATTCCCAGCGGTCGCCTTCCTGGTGGATCACTTCGCTCTCGGCCAGGGCTTCCAGAAACACCAGCGGGTCGATCGGCCCGAACGGCTCGCTGGCAATGAACGGCAATTCGAACGCCGCGCAGCGGATGTGATCGAACAGGATCAGCGGTTGATCCGGCGCGATACGCGCATGTTCGGGCGAGGCATCGGCAAAGAAATCCGGGTGGCGCACCACGTACTGGTCCAACGGTTGCGAGCTGGCCACCAGCACGCCCAGCGCCGGTTGCTGGCGCCGCCCGGCGCGGCCAAAGCGCTGCCAGGTCGCCGCCACGCTGCCGGGGTAACCATTGAGGATCACCACGTCCAGCGCGCCGATATCCACGCCCAGTTCCAGCGCAGAGGTGGACACGATGCCGTCGATCGTGCCCGCGCGCATTGCCCGCTCCACCTCGCGCCGCTCGGTGGGCAGATACCCACCGCGATACGCACGGATGCGCGCCGGCTTGCGTGGGTCGTGGTCGAAGATGTCTTTGAGGTATTTGGTCAGCACTTCCACCATCAAGCGCGTCTGCGCGAACACCAGCGTCTTCAAGCCGCTCTTGATCGCAATGCGCGCAATGCGGTTGCTCTGCGAGCGTGCCGACGCGCGCAGGCCGAGATCGGCATTGACCACCGGCGGGTTCCACAACAGCACGTGCTTGTCGCCGGTGGGCGCGCCGGATTCGGTGATCGCATGCACCTGTTCTTCGATCAGGGCCTGCGCGTGCGCATGCGGGTTGCCGATGGTGGCCGAGCACAAAATGAACTGCGGATTGGCGCCATAGAACGCGCAGATGCGCTTGAGCCGGCGCAGCACATTGGTGACATGGCTGCCGAACACACCGCGATAGGTGTGGATCTCATCGATCACCACATAGCGCAGGTTCTCGAAGAACTGCGCCCACTTGGTGTGATGCGGCAGGATCGCCTGATGCAGCATGTCCGGGTTGCTCACCACGATGTCGCCGTGCAGGCGGATCGCCTGCCGCGCATCGCCGGGCGTATCGCCGTCGAAGGTAAAGGCTTTGACGCCCAGCTCGCCGGCGCGGTTCAACTCCAGCAGCTCGGCCACCTGGTCCTGCGCCAGCGCCTTGGTGGGGAACAGATACAGCGCCTTGGCGCCGGCGGTCATTGCCGCGCTCACCACCGGCAGCGTGTAGCACAGCGATTTGCCCGACGCGGTGGGCGTCACGATCGCCACATGCTCGCCGCGCTGCGTCGCCGCCCAGGCGTCGGCCTGGTGGCTGTAGAGCTGGCTGATGCCGCGCGCGTGCAAGGCATCGGCCAGCGCGCTGGGCACATCGTCGGGAATCGGCGCGTAACGGCCTTCGCGCCCGGGCAGGGTGAAGCTGCCGGTGATGCGGTCGTGGTAACGCCGTTCCAGGCGCTCGGTGAGCAGCGCGCCATCGCGGCTGGGCCGGCCATCGGTGGTGGCCAGGGCGCGTTCGGCGGTTTCGGTGCGGGGAGCGAGGGCAAACGGAGGCATACGGCGGCTCCCAAAGAGGGGCATGAGACAGGGGAGGTGTCTCAGGGTATGAGACCAGCGCGCAACCGCCCAGCCTGCCTCACTGAGCGGATTCAGCAACGGGTGCCGTGAGGGCCAGTGCGCTGTCGCTCTAAGCCCGCAACAAGTTCACATAGGCTTGGTAGCTGAAGCTCTGCCCGCGCGCGCGACCGGTCGTTTCCACCAGCACACCGATGTCCTGCAAGGTCGTGACGGCTGCGCGCGCGGTCGGATAGGAAACCTCCAGCGCTTGCTGGGCGCGGTCGACGGTGAGCTTGGGCATGGTGGGCAGCAACTCGTAGAGGCGTAGCGCTTGCAAGGTACTGCTGCCGGTACTCAGCACGCGCTTGCGATCGGCGGCGATCAAGGCGGCGATCGCCACAATGTTGCGCTGGGCCTGTTCGGCCGAGGCCTCCACAGCCTCCAGAAAGAACGCGACCCATGCTTCCCAATCGCCATGCGTGCGGATGGCTGACAGGTGCCGGTAGTAGTCGTTTTGCTTTGCTTTGAGGTAGCCGGACACATACAGCAACGGCTCTGGCAGCAACTGCCAGTCTTCCAATAGGGCCGCGATCAACAACCGCCCGATCCGGCCGTTGCCGTCCAGAAAAGGATGGATGGTTTCGAACTGCGCGTGCACCAACGCAATCCGTACCAGCGGTGGCAGCGTGGGCTGCGTGTCATGGATGAAACGCTCCAAATCACCGAACACCTCGGCCAGGCGATCGGCCGGCGGTGGCACGAATGTGGCATTCCCAGGCCGGGTCCCGCCGATCCAATTCTGACTGGTGCGCATGCTGCCCGGCAGTTTGTGGGCGCCACGCACGCCGGCCAATAGAATCCTGTGGGCCTCGGTCAGCAAGCGCAGCGAGATTGGCAGTCCTGTTGGCGCATGCAACTGCTCGCGGACGAACTTGAACGCCTGCAGGTAGTTGGTGACCTCTTCCACATCGTCTGCATTGGTCACCGCCAGCCCCGCCTCATCGTCGAAGACATCGGTCAGGGTGGCCTGCGTGCCTTCAAGTTGCGAAGTCAACAGCGCTTCTTGCCGAACAGCGCTGTAGATCAGCCACTCGCTCGACGCCACCAGGCCCGCCATCCCCGTCAGCCGTGCCAGTGCGACCTCTGCAAGGCGATTGCGCTCCAGATACGCAGCCGAATCCAGCACAGGGGCAGCTGGTGGGAGCGGAGCCGGAACGAACGCCCGTACGGTCTCGTCATGCGTCTTGATGACGGCGTATGTGCCGGTGACACGTGTCATGCAAGGATCCTTTACTACCAGTGCGGGCTATTAAAGGATGCCTTAATAAGCGGGCGCGTTGTGGAAAGGTTCTTTAGATAGCCCAGCAGTCAACGCGACAGGGCTACGGGAAGATTCCACGTCCTGATCAAGTCCATCGTCGTGGTCGTCCGGGCAGAGAGTGTGTGTCCGTCAAACCAGCGCGCAACCGCCCAGCCTGCCTCACTGAGCGGATTCAGCAAGCGGGTATCCTGTTGCCCCCACCGCGTCACGCCGACGCTACACGCTGCTGGGCGCCCTCCCCCTCGAAGACCCGCCGTGCCCGTGCCCCCCCGCGCCATTGCTCCGCACTACAAAACCCCTGCTGCCCGCCGTGCCGATGTGATCGTGCATGCCGCCGGCCTGTTCCTGTCCATCGTCGGCGGCATCTGGATGGTGTGGCGCGCCCACGCCAACCAGACCATGTTGCTGGCCACCTGCGTGTATGCGCTGGGCCTGCTGACCATGTTCGCCTGCTCGGCGGCGTACAACTTCGCCCCGCCGCTGCGCCAACCGATGCTGCGCAAGTTCGACCATGCCGGCATCTTCGTGATGATTGCCGGCTCGTACACACCGTTCTTTCTGGTCGCGCTCGATGGCAGCTGGCGCTGGGCGATGATCCTGACGGTCTGGAGCGTGGCCTTGTTCGGCGTGTTCGCCAAGCTCTGCCTGCCCGGCATCGCCAAGGGCTTCTGGGTGGCGATCTACTTGCTGCTGGGCTGGGCAGGGATCGTGGTGGTCGACCAGATGATCGCCGGCCTGGACAGCGCCGTGCTCTGGCTCATCGTTGCCGGCGGCGCGTTCTACACCGTGGGTGTGACGTTCTACGTGCGCAAATCCTTGGTCTACAACCGCGCCATCTGGCACGCCCACGTGCTGGGCGGCGCGTTGTCGCACTGGTATGCGATCTGGCTGTGCCTGCGGCCGTTGGGTGGGGTGTAGCGTGCTGTCGTTGTCGTCGACCAGTCGCGTCTGCCTGCCTGCTCGATAGCATCGACATGTCATGGATCTGTTGATCGCCTTACGACGTCGGCTTCCAATCAGCGTGCGCAGGGACCAGTGCAAGGGTTCGCTGCAGGAAGCCATCAGGCCAACCAGGGCCACGGGCAAGAGGATGCGCAACGAACCGATCAACAACAGCGACGTCCTTGTAAGCGTTGAGGAAACACACCAGGTCTGGATTGGCGCATCGGAGCGCACCCGGGCGCGATCCAACGTCAGGCCTGCATGGCCGAACGCCAGTCCGCGCAAGCGCCAGATCACCGCAGCGCTGCAGCAAGGATGCCGGCGTGGTGCGAGCACCACCACCACGCCGTCACCCCAACCAGCAACACTGCCGCGCGCGGTTGCATCTGCGCAGTCAGCGCAACGGCATAGCCGGCAGGCGCTCCCAACGCCTGCCGCATCCCATCACCTCACCACGCGCGGTGCCAACAGATCGCCCAATCCCACACGGTGCAGCATCTCTGCACGCAGGCGATCGAGTACGCCAAAGCCCACATCGGCGCCATCACCGGCCGGGTCGATATGCATGCGGAAGGGGCGCTTGCCGAATGACGTATCCACCACCCGCACGATGGCCTGAGCCACCTCGGCCACGTCTGCATCCTCCGGCACGATCCGCGCAAACGCCTGCTGCACCTGTTCGCCAAACCCTGCATACGGGCCTGCCTCGTACGCAGCTGCGCGTGCGGCATCCTCCGGGGCACCGGCACGGGCAAAGTGATTGGTGCCCTTGGTGAAGGCACCGGGCACGATGATCGAGGTCTCGATGCCCCAGCGCGCCAGCTCGCGCGCGTACTGCACCGCCAGCGCATCCATCGCCGCCTTCGCCGCGAAGTAGGGCGCCAGATACGGCGGCGTGCCGCCTGCCGAGCTGCTGCTGGACACCCACACCAGCAGGCCTTGCTGCTGTGCTAGCAACTGTGGCAACGCCGCGCGGTTCACCCGCTGCGTCCCCAGCACATTGATGTCGTAGACCTGCGCCAGCTGCTCGGCAGTGAACGCTTCGGCCGGGCCGAACACCATGTGCCCGGCATTGTGCACCACCACGTCCAACCCGCCTGCGTTGGCCACGATGGAAGCCACCGCCGCGTCGGCCGACGCCTGCGATTGCACGTCCAGTTCGACGGCATGCAAGGCCAGCTGCCGCGTACGTGCCAAGTCGGCGATCTCCTGCGCAACACCGGCATTGCGGCCGGCGGTATCGCGCATGGAGGCGTAGACGGTGTGGCCGGCGGCTGCCAGTGCTTCGGCAGTCAGTCGTCCGAATCCACTGGACGCGCCAGTGACCAGAATGCGTTTGCTCATGTCATTGCTCCTTGATGGGAAAGCCAGCAGCGTGCGCAATGCGGCGTGCCACAGCGGCTCAGACCATGCCGCCGTTGGCGCGCAGCACCTGCCCATTGATCCAGCCGCCATCGGGGCCAGCCAAAAACGCCACCGCCGCAGCGATATCTTCCGGACTGCCAAGGCGTTCCAGCGGGTTGGCCTTGGACAAGCGTTCGATCAGCTCCGGCGGTTTGCCGTCCAGGAACAGCGCCGTGGCTGTGGGCCCCGGCGCCACCGCGTTGACGGTGATCGCGCGACCGCGCAATTCCTTGGACAAGATCGCCGTCAGCGTTTCTACCGCCGCCTTGGTGGCTGCATACACGCCATAGGTTTCCAGCTTCAGCCCCACCACGCTGGTGGATAGGTTGATGATGCGGCCGCCATCGCGCAGCCGCCGTGCGGCCTGGCGTAGCGTGTTGAAAGTGCCTTTCAAATTGATCGCGATGTGCTTGTCGAACAACGCGTCATCGCTGTCTGACAGCGTGGCCAGCTGCATGATGCCGGCGTTGTTGACCAGCACATCCACACCGCCAAAAGCGGACTCGGCCGAATCGAATAGGCTCGCCACCGCGGCCGCGTCGCTGACATCGGCCTGCGCGGTGATGGCATGGCCGCCGGCCGCCTCGATGCTGTGCGCCAGTTGTTCGGCATCGGCAGCGTGGCCTGCATAGTTGATTACCACCGTGAAACCATCGCCGGCCAGGCGCTGGGCAATAGCGGCGCCAATACCGCGTGAGGCACCGGTAACCAACGCGACCTTGTGTTGCTGCGTCATGGGAAGTTCTCCGTCAAAGCCGCGGGCTGCGGCGTTGCGAAACTATCCAACGCAATGACACGGCGATAATCACACTAGAATGCACAGCACTGTTTCCAGCGCCCGAACAGTGGGCAGAGGGTGCAATGGATCGGTTCGCTGCCATGCGCTGTTTGTGCGCATCGTGGAGCGCCGCAGCTTCACCGCGGCCGCCAACGACATGGACATTCCGCGCTCCACCGCCACCAAGGTCATCGCCGAGATGGAAGCGCGTCTGGGCGTGCGCCTGTTACAACGCACCACGCGGGTGGTGCGGCCAACGCTCGATGGCGAGCTCTTCCATCAACGCTGCGTGCGCATCCTCGACGACGTCGACGATGCCGAAGGCGGCTTCCGCGGAGTGGCGCCCAAAGGGCTGCTGCGGGTGGAGGTGCAGGGCACGCTGGCGCGTCACTTTTTACTGCCCGGGATGCCGGCGTTCTTTGCGCAATACCCACAGATCCAGCTGGCGATGAGCGAGAGCGACCGCTGGGTGGATTTGGTGGAGGAAGGCATCGACTGCGTGCTGCGCTACGGCCCGCTGCGCGACAGCGAACTGGTCGCGCGTCGCGTTGCCATGCTCGAACGCCTGACCTGTGCCACGCCGGAGTACCTGCTGCGTTTCGGCACGCCCACGCAGCTCGATGCGCTGCACGCGCACCGCATGGTTGGCCTGCGCTCCATCACCACCGGCGTGATCACCCCGCTGGAGTTTCAGACCGCGCAAGGACTGCGCACGTTCGCGCCGCCCAGCCTGCTCACCGTCACCGGCACAGAGAGTTATCTGGCCGGCATCCGCCTGGGCCTGGGGATTGCACAGGTGCCGCGCTTCCATGTGGCCCACGACCTGCAACAGGGCACGCTGGTGGAAATCCTGCGCGATACACCGCCACCGTCCAACCCGGTGTCGCTGCTGTATTCCCGCGCCCGCCAACTGTCGCCACGGGTGCGTGTGTTTCTGGATTGGGCCGCTGGCGAGTTTGCCAAACATGCAGGCGTGGCCCAGCCGATCGGGTAGGCACGCCTGCGGTGCCCGGTATTGCGGATACAGCGCGGCGGCGATCGCATGATCGATCGAATCCTCGGCATCGCGTGCGTTCCGCGCGTGCTGCCGCAACGTGCACATCAGCACATCACTAACCGCCACCCGCAACGCTTGTGCATGGCGCACCAAAACGCTGCAGGCATCGCTGATGCGCTGCATCGTCATCGCATCGGTGCTGCGCCTGCGGTCATGCCTCACCGCACCGGCACCCGCATGCCCATGCCATATGCCGGCAATCGCGCTTCTACCGGTGCGCGCCGTTGCACCCACATATCGCCCATCATCCGGTCCAGCCCGCGGTCCAGGCCGGTGACCATGCCGGCGCCGGGAGTGAAGGTGAGTTCGCCGAAATACACCTGCCCCTGCTGGATATACCAATCCACGCGCACGTAATCGAAGTCGCTCGCCAGCACCTTGCTCAATTCCAGCGCCTGCTCCAGCAGCGCCGGTGCGCACGGCGGTGAGCGGCCGTCGTCGCGGATGCGGTGGAACGGCGTGTGCAGGTTGTCCACAAAGAACGTCATCGACAGCTTGGGCGTGTCGAAGCGGCCGTAGATCACCTGCAGCACGTACTGAAACCGACCATCCGGCTGCCGGAACATATGGAACTTGTAATCCACCGGCACCTGCTGCGCGTCGCCGATGTACTGCTCCACCAGAATGCGCGGCGGGATGTTGTGGTAATGGATCTCGCGCTCCATGTCGGAGAAGTCGGTGCGCAGCCAGTCCTTGCAACGCGCCACGATGCGCTGCCGCTGCGCCGCGTCCGGCTCATCGCGCACCACTTCCACCATGCTCGCGCCGTGATTGGCCTTGATCACCGTCTGCTCCCAGCGCGGCAGGCCCAGCAGATCGTCGGGGTTGGCGCTGTCCAGCAGCATCGGAATCAGATGCGCCTGGCCGATCCGCGCCGCCACATACGGCCGCACCGCCACCTTGTCGGCCAGGCGCTGATACAGCGGGTAATCGCCGTGCACGCATTTGCGGTACAGCACTTTTTCGTTGAAGCAGGTCGGGTGGTACAGATTGGGCAGCCGCCCGAACGTGTTCAAGAAATACAGCCGGTCCTGATGCCGCCAGGGCAGCGTCCGCACCAGGCGGCGCGCGCTTTTACGCAACAGGCGCTTGAGGGTGAGGCTGTCTGGCCGGGGCGCGGGTGGCAGGCGCGCTGGCGGGGCATTGCCAAATGGCGTTGCCACGCTGGGGAAAAACCCGGCCCACGCATGCCCTGCAGCACCTCGCGTCCCCATAGGCTGCGTCTGCAAACCAAGTCCCTGATCGATCATAACGACTCTCCTTTCCGGCTATAAATGTGCGTTCCGTCACACAAGTGTGTGATGTAGAGCACGGTATAACGGAGAAGTGAGACGAGGATGGCAAAACGTCTCAATCGGCCTGATTACGCAAAGGCGCAGGCGCTTTACGCCTAAAAACGCCGCGCCAACCGGGCAACCGGGCGCGACCGTTGTGCAGTGCAGAAACGATTCGGGCGGGCCGTGCTGTGCCTGCGGTCGGCGCTGTTAGCGGGCGTTGGCTGGTCGGGCACTTGCTGCCGCCGCCAGGCCGAGGGCAGTTGCCACGGCCATACCAACGCGTAGGAATGCGGCGCTTGCCGCGACCTGTGCGGCGGCAGCGCAGGCGAGGCAGACAACCGATCCACGCGTCATCGAGGCGAGTCACCGTCCGCAGCGGCCGCGCGTCTCCCCGGCGTACGCTATGCCCTCAGCCGCCGGCCACCGGGAGTCTTTCGACCATGACGATCACCATCACCGCGTTCGAGCGCTCGCCCGACGGCGGCAAGGGGCTTGTCCGCGACACCCGTGTGCGTTGGGCGTTGGAAGAAGTGGGCCAACCCTACGCGGTGCGCCTGCTGCCGTTCCGTGCGATCAAGGAACCGGCGCACCTGGCCATCCACCCGTTCGGCCAGATCCCCACCTTCGAGCAGGACGGCTTGGCCTTGTTCGAAACCGGCGCCATCGTGCTACACATCGCCCAGCACCATGCTGGCTTGCTGTCCCACGACCACAACGCCCGTGCCCGTGCCATCGCCTGGATGTTTGCCGCCCTCAACACCGTCGAGCCGCCGATGCTGGAACTGGGCAACGCCCTATTGCTGGAAGCCGACAAACCCTGGATGGCAGAGCGCTTGCCGCTGCTGCAAAAACGCATCAACCGCCGCCTGCAGCATCTGAGCGCCCATCTGGGCGACAGCACCTGGCTGGAAGGCGACTTCAGCGCCGGCGACCTGCTGATGATCTCCGTGCTGATCCGCATCAAACTCACCGGCCTGCTGGACGCCTTCCCCAACCTGCAGGCCTACGTCGCCCGTGGCGAAAGCCGGCCGGCGTATCAACGCGCGTTTGCCGCGCAATGGGCGATCAATGGCGACGGTGGCGCACCGGCCTGATCGCAGGCAGCGTGGCTGCATCGGTCTTGACCACGCAATCGCTGCACGCCAAGGTGCGCATTCGTCAGCAACGCGCAATGGCGGCGATGATGGGCAACTGCCGTCGTCACTGCATCCACAAGGAGAGTGAGATGAAACCGACCAGCATGTTGTTCGCGGCAATCGTTGCAGTGGCCTTGGCCGGCTGCGCACGCGCACAGCAACACACCCAAGCCGATGCCGCATCAACCGCCAGTGCGCCCGGCCGCAACGCACCCGCGGCCAACCGCACTGCCGCATCAAACAACCCAACACCAGCAGCGGTTGCCCATCCAGCTGCAACCGGCGCCGACACAGCGCAGTACCTGTGCGAGCGCGGCGCACACGCGTGCCCAATCAGCAGCCCGTTGGTGGCCAACTCCCAGGCAGAAGCGCAGTGGCTGCTGACCCACGGCTACCCTCGCACGCCGAACGCGCGCGACTGGAGCGCATGGACCTGGCCCAGCTAAAGGCCGAATCGCAAGCAGGCAACAAAGCCGCAACGGTGCTCTACGGCACCAAGACTGCAGTGAGCGGCCGCTTCTACCCAGGCCTGGCGATCTGAGCAAGGCCGCAGCCACCGGAAACCTGTACGCCTACTACGGCCTGGCCGAGGTCTACGCCAGCGACACCGAGCACAAGAACCTGGTGGATAGCGCGGCGTATCTGCGCCTGGCCTACCTGTTGGGCGATGGCAAGGCGTCGTCGGCGATCGCCGCGAAGGGGCTGAGCAGCATCGAAAACGTCGTCGCAGACGAGCGCGCCGCAGGGCTGTACCAGACTTACGCCAAGAACCGGCAACCTTCTCCGCGGCCGTTTGAATAACCCGCTGCGGTGGCAGACACATCGGCTATTGACCACTTGGCTGCAGGATCGCAGCACGCCGCTCCGCAACGTTCGCTACACGCTCTCAGCAAACACCCGCTCACCCACTGCGCGTGCGGTGGCCAGATGCGATTGCGGGAATGCAGGGTCCGGCACTGTCAGCAACTCCGTGGTGCGCACCGGCGCGCCGCAAAAATCGAAGATGCCGTGATTGATCTGAGTCTTCATCGCGCCGAAGTAGCCGTGCCGCGCGTAGGTGCGCTCGTCCGCACCGCCGATCGCCACCACATGCACGCCAAGACGCCCAAGCTTCTTGACGATCTTGCCGTTGGCGTCTTCATCAAACGCCCAGCCCAGCGTAAACACGCGGTCGATCCAGCCCTTGAGCAGCGCCGGAAACGACCACCAGTAAATCGGGAACACCAGCACCAATGCATCCGCGCGATCCAGCCGCGCCTGCTCGGCCGCCACATCGGGCGGCGCTCCGGCCTGCCCCGAAAACAGCGCCACATCGGCCGGCGTAAAGCGTGGGTCGAAGCCTTCCTGCGCCAGGTCCGCCACTTCAAATGTATGCGCCCCGCCTGAGGCCAGCAGCGCTTCGCCAATCTGCGCGGCCACCGCGTGTGTGTGCGAGCGCTGCTCGGGGTGGGCAACAACGATAAGGGCATGCATCAGCTGGCTGGCTCCAAAAGAGAGAGAGGTTGTAGAAGGTGATCGCCTCTGCCGGTGAGTACGCACGCGACGGCGCATCCATCGCGTTGCGGTAGCGCTCGTCATGGCGAAACGTCGTACCGACTGCTGTGGCAGCAGGGCACTTGGCACGTGCTAACGGCGCAACACGCCGGCATGCCTAGTCAATGAATCTGCAGCGCTGCAATCTTGCCGCCCACCAGCTGAAACACGTGCTCCAGCTGCAGCGGGCTCTGCGGGAAATCGCCGGACACCTGCGCGGTGATGCGCACCTGCTCGCCCTGGGTGTGCACGCCAAGCGGCACCGCGCAATACGGCGTGGTGGCCTGCGTCTGTGCCAGCCACGCCGAAATGGCGACAGCGCCACGGTGCTCGCGTCGCTCATCGTGCACCACCGCATCAATGGCAAGGTGCGGCAACAGCTCGGTGGCATCGCCGGTGTTGCTGGCGGCAAAGAAGCAGGCGATGGCGGGGGGCAGGGCAAGCGACATGGCAGCGATGTCCGGTGTAAAGGGGTATGCCATGATCGGTAGCGGCATCACCTGCCGCAAGAACGCACGCAAAGGTAAGTCACGCACCCATGGGAAAGCCGCACACCCCGGACACCGCCGCATGCGATGTCGAAGCCCTGCTCAAACTGATTGAAGGCCGCTGGAAACTGCTGCTGCTGTTCCACCTGTTCGACGGCAAAGTGCAGCGCTACTCGGATCTGGAACGGCTGATTCCCGCCATCTCGCAGAAGATGCTCGCCCAACAGCTGCGCCAGCTAGAGCGCGACGGCCTGGTGCTCCGCACCGTCTACGCGCAGGTACCGCCGCAGGTGGATTACCGCCTCACGCCATGGGGCCAGGCGCTTTGCCCCGCACTGGATGCAATGCTCACTTGGGGCGAGGCGCGCGAGCATTGATTTACGGCGTTATCGCAGTGAACTTCGCGCACCATCGCTGAGAGTCAAAACTTAAGCGCGCTCCTGCAAAACGACGGTGCGCGTTGCATGGGGAAAAGGTCAATAAAAGAATCTGACCCCGTCTCATTCAAAATTTTTAATCACGTACAAGGACACCTATCCACTAAGAAGATGAGTGGCACTCGAACACTTCGATCATTATTTTGAGTTTTGAGCGACAGTGCAAAGAGAAACTATTTTTGGCGCTGATAAACCAAAATAATCCAGCTGCTGCTGAATTTTGTATATATCCCTAAAAGAGCCGTTTGATGAAATAGACACCGAATAATCCAAAATCGCTTTTCGCAGTTTACTTAATCCCTTGCCATTAATTATTCGTATGTCAGGGTGTGGCGTCGCGGCATATTCGAAACTTGTCTTTGGGTGAACAATTATCGGCGTCATAGTACAAGTATTGTCATACTTATCTTTAAACCACACTACTGAACCGTTTAGCTGGTTTGTGTCAGCTTTGCATATCTTTTCTGCAATCACGGCCCCGCTCTTGCACTCGATGACTAGATACTCTAAATCACCAAGCGCCCACATGTTATCCGGACCGCGGCCGACCTTTTCTTCAGGTCTCTCGGAACCGAATCCTAAGAAACTACCCAAGTCGCACATTGCAGCCTCAAATCTTTTTGATCCCTCTTCACCCCAATTCAAGTCGTCTAGCAGGCCGTTTGTCCAAATTGATAGATCATTGCCCTCGAGAAACCTCTTCATAAAAAGTGCTGCCGCCACTGCTTGACCGTCAGCTGGCGCACTAATTTTATTGTATGTAGCTCCCCGAATAGGTTTGAGGAGTCGATTGTTTCTAGCAAGCGAAGCAAGTTGTAGTTCCTGCGCCATGGCCGGATCCGTGTAGTTAGTCTGCTCTGCAAGCAATTGCATAAAGTAACCTTTCTCTTTCTCTTCTTTTGCCCCATCAACTGCGTCTTGAGTATGCTTGACTGCGAGATCTTGCCGACCTATTTGTACCTTGTCGAACGCAGTTCGCAATGAAACTTGGTTTGAATCCAGGTTCGCACCGGGATTTCCGACAGAGTTCACAATCGCGTTACGTCCAGCTTCAACCCATTGATCATCCTGATGAAAACATAAATTTAATATCGGAAGGAGATCCTCAAGCGGCTTTCCTTGGACTTGAATTGAAACCTGTCGACCAAGCTCGATCTGTGCACGTGTTGCAGTAGAGAACATCTCGTCAGATTCCGGTTGGTGAATCCTCTGAGTTAATCGTCCGCCTAACAGTAGTACTACGCAATGGTCGTCACTAGAACGGACTCCTCTTCCCATGCCCTGCTCTATACGCTGAATTTGGCTGACAAGTTGCCTTTTCGTACCATCTAAAACCAGCATCTCGAGCCTTTCGATAAGGCCGTAGACTTCGGGCAAGCCGTCAATCACCAGCATTTCACACGAATTTCCCGGAAGGTCTATTCCGTCATACTTATTAATCAGTACTGTGAGGCCGACATGTCCTTTTTTTAGTTTTTCAACAGATTGCCTTAGATTATCTTTGTCCACGATTTGTGCAGCTACTGTTTTCCAGAATTCCGATCGTGCCTTTGAAGGGACTATGACAACGACATTTCGGCTCTCTGAAACGACTGATATTAGAGATCTTATATCTTCAATCGTATATTCTGGATTGATCTCCTGCGGTGCTAGCACCATTCGATCACCGATGTCCCCGCCGCCCTTGGGCCGGATCGGCTTGGATACTTCCGCAGCTACTGCTTTAAAGTTGCTTACCAATATGGTGTCATCTGCCAGCGTCGCGGTCATATAAATTCGCCGCGCTGCTGAGTCGAAAGACGGGATTCTGTCTATTGGCACAAAACGAGGTGCTATTTCAACATGAGCACCGCCAAAAACACACATGCATTGGGGTATGCAGTCTTTCAACAAAGGCCAGCTCCAACCTATAGATTGAGAGTTCCTCTCTTTGTGAAGTATTCCAATTACCTCTTCGTTCTTTTTCTGCCAAGCCCAGTATGGAACTTGCATCACTACAGCCGAATCACCGGCTTTCAGATCTAAGTAATCGGAAGGGGTCTGCGATTTTAAATCTTCTTCGAATAGTTCAAGTAATTTTTTGTAGATAACATCTTTTGAGTCTGCATTTATTTTAAATTGCGCGTTTACTACAGAGAGACAGGCGTGAGCATCGTCTATAACAACGGATCCAATCGGGATTTTTTTTTCAGCGACCCCAAACACGGAGCGACCGTTAAATAACTTATGCACATTGATGACGAGAATGGACCGTCCTCTGATGAATTCAGGATCTTTCTCGTCGTTAGTGACTGGGATGCCAAGTAATCCAGCCTCCGTAATCACTTGCTCTGCTAGGAATGGTTCGGAAGCGATGTAGACAGCTGGTTTAATTCCCTCATTAAGGGAGCTTTGAAGGCAGAGCAGCCCAACCACAGTTTTACCACCCCCGGTATTCATCTTAATCGTTAGATCTTTGGAGGTTCGTCGCAAGAACCAAGCGTCGAGAACATCCGCT
The DNA here is from genome assembly GCF_979258225.1 of Xanthomonas sp. AC360. Classification (NCBI taxonomy): domain Bacteria; kingdom Pseudomonadati; phylum Pseudomonadota; class Gammaproteobacteria; order Lysobacterales; family Lysobacteraceae; genus Xanthomonas; species Xanthomonas sp. AC360. The sequence goes on from NZ_OZ409846.1 coordinate 1,410,283, forward strand.
TGTTCATCTAATGGCCGCTTGAACCGAGAATCGCGCTTTAACGTACTAAAAATTTTCCGTGGCTCGATTTGCTTAACCGCTGCTCCATCATTGAGCTTTCCAAAATCAAGTGCCATATTAATTTCCGTTATTAATTTATTTTTGAAAGAATTAGGGTCTGCTAGCGTTGACGAATTAGGCATGACGGTGAAAGCATGACATAGCATCAGCTGCAAGAGCTCTAGGATCTACTAGCCACTTGTAAGCAGGCCATTCCCGGCGCGCGCGATGTACTTGCACATTGATTTGCCAGCGGCAGGGCGCACATTCTGTGCGTTGGCCGGTTGCACGCCTGCGGCAAAGCGCAACACCGTCGTTGCTAGCACGATGCACCGCGATGGTGGCTTTCCTGTCCATGGTATTCCCCCTGTATGCACTGATGCTAGCCCACGCGTCGCGCACGTGGGTGGATCAGGCCGCTTGGTGATCGATACACGCTCGTTGGATCACACGGCAGGCTGCATGCATAGAAGGAAACGTACTACCCAATACCCAAATCGTTTAGCACATCATCCACCTGCTCGGCCAGATGCTGCAGGCAATGCGCCCATTGCTGCAGCGGAATGGCCGGCATACTCATGGCGTCTTCCTCGCGCGTTCGCGGTGTGGCCAGGGTGGCGAGCAGGCGCAGTTGGTCACGCATGCGTAGCAGTTGGTATTGCGTGCCTTCGGACATCCAGTAGCCGGGTTCGTCGTGCATGGCGCATCTCCTTGGCCTGGGACGACTCCCGCTGCACAACGCAGCGGGATGCCGGGAGGCTAGAAACCGCACAAAGCCGGCGGGCTTATTCCCCTTGCGGGTGTTGTATTCGCCGCCCTCCCGGCGCAGAAACGCCGAGCTGTGCTCAGTCTTTCGACCGGACACAAAAAACCCACCAAGTTGTCGGAGGCGGGTGCCGCTTTGTGAGGAGTTTCTAGGCTCCGTGTCGGAGTGTGCGGGGGCCGGTTGGCAGGGTCAAGCGTGCTGTCTGGCGAGGTCTCTTCACCCGCCATGGTCACTGCTTATCGTGCTTACTCGCGCCTGCTCTAGGGTTGCCAGAGATGCCTATGAGCTCAAACATTCGATAGGCCGTGGTGACCTGAAGCGCTACCGCGTGTGCACGCCTTGGCTCGGCTCACTCATCCCTCGCGCCAGGTCCTGCTGTTGGGCGAGTGCTCGTTCCTGGGCGATGGTCTGATTGGCGGCCAGCAACTTCTGGTCAGACTGTTCGACCGGCGTACGGATCGCCTGATCGATGTCCACATGCACGCGCTTGTGCGCAGGGTCATCCAGCCGCCCCTCCACCGCAAACACGTTGCCCGTCTTGCCCATCACTACATGGTCCACGCGACTCAGCGCATTGTCTGCCAGCGACCGGTCGCCGGTACCCGGATAGGCGTCGCGGTTGTCCTTGCACACGGCCAACAGACTGCGGCTAACGCGCTCGCTCATCTCATCGTAGGGCTTGCCCACGCTTTCATCGATCTTGCGCACGCCAGTGCGGATCTGCTCCAGCATGGTGTGGTCGGGGTGTGCGGGATCGTCTGGGCCACGCGGGCCGGCTGCCGCAGGTGCGCTGGGTACTACGGGCACATAGGTATGGTCCTGCGCCGGACTCACGCTGCCATCTTGAGTGTGATCGAAATGGTGCAAGGTGGGCGGCGCGGTGCTGCTGTCGTGATACGGAAACGGCGTCTTGTTTGCGCCTCGGTCCAGGCCTTCGTTCTCGATAAGGTGTTCCTTCAAGCCCAACGCCGCCATATCGATGGTCACCTTCGGGCGGGCACCTTGATACAGCACGTTCGCCTTGTCTTCGGCCTGCAGGATTTGCTCCACGGCCCAAGTGCCGTAGTAGTTGGGGTAGTCCGCAGTGGGCTGCAGTTGCCCAGCCTGATTGCGGTGCTCGCCAATACCCACCGGGCGTTGACCTGGCTGCGCGTAAAGCGGTGAAGGCCGATCAAAATAATGCTGCCCCATCGCCGCGATGTTGCCTGGCGTCTGTGAAAGGCTGCCGTCTTGGTTGAAGGCGAGGTTCGGCTTCGCTATCGCTCCTGCTGGATTCGCAGGATCCCTTGATATGAAATCCATCTGCCTCGTGGTTCGGGCGGCTATCATCAAGTCCAAGCCGTTTGCAGCGGGATTAAGCTGTTCTTGCGGCTCAGCAAAGCATTCCAACCCGCAATCTCTGCCTTCGCCTCATCCTCCCGCCCCGCCTGAATGTACGCCGCCAGCTCATCGGTATAGTCGTGTACCGGGCCGGCGACCTTGGCTTGACGATCAACATTAGCTAAGAATTGTGCTGTTGCTTGATTTTTAGCCTTGTGATTAGAACTGTGTTGTATTTCATGGCCCAAGACGAATGTGAGATCTTGTGCGTTGAAGCGCCCGCCTGGAGTAGAGGGTGATGCCGATTGCAGCCCAATCGTTGGTAGGTTCATGACCTTTTGGTTTCCGTCATACGTCCCTCCAGCAGCTACGTCAGGCCCAACGAACCCAAAGCCTTCAAGTTGAGCTCTTTGCGGCTTACTCTTATCGGATGTATCGATAGTCGTAGCCGCTTTCTTGATTTCGTCAGCAAGATAAGGCGATTTGTTGATACTCGACTGAAGATTGTCGAGCATATCCTGAGTGACAGGATGATAGTTCCTGGCCGAGTCCTGATAGGTACTGTGTGCGAATGACACCGACATCTGTTGAACCTGCAAGACGCTTTTCAAATCGGCTGTTGCGGTAGTACCAGATGGCTGCAAGCTTGCCGCAGGTAGCGTAATGACCCCACTCTGCTTATCGTAGGTTCCTGCCAAATTCGGCTGCGGGTTATTCGCAGTTTGCACAGAAAAACCCCGAAGCTGCCCGGCCTGCGCTTGCTGTTCAAACTGAGCTAGCAACTTGGAATCGGAAGCTAGCGCATTGCGGAGCTGTGTTACTTGGTCCCCACTGACGCCTTGCCCAGCAGAGAACTGTGAGAGCGCGGCTTCTAGCTGTGGGCTTGGCTTCGCCATGTCTTATTCTCCTGAGTGACCTAGCGCCCGTTCAATGTGCCAATCGATTTGACACAAAGTTGCGTGGGTTCGCGGCCATTCAAATTTTGAGGAATTACTGATATGACGATATTCCCCCCGGCGCCATTCTTAGATAGCTTTGTATAGCGCCAATCTTCTAACTGACCAATCGGACCGTACGTGGGCGACGCATCAAAACCCATTGCTCGGAGTGCTTTGTCGTAATGATTGAAATCCAGCCCGCAAATCGCAGACATGTTTGCCATATAATCTGCACTGTTTTGAAATGTCAGATCGACCCCTTTTAACAAAGAAGGGGATTCAGGCACGTAAGTAAAGGCATATCGCCACCCATCTGCCAGATCGATGCTCCAGTATCCCACCGCCAGTTTTCCTGGGTCTGGCCTCCTAAGCGTGATTCCCATGACTTCCCGAATGCGTTCAGGACTTAGGTCATCACGAGAGTCCAGCCCCTCGATCAGCTTCAAGAACCGATCACCGATCTCCTCAACGCTTAGCGTAATTTTGTCGGCCGTGACGGCCTCAGGCAAGGTCATGTCAGCGTGTTCCTTCGCAAGCGGCTTCAGGGGTTGGGATGCTGTATGCGCGCAAGCGCCTAATGCAGGCACAAGGAGTGCGGTTAGGAAGAGCAGGGCGACTCGGGAGAAGCGCATCAGCGGATCCTAAGAGATGAATTGTTGAGCATAGAAGGCTGGATAAGGATTAGCTACCAAGCCGGCATGAAGTCCTCGCAGTGGCAAACTCATGATCCTGTTGCTGCCGCCGTAAGTACCTTCAGCCGCTACACCAAGCCTTAGGAAGCCAGAGTCCTCAAACTGTGCTCTCCCCTGGCTATACGGGTAAGATTGATCGATCTGAGTCGCGGACTTTTTGAGCTCGTTGGCTAAAAACGGTGAGGCATTGATGGTTGACCGCCGATTGCCTGTCATATCTTTTGCAAGCGCACCACGCAACTGGGCAACTTGATACTGGCTTACACCAGAACCAGCAAACTGGGCTAACGCCGCTTCAAGTTGTGGATTCGGAGTCGCCATCAGCATCCATCCTTGATTAATTCAATGTACCAACTGATTTGACGCAGAGCCTACCAGGCGAACCAGGTATCTCATTCTGTGGAACCATCGAGATAATAATATCGTTCCCACTCCCGTCCTTCGCAAATTTGGAAAGCCGCCAACTTTGCAATTGGCCTACTTCACCGTATACGGGAGAATCGATGAACCCGGCGGTTATCAGCGAATTCTTGTAATTCTCAAAATCAACGCAATTGCTTTCTAGGCTGGAATAGTCATCACCTTCGTTAATGAAGGATAGGCTTATTCCCTGTTTCAGAGAGGGAGACTCGGGGGTGAGCTCTAATGAGTAGCTCCAACCACTGCCAAGCGCCTGGCCATATATATATGACTCAAGATTTTCGGAAGGGAAGGAAACTTTTCTTAGAGACACCCCGGTGACTTCGAGTATCCGCTCAACGGTCAGATCTTTTCTGGATTGCAAACCTTCTAGCAACTTCAAAAACTTTTCAGCGATCTCAAAAGCGCTAAGCGTGGGATTGACCATGGAGATCTCAGGCGTCGTCATTGCGCGTGGCTCTTCTGGAAGTCGCGAGGTTGGATTGGTAGTCGTATGCGCGCATGCACATAGCGAGCATATGCAGAGGACGAAGAATGAGAGTAGCGCAACTTTGGTAGGTCTCATCAGCAATTCGTCCGTACGGGCTAGTGATCATACTTTAGCAACTTGGCAGTGCCATCAGCTATTTCGCGTGTCTAGTTCCTACTCGTGAAACAGCTGCCTTTGGATGACATGATTCATCGACATGAACTATGGAACTTGGAAACTGCCGATAAGCTGTGATTAGCATGAAGTTGATCTCGCGATGCGCTTGAGTTGCCTAACAGAGACCCTGTCGCCCAGGTAACCGCTTCATAACGTCCCGCAGAATGTTTGTGCGCCGCACACATCTGCTCCTCTTAATGACCAAGCATCTTCGTCAAAAAAAGGGTGGGAGATTTGCTCTCTTGGCTGACTCGCTCCGGGGCAGGTACAGCGACGTTAGTGATGCTAACTCTCGCTGTCAACACATACGTTTTCCGAAAGCGCATCGCTCACTCCAACGTCTATGCGCGCCACAGTGAAAGAAATGGGCAATTCACTGCGTGGCTGTCTTCGCCCACACTTCGCGCTCGCGCCGCTGCGCTGACTCTAGCGCTTTAACTACAAACAACGCGGCGAGGTTCACTTATCCACCCTGCTTACCTTGAGGTAGGATCACAGTCAGTTTCTTTCAGCCCGCCACGTCCTGACGAGCTGTTCGATGTGACGTAAGGGGGCACTGGTACCGAGAGTAGTCGTGAAAATTCTTAACTCGCTGTTGGATAGGCTGGACAGCATCAGTTCCTTTGCGATGCTCTGCGTAAACTCTGCACTGTGCGCCCTTGTACTGCTCGCACATGGGGGCGCGCTGCTGTTGGTGAGTACCGGCAAGGTGCCGGAGATGGCGCAGGAGATTGCGTTTGCCTATGTGTCTGTGCCTGCCGTGATCGTTGCGTTGGCATTCTCGGTGCTGGCCTTCATTCGCCGGGAAAAGCTTGGAACCGTGCTCAAAGTCCATGCTGTGATACTCATGGGCTTTGCTGCTTACATGCTTTATTTTGGTCTTGACGTAGTCTTCAATGGCGTGCCACGTGGCGACAGATTCAGCTGGGATCCCACTTTCTTCGCGGTTTTGCTGGGATATCCGTTCTTGCTGATCAAGCGGGCATTCCCGTGGTCAGGGTTTAACCGTACGCCACTGCGCTTCGCTCCGGTGCTAGCGGTGGGGATTTCATTTCTGATCAGCGCCGCCGTTTCCTGGCGGATGTTGGCCTTGTTCAGAGCTGGCGGAGAATAGGTTCACCTATCCACTCTGACACCGCTGCCACCCACCCGCAGCAGCCGACACCTGCTCCCATCCATTGCGCAGCCGCTTCATCGCTTGCCCGCCCACGCAGGCGTAACCCAGCTGTTTGGCCTCTGCCGTGCCAAGGCCCGGTAGCGCAATGATGGAATCCGACGGAGCGGGGCGCCCTTGGTTGCGCGCCTCGTTACGCAGCATCATGTTCTCGATGCTCTGGCAGTAACGCACCATGCCCGGATGCGGGTGTGCGCGGTGCTGCTCGCAATTGAAGGGCGTGGTGTCGCGCGCCATGGAGTTGTACGGTTGCCGCGTTGGCGGGATGTACTTGCTGTTCGTCTTGCCCGTGGCTGAGCGCATGCTCTGTGCCGGCGCGCCTTGTGCGCACGCGAGCATGCACAGCGCTGTCAGCGCAAGCGCGACACGGCGCGCGATGGTGATCCTGTCCATGGTGTTCTCCCCGGTCCGCAGCGATCCTAGCCCACGCGTTGCATGCGCGGGTGGTTCAGTCCGCTTGGTACTCAGGGCCTGTCTCTGGCGCCTTTCGCCGCGACGACACAAGGATGCCGCTACGAAAGATCGGCCACCTCAATCGTGTGCGCGACATCTAGCGCCACTTCTGCCGACTGCGATGCCCTTGCCGTGTGGCGCACTGCACCACACCGCGCGGCGCTCGCTTCTGGCATCACATCACGCCGAAGTTGCTGGCCGCTTGTGCCACAACGGCATCAGCGCCAGCAACCCAAGCAACGGGCCAGGTAGCAATACCCACGCGATGTGCAGCCCTAGCGCGTCCACATACCGCGTGGTCACGCCGATCGCCACCACCGTGATCGCAAAGCCAATCGCGTTCTGCATCGACAACGCGCTGCCCACGATGGCGGGCGGGCACGCACGTGCGGCCAATGCTGAAAACTGCGGCGAGTCCGCCACCACGCTGGCGCCCCACACCAGCATCAACGCCAGTGCTGCATAGCCCGACTGTGCACCCACCCATGGAAACGCCAGGCAACACAGTGCCGACATCAGCAACGCCACCGCTGCCACGCGCGCGCTGCCGATGCGCGCACTCAACTGCCCGCCCAACACGCAGCCCACCGCCCCTGCGGCAATCACCGCAAACGCCAACATGGCTGTGCTCAGCCCAAGCGCCTGCGCCAACCCGGCGCGCGTGATCAGCAGCGGCGTCAGCGTCCACATCGCATACAACTCCCACATGTGGCCGAAGTAGCCAAACGTGGCCGCGCGAAAGTCCTTCAGCGAAAACGCCTGCAACACCGCACCGAATGCCAGCTTGCCGCCCGCCCGTCGTGGGGCAGACGCAGCTTGCCCCAGGCGCAGGATCATCACTGCCGCAATCACCGCCAGTACCGACGCCACCAGGATCGGTGTCTGCCACGGCAACGCGCCGCCTATCGCCTTGATGCCCTGCGGCAACGCGGTGCCCAGCGTCAGCATGCCGACCAGCCATGCCAGTGCCTTGCCCGCATGTTGCGGTGCCCACTGCACCACCAGCTTCATCCCGATCGGGTAGATGCCAGACAGGCACAACCCCACCGCAAAGCGCCACACCATCCCCGTGGTGACATCGCTGGCAAACACCGCAAAACCCAGATTGCACGCCGCCCCGCCTACCGCGCAGCTGGCAAAGATGCGGCTGGCCGCAAACCGGTCGGCCAACCCGCTCAGCGCAAAGCTCAACGTACCCAGGATAAAACCGACCTGCGTGGCCATGGTCAGCAACCCGATGGCCGCCGCACCCACGCCCCACTGCCGCATCACGTCGTCGGCCGCGCTATTGGCCGAAAACCACAACGAGGTGCCCAGCAACTGCGCCACGATGATCATCACCAGCGCAGTGCTGGGTCGCATGGGTGCTGGTACGGCGTGTGTCATCGGATGCGCCTTATGGGTGCGCATCGCAATGTTGGTCGCGGACGCCGAGCTGAAGGTGAGTAATGCCTGGTGTCTATGGCTGCTGGCATGGCACGGGACCCAATCAGACGCGGTCGTGTAGTGGCGATGAGCTTACTGCAGGTGCCTACCCGCTGCTCTCGCTCGCGAGTCGATTAGGTATGCCTGGACAGATGACGCGGCAGCACCCCAAAAGATGCCAGCGAAGCTCCTTTGATCGTCAGAAGCGGGGACCAAGACTGTCCCAGCCTTGCCGCAGGGCGGCGCTTGCTGCCGGACGGTCTGTATGGCCGCAGGCAACGCGGTGCAGACGTATGTCGAATTTCGTACAGTCCCCCCGTCGTTGTCGCAAGGCTGGTATGCCGCCCACCACCGTCTCGCTCATGCCGGGGCGCACGAGGAAACTGCAATGCGTGAGCTGAAATTGATGATGTCGGTGTCGTTGGACAGCTTTGTCAGTGGGCCCGATGGCGAGGTGGACTGGATATTCAGCGGTGACCAGGAGGCGATCGCCTGGAAGGTCGCCACTGCGTGGGAGGCCAGCCTGCACATCATGGGCAGCCGCGTCTTTCAGGGCATGGCGACTTTCTGGCCAACGGCCACCTCCCCGTTTGCGCCGCCGATGAATCAGATCCCCAAGGCGGTGTTCTCTGCGCAGGGCGTAGCAGTATTGGACGCGGCTGTTACCGCGCTCCAGGCTGCGCAGGCACAGGCCGACGCGGCACGCGCACCATTGCAGGCTGGCGCGCAGAGTTGGTCGCAGGCCTATGTGGCCAGTGGCGATCTCGCTGAAGAAGTGGCCAAGCTCAAGGCGCACGGTGACAAGCCGATCATCGCGCATGGCGGTGCGGCGTTTGCGCGCAGTCTGATTGCGCACAACCTGGTCGATGAGTACGTGCTGGGCGTGTACCCGATCGTGCTGGGCAAGGGCTTGCCGATCTTCGATGGCCTGCCCGCACCACGGCCGCTCACGCTGATCGGCACCAAGATCTTCCCAAGCGGGTTTATGGCGCAGACGTATCGGCCGGTGTGAGTAAGGGCGTCGGCGTCATCTTCCAGTGCATAGTTGCTGGCATCGGGCGAACCATAACAACAGTGCCGCGCATCAATGGTTGCAGCGCTAGCAACCATTGATGCGCACCACGTGACACAGGAAAAAGGCGCTGTGACAGCGCTTGCTGAAGTACGCGGGCACACTAGCCCCTCTCCCAACGGGAGAGGGGTTGGGGTGAGGGTACGGCCATGCTTGGTGGTTCAGTTGCACCAGGCTTCGCCCGTACCCTCATCCGGCCCTTCGGGCCACCTTCTCCCGAGGGGAGAAGGGAATGGCCGCACGTGCTTTGTTTGGTTTGCATACGAACGCTAGACCAGCGCCATGGCCATGGTGCGATGCGAGCGCTGAATGGCGTGATTGCCTCAGGGCGCAGACGGATGCGTTGGATGTACACGCTGACTAGCCCCTCTCCCTGCGGGAGAGGGGTTGGGGTGAGGGTACGGGCCACACTGGATGTCTCAGTTACATCAGGCTTCGCCCGTACCCTCATCCGGCCCTTCGGGCCACCTTCTCCCGAGGGGAGAAGGGAGGCTGTACGTGCTTTGTTTGGCTTGCCGAGCGTGCGTTAGCTGGGTTTCGCGTGACCAAGTAACTTGGGCTTTGACTGGATACGATAAAAAAACGACGCCCCGATTTAGTCGGGGCGTCGTTGTTTCTTTGGCGCTTGGTGGTGAGGGTGTCCAGCGTTCTAACGCTGTGCAACGCGAGTTAATGGGTAGTGCGAGTCGACACGAGCAGATAAGCCGTCGTGGCAAGCAGATGATCCAGACACATCATCCATCCACACAGCTCATCCGGCCAGCCGAGTTTCGGCTAACCAAGTTGCTAGTCGATTCGGCCAACTCAGCTCTTGCCTGGAACAGTCTTAGCTCTTGCTTGGCACAGCCACACTGCTACTTGACCCAAGGCGTCGAAAAGCTGCTGTTCGGCTAACGCTTGCAACTCGTCGCACCATCAACTTATCGCGCCAACTCTCGCACTGTTCCAACCTCGCAAACCCTCACGCAACGCTTACTTCGAAGCGTCACGCACCTTGTCAGCCACTTCACCGGCCTTGGCCTGGACTTTGCCGATATTCTTTTCGGCGGCGCCTTCCAGCTCGGTGCTCTTGTCGCCGGTGACACGGCCGATGGCTTCCTTGACCGAGCCCTTGATCTGCTTGGCGGTACCTTCGATACGGTTCTTATCCATGGGACGTTTCTCGTAGTTTGGGGAACCCGGCCAGTGTCTCCGGGCCGGTGTGAGCATGATGTGCGCTCGCGCTTGGCCGGCCCAGTTGCGAATGCACTAAATGCATTAGTGCATTCGCGCCACGTGTGCAGTTACTTCTTGCGCGCTGCCGGTTTGGCGCTGCGACCGACGAAGCCACGCTCGCGTGCCCAGACAATCGCTTCACCGCGGCTATGCACGTCGATCTTTGAATACAACGCCGCCACGTGATTGCGCACCGTATTGGGCGAGACGCCCAGTTCCTGCGCGATCTGCTTGTCGGCCAGGCCTTCGGCGATGTGCCCGAGCACGTCGCGCTCGCGGTCGGTGAGCTCGGCGATGCCGCAGCCGCTGGTTTGGCTGGGCCGATTGGCGCGGCGCACGTTGGCCAGTTTCTCCAGCAGGCTCTGACTGAACCACGAAGCGTCCTGCATCACCGCTTCGATGGCGGTGACCAGTTCCATCTCGGTGCGTTTGCGGTCGGTGATGTCCATCAGCGACAGCAGATAGCACTGCACGCCGTGGATGCTCACGGTTTCTGCGGAGACCAGACAGTCCAGTTGCTCGCCGTCCTTGCGCGCGATGGCGTATTCGACATTGAGCATGCTGCCGGTCTCGGCCAGCGCGCGATGAAACTGTTGGTAGGCTTGGCGGTTGGGAAACAGGCCGATGTCTTCGATGGGTTTGCCGACGATGTCTTCGGTGGCGTACTGGGTGATCTGCGAGACGGCGTCGTTGATTTCCACGATCTGCAAGGTTTCTGCATTGCACATCAGGGTGGGCACCGGGGTGATGCGAAACGCCTTGGCAAAGCGCTCCTCGCTTTGACGCAACGCCACCTCGGCGCGGCGCCGCGGTTCCAGGTCCATGAAGGTAAACAGCATGCAGGCTTCTTCGCCGATTTCGATCGGCTGGCCGGCCACCACCACCAGTTTGGTGGTGCCATCGGGCAGGCTGAGTTCGGCCTGCATCTGCGGGATGGTGGCGCCCTCGTTGAGCCGCTCCAGCCCCAGCTCGCGGCGGTCGGCCATTTCCATCACGTCCACTTCGAACACGCTCTTGCCCACCACCGCTTCGCGCGTGTAGCCGGTCATTTCCAGAAAGCCCTGGTTGGCCTTGATGTAGCGCTTGTCGTCGAGCCGGCAGATGCAGGCCGGCGCAGGATTGGCGTTGAAGGTGCGCTCGAAGCGTTGTTCAGCACTGGCCCAATCGCTGGCGTCGGCCACGATCAGCACCAGGCAATCCGGTTCGCCTTGCGCGTCGGTGAGCACCAGGCTGCGTACGCGGTGCACCCATTGCGCATCGGTGCCTTCGCGCACCACTTCCACCACCACGTCGTTGAAGACTTCGCCGGCAATCACGCGGTCGATGGGGTAGTTGCCGGCATTCAAGCGATGGTTGTTGCGATAGCGCAACTGAAAGCGCGCGCGGTAATCACTGACGGTTGCGCCGAGCTCGGCAAGTTCGCTGGCGCCATGCATGGCCAGCGCGGCCTCGTTGGCCCAGGTGATGGTCTGATCTGGTTCGATCAGGATCACTCCTTCGCTCAGGCCGGTGATGATCTGCTGCAACTGGCGGCGATTGGTGGAACTGGGCGGGCTGCTGGGGGATGCGGCTTCACTGTCTGACGACATGGGTGACCCTTGGGCAAACAACGGCGGTGGAAACCAACAGTGGGCGCTCACGGTAGCGGCTGCCTGACGCGAATGCACTAGCTGCACTGGTGCATTCGGCTCAGGCGTTCAGCCGGTGCCACTTCCACACTAGCCGCACTTTTCCACTGTAACGAGGCCACTCCATGGCACAGGTTGTCCGTCATTCCTACGCTCCCAAGATGTCGTGGGGCGCCGTGCTCGCCGGCTGCACCGTCGCGCTGGTGACCTATCTGACCCTGAGCGTGCTGGGCACCGCGATCGGCGCGTCCACCATCGACCCGCTGCGCGAGGTCAACCCGGTCAGCGGGCTGGGCACCGGCGCCGGCATCTGGCTGGGCGTGAGCACCCTGATTTCGATGGCGGTGGGCGCATTTGTCGCCGGCCGGCTTGCGACCTCCCGTGGCGGCACGCACGGCCTGCTGAGCTGGGCGGTGACCTCGCTGGTGACCCTCTGGCTGGTGGCCGCGCTGGCCAGCAGCGCGGTGGGCGCGGTGTCCGGCGTGGTCGGCAAAGGCTTGTCGCTGACCGGTCAGGGCATTGCCGCCGCCGCACCGACGCTGGGTAACGGCGTGCAGGATGAACTCAAGAAGCAGGGCATCGACCTGGAGTGGGGCGACCTGCGCGGTCAGCTGGAAACGGTGCTACGCCAGACCGGCAAGGCCGAGCTTAACCCCGAGCGCTTGAAGGACCAGGCCGAAGGTGCCACCACCGATGGCAAGGCCACCGCCAGCGACGCGGCGCAGACCCCGCAGGCAGCACCGGATGCCTTTGCCGCCTGGTTCGACCGGGTGCGTGCCCAGGCCAAGCCGGCCATTGATGCCGCCGACCGCGATGCCCTGGTCAACCTGATCATGGCCCGCACCGGCAAGCCGCGCGCGCAGGCCGAGCAGATTGCCGACAACTACGCGCAGACCTATCAGCAGGCCATGGCGCAGTACGCATCGCTCAAGCGCACCGCCGAGCAGAAGGCCCGCGAGGCCGGTGACGTGGCTGCCCGTGGCGTGTCGCGCGCGGCCTGGACCACCTTGGTGCTATTGATCCTGGGCGCCGGCATCGCGTTTGGCGCTGGCCGTATCGGCCGCCGCACCGACCCGATCATCGAGGTATAAGCGCTTGTGTTGAAGGCCCACGGTGGGGACCGTGGCCTGCAGCAGGGCGCCGTGCGCAAGCCGGCGCTGTCGACAAGGAGCAGGACGTGAGCAAGGTGCAGGGGTAACCCTTCCCGGCAATGGATGCCGCGACTCGCTCGACACCGGGCCATCTAGGGATGGCCCGGTGTTTTTTTGGGTGTCGCGTCGGGGCGGTGTGGGTGCCGACAGGCCTGGTCAGCTGCCGCCATGTCGCAGCGGGAACCGCAGGCAACCACGGCGCCCACGCCACCGCAGATACCGGCCGTCTCGCCCGGCCGACGCCGCGCAGGCACTGCACATCCCGCGCAGGAGCGCATGCCACAATGCGGCCACTTCCAACCAGGCACGGCCGCCACCACGTGAGCACAGCGCACCCCGCCATCGAGCCGAGCGGTCTGGAATTCCTCTCCGGCGGTGGCGTCATGGGCGCGGTGATCCGTGCGCACGACTGGGCTGCCACACCGCTGGGCGACCCGCAGACCTGGCCGCAATCGCTGCGCACGGCGTTGTCGATGATGCTCAACGCCAAGTTGTTGGGTGCGGTGCTGTGGGGGCCGCAACTGCGCCTGTTCTACAACGATGTCTACCTGCAATCGTTGGGCGACCGCCATCCGCACGCGCTGGGGCAACCGGTGGCCGAGGTCTGGGGCGAAACCTATGCGCCCATCGCCGAGGACTTTGCGCAGGTGATGCGGACCGGCGACGGCTACGGCCAGGGCGTTGTTTCGTTGCCGATGGTGCGCAACGGCGTGCGCGAAACCACGTACTGGAATTCCACCGCCTCGCCGATCCGCGGCGAAGACGGCAGCATCGTGGGGCTGTTGAACATCGCCATCGAAACCACCGCGCAAGTGGCGGCCGAGCGCCATCGCGAGATTCAAAACGCGATGCTGAGCAATGCGAACACGCATCTGGTCCATGAAGTGGTGAGCCGTACCAGCGAGCGCGATCGCGCGCTGGAAGCGGAGATCGTCGCACGCCGCAATGCCGAGCGCGTGCAGTTGGCGCTGGCGGCCGGCGCCATCATCGGCACCTGGATCTGGGACCTGCCCACCGATGCGTTTTCGGTGGACGAGGCCTTTGCCGACACCTTCGGTTTCGATCCGTCCATCAGTCGCACCGGCCTGCCGTTGGAGCAGGTCATCGCCACGGTGCATCCGGACGATCGCGACGGCCTGCGCGCAGCGATCAGCGAAGCGACTGCACGTGGCGGCGCCTATGCGCACCAGTACCGGGTCAAGCGTCGCGATGGCAATTACTACTGGCTGGAGGCCAATGGCCGCGTCGAACATGCGCCCGACGGCACGCCGCTGCGGTTTCCGGGCGTGTTGCTGGACATCGATGCGCGGCACGCCTTGTCCGAAGAGCGCGACCGCGCGTTGGCCGCGTTGCGCGAGCTGAGCGAGACGCTGGAACAGCGCGTCACCGCGCGCACGCGCGAGCTGATGGTCGCCGAAGAAGCGCTGCGCCAATCGCAGAAGATGGAAGCGGTGGGTCAGCTCACCGGCGGGCTGGCGCACGACTTCAACAATCTGCTGGCCGGCATTTCCGGCGCACTGGAGTTGATGACGCTGCGGATGGAGCAGCAGCGTTTTCCCGAGCTGCCCCGCTATCTGGGCATCGCGCAGAGCGCCACCACCCGCGCATCGGCCTTGACGCACCGCTTGCTGGCGTTTGCACGGCGGCAGACGTTATTGCCCAAGCCGACCAATGTCAGCCAGTTGATCGTCGATATCCTGGAGCTGGTGCAGCGCACGGTGGGCCCGGGCATCCATGTGGAGTACACGCCCAACGCCGCACTGTGGCCTGCGCTGGTGGACGCATCGCAGCTGGAAAATGCGTTGCTCAATCTGTGCATCAACGCGCGCGATGCCATGCCCAATGGCGGCTGTCTGCAGATCGAGACCGGCAACCACTGGATCGACCATGATCTGGCGCGGCAACTGGGCATGCGTCAGGGCCCATACCTGTGGCTCTGCGTCGGCGACACCGGTACCGGCATGCCGCCGGACGTGGTGGCGCGCGCGTTCGATCCGTTCTTCACCACCAAGCCGCTAGGCGAAGGCACCGGGCTGGGGCTATCGATGATCTACGGCTTTGCCAAGCAGTCCGGCGGGCAGGTGCGGATCCAGTCGGAAGTGGGCAAGGGCTCCAGTGTGTGTCTCTATCTGCCGCGTCACCTGGGCGATGCAGCGCAGCCCGATGCCAATGCCCACCCGCTGCAACTCACCCCCACCGATGCCGGCGAGACGGTGCTGATCGTCGACGACGAACCGTCCATCCGTCTGCTGTTGGGCGAGGTGCTGCAGGAGTTGGGCTACACCGTCATCGAAGCCGGCGACAGCGTGGCAGGCCTGGGCCTGCTGCAATCGGACGCGCGCATCGATCTGTTGATCAGCGACGTGGGCCTGCCCGGCGGCATGAACGGCCGCCAGATGGCCGATGCCGGCCGCGCCCACCGCCCAGGTCTCAAGGTGCTCTTCATTACCGGGTTTGCCGAAAACGCATTGCTGGACGACCGCCACCTGGAAGCGGGCATGGCGGTACTGACCAAACCTTTCAGCGTGAGCGTGCTGACCGCGCGGGTGAAGGAACTGATTTCCACGCAGGGGTGAGTGTGCGCGCAGGAACTCGCTCGCGCTGCGAGTGCCTGCGCCGCGACCCTGCTGCAGCCATGCGTCCATGACAAAGGCGGTGTTCACTGGTGGCTGCAGTGGTCTGCATCATTTGTCGCGACGTTGATCGCGCAAGTACGCTTCGATGTCCTGCAGCGTGACGCGACCGCTGCCGCTGCGATCGATCTGCTCGAAGTGCGTGGCGACAAACCCCAGCCCGCGCGCTTGCGCCTGTTGCTTGGTGAGCGCATCGCGATGCGCCAGTGCACCACGCTCGTCGAGCGTGCTGGTGATGCGCTGTTGCGCCTGGTCTTCCAGCGTGTCGCCGGTGCTGTCCGTGCGCTCCGCTTCGAGGCCGAGCTGCGCGATGGGCATGAAGGGGCCATCGATCCCTCCGTGGCGGGCGTTGGGTGTGATGGACGCGACGCGTTGCGGCGGCAACGCTTGCGCACTGACGGTGGTCGCCACCACGGCAAGCATGGCGGTGGCGTAACGGAGGCAGCGGAGCAGGCGCATCAGGAGTTCCTCGCGATGGATGAGCGGAGCGCGATCATGGCGTTGCGGTTGCAGCAGTCGCGGCATTGACGTTGCGGTTGTCCGGCCATGGCGAATCCAGCAAGGCCAACGGCACGGCATCGGCGATCGGCGCGTTGGCGTAGTAGGCGGTGAGGTCGGCCTGCAACTTGGGGCGCGAGTTGTCGTCGAGATAGATCATGTGGCCGCCCGCGTAGGTGGCCACCTGCACATCGGCATCGAGATTGCGAATGGTGCGTAGCCGCGCCAGTTGTTTTTCGTTGCTGTAGAACGGCGTTGCAAGATCGTGATAACCGCTGACCGCAAAGACCTTGAGCGCCGGATTCAGGCGCAGCGCGCCGAGCAGGTCTGGCAGGGTATCTGGCAGCAGCCGGCCTGCATGGCGGAAGTCCCAGACGTTGATGATGTCCATGTTGAGCGAGGTGTAGGTCGCGTTGGGCGCGCTATACCCCAGATAGGTGCGGAACTGCTGCGCCAGCGCGTTGGCCAGGGGGCGCTCGATCAGGATGTTGGACGGGTCGTTATCGTTCTTCAGTCGCCCGTCGCTGTTGGGTAGGCTGACGCGCCCGTCGTAGCGGCCGATGCTAGTGCCGGGCAGCAGGCCTTGATTGAACGAGGCCAACGAGAAGTAGCCTTGCAAGGCCTGCGTGGTCAACCCGGACAGTGGCCGCCACCGCGTCAGCACCGCTGCACCGGGTTGTACCGGCTTGCCCAGGA
Source organism: Xanthomonas sp. AC360 (assembly GCF_979258225.1). Taxonomy (NCBI): domain Bacteria; kingdom Pseudomonadati; phylum Pseudomonadota; class Gammaproteobacteria; order Lysobacterales; family Lysobacteraceae; genus Xanthomonas; species Xanthomonas sp. AC360. Next base: position 1,427,049 of record NZ_OZ409846.1, read on the forward strand.
TGGTTGGAAACCCATACTGACTGAGCACCCAGGTGGGGCCATAGCGCTGAAACTCCGCGTGCACCACGCTGACGAACGCGCGCATCTGCAGCGCATAGAACTCGTCGCTTGCGCTGACCTCGGTCTGCTTGTGATACGCGGCAACTGCGGCATAACTGGGAAAATAGCCGCCGATGGTGTCGCCGCTGTATTTCATGCCTTTTGCGTAATCCGGGTAATACAGCCCACCGCTCGCAATCGTGTCGGCGTAGTAGTTCAGGATCGACGACTGCAGCACGATGCCGCGCAAACGTACCCCAGCCGATTCCAGCGCCAGCGCCAGCATGGCGGAGCGGGTGGTGCCATAGGATTCGCCGAACAGATACAGCGGTGCATTGGCACGGCGATTGACCTGCACATAGCGCTGGATGAAGTCGCGCATCACCCGCACATCGGCATCGCTGCCCCAGAAGCTGGCATTGGTGTTGGGCAAGATCGCCTGCGACAGGCCGGTACCCGGTGGATCGATAAACACCATGTCGGTGCTGGCGATCAGGCTCTCGGCATTGTCCACCATCGGGTAATTGGGCCAGCTGCCGAAGCTGGGCGCTGCGGTGGCCATGCGCTTGGGTGCGAACGAGGCCAGATGCAACAGCGATGCCGATGCGCCGGGACCGCCGTTGTAGAAAAACGTCAGCGGCCGCGGTTTGCCGTTGCGTGCCGGCGCGGTGTAGGCCACATACGACAAGGTCGCTTGCGGTTGCCCGGCAGCGTCGCGCGCAATCAGGTGGCCGGTGCGTACGCTGTAGGCCACGGTGTCCTGCTTGCCGCGCCACAGGTAATGCATCAACGCAGAGCGCTCGTTGGCGACACTGGCATCCAGCCCGGCATCGGCCTTGACCGAATAGGCGATGCGATCGATATACGGGGTGTTGGCACTGGCCGCCTGCACCGGCTGCTGCGCGCCAACGCATAGCGGCACAGCCAGCAAGAGACCAAACAGCAGGACAAGCGGGTGTCGCACGGTACCGGCATTGCGCTGGGACATGGTGCACCTGTGGCAGAGGAGGCGCTGCGAGGGTGTGGCGATCACACGCACCCCGCTGCGCACGGTCATTGCGCACGTGCGTTGCAGCCGGCATGTCATCCCAAGGTCGTGATGCAGCGAGCGGATCAGACCGGTGCTTAGCTTGTGGAGCCTGCCGGCCGCCTCGGAGACTGCAATGCGAAGCCACGGCATGGCGAGCGAAGCGGAAACTGCGCTGGCCAGCGCCGGTGCAACGCGTTGTGACCGACTCGACATCGCTCCCGCGCGTCGCGTTCGGCGGCAGACCGCCCGGTCGATCAGTTGGTCGGGTTGTTCGTGTGGCTGCGCGCCGATGCCATGCGTGTTGAGCGGGGAGCGGGTCCGGCAGATGCGTCCAGCCTGGCGGCGTGATCAGCCGGTCGGCGCATCGGTGCAGGCCAGCAGCGCCAGGCTTGCGCGGAGAACGGCCAATGCACGCGATGCGCGAGCCAACGGCAGGCAGCTGCCGATCTACTCCACGCTGGCAGCGACCAGCCGCTGCCACAACGCCGCGTTGGCTTCTTCATCCGGTTCCAGCGTGGCGAGCACGCTGAGGGCGTGGTCTTCCTGCTCGGCGCCGCAGCGGGCCAGCATGGCCAGCGCGGCGGCCAGGCGGCCGTAGCGCAGGGCGCGCCCCAGGCTGGTGGCCAGCAAGGTGGTGTCGTGCTCGGGGCGCTGTTCGTCCAGTGCGGTCCCTAGCACCGCCGGCAGCTCCCAGGTGGTGGCGATGGTTTTGGCCACCGCAGCGGTGTGGCGCTCGACCAGGGCGGCAGCTACCTCCAGGCTGTAGGGCAGGCCGGGGCGTTCGGCATAGGCGTCGCGCAGCACGCGCAGGATCACCACCGCGCCCAGGCCCTGCAGCAGGCCGGCCAGCTGCGCCGACAAGGTATCGCCGCCGCGTTCGCGCATATAGGCGGCCGCTGCGGTGGCAGTGCGCAGCGCGTAGTCCCACACCGCCGCGGGCAGGCGCGAGTGCAGGCCGCCATCCAGGCTCAGCACCGGTTGCATCACCGCCGCGGCGACGATCTGGCGCACGCCCTCGGTGCCGATGTGCACCACCGCGCGCTCCAGGCTTTCCAGCGGAGCGCCTTGCGGGCGGTATAGCGCACTGTTGGCGATGCGCAGCAGGTTGGCCGACAGCGCGGGGTCTTGCGCGATGATGGCGGCGATACCGCGCCCGGACGCGTCCGGGTCGTTGACCGCGCGCATCAGCTGCGGCAGCAGATGCGGGCGACGCGGCAACAGCTGCGGGCGCAGGTCGACATGGTCGAGCGCTGCGGTCGCCACTTCCAGCACGGCGACCTGTGCGGGGTCGCTGGGCAGGCTGCCGTCGGCCAGCGACGGGTTGGCCATCACGGCGGCATACATGCGGCGCAACAGCGGACGCATCGGCGGCGGCTCGGCCTGCAAGGGTTGCGCAGCGGCAGGCGCTGGCTGCGGCTGCGCTTGCTCGTCCATCGCGATCGGTGCCGGTGCGACCGAGGTTCGCGCGGCCGGCGCATCGGGCGCAGCGGAACCACCGGCTGCCGGGGCAGAGGCCTCGGGCGCGTGCTGGCGCATGCGCATCCACCACACGATGGCACCGACAATCATCGCCACAGCGATAAGTCCGGCAATAAGCAGCAACACAATCGCGAGCATCATAGGTCGTTGTCTGATGAATGCCGCGACTATCGGCGATGGCGGGCGCGGCGGCAATGTCGCGTGCAGTGATGGGCGCAGCGCATGACCGCAGGCGCCCAGGAAGAAGCGCGGCGTGGCAGGCTGCAACGACCCGCCATACCGATGTATTCGCGGCGATGGCGAGCCAGCTGCGATGCCGTCCGCCGCGCCCACCAACGCTGCAGCTGCACTCCAGCGTCATCGACCGGTAGCATGATGGACGTCCTCTGCCAGCCAAGCGGGTGTCCTATGTCCACCGTTACGCTCCACCGCGTCTTACGTGCCAGCCCCGAGCGCATCTACCGCGCCTTCCTCGATGCCGATGCGCTGGTCAAGTGGCTGCCGCCTGCCGGCTTCACCGGCACCGTCGAGCATCTGGATGCGCAGGTGGGTGGTACCTTCCGGATGGCGTTTACCAACTTCGCCAATGGCCAGCGCCATGCGTTTGGCGGGACGTACCTGGAGCTGCAGCCCAGCGCCTTGCTGCGCTACAACGACGTGTTCGACGACCCGGCGTTGCCGGGCACCATGTTGACCACCGTGCAGCTGCACGCGCTGCCCTGCGGCACCGATGTGCACATCGTGCAAGACGGCATCCCCGAGCAGATTCCGTTTTATGCCTGCTACCTGGGATGGCAGGACTCGCTGACGCTGCTGGCGCATCTGGTAGAGGCGCAGACAGAGCACTGAGCGCGCCGTATCCGAGTGCGCGTGGCAACGTCGGCGCACCTGGCGTTGCGCGCCGACAGTGATCACGCGTGCATCGTGTTGTTGGGGTGCGCAACAGCAGGCGGGCGTGCACACAGTGCGCAGTGTCAGCTGCTGCAAGGGCCTAGGATGGGGTCTGCAGTGATGACTGCAGTGCAGCAATGATGGGCGTGTCTTCAAGCTGACCCCTACGCTGCACGTTGCGCTAACGCACCGATCCCCACCATGCGTCACCAGCTGTGCAGTTCTAGAGCATCTAGGCAGCTTAAAGGGTGCAGGCATCCGCAGTTGGACCACCTTCGACAGACACCGTGCATTGCACGGTGTCTTCCGCTTGCGCGGTATGTGCACGCGCGCGGTGCACCAAGCGCACGCTCAGTGCAGCACACCGCGCGCTACAGCGTGCCCTGCTTCCACAGCCGCACGATTTCGGCCGGTGCGTGTTCTTCGGGAATGCGCAACGGTTCGCTGGCACCGTCCCAGGCGATGCTGAAATAGCGCCGGTCGCCGCCACCAGCCTGCGGGCGCGGCAACGCATGCACTAGGCATTGGTCCAGCAACGCGCGCAGGTGCAGCCGCTGCGCATCGTCCAACGCATCCATTGGCAGTTGCCGCTCGCGGCGCATGGCCGGGAACGCCGCCACACCGCCCTCGCGTGCAAGACGTAGCGTCACGCCCAACTCCACCGGCGGCCGCTGTGGACTCATGCGAGGACGCCTACGTCGCGCCAGGCCTGTTGCACGGCGCGTGTCTCTGCGCTGTCAGCGCCGTAATCGGTGCTGGCGACAGTGACGGTGCGTGCGGCAAAGGTGGCGAAATCCGCAGTTGCGGCGAGTTCGCCACCGGTGACCGTGCGGTACCAGATGCGGCCGGTTGTCTCCCACGCAGCGCCACCGATCGCGACCGCAGCGCGATAGAACACGTGATTGGGGATGCCGGAGTTGTAGTGCACGCCGCCATCGTCCTCCTGTGTGTTGACGTAGTCGGCCATCGTGGCCGGTTGCGGGTCTTTTCCCAGTGCAGGGTCATCGTACGCGCTGCCGGGCGCCCGCATCGAGCGCAGGCCCACTCCGTTGATGCCAGGCATCAGCAGGCCTGCGCCGATGATCCAGTCGGCCTCGCTTGCGGTTTGGTGCAACGTGTACTGCTTGATCAGCACCCCGAACACATCCGACACCGATTCGTTCAATGCGCCCGATTGCCCCTGGTAGATCAGGTTGGCGGTGCGTTCGGTGACGCCGTGAGCGAGCTCATGGCCCACCACATCGATGGCGATGGTGAAGCGGTTGAAGACCTCGCCATCGCCATCGCCGAACACCATCTGCTCGCCATCCCAGAACGCGTTGTCGTAGCTACGCTCGTAATGCACGCTGCCGATCAACGGCATGCCTGCGCCATCGATGGAATTGCGCCCGTAGACGGTCTGGAAGAACTCGTGCGTGGCACCGAGAGAATCGTAGGCCTCGGTCACTGCCACATCATCGGTGGCCGCAGCGCCCTCGTCGCGGACCAGGATGCCGGGCAATGCGGTGCCCTGTTGCGCATCGTAGATGCGCCGCCGCACCGCTTGCATGGCCGGTGCGGCATCCGCTGCTAGGGCCTGTGCGCGTGCCAGCGGCCCACGCGCGCGCTGCTGGCGCAGGTGGGCGGTGATCTGGCGGGACACTTGCGCGCAATGGCGTGCATGTTCGGGCGCCGCCTGTGCCATATGGTCCAGCAGATACGGCGGCAGGATGCCGGCACGGCGCGAGGCTAGGGGCGCAGACATCAGCGAACTCAACAGTGGGGTGCGCCCGCGACTATGCCGAGGCCGGGTTTAGGAAAACGTTAGGCCTGGTCGTGTTGCGCCCGTGCAGCGGGTTGCGACAGGCCTGGCGTTCAGTCCAGCTGCGCCAAGGCGTCCTGGATCGGGGTCTGCCCGTCGATAAAGCCGACGCTCTTGCCGATGGTGGCCGGCGTTGCCAGTGCCGCGGCGATCACCTGGGCCACGTTGGCACGCGAGACGCCACCGTCGGCATCGCTGCCCGGGTCGCGGGTGATGTGGCCCGACGCTGGATCAAGCGTCAGCCGGCCGGGGCCGAGCACGGTCCAGTCCAGGTGGGTACTGCGCAGATGCGCGTCGGCCGCGGCCTTGGCCTGCGCGTAGGCAAAGAACCCGTCATCCGGGCCGATGCCGTGTTCCAGGCCGGCGCCGAGATACGACACCATGACGTAGCGGCGCACGCGGACCTGTTCGGCCGCATGCATCGAACGGATGGCTGCATCGCGGTCCACCGCATAGGTGCGCGCGGCATCGCCGCCACCGGCACCGGCCGACCACACCACCGCATCGTGTCCGGCCAGCTGCGCGGCGATGGCGTCGGTGTCGGCGTGTTCGATGTCGAACACCACCGGCGTGGCGCCATCGGCAATCACATCGCCTTCGTGCTCGGGATTGCGGAACAGCGCGGTGACGTGGTGCCCGCTGGTCAACAGCAGTGGGGTGAGTAAACGTGCCACCTTGCCGTGGCCACCGATGACCAGAATACGCGACATATCCAACTCCAGCAGTGCGCGCCACGAAGGCGCAATGGCATCATCCTCGCCAATACGGTGCGAATGCCGCGTTATCGCTGTGGTTTTGCCATATCGCCGGTGACAACGCTGCGCGTTGGCAGCAGGTGTTGCACGCCCCCCAGAGACGCGGTGCCTGTTGATCCGAGCGCAAGCCCCGATACCCCGCAGCGATCGGTCGCGGAGACAACACGCGCTGACCACGTCGGCCACATCTGGGACAATTACCAGCCTGCTCACGAGACAGCTCATGCCCCATTCCGATCTGCGTGCCCGCGTTGGCTGCGGTGCCTTCATCCAACGCGCCGATGGCCACTTGCTGCTGGTGTTGCGCGGGCGGGCGCCCGAGCAGGGGCATTGGGGCCTGCCTGGCGGCAAGGTGGACTGGATGGAAACGGTGGAAGCCACGGTAGTGCGCGAAGTGCTGGAAGAAACCGGCCTGCAGGTGCATCCGCAGCGCGTGCTGTGCGTGGTCAGCCACTTCGAGCCGGACATGGACCCGCCGCAGCATTGGGTGGCGCCGGTGTATCTGGCCACGATCGAAGGCAGCGAGACCGCCGAACTGCGCGAACCGCAGGTGCTGCTGGATATCGGCTGGTTTGCCCTGGATGCGCTACCCACGCCGCTGACCCGCTCGGCAAGGCAGGCGGTGCAGCAGCTCCAGGCGGAACGGGACGCACAGCCCGCCTGACACGTGTTACTGCCGGCGGGCCGCGCGTGGCAGCGCGCGGCGCCCGCCGGCACGCATGGATTTTGCAGCAGCAGTCCGTTATTTTTGGCGCGTCCGGGGCGAGGGGAGATCGCACCTGGACATCGAATCACCCGGCCGGGATGCCGATTGACTGCGTTGCGCCCGGTCACTCATTACAGGGAAGAAGAATGGAATCGCTCTATCCGCAAGGCCCGGCGGTAGTGCCGGAACGGCTCACCGCACCCAGCAGTAAATACCGACGCAATGCCTGGCTGGCCATGCTCGGGCTGGGCGGCTTCATCGCCGTGTATCTGGGATTGCTGGGGTGGTTCGGTTGGACGGCGTATCGGTTGGCGTCCGGGCTGCTGCAAGGCTCCGGCGGCGAGCAGGCCGTGTGGATGTGGCTGGTGGCCGTAGGCGCCGCGTTTCTGGCCGTCTTCATGGCCAAGGCATTGGTATTCAACAAGCGTGCCGAACGCGATACGCGCGCGCTGGAACTGCGCCCGGCCGAGCAGCCGGAGCTGTTCGCGTTCCTGCATCGGTTAGCCGACGAAGCCGGTGCGCCACGTCCGCACAAGGTCTACCTGTCGGCGCAGGTCAACGCCGGCGTGTTTTACGACCTGTCGCTGCTCAACCTGCTGCTGCCCTCGCGCAAGAATCTGGATATCGGCCTGGGCCTGGTCAATGTGCTCAACCTGGGCGAATTGAAGGCCGTGCTCGCGCACGAATTCGGCCACTTCGCGCAACGCACGATGGCGGTCGGCCGCTGGGTCTACATCGCCCAGCAGATCGCCGCGCATATCGTGGGCAAGCGCGATGCACTGGACAAGCTGCTGGCGACGCTGTCGCGGATCGACCTGCGTGTGGCGTGGATCGGCTGGGGGCTGTCGTTGATCGTGTGGTCGATCCGTTCGTTGGTCGAAATCGCCTTCCGCGGCGTGGTGCTGGCGCAGCGCGCGCTGTCGCGCGAGATGGAATATCAGGCCGATCTGGTGGCCGCCTCGCTCACCGGCAGCGACGCCCTCGTCCACGCGCTGCACAAGCTGGAAGCGGCCGACGACGGCTGGCAGCGCGCGTTGCGCTTTGCCGGGCGCGAGTTTGCGCAGGACCGGCCGGTCAAGGATCTGTTCGCCATCCAGTCGCGCACCATCGAACACATGCGCGTGGTCTTGAACGACCCCGGCCACGGCGTGGTACCGGCGGTGCCCGAGGATGCGGCGCACGCGTACCGGCTGTTTCAGAACGACATCGCACAACCCTCGCAGATGTGGGCCACCCATCCGCCCAGCGCCGCGCGCGAAGAAAACCTCAAGCGTCACTACATCGCCTGCCCGATCGACGCCCGCCCGGCCATGGACGTACTGCGCAACGCACAAGCGCTGCGCGAGCAGGTCTCGCTCGGTTTGTTCAACGGGCAAGCGCCCACCTGTGTGGACATCGAGGTGTCGCTGGCCGCGCTGGAGCGCGAGTTTGCAGCCCTATCGTTATCGCGGCGCTATCAAGGCCTGTACCTGGGCCGCTCCTGCACCCGCGCTGCGCGAACCGTGGCCGAGCTCTACGCCGATCCGTTGCCGCAGGACGATCTGCTGCAGGCGCTGGATGGGCTGTACCTGCCTGAGGATGGCCAGGCCATCGAGCAATTGCGCGAACGCGAGCGGCAACGCGCCAGCCTGCAGGCCTTGATGGACGGTGGGTTGCGCGCGAATGGCGGCGTGGTGACCTGGAAAGGCACCAGCCTGACGCGCGCGCAGCTGCCTGCGGTGATCGCAACACTCGATGACGAGCTGCAGGTGTTGCGTGCGCGGGTCAGCGGCCACGACCGACGCTGCCGCAGCGTGCATCTGGCCGCAGCCAACACCCTCGGCGGCGGCTGGCCCGAGCTGTTGCGTGGCTACCTGGCCGTGCTGCATTACACCGACCACACCCTCGCCGATCTGGACGATGCGCATCTGCTGTATCTGCAGACCTTCCACAGCGTGATCGCCGATGGCCGGGTGTCGGCTAAGGAGCTGCGCCAGCTGGTGGCCGCATGCAATGAGCTGCAACGGGTGCTGCGCCGGGTGTACGAACAGGTCGCGCACATGCGCTTGAATGCTCCGCTGGCCGCTGCCCTGGGCAAAGAACAGTGGCAGCAGTGCCTGCCGGAGTTCCGGCTGTCCGAGGCCGACGAAAACAACATCAACCCGTGGATGGATGCGGCCAAGGGCTGGGTGCAGGTCACCATGAGCGCGCTGGGCGAGCTGCGCGATGCCAGCCTGGAGCAGTTGCTGCACGCCGAAGATGCAGTGGCCGAGCAGGTGCGCCACGGCGCGCCGGCCCCCACCAGCGACACACCGGCGGCGGCACCTGCAGACTATCCGGTGCGTCTGCCGGGCGAGGAGCGTCAGCGCAACCTCAAACAAAACCTGTGGCAGCGCTTTCTGGCCGCCGATGGTCTGTTTCCCTCCGTTGCGCGCGTTGCGGTGGCCGCGTCCATCGTGGCCGGGGTGCTGTGGGCCGGCGGCACAGTCGGCCTGGCCGAGGTGGTGGCCTACAACGGCTTGCAGCAGACGGTGACGGTGCGCATCGACGACCAGATCGCCTCGCTGCCGCCAAACGGTCGCCATGTGTTCCAGCTGGCAGAGCAGGCAACACACCACATCAGCACGCGCTCGGCGGCGGGCGGGGTGATCGAAACCTTCGATGCGCCCAGCGGCGGGCACGGCGGCCAGTTCGCCTACAACGTGGCCGGCGCCGCGCTGCTGCTGCACTGGCGCGCCAGCTATGGCGCGGCAGCAGAAGACAGCACACGCCATCTCGACAACGCACGCTGGGAACGCACCACCGCGCAGGCGGTCTTCAACGAGCCGCCGCAAACGGTCAGTGGCAAGGGCAGCCAGTACCGCGATGTGGTGACCGCGGTGTCCGATCGGCCACCGCATCAACTGCTGGGCGAGCTGACACCTGCGCAGGATCTGGCGCTGATGCAGGCGCACGCACGCTGGGATGGCGCGCAATCGGCCTATCTGGAGCAATGGCTGGATCGCCTACAACGCGCGGCGCCGCAGGCAGTCCCGGCGATCCTGGCCGAGCGCCTGCAGCGCGACCCGCTGGATGTGGTGGCCTTGCGCGTCCAGCAGGACACCGCCACTCCGGAGCAGCGTGCTCAGGTCTGCAAACAGCACACGGCGATGGCCCTGGCCCGCCCCGACGCGCCGGTATTGCAGTACGCGGCGATCCGTTGCGGCAGCAACCCGGCGGCGCGCGATCGGGCCTTCCTCGATGCGCACGCGCGCTGGCCGAACGATCCGTGGCTGCAACGCGCTGCCGCTGCTGTGCATGCCGAGCAAGGCCGCTTGCCGGAAGCGCAGGCGCTTTACGAACAAGTCGCACAGGTTCCGGCGATGGCCGATGACATCGTGCCGCAGCTGGTGCGGCTGCAGCGTTACCGTGGCTTGGCCCCGGATCTTGCGGCGATGGCGCAGCGCTCGCCAGCGCTGGCCTCGATGCTTGCGCTGGCAAGCGGCGAGGGCACGCAGGACACGCCATACCAGGGCTATCACGCATTGGCCGCTGGCCAGTTGGCCGCTGCGGTGGCGGGCGCTGCGGCAGACCCCGATGTCCAGGCAAGGCTGGTGCGGCTGGCGGCAGCATCGGAGGGTGCCACCGCGGCACTACTGCAACAGGCACGCGCGCTCGGCGATGAGGCGGGGATCGACTATTTCACCGCACCCGTTGCGTGGGCCTTGGCCGCAAGTCAGGGCTGGCCGGTGCAGGCAGCGCGCGACACCACCCTGCGCGATCTCGGCGACGATGCCACGGCAATCTCGCATTTCTTTACCGCCGTGCAGGCCGGCAACAGCCAGCAAGATGCCGAGGCGGCATTGAAGGGAGTCAGCCTGACCGGGCGCGGCGTGGCGTATGCGATGGCGGCGGTGTTGCTCGGTCAGCGCTGTCCCCAGGCATGGCGCGACGGCGCACGGAACTTGCTGTTTACCAACGAGCGGCCGTATCTGGGCTGAGCGTGGCGCACAGCAGCTGGCACGCAGTGCTCCGCTGCGTGCCGGTGACGCAGCAGTCGCTGTGCGGGGAAAGGCGCCCCAACGCCGAGCGCCGATGCGCGTGCACAGCGCGCGTCTGATGGATGCGCCACTGCATGTGCATGTGCATCCCTGCCGCTGATCGTCTTCAGCAGGGATGCAAGGTGTGGCGCCACCGCGCACGTGTGCGACTGCCCACGCCAGGCACGCACGTGTGAGATGGGCTGGGCCGCGGGTTCCATCGCACCGACACGTTGCCTGAAAGCCAACAGGCGCTGCGCGTGACCGCGCGCTTTTTCAGCCGACATCTGAGGCTGCCGCTGCCAGCCTCGGCCGCGCCACGCTAACGCGGCACTGACACTGGCTAGGCACAGTGCTTACATCTTCTCGCCTAGGTTGAGACCGACTGGGTGCAGCACATGCCGCACCGATCATCGAAACAGGAGAAATCGGATGAGCCTGCAAATTCCTCAGGGTGCCTTGGTGGTAGTGGCCGACGGCGGCGAAGCGCGTTGGTTCACCAATACCGGCAACGAAGCCAAGGTGGTGCTGCGCCAGCATGCGCGCACCGATGTGCAGAACGTCGACGACGACGGCCCGGCCGGCAAGGCGCCGCAGGATCTCACCGACGCAGACCGGGACGAAATGACCTTCGCCAAACAGCTGTCGCACGCGTTGAACGATGGCGCACTGAAGCACGAGTACATGCACCTGGTGCTGGTGGCCGACCCGACCACGCTGGGCCGCATCCGTCCGTTGCTGCACAAGGAAACCCAACAGCGGCTGGTGGGCGACCTGGCCAAGGACCTGACCAACCTGCCATTGGAAGACATCCAGCGCGCATTATCGTAAGCGCAACGATCGAACCGAGCGCCGTTCGGCCCGCGCGGCCGGCGTTCGGGATCTGGGAGATAGCGTTCGTGCACCGCGCTGCCGACCGCAGCTTGCGCAGTGATCGGTCGCCTGTGCGGTAGGGTGTCGGTCACTTACGGTCATGGAGACAGTGTCGATGGGGTTTGTTCGCGATTACGCCACACAGGCACCGGAGCGTAGCGAGGTGGATGCGCAGGCCGGGCTGCAGCTGCTGGAATTCGGCACCGACTGGTGCGGGCATTGCATCGCGGCGCAGCCGTTGTTGCAGAAACTGCTGGGTGGTTATGACGCGATGGCGTACTACAAGTTCGAAGATGGAAAAGGGCGGCCGTTGGGTCGCTCCTTTCGGGTCAAGCTCTGGCCGACGGTGATCCTGCTGCGCGATGGCGAAGAAGTCGCACGTGCGGTACGCCCGCAGACCCGTGAAGATCTGCAAGACGTGCTGGCGGTGCTGGACGCAGGTTGACGCGCGCTGCGCTTGCGGCCTGCGCGGCGGTGAATATGTTGCGGTTGGCCCGATCGCGCGCGCCATCGCGCGCAAACGAACCGAGAGCGGCTAAAAATGCAGTGAGCAGTCGTCCGGTGGATGCAGACGGCGCACTCGGAATTGCAATGTACGAGTCGTACATGTCGCACTGAGCAAATGCGGTGCCTGCCTAGCGGCTGCACACGCGTTTTGTTGGCTGCTCCAAGCGTGCAGTAGTGCCACTGCATCAAAACGTCGTCATTGTCATCGCGAAGCAGGTATTGCTGCCGTTGATGCAATTGCAAAAAAATCAAGAAAAACGTCTGAAATCAGCGCACATCCTGCGTCGTGCACGGTCGCGTCTGCAGCCAATTGCTCGTTGTAGTAACATGGCGGGCTGATCAAGCCCTTGGGCGTACGCCCATCCCTTTGGTCATCTGTCCCGCAGCGCTGCTGAGTTGACGCGGCCGTCCGGGAATGCCTCCGGTCTCTCCAGTGCATGTGCTCCTGCCGTGTGTGTGAAGTGCCGTGTCCTGTGTGTTGTCGGGACGAGCGGGCAGCGATGGCCCGCAGCTGCAACGCACCTGGAGACCAAGCACATGCACGACACGCGCGCGATTCGTTCGCACTTCGGTTGGTTCAAACGCCGCCGCCAACTGCAACTCGACGACGTCACTGTGGTGGATCGCAGCATGCTGCGCCGCGCGGTGAGCGCCGCGGCGCTGGGCAACGCGATGGAGTGGTTCGACTTCGGTGTGTACGGCTATCTGGCGGTGACGCTGGGGCAGGTGTTCTTCCCGGCGAGCAATCCCACTGCGCAGTTGATCGCCACTTTCGCCACCTTCACCGTCGCCTTTCTGGTGCGGCCCATCGGCGGTATGGTGTTCGGCCCGCTGGGCGACCGTTATGGGCGGCAGAAGGTGCTGGCGGCCACGATGATCCTGATGGCCTTGGGCACCTTCAGCATCGGCCTGATTCCCTCCTACGAACGCATCGGTCTGTGGGCACCGGCATTGCTGTTGCTGGCGCGCTTGCTGCAAGGGTTTTCCACCGGCGGCGAATACGGCGGCGCGGCCACCTTCATTGCCGAATACGCCACCGACCGCAATCGCGGTGTGATGGGCAGCTGGCTGGAATTCGGCACGCTGGGCGGCTATATCGCCGGTGCCGCTACGGTGACCGCCTTGCACATGAGCGTGACGCCGGCGCAGATGCTCGATTGGGGCTGGCGCGTGCCCTTTTTGATCGCCGGCCCGCTGGGACTGCTGGGCCTGTACATGCGCATGAAACTGGAAGAAACCCCGGCGTTTCGTGCCTACACCGAGCAATCCGAACAGCGCGAACGGGAGACTGCCGGCCAGGGCCTGATGACCCTGCTGCGCCTGCATTGGCCGCAACTGCTCAAGTGCGTCGGCCTGGTGCTGGTGTTCAACGTCACCGACTACATGCTGCTGACCTATATGCCCAGCTACCTCAGCGTCACCATGGGCTATGCGGAAAGCAAGGGCTTGCTGCTGATCATCCTGGTCATGCTGGTGATGATGCCGCTCAATATTGTCGGCGGCATGTTCAGCGACAAACTGGGGCGTCGGCCGATGATCATCGGCGCGTGCATCGCCCTGTTTGCGCTGGCGATTCCGTGCCTGCTGCTGATCGGCAGCGGCTCGGATGCGCTGATCTTTCTCGGATTGATGTTGCTGGGTTTGGCGCTGGTGTGCTTTACCAGCTCGATGCCGTCCACCTTGCCGGCGCTGTTCTACACGCCGGTGCGCTACAGCGCCCTGTCGATCGGCTTCAACGTCTCGGTGTCGTTGTTCGGCGGCACCACGCCGCTGGTCACTGCCTGGCTGGTGGAGCGCACCGGCGACCCGTTGGTGCCGGCGTATTACCTGATGGGCGCGGCGGCGATCGGGCTGGTGACGATGCTGTTCGTGCGCGAAACCGCCGGGCTGCCGTTGCGTGGCTCACCGCCGGCGGTGGCCAGCGCTGCGGAGGCGCGCGCGCTGCTGCAGGCCGATAGCCCGGTCACGGTGGATGCGCAGTTGCCGCTACCCGGCGCGCCGTCGGTGGGCCAGCCGCGCACTGCATGAGCGCGTGCTGCGCTCAGCGTAGTGCGGGGTCGCGGGTGTCGGGCATGTCCGGGTAGGGCATGCCCTGCCCGGTTTCCACATAGCGCTTGAGGCTGCTGCCCAGGAAGTACTGCCAGCCCTGGGTGCACGCCTCCAGACACGGCGAATCACGGTAGCCGGACTGCACGAACTCCACGCGCGTGCCCTCGCTGGTGGAGATCAGATCGAAGCGCATCACCGTGCCCTCCCAGGCCGCGGTGTCGAGCATGTTGGAGCGCTCGCAGCGCCAGCGCACCAGCCGATGGTCGGCGCCTTCGTCGATGCGCAGGACCACTTGCCAGCCGTGGCTGCTCCAGTCCAGGCGCACGCAGTCGTCGGCCTGCTGCACCTCGCGCGTCCACCAGCGCGCCAGCTGCACGGGCTCGGATAGCGCGGCGGACACCACTTCGGGCGCGGCGGCGATCACGATGCTGTGGCGGATCTCACGGTTCATCTGATGGGCATTGCCTGCGTGGACGCCGATGATCGCGCATTTTGCCAGCCAATTGCAGCTTTGGCCGATCTGCGGCCGGCCGCTCGTCCGGCGCTCACACGGCGCTGGGTACCATCGACGCAGACCCTATGACGAGAGCAGGCATGACGACGCTTCCGATACCGGTGATGGATGTGGCCGCGCAGCGCGACCTGGCCACGGCGCACGCGCTGCTGGAAAACCCCGGCGTGGCAGCCCAGCTGGCCAACGCGCTGGGCGCGCCGATCGAGAGCTTGATCACCAAGCGGCTGCCCAAGATGGTGACCCGCAGCATCGATGGCCTCACCCGTCGCGCGCTGCAGGTGGCCATGAAGTCGGCATTGCTGAGCCTGCGCGGCAAGACCGAGCCGCTGCAGCCGGCCTCCACCACGCGGCACACCCTGGCGGTGGCGGTGGCCGGTGGTGCCGGCGGCTTCTTCGGCCTGCCTGGCCTGATGGTG
This sequence comes from Xanthomonas sp. AC360, assembly GCF_979258225.1. NCBI lineage: Bacteria > Pseudomonadati > Pseudomonadota > Gammaproteobacteria > Lysobacterales > Lysobacteraceae > Xanthomonas > Xanthomonas sp. AC360. Next base: position 1,442,107 of record NZ_OZ409846.1, read on the forward strand.
GAGCTACCGCTGACCACCACCGTGATGCTGCGCTCCATCGCCGACATCGCGCGCGCCGAAGGCGAATCGCTGCAAAGCCCGGACACCGCGCTGGCCTGCCTGGAAGTGCTGGCACACGGCGGCCGCAGCGTGGTGGACGACGGCGCCGAATCCGGCTATTTCGCAGTGCGTGCGGCAATGGCGCAGCAACTCAGCGCCGCTGCCCGCCATGTCGCTGCGCATGGCTTCGCCAGCAAGGGCGCGCCGGCCTTGGTATCGCTGGTCTCGCGCATCGCCGCCAAGTTCTCGGTCAACGTGGGCGAGAAACTCGCCGTGCAGGCGGTGCCCTTGGTAGGCGCGGTGAGCGGCGCCACCCTCAACACGGTCTTTATCCGCCACTTCCAGGCCATGGCACGCGGGCACTTCATCGTGCGCCGGCTGGAGCGGCAGTTTGGCGAGGAGGCGGTGCGGCGGGCGTATGAGGCGCTACCTCCTGCGCGATAGGGCCTTACGATCTACCCTGATCACCATTGCAAGGGACTGCGTGAAATGAAAACTGCACGGCGTTTGCTGTTGATCCTGTGTGGCGTCATCGCCGCGCCTGCCTGTGCGCAGTCATACCGGTACGGCGCGCCGGAAGTCACGCTCCAGGGCATGCTCATCAGTGCCACCGGCCAGACACCCGATGGTGCGGAGGTGAGATATCCGGCGCTCAAACTCATTGCTCCGATCACCGTGGAGGCGACCGATGGCGAAGAGGACTTCGAGCCATCTGCAACCGGCATCACGCTGTTGCAGCTGTCCCTCGATGCAACAACCATGCGCGCGTTCAAGCAGTTGAAGAGCCGCCAGGCGCGCGTGTCCGGGACGCTCTTTCATTCGGATAACGGCCACCACTACACCGATGTGTTGCTGTCGGTGACTAGCGTTTCAGACAAGAACTAGCCGCTTGCGGCCTGCTGCTGTGTACAGGCTGCCGCCGTTGCGCGGGACGGCTCGGCTCAGGCGATTGGCAGTGACGGGCGATCCCGACGAGGCAGTGCACTTCTGGCGCATGCAGCGCAGCGCGCCAGCGAGCGGATGCACCTGTGGCGCGCGCCGCTACATGCAGCTTGGCACCGACGGTTCGACGCCGCGCGGCACACAGCGGCATGTCGAGTGTGAGCATCTCCGTCCCCCGGCCAACGCAATCTGCGCCGCGACGCGCGACAATGGCGAGCGCTTCAATGCCTCCTTTCTGTCCGGACCTTGGCCATGACCAAACCTTTCTCGCCTGCCTCCGCACGTAACCGCGATCCGATTCTTGCGGTGTTGCAGCGTTACTTCGCCGATCGCCACCATGTGCTGGAAATCGGCGCAGGCACCGGCCAGCATGCGGTGCATTTCGCTGCGGCGATGCCGTGGTTGCAGTGGCAGGCCAGCGATCACGCCGATCATCTGCCGGGCATGCAGCAATGGCTGGATGACGCCGCGCTACCCAACACGCCGCCGCCGCTGGCACTGCAGGCCGTGCTGACGCCGACGTCTGGCTTGGCGCCACCGCCGGCCTTGCCCGCGCTGCCCGATGGTCAGCGTGGATTCGATGCGATCTACAGCGCTAACACCTTGCACATCATGGGCTGGCCGCAGGTGCAGGCCTTGTTTGCGGGCTTGCCCGAGGTGATGGCACCGCAGGCAGTGCTGGTGGTGTATGGGCCGTTCAATCGCGATGGTCAGTTCACCAGCGACAGCAATCGCGACTTCGATGCGATGTTGCGCGCGCGAGATGCGGCGTCGGGCATTCGTGATGCGGCCGACGTGGACGCGCTGGCTGCGCAGGTGGGCTTGCAGCTGGTGGAAGATGTCGAGATGCCGGCCAACAACTACTGCCGGGTGTGGCGTCGGGGCTAGAACGCGTTGGCGTTTTGATGCGCGCCGGTCGTGCAGTTGCCGACGATGACCGCATCCGCGCCAGCGGCGGCAGTCATCGCATCGCCGACCGTGTAGCGTTGCCGTTGGTACCTATCGCGTTGTCGTAATGGCTGCACTGCAGCGCACACGCTGGATCACACGCGTTGCCATCGCTTCAATTCAGTCCTGCGGTGGATCGCGGCGAACCGCCTGCGGCGTCTTGCCGGTTCAGACCCGGAAGGCGCGGACGAACGCGTTGGTGTCTTCAAACCCGAGCAGCAAAGCGATCTCCGCGCTGGACATCATGGTCTTGCGCAGATAATGCTCTGCCAGCGCCGCGCGCACCTTGTCCAGCGTTTGCTGAAACGTGGTGCCTTCCTCATGCAAGCGGCGCTGCAATGTCCGGGTGCTTACTCATAGCCTAGGCGCTTGGTAGGACATACGGCAGCGTTCAAACCTTGCGCGCACGCATCACACATCGCTGCCTAGGTGGCAGGTGTCGAGCGGGCGCCACGCCACCGTTCCAACCACCACAGCACCGCCGCTGCGGCGACAAACCCCAGCCACCATGGCCAGCGTTGGCCGGGCTGGGGCGTTGGGCGTGCCTGATGTGGCGTGGCGCTGTGGTTGATGAGTGCACGCGTTGCATCGCGTTGCGTGTTGGCGAACAGGGCAGGCGCGTCGGCAGGTGCGCGGATGTAGAGCGCGCCGCTGCGTGTTGCGTCTTGCCAGCGATACCAACCGGTGTGCTCGGGCCAGAGGGCGGCGCAGGCCGCCGCGCCGGTGCCGGGGTCCGGTGGCAGTGGGCGGGTGGTGCCATCGGGCGAGAGCAGCTGTGCATCGCGGCTCAGGTTGCAGACGCTGATGCGTTGGTCGCGCCAACCAACGCGGGTGGGGCCGCGCGCTGTGGGTTGGGCGCGCGTCAGTGGCGAGAGCATCTGGCTCCACAGCGCGGCATGCAGATCGGGTTGGCCTTGCAGCACCATGCGGTAACTGTCGGTGACGGCGATCAGGCCGATACGCCCGCGCCCGATGGCGCGCCACCATGCGTACGGCGTGCCGTTGGATGCGCGCAGCACGGCGATGGCATCGGGGGCGTCGGGAACCAGCGTGCGGCGTTCCAAGGTGGGCAGTGCCTCGCTTGTGGCAGCGCGCGCGTCCGCTGCCTGCCGTGGCGATTGCGGATGCAGCGCCTGCTGTGAGGCATTGGATGCGGGCGCGACCAGCAGCGGCGCGGCGGAGTTATCGCCACGCAGCGGCAAGCCCAGCGCGGCGAAGGCAGCGCGTTGTGCGGCATCGAGCGGGCCGCTGAGGCGCAGCAACAGGCCCAAGCCGCGTTCGACCGCCGCCCGCACTGCATCGCGTTGCAGCCGCGACAGGCTGGTCAGCGCACGCTCGTCGAGGATCAACAGGTCGCTGCGGTCCAGCGTGGCGGCGTCCAGCGCACGCGGCGCGTCGCCCAGCTGCATGCCGCCGCCGGTGGCGATCTGGGTGTGCAGGTCCAGGCCGGCGTCGTGCGCCCAGCGACGCAGATATTTGAGCTCGGGTTGCGGGGCGCCGGCGATGATCCAGAGGTTGGCGACAGGGCTCTCCGCCACGGTCACCGGTACCTCGGCCTGGTCGCGCGGGCGTGCGTCCGGCCCGAGCACGCGCACCACAAAAACGCTGTCGCCAGCGGCGCGCACGCTGCCGCCGAGCTGGAAGCGGCCGTCAGCGTCGGGCGCAACCAGATCGACGCGGCGCCCGGCCGGGTCCAGCAGTTCGAGCCTGGCCTCGTGCACACCGGTGATGCGGCCGTGGATCCGCAGATCGGCCCCTGGCGCCAGCAACGGTGGCGTGGACAGCTCGCTCAAGCCGGGCGTGGGCGCGGGAGCGGTGTAGCGCAGCGGCCAGCCGCGCACGGTGTCGCGGTCGCGCGCGGGCAGGCCGGCGCCGACGATGCGCAGCCCGGTGGTGCCGGGATGGCGACGCAAGGCGGTGGCCAGATCCGGCATGCGCTCGGCATTGCGCAGCGCGGCCGGGGCTTCGGGTAGCGCGATGCGCGCGTCGCCGGGCGCGGTAGCCAGCGCTGCCGTGTCGCTGCCGGCGGTGGCCACCACCAGCGTGCCGCCATGCCCGGGCAGCGACGGCGGGACCAGTGCGCAATACAGCAGCGCGGCGCACAGCGGCTGCAAGGCGAGCAGGGCGGCCTTGCGCCAGCCGGCGATAGGGGCGCGGCGCAGGCGCCACCACGCCAGCAGCGTGATGCCGACCAGGGTGGCGATGATGATCCAGGTCGGCATCAGGGGCGCTCCTGTGCGTGCAGGGCGTCGAGATAGCGCTGGCCGCCAGCATCGGGGGCAGTGCGCGGTTGCACGGCAGCCGGCGGGCGCGCCAGTACCGGCCACAGCAACGCGCGCAGGCGTTGCCGGCAGCTGGCGCAGTCGGGTGTGGCGCGCAGGGTCTCGACGGCGGCGGCCAGGTCCAGCGGGGCATCGAGCTGGGTCTCGTGCGCCGGCAGCCAGCGCGCGAAGGCGTCCAGTGCGGCGGCATCCTGGGCGGGCGCAGCGTTGCCCAGCGACTGCCAGAGCGCCATCGGTTGCGGATCCGGGCTGGTGCGCGCGTCCAGGGCAGCGGCGCCGCGCGCCAGTCCGTCGCGCTTGCCGCTCATGCGCCGGCTGGGGTCGATCGGCGGCAGTTGCGTGCCGACGCGTGCCAGATAGATGCGCTCGGCCTGCTGCACCTGCTTGATGAAGCCCAGCGCCTTGTTGGCGAACGGCAGCGCGCGCTCGGGGTGGCCCTGGCGCAACTCGCCTTCGGATTGCCACATCTGGTCCAGTGCCGCGCGTAGCAGGGCACGGGTCTGCGGGTCCAGCAAGGTGGCCGCTTCGGCGTGGTCGTGGGTGTGGCCGAACTCGGTCAGCACGTCCTGCGCCTGGCCGAAGCCGCTGCGCTCGGGGCGCCCATCGGCGTGATCGTGGTCGTGGTCGTCCAGGGCAGCGGCGCCGCTGGCGGGGGCGTGGTCGTGGTCATGATCGGCGTGTGGTTGCGTGGCGTCATGGGCGTGCTCGTCCGGCGCGGCCGGCGCATCGGCGGTGGGCATGTCGGCCGTGGGCAGGTCATCGGCCGGGGCGTCGCCGGTGGGCGGTGCGTCGGCGGTCGGCGGGCCCTTTGGTGCGCCTTCGCTTTCTTCGCCCAGGAACTGGCCGTAGCGAAGGCGCAGCAGGCGCTGGTCCACGCCGATGGCGTCGGCGCGTTTGAGATAGGTGGCCGCGTCCAGGCGCGGTTTTTCCTTCAGCAGCGCCTCGGCGTCGATGATGATCTGGCGCTGGCTGCGGAAGTAGGCCGGCAAGGTCTGTTTGACGCTCGCCTCCAGGCCGGCAGCCATGGTCTGTTCCGGCGGCGGCCAGCGCAGGATCACGCTGGCGCTGCGGCCTTCCTGCGGGCCGGGCTGGCGGGTGTCATGCACGATCAGTTGCGCGATCAGGTCATCGCCGGCGGCCATGCCCAGCGCCTGCGGCTGCAGCGTGGCGGCGAAGTTGCGGCGGGTGGCCGGGCCGCTGCCGGTGAGCGTGCGGCGCTGGGTCTTGAAGGTGATGTTCTCGCCGCTGCCCTGGGCCAGGGTCAGGCGCAGCTCGGCGTTGGCGGCCACGGCGTAATCGTCGCTGGCTTCGAAGCGTAGTGCCCAGGCGCCATTGGCCGGCGTCCACAGCACCAGGCTCTGCTCGGGGGCGAGCACGCGCACCTGCGGCGGGCGGTCCGGCAGCACGTCCAGCCGGTGCAGTTGGCGGTCGGCGGGCGTGCCGTCGATGAGAATGCGGTACAGGTTGGCGCGCGTAGCGATCCATTGGCCCTGCCATTGGTCGCTGCTGCCCTGCCGGGTCAGTGGGATGAGGCGGCCGTCGGTGAGCCGCAACGCCACGTTGCGCGGGGCCGGGCTGACCTGCAGTTGCCAGTCCAGCCGGGTGCCGGCGGGCACGCGCGCATCCAGGCCGGGCAGCCGCGCGGCGGGCAGGCCGGTGTAGGCCGGCGGTGTGCTGCGCAGCTGCGCCTGACGCAGCATCGCAGCGCCGCTGCTGGCACGGGCGGCGGCCACGCGGTCGGCAGGGGCGGCCGGCGGCAGCGTCCGTGGCGGCCACAGCAGCAGCGCGCTGCAGGCGACCAGGCCGAGCAGGCTCCAGGGCCATGCGCGCCGCCACGGCCAGGCCGGGCGCAGATCGCGCGGAGTGCTGCGCAGGCGCTGCTCCAGCCGCTGACGTTGCAGCGCCTGCAGCGGGCCCAATTGCGTGGCCGGTGCGAACAGCAGGTCGCTGCTGTCGTCCAGATCCGGTTCGCGATCCAGCCGGCGGATCAGCCAGGTCTGGTCCAGCTGCCGCGCCGCGTGCAGCGCGACGGCGGCCAGCATCGCGACGCCCACCAGCAACAGCGGCACCACCGCGGCGTGTGCGCCCATGCGCCAGGCACCCGCGCCCGGCAGCAGCGCCAGCGGCCACCCGAACACCAGCACCCCGGCAGCGCGACGCCGGCGTGCGGCCTGCCAGGCGCGCTGCAGTGCGGGCGTGCTCATGCCGCGCTGCTCCGGCGTGGCGCGGTGGCCAGCCAGCGCTCGAGCGCAAACAGCAGCAACACCACACCGACCAGCCACGGTGCCAGCGGCCACGGTGGCGTGGTCAGCCGGATCGCGGCGCCGCGCTGCGGCTGTTGGGTCTGCGCCAGGGCGCGCTGCGGGATGGGAGGTGGCTGCAGCGCAGCGTGCAGGCGGGTGGGGAACTCGGCGTCCAACAACGCTGGCAGCTGCTGCGGCTGCAATGGCGCGGCCCAGCGCAGCAGGCGCCCACGCCCGAAGGCGGCAGCGTCGAGCACCGGCTGCCCCTGTGTTTCGAGCACGGGTTGCAGCGGCGCGGCGAGTGCGGGCGGCACCGGCGTGCGCGCATCCAGCAGCAGCTGGCCGCCGGCCGCAACCCAGTCCAGCACCGGCGCGGGCGGGGCGGTGGGCGACAGCCACGCCACCACCGTGCCGGGTGCCCAGCGCGCCGGCACGGCATCGGAAGGCGCGCCCACCGGCAAGCTGCCCGGCAGCGCCCAGGCGGCATGCACCGCGCGCAGATAGCGCAGGGCCGGTGCGGTGCGGTCGTCGGCAATTGCCTGCACGCGCAGCGGCACGGTGGCAGGCGTGGCGGCCACCGGTGACGCACCGGGCAGCACCTGCCACCGCACCGCACGCGACAGCTGCACCCGTTGCGCATCCACCACGCCCCACTGCGCGGGCACGATCACGCTGAGCGGCGCGTCTGCGGGCAGGCTGGCATCGAGTTCGCGCAGCAGGCTGCCAACCGGTTGCGGATTGCCGCCCTGCGCACCATTACTGGTGGCGACATCTGCCTTGGCATCGATCGGTGCAAAGCCCGGCGCCAGCCACACCCATTGCGCATCCTTGGGCTGCGGCAGCGCGCGTGCGGCGGCCAGGTCCACACCCGGGCTCACTGCGATACGCGGGTGCGCATCCTGATGCGCACGCAACGCCGGTTCTGCCAGCAGCAGCGCCAACGCTGCCAATAGCAGCAGGCGCACCAGCAGCAACGGCAGCTCATCCAGGCGCACGCGGTGGCGTGGGCGTGGCACTGCACGCAACCAGCGCAGCGCAGCGAAGTCGGTAGGCCGGTGCTCGCTACGCCGCGCCAGATGGATCAGCAGCGGCAGCAGCAACGCGGCCAATGCCACGAGCCCGGCGGGGAACAGCAACAGCAAGTTCATTGCCATGCCTCTGCGCTGACGCTGGGCGCGAGTGCATGCATGGTGCTGCCGGTGTGCGGGTGGCTGTGGATAGGGTGGGTTTGCTGTCTCAGCGGCAACAGCAGTTGTAGCCGTAGCTGCGACTCCACCTGCAATCGCAGCCGCAGCCGGAGTTGCAAGCCGCGCACGCGCGCGACGGCGGTCGGCGTTGCACTCGTGCGAAGACGTTGCCTAGGCAACTCTGCATGCAACTGCAACTGCAACTGCAACTGCAACTGCACCTGCACCTGCAGTTGCATGCAGAGTTGCATGGCGTGCACGTGCTCGACGTTGGTCAGCGTTGTACCCATGCAAAGACCTCGCCTAGGTAACTGCGGCCGCAACTGCGACTGCAATCGCAACAGCGATGGCCTGCGCAGTTGCAGGGCGTGCGCATGCTCAACGTTGGTCTGCACTGCACTCATGTGCAGGCGTCGCCTGGGTGATGCGGATACATCGCGCATGGCACTGTACGTCGCACTGGTATCGACATGCCATGCGCGATGTGGCGCGGCACGCGTGTCTGCCACTGCGCGCTATGCCAGCTGTTTGCAGGACGCGTTTGCCGCTGTGGTGGCTGCTGTACCGCCACTACCGATCGCGAGACCGATCGCGAGCTGGAATGCGCCGTCGTCGCCCCGCGCAGGCACACGCTCATCGAGCCGTACCCTGACCGAACAGCTGGCGCAGCGCGGCATCGGCCGGCGCATCCAGGTAATGCACGGCATGCGCGATGCCGGCCGCCTGCCAGCGCGCATGCCGCGCGCGCTGGGCCGCGGCAAAGCGTTGCAGATAGTCCGCGCGCATCGCCGCGCCGTCGCCGAGCAGTTCTTCGCCGGTTTCCGGGTCGCGGAAGCGGTGTCCGCCGCTGAATTGAAAATCGCGTTCGTCGCAGGTGAGCACCTGCAGCTGCAGTACTTCACGGCGCGCGGCGGCGAACTTTTCCAATGCGCTCGCCAGTTCTTCATCGAACCCATCGCCGATGGACAGCAGCAGATCGTGCGCGGCGATGCGTTCCCACAACGGCCGCAACGCCTCCAGCCCGGGCCAGCGGCCGCCGGCGCGCAAGCCGTGCAGGGCCAGCCACAGCCGGTCGCGCTGACGGCTGCCGACACCCGCCGGCACCGCAACCAGGCCGCCGCCATGCAAGGCATACAGGCCGACCCGGTCGCCTTGCTGCAGCGCCACTTCGGCCGCGCAGGCGGCCAGTGTCGCCATCGTCTGCAGGCGGGTGTGCGCCGGCCGCGCGCTGTCGGTTTGCCCGGCCGACGCGGTGGCATCGAGAAGCAACCAGAGCGTCAGCGGGCTTTCGCGCTCGGCTTCGCGCACGAAAAACCGGTCCGAGCGCGCGTAGAGCTTCCAGTCGATCTGGCGCAGCGCATCGCCCGGCTCGTAGGCGCGGTATTGCGCAAACTCCAGCCCGGCGCCGCGGCTGCGGCTGGCGTGCTGGCCGATCCCGTGCCCGCCCTGCGCCCGACGCGCACGCAGCTGCAAGCCGCGCAAACGGCTGCGCACATCGGCGGGAATCAGAGCCGGCAGCGGTGGATGCATGGCGCTGCGCTCAGTTCGGGAACGGCACCGCGCGCAGCAGCGCGGCGACCACATCATCGGCACTGCGTTGTTCGGCTTCGGCAGCGAAGGACAGCAGCAACCGATGCCGCATCACCGGCGCCGCAAGCGCCAGCACATCCTCGCGCGTGGCGGCCAGCCGGCCATGCAGCAACGCACGCGCCTTGGACGCCAGCACCAGCGACTGCCCCGCACGCGGGCCGGCGCCCCATTTGATCCATTGCCGCACCTCATCGCTGGCCTGCGGGCCAGGACGGCTTGCCCGCACCAGGCGATTGATCCAGGTCAGCAGATCCGCGCCCACATGCACGTCGCGCACCTGCCGCTGCAGCGCCTGCACGCTGGCCGCATCCATCACCTTGGGCACATGCGCGCTTGCGCTGCCGGTGGTCTGGCTGAGGATGTCGCGCTCTTCCTGCTCGCTGGGGTACTCCACGCGCACATGCAGTAAAAAACGATCCAGCTGCGCTTCCGGCAGCGGATAGGTGCCGGCCTGCTCGATCGGGTTCTGCGTGGCCAGCACGAAGAACGGATCCGGCAACGCATAAGTGGTGCCGGCATAGCTGACCGTGCGCTCGCTCATCGCCTCCAGCAATGCGGCCTGGGTCTTGGGCGGGGTGCGATTGAGTTCGTCGGCGAGCAGCAGGTTGGTGAAGATCGGGCCTTGCTGAAACCGGAAATGCCGGTGCCCGGTGCCGTGGTCTTCTTCCAGCAACTCGGTGCCCAGGATGTCGCTGGGCATCAGATCGGGGGTGAACTGCACGCGGCGGAATTGCAGTTCCAATGCCTGGCCGAGCGAGCGCACCAGCAGCGTCTTGCCCAGTCCGGGCGCGCCTTCCAGCAGGCAGTGGCCACCAGCCAGCAGGCCGATCAATAGCTGCTCCACCACCGCATCCTGCCCGACCACGGCCTGGGCCAAAGCGGCGCGCAGCGCGCCAAGTTGCGAGAGCTGGGCAGTGAGTGTGTCTTCGTCGGGGGAGGTCATGCGGAGTCTCTGGTGATGTGGCGGCGTGCGCACGGCGTATTAGCGCGTAGTACGGTGTTATCGATGGTGTTGCATGGTGCGAGCACGTTCCTGCGAAGCCACCGTGATCTGCGTATGCGATGAGGTTACCCAGCCAGACGTGCCTTACGTAGCAGCGTGCCTGCGCGCGACGCGTTATCGGTGGGCCGCATCGCGCGCGCTGCGCAGCATGTCAGTTGGTCAACGCATACATCACGATGTTCACGCCGAACTTGGTGTTGTCTTCGGCCAGAAAACGTTTGTTGCGCCAGTCGTAATCCCATTCGCAGCCGTAATCCTTATTGCTGTAGAGCACACCCAATCTTCCATCGATGCTGATGCCCTTGAGGTAGTCGTGCACCAGATCATCACCCCAGCCATTGAGTTCGAAGCTGGTGGCGGGCGGGCCGTCCGGGAACTTGAAGAATGCGCTGTAAAGACGATGGTTCTTCGGTAGTTTTTGCAGCGCGCTCTTGCCGAACAGTGCGGTCATCTGCGCCTCGAACGAGGTAGCGAACAAGCCATCGACATCGTGGTTGCAATCGTCCACAAACACGAAGCCGCCGTTACGCACGTACTGTTCGAAATTGCGCCGCTCGGCCGGATTGAATTCCACCAGTTTGTGCCCGGCCAGATAGCAGAACGGCGCTTGCAACATGCGCGGATCGGCCAGGTCGATGACGTGTTCTTCCGGGTCCACCCGCAGCTGCGTGTAGTCGATCAGCGAGGTGATCAGGTTGGACGGCATGCGCGCATCCACATCCCAATCGCCGGAATCGTAGCGCAGCCGCGTAAACCAGAAGTCGTAAGCGCCGGCCGCACGTGCCGGCCATGGCATCGCCAAACTGGCGGCGCTGCCAAGCAGTAGCTGCAGGAAATGGCGGCGCGATGTCGGAGCCGGGACGACACCGGGAACCGGAAGCGCTCGTGAACATTCAGGTTGAGAGAAGCGGCTCTTGCTCTCCCATTCCCGACTCCCGACTCCCGATTCCCGGCTTCTACTCACACCGCATCCGACAACGAGGTAAACGTGAAATCACGCAGCCGCATCGGCGGGATCATCATCACGTAGCTGGATTCATCGCCGGCCACGCGCACCGGCTTGCCCAGTTCGTCGATGTTGTTGAGCATGATGATCGGCGATTCGTTGAAGCGGAAATTCTTCACCGGGTATTTGATCTGCCCGTTCTCGATGTAAAAGGTGCCATCGCGGGTCAGCCCGGTCAGCAACACGGTCTGCGGATCGACCATGCGGATGTACCAGGTGCGCGTAACCAGGATGCCTTTCTCGGTGCCGCGCACCAGCTCGGCGATGTTCTTGTCGCCGCCGGCCATCAGCAGATTGCCCGGCTCACCGATCGCACGCTTGCCGTTCTTCTGCGCCCAATAGCGCGAATACTGCAGGTTGGCGACCTTGCCGTTTTCGACGATGGACATCTTCTCGCGTGGCAGGCCTTCTTCGTCCCACGGCATCACTGCTGCACGCGCGTCCCATGGGTCGGCGGTGATGTTGACGCGCGGGTCGTACACCTGCTCGCCCAGTTTGTTGCCGCCGCCTTTCTTGGACAGGAAGCTGCGGCCCTCATCGGCCATGCGCGCATCGAAGTAGCGCATCATGAACGAGATCAAGCCGGCCGCTGCTGCCGGCTCCAGAATCACGGTGTATTTGCCCGGTTCCAGCGCCTTGGCTTCGGCCGAGTCGCTGGCCTTGCGCATCGCGATGCGGACGTCCTGCTCGGCCTTAAAGTCGGACGCGTCCTTCAGATTGCGCCCCACCCAGCCCGAGCCGCGGCCGTCTTCGGTGCGCACGGTACAGGTGTAGTCGAAGCGTGCGTTGCGCTGATAGCCGAAGTTGCCTTTGCTGTTGGCGAACGCGGTAAAGCTCTGGCCATCTTCCAGAAAGCCGGCAGCGATCAGTCCCTTGCCCTTGCAGGGGGCGATCGAATCGGCTGCGACCTGCGCGCGGAACGCCGGGTCTACCGCTGCAGTGGATGCGCTGAAGGTGGGGCTGGCGGTGTAGGTCTGCTTGTCGACGGCCGGCATGAACTCCGGATTTTCCGGTGCCAGCTTTGCCAGATCTTCGGCGCGGCGTACCACGCGCTCGAGCGATGCATCGTCGAACTCGTTGATGGTGGCGGTGCCCACGCGTTTGCCAAACGCCACCTGCACCTGCAGATCGGTGTTGTCGACAATGCCGCTGGTGGACACGTTATTGAGCGCAAAACGGATATTGCCGTCGATGGCGCCAGTGAGCGTGGCGGTGCACTCATCGGCCTTGGACAGTTTGATGACCTTGTCCAGGATGGCCTTGGCCTGCGCTTCGGTAAGGATGCTCATGTGGGTTTCTCCTGTCAGCCGAGCGAGCGGGCGGTGCTGATGACGTTGATGCCATCGAAGCGTGCGGTGGACGAACCATGCGAGACCGCCGAGGACTGGCTGGGCTGGCCCTTGCCATCGAAGAACGAACCGCCCAGGCGGTAGTCGCGCTGATCGGCCACCGCGCTGCAGGCATTCCAGAATTCTGGCGTGCGGATCTGGTAGGCCACGTCTTCGAGCATGCGGGTGATCGCCCCATTCTTGATTTCGTAAAACAACTGGCCACCGAACTGCGCGTTGTAGCGCTGTTGGTCGATGGAGAACGAGCCGTCGCCGATGATGTAGATGCCGTTTTCCACGTTCTTGATCAAGTCGCTCACGCTCAGCGGCGTCTTGCCGGCGGCCAGCGAAACATTGGCCATGCGCTGGAACTGCACGCTCGACCACGAGTCTGCATAGCAGCAGCCATCGGAGGCGGTCTTGCCGAGGATATGCGCCTGGTCGCGGATCGCCTGGTAGTCCACCAGCTTGCCGTCGCGGATCAGGTCCCACTGTTTGGTCTTGACGCCTTCATCGTCGTAACCCACCGCGCCCAGGCTGCCGGGCTGGGTCTTGTCGGCGAGGATATGCACCTTGTCGCTGCCGTACTGGAAACCGGCCTTGAGCTTGTCCAGCGTGGCGAAACTGGTGCCGGCGTAGTTGGCCTCGTAGCCGAGCACGCGGTCCAGCTCCAGCGGGTGGCCCACCGATTCGTGGATGGTGAGCCAGGTGTGCGAGGGGTCCAGCACCAGGTCGTACTTGCCCGGCTTCACCGACGGCGCCTTGAGTTTTTCCTGTGCCTGCTTGGCGGCGGCGATGGCATCTTCCTTCATGTCGTAGGACAGGCCGTAGTTCACCACGCCATTGGGCGAGACGAACTTGCCCGACGCTGCGCCATCCAGATATTCGTAGCCCAGGCCCATCGGCGCAGACAGCCCCTCGCGGGTGCGGAACTTGCCGCTGGCCTTGTCGATGGCGGTCACGGTCAGTGGCGCCCAGATGCGATGCACATCCTGGTCGATGTAGGAGCCATCGGTGCTGGCAAAATACTTTTGTTCGTTGACCACGAACAGCATCGAGTTGACGAAGCTGGCGCCGGCCGCGGTGGCGGCGGCATTCACACCCAGCAGCAGATCCACCTTGTCCTTGATCGGCACTTCCATCGCGTTCTTGGTGATCGGCGTCTTCCAGCTGACCTCGCCGACACCGGGCGTGGGCGCCAGCTGCACCGGCGTGCCCTGCACCTTGGCATTGGCCTTGGCGATGGCAGCGGCCTGTGCGGCGGCCTTGGCCACGCCCTGCTCGGTCAGATCGTTGGTGGCAGCAAAGCCCCACGCACCGCCCACGATCACGCGGATGCCGGCACCGATGGATTCGGTGTTGACCACGTTCTGCACCTTGTCTTCGCGGGTGATCACGAACTGGCGCAGATAGCGGCCGATGCGCACATCGCAATAACTCGCGCCGGCCTGCCGCGCGGCGGTGAGCCCGGCATCGGCCAGGCGCTTCTTGCGGCCCACATCGAAGGGCGTCAACAACTGTTCGGCGGCAATCGCCTTGCCGAAGTAGGCCGGCACGATCAACCCGCCCATGGTCAGCCCGGTCAGGGCCAGGAAATCACGTCGCTGCACGGCAACTCCCCAATAGTCCCGCGCGGCGCGCAGGTGGTGTGGTGACGCGCACAGCTCTGCACGCGGTATCTCCGATTCTTGCCGGGCGAAGAATGCGGCGTCAAATGACTTTCGGCAGGGGGGTGTGGGTAAGCGATGTCCCACATGACGTCAGTGACGCGGCGGATCTGTCTTGAAACGTGGCGAACACGACTGGCTGCACATGCGTGCTACATCATCGCCGCGACACGCGGTTGATCGATGCCGCACGCGTTTGTCCTGTTGACGATCGCGCCTTGCGTGAAGATCGCAGGGTTGTGCGCAGTAGTTGTCTTACATGTTCCAAACAGCTTGAACACGCAGTGCGTATTCCAGTCGCGCAGTGATAGGGCTGCGGCTTTGGCTGCAGGGCCCTTGCCCGCCTACCATCACGGGACACGCTGCAAGTACGTCCATGTAAGCTCTTTGGCGGCATCCATGCCGCCAAAGGTCCCGCGACGGTAGGCGGGCAAGGACCAGTGAAGAGGGGCGGTGTGTTGGGTTTTCAATAAAGCGGCCAGCACACTGTCTGGTGCGGTGTCCTTACCGCTTGCGGGACGCTTTGGCGGCACGGATGCCGCTAAGGAGCGTCCAAAGATGGATTCACCGCGTGTCCCGCAAGCGGTGAGGGCACCGCATCCCCGACGCACCAGGCATTTGACTGCATTCGAGAGGCGGTATGTCTCGACGTCTCTGTGCTTCTGAGCCTAGTGACCACCGTGAATGTCTCAGTCGCGCATTGATACGGCTGCGGTTTCGCTGCAGGGTCCTTGCCCGCCCACCATCGCGGGACACGCTGCAAGTACGTCCATGTAAGCTCTTTGGCGGCATCCATGCCGCCAAAGGTCCCGCGACGGTAGGCGGGCAAGGACCAGTGAAGAGGGTCGGTGTGTTGGGTTTTCAATAAAGCGGCCAGCACACTGTCTGGTGCGGTGTCCTTACCGCTTGCGGGACCCTGTGGCGGCATGGATGCCGCCACGGAGCGTCCATGGACGGATTCACAGCGTGTCCCGCGAGCGGTGAGGGCGCCGCGCCCTCGACGAACTGTGTCGGTTTGGGTGCCCAACGGAACCATCGAGCGATGGAGGTACGCCGTGTCTCGTAAGATCTTAGGGCGGCACACCAAGGCCAACAAAGAACCGTCCCGTCAGCCGCTTTCAGTCCAACACGTTCAGCCCAACGAACGCGCGGTATTGATCACGTTGATGCCATCGAAGCGCGCGGTGGCCGAGCCATGCGACACCGCCGACACCTGGCTCGGTTGCCCCTTGCCATCGAAGAACGAGCCGCCCAACCGGAAGTCGCGCGCGTCGCAGACCGCGCTGCAGGCGTTCCAGAATTCCGGCGTGCGGATCTGGTAAGCGCCGTCTTCCACCAGCCGCGTGACCTGGCCGTTTTCGATCTCATAGAACAGCTGTCCACCGAACTGCGCGTTGTAGCGCTGCTGATCGATCGAGTACGAACCGCGTCCATGGATGTATAGCCCGCGCTCGACGTTCTTGATCATGTCCGCCACCGCCAGCGGCGTCTTGCCCGTTGCCAGCGACACATTGGGCATGCGCTGGAACTGCACGTTGGACCACGAATCGGCGTAGCTGCAGCCGTCGGAGGCGGTCTTGCCGAGCAGATGCGCCTGATCGCGCGTGCATTGGTAATCGACCAGGATGCCGTCCTTCACCAAGTCCCATTGCTTGGTCTTGACGCCCTCATCGTCGTAGCCCACCGCACCCAGGCTACCCGGCTGCGTCTTGTCGGCGACAAAGGTCACCGCGTCGCTACCCCAGCGGAACTTCGCATCGCGCTTGTCCAGCGTGGCGAAACTGGTACCGGCGTAATTGGCCTCGTAGCCCAGCACACGATCGAGCTCGAGCGGATGGCCCACCGACTCGTGGATGGTGAGAAACAGATTGCTCGGGTCGATCACCAGATCGTACTTGCCGGCCTTCACCGAGGGCGCAGTGAGCTTCGCGCGCGCCTGCTTTGCAGCGGCAATGGCGTCTTCGCGCGCATCGTAGCTGCTTCCATAACCGACCAGCCCGCCAGGCAGTGCATGCTTCTCGCGCGCATCGCCATCCAGATACTCATACCCCATGCCCATCGGCGAGGACAGCCCATCGCGGGTGCGGAATTTCCCACTGGCCTTGTCCACCGCGGTCACGGTGAAGGGCAGCCACAGCCGGTGCACATCCTGGTCGATATAGGAGCCATCGCTGCTAGCGAAATACTTCTGCTCGTTGATCGCAAACATGCGCGAGGCCACGAAGGTGGCGCCGGCGTTGAGCGCGGCCGCGTTGACGTCCATCAGCAGCGCGACTTTGTCTTGCAGCGGCACTTCCATCGCGTTTTTCTTGATCGGTGTCTTCCAACTGACCTGCCCGGCCGGCGTCACCGGCGCCAGCTGCACCGGCGTGCCGCCCAGCCGCGCATTGGCCTTGGCAATCGCCACCGCCTGCCGCGTGGCGGTGGCCACGCTATCGCTGGTCAGCGTATTGGTTGCCGCAAAGCCCCATGCACCCTCGGCCAGCACGCGCACGCCTACGCCACTGGATTCGGCATTGACCACGTTCTCCACCTGCGCCTCGCGGGTGATCACGAACTGGCGCAGATACCGGCCCACGCGCACATCGCAATAGCTGGCACCGGCCGCCTTGGCCGTGGTCAGCGCGGTATCGGATAAGCGGCGGTTGCGTGCCGCATCCACCGGGCTGAGCAATTGTTCGGCAGCGATCAGCCGCGTATGTGGCAGCAGCAACCCGGCTGCACCGATGCCGGACAAGGTGAGGAAGGTACGACGGTCCACAGCGGTTCTCCGTTGAAGGCGAGCGGCACGACTCCCCGCCGCGCCAGCCCCCGAGACTGGCTGGTGCGGGCGATGGCGGTCAAGGGGGCAGCGCAGGCATCGCGCCTGGCAGCTTCACCTGCAGCGCCGTCATGTCCGTCGCGTATACCCTGGGTTCCAGGCAATGCGCCATGGCGGGCTCAGCGTGCAGGTAGAGCCCGCAATCGTCGGTCCAACAGATAGCCCAGCAGGCCGCCGATAGCGATGGGCAGCAGCGCATAGATCGGGATGAAGATCAGCGCCAGCGCCGATTGCGCGTCGGCACGCAGATCCAGCGTGGCGTGCGTCCAGGCCAACGCACCGAAGCCAAGCAGGCACGGCATGAGCAGCGCGACCGCCCGCCGGTACGCAAAACTGATCGCCAGCAGCGCCCCCCAGGCGATTGCGTTGAATCCGCCCAACAACAGCCACCCGCCCCAGCCGGTGTCGGTGTATTGCCGCAACCAGTCCATGCCATACGGCAGTCGCACCGCGTACGGAAGTACCAGGCCAACAACAACCAGCAGGCAACGGGCAGTGCGCATACGCATCGGTACAGCTCGGTTAGCGCGGCGGGAGTGCGAGCGCGCCAATATTTGTGGATGGATGCGCGTGCGTCAACGTCCTCTGGCATGCAACGAACGGCAGTCCTTTCGCGTTGCAGAGCGCACTGCATTTCGTTAAGACGCACGCCATGTCGTTGCGCGGGCGGTACCCGGCGCTGCAGTAAAGTCCTGCGTACCGTGCACGTGCTATTGGCGCGGACAACGACATCGTCTTCGCGCGCTGCAGCTGCGCGTCCTAGCGCAGTTTCCTGGTGTACTGATACAACCAGCTGGCTATTGCAGCCCAAAGGGCGATGGCGGCGAAAAACAACTTCGCAATCCTCTCCGAATAGGTAATCTCAGGCAGATAGCCAAGCAGATACAGGCAAAAACCGACGATCGCTGCACTGCCCGCCCCGACCAGTGCGGCAGTGCGCCGACGTGCGTGCTTCAGCCAAGGAGCAAGTGCAGTGCGGGCGCTGCTAGAACCAAAAATGCAGGCAAGCCCAGGATGAACGAAAGGAGAGTAAAGATGGAAAGAAACAGGTCTCCGCCATGTCCGCTGTAAACTGCCAACACAATGAACAAGATGATGCCGCTGAAAACGACGCGGTAAGGCAGGCTTAAATCGATATGACAAGAATCTTGAAGCTCGCTTTCGCCATCCCTGCCAGGACCAGCAAGAGCGCCCTGCGATCAAACGCCCACGTCATGCCGGCTGAGTCGCAGCGAAGGTCGCATTCGAGATCAATATGCCAGTTCTCCAACGCATATGCGGTCGCTGTCATCAAGCCTGTACTGAACATTCTGCTTGGGGCACAGTATGTCACTCGCACGTGCGATATGGATGTCCAACAGCGCAGATCCACCTTGTGCATACGTATACACAAAGTACTTGGGTTACTCGCCCGTCTCAAATGGTAGTTCCTCCCAGGAACCATCGTAGGGCACGATGCAATCACTATGGGCGCTTGTATAAGCAGCCAAAGCCTCTGCGAGGGTGCCCACATCGGCAAGCACCGGGATAGGCGAGTCCACAACTACTGTCTCGCCCTGTCTGTGCACGAGTCTCATTTCGCTGGACGGGCCGATGATCTCGATCAAGTCTAACGATCTCCAAGCTGTTTG
This sequence comes from Xanthomonas sp. AC360, assembly GCF_979258225.1. Taxonomy (NCBI): domain Bacteria; kingdom Pseudomonadati; phylum Pseudomonadota; class Gammaproteobacteria; order Lysobacterales; family Lysobacteraceae; genus Xanthomonas; species Xanthomonas sp. AC360. The sequence goes on from NZ_OZ409846.1 coordinate 1,460,794, forward strand.
AGCCTTTATGAGCTCATTTCCGGGTTTTCTGTAACGAATGCTGTCAAGGCGATATGTCTATCGATGATGCAGGCAGCTTGTCCACGGACGGCAATTTGTCGCCAGCGCCATTACGTTACTCCAGCCGCCAATTGCTTTGTACGTTGATAGATGCAGCTTGCGACACCTGCCCACAACGTTGGGGGGATAACAAAGATGAACATGCTCGCTGCTGTGTCAGAGGGATCTGAAAGATAATTCAGCCCCGCCAGGGCTGCTGCGGTAAATCCAGCAAGCGCCGCGCCGATAACTCCAGCATTGCGTGGACGTGCATTCTTCAACTTCGGGAAGAAGTGCAGCATTGGTATGCCCAATGCAAAAAATGCGGGCGAGCCAAACATGAAAGAGACGATGCAGTAGTAGATAAGAAAGGTGCCATAATCGGAATTTCCTAAGAAAATTAAATAAATTACAACAATAATAAAGCCACTAAGCATTGTGGCTGCAATACATGAAAAAATAAAACGCCCTAGAAAAGATAGAGCGACTCCTGCCAATGATAGGAGGGTAGGCGCGCACGTCAAAAGCCGAGAATTTCTATTCATAGAGATATCTGATTTGTGTTGGCCGAGCTTAACGAGCAAGCTCTCACAAGAGGGCCCCGCCACGACAAAGCTACTGGTTCAGTGTCGATAACGCTTTCATAGCCTTCGAGCTGGGTGTGATGTGCACCTTGAGTGATGGCGTTATTTGCAATGCATTTAGAGGGCCATAATACCTCCGTTATTTCGAAGGGCTTACAGTTGCCGCACTTGGTTTAAGCCTGTTAGTCATCTGAGTAGTGCGGCTCAAAGGCGCGTTGCGGTCTCTTCTCGTCTCGGATGCTGTTTTGGCTGGATCAATCGATATCTCCGGCAGGTGCGCGACCATGCGCATCTGCCGCTGATATTCGAGGGTTTATAGGTGGTCGTTCTCAAAATTTTCATGCTCAGCTGCGCATCCGCCATGTCTCCGCGTTCCTGACACGCTACAGCCTGAAGGCGAGACTCAGCGGTAATCAGCGCTGTATCAACTTGCGGCAGAGGGGGTAGGCAGACCCCGCCTCCCTGCGTATCGCCGGCCACGTAATCGCGACCGCTTACCTGGGACTCAATCGAAATGGATGACCCGTAACGCGCGCAATGACTGCGCTGCCTGCGCAGGCGGCAATGCGAGTGCCTCGCGATACAGTTGTGCCGAGACTTTGCATCGCTGCGGTTCAGACCATGCGGCCCAGTCGATCGGTTGCTGCGCTGACTCGAGCGCGTTCCAGAACGTAGTGTTGTAGCGCAAGCGCGCTGCGCGTTCTTCTACGTCGGACACCGCGTGTTGCGGCGCCTGCGTGGCGGTGCTGGCGATCAGGTCGGCAAGTAGGCCACGTATGCGTGCGCGCGTTTCCTCGCTCTGTGGGCGTTCGCCGTTATCCAGCAACGTGTTGCACTTGGCCTTGTCCTGGGTACTCACCGCGTCGTCCCAGAGGGCGGCGATCCCTTGACCCCAGCGGATCATGTCGGCATCGGATGAGTACCCGAAGGCAAACGTGGTCATTGCGTCGTACAGCCTGACTAGCCAGGCAACTGCGATGTCTTTGTCTTTGGCGAGCAGCGCCTGACGAATCGACGGTGCGCGCTGCACTACCTGATCGGGCTGCTTCGCCGCATAGGCTAGATAGGCGCGCCAGGATGCGTCGCTTGCGCCCATCTGGTGCAAGGCGCCTGCCATGGCAATGGCAGCAGGGGTTGCCCGCCGGCCCTGCGCATCCACGATACGCACGCTTACGCCGCTATCGATCAACTCGGTGGCATCGACCCAGGCCATCGACGTGGGCGGCGTATTGCTGCGTTTGGACAACAATGCAGGCCCGAATCCGGCGCGTAGCAAAATGGCACGCGACTGTGCGTCCGCTTCCGCCAACGCAGATTCGCGCCATTCCCTGGGCACTCGGCCAGGCATCTTGGTTTGATGCAGCCCGATGGATCCACGCAAACCCAGCTCGCGCTCTGGCGATGCGGCCCACAGCAAGGTGCAGGCGCTGGCGCAATAGTCGTCGACCCGCACTACCAGCTCGCGGGCGCGGATGATCTTGGCGACTTCAAGCGCATCGTCAACCAGCCCGCCACCACTACGGATATCGATCTGTTGCAGATGCGGCGCGCGCGCCAGGGCGGCTTTGAAGTCGTCGATGAAATTTGCCGCGATGGTCCCTTCGATGCGCAGCACCCGTTTATCGGCGCTGAGCACCATGCGCGCGTCTGCAGCCTGGTGACGGGCACGATCGTTGGTCACCAACTGATACAGCAATGCCGCGATCAATGGCAGCGCCAATACCAACAACCACACCGACGTCCATGCGCGCGAGGCGCCATATCCCGGGTCGCGCCTGACTGCGATGCCCAGCACGGCTGCAGTGGACAGCAACGAGACCGCGAACAGGCTCAGGTGCCAACCCAGCGGCACCGGCAACTGCCCGGGGATGTGCAGGCCCCACAGCGGCAATGCGACGCCAAGGCCCAGGCAGCCCAACAATGCAGCGATCCCAAAGGCGGGTAGCCATGGCGGACGGCGTGGGCTCCAACGACGTCCGATTGAGACCCAACGTGTCTCCCCCGGGCACCACGACATGGTGTCGGCCCGGTAACGACCACTCCCGAACTCGGCGTGCACCTGGTCCATCTCCCACACACCGAGATAGCCCCGTCTGTCGCGCAGATGCAGTGGTCCCATGCTCATTGTATCCAGCGCATCAGCGCCACCAATGCCACCGAAGCGATGCCAGCCACCACATACAGGGTGACTTGCCAGCGACCTGTCGGCCGGTGGGTCACCATCCAGCCGCTCTTCATGTCCCAGGAGGTCTTACCTGCATTGATCAGTTTCACCAACGCGAACAGCTGCGTGATCGTGCTGATCAACGGCACGCCCATGGCCATGCCGAACACGAATACCCGGCCCTCGCGGCGCAGTGCATCTGCAAAGCCCAGCGCATAACCATCCGCACGAAGAACGCGAATACCGAACAACCATTTGCCGGGCGTGCTGCCGCACAACCCGATCCAGATGGCAAGCACCGGCATCAGCAACAAGGTGGTCAGGATGCCCGAGAGCAATGGCTTGGTCGACACCGGCACCACAAGTGCCGAATACAGCGGTGGGCTGACCGTGCCGACCACAATGCCGATGGAGAACCACAGCAGCAGGCCAAGTGCGAGGATGTCGAAAGCGCGCGCAAAGTAACGGCGCCATGGATGCGCACGGATGTCTTGCCAGCCATCGGCATAGACGTGCAGCAGCGGTGCGTCGGCCGGTAGCGCAAGCTGCGGTCGGCCGATGGTCGCAAGGAAATCGTTGGCATCGAAGTTGCGAGCCGCCTGGATAACGCCATCGGCCTGCCAAGTGTGCACAGGCGTTGCGACCAACGTGACATCAGGGATGGATGGCGGAGTGAGCTGCGACAGCGAGCAGCATGCATACGGCTTCCAACCCTCCATGCCCGCCGTCCACATCAGCGTGTCCGAGCGAATACGTCCTTCGGCAAACCACGCCTGTGCCTGCGTCCGGGTCGCCCCGATCGAGGCTCCATTCTCCTGGGCATACCAGTACTGCTCCATGTGCAAGGTGCCCATCGCGCTGACTCTATTGATGCATGCGGTAACGGCGCGGTGGCGCCCAACTTGAGGCGCTTGGTACCCATCCCTGCGATGGGGATCCAGATCGCATTGGGCACCCAGGCCTGCTCTGCCGGCGATGCTCCGTGCTTATTGGCATCCTTGATCAGGGATTGGCCTTGCGCAATGCCCCCATCGGGGTAAACAGGTAGCCGGCTGCGCGAATCTGGGTCAGTGCCTGTACTGCCAGAACCGCAAAACACAGATACTTAAAATAGGGAACAACCGCACACAGCACCATCGCGCCGGTGACGAACGAGGACCATCCCAGCGCGGTCGCCGTGAGGTAGCCGCCGTACGCGCCGCAGCCGACCGCAAGCACGCTCAGTGCCAGGCAGACGATGGTGGTGACGGTCCCCATGCCAACTGTGGCGACCATCGCCACTGCAATGCCAAAGCTCAATCCGCTGGCCAGACATGCCAGCACGATCCAGCGCAAACCACTGACCGCATCCCTTGCATTGGCCTGCTGTTTGTGGGATTTGTTGAAAGACAGGTTGCTGACGTCCATGCATCTTCTCCATCAAGAACGCGGATGCTGCAGCAGGCGGTCGCCGGCACACAGCACGATTTAAAAATGACCGGGATGCTGCATAAAGCGAATGGCGCTAGCGCAGCCGCCAACGCGCATCAAGATGGCGCTGGCGTCTGCACGTCTTAGCGCATCTGCGTCAAGCGTTCGACGATTTCTTCGGTGTGGGTTTCGATCAAGCCTTCCGAGGTGCCCCAAGCCGAGGTGTTAGTCGATTCCACATCGAATGCGGCCACCGTCTTGCCTGCGTCCTTGACCTCTATCGATGTCTTGACCTTGTCGCGCCCAGCCATGATGCCGGCCCAGAACCGTGCGCCGTTGCTGCGCATGTAGTAGTGGGTGACGCTGATGTCCAGTTCACGCGCTCCCGCCGCACCTTGCGACCCTTGAAGCTTGGCGGCATTGAGCTTGGCGTCGAGCTGACGTCGAAACACCGCCAGACTCGCCGCATCGGTATCCTCATTGCCCGTGATTTCGTACCAATACGTTGTGGCTGCATCAGCCTTGTAGCTCTGACGCACCACACTATTGGTGGAGCAGGCGCATAGAAACGCAGCGCTCGTCATCGCGAGCACCCAACCAATCTTCTTCATACATGTCCCCGGTGCAATCCATTCGAACCAGCCACTTGCCGACTGGTGAGCAAGCGTAACAAAGCAACCCGCCGTCGCATGTCGGGGAAATTCTGACGGTCGATACCTATAGCTATGCTCGGTTCCTCGACGAGGACGATGCGTGCCAGCAATGGGGGTCACGTCAATGCAAGTGTCGCTATCCGGCGCTGCGGGCGTGTATCGCAGTCTGGTGCATCGTCGATAATCTCGCCGCGGCTGGAACGATAATACGTGCAACACGGTTACGCCGCCGATGCCAGTTCTCTGGCGCGCTGACAGACGCAGCTTGCGATTCCTGCCCAAAGCGCTGGGCAAGCGACAACTACCGCGATGGTGTTTCAGGAAGACAGGGGCACTGATGAGTTATGCATCAAGCGCAGCATCAACATGCTGCGATTGCCGCTCCCGCAATTCCCGCACTCTAGATACGTCAAGTATTAACCTGGCTGGTAAGTGTGTGTACCAGCTATGCGGTAATCTGAACTGCTGCAAAGCACTTCTTCTTTCATGAGTCGTGGGGCACCGGGTGCATAAAAAAGACACCCGCAGTACGCGGGTGTCCTAGGTCAAATACGGTTGCTAGTCGCTAGATCAGACCGCCAGCGTTACGCCTTATCCGCATCCAGGTGATATCGCGTGGCCTGCGCCACTTCATTCTTCGAGCCCAAGAACACCGGCACGCGCTGGTGCAGTTGTGTGGGCTGGATGTCGAGGATGCGTTCGCGCCCGGTGGTGGCCGCGCCGCCGGCTTGTTCTACCAGCATGCTCATCGGGTTGGCTTCGTACATCAGGCGCAGCTTGCCGGGCTTGGCGGCGTCCTTCTTGTCCCAGGGGTAGATGAAGATGCCGCCGCGGGTAAGGATGCGGTGCACGTCGGCGACCATGCTGGCGATCCAGCGCATGTTGAAGTCCTTGCCACGGGTGCCGTCCTTGCCGGCCAGTAGGTCGCCCACATAGCCCTGCATCGCCGGTTCCCAGTGGCGCTGGTTGGACATGTTGATGGCGTATTCGGCGGTGTCTTCGGGTACGCGCATATTGGCCTGGGTCAGCAGGAAGCTGCCTTCTTCGCGCTCCAGGGTGAAGGCGTGGGTGCCGTGGCCCAGCGTAAGTACCAGCATGGTGCTGGGGCCGTAGATGCAGTAGCCGGCGGCAACCTGCTGGGTGCCCGGCTGCAGGAAGTGTTCGTCGCCGGGCTTTTCGGTGCCCTTGGGCGCGCGCAGTACCGAGAAGATGGTGCCGACCGAGACGTTGACGTCGATGTTGGAGCTGCCATCGAGCGGGTCGAACAGCAGCAGGAAATCGCCGCTGGGGTATTGGTCGGGCACCGGCTGGCTGTGGTCCATTTCTTCGGAGGCGCATGCGGCCAGGTGGCCGCCCCAGGCATTGGCTTCGAGCAGGATGTCGTTGCTCAGCACGTCGAGCTTCTTCTGCGCCTCGCCCTGCACGTTGCCGGTGCCGGCATCGCCAAGCACGCCGCCCAGCGCACCCTTGCTCACGGCGATGGAAATACGCTTGCAGGCGCGCGAGACGATGGTGATCAGCTGGCGCAATTCCGCATCGATACGGCCGGCGTGTTGTTCTTCGATCAGGAAGCGGGTCAGCGAGGGACGCGACATGGGGGCGGGCAGCCTGTGTAGGAAGTGGGCCGCCATTGTCGCCATTGCGCCGTTAGATTTCGATCACTTGCTGCGCGTTTCGGAGCGCGGTTGATCGAACATGTGCGAATGGGGGGCTGCGATGGTTGCGCTGCGCTTGCCCCATCCGCCCTTCGGGCACCTTCCCCCGCGGGCGGGGGAAGGGAGCAGGCAGTGCGCGTCGCCCGTCGATAGGGTGGCTGCTCCCGTGCATGCGGGGCTGGCGGGCGCAGCGCCTGTCGTCGCTCGCGGCTTGTGCCTCTGGCAAGCGACGGCGTCGGGCCTGGAACGTGTCGCCGCCCTGTCACGTGCATTGTCCGCGGTGAGCTGTGGAGCGCGTCGTGTGGCCGCAGGCCTGCCAAAGGCTCTGCTGCGCGGGCATAAAAAAACCGGGAGGCTTGCGCGCTCCCGGTACTTGCGTTGCGTAGATCGACCGATGCGGTCAACAGCATCGGTGGCCACTTACATCCGGCTGACGGTCGCCACGGCCTGGGCCACGTAGTCCAGATTGCGCTGGCTCAGTGCGGCCACGCAGATGCGGCCGGTGCCCACGGCGTAGATGGCGAACTCGTCGCGCAGGCGGTCTACTTGCGACCTGGTCAGGCCCGAGTACGAGAACATGCCGGCCTGGCGCTGGATGAACTCAAATTCCGGTGAGCCCAGCGTGGCCAGCCGCTCGACCAGACCGGCGCGCAGGGCGTGGATGCGCTCGCGCATTTCGGTGAGCTCTTGCTCCCACACATCGCGCAGTTCCGGGCTGGTCAGCACGCCGGCCACCAGCGCGGCGCCGTGCGTGGACGGGCTGGAATAGATGGTGCGGATGATGCGCTTGACCTGCGACTGCACAGCCTTGGCTTCGGCCGCGGTGGCCGAGACCACCGACAACGCGCCCACGCGCTCGCCATACAGCGAGAACGACTTGGAATACGAGCTGGCCACCACGTAGCTGTCGATGCCTTCGGCAGCGAGCAGGCGCACCGCGTAGGCATCGGCCTCGATGCCCTTGTCGAAGCCCTGGTAGGCGATGTCCACGAACGGGAACAGGTTGCGTTCCTTCAACAGGCCGGCAACCTGCTTCCACTGGTCCTTGGTCAGGTCCGCGCCAGTGGGGTTGTGGCAGCAGGCGTGCAGCAGCACCACCGTGCCCGGTTCGAGTTTTGCCAGATCGGTGAGCATGCCGTCGAAGTTCAGGCCGTGGGTCGCTGCGTCGAAGTAGGTGTAATCCACGACCTCGAAGCCGGCCGCGCCGAACACCGCGCGGTGGTTTTCCCAGCTCGGGTTGCTGATGGCGATGGTGGAGGTGGGCAGCAACTTCTTGAGCAGGTCTGCGCCCACGCGCAGCGCACCGCTGCCGCCGACGGTCTGCGAGGTCGCCACGCGCCCGGAGGCCACCAGTGCCGATTCGGCACCGAACAGCAGCTCCTGGGTGGCCTTGTCGTAGGCAGCCAGACCGTCGATGGGCAGATAGCCGCGCGGTTTGGCTTCCTGCGCGAGCTGCTGCTCGATCTTGTGCACGGCGCGCAGCAGCGGGATGCGGCCGTTTTCGTCGTAATAGATACCCACGCCCAGGTTGACCTTATTGGGGCGGCTATCGGCGTTGTAGGCCTCGGTCAGGCCCAGGATGGGGTCGCCTGGAACCTGTTCTACGTTTGCAAAGAAGGACACGGCATGACTCACTGAAGGACGAAAGAGTGGGGTACTTCCGGATCGTTGGCCGCTGCTGGGCCAAACCACTTCATCGTAGCAGGGCGTGGCGGGCGTAGCATGCTTCGTTCCGTACGCAACAATGCGGCCACAGGACGGATGAGGGACACTACGCGCATGCCCAGACTCACCTTGTTGGCCGCCGCGTGCGGCGTGTTCGTTGCGAGCGCCGTTGCGCCCGCCCTGGCCGCCGAGCCCACACCCCAGCTGCTGCCAGCCGTGCAGGTGGATGCCGCGCGCGTGCACGGGGTGGACGACTTCGACCTGCCGGCCTCGTTCACCGTGGTGTCGGCCGACGACGACAACCGCCGCGGCGCGCAGGTGTCCGAGCTGCTGGACGGCATCCCCGGGCTGGTGGCGCGCGACCGCCAGAATTACGCGCAGGACACCCAGCTGTCGATCCGCGGCTTCGGTGCGCGTTCCACCTTTGGCGTACGCGGTGTGCGCCTGCTGGTGGACGGCATCCCGGCGAGCATGCCCGATGGACAAGGCCAGTTGTCGCACTTCAACGTGCTGGGCGCCGAGCGGGTGGAAGTGCTGCGCGGGCCGTTTTCGGCGCTGTACGGCAACTCTTCCGGCGGCGTACTGCAACTGTGGAGCGCCGATGGCAAGCCGGATGATCCATGGCGGCTGCGTGCCACCTACGGCAGCAATGCCACCGTCAATGTGGGCGCGCAGTTGCTCGGGCAGCAGGGCGCGGTGCATTACAACCTGGCCGCCAATCACTTTGAAACCGACGGCTTCCGCGACCATAGCCGCGCCAAGCGCGACTCGGTCAACGCCAAGCTCGGTTTCGATCTGGCGCCCGGCAGCCGGCTGGATCTGGTGCTCAATTATCTCGACGCGCCCGATGCACAGGACCCGCTGGGTCTGACCCGCGCGCAATTCAACGCCGACCCGCGCCAGGCCACATCGGTGGCCACGCAGTTCAATACCCGCAAATCGGTGCGCCAATCGCAGGCAGGGGCGATCTTCACCCAGCAATTCGACAGCCAGACGCTGCGGCTGATGGCCTATGGCGGCCAACGCAGCGTGGAGCAGTTTCTGGCGGTGCCGGTGGCGGTGCAGCGCAACCCGCTGCACGCCGGCGGCGTGATCGATCTGGACAGCAATTACGAAGGTGCCGACGGGCGCTGGGCGTGGCAGGGGCAGGCGCTGGGCCGGCCGCTGCAGCTCACCGTGGGCGCGAACGTCGATCGCCAACGGCAGTACCGCACCGGCTACGAAAACTTCGTCGGCGCCACGTTGGGCGTGCAGGGCGCGCTGCGCCGCAATCAGCGCGACCAGGTCGAAAACGTGGACCAGTTTGCGCAGGCCTGGTGGCAGTGGAGCGACCGCTGGTCTGCATTGCTGGGCGTGCGGCATAGCCAGGTGCGTTTCAAGTCGGACGACCACTACATCGTGGGCCGCAATCCCGACGATAGCGGGCGGCGCGATTATTCGGCGACCACGCCGGTGGGCGGCATCGTGTTCCGCGCCACCGACGATCTGCGTTTTTACGCCTCGGCCGGACGCGGCTTCGAAACGCCTACTTTCAACGAGCTGGGCTATCGCAACGATGGCGCCGCCGGTCTGGCGCTGGATCTGGGCTCGGCCACGAGCCGCAATTACGAAGTCGGTAGCAAGTGGCGCGCGCAGAGCGGCGCGGCGCTGCAGGTGGCGTTGTTCCGCGCCGACACCGACGACGAGTTGGCGGTGGCCAGCAACACCAACGGCCGCAGCACTTTCCGCAACATCGGCGCCACCCGCCGCCAGGGCGCGGAGCTGAGTTGGCAGCAACCGCTGGGCGCCACCCAGCAAGTGCAGCTGGCTTACACGTTTGTCGACGCCACCGTGCGCGATGGCTATCTCACCTGCGCCAGCAGCGGCTGCGCCACGCCCACCGCACCGGTGGCCAGCGGCTCGCGCCTGCCCGGCGTGCCGCGCCAGCAATTGTTCGCGCGCTGGCAGTGGCAACCGGCGCAGTGGCAGTTCGCCGCCGAAACGGTGGCCTCCGACGCCACCGTGGCCAACGACCTGGCCACCGAACGCGCGCCCGGCTATGCGTTGGTCAATCTGGAGGCCTCGCGCCGCTGGACCACTGCGCAGGGTGCGCTGCGTACATTTGCACGCATCGACAACGCGCTGGACCGGCAGTACGTGGGCTCGGTGATCGTCAACGACGGCAACGGGCGCTATTACGAGCCGGGTCCGGATCGCACGTATACGGTGGGGCTGCAGTGGGATTTTGGTGGCTGACTAGGCCGCAGGCGGTGCGCGTCCAACAACGCGCCCGCTGCCCCGTAGGAGCGCACCCGGGCGCGACGAAGCCGTCCCGATGACACGCCTCGCTACGTGGCCGCCACAGCGGTGCGCAGAGGCATCTCCAGTAAAACGCCAGGCCACACCATGCGCGTCATCGATCACGCCCCCGCAGACTGGTTTCTCCTGCGCGAGGACAGCCGCTACTGGCTGGACATCAACTGCACGATGTCGGCCACCGGCTTCTCGATCCTGCTGTCGTTGAACGCAACAGAGCTCGCCGATGTGTTGGTAGACGCGCACGCCGCCTGCGCGCAACTGGCGGCGTAGGTACAAGCCAGACCACACGCCTATGCCGTGCGCGATAGCAGCGCCCTGCATGGCAACCGCGTGCTTGCGGCAGTGCAGGCATGGCGCGCCGCAGGCTCCACGACGGCGGCTTGAAGTCGCGTCGCGCCATGCGAAGAAGGCTGTCGTCACTCAACACGTGCGTGATAGTTTGGATCACTCATTCACTGCAAGGAGCGCAACGATGACAGCCTGGAAGCAAGCGTTGGTTTTTTCGACGACGGTGGCGTGTCTGCTGGCCTGCAATGTGGCCAGGGCAGACCATATGGACATGCGCATCGTGCACGACTACCCCGCCGGTGCCCCGGCCATCGCACAGATCCATGCCTGGCTGCTGCAACAACCCAGGCCGAGCGGTCAAACCAGGCAGATGCCGCCGCAGGCCGCTGCCGATTTGGGCACTGTTCGCGTCAGTACCGTCCTTTTCGATAGGCCCATGGGCACACGCATCGATGCAGCCACCGCGGCACTGCCCCTGCCGTCGCAAGGCCGCCCGCGCGATGAAGTCACCATCGATGCGTGCAACGCCGGTCAGCGTTATCGCTGGGTCTATGTATGGCAGCAGACGCCGGCCGCTGCATGGCAGTTGCGCTCCTACCATCAAAAAAGCGTCGCCGACTGCAAGGCACCGCTGGACGAGCCGATGCCGTCAGGGACACACACAACCACGCGTTGACCTTGGCGACAGTGCCCGCACGCCGATATCAACGTCACGCTGCCATCGGTATTGCCGCCACACGCGCTCTTTACTGCTTGTTGATCGTTGCCTTACGCCTATAGGCGATGATGCGCTGCAATGCATTTGAGCGGGAAAACCAGTCTTTCTGCGTAGCAAGAAATGACGCAGCGCAACAGCGCCTGACATGACATTGCGCTAGCACTTGCAGGGGTATACACGTTCGCATCGGACCACGCTGCCAGGAGACCATGATGAACGCGCTTGCCTCAACCAAACCGCTCAATACCGACCCGCAGTCCATCTTCAAATCGCGCTACGACAACTTCATCGGCGGTGCGTGGGTTGCGCCGCACAGCGGCCAATACTTCGACAACACTACGCCGATCAGTGGCAAGGTGTTTACCTCGATTGCGCGCTCCACCGGGCCGGATATCGAGGCGGCGCTGGATGCTGCGCACGCGGCAAAAGAGGCCTGGGGCAAGACCTCCACCACCGATCGCTCCAATGTGCTGCTCAAGATCGCCGACCGCATCGAGCAGAATCTGGAATTGCTGGCCTATGCCGAAACCTGGGACAACGGCAAACCGGTGCGCGAAACGCTCAATGCCGACGTGCCGCTGTGCGTGGATCACTTCCGTTATTTTGCCGGCGCGATCCGGGCGCAGGAAGGCGGCATTTCCGAGATCGACAGTGACACCATCGCCTACCATTTCCACGAGCCGCTCGGCGTGGTGGGGCAGATCATTCCGTGGAATTTCCCGTTGCTGATGGCGTGCTGGAAACTGGCGCCCGCCCTGGCCGCCGGTAACTGCGTGGTGATGAAGCCGGCCGAACAGACACCGGCGTCGATCCTGGTGTTGATGGAGGTCATCGGCGATCTGCTACCGCCCGGCGTGCTCAACGTGGTCAATGGCTTTGGGTTGGAGGCTGGCAAGCCGCTGGCCAGCAACCCGCGCATCGCCAAGATCGCCTTCACCGGTGAAACCACCACCGGCCGGCTGATCATGCAATACGCCAGCCAGAACCTGATTCCGGTGACGCTGGAGCTGGGCGGTAAATCGCCCAACATCTTCTTTGCCGATGTGATGGCCGAAGACGATGATTTTCTCGACAAGGCGGTGGAAGGTTTTGTGCTGTTCGCCTTCAATCAGGGCGAGGTATGCACTTGCCCCTCGCGCGCGCTGATCCAGGAATCGATCTACGACAAGTTCATGGAAAAAGCGCTCAAGCGCGTGGCCGCAATCAAGCAGGGCAATCCGCTCGATCCCAACACCATGGTTGGCGCGCAGGCATCGAGCGAGCAGCTGGAAAAGATCTTGTCGTACATCGACATCGGCAGACAGGAAGGTGCCGAAGTGTTGATCGGTGGCGAGCGCAACACGCTCGATGGCGAGCTGGCCGATGGCTTCTACGTCAAGCCCACGGTGTTCAAGGGCCACAACAAGATGCGTGTGTTCCAGGAAGAAATCTTCGGGCCGGTGGTGTCGGTCACCACCTTCAAGGACGAAGCCGAGGCGCTGGCGATTGCCAACGACACGCTCTACGGCCTGGGCGCTGGCGTGTGGAGTCGCGATGCGTCGCGGTTGTACCGCATGGGCCGCGCGATCCAGGCCGGGCGGGTGTGGACCAACTGCTATCACGCCTATCCGGCGCATGCTGCGTTCGGCGGTTACAAGCAATCAGGCATCGGCCGCGAGAATCACAAGATGATGCTCGACCATTACCAGCAGACCAAGAACCTGCTGGTGAGCTATTCGCCGAAAGCGCTGGGGTTCTTCTGAGCCGATGGCGTGCCGCCTGTTCGGGCGGCACGCCATCAACAGCGCAGGCACGGCGCCTCCGCATCGAGGGTGTCAGCGTGCCCCGTAGACGACGGCATGGCCGTTGCGCGCTGCTCGCTCGTATCACCCGAACGCCGCTTCTGCACGCAGTCCGTTGTCACGTTGCAATTGCTGGTCGCGTGTCCCGATCGATCAATCGCGCATGCAGCAACTCCTCGCAGGCAGCAGACCCTGCCGCCTGCAGGATGTTGCGATAACCGACGGCTGGCTACATCGCCATCGCGCGGTTGGTTTCGCGCGCCGGCTCTTGTTCGATGCCGGTCGGCAGATCCTGCCGCAGTTTCTGCGTGGATTGCTCAAGCGTCTGTTGCACCGCCTGGTCGCGATCGACGTAGGCACGGCGGTGTGCCGGGTCGTCCAGCCTGCCTTCCACCGCAAACAGACCGTTGCCCGCCTTGTTGGGCGTGACGTGGTCGATGCGGGTCAGCCCGCTGATGCTGGCGTCGTGGGTGAGGGTGCCGGCGGCTTGCTCCAGCTCCTTGCGGTCCTTGAACCCGCCCGCAGGGCCGAGCTTTTCCAGCGCGCCCACTGCCTGTTGGTACATCGCATGCTGCGGATGCGCCTGATCGGACAACAGCGGTTGGCGCGCTGACGCGTCACGTTGCTCCGCGGCGGCGGCATGCTCGGGCTGGCGCGGCTGGGCGTCGGCCAGCGCCTTGAAGGTATCCTGGCCGGCGATGCCGTCATCGCTCAGTTGGTGATCGCGCTGGAATGCCTGCACAGCCTGCAGGGTGCGATCGCCAAACTTGCCGTCGGTGCCCAATGGCTGGCCCTGGGCATCGGTGTATCCCAGCGCATTGAGGCGTTGCTGCAGCGCTGTGACGTCCGGTCCATGTTCGTTCTTGCGCAGCACGCCATCGGCAATTGGAGCGGCGCTCACCGCTGCGGCCCCGCCCGGCGCAGCGACTGTGCGGCCATTGCCTGAAATGTCCGTCACCTGGGCCGTACCGGTGAGGTTGGGCTGGGCGTGTTGCGGACGCTGATCGGTGGTGATCTTGCCGCTGCTGATGTCGCGCACATAGCGCTCGGCCTGTGGAAGGTAGCTGGTGTTGATGTCCACATGCACGTGCTTGCCGAACGCACTGGGATTGCCGTTGTTGAAGCCGCCCTGGATGCCCACCGACTGCCCGTATTCGATGCGCGCGCCGGTTTCCAGCTGGGTATTGCGCAGCTCCAGATGCCGATACTGCGCGATCATTTCGCGGCTCGGGTCGGAGGCGGGCTTGTCGTAGATCTGCACGATCCCGTCGCTGGCATCCACGCGGCCGATATAGCCGCTGGCAATGGCCGGCACCGGCACCGCACTGGCCCCACCGGCCTGCAGCACGAAATCCTTCGACACGTAATGGTCGCCATCGCGCGAGACGGTTGCCGCGCCGTTGTAGTTGCCGAGCAGTTCTTCGCGCTCGCCATTGACGGTGCCGTACACGCGCCCGCGCTCGTTACCGCGCGTGGGGTGATGGCGCTCGATGTCTTCGTAGTCGTGGATGTGCTGGACGCCGCGTCCGACCGATTCGACGATGGTGTACCTGGGCATGTGCAATTTCCTTATTGATAGCGAGACAACCAAGAGTGACGGAGTCTGCCCGCAGGCGGGCTAGCCGCCGATCAGCGCAGATGCTGGGTCAACTGCCAGCATTGCTGCGTGTAGTCGAACACATAGGCTTCCGGTGTCCCGACGGTCTTGATCACTTCTTCGTCGGGGGAGAACTCGGCCCTGATGAACTCTGCGCGCATGCGCTCGCCGTCGGGCTTGAGCTCCAGCTTCACCCGCGCCAGTTGCTCGGGCTGCTTGTCGGGTTCGTCGTAGGACCAGCGCGAATCGATCAGGACCAGCCGGAACGGCTCGCCGGGGCGGTCCACCGGCTTGCACGGGTCGCGCAGGTCGCGTTCTTCGACGTGTGGGGCACTGTAGGCCGCACGTAACGCCGGATCGGCGACGATCGCTTCCAGAAACGCAGAGAAGCCGTCTTCGGTTTTCTCGCAGGCTCCCTGGGGCAGCGCGGGGCGCTGTGCTGCCGGGGTGGCCGGAGGTACCGGTTCCGGGGCGGCGGTTGTCGTGGCCGTGGAGGTCGGCGCAGCGGGATCGGCGGCGGTAGTGGACTCGGGCGCCTGACAGCCTTGCAGTAGCAGGGCAAGCAGGGCGGCGGTGAGCAGGCGTTGCTTCATGGTGTGGTTCCTTCCGTATGAGCGTTAAAGCGCACAGTGACCAGCACCACGTGACGCGCAGGCGTCGGGCGGATGCGGATGGCGCACAGAGGCGGAGTGTACGAGTGGCATGTGAGGGCGGCGACTATCGGCCGCGTCCGCGCGGCCGGTGCCTCTTGCGCGTACCGCCATGTCTGCGCTCCATGCGGCTGTGGGGAGCGGGCTCACGCGCAGGCTGCGTGGTTGTCCGGTGCTCGGATGATGGTTGATCGCGGATACGGCCGAATCTGACTTGCCTCCTGCCGCTTGACCTCAAGCGGTACACGTCCCCTGCAGAACACCTGGGTGGCTACGACCGTGGCGACCGACACACCCGACACCCACATCGACTGTCGTATGCATGCGCGCCGGCATGACCGCGAGGGGCGTATCGTGCGCGATATGGCAGCCTGACGCGGCCATTGGAGGCGGATGATGCACGGCACGATCACCCAGACAGACCTGCCATTGCAGGTCATGGCCACGCTGCCAGCATTACAGCTGATCGACACACTGCGCGCGCGGCACGGCGATCTGCTGTTCCATCAATCCGGCGGGTGTTGCGATGGCTCGTCGCCGATGTGCTTTGCGGTGGGCGACTTCATCGTTGGTGATCGCGACGTGCTTTTAGGCGAGATCGGCGGCGCATCGTTCTACATCAGCGCGCCGCAATTCGAGTACTGGAAGCACACCCAGCTGATCATCGATGTGGTGCCGGGCCGTGGTGGCATGTTCTCGCTGGAGAATGGCGAGGGCGTGCGATTTTTGGTGCGCTCGCGGCTCTTCAGCGATGACGAATTCCGCCGTCTGCAGGCGGCGGGGCGGGCCTAGCACCGCCAGACTCGCCTCGCGACCGCGCCGCTGTCAGTGCTCGGCTGCCGGTGTGCTGCCCGGCGTCTTGGCAGGGGTGTCGTCATCGGCCGGGATCAAGCGGCCTGGTGCATCGCCTGCACCGCGATCCTCATACTGCTCGGCATCGCGCTTGCCGTGCTGTTCGCCCGGTTGGGTGGGTTGGTCGCGTAAGGGGTCGCGGGACATGGCGCCGCTCCTGGTGTCTGGATGGGCTGCCAGTTCAGCGCGTGTGCGGTGAAGGGCACGCAAATCGCACGATGTAAGCGGATTTCTCACGTCTGGATCACGGCAGCGGCGCTACTGATGTGGGCCCTCAACGCTGCACCGTGGAGCAGACCATGCGCCCCCAGGACCGCCGTCCCGACCGTCGCCTGTTCAGTGCGCAGGTGGAGCCTGCAGCGGCCAAGCGGACCCATCGCAAGCGACCGCCAGTCGATGCAGTCGGTGTAGCGCAGGACTTCCAGTGCTACAGCCTGGCCGATTATCAGCGCCGCCGCCGCCGGGGCGGGCCCACCTGGCGCGATCTGTCGCCGGCCTATGCGTTCGCCCGCCTGACCCACGCTGCAGACTGGCCGCGCGGCAATGACACGCTCTGCGAGCAGGCGCTGGCGGCGCAGTGGGACAGCATGCGCGGCAACTCGCGCCTGGACTGGCCGCATGCGCGCACCATCGTCGAAGACGCGTGGCTGGCGCTGGACCATATTCCCGAGGCAGCCATCCACGGAGCGGCGCACTGATGGCACGACCGATCTGGACCGGAACCCTGTCATTTGGCCTGCTAAATGTGCCGGTGTCGCTGATGTCCGGCGAACGCAAGGTGGACCTGCACTTCCGCATGCTCGACTCGCGCGACAAGAAGCCGATCCGCTTCGAGCGCGTCAACGCCGATACTGGCGATGAAGTGCCGTGGAAGGAGATCGTCAAGGCATTCGAGTACGACAAGGGCAGCTACGTCATCGTCGAAGAGCAGGACATCCGCTCGGCGTCGCCGGAAAGCCACGAGACGGTGGAGGTGGAAACCTTTGTCGATGCAGCGGACATCGACCCGCGCTATTTCGAAAAGCCCTACATCCTGGTGCCAGGCAAGAAGGCTGAAAAAGGCTATGTGCTGCTGCGCGAAACGCTGCGCGACACCGGCAAGGTGGGTATTGCCAAGGTGGTGATCCGCACCCGCGAATACCTGGCCGCGGTGATGCCGCAGGGTGATGCGTTGATCCTGTTGCTGCTGCGCTATCAACAGGAAGTGGTGGACCCGCAGGACTTCAAATTGCCGGCCGGTGCGGTGGGCGAGTACCGCATCACGCCCAAGGAACAGGAGATGGCCAGGCAGTTGATCGAGTCGATGTCCGGCAGCTGGCAGCCGGAGGACTATCACGACGAATTCCGCGGCAAGCTCGAGAAGATCCTGCGCAAGCGCATCCAGGAAAAGGGTGGCACCACGCAGGTGGAGGTGGTGCCCACCCAGCATGAAGACGCCACCACCAACGTGGTGGATTTCATGTCCTTGCTGCAGAAAAGCCTGCAGGCCAATACGCGCACACCGGCGAAGAAGACCGGCACAGTTGGCGCGAACGCAGCGTCGGCCAAGAAGGCCGCAACCAAGAAGATCGCAAAGAAAACCACCAAGAAGACGGCGAGCAAGGCAACCAAGAAAACCGCTGCAAAAGCCGCACCGCGGCGCAAGGCCGGCTAGCCGATGGGCCGGCACGACCACGCCACCAAGCGCAGCCCAACGCAGGCCACCTGGCGCACGCGGGCACTGGAGTTGGATGGCGCACGAGATGCGCCGTGTCCGACCGACTTGCGTGCGCAGTTGACGCTGTTGCGCGAGCAGGCCCCAGATGGCGATGGATGGCTGCATGAAATCAAATGGGATGGGTATCGCCTGCTGGCCGACCTAGTCGATGGCCGTGTGCAACTGCGCTCGCGTAACGACCAGGCATGGACCGAGCGCTTCCCGGAGGTAGTGAGCGCGCTGCAGGCGTTGCCGGTGCGCGACGCACGGCTGGATGGCGAGCTGGTGGTGCTGGATGCGCAGGGACGTAGCGATTTCTCCGCATTGCAACGGGCGCTGGATGGCAGCGCGCGGCAACCGCTGCGCTATCTCGTGTTCGATCTGCTCGGTGTGGCCGGCGTCGATCTGCGCGACACGCCGCTGCTGCAGCGCAAACAGCTGCTGCGTGCACTGCTTGGCGACACCCCGGGCACATTGGCCTACAGCGACCATGTGATCGGGCGCGGGCCGGAGGTGTTCGCGGCCAGTGCCGACAAGGGCTGGGAAGGCATTGTCAGCAAGCGCGCCGACGCGGCGTATCGCGGCGGCCGCGGTGCGGATTGGGTCAAGACCAAGCACGAAGACAGCGACGAGTTTGTGGTGGTGGGATACACAGATCCCAAGGGCACGCGCAGCGGCTTCGGTGCGTTGCTGCTTGCGCAACTGGACGGCAAGGCGCTGCGTTACGTGGGCCGCGTGGGCACCGGTTTCGATGACGCGTTGTTGGGCAAGATCACCACGCAACTGCGTGCGCTGCACAGCGACACCGCCACGTTGGAACTGCCATCGCATCTGCCGGGCCGTCCGCGCGATGTGCACTGGGTGCGGCCGGCGCTGATCGCCGAAGTGGCATTCCGTGGCTGGGCCAAGCAAGGGCTGTTGCGGCAGGCTGCGTTCAAGCGCTTACGGCAGGACAAACCCATGACCGATCTGGGCGGCGACCGCGCTGCACCCGCCAAGCGCGCGACCAAGACACGCGCTGCAGCAGCGACATCGAGCGCGGCGACGCAGGAGAACGCGAGCAAAAAAGTCTCCAGGACCACGAGCAGCGTTGCGAGCACACGCACACGTGCTGGCGAGGCAGCGTCCAAGAGCAGGACATCCATAGCATCGAGCGTCACCAGCACTGCATCGGCCACGTCGAAGAAGACAGCGGCGGCGCTGTCCACCGACGGCGTCACCATCACCCATCCCGAGCGTGTGGTGTTTCCCGCGCTGGGCATCAGCAAGGGCGAGGTGGCGGCCTACTACCGTGCCGTCGCGCCGCTGGTGTTGCCGGAGGTTGCGCGCCGGCCGCTGTCGTTGCTGCGCTGCCCCGATGGCGTGGGCGGCGACTGCTTCTTCCAGAAGCACCAGGGTCGGCAACTGGGCGCGCATATCGAGGCGATTGCGCTCAAGCAGAAAAGCGGCACTGAGGATTATTTGTATATCGAGGATGCAGCCGGCTTGCTCGAGCTGGTGCAGATGAACACGCTGGAGCTGCATCCGTGGGGGTCGTGCATCGACGACCCGGAGCATCCGGACCGCCTGGTGTTTGACCTGGATCCGGGCGAACAGGTCGCCTGGTCCGCGGTGGTGGCTGCCGCGCGCGACATCCGCACCAAGCTGCGCGCGGCAGGACTGGAAAGCGCAGTGCGCTTGTCCGGCGGCAAGGGGCTGCATGTCGTCGTGCCGATCGTGCCCGATGCCAGCTGGGAGCAAGCGCGCGATTTCTGCGAGGCATTTGCGCAGGCGCTGGCCACACAGGCACCGGAGCGTTACGTGGCCACCATGAGCAAGGCCAAGCGCCATGGCGTGATCTTTGTCGACTGGCTGCGCAACGGCCGCGGCAACACCAGCGTGTGTTCGTGGTCGCTGCGCGCGCGCGCGAAGGCCACCGTCGCAGTACCGCTGCACTGGGAAGAGCTCGGCAAGATCAGCGGGCCGGATGCGTTTCCGATCGACAAGGCCGTGCAACGTGCCAAGCGACAGCGTGTGGACCCGTGGGCGGAAGTGCTGGCAGTGAAGCAACGGTTGCCGACAGGTGAGGGCAAGCGCTAACGATCGACACGACGGCTGCGCAGTCGCTACGCAGAAGCAGTACGGCGTAGGAGATACGCGTACTTCCCGATGTCGAAGCATCGTGCCCGCTCAAGCAAAGAACTGCAGCCGCTCTAGCCGGCTGAGAGAAGGGCGCGGAGCGATGGCAGACAACGCCGCCATTGCTTATTGCCCGGCATGCACCCAGCAAAACCAATGCGGCCAAGCGCTTTTACCGATTCCCGATTCTCCATTCCCGATTCAAGGCGACACAGCGTTCTCGCGCGTCACCCGGCTCAACGCATCGCCACTGATCTCGGCAATCGAATGCGTGCCGGTCAGCGTCATTGCCACGCGCATTTCCTTCTCGATCAAGGTCAGCAAATTTTCTACACCGGCTTGGCCGCCGGCCGCCAGCGCGTAGACGAATGCGCGGCCCAACAACACCGCATCGGCGCCGAGCGCGAGCATGCGCACCACATCCAGCCCACTGCGGATGCCCGAGTCGGCCAGGATCTTGAGCTGCCCTTTCACCGCATCGGCAATGGCCGGCAACGCGCGTGCGCTGGACAGCACGCCATCGAGCTGACGCCCACCGTGGTTGGACACCACAATGCCGTCGGCGCCAAAGCGCACCGCATCGCGCGCATCGTCCGGGTCCAGGATGCCCTTGATCACCATCGGCCCGGTCCAGAACTCGCGGATCCATTCCAGATCCTTCCACGCAATCGACGGGTCGAAGTTGGCGCCGAGCCAGCCGATGTAATCCTGCAAGCCGGTGGGGCTGCCGCGATAGGCCGAGATGTTGCCCAGATCATGCGGTTTGCCGAGCAGGCCCACGTCCCACGCCCAGCGCGGATGCGTCACCGCCTGCAGCATCCGCCGCAGCGACGCATTAGGCCCGCTCATGCCCGAGTGCGCATCGCGGTAGCGTGCGCCCGGCGTGGGCATGTCCACGGTGAATACCAACGTGGTGACGCCGGCCGCCTTGGCGCGCTCCAGCGCATTGCGCATGAAGCCGCGGTCCTTGAGCACATACAGCTGGAACCACATCGGCCGGCTGATGGCCGGCGCCACTTCTTCGATCGGGCACACCGACACCGTGGAGAGGGTGAACGGGATCCCGCGCGCGGCCGCCGCACGTGCGGCCTGCACTTCGCCGCGCCGCGCGTACATGCCGGTGAGCCCCACCGGTGCCAAAGCCACTGGCATCGCCAGGGTTTCGCCGAACAGCTCGGTGCTCAGGCTCAGGTCGGACATGTTGCGCAGCACCCGCTGGCGCAGCGCGATATCGGCCAGATCCGAGACATTGCGCCGCAGCGTGTGCTCGGCGTAGGCGCCGCCATCGATGTAATGGAACAGGAACGGCGGCAAGCGCGCCTGCGCAGCGGCACGGTAATCGGAAGCGGCAGAAATGATCATCGAAGACGGACGACAGCTGCGGGGTAGCCGTTGAGTGTAAGGCGATCGGTGTGTTGCGGGGATGGGCGGCGCGTCTGTTGTAGCAACGCGTGTCTTACAACGGCCACGCTGTTCGTCAGCGTGGTGATGGCCTTGGCGTTCGCAACGCGCCATGCGTCGCTCGGTGAAGAAGGTTGTCAGCGGTCATAGGGCGCAAGCGCGGCCAGGTCCTCCGTCGCGCTACGCAGCCGCCACAAAATGCCCATGGAATCCCAGCGGAATCGCGTAGGGCAGCCATGCCTGCGCAATCGGCCCGGCATCGATGTGCTGTGCGTCCAGCACCATCAACCCGGTGCGTGCGCGCTGGGTGTCGAGCACCGTTCCCACCAGCCAGCCCTGGTCCGGGCGCGTGCTGCCCGGCTTGGCGACGAACACATGTTCTTCGGCCAGCACATGCGAGCCGTAGCGGTGCACCTGGCGGCGGTCGCGTTCCAGGTCGTAGCCGGCCACCGCGTTGAGAAACGGCGACTGGTTCGGGCCATCGATGCACGGCGCATACAGACGTGCGCCGTGCGTGCGTGGGGTGCGGTGGTCGAACAGCGGTAGTTCCAGGTTATCCACCGGATGCACCTGCCAGTGCGCGCGGCCGCTGGCCAGGTCCAGATGCAGGCTGCGTAGCTGCACCGCTGCCGGCTTGGCGTTCGGGTCGCCGTGCATGGCCGCGCGCATCGGCGAGCGGGCTTCTTCCGGATCGGAGTGCACGATGGCGCGCACCACGATGCGGTCGTGCTGCGCGTAGGCATCGGCAAAGTGATAGGCCACCGCAAAGTCGGCCTCGAACCAGCGCGGTTGGTCCAGTGCATCCTTGGGCACCACCGCAATCCGGCAGGGCGCATCCGGGGTGAAGCGCATTTGCTCGAAGAACGCGCCGTCGCCGTCCAGCCGCCGATACGGCGCCATGACCAGGATCAGATGGCGATCGGTCATCGCAAAGCTGTGCATGTAGGCCGGCGCATCGGTCTGCAGCAGCTGCACGCTGCGCAACGTGGCATCGGCGCCCAGGTGCCAGAGCACCACGCCGGTGGAGCCCACCACGCTGATCGAGCCAACATTCCAGACGCTGCCATCGTGGTCGGTCAATGGGTGCGCAGAAAACGGCATCGCGGCCAGATCCTCGCGCCAGGTGACCGGGCCGATGGTGCTTAGCGCGTCGGGGTCCAGTTCGATCGCCGAGCCGGCTTCCCACAGCGCAAACAGGCGGCCATTGAGCATCGTGACCGAGATGTTGGCGGTGTTGACGTCGTCGTTGTTGCGGCCAGGATGCATGTCCGGAACGGAGGTGCCGGCCGCGCGATACAGAAAGCGCCCGGCCTGCTGCTCCTGGGTGAACTTGTGGGTGGCCACCATGCGCCCACGGTGCTGCACCTGGCCGCCGCCCAGCTGCCAGCGGTGCACCATGCCGTCGCCGTCGAACCAGTGCTCGTAGCGGAACCCGGCGCGCTCGGTCCAGGCCGGGCCATTGCGATACAGGCTGCCTACCAACCCCTCGGGCAGTGCGCCCTGCAGCGTTGCGGTGGCCGGCCCCAGGGTGGGGCTGGTGACGCTACGCCAGCCCAGTAACCACGGCGTGCGCTGCAACTGCGCCTGGAACACGGCCGCTTCTGCGGCGTGTGCAGGCAGGCTGCGCAAGGCAAAGCCGCCCAGCGCAGCGCTGCCGGTGGCGGCCAGTAACGATTGCAGGAAGCGGCGGCGGTGCATGCATGGCTCCTTTCGCGCGTGGGCCTCAGCGCATCTGCACGCTGAGGCGTTTGCCGCTGGCCGGCAGGTCGAAGACGATTTCGTCGAAGCCGGGTTTACGCATGCCGGTGGGGTTGTTGCTGAAGCCGTAGCCTTCCACCGGCATGCCGATCAGGTTGGTGTCCAGCTTGCCGTTGGCGTTTTCGTCGTGATTGACCATCACCGCGTAGCGCCCGGGGGCCAGATTCTTGAACTGGATATGCGGTGCGCTGCTGGTGATCGGCACCGTCTGCGCCTGCACCGGGGGTTGGGCGCTATCCAGTTGCGCGGCGGTGGCGATCACCGCAATCCGTAACTGGCCCTGTTGCGAGCGCAGGCCGCTGATGCCCACGTCCAGATCGGCGGCGTTGACGGCAGCGCTGCCAAGCAGGCTGACCAAGGCGACAACGGCGTAAGTGCGGGCAAGCATGCAACTCTCCTGGCAACGATGGGGGATGCGGCGCGCGCAGCCCGATGGTACGCAGCGCGCCAACCCGGCAGCGGTGGCGGTCGTCGCAGATCGGCCGATGCGGCAGCGACACCAGACAGTGCGGCACTGCTCGTGCGTGCATGCGGCGCAGGCCGAACCGGTGTGCGAGCGCGCGAAGCCCCGCAGCGTTGCAGGCGCTGCTGCCAACTCACCACACCAGCGGCAGCAAGCGGCGGCTCTGCGCGGCATAGGCCGGGTAGGCAACCGGGAAGGCGCGTTGCAGTGCGGCTTCCTCGACCCGGATGCGATGCAGGAACGCCAACGTCACCGGCACCACGATCGCCACCACCGACAACGCATTGCCCATGCCCAGCGCCAGTCCGTAGAAGGCCATCAGCGCGCCGGTATAGGACGGGTGACGCAGCAGGCGATACGGCCCGCTGCGCACCAATTGGTGGTCTGGCTGGATGGTCACATCCACCGTGAACCAGCGTGCCAGCACCTGGATGGCCCACACCCGCAGCGCCAACCCGCCGCCGATCAAGGCGCAGCCGGCCCACTGCAGCGGCGCGTGCCAGCTCTGCGGCCAATGCGCCAGCCCGCTATAGGCCAGCGCCACCGCAATGGCCACCGCCGCATACAGCACCCGCCACAGCTGCTGCAGCGTGCCCTGATCGTGCGCGCCGCCATCGCTGGCGCGGCGACGGCGGCTGAGCAGCACTTCATAGCCGCCCCAGATCAGATTGAGTGCGAGAAACAGATTGGACGCAGACATGGCGTAACTCCGTGGCGATGGGGTGGGTTGGTGATGCCAGTGTGCGCAGGCGCCGCGCCCGGCACAGGGGCCGCAGGTCATCGATCCCACCTGCCGGAAGTCACCTTCTGCAGGCGCACCATTGCCGAGCGGACACGCGGCGGTCAGCATCGCCGTATGACATCCCCCCTGCGCGACATCGCCAAACCGCTCAACCTGGCCGGCATGCTCACCATCGCGGCGGTCATGCTGTCGTTCGGTCCGGAACTCTCATCGTCTGCGCGATGGCGCTGGGCCACCTTGATTGGCTTCACGCTGGTGTTCCTGTTGCGCTACCTGCTGCCGCCACGGCCGCTGCCGCAGCGGGGCGCCCTGTTGCTGCAGGCACTGCTGGCGGTGGCCTTGGTCTGGCTGGAGCCGCGCACCGGGACCTCGCCGGTGTTGCTGGTGCTGGTGGTCGCGCAGGCGGCGATACGCTGGCAACCGCCCCAGGTGCTGGCGCTGATGCTGGTGATCAATGCGGCCACGTATGCGATTTTCGTGCAGGCGCATCTCCCGCGCCCACTGCTGATGGTGACCATCTACACCAGCTTCCAGGCCTTTGCCGCGCTGACCGCCAACTACGCGCGCAGTGCCGAGCGCGCGCGCGATGCGCTGGCCTACGTCAACGCCGATCTGCTGGCCACACGCGCGCTGCTGGCCGACAGCGCACGCGACGCCGAACGCCTGCGTCTGGCGCGCGAGCTGCACGATGTGGCCGGGCACAAACTCACCGCCATGCGCATCAATCTGCGACTGCTCAGCGCCGACCCCGCGTTGGCGCAGCGCGACGACATTGCGGTGCTGGAGCAGCTGTCTGCCGAACTGCTGGCCGACATCCGCAACGTGGTGCAGTCCATGCGCGACGATCGCGGCCTGGACCTGCAAACCGCGTTGCGCGCGCTGGCCGCACCGTTCCCGCGCCCGGCGCTGCGCCTGCGCATCGACCCGGACGTGCGCATCACCGATGCCCGCGTGGCGGAGTTATTGCTGCGGCTGGTGCAGGAGGCGCTGACCAATGCGGTGCGGCATGCCGATGCCGACGAAGTCGCGGTGCATCTGCACTGCGAGAACGCGCAGCTGCGCGTGGACATTCAAGACGACGGCCGCCGCGCCGAGTGCATCCGCGAAGGCAACGGCATCACCGGCATGCGCGAACGCCTGGCGACCCTGCACGGCCACCTCGACCTAGGCCTCACCCCCACGGGCGGCATGCATCTGACTGCGAGAGTTCCGCTATGAGTTCACTTCGAATCGCCCTGGCCGACGACCAGATCCTGGTCCGCGCCGGCTTGCGCGCCTTGCTGCAGCAGCAAGGCGTGGAGGTGGTCTGCGAGGCCGACGACGGCCAGGCATTGCTGGATGCGCTGAGTGTCACCGCGGTGGATGTGGTGCTCAGCGATATCCGCATGCCCGGCGTCGACGGTATCCAGGCGCTGGGGCAACTGCGCGCCCGCGGCGACCGCACCCCCGTGCTGCTGCTGACCACCTTCGACGACAGCGACCTGCTATTGCGCGCCACCGAAGCCGGCGCGCAGGGCTTCCTGCTCAAGGACGCCGCCCCGGAAGACCTGCGCGATGCCATCGCGCGCGTCGCTGCCGGCGAGACCCTGCTGCAACCGGTCAGCACCGACCCGGTGCGCGCGCGTTACCAGTTCCGCGACCAACAGGCGCCGAGCGAGACCTTCAGCGAACGCGAGGTGGCGATCCTGCGCCTGCTGGCCGGCGGCTATTCCAACAAGGAAATCGCCCGCACCCTGTTCCTCGCCGAAGGCACGGTGAAGAACTACGTCTCCACCATCCTGGAAAAGCTCGGCACCCGCGACCGCACCCGTGCGGTGCTGAAGGCGATCACCTTGCGGGTGATTTGAGGGCGGGGAGTGGGGGCAAGTGCCAGGCGAAGCCGCAGGCGTGGTGGGGGGCACGAGGCTTCGCCCGTACCCTCATCCGCCCCTGCGGGGCACCTTCTCCCGATGGGAGAAGGAAGAGCTCCATGGCGACCGGGAAGCCTGTCGTCTGCTTCCGGTTGACCAAGGCTGATCCGCATGTCGATGAGGGAATCTTCCTCTGTCGATGAGGGAATCTTCTTCTGTCCAGGAGATAAGGGGGAGCCTAAAGCCCCTCTCCTGCGGGAGAGGGGTTGGGGTGAGGGTACGGGGCGAAGCCACCCGTGGAATCCGATGACACAGGGCTTCGCCCTCAACCTCGCCCATCCCTGCAGAGCAGCTTCGCGCAAAGGGAGAAGTAATAGCCCGCAGCCAGTCCGCATGGCTTGGCGCCAGCGACCAGTCACTCCAGTTTTGCTCCTTGGTTGACCTAAGAGCTGCACCCAAATGCCCCTTTTCCCACAGGTCACCCAGCTGTGGCGAAGGCAGGCAGCGACGCCAAGCACGCCGGTCCGTCAACCAGCCCGCACTCCGCACGGCTGCTCTATCTAGTTGTTTCAAAAAAGATTCTGAGAATCCGCCAGCTTCCACCAGCAACCGTAAGGTTGCCGTCAGGTCTGGCGAGCGGCCGCGCACCAAGGTGATCCGGCGGCCACTGGCGCCGCCCGGAAACGCGCCGCGCTCCGGTCTGCTGCGGAGTCCGTCATGCGCCAATCCCGATCCGTCGCTGTGCTTCTCGTTCTGTTCGCCACGGTGGGCTGGTCAGGCCCAACGCAGGCCGAACTGCCCGCACCCTGGGCCCAGGCCGCGTTGCTGACCAAGCCGTCGGCGGTCGACCCTGTTCTGCGCATGGTCTTCGGTCCTGGCGAACTGGACAGGCAGCGCGCCGCAGCCCGCGTCTGCGACAAAGATGCCTGCAATCCGCTCGGCCCCGACGCGTCCCCGGCCTGGTTATGACCAACGCAGGGAGCGAGCAACCACCGGCAGGCAAACAGCGGCCTGTCAGGGTTGCCGGGAACCGGCGGACCCATAGCGTCTTTTCCAGGCACGCAGACCGGCACGACAGTGCGCTCCCGGTGCCGACCGTCTGTCTCCACCGACTGGCACTTCGGCATCCAACGCCGCCGGTGTGACTGATTCGCAGCGGCGCTTGCCTGCAGTGAGCGCATCACGGCTCAGTGCCCTGACGGTCGCGCGCATTGCGCGGCCCTTCCCGCTTGACCGTTCAACCTAGCTAAACGGCACATCGCCTGGCAGCGAACTGCCAGACCGCGTGCAGCAGCAGATGAGGAGCGAGTAAAAAATCACTGCGCGACCACCAGGCGGGCGCGGCCGGTGCTCAGAATCGGGCGCGTACCACACGCTGCCGGTCCCTGCGCGCCGTCCACACCGACCTGGCAGCCGCTCGCTACGTCTGGTTAGCCGTTCTTATTCTCGGGGCGGACGTTCCTGCGGGTTGATCTTTGGATCGTTGCCGACCTGGGGATCGCAACTGAACCAGACTTTATTTCCTTTCTTGTCCTTGCGGCTTGGGTCTTCAACGATGAGAGTCAGAAAGATCAGTGTGGGGACGCTATTGGCGTTGACGACCGAGACGCTGCGGCCGCCGGAGGCAATCAAGGGTTCACTGATCTGTTTGAACGCGTCGGTCGTCAGCAAACTCTTGATCTTGAAATGCTTCGGAACAACGTCTTCATCGAAGTGATAAGTCAACGTCGATACGCCGTCGTCCTTGTCGACAATCAGCAGATCCGGAGCAAAGCTGTAGAAATATTCGCCAGCGCCCGTGTTTCCTCCGAATCCCACCCGAGCGACCGTGAGCTTGATACTGAAGTCCGTCATGACTTGTCCTGTTCCTTGAGAAGCGGGGCATAGAAGGAGACAAACCCCGGGTGGCGGTAGCCCGCTTGGTACAGCCATCCGAGCTGTTGCGTAACAGCAGTGCGCTGGCCCAGATGCACTTGGGCGCGAATCCAGGGGTCGAGCAGGTTCTTGTCGCGGCTGTTGCCTATGTCCTTGCCAAACAGCGTCACCGCGCGCTGCCATGCAGCACGTGCGCCATTGTCATCGCCCGCAGCTGCGCGTTGTTCGCCCTGCCAGACCAGCGCGAGTGCCAATGTCGAAATAGCGGACAGATCGTCGGGTTTGGCGCGATGCAGTGCATCCACGCGTGCCACGATCTGATCCAGGCTGCCCGCATGAGCGGCCTGGATGTGGTGCAAGCGCAGCGCGATGATGGCATCCAGCAATTCCCAGTCGGGCAGCGGCTGCGACTGCTGTAGCAGGCTGGCCATGGTGTGACGCGCCTGACCCAATTGCTGCGTGGCCTGCGCAGACTGCCCGTCCAATGCGGCGATCCAGCCGGCCTGCGTATAGGCATGCCCCAGATCGCTGCGCCAGGTCTGATTGTCCGGCTGCAAGGCCACCAGCGGCTGCAGGATGCGTACGCTGTCCTGCGCGTCGCGCTGCGCCTGGGGCAGATGACCCTGCACCAACGCCAGATTGGAGACGCGGATCAACGACACCGCCAGACGTCGTTGCCAGGCATCGGCGTTGGGGTCCTTGGCGACCAGCACGCGCAGCATCGCGATTTGATCGCGATACCCCTGCTCGGCAGGCGCCAGCAGGCCCTGGTTTTCCTGCGCCAGGCTCAGCCCGGACAAGCTGTCGATCAATTCGTAGCGCAGTGATGCATTGTCCGGAGCCCGCGCGCTGAGCACCCGCTTGAGCGCGATGTCGCGCGCAAAAAACCCGATCGCCGTTGCGACATCGCCCTGCGCGTTGGCCAGCATGCCCAGATTGTTGAGCGCGTACGACAGTTCCAGCTGCCAGTGAGGATCGGCCGGCACGCTGCGCACCAGCCACTCGCTGGCGGCCAGATACTGTGACCAATGGGTGTGCGCCAGCGCGAACTGCTTCTTGCGATAAGCCATATTCCCCAGCCAATACGCCGCCTGGCCGGTTTCCGCATGTGCATCCAGCATGTCGGGTGCGCGCAGGCGTGCCTGCTCGGCGGTGGCGGCCGCACGCGTAAACGCCGCCTGCGCCTCGTCCAGCTTGCCCTGGTTCATCAGTACTTCGCCGGTGGTCCGCAGGGCCCGGGCGTGGTTGATCAGATCGCCCGGTTGCATGCTGGCGTTGGGCAGATCTTCCAGATAGCGCAGCGAGCGGCTGCCTACGCTGTCGAGCAGCTTGAGATTGCCCACCGTGCGCAACTGCTCGGCCAGATCGCCCAGCATGTAGCTCACCAGTTGCTGGGCCTGATCGCGGCGCTCTTCTGCCACTTGCTGGGCCTGGCGCGCCTGCCAACCGAGCAGGAGCGATGCGCTGGCCAGCACCACCAACAAGGTGGCGGCTGTTGCATACAGGCCGCGGCGGCGTTGCTGCGAGCGCTCGCAGGCACGCAGGAACGCCACATCCACCGCATCCAGATCCTGTGGCATGCGCCGTGCGGCTTCGCGCGCTTCGCTCAACGGGCGCCCGCTGTTGAGCAGGTGATCGGTGCGCCGGCCCTCGCTTGCCCAGCGCTGCGCGGCCAGCTGCAGGCGCTTGCGTGCCTGCAGCAATCGGCGGTTTTCGTAGATCCACTCGGCCGCGCGTGGCCATTGCCGCAACAAGGCTTCGTGGGCCACCGCAAACCCCGGCTCGCCGGCCACCAGTTCGCTGACAAACAGCCGCGCATGCACGAAGGCATCGACCAGCGCATGCGCTGCACCGTCGGCCGGCAACGCCGACCAGGGTGCACGGCGTGCGGTCACCGCAGCGCTGTCGGGGTGGATCACGCTCAGCTGTGTCAGCACCTCGCCCAGCGCTGCCTGCGCGGCGGCCGGCAAGGCACGAAAGGTCGCTTCGGCGTGGTGCGCCAACGCACCTTCCAGTCCACCCAAGGCGCGGTAGGCCGCAAACGTCAGCAGGCCATCGTCGCTGCGCTGCGCGTGTAGCGCATGCAACAAATGCTGCAACAACGGCAACGCATCGGGCTGGCGCGCGGTGGCGTCGCGCAATACATCGTCCAGGCGGCTGACGCTGTCGTGCTCTTCTTCGAAGCGCAGCCCGGCCATCGCCGCGGGCACGCGAATGATCTGGCCGATCTCGCCGTCGCGCGGCGGCAGCAGATCCACATGCCCGTCGCCGCGTTTGAGTTCGACGATGTCCGGCAAGGCATCGATCAGCCGCGGATAAAAGTCGCTGCGGGTCAGCAGTAACACCCCCACATGCGCGCTGCTGCACAGCGCCTGCAATACAGCGGCCAGCGCGCTGCGGTCGGCATCGGTGATGCCGGGTGCGGCCACCATGGCCTCGGCATGGTCGATCACCAGCAGCAGATGCCGCTGGGTCTGCGCGCTATCGCGTACCGGGGCGCTGTACCGTAGCGCTTCGACGATTGCGGCATGCAGCGGGGCGGGGTGTTGCAGCCACTCGGCAAGCCGTGCCAGTTGCGCGGGCGAGAACACCGCGCGCTCGGCGATTGACCAGTCGCCGAGTGCGCGCGCGAGCGTGTCGTGCACATCGCCGCCACGGCATTGCGCCAGATTGCAGTACGTCACCGCCACCGCTTCCAGCCCATCCAGCCCGCCGGCGTGCGACAGCAACGGCACCACGCCGGCCCGCAGCAACGAGGTCTTGCCGCAGCCGCTCGCTCCACTCACCAGCACCAGCCCGCGCTGGCTGTGCAGCTGCGCGCGCAACGCCGCAACGACTTGTGCAATTGCGTGACTGCGGCCGAAAAACACCTCTGCGTGCGCCGGGTCGAAGGCCTGCAAGCCCACGTACGGGCTGCCCTGCGCCCACGACCCGGTGCCGATCACCGCGCCGCGATACTCCTGCGGAAACACCACCTTGGGCAGCAACCGATAGCCGCGTTTGCGGATGGTTTCGATAAAGCGCGGCTGGCGGCTGTCGTCGCCCAGCTTGCGGCGCAGCTGCGCGATGGTCTTGTGCACCGGGTTATCGCCGTAAAAGCTTCCGTGCCACACCTCGATCAGCAGCTGCTCGGCGCTGATCACTTCGCCGGCGCGCTCGGCCAGTGCGATCAGCACTTCCATCATGCGCGGTTCCAGCGTGATGGTCTGGCCGTCGTCGATCAGCGTCAGCCGCTCGGGCTCGACCAGCAGCGGGCCGAGGCGGAACCGCGGAACGGAGCTCAGCTGCGTGACGCGCTCGCTACGAAGAGACATCGCTCGGATACCGGTCGTACAACTGGAAGGGGCCTGGACAATCGCCAACAGGCACGGCACGGCAGCCCAGAAAAATAGCACAGCTGTTGCGGCGGCAATTGCCCGGCGTCGCGCTTCACACGGTGTGACGCGCGAGCGCAGGGCAGTGCTGTCGGGCGCGGCGTGCCGGTGGCTGGCAGGGCGACGCGCGTGGCAGGCAGTCGCCGCGCGCGGGCGCATCGCCCTCCATACAGCAGCGTGTGTTACGCATCAGGCTGTTTCGCATGCGGTGCACCGATTAAGATGCCGCCAGCATCTTGCTGACCAGGAGTCCACGTTGATCATCCATCCCAAAGTGCGCGGCTTCATCTGCACCACCACGCATCCGCTTGGCTGCGAGCGCAATGTGCTCGAGCAGATCGCCGCAACGCGCACGCGCGGCGTGCGCAACGACGGCCCGAAGAAGGTCTTGGTGATCGGCGCGTCCAGCGGCTACGGCCTGGCTTCGCGCATCACTGCCGCGTTCGGGTTCGGTGCGGACACGCTGGGCGTGTTCTTCGAAAAACCCGGCACCGCCACCAAGGCCGGCACCGCCGGCTGGTACAACTCGGCGGCTTTCGACAAACACGCCAAGGCCGCGGGCCGATACAGCAAGTCGATCAATGGCGATGCGTTTTCGGATGCGGCGCGCGAAAAAGTGATCGAGCTGATCAAGACCGAGATGGGCGGCAGCGTCGATCTGGTGGTGTATTCGCTGGCCTCGCCGGTGCGCAAGCTGCCGGGCAGCGGCGAAGTAAAGCGTTCGGCGCTCAAGCCGATCGGCAACACCTATACCGCCACCGCCATCGACACCAACAAGGACGCCATCATCCAGGCCTCGATCGAGCCGGCGACCGAGCAGGAAATCGACGACACCATCACCGTGATGGGCGGGCAGGATTGGGAACTGTGGATCGACGCGTTGGAAGGCGCCGGCGTGCTCGCCGACGGCGCGCGCAGCGTGGCCTTCAGCTATATCGGTACCGAAATCACCTGGCCGATCTACTGGCACGGCGCGCTGGGCAAGGCCAAGGTGGACCTGGACCACACCGCGCAACGCTTGAACGCGCGCCTGGCCGCCCGCGGCGGCAGCGCCAATGTGGCGGTGCTCAAGTCGGTGGTGACACAGGCCAGTGCGGCGATCCCGGTGATGCCGCTGTACATCTCCATGGTCTACAAGATCATGAAGGAAAAGGGCTTGCACGAAGGCACCATCGACCAGCTGGACCGCCTGTTCCGCGAGCGGCTGTACCGCGAAGACGGCCAGCCGGCCGAGCTGGATGACGAAAACCGCCTGCGCCTGGACGATTGGGAACTGCGCGACGACGTGCAGGAAGCCTGCAAGGCGCTATGGCCGCAGGTCACCACCGAGAACCTGTTCGCGCTCACCGACTACGCCGGCTACAAGCATGAGTTCCTCAAGCTGTTCGGCTTCGAGCGCGACGACGTGGATTACGACGCCGATGTGGCGACGGACGTGAGCTTCGATTGCATCGAGTTGGGGTGAATGGGGAATCGGGAATCGGGAATCGTGAATGGGGAATCGCAAGAGCGTGGCTCTCTGTTCTTCCAATTTCCGCACACACACGGAGCTATAGAAAACGGCCGGCAGTGATGCCGGCCGTTCTTATGGGGGCAGGCCGTGGTGTTGCTGTGGTTGCGTGGTTCTGCGGCGCGATGCGCTATCGATGCGCTGATACGGCGCGCTACTGCAGTGCTGCGTCGCGGCTACTGGTGACGCATCTGGCGCGCTCGCTAACGCCTTCATTGCCAGCCAGGCGGATGGCGCAACGTCTAGCGGCCTTCCTCTTCTCCGCCCGTCGGGCCGCTTTTCCCGAGGGAAAGGGGATCTGCGCGTGTGTTCCTCATCGCATCCTGGATGCACGCACCATTGCGTCAACAACGCGGCATCCATCCCCAAACACCAATCCCACTCCTGGCACCCAATGGACAAACTCATCGCCCATCTCGTCCTGGCCTTGCTCGTCAGCACCGTCTGCGCTGTGCTGTTGCGCTTTGTTCGGGTGCATGGCGCGCTCAAGGCACTGGCCAATCTCGCAATCACCACTGCGGTAGTCTGCGCCGCGGTGATGCAGGATGGCTCAGCACCACCCTGGCAGAACGCGCTGTTGATTGCGGCGTTTTTCAGCGTCCCGGCATCGGTCTGCGTGGTGCTGGTGAGTGCCGTAATGGCGTGGGTCATCAACAAGCGCCGCACGCGCCGCTAGTCCGTGTCGATCTGAGGTTCGCTAGATCGCACTGGGGCGCGCTCAAGATGCCTCATCGTTCCAACGCGGTCAGAGCAGCGGCATGAAAGCGCTCTTACGATTCCCGATTCCCGATTCCCGATTCACCGCTTCACATCGAACCGCGCATCGCCCACACACGCCTGCACGTCGGCCACCGACAGCGGATTGAAATCGCCGGGAATCGAGTGCTTCAGACAACCGGCAGCCAGGCCGAAGCGCACCGTGTCGTCCAGCGACCAGCCTTCGATTAGGCCGTGCAGCACGCCGGCGGCAAACGCATCGCCACCGCCGATGCGGTCGATGATGGGGTTGAGTTCTTCGCTGGGCGCGCGCGCCACCGCGCCCTCGCGCGGCACCAGCATCGCGCCCAGGCTGTGGTGGTCCACGTTATGCGCCACGCGCTGCGTGCAGGCCATCAACTGCAACTGCGGAAATGCGGCAAACGCCTGCTGCGCGGCTGATTCCACGCGCGCTTCCAGCGTGTCCTGCGGGAACTCGCCACCGAGCACCACACCGATATCGCGGTAGTCGGCAAACACCACATCGGCGCAGTCGAACAGCTGATGCAGGATGCCGCGCGCATCGCCCTGCCAGCGCTGCCATAACTTGGGCCGGTAGTTGCCGTCGAACGACACCTTGACCCCGGCCGCCCGCGCGGCGCGCGCTGCCGCCAGCGTGGCCTGCGCGACGTCGGCGCCCAGCGCCGGGCTCACCCCGGACAGATGCAGCCATTGCGCACCCTCAAGCAGGCGCGGCCAGTCGTAGGCATCGGCGGACGCCAGCGCAAACGCCGAATCGGCGCGGTCGTAGACCACTTCGCTGGGGCGATGGATCGCGCCGGTCGTCAAAAAGTACAGGCCCATGCGGCCATCCACCTGCCGCACATGGCGGGTATCGACGTCATGCCGACGCAGCTCACCCAGCACCGCGGCGCCAAGCGGGTTGTCGGCCACGGTGCTGACCATGGCCACGTCGTGGCCGAAATGCGCCAGCGACACGCCGACGTTGGCTTCGGCACCACCGCAATGCACGTCCAGTCGCGGCTGCTGCAACAGCAGCTCATGACCAGGCGCCCCCAGACGCAGCAACAACTCTCCAAAACACAGGATGCGGGCTCGACTCATGCGGTAGTACCTCGGCTGTGTGGTGCGTCACAGGGTGGGGGGCCGGCGGCGCGTTACGATGACCATCGGTGTCATTCTAGCCGGCAGCAAACCCGCCGGGCGAGCGTCATGATGCGACCTGAAGCGACCGCTTGCACCCCTTTAGGGCAAATATGGTGACGTTTTCTGCTGCGCTGCAAGATGTTGAACGACGATTCAGCTGGTAACGTCGTTTTGACCAGCGGTGTCATTGCCGCTCACACCCCCGCATTTCACATTGTTCATGGACCCTTGGGAGGGGAGGACATGCAATTTCGGACCACCAACCGGAAGACACCGGTTACCTTGCTGGCGTTGTCGATCGGCTTCGCGCTGAGCGGCCACCTGGCAGCACAAGAAACCACCCAAGCGCCTGCAGAACCGGCCGTGGACCTGGACACCGTCACGGTGACCGGCTATCGCGCCTCGGTGGAAAAGGCCCTGGACATCAAGCGCGGCGAAGCCGGCGTGGTCGATGCGATTGTCGCTGAAGACATCGGCAAGTTCCCCGACCTCAACCTGGCCGAATCGCTGCAGCGCATCCCCGGCGTCGTGATCACCCGTGAGGCCGGCGAAGGCCGCGCCATTTCGGTGCGTGGTCTGGGCCCGGAGTTCACCCGCGTGCGCATCAACGGCATGGAAGCGCTCACCACCGTGGGCGCCGGCGACCAGAGCGGCGGTACCAACCGCGGCCGCGGCTTCGACTTCAACGTGTTCGCCTCGGACCTGTTCTCGCAGCTGATCGCGCGCAAGACCGCCTCGGCCGATGTGGAAGAAGGCTCGTTGGGCGCCACCGTCGACCTGCGCACCGCGCGTCCGTTCGACTACAACGGCTTCACCTTCGCTGCCAGCACCCAGGCCGCTTATAACGCGATGGCCGAAAAGGCCAACCCGCGCGTGGCCGGCTTGATCGCCAATACCTGGGCCGACAACACATTCGGCGCCTTGCTGTCGGTGGCCTACACCGAGCGCGAAGTGCTGGAAGAAGGTTCCAACACCGGCCGCTGGGCCAATGGCACCAGCAACGGCGGTTTCAGCGCCACCTCGCCGTTCGCCGCCGCGCGCTCGGCCGATGTCTACCACCCGCGCTTCCCGCGCTACACCCAGCAGATCCACGACCAGCAGCGCCTGGGCATCACCGGCTCGCTGCAGTGGAAGCCGTCCGACCGCACCACGCTGTCGCTGGACATGCTGTATTCCAAGATCGACGCCAAGCGCGACGAGCATTACATCGAAGCGATCTCCTTCAGCCGCAACCGCGACGGGCTCACCCCGCGTCGTGCAGTGCGTGACGGCAAGCCCGCCACCATCGTGCGCAACGGCGAGATCCGCAACAACGCCTTGGTTTACGGCGAATTCGACAACGTCGACATCCGTACCGAAAACCGCCACGACGAGTGGAACACCGAGTTCAAGCAGATCAGCTTCGACATGGAGCATCGTTTCAACGATGCCTTCAGTGTCAATGCCCGGGTGGGCACCTCGCGCTCTGCGCACGAGAACCCGATCCAGACCACCATCATCATGGACAAGTACGACGTCGACGGGTACAGCTACGACTACCGCGGCAACAACCGCGCGCCGGTGCTGAACTACGGGATCGACCCGACCAATCCCAATGGCTGGGAACTTGCGGAAATCCGTTTGCGTCCGCAGTCGGTGGATAACGACTTCGACACCGGGCAGATCGACTTCAACTGGAACGTCAGCCCCGGCTTCCGCCTCAAGGGCGGCGTGCTGGCCAAGAACTACACCTTCAGCACCGTCGAACTGCGCCGCGCCAACGAGCTGGCCGTGCCCACCTTCGCCAACGGCACCACCATCGTGCCGGCAGACCTGACCGAACAGGCCGGGCTCAAGGGCATCAACGGCAGCCCCAACGCCTGGGTCGTGCCCAACCTGGATGCGGTGGCCGATCAGTTCGGCATCTACAGCAACAGCGGCACCTTTGCAGTGGCTCCGCGCGTCAACAACAGCCGTAGCGTCGAAGAAAAAGACCGCGGCGTGTGGTTGATGGGCGAGTTCTCCACCGATCTGGGGTCCATTCCGCTGTCGGGTAACTTCGGTGTGCGTTACGTGCG
Organism: Xanthomonas sp. AC360; assembly: GCF_979258225.1. Lineage (NCBI taxonomy): Bacteria > Pseudomonadati > Pseudomonadota > Gammaproteobacteria > Lysobacterales > Lysobacteraceae > Xanthomonas > Xanthomonas sp. AC360. The sequence goes on from NZ_OZ409846.1 coordinate 1,497,855, forward strand.
CACCGAGCAGGAGTCCACCGGGTTCGCGTTGATCAACAACATCCCGACGCAGACCACCGTGGGCCGCAAGTACAACAACACGCTGCCCTCGTTCAACCTGGTCGCCGAGCTGATGCCCGACCTGCTGCTGCGCCTGGGTGCGGCCAAGGTCATGAGCCGTCCCGGCCTGGGCAGCCTCACCCCCGGCGTCACCGTGGCTGTGGCCGGCGGGTCGCGCACCGTGGCCGGCGGCAACCCGGATCTGGACCCGATCGAAGCCACCAACGTCGACCTCGGCCTGGAGTGGTACTTCAACGAAGGCGCCATGGTCGGTGTCGGCCTGTTCTACAAGGACATCGAAAGCTTTATCCAGACCGCGCGCGAAGTACGCCCGTATTCCAGCAGCGGCCTACCGGCTTCGTTGCTGGACGGCACCGGTGCCACCGTCAACGACGACTTCGCCTTCAGCATTCCGCTCAATACCCCGGGCGGCGAATTGAAGGGCGTGGAAGCCAACTACACCCAGCCCTTCACCTTCCTGCCGGGCAAGTGGGCCAACCTGGGCGTGCAGCTCAACTACACCTGGGTCGATTCGCAGATCCAGTACCTGGCCAGCAGCGGCGCGCCGGTGATGAAGAACGATCTGCTCGGGCTGTCGCGCTCGTCGTGGAATGCCACCTTGTTCTACGAAGGCGAATCCTTCGCAGGGCGCGTGTCGGCCACCAACCGCGACGACTACCTGACCCAGGCACCGGGTTCGGAAGCCGGCTTCAACGTCGATGGCGTGCACGGCATGACCGGCACCACCATGATCGACGCCTCGCTGCGCTACAAGATCAGCAAGCAGCTGGAGCTGAGCCTGGAAGGCATCAACCTCACCAACGAAGCCTCCGACGAGTGGGTGTCCTCGCCGCGCACCGGCCAGTTGCCGCTGCAATACGGTGAAACCGGTCGCCAGTTCCTGCTCGGCGCCCGCTACAAGTTCTAAAAGCGTGTCCGCCCGCTGCGCACACGCGCAGCGGGCCTGATTCCAACGCCTGATCGCGATGACGTCTTGCGCCCGGTTTTTCGGGCGCGCATGCAACGCGGTGGGCGGGATGTTTCGTGCGACGCCGATGGCCTTGGGGGGCTGAGCGCGTCTTTGCAGCCAGTGCCAGGGAGAGAGCCGCATCATGCAAGCCCGTTCGTGTCGTCCTGCCCACGCGGCAGGCGCCCGCCTGTCCGCCGCGCGTCTGTCGGTGGCCATTGTGCTGGCCTTGCACGGTGTCGGCGCTGCCGCGCAAACCGTCGGTCCGCCCACCACGCCCACCGATCCGGTGGATCTCGACCGGGTGCAGGTCAAGGCAACCTATCGCGAAAGCCTGCAGCAATCGCTGGACGCCAAGCGTTACAGCGTGGAGCAGGTGGATGCGATTTATGCCGAAGATATCGGCAAGTTTCCCGATCTGAATCTGGCCGAATCGATGCAGCGCATCGCCGGTGTGTCGATCGACCGCGAAGGCGGCGAGGGCAAGCAGATCTCGGTGCGCGGCCTGGGTTCGGATTTCACCCGCGTGCGCATCAACGGGCTGGAAGCACTGGCCACTGCCGGTAGCGGCAGCGATGGCGTCAACCGCAGCCGTGGTTTCGACTTCAATACCTTTGCCTCCGAGTTGTTCAGTCGCGTCACCATCAGCAAGACCCAGTCGGCGCAGATGGACGAAGGCTCATTGGGCGCCACTGTCGATTTGCGTGGCTCGCGCCCGTTCGACTTCGATGGCTTTGAAGCCGCTGCGTCCACGCAATACGGCTACAACGATCTCTCGCGCGAAAAAGACCCGCGCTTCTCCGGCCTGATCAGCAACATCTGGGCCGATGGTCGCGTCGGCGCGTTGATGTCGGTGTCCTACAGCGAGCGCCATCTGCGCGAAGAAGGCTACAACCCGGTGCGCTGGGAGCACGGCAACTACCGCAACTCCAACCAGAGCACCGCCACCAACAACGGCACCTACGGGTTCTGCTCGCCAGTGGGCTACAACCCGCAAACCCCGCGCAACCCGTTGTCGAATGAAACCCGCGCCGGCGTAGGCTCGCAGGCCAACCAGGACCGCAACAACGGCTGGGGCAGCTACGGCCTCAGTGCCACCAGCTGCGGCACCGGCATCGCGCGCCCGGCCAATACGCCCGAAAACATCCAGGCCTACGAAACCGCCACCGATGCCTGGATTCCGCGCTACCCGCGTTATATCCGCACCGATCACGAGATCAAGCGGCTCGGTGTCACTGGCGCGCTGCAATTCAAGTTCAGCGACGACACCTTGCTCAACGTCGACCTGCTGTATTCCAAGTTGGACAAGGACCAGCGCGAAGATTCGGTTGGCGCCAACCTGCACCGCACCGCCAACTTCGGCGGCAAGACCCAGATTGCGGTGCGCGAAGCGCAGGTGGACGAGCAGAACCGCCTCACCTACGGCGTGTTCGACAACGTCGACTACCGCACCGAATCCAGCACCATCGAAGAATCCACCGAGTTCAAGCAGTTCAACCTGGACCTGGCGCACCGCTTCAACGACCAGGTGCGCATGACTGCATTGGTCGGCCATTCCACCTCCGATTACGAGCGCCCGGTGTTCTCGCTGGTCAGCTTCGACAACACCAACCTGGACGGCTTTGTGCTCGACCGGCGTAACGGTGGCGACTACCCCAGCATGACCTTCCCGTTCGACGCCGCCGACCCCAACAACTGGCAGTGGCTGGGCTATGGCGCGGTGCCGGTCAACAGCAATGGCACCGCGCGCGGCACCAACATCAGCGAAGTGCGGCTCAATCCGCAGTCGGTCAGCAACACCTTCGACACCGCCAAGCTGGATCTGGAATTCAACATCAATTCCACCTTCACCTTCCGCACCGGTCTGGCCTACAAGGACTACGACATGGAGACGACCGAGTCGCGCCATGTCTCCTACGGTCGCCTGGCGCAGGCGTTGCCGGCCGGCGTGGGCGTGGGCGATCTGAACACCACGTTGGACGGCTTCGGCCGCAGCTTGAACGGCAACTTTCCCACCACCTGGGTGATTCCGGATTTCCAGAAAGTCGCCGACCTGCTCAACATCAATTGCAACTGCGATACCGGCGTGCCCGGTGGCGATTACCGCCTGGCCGATGTCGGCCATTTCGGCTCGTCCAACAATAATTTCGCGGTCAACGAAAAGAGCCTGGGCACGTATCTGCAGCTGGATTTCAATACCGACCTGTGGGGTCGCGCGCTGCGCGGCAACCTGGGCGTGCGCTACGTGCAGACGCAGATTGCCGCCAGCGGCTATGCACCGTGCACGGCCACCGCCTCCGGCGCCATCTCGCCTAACTGCGAGTCGTTCTTCGGCGTGGCCAGCGCCACCGCCAACCCCGGCGAGCGCCTGCTGGTGCCCACCACCGTCAATCACAACTACCGCGATGTGTTGCCCTCGTTGAACCTGTCCTGGGACGTCAGCGATGAGGTCGTGCTGCGCTTCGGTGCGGCCAAGACCATGGCACGCCCCACGCTGGCCTACCTGTCGCCCAGCGTCAGCGGCGGCCCCACCCAGTTCTTCGATGACGGGCGCTTTTTCTCGATCAATCTGGGCAATCCCAAGCTCGACCCGTTCCGCTCCACCAACTACGACCTCAGCGCCGAATGGTATTTCCGCGAAGGCTCGCTGCTGTCGGCGGCGGTGTTCTACAAGGACATCCAGAGTTACGTGCAGCGCACCCGCGTGCTCACCACCTGGGAAGCGATGGGCTACTCGCTGGATCTGCTGCCCGCAGGCTTTACCCCGGACACCATCTTCAATGTGCAGAGCTACTTCAACACGCCCGGCGGCCCGCTCAAGGGCTTCGAGCTGACCTATCAGCAAGCCTTCGATTTCCTGCCCGGCTTCTGGCGCAACTTCGGCGTGCAGCTCAACTACACCCAGGTCGATTCCAAGATCAATTACCTGTTCAGTACCGCCGGCAACAGCAATACCAGCATCACCACCACCACCACCGAGCGCGACCTGCTCAATCTCTCGCCGCAGTCCTACAACGCCACCGTCTATTACGACGACGGCCGCTTCAGTGCGCGCGTGTCCACCAGTTATCGCGATGGCTACATCAACAACATCCTCGCCCAGGAAGACGTCTACGACCTGGACGGCAAGCGTCTTGTCACCGCCGATGTCACCGGCAAATACAGCGTTGAAAACGTCGATTTCAACATGTCCTACAAGCTCAACGACCACCTGTCGCTGACCTTTGAGGCGATCAACCTCCTCGACACCCCCGACCGTCGCTACGTCGATTCCACGCTGGAACTGCCGGACAAATACACCGTCACCGGACGCCAGTACTACGTCGGCGCGCGCTACAAGTTCTAACAGGAGCACAGCAATGCAACTGCATCGCAGGATCGTGTTACGCAACCTCGCCGCCACCGCCATGCTGGCGGGGCTCTCGCTCTGCAGCACGGTGGCCCTGGCCGCCGACCCGGTCTACACCGTGGCCAAGCAGGGCAGCGCCGGCTACCGCACCGTACAGGCCGCCATCGACGCCGCCGTACAGGGCGGCAAACGCGCGCAGATCAACATCGGCGCCGGCACCTACCAGGAACTGATCGTGGTGCCGTCCAACGCACCGGCGCTCAAGCTCACCGGCGCTGGCCCCACCCAGACCATCATCACCTACGACAACTACGCCTCGCGCATCAATCCGGCCACCGGCAAGGAATACGGCACCTCCGGCTCGTCCAGCGTCATCATCGCCGGCAACGACTTCACTGCCGAAAAACTCGCCTTGGGCAATCACGCAGGCCCGGTGGGGCAGGCGGTGGCGGTGCGTGTGGATGGCGACCGCGCTGCGTTCCGCAACGTGCGCTTCCTCGGTTACCAGGACACGCTGTACCTGCGCGGCGCCAAGCTGTCGTACTTCCTGGATTGCTATGTCGAAGGCACGGTGGATTTCGTGTTCGGCGCCGGCACCGCGCTGTTCGAAAACGTACAACTGCACTCGCTGGGCGATGGCTATCTCACTGCCGCTTCCACCCCACAGGAAAGTGCGCGCGGCTTCGTGTTCCGCAATGCCCGCGTCACCGCCGCCAGTGGTGTCTCGCGCGTGCACCTCGGGCGCCCGTGGCGACCGTATGCCAGCGTCAGCTTCATCAGCAGCCAGCTGGGCGCACACATCCTGCCCGAAGGCTGGAACAACTGGGGCAACACCGCCAACGAGGCGACCGCCCGCTACAGCGAATACCAGAGCAGCGGCAACGGCGCCAACCCGTCGCGCCGCGTGAAGTGGTCGCGCCAGCTCACCGCTGCGCAGGCCGCCGCGCTGGACCGTAACACCATCCTGGGCAGCTGGAGGCCGTTCTGATGATCCGCTTATCGACACTCGCATTCACCACCGCATTGCTGCTGGCCCCGCTGTCGGCCATGGCCGACAAGATCGCCGACAACATGTTGCTGCTGCAGACCGCCTCCGGTGGTTGGTCCAAGCAGTACAAGGGCGTGGCGGTGGACTACACGCGCACCTTTACCGCCGCCGAAATCGCCGAGCTGCAACAACCCGGGCGCAAGGACGACGCCACCATCGACAACAAGGCGACCACGTCCGAAATCACGTACCTGTCCACCGCCTTCAAGAACGAAAAGAACGCCAAGTACATCGCTGCCGCACGCCGTGGCGTGGACTATCTGCTCAAGGCGCAGTACGCCAACGGTGGCTGGCCGCAGTTCTACCCGGACCTGTCGTCCTATCACCATCAGATCACCTACAACGACGATGCGATGGTGCGTGTGCTCAACCTGCTGCAGGACATCGGCGAGGGCAAGGGCGACACCGGCGCGCAACTGCGCAGCAGCCACGGCGCACGCGCAGTGCAGGCAGTCACCAAGGGTCTGGAATGCGTGCTCGCCACTCAGGTCAAGATCGGCAGCACGCTCACCGTGTGGGGCGCGCAGTACGACGAAGTCACGCTCAAGCCGGCCAAGGCACGCGCGTATGAACTGGCCTCGTTGTCGTCCAGCGAGTCGGTGAGCATCGTGCGGTTTCTGATGCGCCAGCCCAACCCGTCGGCCAAGATCAAGACCGCGGTGCAATCGGCCGGTGTCTGGTTCGACACCCACCGCATGCGCGATCTGGCCACCAAGAAAATCGACGACCCCAACCAGGAAACCGGCAAGGACGTGATCCTGGTCGCGCAACCCGGTGCGTCGTTATGGGCACGCTTCTACGACCTGCAAAATCAACGCCCGTTGTATGCCAACCGCGAGGGCAAGGCCTTGACCGACTACATGCAGGTGCCCAACGAACGCCGCGTCGGCTATGCCTGGCATGGCACCTGGCCGGACAAGTTGTTGAAGGACGAGATCCCCAAGTGGAAGGCCGCAAACGGGCTGTAGTGGACGCAGCGATCGCAACTCCGCACGCGGCGCAGGCTGGCGCGCGCAGCACCCAGGCACGGCATGTACTCTCGTACGTGCCGGCCCGCGTGCTCGCCGCCAAGCGTGCGCCGCGTGCTGCGTTGTGGTGGCACGTTGCAGTGTCTGTCGCGCATGCGGTGCGGCAGTGGTTTTGAAAGAGACGAGGTGCGTGTGCTGAAGGTTTGGATGGGTTTGTTGTGTCTGATCGCGCTGCCGGTGAGTGCGGCCACCCCCACGGCCCCGGAGTTGCTGTTCCGGGTCTCGGCCGATCGCAGCCTGGAGGCCGATGTGGCCCGCGGCGATCGCGTCCCCAACTTCCGCGACAAGATCGCGCTGGTGCCCACCGGCAAACGCGGCAATGCCATCGAATGGGCCGACGACGGCGTGCTGTCGTGGAATGCGCCCGGCAACCTCTACACCCAGCGCGGCACGCTCGGCTTCTTCTGGCGTGCGCGTTACCCGGTCGGCGAAGCGCCGTTCGTGATCTTCCGCGTCGGCTATGCCGACCACACCAGCTGGGACATGGCCTGGCTGCGCATCGACTGGAACGGCCACGGCTTCGATGCCTTCGTCACCGATGCCAACCTTGCGCGCACCCGCGTCTCCTTCAAGCTGGATAAAAACCCCAGCGCCAGCGCGTGGACCCACATCGCCTTTGCCTGGGACGAAACCCGCGGCGTGCGCCTGTACGTAGACGGCAAAGAGGCCGCACGCGTGGACTGCGGTGCACCCTGCACCAACGGCGGTGCGCTCGATTACGATGCCGCACTCGACCAGTTCGGCCTCGCCGGCCGCGTCATGTCGCCGCATCAGGTGCAAAGCCGCTACAACTTTTTGCGCGGCAGCGATTTCGACGAGATCCGCATCTACGACCGCATGCTCGATGCCAATGGCGCTGCCGCACTTGCCCGCCTGCAAGAGCCCAGCACCGCCGAGCCGCCCACCCAGGCCGCCCAAAGCGCCGCCTTCCTGCACCGCTTCGGTTGGGACAAGGGCCACGCACCGCCCGTGCTGGACGCACCGGTCACCAGCATCCGCAAGGTGGAATTCACCGACGCGCGCGACCTCAAACAATGGATGTGGAAGGCCACCGACGGCATCGCCGAAACCACCTGGCCCGGCGTCTACAACCGCTCGCGCCTGCCGGGGCGCAACGATTACTTCCAGCTGCCCGACTGGAACACCTACGTCGAAGGCGGCAAGGCGCTAGACCTCACCCTGCCGGACGAGCCGGTCAACCGCATCGAGCTGCGCGGCGCCGCCTACGGCCAAGCCACCTACGCCACGCCCAATGCCCCAGCGCAGCCGCTGTTCGAGCGCAAGCAAGGCGTGGTGCGCAGCGTGGACCAGTTCGCGCCACGCCGCGGCGGCACGCTGCGCTTTGCCAATACCGCGCAGGAAACCCCTATCCAGGAAATCTGGGCCTACAACGTGCAACCGGGCGAGGTGCCCAAAGGCAGCGTGCAACTCAGCTATACCGTGCGCAGCGATATCCAGCCCGACTACGACAACCTCGCCTCGCTGCGCGACTACATCGCCGGCCGCTACCCGCTGAGCGAGCGCCAGACCGTGGTCGCGCTGCCCACCAAGGCACCGGCCCGCAAGCGCCCCAGCGACAAGACTGCTAACACCGCGCAGCACCCCATCGTGCACATCCTGGTGCCGTCCAGCCTGGGCGACCCGCCGCCCGACCAGGCGCTGATGCGCAGCTGGTCGTACGGCTGGGAAAACATGCACGACGGCCTGGACGGCATTGCCATCACCCTGCCGGCGCTGAACCTGCCGGCCACCCACAACGGCAGCATCCCGCTCAACATCCGCATCAAAGACCCCATCTGGCCCGCACGCGACATGATCGATGTGTCGGTCGCGGTCACCCCCGGCCAGCCGCGCACGCTGTGGCTAGACCTGCGCGACCGCATCTTGAGCAACGACAGCCTGATGCTCAGCATCGCCGCCGCCGCGCCCGGCTTCGATGCCAACGCACTCGACGGCACCCAGTTGCAGCTGGTGTTCAAACCACGCGCCGAGGCCATCACCGAGCACGTCGCCGATCGCTTCAATCAGGTCAAGGACAACTGGGGCTTTTTGGTCGAAGAACACACCACCTCCAAGCGCCAACTGCTCTACAAGCGGCTGGACGCCGACATCACCGACCTGCTGCGCGTGGACCCGGACCACGCCCTTGGGCGCGAATACTGGAACGACATCAGCTACGCCAACCAGGGCACGCTGCCTGTCGAGATGCCTGCAGTGCCCAAGGGCGTGCCCGCCTGGGCGTTCTGGCAGCTGCAAGACCTCAGCGCCACGCGTCGCTACATCCGCTGGTGGATCGACCAGCGCCAGGTGGCGTACGGCGATTTCGGCGGCGGCATCTCCGACGATTCCGACCTGGTGCAGCAATGGCCCGGCGTCGCCCTGATGGGCGTGGACCCGGACATCCTCAACGCCTCCATGCTGGCGCTGTCCGATGCCAACTACCGCAACGGCATGTTCACCAACGGCCTGTCCACCATCGAAACCGACGAGCTGCATTCCTACGAAGAGGGCATCAACCTCAACAGCGCCCTGCTGTATCTCAACTGGGGCGACCCGCGCACCGTCGAGCGCCTGATGGAAACCGTCAAAGCCTTCGACACCATCATCCAGGTCAACCCGCAAGGCCACCTGTTGTTCGCCAGCAATTGGTTCGGCGGCCGTAAGGTCTACCGCGAGCCCAACTGGCAATGGCAAAAGCCGTACTCCTTCCCCATCGTGCACCCGGCCATCATCCTGGGCGGCTTTAATGCCGACCCCAACAGCCGCCGCATCGTCACAGGATTAGCCGACGGCTATCTTGCCCACGCCTACACCAACGCCAAGGGCAACTGGGCACTGCCCAACGAGATCAACTGGCAAACCGGCAAAACCCGCGGCGGCGAACTGTTCGAAGGCAGCGGCGGCGCCGACACCTTGCACACCTTCTGGGCCGCCTACCGCTTCACCGGCGACGAGCGTTATCTCAAACCGATCAACTACCGCGTCGCCAACAGCGGCCCCAATGGCCTGTCGCTGCTCAACGAAAACTTCCTCGACGTCATGGGTAAGCGCAGCGACTGGAGCGGCAAGCTGCTGGATACCGCAAATAAAGACGATGGCAGCGCCCCGGACTTCCCGCATCATGTCGCCTGGGAGCAAACCGGCAATCTCGATTATCTCGCCAGCCTTTACCGCAGCGAGGCAAGAGAGAAACTGCAAAACTTCTACATGAACACCGAAGGCCACTGGTGGAGCGACCGCGTGGAATCGCCCACGGTCAACCTGCAACGCGCCCGCTTGGGTGGCGTGGCCCTCAAGCGCAATCAAACCTATCCCGGCCACACCGTCAGCTGGCGCTTCGCCGATCCAGAAGCCGCCACCCAAGTGGCCATCGCCATCCCCGCACCCCGGCAAGACCGCTTCACCGTCATCGCCTACAACACCTCCAGTAAAGCTCAGCGCGCCAGCATGACCGGCTGGAACGTCGCCCCAGGCCAATGGCGCATTACCCAAGGCGTGGACCGCGATGGCGACGGCAAGCTCGACAGCCCAGCCAAAACGCGCGAAGTGGCGTTCGAAAAAAGCGCGGCCATCGACATCGACTTCCCCGCAGCCCGCACCACCATCCTGCAGCTCGAACGCATCGCAGCCACCACCCCGGTCGAACTGCGCCCGGACCTGGGCATCGGTCATGGCGATGTACGCGTGACTGCAGATAGCATTGAGGTGACCGTGCACAGCCTCGGCCACGCCGACGCACCGGCCGGGTTTGTGGTGCTTGAGGATGCGCGTGGCAAGGAGCTGGCAAGAGCGGCATTTCCGGCACTCGCGGCACCACGCGATCTGCGGCCAATCACCAAGCAGGTACGCCTACCGCTGCCCAACGCCGCAAGCCTAAAAACCGCACAACTACGCGTCATCACCGATGGCAACGTCGCAGAGATTACCGACCTCAACAATATGCTGCCGCTGCCAACACCAACCACCGCACCAACGACAAAAAACAGCCCATAACCAACTCACCAATCCCTTCTCCCGCAAGCGGGAGAAGGTGCCCGAAGGGCGGATGAGGGCAAAGCCGATAAAGCCAACGATCACTCGCGCAAGCGCATTGACGCAACCCCAAAACTCGGCGAGGATCAAAACACGCAGTATGTAACGCAGCCGCAAAGCCAAAAATTTCTTCAGGGGTAAGAAAAAATGTTGAGCAAGGCATGGAGCATCGTGGCACTGACTGTGGCCGCACTCGGTTTGTTTACCGCATCCGCGCAAGCGCGCGTCAGAGCCTCCGGATCGCACCACACCACCAGTCACGGCGGTCACTACAGCGCAGGCCACGGCGCCTCGCACAAGGGTGGCAGCTACCGCAGCACAAGTACCAGCAACCACTATCGGCGTCACAAGTCCTAGCAGGCCTGCAGCCAACGCCACTCGGAAGTGCAGCGTAATGCAAGAACCAGGACGCGAAGAACGCGCTATCAAAAACTCCTGAAGTTACTGGCTGGCCTCGCCGATGGCATGCTCGCGGCGACAGGCGCATTGCTGGTGGCGCTGGTTGCAGCAGGCCAGGTACGTGAAGGACAGACGGGCGCATTGATCAGCGGAATTGGATTTCTGGTAATGGCCACTCACTGCCTACCAACTCATTCGAGCCGACGTCGCTCAGAAACGCGGCTTAATTCCAGCGTTAGGGCGCATGCCTGCCCCGATCACGACTTGTGAGATAGAGTTGATCTAGTCTGAATTTCCTACAGGGGGAACCAATGCAAGCTACGTACTATCAGTACTATTTCACGAAAGGAAACGGACAGAAAAAATATCGGGTAGATTTGCGGCCGTTCCTTCAGAAGTACTGCTCATGGAAGACGCCCGTTTTCAAATCCAAATTTGAGCATGCGGGAGAACGCCTCTATCTCATTCATACTGTTGGCGACCAGTACTTATTCTTGCACACGTTAGACAAGGAAATCATCAAGAAGATCGACTCAAAAAATCTAACGCTTGGCGACTTGAAAACATACCTCGCTGGAGACTCGGCTGGCTTCGCGTCATATCTTAATTTCCGCGAAGATTTTTTTGGGATTGCCTGCAAAGTTCTTTCACCGCGTGGCGCAACATTTTCAAGTTACATAAATCAAGTTATTGAGTCTCTCAAACTTCCTTACAAGTTCCACGCCGTTGCGCTAACCCATCAGATGCAGCGTAAAGACATCTCCAAGTTAAGTCGTGTCGGAAAAATTACCGTGGAACTACAAAGAAATAACCAGCTTCACGAGGACTTGATTGAGTTCATAAGCGGAAAGACCGGGCAGAACTATGCAGAGGTCGGCCCTATAGAGATAACTATAAGACCAGAAAAGAGGCTCGGTAATATAAAGGCCATATTGCAGGGCGTCTCATCACAAATCGGAAAGAAAGGTGTTACCGATTTTGAAGCCCGCGCGGTTACTGCTATAGCAGACAAGGTCATAGACGTCTATCTCGTTGGAGAAGGGGCAGTTCGCCACCCAATCAGTGGCGACACTGACGCAAAGATTCAAAGAGATTTCGACAAGCAAATGAATAAGAACGCGCTTCTTCAAGAAAAGCTTAAGGAAATGAGGTCAAGTGCCAATGTACAGAAAGCTACGTTTGCTGACCTTGATAATCCTACTAAGCCACGGGCTTAGCTATTGGATCACATTTCTTATACCTAATGGAGTTGCAAAAACCATCAACGCCGTCCCTGGGCGCATTGAGTCACTAGCAGCTCTCCTTGCTAGCTTCGCTTTCACTATGCTTGGGTTCTTGGCAGCGGTGCTTGCTTTGTTCGGAATTATGTCAGGGTCATCGCTACTCGCTAGGTACAAAAAGCACGGACACTTAGCAACCTTGCTGCTCGTGATGGGCGTAACAATGATAGAACTTGTTCTGACATTTGCATCTTCTATATCCCTGTATTTCGAACCATTAACAGACAGTTACGCTCAACTCTTAGCTTGGCTCATCACGACAAATTTTGTGATGCTGCTACTGAGTACATTGCCCGTCGTTATGCTCGTCAAAGGCACGCTAGACAGCATCAGGGATGACTAGCCATGCGCCCTAAAAAAGTACAAGGTCAGGTTCACTTTTGAAGTCAGTACTACCTATTTTCTATAAAATTAATGCTGTCTGTGGTGTAAATAAAATACGAGGTTGTAGTTAAGAATGTCTGAGCAAGCGAAGTCTATTGGAGCAGGCTCGAAGTATGCTTACATCTCGAGCTTGTACTTCGTAGCGGTAGGAGTTCTATACCTATGGGGTTACTGGCCCACATTCAATGTGAATATTCTCGAGTATGCTGGCTTGACCGACGTCATTAAGACTGCAGCCTACCCAATTGCATCCCTGTTTGTGTTCTTTGTGTTAGGTGCCGTGATGGGGGAACTTTTGGCTTACGGAGATTTGCTTCCCCCAGGGGGAGGAGTAAACACCGCGACGGGACGATTTCTTCAGAAGTTTGCTCCCTTGCTGATTATGGTCTATCTCTCAGTTACTCTATTATTATTTTTATTTGGGCCAGATGAAAAGTGGCGGATACTTCCAGTGCTTGTGGGACTTCCACTTTATCTGCTGGGACTTCGATTTGAGGTGCTTTCAGACCTCGTCTCGCATAAGAATATACGATCGATATTTATTTTTGTTTTGTCTGTACTCCCTTTTTTTGCATATGGGCACGGCAAGCTACGGGCGCTCGGAGTCTTGTCTGGAGAGGAGTATTCTTTCACGCCGAGCCAAGTCGGAAGTGTGCTTGCTGGTGTCGAGCCAATTGAAAAAAGGCCGCGTTACCTCGGCGTGGCCGGAGGTAATGTCTTCTTTTACATTCCCGAACACCGCTCGACAATAGTGGTAGCGATAAGTGAGTTGAAAGTTCTGGAGCTTCGCAAGCAAGTGAGATCTTCACCGTCGCGAGAGCCTAAACGAACAGCTACCGAGAAATAAGCGGCTAGGGCGTTCTTATGCTTCTTCAATGTCTGCGGGGCTGTCAGTGGATACCAACCCATAGCTTGAATCCTAATGGTTGACATCCCAACAATCCCGCAGCAATCTCTACCACAAGGAGCGTAGAAACTCCTCACGTAGCGGTACCCACCTCCGTCAAACCGGTGGGTTTTTTGTGCCTGCAGCGTCTTGCGGGCGCAACCGACGCAACGCCTGCGTCGGGAGGGCGGCTAATACAACACCCTTCGGGGAAATACGCCCGCCGGCTACGTGCGGTTTCTAACCTCCCGACATCCCGTCGCCAACCGGCGGCGGGGCCTGTTCGTCAAGGAGGGCTTTGCCATGCGTCGACCTACGTCCCGTCCCACATCAGCGCGCAAGCGCGCCACGGTGCCGCCGCCCACCGAGATCGGCTGGCATTCGCTCGACCCCTCGATCACCCCGCGGCCCTACCTCGAGCGCACCCCCATCCCCGAGCCCCGCCCCGATCCCAGCAAGCCGCGCCGCCCAGGCCGCCCGCGTGCCCCGCAACACTGCACCGTCGGCTACGGCTACTACCCCGACAGCCACCAACGCATCCCCACCCTCCGCCTACGTGGCCGCTGGCTGGAACAACTAGGTTTCACTATCGGCAGCAAACTCCACATCCGCCTGCGCAACGGCGAGCTGGTCGTCAGCGTGGCACCCAGGGACTGACCAACCCGCTGCGTGCCCTTGCACGGTGCGTGCATCCCGAAGACAGATGCGGGCATGCTGTCACTTCAAAGTGAAGCAACAGGGCCGCGCTGCTGTTGTTCTTGCGAGCGCTGTTGTTCCATTGCCCGCTCCTGCGTGCGCTCTTGGTCTAGTCGCTGGTTGACGGATTCCAGTTGCGTAAAGCTCTCTTGAACAGGCCGCTGCGCGGCGTCTGCCGTTGGCATATGCGCGCGCAACATCGCCGGATCTTTCAGGTCGCCTTGCACAACGAATAATGTCTGCGCAGTGGGCAAATCTTTCGTCTTCTCGCTGAGCAGTACGTGATCCACGCGTGTCAGCCCATTGTCTTTTGCCAAGACGAGCAGGCTGGCTGTCATCCGCTCACTGGTAGCGTCGAACTCGCGGCCATTGGCGGCATCCAACCGCTCTACCTTGCTGCGGATCTGCTGATGCATGGCGTGGTCCGGGTGTCCCGCATCTGCAGGTGTTAATGTGCGGCCAGGTTCATTCAGTGTTGCGAGGTTGGGAGCGTTGATGCCTTGCGCACCAGTATTCTTGAGCTGGACCATGCCATAGCCGTCTTTGCCAAGGTCAACGATGTTGAAGGTCTTTGCAGATCCCAGCTCCAGTCCGTTGCGCTCCAACTGTCTTGGGTCCAAGCCCAAGGATTTGAGATCGATGCGGATTTCCGGCGGCTGGCGATCATGCGCCAGATGCGCATAGCTCTGCGCGATATGGCTGATCGGATTGACGCCATAGTAGTTCCGGTAATCGGAGTCGCCATGAGGGCCTAGCGTGCCGCGACTGTCGTAGAAGCATTGTTCCACCGACTTTGTCAGCGCATCATTGCGTGAGAACGGGCGCGTCGTCAGCTCTTCATATGTCAATCCATTGGCAAACTGCGGTGGGTTAACGTCTCTTTCCACACAACGCGTCGTCGAGCGCTGGAGTAGGCGAAGTTCGACCATTTCATCAGGCATTTCAGGGTTTTGATGCTTGATGCGGTCGTGAAGTGCACGCATGCCTGAAATCTCTGAGAGCGCCTCATCCTCCCGAGTGCTATCCAGATAGACGCGTGTTGGCCCAGTCAGGTCGACCTGACCCTCGCGATTCTCGTGCGCCTCTTGCAGCCGGTTGCCCATTGTCTTTGCGAACTCGGCCAGTGCTTGAGTCCGGTGCTCTGCCAGCACACCATGCATCGTTTCATGCCCGAGTACTTCGGTGATGTAGTCAATCCGCTGCGCGCCAGTGAAGTCGCTGAACGCTGCTGCGCTGATGTTGAGCGTGCCGGGGCTCCCATTTTTGCCATCCTGGAAATGGCCACCATTGTTCTGGCCATGCGAGACCGCGATCGATCCGATATGCCCCTTCTCTATCGCATTACCAAGCAAATTCGAGAGGTAGGGCGATTCCGATAGCGCTTGACGAATGCTGGACTCGGCCTCTTTTGGAAGGCGCGGATCGTTTGCCATCTGTACCAGCAGTGGCTCGATTCTTGGATCAACACGAGTCATGCCTTGCCCCCATCGATCTGCATGCCGTAAGCGCATTCGCGCGAACCGCTGCCCTGACTGGTTCGGTAGATCAGCAACGCGACGGAGAAGCCTTGTGTCCCGTTGTTGAGCGGACGCCAATGTTGGCGCAGCCATCCTCCCTGGAAAGGTCTTTGCCCACCACGCCTGTAACCCATCTCCTCCAGTTTGCGTGACAGCGTCGTTGCGTCCCAAACGCAACGCGCGGTAGGCGTGCGCGTTGGGTCGATACGTTCGGGTAGACCGACGGCGACTTCCACACTCGAGAAGATTTTTTCTGCTGGTACGTGGGTTGCGTAAAAAGTGTACCCGTCACTTAGGGAAACATTTTTCATGATGTAAAAAGGATGCGTAGAGTCCTGGGTACCTCCGAACTTTGTGCCCAGCGCCGCCTCCAGCCGCATGTAATTCATATCGGCTGGTGACTTGAATCCATCAACAAACCTCAGCAACCTGGCTTCCAGCTCTTGAGAGCTAATGCCGGGCTTGTTTGGCTCCGAGCGATCGCCTGCAATCGCATCCTGCGCAATGACCGGTGCTGATGCGGATGACGTAGTGGATTCGCTTTTAGGATCGGCGCACGCGCCCTGAAGTCCAGCCGCAAGGAGCAGCAACAACAGGGCAAAAAATCTCCTTCCTGTTCTTTTCTGCTTGATATTCATAGGCTCTACTCTTCGAGGGACCCATTTCATGGCTTGCCTCCATCGATCTTGATGCTATGGACGCATTCTTGTTGACCGCTTTGTTCATTGGTTCGATAGAGAAGCAATGAGACCGAGAACATCTGACTTCCGCCGTTGATCGCGCGCCAATGCTGGCGTAGCCATCCGCCCTGAAATGGCCGCTGGCCACCGCGTGTGTATCCCATCCCTTCAAGCTTTTTGGACAGTGCTTCTGCCTGCAAGATGCAGATCGATGTAGGCACGCGTGTCGGATCGCTATGGTCAGGCAGAGTCACTGCAACCTCTATTCGGGAGAATCCATCTTTCGTTGGGCGATGCGTCGCGTAGAGTGCATACCCATCAGCCAGAGCGACGTCCTTCACGTCACGCCACGGGTATGCGGGATCAGACGGTGGTCCAAGTTTGATGCCAAGGACAGACTCGAGCCGCGGGTAGTCCAGATCCGATGGCACTGTCAGTCCATCAATGAAGCGCAACAGCCGGCGCTCTAGTTCTTTCAAAGTGGTGTTGGCAGAAACGACGTCAGCGCCACCATCGGTACTTTTGCTGTTCTCTTGACGGGGCGCCTTCACTGTCGCAGCAGGTGGCGTGCCTGCATCCCATCTTGCTTCATGAGGCGTGCGAGCGCATGCACTTGGCAGCGCTACTGCAAATAGCAGCAAAGGAAGCAAGCTGCGGAAGCTATTTTTTGTCACTGGGCTCCTGCTACTCACGCGATATCACGATGCTGACCAATTGTCACCCGCGCCACTGGTGTTCTGCACTGCCGGGTCCGAACCTGAGTGGCGCGTTGGTGATGGATATGAGGGGGAGCGAAAAGCAATTCATGAGCGGGTGGGGACGCGCTTTGAGTGGTACTCCCTCAATGTCCAATCCAACTCTGACTCCGCTGCTTCAAAGCTTGACGCAAGATCTTCCATCAACGCCTTCCAGATTGCCAGCTTCGACCGCTAGGCATACCACGTAGCGCGTTGCAATCTTTTCCGCAAGGAGCGTAGAAGCTTCTCGATCAGCGGTACACACCTCCGTCAAACCGGTGGGTTTTCTGTGCCTGCAGCGTCTTGCGGGTGCAACCGACGCGATGCCTGCGTCGGGAGGGCGGCTGACAACACCCCTCGGGGAAATACGCCCGCCGGCTCTGTGCGGTTTCTAACCTCCCGACATCCCGTCGCCACCCCGCGGCGGGGCCTGTTCGTCAAGGAGGGCTTTGCCATGCGTCGATCTACGTCAGGCCCCACATCAGCACGCAAGCGCACCACGGAGCCGCCGCCCACCGAGATCGGCTGGCATTCCGACCCCTCGATCACCCCGCGGCCTTACCTCGAACGCACCCCCATCCCCGAGCCGCGCCCCGATCCCAGCAAGCCACGCCGCCCAGGCCACCCACGTGCCCCGCACCACTGCACCGTCGGCTACGGCTACTACCCTGACAGCCACCAACGCATCCCCACCCTCCGCCTACGCGTGGAACAACTCGGCTTCACCATCGGCAGCAAACTTCACATCCGCCTGCGCAACGGCGAGCTAGTCGTCAGCGTGGTAGCTGCTGAATGACCAGCCAACTGCTCATATACCCGTATGATGAGTGGTAGGAGAACTCGCTTCTGGGATGACTGCAAAGCTGGCATTCTTGGTACATATTCGGTATCGGAACCAGATACGGAAAAATTTTTCAAACGCAGAAGGCAGAGATTATAATGTTTGGAACGTCCGATCCCTGTGCCATATTATTTGATTTTAGCGAGAGTCTATAGGGGCTCATCTAGGTTAAACATCCTCCGAGCATTTGAGGTTCCCGGCATACTTGGTTCTCATGACTATATCCCTTGTGACTTATCGCATCGCAGCTATTTTAATCGTTCCAGTCTTGTTCTTTGCTGTCGTCTATCTTCCTTTTGTTGGTGTAGAGTTTTTCATACGGAACGCCCAGCCTGGGGACCGGGAGGCCATGAGCTGGGCATTTGGGTTGTCTATGATAATTTGGCTGCCAGCCTTCACTGCGCTTGCGGCTTGGCTTTCATACAAAGTTGGGCGTTTGATGTGGCACAAAAAGTAGCAAATTATTCAGTTATCAGTGCCATGTTTTAGATGCCGGAATGATGGTAAAGCCGCGCTGACGCGTTGCCTGCGTCGGGAGGGCGGCTGACAACACCCTTCGGAGAAATACGCCTGCCGACGCTATGCGGTTTCTAACCTCCCGACATCCCGTCGCCACCCTGCGCCTGCGCGGCCGCTGGCTGGAATAACTTGGCTTCGCCATCGGCAAGAAGTTACACGTTAAGCGTACGCGACGGCGAACTGGTGGTAGGCCTGGTCACCGAGGGTTGAATCGGTAGGCTTCCTGCAACCGACTTGCCTGGATACTATGCAAGGTGCCTCTCACCCTCATCCAGGCCACCCCGCCCGCCGATGGCGGATGGGACGATTCGGCTCATCCACCCGATCAGACACTTCCTTCAATCCCATTAGCCCATCGAGGTTTGTACTGCATGAAGACAGCAGCCACAATATTCGCCATCTGCCTCGTCCTTTTTGTTGACGGGGGAGCGCTGGCATCTGAGAGCACCGCGCAGGTCATCAAGCGTCAAGCGCCCAAAGGCATTACCAGTGCATTCTATGAATGCATCGAAGAAGCAGAATTAGACAACGTCGCTCTTGCTGCGTGCCAATCTACGGAGAAAAAGAGACAAGACACGCGCTTGAATGCTGCGTATAAGTTGCTGCTCAGCAAACAGCGTGATACGTCCAAGGACGAACTGGTTCGCGCAGAGCGCGCCTGGCTCGAGCTCCACGGCACCAGCAAGGCCTTTGAGTCGTCACTTTATGGCAGCGAAATCGTGAGCAGTTTTCAAGTCATACAAAACGAAATTTTTCGTCTCTGCGAACGCGCCAACACGCTCGAAGAATACCTGTCTGTAGCAGATGATCGGTAGCCGAACTAGACCGTAGGGTTCGAGCGCATTTTCTATGCCGCCTGCGCAACGGCGAACTGGTTGTCAGCGTGGTTGATCAACGCGGAAAGGCAATGAGCACGAAGAGCGATGGCAATTGACGGCGCCCAACGAGTCGCCGAGGATCACTAGAACGCGGCGCTCATGCCCGTCGATGACCAGGCCCCAATGCAAGGACACTCGCCACCCGCAGAGACGCCCCGCGTACGGGCTGACCTCAGCACTCAGGGCTTGGGCGGAGACACCGCGTTCTACGTCCTCGATCCCACTGCATTGGTATCAGTGCATCCGCAGACGGGTAGGCATGTTTTTCTATGGGATGACGACGGCTCTGGAATCCTCCGTGGCTGGATTGGGGTCCTCGAGCATGTCCAAGTCGGCACGTTCACCAGCTTGGAGAGCAGTACCCATCCCTGGCAGCTTCTACCGTGGCCCTGACGCCACATTTTTGCCGCGCGAGTTTGTGGCCTGATGATCGATCATGCCGCATTGCTTCGTTGATCGGCCGACTCAGACATAGGATCCAAATGAGCAATCAAGTGTGTGCCGATCTCGATTCCGCATTGGTGGCCATTGATGCGTTTACTGGGCGTCCTGATGAGTTCGAGCTGCTCATCTCCAACACTCTGCACGATCCGTTTGGCGTCACTATGGCTGTCATCACTGACCGGGTACTCGGACGCGGCTGGTGGCCTGAGGGTTTTGAGCAAAGAGACGGCTATCGACTGTACCGTTACAGCAGTGCTGTTCGCGCGGGTAACCAGCAGAGCGCTTAAGCCTAACCTTACGCGGTCGGGGTCATTTACGTGCGGGAGACCTTTCGGTACGCTCGAAAGCTCAGCAAGAACTCTTTTCTCCCTAAAAAAAACCGTCGACCCAATGCGGCCTCATAGCTGCGCCCAAATGAAGTACTACTCGTCATGAGAATCATAGACGCAGATCCATCATTGGCAGAGCGCCCCATGCTTAAGTCCGGTGTGAGTGAGCGGGCTCACATACTCAAACAGCGACTGATCTCGGAACTGTCCTTGGCAGAGCTGGCGTTCTGTCTACGCCAAGACATTGCCACAGCGCCTGTCGCCGCAAGGCCCCTGGGGGCCTTGGCTGACGATCCGCTGCTTGAAGCCGAGGGGTATCCTGGCGACCTCCTGTGTAGCCTTCTGCATGCTGCTCAAAGCGGCAGACTCTCACCCGCGCTATCGCTCAAATTATGGGGCGTCTGCAGCGAGGCATTGGCAGGAGCCGAAGCGATACGAGAGTTGGTGGTACCTGCAGCTAGCGAATTCTTAAGGTCGCAGCGCGGTGGTGAGCAGGAGAGCTAGTCTGAAATTTCCACTCATCGATGTAGCTGCATCGATTTCGTTTGAAAACCTGCCTGCTCCGATTTCAGTGGCGGGTTAAACTCAAAGTTCCATTGAGAAGTTTAAGCACATGCAAGAATCAATCGATCTGCCGCCTATCCCGGAGTTGCGTCGCGTGACGCAATCACTCGCCATGCTTGATGCGATTCTTAGCCCGGAATGGGATTGCCGCTACCACAGCTTCAATAGCGCATGGGCGGCGGAAGCGGAAATGGCATCAATGCGCAACGGGTCTGGCGATGAGTGGTTCTTGCTCCTGGACCAGACGGGCGCAGCCATCAAGGGCTTTGCCCATGAAGTTGTAGGCGGCTCTATCATTCCACAGGAAATTCGAGCCCAAGTTCCGGCCGAGTTTTCGTCTTTTCTCAATGAGCCCGCGTTCTCAATGCAACATGCCACCTTCTGCTATTGGCGTAGAGCAGAGGACAGCGCCTGGAGCAAAGTTCTCGGCAGTCTTGATGACGACGGAGCCGATGAAATGCTGTGGTTGCTTGTCTCCGGGCCCTCCGGTTACAAAGAGTGGGCTGAAGACTACTTTGAGGTTCCGGTAGCGCTCGATGCAGTAAAGGCGTTATTCGCTCATCAGCCTCTCAGTGAGGCCATCATCCTGAGGATCAATCCAGAGGCGGACATCGATTTTACGTGCGAGCAGGCGCGGGAGATAGGATATCCTTAGTGACACTGACCTTCCTGATACTCGCGCTAGCTCGGCGTGGCGTGCTACTGATGGGTGTCTAAAAATCTTACGTACTTCCGTGCTATGGGGCTGGCATTAAATCTTGATGGATAATGCGAGCCGATGGCGCGGCCAGAGAATCAAGGACGTAGGCTTATGAGGTTAGTTCGAAAGCTGCACTTAATTTTATTTTCAATGGTACTTATCGCCGCTTGCGTAAGAGATGCAGATTTTCCCTCATGCGATCCTGGGTTGAGGCGTTTAGGTGACGTAGCGCCACTTGAGTTGCCGCACTCATCGAAAAAGTACCGCGGTCGAGTTGACCTGGTTTTTGAAGTCACTGGAGATGGAAAAGTTGTAAATCCCCGTATCTCGTTCTCTAACATCCATTTCCAGGGCGAAGATGCCTTGCCTCAAGGCGAGTACGAGGAGGTTCTACTCGCCTCTGTACGCGCCTGGAGATTCCAGCCACCCCCTATGACCTGTGTGATGCAGAGCGGAGCATGGTTTGACTAATTGCCATGATTAACTTCCGCAACAATCTGCAGTGCGTTGGGGCGGTTCGCTGGCATGTAGATGGTCGGCAACCGGCAGTAGTCATCACCGTTGCAAGTTGCGGTAAATTTCGTGCTTTCCCCTTATTACGTTATTGCCGGGCTTCGCTCATCGCGCTTGTCTTCGGCGTCACCACGCAACGCAGCGTCGCTGGGCAAGCTTCATCCAGCAAGCTGTGGCACACTCAGTCAAGGCGCCAGTGCTGGGGAGAATGGTTGCACCATCCAACACGGTGCTGCGCCAGCACCACCACATCGCCCTTCACCACGTAGCTGCGTTGCCTACATGCCGCCTCGCCCTTGCCGGGGCAGCCATCGCTGTCGTTGAGCAGGTATAGACGTGGCACCACAACCTTTTTGAGTGAAAATGCTGACGGGCTGCTGGTGAATAAGCCGTTGCGGCACACTGCCGCGTCGGCATCGCTGGGCGCGGCGTGCGCGATCGCCGAGACAGCCAACAGAACCATAACCAGGCCTTGTGTATCGCGATCACTCATCAGGTGGAGCACTAGTGTGGCCTAACGCCGGTGTGCGTTGTACATCGTGTGCTCGTGCACAGGCCGTTGTCGTACTCGGCAACAACCTCAAGGATGTGCGCAACCTTTGCAGCAACCAACTTACGATCTTGCAGACGACGATTGCTACCTGCCCATCTCAGATCGGCAGCGCACTCAGCTTGCGGCGCAGATAATTGCTGATCGCGCGGCTGGCGGATTTGCCTCGCCACGACGCCCAGCACAGGTACAAGCCTACGGTGCGTTCGCCGCCGCGATGTCCAAGCCCAAACCAGGTGCGATCGGTAGGAAACGCGTCGCGTTCGGGGCAGTGGATATCGTTGCAGTACGAGTGCAGCTAGGAAGCCTCTGAGACCCTCACAGTGCCCGATACTCTTAGACCATCTGGTTGACCGCTAAAGCGTTCGGATTCGCTAGGCGCGTAGTCGACGGTCAAAAATTTCGTTCATATATCAATAGCGTCCCGATAATGATGATGCATGACTGACTCGCCGTGAAGCGTCCTCGTTAACTCGATCCACTTGGAAGTAGAGTTCCATCCCAAGGAGCTCTGTATGAAGAAGTCGAAGTTCACCGAAGAACAGATGGTTCGGATCCTCAAAGAAGTCGAGGCCGGTGCAAGGGTTGGCGAGACTTGCCGCAAGCACGGGATCAGCGAGCCGACCTATTACGTCTGGAAGTCCAAGTACGCCGGCATGGAGGTGTCGCAGTTGCGGCATCTAAAGGATGTGGAAGCCGAGTTGGCCCGGATGAAGCGCATGTATGCCGAGTTGGCATTGGATCACCACGCGCTCAAGGACGTGCTGTCGCGAAAAGGTTGAGCCAGGCTCGTCGACTTGAATTGAGTCTGGCCATGCAAACTACTCACGGCCTCAGTGCCCGTCGAGCTGATCGGGTGCTGCAGCTGTCCCGATCTGCACGGCATTACCGTCCGCGCCAGCGCGACGATGGCCCGCTCATTGCCGCAATCGAGGCACACTTGAAGGACAACCCCGGCCACGGTTTTGGCCTGCTGATGGATTGGGCATTGCGACCGCAGGGCTGGGGCAAGACCCGCGCCTGGCGGGTCTACACCGCGCTGAAGCTCAACCTTCCACGTCGCGGCAAGCGCCGATTACCTGACCGCATCCGCGCGCCGCTGGAGATCCCGCAAGCGGCAAACCACACGTGGTCGGCGGACTTCATGTCCGATGCCTTGTGGTCTGGACGCCGCTTCCGCACCTTCAACATCAACGATGACTTCAATCGCGAATCGATGAAGATCGAAATCGACACCAGCCTGCCCTCGGCACGGGTCATCCGCGCACTGGACGAATTGGTCGAGCTGCGTGGTGCTCCAAGGCGACTGCGCCTGGACAACGGCCCGGAGTTCATCAGCGCTGCGCTCAGGCAGTGGGCACAGCAGCACGGCGTCACCCTGATCCACATCCAGCCCGGCAAACCTACCCAAAACGCCTACATCGAACGCTTCAACCGCACCTTCCGCACCGAAGTGCTGGACCGCTTCGTGTTCACCACGCTCGACGAGGTTCGGCGCATGGCAGAGGACTGGCGTCATCGATACAACCACCAACGGCCACATCGATCACTCGGCGGCTTGCCGCCCATCCGCTTCGCAATGGCACAATCAACAACCACCTCTACTTCTGAGTGACTCGAAGAATCGAGGACGCTTCAGCCGGACCGAAAAGATCGCAGCTGTGGAATTTCTGGTACACATATTTTGGTGCCGTTGTGCACGGAATGCTGAAGGCAAACCACAGATGCCTGCGCACGCGTGCGCAAAGTTACAGTGATACGGAGCTTAGTCGATCACCACATAAGAACTTGATTTCCTGTTAGAGAAAAGTTTATTGAGTGCCAGATAACCGTGCCTGACACGCAGGTGCAGCTCGCCAAGCTGGTGGCTCGCATGGTCCATCGTAACGATATTTTTTTTCCATCATGCATCGTTGTAAAGAATCAAACGCCTCGTTATTTCTTTCCATAAAACTAGAATTGCTTTCGTTAGCTCTGCGTTGAGCGTTGATGCAGCCTCCGCGCTCATCTCCACCGCACTCTAACCAAGCGTTCTTCAGATCGCCGGCTTGCATCTCAGTATTGCTCCAGTAATCTCTGAGGGGAGTCGCGTGATACAAAGCCTTCTCCGCCTCCTTGTCGCACAGCGCAAGTGGTGTCTGTGGTCCACATATGCGTCCGTTTCCAATAACGCAACCGGAAATCTGCAGGATTAGTAAAATAAAGATTGAGCGAACTATGATCACAGAGACCCCGATACAAGTTTTGAAATTGCATTCCAGACATCAGGCGGAAGTGCTTTGGCCATGGCAAATGGTGCTGCTACCGGAATAGCTGCTACCGTCCATGCCTCGTGAAATATTTTTACAGCTGTAGGTCTATCGCGAAGCGCGTTTCCCTGGGAATCGTATAAGCCAGCCAATTGGCCGCCTATCATGTCGTGCGGACCGGCAAACTGTTCTATCAGTTTATCCTGCCACGAACCTGCAGCGTATGGCTTGCCTGCCAAGGTCCCCTGTATTCCTTGAATACCTCCGGTGAGTCCGCCCAACTTCTTACCTTCTTTACTATTCAGGAATTCTGAAAGAGACTTGCCAGCTGTCTTGGCGTCCCATTGAACATAACCGTCGACGATTGCCAATGAACCATCCGGATTTTTCAAGCAACGCCCATTATCAGGCCCGCACAGTGCATCCAAGTCGATTCGGGTGCCTCCCAATTTATACCTATCATTATCAACGCCCACACTTGGGCCATTCTCATTGTTAAGTACATTCGGGTCTTTTGAAGTGGGATCGACGACTGCAGCACCGGGATCTATGACGCCTGCAAACGTCGAGGAACTCTCTTTCATTTTTTCACGCATCCAGTCTGCGGCAGAGCTTAACCCTTCTTTAGAGATAGCTCCAGTCGTCGATCCTGTCACCGCGCCAATGAGGATATTCAGCATCTTTTCTTGGGTTTCGATTTCATCCAGCTCAGTCGCAATTGCTGCAACTTCTTCAGGGGTCTTCGCTTGCTGCTCACGTTTGCTCAACGCTTCCTTTTTAGACCCTACATAACTGTTCACGGCACCGCGGGCCTGTTCAGTGAAGGTCGCAGTGATCTGTGCCTCGTTACGTACTTTTTCTGCCAAAGCAACAGGATCCCAATTCTTTGTCAGAGCGGCTGCGCTGTCCCCGGTCAATACATCGCGATTCAGTCCTGCAAGGACTGATTCGACACCTGCGCCCGTCAGCGCGAGTTGCGAGTTGGTATCGGTGATGGTTAGTGCCCCTCCACTGATGCCACTGCGTGTCACGCTTGTTTCGCTTCCTTTCTCGCTGGCAAAGCCAGGTGCCCCCAGGCTAGTGTCATCGCCAAAGTTCTGGACTGCCCACGTACTTCCCTTGTCGACAGTAGAGGGAGTCTGACTCCCGGGATTTGTCTCTTTGTCGTTGCCTTTTTTGCCGTCAGAGCTGTATCCACCCGAGAGGCTGATGCCCTTGGCCTCATAGCTACTGGTGTTGGTGATGTCGCTCACCGTGAGCGTACCGGTCTGCAGGCGGTTGACGCCGGCGTCCACGGCCGCCTGGGTGCTGGCGATCACGCCGCCCTTGAGATCGGTGTTGCCGCCCACCCGGATGTTGAAGCCGCCATCGCCGGCCTGGATGCCGCTTTGCTCGGTGACGCTGGCGAAGTCGCCATTGACCTTGTTGCTGCTGTAGCTGGCACTGGCGCTGAAGCCAAGACCGAAGGTCAC
Source organism: Xanthomonas sp. AC360 (assembly GCF_979258225.1). Classification (NCBI taxonomy): domain Bacteria; kingdom Pseudomonadati; phylum Pseudomonadota; class Gammaproteobacteria; order Lysobacterales; family Lysobacteraceae; genus Xanthomonas; species Xanthomonas sp. AC360. The sequence continues at coordinate 1,523,956 of NZ_OZ409846.1, forward strand.
GCTGCCGCCCACCGCCTTGTCCTTGCTGGCATAGGTGCTGGTGTCCTGCAGACTCTCGATGGTGAGGTCGCCGCCGATGTCGGCCAGCACCGTGTCGGCGGAGAGCACCGCGCCCTTCAGGGTGGTGTCGTTGCCGCTGATGATCGTTGCGGTCTTGCCTGCCGACAGATGGCTGTTGCGCTGGGTAATGTCTTCGCCGTCCGCCTTGCCACGCGAGCCGCTGGCACTGGCGGTGATACCGGCGGCCATTCCGTCTGGGCCGTAAGTGACCGCCACGCCGATCGCCGCGCTTTTGCTCTTGCTGGTGCTGTGCTGCTCGAAGGTGTCCTGCGCTGCCTCCAAGGTGATGTTGTTGTCGGCGGCCAGCAGCAGGTTGTTGCCGGCTTTGATGTCGCTGCCGCGCACCAGGATGTTGCTGTCCTCACCACCGCCGGTGGCGATCAGGTTGACGTTGCCGCCGGCCTGCAGCGTCGAGCCCTTCGAGGTGGAGCTACGCATGCACCCATGCAACAGCAAACCCAAGCTCTACTCCACGCTTCGTATCGGCCGGAAAGCCGTTATCAGGCACTGGCCGATTGAGCCTGTCTCCCGATGACTAGAACGTCTGCAATGTGTTGCCTCCAACTAAACACGAAAAATGATACTGCCAGTACAAGAATGGAGATGCCGCAGGCGCTGGCCCAGGCTTTGCCTACTGACTATTTGTGGAAATTAAATAATAAGAAATATGCTCATTCGATAAATTTCATAGTTGCATCACCCTTGCCTTTGACAACTTTCTCGACGACCTCGAGCCAATCCTCTATTGCAGCGGGATCTGCGCTAGACCCGTCTTCAAGAAGACTTAACTCAGATAATGCCGACCCTATTTCAGGGGAGCCAGTTCTTTTGTACACGGTAACCCAGTACTCAAACATAGAAACATATGCTTGTTTGACAGTGATCATATTATCCATTTGTATCTCCAATTATTATTTCGGCTTCGATAATCCTGTTCGCGCATCAAATGCTCTAGGGGTTTCATTAACTCCCCCGTTCTGAACAACTCCATTCCTAACCGTGACCCAAACTTGCGTCCCATCCTTTTGAGTTTTTGCAAACCACTGAGCACCAAATGCATCGACGCCAAGCTTGTTGCTCGAGTCCTGAGCTAGCTCTGTGAGAAGCTTTCTAGATTCCGGGGTGTCAGCCAAATGGCCCTTCCTAGATCTAAATATATGCTTAACTTGGGCTTCATTACTAGGGAATTCTACTTGTGACTCAACCGGTTTGACCGGATGCTGCTTTACAGAAGTACCTGCTTCACTGTCTGCGTCCGCAGAAGCAGCAGACGTTCTCGGGTTGAAAGCCTTACTCTCTGTCTCTGCTGCTTTTATTGATCTTCGTATGATGCTGGTGAGCTGGCTTCCGACTAGGCTCCCAGCCTCTCCAACAGCGATGCCCGCCCACATCAGGCGTTGAGTCGTCGCCCAATCAACACCTTCGACATAGCCGGCTTCCGCCCAGCGTCCTTGATCTTTCAGCAGAAGTTGATAATTGTTCTTGAGCGCGAGCTCATCGTAAGGACCGATCTGATCACTATATCCACTGAAGGCAATAGAGCCTTTCCAAGCAGCATTCCTTTTCCAATGGAAGTGAGGTCGCTCCCCCAGCTGGCTTGCTTATCAGCAGCGTCATACCCGAGATTCGTTCCTAGAAGTTGTAGCTCCTGATTTCTTTGCGTCGCTGCATGGTCAGAACTACGAATATCCTCAATATAGCTTTTGATTGAAGGATCGAATCGGGAGCCGTAAAGCGCATTTAGATTGACCGTGGGATCCTTCCACTCTTTGTCGGTACTCTGGAAGAATGCATGGCGATCCCCCATCGAATCTGTGTAGTAGCGTCCTTCCGACCCCTTGACGAGGAAGGCCTCGGTAAGAGCGTCTGTGCCGTTCAGCGCAGCCCAGTTCTCGTCTTCTTTCGATGCAGCAAATCGATTCAGCCTGACGCGAGCTTCTTCTTCGGTGAGAACGAGGCCGTTCTCCGCCATGTAGTCGATGTATTTTTCGACGACTTCATCGCTCTTTAGGAACTTCACCTCGGATGGGTGCAACTGACGATTATTGGTGTCGGCATTAAACGCCGTGCCCGGACCAGCAGCACCGCCAGTAACTGCACCCAGTCCCGCCGCAAGACCAGCGCCTACAGCTTCTCGCACACCATCGGGCAGGTTCTTTGTCAATTCGTTGAGCATTGGCGCTGACGTGGCGGCTGTCGCCGACCCCAGTGCGCCTTGCACGCCTCCACCCAGCAGGCCGATCGCTGTGTGCGCGGCCACCCGATACTCGCCGCCTTCGTCCCACTTGGCCGCTTCGTCTTCTTTACCTTGCAGGCGCAGTTGCGTGGCTTTGGTAGTGGCGTAATCACCAACGACCTTACTCGCCTGCTGCCCAAACGTCGCAGTGATCTCGGCCCCAGCACTCACCTGCTGCGGCTTCTGTCCGTCCCAGCCTTTGACCAGGCCATTGGCGCCGTCGCCAGTCAGCACATCGCGGTTCAGTGCCGCCAGTACATCGCTGACGCTCTGGCCGGTTTTGGCTTGCTGACCAGCCTGGTCGGTAATGACCAGCGTTCCACCGCTGATGCCGCTGGTGGTCAGCGATGTCTCGCTGCCGCTCTTGCTGGAGAAGCCGGCGCTTGCGCCTTGTGCACCGCTGCCCTGGTTTTGCCAGGACCAGCTGCTGCCTTGATTGCTGGTCGGTGGCGTCTGGGTCTCGGTCTTGGCGCCGTCCTTGCTGCCACCGGCAGCGTAGCCGCCCGACAAGCTGATGCCCTTGGCCTCATAGCTACTGGTGTTGGTGATGTCGCTCACCGTGAGCGTACCGGTCTGCAGGCGGTTGACGCCGGCGTCCACAGCCGCCTGGGTGCTGGCGATCACGCCGCCCTTGAGATCGGTGTTGCCGCCCACGCGGATGTTGAAGCCGCCGTCGCCGGCCTGGATGCCGCTTTGCTCGGTGACGCTGGCGAAGTCGCCATTGACCTTGTTGCTGCTGTAGCTGGCACTGGCGCTGAAGCCAAGACCGAAGGTCACGCTGCCGCCGACCGCCTTGTCCTTGCTGGCATAGGTACTGGTGTCCTGCAGGCTCTCGATGGTGAGGTCGCCACCGATGTCGGCCAGCACCGTGTCGGCGGAGAGCACCGCGCCCTTCAGGGTGGTGTCGTTGCCGCTGATGATCGTTGCGGTCTTGCCTGCCGACAGATGGCTATTGCGCTGGGTAATGTCTTCGCCGTCCGCCTTGCCACGCGAGCCGCTCGTGCTTCAAGAAATGGCGAAGCTAAAAATTGATGTGGAAAATATTTTTTATTCTAGCGATGAAAGGAAGCCGTTTACTACTTCCGAGATTTCATTCTTTGTTAAATAAGCCTCATATATGACGAGGGGTAACAGGTCTTCCCATTGCAGTACACCCGCTGAGTCTAGCTTCTGATGACTCACCTGCGCTCCTACTAATCTGACCTGATCTCCATGCGAGACTGAGAAAACATAAGCGCCGCCGTCTTCCAGGTTATAAGTGGATGCTTTGTATTTTTCGTCAGATTCAGGGTATTCTTCAGCTTCATTAAGGTTTTGAGGTAGTGCTAACTCCATCATTTCATTGAAAGCATCTAATGATGAGGAATGGAATATTCGCTCATTTTCAGGGAATGCTATGAGTGGGTGATTAAAGTCGAAGCAAACCGCATCACTGCCAAGAGTTGCTACTCTAAGTTTTTCAGGGAATATTTCGCCGTCAATGATGAAGTGAAAGATTCCATTCACATAGCTTTCTGGGTCAGTCCATTTACTCACTGGGGCAGCGAGAATCGCAAACTTATGTGGATTTCCAAAAACCATGATTCACCATCCTTTTCCGGGTATGCCAAGTGCCTTGGCCTCATAGCGACTGGTGTTGGTGATGTCGCTCACCGTGAGCGTACCGGTCTGCAGGCGGTTGACGCCGGCGTCCACGGCCGCCTGGGTGCTGGCGATTACGCCGCCCTTGAGATCGGTGTTGCCGCCCACGCGGATGTTGAAGCCGCCATTGCCGGCCTGGATGCCGCTTTGCTCGGTGACGCTGGCGAAGTCGCCATTGACCTTGTTGCTGCCGTAGCTGGCACTGGCGCTGAAGCCAAGACCGAAGGTCACGCTGCCGCCGACCGCCTTGTCCTTGCTGGCATAGGTGCTGGTGTCCTGCAGGCTCTCGATGGTGAGGTCGCCACCGATGTCGGCCAGCGCCGTGTCGGCGGAGAGCACCGCGCCCTTCAGGGTGGTGTCGTTGCCGCTGATGATCGTTGCGGTCTTGCCTGCATGTCTTATAGCTTGTCAGGCTGCATGACTTTTAACTGGGAATAGGGGTATTCCAGGATATGGAATATGATTTAACTCAAAAATACCATCTATTTCCTTTTTTAATTCTAAACTCAACTGCATTAGGCCAGAAGAATTTTTATTTTTTGACTTAGACTTTAGCGCTAAGTCATGCATTTTCTGTGAAAAGACTAGTGCTTCAGATTTACTATTTAGACCATTTACGGGAAAAATATCGCTGTCCATTTTTGCCGCATCTTCCCAGCCTTTGGATAAAATTAGCGCAGCTTCAGTATTAAAAAGTCCGTACTCGGCCACGATTTCTCTACAAGTCATAGTTGCCTCTAAATAGGTTGTCATCCAGATAAAAATTGAGTCCGATTCGGATTCTGAAAATGGATCGCTCTTAGATAGCTCGGTGCAAAGTTCTTCGGTCGATAATCCAGAATATTCAAGTGAGGGAATTGCGATTACTAGATTAGAACGGATACATCGATACAAAATTTCGACGGCGATCTGCCATTGGTTATTGTCATTATGAAAATTTGAAGCGAAGTTAATTGCCGAAAAGCTATCGGTGGAAAGCTCTGCAAGATTATTTTGCAGCCATATGGCTATTTCTTCATTCATGATTATGGACCGCCAATATCGTCTGCAGCACCGCGTTTGGGGAATTTTAATTTTATCATTCTCTTACCGCCATTCACCTGAGCAAGTCTTGGAATGTTCAGCTCTACTGTGGCTGTAGTGCGTAGGGTATCTTCACTCGCCGAACCCGCAGGTCTATAAGTGATGTAAGAGCCGTCGGGGGCTTTGGCGACCCAGCATCCATTGCAGTTTCCACCGTTCATCTTAGCACCCCTGCTAAGCTCCTCGGCTGATGGCTGACGCTTCAAAAAATTCAAGGCGAAATCCTCTGCAATATTAGTTGGATTGCTTGTGCCAACCATAGTCCTTGGAGTGCCAACTGGACCGATGGATTTTCCAGGAATTGTTCCAGCGTTTAATTCTTGAACTATGTCTTGCGCTGTACGCTTAGAAAGCCCATCTCCATGAATTGTTTCCGGCAGCGACTCGGAGGAGGTGTCGATGGGTCCCTTTCTGCCAGCAACGTCTTCGGGGGGGGGGCGGCTTGATGTTATTACCCCCTTTTCCCGCAATGATTCTTTCACCCCCCTTGAAAATCAGGGTCTGTAGACCAAGTACCCCTAAGTCGTATGCATCTTGCGCTAGAGGATTCCATCCATCAGATCGCTTCGGGTTAAAGGATGCTAAAACTCCAAGGCCCTGTGTCGAGAAGTATGGGGCGGTCAGCTGTGCTACCCCCTCTCTTCCCTGTCCATAAGAAAGAGTTGCAATTCCCAAACCAATCGGAATGCCAAAGCAAGACGCTCCAGTCTCGGGACAGAGTACAGCCGCGCCTGCGGCTATCTCATATCCACTAACCGTTCCCAGAGCTCCGCCAACCGCAGCGATAGCGCCCTTGGTTCTACTGATCGACTCATCATGAGCTGTACGAAGATCAGTAGCAGACGCGAGAAATCCATATTCCTCGAACGCGCCTGTGTTCTTGATTGTGCTTAGCTCGGCTTGGTAACTAAGTCCATTCGTCTGGAGCTGCTTCAATGCTGCGTACTGAGGATCGTCGGTTGGTACCCCATCTGCGCAACGGACATAGGCGCAAGCAGCTGCTGTGAGTCGGTACTGCTCGTCCTCTGATTTTCCTTCTTTCAATAGTTCCAGGGCTTTTGCTTCTACCTGATGCAATTGCCGATTATTAGCGTCTTCATTGAACGCGGTTGCCGCACCCGCCGAGCCACCCACGGCCGCGCCTAGCCCAGCTGCGATGCCCGCACCCACGGCCTCCCGCACGCCGTCAGGCAAGTTCTTTGTCAGCTCGTTCAATATGGGGGCCGCTGTAGCAGCCGTTGCCGAACCTAGTGCTCCCTGTGCTCCACCGCCGAGCAGTCCCATCGCTGTATGGGCAGCCACACGGTATTCGCCGCCTTCATCCCACTTGGCTGCTTCTTCCTCGTTGCCTTGCAGGCGTAGCTGCGCTGCCTTATTGGTCGCGTACTTTCCGACTTCCCTTGAAGCCTGCTGCCCAAACGTCGCAGTGATCTCGGCCCCAGCACTCACCTGCTGCTGCAGCTTCTGCCCGTCCCAGCCCTTGACCAGGCCATTGGCGCCGTCGCCAGTCAGCACATCGCGGTTCAGTGCCGCCAGGACATCGCTGACGCTCTGGCCGGTTTTGGCTTGCTGACCAGCCTGGTCGGTGATGACCAGTGTTCCGCCGCTGATGCCGCTGGTCGTCAGCGATGTCTCGCTGCCGCTCTTGCTGGAGAAGCCGGCGCTTGCGCCTTGTGCACCGCTGCCCTGGTTTTGCCAGGACCAGCTGCTGCCTTGATTGGTGGTCGGTGGCGTCTGGGTCTCGGTCTTGGCGCCGTCCTTGCTGCCACCGGCAGCGTAGCCGCCCGACAAGCTGATGCCCTTGGCCTCATAGCTACTGGTGTTGGTGATGTCGCTCACCGTGAGCGTACCGGTCTGCAGGCGGTTGACGCCGGCGTCCACAGCCGCCTGGGTGCTGGCGATCACGCCGCCCTTGAGATCGGTGTTGCCGCCCACGCGGATGTTGAAGCCGCCGTCGCCGGCCTGGATGCCGCTTTGCTCGGTGACGCTGGCGAAGTCGCCATTGACCTTGTTGCTGCTGTAGCTGGCACTGGCGCTGAAGCCAAGACCGAAGGTCACGCTGCCGCCGACCGCCTTGTCCTTGCTGGCATAGGTACTGGTGTCCTGCAGGCTCTCGATGGTGAGGTCGCCACCGATGTCGGCCAGCACCGTGTCGGCGGAGAGCACCGCGCCCTTCAGGGTGGTGTCGTTGCCGCTGATGATCGTTGCGGTCTTGCCTGCCGACAGATGGCTATTGCGCTGGGTAATGTCTTCGCCGTCCGCCTTGCCACGCGAGCCGCTGGCACTGGCGGTGATACCGGCGGCCATCCCGTCTGGGCCGTAAGTGACCGCCACGCCGATCGCCGCGCTTTTGCTCTTGCTGGTGCTGTGCTGCTCGAAGGTGTCCTGCGCTGCCTCCAAGGTGATGTTGTTGTCGGCGGCCAGCAGCAGGTTGTTGCCGGCTTTGATGTCGCTGCCGCGCACCAGGATGTTGCTGTCCTCACCACCGCCGGTTGCGATCAGGTTGACGTTGCCGCCGGCCTGCAGCGTCGAGCCCTTCGAGGTGGAGCTACGCTGCTTGGTCTCGCTCTCGCTCTGGCTGCCGCCCACGGTGACCGAGATGCTGACATTGGCCGCTTGTGCGGCGCCCTTGGCGGTGTCGGCGTTCATGACGCTGCTGGCGGCCTGGCCTGCGCCATAGGCGCTGTAGGCTGCCGAAGCGCCCGCTAACGCCTGCATGCGCGAGTCGCCTTCGGCCTTCTTGCCAGCCTCGCCACTGTTCACTGCTGCCTGGGCGAGATTGAGCGCGGCTGCACTCAACGTCACCGACAAACCGCCTTGCTTGAACTCGGTACGCTGTTCGCTGCTTGAGGTGTCATGCACCTCGGTGATGGCGATGTCCTTGGCCTTGGCGGTGATGTCGCCCTGCAGCGCCATCACATCGCTACCGGTGATCGCCAGTGTGTTGCCGGCGACCAGGGTGACGTTGCCCTCCAGGCTACCGACCGTGGTGCCGGTGTGGCTGACATCGGCGATGTCAGCCTCGGTCTTGACGGTTTGCTTGCCGATGGTGAAGCCGATGCCGCCGCTACCGAACAGGCCGGTTTTCACCGTCTTTTTGTCGTGCGCTTCGCTATGCGTGCTCTGTGCCGTTTCCAGGGTCAGGTTGTTGCCTGCCGCCAGGACGACGTCGCCGGTACCGACGATCTGTGTGCCTTGCGACAGCAGATCATTGCCTGCCGCAACGGAGATCCGCTCGCCGCTGAGCGAGCTGGTAATCGCCAGGCTGTCATGGCTCTCATCATGTGTCGTGACAGTCTTACCAGACAGGGCTTGATTCTTGCGGACCTCCTTATCCACCACCGCATCATGCTGCTCCTGCGTGGCGAGTAGCTTGATGTCGTTGCCGGCGGCCAGGGCGATGCCGCCGGTCTGGCTGGCCGCTGCGGTGGAGGCCAGGGTGAGGTCGCGGCCGGCCTGCATGACGATATCGCCGCCGGCACCGAGCTGGGTGCCGCGCACGGTTTCGTCGTAGGTCGAGGTGGCCAGCGAGTTGCTCTTGGTGACCGTGCTGCGATCGCGCGAGCTGCTGTCCACGGCTGCGACGCTGTTGATGTCGCGCCCGGCCTGCAGAGCCAGGGTCTTGCCTGCACCGACTTGCGCGGCGGTCAGAGTGAGATCGTTGCCTGCCGCCAGCACCACGCTGCCCGCGCCCTGCACGGTGGTGCCGAGGTGGGTGGTCTCGCTGCTGCGCTGGAAGTTACGGCCGTTGGCGGTGGTGTCGGTGGTGTTGGAGAGCGTCTGCGTGCTGAGGTTGAGGTTGTTGCCTGCCACCAGTTGGGTGACGCCGTCGGTGCCGGCGTTGCGCAGTTGCGCCGCCTGCAGGTTGACGTCGCGGCCAGCTACCACCGACAACACGCCGTTGCCGTTGGCACCGGTGACGTACAGGCCGGCCACACGCTCAAGTTGGGTGGTGGTGTATTGGTGATAGCCGCCGCCGCTGAGTGTTTCCACGGTGGAGGCAACGGTGATGTCGCCGACCGCCTGCACGCTCAGCGCATCCACTGCACTGACGCTGGCGCCTTCGATGCGGATGTCGCTGGCCGAGCGCAGCCCCACCTGGTCGCCGCTGATGCTGCCGCCCAGGTGCTCGATGCGGCCGGCATCGATGGACACCAGCTGACGGCCGGCAATGGTGCCGGTGTTTTTCAGGCCACCGGCCAGGGTGACGTCGACGTTGGCACCGGCTAGCAGTGCGCCGCCGGCGTCCAGGTCGCCGGGTCGCAACCGCAGGTAGACCTGCGGTACGAGGGCGGTGGTGGTGCTGCCATCGGGCAGGGTGACGGTCTGCTCCACCAACCAGACGATGTCGCTGGTGAGCTGGGCCATCTGCGCGTCGGTCAGTGCTACGCCCGGACGCAGGTTCCAGGCCTTGCCGACGGTGGCGCCGGCATCCAGCAATGCCTGGTACTGGGCTTCGTCGCTCTTGTAGCCTTCCAGGAAACGCCGGCCAGTGAGTTGGCCGATCTGCTCGCGCACCAGCTTTTGTTCGTAGAAGCCATCGCCCAGGCGCTTTTGCACCGCATCGGCGGAATACCCCATCTGATTGAGCAGATAGTCCGAGCCCAGCCAGCTGCGGTAATCGGCGAACTGCGGGTCGGTCTCGACCAGATAGTTGCCGCTGGCGGGCCTGAGCGTGAACAGGCTGCCGCTGGGTGCGCGGGTATTGGGCGTGCCCATTGCGATACGGTCCGGCGAGCCGCCGGCCGCATCGACCACGCGTGCGCCCGTCACCGGGCCGCTGCTCCCGACGCCGCCGACGTTACCGGCGCCGCTCTGTCCTGCGGTCTGCGTTGCCGCCGCCAGCGCGCGGTCGGCGGCATTGGTCGCCACGCCACCGGGGCCGGCAATGCCACCTATGCCGTTGCCGGTGGGCGCTGTTTGCGACCCGCGGATATTGAGGTTGGCAACTGCTGCGCCATCGCGCACGTTGGGTGCGTCGCGACCCTGGTTGAGGTTGCTCACATCGCCGACATCGATGCTCAGCGTGCCGCCGCTGGTGAGCTGGCTACCGATCTGGCCAATCTGCTCGGAGATGGAGGGATTGCTCCAGCTCCGGGTGGTGCCGTTGTAGGCGGTGGTGACGTTGCTGAAGCTATGTGTGCGGAACAGGGTGTAAGCGAGGTTGGTGATACTGGCGGTATGCGTCAGCCCGGTGATCGCCAGATCGCCGCCAGCGGCGATGCGTGCGTATTCGTTGCGTAACGCATCGGTGCCGATCCGCAGGGTGCCGCCGGCCTGGATGACCGCCTCTGGTCCTGCACCCGGCTGCAATACATCTTCGACCACGGTACGGGTGGCCATGCGATAACGCTCGTTGTCATTGAGCCTGCCGCCACCGGTGCCCTGCGGATTCATCAGGATGTGATCGGGATCGGTGTAGGCGAACTGCGCCCATAGCTGCACGCAATTGGTGGTGCAGGTGCCGTAGGCGTTGGAGTACTGCAAGGTGTCGCTGTTATAGCGAAACGCGGGCGAGCCGGGCTGGATCTGCGACAGCTCTCGGAACGGGTCGTCCGCGCCCGCGGTCACCTGGTCCGGATTGACCTGGTTGTCCTGGCGGCCGGTGTAGTAGATGGTCAGCGTGCCCGATTGCGAATTCAGGCGCGATCGCTCGCCCGTGGCTTGATACATGCCGCCGCGTGCGAAGAAATAAGCGCTGGTCTGTGGCGTGACGCGGATGACCGCGCGACGCACCTGGTAGCCGTCCGGGGTGGTGTAGGGCGTGTCCTCAAGAATATCGTCAGGACTGAGATAGTAGATCTCGAGGGCCGCGTAATTGCTGGTCGAACGAATATTGGACGTGTCGTTCTCGCCGTTGTTACGCCAAGTCGGCTGATCCAGGCGCACCGGCGCCAGGGTGGTAGTGGTTTGAGTCACCACCACGTTCTGGCGAATATTGTTGACTGTGGTCGCTTGCAGATCGAGATCGCCGGCTACGTCGATCACAGAGCCCAGGTTGTCGATCTGCCGCGCCACGCCGGTGGCCAGGCGATTGCCATCCAGGCTGCCGCCAATGGCGGCATCGCCATCGCTATAGATCAGGCCACGATCAGTATTGGTCAGTTGACCCACGCCCAGGTCCAGGCGCTCGCGTGCGGCCACCGTGGCCACGCGGCTGACGCCGGCAATGGTTTCGGCACGGTTCTGCAGCAGACCGGCGGCGATTGCGACGTGGTCGCCATACACGCGTCCGGTGCCGACGTTGTCCAGCGTGGCAGCTTCCAGGTGGGTTACCGCACCATCGATCAGCCCGCGATTGACCAGCTGGCCGCCGGTCTTGATGTGCGTGATGCCCTGGCTGCTGATCTCGCCATTGGCGGCGTTGTCGACGTTGCGCGCAGCCAGGTCGAGGTTGCCTGCACGCAAGATGCCTTGATTGGACAAGTCGCCATCGGTCTGGATGGACAGTGTGCCGTTGGCGCTCATCTCGCCGGTATTGGTCAGGCCTTCGCGCAAGCTGAGTGTGAGATTGCTCTGTGACTGCAGTTGCCCGTCGCCGCTGAGGTTGCGTGCGGTTACGCTCTGGTTGCCGTCCGACCGCAGCAGGCCGGCGCTGTTGGCGACTGCATCGGCACGCATGTCCAGGCTGCCGCCAGAGGAAATCTGGCCGCCTGCATTGTTGAGCGATGACGTCAGTTGCAGGTTGCCTGCAGCGTCGGTGATGACTTGTCCTTGGCGGTTGTCCAGCGATTGCGCCTGCAGCTGCAACTGCCCGGCCTGCAGACCCAGTGCGCCGGTGCCGCGCGTGGTGCGGTTATCCACGGTGGACGCATGCAAGGTCAGTGCGTTGCCTGCAGCGACCAGGCCCGCTTGGTTGTCGAGCGCACCGTTCAAGGTCAGGTCGACGTTCTGCCCCGCCTGCAGTCGGCCGCCGACGTTATTCATGCTCGCGCTGGTGAGCGCGAAATTGCCTGCGGCGCTCAAGGCCCCAGCGGCGCTGTTATCGACGCTGGCGACCGTCAGGCGTGCATCGCCTTGCGCAAACACCGCACCGCCACGGTTATCCAATGCACCGCCATCTACCTGCAGACGGCCGCTGGCGAGAATGCCGCCATTGCTGCCGGAGCCGGTATTGGTAATCGCTTGGCCATTGGTTTGCAGCAGCAAGGCTGCTTGCGACTGCAGTCGACCACCGGCGTTGTTGAGTGCGCCGCTGCGAATCTCCAGCGTGCCGACCTGGCTGCCGATGGTGCCGCCGACGTTGTCCAGCAGTTGCGCCCGCGTATCGACCGCCGCGCTGCCGCCGATGATGTTGCCGGCGCGGTTGGAAAGACCGGCCGCTTCCAGGCGCAGTGCGTTGGTCGCCTGGATGGCGCCGCCGTTGTTGCCGATGGCGTTATCGGTGACGAGCGTGAGATCGGTGCCGGCGACGACGTTGCCGGTCGCGTTATCGAGGGTGCCGGCATCCAGGACGAGTTGAGCTGTACTGGACACCACGCCCTGGCTGCGATTGTCGAGTAGTCCCTCCACGTCCATCCGCAACATGCCGCCCGCTGCGTGCAAGGTACCGGCCTGGTTGTCGATGCTTGCAGCGGCGACGCGCCCGTCACCGGCCAGCAGGATCTTGCCCCGCTGGTTATGCAAGGCCTGGTCGATGCTCAGCGTGGACTGCCCGGTACCTGCGGCCTGCAGCGTCCCCTGGGTATTGATGAGCGTCTGTGCGCCGATTGCCAGCACACCGTTGCCGCCGATGGTGCCGCCGGTGTTGTCCAGCGTGTTGCCAACGCTCAGCCGCAGCTGCTGGTCGCCGCTTGCCGACAGTTGGCCGCCTGCGGTGGTGAGGTTGCCGGTGTCCACTGCAATGGTGCGTGCAGAGGTGGTGGCATTGCGTAGATCGGTGCTCTGGCCGGTCACGTGCAAGCTGCCGTTGCTGATTAGCTTGCCCGCGTTGCCGGCAAGTGTCTGTGCATCGATCTGCAGTTGGCCGCTGCCTGCGTGCTGGATCGTGCCTCGTGTGTTGTCCAGCACATCGCTGGTCAGCGACAGGTCGCCATTGCCTGCAACGGTGCCGCCGGCATTGTTCACTACAGTGGCACGGAGAGTGCTCGCCGTGCTGCCACTGGCCACGATGCGTCCGCCGCGGTTGTCCAGGGTCTGTGCTTGCAACTCCACGCTGTCTGCGCCGATGGCTGCGTCACGGTGATCGATCGCGGTTGCTGCCACCGACAGCGCGCCGCCGGTCACGATGGTGCCCTTGCTGCCGTCCAGCCGTGTGACGGCGATCTCCAGACCACCGGTGCCGGAGTGGCTGAGCGTTCCGTCCTGATTGATCAGCCGATCTGCACCGATGTGCAGGGTGCTGCCGTTGCTGGCAATGCGGCCGTTTGCATTGTCCAGTTGCCCGCTGATGTCGAGACGGCCGCCGGCGCTGCCAGCGGCCACCAGGGTTCCGCCGCGGTTGGACAGCGCCGCGGCCTGCACGGCGAACGCGCCGTTGCCGGCGATAGTGCCGCCATCGTTGTTGAGCGCGCCGGTCAGGGTGAGGCGCAACGCATCGGTACCGGTCGCACTCAGCTGGCCGCCTGCGGTGCTGAGGTTGCCGGCATCGACCACGATGCGCTCGGCCTGGGTGGTGCTGCCGGCGCCAAGAGCGAGGTCGCCGCCGTCCAGCTGCAGCGTCCCCAGGCTGAGCAATTTACCGCCTGCGCCCTGGAGCGTATCGGCGTCGACGTTCAATGTGCCGGTACCGGCGTGTTCGATGGCGCCGCCACGGTTGTCCAGCGTGGACGCACGTGCGGTGAGGTTGCCACTGGCGGCGAGGCGGCCGCCCTGGCTGTTGTCCAGCAGATTGCTTGCGTTGACCTGCAATGCAGCGCCATTGGCCGCAACGACCGTGCCGCCGCGATTGATCACGCTGCCAGCTTGCAGCTGCACCGCGCCATTGCCGGAAATCGTTCCGGCGCTGTTGTCCAATGTGCCGCCCACGATCAGGGCGGCCTGTTCGCTGCCTGCCGCCAGGATCGCGCCACGCTGGTTATCGACGGAGCCTGCAACGATGTTGATGCCTGCATTGCTGGCAAGATTGCCATCGCGGTTGTCCAGGCTGTCGCGCACGGTCAGTCGCAGCGCCTGATCGCCCAGCGATGTCAGGCGGCCGCCCGCGGTACTGAGCGTGTCCGCAGCGATGCCAATCTGCTGGGCGGACGTGACGCCTTGCGCAAGATCGATGCGCCCGCCATTGATCGCTAGCCCACCGTTGCTGATCAGGCGTCCTGCGCGGCCCTCGAGTGCGGTGGTATCGATGGTCAGCATGCCGCTACCGGCCTGCTGAATCTGGCCACCCGCGTTGCCCAACGTGCCAGCGCGAAGACGCAGATCGCCATTGCTGGCAATGGTGCCGCCATCGCCGTTGTCGAGGCGGTCACGGACTTGCAACGTCGCCGGTTGAATGCCGGTCGAGAGCAGCGCGCCACCACGGTTATCAAGGCTGGTTGCCTGCAGCTCGAGCTGTGTGGTGCTCACCGTGGCATTGCGGTGATCCACCGCACCTGCGCGCCAGGTGAGCGCGCCCGGTGTGGCGATGCTGCCGCCGGCACCGGACCAGTCCTGCGCCGACAACGTCAGACCTTGCATTCCGGCGTGTTCGATGCGGCCCTGCGCATTGACCACTGCCTGTGCGCTGAGTTGTAGCGCTGCCGCATTACTGGAAATTACGCCGCCCTGGTTGTCCAGCAGCCCGCGCACCTGCCAGGCGGTCGCCGCACCGCCGGCATGACGCAGTTCACCGCCTCGATTGCTCAGCGCCTGTGTGTCCAGACCGAGTGTATTGGCCACCGTGAGGCGGCCCTGGTCGTTGACCAAGGCGCCAAGCTGCAGATCGGCATCGCCATAGACGGCGAGCGTGCCGGCGCGATTGCTCAGGTCGCCGCGTGCGCTGAGTGCGGACACGCCCAACCGCCCGCCACTGTTGTCCAGCCCATTTGCAGCCGACAGCGACACCGAGCCTCCGCCGTTGATGCGGCCACCATCGTTGTCCATCAGGCCGGAGACGGTCAGCGCGCCTGCGGCAAGCGGCACGATGCCAGGCGTCGGCACGCTGACGGGAGGCGGTGTACCGCCGTTTCCACCGTCGGTGCTGCCGTTGTTGCCGTTGCCGCCGTTGCCGCCGTTGCCGCTGTTGTCGCCACCGGTGCCGGGCGTTGCACCGTCGCTTGGCGCGACGGCGGCGATTGCGCCGATGCTGCCATCGGCACGGTTACGCACACTGCCGGCATTCAATGCCAGTGCCTGCACGCCGGTCTGCTCGATAGTGCCGTTCTGGTTACGTAATGCAGCTGCATCGATCTGCAGCCGTTGCGCATTGAGCACGCCACCGCTGTTGTCCAGATCGGCCGCTGTGGACGCGCGCAATTCGCGCGTGGCGCTCAGCGTGCCGGCATTGGCGATACCGCCAGTTGCGGTGATGCGCGTGTCTTGCCGCGATTGCAAGGCACCGGTGTTTTCCAGCCGGCCATCTACCGTGACGACCAGTTCGCCGGCTTGCGCACCGATGTTGCCGGCATTGCGCACGCCGACGCCGCGTTCGTTGCCGACCAGCCAGATCTTGTTGGCAAACATGCCGCCCAGCGCGCCGACGTCCAGTGCGAAGGTGGGTGCCGGACCGGTGGCGGCCTGCGGCGCGATGCGTGCCTGGTCGGCACTGACCACGTTGTTGCCCAGGCTGGCCTGCAGCTGATTTGCCCAGATGCCGGCATTGACCTGCAGCGAGCGGGTGATCAGATCGGTGTAATCCGCGCCGCTGGTATCCAGGCCCGCACCGCCCACCTGGATGGCGCCGCCGGTCACACGATAGCCTTCCAGCGCCCCGCCGGAGAGGATGGGTGTGCCGGTAGTCAGCGTCACCCGGCTGGCGTTGAGGAACCCGCCACCGTCGACCTGGATGCCGGCTGGATTGGCAATGATCACTTCTGCGCGAGGCCCGGCGACTTCCACGTAGCCATTGAGCCGGCTCGCCGGCCCGTTGACCTCATTGAGAATCACCCTGGCGCTGCCGGTGGCCAACCACGGGTTGCCCTGCACCCAGCCACCCATTTGGGTCTGTGTCTGTCCACGGGCATTGTTGAGGATGGCGCCTTCGCGGCCAACGTCGAACTGCGAATAGCGATTGCGCGACACGCCTGCGGCCGACGGCGTGGTGATGTTGACCATCGGCACGCCGTTGGGAGCGGTCAGGACCGTCGGGCGCTCGCCGCCTGGCGCGGCCGGATCGGCCACGATACGGCCAGCCGACTGTGCCTGAGCAAGGTCGATGACACCGACCAAGCCGAGTGCGCACAACATCGCAAACTGCAGTGGCTCTATCGTGAGCCTGTGCGCGCGCGTAGCGGCAACACCCGTGCTGCCACCCGGTGCACGGACCAACTCGGATGCCACTTGCCACACGCGCAGCGCGCGATTGAAGACCAGACGGTAGACGCGATTCATGTCACTAATCCTTGTGGAATGTTTAGTAGCGCCAGGACAGGCTGAAGCCGAACGTGGTGTAGTCGGTCGGGAAGTTCGCCGGTTTTTCCAACGGGGCGCCGACGAACCCGTCCAGGGAGACGTGTTGCCATCCCCCGCGCAGCCCCAGGCTCATGCCGGCCAGATGGTCGCCGCTCTGAAAGCGCGCGGACTGCCCACCGATGTGGCCGTAATCGGCGCCCAGATACGTTTCTAGCCCGCCACCGAGTGCCAGGCTGAGGTCATTGCGTAGCGACCAGCCACGGTCGCCGCTGAGCGTCAATTCGCCATCGAACCCGCGCACGGTGAAGCGCCCGCCTATCGCAAAGCGGTCCTGCGGCGCCAATGGCGTGCGGTTCCACTGCGCGCGCCAGGAGGCGCTGTAACGCAGACGTTGAGAGCCAAGTTGGAACGGCACCGTCAGCTGGGCATCGGCGACGATGAGTTTCATGCGCGAGGTGCCTTCGAGCGTAATCGACGGGTCGAACGCGCGTGCAAGTTCTTCCGGAGCGCGCAATGCATCGAACGCACCGGTGCCGCGTCGATACGCAACGCTTGCATCCAGGGTGACTTTGCCAAGGAACTGGCGGTGGTTCAGGCCAACTTCCCAGCCGGCGGTGCGCCGCCGTTGCACTTCGATTTCGGTGTCGTCGATGGCGCTGGTGGACTGTCGCCACCAACCGCGCCCATACGCCCCGAACTTGATCGTGGCATTGCGAAATAGCAGGCGATCGATGCGCGCTTCGGCAGTGCGACTGCGCCCGCTGTAATCATAAGTCTCGATCGCGCCGGCCACTGCCTGGCTGTAGTCGTATGCGCTGGCGGTGACGCCAAACAGCCAGTAGTCGTAGGGCACGTCGTAGTGCACCGTCCAGCTATCGGTGTCCTTGCCGGCACCATTGAACACGCCCTTGCCGAGGCTGACGTAGAACAACTCGTTGAGGCCCAGGGGATTGTCGAGCGACAGTGTTCCGTTTGCCTGCAGTTTGCCGGTGGCGTCGCTGCCGGCATCGTCCAGGCTCAGGCTGGCGCGCACACGTGACCGCTGTTGCCACGCAATGGCCAGGTCGCTCTCTCCCGGGCCGGTTCCCTGGCCTTCGGCAGGAGCGATCTGGATGTCGGCAACCACGGTCGGCACACGCTGAAAGTTCTCCAGGCCCTGCTCGATGTCGCGTAGATTGAGCAGATCGCCGCTACGTGCAGGCACAGCATTGGCGATCGCTGCACGTGCGGATGTCGGGTCGCTGAAGCGGGCGGTATGCACACGCCCGGGGACCAGCGACAACGTCAGGGTGCCGCCGGTGAGATCCTGTGGCGCGGCTAGCACGCGCGTGGTCACATAGCCGCGTGCAATGACCGCGTTCTGCACACGCTTCATCACCAGGTTGATGCCCTCGGTGCCCAGGCAACTGCCAATGGCTGGGTCTTGCCGAGGGTTGGCAGCTTTCAATGACCAACGGAATTCATCCGCAGCCTGCCCATCGAGCACGATGCGCTCGATCCGAAAGCACGGCGATTCATTGGTTGGAAGACGCTCGACGCCATCGCCCGGGGCGCGTTTCAGGCGAACATCCGGCCGCGCCTCCTGTTGCTCGCGCAGAACGCGCTCGCGCTCCTGCTGCCGCAACAACTCCTGCGCGGCGGGATCGACGATCTGTTGCGCAGAGACCTGGGCTGCCGTGCCCGCAAAAAGCGCAATACACCACGTGGCACGCATGCGTGCCGTTCCTTTTTTGCCTGAATCCATGTGCAGATGACCGCCCGACTCGATAACGACTTACCGACGCTTCCGCGCCGCCCCTAACGATATTTTAATGCAAACGGAAGAGCTTGCCTGTAGGAAAAATCCTGACCTTCTATTGCAGATCGTGATACGAGGAGAAACAAATTTCGCTATTGAAATTAGCGATTTGGGTGGTTTTTCAGTAGATAAATTTTTATCGAAATATTCACTAGTTAAATTTATAGACGGAAATATCAAGATTTATTTCTTTAGATCGAACGCGTGAACTCATGAGTTCACGCGGCTGCAGGTTAATTGCTTTTGTCGGTTAGATATTCAGGCTGATCCGCTCGAATTTCTAATTGTGTTAGCCATCATTTTTGGTTTCGTTGCATGTGATTTGCTCTTGCTCTGACTTGCATCGGTAGCGGCAGCGCGTTACCGCTTTACCGCCTCGACTGCATGACCCGGGTTGCCAGCAAGGCCAAGACGACACCCACACGGCATCGCCGTGGATCAAACGTCGCGATGGATGTTGTCGCGCAGATGACACGTCGACCAGTCTGTCTATGTCCCACGCGTTGACTTGCACCCCCGTCAGCGATGCACCCGACCTCTTCCACGGCGCGTTCTCGTGCCGTCTCACCCGCACCGCCGCGCTTGTTTGATTTTCGTCAATTCGACCGACACATGAAATTCGCAGTGGGAGTGTTTGACTGCATGGGTCAAGAATCGTTGCGGAGTTGCGCATGAGTGCAGTCACAGGTAGCAGGGTCGGTCGGGCGTCGCGCTGGCAGGGGTCGGGGCGGCAAGGCGTGATCCAGGCGGGTGTTGGACCGGCGCTTCCTCCGCGAGTCGCTGCGGCGTGGCGACATGACGCGTGCGATATGTCCCCCATCGTCACGGTGCGTTCGCGCGCCGTGATCTGCTGAGGAGGCGCCATGCGGATCTGTGTTCTCAATGAGGCGTCTTCGTCTGCCGGGCTGGAGCAGCGCTGTAGTGCGGCCCGCGAGGCGGGCTGCGACTACGTGGTGATGGCGGCGCCATTCGCGCGCGATGCGGAAGGACGGTTGATTGAGCCTGCGGCTGGTGCCGATGCCCACGACGACCACCTGCGCGAGGCAGCGCAGGCGGCGCACCGCGCGGGCGTGAAGCTGTTGATCGATGTGCGCCTGGATGAAATCGGTGGGGCCAGCGCGGTGGTGCGTGACAACCCGCAGTGGTTTCGTGCACGCAGCACGGCGGTGCCGGACCCGCGTCAGCCGCGCGCCACGCCGGAGGTGGCCGAGGCGCGCTTTGCTTATGCGCAGGAAGGTGCGGCGCTGGTGGAGTGGTGGAGTGCGCGCTTGCTGGAGTGGGCCGGGCAGGGCGTTGGCGGTTTCCGGCTATTGCAGCCGCAACAGGTGCCGGTGCAGCGCTGGCGCGAGTTGATTGCGCGCGTGCATGCGCAGGCGCCGGAGGTGGTGTTTGCGGCGTGGACGCCCGGGTTGGGTCTGGAAGCCTTGCAGCAGTTGTCTGGTGCCGGCTTCGATGCGGCGTTTTCGTCGCTGGCGTGGTGGGACGGGCGCGGCAGTTGGTTCTTCGATGAGGACACTGCGCTGCGTGCGCTGGCGTCCCAGGTCATTGCTGTGCTCGATGCGCCCGATGGCAAGCGTGCAGCATCGCCCGAGCAGCACTGGCAGCTGGCGCTGGCCCTGGGCGGCGCCTGGTTGCTGGACGATGCGCAGCTGGATGCCTTGCCGCAATCGATCCGCGCGGCCGATGGGTTGCCGACCAGCAATGCCGGCATGCGGCTGCGCCCGCTGCTACGCGAATCCACCGGCCTTACAGCGGTTGCGGTCGAGCCGTTGGGCGGTTTGCCCGCCTTGTTATTGATCAATGGCGATACGCGGCATGTGGTGCCGGTGCCGGCATCGGATTTGTTGCGGCTGCTTGGCGATGCCGAGGCGTTGGTGGCCGAGGATGGCCGCACCTTGTCCGGCGCAACGCTCGACGCATTGGAACCGGGCGAAGTGCGCGTGTACCGCAGCGTGCCGGCACGCCATGTGCTGGCGGTGCCGCGCATGCGGCCGCGTGCGCAGACCGCGGCTGCCTGGCCGCGGGTGTGCATCGAATCGGTGACGCCCTCGGTCGATAACGGCCGCTTCCCGGTCAAGCGCACAGTGGGCGACCGCATCTGCGTGGAAGCCGATGCCTTCTGCGACGGGCACGACCGCATCGCGGTGGCGGTGCTGTGGCGGCCGGCCGATGCCAAGACCTGGTCCAGCGCGCCGATGCGTGCGCTGGGCAACGACCGGTGGCGCGCAGAGTTCCCGCTGGAGCGCATCGGTACCTATGAATTCCGTGTGGAGGGCTGGCGCGATGTCTTCGCCACCTTGCATGCCGATCTGGAAAAGAAGCGCGCGGCCAACACGGTGTTGCCGGTAGACGTGCAGGAGGCGGTGGCCGTGGTGCAGGCCGCGCATGCACGCAGCACCGGTGCGTTGGCCGAGCGTTTGCAGGCCCTGCTCACCCGCATCGGTGCGCAGAGCGAGCCGCTGCAACAATTGGCCATCGTGCTGGAACCGGACACCGCGCAGGCGATGGCGCTGGCCGACGACAAGCCGTTCCGCTCCGAGACGCCGGTGACCTACCGAGTGGAATCGGAACGTCGCGCGGCGCACTTTGCCAGCTGGTACGAGCTGTTCCCGCGTTCGCAAAGCGGCGATGTGGCGCGGCACGGCACCTTCGACGACGTGATCGGGCGGCTAGCGCATATCCGCGCGATGCACTTCGATGTGCTGTACATGCCGCCGATCCACCCGATCGGTGCAAAGAACCGCAAGGGCCGCAACAACTCGGTCACCGCCGTCGATGGCGAGCCGGGCAGCCCGTACGCGATCGGTGCCACCGACGGTGGCGCAGCACCGAGGTGCATGCCGAGCTCGGTGGGCTGGAGGGTTTCCGTCGCCTGATCCAGGCTGCGCGTGCGCATGGTCTGGAAGTGGCGCTGGATTTCGCAATCCAGTGTGCGCCAGACCACCCTTGGCTACGCGATCACAAGGACTGGTTCACCTGGCGCGCGGACGGTTCCATCCCGTATGCGGAAAATCCGCCGAAGAAATACCAGGACATCGTCAACGTCGATTTCTACGCCAGCGGCGCGGTGCCGGACTTGTGGAACACGCTGCGCGACGCAGTGCTGTTCTGGGTCAATGAAGGCGTCACGCTGTTCCGGGTGGACAACCCGCACACCAAGCCGTTCCCGTTCTGGGAGTGGTTGATTGCCGATGTGCGCGGGCGTCGCCCCGACGTGGTGTTCCTGTCCGAAGCCTTTACCCGGCCGAAGATGATGTACCGCTTGGCCAAGTGCGGCTTTTCGCAGTCGTACACCTATTTCACCTGGCGCAACCACAAGCACGAACTGCAGGACTATGTGGAAGAGTTGAACGAAGGCGTGCCGCGCGAGTGCTTCCGCCCGCACTTCTTCGTCAATACGCCGGACATCAATCCGTTGTTCCTGCAGACCAGCGGGCGCAACGGGCATTTGATCCGTGCTGCATTGGCGACCACCTTGTCGGGCCTGTGGGGCATGTACCAGGGCTTCGAACTGTGCGAGGCCACGCCGCTGGCACCGGGCAAGGAAGAGTATCTGGACTCGGAGAAATTCCAGTTGCGTGCGTGGCCCGAGCGCGCGCCCGGCGACATCGTCGATGAGATCACCCGCTTCAATCAGCTGCGGCGCATGCACCCGGAACTGCAATCGCATCTGGGGACGCGCTTCTATCAGGCGCATAACGACCAGGTGCTGTATTTCGGCAAGTTCCTGGATGCCGGGTATCTATCGCGCAGCCGCAGCATGGTGCTGGTGGCGATCAACCTGGACCCGCATGCCGGCCAGGAAGCGGATATCGAAATCCCGTTGTGGGAACTGGGCTTGCCCGATCACGCCACCGTTGCGGTGGAAGATCTGTGGGACGGGCATCGGTTCGAGTGGCAAGGCAAACACCAGCACATCCGTGTAGAGGCAGCGCGACCGTTCGCGTTATGGCGCATCCGCGCAGGAGAGGTCGCATGAATGCAGTTCCCGCTTTACAGGCCGACGCTGAACAATCGGCGGTGATCGCAGATCAGCTTTGGTACAAGGACGCGATCATCTACCAGGTGCACGTCAAGTCGTTTTTCGACTCCAACGACGATGGCATCGGCGATTTTCCGGGACTGATTTCCAAGCTGGATTACATCGCCGAACTCGGCGTGGACACCATCTGGTTGCTGCCGTTCTACCCGAGCCCGCGCCGCGACGATGGTTACGACATCGCCGAGTACATGGCGGTGCATCCGGACTACGGCACCATCGCCGACTTCGAGCAATTGGTGGCGCAGGCGCATGCGCGCGGCATCCGCGTGGTTACCGAGCTGGTGATCAACCACACCTCCGATCAGCATGCGTGGTTCCAACGTGCACGCAACGCGCCAGCCGGCTCGCCGGAACGCGACTTCTACGTCTGGTCGGATACCGATCAGGAATACGAAGGCACACGCATCATTTTTTGCGATACCGAAAAGTCCAACTGGACCTGGGACCCGGTGGCCGGGCAGTACTTCTGGCATCGATTCTATTCGCATCAACCAGACCTGAATTTCGACAACCCCGCCGTGCTGGAAGCGGTGCTGGAAGTGATGCGCTTCTGGCTGGATCGCGGTGTGGATGGCCTGCGTCTGGACGCGGTGCCATACCTGATCGAACGCTCCGGTACCTCCAACGAAAATCTCCCCGAGACCCACGCCATCCTGCGCAAGATCCGCGCCACGCTGGATGCCGAATACCCGGACCGCATGCTGCTGGCCGAAGCCAATATGTGGCCGGAAGACACCCAGCAATACTTCGGCCAGAACGCCGACGAATGCCATATGGCGTTCCATTTCCCGCTGATGCCGCGCATGTACATGGCAATCGCGCGCGAAGACCGCTTCCCCATCACCGACATCATGCGCCAGACCCCGGAGATTCCGGAGAGCTGCCAGTGGGCGATCTTCCTGCGTAACCACGATGAGTTGACGCTGGAAATGGTCACCGATTCGGAGCGCGATTATCTGTGGAAAACCTACGCCTCGGACCGTCGCGCACGCATCAATCTGGGCATCCGTCGCCGCCTGGCACCGCTGCTGGAGCGCGACCGCCGCCGCATCGAATTGATGACATCCTTGTTGCTGACCATGCCGGGCACGCCGGTGCTGTATTACGGCGATGAGATCGGTATGGGCGACAACATCCATCTGGGCGACCGCGATGGCGTACGCACACCGATGCAGTGGTCGGTCGACCGCAATGGCGGTTTCTCGCGCGCCGACCCGGCACAGCTGGTGCTGCCGCCGGTGATGGACCCGCTGTACGGCTTTCAGGCGGTGAATGTGGAAGCGCAGATCCGCGACCAGCATTCGCTGCTGACCTGGACCCGCCGCATCCTCAGTGTGCGCAAGCGCTACCAGGCGTTCGGCCGCGGCGTGCTGCGCTTTTTGTATCCAGGCAACCGCCGCATGCTGGCGTATCTGCGCTGCTATCAGGACGAAACCGTGCTGTGCGTGGCCAACCTGTCGCACACACTGCAGGCGGTGGAGCTGGATCTGTCCGAGTTCGAAGGCCGCGTGCCGGTGGACATCATCGGCGGAGGCAGCTTCCCGCCGATCGGCCGGCTGACCTATCTGCTCACGGTGCCGCCGTTCGGCTTCTACGCGTTTCAGCTGGTCAGCGAAGGCACCTTGCCGGACTGGCATGTGCCCAGCCCGGTGCCGTTGCCGGACTACCGCACGCTGGTGCTGCGCAGCGACACCGACGAAAGCAACGCGCTGCTGCCGCATCTGCCGACCCTGGAAGGCGAAATCCTGCCGGCGTGGCTGTCGGCGCGGCGCTGGTTCTCGGCCAAGGATCAGGCGCTGCGCAGCGTGCGCATCTCGCGCCGCACGCCATTGCCGGGCGATGAGCCAGTGAGTTTGCTGGAGCTGGATGTGGAGCTGGAAGACGGCCACCACGCGTCCTACATGCTGCCGATCGGCATCGTGTGGGAGCGCGACCAGCCCAGCACCCTGGCCGAACAGCTGGCCCTGGCGCGCGTGCGGCAAGGGCGCGAGGTGGGCTATCTCACCGATGCGTTTGCGCTCAAGCCGATGGTGCGCGGGGTGATCGATGCCTTGCGGACCAATGCGACGCTGGACTTCTGCGATGGCGATGATCCTTCGCAGCAAGGCCAGGTGCGCTTCGAAGCGACGCCGGCGCTGGCCAAGCTGGAGATCCCCGCCGATCCGGACATCCGTTGGTTATCGGCCGAACAGAGCAACAGCTCGCTGGTGGTCGCCGACAAGGCGGTGTTCAAGCTATTGCGGCATGTGGCAATCGGTGCAAACCCGGAAATCGAAATCGGCCGCCGCCTGACCGAGCTGGGCTACGCCAATGCAGCGCCGCTGCTGGGCAGCGTCAGCCGCGTCGACGGGCAGGGCACCATCACGACAATCGCGCTGCTGCAGGGATTTATCCGCAATCAGGGCGATGCCTGGCGCTGGACGCTGGACCATCTGGCGCGCAGCTTCGACGAATACGCCACCGCGCAAACCGACGAGTCGCGCGCCGAAGCCATTGCTGGCTACGATGCATTTGCGGCCGTGGTCGGCAAGCGCCTGGCCGAGTTGCACGAAGCCCTGTCACGCGCTACCGACGATGCGGACTTCGCACCGCAGCGGATCGATCTGCCGACGGCCAACGACGTGGTGGCCGGTGTGGCGCGGCAGGTCGAAGAGATGTGGGAGATGGTCAACGCACGCTTGTCGGGGAGCGAGGACGCGACCGAGCGCGAGGCACTGGAAGCGGTGCTCGCCGAGCGCCCGCAGCTGGACAGCTTGCTGGCCAAGGCGCCGAGCGTGCTGGCCGATTCGCTGCTGACCCGCGTGCATGGCGATTTCCACCTGGGCCAGATCCTGGTGGCCTTCGATGATGTGGTGTTGATCGACTTCGAAGGCGAGCCGGCCAAGCCGCTGGCCGAGCGTCGCGCCAAGGCCAGCCCGTTGCGCGATGTAGCCGGTTTCCTGCGCTCGCTCGATTACGCCAGCGAGGTTTCGGCGCGTGGCGAAGAAGGTACTGCCGCACGCGCAGGCGTCGGTGTGGACACGCATCTTGATGAATTTCTGGCGCAGTTCCGCCGCCGCTCCACGCAAGCCTTCCTGGACGCTTACCATGCCGTGCTCGACGCCAGCGCCCATCCGTGGATTGCGCCGGCGGCGTTCAACGCAGCCACCTTGCTGTTCCTGGTGGAGAAGGCCTGTTACGAAGTGCGTTACGAAGCGGCCAATCGCCCGGGCTGGTTGATGGTGCCGATTGAAGGCTTGCGACGCATCCTGCAACGCGCACGCGCCGGTGCAGGAGACACATGATGAGTGGAGTGATGACAGCAGTGACCAATCGATGGGACCCCGGCGTGGTACGCGCCCTGGCCGAAGCGCGCCACGGCGATGCGTTCGCCGTGTTGGGCGCGCACCCGACCGACGCAGGGCGCTTGCTGCGCACCTACCTGCCGGGCGCCGGCCATGTCAGCGCCGTGCTCGACGACGGGCAGACGATTGCCCTGGAGGCTGGCCCGGAAGCGGGCCTGTTTGCCGGTGAGTTGCCAGCGCACGGTGCGTATCGGCTGCGCATCGGCTGGCCCGGCGGCGAGCAGGAGACGGCTGACCCGTACGCGTTCGGGCCGCAGCTCAGCGACTTCGACCTGCACCTGATCAGCGAAGGCCACCATCTGCAATTGGCCGATGCGCTGGGCGCGAACGTGGTCGAGGTGGACGGCGTGCGCGGCACGCGCTTTGCGGTGTGGGCACCCAATGCCTCGCGCGTGGCGGTGGTGGGCGACTTCAATAGTTGGGACGCGCGCCGTCACCCGATGCGGCTGCGTCACCAGTCCGGCGTGTGGGAGCTGTTCGTGCCCGATGTCGGCCCCGGGGCGCATTACAAATATCAGCTGCGCGGCCCGCATGGCCACGAGCTGCCGGCCAAGGCCGACCCGGTCGCACGTCGCGCCGAGCTTGCACCCGGCACCGCTTCGATCGTGGCCGACCCTACGCCGCACCAGTGGAGCGACGACGGCTGGATGGCCACGCGTGCGCGCCGCCAGGCGCACGACGCGCCGATGAGCGTCTACGAGATCCATGCCGGTTCCTGGCTGCGCGAAGAAGGCGTGGACCTGGACTGGGATGGTCTGGCCGACCGGCTGATTCCGTATGTGGCCGACATGGGTTTCACCCACGTCGAACTGATGCCGGTGACCGAGCATCCGTTCGGCGGCTCATGGGGCTATCAACCCTTGGGCTTGTTCGCACCGACCGCGCGCTTTGGCTCGCCCGATGGCTTTGCACGCTTTGTCGATCGCTGCCACCGCGAAGGTATCGGCGTCATCGTGGACTGGGTGCCGGCACACTTTCCCACCGACGCGCACGGCCTGGCGCATTTCGACGGCACCGCGCTGTATGAACACGCGGACCCGCGCGAAGGCTTCCATCGCGACTGGAATACGCTGATCTACAACCACGGCCGCCGCGAGGTGTCCGGGTTTTTGATCGCCAGCGCGCTGGAGTTCCTGCAGCGCTTCCACGTCGACGGGCTGCGCGTGGATGCGGTGGCCTCGATGCTGTATCGCGACTACAGCCGCAATGCCGGCGAGTGGGTGCCCAATATCCATGGCGGACGCGAGAATTACGAAACCATCGCGTTCCTGCGCCGGCTCAACGACGTGGTGCGCGAGCACACCCCGGGTGCGGTGATGATTGCTGAAGAATCCACCGCGTTTCCCGGCGTCACCGCCGATGTCGCGCATGGCGGCCTGGGCTTTCACTACAAGTGGAACATGGGCTGGATGCACGACACCCTGCATTACGCGGGGCTGGACCCGATCTACCGCCGCTACCACCACGGCGAGCTGACTTTCAGCATGGTCTATGCGTATTCGGAGCGCTTCGTGTTGCCGATCTCGCACGACGAAGTGGTGCACGGCAAGGGCTCGTTGCTGGGCCGCATGCCGGGCGACGACTGGCAGCGGTTTGCCAATCTGCGTGCGTATCTGGGTTTCATGTTCACCCACCCCGGGCGCAAGTTGCTGTTCATGGGCTGCGAGTTCGGCCAGCCCACCGAATGGAATCACGACGGCGGCATTCCGTGGCACTTGCTCGACGACCCGCGCCATCGCGGTGTGCAAACACTGGTGCGCGATTTGAATCGGCTGTATGTGCAATACCCGGCATTGCACGCATACGACGACGATCCATCCGGGTTTGCCTGGGTCGTCGGCGATGACGCGGCCAACAGCGTGCTCGCGTTCCTGCGCAAGGGCAAACGCGGCGATGCGCCGGTGCTGGTGGTGATCAACTTCACCCCGGTGGTGCAGCACGGTTATCGCATCGGCGTGCCGCAGGGCGGCCAATGGCGCGAAGTATTCAACAGCGATGCCGGCATCTATGGCGGTGCCAATCTGGGCAACGGTGGCAGCGTGACCGCCGAGCAGCAATCCATGCACGGCCACGCCCAGTCGTTGCCGCTGC
Source organism: Xanthomonas sp. AC360 (assembly GCF_979258225.1). NCBI lineage: Bacteria > Pseudomonadati > Pseudomonadota > Gammaproteobacteria > Lysobacterales > Lysobacteraceae > Xanthomonas > Xanthomonas sp. AC360. The sequence continues at coordinate 1,551,738 of NZ_OZ409846.1, forward strand.
TATTGCCGCCGCTGGGCGTCATCGTGCTCACGCCGCACGGCTGATGCACCCGCCCATCGCCGGACGACTGGTCCGGCGATGGAGCACCTGCTAAATTCGCGCCTCATGCCGCCCGGGGAGGGTGGCTGGGCACAGCCGCCGCCATGCCTTCCGTGGACCGTCTTTACGGGAGTTGCGCGTGCGTGTGTTGAACGATGTTGTTGTATCCAGACCTGCCGTGCGTGCTCGCACGTGCGCCAGCGTGCTGCGCGGCGCGCAGTGGCGCCCGGTTGGGCAAGCTGACTGGCCGCGCATTGCCGCGATCGCCAAGCCAGGCGCATGCGCAGCTGTGTGCAAGCGGGTGGTCGCATGATCTGGCTGATGACCTGCGCGTATTTGCTTGCCGCTGCAGGCGCGGCGACCGCCTTTTATCTGGCAACCAGCCATCAACGCGTGTGGCAATCACGTGCCCCCTTGGTGCGCGCGCTGCGTCTTGGCGGTTGCGGTTTGTTCGCACTCTCGCTGGTGTGCGCCATCGCGGCCCTGGGACTTTGGGCCGGCATCTTTGCCGCGCTCACCACCCTGATGCTGTCAGCCATCGTGCTGCCGTGTGCGGACATGTGGCAGCACGCACGTGCGCAACGCAGGCAGGTGCGGCATGTGGGCTAGATGGCTGGCGTCGGTGGTGCTGGGGTTGCCGTTGGCGGTTGCGGCGGTGGGGCTATGCGCGTTGTTGCTACCGGGGCCGCGCCAGTCCTACACGCTGGCGTGGTTGCTGCTGATGTTTCCGGTGTGGATCGGCGCAATGGCCTGGCCATTCGCGTTTCGTAGCGCTGCGCGTGCCTGGCTGTGGCTGGGTGGGTTGACGGTGCTGTGCTACCTCGCGCTGGCCGCCATCAAGGCGCTGGGCTGGACGGAGCTGCAGGCATGAAGGCAGCGACGCTACGTCTGTTTTTGTCGGTACACAGCTGGATGGGTCTGCTGGCCGGCATGGCCTTGTTCATTGCGTTTTATGCCGGTGCGATCACCGTGTTTACGCATGAGCTCAGCGCCTGGCAGCCTGCGCCGGTGGTCGCGGAGACGGCGCCTGCCGACCCGGTTGCCGCCGCGCAGTCCTTGCTGGACACCGTCATCGCCACGCATCCGCAGGTGGCCGAATCGTTCCTGCTGCTGTTGCCGGGCGAGCACGGGCCGATTCCACGGCTGTACTGGTATGGCGCGCAGGTCGATGCCAGCGGCGGCATGCGCCAATACCAGGCAGCGCCGGATGGTGGCTTGCTGGAGCTGCCGCAGCGCGTGGGCTTTGCCGATTTCCTCTACGACCTGCACTTCACTGCTGGCCTGCCGCGGGTGGCCGGGACCTATCTGTTCGGCGTGGTGAGCGTGTTGTACGGGCTGGCGTTGGTCAGTGGCGTGGTGCTGTATGCCCCAGTGTTCTTCAAGGATCTGTTTGCGCTGCGGATCGGTGCCAACCTCAAGCGCCTGTGGCAGGACGCACACAATCTGGTCGGCATGTTGTCGCTGCCGTTCCATGTGATCTTTGCCTGGTCCGGCGCAGTGTTGTGTCTGGGTGTGTTGCTGCTGGCGCCATTTCAGTTTCTGGTGTTCGACGGCAAGTTGATGCAGATCCTGGAGCCGGATTTCGAGCTCGCACCGCATGTGGCGCCAGCCAAGCGCACTGCACCGCTGCTGCCGATTGCGACCTTGCTGGACACCGCGCGCGCAGCCAGCCCGGGCTTCGTGCCGGAGAGCCTGGCCTTCCACGATGCCGGCGATGCCAACGCGCGGGTGGAGGTCTATGGCCATCACCACCAACGCCGGCTCAACACGCTGGGAGGTGTGGCGCTGGACGCTACCACCGGCCAGGTGCTGCGCGTGCTGGCACCCGCCACCATGTCGCCCGGCACCGCCGCGTTACGTGGGCTGCAGGCGTTGCACTTCGGCAACTTCGGGCATGCCCCGGTGCGCTGGCTGTATTTCCTGCTGGGCCTGGGCGGCGCATTCCTGTTCTACAGCGGCAACCTGTTGTGGATCGAAACCCGCCGCAAGCGCCGCCAACTTGCGCAACCGCGTCGTACCCATGCAATGGCGCGCCTCACCGTAGGCATTTGCCTGGGCAGTGTCGCCGGCATCTCTGCGTTGTTTATCGCCGCGCGCGTGTTGCCGCAGGGTCAGGAACGCAGCGTGTATTACGCGGTCTTTGCGGCCGTGCTGGTGTGGGCGCTGATCCGCCCCACTGCACGTGGTGCGTACGAGGTGTTGCTGGCCTGCGCTGGATTGACGGCGCTGATTCCACTGGCCAGCTGCTTATCGGCGCACGGTGTGATGCTGCCGTGGCAGGATGCGACGGCACTGGTCGCGGACCTGATTGCATTGGTGTTGGCATGGGCGTACTGGCAACTTGCGCGTGCGAGCAAGCGGCGCGGACTGCAGGGCGATCCCAGCAGCGTCTGGGCCTGGAAAGCGCGCGCAATACACCGCGCCGATTGATGCCCGGCCGCCACGGTCTGCCGGCGGACATCTGCGGCGGAACGTTTGGTTGCTGACCATGCTGCTGGCTCGACAAACTGGCATGTTGACGCGACGGCATCATCCAGCAGTGCATCCTCATCGCCCCCACCTTCACACACAGCCGATGATGGCTACCGCCTTACGCATTGGCCTGATTTCCGACACGCATGGCGTACTGCGGCCCGAAGCCGTGGCTGCGCTGCAGGGCTCCGCGGCGATCATCCATGCCGGTGATGTGGGCAAGCCGGAGATTCTTGTTGCGCTGCAGGCACTGGCACCGTTGCATGCAATCGCCGGCAATATCGACGACAAGCCATGGGCCGCGGGTTTGCCGCAGACGCTGGATCTGCTGATCGATGGCGTGCGCCTCCATGTGCTGCATAATCTGAAAACGCTGGCACCGGGCGTGGCGGCAGATGTCATCGTCAGCGGGCATTCGCACAAACCCTCGATCCAGGCGCGCGATGGCGTGCTGTACATCAATCCGGGCAGTGCCGGTCCGCGTCGTTTCAGGTTGCCGATCAGTGTGGCAACGTTGTGGTTGGGTAATGGACCGCCGCGCGCGGCATTGCAGGTGTTCGAGCCGCATTGATTCCATGGGCGACTGCAACGAGTGGCGGATTGGCGAGCTATGGCAGCACGCGCATGCTCAACCGGTCTGCTGCTGTGCTATCCGAAGATGATGAGCTTGCGCAGGCGCAAACAATGGTCTGCGACGCAAGCGCAACCGCCCAGCCAATTCAACGCCGCTCAAAAGCGCGGCTGCTAGCGTGGCGGGCGCCGCCATGCGATGGTAATACCACCGGCTCTCGGGATAATCGATGCGCATTCTGATCAAACTATTGAAGCGTCTTGTGCTGGCATGTGGGATCGTCGCAGCAGCGGGCGTGCATCTGTGGATGGTATTAGGACTACAGCAACGCCTTGATACCATCGTCAGCATGCACGAACAGTTGCAGCGCAGTGGACTCGGGCAGGTCACGTCTTTGCGCGGGATACCGCAAGTCTGCGGGGAAACCGATTATTTTTTCGGAGACATGTACTACTTCTACGCTGTCGATGTGGCGAGTATTCCAGAAACGTTCTGGGAAAGTCACGCGGCGCGCGGAATTTGGTACCGAGGCCCTGACAAGTATGACGAATTTGATCTATTTAAATTTGAAATGCCATTAGATCACTTGCAGGGATGTCCAAAACCCCCTGAAATGAATTCCTCACGCTTTTTCTTCGCCCGGGTGTCGAACCCAGCGGATTATGCTGGTCCGGACTTGCCATCTTCTTTGAATGCAATTAACGTCATGGCCTATGACACCGAGACATCAAGGATTTACTGGGTGTACCAGCGTTTCTCTGGTTTTCCGTAGCACCGCAGGTGTGGGATCCATTCCCTGGCCGGAGAGGATTGACGGCGAAGATGGATTTTCCGAAGAAGAATCATCGGTTTTCCACGTGAAACCCTAGCAGGCGCTGCGATCAGAAGCCTCTGCCATCGACTTGCTGACAAACCAACACTGTGCTTGATGAAGATGGTCTCTGTTGTCGGCTGAAAGCTCACGGGAGCATTGCTCAGATCTTTCCTGGAGCGTGTTATGACTGTTGAGAGAGCGTTGCTGTTTTCTGTGCCCGCTCCTGGCCGGTATAGCCCTGATCTACAAAAGCAATCTTGATCGCTGCGCCAGCGTATCGATCGCCATGTGCACCTTGCTCTCGTTTTTGCTTGTGCAGCCATTCGGAGCCACCGATACTTCCACGGAAGAGTCCGCCAACGCGGCGGGCGTCATGATCGACTCTTAGGACACGCGCCACATGGATCGCACGCAAGCCGATGCCATCGCCGAAGCCATCATGCTGCCGGACACGCGCGCGCGGCTGCAGCGCGAACGCAAACGTGCCGCGCAGGCACGCCGCCTTGCGCGGCGCCGCGGGGTGGCGGGAATCTCGCTGCCGTGCATGGCGATCGGGGCGCTGGTGGCTCACTTCAACGGCCAGGGGTTTGCCCATGGCATCGTGGTGGGAGGTCTGATCGGCGGGGGGCTCGGCTTGGCGCTGTACTGGTTTCGCGAACGGCGTACCGGCTGAGCGCCACGCCTGGTCGAGCATCGGTTTGCAGATGCCGGGTCGCCCTCGCTGGTTTGTGGCCCTAGGGAATCAACAGCGGCCGCAGCGCAGGCAACTGCTGCGACAACTCGTCGGCCACAATGGCGGCGAACAACTCCGCGCCGTCCGGGCCGAGATGCGTGTAGTCGAACGCGCGTTTGGCCTGGCCCATCGGCTCGGCGCTGGCGTTGTCCTGCGCTGTGGCAGTGGCGTTACTGGATCAACACAAGCACCTGTCGATAGCCGCCGCACCGCAGGTGATGTCGGCAGTGATTGCTGGCGCACGCACCGCCGAGCAGGCGCAGGCGCGGAGCCAATCGACACGGCACCGTCCCGCACCGCTCAGGGCACCTCAGCAGCGGCTGCACCGTCGCGTGTGCAGCCGTACCGGTTGCCCGCAGGATGTGCACATAAGGAAGCGTCGCTGTGCTTCGTCCTTGAGTCATGAGGTCCAGGCATGCCGCGCGGGCCGCTTTGCAAGGGAACGACATGTGCTGGAAGAAAGTGTGCGCTGTGCCGCTGCTGTCATTGCTGCTGACGGCGGCAGCGACTGGGCCGGCAGAGATCTGGCGCTTCGATGTTCCCGCGCAAACTGCCGCCAGCGGGATCGCTGCTTTCTCACGGCAGGCCACGACAGTGCAGATTCTGGTTTCGCAGGACGCGGTTGCCGCACGCCGTACCAGCAGCCTGAAAGGGGCCTACCCGATCGAGTCGGCATTGACGGTCCTGTTGCGCCACAGTGGGTTGCGCTGGCTCAAGACCGGGCCAGGGACCTACTCGATCGTGCTTGCCGAGCAGGCCTCCAGTGCCGCGCAATCGCATTCCATGCAGCCTGCAGGAGCTTCGGCACCGGTCCATCAAGTGGCACGACCAGGGGCATCGCTATGAGAACGTCTGCGAAAAAAAGGACTTTTCCCACTCGCTTGTACGTTGGCCTGCTTGGGCTGGCATTGGTATCGAACGTCGTCAGCGCGGTAGCAAGCGCATTGCCAGCGGCGACCACGGTGACCAATGCGGAACGTGTGGCTTCGGAGGAGCCTGCGCCGTTGGCGGAGCTCGTACGCGCGATCCATATTCCGTACCAGAGTTTCACGCTGCAGAACGGCTTGCGCGTCTTCGTGCATTCCGATCACCGCGCCAAGATGGTCACGCTGACCGTCGACTACAACGTCGGCTCTACGTCCGAGCCTGCGGGTCGAACCGGATTCGCGCACCTGTTCGAGCATCTGATGTTCAACGGCAGCGAGAATGCGCCGGGTGACTACGCACTGCCATTGCAGCGGCTGGGTGCCGAACTCAATGGCGTCACGATGCCTGATCGCACCAGCTATTACGAAAGCCTGCCCACGCCCGGGTTGGAGCAGGCGCTATTTCTGGAAAGCGACCGCATGGGGTATCTGCTCGGTGCACTCACCCAAACCAAGCTCGACGAGCAGCGCGGCGTGGTGCAAAACGAAAAGCGGCAGGCCGACAGCAAGCCGCTGGCGATCGTGCGCTACCGCGTGCGCGAGCGGTTGTATCCGCCGGGACATCCCGCTGCGCACGAGGTCTTCGGCTCGATGGCTGACCTGGACGCGGCAACACTGGATGACGTCAAGGCCTGGTTCCGTGCCCACTACGGGCCCAATAACGCGGTCCTGTCGATGGACGGCGATATCGACATTGACACCGCCAAGCGGTTGGTCGAGAAATACTTCGGCGCGATCCCGGCCGGCCCGTCCAATCTGCCACCGGTCGCTCCGGTCCCGACCTTGCCCAGGCGGCTGGAAGACACCTTGACGGATCGGGTGTCCACACCGCACCTCTACCGCGCCTGGGCCGTTCCCGGCGAGGCCGATCCGGTGGCTGCATCACTCAAGGTGGCGGTGGCCACGATGGCGCAAATGGGATCGTCCTACCTCAAGCAACGGCTGGTGCAGCAGGAAAAGAGTTTCAGCGCGCTTGCGGTCACGCTGGACACCTCGGTGCATTCGGGGATCGTCATGATCGATGGCAGCGTGGCGGCCGGGGTGGATCCGGTGCTGGCAAGCCGCCAGCTGGATGCCGCCATCGCCAGCATGCTGACCGCCCCTGTGTCGGCCGACGACATAGACCTCTATGTCACCCGCCAGCTCGCACAGCAGCTCGCCGCGCTGCAGACGCCCTCCAGCAAGCTCGCTGTGGTGAACGAAGGGCTGCGCTTGGGCAAGGGGCCGGACTTCTACAAGACCGAGTTGCAGACGTTGGCCGCACAAACGCCAGCGCGCGTGCAGGCAGCGGCAGCCACCTGGCTCAGCCGGCCCGCGTACGCGTTGACGGTCCTGCCAGGGGCGCCAGCGGCATTCGCGTCTGCCGCCGTGCCTTCCGCACGCAGTGTGGCCGCCACTGTCGACCCGGTGGTTGCCGGAACCCGCGGTGGCCTGCCGCCAGTGGGTGTGTTCGGCGCCATCGCTTTTCCGCAGGCGCAGCAGCTGCGCCTGAGCAACGGCATCGAGGTGATGTATCTGCGCAGCGGCGATGTGCCGTTCACCCAGATCACCATCGATGTCGATGCCGGCGTCGTGGCCGATCCGCTGCAGCGGCCTGGCACTCACGCCATGGTGCTGGGATTGCTGGACAAGGGCACCACCAAGCGCAATGCCGATGCGCTTGCGATCCAGCGCGACCGACTTGGCGCATCTACCAGTCTGGAATCCGACCCTGACCGCACCACCGCCAAGCTGTCGGTACCCAGCGCCAACCTGCGGCCGGCGCTGACGCTGCTGGCGGACATGCTGCGCTTCCCCGCGTTCGACCCGAACCGGATCCAGGAGCAGCGCGACGAGATGATTGCCGGCATCGCTGCCGCCGACACGGACGGCTCCATGCAAGTGGGACGCACCTTGCTGCAGCTGATCGATGCCGACTCGCCTTATACCCGTCACCAGGGGCCGCAAGATGCGGACGCGGTGAACGCGATCAGCCGCGAGGATCTGATCGCCTTCCACCACGCCTGGTTCCGGCCAGACAAGACCAGCATCTTCGTCAGCAGCGATCTGCCAGCAGAGGTCGTGCAGCAGCTGCTCGAGCGCAGCTTCGGCGATTGGCGGTCGCAGGGCGCACCGGGGCGCAAGGACCTGCCTGGACCGGCCAAGGCGGCGTCGCCGCGCATCGTGCTGATCGACAATCCGGATTCGGATCAGTCGATGATCCTGGCCGGGCAGGCGGTGGAGACGCGCAATCGCGGGCGTGTGTCCGACGCCACGCTGGCCAACATCGCGCTCGGAGCGAGTTTCTCGAGCCGCTTGAATACCGAGCTGCGCGAAACCAAAGGGTGGAGCTATGGCGTCGATGGCCGCTTCGATACCCTCAAGATGGCGACCCGCTACCTGGTCAATGCGCCGGTGCAACAGGACAAGACCGGCGAGACGATCGCCACGATCCGCCGGGAGATGTCCGAGTTTCTGGGCAAACGCCCAATGACGCGCGAAGAATTCGACTTTGTCATCGAGGGCCAGATCAGGAAGTTGTCGGTGGCCTATGGCGATGCACAAAGTTATCTGGATGCCATTCGTGAGAATCGCTTGCTCGGCCGCGCCGACGCATATCAAACGACGCTGGTCGAGGGCTATCGCCGCCTGGACCGCGAGACGGCGCAGGCGGCGCTGCAGCAGTCGATTGATCCGGACAGGTTCGTCTGGGTCGTGCTCGGCGACGCGGCAAAGGTCGAGCCGCAGCTTGCCCAACTCGGGCTTCCGGTGACGGTCATCCCCGCTGCCGCCGCAACAGCGCCGTGATGCGTGCAGGCCCGGGTGAGAAGACACGCCGGGCCTGCACTGCGCCGGTGTGCTGTCACGACGTCGGCCTGCGGCGATCCTGGCGAGACGGGGCGCTGTGTGTTGCCTGCGTGCCGGATAAGGAAGCGGCCCGACGCTTCGTCTAACAAGCAATGTTGCCGTCTGCGTCGTCCGACGCAGCGTCGCTTTTTGCCATGGGAATCCTTGCACAATGAACCCAAGAAACGTCACAACCTGCGTCGTCGCCGGCATTGCGGTGATTGCGTTCGGTATCGCCCAATGCGCGGTTGCTGCGCCACCTACGCCGACGTCGCTCACAGCGCTGGTGCGCTCGGCGGACATTCCCTTCGAAACGTTCACCCTGGACAACGGCTTGCGGGTGATCGTGCACACCGACCGTAGCGTCAAGCTGGTCTCGGTCAACGTCATCTACGACGTTGGCGCCAAGCATGAGCCGGCCGGGCGCAGCGGCTTTGCGCACCTGTTCGAGCACCTGATGTTCAGCGGCAGCGAAAACGCGCCTGGCGATTTCTTCGCTCCGCTCAAGGTCGCCGGTGCCACCGCCCAGAACGGCATGACCCAGAGCGACAAAACCAGCTATTACGAAACCGTGCCCACGCCCGCGCTGGAACGGGCGTTGTTCATGGAGAGCGATCGCATGGGACATCTGCTCGGCGCGATCTCCCAGGTCAGGCTCGATGAACAGCGTGGCGTGGTCAAGAACGAGAAGCGCCAGGGCGACAACGAACCCGGTGGCTTGGTCGAGTATCGCCTGACCGAGCGGCTGTTTCCGAGCGGGCATCCCTATGGTCACAGCGTCATCGGCTCGATGGCCGATCTGGATGCGGCCACCCTCGACGACGTCAAGGCATGGTTTCGCAACCACTATGGCCCCAACAACGCCACGGTCACGCTGGCTGGCGATATCGATACGGCCACCGCGCGCCAGTTGATGGTCAAGTACTTCGGCGACATTCCTTCCGGCCCGCGCGCGCAGCGGCCGGTCGCGCCGATTCCATCGTTGCCCAAACGTTTGGACGAGACCATGACAGATCGGGTCTCGGCCACATCGATCATCCGCGTGTGGACGATTCCGGGACGCAACGATCCACGTTCGATCCCGTTAGAAGCCGCCGCCGGCGTGATGGGAGCGCTCGCGACATCGCCGCTGCAGGAGGTTCTGGTCCGTGGCGAAAAATTGTTCACCGGTGCCGCTGCCAGCGTCAATTTGTACGATCAAGGCGGCATGTTCGTCGTCTCCGGCGAAGTGGCTGAGGGTGTCGATCCGGTACGCGCAGGCCTGCGCCTGGATGAGGTGGTTGCTGCGTTCCTGCGCGACGGCCCCAGCGTCGATGCGCTGCAGCGCTACGTCACGATGGATCTCACCAACGCCATCAGCGGGCTGGATTCGGTCTCCAGTCGTGGCTACGCGCTGGCCGACGGCAGCCTGCTGGATCAGGGGCCGGGCTATCTGAAAGAGCGCGCCGTTGCGCTTGCCGCGCAGACGCCAGCGCAGGTGCGCGCTGCGGCAGCGCAATGGCTGGCTCGCCCGGTCTACGCATTGACGTTGGCACCGGGTCCACGCGTGGGCTACGAAGAGTCGCAGGCCAGCGAGCGCGCGCCTGCACCGAAAAAGACCGCAGATGCTGCAGCGGTGGTCGGCACGCGCGGTCCGCTACCGGCGATCGGCACCTTCACCGACCTGGCCTTTCCCAAGGTCGAACACGCGCGACTGTCCAACGGGATCGAAGTGATCTACGCGCAACGCAGCTCCAGCCCGATGAGCTATGCCTCCATCGAACTGGATGCAGGCATTGCGGCCGATCCGCAGGATGCAATCGGTACCCAGAATCTGCTGCTGTCGCTGTTGCAGCAGGGGACCGGTACGCGCAGCCAGAAAGAATTTGCCAGCGCTCTGGAACGGTTGGGTGCGCAAATCGCGACCGGCAGCTCCAGAGACCGGACCAGTCTGACGGTGGTTGCGCCTGGCGGTAATTTGGCACCGGCGATCGACCTGTTGTCGGACATGACCCGCAATCCCGCGCTTGTCCCGGCCGAAATCGAACTGCAGCGCAGAACCTTGCTGGCTGGCATCGCGCAGGAGGCCACCGACCCACAGTCGCTTGGCAGCGCCGCAATGCTGCAACTGATCAACCCGGCATCGCCCTACGCCAAAGACAAGGGAACCGGAGATGCAAAAGTGCTTGCCGCATTGCGCCGCAGCGATCTGCTTGCATTTCAGCGTGCCTGGTTTCGGCCTGACAAAGCCAAGGTGTTTGTGGTCAGCGCCCGCCCGCTTGCCGAGATCCAGCCGATGCTCGAGCGTAGCCTCGGCGACTGGCGGTCGACCGGGACGGCTGGAGTGAAGGATTTCTCGGCAGCGCCACGCCCTGCCGCGCCGCAGATTGTGCTGATCGATCGCCCGGACTCGGCGCAAGCGATGATTCTGGCCGGGCAGTACACCGCCTTGAAGGGGACCGACGAGCTCACCGCATTGGAAGTGGCCAACGATGGCCTGGGTGGCGGCATCCTCAGCCGCCTCAATGCAGACCTGCGCGAGCGCAAGAACTGGACGTACGGCGTCCGCGCAGGCTTTCGCACGCCAGCGCATTCGATCAGCTATTCCGTCGTCGCTCCGGTGCAGTCGGACAAGACCGGCGCCTCGATCAGCACCATCCGCGAGATCATCCAGGCGTATGTGGGCAGTCAGCCGATGACCCAGGCCGAGTTCGAGTTGGCAGTGGACAGCCGCGTGCATGCGCTACCGGGCGAGTTCGCAACCTCCAAGTCGATTCTCGATGCGATGCGTTCCAACGATATCTTCCAGCGCCCCGACGATTACGACAACCGTCAGACCAGCCGCTACCGCGCGCTCACACTCGCCGATGCCCGTGGGGCAATCGGGGCGGTGGTCGATCCGTCCAAGCTGGTTTGGGTCGTGGTCGCCGACGCGGCCAAGGTCAGGCCGCAGTTGGAAACGCTCGGCCTGCCGATCAAACTGGTGCCTGCCGATTCGGACGTCGCTGCGCAACCTTGATGCGCACGCCGGTGATCGCCGCCCGACTCGGCCGGCGATCACCGCAGCAGTCAGTGCATGCCTCGAACGGCGACGCCACGTCATCCCACGCAGGGCAGCGATGGGTGGGTGGCGTTTTGGTGTGCATGCGAACCGACCACAGTTGGCATGTCGAATCGACGGCGCCGACCTGTGCTCACCATTCACCACGACACGTCGGCGAGCATCCTGTTGCCTGTTGCGATGACCGTCATTGCATGGCAGTGCGAGACAGTGGATGGGCCGCCGAGGCGGCCTGTGCGATGCGCGCATGAGTTGGCCGTTGCGCCAGCGTGGGGCGATCGCACCGATGCATCAGCGCGATCCGGGCGCTGCGACCGTGCCGTCTCTCATGCCAAGCCGGTGCACTACTGGACGTTCGGGTGGTCGACTTCGCGGCCGTCGGTGATGACGATGGTCTGGTCGCGGCGCTTGATCGACGCGCCCAGCGTGATGGCTGCCGTGCGGGCGAAGCCTTCCGGATCGTCCAGACGAAATACGCCGAACAGACGTTTTCGCGCGACCTGCGGTTGCGCGACGACAATCGGGGTCGGACTGTAACGATTGAATTCGGCAACCGCTTCGGCCAGCGTCTCTCCCGATAGATCCAGCCTGCCTGCACGCCATGCCAGCTTGCGCTCGATGACCGGCGCGGCGATTTCTGGCTCCTGTCGAATAACGGCGGTATCGGCAATGAACAACGCCGAGCCGGCGGACAATGCCACCGCGCGCGGTTCGGCGCCCACCACCCACACGCGCACCACACCCTCGGTCACCATGACATCGGCACCGTCGCTGTGCCGCCGCACCGAAAACGCGGTGCCGACTGCTTCGACCCGGACCGGCCCTGCCGACACCACGAACGGACGTTGCTTGTTCTTTGCGACCCGAAACCACGCTTCGCCTTGCTCTAGCGAGATGGCGCGCAGTTCCTGGAGATAGGCGACCCTGACCTTGCTGGCGGTGTTGATGGCCATGGTCGAGCGGTCGGCCAGCGGCACCCGGCGGACTTCGCCAATGGCCGTCTGGTACTGCTCGCCGCGCGGTAGCAGGACCGACAGACCGACAACGGCGATGGCGACTGCCGCGCATGCACCGACGACCATGGGCCAGCGCGCACGGCGCGGCGCCCGCGATGAAGCGGACTTCGGTGCAGGCAATGGCACGTGTCGGAAAGCGGCATCGCTGGTTTCTGCCAGTGCGTCCAGCGTGCACCAGGTTGCCTCGGCCTTGAGCAAGGCGCCGCGGCGGCGCACATCCCCCCCCAGCCATTGCTCCAGTTCCTCGGACACTGCGGGCGTGCGCCCCTCGCGATCCAGGCGCAGCACCCAATGCATGGCCTGCTGTTCGATCTCCTGCGCGTTTTGACGGGTGCTCATTTTCGCCACCTTCGTACCGGCTGCGCCTGTTCGGGGTCGCTCTGCAGCGCCCGCGTCAGCAGCAACATGCCCTTGACCGCGTCATTTTCCACGATGCTTTCGCTGACTCCCAACTGGGCGGCGATATCGCGCTGTGACAAGCCCTGAATCTTGCGCATCTTGATGATTGCCCGGCAACGCTCGGGCAGGGCTTCGATCAATCGAAGCACACGATCAAGCTCATGTCTGTCGTTGGTAACGCGCTCGGGATCCAGTTCGTCGACATGGCATGGCAGGTCGGCAATCTGTCCTACCGCATCGATGCGCACGACGCGGGCGCGCCGAATCTGATCGATCATCAGGTAACGCACCGTCTGAAAGAAATAAGCCCCCGGACTGTCGATCTGCTCGGCATGACGCAGACCGGCCAGTTTGGCATATGCCTCCTGCACCAGATCGTCGACATCCTCCGGGCTCAGACCACGCTGGCGCAGCCAGCTGCGGATCGCCGCCTCGTGGGGCACGATCTCCCTCGCCACCCAGCGCGTTAACCGCGTGCGTTCGATCTCGCTGGTCGACCGGCGTTCGTTCACTGGACGGGTTTCGTCTACGACACTCTCCGCACTGCATGACCTGCCGATACGCTCGAATGGCCCCAGGTCGAATCCTGCGCGGCCCGTCCCCTGATGAATCTTGCCGCGTCAGAAACTCTTGATCAGCGTCAGATAATAGCTTGCCAATCGCGGGTCGCCGAAGGTGCTGTAATACCGTGCCGGCGAAACCGAATCGACCGGCGGACGCTTGTTGAGGACATTGTTGATGCCCAGACGCAGCGTGGTGCCATCAGCAAATGCATAGGATCCGGAGACGTCGTGGTAGATCTGTTTGGGGATCTTGGCCGCACCCTGGCTGAATTCAACCGTCCTGGTTTCGTTGAGATGGTAGGAGTCGAAGTATCTGGCTTGCCATGACAGTCCCAGATGCGTACCGGTCCATTCCACTCGGCCGGATCCTTTCCACCTGAGCCCACCAATGCCGCTCAGGCGCGACAAGAAGTCGGCCCCGATGACGCCGGCATAGTTGGTATTGGCCCCGCCGGGCACCTTCTGTTGGGTCAAGCTATCCACATAGGTCGCGTTGAGGCCGACACCGATCTGGCCGCCGAACAGATCATGCGAATAACTGGCCGCAAGATCGTAGGACTCGCTGGCCGAGCCGACTAGATTGGCCAGCGAAGCGTCGATGGTCTCGATCGGCCCGACTGCGTAGCCGTCCGATGCTGGCCCACGGGTGACCCGACCAGGGTAGCGGCCCAGGAAGCTTTCGAAGGAACGCTGCACCTGCGGATTGCCATCCGGGGTCAGCAGTTCGAGTGGGTCGTAGTAGTTGTCGCGTTTGGTGATCCGGGTCCAGTCCAGCGACATGCGCAGCCCGTCTGCAAACGTGGGCTCCACGATGATGCCCGCAGTGAAGGTCTTGGATGTTTCCGGCCGGGCATCGGGATTGCCGCCACTGAAGCCGGTGAGGTAGTAAGAACCAGGAAAGAGCGGACTCGGCAATCCGATCTGCTCATTGCCACGCTGCGGATCGGTGGCACTGACGACCAGCAACGGATTGCTGATCTTGAGCAGTTCGTTGAGCTTGGGAGTCAGATAGCCGGTCGCATAGGAGCCGCGCAGGGTGATGCTGTCGATGACCCGCCAGCGCGCGCTGTAGGTTGGGTTGAAATGGGCATTGCGTGCACTGGAGGCTGGCTGCGACGGCGGACACAGCGAGCGAATGTCCAGGCTCGGCAGCGGCCCGTCTATGAACAGGCAGTTGGCATTGGGTGAGCCGGTCTCTTCGGAGCGCTCGTACCTGCCGGCGATGGTCAACAACAGCTCGCGTACCAGCGGGATCTTGTTGTCGCTGCCAATCAGCGGCAGGTTGATTTCGGCATAGGCCGAGTCGACCTGCTCGCGGCCGGGCGCCGAGATATTGACCAACGACTGGGTGGCACTGTTTTGTGCGTTCATGCTTTCGGCCTGCTTCTGCAGCGTGCGCTCCAGGCTGACCGTGGCGGTTGGTTCGCCGCCGGGCAACTTGAACGGGATCGGGCCTGCCAGGCGTAACGAGGCGACCGTCAGGTCGTTGCGCGTGGGCGTCTGCCTGGATCCGTAAGGCACGTTTTCGTAGGCATAGTTGAAATTGGGCGCAAGCCGCACGTCGCGCAGGATGTCCTGTTCGCCGTTGCGGAACGTGTTGAGGGTGTCCTGGGCGACCTCGGTTGGGAAGTCGTCGTTGCGCATGCGGCTCTGGCTGCGCGAGACGTCGATCACCGCCTGCCAGCTGGCGGGCAGCTGCATGATGGCGCCGAACACACCGCGGTAGGTCTGCGCGATGTTCTCGTTGACCACGGAATTTCCCCCGGAAAACGGCACCGTGACCGTGACATCCTGCGCGAACGGATTGTTTGGCGCATCGGCGGCCAGTACTAGATCGTTGGGAATCGAGTTGCGGCGTGCCTTGCTGACCGCACGGGTCATGCTGGCCTCTGCGTAGAGCTTCAACCAATCGGTGACGTCATGACGCAGCGCAATCGAGGCGGCCTGTTGTTCGGTGCCGAAGATGAGTTCGCGCTGGCCACCGTCGCGTGCGTCGGTCGTGGACAAGTCGAGTTGATAGGTGCCGGCGTTGGCAATCAGCGGGTTCACCCCGTCCTGGGCCAAACCGCGATAGCCATCTGGCACGTGGGTATAGAACGAGGGGAGGGTGGCGCCGCCGTATTCCGGATCCAGCTGCAGCGGGTTGCGCGTGTCGGTTGAGCGGATATTGGGTGTGTTGCCCAGCGGCGAAGCGAACCTGTAGTAGTTGGGATTGTTGGCAAGTCCGCGGCGTTTGCTGTCCAGCAATAGCGCAGAGCGGTCGCGATTCATGATCGGACTGGCGGTGGACCAGCTTGCATTGAAGGTGATGTTGGTGCGCCCGTCCTGCAGCGAGCGGCCGCCGGTCAGATCGAAGCGCCGGCCTGATCCGCCGCCATCGAACGTGTTGTTGTAGGTGCTGGACAGTTCGCTGCCGGCGTAATCGCGGCGCATGATGATGTTGATCGCCCCGCCGGTGGCGCCGTTGCCGTAGATGCCGGACGCAGAGGACGCCAGGACCTCGATTCGCTCGATCGCCGCCATCGGAATGCCGGACAGCGACGGCTGACCCAGGCTGCCGTCGCTGTTGGTGGTGCCGGCGATGCGGCGCCCGTCGACCAGGATCAGCGTTTCGCGTTCGCCCAGTCCACGCAGATTGATAGAGCTGACGTTACGGGTCTCAAATGCGCCTCCCTGGTCGGAGGTGCCTGGCGATGCATTGACGCTGAGCTGGTTACGCAGAAACGTTTCGAGATTGGGGGCACCGGAGCGTCGGATGGTTTCGCCATCGATCACCACGAAGGGCTGACTGTCATCCTCGGAGCGGCTGATGCCCGTGTTGAGCGTCCACTCCCGGCGTCCTTGCACCGTAATTTCGGGCAGGGCGACGGTGTCTTCGCGGAACTTCCTTTCCACGATCGAGAAGCTGTTTGGGCCGGTGCGCTGCCAGCTGAGACGGGTGCCGCTCAGCAGTACGTCCAGTCCATGCTCGACCTCATAAGTGCCTTTTACTTCTGCGGTGTCGACCGCTGCGGCGGTTTTTTCGCTGATCAGGATCTGTGCATCGGCTTGTTGGCCGAAGGCGCGGATGCCGCTTTGCGCCGGCTGGGCCGCCACCTCGAAGGTGTGCGACTGGGCCGCTGCGGCGCCCGACACCACCATGACGGCCACACACGTGGCACAGGCCACGTAAGGTACGACGGGAACACCTGATCGCATGAGTCTTGCCCCGAGTGAGAAGTGGAACCTTGCCGCGCGTGGACCATCCGCTGACCTAGGTGCGGTTGCAGTCGTACTAGACCCGACGAACCACCATCACACTTCCTTACATTCGCATGACAATCGCATGCGAATTATCCATTTCGTCTGCAACTACCGCGTTGCCGCTCGGTCGGCAACTGCGTGACACGCCCTAGGGAATCAACAACGGCCGCAGCGCAGGCAACTGCTGCGACAACTCGTCGGCCACGATGGCGGCGAACAACTCCGCGCCGTCCGGGCCGAGATGGGTGTAGTCGAACGTGAGCTTGGCCTGGCCCATCGGCTCGGCGCTGGCGTTGTCCTGCGCCGTGGCAGCGGGGTTGGTCGTGGCTGTGTTCTTCGACGCAGACGTTGACGTTGAAGCAGACGCCGGAGATGGCGCAACCGTCTGCGCTGGTGTTTTGCCGATGGTGGTGCCCGATTGCGCGGCGACGATCTGCGCCGGCTCGGCGGGGCGCTGCGCCAGCCGCATCGCCAGTACCGGACCCATGCCCTGCACCAGGGCGCGGCTGCGCGCATGCAAATCCACCAGCGGCACCTGCAGCTCGCGCGCGACTGCACGCGTGGCCTGCGCCCAGGGGCCCAGATCATCCACCAACTGGCCTGCCTCGAACTGCCGCCGCGTCAACGGCGTCACCAGCACTGGCACCGCGCCGGCGGCGCGCGCTTCGGCCACGTAGCGGCGCAGGTTGGCCGGGAATTCGCTGGCCAGGTCGGTGGAGCGCCCCGGCTTGCCGGGTTGATCGTTGTGACCGAACTGGATCAACACGATTACCTGTTGATAGCCGCCACTGCGCAACTCCTTGAGCGCGATGTCCCACGAACCTTCGGCGCGATAGTTGGAGGTGCTGCGTCCCCCGCGTGCCAGGTTGAGGCAGCTCAGGAACGAGGTCACATGCTGCGCGCAGAAACTCGGGCCCCAGCCGCCTTGCACGGCGGTGGTGGAATCGCCTACCAGCACGATCTTGCTGGCGGCAAGCGGCCGTGTCGCGGCCGGCGCGTTGCTGTTTGCGCTGTTGGTGGCGGATGCCGTGGAGGCGAGTGGCGTGTCGACCACGGCGGCAGCGGTGGCATCAGCGAACGCAAGGCAGGCAACTGCCAGCGCAGTCAGCAGCATGGATGGGGCAACGGAATACCTACGCATGGATCACCTCAAGATCGAATAAGTGCAGCTGACAAACCGACTGTGCTCACCGCCAGGTGGGCGGAGCTGGTGCGCGGTGCGGATTGCCACGCGGACACTCCGGGTTCCTCCGCGCCGTCCACACCTACCTGACACCTGCTCGCTACGATTGATTGGTCGCTCTAAATACTGCTGCGCTATCGCAGCAAGGGTGCGGCCGGTGCCCGCGTCGGTCTGTATCGCTCGGATCCCGGTGTACCGAACGCGCCATAAGAATCCGAGTGGCGACTGCCTGCCACGTGCTGTTCGTCGCTCGATAGAACAAGCGCTCAGAACGTGCCACGTTGGATAAACGGCGCTTGCTGATACAGCCGACGTTCGCCACCGCGCGGGTCGTTTTCCATCCGGCTTGGCACATCGAACAGCAACGTCTCGCGGCGCTGCAACGAATACTGCCGCCAGCGGGGGGCACCGCGATGCGTGGGGTCGCCATGCCGCGCAAACGCGATCAATGCAGCGCTCATTTGGTCGGCCATGCGCTGCGCATCGGCGCTGTCGCCGGTGCGCGAACCGGGCTGGCCGATGGTGTCGAACACCAGCGGAATATCCAGCGTGTGGAAGGCGCCGAACTTGCCGCCATCCAGCGGCGAGCCCCAATCCAGTTGATACACCCAGGTCGGTGCGCCCTGGCGTGCGCGCGCTTCGGCTTCTTCCACCGCGCCGCGCCACGAGCGCCCGGCGGTGGTGGCGGCAAAGAACACCTCCGATGGCGAGTAGTGCGGATACAGGCGGCGGTATTCGGCGATCACCACCTGCGGCAACAGGTCCACGTATTGCTGCGCTTCCAGCTTGGCCGGCAGCGTGTCCCAGGTCAGCGCGAAGTTGGCCGCATCGTTGCCGAGAAACGCGCGCGTCTCGTCGCGGGTATTGCCGATCACCATCGGAATCGTCGCCGACTGCAACGGTGCGGTGGGCCAGAACGGATGCACCGGCAGGTTGCGCGCATCCAGCACCGGGCCGAAATACAACGCGCTGTTTTCCACCCGCGACGGGTCGCGCACCTGCGCGGCGGCCAGCAGCTGCGCCACCGGCACGCTGCGCAGGCGTGCGAGATCGGCCGGCGCAATCTTCAGCGCCTCCAGCAGCAATTGCGCGCGCTGGGTGGCCGCGCGCGGCCCGGCCGCGGTGACCTGCTGCCCGCTCATGGTCCAGGCGCGATGGAACAGGCCGCGCGCGGCGGGCATGGCCATCAGCGTGGCGATCTTGGCGCCGCCGCCGGATTGACCGAACACGGTGACATTGCCGGCATCGCCGCCGAATTCGGCCGCGTGCTGGCGCACCCACTGCAGCGCCTGGATCAGATCCAGCTGCCCGGCATTCCCGGAATCGGCAACGCTGGCATCGCCCAGCTGCGCCAGCGACAGATAGCCGAACAGGTTGAGCCGGTGATTGACGGTGACCACCACCACATCGCCGCGGCGGCACAGGCGCACGCCGTCGTACAGCGGGTCGCTGCCAGAGCCGGTGGTGTAGCCGCCGCCATGGATATAGAACAGGATCGGCCGCCTGCCGCCATCGCGCAGGCCGGGCGTCCAGACATTGAGGAACAGGCAGTCCTCGCTGGTGGGTTCGCTGGCCTTGGGCTGCGGGGCGGCGGCGCCGAAGCCGGTGGCATCGCGCACGCCAGGCCATGCTGTCTCCGGCACGGGCGCCTGGAAGCGCCGCGCGGCGGTGTCGCCGCCGTACGGGATGCCCTTGAACACGCAGATGCCCTGCTCGCGATACCCGCGCAGTGCACCGCTACGCACCTGTGCCAGCGGTGCGCTGTCATCGCGCGGCGGTGGCGCTACGGCACTGGTGACACCGGGTAACGCGACGGCAGCACTGACGAGCAATCCACTGCGCAGCAGCGTGCGTCGGCGCACGTCGGGCGTGGATGGCGCCGTCATCGCGCCGCGTCCTGCGCGGCAGCCGGTGGCTTGCTGACGTGCGCAATCCACGCCTGCGCCAGCTGCGGCCACGCCGCCACCGTCAACCCGGTGGTGGCCGCGGTGCCGAAGCCATGCCCGCCCTGCGGAAAGACATGCAGCTCGCTGGGTACGCCGGCGCGCAGCAGCGCGTCGTGCATCAGCAAGCTGTTACGCACCGACACCACGGTGTCGTCCTGTGCGTGCAGCAAGAATGTCGGCGGGGTGCGCGCATCCACGTGCAGTTGCGGCGAGTACGCACTCACCTGTGCAGCGCTGGGCGTCTTGCCGAGCAGGCGCTCGCGCGAGCCCATGTGCGCATTGGCGCTGTCCATGTCGATCACCGGGTAGATCAGCAACGCGAAGTCCGGCCGCGCGCTCAGCGCATCGGCGGCGTCCTGCGCCGGGTACACCTGCGCGGCGTAACGCGTGTCCAGGCTGGCGGCGACGTGGCCGCCGGCCGAAAACCCCATCACCCCGACCCGCTGCGCATCGATGCCGTAGCGGCCCGCATTGGCGCGGATCAGCCGCAGCGCGCGCTGCGCATCGGCCAGCGGCACGTCGGCGCCATTCGGGTGGCCTTCGCCGGGCAGCCGGTAGCGCAGCACGAACAAGGTGATGCCGGCCTGGTCGACGAAGCTTGGCACCAGCGCGCTACCTTCGTTGTCCAGCACGATGCGCTGATAGCCGCCGCCGGGCGTGACCAGCAGCGCGGTGCCGTTGGGCCGCTTGGGGCGGTAGACAACTAGATAGGACTGGCCGATGTTCTGGATATAGCGGTCGGGCAGGGCGGCATCGCTGCTGCGGTCCACGATGCGCTGCGGCTGCGGCAACGGCGTGTCTCCCGGCGCCATTGGCTGCGGCCACAGGGCGATCCGGCTGGCCTGCTCGGCGGCGGTATCGGCGCTGGCGCGTTCTGCCGACCAAGCCGGCGCACTGGCCAGTGCCAGAGCGGCGACGGTCACGGTCAGGCAGCGGCGCAGGGCCTGCAATGCGCGGTTTCCACTAGGTTTTTGGCGTGTCTGCTGCATCTACCCCTCCCAGGGCCACTTCGGTATCGCGGTCACAATGTCGCACTGCACATTGCCAATGACACCGGTTTACCATATACAGCACACCGTGCCGCTGTCGATTGGCAGTGCAACAAAACACCTATCAGGGAGTCACCCTTGAGCAACGACGCCGCCACCCCGCCAACGTCCACATCCACGCTGTCCGACATCGCCCAGCGCTTTGTGGAGGCACGCCGTGCAGGGGCCTCGCTTCCCGACTTTCCGGGGCAAATCCCCGACGATCTGGTCACCGCCTACCAGGTGCAGGACATCGCCATCAGCCAGTGGCACGACCATGTGGTCGGCTGGAAAGTGGGCTATATCGCTGCAGAACGCCGCGATGCCTCCGGCGATGAGCGTCTGCTCGGCCCGATCTTCTCGAAGAAGCTCTGGAATGCTACCGGTGGAACAACCGAGTTTCCGATCTACGAAGGCGGCTTCGGTGCGGTCGAGGCCGAGTACGTGCTGCGTCTGGACGCCGACGCGCCGGCCGAGCAGAGCCACTTCACTCCGGAGCAGGCTGCACAGTTGCCGGCCACGCTGTTCATCGGCGTGGAGATTGCCAGCAGCCCGCTGGCGACCATCAACAAACTGGGCCCGCGTGTGGTGATTTCCGATTTCGGCAACAACAACGGCCTGATTCTGGGCCCGGAAGTGACCGATTGGCTGGCCCGCGACGAAGCCACGCTGAGCGCCGAAACCCTGATCGACGACCAGGTCGTCGGCACCGGCGGCGCCACCACGCTGCCCGGCGGATTGCGCGCGGCCTACGCATTTGCGCTCAGCCGTTCGGCTCAGCGCGGACGCCCGCTCAAGCGCGGTGATCTCATTGCCACGGGCAATGCCACCGGTATCCATGACATCGAAGTGGGACAGCGTGCCCTGATTCGCTTCGCCGGCATCGGCGACATTTCCTGTACGGCTGTGTCCGCCAAATAACGGTGGACCCCGTGACCAGACGCTTGGGAGGGCGCCAATGATCACACGCAGACATTTCCTCGGTGCCGGGTTTGGCGCCGCCGCAGCCGCTCCTTGGCTGGGCGCTGGCGCCACCACACCGATTCCCGGTGGGCAGTTGCTCACCGCCACCGACGTCCATGTCGGCGATTACCCCACCGTGGAGGCGGTGCGGTGGTTCGGCAAACAGCTCGAAGCGCGCACCAATGGCCGGCTCAAGCTGCGCCAGTACCACTCCGGCCAGCTGGGCCGCGAGTCGGAGGCGATCGACATGGCGCGCTTCGGCGCCATCGACATCACCCGCGTGTATTCGGGTGCGTTGAACAACGCCTTTCCGCTGACCCAGGCGCTGTGCCTGCCGTACGTGTTCGACTCGGTGCCGCATCTGCGCCGCGCCATCGACGGCCATGTCGGCGACAGCGTTCTGCGCAGCTTCGAACAGCGCGATCTGGTGGGTCTTGCGATCTACGATTCGGGCGCGCGCTGCTTCTACAACACCAAGCATCCGCTGCATCGCCCGGAAGATCTCAAGGGCCTGAAATTGCGTGTGGCCTCGTCGGACATCTTTCTCAAGCTGATGCGCATGCTGGGCGCCAACCCCACGCCGATGTCGTTGGGCGAGACGTTTTCGGCGATGGAAACGCACATGATCGACGGTGCGGAAAACAACATGCGCAGCTTCCAGTCCAGCCGTCATTTCGAAGCGGCGCACTACTGGTCGCAGAGCGAGCACTCCTACGCGCCGGACATTCTGGTGATGTCGCGCAAGAGCTTCGAATCGCTTAGCCCGGCCGATCGCGGCCTGGTGGTGGAACTGGCGCGCGCGTCGGTGCCGGTGATGCGCAACCTCTGGGATGCCTCGGAGGTGGTCGCACGCAAGCAGGTGATCGATTACGGCGTGAAGCTCAACCAGGTTGACATGCCGGCGTTCCGCGCCGCCGCCGCCCCACTGCTGGCCGAATACCGCAAGCAGCCGGAGATCGAAGCGCTGTACCGCCGCATCCGCGATTTCGCATAGAGGTATCCCGATGACCGTACCCGAGACCGTCGCCGTCCCGGCCGCGCCGTTGCAGCGCGCGCTGGACCGCGTTTCCGATATTGCCATTGGCGTGGCGTCGCTGGCGCTGCTTGGCCTGGTGGTCGTGCAGGGCTGGCAGGTATTCACCCGCTACGTGCTCAACAATTCCCCGAGCTGGACCGAGCCGGTGACGCTGTTGCTGCTGAGCACCGCGCTCAGCCTGGCGGCCGCCGCCGGTGTGCACACCAATCGCCACTTCGGCTTCTACCTGCTGGGCGACCATGTGCCACCGCTGGTGCGCAAACTGTTCGATCTGATTCGCCCGTTGATGATCATGGCCATCGGCGCCGTGCTGGCGTGGTGGAGTGCGGCGCTGCTGATCGATGGCCTGGACATCAAGATGGCCGGCGCGCAGATGCCGCAGAGCATCAACTACCTGCCGTTGTCCATTGGCGGTGCGCTGATGGTGGTGTTTGCCTTGTACAAGTTGTGGCGTGTGCTGCGCCCGATCCACACCGGAGGAGTGCGCTGATGGGCATCGCCATGTTGTTGGGAACCTTCGTGGTGCTGCTGCTGATCGGCGTGCCGGTCGCCTATGCACTGGGTGCGGCCGCACTGGCCACGTTGCTGTATCTGGACCTGCCCACGGTGGTGCTGGTGCAGCAGATTTCCGCAGGCAGCGGCTCGGCATCGCTGATCGCGATTCCGCTGTTTATCTTTGCCGGCGAGCTGATGCTGCGCGGCGGGATCTCCGAACGTTTGATCGCGCTGGCGTCCTCGTTGGTCGGGCGCGTGCGCGGCGGCCTGGGTCAGGTCAGCGTGCTGTCGTCGCTGTTCTTCGGTGGCGTGTCCGGCTCTGCCATCGCCGACGTGTCGGCGGTGGGCGGCACCATGATTCCGCAGATGATCAAACGCGGTTACGACCGCGATTACGCGGTGAACGTGAGCATGACCGCCGCGCTGGTGGCGCTGTTGGTGCCGCCCTCGCACAACCTGATCCTGTTCTCGGCGGCGGCCGGTGGCGGCCTGTCGATTGCCGATCTGTTTGCGGCCGGCATCTTCCCCGCGCTGCTGATGACTGCGGCAATGATGGTCACCGGCTATGTGGTGGCGCGCCATCGCGGCTACGGCACCGAGCCGTTCCCCGGCTGGCGTGCGGTGGCCTTGCGCCTGTTCGGTGCATTGCCGGGTCTGGGCCTGGTGGCGTTGATCTTCATCGGAATCCGCGCCGGCATCTTTACCGCGGTGGAAAGCGCCGCGATCGCCGTGGTCTACGCGTTGATCGTCACAGCATTGCTGTATCGCCAGCTGCGCTGGGCCGAGTTCTTCGCCGCCGTCACGCATGCCGCCCGCACCACTGGCGTGATCCTGTTCGTGATCGCCACAGCGGCGGTGTTCGGCTGGTTGCTGGCGTATCTGCAGGTGCCGGCAGCGGCGGTGAAACTGCTGCAGTCGGTGGCCGACGGCAAGAACACCGTGCTGCTGATGATCGTGGTGATGCTGCTGCTGCTGGGTATGTTCATGGACCTGGCGCCGAAGATCCTGATCTGCACGCCGATCTTCCTGCCGGTGGTCAAGGCCTACGGTATCGACCCGATCCATTTCGGTCTGGTGATGGTGCTGGCCGGCGGTATCGGCCTGATCACCCCGCCGATCGGGTCGGTGCTGTTTATCGGCACCTCCATCGGGCAGATCACCATCGCCCAAAGCATGCGCACCATCTGGCCGTTCTGGCTGGCGGCGCTGTGCGTGCTGCTGATCGTGGCGTTTTTCCCGGAGCTGTCGCTCTGGTTGCCGAGGGCACTGCGCGCGTAAGCGCGTCGGTGCTGGCGGGACTCTCCCGCCTTCATCCAGCAGCCGGCGATCTAGGCGTCGGCCCTGCACCGCCCCGCGCGACGGGGACAAGGAGAAAGCATGCGTCACCGTATGACATCCGCGCGCTTGCGTTGGCTGCTGGCCGCCGGGCTGGTGCTGTGCACCGGCCTGAGCATGGCCGCCGACTGGAAGCGCGGTATCGAACATCAGCGCATTGCCGACCAAGGCAATGGCACCTTCCTCAACCCGGTCCTGGCCGGCGATCACCCCGACCCGTCGGTGCTCAAGGACGGCGACGATTACTACCTCACGCTGTCCTCGTTCGACGCGTATCCCGGCCTGCCGATCTGGCATTCGCGCGATCTGGTCAACTGGCAGCCGCTGGGCCACGCCATCACCCAGAACGTCGGTGCGATCTGGGCGCCGGACCTGATCAAGCACGGCAAGCGCTATTACATCTATTTCCCGGCCCGTCGCGGCGACCAGGCCGAGCGCAGCAACTTCGTGGTGTGGGCCGATGACATCAAGGGCCCGTGGAGCAAGCCGATCGACATCGGCCTGGGCAAGTACATCGACCCGGGTCATGCGGTGGGCGAAGACGGCAAGCGGTATCTGTTCCTCAGCGGCGGCGATTACGTGCAGCTGTCCGACGACGGCCTGACCGTGGTCGGCACGCCCAAGCACGTCTACGACGGCTGGAAGTACCCGGAAAGCTGGGACGTGGAAGGCTACGCGCAGGAAGGCCCCAAGATCACCCGCCACAACGGCTGGTACTACATGACCACCGCCGTGGGCGGCACCGCCGGCCCGCCGACCGGGCACATGGTGATCACCGCGCGCTCGCGTTCCATCCATGGTCCGTGGCAGAACGCGCCCAACAACCCGATCACCCGCACCAAGAGCGCCGACGAGCCGTGGTGGTCGCGTGGCCACGCCACCCTGGTGGAAGGCACCGACAAACGCTGGTGGATGCTGTACCACGGCTACGAACACGGCTTCTGGACGCTGGGCCGGCAGGCCTTGCTGGACCCGATCGAATGGACCCCGGACGGCTGGTTCGTCGCCAAGGGCGGCGATCTGGGCACCCCGCTGAAAAAACCCAGCGGCCAGGCGCTGGCCCACGGCCTGGCGCTGTCGGACGACTTCCGCGCCAACACGCTCGGCCCGCAGTGGGCGTTCTTCAACCCGGCGGCCGACGAAGCCAAGCGCCTGCAGGTGGGCGATGGCGTGTTGCGTCTGCAGGGCAAGGGCACCGCTCCGCGCAACGCCTCGCCGCTGACGGTGATCGCCACCGACCAGGCCTACCAGTTCGAAGTGCAGATGACCGTGGCACCGGGCGGGCAGGGCGGGGCGCTGCTGTTTTACAGCGACAAGCTCTACGCCGGCGTGGGCAGCAATGGCGAAAACTTCGTCATGCACCGCTATGGCGAAGAACGCCCCGGCACGCTGGCCCCCAGTGCTACCGGTGGCACCTTGTGGCTGCGGGTCACCAACAACCGCCACATCGTCACCATCCACAGCAGCACCGACGGCAAGACGTGGACCAAGTACCCGGTGCAGATGGAAGTGTCCGGCTACCACCACAACGTGGCCGGCAAGTTCCTGGCATTGAAGCCGGCGCTGTATGCCGCCGGCCCGGGCCAGGTGGAGTTCCGCAACTTCCGCTACCGCGCCCTGGACTGACCGTTCTGCATCGCCGGGCATGCCGCCGCGATGGCCGCTACGGCGTGCCTTGCGCGGCGGGTCCGGGGTGGCGGCAGGCTTCGCTCAGGTCTGCCGGCCGTCTGGCCGGTAGAATCCAATCAACTTCACTGGTTGACCGCTATGCCCGCCCGCAAGATGCCTGAAGAGGGAATGCCCGGCCTGCCGAAGGGCAAGGTAGCCACGATCAACGACATCGCACGGATGTCGGGCGTGTCCAAGAAGACCGTGTCGCGGATCATCAACAACTCGCCGCTGGTGCGGCAGGACACCCGCGAGAAGGTCGAGGCGTTGATGCGCGAGGTTGGCTACTCGCCCGACCCGCTCGCGCGCGGGCTGGCGTTCCGGCGCTCGTTCCTGATCGGCATGGTCTACGACAATCCCACCGCGCAATACATCGTGGACATGCAGTACGGCGCGCTGGACGCGCTGCGCGGCTCCAGTTTCGAGCTGGTGGTGCACCCTTGCGACAGCCGTAGTCCCGGCTACATCGAAGGCGTGCGTCGTTTCGCCCAGGCGCAGAAGCTGCACGGGGTGATCCTGGTGCCGCGCGCGTCCGAAGATCAGGCGCTGGCCGATATGCTGGCCGAGATCGGCTGCCGCTACACCCGCATCGCCTCGGTCGCGCTGGATACCACCTCGCAAACGGTGATCACCCACGACCGCGACGGCGCCGCCGAGGCGGCCGACTACCTGCTCTCGCTCGGCCACCGCGACATCGCCCTGGTCACCGGCCCCAGCGCCTACCGCTCCTCGATCGAACGCACCTCGGGATTTGCCGACGCGCTGACCCGGCGCGGCATCGAACTGCCGTCCGAGCGTATCGTCGAAGCCGGCTACACCTTCGAATCCGGCGTGGCCGCCGCCGAAAAGCTGCTGCTGGGCAAGAAGCGCCCCACCGCCATCTTCACCGGTAACGACGAAATGGCCGCCGGTATCTACAAGGTCGCCCTGCGCGCCGGCATCAACATCCCGCGCCAGCTCTCGGTGATCGGCTACGACGACAGCTCGCTGGCCTCGCGCCTGTGGCCACCGCTGACCTCGGTGCGTCGCCACACCCGCGACACCGGCCGCACCGCCGCGGCCATGCTGATCCAGCCCGACAATGCCCCGCAACTGCCCACCGCCAGCGTGCGCCCGCATCTGATCGTGCGCGACTCCTGCCAACCGCCGGAAGATTGAGCACTGCGCGCCGCGACCCCACGCGGCGCGGCCTTCCGCTCCACCTTGCAGGACGTTGTGCCGGTCAAGGTGAGAACAGCTGTTTTGATCGGCCAACGGCTGGCCCCCATCCGCCCTTCGGGCACCTTCCCCCGCAGGCGGGGGAAGGCAGTGCGCCGATCGCTGCGGTGACGCCCCTCTCCCGACGCCCCTCTCCTGCTTGCGGGGGCGAGAAGGCACGGCTTGCGCGCCGCGGGCGGGCGTGACTTGGAGCGCTCGCGCCGCAAGCGCGGGCCAGGGCGCGGAGCGGGGATTGGGGTGAGGGCACGGCGGCAGATAGGCACCTGAGAACAACGTAGGCATGCGCTGAAAACGCGGTAGGACACCACTTACCATTCAGGCCGCGTCTCCAAACACTGCGCGCCGCCTCGCACCCTCATCCGGCGCTGCGCGCCGCCTTCTCCCGGTGGGAGAAGGAAGCAGGCAGTCCCTCAGACCTACCCACTCCCACTATCGTGCACTGCGCAATGACACCGGTTAACCAGAGCCGGTAGAATACCCACGGAGCAAGCCCTCTTCCCCCCGCTTGCCACGGAGATCGCGCATGTCCCTGTACTGCAAGACCCACTACGCCACCCACCCGGATGCCATCAAGGGCGCCAGCAACGACGACCTGCGCGAGCTGTATCTGCTCGACGGCCTGTTCGTCGATGGTGCGGTGACGCTCAAATACACCCATTACGAGCGCTTCGTGCTCGGTGGCGCCGCACCGCTGGGCACCGCGCTGGAACTGCCCAAGCAGACCGAGCCGGCCTCCGCCGCCGGTCACCCGTTCCTGGAGCGCCGCGAACTGGGCGTCATCAACGTCGGCGCCGGTAGCGGCACCGTGACCGTGGATGGCACCGCCTACACGCTCGGCCCCAAGGACGGCCTGTACGTGGCGATGGGCAGCACCGATGTCAGCTTCGCCTCGGACGATGCCGCCAACCCGGCCAAGTTCTATCTGGCCTCGACACCGGCGCATGCGCGCTTCGAGACCAAGCAGCTGTCGATCAAGGATGCGGTGGCGCTGGACCGTGGCGCGCTGGAAACCAGCAACGAGCGCACCATCTACCAGTACATCGTGCCGGCCACCTGCCAGTCCTCGCAGCTGCTGCTGGGCTTGACCGTGCTCAAGCCGGGCAGCGTCTGGAACACCATGCCGCCGCATCTGCACGACCGTCGCAGCGAGGTGTATTTCTATTTCGACCTCGGCGCCAACGACCGCGTGTATCACTTCATGGGCGAGCCCGAAGCGCAGCGTCACATCGTGATCCAGAACAACGAAGCGGTGGTGTCGCCGCCGTGGTCCATCCACATGGGCGCCGGCACCAGCAACTACGCCTTCATTTGGGCGATGGGCGGTGAAAACCTGGATTACACCGACATGCACGTGCTGGATATCTGCCAGCTCAAGTAAGCCCGGTCTCGATCCATTGTTCGCTCTAGTGACGCCTGCGATCCAGGCGAGCGCTGGCAACATCAGCGCGCTCCACCTCAGGCGTTGGTGACGCAGCATTTCAAACGACACACGCACTCTGCCGCGCCTCGCGCGGCTCACCCATCACAACGTGGCACATCCAGCAGGAGCGATAAGGTAATGAGCAATCCGTTCAGTCTCGAAGGCAAGGTCGCATTGGTCACCGGTGCCAACACCGGCTTGGGCCAGGGCATCGCGCTGGCATTGGCCGAAGCGGGCGCGGACATCGCCGCCGCCGGCATCCAGGCGCCCACCGAGACCGAAGAAAAGGTCAAGGCGCTGGGCCGCCGTTTTATCGCCATCGAAGCCAACCTGATCAGCATCGAGCCGGTGCAGCGCATCGTCGACGCAACCGTCGCCGGCCTGGGCGGGTTGGACATTCTGGTCAACAACGCCGGCCTGATCCGTCGCACCGACGCGGTCGATTTCAGCGAGCAGGATTGGGACGACGTGCTCAACGTCAACCTGAAGTCGGCGTTCTTCATGGCACAGGCGGCTGGCCGTCATTTCATCGCCCAGGGCCGCGGCAAGATCATCAACATCGCCTCGATGCTGTCGTTCCAGGGCGGCATCCGCGTGCCCTCGTACACCGCCAGCAAGTCGGGCATCGCCGGCATCACCCGCCTGCTCGCCAACGAATGGGCCAGCAAGGGCGTGACCACCAACGCCATCGCGCCGGGCTACATGGCCACCGACAACACCGCGCAGCTGCGTGCCGATGAAGACCGCAACAAGTCGATCCTGGATCGCATCCCGGCCGCGCGCTGGGGCGTGCCGGCCGATCTCGGCGGCACCGCGGTGTTCCTGGCCAGCAGCGCCTCGGACTACGTCAACGGCGCCATCATCCCGGTCGATGGCGGCTGGCTGGCGCGCTGATCCAGATCGCATGGCGACGGCGCGCACTGTCAGACGCGCGCAGCCGCCGCCCCTGGTGTCCCGCGATACCACGTCCTTCTCCCGCGAGCGGGAGAAGGTGCCCGCAGGGCGGATGAGGGCAGCAACTCGTCCGGGACCGTCATCAAGGGGTGCGCAGAGTCTTGGTCACTGCTTGTTCGTTTCGTGCCGAAAGCCCCGGATGGGCACCGCAATCGAAAGCACCTCGCGGCAGTCCCTAGCCTCCATCCTTTTTCGAACCACTCTTCCCCAACCAATCGGAGCATTCCCATGAAAATTGCACTCATGAATGAGTTTAGTCAGGCCGCCAAGAACCCGGTGATCCTGCAGCAGCTCAACGACGTCGCCGGCGAACAAGGCCACAACGTGTTCAACGTCGGCATGGACGGCGACAACGATCACCGCCTGACCTACATCCATCTGGGCATCGTCGCCAGCCTGCTGTTGAACTCGAAGGCGGTCGACTTCGTCGTCGCCGGCTGCGGTACCGGCCAGGGCGCAATGATGTCGCTCAACGCCCACCCGAGCGTGTTCTGCGGCTACTGCATCGAGCCGACCGACGCCTACCTGTTTGCCCAGGTCAACAACGGCAACGCGCTGTCGCTGGCATTCGCCAAGGGCTACGGCTGGGGCGCGGAAATCAACGTGCGCTACATCTTCGAAAAGGCCTTCAGCGGCGAGCGCGGTCTGGGCTACCCGGCCGAGCGTCGCGAATCGCAGGCCGCCAATGCCGGCATCCTGACCCAGGTCAAGCAGGCCACCGCCAAGTCCTACCTCGACGGCCTGCGCGCCATCGACCCGGAACTGATCAAGCAGGCCATCGGCGGCGAGCGCTTCCAGCAGTGCTTCTTCGACAATGCGCAGGATGCGGAGATTCGCAACTTCGTCGCCGGCCTGCTGGGCAAGAGCGAAGCCGCTGCTGCCTGAGTGCAGCCGCATGCGCATGCCTGTGTTCCTGCACCGGGAGCAGGCATGCGCCGCAAGGTAAGTGCTTGAGACGTCACTGACGCGTCAGGCATCGCACGGCGTCACCCACGGCTAATACAAGCAGTGGGTGACAGTCACTGCACGCCCTGCTGTGACTGACTCCGATGCAGGCGCCCAAAAGCGTGAGTGCATCCGCTGCGAACAGAGAGCGTGCGTGGACGCGAGCAGAAGCAGTGTGCATTCGTCCACAAGCACTAGTGCATTTGATCGAAAGCGCGCATGCATCCAGCCCTTCTCCCATCGAAGCGAGAAGGCACGGTTTACGCGCCATGGGCGCGGGTAGGGCGGAAGGCAGCCAACCGGCAGTCAAGCGCAGGTATCGGACTCGCTCAATAACCAGCAAGTGCCGATGTTGACGATGACCCATCGAAGCATCACGTCGCCCGTTCTGGATCCTGCCACCGCGCGAAGTACGGATGCAAGTCGCGTCGAAAAATCACGCATCAAGCATGCAGCCATACGTCGGTACTGCACTGCAGATAGCAGCAAAACCAGATCCAAAAGCAACAGCAGCAACAGCAGCAGCAACAACAGCAACAACAACACCAAACACCGCACTCACCAGGAGCCCCTCATGCGTCGACTGCTCATCGCCATGCTGCTGCTCTGCACTGGCATCGCCCATGCTGCGCCCAATCGCATCTTTATCGCCGGCGATTCCACCGCGGCCGAGTACGGCGCCGATCGTGCACCGCAAGCCGGCTGGGGCCAGATGCTGCAAGCGTGGTTCGACCCCGTGCAGTGGCAAGTGCACAACCACGCCAAAGGCGGCCGCAGCACCCGCAGTTTCATCGCCGAAGGGCGCCTGGATGCCATCGCCAAGCAGCTGCAACGTGGCGACATCCTGCTGATCCAGTTCGGGCACAACGATGCCAAACGCGAAGACCCCACACGCTATACCGACCCGCAAGGCGACTACGTGCGGTTCCTGCGCCAATACATCGCCACCGCGCGCGAGAAGGGCGCCACGCCGATCCTGATCACCCCGGCCGCACGCCTGCTCTACGACTTCGGTGCATTGCTCGATACGCATGGCCGCTACACCCTGGCCATGCAGCAACTGGCGGCCGACGAACGCGTTGGCCTGATCGATCTCAACGCCAGTTCCAGCGACTGGATTCGCGCACTCGGCGAGCAAGCCGCCAAGCCGTACTTTCTGTTCGTCCCCGAACAGGGCAAAGCAGATGGCACTCATTTCAGCCGCGCCGGCGCTACCGCGGTGGCCTGCCTGGTCGTGCACGGCTGGGTGCAGCTACAGCCTGCGTTAAAACCCCAGCTGCGTCGCGACGCCGATTGCGGCGCAGCCCCCGATACCGCCGCGCAACGCGTCGCACAGACGCATCCGTCGCTGGTTGTGCACGAGCGCGATCTCGCCCGCGAACAACCCGGCCCGCACGGCGGCGCCGGCCCCACCACGGCGTATCCCTTTTTCGCAGACGCGCCGGAGTTGAAGTTCGTGCTGCGCAAACGTGTGCTGCACAAAGATGCCGGCATCGGCCTGCACCTGCACGACAAGGACGAGATCTACTATATCGTCAGCGGCCGCGGCCTGTATGCGCTGGATGGCAAGCAATACGACGTTGCGTCAGGCGATGCACTGCTGACGCGCCCGGGCAGCACCCATGCATTGCAGCAGACGGGTGATGCACCATTGGTGCTGTTGTTGGCCTACCTGCCAGCGCCGGCAGGGTGAACCGTCGGCGCGATGCAGCGCAGGTATGAGCGCCGCAGACGCGCCACCCAAGCGATGCCCCGCCGCCCCAGCGCTGCAACCCTGGTGGCATTCGATTCAGGCCTGCAGCCATCGCCGTGCATTGCGCCGCATGACCTTCGGCATGCTGGCAGGCGGCCTCGACCGGCGGCATGATCGGCGATCCCACACTGCTCGGCGCGCATGAAAACTCCCTGGTTGCTTCTGTGTGTGCTCATCGCGCTGGCACCTGGTGCACTGGCCAGCCCGGCGTCGGCCGTCCCTGCTCCGATTGCGCTGGACCTGGAGCTTGCACCGCATGCAACCAAGGGCAACGTGGACACGTTAGAGGTGCGTCTGCGCCTGGCCACGCTGACCGTCGCCCGCGGCGGCATCGTGGCGCAGCTGCCGATGCAAGAGGGAAACGTGGATAGCGCTGCCGAGCACATCGTCTCGATCGAAGCCACCGATGCGCAAGGGACGGTGGAGCTTGCCGGGCGCGCGGCCACCGCGCAGGAACGCGGCGATCAAGGCCCGTTGCGCGTCTGGACTGCGCCACGCGCGCTCGGCGGCCCGCTCAGCCTGCACTACCGTGTCCCGGCCAATGCGACCCGGCCGCCGCGCGGCCCGGCGCCGCCCATTTCGTTCCGTAACGATGCGCATGCGTTTTCTGCAGTGTCGAGCATGTTTCTGGTGCTGCCGCCGCAGACACAAACGTACGCGTTGACCATTCGCTGGGATCTGTCGCAGCTGCCCGATGGCGCCAAGGGAGTGAGCTCGTTCGGCGAAGGGACGGTGCAGGTCGCGCAGATCGACAACGACAGTTTGTCCGGAGTGTTCTTCATGGCCGGGGAGGTCGGACGTTGGCCGCGCGTGCCGCGTGCGGACGGGTTTTCGGTCGCCTGGCAGGGGCAACCGCCCTTCGATGCGAATGCGTTATCCGCGTGGGTGGGCAAGCTGCACGAGCAGTTCGAGCTGGCGTTTCCGCACCCCGAGTCCAGGCCCTACACGATCTTCCTGCGCTACAACCCGGTCAACGCGGGCGGCGGCACCGCACTGAACCAGTCCTTCGTCACCACCTATGGCGCAGGGGTCGGCGCCGATGTGGACCTGATCAAGATCACCTTGTCGCACGAAATGTTCCATACCTATCAGCCGCGCCTTTCCGAGCACGGGCCCGAGTCCACGACCTGGTTCAGCGAAGGCTCGGCGGTGTTCTACGAGGCGCTGCTGCCGCTGCGATTCGGTTTGCTCTCCCCGCAGCAGTTTCTGGATTCGCTCAACACGACCGCAGCGCGTTACTACACCAATGCGCTGGGAAATCTGCCCAACGCGCGCATCGATGAGGGATTCTGGAAGGACACCCGCATCCGCACGCTCGCCTACGACCGCGGCATGTTGTATCTGGCCACGGTGAACGATGCGCTACGCAAGCGATCGCAGGGCCAGCGTTCGCTGGATGACCTGCTGCGTGTGCTGCTGGTGATCGGCCAGCAGCGCGAGGCAACACAGGGCGATTGGGAGGCCTTGCTGAAGGCAGAGCTGGGCGAGGCGGCGGTGCAGGACTTTCATGCCTTCCTGGCCGGCACGCCGCCGTTGCCGGCGTCGGACGCGTTCGGGCCGTGCTTTCGCAGGACCAGCAAGCCGCTGCGGCGGTATGTGCTGGGATTCGAGCCTGCGGTGCTGGCCGAACCCAAGCGTGTCGTGCGCGGGCTGATGGCAGCGTCGGCGGCGGCGCAGGCAGGAGTGCGCAATGGCGATGAGATCGTGCGTCCGGTGCCGCAAGATGGCATCCAGGGCAATCAAACCGAGCACCTGCAGTTGCGCTTGCGTCGCGACGGCAAGGAGTTCGATGTGGACTATCTGCCACGCGGCGAGCAGGTAGACGCCTGGCAATGGGAGCGCGTGCCTGGGGTGGACGATGCGCAATGCCGGCTGTGAGTCGGCGCTGATGCGTGTGGGCGTGCCCGTCTGCGGATAGGCACCCAGCCATCCAGTGCGCAGTTGCGCACGTGCAGCTGCCGCTGCCGGATCACTGCGTCGCTGAGGTGCCCGCATGCGCGACGGGGATTGCCCTCGCACGCCGCGAGCGCAGCGTGTCCGTCTGCGTCACCCTGCGCATGCCCGTCGCACACGGCGCACAGCGCATGGATGAAGGCTCAGGCCTTATCCACCCCGTAATGCACCAGGCCCAGCCGCGCCAGGTCGCCGGAGCGGCGGTAATAGACCTCTTCCCAGCCCTGCACGCGTTGGCGGTCGGCCTCGTTCATGGCGTCCAGGATGTCTTCGATGCTGAGCAGGTCGGGGTCTTCTTCCAGCCGTTCGAACACCGCGCCCAGGCCTTCGATAGCCTGTCGGGTTTGCGCTGCGCCCATGGCCGCCAGACCGCGCACTGCGTCGCTGCGGGTGGCAGCATCCCAGCGGTCGAAGTAGCGGGCGTAGCCGCTTTCGGTCATGTCCGCATCCAGCCGGGCGAGCGCGACCAGCTCGCGTTCGCCCGGCGATAGCGCGTCCAGGCGTCCGCGTAACGTTGCCAGTTTTGCCTGCGCGCGTGCGGCGCGACGGCGCCACAGCAGCTCGGGCATGTTGATCAGCCCTTCCGCTGTGGGCGGCGCCACCGCAGGCCAATTCACGCCATGGCCGTCCTCGGTGATCTGCCAGTGCGCGCGCTGTGGTGGCGTGGCCTTGAGCAACAACGGATGCGCCTGGATGGGCTCGTCGATGCGGATGCCGTTGGCCAGGGTGAACAGCAGGCGGGTATCGTCCAGCTCCAAGCGCCGGATGCGCAGATGCGTCAGGTCCATTGAGCGAATGCGATGTGGGGAGTCTCGACCATAGTCCGCACTGGCGACGGTGTCGAGTCGCTGCGCACTGCGTTGTCCCGCAGCGCGAACTGCACGTGCGTCGCATCGCCTTGCCAGGGTGACGCCGCCGTCTGGCGAAGGCGCGACAGGGCAGCGCAATGCAGCCACGCACCACGGCGCGCGGCTTTCAGCCTCGTACCTCACGGTGTCAAACACGTAGCGCAGGTGACACGGACGCGCAGTCCTTCGCTGCGTTGCACCGCGGCGGGCAGCGCAGCGCCAACGTGGCTGCTTCACACGTCGCCGTCGCGGCTCCAGCCTTCGCCACTGCCGCGCTGAATCACCTGGTCGCTGCTCAGCACATCGCCGGCCGGCACCTGCGCCTGTTGCGCCAATGCAGCGTAGATCGGCGTGAAGTCCGGGCTGGTCGCGTCCATCAACTGCGCAAAGCTGTCGATGACGAAATAGGTCTTCTGAAAACTGTCGATGCGGTAGCGCGTGCGCATGATGCGCTGCAGATCGAAGCCGATGCGATTGGGCGCGGGCGAGTCCAGCGAATACAGCGATTCGCCTTTCGACGACACGATGCCTGCGCCATAGATGCGCAGGCCTTGCGGCGTGTTGATCAGGCCGAATTCCACCGTATACCAATACAGCCGGGTGAGGTTCTGCAGCGCGTCCGGGCCAATGCCGTGCGCCTTGACCCCGCCACGGCCATAGGCCTGCATGAAGTCGGCAAACAACGGGTTCATCAGCAGCGGCACATGCCCGAACAAGTCATGAAACAGGTCCGGCTCGGCGATGTAATCGATCTGATCGGGACGGCGGATCCACCAGGTCACCGGAAAACGCTTGTTGGCCAGGTGATCGAAAAAATCCAGTTCCGGCAGCAGGCCTTCCACGCCGACCAACGTCCAGCCGGTGGCCGCCTGCAGCACCGCGTTAAGCGCGTCGAAGCGCGGGATCTGGCTATCGTCCATGCCCATGGCGTCCTGCGCCTGCAGGAACTCATCGCAGGCGCGGCCCACCAGCAACGCACGCTGGCGGCGGTACAGCGTGCCCCAGGTGGCATGGTCGTCGCTGCTATAGCCGTCCCACGGCTGATCGACCACGGCCGTGGTGTAGACCGGCACATAACCCTTGTCGGTGAGCTGGTTTTCGACGCGGCGCGGGGCAGTGTTCATGCGGCAGGACTTCCGTAGCGACTAAGGATTCACCTTAGCCGGATCGCTGCGCAACAGGATTGCGAATCTTGCGCAGCGCCGGGACTTATGCGCAAGATTCATGCGTCTCGATCTGCTGCTGCGCAACATATGGACCAACCAATCGCCTTGGACCGCACCGATCTGCGGTTGCTCGCCTTGCTGCAGACGCAGGGACGTACCAGCAACGCCGAGCTCGCCGTGCAGGTGAATCTGTCCGCGTCGGCCTGCCTGCGGCGCACGCAACGGCTGGAGGCCGCCGGCATCATCGCCGGCTACGGTGCGCGCCTGGATGCGCGCGCGCTGGGGCTGGGTCTGCAGGCTTTTGTGCGGGTGCAGCTGGAGCAGCACGGTCAGGCCGATATCGAGCTGTTCGCCGACGGCGTGCGCGGTTGGGACGAAGTGGTGGCGTGCTGGGCGCTGACCGGCGACATGGATTATCTGTTGCAGGTACAGGTGCGCGACTTGGAGCATTTTTCGCGGTTTCTGCTGGATCGGCTACTCAATGCCACCGGCGTGTCCGACGTCAATTCCAGTTTCGTCCTGCGCACGGTCAAGGCGCCCGAAGGCCTGCCGCTGTCGCATCTGGCGTGATGCATTAGTCGCCTGGCCTGGATGCGAAACGCGTTGTGCCGGCGGAATAGGGCGCCCCCGATCGCGCGTACAACCTGTTGCGATCAACGAATCTTGCTGAACTGCGACGTCCGGCAGCGGGCACCGTCGCGCAGATGGCGCCGGCAGGAGCAGACGATCCACGGCAGACCGCACTTGCTCTGCAAACGATAACGATTTACATTTACATAACGTCTGGCCGGCTCCGGCCATGTCCTGTTCGTCGATCCGCCAGCCTTGCCAGGCCAGCCAGCTCGTCGCCCGAGCAGCACGCCGACGCCTGCCTGCTTCCTGTCGCCACGCCCTAGCGTGCGCCCACGATCGATGAGAGACCGATGCCTGCACTGACCCACCCACTGACCACCCTGTCTGTTGCCCTGCTGTGCGCGTTGACCTGGCCTGCCGCTGCGCACGCAGCCGACCTGGCCGATGCCAAGACGCTCGACCAGGTCACCGTCAACGGCACGGTGAGCCGCGCGCAGCCGGCCACCACCACGCGCCTGCCACTGACCCTGCAGGAGACGCCGCAGTCGGTGAGCGTGATCGGATTGCAGCGCCTGGAGGACGAGTCGCTTTTCAGCATCGATGACGTGATGCGCAACGTCACCGGCGTCAACGTGTCGTTCTACGACACCCAGCGCCCGCTGTATTTTGCGCGCGGTTTCCAGATCACCGACTTCCAGGTCGATGGCTTGCCCACCTATAGCGGTGCGACCAACCAGGAATACGACACGGTGTTTTACGACCGCATCGAAGTGATCCGCGGCGCCAACGGCCTGCTGACCGGCGCGGGTATTCCCTCGGCCACGGTGAACCTGTTGCGCAAGCGCCCGGGCAAGACGTTCGACGCCTCGGTTGCCGCAAGCGCCGGCACCTGGGACTTCCGCCGCACCCAGGCCGACGTCAATGCACCGCTCACCGACGATGGCCGTTTCCGCAGCCGCGTGGTCGCGGCCTGGCAGGACCGCGACTACTACTACGACCGCTACCACGACAACAAAATGTCTGGCATGGCGGTGCTGGAAGGCGATCTTACCGACAGCACCACACTCACCGTGGGCTATCAACGTCAGGACAACAGCCCGGTCGGTTCGACCTGGGGCACGGTGCCGTTCTTTGCGGCCGATGGCACGCTGGCCAATCTGTCGCGCTCGACCAACATGGCACCGGAATGGACGCGCTGGCAGCGCGAAACCAGCACCGCCTTCGCCAATCTGGAACAACGCTTCGGCGAAGATTGGCTGCTGCGCGTCAACTACGCGCACACCAAGGGCGATGTGCAAAGCATTCGCGTGTACGGCACCGGCTATCCGGCCGCCGATGGCAGTGGCGTGTTCCTGCGCACCGGCGTCGGCGAAACCAGCGACACCCGCGATGGCGTGGATGTGTATCTGTCGGGCGGGTTCTCGCTTTTCGGCCGCCGGCACGACGTGGTGCTGGGTGGCAGCTGGCAGGATCTGCAATCGACCACATACGGCATCGCGCAGCAGTACCCCAGCGGCTGGGGATCGTGCATCAACGAAAGCGGTGGGTCTGAGCGCTGCTATCGGATTCCCGACATCCGCAACTGGGATGGCGATGCACCCGAGGTGAGCTACAGCCGCACCGGTGCGCGCCGTGAGGCACGCACCACGCAGCGCGGCGTGTACGCCTCCACACGCCTGCGCCTGGCCGACCCGTTGTCGCTGATTGCCGGCGCGCGCCTGAGCACCTGGCAAACGCGCACCCAGGCCTTCAACGTCAGCGGCGGCTACACCGGTACCACCGGCCGCTACAAGGTGAGCGATGAAGTCACTCCGTACGTGGGCCTGGTGTACGACATCGTGCCGGATGTGTCGGTGTACGCCAGCTACACCGAAATCTTCAATCCACAGAACTACCGCGACAAGGACAACAACCTGCTCGCGCCGGTGGA
Source organism: Xanthomonas sp. AC360 (assembly GCF_979258225.1). Classification (NCBI taxonomy): domain Bacteria; kingdom Pseudomonadati; phylum Pseudomonadota; class Gammaproteobacteria; order Lysobacterales; family Lysobacteraceae; genus Xanthomonas; species Xanthomonas sp. AC360. The sequence goes on from NZ_OZ409846.1 coordinate 1,590,794, forward strand.
AGGCTCCAATCTGGAGGCCGGCATCAAGGCGCAATTACTCGACGGCCGCGCCATGGCCACGGCCGCCGTGTTCGAAGCAAAGCAGGACAACTACGCGGTGCGCGACATGACCCAGCCCGAATCGTCGTTGCCCGATGGAACCTCCGCGTTTATCGGCGTGGACGGCACCAAGAGCCGCGGTTGGGAGATGGATATCAACGGCGAGATGCTGCCGGGTTGGACGGTCAATGCCGGCTACACCCACGTCAAGGTCACGCGCGCACCCACCGATGCGATCTACGCCAACCTGCCGGAAGACTATCTGCAGCTGTCCACCCAGGTACGCCTGCCCGGCGCGTGGGATCGCCTGAGCATCGGTGGTGGCGTGAGTTGGCAAAGCGCGGTGCGCGGCTTCAACATCGCACGGCCCACCGGCGATGGCAGCGGCGCCACTACACCGGTCACCGTGGTGCAGAACCCGTATGCGTTGGTGCACTTCAACGCCAACTACCGTATCAGCGACCAGTGGACCGCCACGCTGGCGGTACGCAACGCGTTCGACAAGACCTACTGGGCCAACCTGGATTACCAGAACTACGGCGAACCGCGCTTTGTCAGCGTGTCCCTGCGCTGGCGGTACTGAGGAAACGACGATGCCGGCCGATTACCGCGCGGTGCATGCACCACGGTGATCGGCCCGGCATCGCAACCAAGGTCCTAAAGCGGAATTCAACGTATCTGCCGTTGCGTAGGAGCGGACCTGGCCGCGACGCCGTCGCGACACAGCGTCAGTGCTTCCGCAGTAGGAATCGAGCCAGGCGAAAGAAGCTCGCCCGCCTGGATCAACCCCTCGCGCAACAGCATGCAAATGGCAGACAGATAACGCCGTAGACCATACGAGCGAAAAACGCGCCGAACGCGTTAAATCAAGCAAGCGAGATGCGGCATTTCGTAGGAGCGGCCCCGGCCGCGACGCCGTCCCGACACAGCGTCAGTGCTTACGCAGCAGGCATCGACCAAGGCGAAAAAGCTCGCCCGCCTGAATCAACACACCTCGCGCAACAGCGTGCAAATGGCAGGCAAATTACGTCGTAACCCATGCGAGCGGAAAACGCGCCGAACGCGTTACATCAAGCCAGCAAGATACGGCACTTCGTAGGAGCGGACCTGGCCGCGACGCCGTCCCGACACAGCATCAGCGCTTACGCAGCAGGCATCGACCAAGGCGAAAAAGCTCGCCCGCCTGGATCAACACCTCGCGCAACAGCGTGCAAATGGCAGGCAGATACCGTCGTAACCCATGCGAGCGGAAAACGCGCCGAACGCGTTAAATCAAGCAAGCAAGATACGGCACTTCGTAGGAGCGGACCTGGCCGCGACGCCGTCCCGATACCACCGACGCGCAAAAACGTTTTACACAACAACGAAGAACCCGCTCATCCGCGCCCAAGCGAGCACATGCAACTCACCATCGCACGCACCCCGCCACATGCAGACGCGCGGTTTCTTCCTTCACCTCGCGGACCGCGGCTTACAGTGAGCGGTAAAACCGCAGCACCTGCCTGCCACCAGCAAGCCCCGCGATCACCCTGTACCTCCAATTCAACAACGCATCGAGCGCAGCGGATATCCCGCTGTACCACAACCGCTTTACGGCGCCACGCATTCCTCGTCCTTGCCGCGCAGTTTCTGCCAGCGCGACCGTTGTTCCAGGCAGCGCTGGTAGGCCTGCTGTTTTGCCGCCGCGGCCTGGTCGGCGGCGTTACGCGTGGCACTGCTACGCGCGGCCTGCAGCTGCGCGATCTTGGCGCGGATCTGCGGCATCACGGCCATCGCGGCGCGTTCGCCTTCCAGGATGGCGACACTGCGCTGATTGAAATCGGCCGAGCCGATATCGTTGACCTTGGGGCGCACCACCACATCTGCACGCTTTAGCTCGGCTTCGCCCAGACGCTGGCCCATGATCGAGATCGACTGGTTCACCGTGCCCAGCAGATCGCCAGGATTCTTGCCGCTGGCCTTGCTGGAGATATCCACTGCCACCACGAATTCGGCGCCGAGCTGACGCGCGGCATCCACTGGCACCGGGCTGACCACGCCGCCGTCGACGAAATGGTATTTGCCGATGGTCACCGGCTCGAACACGCCGGGAATGCTGCTGGACGCACGCACCGCCTGGCCGGCGTTACCGCGCACGAACACGGTGCGCTCGCCGTCTTCCAGGCGCGTGGCCACCACCGCAAACGGCTTGCGCAACTTCTCGATAGGCTTGCCGCCGAGTTGCTCGTTGACGTAGTCCTGCAGCTTCTGGCCCTGCACCAGGCCACCGGAGAACAGTCGCACATCGCGGATGCTGGTCTGGTCGAGCGCCACCGCTTTTTCCTGCATTTCGAACGCGTCCATGCCGCTGGCATACAGCGCGCCGACCACGCTGCCGGCGCTGGTGCCCGACACCACCACAGGCGCAAACCCGTTGGCTTCGAGCATCTTGATCACGCCGATATGCGCAAAGCCTTTGACTGCACCGCCGCCAAGCGCGATGCCGATCTTCACCGGTTTGGCCGCAGCGGCCGAAGGCGCCTGCACCACCGGCGCAGGGGTTGCCGGGCGTGGCTCGCCACCGCAGGCCGAGAGCAGACCGAGCATGGACAACAGGGCAAGCGAGCGGGAGCGGCGGAGCGCAGTCATGGCGAAAACGTCGATGGGAAAGGCGAGGGAGAATACACGCGCGCCGAGACGACCGCTGCGGGCGTAGACCTCATTGCTCACGCTAACAGGCGCGTTGGCTCCGCAAGGACAGTCGCCGGCTGCGCTCGGACCGTCGTTATGACACCAATCGCCCGGTGCGTGTCCCTTCTCCCGCCGGGAGAAGCGGGCGGATGAGGGTGCGGCACTGCGCGGTGACAGTGCACAGCAATCGCCCTGCTCATCCGTTCACCGCACTCGCATTCCGCGCGCAGACCCGCGCCGACAGCGCCGGCGTTTCCGCGTACGCGCGCAAGCAGTGCGGTCTCTCCCCGCAGTTAGATCGCCCTTGGTCCGCCTTGGCCCATGAGCAGCTACCAAGACGACTGTGCTCGCCGCCAGGCGGGCGCGGCCGGTGCTCGGTGCGGGCATGTACCACGCGTACACACCGTTTGCTCCGCGCCGGCTGCACCCACCTGACGACGACTCGCTACGTTTGGGCAACCGCTCGAAAGCGATCGCCGAGTCACCCCGCCCGCACCAAGCGCAGTCGTACCGAGGTGCGCTTGCACCTGACCACCGCACTCAGCTGCCGCGTCACCCAATCAAAACCGGTTATCGCCATCCAACAGCCTTCCCAGGCCGCCGAGCACCGAGCCTTCGCCGCGTTGCTGGCCGCCGGCTTGCGGGGCGGCCTGTAGCATGCGGCCGGCCATGCGCGAGAACGGCAGCGATTGCAGCCAGACCTTGCCGGGGCCGGTGAGGGTGGCCAGGAACACACCTTCGCCGCCGAAGAACATGCTCTTCAATCCGGCCACGCGACGCACGTCCATGTCCACGCCGGCGTGATAGGCGACCACGCAGCCGGTGTCCACGTCGATGCGCTCGCCAGGGCCGAGGTCGCGTTCCACCACGGTGCCGCCAGCATGTACGAATACCCAGCCGTCGCCTTCGAGTTTCTGCATGATGAAGCCCTCGCCGCCGAACAGGCCGGTGAGGATTTTCTTCTGGAAGGCGATGCCCAACGACACCCCGCGCGCACCGGCCAGAAAGCTGTCTTTCTGGCAGATCAGGCGCCCGCCGTGCTCGGACAGCCGCAGCGCCAGCACCGTACCGGGGTAGGGCGCGGCGAACGCCACCTTGGCCTTGCCGCTGCCGGCATGGGTGAACACGGTGGTGAACATGCTTTCGCCGGTGACCACGCGTTTGCCGGCAGAGAGCAATTTGCCCATCAGCCCGCCGCTGCTGCCGCCCTGACCATCATGCGAGCCGTCGCCGAACACGGTGTCCATCTGTACCGCCGAATCCTTGTACATCAGCGCGCCGGCCTCGGCGATGGCGCTCTCGCCCGGGTCCAGTTCCACTTCGACAAACTGCATATCGTTGCCGACGATGCGGTAGTCGATTTCATCGGCGCGTCCGGCGCTGGCAATGTTGCCAAGCGGAGGCGGTGCGCTGCCACCACCCTGCAGCTCGGCCAGCTGACGGGCCGGCGTCCAGCCATCGAGTCCATCGCGCCAGGCCAGCGCGTCGGGTTGGCGCTGGGCATGCGCGCGGGCGCTGGCATCGTCGAGCGGGCCGATACGGTCGGCCTGTCCGGGAATATGGAAATACCACTGGGCCATCGGGAAGACTCCTGTCGGTGTGTGCGGCGAGTCTAGCCGCAGCAGCCGGCACCGCGTCCCGTGTCCAAGGTCATGCCGTGCAAGGCGGTCAGGCGTGGTTGCGACGCTAGACGCCGCACGCGGGCCAGCCAGACCTGCACGCCGCCAAGGCGGTCGCGGCCAGGCGGTTGCGCTGGAGTAGGCCGCAGCGTGGCGAGCGCCTGCATCGGGCAACGGCGTCACGTTGACTGCAGCACTGGCGCCGCCGGCTTAGAGCAGCTCCCAAAACGACTGTGCTCACTCACCGCCGAGCGGACGCGGCCGGTGCTCGATGCGGGATGGTCCACGCGTGCACTCCGGTTCTGAGTGTGCCGTCCGCACCTACCTGACGACGGCTCGCCACGTTGTGTTAGCTGCGCTTATTCCCCCACCGTCGCCCAATAGCGCTCGCCGTCGCGGTGCACGCGCACCGGGCCGTCGAACGCTGCCGACAGGCTGGCATCGGTCAGCAGCGCTTCGCGCGGACCATCGGCGATCACCGTGCCGGCGCGCAGCAGAATCACCCGCGCGATTTCCGGCACGATCTCTTCGATGTGATGAGTCACCAGCACCAGCGTGATGCCTTGCCGGGCAAGGTCGCGCAAGGTGTCGAGCATGTACTGGCGCGCCACCAGGTCCAGGCCGGTGGATGGCTCGTCCAGTAACAGCGCCTGCGGGCGATTGACCAGGGCGCGCGCGATCAGCACGCGGCGGGTCTCGCCGGCCGACAACTCGGCAAACGGTCGATCCAGCAACGGTAAGGCACGCGCCAGCGCCAAGGCCTCACGTGCCCGCGCGCGCATGTCGTCGCTGACCTCGTGATGCGGTGGCACCACGTAGCTGGCGAAGAAGCCGGACAGCACCGCGCTTTCGACATCCAGCCCCGGCATGTCCGCCAGATTGACGCTTAGATCGCCGCTGACGATCCCCAGCTGCGAGCGCAACCGCTCCACCTGCCAGCGCGCCTGCCCCAGCACCTTCACCGCGGGCTGGCCATCGCCACGCGCCAACGGATACAGCTCGCGCGTGATGAGCTTGATGAACGAGGATTTGCCGCAGCCGTTGGGGCCGAGGATGGCAGTGTGCTGGCCAAGCGCGATCCGCAAACGCAACGCATGCAGCACCCGGATCTGGCCGCGCATCACACTTGCCTGGTCGAGTTCGATCAGCGCAGGCGCATCGGCAAACGTAGCGGCAACATCGGTGGAAACAGTCATACGTAAGACAGTCAGGCAGTAAGGGAGAAGACACGTGTGAACCGCTTTAGGAAGGCAGGCGTCACCCTACGCATCCGAAGGGTGAAGTTTGCCGCGATCGCCCCCATCATGTCTGCATCGACCAACGAGAAACCGCCGCCGTGGAACTGCCGATGCTGTCCGATCCGATCATCGACTTCCTGACCGCCGGCGTGGCCGGGCTGGGTGTGTGGGGCATGCTCGCGGTGCTGCTGGTGTTCACCCAGCTCACCATCTTTGCGGTGACCTTGTACCTGCATCGTAGCCAGGCGCACCGCGGCGTGGATTTCCATCCGGTGGTGGCGCACTTCTTCCGCTTCTGGACCTGGCTCACCACCTCGATGATCACCCGCGAATGGGTGGCCATCCATCGCAAGCATCACGCCAAGGTCGAAACCGACGAAGACCCGCACAGCCCGCAGACCAAGGGTATCAAGCAGGTGTTCTGGCGCGGCGTGGAGCTGTATCGCGAAGCACGCGCGCAACGCGCCGACATCGAGCAGTACGGCAAGGGCGCGCCCAGCGACTGGATCGAGCGGCATCTGTACACCCCGCACGCCAATGCCGGCCCGATCGCGCTGCTGGTGCTCAACGGCGTGTTGTTTGGCTTGCCCGGCATTGCACTATGGGCGATCCAGATGGCGTGGATTCCGTTCTGGGCCGCTGGTGTGGTCAATGGCCTGGGCCACTGGTGGGGCTATCGCAATTTCGAATCCGCCGACACCTCCACCAACCTCACCCCGTGGGCGCTGTGGATCGGTGGCGAAGAACTGCACAACAACCATCACGCGTTTCCGAGTTCGGCACGGTTTTCGATGCGGCGTTGGGAACTGGATATCGGCTGGATCGCGATTCGCGGACTGCAGGCCATGGGTCTGGCCAAGGTGCTGCGTGTTGCCCCGTCGCTGGATATCCGCCCCAATATCGCCGTGCCCGATGCCGATACGCTGAAAGCGCTGTTATCGCACCGCTTCCAGGCCATGACCGATTACCAGCGCAACGTGCTCAAGCCGGCGTTGCGCGAGGAAGCCGCTGCCACCGGCGCCAAGCTACGCGAGTTGTTGCCGCGGCGTCTGCGCAAGGGCCTGGTCGATGACGGGCGCTGGCTCAAGCCGGATGCGCGCGCGCAGTTGCAGGCCTGGGTGGCGCAGCGTCCGCGCATGCGCACGTTGGTCGAGTACCGCGCGCGCCTGACCGCGGTGCTGGAAGCGCGTAGCCATGATGCGTCCGAGCGTCTCAAGCAGTTGCAGCAGTGGTGCCATGAGGCCGAAGCCAGTGGCAACGCCGCGCTGCAGGCGTACGCGGCGCGGCTCAAGGGCTATGCGCTGAGTGGCGCGTAAGCGCAGGGGTGCGCGTGCTGCGGTGGGCGCACGCGGCTGGAAACGTTCGGTGACGCGCGCGCTGCTGATGGCCTGCATCGTCTGTGCGTGCGCGTCTGCAGCGCATGCCCAGGTGCAGGACAGCCAGGACTATCTCAAGCGCATGGACACCGATGGCGATGGCCGCGTCAGCCGCGATGAATATCTGGACTGGATGAGCTACGCCTTCGATCAGCGCGATGTCGATCACGACGGTGTGCTGCAAGGCGACGAACTGCCGGGCCGGCGCGGCAAGCCGATCACCCGCGCTGCGCATCGCGCCACCTTGATCGAGCGCTTCGCACGTCAGGACGCCAACGGCGATGGCACTCTGAGCGCGCGCGAACTGCTGGCGCCGCCGCGCTGATGCGCACCTTCGCGCGTGCCTGACGTCGCGTTCGGCAAGCTCGCGCGCATGTTTACTCTCGACCAGGTCAGCCGCCGCTACGGCCAGGCCATCGCACTCGACACGGTCACGCTGGGCTTTGCCAGCGGCGTCACGACGGCGTTGATCGGCCCCAGCGGCGCGGGCAAGTCCACCGTGTTGCGCATGCTGGTCGGGCTGGAATGGCCTGACAGCGGCACGGTCGCTGTCGATGGCGTGCCATTGGCGCGCGCCAGTCTGCAGGCGCAACGCCAACGCATTGGCTATGTCATCCAGGAAGGTGGGCTGTTTCCCCACCTGGACGCACGCAGCAATGTGGTGCTGCTGGCGCAGACCCTGGGCTGGACGAAGCAACGCATCGATGCGCGCCTGGATAGCCTGTGCACGCTGTGCCAGTTGCCACCGGAGTTGCTGGCGCGCTATCCAGCCGAACTCTCCGGTGGGCAGCGCCAACGCGTGGGACTGATCCGCGCCTTGATGCTGGACCCACCCGCGCTGCTGCTGGACGAACCGCTGGGCGCGCTCGACCCGATCGTGCGCTACGACCTGCAGGCGCAGATGCGCGCGCTGTTTGCGCAGCTTGGCAAGACCGTGGTGCTGGTCACCCATGATGTCGCCGAAGCGGCGTATCTGGCCGACACCCTGGTGCTGATGCGCGCCGGCCGCGTGGTGCAGCAGGGCAGTGCACACGAGCTGCTCGCGCAGCCTGCCGACGCGTTCGTGCAGCGGTTTCTCACTGCACAACGCAGCATCGGCGACGCCGCATGATGGCGCGCCTCTTTGCGGCAATGCTGCTGCTGATCTGCAGCTTCGGCGCGCAGGCCGCGCCGGTGATGATTGGCTCGAAGAACTTTACCGAGGCAGTGATCCTGGGCGAAATCGCCACTGCGGCTGGTCGGCGCGATGGCGTGGACGTGCAACACCGCGCCCAGCTCGGCGGCACGCGCATCCTGTGGCGCGCGCTGGAAACCGGCCAGGTCGATGCCTACGCCGAATACACCGGCACCCTGGCACAGGAACTGCTGCAGTTGCCCAAGGCCAGCCACGCCGAGCTGCGTGCCGCGCTGGACGCACGCGGTCTGGCGATGACCGAGTCGCTGGGATTTCAGGACACCTATGCGTTTGGCATGCGCCGCGCGCGTGCGCAGGCGCTGGGCATCGCGTCGCTCTCGGATCTGGCCCGCCACCCGGCACTGAAGATCGGGTTGAGCAATGAATTCATGCAGCGTGCCGACGGCTGGCCCGGCGTGCGTGCGGCCTACGGCTTGCCGCAAACCGCCACCGGGCTGGATCACGATCTGGCTTATCGCGCGCTGCAAAGCGGGGCGATCGAGGTCACCGATCTATACAGCACCGATGCGGAGATTCCGTATTACCAGCTGCAAGTGCTGCGCGACGACCGCCAGTATTTCCCCGAGTATCAAGCGGTGTTTTTGTATCGTGAGGACCTGGCGCAGCGCGCACCGGCGATGCTCAAGGCTTTGCAAGGTCTGCAGGGACGGATCGACGAAGCCACCATGCAGCGGCTCAATGCGCAGGTGAAACTGCAGCGACAGTCCGAGGCGGCGGTGGCCGCGCAATGGCTGGGCGTTGCGGCCACGGCGCAGGCGGATTCGCGCATCGGCCGGTTGTTGCGTCACACCCGCGAACATCTGGCGCTGGTCGGCATCTCGCTGGGCTTCGCGTTGCTGATCGCGCTGCCGTTGGGGGTGCTCGCAGCGCGGCGGCCGCGGCTAGGCCAGGTGGTGCTGTCGTTGACCGGTGTGTTGCAGACGCTGCCCTCGTTGGCCGTGTTCGTCTTCATGATTCCGTTGTTCGGCATCGGCGCAAAGCCAGCAATTGCCGCGTTGTTCCTGTATAGCCTGCTGCCGATCGTGCGCAATACCCATGCCGGGCTCACGTCGATTCCGCGCGAGCTACGCCAGACCGCCGAAGCGATCGGGTTGCCGGCCTGGACGCGATTGTGGCGCGTGGAATTGCCGCTGGCCCGCCGCACCATCGTGGCCGGTATCCAGACCGCTGCGGTCATCAACGTGGGCACCGCCACCTTGGGTGCGCTGATCGGTGCCGGTGGGTATGGCCAGCCGATTCTCACCGGCATCCGTCTCGATGATATCGGCTTGATTCTGGAAGGCGCGATCCCCGCTGCCGTCCTCGCCCTGCTGGTGCAGGCGGCATTCGAAGGGCTGGAGCGTTGGGCAACCCCACGCGGCCTGCGACTCAGCCAGCGCGGTTAAGCAGCGGACAAATAATCCCCCCATGAACCCGTAGGAGCGGACCCGGCCGCGACACCGCCTTACTCGGGTCACGCCCCGTCGCGGCCAGGTCCGCTCCTACATGCGCTGGCGTACCGCTTCACTGCCCTGGCAGCGCAGCAATCAAGTGTCATAGCGAATCTTCGGCGGCACGCACGCACTACTTGCGACTCAGCCAGCGCGGTGGTGCAGCGATTCAACCGTAGACAGCCAATCTCCACGAACCCGTAGGAGCGGACCCGGCCGCGACACCGCCTTACTCGGACAACGCCCCGTCGCGGCCAGGTCCGCTCCTACATGCGCTGGCGCACTGCATCACTGGCAGCTGCCCAGCAATCAAGCGTCATAGCGAATCTTCGGCGACACGCACGCACTACTTGCGACTCAGCCAGCGCGGTGGTGCAGCGATTCAACCGCAGACAACCAATCCCCACGAACCCGTAGGAGCGGACCCGGCCGCGACACCGCCTTACTCGGACAACGCCCCGTCGCGGCCAGGTCCGCTCCTACATGCGCTGGCGTACCGCTTCACTGCCCTGGCAGCGCAGCAATCAAGCGCAGGAGGGCATCGTCGGCAACACTCAGGTGCGGTGCGATACGTAAACGGCCATGCCGCCGCGTGCAGATCGCGCCCTGCTCGCCGAGCGTCTTTGCCACCGCATCCAACTGGGTGGCCGGCGGCTGCAACGCGGTCAGATGCGGCGCATGGCCGGGGGTGCACCAGCTGCCGAGCCCGCGCTCGGATAACGCCGCATCCCACTGCGCGGTCAGTACGCCGAGCGCCGCTGCGATACGTGCGGGTTGCCAGGCCGTCACCTGCTGCAGGGCGGCCGTTGCCATCGCAATCCGCAACGGGTCGGTAACGCCGCCGGCATCGAACCGCCGTGCCCCTTCGCGATACTCCGGCGCCTGCGCCACCGGAAACTCCCAGCTGCTGCCGGCATCCCGGCCAATCCAGTGTTCTTCGATCGGCACGCCCTGCGTGCGCCACTGCGGCGCCACCCACAGCCACGCCAGGCCCATCGGCCCCAGTAACCATTTATGGCCGACACTGACCACGAACTCCGGCTTCCAGCGCGGCAGGTCGGTCGGCATGACGCCCAGGCTTTGGCTCAGATCCAGCACCAGCGCCGCACCGCGCGCGTGCACCGCCGCGCTGATCCGGTCCAGGTCCAGCTGCCGCCCGTCCAGCCAGTACGCATGCGGCAGGCTGACGATGCGCAGCGCAGGCGTCTGTTCAACCGCTTCCAGCACCGCATCGGTCAGCACTGTGCCGGCAGTGGTCGGCACCGCCACAATGTGTGCACCGACCTCGGCGCAGCGCCGTTGCCAGATCAGCAGGTTGGACGGGAATTGCCCGTCCAACAGCAGCACCGCGTCGCCGCGATGCAGTGGCAGATTGCGTGCAGCCGTGGCCAGCCCATGCGCGGCCGACGGTAACAGCGCCACCGCATCGACATCGTTGTCGAACAGACCTGCGGCCAAGCTGCGTAACTGCTCGATGTCGTGCAGCCATGCATCGAACGGCAACCGCCACGGCGTGGCCATCGCATCGACCGCCTGATGCGCCACAGCCTGCACCGCAGTCAGTAATGGCCCGCGCGAAGCAGCGTCCAGATAGATGACCTCATCGGGTAGCGCAAATGCGCGGTGCCGGTGTTCCCAGGCGACAGGGGTGGGGAGCGAACTGGGCAGCGAAGACGATGGCATGCCAACAGCTTACCGCTGGCTGCCATGCCGCCGACACGGCGCGTTCACGGACGCTCCTCAAGCATATGGCGATGTCTGCACTCTCACCCCTGGTGGTCGACCGCCAGCAACAGCAGTTGACGCTGCTGCAACGCTACGCGCAGACCCGCGCGCTGAGCGACCGTCTTGCCGCACCCCTGAGCGCGGAAGACGCGATGGTGCAGAGCATGCCCGATGCCAGCCCCAGCAAATGGCATCTGGCGCATACCACCTGGTTTTTTGAACGCTTCGTACTGCAGGCCGACCCTGCGTACCGCGTCTTCGACCCGGCGTGGGATTTCTTGTTCAATAGTTACTATCAAAGTGTGGGCCCGATGCATGCGCGTACACGTCGCGGCGTGTTGTCGCGGCCATCGCTGCAGCAGGTGCGCGACTACCGCGCGGCCGTCGACACCCACATGCAGCAGCGCTTGCAAGATGGCGCGCTCGACGCGCAGGCCTGCACCATCGTGCAACTCGGTATCCAGCACGAGCAGCAGCACCAGGAATTATTGCTGACCGACATCAAGCACGCGCTGTGGAGCAATCCGCTGCAGCCGGCCTACCGCGATGCGCCCGCCCCCGAAGCTGCATTGCCGAGTGCACTGCGTTGGCATGCGCGCGATGAGCAGATTGCAGAGATCGGTGCAGCCGCGTGGCCGCAGTGCGACACGTTTGCCTACGACAACGAGTCGCCGCGTCACCGCGTGCTGATCGGGGCGCATGCCTTGGCCAACCGTGTCGTCACCAATGCCGAGTTCCAGGAGTTCATCGACGCCGGCGGTTACCGCAGCGCCGGTGCCTGGCTCAGCGATGGCTGGGCGATGGTGCAGGCGCAGGGTTGGCAGCATCCGCTGTACTGGGATGCAGATGGACGCGAATTCACCCTGGATGGCTGGCGCACGCGCGATGCGCACGCGCCGGTCTGTCACCTGAGCCTGTTCGAAGCCGATGCGTTCGCACGCTGGGCCGGTGCGCGTCTGCCCACCGAAGCAGAGTGGGAACAAGCGGCTGCCGGGGTGCCGGTGCAGGGCAATTTTGTCGATACCGACGCACTGCATCCCCGCGCTGCGCAGGCCGTCGATACCGGCATGCAGCAGCTGTTTGGCGATGTGTGGGAGTGGACCGGCAGTGCCTATCTGCCGTATCCGGGTTTCGCACCATGGCCTGGCTCGTTGGGCGAATACAACGGCAAATTCATGAATGCGCAATGGGTGCTACGCGGTGGCAGCTGCGCCACGCCGGCCAGCCACCTGCGCGCCAGTTATCGCAACTTTTTCCCCTCCGATGCGCGTTGGCAGTTTGCCGGCGTGCGTCTTGCCAAGGATCTGCCTTGAACGCCGCCGCCCATGCCATGCAACGCGCCCATGCCGCGCTGACCGATCTGCGTCCGCAGCCGGACGACATCACCGCCGACGCACTAGCGGGCCTGTCGCAAACACCCAAGACGCTGCCGTCCAAGTATTTCTATGACGCCCGCGGCTCGCAGCTGTTCGAAGCCATCACCCGGCAGCCGGAGTATTACCTAACCGGCACAGAATTGACGTTGCTGGAAGCCAGCATGTCCTCGATCGCGCAGGCGATTGGCCCCGACGTGCATGTGGTCGAATACGGCAGCGGCAGTGGCCGCAAGACCGAGCTGCTGCTGCAAGGCCTGCGCGATGTGGTGGCGTACACGCCATTGGAAATTTCGCGCACCGCATTGCTGGAAAGCACGGCTCGCTTGACCCAGCAATTTCCGCAGATTCAGATGCTGCCGGTCTGCACCGACTTCACCAAGCCGTTGCGCCTGCCCGATGCGCAGCGTCCTTCGCGCCGACACGTAGTGTTCTTCCCCGGCTCGACGCTAGGCAACTTCACCGACACTGCAGCCATCGCCTTGATGGATGCGATGCGCCAGACCATGGGCAGCGATGGCTGCGCCTTGATCGGCATCGATCTGGACAAGGACGCCAGCCTGATCGAAGCCGCTTACAACGATGCGGCCGGCGTCACTGCCGAGTTCACGTTGAACCTGTTGGCGCGGCTCAATCGCGAGATCGGCAGCGACTTCGATCTGGATGGTTTCCGTCACCACGCGGTGTATGCGCGCGAACGCGGCCGCATCGAAACCTTTTTGATCAGTCAGCGCGACCAACGCGTGCACGTGGGCGGAAAGGAATTCGCCTTTGCCGAAGGCGAAGCCATGCAGGTCGAATACAGCTACAAATACACCGATGCGCGTTTTGCCGAACTGGCCGCCGCCGCCGGGCTCAAGGTCACGCACGGCTGGAACGATGCGAAGGATTGGTTCGGGCTGCGCCTGCTGCGCCCGGTGTGAGCGAACCGGATCGCCACCATGGCCGAGTGCGGCCTGGCGATACGGTTCCAACCATCGATCAGTTCGATTGCAACAGTGTGCGCATGCGGTGGCACGAAGCGGCGATGGCATCCACCAGCGCATCTAGAACCGGATGCGCGACGCCTTCCTGCCGAAGCACGACAGCAAGATCACGCGCCTGATCGGGCAGATCGCTTGCGGCCATTTCCATCCAGGCGAGGCAGGTCATGCCGTCCAGGCGCAGCGTTTCGGCCAGTTGCTGCCAGTCGCCTGGACGAATGTCCCACCAGCGATAGTGGCTGCCGATCTTCATTGCCATCTTGATTTTGCGCTGTTGCAGCTGCGGATACGGCAGGGCGCTGGAGATGTCATACAACGGTGCCAGCCGGACCTGTCGGTGTTGGCCGAGCAGCAGCGAATAGTTCTTCGCGTGCGCATCGGTGCCGCCGATCAGGTGGTTGAAGACCAACGCCTGGAACAAGGTGTCGATGTCCTGCCGCGGCTGCGAGGAGTGCGTCCACAACAGTTGCGACAGCGCAGCCGGTCCCGGGCCGCCCTGGTTCTGGTACTTGATCTGCGGCATCACTCCCAGCGCTTGGCAGACGTCTTCCTGGTGTACGCGCAGCAGCCTGCCGTCGCTGGCGATGCGGTCGTAACGTTCGACGCAAATGGCGGTTTCATCGCCGAAGCGCAGCGCCTGGGCGGCGGCGCTCGGCAGGCCGATGCTGCGCGCCAGGCGCAGGCAGAACAGCTCGTTCTCGACGAACCCGTCGTATTCGCCGCTCGGTGGTTTGAGGATATGCGTGGTCGGGATGCGTCCGGCCGGGATGGCCCACTGCTGCCCGTCGTGCAGCAACGCGATCTTGGCCTGCGCGCCGGCCAGGCTGAACTGCCCGACGTCATCGACTTGGCGCGCCGCGCCGATGTCCTGGCGCAGCCTGTGCAAGCGTGCTTCCAGTTCGCCATCCGTGAGCGGCTCGATGCTGTCGCTGGCGCCGGACAGCACATCCTCAAGCCGGGCTTCGGTGACGAACTGCACCGCACCAGCGCAATCCTCGCCGACGTGCGACAACAGGGCGAGCGGGTTGCGCGGAGAGACCTGGAACCTGGAGGCCCAGCGTTGCAAGGTGGCTTCGTTGTCTGGCAACAAGCCCCACAGCACTGCACTGACCGCCTCGGTGCGGTGATCCTCCTTGCTCAGGGGAAGGTTCAACGACAGCGGTATCGCACTTTTCGAATGCTGCCAGTCCGGCGTGTAGGTGAACCGTGGATGCCCATGCGGGTCGGGCGCCAGATAGCCGATCACCTGGTTTTCGATCAGTGCGATCAGTCTCACGGATCGCCCTTCTTTTTAGAAGATGCTGATATGACTTTGGAAATTTTCGCTGCCTTGCCAACCTTCGAACGATCAAGTGCGGAGAACTGGTTCTGCAAGACTTCATTCACTACATGTTTTTCATTCGGTGCATTGATCATTGAGGGATATTGATTCAGCGCTGCTGTTAAGGCTGCCTGCGCCGGAGACTGTTTTAGAGCATCCAATACTGCCCGTGCCGGAGACTGCTTTAGAGCATCCAATGCCGAGGATGGTCTGAGTAAGCCTGCATTTTTCAGGCTATCGAGCGACGAGAATTGGTTCTTGAGGAGGGTGTTGTTGAACGCATTGAGAACGTCGGTTCCCACTGGTGGATTGGACCGGTTATGTTCAACGATCGCGTCGAGATTGATCGGCGTCACGGTGCTGCGATCGGGCACGTGCGCTTGCGGAGCCTGAGCAACGCCTGGGCCCAGCATCAACTCCAGTCCCAACGCCTGCAGTGCTCTCAGGATCAGTTGCAGCTCCGCGCGCGGCTTGCCTTTCTCGATATCGACGACCCATTGCCGGCTTACGCCGATTTCGTTGGCCAGGCGAGCCTGATCCCAGCCTAAGCGCTTACGCCTGGCGCGGACGATGTTGCCGATATCGGAAGGCGTGCGGACAGTATCCATGGCTGCAATGTAAGCGATCGACGACATTGGCGCAATGTCGTCGATCGCTTACATCGACAGGCCGATTCGCGCTCAAGCACCCAGTCATCTCCAGCTGGATGTCGTCGATCGCTTACATCGGCGAAGTGTCATCGCTCGGCGACATCAAGCTGCCTGCACCACATGCAGCACCTTCGGATTGCGCCACTGCGCCAACAAGGCCGCTTCGCGCGCCTTGGCCTCACGCAGATGCGCCTCCTTGACGTGCCCATAGCCACGGATGTGTTCGGGAATGCTGGCGATCTGCGCGGCAAGCCCCACGTTGTTGGCATCCACGCTGTCCAGCAGCCCGTCCACGGTGGCGAGGTAATCGACAATCAGTTGGCGCTCGCTGCGCCGCTCGGCGGTGTAGCCGAACACATCGAGCTTGCCCCCGCGCAGGAATTTCAGACGTGCCAGCAGCTTGAAAGCGCTGAACATCCACGGCCCGTATTCGCGCTTGATCAAATGGCCGTGTGCATCCTTCTTGGTCAGCAGCGGCGGTGCCAGGTGAAAGCGCACCGTGTAGTCGCCTTCGAACTGCTGCTGCAGCCGGCGCTGGAAATCGCCACGCGTATACAACCGCGCCACTTCATATTCGTCCTTGTAGGCCATCAGCTTGAAGGCGTAGCGCACCACGGCTTCGGTCAGTGCACTGCTGCCGGGGACGCGTTGGGCCTCGTGTGCATGCACGCGCTCCACCAGCGCGCGATAACGCTGCGCATAGGCAGCGTCCTGGTAGTCGGTGAGAAACGCGATGCGGCGGGTAATCGCCTCGTCCAGCGACTGCGCCAGCTGCTCATCGTCGAGTGGATGCACCGGTGCATCCACATCGCCATGCAGTGTGCTGCCATCGGTTTGCGCCAACGCACGCGGTGCGTTCTGTCCGCTGAGAGTGTGGTCTTCCCAGCTGCCGGGCGCACGCGCGGCGGGTGTGTCACCGTGTCGATGTGCAGACGCGTCAGCGTTGGCCAGACCTGCAGCGCGTTGCACCGCCGGCAGATCCACCGCCGCCAGTCGGCCCCAGGCGAAGGCCTGCTGATTCATCGCCACCGCCGCGCCATTGAGTTCGATCGCACGCATCAATGCCGCATGCGACAACGGCACCAACCCGTGCTGCCAGGCATAGCCGAGCACGAACAGATTGCTGGCGATCGCATCGCCCAGCAGTGCAGTGGCCAGCTGCGTGGCGTCCAGCAATAACGGCTCCTGTCCGCCAAGCGCGGTACGCACACCGGCAATGATCTCGGCAGCCGGGAACTGCAGATCCGGCTGCGTGGTGAAGCTGCCCGGCATCGCTTCATAGGTGTTGAGGACCACCTGGGTGCGGCCATCGCGCACCTTGGACAGCGCCCAATAATCGTTGACCACCACCATGTCGCAGCCCACCACCAGGTCGGCTTCGCCGGCGGCAATGCGCACCGCATGGATGTCGCCGGGCGTGCGCGCGATGCGGATATGCGTGGTGACCGCGCCGCCTTTTTGCGCCAGGCCGGTCTGGTCCAGCACCGTGGCGCCCTTGCCTTCCAGGTGCCCGGCCATGCCCAGCAGCGCACCGATGGTGACCACGCCAGTGCCGCCGACGCCGGTGATCAGGATGTTCCAGGGTTGCTCCAGCGTGGTGCGCTGCGGCGGTGCGGGCAGGTTATCCAGCAATGCGCTGGCATCGCGTTGTTTGCCCTTGCGCGGCGCGCCGCCATGCACGGTGACAAAGCTCGGGCAGAACCCGGAGACGCAGGAATAATCCTTATTGCAATTGGATTGATCGATCTGCCGTTTGCGCCCGAATTCGGTTTCCTTCGGCAGCACCGACACGCAAAAACTTTTCTCGCCGCAATCGCCGCAGCCTTCGCAGACCAGCGAATTGATCATGACGCGCTTGGGCGGGTCGACCAGCTTGCCGCGCTTGCGGCGTCGGCGTTTTTCGGTGGCGCAGGTCTGATCGAAGATCAGGATCGACACACCCTTGACCGTGCGCAGGTGCTGTTGCACCGCATCCAGCTCGCCACGATCATGAAATGCCACATCAGCGGGAAATAGATCGCGCCGCCGCGTCCACTTGCCGATGTCGTCGCTGACAACCGCAATCTCGTGGATACCTTCGGCGCGCAGCTGATGGGCGATGTCCGGCACGGTGAGCGTGCCGTCCACCGGCTGGCCGCCGGTCATGGCCACCGCATCGTTGTAGAGAATCTTGTAGGTGATGTTGACGCCGGTGGCGACCGATTGGCGAATCGCCAACGAGCCGCTGTGGAAATACGTGCCATCGCCCAGGTTCTGGAACACGTGCGGGGTGTCGGTAAACGGCGCCTGCCCCGACCAGGTCACGCCTTCGCCGCCCATGTGGGTGAAGGTGTCGGTGGAGCGGTTCATCCAGGTCACCATGTAATGGCACCCGATGCCGCCCAGCGCGCGCGAGCCTTCCGGCACCACCGTGGAGGTGTTGTGCGGGCAGCCCGAGCAGTAATGCGGTACGCGCGGGAACTGCGCGCGCGGCAAGGCCATTTCCGCTTCCTTGGTCTCCATCCAGCGCAACCGCTGCTCGATCGAATCGGCAGTGAAAAACCGCTGGATACGCTTGCCGATCACCGCGGCGATCGTGGCCGGCGTCAGCTCGCCGGTCGACGGCAAAATCCATGCGCCGTGTTCGTCGTACTTGCCGACGATGCTTGGCCGCGCACCCGCGTTGGCCGGCCAGTTGTAGAACAGCTCCTTCATCTGGCGCTCGATGAAGGCCTTCTTTTCTTCCACCACCACGATGTCGTCGAGCCCCTGCGCGAACGCGCTGATGCCCACCGGTTCCAGCGGCCAGGTCATGCCGACCTTGTACACGCGGATACCGATCTGCGCGCAGGCCTGCGCATCCAGGCCCAGGTATTCCAGCGCCTGCAATACGTCCAGATAGCTCTTGCCGGTGGTGACGATGCCCAGCCGCGCACGTGGCGAATCCAGCACGATCCGGTCGATCTGGTTTGCCCGTGCGAATGCCTGCGCCGCCGCCACCGCATAGCGATGCAGGCGCATTTCCTGATCCACCGGCGGGTCCGGCCAACGGATGCTCAAACCGCCCGGCGGCAGCGCGAAATCCTCCGGCAGCACAATGCTGCGCGCGAATGGGTCCACCTGCACCGACGCGGACGATTCCACCGTCTCGGCGATGGTCTTGAAGCCGATCCAGCGCCCGGTGTAGCGGCTCATCGCCCAGCCCAGCAAGCCCATGTCCAGGATGTCCTGCACCCCGGCCGGGTTGAGGATGGGCATCATCGCGCTGACGAATTCGTCTTCCGACCCATGCGGCAGCGTCGAGCTGCGGCAGGCATGGTCGTCGGCGGCCAGCGCCAGCACGCCGCCAAACGGCGAAGTGCCGGCAGCATTGCCGTGCTTGAACACATCGCCGCTGCGGTCCACGCCCGGGCCCTTGCCGTACCACATGCCGTACACGCCCTGCACCTTGGCGCCGGGGAACAGGTTGGTCTGCTGGGTGCCCCACACCATGGTGGCGGCCAGGTCCTCGTTGAGGCCCGGGGTGAAGGTCACCCTGGCGGCATCCAGATGCTTGCGCGCGCGCCACAGTTCCAGATCCAGCCCGCCCAAGGGGCTGCCGCGATAGCCGCTGATGAAGCCGGCGGTATCCAGGCCGGCCGCGTCGTCGCGCAGGCGTTGCAGCAACGGCAGCCGCACCAGGGCCTGCACGCCGGACAGATAGATGCGCCCATCGGTGCGCGTGTATTTGTGGTCCAGCGTGTAGTCCGCATCCACCCGGCCGAGCTCCGGCGTGTTGGCAGAGTCGGGAGAAGAGAGTGCAGCGGTACTGGTCATGGCGTGCCCGGAAAGGGTGGCTGGGACCCGGTGCGTGTCATCTGAAACCAATGACCCGCCCGACGGATTCCAAAACGGCGGCGCAAAGTGTAACAGTCAGCCTTCACGCGCCCGTTCGCATGCGGATGCGCAGCCGTCGCGCTGCGGGTAGGATGGGGACGGGAAGGGTCGTTTGCTGTTTCAGGGGAAAATACAGTGAAAAGGAAATACGCATGGGCCGCCTTGGTCCTGCTCGGAGGCGTGTGGTCGCTGGCGCAGGCGCAGAGCTTGCCCAAGCCCAAGGAGTTCTATTTCGACGAAGACCGCAGCACCACCAAGGCCGTGGTCGCGGTGCCGGGGCAGGGCGATGCGGTGGTCGACCGTCTGGCAGCGATGGTGCAGCGTGACGCACGCGCCGCCGAACCGCGCGCCCAGCTGGCGTCGCTGGCCTATGCCGGCGGACGGACGCAACTGGGCGATGAGCTGTACCAGGGGGCATTGGCATTGGTCTCCAATGGCAGCCAGCAATATCGGGCCATCAGCTGGAACTACGGCTGGGACCTGGTGCGCGCCGACAAGCCTGACAAGGCGTTGCAGCAGTGGGCCAACCTGGCCAATGGCCGCCCGGCCACGCCGGAATGGTTGCCCATCACCGCCGCACTGACGTTGTGGCGGGCGGGACGCAAGCAGGAGGCTACCGAGTGGTATGCCGCCGCCGTGCGCACCTGGCCCGATCGCTGGAGCAGCACCGCCAATTACGCCAGCCTGCTGCCGGATTGGCGCGACGCAGAGCGCACCAGCCTGGCGGAGGTCTTTGCGGCATGGCAGGCCAGCCCGCCGGCGTTTCCGTAAGCGACGCACCGCGCTGCAGGGATCGCCTGCAGCGCATGCCGTGCAGTGATCTGCAGGTTTGCTGCAGGGTCCGTGCCGGCCCACCATCGCGGGACACGCTGCAAGGACGTCCTAGTCAGCCCTTACGCGGCAGCCATACCGCTTAAGGTCCCGCGACGGTGAGCGGGCAAGGACCCGTCCAGGTGGTCGGTATGCAGGGCTTTCAATAAAGCAGCCAGCAACCTGCCTGGTGCGGTGTCCTCGCCGATTGCGGACTCGATGGCGGCATGGATACCGCCATCGAGCCCGCAGCGATGGGTTCACGGCTTGTCCCGCGAGCGGCGAGGGCACCGCGCCCTCGACAGACTGGCTTCGGGATAGGCAAACGATGGAAGTCTCGCTGCGCACCGATGGCGACGCGTTCTTCGTGCAGGGATTCAATGGCGCGCGCGACCGCTTGTTCCGGCTTCGATCTGTTGCGCCGTAAAGGGCCTGGCCATCTGGCCGACGCGTTCCTCGCCTGAGCGCGACGCCACGCTAGCCCTCCTCCACTCCTCCCCCAATGCCTGGACCCGGCGCTGTGCGATTCTGTGCATCGCTCTCCAACAGACACGATCAGCCATGGCGGTGGATGCATTTGCGTTGATCCTGGCGATGCTGGGGCTTGGCCTGGTGTTCGCGCGGCTCAAGGTGCTGCCGGACAACAGCGCCGACGTGCTCAACCGCATCGTGTTGTACATCTGTCTGCCTGCCTCGGTGCTGACCTACGTGCCGCGCCTGCACCTGGACGCCTCGCTCGCTGGGGTGATCGCCACACCATGGCTGCTGACCGCGATCATCGTGCCGCTGCTGTGGGGCTGCAGCCGCGTGTTGCGCTTCGGCCGTGCCGAGTACGCCGCGCTGCTGATGTGCGTGGTGTTCACCAACTCCAGCTTCATCGGGTTTCCGATGGTGCGCGCGCTGCTGGGCGACCAGGCCCTGCCGTACGCGGTGGTGTACGACCAGTTCGGCACCTTCGTGCTGCTGTCCACCTTCGGCCTGTACGTGCTGGCGCGCTATAGCGGCGATACGCCGCCCACCGCAAAAATCATACTGACCCGTGTCCTCAAGTTCCCGCCGCTGTGGGCGCTGCTGTTCGCGCTGACGCTGATGCCCGCGCAGCCACCGGCCTGGATCGGCGCAGGCCTCAAGAGCCTGGCCGATGCGATGTTGCCGCTGGTGATGCTGGCGGTGGGCTTTTCGCTGCAGTTGCGTCTGCCCGCCGACGAACTCAAGCCACTCGCGGTGGGGCTGATCTTCAAGCTGGCGGTGATGCCGATCCTGGCGCTGCCGCTGTCCTGGGCGCTCGGCCTGCGCGGGCTGATGCTGCAGACCAACGTGCTCGAATCGGCCATGCCCACCATGATCACCGCCGCCGCGCTGGCCATCTCCCATCGGCTGGCTCCCAGGCTGGCAGCCGCCATGGTCGGCTACAGCATCCTGCTCTCGCTGCTGACCTTGCCCGCCTGGTCCTGGTTGCTGGCGCGCCTGGTGGCTTGATACGCCCGCAGCGGCATGAAATGCTGGCCTGCGGCATGGCGCCGCGCTCACACGGAAGACAAGCACATGCAGGGATATCGTCAGATCGCAGTTGCGCTGCTGTGCCTTGGCACCAGCCTGTCGGCCTCTGCGGCAACAGCGCCTGCCACGCCCGACCCCGTCAATGCACCCGAGGTGCAGCAGTGGGCGCAGCAAGTTGGCCAGGCCATGCAGGCGCGGCTGCAGACCCTGGCCGCCAGCCAACAGCCGCGTCAGCGTTATGTTGCAGGCCTTCTATGGATCAGCGATGACGCGCAGGCTGATGCGCAGTCCGCCGCCACCGGCTATGCGCCAGCCCAGCGGGCAGTGCTGCAAGGAGCGCTGGATGCACGGCCCCGCGATTTGCTGGTCGCGCGCGTAGAGGCCAACGGCTGCCCGGCGGAGCTGCGCTGCGACCCAGCCGGCGCAGTGGTTTTTCTGGAGCAAGCCGATGCCGGCAACGCCGATGCGCCGTTGCGGGCCTTCAGCGCCGCGCAGCGACGTGGCGATCGGCTCGCCGCCGAATCCGCCTGGCAGGCCGCCGCACGCGCAGACCATTTCGACAGCGGCGCCGTTGCGCTGGGGCAGGCCTTGCACGCCGCCTATGCCGGGATGCAATGGCCACAACTGCAATCGGTGCAGCTGCGCGCGCAACTGCAGGCACAAGATCTGCCGTCCACTGGTGCGGAGATGGCGATGGGCTACGTGATGGGCGCCTGGGCGGCGCACGTGATTCCCTCGCTGGCCGAGGTCACGCGCCGATGCACCCCGCCCATCGCCGCACCTGCATTGCGCGATGAGTGCATGGCCATCCTCGGCAACCTGGGCAACGACGACGCAATGCTGGTAACAGCGTTGATCGGCTCCGAGCGCATGGCAGCGCTGAGCACCGGCCGCGATGCTGCGTATTGGCAAGCGCGGGTACGCGAGTTGCGGTGGTTGCAGCAGCATCAACAGCGCCGCACGCCCAGTTTTGCCACGGCCGCTGCTGAGGTCGAGATCACGTTGACGCAAGGTGAAATCCCCTCATTGCGCGCGTCCTTGCAACGTAGCGGCATTGCCGCTTTGCCTCCGGCGGACTGGCATCCGGTCGCCGCAATTCGCTGAGACACAAGGTGCGCCGCAAACGTGCGCGGCTGAACCGTGCGCCGATGCTGCACTGCGATGACAAACGCGCGCGTCGCGTTTAACGCGTTTCGACTACTTCCTCACCTTGCCGCGGTGTACGCTGCCGGCTTGCTCCCGGAAGCGAGGCGTGCATGAAGACAGTCCTGGTGGCCGCTTCCAAAGGCGGCGTCGGCAAGACCACGATCGCCACCAACCTGGCCGCATATGCGGCCCTGCAGGGCCAGCGCACCGTGCTGGCAGATGCCGATCCGCAAGGTTCGTCCACGCGCTGGGCGCAGCGACGCGCCAGCCTCGAAAGTGCGGTGCTGCCGATCGACGCCACCAAGCGCCGCAACTGGCAAGCGGCGGTCCCCGATGGCACCGACCAGCTGATCATCGACGCGCCGGCCGGTGCGATGGCCGACGACCTCAGCGGGTTCCTGGACCACGTCGACGCCATCGTGGTGCCGGTGCTGTCCTCGGCACTGGACATCGAAGCGGTGGTGGGCTTTCTCAACACGCTGGCCAAAGTGCCGCGCGTACACCAGCGCAAGCTCCCCGTCGGCCTGGTGCTCAACCGCGCCCGACCCTGGACCCAGACTTCGCAGCAGGCCGCCGAGATGATCGGGACCTGGCCATATCCGCTGGTGACCCAATTGCGCGACACCCAGGCCTACGTGGTCATGGCCGGGCTGGGGCGCAGCTTGTTCGATTACCGCTCGGCGCAGGTGCGCGACCATCAACAGGACTGGGAGCCGCTGTTGAAGTGGCTCAAGAAGTCCTAGAACCGGAAAGTTCCTATGCGCGAATTGATCTTGTTGCGACACGCCCATGCAGAGCCGGCCGATACCGGCCAGGCCGATTTCGACCGCCCGCTGTCCCCGCACGGCATCGCCGAAGCGGAGTCTGCCGGGCGCTGGCTGCGCGAACAGCGGCTGGTCCCCGACCGCGTGCTGTGCTCGCCGGCCCGGCGCTCCCGCGAGACGCTGGAGGCGGTGCTCGAGCTCACCGGCTATATCGAACAACGGCTGGACGAACGCATCTACGAGGCCACCCCCGGCACCCTGGCCAGCTTGGTGGACGAACACCGCGAGGCCGAGCGCCTGCTGCTGGTCGGCCACAACCCGGGCCTGGAGCGGCTGGCCGCGCTGATGCACAGCGGGCAGACCGGCGACTACCGCGGCATGCCGACCGCCTCGATCGTCTTGCTGGCCCTGCCACTGGACGCCACCATCGAGCCGGGGATCGCCCGTTTGACCGCCTTCTGGTGGCCTTGATCTGTGTCATCGTCGCTGCGCTGGTTTGCCTGGCTCGCGCTCTGGGTCATGTTTCCCTGCCTTGCACAGCAGAAAGTGCACGCCATCGACCCGGCGCAATCGCGCTTCGGGTTCGAGATCAAAACCCGCTTCGGTATGAAGATGGAGGGGTTTTTCCCGCGGTTTCGCGGTGAGCTGGTGGAGTTGCCCGATCGGCGCATGCAGGTGCGCTTCCGGCTGGACGCTACCCAGGTGGAGATTCCGGGCAAGGACCGCTACACCAGCTGGATGCGGGGCGAGGATTTCTTCGATGTGGCGCGCTACCCGGTGGTGGAATTCGAGTCGCTGCCCTATGCCGAAGAGGTGGTCAGGGGAGGGGGCGACATCACCGGCAACCTGACCATCCGCGGAATCACCCACATCGAGACCCTGCATGTGGCACCGGCTGAATGCGCGCGGCCGGGCTATGATTGCGACGTGATCAGTCGAGGTACGGTCCTGCGTGGACGTTACGGAATGAATGCGTGGCAGATGGCCCTGGGCGACAGGGTGACGTTCATTCTGCGTGGGCGGTTGCAGGAGGCGCGGCGCCCGTGAGGTTCCTGTTGAGGGTCCTCGTGCTGGCAACCCTGTTGCTCGGCACCGGATGCGCCGGCCTGTCGCAAATCGAACGCAACCGTGCCGCCGGCGTTGCCGCTGCGGCACGCAGCACCGTGGTGAGCTGCACCCAGGCCAATCACTGTGCCCAGCCCTCGCCGCTGCGCACCCTGGGTGGCGACGCCATCACTGCCTCCACGCCGGCCGCGCCGCGGCATTACGCCACCATCGTCGACCACGGCGAAGAATCGCTGGTCGCGCGGCTCAACCTGATTCGCAGCGCAACCCGCACTATCGACCTGCAGACCTACATTTTCGACAAGGACGACAGTGCGCGCATGATTCTGGATGCGCTGACCGATGCGGCACAGCGTGGGGTCAAGGTCCGCATATTGATCGATCAGCTGTCGGCAATCGCCGACCTGCAGATTCTCGGGGCGCTCGCCAGCACCCACGAAAACCTGCAGCTGCGCATCTACAACCCCACCTTCGGCAAGGTCAAACTCAACTACTTCGATTACGCCGGTAGCGTGGTGTGCTGTTTCCGGCGCTTCAACCAGCGCATGCACAACAAGTTGCTGGTGGTGGACGACGTACTCGGGGTGGTCGGCGGGCGCAATTACCAGGACGACTATTACGACTGGGACAGCGAATACAACTTCCGCGACCGCGACGTGATTCTGGCCGGCCCGGAAGTGCGCGCGATGGCGGCCAACTTCGATGCATTCTGGCGCGCGCGGCGCAGTGTCCCGGCCGAGCGCCTGAACGATGTGGGCAAGCTGCTGCTGGAACAGGGTGCACCGCAGATGCCGCCCGCACAGTTTCGCCGCCCGGATCGGGTGGCGCGGGTCGATCAGGAAGCGCGCGATCCGCAGTTCGTGCGCGACGCCTTCGTTACCCCGGCGATGTCGGTGCAGCGCGTGCTCTACGTGGCCGACCTGCCGCAAAAGCATCGCAAGGAACATGCCTCCAAAGCAGTGTCGACGGCGCCGGAGCTGGATAGCCTGATCGCCGGCGCACAGCAGGAAGTGCTGCTGCAAACGCCGTATCTGGTGTTGTCCGACGAGGCCCAGGCGATCTTCCGTGAGCTGCGCAAACGCCCGCAGCCGCCGCGCATCGTGGTGTCGACCAATAGCCTGGCGGCCACCGATAACCCCATCGTGTATGCGCTGTCGTACAAGTTCAAACGCCGCAACATGCGCGAGCTGGGTTTCAACGTGTACGAGTTCAAGCCGTTTCCGCTGGATGCGCCGGTGGATTACGCCAACCTGGTGCCGGACCCGCTCAATCCTGCCTCCGACATCAACGAAGACAATCGCCTGATCGGCGGCAGTGCGGCCGGCAATGCGGTGCGTGGCAGCAGCGGTGCAGATACCCGCAGTACTGGCGGCAGCGTGATTCGTGGCAGCAGTGGCAGCAGTGGCAGCAGTGGCGCCGGCCGTACGCCTGGCGGCAGCGAAGTCGATCGCCGTGTGCTGCGCACCGAAACCCGGCCCTCGTTTCTGGGAACGCGTGCGGTCAACAAACCGCTGCCGGTGACCCGCGCCGGTGCGCGCATGGGGCTGCACGCCAAATCGCTGGTGGTGGATCGGCGCATCGGCGTGATCGGCACGCACAACTTCGATCCGCGCAGCGAGAACTACAACACCGAAGCGGCGGTGGTGATCGACGATCCGCGCTTTGCGCAGGCGCTGGCGGCCAGCATCGAGCGCGATATGAGCCCGGAAAACGCCTGGACGGTGGCTTCGCGCGAAAAGCCGCCGGTGTTGAGCGGATTGAACTACAGCGTGGGCAAGGTCTCCGAAGCCTTGCCGGTGCTGGACTTCTGGCCGTGGCGCTACGCGACCAATTACGAGTTCCAGCCCGGCCCGGGCTGCCCGTTCCCGCTTAAGCGGCAGGACCCGCAGTTCCGGCAGTGCTATGTGGCAGTGGGCGATTTCCCCGAGGTCAACGTCGGCCCCAAATGGTTGCTGGTACGCATGCTGACCGCATTCGGCGCCGGCCTGGTGCCGATTCTTTGATCGACAGCTAAGAACAGCCAACAAAACGACTGTGCTAACCGCCAGGTGGGCGCGGCCTGCGCTCGGTGTGGCATGGACCACGCGTACACTCCGGCTCTGAGCGCGCCGTCCACGCCTTGACGACTGCTCGCTGCGGTTTGTCAGCCGCTCCAAGGCGGCAATGGTTCGACGGCGGCAAGCGGCGCGCTGTCGGCATGGCGTCGGACCACGCTGGCAGCCGCGCGACTCGTCCCGCCACTCCGGGGCAAGCAGCGACACCGACGATTGCAGTAGCCTTGAATCCACCAGACAGCGGCAGGCGTTGCACCAGTCGCAATCTCGCAGATGCTGTTGCGATTCCCGATTCCCGATTCCCGATTCCCGATTCCCCCCAAATCCCAAATCCCAGCCCATGACCTTCCGCGCTCCCGTCGATCTTGCTGTTCTCAACGCCTCCAGCCGAAATACCCTGATCGAACATCTGGGCATCGTGTTCACCGAGGCCGGTGACGATTGGCTGCGCGCCACCATGCCGGTGGACACGCGCACCAAGCAGCCGTTTGGCCTGCTGCATGGCGGCGCCTCGGTGGTGCTGGCCGAAACCCTGGGCAGCAGTGCCGGCAATCTGTGCGTGGAGATGACCACCCAGATGTGCGTGGGGCTGGAGATCAACGCCAACCATCTGCGCGCCTCCACCGAGGGCCTGGTCACCGGTACCGCACGCGCGGTGCATGTGGGGCGCAGTACCCATGTCTGGGACATCGTCATCGAAAATCCGGCCGGCAAGCGCGTCTGCGTCTCGCGCCTGACCCTGGCCGTGGTGGCGCGCAGCAATGGCTGAGCGCGCCTGGCAGCTGCATGGGTGGAACAGCGCCATCCGCTGCCGGCACTGCGCCGCGGCCGAGCTGCTGTCACAATAGTCGTGCCTTCTTCCCCCGTTACCGGTCCCGTTCGTCGAATGAGCGAGTCATCCCTGGACGCCACGCGCGATGCTGGCGGCCCGCTGCGTTGGTTCCGGTACCTGTACCGGGTGCCGCTGCTGCTGTTGCATCTGTCTGTGTTCCTGCCGATCACCATGCTGTGCGTGGTGACGCCGCCGCTGGCGCGCATCCGTACCGGCGCTGAGGACACCCTGGACGAGCTGATGATCCGCTGGTGGCAGGGCAACCTGATGCGCATTTTCGGTTTTCGTCTGCGTCGCTTCGGCACGCCGCTGTCGGGCGCCACCCTGTTCGTGGCCAACCACGTCAGCTGGGTCGATATCTCCATGCTGCACAGCCAGCGCGTGATGGGCTTTGTGGCCAAGCGCGAAATCGCCGGCTGGCCGCTGGTGGGCTGGCTGGCGGCCAAGGGCCAGACCATCTTCCATCAACGCGGCAACACCGAATCGTTGGGCGGGGTGCTGCTGGAAATGCTGCAGCGTTTGCGCAGCGGCAAGCCGGTAGGCGTGTTTCCGGAAGGGCGCACCCGCGGCGGTACCGAAGTGGGCCCGTTCCATGCGCGCATCTTCCAGGCGGCGGTGGAAGCCGGCGTGCCGGTGCAGCCGGTGGCGCTGCGCTACGGCAC
This sequence comes from Xanthomonas sp. AC360, assembly GCF_979258225.1. NCBI lineage: Bacteria > Pseudomonadati > Pseudomonadota > Gammaproteobacteria > Lysobacterales > Lysobacteraceae > Xanthomonas > Xanthomonas sp. AC360. Next base: position 1,619,101 of record NZ_OZ409846.1, read on the forward strand.
CCGTGGTGCTGCGCAGGCGGTGGTGGCGTTTGGCGAACGCGAAAGTTTCTTCGCCAACATCGTGCGCCTGCTCGGCGAGCCGTCGCGCCTGGCTGAAATCCATTTCCTGGAGCCGATCGGCGCGTTCGATATCGAAGGACGTCGCCGCCTGGCCGACACCTCGCGTCAACGCATCATCGCCGCGATGGAGTCCTGAGCCGGCGATGCGCGCGCTCATCCACCCTGCGGCCAGCGCTTTCGTGCCTGGCCCGATGAGCGCATGAACGCCTCCGACTTTCAGCCGCCGCGCTGGCTGCGCAATCCGCATGTGCAATCGGTGCTGGCCAGCAGCGGCTTGCGCCGGTTGCGCAGCCGCCAGTTGCTGAGCGCCAGCGGCGCGGTCACCAGCGAACATATTCTCGACGGCGGCGACGGCGTACGGCTGCAGGGCTGGATGAGCGTACCGCCCGGCGATACGCCGGTGCGTGGCACCGTGCTGTTGCTGCACGGCTGGGAAGGCAGCGCCGATTCCAACTACATGCGGCTGACCGCCGCGCGCCTGCTCGGCCTGGGCTACCAGGTATTCCGGCTGAATTTTCGCGATCACGGCGGCACCCACCATCTCAATGTGGACCTGTTCCACTCCGATCGCATCGACGAGGTGGTCAACGCGGCCGGCGATCTGTGGCGGCGCTTTCCCGCGCCGCAGCTGCTGGCGGCGGGGTATTCGCTGGGCGGCAACTTCGCGTTGCGGCTAGCGTTGCGGGCACCGGCGGCGGGCCTGCCGCTGGCGCGGGTGGCGGCGGTGTGTCCGTTGCTGGACCCGGCCGCCACCATGACCCAGCTGGAAAAAGGCCCGCAGTTCTACGACTGGTACTTCCGCCGCAAATGGCGCGAATCGCTGCTGCGCAAGCGCAAGCTGTTTCCGGACCAGCACGGCTACGACGACGCCACCCTGGCGCTGGACATGCGCGAGCTGATGGCCTGGCTGGCGGTGCAGCACACCGGCCACGGCTCGCTGGAAGCGTATTTCGACAGCTATTCGATCGCCGGCGAGCGCCTGGCCGGCCTGCAGGTGCCCTCGGACATCCTAATGGCCGAAGACGACCCGGTGATTCCGTTCGAGGACTTTGCCGGCTGGCAATTGCCGCCGCACGCGCATCTGGAAATCGCGCGCTGGGGCGGCCATTGCGGCTTTCTGGAGAATGCCCGCGGCGACGGCTTTGCCGAACGCTGGGTGGCCGAGCGGCTGGCCGCCGCTCTTTAGGGCGGCTAACAAACCTTAGCGAGCAGTGGTCAGGTGGCTGCGGACGGCGCGCTCAGACCCGGCGTGTACGCGTAGTCCATGCGGCACCGAGCGCCGGCCGCGCCTGCCTGGCGGCTGCACAGCAGTTTTGTTGGCTACCCCTACAGTCACGCCGAAAAGACATTCGTCTCTGGATGCCCTGGTCGCTGTTATATCAGCGGTTACAGGCGGTCTGTTGGCCTACTTAAGCTCGATCAGGCTCTACGCGTATCTGCAGACCGGCGAGATCCTGTTCCGTCCACGACTAGGACCGGCCTCCGTTGGTCCCCAAGCTGCGATCTGGTACACGGGGCATCTAGTCCTTGGGGTGCTCTGCGTGGCCTACGGCGCAAGCGTGCTGCGCCGGATGTCGGCACGCGTCTCAACGCCCGACCCGCGCGATCAATCGCTCTGAGAACCGCAATGGCGCTGGGTGCAGGGCCTTGCACAGGCGTTGAACTTCCACTTGAACGCCCAGCAGTCACAACGCGGGCGTGGCGATAGGTCGCAGCGTCCGTCGCACACCAAGCCGCCGTAGCGCGCATCGTTACAATAGCGGTTTGTCCGGGACACGCCGCCGCCATGCAAGACGCCATTCTTCAAGCCCTGCGCCGCAATGCGGCCGACGATGCGGTGGCGCTGGCCCGCGAGTGGGCGACCACCGCGCCCGATAACGCTGCCGCGCACCGCTGGCTCGGGCTGTCCTTGCAACAGCAAGGCCAACCGGCGCTGGCGCTGGCCAGCATCGAAACCGCGCTGACGCTGACCCCGGAAGACGCCGATCTGCACCTGCTGCACGCCGGGCTGCTGCTGGCCACGCGCAACCTGTCGGCGGCCGATGCCGCGTTGTCGCGCAGCACCGCGCTGGACCCCAACCAGTTCAACGCCTACGTGATGCAAGCGCATCTGGCGGTGGGGCGCGGCGATCTGGACGACGCCGAGCGACTGAGCCGTACCGCCGCACGCCTGGCGCCGGACCACCCGCAGCTGCTGGCGGTCGATGGCGTGGTGGAGATGCGTCGCGGCCAGAGCGACCGCGCGCTGTCGCTGCTGACACGCGCCGCCGAGCAGCTGCCGGACGACCCACGGGTGATGTTCGCGCTGGGCTTTGCGTATCTGCAGAAGGAACATTTTGCGTTTGCCGAGCGCGCGTTCGAGCGCGTGGTCGAGCTCAATCCGCCGGGCACCGCGCTGCGCGCCTTCATCGCTCAGCTGGCCCAGCGCCAGGGCCGTCTGGACGATGCGCTGACTGCGATGCAGGGCGTGCTGGCCCAGCCCGATGGCGACATCCCGGCGATGCGCCGGCTGGCCGGCGAGATGGAATTGCAGGCCGGTCGCCCCGATCAGGCGGCCGCGCATCTGCGCCTGGCGCTGGCCCACTGGCCGGCCGACCGCCGCACCTTGCATGCCTTGCTCACCGCCTGGGAGCGTCTGGGCGCGGTGGACGATGCGCGCGACACCCTGGATGCGGCGCTGGCGCACCTCCAGCAATGCGCACGATCTATGGCTGGCGCGGCTGGCGGTGGAGCCGGTCGGCGGGCCGCAGGCGCAGGCGGTGATCGAGCGCTGGCTGCTGGGCATGCCCGAGCACCTGCCCGCGCTGGAAGCGCTGATGCGCGTGCACGACATGCAGGGCCACGCCGAGGACGCGGAAATGGTGGCGCGGCAGATTGTGGCGGTGGAGCCGGGCCGCATCAGCGGCGAACAGCGCATCGTCGAAGCGCTGCTGGAGCGCGACCCGCCGGCGGCGATCGCCTGTGTCGAATCCTTGATCGAGTCGTTGCCCGCACCGCAGCAGACCGTGCTGCGGCCGTGGTTGGGTAATGTGCAAGACCGCGCCGGCCAGCCCGACGCCGCGTTGGCCACCTGGATGCAGTTCCATCGCGAACAGGCCCAGCACCGCCTGCCGTTGCCGCCGCAGGCTGTCAAACAGCCGATGCAGTGGCCGGCGTTGGGTAGCATTCCCGACACCGTTACCGCGCGTCCGCTGTTCGTCTGGGGCACCCCGGGCTCGCATGTCGAACGCCTGATCGCGGTGATGGACGCCGCCACCCCGCTGGTGCGCGGCGACCGTTACGGCGCCACGCCGCCGTCCGATGCGTTGCAGAGCTACCGCAGCGTCGAGCAATTGGTATCCGGCGAACTGGCGCCAATGGCCTTGGTGGAAGGCTGGAAAGCGCAGCTGCTGCGCCGCGGTATCGACGATGGCAATGTCATCGACTGGCTGCTGTGGTGGGACAACACCCTGCTCACCGCGCTACGCCCGCATCTGCCCGAGGGGCGCCTGGCAATCGCGCTGCGCGACCCGCGCGACATGCTGCTGGACTGGCTCTCGGCCGGCGCATCCGCGCCGCTGGCCGTGCAGTCGCCGCAGCAGGCCACCGACTGGTTGTTGGCGGCGCTGGAACAGCTGGCCGTGCTGCACGAACGCGATCTGTACCCGCACCGGATCATCCGCCTGGATGGCATCGAAAGCGACCCGCAGGGCATTTCCACCGCGCTGGAGCAGGCGTTTGGGCTGAACTTCCCGCTGGTCGAACCGCGCGGCCCGGCACGCCTGGCGTCCGGTCGCTGGCGCAACTATCGCGGCGTACTCGGCGCCCAGTTCGACCTGCTCACGTTGATCGCAGTGCGCTTCGGGTATCCGCAGGACTGACGCACGGCCTGTCGCTTACATCTCGCAGGCGCATTGCTTTCGTAGGAGCGGACCTGGCCGCGATGAGGCGTTACCGATACCGGTGAAGCCCATCGCGGCCAGGTCCGCTCCTACGGATGTCCGGATGTCGCGATGCGTGTGGACGCGGGCGGCGGATAAAGCGGGCTACGGATAACGATGGCAGCGATCCGCGCTGTAGCGGTGACAGTAGCGCTGACACAGGTACGACTGGTGTGGTGTTCGCCGCGGCCGCGCTGCTCGCCATGGCATCGACGGAAAATCTTGAGCACTGACCAGCACACCGCCTGCCGCTTACATCCCGCAGCCACAGTGCTGTCGTAGGAGCGGACCCGGCCGCGACGAGGCGTTACCGATACCGGTGAAGCCCATCGCGGCCAGGTCCGCTCCTACGGATGTCCGGATGTCGCGGTGCGCGTGGACGCGGGCGGCAGATAAAGCGGGCTACGGATAACGATGGCAGCGATCCGCGCTATAGCGGTGACATAGGTACGGCTGGTGTGGTGCTCGCCGCGGCCGCGCTGCTCGCCATGGCATCGACGGAAGATCTTGAGCACTGACCAGCACACCGCCTGCCGCTTACATCTCCCAGCCACAGTGCTGTCGTAGGAGCGGACCCGGCCGCGATGAGGCGTTACCGATACCGGTGAAGCCCATCGCGGCCAGGTCCGCTCCTACGGATGTCCGGATGACGCGGTGTGCGTGGATGGCGGGCTACAGATCACATGTGCGCGATTAACGATGCATGCGATCCGCGGCACTGGAGTGACATGCGGGTGGCCGGCATTGCTAGCCCAGGCCGCACGACTTGCTGCACGGTCAACTGTTTCGCAACGCATGCACCCAACCGCGCCACACAAGGTTCCATCGCGACCGCTTCCGCTGCCGTGCCAATCCAGGCAGGCTGAGGGCTTCGATCCACGGAGACTTTGCATGCGTCTGACCAGCAACAGCATCGAAAACGGCAAGCCCATCGCGGTGGAATTTGCTGCCGGCACACCGGACGGCTTCGCGCCCAACCGCAACCCGCACCTGGCCTGGAGCGATGTTCCGCCAGGGACGCGTTCGTTCGCGCTGCTGTGTCTGGACCCGGATGTGCCGACGGTGCCGGAAACGGTGGGGCGCGAGGATGTGCAGATCCCGGTCGAGCAGCCACGCGCCGATTTCGTGCATTGGGCGATGGCCGATATCCCCGCCGACGTGCACGAGATCGCGGCAGGCAGCTGCAGCGACGGCTTTGTGGCCAAGGGCAAGCAGCAGCCGGCCGGCCCTGCCGGCGCACGCCAGGGCCTGAACTCCTATACCCAATGGTTTGCCGTCAACCCCGACATGGCCGGCGACTATCTGGGCTATGACGGCCCGTATCCGCCGTTCAACGACCTGCGCCTGCACCGCTATTTCTTCCGCGTGTTCGCGCTGGATGTGGCCACGCTCAGCCTGCCCGCCACCTTCACTGCCGCCGATGTGCTGTCGGCCATCCAGGGTCACGTCCTGGCCGAAGCGGCGCTGCATGGCACCTACACGCTGAACCCGTCGCTGCGCTGAGCGCAGATCGGCACGACCGCATGGCCGCCAAGCCGTGCGGTCATCGCGGTACCGACCATCAAGAAAGCTGCAAGCGCCGCAGTCGCACGTTGTGTCCGGGCGATCCGGCCGACGTGCGGCTGCTCAAGGCCCGCATGGAAGCGCGCAAAGATCGGCTTCCGTCTTAGCAGAGCGCTCCCGGAAGAGGTGCGTAGATGCCCGTCAAGCGCAACCACAGCGCGCATTGATCTGATGCATGCGTTGACTGGCGGCTGAGCATCATCGTGGATGGAAGCCGATCCGCTCACACACGCGTGGTACGCGCGGATGTGCTCAGCCCGTAGTTCTTTGCGGCGAGCCGGGGTGCCGACGACCGAGTCTTGATACCGTGCGACGCGGAAGCCAAAAAGCGAATCCGGCATGGCGTCTGCACCAGGCGACGATGACCGGGCCGCTGCTGTGACGGCACCCAGCTGGCCAACCGTTGTGCTCAGCCCGTAAGTTCTTTGCGGCGAGCCGGGGTGCCGGCGACCTGGTCTTGATGCCGTGCGACGCGGAAGCCAAAAAGCGAATCCGGCATGGCGTCTGCACCAGGCGACGATGACCGGACCGCTGCGGTGACGGCACCCAGCTGGCCAACCGTCACTCGCGTTGCAACGCAGAGCGCGTCAACGCTGCCGATGCGCCAATCGCTTCATCAATCGTGCAACGCGCGACGATTCCCAATTCCCAATTCCCCGCGCTAGCCGCTCGCCTCAATCATCTGATCCAGCACATACACCGGTGCACCGTCCGTCCCGGTCGCAGCCGGATAGCGGGTGACGCGCAGCAGGGTGCGGATGCCGGCTTCGTGTTCGAAGCCTTCGATCGTGCCGTCGAAGGTTTGCCAAGACGCGGTCGCAGGCTGTCCATCGGCGCGCCGGCGAACAACAGGCGGGTGCCGTCGCTGCGGGTCAGGGTCAGCCGTGGTGCGGCTTGCGCCGTGTCCAGCGCCACCGCAAAACGGCCGGACAACAGCTCGCTGGCAGCGCGTTCCTGCGTCATCTTTTGCGGCTGCGCGCACAGACGTTTGCTCGATACCACCCGGCCGATCTGCAGCTGCGCCGCGGCCACGCTGTAATTAGCGCCCAGCGCGTTGCAGGTCTGGCTGACCTGGATGCGTTGATCGCCGAAATCCAGCTGCAACGGCGCGCTACCGGCCACAAACAGGCTGCGCAAGGCGGTGCCGTGCGCATCGCTGGCCTGCTGCAGTTGCCAGTGTTGTGCCTGCAGGGCGGCCCGCAACGGCGCGTTGTCGCTGACGGGTGCTGTCGCTGCGGTCGAAGCGGCAGTTGCGCCCGATCCGGAACCGTCGGCACCGGGCACAGCGGGTGTCGCGCCCGAGCCGCAGGCCGTCACGCCTGCCGCCAGCAGGGCTGGGGCAAAGAACACGGCACGCATCGGCGGCTCCCGGTGGTCAAGGCCTCAGTGATACCGCCAGCGTGCGGCCAGGGCAATGACCGCCGTCACTGCCCGGCAACGTGCCGCCGATGCGCGTCTGCACAAACGCGCCATCGGTTGCCTTGGCGAGTGAGCGCCGCCCGCCGCCGGCAGAGCGGCTTGGACGGGGCGCCAGCGACAACTGCTGCCGCCCGCCGGTGGCCGGCCAGTAACAATCGGTGCACGGGCAGGGCGTGACGTTGTCGCGGCTCAGGCCGCGGCCGGCAACCACAACAGCAGGGCCGCGCCGAGCACGATGCGGTACACCGCAAACACCGTGAAGCGGTGCTTCTTGATGTAGCCCAGCAGCCACTTCACCACCACAAAACCGGTGATGGTCGCTGCCACGAAGGCCACTGCCACATCGGTCCAGTTCTCACTGCCGAACCCGCCTTCCTTGTACATCTCCAGCAGCGCGTAACCGCTGGCCGCGAACATGGTCGGGATGCCGACCATGAACACGAAATCCGCTGCCGCCGAGCGCTTGCTCAGGCCCAGCAACATGGCCAGGAAAATCGCCGAGGCCGAGCGCGAAGTGCCGGGGAACACGCCGGCCACCACCTGCGCCAGGCCCACGGCGATGGCGACTTTCCAGGTCACCACATCGCGCTCCGGCAACTTGCCGGCAAAGTGCTCGGCCACCAGCATCCACAGGCCGCCGATCAGCAGCGCCCAGGCCACCGGATGCACGGTTTCCGGCAACTGCCAACCGGCCTTGCGTACGATCAACCCGACCACGGCAGTGACCATGAAGGCCACGCCGATCTTGAGCACATAGTCGCGGTTGGCACGCTCGCCCAGCCCGGTGGCCAGGCTCCACAGCTTCTGCCGCAACGCCAGGCAGATGGCCAGGATCGCGCCGGCCTGGATGACGATATTGAAGAAGTCAGAACGGCGTCCGAGCCATTGTTCGGCGATCAACAGGTGGCCGGTGCTGGAGATCGGCAGAAATTCGGTCAAGCCTTCGAGAATGCCCAAGAGCAGGGCGGAAATCAGATCGGACATCGGACGAGAGGGGAGGATTGGGGGAGGCGTCAGGATAGTGCATTGCGACATGCACCATATCGGTGCACCATCAATGCAGATAGCACCAATAAGGTGCTATCGCGTGTGTAGCGGTCTCAAGTGATGCAAGCAAAATCAACGACTTGTGAACGTCGGTGGTTTGGCATGGTCCCTGCTGTAGTACCGCCCACGATCCACTTCACTCCAATCCGAGGTTTCTTCCGATGTCCGTGGAAAACGTTGAAAAGCTGATCAAGGACAACAAGGTCGAGTTTGTCGACCTGCGCTTCGTCGATATGCGTGGTGTACAGCAGCACATCACCTTTCCGGCCAACATCATCGAGCCGGCGTTGTTCGAAGAAGGCAAGATGTTCGATGGCAGCTCGATCGCGGGTTGGAAGGGCATCAACGAGTCGGACATGGTGTTGCTGCCCGACGCCGGCACCGCGTATCTGGATCCGTTCTTCGCCGATCCGACCATCGTGCTGACCTGCGACATCCTCGATCCGGCCACCATGCAGAGCTATGAGCGCGACCCGCGCGGCATCGCAAAGCGCGCCGAGGCCTACCTGAAGTCCTCCGGCACCGCCGACCAGGCCTTCTTCGGCCCGGAGCCGGAATTCTTCATCTTCGATTCGGTCCGCTTCGCCAACGACATGGGCCACACCTTCTTCCAGGTGGGTTCCGAAGAGGCCGCCTGGAATACCGGTGAAAAGTATGACGGCGGCAACAGTGGCTATCGTCCGGGCGTGAAGGGCGGCTACTTCCCGGTTCCGCCGACCGACACCCTGCACGACCTGCGTGCGGAAATGATCAAGACGCTGGAACAGGTCGGTATCGAAACCGAAGTGCACCATCACGAAGTGGCCACCGCCGGCCAGTGCGAGATCGGCACCAAGTTCAGCTCGCTGGTGCAGAAGGCCGACGAACTGCTGACGATGAAGTACATCATCAAGAACGTCGCCTACCGCAACGGCAAGACCGCCACCTTCATGCCCAAGCCGATCGTCGGCGATAACGGCTCCGGCATGCACGTGCACCAGTCGCTGACCAAGGGCGGCACCAACCTGTTCGCCGGCGACGGCTACGGCGGCCTGTCGCAGATGGCGCTGTGGTACATCGGCGGCATCTTCAAGCACGCCCGTGCGATCAATGCATTCGCCAACTCCGGCACCAACAGCTACAAGCGTCTCGTGCCGGGTTACGAAGCGCCGGTGATGCTGGCTTATTCGGCGCGGAACCGCTCGGCCTCGTGCCGCATTCCGTGGGTCACCAATCCGAAGGCGCGCCGTATCGAAATGCGCTTCCCCGATCCGTTGCAGTCCGGCTACCTGACCTTCACCGCGCTGATGATGGCCGGCCTGGACGGCATCAAGAACCAGATCGACCCGGGCGCTCCGAGCGACAAGGATCTGTACGACCTGCCGCCGGAAGAAGAGAAGTTGATTCCGCAGGTCTGCTCCAGCCTGGACCAGGCACTGGAAGCGCTGGACAAGGATCGCGAGTTCCTCAAGGCCGGTGGCGTGATGAGCGACGACTTCATCGACGGCTACATCGCGCTGAAGATGCAGGAAGTCACCAAGTTCCGTGCGGCAACGCATCCGCTGGAATACCAGCTGTACTACGGCAACTGAGTTCCACCGCGGTGATGGCGGAGGCCCCCCCTCCCACCTCCGCCATCGCCGCACATGTTCGATGGCTCCCTGGCACCGCCATGGAGTCGAGGGGTACGAGAGAGCACACAGTTCGCGGCGCGCGGGCCTGACCTCTCCCACGAGGCGGATGCATGGCATCCGTCGGGGTCTGCGCGATCCGCGAACGATTGGATGCCGGGGTTGGCATCCAGGTGACTGACACCGCCGGGCGGCGCAATGCCGGCCGGTTCCTTCCACCTTTCGGGGTATGCGCATGAAATTGATCACCGCCATCATCCGGCCGTTCAAGCTCGACGAGGTCCGCGAGGCCCTGTCCGCCGCTGGCGTGTCGGGTATCACCGTCACCGAGGTCAAGGGCTTCGGGCGTCAGAAAGGCCACACCGAGCTGTATCGCGGCGCCGAGTACGTCGTGGACTTTTTGCCCAAGATCAAGATCGAGACGGTGGTCACCGACGATCGGCTGGACGCTGTGGTCGAGGCGATCCAGAACGCGGCCGGCACCGGCAAGATCGGCGACGGCAAGATCTTTGTGACTGCGATCGAGCAAGTGGTGCGGATCCGCACCGGCGAAATCGGCGCCGATGCGCTCTGAGTCCCCCACCTCTGGAGGTCGTATGAAGACAGCTCTTTTTGCCGGGTGGAAAGCCCGGTTCTACAGCGTGTGCATGCTGATGCTGTTCAGCGCGCTGGTGGTGGGCGGCATGGGCAGCGCCCAGGCGCAATCCACCCCGCAGGTCACCCCGTTGCCGACCGAACCGGTCACCACCGAACCGCTGCCGTCTGCGCAGCCGGCCGCCGCGCCGGCCGCTGCCGCCGAAGTCGCGCCGGTGGTCGACAAGGGCGACGTCGCCTGGATGCTGACCTCCACGCTGCTGGTGTTGCTGATGGTGGTGCCGGGCCTGGCGTTGTTCTACGGCGGCATGGTGCGCGCCAAGAACGTGTTGTCGGTGCTGATCCAGGTCGCAACGGTGTTCTCGCTGCTGACCATCCTGTGGGTGCTCTACGGCTACAGCCTGGCATTTTCCGGCGAAGGCCCGTGGATCGGCAATCTGGACAAGGCGCTGCTCAAGGGCGTGACCATCGAGAGCCTGTCGGCCACCTTCACCAAAGGTGTGAGCCTGCCGGAATACGTGTTTATCGGGTTCCAGGCGACCTTTGCCGGCATCACCGGCGCGCTGATCGTCGGCGCCTTTGCCGAACGCGCCAAGTTCGCCGCGGTGCTGCTGTTCTCGGTGATCTGGTTCACCTTCGGCTATCTGCCGCTGGCGCACATGGTCTGGGCGACCGGTGGCTATCTGTTCGGGCTGGGCGCGCTGGATTTTGCCGGCGGCACCGTGGTGCACATCAATGCCGGTATCGCCGGTCTGGTGGGTGCCTACTTCGTCGGCAAGCGGGCCGGGTTGGGGCGTGAGGCGATCAAGCCGCACAACGTGACCCTGACCTTCGTCGGCGCCTCGCTGCTGTGGGTGGGCTGGTTCGGCTTCAATGCCGGCTCCAACCTGGAAGCCAATGCCGGTGCGGCGCTGGCCTTCCTCAACACCTTGCTGGCCACCGCGGCCGCCATCCTGGGCTGGTCGCTCACCGAGAAGATCATCAAGGGCAAGTCGTCCGCCCTGGGTGTGGCGTCGGGCATGGTTGCCGGTCTGGTCGGCATCACCCCGGCCTGCGGCACCGTGGGTCCGTTCGGCGCCATCGTGATCGGCCTGGCGGCTGGCGTGCTGTGCGTGTGGGGCGTCACCGGTCTGAAGCGCCTGCTGGGTGCCGACGACAGCCTGGACGTGTTCGGCGTGCATGGCCTGGGCGGCATCATCGGCGCCATCCTGACCGGCGTGTTCTCGGCGGCCTCGCTGGGCGGCCAGAAGGGCGGCGATTACGACATGCTGCATCAGGTCGGCATCCAGGCCCTGGGCGTGGGCATCACCGTGGTGTGGATCGGCGTGGTGTCGGTGGTCGGATTCCTGGTCGCCAAGCTGGTCTTCGGCCTGCGTGTCACCGAAGAAGCCGAGCGCGAGGGGCTGGACATCACCTCGCACGGCGAAGCCGCGTACGAGTCCTGAGCATGCACACCCGCGGCGAAATCTCCGCGGGTGGCGCAACGACCCGGCCGGCGCTGCCCGCGCCGGGTCGGTTTCTACCGCGGCCGCTGCCGGCGCGGATCCATTGCCGAGGTGCCTGCATGACCAGCCTCACGCCCGTCACCGTCGGCGCGGATGCGCGCCGGGTCGTCGGTGCATTCCACTGCCACCCGGCCTCAGATGCTTCGATGCAGGCTGCGTTCGGCGCGCCATTCGCGCACGCCGATGCTGTTTGCACTAAATTGGTGCAATGCGGATGACGACCTCCACACCGTCGCTCGACAGCCTGGGCACCCCGGTGGCCTGGGCCGACCGCGACGGCCGCGTACTGGGGGTTAACCCGGCATTCGCGCGCTGGCTCGGCGTCAGCGCGCGGCGGCTGGTCGACCAGCCGCTGGCTGCACTGGAAGTGCAGGGCGACGCACTTGCGCGCTTCCTGCTCAACGACGAACGCGACGTGCTGCGCCTGCACCGGCTGGCGCTGGGCCTGCCCAACGACGCGCCACGCTTTGCCGAAGGCTGGCTGTCGCGGCTGGACGATGGCGGCTGGCTGTTGGAAACGCACCCGGTCGACGAATTCCCCGCGCTGGACCCCACCCACGCCCTGCCCAATGCCTTGAGCGCCGCGCTCAAGGGCCTGGCGCACGAACTGCGTAACCCATTGGCCGGCTTGAAGGGCGCCGCGCAGTTACTGGCGCGCCGCTCTGCGGGCCGCGATGAAGACGAGCACGAGCTGATCGAGCTGATCGGCACCGAAATCGAACGCCTCAACACCTTGCTTGAACGCCTGCTCTCGCCGTCGCCGCTGCGCCCGCACGAGGGCCTCAACATCCACGTGGTGCTCGAACGCGTGCTGCGCCTGGCCGAAGCCGAGGGCGGCTGGTCGGTGCAGGTGCAGCGCGATTACGACCCCAGCATTCCCGACATCCTGGGCGATGTGGACCGGCTCACCCAGGCGGTCTGGAATCTGGTCCGTAACGCGTTTCAGGCTGGCGCCACCCGCGTCACCCTGCGCACCCGCGTCGAGCACGGCCAGCGCATCCGCGACCGCGTGCATGCGATGTCGCTGCGGCTGGAAATCATCGACGACGGCGGTGGCGTGCCGGAAGAACTGGCCGAGCACCTGTTCCTGCCGCTGGTCAGCGGCCGCGCCGAGGGCAGCGGGCTGGGACTGGCGCTGGCCCAGCAGGTCTCGCGCGAGCACCACGGCACCCTGACCTATCGCTCGCGTCCGGGCCATACCGTTTTCACACTGCTGCTGCCCGAGCTGGTCGGCGATCACGACAAGGAGCATCTGCATGGCTGAGGCCGCCGCCGCATCCCACCACATCTGGGTGGTCGACGACGACCGTTCGGTCCGCTTCGTGCTGTCCACGGCCTTGCGCGATGCCGGTTACGCGGTGGATGGCTTCGACAGCGCCGCTGCGGCGCTGCAGGCACTGTCGATGCGGCCCATGCCGGACCTGCTATTCACCGACGTGCGCATGCCCGGCGAAGACGGCCTGAGCCTGCTCGACAAGCTCAAATCCAAGCACCCGCAGCTGCCGGTGATCGTGATGTCGGCCTATACCGATGTCGCCAGCACCGCCGGCGCCTTTCGCGGTGGTGCGCACGAGTTCCTGTCCAAGCCGTTCGATCTGGACGATGCGGTGGCGCTGGCCGCACGGGCGCTGCCCGACGCCGATGCCGGTGTCGACAAGATCATGGGCGCCCCGCTGGCCGAAGGCTCGGCCGCGCTGATCGGCGACACCCCGGCGATGCAGGCCTTGTTCCGCGCGATCGGACGCCTCGCACAAGCGCCGCTGTCGGTGCTGATCAACGGCGAAACCGGCACCGGCAAGGAGTTGGTCGCGCGCGCGCTGCACAACGAATCGCCGCGCGCGCGCAAACCCTTCGTCGCACTCAACACCGCCGCCATTCCTGCCGAGTTGCTGGAAAGCGAGTTGTTCGGCCACGAAACCGGCGCCTTCACCGGCGCCACCAAACGGCACATCGGCCGCTTCGAACAAGCCGATGGCGGCACCTTGTTTCTGGACGAAATTGGCGACATGCCGCTGCCGTTGCAGACGCGCCTGCTGCGCGTGCTGGCAGAGAACGAATTCTTTCGCGTCGGTGGGCGCGAGTTGATCCGTGTCGATGTACGCGTGATCGCCGCCACTCACCAGGATCTGGAAGCGCTGGTCGAACAAGGCCGCTTCCGTGCCGACTTGCTGCACCGCCTGGATGTGGTGCGCCTGCAGCTGCCACCGCTGCGCGAGCGTCGCGGCGACATCGCGCAACTGGCGGAAAATTTCCTGGCCATGGCTGGGCGCAAGCTCGACATGCTGCCCAAGCGGCTATCGTCGGCCGCACTGGAAGACCTGCGCCAATACGACTGGCCCGGCAACGTACGCGAACTGGAAAACGTCTGTTGGCGCCTCGCGGCCCTGGCCACCGCCGACATCATCGATGTGGTCGACGTGGATGCAGCGCTGGCGCGCGGCCGCCAGCGCACCGGCCGTAGCAGCGTCGGGCAATGGGACGACATGCTGTCCAGCTGGGCCGCGCAACGCCTCAGCGAAGGCGCCCAGGGCGTACATGCCGAAGCGCGCGAACGCCTGGACAAGACCCTGCTCGAAGCCGCCCTGCAACTCACCCAGGGCCGTCGCGCCGAAGCCGCCGCCCGCCTCGGCCTGGGTCGCAACACGGTCACCCGCAAACTCGGCCCGGGCCGCAAGCGCCGCTGAGCGGTCCGGCGGCTAGGCCGGGCGGGATCGGGATCCTGCCTGGGTGGTTGCGTGGGCGTTTTTGCGCTTACGTGAGCGCAACGGTCCTGGCCACTCGGCGGCGAACGCTGCCCCCATCCGCCCTTCGGGCACCTTCCCCCGCGCGCGGGAGAAGGCAGGCGGGTGATCGCTGCGGCGAACTCCGCGGATCACTGCGATGAAATGCCTCGATCACTGCGGCGAACCCTGCCGATCGCTGCGATGAAATGCCTCGATCGCTGCGGCGAACTCCGCGGATCGCTGCGATGAAATGCCTCAAGCACTGCGGCGAACCCTGCCGATCGCTGCGGTGAAGCCCCTCTCCCGCCTGCGGGGTGAGAAGGTACGGCTTGCGCGCTGCGGGCGCGCGTGCCTTGGAGCGCCCGCGCCGCAAGCGCGGACCGGGGCGCGGAGCGGGGGTTGGGGTGAGGGCACCCAAGCCGATAAAAGCGCAGCCGCCTGCGTCGCTCCTTTGAATCACCTCGTGCACGAAACGCGTGAATCACGTAGTGCACGCAACGAGCACGCAACGAGATTGACGCGCATCACCACACATTGAGCACCCTCACTGCACGTGTTTCACCATCCACACGACACCGCATCCCCCTGGCCATCGATGAACTCGTGGTGGCCCCTGATCGGCCTAGGCCATCGTCGAAGCCGCGCAAGGCTCCCCGCACCGCATCCCGCACAGCGGGCACGCAAACAACCCGACCATCCACACCAACCCCGTAAACTGCTGCGCTGCCCCAGACGCATTTCATGACACGTGAACATGCGCCCGCATAGGTTTCCAGCCTGATCAGGAGAACAGCTCGATGCGTTATCGGTCGTCCACGATCGTTGCCCTTACCGCTCTGGCGCTGGCCGCCTGCAGCAGCACGCCGCCACCTCCCCCGCCACCGCCGCCAGCGGCGCGCGTGGTGCCCGCGCGTCCGGTGCAGCAGGCCGAAGCCGCGCTGGCTTCGGCGTCGGGCAGCCTGGTCAGCGGCCGGGTCGTGCTGGTGCCGGCGCTGCAGGGCATCCGCATCACCGGCACGGTCGGTGGCCTGCGCCCAGGTGGCGTGGCCGGTTTCCATGTGCACGAACGCGGCGATTGCAGCGCGGCCGATGCCAGCAGTGCGGGCGCGCATTTCAATCCGACCGGCGCCTCGCACGGCCGCGCCGGCAGCGGCACCCATCATCTAGGCGATATGGACAACCTGCGTGCCGACGCCGAGGGCGTCGCGCATCTGGACATGATCCTGGCCGGCATCAGCCTGGGCGATGGCGCGCCTAGCGATGTGATCGGCAAGGCGCTGATCGTGCATGCCGACGCCGACGACTATCGCAGCCAGCCCAGCGGCAATGCGGGTGCACGCCTGGCCTGCGGCGTCATTCGCGTCACTCAATGGCGCACACCCCCTTCGCAGCCCTGAGTTGGGGCATCAATGGCCGCAGCTGCGGTCTCTACAGGAGCTTTCCCATGCGCATTCTTCCCACAACCCTGTTCCTGGCGACCGCCTTGGTGTTGACCGCGTGCAAGCGCGACGAGCCCGCACCGGCCGAGCCCACCCCCGCACCGACGGCCAGCACCCCGGCCGACGCGGCGCACAGTGGCGAGCATGCCGCCGCCATGGTGACCGGGGCGGCCGCCACCACCACGGCCACCGCCGAGCTCAAGCCGACCAAGGGCAATGACGTCAAAGGCACGGTGACCTTCAAGACCGTCGATGGCGTGCTGCGCGTGACCGGCCAACTCAGTGGGCTCACGCCCAACACCGAACACGGCTTCCATATCCACGAAAAGGGCGATTGCAGCGCCCCGGACGGCAGCAGCGCCGGTGGCCATTTCAACCCGGCCCAGTCCGATCACGGCAACGTCAGTGCCGACCCGCATCACGGCGGCGACATGCCCAACATCAAGTCCGACGCGCAGGGCAATGCCAGCATCGACGGCCCGGTTTCCAGCAACGTCAACCTGGGCAAGGCCGATCAGTTCGACATCGCAGGTCACGCGGTGATCGTGCACGCCGATGCCGATGACTACAAAACCCAGCCCACCGGCAACGCCGGCGGCCGTCTGGCCTGCGGCGTGATCACCACCGACAATGCGCAGGCTGCAACCAAGTAAGCGCATGGACGCGGCGGCATTCGATGGCCGTCGCGTCTTTTGTTTTGTAATGCACAACGGCTGCGGTAAGCAGCTTTGTGTCAGGCGTCGGCGCGTTGTTCCGCCGGACATAATGGCCTGTTGGCAACGCGAAGGCGGCATCTCGCTCATGGTCTTGCAGACGCTGGTGCTGCTACGACGCGGCAACGTTGCTCAGCGGAGCGTGCATGGTTGGACCATGCATCGATAAAGCGGTAAATACTGCAGTTGACGCGTCAGTGCGCCAACTGCTGCGCTGTCGAGCGTGTGCGCGCATACGCGCTCGGAGCAGCCAATCCGTAGCAAGCAATCTTCAGCTGGGTAGATGGCGCAGTGGTAACCAGCGCGGATGAATCGTGAGCGGATCCGAGCACGAGCGGTACGTGTTGCGGTGAGTGGCTTTGCCAACCGCGCTCAGTGATTTGGCCGAAGGCTAGGCGTCGCTACCCAGGAAGTGCGCATCGGTATCGCGGAAGTTAATACGTTGTGCGCCACCGGCCACCGCGTGCAGCCTTCGATCGGCGCGCCGCATGCCTGCAAAGGCGCTT
The DNA here is from genome assembly GCF_979258225.1 of Xanthomonas sp. AC360. Taxonomy (NCBI): domain Bacteria; kingdom Pseudomonadati; phylum Pseudomonadota; class Gammaproteobacteria; order Lysobacterales; family Lysobacteraceae; genus Xanthomonas; species Xanthomonas sp. AC360. The sequence continues at coordinate 1,636,200 of NZ_OZ409846.1, forward strand.
CCCAACCGGTCAGTGCATCGCTAGCGATCGCCAGTGCATAGTGCGCGCGTCCGCTACTGTTGTGCGGGGGAATCGTCCCGCCGGGTCATGTAGCCGTGTTCTAGGTACTTCCCTGCAAGAATCAGGAGCAACACTTGCCCCAGCGCACTCGCGTACGCCGGCATGCGCGCATCGCGGTGCATAGGCTGCAGGCCAGGTACACGCGCATGAAACGCGCAGGCACGCTCCAGGTCTGCCGCATACACGCCAGTGTCCAACACGCCCTGCAAGGCAGGCGCGCGGTGGACACCGACGCATCGCTTATGCAGATAAGGCCTGGTGCGGATCCTGACCCGGCTCCACATGCACGTACAGCACCGGCAACCCATGCGCTTCCAGTACGGCAGCCATCTGCCGCTGACGCGAGAGGAATTGCTCGTAGACGCCGCGTAGGCGCTCGCAATTCTCGCGGTCGTGCGTGTAGTAATCGCACCAGCCGGCCGGGTCGAACAATGCGATGCGCACTTCGCCATCGACATAGCGCAACACCGGCTCGGGCGATTGCTGCAGCCATTCTTCGCTGTCGGGGGCGAGCAGGGCGGCTTCGATCAGCGGCCACAGCGGTGCCAGGCCCTGGTTGTCGTACTGCATCGAGATCATCGCCGCCAGATCGTGCGCGGTGAGGTAGCGGGCGTGCTCGATGCGCGCGCCGAAGCTTTCCTGCGCCAGCAGCGCGGTGTCGGCCTGGGCCATGCCCTGGGCCAGCAGCACTTCTTCCATCGCATCGGCCACGTTCGCCACGATGTCCGGGTCGCCCGACAGCAGGAACGGCAGGACGCGCAGGCCGCCACCGGTCAACTGGGCATCGGCCTGGAACGGCAAGGGGATCTCGCCCTGCGCATCGGCACCGAAGGCCAGCACCCGCGGGCCCTGGTCGCGGCCCGGCGCGCGGGCATGCAGTTCCTCCAGCCGGCGATGCAGCGGCCAGCCCGGCCGCAGCACTTCGGCCGGGTCGAAATGCGCCATTGCCACGCTCAACTCCAGCGCGCGGATCTCCGGGATCCATTGCGCCAGGTCGCGGCCAATGCGTTCGGCCAGCATGCCGGCCTGCTCGGGCGCCAGGGCGCCGCGTTCGGGGGCGGTGCCGCCCGTCAATTCCAGCGCCATCACACCCATGGCGGTCACGCCGTGTTCGGTCTTGCTCATGATTCGCGGTTGGCCCATCACGGGGTCGAAGCTACACTGCGGCCATTATGCCTGCCGGCCCTGTGCAGGCCATGTCCCCGAGTCCTCCATGCCAGGTCAACCGATGCCCGCAGCCCGTCCCGTCGCCATTCTGGGCGGCGTTCGTATCCCGTTCTGTCGTCAGAACACCGCTTACGCGGACGTGGGCAACCTGGGCATGTCGGTGCGCACGCTGGGCGCGCTGGTCGAGCGCTTCGGCCTGCATGGGCAGCAATTGGGCGAAGTGGCGATGGGGGCGGTGATCAAGCACTCCTCGGATTGGAACCTGGCCCGCGAGGCAGCGCTGTCGTCGGGTCTGTCGCCGCTGACGCCGGGCATCACCTTGCAGCGCGCCTGCGGCACCAGCCTGGATTCGGTGATCACCATCGCCAACAAGATCGCGCTGGGGCAGATCGATTCGGGCATTGGCGGCGGCTCGGACACCACCTCCGAAGTGCCGATCGTCTATGGCAAGAAATTGCGCGCGCGCCTGATGGCCGCCAACCGCGCCAAGGCCACCGGCGACAAACTCAAGGCATTGCTGCGCGGCTTCAAGTTGAGCGAACTCAAGCCGGACTTCCCCGGCGTGGCCGAGCCGCGTACCGGCAAGAGCATGGGCGCCCACTGCGAGGACATGGCCAAGGAGTGGAACATCTCGCGCGATTCGCAGGACGAATGGGCAGTGGCCTCGCACCACAAGCTGGCGGCTGCGTATGAGCGCGGCTTCTTCGATTCGCTGATCGCCCCGTTCCGTGGGGTCTCGCGCGACAACATCCTGCGCGCCGACACCTCGCTGGAAAAGCTGGCGACCTTGCGTCCGGCGTTCGACAAGACCTCCGGCCGTGGCACCTTGACTGCCGCCAATTCCACCCCGCTGACCGATGGCGCCGCCGCAGTGCTGCTGTCCAGCGAGGCCTGGGCGCTGGCGCATGGCCACACGCCGATGGCGTATCTGCGCGATGCGCAGGTGGCGGCAGTGGATTTCGTGCATGGCGAAGGCCTACTGATGGCGCCGACCATCGCGGTACCGCAGATGCTGGCGCGTCAGGGTCTGACCCTGCAGGACTTCGACATCTACGAAATCCACGAAGCCTTTGCCGCGCAGGTGCTGTGCACGCTGCGCGCGTGGGAGAGCGAGGATTACTGCCGCACGCGTCTGGGTCTGGACGCACCGCTGGGCCGCATCGACCCGGACAAGATCAACCCGCTGGGTTCGTCGCTGGCCACCGGCCACCCGTTCGCCGCCACCGGCGCGCGCGTGGTGGCCACCGCCGCCAAGCAACTGGAAGAACGCGGCGGCGGCCGCGCGCTGATTTCGATCTGCACCGCCGGCGGCATGGGCGTGGTGGCGATCGTCGAGCGCTAGGCTGCTGCGCAGCGGGATTGGGGATTCGCTAGAGAAATCCGGCTTTTACTAATCCCGAATCTCTAATCCCCAATCCCAGATCCTCAACCAGCAAGGACGCATGGATGTCGAATGACGCGTTGCGCGAGCCGCCCAGCCTGTATCTACCGCCGGCGAACGGCGATGTGTGGCGCGAGGGCGATGTGCTGGTGTGTACGGCGGGCGCCAATCTGCCGCCGCGGTGCGTCAAGTGCAATGCGCCGGCCGACATGCCGCCCCGTCGCTACATCTTTCATTGGCACCACCCGGTGATCTACGCCGCGCTGCTGCTGGGCGTGTTGCCGTACGTGATCTTGGCCATTGCGCTACGCAAACGCAGCGCGCATGTGCTCACCTTGTGCGCGCAACACGAGCGCCGCCGCGCCCGTTTCGTCGCGGTGGCCATGGCGTCGGTGTTGGCATTGCTGGTGTGCGGGCTGTTGATCGATAGCCAGTTCCGCTGGGTGATCGGTGCCGGCGTGATGGCAGCGATGCTGTTGATCGGCCGCCTGGGCTCGCGCGTGTTGTCGCCGACGCAGGTCGACCATGCGCAGGCACGGTATCTGGGTGCCTGCGATGCATTTCTGAGTGATTTGCCGCCACCGCCACAGGCATCACGCCAGCGTTGATGCAACGCGGCGCACCTGTGGTGTGCGCCTCTGCAAGATCGAACAACCGCAGCGATTACAGAATGCGATCGTCCGGTGCGAGTGGGTCGGCCGCAGGCGCCGGACTTGCTGACACGATCGGCCCGCGCAGCGACTGCTGCGGCATGCCTTCATGCACCGGCTCGCCGCGTGCGGCGCGCAATGCATTGGCGTAGCAATGCTGCGCAGAGAGCAGGTCGCCAGCGGCGGCAAATCCATGGCCCAACTCTTCCCAGGCCTCGCTACCGGCGCCATTGGCAAGCGCGCGGTGCAGGAACTCTTCGGCCTGCGACCACTGCTGCTGGTGGCGTGCAAGCCGCGCCAGCGTCAACAGCAGGCCCGGGCTGTCCGGATACTGGGTCAGCCAGCGCTGCGCACTGGCCCGGCGCGAATCGTATTTTTCCAGCGGCAGCACGCCGTACAGGCGCACCAGCGATTCGTCCCATTGCGTATCCAGCGCCTGTTCCAGGCTGTGCACGGCGGCATCGTCCCAATGCAGCACCGCTGCACGTTGCGCGTATGCACCGACCACGGCCGGGTAGGTGCGCAGCGGCTTGGGCAGTGCCTCCCAGCGCTCGGCCAGCGCATTGGCATCGCCGGCCTGCAACAGGGTCTGTTCGGCCAGTGTGGCTTCCAGCGTGCTGTAAGCCTCCGGTGCCAGCACCGCTTGCTGACGCAAGGCACCGAGCTGGCCGTAGGCTTCATCGGCACGGCCGATCTGGGTCAGCGCATGCGTGCGCAGCAACAGGCCACGTGCCGGCAGCGGTTGGGCATTGGCAGCATCGAGCGCATTGATCGCCTCGACCGGCCGTTGCCGCGCCAGATGCCGCTCACCCTGCAACAGCGCGTACGCGGTGGGGTCGCGCTCGGCCAACTGCTGTGCGAGCGCAGTGGCCGATGCCTCGTCGCCGCGTGCATCGGCCACGCGCACCGCGCTGGCGAGCGCAATGCCGCTGACCTCGTCGTCTTCGCTGGCAGTGACCAGCAGGCGCTCGGCGCGTTGCCACTGGCCGTGGTCGGCGGCGCGCAGGCCTTCGATCAGGCGTGCGCGGCCCTTCTTGCGGCGGTACTTGCCCCACACGCGGAACGGCAGGCTGATGAGCGTCCACAGCAGCCAGATCACCAGCAGCGCGATGATCAGGATCAGCACCGCCTGCGGCATTGCAGCGCGGTAGTCGTTGCCACCCACGCTCACCACCACGTTACCCAGGTCGTAGCTGTTTTGATGCGACAACCACTGCGCACCGAGCACGCCCAGTGCCACGGCAACCAACAGGATCAAGACGGTACGCAACACTTTCATTGGGTGGATCTCCCTTCACGCATGGCCTGCAGTTGCAGCAGGGTGGTGCCCAGTTCCGGCAGTCGCGGACGCAGTGGCGCTTGTTGCAGCGTGCGCAGGCGCGCACGCATCTGACGGCGTTGCGGCGAGTCCGGCCACAACCGGGTGGTCCAGGTCTCCACGCGGCGTAGCGATTGTGCAAAGCCTTGCGGATCGCCACGTTCTGCAGCGGCGCGGGCGAGGCTGATTTCGATCTGCAAGGCATCGCTGGCGGCGTTGCGGTCGCCGGCGGTCAGCAAGGCGTCGCCACGGCTGGGGCGAATATCCACCAGCGGTGCGAGCACTTTTTGCCACCACGGCCGCGCCGCTTCGGTGGTTTGTGCGGAGTGTTCCGGCAGGCGCTGCAGATCGATGGCCAACTGATCGAGCGCCTGCGCCGCCTGTGCCTGCGGGCCGCTGCCGAGGCGGTCCAGCGCATCGCGCTCCTGCACCAGTGCCTGGCGCAGATTGAGATAGCCCGGATCGTCGATCCCGTTGAGTGCGCCGTTGGCCAGCGCGTAGGCGCGACGGGCGCCATCGGCGTCGCCGGCAATGCTCAGCCGCTGCTGTCCGAGCCGCAGCAACAGTTCCACTTCATCCAGCCGCAGCGCCTGTGCGCCATGCCGGTTCGGGTCGGCAAGCTTTTGCACGGTGTCTTCGAGCAAGGCGCTGCGCTGGCTCAGGCCCAGCATTTCATCGCGCAGCACGCGATTGGTGGCGGCCGCATCCTGCAGGCGCTCATTGGCCAGGCGTTGATCGCGGCGCAGTGTTTCCAGCAATTGCTGGGTGCCGTCCCAGCGTTGCTGCTGCGCCTGCGCGGCCTGCAGTTGCGCGTCGTGATAGCTCTGCCACGCACGCCAGCCGAGAAACAGCGCCACGCCCACGGCGGCAATGGCCAGCACAAGCAGCAGCCAGGCCCAGGGAAACCGTCGCGTGGTGGCGGGCATTTCGGTCATTCGGACATCCTCGGGCGGTCACGACCGGCGCAGGCGCCGCAGTCATCTGGCACAGCATGGCGTGCGCCGGCAGAGCGCCGCAAGCTGTGCTTGAGTTCGCAGTTCAGCAAGGTCGCGATGGTGTCACGATCGCTGCAGCGGCAGCGACCAGTTGCTCCGGCAATGGACCTGCCGCGCGGACGACGTGGCAGAAGCCCGACGCTTGCGCGGCGTCGCACAGGCGTTCGCTGGAGGCGACCAGCGGGCGTTGCCGCACCGCCTCACTCAGCGCGGCGGGCAACTGCTGCAGCACGAGCGTCAGCGCCTCGGCACTGCTCATGGCCAGGACGCTGCGCGGCAGTGCGTCGGTCAAGGCGTGCAGCGCCGACGAGCGCAAGCGCAGCGGCACGCGTTGATACACATCCGCACGCAGGATGCGCGCACCGCGGTGTTCCAGCGCAGGCGCCAACATGCCGCGTCCACCCGGCGCGGTGATCAAGCCGACGCTCTGCAACGGCGCTGCGAACAGCGGCAAGGCGAGCAGGCCTTCGCTGTCCATGCGCGCAGGGCGCACAACCGCGTCGATGCCACAGGCGTGCAGCGCACGCGCGGTGCCTTCGCCCACGCTGACCCACTGCGCCTGCACCGGCCGCTGCAAGGGCCGCAGCTGATGCGCGGCGCGCACGGCTGCCGGGCTGGTGAACACCGCGATGGGCGCCTCCAGCGCGCGCTGCAAGGCGGCGCGCGCCTGCGCGGTGTCGTTGGTCTGCAGGCGCCACGGCGACAGGGCAAGCAGCCGCCCGCCATACCGTGCCACCGCCCGCCGCAATGGCGCGTGCTCGCCGCTGGGACGCAGCGAGAGCAGGGTCCAGGGATCGGCGAGCGGGGGAGGGCGGGTCATCTGGCGATTATGCGAGAGCCATGCCGTCTCGGGGTGGTGCGCGTGCTGCGTTGGCGCGCACGACGATGCAGAGCGGCCAACAAGCACGGCGCGAGCCGCTGTCAGGGGGGTGGGCAGGGCACAGAAACCTTATCGGAGGATTGGGGCGTGCCGATTCCGGGCACCAGCCGCGCCCGTGTGGTGGTCGCGAGCGGTCGTTTTCATCGCTCCTCCTCCTCGCGCCTTGCCTGGCCACGCGTGCCCGCTCGGCGGGATACCTGCGTTTGTGCGGCCACAACCTCGTGCTCGGGGGTGAGCCAATCAGCGCCTCCGCTCACGATCCGCCACGACAATCGAGCTGGAGTGGCACCGTGATCAAGTCGTACCTCATCAACATGCAGCGCAGCGGCGATCGCCTGCAGGCCATGGCGGCGCGGTTTCAGGCGTTGGGCCTGTCGTTCGAGCGCATTGCCGCCATCGACGGTGCCACCCTCACGCCGGAGCAGATCGCCGACTTCGTGCGTCAGCGCCCGCTGGAAAACTCCGGCGATGCGTTCAGCACCGGCCCGCGCAAATGGACCGCGTCCAACATCGGCTGCTTCCTGAGCCATCAGGCGGCCTGGCGTATCGCCGCCGAGTCCGACGCTGCGTACACCGCCATCTTCGAAGACGACATGCACCTGTCCGATGCGCTGCCAGCGCTGTTGCGCAGCACCGACTGGCTCCCGTCGGGCAGCAGCATCGTGCGCCTGGAGCCGTCCTACAACCGGATCAAGCTCGATGCCAAGGTGGCCGACATTGCCGGGCGCCAGCTGCGCCTGGTGCGTCCATCGACCTACCAGCATTGCTGGCCGGTGTGCGCCGGTGCGCTGATCATCAGCCGCGAGGCGGCGCGACTGCTGCTGGCCGCCGACGCGCGCTGGCACACCATGGCCGATATCTTTTTGTTCGGTTGGAACGAATCGCCGGTGGCGCAGCAGCTGTCCACCTATCAGCTGTCGCCGGCGGCCTGCATCCAGGACAAGTTCTTTCACGCAGCGCCGGAGCAGATCGTGTTCACCAGCACCATCGACGCGCCGCTGACGCGCGTGCAAAAGCAACGCAGCGCGCACTGGAAGGCCAAGGCGACGACGCTGCTGCGCGTGGCGCAGGGCTACCGCAAGGTCGTGTTCGCGCCGTAAAACGGCGATCGCCACAATGGCGCCATGGGCTGATCGCAGGTCTCGCACTTGCGCGCTCGCGCGCCGCAATTGCATGCACAGTCCACAGTGCCCGATGCCGGCGTGCTTATCGGGTTGTTGACGGAAAACCAAGGCGTGCAACAGCCCGATGCTGCACGCGTTCACCATGCGGTACCGCATGTCATCCACATGCACAAGACGCTCGCCGGACATTGCGGCATGATGCCGCCCTTAGTCGTCTGCCAGCCTTTCCAATGACTCCTTCGTGCACGCTCGTCTCCGCCCTGCAGTCGCTGCAGCAGCAGTTCATCGCCATGCCGCCGGTGTTGTCGATGGGCATTGCCGTGGATGGCTTGCACGATGGGGCGCTGCGCCTGCGCGCGCCGTTGCAGGCCAACGTCAACGACAAGGCCAATGCGTTCGGCGGCAGCCTGGCCTCGTTGATGACGCTGGCCAGCTGGGGGTGGCTGACGCTGCAACTGCAATTGGCCGGGCACGAAGCCGACGTGTATGTCGCCGACAGCCAGCTGCGCTATGTCGCGCCGGTGTACGAAGACCTGGTGGCCGATGCCGAGCCCGCCGAATTGGGCGGCTGGGACGCCTTTCTGGCGACCTTCCGTCAGCGCGGCAAGGCCCGTATCGGCATGCGCGCGCAGATCGCGCTGGGCTCGGGCGCAGCGGCGGCCACGTTGAGCGGGCGCTTCGTGGCGTTTCCAAAACGGTAGGATGCAGGCTGGATCAAGGGGGAATACGCATGCGTGCACTGATGGGAGCAGTCGTCCTGCTGGGGCTGGCGATGCTGAGCGGGGTGGCCACTGCCGGCAGTCGCGCCCAGGGGCGCGCGCTGGAAACCACCCAGGCCGCCTATACGGCGGCGGTGCGCTGGAGCGATTTCGATGCCGCGCAGGGGTTTGTCGAACCGACCTACGCCCAGGCCCATCCGCTCAGCGACCTGGAACGCTCACGCTATGAGCAGGTGCAGATTTCCGGCTACCGCGAGTTGCGCGTGGGCGAAGAGCCCAATGGCGACCTGCGCCGCGAGGTCGAGCTGCGCGTGATCAACCGCAATACCCAGGCCGAACGGCTGGTGCGCAGCATCGAGATCTGGCACTGGAATCCCGAACAAAAGCGCTGGTGGCTGGCCAGCGGCCTGCCCGATCTGTGGAAGGGCCAGTAGCCCGGCCTCTGCCTCGCTGGCCGTCGCGCGTGCCAGCTGTGCGACAATTCCCGCCCGCTCGACTGACCCTGACCCCGTGAATTTCGAAGAGCTGCAGGCCTTTGTCGGCCGCAACCCCATGTTGTCGCTGGCCCTGGTGGGCCTGACCATCGCCCTGATCGTCACCGAGGTTGCGCGCCTGTTCCGCGGGTATCGCGCACTCAAGCCGGCCGAGCTGACCCGTTTGATCAACAGCGAAGACGCGCTGGTGATCGACCTATCGCCTACCGCCGATTTCGAAAAGGGCCATATCGCCGGCAGCCGCAACGTGGCCCTGGCCAAGTTCGACCCGGCCAGCAAGCTGCTTGCCAACGCCAAGGCATCGCCGGTGGTGGTGGTCTGCCGTAGCGGCAACACCTCTGCAGGTGCGGCCAAGACGCTGAAGAAAGCCGGCTTCGAGAAGGTGTACTGGCTCGAAGGTGGCGTCGCTGCCTGGCAAATGGCCGAATTACCACTGATCAAGGGCCGCTGATCCGCCTTGTGCGGCAGCTCGCAAGCCCCCATTGCTTGCGTGAGATACTCGCGTTTTCACGTCTGCATCACTCAACGCTGCATCCACCGAACCGCTTTTGGAGTTAGGAATGTCCGACGAAATCCTCAACGGCGCCGCTGCGCCGGCCGACGCCGCTGCTGGCCCCGCTTTCACCATCGAAAAGATTTACGTCAAGGACGTTTCTTTCGAATCGCCGAACGCGCCGGCCGTCTTCAATGACGCCAACCAGCCCGAGCTGCAGCTGAATCTCAATCAGAAGGTCCAGCGCCTCAACGACAACGCCTTCGAAGTCGTGCTGGCCGTGACCCTGACCTGCACCGCCGGTGGCAAGACCGCCTACGTGGCCGAAGTGCAGCAGGCCGGCGTATTCGGCCTGGTCGGCCTGGAGCCGCAGGCGATCGACGTGCTGCTGGGCACGCAGTGCCCGAACATCCTGTTCCCGTACGTGCGCACCCTGGTCAGCGATCTGATCCAGGCCGGCGGCTTCCCGCCGTTCTACCTGCAGCCGATCAACTTCGAAGCCCTGTACGCAGAAACCCTGCGTCAGCGGTCGCAGGGCGAAGGCACCTCGCTGGCCGATTCCGAGCCGGCTGGCAACGCCTAAGCACTGTCTGCGCCGATGAGCGATTCGACCCACAAGATCGCCGTTCTCGGCGCCGGTTCCTGGGGCACGGCCCTGGCCGCGCTTCTTGCCAGACACGGTCACTCGACCGTGCTCTGGGGACGCGATGCGGCGATGGTGGATGCTATCGATCGCACCCACGAGAACGTGCGTTACCTGCCGGGCATTCCGTTGCCGGAGACGTTGCGTGCCACCACCGACCTGCAGACCGCCATGGCCGATGCAAGCTGGATTCTGGTCGTGGTGCCCTCGCATGCATTCACCGAAACGATTCGCTTGATCGCTCCGTTGCGTCCGGCCAACGCCGGCGTGGCATGGGCGACCAAGGGCTTCGAACCCGGTTCCGGGCGCTTTCTGCATGAAGTTGCGCGCGATCTGCTCGGTCCCAGCGTTGCGCTGGCCGTGGTGACCGGGCCGTCCTTCGCCAAAGAAGTCACGCTCGGCTTGCCCACTGCTGTCACCGTGCACGGCGACGATGCGGCGTTTGCCCAAGTCGTGGCCGATGCGATGCACGGTCCCACCTTCCGCGCCTATACCGGCGATGACATGGTGGGCGCAGAGCTGGGTGGCGCAATGAAAAACGTGCTGGCCGTGGCCACTGGTGTGGCCGACGGCATGCAGCTTGGCCTCAACGCGCGTGCGGGTCTGATCACGCGCGGTTTGAACGAGATGTTGCGCCTGGCTGCAGTGATCGGTGCGCGCCCGGAAACGTTGATGGGCCTGGCCGGGTTGGGCGATCTGGTGCTCACCTGCACCGGCGATCTGTCGCGCAACCGCCGGCTGGGATTGGCGCTGGGGCGCGGGCAGAGTTTGAACGATGCGATCCGCGAGATCGGCCAGGTGGTCGAGTCGGTGCAGACTGCCGACGAAGTCATGCGCCAGGCCGAACAGCACGGCATCGAGTTGCCGATCTCCAATGCCGTACGCGCAGTGCTGCATGGCGAAATCACGCCGGAAGCGGCGTTGAAGGAATTGCTGGCGCGCGAGCGCAAGCCCGAGTATCCGCAGGCGTTATTCACCTGATCGGGCGGTAATGCGTATCGCGTGATGCAACAAAGACAACAAAGAGCCCGGCACTGCCGGGCTTTTTGTTGGTGCATATCAGACGCATCACCGCTTCGCGGTAACTCAAGTGCGAGGCGACTCCAGTGCTTCGTCCAGAAGCGCTGCGTGCGCACGTCTGCGAAACAACCACGCGACGCTGCGTCGCCATCGACCAATCGCGCAAAAGAAAGAAGCCCGGTCGGGGGACCGGGCTTCCAATGCAACGCGGGAGAGAGTCGCGTTGCAGTCAAACGTGCGGCTTACCAGCTGAAGCGCGGGCCAACCGACCATTCCTTGTTGCCGTCGCCATCCATACGGATGTCGCCGTTGATGCCCCAGTTCTGGTTCAACTTCACCTGGGCGCCAAGGCGGCCGTAGAAGTTGTCGCCGATGTCGATGCCGCGCTTCTTGGAGAAGTCTTCGTAGCCAGCCAGGGCATAGACTTCGAAGTGCTCGCCGAACGCGTTACGCAGACCGGCTTCTACGCTGTAGCCGTCGAAGCTGATGTTCGGGCTGTCCAGGTCCAGCTTGCGGTAAGCAACGCGGGCAACGAAGTCGGTGCTGGTGGCGATCTCGTGGTTGTAGCCGACACCGACGCCCCACTGCTGGAAGTCGGAGTTGGAGCTTTCGAACACGCTGTCGTTGTCGTCAGCGTTCTGCTTGCTGTAATCGCCGAACACGTGGAAGTTCGGAGCAACGGCGTAAGAAGCCTTCAGGCCCCAACCATCTGCATCGCGACCTTCGGTCGGAGTGCGCACGTAGTCGCCTTCGACGAAATTGTAGGAGAGGTTTTCAGCAGCGGAGGCCGCAAACGGCAGGGCTGCGAGGAGGCCGAGGGCCAGCAGTGAAGTCTTCATGATCAATACCTGTACTTATGGTTTGGGCCGGCGCTGAGGCGAATGCCGTTCGCTGCCGAGATGTAAATTCTCCGTTATTCGATGGAACGCGACATGAATTTTGGACTGAGCAGTGAATGAATCATCGCGCCAGATTCAGCTGCGCTTTCTTGTGGTCCTCAGCGGATGCGCGTAGCGCACGCGTAAAACGTGACGCGGCATTCACTGCGCACCTGCAATGTGAGACGTGTGTTCACAAACGTTTAAATCATCTGGTTTTTCAGTACTTTTCATGCACGAGCACATTGCACTGACATCGCCGCTGGGAGCATTGCAGGCCTGTTGACTAGTAGCGGAGCTGCATCGTGGCGAAGAAAAAGACGGTGGCGCGGTTTCTGGCCGAGACGCTGCAGAGCGCGGGTGTGGAGCGGATCTGGGGCGTGACCGGCGACAGCCTCAATGGCTTGACCGATGCATTGCGCGAGATGCAGACCATCGAGTGGATGCATGTGCGCCACGAAGAAGTCGCCGCGTTTGCCGCAGGCGCCGAGGCTGCGGTAACCGGCACGCTGGCGGTGTGCGCCGGGAGTTGCGGGCCGGGCAATCTGCACTTGATCAACGGCTTGTTCGACTGCCATCGCAGCCGGCAACCGGTGCTCGCGATCGCCGCGCATATTCCGTCGTCCGAGATCGGCCTGAATTATTTTCAGGAAACCCATCCGCAGGAGCTGTTCCGCGAGTGCAGCCACTTTGTGGAGCTGGTGACCAATCCGGCGCAGCTGCCGGAAGTGCTGCATCGTGCGATGCGCACGGCCATCCTGCAGCAAGGCGTGGCGGTGGTGGTGATTCCCGGCGATATCGCGTTACTGGAGGTGGACAAGCATCTGTCGAGCGCATGGCCGGCCCTGCGCGCGCCACGCGTGCTGCCTGCGGCCGACGATGTGCAGCAGCTGGCCGAGCTGTTGCAGCAGAGCAAGGCGGTCACCTTGTTGTGCGGCAGCGGATGCGCAGGTGCACACGATGCGGTGGTGGCGCTGGCAGAGAGGCTGGGCGCGCCGATCGTGCACGCGCTACGTGGCAAGGAATATGTGGAATGGGAGAACCCGTTCGATGTCGGTATGACCGGCTTGATCGGCTTCAGTTCCGGCTACCACGCGATGCTCAACTGCGACACCTTGATCATGTTGGGCACGGATTTCCCGTATCGGCAGTTCTATCCGAAGGACGCCACCATCGTGCAGGTAGACCGCGACCCCGGTGCCTTGGGACGGCGCACGCCGCTGCAGCTGGGCATTGCGGCGGATGTGGGCGAAACCATCGCGGCCTTGCTGCCGCAGTTGCAGCGTCGCGAAGACCGCCGCTTCCTGGAAAAATCGCTGGAGCACTATCGCAAGGCGCGCGAAGGGCTGGATGACCTGGCAGTGCCGGCCGATCCTGGTGAGCCGTTGCATCCGCAGTTCGTGACCCGGCTGATCAGCCAGATTGCCGATCAGGATGCGGTGTTCACTTGCGATGTCGGCACGCCCACGGTGTGGGCGGCGCGTTATCTGCGCATGAACGGCAAGCGCCGTTTGCTGGGGTCGTTCAACCATGGCTCGATGGCCAATGCGATGCCGCAGGCACTGGGTGCGCAGGCGGCGTTCCCCGGGCGGCAGGTGATTTCGCTATCCGGCGATGGCGGCTTTGCGATGTTGATGGGCGATTTCATCTCGTTGGCGCAGTTGAACCTGCCAGTGAAGATTGTGGTGTTCAACAATGCCTCGCTGGGCTTTGTGGCGATGGAAATGAAGGCTGCCGGTTATCTGGATACCGGCACCGAGTTGCGCAACCCGGATTTCGCCGCGATGAGCAATGCGATGGGCATTCTGGGCATTCGCGTGGACGAATCGTCGCAGCTGGAGCGTGCGTTGCGGCAGGCCTTTGCGCATTCCGGTCCGGCACTGGTGGATGTGCGCATCGCCACGCAGGAACTGGCGGTACCGCCGGCGATCAAGCTTGAACAGGCCAAGGGCATGGGCCTGTACCTACTCAAGGCGGTGATGAGCGGGCGGGGCGATGAGGTGATCGAGCTGGTCAAGACCAACCTGCGCTAACGCGGCCAGTTCTATCATCGGCCGACCTTGCCCGGATCGCTTGCATGCCACGTTCGCTACTGCGGCAATTGTTGCTGATCTGGATGGTGATCGTGGCCGCCTGCCTGGGCGTGGCCACGATGTTGTATGGCCTGTATCGCCAGACCGAAGGTGTGCGGCTGGAAGACGCGCGGCAACAGTTGAGCGGCCAGTGCATGCGCATCGTGCAGCGCTATGCCGGCGCAAGCGAGGCCGCGCGCAGCGGCGACAACGGCGCCGGCTTGGCTGCGGTGGTGGTGCAATTGGTGCTGGCCGATGCGCCCGGCGTGGAAGGTGGCGTGTGGAATGTGGACAAGGGGTTCATCGCCTATGCCTACCCCACCTATGACGGCAGCGATCACAAGACCGATATCCCGGCAGCCGAGTGGACAACCATCGTGGGCACTGCGCGGCAAAGCGCGCAGGGACGCAAGCCCGTGCAGTTCCGCCGCGATGGCAGTCGCGAGGTGCTGCTGATCAGCGCCTGCCCGTTGGCGGCCGGCACAGCCGCGTGGACCATGTCGCGGGTACCGGCGAGCAGTTCGGATGCGTGGCGGCCGCTGGTGGTCGGCATGGTGTTGATCTTTGCGATGGTCGCGGTGTCGGCGATTGCGCTGGGCGTGGTGGTGCGGCGCTGGAGTCAGCGTCTGCAGAAGATTCAACACGCATTGGCGGCCGATACCGAGATGCCGCAGATTCCGCACACGGGCGCGCCCGAACTCGATCGGCTTGGCGCTGCGGTCACCGGCTACGCGCAGCGCACTGCGCAGGCGCTGGCGCAGACACGCAAGCTGGCCGACGAGCTATCGCGGCACGAGCGGCTTGCCGCGCTCGGGCGCATGACTGCAACGGTGGCGCACGAAATCCGCAATCCCATCGCCACCATGCGGCTTGCGGTGGAAAACGAGATCGCACTCCGCGATGTCACCCCCGACGACGCCGCGCATGGTGCGCTGATGCTGGCGCAGATCCAGCGTCTGGATGGCGTGGTCGAAAGCCTGCTCGGCATGGTGCAGCCGATCCGCCTGCAGCTGGAGACAGTGGTGGTGCAGGACTGGCTGAAGGAGCTGCTGGATCCCTCACTGTTGCCGCACGCGGCGCATCAATTGCAGCTGCAGGTGCCGGATGTACCGCTGCAGTGGTCACTGGATCCGCAGCAACTTGGGCGCGCATTGCACAATCTGCTGCGCAATGCGTTGCAGCACGCCGACCCAGGCACGCAGATTGTGATGTGTGCGGAGCAGCGCGAAGGCATGTTGCATTTGCAAGTGAGCAATCGCGGTGCGCCCGTGCCCGAGCCGATTGCGGCACAGCTGTTCGAACCGTTCGTCAGCGGCCGCAGCGACGGCAATGGGCTGGGGCTGGCACTGGTGCGCGAGATCGCGCGCGCGCACGGCGGCCAGGCGCACTACACCCATGCCGACGGCATGACGCATTTCAATGTGGAGCTGCCATGGCGCGCATCCTGATCATCGACGACGACGCAGCGTTTCTCGCCACCTTGCAGGCGACGCTGCGCTCGCTCGGGCACAGCGTGATTGCCGCAAGCGACGGCGCGCAGGGGCTGGCACAGTTGCGCGAAGGCGGTGTCGATCTGGCGTTTGTGGATTTCCGCATGCCGGGCATGGACGGGATCGAAGTGTTGCGCGCGCGGGCGGGCGATGCGCAGGCGGCCCAGGTGCCGCTGGTGATGCTCACCGCCCATGTGTCCAGCGGCAACACCATCGAGGCGATGACGCTGGGTGCGTTCGATCATCTGGTCAAACCGGTGGGGCGTGCCGATATCGTTGATGTGGTGGAACGTGCGTTGCTGAGCCGCGCCGACGCTGCAGCCGCCGAGCCGCAGATCCCGCTGCCTGAAGAAGACGATGCGCTGGTCGGTCACAGCCCGGCGATGCGCACCGTGCACAAGCGCATCGGGTTGGCGGCAGCATCGGACTTGCCGGTGCTGATCATCGGCGAGACCGGCACCGGCAAGGAGTTGGCCGCGCGTGCATTGCATCGCGCCAGTGCGCGGGCAAATGCGGCGTTTGTCGCGGTCAATTGCGCGGCCATTCCGTTGGAGTTGATGGAGAGCGAGTTGTTCGGTCATCGCAAGGGCGCCTTCTCTGGTGCGACCAGCGACCGCATCGGCCTGATCCGCGAGGCCGATGGCGGCACCTTGTTTCTGGATGAAATCGGCGACATGCCGTTGCCGATGCAGGCCAAGCTGCTGCGCTTCTTACAGGAAGGCGAAGTGACGCCGCTGGGCGGCCGCGGTGCCCAGAAGGTGGATGTGCGCGTGCTGGCGGCCACCCATCGCGATCTGGCCGCGTGGGTGGCCGCCGGGCAGTTCCGCAGCGACCTGCGCTACCGCTTGAACGTGGTGCCGATCGAGCTGCCGCCGCTGCGCGAGCGTGGGCAGGACATCGTGCTGCTGGCCGACTATTTTTTGCGCACAGGGCAGGGCAGTGCACGCACGCTGTCGCCGGCCGCGCAGGCGCGCGTGCTGGCCTACCCGTGGCCGGGCAATGTGCGCGAGCTGCGCAATGTCATGCAGCGTAGCCAGGTGCTGGTGCGCGGGCACAGCATCGAGGCGGACGATCTGGACGAGGCGCTCGGCGACCTCGCGTCGCCGCAGGCGATGCCGGCGGCTCCGGAAATGCAGCTCCCTGAAGCAGTGGCGCGGCTGGAGAAACAGATGATCCAGGATGCGCTAGCGCACAGCGGCGGCAATCGTGCCGAGGCCGCACGCCGGCTCGGCATTCATCGGCAGCTGCTGTACCGCAAGCTCGACGACTACGGCTTGCAGTAGGCGCGCGGGCTTGCGCCTGCAAGGCTGGACGGATGGGCGACGAACCGGTGCTGATCGAGTGGTTCGCCCGCCCGGCCTGAGTACCGGCAGGACGTTGCAAACAGAGGCATCCCATCGCCAGGGCATCGACAAGCGGCCATGGGCAGACGCTAGCATTTGCAGCCGTGCAGCCGTGCAGCCGCAGCCTGCAGCCGCGAACGCCGGCGTTCGAGGCTGCCCGAACAGGGGACACCGCAGCGCACGTGTCTGCAAAACGGACAACGCTGGATGAAGTGCAGACATCTAGGTGCTCTGTTCCAGGCCATCCGCCTTGAAAAACAAGGCTTTCAGAGTTGGCACGATATCTGCGTTGTACCCATAGCGAGCGGCGCTCCTGCCGCATTGGAGACATCACATGCTTCGTCAGACCGCACTTGCTGTTGCATTGGCTTGCAGCGTGGCTACCGCGGCGGCGCAGGTTCTGCCGCCGCCTGCCGCGCCGGTCGCACCGCGTCCGCCGGTGGGAACGCCGCCCCCACCGCCGCCGATGCCGCCTGCGCCGCCCGCACCGGTGGCTGCTACGCCGGTGCAGCTCAGCGGCACCGTCGAGCGTTTCATGCTCAATCCCAACGGCGACGTGGACGGGCTGTGGTTGCGCGACGGCACCCAGGTGGCGTTTGCACCGCATCTGTCCGATGACCTGCAGGCGGCCGTGCGCCGCGGCGATGCGGTGAGCGTGCAAGGCTATCGCCTGGGCGACTTGCCGGTACTGCGTGCCAGCAGCATCCGCTCCACGCGCAGCAAGCGCGAGGTGGTGGACCGCCCGCCGTTGGCCGGCGACATGCCGCCGCCGCCCGCGCCTGCCGCACTGACGCCGTTAACCGCAGACGGACGCATCGAGCGCCTGGTCTACGGCCCGGGCGGCGAAACCAATGGTGCGTTGCTGAGCGACGGCACCGTGGTGCGGATGCCGCCGCATCTGGCATTGCAGTTGAGCGACCTGCTACGTACTGGAGCACCGCTGAGCGTGCGCGGGTTCGGTGTCGCCACTGCGGCCGGGCGCGCGATCGAAGCCACCGCAGTGGGTCGCGACCGCGCGTCGCAGCGTGCGTTGTTCGTTCCTCCGCGCCCGGATGGCCCGCTGCCGCCGCCACCGCCGCAGGCACCACCTGGGCCGCCCGTGCCGGCGGCGGCCCCACCGACACCGCGCTGAAGCAAGCCGCCGCTGCGAACGCGACGGCGGCGCCCACCCAGACGTTCGTTTACGCGCCTCCGTCATGCCACCCGCGTGGCGTCGGGCGTGGCTTGCCGGCGTTGGCCGGTCCTCTCTAGTTTGGAGTTCACAATGCATTGGGTCGATCCTGATTTCCTCCCTGAAACCCGCGGCACCCTGGCGCGTTTTCTGCTCAATCCCAAGGCCGATATCGACGGCCTGCTGTTGACCGACGGCACCGAAGTACACACGCCGCCGCACCTGTCGGCGGCCTTGCTCAAGGCGCTCAAGCCCGGCAGCGCATTGACCGTGCGCGGCCTCAAGCCACGCGATGTGGACATGCTGGTGGCCCTGGCGATCGACCCGGACGGCGGCAAGCGCATCCTCGACGAAGGCCCGCATGGGTCGCATGCCAAGCCCAAGCCCAAACCGCCGGCCGGCAAGCCGACCAAGCCGCAGCTCACCCAGCACGCTGGCACCATCGCGCGGCTGCTGCATGGCCCGCACGGGCAGGTGCATGGCGTGCTGTTCGACGATGAAGTGACGGTGCGGTTTCCGCCGCATGCCGGCGTCGACTTCGCCAAGCAGCTGGTGGTCGGCAAGCCGTTGGTGGTCGAAGGCGACACCAAGGCCACACCGCATGGCGTGTTGATCCATGCGCATGCGCTGGGCAGCAAGGCCGCTGCATTGAAGCAGATCGACCATCCGCCGCATGGCCCGGGCGCGCATAAGCCCAAGCCCAAGCACTAGGCGCCGCAATGTGCCCGCTGCGCTGCAATGAAACAGGCGTCATCGGCGTTGCCCTGCAGACAGGCCGTGCAGAGCAACGCGCAGCAGGGCGATGCGCATGAGCACGTCGACCCGACCGCGTGGCACGCGCGCGCTGGAAGCGCTGCATTTCAGCGTGGCCGATGTCCAGGACGGGCTGGGGCCGTTTTTGAGCGTGTTTTTGCAGTCCAAGGGCTGGTCGGTGGGCGCGATCGGCACGGTGATGAGCGTGGGCGGCATTGCCGGCATGCTCGCTACCACGCCGGCCGGCGCATTGGTAGATGCCACCCGGCGCAAGCGCGCCGTGGTGGTGGTCGGCTGTCTGGCGATCCTGCTCGCCACCGTGTTGATCTGGCTGCGCCCGACCGCTTCCGGCGTGGTCGCTGCACAGATCGCATCGGCGCTGGCGGCGGCCGGCATCGGCCCGGCGCTGACCGGCATCACGTTGGGCCTGGTGCGTGCACGCGGGTTCGATCATCAACTGGCGCGCAACCAGGTCGCCAATCATGCCGGCAACATGCTGGCGGCGGTGCTGGCCGGCTGGTTGGGATGGCGCTACGGGTTTGGCGCGATCTTCGCGCTCACGGCGGTGTTCGGCGTGTTGGCGCTGACGGCTGTGCTGTCGATTCCGGCAACCGCCATCGACCATCGCGCTGCACGCGGCCTGGGGCATGCCGATGGCGCAGACGCATTGAGCGCCTGGCGGGTGTTGCTGACATGCCGGCCGCTTGCATTGCTGGCGGTCACACTGGGGCTGTTTCATCTGGGCAATGCGGCGATGCTGCCGTTGTACGGCATGGCGATCGTGGCCGCGCATGCCGGCGACCCGAGCGCGCTGACCGCCACCACGATTGTGGTCGCCCAAGCCACGATGGTGGTGGTTGCGTTGCTGGCGATGCGCTGGATCCGCGTGCACGGGCATTGGTGGGTGTTGCTGCTGGCCTTCATGGCCTTGCCGCTGCGCGCGCTGGTGGCGGCCTCGGTGATTCACGGCTGGGGCGTATTTCCGGTGCAGATCCTCGACGGGCTCGGCGCCGGTCTGCAAAGCGTGGTGGTGCCGGCATTGGTGGCGCGCTTGCTGCACGGCACCGGGCGGGTCAATGTCGGCCAGGGCGCGGTGATGACGGTGCAGGGGATTGGCGCGGCGCTCAGCCCGGCGTTCGGCGGCTGGCTCGCGCACGCCTTCGGCTACCGCATCGCGTTTTTGAGCCTGGGCGCAATCGCCTTGCTGGCAGTGGCGTTATGGGCTGGCTGCCGCGGCCTGGTGCAGGCAGCGGCCGATGTGCAGACCGCGTCGTAGTGGCTGCGCAGGTGCGTGCAAGAAAGCGCGTGTGTATTGATTCCATCGCCAGCGGTGCGTGGTGCATTGCGCGGTGTTGTCCAGGATCGCAAACCTGGATGTAAAGCCTGAAGACCTGCAGCGCGCATGCACACAACACGGTAATCACCATCGCGCTGTAAGGCGTGGGCAGTGCCGGGTGTGTGGTGGTCAACCAGGTCTGTCGAACACCTGCGGCAAGTGATCGGTAGACGCCTGGGCATTTCGCTCAGGAACCGAGCGTGCAGTGGTCCAATGCCGATAGCGGGCGCGCAGTGCTTGCTGCTGGGTGCTGCGTCGAGGCTACTGACCGCCAGCGAAGTTCCACTGCCGCCAGGCTTCGAACACCATCACCGCAACGGTGTTGGACAGATTGAGGCTGCGATTGTCCGGACGCATCGGCAGACGCAGCCGGTGCTGCGGCGGGATCGACTCCAGCACCTCGGCCGGCAGGCCGCGGGTTTCCGGGCCGAACAAAAACGCATCGCCGTCGGCGAACTGCGGTGTGTCGTAACGCACCGTGCTGCGCGTACTCAGGGCAAACACACGCGTGGGCGCGATGGCAGCCAAGGCAGTTGGCAGGTCGGCGTGCACTTGCAGGGTCGCGTATTCGTGATAGTCCAGGCCCGCGCGCTTGAGCTGCTTGTCGCTGAGGTCGAAGCCGAGCGGCTCGATCAGGTGCAGGCGCGCACCGGTGTTGGCGCACAAGCGAATCACATTGCCCGTGTTGGGCGGAATTTCCGGTTGAAACAGGATGATATCGAGGACGGGTGCTGACATGCGCGCAAGTGTAGCTGCGCGCGTGCTTAAAGGCTGATGGCGGCGCTGACCAGGGCTTCCAGTTCGGCCGGCGACGGCTGCAGCTGCGGCACCGGCAGATTGACCATCACCTGACCCATCAACGCACCGATCGCGGCGGCGGTCTGGCCGGAGGCGCTCTGGGCAGTGGCGGCGCTGCTGCGAACCACCAGCTCGGCGCGCTGTTCGGCCGACGGACGGACCTGCACCGCGGCAAGGGTGACAACGCGCGGGCCGGCCTGTTCGGCAGCGAAGGCAGCCAGCTGCTCGGCGGACGGGCGCACCTGCACGGCAGTCAGGGTACGGATGTTGCTGCTGCGTTCCAGCGTCTGCTGGGCGATCTGGTCGGCTGCCGGGCGAACCTGGACGGTGTCCAGCGTGGTCAGGCTGGCGGCTTGGGCAAAACCGGCGAAGGTGGTGCCAGCCAGGAGGGCGGCGGAGAGGGCGATGCGCAGGGTCTGGGTCTTCATGGCGAGGTCTCTTGGTGTGGGTGAGTAGTGGTGTGGTAGTAAGGTAGTACACCGTTTCGGTATGTGCAAGAACTTTCGGAGCTGCCGTTTATTTGTTCAGCAAAAACTCAGCTTTCTGCTATGTGCTTCCGGTGCCGGTTGAATAGAGCAAACCGCGTGCCATCTTCAATGCATTGTTTTTAAAGATGTATTTGATGTTTGCGGGTGTCCGCGTCCGGACACCCGGACGCGTTTGCGGGCAGTGGACGGCGACGCCGTCAGGTCAATGCGGCAGATATGCGCAGGTGCCGGTGTGCTGAATGAGGCGTATGGCGCATGCCGGGCACGCGTTTGACCGCCGGACAACTGCGGCACAATCCGGCTTTGCCCTTCGGTGTGGATGACTTATGCGCGTGCTGATGCTGTCTGTTCTGGTTGCCACCACCACCGCGGCGTGCACCTGGGTGCCGATCGAACAAAGCGGCAAGAGCGTGCAGGTATTGCCCACAGGCCCTGTGCCAGCTGGCTGTCAGCAGCAGGGCGAGGTGGTGGTGACGGTCAA
The DNA here is from genome assembly GCF_979258225.1 of Xanthomonas sp. AC360. NCBI lineage: Bacteria > Pseudomonadati > Pseudomonadota > Gammaproteobacteria > Lysobacterales > Lysobacteraceae > Xanthomonas > Xanthomonas sp. AC360. The sequence goes on from NZ_OZ409846.1 coordinate 1,657,954, forward strand.
GAGCAAGGTCGGCTTCTACAACCGCAACCCGCTGCGCGTGCAGGAAGAACTGGAGACCCTGGCGCGCAACGAGGCCCCGGGCGCCAACGCCAATACCGTCCAGGCGCAGGGCCAGCCGGCCGATGGAAGCCAGCGTTTCAACGCCTTCCGCTGCCCACCGCGCTGAACCGTTGGGCTGGGGCGGGGGCGATTCAAATGTAAAGATGCGGTAAAACCAGCCAGCGGCTAGACTGACGCCCCCTCGCCTGACGCCATGGCGCTACTTCGATGCTCTTCCAGAATGTCTCCATCGCGGGACTGGCGCATATTGATGCGCCGCACACGCTGACTTCCAAGGAAATCAACGAGCGCCTGCAACCGACCTACGACCGCCTCGGGATCAAGACCGACGTGTTGGGCGACGTTGCCGGTATCCATGCACGGCGCTTGTGGGACCAGGATGTCCAGGCATCCGACGCCGCCACCCAGGCCGCGCGCAAGGCGCTGATCGATGCCGGCATCGGCATCGAGAAGATCGGCCTGCTGGTCAACACCTCGGTGAGCCGCGACTACCTGGAGCCGTCCACGGCGTCCATCGTGTCCGGCAACCTGGGGGTCAGCGACCATTGCGTGACCTTCGACGTGGCCAACGCCTGCCTTGCCTTCATCAACGGCATGGACATCGCTGCGCGCATGCTCGAACGCGGCGAGATCGACTACGCGTTGGTCGTCGATGGCGAAACCGCCAACCTGGTCTATGAAAAGACCCTGGAGCGCATGACTTCCCCGGACGTCACCGAGGAGGAGTTCCGCAACGAACTCGCCGCGCTGACCCTGGGCTGCGGCGCTGCCGCGATGGTGATGGCGCGCACCGAACTGGTGCCAGACGCGCCGCGCTACAAGGGTGGCGTGACCCGCTCGGCTACCGAGTGGAACAAGCTGTGCCGCGGCAACCTGGACCGCATGGTCACCGACACCCGCTTGCTGCTGATCGAAGGCATCAAGCTGGCACAGAAGACCTTCCTGGCCGCCAAGCAGGCGATGGGCTGGGCGGTGGACGAACTGGACCAGTTCGTCATCCATCAGGTCAGCCGCCCGCACACCGCCTCGTTCGTGAAATCGTTCGGCATCGACCCAGCCAAGGTCATGACCATCTTCGGCGAACACGGCAACATCGGCCCTGCCTCGGTGCCGATCGTGCTGAGCAAGCTCAAGGAGCTCGGCCGCTTGAAGAAGGGCGACCGCATCGCACTGATGGGCATCGGCTCGGGGCTGAACTGCTCGATGGCGGAAGTGGTTTGGTGAGTGTTGCCGGCTCGGGCGCGGCATAAGAGGTCATTTATGCCGCGCTGAGTCGCCACTTAGGAAAGAAAGTGGTAAAAAAGTTTCCTTACTGGCCCAGCCGTCGGTTGTAAGGAAAACCATGCCACACCGCACGACAGGCCATTACGTCGCCGGGGCCTTGGCCGCAAGCCGCTATCAGGCTTTCATCCCGGATCCGTTACCACCACAACCGGCACTGGACTTCACTGTGGCCGAGCTGGTCGCGCGCAAAGAGCGCGCCGACCAAGCGCTGGGACGGCTGGACGGCATCACACTGATGCTGCCCGACCCGGAACTGTTCTTGTATCAATACGTGCGCAAGGAAGCGTTGCTGTCGTCGCAGATCGAAGGGACGCAGTCGTCGCTATCGGACCTGCTACTGTTTGAAATGGATGCCGCGCCCGGTGTGCCGATCGACGATGTCGAAGAAGTCTCCAACTACGTTGCCGCGCTCAATCATGGGCTTCGGCGATTACGCGAGGACGACTTCCCGCTATCGCTGCGGCTGTTGCGCGAAGTACATGCCTTGCTTCTGCAAGGCGGGCGCGGCGCTGGCAAACAGCCGGGCGAATTTCGCCGGACTCAGGTCTGGATCGGTGGCGCGTCGCCCGCACTGGCGCAGTTCGTCCCGCCACCACCGGATGCACTGCCTGCAGCGCTGGCCGCGCTCGAACAGTTTTTGCACGCCTTGCCCGGGCAGACGCCGCCGTTGGTAAAGGCGGCGCTCGCGCATGTGCAATTTGAGACCATCCATCCTTTCAGCGATGGCAACGGGCGCCTCGGGCGCTTGCTGATCACCTTGATCTTGTGCAGCGAAGGCGTATTGCGCGCACCCAGCCTGTATCTGAGCCTGTACTTCAAACGTCGCCGTGCCGAGTACTACGACCGCCTCAATGCAGTCAGGACAACCGGCGATTGGGAAGGGTGGCTGGGCTTCTTTCTGGATGGCGTCGCAGAAACAGCGCAACAGGCGGTCGACACCGCGCAGCGGCTGCTCGCGCTGTTGGCACGCGATCGCGCAAGGATTACGGCGCTGGGTCAGCGTGCCGGCAATGTCGGGTTGGTGTTCGAGCACTTTGCGCGTCGGGTCGTTTTGTCCGTGCCGCAGGTTGCGCCGCAGCTGTCGCTGAGCGCGCCGACCATCCGCGCGGCAATACGCACCCTTGAGCAACTGGACATCGTCAACGAACTCACCGGACAGCAGCGGCATCGCATCTTTGCGTACCAGGCCTACCTCGGCATCCTCAGCGAGGGCGCGCAGCCGCTATGACTGATGTAACGTGCGCGCTCAGTTGCGCCGCCGGTGTGGTGTGGTGCGCGTGCCGCCGTCGTGGCCGGGTGTACCGGCCACACGTCAAAATAGTCATGAGAGAGATCCGGCTGCATGTGCAGATGCTGCGATAAGGCGCATTGCCCGGATTCAACACAGTCGAGAAATCAATGAACTACCCAGGCTACCCCTTCACCCCCAAGCGCCTCGATGTGCGGCCCGGCGTTGCGATGTCGTATCTGGACGAGGGTCCACGCGATGGCGAGGTGGTCGTGATGCTGCACGGCAATCCGTCGTGGAGCTATCTGTGGCGGCATCTGGTCAGCGGGCTGTCCGATCGCTACCGCTGCATCGTGCCCGACCATATCGGCATGGGTTTGTCCGACAAGCCGGACGATGCACCCGATGCGCAGCCGCGCTATGACTACACCTTGCAGTCGCGCGTGGACGATCTGGATACGTTGCTGAGGCACCTTGGCATCACCGGGCCGGTCACGCTGGCGGTGCATGACTGGGGCGGCATGATCGGGTTCGGCTGGGCGTTGTCGCATCATGCGCAGGTCAAGCGATTGGTGATCACCAATACCGCCGCATTCCCGCTGCCGCCGGAAAAGCCGATGCCATGGCAGATCGCGATGGGACGCCATTGGCGGCCGGGCGAATGGTTTATCCGCACTTTCAATGCGTTTTCGTCCGGCGCCTCATGGTTCGGCGTATCAAAGCGCATGCCCTCGGCCGTGCGGCGCGCCTATGTGGCGCCCTACAACACTTGGCGCAACCGCATCTCCACGATCCGTTTCATGCAGGACATTCCGCTGTCGCCGGCCGACAAGGGCTGGTCGTTGCTGGAGCGTTCCGCACAGGCCTTGCCGTCGTTTGCCGACCGCCCTGCGTTTATCGCCTGGGGCCTGCGCGATATCTGCTTCGACAAGCACTTTCTGGCCGGTTTTCGCCGCGCATTGCCGAATGCGGACGTGACTGCATTCGAGGATGCCAATCACTACGTGCTCGAAGACAAACACGACGTGTTGGTGCCGGCGATCCGCAAATTTCTGGACACGCATCCGCTGTAAGCGATGCACGCCGCTGCTGACCCATGCGCTGGTGCGCAGGTCAGCAGCGAGGCATGTTCACGAGGTTGGCAGCGGATTGCGCTGTGCGTCGTCCACGCCGATCCAATCGTCCTGCGTCAGCGCATGCAGCCCATGCGCCAGGCGCGACTTGTCACATTGCGCACTGCGCTCGCCGAATTCCAGCGAGGCCGGTACGGCGGCGCAGGAGGACGGGCGGCGGTCGTGGATGCTGCAGCGGCTGTAGCGGCCGATGTCCGCATCCAGGGCGATGCAGCGCGGTTGCGATTGCGAGGTGCCACGCATCACGCGCTCGTGCGTGCGCAAGGAGTCGGTCAGTTCGATCGGCACCCTGCCGCCCAATGCGGGATCGGCTTCGCTCCAGTGGAAACTGACGCGGAAATAGGCGCAGCAAGCGCCGCAGGTAAGGCAGGGGTGTGCCATGGAATGCCGGGCCTGGCGCGGCGAAATCGCGTGGGGAGCGCGGCATTTTGACCGAACCGTGCTGCGATACAAGGGGCGTGGTGGCGCGTAGGTCAGCGATTCATCTGCCTGGACCTACCAAGACCGACAAAGAGCGTGCATGCATTGCGCGGTGGTTAGGCCGCACAGCGCCAAACAGGCGCCGCATCCGTACATCGGCTTCCGTTGGATCAGTGCGTTCGCGGCGTGCGGAGCGCAATCCCTGCAGGTGCTACGTGCACGCCTGATCCTGGAGATAGATGCAAGCGGCCGGCACTGTGAGTGCATGAGTGATAATACGGCGATGACCACTCTCTGCAATATCGCTGCCACCTTGCCGCAGCTGGCGCGCGAGCGCCCCGATCAGATCGCCATCCGCTGCCCCGGCCGCCGCGCCGCCAACGGGTTTGCGGCCTACGACGTGACCTTGAGCTATGCCGAACTGGATGCACGCAGCGATGCGATCGCGGCCGGCCTGGCACTGCACGGCATCGGCCGTGGTGCGCGCGCGGTAGTGATGGTGCGGCCGTCGCCGGAGTTCTTCCTGCTGATGTTTGCGTTGTTCAAGGCCGGTGCGGTGCCGGTGCTGGTCGACCCGGGCATCGACAAACGCGCGCTCAAACAGTGTCTGGACGAAGCGCAGCCACAGGCGTTTATCGGCATTCCGCTCGCGCAGCTGGCGCGCCGGTTGCTGCGTTGGGCGCGCTCTGCCAAGCAGATCGTCACTGTCGGTGGACGCTACGGCTGGGGCGGGGTGACGCTGGCGCGCGTAGAGCGCGATGGCGCCGGCGCCGGCAGCCAACTGGCCGATACCGCACCGGACGATGTGGCGGCGATCCTGTTCACCAGCGGCTCCACCGGCGTTCCCAAGGGCGTGGTGTACCGGCACCGGCATTTTGTCGGGCAGATCGAGCTGCTGCGCAACGCCTTCGGCATGCAGCCCGGTGGCGTGGACCTGCCGACGTTTCCACCGTTTGCCTTGTTCGATCCCGCCTTGGGGCTGACCTCGGTGATCCCGGATATGGACCCGACCCGTCCGGCCACCGCCGACCCGCGCAAGCTGCACGATGCGCTCAACCGCTTCGGAGTGACGCAGTTGTTCGGCTCGCCGGCGCTGATGCGCGTGCTGGCCGACTATGGGCAGCCGCTGCCCAACGTGCGCCTGGCAACGTCGGCAGGCGCACCGGTGCCGCCAGATGTAGTGGCCACCATCCGCGCGCTGCTGCCGGCCGATGCGCAATTCTGGACCCCGTACGGCGCCACCGAATGTTTGCCGGTAGCAGCGATCGAAGGCCGCACGCTGGATGCGACCCGTGCCGCCACCGAAGCCGGGGCCGGCACCTGCGTGGGGCAGGTCGTCGCGCCCAATGAGGTGCGCATCATCGCCATCGACGATGCGGCCATTGCCGATTGGAGCGGCGCGCATGTGTTGGCCGTGGGCGACGTCGGCGAGATCACTGTCGCCGGCCCCACCACCACCGATACCTACTTCAATCGCGACGCGGCCACACGCATCGCCAAGATCCGTGAGCGCAGCGACGATGGCAGCGAGCGCATCGTGCACCGCATGGGCGATGTCGGCTATTTCGATGCCGAAGGACGCTTGTGGTTTTGCGGGCGCAAGACCCATCGCGTGGAAACGGCCAGCGGCCCGCTGTATACCGAACAGGTGGAGCCAGTGTTCAACGTGCATCCACAGGTGCGGCGTACCGCCTTGGTCGGTGTGGGCGCGCCCGGGCAACAGCAACCGGTGCTGTGCGTGGAGTTGCAGCCGGGCGTGTCGGCATCGGCCTTTGCGGACGTGCAAACCGCATTGCGTGCGCTGGGCGCGGCGCATCCGCATACCGCCGGTATTGCGCGTTTCCTACGGCATTCCGGCTTTCCGGTCGACATTCGCCACAACGCCAAGATCGGCCGCGAAAAACTGGCGGTCTGGGCAGCGCAGCAGCGCTCCTGAGTTCCACGATGCCCGCGCATTATCGTCTGGATGATCTGCGCATCGATGTGGCGCGGCAGCGCGTGGAGCGCGACGGCGTAGCGCTTGAGGTGGGTGGGCTGAGTTTTCGTCTTTTGCACTACATGCTGCAGCAGGGCCAACGCGTGGTGGAGTTCGACGCGTTGATCCAGAACGTGTGGGCACCGGCGCTGGTCAACGAAGAAACCGTCACCCAACGTGTGCGATTGCTACGGCAGGCCTTGGGCGATGACTCGCGGCAGCCGCGCTATCTGCGCTCGGTACGGGGGCAGGGGTATCAACTGTGCGTGCCGGTGCAGCAGGAACAGGCGCCGCCTGCGCCCGCGCCACGGCGGCATGGTGTCTGGATCGCCGCTGCCGTGGCGATGCTGGTCGTGGTAGGCGGCGGCGCGGCCTGGTGGGTGCAGCGCGGCGACGCACCACCCGCGAAGGCGGCGTTGCTGCAACGTGCCGACTACTACGCCGGCATCGGCCAGCGCGACGACAACGACCGCGCAATCGGTCTGTATCGCCAACGCCTGCAGCAAGCGCCGGACGATCGGCAGGCCCAGCTCGGGCTCAGTCGTGCCTACGCCGCACGCGTGTGCCAATACGATGGCGACGGCGGATTTGCACAGCAGGCCCAGCAACTGGCCGATGCGGTGATCAAGGCGCAACCGGGTCTTGCGGCGGCCTATGCCGCGCGTGGTTACGCGCTGGATTGTCAGGGCCGCAATGGCGCTGCACTGGCCGCCTACGAGCAGGCGTTACAGCTGGATCCGGCGGCCGATGCCGTGCGCGGCTCGGCCGCCTACCTGTACGAGCGACAGGGCAAACTGGTGCAGGCGCTGTCGGCCAACCTGGCCGTGCGCGAGCCAAAACGCGTGCGCTTTCTGCCGATCCAGATTGCCAGCAACCTGAGCCTGCTCGGCTATGCGAGTGCCGCCGAAGCACGCTATCGGCAGAACTTTCAGCTGTATCCGGACGATGCGTTTTCCAATCTGGCCTGGCCCACGTTTCTGTTCGAGCATGGCCGCGCGGCAGAGGCGCAGACGGCATTGAACGACGCATTGGGCCGCGGCACCGACTATGCCGGGCTGTCCTTGTTGCAGGCGCAGCTGGCGTGGTCGCGTGGCGACACCACGCTTGCACGCAGCGCGGCGCGGCAGGCCTTGCAGCTGCGCCCACAGGGCAGCTTTGCGCAGACGGTGGTGTGGGCGCTGCACGCCGAGCCGCCTCCGCCAGCCGCCACGCTGCACGCGCATGCGCAGGAGTTGCTCGGCAGCGTCGCGCGTGGCGGCGACCCGTTCGATGCAGTCGATGCCGCCGTGCTGTTGCTGGGTGCGGATGCGCCCGACGCGGCGATGCGCGCCTTGCAACGCGCCGAGGCCGCCGGCTACCGCAACGCCGGCTATTTGCGTCAATCGCCGCTGCTGCAGCCATTGCGCGGGTTGCCGGAGTTTGCCGCGTTGCTGGCCCGTATCGATGCCGATCTTGCTGCCCAGCGTGGGCAGTTGCGGCGTGCCGATGTGCTGCGTGCGCAGGCAACATCCAACGACGACTGACACTTGGGTGAGCGTGCTCCGGACGGGCCGACTGCATGTTCAGACAGTGAGGCCAGATCCAGAATGAGCCATCGAGATCTGCGCCGCACCAGGCACCGGCCGCGCCCTACGGCGCGCCGGTGTGGTGTGGCATCGGTTGCCAGGTCTGGGTGGCGAACACGCCATGCACGCCAACCACCAACCAGTGTTTTGAGCGGCTAACTGACAGCTGCAGTCACCGCCAGACAGGTGCGACCGGTGCTCGGTCCGGCAGTGCCACGCGGACATGCCGAGTCAGAGCGCGCCGTCCACACCCAGCTGACGACTGCTTGCGACGTTGTGTTACCCGCTCTCAGTGCTCAGGCAGCGCCTTGAGCACATAGTCGGTCAGCAAGCGCTGCGACTGTTGGTGCATCTGCCGCGTGTTGTACGCGCTGCGTGTGAGCACCACCACCAGGCGCTCGTCAGGCACCACGAACACGTAGTTGCCGCCATTGCCGGACATCGCCCAGGTATCGCGTTGCACACCGCGCACCGGAAACCGGAAGTGCCAGATCAGATAGCCGTAATCAGCATCCTCGCGTGCCTGCGCGTGCACGCTGGTCATCGCCTGCACCCAGTCGGCGGGAATTACCTGGCGGCCTTGCCAGCGGCCGTGTGCCAGCAGCAGTTGGCCGAGCTTTGCCAGGTCGCGGCTGCGGTAGCGAGTGCCGCCACCGCCCATGCCCACGCCTTCGGACGACAGGTTCCACTGCGCCCGCTCGATGCCCAGCGGTGTTTCCAGCACCTGCGCCGAAAAGGCCTGCAGCGGCTTGCCGGCGACTTTTTCCAGCATCGCACCCAGCAGGAAGGAGCCGGCGGTGCAATACGAAAACGCGCGGCCGTGCGGGCTCTGTGCGGGCCGCGGCTTCCACGGCGCATAGCCGCGGATCGGCAGATCCAGCGCGAACTGCGTCCAGTCCGCACTCACGTACATGCGTTCTTCGTTGCCGGCCGAAAATGTATTGTCGTCGTTGCATTCCAGCTGCGAGCTCATCGTCAGCAGATCTTCGACGGTGATCGCACGCTTGCGCGGATCGGGGTGCTGCCAGTGCCGCTCGCCAAAAGCGTCGTAGACCTTGGCCTGCACGTCGGGGATCAGCTTGCGCGCGATGGCCGCCCCGACCAGCAATCCGGTCACGCTCTTGGTCAACGAGCGGGTGTCGTGCAGCGTCTGTCGATCGGCATCGCCCAGGTAGCGCTCGTAGACCAATGCGCCGTCGCGTGCGATCACCAGGCTGGTGGTGGAGGGGGCCAGATCGGCGGCGAGCGCCTGCTCCATCTGCGCCAGCAGCGGAAGGTTCCAGCCCTTGGCGGCAGCGTTGGCGACCGGCCAGCCGTCGTCCAGTGCTGGCGGTGTGGCGGCTGGCGGCGCGGGCGCTGCTGCTGTCGAGGCGGCAACTGGCGCCGCGGCGTGCAGCGTGGAGACGTAAAGCAGGGGCAGCAACAGCAGTGACAGGCGGGTCATGGCAACTCCAGCGATCGAGGGTCCGGCCATGACGCCTGCGCCGCGAATGAACTGCCTGATGCTGCAATGAAGATTTATGAAGGTCTTTGCGATCAATGGGTTAGCCGCACCGCTCGCGAGAAAAAATGCACGCCGCGTCGCCCTGACGGTCCTGTCCGGCTATTGTGTGCGCCCTGCAGGAGCGATGGGTGTGGCGTGATGAAAGTGCTGGTGACCGGCGGTGGTGGATTTCTTGGCCAGGCGTTGTGCCGCGGCTTGCGTGCGCGTGGGCACGAGGTGGTGAGTTTCCAGCGCGGCGATTACCCGGTGCTGCAGACGCTGGGCGTGGGCCAGATCCGTGGCGACCTGGCCGACCCGCAGGCCGTGCGGCATGCCTTCAGCGGGATCGATGCGGTGTTTCACAACGCCGCCAAGGCCGGCGCCTGGGGCAGCTACGACAGCTATCACCAGGCCAATGTGGTGGGCACGCAGAACGTGCTCGACGCGTGCCGCGCCAATGGCGTGCCGCGGCTGATCTACACCTCCACGCCCAGCGTCACCCATCGCGCCACCCATCCGGTGGAGGGCCTGGGCGCCGACGAAGTGCCGTATGGCGAAGATCTGCGCGCCGCGTACGCAGCGACCAAGGCGATCGCCGAGCGTGCGGTCCTGGCGGCCAACGATGCGCAGCTGGCCACGGTGGCATTGCGTCCGCGGCTGATCTGGGGGCCGGGCGACAACCATCTGTTGCCGCGGCTGGCCGCGCGCGCGCGCGCCGGTCGCCTGCGCATGGTGGGCGATGGCAGCAACCTGGTGGACAGCACGTACATCGACAACGCCGCGCAAGCGCATTTCGATGCGTTCGACCATCTTGCGCAGGGCGCTGCCTGCGCGGGCAAGGCGTACTTCATTTCCAACGGCGAACCGTTGCCGATGCGCGAGTTGCTCAATCGCTTGCTCGCGGCCGTGGACGCGCCGGCAGTAACGCGCTCGTTGTCGTTCAAGACCGCATATCGCATCGGTGCGGTGTGCGAAACCTTATGGCCACTGTTGCGTCTGCCAGGCGAAGTGCCGTTGACGCGGTTCTTGGTCGAACAGTTGTGTACGCCGCATTGGTACAGCATGGAACCAGCGCGCCGCGACTTCGGCTATGTGCCGCGTATCAGCATCGAAGAAGGCCTGAATCGGCTGCGATCCTCATCTTCCAACGACATCGCCATCACTCGATAAAGACCGCCGTCTGATCAGGATACGTCTGCGCCGATTCGGCACGACAACTTCTGGAACCCTTGCCATGCTGCATTACGCCATCATCTTTTTCGTCATCGCCATCATCGCCGCTGTGCTGGGCTTCAGCGGTATCGCCGGTGCGGCGACCAACATCGCCTGGATCCTGTTCGTGGTGTTCCTGATCCTGGCAGTGATTTCGATGTTCCGTCGCGGCAAGGTCTAACGCCTCACCGCGGTACGTCACGGCAGCGGCGCTGCCGGTCGGCGCTCACATGGCCCGCTTCCGCAAGGAGGCGGGCCATGTGCGTTATGGCGGTTTTCAGCGGGGTTTTTGCATCTCACAGCAGCTTTTCCAGGTATTGCACTTGCTTGCCATTGGCCAGCAGCGCATCGCCGATCGGCACGAATTCCAGTTGTCGATGCAATGCGAGGGAGGCCGGATTGGGCGGGCTTAGATTGACTTCGCACACCACGCGCAGTTGCGCTGCTGCACGCGCGCTGCGGATGAGGTCGTCGTACAGCTGCACAGCAAGGCCGCGTCGCTGCGCATGGGCGGCGATCACGATGCGGTCCACGTACACAAAGCGTGCGAAGCGCTCCGCCAGCCATGCAAAGTTCGCATTGGCATAGGCAGCGCTCTGATCCAGTGCGATCAACAGGCCGTCGGCCGGTGGGACGAGGCGGGCATGCCAGGCCATCTGCAATAAAGCGGTGAGCCCATCGGCATCGAGCAACGACAGTGCGGTGGCGTGCGTATTGTTGAGTGCGAGCAGTGCCGCATGGTCGTGCGCTTGCACTGCGCGCAACTGCGCCGCACTCATGCGCGCGCGTCCACCGCGCTGCGCAGCAGTTGATCGTCCGCATGCCGTTGCAAGGCCAGCTCGATCAACTGCGTGATCAAGCTACGATAGTCCAGCCCGCTTGCCTGCCATAACTTTGGATACATGCTTATGCGGGTGAAGCCAGGCAGCGTATTGACCTCGTTGATCACGATGCGCCCGTCCGCACACAGGAACACATCCACGCGTGCCATGCCGGCACAGTCCAGCGCTTGATACGCCTGCACCGCAAGTTGCTGGATGCGCTGCTGCGTCTGCGCATCGAGATCGGCGGGGATCACGATGTCGGCGCCATCTGCGCTGATGTATTTGGTGTCGTAAGAATAAAACGCATCGTGTATCACCACCTCGCCGCACACGCTGGCCTGTGGCGTGGCATTGCCCAGCACTGCGCATTCGATCTCACGGCCGACAATGGCCGCTTCCACCAGCACCTTGTGGTCGTAGGACAACGCCAATGCGAGCGCGGTGGCAAAGGCGTCCGCGCTGCGCACCTGGCTGACGCCCACCGATGAGCCCTGGTTGGCCGGCTTTACGAACAGCGGCAACCCCAACTGCGCGATCAGCGCATCCACATCGGCCTGCGCGGCGGTGTGGCGGTTGAAGCAGACAAACGGTGCCACCGCCAGGCCGGCATCGCGCAGCACGCGCTTGGCCATGTCCTTGTCCATCGCCACCGCCGAACCAAGCACGCCGGAGCCGACGAAGGGCAGGTTGGCCATGCGCAACAAGCCCTGCAGCGAGCCGTCCTCGCCCAGGGTGCCGTGCACGATCGGAAACACTACATCGATCTGCGCCAGCGCCTGCTCGGTATCCACCGGCCGCAGCTGCGCCTGCTCAGCGCCGGGTAGCACCGCCACCGAGCGGCCGCTGCGGTGCAAGGCGATCCGGCTCGGGTCGTCGGCATCTTGCAGAAAGCTGTCCGGCGCGCTCAGATGCCACTGGCCCTGCTTGTCGATGCCGATCAGCACCGGCTCGAAGCGCTGCGGGTCGAGCGCGTCCAGGAGGTTGCGCGCCGATTGCAGCGAAACCTCGTGCTCGGCGGATTTGCCGCCAAAGATGAGACCGACCCGGATCTCGCGCATCGCCTGCTCCTGCCAACTGTTCGAGAAGGGCGCCAGCATGCCCGTGACCGGCCGGCCGAAGGAAGTCGGCAGATCGCGCGCGGTCGGCAGCTGTGCACGGACGCCGCGCTCATCGCCGCAGGGCGCGATGGCCCATCACGTGCCGCCTACACAGCGCAGCATTCCGGCGAGCCGCCGTGCAGTGCGCGCCGACCGTCCAGGCAATCCAGACAATCCAGACAATCCAGACAATCCAGACAATCCAGACAATCCAGACAATCCAGGCAGCGACCCCTGCATCGATCGCTCCACCGCCAGGCAAGCGCCTGCCATGGCCACCGCAACAGCCTCCGGCGCGCAACGCCTCATCACCGTCAGTCAGCTGCGACATGCAGGGGCGGTAGAATGCGCCCATGCCCGGATCACTCTTCAATTCCCTCAAGCCGCTCGCCGGCCAGGCCCTGCAGGCCGCGCTCAATCGCGCACTGGCGCTGGACCCGGATACCCGCGATGCCCTGTTGCCGCTGGAAGGCCAGCGCATCGCGCTGACCCTGGACGCGCCCGCCTTGGCGCTGCAGATCCGCGTGCACGAGCGCCAGCTGCTGGTCGGCCCGGTCGATCAGACACAGGAGCCGGATCTGGCGGTGCGCAGCAGCCTGGCCGGGTTGCTGGGGCAGCTGCCGTTTCTGGCCAACGCGCGCCGCAGTGGTGCACCGGCGGGGCGGCTCAAGGTCTCCGGCGATGCGGAACTGGCGCGTCAGCTACAGCAACTGGCCGGCCGCTTCGACCCGGATTGGCAGTTGCCGTTCGTGGCGGTGTTCGGCGAGATCCTGGGCGTGCAGATCGCCGGCACGGTGCGTGCAGCGTTGCAGCAGGCGCGTCGCAGCGCCTCGGACCTGGCGCATAGCGCGGCCGAATTCGTCACCGAAGAATCGCGCGATGTAGTGCCGCGTGCCGAGCTCGAGGCCTTCCACGATGATGTGGACGAGCTGCGCGACGACGTGGAGCGGATGGCCGCGCGCGTGACCCGCCTGCGTGCCGCCGGAGGCGCGGCATGAAGGCGATTTTGCGGGCCAGCCGCATCGGCCGGGTGATCTTGCGCTACCGCCTGGACGACCTGCTGCAAGGCACCGCCGCCGAGCGCTGGCTGCGCTTGGCCAAGCCGTTCGTGCCGCGTGCCAGCGCCGAAATCGCCGCGCAATCGCGCGGTGCACGGCTGCGGTTGGCGTTGCAGGAACTCGGCCCGATCTTCGTCAAGTTCGGGCAGATCCTGTCGACCCGCCGCGACCTGATCCCCGCCGATGTGGCCGAAGAACTCACCTTGCTGCAGGACCGGGTCAAGCCGTTCGATGGGCAGGCCGCGCGCCTGATCGTGGAAGGTGCGCTCGGCCTGCCGGTCAGCGTGGCATTCGCCTCCTTCGATACCGTGCCGCTGGCATCGGCTTCGATCGCGCAGGTGCATGCAGCCACCTTGCCGCCCGATGCCAACGGCGTGCGCCGCGAAGTGGTGGTTAAGGTGTTGCGCCCGGACATCGAGCGTCAGATCGACGCCGATATCGCGCTGCTGCATTCGCTGGCCACGCTGGTCGAACGCACCCATCCGCGCGCCGACAAGATCCGTCCGCGCGAAGTGGTGGCCGAGATCGAAGGCACCTTGTCGGCCGAACTCGATCTGCAACGCGAAGGCGCCAATGCCAGCGTGCTGCGCCGGTTTTGGGAAGGCTCGGACGATCTGTACGTGCCGGAAGTGATCTGGTCGCACACCGCCGAGCGCGCGCTCACGCTGGAGCGCGTGTACGGCATTCCGTCCGACGATATCGCCAAGCTCGATGCTGCCGGCATCGACCGCAAGGCGCTGGCGGCCAAGGGCGTGCGCGTGTTCTACACGCAGGTGTTCCGCGACAACTTCTTCCATGCCGATGCGCACGCCGGCAACATCTGGGTCGACTCGGACCCGGAGCGCCGCCTCAATCCGCGTTTCATCGCGTTGGATTTCGGCATCATGGGCCAGCTCTCGCAGGAAGATCAGTACTACCTGGCCGAGAACTTCATGGCGATCTTCCACAAGGATTATCGCCGCATGGCCGAGCTGCACGTGGAGGCGGGCTGGATGCCGTCCAACGTGCGCATCGACGAGTTGGAAGCGGCCGCGCGCTCGGTTTGTGAGCCGTACTTCACCCGGCCGCTGTCGGAAATTTCGTTGGCGCAGGTGCTGATCAAGTTGTTCCGCGTGGCGCAGCGCTACGAGTTGACGCTGCAGCCGCAGTTGATCCTGCTGCAAAAGACGCTGCTCAACATCGAAGGCGTGGGCCGTCAGCTCGATCCCAAGCTGGATATCTGGGCGGTGGCGCGACCGGTGCTGGAGCGCATCCTGCGCGAGCGCTACAGCCCGCGGCGCATGCTGGGTGAGTTGAGCAAGCGGCTACCGGAAATCATGACCCACGCACCGGACATGCCGCGCCTGGTGCACAGCTGGTTGAAGCAGCAGGTGGAAGGCCGGCATCAGCTGGACATCCGTTCGAGCGAATTGCGCGCGCTGGACATCAGCCTGCGCAAGCTGCAGACCCGCGTGGTCACGGCCATCACCGGTAGCGGACTGTTGGTGGTGGCAGCCGTGTTGTACGGCCTGCATCCGGATGGCTGGTACCTGGGCACGGTGCCGGTGTGGAGCTGGATCAGCGGCGGCGCCGGGTCGGTCGCGTTGCTGGTCGCGTGGCTGCGTCGCTAGGCAACTGGCTGCGCGACGATCCGCGCGTGCACGCTGCTGCACTGCCCGCGTGCAGCGCATCGCTGCACACCGCTGCCGTGACATGCAGCGCAATGCTGCCCGGCACGCGCGACCAGCTGGCGGTTCGCGCCCTTGTGTGAGCCCGCACCGCCAATCCTGCACACCCGCGCGTCAGGGCGCGCGGTGGGCGTGCGCCACTTGGTCGAAGAACTGATAGATGCCGTCGTCGCTCATCTGGCGCGCGTTGGCCAGCTCGCCGGCACGCGTGGTGTAGAGCAGCGTGCCGGCCGGCGATACCACCACCGCAGCCGGGATGCCGTTCTGGATCGGGTCGCCGTAGCGCTGGCTGATGTCCAGGTTGTGGTCGAAGTTACCCACGTCCACCTTGACCACAACAAACGAGCGGTCGATCAGCGGCGCGTTCTTTGCGCTGTGCAGCGAGGTATCCAGCGCACGGCAGTCGTGGCACCAGTTGGCGCCGAAAATCACCAGCGTGGGTTTGTGGGTTTTCTTGCCGGCGGCCAGCGCATCGCGCAGCTGGGTGCCGGCGTCGGCATGGTCGTCGTACGGCAGGGTCGAAGACTGCGCCAGCGGAGCGACCGCCAGCAGGCAAAGCAGGAGCCAGGTGCGCATGGGGGACGCTCCGTGAGGGGGAATCGGCATGCTGTGCCAGCGGCCTGATGCGGTCAACGGGCGCGTGGATAGCGCACCGCAGTGGCATGCGGTGTCAGCGATGCGGATAATCCGCCGGTGAGCATATCCCCCAAGCATCTGCAGATTCTCTACCAGGACGATGTCCTGGCCGTCGTCGACAAACCCGCGGGCCTGATGGTCCATGACAGCAAACTGGCGCGCGGCGAGGACGACTTTCTCGCCGACCGCCTGCGCGAGCAACTGGGCAAACCAATCTTCCTGGTGCATCGGCTCGACCGCGCCACCAGCGGCTGCCTGCTGCTGGCGTTCGACCGCGACAGCGCCAGCGCGCTAGGCAAGGCCTTGATGGCCGGCGAGGTGGATAAAAATTATCTGACCGTGTGCCGCGGCTGGCCGGCCGAGGATCGGTTCATCGTCGATCACGACCTGGATGGCGGCCCCGGCAAACCGGTCAAGAAGCCGGCGGTGACGCACTTCCAGCGGCTGGCGACCGGCGAGCTGGAAATCCCGTCCACCGGCTTTGCCACGTCGCGGTATGCGCTGCTGCGCTGCCAACCGCAGACCGGGCGCTTTCGGCAGATTCGCCGGCACATGAAGCATCTGTCGCATCACATGATCGGCGACACCAGCCATGGCGATGGACGCCACAACCGCAGTTTCCGCATGCTCGGTATCCACCGCATGCTGTTGCACGCCGAACGCCTGGAATTTCCGCATCCGGCCGATGGCAGGCGCATCAGCGTCACCGCGCCGCTGGATGTGGAATTTGCCAAGGCGTGTGCGTTGTTTGGGTGGGAGACTGCGGGGTTGGGAGTAGCGCAGACAGCGTGATGTGGCGTGCCTGGTTCAGAGGTCGAGACGTCCACTCAGCCTGCTAGACATCCGCGCAAGCATCCCCTCACCCCAACCCCTCTCCCGCAGGCGGGAGAGGGGCTCAAGCGCGACGGGCAATGTTCGCCTTCCCGTGCTGCCGCCCTCCCTGGTCGCCTTCCGAGTTGCTTCCTTCCCTCGCTTGCGGGGGAAGGTGCCCGAAGGGCGGATGGGGGCAAGCTCGCCGCTGCGGGCTCAAGACAGCAGCTCTTCCGGTGGCAGAAGCGCCAAGAGAGATCGAAACGTCCACCGAGCCTGATCGAAACGTCCACTCAGCCTGCTAGACATCTGCGCAAGCATCCCCTCACCCCAACCCCTCTCCCGCAGGCGGGAGAGGGGCTCAAGCGCGACGCGCAATGCTCGCCTTCCCGCGTTGCCGCCCTCCCTGGTCGCCTTCCGAGTTGCTTCCTTCCCTCGCCTGCGGGGGACGGTGCCCGAAGGGCGGATGGGGACACGCTCGCCGCTGCGGGCTCAAGACAGCAGCTCTTCCGGTGGCAGAAGCGCCAAGAGAGATCGAAACGTCCACCGAGCCTGATCGAAACGTCCACTCAGCCTGCTAGACAGCTGCGCAAGCATCCCCTCACCCAACCCTCTCCGGCAGACGGGAGAGGGGCTCAAGCGCGACGCGTAATGTTCGCCTTCCCCGCGTTGCCGCCCTCCCTGGTCGCCTTACGAGTTGCTTCCTTCCCTCGCTTGCGGGGGAAGGTGCCCGAAGGGCGGATGGGGGTACGCTCGCCACTGTGGGCTCAAGGCAGCAGCTCTTCCGGCGGCAGAAGCGCCAAGACAGTCGTCTTCCGCCAGCTGAAAAGGTGACGCACTCCCGTCACCGGCAACGCACGCAACCCGCATCGGCAACCGTCGTCAGGAATCGCGCACCGACGAATTCCCACTCTCCATTCCCGGCTGCCGTCCCTTCAGGGTTTCTTGGTCGCAGCAGGCTCGTTGACGATCTTCTCCAGATCCTTCTGCAGATCGGCAAACAGCGGCAGCATCTTTTGCTGGATGGCGCCCATCAGGTTCTGGGTCAGCGCCGGGGTCTTGTCCAGCAGGCTCTGGCCGGCCGAGCTCTCGTAGAACTCGGCCATCGCCAGCACGTCCTCGCGCGAGAACGAGCGCTTGTAGATGTCCACGTACATCGGGCGCAGCTCCGACCACGACAGCGCCTTGCGCACGGTCTGGCGGGTGCGTTCCTGGATGCGTTGCAGCTGCGCCTGCTGATCGGCGTCGAACTGGCGCTGCGCGGTGAGCTGGGCGAATTGCTGCTGCTGCATCGCTTCGATCTGCGGCAGCATGGTGTCGAGCATGGTCTGCGCGCGCGAGGCGGCCAGCAGACGGTTGACGTCGGCATCGGTGGGTGCCTGCGCCAGCGCGGCCGGGGCGGCCGCCGCCAGCAGGGCGAGCAGCAGCAGGCGGCGGGCAATCGCGCCTGCGGCGGCGAACGAATGAGGTGTCATCGGAGCATCCTGCGATCGGGGAACCGGCCGCAGGATACGGGAAGCAAGCGTTCGCGCGCGCGTCCACGCCGCTGCCGATACAATCGCGGGCTAATGGCCAGCGACCCGATCCAGATCACCCCCAGCCTGACGATTCCGCCCAGCGAACTCGTCGAACGCTTCGTGCGCGCCAGCGGCGCGGGCGGGCAGAACGTCAACAAGGTGTCCACCGCGGTGGAACTGCGTTTCGACGTGGCAGGGTCACCCTCGCTGCCCGAGCCGTTGCGCGAGCGGCTGCTGTCGCGCCGCGACCGCCGCATGACCGCCGAGGGCGTGCTGGTGATCGACGCGCAGCGTTTTCGCACCCAGGACCGCAACCGCGACGATGCGCGCGAGCGGCTGGCCGAGATCATCAGTGCATGCCTGTCGGTGCCCAAGCGCCGGGTCGCCACCAAACCGAGTCACGGTGCCAAGCTGCGGCGGCTGGATGCCAAGCGTGAGCGCAGCCATATCAAGCGTGGACGCTCTGCGTCCCACTGGGAGTAAGCGTGAGTCACACCGACCCGTCGTTGCCGCCGGTCGCACAGGCCAACATCCTGCTGCAGTCAACCCCGCCCAGAATGCCGCGTGCGCACGGTCGCTTCGGCCGCTGGCTGGGCCGTACCGCTCTGCGCCTGACCGGCTGGCGGCTGCTCGGGCGGCTGCCCGACGAGCCCAAGTTGGTGATGATCGTGGCGCCGCACTCGTCCAACTGGGATGGCTTTGTGGGCTTTGCGGCCAAGTTCGCGCTCGGCTTCGATGTGCGCGTGCTGGGCAAGGCGCAGCTGTTCTGGTGGCCGCTGGGGCCGCTGCTGCGCAAGCTGGGCGCCATCCCGCTGGACCGCAGCTCGCCGCAGGGCACCATCGGCCAGGCGGTGCGGTTGATCCGCAACTCCGAACAGATGTGGTACGTGATCACCCCCGAAGGCACGCGCAAGCGTGTGGAGCAGTGGAAGGCCGGTTTCTGGAAGATCGCGTCCGATGCCAAGGTGCCGATCCTGCCGGTGTATTTCGACTACCCCAGCAAGACCGTGGGCATCGGCGAACCGTTCTGGACCGGCACCGACATGGCCGCCGACATCGCCGCCATCCGCACCTGGTACCGGCCGTGGCGCGGTAAGCATCGCGATACGTTGTAGGTTGCGACCGCGTGCCTTGAACACGCATGTGAGCCTAACGATGCGCTGCGCTGTTTAGGCATGCCGCGGCTCGCATCGGTGGATCGGACTTAGGCGTCATGGGAGGAGTGCCGAATGACCGCGACACAGGAGCAGCTGTTCGCCTTCGCGCTCCACGAGATTCGGTGCGTGCTGGCGGGGCACCTCGGAAGCCAGAACGAGTCGCCTCTTTCCATCCGTGCCGCTGCGCACCTGGCGTACGCGATGCACAACGAGGCCGAGACAGTGCTGCGCGGCGGCGTATTCGATCCTGGCAGCGTTGTCGTCAGACTTGGGTTGGTGGATAAGATGCTCGGAACAGACTTCCAGCGTCGTCTTGCCGAAGCAACGCGCGATGATGCCTGACACCATCACGCCGGATGTTGTCGACGCTTGGCTAATGCGGGCAGTAGATCAGTGCCCGGCATGGCGACCCACTGGCGCGAACGCACAGCCGATGTCGTGTATTGCCTGCGGCGAACCGGCCGTGTTCGCCCCTTGCCCGACACCACCGGTTCACTCAATCAACTTGCAGTGAGGAAACACCATGATCGCTTCGTCCGCTCGCGCGCTATGCCTCTCACTACTGCTCTGTGCCGGCCCGGCGCTGGCCGCCACGCCGATGCTGGTGATCCATGGGGGCGCGGGCGTGGAAAAATCCAGTCTTTCGCCCGACGAACAAGCGCAGGCACGTGAGGCGATGCAACGCGCGCTGCGTGCCGGCCATGCGGTGTTGACGCGCGGCGGCAGCGCGGTGGATGCGGTGGCCGCCACCATCACCGTGCTGGAGGACGCGCCGCAGTTCAACGCCGGGCGCGGTGCGGTGTTCACTCACGACGGCAAGAACGAGCTGGATGCGGCGATCATGGATGGCGCCAGCGGCAAGGCCGGCGCGATTGCCGGCGTGCACACGGTCAAGAACCCGATCCTGCTGGCGCGCAGCGTCATGGACCGCTCCAAGCACGTGATGCTGGTCGGCGACGGTGCCGAGCAGTTTGCGCGCGAGCAGGGCGTCACCTTGGTCGAGCCCAGCTATTTCCGTACCGACAAGCGTTGGCAACAGCTGCAAAAAGCGCTCAAGGCCGAAAGCGGCGACCGCCAGGCCCAGGCCGCGCTCGACCTGGAAACCGCCAAGCACTTCGGCACCGTCGGTGCGCTCGCGCTGGATCGCGACGGCCATCTGGCTGCCGGCACGTCCACCGGCGGCATGACCAACAAGCGTTACGGCCGCGTCGGCGATGCGCCCATCATCGGCGCCGGCACCTATGCCAATGCGCAGTGCGCGGTGTCCGGCACCGGCTGGGGCGAGTTCTATATCCGTGCGGTGGCGGCCTACGACATCTGTGCGCGCATGAAATACGCCGGGCAGTCGCTGCAACAGGCGGCCGAGGCGGTCATCGATCAGCAGATTCCGAAGGCCGGCGGCGATGGCGGTGCCATTGCGCTGGATGCGCAAGGCAACATCGCCTTCCCGTTCAATACCGAAGGCATGTACCGCGGCTGGATCGGCGCCGACGGCAGCCCGCATGTGGCGATCTTCAAGGACGAGACGCTCTGACGGACGGGGTCGGCTGGGTCCCGGACCCGCTAACCGTTTCGACTGAGTGTTGTCTCGCGATCGAACCCAGGAAAGCCGCAAAACCCCATGCTGCACCGTGTCGCTCACACGGGGCAGGCGTGCCGAGCCTGCGGCTGCGCGCTTGCCTGCACCATCCCCAAACCGCTGCATCCACCCAATCCAACGGCACATGCCAGCATCGCGCAAACCCGCTAGCGTGACCGGCTGCCGTACCCACTCAGGAATCACACGCCATGTCGCGTACCGTCGTTCTGGCCGCCGCCATCACCCTGGCATTGGCCGCATGTTCTGGAAAAGAGCCATCCGGTAAGGAGTCCACCACCGTGCCCGAAAAGACCACCACCCCGGCCGCCGACGCTGCGCCGAACCCGTTGCTGAGTGCCAGCACCCTGCCATTCCAGGCGCCGCCGTTCGACAAGATCAAGGACAGCGATTACCTGCCCGCGTTCGAAGAAGGCATGCGCTTGCATCTGGCCGACGTGCGCAAGATCGCCGACAACACCGAAGCGCCCACCTTCGACAACACCATCGAAGCGATGGAGCGCAGCGGCGAAACGCTGACGCGCGTGTCGCGCATCTTCTTCGGGCTGGTGCAGGCCGATACCAGCGACGCACGCCAGAAAATCCAGGAAGAGATCGCGCCCAAGCTGGCCGCGCACAAGGACGAGATCAACCTCGACCCGAAGCTGTTCGCACGCGTCAAAACCCTGTACGACCAGCGCGACACATTGAACCTGGAGCCGGAACAAAAGCGTCTGGTCGAGCACGATTACGAAGACCTGGTGCGCGCCGGTGCGCAGCTCTCCGATGCCGACAAGGACAGCTTGCGCAAGCTCAACGTGGAAGAAACCACGCTATCCACCCAGTTCCATACGCGTCTGGTTGCAGCCTCCGCTGCCGGTGCAGTGGTGGTCGATGACAAGGTCAAACTCGACGGCCTGAGCGAAGGCGACATTGCCGCCGCCGCCGATGCTGCCAAGGCACGCAAGCTCGATGGCAAGTATCTTCTGACCTTGCAGAACACCACCCAGCAGCCGGTACTGGCGTCGTTGAAAGATCGCGCGCTGCGCGCCGAGGTGTTGAAGGCTTCCGAAACCCGTGCAGAAAAGGGCGATGCCAACGACACCCGCCAGACCATCCAGCGTCTGGCGCAGCTGCGTGCGCAAAAAGCCAATTTGCTCGGCTTCGACAATTACGCCGCTTATAGCCTGGGCAACCAGATGGCAAAGACTCCGGAGGCGGCGCTGAAGCTGCTGACCGACACCGTGCCGGCGGCCACCGCCAAGGCGCGCCGCGAAGTGGGCGAGATGCAGAAGGTCATCGATGCGCAGCGTGCCGATGCAAAGACCGGCGATTTCAAGCTTGCCGCCTCCGATTGGGACTTTTACGCCGAGCAGGTACGCAAGGCCAAGTACGATCTGGACGAGTCGCAGATCAAGCCGTATTTCGAACTGGATAACGTGCTGCAGAACGGCGTTTTCTATGCGGCCACCCAGCTCTATGGCATCACCTTCAAGCAGCGCACCGACATTCCGACCTACCACGCCGACATGAAGGTGTACGAAGTCTTCGATGCCGACGGCACCTCGATGGCGCTGTTCTACACCGACTACTTCAAGCGCGACAGCAAGTCCGGTGGCGCGTGGATGGACGTGTTCGTCGAACAGG
Source organism: Xanthomonas sp. AC360 (assembly GCF_979258225.1). Taxonomy (NCBI): domain Bacteria; kingdom Pseudomonadati; phylum Pseudomonadota; class Gammaproteobacteria; order Lysobacterales; family Lysobacteraceae; genus Xanthomonas; species Xanthomonas sp. AC360. The sequence continues at coordinate 1,680,303 of NZ_OZ409846.1, forward strand.
ACGGCCTGACCGGCACCAAGCCGGTGGTCTACAACGTCTGCAACTTCACCAAGCCCGCTGCCGGCCAGCCGGCGTTGCTGAGCTTCGACGACGTCACCACGCTGTTCCATGAGTTCGGCCACGCGCTGCACGGCATGTTCTCCAAGGTGAAGTATCCCTCGATCGCCGGCACCAGCACCTCGCGCGATTTTGTGGAATTCCCCTCGCAGTTCAACGAGCACTGGGCGTCCGATCCGAAGGTCTTCGCCAACTACGCCAAGCATTATCAAACCGGCGCAGTGATGCCGGCCGAACTGGTGGAAAAGATCAAGAAGGCCAAGACCTTCAACAGCGGCTACGCCACCACCGAATATCTGTCGGCAGCGCTGCTGGATCTGGCTTGGCACACCCAGCCGGCGGATGCGCCGTTGCAGGACGTGAGCAAGTTCGAAGCCGATGCGCTCAAGCGCTTCAAGGTGGACCTGGCCGAAGTGCCGCCGCGCTACCGCAGCAGCTATTTCGACCACATCTGGGGCGGCGGTTATTCGGCCGGCTACTACGCCTACTTCTGGTCAGAAGTGCTCGACGACGACGCTTTCGAATGGTTCAAGGAAAACGGCGGATTGAACCGCAAGAACGGCGATATTTTCCGCGCCAAGATTCTCTCGCGTGGCAACACCGTGGATCTTGCTACGCTGTACCGCGACTTCCGCGGCAAGGATCCCAGCGTCAAGGCACTGCTGGAGAATCGCGGTTTGACCGAGTGATCGGCAACCCTTAATCGGTGAACGAAACGGGATGGCGGTGCCATCCCGTTTCGTTTTCAAGGCCGCCGATTCCGTTCCTGCCGGATGTCATGCAGGCATCGCCCAGATACTTGGCGACCGCCAACGCGCAGTAGCGCAGCTGTGGCGCTCTGCTCATTCAGGGCCGATGCCGGACGTCGAGGCATCCGTCCTGTGTCCGGTTACACGTTCTGCAGGATCACTACACCATGCGACGTTCACTTATTCTGGCTGCTGCGGTCACCTTTGCGCTGGCCGCATGTTCGGAAAAGAATTCCCCGCGCACCACACCTGCCGCCGCAGGTGCCGCGACACCGGCCACCACATCTGCGGATCTGGCATCCAATCCGCTGCTTGTGCCCAGCACGCTGCCATTTCAGGCGCCGCCATTCGACAAGATTCGCGACAGCGATTATCTGCCGGCCTTTGAAGAAGGCATTCGCCAGGTCCGGCACGAGTTGCACGGCATTACCGAAAACCCGGAGCCACCCACCTTTGAGAACACGGTTGAGGCGCTGGAACGCAGCGGCGCAACACTCGCCTATGTCTCCAACATCTTCTTAGGCATTTCAACTGCCGATACCAACGCTGCGCGGCAGAAAATCGATGAAGACATCGGCCCCAAGCTGGCCACCCTCGGCGATGAGATCGCACTGGATGCGAAGCTGTTTGCACGCTTCAAGACCCTTTACGATCGGCGCGATACGCTCGCACTGACGCCGGAACAGCTGCGCCTGCTCGAGCACGGCTATGACAGCTTCATCAAGGCCGGAGCGCAGCTTTCCGATGCAGACAAAGCCACCTTGCGCAAGCTCAACTTGGAAGAGACCAACCTCACCACCCAGTACCACAATAAATTGACGGCCGCGGCTTTGGCCGCTGCGGTGGTGGTGGACGACAAGGCAAGGCTCGACGGCATGAGCGAGGGCGATATCGCCGCCGCCGCTGCTGCTGCCAAGGCGCGCAAACTTGAGGGCAAATATCTTCTGAGTCTGCAAAACACCACGCAGCAGCCGGTGCTGGCCTCGCTGAAGGATCGTGCATTGCGTGCGCAGATACTGCAGGCCTCGGAAAAACGCGCCGAGCAGGGCGATGCCAACGATACGCGTGACACCATCAAGCGCTTGTTGCAGGTGCGTGCGCAGCGCGCCAGTCTGCTTGGGTACGACAGCTATGCGGCCTACAGCCTGCGCAACCAGATGGCCAAGACGCCGCAGGTGGCACTGAAATTGCTGACCGACACGGTGTCTGCCGCCACGGCCAAGGCACGCCGGGAAGCGGCACAGATCCAGGCGCTGATCGATGCGCAGCATGGCGGCTTTACGTTGGCTGCGTCGGATTGGGATTTTTATGCCGAGCAGGTGCGCAAGGCCAAATACGATCTGGACGTATCGCAGATCAAGCCGTATTTCGCCTTGGATACCGTGCTCAATGATGGCGTCTTCTATGCGGCCACACAGCTGTACGGGATCACCTTCAAGCAGCGCACCGACATCCCGACCTATCACCCAGACGTAAAGGTCTACGAAGTCTTCGATGTAGACGGCACCTCGTTGGCGCTGTTTTACACGGACTATTTCCAGCGCGAGAGCAAGTCCGGTGGTTCGTGGGCAGGCTCCTTGGTCCAGCGCAACGGACTCACTGGCGCCAAGTCGGTGATCTATAACGTGTGCAACTTCAGCAAGCCGGCCGATGGGCAGGCTGCGTTGCTAAGCATGGAAGAAGTCACCACGATGTTTCACGAGTTCGGCCATGCCCTGCACTACATGTTGTCGACAGTGAAGTATTCCTCGTTGGATAGCGCCGCTACGCCGCGAGATTTTTCCGAATTCCCCTCGCAGTTCAATGAGCACTGGGCGACCGACCCATCTGTTTTCGCGCACTACGCAAAGCACTACAAGACCGGCGAGGCGATGCCGGAGGCGCTGGTGAAGAAGCTGAAGAATGCAAAGACCTTCAACAGCGGCTATCTGATGACCGAGTCACTCTCGGCGCAGATTGTGGACCTGGCCTTGCATGGCCAACCAGCGACCGCAGAGATGCAGGATGTGAGTGCCATGCAGGCCGACACGCTGAAGCGTTACAAGGTTGACCTGCCTGAGGTTCCGCCACGCTATGGCGCCAGTTATTTCGACCATATCTGGAGCCGTGGTTATGCGGCGAGTTATTACGCGTACTTCTGGTCGGAGGTCATCGATGATGACGCGTTCGAGTGGATCAGCGAGAACGGCGGTTTGACACGGAAAAATGGGGATCTCTTCCGCGCCAAGATTCTCGCGCCTGGTAATTCTGTGGATGTGAGTCAGCTGTATCGCGATTTTCGTGGCAAGGATCCAAGCGTCAAGGCACTGCTGAAAAACCGCGGTTTGGCGGAGTGATCGGCAATCCTTAATCTGTGAACGAAACGGGATGGCGGTGCCATCCCGTTTCGTTTTTATCGCCAGTCATTCGCTCCCGCCAAGTCATCGGCCATTGCGCATGGGCACTATCCCTGCCCTATCGCCTTCAATGAGGTCATCGCATCTTCTGCAACAGCAAGCGCTGTCCTTAACCCCGCCATGCCGATCAGTTCGGCAGCACATGCCCGATGCCGGAAAACCGATTAACGTTGCCGGCTGCTGTGATCACTCAGGAATTCCATACTCCATGTCGCGTACCCTCATTCTGGCAGCTGCCATTACTCTGGCGCTGGCTGCCTGTTCCGGAAAAGAAGCGCCGGAAACGCAGTCCGCGGCCACGACCAGCAATACCGCCACCAGTCAGTCTTCCGTGGCCAGGTCCAATCCGTTATTGACCGCCAGTACGCTGCCGTTCAAGGCGCCGCCATTCGACAAAATCCAGGACAGCGATTATCTGCCTGCCTTCGAGGAAGGCATACGTCTGGAACTTGCGGACGTGCGCAAGATCACCGCCAACCCCGAACCGGCGACCTTCGAAAACACCATCGAAGCATTCGGTCGCGGCGGCGAGCTACTGGCGCGCGTGTCGGATATCTTCTTCGGGTTGATCTCTGCCGATACCAATTCGGCACGCGAGAAAATCCAGGAGGAGATTGGGCCCAAGCTGGCGGCGCATAGTAATGAAGTTCTTCTGGATCCCAAGCTGTTTGCGCGCATCAAGGCGGTGCATGACCAGTCCGATGCGATGAAGCTCAATCCGGAGCAAAAGCGCCTCGTCGAGATCACATACAAAGGGTTCGTCGCATCCGGCGCGCTGTTGTCCGATGCCGACAAGATCACCGTGGGCAAGCTCAATGTGGAGGAAACCACGCTGTCCACGCAATTCCACGCGAAGCTGGTGGCTGCCACGGCCGCCGCTGCGGTGGTTGTGGACGACAAGGCCCGGCTGGCTGGCTTGAGCGAGGGCGATATCGCCGCCGCCGCCGATGCCGCCAAGCAGCGCAAGCTCGACGGCAAGTATCTGTTGACCTTGCAGAACACCACCCAGCAGCCCATTCTCGCCTCGTTGAAGGATCGTGCGTTGCGTGCGCAGATCATGCAGGCTTCGCAGAAGCGCACCGAACAGGGCGATGACAACGACACGCGCAAGGTGGTTCAGCGACTGGCGCAGTTGCGCGCTCAACGCGCCAGGCTGTTGGGCTACGACAGCTATGCCGCTTACGTACTGAACGACCAGATGGCCAAGACCCCGGCTGCGGCGCTCAAGCTGCTGACCGACACCGTGCCGGCGGCCACGGCCAAGACGCGCCGCGAAGCAGCCGAGATTCAGAAAGTCATCGATGCCCAGAAGGGCGGTTTCAAGTTGGCCGCTTCCGACTGGGACTTCTATGCCGAGCAGGTACGCAAGGCCAAGTACGATCTGGATGAGTCGCAGATCAAGCCGTACTTCGAACTGGATAACGTGCTGCAGAACGGGGTTTTCTATGCGGCCAACCAGCTCTACGGCATCACCTTCAAGCAGCGCACCGACATTCCCACCTACCATCCGGACGTGAAGGTATACGAGGTGTTCGATGCAGACGGCACCTCGATGGCGCTGTTCTACACCGACTATTTCAAACGCGACAGCAAGTCCGGTGGCGCGTGGATGGACGTGTTCGTCGAACAGGACGGCCTGACCGGCACCAAGCCGGTGGTCTACAACGTCTGCAACTTCACCAAGCCCGCTGCTGGCCAGCCGGCGTTGCTGAGTTTCGACGACGTCACCACGATGTTCCATGAGTTCGGCCACGCGCTACACGGCATGTTCTCCAAGGTGACCTACGCGGGGATTTCCGGAACCAAAACGCCGCGCGACTTCAAGGAATTTCCCTCGCAGTTCAACGAGCACTGGGCCTCCGATCCGAAGGTCTTCGCCAACTATGCCAAGCATTATCAAACCGGCGCAGTGATGCCGGCCGAGCTGGTTGAAAAGATCAAGAAGGCCAAGAGCTTCAATAGCGGCTACACGATCACCGAGACCCTGTCGGCATCGCTGCTCGATCTGGCCTGGCACACCCTGCCGGCCGATGCACCCTTGCAGGACGTGGGCCGGTTCGAGACCGATGCGCTCAAGCGCTTCAAGCTGGACATGGCTGAGGTGCCGCCGCGGTATCACAGCAGCTATTTCAACCATATCTGGGAGATGGGTTATGCCGCCAGCTATTACGCCTACCTCTGGTCGGAAGTGCTCGACGACGATGCCTTCGAATGGTTCGAGGAAAATGGTGGCTTGAACCGCAAGAACGGCGATATTTTCCGCGCCAAGATCCTCTCACGCGGCAACACTGTCGATTCGGCCACGCTGTACCGCGATTTCCGCGGCAAGGATCCCAGCGTCAAGGCATTTCTGGAAAATCGTGGTTTGACGGAATAAACGATGCGCTTGGGTGGCTATGTGTGCACCGGTGAGCGCTTGCAGTAGACGAAACGGGATGGCCCTTGTGCCATCCCGTTTGCGTTAGCGCAATCGGGAAGGTGCAGTAAACCTACGGTTGTTGCTGTTGCTGTTGCTGTTGTTTTCGCCATTGGCTTCCCAATCCCCATACCGCAGCGGCAAGTCCGGTAGCGACAACCCGCAGGGCGGCGTGCATGGATGCGCGAGGTTTTTTTAAGCAACATGCACGTCCCTGATTAAAATGTATCCCGCGGATTGCGAACCTATCGCAGCGCAACGGGCTAAGGACGTGTTTCGTTGTTGCTCGATCGGCCACCGGCTGATGAAACACGCTTGCTTACTCGCGCAAGTCCCCACACGCAACAACGGCCCTTGCCATGTCTTTCGTCACTTCCACGGCCGGACGCCCAGGCGCATCGTCGAAGCGCCAAGCCGGCTGCCGATCACCCGACAGATCTCCCATGCACCCATCGCATCCCACCTCCCGCCTTCAGCGCGCCGCACAGTGGTCGCGCAAGGAACTGTTGCCGCTACTGGTCATGTTGGTCTTGCTGACTGCTGCGCGCTCCTCGTTTGCCAATCACTACCAGGTGCCCAGCGGCTCGATGCAGCCCACCTTGCAGCCGGGCGATCGCGTGGTGGTGGATATGCACGCCTACGGCTGGCGATTGCCGCTGAGCAACCGCATCGTCATCGGTGGCGACCGACCGCAGCGTGGGGATGTGGCGGTGTTCGATTCGCCGCGCGATGGCACGCGGTTGATCAAGCGCGTGGTGGCCGTGGCAGGCGACCGTGTGGATCTGCGCAATGGGCATTTATCCATCAACGGCCAACCGCTGCAGATCGATGACGAGGGTGAGCGCGAGCGCTTCGGTGCGCGCATTGCGCACCTGAATCTGGATGCCGGCGGTGGGCCGGATCTGCACGATGTCCGCGTGCCGGCCGGCAAGGTATTGGCGGTGGGCGACCACCGTGGCGATAGCCTGGATGGGCGCAATTTCGGTTTTGTCGATGCCTCGGCGGTGTACGGCAAGGCGGTGGCGGTGTATTACCGGCGCGGCGAAGGCCTGGAGTGGAACCGGCTGTAGTCGCCGGCGCGGCAGTGCCCGCGCAGCGCGTGCGGGCCTGCAGGCGAACACGCGCAGCCGATGCGCAACCGTCTGCAGCGCGTCGTGATCAGAGCGCCACATCCGCCAGCGTGCAGGAGGTTTCCCACAAGCGCGTTGCCACCTGCCGGTCGTGGACCTGGCGGGCGATGGTGGCCGGGCCAGGGGCGCCCTTGAGTTCGAACAGGCCATCCGGGCCGTAGTACCCGCCGCCCTGCGCCTGCGGGTCGGTGGCGGCATACAACGTGGGGAGCGCGCCGGCGGCCGCGGAGTGGCTGATGTAAGGCCCCAGCAGCGCGGTCGCTGCACCGATCGCGGTGCGGCGACCACCAGCCGCCGGTCCGTTGGCGATCAGGGCGGTACGCGCCAGACCGGGATGCGCGGCGATGGCGCGCACGCCCCAGCCCTGCGCGTCGCTGCGCCGCTGCAGTTCCATGCTGAAAATCAACATCGCCAGTTTGGACTGGCCATACGCCTTCCACGGCCGGTACGAGTGTGCGGTCTGCAGATCATCGAAATCGATGCGGGCACTGCGATGCGCCAGACTCGACAGGTTGACCACACGCGGGGCCGCTGCCGCGCGCAGCAACGGCAGCAGCTGCGCGGTCAGCGCGAAATGCCCAAGATAATTGCTGCCGAACTGCAGCTCCATTCCGTCGGCGGTGGTCTGCCGCTGCGGCGGCGCCATCACGCCGGCGTTGTTGATCAGCAGGTCCACCCATTGCTGGCGCGCGCCAAGTCGCTCGGCGAACGCGCGCACCGATGCCAGGTGTGCAAGGTCCAGCGTTTCCACGCGCACCGTGGCGTGCGGATGCACGGCGAGCAGCGCCTGCCGTGCGGCTTCGCCCTTGTCGGCGTTGCGCGCAGTCAGCACCACACTGGCGCCGGCACCGGCCAGCGCCAGCGCGGTCTCATAGCCCAGCCCGCCCACGCTGGCGCCGGTGATGACGGCCACTTTTGCGCGCTGCGGTGGCAGGTCGGCCAGGGTCCAGCCGCTCATCGCGCCAACGCCAGCGTTTCGGGCAGCGTGCGCCACCAGCGCTCGCCGGTGGCCGGGCCGCGTAAATCCACCCGTTCGCCCATGCGCGGGGTGGCCAGCGCGACGTTCGCGGCTGCTGCCAGCGCCACGATGCGTTCCAGCGGCTCGGACCAGACATGCATGGCAAGGTCGAAGGTGCCGTTGTGGATCGGCAGCAAGGTACGGCCGCCGATATCGATAAACGCCTGCAGGCTCTGCTCCGGTTGCATGTGCACGTCCGGCCACATTTGGTCGTAGGCGCCGTTTTCGATCAGCGCCACATCGAACGGCCCCAGGCGCTGGCCGATCGTCTTGAAGTGCGGGCCATAGCCGCCGTCGCCGCTGAAGAACACCCGCAGATCGGCGTCCTGGATCGCCCACGAGCACCACAGCGTGCGGTCGCGGTCGAACAGGCCGCGGCCGGAAAAATGCCGCGACGGTGTGGCGATGAAGGTCAGGCCACCCACCTCCACCGATTGCCACCAATCTAGCTGCCGCACCTTGCCCGGGTCCACGCCCCAGCGCACCAGCAGATCGCCCACGCCCAGCGGCGCGACGAATACACCGACGCGGTCGGCCAGGGCGCGGATGGTGGCGCGGTCCAGATGGTCGTAGTGGTTGTGCGACAACAGCACGCCGGCCAGCGGCGGCAGGTCGTCCAGCGCGATGGGCGGCGCATGGAAGCGCTTGGGGCCGGCAAACGCGAACGGCGAGGCGCGCTTGGAGAACACCGGGTCGGTCAACCACAGGCCGCCACGCAGTTTCATCAGCACCGTGGAATGGCCCAGCCGGAACAGGCTATGGTCGGGCGCGTCGCGCAGCTGCGCCGCGCTCAGTGGCAGCACCGGCAGCGCCTGCGACGGCACCGTATGCGCGGGCTTGTTGAACAGCACCTCCCACAGCAGGCGCAGGCCAGCCAACACACCGGGCTGACTCAAGCGGGTGGGCAGTGCGTTGCGGAACCGGCCGTTGCGGAACTGCGGCGAGGCGGCATGCGAAGCGGTAGGTGGCAGGTGGCGGGACTGGGTGAGCACGACGCTATCCATCGTTGGGGGCGGGCGAACCGGCGGTGCCGGCGCTGTAGTTACACTACGCAGTGTAGTTTTATTTTGGGAATGTAAACTGCTCGGTGTAACATTGCGCCATGTCCAGTTCATCCGACGCAGCGCCGGCACCGCAGCGGCTTACCGACCGCAAGCGCCACGCCATTCTCGAAGCGGCCATCGCCGAATTCAGCCAGCACGGGTTCGAGGCCACCAGCATGGACCGCGTGGCCGCGACGGCGGGCGTGTCCAAGCGCACCGTCTACAACCATTTCTCCAGCAAGGACGCGTTGTTCGGCGAGATCCTGCGCGGGCTGTGGCAACGCAGTGCCGAGGCAGTGAGTCTGGTTTATCGCCCCGACCAATCATTGCGCACGCAGTTGACGCAATTGCTGCAGCAAAAGCTGCGGCTGCTCGACGATGCCGCCTTTATCGATCTGTCGCGCGTGGCGATTGCCGAATGCATCCACTCGCCCGAACGCGCGCGCGTCCTGCTGGCGCAACTGGGCAGCAAGGAAGAGGGCACCACCACCTGGCTGCGCGCCGCGCTGGCCGATGGCCGCCTGGCAGCGGTCGATGCGGAATTCGCCTCGCAGCAATTGCAGGCGCTGGTGAAGGGGTTCGCGTTCTGGCCGCAACTTGCGATGGGCCAACCGCCGCTGTCGTCCGCCCAGCAAGCGCGGGTGGCCGAGTCGGCGGTGGAGATGTTTCTGGGGCTTTACGGGCGCGAGTAAGTGCCGCAGGCAACACGGCTTCGCGTCCATCGGGCGGCGTGGCCGGTGCCTGCACTCCGCACTGCTGCCCGCACACTTTGGTTCATTCGCGCTGTCCGAGCGCATCTGACCAACGCGCTCTAGTTGTTGGCCTTCAGCTGTGCTTGTGCACGCGGGCAGGCGTTACCAAACGCGCATTGTTGTCATCTACGTGACGCTTGCGAGCGCGCCCTGCCGACGTACACGGGGCTCGTGGGTAAGGCCACGCAACTCATCGCCTGTGCAACGGTTTCGTGCATGCGGTGCCAAGGTGTTGGACAGCATCAGCATCCGGCACGGTGCGCAGGGGCGTTAAAGCAGTTATCACTGGCCGCATCGCTCGCTGCGAGAGCGATGTTGTTAGCGCTCCGAATCGCCACTCTCGTCATACCCGCGCGGCGTAAACAGATCCGGCTGGATCAGTTCGATAAACGCGCGTGCTTGCGGCGACAGATACTTGCCCTTGCGTACCACCACGCCATAGCTGCGGGTGGGGAAGTATTCCTTGAGCGAGCGTGTTGCCAGCTTGTCGCGATCGGCATCGGTCACGCAGATCGCGGTGACGATGGAAATGCCCATGCCCATCGCCACGTACTGCTTGATCACTTCCCAGCCGCCCACTTCCAGCGCCACGGTGTACGGCACGCGCGCCTGCTGAAAAATCAGGTCGACCAGGCGATAGGTCACCTGCCGACGCGGCGGCAGGATCAACGGATAGGGCGAGAGATCCTGCAGCGACACCGTGGCCTTGTGCGCCAGCGGGTGATCGGGCGGGGTGATCAACAGCTGCTCGAAGCGATACACCGGTGCGTAGTTGAGGTCGGCCGGCACATCCAGCATCGAGCCGACCGCCAGGTCCACCGCATCCTCGCGCAACAGGTCGGTACCGTCAGCGCTGATCGCGTTGTGCAGGGTCAGCCGCACGTCCGGATGGCGGGCGCGAAAGTTCGCCACGATGCGCGGCAGCAGATACAGGATGGTGGAACTGTTGGCGGCGATGTTGAGCTCGCCGGCATCCAGCCCGCGCACTTTTTCGCGGAAGCTCGCCTCCAGGCCGTCCAGGCTTTCCACCAGCGGCAGCGCCATGTCGTAGAGCAACTGGCCCTCGCGGCTGGGCGCCAGGCGTCGCCCGGAGCGCTCGAACAAGGCCACCCCCAGGTCGCGCTCCAGCGCCTGCAATTGCAGCGTCACCGCAGGCTGGCTGACGTATAGCGCCTCAGCAGCCCGTGAGACCGAGCCCAGACGAACCGTCTGACAGAACGCGCGCAGCGGCTTGAGGCGGTCGGATTTGTAGGAAAATCGAGGGGTTGGCGCCATGTCGGGCGAGCTTCCAGCGCGAGTATAAGTCTAGCTTATTTACAGCATTGATAAAACTGCTTTGTCAAATAGTTGGTGGGGGCGCACGGTGCAGGTCCGGATGCACAAGGACCTCCACATGTCTGCCACCGCTTTCGCTTCACGTCCCACCGCCCACGCCACGCCCGGTCTTTCGCTGACCACCCAGGTCGCGGGGCAGGCGGAGCTGTTGCCGCCGGCCGCGCTGGCGCTGCTGGTGTCGCTGCATCGGGCGATCGAGCCTGGCCGCCAGCAGCGTCTGGCCCAGCGACGTGCCCGCCAGGCCGCCTTCGACGCCGGTCAACTACCGGACTTCCGTGCCGACACCCGCGCCATCCGCGAGGGCGACTGGCGGGTGGCCGCGTTGCCGGCCGCCTTGCAGGACCGCCGCGTCGAGATCACCGGCCCGACCGACCCGAAGATGGTCATCAACGCACTGAACTCCGGCGCCAAGGTGTTCATGGCCGACTTCGAGGATTCCACCGCGCCGACCTGGCGCAACTTGCTGGCCGGCCAGCGCACCCTGGCCGCCGCCGTGCGCGGCGATCTCAGCTTCGATGCGCCCAATGGCAAGCACTACGCGTTGCGCCCCGAAGCCGAGCGCGCGGTGCTGATCGTCCGCCCGCGCGGTTGGCACCTGGACGAAAAACACGTCCACATCGATGGCCAGCCGCTGGCCGGCGGCCTGTTCGATGCGGCACTGTTCGCCTTTCATAACGGCCGCGCACTGCTGGCCAAGGACCGCGGCCCGTACCTGTATCTGCCCAAGTTGCAGAGCATGGAAGAAGCCGCGCTGTGGGACACCGCGCTGGCGCATATCGAAGCGATGCTGGGTCTGCCGCATGGGCAGATCAAGGTCACCGTGTTGATCGAAACGCTGCCGGCGGTGTTCGAGATGGACGAGATTTTGCACGCGCTGCGCGAGCGTATCGTCGGGCTCAATTGCGGGCGCTGGGACTACATCTTTTCGTATCTCAAGACCTTTCGTGCGCACCGCGACCGCGTGTTGCCGGAGCGTGGCCAGGTCACCATGACCCAGCCGTTTTTGAAGGCGTATTCGGAACTGCTGATCAAGACCTGCCACCGCCGCGGCGCGCATGCGATGGGCGGGATGGCCGCGCAGATTCCGATCAACCACGACGAGGCAGCCAACGAGCAGGCCATGGCCCGCGTGCGCGCCGACAAGCTGCGCGAGGTCAGCGCCGGCCACGATGGCACCTGGGTGGCGCATCCGGCCTTGATTCCGGTGGCAATGAAACTGTTTGACGAACACATGCCGACCGCGCATCAGCAGCATGTGTTGCGCAACGATGTACAGGTGACGCGCGACATGTTGATCGCACCGTCCGCCGGCAGCGTCACCCGCGCCGGTTTCGAAGGCAATGTCGAAGTCTGCGTGCGGTATCTGGCTGCCTGGCTGGATGGCAACGGTTGCGTGCCGATCCACAACCTGATGGAAGACGCCGCCACCGCCGAAATCAGCCGCGCGCAGCTGTGGCAGTGGCTGCATCACGGCCAGCATCTGGACGACGGCACCGCCATCGATCAACAGCTGCTGCAGGCAACGTTGCGCGCATTGCCGGCACGCTTGGGCACAACCACGGCACTCCCCGGCGCAGCGCGAATCGATGAAGCCATTGCGTTGCTGGAAGAACTCAGCCGCGCCGATGAACTGGCGGACTTTCTTACCGTGCCGGCGTACCGCTTGATCGACTAAGCACATCGCTGCAGCGACACCTCGCACGCTGTCGCTGCACTTCTCACCTCCACGCAGCACACCGCCCGTTGCGCGCATGCGCAACGACGGCCTCGCCATGCCGCATGCCGTGTCATGCACGCCGTTTCTTCCTCGTTCCATCCGTCGTCCCTTTTCAGGAGAACGCAAGATGAGCACCGCATTGCAAAACGCCGAACAACTGCAGCAGGACTGGACCACCAACCCGCGCTGGACCGGCATCACCCGCAACTACACCGCCGCCGATGTGGTGCGCCTGCGCGGCACCGTGCATGTGGAACATTCGTTGGCGCGCTTGGGCGCGGACAAGCTGTGGACTTCATTGCACGCCACCCCGTTCGTCAACGCCCTGGGCGCGTTGACCGGCAACCAGGCGATGCAGCAGGTCAAGGCCGGCTTGAAGGCGATCTATCTGAGCGGCTGGCAGGTGGCAGCCGATGCCAACCTGGCCGGGCAGATGTATCCGGATCAGTCGTTGTACCCGGCCGATTCGGTGCCGGCGGTGGTCAAGCGCATCAACAACACCTTGCTGCGCGCGGATCAACTGCATCATGCCGAAGGTAACGACACCATCGACTTCCTGCAGCCCATCGTGGCCGATGCCGAAGCCGGTTTTGGCGGCGTGCTCAACGCCTTCGAGCTGATGAAGGCGATGATCGAAGCCGGCGCTGCCGGCGTGCATTTCGAAGATCAGCTGGCATCGGTCAAGAAGTGCGGCCACATGGGTGGGAAGGTGCTGGTGCCCACGCGCGAAGCCATCGAAAAATTGAACGCCGCGCGCTTGGCCGCCGATGTCTTGGGTGTGCCGACGCTGCTGATTGCGCGCACCGACGCCGAAGCGGCCGATCTGATCACCAGCGACGTGGATGCCAACGATCAGCCGTTCACTACAGGTGAGCGCACCGTCGAAGGTTTCTTCAAAACCCGCAACGGGCTGGATCAAGCCATCAGCCGCGGGTTGGCGTACGCACCGTATGCGGATCTGATCTGGTGCGAGACCGGCAAGCCGGATCTGGAATTCGCGCGTGCATTTGCACAGGCCATCCATGCCAAGTTTCCAGGCAAGTTGCTGGCCTATAACTGCTCGCCCAGCTTCAACTGGAAGAAGAATCTCGACGATGCCACCATTGCCAAATTCCAGACCGAGCTGGCGAGCTATGGCTATAAATTCCAGTTCATCACCCTGGCTGGTTTCCATGCGCTCAACTACGGCATGTTCCACCTGGCGCACGGCTATGCGCGCCGCCAGATGAGCGCCTTCGTCGAGTTGCAGCAAGCCGAATTCGATGCGGCGGAAATGGGCTTCACCGCGGTCAAGCATCAACGCGAAGTGGGCACCGGCTATTTCGATGCGGTGACGCAGGCGATCCAGCAGGGGCAGTCGTCCACCACCGCGCTGCGCGGCTCTACCGAAGAAGAACAGTTTCACGGCGAGAAGGCGGCCTAGCCTGCAGCGGGCTGCCCACGTTTCGCCACCCCGGGAGGGGGAAGGGCTCGGGAAACCGGGCCCTTTTTTTTCACTCAATACCCGACAATTCGTCTCTTTTGAAATGAGAACAAGTGTGATCTGGTGCTGAACAAGGGGGTCCTGTAGGATTTGTCCATGGGCTAACGTTGCAGGCCGGCCTAAGGAAACAGGATGACTTGCCACAACACCGCAGGCGCAGTCGAGCCGACGGGAAGCGTCGCCAAGACGCTCTCGGACGGGCTGCATGCGTTGATGACCGCTGACGAACTGGCGTTTTTCGCCCGTTTCGGCCGTACCCGTGAGCTTGCGGCAGGCCAGGCGCTGTTCGAGCGCGGTGCGATCGGCACGCAGATGTTCATCGTGGTGAGTGGCCAGATCGACCTGGATTTCGGCGAGGATCTGATGCTCAAGCATCTGGGCCCGGGCGAATTTTTTGGCGAACTCGGCCTGCTGATCGGCGATCACGCGCGCAGTGCCGGTGCCAGCGCATCCATGGACAGCCGCCTGATCGAACTGGCGCACGACGATTTTCAGCGTCTGGTCGACCACGACCCTTCGATGGTTGCGCATTTCCTGCGCCGCTCCATCGTGCGTGTGGTCAACAACGAGCAGTTGCTGATCCGCCAGCTGCGCCGTCGCAACCACGATCTGGAAGCGGCGCTGGACAATCTCTACGTCACCTCGCATCAGCTCAACCACACCGAAGAACTCAGCCGTACCGACGAGCTGACCGGGTTGCACAACCGGCGCGGTCTGGCGCTGTATCTGCAGGAATGCCGACGTGCCGGCAACGTGCCGGGCGTCGGCCTGATCCTGATCGACTGCGACCGCTTCAAGCGCATCAACGACGAGTTCGGTCATCTTGCCGGCGACCGCGTGTTGCAGAACGTGGCGCATGCGTTGCGTTCGGTCATCGCCGAAGGTGACCTTGCCTGCCGTCTCGGCGGTGACGAATTCTGCGTGCTGGTCGCACAAGGCACCCCGGAACTGGTGCACCACATCGGCGAGTGCATCGTGCGCGCGGTGGAGGCGCGCCTGTGCAACGGCCAGAGCGAGCAGGGCTGCTCGGTGAGCGTCGGCCTGTGCATGATCGATGCCGATGCGGCCTGGAACGACTGGTACACGCTCGCCGACAGCGCGCTGTACGAAGCCAAGCGCCAGGGCGGCAATGTGTTGGCCATGCACGAAGCGCTTGCACCGCTGCCATCCGGTACCACGCATGCACCGGGGCATCGCTAAGGCATGAGCGCCCGCACCCACGCACGCAAGGACGCGTCGTCGGAGGCGATGCAGGCGCCGCGTCTGCGAACCCTGTTGCTCACCGACCTGTGCGATTCGACCGCACTGGTCGAACGCATCGGCGACAACGCTGCCGCCGCGTTGTTTCGCGAACACGATCGGTTGGTGGTCAAGTTGCAGCAGCAGTGGCGCGGCCGCCTGATCGACCGCTCCGACGGCTTGCTGCTGTTGTTCGACCGCCCGATCGACGGGTTGGGCTTTGCGCTGGATTACGCGCGTGGGCTCAAGGCGATGAGCGATGCCCACGCGCTCATTCTGTGCGCGCGCCAAGGCCTGCATGTCGGCGAAGTGCTGACCTGGCGTAACAGCGACGAGGCGGTGAGCATCGGCGCCAAACCGCTGGAAGTCGAAGGCCTGGCCAAACCCACGGCCGCACGTCTGATGTCGATGGCGCGGCCTGGGCAGATCCTGATCTCGGCCGTGGCCGAATCGCTGACGCACCGCGCCGCGCGCGAACTGGGCGAGCGGGTCGAGCGCATCCTGTGGAAATCCCACGGACGTTGGCGCTTCAAAGGCGTGCCCACGCCGATGGAAATCTACGAGGTCGGCGAAGTCGGCCTGACCCCACTGCGCACCCCGAAAAACTCCGCCAAGGCGTGGCGCGATATTCCACTGTGGCGCCGGCCGGCGGCGTTGGCGACGGAGGTCGCATTGATCGTGCTGACCGCCGGCATCTTGTGGGTCATCGGTCGTCCGGAGCCTGCCATCGCTTTTGCCGAACGTGATTGGGTGGTGGTCGGCGACCTGCACAACCTCACCGACAGCGCCGTACTGGATGACCCGTTGCAGCAGGCGTTACGGCTCAGTCTCCAGCAGTCCAAGCACGTCAACCTCGTGTCCGAGAAACGCGCGCACGACATGCTGGAACTGATGAAGCAGAGTGATCGTGCCAAGATCGATCGTGCGTTGGGTGCGCAAATCGCCCTGCGCTCGGGCGCCAAAGCCCTGATATTGCCCAGCGTGGCGGATGTCGGCGGAAACCTCCGGGTCACCGTCGAAGTGATCGATCCTGTCACGCAGGCGACGATCTACATGTATCACTCGGAGGGCCGCGGCCAGCGCTCCCTGCTGTCTTCGATTGACGCAGTCAGCTCCAATCTGCGCGCAGGACTTGGCGAAACGCTAGCGTCGATCAAGGTGAATTCTGCACCGCTGCCGCGCGTGTCCACGGCAAACATGGATGCATTGAACGCGTACGCCCTGGCGCAGCGCGAATTTGGCACCGGGCATTATCGGCGTGCACGCGACTATTACATGAGGGCCGTGGAGCTTGATCCGACATTTGCGCTGGCCAATGTCGGCGTGGCGCGCTGTAATTATTACTTGGAAGAGCCACTCCTCGGATTGCCTTATCTGGAAAAAGCCCTCAGCTTCCGAGAAAAGCTTCCTCCGCGCGAGCAGGTCTACCTGGACGCGTGGTACGCACAGATCAAGGATCCAATAAACGCATACGAGAAATGGATGCAGATGGCCAATCTGTATCCGGATGATTTCGCTGCAGCCGAAAATACGGCGTACGCGCTGGAAGCACGCAATCGCTATAGTGAGGCGCTTGTCTATGCCAAGAGTGCGGCATCGTCGCGCTACGAATACGATCCGTTGGCATTGGAGCTTCTCGGTCGGATGCAGTTGGCGTTGGGGAAAAAGAAGGAAGCACTGGCAGCATTTCGCTCGGCAAGAGCGTCAGGTCTGGCATCGGCTGCGGTCTGGGAAGCGATCACCCTGGCGGTGATGGGAGATTTTCCGGCTGCGCATGCCATTTGGCCGGACGAGAAACGCCTGGATGTCGCCTATTTCGATCAGGTCTCCATCTATATCGATGAAGGGCGCAGCGACAAGGCGCTTCCAGAAATACAGCGTCTTTCCAACGGGATCGAGCACACGTCGACACGCTATCGGCAATCGGTCGTCGCCATGGCCGCAGCGCAATATGCGCAGGGACAGCATGCCGAGGTCCTGGCGACGATCAAGGCGACGGTTCCTGAGGCGTTGGCGAGTATCTCAACAAGCGCGGATGGTTTCAGCCAGCGCTCCAATGCCGTGGTCGCCGCTTCCTTGGCATTGTTAGGGCAACGCCTGGGGCACGCGGCAACGGCCAAGGCGGTCTTGCAGACCCTCATGGCCAAGCCGGAGTTGGCCAAGATGCCCTCTGTGGCCGAGCTGGTCTTGCTGCTGCAGGCACGGACGGCGCTCCTCGAGGGGCGCGCCAGCGAGGCCGTCCAGCTGCTCAAGCCGCGTCTGGATGGTACTGAGGCGTACCAGTATCACGTCGTCTTGAAAGAGGCGTACACGTCTTTGAACGATCAACGTTCTGCGGCAGACGAATCCAGATGGCTGAAAAACGCGCATGGGCGCGCTTATGCCGAGTTCGGCGGCTGTGGGTGGTGCCAGCAGCCAATGAATGTCTTCGATGCCATGAAGGCTGGCGGCAAATGAACCAGGATGTCATTTGCCGCAGCACGATTACTTCTTGAGTTGGGGTGTCGATCCCGAGGGAACATTGAGTCGAATCGGCTGCATATTGACCGACGACGTCAGGCTGACGTGGATGTCGTCGCGTGCCTGTGCGATGGAAGCCTTGTCGGCCAGGGTTTCTACCTTGAGTTGAGCCGCGAGCAGTGCTGCATCCTCGGGGGGGTGACCGACCTGCACCAGTGCGGCCTTTGGGTCGTTCTTGAACAGATCGCGGAATCCATCATCGGTTGCCAGAAGATCCAGCAGCCTGTGCGCGGTGTCCGGTTGTAGCGGGGCAGGGCCTTTCTCGTTCTCGTTCATGCTCTTCAATGGTAGGGAGGTCTTCAAGAAATCTAAGTCCAGACCGCTAGAAGATCAATCTAAAGATGAGTTCAAGAACATGCGGGTAAGGCGTTGTGCGGTTGTCTATCTCGAGCCTAGAGAGTCTGTTGCAATTGATCTTGTCGATTTGTGCGCAGGAGGTGCCGGTACCTCGCGTGCATTACGCTGGGTGGCGCTTGCGCCGCATCTGGATGCGGAGTGTGTGCTGACCGAAACGGAGGCGCTTGTGTTGGGCCGGGTGAGTCCGAGCAACTGGCAAGACGCCACGACCATTAAAGACCCATCTGTTGTGCGATCGCTGTTGGACAAGGGTCTGCTACTAGAAGACAGCGAACAGACGCATCCGGCACAACAGCGCGATACCGTCCAGCGCCACAGCCAGTGGCATCCACTCGCAGCGACCTATCACGCCTTTACCCGTTGGAATGATGTCGACTCAGCGCGGGCAGCCAAGGACGCAGGCGCGGACACTGCAAGCGCATTGCTGCGAACCTTCGGCCCGCCGCCGCCCGAGCAGGTGCGACGGGGAACGACCGATGCAATCTGCCTCGCACGCGCCCATGACCACGGCTACCTGGACACAGTGCTCCGACGTCGTACCACCTGCAGAAATTTCGAAACCGATGCGCACATGGATGCTGCGGTGTTTGCGCGGATCATCGAGCGAACCTTCGCTGCAAATGCAGTGCTGGAGGCCGATCCGGAAACCGTGTTTCTCAAGCGCTCAAGTCCGTCGGGTGGCGGCCTGCATCCGTTGGACGCGTATCTATTGATCCGCAACGTGTCGGGTATCGCGGACGGGATTTACCATTATCTTCCCATCGATCATGCCCTGGAGCCGCTTGGTGTGGAGGTGGACAATCTGCAGGATGTCGCGCTGACTCTACTGGCAGGGCAGGACTGGTTCGCCAATGCGCAGGTGATCGTGGCGCTCTGTCCGCGTTACTACCGTAATTTCTGGAAGTACCGCATGCATGCAAAGGCGTATCGCGCGCTTGCGCTGGAAGCAGGCCATTTTTCGCAAACGCTGTACATGGCAGCCACAGATGTGGGCTTGGGTGCATTCGTCACCTGCGCGATCAATGAAGTGCAGATCGAAGCATTGCTCGGCCTGGAGCCGATCATGGAAGGTGTTGTGGCGCTGTGCGGCTTCGGTGTGCGCGGCGACAGCATGCAAACCATGGAGCTTGATCCCAATAACGAAATCTGGGCGTCGACCTAACCGACAATTCTTGCGTGATCGGCTGCTGCGTTGGGCGCCGCCGTCATGCCAAGCGCGCGTATATGTCGATGCCGAAAACGGTGGACCATCCCGCGCACTGCGCGGGTGGCCCCATCGTGGGATCACGGCATCTGTTGTGGAGTGATGGCGTTCGGTCGATGTGCCGCACTCCGCATTGCGCTCGGTGGATAGCCGCCGAGCGCAATGCGATCAGTATCCGCAGATACATTCAGCCGACTCCGGCTGCACCACCGGATACCTACTTCCGAATCGCCTGCGTATGCGTCTTCAGCGCATCGCTCAAACCGGTGACCTTGTCGGCACCTTCCGGAACGGTGAGGCTGGAGCCTTCGAAGTCCGCGCCGATCAGTTGCGCGCGGCCGCCCAGGCATTGGCTCAGGAACCCTTCGGTCACCGCGTTGAAGGCCTTGCTGTTTTCCGGGCGCCTGAAGCCGTGGCCTTCGTCGGGGAACAGCACGTAGGTCACCGGGATGTTCTTGGCCTTCATCGCGTTGACGATCTGGTCGCTTTCGGCCTGTTTGACGCGTGGGTCGTTGGCGCCCTGGCCGATCAGCAACGGCTTGCTGATCTTGTCGACATGGGTCAGCGGTGAGCGTTCGGTCAACCATTGCTTGCCGGCTTCGGTGGCGGGGTCGCCCATGCGCTTGGTCAGTTGCTTGTAGAGGCTGGCCCAGTACGGTGGCACGGTGCCGAGCAGCGTATTGAGGTTGGCCGGCCCGACGATGTCCACGCCGCACTTGAATGCGTCCGGAGTGAAGGTCATGCCCACCAGCGTGGCGTATCCACCGTAGCTGCCGCCCATGATGGCGACCTGGTCGGGCTTGGTGACGCCCTGCTTGACCGCCCACTGCACCGCATCGAGTAGATCGTCGTGCATCTTGGCGGCCCACTCTCCGTTACCGGCATTGGTGAAGGCCTTGCCGAAGCCGGTAGAGCCGCGGAAATTCACCGAGAGCACCGCGTAGCCGCGATTGGCCAGCCATTGTTCGTAAGCGCCGTAGCCATAGCTGTCGCGCGCCCACGGGCCGCCGTGCACGAACAGCACCAACGGCACCGGCTTGTCGGCCTTGCCGTCGTGGTTGGCGTCGGCCTCGGCAGGGAGCGTGAGGTAGCTGACCAGGGTGAGGCCATCGCGCGCGGTCAGTGCCTGCGGCCACATCGGCACCAGCGGCTTGCCGTCGAGTGCGGGGCGGGCGGAGAACAGTTTGCTCAGCTTGCCGCCGTCGGCGCGATCGTAGCGGTAGTACGTGGTCGGCGTTTCCGCAGCCGAGTAGGCCACGATCCAGTTGCGGTCATCGAGCGTGCGTGCGGAGACCTCGGCATCGCCGGTGCCGAGCGACTTGAGTTTCTGCAGGTCGGCAGCGATCCCGGTATCCAGCGCCTTCCATTCTTCGCGTAGATAATCGGTGGAGACCGCCTGTACCACGCCGGTCTTGGGGTCGCTCAAGATTTTGCCGACGTCGACCTTCGGGTTTTCGAACAGCAGCGTGCGTGCATTGCTGGCGGTGTCGATGGCATACAGCGCAGCGGTATCGCGGCTGCGCGAATCCTGCATGTA
This sequence comes from Xanthomonas sp. AC360, assembly GCF_979258225.1. NCBI lineage: Bacteria > Pseudomonadati > Pseudomonadota > Gammaproteobacteria > Lysobacterales > Lysobacteraceae > Xanthomonas > Xanthomonas sp. AC360. The sequence goes on from NZ_OZ409846.1 coordinate 1,701,256, forward strand.
CAGCGTCTTGCCGTCGTCGGTCAGTCCTTGCGGCGAGGTGTTGGTGACATCCTCGAACGGAATGCGATCCACGCTCTTCCACGCCTTGCCATCGGGCACCAGCAACTCACTGCCGGCATCGTCGGTGGCACGGGTGGCATAGCGCAGCTGGTAGTCGCCGTCGAGCAGATAGGTGCCCAGGCTGTCGGTGTTCTTCTGCACCAGGGTGCGTTTACCCGATGCCAGATCGACCCGATACAGGTCGTGCCACTTGGCGTCGCGGTCGTTCATGCCGACCATGATCGACTCCGGGTGGTGTGCGCTGATCCTGACCACCTCGGCATTGGTTTTCTGGAACGGGGTGAGGTCCTTGCTGCTGCCATCGCTCAGGTTGACCGAGAACAGATGGAAATCCTCGTCGCCGCCGTTATCGCGCAGGTACAACAAGGTGTCGGTGTGATGGGTCCAGAAATAGCTGCGGATGCCGCGTGCGGTGTCCTTGGTGATCGCACGTACCTGATCCGGTGCATCCACTGGCGCGACCCAGACGTTGAGCACGCCGTCCAGCGGGGCCACCCAACTCAGGTACTTGCCGTCAGGACTGATGCTGACGTTCGCCCGCTCGGGATTGCCGAACAGCGCATCGCGGGTGATCAATTCCGGCGGCGCCGCCGGTGCAGGCGTGGCAGCCGGCGTCGGGGTTGCCGCAGTGCTGTCGGCCGGCGCGGTCTTGTCGCTGCAGGCGGACAAGGCCAGCAGCATGCTGGAAACGAGAAGCAGGCGTTGCATGAAAGTCTCCGGTTGGGGGTCGCGGCCAATCCAGCCGATACTGCCACGCTAAGGCCAGGACCGATGCGCGCGGACGTGCCGTTGGTCACCCTGCCGGGCGGGTCTACGCTTTCGCGGACACGAATTCCACCAACAAGGCGGCGTCGGCGACCAGATCGCCTTCGGCAACCAGATACGCCTGTACCGTGCCGTCACTGGGGGCGTGCAAAGTGTGTTCCATCTTCATCGCCTCCAGCACAACCAACGCCTGCCCGCGAGTGACCGGTTGCCCCACTGTCGCGACCAACGCCACGATGCGGCCGGGCATCGGTGCAGTGAGTCCGCCGGCGTCGTGCGCTGGCTGGTCCGCCTCCAGCAACGCGTCGTGGTGATGGAAGATCGCGCGTTGGGTGGAATCACTGACGATCAGCGAGGTGCCATCACGCAAGGCGTGCGCACGCCACTGGCGACCATCCAATTCCACGCGCAGTGCGTTGTCGTGTGCGTGGTAGCGCAGCGTGTGTGTGGTGCCTGCGTGCGTGACCTGCCAGGCATCGGCGAGGCGACGCACGCCTAGTTCGCGATGCTCGCCAGCGGCTTCCAATCGCACGGTGTGCGCTGCATGCGCGCCGATGCGCCAGCCATCGCTGTCCTGCCACGGCGAAAAGGGGTCGGCCGGGTCCGGCGTCGCCTTGGGCAACGCGTGTGTCATCAACACCGCCGCCAGACACCACCAGGCGGTGTCCGGGACCACCGCATCGGCGAACAGCGCTGCATGTTCGCGTTCGATCAGCGCGGTATCCAGATCGGCAGTCGCAAATGCGTGGGTGCCGACCAGCCGCGCAAGGAACGCGCTGTTGGTGGTGACGCCCACCGCATGCACCTGCGCCAGCGCCTCGCGCATACGCGCCAGTGCGGCGGGGCGATCGACATCCCAGACGATGAGTTTGGCGATCATCGGGTCGTAATACGGGCTGATGGTGTCGCCTTGCTCCACGCCTGCATCGATGCGCACATGCGCGCTGGCAGCTGGCAACTGCAGCTGGCGCAAGGTGCCGGTCGAAGGCAGAAAACCGCGGTCGGCATCTTCGGCATACAGGCGCGCTTCCAGTGCATGGCCGTGGATACGCAGCGCATCCTGGCGTTGCGGTAGTGGCCCGCCTGCGGCCACGCGCAGTTGCCATTCGACCAGATCGGTGCCGGTGATCAACTCGGTGACCGGGTGTTCTACCTGTAGCCGGGTATTCATTTCCATGAAATAAAAATCGCCATCCGGCCCGGCGATAAATTCCACCGTGCCTGCGCCGACGTATCCCACCGCGCGCGCTGCATCCACGGCCGCCTTGCCCATCGCTGCGCGGCGTTGTTCGGTCATGCCGGGTGCGGGCGCTTCTTCCAGCACCTTCTGATGCCGGCGCTGCACCGAGCAATCGCGTTCGAACAGATACACCACCTCGCCATGCGTATCGCCGAACACCTGGATTTCGATATGCCGCGGACGCTCGACATATTTCTCCACCAGCACGTGCGCATTGCCGAACGCCGATTGCGCCTCGCGCTGGCAGCTGGCCAATGCCTCGTCGAACGCGGCGCTGGTATCGACCCGCCGCATGCCCTTGCCGCCACCGCCGGCGCTGGCCTTGATCAACACTGGGTAGCCGATGGCATCGGCTTGCGCACGTAAAAACGCAGGGGACTGTTCGTCGCCGTGATAGCCCGGGGTCAACGGCACGCCCGCACGTTCCATCAACGCCTTGGCGGCGCTCTTGTCGCCCATCGTGCGGATCGCGCTTGCAGGCGGGCCGATAAACACAATGCCCGCCTGCGCGCAGGCGTCTGCAAACGCTGCGTTTTCAGAAAGGAATCCGTAACCGGGATGAATCGCCTGGGCGCCGCTGACACGTGCCGCATCGATAATCGCATCGCCGCGCAGATAGCTCTGTTGCGCTGGTGCCGGGCCGAGATGGATCGCTTCGTCGGCCAGACGCACATGCCGCGCATCGCGGTCGGCATCCGAATACACCGCCACCGTGGCAATACCGAGCTTGCGGCAGGTTGCCATGATCCGGCACGCGATCTCGCCGCGATTGGCGATCAGGATCTTGTCGAACGGCCGCTGCGGTGCTGTGACAATGGAGTCGTGCTGTGTCATCGGGTCGGTCTCTGCACATCGCCAGCGTAGCCGGCGGTCGTGCGATTAAAGTCTTGCGATTAAAAGCGCGGATGTGTCGTTGTGCGAAGACAGCAGGTGCGATGCATGCGTTGGAGACGGACGGGTGACGCTGATATCTGGTCGAACACGCTACCTGTCTGGCGTTGGAGCAGCCGCAGCGCGCAGCCGGTAAAACCTGCAGTGCCTGCCAGCACACGCTGCCGCTTACATGCGAAATACGCCAAAACGGGTTGGCTCGATCGGCGCATTCAACGCCGCCGACAGGCCCAGGCCCAGCACACGACGTGTATCGGCCGGGTCGATGATGCCGTCGTCCCACAGCCGTGCGCTGGCGTAGTACGGATGGCCCTGCTGCTCGAACTGCGCGCGGATCGGCGCCTTGAAGGCGTCTTCGTCGTCGCCCGACCACGCGCCGCCCTTGGCTTCGATGCCGTCGCGGCGCACGGTGGCCAAGACGCTGGCGGCCTGCTCGCCACCCATCACGCCAATGCGCGCGTTCGGCCACATCCACAGGAAATTAGGCGAATACGCACGGCCGCACATGCCGTAATTGCCGGCACCGAACGAGCCGCCGATCACCACGGTGAACTTGGGCACCTTGGCGCAGGCCACCGCCATCACCAGCTTGGCGCCGTCTTTGGCGATGCCGCCATGTTCGTATTTGCGTCCCACCATGAAGCCGGTGATGTTTTGCAGGAATACCAGCGGAATGCCGCGCTGCGTGCACAACTCGATGAAGTGTGCGCCCTTCAGCGCAGACTCGGAAAACAGGATGCCGTTGTTGGCGATGATGCCCACCGGGTAGCCGTGCAGATGCGCAAAGCCGGTGACCAGGGTGCTGCCATAGCGCGGTTTGAATTCGTCCAGCTGCGAATCATCGACGATGCGCGCAATCACTTCGCGCACATCGAACGGCTTGCGCGTATCGGCAGGGATCACCCCATACAGTTCGTCGGCGGCATGCCGCGGCGGCAACGGCGCCTGCAGCGCCAACGATGCAGCCGGCTTGCGCCAGTTGAGCTGCGCAATGATCGCGCGCACGCGTGCCAGCGCCTGTAGATCGTTGTCGGCAAAATGATCGGCCACCCCGGAGATGCGCGTGTGCACATCGGCGCCGCCCAACTCTTCGGCGCTGACTTCTTCGCCGGTGGCGGCTTTGACCAACGGCGGGCCGCCGAGAAAGATCGTGCCCTGTTCGCGCACGATTACCGTTTCATCGCTCATGGCCGGCACATACGCACCGCCGGCGGTGCACGACCCCATCACGCAGGCGATCTGCGGGATGCCCTGCGCCGATAGGTTGGCCTGGTTGTAGAAGATGCGCCCGAAGTGATCGCGATCGGGGAAGACTTCATCCTGCAATGGCAAGAATGCGCCGCCGGAATCGACCAGATAGATGCACGGCAGGCGATTCTGTTGCGCGATTTCCTGCGCGCGCAGATGCTTTTTCACCGTCATCGGGTAATACGTGCCGCCCTTGACGGTGGCATCGTTGGCCACGATCACGCATTCCACGCCGGACACGCGGCCAATGCCGGCCACCACGCCCGCACATGGCACCTGATCGTCGTACAAACCATGCGCCGCCAACGGCGCGATTTCCAGCAGGGCGCTGCCGGGGTCGAGCAGTGCGTCGATGCGTGCGCGCACCAGCAGCTTGCCGCGTGCGACGTGCTTTTCACGCGCTGCCTCGCTACCGCCGAGCGCTGTGTGCGCCAAGGTGCGGCGTAAGTCATCCACCACGACGCGCATCGCAGCGGCATTGGCCTGAAAGCTGTCGCTGCTGATCTGCAGCTTGCTGGTGATCACGCTCATGGTGGCTCCGTCAGGCGGTGCGTTCGAACAGCTCGCGGCCGATCAACATACGGCGGATCTCCGAGGTGCCCGCGCCGATCTCGTACAACTTCGCATCGCGCCACAAGCGCCCGGTGGGGTAGTCGTTGATGTAGCCGTTGCCGCCTAGCACCTGGATCGCCTGGCCGGTGAGCCAGGTCGCTTTTTCGGCGGCGTACAAGATCGCCCCGGCTGCGTCCTGGCGCGTGGTGCGCCCCGCATCGCAGGCGCGTGCCACCGCATACACATACGCGCGGCAGGCATTGAGCCCGACGTACATGTCGGCCAGCTTGGCCTGCATCAACTGGAAGGTACCGATCGGCTCGCCGAACTGCTTGCGCTCATGCACATACGGAAACACCACATCCATCGCGGCGGCCATCAGTCCAAGCGGGCCACCGGCCAGCACCACGCGTTCGAAATCCAGCCCGGACATCAGCACGCGCACGCCACCGTTGAGCGTGCCCAGCACGTTTTCGGCAGGCACCTCGCAGTCGGTGAACACCAATTCGCAAGTGTTGGAGCCACGCATGCCCAACTTGTCGAGTTTCTGCGCGGTCGAAAACCCGGGCATGCCCTTTTCGACGATGAACGCGGTGATGCCGCGTGCGCCGGCATCCGGGTCGGTCTTGGCGTACACCACCAGCACATCGGCATCGGGGCCGTTGGTGATCCACATCTTGCTGCCGTTGAGCACGAAGCGGTCGCCGCGCGCGTCGGCGCGCAACTTCATCGACACCACGTCCGAGCCGGAGCCGGCCTCGCTCATCGCCAGCGCGCCCACGTGTTCGCCGGTGCACAACTTGGGCAGATAGCGTTGTTTCTGTTCTTGACTGGCGTTCTTGCGCAGTTGGTTGAGGCACAGGTTGGAATGCGCGCCGTACGACAAACCAATGGCGCCGCCGGCGCGCGAGATTTCTTCCATCGCCACCACATGCGCCAGATAGCCCATGCCGCTGCCGCCGTATTCTTCTTCCACGGTGAGCCCGAGCAGGCCCTGTTCGCCGAACAGGCGCCACAGTTGCGACGGAAACACATTGTCGTGATCGGCCGCGGCGGCGAGCGGGGCGATATGGTGGCTGGCGAACGCCGCGACGCTTTCGCGCAGCAGATCGATCTCTTCGCCAAGCTCGAAGTTCAAGGACGGCACATGCATGGAGCGACTCCACAAGGATCGGGGCGTGCCGGGTCGGAGCGGGCGGGCCGCACGGCGTATGTGGGGCAGCCTAGCGGTCCGCGACAAAAAAGTGAACTAAAATTCAACTATTGAACCCAGAATCAAACCATGGCTTATCGACGCTCCGCCCTGATGGAAGAACGCCTGGCCGGCAATCGCGAACGCATCCTGCACGCGGCCCGCGCCCTGATCGCCGAAGGCGGCTATCGCAATGCCCCGATCACCGCGGTCGCGGCCGCCGCCGGGGTCTCGACCGGGCAGATTTATCGGCATTTCCCCTCCAAAGCCGAGCTTTTCGTCGAAGTTCTCGACGCGGCGGTGCAGCGCGAGATGGCCATCCTGCGCGCCATTGCCACCACCGATGCCAGCGCGGCCGAGCGCCTGCGCAGCGCCATCGCCACCTTTGTGCGGCGAGCGCTGGCCGGCCCGGCGCTGGCCTACGCCTTCATCGCCGAGCCAGTGGAAAGCGAGGTGGATGCCGAACGTATCCGTGGCCGTCGCCTGTTTGGCGAGGTGTTTCGTCAGTTGCTGGCCGAAGGTGTGGCGGCCGGAGAGTTCCCCGAGCAGTCGCTGGATGCGGCCGCGGCCTGCATCGTCGGCGCCTTTACCGAAGCCCTGGTCGGGCCGATTGCCCCCAGCCGGGGCGACCCGCAGCAGGGCGAGCACTTGGTGGAGGCGATCTGCGGCTTCTGCCTGCGCGCCGTGGGCGCAGCCGCGCCCGCCTGAGGATGCACTGACCATGCATCTGACTGTGCTGGATGGAGGTGCATTACTGTGCATATACTGTGCGCACTCCGTCTCGAAGCACATGCCATGGTCGCCGTCCTCAATCCGCTATCCCTGACCGAGCGGCTGCGCGCGCCAGATCGCACCATCCTCTCGCCGTCGGCCATGGCGGGCCTGCTGGAGTTGTCGCAGCAGGAGCTGGCCGAGCTTGCCGGCGTGCATCGCAACAGTCTGCGCGTGCACCCGGAGAGTCCGCGCGTGCAGGATCTGCTGCGCAACCTGTCGCGCCTGTTGGTGGCGATGGCGCAGATCCAGCCGGACGAGCGCCAACTGGTGTTCCATCTCAAAAACACGCCGATCCCGGCATTCGAATTCGCCACGCTGCTGGAAGTGGTCAAGCAGGGCCGCACCGACGACGCGCTGACGTATCTGCGCACCGTCGCCGCCGGGGCCGCGGGTTGAGGCTGAGCGCCCCGGCGCACTGCACGCTGTATCGCGCCTTCACTCCGCGCTGGGCCGCCGAACCGCTGAGCGGCGCAGGTGCAGCGCGATCGGGCGGGCGCTTCAACCGCTTCGGTCAGCCGGCGCTGTATCTGGCCATGGAACTGGACACCGCTGCCGCCGAATATGCGCAGGCGGCGCCGTTCCTGCCACCGTTTACGCTGGTCAGTTATGCGGCCGCGTTGCCTGCGCTGGCCGACCTGCGCCTGCTCGACGCAAGCTGGGACGCACTATGGGCCGACTGGACCGACGACTGGCGCAAGGCTCTGGTCAACAAGGTCGAGCCGGTCAGCTGGGTGCTTGGCGACATGCTGCGCGAGGCGCTGATTCCCGGCGTGATCTTCCCGAGCATGGCCGCGCCCAATGGCGTCAACGTAGCGGTGTTCCTGGACATGCTGCAGCCCGATCAGGTGCTGCGCGTGCTCGACGATGGACGCCTGCCGCGCGATGGCCGCAGTTGGGGCGACCCGCCGACAGCGGTGTAGCGGCCAGACGCGCGGCAGTTGCGGATCCTGCATCGAACGCACGCAATGTCATTGCGGCTGCGATGCGACGAAGACGCGCGCGACCAATGTCCTGAAGATTGCCTGGTGCGTCCACGTGGCCAGCAACGCCGCGTGCGCGAAAGCACCGGAAATCGCAGCACACCAGAAACCGCCGCAACCCAGGGCACCGCCGCCGCGAAAACAGCGCGACCGGATTCAACCGGCCAGCAGCTGCGCCATGCCGGCCAGCACCGGGGCGGCCATCGCGGCCGGCAGGATCAGTGCACGCCGGTACGGCAGCAGCCATAGCGATAACAGTGCCGCTGCAGCGGTCACTGTCCCCAGCCATAGCACCGGTCCGATGCCCCAGCCTTGTGCATGGACGGCGATGCCGAAGGTGAGCGACAGCAGCAACCAGCCGACGATGCGCAGCTGCCGCGTGCGGGCAGTGCCGAGGCTGCGGCCACGGACCTCGTGCTGATGTTTTTCCATTGCCAGACACAGCGCGGCGAATCCGGAAAAATTCAGCGCTAGCAACAGCAACACGCTCATGTGCCTTCCTGCACGGGGACGTTGTTTTGCACCGCTGCCGCAGTCGTGGTGGCGCGCGCGCGGCGCGCGGCTGCCGATTGCGGCGCCTTCCAGTGCTGCAGGCGCCAGCCGGCAATGCCCAGGCACACGCCCAGGCCCAGGCACACCAGATCGACACCGGCCAACGCCCATTGCCCGGCCGGCAGCGTGACGCCCAGATGCACGTCGGTGGTCAGTGCGTTGACGAGCGGCACCAGCGCGAACAAGGCGGCGCCTATGTACAGCTGCCAGCTCCACATCGCGCGACGCGGCCACACAAAGGCGGCCAGCAACGCAGTGCCCCAGGCGGCGAAGAACAGGTTCGCTTCCATTGCCGCGCGCGATTCCAGCGTCACCGGCAACAGCCGGTTGGCCCAGAAGAAACTGGCAAAGGCGATCGGCAAGCCGGCCACCGTGCCGATATTGAGTGCATCCACCAGGCGTAATCCAAACCCGATGCGGCCGGCTTTCAGATGCTTGGGCCGTTCTTTCACCGCCCACATCACCACGCCGCTGGCCACCATCAAACAGCCCAGCAATCCGGAACTGAAAAACAGCACGCGTAACCAGGGGCCGGCGAAGTGCGCGATATGCAGGCCGACCATCACGCCGCGTGTTTCGCTCGCGCCGCCGGGCGCACTACTGCGTTGCAGGCGCTCGCCGCTGACTGCGTCGTACAGCATCGACGGCGCGGTGGTGGACAGCTTGGCTGCCAACTGGCTCACGCCAACGGCGGCATGCGCATCGTTGGGCAGCGACACCGCCACGTTGCCGATGTCGGCCCCATGCAGATCGCGGCGCGCACGCTCCACAAACTGCTCCAACGGCAGCATCGACGCCCGCGTACCAGCCGCTTGCCGCGTATCGGCCACGCGGTTGGCCGACTCGTCGTAGAAGCGCATCTCGTCGTCGGCGTAGCGTGCCTTGATGCCCCACGGCAGGTACATGAACATCAAGGTCACGATGCCGGTATAGGTGATCATCGCGTGGTACGGCAACGCGGTCACCGCACTGACGTTATGGAAATCCAGCCACGACCGCAGGCCTTTGCCCGGGCGGAAGGTAAAGAAGTCCTTGAAGATCTTCTTGTGCGTGATCACGCCGCTGATGATCGCCACCAGCATGAACATCGCGCAGAACCCCACGATATAGCGCGCCCACAGCACCGGCAGATAATGCAGATCGAAATGCAGCCGGTAGAAGAACTCGCCGCCCAGCGTGTCGCGCGCGGCGATCTCCTTGCCGGTGGCAGGGTCGATGATGGCATTGCCATACAGTTGCCGGCGGCTTGCCGGTTTGCCGTCGGCGGGCGCAGGGTTTTGCCAGTACATGCTCACCACCGGGTTGCGCGTCTCCGGCAAGGTGATGTTCCAGCTCAGCGCATCGGCTGCATGCGTTTGCAGATAGCGTTCGGCGCTGCGCAGTGCGATCTCTGTGCTCACCGTGGTGGTGGGCAGCTCCGGGCGCATCCAGCGGCTGATTTCGTCGCGGTAATAACTGGCCGTGCCGCCCATGAAGATCAGCAGCAATACCCAGCCGACCAGCAGCCCGGTCCAGGTGTGCAGCCAGGCCATCGACTGACGGAATCCCTGCTTCATGCCATACCCCGTTGCAGCCAGGTGGCCAGCGCAAACATCAGTGCCGCCGGCACCGTAATGCCGGCCCAGGCACGCCACACGCTGGCGGTGGCGAATGCCCACAGCGGCGCGCATGCGCACACCACGATGCCGACCAGCATGCTGGTCAAGACCGCTTCGCTACGCGGCAACGGCAAGACCAGTGCAAGCAAGAGATTGGTCGCGCTGGCCAGCGCGTAACCGCCGAAAATCGCCGCCAGCGTGCGCGCAAGCACGCCCAGCCACGGGCGCCGGAACCACGGAAGCGACAGGGGCGATGCACTGGACATCAGGCGGGCGACAGGCGTGGCTGAGCTAAAGCGATGCTTATTCGGCGACGAAGGTCAGGGTGCTGATGTGATGCACCATCGACACCTGCTTGCCGGCGATCTCACGCTTCACCGGCTCCTTGTTGTTCACCACCAGAATGTGGCGACCGGCGCGCAGTTTGGGCAGGGTGACCTGGCCCTTGTCGTCGGAGGTCAGCGTCTTTTGCCACTTCTGCGGGTCGATCACGGTGACCTCGGCCTTGGGCAGCGGCTTGTTGCGATAGAGCACGGTGAGCGTGCTGCCGTTGGCGGTGGTGGGCACCAGCTCCAGGTCGAGCTTGGCCGCCGGCGTGCTGCGCCCGGCACGGGCGTAATAGCTCACCGTCTCGAACCCGCCGGCTTCACCCTTCCACGGCTCGAACACGCTGTCATCGCTCAGCCACGCATCGCCGGCACCGGAGAGCGGCGCGGTCAGGACGTCGTCGCCACGCGTCAGGGCGCCGGCCTTGCCGGCGGTACCGAACACACTCGGCTTCACCACGCGCTTGATCTCGTCCTGGCCGTGGTCGAGGGTCTCCTGCGCTGGCTCGCCGAAGAAGATGCGTACCGGGCCGCTGCCATCGCGTTCGATCCAGATTTCGTGGGCCTGGGCGGACAGACTGATGCTGGCCAAGGCCAGGCAGGACAGCAGGAAGGACTTCATCGCGGCGACTCCTCGTTGACGGGACCGGGCGAGGCAGCAGGCGCGTCACCGTGGGTTGATGGGAATGATACGCAATTCCCTTCGCAGAGACCAACATGCCATGCGGCACTGCGGCAATTTGTCGGCGGGCGCGAGCGTGCCCGCGCACAGGGGCTACAGCCGGTCAGGGCGCAGCGCACATCGCGGCAAAAACTGTCATGCACGCTGGTCAGACGGGCATGAACTGTGCTCTATACTCCGGCGTTAGCAGAGGTCTTCGACCAACAGCCAGGGGTGAGCGCGTGCGGAATTACGACCTCGAGTTCCTGAAAAAATTCTCGATGGTGATCGGATTACTTGTAGTCATCACCCTGGGCCTGATCGCCCTGGCAGCCTATTTGCAGCGTGCCATCCCAGATGAGGTGTCGCCGACGGCCGTCAAGCGCGTGCAGCAGCGCATCGCACCGGCGGGCGCGGTCTATGCCGGCACCACCGGTGCAGCCGCACAGGCTGCGGCCCAGGCCGCAGCGCTGGCCAAGGCGTCCTCGCAGTCCGCCTACGGTGGGACCACCGACGGCAAGACCATCTTCGACAACCTGTGCACCGCCTGCCATACCACCGGCGTGGGCAAGGCGCCGACGCTGGATCACTCGCATTGGGACGCGCGTATCGCCCAGGGCAAGGACACCTTGTACAAGCACGCGATCGAGGGCTACACCGGACCGGACGGCGGCATCATGCCGCCCAAGGGTGGCAACCCGGGGCTGACCGAAGAACAGGTGCGCGCAACGGTCGACTGGATGCTGGGCAATCTGAAATAACCTTTTGCGGCGTCGTCGACGTCGACAGGCGCGCGTCCACTGTGGCGGTGCCTCTGCGGCGGGTGCGTCTGATGAGGTTGCTCGCCGGGTCGGTGCGCGTTTCATTGCACGGGTCTGCCAACGTGACGACGTGCACACCCGGTGCCGCCGGTCCGCCATGCAGCTGTCGACGCAGGATCTGGCGGCACTTCCCAGCGTTTTGTTAGCCTGCTCCTGCGCCCCGTCCTCACGCGCCGCCTTCCGGGCGGCGTTTGCGTTTGACCCATTTTCTGGAGTGTTTCGATGTCGCGTTGCCCGCTGCTTGTGCTCGGTGTGATCGGTTTGCTGGCGCCGCTGCTGTGCAGCGCGGCCGACAGCGCGCCGCAGCGTCTGTCGATTGCCGATGTGCAAGGCGAGGACACCCGCAGCCCCTACGACGGCCGTGTGGTCGACGTGGAAGGCATCGTCACTGCCGATACGCGTGCCGGGCTGGCCGGCCTGTTCGTGCAGCAGCCCGGCTTCGAGCCGCGGCGCTCGCATGGCCTGTTCGTCACCGGTGCAGGCAATGCCGAGGTGGCGGTGGGCGATCGCGTTCGCATCATCGGCACGGTGCGCGAGGTGTCGGCAGGCGGCGAGGCGAGTCTGACCTCGGTGGATGCCAGCAGCATCGAACGGCTCGCCAGCGGCCAGCCGGTGCCGGTGCGCATGCTCAGCGGGCCGCCGGCCAACTGGGAGGCGCTGGAAGGCGAGCACGTGCGCATCGCCGCGCTGACGCTCAACGGTAGCGACCGTCTGGATACCTACGGCGAGCTGGTCGCCGCATTCGGTGGGCGGCTGTGGCAGCCGAGCGAAGTGGCCGCCGCTGGCACCCCGGCCTTTGCCCAGGTCGAAACCGAGAACGCGCGCCGCCGCGTGCTGCTGGACGATGCGCGCAATGGACGCAGCCCCAAGACTGTGGCGTATCTGCAACCCGAGGCGGTGCTGCGCAGCGGCAGCCTGCTCAAGTCGGTCGATGGCATCGTCGACCAGCGCTATGACGGCCAGTACCGCATCCAGGTGCTGACTCCGCTCACGCTGCCGGCCATGCCGACGGCGGTGGCGCCGCAGGTCGGCGGCGATCTGCGCATTGCCTCGTTCAATCTGGAGAACTTCTTCAACGGCAATGGCCGCGGCGGTGGTTTCCCGACCAAGCGCGGCGCGCGCACGCACGAGCAATTCCAGGCCCAACTGGCCAAGCTGGTTGCCACCATCCTGCCGTTGCAAGCCGACGTGGCCGCGCTGATGGAGCTGGAAAACGACGGCAACGGTGCCGATGCGGCCGTCGCGCAGCTGGTGGCCGCGCTCAACGCCGCCGGTAAGGACAAAGACTGGCAGTTCGTGGATACCGCCAGCGGTCCGGGCGAAGACGCGATCCGAGTCGGCATGCTCTATCGCAGCTCGCAGGTCACTCCGGTGGGCAAGCCGGCCACGCTGACCGGCGGGCCGTTCGACAACCATAGCCGCGTGCCGCTGGCGCAGGCTTTTCGCAGCAGCCGCGGCGCCACCTTCGTGGTCGTCGCCAACCACTTCAAGTCCAAGGGTTGCGGCACCGCCAGCGGCGCCGATGCCGACCAGCAGGACGGCCAAGCGTGCTGGAATGCCACGCGCACCGAATCGGCCAAGCGCCTGCACCAATGGCTGCAGACTGACCCCACCGGCGCGCAGACCAAGCTGGCCGTGCTGCTGGGCGACTTCAACGCCTACGCGATGGAAACGCCGATGCGCAGCCTGCGCGCCAGCGGCTGGCAGGACGCCTTTGCGGTGGCTGGGGTGAAGCAGCCCTACAGCTACGTCTACGACGGCATGAGCGGGCGGCTGGACCATGCGCTGCTCAGCCCGGCGATGGCCAAGCAACTGCGCGGCGCAGTGGAATGGCACGTCAATGCCGATGCGATGGACGACGCTGGCTATGCCAAGCGCAACCTGCCCGGCCCGTGGCGCAGCTCCGATCACGATCCGGTGTTGTTGGGCTTTTCGTTGTAGGCGACGCCGAGGCGCGGTCGTCGCGGCGGTGCTGGTGCGCGGATGCAGCGACCAGCTACATACGTCGCCGTGTTGCCATATCACGAAGGCAATTTGTCGCCGATGCCTCAGGTCAGGCGCGCGTGCAGCAGTGCCGTCGGCAACGCCATCGTGCCGATAGCCAGTGCAGCGATTGCAGCGGCGAGTCTCCGCCAAAACGGCCATCAGCGCGTGTAATTTAACCGCCGCTCGCAGCTTGAACGCCAGCGTCCACAACGCCGTCTAGGCCGGGCCGCGCCGCAGCAGGTTTAGCTTTCACACTGCCCAGCGCTGCGGCGCAGCCGCAGATTGAGCAGATGCGCGCTGGCCAGGAGCAAGCTGCCTGTGACCGTGATGGGTGTGTCCAGGGTGCCGCCTGCAATGCCGCTGGCACCCAATGCCAGGCCGGCCAGTCCAAAACCCGCCAACGCCCACACAGGCGCCGGTAGCGCGTGGCGTCGATGCGTGCTCCACAGCGCGAAACCGCTCAGCGGCACCGCCGCAGCGGCAAACACGACGTGCACCCATTCGGCCCGGCTCCAGGCACCCAGCAGCGGCAGCGCAACGGCCAGCAGGGGCAGTGCCAGGCAATGCAGCAGGCACAGGCCGGACAAGGCGATGGCCGAGGTATCCAGTAACGAAGCGGTTGCACGCATGGACGCGGTCTCGTTGAGTAAGTGTTATATAGTAACACTTCACTCCCCCGAGGTTGTCCGGATGTCCCTGTCCCCCACCCGCGATCCGCGTCTTCCCGTCACCGTGTTGTCCGGTTTTCTGGGTGCCGGCAAGACCACCTTGCTCAACCGCATCCTGCACAACCGAGAGGGCCTGCGTGTGGCGGTGATCGTCAACGACATGAGCGAGATCAACATCGATGCGCAGTTGGTGCGCGACGGCGGCGCGGCATTGCGGCGGACCGAAGAGACGCTGGTGGAGTTCAGCAACGGCTGCATCTGCTGCACGCTGCGCGACGACCTGCTGCAGGAGGTGCGCAGGCTGGCCGAGCAGCGTCGCTACGACTATCTGCTGATCGAATCGACCGGCATCGCCGAACCGATGCCGGTCGCGGCGACCTTTGCAGTGCGCGATGCAGATGGCTTCAGCCTGTCGGATATCGCGCGCCTGGACACCATGGTGACGGTGGTGGACGGCAGCCGTTTTCTCGAGGATTTCGGTTCGGCCACGACGCTGGCCGAACTGGGTCAGCAAGCCGGGCCGGACGATACGCGCGGATTGGTGCAATTGCTGGGCGAACAAGTCGAGTTCGCCGATGTGCTGGTGATCAGCAAGTGCGACCGTATCGATGCAGCGCAACTGCAACGTCTGCGCGCGGTGCTGCGTGCGCTCAATCGCGAGGCGGCGATGGTGGATGCGACGCACGGGGATGTGCCATTGCATCAGCTGCTCGATACCAATCGGTTCGATTTCACCCGTGCGCAGCTGGCGCCAGGCTGGATGCAGGAACTGCGCGGTGAGCACACGCCGGAGACCGAGGAATACGGCATCAGCAGTTTCGTGTATCGCGCACGTCGGCCGTTTCACCCGCAGCGGTTTGCGCGCATGGTGCACAACGGGCTGCCGCAGGTGATCCGCAGCAAGGGATTTTTCTGGTTGGCCAGCCGCATGGATTGGGTGGGCGAGTTGTCCAGCGTCGGCGGCGCCACCCAGACCAATGCCGCCGGCTTCTGGTTTGCCGCACGTCATCGCGTGGATGCGCAATCGATCGGCGAGCGGCTGCAGACCAGCATCACGCCGCTGCCGTACACCGACATCGGTTGGCAGCGGCAGCAGACCCAATGCTGGACCGCGCCGCTACCGCAGCTGCATGAAGTGGGCGATGCCACCGAATACGCCGCCATGCAGCGGCTCTGGCACCCGCTATGGGGGGATCGTCGCCAGGAGCTTGCGGTGATCGGTGTGGAGATGGATACGACGCACACGCGCGCCGCACTGGATGCCTGTCTGCTCAGCGATCACGAACTGCGCCAGGGTCCGGCGCAGTGGCAACTGCTGGAGGATCCATTCCCGCAGTGGGAGCGTTGAGGCCGCGCGAGCGCGCTGCCGGTCTTCGTGTATCGGTTTGCGTGCCTTACTCTCCCTCCGCCGAAGACGCCTGGTCGCTTGCTGGAAAACGCCAAACAACCTGCGCGTGATGCGCGCTCGTGTCGGCAACGCCGCATCCACCAAGGGTGCTGTGCAACGGTTA
The DNA here is from genome assembly GCF_979258225.1 of Xanthomonas sp. AC360. Classification (NCBI taxonomy): domain Bacteria; kingdom Pseudomonadati; phylum Pseudomonadota; class Gammaproteobacteria; order Lysobacterales; family Lysobacteraceae; genus Xanthomonas; species Xanthomonas sp. AC360. The sequence continues at coordinate 1,717,081 of NZ_OZ409846.1, forward strand.
CAGCAGCGTGGTGCGCCGCGTCAGAGATAACCGTTGTCGAGCGCTTCCTGATGGGCGTCCAGTGCGTCTTGATGGGACTGCTCACGTTGCCGTCGCGTGGTGGGTATGATGTCCATCAATCGTGCCCCACCCATCCTATGCAACTGGTCGTCGGTACGTTTGACCATGCCTTCCAGTTCCCGCAGATTTTCGTAGCCCTTCAACATACGCTCAAGGCGCTGTACGTGGTTGGGGTTTGCGCCACTGATCCTCAACCCGTCCAGATGTCGCTTGGCCAGGTCATAGTGCCTGGCAAGATCGGACGTATTGCCGAGCCCACGGCGCGCCTTCAGCAGGGCGTTGCGGTTGGACTGCATGACACCGCTCTGGGCAGTGGCCAGTCCGCTGGACGTGGTTTTCGGTGCGAGTACATGTTCCAGTGGCGCCAGTGCACGCAGCGACGCATTGATGAGACGGTCGCCGGCCTGCCTGCCGGGGATCCGACCAGCACCGGTCGGGCTGTCGCTGATCTGATTGCGTTGCGCGATCAGCTCTTGCCGCAACTTATATAGCCGTTGATCTTGCTCGGTTGCTTCGCGACCTTCCATAAACAAACGCATGCTGGTTTCACTGCAGAGTTTGCTCAGCACCGCAATTTTCTCATTCAAACTCTGCAATGATGGCGTCCGCTTGGCCTGTGGCGGAGAAACCATCGGAATCGGCGCCTGCTTGACCGGAGCCGGACGCGGTATCGAGGCAGTGCGCTGCGGTTCTGGCCGCGTTACGCGCGCCGGCCGAGTTGCCTGTGGAGCGGGGGGCTGCCGGCGCGCATCGGCAGAGTGCTGGGCGACAGGCGTCTGCTGTGGGCGATATGGCTTGGCCATCGGCGTCGCACAAGGCGTGGGGGCAGGTGAGTTCCGCGCTGGCCGTAGCGCTGAGGAACTCATGTGCATGGACGGCAGCTGCTTGTATAAGGACTCAAGCGATTTACGCGCGGATGCAAGAAAGACTTGCGTAGATGTTTTCGCCTTGCCTTGCTGTGCGCTGCGCCTGTGCGCTTGAGATAGCGGATGCTGCGTGTTCGTCTCACCGGTCGTCGAGGTCGTGGTCGGCGCGGGGCTGTGAGGCTCCGGAGCGACCCGACTGCTGTTATTCAAAAACGAACTCAGGCGCATGACAAACTCCGATCGGACGGATGCGTTCAGAATAGCGCCGGCCCCAGATGGGGTAATGCAGGCTGCGAACCGACGTTAGGTAATCCGAACCGACGGTCTTCAATCGATGCGTACGATCATCGCGACCGCAGATGCGCCAGCCGCCATATAAATTTACGCGATGGTCATGCGTGTGCGTCGATTCGGCTGCGTTGTTCGTGCACTGCAGACAGGCCGATGATCGGCGCCGACAGGGTCCGGTAACGTTGCATCAAACGCTGCAATTTTAGAACCCGCTCACACGGGGCAGCGCTCTCCTGAAGGCCCTCCAGCTGTGCTTCGGCATGCCTGAACGCTTCGGTTAGGCTGTTCCAACCGCCGGTTGTGTCTGGTGCCGGCGCTCGCGTATGGGCGTACTGCACCGGATCTGGTCGCGCATGTGTTGGCTGCTCGGGTGCTGCGGTCAGCGCATGCATCTGCTCCAACGGTGCAAGTGCCCGCAGCAGGAAGTTCAGTTGACTGTTGCGTACATAGCTGCGTCGCGCCAGCAGGCGATTGCGCTGATCGAGTACGCGTTGCTCCTGCGGCATCGCCTGGCATTCGTGCAGAAACAGGCGTGTGGTGATGGCGTGGTACTGCTTGTTAAGGTGGATCAGGCGCAGGTTCATGCCTTGCAGCAACGAGCGCCTGTGCGCATGCGGTAAGCGTGCATCGGTCAGCGTAAATGCGCCTGATGCGACATCGGCAACGCCTGCCGATGGTGACGTCCAAACCTGCAGTGCAAGTTGCTGCAAATGCGCAGGCGTGCAACCACGCCCCTGATCGTGTCGTGTGAGCAGCGCATGGTGCAGATGCAGGCCATAAGATGCCTGCAGCCTGTCCGCTTTGGCGAACAACTGCCCGGCACCGAGGCCGGTTGCAGCGACCACCTCTGCCACCGAATGCGTAGCCTGATGCTTTCTCGACAATTGATTCAGGCGAACCACCCACTCCCACCGGACGACGCTCCGTGCATGGTCCCCGCGGTATCGGTCTTGTTCTACCGAACGCCGAACGCTGCGAACAAAAGGCGCGCGAACCGAACGCTTGAGTTTTCAAGTGGCGTACATACCCCATGCGATTAAGCCAATCGCCGCGATCGCCAGCAGCAGACCTACGCGCACGCGCGTACCGATACGCTCGTCGAACCCCAGCGCGCCCACCAGCACGCCGAGCACGACCACGCCGATGTTCATGGCTGCAAAGACGGTGGCGGGACTGTGCGGCAGCGCCTGGTGAGCGCGCACATAGCAGAAAATGTTGCCGAAATTGAGCATGCCCAGCAGTACCCCGGCCAGCACAGTGCGACCGTGTATGCGTGCCCCGCGTGCCCCGCGTGCCCCGCGCAGGCCTTGCAGCGCCGCCATCAGCACAAAGGCGATGGCAAAGCACAGCGTCAGCGAGGTCAGCGCCGAGGTGTCGGCCTGTGCGATGGTCCTGAGCAGCAGATCGATCAGTGCAAAGCCCATCCACACGCCCAGCAACCACAACCAGCCAGCCGAGGGCGAGAGACTGGCGCGTTCGCCTGAATCTGCACGGTGCACGATGCAGACGATGGCCAGCAGGCCCATGCCCAGTCCGCTCAGCTTCCAGCCGTTGAACGGCTCGCCGAACAGGGTGAAGGCCGCTGCCAACGACAGCAGCAACGACAGGCGCTGGGCCATCTCGGTGCGCACGATCCCGGCCGTGTTCACCGCCCGCGCGAGCACCAGGAAGATCGATGGCAGCGCAACGGCCAGCGCCAGCAAGGCCAGCCATGGGGTGGACGGCGCGTGCAGCGTAGCCAACGCCGGATCCAGCAACAGCCACGCCAGGCCGGCAGCAGTGGCGTAGTTCCAGGTGATGGCCTGGAAGGCATCCAGTCCATGGCGTGGCAACAGCTTGAGAACCACCGACACTAAAACACTGCAGACAACGGCAAACAGCAGAAAATGCATGGGCAACGCAACGAAGTGTGCAGGCAGGGCGATGAACGCGGCCGGCGGGGCGGCTATTATGCAGGCATGTCCAATCCCCCATTTCCCACCGAATCCGCCACGTTGACGCTGGATGGGCCGGTCGGTCCGCTCGATGTCGCGGTCGATCTGCCCGAGCCGGACGTTGCTGCGCAACCGCTCACGGCCATTCTCTGCCACCCGCTCTCTACCGAGGGCGGCAGCATGCACAACAAGGTCGTCACCATGGCCGCGCGCGCGTTGCGCGAGCTCGGTATCACCGTGGTGCGTTTCAATTTTCGCAGCGTGGGGACCTCGGCCGGCAGCTTCGATCATGGCGACGGCGAGCAGGACGATCTGCGCGCGGTCGCCGATTGGGTGCGCGCGCAGCGGCCGGGCGACACGCTCTGGCTGGGCGGTTTCAGCTTCGGTGCGTATGTGTCGTTACGGGCTGCCGGTGCGCTCGCGCCGCAGGTGCTGATCTCGATCGCACCGCCGGCCGGGCGCTGGGATTTCAGCGACATGCAGCCGCCGGAGCAGTGGTTGGTGATCCAGGGCGATGCCGACGAGATCGTCGACCCGCAGGCGGTGTACGCCTGGCTGGACACGCTGGAGCAGCAGCCCGAGTTGGTGCGCATGCCCGACACCAGCCACTTTTTCCACCGCAAATTGATCGACCTGCGCGGTGCGATCCAGCATGGTGTCCGGCGCTGGTTGCCGGCCGCTGTCTGACCGCGGCATGGACCACGCGTATCGCCTGGCGATGCGCCGTTGAGCGGGCAGGGCAGCAGCCGGCCCGCGGAGAACATAATGAGTGAGATGACCCCGTCGCAGCGCTACGCCGCCGGCGTACAACGCGGCGACTGGCGCGCAGATCCTGCGCAGCAGGCGGCGCTGGCGGAACTGGACCGTATCCACGAGGCCTTGGTGGACAGCGCGCAGGACGGCTGGCTGGATCGGCTGTCGGCGTTCTGGAAAAAGCCCGAGCCGGTGCGCGGCCTGTATTTCTGGGGTGGCGTTGGGCGTGGCAAGACCTTCCTGGTCGATCTGTTCTACGACGGCTTGCCGATCAAACAGAAGTACCGCACGCACTTCCATCGCTTCATGCGCGGCGTGCACGAGCAGTTGCGCGAACACGCCGGGCAAAGCGATCCGTTGGCCAAGATCGCCCAGCAATGGCGCGAAAATCTGCGCGTGCTGGTGCTGGACGAATTCTTCGTCACCGACATCGGCGATGCGATGTTGCTGGCGCGCCTGCTGGAGCGCCTGTTCGCCGAAGGCGTGACCCTGGTGACCACCTCCAACACCGCGCCGGCCAACCTCTACGCCAACGGCTTGCAGCGCGACAGCTTCATGCCGGCGATCGGGCTGCTGCAGAAATTCTGCGTCGAGCTCTATGCCGAAGGCACCGAGGATTACCGCATGCGTGCGTTGACGCGCTCGCCGGTGTATCGCGCGCCGCTGGATGCGCAGGCCGATGACTGGCTGCTGCAGCGCTGGAGCGAACTGAGCGGCAATGCCGAGGCACGCGGCGGCAATATCGAAATCGAAGCGCGCAAGATCGCGGTGCGCGCGCGCGGCAAGAGCATCGCCTGGTTCGATTTTGCTGCGCTGTGCGAAGGACCTCGCGGTCCGGCCGATTACATCGAGATCGCACGCGAATTCACCACCGTGTTGCTCGGCGGCATTCCGCATTTCGATCGCATGAACGAGGATGCCGCGCGGCGCTTCGTCAACCTGATCGACGAACTCTACGATCGTCACGTCAATCTGGTCTGCACCGCGCAGGATGCGCCGCCAGCGTTGTACAGCGGCCAGCGCCTGGCCGGTGCCTTCGAACGTACTGCCTCGCGTTTGATCGAAATGCAGAGCGCGGAGTATCTGGCCACTGCGCATCGGGCGTGAGCGCGCACGCGCGTCCTGCGCCGGGGCGCTACAAGATCGGCGCCATCGAAGAAGAGTGTGGGTAGGGGAAGTTTGGCAGCGGCGCGTGGTTGAACGATATGCCGTTGTCGCCTAGCGCCCCGTCGACCCGTCAGCCGATGCTGCCGAGCGTCATCCTGACCGACCTGTTCCTGCCCAGCCCCTGGCTGGCCGATGGCATGGCAGCGACGGTATCTGCAGCGATCGAACGGCGAGGCGACGGCGACCGCCGGGCTGCGTCGTGCAAGGTCGCCTCCCTCCGCAAGACCAACGCGACAACATCGTGTCGAGCGATGCAAAGACCTAGCCTGCCGATACCGATACCGATACCGATACCGATAGCGCCGGTAGGGGCCGCTGGACTCCCGACAACATGGCCGCAGCAGTCCATGACAAACATGTTCAAAAAATCGCTTGCAATTAAATAGTGCGCTATGTAAATTGCAGCCCATGGACACCACCACCGCCACCAACGACCGCACCAACGCCTTGCTGCAACTGGATAACCAGCTGTGCTTTGCGCTGTATTCGGCCAACCTGGCGATGCACAAGCTCTACCGCGGGCTGCTGAAGGATCTGGACCTGACCTATCCGCAGTACCTGGTGATGCTGGTGCTGTGGGAGACCGATAGCCGCAGCGTATCGGAGATCGGCGAGCGGCTGTATCTGGATTCGGCCACGCTGACGCCGCTGCTCAAGCGGCTGCAGAGCGCGGGCCTGGTCACCCGTACGCGCGCCGTCAGCGACGAGCGCCAGGTCATCATTGCGCTGACCGATGCCGGGCGCGCGCTGCGCAGCAAGGCCGGTCGCGTGCCGGAGCAGGTGTTTTGCGCCTCGGCCTGCTCGTTGGACGAACTGCGTCAACTCAAGCAGGAACTGGAAAAGCTACGCTCCAGCCTGGGTGCGGGATAAGTCGGTCATCGCATCCACTCGCTGTATCCGCTAAGTAGCACGCTATTTAATCGCTAACAATTTATTCAACGCGCACTGCGCTCACTCAGGAGAACCACCATGGCCTCACCCGAAAAGATCCTCTACACCGCCCACGCCACTGCTACCGGTGGCCGCGAAGGCCGTGCCGTGTCTTCGGACAATGCACTGGACGCCAAGCTGTCCACCCCGCGCGAACTCGGCGGCGCTGGCGGCGACGGCACCAACCCGGAGCAGCTGTTCGCTGCCGGTTACGCCGCCTGTTTCATCGGTGCGATGAAGGCGGTGGCCGCGCAGGACAAGCTCAAGCTGCCGGGCGAAGTCAGCATCGACAGCAGCGTGGGCATCGGCCAGATTCCGGGCGGCTTCGGCATCGCGGTCGAACTGCGCGTCGCCGTGCCGGGCATGGACAAGGCCGAACTGCAGGCGTTGGTCGACAAGGCCCACCAGGTCTGCCCGTACTCCAATGCCACCCGCGGCAACATCGACGTCACCCTGACGTTGGCCTGATCCCACCCCGGATATCCCCATGAAACCCTACGCATCGTTGCTGTTGGTTGGCACGTTGGCGTCGGCAATCGGCGGCGCGCTTGCCGCGCCGACCGATTCCAGCGCACCGGCCGCCTCACCCAAGGTCCAGGCCTTCCTGGACGCGCTCAACTCCTCCGGCGGCAAGCCGATGGAGCAGCTCACCCCGCAGCAGGCCCGCAAGATACTGGTGGACGCGCAGGCCGGCGCCACACTGCCGGCCGCCGAGGTCACCCGCAAGACCATCACCGTCGACGGCAAGCCGCTCGGCCTGGTGGTGGTCAAGCCGCCGGGCAGCGCCGGCAAGACCTTGCCGGTGTTCATGTTCTTCCACGGCGGCGGCTGGGTATTGGGGGATTTCCCCACCCATGAGCGGCTGATCCGCGATCTGGCGCGTGCCTCTGGCGCGGCAGCGGTGTACGTGGACTACAGCCCGTCGCCGGAAGCGCGTTATCCGGTTGCCATCCACCAGGCCTATGCGGCCACCAAGTGGGTCGCCGAGCACGGCGCCGAGCTTGGCGTGGACGGCACGCGCCTGGCGGTGGTCGGCAACAGCGTGGGTGGCAACATGGCGACCTCGGTGGCCCTGCAGGCCAAGGCGGCCGGCACGCCGGCACTGCGCTACCAAGTGCTGTTGTGGCCGGTGACCGATGCCGCGTTCGACAACGGCTCCTACCAGCAGTATCAGCAGGGCTATTTCCTCAGCCGCAACATGATGCGTTGGTTCTGGGACAGCTACACCACCGACCCGAAGCAGCGCCGCGAGATCTATGCCTCGCCGTTGCAGGCCAGCGTGGAGCAGCTCAAGGGCTTGCCGCCGACCTTGATCCAGACCGCCGAGCTGGATGTGTTGCGCGACGAAGGCGAAGCCTATGGCCGCAAGCTGGACCAGGCCGGTGTGGACGTCACCGTGACCCGCTACAACGGCTTGATTCACGATTACGGCCTGCTCAACGCGCTCAGCGAGGTGCCGGCAGTGCGCACCGCCATCCGTCAGGCGGGCGATGAGTTGCAGCAGCATCTGGCCAAGTAACCGCGGCCGTTGACCGGTCGGTGTTCGTCAGCCCTTGTTGACGGCGCGTTCGGCAGCAGAAAGTACGAGTGGTGCATACCCTTTAAGCGAACTGCCGCGGTCACTTCACAGTGCGCCGGAGGGAGGTGTGTGCCCGCTGCTCGGTGCCATCGTGTGAGTGTGGATTGCCACAGCAGATACGCCCGGTGCGGCCGCATCGGGCGTATGTGTGTGCGTCGTCTTGTGTGCCGTGCTGGAGCTGGAACAGCCGCAGGCGGTGTCGGAAGCGTGACGCAACTGGCTGCTGCGCCAGGCAGCAATGGGGCAAACGCGGTCGATCGCCACGCGCCTTTCCGCTAGCGCGTGGCTCTTCCGAAGGAGATGCGGCGCATCAGGCAATGGTCCTGGCCTAGCAAAGCCAGCACGCGGGTGACGCGTTCAATGTGCCGCGGTGGCAACCACGCTGGCAGACACCGGCGCGTCATCCTTGGGCGCGGGCGTGTTGAGTTCCAGCATCTGCAACTGTTCGCCCTGGAAGCGGTATTCCAGCGCCTGCTGGATGGCGTACAGCGCCTGCGCATGCACGCACACCGCCTGCGCCTGTGTCTCAAGCACCTGATTGCGCTGCTGCATGGTTTGCTCCAGCCGTGCATCCAGCTCCGCGCCACGGCGTTCCAGCTGCCCGGCACGACCGGTCATCACCGTCCACATCACGCTGCGGGTGAGGCTGCCGGCCAGATCCTCGGCCGCGTCCTCGACGCTGGCCTCGAAGCGCTCGTCGAACAGTTGCTGCTCCCAGCGCCCACGCCCTAGGCTGCCATCCACCTGCGCCAGCGCGCCGGTGCGCAGTTGCTCGACCTTGCGTTGCTGACGTGCGCTTCCCGACAGCACATGCACCACACCGCCGAGCGCATCGAAGGTGATGTCGACCACCGAGTGGGCGATGGAGGTCACCGCCGGCATCATTGCGCGGGTGCGTTGTTCGAGCTCGCGCAGCCGTTGCGCATCGGCTGCGCTGACCGGTTGCGCCTGGCGGTCCACGTTGAGCTCGCCACCGTGGAAGAAAATCTCGCGTGGCGCGCCCTGCTTGCGCCGCAGCCAGATGCCGCCGCTATCGGCCAGGACGTCGTAGGAGGTGCTGACCTCGCATTGCCGCGAGGACAGCTGCGGCTTGGCGGTCTCGGCCTGCGCAGTGCAGGTTGCCAACACAAGCAGCGGCACAAGGACGGCAAGGCGCATGGGAGTGACCGCGGGCGGGGGACTGCAGCATCACGCAGCGGTACTTGGGCTGCATGGGCAGGAAGTCAGGGTGCCAGCCGTGCCGCTCCGACCGGCGGCCGTCGTAAAGCGTGAACCGGGTCGAGCATCGGCGCGATGACGGTATCCAAACGACTGGCTCACTTGATTCTCACGGCGTATGGTGTGAATTATGTTGCATAGCAGCATCGGAGCTCAGCAATGCTCGACACACGTATCGAAAAGGTTGACCTGGCGCTGACCGAAATCGCCCAGGACCCATCGGAAAAGGTGGCGCTGTGGCAATGGGCGTGCCGCGAGATGCTGCACGAAACCCTGATCGGCATGCATCAGTTGTCGCACCTGGCCGGCATTGCCCGCCACGTCGCCAACGACTGGCGCGCGCCGGTGGATGTGATCGCACCGCCGAAGCCTTATCTGGCCGCGTCCGCCCTGGCAGACCGCCGCTTGCCGCAGGTGCTGGATGGGCTGGGCAGCACACAGGACGACGACGACCGCGCCAATCTGTGGCGGCTGCGTTACGCGAGCCTGATCGCCTCGACGCTGCAAGGCATGCAGGCGCTGGCCGAAAAGCACCGTATCGATCGGCAGGCGATGGCGATGGGTCAGTTGAACTGATCGCTGCCCACGATGCCGCGCGCTGCTGCGCGGCCAGCTGTTACCGGGGTGATGACGTCGCGGAGTAGAGCGCTCGCCATGCCGCGCGTTTAGGGCGTCTTGTGGTGCAGATGTTGGTGTTGCCGGCAGCCTTATCTTGCCAGCGTGTGTTCGACGTTTGTAGCGTCAGCGCGCTTAAAAACGGCGGCTGATTCGCGCTTACAGCCCGACCTGATTTGATGCGGCTCGCGAAAGATATCCCCTTCCAAATCAAACAACGTGGCGGTGTGCAGTCATCGCGAGCATAGGGCGCTCAGCACAACACGCAGCACGCGCTTCTTGATCGAACTACGCTGCCGTCCATCCTGCAAAATTCTTACGTTGTGCCCAAACGCAGGCGCCTTCAGTGCCGCACGCTTGCATCCTGCAGATGCTGCCAGGCATGGCGCACGATCCAACGCGCCTGGTCCCACGGCACCGACAGCAGCGGTTGGTCCTGGTAGTACGCATCCTGCAGGACCCGGTACAGCTGCGCTTCGGTGGCGCGCGGATACGCCAGGTAGATGTCGTAGCCCAGCATCAGCAGGCGGGCGTAATCGGCAAACGCGTAACCGCCCAGATGCCCTTCGGCATGGACATCGCGCCAGTAGGCGATTTCTGCGTCGACATTGACGGTATTGCGGGTCAGAACGGCTGCGCTGTGCATGGGTAGGACTCCGTGACCGGGCTACCCCCCTGTGCGGGCACCGTAGCAGCGCCGGTGGCGGCTCACCAGTCCGCGACGACGAGCGGTCGCCATCGCTGTCGATACATGTAGAGCCAAGCACTGCTAACACCGTAGCGAGTAGTCGTCAGATGGGTGTGGGCGGCGCACTCAGAACCGGAGTGTCTGAGTGGTGCATGCCGCGCGTACCGACTGCGCTCGCCTGGTGGTGAGCGCAGTCGTTTTGTCAGCCGCTCTCAGCCCGCTGCATGCGTCGGTGCAGCATCAGTCCCAGTCGGGTGCGATGGCGTGCGGATTGGCCAGCCGCTGCCCGCGGTCGAGTGCGGCGATTTCGCCCATGTCCTGCTCGCTCAGGCGCAGGTCCTGCGCCTTGAGATTGCTTTCCAGATTCGCCCGCTTGGTTGACGACGGAATCACCGAATATCCCTGCTGCAGTGCCCAGGCCAGCGTGACTTGCGCCGGGGTGGCGTCGTGGCGCGCGGCAATGGCCAGGATCGCCGGATCCTTCAGTACCTCGCCCACCGCCAGCGTCATGTAGGACGTCACGTGGATCCCCTCTTCGCGCAGGAATGCAATCAACGCGCGATTTTGCAGGTACGGGTGCACCTCGATCTGGTTTGTGGCAATCGCCTCGGCGCCCAGGATCTCGATCGCCTGCTTGACCAGGGCAATGGTGAAGTTGGACACGCCAATCGCACGCGTCAGGCCCTGCTGCTTGGCGTCCGCCAAGGCTTCCAGATACTCGCGCATCGGTACCTGATCCTTCGGCGACGGCCAATGGATCAGGGTGAGGTCGACATGCTCGGTGCCGAGTTTGCGCAGGCTCTCCTGCAGACTCGGCAGCAGCGCATCGCGGCCGAACTTGTCGACCCAGATTTTAGTGGTCACATACAGTTGGTCGCGCGGCACGCCGGAGGCAGTGATCGCCTGGCCAACCTGCGCTTCGTTGTCGTAGATCTGTGCGGTATCGACGGCGCGATAGCCCAACGCCAACGCGTTGCGCACCGAGTCGATAACGACCTGATCTTTGAGTCGGAAGGTGCCGAGGCCGAATGCGGGGACAGTCATTGTGTTCCTTTTGGTAATGGGGAATGGGGAATGGGGAATCGTAAGAGCCGGTAGAGCGCTGCGAATTGATCAGTCGAGTGCGACGACCGCTTTGCCGAAGTTTTCGCCGCGCAACAGGCTGATCAGCCCCTGCGGTGCGGCATCCAGGCCATGCAGCACATGCTCGCGATACTGGATGCGCTCTTCGCGCAGCCACTGGCCCATTTCACGCAGAAATGCCGGCATCAGGCGGATGAAGTCGTGCTGGATGAAGCCGCGCACGGTCAGTCGCTTGCGCAGCACATGGCCCATGAAGTCCGGCAGGCGATCGGGCCCAGGCAGTGCCTGCCCGCGGCTGTTGTAGGTGGCGATCACGCCGCACACCGGAATGCGTGCAAAGTCGTTGAGTTGCGGCAGCACCGCGTCGAACACCTTGCCGCCGACATTTTCGAAATAGATATCGATGCCGTCGGGCGTGGCGGCGCGCAACTGCGCAGCAAAGTCGTCGGCGCGATGGTCCAGCGCCACATCCACCTGCAACGACTCACGCAGGTAGCGCACTTTTTCTGCGCCACCGGCAATGCCCACCACGCGCAAGCCTTGCAGGCGCGCCAACTGCGCCACGGTGGCGCCGACCGGCCCACTGGCGGCGGCCACCACCAGCGTTTCGCCGGGCTGCGGCTTGCCGATCTCGTGCAGGCCGGCGTAGGCGGTAAAGCCGGGCATGCCGTAGACGCCTAGCGCGGTGCTCAGCGGCAGGCTATCGTCCTTGGGCAGTTTGCGCAGCGGCGTTGTCGGGGTGAGCAGGCTATAGGTCTGCCAACCGCCGGAGAGCACCAGCAGATCGCCGGGCTGATAGTCGGCATGATGCGACTCGACGACTTCGCCAATGGTGCCGCCTTCCATCACCGCATCAATGGCCACGGGCGCCGCATACGACGGGCCATCGTCCATGCGGCCACGCATGTAGGGGTCGAGCGACAGGAAGCGGTTGCGCACCAGAATCTGGTCGTGTCCGGTGGGTGGCAGGGCGACTTCTTCGATGCGGAAGTTGTCTGCGTTGGGTTCGCCGTGCGGGCGCGACGCCAGCACGATGCGGCGGTTGGTGATCGATGTCATGCGGAAGATCCTCGCAGGGGAGCCGCGCGTGCGCGGCCGAGGGAACACAGCGACAGAAGTCGCCGTGCGAGTGAATGAACAGGCCGATGCCGCGCTGTTGCAGCGTTACGCTGCAGCCGGTTCCGGCGCGCTTGCGCCATCCAGTTGCGCAAGCTGCTCGGCGCTCAGCGACAGCTGCGCCGCAGCCAGCACATCGTGCAGCTGAGTCACGCTGGTGGCGCTGACGATCGGCGCGGTGAGGCCGGGGCGTGCGATCAACCAGGCCAAAGCGATCTGGGCTGGCGTGGCGTTGTGGGTCGCGGCCAGGTCGTCCAGCGCCTGCAGAATGCGCAGGCCACGCGGGTTGACGTATTGCTTGACCACCGAGGCGCCACGCGCGCTGCTCTTGCCGGCATCCTCATTGCTGCGGTACTTGCCGGTTAGAAAGCCGCTGGCCAGCGAGTAGTAACTGATCACGCCCAGCTCGCGCTCGCGCACCAGCGGTTCCAGCTCGGCCTCGTAGCCGGCGCGGTCGTAGAGGTTGTATTCGGGCTGCAGGCTTTCGTAGCGCGGCAGCGTGTATTGCTCGGAGATATCCAGCGCATCGCGCAGGCGCGACGCGCTGTAATTGGACGCGCCGATCGCGCGCACCTTGCCTTGTTCGATCAAGCGGCCGAACGCGGCCAGCGTGGCTTCCAGCGGAATCGACTCATCGTCTTCGTGCGCCTGGTACAGGTCGATCACATCGGTCTGCAGACGCATCAGCGAATCTTCCACCGCCGCTGCGATGTTCTCTGGCGACAGGCCGGGATGCTCGCTCCACTTGGCGACCTTGGTCGCGATCAGCACCTTGTCGCGCTTGCCGCTGCGTGCAAGCCAACGCCCGATGATGGTTTCCGATTCGCCGCCGCGGTTGCCCGGCACCCAGCCCGAATATGCATCGGCGGTGTCGATCAGATTGAAGCCGGCATCGACGAATGCATCCAGCAATGCGAACGAGGTCGCCTCATCGGCGCTCCAGCCGAACACATTGCCGCCGAAGACGATCGGTTGAACCTGCAGGCCGGAGCGGCCCAGTGCGCGGGGGTGAGTCATCGTGGAAGCTCCTGATGCGAACTGCCGACAGGATAGTCATGCACACCGATCATGCGTGTGACATCGATGTGGATTCAGCGTTCCGCCGATCGTGTGCATCGGCTCACAGGATATGAACATTTCGCTGATGCACGGCGATGCGAACCACCGCTGAGCATTGCGATTCGGGCACATGGCAGGCCCCGGGCCGCGTGCTAGGCTCGCGCTACTTTTACCCGGAAGAGGGCGCTGCGATGATCCGCAACAAGCTGGCCTGTGCGTGTGTGATGAGTGTCATGGTGGCGATGAGTGCGCCCCTGGCGATGGCCATGAAGCCGGCCGACAGCGCGAGCCTGCCGGCGCCCGATGCCGCATTGCAGGCGGCCATCAATGGCAACTGGCGCGACCGTGTGTACGTGCAGCGCGATCAGTACCGCCACCCGGGCCAGACGCTGGCGTTCTTCGGTATCAAGCCGACCCAGACCGTCATCGAGATCACGCCCGGCGGCGGCTGGTATTCGGAAATCCTGTCGCCTTACTTGCGCGAGAAGGGCAAGTACGTGGCAGCGGTGGTCGACCCGGCGTCGGCATCCGAAGGCCGTAACCGCGATTACGCCCAGCGTGCGCGCGACGAGCTGGAAAAGAAGTTCAAGGCCAAGCCCGAGGTGTATGGCAAGCCGTCGTTCGTGTCGTATGTGCCCAAGTCGCCGTCGTTCGGCGTGGACAACTCGGCCGACCTGGTGCTGACCTTCCGTAACGTGCACAACTGGCGCATGGCCGGCAGTGCCGAGGCGATGTTCGCCGGCTTCTACAAGGTGCTCAAGCCCGGCGGCGTGCTGGGCGTGGTCGAGCACCGCGCCAAGACCGACGTGCCGGCCGACGACAAGAGCGGTTATGTCGGTCAGGCGCAGGTGATCGCGATGGCCGAAGCGGCTGGCTTCAAGCTGGCCGGCAAAAGCGAGCTCAACGCCAATCCGCGCGATACCAAGGACTATGCCGGTGGCGTGTGGACGTTGCCGCCGAGCAACAGCCACGACAAGGCCGACGATGCCAAGTACAAGGCCATCGGCGAGAGCGACCGCATGACGTTGAAGTTCGTCAAACAGTAAGCACGTGTCTGCATGCCGGCGCAGATGCGGCCGGCATGCAGTGGTTGCTGCACATGACGGCGGTCATGTGGCGTGCGGGTGGGTGTGTATGACAGCCGGCGCAAGAACCCAGTGCATGTGCGTTGCGAGTGCGTCGAGACGGGATCTGCGATGCGTGGCGGACAGCGGCGTTTGACCATGGTGTGACCTGCGCACCCGAAGTTTCCGTTGTTCTCACGGGATGCCGCATGCCAGCGACCAGCACTGCTGGCTGCGCGCATCCTGCTTACGTCATACAGCCACGCGCGGCGATCGCCGCGCGCAGCGCTCTTCTGCAACAGGTCTGTCCATGTTGGTGCTGTTGAACAAACCCTATGGCGTGCTGTCGCAATTCAGCGACCGCTCGCAGCCGCCCAAGCGCACGTTGGCCGAGTTCGGCCTGCCGCCGGATGTGTACGCGGCGGGCCGCCTGGATCACGACAGCGAAGGGCTGTTGTTGCTCACCGACGATGGCGCACTGGCGCATCGGCTCACCGACCCACGGCACAAACAGCCCAAAACGTACTGGGTGCAGGTGGAAGGCGAGCCGCAGGAAGCACAGCTGCAGGCCTTGCGCGATGGCGTGCTGCTCAACGATGGCCCGACCCGGCCGGCAGCGGTGCGCACGCTCGACCCCGCGCCGGAGCTGTGGCCGCGCAATCCGCCGGTGCGTGTGCGCAAGACCGTGCCCGATGCCTGGCTGGAACTGCAGATCAGCGAAGGCCGCAACCGTCAGGTGCGTCGGATGACCGCATCGGTCGGTCTGCCCACCTTGCGTCTGGTGCGGGTGGCGATCGGCGATTGGAGGCTGGATGCGCTCGCGCCTGGCCAGTGGCGTGTGGATGACACGCCTGGCCCGCGACAGGGGCGTGGGTCGCGCAGATAGCGCTGGGGTGTTGCGATCACCTCGATGGCGCGATGGCTGCAATCGCCAGTGATGCGATCGAACTGCGGCGATTGCATGCCTCGTTCAACGAGCGGCTGACGACACGTAGCGAGCAGCTCTTACCTGGGTGTGGATGCCGCACTCGGATCCGGCGTGTACGTGTACGGGTATTCCATGCTGCACCGAGCACCGAGCACCGAGCACCGAGCACAGGCCCCGCCCGCCTGACGATGGGCGCAGTCGTTTTTCTTAGCTGCTCTAAAGCGGCGTAGCGATCCGGCAACGCAGTGGGTTGCTGTGCGGCTGAGTGCCACACAGCGCTGTGAAATGCCTGCCCACAAACGACAACGCCACGGCGCGAGGCCGTGGCGTTGTGGCGTGCAGCCCAATCCGCCTGTTCGACGGACTCGGTGTCTTATTCGACGCCGTCGCTCGGGGTCACTGCAGCGCGGCGCTGGTAGGCGGCGCGACGTGCGTTGGCATTGCTGGCGTGTTCGCGATCCAGACGGTGCACGTTGCCCCCCAGCACCTGCTGATCGCGCTGGCGCTTGCGGTACACCGCATAGCCGATCAGGCCGAGGCCGGCAACAGCGGCCGCCACGGTGATGGCCGGGTTGCGCTTGACCAGCTTGCTGGCCGCCTTGCCGCCGCTGCGCACTGCGCCCAGGGCCACGCCGGTCTTCAGCCATTCGCTGGCACCCGGACCGAAATGACGCAGGCTGCTGCCGGCGCTACGTGCCTGGTCGCCCGCAGTGGATGCGGCATGACGCAGTTGGTCGCCGGCGGTGCCGGCCAGTTCCAGGGCACGCTCCAGGGCGCGTTCGGTGATCACAGTCAGCTTGCTCATTGAAGGCGTTTCCTTTCCGAGTACGTGGCCTGCAGTCTGTGGCCAATGGCGTATAGGCGGCGTTAGCGGCAGTAAGCGCCGTTTGGCTAACGGTTAAAAAGCGTTGTTGCCTGCGTTCGAGAGAGATGCCGCTTCGCATTGCACGAGCACTGCCGTCCCCGCACCCCAAACCCTCTTCCAGCGGGAGAGCAACTGTCTTGATCAACTGGCGGCGCCAGCCGCTAATTGATCTCGTAGCTTTGCGTTGAGGATCACCAGCAGTTTGCGCATGGCCGCCACCAGCGCCACCTTGCTCGCTTTGCCTTGCGCGCGTAGCCGCTGGTAAAACGCGCGCAGTGATTCGTTGAAACGCACTGCCGTCAGGGTCGCCATGTACAGCACCTGGCGCACGCAAGCCCGCCCGCCCCAGATGCAGCGGGCGCCGCGCATCGTGCCACTATCTCGGGCAAGCGGCGCCACCCCGACCAGCTTGGCGATCGCCTTGCCGGTGAGTTTGCCCAGTTCCGGTAGCTGCGCCGCCAGGCTCGCCAACAGCACCGGGCCGACGCCTTTGACCTGGCTCAGCACCGCCAGCTCGGCGCGCGCGCCCACTTGCTGCGCAATACGCTTGTCCAGCTCGGCAAGCTGCTGCTGCAAGTGCCGCAGGCTGCTCTGCGCCTGGCTGCACAGCCAAGCGTCGGTCAGGTGGGACTGGCGCTGCCGTTCCTGCTGCACCATCGCCACCACCTGCGTGCGGCGCTGCTGGTAGGCGCGCAGCTGCGCGCGCCAGCCTTCTACCGGCTGGTAGCGCGTCAGCGGCAACAGCGCGGCCATCTGCGCCAGCACGCGTGCATCCAGTCGATCCGTCTTTGCCAGCTGACCGGTGGCCTTGGCAAAGTCCCGTGCCTGCCGAGAATTGACACGCGCCACCGGCATCCCAGCCGCATACAAGCTCTCCAACGCCAGCTGCTCATAGCCGCCGGTCGCCTCCACCACCACTTGATGCAGGTGCGCCGGCCCCAGCCAGGTGCACATCTGCTGCAGGCCCGACACGCTGTTGGCAAACCGCCGCCCGTCGCGTTGGCCGTGCACCTGCACATCCAGCCACCGCTTGCTGACATCGATTCCGACACTCTCGCTCATGGACAACTCCGCTATGCTCGAAGGGTCGAGAGTTCTCCTGTGCGGCCCAGCCTTAGCATTACGAGCGCCTACTCGAGCAACTGTTCGGGCGTTTGCAAGGAGATTCCGGCGGGGCGACCTCGCTCTCCCGCGGTCGCTCAGACCCATGGGTTATCGGTCGACCACGCCGGCTCTCGACACCTAATCTGGCAGATCCCCAAGAACTAAGGGGCTACAGCAAGGCGGGTCAGGTGCCGCGCGGTTTTGCGCGATGGGTTGCGGCAGCTGTCCAGGGGTCGTCTGGCCATGGATGCCTGGGATACCGGCCCTTCATTTCTTTTTTGACGTCCGGATAGGTGGTGGCCCAGAAACTTTTCAGATCCTGCGTGACCTGCAGTGGGCGACCGCCGGGCGAGAGCAGGTGCAGGGTCAGCGGGATGCGGCCATCGGCAATGCGCGGGGTTTCGGCCAAGCCGAACAGTTCCTGCAGTTTGACCGCCAGCACCGGCGGCAGCGGTTGCTGGGTGTGGTCGAGTGCGTAGCTGATCTGGCGTTCCATGCCCGACGGCACGCTGATGCGGGTGGGAGCGTGGCGGTCGATGGCCTGGCGGCGTTCCCACGGCAGTGCGGCCTTGAGCGCCTCGCCCAGGCTGGACTCATCCAGCGCGTCGAGCCGGGTCTTGCCGGCGAAGGCCGGGCGCAGCCAACGGTCCAACGAGGCGAGCAGTGCGGCATCGGAGAGATCGGGCAGCTCCAGCTCGGGCATCCACACCCGCAGCGACAGCACGCGGGCGCGCCATTGTTGCAGGGTCTCGGTCCAGGGCAGGGCGTCCAGGCCGAGCTGGCGCACTGCCTCGGTCAGTGCGCCAGCGGCCTGGGCGGGATCGACGCGACCGGCGGGGCGGCTGTCGAGCACGATGCGGTCGAAGCTGGATTGCCGGCGCGCGACCAAGGCGCGTTTGTCAGCGTCCCACTGCACCACGTCCTGCTGCACGAAGCGCTCGGGCAGGCTGCGGCGCAGATACGCCTCGTCGACCGGAGCGGCGCGCAACAGCAGGGCGTCCTTGGCCTCGTAGCGCAGCTCGCTGGCGACCAGCCACGGTTCGCCGCGCAGGTCGCTGTGGTCGAACAGACGCGCGCTGCGGCCGTTGGCGAGCAGATAGCGCAACGGGTCGGTGGGGTGGCGTGCGGCGATGCGGTCGGGGAAGGCATGCGCGAGCAGGTCGCCCAGCGCGTGCGCCTCCACGCTGGTGGGTGGGGCGGTGTCGCAGCGCAGTCGGCGGCGCCATTGTTTGGCGGCACTGTCGATCGCGGCCAGGCCGCCGCGGTTGGCATCGGGTGCGCTGCGGCCCTGGCGAAATGCCGCCAATGCGCGCCAGCGTGCGGCCAATCCATCGCCGCCCTGCCGCAGCGGGTCGCGCGCTTCCAGCAACGCGGCCAGGTCGCAGGCCAGTGCCAGGCGCGATGCAGCGCCGGCCTGCGCCAGCATCGCGGCCAGACGCGGATGCGTGCCCAGCGCCAGCATGCGGCGGCCCAGCGCGGTGATGCCGCCGCTGTCGCTGAGCGCGCCCAGCCGTTGCAGCAATTCGCGTGCGGCCGCCAGCGCGCCGGTGGGCGGGGCATCGACAAAGCGCAGCGCATCGCTGCCCCAGGCCGCCAGTTCCAGTGCCAGGCCGGCCAGTTCCACCTGGGTGATCTCGGCGCGCCGTTGCGGTTCCAGGCGCTGCGATTGCGGCCACAGCCGGTACGCCCAGCCGCTGGCCACGCGTCCGGCACGGCCGGCGCGCTGGTCGGCCGACGCCTGCGAAATGGTGGCTACATCCAGCCGCGAAAAGCCGCTGTTGGGGTCGTAGTGCGGCTCGCGCGCCTGGCCGCTGTCGATCACCGCGCGCACGCCGGGCAAGGTCACCGAGGACTCTGCCACGTTGGTGGCCAGCACCACGCGGCGGCGGCCCTGCGCATCCGGCTGCAGCACCTGGCTTTGCGCGTCCACCGACAACTCGCCGTGCAGCGGCAATACCTGGATGGCCGGGTTCAGCGCGTCCTGCAAGGCGCCTTGCACGCGCGCGATCTCGCGTTGGCCGGGCAAAAACACCAGCACATCGCCGGGATGGGTGAGCAGGGCATGCTCCACTGCGCGCCGCGTCTGTGGTTCCAGCGCTTCGTCGCGGCGCGCGGGGAAATGTGCGATCTCCACCGGAAAACTGCGTCCGGCACTGCTCAGGCGCGGCGCATCCAGAAAGCCGGCCAGCCGCTCGCCATCCAACGTGGCCGACATCGCCACGATGCGCAGGTCGTCGCGCACCTGTGCCTGCACGTCCAGCGCCAATGCCAGGCCGAGGTCGCCGGCCAGATGGCGTTCGTGGAATTCGTCGAACAGCAGCGCGCCCACGCGTTCCAGCATCGGGTCGTCCTGGATCATCCGGGTCAGGATGCCTTCGGTGACCACCTCGATCCGGGTGCGCGCAGAGGTCTTGTTTTCGAAGCGGATGCGGTAGCCCACCGTTTCGCCGACCGGCTCGCCCAACTGGCGCGCCATGAACAGCGCAGCGCTACGCGCGGCCACCCGGCGCGGTTCCAGCATCACGATGCTGCGGCCGGCCAGCCAGGGCGCATCCAGTAACGCCAGCGGCACCTGGGTGGTCTTGCCGGCACCGGGCGGGGCTTCGAGCACCAGACGCGGATGGGCGGCAAGGCTGTCGCGGATCTGCGGCAGCAGTGGGGTGATGGGGAATGCAGGTTCGGTCATGCGCGGCAAGGATACGGGCCTGCTCGCGCCGGTGCGATGGTCGGGGATCGAGGTGAAGCCTGTCAGGGAATGGCGTATGGCCTGTCGGCAACGCAATTGCTTGGGCTTGCCGCCAGCGCTTGCTGCCCGGCGACGTGCTGCGGACCAAGAGCCTGCGTGCACAAAGATATGCGCCCCACAGCCGCTCCGGCAGCGTCCGCTCGGTTGCTGCGCGGCGGATCCGACGAGTGCAAATGCAGGAGGCTTGCATGCTTCAGAGTGCATGGCCGGCGTCGATAACCCGGTTGAACCCGTCATTGGATTGACCATGTCCACCCCGTCCCCGCGTTTTGTCAGTCTGCAAAGCAAGCTGCTGGGCGCCCTTGCGCTTGGTCTGTCGATCATCCTGTTATGCGCACTTGGCGGTCTGGGCTCTGCCTGGTTGAGTCTGTCCGGCAAGGTGCCGGTGGAAGTGGCGCAGGCCTCTGCCAGCGAAGAACTCACCCGCGATTTCCGCCTGCAGGTGCAGGAATGGAAGAACGTGCTGATCCGGGGCCGCGATCCCGCACAACTCGAAAAACATCTGACTGCCTTCCGCGACAAGGGCAAGAGCGTGCAGGGCACGGTCACCTCACTGGCAGGCGCGCTGGCCGATCCGCAGGCGCGCACGTTGGCGCAGGACTTTGCCAAGGCGCATCTGGCACTGCAGGTCAGCTACGAAGCGGCGCTGGGCAAGTTTGCCGAGTCCGGTTACGACACCCAGGTGGGCGACCAGCTGGTCAAGGGCAAGGACCGCGCGCCCAGCCAGACGTTGGAGGCGTTGGTCGCGCGCAGCAAGGCGTTGGCCGATGCGGCCGTGCTGGCGAGTTCGCAATCGGCGCAGCACATGCTGGTGTATTCGGCGCTGGCCACCATTGCCGCGGCGTTATGTCTGGTGGTGGTGTTGGGGTGGTGGATTCGTCGCTCGATCGTGCGTCCCATCGAAAACGTCGCGCGTGCGGCACGCCTGGTGGCGGCCGGCGATCTGTCCGCGCGGGCTGCGGTCAGCAATCGCGATGAAATCGGCCTGCTTGGCCAGGCAATGGGGCAGGTGGTCAACACGCTTACCGATGTCTCCAGCGCGCAGGCGGACATGGCGCAGCGCCACGAAGCCGGGCAGATGAGCTACCGCATGGACGCGCAGGCGTTTCCCGGCGCTTACGGCCGCATGGTCGATGACACCAACGGATTGATCGGCGCGCAGGTGGGCCTGATCGGCACCATGCTGCAGGTGATGCAGCATTACGCGGTGGGCGACATGTCGGTGGACATGCCGCGCCTGCCGGGCGAAAAGGCGCAGATTACCGATGCGATGGACACCACCAAGCGCAACCTGGCTGCCATCAATGGCGAAATTCGCGGCCTGGTGGAAGCGGCTGCGGCCGGCGACTTTGCGACCCGCGGCAATGCCGCTGCCTACAAGTTCGAATTCCGCGGCATGGTCGAGGGCCTCAATGGCCTGATGCAGAACGTGGACCAGAATCTGGGCGAGTTGTCGCAGCTACTCAAGGCGATTGCCGATGGCGATCTGACCGCGCGCATGCGCGGTAACCAGCAGGGCGTGTTCGCGCGGATGCGCGACGATGCCAACGCCACCGTGCAACGCCTGACCGATATCGTTGGCGATATCACGCTGGCCGCGCAGACCATCCGCACCGCCTCGGCAGAAATCGCCGCCGGCAACAGCGATCTGGCGCAACGCACCGAACAACAGGCCGCGAATCTGGAAGAAACCGCCGCCTCGATGGAAGAACTCACCTCTACCGTGCGGCAGAACTCCGACACCGCGCAGCAGGCCAGCCGGGGTGCGCAGGCCGCTGCCGACATCGCCGGCCGCGGCGGCGAGATGGTCGCCAGCGTGGTCGATACCATGGGCGAGATCGAAGTGTCGTCGAAGAAGATCGCCGAGATCATCAGCGTCATCGACGGCATCGCGTTCCAGACCAATATCCTGGCGTTGAACGCGGCGGTGGAAGCCGCGCGCGCCGGCGAACAGGGCCGCGGCTTTGCGGTGGTGGCCTCCGAAGTGCGCGCGCTGGCACAGCGCTCGGCCGGTGCCGCCAAGGAGGTCAAGCAGTTGATCGATGCATCGGTGGAGAGCGTGGCGCGCGGGAGCGCGCGCGTGGATCAGGCCGGACGCACGATGCAGGACATCGTGCAATCGGTGCAGCAGGTCACCACGCTGATCGCCGAGATTTCCGCTGCCTCGCGCGAGCAATCGTCGGGCATCGAACAGGTGGCGCGCACCGTCAACGACATGGACGAAACCACCCAGCGCAATGCAGCGTTGGTGGAAGAAGCCTCGGCCGCCGCACGTGCGATGGAAGAACAGGCAGTGGAGCTGAGCGAAGCGGTGTCGGTGTTCCGACTGGATGCACGCAAGCCGCGCTTGGTGGTGGCTGCGTGAGTCTGCAGACGGGCAAGATAGCTGGATGAACGGCCTCTCGCGTGGGAGTGCTCTCATGCGGGAGGCGGCAGTCCGCCGTCTGCACGCACACGCATGATGTGTGCGTGTGTATGCGATCGGTCATCGCGTAGGGATGCAGTGCTGCGACGCTGATCGACTGAGCGTCGAAAGCATCGGCATTGAAACCATCACCCCGCTTCGCGCACCCGGGCGGTGAGGCCTTTGAGGAAGGCGCGCAGCAGTTGGTCGCCGCAAGGGCGGAAGTTCTTGTGGCCGGGCTGGCGGAACAGGGCCGACAGTTCCGGCTTGGACAGGGGGAAGCCGGCGCCAGCGAAGATGGCGTGCATGTCCACGTCCTTCAGTTCGAAGGCCACGCGCAGCTTTTTCAGCACCAGGTTGTTGCCGACGCGGGTTTCCAGCGGGCGGGCCGGCTGACTTTCGTCGCGGCCGCGGAAGCGCAGCACCAGGCCATCGAGAAAGCGCGCCAGCATCGCATCGGTGCAGGGCTCGAAACCGGGCTCGTCTTCTTTCTTCAGCCAGGCCTGTACCTGCGGCTTGTCGAGCGCGAACTCGGGGTCGGCCAGGTGAGTGATTTCCACCACCTTATCGTCGCTGAGGTCGAGCATGTAGCGGATGCTGCGCAGTACATCGTTGTGGATCATGACAATTCCGGGGCCCCGGCCTGTCGCCGGAAAGGCGTCATTCTACGGGGCCGGGGTGGAATGCGGCGTGTGTCGCGCCGATCCGTTACCGATCTGAAGCCGCCCGGAAGCGGCTGACAAGGCGCTGTGGGCAGCCGTCGTGAGCCGCTGTCGGGTGCATACGGCCGGTGCGTGGTAGTTGCAGGTTGAGCGGTATGCGCCGGCCTACGGTATCGACCACGCCGGTCTTGCGGGCGAGCGCAGTCGGTCTGAGCGCTACTCAGCTGCCGCGATAAGTGGAATACCCGTACGGCGACAGCAGCAGCGGCACATGGTAATGGCCGTCGTCGGCAATGCCGAAGGCGATGGGCACCTGTTCCAGGAACGGGGGGTCGGCCAGTGCGGTGCCGGTGGCGCGCCAGTAGCCGGCCACGTCGAATTCCAGCCGGTAGCGGCCGGGTTGCAGGGTGAGGGTAGCCAGCGCTGGGCAACGCCCGTCCTGGTCGGTGACCGCCTCCAGCTGCAATGTGTCGCCGGCGAACAGGCGCAGCGGCACCCCGGCAGCAGGGCGACCGGCGGCGGTATCCAGCACATGGGTGGACAGGGTGCTCATGCGACCGCCTGGGTCGGTTGCGGCCACTGGCCGACGAATTCGGGTTGGTCGTAGGCCAGATAGCTGTCGACGATGGCCTGGCGGTCGTCCAGGAACAGTTGGTCGGCCACCGCGCGGGCCAGCCGCGGCAACGCGACCTTGAGCCCGGACAGCGCGGCGGCCGAGGGGCCATGGTTGATCAGCGCCGAATAGTTGAAGGCGAACAGCCCGTGCAGCAGTGCGGCGTCGTCCGGCGTGCGTGGCAACAGTTCGAAGCCCGGCCCCAGGTACGGGTGTGCGTCCAGTACCGGGTTGGCCTGGCCCGGCGGCGGTTGGTAGCGGTCTGCCCAGCAGGCGATGCGCCCGGACAGCGCGGCCAGTTCTGGGCGCAACTGCGGGTCGGTGACCAGGCCCGTGGCGACGGCCAGGAAATCGAAGCGGTGTTCGCCGTGCGGGGTACGCACCACCACCGCGCCATCGCGCTCGGCTACCTCCAGCCACGGCGCGCCCAGGTGCAGCGCAAAGCCTGGGTGCGCGCAGGCGCGCTGGAAGGTGTCGTTGGTGGGCGGTTGGTTGTGTGCGAAGAAACTGGCCATCATCCGGTACTTGTCCGCATCGGGTAGCGTCAGAAACCGCGGAATGATGCCGGCCTGCTCCATGTGGCGGAACGGGTTGATGCGCGGCAGCTCGCTGCGGCGCACGAACACTTCGGCACTGGCGATGCCTTTGTCCAGCGCAAAACAGGCGTTGTCGAACGCCGATGCGCCGCCGCCGAGAATGCCCACGCGCTTGCCGGCAAGCGCGGCGAAGTCGATGTGGCTGGAGGTGTGTGCGTAGCGGTGGCTGGGCAGGGCACGGCCGATCCAGTCCGGCACCACCCACTGGCCGCCGCCCTGGATGCCGGTGGCCAGGATCAGCTTGCGCGTCAGCAGCGGCGCGCCCATTGTCAGATGCAAACGGTGGATGCCGGGCGCGACCTCGGGTTCGACGCGTGCCAGTTGCGTGGCGTTGCGCACCGGCAGCCGCAGCGCCGCGCGGTACCAGCGCAGGTAGTCCATCCAACTGCCGCGTGGAATCTTGTCCAGCGTGTCCCAAGCCGCGCTGCCGTGTTGCGCTTCCCACCAAGCGCGGAAGGTCAGCGACGGCACGCCCAGGTCGATCGAGGTGATCTGCTTGGGCGTGCGCAGTGTCTGCATCCGTGCGTAGGTCACCCAGGGGCCTTCCTGGCCTGCGGGGTTTTCGTCGATGACCAGCACGTTGTGCACGCGTTCGCGTTGCAGTGCGAACGCCGCGCCCAGGCCGCTCTGGCCGGCGCCGACGATGACCACGTCGTAGACATGCCCGGCCGGATGTACGCGCGGTTGCACCCAGGCATCGCCGCCATGGGCCAGACGTTGCAGGTCGCGGGCGAGCTCGCGTTCGAGTTGGGCCAGGCTCATGGCAGTGCCTCCAGGCGCAAGTGGACGATCTTGCCGATCTCGGCGAGGGCGGTGGCGATCTCGGCGTCACGCGAGGCATCCATGCGCTGCTCCAGCGCGGCCAGAATGCCGGCCTTGTCATGCAGCCGCACGCAGATCACGAACGGGAAACCGAAGCGCTGGCGATAGGCCTGGTTGAGCGCATGGAAGCGGGTGAATTCGTCCTCGCTCAGCCGATCAAGACCGGCCGAGGCCTGCTCGGCTGCCGAGGCGGCGGTGAGCGTGCGATCGATCGCCGCCTTGCCGGCCAGCTCCGGGTGCGCGCGAATCAACGCGACCTGATCTTGCGGCGATGCATCGAACACCACCTGCATCAAGCCGCGATACACATCCTCGAACGGGCGGTGACGCGCGGCGCGCTCCACCACCCACGGCGAATGTTCGAACACCTCGCGATAGCGCGCCACGAAGGCAGCATCGTCCAGCACACGGTCGTTGGTCACGCTCATGCGTGAGTCCCTTGCAGCGACACGTGCGCAGCCACCACTTTCCAGCCATCGGCAAAGCGCACCCAGCTCTGGCTCTGGCGGCCGCGCGCGCTGCTGCCCTCGCGGACGAATTCCGCATGGGCGGTTGCGCAGTCCTGGCCATAGCTGTGCACTTCCACATGCGCAAGCTGGCGTTGCGGCGAGCCGCCGCGGCCGATGCGAAACGCGCGGATCGCGTCGATGCCGTACAGCACCTCACCCACGCCGTAACGCACGGTGCTGGGCGCTGCATGAAACAGCGCATCCATCGCGGCGATGTCATCGCGCATCAACGCGCTTTCGTAAGCGTGGAAGGCGGCAGTCACCTGCGCGATCACCTCGGGCAGATCGATGTCGGCAGTGACAATGCTCATGCCGGATGCACCTGCAGCCAGTGGCGTGCGATATCGATGCGTCGCGCCACCCACGCATCGCCGCTGGCCAGCACGTGATCGACAAAGCGCGCCAGTGCGGCCGCGCGTGCGGGCTTGCCGACGATGCGCCCGTGCAGACCGATCGAAAGCATGCGCCCGCCTTCGCTGCGCAACTGCTCGAAGCTGTCGCGCAGATAGCGAAAGAACGGTTCGCCATCGGCAAACCCGTTGTAGGCGACGAACTTCATGTCATTGGCATCCAGCGTGTACGGCACGATCAACTGCGCGCGGCCGTGGCGGGTGTCGTAATACGGCACATCGTCGGCATAGCTGTCGGCGTCGTAGACAAAGCCGCCTTCTTCGGCAACCAGGCGTGCGGTGTTGGGGCTGGTGCGGCCCTGGTACCAACCCAGTGGGCGGCTGCCGGTGACGCGGGTGTGCACCGTGATCGCCTGCGCGATATGCGCCCGTTCGGTGGCTTCGTCGATGTGTTGGTAGTCGATCCAGCGCAGCCCGTGGCTTGCGATTTCCCACTCGGCGGCCTGCATCGCGGCCACCGCGTCGGGATTGGCGGCCAGCGCGTTCGCCACGCCGAACACGGTCACCGGCAGCGCGCGTGCGGCGAATAGTCGATGCAGCCGCCAGAACCCGGCGCGGCTGCCGTATTCGTACAGGCTTTCCATGGCCATGGCGCGTGCGCCGGCTTGGGCTTGTGCGCCGACCATTTCCGACAGAAACGCCTCCGAGCCGGTATCGCCGTTGAGCACACAGTTTTCTGCGCCTTCTTCGTAATTGATGACGAACTGCACCGCGATGCGCGCGCCACCCGGCCACTGCGCAGCCGGCGGTGTGGCGCCGTAGCCGATCAGGTCGCGCGCCGCGCTCATGCAGCCGGCCCCGCATGCCAGGCCGCCAGGGCGGCTTCCACTGCCAGGCCCGGCGTGCAGGTGTAGCCTTCGGCACGCAGCACCGCTTCCAGCGCGGCCAGGGTGAGCAGCACCTTGTGCTTCATCGCGTTGTAGCCCATCGCGCCGATGCGCCAAATCTTGCCTTGCAGCGGGCCGAAGGCGGTGCCGATCTCGATCTCGAAATCCTCGCGCATGCGCCGCCGCACCGCGTCGTTGTCGATGCCCGCCGGGATCACCACACCGGTCACGTTGGTCATGCGATGCGCCGCGTCGCCGAACACCTCCAGGCCCATCGCGGTGATGCCGGCGCTCACCGCACGGCCGGCCGCGGTGTGGCGCGCGAACCGTGCGTGCAGGCCTTCCTGCAGCGCAACGCGTGCGCATTCGCGTGCGCCGTACAACATGGTGGTGGCTTCGGTGTGGTGGTTGAGGCGCTTGTCCGACCAGTAATCCATGATCATCGCCAGGTCGAAATAATTCGATGCGATGCGTGGCCCGGTGCCGTTGACGATGTCGTTGCGCACGATGCCGCGTTCGACATGCCGGCGCGCAAAGATCGCCTCGGCCGCGCGTTCGGACACGGTGATCGGTGCCGAGCCGGACGGCCCGCCCAGGCATTTCTGCAGGCCGCCGGTCACCACGTCCACGCCCCAGCGGTCGCTGGCGATCTCCATGCCGCCGATGGTGGCGGTGGCATCCACGTAACTCAGCGCGCCGGCCGCGCGGCACAGTGCGCCCAGGCCATCGAGCGGCTGCGCCATGGTGGTGGAGGTGTCGCCGTGCACGGTGGCCACTAGTTTGGGCGCCACCCGTTCGATCGCCTCGGCAATGGCGGCCAGCGGCACCACCTCGCCCCACGGTGCATCCACGCTGTGGACGTCGGCGCCGAGGCGCTGCAGGATTTCGGTAAGCAGCAAGCCGAAGCGGCCGAAGTTGATCACCAACACGCGGTCGCCCGGTTGCACCAGCGATACCAGCGCCGCTTCGATGCCGGCACGCGCGGTGCCGTCGACCAGAAACGTCCAGCGATTTTCGGTGCCGAACAAGGGCCGGTATAGCGCCATCACCTCGTTCATGTAGGTAGTCATTTCCGGGTCGAACTGGCCCAGCAGATCGGCCGCCATCGCGCGCAGCACGCGCGGATGCGCATTGACCGGGCCGGGGCCCATCAACAGGCGTTGTGGTGGGTCGAGTTCGCCAAAGGTATGCAGGTGGCGCAGATCAGGTGACAAGGGGGTCTCCCAGGTGTTCGATGAAATGGCGCATGACCGCCAGGGCGACCTCGGCATCGGCCGGGTCGACGTGTTCGTCCGGATGATGGCTGATGCCGCCGGCGCAGCGCACGAACAGCATCGCGGTTGGGCAGAGCGCGGCCATCGTCATCGCATCGTGGCCGGCACCGGAGACCAACCGCCGCGGGGCGATGCCTTGCGCGGCGACAGCGTGGTCGAGCCGGGTCATCAGCGTCGGTGCGCATGGGCTGGCGGCGAGGGTTTGCAGCGGGGTGATGGCGATGGCGATGCCGCGCGCTGCGCCGATGCGCGCCAGTGCCTGTTCGATGGCGCGCACCGCGGCATCGCGGGCGTCGTCGTCGCCGGCGCGCACGTCCAGCGTGCACTCCACGCGGCCGGGCACCACGTTGACGGCGCCGGGTGCGAGCTGCAGCTTGCCGACGGTGGCGACCAGATCGTTGCTGCCGTCGCGTGCGATGCGCTCGATCGCCAGCAGCGCCTCGGCCGCAGCGCTCAAGGCATCGCGACGCAGCGCCATCGTGGTGGTGCCGGCATGCCCGGCACGGCCGTCGAAGCGCAGCGCGAAGCGGCGTTGCGCGGCGATCGCGGTGACGATGCCCACCGGCAGGCCCTCGGCTTCGAGCACCGGACCTTGTTCGATATGGGTTTCCAGATACGCCAGCACGCTGCCCGGTGTGCGTGTGGCGTGCTGGATGTGCGCGATGTCCAGGTCCCAGTCTGCCAACGCGTTGGCGACGTCGATGCCGGCGGCGTCGGTCACCGCCAACGTGGTCGGGTCGAGCGTGCCGGCCACCGCACGGCTGCAGAACATCGAGGCCGGAAAGCGCGAGCCTTCTTCGTCGCCGAATGCGATCACTTCGATGGCGAATGGTAAGCGGCGCGCTTGCGCGTGCAGTGCGGCGACGCATTCGATGCCGAGCAGGATGCCGAGCGGGCCGTCGTAGCGGCCGGCATCACGCACGCTGTCCAGATGGCTGCCGATCAGCAGCGCGGGTGAGTCGGCCTGCGTGCCCTCGTAGAGGCCGATCAGGTTTGCCGCCGCGTCCAGGCGCACCTGCATGCCGGCCTGGCGCATCCACGTGCTCACCTGCGCGATGGCAGCGCGGTGCGCCGGGCTGAGCCAGGCGCGGAACAGTCCCTGGGGTGTGTCGCTGTAGGGCGCGACGCCCAGCGCATCGCAACGCGCCACCGCACGTGCGCCGGAGCCGCTGTCCGGTGAGAGGCGCTGGGTGCTCAGCATAGGGCGTGGTGCGGGTGAGCCGATCCACAAACGCTGCGCGGACCGCGATGCGATAGCGACTGATGCATGGAGCCTCCGCAGGCGGTGGGGAAGGGCGAGGCATCGCCGGGCGATGGAGTACCCGGACGATGGCGTGGCGACAGGCGCTTACCGAGCGGGCAGCGCCTTGAGATCGACTATACGAACCACCCCCGTCACCCCAAAGCGGTTTTTTTAGGGTCACGCGTTGCAAAAAATGCGACAGGCACCGTGGCCATGCGTCCCTTCCTCCATCGGGAGAAGGGGCCCGAAGGGCGGATGAGGGGGTGCTGCAGAGAGCTGTCAGTCCCTGCAAGGACAAACGCCTTGCCACGCGCCTATAGAAGCGAGGCACCGCCTGCTTCGCCAAGCCCTCCCTCCCCAACCCCGGCTCCACGCCCCCGGCCCACGCTTGCGGCGCGGGCGCACCAATGCAGGCACTCCAGGGGCGCGCACGCCGTGCCTTGGAGCCCCGCAGGAGAAGGACGATCACTGTGCCGCCTCGAATCCAAACGGCTGCTACAGTCGGCGCATTCCATGAAAGAGATTCACCAATGGCGCGCGACAATTTCAAGGATTTGTTGGCGCTGATCGCCATCGTCCGCGAAGGCAGCTTCACCCGGGCCGCGGCCACGCTGGGCGTCTCGCAGTCGGCGTTGAGCCATACCATCCGTGGGCTCGAAGCCACGCTGGGCTTGCGCCTGCTGACGCGCACCACCCGCAGCGTGGCACCCACCGAGGCGGGCGAGCGTCTGATTCAGACGGTGGCGCCGCGATTTACGGAGATCGAAGACGCGCTGTCGGCGCTGAGCGAAATGCGCGATACCCCCGCAGGCAACGTGCGCATCACCGCCACCGACTATGCCGCGCGCGCGATCCTGTGGCCCAAGCTGTCCAAGCTGCTGCAGCAATACCCCGACATCAACGTTGAAATGTTCATCGACAATGGACTGACCGACATCGTTGCCGATCGCTACGATTTGGGCGTGCGCCTGGGCGACCAGGTCGAAAAGGACATGATCGCCGCGCGCATCGCGCCCGACATGCGCATGGCGCTTGTTGCATCGCCGTCGTACCTGGCGCGCCGGCCGCTGCCGAAAACGCCGCAGGACCTCACCGCGCACCGCTGCATCAACCTGCGCATGAAAACCGCCGGTGGCATCTACGCCTGGGAGCTGGAGAAGGACGGCCGCGAAGTCATCGTGCGCGTGCAGGGCCAGCTGACCTTCAACGGCACCTATGAAGCGGTGGACGCGGCCGTCGATGGTTTCGGCATCGCGTTCGTGCAGGAAGATCTTGCCCGCGCACATATCAAGGCCGGACGCCTGCGCTGGATCATGAAGGATTGGTCGCCCACCTGGCCGGGCCTGCATGCGTTCTATCCCAGCCGCCGCCACTCGTCGCCAGCGTTCAATCTGGTGCTGGATGCATTGCGTTACAAAGGCTGATGCGCGCGTGTGATGGCGGAGCAGTCGGTGCAGGCGTGCGACGCGTGGCATGGCCCTGCAGAGATGTGCCAGGCGTTGTTGATGTGAGTCGAACGGCGGCACCGTGAGCCAGGGCGTTGAACCTGAGAACCGGCGCCGCAGCCGCGCAGCTGCGGCAAAGATGGCGTCTGGATGGAGGCTGCACCAGCATTGCATTCGATCTCCCGGCCCGTGTTTGTATGGACGCACCGTCGAACTGCCGTGCATCGCGCGCTTCACCACGATCATCCGCAGACCACGCTCATGAGTGCACCTCATAAGCCCGTGCGGCGCAGGCGTCTTACTCCGCGCACGCGGACCACGTAATCTGCACAACCTCCAGACACGCGTACGCCGGCGCCGCGATCATGCGCTGCATCACGTTTGTCATGCGGCCGACGCAAGCGCGGGCCGGTGCAGTCCATCGCCGCCCGTAGCGCATCCATCCCGAACAGCACAGTCGCTTGCGCGCCGTAGCGCGCCCATGTGCCGTGTGCACTGTCTCTTACCTAAGGCTTCCCAATGCCAGCCAACACATTGACCACCGATACAGCCCAGCCCGATGCCGTTGTCGCGACCCGTCAGACCTGGAGCGCGGTCGGCTCGATGTCGCTGTGCGTTGCGCT
This sequence comes from Xanthomonas sp. AC360, assembly GCF_979258225.1. Classification (NCBI taxonomy): domain Bacteria; kingdom Pseudomonadati; phylum Pseudomonadota; class Gammaproteobacteria; order Lysobacterales; family Lysobacteraceae; genus Xanthomonas; species Xanthomonas sp. AC360. The sequence continues at coordinate 1,748,575 of NZ_OZ409846.1, forward strand.
GCTGATCGCATCGGAATTCATGCCGGTGAGCCTGCTGACGCCGATCGCCGCCGATTTGCACGCAAGCGCCGGCATGGCCGGGCAGGCGATCTCCATCTCCGGCCTGTTTGCGGTGATCGCCAGCCTGCTGATCGCGCCGCTGTCGTCGCGTCTGAACCGGCGCCATGTATTGCTGGGCCTGAGCGCGGTGATGTTGCTGTCGTTGTTGTTGATTGCCAGCGCGCACAGCTTTGGCATGTTGATGGTCGCGCGTGCCTTGCTCGGCATCACCATCGGTGGGTTCTGGGCGCTGTCCACCGCCACGGTGATGCGCATCATGCCCGAGCATGCCGTGCCCAAGGCATTGGGCATCGTGTTTATCGGCAATGCCGTCGCGACTGCCTTTGCCGCGCCGCTGGGCAGCTATCTCGGTGCCATCATCGGCTGGCGTGGTGTGTTCTGGGGCATGGTGCCGTTGGTGGCGCTGGCCATCGCCTGGCAATGGCGCAGCCTGCCGTCGATGCCGGCGCAAGGTGCCAGTTCGCTGCGCGATATCGCTCGCTTGTTGAAGCGCCGCTACGTCGCTCGCGCAATGCTCGCGGTGATGCTCGGCTTTGCTGGCGCATTCTCCGCGTTCACCTACTTCCGCCCGTTCCTGGAAACCGTCGCGCAGGTCGATGTGTCGCAGCTCTCGTTGTTGCTGCTTGGCCTGGGCCTTGCCGGCTTCGTTGGCACCTACGCGGCCACGGCGCTGGTCGCCAAGCGGCTGTTCGGCCTGCTCAGCGTGTTGCCGGCCGCACTGGGCGTCGTCACGCTTGGCATGTTGCTGGGCGGCCACGTGCTGTGGGCGGTGGCGGTGGCGATGATCGCCTGGGGCACGCTCAACGCGGCAATTCCGGTGGCGTGGTCCACCTGGCTGAGCCGCTGCATCAAGGATGCGCCGGAAAGCGGCGGCGGCTTGATGGTGGCTGCGATCCAGTTGTCCATCATGCTCGGTGGCGCGCTGGGCGGTGTGCTGCTGGATCACCTGTCGATCGGCGCCACATTCATTGGGGCAAGCGTGTTGTTGCTGGCGTCGTCGCTGGTGGCAAGCAACGGCGCGCGGCTACAGCCGTGATGCCAGCGCCCTCGCCGGCACGGACGCAGCAACACGCAAAGCGCGTTGCCTTAAGCGACGCGCCAGCTGAGCTTTGCGCGGCGCGTACGCCAGGGCTGGAATCAGCCCATGCCGAATTGCTTGTGCAGCACCTTGTCCAGCAACGCGCGTGGCAAAAAGCGCCGGGCGAATGCGCCTTGCCGTGCCGACTTACCCGAGGGATAGCGCAGCTTGGGGTGCTGGTCGCGGGCCGCCCGCACGATGGTCTCGGCCACGCTGTCGGCGCTGTCGGCAACCGCCATCGCCGTGTCGTAGGCGCGCTGGTAGCTGGCGCGTAGCGCATCGTAGGCTGGCAGCAGGCGGTCCGCCGTTGCTGTGCCCGACTCGAAACCGGTCTTGGTGGCGCCCGGCTCGATGACCGCTACGCGAATACCGAAGCCGCGCACTTCATGATCGAGCGATTCGGAATAGCCTTCCAGCGCGTGCTTGGTGGCCGAGTAGTACGCACTGAAGGGTGCCGGCAGCAAGCCCAGACCCGAGCCCACGTTGAGGATGCGTCCGCTGCGTTGCGCACGCATGATCGGCAGCACCGCATTGGTCACCCGCACTACGCCATGCACGTTGGTGTCGAACAGCGCACGCACCTGCTCGATCGAGCTTTCCTCGGCGGCCCCGGTGATGCCGATGCCGGCGTTGTTGACCAACAGGTCGATGCGTCCTTCGCGCGTCTGTAGCGTGGCGATGGCGGCCTGCACCGACGCATCGTCGGTGACGTCCAGCGCCAGCAACGGAAAGCCGCGCTGCCCTGCATCGGCGCCGCGGCGGCTGGTGCCATAGACGGTGTAGCCGGCCGCAGCCAGTTGCGTGGCCGCCGCAAGGCCGATACCTGAAGAAGCGCCGGTGACCAGCGCCACGGGATGCTTGGATGTCATGGAATGTTCTCGATGGTCACGGCGAAGAAGGAGCGCGTTGCCACACGTGGAGCGTGCGATAACGCGTGGCTGTGTTGCTGTGCAGCCGGCTGACGCGCGGCGTGCAGGGCTGTTGTCGCCTCACCCGTGCAGCCGCGTTGTGGATTGCGCTTAGGTGCTGGTGTGATACCGCTCGGCTGCATGCGCCTGGCGCAGGTCCGACAGCAGGCCCTGGCGGGCGCCGTCCAGTGCGTCCCAGCGTTCGGCCACGTGCAGTGGCGGGATGGTGATCAGCTCGCGGCGGTCGAAACCGACCAGCGCCGCATCGACCAACTCCTCCACGTCCATGACCTCGGGCAATGCATTGACGTCCATCCCGGCGCGCTCCCAGATCTCGGTGCGGGTGGCGGCCGGCAACACGGCCTGCACGTAGACGCCCTTGGGCGAGAGTTCCACGTGCAGGCCCTGCGACAGGAACTGCACATAGGCCTTGGTCGCGCCATAGACGGTGGCGGCGAACTCCGGCGCCAGCCCGACCACCGAGCCGAGGTTGACGATGGCGCCGCGACCGGCAGCGGCAAGGCGCGCGGCCACCGCCGCCGCGAGGCGGGTCGGTGCGGTGGTGTTAAGCGCAACCAGGCGCTCGATGCTGGCGGCATCCTGGTCCAGAAACCCACCGGACTGCGCAATGCCGGCGTTGTTGATCAGGATCTCGATCTGGCTGTCGTCGCGCAGGCGCGCCTCGACCGCCTCCAACGCAGAGTGGCTGGTCAGGTCTGCCTGCAAGACGTCGACCGTGACGCCGTGGGCGTCGCGCAAACGGGCGGCCAATGCCTCCAGGCGCTGCTTGTCGCGCGCCACCAGCACCAGCGCATGGCCGCGCTGCGCAAAACGTTGGGCATAGACGGCGCCAATGCCACTGGAAGCGCCGGTGATCAGAACAGTGGGACGCGTGGTCATGACAGGTCTTCGGGTTGAGATGGAATTTATGATGATTATCATCATCTAAAAAAGCAAGCGTTTGCTGATGCTCGGCATCGGGTCCTGCCAAGGACTGGTTGGCTGGGCGCCATGCCCGGGCAATCGGCCGGGCAGGGTGTTGTTGGGTAGGCGCGGTGTAGCCCCGTGCAGCGCTGTCGCCAGACTGGCGTTGCATCGACAATCCGAACGGCTGCCTGGGGACTTGCGAAGTCCGCTGCGTCAACGTGACCGGTGACGGGCGCTGTTTAACGCCGTGGCGTACGCATCTTGCGTGCGCATGCATCGCCGGGCATCGGCTGTCTCGGCAATGCAGCCGCGGCTAGCTAGGCCAGCACTGTTGGCCGTTATTTAGGTGCACTCATCGAGCAGGCGCAATGCAGCAATCCCGTCGACTTGGCCGGACTGGCTAACCGCTGCATGAGGGGACAACCCGAAAACAGTGACGGCGAAACGTCTAGCTCAGCGATGCAGCAGCAATCAGATCCTGCCGCAGGGCATCCACGCAGTCATCGACAAACGTGCGCACCTTGGATGAGCCCCGACGGCCTTCCACATAGACCACATGTACCGGTTCCGATGCGATCTCGAACGTCTCGAGGATGCACGTGAGTGTGCCGTTCTGGAGGTGTTCGCGGATCTGGTAAGACGGCACTTGCGTCAGTCCCCAGCCCTGCACTGCGGCGCCGATGGCGGCGTTGGACGAAGTCACGCTGAGGCGTGAGCCAACCTCGACCAGAGACTCACGCCCATCGATGCGAAACGGCCACTTGGGTGCGCGCTCCGAAGATGCGACCGAGAGGGTGCGGTGCTGCGATAGATCGTCTGGATGCTGCGCAATGCCGTGTTCTGCCAGATAGCCCGGCGACGCGCAGACCATGCGACGCACGCTCCCCACCGGGATCGCGGTCAACGATGAATCGGGGAGTGCGCCGATGCGCACCGCGACGTCGATGCCCTCGTCCAGCAGTGGTAGCACGCGGTCGGCCAGAATGGCGCGTGCTGTGACCTTTGGGTAACGACTGAGAAAGCGCGTCAACACCGGCATGACATGCAACGCGCCGAACATCTGCGGAGCCGTCACCGTCAGCGATCCGCTGGGGAGTGCGTGCAACCCGGCTGCTGTGTTTTCGACATCCTCCAGGTCGGCCAATAGGCGTCGGCAGTCGATGGCGTACTGCTGTCCAGCCTCGGTGAGCCGCATGGTGCGGGTGGTGCGTACCACCAGCAGCACGCCGAGGCGATTTTCCAGCTGTGCGATGGTGCGCGTCACCGTGGCGGTGGAAATGCCAAGGCGGCGCGCGACGCCGGCAAAGCTCGCTTGCTCTGCAAGTGCGGCAAACAGCGTCATTTCCTGGATGCGGTCCACCGGTGTCTCACGCCTGGTTATCGCCACAGAGTAGCAGTGCGCCGCTGATGCACGGTGCAGGGCAGGGCGTGTGCAGGGGGCGCCGCAGCATTGCAAGCGCCGCAATGGTCAATTGATGGGCGCGGTGGTTCTGCTGCTGCGAAGCGAGGCCTAGCATGTCGATCACTTCATCCGATCTTCGACGTGCCATGACGCAGTCCGATTTACCCATCACGCTCAATGCCGATCACGCGATTGAACTCGGCCGCCGCAAGATGCTTGTTTCATGCATCGGAACGGCAGTCGCGCTGGGCGCCGGCAGCCTGCATGCAGGCGCGCTTTCCGGCAACACGCAGACCAACAAAGGAGCCGCTATGTCTCATGATTCAAGTGTCAACGTGACCTACAAGACGCAACGCGTCGGCGATGTCGAGGTGTTCTATCGCGAAGCCGGGCGCGCGGATGCGCCTGTGTTGCTGTTGCTGCATGGCTTCCCTAGCGCCAGCCACATGTTCCGCGATCTGATGCCGTTGTTGGCAAGCCGCTACCGGTTGATTGCGCCGGACCTGCCGGGCTTCGGCAATACCAAGGCGCCGCCACGCGGGCAGTTCGAGTACACCTTCGAACAGCTCTACAAGGTGATCGAGGGCTTTACCGAAGCGCTGGAACTGCGCCGTTACGCGCTGTATCTGTTCGATTACGGCGCGCCGGTCGGGTTTCGCCTGGCTGCGGCAAACCCGCACAAGGTGAGCGCCATCATCAGCCAGAACGGCAATGCGTACCTGGACGGCTTCAGCGACCAGTGGGGTGCGTGGCAAGCGTATTGGCGCGACCCGACTGACGCCAATCGTGAAGCGTGCCGCGCCACCTTGTCGCCGCAGACCATTCGCGACTGGCAATACGGCACCGGTGCCGACCCGAGCAAGCTCTCCCCCGATGGCTACACATTGGACATCGCGTACATGGCGCGCCCCGGTGCGGAAGACATCCAGCTGGATCTGATCCTGGATTACCGCAGCAATGTGGAGGCCTATCCGGCATTCCACGCGTATTTCCGCAAGCATCAGCCGCCGTTGCTGGCGGTGTGGGGCAAACACGATCCGGCCTTTATTCCGGCGGGTGCGCAGGCGTATGCCAAGGACCTGCCGAAAGCCGAAATCCATCTGCTGGACACGGGGCACTTCGCGCTGGAAACGCATGCGCCGGAGATCGCGCAGTACATCGGTGAGTTCCTGCAGCGGACGCTCACGGCATCGGCGTAACCGGCGCGTTTGCACGCGTGCTGCGGACATGGCGACAGGGCTGCGTGCGCACGCAGATCTGGGGCTGCAGGCGCGTGCTAGTTTGCTGCGATCATTGCCCAGAGAACGACCGAGATGCTCAGCGCGTACCGATGGAGCGGGTGGCTGGTGCTTGCCAGCCTGTTGCCGGTGTCTGCCTTTGCCGGCACGCCCGATGGCGGTTACCGGCAGCCGCCGGAGCCGCTCTTGAGCGTGTTGCGCGCGCCGCTCAATCCATCGCCGCGGCTGGATCCCACCGGCAAGACCCTGTTGCTGGTGCAGCGCACGCAGTATCCGCCGATCGCGCGCGTGGCCGAGCCGTACCTGAAGCTGGCCGGCGTGCGGGTGGAGCCGCGCACGCATAGCCGTCACGACATGTCCAGCGGCTACGGCATTCGTTCCTGCCTGGAAGGCTTCAGCCTGGTCGACGTCGCCACTGGCAAGCAGACCGCGGTGACCCTGCCGGCCGGCGCCTGCCCGGCAGCGCCGGTGTGGTCGCCGGACGGGCGCCGCTTCGCCTTCAACAACACGGCCGCCGATCGCGTCGAGCTCTGGGTGGGCGAGGTCGCCACCGGCAGCGTGCGCAAGATCGACGGTGTGCAACTCAACCCGGTGCTGGGTGGCGAAATCCAGTGGTTGGGCGGCAGCGACACCTTGCTGCTGAAGACGGTGCCGCACGACCTGGGCGCCGCCCCGCGCAAGGCGGCGGTGCCACCGGGCCCGGAGGTCAAGGAAACCATCCAGGGCAAGGGCGAAAGCAGCACCTACGAGGCGCGCGACACGCTCTCCAGCCCAGAAGACGAGGCCTTGTTTAGCTACTACGCCACCTCCCAGCTGCTCACGGTGGATGCGGCCACCGGCAACCAACGCAAGCTCGGTTCGCCTGCGGTCTATAGCACCGTGGATGGCGCGCCCGATGGCCGCCACGTGCTGGTGGAGCGGTTGAAGCAGCCGTATTCCTACGTCACTACTTATGCGCGCTTCGCCCACGAGGTGGCGGTGCTGGATCTGGCCAACGGCAGCGAGCGCAGGCTGGCCGATCTGCCGGTTGCCGACCGGGTGCCGGTGCAAGGGGTTGCGATTGGCCCGCGCGCCTATTCCTGGCGTGCCAATCAACCGGCCACGCTGGTCTGGGCCGAGGCGCTGGATGGGGGCGACTGGAAAACCAGCGTGCCCGCGCGCGACAAGCTGATGACGCTGGCTGCACCGTTCACCGCCAAGCCGCGTGAACTCACGCGCGTGCAGCAGCGCTATGCCGGCCTGTCGTGGTTTGCCGAAGGCGGCCGGGCGCTGTTGGACGAGTACGACGAAAACCGCCATTGGCGTCGCACCACGCTGCTGGATGCCGACCGCCCCGGCACTGCCGGGCGGGTGTTGTTCGACTTGTCCACCGATGACCTGTATGCCGATCCCGGCGTGCCGGAAACGCATCTGCTGGCCAACGGGCAGGCCGTACTGCGCGAAGAACAGGGTGCGTTGTTCCTGAGCGGGCAGGGCGCCTCACCGGCGGGCGACCGGCCGTTTCTGGATCGCTATGCGCTGGCCAGTGGCAAGACCCAGCGACTGTTCCGCAGCGACGCCAGTGTGGACGAACTGTTCTTCGGCTTTGCCGGCGACGACGTGTCGCGCTTGCTGACCTGGCACCAGTCGCCGACCGACCCGCCCAATGTGTACATGCGCACGTTGGGCCAGCCGTTGCCGACGGCGGCGACCGGTGAGGCGATCCTTGTCTCCGCTGCCACGCCGGTCACCCATTTCCCGGATCCAACCCCGCTGGTGCGGCAGATCAAGAAGCGCCTGGTGACCTACAAGCGCAAGGACGGCGTGGAGCTATCGTTCACCCTGTACACGCCGCCCGGCTACAAGGAAGGCACGCGCGTACCGGCGATCCTGTACGCCTACCCGCTCGACTATGCCGACCCCTCCAAGGCCGGCCAGGTCAGCGGCGCCAGCGAGCGCGACTTCACCCGCCTCAGCTACTACCAAGTGCTGCTGTTGGCCGGTTACGCGATCATCGACGATGCCGCCTTCCCCATCGTCGGCGACCCCAAGACCGCGTACGACACTTACCTGCAGCAGCTGGTGGACGACGCCACCGCCGCGGTGGACAAGGCAGTGGAGTTGGGCGTGGTCGATCGCCAACGTATCGGCGTCACCGGGCATAGCCACGGCGCGCTGATGACGGCCAACCTGTTGGCACACACCGACCTGTTCCGCGCCGGCGCCGCCACCAGCGGCAGTTACAACAAGACGCTGACGCCGTTCGGTTTCCAGAGCGAGCGCCGCTCGTTCTGGGCCGCGCCGGAGATCTACGCGCAGGCGTCGGCGTTCTTCCACGCCGACAAGATCAACGAGCCGTTGTTGATCGTGCACGGCATGGACGACGCCAACCCCGGCACCGAAACCACCCAGGCACCGCGCTTGTTTCAGGCGATTCGTGGCAACGGCGGCACCGCACGGCTGGTATTGCTGCCGTTCGAACCGCACTGGTATACCGCACGCGAATCCACCGAAGACGTGGTCGCCGAGATGCTGGACTGGTTCGACCGTTACGTGAAAAATGCGCCGCCGCGTGATGCGGCCGGCAAGCCAAAGCAGGCGGCTAGCAAGCCAAAGCAGTAAGTGGCGTGCCAATGCAGCGTGTTATTCAAAGCTGGCATTGGCATCAGCGCGGGGTTTGAGCGTTCTTTGCAGGCAGATGCTGTCTGCTAAAGGGCGCTCCGGCCCCGTTTGGCGAGTGGCTGCATTCGCGGCCATGTCGCCGTACACGCATCAAGCGAACATGCCACGCACCACATCGGCATTGCTCTGCCCATCGGGATTGCCCACCGTGCTATCGGAGGCAAGGTTCCAGCAACTCAGGTGCGCCAGTGCGTTGACCAATGTATAGGACAGATGCAGCTGGGTGATCGTGCCATAAAGCGGAAAATCGTCAACGCTTTGTAGATCCAGGTCGGCCTGTGTTTCATCCGGCAACTGCTTCCACCATGCACGCACCAGATCGTTGTACACCCACAGCACCTCGACCGACTGCTGCGCAGGCACGTTGAACCATGGATTGGCCAGCACCGCCAACGTCTGCCGCACCAGCAGCGAACCGCCGGATTTTTTGGCCGCCAGCAGCCCCTGTTTCAAGGCATCGAATGCGGCGGTGTCGAACACCTGGCTGTGCCGGAACATGCCGTTGGCGTCCTCGCACAATTGGGCGTTTGCGTATGCCGGATAGCTGCGGGTTTTGTCGCAGAATGGCTGCAGCCCGAATAGCGGCGGCAGGTCATCGGCCACCACCGTCTCCCCCGATTCTGGATCGATGTTGACCCCTTGATCGGAGTTGACGAACACCAACAGGCGCGGAATACCGCGCGCCAGCAGCGGCATGATACCCAGGTTCTCCAGGTTGCCGCCGTCAGCGAAGCGGTAACGTTGCGTCGGTTGGCTCGCACGACCATCGACCGGCCAGTACGGATAACGCGGCACCAGGCCATTGATCTCGGGAAACTTCTCTTCAAAATCTTCGGCCGGCGCCATGCTGCTGCAACCGGCAATATCGTTGAGGCTGAAGGCACGCAGCGGCACGCTGGTGGTGACCTCGCCCGCACCGTTGTCGGCGATGTAATCGCCCCCCATCGCAAACGATTCGATCAAGCCTCCCCCAATGACGCCGAGTTGCTCCGGCTGGTTGAAAATGCCACGTACGCCGAGCAACCAGTTGGCCTCGAACGGCACCAGATCCGAGCTCACGCTATCGTTGAGGAAGACTGAGGTATTGAAGATCGGCAACGGTCGCCCATCGCGGAGGGTGTAGAAGTCGTCCTTGGTCAGCTGCAGATTGCGCACCAGCGGGCCTTTCGCCAGGTACGCCGCCGTGCCAGTGAAATAATGCGGATCCACGCCCGTTGCATCAGGATTCCACAAGCCGAAATCCTTAAGCACCAGCTTGCCGATCACCGCCTGCCACATATCCGCTGGCGCGTAGCGTTCGCTCAGCCGGTACTCGGCCAGTTCATTGACGATCGGCAGCGTGCCAAGCCGATACGGCACCTGACCAAGACAGCTGTCCCCCATCTGCCAAAGCACGTCCAGGGTGAGCTGCGATGGGTCCAGTACCACCGGCCCCAGGAAGTCGTCGTCACTGATCGATTCCGGCAGATAGCTAAACAACACATTGGCCCACGTGCCTCCAGATACCGAAGAGATCGCAGCCACGTTGTCCAGGAGCCCCAGAGAGCGCAACCCGCGCGATTGGCCCAGCGCACACGACAGTGCACGGCTGCCACCCCCGGAGAGGCAGATGCCGACCGCATTCGGCGATGGCTCGCTTGGGGTTACGCCCAGTGAATCGATTGCTACGTTGAATGTCGCCATGGTGTTCTCCCTGTGAGGCGCTTCGCCGGTTCAACGACATCGTCGCAAGCCTGGCGGTGACGCGGCGAGCCGCTGCGCGATGCGCGCACGGACCGCGTCGTGCCGCGCTTGATCTAGGAGGGAGAGTCGAACACGAAAAGGCGTTAAGAACCCTGGCCTCAGTCATGGTCCGGTGCATGGCTTGCACCGATCGACTACGTTAAGCGGACGCCACAACTGGATGCCACCGAGATGTCGGCGGGTGGCAACGATGCAGCCATGCTGCGATTGCTGGCTGGAACGACGGCGGCAACGCACGCCGCTTTCGCCGTTGCGTAGCGCTGCAGCATGCCTGGAGATCCGTTCGAACAGTTTGATGTGAGGTGGCGAGCACCTCACATCAAAGCGGAGCGTGCTGGGCTTAGTCTGCCGACAGCGATCCCAGCGTAAAGCCGGACACGGCATTCACTTTGCCGCGCCACAGCACGCCGCGGTTGCTCGGCAGAGGCTGGCCGCCGGGCGAGAAGCAACGTGACTCGATCAGGTGAATGAACTGCGGCGGCCTGCTGCTTTGCTGCGCATCGTCCTCGGTGTCGTAGATGCTGGCATGGCTGGCGAACGCGCGACGGATATCCTCTTTTTCCTCGGCGTCGCCGGGATAGGCAGCGGAAAATTCCTGCGCAAACGCTTCGAAATACTGCTTCCCGCTAACCAGCTGGCCGGAAACGATGATGCCTTCCACAAACAGCGTGATACCGAACTGCACGTTCGAGGTGTTGACGGTTGCGACCAGCTTCTGCAGATACCAATCCAGGCTCTGGCCGTCGAACGCCAGCTTGACGTCTTCCAGGCTCGGTTGATTGTCTTCTTGATCTGTCATGTGGCTCTCCTTGGTGGAAGGTTTGATGCGTCTGTCGAAATAAGCGTGGCGATGTCCCTACTCATCGCCCCGCATGCCCAAGAAAGCAAGTGCATCACTGTCCAGTGATTGGCGCAGTTGGGTCCGCTATGGTCGCCTTGGAGAGCATGCCCAGAGTCTATGACATGTTCACCTTGTCGGCCTGCTTCGGCCGGAATCTCGATCCTAAGCGCCAGCTGGTGCTGCTGCGCAGGCTTTCTGCTCGCGTGCGTGTTCGATTGGGGTGTCGGTCAACGTTTGTTCTTGAGCGCCGGGCAGTCGCGGCGCAGCTTGGTGGTCTGCAGCGGTGTGAGCTACAGCTTGGCATAGGCCTGGATGACCAAGGTTCTCTGCAGAACGTGCGCGGCTGAAGGTGGCTTGCTTCGACACGTCTCAGCCTTGATGGCTCACCATGCCGGCCTGCCTACCCATTGAGGAGCACCGATACAATCACACCGCGTCGAGAGAACAGGTCAATCGTCGTGGCTCCCTGCTAGGCGGTGGATTTCAAAAAAACGCCATCGGCTGCGTGTCGCCCAGCCAGCACTGGAAGATGTAGAGCCACTTGCGAGGATAGTTGCCGAGCCAAGAACGGGCATGCCATTGCAGCGATTCGGCTCGGTTGCGATCAAGATTTACCTGTGTCGTCTAAACAGAAGCGCGCCGCCAATGAAGACTGTAGAAGCCTGCAACATGCTGGTCCAAGAGGGATATCTCTCTCCAGAGAAGTGGGAGGCGAATCTTGCGCAAGCTCAGCGGCTGCTTTCCGAAGCGCTGGTGGACGATTCAGACAACCCGCTTCTGCGCACCTGTCTGGGTGCGGTTCTTTGCGATCAAGGCCAGCACACAGACGCCGCACTGCACTTGCGCCATGCGATAGCGCACGGCTCACAAGACAAAAATACCTTCTTCAATCTCGGGGTTGCACTGCTCAACTCCAGAAGCGGCAAGGACGCCATGACGTTCTTCGACAAGGCACGATCATGTCAGGCCTCGCCTCTGTCCTGGCAGGCGTACTTCGACCCTCAGGCGCACTGAAGATCGATAGGGTGATGTGCAATCTTTGAGCTGCGGCCTAGGATGCGTCAGTCCGCATTTGATCTGTGTGGTACCCAGGGTCGGAAAACGCGCTAAGTTTTGGCTTCCCTGATCTTGTCGGCCCGCTTGGATGACTCCAAGCCCCAACCATCACCACCCAGCCACCGCGCCATCGGAGCGCGGGTCACTGGCGCCGCTGATCACGCCATCCACCTCGCGCACCAATGCACCGGCATGGCCCATCACCGAGGTATAGGCGGGCAATAGTTCCACTGCATGTCCGGCGTCGCGTAGTGCCTGCACCACGGCCGGATTGAAGCGGTCTTCCAGCTTCAGCGAGGTGCTGTCTTCGCCCCAGGTGCGGCCGAGCAGCCAGCGCGGTGCGGTGATGGCTTGTTGCAGCGGCATGCCGTAGCGGGCGTAGCGCGAGAACATCGCCGCCTGGGTTTGCGGTTGGCCTTCGCCGCCCATGGTGCCGTAGGTCATGACGCGGCCGTCGTCGAAGGTGGCCAGCGCGGGGTTGAGCGTGTGGAAGGGTTTGCGCCCTGGGGCGAGGGCGTTCCAGCCATCGGGTGCGAGACGAAAGCTGCAACCGCGGTTTTGCCAGGTGATGCCGGTGCGTGGCAGGACCAGGCCGGAGCCGAATTCGAAATAGGTGGACTGGATGCAGCTGACCGCGCGGCCGTGCGCGTCGATGGCGCCGAACCAGACAGTGTCGCCAGCCTGCGAGGGTTGCGGCCACGGCAATGCGGTGGTCATGTCGATGCGTGCGGTGAGTGCGTCGAGCGCGGCGCTATCGTCGAGCAGCGCCTGTGCGTCGAGCGACATCCAGGACGGGTCGCCGATGTGCGCATCGCGAATCAGGAAGGCTTGTTTGGTGGCTTCGATCAGGCCGTGCAGATGCGCGTAGCTGTCCGGCTGATCGGCATGCAGGCGATCGAACAAGGCCAGGATTAGCAGCGAGGCCAATCCTTGGGTGGGCGGTGCATGGTTGTACAAGCGCGCACCGGCGATGGCGACCGACAGCGGTACGCTGGCGTCGGCGCTGTGCGCGGCCAGGTCGTTAGCCTGCAGCGGGCTGCCGAGCGTGTGCAGATCGGCGGCGATGTCGTCGGCCAGGGCGCCGCGGTAGAAGCTGTCCAGCCCATCGCTTGCCAGCCGCTGCAGGGTGCGCGCGAGTTGCGGCTGCTGCAGCACTGCGCCTTCGTGCAGGGGCGCGCCACGTGGCTCGAAGATACGCGCATACGCGCCGGGCAGGCAGCGCAGTGCATCGCCCTTGTTGGCGGCGACCTGCGCACCGCCGAGGGTGATGGGGACGCCTGCGTCGGCGTGATGGATGGCCTCTTGCAGCAGCTGCGGCAAGGGCAGTGCGCCACCGGCCTGTTGCAGCGCCAGCGCCCAGCCGGAGACGGTGCCAGCCACGGTGTTGGCTGCACCCGGGCCCCGCCAGGGGATCTGAGTGTGGCCGCGATAGAAGTCCAGCGTGGCCGCCTGCGCGGCGCGGCCGCAGGCATCGATGGCGTGCACGCGGCCATCGGGCTCATGGATCAACCAGAAGCCATCGCCACCGATCCCGGTCATGTGCGGATACACCACGGCCAGGCAGGCGGCGGTGGCGACGGCCGCTTCGATGGCGTTGCCGCCGGCGCGCAGGATGTCGCGCCCGGCTTGAGCGGCCAGATGGTGCGGGGCGACGACCATGCCGCGACGTGCGCGCAAGGTGTGCAGCATCAGGGTGTCTCCGGCGGCGCGCTGAAGGCGAGCAAGCCGTCGCGCTCGAGTTGTGCGGCGAGCGCGAACAGGCGGTCTTCGCGGCCGGGTGCGGCGATCAACTGCACCCCCAGCGGCAGGCGCCCCGGACGCGGCAACGGTGCGGCCAGCACCGGGCAGGCGGCCAGGCCCAGCGGTTGGGTGAAGATGCCGAGGTTGGCGCGCGCAGACACGGGCAGGCCATCGATCACGATGGTGTCCTGATCGATACGCGGCGCAACGCAGGGTGTAGCCGGGGCGATCAGTACGTCCACGTCGTCCCACAGCTGTTGCATGGCTGCGCGAAACCAGTGCGCGAAGCGGTGCGCATCCGCCACCGCGCTGGCCGGCAGCTGCAGACCGGCGAACAGGCGGTCGCGCGTGGCCGAGTCGAATTGATCGCCATGCGTGCCCAGCGCTGCGCGATGTCGGTGGCCGCCCTCGGCCGCGGTGAGTACGAAGGCGGCGGCGCGGGCGCGCTCTGCTTCCGGCAATTCGACCAGCGTGCTGCTGTTGCACGCGGACAGTAACGCGCCGATGCCGGCATCCAGCTCGGGATCGAGATTGCGTTGAAACCAGCCGCCAAGCCGTGCGATACGCAGGTTGGCGACGTTGCAACTACGCAGCGCATGGCCGTGCATGACCTCGTACACGCGGCGCAGGTCGGCCACCGAGTTAGCGAACGGGCCGACCACATCCAGCGCATCGACGAACGGAAACACGCCCTCCAGCGGCACGGCACCATGGGTGGGGCGCAGGCCGTACACGCCGCACAGTGCGGCCGGCACGCGGATGGAACCGTTGGTGTCCGAGCCGAGTGCAAACGGCACCAGCCCGGCCGCCACCGCTGCCGCCGAGCCGCCGGACGAACCACCGGCCAGATGCCGGTGATCGTGCGGGTTGGCGGTGGTGCCGTAATGCGCATTGACCGTGGCAAAGCCGTAGGCGAATTCGTCCATGTTGGCGGTGCCCACCAGTACCGCACCGGCGTCGCACAGGCGTTGCACCACCGCCGCATCGCGGCTGGCGGGCGCGCACTGCGCGCGGACCACGGCGCCAGCGGTGGTGACCTGGCCGGCGACGTCGAACAGATCCTTGACCACGAACGGCACCCCGGCCAACGCACCGCCATCGCTGCCGCCCGCCAGCGCGGCCTGCACGCGCGCAGCATCGGCAGCGGTGCGTGCGGGCAGCAGGCGGGTGATCGCACATAGGCGGTCGTTGGCCTGGTTGATGCGCGTGAGCGTCTGGGTGGCATGACGTGCTACCAGCGTGGGCTGGCTGCGGGTGGTGCTGACAATCGCTGCGATCTGGCCGCGCGGGGTGGTGGTGTCCGGTGATGCGGGACGCGGGACGATGAAGTTGGCGAGTAGCTGCGCGTGGCCGCGCAGGACCTCGCTATTGCGATCGATGCCGGCCTGCCACTGCGCTGGGAGTTGCATGGGGTCACCTTGGGTTGCTGGGAGTGCGGCGGGTGTGTGCTGCGTTGCTGGACCGCGGCGCCCGCGGCTGTGGGGCCAGGCGACGCTGCGGATGCGCGATCAAAGCACGATGAGGCGGGAAAATGCGGCGATTTTGTCTCAGCGTGTTGTGCTCTGGACGCTAGCCCCTTTCTGCGGGTGATGCGTTAGGTGAGGGTGCCCGATAGGTTGGGGATGCGTGGGTCACTGGTAGCGCGCTAGTTGGTCATTGCGCTTGGGTCGGGAAAAGGACGGCAGTGCGGCGACGATGGAGCGGACCTCGTATGCGTAGGAGCGTGCCTGCGCGCGATGACGCTGTATCGATGAAGCCCATCGCGCGCAGACGCGTTCGCATATCGGGTGTTTCATATACGTGGTCTCGGCCCTAGTTGCGTTGCGCCAGCAACGTGCGCTCGTACTGCGCCAGGTCGGTTTCCAGCTGCCATTGCAAGCGTGCCTTCTCGCTGGCCTTGCGGAACTCGGCGCAGGCCGCATCGTCGGTTTCGCGCTGCATCGCTGCGGCACAGGCTGGCACGGCGGCGCCTTCGGCGGTCCACAGGCTGGCACCGGGCAGAAAGCTGTAACTCAGGCCGTTGCGTGCCAACTGTTTAAGAGTCGGGTAGTCGATGCCTTGCTCCTGCATGGCACGCTGATATTCGTGGGTCATGTCCGCACGCGAAACGCCGGCATCGTCGGTGGACAGCACCACCGGAACACCGGCGCGCAGATACATCGCCAGCGGGTGCGCAGCGCCCTTGACGCCCAGAATCACATCGTTGCTGGTGAGGTTGATTTCCACCGCGACCTGTTGGCTGCGCATCTGTTGCAGTAACCCATTGGCATCGTCTTCGTAGGGCAGATCCACCCCATGGCCGATGCGCCGCGCACCGGCGTCCACGGCCTGGCGGATATGCGAGCGCAGTTGCGCAGGCGGCACCAACCCCAGCGTCAGCTCGCCGGCATGCAAGGACAGCGGCACCCGCGGATAACGCGTAGCGAAGAAGCGGAACATCGCCATATGCCGGGTGTAATCGGCCAATGCCACCGGGTGGTCCTCGGGCGCGACGATATTCACCGCCACCGCGCGACTGCCGCCGGCGGCGATTAGGGCATGCGCCAGCGCCATCTGCCCGAACACCATCGGTTGCGGCAGCACGCGCAGCACATAGGGCACGTAGCGGTAGCTCACCTGGCAGCCGGCGTGCGCATCGGCCTGGTCGCAGCGCAGGACGCGGCGTACTTGCGTATCGGTAGCCGCCAGCTCGCGTTGCGCGGCCTGTACCAGCGGCGGCAAGGCGTCCTGCAGGGTGCGCAGGTTGGCGGCATCGTCATCGCCGCTCCACGGCAGCGACTGCATGCGCTGCGCTGCCTGATCCATCTGCGGCGGGTTGGCGATGATCTCCACATACGGCACGCGGTCGCGTGCGGCCTGGTCGAGCACCGCAGCCACGGTGTCTGCCACACGCGCACGCACTACCGCGTCGAACTTGCCGAAGGTGCTGAAGAACTGGTCATGCCCGCTGGGCTGGGCAGCATTGGGGAGAAACTTGCGCATCGACAATGCATCGACCACCCGCCCGTACAGCGCCGCATTGCGCGCGGCCAGCCCGCGTGCGGGCTCCTGCCCCCGACCGCATGGCGCAGCGCGCAGGCTCAGGTCGTCCAGCTGCACGCAGGCACCGTCTTCGCTGGCCCATTGCAGATAGTCCTCGGCATACACCGAACCGGAGAGATGGTTGTGCAGGTCGCCGCCCTTGGGCATGGCTTGCAGCCACGCGCGCAATTGCGCAGGTTGCGCGGCCGCGTCGTGAAACAACTGTGCCACCTGCTGCTCGCGTGGTTGCGCGGGCGCTTGCGCAGGACGTGCGAGCGTCATGCCTGGTAACAAGGTGCACAAGGCAAGGATCAGACAGCGATAACGATGTGGCATGCGGTGAACTCTGGGAAAGAGGCGGCAATGCTGTGGCGCTGCCGATTGCGATGCAGCTTGCCGCGCGACGCTGCGCGTGGCCAGTGGGGTGTAAATTGAAATAGCTGCGGCGATCCGCTCATTCCAACGCATAGCGCAGCACGAACAGGCCGGCAATCGCCCAGGTGGCCGGATGCACGGCGCGCCAGCGGCCACTGCCCAGCCTGAGTGCTGCGTAGGTGATGAAGCCGAAGGCCAGGCCGGTGGCGATGGAGTAGGTGAGCGGCATCGCCAGCATGCAGATCGCGGCCGGTAGTGCGTCGCCGACATCGTCCCACTGGATCTGCGTGCACTCGCGCAGCATCACCGACGCCAGGTAGATCAGCGCCGGTGCGGTGGCATACGCCGGCACCATCGCCGCCAATGGCGAGAACAACAGCGCCAGCAGAAACAGCGCTGCCACCACCAGCGCGGTGAGGCCGGTGCGCCCGCCTGCCTGCACGCCGGCAGCGCTTTCCACGTAGGCGGTGGTGCTGGAGGTGCCAAGCAGCGAGCCGGCCAGGATGGCGGTGCTGTCGGCGAGCAGGGCGCGGTCGAACTGGCGACGGTGCGCCGGGGTGCGCAACAGGCCGGCGCGCTGGGCCACGCCCATCAAGGTGCCGGTGGCATCGAACATCTCCACCAGCACGAACACCAGCACCACGTGCAGCACGGCGGTCAATGCGCCGCTGCCGCCATGGCCTTGCAAGGCGCCGGCAATATCGAGCTGCAGCAGGGTAGGCGCCAGGCTCGGCGGCAGCGACAGCACGCCCTGGTACTGCACCAGACCCAGCGCCAGCGCCGCCACGGTGACCGCCAGGATGCCCAGCAACATCGCCCCACGCACGCGGCGGACTTCCAGCACGCCGATCAGCAGCAGCCCCGCCAACGCAAGCAGCGGTTCGGGCCGATGCAGGTCGCCCAGGGTCACAAGTGTCTGCGGATGCGCCACCACCAGCCCGGCTTTTTGCAGGCCGATCAACGCCAAGAACAGGCCAATACCTGCCGCAATCGCACTGCGCAACGCGGGCGGAATGCCATCCACCAGCCAGCGCCGCGCGCCGGTGACGCTGAGCAGCAGAAACACACAGCCAGACACGAACACCAGCCCCAGCGTCTGCTGCCAGCTGTAGCCCAGCGTGCCCACCACCGAGAAGGCAAAAAACGCATTCAAGCCCATGCCCGGCGCCATACCGATGGGATAGTTGGCCAGCACGCCCATCAACAGCGAGCCGAGCGCGGCGGCCAGACAGGTCGCCACGAACACCGCGCCGTGGTCCATGCCGGTGGTGGCCAGAATGTCGGGGTTGACGAAGACGATGTAGGCCATCGTCAGGAAGGTAGTGGCGCCGGCCAGAACCTCCGTGCGCACGCTGCTGCCATTGGCGGCAAGCGCAAATCCTTGCCAGCGCATCAGCGTGCGCCCCGGCAAAGGCGGGCGAAGGCGATCACACAAACAACCATCGGCAGACATCTCATCGACACAGGGAGGCACGCGCGGTAGCGGTGGACGCGCGCGGGGCGATCATCTTGCACTGTGCGGCGGCGGTTGCCACGGACCTTGGGCACGGAATGCGCTGCAGGCGCGTTGCGTCTTGCGTAGCAGGAAGGCATGCAAGCACCTGCCTGGCTGGGGTCGTGCCAACGTTGCGCTGTGCCGGCCTCAATCGTCCCGTGCAAGAAGACGTGGCGCCCACGCCTGTCCGCAGGCTTCGGCGGCGCTGGTGCGTGCATCGCGCTGCCGCGTTATCCGCATCACCCACCTGCGCGCCCGCTGTCGTCCTGTCTGCGTACGCGCATGTCGCACAAAGCGATCAAAGATCCAGCACCAAGCGCGGCGAACGGCTGCGCGAGCAGCACAGCGTGATCTGCGCATTGGCGGCGCGCTCGCTGTCGCTGAGCACACTGTCGCGGTGATCCGGCGTGCCGGCGATGACGCCGGTCAGGCAGGCGCCGCACATACCTTGTTCGCAGGACAGCGGCACCGCGATACCGGCATCCAGCAAGACGCTGGCGATGCTGCAATCGGCTGGCACCTGCACCACGCGGCCACTGGCGGCCAGTTCCACTTCAAAGGCGTGGTCGGCATCGTGCGCGAGGCTGAGCGCGGCGGGGGCGAAATGTTCGCGATGCAGCTGCGCCGCCGACCAACCGTACGCCTGGGCGAGCGTGGTGAAGTGATCCATGAAGGCCGCCGGCCCGCACAGATACAGTTGATCGCGCGCACCTGCCTGGACGAGTGTGTCGGGCACATGTACGCGCGGACTCTGCCCGCCATCGCTCAGATGCACGTGCACCTGTCCATGGCTGAAGCCTTGTTGCAGCCGCTGCACGAAGGCCACATCGGCATGCCGGCGTGCATAGTAATGCAGCACGAACGGCTCGCCACGTGCTTCCAGCGCTTCGGCCATCGACAGCAGCGGGGTGATGCCGATACCGGCAGCCAGCAGCACATGCCGCTCGCCCGGATGCAGCGGGAACAGATTGCGCGGGCTGGAAATCTGCAAGCGGTCGCCGGTGCTGAGCTGCTCGCACAGGTGCCGCGAGCCACCGCGCGAGGCGTCGGCCAATTTGACGCATAGCAAATAGTGATCGCGCACATGCGGTGCGCTGGCAATCGAATACTGGCGGATCAAGCCGTCGGGCAGATGCAGGTCCACGTGCGCGCCGGCCTCGAAGGCAGGCAGTTCGGCATCGATCGGTTCCAGCCGGATCGCACGCTGGCGATGCCCCTGGTCCACCACCGCGGCAACGCGCACTTGATGCAGGCTCATGGCAGTGTCCTTGGCGGTCAGCGCAGGAAAAAGTCGCTATAGCCCTGGCTGCGCAGGCCACGGCGATAGGCGATCGAGCTACGGTCGGCCGGGATGTGCACTTCCAG
Organism: Xanthomonas sp. AC360; assembly: GCF_979258225.1. NCBI lineage: Bacteria > Pseudomonadati > Pseudomonadota > Gammaproteobacteria > Lysobacterales > Lysobacteraceae > Xanthomonas > Xanthomonas sp. AC360. The sequence continues at coordinate 1,768,485 of NZ_OZ409846.1, forward strand.
CAAGGGATCCAGCGGCAGGTATTCGGGGCGCTGCGCTTCGACCATGGCGCGGTCTTCCTCGAAGACGCGCAGGTTGAAGGCGTGCACGTCTTCCACCGGCAGATGGGTGTCGAAGTTGCGCGCGATCGGCACCAGCAGCCGCGTCTTGTGCTTGGACACCGGGCTGGCGGCATTCATGATCACCAGCCGCTTGCCCGGCACTGGGAAGTGGATGGTGAGCGTGGCGGTAAATGGCAGATGGATTTCAAAGTGCCGCAGCCACTGGAAGCTGGGGTCCACGTCCGGCAACGGCATGTCCACCGAATAGTTGGCCACGCTGCTGAGGTAGTCGGCGTTGAAGCCGGTGGGCGTTTCGGTGGTGGTGTAGGCCGGCACCTCGCGCTTGTCCGGCTGGGCGAAAGTGGCGGTGTGCACGAAGGCAAAATGCGCCACGTCGATAAAGCCTTCCAGCTGGCGCGCGGCGCTGCCGCCGATGTCGAACGCCGGGCACACGATCTGCTGGAAGCCGTTCTCGTCCCAACCGGGCATCGGCGGGATCTGCACCTCGGCCGCGGTCACGCCCGCCGGTTTTGCCAGGCACACCCAGATCAAGCCGTAGCGCTCGGTCACCGCATAGGTGTGCAGGCGCATCTTGGCCGGGATGTTCTGAGTTGGGCTGGCCGGGATGTGATTGCAGCGCCCACCCGCGCCGAAACGCAGGCCGTGATACGCACACACCACGCCGCCGCCGTCGGCGGTGCCCATGCTCAGCGGCATGCCGCGGTGCGGGCAGACATCGCGCGCGGCCACCAGCTCCTCGCCCAGCCGGTACAGCACCAGCGGCTCGTCCAGCAGGGTGGCCTTGAACGGCGCCTGCCCCACCTCGCTGCTCAGCGCCACCGCGTGCCAATGCTGGGCCAGGCGCTGCCAGTCGGCGGCTTCGAAGGTGCAGTGCAGCGGCAGGGCGGGGACGGCGACATCCATGGGGCGGTCTCTGGCGTGAGGCGGGAGCGGTGCCCGATTGACTCTAGGAAGCCGGGGGTGTGTGATCAAACATCGTTTTTCCGCCAAGCCATTGCAAAAAATGCAACACCAACCGAGCCCTGCCGCATGCTGACCTTCTCCCGCTTCACCCGTTACTTCATCGAAGTGGCCCGCTGCGGCAGCATCCGCAAGGCGTCCGACGTGTTGCACGTGTCCGCCTCGGCGATCGACCGGCAGATCCTCAAGGCCGAAGAGGAGCTGGGTGCCCAGCTGTTCGAGCGCCTGCCCGGTCGGCTGCGGCTGACCGCCGCCGGCGAGCTGCTGCTGGTGGATGTGCGCGGCTGGGAAAAGGCCTACGCGCGCACCCTGGAGCGCTTCGACGAACTCAAGGGGCTGCGCCGCGGGCATGTGGAGATCGCCATGATCGACGCGCTCAGCGAAGGCGTGGTGCCGGCAGCGGTGGCCGCGCTGGTGCAGGAATACCCGGGCATCACCTTCAATCTGTCTACCGCGCGCAACCAGCGGGTGATGGAAATGGTGACCTCCGCCGACGTGGATATCGGCCTGCTGCTGGACCCGGTGAGCAGCGTGGACCTGGAGGTGCGCGCGTTTGCGGATATCCCGTTGGGTATTGCCATGCCGGTCGGGCACCCGTTGAGCACGCGTACCGAGCTGCAGCTGAGCGAAACGCTGGAGCATCGGCTGCTGCTGCCGGCCGCGCCGCTGATCGTGGGCGAGCACGCCAAGGTGCTGTACCAGCGCCAGCACATCGACGTGAAGCGGCTCACCCACTGCAACGATGTGCGCACCCTGCGCGGACTGGTACGCGCGGGTGCGGGCGTGGGTCTGATGTCGTGGCTGGACGCCGCGCCCGACGTGGCCGACGGGCGATTGGCATTTGTGCCGTTCCGCCAGCACCTGACCAAGCCGATGACGCTGGCGTTGTGCGTGGCCCCGCAGCGACAACTCTCGCGCTCGGCGCAGCTGGCAATCCAGGCGCTGGCGGCGAAGATCGATGCGATGGTGGTGCCGGTGGTGGGGTAAGAATGTTGCGCAAGCGGCCCTCACCCCTGCCCCTCTCCCGCAGGCGGGAGAGGGGAACGGCAACGCGTTTGTACAGGCGGATGGCATGCAGACGCCGCAACGGCTATCCCTTCTCCCGCCTGCGGGAGAAGGTGCCCGCAGGGCGGATGAGGGCAACGCTCACCCAGTACAATCGCATCTGCTCTTTCAGGCCACACCCGCACCATGCAGTTGATCGATATCGGCGCCAACCTCACCCATGATTCCTTCGATCGCGACCGCGACGCCGTGCTGCAACGCGCACGCGAGGCAGGCGTGGCGCAGCTGGTGATCACCGGCGCCAGCCGCGAGCATTCGCCGTTGGCCCTGCAACTGGCGCAGCAACATCCCGGAGTCTTGTACGCCACCGCCGGCGTCCACCCGCATCATGCCGTGGAATTCACCGCCGAATGCGAGGCCGAAATGCGCACCTTGCAGGCGCATCCGCAGGTGGTGGCGGTGGGCGAATGCGGGCTGGACTACTTCCGCGATTTCGCACCGCGCCCGGCCCAGCACAAGGCCTTCGAGCGCCAGCTGCAACTGGCCGCCAACAATGGCAAGCCGCTGTTTCTGCATCAGCGCGACGCGCACGACGACTTCCTGTCCATCATGCGCAGCTTCGACGGCAAGCTGGGTGCGGCCGTCGTGCATTGCTTCACCGGCACGCGCGAAGAACTGTTCGCCTATCTGGATCGCGACTACTACATCGGCATCACCGGCTGGCTGTGCGACGAACGCCGTGGCGCGCATCTGCGCGAGCTGGTGCGCAATATCCCCGCCAACCGCTTGATGATCGAAACCGACGCGCCCTACCTGTTGCCGCGCACGCTCAAGCCCATGCCCAAGGACCGCCGCAACGAGCCGATGTTTCTGTCGCATATTGTTGAAGAACTGGCGCGCGACCGCGGCGAAGACGTGGCGGTGACCGCTGCCAACAGTACCGCTGCGGCGCGCGCATTTTTCCGTTTGCCCGTGCCTCAAGCGGCCAGCTGAAGATACGCAGTTATCGGCTGCCGCATCGCCGAGATATCGCATCGCTGAAGTGAGCGCTGGTTATCGGCACCATCGCGCGCTGTTTCGTGCATGGACGATGGTGCCGAAGGCACAATGGCTACCGTTCGATAACCCGCTGCCCGCCAGCACCTGTGCACTGCGCTAAAACCGCCAGATTCACGCCGCTCTCGTCGCGGAGACCAGGGCACTTAAAGGCACGACGTGCAGCCGGCCGCTAACGCGATAGTGCAGCGTGCAGCCACGTAGCGCGTTGTCGAGCGATATGCCGGTGTTGTCACGCGCAGGTCGTCATGCGGTCACCGCCAGTGCCCACCTTCGCCGACGGGCAATCGGCCCTCGCACTGAAGGGAAAGACCATGCGCATTTCTCGTTACCTGGAGCGCGGTGTGTTCGCCGTGGCTGCAGTGCTCACCTTGACCCTTGGCGGCGTCACGTTGGCCTACGCAGATTCGTTCAAGGTCAGTGGGAATCTGTCCTATCGCTCGACCGAGGTGAAACGCCTCGCCAATTGTGCGGCGACGCACTGGTACAACAAATCCGAATCGGGCGCCAAGCTCACCGGCTGCGACAATGCCGACAAGGATGCTTACTGGGACGCGATCCATTTGTCTGCCGCAACGCAGATGGAGATCGTTGGCGAGCGTGTGGGCTATTACAAAGGCGCATGCCCGCCCAAGCGCGGTTATGCGTACATCAAGTGCTACTACGTGGGTGGCCGCGCCCGGGGCAATCCGGTCATGACGGTGGCGGTGGAGTCGTCCGGCCTGGGTGGGATGACTGCCCATGTGACCTGGTACTACCTCTGAGTTTGCAATGCGACCGATGCACGGCGCTGCCGCATCGGTGGCGGCGCCGTGCGTGCGTCGAGTAGGTCAGCCGGTGGGTGTGCGATGGCAGAGCGCCGTGCTGTGGCTATCGCCCACCAGCACGGCAGCACGGCAGCGGGGTAAAGCATGCATGGTCGAAGTGACGGCGATGCTGCGCGACGCCGCCTTGCACTGCAAAGCCAACGTGGTGCTGTGACCTAGGCAGCCAGCAATTCCCAGCCCTGCGCATCGCGCAGCCGCAGGCCCGGCTGTGGTGCATCCACGCTGACGCGCAAGCCGTCGGCCCACGGCAGCTGGCGTTGTTGCGGGAACCAGCGCCGGCGCTGATCCACCACGATCAACAAGCCGTCATCGTCGCCCAGCGCGACAAAGCCTTCCACGGCCGGCGCGAACGGCTGCACGCCAAAATGATGGGCCACGCTGCTGGTCACAGCGGCCACGTTGCTGCTGGGCAGGCCGATCTCGCTCAGGCACAGCAGTTCGCTGCCATGAAATATGCCCTGGCCGGTGGGTGCGTCTTGCAGTGCATTGCGCGCAATCAGTTCGAGCACGGCGCCATCGGGGCCGGCAAAGTAGACCGAACGCGATTGCCACACGCCATCGAGCTGGAAGCGTTCCTGGCCAGCGGGATCGGTGAGCAGCGTTGCACGTGCGCCGATCCATGCCGCCGCTGCATCGAAGCGCGCAGGCGCCACGTTGAAGGCCAGATGCACGCTGCCCACAGGCTGCTGCGCCTGGATGCATTCCAGCGTGCTCCAGCCGATGCGAACGCTGTTGCCCGACAGCGGCAACTGCAGCGTATCTGCATAGAAGCGCAGGCTGAGGGTCGGATCAAGGCAGGGCAGAACAAGGTGGCGCAGTTGCATGGCGATACTTCTGTAGCGGGGAAGTCCATATTGAACAACCTCAATCATGGTTGAGATCAAGACCCCGTTGCCAGCAAAGCGCTGTCGTCGCGATGGCAGGTCCGAACCTGATCGCGCTAAATGTGACCGGAATATGTCGCATGGCGAACCCTTGGAGCATTACACGAAGTTGCCTCCGTTTTTTTGCAGAGCTGTCAAGTAGAGTCCGGATGTGATTAGCGATTGTCACTGCGCGCAACAGCGGATGTAAGTTGCCATCCTTGGGTGGAACCCATTGCACAATGATGACCGCGGTCACCGGAAGTCCCGTCAAATGGGTTTCTCATCTTTAATCGATCAAAAGCCGGGAGTGAATAAAATGAGCATAAAGAGTTCGTTTATGGCCGCCAGCGTGCTGGCAGCATCGCTGTGTTTTTTGCCGAGTGCCAATGCCCAGCTGAGCCAGCCTTACCATGCGCTCATGGTCGGTGTTCCGAACCGCAGTAACATCAACTCAGTTTATGTGGTTGGCAGAGGTATCAATAATACAGGATTTACAACGTGTATTAGTGTGACTCGTGGAGGCGATCGTAGAGCGATCACGTGGGTTCTATCGTCTCCATCTCTGGTGGCCAACGGAACATCCGTAACCATTCTTGGATTTAATTCATTTACTTGCCAGGACAGCACCGTGCTACGTAGGGTGTCGACTGTCCCAGGGTTTGACGGTCTTTCATATTTCTGGTTCTCACTGCTCTGATATCTGCCGCGCATATCACTGCTGCAGTCAGGGCGTGTCGTTGGCAGCAGTGATGCGTGGCAGCATGAACCTTGTTCCAAGCAACGGATTACCCTGGGGGTAGGCGTAAAGCGGCGAGAGCGGTGCGGCAAGCCAGCGCGCAGGTGTGGAAAGTGCCGCGCCCGCTGCCGGGCGCGTAAAGGGCGATCAGCCGCTTGAGGTCGTTGCGACGCCGGTTCTTGATTACATTCAGATCAGTTCCGCCAGCCCCCATAGATGGCGCACCAGCGGAGCGCTGTCCAGCGCGCCCGGTGCAACCGCCAGGGCCAGTCGAGCGAGCGGCATGCGTCCTTCGATATCCAGGTAGCGCACGCCGGGGCGCTGCAATTGCGCGGTGGAGGCGGGCACCACCGACACGCCCAGTTCGGCGGCGACCAGATTGATGATCGACGACATCTGCGGCGCCTCCTGAGTGATGCGCAAGGTCACGCCCGACTCGCGGCAGGCGGCGAGGATTTCGTCGTACAGGCTCGAACCGAAGCTGCGCGGAAACAGGATGAACGGCTCGCCGGCCAACGCCGCCAACGGCGCGCTGTTGTGGGCGGCCAGCGGGTGCGCCGCCGGCACCGCGATCTTCATCGGCTCATCGGCAAAGCGCAGTAGCTGCAGGTCCGGTGGGGTGCTCAGTCCGTAGCGGACGAACGCCGCATCCAGGCGGCCATCGGCCAGGCCCACCAGCAGGCTGGCGGTGTTGGTTTCTTCCAGCAGCAGTTCGACCTGCGGCCATTGCCGGCGGAAATCGCGGATCAGGCGTGGCACCACCGGGCTGAAGGCGGCCGAGGCGGTGAAGCCCATGCGCAGCCGGCCGGATTCGCCGCGCGCCACACGCCGGGCGGTTTCCGCGGCGCGCTCCACATCGGCCAGCACCCGGCGCACTTCGCCCAGAAAGGCCTCGCCGGCCGGCGTCAGTTCCGCGCCGCTATGGGTGCGGCGAAACAGCGGCGTGCCCAGCTCGCGCTCCAGTGTCTGGATCTGCTGGCTCAGCGGCGGCTGGCCGATGCCGACCCGTGCCGCAGCGCGGGTGAAGTTGCCTTCCTCGGCAACCGCCAGGAAATAGCGCAGGTGACGCAGCTCCATGGTATCTGTTTCATATATGGCAACTGCCAGCATCATATATTGGACAGGGGGTGGTGGCGGGCGAATACTCCACGTCCCCGGTCTCATCCAGATACCCGTGCCTGCTTCCGATTCCCGCTCCAGCGCCCTGCCGGCCAGTGCCGCCGTCCCAGAGATCGCGGCGCCCGCCACTGGCCGCATCCGGCTGGCATTGTTCCTGGCCGGCTTTGCCACCTTCTCGCTGCTCTACAGCGTGCAGCCGGTGCTGCCCGAGTTCGCACGCGCCTTCGGCGTGGATGCGGCCACCGCCTCGCTGCCGCTGTCGCTGGCCACCGGCGGGCTGGCCGTGGCGATCTTCTGTGCCGGTGCGGTCTCGGAAAACCTGGGCCGGCGCGGGCTGATGTTCGCTTCCATTGCGCTGGCCGCGGTGCTGAACCTCATCGCGGCGTTCCTGCCGCACTGGGGCGCGCTGGTGGTGGTACGCACCCTGTCCGGCATCGCGTTGGGCGGCGTGCCGGCGGTAGCGATGGTGTATCTGGGCGAAGAACTGCCGGCCAACAAACTTGGCGCGGCCACCGGCCTGTATGTGGCCGGCAACGCATTCGGCGGTATGAGCGGGCGCATCATGATGAGCGTGCTGACCGACCACACCGACTGGCGCACCGCACTGGCGCTGTTGAGCGGATTCGACCTGCTGTGTGCCGTCGCATTTGTGTGGTTGCTGCCGCCGTCGCGCCATTTCGTGCGTCGGCATGGGGTCAACCTGCAGTTCCACCTGCGCGCCTGGGCCGGGCATCTGCGCGATCGCAATCTGCCGTGGCTGTTCGCGTTGCCATTCCTGTTGATGGGCGTTTTCGTCAGCCTCTACAACTACGCCGGGTTCCGCTTGGGCGGGCCGGAATTCGGCCTGAGCCAGAGCCAGATCGGCATGATCTTCAGCGCCTATGTGTTCGGCATCGTCAGCTCGTCGGTGGCAGGGGCGGCGTCGGATCGGTTCGGTCGCGGGCCGGTGGTCAGTGCCGGCATCGTGCTGTGCGTGCTCGGCGTGGCGCTGACCCTGGCGCATGTGCTGGCGCTGGTAGTGGGCGGCATCGTGTTGCTGACGATCGGCTTTTTTATCGCGCATTCGGCCGCCAGCGCCTGGGTGAGCCGGCTCGGCGGCACGCACCGCAGTCATGCCGCGTCGCTGTATCTGCTGGCGTATTACGCCGGCTCCAGCGTGATCGGCGCGCTCGGCGGCTGGTTCTGGCAACACGGCGGTTGGGCCGGGCTGGTCGGCATGTGCCTGACGCTGCTGGCGCTGGCGTTTGCCGCCGCACACGTGTTGCGCCAACGCGCCGATGACGCACGCCCGTATGGCCGCTTTGCGCCGCATCCTGCGCGTGGCGAATGACAGGCGGATCGAGCGACTCGACCACTTGTTGCTCACCGTTGCCGACGTGCATGCCACCTGCGACCTTGATGCGCGCGTGCTCGGTATGCAGGTGGTGAGTTTGGCGACCGGCGGCCTGTATTGGCCTTCGGGCAACAGAAGATCAACCTTCATGCCGCCGGGCATGCCTTCGCACCCAAGCTGCGGGTGCCACGCCCGGATCGGCCGATCCATGCCTGATCATCGCAACTGTGCTGCAGCAGGCGCAGGGCCACATCGTCGCTGCCAGCGTCATGATCGAGCAGGGTCCGATCCAGCGCACCGGCGCAACCGGCGCGGTGTTGTCGATTTCCGCCGCGACCCGGATGGCAGTTTGATCGAGGTCAGCAGCTTGCTGTAACGGCGGATTGCTGCCGCATCTGCGGACTGTGCGCCTGTGCGCGATGCTGCGGTTCTTCGCGCGATGGCCGTCGTTCACCCACACGCGCTGCGCGTTGGTGTCGCAACTCCACCGCCAGATGGCGATGCACGCAAACACCGGACCGCGCTGCACACGCTCGGCTCCCTGCCTGCAGGCACACGACGAACCACAGGCGCAAACCCGCAACTGCATACTGCCTTGTCGCAGATGCGGCGCCTGAGTCCGCGGTAGGCATCGGCTTGGAATTGGCCCGCACGGCCCCATCGTGAGCGACACAGCCGCTTGCTGCCTGCGGATGGACCTGCATCTGCATCTGCATCCAGCGCAACGCACAGGTCGTACCCCTATGCTGCCGGCACCACGTGGCGCACTGGCGCGCGTCGCGCGCTACCCACTGCCCGCAGTGCAGCGGCTCAACGTGGTGCGCCGCTGCAGGCGCGTCACGCCAAGGTGTTGCACAGTGATCTCACCGCTAAGGGAGTTGCATGATGACGGGCCTGACCGACCACACCGGCGATGCGCTGCAAGCGTTCATCGAGCGCCACCAGCGTCTGTTCGTGCTCACCGGCGCCGGTTGCAGCACCGACTCGGGCATCCCCGATTACCGTGATCTGCAAGGCGGCTGGAAGCGTCCGCAACCGGTGACCTTTCAGGCCTTCATGGGCGAGCTGTCCACGCGGCAGCGCTATTGGGCGCGCAGCCTGGTGGGCTGGCCGCGCTTCGGGCTGGCACAACCCAACGCCACCCATCACGCATTGGCCGCGTTGGAAGCGCGCGGGCAACTGGAAGTGTTGCTCACCCAGAACGTGGACCGCCTGCATCAGGCCGCTGGCAGCCAGGCGGTGATCGATCTGCACGGCCGGCTCGATGTCGTGCGGTGCATGGGCTGCGAGCGGCGCATGCCGCGCACCGAGTTCCAGCTGCTGCTGGAGCGGGACAATCCCGGCTGGGCCACGCTGGACGCGGCGCAGGCGCCCGATGGCGATGCGGATCTGGACGATGTCGCCTTCGAGACCTTCGTGGTGCCGCCGTGCCCGATGTGTGGCGGGGTGCTCAAGCCGGATGTGGTGTTCTTCGGCGAGAACGTGCCGCGCGAGCGTGTGGAGCGCGCGTTTGCGCATTTGCAGGCCGCCGATGCGGTGCTGGTGGTGGGCTCGTCGTTGATGGTGTATTCGGGCTTTCGCTTCGTGCAGACTGCCGCGCGCAACGGCCTGCCGATCGCCGCGCTGAACTTTGGGCGTACCCGCGCCGACGACTTGCTCAGCCTGAAGGTGGAGCAGTCGTGCGCGCAGGCGCTTGCTTTCCTGCAGCAGCCACCGGACCCGCTGCACGCCGCGTCGGCCAGGTACGTCAGTGCGCGCTCTGCATGACGCAGTGATCCATTGCAGCGGTTGTGCGGCGGCGCCTGGCGCAGTGCAATGGGTGTCCCCATGTCGCGTCTGGATGTTGCCTTGAGCCAGTTGTTCACCCCCATCGCCTTCGGCCCGCTCGCGCTCGCCAACCGTATCGTCATCGCGCCGATGTGCCAGTACTCCGCGCAGGACGGCCGCGCCAGCGATTGGCACCGCATCCATCTGGGCACGCTGTCGCAATCGGGCGCGGGCCTGTTGATCCTGGAGGCCGCCGCGGTGCTGCCGGAAGGGCGCATCAGCTACGCCGATCTGGGTTTGTACGACGACGCTACCGAACAGGCGTTGGATGAGGTGTTGCAGTCGGTGCGGCGCTGGTCGCCGATGCCGGTGGGCATCCAGCTGGCGCATGCCGGCCGCAAGGCGTCCACCGATCTGCCGTGGAAGGGCGGTGAGGCCATCGCCCCCGATCACGCGCATGGCTGGCAGACCGTGTCTGCCTCGGCGCAGCCGTTCAACCCGGGCAAACCATCGCCGCAGGCGCTGGACGAGGCCGGCATCAATGCGGTGGTCGCTGCGTTCGTCACCGCGGCCACCCGCGCCGAACGCCTGGGCCTGGAGCTGATTGAACTGCATGCCGCGCATGGCTATCTGATGCATCAGTTCCTGTCGCCGCTGAGCAATCAGCGCAGCGACGAATATGGCGGCTCGCTGGAAAACCGCATGCGCCTGACGCTGCGCATCTTCGACGCGGTACGTGCGGCGGTGTCCGAGCGCATCGCGGTCGGCGTACGCATCTCGGCCACCGATTGGGTGGAAGGCGGCTGGGATCTGGAGCAGAGCATCGCCTTGTCCAAGGCGCTGGATGCACGTGGCGCGCAGTACATCCATGTCTCCAGCGGCGGGCTGGACCCGCGTCAGCAGATTCCGGTGCAGGCCGGCTATCAGATTCCGTTTGCGCAGGCGATCCGTGCGCAGGTCACGATGCCGGTGATCGGCGTGGGCCTGATTACCGAGCCGGCGCAGGCCGAGGCGATTGTGCAGGAGGGCCAGGCCGACGCAATCGCGCTCGCACGCGGCATCCTGTACGACCCGCGCTGGCCGTGGCATGCCGCCGCTGCGCTGGGTGCATCGGTCACACCGGCGCCGCAATATCTGCGTTGCGAACCGCGCGATGCACGCGGCGTGTTCGCCAGCTGACACACGCCACCGACGTCATACCGAAGAGGAAGCACACGCATGCCGATAGGATTTCTGGGGCTGGGCACGATGGGCCTGCCGATGGCGCACAACCTGCTGCGCGGCGGCTTCGAGGTGAGCGTCTGGAACCGCTCGCCAGAGCGCGCGCAGACCTTGCGTGATGCCGGGGCAACGGTGGTGGATGCGCCGGTGGGCGCCGCACACGGCCCGCTGTTGTTCTCGATGCTGGCCGACGACACTGCGGTCCGTCAGACCGTGCTGGACGGCGGCGTGCTGGACGCACTGCCAGCCGGCAGCGTGCACGTCAACATGGCCACCATTTCGGTGGCGCTGGCGCACGAGCTGACCGCACTGCACGCCGAGCGCGGCATCGCCTATGTTGCCGCACCGGTGCTGGGCCGCGTCGACGTGGCCGAGGCAGGCAAGCTCAGTATTCTGGCGGCCGGCGACGCTGCCGCGCTGGCGCGGGTGCAGCCAATGTTCGATGTGCTGGGGCAAAAGACCTGGCACATCGGCAATGCCCCGGAGCAGGCCAACGCGGTGAAACTGGCGGCCAACTTCTGCCTTGCCAGCGCCATCGGCGCCATGGCCGAGGCCAGCGCCCTGGCACGCGGGCACGGCGTGGACGCCACTCAATTCCTGGGCATGCTCACCACCACCCTGTTCGCCGCACCCGCGTACCAGGGCTACGGCAAGCTGATCATGCAGCGCCAGTACACACCGGCCGGCTTCACTGCCACGCTGGGGCGCAAGGATGTGGACCTGGCCATCCAGGCTGGCGCCGACAAACAGGTGCCGATGCCGTTGGGCGAACTGCTGCGCGCCAGCCTGGACGACGCCATCGCGCATGGCGATGGCAATGCAGACTGGGCCGTGCTGGCAGAGGTGTCGGCGCGGCGGGCAGGGCAGGCCTGATCGCCACGCAGAGGCGCGCGCGCTTCGCTTGAAAGCGCGGCGCGATGCGTCTTGCTCACCTCAACATGCAGCAGACCTTCTAAAATGCCGGCTCGTTACAGCCGCCGCTCCAGGGAGGATGCGATGCGACACCTGCATATCACGCTCGGTTCGACCGAGCGCACACCGCGCGCGTTGACCTGCGCCGGTGGCACACGATGACCGCCGAACCGGTCGTCAACCAGGGACCGGTGGGTCCGGACCATCCCGAACATCCGGACCACTATCTGTTCGCGCAGATCCGCGAAGCGGTGGGCGTGCTCGATGCCGAGTTGAACAAACCCACCGACGAAGCCAGCGTCCGCATGGCCGCGCGCCTGCTGCCGCTGGCCAAGCAGCATGGCTTCGATCAGGTGGATTACGTGGTTCTCAGCCGGCACGTCGGCGAGGTGGGCGAGAACGTGTTTCTGGTGCGTGGCGAACTCTCCGACCCTGCGCATCTGCGTGCGCACATCACCACCCAGGAAGCGATGGAGACCTCGGTGGAGACCTCGATGGCGCAACTGGACGAGATCAATCGGCGACTGATGTTGCGGCTGCCGCCGCGCTGACCTTCATCGGGAGTGGCATGCGCATCGCGTTTGGCGAGGCATGCCACCAGCGCAACGCCTGCAGTGCGCTGATCGGCTGAGCCGAGCGCGTCGCAGGCAACATGCCATCGCGCATACCTGCAGTGCAGCTGCCCCGACGCTTGCACCACGTCGCAGTGTAAAAGTTACCGACGCAAGCACTGCGCCAGCGGTGTCATGCATTGGCTATCATTGCGCCGATGCGCTCCGACTACATTCTTACGCTGTCCTGCCCCGACCGCACCGGTATCGTGTACCGCGTTACCGGGCTGCTGTTCGATCTTGCCTGCAACATCCTCGACGCCCAGCAATTCGGCGACGATGAAAGTGGCCGCTTTTTCTTGCGCGTGCATTTCGACAAACCGCCATCAACCGACATCGCCACCCTGGAGCAGCAGTTTTCGGTGTTGGCCAACGCGTTTGAGATGGAATGGCAGTTGCACGACGCGCGCCGCCGCGCGCGGCTGCTGGTGCTGGTGAGCAAGCAGGGTCATTGCCTCAACGACCTGCTGTTCCGCACCCATAGCCGGCAGTTGCCGGTGGATATTGTCGCGGTGGTCTCCAACCACGCCGATTTTGCACCGCTGGCCGCGTCCTACGGCATCGCCTTCCATCATCTGCCGGTCACCGCAGACACGCGCGCCGAGCAGGAAGCGCAGCTGCTCGCGCTGGTCGACGACCTGCACATCGATCTGGTGGTGCTGGCGCGCTACATGCAAATTCTTTCGCCCGGCCTGTGCCGCGCGCTGGCCGGGCGCGCGATCAATATCCATCACAGCTTCCTGCCCAGCTTCAAGGGCGCGCAGCCGTACCACCAAGCGCACGCGCGCGGGGTCAAGATCATCGGCGCCACCGCGCATTACGTCACCGAAGATCTGGACGAAGGCCCGATCATCGAACAGGACGTCGCCCGTGTGGACCACGCCATGACCCCACGCGATTTGGTGCGCCTGGGCAGCGACACCGAATCGCTGGTGCTGGCGCGTGCGGTGCGACGCCATGTCGAACATCGCATCGTGCTCAACGGCCATCGCACGGTGGTGTTTCGCTAGCGATAGTGATGCGTGTCATCCCATCGGACAGGGACGATTGCAGCAAGCGTGGTGCAGCAGTGGTCATGCCATGTTTCAACCAGCGAGCGCCGGCTTGGCGGCCCCGTCGCCGTTTCCGTTCGCCGCTCCCATTGGAATTTTTTGGATGTCGCTTGCACCCAGCTCCAGCGCTCGCGCGCAGCAATACGCCACGCGCGCAGCCTTCTTCATTCCCGGCTTTGCTGCAGCCATCTGGGCGGTGCTGGTGCCGTTCGCCAAGGCCAGAACCGGCGTGGACGATGGTGCGCTCGGGTTGATCCTGCTGTGCCTGGGCGCAGGCTCGTTTCTGGCGATGCCGCTGGCCGGCGCTCTGTCAGCGCGCTTCGGATTTCGCATGGTGATGGCGGTGACGGCTGCATTGATCTGCATCAGCCTGCCGTTTCTGGCCGTTGTCGCCAACCCGTGGCTGCTGGGCGCGGTGCTGTTCGTGTTCGGCGCCGGCGTGGGCGCGATGGATTGCGCGATGAACATGCAGGCGGTGGTGGTCGAACGCGATGCCAGGCGCGCGATGATGTCGGGATTTCATGCGTTTTTCAGCATCGGCGGCTTTGTCGGTGCCGGTGCGATGACGCTGCTGTTGTCGGCGCGCATTGGTCCGCTGAGCGCTACGATCGCTGGTGTAATTGCCATGCTGCTTGTCGGTGCACTGTCCGTTCGGCATTGGCGGGCCGAGCGTATCTCCCAGCAGGGGCCGTTGCTCGCGCTGCCCAAGGGCATCGTGCTGTTTATCGGCGTTCTGGCATTTGTGGTGTTTCTTGCCGAGGGCACCATTCTGGACTGGAGCTCGGTGTTCCTGGCAGATGTCCACCAGGTCAACCCCAGTACCGCCGGCCTGGGCTATGTGGTGTTTGCGTTGACCATGACGGTGACCCGTCTGTTGGGTGACTCGGTGGTGGAGCGGCTGGGACGCATCCGTTCGATCGTGCTTGGCGCGCTGCTGGCCAGTGTGGGTTTTCTGGTGCTCACGCTGGTGAGCCCGTGGCAGGCCTCGTTGGGCGGTTACGTGTTGGTGGGGCTGGGGTGCGCCAATATAGTGCCGGCCCTTTTCTCGCTGGCCGGCAACCAGACGCGCATGCCGGAGAGCATCGCCATTACCGCAGTCACGACATTGGGCTACGCCGGTATTCTGGCCGGGCCGGCATTGATCGGGTTCGCCGCCCACGGCATCGGCCTGGTCGGTGCCTTGATCGGGGTTGCGGTGTTGATGGTGGGCGTGGCGATTTCCACGCGGTGGTTGAAGGTGTGAGTGTTGGGCGTCGTCATCCGCCTGTCGTTGGTGGGTTGTCGGTAATGTGTCGCGCGTAGGCACGTTCCTACCAACGGCAGAGCGTGGATTACGCCTCGGTGGGTAAATACTCAAAGCCGTAGGAGTGGTGTTGGCCGCGCTTAGGCGAGAGAGAATCAATACATGCAAAACACCACGTGTTCGCATGCATGTCGCGATGGCCGACGCAGACGCCGGCCATCGCATTGCACACCGCTAGAACTGCATCACCGCGCCGCGTTAGCGTTCATCACCGCGTTGCGGTTTGCATCCAGATATTGCGCGGGGTCGCGCATGCCGGTGGTGTGGCATTGGCCGGTGGTGTGGCCGCGGTTCACGCCGCCCGGCAGCTGCGCATTGGCCTGCTCCACGGTGCCGTCTTCCGGGTCGTTCAAGATCAGATCGGACGCGGCGTTGCAGTAGTCGTTGGTGTACCAGTTGGTCTTGGCGAACGAGGTGGTGTAGTAGTTGACCTTGGCGCGCGCGTCGGCGGGAATGCCGGCCAACCAGGCCTTGGCGCCGTCGTAGGTGAGGTCGGTGTTGGTGCCGCAGCCCACGCCGAACCACGAGCCCACCGCAGCAAGCACGCCCGACAGATTGGTGCCCTGGTAGGGCGTGCCCACCGACTGCATCACGCGCCCACCGGTGGCGTTATCCAGGCCGCTCCAGTAATACGCATACAGATGCAGTGCGGCCATGCCGCCCTGGCTGTGCGCCACGGTGGAAAACGACGACCATTGGCTGGCGAACTGTGCGATGCGCTGTGCGAACTGGTCGTTGCTGCGATTTTGCTTGGCATCGAGAAACGTCGAGGCATTGGTGAACTGCGCCTGCGGCCACACGCCGTTGGAGCAGTAACCGTGGACCAGCACCAACTGCGACCCGGCCGCCTGCGGCTGTGCCATCGCGGTGGCCAGCGTCGACGGACGCGGCCCCATGCGCATGCTGTCGTCAATCGCAGCGCTGGAACGCGCGATGCTGGCACGTCGCAACGCGGGCACCTGCAACTGCAGCGTGCCGGCCTGCACCAACGGGATGTAGTGGTCCGGGTCTTCGATACGCAACCCACGCAGCGTGAACGGTGCACGCGCGCCGGCACGTGCGATCCAGCGTTCGTCCAGGCTCAGCGGTAACTGCCCCTGCTGCGGCGTCAGCATGCCGCCGATCCACGCTACCGGCACGTCCTTGCCCTTGGCATCGGTGCCCCACACTTGGCCGAACACCCGATAGTGCGACGGCGCATTGCCGCGTGCGGCCACCGGCAGTGCCACGGTCAGCCGCGTGCCTTCGGCAGCACGTGCGCTGAGCGCGTTGCCGAGCAATCGCAACGCGGTATCCAGCACCGGCAGCACGTGTTCGCTGGTACGGACAAACGCCTGCCCGGCCTGGTCGTGGCCACGCACGATCACCTGCGCGATCCAGGTGCCTTCGCGCGTTGGCTGGAAGTTGCCGCCATATACACCGTCGCCGGCGGCGCCATCGTTGTGCGCACCATCGTCGGCCATCGGCAGAACGCGCACACCGCCTTGCGGGTCGATCACGCGCAGGCTGGCTTGGTCGATCTGTCCGGCTTGGCCGGCCAGCAAGGTCGCACCACGTGCGTCATTGCCACTCAGCATGGCGTTGAGCGTGAGCGATTTGCCTACCAGTTGCTCGCGGTCGCGCGGATACGAAGCCAGCTGCGTGCGCGCATCGCCTTCCATCAGCACATAGCCACGCTGCGCCACCGGCGATGCCGATTGCAGGGTCAGCGACCAATCGCCGTTCTGTGCAGCATCCACGGCATAGCGCATGCCGCTGGTGCCGCTTTCTGCGCTGCCCAGTACCGTGCGTTGTGCCTGCACCTGGGGTGCAGCAGCAGCGGCGCGCGCGCCGGCAACGCGTGGCGCGCTGACCGCTGCATCCCACGCCTGCTCGCCCGCCAGCACCATGAAACGCAGGTGGCCGTTTTCCACCGGCAGCGTGCCTTGCCAGCGCGCCGCAGTGCCTGCGGGCGTCAGCTCCACCGGCAGCAATGCACTCTTGGACAGGATCGCCGACTCGGCCGGGTCGGGCGCGCGCATCTGCGCAAACTCCTCCGGTGGGCCGGCGAGCAATTTGGGCTGCAACTCGGCCGCCGCCAGCGGCAGGGATACGAGCGACAGGGTGCACATCAGCGATAGCAATGACGGCTTGGGCATGGCGACATCTCTCCTTGGACGTTGCGGATGCAATGCCGCCACGCAGGGCAACGGCATCGGATGCAGCGCCCCCTCGCCGCGATTCGCCGATGGTTATACCTCGCACTTGTGACAGGTCTGCTGTGCGCTGCAGCACCTCACGCGTAGCAAACAAAACGCCAGAAATAGAGATTACAGACTGTGATCTGGGTCGTGGACATGTCGAGGCCATAACGCAGTGCTTGATAAAAGCCGGAGGTCTGCAGTCGATGTGCGGCGCTGAATTGGGCGGGTGTTAGTCCGCCCTGACCCGCGCGGTGCGGCAGCGGTAGCGCTCCACCCACGCGACCGTCTGTGCGATCCCGCCGAAAGGGTAGAAGTGCAGGCTGACGTCTCCATGCGCTTCGGTAAGGCCAGTGGCCAGGCGATCCACAAAACGCTCCGGCCCTGCGGTGCCCAGCAGCTTGCCGAGCGAGATGCCGTACGTGGACAGCATCGCTGTGCATGCGCCAACACCGCAGCGTGCGGCATAGCGTGCGAGCACCGCCACGCCAGCAGGACCGGGAACGCCCACGCGCACGGGATGTTCAATGCCGTGTGCGCGCAGCGCTTGCAACCACGTCAGCACGATGTCGGCATCGAACGCGAATTGGGTGACGATCAGCGGCGCCATGCCGCGCGCGGCGATGCTGCGACACTTGTGCTCCAGCACCTCCCATCGATCGATGGCAGGCATGCTCGGATGCCCTTGCGGATGCCCCGCCACGGCGATGGTCTGGATACCCAAGCGCTCAAAGACCCCGGTATCGATCAGCGACACGCTGTCCGGAAACGGCCCGAGCGGAACAGGCGGATCGCCTGCGATCACCAGGCAGCGCTCAACGCCGGCTTCATCGACAGCGCGGCTGACGAAGCTGTGCAGCGCGTCGCGCGAAGCGATGCGGCGCGCGGACAGGTGCGGCATCGGCTGAAAGCCGAGTGTGCGCACACTCCGAGCCGCGGCCAGCCGCGCGTCGTCGTCCTGATTGGGCAGGTAGGGGATGGCAATGGTTGCGCCACGCATGATCCGCGGCGCCGCGGCTGCCAGCCCGGCAATGTCTTTTGCGCTGACCTCCAGCGAATAGGCGTCGGTGATGGTGCTGGCGATGGTGCGAGCGACGCCGGGCGGCTTGGCATCAATCAAGGGGTCTTGTCGTCCTGTCTCAGTGGGCTGCAGATGTCGTGGCGGTGCCAGTGGCAGGCTGGCGGGCCAGTTCGATGAAGGCGCGCAGATAGTCGATGGCGATATCTGCCTCGCGTGCGCCCAGGAAGATCTGTTTGGGGATACCGCGCGCACCCAGCCGCACCGGCACCACGTCCATCCTGGAGGCGTATTCCTCCACCAGCCAGCGCGGCATGGCGGCCACGCCGCGGCCACTGGCCACCATCTGCATCATGATGTCGGTGGTTTCGATGGCCTTGTGGCGCCTGGGCGTGACACCCGCAGGCAACAGGAACTGGCTGTAGATGTCCAGGCGATCAAGGTCCACCGGATAGCTGATCAGCACTTCGCGCGTCAGCTGCTGTGGCTTGACGTAGGCCGCCGACGCCAGCGCATGGCCCTTGGCCACGACCAGCACCTGCTCATAGTCGAACACCGGCTCGAACCGCAGCCCGGGCTTGTACAGCGGGTCGGGCGTGACCAGCAGATCGATCTCGTAGCCGAACAGTGCACCGATGCCGCCGAACTGGAACTTCTGCTTGACGTCCACATCCACATCCGGCCAGGTGGCCAGATAGGGCGCCACCAGTTTGAGCAGCCACTGGTAGCAGGGATGGCACTCCATGCCGATGCGCAGCGCGCCGCGTTCGCCCTGCGCGAACTGTCCCAGGCGCTCTTCGGCCAGATCCAGTTGCGGCAGTACCCGGTTGGCCACCGCCAGCAGGTACTGGCCGGCCTGGGTCAGGCGCAGGCTGCGCCCCTCGCGCAGCCAGACGTCGGTGCCCAGCTGCTGTTCCAGCTTTTTCATGCTGTGACTCAGCGCCGACTGGGTCAGGTTCAGCACGCCTGCGGCGGCCGTCAGCGAGCCTTGCTGCTCGACCTGCTGGACGATGGTGAGATGGATGCGCTCAAGCATTCAGATGATCCGAATTCATGGATTGTTGAAATAACACCATTTTACTTCATCGAATGCGAGTCCTAGCATCAGGGCTCGTCGTTCTAGGTCGCCCCGCATGACTGTCAACGTGCCACACCCGCTCCGTGTCGTCGCCGTCTCCGGCGGGCTGCAACGTCCCTCCAAGGCCGTCGCCCTGGCCGAGCATCTGCTGGCCTTGATCGCCGACGCAGTGCCGTGCCGTGCCAGCAGCATCTGGTCGAACTCGGGGCGTTGGCGCCGCAGTTCGCCGGTGCGCTCTGGCGTTCGCAGCTGCCCGCAACGGTGGAGCAGGAACTTGCCGCCGTGGAGCAGGCCGACATTGTGGTGGTGACCACGCCGGTCTATCGCGGTTCCTTTACCGGGTTGTTCAAGCACTTTTTCGACTTCATCCATCAGGATGCCTTGATCGACACGCCCGTGCTGTTGGCGGCAACCGGCGGCAGTGAACGCCATGCGCTGGTGATCGATCACCAGTTGCGGCCACTTTTCAGTTTCTTCCAGGCACGCACCCTGCCGCTGGGCGTCTACGCCACCGACCGCGACTTCCTGGACTACCGCGTGCACAACGAGGCCCTGGCCGAGCGCGCCAAGCTGGCGGTGCAGCGCGCACTGCCGCTAATCGCATTGACGCAGCAGGCAAACGCGATCGCCGCAGAAAAAATTGCCGCAGAAAAAAACGTGGCCGCCGCCTGAGGGCCATTCAGCCCAAGGCCGGCCGCAATGCCTCTTGCCGGCCACAGGATCAGCCGGCGATCGCTTGCCGATCCGCATTCCCGGCGTCCCTCCAGCGCGTATCGCTGCCTGTGCAGGGCCGCGCGCTCGTCTCATCTCGGAAACAAGGCGTCAGCTCGCAATGACTCAAGAATTCACCTTCGGCATCAAGAGCCTCCGCTTCGACGAGGACTATCGTCCCGCGGGCAATACGCGCAACACGACGAACTTCGCCAACCTGGCCAGGGGCGAGCGTCGCCAGCAAAACTTGCGCAACACGCTTGCGATGATCAACAACCGCTTCAACGACCTCGCGCATTGGGATAACTCAAAGCGCGACCGCTATGCTGTGGAACTCGACATCATCTCGGTGGAGATGCGGGTTGCCGGGAGCGAACGGGGCGACGAATTTCCGTTGATCGAGATACTGAAGACCAACATTCTCGATAGAACGACCGGTGCGCGCATCGATGGCATCGCAGGAAACAATTTTTCCTCCTACGTACGCGACTACGATTTCAGCGTCCTGCTACCGGCCCACAATCAGGACCGGTCCGCATTCGGCATTCCGGACGATTTCGGCAGCCTGCATGGCCAGTTGTTCAAGCATTTCGTGAACTCGGACGCGTACAGCGCGCGTTTCGCCAAGCCGCCTGTCATCTGCATCAGCGTTTCCAGCAGCAGGGTCTATCACCGAACGGGAAACCGGCATCCCATCCTGGGCATCGAGTACCGGCAGGACGAGTTGTCATTGACGGATCGGTACTTCGAGAAGATGGGCCTGACCGTGCGCTACTTCATGCCTGCGAACAGTGTCGCCCCGCTGGCGTTCTATTTCTTTGGTGACCTGCTGGGCGATTACAGCAATCTTGAGCTGATCGGCACCATCAGCACCATGGAGACGTTCCAGAAGATTTACCGGCCGGAAATCTACAACGCCAATTCCGCGGCGGGGGCCATCTACCAGCCGAGCCTGACGCATCAGGACTACTCGGCGACCCAGATCGTCTACGACCGGCAAGAGCGCAGTCAGCTCGCGGTGACGCAGGGGAAATTCACCGAGGAGCACTTCATCAGGCCCTACGGGCATCTTCTCGCGCAGTGGGCCTCCAGCCACGCGCTCTGATCAACCAGAACCCAAGACATCCAGAACCCAAGACATCGCCCATCATGAACAAGCTGCTCCCCACCTCCACCGCCGGTAGCCTGCCCAAGCCCTCCTGGCTCGCGCAGCCGGAGAAACTCTGGTCGCCCTGGAAGCTGCAGGACGAGGAACTGATCGAAGGCAAGCAGGACGCATTGCGCCTGTCGCTGCAGGAACAGCAGCACGCCGGCATCGATATCGTCAGCGACGGCGAACAGACCCGCCAACATTTCGTCACCACTTTCATCGAACATCTCAGCGGCGTCGATTTCGAAAAGCGTGAAACCGTCAGGATTCGTAATCGCTACGACGCCAGCGTGCCGACCGTCGTGGGTGCGGTGAGCCGCCCCAAGCCTGTCTTCGTCGACGATGCAACGTTCTTGCGCCAGCAAACCCGGCAGCCGATCAAATGGGCGCTGCCCGGTCCCATGACGATGATCGATACCCTCTTTGATGCGCACTACAAAAGCCGCGAAAAGCTGGCATGGGAATTCGCCAAGATCCTCAACCAGGAAGCTAGGGAGCTCGAAGCTGCCGGCGTGGATATCATCCAGTTCGATGAGCCGGCCTTCAATGTCTTCTTCGACGAGGTCAACGACTGGGGTATTGCCACCCTCGAACGGGCAATCGAAGGGCTCAAATGCGAAACCGCCGTCCATATCTGCTATGGCTACGGCATCAAGGCCAATACCGACTGGAAGCAGACCCTGGGCTCGGAGTGGCGTCAGTACGAAGAGTCGTTCCCCAAGCTGCAGACATCCACGATCGACATCGTCTCGCTGGAGTGCCACAACTCGCACGTGCCGATCGATCTGATCGAACTCGTCCGCGGCAAGAAGGTGATGGTCGGCGCCATCGACGTGGCAAGCAACACGATCGAAACACCGCAGGAAGTGGCCGAGACGCTGCGCAAGGCACTCCGCTTTGTCGATGCCGACAAGCTCTACCCGTCCACCAACTGCGGGATGGCGCCTCTCGCCCGACACATCGCGAGAGGCAAACTCACTGCCCTCAGTGCAGGTGCAGACATCATTCGTGCAGAACTGGCTGCAGGGTAGCGCGCTGGTGCTTGCGTGAATCGGCGGCCGAAGCAGTGGGGCGAGGCGCGCTCCATCCGGCAGCTGGTGACCGGTGCCGGCGAGGCAACAACATCGCGCCCCCGCACACGAGGGCGCGATGGCTTCATCGGGTTGCAGGACGCGATACTTGATCTGCAACTGCAACTGCAACTGCAACTGCAACTGCAACCGCAGCAGGTCGCCTTCGATCAACGGAAACGGTGCGGCCGAGACGTCGCTGCGCTTGATCTTCGCGAACACCAGCTCCAGCGCGTCCATCGGTTGCCATGGCACAGCGGCTTCCACTGCGCCCGGGCGCAGGTGCGGCGCAGGTGCGGCGCATTGGTGGCGACCACCTGGTCATTGCCTGCGACGTGAACGTCCACGCCGTCGGCATGATGACCGCGCGCCATCGCGACGTAGCCGGCCAGCGGAGCGCGCGCGGTGAGCGCGGCCGACACAGTGCCGACGCTGAACCTGCGTACGTCATTGCGTCCCGCGCAATTGCCTGCGTTGCATGGCATGGCTACAGTTGCGGGGTCGAAAGAGTGCAGGCCGGATGGTAGCCCGGTCATTCATCCGATCCGGGTGGCAAGCTCTCCCGCTGAGGGTATCCGCGACACCGAGACCGGCATTGCCGGAACGAGGTGTGCCCGGTGATCTCTCACGACCCATCATCGGCGCGCCTCCACTGACCCTGGAAGGATATTGCGCATGCAACTCACCTCACACACCCTCTTGATCACCGGCGGTGCTACCGGCATTGGCTTTGCGCTCGCACGCGCGCTGGTGGAGCAGGGCAACACCGTCATCATTTGTGGGCGCAGCGCCGCGGCGTTACGCCAGGCCAAGGACGCGCTGCCAGCGTTGATCACCCAGGTCTGCGATATCACCGACACGGCGAGTCGTCGTGCACTGGTGGACTGGTTGCAGGCACACCACCCGCACTGCAACGTGCTGATCAACAATGCCGGTGTGCAACAGCATCGCGATTTCACCGGCACCGATGCTGTGGCCCATCTCGATCAGGAAATTGCCATCAACCTGACCGCGCCGATCCATCTGATTGCCGAGCTGCTGCCATTGCTGCAGCAGCAACAGCACGCGGCCATCATCAACATCACCTCGGGGCTGGCGTTCTCGCCGATGGCCGATGTGCCGGTGTATTGCGCCAGCAAGGCGGCGCTGCACTCCTTCACGCTGAGTCTGCGTCACCAGTTGAAGCACAGCGCTGTCCGCGTGATCGAGATCGCCCCGCCAATTGTCGATACCGGGCTAGGTGGCGGCACGCGCAGTGCAGGGACCGTAGCGCGCAACATGATGTCTGCCGAGCAGTTTGCGCAAGAGGCCATTGCCCAGCTGGAAGCCGGCAAGGACGAGGTGCTGATCGGCATTTCGGCCGACACCCGTCGCTTGGGTGAAGCCTTGTTCGAGCGGATGAATCACCGCTAGGTTGTTGGGTGACGTCACTGGTGGTCGTTGCATGTTGCACAACGCCACCAGCGACGTCTTGGCGACGATAGCGATCGGTGTCGCCGCTGCAGGTCAAGTGCTCAGCAATCGCTCTGCTTGCATGGATTGCCAGCGCTAGCCCGCCATTGCTTCACCAGTTGGCGGCGATTGCGTTGATACTGCTCCTGCAGATAATCGATTCTGTCGATAGAGTCTGCGTGGAAGATGCGGAAATCGCCGCACGCTTCGCACCACGCGGCGATATGCCACCGTGCGTCGACCAGGCCCAGCATGATCGGCCAGATCGTGCGCTCCGACACTACGCCGGTGTTGCTCGTATAGCCGATTCGCAACTTGCGTTGCGCATGCAGCGCCTTGCGGATTTTTCCAAGGTCGACGATTGCTTCTGGCCGCCGTGCCCGGCTGATGTACAGCACGTTGTCGTCCAGTGCCAGGCGCACCTCCTGCGAGATCACCCCGTCGAGTTTTGCCAGTGCGTTCTGCACTGCCTGCGTCATTGCATCGTCGCTCTGGCTGCTGACCCACTGCGCGCCGGTGACCAGCGCGCGGATTTCTTCTTCGGTGAAGGAGAGCGGCGGAAGCACAAAGCCTGGTCTCAGGATGTAGCCCACGCCCGCTTCGCCTTCGACATCGGCACCCATCGCCTGCAGGGTCGCAATGTCGCGCCGGATCGTGCGCAACGAGACGCCAAGCTCTTGTGCGAGCGTGCTGCCGGACACGGTTCCCCGGTGTCGACGCAACACTTGCAATAGATCGAACAGGCGCTGGCTACGCGACATGTCAGTCCATTCTGACCAGGCCCTTGCCCGGACGCTTCTGGCCGGATTCAAGGGTATTCATCAAGCCGATGGCACCTTCCAGCGGAACGATCTCGCCGATCGGCAGGCCGAAGGTTCCGGCTTCCGCAGCGCTGGCGATGTAAGCAAGGATGGCACTAGACGGCTTGCCGATCACCAGCTTGAAGCGCCGGTCCACCACGGCGCGGACGAACTTTCCCAGGTCAGGTTCCAGATCCAGGAAGCTGCCGCGCTTGTTGCGTAACAACGCCAATCCCGTAGCAGCTTTCATGACGGCCGAGGTGTCGAAGATGACGTCGAAGCGCTCATGGATGTCTTCCGGTCGGGTCACCCTGTAATCGTAGACCTGTTTCAGGCCCAGCGATCTGGCTCGCTCCATCGACCCCGCGCTACAACTCCCGGACACGCTTGCACCCAAGAGCTGCGCCAGCTGCACCGCCGCTTCGCCCACCGCGCCGGCGCAGCCGTTGACGAACACATGCTGGCCTTTCTTCAGCGCCGCCTTGTCGACCAGACCATTCCACGCGGTGACCCCGGGCGTGCCCAGGCACGCAGCGTTTTCATAGGAGACGTTATCGGGTTTCTTGACCAGGCTCTCTTCGGTGGTGATCACCGCTTCGCCCAATGCGCCGCACTCCTTGAAGCGCGCCAGGCCGAACACCGCATCGCCGGGCTTGAAGCGGGTGACGCCTTCGCCCACCGCGAGCACCACGCCCGACAGATCCATGCCCATCGCACGCGGAAAGGTCCGCCCGGTCACGATCTTCATGACGCCGTTGCGCATCTTCCAATCGACCGGATTGATCGCGGCGTACTTCACCTTCACTGCGACCTGGCCTTTTGCCGGCGCAGCAAGCGTGAACTCGGCCAGCTGCATGACGTCCTGGCCACCATAGCGGTTGTATTGAAGGCGCTTCATTGGCGCGGCGCTCCGGTGGCAGCGGCACGTGTGGACGTGACCTTGCAGGCGAGAAGCACGTGTCGTGGGTCGACCGGGTTGCCGGGATGGGCGGCAGGTCCGGTTCGGTGGCCAACAAAAGGCCGGCCAGCGCTGCGGAACACAAACGTGACCGGATGCGAGGACATCAGTGTGGACGCGTGGGCATCGAGCGCGCTTGAAGCTGCAGGGTCGGTCGGGCGGGAGCGGGTGAAGATGGTCACCAGGACATTCCTCGGAGTGGGCGCCCAGTCTAGGAAGCGGTGGTGACAGATTTTGTCACCATGCTTTTCGCCAGATCGCGGACGCGCAACCGCCGTCGCCAGCGCCGGCGGTTGCGTGGCTTCACGGCACACCCGCGCAGCCCGACCGGCGCGAGCCGACCTCGCCACTCGGTCTGTCAGACAGCCGCGCGCGCTGCCAGGCCAGCGCTTCATGAAAGCGTGCGACTGCCACTCCCGTTCCCTTGTCCGTGCAGTCGCGGTGCCGCTGGGCCCTGAAAGCGGGCGGTGCCCCTTGGTCTACCGCTCGTCGGACAGCCGCCGGTGCGGCTTCCATCGCGACCGATCTTATGTATGATGACCATCATGAAAAAGACCTCGCCACGCTCCCGCGCATCGTCAGGCCGCAAGGCCGATAGCCATGCACGCATCGTCGAAGTCGCTGCGCGCGCGATCCGGCGTACCGGCTACGACGGCACCGGCGTGGCCGACATCATGAAAGAGGCCGGCCTGACCCACGGCGGCTTCTACGCGCATTTCTCTTCGCGCGATGCGCTGCTTGCCGAGGCTGCCGACCATGCCGGCGCGCAGACGGTGGCCAACTCTGCGCAGATCGCTGCTGCCGTGCCGCCGGAGCAGGCGGCGCAGGCACTGATGCGGGCGTATCTGTCCGATGGGCACGTCAAAAACGTCGAATCCGGCTGCCCGATCGCCGCGCTGGGTTCGGAGATGCCGCGTCAGGCACCGGCGGTGCGCCAGGTAGCGACGCGTCGCATCAAGGAAATGATCGACCTGGCCGCGCGCCAATCGCCAGACTGGGGAACGCCGCAGGCGCATGCGCGTGCGCTGGTGACCGTCTGCGCCATGGCCGGCACCTTGATGCTGGCGCGTGCCGTGGACGACCCCGCATTGTCGGCCGCGATGCGTGAGGCGGCACTCGAGCACTTCGGCGCAGCCTGAGCAAAACGCTCGGGTTGATCGTTGTTCAAAAATATGATGTTCGTAATATTTTAGACGTACAGATCGCAGTCCGCCGCAGCCGCGGCTCTCCACCACCACCGCGTGCGACGGCAGCCCCTCAATGGCTTGCCGGCACCCATCACTCGAGACAGAGACACCCATGAACAGCAAGATCGCACTCGTCACCGGAGCCTCCTCCGGTATCGGCGAAGCCACCGCCGCCCACCTGGCCAAGGCTGGCTACACCGTCTATGGCACCAGCCGCCGCGGTGGTCGCTCCAGCACGCCCGGCGTGCAGATGCTGTCGCTGGATGTCACCAACGACGAGTCGGTGGCCACCGCCATCGATACCTTGCTGCGCAAGGAAGGCCGCCTGGACCTGTTGGTCAACAATGCTGGTTTCAGCGTTGCACCGGCCGCGGCAGAGGAGAGCTCCATCGCGCAGGCGCAGTCGGTGTTCGACACCAACTTCTTCGGCACCGTGCGTATGAGCAATGCGGTGATCGGCCAGATGCGCAAGCAAGGCAGCGGGCGCATCCTCAATATCGGTTCGGTGCTGGGGCTGGTGCCGATTCCGTATACGGCGATGTATGTGGCCAGCAAGCACGCCGTCGAGGGTTACAGCGAATCGCTGGATCACGAATTGCGCGATTGGGGCATCCGGGTGTCGGTGATCGAGCCGGCCTACACCAGGACGCCGTTCGACGCCAATTCGCTGCAACCGGATGCTCCGCTGGAGATCTATCGGGACATGCGCGCGCATCTGGCTGCGCACGTTGCACAGGTGATGCAAAAGGCCGATGCGCCCAGCGTGGTGGCCGAGGTGGTGCTCAAGGCAGCGCAGGATCCGCAACCGAAGGTGCGCTACACCGCCGGCAAGGTGGCCAAGCAGATGAGCCTGCTGCGTCGCCTGTTGCCCAACCGCATGCTCGGCAATGCGCTGCGCAAGGAACTCAAGCTGGATCAGGTTGCATCGCCAGCCCGTGCCAACGGCTCGGCTGCTGCCGGAGCACGCGCATGATGCACACGATTGATCGCACCGATGCCAAGATTTGGGCACGCGCCTGTGGGGAACACGCATGAAAGCCGTCATTGTCGACCAGTACAGGAAACATGGCCCGGTGCGCATCGGCGAGATGCCGATGCCGCAGCTGCGCCCCAACGATGTGTTGATCAAGGTCAGCGCCGCCAGCCTGAACCCGCTGGATGCCAAGGTGCGCGATGGCGAATTCAAGATGCTGCTGCCGTTCAAGACGCCCTTCGTGCTGGGTAACGATGTGGCCGGCGTGGTGACGCAGGTCGGCACCGCAGTGCGCGACTTCGCAGTTGGCGATGCGGTGTTCGCCAAGATCGAACCCGGCCGCATCGGTACCTTGGCCGAGTTCGTGGCGATCGATGCAGCGGTGGTCGCGCACAAGCCGGCCAGCCTGAGCATGGAGCAGGCCGCATCGTTTCCGCTAGTCGGCCTGACCGCCTGGCAGGCGTTGGTGGAAACCGCCGCGCTCAAGCCGGGTCAGAAGGTGTTGATCCATGCCGGCTCCGGCGGTGTGGGTACCATCGCGATCCAGCTGGCCAAGCATCTGGGTGCGTACGTGGCTGCCACCACCAGCACTGCCAATGTGGAGCTGGTCAAATCGTTGGGTGCCGATCTGGTGATCGACTACAAGCGGCAGGACTTCCAGGCGCTGGTGCGCGATTACGATGTGGTGCTGCACAGCCTGGATACCCCGACGCTGCTCAAGTCGCTGCAACTGCTCAAGCCCGGCGGTGTATTGATTTCGCTGACCGGCCCGCCGACGCCGGCATTTGCGCAGCAACTTGGGCTGGCGTTTCCGCTCAAGTTGGTAATGCGCCTGCTCAGCCGCAAGGTGCGCGCGCAGGCCAGGCAGCGGCAGGTGTCGTACACCTTCCTGTTCATGCGCGGCGACGGCCCGCAGCTGCGCACGTTGGCAGGTTTACTCGACAGCGGCGTGCTGCGCCCGGTGATCGATACGGTATATCCGCTCGCACGTGCGCAAGAAGCGCTCGCGCAGGTGGACAGCGGCCGCGTCAAAGGCAAGGTCGTGGTCACGCTGTAGCAGCGGCGATCGCGTGGTGTTGCCTTATCGGTAACAGCGAAAAGGTCGTGCTTCGAAAACGATAACGGGGTGGGCAGGCTGCCCACCCCGTTTGCGTATGCGCTATGTGCGTGGCTAGCCGGTGAACACGGTGGATTCGCCAAGCAGCTTCGGCTTGAATGAATTCTTATGCCATTTCCGGCCAAACCGCCGGCCTACCCGCCTCGATGTAATCAAGGTACTCGGACTCGGCAACGCCCAGGTTGACCCAGCGGTCTGGATGGGCCGCCAGTGACGTCTCTGCATATGCAATAGCTGCGTTGGGAGCCTGGAACGTAGCCGCCGCCGCATCAAGATCCTCTGGCACTAGGTATGGAAAGTCATACAGATCGGTGTATTGCTCACTGCCGATGTCCTGGACGTCATATACCCAAATCTGCACCGATCCATCAACGGGCCGCAGCTCGATATGGCGAATGTAGTCCGGATGCAGAGGGCTGCGCCCAAGGAACTGCTCAACGGACTTGCCTCGACGAAACGTCGCCGGAATATCAAGGATGGGAAGATATCGCATGGCGGCTTAGAGAATGAATCAAGCCGCGCTGTGAGGCGGCATCGGATTGAATAAATCGTCAGATCTGCAGCCGTGATCGTAAACCACGCACTTCCGCTTGCCACTCGTTGAAGTCATCGGTGTCCTCCCACAGCTCGCGCAACTCCGAGGTTGGTCCAAGAATGCGATCAATCGCCTGCGCAGCGTCGCTGGTCAATTGAGCGTCGGGTAGCGGCTTTACCCTGTCGATCCATTCCACGACATCCGGCTCATCCAGGGCCTCAGCGGTGGGGCGTCCCAAGGCCGCAACGATCACCTCAATGGCTGCCAGCGCAGTGGTTGCATCCGTCGAATCCACATCGCTATCGGTGGCAAGGACTGCTGCAATTGCCTCGCGAACAAGCGACAGGTCGCCGGCCTCGGTGAGGTCGCATACCCAATCCGCAGCAGTGTCGTTGTCAAAAGAACCGATGCCCCAGCAACCCATGAACGTACTCCTGCAGGTCGAATGTTTGGCATAAGGCGCGCGTTGGCCTCCTGCCTGAGTAGGCCTCAGCTCACTGCCGCACATAGCGCAGGTGGGTGGCCGCAGGTCCATCAAGAATCCTGTCGATACGAAATTGTGTCGCGGGCTCGCCAAGCTGTTCGAACAGACGTCGTCCGCCGCCGAATAAGACCGGTGCCAACGCAATTTCCAGCTCGTCGACAACGCCCAAGCTCAGATACTGCTGGATCAGATCCGCTCCACCGGCAATCCGAATATCACGACTGCCAGCCGATTCTCTGGCCAGTTCCAGCGCATGCTCCGGCCCGTCGTTGATGAAGTGGAAGGTCGTTCCGCCGGGGCGCACCCAGGGCTCGCGTTTCTCGTGGGTCAGCACGTAGACCGGTGTGTGGAACGGAGCCTCCTCTGGCCAGGCAACCTCGCCTTGGTCGAACATCCGCTTGCCCATGATGTTGGCGCCGATACGCGCGAAGGTGCTGCGGACCAGGTCGTTGACCGGGCCGGTGTCACCACCTGATGCGAGCTTGAGCACGTTCTCGCGGAAGTACTGTGTTGTGATCAGCCAACCCATCATCGCGCCCCACTTGGCTCCCCAGTTCTTGTGCTCGGGGTCGTCCATGGTCATCCCTTCCGGCGCCATGTAGCCATCAAGGCTAAGGCCGATGCTGACGAATACCTTGCTCATGATTTCACCTGTGGCGCGTCTGAGGGCAGCAGAACATCCGAATTCATCTCGACGCGCTAAGAGCGGCTAACAAACCGTAGCGAGCAGTCGTCAGCTGGGTGTGGACGGCGCGTTCAGAACCGGAGTGTACGCGTGGTACACGCCGCACCGAGCATCGGCCGCGTCCACCTGGCGGTGAGCACAGTCCTTTTGTTTGCTGCTCTTAGTTGCGTCTGCTTGCATGCATTGTTAGTCCCGACCATGCGCAGTCTTCGCCTGATACAGCGCTGATGCAACTAGATCTGCAGGACAATGGTCTTTTCCGTTACGGAAGATGGAAACCACCAGAAACGCGATGCGTCGTACTCCAACGCGTGCGCATGTCGGTGGGTTGCCAACCGATCTATGCGTGCGTCCTTGTGGCGTGCTGCACGGGTTCTTACGCGCGTCTTCGGGGGCTAACCGCAAACGAGTTGCTGCCGCTGATGACAAGTGCGCCCGGTATGGCCGGCCGCAGCGCAACGATCCAGCACTGGCCGTCGCACCATCTCGCGGTGCGGCACGCAGACGTGCATTTTGAAACGCGCAACGTGCAACACCCGCAGTGACCGCCGATTCGATGGCCGCTGCGGGTGTTGTGTGGTGTGACCAGCAGTGATGCCGTGCATGCCTTCAAATCCATCCAATCTCGCGATGGGTTTGAAGCCCGGTTGCGGGCCTCACCACGCAACCCGGTGGATGGACCTCGCCGACGCTGACCGCGCCCGATTGCCGGGGCGGTCGTTTTGTCTGTCGCGGTTACTCGGCCCAGGGCTCCAGCACTACCTTGCCGGTGGTCTGGCGACTTTCCAGCAATTGGTGCGCCTGCGCGGCCTGCGCCAGCGGCAACACCGTGCCGATTTGCGGAGCGAGTTTGCCGGTCATGATGAAGCCCATGATTTCGCCCAGCACCTCCTGCAGCAGTCCGGGCTGGGCCTGGTAGCCGCCGATGTCGAAGCTGGTCAGCGTGTGGTTCTTCAGCGTGAGCTGCCAGGGGTCGATCAATGCAGTCTTGCCGCTGGACTGGCCCAGAAACACCATGCGCCCGAACGGTGCCAATGCCGCCAGGCCTTCGCCCACACTGTCGCCGCCGGCACTTTCCAGGATCACATCCACGCCGCGTCCATCGGTGAGTGCCAGCACCTGCTCGGACCAGCCGGGTGCGGTGTAGTCCACCGAGGCATCGGCGCCCAGGCGTTCGGCCAGCGCACGTTTTTCCGGCGAGCTGGCCGCAGCGATCACCTTGCAGGCGCCATAGAGTTTGGCCAGTTGCACCGCGAACGAACCCACACCACCGGCCGCCGCTTCGATCAATATCGTCTCGCCCGGTGCCAGTCGCGCGGCTTGCCGCAACGCGATACCGGCAGTGAGCCCGTGCGCGACCACTGCGGCGGCCTGCACCGCGCTCACGCCCGGCGGCAACGGCACCACCAACGCGGCGGGGAAGGCGATGTATTGCGCATAGCCGCCCACGCCCGGCGTGGCCAGCACGGCCATGCCCACCTCCAGCCCGGTGACGCCTTCGCCGAGCGCGGCGATCGTACCGGCCACCTCGATCCCGAGGGTGTACGGCAGTGGCGATGCCTCGATGTAATCGCCGCGCCGACGCATGACGTCGGCAAAGTTCAGGCCGACCGCTTCGATCTTGATCAGCACTTCGCCATTGCCGGGCTGCGGCTGCGGAACTTCTTCATAGACCAGCACGTCGGTGCCGCCGTGCTGGTGAAACCGTACTGCCTTCATGATGCATGCTCGCTGGGTCAGGGGGCCGAATGGCCGGAGACGCCTGCCGCAACCAGAGTGCCGGCAGGAGATGTTGTCCCGGGGAGAGGCTGTGCAGCCGGTCGTCGCGGGATGCATCACAAGGTATATTCTATAAACCTGATGTCAATCAGGCACCACTTATCCACCAGGTATCCCACGAGACACTTGCAATGAACACAGCGATGCTGCAACCCGCTTTCAAATTCGATTGCCCAGGCCGTGAGACGTTGGAGCAACTGGCAGA
Organism: Xanthomonas sp. AC360; assembly: GCF_979258225.1. Taxonomy (NCBI): domain Bacteria; kingdom Pseudomonadati; phylum Pseudomonadota; class Gammaproteobacteria; order Lysobacterales; family Lysobacteraceae; genus Xanthomonas; species Xanthomonas sp. AC360. Next base: position 1,800,695 of record NZ_OZ409846.1, read on the forward strand.
CAAATGGTCGGTGATGGTGCTGGCCTGCCTGCTGGTGACGCCGCTGCGTTTCAACGCGATCAAGCGCAACCTCGAAGGCGTGTCGCAAAAAGCCTTGACCCAGTGCCTGCGTCGGCTGGAGCGCAACGGCATCATCGTGCGCACGGTCATCGTGCGCTCGCCGATTGCGGTGGAATACCGCATCACTCCGCTCGGCCTGCGTCTGAAAGAGCCAATCCAATTGCTGTGCGCCTGGACGCTGGATAACCAGCACGCGATCGAGCAAGCGCGTGAGGCATTCGACCGCGAAGCAGCGTAAGCGTTGGTACGGAGACAGGCGACAGGACGCGCTTGCGTTGCGATGTGCACCTCAGTGGCAGACAGTCACGCCGCGATGCTGGACGACCCGGCATCGCAGCGCATGCAATGGCGCACGATCCGCGCTTGCACCAGCCTGGCAGGCACGGACAACTGCAAGGCAATGCAGTGCTTACACCATGTCATCGACATGTCGCTGCCGCACGAAGGCGCGTGCAGCGCGATGCGTTGACGTGCAACAACCGCCACTGCCCTCAACGTTGTGCAGGCATCGCATTGCAGGGGCGTACCAGCACATCTGCACCACAACACGCAGCGTCGTCATGTAAACGCCCCGCACAGGGCGGGGCGTTTGCAGTCGTAGCAGCGCAGCGTTGCATCACGCCCACTGCTGCGGTGGTGCGCGCGGCGTGGCCGCGGATGGCGTGACTCAGTAGTTGACCTGCAACTGCAGCCGCAGCAGATCGCCTTCTACCACCGGATACGGCGCCGTGGTGACGTCGGTGCGCTTCATCTTCGAATACGCAAACACCAGTTCCAGCGCGTCCATCGGCTGCCATTCGACACCGGCTTCCACTTCGTCCAGGCGCATGCGCGGCGCATTGGTGTCGAACTTGGAGCCGCCGCGGTAGGTCTGCCATTTCAGGTACGGCAGCAGGGTGCCGTAGTTGAAGTCGTGCTTGAACATCGCCTGCACATACCCGCCGCTCAGCGAGCGGGTGCGGATGCGGCGCTGCGCGACATCCAGCTCCGGTCCGCGGCCCACCGTCCACTCGGCCTGCAAGCCGAACGGCTGCGGGTAGTAGATGACGTGCGCAGCAACGCGCTGGTCGGTATAGCCGTTGGGGTCGGTGATGGCGGGAGTGAAACTGCGGCCGCCGATATTCACCGCCGCCGCCGTCGGCACGAAGCGCCCGCTGTAAGCATCGGCGCCCACTTCCAGATACTGGCCATTGGCGAATTTGAACGGGTAGGTGGCGTGCACCACCGCATGCATGCCGTCGTTACGCTCGGCGCGGTTGGCGCCCTGGCCGTTGTACACGCCCGCGCCCAGCACGCCGTAATCGCCCGAGCCCTTCAGACCGGATTTGACCAGGTCCTGGAAGCGGCCCTTGGCGACGGTGGGGCTGTAGTAAAACACCGCACCGATATCGCGTTCGTCGCGCAGGCCGGAGTTGAGCGCGTCGGCGCGATCCAGGGTGAGGCGGTTCTGGCTGGACTGCAGGTTTTCCCAGCCGTACGGCATCTTCGACTGACCCACACGCACGCGGTACTCGCGCTTCTTGTCGAAGAAGATATCGGCGTACGCATCGCGCAGCTGCGCAAAGTTGGAGGTAGTCGAACCAGTCGGAGTACTGGCGAAATCCGGCTGGAAATACAGCGACACGTGCTCGTTGAGATCGCCGCTCAGCACCAGGCGCGCACGCCGGATGCCCAGGCTCTGGTCGTTGCCGATGAAGCGATCGCCCGGCGCACGCAGGTCCTGCGCATCGCCGCCAATGCCCTGGTTGTAGCGGATCTGGGTGTAGCCACGCAGGCTCAGCTTGTCGTACCACTTCTTGCCGACATCGCCGGCCTTGGCCGGTGCGGCGGCTGGCGCCGGTGCAGGGGCGGCCTGTGCGATGGCAGTGTCGGCCGGCACGGTTGCGCCAGGTGCCGGAGGCAGCGTCTGTGCCGGCGCGGCAGGCATCGCCGAGGCGGGCAACTTGCCGTTTTCGTCCACCTGCACGAAGGTGCCCAGCTTGTCGCGCCCGGGTGCCGGCTCGGCAAAGATCTGCTTGGTCTTGCGGTCGACGTACAACTCAAGCTCGGCGGCCAGCGTGCTGCCGCTGGCGGTCGCGCTGAGGGCGCACAGGACGGTGGCGAGATTGCGTTTTTTCATGGATCCGGCTCGGCAAGGGAAACTGGGCGGCGGTGGCGTGGCCGGTCGAAGCGCCCTCGCATAGGGCGCGTGTGGCCAGACGCCGGGCACCGTCATGGCGCTCCGCACTGCTGCCGTAGCAGCGATGGGGTGCAGTTATATTTAGGTTTGATGTCAGTTTGGTGACATCCGGGCCGTTATCCGACCGGTGACTGTGTCAACTGCGTGTCCGGTAGATGTCAGTCCGGCGACGCGAGCTGTGTCGAGAAGCGGTGGCGGCCCTGCTATGGCGGGGGCCCTGGAGGCATGCCGTCGCCCTGATGCTTGCGTGGTCCATCCGCCTAAGCAGGTGCTGCGTGCAGCGATACGCCTGGCACGCACGTTGACCGTGACGGCCGAAAAGTCGAACAGTCGAACGGTCGAGCAGTCGGCCAGATTGAGGAATGCGCTCTTCGAGCGGGGCTGGTGGCACCTCGCCAGTAAGAGCGGCGAACAAAATCGAGCGAGCGCCTGTCAGCGAGTGCAGGGTCGAATGCGCGGTGCCCTCACCGCTCGCGGGACACGCGGTGAACCCGTCCCTGGGGGCTCGGTGGCGGCATCCGTGCCGCGCAATCGGCGAGGACACCGCGCCACGCCCGGCCAGCGCTATCGCCGTGCGCAGACAGTCCGCACCGAGCGCGTCATCTGCAGCGCACTGGCACAGGCCAAAAAAACGCCACACCCGACGGGCATGGCGTTGCTTGTCTTCACCGGCCGCCACACGCATCGCTGCGTCTCGCGGCCGGCCTGGCCCCCTGGTTCAAGCTGCCGGCTGTGCCGCCGCCAGCGCCGCCGCCACGGTCTCGCGCCATGGCGTGGTGGGGCGGCCGATCAAACGACTCAGGGTGTGGCTGTCGTCGAACAGGCTGCCGCCGCGCGAGGACGCCGAGCACTGCGCCAGCACCTGCGCAAAGCCGGCCGGCACGCCCACCTGCACCAGCGCCGCAGCGTAGTCGGCTTCCGGGAGGTCGTGGTACACCACCGGCTTGCCCGCCAGCTGCGATAGCTCGGCTGCGTACTCGGCCATCGTGAAGGCGGTATCGCCGGCCAGCTCATAGACCTGCCCGGCCTGCGGCGCATCCGATGCCAGGACCGCTGCGGCGGCCGCCGCGTAGTCGGCACGTGTGGCGGTGCTGAGCTTGCCCTCGCCCGAGCTGCCCATCGCCCCGCCGTGCGCCACTTCGGCCGCGATCGAGCCGGTGTAGTTCTCGGTGTACCAGCCGTTGCGCAGCAGCACGTGCGGCACGCCGCTCTCGCGCAGCAGCGCCTCGGTGACCACATGCTCTTCGGCCAGCGACAGCGTGCTGGTGTCCGCGCGCAGGATGCTGGTGTAGGCGAGCAACTCCACCCCGGCGCGCTTGGCCGCGTCGATCACATTGCGGTGCTGCTCCACGCGTGCGCCCACCGCGTTGGACGACACCAGCAACACCCGGCCGACGCCCGCAAAGGCCAGGTCCAGGCTGTGCGGGTCGGCGTAGTCGGCCTGACGCACCGTGATGTCGCGTTTTGCGAACTCGGCAAGTGACGCAGTATCACGGGCCGTTGCTACGATGCGGCTGGCAGGCACATGTTCCAGAAGCGCGTCGACGACCAGTGCACCTAGCTGTCCGCTGGCGCCGGTAACAAGAATCAGGGGGGAGGCATGTGCCATGTGGAGCTCCAATAGGTTTAGAGAAGAGGTTTGGTCTAGTATCTAGACCTTGTGGTCAGCGAGCCTATTGTCAGGACCGCCCGGTCCTTCGCAAGGAGGCAGTTTTACTCCCCCTGGTTACTGTGAGATACCCCGTGAATGCGATTGCCTTGTTCCCACCGCCGCCGTCCCTGGAAGGCCCCTTCGATGCCACCAAGTGCCCCGTGCGCGATGTGCTCGATCAGATCGGCGACAAGTGGACCTTGCTGATCCTGTTGACGCTGATCCCCGGCCCGTCCCGCTTCAGCGCCATCCAGCGCTCCGTGCCGGACATCTCCAAGCGGATGCTGACCCAGACCCTGCGCAACCTCGAGCGCAACGGCATGATCACTCGCAAGGTCTACGCCACCAAGCCGCCCAGCGTGGAATACGCACTGTCCAAGCTCGGCGTCGCCCTGCTCGGCCCGGTCTCGCAACTGCTCAACTGGGCAGGCGAAAACCATGCCGGCATCCGCGCCGCACGCGAGCGCTTCGATCGCGCCCAACAGCCGTTGCCCGCGTTGGACGCCGACGAAGCGATGGCGCATGCATAGGCGGGCTTACCCGCGCTGACGGCCGGCGCGGTGTTGGTGGCGTGGAAACGATGGTCGCCACGCGCGTGGCTGCGTGGCTGTGCGGTTGGCGCAGGTAGTCCGCCGGCTGCTCCGATTGCCCGCTGTGTTGCCACCGCTGACGTCCGGTGGCTCACGGCAGGCGGTCGGGGGTGTTGCGCCGATGCGCTCACGGCCGCCGAGCTGGAGTGATCCGGCAAGTCGCGGAGGCGTGGCGATGCCGCCGGGCCCGTCTCGGCGGCGTTGACGACCTGCTGCGGGCAGCTGCAATAGTGTGAACGCGTGCTCACAAAATCGCGTTTCAGCTAAATGCCTGATCGCCGCGGCATGGGCAGATGCGATGGCAAACGCTTGCAGCGCAACGGCCAAGCGCCGGCCTATCGCTCCCATCGCAAACTTCAATCGCAAGCTGGCTCAAGCGCACGCAGGTGCGTCCGATAAGGGCTCACCTTATCTCGCGAAGCCACTCCTCTATGCCTGTGCTCGGCAGCCTGTCTTGTGCATCGCGACGTACCCTGGGCATCGCCCTGCTCGCACTGTGGTGCGGCTGGATTGCCGTGGCCTGGACAACCCCGCGCGCGCAAGCCGGTGATCTGAGCAGTGCCTGGGCACAGGTCCAGGCGGGCCTGCCGGCCGCCCAGGCGGCGCCAATGTTGATCGGCGTCGTCGGCGCCTGCGCCTGCACCGATCTCGCATCAGATCGCGCCTGGGCCGTGCTCAGCACCGCCGTGCGTGCCCACGGCGGCCAGGTGCGGCTGCTCGACAGCCCGGCACTGCAGGGCAGCGGTTACGCAGTGTGGCTGCTCGGCGCCGATGGTCAGCCGCGCTATGCCGGCCCCGCAGACGGTGGCGCGGTGTGCGGCACTGCGGGTGCGGCGGCGTGGTCGCGTTGGCTGCCTGAAGTTCTAAACCGCGCGGCAGGTGCCGCAGTGGTGTCCCCTTGTCCGTGTGCCGTGGAGTCGCTGTCATGATGGAACTGTCCGCATCGGCGCCGCCGACCTCCAACTACGCCACGCGTCTGGCCATCAAGGCCGACCGGCTATTCCTGTGGTTGGCGGTGCTGCAGAGTGCCGGCTCGCTGGTCCTGGCCTGGAGCCAGGGCCAATGGACCACCTTCCTTGCGGTCACGCTGCCCAGCCTGCTGCTGATGGCCTGGCAGGTGCATGCAAACCCCGGCACGCGCCTGACCCGGATTACCAACGCGCTGGTACTGATGGCTCTGGTCGCCGCCACCATCCAGCAAGCGCATGGTCTGGTGGAAATGCACTTCGGCGTGTTCGTGATCCTGGCGTTGTTGCTGTATTACCGCGACTGGCTACCGGTGGTGGTCGCCGCCGGCGCCATCGCCGTGCACCATCTAGCGTTCTACTGGCTGCAATCGCGCGGGATGCCGGTGCAGGCCTTCACTGCCGGCAGCGGCTTCGGCATCGTGCTGTTGCACGCTGGCTACGTGATCGTGGAAACCGCCTTCGTCTGCGTGATGGCTATCCAACTGCGGCGACAGGTCGATGCGTTGGATCACGAAGCCGATGCATTGGCGGAACTGGCCGACACCCTTGCGACCGGTGCCACCTTGCCGCCGGCGATCATGCAGCAGACCTTCCGCAGCGGGTCGCTGGCGCAAGCGCTGGTGCGGATGAGCGTGCAGGTGGAAGAACGCATCGCGCAGCAACAACAGTTACTGCTGGAAAACCGCCGCATCCGTCTGGCATTGGATGCCTCGGCGATGGCGGTGGCCATCGTCGACGGGCAGGGCGCAGCCATCTACCGCAATCAGTCGTTCCAGCAACTGAGCACGCATGTTGATGCCGATGCGCTGGAGACCGCGCTGGCCGATGCAGTGCAGCTGGGGCATGCCACCGGCACCAGCAGAACACGCGCACTGGCCGCGCTGCAGCTGCAGGAAAACATCACGCCTGTGCACGATCATGACGGCAGTTCGCTGGGCGTGGTGGTGGAGTGGCAGGACCGCACCCAGGACCTGATGCTGGAAGAGCAGCTGGCAACCGTCATCGCACAGGCCACGCGCGGCGAACTGGGCGCGCGTCTGCACGGGCATGCCAACGGCGGCACGCTCGGCCAGCTGGCCGACGGCGTCAACCGCTTCCTCGCCATCACCGACGACAGCCTGCAGGACATGCGCCAGATGCTGGCGGCGATGTCGCGCGGCGATCTGTCGCAACGCATCGATCGCCCGTGCGAAGGCGTGTTCGAGCAGATCAAGCGCGATGCCAATGCCACCGCCGATGAACTGGCCCGCATCATTGCGCAGATCCGCAGCTCAAGCAGCGCGATCAATCATGCGGCCGGCCACATCCTCACCCGCAACGATGCGTTGGAGCAGCAAGTGCAGCGCCAGTCGGCCACGTTGGGCCACACCGCTGCCCAGATGCAGGCCGTGCTCGGCACCATGCAGCAACACACCGCCCAGGCAGCGGATGCGGACAAACTCACCGCCGCTGCCTCGGAGGCCGCACGCAGTGGCGGCGACACCATGCAACAGGCGATGGGCACCATGCAGCAGATGGAGCAAGCATCGCGCCGCATCCAGGACATCATTTCGGTGATCGACGGCCTTGCGTTCCAGACCAATATCCTGGCCTTGAACGCTGCGGTCGAAGCCGCACGCGCTGGCGACGAAGGCCGTGGTTTTGCAGTGGTCGCCAGCGAAGTGCGCGCGCTGGCGCTACGCTCGTCCACCGCCGCCAGCCAGATCAAGACGCTGATCGGCGAGTCGGTCACGCACATGCAGGCAGGCGTGCAGCAGGTGCGCCACGCTGGCGAAGGCATGCAGCACATTGTGGCCACCATTGGCCAGGTCAGCAGCACGCTCAGCAAGATTGCCATCGCCTCGCAACAGGAAGCCGGCAGCATTGCGCAGGTGCATCACACCCTCAACAACGTGGATACCGACATGCGCGACGGCGTCACCCGCATGCAGGACGCCAGTGCTGCTGCACGCGCGATGGGCGATCACGCCGCGCAGCTGGAAGATGCGGTGAGTGCGTTTGTTGCCGATGCATTCGATGACTGTGCCAAACGCGCGGCCTGAAGCGAACGATCCAGCCTGGCACCGTCATCGGTGTCGTGCTGCAGCAGGATCGAGCCAGCGCCGATCAGTCAAGCAGACTTGTGAGTGGATTGGCTTCACGGGATTTCTAAGGTGCGCGCGAAGCAATCGAATGCTCATAGGCCTCGTGCAAAAACGTTTTTATGGCTTCAAGATCGGCCCGTGTGTAGAGCTTCGCAATCTGCGTCACCTGCTTTCCATCTGTCACTGATTTAATGAATATCGCGTGGTCCACCCGTCGCCCAAGGTGGACAGCAAGGCGGATCGCGTCTGACATGATAGTGGCGTCCGCAAAAACCTTGCAGCTGCGGAAAAGGACATACCGCTCCCGCGTGACACACTCCACTGCTCCAAGCGCGGTCATGAACGTCTCCAGCGCGGTATACAGCTCCACCAGATCGGCTGGCCTGCCGCGCAAGACATCGCGTCGATCGCCTGTTCCGCACGCGTGGCGCTGATTCGTTCGAATGAACTGGCGATTGCAGTTGGGGCATGCCCACATGCGCGTCATCACCGGTGATTCACTGAATGAGGAGTGCTAACACAACGTAGCGAGCAGTCGTCAATGTGCGAGTAGCGAATGCCGATTCCAAGCACTGGCCGCGCGCACTTGGCGGCTGCACAGTCCTTTTGTTCGCCGCTCTAAACATGCGTGATCCATTGCCGAATGATCGCAAGTAATGCGTCATGCTTGAGTGCCAGATCCGCGGCCCCGGAAAAACTGAGGGAGGCGCGGTCTGTTCCGTGCCACGTCAATAGCCCTTGCGGATCAGCGATAGCGTCTGCTGGAACCTTCCGTCCGGGTTTGGCGCCCAGATGAAAAATAAGCTGCACCGCGGTTGTTGCGCGCAAATGCATGGTGGCAAAGTGCTCGGTGGTGCGAAAGCTGGGTGCGTTCCATTTGATCTCCTCCGAGATCGCCGGATCCGCACCCAGCAAGACTTGCCTGATCGCAACAATCTCGCGCTTGAGCGGATGGTCGAGTGCATCAATGAAGGACTGCACAGACAGTGCTGGCTTGCGCTTCTTGTCCGTCACCGTGCGCTCTCCCTTGAATCGCCCCAAGCAGATATCCGAGGCGGACTCGGCTTGAATGCGTTGTTAGACGGCTGTATCACTCGCGTCGACGCTTGTTGGGGACGCCAACAAGGGACTCAATAGCATGTTCTCGAACCACCTGCAGCCCCTCGTTCAAAGCAGCCTGATCTGTAGCGAACCGATCCCCGACGGCAGCGTTGTTGAATGGGTTACCAGCTTCAGGCATTAAATCCTTATCCTTTCTTCGATAGATCGCAAAGCAAGCCGTTCGCGCGTTGTCCGGGATCGATTGATAAAACGAGGGCATTACCCTCTGGAATTGATCCTTCATCATCATCTCGGTCCGGACCGCTTTTTACTGAGTCGCCGAATGTTTGAATGAAGCCGACCCGCGAAGCCGATTCGGCTTGACCAACTGGTGGGCGCTCACGCTGTCCGCTTTCCGTCGAGTTGATCCAGTCATAACTGACGTTCTGCGGTCACCGACCCGGCTCGGTATCAAGCGCATCGGGAGCATGTACCAGGCCGGCAGTATTCGACATGCATCTCGGGTACATCAGCAGCCAACTGCAGATCATCTGGTGTGATCTGAAAAAGGTCATCGGCAGCGCTTACAACGGGACTGTGCGCAGCATCACTGCCTGATGCGGAGGCGCGTTGATAGTGGAGGCCCGTACTCCACCGGCCAACTAGTGTTCGCTGAAAAAGTGCGTCACCGGTGGGTGTGTCAGTCAACCGACGCGTCATGGCCCCGTGCAGGGGCAAACAGGCGGTCCTGTGCCGCAAGCCAACCGACAACACTGCGTGAGCGATAGGAACCGCCCAAGCGCCTTGGGCCTGCCACTGCATGTTGATCGGTAGATCAAACGCGGCCAGGTGGTTTAGAGCAGTTACCAAAACGACTGTGCAGCCGCCAGGCGGACGCGACCAGTGCTCGGTGCGGCATGGAACACGCCTGCACCTAGGTTCTGAGCGCGCCGTCCACACCCACCTGACAACTGCTGGCTAGCTTTCGTCAGCCGTTCTTAGCCGGACGCGGCGTCGTTGTTCGAGGGTCGCTTACGTAACTCCCGTAGCTTGCCGATGAACCATGACTGGCTCGATACCGGCGCGGCGTTCCCGCAACGCACCTGATACGGCTTGCCCGACATGCTGCTCTTGGTCGCGGCGAGTTCGATGAAAGACTCGGTAGACGTGACCAATGCCTTTTTCTGCAGGTACTCATACTTGCGCTGCAGGTGTTCGCTGGCTTTCGGCGCTGCATACCACGACCCGTTGCGGGAAAATTCGCAGTTGGATTGCTCAAGGGCTTTGAAAAGCTGGCCCACCTCACGCGTGGTGGTTGGCGAAACACCTTGTGCCGAGGCAGAGGCACTGAGCAGCAATGCAACAAGAAGAAATTTAGTGTTCATGGCCGCATGGTAACGCAGGACGTCACCCTGTTAGCCGGTAGAACAGCCGATGCAGGCGAGGGTTGTCCACCGTCAATCAAGAGCTCGGCCCACTTCATGGTGCAAGACGGTCGGAAGCGTCGGTCTTGCAAGACAGCGCGGGTATCGGAATGGCACAGCACAGCGTGCACTGTGCGCAAGCATTACTGCGCGCCACTGCATCGCGTCCGGCTAACCGCATCAATCCAGCCTGCGCGCATCAAGGGCGAACGCTAGGCATCTGCCGGGACATAGCGCAGCAGCGTGGAGCCATCAAAATAATTTCCGTAATACTCGCTCTCCCGCAAGCCGGGGTTCGCTCTGAAATCGATGTATGGCATGGAGCAATGCGGGCAGCGGAAAGGGTTGAGGTAGCTATAGCTCGACCCGTCCGGCGCAAGAGGCAATGGGCTTTCCAACGCAGCAAGTGACTCAGCATCGGGCTCGGACAACGCTGCTGGGCTGCCAGGCAGATGGCTGTCGACCGCCATGGTGTACGCGCCAGATGCCGAATAGAAGTAGCCCGCGTTGCTAAATCCGGCGTGATAGGAGCGGATCAGGAATGAACGCCGGCAGTGGTCGCACACACAGGACAGCACCACATTGCCACTGGTGACCGTACCGCCATAGTGCAGCCCGCGCGCAAACAACCCCTTGCCTGCAAGCGCGGAGTTGCTGATGGCTGCGCCCGGCAAAAAGAATGGCTGAAACCTGATCCCGGATGCCTTGCCGGTCGCAAACGCGTCTGGATCAAGGTGTTCGGTTTGGGAAATGACACAGTCTACCTGGCACCCGAGGCTGGAATGTACACGAACGGAAAAGTGGAACCACCCAGATGCAGTAGCGAGTTCATGCCGATGCACGTCTCCTGTCGAGTCGGCAAACTCCAGGACGCTATTGGCCTTCAACCACGCTGAAGGCTTAATCTCGCACGGGACATCGCTCTGGGTAACGCGGCACAGTTCTCGCCCATCGGCTCGAACGATCAGTAATGGAGCGACTTTCTTCTTGAAGATGGAGAACATGCTTTCCTTAGCGATAACGCTTGAGTGACAGATTGGATCGCTGGGCGCGAGCGCAGCAGAACAATTGTAGCTCTACAGAATGTTCAGCTCCACGCTAGCGATCGATGTATTCCTCTTGAAGGCCATGCCTACACTGGCAGGCGCAGTCAACACGAAACCGAACTGCTGATAAAGCCTGTGCGCCGGACCATCGGCAATCAGGCTTACATACGCCGAGTCAGACAACTTCTGCTCGATGTAGCGAAGAATTTCATTCATGACGGCCTTGCCCAGGCAACAGCCCTGACGCTCAGGCAAAACGGCAATGTCAACTGCATGATAAAAACAGCCGCCGTCGCCAATGACGCGTCCCATCGCAACTTGCTCGCCATTGAAAAATACTTGTTCGCTGAACAGTGAGTTGGGCAATCCACGCTCGGCGGCTTCGCGTGATTTCGGACTCAAACCGCTCGCTTGGCGAAGATGCCGATACGCTTAGACAGTGGGTGTTTGATGCGCAACGCGATACGGAGATGATGAGAGCATGGCAGGAACGTTTGTAGTGTCCAACGGGGCGGCACAAATTTGTGCCGAAAATCGACTGCGACGTGAGATGTCAATGCACAAAGTACACCGGTGTGACGCTGCCATTGATCTCGTGATCACAACGGTACCGGCGATGTGATCGCGCCAGCCCTGCTTTTTGGCATCAAAGCCAACCCAAAGATATCCGATGCAAAGGCCGGTCATGCTGAGGAATTGTGTCAGGTAGCGGACCACCGCTTTGCCAAAAGTGATTATTTCTCCGGGCTTGGCATCAACAACGAGCGCGCCAATCGACATCTTCCCTGGTGTTTGGCCCGTGTAACCCATAACCAGATGCACAGCGCCGCTGGGAGAATCCAGCTGATCGCCAGGTTCGCCGGCCCGTGGATGAACTTGTCGCTCATCCAATACGCCTACCCGTAGACTAGTGTGAGCAGCGGAAAGGTGGTCGCGCACAGGATGAGGCTGTGGATGAGCGATGCGCACAAAAGAGGCCAGAATCCAACGTAGCCATATCTGTACGCTCCATGCTCTTCCTGGATCCAGCGTTGATGGCTGCGCCAAGCACAGGACCGGTCTCGCTCATGCTTGGTACAAATAAGGGAGTGCCAAATTACTCTGTCGCGCGATCAAAATACAAACTCCGACAAGAAGAAACCTACGATGGCCATCGCTTGTAACAGCATTCCGGGAAGGATTCCTTTTCCGATGGACCCTGATCTTAAGGACTGAAGGTTCTGCACAAATAACGTTGCACAGCCAAAGATAACTCCTGAGGAGATCGCGGTTCTTGCCGCAGATGGACCTGACCCACAGCTTAGAAAGAGGATGACGCCAACCGTGATCAATAACGCGCCGAGTCGATGCTCAACGATGTAGCCAGAACTTGGTTGGCTCACTGCCCATTTCTTCAACAAGAAATCCGGATTTGCGATCCAGGTAATCCCGATAAGCGTCGAAAGGATGGATGAAATCAACGCAATTATCTCAAACACGTGTACATTTTTCCGATTGTGCGACCAATGTCGTTGCGTCTAACGCTTGCGTTGAGCCGCTAGCGAAAGGGCCTGGCTTGAGTGAGTGGTCAGGTTCCCGTCTGCGCCCGGTGATATGCCACCAGGGCGTTGGCGTGACCATGGCCGATCTCGTGTTCCTGCTTGAGATGCGCCACTTGTTCCATGTGCTTCATGTGTTGCAAAGCGTCGAGCACCTTGAACCAGTGTGCTACCCGCTTCCCATAGGTCTTCTCGATTGAGGGGAAGTAAGAAGCCGGACCCTTGGTTTTCTCATCACTTGTCATGCCGCAAGTCTCCCTTGACGATTATAGTTACCTAACGCCTGAATTAAACCGACCCCCTTAGCGGCGTCGACTTGGATAACTTGTTAGGCCCCACTGTACTCGCCCTCGACGCGCAGTGTCTCGCGCAACGAGATCGCAGTGGTTAACTTGACCTGATGTTGTAATTAAGCCGCGCCGCGCCGCGTAGTCGGGTTGAATGAATTTTTAGTGCTCAAGCTAAACAAGATGGATTTCGTCTTGCGACAGTTTGTAGAAGCCCCACGGAAAAGCCAAGTAGCTTGTCTTATAGTAGCTGACATGCAGGTCCCGTGGAACAGCATAAGAAGCCACAACTACAAACGGAAAACGGATCTCCGAGTAAACCATCACCTCGCCAATTGGCACAGGTCCACGGAGATCGAAGCCAGAAATCCTATGTGTGGAAATATGGGTACGCATTTCCTGCTGAATATCCGGCTGAGCCGCATCAGCGGAAATGTATCCTATAACGATCATCAATAGCAGTATTACAAAAACAGTCAAGCTGCTCTTCTTCATGCGGAACATCCCGTTTCCTGATGGCTGACGTTTGAATGAAGCCGGCCAGCAAGCGGATTCGGCTTGAGTGAATTATTAGGCATCAGCCTGGATTACATGTCCAATACGCCAAAGCACGCCTGTGGGATCAATGAGCGTGAAATCTCTGATGCCCCAAGGTCGATCATCCGGCGGGCTAAGACGCACTGAAAAATCTTTGACCACTCCCGAGCTTTCGACATTCTGGTACCAGTCGTCTGCATTTGTGACCAGCAAGTGCATCACAAAATTTTCCGCGTGCTCCGGATTGTAGAACTCCGAAAGCAGAAAGGCAGTATTGCCATGCTGGACGTAAGCGAGGTCGTCTGACTCCATTGTGACCTTGAAGCCGAGCGCGTTGTAAAACGCGATGGACTGAGAAATTTCTCTCGCTGGCACAAATGCCTTGATCTCAATCGTCTCCAGATCCATGCGATGTCTCTTGTGAGGCCTAACACCTGAGTTGAGCTGCACCGCGAAGCGGTGTCGGCTTGGACGAATTGTTAGGCCTCACACCGCGGGGCCTCGCGACTCGATGGCCGCTAGAAGCTGTTGCACACGGTGTGTTGCCTGATCTAGCGCGCCGCCACTGTAGCCCAGGGCTTTGGCTTGCTCCAACATGGCCTGCGCGGGATCGGAGGCCCCGCGAGAGGCTGCGAGTGCAGCAAGGTTGGCGTAGGGGACGGGGAACCGAGGATCTAGGGCCAAGGCCTTCTCCCAAGCTGCCTGGGCATTCCCCGGCTCGTCGAGCTCCGCGTAGGTAACCCCAAGATTGTTGTGGATCATTGCGGCGAGGGAGGGGGTGTACAACGACCATCCCAGCCAGAGGGCGTACTGCCGCCAAGGCTGGGCCGCCAGTTGGCTCAGCTGAGCATCGAAGTGCCGCATGGCCTCGCCTGCCTCGCCATGAGCGAGCGCTCGCTGACCGCGGAACAGTGGGCGAAGAAGCAGGCCTTGGAGCCTCCCCGGAGCCAGAAGAAACACGACTGCTAATGCCAGAGCGAAGTTGTTCCCGCCCGTGCTGCGGACGACAAGAAGCACAACCGCCGCCAGCACCGCCAGTACCAGCAGGTAAGTAAGCCTGTATCGGATGACTCGGGACATTGACTGTTGGACCTGGCGCCTGAACTACGCCGACCCCAGAAGTGGTGTCGGCTTGAATGAATTGTTAGGCACTATCTGGGCTACCACCAGCCTGTACCCGCTGCACGCTCGATCTCGAGCGCTTCCTAACGGTCATCTTCGCTTGCTCAGAAACTATAGCCGCAGTTCGGCTTTGAAGAGCGAAATGGACTCCAAACACGCGTGACGCAATCAATGGCGAGTATTGGCGCGGGCGAGGTCGCGAATACCTGCTCTGAACCTACTGATTAAGCTACAAGGCTAAGTGCCTCCTGCGAAGCTTCCGACGAGGAACCCGCATGAACAAAGCGCGTCGAAGCAAAGCCCGCCGTTCCATAAGGCGGAATGCTCATGCCGCTACCAGTAACAACTACACGATATTGAGGCATTCCGATGTGGCGCCTAACGCCTGAAATAAGCCGACTGGCGAAGCCAGTTCGGCTTGATTGAATTGCTAGCGCTCACACGCCGTACCTCTTGTTGCCGCCAGACGTAATGCAATAGCGGCCACCGCGGGGGCCGATGCAAACACGATTACCAGAGCAAGGGCATGTACCATCACTGTAGTTGGATCGCGAGGGTTTTGGCGGCGCGCTGCTCCGAATGCGTGGCAATGCTGGGCTGTAACAGCCTACCCCAGAGCAAAGATGTGAGCGGGAAACCCACAAGGGTGCCGAATTGTCGGGGAAACTCTTACCCATTTGCCGCTTCTCTCGTAGACGCTCACAGAATCTCCGCCTGTGACCTTACCCACGACAGATCCATCAGGACTTGAGCGTTGGTTGAGTGCTGCGGCATTTACAAACATCGTCTCTGTCGGTTGGGCAGCGGGGGTGGCAATAGCTGGAGGAGACGCTAGCGGCGTGGGATCAGGTGCGCTGTTGCTGGTACCGCCGCCGCACTTGGACATGACCCAGCCGATGCCGACCAACAGAATAAGGAAAGAGCCACCTCCGGACTTACGAGCCATCGATAACCTCCCTATGAGCGCTAACGCTTGAATTAAGGTGCGCTGCGAAGCAACTTCGGCTTGAATGAGTTGTTAGGCAGCGAGTGGCCGCAGAGCTTGAATGGTGCAACCATGCTCCCCAGCACTGCCGCCTGGGCAGAGTTTGCCACAGCTTGCGGGATAGAGCTTGCCCAGTGATGCAGCGGCGCGTGATGCCACCGAAGCGAACTGCACCGAGCGCAGCGCGGGAACGACTTGCCAAGGCGAAGCACCGAACTTACCGCAACCAGCAACGGTGATGACTGCTGTCCGGAGCCAACCGCATGCATGCCTGCGAACTCACCGAAGCGGCAACCACCAACGCATTTGCTCTACCACGGCCTAACGCTTGAATTGAGCCGAGCCGCGAAGCGGCTTCGGCTTGAATGAATTGTTAGGCCTGGACTGTCCGTCCATCTTCACCTTCAAACCAATCCGTGTTCTTGTAAAGCGTCTACCCAGATTGACTCGCCACACGCGACGAAGTACGACCTGAGGAGGCTGGAAACAACTGGCTGAGTCAGCTCACCGGCCTCTTTGAGCCAAACTAACTTCTGATAATCATCGATAGGCATTTTCACCGCCCGGTTGCTCCAACTAGGGTAGCAGCAGCCGTAGCCTTCAAAAGAAATCCTGACCAGAAATAACCGGCCTTTCTCGTCCACATCAAAGTCTGCGAACACGCTGTCATCTTGCAGCGCAAAGCAGAATCTGCATGGACGAGTGGGCATGACCGGAAAGGTGCGAACGAGCATTGTGGTACCTGGGCCTAACAACTGAGTTAAGCCGAGCCGCACAGCGGCGTCGGCTTGAATGAATTGTTAGCCCATCTAGTCATAGATGGTGTGAGGGTTCATCTGCTTTGGCGAGAACCACACAATATTGTGACACTCAAGCAAGATTCTAGCCTGCTCATGCCAGATAAAGTGACAGCTCCCTCTGCCGATGTGACCGGCATGTTGAGCCAACTCCCTGGCCTCCTCCGCTGAAGCGGAAACTAGAGGGCCGGCATGTGGATCCTCCTGTATGGGATCCACCAAACCGCGCTGCCGCTTGGGTCGTTGGATCGCTACCAGTACGCGCTCCCTAAGGAGTGGCTCCATTGCGCGAAGCGTGTTTTGGGCGAGCCTAATTGGGCAGCCAGTAGCCTTGTGATAGGCAAACACTTGTTCCGTAGTTGGATCAGTCATGCTCGGTAGGGCTAAAGCCTGAATTAAGCCGACCCGCAAAGCGGGTTCGGCTTGAATGAATTGTTAGGCCGGCGACGGAGGTGACCGGAGTAGAGATTGAATACATGGCGAACTGGAGCCGTCCCAACCGCAGATGGCGCATCGCGCCGAAATGAACTCATGCGGGCAATTTGCGGTGCCATACAGAACATGGGCGCACTCTGGAAAAAGCGATGACATGCTCGAAGCAGTCGCGATGTATCGGCTCTCGCATTCATCGCATTTCTCCAAAGTTCTGTCCATGCGGCCTAACACCTGAATTAAGCCGCGCCGCGAAGCGGCGTCGGCTTGAATGAATTGTCTGCGCCCACCTACTGCGCGGCCAAGAGCAGTGTCATGCCAGCATAGTCCTGTTGCTCCAGCAATTGTAGCCAGTGCGTCACCAGATCGTAGCCCAGCAGGGCGCTGGCAGTGGCCTGAAATGCCTGCGGCTGCTCATGCCCTGTAACCGACCGCATGAGCAAAGTAGAAGCCTTTTCTAAGCCGCGATCAGAAAGAGTCTTGAGAAAGGCGTCCAAGGCATTTCGCATCTCGGAGGTACCGTAGTGAACTGCCACAAAGTCGGCCGGGAGCTTCTCAGCCTTGATAAGAACGGCGACGAATTGCCAAGTGAGTAGATCTACGGCGCCAGTTACAAAGACCGAGTCCTCGCCATACAGATTGAGAAACGCATCCGAAAGATGGGGCCCGAAGCCCTGCTCAGGGTCGATCCGGATGGTCCCGGCAGGTACACCGGCCGTTCGTTCGCTTTGCACGTCTAGGGAATCTCGCTGTGGGCGCTAATGCTTGAATTAAGCCGCGTTGCGAAGCAACGTCGGCTTGAATGAGTTTTTAGGCAGTGAGTGGTTGCAGAGATTGAATGGTGCAACCATGCTCCCCAGCACTGCCGCCTGTGCAGAGTGTGCCACAGCTTGCGGGATGGAGCTTGCCCAGTGATGCAGCGGCGCGTGATGCCACCGAAGCCAACTGCACCGAGCGCAGCGCGGGAACGACTTGCCAAGGCTAAGCGCCGAACTTACCGCAACCAGCAACGGTGATGGCTGCTGTCCCGAGTCGACCGCATGCATGCCTGCTAACTCACCAAAGCGGCAAACACGAATGCATTTGCTCCACCATGGCCTAACACCTGAGTTGAGCCGAGCTGCGAGGCGGCTTCGGCTTGAATGAAGTGTTAGGTGCCAGACGACAGCACCCGAGCAGCAACGAGTGTCACAAACAATACTGGAGGGAGCAACAGCACGCCAAGCTCGACCTTGCGGTGCAAAGGGCGTGGTGTTGGAAGGGCCCGAAACCTTTCTTGACCGTAGTAGATGGCGAACCCAGATAGAAGGGTTGAGACACCTTGAGTCGCAGCGGCGAGGAGCAGTCACATCATTGCGTGGTTGTGCTGCTCTTGCGTCGGGCGAAGTGCATAGCTGACGCAAACCGGGAGGGCTATGGAGACGAAGCTGGCAATAACCGCTAGAACCCTTCGCATGGCAGTTAACACCTGAATTAAGCCGACCCGTGAAGCGGGTTCGGCTTGAATGAATTGTTAGGCCACATGCCTAGTGACCTCCAGTGCGAGCACTTATCAGCTGGATCGACGACCTGACCGCGCCAAGCACCTATTGGAGGATCCCAAGCTCTTTGTCCCGTCAGTATGTGTCCGTCGAGGAGCGAGAACGTAACCGAGTAGTACTCGTTGGTTGGGCTGCGAGGATCGTAATTGCCGCTATAAAATGTCAGTGACGCATAAGGGGTAAGGCTGCCGCGTGTATGGTACCAAGAGCCGCTGGCTTGGATGTAAGTGACGTCTTTGAGCTTGCTAAGGATGCACTGATTGAGTTTGATGTTGAAACGCGGCGAAGCAACTGTGACCCGGCTCAGTGCTGCAGGATTGTCCACTGCGCGAGAGACAAGCACTTTGACAGGGCCATAGGTGGCAGGGACTATGCCAAGAGTGCCATCTGCGCCAATTGGCAGGATGCGATCCTGGTGGGCAGAGACTGCGCCCGCCATGAGCAAAAGAACTACGATTGCCGCAATCTTTGTCATGTGGCCTAACGCCCGAATTAAGCCGACCCACGAAGCGGGTTCGGCTTGAATGAATTGTTAGAGCCCTTGCGGCGACGCCAGTGCAACCGGATGGTTATGCCGATGAGTGCAGCCGTGAACCCAGCAAGAGCATACGAAAGGTAAAGAATGCGTGCCGATGCGGCAGTACTGCTCAGCGGCATCCAGCGATGTCGGGCCGCAGTATCCGAACCTTAGCGAGGCCGTCGCGACCGCCGAAAGGAAGATGTATCCAGTGGCCATGGCGCTCAGGGCCGAGAGTGCTGCAAAAACCAAGGTTGGAACGCGGAGTTTGATCATCAATGGCTCTAACGCTTGAATTAAGCCGCGTTGCGAAGCAACGTCGGCTTGAATGAGTTGTTAGGCAGTGAGTGGCCGCAGAGGTTGAATGGTGCAACCATGCTCCCCAGCACTGCCGCCGGGACCGAGTGTGCCACCGCTTGCGGGATGGAGCTTGCCCAGTGATGCAGCGGCGCGTGATGCCACCGAAGCCAACTGCACCGAGCGCAGCGCGGGAACGACTTGCCAAGGCGAAGCACCGAACTTACCGCGACCAGCAACGGTGATGACTGCTGTCCGGGGCCAACCGCATGCACGCCTGCGAACTCATCGAAGCGGCAACCACCAACGCATTTGCTCCACCACGGCCTAACGCCTGAGTTAAGCCGACCCGCGAAACGGGTTCGGCTTGAATGAATTGTTAGCACTCAGCTACGGACGGCGGACGCTGTAGCGCGCAAAGTGCTTCCATGTGCCATCTGGTTGTGATGCTTCAAGGACGAATAGCCAAGTATTTGTCTCAGGGCTATAAGTGAAGGTATCCCGGAAGGGGCCATCCTCGTAGGGGATCGTGAACTGAATCGAGGTTTCCGTGACGTTTCCCGTTCCATGCGGAACTGAATACTTGGCGCCAAAGCTGTCCATCCAGTGCGTCATGACAGTGTTGCTTTCCGCGTCGTACCCAATTAATACATGCGCCTCATACTCAGAAGGCACTTGGACATCATTCATATGGATTTCGGTGAAGGCACCCTGGAGCGTAGGCCCGGCGACCATCCGATAGGTGACCGGCTTACCCATTACATCGCCGGACATGACCCAATCACCATCTAGCGCTCTCAGGGCTGCTGGTCGTTCGGGGATCTTTGGGTGCTCTTGAGCACGCAGAGTGCCTGCTGCAAGAATCATCAACAAGCCAGCTATAGCTACAAGCCGCATCAAATCTTCCTCTGGGTGCTAACGCTTGAATTAAGCCGAGTTGCGAAGCAACTTCGGCTTGAATGAGTTGTTAGGCAGTGAGTGGCCGCAAAGGTTGGATGGTGCAACCGTGCTCCCCAGCACTGCCGCCTGGACCAAGTGTGCCACAGCCTGCGGGATGGAGCTTGCCCGACGATGCAGCGGCGCGTTATGCCACCGAAGCCAAGTGCAAAGCGCGCAGCGCGGCAACGACGTGCCAAGGCGAAGCGCCGAACTTGCCGCGACCCACAGCGGTGACGACTGCCGCCCGGAGCCGACAGAATACACGCCTGCGAACTTGCCGAAGCGGCGACCACCAACGAATTTGCTCCACTACTGCATAACGAACTAGGTAAGCGGCGGCTGGAAGCCCTCCGCTTGAGCGACGAGTTAGGCATGTTCCCCAATCAATTCTCATCAGCAACCAAGTCGCCTTCGTACTTTTCGGCTGCATCAAGTACTGCTTCGAGAGCTCTTCCTGGGCTAGCTCTTCCGCAAATTTTTTCCATTAATGATTGACGAGCATAATACCTGGATGGCAGATCGGGGTTTTTAATATTTTCAATTCCGTTAAGAGAATACAGTGCCAAGATGCTTTGCATATTTTCCACCATCTCACCATGCGACAACTCTATGTCAGATGGAAGCCTCTCAAAACACTTGGCTTCTAAAATTTCCTCAATTACAGAGCTATGCCATACGGCCCCTATTTGTGGATCGAGTTCCCCTTGGACCCCTATCCTTCCTACATAGATGCCAGCAAGAATCGCAATATCCCGATCAAATTGATATGTTGAGCCAAGAATCTTAACCCTTCCATTTGGGCTGTAATACAAAACTGGTGATCCGGACATCCCACTTTTGGAGGCGCTATCAATTAGAAATTTTGGCTCTCTGTTCCAACCATGCTGTACGGATGAAGCAATCGTTGCCCGCTTCCAGACGGGCTGAGCGTAATAATCTTGTACGTTGTGCGGATATCCTGGTATGAACAATTCCTCAGTTACTTCGACGGCATCAAACCATTTGCCAATCACATCAGGGTTTGGAGCAAGATACTTCTGTATAGGACATATTTCAGTAGTTCCCGCCCCTTGCACTTCCATGATAGGTGAAAAACTTAATTCTCTATGCTCTCCCGTTGAGAGGTGTATTTCAGACAAAAAGGTTGAGCGAGGATCAAATGGAATGGCTGCCACATCCACACGTGGCCAGTTTTTAGGATGTATATAGAAAAGTGATTTCCCCTCATCAGCCAATGGCATTGTGATTGAATGGCGTATAACGCCAAATCCTTGCACACTCATGGCGAGGTTAACTACTACGTTATCAGGGATCGCCAAATTTTTTGAAAGTGGCTTTAATGATTCTGAGTGTCTGCCTGCCAAATTGTGCCAAGCAGTGACTATAAAATAGTCTGAGCCTTGTTGATATATAACGCCTGAGCCGACCGATAGGGCGGTATTTCGATATCTCATTGTCAAATGAACAACAGAATTGCTCACTGCAGCCATATTTGGTCCCTACTTTCCTATTTGTGGGTAACTCGGATGCCTAACGCCTGAATTAAGCCGCGCCGCGAAGCGGCGTCGGCTTGAATGAATTGTTAGGCACCGCCGAAACCTAGAATAATGCAGATTGCCGGTGTGGTTAGGAGCCAAGCAACTGGCAGCCAGACGAGCTTACGTGCTCGAAGCCACAGCGGTTTGAGGTGGAGCGGGATAGTAGACGACGGCCATGCGATCCAGCCCAGCTCACGAAAATTGTTATGGTAGCCGGGACCAAGGCCAGTAAATTGCGTGAGGTGTTCCCAGGTGGCTCGATCAACGGACAGAAGATCTCGACGAAAGCGGATGTTGAGTAGGGCGCCAGCCCCGCCGGCAAGTGCAAGACTACCCAAGGCATAGAGCGTGGTCAGCCACTCGCTTGGACCGACCACACCGAAACGCAGCAAAAGAACCCACGCTGCCAAAACTACCCATGCAACAAATAGCCATCGAACCTTCATGCGGTGCCTAACGCTTGAACTAAGTCGCGCCACGAAGTGGCGTCGGCTTGAATGAATGGTTATGCATCAGGCGTCTCTACGAAAGGTAGTGGAACCTGATGCTCATTGAGTACGTACTTGTAGTGAGCAAGCATAATTAGCAGCTTATTGTGCAGATCTTGGAGCTCGTCCCGGGCGTCAGGACTGTCCGACAATGCCTCAGTGGCCTGAGCGCACAGCATATGAAGGGTGTCGCCCTGTACGAGTACGCCAGGGAACTGGCGGCCAAGATGCCTAATCACCGGCATGTTTGATTGGTCTGAGAAAATCTCAACGTTCTCGACGCGCATGATCTGATGCCTAACAACTATTCGAAGTCAAAAAGGTGCGTAGCACCGGGATGTAGTACTTAATTTCTGACCTCCCCGTCCAGTGCAACCCCAGTCGTATCAACGCGGTATCCCGATCGTGGTGCGTGACTATGATGCGTCAGCATGTCGCATTCCCCTTGCGCGACTCATCTGAATGGGACCCTATCATTCCGACCGAAAGGCTTCAATCTCCTGGTCTGCATCGGGCGCCAGGCAACCGTCTTCGGCAGCGCCTAGCGGGCGACGACCGGCTCGGTTGCTGGATCGCGTCTGCGATCGGTTGCGGCGGCTGGGCCGTGCCAAGCGCACCGAGGATGCCTATGTTGGTTGGATTCGGCGCTTCAGCCTGGCCAACGGCAAACGGCATCCAGAGACGATGGGAGTGTGCGACGTGGAAGCGTTCCTGACTCTGCTGGCGGCGCGCGATCATGTGGCGCTTTCGACGCAGAATCAGGCGCTGGCCGCTTTGTTGTTTCTGTATCGCGAGGTGTTGGGACGCGATCTACCATGGATGGACGAGATTCAGCGGGCCAAGCGGCCGCGGCGGTTGTCTACGGTCTTGAGTGAGGCGGAGGTCATGGCGGTGCTGGCGCGGATGGAAGGGCGTCATGCACTAATGGCGGCACTGCTCTACGGGACCGGGATGCGCTTGATGGAGTGCCTGCGCCTACGCATCAAGAATGTGGATGTGGCACGCAACGAGATCGTGGTGCGCTACGGCGAGAGTGATAGCGACGGGCTGGTGCCAGTGGCGCTCAGTCTGCGCGCAGCGATGATGCAGCAATGCGAGCGGAGGCTGCTGCTCCGCGCGGGGGAGTGATGATCTGTGGCCGGTGGGTGGTGTTGTCGCATGCGGTAGCGCGCAAGTGTCCCCATGCCGATGCCGCGCCATGGTTGGCAATATCCGTTCTGTCTCCGCGCCAGTGGGTGGACCCACGCATCCGCCAGATTGGCCGGCGTCACGCTTACAGGGACGTTCTGCAGGGAGCTTTGCAGTGGCGCGGTTTAGGTTCGTCGGCTTTGTCGCGTGATCGCGTGGCTGCCCCCATCCGCCCTTCGGGCACCTTCCCCCGCAGGCGGGGGAAGGGCGGAGGACGGTTTTTCCGTGAGTCTTCGTAAGTCTAGGGAGTGCAGTTGGTCACGGCCGCGGCCGCGGCTGCGGGGACGGACGGCATGGGCCAGGCTCAGAGATATCTCAGCCGTCCAACAACGCCTTGTCCCGCACCGCGCCCTTGTCTGCGCTGGTCGCCAGCAACGCATACGCCTTCAACGCGGTTGTGACCTTGCGTGGGCGTACCTCTACTGGCTTCCAGCCCTTGGCGTCCTGCTCGGCGCGACGACTAGCAAGCTCTTCGTCGGACACCAGCAGATTGATCGAGCGATTGGGGATGTCGATCAGGACCTTGTCGCCATCGCGCACCAAACCGATCGCGCCGCCTGCGGCCGCTTCCGGCGAGGCGTGGCCGATCGACAGGCCCGAGGTGCCGCCGGAGAAGCGGCCGTCGGTGAGCAGGGCGCATTGCTTGCCCAGGCCCTTGGATTTGAGATAGCTGGTGGGGTACAGCATTTCCTGCATGCCGGGGCCGCCCTTGGGGCCTTCGTAGCGGATCACCACGATGTCGCCGGCCTTCACTTCGTCGGCAAGAATGCCCTTGACCGCCGAATCCTGGCTTTCATAGACGCGGGCGTTGCCTTCGAAGACATGGATGGATTCGTCCACGCCAGCGGTTTTGACCACGCAGCCGTCGCGGGCGATATTGCCGTACAGCACGGCGAGGCCGCCTTCCTGCGAGAACGCGTGCGCGACATCGCGAATGCAGCCGTCGCTGCGGTCGGTATCCAGGCTGTCCCAACGCGTGGCCTGGCTGAAGGCGATCTGCGTGGGAATTCCGCCCGGTCCGGCCTTGTAGAACGTATGCACCTTTTCATCGCCGGTCTGGGTGACATCCCATTGCGCGATGGCGTCGGCCAGGGTGCGTGCATGCACCGTGGCTGCGTTGGTATGCAGCAGGCCGCCACGTGCGAGCTCGCCGAGGATAGCCATGATGCCGCCAGCGCGATGCACGTCTTCGATGTGGTACTTGGGCGTATTCGGCGCCACCTTGCATAGCTGCGGCACGCGCTTGGACAGGCGGTCGATGTCGCGCATGCCGAATGGCACTTCGCCTTCCTGCGCGGCGGCGAGCAGATGCAGGATGGTGTTGGTCGAGCCGCCCATGGCGATGTCCAACGTCATCGCATTTTCGAACGCTTCGAAGGTGGCAATGCCGCGCGGCAGTGCGGTGGGATCTTCGCCGCCATACCAGCGGTGGCACAGTTCCACCGCCACGCGCCCCGCACGCAGGAACAGTTGCTCGCGGTCGGCATGCGTGGCCACCACGGTGCCGTTGCCCGGCAGCGACAGGCCCAGCGCTTCGGTCAGGCAGTTCATCGAGTTGGCGGTGAACATGCCCGAGCACGAGCCGCAGGTGGGGCAGGCGCTGCGTTCGAATTCGGCGACTTTCTCATCCGATGCGCTGTCGTCGGCAGCGATCACCATGGCGTCGATCAGATCGAGTTTATGTTCGGACAACTTGGTCTTGCCGGCTTCCATCGGGCCGCCGGAGACGAACACGGTCGGGATATTCAGCCGCAACGCGGCCATCAACATGCCCGGGGTAATCTTGTCGCAGTTGGAAATGCACACCAGCGCGTCGGCGCAATGCGCATTGACCATGTACTCGACCGAGTCGGCGATGATTTCGCGACTAGGCAGCGAATACAGCATGCCGTCGTGGCCCATCGCGATGCCGTCGTCCACGGCGATGGTGTCGAACTCCTTGGCCACGCCGCCGACGCGCTCGATCTCGCGCGCGACCAGCTGACCAAGATCCTTCAGGTGCACGTGCCCGGGCACGAACTGGGTGAAGGAATTGGCGATGGCGATGATGGGCTTGTGGAAGTCGCCATCCTGCATGCCGGTGGCGCGCCAGAGTGCGCGTGCGCCAGCCATGTTGCGGCCGTGGGTGGAGGTCTTGGAGCGGTATTCTGGCATGGCGATGTCGACGACTGATCAGCGAGCGGTGGCTGGCAATTAGAGCGCGTCGCGACTGTTGCTGCTGCAACCGTCACGGCGCGTTCTGGCGATCGGTCACGGTAGCACGCAGCCGCCAGGCACGAGCGCAGCGGCAGGCGAGCACGGATGCGGCGAACGCGCGGGCAGACAGGCGTTGCGGCCACCCCGAACGGTTCATCGATGCGGCGCGACGCGCGCGTCTTCCAGGCTGCACGCCGGCGCGCCGGTTCGGGGGGTGCCACGACAACCACAGCGCTCACCGTCAGGCGGGCGCATTCGCGCCGCAGGCGTCGTCGCCAACCACGCAAATCGCCGAGCCGCGTGCCTCGCTCACACGCACCTGACGTTCGCTCGCTACGTTCTGCTGGCCGCTCTAAACTGCGCACATGAACTCTGCCATGTCGTGCCGCGCCGGCTGTGCCGCGTGCTGCATCGCGCCCTCGATCAGTTCGCCAATCCCCGGCATGCCCAACGGCAAGCCGGCCGGGGTGGCGTGCGTGCAGCTGGATGCGCAGCTGGGCTGCCGGTTGTTCGGATCGCCGCAGCGCCCGGCGGTGTGCGGCAGCCTGCGGCCGTCGCTGGAGATGTGCGGCACATCGCGCGAGCAGGCGTTGACGATGCTGACGGCGTTGGAGCGCGCCACGCAGCCCTGAAAAACCAGCCCTGTGCTGGTGCGGCGACGCTACTCAGCAGTCGGTCGCGCGCTTGTTCAGTCGCCGACAGGTGGGCTCAGATACTGATCCTTGAGCCGCACATAATGTTGCGCGGAGTAATGTAGGCTTTCGATTTCCTTGTCGCTGAGCGTGCGTGCCAGCCGCGCTGGGTTGCCCAGCCACAATTCCGCTTCGCCAACCACTTTGCCTGGCCCCACCACCGCACCGGCGCCGACAAACCCGTAGCGTTTGATGGTGGCCCCATCCAGCACGCAGGCGCCCATGCCGATCAGGCACAGGTCTTCGATGGTGCAGGCGTGCAGGATGGTGCCGTGGCCCACGGTCACGTCCTCGCCGATGATGGTTGGATAGCCGGCCTTGTTGAACGGGCTGTGGTGGCTGACGTGAATGATGGTGCCGTCCTGCACATTGGTGCGTGCGCCGACCTGCACGTGATTGACGTCGCCGCGGATCACTGTGCCTGGCCAGCACCGATACATCGTCGCCCAGGCTCACCTTGCCGATGATGGTGCAGGCCGGGTCGACATAGACGCGTTCACCCAGCTGTGGGGTGTGTTCCAGAAACGGGCGAATCGGGGTCACGGCACTCTCCGGTCAATCAACGTGCCGCCAACTGCGGACACGGCTGGATGATACCTGTGCGGTGCGGATTGCCGCGGCAGTGGTCCTACTGCGCAATGGATGTCGCCAGATGCGCACGTGTGTTGTGGATGCTATGGACGCGGCATGCCGCGATGTGTGTTGGGCCAGGCTGTGGTCAATCGCTGCAGACGAATAGCGCCCCTTTGAAGTCACTCGCGGTGCTGCTGCCTGAGCATGCCGCACATCCGGCGATCCGACAGACACGCAGCGCGTCCGCTGCCCATGATGCATGCATGACCAGGAGCACGTAACAGAACTACGGCGCGGCCACCGGGCGGGCAGGGCCGGTGCTCGGAATCGGCATGGGCGACTCGTACGCTCCGGTTATGCACGCGCTGTCCGTACCCACCTGACGGCTGTTCGAGCGGGTTTGTGAGGCGCTCCAAGCCGCATGGAGCGTTGTCGCCGTGATATTCGTCGACACGGTGCATTGCGCAAGTTGGCGCAACACTGCTGACAAACCCGCACACTCCCGTCGAAGGCGATCTCGCACAGCTAACGAGATAACGCTGCGGAGGCGAACGCTGCGGCCGCGCCAGACCTGATCTCCAGGCGCGCGCCGTACCTGAAGGAGCAGCCGGCAACGCAGAGAGGACACCCGAACGCATCGCTGCGCAAGCGAAGTCCAGTTTGCCGGCCGTCCGATAAGCGCACAACACTGCGGTAATCGGTCTTGAACACCACCTGCAATCGGCCTAGCGTGCATGCGGTTGCCACGCGTTGATCGCGGTCTGCCACACGTACCCGTTTTTCCAGTTGGCGACCACGTGGCGTGGCACGGCGCACAAGGCACGCCGCGATGCCGCACGTCCTGCAGCGACACTAGACCAGCACGCCTCATCTCACAGGACACCCCAATGCTCCAAAGCACCCCAACTTCCACGCCCTTTGTCCTGGAGCGCATGACGCCGTTCCAGTGGAGGGCCGTGGCGGTGTGCGTGCTGCTGACGATGCTCGACGGCTTCGACGTGATGGCGATGGCATTCACCGCTCCGCATGTATCGGCCGACTGGCAGCTGTCGGGCAAGCTGCTGGGGGCGCTGTTCAGTGCCGGGCTGGTCGGCATGGCGGTGGGCTCGCTGTTGCTGGCGCCGTTGGCAGACCGCATCGGCCGCCGTGCGCTGATCCTGGTGTGTCTGGCCATCCTGACCGTCGGCATGGGCGCGTCCGCGCTGGCTGGCGATGTGTGGCAGCTGGGCGCGCTGCGGGCGTTCACCGGGGTCGGGATCGGCGGCATGCTGGCCTGCGTAGCGGTGACCGCTGCCGAATATTCCACTGCACGCTGGCGCAGTACGGCGACGGTGCTGCAGGCCACCGGCTACCCGGTCGGGGCGACGATCGGGGGCGCGATCGCCGCGCTGCTGGTGCAGCACTGGTCCTGGCCAGCGGTGTTCTGGCTCGGTGCGCTCGGCTCGCTGCTCTGCGTGCCGCTGGTGCTGGCCTTTTTGCCCGAATCGCTGGACTTTTTGATCGCGCGCCGGCCGCCCCACGCGCATGCACGCTTCAATGCGGTGCTGGCACGCATGGGGATGGCGCCGCATCCGCAGTTGCCGCTACCACCTGCGCAGGCGGCAGGGCAGGCGCAGGGGTATGCGGCCTTGTTCGTGGGTAAGCTGCGGCGGCAATCGCTGCTGATCGCGCTGGCGTTCTTCCTGCTGATGTTCGCGTTCTACTTCGTGCTCAGCTGGACGCCCAAGCTGCTGGTGACCGCCGGCCTGTCGGCTGCCGAGGGTCTTACCGGCGGGGTGCTGCTGAACCTGGGCGGCATTGTGGGCGGCACGCTATTCAGTTGGCTGGCCCTGCGCGGGCGCCTGTCGCGGCTCACCGCCGGCGCACTGGTGCTGGTGGCGATCGGGATGGTCGTGTTCGGGTTGAGCAGCACGGTGCTGAGTTGGGCATTTGTCACCGCGTTGCTGACCGGTGCGGCCCTGACGGCGGCGATGGGTGGGCTGTATGCGGTGGCGCCGGTGGTCTTTACCGCGGCGGTGCGCTCCACCGGCATGGGCTGGTCGATCGGGATCGGGCGGCTGGGTGCCATTGCCTCGCCGCTGTGCGCCGGGGTGCTGCTGGATGCCGGTTGGTCGCCGGCCATGTTGTATCTGGCCTGTGGCGTGCCGTTGCTGTTCGCCGCTGCTGCAGTGGTGGCGATGCGCTTGCCGGAGCGCTGAACCGCTCAGCTTGCGGTGCCTAATGCCGGCTGGTGTGGCGGCTACGGTTACGTTCGTAGACCAAAGAAATCGCGACCGGTGCCGATAACTCCGAAGACCGCCAAGCCCGTGGCGGACTCTTCCGTGGACATTGTGCAGACCAGCGCCGGCATGCTCAGAACCATCGACTCCGACCAACTCCGTCCCGGCATGTATGTCTACAAGCTGCTGGGCGCGTGGGTGCACCATCCGTTCTGGAAAACGTCCTTTTTGGTCGATTCCGACGACGTGGACAAGATTCACGGCAGCCGGATCGAGCAACTGGTGATCGACACCGCCCGCGGCCTGGATGTGGAGACCGGCGCGACGGTCGGCGAGCAGGAGACGGGCCAGACGCCATCGTCGCCGCCCACGCCGGAACCGGAGCCCGAACCGCCGGAGCCGGCGTCCACCGCGCGCAGTGCACGGACCAACAGCGTCACCGCGCAGGTCGGGATCGAAGCCGAAGTGGTGCGGGCGCGGCGTATCTTTGAAGACGGCCGCGACATGGTGGAAGCGATGTTTCGCGACGTGCGGCTGGGGCGCACCGTCGACACCGAGGCGGCCATGCCGCTGGTGGAAGCCATCAACGATTCGGTACTGCGTCATCCGCAGGCCTTGATCAGCGTGGCGCGGCTCAAGACCGCCGACGACTACACCTATCTGCATTCGATGGCCGTGGCCGGGCTGATGAGCGGGCTGGCGCGGCAGCTCGGTCTGCCCGAGGCGCAGGTGGTGGAAGCGGCGATGGGCGGCCTGCTGCACGACATGGGCAAGGCGGTGACGCCGTTGGACATCCTCAACAAGCCCGGCCGGCTCACCAACGACGAGATGGAAGTGATGCGCCAGCATCCGCTGGATGGGCATCGCCTGCTGATGGCCGGCGGCGTGCAGAACGCGGTGGTGCTGGAAATTGCGCTGCATCATCACGAAAAGATGGACGGCAGCGGATACCCCAACCGCCTGGTCGGCGAAGACATCTCGCTGATGTCGCGGATGGGCGCGGTGTGCGATGTGTACGACGCCATCAGTTCCGACCGCCCCTACAAACGCGCCTGGGACCCGGCCGAATCGCTCAAGCAGATGGCGTCGTGGAAGGGCCACTTCGACCCGGCGATCTTTCAGGCGTTCGTGCGCCGGCTGGGCATTTATCCGGTCGGCTCGCTGGTGCGTCTGGAATCGCAAAAGTTGGCCGTGGTGATCGAACAGACGCCCGACGCCTTGCTCAAGCCCAAGGTGCGCGTGTTCTATTCGGCCAAGTTGCGCAGCCACGTGCTGGTGCAGGACATCGACCTGTCGCGGCCCGACTGCCAGGACCGCATTGCGCAGATGGAAAGCCCGACCGACTGGGGCTTCCGCGATCTCGAGAAGCTCTGGCTGCCGTAAGCGCGCTGCGTAGCGCTGCCTTGCCGGGCGCTGCACGCACAGCGTGGGCGGGCACGGGTATCGATGATCTCGACAGTGGGCTGCGGCGATAACGCCGTGGCAGCCATCGCGGCTGGCTCACCTGCGATCTGTACTTGCCTTCCCGGCACCCATCACCCATCACCCATCACCCATCACCAGGCAACAGGCAACAGGCAACAGGCACCAGGCAACAGGCAACAGGCAACAGGCAACAGGCAACAGGCAACAGGCACCCAGCGCCAAGCACCCAGCACCCAGCACCCAGCACCCGTCCGCGGACTAGCGAGCGCGACCATGCTGCGCTGCAGCTTGGCAATGTAGTTATGATCAATAACTATTCCGGAACGCAATCACTTGCCGACCGGATCTCATGTCCAAGCCGTGCCTGGATTACCGCCGTCCCCCGCACATCGCAGCGCTGCTGTACCGATGGCAGGCGCATGCGTGGAAGAGCGGTGCGGCAGACGCACGGACGCGTGCGCAAACAACGCGCGTACCGGCAGCCTGCATGTCCACATCGGCAGGCCTGGCCGCGTCTACAATGCGCTGCACGCCGGGTATCGGCGTTGCGGACCGGGCGCATGGCGCGTACCGCTCCGCCCGCTGCCTTTGTCGCGAGAACCGTCATGCCCGCTACTGCCACTGCTGCACCGTTGCCCGATGCCATCACTGCGGTGGACCAGGCGCGTCTGCTGCGACTGCTGGGCTATCGCATCACCCGCACCGAACTGCTGGTGCGGCGGATGTTCCAGGAGTGCGTTGCCGCCTTCGATCTGAAGCCGGTCGATTTCTCCCTGCTGATGCTGGTGGACGGCAACCCGGGCATCAACCAGCGCCAGATCGGCGACGTGTTGCATGTGTCGGCTCCGAATCTGGCCATCGTGGTGGCGCGGCTGGTCAAGCGCCGTCTGCTACGTCAGGTGCGCGGGCGTCAGGACCGGCGCATGCAGCATCTGTCGTTGACGCCGGCCGGCGTCACCTTGCTGACCGATGCCGAAGCCGAAGTGCTGCGGATGGAACAACAGCTCAGTGCGGTGCTCGGCACCAGCGAGGCGCCGCTGCTGCGCGCGCTCGATCGCCTGGATCGGCTCGACACGCTGTAAGTCTTCTGCGCCAGCCCGTTGCCGGGCGGCGTGATCTCACCAACGTCTTGATGGCACGTGCTGTGCGCAGCGCGGGGGTCGTCCCTGCCTGATCGCGTGCCAGGTGGCACGCCCGCTGTTTTCTTCCAACGCTGGAGATGTGCGTCGTGATTCGACCCTCGGTGGTGCGTGGCGTGGCTGTAAAGGCAATGTGGCGGGTGCGTGCAGCGCTCGGCATCGTGGGGCTGCTTGCGAGCGGGGCGGCGCTGGCGCAGGGCGTGCCGCAGAGCATGGCGTTGACCAATGGCCTCAACACCGGCGGGACGAGTTTTCTGGATGGCTTTACCCGCACCACGCCCGGCTGGGCGGTGATCACCTACCTGCGCCAGACCTCGCTGGATTCGGTGAAGGACGCGCGTGGCGACGATGTGCCGGTGTTCGACAACCCGCGCATCGACTCGACGCTGCTGCTGACCCAGATCGCGTACGTCACGCCTTACAAATTGTTCGGTGGCGTAGTGGGCTTCAACACGCTGCTGCCGCTGGTGAATCTGGATGCCTCGTTCGGTCGCAA
Organism: Xanthomonas sp. AC360; assembly: GCF_979258225.1. Taxonomy (NCBI): domain Bacteria; kingdom Pseudomonadati; phylum Pseudomonadota; class Gammaproteobacteria; order Lysobacterales; family Lysobacteraceae; genus Xanthomonas; species Xanthomonas sp. AC360. Next base: position 1,832,684 of record NZ_OZ409846.1, read on the forward strand.
CAGCATCGCCACCTTGCGCGACAACGGCGCCGGCGTGGGCGATCTGACCTTCGGCCCGTATGTGCAGATGCTGCCGGTAATGCGCGACGGGCGGCCGGTGTTCTCGCAGCGTTTCGAGTTCAACGCGGTGGCACCGATCGGCAAGTTCGACCGCGACCGCGATCTCAACCAGGGCTCGGGCTATTGGTCGCTGATCCCCAATTACGCAGTGACGGTGCTGCCCACGCCCAAGTGGGAAATCAGCGCACGCTTCAACTACGTCTACAACTTTCGCAGCGAGCGCCGGCCCAACCTGCCCGACGGGTTTGCCTTCCGCAACGGTCAGGCCGGCGACGCGGGCTGGATCAATTTCGCCACCTCCTGGGAAGTGGTGCCGGATGTGCGGTTCGGCATCAACGCGTATTACCTCACGCAATTTCGCGATAACCGCACCAATGGCCAGCGCGTGCCCGACAGCCGCCAGTGCGTGTTCTACGCCGGCCCGGGCGGTGTGTGGCGATTCGATGCCGACAACATCCTGTTCGCCAATCTTTACCTGCCGGTGGAAGTCAGAAACGCGGCTTCCGGCAACAACGTCAACCTGCAGTACGTCCATGTGTTCTAGTGCCGGCGCAGCTGGCTCCTACGGAGGGTGGCAATGAATTTGCAAAACAAGACGATCGTGGTGACCGGTGTGGCGTCGGGTATCGGCGCAGAAGTCGCACGGCTTGCGCGGTTCCATGGCGCCACGGTGATCGGTGTCGATCGCACTCCGGTGCAGATGACCCTGCATGGCTTCCATCAGGCCGACCTGGGCGATACGGCCTCCATCGATGCGCTGGTGCGCGCGCTGCCGGAGAAGATCGATGCCCTGGCCAACGTGGCCGGCGTGCCGGGCACCGCACCGCTGGATGTGGTGGCACGCGTCAATTACCTGGGCCTGCGGCATCTGAGCCAGGCGCTGCTGCCGCGCATCGTGGCCGGCGGCAGCATCATCAATGTCGCGTCGATCCTGGGCGCAGAATGGCCGCAGCGGCTGGACCTGCACAAGCAACTGGCCGCTACCGACAGTTTCGACGCCGGCACCGCATGGCTGGCCGCGCATCCGGTGGCGCACGACACCTGCTATCAGTATTTCAAGGAAGCCCTGATCGTGTGGACCTTGCTGCAATCGCGGCCGTGGTTTGCCGAGCGCGGCGTGCGCGTCAACAACGTCTCGCCCGGGCCGGTGTTTACGCCGATCCTTGGCGATTTTGCCGCCATGCTGGGCGAGGAGCGCGTCAAGGAAGACGCCAAGCGCATGACACGCCCTGCGTATGCCGACGAAGTGGCCGAGGCCATCGTGTTTCTCGCATCCGATGCCGCGCGCTGGATCAACGGCATCACTCTGCCGGTCGATGGCGGCCTGGCATCCACCACGCTGTAATTCCCCCACTGTTTTAGCAGGAGCTAGACCATGAATGCTCTTCCCAGCGCAGCGGTCGCTGCAACCGCGACACCCGCTTGGCACGGCTGCATCTTCAATGGCGATTGGGTGCCCGGCCACGGCGGCGCGTTGCCGATCTATGAGCCGGCCACCGGCGGTTTGTTGCACGAGGTGAGCAAGGCCGATCTGGCCGATGTTGCCGCCGCCGTGGCACAGGCCAAACAGGCGCAGCGCGCCTGGGCCGCTACCGCGCCGCGCGAGCGTGCTGCGATCTTCCATCGCGCTGCGCAGGTGATGCAGGCACGCAGTGCCGAAGCCGCGCTGCTGATCGCACGCGAAACCGGCGGCATCCTGCCCAAGGCGCAGCGCGAAGTCGATGAAGCTGTGGTGTTCTACCAGCAGTCCGCCGGCCTGCCGTTGCAGGCGGTTGGGCAGGTGCTGCCGACCGGCGCGGGCCAGCTCAGCCTTGCCCGTCATCTGCCGTTGGGCGTGGTGGCGGTGATTTCCCCGTTCAACTTTCCGCTGATTCTGTCGCTGCGCTCGGTTGCACCGGCATTGGCGATGGGCAATGCGGTCATCCTCAAACCCGACCCGCGCACGCCGTACACCGGTGGTGTGATCATTGCGCAGGTACTGGAAGAAGCGGGTCTACCGAAGGGCTTGCTGCATGTGCTGCACGGCGATGCGCAGATCGGTCAGGCGTTGGTGGAAGCGCCGGATGTTCCGATGATCGCCTTTACCGGCTCCACTGCCGCCGGCCGCCGCATCGGCGAAATTGCCGGGCGACATCTGAAAAAGGTGGCGCTGGAACTCGGCGGCAACAACGCCGTGATTGTGCTCGACGACGCGGATCTAGACCGCGCTGCATCGGCGATTGCCTTTGGCGCGTACCTGCATCAGGGCCAGATCTGCATGGCGACCGGGCGGGTACTGGTACAGCGCAGCGTGGCGGATGCGCTGACCCAGCGTCTGGCGGAAAAAGCGCGGCATCTGCCGGTGGGCGACCCGGTCAGCGGCACCGTGGCGTTGGGCCCGATCATCGACCAGCGCCAGCTGCAACGCGTGATCGATATCGTCACCGACAGCGTCGCTGCCGGTGCCGTGGTGGAAGCCGGCGCGACCAACGAGGGGCTGTTCTACGCGGCCACCGTGCTGTCCAACGTGCGCCCCGGCATGCGCGTGTTCGATGAAGAGGTGTTCGGGCCGGTGATCAACATCACCGTGTTCGATACCGACGAAGAAGCCGCGGAAATGGCCAACCACAGCGAGTATGGTCTGGCCGCCGGCATCATGTCGGCGTCGGTGTCGCGCGCGCTGGCCCTGGGCGAGCGCCTGCATACAGGGTTGCTGCATATCAACGACCAGACCGTGGTGGACGAGGTGATCAATCCATTCGGCGGCACCGGCGCATCCGGCAACGGCACCAGCGTCGGTGGCCCTGCCGATTGGGAGCAGTACACGCACTGGCAGTGGCTGACGATCAAGAACGAAGTGCCGCAGTACCCGTTCTGATGGCAGGCGCCGGGATCGGCTAGCTGGTCCCGGCGCAGCTCCAAGACATGGCGGGTTGTGTCGCTGTTTCAGTGCGGAGCCTGTGGCGACGTTTTCGTGCCGCCGGCTCGGCGGCGCTTCATCGACTCACTCGCCGGTGCGAAAACGCGTCGGCGAGCAGCCTGCCTGCCGCGCGAAGTAGCGGCTGAAATACGCAGCGTCGAAAAATCCAAGCGCTGCGGCAATCTGCTGCACGCTCAGGCTGGTGTAGCGCAGGTTGCGACGTGCTTCGAGCATGATCCGGCGCTGCAATAGTTCCAATGCGGACGCATTGGCCAGCCGTCTACACAACGCAGTGAGATGGCCTGGCGTCAGTCCCAGCTGATCCGCGTAGCGGGAGATCGGCCAGTGTGAGCGGTAGTGCTGGTCGATCAAAGTTTGATACGCGCGCAGATGCCGCAGGGCTGGATCGGCTTGCGCGTTGGCCACGGCCGCGTCTTGCAGGCCCTGCAGCGCAGCGCGTGCGGTCCAGATCACCAGTTGCGTTGCTGCGGCCTGCAATGCGGCCTCGTGCCCGACCCGCTGGTGCGCGTGGTCGTCGGCGATGCTGCCGAACAGCACATCGAGCAGGCGTTGCGAGGGTCTGACCGGCAGTACGGCCGGCGTCGCCAGGCTGGATTGCAGTAGCGGTGCAGCGCTCAGGGCGTCGCGCACCAGCGGCATGCACAAGGTGATGATGTGCCCGCGCACCTGCGGGTCGAACGCGAACCCATGCACGCACAGCGGCGGCAGCCATACCACGGTAGCGCCCCGCAGACGCTGGGTGCGTCCATCCAGTTGCAGGGTTGCCGGCCCGCGCTGCACATACAGCAGCTGCGCCAGATCTTCATGCCGGTGCGGGGTGATGTGCCAGTCATGCAGCCGGCTGCGTGCGGCGATCGACTCCCAATGCAACAACTCCGGCGCATCGGCGTGCCGCTCGCCGTACAGGCCGAATGCGGGAACAGTAGCGACTGCAGCAGTGTGGTGCGCGCGTGTTGGCATCGTCGAAAAGTCCAAGTACTGCCTGCAATCATCCCTTCAATGGCAGCGGTTGGCTACCGACACTGCAGGTCTGATCATTAAAAGCAGGAGCGCCCCATGCGGACGCAGGTTGCAATCATCGGTGCCGGGCCATCCGGGCTGCTGCTGGGCGAGCTGTTGCTGCGCGCCGGCATCGACACCCTCATCATCGAACGGCAGACGCCGGAACACGTGGTGGGGCGCATCCGCGCCGGTGTGCTGGAGCAGGGCAGTGTGGAGCTGCTGCAACGCGCCGGTGTCGGCGAGCGCGTGCAGCGCGAAGGGCTGCCGCATCACGGCTTCGAACTATCGCTCGATGGCCAGCGTGAGCGCATCGATCTGCTGCGCGGCTGCGGCCGCGGCGTCACGGTATATGGCCAGACCGAAGTCACCGCCGATCTGATGCAGGCGCGTCAGCGCAGCGGTGCGCCCACCTACTACGACGCACGCGACGTCACCCTGCACGCGTTGGATAGTGCCGCACCCAGCGTCGAGTTCACGCATAACGGTGCCCGCCTGCGCGTTGCCTGCGACTACATCGTCGGCTGCGACGGCTTTCATGGGGTCAGCCGCGCCAGCATCCCGGCCGAGCGCATGCGCCTGTTCGAGCGCGTCTATCCGTTCGGCTGGTTAGGCGTGCTGGCCGATACGCCACCGGTGCACGATGAGCTGATCTATGCGCGCCATCGGCTCGGCTTTGCGTTGTGCTCGATGCGCTCGCCCACCCGCACGCGCTACTACGTGCAGGTGCCGGCAGACGCCCGTGTGGAAGCCTGGAGCGATGCGGCGTTTTGGGATGCACTGCGCGCACGCTTGCCGGCAACATTGGCCGAACAATTGGTCACCGGCCCGTCGATCGAAAAGAGCATCGCGCCGCTGCGCAGCTTCGTCGCCGAACCGATGCAATACGGCCGCCTGTTTCTGGCCGGCGATGCCGCGCATATCGTGCCGCCCACCGGCGCCAAGGGGCTGAACCTTGCGTTGGCCGATGTCGGCCTGCTCGCGCAGTTGTTCGCGCGTTGGAAGGCATCCGGCGATGCCGACGTGTTGCAGCAGTACTCGTCCCTGGCGCTGCAGCGGGTGTGGAAGGCCGAGCGGTTTTCGTGGTGGATGACCACGCTGCTGCACACCTTCGACGACGAGGATGCCTTTACTGCACGCATCCGCCAGGCCGAGCTGGAGTATCTGCTCGGCAGCGAGGCCGGCCGCGCGACTATCGCGGAGAACTATGCGGGGCTGCCGATGGCCGAGTTGGCCGGGGCCTGACGCAGCCATTTCGAAGGTAATTTTTTTATCACCAGGCAGTTTTGAAATGCCCTGGTGCACTTCCGGGTGGCTAGCGCGGCAGCGGATGTGCTCGGTAGGGTGGCATGGACGCGTGGCGGTTGCTGTCCATGCAAGGACGCGTCATTCCCCCAATAGCGAGCCGTGCGCCAACTCCCCCGCGAGCGCACGACCCGTTTCCTCCCAGGAGAGCCCCATGAAAAAGATTGTTTCCCGCGCCTTGTTGCTGATCATGCTGGTCGCACCGATGGCGGCGTTCGCACAGACCGCCGTCACTGAAAATACCAATCACCAGAAGATGCTGCTGGGTTCAAATTGGTACGAAACCGCCAACAAGCGCCTGGTCTACGACTTCTGGCGCATCGTGTTCGAAGCGGGGCAGGTGCAGTACGCGCCGATGTACATGGACAAGAACTACATCCAGCACAACCCGAATGTCGCCAACGGGCGCGATGCGTTCATTGCATTTCTGACCGCCTTCGTGAGGCCCACCCCGGTGCAGCCGCGCGTGCAGTTGCCGTTGGTGGCCATCACCGCCGATGGCGATCTGGTCACGCTGGTGTCGGTCCGCACGCTGCCGGACCCGCGTAACCCGGGCAAGACCTATACCACTACCTGGTTCGACATGTTCCGTATCGAAAAGGGTCTGATCAAGGAACATTGGGACCCGGACACCATTGCCGGCCGCGCAAATACCAGCGGTCAGTAATCGCGTGACGTATCGCCGGCCTGCACGGTGCAGGCCGGCGATAGATGCGTTGGGTAACCAGCAAACACTGCAGCAGGACGCACGCCAGCAGCCACCATCAGGCGCAGCCGCTCAGCTGATCTTAAAGCCCATTGTCGCTTCCACCGCCTGCTGCCAACCGGCATACAGTTGCTCGCGTTTTTCCTCGGCCATGGCCGGTTCGAAGCGTCGATCCACCGCCCATTGCTTGGCGATTTCTTCGCGGCTGCTCCAGAAGCCGGTTGCAAGACCTGCCAGATACGCCGCACCGAGCGCGGTGGTTTCGGCCACTTCCGGGCGCAGCACCGGCACGTTGAGAATGTCGCTCTGGAATTGCGCCATGAAATCGTTGGCGATCGCGCCGCCGTCGGCGCGCAGTTCCTTCAACTCGATGCCCGAATCGCTTTGCATCGCGGTGAGCACGTCGCGGGTCTGATACGCCATGGATTCGACCGCCGCGCGCACGAAGTGTTCCTTGCTGGTGCCACGGGTCAGGCCGAACACCGCACCACGAATATCGCTGCGCCAATACGGCGCGCCCAGGCCGACGAAGGCTGGCACCAGGTAGACGCCATCGTTATCGCCAGCGCGTTCGGCATAGGCCTGCGAGTCGCTGGCCTTGCCCAGCATGCGCAAGCCATCGCGCAACCACTGCACCACCGAGCCGGCGACGAAGATCGCGCCTTCCAGCGCGTACTCGACCTTGCCATCGATGCCCCAAGCAATGGTGGTCAACAGGCCGGCCTTGGAGATCACCGCCTTGTCGCCGGTATTCATCAGCATGAAACAGCCGGTGCCATAGGTGTTTTTCGCCATGCCCGGCTCAAAACACGCCTGGCCGAACAACGCCGCCTGCTGGTCGCCGGCGATACCGGCGATGGGCACCTGTTCGCCGTAGAAATACTGGGTTTGGGTCATGCCATACACCTCGCTGGAGGAGCGCACCTCCGGCAGCATCTGCGCCGGTACGTCCAGCATCTCCAGCAGTTCCGCATCCCATTCCAGGGTGTGGATGTTGAACATCATGGTGCGCGAGGCGTTGGTGTAGTCGGTCACGTGCACCTTGCCGCCGGTGAGGTTCCAGATCAGCCAGCTGTCGATGGTGCCGAAGGCCAGTTCGCCGTTGCGTGCGCGCTCGCGTGCGCCTTCCACGTGATCGAGGATCCACTTGACCTTGGTGCCGGAAAAATACGCATCGATCAGCAGCCCGGTCTTGTCGCGCACCATCTGCTCATGGCCGGCTTCCTTGAGCTGGGTGCAGATGTCTTTGGTCTGCCGCGATTGCCACACGATGGCGTTGTAGATCGGCTGGCCGGTCGCCTTGTCCCACACCACCGCGGTTTCGCGCTGGTTGGTGATGCCGATGCCGGCGATCGAGCGCGCATCGATCTGCGCGTTGTTGAGCAGCTCGGTAATGGTGGTGTAGACGCTGGTCATGATCTCGCGCGGGTTGTGTTCCACCCAGCCCGGCTGCGGGAAGATCTGCCCGAATTCGCGCTGCGCCACGCCGGCCACCTTGCCCTGGCGATCGAACAACATCGCGCGCGAGCTGGTGGTGCCCTGATCGATCGCAAGGACGTATTGCTTTTCCATCGAAGATTCCTCAAACAATGCCGGCATTGGCGCGCGGCGAGAGTGGTCGGTGCAGCCTGGGAGCGATGTGCGGGCTGCCGGTTAGCGGCGGCCCGCACATCGTCGTGGTGGTCGATTCACTGCACGGCGACTAGCGCGGATCCAGCGGCGCGGTGTCGCCCTGCAGATGGCGCACGCGCGCCGGCAGGAACGGCAGGATCAGCCACTGGTAGGCCAGTGCGCCGATCGGCCCGCCGATCAACGGGCCGACGATCGGGATCCACCAGTAATTGTCCTTGGCCGGCAACGCCGCCTCGCCCCAACCGGCGAAATACGCGAACAGACGCGGGCCGAAATCGCGCGCCGGGTTCATCGCCCACGCTTCCAGATAGCCCATCGACGCACCCAGCGTTGCCACCAGCAGGCCGATCATCAACGCGCCGGAATTGGCGCCCGGCGCAGCTTCGTTGAAGCGCTCGGTGATGGCGAAGATGCCGAAGATCAGGAACGCGGTGATGATGATCTGGTCGACCAGCGCATGCATCGGGGTGACCGCAAGACCGGGTGCGGTGAAGAACACACCGGCCGCGCCGCCTGCTTCGCGGGTGAGCTGCTGCACCTGGTTGAAATGGTCGATCACCGGCCCGTACAACTGATAGACGATGGCCGCGCCCAGAAAGGCGCCGATGACCTGCGCAATCCAGTACGGCACCACCTTCTTCCACGAAAAATCGCGGAATAGCGCCAACGCCAGGGTCACTGCCGGGTTGGCGTGCGTGCCCGACACCGAGCCGGTCACGTAGATCGCCAGCGTCACCGCCAGGCCCCAGGCGATACACACGCCCCAATAGGCGTTCTGGTAAGGACTGGGGTCGTAGAGGATGTACATCGCCGCGACCGAATCGCCGAGCGCGATGATGATGAACATCGCGATCGCCTCGGAAATCAACTCACCCACGAGTTGACGGCTCATGCGCGCAGGCCCGCGAGCAGGTCATTGCAACGAACAGGGGATTGCGACGCGCGCGTTGGCGCGCAGGGGGAGTGGGTCGTGCTCATCGGGGGTGCCCTCCACAGGGTGATGCAGGCAGTGCGCCAGGATACGTTGCCGGACGACCCGTCCTCGCCGGCAACGCGGTGTGTTCAAACAGTTGCGGCATCGGCTGGTTGGGGCGCCTGCGTCTGCAGATAGTCTTCCAGCCGCGCACGTCCGGCTGCATCGATCCGCAGCCCGAGTTTGCTGCGACGCCACAGGATATCGTCGGCGGTCTGCGCCCATTCGTGTTGACGCAGGTAGTCCACCTCGGCCTGATACAGGTCTGCGCCGAAGTGCGTGCCCAGGCCGGCCACATTCTGCGCATCGCCCAACAGTTGCTCTGCACAGGTGCCGTAATTGCGCACCAGCCGCTGCGCGGTGGCGGCAGGCAACCAGGGGCGCGCGCTGCGCACACGTTCGAGCAGGCTGGCGATATCGCGTTGTTCACCGCCCGGCAGTGCGTCGCCACGCGCGGTCCATGCCGGCTTGCGGACGCCCAGCACATGGGTGAGCCGGTCGACCGCCTCTTCGGCGAGCTTGCGGTAGGTGGTCAACTTGCCGCCGAACACGTTGAGCAGCGGCGCGCCGTCGTTGATGACTTCCAATTGATAGTCGCGGGTCACTTCGGCGGCATTGTCTTCGGCATCGTCCAGCAGCGGGCGCACACCGCTGTAATTCCACACCACGTCCTGCGGGCTGATCTGCTGCTGGAAATACAGGTTCACCGCATCGCACAGGTACTGCACCTCGGCCGCGTCGATCTTGGGTGCGGCGGGGTCGGCCTCGTAGTCGACATCGGTGGTACCGATCAAGGTGAAGTCATGCTCGTACGGGATGGCGAATACGATGCGCCGGTCCGGTTGCTGGAAGATGTAGGCGTGATCGTGATCGAACAGCTTGGGCACCACGATATGGCTGCCCTTGACCAGGCGCAGCGCGTGCTGATGCGGCACCGCCGCCACCTTGTCCAGGAACGACACCGCCCACGGCCCGGCCGCATTGGCCAGTGCGCGCGCCTGCACGGTGCGGCGGCGGCCGTCGCGGTCTTCGAGCTCGGCGTACCAGAAGCCAGCATCGCGCCAGGCACCCACGCAGCGCGTGCGGGTGTGGATCTTGGCGCCGCGCTTGGCGGCATCCATCGCATTGAGCACCACCAAGCGCGCGTCCTGCACCCAGGCATCGGAATAGACGAAGCCGGTGCGCAGCGATTCCTGCAACGGCTGCCCGACCGGGTGTGTGCGCAGCGACAGCCTGCGCGAGCGCGGCAGGCTGCGCTTGCTGCCGCCAAGGTGGTCGTACAGGAACAAGCCGGCGCGGATCATCCAGGCCGGGCGCAAATGCGGCTGATGCGGCAACAGAAAGCGCAGCGGCCAGATGATGTGCGGGGCCAGGCGCAACAGCACTTCGCGCTCGGCCAGTGCCTTGCCGACCAGCGCGAACTCGTATTGCTCCAGATAGCGCAGCCCACCATGGATCAGCTTGGTGCTGGCGCTACTGGTATGCGAGGCAAGATCGTCCTGCTCGCAGAGACACACCGACAGACCGCGCCCGGCCGCATCGCGGGCGATGCCGACCCCGTTGATACCGCCGCCTACCACCAGAAGATCGTACGTCTCGCCCATCGGTATCTCCGTCCAGGTGCGCTGAGGAGCGAACCTAAGTTTTCATGTTCGAACATATTCGAACATCGAACCTTTTCGGAACGTGAAGACGTGGGTGCCTTTGAGTGAAAGGGTTTTCAGATCATGCGGCCCATCGGAAATTGATAATTCATTGAGCCGATGAATCAATTAAGGGGCCAGGACGGCATCTGCGTATCGCAAACGTACTTAAACGAACAATCTCTCAGCCGGCGTCGGTTGCGCTCGCCAGGTGCACCCGGGTGCCGGCCTCGGCCAGCACGCTGGCCAGTTCCTGCGGCGGCGGTCGGTCGGTGAACCAGTCGTGCACCTGTGCGATGGCGCCCAGCCGCACCATGGCGTTGCGGCCGAACTTGCTGTGGTCGGCAGCGAGCACCACCTGGCGCGAGTGCTCGATGATGGCCTGGGCCACCCGCACTTCCTGGTAATCGAAATCCAGCAGGGTGCCGTCCAGATCGATCCCGGAAATGCCGATCACCCCGAAGTCCACCTTGAACTGACGGATCAGCTCCACCGTGGCCTCGCCGGTCACGCCCTGGTCGCGCCCGCGCACCACGCCGCCGGCCACGATCACCTCGAAACTCGGGTTGGCGCTGAGCATCACCGCCACGTTGAGGTTGTTGGTGATCACGCGCAGGCCGCGATGCTGCAGCAATGCGCGCGCGACCTCTTCGTTGGTGGTGCCGAGGTTGATGAACAGCGAGGCATCGTCGGGAATGAAGCGCGCGACGTGCGTGGCGATGTGCTGCTTTTCGCGTGCCTGCAGCGCCTTGCGCGCGGTGTAGGCCAGGTTTTCCACGCTGGAGGGCATGCTGACCCCGCCGTGGTAGCGACGCAGCACGCCGGCATCGCACAGCAAGGTCAGATCGCGCCGAATGGTTTGCGGGGTGACCTCAAAGCGCGTGGCCAGCCCTTCGACATCGGCAAAGCCCTGCTGCCGCACCAGCGCCACCAATTGCTCCTGGCGCGGGTTCAAGGCCGGCGCCGGGACAGTCCTGTAGTGAGTTGACTCCATGCGCAGATGATCGCGCATGCGCGTGAGGATGCAAGCACAGCGGTTGCAGGCCTTGGTCCGCCAAGCGGACCGATCGCTCTGCGCCGTCGCACGGCGCATGGCGAGTCAGCAGCACCGCGCTGGCGCAATGGCGGGCGCGGTCAGCATGACGGCTACGCTCAGCCCAGCCCGCCGCGGTAGCCAGTATCGATGCTGATGCTGCCGCCCACCGCACGCGACACGCAGGCGCACAGCTTGCGATTTTCGCGGCGTTGCTCGTCGCTGAAGAACACATCGCGGTGATCGATATCGGCCGCGCTGTCGAGCACCTCCACCACGCACAACCCGCATTCGCCACGACGGCATTCGGCAATCAGCTCCACCCCGGCATCGGCCAGCGCATCGAGCATCGATTCGTTTTCGGCCACCGGCACTTCCAGGCCGAGCCCGGGCAGCTTGACCACGAACGCCTGCGCCGGCACCCGGCCACTATTGCCGAAGGTTTCAAAATGCAACCGCGCGCGCGGGCGACCGCCGGCATGCCAGTGTTGGCGCACCGCTTCCAGCATCCCCAACGGGCCGCACACGTAGACCTCGGCATTGGGCGACAATCGCGCCAGTTCGGCGGCAAGATCGGGCGGGCCGTCAGCGTCGTCGCAATGGAGCTGCAGGCGCGCGCCGAGCAGCGCTTCCAACTGGTCCACGTAGGCCATCGCGCTGCGCGAGCGCCCGACATACAGCAGGCGAAACGCCTGGTGCCGCTGCGCCAACCGCTGCGCCATGCCCAGGATCGGTGTGATGCCAATACCGCCGGCGATCAACAGGATTTCTTCGCCGCGTTCGTCCAGCGCAAAGTTGTTGTTCGGGGGAGATATCTCCACCGCATCGCCGGGCTGCAGCGTCCACATATGCCGCGAGCCACCACGGCTGTCCGGCATCTGCCGTACCGCGATCTGGTAATGCCCGTCCGCACGCGGCTCGCCCACCAGCGAGTAAGAGCGCACATCGCTGCGGCCATGCAATTGCACGCGAAAATCCAGGTGGCTGCCCACCTCGAAGGTGCGTGCTGCGGTGCCCGGATCGAGCACGATTTCGCGCACACCGTCGCAGGCGTCGGCAATGCTGACGACATGGGCGCGATGCCATTGGGTGTCTTTACGCATAAGGAACTCCAGGCAGAAGAGCGTGCCGGGCACTGCCGGCGTTGAATGCATGGGCGCGGCCGATCAGTGCGCCGCCGCGCACCTGGGCGATGGCCGCGGGGGTTTGCAGGATGTGGCGTAAATTGCGGTGCGCCAGACGCGCGTGCTCGCGCATCAGCGCTTCGGCGCGGCTGCCGTGGCGCTGCTCGATGGCGGCAATCACTTCGCGATGCTGGTCCTGTGCCAGGGTCAGGATCACATGCGCGTCGGCAGCACTGGTCTGTGCCATGACCAGGCTATTGGGCGAAGCGAATGGCAGCTGCAGCACGCGGGTGAGTTCTCGGCCGAGCACGTCGCTGCCGGCCATCGCCACCAGCAAGGCGTGGAACAGCGCATTGGCCTGGACATAGGCGGCGAAGTCGATAGCCTGCGGTGGCGTGCCGACAATGGCATCGATCTCCGCCAGCAGCGCGTGCGCCTGGGCAAGCTGCGCGTGCGAGACGCCGCGCTCGGCGGCCATGCGTGCGGCCAGCCCTTCGAGCGTGCCGCGCAGTTCGATGGCGTCGTGCACGTCGCGCTCGCTGAAAGCCTGCACCGCGTAGCCGCCACCCGGCAGTGCGCGGGCCAGGCCTTCTTCGCACAGGCGTTGTAATGCCGCACGTACCGGCGTACGCGACATGCCCAGCCGTTGCACCACGGCCAGCTCAGACAATCGCGCACCAGAGGGCAGGGTGCCGTCGAGGATCAGCTCACGCAGCGAGAGCAGCGCGCGGGTGGTCTGCGCCGCGCTGCTGTGGAACGGTGTGGTCGGTGGCATGGCGGTCTCCTGTGCGCTGCGCTCAGCCCACCATGCGCAGCGACAGATCCTGCGCGCGCTGTTCCTGGGCAATCAGACGATCGATCACCCGCCGTGCCCACATGCCGCCGGAATCGACGTTGAGGTTGTAGAAGGTGTGATCCGGGTGCGCATCGATGGCGCGTTGCTGCGCTTCCAGGATCGCCTCGTCCTCGCCGAACACACCGGTGACGCCGGCGCGCGTGAGCGTGGTCAACGACTGATCGTGCAGCGCGTAGTTGCGCATGAACGCCCAGAAGTAGTGGCAGGTGGTGTCGGTCTCCGGCGTAATCGTATTGAGCACGTATCCGTTGACGCCCTGGCTGCGGTCGCCCTCCGGCGCGCCGGTGCCGGTGATGGCCACACCGACATCGATGGCGATGGTGCCGGGCGCTTCGAAGCGGATGATCTGCCAGCGGTCGACCTTGCCGTGGTAATCCAGGTGTTTCGCAATCTGGCTTGCCCAGAAAGGCGGCGGGTCGATGTTGCGCATCCAGCGCGAGACCACCACCGAGCGGTCGCCATGCACGACATCGAACGGCGCTTCGGCGATCTCGTCCTGGCCGATGCTGGACCCGTGCACGAAGGTCTCGTGGGTCAGGTCCATCAGGTTATCCAGCACCAGTCGGTAGTCGCACTTGGCGTAAATGGTGCGTCCATCGCCGGCCCAGGCCGGGTCGTGCGCCCAGTGCAGGTCGGGGATGAGCGCGGTGTCGGCCTGCGCCGGGTCGCCCGGCCAGATCCACACGTAGCGATGCTTCTCGGCCACCGGAAAACTGCGCACGCAGGCGGACGGGTTGATGGTCTCCTGCGAGGGCATGTGCACGCAGCGGCCCTGGGTGTTGTAGACCAGGCCGTGATAGCCGCACACCACATCGTCGCCGCGCAGCTTGCCCATCGACAGCGGCACCAGCCGGTGCCAGCAAGCGTCTTCCAGGGCGACCACTGCGCCGGCCGTGGTGCGGTAGACCACCACTTCCAGGTTGCAGACCTTGCGCGGCGTCAGGGCGTGCTTGATTTCGTGGTCCCAGGCGACGGCATACCACGCGTTGAGGGGAAACAGCGGCTTGGACTGGGACATGACCGTGACTCCTGGGGTTTTTGTATACAACCTGGGATACGACTCGACGCACTGCGTCGGCCGGCAACCAGTTAGCGCGCATTCCAGCGCTGGCGTCTGCTTGCGAGCGAAGTTATGTATACACCGGAGACAATGTCGGAGCGTTATTGCCAGATGGAAATTGTGCGATTATCGAATTCAATCGCCGATAATCGTATTGACCGCGCTGTTCGGCCGGCTCTACCGTGGCTGCACGTTCAGCGCGGGGTGGTGCCATGGTCGAAATCGTCTCCCTGAGAGATGCGGTGTCCCACCTGATCGCCGACGGCGATTGCGTGGCGATGGAGGGTTTCACCCATCTGATCCCGCATGCGGCCGGCCATGAAGTGATCCGTCAGCGCAAACGCGAGCTGCGTCTGGTGCGCATGACACCGGACCTGATTTACGACCAGCTGATCGGCGCCGGCTGCGCATCGGCGTTGCGGTTTTCGTGGGGCGGCAACCCGGGGGTCGGCTCGCTGCACCGGCTGCGCGATGCGGTCGAACACGCCTGGCCGCAGCCGCTGCAGATTCGCGAACATAGCCATGCCGACATGGCCAACGCCTACGTGGCCGGTGCGTCGGGCCTGCCATTCGCGGTGCTGCGCGGCTATGTCGGTTCGGACCTGCCGCGCGTCAACGACAGCATCAAGTTCCTGCAATGCCCGTACACCGGCGAAACGCTGGCCACCACGCCGGCGGTGAACCCCGATGTCACGGTCATCCACGCACAGCAGGCCGACCGACGCGGCAACGTCTTGCTGTGGGGGATTCTTGGGGTGCAGAAAGAGGCGGCACTGGCCGCGCGCAAGCTGATCGTGACGGTGGAAGAAATCGTCGACACGCTCGACGCGCCACCCAATGCCTGCATCCTGCCGCGCTGGGTGGTCGATGCGGTGTGTCATGTGCCTGGCGGGGCGGCGCCGTCGTACGCGCATGGCTACTACGCCCGCGACAACCGGTTTTATCTGGCCTGGGACGCGATTGCGCGCGACCGCGCGCGTTTCCAGGCGTGGATCCAGACGCATATCCTGGACACCGACGACTTCGCCGCATTCATGCGCGTGTATGAGCACTCGCAGCAGCAGGTGGCCGCATGAGCGCGTACAGCACCAACGAAATGATGACCGTGGCCGCGGCGCGCCGCCTGCCCGATGAGGCGGTGTGTTTCGTCGGCATCGGTCTGCCGTCCACCGCGGCCAATCTGGCCCGGCTCACGCATGCGCCGGATGTCACCCTGATCTACGAATCCGGCCCGATTGGCGCACGCCCGGACGTGCTGCCGCTCTCGATCGGCGACGGCGAGCTGGCCGAGACTGCCGACACCGTGGTCTCCACGCCGGAGATCTTTCGCTACTGGTTGCAGGGCGGCCGGGTGGATGTCGGCTTCCTGGGCGCGGCGCAGATCGATCGCCACGCCAACCTCAACACCACCGTGATCGGCGATTACGCTGCGCCAAAGACGCGGTTGCCCGGCGCCGGTGGCGCGCCGGAAATCGCGGCCAGCGCCAAGCAGGTGTTCATCATCATGCGGCAGTCCAAACGCAGCTTCGTGTCGGTGCTGGACTTCATCACCACGGTCGGGCATCTGGACGGTGGCGATGCGCGCACGCGTGCCGGCCTGCCCGGCGCCGGCCCCACCGTGGTGGTCACCGACCTGTGCGTGATGGAACCCGATGCGGTGACCCGCGAACTCATCGTGACTTCGCTGCACCCGGGGATCAGCCGCGAGCAGGTCAGCGCGGCGACTGGCTGGCCGATCCGCTTTGCCGACGACCTCGCCCAGACCGCACCGCCCAGCACGACGGAGCTGCAGGCATTGCGCGCGCTGCAGGCGCGTACCGACGCCGCGCATGGCACCCATTCGGCGGGAGCGGAGGCATGAGCGAGGTCTATCTGATCGACGGCATCCGCACGCCCATCGGCCGTTACGGCGGCGTGCTGTCCAGCGTGCGTCCCGACGACCTGGGCGCGGTGCCGATTGCCGCGTTGCTGGCCCGTCATCCGCAGCTGGACCCGGCCGCCATCGACGATGTGTATCTGGGCTGCGCTAACCAGGCCGGCGAAGATAATCGCAATGTCGCGCGTATGAGCCTGTTGCTGGCGGGCCTGCCGAGCTCTGTGCCGGGCAGCACGCTCAATCGCTTGTGCGGTTCCGGGCTGGATGCGATCGGCACGGTGGCGCGCGGCATCCGCGCCGAGGAGCTGGGGCTGGCCATCGCCGGCGGTGTCGAATCGATGTCGCGCGCGCCCTGGGTGATGGGCAAGGCCGAAAGCGCCTTCGCCCGCACCCAGCAGCTGGAAGACACCACCATGGGCTGGCGTTTCATCAACCCGCGCCTGCAAGCCGCCTACGGCACCGAGTTGATGGGCGAAACCGCCGAAAACGTCGCGCAGCGCCATGCCATCACGCGCGAGGATCAGGACGCTTTCGCACTGCGCAGCCAGCAACGTGTGGCGGCGGCGCAGGCGGCCGGTTTCTTCGATGCGGAGATCACCTCGGTGCCGGTGGCTGCACGCAAGGGCGGCGATGCCGTCACCGTCGAATACGACGAAGCCCCGCGCCCGAATACCACCATCGAGATGCTGGCCAAGCTCAAACCGGTGTTCCGCCAGCCCGGCAGCGTGACTGCCGGCAATGCGTCCGGCATCAACGATGGTGCTGCCGCGTTGTTGTTGGCATCCGCGCAGGCCGTGCAGACGCATCGGTTGACCCCGCGCGCACGCGTGCTGGGTTTTGCGTCGGCAGGTGTCGAGCCGGCCTACATGGGCATGGGCCCGGTGCCGGCCACGCAGCGTCTGTTGGCGCGGCTGAACTTGCGCATCGAGCAGTTCGATGCGATCGAACTCAACGAAGCCTTCGCCGCGCAGGCGCTGGCGTGCACGCGTGCGTTCGGGTTCCCCGACGATGCCGCGCATGTCAACGCCAACGGCGGCGCCATCGCGCTCGGTCATCCGCTCGGCATGAGTGGCGCGCGGCTGGCGCTCACCTTGCTGCGGCAACTGGAAGCGTGCAACGGCCGGCTCGGGCTGGCCAGCATGTGCGTCGGTGTGGGGCAGGGCGTGGCACTGGCGATCGAGCGCCTGTGAGCCAGCCCACTGCAACCACTGCGCTGCCACCGCACACCTACACCGCTTGACCATGCCGCAGTGCGGCGCAGGGAGATCTCACGATGCGCGATGCCCCCGATGATTCGACACTTGCAGACCCGCTGCTCGGCTACCGCCGCACCCGGCCGGGCACGCAGCCGGCCTATCTGCATCCGGCCTACGCCTCAACCGCCTTGCGCGGCCCAACGCAGGCGCCCATCGATATCCCGGCCACGCTGTCGGAAGTCACCGGCCCGCGTTTGGATCGGCTCACCCTGGGCGAGCATGCTGCCGACCTCACCGCAGGGTTCAGTGGCGAGCCGCTGGGCGAGCGCATCATCGTTTCCGGCCGCGTGCTCGACGAAAACGGCAAGCCGGTGCGCAACAGCGTGGTGGAAGTGTGGCAATGCAACGCGGCCGGCCGTTACCAGCATGCTGGCGATCGTCACGACGCACCGCTGGACCCCAACTTCCGCGGCACTGGTCAGGTGCTCACCGATGAGCATGGCCGCTACGTCTTCAAGACCATCAAGCCGGGCGCGTATCCGTGGCGCAATCACTACAACGCCTGGCGGCCGGCGCACATCCATTTTTCGCTGCACGGCGATGGCATCGGGCAACGGCTGATCACCCAGATGTATTTCCCGGGCGACCCGCTGCTGGCGCACGACCCCATCTACAACTGCGTCGACGATGCGCTGGCGCGCGAGCGCATGGTGTCCAGTTTCGACTGGGAAAACGCCATCAGCGAATATGCCCTGGCCTACCGCTTCGACATCGTGCTGCGCGGCCGCAAGCAAACGGTCTGGGAGTGAATCGATGAGCCTGCACGCAACCCCTTCGCAAACCGTCGGCCCGTATTACCGGCTTGGGCTGGAACCGCTGTATCGCGACCAGCTCGCACCGGCGCAGGCCGCCGGCACGCATGTGCAGATCAGCGGCTGCGTCTTCGATGGTGCCGGCGTCCCGGTGGCCGATGCGGTGCTGGAACTGTGGCAAGCCGATGCCGCCGGTATCTATGCGCATGCCGCCGACAGCCGTTACCAGACGCACGACGCCAGCTTCGATGGCTGGGGCCGGGTGCCGACCGATGCGCAGGGGCGTTTTAGCTTCAGCACGGTCAAGCCGGGCGCCGTCGCCGGGCCGGAGGGCACGCCGCAGGCCGCGCATTTGAGCGTGCTGGTGTTCATGCGCGGGCTGTTGCGTGGCGCATCGACGCGCCTGTACTTCGCCGATGACCCGCAGCTGGGCAGCGACCCGATCCTGGCGCTGGTGCCGGCCGCGCGCCGCGCCACCTTGCTGGCCCAGCCATCCGGCAATGGCGCCTATGCCTGGGATATCCATATGCAAGGCGACACGGAGACCGTGTTCTTCCGGTATTGATCCGTAGATCGGCGCACGTGCCGCACACGACGGCCTGTGTCTGCACGTGCGCCGCTGGCCTGGCTAGGCGGCATGCAGCGCCGCGCACGGCAGCCTGTTAGGTGCACAAGCGCACATCGGGGTGCCCAAGGCATGCATGCAAACCAGGGGTGCACGCTGTCACCTTCGCCCGCTGCGACCGTGCTGCGGGCGCTGCGCGTATTGCCCTAACGTCTAGTTGGCACCCCCGTGCTTCGGTGCCATGCTGCCGGCACGCCAAGAGATGCGATGCATGAGTGCGACGTCTTTGTTGTTGGGATCCTTGTTTGGCGAGCCTGCGTGCGACGCAGTGTTCAACGATGCGGCGCGTGTGCAGGCCATGCTGCACTTCGAATCCGCGCTTGCCCGCGCGCAGTCGCAGTGCGATGTCATTCCTGCCGAAGCTGCCGCGTCCATCGCAGCGGCCTGCGATGTGCAGCACTACGACATTGCGGCCTTGGCGCAGGCCACCGCGCTCGCCGGCAACCCCGCCATTCCGCTGGTCAAGGCGCTGACCGCGCGCGTCGCCGCGCACGATGCTGCGGCCGCGCGCTGGGTGCATTGGGGGGCCACCAGTCAGGACGTCATCGATACCGGCAGCGTGTTGCAGCTGCGCGCCGCGCTCGATCTGCTGCTGCCGCGCCTGCAGCGTCTGTGCGACACGTTGGCCGCGTTGGCCGCACGCGAGCGCGACACCGGTCTGCCCGGGCGCACCTTGTTGCAGCAGGCCGTGCCGGTGACCTTCGGGCTCAAGGTGGTCGGCTGGCTGGATGCCTTGCAGCGCGCGCATCGGCGCCTGCACGCGTTGCGGCACGACGCGCTGGTGCTGCAATTCGGTGGCGCGGCCGGCACCTTGGCCTCATTGCAGGAGCGCGGCCTGGACGTGGCCCAGGCGCTTGCCGCCACCCTGGCGCTGCCCTTGCCTGCGTTGCCCTGGCACACCGCGCGCGACCGCATCGTCGAGGTTGGCTGCGCGTTCGGCCTGCTCGCCGGCACGCTGGGCAAGATCGGCGGCGATGTGGTGCTGCTGATGCAATCGGAGGTCGGCGAAGCGTTTGAACCCGCGGCGGCCGGCAAGGGCGGCTCATCGGCGATGCCGCACAAGCGCAATCCGGTTTCCAGCGTGGCGGCGGTGGCCGCGGCCACCCGCGTGCCCGGTCTGATTTCTACTTTGTTTAGTGCGATGGCGCAGCCGCACGAGCGTGCCGCCGGGCAATGGCATGCCGAATGGGACACCTTGCCGCAGATCGTCTGCCTGACTGCCGGCAGCCTGGCGCAGATGCAGGCCTGCCTGGCCGAGCTGGAACTGGACCGCACGCGCATGCGCCAGCACCTGGACAGCCATGGCGGCGTGCTCTACGCCGAGGCGGTGGTGTTCGCGCTGGCCCCGCAGCTCGGCAAGCCGCAGGCACACGCGCTGGTCGAACAGGCAGTGGCGCAGGCGCAGGCGCAGCAGCGGCATCTGCGCGAGGTCTTGGCAGAGGACGCGCAGGTGAGTGCAGTACTCACGCACGCGCAACTGCAGGCGGTGTTCGATAGCGACAGCTGGCGCGGCATGTCCTCGGTCTGGATCGATCGCGTACTGGCCGCTTCTTTTTCCCGTTGACGGTGCTTCGATGGCTTATCTGCAATTGCCCACGCATCGCCTGCATTACCGTCTGGACGGCACCGACGGGCGGCCCTGGCTGACCTTCTGCAATTCGCTCGGCACCGACATGCACATGTGGGACGTGCAGATCGAAGCCTTCGCCCCGCATTACCGCATCCTGCGTTACGACCGCCGCGGCCATGGCTATTCCGACTCTCCGCCAGGCCCCTACAGCGTGGCCGACCTGGGACAGGACGTACTGGCGCTGTGGGATGCCTTGCAGATCGAGCGCAGCGATTTCTGCGGGCTGTCGATCGGCGGGCTGACCGGGCAGTGGCTGGGGCTGCATGCCGCGCAGCGGCTGCGCCGGCTGGTGGTCTGCGCCACCGCGCAAAAGATCGGCAGCACCGCCACCTGGGAAACCCGCATCGAGCAGGTGCGCAGCGAAGGCCTGCCGATGCTGATCGATGCCACGCTGCAGCGCTGGTTTACCCCGGAATTTTCCATCAGCCACGCGCAGCGCCTGGACATGATCGCCGCCGCCTTCGTCTCCACCTCTCCGGATGGGTACATCGCCTGCTGCCAGGCGGTGGCCGAGGCCGATTTCCGCGGCGCGCTGGATGGGCTGAACCTGCCGCTGCTGGCCCTGGCCGGCGACGACGACCCGGTGTGCCCGCCGCCGGACCTGCGCGAGATCGCCTACGCCGCGCCCGACGGACATTACGCCCAGGTACCGGGCCGACATATCTGCAATCTGGAATCGCCGGCTGCGTTCAACGACGCGGTGCTGGGGTTCCTGCAAGCCGACTGATCTTTTCCGTATAACGAGGACGCCCCATGCACGAAGACGAACGCTATCAAGCCGGCCTGCGCGAACGCCGCCGTGTGCTGGGCGAAGCGCATGTCGAGCGCTCGCTGGCCGCACGCACCGAGCTCACCACCGAGTTTCAGGACCTGATCACCCGGTACGCCTGGGGCACCATCTGGACCCGCGATGGCCTGCCTGCGCATACCCGCTCGTTGATCACGTTGTCGATGATGGTCGCGTTGGGCCACGACGAAGAATTCAAGCTGCATGTGCGCGCCGCGCGCAACAACGGCGTCACTCCCGAGCAGATCAAGGAAGTGCTGCTGCAGGCGGCCATCTATTGCGGCGTCCCGGCGGCCAACCACGCTTTTGCGCTGGCCAAACCGATCCTGGAAGAACAGGCTGCCGAGACCTGACGCGGCCCGCATCGTCGTTTTCGCGTCTGCCTGCCATGCTGCGCAGCGTGCCCAGTCCATCGCGCCCATGACGAGATGCCGCATGACGTTCCGACCCGCCTACCTGCTCCTGCTGTTGCTGTTCTCGCTGGCCGCTGGGGCACAACCGCAGCCCGGGCCCGGCACCCAGCTGGCGCAGGTGCGCGCCGACGATGGCCAGGCACTGGCGGTGTGGTCGCGCGTGCCAGCGCAGCCGCGCGGCACAGTACTGCTGGTGCATGGCCGGACCTGGAGTTCGCTGCCCAACTTCGACCTGCAGGTGCCGGGCGAAGCGGCCGATTCGCGCTCGGTGCTGGCCGCCTTCGCACAGACCGGGCTCGCCGCCTATGCGGTGGACCTGCGCGGCTACGGCGGCAGTGCACGCGATCGCAGCGGATGGAACACGCCCGACCGCGCGGTGCGCGATGTCGCGCAGGTGCTGGCCTGGGTTGCCCGGCAATACCCGGGTCTGCCGCCGCCCGCCTTGATCGGCTATTCCAACGGCGCGCGGGTCGCGCTGCTGGTCGGCCAGCAACACCCGCAGGCGGTGTCCGCGATGGTGCTGTACGGCTTCCCCGACGATGTCGATGCGCCGCCCACCGACGCGCCAACACCGGCCCAGCCCTTACGCGCACGCACCACCGCCGCGGCGGCCGGCGAGGATTTCATCACTGCCAACGCCGCGCCCCCTGGCGTGCGTGCGGCCTACGTGGCGCAGTCGCTGGCGGCCGACCCGGTGCGCACGGACTGGCACGCGATGGCGCAGTTCGCGTTCCAGCCCGAGCAGGTCACGACGTTGCCGGTGCTGCTGCTGCGCGGCGTCGACGATCCCATCGCCACACAAGCGGACAACGCGCATCTGTTCGCACGCCTGGGCAGCCAAGACCGTAGTTGGATCACCTTGCCGCACGCCGATCATGTGGCGCATGTGGAAGACACCCACGCGGCCTGGGTGGAGGCGGTGGTGGGCTTCCTGCGTCGGCCGCGCTGAGCCCCGAGGCGGGTGGCGGGTGCTTCGGGTGCGCCGGGAGGGTGCAGGAGCACGCGACCAACGCGCTGCCTGCTGCATGCGAAGCAATGACATGCAGCTGTGCGCGGGGGGCAAGCAACGCTTGTGTGCGGGACCCAGGCCACGCGCAGCCCGCGGCCCTCGGCCGCTTCACTCAGGATCGAGACTGCTACAGCGCTCAAGACGCGCCGCACGCGCTAACTCAGCAACGCCCCCAAGCGCTGCGCCGCCAGCTTCAACGGCTCCAGCAACTGCGTCTGCATGGTCTGCAGGCTGACGCGCCCGGCCTGCGCGCCGATGTTGAGCGCGGCAATCACCTCGCCACGCAGGTTGCGCACCGGCACTGCGATCGAACGCAGGCCGATTTCCAGCTCCTGGTCGGTCAGGCACATGCCTTCGCGGCGCGCGCGCGCCAGGACCTCCAGCAGCGCCGAGGCCTGGGTCACCGTCCGGTCGGTGCGCGGGCGCAGCGTGGTGCGCTCCAGGTAGGCCTGCAAGGTATCGCCGGGCAGGGCCGCCAGCAGCACCCGGCCCATCGAGGTGCAATAGGCCGGCAACCGCGTGCCCGGGCGTAGCCCGATCGACATGATCCGCACCGTCTCCGCACGCGCCACGTACAGCAGGTCGTCGCCGTCCAGTACGCCCAGCGAGCAGGACTCGTGCAGTTGGTCGCGCAGCCCGTCCAGCACCGGCTGGGCCGCCGCGGTCATCGCAGAAGACGCCGCATACGCGCCGCCAATGCCCAGCACGCGCGGCAACAGCACATAGCCACGACCCTGCTCGCCGACATAGCCCAGTTTGGCCAGCGTATGCAGCACGCGCCGCACCGCCGCGCGCGAGATGCCGGTTTCCAGGCTGATCTGCGACATGGTCACCTCGCGTGGGTGCTGGGCGAACACGCTCAGCACCACCAGCCCGCGCCCCAGCGAGGTCATGAAGTCCGGGTCGCCCTGGGCGGCGGCAATCTGCTGCATCAACTCGTAGGGCAGGCCGCGCTCGCTCCCGGTCGCGGCGATGGCGGCGGGACGTTTGCGGCGGCTGGCGGTGGGCTCGGGCATCGGATCGCGCGTCAGGCAGGTCCACGCATGGTAAGCGCTCGCGGCAATGCCTGCCTCCGGTCGCACTGTGCGCCTCGCATGTAAGCACTTCATCCTGCTTGCCGCATAATCGCTGCTGACTTGTTTCGGATCGGTCCCCCTCGTCCATGAAAACCCCCAAGGGCCTGCAGCCGCTGATCGACGACGGTGTCATCGACGAAGTGTTGCGACCACTGAAGAGCGGCAAGGAAGCCTCCGTCTACGTGGTCAGCGCCGGCGCCGACATCCTGTGTGCCAAGGTCTACAAGGACATGGCGCAACGCAGCTTCCAGGCGCGCGTGCAATATCAGGAAGGCCGCAAGGTGCGCGGCAGCCGCCAGGCGCGCGCGATGGGCAAGGCCACCAAGTTCGGCCGCCGCGAAGCCGAGACCGCATGGAAGAACACCGAAGCCGACGCGCTCTACCAACTGGTGGATGCCGGCGTGCACGTGCCCAAGCCGCGCGGCTATTTCCATGGCGTGCTGCTGATGGATCTGGTTACCGACGCCGCCGGTCACAGCGCGCCACGGCTGGGCGAAGTGGAGCTGGAGCCGGAGCAGGCGCACGCATTCCATGTCAGCCTGATCGGCGATGTGGTCAAGATGCTGTCGCTGGGTCTGGTGCACGGCGATCTGTCCGAATACAACGTGCTGGTCTCGCCCGACGGCCCGGTGGTGATCGATTTCCCGCAGGTGGTCAGCGCCGCCGGCAACAATGCCGCGCGCGACATGCTGCTGCGCGATGTGCACAACTTGCGCGACTGCCTGGGCCGCTTCGCTCCGGAGCTGCTGGACACCCACTACGGCGAAGAAATGTGGGCGCTTTACGAAAAGGGTGAGTTGCGCCCGGACAGCGTGCTCACCGGCCGCTTCAAGTTCGACACCAAGCGCGCCGATGTGCGCGCCATCCGCGCCTCCATTGAAGACGCGCGGCAGGAAAACCTGATCCGCCAGCAAGGCCGCGAAGCCGCCGCCGAAGACGACGACTGATCGCTGCGTGCGCCACACGGCGCATTGCCTTGCCCGGCGGCCGGTGGCACGGGGCCTGCCGTGGCACGCGCGGCACCTGTCCAGACGCGACCATGTTGCTTGCGCATTGATGGGATTGACGCGATCTGAGCCACGGTGCGTCTAAAAGACGGCACGGGGAAGAGGCGCGTTGCCGCTTCATCCCGCACGGTCTGCGCTTGTAAGTCTGCGCACGCGGCATGCGGTTGCGCATCCACGCGATGCAACGCAGCAATCGGCGTTGCAAGGTGGTCGCGTGCATGCCCGCAAGATGTAACGCGTTGCAGGTCGGAACCCTTCTGTATCAAGCCAGCACCGGCCTGCCCAAGCGATCGCGCGTCATCCGGTCAGGTAGTTATTTAATTTAATGGTTATTTAAAATAAGTATCAGGCAAACTCGGTAGTCCTCCACTGCCAACGAGACCGCCATGTTCGATCCCGATGTCGTTCGCCTGTTCGCTGTTCTCCAGCAGGCCGCCCAGCCGCCGATGGAAACGCTGCCCCTGGCAGACGCACGCGCAATGATGCGTGGGCTGGGCGCGCAGCTCGGCTTTCCGGTGCTGGAGATGGCGCAGGTACGTGCCGTGCAGGCCGACACCGCTGTTGGCAACGTGCCGCTACGGTTGTATCGGCCGCCGGGCCTGAGCGATGCGCCCGCGCCAACCTGCGTGTTTGTGCACGGTGGCGGCGGCGTGGTGGGCGATCTGGAGTCGCATGACGATGTGTGCCGACAGCTCGCGGCACGCGCTGGTTGCCAGGTGCTGGCCGTCGATTACCGGCTGGCTCCCGAGCACCCCGCGCCGGCCGGCGTGGAGGACGTTATCGCCACCGTGCAGTGGCTGGCCGCGCATCCCGAGCAGGTCGGCGCAGATCCACAGCGGTTGGCGGTGGCCGGCGACAGCATCGGTGGCGCGATGGCTGCCGCCGCTGCAGTGGCGGCACGCGATGCCGGCATTACGCTGCGCTGTCAGCTGTTGCTGTATCCGCTGACAGACGCACGCGAAGACAGCGGCGAGTATCCGTCCCGCACGACCAATGCCGACATTCCACCGCTGACCCGGCAGGCCACGCAGTTTTTCAACCAGCATTTCATCAAGGATCCTGCCATCGCCCTGGATTGGCGCGTCTCGCCGCTGCTTGCTCCGGATCTGAGCGGCGTTGCGCCGGCGCTGATCGTGCTGGCCGAGCGCGACGTTCTGCACGACGAAGGCCTGCGCTATGCCGAGCGCCTGCGCGCAGCCGGTGTCGAGGTCAGCGTGCACACCTTTCCCGGCATGGTGCACGGCTTCATCCATATGGCCAGCATCATCCAGGCAGCCGACAAGACCGTGGACATGTTTGCCGAAATGCTGCGACAGCGGCTGTTGCCGGTGTAATCCGGCGTATTGCCGAGGTGTCGGCAATACGCGCAGCATCGTGGCGGGTTGGCGCACGGTGCGGATGCAAACGCGCTGCCGCTTCGGTCCACGCGAACAAACTCCGGCGCGATCCGGCACTCGGTGCCGGCGCGCTACCGCGGCGTTTAGAAGTTGAAGCGGAACGTCGTCATCAATACGTGGTTTTCGCGGTCCACTGCGCGCGTATTGACGAACTGGTTGAGATAACCCACATCCATATTGGAAATGGCGTTGAATTTCCAGTTTATGCCGACGAAGACGCGGTTCTGGTCGATACCGCGGCGTGCGCCCCATTGCGTCTGATCGAGATTGACGAACAGCTCGTTGAACAGCACCCAGGACAGTTGCGGACTGAATCCGCTCGGACGGGTGGCGCGGATCATTTGCCGCACGCGGTAGCCCTCGTCGCTGAAGTCTTCGCGGTGGCGCTGCTCCAGACGGGTGCGGCTGGTGATGCTGATCTCTGCGATCGGATCGAACTGATACTGAAACTGTCCCCACCAGCGATTTTCGCGGTTGGACGGCTGACCGGCCGGATGGCTGATGATGGTGTCATACCCCATCCAGACGCTGGCCTTGGGGTTGAGCCGGTAAAACACCGCGGGGCGCAGGATCAATTGATCGAACTGCTCGCCTTCCTCGCGCCAGCGCGGATGAATATCCATGCTCCAGTAAAGGTTCTCGACCGGCAATTTGCCCTGGGCGTAGATACTCAACCAATATCGGCCATCTTCTTCGGTATTGGCATGGGCGGTGGAGATACTTCCCAGCAGTAAAAACAGAACAGGACCGG
Organism: Xanthomonas sp. AC360; assembly: GCF_979258225.1. Taxonomy (NCBI): domain Bacteria; kingdom Pseudomonadati; phylum Pseudomonadota; class Gammaproteobacteria; order Lysobacterales; family Lysobacteraceae; genus Xanthomonas; species Xanthomonas sp. AC360. The sequence continues at coordinate 1,859,574 of NZ_OZ409846.1, forward strand.
CGATGCGAAACGTTGCGGTCCGTAGCGTGCCAAATGCGTTCATTTAGTGAAATGTGTCGGCGTTGGCAAATCATAGCAACATCTATCGCGTTTCCATCGACCGTCTGGTCCACCCGTAACGCCTCTGTTCGGCTGGGGCTTCGCTAATCGGGATACGCCATCGCTTCAGTGCATTCGCTGGCAAGGTGTGCAGACCTGGAGCTACGTGACATGTCGGTGTTTGCCTTCTGTGAGACCAGGCCGATACGCCGACATCGCCAGCCCTGCGCTGCAGTGACCGGCGGTCGAGAGCCAGTCACTGCAGCGCAGCGCAATGCCTCAGGGCGATGCAGCGTCGTTGGAGAGCATCTGCCGAAACAAGGTGTCCAGGGCATCCGAACGCCCGCTGCCGGCCGGCAGCTGTGGCTGCGCCGTGCCCATGCGGTCGAGTTCTGCTTCGATAAAATCGCTGATCACCGCAATCCTTGGTCCATCTTCCACTTCTGTGGAGATGCGCTTGAGCGCCAGCAAACGCTCGATTTCCTCGCGCAGGTCTCCACTCGGCAGCAGTTCGTCCAGCAGCAATTCAAATGCCATCGGCGGCATGTCCTGGCGGCGCTCGATCCACTGACAGGCCAGAATCGGGCGCAAGACGTACAGATATTTCTTGGTACGAATCCGCTCACCGCGCAGGTAGCCGCGATAGTTGCTCTTGGCCATGTTGAAGTAATGCCACCAAGTGCCAAGCGGTGAATAGAAGTGCGTGGCGATCGCCCGCAACTGCTCGACAGCAACCGGATCTTGCCGATACACCACCGGCGAATGCAGCCATTCCAGCAGCGTCGGATTGGACTTGGAGACCAACCGCAATGCCTTGCGCAGGTCCCAGCCGCTGACATCCAGATCGTCGGAGATCGGCAGTTCGATCACGTCGCGCTGCGGCTCGCCGGGTCCGGTGCTTTCGTTGACGCTCAGATACCAGTCGCGCCGATGGACGTAGACAAAGCGTGCGTCGTAATCGCTGTCGGGCGACGAAAATCCCCAGCCGCGGCTGCCCGATTCGCACGCCAGCAGAATGCGGACCTCATGTTGCTGCTCGATCTCACGCAACGCCGCCAGCACTGCCTCGCGTTTGTCCGCTGCGATGGGATGGATGTCCATGGGGTCGCTGTCCTTGTGCATGACGTGCCCCAATCATAACCAGCTCACGCAGATGCAGCCCGGCTCACGGACAGATCATGCAACCTTGCTACGCCGCGCGCGTTCCAGATGCACCAGCAGCAGCGAGATCGCCGCTGGAGTCATGCCGGGAATGCGTTGTGCCTGGCCGATGTGTTGCGGGCGCACGCGTTCGAGTTTCTGCTGTACTTCGATCGACAGACCGCGCACGCCGGCGTAGTCGAAGTCTTCCGGGATCGGCGTATTTTCCTGGCGTTGCTGGCGCGCGATATCGTCGCGCTGGCGATCCAGATAACCGGCGTACTTGACGCTGATTTCGACCTGTTCGGCCACCTGCGTATCGTCCACGCCCGGCCCCAGTGTCGGCACGCGCATCAGCGTGGCGTAGGTGAGTTCCGGGCGTTTGATCAGGTCCAGCACATTGGTTTCGCGGCTGAGCGACACGTTCAGCGTCTGCGCCACTTCGCGACCCAGTGCATTGGCCGGCGTCGCCCACAACGCCGACAGGCGTGCGGTCTCGCGTTGCACCGCGTCCTGCTTGGCCGAAAAGCGCGCCCAGCGCGCCTCATCGACCAGACCCATCGCGCGGCCCACCCCGGTCAGGCGCGCATCGGCATTGTCTTCGCGCAGCTGCAGCCGGTATTCGGCGCGGCTGGTGAACATGCGATACGGCTCGGTGGTGCCGTGGGTGATTAGATCGTCCACCAGCACGCCCAGGTAGGCCTCGTCGCGACGCGGCGACCAGGCCGGCAGCCCCTGCACATGGCGGGCGGCATTGAGGCCGGCCAGCAGGCCTTGCGCGGCGGCCTCTTCGTAACCGGTGGTGCCGTTGATCTGTCCGGCAAAGAACAGCCCGCCGACCGCCTTGGTTTCCAGCGAGGCCTTGAGCCCGCGCGGGTCGAAGAAGTCGTATTCGATCGCGTAGCCGGGGCGGGTGATATGCGCCTGCGCAAAGCCGTGGATCGAGCGCACCAGCGCCAGCTGCACATCGAACGGCAGCGAGGTGGAAATGCCGTTTGGATAGATCTCGGTCACCTCCAGGCCCTCGGGTTCGACGAAGATCTGGTGGCTGGTCTTCTCGGCAAAGCGCACCACCTTGTCTTCGATCGACGGGCAGTAGCGTGGGCCGATGCCTTCGATCTGCCCCGAATACAGCGGCGAGCGGTGCAGTGCGCCGCGGATGATGTCGTGGGTCTGCTCGGTGGTGTGGGTGATCCAGCAGCTGACCTGGCGTGGGTGGTCGCTGACCTGGCCCATGAACGACATCACCGGCAGCGGGTCGTCGCCGGGTTGTTCGGCCATGACGCTGTAGTCGAGCGTGCGCCCGTCGATGCGCGGCGGGGTGCCGGTCTTGAGGCGGTCGATCGCGAACGGCCGCTCGCGCAGACGCGCCGCCAGCGTGGTGGCCGGCGGGTCGCCCATGCGCCCGGCCGCGTATTGGGTTTCGCCCACATGGATCTTGCCGGCCAGGAAGGTGCCGGCGGTCAGCACCACCGCCGGCGCCTCAAAGCGCAGCCCGGTCTGGGTGATGACCCCGCGTACGCTGTCGCCTTCGGCGGCGCCGTTGTGGATGATCAGATCGTCCACCGCCGCCTGGAACACGGTCAGGTTGGGCTGTGCCTCGACGATGCAACGGATGGCGTTGCGGTAGAGGTTGCGGTCGGCCTGGCAGCGGGTAGCACGCACCGCCGGCCCCTTGGAGGCATTGAGGGTGCGCCACTGGATGCCGGCCAGATCCGCCGCGTGCGCCATGGCGCCACCCAGCGCATCGATCTCCTTGACCAGGTGCCCCTTGCCGATCCCGCCGATGGCCGGATTGCAGCTCATCGCGCCCACCGTCTCGATGTTGTGAGTCAGCAGCAAGGTGCGGGCACCTGCGCGCGCAGACGCCAGCGCGGCCTCGGTGCCGGCATGGCCGCCGCCGATCACGATGACGTCGAAGCGATAGAAAGAGTCGGACATGGGTGTGGACTGATCAGCAGAGAGAAGGAAAACGGCCGCAGAAGTATCGACTGAAGCGCCGCGATGGTCACTAAATCGTTAAATATGTGATGCAAGTCACATTTTAAGATAGTGACCCTCAAGTTGGCACGTTCCGTGCGGATATCCCTACTGCACCTATCGTGGCATTGCGACATGGGCGCAAAGGCTGGAATTGGAACAGGGGCCAGCCGCGCGTGCGATGGGGTAGCGTAAGGGTCGGTAGTCGGGGGACTGCCGACCCTTATTTTTTTTTGCGATTCCGGCAACACCTGCACGCTTTCTCGATCATTGCGCGGCTGCAGGCGCTGCGCGTCCTGATGCGCCTGCGATCCTCGATCTACAAATGCATAAAGCCCCGGCATGCCGGGGCTTTATGCATTGGAGGCGCCGATATCCGACAGGGCCGGAACAGGGGGGATCCAGATTTCCCTGTCGGACATCGACATAAGTCGGTCAGTGGGGCGGGCCGGGTCATAACATGACGTGGCGGGTCACACAGAGCACCTAGCTTGCGACCAAGTGCCGACTGAACGCAAGCCCCCAATGTCGCCATTTGTGGGGCACGTCGCAGTCAGCGCGTCATGGGATTTGCTGGCGACTGTTGCGTGGCGCGGTCTGACGCTGGATCTCGCGAATCACACGCGGCGGCGCGCCGATCCGTGCCGGTGGCCGCGCGGGCGGTGCACCCGTCGCCGGTGGCGAATTGGGACGCTGCGGACGTGGGCCATTCGGGCGCGGGCCGTTGTTGAACGATCCGTTCGGACGCGGCGGGCGGTACTGCGGGCGGCGATCGTTCTGCCGGTAGTAATAGCCGCCACCACGGTAGACCGGATACACCGGGTAGTCGTACAGCCCGATCGCACCGGCACCATACGGGGCGCCGTAGAAGCCGCCGTAGTTATAGGGCGAGTATCCCGGCGGATAGCGATACTGCACAGCAGGCGCGCCACGGTAATAGCCGCCCGACCCGCCTCCGGTGTAGTCGTAAGTTGCGCAGCCGCCCAAGGCCAATAGCCCAGCGGCGAAGATCAGACGGAATTTCATGGATGGTGCCCTCCTGCAACCATGATCTCACTTTCGAACCGTTGCATTGAATCGGTCCTTAACTGTGCCGCAATGTGGCGCTTTTTCATCGATCCAGCATGCGCAGGCAGTGTGCGTGCGAGCCGTGAAGAGTGAGGCGATACGTTAATCTTGCAGGCATGATCGACACGGTCCCTCTTGCCCATTCAGATGTCCTGCAAGCCGCCGCGCGCATTGCGCCGCACTGCGCGACGACACCGTTGCTGACCTCGCACCGCCTGGACGCACTGTGCGGTGCGCAGCTGTTCTTCAAGGCCGAGCACCTGCAGCGCAGCGGCGCGTTCAAGTTCCGCGGCGCCTGCAATGCGGTGTGGTCGCTGCCTGACGACGTGGCACCGCGCGGCGTGGTCACCCACTCGTCCGGTAATCATGGCGCGGCGTTGGCGCTGGCCGCTCGTACGCGCGGTATCGGCTGTCATGTCGTGGTGCCCGAAGGTGCGGTTGCCGCCAAGCTGGCCAATATTTCCCGGCATGGCGCCACGCTGTGGCGTTGCGCGCCGACCATCGCAGCACGCGAGCAGCTGTGTGCCCAGGTCCAGGCCACCAGTGGCGCGACTCTGGTGCATCCGTACACCGATCCGGCCGTGATCGCCGGGCAGGGAACGGCCACCTTGGAGTTGCTGCATCAAAGCGGCGGGCTGGATGTGCTGCTGGCGCCGGTCGGCGGCGGCGGGCTGGCGGCCGGTGCGGCGTTGGCGCTGCGGTCTGCGCCCGGCTGTGCGCTGGTGCTGGCCGAGCCGAGCGGGGCAGCCGACACCGCGCGCTCGCTGGCGGCTGGGCAGCGCCTGGTCGACTTCGTGCCCGACACCGTCTGCGATGGTCTGCGCGGCACCCTGGGCGCGCCGAACTTTACGTTGCTGCAGGCGGCCGGCGCGCAGGTGATCACGGTGGACGATGCGGCCGTGGTGCAGGCGATGCGGCTGATCTGGCAGCTGCTCAAGCAGGTGGTGGAGCCGTCTTCGGCCATCACGCTGGCGGCGGTGCTGGCCGAGCCGGCGCGGTTTGCCGGGCGCAGGGTCGGGCTGATCCTGTCCGGCGGCAATGTCGATCTGGACGCACTGCCGTGGGCCGCGGCGTGAGCAGGCGTGCGCGCGGACTCGGCCTGTGGGGCTGGGGCTGGCGGTTATGCATGCTGGCGCTGATCTGGCTGGTGGCGGTGGCTGGCTGGATCGTCTGGGTCGGCGACCGCGATCAGGCGGCGCCGGCGGACGTGATCATCGTGCTGGGCGCGGCGGCTTACGACGCGCGCCCGTCGCCCGTCTTCGAAGAACGGATCCGGCATGCGCTGGATCTGTACGACCAGGGCTATGCGCCGCGGCTGTTGTTCACTGGCGGCTTCGGCAATGGCGCGCGGTTTTCCGAGTCGCAGGTGGCACGGCGCTACGCGCTGCGCCACGGGGTGCCGCCGGAAGCGATCGTGATCGAGACGGTCTCGCGGACCACCCGGCAGAACCTGGAGCAGGCGCGCATCTTGATGGCCCGTCATGGCATGCACCGGGCGATCATCGTCAGCGACCCGCTGCACATGGCGCGCGCGCTGCGGCTGAGCCAGGAGCTGGGAGTGGACGCGCTGGCCTCGTCCACGCCGAGTACGCGCTTTCGCAGTTTCCACACCAGCTGGCGCTTCCTGCTGCAGGAGGTTTACTTCTTCCACCGCGATCTGGTGGTGCAGGGCCCCTGAAACGGATGCGTGGCATCCGGCGGCATCCCCACTGGCGATTCAGCCAGTCGGCGCGATGGCGCGTCGCGGTTGCACGAGCGCCTCGCCGCGATGGATCTGCACCGGGCTTCAGCGGTGCATGGTGTGTGGTGGGGTGCGCTGCGCGTAACGGCGCGGCCGTCGAGGTAGGGAACGCCTGCGATGCAGTCGGACGCTGACCGCGTCTCAGCGCGCACGCAAAACCCGCTCTATGATGCGGCTTTCCCAGCGGCAGGTTCGAGCATGAGCGAGAGCAATCGGCAACACGCCATCGGCCTGGTCCAGGCCTATTACGCCGCCTTCAATCGCGGAGATTGGGACGCCATGCTGGCGTTCCTGGCCGAGGATGTGGCGCACGACCTCAATCAAGGTGCGCGCGAGATCGGCCGTGCGGAATTCGCGGCCTTCCTGCAGCGCATGAACGACAGCTACCGCGAGCAGTTGCGCGACATCGTGATCACCGCCAACGACGACGGCACGCGGGTGGGGGCCGAATACGTGGTGCACGGGGTTTACCACACCACCGACGAAGGCCTGCCCGATGCCAACGGCCAGACCTATGTGCTGCCGGGCGGGGCGTTCTTCGATGTGCAGGACGGCGCGATCACCCGCGTCACCAACTACTACAACCTGCAGGAATGGATCGCGCAGGTGTCGCGCTGAGAGCGTCGATCGGCATGCGCTAGACCTGTGTAGGAGCGCACCCGGGCGCGATGAAGCGTTACCGGGAATGCCTCGTCGCGCCCAGGTGCGCTCCTACGCGGGTGGTCGGGCGTTACAGCAATGCTGCATGTTCGGTCGGCGGCATGGCAGGAGCGGCTGGGCGGGTGTTCGCGCGTGTCTGCGCGCGCTGATGCGTTCTGGGGAATGCCTTCGCGCCCATGTGCGCTCCTACGTGGGTGGTCGGGCGTTACAGCCGCACGATGCCGACCACCACCAGGATGAAGATGCTCCACTTGAGCACCTGGTACAGCGGGTTGTTGCGCTCTTTCAGCGCCTTGGCTTTCAGGCGCGCCGCGTAGAAATACCGGAACACGCGGTTGATGCCGCCGGTCTTGTCGCCGTCCTGATTGGGCGAGGCGCCGGCCGACAGCAGGCTGCGGCCGACGAAGCGATTCAGCGCCGCCGCCCAGCGCCAACGCATCGGGCGTTCGATGTCGCAGAACAGGATGATGCGGTCCTGGTCGGTGTCATTACGCGCGTGATGGATATAAGTCTCGTCGAACATGGTCCACTCGCCGTCGCGCCAACTGTGGCGCTGGCCATCGACGTCGATGAAGCAGCGGTCGTCGTTGGGCGTGGCCAGGCCCAGGTGCAGTCGCATCGAGCCGGCGAACGGGTCGCGGTGCGGGCGCAGCTCGCTCCCTGGCGGCAGCTCGGCAAACATCGCCGCTTTCACCGTGGGGATGGACTTGAGCAACGCGGTGGTCTGCGGGCACAACTCGGCCGCCGACGGGTGCGCGGTGCCGTACCACTTCAGATAGAAGCGCTTCCAGCCGCGGCGGAAAAATGAGTTGAAGCCGATATCGGTATAGCCGTCGGCGGCGCGGATCTTCTGCATCTGCTGCAACGCCACCGCTTCATCGCGGATCACCGGCCAGTTGGCGCGCAGCGGCGCCAGCTCGGGGAATTCCTTGCCCGGGTCGATAAACGGTGTGGTCGGCACGCGCGAACACAGGTACATCAGCGTGTTGATCGGCGCCATGAAGGTGGAATGGTCGAGCAGCTGCCGGCTGAGCCGGTGCCGCACGCGACCGCGGTAATGGATGTACAGCGCCGACGCGATGAACAGCGCAATGAGAAGCCACTTCAACATGGGGGAAACCGTTTGGGGGCGGGGGTCGCTTGGGGCGGGGACCGGAAGCGGGTAGGCCAGCACAGGATCGCGGCACTTTATTAATGAATTCTACCGGCAGTCACTACAAAGCCCGCCGGCGCAGCATCGGCGTCGGCGCAATGCTGTGTATCACCGGCACAGGCGCGCTGCGGTGGGCGATGTGCACCGCAGCGCGGTCAGTCGATGCGGCGGCGGATCGGGATAGAGGACACCGGCACGCTGGCGATGTCCTGGCCGCGCTCGCGGATGGGCGCGCCCGGTGCCGGTGCCCAGGCGTGCGCGTAGATCACTTCCCAGGAACTGGGCAGGGTGCCATCCGGCCGCCGTAACGGTTCGTAGGCGGCGCTGGCAGCGGCAAAGCGGCCACGGCCGGTCAGCGTGGCGCGTCGGTTGCTGAGCGCATTGGTCGCGCCCATCGCACGCAACTCGCGCATCAGCGCGGGCAAGTCGTTATAGGTGAGCGTGAACAGGTCGCGGTCCAGCACCGGGTCGCGGAAGCCGGACATCAGCAAGGCATCGCCGAATTGCGCGATCGGCGGGAAGCGGCTGACGTGCGGCGCGGTGTCGGCCTGGGCGAACGCGTCGCGCAACTCGATCAAGGTTTCCGGCCCGAAGGTGGAGCACAACAGCAGCCCGCCCGGCCGCAGCGCACGGCGGAACCCGGCAAACACTGCCGGCAGGTCTTCCACCCACTGCAGGCACAGATTGCTGAAGATCACATCCACGCTGCCGTCGGCCACCGGCAGCGCGCGCGCATCGGCGCAGACCTGCGCGAACGGCTTCCACCAACCGGCGGCCTTGCGCGCCTGGCGCAGCATCGGCATGGCCTGGTCGAGCGCGATCACCTGCGCCTTGGGCCAGCGTTTCTTGATCGCGCCGCTGGCGTGGCCGGGGCCGGCGCCGACATCCAGCACCACCTTGGGCACCTGCTCGCCCAGGTAATCGAGCGATTCGAGCAGGCGCGTTTCCACTTCGCGCTGCAGCGCGGCGGCGGCGGCATAACTGTTGGCGGCCCGCGCGAAGGCGCGGCGGACGTGGCGGGGATCGAAAGTGCTGTTCATTGCGGCGCTATTGTCGCCCGTGGGCGCGGCGGAGGGAATCGATGCGTGGTGTGGCGTGGCAATCGGCCTGGAGAACTCTGCGAGCGGTCGCTCTGCCAGCGACTGCGTGGCGACCGCAATGAACTAGCAATGTGTTTCGACAAGCCGAGTCGTGGCCGAAAACAACCGCGACGTCGTCCGCGGTTGCCACAAGCTCCGCATGGCCGGTGCGCTAGAACGTGCCCGGATAACTGCCGCCGTCGATCAACAGGTTTTGCCCGGTGATATAGCCGGCCTGCGCGCTGCACAGAAACGCGCAAGCCGCGCCGAATTCGTCCGGCTCGCCGAAGCGCCCGGCCGGGATGGCGGCCTGCTTGCGCGCGGCGACCGTTTCGGCGGTGCTGCCTTGCTGTTGCGCGATGGCGGCGAAGTTGCCGCGCAGGCGGTCGGTGGCGAACTGGCCGGGCAGCAGATTGTTGAGCGTGACGTTGTCGACCACCGTGCTGCGCGCCAGCCCGGCAACGAAGCCGGTGAGGCCGGCACGTGCGCCGTTGGACAGGCCCAGGATGTCGATCGGCGCCTTCACCGCACTGGAGGTGATGTTGACGATGCGGCCGAAGCGGCGCGCACGCATGGCATCGACGGTGGCGCGGATCAGTTCGATCGGCGCCAGCATGTTGGCGTCCAGCGCGCGCAGCCAGTCCTCGCGTTCCCACTGCCGGAAATCGCCCGGCGGCGGGCCGCCTGCGTTATTGATCAGGATGTCGACCTGCGGGCAGGCTGCGAGCGCGGCGGTGCGTCCTTCCGGTGTCGCGATATCGGCCACGACACTGCGCACGTCTGCGGCGCCGGGCAGTGCGCGCAATGCATCGGCGGCCGCGTCCAGTGCAGCGCGGCCGCGTGCGGCGATCACCACGTTGACACCTTCGCGCGCCAACGCGCGGGCGCAGCCCAGGCCCAACCCTTTGCTGGCAGCGCAGACCAATGCCCAGCGCCCGGCGATTCCCAGATCCATGCGATGCGTCCTCGATCAGCGAAGTCGCATGATCGGCGATCTGCTCACGGCACGGACGCAACGAAGCGTTGCAACGCCTCGGCCACCTGATCGGCGTGGCCGAGAAACGGAGCGTGACCGCCGCCGGTGATGGTGAGCGCCTGCGCGTGTGGCGCGAGCGCGGCGGCGGCGTGCATGCCGGCGGCCGGCACCAGCCGATCGCGTTGCCCGGCAATCCACAGGCTGGGGCGCGCCAGCTGCGGCAATGCGCGGCGCAGGTCGGTACGCTCGAGCAGGCGCAAGCCGTGTTGCAGGGCGTCGGCCGCCGGCTCGCCGCGTGCGGTGAGCGTTTCGCGCAGGCTGCGCAGTTCGGCGCGCGCATGCGCCGAGCCCAAGGTATCCAACGCCAGAAAACGCTCCAGGGTGCCGCGGTAATCGCGCGCCAGGTCTTGGCCGAATTGCACGAACACGTCGCGCTCGACCGCATCGGCCCAGTCGGCACCCCGCACAAAGCGCGGCGTTGCCGCGATCATCGCCAGCCCACGCACCTGCGGTTGGGTGGCGGCGGCATGCAAGGCAAACAGGCCGCCCAGCGACCAGCCCACCCACACTGCCGGCGGCGTGGCCGCGGCAATCGCGGCGACCACGTACGGCAAGGCCAACGGCGTGGTGTCGTCGCGACTGAAACCGTGCCCGGGCAGATCGACCAGATGCAGTTGGTAGTGCGACGACAGCCGCTCCACCAGTGGCGCAAACACGCCGCCGTGCAACGCCCAACCGTGCAGAAGAACCAGCGCAGGCCCGTGGCCGATGACATCGATATGCATGCGTGGATTGTCGCCGATTGACGCGCGCTCAGCGTGCAGCGTGTGTGCGCACTGCGCTGATCGCAGGCGCCAGCACTGCCCATTGCTGGCGTGCATACCGGCGCCAGCACCAACGATCCGGCCAACGCCAGCGACGCGCGCGCTGTGTGGCGATCGCCGCCGCCAACCAGTCGTGATCGAAGCCTTCCCACACGCCGGCCACGCTGCGCAGATTGCCGATCAGCACCGGGTGCACCTCGTGCAGCAGCATCGTGCGCAGTTGCGGCAACGTAAACGGCGAGGCGGCCAGGATCCGGGCAATGCGCGCGTGGTCGCCATCGCACGCGCTGTCCAGATACAGCAGCGACAGCGCCTCCCAGACACGGCGTTGCGCCGGCGTGGCGGTTGGCGTCTCGGGCGCGGTCATTGCCATGTCAGCGGACTTGTTCCGAGTGACTGCCCGCGTGGACGCTGCGGTATCGGCGAGGAGCTGCCGACACGCGGGTGGCTGCGTTCGAGTCGAAGCGCTGCCGCAGTGGGTTGATCAGGCGTGCGGTTGTTGGGTTCGCGCATGACGGGTGGTGCGGTGAGGTGCCGTGCGCCCAATGCCGCCAACGCAGGTTTGCATGCAGTCGGCACGTGCGCTTGGACAGTGCGCACGCATCGAACCATTCGCGTGCTACATCGAGCGTCCGGGCGCCAGCCGCGCCGGCCCGGCGTTGCGCACGAGCGCGCTGCCGGCAACGGTTTAGAGCAGCGAACAAAACGACTGTGCTCACCGTCAGGCGGGCGTGGGCGGTGCTCGATGTGGCATGGTCCACGCGTACACTCCGGTTCTGAGCGCGCCGTCCACATCCACCTGACGACTGCTCGCGACGTTGTGTTACCCGCTCTTAAGCAGATGCGCGCAGCGGCTGCCGGCTGACCACGTCACGCGCCTGCACGATCGCCTCGATCAATGCCTGCACCTGCTGCGGCGTGTGCAGCGCCGACAAGGTCACGCGCAGGCGCGCCTTGCCTTCGGGCACGGTGGGCGGGCGGATCGCGCCGACCATGAAACCGGCCTGTTCGAGTGCGGCCGACATCGCCATCACCGTGGCTTCCTCGCCGCATAGCAGCGGCTGGATCGGCGTGTCGGAGGCCATCAGCTCGAACCCATGCCGGCGCGCGCCATCGCGGAAGTTGCCGATCAGTTCGACCAGGCGCGCACGCCGCCAATCGTCGCGCCGCGCCAGCCGTACCGCAGCCAGGGTGGCGGCCACCTGCGCTGGCGGCAGGGCGGTGGTGTAGATGTACGGGCGTGCGGTTTCGGCCAGATGGCGGATCAGCGCTTCTTCGCCGACCACAACCGCGCCGTAGCCGCCGAGCGCTTTGCCTAGCGTCACCAACTGCAGCGGCACTTCGGCAACGCCCAGGCCGGCATCGGCCACACAGCCGCGCCCCTGCGGGCCGACCACGCCCACGCCGTGCGCATCGTCGACATAGAACAGCGCTTCCTGCATGCGCGCCACCAGGCTCAACGCACGCAGCGGCGCCACATCGCCATCCATACTGAAAACACCGTCGCTGGCCAGCATCGCCGCGCCCTCGGGGGCGCCCTTGAGCTGGCGCATGGCGCCTTCCACATCCAGGTGCGGATACCGCCGCAGCCGGCAGCCGGCCAGACGCGTGGCGTCGAGCAGGCTGGCGTGGTTGAGCCGGTCCTGCACGCAGACATCGTCTTCTTCGCTGAGCAAGGCTTGCTGCACGGCCAGATTGGCGATGAAGCCGCTCCCGAACAGCAGCGCCGACGGGTAGCCTAGCCACTCGGCGATTTCGCGCTCGAGCGTTTCGTGGGCGGTGTGGTGGCCGCAGATCAGATGCGAGGCGGTTGCACCGGCGCCATCGCGCGCGGCGGCGTCCTGCAGGGCGGCAACCACTTCGAACTGTTGCGACAGGCCCAGATAGTCGTTGGAACAGAAACCGGTCAGCCAGCGGCCGTCGATCTCCAGCCGCACGCCATCGCGGCGGCCGACCTGGCGGCGCACCCGCACCCGTTCCTGGGCGACACGCAACTTGCGCAGCGACGAAATCCGTTCGTGCAGATCGGGGCGAGCCATGAGGGAGTTCGACAACGGATAAGGGCCGCTAGCGTAGCGTGCCGCGGCCACATCGCCCAGCCGGCACCGACGGCCGGTGGGGCGGGTTGGCTGCCCGGTGAGCTTGGGCTGCCAGTCATGACGGTTTACTGCCGCGCCCGGCCCTGCTGCGGTCAGCAGGGCCGGGCGCAGTGCAGGCTCATCCCTGGATGGCGTGCGCCGTCGTCACGCTGCGTGCTCGCACGCCGCGCCGCGGGTGATGTCCGCATGCACCGTGCCGGGGTGATCGTGGTCGGCGGCGTCGACAGTGATCTGCATCGGGCGCAGGCCCAGGCGCTGGAACAGGGCCTGGTCGCGCTCGGTGTCCGGGTTGCCGGTGGTCAGCAGTTTTTCGCCGTAGAAGATCGAGTTGGCGCCGGCCAGGAAGCACAGCGCCTGCAGCTCGTCGCTCATCGCCTCGCGGCCGGCGGACAGGCGCACCATCGACTTGGGCATGACGATGCGGGCCACCGCGATCATGCGCACGAACTCGAACGGGTCCAGTTGCTGGGTGCCGTGCAGCGGCGTGCCGGGGACCTGCACCAACTGGTTGATCGGCACCGAGTCCGGGTGCGCCGGCAAGGTGGCCAGCGCCAGCAGCAGGCCGATGCGGTGCTCGCGGGTCTCGCCCATGCCGACGATGCCGCCGCAGCAGGTCTTCAGTCCCACATCGCGCACGTGCTCCAGGGTGTTCAGGCGGTCCTGGTACTGGCGGGTGTGGATGATGGAATCGTAGTAATCCGGCGCGGTGTCCAGATTGTGGTTGTAGTAATCCAGCCCGGCGTCCTTGAGCGCGCGCGCCTGGCCGGCGTCGAGCATGCCGAGCGTGGCGCAGGTTTCCAGGCCCATGGCTTTGACCTCGCGGATCATCGCGGCCACCTTGGGGATGTCGCGCTCCTTCGGCGAGCGCCACGCCGCGCCCATGCAGAAGCGCGAGGCGCCGGCGGCCTTGGCCTGGCGCGCCTTGGCGACCACTTCTTCGGTTTCCATGAGCTTTTGCGCGGTCACGCCGGTGTCGTAGCGCTGCGCTTGCGGGCAGTACGCGCAATCTTCCGGACAACCGCCGGTCTTGACCGACAGCAGCGTGGAGACCTGCACCTGCGCCGGATCGAACTGTGCGCGGTGCACGCTAGCCGCGTGATGCAGCAACTCGGGGAACGGCAGATCGAACAACGCCTGCAGCTCTTTGCGATCCCAGTCATGGCGTACGACAACAGACATCGGAGTTTCCTGACAGTCAGCGGCTTGGAAGCCAGGCAGTCTGGTGAGCATGGAAGAGGCTGTCAACTTTGAAGGGGTAGGGTCGGTTTACAGGTGGCCGCAACGGGTGTTGCGCCTGCTGTTGCCGAGCCTGTGCCTGGTCTGCGCGGAAGCGGGCATGGCCGATTGCGATCTGTGTCCATCGTGCCGGGCCGCATTGCCGGAGCACGGCCATGCCTGTCTGTGCTGCGCCACCCAACTGTTCGCCTCCGATGGGGTGGCACTGTGCGGGCAGTGCCTGCAGCAGATCCCGCCCCTGCAGCGCGTGCATGCATGCTTTACCTATCGTTGGCCAGTGGACGGGTTGCTGCGGCGCTTCAAGTTCCATCAGGACCTGGCAGCAGGGCGCCTGCTCAGCGAATTGATGGCCAGGCGCTGCGCACGGTTGCCGCGGCCGCAGGCCCTGGTGCCGGTGAGCCTGCATCGGCAGCGTCTGCGCCAGCGCGGTTACGACCAGGCGCTTGAGCTGGCCAAACCGCTGGGCCGCGCGCTGCGGTTGCCATGCCTGCCGCTGCTGCGCCGCGTGCGTGCGACGGCGCCGCAATCCGAGCTGGATGCCGTCGAGCGCCAACGCAACCTGCGCGACGCCTTCATCGCACGCGGCCCCTTGCCCGCACATGTGGCGCTGGTGGACGACGTGATGACCACCGGCGCCACGCTGCACGCGGCAGCGCTGGCCTTGCGACGCGCGGGCGTGCAGCGGGTCGATGCCTGGGTGTGCGCGCGGGTGCCGTGATGCTGTGGCTGGGAGCGGTCTGTGGTTGAGATGGCCGGGGGCTGAGGCAAGGCTGGCGTAGGTGGTGGCAAGCTAGGTCAACGACGGGGGCGGGCGGGCGGGCGCTTTGCCGCTCTGTGCGGTTGGTCAGCGCGTTACGCGTTTTTCGCCTCGGCTCGGGTGCGGTGGTCAGGTGGGTGCTGTTCTTTTAGCGCGACGCTGCCCTGGGTTCTCGGGTAGCAGGCAGGCGTTCTTTTCACTCGGTGAGCGCGATCACAGGCTTAGACGCGAGTGTCGGTGAGCTGCTGTCGCGCTTAAAACGCTTAAAACAGGGGCGAAGTGAGCCGGAGCCAAAAGCAGATGCTGATGCGAGTGCGGGCTTGTTGCATCGGCCCGTACCCTCACCCCAACCCCTCTCCCGCAGGAGAGGGGCTTGTCGCCTGCGGATTGGCTCTTAGCACTCTGGGCCTTATCTGCAGAGGTCGGTGCGGGTTCTATCAGCGCGGTTGTGGAAAGAGATCGCCTGCTCGGAAAGCCTGGCGCACAGCCTTTAGCGTCTCCCGAACCCCGCACCCCGCACCCCGCACCCCGCACCCCAAACCCCAAACCCCAAACCCCAAACCCCAAACCCCAAACCCCAAAGCCCAAAGCCCAAAGCCCAAAGCCCAAAGCCCACAACCCACAGTCCGAATCACGAACCCCAAACTACGAATCCCCAATCCCCAATCCCCAATCCCCGCTCCTAACGCACCGCCACCGCGATCCCGACAAAGATCGCCAGACCTACCCAGTTGTTATGCAGGAAGGCGCGAAAGCAGGGGCCGCGTTCGCGGTGGCGGGCGATGCGGAATTCGTAGAGCACCAGCGCCGCCGCCACGCCCAGGCCCGCCCAGTAGGCTGCATCCAGGCCGGCGCGCAGTCCGACGGCTGCCAGGGTCGCAAACATCGCCGCATAGAGCGCGCCTTGCGCCAGCAGGTCGTACTTGCCGAACAAGATGGCGGTGGACTTGCTGCCCATACGGATGTCGTCGTCGCGGTCGACCATGGCGTACCAGGTGTCGTACGCGGTCGCCCACAGGATATTGGCCGCATACAACAGCCAGCCCAGCAACGGCACGCTGCCTTGTACCGCCGCAAAGCCCATCGGGATGCCCCAGCCGAACGCCATGCCCAGATAGACCTGCGGCAGGTGGGTGTGGCGCTTCAGATAGGGGTAACTCGCGGCCAGGAACACGCCGGGCACGCTCAGTGCCACGGTCAGCCAGTTGAGGCTGAGCACCAATGCGAACGCCACCAGCATCAGCACCACGAATACCCACAGCGCTTCGCGCCCGGACACCGCGCCGGTGGCGAGCGGGCGCGACTTGGTGCGCTCTACATGCGGGTCCAGCCAGCGGTCGGCGTAGTCGTTGATCACGCAGCCGGCCGAGCGGGTCAGCCAGACCCCGGCGGTGAACACAAACAGCGTCCATAACGGTGGCATGCCGTCGGCGGCCAGCCACAGTGCCCACCAGGTGGGCCAGAGCAGCAGCAAGCTGCCGATCGGGCGGTCGCCACGCACCAGTTTCCAGTATTGCCCCAGCCGCTCGGACCACGTCAGCGCGGGCGCTGCGGGTACCTGTTCGAAACCATGTTTGCTCATGCTGCAAAGGGTAGCAGCGCGCCCTGGATGCGGCCATCTGGGTGCGGCCATGCACGTGCCGGCTGCAAGAACTCCGCTCAACACGGGGACATGCATTTGCGGTCGGAACTGGGGCGAAGCACCATGTGAGTGAGGCTTGGTGGCTGCGTCGGGTGTCGGCTGCTCCGGCAAGCGCGCGCTCCGCGTGCGGGAGTCTGCGGAACACATTGGACAGCTCCCGCCAGGCGGCCTGCGGACGCCTGCCGCCCAAGGCATCACGCGGGTGGCACGGGTTCTGGCATAATGCGCGGCCAGGCGCTCGTAGCTCAGCCGGATAGAGTAGTGGCTTCCGAAGCCATTGGTCGGGGGTTCGAATCCCTCCGGGCGCACCAGATCGCATCGTTCGGCCCGCTGCAGTGGCATTCCATTGCAGCGGGCCGAAGTCGTTTCTGGGGTCAGGTCTTACAGTTTCTAAGCGCCTTTGCGCTGCAACTGACTCTGCATGTCGCCAGCGCTGGTGTCGTCGAAGTCCGTGATGTTCTGTGCCGGCAGCGCTAATGCACCGCTGTGAAGCCGGACGTTTACGTCGCAGCGTCAGTGTGGGCCGATGTCATCGTGTGTGAGCGCTGACGGCCTTCGCTTAGTGCGCCGGTGAGCGCCATGCGAGGCGTCCGTTGCGGACTGCGCTCAAGCCTGCGGCGAATCGCTTCCACGCCATGTGTTGAAGAACGTGGTGCGCCGAACAGGCCTCGACGCTGGACTCACTCAAAGGCAGGGCGCGTACGCCCTGCCTTTGAAGCGAATCAGAGGCTGTCCGGTGCCGGTGCGGTGGCCCTGGCGTGCTGCTTGCCGCGCGCGTGTTCGATGGCGGTGCGCAACTTGCGGGCCGCGCCGGTGACGGCGGAGGCGGTGGTTTCGGCGCTATTGGTGGCAGCGATCGGCGGCAAGCCGGCGACGTGCGCTTCGATACTGCAGGTTCGATCCGCTGCGCCGCCGCGTTGGCCGTTCTCGTCGCGCAAATGCACTTCGACGCGGGTGATGTCGTTGGCGAAATGCGCCAGCTGGGCGGTGCAGGTCTTCTCGACATGCTGCACGACGGACGGGTCATGCGGCACGTGCTTGTCGGTCTGGATCTGAATCTGCATGGAGTTCTCCTTCGCGGTCATCCGCTGCGTCTGCCGCAGCGGTGACCTGATTCTGCGACAGCGCACTGTTGCCGCGAGGTGACAAGCCGCACAACGTTCATGCGCAGGTTTGGATGCGGGGATGCCACGTCACATGCGGCTGCTGGCGTGATAGCTGCCTTTGCTGACGAGCCTCCCATTGCGTCTTGCCATTGCACATTGGCGAGCTCTGCCAGCCTGAACCCGGGTGGCAGTGGCGATCGGCTGCGCTGTAGGCAGTGGCTTAAGATGCCGGCACCGCGGTAGTCCGCGCCTGTCCGATGCCTGCCTGTGTCCGAATTCCGAGTTGTACGAAGTGCTCCGTGGGGTGTGGTGCGGCGTCTGCTGTTGCTGGCCGTGCTGTGGACGGTCTGCGTGGGCGCGGCGGCGGCGCAGGACGAGGACAAGCAGCTGGAGAGTACGAAGACCCAGCTGGACAGCATGCAGCAGGTGGTGACCAAGGCCGACGCGGGCATGGACAAGGCCGATACCGAGCAGCTCGTCAAGCTGACCGATGACGTCACCGGCACCCAGCGGAAGGCGCAGGAGCTGGTACGCACGTTGGAGCAGCCGCTCAAAGATCTCAACGCACGGTTGGAGGGGCTCGGCATCGCGCCGCCAAACGAGCCGGCCGATCTGGCCAAACAGCGCAAAGCGTTGATCAAAGAGCGCGATCAGTTAAATGCCGAGTTCATCCAGGCCACGCTACTGGTCTCCAACGCCAAGGATCTGGCCGATCGGCTCGAACGCGAGCGGGTGCAGCGCTTCAGCGTCAAGCTCTCCACGCGGGTCGCCTCGCCGCTGTCGCCTGCGTTGTGGGGCCAGATCGCACAGCAATGGCCCGACGATCGTGGCCGCCTGCAGGCGCTGTCCGGCAAGGCGGTGCAGGTGGTGCAGGCGGGAACCGCAGCCAACGGCGTGGGTGGGTTGATCACCGGGGCCTTGGTCGCGTTGTTTCTGGCACTCCCGCTGCGTATTTTCCTGCGCCACCTGGGGCGCCGTTACGCGGCCTCGCGTGCGCCGGGCGGACGCCTGCGGCGCTCCGGGCTGGCGCTGTGGTTCCTCTTGGTCGGCACCCTGAGCCTGGGAGTGGCGGCGTTCGTGCTGGCAGAAAGCATTCGCGGGTTGAGCGAGCTGCCAGAGGATTTCGATCAGTGGCTGACCGGGTTTGTCGCCATCAGCGTGGTGGCAGCCTTCGTCGGTTCGCTCAGTGCCAGCCTGCTGATGAAACACCAGCCCAGCTGGCGCCTGTTTCCGCTGGACGATGCCACTGTCGATCGCCTGCGCCTGCATTGTCTTGCCACTGCGGCAGTGATCTGGTTCAGCGGTATGGCGATGAAGACCAACGAGGTAGCCGGCAGCAGCGGCGCGCTGCTCACCGCCACCGACGCGCTGGCCGCCTTGCTGTACGCCGGCTTGATCCTGTCGGCATTGGCTGGCTTGAGCCTGTCGTTGCGTGCGCATGCGGCCAATGCAGGCGTGGCCGATCCCGACAGCGATGCGCCGCCGCCGGTGGTGTCGCGCGGTGGCGGTTTCATCGTGCTGATCCGCCTGTTGGGCCACCTGGCGGTGATCTTCGCGTTAATCGCGGCCTTGTTCGGCTATCTCAATCTGGCCTTGTTCGTAGAGCGGCAGATCATCTGGATCACCCTGGTGTGCAGCCTGCTCGGCTTGCTGGTGATTTTTGCCGACGATCTGATGACCTGGTTGTTCAAGCCGGATGGGCGCTTCAGCCGCGCGCTGTCGCACGCGCTCAGCATCGGGAGCGGACGCCTGGTACAGCTGGGCTTGCTGATCTCGGCGGCGGCGCGGGTGTTGCTGGTGCTGTTGGGCATTGCGGTGCTGTTGACGCCGTATGGCGCCAACATCAACGTGGTCACCGACTGGGCGGAGAACATCGCGCACGGTATCCCCATCGGCAAGGAACTGGTGATCACTCCCGGCGATGTGTTCCGGGCGCTGTGCGTGTTCCTGCTTGGCATGGGACTGGTGCAAGTGGTGCAGCAGTGGCTGCTCAATACCTATTTGCCCAAGACCGAACTCGATGACGGGGCGCGCAACTCGATCAGCACGGTGGCGCGCTATCTGGGCTGGTTGATCGTGGTGGTGTGGGGTCTGACCGCATTGGGCCTGGATCTGAAGCGGCTGGCGCTGGTGTTGAGCGCATTGTCGGTGGGTATCGGTTTCGGTTTGCAGGCGATCACGCAGAACTTCGTGTCGGGGTTGATCCTGTTGGCCGAGCGGCCGGTGAAAATCGGCGATTGGGTGCGTATCGGCGACCAGGAGGGCGATGTGCGCAAGATTAGTGTGCGTGCGACCGAAATCCAGGTCGGCGATCGCTCCACCCTGATCGTGCCGAATTCGGAATTGATCACCAAAAGCGTGCGCAACATGACCCTGTCCAATCCGATGGGGCGGGTGCAATTGCAGTTCTCGGTACCGCTGGAAGCCGAAGTGGCGAAGGTGCGCGACATGCTGCTGGAACTGTTCGCCGAGCATGCCAAGGTGCTGGCCGAGCCGGCGCCGTCGGTGTTCATCGACTCGCTGGCCGGCGGCCATGTCAACTTCAATTCGTTCGCCTACGTGCGCAGCCCGCGCGATTCGTATGGCGTGCGCAGCGAGCTGTTCTTTGCGTTGTTGCAGCGGATGGAGACGGTGGGGATTGCGCTGCAGTCGCCGCAGGAAATCCGCTTCAGTCGTGCCGGGGTGGCGGTGGCACGCGACGATGGCGAGGACGCGTCGTCAGCGCCGCAGTGATGCGGCGTGTGCGACCCGCCTAACGTGCGTGACGTAGACGTGCGCCGGCATGTGTTGGACATCGCCGGTAACGCTGCATCGCGCGCCAGCGCGCTCCTGCGAGGCGGATGCGTTTGGCAGCAATGCTGCTTTACGAACGGTCGGCCACCGGGGTGTCCTTGACCAGTGCCAGATCGTCGACGCTGACATCTTCGGTGTAGTCGAGCCAGGCGCGAATTTCCAAGTCTTCCACCGCATGCTCCAGGCCCACCGGCATGCGGATACGTCCGGCGGCATCGGGCACCACCCATTGCTGGGCCAGTACCACCTTGCGTTCGGACGACACCGCTTCCACCCAGAACGCGCGGGTAGGGCGACGCTTGGCGTAGAGCTCGAGCATGTAGCTGCCGGCAGCGGTCTTGCGCGCCGACTGGGTAAGCATGATCGGCTGGCGCACGCGCGGGCGCGGGCCTTGCTGGGTGGCACCCAGGGGCGCATCGACGGCGATGCCGCGGGTCAGGTCCGGGTCGCGGTAGAGCTTCATGTTTTGCTGGCGATCGACGACCAGCGCGCACCAGTCGCCGTCGGCCGAGCCGTCCTCGAATGCGGTGCAGCGGTCCACGTAGGCCAGCGTGCCCTTGCTGTGGGTGCGGTCGAACTGGCGCGAGGTGTTTTCCAGATACACCGTTTTCAGATGGGTGTCTTCGTCGTATTCGAGCAGCACCGGCGGGCGCACCTGTTGCACGCCCACCACCACATCGCCATTGCCGTTGACGCGCAGCATGCGGGTGCTTTGCCCGGTCCACAGCGTGCGCGCAAAGGCGAGATAGCGCGGGTAATCCTTGCCACTGTCGCGGCTGGCGGCGACGCTGGCGCTGGGCGGTGCATCGCTGGCAAGCAGGGAGCGTCCGAAGCCCAGCGTGCGCATGCCTGGCTCAAGCAATTGCAGTAGCGTGGCACCGGAATCGAGCGTGCTGCCTGCGCGCGTGAGCACCTGTTGCGGCGCGATGCCCTTGCCGAGAAACAACAGCAGGTTTTCGCGTTTCTGATGGGCCAACACATCGCTCAGATCGTTCGGCATGGCCAGATGATCGGACGCGATCACGATGATGGTGTTGTTGCCGTAGCGGCTGTTGCGGATGCGCGCCACCAGCTCGCCGATCAGGCGGTCGCTGCACTTGATCGCATGCAACAGACCGATGTCGCCCAGCGCGCTGTCGTAGCGCTGGCCCTTGCACGCCAGCGGCAGGTGGCCGGCCGGGTGATGGGTGTCCATGGTCAGCGTGGTCAGCATGAACGGTTGGCCGGCGCGTGACAGGGTCTGGAAGCTGTCCCAGGCATCGTCCAGCAACACGTCGTCATGCACGCCCCATGCGGAAAAGTGCTTGGGCGCCACGCCTTTATCGCGGAAATGCTGCACGTCATCCACCACGTCGAAGCCATGGCTGGCCAGGAAACGGCCCTTGCCGGCAAAGCTGGCATCGGCACCGCCCACGTAGTGATTGCGGTAGCCCTGATCCTTGAGATAGTCGCCCAGGCAGCGCGCTTCGGGCAGGAACATGCCCATGCGATCCATGCTGTTTTCATCGCCCGGTGCGGTGGTCAGCGGCACGCCGCACATCGAGGCCACCATGCCGGCGATGGTCCACCCGCTGCCTTCGGTGGAGCTGAGGTTGCGCACGTCCACCGCTTCGGTGGCCAGCGCGCGCAGGTTGGGCATCAGGCCCGGAAACACCGACTCATCGAAGTAGGTGCGCTCCAGGCTCTCGCCGTAGATCCAGACGATGTTCTTGCGCTTTTGCAGCGGTTGCTGCGGCACCTGATATTCCGGCACCACCGTGGCGTAATCGACCGGGCGCAACTGGTAGTACAGCCGTTTGCCATCGCGATACAGCGGGCTCACCACGATGCTGACCAACAACATGACCACGAACGATCCGAACACCACACCGCCGCCGCGCGGGCGGCGGAAACGGCGCACCTTGACCAGGATGAGCGGGCTTAATGACAGCAGCAGCATGCCGATAAAAACGGCGATGTAGCCGGAAAAGTCGCTGACGCCGGCGCCGTCCATGTCTGCGCGCAGGTGATACAGCGTGGCCGCATTGACGCCGTCGCCGCTGAGCCGGTCGATCAAGCCCCAGGCGCTGAGCAGCAGCAGCAGCAGCGACAGCAGGCCGGCCTTGAGCCAGGCCAGACGCGGCGAGGCGACCAACAGCCACAGCAATAGCAACAACGAGAACAACAACATCCAATGCATGCGCAACGTCCGTGGGGGAATGATGCGAGCGCGTACCGGACGCCTTGCTCGCCATGTCCTGTGCGCCACCTGCAATGTGACACCCGGATGACGGACTATGCCGCGCTGAAGCTGACTGAAATGTTTGTTGCATTTGGATGTAGGTTTAGAGCAGCAAGCAACACGTAGCGAGCAGTCGTTAGTTGGGTGTGGACGGCACGGAGGAGCCGGAGTGTAAGGGTGGTAAATGCGCCACCGAGCGCCGGCTGCGCCCGCCTGGCGGTGAGTACAGTGATTTTGTTAGTTGCCCTTAATGCGTTGTTCGATGCGGATGTGTCGATCCGCATGGAGTGTTGTTTGGGTGTGCTGTGGGGGCGGTGCGTGCGGTGTTGATTCAAGGCAGTCGCACTGGGTGCTGGCAAGGTAATTTGGCAATGCGCTGTGCGTGACGCATCTGTTGTGCGTGGTCACGAATGGCGGTGGATGATCGAGATCGGCCGATTACGTCGGGTTCGGTCTCCACTGATCGATGCAATCGGTCATATCGTTAGCGGGAGCGTTTGCGTCTGTTTGCGTCAGCGCGTCGTTGAGGGCGATGCGGGGTTTGCGTCACGCCGTCGAGGCTTGATGCGTGGGCTCGATGAGCGGCGTTGCCCCGTACCCTCACCCCAACCCCTTAGTTCTTGGGGATCTGCCAGATTAGGTGTCGAGAGCCGGCGTGGTCGACCGATAACCCATGGGTCTGAGCGACCGCGGGAGAGCGAGGTCGCCCCGCCGGAATCTCCTTGCAAACGCCCGAACAGTTGCTCGAGTAGGCGCTCGTAATGCTAAGGCTGGGCCGCACAGGAGAACTCTCGACCCTTCGAGCATAGCGGAGTTGTCCATGAGCGAGAGTGTCGGAATCGATGTCAGCAAGCGGTGGCTGGATGTGCAGGTGCACGGCCAACGCGACGGGCGGCGGTTTGCCAACAGCGTGTCGGGCCTGCAGCAGATGTGCACCTGGCTGGGGCCGGCGCACCTGCATCAAGTGGTGGTGGAGGCGACCGGCGGCTATGAGCAGCTGGCGTTGGAGAGCTTGTATGCGGCTGGGATGCCGGTGGCGCGTGTCAATTCTCGGCAGGCACGGGACTTTGCCAAGGCCACCGGTCAGCTGGCAAAGACGGATCGACTGGATGCACGCGTGCTGGCGCAGATGGCCGCGCTGTTGCCGCTGACGCGCTACCAGCCGGTAGAAGGCTGGCGCGCGCAGCTGCGCGCCTACCAGCAGCGCCGCACGCAGGTGGTGGCGATGGTGCAGCAGGAACGGCAGCGCCAGTCCCACCTGACCGACGCTTGGCTGTGCAGCCAGGCGCAGAGCAGCCTGCGGCACTTGCAGCAGCAGCTTGCCGAGCTGGACAAGCGTATTGCGCAGCAAGTGGGCGCGCGCGCCGAGCTGGCGGTGCTGAGCCAGGTCAAAGGCGTCGGCCCGGTGCTGTTGGCGAGCCTGGCGGCGCAGCTACCGGAACTGGGCAAACTCACCGGCAAGGCGATCGCCAAGCTGGTCGGGGTGGCGCCGCTTGCCCGAGATAGTGGCACGATGCGCGGCGCCCGCTGCATCTGGGGCGGGCGGGCTTGCGTGCGCCAGGTGCTGTACATGGCGACCCTGACGGCAGTGCGTTTCAACGAATCACTGCGCGCGTTTTACCAGCGGCTACGCGCGCAAGGCAAAGCGAGCAAGGTGGCGCTGGTGGCGGCCATGCGCAAACTGCTGGTGATCCTCAACGCAAAGCTACGAGATCAATTAGCGGCTGGCGCCGCCAGTTGATCAAGACAGTTGCTCTCCCGGTGGGAGAGGGGCTTTAGAGTCTGGAGGTCTTTGTTGGTGCGTGCACGACATCCACGAGTGCATGCGGCTGTTGGCGTCGATGATCCGGGCTAGGCACGATCGATCGGCGTAATCGCCAATATCGTCAGTCACCAACATCGCCTATAACAGCGCTGCGTCTGTCTGTGTTCGTGCTGACCAGTCTGCATTCAAGCATTGCAACTAACTTGCAGCAGCTGGCCTTCTCGTCGGCCCCTATCTGTGCCCGCGCTCTTCGCGCGCGTACGCGGCGGTCGAATGGGAGCGCGCTGACTCGGCGGCCGCTATCTGTGCCCACGCTCTTCGCGTGCACGTACGCGGCGGTCGAATAGCAGTGCGCTGAGCACGATGCCAAGGCCCAGCACGACGCCGAGCAGAAACAGCACCATCGCAATGGCTGGATAGCCCCACAGTTTCAGGCCGGTTTCGATGCGCATCATCTGCGCCGAGGCCATGATCAGCGCAGCGGTGACGATGCCGGCTGCAACGCGGTTGGCAATCTTCTGCAGGCTTTCCATCAGATGCGATTCTTCCAGCCCGGTGACACGCATCTGCAGGCGGTTTTCCGCGGCCAGCGACAGGATCTCGGACATGCGGCGCGGGCCTTCGCGCACCAGATGCTGCAGTTCCATCGCTTCGCTGGCCAGGTTGGCGGCGGACAGCGATTTTTTCAGTCGCGCGCGCATCACATGCTGCAGGTGGCGTTCGACGATGCGGCGCGTGTCAAGGTTGGGCGACAACGCGCGGCACACGCCTTCCAGATTCAACAGGGTCTTGCCGAGCAGGCTCAGTTCCGGTGGCGTGCGCAGGCCGTTCGCGGTGGCGATACGTACCAGATCCAGTACCACGCGGCCTTCAGAGGTGGTGTCGTGCGCGGCATAGCGCGCGATCATCTGCCCGGTTTCGCGCTGGTAGCGGTCTTCGTCGTAATCCTCCAGGCGCGTACTGAGCGCGATGGTCTCTTCGGCCACTTCTTCGCCGCGCCCGTCGACGGCGGCAAACAGCAGCTTGAGCAGACGCTCGCGCAGGCGCGGCGGTACATGCGCCACCATGCCCAGGTCGAAGATGGCCAGCCGACCGTCCTGCAGCACACGCAGGTTGCCCGGATGCGGGTCGGCATGGATTTCGCCATGCACGAACATCTGATCCAGATACCCCTTGACCAGCTCCGCCGCCAGGTTATCCATCGGCTGTTCGGTGCGACGCAGGCCGGAGATCTTGTCCACGCGCACGCCTTCGGCCAGCTGCATGGTCAGCACCTTGCGGCTGCTCAGGTCCCAGATCGGTTGCGGTATCCACAACAACGGAAACGGCTTGAGATGTTTGCCGAAGCGCACCAGGGTTTCGGCTTCGTCTTCGTAATTGAGCTCGGCGCGCAGGGTCTTGCCAAATTCGCCCAGCCAGTCGGCAAAGCGCACGCGGCGGCCGATGCCGGTGAGCCGGTCGGCGGCGGTGGCAAAACTCTTGAGGACATCCAGGTCCGAGCGCACTTGCGCGGCGACTTCAGGTTTTTGCACCTTGATCGCCACCGGTGTGCCATCGCGCAATGCGGCCCGATGCACCTGCGCCAGCGACGCACAGCCCAGAGGCACCGGGTCGAAAAACGAGAACGCCTTGTTGACCGACACGCCGAGTTCTTCTTCGATGATCTGGCGGATGCGTTCCACCGGCACCGAGCTGGTGTTTTCCTGCATGCGCTCCAGCGCGGTGGCGAACTCTGGCGGCACGATGTCCGGGCGCGTGGACAACATCTGACCGAGTTTGACGAAGGTGGGGCCTAGCGATTCCAGGTCGGAGACGAACTGATCGGGCGTGCCTTCCGCCGGCACCTCGTACTCGTTGATGGCGGCCGGATCCAGATTCATGCCGGCAAACACACCCGACCCGCGGTACCGCAGCAACAAGCGCAGGATCTGCGTACGCCGGCTCATGCCGCCCACCACGGCCTGATCGGCCGGGTGCGTTGCCGGAGCCGGTGTGCGGTGCGGGTCATTCGAACTCAAGGCCATCTCCGGGGCGTCATGCGAGCGGCGAGTGTGGCCAGCGCGGGGTCGTCAGCCGGTGAATCCGGGTGCGCCGTAACAGCGTTGCGAGCGCTGCCGCTGCCTGTGCTAGCGCTTGTCCGGCCTGGGTCTGGCAGTGCCGGCAACCGCCCGGCAACGGCGCGCAACGACCGCACAATGGCCTGCCATCACCCCATGCGGGCGCAGGATCGGCGAGAATTCACGCCTACTCACGCACGACCACCCTCGAAGGACCTCCGCATGGCCGGTGCCAGCCTGTTTACCCTGCTCGACGACATCGCCACCCTGCTGGACGACGTTTCCATCCTGACCAAGGTTGCGGCCAAGAAAACCGCCGGCGTGCTGGGCGACGATCTGGCACTCAACGCGCAGCAGGTCACCGGCGTCAGCGCCGATCGCGAGTTGCCGGTGGTCTGGGCAGTCGCCAAGGGGTCGCTGGTCAACAAGGTGATCCTGGTGCCGGCGGCGTTGGCGATCAGCGCGCTGGAAGCCTGGCTGCGCGGGCGCGGCTACAACGTGCCGTTGGTGATGCCGCTGATGATGATCGGCGGCGCCTACCTGTGCTTCGAAGGCGTGGAGAAGCTGGCGCACAAGTTCCTGCACGACGCGGACGAAGAAGCGCAGCGGCATGCCGAGCGCACCCGCGCGCTGGCCGACGAACAGGTCGATGTGGTGGCGCTGGAGAAGGACAAGGTCAAGGGCGCGATCCGCACCGACTTCATCCTGTCGGCGGAGATCATCGTGCTGTCGCTGGGCGTGGTGGCCGCTGTGTCGTTCGGCCAGCAGGTGGCGGTGCTGGTGGCGATCGCACTGGCGATGACCATCGGCGTGTACGGCCTGGTCGCGGCGATCGTGAAGCTGGACGATCTGGGCCTGTACCTGACCCAGAAGGGCGCGTCGCTGGCGGCGCTCGGCCGCGGCATTCTGGTGGCCGCGCCATGGCTGATGAAGTTCCTGTCGGTAGCCGGCACGCTGGCGATGTTTCTGGTCGGCGGCGGCATCCTGGTCCACAACATCCCCGCGCTGCATCACCTCGTCATGGATCTGGCCAAGTCGGCCGGCGGCCTGGGCTGGCTGGTCGAAGCGCTGGGCAACATGGTGGTCGGCGTGGTCGCCGGTGCGGTGGTGCTGGGAGCCGTGATGTTGTTCCAGAAGCTGCGCGGGAATAAGGCCGCGCACTGATCTTGTCTTGGAGCGGCTACCAGAACGTAGTGAGCACTCGTCAGGTGGGTGCGGACGGTGCGGAGGAACACGGAGCGGACTAGTGGATCATGCCGCACCGAGCACTCACTGCATCCGCCTGGCAGTGAGCACAGTCGTTTTGTTAGCTGCCCTAATCTGCGCTGATCACCCGATTCTTGCCCGCGGCTTTGGCGTCGTACATGGCGCGGTCGGCGCGGCGCACCAGCTCGTCCTGGGTTTCGTCGGTATGGCGCAGCGCTACGCCTGCGCTGAAGCTGATGAAGATGCGCACGTCTTCGTGCAGCAAGGAGCGCTGCGCCATGGCACGTTGCAGGCGGATGACCGCCGCGCTGGCCTCGAAGATGGTCGAGTCCGGCAGCAGCAGCACGAATTCTTCGCCGCCGAAGCGGGCAATGGCATCGGTGGTACGCAATACCGCCTTGGCCACCTCGACGGTGTGGCGTAGCGCGGCGTCGCCGCCGGCGTGGCCGTGGGCTTCGTTGAGGCGGCGGAAGTCGTCCAGGTCCAGCATCGCCACGCACAGCGGCTGGCCGCTGCGTTGGGTGCGCACCGCTTCGCGCTGGAACAGTTCTTCGAAGCCGCGCCGGTTGAGCGCGCCGGTCAGCTGGTCTTCGCGCACCAGTCCGGCGACTGCGTTGAGTTCCTGTTCGAGCGAGGCGATGCGTTGTTCTGCGTCTTCGACTTGGCGGCGTGCGGACAGCAGTTCGTCGCGCGCGGCCAGCGCCTGGGCCTGGACCCCGGCGGTGTCCTGCAGCACGTCCTGCAGCAGGCGGTTGAGGTCGGGAATACTGCGAGCGTCGCCGATCGCCTGCGAATAGCCGGCAACGCGGTCGTGGTACTCGCCGGTGCTGGTGGCCATGCCGTCGAGCCGGTCGACGAAGGACACCATCATTTCGCGCATGGCGCTCTTGGAATCGGCAATGCCCTGCTTGAGCAGGCCCTGCTTGTAGATCACCTCGCGCAGGGTGCCGCGCGCCTGTTCGATCGATTCCACGTCCAGCGGGCCGGCCAGCAGCTGCCGCACCACCGAGATCTGGCCCTGTAACCAGCTGCGATCGTCGAGGAGTTCGCCGACGTTCTCCAACAATAGGTCGAACAAGCCGAGCAACAGGTTCTGTTGTTCGCTGGCATCCTCGGCGCGCAGGCCGATTTGATGGCTCAGTTCGCGCAGTCGCTGCTCTAGCGTGATCAGCTCGTGCCCGGGGCGCCAATGGCGCAGGGCCGATGCCAGGGTCTGGGCTTCTTCGGCCAGCTCGGGGCTGCGTTGCAGCAGTGTGGCCAGGGCGTTGCCCAGCGCGTGCCGCAGCAGGTCGCGTAACTGTTCGGCTTCGGTGCGGCCTTCGGCGATGGAGTCGCCGATATCGATGGTGCGGATGTATTTGTCGATCAGCTGGCGCAGCGTGCGGCCGTAGCCTGGCCAGTCGCCGGCCGCATAGGCCGCGCTCAGGCGTACGCCCATGTCGCCGAGTTCACCATGCAGGCTGGCGATGCCTTCGGCGAACGCCAGCAGCAGTGCCTCGGGATGCGCGGCATGCGAAAACAGACGAACGAGCATCGCCGTGGCGGCCGCCGGATCGTGCGCGCCGGACTTGGTCTTGGCGGGAACCAGCTGATGTGCCGCAAGCCCCGGCGCGGCATGCGCGCTGCCGCGCACGCTCGGCAGCGCAGCGACCGGGCGCGCGGTGTCCGTGCCGCCCCAAGGCAACAGACGGCGCAGCCCGCCACGCGGGCGGCTTGGAAGGTCAGGCTGGTCGGTCATGCCAGGTCTCGAAAGGTCGACGTGCTATCGCTGGTTATCGGCGCGTATGCGAGCCGCTTGAGCAGACCGGACCGTACGGCGCAGTCCGCAGCATGCATCCAATCGCGACGCCGCGATGCGATGCATGACGCGAACGTGGGCATGAACAAGTTACACAGATGACGACGACCACAGCTGCACTCTCCCGCATTCGGTGCATCTCAGTGCCTATGCACCGATGCGGGGATGTCATCGCACTGCAATGCATCGCTTATGCCCGCAGACCTGCGCAACTGTGCGTAAAGGAATGTGGGCTGTCGCAGAAAAGTCAGCACATGTTCACGCATATTTTATTTGTACGGGGTGTAGATTCATCACCAAGGACAACGTGGAGTACGCGCGTGGTCCCTGCTCCTCATTCGTAGCATGTCGTCTGGCCACATCGGCAGACGATGGTTTTCGCTTCGCCGTTTTCCGTCTCCACCCACTTTACGACGGACGTTTAGATGGTTGCCACGATGCCGCTTCACGCCAGCACTGCACGCTTAGAGCGCAGCACGATGATCCCCACGCTGAAGAAGAGCGGGCGGCCGCGTGATGCACGCGGGCGTTTCATTCGCCATCACGAGCGATTGCCGGTGTCGCTGGCCGATACGCGCGGTGCGTTGTTCGTGGTGTCGGAGATGGCCGACTTCATCAAGGCTGGCGGTCTGGGCGATGTCGCGGCAGCGCTGCCGCGCGCGCTGCGCCATCGCTATGACGTGCGTGTGCTGATCCCCGGCTACCGCGCGGTGCTCGAGCGTGCCGGCAAGGTGGAGATTGTGGGCCGCGTGTTGGCGCATGCCTCGCTGCCGGCCTGCGACATCGGTCGCATCGTGCAGTCCGATGGCCTGCCGATCTACATCCTGTTGTCCAAGGAACTGTTCGAACGCGATGGCTCGCCGTATGTGAGCACCAGCGGTTCGGAGTTCGAAGACAACGCGATCCGCTTCGCCACCTTGTCGCATGCCGCCGCGCAGATTGCCGCCGGTCATGCCGGCCTGGGCTGGAAGCCGCGCCTGCTGCATCTCAACGACTGGCCGTGCGCGCTGGCGGCCGGCTACGTGCGTTGGTCCGGCGGCACCACCCCGTGCCTGTTGACCATCCACAACCTGGCCTACCAGGGCCTGGTGCCGTATTCGATGGCGTCGGCACTGGGCATCCCGGCCGAGCGGGTGGCCGAGCTGGAGTTCTACGGGCAGATGTCGTTCCTGCGTGGCGGTATCGTCAATGCCGACCACGTCAACACCGTCAGCATCAGCTATGCCAAGCAGATCACCGGCCCGGCGCAAGGCTGCGGACTGGACCGGCTGCTGGCCGGCCGCGCCGCCAAGGGCGCGCTGACCGGCATCGTCAACGGCATCGACGCCAGCTGGGACCCGCGCACCGACGTCCACCTGGATTCGCACTTCAGCGTGAACCAGTGGCAGGGCCGGCAGGCCAACGCCGCCCAGGTGCGCAAGGCTTTTGGGCTACGCGACAGCACCGGGCCGTTGTTTGCGGTGGTGTCGCGGCTGGTGCATCAGAAGGGCCTGGACCTGATCTGCGAGGTTGCCCCGCAGATCGTGGCGGCCGGTGGCCAGATCGCCGTGATCGGCGGTGGCGAGCCGGAGATCGAACAACAGGTGGCCGAGTTGACCCGCCGGTATCCCGGCCAGGTCGGTGCCTTCATCGGCTTCGAGGAAGGCCTGGCGCGGCGCATGTTCGCCGGTGCGGACTTCCTGCTGATGCCGTCGCGCTTCGAGCCTTGCGGCCTGAGCCAGATGTACGCGCAGCGCTTCGGCTGCCTGCCGATCGCACACGCCACCGGTGGGCTGATCGATACCGTGGACGATGGCGTAACCGGTTTCCTGTTCCAGCACGCCAGCGTGGAGGCCTTGCGCCGCTGCCTGGAACGCGCGTTCCGCACCTTCCGGCTGCCCAGCCTGCTGTCGGCGATGCGCCGCGCGGCCATGCTGCGGCCCAGCGGCTGGGATGTGGCCGGCAAGAAATATCTGTCCCTCTACGAACGCACCGCCGCAACCGCACCTGCGCTTGCGACGGTGTCATGAGCGAACGGTTGGGCGTGCAAGGGCAGGGAACGGAAGGCGAGGCTGTGACCACGGAAGGAGTGTCTGATAGCGCGCTTGCCTTGCAGGCGCTGGCCGACGGAGCGCCCACCGACGCGTTCGCGGTGCTGGGCCCGCATCTGCAGGCCGATGGCCGCCGCCGCGTTCGGGTGCTGGCACCTGGCGCCGAGGCGATGGGCCTGATCGATCCACGCGGCAAGTTGCTGGCGCGCATGCAGGCCGGCGCGGTCGATGGCGTGTTCGAAGGCGAGCTGGCGGTCGATGGACCGTATCGGCTGCGCATCGTCTGGCCGGACGTGGTGCAGGAGATCGAAGACCCGTACGCGTTTGCCCCCACCCTGGACGAGTCGCTGCTGCTGCAGATCGCCGCCGGCGATGGGCAGGCGTTGCGCAGCACGCTGGGCGCACAGCATCTGCGCTGCGAGGATGTGCCGGGCGTACGCTTTGCGGTCTGGGCGCCACACGCGCAGCGCGTGGCGGTGGTGGGCGACTTCAATGGCTGGGAGGCGCGGCGGCATCCCATGCGTCAGCGTCTGGGCGGCTTCTGGGAGCTGTTCCTGCCGCGTGTGGAAGCCGGCGCCCGCTACAAATACGTGATCACCGCCGCCGACGGCCGTGTGCTGCTCAAGGCCGACCCGGTCGCGCGCCAGAGCGAGCTGCCGCCGGCCACCGCTTCGGTGGTGCCCGGTGGCGCCGCGTTTGCGTGGACCGATGCCGAGTGGATGGACAAGCGTGCGGTGCAGGCATTGCCGGCGCCGATGTCCATCTACGAGGTACATGCCGCTTCGTGGCGCCGCGATGGCCACAACCAGCCGCTGGACTGGCCCAGTCTGGCCAAGCAACTGATCCCGTATGTGCAGGAGCTGGGCTTCACCCATCTCGAGTTGCTGCCGATCACCGAGCACCCGTTCGGTGGCTCGTGGGGTTACCAGCCGCTGGGCCTGTATGCGCCGACTGCCCGTCACGGTAGCCCGGATGGCTTTGCGCAGTTCGTCGATGCCTGCCACCGTGCCGGCATCGGCGTGATCCTGGATTGGGTCAGCGCGCACTTCCCCGATGATGCGCACGGCCTGGCGCAGTTCGATGGCGCCGCGCTGTACGAGCATGCCGACCCGCGCGAAGGCATGCATCGCGACTGGAATACGCTGATCTACAACTACGGCCGCCCGGAAGTGACCGCCTACCTGTTGGGCAGCGCGCTGGAGTGGATTGACCATTACCACCTCGACGGCCTGCGCGTGGATGCGGTGGCCTCGATGCTGTACCGCGATTACGGCCGTGCCGAAGGCGAGTGGGTACCCAACGCGCACGGCGGCCGCGAGAATCTGGAGGCGGTGGCGTTCTTGCGCCAGCTCAACCGAGAGATTGCCGCGCGCCATCCGGGTGTGCTTACCATCGCCGAAGAATCCACCGCCTGGCCCGGCGTGACCGCGCCGATCAGCGACGGCGGGCTGGGCTTTACGCACAAGTGGAACATGGGTTGGATGCACGACACGCTGAGCTATATGCAGCGCGATCCTGCCGAGCGCGCGCAACACCACAGCCAGCTCACCTTCGGCCTGGTGTACGCGTTCTCCGAACGCTTCGTGTTGCCGCTGTCGCACGACGAAGTGGTGCATCGCACCGGCGGCCTGCTTGGGCAGATGCCGGGCGACGACTGGCGCCGCTTCGCCAACCTGCGCGCGTATCTGGCGCTGATGTGGGCGCATCCGGGCGACAAACTGGTGTTCATGGGCGCCGAATTCGGCCAGTGGAGCGATTGGAATCACGACCAGTCGCTGGACTGGCATCTGCTCGACGGCGCGCCGCATCGCGGCGTGCAGCAACTGGTGGGCGATCTCAACGCCACCTTGCGCCGCGTGCCGGCGCTGTATCGCAGCACGCATCGCGCCGATGGCTTCGACTGGAGCGTGGCCGACGACGCACGCAATAGCGTATTGGCCTTCATTCGTCATGACCCCGAAGGCGGTGCGCCGCCGTTGCTGGCGGTGAGCAACCTCACCCCGCAACCGCAACACGACTACCGCGTGGGAGTGCCGCGCGCCGGCATCTGGCGCGAAATCCTCAATACTGACAGTGCCCGTTACGGCGGCAGCAACCTCGGCAACAGCAGTCGTCTTGCGACCGAGCCGATGGGCATGCATGGGCATACGCAACGTCTGCGCCTGACTCTGCCGCCGCTGGCCACGATCTACCTGCAAGCGGAGAAATAACAATGAACCAGCGCAACGACATCATCCCGGCCTGGGGCGCATGGCCAGCGGGTGAGGGACAGGTGCGCTTCGCGCTCTGGGCACCGGATGCCAGCCGCGTGGAAGTGGTGTTCGACGACGGCACGCGCAGCGCGCTGCAGGCCGGGCAGGACGGGTTCTTCACCGCCACCCTGGCCTGCGCGGCAACTGCGCGCTATCGCTACAGCGTCGATGGCGGCGAGCCGGTGCCGGATCCAGCCTCGCGCTGGCAGCCTGATGGCGTGCACGGCCCGAGCGCCGTGCAGCCCACCGACGGCTACCGCTGGAGCAACACGCAGTGGCAGGGCCGTCCGTGGGACGAAGCGGTGATCTATGAGCTGCACGTGGGCACCTGCGGCGGCTATGCCGGCGTGCAGGCGCAGTTGCCGCAGCTGGCCGCGATGGGCATCACCGCCATCGAGCTGATGCCGTTGAGCGCCTTCCCCGGTGCGCACAATTGGGGCTACGACGGCGTGCTGCCGTATGCACCGGCCGACGCCTATGGCACGCCCGACGCACTTAAGGCGTTGATCGATGCTGCGCACGGCCACGGCCTGATGGTGTTGCTGGACGTGGTCTACAACCACTTCGGCCCGGACGGCAATTACCTGCACAGCTATGCCGGCCCGTTCTTCAATGCAGACAAGCCCACTCCGTGGGGCGCGGCGATCGACTTCCACAAGCCGCCGGTGCAGCGCTATTTTCTCGATAACGCATTGATGTGGTTGCACGAATACCGCTTCGACGGCTTGCGCCTGGATGCGGTGCACGCGATCACGCCCAATGCATTTCTGGACACCTTGCGCGAGACCGTGGAGAGCAGCCTGCCGTCTGGCCGCCACGTGCATCTGGTGCTGGAAAACGAGGCCAACCAGGCCTCGCAATTGCAACGCGGCTACACCGCGCAGTGGGACGACGATTTCCACAACGCCTTGCATGTGTTGCTGACCGGGGAGGCCGAAGGCTATTACGCCGCCTTCGCCGACAAGCCCACCGAGCATCTGGCGCGCGTGCTCAGCGAAGGCTTTGCGTATCAGGGCGAGCCGGACCCGCGTGGACACGTGCGTGGCGAGCCCAGTGGTGCGTTGCCGCCGTACAAGTTTGTGGTGTTTGCGCAGAATCACGACCAGATCGGCAACCGTGCGCGTGGCGAGCGGCTGACCGTGCTGGTCGCGCAACCGCGCTTGCGCGCAGCGTTGGCGTTGACCGCATTGACGCCGATGATTCCGCTGTTTTTCATGGGCGAGCCCTGGGGTGCGACGCAGCCGTTCCTGTTCTTCACCGACTTCGGTCCGCCGCTGGATGAGGCGGTGCGCGAAGGGCGACGTCGCGAGTTCGCGCACTTTGCCGCCTTCGCGGATGAAGCGCAGCGCGCCACCATTCCCGACCCCAACAGCCATTCCACCTTCGCCGCCTCGCGCTCGCCGATCGGCGATGCGGCGCACGGCGACGGCGCGCAGTGGGCAGCGTGGTTCACTGCGCTGCTCGCCGTGCGTCGACAGTGGTTGGTGCCCGGTCTTGCCGACGCGCGTGCGGTAAGCGCCAGCGTGCTGGCCGATGGCGCGCTCACCGCCACCTGGGAGCTGCCGGGCGGGCTGTGGCATATCGCTTTCAACGTCGGCAGCGCGGCCGTGCCGTTGCCACCACTGCGCGGGCGCGTGGCGTTTGCCGAAAACGTGGATATCTCCGCGCAGCAGTTGCCGGTCGACAGTTTCATTGCCTGGCATGAGGACCGCACATGAGCACGAACACCTTGCACACCCTGGCCGCCGCGGCCGGGGTGATGGTGGAGTGGGTGGACGCCAGCGACCAACCGCGACAGGTGTCCGAGCAATCGGTGCAGGCGGTATTGACCGCTCTCGAATTGCCATCGGCCACTGCCGCACAACGCGAAGACAGCCTGCGCCGCTGCAAGGCGCAGGCAGATGAGCCGGCCGCGCTGCTCACCGTGCAGGTGGGCGCGCCATTGCCGTTGCGCGTTGCCGCCAATGCGAGTGGCCGCTGGACCGATGACAGCGGCAGCAGCGAAGAAGCACGTGCGGATGCGCAGGGGCAATTGCTTGCACCGCAGCGTTTTGGTTATTGGACGCTACAGATCGGTGCGCTGACCCAGCAGGTGGCAGTCGCGCCGCAACGCTGTTTCAGCGTGGCCGATGCCTGCGGCCAGCCGTCGCCGCGTGCCTGGGGCATGGCGCTGCAGGTGTATTCGGCCTGCAGCCTCGATGATGGTGGCATCGGCGATGCAGCCGGCGCTGTCGATTGGCTGCGGCACGCGGCGCTGGCTGGGGCCGATGCGCTGGCACTGAGCCCTGTGCATGCCTCGCGCCCGATCACCGGTGGTTACAGCCCGTATTCGCCGAGTGACCGACGCTTTTTCGATCCCTTGCATGCCGCACCGGTCCGCGTGTTGGGCGAACTGGCGCTGGAGGCGATCGACGAGATCGCAGGCCTGCGCCAGCGCTTCGACACGCTGCACACCAATGCATTGATCGACTGGCCCGCCTCGGCGCAGGCCAAGTGGGAGTTGTTGCGCCATCTGCATGCGCGCGTGGCGCCGGATCATGCCGATCTGCTCGCCTTCCGCACTGCGGGCGGCGCAGCGCTGGACGGGTTTGCATGCTTCGCCGCGCAGGATTATGGCGACAACGATCCGCAGCTGCATGTGTTCACCCAATGGCTGGCAGCGCGCAGTTGGTCCGATGCGCAGCGCGAAGCGCACGAGCGCGGCATGAAGATCGGCCTGATCGCCGATCTGGCGGTGGGCTTCGACCCCAACGGTGCCGAAGCCGCTGCCGCCGCAGAGACGGTGTTGCGTGGCCTGGTGCTGGGCGCGCCGCCGGATGCCTTCAATGCCGATGGCCAGCATTGGGGCATCGGTGCGTATTCGCCCACCGCATTACGACGCAGCGGGTTTGCGCCGTACATCGCGCTGCTACGCGCGGTGCTGCGCGATCGCGGCGGGATCCGCATCGATCACATTCTTGGCCTGCTGCGGCTGTGGGTGGTGCCCGAGGGTGCCGGCTCCAACGAAGGCGCCTATCTGGCATACCCGCTGCACGATCTGCTCAATCTGCTGGCGCTGGAATCGTGGCGTCACCGCGCCATTGTGATCGGCGAAGATCTGGGCGTGGTGCCGCCGGGCATCCGCGAAGAACTCTCGCGCCGCGGCGTGATGGGCATCGATGTGCTGATGTTCACCCGCGACGAAGATGGTGCATTCATTGCGCCCGGCTTGTGGCGCCCGGATGCAGTAGCCACCACCACCACGCACGATCTGCCCACGCTCACCGGCTGGCGCGCTGGCCGCGATATCGACTGGCGACGCAAGCTCGCGCTGATCAAGCCTGAGCAAGCCAGCGACGACGCAAACCACCGCACCAAGGATGTCGCGCGACTGGATGCGGCGGTGGAGCACGTCGGCCTGTCCAGCGACGATGCGCTGCTGGGCGCGCTGCGGTTTACCGCCAGCAGCGTGTCGCCGCTGGCCTTGCTGCCGGCCGAAGACGCACTGGCGCTGGACGAACAACCCAATCTGCCGGGCACCGTCGAAGTCCATCCCAACTGGCGTCGACGCCTGCCCGATCCCTTGCCGCATGCGCGCCTGACCACGGCGCTGCAGGGCTTTGCCGAGGCGCGTCGCGTCGCGGCCGTTTCGGAACCACAGTCATGATCGATCTTCGCGCCACAGCCCGCCTGCAGCTGCATGCCGGCTTCACCCTGCACGATGCGCTTGCGCAGGTGCCGTACTACGCCGGCCTTGGCATCAGCCATCTGTACCTGTCGCCGATCGGCACTGCGGTGCCGGGCTCCACGCACGGCTACGACAATATCGACCCGTCCGTGGTCAATCCGGAACTCGGTGGCGAAGCGGCATTGATCGCATTGTCGCAGGCCGCGCGCGAACACGGCATGGGTCTGATCGCCGACATCGTGCCCAACCACATGGCCACCCACGCGCAGAACGCCTGGTGGTGGGATGTGTTGCGCAACGGCCGCAGCGCCAAGCATGCCGACTGGTTCGATATCGACTGGCGTGCGCCGGGTCGTGATGGAAAGTTGTGGCTGGCAGTGCTGGACCGCCCGTACGCCACCGCGCTGGCCGACGGCTTGATCACGCTGGTGATCCAGGACGACGGCAGTGCCGCACTGGCGCATTACGACCAGCGTTATCCGATTCGTCCGCAGACGCTGGAGATCCCGGAACCATCCGCACGAGCGCAGTGGCTGCGCGACTACAACGACGGTGCCAAGCGTGGCGATGGCCGCCTGCACAAGGTGATCGAACGCCAGCCGTATCGATTGAACTGGTGGCGCGTGGGCAACGACATGCTCAATTACCGCCGGTTCTTCGACATCACCTCGCTGGTGGCGTTGCGGGTAGAGCTGCCGGCGGTGTTCGATGCGGTGCATGCGCTGCCGCTGCGGCTGGTGGCCGAAGGGCACCTGGACGGCCTGCGCATCGACCATGTGGACGGGCTCACCGACCCCACTGGTTACGTGCGCAAGCTGCGCAGCCGGCTGGATGCGGCCGGGCGCACGCGCGGGCTCAAGCCCGGCACGCTGGGCCTGTATCTGGAAAAGATCCTCGCCCCCGGCGAGCATCTGCCGGCCGACTGGCCCTGCGATGGCACCACCGGTTACGACTTCATGGACCAGGTCGGCGGCGTGTTGCACGACGCGGCCGGCTTCAAGCCGTTGGCGCGTGCCTGGCAACGCGTGAGCGGACGCAGTGGCGACTTCGCGCAGGAAGAACGCGCGGCCCGCGATGAAATCCTGCGTGGCCCGCTGCAGACCGAATTCAATCGCGCCGTGGGTGCGTTGTCGGCGCTGGCACGCCTGGACCCGCCAACACGCGAGTTCAGCCCGCAGATGCTGGCACGCGGTCTGTGTGTGCTGCTGCGCTGGTTCCCGGTGTATCGCACCTATGCCGGTGCCAAGGGCATCACCGGCAATGAGGCAGAGCGGCTGCGCAGCACCGCTGCGCGTGCCCGCGATGGCATGCCGGAGTCGATCGTTGCAGCGGTCGACGCCATCGAGCGCTGGCTGCTGGACGATGCCGGTGCCGACCGCGCGCAGATCGCCTTGCGGCGCATCCTGCGCCGCCGCGTGGAGCAGCTGTCCGCACCGCTCAATGCCAAGTCGGTGGAAGACACCGCGTTTTACCGGCACGGCGTGCTGTTGTCGCGCAACGAGGTCGGCAGCCATCCGACCCACTTCGCCAACGAGGCCGGCGAGTTCCACGTGCAGAATCAGCAGCGCGCCAAGCACTACCCGCGCGCGTTGCTGGCCACTGCCACGCACGATCATAAGCGCGGCGAAGATCTGCGCATGCGGCTGGCGGTGCTGTCCGAGCAGCCGAAGTGGTGGGTCGAGCAGAGCGCCCAGTTCGATGCCCTGGCCCAGACGCTGGAATCGCCGGCGCTGGCCGGTGGCGATCAGCAAATGCTGTGGCAGACGCTGGTGGCGGCCTGGCCCATCGGGCTGGGCGCCGATCAAGCCGAGCCGCTCGCCGCCCACGCCGAGCGCGTGGCGCAGTGGCTGCTCAAGGCGGTCCGCGAAGCCAAGCTGCATACCAGCTGGACCGATGGCTCTGCCGAGTACGAACAGGCCGTGCAGGCCACCGTGGAGCAGGTGCTGAGCAGCCGTGCCGGGTTGCCGCTGCGCCGCGCGCTGCTACGTGCCAGTAACCACATCGCCGCGGCCGGTGCGCGTAATTCGCTGGTGCAAACCACCTTGCGCCTGACCGTGCCCGGTGTGCCGGACCTGTATCAGGGCACCGAAGGCTGGGATCTTTCGCTGGTGGACCCGGACAACCGCCGTCCGGTGGATTACACGCAGCGGCAGCAGTGGCTGCAGCAGGCGCGCGATTTCAACACCTTGCTGCGCAGCTGGCGCGATGGCGCAGTCAAGGCGCGTCTCACCACTGTGCTGCTGCAGCTGCGCAGCGAACATCCGGCGCTGTTTGCGAAGGGCGACTACCAGCCATTGAACGTCGCGGCCAGCGGTGCTGCGCAGGTGCTGGCGTTCCGTCGTCAGTACCGGGGCCAGTCGTTGGTGGTTGCGGTCACCCGGCTGGGCGCCGGTGCGCACAGCGAAGGCGATCTGCCGTTGCTGGTGCCGCCGGCCAGTTGGGGTCAGGCGTCGTTGGCATTGCCGGAAGCCACATACCGTAATGTGCTCGACGGCAGCACGCTGCAGCCGCAGCGCGGCCGCGTGGCGCTATCCACGGTGTTTGCACGTGCGCCGGTGGCAGTGTTGTTGACTCCGTAATCGACCTTGAGGGAAATGTACGCAATGAATGACACGGAACGGCAAGCGCGGCTTCGCCAGTTGGCACAGGAGATCTGGGAGGCCGAAGGTCGCCCGGACGGGCATGCGCACCGCCACTGGGCCATGGCCGAGCGGCTGGTGGATGCCGAAGAACGCGCGGCCGAGCAGTCCGCCGAGCACGCGGCCACGCCGATCACTGCGCGCCAGTAACGCGGTGTCTGCCACCTTGCGTGGGTTGTGCCGCGCGCTCCTGCAAGCGTGCACAGCCCGCCGCAGCCGCACACCGCGCATTGTCTTGAGTTCACCGTTTTAAGGAGTTACCGATGGCCACTCGCAAGTTCACTCAGCGCTCGCGCATCCGCGAAGGCCGTCCCAACCCCCTCGGCGCCACCTGGGACGGTTTGGGCGTCAATTTTGCGCTGTATTCGCGCAATGCCACGCGCGTGGAGTTGTGCCTGTTCGACGAGCGTGGCCGCGAGCAGGAGCGCATCGCGCTGCCCGAATACACCGATGAGGTCTGGCACGGCTATTTGCCCGACGCCCGCCCCGGTCAGCTGTATGGCTACCGCGTGCATGGGCCCTACGCCCCCGAGGCCGGGCATCGCTTCAACCACAACAAATTGCTGCTGGACCCGTATGCCAAGCAGATTGTCGGCGAACTCAAATGGGCGCCGCATCTGTTCGGTTACACCATTGGTCACCGCGACAAGGACCTGAGTTTCGATCGCCGCGACAGTGCGGCATTCATGCCTAAATCCGCGGTGATCGACCCGGCCTTCACCTGGGGCCAGGACCGCCCGCCGCAGACGCCCTGGAACCGCACGGTGATCTACGAAGCGCACGTGCGCGGGTTGAGCATGCTGCACCCGGCGGTACCGCCGGAAGAACGCGGCACGTTCTCGGCGCTGAAGACCGACGAACTGATCGACCACATCAGCTCACTCGGCGTCACTGCGGTGGAACTGCTGCCCGTGCACGCGTTCGTCGACGACCAATACCTGCTGGAAAAAGGCCTGCGCAATTACTGGGGCTACAACACGCTCGGGTTCTTTGCGCCGCAGGGCCGCTACATGTCCACGCGCACCGTGGCCGAGTTCAAGCAGATGGTGGCGCGGCTGCACCACGCCGGCCTGGAAGTGCTGCTGGACGTGGTCTACAACCACACCGCCGAAGGCAACGAGCTGGGGCCGACGCTGTCGTTCAAGGGCATCGACAACGCAAGTTACTACCGTCTGGCCGACGATCGCCGCTTCTATATCAACGACACCGGCACCGGCAACACCTTTGACCTGACCAACGTCGGCGCGCTGCGCATGGTGATGGATTCGCTGCGGTATTGGGTGCAGGAAATGCACGTGGACGGCTTCCGCTTCGATCTGGCCAGCATCCTGGGCCGCGAGCGCTATGGTTTCGATCCGTCGGGCAGCTTTCTGGATGCGGTGCGGCAGGACCCGGTGTTGAGCCAGACCAAGTTGATCGCCGAGCCGTGGGATATCGGCCCCGGTGGCTACCAGGTCGGCAATTTCCCGCCGGGTTGGGTGGAGTGGAACGACAAGTTCCGCGACAACGTGCGCGCGTTCTGGCGCGGCGATGGCGGGCAGTTGGCCGAGCTGGCCACGCGTCTGACCGGCTCTGCCGATCTGTTCGATCATAGCGGCCGCCGGCCGACCGCATCGGTCAATTTCGTCACCGCGCACGACGGGTTCACCCTGCGCGATCTGGTCAGTTATGAGGGCAAGCACAACCTCGCCAACGGCGAAGACGGCAGGGATGGCAGCGACCACAATATCTCCGCCAATTACGGCGTTGAAGGCGAGACCAACGACGCTGCGATCAAGCAGCTGCGCCGTCAACAGATGCGCAATCTGCTCGCCACCTTGCTGCTGTCGCAAGGCACGCCGATGCTGTTGGCCGGCGATGAATTCGGCCATAGCCAGAACGGCAACAACAACGCGTATTGCCAGGACAACGAGCTGAGCTGGATCGACTGGACGGCCGCCACCAAGGCTGCCGCTGCCGATCAGGCCGCGTTCGTGCGCCGCTTGATCCGCATCCGTCAGCGTTACCCGTTGCTGCATCGCGCACGCTTCTTCGACGGCAAGTTCGACGAAGCGCTGGGCTTGCGGGATCTCACCTGGCTGGCGCCCAATGGCACCGAGATGGACGAAGCCGGTTGGCACGATCCCGAAGCGCGTGCGCTGATGTTGCGCCTGGATGGCCGCTCGCCGACTACCGGCCTGCGCGAGATCGCCGCCAACGTCACCTTGCTGATGCTGATCAACGCCGCCTCCACCACTGTGTCGTTCACGCTGCCGGCCATGCACGACGAACACTGGCGCGTGCTGGTCGACACCGCACGTCACGGTGGCCGTGTGGTGGCCGGCGGCAGCGAGTGGAAGGCGCCCGCGCATTCGCTCACCTTGCTGGCAGTGGAGCGCGACCGCGTGATCAGCAGTGCGCGCATCGTCTCCGAAGGTGGACGTTGATGAGCGGAGTGGCCTGATGGATGTGTTGTTGGCAGGGGCGACCGGGCTGGTCGGGAAACAGGTGTTGCGGCAGCTGCTCGCCGATGCGCGCTGCACCGGCGTGGTGGCGCTGACGCGTCGCCCGCTGACGCAGATCCATCCCAAACTGCGCAACCAGGTGATCGATTTCGAGCGCCTGGACCACTGGACCGCACCGCGTATGGAAGCGGCCATCTGCGCGCTGGGCAGCACCATGAAACAGGCCGGTTCGCGCGAGGCGTTCTATCGCATCGACCACGATTACCCGCTGGCCCTGGCGCGCGCTGCCTGCGCGCAGGGCACCTCGGTGTTCGTGCTGAACTCGGCGGCCGGCGCGGACGCGCAATCGCGCATCTTCTACAACCGCGTCAAGGGCGAACTGGAACGCGATCTGCGCACGATCGGCTTTCCCTCGCTGGCCTTCGTACGCCCTGGGCTGATCGGCGGCGAACGCGAAGAACGCCGCACCGGCGAACACCTCGGCAGCCTGGTGCTTGGTGCACTCGGCCCGGTCCTGCCACGGCGCTTCCGCATCAATCCAGCCGAGCGCATTGCCGCCGCGATGGTCGCCGCCGCGCTATCGCCGGCACGTGGCGAGCATAGTGTCGAGGCGGCGGAACTGGCCGGCTGAGAGCAGCTAACAAAACGACTGTGCTCACTGCCAGGCGGGCGCGGACGGTGCTCGGTACGGCATGCACCACTCGTACACTCCGGTTCTGAGTGCGCCGTCCACACCCACCTGACGACTGCTCGCTACGTTGTGTGAGCCACGCTAAATACTGCCACCGCCATGCAGTGATGCATGCACGTACCGCTGCATGGAGACAGCTTGATGAGAACGCAGGGCGCAACAGCTGCCTGCGTAGGAGCGTGCCTGCGCGCGACGTCGTGTACCGAGATGGCCTCATCGCGTAACAGCACATTCCTGCCAAACTTTACGC
Source organism: Xanthomonas sp. AC360 (assembly GCF_979258225.1). Classification (NCBI taxonomy): domain Bacteria; kingdom Pseudomonadati; phylum Pseudomonadota; class Gammaproteobacteria; order Lysobacterales; family Lysobacteraceae; genus Xanthomonas; species Xanthomonas sp. AC360. The sequence continues at coordinate 1,902,887 of NZ_OZ409846.1, forward strand.
ACTGGCATCCCTCCATCAACGCACGCGCTGATCACACCCCCAACGACTGCCCGCCATCCACCGCCAGCACCTGCCCGGTGATCCAGCGCGCCTGCGGCGATGCGAGGAACAGCGCGGCATCGGCGATGTGCTGCACCTGTCCGAAGCCGCCAAACGGAATGCTGTCGCGGATGCGTGCGTAGAGTTCCGGTTCGTCGCGACTGCGCTTGTCCCAGAGTCCATCCGGGAACTCGATGGAGCCCGGTGCGATCGCATTGACACGGATGCGGTCGCGCGCAAGTTCGGCTGCCAGTGTGGTGGTGTAGTAATTGAGCGCGGCCTTGGCGGTGGAATAGGCCATCGCACGCGGTGTGGGGCGCTGGGCGTTGATCGAGCTGATGTTGAGGATCACCGCTGCATCGCTGGTGCGCAGATGCGGCAGCGCGGCGCGGTTGCAGCGCACTGCCGCCATCAGGTCGACGTCCAGCCCCGCCTGCCAACTGGCGTCGTCGTTGCCATGACCGTAGCCGGAGGCATTATTGATCACCACGTCCAGGCCGCCCAGCGCCTGCGCCGCGGCCTGCACATATGCCTCGATCTGCGCTGCATCGGCAAGATCGCAGGGCAGGGTGTGTACCGGCCTTCCGTGTGCTGCCAGCGTCTGCGCCGCCTGGGTCAGGCCGTCTGCACTGCGCGCGCAGATCGATACGTGAGCGCCGCTGCGCACAAACGCCTCGGCGATTGCCAGGCCGATGCCGCGGCTACCACCGGCGATCAGCACGCGTTGCGCACGGTGTGCAGAAAGAGGCATGGCGTTACTCATTGCGGAAAACCCGCATTATCGAACGGCTTGGTGCCGACGTGGCCGCTGCGTGCGCTGACCGTTGTGCTGTCCAGGCGTAAGGCGTCATCGCATAAAGCGCTGCAACAGTCTGCACAGCGCTGCCCACGTCGATTGAAGTCGTTCGACAACACCTGGTGTTGCGCTTAGAGCAGCTAACAGAAGGATTGGATGCCCGCCAGGCTGGCGCGGCCTGTGCTCGGTGCGGCATGGGCCACTCGTCCACTCCGATTCTTGTGCGCCGTCCGCACTCACCTGACGATTGCTCGCTACGTTTTGTCAGCCGCTCTTCGTTCGGATACAGGCGCCCTGACATAAAACACGGTCGCCGGCGCGACATCAGCGTCGGCGCAGAGTCGCCACCATCTCCACGATCACACCAGCACCCAGTACCAGCTCCCAGCGCCAGCTCCCAACATCCAGCACCCAGCACCCAGCACCCACACCCACACCCACACCCACACCCACACCCACACCCACACCAACACCAACACCAACACCAACACCAACACCAAGCCTCAAACCTCAAACCTCAAACCTCAAACCTCAAACCTCCAAGCAACTGACCTCGACAAGGTACTTCGCCAGCCCCGTAGGCGATCCGGCGTGCATTGCGCAGGGCAAGCAAAACCCATCACGCGCACCCCGCATCGGCAGCACCAATTGCAGTGGCGGCCGCTGTCATCTCATTGCCATCTGCAATACCCGCAGCCTGCGGCGTAAGCCTCATCACGGCTGGCGATCAGCTCATGCCTTTCGGGTTGCTCGCCACTAACCATTTGTTTACACAACCACGCGGCGCTGCGGGCACAACGTGCGAGTCATTCAGTGGGAGTTGCACATGGAAACCCATATCACCGTCATCGGTGCCGGCTTTTGCGGCACCGCGCTGGTCCGTGCGCTGGCGCAGACGGCCGATGCGCAGGTGCGTATCACCCTGGTCGGCGTGGCCGAAACGTTCGGTAGCGGCATCGCGTATGGCGCGGCGCGACCGGAGCATCTGCTCAACGTGCGTGCCAAGGATCTGGGCATCGATGCGCAGGCGCCCGGCGCCTTCGCCGATACCTTGCATCTGGGCGAGAGCGGACGGCTGGAGTTCCTGCCGCGGTTGGCTTACGGCGATTACTTGCGTAGCGAGCTGGATGCGGCGGTGAGTGGTGCGCAGGCATCGGTGATGCGGCTGTCGCAGGAGGCGGTGGCGGTAGAGCGCGCACGTAGCGGTTTCCGCGTGTTTCTTGCCAACGGCGATGCCTTCCATAGCGACCGTGTGGTGCTGGCGGTCGGTGCGCTGCAGCCGCAGGCGCTGGCCGGCATCGGCCCGCGGTTGAGCGTGCATGCGCGCTACATCGGCTGGCCGTGGCAGGGCGATGCATTGTCGCGGCTGGCGCCCGACGATGACGTGCTGATCGTCGGCACCGGGCTGACCATGGTGGATGTGGCGTTGACCCTGCACGCGCGCGGACACCGCGGCCGCATGCTGGCGATTTCGCGGCGCGGATTGGCCCCGCAGGCACATCTGCGTCAGCCCGGTGCGCCGCTGGACCTGCCGCCGCATCTGCAACGCGCGCTCAAGGATGCCGATCTGCGCGGCCTGCTGCGCGGCGTACGTCAGCTCAGCGCGGTGGTGGACGATTGGCGTCGTGTGGTGGACGCATTGCGCCCGCATCTGCAGCCGCTGTGGCAGCGGCTCACGCTGGCGCAGCGTGCGCGTTTCCTGCGCCATCTGCGCCCCTACTGGGAAGTGGCGCGGCATCGCGTCGCGCCGGGTGCGGCGGAGCACTTGCAGCAGTTGCAGGCGTCCGGCCAGTTGCAGATCGTCGCCGCGCGGCTGCTGCGTGCGCGCTGGGTGCCCGATGGCGTGGAAGCGGTGATTCGTCCGCGTGCCGCTGCCGATGCGCAGACGCATCGCTTCGATGCGGTGATCCGCGCTACTGGCCTGGATACCGATATCGACCGCACCAGCGACCCACTGATTGCCGGCATGCGCGAAGCCGGCTTGTTGCGCGCCGATCCGCTGGGCCTGGGTGTGGACACCGATGCGCAACTGCGCGTGCGCGACGGCGCCGGACAGATCGTGCAGGGGCTGTATTGCGTGGGGCCGCTGCTACGCGGCCGGTACTGGGAAATCACCGCAGTGCCGGAACTGCGCGTGGCAACACGTGCGTTGGCAGAGCGCTTGCTGCTGGGCGCGACGCCGGCGTTACAGCCGGAGCGTGAGCCGGCATCGCGCGAGGTCAACGCGCGTTTGTAGATGGGGATATCTGATGAGCTGTTTGCATTAGGGAAGCTCTGAATAACTCTTTCATAGGTTTCCGATCGATGCCTTGGACAGACTAAATCACGCGCAAGTGTTTGATTTTAAGCGCCGACGATTGTCGTGATTAGGCTAGATTGCAACTCTCTCTCGCTGGGCCATGAGTTATTCAGAGATTCCTTGGGCGCTTGATGTGTTCTTCTCGGAATCGCGGTGGTGTGCGGAGAGAATGTGCGTGCGGCGTTTGGTTTGAGTGGAGGCGTGGCTTTGCTTCGTACCCTCGTCCCAAGCCTTCTCGCGGCGGGAAACTGACTCTGTCTTGATCTCAGGCTGGCTTCGTTGGAACTGCCAGAATCTGGTGTTTGCATAGTGGGTGAGTTGTTGCGTGGCGCGCGCAGCTGCGCTGTTGGATCGTGATGTGACGCTCGTTCTATCGCGGTTCTACCGACGCGTTTCAACCGATGTCTGCGCGTGCAGGCATCGTTAAAAACTGTGCACATGCGCACGTGCTGCGCCAAACAGCGCAAACATGCAGCGCGATGCGTAGCGCAGGATGCTCCCGCGAACAGGAGTGGGTCATGTTGTGCATCCTGGGCTCGCTACAGCCCAGGGCGCTGCATTCCCTTGTCTGCCTGGAGTTCGCCATGCCCCGTCTTGCTCCCATTGCTCTCGCCGCTGTGCTGTGTGCGTCCGCGCTACCCGCCGTCGCCAGCGAAACGCTCAATACGCGTGCCGATGTCATCGCTGCGTTGGATGCCGGTTACGACGTCAGCCTGTCCAGCGATCTCAGTCGTTGTACCCCCGAAGAGGGCACCCCGGTCAGCCGCACCCGCGGTGGCCGCCATATCGATGCCTATCGCATCACCGAAGATGGCACCGCAGCGTTTTCGGGTTCGCATTTCACCGTGGCCAACGATGGCAAGCCGATCCAGCAGTTCATGCGCTATCAGTTACGTCCGGATGGCAGTGTTCGCTTCACCACCTACATGTACGACCTGCCGGCGCTGCAACAGCGTGGGCCGATGCTGGCGTATCTGTGCACGATCAATCAGGGCATCCGTTTCCACGCCGATTGAGAGCCACTGACAAAACGATTGCGCAGCTGCATGACGCGTGCGATGTGTCGCCGGGCCAGCTTGAGCCAGTGCTGCGCCAGCGTCATGCAGCTGCACCTCTGCAACACGGTGTGCCAACCGCGCGGGGTTTGCAGCGCATGCGTTGAACACACCGCCAACCCATCATCCCGCGCGCACATGCCGATGATTGCAACCATGTGCGCTTGGCAAGGAGAACCATCATGTCGACGCGTCGTCTTGCAATTGTTGCCGTTGCCGCTATGTCTGCGACGATCTCACCGGCATTCGCCAAGCAGAGCATCACCTCGTCAGCCAATCTGATCGCCACGCTGGAGTCTGGCCATGACCTTGCAGTGTCGGTCGACCTGTCGCGCTGTACGCCGGAGGCCGGCACTGCGGCCAGCCGCAGCCGCGGCGGGGTGCGTCTCGGTGCCTACCGTCTGACCGACGATGGAACGCTGTCGTTTTCCGATACGCAGTTTATTGCCGCCAGCAGCGATGGCCGGCCGTTTCAGCAATTTCAGCGCTACCAGGTGAGCCCGGACAATCGCGTGCGGCTGACCACGTATATGTACGATTTGCCGAGCCTGCAGCAGCGCGGCCCACTGTTGGCGTATCAGTGCACGCTCGACCAGGGCATCCGTTTCCACGCCGATCAAGAGCAGCCAACAAACCGACGGTGCTCACCGCCAGGCGGGCGTGGCCGGTGCTCGATGCGGCATGGACCACCCATACACTCCGGTTCCTCGGCGCCATCCACATCCAGCTGACGACTGCTCGCTACGTTTTGTTGGTGGCTCTGATCGGTCGCGAAGTTTCTTCAACCACTTCGATACTGTGAGAGATAGGCTGCCCTGGCGAGGGTTGAATACGTTGGATGCGTCATTGCAGAGGGGTTGAACTGCGGCTCGGCCGCAGCGCCCGTGGCCGGCCAACGCCGCGGGACATGCCGTGAGTCCTTCCATGGAGGCGGTGACGCGACATCCATGCCGCATGAGGTCCCGCGACGATGAGCGGGCAGGATTGGTCGAGGGGGGCGCAGCATGGATTGGTCGCGCGGTAGACCCGGACGCCGCCGATTCACCCACAACGCCCGCATGGCCTCACAATAGGCGGCCAGTTCCGGAACGATGTCGCCATGCGCAAGACCTACCAGCTCAACCTCGAAGGCAAGAACCGCGACCGTCTGCTGGAAGCCAGCAAGAACGATATCCGCAAGTACATCCGCCGCGAGCGCCGCAAGGACCTGCCCGAAGGTGCGGACTATTGGGACTTCGACATGCGCTTCGGGGTGGACGAGGCCAGCGCCGCGCCGCTGCCGCCGGCCGAGTTGATCCGCGCGATCAATGCGCTGACCGGCGAAGGCGGCGACCAGTTCTTTGTGGAAATCCTGCGCAAGCCCGCCAAGCGTGTTCCGCGTGCCGATGGCGATGCGCTGGCCGGTGGCGAGCTGGATTTCGAGCAGGACTGAGGTCTTCGCTCTCCTCCCGTGGCGGCGCACCGCTGCGGGACGACCAATCCCTGTCGCGTTGTGACCGGCGCCGGATCGAATGCATTTCGCGTACCGTCTTGCGGATGCCAGTGGCACGGCTCACACGAAGGTTGTAGTGCTCCAGCGAGCGCTTTCAGGTGGCTGATGGACGATTGCCTGGCCTGCTGGTGATGAGTCGCGGCATCTGCCGCTCGCGCTAAGAGCGGCTAACAAAACAGCTGTGCAACCGCCAGGCGGGCGCGGCCGGTGTTAGGAATCGGACTCGTACAACTAAGGTCCTGAGCGCGCCGTCCAGACCCAGCTGACGACTGCTCGCTACGTTTTGTTAGCCACTCTTAGCCATTCGAGTGGCTATGCACATCAGGTGACAACTGGTCGCTGCGGCGTGTCGGCCGCTCTCAGCCCGGCTTGTCGAGCTGCGCCTGTGCCACGGCGCGTAGTTTGTCTTTCTTGCTCGGCCGTTTGCCTTTGATGCCGCCGTTATCGTCCGCTGCGTGCGCGTCTGCGGCTGGGGTATTTTGTGCGGCGGCCTCGGCCGGGGTCGGCTCGAAGCCTTCGATCACGCTGGTCGGTACGCGCAGGCCCTGACGTTTTTCGATCAGTCGCCATTGCTGCGCGTTGTCGGCAGTGATGAAGCTGATCGCCAGCCCGCTGGCGCCGGCGCGCGCAGTGCGGCCGATGCGGTGGGTGTAGTCCACGGTGGAGCGGGGCAAGTCGTAGTTGAGCACTGCCGGCAAGGCGTCGATATCGATGCCGCGCCCGGCCAGATCGGTGGCCACCAGCACCTGTACCTCGTGCTGTTTGAATGCGTGCAAGGTGCGCTCGCGGCGGCCCTGGCTCAATTCGCCATGCAGCGGCTGGGCGTTGATGCCGGTCTTGGTGAGTTTTTCGGCGACCTTGTCGGCGGTGTGGCGGCTGGCCACGAACACCAGCACATGCGACCAGCCGTGCTCGGTCAGCAGGTGCCGCAGCAGTTGCGTGCGTTGGCCGGCATCCACCGCGATGGCGCGCTGTTCGATCGCCGGGGCCTGCTCGGGCGTGGCTTCGATGGTGATGCGCAGCGGGTCGCGCAGCCGGCGTTTGGCTAGCGCGGCGATGGCCGGCGGGTAGGTGGCAGAAAACAGCACGCTCTGCCGTTGCGCCGGCAGCAGCGCCAGGATGCGATCAAGCTCGGCGCCGAAGCCCAGCTCCAGCAGGCGGTCGGCCTCGTCCAGCACCAGCGTGGCCACCTCACTCAGGCGCAGCGCGTTGTGATCGACCAGATCCAGCAACCGGCCGGGCGTGCGCCACTACGATGTCGGCACCGCCGCGCAGCGCCAACAGCTGCGGGTTGATCGAACTGCCGCCGGTGGCGACCACCGTCTTCAAGCGGCGCGGCAGATGCGCAGCCAGCTGACGTAGCGTGTCGTCCAACTGTGCGGCGAGTTCGCGCGTGGGCACCAGTACCAGCGCACCGAGCACGCGCGGCGCTGTGTCCGGGGCCAGGCAGCGCTGCTGCAGCAGCGGCAACGCATAGGCCAGCGTCTTGCCCGAGCCGGTCTGTGCCATCGCAATCAGGTCGCGCCCGGCCAGCATCGGCGGGATCGCCTGCTGCTGGATCGGCGTGGGCGTGCGATGACCGGCCTTGCTCAGCGCGGTGTCGAAGAACGGCTGCAGCTGCGGCGACAGCGAGAGATGGGCAAATGACATGCCGCCGATTATCCAGGATTGGCGATGGCGCGTGCGCGCTGGGCACTGTGGGTCGGATGGGGGTGGATCGGCATCGCGGCCAATCGGCAAGCCAACCCGTGTTGCGCGAAGACGCTGCACGCAGCGCTCTCGGAAGCGCTGTGCACAAAACAAAGGCGTGCCATGCAGCTCACTGCAACGCCGTAAGCCCTCGTCACATTGATGCGGACATCGCCCCAACATGATGGCGTCAGTCCACCTGCAGACCCACAAAAAAGCCGCCCATCTCGAGCGGCTTTGTGTGCCGTGCAGCCATTGCGTGCCCACTGCGGCTTTCGCTTCACCGGCAGCGTTGCAGGCGCAGCGCCGCCGGTGGATGGGCCAGGGCGATTACTGCGCCAGTGCCAGATCGTCCAGCATGGCGCGCAGGAAGCGTGCGGCTTCACCGCCGGTGGCGGCGCGGTGATCGAAGGTTAGCGACAGCGGCATCACCTTGTGGGTTTCTACCCCGCCCATCACCGGGGTGAGCTGGTAGCGCGCGCGCCCGGCAGCGACGATGGCCACGCACGGCGGCACCACCACCGGGGTGGCGTAGCGGCCGGCGAACATGCCGAAGTTGGACAGCGAGATGGTGTAGCCGCTCAATTCGGAGGCGGCGATGCTGCGGGTTTCCACCTGCTGGCGCAGCCGGTTGACGCCTTCGCGGATGCCGTACGCATCCAGCATGTCGGCATTGCGCAGCGCCGGCACGAACAGGCCTTCTTCGGTATCCACCGCAATGCCGATATCGACCTGGTTGTGCAGGGTGCGGCTGAGCGCATCGCCGTCGAACCAGGCGTTGAGCGCGGGCACGGCCTGGCACGCACGCACGATGGCGCGCACCAGCCGCACGGTGACATCGTTGCCGGGCTGCCAGGCGTGCAGGTCGGCGTCGTCGTTGAGCGTGGTCGGCACCACCTTGCTGTGCGCATCGGCCATCACGCGCGCCATGTTGCGCCGCACGCCCTTGAGCTGTTCGGGCTGGCCTTTGGCGACCACGCCTGGCGGCTGGGTGCGCATGGGTTTGCCGCTGGTGGAGAGTGCGGAGCGGTGCTGGCCCTCATCCGCCCTGCGGGCACCTTCTCCCGCAGACAGGAGAAGGGTCGCCGTTGCCGGTCGATCTCCGCCGTGGTCAGCGCTCCCGGTGGCTCTGCCACCTTCAGCGATCGAACCACCAGCGAACGAACCACCTCTCCCGCTGGCGGGAGAGGTCGGCACGCCCTGCGCGCCGGGTGAGGGCTGCGCGGTCCCTGCGGCGGCAGCCTGCTTCACGTCCGCCAGCGTCACCGTGCCGTCCGGGCCGGTGGCGCGGACCTGCGTCAGATCCACGCGCAGCTTGCGCGCGAGCGCGCGCACCACCGGCATGGCGCGGACGCCGCCGACTGCAATGGCCTGTTCGCTTTGCACGGTGTTGGAGCTCTGCATCGCACCGACCACGGTACCGGCGTCATCGCGCTCGCCTGCCGCATCGGAAGCTGCATTTGCGTTGGCATCGGCAATTTCGCCACCGTTGTCGGAGGCCACCACGCGTTCGGTGGGGCCCGCCGCGCTCTGTCCGGTGCTCGGCGTGGCCGCCTGCGCGCTGCCGCCGTGACCATGCCCATGACCGGTGTCCTGGCCATCGGCGCGTTGCGGCTGCGAGGCATCCAGTGCGAACTGCGCCAGCATGGAGCCGGTCACGATCACATCGCCGGCCGCACCGGCCAGCTTGACCACGGTGCCGGAAAACGGCGACGGCACCTCGACCACCGCCTTGGCGGTTTCCATCGACACCAGCGGGTCGTCCAGGCGCACCGTGTCGCCCTCCTTGACGAACCACTCGACGATGGTGGCATCGGGCAGGCCTTCGCCCAGATCGGGCAGATGAAAATTCTTGCTTTCGCTCATGGCAGATTCTCTTGCACCGCAGGCAACTGCGGCGTGGTGTCGTCGAGGAGTTCCAGATCGGCTGCCGGCAGCCAGCCCTGCGCGCCATCGGCACGCTCGGACCACCACCAACCACCGTGTTCGTAGTGCAGCAACACGTCCTCGCCCTGGCGGGCATCGAGTTCGCGTGCGTCGTAATCGCGCAGGGCTTCGGCCCGGCCATCGCCCAGCGGGCGCAGCCACGCCACCGGCGCCCAGCCGGCATGGCCTTCGCCAGTGTTGACCCAGGCAAACGCCGGCCATTCTTCATCGCGTACGCCGATGCCGACCTGCTGGCCGGCACGGAAGCGGATCGGATTGGCGACTCTGGCGCGGTGATCGCAGAGCAGACGGGCGCGCATGTCAGCCGGCAGCCACCGCACGGCGCGCTGCCGTGACGATGCGCTCCACGCTCGGCAGATACTTCATTTCAAGCCGGAACAGCGGGATATGCGTGTCGTAACCGGTGACGCGTTCGACCGGCGCGAGCAGGTCGTACATCGATTTTTCGGCGAGCTGTGCGGCGATTTCGGCACCGAAGCCGGCCGTGCGCGGGGCCTCCTGCACGATCACGCAGCGGCCGGTTTTGGCCACCGATTCGGCAATGGTGTCGAAGTCCAGCGGGCGCAGCGTGGCCACGTCGATGACTTCGGCGCTGATGCCTTCGCCAGCGAGTTTGTCGGCCGCTTCCAGCGCTTCTTTGACCTGCGCACCCCAGGTGACCAGGGTGACGTCGGTGCCGTCGCGCAGCACGAAGCACACATCCAGCGGCAAGGCTTCGCCATCGTTGGCGACCACTTCCTTGTACTGCCGATAGATGCGCTTGGGCTCCATGTAGATCACCGGATCCGGGTCGCGGATCGCGGCCAGCAACAGGCCGTAGGCGCGCTGCGGCGAGGACGGCAGCACCACGCGCAAACCGGGCACGTTGGTGAAGATGGCTTCGTTGGCTTCGCTGTGATGTTCCGGCGCGCGGATGCCGCCGCCCCACGGCACGCGCAGCACCATCGGGCAATGCAGGCGGCCACGGGTGCGGTTGCGCAGGCGTGCGGCGTGGCAGATCAGGTGATCGACCATGGGATACACGAAGCCGTCGAACTGCGCCTCGGCCACTGGCTTCATGCCTTGTGCGGCCAGGCCGACGCTGAGGCCGGCGATGGTGGTTTCATCCAGCGGGGTATCGAGCACGCGCTCGCTGCCGAAGCGCTGCTGCAGGCCGGCGGTGGCGCGGAACACGCCGCCGTTGACGCCGACGTCCTCGCCCAGCACCAGCACTGCGGGGTCGTGCTCTAACTCCCAGGCCAGCGCCTGGGTGATGGCTTCGATCAAGGTGATGGGCGAACTCATGGCACTGTCTCCGCGCGTGGCTGCGGCGTTGTAGGGGGCACTGGCGTGGTGCGAGGTTTCCGCATGCACCTGCTTGAGCTCATCCATGACGCGCCTCCAGGGCCATCACTTCGGCGCGCTGCGCCAGCAACTGGGCCGGCGGGTCGCCATAGAGGTAATCGAACATGGCCTCCACCGGCTGCACCGGGGTATTGAGATAGGCGTTGACCTCTTCGTCGATACGCGCGCCGCATTCGGTCTTCCAGGCGTCTTCCTGCGCCTGGTCCCACAGACCTTGCGCGGTGAGATAGGTCCGCAGACGCAGCAGCGGTTCGCGCGTCCAGGCCTGTTTGACCTCGTCTTCGCCGCGATAGCGGCGCGCATCGTCGGCGGTGGTGTGGTCGGTGAGGCGATAGGTCATGAACTCGATCACGGTGCCGCCTTCGCCGGCCAGCGCACGCACGCGCGCCTGACGCATCGCTTCGAGCACCGCGATCAGATCGTTGCCGTCCACCTGCAGGCAATGCAGGCCGCCGGCCAAGCCCTTTTGCGCCAGCGTCTGCGCACCGGTCTGCGCCGAGCGCGGCACCGAGATCGCCCAGCCGTTGTTGATCACGCACAGGATCAGCGGCAGCTTGTAGGCGCCGGCCGAATTGAGTGCGGCATAAAAGTCGGTCTTGGAGCTGCCGCCATCGCCGCAGCAGGCCACGGCCACCTGCGGCTTATTCTGCAGTTTGAATGACAGCGCCGAGCCGGCCGCATGCAGGCACTGGGTGGAAATCGGCACGCAGATCGGGAAGTCGATGGCCGCATCGGCATCGCGCGGATAATCGCTGCCGCGCTCGTCGCCGCCCCAGTACAGCAGCACATCGCGCGGACGTACGCCGCGCTCGAACATGGTGCCGTACTCGCGGTAGCTGGGCGCAAACACGTCGCCGCTGCGCATCGACGCACCGATGCCCACATGCGTGGCCTCGTGGCCCAGGCTGGCGGCGTAGGTGCCGAGCTTGCCGGTGCGCTGCAGGGCCACCGACTTGCTGTCGAAGGTGCGCACGAACAGCATGCGCTTGAACAGGGCGAGCAGGGTTTGCGGGTTGGCGGCGTCGGCCGGCAGGTCGTCGCGGACGAAGTTGCCGTCCGCGTCCATGTATTGCAGATAGTCGATCTGGAACTGCGCGGCTACGCTCATTGCGGCGACACCTTCATCAAGAAGTTTCAAATGATATGAGTTGCCATGTTAAGGACGGCGAAGCAAAACGCTGTCCTGCACCGCAACACATAATGATGCTGGCATGCACAAAAAAAAGGGCGCGGACCAGGCCGCGCCCTTTGTCGCAGTAAGAAACTGCGACGTGGTGCACTGCGATCAGCGGCGGCCGGCGCCTCCTCCGATCGGGGTGACGATCAGCGCCGAATCGTTGGCCGGGTTGGCATCCGGCGATGCCGACGTGGCACTTGCCTGCACGCGGATGGCACCGTCGGCCGGGATCGGCTTGGCCGCCACGGTCAGCTGGAAGGCCAGCTGCGCGCCCGGCAGCACGACGCCCGCACTGCTGCACACGAAGCGGGCACTGCGCAGCGATTGCACCTGCTTGTCGCAGCGCCAGCCCTGCGGCGGCACCAGCTGCGACAACGCAGACACCGTATTGCCTTCGATCACCAGGCCGGGACGCTGCGCCGGCGCGGCACCGACGTTGTCCAGCAGCACGCGGTAGCTGCCGTTGAACGCGGTGGTCGGCAGACTGGCCGGGCCATCGAAGCGCACCGCCAGGTCGCTACGCGGCTGCGGCCGTGCCTGCACCGCGACGGCCGCGGTGTCGGTGTTGTTGTCCGGCTGCGGGTCGGGCGATTGCGAGGCCACCGAGGCGGCCAGGGTGAGGGTGCGTCCGGCTAGGTCCGGGCTGGCATCCAGCTGCACTGCAAAGCTCTGCGCAGATCCCGACGCAAGCAGGGGGATATTGCAGGTGAACGTGGTCTGCGTGGCGTTGGTCTGGTTCTGGCAGATCCAGCCCGTCGGGGCAGTGAGACGCGCCCGTGCCGGCAGGTCGAACACCAATGCCAGCGCGGTGAACGGTGCACGATCCGGCCCACGGTTCTCGACATCGACGGTGTAGTCGATGCGCTCGCCTTCGACCACCTGGTCGCGCGCGGCAGTGACAGCCACTCGCAAGTCCGCGTTCACCTGCTTGGTCATGCGCAACAGCACCACGGTGGGATCGTGATCGGAAAGACGCGTGGGCGTGTTGGCATCGTTGCGCGCGGTGCCGGGGAAATCGGCATTGATGCGGGCATGGCCCACCGACAGCGAGGCGATGTTGGGTGCGCGCATCAGCGCAGCGTTGGCCAGGATGTGATCCAGCGACTGCACGTTGCCATCGAAGGCGTACGAGTAGCTCTGGTCGGGCGTGTTGAACCAGGTCAGATCGGTGTAGTCCGGGTCGACCAGATCCACGCCATCGCCGCCCACCACGGTCTGCACATCCGGCGCCGGTTTGCCGGTGACGGTGCCCATCGCATCCACATAGCCGTCGTTGAACTCGAAGGCGTTGAAGTCGCCCATCACCAGCACGTTTTCCGCCGAATTGAGTTGCTGACGCGTCTGCAGCAGGCGCGCCAGATAGTCGGCCTGGGCCTGGCGCTTGGCGCGGATGCGGGTGCCGGCTGCGTCGTCGGTCTCGGCGCCGTTGAGCGAGCGCTGATGCACCACGATGGCGGACAGCGGCAGCACGCGGCCGTCGGCCTGATGCACGTTGGCGGTAAGCACCAGCGGTGGGCGATCGTTGAGCAGGCTGACAGCGCCGGCCGGCTCCGTCCAGGTGGTGGTTTTGCCTTCTTGCGCGATGGAAAGCACTTCCACGCGTGGCACGCCGGCGGCAACGTCGGCGGTCTTGACCAGGAAGCCGACATCGATGCCGCCCACGTCGTTGCCTTCCTGCAGGTAGGCCACGTATTGCGGATTCGGTTGGCCGGAGCCTGCCGTATCGGCATTGATGCGTGCCGCCAATGCCTGCAACACGCTGAGGTTTTCCACTTCCACCGTACCCAGGATGTCGGGCAGATGCAGATAACGGCGGATCGCCAGCGAAGCCTTGTTGAGGCGCGCCTGGAACGCGGCTGGGGTGAGCACCGGTTCGCCGATGGCCGGGTCGTTCTGGTCGTCGAAGAAACGTTCCATGTTGTAGGTGGCCACGGACACATCGTCGGCCTGCGGCATCGGTGCCGGACGCGGTTTATCCGCATCGTTGCAACTCACCTGCGGGGTGCGTTCGGGGTACAGCGTGTAGCGGCGGAAGCTGTAATCCAGCGGGCCGACCACATTGAGCACCTGGCAGCCAGCGGCCAGATCCAGCCGCTCGGCGCCCACGCCAGCACTGCCGACGGCGATCACTTCCGGGTTGGTGTTCCAGCGCGGCACGCCGACAGGCGCGGCGGCCGGCAGCGGGTCGGGCATTTGCACGCCGGGTTCGCGGAAGGCGCGCGGCACGCCGGTGACCACCGCATGGAACACGCCATTGCTGGTGGCCGTGGCGTTGGTCTCGTTGACGCTGCCGCCGGTGGGCGCATTGACGGTGAGGCTGGGCGCGATCACGCGCATGCCTTCCAGCGCTTCGAGCTGATCGAAGGCGCCTTTGGGGTTGGGGAAGTCCGGGCGCAACAGCACCGGCGACGGCAGCGGGTTGCCGGTGGAATCGGCCAGCACGGTGACGGTGCCGCCGATTTCGGTCAGTGGCGGCTGGGTCGGGTCGGCGGTGGGCACGTATTCGATCACCGTGCCCTGCACGCGCACCCGGTTGCCGATGGCGGCCGCTTCCGGCGGGGCGCTGCCGGTATAGACGTAGACGCCTTCGGAGGTGGCGGGGTCGGCGTCGGCCTCGGTATCCGGGGCCTGCAGGAAGAAGCCGGCGCTGCGGCGTGCGGTCACGATGCCGGAGGTGCGCCACCACCTGGCCGTCCAGCGGCGAGCGTGTGCTCTTGCCCTGGATACTGTGGATCGGCAACAGATTGAAGTCGTCGTTGACGATGGTGCCGGTGGCACTGAGCGTGGCCGGCAGCGCGCCGGTGAGGCCGCTGATCTGCAGGCTGAAACGCTCGTCCGGCTCAGAGAGGGTGTCGCCGAGCACATCCACCGAAATGGTGGCCGTGCGGTCGCCTGCGGCAATGCGCACGGTGGTCGCGGGCAGGGCGATGTAGTCGCTGCCAGCGGTGGCCGTGCCATCGCGCGTGGCGGCGGTGAAGCTCACCCCGCCCGCACCGGCTGGCTGGCTCAGGCTCAGCGTGAATACGACGCTGCGGCTGCCGCTATTGCCTTCGGCCTGGCTGACATCGGCCAGCGTGGCGATCGGCTGGCCGCCGCCGCTGCACAGGCGCGCAGCGCTGGCGCTATTGCGCGGCGTGGGCGCGCCGGTGGCGAAATCGGCCGCGTTGTTGTCGGTATCGGTGCAGCCATCGCCACCGCGCAGCACCGCCAGCGTGTTGCTGGGGGCCGGCGTGGGCGCATTGCCTTCGGCGCAGCTGGCATTGCTGCCATAGCCGACCAGATCGGCATTGCCGGTGGGGCAGGCGCCGCTCAGTGCCGACGCGGTGGTGCTCAGCGCTACCTTGCCGGCGGTACCGCTCAGGGCCAGGGTGCCGGTGGCATCGGGCGTGGGCAGCGCAACGCTGCCGCCGCTGCCATCGGCCTGCTTGACCAGGTAATACCCGCCGGCCGGCACACTGCCTGCCAACGGGGTGGCCTGCCAGCTGCTGCCGGCGGCCGAGGCGTACTGCACCGACCAGCCGTCGAGGCTGACCGTGGTACTGCCGATGTTGTGCAGCTCGATGAAATCGCTGCGGAGGGTGGCGCCGCTATTGCCGCCACCGCCATAGACCTGGCTGATGACGACCTGGGCATTGGCGTGGCCGGCAACTGCCAGCGCACAGAGAAATACGGCTGCACGACGCTGCAACACATGCATGAGATGAGAGTCCCCTGATCCTTGAGACGTGAAACGCTCCCCTGGTCCGGCCACGTCCCTGGCCGGCAGCGCCGTTCGATTCTGCATGAATTTGCAGACCTTGGTTGACGATACTGTGACAGCGGTGCACTGGCTGAGACTGCACTGGCGGCTGGCCGGGTGGTTCAGAAGCGAAATAAGTCCCGGCGTCGAACACGCCTGGACGTGTGGCGTTCGATGTGTCGCCGGGTCGCGCGGCATCCGGTGCAGGCACCGGCTGGCCCTTGCATGGTTCTCCAGCGCTGCAAGCAGCCTGGTAACCAAGCGACCAAGCGACCAAGCAACCAGGCAACCAGGCAACCAGGCAACTCGGACTGTGCCCGCCGATCCCCGAACCGGGCGCAACAAAAGGCCGCAGCCATCTGCGCCTAGTCGCACCGAGATGCTTGCAAGCAACGGACGCCCGTTTCATCTACCCCGGTCGCCAGGGACGCAGCCTCACTGGGCCCGACGCCTCGAATCGCCTTCGACCTCGACAGCACGCGCGGTTGTCCGGTTCCACCTCGGCGGCGACGCGCATTCCACTATCAACTTTCATCCATCCCGGTCACCAGGGACGCGGCCTCACTGGCCCGACGCTTCGAATCGCCGTCGACCTCGACAGCACGCGCGGATTTTCAGTTCCACCTCGGCGGCGACGCGCATTCCACGATCAACTTTCATCCATCCCGGTCGCCAGGGACGCGGCCTCGCTGGCCCGACGCTTCGAATCGCCGTCGACCTCGACTGCACGCGCGGCTTTCCGGTTCCACCTCGGCGGCGACGCGCATTCCACTATCAACTTTCATCCATCCCGGTCGCCAGGGACGCGGCCTCGCTGGCCCGACGCCTCGAATCGCCGTCGACCTCGACTGCACGCGCAGATTTTCAGTTCCACCTCGGCGGCGACGTGCATTCCACTATCAACTTTCATCCATCCCGGTCAGCAGGGACGCGGCCTCGATGGCCCGACGCCTCGAATCGCCGTCGACCTCGACAGCACGCGCGGATTTTCAGTTTCACCTCGGCGGCGACGCCTATTCCACTCTCAACCCGCAACAGCAAAGCCAACCGCTGACCCTGACCCTGACCCTTACCCTTACCCTTACCCTTACCCTTACCCTTACCCTTAACCCGATTCCCGATTCCCGATTCCCACTCCCCACTCCCCACTCCCCACCGCTGAGCTACCCTGACCGGCCCGATCCATCTGCACTGCCATGCCCGTCGACAAGAACCTGCGTGACCTCGAACCCGGCATCCACACCGATCTGGAGGGGCGGCTGACCTACGGCGGCTATCTGCGGCTGGATCAGCTGTTGTCCGCGCAGCAGCCGCTGTCCGAGCCGGCGCACCACGACGAGATGCTGTTCATCATCCAGCACCAGACCTCCGAGCTCTGGTTGAAGCTGCTGGCGCACGAGTTGCGCGCGGCGATCGTGCATCTGCAGCGCGATGAGGTCTGGCAGTGCCGCAAGGTGCTGGCGCGCAGCAAGCAGGTGCTGCGCCAGCTCACCGAGCAATGGTCTGTGCTGGAGACGCTGACGCCCAGCGAATACATGGGCTTTCGCGATGTGCTCGGCCCCTCGTCAGGGTTCCAGTCGCTGCAATACCGCTACATCGAGTTTCTGCTGGGCAACAAAAACCCGCAGATGCTGCAGGTGTTCGCGTACGACCGGCAGGGCCAGGAGCGCCTGCGCGAAGTGCTCGAAGCGCCCAGTCTGTACGAAGAATTCCTGCGTTATCTGGCCCGCTTCGGCCATGCGATTCCGCAGCAGTACCAAACCCGCGACTGGACCGCCGCGCATGTGGCGGACGACGCCTTGCGCCCGGTGTTCGAGCGCATCTACGAAAACACCGACCGCTACTGGCGCGAATATGCGCTGTGCGAGGACCTGGTGGATGTGGAAACCCAGTTCCAGCTCTGGCGCTTCCGCCACATGCGCACGGTGATGCGGGTGATCGGCTTCAAGCGCGGCACCGGCGGCTCCAGCGGCGTGGGATTTTTGCAGCAGGCGCTGGCGCTGACGTTCTTCCCGGAACTGTTCGACGTCCGCACCTCGGTGGGTGTGGAAAGCCGGGCGCCGCAGGGTGGTGCGGACGCTGGGAAGCGCTGAGCGAGGCCAAAAGCTTAGCAACGCAGGGGCGCGCGCGCTGAAACTCGGGAGAGCACTTACTCGGGAAGGCAGTCGCTTGAAGCCCCTCTCCCGTCGGGAGAAGGGTTGGGGTGAGGGTACGGGCCTCATCCCCGGGATCAGCCGCTTGCTGATGCTCTTAGCTCGGCGATCGGCACCACCCAGCGACATCGCACCCTCATCCGCCCTACGGGCAGCTTCTCCCAGCGGGAGAAGGGGAAGCGGGCATGCGGCGGTGGGAGATGCGGGCGTTGGTTACCGCTGACCGGCAGCGCCTTGGTCGCCTTACCGACCAACCCACTGATCACCCAAAGGGCCGCCAAAAGAACATCACAGATGTGGAAATGGTGTCGCGCACGCTGGTGGAAGATACGCAGCAAACCCAACAACACCCGGCCACTCCACCCATCCCCATCACGCCGCCGACTCCGGCGAATTTGACGCGTACATGACGTCTAAGTGATCCTCGCGCGTCGCCCAGGGTTCCGCCCTGGGGCACCCAGCCATTACTGAATACGCAAGGGACACCACATGAGCGTTGACGCAACTGCGCCGACATCCGCTTCCACCCCGCCGCAGCCGCCTGCGCCTCCCGAGTTCCCCACACTGCTTGGCCATCCCCGGCCGCTGTGGATGCTGTTCATGACCGAGTTCTGGGAACGCTTTGCGTTCTACGGCATTCGCTGGGCGCTGGTGCTGTACATCGTGGCGCAGTTCTTTGGCGGCGATGCCACCGGCCAGGCGCCGGCGGGGCGCACCTACGGCGCGTATCTGGCGCTGGTGTATGCAGCGGCGATCTTCGGCGGTTATGTGGCCGACCGTGTGCTCGGTTACCAGCGCTCGATCCTGGTCGGCGCTGCGGTGATGGCGACCGGCCTGTTCCTGATCGCCATCCCCGACCACACCATGTTCGAGATCGGCCTGGCGACCGTGGTGGTCGGCAACGGGCTGTTCAAGCCGAATATCTCCACCATGGTCGGCAAGCTGTATTCGGTGGCCGATCCGCGTCGCGACAGCGGCTTCACCATTTTTTACATGGGCATCAACCTGGGCGCGATGATCTCGCCGGTGTTGACCCAGCTGCTGGCCGAAAAGGTCTTCGGCACCGAGGCCATGCCGGCTTACAAAATGGTGTTCATGGCGTCCGGCGTGGGCATGTTGATCAGCCTGGTGTGGTTCTGGATCGGCCGCGCGCAGCTCAAGGGCATTGGTGCACCCGCACCGGACGCGCAGGGTATCGGCCGTGTGCTGATGGTGCTGGCCGGCTGCGTGCTGGCGATTCCGGTGGTGTACTTCTTGCTGGCCGTCGGCGCCGATGTGCTGCAGATCGTGCTGACGGTGCTGTTTATCGGCCTGTCGGTGATGCTGCTGGTCGAAGGCATCCGCGAGGGCAAGGTGCAGCGCGACAAGGTAATCGCGATGCTGATCGTCTTCGCCTTCAACGTGCTGTTCTGGATGTTCTTCGAACAGGCCGGCAGCTCGTTCACCTTCCTGGCCGACAACATCGTCAACCGCAACTTCGGCGCGTGGACCTTCCCGACGGCGTGGTTCCAGTCGGTCAACTCGATCGCCATCATTGCGCTGGCGCCGGTCATCGCGTGGATCTGGGTCAAGTCCGGCCGCTTCAATCCGTCGATTCCGCGCAAGTTCGGCCTGGGCCTGCTGTTCAACGGCCTGGCCTTCCTGCTGCTGATGTTTGCGTTGTCCAGCCTGGTCAACGATGCCGGCAAGATCCCGTTCTGGACCCTGTTCATGGTCTACGTCATCCAGTCGGTGGGTGAGCTGTGCCTGTCGCCGATCGGCTTGTCGATGGTGACCAAGCTGGCACCAGTGCGCCTGGTCGGTTTCGGCATGGGTGGCTGGTTTTTGTCCACCGGCATCGGTAACAACCTCTCGGGTATCTTTGCCGGCCATGTCAGCGGAAGCGAAGGCATGAGCGTGTCGTCGGCGCTGGGCGGGTATACCTTCGGATTCTGGGCGCTGGTGGGCGCCGGCGCGCTGCTGTTCCTGATCGCGCCGCTGATCAACAAACTGATGCATGGTGTGAAGTGAGGAGAAAAGCGATGCCGATCAAACCCATTGTCTGTGGCCTGCTGCTGGCCGGTCTGTTAAGCGCCTGCGGGCAGCATGCCGAGCAACAGGAAGCGCCACGGCCGCTGGATACGTCGATGCAGAAGCCACCCAGTGCCGACCCCAGCCAGCCGGTGTCCTCGGGCAACACGCCCACCGCGGCCGACATCGCGGCGGCGGCTGCGCTCAATGCGCAGTACGACCCATCGCGCGATCCGGCCGCCGATCTGGAAACGGCCAAGGTCGAGGCCAAGCGCGGCGGCAAGCGCATCGTGCTCAACGTGGGCAACGCCGCCTGCGAGCCGTGCAAGACGCTGGACGAGCTGATGGGCGGCGATGCCGAGCTGCGCAGCTTCCGCGATGCGCACTTTGTGGTGGTCAAGGTCAATCGCGATGCGGCCAACGAAAACGCCGCGTTCCTGTCGCAGTTCGCCCAACTCAACGACTATCCGTCGCTGCTGGTGCTGGACAACGACGGCAAGCTGTTGACCACCCAGACCAGCCCGGAGCTGCGCAAGGGCGAGGGCTTCGACCGCAAGAAGCTGTTCGATTTCCTCAAGCAGTGGGCACCGCCGGAAGCCTGATTCCCTGCGAATGCGTCACACAAAAAACCCCGCACTGCTGCGGGGTTTTTTGTGGGTACCTGTCGAGCGCAATGTCCGAAGACCACGCAGATGTGCCTGGACCGTTGCATGCGATGCCCGATGACGCGAGCGGGTTGGGCATCGCTGCCTGCAATAACGCAGTGCCAGCAGCGATCGCGCAACACACTAACGACATCGGCGTCAGCTGCGTGCCTGGCAGCGCGGCAAACCCGCATCCAACTCGATCAACGCAGCGCTGCACGAACGCTATCTACCGTACTGCAAAGCGAAGCTCAGTCCTTGCCGGCCATGCGCGGTAGCCCATCCTTGGCCAGCCGGTCGATCAGGCGTTCCAGCAACTGCTGTTCTTCGTCGCTGAACACCGACATCAGCCGTTGTTCCATTTCGTTGACCAGCGGTGCGACGGTTTCGTACACCTGGCGCCCGGCAGGCGACAGTGCCAGCATCGAGCGGCGGCGGTCGTCGCCGTGGGTCTCGCGTCGGATGAAGCCCCGTTCCAGCAGCCGCGCCACCGCGCGACTCACGGCAACCTTGTCCATCGCGGTGCGGTCGGAGACCTCGCTGGCCGACGAGCCCGGATACAGCGCCAGGATGGTGATCACCCGCCACTCGGGGATGGCCATGCCGTAGCGGTCGCCGTACACCTTGGCGATGTTGGCGCTGATGCGGTTGGACAGCACGCTGAGGCGATACGGCAGGAACTGCTCAAGGTTGAGCAGCACGGGATGTTGCGGCGGGTTGGAGGTGTCGTGATCGCTCATGTTGCACTGTGTCTTGATTTTGGTTTCATTTGCAACTACAAACGAGGGGTGGCCTGCGCATTCTCGCGGGTCTTCTGCCACCCCGCATAGCCCTGCGGGCCGCCTAGCGTGGAGAAACGACGATGAGCGCACAACCGAACACCACTGTAGCCCGCCCTGATCCGGGGATGCAGGTCACCACCTTCGACAATCCGATGGGAATCGACGGATTCGAATTCGTCGAATTCGCCGCACCGGCCGGCCAGGCCGCGCAACTGCATGACTATTTTCGCAAGATGGGCTTCAGTGCGGTGCTGCGGCACCGCAGTCGCGCCATTACCGTCTATCGCCAGGGCGGGGTCAATTTCCTGCTCAACGAAGACCCCGATTCGTTTGCCGCCGATTTTGCGGCCGCGCATGGCCCCTGCGCCTGCGGCTTCGCCATCCGCTTCCGCACCCCGGCCGACACCGTGCTGCAGACGGTGCTGGGCAACGGCGGCGAAGCGGTGCAGAACAAGCCAGAGACGCGCGCGGTGCCGGCACCGGTGGTCAAGGGCATCGGCGATTGCATGCTGTATCTGGTGGACCGCTATGGCGATGCCGGCAGCATCTACGACGCCGACTACGAGCCGATCGAAGGCGCCGACCAACACCCGGTCGGCTTCGGCCTGACCTTTATCGACCACCTCACCCACAACCTGTATTTCGGCAACATGCAGCGTTGGTCGGACTACTACGAACGCTTGTTCAACTTCCGCGAGATTCGCTACTTCGACATCAAGGGCGCCAAGACCGGCCTGGTGTCCAAGGCGATGACCGCGCCGGACGGCATCGTGCGCATTCCGCTCAACGAATCGTCCGACCCCAAGAGCCAGATCAACGAATATCTGGACGCCTACCAAGGCGAAGGCATCCAGCACATCGCCTGCTTCACCGACGACATTTACGCCAGTGTGGAAAAGATGCACGAGGCCGGCGTGAGTTTTCTGGATACGCCCGACACCTATTTCGACGTGGTGGACCTGCGCATCCCCGATCACGGCGAAGACGTCGCGCGCCTGCGCCGCAACAAGATCCTGATCGATGCGGACGTGGACACCAAGCAGCGCAAGTTGCTGCAGATCTTCACCACCAACAGCATCGGCCCGATCTTCTTCGAGATCATCCAGCGCAAGGGCAATGAAGGCTTCGGCGAAGGCAATTTCCAGGCGCTGTTCGAAAGCATCGAGCGCGATCAGATCAAGCGCGGGGTGCTTTGAGGGCGGGGATGGCTGATTCGCTGTTCGGGATTTGTGGTTGGTGCCATTTGTTGCGTCGGCGCGGGTTTGGAGTGGTGCAGATTGTTGCGGTGTCGCGCCTGTCTGTTCGTCACGTCGGATGTAGTTCCGGTACGGATAAGACGAAGCGTTAGGCAAGTGGCCGCAATCGAGTACGCCCAGGCAAGGTGTTTTTCTGACAACACAGGGCAGCGAAGACGCACGCGGTTAAAGCCCCTCTCCCTGCGGGAGAGGGGTTGGGGTGAGGGTACGGTGGAGCGATGAAAATCAAACCGCCATTACCCACTGTCAAACGCACCCATGCGCGCGCATTACGCAAAGAGTTGACGGACGCAGAACGTGAGCTTTGGCGCTGTCTCCGCAGCAATCAGCTGCAAGGCCTCAAGTTCAGACGTCAGCATCCGGTTCCGCCGTACATCGCAGATTTCTGTTGCGTCGAAGTCAGGTTGATTGTTGAGTTGGATGGATCGCAGCACCAAGCACTCAGCGATCAGGCAAGAACGCGATGGTTGCAGTCCAAGGGATGGACAGTGCTGCGCTTCTGGAACAACGATGTGTTGCTTTCGCTGGATGCGGTGGTCGAGACAATCTTCAAGATGGCCGCTACACCGTACCCTCACCCCAACCCCTCTCCCGATGGGAGAGGGGCTTGATTCACCCCAAGCCCAGCCTTCTGCGGTCGAGGAGGAGGGTCAACATCCGGACGCGCCACCATGCACAACCAGCAGCATTACATGACCGGCTTCGGCAACGAGTTCGCAACCGAGGCGGTGGCCGGTAGCCTGCCGGTCGGACAGAACTCGCCGCAGCGCGTGGCGCACGGGCTGTATGCCGAGCAGTTGTCGGGCACCGCGTTCACCGCGCCGCGCGGCGAGAACCGGCGCAGTTGGCTGTACCGCATTCGCCCGGCGGCCGTGCATGGCAGCTTCTCCTTGATCGAGCAGTCGCAGCTCCACAACGCGTTCGGCAGCGGGCCGGTGCCACCGGATCAACTGCGCTGGAGTCCGTTGCCGCTGCCGACCGCGCCGACCGATTTCATCGATGGCCTCTACACCATGGCCGGCAATGGCGGCCCCGAGGCGATGACCGGGGTGGCCGTGCATCTGTATGCGGCCAACGTCTCCATGCACGATCGCTTTTTCTATGACGCCGATGGCGAGTTGTTGCTGGTGCCGCAGCTGGGCCGGCTGCGGGTGCATACCGAGCTCGGCGTGCTGGAACTGGAGCCGCAGCAGATTGGCGTGATCCCGCGCGGCGTGCGCTTCCGTGTCGAGCTGCGCGACGACACCGCGCGGGGCTATGTCTGCGAAAACTTCGGTGGCTTGTTGCGCCTGCCCGACCTGGGCCCGATCGGCAGCAATGGCCTGGCCAACCCGCGCGACTTCGAGACCCCGCACGCCGCCTTCGAGCAGCGCGAAGGTGCGTTCGAATTGGTCGCCAAATTCCAGGGCCATCTGTGGCGTGCGGACATCGGCCATTCGCCGCTCGACGTGGTGGCCTGGCACGGCAATTACGCGCCGTATCGCTACGATCTGCGCCGCTTCAACGCCATCGGTTCGATCAGTTTCGATCACCCCGATCCCAGCATCTTCACCGTGCTGACCTCACCGAGCGACACGCACGGCACGGCCAATATGGATTTTGCGATCTTCCCGCCGCGCTGGCTGGTGGCGCAGCACACCTTCCGCCCACCGTGGTTCCACCGCAATGTGGCCAGCGAGTTCATGGGGTTAGTGCATGGCGTCTACGACGCCAAGGCCGAAGGCTTCGCGCCGGGCGGTGCGTCGCTGCACAACTGCATGAGCGGGCACGGCCCGGATGCGGCAACTTTCGACAAGGCCTCGCAGGCGGATCTATCGCGCCCGGATGTCATCGCCGAGACCATGGCATTTATGTTCGAAACCCGCGCGGTATTGCGCCCCACCCAGCAGGCGCTACAGGCCACCCATCGACAAGGCGATTACCAGCAATGCTGGTCCGGCTTGCGTGCAGGGTTCAAGGCGCCGACGCCTGGCCCGGCAGACTAAGCGCGGCTAACAAAACGATTGTGCTCACCAACAGGAGGGCGCGGTTGATGCTCGGTGCGGCATGGACCACGCGTGCACTCTGGTTCTGAGTGCGCCTTCCACACGGGCCCGACGACTGCACGCTAAGTCTCCATAGCCGCTCTAAGCGCGCCGATCAAACCGGTTTGCGCCGCCGGCAATGGCGTCCAATCGGGGCCAACGTTTCCAACGCGGATACTGCCGTCCGTCGCGTCACCGGCATCCATGGCACGCCCACGTGCATTCAGCGCAACGCAGGTGCTGGCGTGCTCTTCGCTATTGGCTTCGCGTCGTCGCTGCGACGGACTGCGGCAACAGCAGGCAGCGTCGGTCTCGGCGATCGTCAGGAAATGACCGAGCGCGTGGAATTCATCACCGACATCCGCGTGCTGCGCTCCAGAATCGAATCCGCGTGCCGGCCGGCATTACGCGGCCTGCAACGCATCCGGCAGTAGCTCTTCGATCCGGGTGCGCACGCGCTGCGTATACGAGGCGGACGTGAACTGCGGAAGCTCACGCAACGCCGTATTGATGGCGATGCCGATCTCCTCTTCCGCGCGTGCGGCCTGCAACTGCCGGTGCAACACCACCGCCACCGGGTTGCGCTGCAACTGCAGGATATCGAGCAGGTACAGGCGCGCGTTGGTGGCAGCCCGACGGCGCAGGCGTTGCAGGTCTTCCTCGGTGGGCGCAGTAACTGGCGGCGCGTGGACCGCCGCAGGCATCGCGGCAATCGGCATCACCGCAAGCATCGGAGCGGTCGAGCGCGATGCACTGGCTGGCGCATCTTCAGCGCCGGTCAGATACCCCATCGCGCACAGTGTCTGCACCAACGCGGCTCCGTTGTCGCCCAGCAACAGCGCCAGTGTCGCCAGATCGCGCTGCCCATCGGCCAGGATCAGCGCACGGCGCTGCAGTAACGTCAGTGGGCTGCGGTGCGATTGCAGCGCAGTCAGGGCGAGTTCGGTCTTGCGTGGGGTCATGGCGGCAGTCCTGCGAAGCCGACAGCGTGACCGCTGCCAATGAAGCGCCGATGACATCACCGCGACGGCAGGTTGCCGTGCCCTGCACATCGCCGCGATGTCGGCTGTGTAGGCTGGGCCAACGCATAACGGAGCGCATCGATGACACGCAGACTGCTTGGTTGGATAGGTATGGTGCTGATGGTGGCTGGCTGTCATCGCGGCGACGATGCGCCGGCTGCGCAAGCGCCGGCCGATACCGCGCATGCAGCGGTCGCGTCTGCCAACGATCAGCCCGCAGACGCGGTGCCGCCGGCAACCGCCCCGCCTGGCACGTTTCCGCCGCATCTGCGCCAGGAACCCACCACGCTTGCACGGCTGGATGGCTATGGCGACCTGCGGTTAGGCATGGACGCTGCGCAGGCGCGCGCGGCCTGGGGTGGCGAATTGCGCGGCGATGCCGCCAGCGATGGCGGGTGTTACTTCCTACGCCCGCAGTGGGCCGATGACGCGCGTCGATTCGGTTTCATGTTCGAAGGCGATCACCTGGTGCGTTACCAGACCAACGAGCCGAAGGAAATCGCGCCCGGCGGCGGCAAGGTCGGCATGACGGTGGCGCAGCTGCGCGCGCTGTATCCCGATGGCTTGGACGCACAGCCGCACAAATACCTGCCCGGTGCGCAGACGCTGCGCCATGCCGATGCCGCGACGCAGTCTGCGCTGGTCTTCGAGACCGATGCCGGCGGCACGGTCAGCAGCTGGCGGGTAGGGCAGGCGCCGCAAGTCGATTATGTGGAAGGCTGCGGCTGAGCTCCGCGTCACGTCGCATGTCAGTGTGGCCTATCGCTGCATACGCAG
Organism: Xanthomonas sp. AC360; assembly: GCF_979258225.1. NCBI lineage: Bacteria > Pseudomonadati > Pseudomonadota > Gammaproteobacteria > Lysobacterales > Lysobacteraceae > Xanthomonas > Xanthomonas sp. AC360. The sequence goes on from NZ_OZ409846.1 coordinate 1,929,132, forward strand.
CAGCGCGAGGTGGATGGATCACGCTGGCGCTGCCGGCGTCAGCGTCGCTGTAGCGATACGGCGAATGGACCAGCCGTGCTTTGCTGACTCAGCCGCCGACGGGCATGGCGGATGCACGATGCAACGGACAGTGATCGAGGTCTACCGGAGTGCTAGCAACACAGACGTCGGCTTACGGTTTTCTGCAATCCGCACAGACGCCGCATCGCGACCCCTGAAGTCACGTGGCATCCGTCGCGCCCGCAGCAGCGTCACTGTGGCAATGCGCGGCGTGTAACCAAGCCACGTCGCGCACCCGCGTTACCGGTGCCGGGCGAGATCAGCGCTCCGACGCTGGCCGCTCATGCTGCTTGGCGGTCTCTGCGTTCTCGCCGACATCGCCTTCGGTGGCCGGCGTTGGCAGGCCTTCTTTTTCCAGGTCGCCGTGATTGGGTACTTCCGGGCGGTCTTCCATCATCAACGACAACGCGGCCTTGGCCATCATGTGCGCGCTGATCGGCGCGGTGATGAACAAAAACACGGTGATCAGCAGCTCGCGCGGTTGCGGGTCCACGCCCAGGAACAGGTGATAGCCCACCGAGCCAAGCAGCACGCAGCCCACGCCCAGCGTGCTGGCCTTGGTCGGGGCATGCAGTCGCTTGAAGAAGTCCGACAGTTTGACCAGCCCGAATGCGCCGATCAGGATGAAGAAGGTGCCGACCAGCAGCAGCGCGCTCAGCAGATACTCGGTGAGTGCGATCATTCGACGATATCCCGGCGCAGCACGTACTTGCTCAGCACCACGGTGCTGCCGAAGCCCAGCATCGCAATCACCAGCGCCGCTTCGAAATAGATCGGCGAATCCAGATACATGCCCAGCAGCATCAGTTCGGCGATGGCGGTGATGGATAGCGTGTCCAGCGCCAGAATGCGGTCGGGCACCGTCGGCCCACGTAGCAGCCGCCATAGCGCCATCAGGATGGCCAGGCCCACCGTGTGCATGCAGATGACGATGGTCGATTCGATGAACATGTGACCGGTCATGGAAAGATCTCCATCAGAGGCTTTTCGTAGCGGGTCTTGATCTCGGCGATCAACGCGTCCGGGTCGTCCAGATGCAGCACGTGCACCAGCAGATATTTGCGGTCGTCCGACAACGCCGCCGACACCGTGCCCGGCGTGAGCGTGATCATGCTGGTCAACGCGGCAATGCCATGGATATTGGCGATATCCAGCGGCACCCAGATAAACCCGGGATGGATGCGCGATTCCGGGCCCAGCACCTGGATGGCCACCTTGATGTTGGAACGCACGATGTCGGCGGCCACCACCAGCAACATGCGCGGTACCGAGCGCAACGAGCCGATGCGGGCGAATTCGCGGTCCAGCCTTGCGGCGAAGATCGGCACCACCACGCCCAGCAGCGCGCCCAGCACCCACTGCTGCGGCCCGAAGCTGTCGCTGAGCAGCAGCCAGAACACGAAGACCGTCACGCTCAATGGCGCCGATGGAAAGACGCGGTGTCGCCACGAGACGCGCGCGTTCATGGCTGCCTCCGTTGCGGCGTGGTGGCGCGCACCTGATCCACATAGGCGCCGGGGTCGTGCAGCTGCGCGGCGGCGGCATCGGTGTAGCGCATCAGCGGCGCGGCACCGACCGTCATCGCCACCAGCCCGGTCAGCAGCAAGACCGTGGCGGCGGTCTCCACCGGCCGCATGCGGCCGCGGCGCTGCGGTTGCAGCGCGGGCGTGTCTTCCACTGCTTCCGGCACGCGCCAGAACAGCCGCACGCCAGCCCGGGTCAAACCGATCACCACCAGCAGGCTGCTGCCGAGAACCGCGCCCCAGACCGGCCCGACCAGGCCTTCGGGCACATGCTGCAACAAGGCGGCCTTGGCGAGAAATCCGGACAACGGCGGCAGGCCGGCCACCGCAATCGCGGCGATCAGGAACATCGTGCCGGGAATCGCCCGCCCCGGCAGCGGCGCCACCACTTCCTTGCGGTCGCTGGCAGTGCCGCGGCGGCGGCGGATCAGGTCCGACACCATGAACAAGGCCGCGGCCACAAAGCTGCTGTGCGGCAGGTAATACAGGCCCGCGCCCAGTGCGCCGGCATCGTCGAGCGAGAAGGCGATGAACAAGGTCGCTGCCGAAAACACCACCAGATACGACACCATTACCCGCAGTCGCGATGCAGCCATCACCCCGAAGGCGGCCATCAGCAGCGTGGCAATGCCCAGCCACAGCAGCGCATGCCGGCCAAAGCCATGCAGCGCGCCGGCACCGGCGCCGAACCACAGCGACGACACGCGCAGCGTTGCGTACAGCCCGACCTTGGTCATGATTGCGAACAACGCGGCTACCGCGGCCGGCGCGCGCGAGTAGGTTTCCGGCAGCCACAGGTACAGCGGCAACAAGGCGGCCTTGCTGCAGAACACCAGCAGCAACAATCCCAGTGCGGCCTTGGCCAGCGGCACATCCTGCGCCGGCAGGTCGGCAATGCGCTGCGCCAGTTCGGCCATGTTGAGCGTGCCGAACACGCCAAACACCAAGCCCAGCGCAATCAGAAACAGCGTCGACGCACACACGTTGAACACCACGTAGTGCAGACCGACACGCATCTGCAGGCCGCGCCCACCACTGAGCAGCAGCCCATAGGACGCGATCAGCATCACTTCGAAGAACACGAACAGATTGAAGATGTCGCCGGTCAAAAACGCGCCGTTCAAGCCCATCAGCTGGAACTGGAACAAGGCATGGAAGTGCGGCGCGCGCCGGTCCCAGCCGGCGCAGGCATGCAGCAGGCAGGCCGAGGCCAGGATCAATGTCGTCAACAGCATCCAGGCAGACAGCCGGTCGCCCATCAGCACGATGCCGAGCCGCGCCGGCCAGTCGCCGAGCAGATAGACCAGCACGCCGCCATCGGCGGCACGTGCAAACAACGCGATCACCGCAGCCGCCAGCAAAACCATGCTCACCCATGCCACGCTGCGCTGCACCCGCGGCCCATAGCGGCGGTGCTCGACGAACAGCGATGCGGATGCACCCAGCATCGGAATCAGGATCGGCAGGATCAGCAGATGATTCATCGCCGCGCCTGCCGCGTGTCCATGCCGGTGGCGGCATCTTCATGCGCATCCACATGGTCGCTGCCGTTATCGCTGCGGCTACGGATCGCCAGCACCAGGCTCACCGCCGTCATCGCAAACGCGATCACGATCGCGGTCAGCACCAACGCTTGCGGCAACGGGTCGGTGTAGTGCTGCAGGTCCACCGGCACGCCGTCGCGCAAGACCGGCGGCTGGCCGCTGCGCAGCCGCCCACCGGCGAAGATCAGCAGATTGGTCGCATACGACAGGAAGGTCATCCCCAGGATCACATCGAAGCTGCGCGCGCGCAGCAGCAGATAGATCGCCAATGCGGTGAGGACGCCGATCGCGCTTGCCATTGCCAATTCCATCAATGCTGCTCCGCGGTGCGTGTCGAACGTTGCGTGGGGTCGATCTCGCCGCGCTGCGAACTGCGCGTACGCGACGGTTTGATCGTGCCCATCATCGACAGCATCAACATCGCCGCACCGAACACCACCAGATACACACCGATATCGAAGCCCAGCGCGCTGGCAAGTTCCAGCTCGCCCAACAGCGGCAGGGGGATGTTGACGTGCCCGCTGCTCAAGAACGGCAAGCCGAAGAGCAGCGAACCGGTACCGCTTAGCAATGCGCACAACAAGCCGATGCCGATCAGCCGGATGTAGTCGAAGCCGAAGCGCGACTCCACCGATGCGGCGCCCTGGATCACGTACTGCATCAGCAACGGCACCGCCAGCACCAACCCGGCGATAAAGCCGCCGCCGGGTGCGTTGTGCCCGCGCAGGAACAGGAACAGCGACACCGTCAAGGTCAGCGGGAACATGATCTGCGCCAGATCCGCCGGCACCGGCAAGCGGATCGCCGGCCCCGGCATGTTGCGTTCCGGTGCCATGCGCGAGCGTCGCAACAGCGCATGCACCACCAACCCGGCAATCGCGAACACGGTGATCTCACCAAAGGTGTCGAAACCGCGGAAATCCACCAGGATCACGTTGACTACGTTGCGGCCATACGCCTCGGGGAGTGCGCGTTGCAGCAGTTCGCCGGCAACCGTGTGGCTGGATTGCGTCATCAAGGTGTACGACAACGCGGCCAGACCGGCGCCGCCCACGATCGCGATGCAGACATCGCGAATCTTGCGCAGCCGCGCGCGCTCGGGCAGCGAGCGTTCGGGCAGGTAGTTCATCGCCAGCAGCATCAGCACCAGCGTCACCATCTCCACCAGCAACTGCGTCAGTGCCAGATCCGGCGCGGACAGGAAGACGAAAGTCAGGCTGACCGCCAGCCCGGTCCCGCCCAGCACCAGCACCGCCAGCAGGCGCTGCTTGTACAGGAACAGGCTGCCCAGCGCACAGGCGATCAACAGCAGCCACACCGTCCACCCCAGCAACGGCATCGGCGTGGGCGCCGGCCATGCCGGCAGTGTGCCGCCCTGCAGGAACGGCACCAGCGCCACCACTACCGCGCTCAGTACCAGCAACATCAGCATGCGCTGCAGATTGCCGTTGGTGACCGCATCGGTCATGCGGGCGGTGGCGGCAAACAGCGCACGCAGGTTCCAGTGGAACACCGCCTTGCCTGGCGAGCGGTTCTGCACCGCATACAGATCCAGCATGCGGCGGATCGCCATGTACAGCAGCGTGCCGCCGATCATGCCAGCGATGCTCATGGCCAGCGGCCAGTTGAAGCCATGCCACAGCGCCAGGCTGTAATCGGGCAATCGGTCGCCAAGAATCGCGCTGGCACCGGCGCGCAGCACCGGCGCCACCGTCCACGCCGGCACGATGCCGACCGCCAGGCAGATGAGCACCAGCACTTCCACCGGGATCTTCATCCAGCGCGGCGGCTCGTGCGGCGTGGTCTCCAGCGCGCGTGGGCCGTCGCCGAAGAACGTGTCGTGCACGAACCGCAGGCTGTAGGCCACGCCGAGCAGGCCGGCCAGCAACGCCGCGATACTCGCCAGTATGCGCATCAGCTGCGGCGCTTGCGTGTCCAGTGCCACCGCAAAGAACATTTCCTTGGACAGGAAGCCGTTGAGCAGCGGAATGCCGGCCATCGCCAGCGATGCGATGATCGCCAACGCACTGGTGAAGGGCATCAAGCGGCGCAGATTGCCCAACCTGCGCATGTCGCGCGTACCGGTTTCATGGTCGATGATGCCCGCGGCCATGAACAACGACGCCTTGAACACGGCGTGGTTGAGGATGTGGAACACGCCCGCCACCACCGCCATCGGTGTCGACAGGCCGAACAGCATCGTGATCAGACCAAGATGCGAGATGGTGGAGTACGCCAGCACGCCTTTGAGGTCGTGCTGGAAAATCGCATACCACGCACCCAGCAAGAGCGTGATCGCGCCGATGCTGGTGACGGTGTAAAAAAACAGATCGGTGCCGGCCAGCGCAGGATGCAGGCGCGCCAGCAAAAACACACCGGCCTTCACCATCGTGGCCGAATGCAGATACGCCGACACCGGGGTGGGCGCGGCCATCGCATGCGGCAACCAGAAGTGGAACGGAAACTGCGCGCTCTTGGTAAAGATGCCCAGCAGTACCAATCCCAATGCATACGGATACAGTGGGCTGGCGCGGATCACGTCGCCTGCGGCCAGCACCGCATCGAGCTGAAAACTGCCGACGATGCGGCCGAGCATCAGCACACCGCCCAGCAGTGCGAGCCCACCGCCGGCGGTCAGCACGAATGCCATGCGCGCGCCGTCGCGCGCATCCTTGCGGTGCGACCAGAACCCGATCAGCAGGAACGAACTGATGCTGGTGAGTTCCCAGAACACCATCAGCAGCAGCAGATTGCCCGACAGCACCATGCCGAGCATCGCGCCCATGAACAGCAACAGATAGGCGAAGAAACGCGACGCGCTATCGCGTGCGCTCAGGTAGTAGTGCGCATACATCACCACCAGCGCGCCGATGCCCAGCACCAGCAGCGCGAACATCCAGGCCAGCCCATCGAGCCGCAGCGAGAACATCAACCCGATCTGCGGCAACCACGCATGCTCGCTACGGATCACCTCGCCGCGCAGCACTGCCGGGGTCAAGCTGGCAAGCACCAGCAGGCCGGCCAACGGCGCGGCCGCGGCTAACCACGCAGTGAGCGAACGTGGCGCGCGCGCGAACAGCGCAGCGGCGGCGGCCATCACAAAGGGCAGCGCCAGCAGAATTTCCAACGGAAAAGGCATGCAGGGAACACAAGATTCGCGAGCAGGCCAGAGAGTTTAACAAAACGTTGACTGACGCCCGTGTCAACGCCGGTGCCTTGCATGCGAAGGTTTCCCCGCCAAACGGCAGGCGCATCGGCGTGAGGGACTCGGTATGCTGCTGTCATTCATCACCGCGTAGTTTTCCTGTGACCGCTGCCCATCCCGCTCCGTCCACCGCTGTGTCTCCGCCGCGCGCCCTGGTGTTCGGCGGCAGCGGGCAGATTGGCGAGCGCCTGTTGACCCGGCTGTTGAGCCGCGGCTGGCAGGTAACGGCATGGTCGCGGCAGCCGCGCGCGGCGCGCTCCGGGTTGATCTGGCGGCAAGGCGATCTGGCCGTGCCGGCCGCCGCGGGCGAGGCGTTCGAGGTGATCTTCAGCTGCGGACCGCTGGACCACTTCGCCCGCTGGTATGCCGAAAACCCGGTCGCCGCGCCGCGCATCGTGGCGTTCGGTTCGACCAGCGTGGAGGTCAAGGAGCATTCGATCGATGCGGCCGAGCGCGACGTGGCGCAACGGCTGGCGCATGCCGAACAGGCGCTGTTTTCTGCGGCCATGGCGCGCGGCGCCACCGCCACCGTACTGCGCCCGACCCTGGTCTACGGTGCCGGACGCGACAAGACGCTCACCCAGATTGCCGGCCTGGCGCAGCGCACCGGCGCCTTCGTGCTGCCCGCCAATGCCACCGGTTTGCGTCAGCCAGTGCATGTGGACGATCTGGCAAGCGCGGCGCTGGCGGTGATCGGACAAGCGGCGACCCAGCAACGCAGCTACGCGGTGGGCGGCGGCGAAGTGCTGGCCTACACGCAGATGGTGGAACGGGTGCTGGAGGCGCTGCCACGGCCGGCGCGGCTCTATCAGGTGCCACCAAGCCTGTTCGGGTTGGCGCTGACTGCAGCGCAACGCCTGGGCCGCCTGCGTGGCATGAACGCGGCGGCGCTGCAACGCATGCGCGACGATCTGGTGTTCGACCTGGAGCCGGCACGTCGCGATTTCGGCTATGCCCCGCGCGCGTTCCGCCCGCTGCCGGAAGAACTCGGTATTGGCGAGTAAGCGATTGCGCGCGTCCGGTCGCGGTGTTGAGCAGCGCATCGCGGGTTCGACGCGCCGACAGCCGCAGTGCTCACGCGCGACTAAAAGCGGCTAATAAACGTAGCGAACAGTCGTCAGGTGGGTGCGGACGGCGCACTCAGAACCGGAAGGTGCGCGTGGCACATGCTGCATCGAGCACCGGCCGCGGCCGCCTGGCGATGAGCCCAGTCGTTTTATTAGCCGCTTTAAACGGGATGACAGCTGCGTGGCCTTGCATCTATCGGGCCTGCGCCGGACTCAGTAGCGCCAACCCAACTGCCGATACACCTTGGCCAGCACCCAGATCGGCCCGATCAGCAGATAGGTCAGATCGGTCAAAAAGCTCGGCTTGCGGCCTTCGATCTTGTGGCCGACAAATTGCGCAATCCACGCCAGCACGAACACCGATAGCGCGGTGGCGAACAATCCAGTCAGCCCGATCCGGCCTTCGATCAACCGGCACAGGCAGCCGAAGAAAAAGAAGATGCCCAGCATGCCCAGCCCGAGCGGGCGCGACAGCCGGTTGTAGTACGACCACGCTGCAAACATCGACAACGCCGCCCACACGCCGCTGCTGAACCAGGTGCCGCCCACCGGAATGCACCACAGCAGCCCCACCACCGACCACAGGATTGCCGGCACGGCCACCACATGGATCAGTTGATTGGTGTCGTTGCGGTGATCATCGGAATAGCTGGCGAAATAGCGTTCGATCGGTCGCGCGGTCGCGGTGCGTTCGGTCATGTTCCCTCCCAGGAATGACTCCAAGCATACGCGTGCGAACGGCCGCAGTGGCGCTCTGCCGGCAACCGGGCCCCACCACGCCCCAATGGCGTGGGGAGGCCCGGCCAGCATCAGTTGACCGACACCGCACTCCAGGCGGCTGCAACCGCGCGGTACTGCGTGGAGGTGCCGCCATACAGATCGGTGGCCGCGCTCAACGTCGCCCGACGGGCTGCCGCGTAATTGGTGGAGGACGTCATGTAGACGGTGAGTGCGCGATACCAGATACGGCTGGCCGCGGCCCGGCCGATCGCCGTCAATGCGGTATTGCCGTTGCAGACCAGCCCGGCCGGGGTCACGTTGTAGCTGGTGCCCGCACCGAAACCACTCGGCACTACCGCCCCTTCGGCCAACAAGTAGTAGAAGTGGTTGGCCACACCGGAGCTGTAATGCACGTTGAGCGAGCCGATGCCGCTGCGGTAGCAGTCCGGCGAATCGCCATCCAGGCTCGGCTTGAACATGTAGCGCAACGCCAGCGTCCCGCTGCTGTTGCCGGGGATGATTTTTTCGCCGATCAGGTAATTCCCCGGCTCGGCCGGATTGTTGGCGTAGTACTCCACCATGCTGCCCATGATGTCGGAGGTGGCCTCGTTCAATCCGCCCGATTCGCCGGAATACACCAGCCGTGCCGAGCGGCTGGTCACGCCGTGTGTCATCTCGTGGCCTGCCACATCCACCGACACCAGCGGCGTCAGGCTGCTGCCGTCGCCATCGCCGAAAGTCATGCAGAAGCAGTCGTCCGACCAGAATGCATTGTTGTAGCGGCTTCCATAATGCACGCGGCTGCGCGCGCCTTTGCCGTCGTTGGCGATCCCGGTGCGTGCGTGGGTGTTCTTGAAGTAATCCCAGGTCAGCGCCACGCCGAAGTGCGCGTCGGCAGCCACCGTCACTGCATCGCTGGTGGCGCCGTTGCCCCAGGTGTTGTCGGCATCGGTGATCAAGGTGCCGTTGCCGGAGGTGGCATTGCGCAGGTTGTAAGTGGCGCCGCCACCGCGGCTCAGATCGGTCAGCTCATATCCGCTGCTGCATCGCGTGGTCGACAGCGCCACGCTGCCCGCATACAGCGAGCGCCCGGTGCCGGCCGCGCTGGTGCCGCCTGCGCATGCGGTATGCACCGTGTCCCAGGATTCGAGGATGCGTTGATCGGCCGCATCGACGATGTAATGCATTTCGGTCGGCGTCTGATCGGGTTTGATACCGCTATAGATCACCTCATACACCAAACGCGGTGCGCCTTGGCGCGCGTACAGCGCAAGGCTGGCGCGTGGCGCGGCAGCCTGCGGCACATCGAACTGCGCGCCAGCGACGCGCAATGCGGTGGCTGTATCGATGCCCGGCAGCAGGCTGGGACGTAGGTTGGTGTCCATGGTTTGACTCAACTGCCGCATCACCCCGCGCCGCGAATGCACCACCACATCGCCGCCGATGACCGGCAAGCCCTGATAGGTACGATCGAAGCGCACATGCTCGGTGCCATCGGCATCGACGATGCTGTCGCGTGCGATAAAGGTATCGGCCGGCGCACGATTGGCCAGCGCTGCGGCGTTGTTCCCCAGCAGCGACTGCGCACGCGATACCGCCGCAGTGGTGGATAAATCAGCAGCCGTAGCGACAGCAGAAAACGATAGCGCGCAGCAGATTGCCGCGCCCAGTACATGGAATTGCATGACGACTCTCTCCAGAAAACGTGCAATGCAAAGACCGGCGGCACCCCCCGACAGCCGGTCGCCGATGGCACCTCGGGTGCCGGCAGCTACGCTTGCACAGTCCCGAACTGGACAGTAGTAAAAATTACGGATGTATCGCGTTCTGTGCGCCCGGCCACTTTGCGCTGCGGACCGCATCGCAGAGATGTGCCTGTCCCATTGCGCGCAGAGCTCCCACAGCCTTGCGTCCGCGCAATCTCTCTATCGTACTCAGCAGATTGCGTGGATTGATGCGCCGACATGCGGGTCGTGCGGCAGACGATCACGGTGAATGACGCGGCTGCATGAAGTCAGCAGTCAAAGGCGTGCGATCTCACTTCTACCCGAGTGCATAAACCGCTGTGCAGGGAAAAGGCAGATACAAAAAAGCCGGCCATACAGGCCGGCCGGCTTTTCTGTGCGCTGCGAACTCAGCGGCCGCCGATGGCGACCTTTTGCTGCTCTTCATGCGCCTGTTGCTGCTGCGACTGGTCAGCCAGCAACTGTGCGCTGGTCTGCTCCAACGGCGGGGCAGGCTGGTTCAGATCCACCGCCGCACGGAAGCCAGGCGTGGTCCCCATCACGAACGCCTTGCCGTCCTGCACCGTCACGCTTTGCAGTTTGTCTGCGCTGTCGATGCCGTTCTGCTTGGCCTGCAAGGTGATGTTGGCCGCGGTCTCGTTGGAGATCATGCTTGGCAGCTTGGTGCGAATCGCGTTGTGCAACGCATGGTCCGGATGCGATGCATCGTTGAGCGACGGACCCTTCGGCGCCGCAACCGTGGCGTCGGCCGCTTTGGCCGCAATCTGCGCCGCAGGCGCCGACAACGCCGTCCGCGTATCGCGACCGACGACACCGTCCTGCTGCAGCCCATGCTGCTTCTGGAACGCCATCACCGCCTCGCGCGTGTTTTCGCCAAAGCGCCCATCCTCGGCAAGCCGATTGCCCTGCGCATCGCGTACACCGAGGCGGTTGAGGTCCTGCTGTAGCTTGCCGACATCGCCGCTCTGCTCGCCGTGACGCAGCGTGCCATTGCCGGCCGGTGTGGCTGGCTGGGATTGGCGAGCGCCGGACTCCTGCTGATGGCCCTGATTCCAGAACGTCTCAGGACTGGTCAGCTTGCCGTTGGCATCGCGCAGTTGGTAATGCACATGCTGCGCGTACTGGCTCTTACCGTCAGGGCCGCGTCCACCCATCGTGCCGATGGCATCGCCCGCGGACAGCGTCTGACCTTCTTTTACCTTGAGTGCGTCCAGGTGCAGGATCTCGTGCGAGTTACCCTGTGCATCGCGAATCTTGACGGTGCCGTAGTTGCCGCCTGCGAAGGTGACGGTCCCGGAGATCGGCGCATGCACGGTCGGATGCTGCAAATTGCGGCCTGTTTGGCCACCCTGGTAGTTGAAGTCGGTCCCGCCGTGCGGCCCGTGGCTACCGCGGTGCTCTCCATAATGACCAGTGATATGCGGATCGGTACGGCCTTGACCAGGCAGCATGCGTTCCATCGTTTGCTGAAAATTGCTGCGAGCGCCATGGCTGGGTTCGGCCTGGTGCATCGCTGGTGCCGGTGCCGGCCGGTCCACGGTATTGCCCTGCGTCTGGGCAAGACGCTGTTCGACAAACTGGGTGTAGTTGTCCAAATGAGGGGCAATCTCGCGCCGCGACAGCGCAAGGCCACCATAATCCTTGCTAGGGCCATCGTGGTGATATTTGTAGATGTAATCCTCACCCTGGCCGCGGCTGCGCGCAAGGTCGCGGTTATCGACAAAATGTTGCACCAACGCCTGCGACTGCGTTTGCACGTCGAAGCGGTTGGACGCGTTGACCCCGTAATGCGCGCCAGTGCGGTCAATGAACTGACCCAGGCCCGAGGCAGACGTCGTGCCCGCAGCGGCATCGGGATTGAAGCCTGATTCAACGCGGGCGATGGCAAGAACGTAAGCGGTCTCGCGCGCGGAAAGCCCGGCATCCCGCGAGGAATCGATCAGGCTGTCGATCACTCTGGATTGGGTCTGTGGACTGGCATCGCCCCAGCGCCGGGACTCGCCGTGCAGCCGGCCATCGGTGCTGTCGATGGGCTCGCGATAATGGCTCCAGGCTTTGATTCTGTCGCTGCTGTATCCAGCGCCGCGGGGCTGGACCATGTCGGTGTAGATCGTATCGTCGGTCATGATGTGCGTTCCTTTCTATGAGACAGATTCTTCCGTGTCGGGGGTGTTGCTCCATGTACTGCGTACTGCGTACTTCATTCGCCATGCACCAAATCCGTGACGGTGCATGCGCATCTCTTGTTCCAGTCAAGACTGGAACGGCAATAGCTCGGGGTGCTTCAACCCCAGCTGTTCAAGCATGTGTTCGTAGTCGTCGTTGTTCGGGCTCTGCTGGCCGTCCTGCTCGAGAAGCGGCGGGGTCGCGTGATTGAGCAGTTTCCCTGTGGCGTCGTAGAGGAAGAACCACTCGCAGAATTCGCAACCATAGGGCAGCTCGCCATACTGGACGACAGCATAGGCGATCCCCTTGCCATCTTCCGCACAGCCAATCCCGACGGGCGTGTACTCCGCCATCTCGGCAGGTGCCGGCAAGGTCTGGCGTTGGCCCTCGCGCTCCATGTCCACCCGCGTCTTGGTGGAAGTTGCGTCTTGTGAAGGCAGTGCGGTCAATTGCAGACGCATGCCGCGGCATTCCTTGATCATGTCGTTTTGTCCTGGTCGGACCGCTTCCGCTGAAACAGCAGGTTGGGGAGTGGGCGCCGCCGCCGCCGGCGCGCTTGGGGCACTCGTTGCGGACATCGGTTTGTCGCCGCAGGCGGACAAGCACAGCGTCGCAGCGAGCACAGGTAACAGAAACATGTCACGTCGCATTGGTTGGCCTCCTTGGAGGTCTCATCAAAGTATCTCGCCCCTGTGCCCAATCCATCGGAACGCCTGCCGGCGGCTTACGTAGCGTCGAAAGCTGCATCAACGCGTCCGTCTGTAACGTCCGCCGCGTGGGCTCTACCGGCTGCCGAGTTACAGCGACTGGTCGTCCACCTTGACCAACGTCCAGCACGGACGCTGAGCGAAATGGTAGACCTGCTGGTCGCCGGTGTTCCGTGTGCGGACCAGTACCTGGCGACCGCCAGCGTCCTCGGAGACGGCGACTTCGCGGCCGCCGTTGCGGACAGCGTCCAGGTTGGGGATGACCGGCCACTCGACCTTTGCGAGTGGGACCTCGCGCGTCACCGGTGCCGGCTCGGGCTGCGCCTCCGGGTCTAGCTGGACCATGGTGAGTGGATCGGCGGTAGCCTTCTCCTGCACAGAGATCTCTGCACTGAAGCGCTTCAAGAACGCGGAGAAGTCGGTATCCGGGCAACTCGCTGCCGGTGCCGGCGCGGTGGCTGCGACGGTGGTCGCGGGCGTGGCGGCTGTCGGCGAGCCTGAGGCTGCCGGTGGCGCCTGTGCGGAGCAGGCCGCAAGCGCCAAGCTCAATACCAGGGCGGTCAGGGTAGTACGGTAACTAGCCAATGGGATCCTCCTGATCGTGTCGGGGCAGCATGCGCGCGACGGGAGTCTATCGGCGGCCCGGTTGTAGTGTGTGAAGATCCTGCAGTCGGAGCGTCGGCGCTAGTGAAGAGGCTGCGCGGCCGCGCGCGCAGCCGTGGTTTCGAGGGATGCGGCCGTTCCGATACGGCACGCTGGCTCCGCTGATCGAACCAATGCGTCATCGGGACCATCTGTCGGCGCACATGCGCATTGCACTCCTCCCAGCATCCCGGATATGCCGAACGTAACTTAGAGCGGCTGACAAAACTCCTGTGCTTGTCGCCAGGCGAGCGTGGCCGGTGCTCAGTGCAGCGTGTACCACGCGTACATTCCGGTTTTGAGCGCGGCGTCCACACCCGCCTGACGACTAGTCGCTAAGTTTTATAAACCGCCCTAAATCCCGTTCGAAAAAACGTCCAGCGCATCTGCATTGACCCAGCCCTGTGCACAGTCGCCGACATAGCGGCCCTGCGCAGCGGGCCGACAGGCCGCGCCGCCCGTTGGCTTCAAACGTTTGATCGGCCTGTCGCCATACGTTTCACACAGCGTCGCGTTCTTGCACGCAGCGACACTGCTCGCCGGGATTACGATCACGTAGTAATAGCGCGGATTCTGCCCGGTGCGGGCGATGCCTTGCACGCAGACGAGTTGACTTTGTGCCAGGCGAGCAGTGGTGGTTGCAGTGCTGCCCGTGGCTGGCACGGTATCAAGTATGTCTGCGCCCGTTGCACGCGCGACGCCTGCGAAGAATCCTGTGTCACCGCACTCCGGTAGCAGCTCCACATCGTAAAAATCGCCTGCATCGATATTGCCTGCCGTGCAGCCTGTGCCGGAGAGTGGATTGGCACACGTCACGCCACTGGCCTTGATCACCGCTGCGAATGGCTGACCGACAGCAGTAACCGCTGCAGGTGCTGCAGGAAAGGCGCGTGCTGCGGCCTGCGTAGCAATCGGCTCGCCAGCGCTGCATGCCATCGCTGCGAACAACAGCGCAGGCAGCATGACTCGAGATAATGGCGTGAGGCGATTAGTTGAAGAGCGCGACATCGTCAAAACCTGGCTGCTGGGTGTGAAAACTGCTGAAACAGTTCGCTGGGAGAAGTCTCGCACATCATCAAATGCGCGCATTGCCCTGTTTCATGCGCGCATTATCGATCGATGCGTTACCGGCATCTCCAGTGCCGACAGCGATGACCGGCGACCGCAAAAACTAAAGCCCCGCACTCGGGGCTTCAACTCATCAATCAACCGAAATATTGGCCAGCCGCTGCAGCGCTTCGGCGTATTTGGCGCGTGTGCGGTCGATGACGTCGGCCGGCAGGCTTGGGCCCGGTGCGGTCTTGCCCCAGTCCAGCGTCTCCAGATAATCGCGCACAAACTGCTTGTCGTAGCTTGGCGGGCTGGTGCCCACTTCGTACTGATCGGCCGGCCAGTAGCGCGACGAATCCGGGGTCAGCATCTCGTCCATGATGTACAGGCGGCCATCGGCGTCGGTGCCGAATTCGAACTTGGTGTCGGCCAGCAAAATGCCGCGTTCGGCGGCAAAATCCGCGGCGAAGCGGTAGATGCGCAAGGTGGCATCGCGCACGCGTTCGGCCAGTTCGGCGCCGACGGTCTTGACCATCGCATCGAAGTCGATGTTTTCGTCATGGTCGCCCACGGCGGCCTTGGTCGACGGGGTAAAGATCGGTTCGGGCAGTTTCTCGGCCTGGCGCAGGCCGTCGGGCAATTCGATGCCGCTGACCTTGCCGGTGCGCTGATAATCCTTCCAGCCGCTACCGATCAGATAGCCGCGGGCGATCGCTTCCACCGGCACCGGCTTGAGCTTGCGCGTGACCACCGCACGTTTGGCGTACAGCGCCGGGTCCACGCCCTCGGGCAGCACCTGCTCCACCGCGATGTTGACCAGGTGGTTGGGCATCAGGTGTTCGGTCTTGTGGAACCAAAAATTGGAGACCTGGCACAGCATCTCGCCCTTGCCGGGAATCGGGTCCGGCAACACCACATCGAACGCGGACAGGCGGTCGGTGGCCACCATCAACAGATAGTCGCCGGGCGGCGCGTTGGCGGGCAGGCGGTCGCGGGGAATATCGAAGACATCGCGGACCTTGCCACGATGACGCAACGGCAGGCCGGGCAGATCGGATTGCAACAGCGTGGTCGACACAGGCACTCCTAAGGACGTCGCTATGACGCTGTCCCCGGGACCCGGCGGGCCCGCGGGTGGGCAGCGGGCCGCGTAGTGTACGGCGCTTCGGCGCGCCCCGCTGGATTTATTGGCGGCTGCCGTGCACCGGTTGTGGACGGCCCGTCAGCCAGGCCAGGCGGGCGTTCGGGTAAGATCGCCAGCCCGCCTTGCCACCCCCGATTGCTCATGTCTTGGTACGGAAAATTGCTCGGCGCATTGGCCGGCGCCTTGCTGTTCCGCGGCGCGCCATTCGTGGGGCTGATGATCGGCCTGGCCATCGGGCACGCGGTGGATGCCGGCTGGTTCAAGCGGCGCGCGGAAAACCCGTACGAAGCCCTGGGACTGGAGCCGGACGCGACCACGGCCGAGATCGATCTGGCTTATCGCCGGCTGATGTCGCGCTATCACCCGGACAAGGTGATCAACGCAGAGCCGGAGGCGCGCCGCCAGGCAGAGAAAAAAGCCAGTCAGATCAACGCCGCGTACGACCGGATCCAGCGGCTGCGCAAGCGCTGAGTGGCAGAGGTGAACGCATTGCGCGTTCAACAGGTCGTAGCAAGCAGGGCCGCTGCCCATCCCAAACAGAAACAGCGCCACCCAGGCCGAGCCCAGGTGGCGCTGCCGTCAGCCCTGTATCAGAAGCGATACGTCGCCGTCAGCCGCACTGCATTGGTCGAAAAGTCGGTGTCGGTGCGACGCAGGTCGGTACCGGCCGGATTGACCCGCAGGAACGGGTTGGTGGCAGGCGCGGTGCCTGGACCGACGCGCACGCGGGTGTCTTCGTCCTGCAGGCGGGTGAACAGATATTCCACACCCACCGAGACATGGTCGCTCAAACGACGCTGCAGGCCCACGCCAGCCTGGTAGCCATCGGCGCTGTCGCCGCCGCTGCCGGTGAAGCTGTTGGCGGTGTTGCTGCTGGCAAAGCTGTGGTCGAACTCGCCGCGCGCCACGCCGGCGGTGAAATACGCCAGGTAATCGCCCTGCGCGCCGAATGCATAGCCGATCCGGCCGCGCAGCGCGGCGGTGCGGTTGAGCTGGCGGGTGAAGGTGTACAGCGCAGGCGTGGTGCTGAAGGCGCTGACGCTGTCGCGGATGTCGTTGCGGGTGTATTCGGCCACCACGCCATAGACCCAGTTGCCGGCCTGCCAGTCGTAGCCCAGCCGCGCACCGTATTCGGCGCCGCCCTTGTCCTTGCTGCAGCCGCTGGCCGGCGTGCGCCCGGCCGCCGCGCCGCCGCAGAAGCCCGGCGAGAACGCATCGGCGCCGGTGGCGGTGCTGACCTGGTCGCCGTCGCGGCCATCCAGGTTGGTATCGAAGCCGAAACGGCCGCCGGACACGCCGGCAGGATCGGCACCGCCCACATTGGCGCCAATGGAGAAGCCGGACCAGTCGGCCGGGCCGGTTTGCGCCCAGGCGGACGGAGCGAGGGCCAGCAACACGATGGCGGCGGAGGCGAGCGGGGTGGTTTTCATGGAGTCTCCTCAAATCGGGCGCATTGCGCCGGTCAAGTGCATACGCAGCTGGGCCCGCCACGGATGCACGCCTTTCCTCGTTGGGCAGGGGTTGCGACAATGGGGTTTCCGTCTTCCTACGAGCTGCCCATGCAATCGACGGCGATCGCCCCGTCCATCCTGTCCGCCGATTTCGCCCGTCTTGGCGAAGAAGTGAACAACGTCCTCAAGGCTGGCGCCGACTGGGTGCACTTCGACGTGATGGACAACCATTACGTGCCCAATCTGACCATCGGCCCGATGGTGTGCCAGGCGCTGCGCAAGCACGGCATCACCGCGCCGATCGACGTGCACCTGATGGTCGAGCCGGTGGACCGCATCGTGCCGGACTTCGCCGAGGCCGGCGCCACCACCATCAGCTTCCATCCCGAAGCCAGCCGCCACGTGCACCGCACCATCCAGCTGATCAAATCGCACGGCTGCCAGGCCGGGCTGGTGCTCAATCCGGCCACCCCGGTGGATATTCTCGATTGGGTGCTGCCGGAGCTGGACTTGGTGCTGGTGATGTCGGTCAACCCCGGCTTCGGCGGGCAGGCATTCATTCCGTCGGCACTGGATAAACTGCGTGCCATCCGCAGCAAGATCGACGCGCTGGGCAAGCCGATCCGCCTGGAAATCGATGGCGGGGTCAAGGCCGACAATATCGGCGCGATTGCCGCCGCCGGCGCCGATACCTTCGTGGCCGGCTCGGCGATCTTCAATGCGCCCGACTATGCCGATGTGATCGCGCAGATGCGCGCAGCGGTGGATGCGGTGCGATGAGTGCGACCACGCTGCAGATCCGCAGCGCCACGCCCGATGACGTACCGCTGCTGCATGCGTTGATCACCGCACTGGCGGTCTACGAGCGCGAGCCCGATGCGGTCAAGGCCAGCCCCGACGATCTGCGTGCCAGCCTGTTCGCCGAGGGCGCCACCGCACATGCGCTGATCTGCGAGCACGATGGCCAGGCACTGGGATTTGCGGTGTATTTTTTCAATTACTCGACCTGGCTGGGCCGCAACGGCCTGTATCTGGAAGACCTGTTCGTGCGCCCGGAAGCGCGCGGCAAGGGCGCCGGTCTGGCGCTGCTGCGGCATCTGGCGCAGCTGGCGATGCAGCGCGGCTGCGGGCGCTTTGAATGGTCGGTGCTGGACTGGAATCAACCGGCAATCGACTTCTACCAAGCCGTCGGCGCCCGCCCGATGGACGGCTGGACGGTGTACCGGCTCGATGGCGAGCGCCTGGCCGCATTTGCCGCAGGCGGTTAAGAGCGGCTGACAGATTGTCGCGAGCAGTCGACAGCTGGATGTTGACGGTGCACTCAGAGCCGGAATGTGCGCGTGGTCGGTGCCGTTCCGCGCAATGCCAACTCCGCCTGACGCTGAGCGCAGTCGTATTGCTTGGCCGCTCCAGGCCCGGCATCGCACACAAAAGGAAGGCCGCTCCACCCGGAGCGGCCTTCAAGAAAATTGGAGGCTGATCCTGCCTCCGCCCGTCGTCCCTGCTATGGACTTCTACTCTCCGGGTCATCGATGACATGCCAATGACAGCCCGGTGGCATTACGTATTCACGATCCACCCATTGGCGCGCTGCTAGCCTGCGTGCACCACTCTCACAGCATCGGCAGCGCGCATGGCCCCGTCCCACTGGCGTCTGATCCTCAACGGCAAGTCCACCGATAATCTGGACCTGCGTGAGGCGGTGGGGGAGTTGCGCAAACGCGGCGTCCAGCTTGAGGTACGCGTTACCTGGGAAGAGGGCGACGCCGAGCGCTATGTCGCCGAAGCGGTCGCCGATGGCGTGCACACGGTGGTGGCGGCTGGCGGCGATGGCACCTTGAGCGAGGTGGCCGCCGCGCTCGCGCACCACGACGGCGATGCCGCCAGCCTGCCATCGCTGGGCTTGGTCCCGTTGGGTACCGCCAATGATTTCGCCACGGCCGCCGACATCCCGATCGAGCCGCTCGACGCGCTGAGCCTGATTGCCGAGCGCCCCGCCCAAGCGATCGATCTGCTGCGCCTGGACACCCCGCACGGCCCGCACTGGTGCGCGAATGTCGCCAGCGGCGGCTTCGGCACCCAGGTCACCGTGGAAACCGACGACGGCCTCAAAAAAATGCTCGGTGGCCTGGCCTACCTGATCACCGGCATGTCGCGGCTGGGCCGGATCGACCCAATCGGTGCCCGCTTTTCAGGTCCGGATTTCAGCTGGGAAGGCGAGTTCATCGCACTCGGTCTGGGCAACGGCCGCCAGGCCGGCGGCGGCCAGGCGCTGTGCCCGGAAGCGGTGATCGACGATGGCCTGCTCGACGTCACCATCGTGCCCGCGCTCAATGGCGAGGTGGCCGCCACGCTCGGGACCCTGGTCACCAGCGGCAAGCAGGCGGCGTTGGAACGCGTCGCCGTCCGCGCGCGGCTGCCATGGCTGGAAATCGTCTCGCATCAACCGCTCACGCTGAACCTGGATGGCGAACCGGAAACCTCGCTGCATTTCCATATCGACTGCGTCCCGGCGCGGCTGCGGATGCATTTGCCGGTGGATTGCCCGTTGCTGAGCGCGTGAGCGCTGGGGTTGGGAAGTCGGGAGTCGGGATTGGGGATTGGGGATTGGGAAGTCGAACGCAGGATTTGGAAAACCTGATCCTGCAGTGCGTGCCGCTCAGAGCCCCTCTCCCCCGGGAGAGGGGTTGGGGTGAGGGTCCCTGCGCCAACACCGATGCCGACACCAGAGGTACCTCGCCCTGCGACGGCCCAGGGCAATGGCTGCCAACAGCGCAACAGGCGCACAACGACCTGCAGTGCGCACCGCTCAGAGCCCCTCTCCCCCGGGAGAGGGGTTGGGGTAAGGGTCCCTGCGCCGACACCGATGCCGACACCAGAGATACCTCGCCCTGCGACGGCTCAGGGTAGTGGCTGCCAACAGTGCAACAGGCGCGCAACGACCTGCAGTGCGCACCGCTCAAAGCCCCTCTCCCCCGGGAGAGGGGTTGGGGTGAGGGTCCCTGCGCCAACACCCCTGCCGACACCAGAGGCACCTCGCCCAGCGACGGCCCAGGGCAGTGGCTGCCAACAGCGCAACAGGCGCGCAACGACAGGCTCGCGTTGCCCGGAGGAGATACCAGTCCGAGTTGACAGACTCTGCCCGACAACACCCAAACCAACCCAAAGCGCCTTCGCAATTCGCACCGCATCCGCCCGCGCACCTGCTGCCCTGAAGCGGCACTTGCGCTACAGTAGCCATGTGTCCCGCCTGACGACCCCACGCTCCTTCTCTTCCGCTCGCCGCTGGTGGCGATGGTGGCCCGTTGCCGTCGTCCGCCCCGCCACAGAGTCCCGGAAGGAAAGTCGTCTTGATCACTGCAGATCAGTTCCAGCGCCAAGCCGCTGAAGGTCACACCCGTATCCCCGTTGTCCGCGAAGTGCTGTCCGACCTGGACACGCCGCTCTCGGTCTATCTGAAGCTCGCCGACGGCGCTTACACCTATCTGTTCGAATCGGTCGAAGGCGGTGAGCGCTTCGGTCGCTATTCCATCATCGGCCTGCCGGCGCGGCGCGTGTACAGCTTCCGCGGCCACACGCTGGAAGTCAGCGAACACGGCGAAGTCATCGACACCCGCGATGTCGCCGACCCGTTGGCCGAAGTCGACGCGCTACGTGCCGAGCATTCGGTGCCGCAACTCGATGGCTTGCCCGGCTTCACCGGCGGGCTGGTGGGTTGGTTCGGCTTCGAATGCATCCAGTACATCGAGCCGCGTCTGGGCAGCGGCGACAAGCCCGACGAACTGGGCACGCCCGACATCCTGCTGATGCTCTCCGAAGAGCTGGCGGTGTTCGACAATCTCAAGGGCCGGCTGTATCTGATCGTGCATGCCGACCCGCGTCAGCCGCAGGCGTATGTGCGCGCAAACCGCCGACTGGACGAGCTGGCGCACCGCCTGCGTCAGGGCGGCGCCGGGTATTCGCAGGCGCAGATCTCCGATGCCATCGACGAATCGGATTTCCATTCCTCGTTCACCCGCGAGGAGTACCACGCAGTGGTGCGCAAGGCGCAGGAATACGTGCGCGCCGGCGATATCTTCCAGGTGGTGCCATCGCAGCGCTTGCGTGTGCCGTTCCGTGCGCGCCCGGTGGATGTGTATCGCGCGCTGCGTGCGCTCAATCCCTCGCCGTACATGTATTTTCTGGATGTCGGCGGCACCCAAGTCGTCGGCTCGTCGCCAGAAATCCTGGCGCGGCTACGCGATGGCGTGGTCACCGTGCGCCCGATCGCCGGCACCCGCCCGCGTGGCGCAACGCCGGAGCTGGACAAGGCGCTGGAAGAAGAATTGCTGGCCGACCCGAAAGAGCGCGCCGAGCACGTGATGCTGATCGACCTGGGCCGCAACGATGTCGGCCGCGTTGCCGAACCGGGCACGGTCAAGGTGGGTGAGCAGTTCGTCATCGAACGCTATAGCCACGTCATGCATATCGTCAGCGAGGTCACCGGCACGCTCAAGGCCGGCCTCAATTACAGCGACGTGCTGCGCGCCACGTTCCCCGCCGGTACCGTCAGCGGCGCGCCGAAAATTCGTGCGCTGGAAATCATTCGCGAGCTGGAGCCGGTCAAGCGCAACGTCTACTCCGGTGCAGTCGGCTACATCGGCTGGCACGGCGATGCCGACACCGCCATCGCCATCCGCACCGCGGTCATCCAGGACGGCTATTTGTATGTGCAGGCCGGCGGCGGCGTGGTCTACGACTCCGACCCCGACCTGGAATGGCAGGAGACGATGAACAAGGGACGCGCGCTGTTTCGCGCCGTCGCCCAGGCCGCAAAGGGGCTGTGATGGACGGGCAGGGCAGCGCCGTGCGCATCAGCTTCCGCAACGATTACAGCGAAGGTGCGCATCCACGCGTCTTGCAGTCGTTGGTGCAAGCCAGTGCCGAGCAGAACGGCGGCTATGGCACCGATCGGCATAGCGAACGTGCTGCGGCATTGATTCGCAACGCCATCGCGCAACCGCAGGCTGCCGTGCAGTTGCTGGTGGGCGGCACGCAGACCAACCTGATTGCGATCAGTGCGTTCTTGCGCCCGCATCAGGCAGTGATTGCGGTCGAAGCGGGGCATATCGCCACGCACGAAACCGGCGCCATCGAAGCGACCGGGCACAAGGTGCTCACGGTGCCGGCGCTGCACGACAAGCTGACACCGGCATTGATCGCGCCAGTGCTGGAGGTGCACAGCAACGAGCACATGGTGCAGCCGCGGCTGGTCTACATTTCCAATAGCACCGAAAGCGGCACTATCTATACGCGCGCCGAACTCGATGCACTGTCGCGCTTTTGTCGCGCACACGATCTGTTGCTGTATCTCGACGGCGCGCGGCTAGGTGCGGCGCTCACCGCCAACGGCAACGATCTGGATCTGCCGACGATTGCCGCGCTCACCGATGCGTTCTATATCGGTGGCACCAAGAACGGTGCGCTGCTCGGCGAAGCCTTGGTCGTGATCAACCCTGCCTTGCAGGCCGATCTGCGCTATCTGATCAAGCAACGCGGCGCATTGCTGGCCAAGGGCATGGTGCTCGGCGCGCAGTTCGCCACCTTGTTCGAAGATGGCTTGTTCTTCGAGCTGGCTGCGCATGCCAATGCGATGGCGCAGCGTTTGCGCGCCGGATTGCTGGCCGCTGGCGCGCAGTTCACCAGCGACTCGCCGACCAATCAGCAGTTCATCGCCGTCAGCGCGCAGCAGGCCGCGCAGCTGGCGCAACGCTACGATTTCGAGCGCTGGGAAGTCCGCGCCGATGGCAGACACGTGATCCGCTTCGTGACCTCGTGGGCGACCACGGCAGCGTCGGTCGAGCGGCTGTGCGCGGACGTTGCAGCGCTCAGCCACTCCGTCTCGCATTCCTAACCACGTCTCTTATCAAGGAAGAACCCGATGAAGCAAATTGCCGGCACCTACACTGAAAACATCTATGCAGTCTTACTGATTGCGCAGTGAGTCCCGCAATCCGCATCGTCAGCAAGAAAGGTGTCTATGTCATGGGCAAGTATCCGGAGATATTGCTGCCCTCTGCACGAGCCGAGCATGACAAGGCGCGCGCGCCGTTAAAGCAGCCCCTTCATTGAGCTCATTAGTCGCCAGGCCGAGCACCTGCCCACCGGGACGCGTGAACAGCACATCGTTCCGCTGTTCAGGCTGGACCTCGAATTGCTGAAGGAATCGCAGACGTCTACAGTTGGACGCGGCTTCCTGTTGCCCAACTATAAGAGGCCACAAGAGTCCATGACGGCCACCATGTTGAATCGCACGCTTGAGCGTATGGGATTCAATGGAAAGGACAGCATCTGCTTCTCTGCGCATGGCTGCCGCGCAACTGCATCCACGCTCTTGAACGAAATGGGCTTTCGTCCCGATGTCATCGAGCGCCAGCTTGCGCATGCTAAGTGAAATAAAGTTCGGGCTAGATGTGCTCAAACATCTCGAAGATGTAGATATAGAAAGAGCAATGGCTAGCCCTGCCCGTCTCTACTCGGCATCGCGATGACCCGATATTCCACATTGCGGATCTTTTTTGTCGCGCACCGGATCTTTTTCGTTTTTAGTCTTATGGATTCGCGTCCACCCAACCTCTTTCGATAAACGCTCACATAGACTGAGAGGCGATTTTTGATACGTGTCCGAGGTGCCCGAATCTCAAAAATTGCTTGTATACGGTTATGAGCGGTATGCTTTTTTTCGCAAGTCGCCTTTGAAAACGTTATTTCAGCAGCCTGCTGAGAACGAATTTATAGCGAAAAGGAAAAATTATGGGAAATTGTATAAAGTCTGATGGCGGCGTCGGTTATTCGACTTCGTCGCGCCTCGGTGAAGGAATAGACCCATTGGCATCGGGTGTCCAGTATGGACCGTCGGTGCGGGCCCACGAAGAATTATCGAGCCCCGAACTAGGTGTCCTGGCAGGCCTCCGGCGCAAGTCTGTCAAGGTTAACTCGCAGACCATGGCTCACCTGCAAGTTGGGCAAATGGCGAATCGGGTTGTCAAGGATGTTTTGGACACCGGGGCTGGTAACCAAGTTGTGGACGTCGCAGCAAGTGGTGGCGAAAGCTGGGCTCGGCACAGGCTCGGCGACGAACTCGCCCCCCGTGGCAACATGCAAGCTCAGTTGCAGAGGGTGAAGTATTCGCAAGGTGGCAACTGCCCAGTGCATGCATCCTTGGCGGCTGCCATATTGCTTCGTATGGGCGGCGAGCCCGAGACCGAGATCAATGCACCAGTCGTGCGTGTTTGGGAGGCTCAGGAGTTAGACCACACGTATACTATGATCGGCGACCCACGAGACAGTAAGTGGGGAGACAAGAACACTGTTGTGGTTGATCCTTGGCCTGTCGTTCCCTCTGCAATGACGCTGTCCGAAGCAAAGCTACACGACGCCAGGACAGACACCTGGACTCCGTTCCGGCCCAATGACGGCATGATTGTTAATACGTTTGCGCCCGGTAGTTCCGAGTGGCATGCGATGGCCGACAACGCGACAGTGATTAAGCCGATGACTTCGGAGAGGGTTGAAGAGCGACTGAGCCAAAGCAAGGCGATGCATAAACAGCCGGCATTGTCTCTTGGGGACGAATTGGCAGTGCATGCGTTCAGAGTCGACAAAGATTCAATGTGGGACTCTCGGTTGAGTACCAATCCAGCCACTGTGTATACAGATGGCACGAGAAGTCAGACATTTGACGAGGTCTCGTCAAGTACGGTGGAGCACTTGCGCGAAGGAATTGAGGCGCTGAGGCGTATCAACAACGATTGAACGCCACACGCCAAGCACACATGTTGGGGCGAGAAGCTGCTGCTTGCGCTGTGCATACGCCGAGCCGTCATGTGCCTATTGTCCGCCATTGCGCTGGCTCTGAGACACAAGGTGCCAGGTCGCGTTGCCGCCTTCTCCATCTTTAAATGGCATTTAACCGCACTCTGATCTACCAAGTTCTGTGCGAACAAACCGCGATAACAACTGACACTCTGCCGGCACGCATAGCCGTGTGACAGGCGCTCCCCGGAGCCCTGTCATCTTGAACGAAGCATGGCGCTGACAGCAGTCGCCACTACTGGTTTGAGAACTATCCGAATGTGGCTTCGCTACCACTTCGCATGTGCAACAACGAGGCGAGCAGCGCCGAATCGATCGTGGAGCGGTGCACCTTCGCATCGGCATGACCGAGCGCTCGCATGAGCATCTCCCAGCGCTTCCCTAGATTTTTCTCTCTTGCCGTTTTCAGATGGACGGCGTTAAAAGCCTTGTAGCCTAGGGTAGGCAACGCGTCCGCCGTCACCGGCTCGGCAGTATGCAGGTGTACGAACCATGGCGCAGGGCGCTTGCCGTTGGACAACGGTGCGTGGTCGATACGTATCTCAAACAGCGTGCCGCGATCTCCATTGTCGTGGTCGGAGGGTAATCGAATTGGTGAAGTTACGCGGGCAACCTCGCTCATCTTCAGCAAGCGCGAAAGATGCGGCGAACGGGGCTGCGGGTCGCTCTTCAGCGCATCTGCTTCGCGGATCTGCACACGCTGCTCGATCATGTCCACCAGCTGCAACCGCTCGGTGAGTTGGGCAATCCGATCGTCTTCTGGCGGCAGTTTCGCCTTTGTCTGCAGCAACCGATCCCTTGCGAACCAGTCCCGGACCGACGCGCGTACGAACGTGAAAGCAATCGCCGCATCTTGCCCGGAACGATGCATCATACTGTCGACGCTACTGGTGTCCTTTCCCAGCATTTTCGCAATCAGCATGAAGTCCGCGTCCAGTTCGGTCACCATGGATCGTTCCAGCGGAACGCTCTTCAACAGCGCATCCGCTTGTTTTTGTGCAAGCGTCCGTGTATCGCTCAAGATGACAGGAGGTGCAGGGACGAGGCTAGACTCTTCGGCCGCTCGATTGCCCGGCTTGCGATGCTTGCGGGCCGGTCTCGGCGACGCCCTCGGCACGGGCAGTTGCTCGATCGTTGTAGATGGCGACTTGACGACCTCGCGCTTTCCGGCGACAACGGAACTGGTGAGGTCAAGCACACACTGTCGATAATCGGTCAGTGCCTGCGCCAAATCGAGCATCGATCTCCAGATATGATCGTCACAATCATTCTCAATGAGAGCAGCGACATCCATGCATAGCTTCAGACCGATGCGCCCAAAGTGCTCTGCATAGTCCTCAAGAACGTCTTTGTGTTGTGCCACCACCTGCGGAGTCAATGCAACGCCGGCTTCCGAGGGACATATCGATTCGATCACGACTTGGCTCAGCGTCGAAAACGCCGCTGCTACATTACCGCCGCGGTAGTTCTTGGCCTCGTCCAATTCGTGCAATCTAGCCATGACTTCCGGCATGCCCTTTGCCTCGACCTGACGCTCCAGCTGCAGACGATGGATATCGACGAGCAGACTCCGGATTGACTGCATCGTTTCATGACAAAAACCCAGATTGGTCCTGATCAACGGCACCATGGCTGAGACATTTTCGCGTATTTTCTTGTGTGTATCCGGCGCCTTCATGCGTCTCAGCAACTCATCCATTGCTCCCCGGTACTGTTTAATTTCGCTCAAATACCCCTGCCACTCTTCGGTTTGCTGACGCTCAACATCACTGTTGTGTAGCTCCGCCTGCACAGTGATGGCGCCGATCGCCGGCTCAATCGGCTGAATGAGGCCAAATTGCTGCATCCACTTGTCTTCCAGCAGTTCGTCACGTGCTGCATAACCGACTGCAGCGGACGTTCCGAGAAGCGTCAACAATGCATGTTCGTGCTCCACTGCGGCTTTAGACTGCAACCGCCCCTGCACCTTCAAATCGGCGACAGCCTGCAATCCTTCGCGGGCAGACTTCATGGCAGCCAGCGATAGCTTGACCTTCTGTTCCGGGGCCACTTTTGGCGCAGCCTCTCGTTGTCCCTGCGTGCCTTCATTACTGCCGATCACATCTCTAAAGATCTTGGCCTTGCCAAGCGCTTTTCTCAGCATTTCGCCTGGGTCAATGCGCTGAAGCTGCATGGCAGCCGCGGGTAACAACGCAGGGCTTGATGGCCCCGGTAACACATCAGACGAACCCACAACGGCCTGCCTTACGGGCTTGGGGGGCCTGGCGGCAAGTCCGTGTAGTTGCGGCGATTGCTTGGCAGGACCCCCGCCAGTGGTCTTTGTTGCCGTCGCGGAGTCTGTCGGCACAATGGCAAGGTTCGTCGACACCTCCAACTCTGTAGAGCGCTGCTTGATCATTTCGACACGATGCATTATTTCCTCCTTTCTTCTGGCGTTTGTCACACTGTTATTGATTAAATTCTCGCTACGCAATATTGGCTATTATTAATAACGTTGCAGGTAACTGAAATTGCTTGCTGAATACTGCGGATTGCAATGCAAGTGGGCGCAATTCGTGAATCAAAGTATTAGGAATAGTACCTGATTTTCTGCCAGATTCCGCGATTAAAGGTGGTGCTTTCACCCCCTCAAAAAAAACTCGAAGAGGATTTCTATGGAGAATCTGGTCGAGCTGCTCGTGAGTATGGGTGCGCTCGCTCTTTTTAGTTTATGTAAGTTAATCTGCGCATATTCTTAAAAAAAATCGCCGGGGACAACAAGTAAGTCAGAATCGATCCGGCACTGCGCAAGAAGATGCGAATGAATGACTATTGGTCCGAAGCTCCGCCCTGCTCCCCAGAATGCATCGGCGATGCAGCGGCGGATCCGACTTTTTCTTGTCCTTGAGTGGAGCTGATTAGACCGCCCTTATGCTCCATCGCGCGCTAGAGGACATCAAAAAAGACGGTCGATTGACTCGCATATTTCGCACATGAAAAGAAAGGTTCGCTCTTCGAGAAATCTTAAAGTGCCAAGAAGGTCAGACTTGCTGTCCAGTATCCAGGACGTTGACATGCCAAAGATCCATCGTTCCAATGGCTTATACGAACCGAATTCACCCAATGGCTTGGCAGGCTTCGATCAGGAGCCCACTGTAAAAATTCATGAATATACATTTCCTGAGTTCCTCGGGTTGACTAAGTTCAGTTCGAAAAATAAGAAAGTCAACGCCTCTACTATGCAAAACTTGAAGATTGCTGAAGAGACAGTGCTGAAAGTAAAATACTTGCTACCTTATGGTGCAGGAAACCAAAAAACTGACATCACTTACACCCAAGGAGAGTCATGGGCCAGGCGGGCGATGCTGCGTGACAATGAGTATAACCAGGATCCCATTCAGAATGCGGGTAGGGCTGTAGCTTATCAGGCCGGAAACTGCAACGAGCACGCAAATGTGGGTTATACGCTATTGGCGGCCAACTCACTCAATGCGCCTCTACTTCGAGTAAGTGACGCAGATGAAGACCATGCTTACGTGCTGATTGGTGATCCTCGTGACCCCACGTGGGGCGAGAAAGATACTGTTGTTGTGGATGCATGGGTGACGCATCCAGCAGTAATGACGTTAGACCAATCAAAAGGCTTAAATCCGCAGCCTACTCCCTTGTTCCAACGGCCTCCACGGGCTCAATCAGATACCAGAGCGATCGCTGCACTTACCAACGTTAGCCCATTATCTACAGAGAATGTCAATAAATATCTTCTTGAGCAGAGAGGTGCACCTGAAATTGGGCGGCCGCTCCTAAGGCACATTGATGCCTACGTGGATACAAGCAAATTTTTCAACGAACGCGTTTCGGCTGGCGACCCAAGCACCAGATATCAATCATCAGCACTATCCTCAAGGTCGTTCGATAAGATTATGTACTGCACAATCGAGAAAGAAAGTTATGCAGATGCTGCCTGGCGTGGCAGCGGATTTAGGTGGTAGGTCGATGGGGTAGCCCGTCATCCGCCCGCCCAAGTGAACCCGACATCCCCCGGATTTGACAGGTGCCTTGGTTTGGAGCCTGATTTCCTATTCCGAGGAGATTAACGTGAAGAAGCGTTTTCTCGTAGAACAGGTCATCAGGCTTCTGCGCGAAGCCGACGCGGGTGTCGCGATCAAGGACCTATGCGGGTGCCATGGCTTCAGTGGGGCGTATTTACTCCCTGCCGCGTAGCAAGGTTCGCAGTAATGAGCGTGCCCGATGCTAAGCGGTTCAAAGTTCTGGTCAGAGAGAATCGTCGTGCTGAGAAAATTGTTCTGGAGCGCTCCGAAAGCCCATTCCGATGGTGCAAGCACAGACCATGGCGGCCCGCCGGCCACGCCAGCGTCCACTACGCCAGTGGTACCGGGGGAATGGGCAGTACTAGGTCGTGCGCCAAAGCGGCCTGACGGCACAGCTAAGCAGCGTTCCCCAGTCAGTATCCCTGTGCCCCTGGTGCCAGCTGCTAGGGCAGGTCGGCTGCTAGGGGCCTCCGCAGTGGAAAGCCTTTCTTCAGCCCATTGGTCACGGGGCGAGCTCCAGTTCGATCCTTCCGTAAGCAACCAGCTGCCTTCGGCAGAGGTGCATCAGCCGCTGCCGACTCGTCGCCAGACGCTGGGTGCATTGTTAGCCGAGGAGCTAAGCCAGGAAGAAGCCGCCAGGTTGGGCAAGCAAGCCCGGTGCGACGCGCTGGCGCAACTACTGCATGCTGCCTTGCCCAACGGGGGGCGAACCACGAAGCGGCTGAAGGCGCGGGCGGCCAGAAAGCAACCTATCAGCGTGGCCGATCGATGGAGCGTGATCCGCAATGGAGCTCCCAAACCGATGCAAGGGGAGCGAAGGAGGTCGTTCGAGGCACTGGTGCGCAGTGATCTGTTAGCGATCGCACACACCGGCCAGATCGATCCATTCGCTGCGGTCGAAAAAATGGCCGAAGCCCTGGAAGAGGGAATTCTGGGCCAGGGCATTTTGGCGAGCGATCGGCAATTGCTGGGCGAGGTATTGGGCGACCTGTCGATCAATCGCCTGTACACGCGGCTGAATCTGAAAATGACGGAAGACACCATGCCTGCGTTCACCAACGCGCACGTGCTGCAGGCGCCGAGGGAGCTAGGACAAGGCCGCTCCAACACGGTGTACGAGGTCGAGATCCGGAACGCGGATGGAGCTGCGATGAGCGCGGTTTTCAAGCCGCTTATCCACGAGCCACCCTGTCGGGATAAGTGGAGTGTGGTTGCCAGATTGACGGGCATTTCTAGGGAAGAACCGCAAACGGCGATGCGCAATCTCGCAACCGTGGCCTATGCAAGGAGGCTCGGGTTCCACGTGGTTGCCGACACGCGAGTGGCGCTGATGAATTTGGGACAAGATCCCTTTGAGCCAGCTCTGGGTCTGATCATGGAACGCGCCCAAGGAAAACCAGCCGAAGAGGTCGATGCGTCCACCCTGGTCCAGGCGAACGTGTGCGCCGAAGTGATGAAGCTGCAGCTGCTCGACCATCTGACCGGCGAAGCTGATCGCCACGACAAAAACTATTTCATTCACGTCAAGCAAGATGGTCGAGCCAAGGTTATGGGCATCGACAACGACAACTGTTTTGGTGCGGAACTTACCGCCCCAGACGGTGCCCAGCCGGATCTGAAAGACCCGCAACGCATGGCATTTCATGGGACTGCGCTTCCCCCGGTGGTAGATACCGACATGGAGCGCGCCATCCTTGCAATCACGGAAGAAGACATCCGTTCGATGCTGAAAGACAAGCTCAACGATTCCGAGATCGCTGCCGCCGTCCAGCGTTATCAAGGCGTCCGGCAGCATCTCCTTGCCCTGCGGAATTCCGGCCTGGTTATTGAGCCGCACGAATGGGGCCGGGCGGATGTACAAGAACGCCTGGCACCGACAAACAGCTATTTGGGCCGCGAACTCGAATTTGCTTAGGTTCTCGGCCCGGCCATCCCAGGCCGCGATGTCGCTCATGCCAACGATAGCCAGCGAGCGACATCACTGGGATCCCCTTGCAGGCGATGCGGACAAGTGCACCACCGCACCCACACCCCGGTTTCAGTTCGGCCGCGAGCGGCCTCGCATGCAGGGCGCCCGCCTTCGCAGCGTATAGTTCTGCAGGCCGTGCCACCTCCCGCGCTTTGGCAGGCACCTGCCTGCCGGTAGAAGGTGGTAGAAGGCGACCGCAGGTAGAGCAGTCCCGGGGCGCGGGTAGAGAGCAGCACAGACCCGAGGGAGCTGCATGACCGATGCCGTGCTGTGTGACGAGCGACTAGTGAGGCTCTGATGCCTAGTCTGGATCTTCGAAGTTCAAACGACATCGACGGGTAGAGGATCTTGCTGGCGGATGACTTCCCGTCCTCGGGTAGCGTTGATCAGACCATCCCTTAGAGCCTGTTCAAAGTCTTCTAAGCAATAACGCCAGGAATGCCAAGTGGATCATCTGCAGACTTGTGTTTAGCTGACGCTCGCAGTTTTTCCATAGCCTTCGGTTCTTCTCTAACCAAGCAAAGCTGCGCTCCACGATCCAGCGCTTTGGCATGACCTTGAAGGTATGCAGTTCGCTGCGCTTTGCGATCTGCACTTTGACTTTCCTGCCCACCACCTCTTGCACTCCCTTTGCAAATGGGGCGCCTGAAGCGTCCTCGATTCTTCGAGTCACTCAGAAGTAGAGGTGGTTGCTGATTGTGCCATTGCGAAGCGGATGGGCGGCAAGCCGCCGAGTGATCGATGTGGCCGTTGGTGGTTGTATCGATGACGCCAGTCCTCTGCCATGCGCCGAACCTCGTCGAGCGTGGTGAACACGAAGCGGTCCAGCACTTCGGTGCGGAGGGTGCGGTTGAAGCGTTCGATGTAGGCGTTCTGGGTAGGTTTGCCGGGCTGGATGTGGATCAGGGTGACGCCGTGCTGCTGTGCCCACTGCCTGAGCGAAGCGCTGATGAACTCCGGGCCGTTGTCCAGGCGCAGTCGTCTTGGAGCACCACGCAGCTCGACCAATTCGTCCAGTGCGCGGATGACCCGTGCCGAGGGCAGGCTGGTGTCGATTTCGATCTTCATCGATTCGCGATTGAAGTCATCGTTGATGTTGAAGGTGCGGAAGCGGCGTCCAGACCACAAGGCATCGGACATGAAGTCCGCCGACCAAGTGTGGTTTGCCGCTTGCGGGATCTCCAGCGGCGCGCGGATGCGGTCAGGTAATCGGCGCTTGCCGCGACGTGGAAGGTTGAGCTTCAGCGCGGTGTAGACCCGCCAGGCGCGGGTCTTGCCCCAGCCCTGCGGTCGCAATGCCCAATCCATCAGCAGGCCAAAACCGTGGCCGGGGTTGTCCTTCAAGTGTGCCTCGATTGCGGCAATGAGCGGGCCATCGTCGCGCTGGCGCGGACGGTAATGCCGTGCAGATCGGGACAGCTGCAGCACCCGATCAGCTCGACGGGCACTGAGGCCGTGAGTAGTTTGCATGGCCAGACTCAATTCAAGTCGACGAGCCTGGCTCAACCTTTTCGCGACAGCACGTCCTTGAGCGCGTGGTGATCCAATGCCAACTCGGCATACATGCGCTTCATCCGGGCCAACTCGGCTTCCACATCCTTTAGATGC
This sequence comes from Xanthomonas sp. AC360, assembly GCF_979258225.1. Taxonomy (NCBI): domain Bacteria; kingdom Pseudomonadati; phylum Pseudomonadota; class Gammaproteobacteria; order Lysobacterales; family Lysobacteraceae; genus Xanthomonas; species Xanthomonas sp. AC360. Next base: position 1,961,618 of record NZ_OZ409846.1, read on the forward strand.
CGCAACTGCGACACCTCCATGCCGGCGTACTTGGACTTCCAGACGTAATAGGTCGGCTCGCTGATCCCGTGCTTGCGGCAAGTCTCGCCAACCCTTGCACCGGCCTCGACTTCTTTGAGGATCCGAACCATCTGTTCTTCGGTGAACTTCGACTTCTTCATACAGAGCTCCTTGGGATGGAACTCTACTTCCAAGTGGATCGAGTTAACGAGGACGCTTCACGCCGACATAGCCGCCGTCGCAGAGCAAGCCTTTTACGCGTTTCACATTCCATTTGTTGCGATCGAGTGCCAGCAGCGCACCCTTGCGATCAGTCACCTCCGCCGTCGTCACTGCGATGGCATGCGGCAAGCCTTGCATGTCTACGGCGATATGCCGTTTGATTCCCGCAACTTTCTTGCCTGCGTCATAGCCCTTCTGACTCGCCGTGTCCGTGTTCTTCACGCTCTGCGCGTCGACGATCAAGAACGTGCTGCATGCGTTGCGCCCCAGTGTCTCGCGGGCCGCGCCAACCTGATTTTTTTAACGCCCGCTCCAGCAGGCTCACTCCGTGCTCATCCACTTCGCTCCAGATCTGGAAGTACGCATGCACCGTGCGCCACTTGGGAAACGTCTCGGGCAACATCCGCCACTGGCAACCACTCTTGAGCAGATAGAGCACCGCGCAAAACACCTCATATAAATCGACCTTGCGTGGCGCGGTCTTCTTGCGCGCACCTTCAAGCAAAGCGCGGATCTGCTCGAACTGCTCGCGGCTGATGTCACTGGGATAGCGTGCTCTCATCCCCATATGATCGGATAATTCGGGCAGACTTTGAACAGGCTCTTAGCTGATGTTGGGTAGGGTATCGCCTTCGTGCCCTTATTTCTGCGCTTTTTTCGCCAAAATAGTTCATCTGTACATGCATCCGTTGGCGGGAGTGGCAACATGTGTGTACGCCGCATGAGACATGCCTGTGTGACCGTATGAGCATGTACTCAGATGCAGCCGCTCTGTCCTGCTTTGTCACTGCGAGGCCGCATACATGTCGCTCAACACGCTGTCGACCGGGAGCACCGCCGGTCTGTTTCTACCTCAAACGGATGACGCGTCGTCTTCGGGGTTGCTCGGATCCGATTCGGCCATGAATGACTCCGATCTGTTGCTGGCGATGGATAACCTTTTTTTGCAGCAGATTTACCACTTGATTGCCGCCACCTACGGCAACACGCCAATCAGTGAGCCAGGCAGCGGCATTCCGTGGTTCGACAGTCCTTCAGCGGACGACATTCAAGCCAGCCAGCCGATCGAGAAACGCACGTCCTGGCCGACGCTGCCGACCCCGTTCGATCCCAAGGACATCAAGGGATCCAAACTGCCGCTTGCGGTGGATGGATCATCGGTGAGCTGGGACGGCGGCATGCTCACCCCATCGGAACTTCAGATTGTTTCGACACTAAATCAGCACAAGGACAGGATGCCGATTGAGTTCAAAAAACTTGACGACAAGATCAATGACCCATCCACGCCTCCCGATCTGAAGAGCGCGCTGCAAGGCTTGCAGAAAGACCCGCGTCTGTTCTTCGCCATCGGCTCGCAGGGAGACGGCAAATGCGGCGGCAAGATCAAGGCCGATGACTTGTGGGATTTTGCAGACCACCATCAGCAAGTCACTGATCTGGGCGGGAAGAATGCCGAGTTCAATCCCAAAAATATCAAGGGAGCGACGCCGCCTCCTGTCGCAGAAGGTTCATCGGTGACCTGGGACGGCGGCACGCTCACCCAGTCTCAGCTCGAGATCGTCTCCACGCTCAACCAGCATCGCGACATGACGCCGATCGAGTTCGCCAAGCTCGATGAAAAGATCAACGACCCGGCCACCCCGCCGGACCTGAAGAAAGCGCTGCAAGGCCTGCAGCAGGACCCTAGCCTGTTCTTCGCGTTGGCATCGCAGGGACACGGTAAGCACCACAAAGACGACCAGGGCAAGTGTAACGGTACGCTCATCGCAGCCAACCTTTACGATTTTGCCGATCGCCATCCGCAGGTCACCGCCCTGGGTGGGAAGAACGCAACCTACAATCCCGAGAAAGTGAAGGGCCGAGACCTGCCGCCGCGGGTGGAAGGTTCTTCGGTCACGTGGGATGGCGGAACGCTCACCCAGAACGAACTGGAGATCGTCACCACGCTCAATCGCCACAAGGACAAGTGCCCGGTCAAGTGGGAAGATCTCGATGCCAGATCAAAAGACCCTGCCACGCCGCCGGATCTGCAGAAAGCGTTTGCAGACCTGCAACAAGATCCTGCGCTGTTCCATGCAATCGGCGCCCAGGGCAGCAAGGGAAGTTGCGATGGCAAATTTACCGACAAGGATCTCACTCGCTTTTCGGTACATGAAAAGCATCCGCAGATTGCGCAGTATGCCGAACAGCAGGCCAAGGGTTACACGCAAAATTATGTAGCGTCGGACAGCCCGGATAAGACCAAGGCGACGGTCATGACCGAAAGCGATGCGATGCGCGAGTTCTATCGCTATTCGGACTATCTGCCGAAGGATCTGAACCAGAATGCGTTCAAGCAATTGGTCGAAGGCGAGAGCAGCACCAAGAAGTCCCCACCGCAGGTTATCGCCGCCGCCCAGTACTTCCGCGATCACCCCGACCAATGGAAGGCCTTGGCGGGAGACTCAGGTTCGATGAGCACACCGGATTTCCTGCAGAAATCCGCATCGCAGATGCACCTGACCGCGCCCGAACTGAAAACGCTGGACACCATCAACAGCCACCAGGACGCGTTCTTTGGCGATGGGAAAGAGGTGACCCGCGACAAGCTCGATACGATTATCAAAGACGATAAAGCCGACCCCGCAGTTCGCGACGCCGCCAAGCAGCTATCGGAGGACCCGCTACTATTCGGCTTGTTGAACAACACGATCACCGGATACAAGAAGCCCCACAGCTTTTTTGGCGGCGGTCATGTCGTCGACTCAGGCAAGATCAGCAAGAAGGACTTCCACCAGTTCTACGATCATATAAGTGCGGACAATAAGACCATGGAGACATCGCCTACGCACGAAGCCACATCGCCCGAACAAAAGAAAGCTGTCGCGGACATGTTGATGGGCAAGGCCGATCAACCCGAGATCAAGAGGAAAAAACAGGATATCGGTACCTTCAGCAAAGGGTTGCATGAGTTCCTCAAGTGGGACAGCAAGATCCTGGATGGGCTTTCCGTGGCATTTAGTGCAATGAACGGCATCCCCATCATCGGCGAGGTGGCCGATGCGGCCGCGCTGGCATTGGAGAGCGAGGCGCAGGCAGCGCAGGTGCTCGACACCGCACTGCAAGGTGGCAACATTTCATTGGCGTGGAAACTCGCTGGCATCAACATGGCTGGGGCAGTTGTGGGCGCTGTCGGTGGGCCTACGGCCAGGCTCGCGGCCAAGGGAGCAGCCAAAGGGGTCGCCGAGGGCGCAACCAAGGTAGCAAGCGAGAGCGCAGCCAAGGGCGCTACCAAAGGCGCAACGGAGGGCACCACCAAGGGCTCGACCGAGGGTGCGGCCAAAGGAGGAGGCAAGGGGGCAGCCGAGCGGAAAAATCCCACTAATGCGGTTAAGGGCTATTTAATAGGAAGTAGCATAAGTAAATCGGTAGAGATGCTCAAGATGCCCGTGTTGGCGGGATTGCACTATGAAGAGGTGCAATTGGACAAGCAGAGAAAAAACGGCGATATCCGCCAGAATCTTGAAGATGCAGGCGGAGTGCCGCTGGGCAAACAGAGTATCCCGAAGGGAGTTGCCGAAAACTTCGAGGCGGACACAAAGGAAAACCTCAGGAATTTGAGGGGGCGCCGCAGGTAGCGAATGTTTTCGAGCGATGACCTTGTGCAACGGAACTGCAATCAAAGGAATCGCTCGATTGGCCTGGCAAATGCGGACCGAGAATTTGTAACTTCAAGTCAGCGCTGCCTCGATGCCGCCGATCGACCGCGCGCCGTAGATGGGTTCGCCAACCCCAGCGCCACGAGGCTAGCTTGGCGCTCTTCTCCGGGCCTCAGTAACGCACTTTGGCAGGATCCGGTAGCCGACTCACCGCCGCAAACATGTACTCCGCTCGCGCCCGGATCTTCGATGTGGTGCGGTTCCTGTTTCGTCTACGTCATCCAACTTGTCGCGCTTGCGCTCCTACTTGTTCGTGAAGTCCCTGGGCATGCAGAGCGTATCTCCGAAGCAGGGCCTTCTAGCTGGCATAGCTGCTATTCCCGTTCACCCGTCACTCGTCCCTTGCAGCAGGTCTTGCAGCACGTGCTTGTCGTGCGCGTTCGACGTCGTCATCGCGGCTCTATGCGCCAGCCCGGTCCGGCTAATAACGCCGATGTGCAGCTTCATTCCGAAGTGCCACTGCTGGATCTTGCGGCTCTTGCGGCTCTGCGGATAGCAGGCCTTGTCCGCGTTCTTTGTCGATCTCGGCGCTCCGATAATCGTCGTGTCCACGGTCATTCCCGTGCCGATTTCTACCTGACTAACGAAAGCCATCGAAGCTGAGGCAGATCAAGGGCACGCGTGAAATCAAGCTTCGCCAAGCGCTGGGGCAGGGTAAGTCCATGGTTGGTATCCGTTTGTAGAGTGCTCCTGTGAGTGCCGGGAATTGCAGTGCAACTTTATAGAATGATCACATGATAAGTTGCAGTAGTCGACTTTCACAAGCCGAGAATCTGACGAGAAGTGGAAATTGAAAAGGGGCGAAGTTATCCAGCCTGATGGCAATGAAAATCGACTCGTTTTACCAATCCGCTGCGTGCATTTGTTCTCAGTCCTTGTCCGACGGCACATCCATGTTCTGTATGGCAACGGATGATGAGTAAAAAGTTCACTGCATAAAGATAATGCTCTCTAAATTATTGGCGGTATGCAATAAGCTGCTGATTGCGATCAGATTGGCGAGCTGCAACGACTGCATCGCAAACAATATCAAGACTTCGCAGCGAGCAGGATGATGGCAGGTAATTCGAAATAAATTGCCGTCATGAAAACCTCTGACATCACTCAAAACTCATCGAGCACAAATTGGTCTCTCTCTCAAGAGGATCAGCCCAGGCCAGCCAGGGAGCAGGCTGCAACAAGTTCCAGCGCCAGTGAGCAGCGGCTTGGAAGGCAGCCGGCCAAACGGCGAAGGGTAGAACAGGACGAACCTGTGATGGCGCCGCAACGCAAAGAGCCGTTGTCGGTGAATTTGCAAAATGCTGCCGGTAGCGGCGAATTGAACAGGCACTTCCAGCAACAGACGGCCAGCCATTTGCGTCGGCGCGATGATGCCGCCGACCGACGCAGTAGGGTGCCCGAGTCGCGTATGGACAGGGCGCCTGCCTACGCCAGCACGTCATCGCGTCGTATGCCACAGAAACCAACATTTGGGTCGGGGCAGACGACAGAAGATATTGGCGTGGCCGAACCAGGTGCCAACCGAGGAAGCAAGCGGACGCGAGAAGGGCAAGAGCCGTATCGGCCGCTACAGCGGCCAAGGCATGCGCACGGGAAAACTCGTGGTTTGGAATTGAATGTAGAAGATCTTCAGCGGGCCGAACGAAACCTCAGCCCGGTAGCACAGCAATGGCTGCGTCAAGAGCGGAAACTGCAACGGCAACAATTGGATGATCTCAGGCGGAGAGCTCGGTCGCATAGCGCTGATCTATGCCTGCCAATGGCACAGCGCAATGAACTGGCGCATCGCATCGATTGCAAGCTGGCCCTGCCCTTCCTGGATGGGTGCGCCGAGGCGAACGACAACACGGGGTGGCTCAGCACTTATCTTCTGATGATTGCCAATGCAAGCCGGGTCGGAAGCGTGAGGCGAGAGGATCTGAATCGTTGCACAGACCTCGCTGCGCAGTATCTCTACAAGACTGGGTGGTTCGATGGTGCATCGCTTAGGGAGCTAGCTCATGTGGGCAACAAGCTGAACAAGCACCTTAACCTTCCCTCGTGCATGGAGGCGATCGCGTGGATCGCAGGACAGCTGGAGCGGGCAAAGGGAACGTTGCGGCTCGATGGGAAATCTTATGCTCTGCTTCTGAATGCTTTTGCCAAAAACACTGACAGCCGTAGGTGTGAGCGCGCCGTGGCTCGCGTGGCTCGTCGTCTGCATGATAGCCAAGACCAGCATTACCTAACCCCTCTGGGCATCAGCCTGGCACTCAATGCGTTTAGCAAGTGGTTCGATAATCAGGACTGCCGGACCATGGCACACTCGCTCGCCGAGCGACTTGCCAGCAGCAGTCACTTACGCAATGCGTTAACTGAGACGCAGCTTGCGAGTACGCTGAACGCACTGAGCAAATGGCCCAATGTGGCGGTCTGCGAGCAGGCTGCCAGCGTTCTGGCACTTCGGCTTGCCGAGCATCCCGATTTACTCCACGAGATGGACGCTCAAAGCGTAGCCAACACGCTAAATGCACTGAGCAAATGGCCAGAAAAGAAGATCTGCGAGGAGATTGCCAGCGCTCTAGCCTCGCGACTATCCAAAGCTCCTGATTTGTGCAACGCGTTTGAGCCGCAAGGTGTGTCCAACGTGTTGAACGCGTTGAGTAAATGGCCGAAAGCCAACTTCTGCGAGGCGGGCGCCGAAGCTCTGGCCGAGCGGCTATCCGATGGTCACAGTTTGTGCGACAGCTTTAATCCTCAAGAACTGATCCACGCGTTGAATGCCTTGAGCAAATGGCCGAAAGCGAAATTCTGCCAGCGAGGTGCCTGGATGCTGGCCAAGCGGCTGGCCGGTGATGGTGGTTTGCGCAGCCAACTCAACTCTCAACACGTCGCAATTGCGCTGAATGCGTTGAGCAAATGGCCCGACGCCGAGGTCTGCGAGAAAGCCGCCAGCGCTTTGGCGCGGTTGCTGGCCGACGAACCCGGTGTGCGCGACGGGCTCGACCCGCAGGCCGTGTCCAACGCGCTGAACGCACTGAGCAAGTGGCCCGACACCGATGCTGCCAGTGCGCTGGCTGCTCGGCTGGCCGATGATCCCGATTTGTGCAGGGCACTGGAGCCGCAAGGCGTGGCCAATGCGCTGAACGCCCTGAGCAAATGGCCCGACTTTGAGGTCTGCCGGGCGGCTGCTGGCGCGTTGGCCGAGCGGCTGGCTGACGATGAAGATTCTGGTTTGCGCGACCGGCTCAACTCTCAACAAGTTGCCAGCGCGCTGAATGCGCTGAGTAAATGGCCGAAAACGCGTGCCTGTAGGGATGCCGCCAGCGCTCTGGCTGCGCGGCTGGCCGAGGATCCCGATTTGCGTAACGCCTTGGAATCTCAAGGAGTGACCAACGCACTTAACGCCCTGAGCAAATGGCCCGACCAGCAGAATTGCAATGCTGCTGCTGGCGCGCTGGCCTCACGTCTGGCCAAGGACCTCCGGCTGCAGGGGCAGCTGGATGCACAGTGGCTCGCCTTGACGCTCAATGCCCTTTCCAAATGGCCCGAGCGTCCCGACTGCGAGGCGGCCGCAGCCATGCTAATGGCACGTGTGGCGCAGGAAAGCGACTTGCGGTTGGCGATGAACGAACAGGGAGTCGCTACCGTGCTCAACGCAGTCAGCAAATGGCCTGACACGCAGGTCGGCCAAGCGGCCGCCAGCGCTCTGGCCGAGCTGCTCGCTGACGGTAGCCGTTTGCGTAGAGCGCTCAAACCGCAGGGCGTGGCCAACGCGCTAAACGCACTGAGCAAATGGGCCGAAATGGAGGTCTGCCAGGTGGCAGCCAGCGCTCTGGCCAAGCGGCTTGTGGATGATCGCGTTTTGCGCAACGCCCTCGAACCGCAAGAGTTGGCCAACGCTCTAAACGCACTGAGCAAATGGCCCAAAGCAGAGGTCTGCGAGACGGCCGCCAGCGCTTTGGCCAAGCGACTCGTGGATGATGGCGTTCTGTGCAACGCTCTCGACCCTCAAGGAGTCGCGTTGTCGCTCAACGCGCTCAGCAAATTGCTCGGAGGAGCGGTCTGTCGACAGGCGTTGTTGCTGCTGGCCGAGCGCCCAGGCTCGACCGAGCTGCCATGGCAGCAGTTCGGGATGCGCGGGGTGGCCTTGGTTAGCAATGCGATGTCACGCCTGTTGCGGGTGGACGAGGAAGAACTTGAGGCACTGGGGCGTGCCAAATTGCAGGCACTGGCGGGGCATCTGGAACTGCACCGCGAGCGATTCGCGTCTGCCTCCGTCTCAGAGATCGGCCAGGTCTTCAAGGCCTTTTCGTCGGCGCAACTTCATCGCCAGATGCGCCCCTTGGCGCAACCGGGACTTGAGCGGATCGCAGCGCTCGTGCGCGACGATGGATTACGCGAGACGAATCTCGAGGGGCTAGGCAGCCTGTGCATGGGTCTGCTGCCGCTGATCCGCAGTCCGGAGCTGATGTCTCGCCATCGGAGTCGCGCCCTTGGGGTGTTCAACGCGTTGCAGCCGATTTTGGAGCGCAAGATCGACTTATACCTCGCATCGGGTGGCTCACGTGCATCGGCCGAAACAGAACATCACGCCACGCGCTGCCCGGCGTTGACGTTCTTCCAGGTACTCAAGGCCTATGCGGTAGTGAGCCGGCAATGGAAGCCAAGGCACCTCGAAGGACCGCGCAAGGAACTGCAGCAGCGCCGCAACCAACTGGCGGAATGGGTTGACCAGACGCTCGAGCGCACGCGCGATGCCATCGAGGCGGACTTAGGCGAGATGAGCTGGAACCTGATCGCGCAGATCGAGGCCGGTGACCAGCTGTTCGACGCGCTGGACCGGCGCCTGGCGAAGGAAGCGCCAAAGATCGCTCAGGCGCATCCACCCAGCAACTTCGGCCTAGGCGCCGGGCGCCTGAGCATGTGTTCGGAACCCGGCCAGCCCCGCGCGCCGGCGTCCGGCATCGGCAGCACGACCCATATCGTTGTCGATCTGCGTGGCAAGGAAGTGTCGACCAACGCAGCCGAGACGAACAAACCGTATTCGCTGTTCGCGCGTCTGACGGGCCAGCCGCTGGTAGAGGTCCAACTGCCTGGATCGATTTCAACGTTCATGCTCGCGCGCACGCTTACCTACCAGGGCGAGCCCTGGCGCTTCGATATGTTTGGCGGCAGCCGCGCCACGCGCGGCAACATGACCCGCGCAGTCCATCTGTTGTCCGGCACCTCTGGAGCGTCGTCGATGCTGCCGGCGATCCGCTATGCCGACACTGTTCCGGGCAGTAGCCTGATGAAGCTCATCGCCAAGCTCGCTCCACAGCGCGAGGACTGGTCGCGTATGCAGCGCTCGCTGCTGGAGATGGTACCGAGCGATCACGTGGTTGAGGGGACGCTGAGGATAGGATTTTTCAATGATGTCAGCGGTCCAGAACACCCGTTCAAGCCACTGGCGCCGGACGGCCGGCCTCTGGCGCTGTGCCCCAATGATGGCTGCGGCTTTCTGAAGCTGGAGGTAGCCAAGCGCATTCCAGCCTTCCGTCAGTATTTATCTGCCTGGGAAGCTGTGCAGTCTGGTCAGGCCACCCAAGAACAGCGTGACCTTCTTGGCCAGGACAAGGGACCCACGCGACTGGCACCGCAGGCATTGCAGCACTTCCCTCGCGACCAGATGGCGTTGCAGGAGGCGCACGAGGCGATGCAGCGCCGGCTTAAGGCGCTGCCGCCGGCCTTGAACAAACTCGTGCTGTTCGAGCTGGCCACCAGCGGCGGCTACCAGGGCCAGAGAGTCAGGGCGGTGCCCTCCGCCGACGATAAGGTGCATCTGCCGCGGGAGCGCAGTCAGGCGTTTGACACTGCAGGCGGTCCGTTGCTGATCGGCAAGCCACCCTACGACAAGGAGAATCTGCTGCCGGTGCCTGAGGAGCAAGTCGCGACCGTGGCAAAGGGCGACGCCACCGCCGAGTTCCTTTCGCAGTCCTTCGGCATTCAGTACAGCTACACCGGGTTCGACGATACGTCGGACGACGATGAGCAGATGCTGCACAGCAAGGGCATGCTCATCGTGGTGCCGGAGAAGAGCTGGCCGGCCGATTTCGCAAACACGGACTTGGTTTGCTCGAAGGAGGACCTGAAGACGCTGTCGAGCTGGACATCCGGCCGCGACCGCAGCGCCGTGCCGCGCGACATGCTAAGCACCGGCAGCCTGCGGCTCAAGGACATCGTGGAGCCGGGGCGCCTGGGTGCGTTGCCGATCGCGGAGTTGCGCAAGCGCAACATGGATACCGACGGGGACGATGCATTTGTGTACGCGGGCTATCCCAAGCTGGCGGCGCTGATCTCGCGCGAGATGGCCGATCGCGAGGAAAGACGCGGCCAGCCGCAGTCCTTCAAACCACCGAAGACGGCCACGCCGGGCATCGATCCCGAGAGTGGTCACTACCAGGCCGGTCGGTTGTCCGAGATCATGTCGCTGCAGCGTGGCGGCAAGATCATGGGCGCGGCCAGCACCCTGGCGGCGCGCTTCATGGCGCAACCCGACGAGCTGCGCGAGGCGATGGCGCGCAGCATGATGTTCGGCACCTACGATGGCATCGAGCGCGATCTACGCAATGGCTTGCGTCAGGTGCTCGAAGGCGAGCACAGAGATCCTCAGATGTTGGAGGGGCTACGCGCCCAGGCGCATGAAGCCATCGAGCGCGCCCATATGCCCGAAGCGCGTGAAGCTGCAGAAATGCTGTACGCGCAGCTGCTCGGGCTGGAGCCGGCTTCGGCCGCCTCCACAGACGCGCCGCACCTGCCCGATGGGCTGGCCGAAGCGTTCCCGCAGCTTGCCGAGGCCTACGCTGCCGCGCCTGATGCCGAGGCACGCATCCACGCCATCCTCGACAACTACCCGGTGTGCCGACTATCACGCGCGCAGTTTCCGAAGGGACAACCGGGGCTCATCCCTGGGGAGCCAGAGCTGAGCATGCGCAACCTTTTCACCATCGCCATCAAGGTGGGGACCGATGCGCTTAAATCTGACACGGGTACTGCGTTGTTCGCCAAAATCGTCGAGTCCTGTGAACGATCCGAACGGGCCTTCGCTGAGCGGGTACGCATCGTGCCTTACAGCAAGACAACCGCCCGGGCGATGCACGACGGCAGCTTCGACGCCGAGCAGACCACTGCACTCTTGCAGCGCATGCCGACGATGGCTGCGGGCGTCATGCAGGATGCGCTGCGCTTGCTGCAACAGGCGCGCCTGATCGATCCGCCACCGCCGCCGGCCGAGCGATTGCGCGCGGTACGGCCCGAGGACATCACGCGTAACGCCCAAGCGCTGCTGACCCGCGCCCGCGAGATGGAACCAGTGGTCACCGACATGCTTGAAAGCGTGGTCCAGACCCATGATGGGCGACTGGCAGGAAGGCACCATCAACTGAAATCGCTCGGCTCGTTGGTGGAAAAGCTTGAGCAGCAGGTAGCTTTGAAGCGCAAGACCCTGGAGCAAGCGGCGGCTGGTGTGAATGACGCACTGCGTTACAGCGTGGTACTTGACCCAAAGAACTTCAGTAGCGGCCTGCGCAGCGTGCTGGCCGCGCTGGACGACCAAGGTCATGCGCGCGTGAAGCTGACCAATTTTTTCACCAAGCGCCGGCAGACATTCAAGGCGGTCAACGTCACGTTGCGCGGTGCCAACGATGCGCTATGGGAGATTCAGTTCCATACGGAAGATACGTTCGCGCTCAAGGAGAGATTCCACGATGCATACAAGAGCGGATATACCCTGAAGCTCGAGGGCGCTCCTTTGAGCGATCAGGATAAACTGATGGCGCCTGCGCGGGAGGCATTCGGTCTCATCGCTACGCCGCCCGGCTGCGATGAAATCGACGATTGGGAGGAGGAGAACATTCCGGCCTTGGCATGTATTGCCCCGGCTGTCGATTCCAAACTTCAAGCACCCGCAAAGACGCCGCAAAATCCAGGGCAGGCGTCGGCGAGCATCGTCCGGCAAGAGGCCCTGTCACGCTGGCAACCTCTTGGCAGGATGACACCTCCCGCAACGGGCCAAGTCGCGCTGCAGCCGACCCCTGTGATGCGCTCACCCGTGCATATGGAGCCAACGCAATTCGGTGCAACCACATCGCCCGCACAAATCTTGTTCGACCTCGCTGCAAGCAAGCAAGAGTCGATCACGCCCGTGCTCCACGTACTGGCCAGCGGTCTGGGCGCGCAGCTCTGGGGAAACGTTCGCTACCGATCCACGGACGACCAGATCGAGCGGGTGCAGCACGCGCAGTTCCAAAAATCGGTGGCATCGATCAAGGACAAGATTCGGCGCCACGTGCGAGCCGGCATGACGGAGGCACAGGCGAATCAGAGCGTGGGCGATGCTCTGCGCTACGTGCTCCAGTTGCCTTCTGAAGATTTCGTTGCGAAGGCGCTAGCGGCAAATGATGCGCTGCATTGGCAAGGGATGACTTGCGTGAAGCTAAAAAATTATTTTGGCGAAGTAGACGGCACCTACAAGGGGATTAATGCCCGTTTCAAGGATGCCGAGGGATATGAGTTCGAAGTGCAATTTCACACAGCTGACAGCTTCAACGCCAAGGCGGAAACGCACCTGCTATACAAAAGGATACAGCTGGCACAGAGCAGGCTTGACAAGGAGCAGCAAAAAATTCAGCCCGACCCCGTTAGGCAGGAAAAACTGACGCAGGAGATAGCAGCGTGCAGAAACGCGATGCAAGAGATTATGATTAAGGTGAGAAGCCCTGCCGGCGTCGAGCAGCTGGATGGTCGCTTTCAAGGCGCATCGACATAGGCCCTTCAACGTTACAGCTAGGGTTTCAACCCAACTGAGGGTCGGCAGGGATTTCTTTCAAGAACAGCCATCTTTGCACCTACTCATTGATGTTTTAGGTATTCCCTCGATTCCTTGGACATCACTGGCGGCCCTCAATCCAGAATCGGCACTCTAAACCAACATGCAGCGCACACGCGCGCAAGAAACTTTCAGCGGGCCAGGCACACGCCGAGTTGCGCATGCATCCCTGATTGGTCTGCTGATGTCGAGTAATCGCTAGGGAGGGGAGATGTGTGATGTCTGATGTGTCGCATCCGCTACAGCTTCGGACTGTAGGTCAAGAATAACTACTCGGATTGCATTGCGTTACGCACGTAAGAGTTGACGTGATGCTCGGTGGCATTCTGGTTGTTGAAGAACAGCCGAACTTGTTGTTACAGGAAGGATCAGCAGCATCCAGAGCGTGTCGGTCATCATGAACAGGCTGCCGCCGCGCTAGGGGCCGAGTTCCACATGTGCTGGTAAAGCTCCATGTGTGTGAAACGATAGTCGTCCCACAGCACTGAGACGTGTATGCAGGAGAACAGATACGGCGGCACCGTGCTTGATCAATGAAGTAAGCAGTACGGGACTTGTTCCGTGGCTTAGGTGGCTATCCAAAGTAAAATTTGTAGGCGTATGGAATGGTTCCGCGTATGACGGACCATTTCGAATAGCAGGCTTGCTCAGCGGCGCTTGCCTGCGCCGCCGCAGATCATTGGCGACCCAGCTATTTCGCCGCGCCTTTCGGACCAACGAACTGCCATTTGCGTGCAGGTGCGAGGCGTATGACGCAGGTCGCGGTTGCGCAATTTCCAGGATTTCAACTTCGTCTGCGGCGCGAGTGATTCGCAGCGGCTTGCTCGGCTGTGCATCCCGATCCAGACACTGCGTCCTACCGAACTGGTGCATTGGCAACTCATCGCATTTTTCCCCGAAGAGACCCAGATGACGTTGGAATCAGGAAATCCCCACACAGCGAACGACGCATTTTTCACCAGCCTGGCGGTCCGTCTTGGGTTGCCCGACGAGCTTGCAAAGCGACTCGGGCAAGGCGACACGATCCTTGGCCCTGCGGGCATGCTGTGCCGTGTCCACACGCAGATGCAGCAGGGCGACATGACGGCCTTTCCGGAAGTGATCCTGCCACTGGCCGCACGCGAGCTCGGCGGCGATGAGGTGGTGACGCTGCTGGCGCTGCAGGAGCAGTTACTGACGCATTACGGATGGCGGCTCACGCTCTCGGATCTTGGTCTGCTCTGTGTCTGTCCGCTGTTGCTCGAGCGCACGCCCGATGCCGTGGCCACCGCGCTGGAGCGCGGGCAAGTGGTCGCCCGTGTGGTCCTGGACGCGCTGGTGACGCAGGCCGGTAGCCCGGCGGAGGTGGCCTCATGAAGCTCACCATCGGGACCTCTTCCGGCAGCCGCGCAACGTCGCCTGCCCCCACACACCCAACGCAGGCCGAGGAGGCCGCTGCAGCACCGCAGACGCGGCCTCCAACCGGGCCGCTCGCGGGCTTATGCTCTCCGGGCCCGATGTTGCGCGGTCGTCGCGCAGCGTTTCCACGTCGAGCGACGACCGACGCAAGTCATGCCGAGTCCTCGCATGGCGCATCCCATCGCTCGGAGTCCTCGCATTCTTCCGAGCTGGCGGATGCCGTGTTTTACACTCCGCCGCTAAGCCCCGGGTCCTCGCTCAGCGATGTGTCGGACGCGCCTGCCGTCGCAGCGACATATGCGCAGCGCAGCGCATCGACAGCTGCTGACTTGAAGGTGCAGATCCATGCACGCCTGGACAAACTGCCATTTGCAGCGCCGTCGGAGGAGCAGGAGGCACTGCAAACCGCCTATCTGGAATGGGCGGACGCGCGCGTGGATGAACGCATCACCGCGTTCGGGCCGGATACCGGATACCAGATCGTTGGCGATATGAAGACGGCAGGCGCAAAGGCAGCGTGGCCGATCGCCTACGAGTGTCTAAGGGCCTTCGTCATCGGCTCGATGCGGACCCCGTTCGGTCTTGCCGCGGGCGCCGCCTACGACAGTTCGCGCCCGCGTTGCCAACTTGCCGCGGTTCCAGGCCATCGACCCCAAGATCCTGGTGCCCGATCCGCCGCCGGTCTTGCTGGAAATCACCGCCGAAGGCAAGTGTTTCACGCGCCCGGATGAGGGCAACGCGCCCACGCTTGCCGAGCTCAAGGCGCAGACCTACGACCTCCGCCAGGGAATCACCCAGTGGCAATCGACGTTGGACGACAAGTCCCTGGACACCTTGTTGCTCAAGCCGACGATCAATGCGGGATTCAACGCGGCGCGGCGAACCTCCGACGACCCGGGCACGCGCACGCCGGCCGGCCAACTGGGGTTGAGCGCGCTCGCCATTGGCGGGGCCGGGGTCGTGCAGAAGGCGATGCTCGAAGCCGGCAAGGCGGTGGCGCGCACCGGCCAGATGCGCGTGCCCGACCTGCTTGGCGGACAGCAGCGCCTGAATCTGTTTTCGCTGGCATTGCCGGACAAGACGCGTCGGCCGGCGCAATGGTCCGACGCTGTGCGTTTCCCCCCAACTATCTGCTGGAGACCGGCAAAGAAGGCCTGGCGTTGGCCAGGCAGGCCTTGAGCACCACCAACGCGATCACTAATGCGCTACGCGATATGCTGGGCCGTCACATGCTCAGCAATGTGCTGGCCAATTTCGCCTCGCTCGGGCCCGGCCGCTTGATCGCTGCGTCGTTGCGCGGGGGCAATGAAAACGGCAGCGTTGCGGGCGAGGCCGCCAATTCCACCGCCACGGTCGTGCAACAGGCGGTGCAGACCCTGTTCAACGATACGGTCTGGAATGCGCTGAAGGCCAAGAACGGCGCCAACACCACCCAGGCGGCGCGACTGGATCAGGAGCGTGCCGTCACCGCAGCCAATCATCAACGCACCATCGAACGCACGCTTCAGGCGCTGGCCGAGCCCATCCACGAGGCGATCGCGCTGTTTTCGGCGCCGAGACCGGCGCAGATCGTGCGCGCCCTGGAAGAGGGGGAGTGGCTTGTGCCTGCAGCGGCGGGGCCGCACGCAAGGAGGTTGCGCGAAGCCCTGGAGACATTGCGCGCGGAGATCGGCACGCAGTCCCTCTCGATTGCGACCATCGACACGGTGCGCGGTGCGCTGCACGTCGGGCAGGCGGCGATGTTCAGCGGAGTGCCACGCAACGACCTGACCGTGACACTGGAAACCGAGTTGACGACGCTCAGGGACGCATTGCACGAGAGCGAGAAACTGCGCCAGTGGGAAAATGGCCGGCCGTGAGCATTCGATGCTGCAGTTGATCCAATCGCGCGCGCCATGCCGCAACGACAGATGTAGCTACGGTTATGTCTGTCGCTTGTTGTAGGCCCTGATGCGCGCCATGTGCTAGCGGGAACTGGCGATGTTGTTGCATCGCCGCGCATCCCAGGTGCCCAGCGCCCGTTGGAGTTTGCGGATTCGGTTGGCACCGTCGGGTAGGCGCGGTGCACATCTGACATGCTGGCCGGTGTCCTGCTCCAGGCGATTAATCTGCAGCAGCACCAGGCGCTGCGGCCTTCGCGTACGGCGATCCGCGCGTCGCTCGGTCACACGCTTCTGACTCGGTCGCGGGCCTCACAATTGATGCAGTTGGTGACAGCCCTATATGTGCGGCGACGGCGTACGCGCATGCGTCGTGCCTGCTAACAAGCAGCCCGACTGTCACGGTGGAAGGGCGCATACGGGTCACGCTCATGACCTCACATATGGGCATGCAGTTATGCCCCGTTGCCATTAACCAGACAGGGCGCGTATCAGGAACCCCCACATCCTGCTCGCGTGCGTGAACCGGCACGCCAGGTGCAGGGCATCAATAGTGGATACATCGATATACGGCCATCTCGACACCACCCAACTCCGATGCCAGGCAGATGCGGTAACGCTATGCATTTGCCTGGCAGGATCGACGCGTAGCGCCGCTGCAGGCTGTGATCAGCCGCTGTAGGCCTTGTGACCAATGCGTGTCGCGCCGCTGGCCTGGGAAGCGCTTGGGGCAATCACCTCGTCAGGCGCATCGGTCGTCAGGTTTTCCAGCCGTACCGTCGCGCCGGGTGCGTCTGTACGGAACACCGCTTCCTTGACCTGATCGAACTGGCAATTCTCGACCCGAAGGTTCGTATTGATGTCGGAATGCCCACCGTTGGTGCGGAAGACCTTGCCGGCACCCACGACGATGTCGCCCGACATCACCACGTCGGCAGCGCCGTTGTCCTGCACGACCTTGTCTGCGGCGTTCTTGAACGTGCAATTGATGATCTCGACCTTCGGCCGGCCGCTGACCTCCGGGCTGCAACCAGCAATACGCGCATCATGCTCACGGTTGCCTTGGCCATCAATGGTTACCGCATCCTCGCTGACATCTTCGTTGACGCAATTGACCATTTTGCCGCTGCCCATGAAATGCACGCCATCGCCGCCGCCCGTCATGTTGACGTTGCAGATGCTGCCGCCGTCCTCGACCACGAACAGCGGTTGCTGATGCTCGTCCTGATTGCCTTTGCCCAGACAGGGGCCGCCGATGTACGTCTGACCCTTGCCGTCGAACACCTCGCCCTTATGCACCACGATGGTTTTGTTCTGCACGCCGGGTGGTGCAGTGACGACCTTGCCGGGAGGAAGTGGCTCCTGGGAGCCGTTGGGGCAGTGCCTCGCCGGTTGACTGGGCTTGGTGGGCGATAGGCCATTACCGGCTCCCTTGCCGTGGGTATTTCCGTTGCTGCCGTTGCTGCCGCGATTGCCACCGCTGCCGTCGCCAGTACCGCTGCCCTGCTGTCCGCCGGCATTGGTCGAACCGATCGGCTTCAAGGCCGGTAGCGGTGGAGTCGGATTAGGTTTTGTCGGCGGCTGACTGTCACTGAATGGCTGATGCTGTGGCTGCAGCATGTCCTTGAGCATACGTTGCATGCAGTACGCAAGCATGCTCATGATCACTGCGGTCAAGGCCTGCTGCTGCGAAAGGGAAAAGGAGGACGGCTGCAAGCTCGAAGTGGCGTGAGAAGGTATGGCGAAATTCATTTGCGAGTGTCCCTGTGCAAGATGGTGCGGATTGAGTCATGCGGGTGGGAAGACGGCCCAGGCAGCGTGCCTCGTTGAGGCTCTGAGACACAGCCGACGCGCAGGGTTGTGACGGCATGCTCACTCGTGAATGTTGTCGCTGAAGCCATCGGTATGGATGCAAGGCCGTGCAGCTTACGCGCGTAGCCACAAATAATTTCCCGTTGCGATTCCTTCGAACATTTCGTCATGCGCAATGAAGATGTTGTTGTTCCAATACCGGCCATGTTCGGCATAGTGTGCGAGCAGATCGCAGATCCATGCGCCATCGACGTCGTCCTCCAGGGGAACGCGTACCACCAGAACAATCACGCCGAAGTCGTTCAATCCGAGTTGCGCCTGGTCCTGCGCGTACACCGATAAATTGGCTTCCAGCAATAGCCGGAAGACCGTCAAGGTCCGTCCCGCAGGAGCAAGGCCGTAGGAGATGCGCAGGTACAACGCTTCTTCTTCCGGCACTTGCTGTGCTGCATCGTCGGCCTGGGCCGCGGGCATGTGCAGATAGACTTCAAACCCATCCACCCACAGCACGCGTGTGCTGAGCACCGCCTGCACATTCGGCAGGTCCAGTGCCTCGCACATCTGCTGGACGATCACTTCGAATCGGGTGCTACTCATCTGCCGTGCAACATGCGCAGGGCTATTGACTAGCCCTGCGTCATGTCAAGAGCTGTTACTGGCCGACCAGACTCTTAGCGTTGTCGCCGGCCTTGCCGATGAACTTATTGAGCGCAACGTTAAAATCCAAGTCGTTCTTGAGCATGGTGATCTTGTTATTCATGCGCTTTTGACCCTCATCGGAGGAGGTGAGGTCACCGAGCAGCGAATCAATCTGTCCACTTGCACCATGCGTTGCAGCGGCACCGGATATCCCATTTGAAACGCCGCCTGTAAAGCCGTCCATGCCCTGGCCGAATCGCGATTGAAATGAGCCAATTTGTGAAAAAATTGGGTTTGGCATACCAAGACTCCTTAGCAGTGAAGGTTAACATGAGCGCCTGATGGCGCATTTTTCCTGGTCGAGGTGACCAGGGAAATCGATGGTCAAGGCATGCCTGCAACATGCGCTACGATGTCGCGCGCTGCGTTGATGCCGTCGTGCAAGACGGTGAAATCGTTGCGCGCAGCCTGATCGCTCGCTGCGGACCAGTGCACACGGAGTTGTTGCACTGTCGTGTGCAGCGCTGCCTCGATGTTGCTTAGTCGCTCACCGGAGACATCCAATACCTTGGTCTGCAGGAGCTTGCTCATATCCCGGGTGACTGTGTCGGTCATGGCATCGAACATGGGGCGGTTCTCATTGCGCCGCCTGCTGCGGCAGGGAAGTTAGGTGCTTTGTACCGTCTGGTGTCTCAACATAATGCAGGCCTTCGACCAACAGGGCGGCGTCGTAGTTCGAGGGTGGTTTTACCGAAGGGTCCTGCTGGGTGATGTCCACGTGCAGCTTGCGGATCTCCGGGCCCAGATCGCTACGTAGGTCGGCAATCCGCCGAATTGCACGCTCCGCGTTGTCGCTGTTGCCTGCGATGGAAAACACGCCATTGCCGTCGTAACGCACGTTCAGGTCCCGATCAGCCAAGGTGTCGCGCAAGGTTGCCAGCACCTCATCTACCACCACCACATCGACCCTGACCGCATGTTGATACCGATGCAGCTGTGCGCGCATGCGTGCCAAATCCGCACTGCTCGGCACCAGGCCCTCGACGCGTACGTGCGGTCCTACCTGCTCCACGCGGGCTTCGTGCAGACCCAGCTGCTTCAGCACGGATCGGACCTGGTTGAGCTGGTTGTCCTGGCTGCGCGGGGGAGCGGCATCGGAGAGAAATGCCGGCAGCAGGGAAAGCAACGGCGCTGCGGCGGCCAGCGCTAGCATGGCGCCAACCACTGCGCGCATTGCCGCGCGCCTGGACTTGCGGGGCGAAGGCGTTTCAGGCGAGGCGGCTGGGGCCAGCAAGCGCTCCAGCAGCGCGACATCGTCCGGCCAATCGGTCGCAACGTCGCCGATGCACAGCACCAGCGCACCAAAACGCACTGGATGCAGCGCAACAAATGCTGTCGTTGGCAATGCGTCGCTGCGATAACGAGCTTGATCATCTGCATCCACCTCGATGATGAGCGAATTGCCAGGCCAGTCTTCGATCCGAATTTCGGCTTGGTGCTCGGCGCCTAACGTATAGCTGCCTGGCTGCAAATCTAATCGTGCGCCGGCATGGACTCCCGTCAGCACGCGAAGTTGCATGGTCATGCGCGAATCTCCTGAGCGGTCCGCTCCTGGTGCTCAATCAGCAGTGCGTTCAAACGTGTGATGGCTCCGGCACGATCAAGGCGTTTACGTGGTTTTTCCGCGTTGAGAAGCACCAGCGGAAGCAGTAAATGGAAATTGCGCATCGCTGGCGATGGCTCCGGTTGCGCCGGCACCAGCTCCACCAGAAGCTTGCGTAACGCCTGCACGTTTTCCGCAGAGGTGCTCGCGGTGCCGGAGCGCAGATGCTCGCGCATCAACCTCCAGACCATGGTCGTCAACTTTGCTGCGGTAGGATGTGCAATGCCGATCGCGCGCAGTTCGACAAGCGCAACGGCAAGCGCGCGTCTTCTGACCGTCGGATCGGCGGCGCGTGTCGTCGCGTAGCGGTCGAGAATGCCGTCGACACGCGCACGCACACTCTCGTCCAAGTGCACCGGCGAAGCGCTTTGCCATCTCCCTGCATGCGGATCGCCGTCTTGCGCGTTGCTGCCCTCGCCGTGCTGATCATCCCGACGTTGCACCTGGCCCTGTGGCTGAGCGACTGCGATGCTGACCCGGCGTCGTAGCGCCGAGACGCGTGCCGCTTCGGCTTCTTCCAGTGCGGTGGCGTCGAGTTCCTCGTCCATGCCATCCAGCGAGCGCATGCCGCGTCGCCGCTTGCGCGGCGGAGCGGGGCGCAGACGGGGGACATGATGTGCCGTGTCCGCTGGCGGCTGCACGCCAGCCTGCGGCGCATCGGCGTGGTGGTGCGATGCGCCGGGCGCGCTCGGCAGCGATGAAGGCACAGCGCTTGGCGAAATGCGCCGGATCATGGAAAGGCCGCCTGCATCAGCGCCTGACCGAACTGCATGATCGCCGAAGCACCCCACGGCGCGGTGACCGCAATGGCGACCACCACCACCACCAGCTTGAGCGCGAACGAAATCGACGCATCCTGCAGCGACATCACTGCCTGGATGAAAGCGATTAGCAGCCCGGCCAGCGCGGCGACGCCGACCACCGGCAACGACACCTTGAGACACAGCAACAAGGCTTCGGAGGTGAATCGCACCAGATCGTCATGGTCCATGGCGTCACCGATAACTCAAGACCAGGCCGTGGATCAGCATGGACCAGCCATCCAGCGCCACGAACAGCAGCAGCTTGAACGGAATGGCCACGTTGGTCGGCGTCACCTGCGAAAGACCCATTGCCATCAACGCATTGGCCACCACCAGATCGATCACGATGAAGACCAAATACAGCAGAAATCCGATGCGGAACGCCTCGGTCAGCTCGCTAAGCGTGAATGCCGGTGCCAGTACGAGAAGATCGTCCGGCTTGAGCGTATCGGCTTTGTCTTTGGGCCAGATCTGCTGCGCCGAGTGAATAAAAAAAGCCTTCTCGCGCTCGCGCGTGTGCTTAAGCAGGAACTGTCGAAACGGCTCTCGGCAGGCGTCCAGCAGTACCACCACGCGGCTGTTGTCGGCACCGGGACCGTAGTTCTGCGCGGCCTTAAACGCCTCCATGCCCACTGGCGCCATCACAAAGCACGACACCAGCAACGCAACGCCATTGAGGACCATGTTCGGCGGCACCTGCTGCACACCGATGGCATTGCGCAGCAAGCCGAGCACGACCACGATCTTGGTGTAGGAGGTGACCACCATCGCTGCGAAAGGCAGTAGCCCCAGCATGATGACCACCAGCAGCAGCGAGCCGACATCAGGTGTCTGCATGCGCAGCCTCCGACATGCTGAGAATCTGCACGCCGAGATGTTCGCCCACCGCCAGCAGCCTGCCGATGCCGATAGTCTGGCCGTAGATGACCAGACGGATGTCTGCCTGATCCGCCGGCACCGACAGTTCGAGGATCTGGCCGGGCTGCAAGCCCGACAGAACCGACAGGGAGAGCGCAAGTTGATCTACTTCCAGTTGGACGGGCAGTTCCAGCGCCGCCACATCGATGGTGGACGAGGAGGCATCGGACTCGGGCGTATCGTTCTGCATGGTGGGGGCGGTCTCCAGAATCATCTGTTGCAGGTTCAGGCGTACCGGGGCGCGCATCACCGTACCTCCCGGCATGCCCCAAAGCAGCTCGCCGCTGCGGACGGGAGCCGGGGCAAGCGCATGTAGCAGCACATCGCCTGGGCGCAGCGATTGCAGCAGCGTCGCCGTTACCGTGCGTTGGCCGATGCGCAGGCGCGTGCTAAGCCGTAGTGCGCTCAGCCAGGCTGGCAGTGGCGATGGTGTCGCCAGCGCAGCGGTCGCGGTTTGCAGCGCGGCAAGCAAGAGCGGGCTGGCGGTCTGCGCGATCGCATCGATGCCGCCCAGCGCGATACCGATCTCGAAACAATCGGCTACCTGCGCACAGCGCTCGAAGGCGACGACCTCGGCAGTACCCAGTCCGAGCGCTGCGAAGGCGTGCAGCTCATCGCTCAACAGCACACCGGCGATCGCGGCGCGCAGGGCCTCTTCGGCTTCGTTCAACAGCAGCGCCAGGCCGTCGCGTGCAGCGATCCGCAATTCCAGGCTGCCATTATCGAACTGCAGCTGTAAGCGCGCCGCCTCCGCGGACCTGATGCCGCGGCGTTGCGTGGTGAAGCCGCAATGCCGCGCGGTACGCGAGTCGCACAGCATTCTACCAAGCTGCGCGCGCGGGGCGGGCACGTGGGTCAGCGCTTGCGACAAGTCGCGTGCCGTTGGCATCGGGCTCGGCTTGGTTAACAAAGCGGGTTCCCTCGATATGGGTGTTCTACTGCCTGTGCAGCGCTAGACGACCTCGATGCTGATCTGAAGCGTGTCACTGAGCGCAGCATTCAAGGCGTTATCCAAACGTTTTCTTCCATTCAAAAGTACCGTGCGCGTCTGCGGCGAGCCGCTGTCGAAGCGAAGCGATAGCTGGTCTGGCGAAAGCCGCAAGAACAGCGTGGTCTGCGGCAGGATGTCGTGGCTGATCTCCAGCCATGCCTCCCAGGTACCTACACCGCGTACCGGTGTGGCATTGCAAAACTCGGCCACGCGCAGCGCGATGTGGTGGATGGCTATCTGCGCGCGTTGGGTGCGGATCCACTCGGTGGCGATCTGCCGACCCAATGCGTTGTCGTGGTCGCCTAGGGCGATCTGTCGACGATTGCCGTCATCCTGGCAGGGCGTTGCGCTTGGCAGCGGCGTGGGGCCGTGATCGTCGCTGGCACCATCCACCACCTCGGGTAGCGTCGGATCGTCGTCGCCATCCTCCGGCAATACCCTGTCCGGAAATCCGGGCAGCACGCTGCTCAGGCGTCGGCGCAGTTGCATGAAGTTGACACGTTGCGTCGCACGCGCCGGTGCTGCCGCTGCGTGCGGCTGCAGCGGTGTGCCGGCAATCGGCAGAATGCGCACGTGGCGGACCGGTGGCTTGCGCATCAGGCCACCACTCTGCCGATCGGCTGCAGCTGCACCTCTGCGCCCAGTTCCTGGAACGAATACACCTCCAGCCAGTTCAACCGGGCCTCGATCATGCGGCGCACATAACGCCGCACGTCCATCGATGCGACCACTGCCAGTGGATGTCGCGCCTGATCTTCGACGATGCGTTCCACCTGCTCGACCAGCTGATTGGCCTGCTCCGGTGGAAGGGCCAGAAAATTGCCTGCCGGTGTTGCGCGAATCGACTGTCGGATCAACTGTTCCACCGCGTGGTCGAGCATCACCGCAGGCAGTTGTCCCGTTCCTGCTGTCGCGGTGTGCGCCAGATAGCGGCCAAGATCGCAGCGGACATACTCGGTCAGCATCAGCAGATCCTTTTCCTTCGGTCCCCACACCACCAGGCTCTCCAGGATGCTCTTGATGTTGCGCACCGGGATGCGCTCTTCCAGCAGCCGCCGCAACACGTCGGCGATGCGCTGGGCGGACATGGCCTTGTTGACCTCTGCAACCAGCCCGGGATAGTCCGCGCTTACCTGTTCCAGCATCCACTGGGTCTCCTGGATGCCGACGAACAGATGCGCGCGTGCATGCAGCGGCGCGATGGCCTGCTGGGCCAGCGCTTTCTGCAGGTCAGCGGTATCGCTCAACGTGCTACGGGTTTCCGGCACGTCGTGAATCAAGACTTCGTACTGCAGGTCCTGCAGGGATTCGCTCTGCCATATCGCAATGCCCGGAAACGGCAGGCCCAGCAGTTCCACCAGCTGCCGGCGCTCGCTCTCGATTGCCTGATCCAGCAGCGCCGGGTCCAGCTGTGTAGCCAGTTGCGGTGATAGCCGCATCGACAGGGGAGAGGCGAAATCCGGCGCGCTCTTGCGGATGTGCGGTGCATCGCCCTTCGCGCCCTTGCGGCTGGTCGATGGCAGCGTGGGCCGATCGGTGCCGCTGACATCACGTTGCTTGCGCCAGATTGTATAGCCGCCTGCGCCCACCGCCGTCGCCAGCAGCAGGAACAGCGCCGCCGGAAATCCCGGGACAAAGGCAAAGCAGGCCAGCAACACGCTGGCCGCCATCAAGGCGCGGGCGTTGCTGGTGAGCTGGCGGCCGATGTCGAGCCCGAGTGAGCTGATCTTGGCCTCGTTCTCGTTGGCGACGCGGGTGATCATGACGCCGGCCGCCACCGAGATCAGCAGCGAGGCGATCTGCGACACCATCGCATCGCCGACCGACAGGATTGCAAAGCGGTTGGCCGCCTCGCCTGGGCTCATGCCGTGGTAGGTCACGCCCACCACGATGCCGGCCAGGATGTTCACCATGGTGATTACAAGGCCAGCGATGGCGTCGCCCTTGACGAATTTCATGGCGCCATCCATGCCGCCGTGCAGCTGGCTCTCGATGGCCAGCCGCGCGCGTTTGCTACGTGCTTCGTCTGCGGTCAGATTGCCGCCGCGCAGGTCAGCATCGATGCTCATCTGCTTGCCGGGCATGGCATCCAGGGTGAAGCGCGCGCCGACTTCGGCCACGCGCTCGGAGCCTTTGGCGATCACTATGAACTGCACCGTGGTGATGATCAGGAATACCACTAGGCCCACCACCAGGTTGCCGCCGACCACAAGCTCGCCGAAGCTCTCGATGATGTGACCAGCCTCGGCATGCAGCAGGATCGATTTTGTCGATGCGATGTTCAACGACAGCCGCAGCAACGTAGTGAACAGCAGCAATGAGGGAAACGACGACAGCGAGATCGAGTCAGGTACATACATCGTGACCATCAGCAACACCACGCTCAGGGTGATGTTGATGCCTAAAAGCGTATCGATCAGCGGGGTGGGAAGCGGCAGGATCATCAGGCCGATGACCGCCACCACCAAGGCGGCGATCGCCACTTCACCGGTGTATGCGAAATATCGTGTCAGGCGCATGCGATCTCCTAGCAGTGCAGCGGACCGCTGCCGTCATCGTTGTCGTGGCCCAGCTCATCAACCCAGCGCAGTACCACTGCCACCGTTTCGAACAGCGATTCGGGGACCGCCTCGCCCAGTTCGACCTGATGCAGCGCACGCGCCAACGGCGGGTTCGCCACGATCGGAATTCCCTGGTTGTGCGCATAGGCACGCAGTTCCAGCGCACCGTCGTCCACGCCTTTGGCAACCACTTGCGGCAGACCGAAGCCGTCCGGTTCGTAGGCCAGGGCGACCGCGTAATGAGTCGGGTTGACTACCAGTACCTTGGCCTTGGCGACGCGTTCGCGCGGGTCGCCGAAGACCAGTTCCTTGGCGATTTCCTTGCGCTTTCCCTTCAGTTCCGGGTCGCCTTCGCTTTCCTTGTGTTCGCGCTTCTGCTCATCTTTGCTCTGGCGTTTGTCGCGAATGAACAGCCAGTGCTGCACACTCCAGTCCGCCGCGCCTATCAGCACGAACACCAGTACCGCCAAGGCGCACAGAATGCCCAGCGCACGCCACCCGATCTGGGCGATGTCAGCGGTTGGCTGGTAGGCCAACCCGATGATGGTCGGCATGAGTGCACGCAGGCCGTACCAAAGCACCACGCCGATCAAGAAGGCCTTGACGCCGAGCTTGAGCAGGTTAATAAGACTTCGTAACGAAAAGAGTTTTTTTACGCCGTTCACGGGATTGAGCGAATCGAACTTGGGCGCCACCGGTTTGAGCGAGGCATTCATACCCGTCTGCAGAAAGGTGCCGAGCAATCCGGCGGCCAGGCACGCGACCACGAAAGGCAGCGTCAACAACACGGCCTGGATACTGATGCGACCGAGCGCCCGGTGCATGGCCGTTGCATCGCGCGTATTGGCGTTGAAATCGAAACCGATCAACATCAATGCGCGCATGTGGTCGACGAAATAGCTGCCTGCCAGTTTCATCACCAACAGCGCGGCCAGCAGCACTGCGGCGGCAGTGACGTCCGGGCTGATCGGGATTTCCCCATCCCTACGCGCATCCTGCAGTTTCTTTTCGGTCGGCTTCTCGGTCTTCTCATCCGACATGGCGATCTCCGGCCGCTGTTGCTGCGTACCGACTGTGACTGAGTCGTCGCCAGGTAGTCGGCTTTTGAGGCGAACGTATCCGTGGGTGGGCGAAGTGGGCAAGGTTTGTTCGTCACGGTAGTCCGATGTTCGCTTCTCAAAAGTTCTGGTCGCCACGGACGCGTAGCGTTGTGCACGCATGCTGTCCACAGCAATTCAATCAAGAGGTACGGTATGGAAAATTTGGAATGTCCCGGTGAGGTCGTGAGTGGTCTTATCGAACTGATCACGGTCGGACTGACCCACGAAAAAATCGCAGAGGCCGCAGAGGTACTGGCTGCAGTGCGGGTGCTGCGGCCGGAGTTGAAGGCGCTGGATACCTTCGATGCGTGGATTTCGATCAAACGCGGTAATTATCTTGAGGGCGCGCGCTTGCTGCGCGAGCTGGAGGCCGATGCCGGCTCCAAGCCATTGTGTAAGGCTTTGTACGCCTGCTGTCTGTTTGCGGTGGGCGACCAGTCGTGGCACGGCGTTGCAGAGGGGCTGATCGAAGAGGACACCGATGCCGATGCCGTTGGCCTGGTCAAGGCGCTGTCAGGACGCTACACCCCAACTCCTGGGCAACCCGACCCGGCAGACGAATCCGCTGTGCCGATGGACGTTCCCAACGCGCTCTATCTGCGCGCCTGACCCAGATCCACCCAGCCAGCCAGCCAGCGGAGCATGTCATGACGCTCATTCCTCCTGTCGTACCGATCATGCCCAGTACAGTCCTGTCCACGCAGGCGGTGCCGCCGGTGGCGGCGCCGAACCAGACCCTCATCGCACGCTTTCAGGCATTGATGCAGTCCTCAAGCCCGCTGCCGCCTGCCATGCAGCGCGTGGGAGAGCCGAGCATCATTAGCCAGATGGTCGACGTGCAGAACGATGGAGTGCGGGCAATGGCCGAGCATGTCGATGCCTTCGGCGCCAAAGCGCCAACCATGGGGATGGAGGAAATTGCGGCTGAGGAAATGAAGTTGGTCAATGAGCTGACGATGGTCGGTTTCAACCTCAACGTCAGCGTCAGCGTGGCACAGTCCGGCAAGAGCGCCGTGCAGACACTGTTCAAGAACCAATAGCATGCGAAAGTTTCGATATCTGTCGGCGTTGCTGCTCGCGCTGCTGCTAGCTGGCTGCGACCAGCAGCTCTATTCCGGGCTGACCGAGAACGACGCAAACGAGATGCTCGCCGTGCTGCTGACTGCCGGTGTGGATGCAGAAAAGGTCACACCTGATGACGGCAAGACCTGGGCGATCAACACGCCGCGCGATCAGTTGTCGTATTCGTTGCAGGTGCTGCGCTCGCACGGCATGCCGCGCGAGCGGCACGCCAATCTCGGCGAGATGTTCAAGAAGGATGGCCTAATCTCCACACCCACCGAAGAACGCGTGCGCTTCATCTACGGGGTGTCGCAGCAATTGTCTCAGACCTTGTCGAATATTGATGGCGTGATTGCGGCAGATGTGGAGATCGTGCTTCCCAATAACGACCCGCTGGCCGCCTCGGTCAAGCCCTCCAGCGCTGCGGTGTTCATCAAGTTTCGCATTGGTAGCGATCTGACCAGCCTGGTGCCCAGCATCAAGACGCTGGTGATGCACAGCGTAGAAGGACTGACCTACGAAAACGTCAGCGTCACGTTGGTGCCAGGTGGGGCGGAAAGCGATACACAGCTCTCCGACTCGGCGCCTTCGCGCGCCCGGGCGTGGCCTTGGCTGGCTGGATGCGCAATGGCGCTGTGCGTGGCGCTCGGTGCGGCAGCGCTTTACTGGTGGCCGAACGCCAATGCACGCCGCTGGGGCGGCTGGCAGCGCCTGCGCGAGTTATCCAGAAGACATACTGGGTGAGGCCGACGGATGGACAATGCACGCATCAACAACACGGCACTGCGGCTCCAACGATGGACGACGGCCGTGTCCGCCCTGGCGCAATCGCTGGATACAGACCGGGTGGCCCACTGGCTGGGCCCGATCGCAGCATTGGGCTGGGAACGCGCGCCTGCCCAGCGTCGTGTGCGCGTGATCCAAGCCTGGTCGGGATGCTCGAGCATGCAGGTCTCCACGCTGGATCCGCTGGCCAATCGGCTGGTCGCGCTCGCGCCCGATCTGCTCGCCAAGGTATTGATGAGCCGCGCGTTGTTCTCGCGCGCAGTGGCGCTGCGCCGCTGCATCGAACGCGAGCGCTTGACCTGGTTCGAGCAGCGGGTGGGACCGACAGTGCTTGACCATGTACGCCATCGCGCAGTCACCGGCATGACAGAGCCGCTGTTGCCGAACGATGCCGACCAAGCGGCATGGGTTGGCGATGGCTGGCGTCGAATGGAGGCCGACGGCGCCTGGCCCGACTCCTGCATCGCCAGGATGGTGTCGCTGTCCTTACCGTTGGGCGCTGCCCACGTGGCGTCCATCGCGGCAGATGGCGCGAGCAGTGCGTTCATGCGGGCGCTTCCCACCTTGTTGCCGGAGTTGCTATGCGTTTGTGGCTGAGGTCTACACCGGAGGCGGTCGGCCTGGACTGCGACGTCATCCAGCGCGAGGCGCTGGCCTGCGTGCTTGAGCTGGACGCGGCGACTGCGCAGGTACACGCGCGTTGCGCGCAGACATTGAAGGACGCCCAGACGCGTGCAGAGGCGCTGATCGACGCGGCCCAACAGCAGGCCGAGGGGATCCTCCAGGACGCCCACAAGAAAGCCGAGCGCAGCGCACGCCTGGGTTATGCCGCCGGGCTGCGCCGTCGGCTCGATGAGTGGAACGAGCGCGGCGTGCGGCAGGCCTTCGCGGCCGAAGACGCCGCACGGCGCGCGCGCGCGCGCCTAGCCGAGATCGTCGCCCAAGCCTGCGAACAGGTTCTCCACGGGCACGATCCCGCTGCGCTGTACGCGCGCGCTGCACACGCACTGGACGGCGCCCTGGATGAGGCGAAAGCCCTGCGGGTGAGCGTGCATCCCGATGCGCTGGACGACGCCCGGCGCGCCTTCGATACGGCCGCGGCTGCCGCAGGCTGGAGCATGTCGGTGGAACTATGCGGTGACCCGAGTGTGGCCCTGGGCGCCTGCGTGTGCGAATGGGATACCGGCGTGTTCGAGACCAATCTGCGCGATCAGCTACGCAGCATCCAGTGCGTGATCCGTCGGGTCCTGGCCGCGCCGCAGGCGGTGTCGGATGACGACTGAAATGCCGGTGCTGGAGGCGACGCTCGATCGCGAATTGGCGGCACTGGTCTTCGGTCGTCGCTACGGCAAGGTGGTCGAGGTGATCGGCACCATGCTCAAGGTCGCCGGGGTGCAGGTCAGCCTGGGCGAAGTGTGCGAGTTGCGCCAGCGCGATGGCATGTTATTGCAGCGCGCCGAGGTGGTGGGCTTCAGCCGTAATCTGGCTTTGCTGGCGCCGTTTGGTGACCTGCTGGGGTTGTCGCGTGAGACGCGTGTCATCGGGTTGGGGCGCCCACTCGCGGTGCCGGTCGGGCCGGCGCTGCTGGGACGGGTGCTCGACGGCCTTGGCGAGCCGGCGGACGGCCTGGGCCCAGTCGCAGGCGAGGACTGGGTGCAGATCCAGGCACAGGCGCCGGACCCGATGCGCCGACGCCTGATCGAACAGCCGATGCCGACAGGTGTGCGTATCGTAGATGGCCTGATGACGCTGGGCGAAGGCCAGCGCATGGGCATTTTTGCCGCAGCCGGTGTCGGCAAGAGCACCTTGATGGGAATGTTTGCGCGCGGCACTCAGTGCGACGTCAACGTCATCGTGTTGATCGGCGAGCGCGGACGCGAGGTACGCGAATTCATCGAGATGATTCTTGGAGAAGATGGCCTGGCACGCAGCGTGGTGGTGTGCGCGACCTCCGACCGCTCCTCCATCGAGCGCGCCAAGGCCGCATATGTCGGCACCGCCATCGCCGAATATTTTCGCGATTTGGGCATGCGCGTTCTGCTGATTATGGACTCGCTGACGCGCTTTGCGCGCGCACAACGCGAGATAGGTCTGGCCGCCGGCGAGCCCCCCGCTCGTCGCGGCTTCCCGCCATCGGTGTTTGCCGAGTTGCCGCGCCTGCTCGAACGTGCTGGCATGGGCGAGACCGGCTCGATTACCGCGTTCTACACTGTGCTGGCCGAGGACGACACCGGTAGCGATCCGATCGCCGAGGAAGTGCGCAGCATCCTGGATGGCCATCTGATTCTCTCGCGCGAGATCGCTGCCAAGAACCAGTATCCGGCCATCGATGTGCTGGGCAGCTTGAGCCGGGTGATGAGCCAGATCGTGTCTGCCGAGCAACGCCAGAATGCCGGCCAGCTGCGGCGCCTGCTGGCCAAATACAACGAGGTTGAGACCTTATTGCAGGTCGGCGAATACCGCCAGGGTAGCGATGCGGTCGCCGACGAGGCGATTGCCAGGATCGATGCGATTCGCGACTTTCTCAGCCAGCCCATCGATCAGCTCAGCGACTATGACACCACGCTGGAACAGCTTGCCGGCGTGATCGATGATGCGTGAGCGTGCCAGCATCTGGGCGACGTTGGAGCAGCTGAAGACGCGTCGTCACGAGCGGATGCAGGAGCGCCTGAGCGACTGCAGGCGTGCGCTGGAGCAGTGCGACCGTGAGCACGCCAGTTGCGGTCAGGAGGCGAACGCCTGCATCGTGAATCTGTCCGCGCTCGATGCCATGCTGGCCAACAAGGCCGGCGCGGGTAAGCCGATCGGCATCGATACGTTCCTGCAGCACCAGCGCTTCCGTGCAGTGCTGGAGGAGCGCTGCCTCGCCGCAGAGAAGGCGCTGGTCGCAGCGACGCAGACGGTGCAGAGTGCACGCGACGAGGTCGCAACGGTGCAACAGATGGTGAGCAGGCTGCAGGCGCAGGCGCAGGTGTATGCGGAAAAAGCCGCCAGCGCGCAGCATGCCTTGCAAGTCCAACGCGAAGCGGCCGAGGAAGAAGATGCGATCGAAGCGTTGATCGGGCTGCGTCTGCATCGTGCCGCACGTGGAGCGGTGCAATGAACGACACCGCCAATGCGTTGCTGGCGCTGTCATCCCAGGGCGTGTCGCTGCTGACGTTGCTGGCGCTATGCGGGGTGCGCGTGTTCGTGATGCTCTTCGTGCTACCTGCAACCGCGCAGGACAGTGTTCCCGGCATGGCGCGCAACGGCGTGATCTATGTGCTGAGTTCGTTTATCGCTTATGGACAACCGGCCGATGCGCTGGCGAGGATTGAAGCGACCGGCCTGGTGGGGCTGGTGTTCAAGGAAGCCTTCATCGGCCTGTTGATCGGATTTGCCGCATCCACGGTGTTCTGGGTTGCCGAGAGTGTGGGCCTGCTGATTGACGATGTGTCCGGCTACAACAACGTGCAGATGACCAACCCGCTGAGCGGTGAGCAGAGCACGCCGGTCTCGACCGTGTTGATGCAGTTGGCGATCGTGTCCTTCTACGCGCTGGGCGGCATGCTGATGCTGCTCAGTGCGCTGTTCGAATCGTTTCGCTGGTGGCCGCTGAGCCAGCTCACCCCGGACATGGGAGCGGTCGCCGAGTCCTTCGTCATCCAGCAGACCGACGACATGATGGTCGCAATCGTCAAGTTGGCCGCCCCCTTGATGTTGGTGCTGGTGCTGGTGGATCTGGCCATCGGCTTTGTAGCGCGCGCCGCCGACAAGCTGGAACCTTCGAATCTGAGTCAACCGATCCGAGGGGTACTGGCGCTGCTGTTGCTCGCATTGTTGACCAGCGTGTTCATTGCGCAATCCGGTGACTCACTCGGCTTCCTCCACTTCCAGCAGCAGTTGCACGATGCCGCGAACATTGGCGACAAAGGGGGGGCATCGAATTGATCATTGTTGAGACATCGAGCGCCGTGCGCTACCTACACTAACCACACGTGCCTGCCATGTATGGCCGGACGCCCTGTCCGCAGCCTGTCTGCAGGGGGTACGCAATCCCCTGCCGGCGCCTGTTTGCCAGGCGCCTCCCTATAGACTTCTTTCACTTGCCTCGCAGAGGGAACGCCATGGCATATGCCTGTCCTCCAGTTCACCGCCACCTACGCGCGCCGTTGGTCGCTGCACTGCTGCTCGGCTTGCTACCGCTGCTACCGCCGCATGCCAACGCTGCGCAGGTGCCGTGGCATTCACGCACCTTGAAATACGTAGCCGACCGCAAGGATCTCAAGGAGGTGCTGCGCGACCTGTCCGCCAGCCAATCCATCACCACCTGGATCTCACCGGAAGTGACCGGCACGCTCAGTGGCAAGTTCGAAGCCAGCCCGCAAAAATTCCTTGACGATCTATCGGGGACGTTCGGTTTCGTCTGGTACTACGATGGCGCAGTGCTCAGAATATGGGGCGCGAACGAAACCAAGAATGCGACCTTGAGTCTGGGTGCTGCATCGACGAGTGCGCTGCGCGATGCGCTTGCGCGCATGCGGCTGGACGATCCGCGCTTTCCGGTCCGTTACGACGAAGCAGCGCATGTTGCGGTAGTGTCCGGCCCGCCAGGCTATGTGGATACCGTCATCGCGATCGCCAAGCAGGTCGAGCAGATCGCCCGCCAACGCGACTCCACCGAGGTGCAGGTGTTTCAGCTGCATTATGCGCAGGCGGCCGATCACAGCACCCGCATCGGCGGGCAGGACGTCCAGGTGCCGGGCATGGCTAGCCTGTTACGCGGCATTTACGGCGCGCGTGGTGCACCTGGGGCGGTGCTACCCGGGCCGGGCGCGGCTTTCGGGCGGGTACAACCGATCGGCCACAATTCGTCCAATACCTTCGGCCCCGCTGCGCAGAGCCCGAGTGGTGGGAGTGGGAGCGGCATTCTCGGATTGCCTGCGTCGTGGTTTGGCGGTGGCTCGCCGTCCGAGCGGGTGCCGGTCAGCCCGCCGTTGCCGGGCAGTGGCACCAATGCGCCGGCCAGTGTCTGGCCAGAAATGAGCCACGCCCGCCGCGATGGGCCACTGGCGGTGGATGCAGGCAGCGGCGGCGAGCTGGCGTCCGACGCGCCGGTAATCGAAGCCGACCCACGCACCAACGCCATTCTCATTCGCGACCGCCCCGAGCGCATGGCCGCCTATGGCACGTTGATCCAGCAGCTCGACAACCGCCCCAAGCTGCTGCAGATTGATGCCACCATCATCGAGATCCGCGACGGTGCCATGCAGGATCTCGGCGTGGACTGGCGGTTCCACAGCCGACGTGTGGATGTGCAGACCGGCGACGGGCGGGGTGGCCAGCTTGGCTACGATGGCAGCTTGAGCGGTGTAGCAGCAGCGGGTGCAACCGCGCTGTTGGGCGGGACGTTGACCGCTGTCCTTGGCGATGCAGGGCGTTACCTGATGACGCGCGTCTCGGCGCTTGAGCAGACCAACAAGGCCAAGATCGTGTCCACCCCGCAGGTGGCGACGCTGGACAATGTGGAAGCGGTGATGGATCACAAGCAACAGGCATTCGTGCGTGTCAGTGGTTACGCATCCGCAGACCTCTACAACCTGTCTGCAGGTGTGTCGCTACGCGTATTGCCGAGTGTGGTGCCGGGGTCGCCAAGCGGACAGATGCGCCTGGATGTGCGTATCGAAGACGGGCAGTTGGGCGCCAATACCGTCGATGGCATTCCCGTCATCACCTCCAGCGAGATCACCACCCAGGCGTTCGTCAACGAGGGTCAGAGCCTGCTGATCGCCGGGTATGCCCAGGATACCGATCAGACCGATCTGAACAAGGTCCCCGGGCTGTCCAAGATCCCACTGGTCGGCAACCTGTTCAAGCATCGCCAAAAGAGCGGCTCGCGGCTGCAGCGTTTGTTCTTGCTGACCCCACATATCGTCTCGCCCTGAGCAACGCTGCGGGGCGCAGCCGATGCTGTGACAACGTGCAGACTGCCGCGTGGCGCGGCAGCCTGCACGCATTGCCAATCAGGCTTGGCCGGTGATGCTTGACAGGTTGGCGTTGAAACCGCCACCCAAACTGTTGCCGCCCAGGCTGCTATTAACAGAACCGCCGCCGCCCATGCCGGCGCCGCCTTGGTTCTGCATCAGCTGCATCACGATCTGCATCAGCATCTGCGTCAACGGACTCAGACCGTCCTGTTTACCGTTCTGCGGTTGTTCGTTACCAGACTCCTGATTGGCATCACTGCCCTGGCTCTGTTGCAGCATCATCATGATGAACATGGCGAGCAACTGATCCAGCTGTTGCTCGGAGTCAGCCGAAGGCGATTGCTGACTGGAGTTCTCGTGTTGCTGAGGCCCGATGCCCATCGTCTGCAGGTTGCTGAAATTCGAAAAGTTGTTTCCGATAGATGAGGCCATGGTGATTCCCGTCTCATGTGGTTGAACTGGATAAATCGCGGATTGCCGGAAAGCTGCAACGGTAAGATCGCAACGGGGACACTGCACTGTCCCCGAATGCAAAGTAGAAGAGGCAACGGCGATGCATCTGCCAGGACACGAAGGCGCGCTTTTGCTTGCGAACCTGATTGCGGTAAACACACGGAAAATGCAGGAAAAATGCTGTTTTGCAACGATGTGTGTTGTGATTTCGTTTACGTCATAGACGCTTCGTCCAGCGTGTGCATGCGTATGTACAGCACCGTTATGGTGTCACGATCGAGCGGAGCGTCGGGCCAACCGGGTGTGCGTCCACTCCGCTACGTTGCTGGAATGAATGACGATCAGGTGACAGACATGAAAGAGACCGATACGCCGACCACGTGTGCGTCTGTGCACGGCACGGATGTCTGGCGTCAACTGTGTTGGGCCGCGCTCTCGAGAAACATACGCGTAGGCGCGCGATGGTGCGCTCTCCAGCCCAGGCATGCCGTCGCCCCTAGGCGACGCGTGTTGATTGCGGCGGCGTTGCTGTGCGCCGCCCCGCTCGCACGCGCAGACTGTTTTGAAGAAGCCGCCGGCTATCAACATGTCAATCCATGGGTGCTGCGTGCCATTGCATGGCAGGAATCACGTGGCCGTGCCGACGCGATCCATCGCAACAACAACGGCACGATCGATTATGGAAAGATGCAGATCAATTCGATCCATCTGCGGCGCCTTTCCAGTTACGGCATCTCCAGGGACACGTTAATGCAGCCGTGCGTCAGCGTGTATGTTGCCGCCTGGCGGCTGCGTGAGATGACCAATAAATATGGGAATACCTGGGCCGCCGTGGGCGCCTATCACTCCGAAACGCCCGCCGAGCGCGATAAATATGCGCATGCCATCCACGCGATTCTGACCAAGCGCGGCGTGGTTGCCGAGTAATGCTGCTGCGACCGTGGTAGCGCGTGTGGTGCAGCACAGGTCATCATGCCAGCCGCACCCGCCTGGTGGTGGGTGCGGTGGTTTGATCGCTGTGCTTACTCCACTTGCGAGCGAGATGCCTCGGCTGCGCGAACGGCGGCATCGGCTTGCCAGGTGGCGCCGATGGTCTTGTATTGCATGCCGGCGACCACGCCGGACACCGTATTGGAGAGCAACCCTCTGCGTGTGGGCGACAACCCGAGCCACGCGCCGATCATGTTGATGGCGGTACCAAGCGCGATATTGGAATTGATGGCGGCCGTGCGTGCGACCGAATGATCCATGACCCGCTCATAATCCTCGCGCTTGCCCTTCCACTCGGGTTCCCAGATCTGCTTCGTCGGCTTCGTGTTGGGTGGCGTTGATCCAGTCCAGCGTCTCCAGGCCGACATTCAAGGCCGTGGTCACCGCCGATTGACGAAGGATGACGCTGGTCGCCTCTCCTTGGGTGAAAGGCGAGTTCAGGCCGGCCCAGCGCTGCCGGGCCGCTGCAAAGTCCGGCGATGCCAGCTCGTTCGATGCCAGATTGGTCAGGACGTTGGCCATGCCGTAAAACCTGCCGGCGCTGGTAATATGCGGATCGCTGATGCCGCCATTGGAGCGGTTCGGGTCGCGCATTCCCACCATCTTGAATGTTGCCTGGATGGTGTCGCGCGCTGCGGCATACGCGGCGATCTTCAGATCGGTGGCCAGCAGCCTGGCCGCCATCTCCGGTTGGCCCGCTGACTTGCCGGCCGCACCCACGGCGATGTTGCTCAGGATGCCGCCCAGCGCGAGCCGGGTGACCAAATCCGAGTAATGTTGCTGCTCGGCTTTCTTGTGATTGCGTTCGTCGTCGGACAATGCATCCCACTGTTCGAGACTGAGATTGTGGAAGCCTCGTGCAGCCGCGTCGGGATTGCGGTTCTCGCGATTGCTTCGCAGCGTATGCAACGCCATCTGCAGCGTGCCGGAGACTGCCTGTATGGCGACGACCGCTTCGGGCGGAAGCTGACGAAGAGCGGCAAACAACCCTTCGCCCAGCAACTCACGCGCGAAGGTGGTCGGTCCCACCGAGCTGGCCTGATGCACCAGATGCCCCAGCGCAGCGCCCAGGTATTGCTTGTCGACACTGATCGGTAGTACGCCGCGTGCTGCAGCCGCCACTGCGGCGGCGGTCGGTCCGAGGACGGTGCGTACGCCACGCGCTGCACCGGTTCCGATCGATGCAGCCAGCGCACCCAGACGCTCGGTTGTTGTGCTTGTGCTTGTGTTTGCGCTGGCTGCTGCCTCAGGTGCGGTGGTCGTTGCAGATGTGTGCACCGGCGGGGCCGGTTGTTCGTGAAGGATTGGAGGCGTATCAGACGGTTCCAGGAAGTTCCTGGTGCTGTGGAAGTGCTCGCTGGTGCTCTCTTCGTCGTGCAGGATCGACGCGTCTGCGGCATGCAGCAGCGGGCTCTCACCAGTGTGCTGGTTTCTGTCGGCAGCGCTGCCAGATCCTGTGTTGCGCTCCGAGTTGCCGCGTCGTCCGGATGGTCTGCGCGCCAGGCCCGACAGTGCAGGGTCTGCCGCTGGTGTGGCGTCTGGTTGCGCTGCTGTAGCTGCGGCATTTCGATCACAAACTCTGCATTTGTCGATCGCGCTGACTGGGAAGTACTGGCTGAAGGGATCTTCGTCACGGCATGTCCTCGCTGTGGTGGGGAAGGCAGCGTGCTGCCACCCGGGTTGCAGGGCTGCTGACGTGCGGCGTTGACAGCCGGCGCATCGTTCGATGGACGCATGCCGGTGCCAGCCTCGATTGCAGCGCTAGGGTCGCTGGTGGCCGGGCGACGCGTCGATCGACACGACAACGCTCTCCACGTGCGGCACGCAGACACGGTCTGGCGCACGTGCCGTCATCAACGGTCCGGGCAAAGACAGTGCGAATTCCTCGGCGTGCAATCGAAGTGCTCAGGCGTGCCCTGGCCTTCATGGCCACCTTGTGTGGCATGCGTCATCGTCGTCAGTGACTCGAAAATGCCATCAAGCCGGAGACGCGCGACGCTTCAATTGCGAAATGATCAATCCCCAATGGAATATGTCAGTCGTTGTGCGGATGGAATGTGTCTGCTGTCGGGCGTGTCTTCGCCTACCCGAAGACACCGTCGTGTGCGTTCTTCGGCGAGATAAGCCAATTGCTGCACAGCCCATTGCACGCGCTGGCGAACGGTGTCGAGCACCGCGCCGGCAGCGGCGGTTGCCGCGTCTGTGGCTTGCTGTCCGGGGTGTGGCCCTGTGCCAGGCGAGCGAGATCGATCTGTGTGGAGGCGGTGATCATCCGGCCTACGATCGGCAGGTGGCGTCGGCTTAGACCTTGTCCAGCGCCTGATTCAGCGCCAAGGACAGGGCCGCGCGCGCCTGGAAGATTGGACTGCTTCAACGCGTTTTCTAGCCAAGACAAGCGTTGCACCTGGTGGGCCAGGCTTCTCCATGGAACGACCCGCTCAATCGTTCGCTGATGGCGTGACAGCGACGCGTTACACGGAAGTTGGTGGTTTGCCTGAACAGCACGGCAGCCTCATCGCCCTTGCCTAATTCTGGCCTCAAGAAATACCGATCACTGCCTTTAGCGCCAGCTCCTAACCAAACGGCAGAGGTCGCCATGTTTTTCTCCGACGGTCACAAGGTCGAGGCGTTGACCAAGGCGATTGAAGCCATGTTGAAGGGGGCGCCGCGCAGTGGCCGAGCAACGGTCCCGCCCTGCTTCTCAAGAAGATGGCAGAGCGCTTGTGTGTCGCCCACCAGGAGCGTGACCTGGCGAAGGTCCAGGCGGCTGATGCGGCCACGAGCAACGTGCCGGGATCGAGCAGATCAATCAAACCATTGCCCAGATGGACGCAGCGACGCAGCAGAATTCAGTGCTTGTTGACACCATGGCATCGTCCGCCCGTGCACTCGAGGATCAAGCAACCGCATTGGTGGAGAGTGTTGAGAGCAGCTCACGCAGCATCAATGGAAAACCAGCGCTCGCATTGGTGGCCTGACACCTTGTGTCGCCCCAGCGCCGCCCTGCGACTTGGTGGTTTCACGAAGCAGGGCGGTGCACTAGGAGGCGGGCGTCAGACGGCGCTTGAGTGACGATCTGGTCTGCGTCGGCGTATCAGCCGACTGCGTGCCGCCCTAGGCGCGTGGCTGGGACTCACCTGTGCGCGGGGAAGCGAATTGCCCGGGAACGCAGCAGCGAGCCCGTGCGAAGATATGCTTTGGTGTTGCTCGCTTCCCAGTCGCTTGGGTGTCACACAGGTTTGAGGGTGTCAGGGCGGGTATCAATGGACGGTTTCGGGCGATGTCCCGTTTAAAAACAAGAAGATAGGCCTGACATGTTACTGATGCTCGACAACTACGACAGCTTCACCTACAACCTCGTGCAGTACCTGCAGGCACTGGGCGCCGAGGTCACGGTGGTGCGCAACGATGCGATGAGCGTCGATCAGATCGCCGCGCTCAAGCCCGAGCGCATCGTGATCTCGCCCGGCCCATGTACGCCCAACGAGGCCGGTATCTCGTTGCAATTGATCGAGCAGCTCGGCCAGACCACGCCCATCCTTGGTGTGTGCCTGGGTCACCAGAGTATCGGCCAGGTGTATGGCGGCGATGTGATCCGCGCCGGCAACATCATGCATGGCAAGACCTCGCCGATCCGCCATGAGGGCAAGGGGGTGTTCGCCGGCCTGCCGGACAGTTACCAGGCCACGCGCTATCACTCGCTGGTGGTGGACAAGACCACCCTGCCGGATGCGCTGGAAGTCACCGCCTGGACCGAGAATCCGGATGGCTCGGTGGAAGAGATCATGGGCCTGCGCCACCGTCAGTTCCCGGTGGAAGGCGTGCAATTCCATCCCGAGTCGATCCTGACCCAGCACGGTCATGCCCTGCTGAAAAACTTTCTGGAGCGGTGATCGCGATGGGCGCTACACCTGTTGCCGCTGGCGGTGCAGCTTGTCTGGGCAGCGATGCATCCGCGTGGCACTACTGCGCCGGCACGCGTGCCTTCCGCGCAATACGCAGTGGATTGCTGACGGCTTCGCTGCAGCACACAGATAGCGAAGCCGCCGCTGAGCAAGGCCTGCACGCTGCACAATTCGCCAAGGTCGCTTCACGATGAACACGTCCAACGACAGCATGCACTTCTACGAACCGGCGCACGGCCACGGGCTGCCACACGACCCGTTCAATGCCATCGTCGGTCCGCGCCCGATCGGCTGGATCGGCTCGCGCAGCGCCGAGGGCATCGCCAATCTGGCGCCGTATAGCTTCTTCAACGCCTTCAACTACACCCCGCCGATCGTCGGGTTTGCCAGCATCGGCCGCAAGGACAGCTTGCGCAATATCGAAGCGACCGGTCAGTTCACCTGGAATCTGGCCACGCGCCCGCTCGCCGAAGCAATGAACGCGAGCGCGGCGATGGTGCCGTCGGACGTCGACGAGTTCGCGCTTGCCGGCTTGCAGATGGCGCCGTCGCGTTTGATCGATGCGCCGCGTGTGGCGGCAAGCCCGGTCAGTTTCGAATGTCGGTTGAGTCAACTGGTGCAGCTGCATAGTGCAAGCGGTCAGGCCGTAGAAACCTGGCTGGTGCTTGGCGAAGTGGTGGGCGTGCATCTTGCGCACGCCGCGCTCGATAACGGCGTCTACGACCCGGCCAAGGTGCAGACCATTTTGCGTGCCGGTGGCCCGGCCGATTATTTCGAAGTGCAGCCGCAGGCGCGCTTCCAGATGCGTCGGCCCGGCCAAT
Source organism: Xanthomonas sp. AC360 (assembly GCF_979258225.1). Lineage (NCBI taxonomy): Bacteria > Pseudomonadati > Pseudomonadota > Gammaproteobacteria > Lysobacterales > Lysobacteraceae > Xanthomonas > Xanthomonas sp. AC360. The sequence goes on from NZ_OZ409846.1 coordinate 2,002,134, forward strand.
GACCGACTGACCGCATCGATTCGGTCCTGCGCACCTGGCTGCCTGTAGCAGCCCTGCGCAGTGATCCCTGCGCGACACACTGCAGGCCCTCGCTTGCAGCCGTTTTCCTTCTGTCTATGGCCGTTCCCATGCCCATCACGCCCCAAGAAGCCCTGCAGCGCACCATCGAACATCGCGAAATCTTCCATGACGAAATGGTCGAATTGATGCGGCAGATCATGCGCGGCGAAGTCTCCGACATGATGGTCGCCGCCATCCTCACCGGGCTGCGGGTCAAAAAGGAAACCATCGGCGAGATTGCCGGCGCCGCTACCGTCATGCGCGAATTTTCGCGCCGCGTGGGGGTGAGCGATCGCCAGCATATGGTCGACATCGTCGGCACCGGCGGCGATGGGTCGCATACGTTCAATATCTCTACCTGCGCGATGTTCGTGGCCGCCGCCGGCGGTGCCAGGGTGGCCAAGCACGGCAACCGCAGCGTTTCATCCAAATCCGGCAGCGCCGATGCGTTGGAAGCCCTCGGCGCGGTGATCGAATTGCAGCCCGAGCAGGTTGCTGCATCGCTGGCGCAGATCGGCATCGGTTTCATGTATGCGCCGGTGCATCACCCGGCCATGAAGGTGGTGGCGCCGGTGCGTCGCGAAATGGGCGTGCGCACCATCTTCAACATCCTGGGCCCGCTGACCAATCCGGCCGGTTCGCCCAACATCCTGATGGGCGTGTTCCATCCGGATCTGGTCGGCATCCAGGCGCGCGTGTTGCAAGAGTTGGGCGCCGAACGCGCCTTGGTGGTGTGGGGGCGCGACGGCATGGACGAACTCTCGCTCGGTGCCGGTACCCTGGTTGGCGAACTGCGCGACGGCCAGGTGCGCGAATACGAAGTGCATCCGGAAGATTTCGGCATTGCCATGTCAGCCAGCCGCAACCTCAAGGTGGCCGATGCCGCCGAGTCGCGCGCGATGCTGCTGCAGGTGCTGGAGAACGTGCCCGGCCCGGCGCTGGATATCGTTGCGCTCAACGCTGGCGCTGCGCTGTACGTCGCCGGCGTTGCCGACAGCATCGCCGAAGGCATCGTGCGCGCCCGCGCCGTACTGGCGGATGGCTCGGCGCGCGCCAAACTGGATGCGTATGTCGCCTTTACGCGCCAGGTCGGCGCATCGCACTGACCATGCCTGGCGCTGCAATGCTTCGGCAATCATGCGGCGGCATCTTCACCCTTCCGCAGGCATGCTGCGCAGGTTGGCGTGCAGCTGCGGCCCATTGCGGCCGTCTTGACCGATAATGCCCGCCCGCCAGGACCCGATACAATGAGCGATATTCTCAACACCATCCTTGCCCGCAAGGCCGACGAAGTCGCCGAGCGCAGTGCGCGCGTGCCGCTGGCCGAGCTGATCGCGCGCAGCGCAGACCTGCCGCTCACGCGCGGTTTCGCCGCGGCCATGCAGGCCAGCATCGCTGCCGGCGACCCGGCCGTGATCGCCGAAGTAAAGAAGGCCAGCCCGTCCAAGGGCGTGATTCGCCCCGATTTCCACCCCGCCGACATTGCGGTCAGCTACGAATTCGGCGGCGCCAGTTGCCTGTCGGTGCTGACCGACGTGGATTTCTTCCAGGGCGCCGATGCCTACCTGCGCCAGGCGCGCGACGCCTGCACGCTGCCGGTCTTGCGCAAGGATTTCACCGTCGACCCCTATCAGGTCTACGAAGCGCGCGTTTTGGGTGCCGACTGCATTCTGTTGATCGTCTCGGCGCTGGAAGACGCGCAGCTGGTCGATCTGTCCGGATTGGCGATGCAACTGGGTCTGGACGTGCTGGTGGAAGTGCACGACATCGACGAGCTCGAGCGCGCGGTGCAGGTGCCGGTGCCGCTGATCGGCATCAACAATCGCAATCTGCGCACCTTCGAGGTGTCGCTGCAAACCACGCTGGACATGCGCGCCGCGGTGCCGCGCGACCGCATCCTGGTCACCGAAAGCGGCATCGTCACCCATGCCGATGTTCAGCTGATGCGCGGCCATGGTGTGAACGCGTTTCTGGTCGGCGAGACCTTCATGCGCGCGCCCGAACCCGGCGAGTCGCTGCGTCAGCTATTCTTCGCGCATGACTGAGTCGTTTCCCGCACCGCGCGACGATGCGCCGTTGGTGGTCTTCGACTTCGACCACACCTTGTACGACGGCGATTCCGGCAGCCATCTGTTTGCCTGGTTGATCAAGCGCAATCCGTTACGTCTGCTGGTCGCGATATTGGCCTCGCCGATTCTCGGACCCATGGTGGCGATGCTGCCCACCCGCCGCCGCGGGGTGTCCGGCTACGTCTGGATCGCCACGTTCGGCCTGCACCGCACGCGCGAGTTCAATCGCTTCATCGATGCTTACGTGCTCAAGCATGAAGCGCAGATCCGGCAGCGTCTGCTTCCGCATGCATTGAAAGTCTTCACCGACCACCGTGCCGCCGGCGATCGCGTGGTGGTCGCCACCGGCGCGCCGCCCGAGCTTGCGCGCGCGATTCTCGGGTTCGTCGCCCATCAGGACGTGCCGGTCATCGGCAGCCTGGTCGGGCCACGGCTGGGCGCGGTCACTGCGCGGCGTCACTGCCACAACGAAGAAAAGATGCGCATGCTGCGCGAACGCGGCTACGCGGACATCGCCATCGCGTATTCGGACAGCACCGCAGATTTGCCGTTGTTGAAGGCTGCACGCGCGCCGGTGGTGGTCAATCCCAAGGCCAATCGCGAAGACCTGTTCCGCCAGGTGCTGCCCGCCGGCACGCCGATCCTCAACTGGGGTTGCCGCGACCGTGGTGGCAAGGCGCTCTGAGACAGGCGCAAGCCTCTATGTGGCGGATTGTGTGGAACTGACAAAGACATCGCCCAGTCCAGCTACCGGCCGCCCGCCTCGCAAGTGAGATAGGCGGCACGCACATGAGATCGCTGCAAGCAACGGATCGTCAGGACTGTGATGCAGTCGCGATGCAGACCGTGCGGTCTGATCGGGTGAAAACACTCGTATAAGAGGTATCGCGCAAAACTGCACTATTGCGGCGCGCCAAGCGAGCCCAAGAACACAGCAACATTGCCTAAATTCTGCCGTCTCGGCATGCAGCCAGTGCACTGGACACTGGCTGCATCGTGCACTTAGCGCGTGCCGTACAACACGACAGTCTTGCCGCGTGCATGCAGCAGGCCATCGGCCTGCAGCTTCTTGAGCACACGTCCGGCCATCTCGCGCGAGCAACCGACCAGGCGTGCCAGCTCCTGTCGCGAGACACGCAGCTGCGTGCCCTGCGGATGGCTCATCGCTTCCGGCTCCTTGGACAGATCGTGCAAGGTGCGCACGATGCGGTCGGTCACATCCAGGAACGCCAGGCGGCTGGCTTTCCTTGTGGTGTCGAGCAGCCGTTTTGAAAGCTGAACGCCCAGCGCGTAAAGGATACGGGGGGCATCCGGCGACAAACTGGTCTGAAACAGCTGCTGCAGGCGCTCGTAGCTGATCTCCGCCAACTCGCACTGGGTGCGGGTGCGCAGGATCACCTCGCGCGTATCGGATTCGATGAACAACCCCATCTCGCCAACGAACTCGCCGTTACCGAAGTAGCCCAGCACCAACTCACGATCGTCATCTTCCTCGGCAATGATGCTTACCGAGCCGCTGATGACGTAGTAGAGGGTGCCGGCCGGGTCTCCTGGCCGGAACACATCGGTCCGGGTCGGATAGCGCCTGCGGTGGCTGTGCGCAAGAAAACGCTCAATGGTGCCTGCGTCCAGCGCCAGCGAAGGGGAAGCGTTACGTACCGTCGTAGTGACAACCGTCGTGTTTCCTGGGCTCATGGTAGTTCCGCGTGTAATTCCTGAAGCTTAACGGCATGAGTCATGCAAGGTAAACCATTCTTAACATCGGCATTTCGTTGCTGGGATCTTTGGCTCATAATTGTTTCCTTTCCCGCCTTCCATAAGGACAGACCGACGTGGTCAAGCCGTTGCCTCGCCTGAGGCTACAGGGGTTCAACAACCTCACCAAGGCGTTGAGCTTCAACATCTACGACGTCTGTTACGCGCGTACTGAAGAGGAGCGTCAGCGCTACATCGAGTACATCGATGAGCAGTACGACGCCGATCGTCTGACGCAGATCCTGACCGATGTGGCCGAGATCATTGGCGCCAACATCCTCAATATCGCACGTCAGGACTACGATCCGCAGGGCGCATCGGTAACGATCCTGATTTCCGAAGAGCCGGTGATCGACAAGAAGCAGGCCGGCAAGGAGCTCATCTCCGACGCTGTGGTTGCTCATATGGACAAGAGCCATATCACTGTTCACACATACCCGGAGACGCATCCGCAGGAAGGCATCGCCACGTTCCGCGCCGACATCGACGTTGCCACCTGTGGCGTCATCTCGCCGCTGAAGGCGCTGAACTACCTGATCGAGAGCCTGGAATCGGACATCGTGATCATGGACTACCGCGTGCGCGGCTTTACGCGTGACGTGAAGGGTAAAAAGCACTACATCGATCACAAGATCAACTCGATCCAGCACTTTCTCGCCAAGAATGTGAAGTCGCGTTACGAGATGTTCGACGTCAACGTCTATCAGGAAAATATCTTCCACACGAAGATGCACCTGAAGGATTTCGATCTCGATCAGTACCTGTTCGAAGAGCGTGCCAAGAACCTGTCGTTCAAGGAGCGCATGAAGATCGAAACGCTACTCAAGCGCGAGATCGAAGAACTGTTCCACGGGCGCAACCTGAGCGAGTAATCGCAAAGAACGACCGCTTGCGCGCCTGTGTGCAGGTGCGACAACGACTCAAGGCGGGACGGCCCGCCACGCGATGACCTCGCGTTCCACAGCCGACGGCGGCCCAGTGTGCAGACACTGGGTCGCTTTTTTTGTCCGTTTTTTTCTGTTGAGGAGTACTGCAATGCCCTGGATTTATCTCGTACTGGCCGGCCTGTTCGAAATCGGCTTCGCCCTGGGTCTGAAATACAGCGACGGCTTTACGCGGCTGTGGCCAACCGTGCTGACGATCAGCTTGGCCGGCATCAGCCTGTGGTTTTTGACCCAGGCACTGAAGACCATTCCGGTCGGCACCGGCTACGCGATCTGGACCGGTATCGGTGCGCTGGGCGTGACCATTGCCGGCATCGCCTTGTTTGGCGACAGCGCATCGTGGTCGCGTCTGGCCTGCATTGGGCTAATCGTTGCCGGTGTGATCGGCTTGAAGTTGGTCGGTTAGTCATCCCCGCTACGCGGGCCTGCCCCCCCCAAAGGTTTGCTTCGCAAATCTTGGGCCCCGACTCCGTGGCTGCCTATCCCCGCGCCCTCGGCCGTGGCCATGCACGCTTCGCGGACCTGACCCCCAAGGTTGCTTCGCAAATCTTTGGGCCCCGACTCCGTGGCTGCCGATCCCCGCGCTTATCAGCGCGCCCCCTTAACAAAGGGGGCTTTGCCCCAGTTGGGCGCTGCGGGGCGTGCTGCGATGTTTTAGCAGGCGACGAGTCGCGTGTTGCGCTTTATGGCCTGCTTGCGCTGCGATTGCTGCTAGGGATTTCGACTCCGTCGCTGCTTCTTGCTGCTGGTTGGGCGCAGCCATGTTGTGCTGAGTGGGCACTGCTTTCGAAGTGGTTGTGTTGACGGCAGGCTGCGTTTTCGCAATCACTTTCGGCCCGCGTTGCAGTGGTGTTTCTTACTCTACGGTGTGCGTGTCACTGCAGGCCGGAACCTGCTTGCCAACTGCCAACTGCCAACTGCCAACTGCCAACTGCCAACTGCCAACTGCCAACTGCAACCGGCAACCGGCAACCGGCAACCGGCAACCGGCAACCGGAAATTCCCAGTCCCCAATCCTAGAAGCGGTAAGCGACGGTCTTCATCAGCTTTGAGGCCAAAGCCATGGCGGTGGGGATGGGGGGCGGGAGGATGCGGGCGCCGGCTTGTTCGGCCTGGTCGGCGTGGCGGGCTTCGTCGATCTTCATCACGCGCAGGATCGCGCGGCTGCGTTGGTCGATCTCCGGCAGGGTTTCGAGATGTTCGTCCAGGTGAGCTTCTACCTGGCGCTCGGTCTCGACCACGAAGCCCAGGCTCCAGTCGTCGCCGCGCAGCCCGGCCAGGGCGCCCAGCGCGTAGCTGCCGGCATACCAGACCGGGTTGAGCAGGCTGGGGCGGCTGTCCAGTTCGTGCAGGCGATCCGCGCACCAGGCCAGATGGTCGGTTTCTTCCTGCGCGGCTTCCAGCAGATGGTGCTGGGTGTGCGCGTCGCGGGCGACCGCAGCCTGGCCGAAGTACAGGCCTTGCGCGCACACTTCGCCGACATGGTTGATGCGCATCAGGCCGGCAGCATGGCGACGCTGGTCTGGTTGCAGCGCGACATCGGGGGTGTCGGCAGCGGGGTTGGGGCGCTCGGCGGGCGGGTTGCCGAACACGGTCTCCAGCGCGCGCTGGGCTTCGACCAGCAGCCGATCGAGCGGGCTGTGCAGTCGGTTGGGGGAGGTCTGGGTCATGCGTCGATTCTGGCGCCCGGCCGATCCGCTGCCAACCGCCTTGACCCTGACAGACGCGCGACTTGCGCCGCTGCGGGCTGCCGCGTACAATCCCGCCTCTTCTGTTTCGCCTTCACAACGCGTGGCAAAGTTCCAGCGGTCATCGCCGCTGCAATCCGCCCGACTACTCAAGAGCTTCCTCATGACTACGTTCACCGCCAAGTCCGAGACCGTCCAGCGCGACTGGTATCTCGTTGACGCCGCCGGCAAGACGCTTGGCCGTCTCTGCACCGAACTGGCTAGCCGCCTGCGCGGTAAGCATAAGCCTATCTATACCCCTCACGTCGATACTGGCGATTACCTCGTGGTGATCAATGCCGAAAAGATCGTGGTCACGGGCAACAAGCTGAAAGACAAGAAGTATCACCGCTTCACCGGCTACATCGGTAACTTGAAGACCGAGAGCCTGGAGCAGGCGCTGCAGCGCCACCCGGAGCGCGTGATCGAAATCGCCGTCAAGGGCATGTTGCCGAAGGGCCCCCTGGGCCGCACCATGTACCGCAAGCTCAAGGTGTATTCGGGTGCCGAGCATCCGCACGCCGCCCAGCAGCCGCAAGTTCTGGATATCTAATCATGGCTATCACGCAAAACTACGGCACTGGCCGCCGCAAGTCCTCCACCGCTCGCGTGTTCCTGCGCAAGGGTACCGGCAAGATCACCGTCAACGACCGTCCGCTGGATGAGTTCTTCGGCCGTGAGACGGCTCGCATGATCGTGCGTCAGCCGCTCGAGTTGACCAAGAACACGGAAAGCTTCGACATCCTGGTCACCGCCTCCGGCGGCGGCACCACCGGTCAGGCCGGTGCGATCCGTCTGGGCATCTCCCGTGCGCTGGTCGAGTACGACGAAACCCTGAAGTCCGAGCTGCGCAAGGCTGGCTTCATGACCCGCGACGCCCGTGAAGTCGAGCGTAAGAAGGTCGGTCTGCACAAGGCCCGTCGCGCGACCCAGTTCTCCAAGCGCTGATCCATCGCGTTTGCTGCGTCCCGGCTTGCTGGGACGACTGCCTCAAAAGCCCGGCATTGCCGGGCTTTTGTCGTTTTGCAGTGGTGCTGGCCGGAATCCTTGTTGGTGTGCGCGGTAGGGCGACGGCTCTGATGGCGGCTCCCGGCGCACCGAGGTCAGTGGCTGGCGCGCGGATCGGTGTTTTGGTGTGGCAGGGGCGTGAGTTGGTGCCGGTCACCTGGTGTATGCCCACGTCTGTGTGCGCGCATGGGAAACGGTCGGTGACATTCCTGCGCGACAAGGCGGCGCTCCGGTGCGCGGCAGTTGCCCTATTTCGCTGAGATGTCGAAGGTTTGGGGGGGTGCGTAGTTCTGAGGTAAGCAGTGGCCGAATGCGGGGCGCTGCTTCCACGAGTGGGCCAAAGGCTGTGCAGAGATTCGGATCATCTGCATGAGGCACAGGCAACAAAAAAGGCCCGATCTATCGATCGGACCTTCTGTGTTTGGCTGCCCCGGATGGATTCGAACCACCGATGCCTGAGTCAGAGTCAGGTGCCTTACCGCTTGGCGACGGGGCAATAAAAAACATGTTGTCCCAGAGTATCGCATGCCTGTGCAGGCTTGAATACCGTGGTGGCTATGGGTGGACTCGAACCACCGACCCCAGCATTATGAGTGCTGTGCTCTAACCGGCTGAGCTACATAGCCTAGGGAGCCGGCAATTCTCGCGATGCGCCTGGGTGTTGTCAAGTATTTCGTTTTCAGCTTGTGAGCCGGGCGTCGCCGTGGCAGAGTCGGTCACAGTAGATTTTCAGGAGTCCGCATCGTGATCGATCCGGACGGCTTCCGGCCAAACGTTGGCATCGTGCTGATGCGGAAGGACGGTCAGGTGTTCTGGGCACGACGTGTGCGCAGGGACGGCTGGCAGTTCCCGCAAGGTGGCATGAACACCGATGAGACGCCCGTTGAAGCCATGTACCGCGAGTTGCGCGAAGAAACCGGGTTGTTGCCCGAGCATGTGGAATTGCTCGGCGCCACGCCTGGATGGCTACGCTATCGCCTGCCGAGCCGGGCGGTGCGCCGCAATGAGCGACAGGTGTGTATCGGCCAGAAGCAGGTGTGGTTCCTGCTGCAGTTCACTGGCGACGAATCCCATCTCAAGCTCGACCACACCGATACCCCCGAGTTCGACCATTGGCGCTGGGTGGACTTCTGGTACCCGGTTGAGCACGTGGTGATCTTCAAGCGTGGCGTCTATGCGCGTGCGCTGCGGCATTTGGCGCCGCTTGCGCAGACGCTGGCAGGCCCTGCGGCGGTCGGTGTGATGCCCGAGCGTGCGCTGGAAGCCTGGTTGCCCGGTAGCAGCGCGGCCGGTCACGACAGTCCGCGCAAGCGTCCACGCAAGCGTGGCGGGCCTCGGCAGGTGCGGATTAATAATGATTAACGTTTGGAATTGACACCTATTCTCGTTTGCGGTGCAATCAGCACCGGTCCTCTCCGGATCGCCAGCACCCGACCGATACCGTGTACGTCTGCATCTGTAATGGGGTCACCGACCACCAGATCCGCGAAGCGGCCGAGAACGGCTGCGCCAGCCTTGCCGAGTTGACCATGCGCACCGGGTGCGGATCCAATTGCGGCTCGTGCCTGGACATGGCGGCCGACCTGTTGAGGCAGGCGCACGCGACCCGCGCGCTGCCGCTTCCGTTGCTGGGTCTGGCAAGCGCTGCCTGAGTGGTGTGGGGCGCGCTTCGGTCGCTTCCAGCATGTGACGCGGATCTGGCTGCGTTGGCGACTCAATCAGCGGTTGGCATGCAAATGCTGTATCACGCGGTGCACGCTTAGTCGACAGGCTCTCCCGCGTCCCCCAGTTGCTTTCCATGCGGCATGCGTGGATTCGTAGCCGCCCGGTCGGCATCACGCAACTGATCACGATTCGCGTTCCTTCATGCGCCGCGCCAACGCGTTAGAGTGCGGCCGGCTCACTGTCTCGGAGACATCGCATGAAGGGCGATACCAAAGTCATCGAGTACCTCAACAAGGTGCTCTACAACGAACTCACTGCGATCAACCAGTACTTTCTGCATGCCAAGATGCTGAAAAACTGGGGCCTGAAAGAACTGGCCGAGCATGAGTACAAAGAATCCATCGACGAGATGAAGCATGCGGACAAGTTGTCCGACCGCATTCTGTTTCTCGAAGGGCTGCCTAATTTTCAGGCGCTCGGCAAGCTGCGCATCGGCGAAAACCCGACCGAAATGTTCCGCTGCGACTTGACGCTGGAGCGCGAAGCGGTCGCCGTGTTGCGCGAAGCGGTGGCGTATGCCGAAACCGTCAACGACTACGTGAGCCGCCAGTTGCTGGTGGACATCCTGGAGTCGGAAGAAGAGCACATCGACTGGCTGGAAACCCAGCTGGATCTGGTGGCGCGGATCGGCGAGCCGAATTACCTGCTGACCAAGCTGGACGACTGAGCGCGCGCTCAGCGTGGTGTTGGTCGGCGTTGTGTTGAGAGCAGCGCAGATGGTGGTTAGTGAGCGCGTGCCATGATGGGGAGCATGCAAGCGCTGCGGGCGATGCGTGTGTGTTGTGCTGTAGCTGCTTGGCTGCCTGTGGCATCGCGCGCACGCTCACTCCAACCCCCGCTCCGCGCCCCAACCCGCGTTTGCGACGCGGGCGCTCCAAGGCACGCGCGCCAGTGGCGTGAGACCTCTGCCTTCTCGCCCCGTCGGGCGAGAGGCTTTATTAGATTCCCTCGCGCATCGCGTGAGTGTGCGTCGAGCGAAGGTTTGCCGCTGCTGCGTTGTGAGTGGATCAGCGCCTCTGCGGAACTTCAGTCTGTCCAGTGCTGCTCAGGTAATGCTCCAGCGCTGCCCAAGTACCGCTGCACATGCAGCGCAACGTTCGACGCCGATGACTGGTCAGCCTTGTGGTTGAGATGCAGGTATTGCTGTGCCGCCCTGGCACGCGATCGGGCGTCTTGGATCGGCTGATCCTTACCCTCACCCCAATTCCTCACGCGAGGGGAGAGGGGCGTGACCGTTCTTTCGCTGCGGGATTTCCTGCGACTGCAGTGCCTGGCCGGTTCTTGTCACCGGCTTACGAGCTGCGCGGCTTAGCCGGCTGCGCGGGTTGCGGCTTGCAGGCGGGCGACCTGGCCTAGCAGGGCCAGGCGGGCGCGGGCGTACTCGGCGATCACCAGGGCGACCATCACCGAGGGGCGTTCGATGGTGCCGGTGCGAGCGGCCAGTTCGATGCGCCGTGCGGCGTTGGACACGGCCTGGGCGCCGACGTTGGCGCTGGACGATTTGAGCGTGTGGGCCAGGTCGCGCAGCTGCATGCTGTCGCGGTTGGCGGCCGCTGCTTCCAGCTGTTCGATGATGCCTGGGGCATCGTCCAGGAACAGCTGCAGGATGGTGATGGTGTCCGCGCCGGCCACTTCGTACAGCTCGTCGATCACGCTGCTGTCCAGGATCGGCAGTGCACGTGCCTGGGCGCCCGCGCTGGCGCTTTCCGGATCGGCCGGGGCTGCGCCGTTGGTCTGGCTGGGTAACACCGGTTGACGCGGCAGCCAGCGCTGCAGGCAGGCATCGAGTTGTTCGCGGGCAACCGGCTTGGAGAGGTAATCGTCCATGCCGGCGGCCAGGCAGCGTTCGCGGTCGCCGGCCATGGCGTTGGCGGTCATCGCCACGATCGGGATCGGGCGGCCGCCGCTTTCGGTTTCCATCGCGCGCCAGCGGCGGGTGGCGGCGTAGCCGTCCAGCACCGGCATCTGGCAATCCATGAAGACCATGTCGTAGCGCGTGGATTCCATACTGCTCAGCGCGGCCTCGCCGTCGGTGGCGGTATCGGCTTCGAAGCCCAGCACCCCCAGCAGCTTCTGCGCGACCAGCAGGTTCACCGGGTTGTCCTCGACCAGCAGGATGCGCACTTCGCGCGCGTTGGCCATCGGTGGCGGCAGCGGCTCGGGGATCATCGACGCGGCCAGCGCATGCACGGGCTTGGCGTCCTGCGGCAGCACCAGCGTCCGCAGGATCTCGTCCGGGCTCTGGCGCGGCACCAGGGTGGCGTTGTCCTGCAGTTCGACCGGTACCGGCTCGTCGCCGTAGAGCCAGATCAGCTTCGAGCCGCTGATGTCTTCCGGGCGAGCCAGTGCGCGATGCACGGCGCGCGCGCTGTAGCGCAGCGTGTCGTGGTCGGCGATGACGCAGCGGAAGCCCTCTCCATCGCTGTGGCGGCGCACGCGTTCCAGCGCTTCCTGGGTGGTTTCCATCAGCACGTGCGACACGCCCCAGCCGTCGAGCAGGCGCTTGAGCCGTTGCGTCAGGCGTGCGTCGGAGCTGATCACCATGACGCGTGCCGCATCGGCGCCGGTGCTCTGCTGCAGGTCGCCGATCACCTTGAGCAGCGGGATCTCGAACCAGAACGTGGCACCGCGGCCGGGTTCGGATTCCACGCCGATGCGCCCGCCCATCAGGTCGATGATGCGCTTGCAGATCGCCAGGCCCAGCCCGGTGCCGCCGTACAGGCGGGTGGTGGAGGCGTCGGCCTGGGCGAAGGAGCGGAACAGGCGGGCCTGCTGATCCGGTGCGATGCCGATGCCGGTGTCGCGCACCTGGAAACGCAGCAGGTGCTGGGCGCGGGTTTCGCCCAGGCGACGCAGCTGGATATCGATGCTGCCACGCTCGGTGAACTTGATCGCATTGCCGATCAGGTTGCCCAGCACCTGACGCAGGCGGATCGGGTCGCCGCGCACCAGCAGGCGCACCGAGGGTTCGATGTCCAGGCCCAGACGCAGCTGGCGGCTTTCGGCGGTGCGTTGCAGCAGCTGCACCACACCGTCGAGCAACTCGCGCAGGTTGAAGGTGGTGATCTCCAGTTCGAGCTTGTTCGCTTCGAGCTTGGAGTAGTCGAGGATGTCGTCGACGATGCGCAGCAGCTGCAGCGAGCTGCCGGTGGCGGTCTGCAGCATGTCGCGCTGGTCCAGGCTGAGCTGGCCGCTGGAGATGAGCTCCAGCATCGGAATGATGCCGTTGAGCGGGGTGCGGATCTCGTGGCTCATGGTGGCCAGAAACTCACCCTTGGCCAACGTCGCGGCTTCGGCCGCTTGTTTGGCGCGCAGCAGTTCCTGTTCGAGTTCGCCGTGGCGTTGCAGTTCCTGTTGCAGGCGCTCGCGGGCCAGCTCCGCCTCGTCCAGGCGCTGCGACAACCGCTGCTGGGCGCGGGCGCTGCGCTGGGCGGCGACGGCTGCGCACAGGGCAAACACCACGGCCAGCGCAGCAGCGATGGCGGTGAGCGCACGCCACGGCCCCTGAATGTCGCTCCACTGCAGGCCTGCGCCCACCGCTGCGGTGAGTGCGGTCACCGTGGCCAAAGCGCTCCAGACGCGAAGGCCTCCCGCCTGCGCCGTCATTTAGAGCACCGCGTTCGTGAAGTCGAAATCCAGTTCCTTGCCGACGGTCTGCACCAGGTTGCCCTGAATGAAATCCACGCCGCTCATCCACATTGCAGCAGCCGCCTGCGGGTCTTCGATGCGCTGGCCGATGATCAACAGGCCGCGCTGATGGGCGATGTCGATCACGCCGCGCAGTTCGTCGCGCACTGCGGCATTGCCATGCGCATCGGCAAAGCGGTTGGCCATGCGTACGAAACTCAGCGGCAACTGGCTCAGCAGCGCGTTTGCTTCGTCGCCGGGTTCGAACTGGCTCAGGCAGAACTGCACGCCGGCCGGCATGAGCTTGGCGCAGAACTGCTGCACGGTGACCGCGTGGATCAGGGCATCGTCCAGACGCAGGTCCACGATCAGCGATTGCCCGGCCACGCCGCGTTCGACCAGTGCCTTGAGCAGCCAGTCGGCGAAGGCATCACGGGCCAGCGTGCGCGGCGATTGCGAGACGAACAGGCGCAGCGGCGGGCTGGCGTGCTGATACAGATGCAGCAAGCCAAGCGCGTGATCCATGACCTGCTGGTCCAGATCGGCGATGCGTCCGGCCGCCTCGGCGGCAGGGATCACCTGGCCAGCCGACAGCAGCGTGCCGTCGGCCTGGCGCAGCCGCAGCAGCACCTGGTACTGCGCGGTGTCGCCGCCAGCCACCGCCACGATCGGCTGATAGGCCAGTTCGAGTTGGCCTTCGACCAGGCGCAATTGCTCCTGCTGCTCGGCCTGGCTGGGCGCCAGATAGGCCTGCACACCGTCGCTGCGCAGGCGTGCCTGCAACGCGGTGCGCTCGACCGCTTCCAGCGCGCTGCCGGTGTCGTCAAAGCCAAGGCCCAGCGGAGCCACGCCGATGGCGCAGCGCACATGTACCGATTCTTCTTCGCGCACCGGGAAGGCGTTGGCGGAAAGACGCTCGCGGATATCCAGCGCACGTTGTTCCAGGCTGGCTTCGTCCATTTCCACGGCCAGCAGCAGGAAGCTGTTGTCGTTCAGACGCGCCAGCGGATACGGCTGGGCGGCAGTGGCCAGGCGATGCCCGGCCTGGGTCATCAGGCGTTCGTAGGCGGCGTAGCCGTAGCGTTCGCGCAGCCCAAGTGCGCTGGCGATCTCGATGAAGAACAGCCCGCCGGGCTGCTTGCGCTCCAGTGCATTGGCGAGCAACTCCATCACGTGGCCGCGCGTGGGCAGGCCGGTTTCCGGGTTGCTGCGCACGCTGACCTGCTCGCCGGCCAGCTGCAGCGCCTGTTGGCGCGCACGGCGGATGCGGTTGGACACCGCGGCGATCAGATGGCGCGGGCGGATTGGCTTGGTGAGGAAATCGTCGGCGCCGCTGTCGAGCACTTCGAACTGACGTTCCGGGTCCGGGTCGCCGGTGAGGAACACGATCGGCAGCAGCTGCTGCCCCGGCTGTTGGCGGATCAAGGTGGTCAGGCGGATGCCGTCCAGCTCGGGCATGTGCAGATCCATCAGGATCAGATCCGGGTGATAGTCCTGGATCGCCTGCGGCACGCTGGCGGCGGTCATTTCGACCTGCGCGTGCATGCCGGCGCCATGCAGCACGCTCTGTGCGAACAAGGCCTGCGAGCGGTCGTCTTCGACGATCAGAACGCGATACGGCGCATCGGCCGCCACGTTGTCGCCACCGTCGTTGTTGACTGCGGACGCGGCGGAGGACGGCGGCAACGCCGGCGCAACGCGCGTTGCGCCGGCGTTGGACACGGCACGCGCCGGTGCAATGGGTGTCGCATGGCTGGGAACGTTGGCGGCGGCGGGCGCGGGAATGATCGCCGCACTCACCGGCGCGCTGTCGTCGGGCGCGCTGGCAGCCTCGTCGGCCCAGCGACGCCAATAGTCGGCCGGCGGCGTCTCGGCGCGCAGCGGGCGATTACGCGTGGCGGTGTCGTCACGGGTGGTGAAAGGAACCGGATCTCGGGCGGCCATCGATACTCCCTGCAGTCGCGATGATTATGCGATGAACTTCACGATAGCGGGGAGCGGCGTGCAGCCGGCGTGCTTGAAGCGCGCATCGGCGCGACCAGCCGGCGCATGCCACGCCACAACAATCGCCACACCCACCACACCATCAGCGCGACCAGCACGCTGGACCCCACTGCCAGACTCAATGCCAACCAGGGGTGCGCCAAGGCCAGCGCCAGTGCAGTGGTGGCGATGGTGTCTTCGGCCAGCGATGCGACCCAGTTGCTGGCCGGCTCCGGCGAAGTGTTGAGCAGTGCGCGGGTGCCGGCCTTGAGCGTGTGGCTGGTCAACGCCACGCCAGCGCCTGCCGCCAACGCGCCCGCGCCCAGGTCGCCATCCGGCGATAGCGTGGCGGCGGCCAGAAACGCGCCAGCCGGCACCCGCGCCAGGGTCTGCAGCAGATCCCAGCCCGAATCCACGCCGGGAATCTTGTCGGCGAAGAATTCGGCCACCGCCAGCGCGCCGGACGTGCCCAGCACCCACAGCGATTGCGCGGGATGCAGGGCCGGCGGCAGCTCGATCCAGCCGAGCAGGCCGGCCAGGCCGACGCCGAACACGGTGAGGTAGACGCGGATGCCGGCCAGCCAGGCCAGCAGGATGCCGATCACGAACAGATGGGCTTCGCTCATGGCGTTGCTTCCTGCGAACAATGCGGAACTATCGGATAACGGCCGGCCCAGCGCCAGCGCGACGGCCGTCGAGGCTCTGGCACACTACGCCGCCGCCCACACCGCCGGCCCGTCCGGACCCGATGCCCATGAGACCAGCCGCACGCGTTCAGATCGTCCAACGTGACTCCGGTGGTGGCCCTTCCAGCGGCCGCTGGCTGTGGATCGTGGTCGTCCTGCTCTGGCTGGCATCGCTGGGTGGTGTGTGGTGGATGGCCAGCCGCACCGCCGCGCCGCGTCTGGTCGAGGCCGAGGCTGCGCTGCAGCAGGCCCAGCGCAGCCAGGCCCAGCAGCGCCGGCTGATCGAACAATTACAGCAGCGCCAGGTCAATCTGGCGATGTCCGACAAGATCAGCCGCGTCGCCAATACCGAAGTGCAGGCCTCGCTGGCCGAGCGCGACGAGCAGATCGCCGCGCTGCGCGCCGATGTGGCCTTCTACGAGCGGCTGGTGGGCTCCACCGCGCAGCGCAAGGGGCTCAATGCGCACTCGGTGCAGTTCACCGCCGAGGCCGGCGGGACCTGGAATTACAGCGTGGTGCTGACCCAGAACCTCAACCGTGGCGCGATCAGCCAGGGCCAGCTGCGCTTTGCGGTGGAAGGCGTGCGCGCCGGCAAGCTGGTGACGGTGAGCTGGAACGAGCTGCACCAGAAGCCCGATGCCGCCGCCCAGCCGTATTCGTTCCGCTATTTCCAGCAGTTGGACGGTAGCGTGATCCTGCCGAAGGATTTCACTCCGCAACGTGTCAAAATCTCCCTGAGCGGCGATGGGGCGCCGGTCAACCAGACATTCGATTGGAAAGTCGCCGGCAATGGCGCGGGGGAGTAGCTCATGTTCGGAAACAAGTCCAACCGTGGTGCGCAGACCGTGGTCGATACCTTGATCGGGCCGCAGGTGGTGATCCGCGGCGACCTGACCTTCAGCGGTGGCCTGTATGTGGAAGGCCGCATCCTGGGCAAAGTGATTGCCGAAGACGGCGCCAGCGCCACCCTGACCGTGGCCGAGCAGGGAAGTATCGAGGGCGAAGTGCGTGCGCCGGTGGTGATCATCAATGGTCAGCTGACCGGCGACGTGCATGCGGCCGAGCGGGTCGAACTGGCCGCCAATGCGCGAGTGCAGGGCAACGTGCACTACCAGGTGGTGGAAATGAGCGCCGGTGCGCAGCTCACCGGACGGTTGATCCATGCCGCCACGGCGGGCGCGACCGCCGCGCTGCCGGCTCCGGAAGGCAGCCGCAGCGAGCCGGTCAAGGCGCTGCAGGCCGAAACCGCCGAGGCCTGAGCGGGCACGCGGCTGAAGCGCGAGCCTGTCGCAGGCACAACCGGCTTGAAGTGGGGCCGCCTGGCCCCCATGCTGACGCCATGAGTACGCTCGTTTCGCTTCCTACTGCCGCCCCGGCCCCGGACTATCAGTCCATCGACCGGCCGCTGAATTTTTCCGGAGCTGCCGCCGCCAAGGTGCGCGAGCTGATCCAGGAAGAGGGCAACGCCGAGTTGGCGTTGCGCGTGTATATCCAGGGAGGCGGTTGTTCCGGCTTCCAGTACGGTTTCGAGTTCGACGAGAACCGTGCCGAAGACGATCTGGCCGTGGCCACCGATGGCGTGACGCTGTTGGTCGACCCACTGAGCCTGCAATACCTGATGGGCGCCGAGGTGGATTACACCGAAAGCCTGACCGGTGCGCAGTTCGTGATCCGCAATCCCAATGCCAAGACCACCTGCGGGTGCGGTAGCAGCTTCAGCGTCTGAGGGTGTTGGGCGGGCTGCAGTCTGACGCTGTCGTGATCGGTTGACGGCGCGCGTCTGCGCCGCCAATGGCGCTGTCGCACTTGGCTGACGCGTCCTGATCGAGCGCAGCGGGCAAGCCCTGTTGCGATGATCGATGCAGATGGCGCAAAACGCGTTTCGGCAGGTCCGCATTGCGGATGCATGGCGTCTGCAGCGACGAACCGGTTGTAATCATCAGCAACCTGTCACGAGTGCGAGCGCATTGCATGCGCCTACGCTGCGGCGATCGTCATGCATTGCCGGTTGCGGGTGTCGCCAATTATCGGCAGGCTTGCGCCGATGTCCGAGTCTACTTTTCCGTTGTCCGGTTTTGCCTTCACCCACGCGCCGCTCGATCGTGGCGATGCGTTGCGTGACGATCCCGCCGCGTTGGCGCAACTGTGGCCGCAAGGCAACGTGCTGCTGATCGATGCCAAGGGCACCGCGCTGGCCGATGCGCAGGGGCAACCGTTGCTGCTGCAGGGCTCCGCGCTTGCCGATAGCCCGGAGGCGGCGATCTTCCTGGGCGTGCGCGATGGTCAAGGCTGGTTTTGCCTGTCGGCCGACCCGCTCGACGTCAAGGCGCCGCAGCGTGTGGACCTGCGCCAGGCGGCGGCCGAGTGGCCGGCGGAGATCGCCACCGCGGTGTCGTATGCGCGGGCCATGCTGCACTGGCAATCGCGCACGCGCTTTTGCGGCGTGTGCGGCGGGGCGATCGTGTTCCGCCGCGCCGGCTTCATCGCGCATTGCACGCAGTGCCAGACCGAGCACTATCCGCGCGTGGACCCGGCGATCATTGTCGCGGTCAGCGACGGGCAACGTCTGCTGTTGGGCCGCCAGGCCAGCTGGGCGCCGCGGCGTTATTCGGTGATCGCCGGATTTGTGGAGCCGGGCGAGTCGCTGGAACAGACGGTGGCGCGCGAGGTGCACGAAGAGACCCGGGTGCGGATCCAGCACTGCAGCTATGTCGGCGCGCAACCGTGGCCGTTCCCGGGTGCGCTGATGCTGGGCTTTACTGCGCATGCGGCGGCGAGCGAAGTGCCGCAGGTGACCGGTGAGCTGGAAGATGCGCGCTGGGTGAGTCATGCCGAGGTCGGCGCTGCGCTGGCTGGGCAAGGCGGCGAGGACGGGATTGGGCTGCCGCCTGCCATTTCGATTGCGCGCGCGCTGATCGAGCAGTGGTATCGCACGCATGGCTGAGGGCATCGCTTGCGCATGCACGCGGCTTGCGGCAAGCGCATGGGCGCCCTTGCTCGGTGCGCACGGTACCGGCGCGCGAAGCGCGTTACGGGGCGGTTGTGCCCGCTCGGCTAGACTCGGCTGAGGAGGGACACCCATGTTCACCACCCTGGTTGCCGTCGTCGTCGCACTCACGCTGGGCCATCTGGTCCCGGCGCAGGTGGCCAGGCTGCGGCGTTTTGAATGGTTTGGTCATTGGCTGCGGCGGCTGGACAGCTATGCCGCCGGGCGTGGCGCCTGGCAGGGCCGCTATGGGGTGCTGCTGGCGCTGCTGCCGGCCCTGTTTGTAGTGCTCGTGCTGCAGTGGCTGCTGGACGATGTCTGGCACGGGTTACTGTCGCTGCTGTTCGGCGTGGCGGTGCTGGCCTGGACCTGGGGGCCGCGCGATCTGGATCGCGATGTCGAGGCGGTGATCGATGCCGACGAACCCGGGGCGCGGCGCGATGCGATCTCGCAGTTGCAGGCCGCCGGCGGCAGCGTGCATGAGGACGCGCCGTCGCTGGTTGAAGCGGTGGTAGTCAATGGCCTGCGGCGCTGGTTTGCGGTGCTGTGGTGGTTTCTGTTGCTGGGGCCATTCGGCGCGGTGTTGTATCGCCTGACCGCGCTGGCGGTGGAAAGCCCGCTGGCGGTGCTGCTGCCGCCGCGCAATCTTGCCGGCGCGCGCTGGCTGCTGGCGGTGCTGGAATGGCCGGTAGCGCAGCTGATCACTGTGTCGATGGCATTGGTCGGCAACTTCGACACGGTGTTCCGCGCGTGGCGGCAAGCGCATGGCAACCGCTGGTCGTTGGAGCCGCATTTTCTCGGTGCCGTCGCGCGTGCCAGTGTCAGTGCCGAGCTGCGCGAAGAAGCGCACGACTACACCGATTCGGGCCTGGTGCCGGTCTGGCGCCGGCTGCCGGAAGTGCGCGATGCAATGAGCCTGGTCTGGCGCGTGCTGCTGCTGTGGATGGTGGTGCTGGCGTTGTTGGTGATTGCCGGGTGGGTGCGGTGATACTGCGCGCCACACTAAAGTAGTTACGAGCGCAGTACTGCTTCTCGTTCTGGCACCAGGTTTCAATCGTTTCAGCGTAAGTTTTTGAATGCGGGTCCGGCGGTACGCCTTCCGGCACACGTTGCTTACGCGTTGAACGGGCGCCCATCGGCTCGTCCGCTATGGTTCGAGGCCCGAAGTAAACCGAAACGCGAGACGTGTCGGCTTTGATGGGATGTTATGCGCCGGCCTCAGTCCAAAGATCGGGGTTGCTGCCCGACTCATAGCTAACAGTTGCCTCAAATGGCCAGTCTGATGGGTCTCTGCCGCTACCTGCTGCCCAGGCGTTTGGAGCGACGTAAAGTAGCGACTCGCACCATTGGTCAGCCGAGCGTTGCATTTCAGCCGGAGTCCTCTTTACGCGGGAATAATATTCCTCACCACAAGCGACCACATAGCATCTGGCATAGAGAAAACCATCATCAGACTGCCCGGAGTCGCCGGCATTTTCTGCGTACTTCTCTCCGTCAATGGCGAAAAGATGCTGCGAGAGATGCTCATGGAAAGCTTCGATGCTTGTAATCTCCATGGCAGTTAAGGCCGATGTGAGAGAGGCCAGAGTGCGATCCTCGTCTCCGTCCTTCAATGCAACACGATCAATAAGTTTCATGAGTTGCCAGAATTGGCTGTTTTCCATAACTTGCTCCATTTAGCGTCTGATTGCTGGTGCAATAGCGACCCGCGTCGCGAAGTGGTGTTGCTGTGACTGGTTTGCCAGTCGAGATACAGAGATTCCGGCTCTTCTGATCGAATAGATGAGTTCTAAGGCATGGGCGTGCTGCAGTGCTTTTCACCAAAGCTAGTCGTAACGATCAAGGCATTTCGTTGCAAGCACCTTTATTGTCGGTGGCGCTCGTTTCGTAGTGCTTGAAGTCATTACGGCCTATCCACTGCCCCAGTTATATGCGTTCACTTTCAACGAGAGGGTGGATAAAATTTTTCTCTGCGGATGCATTACGTACGATGTCGCGTAAGAAGCTCATCATCGATGAAGCACTGCCTCGTAACGTCTTTATTCCATCTAACCCGGCGCAAGCAGCGTAAACGGGTACCACGGCAGATTTCGTGCAATCCAGTACGTGGGGAGTGCCCATAACCAGAATTTCGGTTCGGACATCACACTCACCACCGGTGCGAACCAGCGGGCGCGCCAGCCGGCTTTCCAGGCGATCAGGCCGGGCAGGGTGAACAGGCCGAGCACGGCGGCAGGATTCATGGCGAAGGCGCCAGGAAGATCGAAATGCACCAGCGCATACAACGCGCGGGTCATGCCGCAACCGGGGCAGTAGCAGCCGGTGACGGTGCGAAAAATGCAGGGCGGGAACGGGCTGTTGCTCGCGTTCGGGTCGAAGCGATAGAGCAGCGATACGCCAAAGGCGGCCACGCTGGTGGCCGCCCCCAGTCCAAGCCAATGGCGTGGACGCAGTTCCATTACTGCATGTGCTGCAGCTGCTGCATGTAATCCGAGTACCCCTGCATGCCGCCGGTGGCGACCATGCCGATGTTGACCAGCAGGCCGATCGCGGCCAGCACGCTGGTCACGATGCACCAGGTCTTGGCGGTGTTGGAGGCGCGACGCGCGCCGTCGATATCGCCCTGGTTGAGCAGGCCGTTGACCTTGCTGGAGAACACGATCGCCACGATGCCGGTGATCAGGGACGGGCAGCACAGGCAGAAGCCGAGCACGGTGGAGACGATCGCCCAGATCAGGTGATTGGGCACCGGGCCGGGCGCTGCGCTGGACGAGGGATGGATCGGCGGTGGGATGGCACTCATGGTGAAGCTCCTTGGGTGGTAAACGACAACAAACGGATCGGGTGCGTGGGGAGGGTGATGACGGCCGCAGCACGACGGATGGCAGCGTGCGTGCTGCCCGCAGGGCCGCGGTGCAGCGCTGCAACCGCAGGTCGCCGACAGGCGCGACTGCTGCCGGTTGCGGCAGATGCCTCAGACACGAGATTGCGCACGACGACTTCCCCCAGTACGACCTGCCGCGTCCGCTTGGCGAACGCGGCGGTAAAGCGTGCAGTGGCGCACAGGCTACTCGCGGTCCGCGACGGACGCAAAGCCCGCGCCGGTGCGGCTCACGGTTGGTCCTGGCGCAGTGCGCGGACCTGCTGTTCGAGCAACGCGGCGCTGGCCTGGTCGCCGGCAACGGCGGGGCCTGCAGCCACTTCGATCTGCGCACGCATCCGGCGCGGCACGCGCATGCGGCCCAGACGCGTATCGCGGCGGCTCCACATGCTCGACCACATGCCACGCAGCGCCATCGGAATCACCGGCACCTTGCGGCGCTCCAGGATCTTTTCGACACCGGATTTGAACGCGGCAATCTCACCGTCCTTGGTCAACGCACCTTCCGGAAAAATGCACACCAGCTCGCCATCGGCCAGCGCGGCGTCGATGCGGTCGAACGCCTGCTGCATCAGTGCGGGGTCTTCGCGCGCGCCGGCGATCGGGATGGCCTTGGCGGTGCGGAAGATCCAGCGCATCACCGGGATGCGAAAGATCTTGTAGTACATGACAAAGCGCACCGGGCGCGGAATCACCGCCGACAGAATCAGCGCGTCCATGTAGCTGACGTGGTTGCACACCAGCAAGGCGGCGCCGTTGTCGGGCACGTGGGTGTCGATGTCGCGTGCGCGCAGCCGGTACAACACGCTCACCAGCACCCAGCTGAGAAAGCGCATCAGGAACTCGGGCACCAGGGTGAAGATCCACAGCGCCACCAGCGTATTGGCGATCGCCAGCGCCAGAAACACCTGCGGAATGCTCAGCCCCGGCATCGGGATGCGGTGGCCGAACAGCACCACCTGCGGCAGCTGCAGGGCAATGCCGATGACGGCGGCGGCCACGATGAAGAGCGAATTCTGGATGTTGAGCCCGGCGATCACGCGCGAGAGTTCGGCCTTGGGCGTGCGGCTCTGGATCAGCGCGAACAACGGCACTACGAACAGACCGGTGAACAGGCCGATGCCGACCAGGTCGATGATCAAGCGCACGCTGCCGGCCTGCTGCACGAACTGACCGATCGACAGATCGCTCACCGGCGCGGCACCGGGGCGGGCGAAATACAGGTCCAGCAGGAACGCGCTGATGCCGAACGCACCCAGCGGCACCAGGCCGATTTCCACCGTGCGCCCGGACAGCCGTTCGCACAGCAGCGAGCCCACGCCGGTGCCGATCGAGAACAGCGCCAGCGCAAACACGTACAGGTCTTGCTGGCCGCCGAGATTGAGCTGCGCGTAGGTGGGCAGCTGCGCGGTGAGCACGGTGCCGACGAACCAGAACCACGACACGCCCAGCACCGAGTTGCGTACGGCCGGCGTGCGCCGGGTCAGGCGCATGATGGCGCGCGATTCGGGGATGGGGTTCCAGTTGATCTTCAGCTCCGGCGCGCCGGCATCGACCTTGGGCACCAGCCGCGCGACCAGGTTGCCGGTGACGGCGATGGCGATCACCGCGGTGGCTGCGGCGACCGGGCCATGGCTGCCGGCGATCTGGAAGATCAGCCCGCCGAAGATCATGCCGCACAGGATCGAGATCGAGGTGCCCATCTCGACCAGACCATTACCGCCGGTGAGTTCCTCGGGTTTGAGCACCGAGGGCAGGATCGAATACTTCACCGGCCCGAACAGCGTGGATTGCAGGCCGGTGCAGAACAGCGCGATCAGCAGGATCACCATGTTCTCGGTGATGAAGCCCACCGCGGCCAGCGACATGATGGCGATCTCCATCGTGGTGGTGATCACGATGAGCTTCTGCTTCTCCATTTTTTCGGCGATCTGGCCGGCCAGCGCGGAGAACAGGAAGTACGGCAGGATGAACAGCGCCGGCGCCAGATTGGTGTAGAGCGTGCGCTGCGCCGCATCGATGCCGAGATAGAACAGCAAGCCGATGATGGCCTGCCGATAGACGTTGTCGTTAAACGCGCCCAGCGCCTGGACAGCGAAGAACGGCAAGAAGCGGCGCTGCCTGAGCAGGGCGAACTGACTGTGACCGGACATGCAGTTTCCTTTGCGAACGCGCGCAGCCTAGCAGGCTTCCACGGTGCTGGTGGAGGGCCTGTGCGCTTAGCGCGACCGGCCAGGCGATGGCGCACGCGGCGCCGCTTGGGCACGCAGCAGCGCTACGAACGCGCGTGCGG
This sequence comes from Xanthomonas sp. AC360, assembly GCF_979258225.1. Lineage (NCBI taxonomy): Bacteria > Pseudomonadati > Pseudomonadota > Gammaproteobacteria > Lysobacterales > Lysobacteraceae > Xanthomonas > Xanthomonas sp. AC360. The sequence continues at coordinate 2,025,878 of NZ_OZ409846.1, forward strand.
CCGGGGTGGGGTCCGGCCGCCACACTGCGTAGGTCAAAAAGCGGAAGCGCTCCTTGAGCGCGACCGTCACCACCTCGCGCATGGCGCTGGCCATGGTGTGCGGCACGATGCCCACACCCAGGTCGGCGGCGACCAGTTCGCGCATCAGGTCGGCGTGAGTCACCTCGTATTGCTGGCGCTGCCGCAGCCCGGCCTGCTCGAAGGCCGCATCGATGATGCCGCGCACCCCGGCACCGGGGATCAGCCCGGCCATCGGTTCGTCCTCAAGCTCGGCCAGGGCCACCCGCTTGCGCGCGGCAAAGCGATGGCCGGGGGCGACGATCAAGGCGAGCGGTTCTTCGTGCAGGAGCAGGCGCTGCTCCGGTACCGCGACCTGCGGGCCGACGCCGACCAGGGCCACATCCAGCCGGCCTTCGCCCAGATCGTGCAGCAAGGCCTCGCTCATGGCGGTGCGCAGGTGCACGTCTACCCGCGCATGTGCGGTGCGGAACTGGCGCAGTAGCTGCGGCACCTGCACCGTACTGAGCGAGGAGATCTGCCCCAGTGTGAGCCGGCCGCGCACGGTGCCCAGTGCCTGGGCCATTTCTTCGTGCAGGCGTTCGGCCGCGCGCAGAGTTTCGCGTGCGTTGTGCAGAAAGACTTCGCCGGCCGCCGTGGGGCGTACCCGGCGGGTGCCGCGCTCGAACAGCCGCGCACCAAGCGTCTCTTCGATCTTGGCCACCTGATGGCTGAGCGCCGATTGCACCGTGTTGCAGCGGCGTGCGGCCGCGGTGAAGCCGCCTTCGTCGGCCACGGCCACGGCAAATTCCAGCTGGCGCAGGGTGAGCATGCGATCTCGAAACGCGATGGTGACGGTGAAAACAATACATTGGAAAGATGCATCGCCGCTGCCCACACTGCCTCCATTCCTTTCACAGGCCTCTGCCATGACTGTCGACCCCGCCGCCCATCCGCCATTACCGCGCCGCCTGGTGCTGTTGATGGCTGCCGCTACCGGGCTGGCAGTGGCGAGCAACTACTACGCCCAGCCGCTGCTGGAAACGCTGGCGCAGACCTTCGGCATCCAGGTGCGCAGCGCCGGGGCGGTGGTGACCGCGGCGCAGCTGGCGTATGCGGCCGGGCTGCTGTTGCTGGTGCCATTGGGCGACCGGCTGGAGCGGCGCAGCCTGATCGTGGGCCTGTTCGTGCTCAGTGCACTGGGCCTGCTGATCAGTGCCAGCTCGCACAGCTTTGCGATGTTGCTGGTCGGCACGATTGTCACCGGCGCCAGTTCGGTGGCGGCGCAGATCCTGGTGCCGTTCGCCGCCACGCTGGCGGCACCGCACGAGCGGGGGCGGGTGATCGGCACGGTGATGAGCGGCTTGCTGCTGGGCATCCTGCTGGCGCGCACCGCCGCCGGGCTGCTGGCCGGCGTGGGCGGCTGGCACACGGTGTACTGGATTGCTGCCGGTCTGCTGCTGATCACCGCCGCGCTGCTATGGCGCGGGCTGCCGCGGCATCCGGGCAATGCGCAGTTGTCGTATCCGCAGTTGGTGGGATCGGTGTTGACGCTGCTGCGCGACGATGCAGTGCTGCGCGCGCGCGCGGTGCTGGGTGGGCTGATCTTTGCCGGCTTCAGCATGTTCTGGACCACACTGGCGTTTCTGTTGTCCGGTCCGAATTATGGTTATGGCACCGCGGTGATCGGGTTGTTTGGCTTGATCGGTGCGGCCGGTGCGTTGGCGGCCAATCGTTCCGGGCATTGGTCCGATCACGGCCACGGCGACCGCGTGAGTTGGGGTGGGCTGGTGATGTTGCTGGTGTCGTGGGGGCTGCTGGCGTTTGCGCCGCACTCGATGGCGTTGCTGATCGTGGGCGTGCTGCTGCTGGATATCGCCGTACAGGGCGTGCATATCGCCAATCAGAGCGTGATCTATCAGCGCAATCCGGATGCGCGCAACCGCATCACCTCGGCCTACATCACCTGCTACTTCATCGGCGGTGCGCTGGGGTCGACCTTGAGCACCGCGGCGTACGCGCAGGCCGGCTGGAACGGTGTGGTGATCGGCGGTGCGCTGCTGGCCGTGGCGGCGTTGGGCTGGGTGGGCTGGAGTGTGTCGCGCAATACCTGGAAGTAGCAGCGGCTAACACAACGACTGCGATTACCGTCAAGCGGGTGTCGCCGGGGCTCGGTGCGGTAGGTACCACCCGTACATTCCGGTTATGCGTGCGCCGTCCACACGCACCTCAAGGCGGCTCGATACGGTGTGTTAGCCGCTCCACGTGCTGCCGACACGCAGTGACGCGTCCTTGCATGCTTCACGGATGCGCGCATCTGAAAAGTTTGGCTTTTGCGGTGTTGCGCGCAGGTGTTGCGCCAACGCCGCCGGGCTGTGCGGCGGGGTCGATACCGGCAGCAGAGACCGCACTGTCCTCGGTCGCCGCTAGTGTTTGCTCACCACCAGACGCGCCGCACTCTCGGCCGGCGCATCGGTCACCGCCACCGCAGCGGCGCGTAGTTTGGGCAGCAGGCGCAAGGTGAGTGCGAGTTGGTCGCGCACCAGACGCTGCTTGGGCGGCAGCTGCACGGCGTGCTGTTCCAGCGCATCGGCCATGGCCAGTTCTTCGGTTTCGTCGTGCGCCGGCAGTGGGTGGCGTTGGCTCAATGCGGTAGCGATGTCGCCAAGCGCGCGCTGCAGATAGTCGCCGGCCCGGGCGATGGTGGGGTCGTGTTCGCCATCGAGCGCGGCGCGGTGCGCGCCTAGCGCCGACAGGTAGCCCAGCAAGGTATTGGACAGCGCCAGGAAGCGGAAACCCGCATCCAGATTGCGTCGAAAGCGGCCCGGCTCGCGCAGCATGTTGGACAGCGCCACCGACAACGCCGCATCGGCGTTGTGCATGTCGCGGCGTGCAATGCGGTAGGGCAGATCGTCGCGCATGCCGCTCGCGTATTGCTCCAGCACCTGGGTGAGATAGCGCGCGCAGCTGGCCAGCACCGTGGCCATCACCTGGTTGAGGCGACGGCCCTGCCAGTCCGGCAGGATCAGGAACGAGGCGGCCGCGGCGATGGCGCAGCCAATCACGGTGTCGATCAGCCGCGGCCAGATCAGCACGAAGCCATCGCCGAGCAGGTTGAAACAGAACAGCGCCATGACCGTGATGCCGGCGGTGGCCAGCATGTAGCGATCGGTGCGCGCAATGAAGAACACCAGCGCGGCGACCAGTGCCAGCAGCAGCTGTACTTCGGTGCCGGGGAACAGCTGCATTAGCGCCCAGGTGGCGACCAGGCCGATCAAAGTACCGGCGATACGCTGCACCAGCCGCAGGCGTGTCGCACCGTAATTGGGCCGGCACACGAACGCGGTGGTGAGCAGGATCCAGTAGCCGTTGTCGGCATGGATGGATTGCATCACCGCATAGCCCGCGACCAGCGCGATGGCCATGCGCAGGCCATGCCGGAACAGCACCGAGCCGGGCGTGAGTTGCTGGCCGAGCCGCGCGGCCATTTCGCGCAAGGTGTGCGGGGAGGAATCGCGCAGGCGGGTGTCGAGGTTGTCGCTGGTGGAATCGGATTGCGCCGCTTCGGAAAGCTTGCGTTCGATGGTCTGCAGATTGGTGACCAGCAGTTCCAGCGCGCCGAGCAGGCGCGCCAGTGCGGGGTCGGCGCGCGCATGCAGATAATCCAGCGACTGGCGCAGGTCTTCGGTGGCCAGACGGCTGTTGTCGCCATAGTCGAACGGCTGCCGCAGCCGGATCGCCTCGCCCAGCGCGGTGCAGGCCTTGCCCTGCAGTGCGAGCAGGCGCTGGCAGCGGTACAGCACATCGCTGTGGAAGAACGCATCGGTCAGCGCTTCGTACGGATAGTGCGACGAACTGGCGCGTTCGTGGAATTCCTGCGCCATGTAATACAGCCGGAAATACAGGCCCGATTGCACGCCCGGCCGCCCCGAGCGCCCGAAGCGGCTGATGATCGCGGTCTTGGCGGCATTGAGTGCGCCGACGACCTTGGCATTCTGTTCGGCCAGCGCCAGCCGGCGCGCATGCAGGTCGCTTTGCCGCACCGGTTCGAACAGGTCGGCCTTGCGCTTGAGATAGAGGCCCAGCTCGAAGAACAGCCGCGACAGCCGCTCGCGCACCGGGCGATTGGCGAACAGGATGGTCCACAGGATCGACAGCACGCCGTACCAGGTGGCGCCGATCAACAGCAACGCCGCGCCATGCCAGGCCACCAGCGGATCGTGGCTGCCGTGCTGGTCCATGCCGATCATGGCGTAGATCGACAACGCCACCGTGGCCTGCGCGATGGAGGCGTAGCGCTCGCCCAGTGCGCCCAGCAGCGTGAGCGAGAAGGTGGCCACCGCCATGCCGATCACGAACGCCAGCGGGTACGGGAACAGCAGCGTCACTGCCGCCGCCGCCGCGGCAAAGCACAGCAACGACAGCAGCACCGATTTGATGCGGCCCAACCAGTTGTCGTCGGTTTCGGCGATGGCGCTGGCGATGGTGCCCAGAAACAGCGCCGGGACTGCGGTGAGTTGCTGCCAGTGCCAGCACACGCCCATGGCCACCGCCAGCGCGATGAACACACGTAGGCCGTAACTGGCCTTTTCATGGGCCCACAGGCGGCTGAGGCGGGATTCGAAGGAAGTGGTGGCCACGGTCTCTGATGGGCAAGCGTGCCCGGGCATTATTGCCGCAGGCACGCGCCACCGGTGTGGAGAGCGGCTAGTTCTTTGTCAGTAGCCGGCATGTGTGCGGACTGGAGCAGAGTGCGCGATTGCGCCGCCGCCCCCGCTGCACGGCGGTCTACCGCGCTTGGCGACCTTGCAACCTGTGGTTGCGAGTTTGAACACCGCCTTGTCGGCGACCACCAGCGAGCTGTTGCTCTGTTCGGCCGACAACCAGCGGATGTCCGTGCTTGCCCCATCCGCCCTTCGGGCACCTTCCCCCCGCCGGCGGGGGAAGGACGCGGCTAAGAGCAACTAACAAAAGGACTGCGCTCCCCGCCAGGCGGGCGCGGCCGGTGCTCGGTGCGGCATGTACCACTCGTACACTGTGGTTCCTCCGCGCCGCCCACGCCCACCTGGCGACTGCTCGCGACGTTTTGTTAGCCGCTCTTAGCCCTGCGCGTCGCGCTCGCGGGCGATCGCACGCCAGCCGATATCGCTGCGCTGGAAGGCGTTGGGCCAGTGGATCGGCTGCAGGCCGGCGTAGGCGGTGCGCTGTGCGTCCTGCACGCTGTCGCCCAATGCGGCAACGCACAGCACGCGGCCACCGGCGCTGATCACCTCGCCTGTGGCATTCAATGCGGTGCCGGCATGGAAGACCTTGGCGCTGGCCGGTACCTGGTCCAGGCCGGTGATGACCTCGCCGGTGACCGGGGTTTCCGGATAGGGCTTGGCGGCGATCACCACACCCAGCGAGGGGCGCGGGTCCCACTGCGCCTGCGCGGTGGCGAGTTCGCCATCGATGGCCGCTTCGAGCAGATCCACCAGATCCGACTGCAGCCGCAGCATCACCGGTTGGGTTTCCGGGTCGCCGAAGCGCACGTTGAATTCGATCACCTTGGGCGCGCCGTGCGCGTCGATCATCAGCCCGGCATACAAGAATCCGGTAAACGGCACGCCGTCGGCGATCATGCCCTGCACGGTCGGCTCGACCACTTCGCGCATCACCCGCGCATGCACCTCGGGCGTCACCACCGGGGCCGGCGAGTACGCGCCCATGCCGCCGGTATTGGGGCCGGTGTCGCCATCGCCGACGCGCTTATGGTCCTGGCTGGTAGCCATCGGCAAGGCGTGGGTGCCATCGACCATGGAGATGAAGCTGGCCTCTTCGCCATCGAGGAATTCTTCGATCACCACGCGCGCGCCGGCATCGCCGAACGCATTGCCCGAGAGCATGTCGCGCACCGCGTCTTCGGCCTCGCTCAGCGTCATCGCCACGATCACGCCCTTGCCGGCGGCCAGACCATCAGCCTTGACCACGATGGGCGCGCCTTTCTCGCGCACGTAGGCGAGTGCGGCGTCCACCTCGGTATGCACGGCGTAATACGCGGTGGGAATGCCATGACGGGCCAGGAAATCCTTGGCGAAGGCCTTGCTGCCTTCCAGCTGCGCGGCCTTGGCGGTGGGCCCGAAGATGCGCAGGCCGGCGGCGTGGAAGCGGTCGACCACGCCGAGTACCAACGGCACTTCCGGGCCGACCACGGTGAGCGCGACGGCTTCGCGCTGTGCCAGTGCGAGCAGGCCATCGAGGTCGTCGACCTTGATCGCGACATTGCGGCACTTGGCCTCGGTGGCGGTGCCGGCATTGCCTGGCGCCACGAGCACCTCGCTCACGCGCGCGGATTGCGCGATCTTCCAGGCCAGGGCGTGTTCGCGGCCGCCGGAGCCGATGACAAGGATTTTCAAGAGAACTGCTCGCTAGGACGGGGGAAAGGGCGCGCTACTTGCAGCCTTCGCGCTGCAAAGCGTTGGGGAAGGGGTAGGTCCAGGCCTTGGGGTCGAGTGCGAACACATGCGTGGTGTCCAACGTCTGCCCGCAATCGCTGCCGTGTTCGTGGATGCGCAGCGGCCAGATGCGTGCCTGTGCGTTGCTGCTGTCCACGTCCAGGGTGAAGTCCACATCGAACGCTTCGGCCATGCATTGCGCCTGGGTTTGATCCGGCTCGCGGGCCTGGTCGTCGCAGTCCAGCCCACCGCTGTTGTCGATATGCGCGCGCAGCGAGCCGGCGCCGACCAGCCCCTTGGGGCCGGGCACCACCAGATCCTGCGATTCCAGCATCAGGCCCTGGCCCATCCAGAAACTGTGCACGATGAAACCGTAAAAATCGCTGCCCAGCCGCAGCACGTCCACGCTACCGGGATTGCCATCGCTGCCGAAGGTGTCGGACAGTTTTTCGGCCACCACCTTGAAGCTGTCGCCGTCGCTGCGCAGCACGAAAAAGTCGATCAGCCCGGGATTGCCATGGCCGCCATCGCTGAGGCTGTGACACACCGCCAGCAGCTGCTGCACCTGCTCGCCGACCACCACCGGCTGCTCGGCGCAGACCTGGCTGTCGGCCTTGAAGCCATCCGCCTCGCCGCTCCATTGCGCGGCCAGACCGGCCTTGGCGCCATAGCGCGTGCGCAAAAAACCGTCCAGGCGCTCGGTGCGGCTCAGTTGCGTGGTGGCGGCCGCAGCAGGGGTGGGCGCTGCGGCGGCGGCGGGCGCCGCTGCAGGCGCGGGATCCTGCTTGCATCCACCGAGCAAGCCGGCAGCAGCCAGCACGGCGGCGAGGGAGCGCAATCGGTACATGGACCTGTCCTTGTCGTTCGGCTCAGTGACGGAAATGGCGCACACCGGTGAACACCATCGCGATGCCGTGTTCGTCGGCGGCGGCGATCACTTCGCCATCGCGCATCGAGCCGCCCGGCTGGATCACTGCCTTGATACCGGCAGCAGCGGCGGCGTCGATGCCGTCGCGGAACGGGAAGAACGCATCCGATGCCATCACCGAGCCGGCCACTTCCAGTTTGGCTTCTTCGGCCTTGAGCGCGGCGATCTTGGCACTGACCACGCGGCTCATCTGCCCGGCGCCCACACCAATGGTGCGGCTGTCCTTGGCATAGACAATCGCGTTGGATTTGACGTACTTGGCCACGCGCCAGGCGAACAGCAGATCGCCCAGTTCCGCATCGCTGGGCGCGCGCTGGGTGACCACGCTCAATTCGCCCAGCGACATGCCGCGGTTGTCGGCCGACTGCATCAGCAGGCCAGAGCCAATCCGCTTGGTGTCGTAGTTGTTGAGGCCGGCGCCGTGCGGAATCTTGAGCACGCGCACATTGGCTTTTTTGGTGGCGTATTCGAGCGCACCGGCCTCGTAGTCGGGGGCGATCAGCACCTCGACGAACTGGCGATCCAAAATGGCCTTGGCGGTCGCTGCATCCAGGGTCTTGTTGAAGGCCAGGATGCCGCCGAACGCGCTGGTCGGGTCGGTAGCGTAGGCCAGCTCATAGGCATCGCCGCAGGCCACGCCCACGGCTACGCCGCAGGGGTTGGCGTGCTTGACGATCACGCAGGCCGGCGCATCGAACTGACGCACGCATTCCCACGCCGCATCGGCGTCGGCCAGGTTGTTGTAGCTCAGCTCCTTGCCTTGCAGCTGCTGGAAGGTGGCCAAGGTGCCCGGCACCGGATACAGGTCGCGGTAGAACGCGCCGGACTGGTGCGGGTTTTCGCCGTAGCGCAGGTCCATGACCTTGATGAAGTTGGAATTGATCTGCGCCGGGAACGGGCTGCGCGTGGGGATATTTTCCGCACTGTCGGCCACTGCCGAGAGATAGTTGCTGATCGCCGCGTCGTATTGCGCCACGCGGTTGAACGCAGCCACCGACAGCGCAAAGCGCTTGGCGGCCGACAGCTGGCCGTCGTTGGCTTCCAGCTCGGCGAGCAGGTCGGCGTACTGCGCCGGGTCGGTGGCCACCGCCACGCGGGCGAAGTTCTTGGCTGCGCTGCGCAGCATGGCCGGCCCGCCGATGTCGATGTTTTCCACCGCGTCGGCCAGCGTGCAATCGGCCTTGGCGGTGACCGACTCGAACGGATACAGGTTGAGCACCAGCAGATCGATCGGCGCGATGCCGTGGTCGGCCATCACCGCCTCATCGATGCCGGCGCGGCCGAGCAGGCCGCCGTGCACCAGCGGGTGCAGGGTCTTGACGCGGCCGTCCATCATTTCCGGGAAACCGGTCAGGTCGGCAACGTCCTTGACCGGCAGGCCGGCGTCGCGGATCGCCTTGGCGGTGCCGCCGGTGGACAGCAGCTCGACCTTGCGCGCCACCAGCGCGCGGGCCAGGTCGATCAGGCCGGTCTTGTCGGAAACGGAGAGCAGGGCCCGGCGCACGGGCAGGAAATCGGAGGCCATGAGTGAGGGAACAGTCGTTGCGGGGCAGCCGATATTGTAGGCTGCGCCAGCGCTCGAATGGACTCAACCACTGGTATGGCCTCGATCTATGCTCTGAAAGGACGCTTCCAGGACCTGCTGCGGCCCATGGTCGGCGCGCTGTACCGCGGCGGCATCACCGCCAACCAGGTGACGCTCATCGCCGCAGCGGTGTCGGTGATGGTGGCCGCGGTGGTCTACCGCGCCGGCGCCAGCTGGCCGCTGCTGTATCTGTTGCTGCCGGTGTGGATGCTGCTGCGCATGGCGCTCAATGCAGTGGATGGCATGTTGGCGCGCGAGTTCGGCCAGCAGTCGCGCCTGGGCGCCTACCTCAACGAGCTGTGCGATGTGGTGGCCGATGCGGCGCTGTACTTGAGCCTGCTCGGCGTGCCCGGCGTGGGCGCGCACTGGCTATGGATCTTTGCGCTGCTGGCGGCGCTGACCGAATACACCGGCGTGCTCGGGCTGATGGTCGGTGCCAGTCGCCGCTATGACGGGCCGATGGGCAAGAGCGACCGCGCCTTCGTGATCGGCGTGGTGGGGGTCGGCCTGGCCTGCGGGCTGCTGGGCGCGCGCGGCGTCACCTGGGTCGCCATTGCCTTGAGTCTTGCCTGCAGTGCCACGGTGTGGCGGCGGGTGCGCGCCGGGCTGGCCGAGGCAGCGGCGCGCTGATCGACATCGCGACGCGCCGTGCGCTGCCGCGTCTCATTGGCGCTGCACGGCTTTCACTCTTTCTCACTGATTTCAGGATGATCCGATGCGTGATGTCGTAGAGCGCGAATTCGCCAGTTTCGATGGTGCGCAGCTGTTTTATCGGCACTGGCCGGCGCAGCTGGCAGGCGCTGCGCCCAAGGCGGTGGTGCTGCTGCATCGCGGGCATGAGCACTCCGGCCGGGTGATGCATCTGGCCGAAGAATTGAATCTGCCCGATGCGCAATTCTTTGCCTGGGACGCGCGCGGCAATGGCCGCTCGCCGGGCGTACGCGGCGATGCACCGGGCTTCGATGCGCTGGTGCGCGATCTGGACAGCTTCATCGCGCATCTGGGCACCACGCACGGCATCGCCGTGCAGGACATCGCGGTGATCGCGCAGAGCGTGGGCGCAGTGGTCGCGGCCACCTGGGTGCACGATTACGCACCGCCGCTGCGCGCGTTGGTGCTGGCCTCGCCGGCGTTCAAGGTCAAGTTGTACGTGCCGTTCGCACGTGCCGGGCTGGCGCTGATGCATGCGCTGCGCGGCAACTTCTTCGTCAACAGCTACGTCAAGCCGCAGTGGCTCACCCACGATGCGCAGCGCGTGGAAAGCTACCGCACCGACCCGCTGATCACCCGTCCGATCTCGGTGCGCGTGCTGCTGGGTCTGTATGCGGCGGCCGACCGCGTGGTGGCCGATGCGCAGGCGATCACCGTGCCGACGCAACTGCTGGTGTCCGGCTCGGACTTTGTGGTGCATCGCGGCCCGCAGGATCGGTTTTACGAGAACCTGCGCTCGCCGATCAAGCAGCGGCATTGGCTGCCCGGTTTCTTCCACGACACCCTGGGCGAGCGCGACCGTGCGCTGGCCATCGCGCCCATTCGCGCATTTATCGAAGCGCGTTTCGCACAGCCGCCAGTGCGTGCGGACTTGCGCGATGCGCATCTCGCCGGACCCAGCTTCGAAGAAGCCGAACGGCTGGCCTGGCCGCCGCAACGCAACAGCCTGCAGGACCTGCGCTGGCGCGGCGTGCGTGCCGGGTTACGCCTGGGCGGCACGTTGTCCGAGGGCATTGCCTTGGGCCTGCAGACCGGCTTCGATTCCGGTAGCACGCTGGATTACATCTACCGTAACCAGGCGCGTGGACGTGGCCCGCTGGGGCGCATGATCGACCGCAATTATCTCGATGCGATCGGCTGGCGTGGCATCCGCATCCGTGGCGCGCATCTGGGCGAACTGCTGCGCGATGCGGCAGGCCGCTTGCGCCAGGCCGGCCAGCCGGTGCGCGTGCTCGATGTTGCCGCGGGCCACGGCCGTTACGTGCTGGAAGCACTGGGAAGCGGTACGCAACGTGCCGATGCCATCGTGCTGCGCGATTTCAGCCCGCTCAACGTCACTCAGGGCGGTGCGCTGATTGGCACGCTCGGCGCTGGCGACATTGCCCGCTTCGAACAAGGCGATGCGTTCGACCCGGCCGCCTTGGCCGCAGTGCAGCCGGCGCCCACCCTGGCGGTGGTGTCGGGGTTGTACGAACTGTTTGCCGACAACGACCAGGTGGCGCGCTCGCTGGCCGGCCTGGCCGCCGCGGTGCAGCCGGGCGGCTATCTGCTCTACACCGGCCAGCCGTGGCATCCGCAGCTGGAATTCATCGCGCGCGCGCTCACCAGTCACCGCGATGGCGTGGCCTGGGTGATGCGCCGACGCAGCCAGCAGGAGATGGATGCGCTGGTGGAGGCGGCAGGCTTCCGCAAGGTGGCGCAGCGGATCGATGCATTCGGCATCTTTACCGTGTCGATGGCGCAGCGGATCGACGCATGACGCACGGCGCGCGCCCGAGTGGTCGTGCCGCGCTGTGGTTGGCGCTCCTGGGGCCGTTTTTCTTCCTCAGTTATGGCCTGGCCAATACGCTGGCCGGGCGTGCGGTACAGGTGCCGTCGGTGGTGTTTGGCTGGGAGCACGGCATGCCGTTCTGGCCGTGGACCATCGTGCCGTACTGGACGATCGATCTGTTCTACGCCGCCTCGTTCTTCGTCTGCCGGACCCGCCACGAACTGGATACGCATGCGCTGCGCCTGTTCAGCGCGCAAGTGCTGTGCGTGGCCTGTTTTGTGCTGTGGCCGTTGCGGTACAGCTTCGTGCGCCCGGACACGGACGGTGTGTTCGGCTGGTTGTTCGCGGTGCTGCTGGGCTTCGACAAGCCGTTCAATCAGGCGCCGTCGCTGCACATCGTGTTGCTGGTGGTGCTGTGGGTGCGTTACGCGCAGCATCTGTCCGGTGTGTGGCGCTGGCTGTTGCACGGTTGGTTCGGCTTGATCGGCGTGTCGGTGCTGACCACGTATCAACACCATTTTCTGGATATTCCCACCGGCCTTGCCGCGGGTTGGCTGTGCGTGTGGCTGTGGCCGGAGCGGATCGCCGCACCGTTTGCGCAGGCGCACCTGGCGCGCGATCCGCGGCGTTGGCGTTTGGCCGCGTTGTACCTGGTCGGTGCAGTCGCCAGCGCCGTGGCGGCGTTGTATATCGGCGGCGTCGGGTTGTGGATGCTGTGGGTGAGCCTGTCGCTGGGCCTGGTCGCGCTGAACTATGCACTGCTTGGTGCGCTCGGCTTCCAGAAACGCGCCGATGGTGGCTTGAGCCTGGCCGCGCGCTGGTTGTATGCGCCGTATCTGCTGGCGGCCTGGTGCAACTCGCGGCTATGGACGCGCCGCGACCCGCTGCCGCGCGTGGTCTGCGATGGCGTGTGGCTGGGCCGCATTCCGCTGCCCGGCCAGCGCGCTGCGTTCGCCGCAGTGGTGGACGTGAGTGCGGAGTTGTCCTTGTACGCAGCGCGTGCGCACGACCGCACGCTGCCGATGCTGGATCTGGTGGCGCCCACGCCCGCGCAGCTACGCGCCGCCGCCGACGCGATCGAATCCGCGCGCGTGCATGGCCCGGTGCTGGTGTGCTGCGCACTGGGTTACTCGCGCAGCGCCGCCAGCGTTGCGACCTGGTTGGTGCGCAGTGGCCGCAGTAACGATGTGGACGCGGCCATCGCGCAACTGCGTACCGCGCGCGCTTCGATCGTGCTGGGCGCACAGCATCGCGCTGCCATCGTGGCGGCGTGCACGGGTGAGCTAGAGAACGACGGCGTGGCCATGCGGAGCCTCCAATGAATACCTCTCTGATGACCTTGGCAGCCATGCGCGCGGTGTTGCGCCAGGGCGCGGCACTGGACCGGTTCTCGTTGCTGCTGCTGGCCGCCGCGATTGTCTTGCTGGGTGTTGCCGAAGCGCCGCCATCGATACAACTGAGCTTTGCGCTCAGTGCAGCGGCCGGGCTGATGCAACGCTATTGGGCATTCCGCGTCGGCCTGGATGCCGACCTGTTGGAAGGCGTGATCGCGCAGCTCGCGCGCGGCAGCGACGAGACGCAGGCTGCGCAACAACTCGATACGGCCCTGCATGCCATCGGCCTGCGCGCGACGCTTCTACCCACCCGCGATTGGTCGGCGCGCTGGAGTGGCATGCGCCGCTTGCTGGGCTGGCAACTGGCGAGCGTGGCGGCGCAGTTGCTGTGGATGGTCGCAGCACTGGCACTGCGGGTGTTCGGATGAGCAACACGCACGCCTCCGGTCAGCCCGAACCGATGCAGGCCACCGCGGCGCAGTTGGCGCTGTGGCAGCGCTTGCAGGCGTATCGTTTCGGCAGCGATGCCGATGCGTTGCCGGCGTTCGTGCGGCGTGTCGCCAAGCAGGCCCACTGCAGCGTGGCGCAGGCGCAGCTGGCGGTGGACGAATACCGACGGTTCTGTTTTTTGGCCTGCAGCGACACCCACGATGTCACGCCCAGCCCCTTGGTCGATCAGGTCTGGCACACCCATCTCACCGACACCCGCGAGTACTGGCAGCAGTTCTGCCCGCAGGTGTTGCAGACAACGCTGCACCATCAGCCCGGACGTGGCGACAGCGACGACGCTGCGCGTTTCCAGACGCAGTATCGGCAGACCCTGGAGCGGTACAGCACGCACTTCGGCGCGCCGCCGACGCAGGTCTGGCCTGCGCCACCGCCACCGCCACCGCCTGCAGCCACGCCTGCGCAGCAGCACGATGCCGAAGCCAGCTTGCGCGCCCTGCGCGGCGAGCCGATGCGCGCGCGGCGCGGTGCCGGCCTCGGTACGCTGCTGGTCTGGGCGGTGGCGACGCTGGTGATTGGCGTGGTTGCCGGCAACGGGGAGGCCGCCTCGCCGCTGCACTGGCGCGGCAGCAGTTTTCTGGCGGTGTTTGTGGTGGGCATCGGCCTGGCCTGGTCTACATCGGCCTGGTTGCGCCGCCAGTTGCGCAGCATCGGACACGCCTCGCCGGTGCACGCGGTCGATACGATGGAACTGGCCTGCCTGAGCGGTGGCGCCGGGCGTGTGGCCGATCTGCTGTTTGCCCGCTTGCTGGCCTGCGATGCGGTGCATCTGCAGCGCGATGAAGATGCGCAGGCGCGTAAGTGGGTGCATTGCGATCCCACCGTTGCAGTGCCGGCGGAGCTGCAACCGGCACTGCAGTGCGTGCGCGATGGAGAAGATCCGGTGCTGGCATGGCAGACGCTGCGCACGCTGGCCGCACCGGTGCAGCAGCGGCTGATCGACAAGGGGTTGTTGCTGGATCGGCGTATGGCGCTGCTGGTGCGCGCGATAAGCGCCGTGCCGGTAGCCGCACTGTGGACCCTGGGCGCGTGCAAGCTGGTGATCGGGCTGCAGGGGGGGTATCCGGTGGGCTATCTGTTGGCGTTGATGGTGCTGGTCAGCATGTTGCTGCTGGGATTTTTGCTGGTGCCGGTGCGCCGCAGCGGGGCCGGCGACGCGCGCCTGCACGAGCGCAGATCGGAAGTCAGGCCCGATGCGGCGCGCACTGGCAACGACCCCGGCGAAGCGGTGGCGTTGTACGGCACCGTCGCCTTGGTGGGTACGCCCTGGGTGAGCTACCACACGCTGCGCGCGCCAACGACCAGCAACACCGACAGCGGCAGCAGCAGTTGCGGCGGTGGCGGCGACAGTGGTGGCGGCGATAGCGGTGGAGACGGTGGCGGTGGATGTGGTGGTTGCGGTGGAGGAGGCGACTGATGCAACGCAAGCAGACCCTGTTGCAACGACGCCAGCGCTGGGCACGCGCCTTGCGCGGACGCGGTGCAACGCCCAATGGCGTGTCGTGGGCCGGCATCGCCTTCGCCGCGCTGGCCGGCGTGATGTTCTACATCGCCTTGAGTGCACCGGCGCGCGAAGGCGCCGCCCCCCTGCTGCTGGCCTTGCTCGGCCTGCAGGGGCGGCTGTGGTGCAACCGCCTGGATGGCGTGCTGGCGCGACAGGCGCGGCTGGTGTCGCGTGCCGGCGAGGTCTACAACGATGCGCCTGACCGGCTGTCGGATGTGCTGGTCTGCGTCGGGCTGGGCTACGGCTTGCAAGCCAGCGTGCCGTGGGCCGCGCAACTGGGCTGGGCGGCGGCATTGTGCTGTGTGGCCACCGCCTACGTACGCATGCTCGGCCTGGCGTGCGGCACCGCCGAGCCACGGCAGGGGCCGATGGCGCGCGTGCAGCGCATGCACTGGCTGTCGCTGATGACCGTGCTGGCGATGCCGTTGCAGTGGATGGGCCAGCCGCGCATCGCGGCCTGGGTGTTGATCGGCGCGCTGGCGGTGTTGATCGCCGGTGCGGTGCTGACGGTGGTGCTGCGGCTGCGCATGATCGTGCGCACATTGGAGTGGACATGATTGCCCGTTTGATTGCGCGTGCCTGCAGCGGCGCCATCCGTACTTTGACTGGCGCGCGCGCGTTGTGGCGCGGCTGTGCGCCGTCCAACGAGCGCCGCGTGTATTACGGCAACCACGCCAGCCATGGCGATTTCGTGCTGATCTGGTCTTCGTTGCCGGCCAGCCTGCGTCACGAAGTGCGCCCGGTGGCCGCGGCCGATTACTGGCAACGCACCGCGTTGCGGCGCTATCTGATCCATGCGGTGTTCAATGGGGTGCTGGTCGAACGCAACCCGGCGCAACGCACCCGCGACCCGATCGAATGCCTGTGCGACGCGGTGGATGCCGGCGATTCGCTGATCCTGTTTCCCGAAGGCACGCGCAACCCGGACGAAGGCGTGCTGCCGTTCAAAAGCGGGCTGTATCACCTGGCGCGGCAACGCCCGGAACTGGAGTTCGTGCCGGTGTGGATCGACAATCTCAAACGCGTGATGCCCAAGGGCAAATGGCTTCCGTTGCCGCTGTTGTGCACCACCACGTTTGGCGCACCGTTGCGGTTGGATGCCGATGAAGACAAGGACGCGTTCCTGGCGCGCGCACGCGAGGCGTTGCTGGCGTTGTCGCCGGACCAACTGGAGGCGCGCGCATGAATCCTTATGCCTTCAGCGGGCAGTTGCAGCAGTCCTCGATGCATCAGCAGACGCTGTGGTTATTCAGCGGTATCGCACTGGTGCTGATCATCGCCACGCTGATTTCCGAAACGCTGCGTTGGCGTGCGCGCGAACGCCCGAGCGCGGTGCTGGACAACCTGGTGGCGCGCATCCGTGCGTGGTGGGTGATGGCGGCAGTGGTCGGCATCGCGTTCGTGTTCGGGCGCGCCGGTGTCATCGGCTTGTTCGCGCTGGTGTCGTTGTTCGCGCTGCGCGAGTTCATCACTCTGACACCGACGCGGCGCGGGGATTACTACGCGTTGTTGGCCGCGTTCTACATCGTGCTGCCGTGGCAATACGGGTTGGTGTGGACCGGCTGGTACGGCATGTACACGCTGCTGATTCCGGTCTACGCGTTCTTGGTGTTGCCGATCCTGGCCACCATCGGCGGCGATACCACGCGCTATCTGGAACGCACTGCCAAGGTGCAGTGGGGCTTGATGATCAGCGTGTTCTGCATCTCGCACGTGCCCGCATTGCTGAATCTGGAAATCCCCGGGTATGCCGGGCGCAATCTGTTGTTGATCGCGTTCCTGGTGATCGTGGTGCAGTCGTCGGACGTGTTGCAGTACGTCTGGGGCAAGTTGGCCGGCCGCCATCTGATCGCGCCGAAATTGTCGCCGTCCAAAACGGTGGAAGGTTTCATCGGCGGCGTGCTGTCGGCCAGCCTGCTCGGCATGGCGCTGTGGTGGATCACCCCGTTCGCGCCGTGGCACGCGTTCGCGCTGGCGCTGGTGGCCAATCTGATGGGGTTCTTCGGCGGTCTGGTGATGTCGGCGATCAAACGCGATCGCGGCATCAAGGACTGGGGCCACATGATCGAAGGCCACGGCGGCGTGCTGGATCGGCTGGACTCGGTGTGCTTTGCCGCACCGGTGTTCTTCCATCTGATCCGCTATGGCTGGGCGTGATCGCGCAGCAAAAAATTGCGCACATCGCAGGTCAGCAACGCGGCACTGCTCTCAGGATTCGCCAATCCCGATTTCCGGCTTACGTCAGCCCGTACTCTTTCAACTTCTTGCGCAAGGTGGCGCGGTGGATGCCCAGCATTGCCGCGGCGCGGCTCTGGTTGCCTTCGCAGTGATTGAGCACTTCGACGAACAACGGGATCTCCATTTCGCGCAGCACGATTTCGTAGACATCGTCCGCGTCGCTGCCGTCCAGATCGCGTAGGTAACGGCGAACGGACTGGGCCACGTGTTCGCGCAGCGGCGACTTCGGGGCGCCACGACTGGTGTCAGGACGAGAGGGGGCTGCGTTCAAAGAAAGTTCCCAGTGTCACGAGGCCGGGGCGCGGGCCGGCGAGGGGGAGTGAGTCTAGCGCGTGACCTCACCGCTCGCCACGCCCATGTGGCGATCGGACGAGGTTGTGTCCGCTTAGCGGAAGTCGAAACTGAAGGCAGCGGTACTGGCAGCCGGTTCGCGCACGCGAAACGCCACCTGCACGGCCTGACCCGGCGCCAGCGTGTCGTGCTCGGCTGGCGCCTGGCCCAGATACTCCTGCGGCGACAGCACCCGGGTGCCGATCACCCGCCCATCGGCATCGGACAGCGACAGCTGCAACCAGGGCCAGGCCTGCGCCCAACGCGCATCGTTGCGGAAACTGGCCTGGATCTGCAGCACGCCGGCGAGGCCCGGCAGCGGGCGCACATCGCGATTGAGCAGGGTCAGCGTGGCCGGTTCGCGCCACGCCGGCAGCGTGCAACGCATCACTGCGCAGGCAGCGGTGACCAGCGGCCGCCAACGCGCGTCGCCGGCCAGATGCGCACGGTCGGCAATGACGATCTGCAGTCCCAGCAGCCCGACCAGACCGATCAACAGCACCCACTGCCGCCCGCTGGCGCGCAGCCGAGGGCGGCTGAGCCCGCGGCGCGCGAAGGTGGGCGCTGCCACCGCAGCGGTGGGCAAGGGGTGCAATTGCGCTGTGTGGGTGGGCGCCTCGCTGGCGCCGGTGTCGCGCTGCGCGGGGGCTGCGATGTCGGCAGTGGGCGTGGCGTTGCTGTCGTCATCGAGCGCCTCGCTGTCCTGCCGGTCTGCGGCGTCGCGTGCGCTGTTGGACGCGGTCTCGGCAGCGGGCTCGTAGCGCGTTTCGTCGGCCGCCTGCCGCTCGACTGGCAGCTGCGGCGCCCCGCGTTCAATCGGCGCGGTGTCCTGCAGCCCGGCGTCGTCTGCAGCAGTGCTGCCGTGTGCGTTGGTGGGTGGTGGCGTCTGCGGCAGCGCGGTGCGCGGCGCGCTCACGGCCGGCACGCCTGGGGCAGCGGCCTCGGACGTCGGCGGCGCAGGCACCGGTTGCAGCACGGGCGCAGCTGGCGTCTCAGTCGCGGGCATCGGCACCACCTGCTCCGCAGGCGCGGTGGCCGGCAGCACCGGCGGTTGAATCAACGTCGGTGCAGGCGGCGGCGTTGCCCGCAGAAAGGTGGCAAGGGGGCGGCGCGGTGGCGGAGTCTCTGACATCGGCAGGCGTGCAGCGGGAAGACCGCTATTCAACCACGTGCGCAGCGATGGGCGAACGCCCGGATGGGGAAGTGCGACGCGTGCTTCCTGGCGCAGTGCCTTGGCAACGATGCCGCGACGCTACCGAGGAAGACTGATTCCCAGAAAGTAGGTGTCTGCGGCTCAGCGCCTTAGCGGCGACGCTAACGAGCAATAGATGCACGGAAAGTCGCTGTCCGCCTACGGAAAACGCCAACACCACCGCAGCTCACGCGAGAGCGCAGCAAGCCCGCTGTTTCGATTCCCGATTCCCCAATCCCGATTCCCGATTCCCGATTCCCGATTCCCAGCCTCACCGCCTGCGCCGCGTCTTCCCCTCGGCCAGCAACAGATCCAGCAGCCCGCTGCGCTGCCGCGGCGCCAGGGTGTCGAAGCGGGCCAGCAGCACGCGTTGCTGGTCGTCTAGGCGGCGGTACTGGGCCGGTTCCTCGGCAATCGCCGAGACCGGCGGGCCGAACACGCGATCGCCGCGGCCGGTGGCCAGGTATTCGAACGCCATGCCGCTGCGCTTGGCCAGACCGATCAGGTTCTCCACCGACGGGGCGGTGCCTTCGGCCATTTCCCACTGCGCCACCGCGCTGCGGGTAACGCCCAGCTCGCCGGCCAGGGCTTCCTGGGTCAGCTTGGTGAAGCTGCGGGCTTCGCGTACTCGTTCGTACAGCTTGCTCACACGGCACCGGATGGGAGGCAGGCAGGGCCGGGAGATATAGCCCTAGCAGCACTTGGGGATAGTTCGTATGTCTTTCATATCGGCATATGTTTGCGATACTGTCGCGATGACATCGATGACGTGATCGCAGCGAACTCAAGGAGGATGTTCATGGTCGAGCCTGTCACTCCAACACCTGACCATCGCGATGGCCGGATACCGCCGCCAAGCGCGCCGTGGCCCGCCGATTCGCCGCTGGATCCGGCGGTCAAGCGTTTTCGCGGTGCGGCCTGCTACCAAGTCTGGCGACGCGCCCAGGACTGGGCCGCCATCGTCGAGGGCGTGCACTGGTCAGCGGCGCTGGCGCCACGGGTTTGGGCGTTGCGCTATCGGCACTGGCCGTTGCTGGGGATGGGGGCGACGCTCGCCGGTTTGGCCGCAGGCATGGCGCTGGCCGGTGCGCAGGTGTGGTCGGCGTGGTCGGCGGGCGTCTGGGTGGCGCTGTTGCTGGCCGAGGTGGTGCTGCGTGTGTATGCGGCCCGGCATGCCGAGCGCTGGCGTAGTGCGGCGTTGCAGCGTGCCGGCTGGCAGGTGGTGACCCGCCTGCGTGCGATCAGTGTGGCCGACGCGGTGACCACCGCGCAGATTCGCGCCGGCCGCCCGCGCCGGTGAGCCGGCCCAGGATCAGCTGCGGCGAACGCCGTCGATGCGCATCCAGTCTTCGTCGCGCTCGCAGCGCAGCTGATCGAACCACGGTGCATAGCGCTGCAGCAGGTCGTCTTCCTGGCCGTGCAGGATGCCCGACAGGGCAATGCGGCCACCCGGCGCCACGCGCGCGGCCAGGGTGTCGGCCAGCGCATCCAGCGCCGAGGCCAGGATGTTGGCGACCACTACCGGATAGGTCTGCACCGGCTCGTCCTGGGGCAAATACACCGCCAGCTGCGCGGCCACGGCGTTGCGTTCGGCATTGTCGGCCGTTGCCAGCAGCGCCTGCGGGTCGTTGTCCACCCCCACGGCGCTGCTGGCACCCAGTTTCAGCGCGGCGACCGCCAGAATCCCCGAGCCGCAGCCGAAGTCGAGCACGCTGCGCCCCTGCAACTCGCCGCTGCCGGCCAGGCTATCCAGCCAGCGCAGGCACAGCGCGGTGGTCTGATGCGTGCCCGACCCGAACGCCAGGCCCGGATCCAGCCGCACCACGGCGGCCTCCGCTGTGTCGGCCGCCTCGGGCAGGTCGTGATTCCACGGCACGATGAAGGTGCGCGCACCGAACTGCATCGGCTTGAACAGATCCATCCAGGCGCGTTCCCAGTCGCTGTCTTCGACCATGCGCAGCGCCACCTGGCTCCAGTCCAGCTCCGGGTCGAACGCTTCCAGCGCCGCAAGCACCTCCAGCGCGTCGCTCTCGCCATCGAACAGCGCGGTCAGCACCAGCGCATTCCAGAGCGGCATCTCGCCCACGCCGGGCTCCAGGATGGCGCGCTCGTTGCTGGTATCGGCATCGGCATCGAGCAGGGTCACCGCCAGCGCGCCGACTTCCTCCAGCGCGGTCTGGAAGCGGGGCTGGGTGGTATCGGAGCAGGGCAGGGTCAGTTCAAGAAACGGCATCGTGGCAGTCGGCAATCATCAAGGCGTGCATCGTAGACGATTCGTGCCGGCGGGCTGACACGGTGCCCCAGGCGGGGCGCACGGTTCGTTGGAGGATGGCGGCACCGGAATCGAGCAGCGATGCGCAAGATCGGCCGATCAACGCCAGCGACCGATCTGCATTGCTGTGGGCACCAGATGACAATGTGTGCCTGGAGGGTGCTGCACGCACGTCGCAACCACGCTGCGCTCGGCTCGCGATCCGGGCAGTGGTGTGTCGGCCGCGCAAGCGTCATGCATCGACAACGCAACAAGCCGGCGCCAAGCACCCAGTACGCCACATCGCGCGTCACCCATTCCGTCTGTCAGACCGATCCGACTAGCGCGCCGGCATCGCGATGTATCCAAAGGCGAGACGCGTACTAGACACGGCATCCGGCGTTGCCCATCGGTACCGCACGCGCTGGCAGCGCCCGCTTGGCGGCCGCTGCCGACACAGCCGAGTGCTAGACTCCGCGCCGTTGCTGCGGGCGTCTTCCGCAGCTGGGTTGCCGCTGTCATGCCGCTTGTCCGTGCCCGCCATCTCTGGCTGTTGCTCGCTCCCGTCGCGCTCGCGGCGGCAGCCTGGTGGCAGCTGCGCGCGCAACCGACGGCGCTCGCCACTGCAGTGCCCGCCGCCAGCGCCACTTCCGCGCGCGCTGCTGCTGCTGCAACGCCAGCGCGCCACACCTCTTCCGAACGCGGCAATGCGCTGCATCTGCCGTATCGCGATGCGGTAGATGCGCAGCCGGATCTGTATCGCTACGCGCAGCAGTTGCAGCAGAAGGTGCGCGCCGGCGATGCGCAGGCCGGCTGGCGCCTGAGCCGGGTCTACGATTACTGCGCGCCGTATGCAGACAGCCCGGCCGGCTACGCCGCCGACAGCGACTGGATCGCCGCGCACCAGACGCCTGGCGTGGCCGCGATGCACGCCGCGCGTGACCGTGTCGCGCAGCGCTGTGCCGGCTTCGCTCCCAGCGATGGGCTGAGCCCGCGCCTGGTTGCGCAACAACGGCTGCGCGCCGCGCGCGGCGGCAGCCTGGCCGCCGAAGCCGCGTTGCTGGCCCTGGGCGAACCGCTGCAGGCAACCCCCACTTACAAGCGCGCGCTGGTGCAGCGCGTGCTGGCCTCGCGCGACCCGGAGGCCTATCTGGCGTTGGCGCCTGCGATGGGCGCGCGTGCCAGCGGCGATGACAGTCTGGAAGGGTATGTGGCCGGCGATCAGTTCGCCGAACTCGCCTGGCAGGTGGCCGCATGCCGCCTGGGTCTGGACTGCAGTGCCGACAGCACGCTGGTCACCAGTTATTGCGCCAACGCGGGCATCTGCTCGCGCGATAGCGCACAGGATTTTGTGTCGTTCGTATTCGACGCCGCGGTGCCGCGGCAGGGAGCAGACAGGGTGGATGAGATGGTCGATACATTGGTGTCCGATCCGGGAGCACAGTCATGAATTACCGTCGGTTGGCGCATGGCGCCAAGTTCTGGTTCTGGGTGGCGTTATTCGTGGCGTATTCGGCCGCGGCGGTGGGCATCGTGATGATCGATACCGCCGATCACCGCTACCAGCCGCTGTCGATCAAATCGACCACGGTCGGCGCCGACGAGCAGCAGCGACAGCATGGCGCCAGCCAGGTGGCCGCGGTATATCGCGCCAGCAGCGCAATGCCGTTCTCCACCTTGTCGGCCGGCTCGATGTTTCAGGTGGTCTGGCCGGATGGCTCCACCGAAACCATGATGGTGGTCGACCCGGCATCGTCCAGCGGCATCGTGCCGGTACCGGGCAGCCAGCAGGCGCCTGCGCCGCGGCGTTGAACGATGCAGCGCATCGCGCCCCGATGCGAGCGTGATGCGCATCCGCGCGGACGACTGAAGGTCTGCGCAGCGAATCCGGTGGCACCCCGGATCCCGTAGGAGCGCACCCAGGCGGACGAGGTTTCACCGATAAAGAGCGGTCGCGCCCGGGTGCGCTCCTACGCATCGGTCGGCTGGCCGCATGGTTTTGCCGGTGAGCGGTGTCGTCGAGCTGCGTGCCTGGCCTGCGCGATGCACTGCCGGCGCGATGTACTGGGAACCAACGCAACAAGCCCGGTTTCCCGGGCTTGTTGCGTGGTGCAATGGCGCCTGCGATCAGGTCAGTGCAATCGACTTGTTCTTGCGCTCGGCCAGGCGTTTTTCCAGGTAGTGGATGTTCTGCCCACCGGCCTGGAAGCCCTTGTCGCGCATGATGCGCTGCTGCAACGGGATGTTGGTCTTGATGCCGTCCACCACCATCTCGCTCAACGCCACACGCATACGCGCGATTGCGGTCTCGCGGTCGGGTCCGTGCACGATCAACTTGCCGATCATCGAGTCGTAGTTCGGCGGCACCTTGTAGCCGGCATAGATGTGCGTATCCACGCGCACACCCGGGCCACCGGGCGGATGGAAGGCGGTGATCAGGCCCGGGTTGGGCATGAAGGTTTCCGGGTCTTCGGCATTGATGCGGCACTCGATCGCATGCCCGCGCAGCACGATGTCGCTCTGCTTGATGCTGAGCTTGTGGCCGGCGGCGATACGCAGCTGCTCGCAGACCAGATCGATGCCGGTAATGCGCTCGGTGACCGGATGCTCGACCTGGATACGGGTGTTCATTTCGATGAAGTAGAAACGCCCGCCCTCGAACAGGAATTCGAAGGTGCCCGCGCCGCGATAACCGATGCGGATACAGGCATCCACGCAGACCTTGCCGATTTCAGCGCGCAGTTCTTCGGTGATGCCCGGTGCCGGCGCTTCTTCCACCACTTTCTGATGGCGGCGCTGCATCGAACAATCGCGTTCGCCCAGATGGATCGCACCGCCCTGGCCATCGGCAAGCACCTGGATTTCCACGTGACGCGGATTTTCCAGGAACTTCTCCATGTAGACCTGATCGTTGCTGAAAGCGGCCTTGGCTTCGGACTTGGTGGTTTCGATCGCCGCCTTCAACGCCGCTTCCGAATGCACCACGCGCATGCCGCGTCCGCCGCCGCCACCGGCGGCCTTGATGATCACCGGGTAGCCGATCTCGCGCGCCACCTTGGTGTTGGCCACGATGTCATCGCCCAGCGGGCCGCCCGAGCCGGGCACGCACGGCACGCCGGCGGCCTTCATCGCACGGATCGCTTCCACCTTGTCGCCCATCAGGCGAATGGTGTCGGCCCTGGGGCCGATGAAGATGAAACCGGATTCTTCTACGCGCTCGGCAAAATCGGCGTTTTCCGACAGAAAGCCGTAGCCGGGATGGATGGCCTGCGCATCGGTCACCTCGGCCGCAGCGATCAACGCCGGGATATTGAGGTAACTGTCGCTGGAGGCGGCCGGGCCGATACACACCGACTCATCGGCCATGGCCACGTGCTTGAGGTTGCGGTCGACCGTGGAATGCACCGCGACCGTGCGGATGCCGAGCGTATGGCACGCGCGCAGGATGCGCAGCGCGATTTCGCCTCGGTTGGCAATGACGACTTTATCGAGCATGGGAATAGGGAGTCGGGAATGGGGAATGGGTAGATGCGGGCATCATGGTGCGGCTCCACGTCTGCGTAAGGCATTCATCAATGCGGTGAGCTTGGCGAAGACCTGGTCGACCTGCTGGCTGACGATGTCTTCGTCTTCGGTGTTGCTATAGCCCAGTCGTCCGGCGATCTGGACCTGTGTATCCAGTTCGGAGAGCGAGCCGCGCGCAATCGAGAGAAACCGCGCGTAATCGGGGGTGGAGCGTCTCGCCGCACCTTCGGCGATATTTGACGGAACGCTGACGGCCGCACGGCGCAATTGCGCTATCAGGCCGTAGCGTTCCTGCTCGGGAAAGAACTCGGTGAACCGATAGATCATTTCGACAAGCTCCATGGAATCGCGCCACGCCTCAAGACGTTCATGAGGCCGCTTTGCCGATTCCCGATTCTCCACTCCCGATTCCCGGCCGCTCAGCCAATCACAAACAACGGCTGATCGAATTCCACCGGCTGACCGGTTTCGCCGAGGATGGCGACGATGGTGCCGGAGACGTCGGCTTCGATCGGGTTGAACATCTTCATCGCCTCGATGATCGCCAAGGTGTCGCCGGCCTTGACGGCCTGGCCCACGGTGACGAACACCGGCTTGTCGGGGGAGGGCGAGGTGTAGAACGTGCCGACCATCGGCGCGCGCAACACATGGCCTTCCGGCAACGCGGCAGCCTGCTTTGCCCCCCCGGTGGAGGCCTCGGTGGGCGACTGCATCGCCATGGAGGCGGCCTGCGGCGGGGCGACGGGTGCCGGTGCGTACTGCTGCATCGGCGCGCTCACCACCTGGGTGCCCTTGGGCACACGCGCCAGACGCACGCTTTCTTCGCCTTCCTTGATCTCGATTTCGGCGAGATTGGATTCTTCGAGCAGGTCGATCAGTTTCTTGATTTTGCGGAGATCCATAAGGGCCTCTTGAGGTGAATCGGTGGAGAGTGTCGGCGGGGTGCCGGCGGAATGGGGTCAGACCGTCGGCGTGGGCGCCGTGGTCGTTGCTGCAGGTGTCATGCGTCGCGCTCCAGGCGCGCGATCGCCGCTTCCAGCGCCAACCGGTAGCTGTCTGCGCCGAAGCCGCAGATCACGCCGTCGGCCTTGTCGCTGAGATAGCTGTGGTGGCGAAATGGCTCGCGCGCATGCGGATTGGACAGATGGATCTCCACGAACGGCAGGCCCACGCCCAGCAGCGCGTCGCGCAGCGCCACCGAGGTGTGGGTGAAGGCGGCCGGGTTGATCAGGATGTAGGCGGTGCCGTCCTCGCGGGCAGCGTGAATGCGCTCCACCAGCACATGCTCGGCGTTGGACTGCAGGCAGGCCAACGTGTGTCCGGCTGCCTGCGCGCGGTCCACCAGGGCTGCATCGATCTGCGCCAGCGTGGTGCGCCCGTAGACCTCCGGCTCGCGGGTACCGAGCAGGTTGAGGTTGGGGCCGTGCAGCAGCAGCAGGTGGGCCATGAGATCCAGCAGAGCGGAAAGGCCGGAAGTCTGCGCGATGTGGGCGATGCTGTCCAGATAGCAGAAGTTGCGACTGTTTTAAACGTTTGTTTGATTTCCATAAGAAGCATGCGAGCTGTTTCGAACTAAACGCCGTGCTAGTTGCCTGACCTCATGATGAAAGTTCGGTATGGTTTGCAGCGTTTTTCATTCATTGAGCTCAGCTCAAAGAGTAGATCCATCTCCACAAGATGGTTCATAATCATAAATTATGTTAAAAATCAATAATTTATGAAAGTTACTCTAACAGTGCGCGCCTCTGGGCTTTGCCTGGAAATTGGCGTCGCTGGGCACTTGCATAACCTTTTTGGGCGTGAGACATTCGATCCTAATGTTGCTCTTAAGAAATTTCGTGCATTGACGATAATCTAATTGAGAGCTATACTTTCCGGCTCGCCGTGAAGGCGATTGTGCGATGTCTCCCTCGGGTGCGTCGTTACGGTAGGTCAGAGCTGTTGTTGTTCCCTTCTAGATGGAGTGATCGTATGATCAATCAAAGCACTGGCGATATCTGAAAGCCGTATCTGTAAAAATTCCAGAAAAGGCCCCTCAATTGGGGCCTTTTCTATGTCTGATGTTCAAGGTGGGGGGAGCATGGCACTTGTTGATGATGGAAGTACGTCCGTATTTATGCATCTACGTACTGCAGAGGTGGCTGCATTAGGGACGGTCGCCGGAATTGGGCTGATTTGTGTGGGCCTAGACTGGTGTAATTACATACCCTATGAGCTATACAAGGGATGGCTCATAGCTATAGCTGGGGTAGTCGTACTTTATGCGATGGTGCCGGCCTTGGTGCGTTGCGGAATGGTTGGGGGAGCCAAGAGCGTCTGGTCCGTAGTTCGCGCATCACTCGCCCTTCTACTGTTCACACTGATCTCCTTCTATAGCTCCTATTACCTGATTTCCGGCAGCATCACTGCAGGTAGCGTTTCCTTGTCGGACAAATATCTGAACTTCCCGCCCGCCATTGCAGCCTTGTGGACCGCTGGTATGGGCTGGTACATCCATTTCCAAGCAACGTCTAAGAATCATCGCACCAATAATTCGTTCAACCTACTCATGCAGACGCGCACGAGTAGCGAGTTCCTGCGGCGTGCATTGGATGTCCAGCAGGTCTATCCGTTTGGCTGCAATATCCCTGAAGTGGACGAGGCGCACTTTTCTCCAGAGAACCTCAAGAACCTAGTCCAGCAGACCGCGAATTCTTTGGTAGTTGAGAATGTAGTGGCGGTGCCACCAACGACCCTTCTTGAAGCCAAAGTCCTGGCTATCGAGGGCATGAAGTACTTGCTCAACTACTACGAATTCATGGCTGTCGGGATTGAGGCGAATGATCTGGAAGAAAACATGCTTTTCAAGACCATTGGTGGCACCGTGTGTTCAATTCGAGACCGCGCTGATCTGTATGTCCAGCACATGCGAAAAAACGGTCAACCGCTCTGCTTTGCAGCTCTAGATCGTTTGGTGGCACGGTGGAAGCAGCGCTTAGAAGACGAAAAGCATGCTCAGGCGAAGGCTAGCTTGAAGCCTTCATGAGGGTCATAAGGCGTTCCTTCGCCGCAAGGTTGACGGTAGTTTGGAAAGCGATTTCTACTTCTGACCAGAAGTGAGCATGATGAGTCGACGTCCCCCCGCCCTGCGTAGCGGTCGGGTTTAGAGTCCAGGGTTGATGATATCGGTGTTTGCTAAATGTTGGGCATAAGCAGCCGGCGTCATGCCGCCGATTGCCTTCTTGGGTCGTTCCTCGTTGTATTCGCGTCGCCAGCGTTCGATCTCGGTGCGCGCATGCAGCAGTGTTGGGAACCAGTGTTCGTTGAGGCATTCGTCGCGTAGCCGGCTGTTGAAGGATTCGACGTAGGCGTTCTGGTTCGGTTTGCCTGGCTGGATGAGCCGCAACTGCACGCCACGGGCATGTGCCCAGACGACAATGGCCTTGCCGCAAAACTCCTTGCCGTTGTCGGTACGGATGACCTGAGGCAAACCACGACTGATGGCCAGCCGGTCCAGCACCCGCGTCACGCCATGGCCCGAGATTGCACGCTCCACCTCAATGGTCACTGCTTCGTGTGTCGCGTCATCCACGATCACCAGACACTTGATCACCCGGCCTTCGGCGGTGCGGTCGAAGACGAAGTCCATCGACCACACCTGGTTGGCCCGCGCCGGCCAAAGCAGCGGCTGGCGCTCACCCACCGGTACTTTTTTCCGCTTGCGGCGACGGACTTGTAGCTGCTGCTCGCGGTACAACCGCTCGACCCGCTTGTAGTTCACCAAGCGTCCTTCCTGTCGCAGTTTGAGATAGATCATTCCCACGCCATAACGGCGATGGCGATGCGCCAACGCACCGATGCGTTCGCGCAGTTCGACGTTGCGATCTTCGCGCGGGCGATAACGCAGTGCACTGGCGCTCATGCCGATCACTGCCAACGCATGACGCTCGCTAGCACCACGCTCGATCCACTCGCGCACCAGCGTACGACGTGCCGGTGCGCTCACCACTTTTTTCGCAGTGCATCCTTGATCAGGTCGTTCTCGAATAGCTGCTCGGCTAGCAACTTCTTCAGTCGCGTGTTCTCGGCCTCAAGGTCCTTGAGCCGCTTGGCATCGGGCACGCTCATCCCGCCGAACTTGCTGCGCCACAGGTAATAGGAGGCCTCGCTGAAGCCATGCCGCCGGCAAAGGTCCTTGATGGCCACGCCCGCTTCAGCCTCGCGCAGGAAGCCAATGATCTGCTCTTCGGAAAAACGCTTCTTCACGTCCAATCTCCTCGGGATAGGAAATTGGACTCCAAACTGAGGCGCTACTCAAAATTGGGGGGACGTCGCTTCCGTGCTGCTATTTAACAGGATCGGCGTGGATGCTCCGTTGACCTTCGGCTGCATCCAGGTGCGTTGCCACTGGTCGATGATCGAACGCCGTTGCACCGGTCCTTGCAGCTGACGGATCAGGCAGCCGTTCAAGCCGACGCGATGGGGCCCATGTCCGGCCGAGATGTGTGCTTTCCACCCCTGGCACCCGCATCGGCTGACCGGTCGTAGCCCGGTGTATCGCAGGCGTGCGTCACAGGCCCATGATCGCTCTGGAAATCGCCAACTGGCTCGGCCAGTAGTGCGAATGCTTTGGAAGGCCATCGGCCACGTCGCGCACGCGTCGGTTGTAGAACGCGTGCAATCGCACTGCCGGCAGCAGCGGTGTTTGGGCGAAGTTCTTCGACGGAATGAAGACTAGTTTCAACGGACCTGCGCCCATGGTTTCCATCGCTGCTTTGCCGCAGTTCGGGCAGCGATTGCGGGTGAGGTTGGGCGGAAGCCGGTACTTCTTGCCGACGAGTTCTGAGCTCGCTTTCAGCGTGATCTGATGAGCCCACATCACCGACACGTCGGAGAACGCCTCGCCGGTGAAATCCTGACAGAACAAGCAGTGGCAAATGAAGCGTGCATGCGGCGCCTTGCTGGTTTCGAACGAGAAGTTGCCGCATTCGCAGCGGCCGTGCAGATGCGGGTGGGTGTGTCGGCTCATGTGCGTTCTATCCGAATGAAGTGGAAGACAACAGGGATGTGATTGCAGGGGCGCAGGGTGGATGTAGCGGCCGCCCTGTCCTGGATAGAAGGGCAGCACGTGCGCTGCATTCGCGCGCAGATGCCGTTGGCGCGACAGCATGCCGACTGCCTTGCGGGCGGCAGTGGATCAGCCGCCCCCGGCGCCGGCAATCGGCTCTGGCACCTCGCGGAAATTCAGTACATCGGCATTGCCGGTGCGATCGATCTATATCGCTTTCATCGAGGGCCACTCAGCAGGTCGGTGCATGACGCGGGTGTCCAGCTGCGGGCACCCGCGCGTGTCGGTTTTGCGCTTTGGTTTTGCGCTTAGGCAGGAAACTCGTTGAACTTGCGCAGCGTGCTGTCGACCATCCGCTCGGGCATGAAGCGGCGCAGCGTACTTACCTGCGTGGATTGCTTGCCGGCCGAGTAGCGCAGTTTCGGTTTGGTCGCCGTGGCGGCCTTGACCACGGTGTCGGCCACGACTTGCGGCAGATCGCCCGATTCCACCCACTTGCGCATCAACGTTTCGCTGCGCGCGCGCTCGGTGGCATACACCGGCAGCGGCTGGTCGGCGCGGGTCAGGTTTTCTTCGAACGCGGTGCGGGTCACGCCAGGCTCCACGAGCAGGGCGCGGATACCCAAGGCGCGCACTTCGTGATCGAGCGATTCGGTATAGCCCTCGATGGCGTGCTTGGTCGACGCGTAGTAGGCGTTGAACGGCGAGGGGATCAGGCCAAGGATGGAGCTCATATTGATGATGCGGCCGCTGCGCTGCGCACGCATGATCGGCAGCACCGCATTGACCACACGGGCAACGCCGAACACGTTGACGTCGAACAGGCGCTGGGCCTGGGCAATGGATGAATCTTCTGCGGCACCGATCAGGCCGATGCCGGCATTGTTGACCACCAGGTCGATGCGGCCGGCTTGTTTGACGATCTCCTCGATCAGCGTCTGCACCGAGGTTTCGTCGGTGACGTCGCAGACCAACATGGTCACGCCCGGCGTGCTGGTTGCCGGCTTGCGGCTGGTTCCGAAGACGCGGTAACCCGCAGTGACCAGTGCCTTGGCGGTGACTTGGCCGATGCCGGAGGAGGCGCCCGTGACCAGGGCAACTGCATTTTTTGTGTTGTTCATTTGTCGAGTCTCGGATGAGGTGTGGTGGTTCCGGAGCGGCGACGCCAGTCCGGTGAGTGATGTAGGTAAGCGGGTCGCCGCAGGTGATCGGATGAGTCGAAGCACCTCAGTTGGCCTAATGATGTCGGTAGTAATCTAAGTTGTCAATAGTTTGATTACGATCAACATCAATGAAATACTGGCCGCCCTTGTCGTCCACAGCAGAGACATCCACTCATGAAAGTCACCAAGGCCCAGGCGCAGGAAAATCGCGCCCATATCGTCCAGACCGCCGCCGCGCTGTTCCGGGAGCGGGGCTACGACGGGGTGGGGATTGCCGAACTGATGTCTGCCGCCGGTTTCACCCAGGGCGGGTTCTACAAACACTTCCGTTCCAAGGCCGACCTCATGGCCGAGACGGCGGCCAGCGGCATCGCGCAGCGCCTGGCCAACGACAAACATGCGGATCTGGCGGCGTTCGTCGACTCCTACCTGTCCCGCGACCACCGCGACGATCGCGGCGCGGGTTGCACGATGGCGGCACTAAGCGGTGACGCTGCGCGCCAGGGCGAGGACATCCGGGCGACGTTTGCGCAGGGCATCGAGAACAGCTTGGCGAACTTCGTCGACAGCGAGGCGGGCCCGCAGCGTGCGGGCCAGGCGCGGGAAACGATGCTCGACACGTATGCGCGCGTGGTTGGCGCAGTGATGTTGTCGCGCGCGTGTCCGGACGACTCGGCGCTGGCCGAGGAGATCCTGCAGGTCAGCCGCGCGCGCATCCTGGCCGCTCTCGGCACGCAGCAGGACGGGTGAGCATGGAATCGGCCGACGTGGGCAATGCGCCGCTCACGCGGGGCGCATCAAGCGCCTTTTCCGGCGCAGCAGGCTGTTTTCAGCGCGCCGCGCGCAGCAACGCATCCTCGGTGATCGCATTGGTCAGCACCGTGGGCAGGATGGCCGGCGGGGCGCCGGGTCCGTACACCACGTACAGCGGCACGCCGACTGCCTGGTGCTGGTCGAGGAAGGTGCTGATGGCCGGGTCGACATTGGTCCAGTCGCCTTTCATGTAGACCGCATCCACGCGGCGCAGCGCATCGCGGAACTCGGCGCTGCTGAGCACGTTCTTTTCGTTGGCCTTGCAGGTCACGCACCAGTCCGCGGTCATGTTGACGAACACCACCCGGTTGTCGGCGCGCAGACGGTCCAGCAGCTGCGGCGAGAACGCGACCGCGCCTTCGCTGGCAGCGGTGGCGGCCGGCAAACGCAGGCGGGTGACGCCCACCACCGGCACGATGGCCAGCACCAGCATCGCCACCGCCAGGCGCATGCCCGTGCGGTTGCTGTTCCAGCGGCTACGCTCGAAACACCACAGACCCAGCGCCAGCAGGGTGGCGCCGACCAGCATCAGGGCCAGCGCATCCACGCCGCGCTGTTTGCCCAGCACCCACAGCAGCCAGATCGCGGTGAGATACATCGGGAACGCCAGCACCTGCTTGAGCGTTTCCATCCACGCACCGGGCGTGGGCAGGCGCCGCGCCAGCGACGGGATGAAGCCGATCAACAGGAACGGCAGCGCCAGGCCCAGGCCCAGCGCCAGAAACACCAGCATCGCCAGCAGCGCAGGCGCGGTGAAGGCATAGGCCAGGGCGGTGCCCATGAACGGGGCGATGCAGGGGCTGGCGACCACACAGGCCAGCACACCGGTGAAGAAATCGCCCAACGGGCCATTGCGCGCGGCCAGCGATTGGCCGATGCCGCCCAGATTGCTGCCCAGCGTGAACACGCCCGACAGGCTCAGGCCCACCGCAAACATCAGATACGCCAGCGCCGCCACGAACCACGGCTGCTGCAGCTGGAAGCCCCAGCCGGCCGCCTGGCCGGCCGCACGCAGGGCGATCACCAGCCCACCGATGGCGGCGAAGGACACCAGCACGCCCAGCGAATACCAGATGGCATGGCTGCGCGCGTGGCTGCGGCTCTCGCCGCTGTGGGCCAGGCCCAGCACCTTCAGCGACAGGATCGGCAGCACGCACGGCATCAGGTTCAGCACCAGCCCGCCGAGCAGCGCCAGCGCCAGCATTGCCAGCAGGCCCTTGTCGGTGTGCGGCGGCTGGGTGCGCTGCGGGTTGTCGGCCGCCGCTGTCGGCGCGAGCTGCGTCTTGCTGCCCGATGCCGTTGCCGGGGCGGGCCCGGGCGGCGTTTGCCCGGCGGCCAGCGGCGAGATCATCAGCGGAGCGGCTTGCGCCTGGTTCTGCGGCGACACCGTGCCGGCGGGCAGGTCCAGCGTCACGCGGCGGGTCATCGGCGGATAGCAAATGCCATCGGTCTGGCAGCCCTGGAAGGTCGCGACCAGGGTCACGCGTGCCGGGTCGGCACGCTCGCGCAGCAGCGGCAAGGTGACTTCGGCCTGGTCGAAATACACCACCACATCGCCGAAGTGTTCATCGCGGTGGGTCTTGCCCTGTGGCCAGCGCGGCAGCCCGGTGCGCACGCCACTGCTGCCTTCCACCGCCAGCGAGGTGCGGTCGCGGTAGAGGTAATAGCCCGGCGCCGGGGTGAAGCGCAGCAGCAGGCTGTTGCCGTCGCCGACGATGGCTTCGAAGGTGAAGGCTTGCTCGGCCGGCAGCGGCAGTGCATCTACGCCGGCAGTCTGGCCGGGCGCCCCGAACAGGCGCGGACCTGGCGCAGCGCGCGGCACCAGCGCCCCCAGATTCTCGCGTTGCGGCGTGGAAGCGGCTGCACCAGCCGCTTGCGCGTCGGGCAGGGTCACGCGGATCTCGCGCCGTTGCGGCGGGTAACACACCCCGGCATCGGCGCAGCCCTGGTATTGCACCTGCAGGACCGCGGTTTTCAGTGCCGGATCGGCCTTGCCGGCCAGAGTGGCCTGCAGTTGCTTGCGGTAGGTCTGCACCTGGCCGAAGAACTCGTCGTGCTTGCTCTCGCCTTCCGGCAGGGTCAAGTCGCCCGCAGAAAAGCCTTGCCCGGATTTGACGCTGATGCGGTGCCGGTACAAGTAATAGCCCGGCGCGATTTTCCAGGTCAGGCCGATGCTGTCGCGGCTGTCGGCCTGGGCGCTGAGCACGAAAGCCTGGTTGACCGGCAGCAGGTCGGCCTCGCTGACCGCCTGCGCGGCAGGTGCCACCAGTGCGAGCGAGGCGGCGATGACAGGAGCGGACAGCAGTGCGCAGCGGGCGATCCAGCGGGACAAAGACTTCATGGACGTCAAATTTCCTTGCGGGTGTCGGCCCGGACCCAATCGAGATACGCCGGCAGCCCGGCGCTGGCTTGGACAGCGACCGCCTCCGGCAGTTCATACGGATGCAGTGCCTGCAGCCGCGCGATGGCGTCTGGCAGGCGGTCTTCCCAGGTCTTGATCAGCAGCTGCACTTCGGTGCTGCGCGCGATCGCCCCGTTCCAGCGGTACAGCGATTGTGCGCCGGGCAGCTGGGTGACGCAGGCGGCCAGCCGTTCGTCGAGCAAGGCATGCGCGATGCGGTCGGCGCTGTCGGCGTCCGGGCAGGTACTGAACAACAGATGGAGGGAAGAGGCGTTCATTCGGCTCGGCAGTGTAATCCCCTGCCTGCGGGGGATCGACCGCACATTCCGGAACAAGGCGTCAACTTCGCTGGATTGCCGCTGCAGACGGGCGATGCGTTAGCGCCGCCGTGGTCGTTGGGTAGCCAAAGCGGCGCGCTGGGCTGCTTTGAGGGCATCGGCATGCACGCCGACGAACGCAGTACGCCGGGTGACTCGCCAGCGTCGAATGCAGCGCTGTGCGATGCGTGCCTGGACCGCGCGCGGCGCCAACACCAGATTTGCGCAGAGGCAACGAGGCGACGAACAGCTGACAAACCGACTGTGTTCACCCCAAAGCGGACGCGGCCAATGCTCGGTGCTGAGTGCGGTATGGACCACGCGTGCACTCCGGTTTTGAGCGCGCCGCCCACGCCTGTCTGACCACTGCTCGCTACGTGGTGTTAGCCGCGCTAATTCGCGATCAGCTAGAGAATCCCGCTCCGACAGCAGAGATGGGTTGGAGCGACCAACGTCCCAGGTCCGGCAGGGCGATGCGCCGGGTCTGCGAGTTGCATGACCGACTGGCTAACGCCGGTATTCGCGGCGCCTGCGCCATGGGCCGCCGTGCAATGCAGGGCGGCAAGGGACGTGCGATTGGCGAGATGCTGCCGGTCGACGATCGCGGGCACTGGCACTGGCACTGGCGCTGGCGCTGGCGCACGGCGCACGGCGCATAGCGCGCCGTCGCTGTCGGTCTCCGCTGAAAAGCGCTCCAGCCACACCGGCCCGACGCAGCACGCGCCGGGCCGGTGGGTCTCAGTTGGCCAGCTGGCAGCTGGCCGGCTTGGCCGAATTGAACAGGCCGGCGGTGGCCCATTCGGGGTGATCGACAAACGGGTTGCGGTTGCCCTGGAAGCTGAAGACCACCTGGTTGCGCGCACGCTCGGCATCGTCCGGCGGGTCGGCCTGGTGCCAGGCCAGCAGCGTCGACAACAGGCCCATGTACGCGGGCGAGGACGAGGTCTGCACGATCCGGCTGCGGTCGTCGGTGAGCTCCAGATCCGGTTCGGACTGGCCGGTGGACGCGTCGGTGCCACCTTCGTAGCGGATCGCCATGTACATCACTGCGCGCGCCATGTCGCCCTTGCGCCGTCCCCACACCTCGAAGGTGCCGCCGTTGCCATCGGACGTGCGTACCCAGTTGGAATTGCCCGGATAGCGCCCGCTGCCGCCGCCACTGCCGTCGTTGACCTCGGTCACCCGCTCGCCGCAGCTGCTGGTGCAGGTGGCGTAGGGCTTGTTGCCACGGTCGGCGTTGAAGGTGGTGTCGGTCAGATACAGCATGTGGGTGTCGGTGTAGGGCGCGTACGGCAGGCCGCGGTCGCCGGTGGCACTGCCGAAGCCCAGCGAGTTGGGCCAGGTGTGCTCGCGGTTATAGGTCAGGCCGCTGCCGGTGCCGGCCCGGTCGCTGACTTTGGCGTAGCTGCGGTTACGGTAGGCGTCCAGGATGCGGCCGCTGTTGTTGGGGTCCTCGTCTGCCATCTCCAGGATGGTCCAGGTGCTGGTGCCGGTCCCGCTGTAGGGATAGACCGTGTGGCCGCGAATGGTGGCATTGAGCGAGCAGCGCAACTGGCTGGGGCTGGTGGTGTTGACCCGCGAGTAGTAGCCGGTGCCGCCGCCTCCGGCGGTCGCCACCGTGAAGGCGATCGACTGATTGGCCGCCGGGCTCAAGCCGCTGGCATCGCGGATGGCGCTGGCGGTGATCGCCAGGGCGCAGCGTTCGCCGCCGACCAAGGCGGTGTTGGTGGACAGGGTGAAGCGGGTGCCGCTGGTCGGGTAGCTCAGTGCCACCGTCCCGGAGCTGGCGCAACTCAGCGCAAAGGCGCCGCTGCTCAGCGTCACCGTCTCGCTGAAGCCCACTGCCAGATCGCCGGCCGCCGGGAAGCCGCTCGCGCCCTGGGTCGGCGTGGTGCTGGTGATCGTCGGTGCGCCGGTGGTGCCACCGCCGCCGCTGCCGTTGAAGGTCTGGCCGCGGTTGCAGGCGCCGAAGGTCTGTGCCGCCGAGCCCGCCCAGCTGAAGTTGGCTGCCGCACTGCCGGTGCCGGTGAGCTGTAGCGAACTGCCGACCGCGCTGCTGTTGCTCTCGCTGACCGGCAGGTTCTGGCTGGTGACGCCGGCCGCCGGGCCGCCGCTACCGGTGATGGCGCCTTCGTAGCTGAGGAACTGCACCAGCTGGCCGCTCGGGTTCACCAGCGCCACGCCGTCGTTGGGCCCGTTCTGCACGCCGTTGCTGGCGTAGCTGACGGTGGCAATGCGCACCTGGCTACCGCAACTGACCAGGCTGCCCGCCGGCACCGCCGTGTTGGCGTAGCTCACCGCTGCGCTGGGGGCACTGCCGTTGTACAGATAGATCCGGTAGCCGTTCAGCGATTCGCCGGCGGTGGCCACCACTTCCACGCCTTCGCCGGTATCGCCGGAGGCGCCCGCGTCGTCGTAATGCAGTTCGTTGATGAACACCGCGGCGTGGGCGGTGGGGACGGCCAGGACAATGGCGCAGGCCAGTGGAAGACTACGGAACGGCAACCTCATCGACAGCTCCTTGTGATCGGGGAATGCTGTCCCGACTGTAGAGCCTGTGCATGACAAACGGTGGAACCTGGTTCCATTTTTAGAGCGAGTAGCACCGGCTGCATGTACGGTCGGTGGGCGCAGCCGCTGCCCGGAATCGGCACGCGGCGACAGTCACCGGCGCTCTGTGGCGTTGGGTCGCAACATCCAGCTCCTGCACGCCGCTCACGTTCGCCCCGACGACGGCTTGCCCGGTGTGTTTTTGCCGCGGTTCGCCCGCCGGATGAGACGGCCGGATGAAAATTTTTTGCCGCCAGCCCTTGAAAGCTGCCCGCCCAGCACAATCTCTGGCCCGCACCCGCTCTGTCGGGTTTTTTCCGCGCGCTGTGCTGGCAGTCGTCATATACGAGTGCTAACATCGCCGATAATTTCCAGACCAATCAATCACTTAAGAGGGTCTTATCTATGAGCATCAAGCCGCTTCACGACCGCGTTGTAGTCAAGCCGATCGAAGCCGACGAAGTTTCCGCCGGCGGCATCGTGATTCCTGACTCCGCCAAGGAAAAGTCCACCAAGGGTGAAGTCATCGCCATCGGCGCCGGCAAGCCCCTGGACAACGGCAGCCTGCGCGCGCCGGTGGTCAAGGTTGGCGACAAGGTCATCTACGGCCAGTACGCCGGCAGCAGCTACAAGTCCGAAGGCGTCGAGTACAAGGTGCTGCGCGAAGACGACATCCTGGCAGTCATCGGCTAATCAGGCGCTATGCGCCGGGAATCGGCAGTTGGGAATCGGGAATGGGCAAAGCGGCTAACGCCCTTCGCCATCCCACCCCGCCCCGATTCACGCTGTTGATCTACCGATTCCCCATTCCCTATTCCCCATTTCCGGAGTTACATACAAATGGCTGCTAAAGACATTCGTTTCGGTGAAGACGCACGCAACCGTATGGTGCGTGGCGTCAACATTCTTGCCAATGCCGTCAAGGCGACCCTGGGCCCGAAGGGCCGCAACGTCGTGCTCGAGAAGAGCTTCGGCGCCCCGACCATCACCAAGGACGGCGTCTCCGTCGCCAAGGAAATCGAACTGGCTGACAAGTTCGAGAACATGGGCGCGCAGATGGTGAAGGAAGTCGCGTCGCGCACCAACGACAACGCTGGCGACGGCACCACCACCGCCACCGTGTTGGCTCAGGCCCTGATCCGCGAAGGCGTCAAGGCCGTGGCTGCCGGCATGAACCCGATGGATCTGAAGCGCGGTATCGACCAGGCCGTCAAGGCTGCGGTCGTCGAGCTGAAGAACCTGTCCAAGCCCACCACCGACGACAAGGCAATTGCCCAGGTCGGCACCATCTCGGCCAACTCGGACGAATCGATCGGCAACATCATTGCCGAAGCGATGCAGAAGGTCGGCAAGGAAGGCGTGATCACGGTTGAAGAAGGTTCGGGCCTGGAAAACGAGCTGGACGTGGTCGAGGGCATGCAGTTCGATCGCGGCTACCTCTCCCCGTACTTCATCAACAACCAGCAGAGCCAGTCGGCCGACCTGGACGACCCGTTCATCCTGCTGCACGACAAGAAGATCTCCAACGTGCGCGACCTGCTGCCCGTGCTGGAAGGCGTGGCCAAGGCCGGCAAGCCGTTGCTGATCGTCGCTGAAGAAGTCGAAGGCGAAGCGCTGGCGACCCTGGTGGTCAACACCATCCGCGGCATCGTCAAGGTCGTGGCCGTCAAGGCACCGGGCTTCGGCGACCGTCGCAAGGCGATGCTGGAAGACATGGCCGTGCTGACCGGCGGTACCGTGATCTCCGAGGAAGTGGGTCTGGCGCTGGAGAAGGCCACGATCAAGGACCTGGGCCGTGCGAAGAAGGTGCAGGTCTCCAAGGAGAACACCATCATCATCGACGGCGCTGGCGATTCGGCCGCGATCGAGTCGCGCGTCGGCCAGATCAAGACCCAGATCGAAGACACCTCGTCCGATTACGACCGTGAGAAGCTGCAGGAACGCGTGGCCAAGCTGGCCGGTGGCGTTGCAGTGATCAAGGTCGGCGCATCGACCGAAATCGAAATGAAGGAAAAGAAGGCACGCGTCGAAGACGCCCTGCACGCTACCCGTGCAGCCGTCGAAGAAGGCGTGGTCCCGGGCGGCGGTGTGGCCCTGGTGCGTGCGCTGGTGGCCGTCGGTAACCTGACCGGTGCCAACGAAGACCAGACCCACGGCATCCAGATCGCCCTGCGCGCCATGGAAGCCCCGCTGCGCGAAATCGTGGCCAACGCCGGCGAAGAGCCGTCCGTGATCCTGAACAAGGTCAAGGAAGGCACCGGCAACTACGGCTACAACGCCGCCAACGGCGAGTTCGGCGACATGGTCGAATTCGGCATCCTGGACCCGACCAAGGTCACCCGTTCGGCGCTGCAGAACGCAGCCTCGATCGCCGGCCTGATGATCACCACCGAAGCCATGGTGGCCGATACACCGAAGAAGGACGAGCCGGCAATGCCGGGCGGCGGTGGCATGGGCGGCATGGGCGGCATGGATTTCTGATCCAGCCGGCTTACGCCGACACGCAACACCGCAGTCAAAAGGAGCCCCGCAGCGATGCGGGGCTCTTTTTTTGCGTGCACCGCGACGGTCATCCCGTTTGCATGACGATGCGCTATAAGCTGCGCACGCAACGCCAGGCGCAGCAGCCATGGTCAGATGTCACTGTGCCGCAAGGTCTTCGCGCGTAGACGGCTGCGCGGCCAGAGCTATGGCGACATCACGCCATCGATCCATGCGACATAGCGCGATATGCGGACGTTGTAGACCATTTGTCCGTAGAAACCCGCCTCCAGGGCGTGCTCTGGAACCGCCGTTATCCACGATCCCAGCCCAATGAGTTGCCAGGCGCCCTGCTTCTGCACAACCAGCGGGCCGCCGCTGTCGCCGCTTCCCAACACGCCTTCGAGCGGCAAACCGTGTGCGGGGGGATCGAATCGATACCAGACATAGCGATCGTTGGCTCCAGTAATGGAGTTGTAGGCCCGCCGCAACACGCCGCGATGTGGCGCGTTGGGAATCTGCCCCTCGATGCCATTACCGGTTGCCCCTTTCCCTACCAACATGGCGACTTGCGTGACCTCATCGTTGCCGCGATACAGGGCTACCGGTGCAATTTGCTTCACTGGCGTCTGCAGCTCGACCAGAGCGATGTCATCCGAACCGGCCAGAAAGGCGTGAATCCTGGAAGGATTGCCGGTCTTCAAGGCGTCCTGGCCCAGCGCGTCGGGCATGCGCTTGTAGCCTGGGTGGACGACTACGCGCGCAACTTTGTATGCGTGCCCGTCGATGGTCACCTCGGCTCCCATGCCTTCCATGGGAGCCGCGTGTGCGGCGGTGACGACCCACTTCGGGGCGATGAGAACGCCATGCCCTTCGCCTGGCATATCTGCCAGCGCCGCAAACGCAGATCGATCTACTCGATACTTTGAGTCTTCAACATCGTTACGGATGACAACTGCGTTCGCCGCGAACGGCAGCATACAAAGAGCAACTAATAACTGGCGTTTCATGTACCCGTGCGTCCTTTCATGCATCAACCTGACGGCCATCCGCAAGATTCTTGCGGTCCTCGCTTCAATATAGCCGAGCAGTTTCGACACACCACCGGATTTCTGACGAGACGGCATTCGGTAAGACGAAAGCCGGGAAATGAGGGCTGAGTCGGGGAGCAGCGCTTAGTGCCCGGCGCTTTCATGTCACGCTGCTAACGAAATTTACATGTCCAGATCGGACAGCCCCGGGTGATCATTCGGGCGACGCCCAAGAGGCCAGCGGAATTTACGGTCGCTTTCCTTGATCGGCATGTCGTTG
Organism: Xanthomonas sp. AC360; assembly: GCF_979258225.1. Lineage (NCBI taxonomy): Bacteria > Pseudomonadati > Pseudomonadota > Gammaproteobacteria > Lysobacterales > Lysobacteraceae > Xanthomonas > Xanthomonas sp. AC360. Next base: position 2,066,268 of record NZ_OZ409846.1, read on the forward strand.
ATGCACGAGAAGCGACGCTCCATCAAACCATCCTCCCCAAACTCCCAGTTCTCATTCCCATACGAGCGGAACCAGTTGCCGGAATCGTCCCGCCACTCGTAGGCATAGCGCACTGCGATTCGGTTCTCGGTAAATGCCCACAGCTCCTTAATCAAGCGATACTCCAGCTCCTTATTCCACTTGCGAACAAGGAACTGCCGGGCTTCTTCGCGACCATTGGTGAATTCGGCACGATTGCGCCACTGGGTGTGGAGCGAATAGGCAAGCGAAACCTTGTCGGCATCGCGGGAATTCCAGCCATCCTCGGCGAGACGGACCTTCTCAATCGCCGAGTCACGCGTGAACGGCGGGAGGGGTGGACGGGTTTCATTAGCGGACATAGTGGGGCCTCCAATCGAATTGGATATGCGGGTTACTTCAACGGGGCTTTGAATCTTCAGGTTTTAGCCCCCAACCTGTTTCAACAACACCTGCGCAACGTCTCTTGCGTTGTCTGCGACGTCGTAATCACCCGTCACTCGTGACATGGTGATTGCGCCTTCCATAAGAACCAGCAATTGCCGCGCCAATGTCTCTGGACGCTCTATATGCAATTGCCCTGTGAGCTCAAGCGTGTAGTCCAGCAACTTCTGCTTGTGGAGCTTGGCGATTCTCCGGATCGGATCATCGGGATTGCCGACCTCGCCGGCTGTGTTGATGAATGCGCAGCCGCGGTAGCCTTCCGACGTAAACCACGCTTTAAGCACGGTGAACATGCTCAGAATGCGCTGCTCCGGGCTGTCGGCCTTGTCGCATTCCTGCCTGAACCAGTCGAGCCAACGCACGTCCCGCGCACTTAATGCAGCGGCCGCAATCTCGTCCTTGGTTTCAAAATGGCGGTAGATGCTCTTGCGTGCGACGCCGGAGGTTTTTACCAGAAGGTCCATGCCCATGGCATGGATGCCATTCCGATAAATGAGTTCTTCGGCCGTTGCTAGGATTCTTTGTCTGGTATCGCTCGTCGTCTTGTTCACGCGCTCAAGGTAGAACGATCGTTCTACTTCGTCAACGATCATTTCCTCGATATTTTCTGCGGTGCATTTTGCGTGGGTCTTACGTGTTCTATCGATGCCCCTGCAAAAGTAGCCGTGCTCCTAGACACATCCGACCGCGTGCTAGCCGTGCACGGGTCCTGCCGCAGTAGCACGCAAGCCGTTGTCGGGAGGGACCTGCAGACCAAGTGAAGGCAGCTTCGGCGCAGACCGTATGCTGCCTGGCGTGATCGCCCAACTCGCCAGGCCAGCTCCAGGAGAACGCCGATGCCCCGTCTGACTGCCCAGGATGTTCATCCCGCACTGCTCGAGCTCTACGACGGCTATGTGCACGGCACGCTGAGCCGGCGCGAGTTTCTCGATCGCGCCGCCGCTTTTGCGGTGGCCGGGTTGAGTGCGGCGGCGATCCTGGAAGCGATGAGTCCCGACTACGCGCTGGCCACCCAGGTGGAATTCACCGACCCGGACATCGTCGCCGAGTACATCCGGTATCCCTCGCCCAACGGGCATGGCGACGTACGTGGCTATCTGGTGCGCCCGGCCAAGACCAGCGCGCCAGTGCCGGGCGTGGTGGTGGCGCACGAGAATCGCGGGTTGAATCCGTATATCGAAGATGTAGCGCGGCGCGTGGCCAAGGCCGGCTTCGTCGCGCTGGCGCCGGATGGCCTGAGTTCGGTCGGCGGGTATCCCGGTAACGACGAGAAGGGCCGCGCGCTGCAGCAGCAGGTCGATCCCACCAAGCTGATGAATGATTTTTTCGCCGCCGTGGAGTTCTTGATGCGCCGCGAGAACAGCACCGGCAAGGTCGGCATCACCGGCTTCTGTTATGGCGGTGGGGTGGCCAATGCAGCGGCCGTGGCCTACCCCGAGCTGGCCGCCGCCGTGCCGTTCTATGGCCGTCAGCCGACCGCCGAAGAGGTCGCACGCATCCGTGCGCCGTTGCTGCTGCATTACGCGGCGCAGGACGAGCGCGTCAACGCCGGCTGGCCGGCCTATGAGGCCGCGCTCAAGGCACAGCACAAGATGTACGAGGCCCATCTCTACCCTGGTACCAATCACGGCTTCCACAACGATTCCACGCCGCGCTACGATAAGGCCGCCGCCACGCTGGCATGGGACCGAACCATTGCGTGGTTCCGCCGCTATCTGGCCTGAGTCGATGGCGCGCGTTGTTATGCGGCGTTCGTTGCACAGGCGCGGCGCATGCGCCCTGGCGTAGCTGCTCGATGCGGGCACATCGATGCGGGCACATTGAGGCTGTGAGGCATCGGGTTGTCGCGACGACGCCAGACTGCCGGCAGAACTGACGCACCGGGATTGCTGACTGCTGAGCTGTCAGTCCCCCTGGCCGGTGTGCGCGTCGCGTGCGCACTGCCAAACGCCAAGCGATCGGGAATCAGTCGAACCTTGTCACCCAGAGGACAAGCGAACAGGCGGCCAGTCGATCAGGCAAGCCGACCAAGCAGCCGACCAAGCAGCCGACCAAGCCGAAGCGTGCGACGCATCCCTTGCAGAGTGCGCCGCACTTCGCGCAATCGCGATGCGAGCGCAAGCGTGTCCAGTGGGTTCGCAAACCCAGGACCGCGATGTCGATCACACTTGCGTGACAGTGTGTTGACACCGATGTCATCGCAGCCCTAGCGTCGCTGGGCAGGCGTTTGCGCCGCGTGGTCGGGGGGCCATCGGACAAGGGGCGGCGGTGCATGCATCGCTGGCAGACGTCGTTGCAGCGCACTGCCACGCCGGCCGCGTCCGGCTTCTCCCGGGGATCTTATGAACTGCCGCAGTCATCGTCTTGCCTTGTCGATTTCCGTATCTCTTGCACTGACGGCTGCCGCAGCGCCGCTCATGGCCCAGCAAACCGAGCCGGACACACCGCGCGCTACCTCCACGCTGGACGCGGTCAGCGTCACCGGCTCGCGCATCAAGCGCGCGCAGGTCGAAGGCGCGCAGCCGGTGGTCACCATCTCCGCGCAGCAGATCCAGCAGGAAGGTTTCGCCACCGTCTACGACGTGCTCAACAGCATGAATCAGCAGGGCTCGGTGGAAGCCGATACGCAATGGGGCTCGCACACGCCCAACGCCTCGCCGATCAATCTGCGCGACCTGGGGCCGGGGCGCACCCTGCTGCTGGTCAACGGCCACCGCGTCGCCGATTACCCGCTGCCTTACGGCGGCGAAAGCAACTTTTCCAACTACAGCAATATCCCGTCCGCGGCGGTGGAGCGTATCGAGATCCTTACTGGCGGCGCCTCGGCGATCTACGGCTCGGATGCGGTGGCCGGCGTGGTCAACGTGATCCTCAAGCGCGACTACCAGGGCGACCAGGTGCGCCTGCGTGGCGGCACCGCCACCGAAGGCGGGCGCGACAGTTTCGATGTGTCGTGGGCGGGCGGGCGCACCGGCGAAAACTGGAGCGTGACCTACGCCCTGCAGGCCACGCGGCGCGACCCCTTGAGCGGCCGCGATCGCCCGGAAATGGACGACTCGGACGACATGTCCTATTCCAACTGGACCGGCCAGAACCGCCTGTATGGCTTCAATCCATTCACTGGCCTGAGCCTGGTCGATGCCAACACCAACCAGCGTCTGGCGCCGCCTGCGGGCACCTGCGCGCGCTTCGGCGGCGAGTTCGTCGATGCGCAGCGGCTGAGCTACGACCAGAACAGCGGCGCGCTCACCAATACCGGCAACTATTGCGGCGTGGCGCGCGATTACGGCGACTGGGGCCTGGTCACCGGCAGCGAAGATTATTCGGCCTATCTCTACGGCACCTGGAAGTTCGGCGAACACACCGAAGCCTGGGCCACGCTGTCGGCCAACCGCAGCATCGGGCGCTGGACCTACGACCCGCCATACGCGTATCTGGGCCCGTTCCAGGATGCGGCCACCGGGCGCTCGTTGAACCTGATCCGTCAGCTCACCCGGCGCGAAGCCGGCGGCTGGGACCGGCTGGCCAACTACAACAAGGAACAGTCCTGGGATCTCAGCGCCGGCCTGCGCGGGGTCTGGGCCGACCGCTTCGATTGGGAGTTGAGCGTGGGCCGCTCGCGCTACACCGTGGACGAATACATCCGCACCGTGGATACCGCGCGTGCCACCGAGTACTTCCTCGGCAGCCCCACCGGCACCGCGGCCGATGGCTCGCCCATCTATGCGATCAACGAAGCGCGCCTGTACGCACCGCTGTCGTCGGACCAGTACGACGACCTGGTCGCCAAATCGCACAACGCTGCGTATTCCTGGGTGAATCAGGCCAGTTTCAGCCTCAGCGGCGATCTGGTGCAGGGCTGGGCCGGACCGATCCGCTTCGCCACCGTGGCCGAAGTCGCCAAGCAGGGCTATCAACTGTCGCCGGACCCGTGCGCCAACGAGTGCTACCCGGTGGATGTGGTCGATAGCGGCGGCGGCGAACGCGTGCGCAGCTCGGCCGGCCTGGAATTCCAGATCCCGTTGCTGTCCACGTTGAGCGCGAATGTGGCCGGTCGCTACGACCGCTATGGCAGTTACCGGTCGTCGGCCGCCATCGCCACCGATGTCGGCACGCAAAGCGATACCACCTGGAGCGCGGGCTTGGAATGGCGCCCGGTCGAGAGCCTGTTGTTGCGTAGCACGCTGGCCACCAGCTTCCGCGCGCCGGACATGCACTACGTGCTCGGCGAACCCAGCTCCACCAACCAGACCGTGATCGATCAATACCGCTGCATTTCCTCAGGCGCCTACCTCACCGGCGGCTGCAACGACGAAAACAACGACATCTACTACACCGTGGATGTGAATCGGCGCGGCACCCCGGATCTACGCTCGGAAACCGGCCGCTCGTTCACTGGCGGAGTGGTGTGGGATATCGCGCAAGGGGTGTCGCTGAGCGTGGATTACTACCGCATCCAGCTGGAGGAAATGATCAAGGATCTGGACCGCGACGAGATCCTGTCCGCCGAAGCCGGCTGCCGCACCGGCACCACCGTCAGCGGTGGCGCCTGGAACAACCCCGGCGGTGCGGGCTATTGCGACACCATCACCTCGCGCGTGGTGCGCAATGCCGACGGCACCATCGCCAGCATCGAGCGCGGCCCGATCAACCTGGCGCAGATGGAAACCTCCGGCATCGATGCATCGCTGAAATATCGTCTAGCCACCGCCGGCTGGGGCAACTTCCAGCTGTCGCTGGATTACAACAACCTGATCGCCTATCGCGAACAGATCTACCGCACCGACAGCGACGAAAACCGCCGCGACGAACGCGTGCGCAGCCGGGTGCGTGGCAGCGTGCATTGGGACAACGGCGGCGCCTGGGACTGGACGGTGTACTTCCGCCGGCTTGGCTCGATGCGTGCGGTCAATTGGGGCACCTGCGCGCGCTTCGACGATGGCTACCAGCCCAGCGCATCGGACCAATGCCTGGTAACCGACACCGCCAACGTGCATCTGGGCGAGAGCAGCAAGCGCTACTTCGGTCGCGTGGGCCCGGCGATCTACTGGAACCTCAGCACCGGCTACAAGATCACCGACCACGCCAAGGTCAACTTCTACGTCAACAACGTGTTCAACGAAGTGGGCTACGAGAACAAGGAGCGCTTTTACGGCTACGGGTTCTACAACACCACCTTGTTCAACCCGATCGGCCGCGAAGTCGCAGCGGAGTATGTGTTTACGTTTTGAGTGATGTGGTTGCTGCATGCACACCACGTCACGGCATGATCGCTGTGGCGTGGTGCGCGGTGGCGCGGTCGATCAAGCTAGCGCGATGCTGTTTGGTGCAAGCATCGATAGCGTGCGCGGCAATGCAGTGAACAGCGGCTGCAAGGTCAAGGTGCAAGCGGACGCGGCGCATAGCAGTGCAATGACGATCGGCTGCAACCCGACATTAGACGGGCCGCAGTGCAGCGCTCGCGTGGATACGGATAGCAATTCCATGCTGGAGGAAAGAGGGGTTGCTGGTGGCGGTGCCGTTGCTCAACTGGCATCTGGCGAATATATGTGTCGTTGCCCGCAGCGAGATACGAATTTGGAACGCTATGTACGATCTGCTGAGTGTCACGACGCATCTGCATCCACGCATCGGATGTCGGACAAGCGGACTTGCGTACCAGTGCGTTAATCGTCCCGCCGCAGCTACGGACCGCAAGCTTTATGAAACAGCCGCGCCAAAAGGGCTGGTCGCACATCGCTCATCGATTGCGTCGCGCCACGCCGTCGTGGTCAACGAGGGATATGCCGGCGGGCCTTTCTCGCGTCCCGGCAGTGCATCGACTGCGATAGGGCGCACGTCCGTTGCCGATGAAACAGTGGCAACACGCAAAAACGCGTGGTATCAATGCATCCCATGAACGCACCCCGCAGCCAGTTTTATTTTTGGTACTACGGTTTTCCGATGCCGCTGGCGGAGGAAGGATTGCGCTCACCCTGAAGGAAACTTCAGCAGCATTCCCGAAAAGCCGCCAGCGCACACTGGCGGCTTTTTTGTTGCCGCTTCGCCTGGCTCCCCGATGCAACCGCCGACCCGAGACACTGTTATGCCGCCTGTGACCGATGACCTGCGTATCCGCAAGATCGAAGCCCTCGCACCGCCTTCGCAGCTGCTGTCGCTGCTGCCCTGCGATGAGCGCGCCTCCGAAACCGTCACCAACTCGCGCGCTGCGCTGCACGAGATCCTGCATGGGCGCGACGACCGCCTGGCGGTGGTGATCGGGCCCTGCTCGATCCACGACCCGGTCGCGGCGATGGAGTACGCACACCGGCTGCGCCCACTGCGCGAGCAGTTCGGCGATGCGCTGGAGATCGTGATGCGGGTGTACTTCGAAAAGCCGCGCACCACCATCGGCTGGAAGGGCCTGATCAACGATCCGGATCTGGATGGCAGCTTCCAGATCAACAAGGGGCTGCGCGTGGCGCGCGGCCTGCTGCGCGACATCAACAACCTTGGCTTGCCGGCCGGTGTGGAGTTTCTCGACATCATTTCGCCGCAATACATCGCCGACCTGGTGGCCTGGGGTGCAATCGGCGCACGCACCACCGAAAGCCAGGTGCATCGCGAAATGGCCTCGGGTCTGTCGTGCCCGGTGGGGTTCAAGAACGGCACCGGTGGTGACGTCAAGATTGCGGTGGACGCCGTGGGCGCGGCCTCGCATCCGCATCATTTCCTGGCCGTGACCAAGGACGGCCAGACCGCGGTGGCAGCGACTGCGGGCAATCCGGATTGCCATGTGATCCTGCGCGGCGGCAAGGTGCCCAACTTCGATGCGGCCAATGTGGAATCGGCCAGCCAGGTGCTCAATACCTCCGGTCTGCCGGCACGGTTGATGATCGACGCCAGCCACGCCAACAGCGGCAAGAATCCCGACAACCAGCCCAAGGTGATCGATGACATCGCGCGGCAGCTGGAAGGCGGCGAGACGCGCATCGTCGGCGTCATGGTGGAAAGCCATCTGGTCGGCGGCCGCCAGGAACTTGTCGCAGGCTGCGAGCTGACCTACGGCCAGAGCATCACCGACGGCTGCCTGGATTGGGACACTTCGGTACAGGTACTGGATCGCCTGGCGACTGCAGTGCGCGCCCGGCGCGCGCGGCGCATTGCCGAGGCTGCGTAAGCGTGCGACATCGCGTTCGCAGGCCGATGCAACGTGTTGGTTGGCTTACGGATGCGGCACCAAGTGTCGCCCGGACCCGCATCCGGCGCGACGCGCCACCTTCTCCCTACGGGAGAAGGCCAGGAGCGTTGCTTATTCGGACAGGATGAAAGCAGCGCGCATCGACAGGATGAAAGCGTCTTTCGTCCGAGAAAACCAAAGCCACTGTGCCGGCGGGAGATGGGTGGTGCGATGGTGCGCCGGAAAAACCAATCCATTCTCCTGAACCACCACACGGGCGGCCAAAGAAAAACGCCGGACCGGCGCAGGGAGCCGGTCCGGCGGATTGAACAACACCACCCACTGGTGACCCGTCGCTGCGGTGGCTAGGAGGGAGAGACGTTCTGCACCGCCAGCGAGCGGGTAGGGACGTTATCGCCCCGGAGCATGACCTGCGCATGTCGCTGCGTGGCGCCGGCAGACATGAAGTTTCGAAAGAGTTAAGCGGCGCCGCGGCGGTGCTTCACTTGCGTACATCGCTGCATGCATGGCCACGTAACCCAATAACCTGTGTATGCATGCAACGTCAGCCCAGCATGTCGCCAGGGTCGAGCCAGCGCTGGCGCCGCGCCAATGACTTAGTCAGCGTATGCGGGGTGTGCGTGCCATCGCTATCGTGATTGGCGCGTGCCACCTGGTGTCCCAGTGCATTGCGATAGCGCGGGGATACGCAATGGTCGAGCGACTGGCGCGCGTGCTGATTGGTCGTGAGCACGCGCAGATTGGCCACTGCTTGCCTTGTAGGTTCGCCGCTTCGATCCGCTGCGCTATCGCCATCGGCACCGCCTTGGGTAGCCGGTGCCGGTGAAGCCGCTCGTCGCCATGGCCTGGTCCGGTTGGGTCAGCTCGGCTGTCGCCACGGCAGACACCCGTCGGTCGCGCAGCGGCGCGTACAGGATGCGTTGCTCGGACATGGCGGGCACAGCGGCAACGGGATGCCCGTTATCGCCCGCTGCAGGCATCTGGCTGCGTGCGACCTTGATGCAATGGTCACTGGCGTCTGCTGCCAGTGAGCACGCCATCTGGAATCGCTGCGTCCATTGTCAGCCGAACGCGGCCGCGAAGCGTCACTGCGTGTCGCGCATGCATAGGCTGCAGCGGGCATTCCAGGCCCCCCTGACAGCGCCTTCACGGTATCGCGCACCCTCAGCATTCACGCCTCGCCGTCGGCGCACCCCCGATAGTGGCGGCAGACTCTTCTTCGCCTGCGCCCATGCCCTCTCTTCGCGAACGCTTTCAGCGCTGGCCCCGGCCGTGGCGGCTCGCACTGCTGGTGCTGTTGGCGCTGTACGCGCTGTATCTGCTGGCCGGCAATGTGTTTCTCAACACGCCGTTGTTCGATGCCACCACCAACCGGCAGCCGCACAAGTTCACCATGCAGACTGGCCCGGCACTGACGCTGTTCCCGGGCGAGGTGATGGCGTGGAATGTGCGGATGCGCGGGCAGGCCAACCGCACCGTGTATGTCTTCCATGCCGATCGCGCGCATGCACGCATCGCGCTGCTGGCCCTGTTCCGGCGTGAGGTCCGTCTGCCGTGGCTGCATGCCACCGGCCTGAGCGCGGACGTGGAAACCTCCGATACGCCCATCCCGCCGCCGCCACGTGGCGACCAGGGCTGGACCCTGCGCTTCGATGCGATCAGCAGCGACAGCATCCGCAGTGCGCGCGTGGGGAAACTGCTGATCGCAGGCAACGGCCACGGCAGGGTCGGCTTTCTGAAACAGCTCAAGGGCGGGCCATCGGAGCTGTTTCCGTCCGAGGCGGGCTTTACCGATGCGGTGGTCAGCTTCGATGGGGTGCAGGTCTTCAATGGCGCGCAGCTGGATGCGCAGTTCCAGTTTCCGCGCCACTACCGCGATGAAGCGCCAGGCCTGCGCAAGCTCGGTATCACCCATGCGCGCCTGCAGTTGAAGGCCAGTACGGTGGCATTGAAGATCGATACCGGTGCCCCGCACGTGGACATCCGCAGCGGGCCATCGGTCGCGCGCGTGGAGGCCGACATCACGCTGGACCGCGGCGCGCTGCAGCCGGGCAGTCACGCGGTGTGGCGGCTGCCGTTGATGGCCGGTGTCGGTGCCACCGACCGCGGCATGCTGGCGTTGCAGCTGGACGTGGCGCAGGACATCCGCGTGCAGGCGCGGTTGCCGCGCGATGCAGACACCGGCAGTGAACTGCACGCCGATCTGCGCATTGCCGGCCGCAGCATTCCCTTCCAGGAGCCGGCGCAGATCTTGCCGCGGCTATCGGGACAGGTGCAGGGGCGCTGGAAGTTCGAATCCTTGAACTGGATCGCCGAGCTGTTCGTGCGTAAGCCGTGGTTTCAGCTGGAAGGCGGCGGCCTGGTGGAAGCCGATCTACGTCTGGCGCAAGGTCGGTTGACCAGCGGCAGCAGCCTGGAGATTCCACGTGTGGAGGCGGTGGCGCAGGTGTTCGACACGCGTTTGACCGGCATCGCCAGGGCGCGCGGCCGCATCGACGATGCCGCCACCCCGCAGGCGCATCTGGATGTGAGCATTCCCACGTTCCGCGCCGCGCCACGCGATGCGCCCAAGCAGATCCTGCTGGATGGTCGCGACCTGCAGCTGGCCATGCATGGCGATGCGGAACTGGCGCGCCTGCGCGACACGCTCAAGGCGCAGCTGCGTTTCAGCGATGCGAAGGTGCCCGACCTGACGGTCTACAACCGCTATCTGTCCGGTAAGGCCGTACGCCTGCTCGGCGGCAGCGGCAGCCTGACCGGCGATGTCGCGCTCAACGCGGCCGGCGATGTCGGCAGCGGGCATGCGCATCTGCGGGGGCAGGGCGCGCATCTGGCGCTGGCCGGCGTGCAGATGCGCGGCGATGCCGATCTGCAGGCGCAGCTGCAACGCGCCGACTTCAAGAACAAGTTCTTCGACCTCAGCGGGACGCGCGTGCGTCTGCGCAACATGCGTGTGGGCGAGGACACCGCCGATACCAACTGGTGGGGCGAACTGCAGGTCGGTGCCGGCACCATCCAGGCCAGCGCACCGTTTCAGCTGGACGCCGACGCGGCGCTGCGCATGCGCGATGCCGCGCCGCTGCTGTCGGTGTTCGCGCAGCGGGCCGACTATCCGCGCTGGGTGGTGGGCTTGCTGGATTCGGGCGAGCTCGATGCCACCGGCCGCGTACGCTGGCGTAAGCAGCAACTCACGGTCGACGATCTGCAGGCAGAAAACGCGCGGCTTTCGTTGCGCGCGCGCCTGGCGTTGGACGACGACACGCGGCGCGGCAATCTGTATCTGAGTTGGGGCGTGCTCGGCGCCGGCATCGAACTGGATGGCAAGCAGCGTCAATGGCATCTGGCCGGCGCACGCGAGTGGTACGACAAGCAGCCGGGCTTGCTGCCGCCTGTATCCAGGCGGAAGTAAGCGATTGGCGAAGCGTGCTGGCGTGGCGTGGCGTGATGCTGGGTGTGGTATCCATCTTGGGCGATGCCGCGTAGATCACAGTGCGGGCCGCGCGGCGTGTGCATCAGATGGCGAAGAGCGGCTAACAAAGCGGCTGCGCTCACTGCCAGGCGAGTGCGGGCGATGCTCGGATTCGGCAGGGTGCACTCGTACACTTCGGTTCCTGTGCTTTGTCCACCCACCTGACGACTGCTCGCTACGGTGTGTTAGTCGCTCTAAGTCGTCCGGTTGCCTGATCAAGCATTGAGCGGAGCGTTTAGCGCGTGGCGTCCACGCCAAGCGCCAGGCCTCGCGGTAATCATCGCCATCGCCATCGCCACGCGCATACGCGTGCGCAGCCATGTGCCGACGATGCGCACCGCACTCACGGTCTGCTTGGCACACTGCGCGGCGCCGCCTGCGCGGTCTTGAAGGAGCCTGACGTCATGACGATGCCTGTTCGCGCCCGCTGGCGCGCATTGCCCCGCGCGCTGCGTTGGCCGTTATCGGCCGTGATCGCGCTGTATGTGGGCTACATGCTGCTGGGCAACCTGCTGCTCAACACCCCGCTCGGGCCGGCAGCGCTCAATCGCAAGCCGGACAGCTTTGCCATGCAGTGGGGCCCTGGGCTGACCTGGTGGCCGGGACGGGTGATGTTGTGGGATGTCGATCTGCAAGGCCGCTCCACCCGCAACCGCTGGAGCGTCAGTGCGCAGCGCATGAGCGGGCAGATCCGGATATTGCCCTTGCTGCATCGGCAACTGCTGGTGCCGGAACTGCATGTGCACGGTGTGCGTGCCGGCCTGCAGTCGGCACCGTCCATAGCGGATGCCCTGGGCGCAGCTCCCGCTGCTGCCGCGGTGGGTGCAAAGCCGGCAACCACGACGATGGACGCAACATCGAATGCATCCGCGACCGCTGCACCCGAGGAAGTCGCAGCGAATGCAACGCACGCGACAGCAACGCCTTCGACAGCAACAACAGCGACAGCCGCAGAACGTGCGAAGCCGACAGCAACAGCAACAGCAACAGCAACAGCAGCAACAGCAACAGCAACAGCAGCAACAGCAGCAACAGCAACAGCAACAGCAACAGCGTCGTCTCCATCGGATCAGGCGCGCAGTCCGCAATCCGCTAAGCCCCCTGCAAATCCAAACCCCGCCGCGCCGGCCTGGACACTGCAGTTCGACCGCATCGATGCCGCGCAGGTACACGCGCTATCGCTGCGCCAATTGCGGATCGAAGGCGACGGCCAGCTGCAGCTCGGTCTGTTCAAGCAGCTGCGCGGCGGGCCGATGGAACTGTTCCCATCGCATGCGGTGTTCGACAAGGCACGCGTGCAGTGGGGCAAGAGCGAACTGCTGCGCAACGGGCAGCTGCGCCTGGAAGCGAGCATTGCGCGGCATGCGCCCGACCAGGCGCGCGGGCTGGCCTTGCTGCAGCTGACCGATGCGCTGGTGGCCGTGCATGGCGACACCGCCGCGCTGGATGTCACCCGCACCGCGCAGGGCCGCCACACGGTGACCACGCGGCCGGGCAAAGGGCGTGCGGATGGCGAGTTGCGCTGGACGCGCGGCGCGTTGCAACCGGGCAGCCAGCTGCGCTGGCGCGCACCCCTGCACGACAGCACGCGAATGCCTGCCGCCTTGTTGGGCGAGCTGTCGGCGCAGTTGCAGGTGGATGACAACATGCGCCTGACCGTGAGCATGCCTGAGCCTGCCGATGCGGGGTTGACGCTGGATGCCGACCTGCGCGTGCAGGGCCGGCAGGTGCCGCTGCAGTCCATACGCGACCTGCTGCCGCGCACCTCCGGGCATGCACGGCTGCATTGGCAGCTGGCGTCACTCAGCTGGATTCCCGCGCTATTTCCGGATGTGGACTGGCTCACCTTGGAGGGCGATGGCCTGGTCGATGCGGACCTGCGCATCGCGCGTGGCCAGCTCGGTGCCGGCAGCCGGCTGCGGGTGCCGCATGTGCGCGCGCATGTCGGCGTGATGGGCCACGCGATCGATGGCCAGGCCAGTGCGGATCTGCGCGTGGATGCCGATGCCAATGGTCAGCTGTTGCCCGCGCTCGCACTGCAGATGCAGCAGTTTGCGATCGCCCACACCGACGCACCCACGCGTCCGTTCGTGCAAGGCCGCGATCTGCGTCTGGATCTGCAGACGCGCGCCGATGCACGCAACCTGGCCACCTTGCGCGATGCCACGCGTGCGCATCTGACCTTTGCCAATGCGCGTGTGCCTGATTTGCGCGCATACAACCGCTATCTGCCGCAGCAGCAGCTGCGGTTCGATGGTGGCAACGGGGTGCTTAGCGGCGATCTGCAGATCGAGCCCGGTGGGCGTATCGGCAAGGGCGGATTGCGTCTCGGTGCACGCGCGGCGCGCTTGCAGTTTGCCGGGCTCGCATTGCGTGGCGACGTGGATGCCGATCTGCGCCTGCAGCGTGGCGATCTGCGTGCGGAAAATTTTCGCCTCGATGCCAGTACGGTGCAGCTGCGCAATGTCGGATTTACCGGTCCGGATGGACAGCGCCGCGATGGCTGGTGGGCACGCATCGTGCTGGACGACACGCGCATGCAGTGGCGGCAGCCGGTCGGTGTGGATGGACGCATGCGTATCCAGGTACGCGACCTGGCGTTTTTGATGGCGCTGTACGCGCGCGACCGCTCCATTCCCAACTGGATGCTGCGGTTGGTGGATGCAGGGCAGGCGCAGGTCGTCGGTCGGGTGCATTGGCAAGGCGATACCGTCATCGTCGATCGACTGCAGGCGCGCAACGCACGTTTCCAGGTCGATGCACGGTTGCGCCTGCAAGGCACGCAGCGCAGCGGCAGCCTGCTCGCGCGCTGGGGTGTAGTGAGTGCGGCAGTCGGCCTGCGCAACGACACACCCGAGTGGCATCTGCTACGGGCGCCGGAGTGGTATCAGGCGCAGCCGGATCTGTTGCGATAACAACCGGACGCGGCAGCGTTGCGTGAAGAAAACTGGGACAGTTCTGTACCGTCTGGTGTTGTTTTGCAGTGCAGCGTGCAAGTCGGATTCGGGGCGCGCACTATGATCCTGCATCCCGACGTGGGGGAGGGAGCAAAGCCCGCTGGCAGTTCGCTGCAAGCGGGCTTTTTTATTGCCTGACGTTTGACCAGTCAAGCATGTGCAGCTCCGTAAAACCAGGGATTTACCGCAGTTCCCGCATCCACAGCGTGCTGCCGCCGCTGATGAACGGCCGCCGCTGATCCTGATCAAAGCTGCAATGACGCGGTGCGGGGGGCGATACCAGCCCCAACAGGCGTCCTTTCGGAACGAAGATGCACGTGCCTGCGCCGGAGCTGCTCCACAGCCATCCTTGCCGGCCCACGCAGAAGCTGTCGGCCAGACCGTTTGGCACCCCTGCAAAGCGGCGTCGATCGTGCAGTGCACCATCGCACCAATCCCATGCGGTGATCTCCGGTTCGCCAGGGCCGTCCTCCGGGGTTTGCGACACGTACAGCACGCGCGCGTCGGGCGAAGACGTCAAGCCATTGGGGTGATCCAGCCTGGTCATGCGCTGCAGCGGGCCAGCATCGGGCGGCCGCCGGTAGACGCTGAGGTGGTCCAGTCCCTGCGGGCTGGGCAGCCTTGGCTGGGCTTGAGCAGGCCAAACGGTGGGTCGGCGAACCAGATCGCGCCGTCGCGCGCCACGCTCGGCGCGTTGCACGACTTCAGCCGTTTGCCCTCGAAACGACTGACCAGCAAATGTGTCCGTCCAGCCGCATCGCGGCGGGTGATCGCGCGGCGGCCATGCGCGCAAGGCACCCGTTGCGCATCCACCGCATTGCCGTGGGTGAAGGCGGTGGCGTCCAGCAGCACGTCCACTGCGCCGTCTTCGCGCCAACCGAGCACGCGGCGGCCCGCCACCTCGCTCCACACCAGCGTGCGTTGCGCCTCGCACCACACCGGGCCTGGTCTGGCCTGGTCGTACAGCGTTTGCAGACGCACTCGCCTGCGTCACGCATCGCGCAGGCGGGTGCGCAGGCAGCACGCCGCATCCGGATGATGGCGCGCGCGCACATGCCACCACCGTGCAGGGATGCCAGAATCGACGTATGTCGCTGCCCATCACATCTGCTTCTCCTGCGCTCACCGCTCTGATCGAGCGCGCCGTGGCGCGCGTCCGCCAGGCTGTCCCTGCCGAGCAGCCGTGGCCTGGCGGCGATTTTGCGCAAGCGCTCGAACAGGTCGCGCTTGTCAGCGACTTCGCGCTGGAAACCCTGGCGCGCCAGCCGGCACTGCTGCTGCACCTGGCCCAGGCCGATCCGCTACCGCTGCCGGTGCCAACGCTCGACCCGGCGCAGCCACAGGCCTGGGCGGCGCAGTTACGGCGCTACCGCGCTGCTGAATCCACCCGCCTGGTGTGGCGCGACGTGCTGGGCCTGGACAGCGTGGACGCCACGCTTGCCGGTGCGACCCGGTTGGCAGAAGCCTGCCTGCAATGTGCGCTGCAGGCGCTGGAGCAGCAGTTCGACAGCCGCCATGGACAGGTGATTGCCGAAGACGGCAGCGTGCAGCAGCTGGTGGTCTTCGGGCTGGGCAAACTCGGTGGTGGCGAGCTGAATTTTTCTTCGGATGTGGATCTGGTCTACGCCTACCCGCAGGGCGGGCAGTCCACCGGCACGCGCCCGTTGGCGGCCGAAGAATACTTCGCGCGATTGGGCCAGCAACTGGCCAAGTTGCTCGACGAAACCACCGCCGATGGGTTCAGCCACCGCGTGGACCTGCGCCTGCGCCCGTTCGGCACCGCTGGCCGCGTGGCGTTGTCGTTCACCGGCATGGACCAGTATTTCCAGCGCGAAGGCCGCGATTGGGAACGCTATGCCTGGCTCAAGGCACGCGCGGTGGCTGGCGACATCGCTGCCGGAGAGGCCTGGCTGGAAACGCTGCGGCCGTTTGTCTACCGGCGCTATCTGGATTTCACCGCACTGGATGGCTTGCGCGAAATGAAAGCCGCCATCACTGCCGAAGTGGCGCGGCACGACCGGCTGGACGACATCAAGCGCGGACCCGGCGGTATTCGCGAGATTGAATTTCTTGCGCAGTCGCTGCAGCTTATCCGCGCCGGACGCGAGCCCGCGTTGCGCGAGCGGCGGCTGTTGCCTGCATTGCAGGCGCTGGTTGCAGCAGGCCAGATCGAAGCGGACAACGGTGCGGCCTTGACCGAGGCGTATCGCTTTTTGCGCCGTCTGGAAAACCGCCTGCAGATGTTGCGCGATGCGCAGACCCACGCGTTGCCGCAGGCGCCGCTGGACCGCGAGCGGATCGCATTGGGCCTGGGCCATGCGGACTGGCCGGCGCTGCTGGACGCGCTGGCCCCGCATCGCAGCCGGGTGGCGGCGGAGTTTGCCGAGTTACTGGCGCCGCGCGTGCGCGCCACTGCGCCGGATGCGCTGGCCGATTACTGGCGCGCATTGCCCGAGGGCGATGCGGCGCCGCTGCTGGGCATCGGCTTGCACGATCCCGCCAACGCGCATCAGGTGTTGAGCGATTTTGCGCAGTCGTCCGGCGTGCATGCACTGTCCGATAGCGCGCGGGTACGGCTCGATCGCGTCATGCCGGCATTGCTGCACGCGGCCACGCGCGCCAGCCAGCCCGATGCCGCCGTGCGGCGCATGCTGGGCCTATTGCAGGCCACCTTGCGCCGCACCAGCTATCTGGCGTTGCTGGACGAACAACCCAATGCGCTGGCACGCCTGGTCGATGTGCTCTCGCGTAGCGCGTTGCTGGCCGAGCGCCTGGCGGCGTATCCGCTGCTGCTGGACGAGTTGCTCGACACCCGCATCAGCGGTCCCTTGCCCGATCGCGCGGCCCTGCATGCGGCATGTGCCGACACGCTACAGATCGACGATACCGAAGCGGCCTTGCGCGAACTCAACGAGCGCCGGTTGGCGCTGAGCTTTCGCATCGCGCTGGCCACGCTCGATGGCCGCCAACTTGCGGTGGACAGCACCCGGCAACTGGCCTGGCTTGCCGAAGCGGTAGTGCAGACCGTCCTGCAGCTGGCACGGGTCGAACTGGTCGCCGCGCATGGCCAGGTGCCCGGCGGCACGTTCGCCATCATCGGCTACGGCAGCCTGGGCGGGCTGGAACTGGGCTTCGGCTCGGATTTGGATCTGGTGTTTCTCTACGACCATCCGCGTGCGGTGGAAAGCTCCGACGGCAAGCGGCCGCTGGAAGCCGGGCGCTGGTTCGCACGGTTTGCGCAGAAGGTGATGGCGTTGCTCGCTGCCGAAACCGGCGCGGGCCGGCTCTACGACATCGACGTGCGGCTGCGTCCGGACGGCGGCAAGGGCGCGCTGGTGTCGTCGCTGGCCAGCTACCGCGAGTATCAGCGCGAACGCGCCTGGACCTGGGAGCATCAGGCGCTGGTGCGCGCACGCGCGGTCGCAGGCGACGCCGCGCTGTGCGAGGCCTTTGCACAGGTACGCCGCGAGACGCTGGCGCGCGTGCGCGACACTGCGCTGCTGCACGAAGACGTGCGCAAGATGCGCGCGCGCATGCGCGCCGAACTCGATCGCAGCGATGCCGGCCGGCTGGATCTCAAGCAAGGCGCCGGCGGCCTGGTCGATCTGGAATTCCTGTTGCAGGCCGGTGTGCTCGGCCAGGCGGCGCAGTATCCGCCGTTGCTGCAGGTCTGCGACACGCCCGCACTGATCGATGCACTGGTGCAGGCGCAGTGGTTGCCCGGCACTGCCGCGCAAGCGCTGCACGACGCACATGCCACGCTGGTGGATGCCGGGCTGGCCTGCACGCTGGACCGGCGCCCGCGCCTGATCACGCCAACTGCCGCCATCCAGCAGGCCACCGGCAGCATCTTTGCGATTGCGCAGGCGCAAGGCCTGGCGTTCCCGCGTGGCAGGGACGCACCGCGTGGGTGAGGCACTACGCGGTGGTGTGCAGGTGATTCACAGTGCCACCTGCGTGCTGCCGCTGGCGCAAGACGCCAGGCGCTGGAGTGGCTCAGCAGGAAATTGAGGCCCGCGTCGGCAAGCGGGTCTGGCAAGGCCTGCAGCAGCGGCAGCACGCCATGTGCGGCGCACTGATGCGTGTTGTGATCGCCCGCCTCAGTGCGGCGGCGGTGCCGCAGCCGCGGGCACCGCACGTGCGATGGTCGCGGTGAAGCTGGCCGAGCGTGTCAGCGCTTGCGGGTTGGACACGATCCGCCCCAGCCGCACCAGATCGCGCGATGGCGTGTAGCCGCTGTAGAACACCGCCAGGTTGCCCCATGGCACGTAATACATCAGGTCGCCTACCTGTGCCGGGCCGGCAGGGCCAACCGCGCTCAGGTCGAGCTTGGACGGCAGGTAGCTGATCTTTTCGCTGCCATGGAAGTCTTCGAACGGCACGGTCATCGGTAACCGCGCGAGCAGGTCGCGCGTGGCCGAGTGATCGACCAGCTCCGCTTCGACGACGTCATCGCCGATGGTGAGGGTGATACGCATCGTGCGCTCCGGTTTATGTGGGGTGGCCGCTGCTGGCGGCGTTGCAGCCGAGCAGGCGGTGACCAGGAAGACGCACCCCAGGAACAGGGTGCGCACGCAGGCGCTGGGGCGAAGGATCGGCATCGGCGCTGTCCTCGTGGATTACTGCAAGTGCTTGCGGAAGAACGCGGTGAGCGTGTCGAACGGAATCAGATCCACGCGATCGTACAAGTCCACGTGTCCTGCGTCCGGCACGATCACCAATCGCTTGGGCTGGCCAGCCAGACGGTACGCCTCTTCGCTGAACTCGCGCGAATGCGCCTTCTCGCCGGTAATGAACAGCATCGGCCGCGGCGAGATGGTCTCGATGTCGTTGAACGGATAGAAGTTCATGAACTTGACGTTGCTGGTCGGCGTCGGCCGTGTGGTGTGCTCGGGCGACTGGCCCTTGGGCGTGTACTGTCCGCGCGGTGTCCGATAGAAATCGTAGAACTCGCGTTCGATCGGGTTGGACTCCGGCGTCAGCGCCAGGACCGTGCCGCCGGTGTATTCCACCGGCCCGCCGCTGAATTCAACCGAGCGCTCTTTGGCGGCCGCGGCGATGATCTGCTTGCGCTGCGCCAGGCTGAGCCCATGACGCAGGCCGTTGCGGTTGGCCGCGCCCATGTCGTACATGCTCACCGTGGCGATCGCGTGCATGCGGGGGTCGATCTTGGCCGCGCTGATCACAAAGCTGCCACTGCCGCAGATACCCAGCGCACCGATCTGCTCGCGATCGACAAACGTCTGCGTTTCCAAGAAATCCACTGCCGCACTGAAGTCTTCGGCATAGATGTCCGGCGACACCGCGTTGCGCGGTTGCCCTTCGCTTTCGCCCCAGAACGACAGGTCCAGGGACAGCGTCACAAAGCCCTGTTCGGCAAGTTTGGTGGCATAGAGATTGGCGCTCTGTTCCTTGGTCGCGCCCATGGGATGCCCCACCACAATGGCCGGATGCCGCTTGCCGGTGTCCAGACCCTTGGGGACGAACAGGTTGCCGGCCACGGTCATCTGGTACTGATTCTTGAAGGTGACCTTTTGCATGGTCACCGTCTCGCTGGTGTAGAAATTATCGGCATCGTTGGACATGTCTGCTCCTAGCGTTGGGAATGAAACAAGCAAGAGCACCAGAAGGAAGATGCGCAGTTGCATGGTGTGGCTCTCATGAAAGGTGCACGCCGCCCGCAGCTATGTGCTGCTGTGGTTGCGTTTGCCGGTGGATGAAGGGATGACGTGTGCGGCCAACGGGCGACGCCGTGCGGGCAGTGGCATGGCTGCAGCAATGCCCTTTGCGATGTCGCCGATGACCGCGCTGCATCACCGTGTGCGAGCGCTACGCCGCGATGCATGCAGCCTCACGCCGCTGGTGTGTGTACTGCAATTTTTGCGTGCCTACCTGCTGCAGCAGGTGGGCGTTGCTGCCGCCGTGGTGCGTCTTGCGGTGACCTAATGTAGGTCAAGCGATGCGCCAGAGCATTGCCGCCACGTGCATGCCTTCATGTGGCCGTTTCATGAGTGCTGCGATGTGGCGTGCGCATGGCAACGTGGGTCGCCTTCTGCCATGCACGCGGTGTGTGCTGACACATGCGCAGACTGGGTGTCTGTGGCGGTGGCGAATCGTTTTCAGCGCGGGTGCGTATGCGCGCAAGGTGCGAGAGCGCAACCGTAATTCAGCTATTCGCCCGAGGCGCACTGCGCCAGAGCAACGCGCGGAACGGCCCGAGCAAGAACACGCCCATGCCCAGCTTCACCGCCAGATCGCCCGCGGCCCAGCTCACCCACGGCAGCGATGCACCGGCAAAGGCGATGCTCCAGAAGAGTGCGGTATCCAGCGTGGCGCTGCAGGTGGTGGCCACGATCGGCGCGCGCCACCAGCTGCCGTTGCGCAGCCGGTCGAACACGGTGATATCCAGCAACTGCGCCGCGATAAAGGCCGTGCACGAGGCCGCCGCAATGCGCGGCGTCGCCAGCCAGATCGACAACAGCACCGCCAGCGCGAACCCGCACCAGGCCACCGTGCGCGCCGCGCGTGGGCCAAAGCGGCGATTGATCAGATTGCTGACCAAAAACGCCAATGGGTACGAGAACGCACCCCAGGTCAGCCAGTCGTTGATCGGGTACTGCACCAGGATGTTAGACAGCAGCACCACTGCGCCCACTGGCCACTACCGCCCACGCCAATGCGCGGGCAGTGAGCGGGGTGTACGGCGTCGGCGAGGTGCTGGACATGGCAGTGCGGCAGTGACAGAGCAACGCGGATTATCCGCGCGTTGACGCAGGCGGACCAGTGCGCAGAGCCGCATGTAGAATCCACGGCGGCGGCTGCAGATTGAAATGGCGTGTTGATGAGTGGATGGCAGCCAGCACGTTTGAGTGACGCCGTATGAATCGCTTGCGTTCGCGCGACCGCGATGCCTGATCGATTCACCGTGCCGCAGCACTGTCGTTTGACCGCATGCGGCGCGCCACCAGTGCCAGCAGTGCCCGCACGCACACGCCACCGAGACATCGCAAATCGGCGTAAACACCGTTGCTACCTGCCGCGCGATTGAAGCGCTGGCAACTGCGCACGTGCCAGGCATCGTGCGCTACGGGTCTGCAACTGCGCACGCCGTACGCATCGGTGACCATCAACACGTCTTCGCGCAGGTAGTTCGGCAGACGGTGGAAGATGTGTCTGCGCGCGCCGCGCGCCGCGCCGTATCCGCAGACGGGAGGCGTCAGTAACGCCCCATCCTGGCCGACGTCAGCGTCTGCAAGCAGCTTGCCGGCATCACCAGGTCTTGCTGCTGTTCTGCGCAGCGGATTCTGCGGTCGGCACGAACGCCAGCGCCTGGCCTTGTGGCGACTGCACCGTCCAGCCGGCGCCGGCCGGGCTCGGCTGGAAGGTCACCGTCTCGCCAACGCGAAAGCCCGCAGCCGGGTCGTCCTCGCGCGCCGGCCAGCGCAGCAGGGCGGTGTTGTCCGCTTTTTCTGGATCCTGCAACTGCACCTCGCAGCCGCCGTCGGTGGTTTTCTCCACCGACTTGACCCGCATCGGCGGCAACGGCCCTGCGGAGGCCTTGTTCGATGCGTGATCGAGTGCTTCCGAGCCTGCCATCGCACTATGGCCCAGCGCCAACGACACGAAATACGGTGCGGAGATCACCAGAATCGCCGACATCGCAGAGGCATCGCCGCGGGTGATCGTGGTCAAGCCTGCGTTGGCCGGCATCGGCTGACCGAACGAGACGGCGAGCAACAGCCCGAGGAAGGTAAATCGAGAAGGGATGTTCATGGAGACGCTCCGTGCGTGGCGACACGATGTGGAATGGACTGGTCCTGCTGCAGCACCTGTTGTTGCTGCAGGAAATCGAACACCGACTCGACCGTGATCACCGAATAATTGCCGGAGATGCGTTCGCTGGCAGGATGGTCGGTCACCGCGGCATTGGCGACAAAAAAACGTGCGCCAATGCGCTTGCTCAGATCGAGATGCAAGCGGGTGGGTTGGTAACCGTTGTGCTTGAGCCAGGCTTGCGCGCTGCGTCGATCGCTCACCGGCGCAGGTGTCGCATCTGCTGCCGTGGTTGCCGCCATTGCCGCCGCCAGCACCTCGAGCACCCATTGGTTGGAGTTCTGATAATCGGTGGAGAACGGGTAGGCAATTATGCTGTAGCGCGGCTCGTGCAGTACATGCGCCAGCGTGGCCGGATCCTGCAGCAAGGTGCGTAGCTGCCGCTGCAGTGCCGGTGCGAGCACGCCGACGCGCAGATCTGCACTGAGGGCAGTTTCGCCGATGAAGTTGCTCAGACCTTCGTGATACAGCGCGGAGTTGTCCGACTTGCAGTGATTGAGCAGGTGCTTCACCCGCCATGTGCCGTCGTCCTCGCGGAGTGCGAAGGCCAGATGGCTGTGTTTCAACCCATAACGGCTCAGATCCTGGCCGCCGCGTGCCAGCACAACCACCTGCGCACCATCCACTGCGTCCAGCGTCTGCTGGGTGGATCTGGCCATGTCGAACATCGCCGCCAGCGTGGCGGGGGTTGGATAGTGCGGGGTGCAGACCGGCGCGGCAATGGCGGGCAGTGCGCACGTCAAGGCGATGAGCAACGACGCCGTTGCAAGCCACCTGCGCTGCTTGTGTTCGAGTTGCATGGGGTCGATCGTCCGTGTGGTTGCCCCGTGACAGCCAAGGCTGCACCATCATACGTGCAGGCGCTCGCGCACCAGCGCGGCGATGCGCTGGGTTTCGCGCAGCGGTTGAAGGTGCGACGGCGTTGCGAAGACATCCGTTGCATCGCATAAACGGCCATGCGACTGCAGTGCCCGCACGTACGTGGCAACCCGGCCTTGTGCCTGTTCGGCAAACGCCGCCATCACCGGTGCCCGCGTGGCGCAGGCTTCGGAGAGCAGGTTGACCGAGTCGGCGCTGGCCACGATCGCATCGGCCCAGCCCAGCAGGCCGGCGTACGGGTTGGGGCCGTCGCGGTCGTCGCACCACAGCAGATGCGGTAAGCCGCTGCAGATCGCACGCAACGGAGCGAGCGCCTCCGGTGGGGTGCGTCGTGAGACGGTGACCAGCAGGCTGCCGCCGGCCGCGCGCAGTTGCTCGCGCAGCGGCGTGCACAGCGCGGTAAGCTCCTGCGTTGTCCATGGCACCTGCGCGGTGGGTCCGCCGACCAGCAGCGCCATCCGCGGGCCGGGTAGGCGGCCCAGTGCCGGGAACGCGGCGCGCCCGGCCGCCAGCCAGGCATCGTCCACCGGATGCAGGCTGCCGAGCAGGGTGAGCACGTTACTGCCGCGCAGCGCGTCGTGCTCGGGCACGATCAGCAGATCCCAGTGACGGGCATCCAGGCGCGGGTCCAGGATCTGCACGCTACGGCTGCCGCGCGCGCGCAGCAGCCGGGTAGCCAGCGCTGCCTGGCGGCCGCAGCCGATCGCCAGGGCAGGGGGCTGCTGCAGTTGCTGGGCAAACGCTGCGCCAAATGCGCGTTGTGCGCCGGGTAGCAGACGCGGCGCCGCCCAGCGCCAGGGCGGCTGCGTGTGCAGATGGATCGGCTGGAAGGCCTCAGGTTGCAGTGCCCGCGCCAGCGCTTCGGCCTGGCGCGCATTGCCGGCGCGGCCGTCGCTCAGCGCCCAGGTCACCGCCATCGTTTCAGATCCGACATAGATTTGTTTCAGATTGAACGCGTGTGGCGGCAATCGCGCCACTCTACACTGCGGGTCTTCACACTGGTGCCGACGCCGCAGCTTACCGTCGCGCCACCCCTTCTTCTGGAGTGCTCATGTCCGACTCGCTCAACGCCGCCGCACTGGATCAGCTGTTCCGTACCGCCCGCACGCAAAATGCGTTTGCCGACACGCCGGTCAGCCAGGACGTGCTGCGTGAGCTCTATGAGCTGGTGAAGTGGGGACCCACCGCTGCCAATAGCTCGCCGGCGCGCTTTGTGTTCGTGACCAGCGCCGAGGGTAAGGCCAAGCTCAAGCCGGCGCTGTCCGAAGGCAATGCCGCCAAGACGCTGGCCGCGCCGGTCACGGTGATCGTGGCGCACGACGAAGACTTCCACGAAAAGCTGCCGTACCTGTTCCCGCATGCCGACGCCAAGAGCTGGTTCGACGGCCCGCGCGAAGGCCGCACCGAATCGGCGTTCCGCAACGGCTCGCTGCAGGGCGCCTATCTGATTCTGGCTGCGCGCGCGCTGGGCCTGGATGCCGGCCCGATGTCGGGCTTCGACAACGCTAAGGTGGATGCGGCGTTCTTCGCCGGCACGCCGATCAAGTCCAACTTCCTGATCAATCTTGGCTACGGCGACCCGGCCGGGTTGTTCCCGCGTTCGCCGCGCCTGAGCTTCGATGAAGCTGCGCGCTTCGAGTGATGGTCTGCATCACTGAGTAGCGCCGTGTACGCATGCGTTGTGACATCGACGCTGCGGCGTGTCTGACGGCATCATCGCCCGTCGTCATGTGTGCTACCCGGTGCCGATCGCTATTTGTTTTTGCCGCATTGCTGTGTGTCGTCGATGAAGCGATTGCGCTCACCCTCAAGTGAGCGCGGCCGATGCTCGGAAACGGTGGATGCCACATGTCCACTGCGCTTTCGAGCCTGCGGTTCTTGGAGTCGTCAACAAAACCGCTGCGCTCACCGCCAGACGGGCGCGGCAGGTGCTCGGTGCGGGATGTGCCACTCGGTACACTCCGGTTCCGAGTACGCCGTCCACACCCAACGGACGACTGCTCGCTACGGTGTGTTGGCCGCTCTTCGTCGCCTGACCACTGCGTGCAAGATATGGTTGCCGCTTACAGTTTCCTGCAGTCCTCGTCCGTCTGCATCTGTCCCATCCGCGTTGATCCAACGCGTCTCTCATCACATGGAGTTCCAATGAAAACCACCCACAAACTGCTGCTGCCGCTCGCCCTGACCCTGGCCATCGCCGCCTGCTCCAAGCCGGCCGACAATGCCGCCGCACCGGCCGCCGAAACCCCCGCCGCCACCGCGCCGGCCGATGCCGCTGCCGCCACTCCGGCTCCGGCTGCCTCGACCGCTCCTGCGGTGGAAGTGGCCTCGGGTACCTACACCCTGGACCCGAGCCACACCGACGTGCTGGCGCAGTGGAGCCACTTCGGCTTCTCCAACCCGAGCGCGCATTTCGGCAATGTCGACGGCACCCTGGTGTACGACGCGGCCGACGTGACCAAATCCACCGTGCAGGTGACCCTGCCGCTGTCCGGCTTGAACAGCTTCACCGCCAAGTTCGACGAGCACCTGAAGAGCGGTGACTTCTTCGACGCGGCCAAGTTCCCGACCGCCACCTTCAAGAGCACCAAGGTCGAATCGGCCGGCGCCAACAAGCTGACCGTCACCGGCGACCTGACCATCAAGGATCAGACCAAGCCGGTCGTGCTGGACGTCACCCTCAACGGTGCCGGCGAGCACCCGATGAAGAAGGTGGCGGCTGCCGGTTTCGACGCCACCACCACGATCAAGCGCAGCGACTTCGGCGTGGGCCAGTACGCCCCGAACGTCAGCGACGAGGTCAAGATCCGCATCACCACCGAAGCCCTGCAGGCCAAGGCCGGCGACGCTGCTGCGAAGTAATTCGCGCAGTGCGGTAAATACAGACCGGTGTGAGCGATCACACCGATCTGTGGAATGCAAAAGCCCGCCAATTGGCGGGCTTTTGTTTGTGCGGCTGAAGCTCGTTGCCGTTAAAAGCTGCACCCGTAGGAACGGCCCCGGCCGCGAACGCGTTTCCGATAGGCCTGCGGGCGATGCACCGCCAGGTCGATAAGGCTTCATCGCACAAGCGCGCATTCTTGCAAACGTGACGCAACGTCGTGATCGCCAAATGCCACGCACCGGGAACGACAACCCGTAGGAGCGGCCCCGGCCGCGAACGCACTACCGATAGGCCGCCCTGCGAAGCGCAACCAAATCAGTAAACCTTCATCGCACTAGCGCATTCGCATGAGGGTGATCCAGGTTCGCGATACCCAGATAGATCGCACTCACGACATGCCTCACTCCCCGGCCGGATCCGCCTTCCAGTACCCCTTCGCGCGGATCCACTCCTTGTCCACGCCCATGTGCTCTTCCACAAACTTACGCATGGCCCGCGCGCGCATCGATTCGGCGCCGATCCAGTAAAACGTGTCGCCGTCGTGCGGCTCGTAATCGCGCAGGCTGTCTTCCAGCAAGGTGCTGCTGGCCGCATCGAAGCCGTTGCGCTCCAGCCAGTACACAGCGACATCGGCGGCGCTGATCAGCTCCTGTCGCTCATCTGCATCGGCCACTTCGATAAAGACCTCTGCCTGCATGTCGGCCGGCATCGACTCCAGCCAGCGACTGATCGCGGGCAGCGCGGTTTCATCGCCGATCAGCACGTAATGGTCGAAGTCGTCTGCCACCAGAAACGAGCCGCGTGGGCCGCCGATCTTCAGCGCATCGCCGGGCTGCGCCTGTGCGGCCCAACTGGATGCCACGCCGTCACCATGCAGCACGAAATCGATACTCAGCTCGCCGTTCTGCGGATCGAACGCACGCGGGGTGTAATCGCGGCCGGGCGAGGGCAGTGCGCCTTCGGCGTAGCGCGGTCCTTCCGGGGTCATGGTCGGCAGCACGAAGGCGCCGTCGGCATTGGGGAAAAACAGTTTGACGTGGTCGTCCGGCGCTTCGCTTTGAAAGCCGGCCAGTTCGCTGCCGCCAAAAACAATGCGGCGCATCTGCGGAGTGATCGACTCGCAACGGACCACTTCCACTGAGCGCAGGCGCGAGTCGCGGCGAAGTTGGGTATTGGTGTGTGCAGCCATGGGGATGCGATTCCTGATGGTGTCGCGCACAGAGGCGCGGCGTGGGGGTGGTAACAGGTACGGCGGTGACACGATGGATAGTTAGGAGTGGCTAACAAGACGACTGCGCTTAGGGCCAGGCGTGCACCGCAGGTACTCGGTGCGGTATGCAGTCCTCGTAGGCTCTGGGTCTGGGTGCGCTGTCCATACCCAGTTGACGATTGGTTGCTGGTTTTTACGGCTCTAAAACTTGTTGATTGCCAAGACACCGCTTTTTTTCTTCCTGCTTTGAGGTGATTTTTCGTGCAGGTGGAGCAAGTGACGCGTAGTGGTGGGTGGAGGAGATTGAGCGACATGTTGTGTGGTTGGAATGTTCGTGAGGCTTCGCGCCGTACCCTCACCCCAACCCCTCTCCCGAGGGGAGAGGGGATTTAGCAAAGCTCGCAAAACC
Organism: Xanthomonas sp. AC360; assembly: GCF_979258225.1. Lineage (NCBI taxonomy): Bacteria > Pseudomonadati > Pseudomonadota > Gammaproteobacteria > Lysobacterales > Lysobacteraceae > Xanthomonas > Xanthomonas sp. AC360. Next base: position 2,093,551 of record NZ_OZ409846.1, read on the forward strand.
AGGCGACGGAACGAACACCCAACGGAACTTCCGATCAACAGAGCAGCCAATCAACTCAACAGAACGTCCGATCAACTCAACAGCCAATCAACTCAACAGAACGACCTATCAACAGAACCGACCAGCAGACTCGCTGTCGCAACATCGCAACATCGCAACATCGCAACATCGCAACATCGCAACATCGCAACATCGCAACATCGCAACATCGCAACATCGCAACATCGCACCAACGGCTATCGGCTATCGTCGACGCTGCAACACCCCTCAGTGCTCGTCCTGCTCCATGCCGTCGGCGGCGGCGTTGAGCAGTGCGGCAATCCGTTCGATGTCTGCTTCGCTCCACTGCCCGTGGCGTGCAAACAGGCCGTGCTTGATGCGGTGGATTGCCTCGCGGATGGGGGGCGGTGTCTGCGCCTTGATCAGCTCGCGTGCGCGGCGATGGGTGCGCGCCAGTGCGGCATCCAGGGCGTCGCGTTGATCGGCGGCGTAGCTGCGGCCGGCGTCGGTGATCCGATACTGCTTGCGGCCCTGTTCCAGATCGGTCTGCACCCAGCCATCGGTTTCCAGCTGCGCCAGCGCCGGGTAGATCGCGCCGGCGCTGGGCGTGTACAGGCCTTTGAACAGCGCGGTGATCTGCCGCATCAACTCGTAACCGTGGCGTGGATGCTGTTCGATCAAGGCCAGCAGCAGCAGGCGCAGATCGCCATGCCCTAGCGGCCGGATGCGCGCACTGCCGCGCCCGGAGACGTTGCCGTCGGCGGCATCCAGATCGGCCAAGACCGCATGGTGGCGGGCTTTTGGCTTCATTCGATATATCGAAGCATGCAGAAACGATATATCGAAGTGTGGTCGGCCGCAAGCACTTAGCTGTCGCATTGCTGACCGTTCGTCGTCTCCTCATCCACCGATGCTGCAACGCGTCTAGACAGCACCTCTTTTCATAATTACGATGTAATTACTTCGACATTACGGGCTCGGCCCGGTGAGGCAATGCGATGAGTCGACAGTGGGACACCCAGGCCGAAGGCCGGCGCAGGCGCTTGCAGCGTGCCGCCGCGCTGGCGCCGCAGGGCCGCGTGGTGGCCGCCAACGATGTGGTGGCGCTGCTGGAGGCGGTGATCGAGCCCGGCGACCGCGTGTGCCTGGAGGGCAACAACCAGAAGCAGGCCGATTTCCTGGCGCGCTGCCTCACCGAGGTGGACCCCGCGCGCGTGCACGACCTGCACATGGTGCAGTCGGTGCTGTCGCTGGCCTCGCACCTGGATGTGTTCGAGCGCGGCATCGCCAAACGTCTGGATTTTTCGTTCTCCGGCCCGCAGGCCGCGCGTCTGGCTGGATTGGTGAGCGAAGGCCGCATCGAGATCGGCGCCATCCACACCTATCTGGAATTGTTCGGCCGCTATTTCATCGACCTCACCCCGCGCATCGCGTTGATCACCGCGCAGGCCGCTGACCGCCACGGCAATCTCTACACCGGACCCAACACCGAAGATACGCCGGTGATTGTGGAGGCCACCGCGTTCAAGGGCGGCATCGTGATCGCGCAGGTCAACGAAATCCTCGACACCTTGCCGCGCGTGGATATTCCGGCCGATTGGGTCGACTTCGTCACCGAAGCACCCAAGCCCAACTACATCGAACCCTTATTTACCCGCGACCCGGCGTTGATCTCCGAGATCCAGGTGCTGATGGCGATGATGGCGATCAAGGGCATCTACGCCGAGTACGGTGTGGACCGGCTCAATCACGGTATCGGCTTCGACACCGCCGCTATCGAATTGCTGTTGCCCACCTACGCCGAATCGCTGGGCTTGAAAGGCAAGATCTGCCGGCATTGGGCGCTGAATCCGCATCCGGCGCTGATCCCGGCGATCGAATCGGGCTTTGTGCAGTCGGTGCATTCGTTCGGCTCCGAGCTGGGCATGGAAAACTATATCGCCGCGCGCCCTGATGTGTTCTTTACCGGCGCTGACGGCAGCATGCGGTCCAACCGCGCGCTCTCGCAGACCGCCGGTTTATACGCCTGCGACATGTTCATCGGCTCCACCCTGCAGATTGATCTGCAGGGCAATAGCTCCACTGCCACGCGCGACCGCATCGCCGGGTTTGGTGGCGCGCCCAACATGGGCTCGGATGCGCGCGGCCGTCGCCATGCCAGCGCTGCCTGGCTCAAGGCCGGGCGCGAGGCCGCACGACCGGGCGAGATGCCGCGCGGTCGCAAGCTGGTGGTGCAGATGGTGGAAACCTTCCGCGAGCACATGGCGCCGGCGTTCGTCGACAAGCTTGATGCCTGGGAGCTGGCCGAGCGCGCCAACATGCCGCTGCCGCCAGTGATGATTTACGGCGATGACGTCAGCCATGTGCTGACCGAAGAAGGCATCGCCAATTTGTTGTTGTGCCGCACGCCGGAAGAGCGCGAGCAGGCGATTCGTGGCGTGTCCGGTTACACCGCCGTGGGTCTCGGACGTGACAAACGCATGGTGGAAAACCTGCGCGATCGCGGCGTGATCAAGCGGCCGGAAGATCTGGGCATCCGTCCGCGCGATGCCACGCGCGATCTGCTCGCCGCGCGCACGGTCAAGGATCTGGTGCGCTGGTCCGGTGGGTTGTACGACCCGCCGAAACGTTTCCGCAATTGGTAAGGGCTCAGCATGGAAACCCTGCGATATCGCTTTGACGGCCAGCACGGTGCGCGCACCGGTCTGGAGCATGCGCTGGTCGGCGTGGTCGCCTCCGGCAACCTGGAAGTGCTGGTCGAGCGCGTGCCGCTCGGCGGCGCGATGGAAATCGAGATCCTCACCGCGGCCCGCGGCTTCGGCACGATCTGGCAGGCGGTGCTAGGCGACTTCGCCGCGCGCCACCCGCTGCGCGATGTGCGCATCAGCATCAACGATGTTGGCGCAACGCCGGCAGTGGTGAGTCTGCGTCTGGAACAGGCGGTCGATGTCCTGCAAGGAGATGTGGCATGAGCTGCCATGTCAGAGACACAGACATCTCCGTAGGAGCGCACCCGGGCGCGACGGGCGTTCCCGGTAACGCCGCGGTCGCGCCCAGGTGCGCTCCTACAGCACACATTCGGAGGCGCGTAGATGTTGGCGCAACGCCGGCATTGGTGAGTCTGCGTCTGGAACAGGCGATCGATGTTCTGCAAGGAGATGCGGCATGAGCTGCCATATCAGAGACACAGGTACGTCCGTAGGAGCGCACCCGGGCGCGACGGGCTTGCCCGATAACGCCGCAGTCGCGCCCAGGTGCGCTCCTACAAATGCAATCTGGAGGCGCGTATGAGCACCACCATTCCCATGGCCGAGCGCAGCTATTACGAAGCCGATGCCCGCGAGCGTATCGACGGGCTGCTGGACGCCGGCAGCTTTCGCGAATTCGTCGGCCCGCGTCGCCGCCTGGTCAGCCCGCATCTGGCGCAGCTCGACGTGCCGGGCGCCTTCGACGACGGCATCGTTGTCGGCGAGGGCAGCTTGCGTGGCCGCAGCGTGTTGATCGCCGGTCAGCAGGGCGCCTTTATGGGCGGCGGCGTGGGTGAGGTGCACGGCGCCAAGCTCACCGGCTTGCTCGAGCGCGCGGCAGCCACGCATCCGGCGGCAGTGCTGTTATTGCTCGACACCGGCGGCGTGCGCTTGCACGAAGCCAATGCCGGCCTGATCGCCATTTCCGAAGTCATGCGTGCCACGCTGGATACGCGCGCGGCCGGCGTGCCGGTACTGGCGTTGATCGGTAGCGGTAATGGCGCATTCGGCGGTATGGGCATTGTGGCGCGCTGCTGCAGCGCCGTGATCATGTCCGAAGAAGGCCGCTTGTCGTTGTCCGGCCCGGACGTGATCGAAACCGTGCGCGGGGTGGAAGAGTTCGACGCCCGCGACCGCGCCCTGGTCTGGCGCGTGACCGGTGGCAAACACCGCTATCTGCTGGGCGACGCGCAGACCTTGGTGGCCGACCGCATCGCGGCGTTTGCCGATGCAGCGGCCAGCACGCTAGACGCACTTGTCGAACCCGAAGGCGATGCTGCCTTGCGGGCCTTGGAGCGCGCGCATCATCAACTGTCTGCGCGCATCGATGCTTATGGCGATTGCCGCGACGGCCTGGACATCTGGGCGCGTCAAGGCATCGCCGATCCGCAGCGGCTCCCGCTGCTGGACACCGACGCCTTCCTCGCGGCCACTGCAGATCGGAGCACGCCATGGAACTGAGCCAATTGCTCGACCAGCTGTTTCCGCTCGGCCACGCCATCGCGCGCAATGACGATGTGCTCACCGGCAGTGCGACCACCGCAGTGGGCGAGGTCACGGTGATCGGCACCGCCAACAAGCTTGAAGTGGGCGTGGACCACGCGTTGGCGCTGGCCGCCACCGTGCTGGCCAGCACCCGCGCGCATCCGCAGCGGCCGATCGTGATGCTGGCCGACACCGCCGGGCAACGTCTGGCACGTCGCGATGAATTGCTCGGCATCAATGGCTACTTCGCGCATCTGGCGCGTGCGCTGGATCTGGCACGCAGGCGCGGCGCGCGACTGGTCACGCTGGTGTATGGCGAAGCGGTGAGCGGCGGATTTCTGTCGTTCGGTTTGATGGCCGACCGCATCCATGCGTTGCCGGATGCGCAGGTGCGCGTGATGGATCTGCGTGCCATGGCTCGTGTCACCAAGCAATCGGTGGATACCTTGCAGGCGCTCAGCAAAAGTTCGCCAGTGTTCGCGCCGGGCGTGGAGAACTATGTGCGCATGGGCGCGGTGGAATCGCTGTGGGACGGCGATCTGGCGCAGGCGCTGCTCGATGCATTGGCTGCGCCCGTCGATGGCGATCAGCGTCGCGCACTGGGCGCGCAACGCGGCGGCCGCACGCTGGCGCGCGAGGTTGCCGCCGCCGTGGCAGCGGGCGAGGCCTGAGGATGGCCGGCCGCCACGCCCTGGTGTGGTTACGCGACGATGCGCACTGGCAGGCGCACACGCCAGGTGCCCACTCGCGTTTGCAGCAGTGGTTTGCCGCAGGCTTGCCGGCAGTGGTGGCACGTGGCGACGGCAGCGAGGCGCCGGGAAGCTTGCGCCTGGGCGTGCCGCTGCCGCCCGGCGAAGGCAAGCAGCGTCTGGCATTGCGTGCCAACGTTGTGGAAATCGCACGCTGCAGTGAGCCCCTGTCGTTGGACGCCGTCATCGCGCACGCACCCGGCGAGTTGCAGCCCGCGTTGCAGGCATTGCGCGCGCACGCGCAGGCTGATGCACTGCATCCGCGCGTGTTCGGCAGCTTCGCGTGGCAAGCGTTGACGGGCTTGACCTATGTGCACGCGCAATCGGATCTGGATCTGCTGTGGTCCATCGATACGTCCGAGCAGGCGCAAGTAGTGGTTGCCTTGTTGCAGCGCTGGGAACAACGCCACGGCATGCGTGCCGATGGCGAGTTGCTATTCCCCAACGACATCGCGGTGAACTGGCGCGAGTACGCCAGTGACGCGCAGCAGGTGCTGGTGAAATCCGGCAAGGGCTGCTGCTTGTTGCCGCACGCTGCGTTGTTTCAGTTAAGGAGCGCGGCATGAACGCGCAGGTCCAACACCTGCAGCATGTGGACGTGCGCGCAGTGCCGCGCGACGTTGCGCACCGGCTCGGCCGGCTCGCCGTCGGCGCGCTGCATGCGGAGTTGGCCTGCGCGCCAAAGCCCGGGCTGGTGACGCCGTTCGACAGCGGTAGCCACAGCGACATGGATGCCTCCACGTTCTTGCGCAGTCTGTTCGCATTGCGCGGTTACTTTATTGCCATCGCACAGGCCGGCAGCGACAACGCCCCCTTTGCACGGCTGCGCGACCTGGGCATCGCGGCCGAGGCGGCCATGCTGCGCGCCACCGGCGGCATCAACACCCACCGGGGTGCGATCTTCAGCCTTGGCCTGCTCACCGCACAGGCCGCACGCTTGCGCGCCGCGCATGGCCAGCGGCCATCTGCCGATGCGGTCTGCAACGGTGTGCAGGTGTGGGGCGCGGCGTTGCGCGCTGCGCCGCTGGACCCACGCAGCAATGGCCAGCGCATGCGCGCGCAGTACAAGGTGGCTGGCGTTCGCGAGCAGGCCGCAGCCGGCTACCCGCTACTGCGCGAGATCGCGCTGCCGAGCCTGCGCGCCGCGTTGGGCACTGGCGCCACGCAGGATGCAGCGCTCGCGCAGACCTTGATGCAACTGGTCGCGCATGTCGACGATCTCAATCTGCTACATCGTGGCGGCGCAGACGGTCTGGCCTATGCCAAAGCGCAGGCGCGGCGCTTTCTCGATGACGGCGGTATTGCGCAACCCTACTGGCGCGATCGGCTATCGTTGATCGGCAAACAATTCGTGGCGCGTCGGCTCAGCCCCGGTGGTAGCGCGGACCTGCTGGCCTGCGCGTGGTTCCTGCATCGCCAGGAGACGTTGTGAGCAGCCGCGCACCCAGTGTCACTGTGGCTGCAGAAGCAGGTTGCGCGCACACGCAACGCATCTGTGCCTCACTTCGCACAGCAGCGGTATTGAATGCTGCACCAGGAAACGTTGCCCATAGCGCGCAGACATGCAGTTCCTGCAGCAGTCGCGCCAGCGCATGCACGCGGCCAACGCCATGACCCTGACCATCCTCTGCCCAGGTCAAGGCGGCCAGCACGCCGAGATGTTCGCCCGCCTTGCCGATGCGCCCGCTGCGGCAGCGGTGCTCGCGGCTGCCGGCCAGGTGCTTGGCGCCGCTCCGCAAACCCTCACCGCAGACGCTGGCCGCTACGCCAATGCCGTCGCCCAGCCGCTTGTCTGCGCAGGCACCTTGGCGCAATGGCAGGTGCTGCGCGAGCATCTGCCGACGCCGCTGCTGGTGCTCGGTTATAGCGTCGGCGAGCTGGCCGCGCACGCTGTTGCCGGCAGCATCGATATCCAGACCTGCCTACAACTTGCGGCGACCCGTGCACGCGCGATGGATGCGGCCAGCCCCGAGGATGCCGGGTTGATGGCGGTGATCGGCCTGCCACTGCCCACGCTGGAATCCCTCTGCAACACGCATGGTGCAGCAGTGGCCATCATCAACGGCGACGACCATGCCGTGCTTGGTGGGCCGCGCACGGCATTGCAGCTGCTTGGCGATGACGCGCAATCGCGCGGCGCACGCGTCACCATGCTGCCGGTCAGCGTGCCTGCGCACACGCCGTCGCTGCGCGCGGCCGCCGATGCCTTCGCCGTCGCGTTGAACAAGGTGGCCATTCGCGCACCCACGCTGCGCGTGCTTGCCGGCATCGACGCACGTGCTGTCGCCACGCCGACGCAGGTGATCGACAGCCTGGCTGCACAGATCGCGCAGACCGTGCGCTGGCACGACGTGCTGGTGCAGGCCGCCGAACGCGGTGCGCGTGTGTTTCTCGAACTCGGCCCCGGCAGCGCATTGGCGCGCATGGCGCGCGAAATCGTACCGGGCTGCGAAGCGCGGTCGGTCGACGATTTCCACAGCACCCAAGGGGTGGTGGAGTGGGTCAACGCCGCATGCGAACGCGCGGCATGACCATCAGGCAGGTGTCGTACACGGCGTGACCCTTGGATGGCGGGTGGCCATCCGTGCTGTACGCGTATCAGGTGTCTGGGAGGGCGCATGACCCCGCAAATTGCAACGATTCTTGGCTTGGTGATCATGTTCATCGTCGCCACCGCATTGCCCATCAACATGGGCGCGGTGGCTTTCGCGCTGGCGTTCATCGTCGGTGGCGTGTGGGTGGGGCTGGACGGCAAGGAGGTGCTGGCCGGCTTCCCCGGCGACCTGTTCCTGACCCTGGTCGGCATCACCTATCTGTTCGCCATCGCGCAGAAAAACGGCACCATCGATCTGCTGGTGCATTGGGCAGTACGTGCGGTACGCGGGCACATCGTGGCCATCCCGTGGGTGATGTTCGTCATCACCGGCCTGCTCACCGCCTTCGGTGCGCTGGGACCTGCGGCGGTGGCCATCATCGGGCCGGTGGCGTTGCGCTTTGCCAAGCAATACCGCATCAACCCGCTGATGATGGGCTTGCTGGTCATCCATGGTGCGCAGGGCGGCGGGTTTTCGCCGATCAGCGTGTATGGGGGCATCACCAACAAAGTGGTGGAAAAGGCCGGACTGGATGTCACCGAGATGGCGGTGTTTCTCACCAGCCTGGGCTTCAACCTGATGATGGCGATCATCTGCTTCTGCGCCTTCGGCGGGCTCAAGCTGATGCGTCGGCAGGAGGTGTCGCTGGCCGATGCGCAGTACGTGCCGGTCAGCGGCGATCAAGCATCGCAGCGACGCTTCTCCATCGAAGGCCATGGCGCACTGGTGGCAGCCGGCGGCGGCACCTTGTCCACCGACCCGCTGGCGCTGGAGGCCGTGTCGATCACCCGCGATCGCGTGATCACGCTTGTCGGCCTGTTGGGGCTGGGCGTTGCAGCGTTGGTCTACAACCTCAACGTCGGCCTGGTTTCGATCACCGTCGCCGTGGCGCTGGCGTTGATCTCGCCCAATGCACAAAAGGGCGCGGTGGATGGCATCAGCTGGTCCACGGTGCTGCTGATCAGCGGTGTGGTCACTTATGTCGCGGTGCTGGAAAAAGCCGGCGCGGTGGACTACATCGGCACCGGCGTGTCGCATATCGGCATGCCGTTACTGGGCGCGTTGCTGGTGTGCTACGTGGGCGGCATCGTGTCTGCGTTCGCATCGTCTGCAGCCGTGCTGGGCGCCACCATTCCGCTGGCGGTGCCGTTCCTGATGCAGGGCCAGCTGGGTGCGGCCGGAGTGATCTGCGCGTTGGCAGTGTCGTCCACCATTGTAGATGTCAGCCCGTTTTCCACCAATGGCGCGTTGGTGGTGGCCTCGGCGGCCAAGGAAGAGCGCGATGGGCTGTTCCGCCGTTTTCTGGTCTACAGCGGGCTGGTGGTGCTGTTGGGGCCGCTGGCGGCATGGCTGCTGTTCGTGGTGCCGGGTTGGCTGTGACGATGCCGCTGGTGGGCAGGGTCGGCGGGCGCGCCCGTAGAATGGGCGCCCCCGATCCACTGCCGACGACCTGCCCACCATGACCCTCGCCCCTGATTCGCGCACTGCCAAGAAGCGCGTACCGCTGTACGAGGAAGTGGCCGAGCGCCTGCGCCAGAAAATCTACGACTACGCGCTGCCGCCTGGCGAATGGATCGACGAGCCGGCGTTGGCCGAGGAACTCGGCATCAGCCGCACGCCGCTGCGCGAAAGTCTCAAGCTGCTTGCGGCCGAAGGCCTGGTGCAACTGGATGCAGGCCGCGGCAGCCGGGTCACGCGGCTGACGCTGGAAGATCTCAATCAGCTGTTCCCGGTGATGGCGATGCTTGAAGGCCGCTGCGCGCATGACGCGGTCAAGCGTCTGGATGCGGCCGGCGTGCAGCGGCTGGAAGAGCTGCATGCGGCGATGGAAGCGTCTGCCGCCTCCGGCGATCTGGCCGAGTATTACCGCAACAATTACCTGATCCACGAGACGGTGCAGCATTACGCAGGCAATCCGTGGTTGATCCGGGTGACCCACGATTTGCATCGCATCTTGAAGATGCACCGCGGCCGGCAGTTGTTGACGCCGGGACGCATGGCGCAGTCGCTGGCCGAGCACCGGCAGTTGATGGACTGCGTGCGGCGCGGCGATGCAGAAGGTGCGGAGCGGACCATGCACGGGCATCTGTTGAGCCAGGGCCAGGCGCTGGCGGCCTACGTGGCGGCGGGCGGGATGTTGAATGTGCCGGCACCGTTGCCGAGCTCGGGTGGGGTATAGGCGTTCGCGCGTGTTTTCCCGCAGTCATGCGGCGCACGTTGCAGTGTTCAATGTTTCCTCCGTGCCACGCGCAGTGCGGCGCCCAAGCTTGCTGAGTGCTTTTCCTTCTCCCTCCGGGAGAAGGTGCCCGAAGGGCGGATGAGGGTACGGTTGCCGGTGATCTCCAACAGGTGCACCTGTAGACCATGCAGGAATTTGAAGCACAGCTTTCAAGCGTCAGCGCTCAAGCCACAGCCAAGCCAAAAGCTTCCACGCCCTTCGGGCGCGGGTGACTTTTGTCTTGGCAAAAGTCACCAAAACCGCTGTCGCCTGACGCAATCCGGCGCGATACGGCCGTGCCGGTCCCCTGCGCTCCTCGTCATGCGCGGCACGGCGCCCAAACTCGCTTCGCTCAAACAAGGGCGCCTCTTCGGCCACGCATGACTGCGGTGCTCGGCTTGCTTTAAGGCGACTTGGGTGAAGCGACAGCAAGAACAACAGCAAGAACAACAGCAAGAACAACAGCAAGAACAACAGCAAGAACAACAGCAAGAACAACAGCAAGAACAACAGCAAGAACAACAGCAAGAACAACAGCAAGAACAACAGCAAGAACAACAGCAAGAACAACAGCAAGAACAACAGCAAGAACAACAGCAAGAACAACAGCAAGAACAACAGCAAGAACAACAGCAAGAACAACAGCAAGAACAACAGCAAGAACAACAGCAAGAACAACAGCGCCTGCTCACCACGGCAAACACCAACATCAGCGAGCGCCCAGAGCTGGGCCGGGGAAGAAGGTGCCAGTGTGCCGATCGCCGCTCAGCGCAAGCAGGTGTTACGTCTCCCTCTGTGGGAGAAGGTTCACGAAGGCTGCTGCGCTTGGCCGTCGCTAACGCATCCCCAACGCCAGTAAATCGTCCACCCGTTCGATCAGCGAGGTTCCGGCCAGCCCGGCAAACACGTCCGGGTGGGCGTAGCCCCAGGCGACGGCGGCAAACGGCAGGCCGAGCACCTGCGCCGCTTCCCAGTCGGCGACCTGGTCGCCCACGTAGACAGCCTGCGCTGGCGTGTGTGCGGTTGCGCGCAAGACGCGGCGCAGGGCGCGTTGCTTGCCCAGCAGATGCGCGCCGCCTTCGATGACGGCGAATTTGGCGCTCAGTTCCTCGCCCAGGGCGCGTTGTACGTTGTCCACTGCGTTGGACGACACCACCGCCAGGCGCGTACCACCTGCATGCAGCGCGCTTACAGTCTGTGCAATGCCGGGGAACAAGGCAGCCGGTGGCGCGCCGCGCATCAGCCGGATGAAGTCGGCCGCCACCAGCGGCACCCGCCAGGCAGGCAATCCCGATTGTTTGAGCAGTTCGCGCGTGGTCAGCCGGCGCGCGGCGTCCACCTCATGCGCTTCTGCCGCGCGGAAGCCATGTCGCGCAGCCAATGCGCGCTGTGTGCTCAGGAAGAAGCCGAACGAATCGGCCAGGGTGCCGTCGAAATCGAAAATGATCAGTGCAGGCATTGCGACGCTGCGAATGGGGCGTCATAGCCTAACCAAGCCCGCGCACATGCCACACGCGCACACGTCCCCACGTGTGCGCGCAGGCGATGCGGCTTACGCTTCGGCGAAATGCGACACGATGGGTGCATCGCTCTGCGCGCTTTGTTCGATGACCTTGCGCTGCATGGCGGCCAGGTAGGCGTCCAGTTCTTCGGTGGACGCGAACACATCGCTCAGCGGCACTGCCTTGACCATGTCGAAGACCTTGCGGATCTGCGGCTGCGGGTTGGTCACCAGCACCTTGCCGTGGTGCGCGGCCAGCGCCTTGCGCGCCTTGAAGATGCAGCGGATGCCGGCGCTGGAAATGTATTCCAGCGCGGACAAGTCCAGCACCAGCGTGGTGATGCGGGTGCCCAGCAACGGCGACAGTGCCGCGTCCAGGTCCTGGTAAGTGTGTGTGTCCAGCCGCCCGGTCAGGATGACGCGTTGGCGGGTGTCTTGCGGTGGGTCGATCTGGATGGCGAGCGTGGTCATGACAAAGCCTCGGGGACAGGGGCGTACGGGTGGAGCAGGGTGACGCGCACGATGTTGTATGCACCATCGCGGCGGTAGTCGATGTGATCGGCGAACTGATGCACCAGAAACAAGCCTAAACCGCCGATCTGGCGATCGTCGAGCTCGCTTGTCACATCGGGCATTGGCGCAGCGCACGGGTCGAACGCGGTGCCGGGGTCGTGCATTTCCAGCACCAGGGCCTGCTGGTCTAGTTGCAGCTGCAGCCGCAGCGGCTGTTCGGCGCACTGCCCGTGGGTGAGCGCATTGCAGCCCAGCTCTTCCACGATCAGCCGGATCTGGCCGATGCGCTCGGCGTGCAGGCCTTCACGGGTGAGCGAGTCTTCCAGCGCGTCGTTGGCGCCGGCCAACTGGGCCAGCGACGGTGCAATGGCCAGATCGAACTTCATGGGCTGGTTGCCTCCCCGGGGACGCCCCGGCCGGTCTCTGCGACCCGTCCAGCATGCTCCTGGCGCAGCCGGATCGCCAGCAGGGTGATGTCGTCGTACGGATCGGCGTTGCCGGTGAAGCGGGCGATATTGGCAATCACCGCCTTGCACTGCGCCGCCGCACTGCGGCGCGGGTGCAGCGTGGCCAGCAGCCGCTCCAGCCCATAGCTGGCGCCGTGCTCATCCATCGCCTCGATCACCCCGTCGGTATACCCCAACAAGGTCTGCCCCGCGGTCATACGGCCCTGCAGTACCGGAAACGAGGTCTGCGGTTCGATCCCCAGCGGCGGGCCGGTTTCCAGCGGCAACGCATGCGTCTTGCCATCGATGTCGATCAACAGCGGCGGCTCGTGCCCGGCGCTGGCCAGCCAGTAATCGCCGCTCACCACATTGATCAAGCCGCACAGTACGGTGGCGAACATGCAGGTGTCGTTGTTCTCGGCCAGCCGCGTGGAGGCGGCAATCAGGATGCCGTCCGGGCGCGTGTACCGGCGTGCGGCGATTTCCAGCACGCTCACCGCGCGCGCCATGAACAACGCCGCCGGCACGCCCTTGTCCGATACATCGCCGACCACAAACCACAGCAGCCCCGGTTCGGTTTCGACGAAGTGGTAGAAGTCGCCGCCCACCGCCTTGGCCGGCTCCAGCCAGGCGCAGGCTTCCAGGTGCGAACTTGCACGGTCGAAGGTGCGTCCGGACGGCAGCATCGCCTGCTGGATCTCGCGCGCAATCTGCAGCTCGCTCTGCATGCGTTCGCGTGCGGCGGTCATCTCGCCAATCTCGGCGATATGGTGACGGATCGCATCGCGTGCGCTGTCGAACGCGCGCGCCATCACTCCCACCTCGTCATCGCGCTCGATATGCCGCAATGGATACTCGAATTCGCCACGTCGGAAATGCTCGGCGGTGTCGGTCAATTCCTCGATCGGCCGCGTCAACTTGCGCGTGATCCGCCCCATCAACCACCACCACACGCCCGCACCCAGCAACGCGGCCGCTGCCACCCAGGCCGCCAGCCAATTCAGGCCAGCCAACACGTAGTCTTCCGAGGCGGACAGCACGAATGTCCAGCCGCTGTGCCCAACTGCCGCACTATGGGTCAGGAAGCGTTCGCCATCCGGCGCCGTGTGCGAAAACGAGATCGGCTGGCCGGCCGCAAGTGCCCGCTGCAATGGCCGCAGATCCGGCCGCGAACGCGCCACATAAGCGTCCAGCGTGTGATGCAGATTGAGCGCCGGGTCGGGGCTGAATACCAGCATGCCTTCGGGCGACAACAGCATCGGCTGGATACCGATGTCGCGCGGTAATTGGTCGATGATCTCGCGCAGATGCTGCAACGGCAGGTCCACGCTCACCATGCCCACGGGCGCCGCATCGGATGCATCGCCCGGGCGCCGCAGCGGCAGGTTGTAGCTGGTGTACAGCGCACTGCCGCCATTGCTGTTGAGGTACGGCTCGGACCACCACGCACGGCCTTCGCGCTGCGTGCGCAGATACCACGGCATCGCGCGATAGTCGTAGCCCAGCTCGGTCACCGATTTTTCAACGGTGCGCGTGCCATCGCGATGCACGTACCAGACAAAGCCGGTATCGCGCGCTTTTTGCGTTCGCGGTTCGATGATCAGCCGCGCCGCGCCGATATCCGGGTCGCCACTGAGCGTGGCCAGCAACAACGCGCGCAGGTTGAACGGCTGCAACCCCACCGCGCCGCTGCTGGCCGCCAACGTGCGCCCGCTCACCTGTACCGAATCCAGCATCGCCGCCAGGCTGCGCGCGGTCTGCTCGGTCAACCCGTCCACCTCGTTGCGCGCGGCCTCCACCAGCTCGGCGCGTGCGCCCAGGTAGAACAGCGTGCCCAGCACCGCCAGCAACGCCACCAGCACGCCGGTGGCCGCCAGCATCACCCGCATCCGCAAGCTATTGCGCCAATGCACGCGCGGGGCGGCCGGTGCGGACGGCATGGGCGCTGGTGGGCGGATAACGATGGCGCGCACTCCCTGGCGATGGCTGTGCTCGATCATGGCAGCTTTGCGCCTACCCACAATCTCCGGCAGCGGCCTCATCCTCACGCCGCCGCGATTGCCCCCCGAGCGCAGGCGGACTAGATTGGCTGCCCAACTGCCACGGAGGCCGGCCTTGCGCCAGATTCTGACCCCAAGCCTGCTGGCCCTATTGCTTACGGCCTGTAGCGCCCCGGAGACCAGCATGACCCAGACCCAATCCCCCGCTACCGAGGCCGCTGCAGAAGCCAACGTCGAGGCGGGCGGCCGCGGCCTTGCCAAGCTGAACCCCAGTCCGCGCAAGGCGTTCGAGGTCACGCTCATCCTGAAGAACGCGCCTGGCGCGTTCGGCCTGGTGCAGGGCGCGGCGCAGTACGACGTCAGCAACGAAGCCGAGTGCGGCAAGATCCAGCCGGAGACCGGCACCGCCGGCCGCATCACCAGCCAGGAAGACTTCGCGCTGAAGAAGGTGTCCGATACCGAGTATCGCGGCACCGTCTATCTAGACCTGATGCAGGACGAAGACTATTACGGTCGCGGCGTCTGTCATTGGGAATTCAGTGGCGCGAGCGTGATGCTGAAGGCGACTGGTGCGGAAGAAGAGACGCGCTTCCTGTCGTTTATCGAAGCCAAAACGGTGACTGCGCAGCAGGTGTCTACGGAGTATTACTGGAGCGAGCGTTATCCGCGCTCTGAAATGAGCAACTTCCCGGATATGGGCAAGCACGCTGCCGAGGAGTTCAAGCCAGAGATCCGCGACAAGCTCTTCACCATCACGCTGGCCGCCAAGGAAGTTGCGCCATGACCATCCCGTCTCCGCAATATGCCGGTCTGTCTGAAGACTCTTATAAAGACCGTGCGGTAGGCCGGCGTGCGCCGGGGCAAGAAGAGATCGTCACGATCGAAGGGCAGCGCTACGCTGTTCTCGAACACGTCAATAACAAGGCGAATGGCTACCAGGGCACGATCTATCAACGCCAGGGCACTGGCGAGATCGTGGTTGCGCACCGCGGTACCGAGGGTGCAGCCAATGACATTCTCACCGATGCAACCATGGTCACCTCGCGGACCAATCCGCAGGCTGCTGATGCATTGGCATTGACCAAACATGCTTTGGATTATGCAAAGGAAATCGGCAAGGAAGAGGGGCGGACACCCCAAGTCACCGTCACCGGTCACTCCCTCGGCGGCGCACTCGCACAGATCTCCGCACACCATTACGACCTCAAGGGCGAAACCTTCAATTCGTATGGTGCAGCCAGCCTGAGCTATCGCATCCCGGAAGGCGGCAACAGTGTGGTCAATCACGTCATGGCCTCCGACCCGGTCAGTGCGGCATCACCGCATTTTGGCCAGGTGCGCATTTATGCCAAGCCCACTGAAATGCTTGCCTTGAGCGCGAGCGGTTATAGCAATAGCAAGGCCAACTTCCTGATTCCCGACGAGCCGCTGATGGCAGCTACGGCATCGTTGGGTGCGCACAAACTGGGCAATTTTTTAGGAGAGCATTCCGCGCTCACCGATCCCAACGCACGTCCGCTTGCCGAAAAGAACGCGCGGATGATTGAGGAATACCGCAGCGACGTGAACGGGTTGCGTACCGGTACTACCATCCTGACGCGCGGTGCACCAGGCCTTGGGCAGGATGTGGTCGACGCCGTTCGTGGCCCCCTCGCTCCAGGCGAGCCGGCCAAGCGCGATGCGCGTGAGCATGGCAACGATCACACCTCGTTGCGCATCGATCAACCTGGGCACGTGGGTAACCCCTTGTTCCAGGACGCCCAACGCGGCGTACATGCGCAAGACGTGCGCGCTGGCCGTACGCCGGATCAGCACAGCGCGCAGCTATCTGGCGCGCTCGCCTCGGAGATGCATGCCGCCGGCGGCCAGCGTATCGATTCGGTGGCAATGAGTCCCGATGCTGCCCGGACCTTCGCCGTGCAGGGGCGTGCCGATGATCCGGCGCAGTTGCGCGTCAGCGTCGAAACCATGACCGCGATCAACACACCGTTGGAGCAGAGCAGCCAGCGGGTGGCCGAAAATTCAGCGCGCCAGGCGGTGGCGCTGGAACAACAACAAACGCAGACCCAGCAACAGCAGCAGGGCGCACGCGCGATGGGCTGAGCACTCCGCGCGGTTGCAGGTGGCAGCCCGCCCTGCGCGCATCGCGTGCATCCAGCACTTCCACAGACACGCCGGCTTGCCGGCGTTTTTGTTGCCTGTTTGCGCGCAGATGCAGCTGTTTCTTGCTGCAGCCGCACAACAGACACGCCGGTAACCAACGCGCATGTACGCCATTACCGTATTTTTTTGCATAGAGATATTCCGACATCACCGCTGAGCTATAGCGACCTCGAGCGATCGAAACGTCCATGTTTGAATCGCCAGCGTTTCGCAGTGCAGCTGGCCGTGACTTGTACGACCCGTCACGCCACCTCATGCGGATCGAAATCAGGGGGATCAGGCAGGGCGCCATCTGGCGCGACATCTATCGATCAAGGGAGAGGGTTCATGAGTGTGGTGAGTACGCGTTACAGCCGCCTGTTGTTGGTGCTGCTGCTGTCGTTGGTCAGCATGAGCGCAGGCGCACAGGGCATCGCCAAAGGCGCCGATGTCAGCTGGCTCAATCAACAGGCGGCCAATAATCCGCCGCAGGTGTTTCGCGACGCCTCCAACAAGACCACCGACTTCCTCAAGCTGTTCAAGGATGTCGGCGGCAACGCCGTTCGCCTGCGCGTGTGGGTCAACCCGTCCGGCGGCTGGAACGATGGCCGCGACACGCTCGACAAGGCCAAGCGCGCCACCGCGCAGGGCATGCGCATCATGATCGACTTTCATTACAGCGACAGCTGGGCCGACCCTGGCAAGCAGAACAAACCGGCTGCCTGGGCAGGGCATTCCGTGGCCCAGCTCAATACCGACGTCTACAACCACACCCAGGGCATCCTTAAATATCTCAAGGACAACGGCATCACCGTCACCTGGGTGCAGGTGGGCAACGAGATCAACAGCGGCATGTTGTGGGACCAGGGCAAGACGCCCAACTTCGCCAACCTGGGCCAGTTCATCAACAGCGGCTACAACGCGACCAAGGCGGTGTATCCCAATGCCAAGGTCATCGTGCATCTGGCCAACGGCTACGACAACGCCAACTTCCGCTGGTTCTTCGACAACCTGCGCTCGGCCGGCGGCAAATGGGACGTCATCGGCATGTCGCACTATCCGCCGGTGGGCAGCTGGCAGGACTACAACACCCGGCTGGACACCAACATGCGCGACATGATCAAACGCTACGGCACCGACGTGGTGGTGGCCGAGGTCGGCATGGACTGGCAGCAGGCCGCCACCACCCGCGCCATGCTCACCAACCTGCTCAGCCGCAGCAACGCCATCGGCTCACGCGTGCTTGGCGTCTTCTACTGGGAACCCAACGCCTACCCGGGCTGGCAGGGCTACACCATGGGCGCAGTCAACAACAACGGCCAACTGACCGAAGCGCTGCAGGCGTTCTGACCAGCATCCCAGCCAACACGGCGGGGCCCTCCGTCCCGCCGTGTTCGCCCACCCCGTAGGAGCGCACCCGGGCGCGACTGTGGCGTTACCAGTAAAGCCCGATCGCGCCCAGGTGCGCTCCTACGGGATGGTCGGTCCTGCACGCGTGTCCGAGCCCCGCAGCGCAAACACCGCATCGACGCTACCTGCCCACCAACGCCGATGGCCCGACGTCCCACCGAAGGCAGCCTGCCGCACCAGCAGACTGCGGCCATCCCGCACACCCGTAGGAGCGCACCCGGGCGCGACTGTGGCGTTACCGGTGAAGCCCCATCACGCCCAGGTGCGCTCCTACAAACACGTGCACCTGTGTGGGTGCATTCCGCCTGGTCCCGAGCGGCAACAGCCGGGTGCGCATCACCCGCCCATGCCCCTCATCCTTTGGTCGTACACCGGCCGCGCCCGTGTGCACAGCACCGGCCATCACCCCACGCACGCACACACCATCCCATTCCATACGCACCCGTAGCGAGGAATGCCAACAGGTGCGTGCGGTACACTTGGGGGTTCACGAATTCACGATGTCGACACACCCGCGGGGTGTGTCCCCCCGGGAGCGCTAATGAACTGGTTGAACGAAGTGCTGCACAACGATCCGAACCCGCTAGAGACGCAGGAGTGGCTCGAATCGATCAAGGCCGTCATCGACGTCGAAGGCCCGGAGCGCGCCCATCAGCTGCTGGAAGGCATGGTCGAACAGACCCGCCGCGCCGGCGCTTACCTGCCGTTCTCGCCCACCACCGAGTACGTCAACACCATCTCTCCGGCCAACGAGGCCAAGAACCCCGGCGACTCCGCGCTGGAGTGGAAGATCCGCTCGATCATCCGCTGGAACGCCATGGCCACCGTCGTGCGGGCCAACCGCAAGCCGGGTGACCTGGGCGGCCACATCGCCTCGTTCGCCTCCAGCGCCACGCTGTACGACGTGGGCTTCAACCACTTCTGGCGTGCGCCCTCCGACAGCCACCCGGGCGACCTGCTGTTCGTCCAGGGCCATAGCGCGCCGGGCATCTACGCCCGCGCCTTCCTGGAAGGCCGCATCAGCCAGGCCCAGCTGGACAACTTCCGCATGGAAGTGGACGGCCAGGGCATCTCCTCCTACCCGCACCCGTGGCTGATGCCCGAGTTCTGGCAGACCCCCACCGTGTCGATGGGCCTGGGCCCGCTGGCCGCCATCTACCAGGCGCAGTTCATGCGCTACCTGGAAAACCGCGGCCTCATCGAGAAGTCCGACCGTAAGGTGTGGTGCTTCATCGGCGACGGCGAGTCGGACGAGCCGGAAACCCTCGGCGCCATCGCGCTGGCCGGCCGCGAAGGCCTGGACAACCTCATCTTCGTGGTCAACTGCAACCTGCAGCGCCTGGACGGCCCGGTGCGCGGCAACGGCAAGATCATCCAGGAGCTGGAAGGCGTGTTCCGTGGCGGCGGCTGGAACGTCATCAAGCTGCTGTGGGGCGGTTACTGGGATGCCCTGCTGGCCAAGGACACCGACGGCGTCCTCAAGAAGCTGATGATGGAAACCGTCGACGGCGAATACCAGAACTGCAAGGCCTTCGGCGGCGCCTACACCCGCGAGAATTTCTTCGGCAAGTACCCGGAGACCGCGGCCATGGTCGCCGGCCTGTCCGACGACGACATCTGGCGCCTCAACCGTGGCGGCCACGACCCGCACAAGGTGTACGCCGCCTACCATCAGGCCGTGAACACCAAGGGCATGCCCACCGTGATCCTGGCCAAGACGGTCAAGGGCTACGGCATGGGCTCGGCCGGTGAGGCGCTTAACCCCACCCACCAGACCAAGAAGCTGGACGACGCAGCGGTCAAGCACTTCCGCGACCGCTTCAACATTCCGGTCACCGACGCCCAGCTGGAAGACGGCCAGGTGCCGTTCTACCACCCCGGCGACGATTCCCCGGAAGTGCAGTACCTGAAGGACCGCCGCAACGTGCTGGGCGGCTTCCTGCCGCAGCGCCGTCCCAAGGCCAGCAAGTCCTTCGTCGCGCCCACGCTCGACAAGTTCGAGCGCCTGCTCAAGGACAGCGGCGAGCGCAGCTATTCCACCACCATGTCCTTCGTGCAGAGCCTCAACATCGCCCTGCGCGACAAGGAACTGGGCCCGCGCATCGTGCCGATCGTGGCCGATGAAGCGCGCACCTTCGGTATGGAAGGCATGTTCCGCCAGATCGGCATCTATGCCCCGTTCGGCCAGAAGTACAAGCCGGTCGACGCCGACCAGCTGATGTACTACCGCGAAGACCAGACCGGCCAGGTGCTGCAGCAGGGCATCAGCGAACCGGGTGCGATTGCCTCGTGGATGGCCGCCGGTACCAGCTACTCGGTGTCCGACGTGCCGATGCTGCCGTTCTACATCTACTACTCCATGTTCGGCTTCCAGCGCGTGGGCGACATCGCCTGGCAGGCAGCGGACATGCGCACGCGTGGCTTCCTGCTCGGCGGCACCGCCGGCCGCACCACGCTCAACGGCGAAGGCCTGCAGCACGAAGACGGCTTCAGCCAGGTCATCGCCGGCTCGATTCCGAACGTGCGTAGCTACGACCCGACCTTCGGCTTCGAAGTCACCGTCATCATGCAGCACGGCATGAAGTCGATGATGGAAGACCAGATCGACGAGTACTACTACATCACCCTGATGAACGAGAACTACGCTCACCCCGGCATGCCGGACGGCGCAGCCGAGGGCATCATCAAGGGCATGTACCTGCTCACCGACGCCGGCAAGCCCAAGAAGGGCGAGCTGCGCGTGCAGCTGCTGGGCAGCGGCACCATCCTGCGCGAAGCCATTGCTGCGGCCGAACTGCTCAACAAGGACTTCGGCGTCACCGCCGACATCTGGTCCTGCCCCAGCCTCAACGAAGTCCGCCGCGACGGCTTCGACGTTGAACGCTGGAACCGCCTGCACCCGGAAGCCGAACAGCGCAAGCCGTACGTCACCCAGTTGCTGGAAGGCCGCCAGGGCCCGGCCATCGCCGCAACCGACTACGTACGCGCCTTCGCCGACCAGATCCGCGCCTTCGTCCCGATGACCTACACCGTCCTCGGCACGGATGGGTTCGGTCGTTCGGATACGCGTGCGAACCTGCGTCGGTTCTTCGAGGTCGACCGTTACTACATCGCGCATGCGGCGATTGCCGCGCTGGCGAAGGATGGCAAGATGACGGGTAAGGATGTGGCTAGGGCGATCAAGCAGTACAAGATTGATCCTGAGAAGGCGAATCCTGTGGGCGTTTGATCTTCCTAAAGGTGAGTCAATCGAAAGGGCGGCCGTAAGGTCGCCCTTTCGCGCTATAACCACGTCATTCCCCGCCCCTCGGTCTCAATCCCCGCGACTCGTAGCCGCCATGCTCGGCACCTGTGAACGGAAATGACGCAGTTGCTTAATCGGAAAGCTACAGTAAAAAAATGAAAAAAAAAAATGGCGAGCCTAAAATCCAAATCACTGGTCCTAGCGTTATTTCGCTTTTCTCTGGCTGTGGCGGAATGGACTTCGGGATCAAGGCCGCCGGTGGCAGGATAGTTTTTAGTAACGATATCTTGACGGATGCGTGTAAGACCCTGGAAAAATATTTCCCGGATTCCACAGTATCCTGCGGAGACATCGCAGCGCTTCATGAGTTTCCCGAGGCGGATGTCGTGGTGGGAGGGTATCCCTGTCAATCCTTCTCAATGGCGGGGAATCGCGATCCAAAAAAGGATGCGAGGACGAACCTGTACAAGCAATTCCTCAGGGTCGTGAATCTGGTGAAACCCAAGTATTTTGTCGCAGAGAACGTCTCTGGCTTGAAACAGTTGGGCGCGGGTAGCTTTTTGGAGGAGCAAGAAAAGGCTTACAGGAACGCGGGCTACGAAGTGACTCACCACCTGTTGAATGCACGCGACTTCGGAGTGCCGCAATCACGTAAGCGGCTCTTCATAGTTGGTGTGAGAAAGGATCTCTCCCAGAGATTTTCTTTCCCAAGTGAGACTCATGGTAAGGCCACCAAGAAAGCACCTCATCTCTTGCCATACACATCGCATGGTGAAGCGATCAAAGATCTTCCTCTTTGGCCAGTCGGAGAATTTTATGAGCGGCCTCACGATCCGGAGGGGCATTTCTCCTGGTATTTCATGTCGCGAAATAGAAAGGCGAAGTGGGACGAGCCTGCCTTTACCGTTGTAGCCAACTGGAGGCACATTACCCTTCATCCGGCAAGTCCGACGATGAAGTTGACGTGGTCCAATTTAGCCGACGGCTGGAAACAGCGATGGGATTTTACGGATGAGTACGATCACTTGATCGATAGCGAGAAACGAGAGGTGCTAGAGCTCCCAAGGCGACTATCGTGGCGCGAATGTGCGCGCATTCAAACATTTCCTAGAGACTTTGATCCAGTAGGCGAGGTGGAGTCTAAGTTCACTCAGATCGGCAATGCAGTCCCGCCAAAACTGGCTGAGGTGATATTTCGGCATCTATTTTCGGGCGAGGGACTAATTGGTCTTGGGCGTAACCGAAAGGATCTCTGACATGGAAAGAGAGTGCTTGATTGATCACGCCTGTAGGGATCTGGTTTCTGCAGTTTCCAGTGCATCTGCTCGGGCAAAAAATGAAACGCAGCTTCGACATGAGATCGAGATTGCTCTTCAAGCTGCGTGCTTGTCGTTAGGCATTCCATGGACGCCATTCCAACTCGAGCGCGCTCTTAAGCGGAAAGGTGCTTCTACTAAATTCATAGATGTTGCACATGGCGGAGTTTTGATTGAGTACGAGCCGCCGAGGTGTTTCGCTGGAGCTCCAAACGCAAAGGCCAAGTACGCTCGGATGCAAGTGGAAGAGTACTCTCGCCTGATTTCTGCTGAGGAAGGTCGCACTCTTGACGACTACCTGCTGGTTGCATGGGATGGTGAATCGATAAATTTTGGAAGGCATTCTGCCGACAATGGCGCTTTTGGGTGGGGAGAGGTAGTTTCTTTTGACCTCCAGTCGGCGCAAAGGCTAATGTTTGCAATGCAATCAAGCAGTAAGCCTTTAGTCCATCCGAAGCTATTGCAAGCGCTAATTGGCCCTGATTCCACTTCAGGAACTCAGCTAATTCCTTTGCTTTATGACCGGATTTGTGCCGCTCAAAAAGATGGGTCAAGCAAGACTAGAATGCTATTCACAGAGTGGGGGCGGTTGTTTGCTCAGGTAGTCGGATTTCAACCCGATGGAATGAAGAAGCTTCTGAGGAGGCAAAAGCTCTCCCATGGACATGCGTATGAGGCTAATCCTTCGGCATACCTCTATGCGCTTAATACTTACGTTGCCATTGTTGCGAAGGTAGTTGTCGCGTCTGCCCTGCCACGGTCAACCCAAGACATTTTGGACAGTTCGGTTCCGGTGAAAACGAGGTTGGCCGCAGTTGAGAACGGAAGTCTCTATGAGGGCTCTGGCATTCTCAACATGCTCGATGGGGACTTCTTCTCCTGGTATCTGGATGACACCGGCTGGGCCACCTTGGAGGAAAGTCTCGGCAGCATGATTGGTAAGTTGGCTGGCATCGACTTTGAGGTTGCTAAGAAAGATGTAGCGGCTACGCGCGACCTTTTTAAAGGGATCTATGAAGAATTCATTCCACGCGAGATTCGTCATGCCCTAGGAGAGTTCTATACGCCTGATTGGCTTGCCGAACTGACGCTTGGAATGACTGAATGGACTGAGAGCGATTCGATGACAGATCCGGCATGTGGGTCTGGAACTTTTCTGCTTGAAGCGCTCCGTCGTCGTCTTCTTAGTGCGCGCTATTCAACAGCAAGAGAGTTGCTCAGGGGAATCAATGGGGTCGACCTCAATCCGCTTGCCGTACTAACGGCAAAAGCTTCACTGGCTGTTTTCGTGGCACCCTATCTCAACTCTGGTGATGCTATTCGACTGCCGGTCTATCTTGCGGATAGCATCAATCCAGCGAAGCCAGATGATGGGCTGTTTCCTGCGTTCAGGTACTCCTTGAGTACTGAGCTAGGCCTAGTTAATTTCTCAGTGCCACTTCTTCTAATAAAAAGTGACGCTTTCTTTCCGATATTCCGAAGAATCCGTGATCTCATAGACCAGGATAGGCCGGTAGAATGGATCATGAGTGATGTCGAGAAGGTGCTGACTCGCCATGGATTAGAGAAGTCTTTATCTCAGTTTCTTTCGGAGACGGTTCAGTCGCTCGTGAGCTTGCATGAGCAAGGTTGGAATGGGATCTGGTGTTCGATCGTGGCAGATAGATTTGCGGCTGGTGCTGTTGAACCATCGGCATATGTGTGTGGAAATCCGCCTTGGATAAAGTGGAGTAATTTGCCTCGAGATTACACCGATCGAATTCAACCTATGTGCAAAGAACTCGGGGTTTTTAGCGATGATAAATGGGTTGGTGGTATCGAGGGTGATGTTTCAACTGTGGTTGCGTTTCAGGCTATACGTACGTATCTAGCAACTGGCGGTCAGATGTGCTTGCTTCTTCCAGGGTCCATATTTGAAACGCCTTCAAGTGCTGGCTTCAGACGCATGTGCGTTGGTCCAGAGAAAATTTCTTGCGCAATTGAAAAAATAAATGACTTTGACGAGATCGCACCATTTGATGGTGTAAGTAACAGGCCAAGAGCCGTCCTTGTTCGTAAGGGGGCTGCAACTTCGTTTCCTGTGCCGTATCGACGCTGGACGGTAGGAGTCGGGTCATCGTCGACGGCCCGCAGTGCTGTAACTGCTGCGGAATTCGAGGAGATTGCATACCCTGAAGAACTTTGTGCATTTCCAGTTCCAGGCGGGGGCGGGAGACCTTGGATCGTAGGAATGTCTAGCGAGATTGAGGCGATAAGCGCAGTGTTCGGTGTGGCTAATCCAAGGTATCAGGCGCGAAAGGGTGTAACTGCTGATCGAAACGGCATTTTTTGGGTGAGGGAATCTAGTGTTCAGCGTGATGGCCTGATAACTATTACGAATGAGGCGGCAATCGGAAAGACCAAAGGGATTCCTCGGATTACCGCGCCAGTTGAGTCTCAGCACCTGTTTCCACTGTTGCGTGGCCGGGGCGTGTCGAAGTTTAGAGCAACGCCAGATCCCGAGCTAAGATACTTTGTGCCGCAGCGATCCATGCATGGAGATCCCAATCTCCATGATCATAGCCCGTACTCATATGCTTTTCTAAGAAACTTCAAGGACGAACTAGCCTCACGATCTAGCTTGAAGCGGTTCCAGAAGGGACAGCAGTACTATTCCTTATGGACAGTCGGGGAGTACACGTTTTCTCCTTACAAGGTGCTATGGAGGGAGATTGGGGGTCGTGGCTTTGAGGTTGCTTATGTTGGAAGTACTGATGTGGCAGGTCGAGAGGCAGTAGTTGTACCTGATCACAAGCTGTACTTCATTCCAATTGAAAGCGAGGAAGAGGCTGCTTTTGTCACGGGCTTCCTGAATTCCAGAACTGTGGCTCGTGCGGTGGCCTCATATGGTGCCGCTCTGAGTTTTGGTGTGAGTGTGAGTACGTATATCCACATTCCAACCTATGATCCAAGCAGTAAGCATATGAAGAGGATCGCGGAACTGGCAATGCGCGCAAGCAGGCAGACCGAAGCGATTTCGGATGAGACTTTTGATGAGATTGATGTCGCCGTCTCGAAACTTACGAAGGCGAGGCTGAGTTGAGTTCTTCGCGACAAAAAAGGGTCAATAACGGGGTCAGGTTCTTAGGTATCCCCACGTTTTTAAGGTACCAGGCTCATCTGCTCGCGCACTGCGTCGGGCAGTGAGCGCAAGCGTTCTAGCCAGCCTGAGACAGGTTCCATCGGCCAACGTCGGATCAACGCCTCGCGGCCGACACGCAGTGTCGAGTAGAGCTTGTGCTGACTGTTGCGGGGCGACAGCCAGTGCGCGATGCCGGTGGCTTCGCAGCCCAGCCCTGCCAGCCAGCTGACGAAAGTTGCCAGCGTGTTGAGCAACAACAGGATCTGCAACCGCTCACCGCGACGGGTCAGGCTGTCTTCCATCGCCTGACCGTAGCGATGCGACTTCAGATCACGAAATGCCAGCTCGATCTGCATCCTTCGTGCGTACAGGTTGACCAACTGCTTTGCGCTGGGCGCTTGTAACTGTGGGGAGGCAACGATCAGCCACGGCTCGCGCTCACGCGCTGCTGCTTTCAAACTTGATGATGCACGCGAGACCTTGGCAGGTGAGCGTCGATTGCGTTGCCGACGTCCCTGCGGTGTCTTGGCATAGAGCACCAGACGGCAATCGAGTGGATCGCTGCGATTGGCCTGCATCGGTGGCAATGCGTGTGCACGGTTGGATGCCAGCGCATGCAAGCGTCGGCTATCGATCCATTGCGCTGCATCATCGGGCACGTCTTGCGGCTTGGCAATAACGGGGTCAGGTTCACTTATAAGTCGATAGCGCTTGGCTTCCGTGGTCGATGAGCAGGCCTGACTCCCGCAAAGCGGCGGGTCTTGGCTTCGACCATCGCGCGGAAGGCATCATGGCTCAAAACTCGCTGCTGCTGTAGATGAAGGCGGATGCTGGCTAGCAGTTCGTCGGAAAGGGCTTCATCGAGCAGCGCGCGGTAGGCGTTGGATCGCTCAACAGAGTTGCTGCCAAGCGCAAGCCAACACTGATGTGGCGTCAGTGCGGAGTGCCCGCGCTGTCCCAGATTGGCTGGGCAGCTGGACCAGCGATACGTTGCTGGGTCGTCAGTCAGGTGAGCGCGCACTGGGTTGAGCTCAATGTAGCGATAGCAACGAAGGACGTAGTCAGCACTGTCTACCAAACAAGCTTTGTAGCGCCCTTCCCATAGCGTGCCGGTGCGTCCGTGGCGGCCATTGAACAGCGCCACGTAGTTGCGCCCAAGCCGCTGCATCAGCTGCCCGATCCGTCCCGTTGCAGGTGGCGTGGCAAGCAAGTGCACATGGTTGTCCATCAACACATAGGCGTGCAGCTGGCAGCCTGTGGCATGTAGGGCCTCATGCAGCGAATAACGGGATCAGGTTCACTTATCAGTCGATAGCGCTTGGCTTCCGTGGCCGATGAGCAGGCCTGACGCCAGCAAAGCGGCGGGTCTTGGCTTCAACCATGGCGCGGAAGGCATCGCGGCCCAGAACTCGCTGCTGCTTTAGATGAACGCGGATGCTGGCGAGCAGTTCGTCGGACAGGGCTTCATCGAGCAGTGCGCGGTAAGCGTTGGAGCGCTCAACCGGGTCGCTGCCAAGCGCAAGCCAACACGGATGGGGCGTCAGTGCGGAGTGCCCACGCTGGCCCAAGTTTGCCAGGCAACTGGACCAGCGACACGTCGCAGGGTCGTTAGTCAGGTGAGCGCGCACTGGGTTGAGCGCAATGTAGCGATAGCAACGAAGGACGTAGTCAGCACTGTCTACCAAACAAGCTTTGTAGCGCCCTTCCCATAGCGTGCCGGTGCGTCCGTGGCGGCCATTGAACAGCGCCACGTAGTTGCGCCCAAGCCGCTGCATCAGCTGCCCGATCCGTCCCGTTGCAGGTGGCGTGGCAAGCAAGTGCACATGGTTGTCCATCAACACATAGGCGTGCAGCTGGCAGTCTGTGGCATGTAGGGCCTCATGCAGCAGGTGCAGGTAGCGCAATCGGTCGCCATCATCGAGAAAGCAGGGCAAGCGATTGTTACCGCGCTGCACGATGTGCTGCGGGATGTCGGGAAGGTCGATACGCGGAAGTCTGGCCATCCGGCAAGACTCGCAGCAAGGCATTGGTGCTGATAGCGAGGACACCCTCCCGAAAGGCAAGGCCGCGGCCTGAAATCTGCGTAGGAAGTAAACCTCACCGCTGTTAGCGGTGTATAAATAAGCAGAGCCATAGACTCGCGACTTGCTATTCTTGCGTAAAGTGAAGGGATACACATGCAACGATACGGGCAACTACTGCTATGTGTTCTGGTCTGCGCAGGCATCTCGCTGCTGACAAGCTGCCAAGCACAGACAACCCCGACGCAGGACGTGCCAACGCGCGTTGTGGCTGATGGGCAGGTTCCCATCGTACGACCGTTGCAGTTGGCGGAGATGACCAGTCCGATGGTGGTCGAATTCAACGTGCAGCCTCCTGGCAAGAATGCTACTGGCACGCTCTTCCTGGGTATCCGTGTCGGTGACGAGGATGCTCTGAAGTCCCTTGAAGCTGCTCAAGCGCTCCGCAGATCTGGCTTGCACGCTGAGCTTGTTCTGAAACGGCTTGAACCAAGCGGCGCAACCAACATGCCATTGGTGCGTGTTGAATCGAGGCCAGGAGTTCCAGCTCAGACCATCGCTGTGAGTGCAGACGGCCGTGTTCCAGGCGTGTGGCTGGACGATGTGGATGGCTCGTCCCTTCAATCTGCGGGTCTGGAATCTCAAGAGCGTCGCTACACGCAGCTTGCCTTCGCATGGGCGCAAGGAATTCAGCCTGGCAAGTATCAGTTGAGCATCAGGCTGCTTGGCCAGCCGCCGCAGCTTGCATCGATCGAATCCGAGTTGCTGGTCGCTTACCGACACAAATCAAAGTAGGAAACCCTCATGGACGATAAATACACTGTCACTCTCTACGTTGCCGCGCCGGGGACACCGCTTCTTGATGGTGGAACATCGGCAGCAGGGCACATGTACTTCGCAGTCACGCACGGGAAGGAACAAACCAGCTTCGGGTTTGCGCCCATCGAGCACGGCGTGATGAAAGGGCCTGGAACGGTCTACAACAACGATGCCGATCAATACCAAAAGCCTTTCTACCAACGCACGATGGAGATCAGCAAAGACCAATACGAGAAGTTGATGGAATTTGGTGCGAAGCCCGGCGAACATGGCTTCAATACGCAGTATCACGGCGCGATGAATAGTTGCATCGATTACACGTGGGGCGCAATCAATTACGCTGGTCTGCATCGTGCCGATCTGAAGTTCATACAGGATAAGGACTTCGAGGGCGGACTGAAACCGCTCAGCAACGTTGAATATATCCGTAGTATCCAAGCTCCTGTTCCCGACAGCGAATTGAACACTGAACAGTACAACCCGATGCCGGAGCGGACACTCCTGCAACGCGTGATCAGTGATGCGCAGTTGCCAGATAAGGATCGTGAGATGCTCAACACGATTCGGGATCAGGTTGCAGGCATCGATCAACAACATGGCAGGACCTACGATGCGACTAGCGAGAAGATTTCAGCTAGCTTGTTGGCAACCGCGAAGGAAGGCGGACTGAACCGAGTAGACCACGTGGTCCTCGGAAACACTCCCGGTGATGGAGCAGGCCAGCGCCTATTTGTAGCGCAAGGCGAGTTGGATAACCCTGCTCACCTTAGAGCATCGATAAAAGCCGAAGAAGCAGCAAGAACACCCGTCGAGCAGTCATTCGCAAAGGTCGAGCAAATCTCTAACGCTCAACAAGAACGTGCATTGGCAGCACAGCAGGAGCCTGCACTTGAGCAAAGCAGGGCGCCGATGCAGATGGGTTGATCGCCGTTCGTTTGGCTGGGAAAGAGAGTCGGTTAGTGAGGGAATAGCTGGGTCAGGGTGCTTATCGGTCGGCGGCACTTGGCTTGCGTGGCCGATAGGTGAGCTTGACGCCGGCGAAGCAGCAGATTCTTGCTTCGAACGTCGTATGGGGGACGTCATGGCTGGGCTGCGCTGCTGTCATGGATAATAGCGAATTACGGTTGTATCGTTCTTTGATCTGAATTAAAAGATCAACGTTTCTTCGGTGTCTGCGTAGACCAGCACTAACTTTTCGCCTCCATACGGCACAGCGGCCTTAGATATCCATGGCTCATTTTTTGGAACCTCAACTTTTGCCATGGCGTCACACTTCTCATTGATGCTGCATCTGCGAATAGCAATGCGCAATACGCCGTGGTCATTTGCGAAATCCACGCCGGGAGAATAAAAAAGGCTTTCTGCAGTTGCATGGTAGCTAATTCGGATTAAGTTGCTTTTTGCTTTCTCGATCTTGACCGGATGAACGTCCTTCTTCTTGTAATCAGAGCTTATATTTCCTCCTGTACACGCAGTCAACGTTGATATCGCAAATAATCCCGCAGCAAGAGTCAGTCTGATTTTCACATTCACATCAATGCCTATGTGTAAGTTCATTAAAAAAGTCGGCGCCTATTCTCCAATGTGCTGCGGAGCTCGGCTCACTACAAGCTTGCTTAGATGGATTCCGTCTGCGGAATGAAATCCGACCATCCAGGTAGCGGGTACAGGTGGCGCGGCCACCGATGGCTGCGTCTCTTTCACGACAGGAGAAAGCGTGCACAGCATCGATGCTTTGTAACCTGCGCCGGGAGAGCTCAACGCTTGGCAGCGAAATCCAAGATCCTCAAGGTTCTTCTGCGCAGTCGTAAGTGGCGATCCGATAGGATTAGCGGCCTGAAGCTCTTGCCTTGCGTTTGAGGCAAGCTGCTGAGTATTAAAGCCGGGCCCTGAGTCTTGCTGCATGGCAGAGCACCCCAATATGAAAAGGAGGCTAGCCGCTGCCAGCGTTGCTAGAGAACTATGGGCATGAGAATTTGTTTGCATGATTTAAGAGCTCCGCCGCGATCACACGCATGACCATCCATGTGGATTTTGGTTGCAAGTATGCTTCCATGAGGCAGTGGAGCTATGGCGCAACATAGTCCGGTTTAACTTTACCTTGTTTCACCCCAGTCTATGCGTCGGTCGCTGCCACATCTTTCCCCTTGCTCTTTAACGCCATGTCGAACAAATACTCATAGGTCTGCAGCTTACCTCTAGCCGACGTGGCTACCCAGCATGTCATCCAGAGGAACAGCAGGAAAATGCCAAATATGGCTGTCAATGGAGACATCGCCAGGATAACGGGGTCAGGTAGGATAACGGGGTCAGGTTAACTTATCAGTCGGCGGTGTTCGGTTTGCGTGGCCGATGAGCGGGCCTGACGCCCGCAAATCGGTGGGTCTTGGCTTCGACCATTGCGCGGAAAGCGTCGTGGCCCGGGGCTCGCTGCTGCTGTAGATGAAGACGAATGTTGGCGAGCAGGTCGTCGCAGAGGGCTTCATCGAGCAGAGCACGGTAGGCGTTGGATCGTTCGATCGGGTCGCTGCCAAGCGCAAGCCAACAGGGATGTGGTGTCAGTGCGGAGTGCTTGCGCTGGCCTAGGTTGGCTGGGCAGCTGGACCAACGATACGCTGCCGGGTTGTCGGTCAGGCGAGCACGCACCGGATTGAGCTCAATGTAGCGATAGCAGCGACTGACGTAGTCCGCACTGTCCACAAGACACGCTTTGTACCGCCCTTCCCATATCGTACCAGTGCGCCCGTGGCGGCCATTGAACAATGCTACGTAGTTTCGCCCAAGCCGCTGCATCAGTTGCCCGATCCGTCCCGCATCAGGTGGCGTGACTAGCAAGTGCACATGGTTGTCCATCAAGACGTAAGCGTGCAACTGGCAGCCTGTCGCGTGCAGGGCCACATGCATCAGGTGCAGATAGCGCAATCGATCGCCATCATCCAGAAAGCAGGGCAAGCGGTTGTTTCCGCGCTGCACGATGTGCTGCGGGATTCCGGCAAGTTCGATGCGTGGAAGTCTGGCCATGGCACAAGACTCGCAGCCAGGCATTGGTGCTGATATGGAGGAAACCTCTCGAGAGCTGACGACATAGCCTGAAATTTGCGTAGGAAGTGAACCTGACCCCGTTAGCTGCCACCCCGTTAGCTGCCGTCAGCTGCGGACCCCGTCAGCTGCGTCGAAGCGATGGGTTCTTGGGCGCCGATCACCAGCAACCTCGCTCGCCCCCTTCCCAAATTGTTGCCTTCTCCTGCTCATCCATGAATTTCCCAATATCCTGCGGAGCTCGATTCACTACCAGCTTGCTCAAATAGGCTCCGTCAGCAGAATAAAAGCCGACCATCCAGGTAACTGGTACAACTGGCGCTGCCGCCGGTGGTTGCGCCTCTTTCACGCGGACTAGTAGCACCTATGGAGACGGTCAATTGCTTGCAGGGCAGTACTTTTCAATCCAACTCTGCGCCAGCTGGCTAGCCGTGACTCGCTTGGTGTAGTAAGTGATGGGTAAGCCGATCCTGCCAGCCACACACTTCTCCACATAGTCATCCAGTGCGGCCACCATCGCATTGATATCGACGATTTTTTCCTCCCCATCATCACTCTCCTTTAGATCCGAGAGCATGCTCTCCATCTGGTCTGACTTCGTCGCAACAAAGCTCTGGCCCGAATGTTCAGTAGGTTCTGCAAGTGCGATTGGGTCCTGGAGGTTTTGTCGCACTCCCTGAACTTGGAGCGAGGCCTTCATCGATTCCGATGCATCGTAACCCGATAGCTCCAGGGCGCCGATGTTGAACTGGTTCAGTGTGGCGGACGAGCTCGAACCGATGGTGGTCAGCGTGCACTGCGACACGATGTTCTGTGAGGACAGTAATAACTTGGCATCATCGCCGAACGAATTGCCCATGCCAGAAACGCCATTGACGCTTCCAAACCAGTTTCCGATCGTGAACTGGGTTTGCAGTGATGAAGCGACGCCTTCCATAGCTGTATTGATCTGCGTAGTGCTGCTGATGTGGGCCATCCCGATGAAGCAAGAACCCAAAGTGGCTCCGGAGATGACAGTCAGCGCCTTGTCCCCCGTTGTATCTGGCCTGGCTGCGATGTCTTGCATGGCAGAGAGTGAACCAGTCTTGATCGTCTCGTCAGGGAAGCACGCATTGAACGCCTGGATGCCCTTGTCTGCATCGAGGATCAATGGAGCGAGCAACACAGCATCTTTGTGAACGCAACTGACGGCGATAACGAGTGTTCCAGCGATGCTATGGTCCCTGATCTGGCTATGGACCTGGCTTGCCGAAGAGCGCAAAGCTTGGACAGCAAGCGCGCTACCCAGATGACTGACATGCTTGCTGATGAACTTCGCTACGTTGGAAGCGTGAGTTCCGGCGTCCAGGTTGCTGGAGTCAAAGCTGAAGTACTGAGCATGCATTCTCAGGCCATCCGCAGAAAGCGGCACCTGTTTGATATGGCTTCGGTTATAGTCGATGGGAGACTCTGTCGAATCGCTGATGCTCGGCACCGTGGCGTGCAAAGACTGCGTATCCTTGACTGCTTTGATCTTGGCTTTGGCATAGGACTCAGCGGCTTCGGAAATCGACCTGTCAAGCTGTGCCCGCTCCGCGTCCAGTTCCGTCGTGTCGATACCCATCATGGCGAGCTCCTGGGACGTCATGTCCAGTGCGTGCTTGACTGCGATCAAAGAATTTAGCGTGTTTTCGGCGGCATCTGCAGGTGCCTGGGTGGAGGCGATCTGCTCGAGCATGTCGAGCCGCTCTTTACTAACTAGGTTGCCGAGCGCTAAAGCGGGGTCATAGGGGATGTTGGATGGCATTTAGAAACTCCTATGAAGCGAAGGTCATCGACTAGCAGGATATCAGTACGCTTGCAGCTGCATCTAGGCGGAATTGCGCGAAGTTATTCCATCACTTTCAAACGTCGATTTTGATGCAGGATCATTGATTCGTTTGATCCAAATCTCGCCGGCATCGGTCGCCTTTTTCTCTACGTCGCAGCGCCACAAGCTAATGAACGCACCAATCCCGCACAGTGCTGCAGCAGTTGCGTAGATCCATTGCGGGAGTCCGCTAACGAGGGTCGCGACATATGTTGCGCCCATTGCCATGGATGCAAGCAGGAAGTAGCGCACCAACGACCAGCGGTGATTCAGCCATCTGCGAACTGCACGCTTGTGCCGGGTGTGAGCCCAGCGCACCGTTTGGGTGTCTGAATCGTAAAGGTAGTACTCCCATATCTCCGAAAGGTCCATCAGTGCCTGGCTGCAGTACGGGTGGTTCAGGGCGATGCGAATGACATGAGCAGGTAAGAGTTGCCCATAGAGATGGCGAACGGTGACCTCAAGCCAGAGATCGTCATCTGCGCGCTTGGGGTCCCAGTGCTCCAGAAATTCTCGTCGATTTTGGCTTCGCCTGCCATGAAGATCGAAGAAGCCGCGCGTTGTATAAATGATGAGCGCAAACAACACGATTGGGATGAGTAGGCCAGGGCCACCGGCAGCGATCATATCCTTGAACATTCACCCCTCCTCAATGCGCGTGAAGACCACGATGGTCGGCGGAAGTTTGGACGCAAGATCGGAATCTGACTTCACGTCTGCGGATGCCGATTCGCGTTCAGTTCGTGACCGGAAGGGCAGCGATCCTGGAAACACCGGGCAGCCGCTGTGTATAGAGCTTGGCCATGTCATCGGGGTTGACCACATGTGCAAAGTGCTCGAGGCCGATGGTCAGGAAATCACCATGGCGGCCATCGCGCTTGATTCCCACTTCAACGGCCTTGAGCGCGCTGATCCAATACCAGGAGACGTTGTCATTGTCCTCGCCTCTGTAGGCGTACCAGAGCGGGATACGGAACATGCGCTCGAACGCGACCGCTTTCAGCAGCTCTTTCTGCAGGCTTAGTGTGAAGCAGGGCGAGCCGTCCCACTCCTTCAAGTCGAAGTTTTTGGCGTCAACTGCAATCAGTCCGATGGAGTCGAGCAGGACCATGAAATCCGGTCGCTTGATCTCGCCTGTGAAGAGTGGGGCGAAGCTTTCCCTTGCCTGGCAGACCGCAACGTAGGACAGGCCAGAGTCGCCGAGCCACTTGCAGAGATCCGTTTCCCCGATATCGCCTTTCTCCTTGATTGCCTCCTTGGTACCTACAATTGACTCCGAAATTCTTCGCAAGATTGACATGTCGTTCCTTCAAGTGGCGCGGAGCGCGGTATACCGAAAACAGCAAACCATTGCATCGGTCGCAGTGCACAACTCCTTGAGAACGAATCTTCGGTTTTGCGATACGAGTCACTGGCTGGGCGATCGATGCCAAGCATTCGAGGCGTGCTTGCCCTGCGGGCACGGAGTCAGGCAAAGGTCTTATGTGGCTATTGACACGCCATACCTTGCCCTAGCAATCTAATCCCAAGGAGCGTCGAAACTCCTCACGTAGCGGTTCCCACCTCCGTCAAACCGGTGGGTTTTTTGTGCCTGCATCCTGCAGGTACAAGCCGACGCAATGCCTGCGTCGGGAGGGCGGCTAATACAACACCCGCAAGGGGAATATGCCCGCCGGCTACGTGCGGTTTCGAACCTCCCGACATCCCGTCGCCGTTGGCGGCGGTTCTTGGGTTGTTCCAGGAGGGCGTTGCCATGTCTACCGCACTATCCATACCGGCATCTGTGCCGGTTGATCTGTTGCCAGCTTCCGCTCACCGCCTGCTGTTAGATGTAGGCGAGGTGCTGCGCCGGCGCGTCGCAAGCGCAGCTGTTGAGCAGGCGAGCGCCCATTCCGCGCATCCGCTGAGTTGCCAGCCCGCTGTGTTGCCGCACACCTTGCGCCGCCGGTTTGCACGCAAGGCCGTGGCGTTGCAGCAGCGCGTCGCCGCATCCACCAACCACCACCCGGAGGCGCCATGACACGCCGCCGCCCACCCACGGCATCTGCTAGCGCACGGCCCACCCGCACACGTACGCGCCCCGCGCCGCCCAAGCGCGTGCAGTGGGTCGTTGTGGAACCCGACCGCACCAAGCTTCCACCGATGCTGCCGCCCGACCCGGACGCCTCCCCGCAAGGCCCCGGCACGCTACGCGTACCCCGCCGCGCCCGCCGCCCGCGCCAATGCACCGTCAGCTACGCCCATTACCCAGGTGCCCACGACCACGCCGGCGACCAGCACGTGCCCCACGTCCGCCTCAGCGGCCTATGGCTGGAACAACTGGGCTTTGCCATCGGCACCAAGCTACGCATCACTGCGAGCGAAGGGCAGTTGTTGATGGAGGTGTTGCCGCCGGTGGATGCGCCGGTCGCATCCCGCACAGCGCGACGGTAGCTGGAACGAAGTCACAGCGACGGTATCGTGGTTCAACAGGGCAACCGTCCCGACCAAGGAAGCTCCATGATGACGATGCGAAGGAAAACGAAGTCTCGGGCCTTACATAACCAGGGGGCTGGGCCAGGGATGCGCAAGTTGATTGCTTTCCTTTCAACAGCACTTCTTGTGCTTGGCTGTAGCGCCATGTCCGCTGCGAAGCCGCGTCGGCCTGTTGCATATCCCACAGAACTCTATGGGGTATGGGACTTGGGCCCACAATCCTGCGAGCTACCAGTGAATCCTGATTCGGATTCGCCCATACATATCGAGGATGCCCGGTTGCGTGGGTACGAGCATCAGGAGACGCCGGTCTCAGTCAGGCTTGTCTCTACTAATCCGCACGCTTGGGCTATCTCCGCAATCGCGGATTTCGCACCAGGGACAAGAACTGATAATTTGTACGTCCTGAAGGGCGAACACCTAGTCATTTCTGACGGCGAGTCAGTCAGGCAATATCGTAGGTGTAAGTGATCGAGCTAGGTTGGTGTGATCAAGGAGAACCATCATGTCGGATGAGAATGAAAGCGCAGATTTTTAAACGCCCTGCTCGCTCCAAGGCCTTACGTGGCTGCCTGTGCCAACGGTCGATTTCTGTATGATTTTATTCGCACGCAAGGAATTTTCATGAAAATAAAGTCTGTTGGCTGCGTGGCGCTTGCGCTCTTCTTCATCACAGGATGTACGGTGGTATCCGCGGGCGCGGACATGAGTGCTCCATCCGGCGACTCGCTTTGTGAACAATCCCGTGGTTGGGGGGGCGCAGGTTCGACGCAAGCCCTACAAGTAAATCCACAGGTCTCCGAAGATGATGGCGGGCGTTCTTATCGCTTTGATCTTGGCGGTCGAGGCGGGTTGAAGCGCTTGGACGCTAGTTGTGGGTGGGGCTCATATGCGGAATGTAGCTTTGAGGCAGTCCGGTCCGATGGAGCAAGTTATCGCTTCTCAGAGATTTCCACGTTTGGCCTCTGGGAGACGCAACAAGGGTTGTATCTTGTTTACCGTATCGTCGCGCCGAAGGAAAAGGCCGCAGAAGGAAAGCGGAGAGTAGTGAGGGTGGGTAATCCGCCTGCAGAGATCTGCAATCAGATCGGGGACTACTCTAATTTAATGTAGTTTTAGATAAGGAGATCAGTGATGCCTATCGACTATCGCGAGCTTACCCAAGAGCAGTACAACGCGCTCACCGGTGATCTGGTCAAGCTCACTGAAAGCTTGCACGCGCGCTCCCAGGATGTCGGCGATGGTCGGGCCACAATCGGCTATGGCTATACATTTAATCGCTCAAACAATGCTGCGATCTGGGGTGAGTCCGGCATCGATCTCTCGGATGCGCAGCGCAGACAATTGGCAGCGATCGATGCTGCAGCCCCTGGAGATCGCACAAGGCTTGGTCTGCAATTTGATCGTACGCTCAATGCTGCAGAAGGGGACCGGCTGCTAGCCGCGTCCATGCCTGAGTACGAGCGGCCAATCAATGCGTTGAACATGCCAATGTCACAAGAGCGTGCGGCGCTTGTGTCGCTCGTCTACAACCGTGGCGCGGGTTCGTATAACACCAACATGCAACCATTTCGGGATGCTGTAGTGGCCGGAGATCGCTCCGAGGCCTGGTTCGAGATGCGCTACAACGCCTGGGGAAGCAATGCTGCTGCGGAAGCGGGCCTTCGCAAGCGTCGTGTACTGGAGTCCGAACTCTTTGGCCTTTACAGCGATCCAAATAACGTCACAAGCGACGAGGCGCTGTCTACTTACCAGATGTATCAGCAACATCGCGAGCGCATCAACCGTGACGAAGCTCGCTGGGGTGTGGGTATCGATGGAAATCCTGGCCAGCGTAACTTGATTGCAGAAGCTAATCGGGATTATGCAACCTTGTTGGAAGGGCGAGGCAATGTACAAACCCTTGCGGAGTCGTTGAATCCAGCGCGCTTGCGCCTGCTTTCTGACCTGCGTGAGCAACATCCTGAAATTGCAGATCGATTGAATAATGATGCATTCAACGCAGGCTCGATCCATGTAGATGCGGGTCGGGACTCTGCGCGGGTTGTCGTGGATGCCGATCACGCCGCGACAATCGATGCCACCCGCCGGAGGGACGGCGCAGAGGTCAGCAATAACGATCTGCTGTTAGGAGGCGGAGGTAATGACACCCTGATTGGCGGACAGGGCAACGACGTCCTGATAGGTGGGCCGGGCCATGACGTACTGCGTGGTGGGGCTGGTCATGACACCTACATCGTTAACGATGGTGATGTAGTGCAGGATGCCGACCGAAATGGTCAGCTATTTTGGAATGGCCGGCAACTGACCGGAGGCACCCGGCAAGCGGATGATCCAGAAGGTGTCTTTCGTAGTGCAGATGGTCAAACTACTTACCGTATCCAAGGTGCTGATCTGTTGATTGGCAACGAGCGGGGACAGTCGGTAACAGTGCAGGATTTCCAGTCAGGAAGCCTAGGCATCGAGCTCGGCCAAGCTCGTGTTCAGCGTGAGGGTGGTGCATCACGGACTGAACCAGGTGCGGTCAACATCCCGGAAAGCGGGACATATCAGCTGGCATCGCTATCCCAAGACCCGTTGCATCGCCAAGCCGAAGATGCGGTTCGTCGCCTTGAGCAGAGTCTTGGCAGAGAGTACGACGACAACAGTGCCCGGCTGGCAGCAAGCAGCGCACATCTGGCCAAAGAGCACGGGCTGTCGCGGATCGATAATGTCGTGCTGAGCGAGAACACCAAGTCCGTGCAGCAGGGCGAGAATGTCTTCGTTGTGGAAGGCGCGTTGAACGATCCCGCTCACAAGATGGCGCATATGAAGACGAGCGAGGCGATAGCGCAGCCCGTCGAGCAATCCTTGGCGCAATTGCAGGCCTTTGGCGAAACGCAGCGCCAACAGCAATCCCAGCAGCAGGAGCAACAGCGAGAGCAGTCGATTGCGCCTCAACACCGGATGGTGTGAGACCTAGTGCAATTTGTCTGGGGCTCTTACACGCTCCGTCAACCGCACGCTGTAGGGAGGTAGGCGAGGTGCTGTGCCGGCTGGCCGCTTCTGGTAAAACATCGCTCTACCGCAGGAAGGAGCCGCGCCGTATGCCATTCGCTATCTTCCGTTCTTACGTTTCGGCATCGGCCGCAGTGGTCGTTGCCACCTTTGCAGGATGCGCCATGACCGAGCCGCCGATCTCAAACAAACAGTTTTCCGAGCATGTTGTGACGCTGCTGGCCGGCAAGGATTCGGCTGTGGTCGAAGCCGGCAAGTTGACCGATTTTCCTTGGAAGACGCTGTGCTTCGAGCGCGATGACAGCCTGTTGCTGAAGTTCGATCGCGACGGAGAGACATCCGTGCTGCCGTTGCCTTATGAAGAGTTCTTCGTGGACGAGGCGCATGTGGCCAATTCCCTGGAAGATAGCTGTGTCACGCCATCCGATCGCATCCTGATCAAGAAGAAGTATCCGGGCTATCAAGGGCCTATCGAGTTTCAAAAGGCTGCGCAGGGAGGCTAAGCCATGGTCGATATCACCGATCCAAAGGGTGCAAAGCGTGAGATTGAGCAGGAAGTGTATCGGCACTACGAACAGCTGAGCGGCACGACGTTGGCAAAGCGTCCCGATGGCAGTTTCCAGTCACAGGGGCACAACGATCAGCTCGATGCCTTTCGGCATGCGTATACCAGTGGCCGTGTCACCCAACTTGCGTTAGGTCAGCAGTGGATCGCACGCAAGTTTGGGGATGATGCCGAGATTGGGCCGGCCCATCCAAATGATCCCTACGAACATCGCATGGATCTATGGAACAACGAAGCCGGCCGCCGGCTCGGCGATCAGGCCTCCGGGCAGGATGCATTGGCGCGACAGGCCTATGACGCGCTGCGTCACGGCGATCTGGCGACCGGTCTGAACGATCCGCGGCTCAGACAGCTGTTTCCCGACGATCCACGCCTGGCGCGCCCCCAGGGAGATCCCGAACGGGACCTTGTGACCAGCAGCGATGTTGACCGGATCAACAAAGATGTATCGCGCCTGCAGGACCAGGCGCATGACAGGTTTCCAGACACGCATCCGGACCGTGCGTATTTCAATACGTTGCGTGGGCAGCTGCCTGCATCGGTGTCCGATACCAAGGTGGCCGAGGTCATGATTGCCGCAAAGCAGGCGGGTATGGAACGGGTTGACCAGCTCGCCGGCGCCGTTCTGAGTGACGACCACATCTTCGTCTCTGGCAAGACGCCAGGATTTCGTGCACAGGTAGACGCGAACACGCCAGCACCTGATATGCGGCAGAGTGTTTACACCGCCGATCAGCACAACGCCGTCCAGGCCTACGACCAAGCGCAATCGCAGGCGACACAACAAGCACCTGCGCCTGGACGCTAGGCGGCCCAGTGAGAGGCTGGTGGTGCTGCCGACGTGTTGCCTTCGACGGCTGAGTCATCAAGGGAACGCCGGTGCGCGCTGGCTGATGCGTGATGTCTGGCTCCGGTAATGGTCACCGCATGACGCTCACCGCAATGCCGCCCGCACCGTCTGCAACGAGGCGGCAAACAGGTCGACGGCGCGCTTGCCGTCGTTGTCTTTGATGGTCTTGTCGGCACCCCTGGCCACCACGAGCGCGTAA
This sequence comes from Xanthomonas sp. AC360, assembly GCF_979258225.1. NCBI lineage: Bacteria > Pseudomonadati > Pseudomonadota > Gammaproteobacteria > Lysobacterales > Lysobacteraceae > Xanthomonas > Xanthomonas sp. AC360. The sequence goes on from NZ_OZ409846.1 coordinate 2,133,851, forward strand.
TTGGGCGCGCTCTCGTCATTGCTTTCCTGTTCGGCGGCGTAGTGCAGCAGGGTGCGGCCCCGGGCGTCGCGGGCGTTGATGTCGATGCCCAGGCTCAGCAGAAAGTCGAGAAAGGCCACTTCCTTTGGAAACGTGTGGCGCGGTAACCAGTGATGGGAGGTGAGGTTGTGCAACAGGGTTTGCTGGCCCGGTTGCAGGGCGAGCGGGTCCAGGCCTTTGGCCATGATCAGGCGGACCAAGTCTGGCTGGAAACAATAGGCCAGCGACGAACGCCCATCGGCTGCGGTGCGAGTAGCGTCCGCACCCAGTTCCAGCAGCGCGGTGATGGGGCTATCGGCGTCGAGCGTGTGGGACAGCAGTGCCGATTGCAGCGGAGTGTAGTGCAGCGAGTCGTCGCGCTTCTGTGCGATGGCCTGCGCGTTGATGTCGGCGCCGCCGGCAACCAGCACACGCACTTTCTCGCCGGTGCTGGCGGTGTGCAGCGGAGTGGTGCCGTGGATGTCGCGCGCGTTGGGATCGGCGCCGTGCGCCAACAGCACACGTGCGGTGGCGACGCCGCCCCAGTCGAGCATGGTGGTGCTGTTGTCCCAGCGTGCGTCGGGGTCGGCGCCGGCATCCAGCAGTGCTTCCAGCATGTCCAGATAGTCATGCAGGCTGAGGTGGTTACGCAGCTTGCTGTCCACGTCTTTCACCGCCTCCTTGCTGGCTTGCTGCAGGGCATGCTTGGCGGCGCGATAGCGCTCGCGGGTCTGTGCATCCTTGGCGTGGACGATCATGGCATCCAGCGAGTCGAGGCTGCCGATGCTGATGCTGTCGACCAGGTGCTGACGGTATTGGGCGCGGGTCATTGCGGCGATCGGGCCGCGGGTGACCACCAGATCGTGCAACGGCCAATAGCGCTGATTGGTCCAGCCGTTGACGCGTGCGCCGTTGGCGATGAGCCAGCGCACGGTGGCCAGCATGCTGTGTTTGACCGCCGTATTGAGCGGTAGCAACCGTGTGTTGAGCGTTGCGCCGGCCTTGAGTAGGCGCGCGATCATGGCCGTGTTGTCGTGCCGGGTGGCGTAATTGATGGCGGTGGAAAATTCCTGATCGGACGCGATGTGCTCGCTCAGCCAGTCGCTGTCCGGCGTGCAATCGGGCATGGCGCCTGCCAGCAATGCCGCCTCGATACCGACGAGCGAATTGGCGCGTGCTGCGTCCAGCAATGCGCGATCGGCTGCACTGCGCTCCACTACCGGTACTGGCGGTGTGTCGTTGTCGGGCTGTGCGGGGTCGCGCTCCAGCCAGGCAAGCCACGCCTTGGCGCCCTCGCTGCCGGCATCCAGGTAGAAAGTGTCGTTTTTCTGGCCATTGCCGAAGCGCATCCACGAGGCCCATTCGGTGCCGGCCATGCCCAACGCCGACATCTGGGTGATGAAGCTGAAGAAATCCGGGGCCAGCGCCAGGCCGTGCAGCATTTCCAGCTCGTGCGAAAAATAGCGCACCGGTTGCCTGGTGGGATCCGGGTGCGTGGTGTCGATGGTCAGCCAGTCGCCGTTGATGAGGGTGTAGAAGGCGAACTGGTGTTCCCACAGTGCAGGGCTGTTAGGTGCCTCGGACAGGTCGCGATCGGCCAGCTCCTGCTTCCAGTCCAGAAACACGGGCAGGGCCATCGTGTCGATGTGGGTCAGGCTCCACACCGCGTCGCGGTTGCAGCTCATGGACGGCAGGTCTTGCTGCTCCATCGCGCGCAGGTGCGAGGGCACGTACCAGCCGAAGCTCACCTCTGCCGACAGCTCGCGCAGCACGCGACGCAGCTGTGTCGGGATCGGCATGTGGTGACGGCGTTCGAGCGACAGCAGCTGACGTTCGGTCGCAGGCGGGGCGATCAGTAGATGCGTCACCTGCCAGTCGCGCTTGCGGGCGATGGCTTCCATCCAGCGCCATTTCGCCTGCCACAGGGTCCAGCGTGTCTGCAGGGCGGTGTCCTGTGGTGTGCAGGCACCGAGCAATGTGGAGGTGGCCAGGGCCATGAGACCGGCCTCGAGAAGCTTGCGGCGTGAGAGCGTGATCAGAAGCGGCTCCTTGCGTCTGGCGACGGGGCGAGGCGTCTGCGAGCAAGGATGCACGCAGCAATGCTAAACGCGCGACAAGGCTTTGCCGCATCAGCTGCGGGCGCGGGTGGGCAGGTCGGCCAGGCGGCCGCTGCAGGCGCTGCGTTGCGCTGGAACCCTGGGCGATCCCTGGCCGCGGGTGGGACAGGGGCGGCGCAGGTGTCGCACGGTTGCGTAGGATAGGCAGCACGGAGGCACTCGCATGGACCCGAAATCCCACCACCAGGATCGCCTGGCTTCGCGCACACGGCTCTACGCGCTGTTGGCGCGAGAGGCGCGCACCGGCGTGATCTTTCGGCGTGGGCCCAGCAAGCAGGTGCAGCTCATCCGCTGGGATCGCGCCACCGACACCTTCGAGCACGGGCAGTGGTTCAAGGGCCGCATCTACGAGCGGCGTTGCGATCTGTCGCCGTCGGGGCGGTTGCTGGTGTATTTCGCGGCCAAGCATAAAGGCGATTTCGGCACCTGGACGGCATTGTCGCGCCCGCCGTTTCTGACGGCGTTGGCGCTTTGGCCCAAGGGCGATGCCTGGGGCGGCGGCGGTGCGTTCGAAGATGAGCAGACGTTGCTGCTGAATCATCGCCCGCAGGAAGGTCGCGAGCCGTTTCCGCTACCGACAGGCTTTCAGCTGAAGCACACGATGACGGTACGGCCATTCGGGCAATGGTCTGGCGGTGGCGAAGACGAGCCGATCGACAGCGTGCTGCGGCAGCGCGATGGTTGGCGTGTGATCGACGTCGGTGAGGGGGAGCGGGGCGGCCTGCGGAGCGGGGTGCTCTACCGCTTCACGCGCCCGCGCGTGTGGGAGAAGGACGGCGGTGGCGGGCGTCGGCTGCAATCGCTGCTGCATGCCGTGGGGCGTCAGAACGATGCGTGGTATGCGCTGGATCACCGCGTGCTGGATCGCGATGGTGCCGTGCTGGCGGACTTGCCCGGCACCGACTGGGCCGATTGGGACGGTGGCGACCTGGTGTTTGCGCGTGGCGGCGGCCTGTATCGGCTGTGCAAAAGCGATTTTCGGCGCTATCCGGAGGACGGCGAGCAGGTGGTTCGGCTGCTGCATGACTTCAGCAATGCGCGGTTTGCGCCGGTTGCACCCACGGCGGAGGCGCTGCGCTATTGATGCGCTGCGCATGAAAATGGCCATGTAGCCTGCGCTCTGGCGCGAGTGACGCTGTCGTGAAGTGCCTGCGATCACCTGGGCTTGCGCTCTGCGCGGTTCTGCGGATCACGGTACTGCGACAGGTCGAGCCCGATCATGCGGCATGAATAGTGGGAACCAGATCACGGCGCGAGCCGTCTCCGTCGCGCCCGGCAGTACAGGGCGCTCCAGTAGCAAGCTGATGGTCGAGTTGTCGAGCAATCCCGATCCACGGTGGTTGGCGTGCTTCAATTTCGTCGTTCAAGGACGGGACGGGTTTTTCATGCAAGCCAGGCCAGTCTTCGACCGAGGCAGCTTTGAAGGCGAGGTGCCTGCCGAGCAGGTTGATGCGTTCCGGCAGCAGCTGCATGAGGTCATCGCCGCCGCCAATGTGCTTGCGAGCGCACAGGCCAATAAGGATGCGTTGCGGCTGCGACGCTGAGCATTGCCGGCACGATGCAAGCGATGCAGTTCGATTCTGGGCGGCAGCGCAATGGCGACGCCTGCACCGGCGCTGCACACATCCGATTGCGGCGTTGGTTTGGGACATCGCGCCCGTCTGGATGCCGGCACCATCTGTGCGCGATAGACACGCGACGTGGCCGATGCGACGCAGGCGCAAAGGCTGGGTGCAGTCACGGCGGCAGTGCTCTCCGCCCTATTACGGTGGATGCGCAATAGCAGAAACCGCAAGCGCGCTCGCTTCCAAACGATGTTGGCGAACATGACTCGCCGGCACGCATCGCATCACTGCGACGCGTGCCTGTATTGCCACCACTCACCAATCCGTCGGCGCGTAATCCTTCAAAAACTGCCCCCACACATGCTCGCCGGTGTTGGCGCCGTGGATGATCGGGTCGACGATGCGGGCGGCGCCGTCGACGATGTCCAGTGGCGGGTGGAAGCGTTCCTGCTGCACCTTGAGCGCGGCGATGTCGGCCGGATCTTCATCAGTGACCCAGCCAGTGTCCACGCTGTTCATGTGGATGCCGTCGTTTTGATAATCGGCGGCCGAGGTGCGCGTCATCATGTTCAACGCGGCCTTGGCCATGTTGGTATGCGGGTGACGGGTGGTCTTGAAGTTGCGGTAGAACTGCCCTTCCATCGCCGAGACATTGACGATGTGTTTGTCGCGCTCGGGCGTGCGCAGCATCAGCGGCTTGAGCCGCGCGTTGATGATGAAGGGCGCGATGGCGTTGACCAGTTGCGTTTCCAGCAGCTCGACCGACGGTACTTCGGCCATCAGCAGGCGCCAGGAGTTGCGGCCGCGCAGATCGACCTGCTGCAGATCCTGATCGAGACGGCCTTCCGGGAACAGGTGCTCCTGCCCGACCAGCTCGTCGTCCAGCAGCGCCACCTGCGACAGCTCGGCGGCGCGGGTGAGGCCATCGGCATCGGCCAGGCCGCGTCCGTGCACGGCCGGCAGCGCGGTAGCCGAAGCTTCGCGCAATAGCTCGGGCGTGCGCAGGCCTTCGTAATGGCCAACGAGCTTTTGCACGGTGTCCGGCAGTGCATCCAGTGCGGCGGTTTCGTTGGCCATCATGTGCGCGTAGAACTGCGGCGGGCGGCGCACGGTCTGGCAGGCGTTGTTGATGATGAAATCCAGCCGCTCGCGTGTGGCCAGCAACTGGCTGCAGAACGCCTCGACACTGGGCGTGTGGCGCAGATCCAGGCCAAATACCTGCAGGCGATGACCCCACTGCGCAAAATCGGGTTCTTCCGCGTAGCGCGCGGCCGAATCGCGCGGGAAGCGCGTGGTGACGATGAGCTCGGCACCGGCGCGCAACAACTTCAAGCCGGCCTGATATCCGATCTTGACCCGTCCGCCGGTGAGCAACGCCACGCGGCCGCGCAGGTCGGCGGTTTCGGTGCGCTTGAAGAAATTGAGCTCGGCACAGGCCGGGCACATCTGATCGTAGAAGTGATGCAGCTGGGTGAACTTCTGTTTGCACACATAGCAGTGACGCAGCTCGGGCGAATGCATCGGCTCCGGCGTCTCGGATGCGTTCTCGCCGTTGTGAGCGTCGTGCAGGCCAGCGGCGTGCGGCGGGAAGACGTTCGGTGTGCTGAACACCGGCTTGCGCCGCAACGCACGGATACCACGTTGTTCGAGCAGGGCCTCTGCCTTACGCACCTTCTCCTGATGCCGCTCGCGCTCGCGCTGCTTGAGCAGCTGCCGGCGCGCCTTCGGCTCGGGGTGATAGACCTTGGCCACCACCTGGTGCAGGCGCACGCGGTCGGCCTCGGGCAACGCGTCGAGCACGCTGCGGTCGGCCTCGATCGCCTCCAGCAGATCCAGCGCGGCGCGCAGGCGGTCGGTCAGGGGCAGGTCGTCGGTGGGCGGGGGTGCGGGGGTCGTGGTGTTCAAGGTAGATCCGAAAGAAGCGGCACAGGCCGTGGCAAGGACGGCGGGCAGCCGGGAATGCACAAAGGGACGCAGGTGAGGACGACAGCGGGCTGCCGGCTGGCGACCAGCCTCGGGCCGCCGCCTGGGCATTTTCGCCGATTGTGGGGCCGTGGCGCCAATCGACGGGTCGGAGGGTGTGCCAGATGCCCCGGACACCTGATGCGTGTGCTCTGCGAGAGTTCTGTTGCCAAAGCCATCTGCTCGCGCCAAGTGTCGCTAAGCGCAACAGTGGCCACCTGCAGCCGCTCCGTGATCGCGCGCTAGCAGGCAGCGCGCTGCGACCTGCTGAAGCGACTTGCGCGGTAAGCACACTCCCCGTAATCGCTGGCCCGCTCACGTGTTTTCCAACATGGCTGGGCTACGGTGCTTGCCTGTTCTGCAGTGCAAGGAAACACCATGGGCCTGCTGGTCGATGGCAAGTGGCAAGACCGTTGGTATGACACCGATAAGAGCGATGGGCGCTTTGAGCGTTCGCAATCGCAATTTCGCAATTGGGTGACGTGCGACGGCGCAGCGGGGCCGCATGGGGGCGGTGGATTTCAGGCGGCAGCGGGGCGTTATCACCTGTATGTGTCGCTGGCGTGCCCGTGGGCGCATCGCGCTTTGATCTTTCGCCGCCTCAAGGGATTGGAGCCGCTGATCGATGTGTCGGTAGTGAATTGGTTGATGCGCGACCAGGGCTGGACGTTCGATCCAGGCCCGGGTGTGGTGGCCGATCCGATTCACCACGCCACGCGCCTGTACGAGGTGTATCTCAAGGCCGACCCGCATTACTCCGGGCGCGTGACCGTGCCGGTGTTGTGGGATCGCGAGCGCAACACGGTGGTGAGCAACGAGTCAGCCGATATCATCCGCATGTTCAATAGCGCCTTCGATGAAGTTGGTGCGGCCGAAGGCGATTTTTATCCGGCCCCGTTGCGCGAGCAGATCGATGCGCTCAACGCGCGCATCTACGACACCGTCAATAACGGCGTGTACAAGGCCGGCTTTGCCACCACCCAGGCTGCCTACGAAGAAGCGGTGGTGCCGCTGTTCGAGACACTTGACTGGCTGGAGGCGCGCCTGGGTGAGCAACGCTATCTCTGCGGTGCCACGCTCACCGAGGCAGATTGGCGGCTGTTCACGACACTGATCCGGTTTGATGCGGTGTATGTCGGTCACTTCAAATGCAATCTACGACGGATTGCCGACTATCCGCAGTTGTCGGGATTTCTGCGCGAGCTCTATCAGATGCCCGGTATTGCAGACACCGTGAATTTTCAGCACATCAAGGGGCATTACTACCAAAGTCACGACAGCATCAACCCGACCGCTATCGTGCCGATGGGGCCGGTGCTGGATCTGCATGCAGCGCATGGGCGCGGTGGTTGAGACGCAACTGCCCGGTTGGACTAACGCTTGGCTGCATCCCGAATGATCAACGTCGCCGCACCCACCGCGATGGCGTCTTCGACAACACCGGTACTAGTCTGGCCATAGCGTTCGATCGCACGCATGCGCGCATTGAAGGTGAGATAGGCCGCGGCAACCGCCGTTGTGGCGCCGAGCAATGCCGCAATGCCACGTTGTTCGCGCGGTGCCAGTGCGGTGCCGACGATGACGCCTGTGGCGATACGGGCAATCATGCCGGGTAACACGATGCGGTCCGGGGCGGTTTTCATCTTGTCGCCGGCCAGCTCGCCGCCGGCCAGTGCCAGCATGCCAGCCGATGCCAGGGGATTGGCAAGCAACGCCGGTGCGCCGTTGTCGGCAGGAAGCTTGCCGGTGCGTGCAGCGTTGGCCACTGCAGCCAGTGGGGTCATCGAGCGCATGCCGGCGACGGCGCTCATCAAAATGGAGTGGATCAACGCCATGTGCACCTCTGCAAGGGCGTGCCGACGGACTCCAACGTAGAGCCAGCAGGCGCGCATCAGGTTGTTGGTGCTCAGAGCCTAGGAGGCCGGATGTCTGCGCGATGGCAAGGCGGCGCCATGGCGATGTGTGCTGGCGTCCAGGCGTGAGACCTTGCCTGACGTGTGGCATCACGCGGTGCGCGATGCATGCCGGGGTGGTCGTGCCGCTGTGGAACGGCGATGCGGTGGGTGCACCATGACGCTGCCCGACCATGCAGACGCGACAGCGCGTTGCCATCGCCAAGACGGGTCAGGGTTGCTTTGCAAAGCTGCCCGCGCGCCACGCCATCCACAACATCCCCAGACCCACCGCCAGGCAGATCAGCACGCCGGGCAGCGAAGCCTCCGGGCCGAAGGCGCCGCCGGTGAGCCATTCGGGAAATCCGGGACGGGCCGTGCTGCGGGCGATGGCCGGGCCCATGTCGGTTCCGGAAACCGCTGCACCAAACAGATAGCCCTGGGTAAAGTTCCAGGCGATATGCACGCCGATCGACATCCAGATGCGGCCGGTCAAGGCATAGAACGCGCCGAGCAGGATGCCGGCTTCCAGTGCGATGCAAATCGCCGCAAACGCCGTTGCATGCGGGTTGGCGATATGGCCGAAGCCGAACAGTGCAGCAGAGGCGGCGAACGCCACCCACGGGCCGAACGCGCGCCATACCAGGCGCAGAAAGATGGCGCGGAACAACAGCTCTTCGATCACCCCGGCCTGCAAGGCCTTGCGCACCGCCGTCCAGGCTGGCGCCGGGCCCAGCGCTTGTATGTCGTACAGCCCGAACAGCGCCATGATGCCCATGACCGTGGCGAACATGGCCGCGCCGATGACCAAGCCGATGGTCAGCTGCGGCAGCATCGGGCGCAGCGCAAGCTCGCTGGCGCGTCGCCCTTCGGCCAGGTGCACCGCCAACACGTAGACCGCCAATCCAACCGCGACGCCGATCAGGCCGGCGACCAGTTGCAGGGGGCCGGAGTCCTTGGGCAGCAGGCTGCCGATGCCTCTGCCGGCCATGGGCGCCAGCGTGGCGACCACCACCAGCAGCAGGACCGCCCAGGCAATCGCTCGCAGCCAGCGTAGGCGGCCGGGATGCAGAAATTTGCGCTCGCCCAGCGCGATCCGGTGGGGCGTTTGGCTGTGCGTGGCCACTGCGCTACTGGCAACCGATGGCGTGGGTGCGTGCATGGGTGACGTCCTGTGGGGTGGTTGCTAGCGGGTGGTCGAACGGAATGACGCGTCTGAGGCAGCTGCGATACGGGTCGCGAATGAGCGGTGCTGCAACGCGGCGATGGCTTCAGCAAGGACAGCGGAGAGCGCAACGGACAGTTCCTGATCGAGCTGTGCGGCGGCTGCGTTGGTCGCGGCCCATTGCTGTTGCAACGCAGGCACCATCTTTTTTGCTTTCGGCGTCAGTGCCACGATGCGTTCGCGCGCGTCGGCACCTGGCTTCAACACGGTGAGCCGTTGCTTGGTCATCTGCGCCACGGTCTGGCTGGCAGCGGAGTGGGTGATGCCGATCTCCTGCGCTAGAGCCTTGATAGGCAGCGGCCCTGATCGCAGCAGGACGCGCAGGACGGGTGTGTAGCGTGGCCGCCAGTCCAGCCCTGCAGCGGCGTAGACCGCTTCCAGATCGCCATCGAGCAGCTCAATCAGGTGACGGACCAGGGTGCCTAGGGTTGGAGATGCTGCGCTCATGAATCAAATGTATAAGCGCTGTTGCATTTGCGCCATGTGCCGGAAGTGGGGGGCATCAAGGTCAGCTGGGTGAGGTGGTCGGAGGTGCTGCGTAGGCTGATGCGCTGTGTTCCGGAGAGTGCGGTGGTGGAGAGATCCGGGCGGAGTTGCACGTGATAGCGCTCGACCTCGAACCCTGCGCCCGGCAGTGTTGGCGTTGCGGCCATCAGCGAACACGGTGCGAGTGCCAGCAGCGCAATTGCCCGTAGCGACATCGGGACATTGCATCCAGCCATCACCCGATGTTTCACCGCTCGCTCCGATCAGAAGTCTTTATCCCGAGCAAGGCCTTCAAGCCGTGGGTGGCGCCGCGTGGCCCGATGGTCAGGTGGTCCTCGTCATTGAGAACGTCCAGCTCGACCTGCAACGACGGATAGTGTCGCGCGCGCAGTGCCTGTGCCATGTGCTGTGCGTCGATGACCATGTCGTAATTCTGGTGATAGCGCACCTGCTCGTACTCGCCGACGTACATGTACACCTGTGCCGGCAGGTCGGTATGCGAGGCCGCAAAGCTTTTTTCCTGCGCCACCATCGCGTGCTCGCCGTACCAGTACGATGGGCTGCCCAGGATGTAGCCGGCAAACATGTCCGGTGTGCTCAACAAGATCTGCGTGCCCAGCAGGCCACCGTACGAATGCCCCAGATACAGACGGCGCTGTTCGTCGGTTCGGTAGCGGTTGGCAACGAACGGCAGCACGCGATCGCGCAGGTAGCGGATGTAGTCGGCGCTCTTGCCGTGGGTGGCAACGGGCGCTGCGGTTGGGCCATCTTCCGGTGTGGGCGTGTAATCGCGTCTGCGGCTCGGCATGGGCTCGTCGCCGACTGCGTAGGACAGCCCAACCAGAATGAAATCCTCGATGGCTGGACCTTCGCCGTTCAAGCGACGCGTGATCTGCTTGACCAGTGGAAATGCATAGTCGCCATCGGTGGCATACAGCACCGGGTAGCGGCGCTGCGGATTGTCCGCATAGCCACGTGGCAGGGCGACGAAGACCTGGTAGGTGCGACCTGTCGCCGGATCGGGCACGTCCCAGACCTGCGTGTCGGCGAGTTCATACGGTTGGCCCTCGCCACGCTGGCTACCGGGTGCGTGAGCGGGCGTACGCGCTGACACCGTTGGCTGTGGCGTCGCTGCAGTAGCCGGTGTTGGCGGTGGTGCTGGTGCCTTGCCGCAGCCAGCCAGAAGCAATATTCCCAATCCTGCTGATAACAGCTTATTCAAGACAGCCTCCTGTGTGGCGCTAGAGCGCAATGTTGTTGCAGTAGTGCAGATGACATCTAGACGAGGAGACGCGGCGAACCGCGCGTACCTGCTCTGTCGCGTTGGACGCGTGTAGATATCGATGATGTCAGTCGACCTGAAAGAAGCGATAGGTACCTGGCACCGCACAACCCGCCTGGGTCCAAAGTCTTCGATGATCGAACGGCGTAGCGCTCCCAACCAGCTAAAACCGCGGGAAAACATGCCTTCAGTTCAACGGACCAACCAAGCGCAACGCCGCCGCCTTGGCCATATCGTTCGGATTGGTGCCGGGCAGGCCCTGCGGCACGGCCATGCCTCTGCTGCGATAGAAGTCGGTCCAGTACGGCGACACGTTGCCGGTCTGCAGGTTTTTGAAGTTCATCGGTTGCAGCGCAAACACCTGATGTGCGCGGAAGGCGCGCTCGATGAAGTCCGAGCAGTAGTAACTGTTGTCGTCCTGCACGTAGGTCTGGTTGTACGGTTTGCCGAGCATGCGCCGCGCCTGCGCGATGGCGTCGGCAATGGCGGGGCGATGCGCGGGAGTGAGCCGGTATACGACGATCTGCCGCTGCTTGGCGGTGGCCTCATCGATGAACGCCTGCAGCGGTTGCTCGCGCGAGCCTTGTTCGTCGGCATGCAGTACCACCTCGGTATCGCCGGCATGTGCCACCAGCGCGACATGGTCGAAGCTGCGTTCGCCCTGTGTGGCGGTGGCGTCGTCGATGGCGCCGCTCAGGCCGCTGCGCGCTGCGGTGACGAATAGCAGGTCGCCATCGTGCACCTTTCGTGCCAGTGCCGTCGCGGGAAGTAACGCGAGCAACAGTAACAACAGCAGAGCGATGCGCATGGTGTGAGGCTTCAGGACGGCGGTGCCGGCATTATCGCCGGGATGCGCTTGAATGCGCCGAGCCGTAGGACGCTGCGTGCGTGCCGCAACCATCAGCAAGCGCGGGACGTGTACTGGCAGCGCCACGCGCCGGTTCACTTGGTCTTGCCTGTAAACTGGCGCTGCCAGCGGGCGTCGTCGCCGCCATCGCGTCGCGGCAATCCTTGAGTAGCCACTGGAGTGTTGCATGCGTTCTGCTGCTGCGTTGTCGCCGATGGGTCGGCTGTTTGCGGTTGCCGCCTTGATCGAAGGCGTGACCTGGGCCGGGCTGTTGCTCGGCATGGTGCTCAAGTACGGCACACAAACCACCGAGGTGGTGGTGTGGCTGTTCGGTCGCCTGCACGGCGGCGCCTTTCTCTTCTACGTGGTGGTGAGCGTGCTTGCCGCACTGCGGCTGCGTTGGCCGTGGTGGGCCTGGGCGCTAAGCCTGCTGGCCGCGCTGCCGCCGTTGGTGACGGTGCCGTTGGAAATGTGGTTCCGACGCATCGGCTTGCTCGGCAAGCGGCCGCCGTCTGTCGGTTGATGCGGAGCATGCGTTTAGGCCGCTTGCGGCATCGCCCGCAGTAGGTTAGAGCGCAGTAGGCCAGCCAGTCGCACGTCTGCAGCATCACCGATTGCGCTGATGGGGCCATGGACGCGGCGGCGGTCGTTTGCCACCATGGACCTCTCAAGGACAGGTCGTGGGGGCGATATGCGTGGTTGGATGACAGGCGTGCTGAGTGTGCTGGCATGGGGAGTGGCAAGCCCGGGAGTCGCGCAGAGCGCGCCGGAAACCGTGGATCTGGCGCCATATCTCAAGAGCGACCAGTTCGAGCGGATCAAGATCTCGCCGTCCGGTGCCTATCTCGCACTGACCATGCCGCTGGAAGACCGCACCGTGCTGGGCATCGTGCGGCGGCAGGACAAGGTGGCCACGGCCAAGGTCACCGGCGGCGTCAACAGCGTGGTGGACGATTTCTGGTGGGCCAGCGATGAGCGCATCGTGGTTTCGATGGCGCAGCGGCTGGGCTCGCGCGACGAGCCGGTGGCCATCGGCCAGCTGCATGCCATCGATGCCGACGGCAAGAACGGTCGCCTGTTGGCCAGCCCGTACGGCACCAATCCGGATATCAACGGCGCGCAGTTGAAGATGGACCTGGACCCGGCCACCTACATGCTGGACACCTTGCCGGGCGACGCGCGCAACATCCTGGTGTCGGCGGTTCCGTTCGTGGGCGATCCCAACGTCCGCATCGACAAGCTGGATATCCAGACCGGTCGGCGCACGACCGTGGCGACCTCGCCGGTCCGTCGGGCAGGGTTTGTGACCGACCAGCAAGGGCGGATCCGCTTTGCCAACGGCCTGGACATCAGCAACATCAGCAAGCTGTATTACCGCGACAACGACGACGCACCGTGGCGGCTGATCAACGATGCGGCCACCAGCAAGCATCGCGAATTCCCGCTGGGTTTTTCCGCTGATGGCAGTCGCGCTTATCTGCAGGTGGAGCAGGCCACCGGCACCGATGTGCTGGTGGCGTGGGACCCGGCAACCAGCAAGGCAACCCCACTCCTGCACGACGATACCGTGGACCCGTACCACATCCTGCGCGATCTGGACGGCACCACGCCGATCGGTGCGTCGTATATGAGCGATCGCGTGCGCAATCGCTTCTTCGACGAAACAGCGCCCACCGCCAAGTTGTATCGCAGCCTGGAAAAGGCCTTCGACGGCAACGCGGTCTACATCACCTCAGCCACCAGCGACCGCCGCATGGTGCTGGTGTATGTGTGGAGCGATCGTAACAACGGTGATTACTATCTGTTCGACACGGTCAGCAAGAAGGCCGACCGTGTGTTCAGCCGTCGTGAGTGGTTTCCGCCCGATGGAGTGCCGGCGACCAGGCAGGTGAGCTTCAAGGCGCGCGATGGCTTGGTGCTGCATGGCTACCTGACCCAGCCATTGCATGCGCAAGCCGGCAAGCCGCTCCCGTTGATCGTGATGCCGCATGGCGGCCCGTTCGGGATCTTCGACAAGTGGGATTTCGATGACGACACCCAGTTGCTGGCGGCAGCCGGTTACGCGGTGCTGCGTGTCAACTACCGCGGCTCGGCCAACTATGGCTACGCGTTTACCCAGGCCGGTGCCAGGGAGTGGGGCGGACGCATGCAGGACGATGTCACCGATGCCACCCGCTGGGCCATCGGCGAAGGCATTGCCGACGCATCGCGCATCTGCATCTATGGCGCAAGCTACGGCGGCTATGCAGCGCTGATGGGCGTGGCCAAGGAGCCGGCGCTGTATCGCTGCGCGGCCGGTTATGTGGGTGTCTACGATCTGGACATGATGGCGCGCGATACCGGGCGCTCCGCGCGTTGGGCCAAGAACTGGACGGTCGATTGGCTGGGCGCACGCGACACCTTGGCTGCGCGCTCGCCGGTAACCCTGGCACGGCAGATCAAGGTGCCGGTGTTTCTGGCGGCCGGCGGCAAGGACGAGCGCGCGCCGATCGAACATACCAAGGCCATGGAGCGCGCGTTGAAAGGCGCCGGCGTGCCGGTGGAGTCGCTGTACTTCCCCAACGAGGGCCACGGCTTCTACACCGAAGCGCATCGACGCGAGTACTACACGCGCTTGCTGGCGTTCTTGAGCAAGCAGCTGGGTGGTGCGACGGCGAAGTAATCGGTTGGCGTCCCACCAGGTGTTGCCTGATGGGACGCGTTATCAAGAGCGCTTGCTGTGGTGGTGCGTGAAGCTTGATGCGTTAACTGCCTTGCGCATTGCGCCTGCAATCTTTCGCGCTGCCGTGTTGCTGGGTTTGCGGGTCTACGGGTAAGGCATCGCGGCCGGGGCCGCTCCTACGTTTTTGGGGCTTTGCAGGTTTGTGCGAGCGATGCTCGGGTGCATTGGGAATCTCGTGTTGCGCATTAGACAGCTGCTGCACGACGGAGCAAGCAGCTGCATCACCGCTTTCTGTGCACTCCCCCCTTTAATTGCTTTGGCAGCACGGCACCGTCGATGGTCGACGATGCCGTGTCCAGCACCACTCACTTCTACGGCATCGGCTTCATCTGGTACTGCGCCGGCGGCGTGGCACCGAGCAGGTATTGCACGAAATAATCCCAGCGGCGGCGGGTGACATATGGGGTCATCTCGCCGTAGCCGTGTTTGGCGTTGGGCAGCATCAGCATGTCGAAGTTCTTGTTGGCCTTGATCAGCGCATCGGCCACCAGCAGGGTGAGATACGGCGGCACGTTGTCGTCCAGGGTGCCGTGCACCAGCATCAGCCTGCCTTTGAGCTTGCTGGCATGCGTAGCATTGGCCTGGTCGTCGTAGTTGGAGGTGCCGTCTTTGTTGACGATGTGCTCGCCGTGATACTTCTCCGCCCAGTCGTCTTCGTAGCCGCGGTTGTCGTGGTTGCCGCTTTCCGACCACGCCACCTTGAAGAAGTCGGGGTAGCGCAGCATCGCGCCGGTGGAGGCGTTGCCGCCGCCGGAGTGCCCCCAGATGCCGACACGGTTGAGGTCCATCCACGGGTAGCGCTGCCCCAGTTCCTTCAGTCCGGCCACCTGGTCGGGCAGGGTGTTGTCGCCCATGTCGGCGTACCAGGTGTCGTGGAAGCTCTTGGAGCGCCACGGCGTACCCATGCCGTCGATGGCGATGACGATGAAACCGAGTTCGGCCAGCGATTGATTGTCGCCATGGCCGGCATAGAACCGGCGACCGCGGACCGAGCCGGTCTGCGGGCCGGGGTAGATGTAATCGATGACCGGATACTTGCGGCTGGCGTCGAAGTTGCTGGGCTTGAACATCAACCCGTACAGCGTGGTCTTGCCATCGCGCGCCTTGACCGTGATCGGCTCCGGTGGCACCCAGCCGGCGGCCTTGAGGCGGGTGATGTCGGCAGTGGCTATCGTGCTGATGCTGCGGCCATCGGCGGCGTCGCGCAGCAGCGTGACCGGTGGCGTCAGCGAAGTGGAATAGGTATCGACAAAGCGCGCGCCATCGGGCGATAGCACGACGCTGTGGTCGGCCACTTCCGGCGTCAGCAATACCGGCGCGCCGCCATCCAGGCTCACCTTCCACAGCTGCTGGTAATACGGGTCCACGCCCGGCGAACGGCCGACTGCCATGAACCAGGCGGTGCGTGTCGCCGGGTCTACGCGCAATAGCTCGGTGACGTTGCCTTCGCCAGTGGTGATGGCGTGCTTGGGCTTGCCGGTGCGCAGGTCGTAGAGAAACAGCTGACCCCAATCGCTGCGTTCGGAAAACCACACTGCCTCATCGTTGCCGGGCAGATACGCCCAGTTGGCGGCCACCTGCCCACTTTCGTAATAGGTCTTGGCGGTTTCGTCGAACGCGGTGCGGACCTCGCCGGTGGCGGCATCGGCAATACGGAACCAGGTCTGCTTGTGGAAACGCGAAGTGGAGGCGAATGCCAGCGTCTTGCTGTCGGGTGCCCATTTCGCATCGTCCCAGGCGCCGTCGCAGCTGACGTCATCGCACAAGGTGGAGCGGTGTTGGTCCGGCGGCATCTTCAAACGCACCACGTTGCGCGATGGCACATCGATGATGACGCGCTCGATCATGGTCACGTCCTTGTCGCCGGCCAGCGGGTATTTCCATGCCTGCAGCTCGGGATGACCGAGCTTGGTGCTGACCAGATACATGTCCCCGGTCTTGCGCTGATCCTGCTGGAATGTCGCTATTTTGCGCGAGTCCGGCGACCACGCAACGATGGCGCGATCGCTGTGCTGCCAGCCGGCGTTGTCGGTGGCGTAGCCGAAATTTTCCACGCCATCGCGGGTGAGTTGGGTTTCCTGGCCGCTGGCCAGATCGCGTACCCACAGGTTCCAGTCGCGAATGAAGGCTTCACTGCGCTTGTCTGGCGACAACACGCCAGGTTCCGGTTTGTCCTTGGCGTACAGTTTGCTGCACCGCGCACGCGCATCGCAGATCACGGCGGTATCGCGCACATTGAGGCGGTAACGACCATCGGCTGTGACCTTGACCACCGGCGCGAAGGTGTCGGCCTTGAGCGGTTTGTTGCCGGTCTTCAATAGCGTGTTAAGCGAAGCGACCAGCGCGGACTGTTTGAAGATCGGTGCGGTCTTGCCGGTGGCGGTATCCAGCTGCAGCAGCCGGTCGCCCTTGGCATCGTGGTCGACATAGACCAGGTGGGTGGCGTCCAGCCAGTCGATGCGTGAGGCCGTGTGATCGACCAATGGCTGGGTGAGGTAGCCGATCAGACGTTCGGCGCGCGCATAGTCGGCCTCGGTGACGCTGGGTGCCTGCGCACTGGCGATGACCGGCAGGACGGCCAGGGCGAGGGCGGCGAACAGCTGCCGCATCGGCAACGGGGTAGGCATGTAGGACTCTCCGGGACGAAAGGAGCGCGCAATGCGGTCGGCGCGACCGTCCGATGCTACCCGCCACGTGGGCCGGGTGCCTCTGCCAGAAGTCGTGTCTGCGCCGTTGTCGACGGCGGCAGGCCGCGCGCGTTTGGGCGACCGAGTGGGCGTGGCCGACGCGGGGCGGACCTGTGATCGAGCGGTTGCCGAGCAGGTCGCCCGGTCCGGCACCGCCACAGCGTGACCGATGAGGTTCGTCGAGCTCGATGCCCATCGAGGCAGATCACACCCGTGGACCGCACGCACGCCGGTGATCGGCCAGCCACTGACGACGGGAATGTCACGCTATGCACTACGCTTCTCGGCGTCCACACAGGACCATGCGGCACGATCTGGGTTTAGAGCGGCTAACGAAACGTAGCGAGCAGTCGTCAGATGGGTGCGGATGGCGCGCTCAGAACCGGAGTGTACGCGTGGACCATGCCACACCGAGCACCGGCCGCGCCCGTCTGGCGGTGAGCACAGTCGTTTTGTTCGCTGCTCTTACTGACCGCATGAAACGTTGACTGGAGGCCTTCTGATGTCATGGTTCCGCCGCTTGGCACTGTCCCCCTTTATCAAGGCACACCCGCCGCGCAAGACGCAGCCTGCCCCCGCGGATCTGATTGCCGCCTATGCGCCGGTGCTGCCTGCCAGCCTGCTTGAACTCTGGCGCCAAAAAGGACTGGGGCACTATGGCGACATGCAACTCGCGCTGATCGACCCCCGGCAATGGCAACTGGTGCTGGATCGCTGGATCGTCTCGCCATCCGATGCGGTGCGGCGTATTCCGATCGCGCTCACCCCCTTCGGCGCGCTGCTGTACTACCGCAAGCTGACCGCCACCGACGAAGACGTGGTCTACCTGGACCCGGTCTCCAAAGCCGCCGCTGACCTGAGCTGGAGCCTGGACGACTTCTTCAACCAGTCCCTGTGCGAGGCGGAATTCTGTGACTCCCTGATCCCCTCCGATCTGCTTGCCGCCGCGCGCAAAGAGTGCGGCCCGCTCGCTGCGGGCGAGGTCTACGAGATCGATCAGATGCTGTTTTCGATGCAGATGTTGCGGGTCAACAAGGTCGATGCGTTGGCGCTGCACGCCCGGCTTCGCGATGCTGTCGACGGCCCTGCAACTGTCGCCGATGCACCGACGACCAATGGCGACGCATTGCCCGCAGAGCAGCGCTCTCTGTTCGAGGGCATCTTCAACGAGACACAGTCCAGCAACGACCTGCACGACGTGTACCTGTCGTCTTACATCGACTGGCATCGCATGCTGGCGCTCGAGCCCAACGGCCAGTATCGCCTGCTGTTCTGGAAAATCGATCATCGCAGTCTTGCACGCACCAATGTACGTGCGTATGCGGGCCGCTATGCGGTGACGCATACCGAGATGGGCGACGAACACGTGACGCTGGACATCCGGTTGCGGCCCGACTCGAGTGGGAGCGATGCCAACGATTCGCAGCTGGTGGTCATGCGCTCGGGGACCGACATGTTCCTGCTGCGCGCCGACGAGCTGGCAGACATGGCAACGGCCATGGATGGCTCGAACACGCTGGGCCGCAGCGAGTATTACTTTCGCAAGGTGAGGTTGAGCGATGCATTTGTCGAGGAGCCATCCGATGGACGCGCTGCGCCGCCGCTTGCCGATCTTCCACGCGCGTTACAGCAACGGGTGAATGCCGAAGCGATTATCGCCACCATCACCCATGTGGACGACGTCGACCCCGACGCTGAAGACGACGGCGCCGGCACCGTCATGTGCACACTGGACCGAGGCCAGGACGACGGGCTGCGCATGAACATGCCGCTGCGCTCGCCGCCAGACACGGGGCGTGCCCTGTCTGGCTGGGTCTGGGAGATGCACCCTGCAGCCTGTCGGGTCGGCATCAACTATCAACGCGGTCGCGATGGCAAGGTGGAAGATGGTCCTGTTGTCGGCGATGTGTTGAGCAGTCGCCTAAGAGCGGCTAACAAAACGTAGCGAGCAGTCGTCAGGTGGGTGTGGACGGCGCGGAGGAACCGGAGTGTACGGGTGGTACATGAGGATTCCGAGCACCGGCCGCGCCCGCCTGGCGGCTGCACAGTAGTTTTGTTAGCTGCTCTAAGTGGGGAATGAGATGCCGGTGCGCAGCGCAGGCACTGCGCGCAGCGCGGCAAATCAGTCGCTTACTTACTCATGCAGCGCGTCCAACGCTCGTTGACCCGTTGCGCAAACCAGGCGGTGGTGAGCGTGCGGGTGATCTTGGGGCTGTCCAGGGTGATGCCCGGCAGCACCGCGCGCGGCAAGGCCTTGCCGGCGCTGCGATCGGCCAGCGCGAACACCTGGCGATACAGGGCGCTTTGTTCGAACTCCAGCGTGTTGCCGGCTTCCAGCGCACTGCGGATCTGGCGGTCGCTCATCGCCAGCTGGCTGCCCAGCGAGCGCACCGCGCGCTCGGTGCCACCGGGTGACTCCAGGCTGGCGCCGGGCGTGAGCAGGTCGCCGTCCAGTGCGAGCGCAATGCCGCTGGCCTTGCTCAGTGCGGCCTGAAACGCGGCATTGCGGCTGGCATACCAACCGGCGTTGAAGTCGGCGAAGCGATACAGCAGCGCATCGTAGGTGGCGGGGTAGCCCAGCAGATGGGTGGTGCCGAACCACAGCCCGCCACGGCGGCTGAACACCTCGTGGCGGACCGAGCTGTCGGGCGGATACGGGTAGCGCGCTGCATGTTGTTCTGCAAAAGCGATGCTCACCTGCATCGGCCCGGCGGTATGCACCGGATTGAGCCCGTCGAACAGGCGCGCGCCCAGCGGCACGCTGCCGGTGAAGTCTTCGAAGATGCGGCTCAGTTCCTGCTCGGTACGCGCCGCGGCGATACGGGTGGCGTAACTGCGGCCATCCGGCGAAGTGATGCGCAGGGCGGCATCGACCATGAAAGCCGGGATGTGGTGTGCGCTGGCGCGGCGGTCGATTTCCGCGCGCGAGATCTTGCCCAGGTTGGGCACCGCGGGGTTTGCCTGGTAAGTCGATTCCTGCTCGGTCACCGCCAGCACGGCGCAGATGTGCTCGGCGCTGGTGTCCAGTGCCTGCGACGATAGCGCGACATACACATCGTTGGCCCAGCCGCTGCGATCGGGCAGGTTGGCCGGCAGGCGCCGTGCGATATCGGCCTTGACCGCCTCCGGCGAGCGCTGCGGCGCACGCGGCGCCTGGGTGGCGCAGGCCGACAGCAGCGCGATGGCGATCAGGGTGAGCAGGCGGGGCAGGGGCAAGGTCACGGCGTCTCCAGACGATCAGGGGTGGCAGCTGCCGTGCCGGAGTTTACGTGGCCGCGCCGTGGCGTCCGTCATGTGGCTGCCAAGCGGCGGAAGGCCGCGTGCTGTGGCGTGGCCATCGTCGCCAGACCGTGGCGCCGGGTATGGCATCGGCATCGCCATCGCCATCGCCATCGCGTGCGGCAGCAAGCCCGCATCGATCCCAAGCGCTCGTCCCACATCCACTGCGGCCCACGCAGCGCTTGCAGGCACGCAGCGCTGGCAGGACGGCCACCTGGGACTGCGCGTCGCAAACCAACAGCGCGCCCACTCGCAACGCCGTTGCATCCCGGGCGCCGAACGCCTGCCCGCTCGGCCTGCCGGCCACCGCGCGCGCCCAACTGCGTCATCCAGCTGATTCAAGACTTGCGCATCCCGGCCGATAACGGGCTCGACCATCAAAAGCGATCACGGCGTCTGCCGTGTCCGCCGGTCATCCTTGCAGCCGTACGACATCGAGCGCGCGCATTGCCGTGCAGCTCACGCGATTCCACCGCTGTCCGACCACGGGAGTGCCTTCAGATGCCGCAGCAAACAGCTAGCCCCGGCCAGGTCAGGTGCAGTGCCGTGGAGAGCGTGCGCATGCAGTGTGGTCCACCCTCCCCGTGATACGTCAATGAGCATGCCTGCGATGGTCTGGCGCCGCCTGCTCGCTGCGTGCTTGTTGTTGTCGTTCGGCGTTGTGGCCTGGGCGCAGCCGCAACCCTGGAAAACCATTGAATTGGCCACGCTCGACGACCCGATGCGGGCGTTGCAGATGTCCAAGCGTGCGCTGCAACAGGCCCGCGTCGATGGCGACCGCGATGCGCAGTTCTGGGCGCTGTTGGCGCAGTCGCGCGTGTTGATCTCGCTGGAAGACAGCGAGGCGCGCCTGGCCGCGCTCACCGAGGCCCACGGCCTGCTGGACCAATTGCATGGCAATGTGGCGCAGGCGCAGTTGTGGCTGGACATCGTGCAGGCGCTCAGCGACGTGCGCGGAAACCCCAATCGCAGCATGGTGGCGCGGCTGAATGGCTTACGTCAGCAGGCGCGCGCACTGCGGCGCAGCGATCTGTTGTGCGAAATAGAAGCGGTCGACATGTGGAGCATGCTGGCCTCCGGCAGCAGCGACGAGGCCTGGAGCGCCGCGCAGACCAGCTACCAATGCGCCGTGCGCGAACACCTGCTCAGCGTTGAGCTGGATGGCCTGACCCAGCTGGGGTCGTTGGCCAGCCGCGTCGCAGGCCGCGTGGCCGACGACAACGATGCGCAGGATTACCTGCAGCGCGCCCTGGCGCGCCTGCACGACCAACCAGCGCGCTTTCAGCGCAGCCTGATCGAATACGAATACGGTGCCACGCTGGCAGTGCAGCAACCCGCCGCCGCATTGCTGCACTTCCGGCGCGCGCTGGCGCTCAGCCGCGAGCTGGACGATCAGGCCGGCGTGGCGGCAGCGCTGACCAGCGCCAGCGAAGCCTTGATCAAGACCGGCGATGCCGCAGCGGCGCTGGCGATGGCGCGCGAGGCGCTGCCGTTGATGCAGGCGCAGGGCAATATCGGCCGGGTGGCCGCCTGCCACGCCATCCTGTTGCAGGCCCTGACCGCGCTGCAGTCGTCCAGCCTGGGCAGCGCGATCGTCGCGGCCAAAGCGGCCGACGACCCGAACCTGACCTTGAGCGGGCGTGCGGAGTTGGTCGATGCCATCGCTCAGGCGCTGGCGGTGGAAGGGCGTTATGCCGAGGCCTACCAGGAGCTGCAGCGCGCCAACGCGCTGCGCGCGCAGAATCTTGACCGCCAGCGCGACACGGTGATGCTGCGGCTGCAGGCCCGCTATGAAGACGCGCGGCGCGAGGCGGAAAATGCCGAGCTGCGCAGACGCAGCGAAACCGCGCAGCTGGCATTGCAGGCGCGCGAAGCCGGTCAGCGCGCCTTGTGGATCGCGCTGTGCGCTGCGTGCCTGCTGCTGGTGGGTGCGTTGATCGTGCTGGCGTTTGTCGCACGCCATCGCCGACAACTCTCGCGGCTGGCCATGCGCGATGAACTCACCGGCCTGCCGAACCGACGCGCCATCCGCGCCGAAGCGCAGCAACAGATCGACCATGCCCTGCGCACCCACACGCCCTGCATGCTGGCGCTGATCGACCTGGATCACTTCAAGCTGATCAACGATGTGCACGGCCATGCCAGCGGCGATGCGGTGCTCACCGCGCTGGCCAATGCCTCGCTGCTGGCATTGCGCGCCCAGGATCGCCTGGGACGGCTGGGCGGCGAAGAATTCCTGCTGGTGCTGCCGGGCTGCGGTGCGGACGAAATTCCGGCGGTGTTCGCGCGGTTGCGCACTGCGGTGGCGGCGATCCAGATCCCTGGCTTGCCCGCAGAACAGCCGGTGCGGTTCTGCATGGGCGCGGTGAGCGTGACCCCGGCGGCAGGACTGGACGTGCTGTTGAGCCAGGCCGATCTGGCGCTGTATGCCGCCAAGACCGCCGGGCGCGATCAATGGGCGGTGTGCTGAGCCTGCGGCGCACCGTTTGAATCTGCGCTGCGACAATTGCGTAACGCTACGGCACAATCCAGGTGTGACGACGGCATGCCGTCCCTCTGACCCGATCGAGCGAAGCCGAAGACCGCGTGCGAACCGATAGCCGCCTTTCCCGCATGTTGCATGTGCTGTTGCACATGGCCAGAAGCGCGCAACCGATGACCTCCGAGCAGATCGCCAGCATGCTGTCGACCAATGCGGTAGTGGTGCGCCGGACCATGGCCGGGTTGCGCAGCGCCGGTTACGTGCAATCGAGCAAGGGACACAACGGGGGTTGGCAGATCGCCTGCGATCTGGCCCAGGTGACGCTGCTGGATGTGCATCGCGCAGTCGGCGGCCCGCATCTGTTCGCGATCGGTGCCGATCATCCCAACCCGCAGTGCGCGGTGGAGCGCGTGGTCAACGCGGCGATTGCCGATGCACTGGCCGAAGCCGAGGCATTGCTGCTGCAGCGCCTGGGCAGCGTGACCCTGGCCGCACTGGCCAGCGAGTTCGACAGCCTGTGCAGCGCTGGCGCGCCACCTGCCGGCAAGGCCACCGGCAAGCGCAAGCGCACGCAGCAGCGCTGAACTACGGCAGCAGTGTGTCGCGCATCGGTGGGTGCGGTAGTGAGTTGCTTGTCTTTTCATGTAACATCTAAAAGTACATAAAGCGATACAGCGGGGAGACGCTATGCAGCATGAGGTCATCATCATTGGAGGTAGTTACGCGGGGCTGTCGGCCGCACT
This sequence comes from Xanthomonas sp. AC360, assembly GCF_979258225.1. NCBI lineage: Bacteria > Pseudomonadati > Pseudomonadota > Gammaproteobacteria > Lysobacterales > Lysobacteraceae > Xanthomonas > Xanthomonas sp. AC360. The sequence goes on from NZ_OZ409846.1 coordinate 2,157,158, forward strand.
GCAATTGGCGCGCGCGCGGCGCACCGTCCTGCTGGTGGACAGTGGCCAGCGACGCAACCGGTTTGCCGCCACCTCGCACGGCTTTCTGAGCCGCGATGGGGCATCGCCTGCGCAGATCGCCGATGAGGCGCGAACCCAGGTGCTCGCCTATCCCAGCGTGCAATGGGCCGATGGAACGGTGGCGCAGCTACGCGGCCAGGCGGATGCATTCGAAGTCACGCTTGCCGACGGCAGCGTCCACACCGGGCGGCGGCTGATTCTGGCAATGGGCATGGTCGACCGTTTGCCTGCGCTTGCAGGCCTGGCAGAACGGTGGGGCCGGCAGGCGTTCGTGTGCCCGTACTGTCATGGCTACGAGCTGCAGCAGGGACGCATCGGCGTCGTGGCGACAACGGCGTTTGCCGCGCACCAGGCCAGCATGTTGCCGGATTGGGGTGCAACCCAATTGTTCTTGAACGACACGCTGGTGTTGGATCAGGCCCAACACGCGCAACTTCAGGCGCGCGGCGTGCAGTTGGTGAACGGCGCGGTGACGGCGCTGCAAGGCGAGGGCGACACGCTTGAATTGGTACTGCGAGACGGACAGACCTTTGCGCTGGAAGGGGTGTTCATCACCCCGCAGACCGAGATCAGTCCGTTGGTGGCACAGCTCGGATGCGCTACCAGCGACGGGCCATTGGGCAGCCATCTTGCCGTGGACGCGATGCAAGCCACCACCGTGCCGGGAGTGTTTGGCTGCGGCGACATCGCCAGCCCGGCGGCGTCGGTGGCATTTGCTGTTGCCAGCGGCGCCATGGCCGGTGGCGCGACCCATCGCACGCTGATGTTCGGTTTGCACCACTGATCGCTGACGCGACCATCGGTCACCTGCGCAGGCCATGCTGACCTGCGCGGCGACCGATGGCCGCAGGTGTTCTTGGAGCCGCCAACAAACCGACTGTGCTCACCGCCAGGCGGGTGCGGCCGGTGCTCGGTGCGGCATGTACCACGCGTACACTCCGGTTCCTCCGCGCCGTCCACACCCGCCTGACGACTGCTCGCTAGGTTTTGTCAGCCACTCTTAGCGGGATTCGCGCAGCGGAATCTTGTGCTCGGTGGAATACGCGCGCTGTGCGGTATTCAAGGCTTCCATATCGGTGTTGAGCTGAGTGGAGACCGCTTCCAGATCTTTGGCCAACGGCTCCAGTTCGGCGTTGGTGTAGCCATTGGGCAACGCGGCGACGCGCTCCAGCGCGGCCATCATCGCGTCGGCGCTCTTGAGATACGCCGACAGTTTGGTGTCCAGGTCCTTGGCGTTGTCCGGCACGCCCGAGGCCATGGCGGTATTGGCCTGCGCATTGGCAGCCAATGCCTTGCGCTGGCTGCCCAGTGCGGTCTTGTAGCTGTCCAGCGGCTTGTGCGCGACGGCATCGGTGATCAGGCTCTGCCCGCGATCGCCCGACACCCACGGGTCGATGATGGTCACGGCGCCGTTCCAGACCGACACGTTGTGCAGCAGGTAATCGCTGGAAGAGAGCTTGGATGCGCCGGAGGTGACGCCGCCGCCGCACGCCGAAAGCAGCAGACCGAGAGAGACAAGCAAAAGGGTGGTGAACGTCTTCAAAGGGAGATCCTTGATACAACGCGGTTGCCATGCAGTGGCAAACCCGCAGTAACTCAAGGAAGCGTCCGGACATCGGCATCGCGGTGTTGCAGGCCATCTTCCTTGAGACGAATGCAGCGTGGTGCGTTCCATGCACGCGGTCGCGTGCGCTGCATCATCAGTATAGCGGCACACCTTGTGCAAGCACGTTGTAACGACAGGTCAGTGGCGGCGCGTATCGCTGCCAACACGCACAGACAACCGTCAACGGACGCGTCGCCTGCGCTGCCCCACGTACACTGCGCGCCCCGCAACGGTCTGGAATCAGCGTGAAAAAGCGTCGTACTGCCTCGCCACCGGCGCCCACGCGTGCGGACTCGACCATCCAGACATGGCTGGTGCGCGCAGTGGTGCTGGCGGTGGCGATCGCTTGTGTTGGACGGCTCTGGCTGCTGCTGGATGCGGTCTTCAAGCAGCGCTATGTCAGCGTCATCCGCGGTCGCCCGACCAGGATCTTTTATGCCGACAGCGACCCGCAGCGATTCTGGATATCCATCGGCTGGGATGCCGCGTTGACCGGCACGCTGTTGGCACTCATCGTCTGGTTCGCTTATGCGGGCTGGAAGTCGCATCGCCATCACCGCCGTCAACGCCGGTGATCGTCCCGCCAGCACGCGCCTGCACGTGACGTGTCGGATGCAGTGATGTGTTGCAGGGATGCATGCATCTGTTGGCGGTGGCAACCAGTGCGACGTGCGAACGCGGCAGGTGCGTTGCCGCAGCGCACACGTGCATGTCGCCGCCCTTAGGGCGTGCGTTGCCTGCGCGCAGGTGGTTGCGCGTCGCGTTTGGGCCAGATGTCGTAGCTGTAGACAAATTGCTTCTGATCGGCACCAGCGGTGGGATCGCAATGCCACGAGCTGGCAACGATGCCTGGCTCCAGCACCCCATCGACCTCGCGCACCGCTTGCGACTCGAATGCGCAGATGGGCCCATCGCGTGCGACGTCCCAATCTGCGCGCGCGGTCGGGCGCGCATGCTGCACCAGCACGATGTCGCTGCCATTGAAGTGGTGGACCTGCGCGCCGTGCTCACGGTTGATGCTGAAGTAGCACGGGGCGTGCACACCCAGTGGCAGCACAGCGTCGTCGCGCAACACGGCGCATTTACCATCGCGCTCGCCCAGCCGGATCAGTCGCCCCGCCAACGTTGCCGTGGTCACCGGATACCGCGTGGTGACGTCCGACATGGGCTGTGCCGGCGCAGTCTGCGCACAGGCCGGCGCGCACAGCGCCATCAACAACGCGGCCAAAGAGAAAGTACCGATGCGAGTGCGCATGCAACGTCCGTGTTGAGGGCGGTGCAGTATCGCAGATCCGCCCGGCGGCATTGCCGGGCGAGGAGACTAGCGCCGCACAGGCAGGGTGGCGAGCACGCCATCCAGCGCGAGTTGGGCGGCGAAGCCGGCCTTGGTCAGTCGCTTGGCCACTTCATTGGGCACATCGCGCCCGCTGGTGAGTTTGTTGGGTGCGCCGGTGTAATGAAACAGCCGCCCGCCACGGCGCAGCACGCGCGCCAGGTGATCGTAGAACACCTGCGAATACAGTTCGCCGGCAATACCGAAACGCGGCGGGTCGTGCAGGATGGCGTCGACCGAATCGTCCGCCAGCATGGCGATCTGCTGCGACACGTCGGCATGCGTGAGATGCAGGCGCCCGCCGGCATCGGCCGCCTCCGGATTCGGCGACCAGGGGTTGAGCGTGCGTAACCACAGCACGTCGGCGTTCTTTTCGAAGGAAAGCAACTGCGCCACGCCGTCTTCCAGCGCGCAGGCCGCGAAGTATCCAAGGCCACCGCAGGTGTCCAGCACGATCTTGCCGCGCGGGTTCACCAGCGCCACCTTGCGGCGCGCATCCTCGAACGGCGAGATCTGCGCAGACGGCAGCATCTTGATGCCATCGATCTCGAAGGTGGGCGCCCCCCATTCGGTGGGCACCAGTTTGATCAGCGCACTGCCAAAGCGCGAGATCGGCGCGAAATCATCGCCTCCCCAGAAATACACCGTGCGGTCCTTGAGCTTGCCCGGATAGGGGAAGCCCATGCCGCGCCACTGCCAGGTCTGTGCATCGAGCTGCACGCTATCGCTGCTGCGGCCCAGATCCAGCGACCCGGTCCACGTGGCGAGACCGGCGCTGCGTGCTGCCAGCAGCGCCTGGGCATCGGGAAGGGTGAGCAACGGTCCGGAATAGTGGGTCACGTGGTCGCTATGTTGTCGCTTGCCGCCGATGGCGGCGTGTCGAATGAAGAGAGGATGGGCGCAAGGCATCGTAACCGACGGCGCCACGAGTTAAAAACGCAGTGGGGCATGCGCGATGCAGCCCCACGGTTGCCGGCGCTGGCCGGGGAGCGGGCGACCCATGCGCCCGGCTTGGCCCAGCGATGATGGCCCCGGCTTGCGATGACGGCAGTCGCGCGCAAGGACCTCGCGCCTGCGCAGCCCTGGCGCGAACTCCGCCCAGGATCTGTGAAACGTGTTCTTGCCAACAGACCGCTGTCTGTCTGGCCGCGGGGTGCGGTTCGGCGCGTGAGCCAGCAGTGCTGGCAGGATCGAGCTTGGAGGCGTTGTGAGCCGGTCGCGGGATTCTCCGGCCAGCAGGCTGCAGGCGCACTGCATAATGCGTCGGTTCCCCGCGCTTCTTCCGCTAGGGGTGTCATCGAATTCAAGAGGCGCGTGATGCTCAAAGGTGTGCTGCTCGGTTTTGCGTGTTATGCGGCTTATTCGATCAGCGATGCCTTCGTAAAACTGCTCGAAGGAACGCTACCGGTCTACGAGGTGCTGTTCCTCGGCGCCTTGCTGATGCTGTTGGCGGTGCCGTTCCTGAAGAAGCCCGACGATCAGCTGCGCGAACTGGTCATGGCCAAGCAGCCGGCATTGTGGCTGCTGCGTGCGCTCACTGGCGCCATCGGCAATCTCACCTCGGTGATCGCCTTCACCACCTTGCCGATGGCCGAGGCATTCGCGCTGATCTTCCTGATGCCGATCTTCGTCACCGTGCTGTCGGTAGTGTTTCTCAAGGAAGAAGTCCGCTGGCGGCGTTGGACGGCGGTGATCATCGGCTTCATCGGCGTGCTGATCGTGCTGCGCCCCGGCTTTCGGCATCTCACCCACGGACACGTCGCGGCCATCGTGTGCGGCCTGGTCGGTGCGATCTCGGTGATCACCCTGCGCATGGCCGGGCATAGCGAAAAACGCTTGACGCTGTACGGTGCCGGCGTGATCGGCCCGCTGGTGATGGGCGGCATCCTGATGCTGCCGAGCTTCGTATGGCCGTCGCTGTATCAATGGGGTCTGCTGGCCGGCTACGGCCTGCTCGCGGGGCTGGCTGCCATTTGCATGATGTACGCCACGCGCTTGGCACCGGTCAGCGTGGTGGCGCCCACGCAATACAGCCAGATGTTGTGGGCGATCGCGTTCGGCTACTTTCTGTTCCACGACCATCTGGACTGGCCGATGGGCGTGGGCATCGCGCTGATTCTAGGGGCCGGCCTGTTTACCCTGATCCGCGAAGAACAGGTATCGCGCTGGTGGCGCCGCACCAAGATCGTTTGAGGGCGGCGCGGTGCGCCGCGGGAATCGGGAATGGGGAATGGGGAATCGCAACGGCGCGGCTGCGCTCGTGTCGCAGTGAGCTAAAGCACTTGCTCTTGCTCTTGCTCTTGCGATTCCCGATTCCCGATTCCCGATTCAAGGCCTCCGCCAGGCCTCAACAAGACGAACATACTCGCCGCTGGCCTTGCTCAGATGCAGCCACTGGTCGACGTAGGCTTTCCATGCCGTGTCGTCGCGCGGAAGCAGGAAGGCTTTTTCGCTGTATTGCAGCGGTTGCTCGGGAGCGATGGCGCACAGGCCGGGGAGCCGGGCTTGCTGGTACAGCGCTTCGGACGCGTCGGTGATCATGACGTCGGCGCGCTGGTCCAGCAGCTCCTGGAAGATGGTGGTGTTGTCGGCAAACAGGCGCAGCTGCGCGCGCGGTAATTCGCGCCGTGCAAAGGCTTCGTTGGTGCCGCCTGGCGGCTCGATCACGCGCACCTCGGGGCGATTGAGTTGCGCAACGCTGCGATAGCGCGCCTGGTCGGCGCAGCGCACCAGCGGGATCTTGCCGTCCACATCCAGCACCGTGCTGAAGCTGGCCTGGCGCTGCCGTTGCAAGGTCACCGAAATGCCGCCAACCGCAATGTCGCATCGGTCGGCCAGCAGGTCCGGTAGCAGTTGTGGCCAGCTGGTACGCACAAACTTGGCCTGTACGCCGAGGCTATCGGCCAGCGAGTGCGCCAGCGCGATATCGCTGCCTTCGAAGCTGCCGTCGTCGCGCAACAAGGTGTAGGGGCGATAGTCGCCGGTGGTGCACACCCGCACTACGCCGGCGTGCAGCACTGCGTCCAGGCGCGACACCGGCGTGGCGGCCTGCGCGATGCCACAGGTCAGCAGGAATACGAGCAAGATGCGACAGCGCATGGCATGGCCTCGAAGATGAGCACGCATGATAGCGATGGTCGTCAGGGCAGTGCGCTGGATCGTTGCGACGCAGACGGTGGCATGTGGTGCGTCTGCGTCTGCGCCTGAGCGCTGCTTACTGTCGGTTACCGCAGTATCCACAGAGACGAGAGGCGAACGCATTGCTGCCTGCGCTGTGCGTGGCCGCCGCGCTTCGTTGCTGAGCGACGTCAACACGGCGTTACGGCCACCACCGTCTGGATCACAACCCGGTAGCACCGCGCGGCCTAGCGTCGATGCATCACTCGAACGCACGGAGCCACCCATGCATCTCACTCCACGCACTGCACGCCCGATGAGCGCTTTTAAGGCAGGCATGTCGGCCCATGGCACCCCCGATCCGGATACGAACGGGGACGAGATCCCGGTCGAAGAGCAGCCGCCGCAACAAGGCGGCTTGCGCGAGGAGGTGGGCAATCTCGAAGAGGATGACAGCAATGCGCTGCCCGGCCGTGTTGGCGGTGGCCTTGCTGGTGGGTGAGGGCGTGATGGCAAGCTGCGTAGCCATGCTGATGGCAGGTTGAAGCGGGTCAGTTGTGCTCTGCGGGGCTAGTTGTGTTCTTGATGCGTCGCTTGCTGTGATGTCGCCAGATCAAAAAGTTTTGCGTGGAAGGCGCCTTTGCGAAGTGAGCAGGGACGACTCCGGCCACCGGCGAAAGTGCAGATGCTTCGTCCTGACTCTTTACTGCACTCCCGCATGAGTCCCCGGCCCGCGTGTGGCGCGGGCGCTCCGAGGTTTGCGAGTCAGCGGCGCAAGCAGAGGCCCCTCGCCTCGGCTGGAGAGGGGCTTCGATCGCTTCGCCGCATGTAGGTTGTGGTGCGGAGCTATGGTGAGTCACGCATTTGTGCGCGGCCATTAAGCACGCAACGGGTTAGACACCCGTTACGTCACTACGAATCCCAACTCCGGACTCCCCACTCACGGAAACTGCACACTGCCAGGCTTGAAATACGCCGGGTGGCTGCCGTCTTCGTAGAGCGCGGGAATGGTGTCGAGGATCGCCTTGCCGCGGATATCGGTGATGCGGATGGACAGCGGCTGATTACCCAGTTGTTCGCCGAGGAAATGGTTGTAATCCATCTTCTGCAGGCTCTTCCAGGTGTTGCCTTGTTTCACTTCGAACTTGACCACCGGGTAGGCGTGGTTGCGTACCTGGATCGCCGCCCACCAGCGTGAGCTGCCTTCCTTGATGCGGTACTGCACATTGCCGGTGACCGGGGCGCGCACCATCTTCCAGCTGATCGGGATGCGCCCGTCCACCATGTTGCCGATCGCCGCAAAGGCGTTGTGCGACAGGTCCAGGCCACCGGAAGCGCCTTCCGGATACAGGTCGGTGACATACACGGTGGTCTTGCCCTTGGGACCGGTCACTTCCAGATAGGCGCCGGCCATCGCGGCTTTGACACCGCCGAAGTTCAGCTGCGTCGGGTTGAGTGCGGTGATGAACGCGGTGCTCGGGATCGGATCCAGCAGCAGCGCACCGCCGGAGTAGCCGGAGCCGGTATACGTCGCGGTGCCGGTAAAGGTGCTGTCCCACGTCGTTGCCTTGCTGACATTCTTTGCGCCAGCACGCTGTGCCGATGCAGTTACCGACGCTGCAGGTGCGATGCCCCAGGCCTGATGCAACACCTGCAGCTTGTCTGCACGCGGACTGCCATCTTGCGCCAGCAGGCCGCCATTGTTGGCATTGCCCACCTCCCAGCTGCCGAGAAACGCACTGCGCAATCCGCTGTTGGCAAGATAGGCGCTGAGCGCGGTTTGCCATGCCGGGTCGCGCGGATCGCCATCGCCCAGACCACCGCCGATGCTGACCGGAACCACGGCGTGGTTGCGCGCAAATTGCCCGAAGTCGCGCTGCCACGTGGCAGGCAACGCCTGTGCAAAATCCGGCGCGGCAAACGCGTCAGCTGCATCGCGATCCGGGCCGGCCAGCTTGGGCATCAATACCAGGTGTTGCGATGCGATGCGCAGCGGCGCACAGGCCAGCGGCTGCAGATTGCTGCCAGCGGCCTTGCGTGCGGAGTCGCTGCACAGCGCATTGCTGCCGACACCTTCCACGCCCACCACCCAGCGCGGCGCCTGCGCCAGCACGGCGGTGGCTGCGCGCGCTGCAACGCGATTCCAGTCCGCCTCTGCGGCGTTTCCTGCCCAGTTGGCATTGCGATACCCGCTACTGCCAAGGTCGATGCCGATGACACCCGCGGTGTCGCGGTAGTCACGTGCCAGTCTGGTCAGGCCGCGCATCCATGCCTGCTGTTGCGTGCCCAGCTGCGGTGCACTGTCATCGCAGCGGCCATCGGCAAACGCAAACATCACCTGCATGCCGCGCTGGGATGCGGCGCGCACCACCGCATCGAGCAGCTGCGATGCAGTCAAACCGCGCAATGCCGGGTCGCCGGCAACGTCTGCAGCCGCCACTGGCGTGGGCTGTAGCGCCGCCGCGCAGATTGGCAGGCGTACGGCGTTGATGTCGGCGGCCTGCATCTGATCCAGTACCTGGGCCAGCGTACTGTCGCGCAAACCGGTAGCTGCCAGCGCAGCGCGGTCAAAACCGGGCCAGGTCACCCCGCGAATCTGCAGCGTCTGGCCTTGCGCATCGACAAGTCGGCCCTGCGGATTGACCTGCACGGCCAGCGCGGTCACGGGAGCCAGCAATGCGAGTGCGAGCAATAGATGGGTGCGAGTTTGCATGAAAGTCTCCTGGGTGGCGGCTGCGCAGGAGATCAGCAATTGCCACGCCCGGTCCGTGCGCGCAGTCAAGGAAGCGGACGGGAGTATGTATGCCACCGTGAGCAGACGGTGGCACTGGAATGGGGATCGCTGTTTGTGCGAGATGCCACACCAATGTCATCTGGCTCGGCATAGTCGTACCAGATGGCCGGCGTATGACCGGCTGCTGCCGATTGCATGACAGCCACACGCTGTAATGCTTGGATGACAGTCGGTGAACATGTGGGCCGGCAGCGTAGTGCAGCGGCGGCGCATGGCAATGCCAATGACGCCGAAGGTTTCGGCGCTCGCATCGAAGCGCACCGATGGCACATGCAACAGGCCGCGCACCGCGCGCAGGCAGCGAATCTGGTTGGCTCGCTCGATCTGTGCCGCGAAGCAAAGCAGGCTTCGCAATGCGATTCCATTGCTTGAGTGGCTGCACGTCGCCGCGATGAAGGCCACTGTCAGCTGAGCGTGCCGGTGCGATGGCGTTGACGCCGATGAGGCGGAGCCGGATGCTCGCGGCCATCCACTGTCACGGCCTGCCGCATGATCACGACCCACCCGATTGCCGGAACCCACCACGCACAAGGTTACTGGGTCGACCTGTGCCAGCCGAGTCCTCAAGAGTTGGCCGACGCCGCCAAGCAGGTAGGGTTTGCGCTGCCCGACCGTGCAGCCATCGGCGAGATCGAATTCAGCAGCCGGGTACGCCGCCAGGGCGATGTGCTGTTTCTCAATGTGCCGCGTTTCCAGGACGACGATGGCCCGACCGCGCCGCTAGGGTTTGCGCTGTCGCCGAGCATGCTGGTGACCCAGCGCGAGCAGCGCATCGGCTCGCTGGACGCGTTGGTCGCGCGGTTGGAGCACGAGCCCTGCCACAGCTCCGACGACTTGCTGCTGCGCATGTTCGATCAATTGGTCGGGCGTCTGGCAGACCGCCTGGAAGCGCTCGAAGCCCAGGTCACCGAGACCACGCGGCAGGTGTTCGACAACCCGCACACCACCAAGGATCTGGAACGCATGCTGCACCAGGTGGGTGGCATGGGCCGCCAGCTGGGCGGGCTGCACAACGCCGGGCAGGGCATGCTGCGTTTGATTACTTATCTGGACGGCGCCGCACCGGACTGGTTCGCCGCCGATGCGGCCAAGCGCATCGGAATGCTGCACAAGGACCTGACCACCTTGAGCGAATTTCAGCAGCACATGGACGACCGCATCGAGTTTCTGCTCGACAGTGTGCTGGGCATGATCAACATGGACCAGAACAATGTGATGAAGGTGATGGCGGTGGCATCGGTGGTCGGCATTCCGCCCACCGTGCTGGTCGGCATCTGGGGCATGAACTTCGCCTACATGCCCGAGCTCAAGGGGCACGATGCATATTTCTGGGCGCTGGGCGTCATCGCACTGAGCGTGGTGATTCCGCTGGCATGGTTCCGCAAGCGCGGCTGGGTGTAATGCACGCCGTTACCTCGTAGGAGCGCACCCGGGCGCGAGGGCAGTCGCGATAAACCCACATCGCGTCCAACTGCGCTTCTACAGCACATGCGCCACCAACGCACTGCGCATGCACATGAAGTGCCCAGCCACGCAACCGCGCGGCTGGGCACTCCGACATCAGCCTTTAGAGTGGCTAACAAAACGTAGCGAGCAGTCGTCAGGTGGGTGTGGACGGCGCGGAGGAACCGGAGTGTACGAGTGGTACATGAGGATTCCGAGCACCGGCCGCGCCCGCCTGGCGGCTGCACAGTAGTTTTGTTAGCTGCTCTTGGCCTGGAAGCTGGCTTCTTCGTACGGCTGCACCACCACCCAGCCTTCGCCGGCGAAGCGCATCTGCAGGCTTTCGCCCGAGCCGCGGCCGAACAGCGTGCCGATCGACACATCGGTCACCAGCTCCGGCGTCAACGTGCCCGACCACGCTACCGTGGCATTCGGGTCGGTAAACACCGGGCCGCTGGCGGCAGTCACCGGCAGGGTCAGCGGCTCGTAGTGCGAGGTGATCGCCACGATGCCGTGGCCGCTCAGGCGCACGTTGAAGAGGCCGCCGGAGAGCATGCCGGCCACTTTGCGCATCATCGTGATCTTGTGCTCGACGCCGGACTCGAATGCCAGCACATCGTTGCCGTTGACGAAGATTGCCTCGCCATTCAAACGCAGCAACGTGACCAGCTTGCCGAGGTCGGCCAGATACACGCGGCCCTGGCCTTCGGCCTTCATCAGCTGCATGCCTTCGCCGCTGACCGCTTTTTTCAGCAGGTTGCCCAGCCCCTGTTCCAGCAAACCCTCGCGGGTGAACTTGACGTTGCCAGTGCGCGCAACCATGGCGCCTGCCTTGGACCACACCATGCCATCTAGGCGCACTTCCAGCAGATGCGGGTTTTCCAGCTCGAACGGATCAGGGCTGACATCCTTTTCCTTGGAGTGGGCGAGAAATTCGTTGAGCGTGCGTACGGCCATGGGTCCATCCCTAGTACGTGAAAGAGTGCGCATGATACGCGGCCTGTGTGTCGGCAGCGCCTGCGTGCGCACGCCTGCTGCTTGCGGTTGCCGCAGGTCGACGCAGCGTTGAGTGCGGTGCCTCGGCGCACGCGTGGCACTGCGCTCAACGCTCCACGTTGCCGAACGCGTTTAAAGTGCGGTTCCTCTCACGCACGCGACTGGCATGGCAACACGACGCAAGCTGTGGATCTGTGCAGTGCTGGTAGCAACCACGACCGCAGTGCTGGCGACCTGGTGGTCGGTGCCGGTGTCAACGGCAGTGGCGCAAGTACAGGGTCCGGCAGCGACGCCGTTGGGTTGGTCGGCGCAGCTGCAGTGGGTGGCCGGCAACGGGGTGCGTGGCGCGCAGGATGGCCGCGCGGCCGACGCGCAGTTTGCCGACCCTTACGGCCTGGCGATCGATGCGCAAGGCACGCTATACATCGCCGATGCTGGCGACAACAATCGTCTCCGCACCGTACTCGCCAACGGCAGCGTGCAAACCCTTGCTGGCGGGCGGGAAGGTTTTGCCGATGGCATGGGCACGGCCGCAGCGTTCAATACGCCCTCGGGGATCGCCTTCGACACGGCCGGCAATCTGTATATCGCCGACACCGGCAATCACGCGATCCGCAAGCGCACGCCGCAAGGCGTGGTGACCACCCTCGCTGGCGACGGCAGTGCAGGGTTTCGCGATGGTGCGGCGGCGCAGGCGCGCTTCAATGGCCCGATCGGCGTGGCGGTGGATGCGCAGGCGCGCGTGTATGTCGCCGATACCTACAACGACCGCATTCGCGTCATCGAACCCGGCGGTCAGGTGCGCACGCTAGCCGGTGGCGCCTTGCCCGGCATGGCCGATGGCGTCGGCGACCAGGCGCGCTTCGATACCCCGACCGATCTCAAGGTGGATGCCCACGGTGTGGTGTGGGTGGCGGACATGCGCAACGATGCGATCCGCCGTATCGACGCCGATGGCAGCGTCAGTACCTTGGTCGGCGGCGATCCTGCCGACCTCAGCCCGCTGTTGTATCGACCGATGACACTCGCCATCACCCACGACGGCGTGCTGTACGTGGGCGATGCAAGCGGTCGCGTGTTGCAGGTGACGCGCGCCGGGCATGTGGTGACGATGAGCGGCGAGAATGTGATGCAACGCCTGTCGCGCCCGGCGGGGATTGCGGTGGATGCGCAGGGCGCGGTGTATGTCAGCGACGCGGGAAGCGCGCGTGTGCATCGGCTGGTGCCGGCAACGGCGACGAACGTTGACGATACGCCCGTGGTCGGGCCGGCCGACGCGCAGCCCTTGCCTGTCACCCAAGGCCGCTGGCCGTTGCAACCGCAGACCGGCTGGCACGAGGTGGTCGGCACGCTCGGCGAAGTGCGCGGCAACTACCAGGGACTCAGCCGCGATCATCTGCATGCGGGCCTGGATATCCGCGGCGATGTCGGTCAGACGGTCTTCGCGATTGCCGAAGCCAAGGTGTCCAGCCCCAATGCCAGTTGGGGGCTTGGGCAACTGGGCGAAGGCATGGCGCTGGACACAATCGGCTACATCCATCTGCGCGTGGGCCGCACCGCGCAAGGCAAGCCGCTGGACCCGCAACGTCTCCAGTTGGTGAGCGATGTGGACGGCAAGCCCGAACGCATGCGCGTAGTGCGCGGCACGCGATTTCGCGCCGGCGATGCGCTGGGTACGCTCAATGGCATGGCGCATGTGCATCTGACCGTTGGCGCCAACGGCTTCGAGCGCAATGCGGTGCAGCTGGGGTTTGTTGGCTACGCAGATCATGTGGCGCCGCGCATCGACAAGGTGAGCCTGCTCGATGCTGCGGGTCAGCCATTACCGGTGACCAACGGCGTGGTGCAGGTGCCGCGCGCGGCGGCGGTGCAGATCGTGGTGGAGGCCTGGGATCAGGTGGATCGCAATCTGCCGCGGCGCCGGCTGGGGCTGTACGCACTGGGCTACCAGGTGCTGGATGCGCAGGGCGTGGCATTGCCGGGCGAGGCCGCGCCGCGCATGACGATCGTGTTCGACCGCATGCCCGCCGATCCGGCTGCGGTACTCACCGCTTATGCGCCCGACAGCGGCATCACCGTGCATGGCAGCGCGGTGACGCGGTTCCGCTATCTGGTCAGTAACACGGTGCGCGATGGCCGTCTCGGCAACGGGCAGTGGCAGGTCGGTGCGTTGGCACCGGGCGACTACACGCTGCGCATCACCGCACGCGATTACAGCGGCAACACGGCGACGACCAACCGCGATCTGCGCGTGCGGGTGGAATGATCTGCATCGATGGCGGCGGTGATCGTCGGCCACGCGGGATGATGTGAGTGAAGTGCAGTGCAGTGCAGTGCAGTGCTTGGCGCTGGTGTCTCGCCCCGCTCTGGTGTCGCCTCGTTGATGCAGTCGCCCTGTGCACGCAGTCGCACCGCTGGCTGCCGGGTGCAGATGCTGCGTTGAACAGCACTCCGTGAAAGATGCGTGGCGCTACTGCGGCCCGCGCCGGATGCATGCCGACAACAGCCGCTGCAAGGCGTCGGAGCTCCGGCAAGCCTGCGTCTGATTGCTGGTTAGCGCCTGGGTATGCGGACTGATTCCGCGTGCAATCGCCGTTTCAAGCGATGTCGCCGCATCAAGGCGGAGAGTAGGCGCGCGTGCAGGCTCGTTGTGACAAGCATCTACTGGCCTGCTTGCGATCCACAACCCGATAGCGCCGTCATGCCGAGCATTACCCGGCATGACGACGGCACACTCAGCGTGTCGCCGCTTCCGGCTTGCGCACGCGCTTTGCAGGCGCGGTCTTGCTGTCGGTACCCGGATACAGATTCAACAGCATCAAGGTGACGCCATTGGTCCAGCCGAAGCCGTCCTGTAGTGCGTATTCGCCGCCGCCGCCGCCAGCCGCAGCGGCGTCCAGGCCGTATTTTTCGACCAGCTTGTGCTCGCGTGCGAACAGCGCCTGCACTTGGCTGAGGAAACGTTCGCCTATGGTGCGCGCCAGCGCGTCTTCGCCGTAGCGACGCAGGCCGTCCACCGCCACCCATTGCAGCGGCGCCCAGCCATTGGGCTCATCCCATTGCTGCCCGGTCTTCACCGCGGTGGTAGCCAGGCCGCCGGGGCGCAGCAGACGCGCGCGCACCACGGTGGCGGTGCGCTTGGCATGCGCGTCCGACGCCAGGCCGGCAAACAGCGGGTACAGCGCGGCGGCAGTGACCTGGTCGCTCAGCGTGCGGGTCTGCCAGTCGTAGTCGGCGTAGTAGCCGGCCGCATTCCACAGATGCGCGTCGATGGCCTGCTTGCGCTGCTGCGCCAATGCGGCGTAATCGAGCGTGCACTCGGCGCCCGGCTGCGCGCAGGCCTGGGCCAGGGTGCGCTCCAGGTGATACAGCAGGCTGTTGAGATCGATCGGGATAATGGCGGTGGTGCGGATGGTGCGCAGGTTCTGTCCATCGGCCAGCCAGCGGCTGGTGTAATCCCAGCCACTTTCGGCGCCGGCACGCAGATCGCGGTAGACCTCGGCGGCCGGGCGGTCTTTCACTTCGGCCGCGGTGCGGGTGTCGTGCAGCCAGGCTTCCGGGCGCGGCGTGTCGCGCTCGTCCCAATAGCGGTTGAGCACGCTGCCGTCGGCCAGGCGCACCGCATGGCGCGCTGCCTCGCCGGGCTTCAGCCCGTCGCCGCCCTGCATCCAGTACGCGTATTCCTTTTGCAGCTGCGGCAAGTACCGCTGATAGACCGCCTCGCCTTCCACGCCGGCTTGCAGTTCCACCATGTAGGAGAAAAACGGCGGCTGCGAGCGGCTGAGATAATAGGTGCGGTTACCGTTGGGAATATGCCCGTAGGTGTCGATCAGGTAGGCGAAGTTGTCCAGCATCTGGCGGCTGAGCGTGGTCTCGCCGCTCTTCACCAAGCCGAGCATGGTGAAGTAGGAATCCCAGTAGTACACCTCGCGGAAGCGGCCGCCCGGCACCACGTACGGGTGCGGCAGCGCCAGCAGGCTGCTGTGCGGCGGCACGTGGTTCTGGCTGCGCACCAGCTTCGGCCACAACAGATCGATGTGCTCGCGCAGCGCGGTGTCCTGGCGGATGGCGTCGGTCTGCACCGGCGGCGACTCTTCGAAATTGGCGTCCACGAACTTGCGCAGATCAAAGCCCGGGTGATCGTGCTGCGCCAGATAGTCGGCGTTGATCAGGGCCGGGTCGCGCAGCGGCAAAAAGTCGACGAAATGTTTCTGGTCGTCGAACAGCTCGCCGCTCTGCACCGCCTGGAACAGTTCCGGGTAGGCCACATCGGGTGTCGGCGGCGTGGACGCAGGCGCGTTGACGACCGGAGTATCCAGCGGCGCGGCAGTCAGCGTGCACGGCGCAACAAACATGCTCAGCGACAGGCCAAGCAGCGACGTGCAACACGGGGGCGCGGCAGAACTCATGGCATCTCCAGAACGGGCAGTGGCGTAGGGCATGGTAAACGACCAAAGTGGCGGGCGGGACTGCGTGAGATGCCGGAACGCCGACAGACTTCGCGCGGTGACAACGGGATTCAGCAAGGTGATCCGGCGCGCCGCCGCAACGAGCGCCAATCCAGGCGTATCGGCGCGGATCCAGGCAGCTTGAGTGCAGCGACGGTGCACTGAGTTAGGTGCCATCGCTGCAAGAAGCGCGCCAGTGCATGGCCAGCGGCTAGCGTTACTGCGCCGACACCGGGGGCGCCGTCAATGGAGACACTGGGGCATCCGCCGCACCCGTGGTCTGCGTGGTAGTGACCGGGCGCATGTAGGGCCTGGGCGGTGGTCACCCTGACGCGCCGGTCTGTGCGGCTGGGTCTGACGTGCGGACATGCAACAAGCATCGGCCGGCGACGACGCCGAAGCGTCGTGGCGGGTGACGCCCGGCATGCAGCGGGCACTGCCTCAGACCCACGCCCCCTGTTCTATCCCCAACAGCGCCTGCAGCCTGCGCGCGTTGGGCACGACCAGGTCGGCGGCGGTGTTGTCGAAGATCACCCAGCGTTCGGCTGGCGGCTGCCGCGCAACGTGCGGCGCAGCGCACACCGCATCGTCCAGCGCCTGCAGCGCGCGCTCGTCGTAGCTGCTGCAGTAGACGCGCGGGCTGCCATGCCAGCGCCATTAAGACGGGCCGACGCTCGTGTCCGGTGCTGCTGCCTGGGGTACTTGCGCAGGGGCGGCGGCGCAGCGCGCGATGCGGTGGCGCGTCAGCAGCGCCACCGCGGGTGGCAGGACCAATCTGGCGTGGCGCGGCTCGCAGACCACAGCGCCCTGCCAGCGCCGCCACCCGTGCATCGAAGGTGGCGCTGGGCGGCAATCGCGCACGTCAGCCGGTGAGGCGAATGGTTCAGCCCAGGCATGCGCTCAATGTGAATGGCGGCTAGTCCCTATTGAGCAGACAACGAATTTCAAACGCGCGTAAACGCCGCGCCGGCTAGATTTGCGCGCTCCGGACCGGGGTTGGTGGTGCGGTGCCCGTCTCTTCTCTTATCGGTCTCCCGCATTGTGATTACCCGCAGGAAGGAAGCGCTTGTCCCGCATGTTGCTGCAGCCGCATGCACGGGCGCCATCCTGTTTTTTCTTGCGTGTCTGTTGCTGTACATGCCGGCTCCGCGTCTGACCGTGCAGCAGGATGAAAGCCTGCAGGTGTATTTCCTGCCGCGTCCGCAGGTGACGCCACCGGCGCCGGTCGAGCCGCCGCCGCAGGAGCAGCCCAAGCGGCAACAGCGCGCCACCGCCGCTTCCGCATCGTCTGCCCGTCGTGCGCCACCGCCCACGCGCACTCCGCCGCCGCAACGCCAGGTCGCCGCCGCCAATGCGCCGGCCGATGCATCGATGGCAGCGCAGCTGTATACCCGCGAAGGCCGTCTGCGCATGCCGCTCGACACCAAGGTCGACCCGATGGCGCAAGGCGACGCAGTGCCGCCGGGCATGACCGACGCGCGGGCGCAGGCCAAGGCGCGCAACGTGATGGAGCGGGTCAACCCGGTGCAGTACCAGGACACGCGCTTTGCCAAAGATTGGAAGAGCGACGGCACGCTGGGCGATGTGGCGATGCAGGAAATGAATCGCGGCATGAAGAAGTTCAACGACATGCTCAACGGGCCGCAGACGCAGGTTGCCAAGGCAAGGCCGCCGCCGGATGTGCGCTTCAATCCTGCATTGGCCGGAAATCAGGCCGAAATGGGCAGCGAGGCCACTGGCGATGCGTACAAGGCCGCGCCGATTGCGCATGAAACCTTGCCCGACCTCAAGGGCGAAGCCAGCCGCCGCATCCGCGAGGCATTGGCAACGTTGGAACAACGTAGTGCACGCTGCGATGCGTCCAAGCGCAAATCGTTACTGTCGCCGGTCCGCACGCATCTGTCTGACCTGGAGCGTGCCGAACACGCGCTCAACAATGGTGCCGATCCGGTATTGGCTGCGCAGCTGTTGCCACGCCAGGCCGACAGCGCCTACGACCTGGCACGCCGCGCGCTGTGGTATGCCGACCGGCAATTGAAGCAGTGTGCGGTGGGGTAGGTGGGGTGTTTGCGGTGCCCCATTCCACGTTA
Organism: Xanthomonas sp. AC360; assembly: GCF_979258225.1. Taxonomy (NCBI): domain Bacteria; kingdom Pseudomonadati; phylum Pseudomonadota; class Gammaproteobacteria; order Lysobacterales; family Lysobacteraceae; genus Xanthomonas; species Xanthomonas sp. AC360. The sequence goes on from NZ_OZ409846.1 coordinate 2,175,045, forward strand.
GAGAACGTCATGCGCTTCAAGCCCCTTTCCCGCCTGCGGGAGAGCTCAAGGCGTCGGGGTAAGGGCACCGTGACAGACCGCCATCTGAGCACAGCGTAGGCATGCGCTGGAAACGCGCCAGGACGCCCCTCACCGCTCAAGCCGCGCACCCAACACTGAGTTTTACCTTGCAAAGGTGTTGTGCCCATCAGGGTGAGAACAGTTGGCTGGATCGGCCAACGGCTGGCCCCCATCCGCCCTTCGGGCACCTTCCCCCGCAGGCGGGGGAAGGCAGTCCGCCGATCGCTGCCGTGAAGCCCCTCTCCCGGCGGGAGAGGGGTTGGGGTGAGGGTACGGGCAGCGAAGCAGCGGCCTAGGCCAGACTCTGCCGGTAGCGATCCTTCTCTGCACTCAGCGCAATTTCCGCGCGTAAAAAGACCTGGCCGATCGGTTCGTCGGCGCGGGTGGCTTGCGCTTCGCCGAGTAACACCGTCAGGCCCAGCGCATGTTGCAACTGCGCGACGTCGCGCAGGTGTTGCAGCGTGCGTTCGGCATCCGGGTCGCGCAGGACGGCGATGAATTCCGCGCTGTCGGTGACCCGGTCGATGCTGTTGCCCGGCCCCTGCACCAGTGCGGCAAACGCCTGGTCGAGCTGTTGCAAGGTACGGCCGAGCAGCCGCTCGCTCTGGCGTTCTGCCAAGGCGGCCAGTTCCTGCACTTCCAGGATCACCAGCCGGTACGGAGTCTGGGTATCCGCGGCAGCGGCCGGCTGCAGGATGGCGGTGCGTTCTTGCTGCAGTGCTTCCTGACGCCCATCCAGCAGGTTCATGGTGACGCGCGCCAGCGCCTGCAATCCGGTGCGCTGGAGTTCGTTGAGCGAGCGCGGTTCGGTATCGAGCACGCACACCGTGCCTAGCGCCACGCCTTCGGTCGTCACCAACGGCATGCCTGCGTAGAAGCGTGCGCCGGTATCGCCGGTGACTACGGAAATATCGCGGAAACGTGGGTCCTGGGTCAGGTCCGGCACTTCCATCAGGTGGCCCGGGTCGCGGATGGCGTGGTCGCAAACGGCCTGGCTGCGGTCGGTCTGTTGCAACCCCAGGCCAAGTTGCGCCTTGAACCATTGGCGGTCGCGGTCTACCAACGACATCAGCGCGATAGGGGTATCGCAGAGCGATGCGGCCACCTGCACGATGTCCTGATACGTATCTTCGGGCAGGCTGTCGACGATGCGGTAACCATCGAGGACCTGCTGGCGGGAGGCTTCATCTGCCGTCGGCATCTCTTTCATCGGATCAGCCAAGCACCTGTCGAGGAGAGGGTCCAACCTTACCGGAATGGCCGATAACATGGCGTCGATATGAGGGCCGCCGCCGCCGGAAATTGACGTGCTGACGTGACGCGCGGGCTGCGGAGTGCGGACCAGGCTTAGCGGGCTGCGTCGCCACCTGCCGATGGTTCAGTTGTTGCTGCGGTCAACCGTCAATCAACGATCAATCGACCAATCAAACAACCGACCAGCGTGACGCGCGGAGTGCGGATCGGTGCGAGCGGCCTGTAGTGCCACCTGCCGATGGTTCAGTTGTTGCTGCTGCCAACCGTCAATCAACGATCAATCGACCAATTAAACAACCGACCAGCTGACCAACCAGCTGACCAACCAGCCGACTAACCAGCCGACTAACCAGTGAGTTTTAGCGTGAATAACGGACAGAGCCGACTGCGAACTGCGGGCCGACCAATCAATCGGCCATTCGAACAGCCGGGTAATCGGATAACCGGTTAACCAACATTCGATCCTCGATCCTCGGCCAATCGGCCAGTCCACAGCCGGTCAGCCAAACGCTCGACCACTCCAACCAGCGATCAATCCGCAACGTGCATTCGGTCAACCAAGCGGTCAACTTGCCGACCGACCGACCGACCGACCGACCGACCGATCAATCGACCGGCGTACCGACCAAGCAAACGAACAAACGAGCAACCGAATAACCGATCGGCGCATCACCCAAACCAACGCACACCCAGCAACGCGCCGCTGCCCTGCACCCACCTGCCTACGCATCGCAAGCAGGTGGGTGCAGGGCAGCCGCAAAAACTCAGCACTTGACCGGCTTGCCGTCGGTATCGAGCACGTGCACCTCGCCCAGCTTGCCTGCACCCACCTGCCTGCGCATCGCAAGCGGGTGGGTGGGTGCAGGGCATTAGCGAAACCTCAGCACTTGACCGGCTTGCCGTCGGTATCGAGCACATGCACCTCGCCCAGCTTGCCTGTACCCACCCGCCTACGCATCGCAAGCGGGTGAGTGCAGGGCATTAGCGAAACCTCAGCGCTTGACCGGCTTGCCGTCGGCGTCCAGCACTTGCACCTCGCCGAGCTTGAGCGCGCGCACCGGGGCTTCGATCTTCTTCAGGTCGCCCACGATCACCCAGGTCATCGCGTCGGGCTTGATGATCTGCGCGATGGCCTTCTGCGCGGCCGGCTGGTCGATCGCTTCCAGGCGCGGCTTGAGCGTCTGCACGTAGTCGTCGGGGCGGTCGAACTGCACGATGCCTTCGATCGCGCCGAGCACGGCGGTGGTGGTTTCGTAGCTGCCGGGCAGGGCGCGGATGCTCTGGTTCTTGATCTTTTCGATCTCCTCGCCGGTCAGCGGCTTGTCGCCGACGATGGCCCGGGCTTCCTTGAGGATCTCGTTGGCCGACTCGGCGGTCTTGTCGGTCTGCACCGGTGCGGAGAACAGATACGGCCGCTGGCCCTGCGCATCCATCAGACGAGTGCCGGCACCGTAGGCCCAACGCTTGTTCTCGCGCAGGTTCATGTTCAACCGCGAGGTGAAGGTGCCGCCGAACGCATCGTCGGCCACGCCGATGGCCAGGTTGTCCTGGGTCTTGGTCGACGGTGCCAGCAGGCCGGCCAGGATCACCGACTGCGGGGCATCCGGCCGGTTGATCAGGTACACACGCGGCTTGGGCTGCACGGCCACGTTGACCAGGTTCTTCTTCGGCAGCGGGCTGGCCGGGGCCTTCCAGTCGCCGAATGCGGCATCCAGCTGCGGGATGATCTGCGCCAGCGTGGTGTCGCCGGCGACCAGGATGCGCAGGTTGTCCGGGCGCAGCCACTGGCCGTGGAAGGCCTGCAGGTCCTTGGCATTGAGGCTCTTGATCGCCGCCTCGGTGCCGCTGCCGGTGAGCGGAATGCCGTACGGATGCTTGTCGCCGTACAGCAGCGGCGGCAGCGCACGCAGGCCCAGGCTGGTGGGCTTGGTCTTTTCCTGCGCGATGCCGGCCAGCCACTGGCCACGGATGCGTTCGATGTCCGACGGTTTGAATGCCGGGTTGCGCACGATGTCGGAGAACAATTGCAGCGACGGCTGCAGCTGGTCGTTGAGCGCATTGAGCGAGGCGCTGCAGCTATCCAGATCGCAGCCGACGCCGGTGATCGCGCCCAGGCGCTGCTTGCGCTGCGCCACTTCCACCGAATCCAGCGACGCGGTGCTCTCGTTCATCAGTGCGGCGCTGAAGCTGGCGGTGCCGAGCTTCTTGCCCTGGTCGGCGGCGTAACCGGCGTCGAACAGCAACTCGACCTGGGTGACCGGGATGGTGTGGCGCTCGGCCAGCACCACTTCGATGCCGTTCTTCAGCTTGCCGCGCTGCAGTTTGGGGAAGCTCAGGTCAGGGAACTGGGTGGTCTTGGGCACGCCGGTGCTGCGGTCCACGTTGGAAGCGGTGACCTTGTACTTGCCGGCGGCGGGCAGCTTGGGCGCCGGCTTGCCCGGTTCGGCGGCGCGTGCGACCACCGCCTTGTCTTCGGCAGCCGGGTCGAAGTCCTTGCTCGCCGGCAACACGGTGAGCAGATAGTCGCCCTTGCCGAACCAGGTGGCGGAGGCCTGCTTGACGCTGTCCACGGTGGCGGACTGGCCGCGCTGCAGATCTTTTTTGTAGGCACCCGGATCGCCGCGATAGACCTGGCCCTCGGCCAGGAGCACGGCCTTGCCGGTGAAGCCACCGACCTTTTCCAGCCCGCGCACGAAGCCGGCACGGTAGGCCACCTGCGCGCGCTGCAATTCGTCGGCAGTCGGGCCTTGTGCGATGAATTTCTTGAGTTCTTCGTCGATCACCGCCTCGACCTTGGCCGGGTCCACGCCGTCTTTGACGTCGGCCTGGATCTGCATCTGGCTGGACAGCGCAAACGGCTGCACCGAGGCAGAAACGTCATCGACCAACTTGTCCTGATAGACCAGGCGCTGATACAGCCGCGAGGTCTTGCCGCCGCCCAGCACGGTGGTGGCCAGGTCCAGCTGGATCATGTCGTCGGTGCCCAGCTGCGGCGCCGCCCAGGTGCGGTAGATGCGCGGCTGCGACACATGGTCGTGCTGCACGCCGCGCTTCTGCGCGGCCAGCGGCGTGACCCACGGCTGCTGACGCGCCACAGGCTTGCCGGATGGGATATCGCCGAAGTACTGCAGTGCCTTGGCGCGCGCCTGCGCCACGGTGATGTCGCCGGCCAGCACCAGGGTGGTGTTGGCGGCGCCGTAGTTGTCGTTGAACCACTGTTTGACGTCGCCCAGCGAGGCCGCGTCCAGATCTTCCATCGAGCCGATGGTGTCGTGCTGGTACGGGTGATTGGCCGGGAACAGGTTGGACAGGATGTTCTGGTCCACGCGGCCATAGGGGCGGTTCTCGCCCTGGCGCTTTTCGTTCTGCACCACGCCGCGCTGGGTGTCGAGTTCTTGCTGGCCGATGGCGCCGAGCAGGTGGCCCATGCGGTCCGATTCCAGCCACAGCGCGGTATCCAGCGCGGTGGTCGGCACGGTTTCGAAGTAGTTGGTGCGGTCGAACCAGGTGGTGCCGTTCATGTCGGTGGTGCCGACCTGTTCCAGCGGCGCAAAGAAGCTGCCCTTGTTGTTTTCCGAGCCGGAGAACATCAGATGCTCGAACAGATGCGCAAAGCCGGTCTTGCCGGCCGGCTCGTCGCCGGAACCGATGTGGTACCAGATGCTCACCGCCACCACCGGCGCCTTGTGGTCTTCATGCACCACCACGGTCAGGCCGTTGGGCAGGGTGAAGCGGGTATAGGCGATGTCCGGAATGGCGCTGCTGTCAGCTGTCTTGGACAGGCTGGCCGGGGCGGCGGCGACAGCGGGGGCAACGGTACCGGCGGCGACGCCGAGCACACCGGCGATCAACAGGGACAGCGGACGCAGCATGTGACACTCCAGAGCATGGTAATCGGCCGAGGGTAGTGGCTGCTTGGCGAGGCCGCAAATGCTGTTCGGCATGGGGGTGGTGGGCAGCGCTGGCGGGCTGCCGGAACGGCGGACATGGCGCCGGCTGGCCGTGTTGAGTTGAATGGGTGGCGTGAGATCGGGCGCGTGCAGGCCGCAGCGGGCAGCCGTCTGGCTCGGGGGTCGGGCAACGCTGGCCTCGCAGGTGCCACGGACAGCAAGGCCGCACGGTGAGTGGCTCGCCTGCGCCGTGTTGGCTTAGCGCTACCGGCACGCGGAAACCACGGGATCCGGCGTGGGCGCTACGACGGCTGGCGACTGAGCCCCACCACGCGTCCGTACGGACGTAAACCTACGACGCACGGCTGTAACGGCCAGGTGCACACGCCAGCTTGATCGTTTCGCCACTGCGGCCCTCTCCCACAGGCCGCCAAGGGTTTGGAGCAGCTAACAAGGCGATTGTGCAGCCGCCAGGCGCGTGCGGCCGGTGCGCGGTGCGGCATGTACCACGCGTACACGCTGGTTCTCAGCGCCACCTCAACACCCTGACGACTGCTCGTTACGTTTTGTTAGCCACTCTTAATCGGCCGCAAGCGGGCCCGGCTGGCTGCACTCAAGTTGATCCTCGCCTCGCCGTTACCTGGTGCGACCTACCTTGCCCAAACGCCGCCCGCCCATCACGCCATGACCGTTCTGTTGCCGCCCGTGCCGATTCCCGCCAACGACGCCTTGCGCGTGGACGCGGTTCGCCGGCTGGGGGTGTTGGACACCGAGGCCGAGGCCGAGTTCGACGACATCGCCTGGCTGGCGGCACATGTCAGCGGCGCCCCGATGGCACTGGTGTCACTGCTGGATGCCGACCGGCAATGGTTCAAGGCGCGCTGCGGCACCGACCTGGAGGGCACGCCGCGTAGCGTGTCGTTCTGCTCCTACGCGGTGATGGGCACCGAGTTGATGGAGGTCCCCGACGCCGAGGCCGACCCACGCTTCGTCAACAACCCGTTGGTGACCGCCGCACCCGGTGTGCGCTCCTACGTCGGGGTGCCACTGATCGGCCGCGAAGGCTATGCCTACGGCACCCTGTGCACGCTCAGCACCAAATCGCGCGTGCTCGACGAACATCAAAAACAGGCGCTGATCCGCCTCGCGCGGCAGGCGGTCAGCCAGCTGGAAGCGCGCCGCGATCGGCGCGATGCGCAGGCGCAGCGGCAGACGTTGAGCATGTTGCTGGAAGCCATGCCCGACGGCGTGGTGGCCTGCGGCACCGACGGCCTGCTGCGCGAGTTCAACAACGCCGCTAGGCAATGGCATGGCACCGACCTCCGCGTGCTGCCACCGGCGCAATGGGCGCAGCATTTCGATCTGTACAGCGCAGACGGCAACGCTCTGCTGCCCACCGAGGCCATCCCGCTGCTGCGTGCCTGGCGCGGCGAGCACGTGCGCAATGCCGAACTGGTGATCCGTGCCAACGGTCAGCCTCCGCGCAGCGTGCTATGCAATGCAGACCCGGTGGTCGGCGATAAGGGCACTGCGTTGGGCGCGGTGTGCGTGATGCACGACATCACCCAGCTCCGGGGTGCGTCGGCGGCCTTGTCTGCCGAGCGCGCGCGGTTGCAGGCGCTGGTGGATGCCTCGCAGGACGTGGCGATCATCGCCTTCGACCCGCAGGGGCGCATCGAGCTGTTCAATCCCGGTGCCGAACAACTGCTGGGCTACGCGGCCGACGAAGTGCTGGGCAGCTGCCCGTCGCGGTTCCATCTGCAGGCCGAGCTGGAGCGCCACATGGCCACGTTGGCGTTGTCGCCGCCGGCGTATGTGGAACTGGCTGCGGCCGCCGCCGGCAATGTGCTGACCGAAGAACTGTGGACGCTGGTGCGCAAGGACGGCGAGCTGCGCCGAGTGCGGCTGTGCTTCAACGTCATCCATGACGCGCAGCAAGGCCTGGCCGGGTATCTGGCGATGGCCATCGACGTCACTGCGGAGCTGCAGGCGCAGGCCGCCGCGCAGCTGGCCGCCGAACGCTTTACCGGCGCCTTCGAAACCGCACCGCAGGGCATGGCCATCGTCTCGCTGGAAGGCGCCTGGCGCGACGTCAATCCGTCCTTGTGCAGCATCCTCGGTTACCCGCGCGAGCAATTGCTGCGCACGACCTTCCAGCAGATCACCCACCCGGACGATCTGGAAATGGACCTGCAACTGGTGCAGGAACTCATCGCCGGCAAGCGCGATAGCTACAGCCTGGCCAAGCGTTACATCAGCCAGCAAGACGCGGTGATCTGGGCGCAGTTGTCGGTGTCGTTGGTGCGCGACGGCAGCGGTGCGCCGGTGCATTTTGTCTCGCAGATCCAGGACGTCACCGAGCGCCATGTCGCCGCCGAACGTCTGGCAGAAAGCGAAGCGCGGCTGCGCGCGATCAGCGATGCCACCCCAGCGCTGGTCAGCCAGTTCGATGCCAGCCAGCGCTGCTTGTTCGCCAATGAAGCGCACCGCGATTGGCTGGGCGTGGAGCCGGCCAGCCTGGTCGGCTCGCCGATCACGCATCTGCTCGGCGCGTCGCTCAGCGCGACCGCACGCACCGCATTGGCGCAGGTGGCCGACGGGCAACGCGCCAGTTTCGAGCATGTGTTGCATGTGGGTGGCAGCGCACGCGATGTGGAGATCACCCTGGTGCCGGAAACCCGACGCCTGCTGGGCGGTGCACAAGGGTTTTTCCTGATGGCGCAGGACGTCACCGCGCACAAGACATTGCACCGCCTGATGCACGAGCGTGCCACCCGCGATGCGCTGACTGGCCTGCCCAACCGCCATGCCTGGACCGAGGCATTGCAGACCGCCGTGCTGCAGGCGCATCGGTTGCAGCGCGCGGTGGCGGTAATGTTTCTGGATCTGGATGGCTTCAAACGCATCAACGACACCTACGGCCACCGTGCCGGCGATGCGGTGCTGGTGGAATTCGGCCATTGTCTGCAGCGCGCGGTGGAAGGCCGTTACCTGGTGGCGCGTCTGGCCGGCGACGAATTCGTGGTGTTGCTGGACAATCTGCAGACGCCCGACGCCGACTGCGCCCGGGTTGCCGAGCGCATCCGCCACGCAGCGTCCGCTGGTGCCTTGTTTGGCGAGCAGCGGCTGCCGATCCAACCCAGCATCGGCATCGCCTGGCAGCACGGCGACCAGGTTGAGGCGGCAAGCCTGATGCATGCCGCAGACAAAGCGATGTATGCCGCAAAGAATGCGCGCTGCAGCAAGGACGCAGCACTGAACGGCCGCGAGGCTGCGCGTTGAGGTAAACGGCAACCGCGGTTCCTTTATCGGCCGATGGGCACCCTCACCCCAACCCCTCTCCCCGGTGTGAGAGGGGCTTGAACAGCGAAGCGTGTTGCGCTGTTCCTTCTCCCCTCGGGAGAAGGTGCCCGAAGGGCGGGTGAGGGGGCGTCAGCGAAGCGTAACCGCAAGCCATCCCGGCTACCACGCGGCTTGCTTGACGTAGTGGCATTGCATTACACCGCGGCCTGCTCTAGGCGGTGGTGTCGCATCATTATTCGGCTAAACGAAGTGGTAGTGCTGCAGCACTACGCAGCCTGCTCGACGCGGTAGCCCTGCATTGACGCAGACTGCGCCGGAGTTGATCAGTTGAGTGCCGATGCCCATCTGATGATGTGACATGTATCGACCTCTGGGTTGATGATGCACTTGTGCTGATTGGCAATGCGCATCTTTGTTTGTCGACGTATATCGGCCGATGGGGCACCCTCACCCCAACCCCTCTCCCGGTGGGAGAGATGCTTGAACAGCGAAGCGTGTTGCGCTGTTCCTTCTCCCCTCGGGGGAAGGTGCCCGAAGGGCGGATGAGGTGGCGTTGCGCGAAGCGCACCCGCACACGCTATTCCACAAGCTATTTCGCTTGCTACGCCGCTTGCCCGACGCCAGGGCGCTGCATCGACACAGGCTGCGCCGGTGCCAGTTGGAACACGGCCACTGCGCGCGTTAGATCCGCTGCCTGATCTTCCAGGCTGCGCGCCGCCGCAGTGGCTTCTTCCACCAGCGCCGCGTTCTGCTGGGTCATCTCATCCAGCTGCATCACCGTGGTGCTGACCTGTTCGATCCCGGCGCTCTGCTCGGTGCTGGCGGCGGTGATCTCGGCCATGATCTCGGTCACGCGCTTCACCGAACTGACCACCTCGGTCATGGTGCTGCCGGCCTGCTGCACCAGCGCCGAGCCTTGCTCCACCTTTTCCACCGAGTCGGAAATCAGCTGTTTGATTTCCTTGGCCGCACCGGCCGAGCGCTGTGCCAATGCACGGACCTCGGTTGCGACCACTGCAAAGCCGCGGCCTTGTTCGCCGGCGCGCGCCGCTTCCACCGCAGCATTCAAGGCCAGGATATTGGTCTGGAAGGCGATGCCATCGATGACGCCGATGATGTCGGAAATGCGTGCCGACGATTGCGTGATCGCCTGCATGGTGGTGACCACTTGCTGCACCACGCGGCCGCCGCTTTCGGCGACATCGCCGGTGCCCTTGACCAGTTGATTGGCCTGGCGCGCGTTGTCTGCATTCTGGCGCACGGTGGAGGTCAGTTCTTCCATCGATGCTGCGGTTTCTTCCAGGTTTGCGGCCTGATGTTCGGTGCGCGTGGACAGGTCGGCGTTGCCGCTGGCGATTTCGCCGGCCGCGGTATTGATCATCTCGGCCGAATGCTGGATGCCCTGCACGATGCTGGTGAGCTGGATTGCGGTGCGGTTGGCGGCATTTGCCAAACGGCCGAAGGCACCTTCGTAATGCGATTCCACCCGCTGCGACAGATCGCCGTCGGCAATGGCGGCCATGATGCGGCCCACATCGTCCAGACCGGCATCGGCCTGCTGCATCAGACGGTTCAAGGCCTGCACCATTTCCGCAAACGCAAACTGATAGCGCGACTGCTCGCCGCGTGCGGAGAAATCGCCACGCGCGGCGGCATCGGCCAGACGCGCGATGTCGCTGTTGATCGCCGACAGGTTGCTTTTCACCGTATCCAGCGCTTCATGCAATGCCGCGCGCTGGCCGGGCAGGCGGCGCATGTCGCGGCGCAGATCGCCGCGGCCGTATTCGCTCATGACATCCATCGCCTCGTTGATGGCGTCCAGATGTTCGAACACCACCGTGTTCACGCCATGCGCCAGGCTGCCGTAATCGCCGGGGAAATCCTCCGGGATGCGGTGCGCGATGTTCTCGCCCTGCTGCAGGCGGATCATGGTCTGCATCTCGCCGTTGAAGCGCTGCAGCTGGTTCTGCATCTGCTGCATGCTGTGCATCAACTGCCCGGTTTCATCGCGCGATTCCACCCGGATGTCGTTGTCGAAGCGGCCCGAGGCAATCGCCTCGGCGGTGCGTGAGGCGGCGCGTAACGGTGCGGCCATCGCCGAGGCGATCAACCAGCACAGGCCGATCACCATCGCCACCAGAGCGCCGCCGATCAAGGTCAGCGTCCGCGTAAAGCCCCACGCCTGCACCTGGATGTCTTCGGCGTACACGCCCATCACCAGCACCCAGTTCCAGGCCGGAAACGTTTTGGCGTAGCTGATCTTGGGGAGCTGCTCTTTCTTGCCCGGCTTAGGCGCGTCGTAATAGCTGAAGCCATCGCCGCTGTCGATGGCGGTCTTGATGTCGCGATAGACGTACTGCCCGGCATCGCTCTTGTAATCGGACATGTCGGTGCCGACCGGGCGCTTGGGATGCATCAGGATGCGCATCTGCGGGTCGACGATAAAAAAGTAATCCACGCCATCGTTGGTGCGCATGTCGGCCAGCGTCGTGCGTGCCGCTTCTTTTGCCTGATCGACGTTGAGCTCGCCGGCTTTGACCTTGTCGGCGTAATGCTGCATCACCGTGAGGCCCATCTCGACCTCGGTCCTGACGCTGAGTTTGCGCGCCTCGACCAGATCCAGATATTGCAGACGCGCAGCGGCAACGGCCAGCAGGATCACGCCCACCGTCAACAGTGTGCACAACAGGACGAACTTGCGGGTCAGCGGGAGATTGGCAACATGGCGACGCAACAGGGAAACAACGGGCATGGCAACAGCATCCAGAACGCGCCGCGCAGGGCGCTATCTCATGGATAACGGCTGATTCACATGCGGGTTGAATACTGATTGCGGCAGCGTCTGCTTATAAAAACCGCAGCGCCCATGCAATGTAGGAGCGCACCTGGGCACGATGCGGCGTTACCCATGAGGCCTCATCGCGCCCAGGTGCGCTCCTACCAACGGCCTGCTGTCTTTAGACAGATCGCAGGCACCAGATATCGATCAACTTGCTTGATCGATCAATCGCGGCGTATCGCCATCTCCTGGACATCCAGGCGGACGGTCGCGCGATACGACGGCGGCCACGCAACGCGCGGCCGCCTTTCACATCAGCTTGCTGCGCAGAAGCCAAACTCGGCCGTTGCACCGGCGGCCAGGGTGCGGTTGAAATCCACACCGCTTGCGCGCAGGGTGCTGCCGCTCTGCGACCACACCACATTCCAGGCGTTGTTGACCGTGCCGGTCACCGGCACCGTCACTGACCAGGTGCCGCTGGCGGTACCGGTGTTGGTGACCTGCACGCGGTTGCACGCGCCGCCGCTCCAGCTGCTGTCCACGATGACCTTGGTGCTGAAGGTGCCAGTGCCCGGGGTCGGCGTGGGCGTAGGAGTCGGAGTGGGTGTCGGAGTCGGCGTGGGCGTGGGCGTTGGTGTAGGCGTCGGCGTGGTGCTGCCCACGGTGCCCCACAAGGTGCGCAGCAGCGTCATCTTGTCCTGGCGCACGGTGGTCCAGTCGTCGCGCAGGATGCCGCCGGTATCGCCGCTGTTGGGGTTCCACGACCAGTAGAAGCCTTCGTTGATGCCCTTGCTGCGCAGGTACTTCACCAGCGCGTCCTGCCACACCTTGTCGCGCGCATCGCCTTCGCCGTACTTGCCGCCGAACTCGCCCAGCAGCAGCGCGTACTTGCCGGCAAACTGGCCGAAATGACGGTCCCAGATGGCCGGCATGTTGTTGGGGAAGTTGCTGTCGTTGAAGTATGACTGCACATAGACGTCCGGGCCGTACACATGCGGTGCCAGCAGCAGACGGTTGGCCGGAATGTTCAACGGGGTGCAGGCCAGCGGCTGCAGGTTGCCGCCCCAGTAGATGCCGCCGTTGGTCGAGCACACCGGGTTATCGGTGATGCCTTCCACCGCGATGATCCACTTCGGCGCCACTGCCAGCACGGCGGCCGAACCGCGCTCGGCGGCCTTGTTCCAGTCGGTTGCGGCGTTGCCGGTGCCCCAGGTGGCGGCGCCGTGCGGCTCGTTCTTCAGATCCAGGCCGAGCACGTACGGCACGTTCTTGTAGCGGTTGGCCACAAAGCGCAGATCGGCCAGCCACTGCGCTTCGGTGTAGGAGCCGGTGTACCAGAGCTCGGAAATGCCGGCGCAATCGGGGGTGTGGTGATCCAGCAGCACGTACATGCCGCGCGCGTTGAATTCGTTGATCACCTTGTCGAGGATCTGCAGCGAGGTCAGGCCCTGCAGGTCGGCGTTGCGGCTGTAATCGATGCTGGTCGGCATGGTGTCGCTGCGCAGCGTGGCCGGGCAGAACGGCAGGCGCACGGCATTGAAGCCCAGGCCCTGCATCTGATTGATCATCTCTTTCCAGTTGCGCGCCCACAGGCCATGCATGACATGGTTGCCGGTTTCGAAGCCAAACACGTTGACGCCCTTGAGCTGCACCACCTTGCCGCTGTCGTCGACAACCCGGTTGTTGCTGATGGAATAGCTGAACGCCGGTGCGGCGGCCAAGGCCAGCGCGGTGGCCAGTGCGAGCGTACTTGCGGTCCTGAAAATGGACATGGTGATCTCCCTAGATAACCGAACTCGACACCCGAGCGCGGTGAGGGGGGCATCTTGGTCTGCGTCCGCGTCGCGCGGCGTGATCGCAGCCACAGAAAAGCGCATTGGCGCACAGATCACAGGTGGGCTGCGGGCGCGGTCGCTTTCCCGCACACTATCGTCGCTGCGCGCTGTCCGCAGGCTGTCCTTTTTGTCCCCGGAGTGTCCCCCAATGTCTTTCCTGCGTGCCGAACTGGCGCAATGGCGCGCTTCACCTGCGCGCGAACTGATGGCCGGTGCGGTAGCAACATTTGCCCTGATTCCCGAAGTGATTGCGTTCGCCTTCGTGGCGGGCGTCGACCCGCAAGTCGGCCTGTTCGCGTCCTTCGTTATCGGCATCGTGATTGCATTTTGCGGTGGCCGCCCGGCGATGATTTCTGCCGCGGCCGGATCGGTGGCGCTGGTGGCCGCACCGCTGGTGGCGGCGCACGGGCTGCCGTATCTGTTGGCGGCCGGGCTGCTGGCCGGCGCGGTGCAAATCCTGTTCGGGCTGCTGCGCTTGGGCGTGCTGATGCGTTTTGTCAGCAGCTCGGTCCGCACCGGGTTTGTCAATGCGCTGGCGGTGCTGATCTTCGCCGCACAGCTGCCGCATCTGCTTGGTGCCAACCTCACCAGCTGGGTGATGCTCGGTGTGGGCCTGGCGATCATCTACGGGCTGCCGCGCTTGCGCGTGCCCGGCCTGTCGGCGATTCCCTCGCCGCTGTTGTGCATCCTGCTGCTGACCATCGCCGGCAGCGCCCTGCACCTGCCGCTGAAGACCGTGGCCGATCTGGGCAAGCTGCCCAATGCGCTGCCGTTCCTGCAATGGCCGGCCGTGCCGATGACGCTGGAAACCCTGCGCATCATCGCGTTGCCGGCGTTGGCCATCGCCATGGTGGGTCTGCTCGAATCGATGATGACCGCGCGGGTGGTCGACGAACTAACCGATACCCCCAGCAACAAGAACCGCGAGTGCACCGGGCTGGGCATCGCCAACACCGCCGCCAGCCTGTTCGGCGGCATTGCCGGCTGCGGCATGATCGGCCAGACCGTTGGCAACGTGAAGTACGGCGGCCGTGGCCGGCTATCGACGTTGTTTGCCGGCGTGTTTCTGCTGATCCTGATGGTGTTGCTCAAGCCGTGGGTATCGCAGGTGCCGGTGGTGGCATTGGTGGCGATCATGGTGATGGTGTCGGCCGAGACCTTCGACTGGCGTTCGCTGCGCACCGTGGTCACCCACCCACGCACCTCCAGCGTGGTGATGTTGGCCACCGTGGCGGTGACCCTGGCCACCCACAATCTGGCTGCCGGCGTGGCGGTGGGCGTGGTGCTGAGTGGGGTGTTCTTTACCTTCAAGGTGGCCGGGCTGCTGCAGATCGCGCATAGCGATGGCGCAGATGGCGTGCGCACCTACAGCGTGCGCGGGCAGGTGTTCTTCGCCTCGGCCGATGTGTTCATCGACGCCTTCGACGCGCGCGAGGTGCCTGGCCGCGGCGTGGTGATCGACGTGAGTCGCGCGCATTTCTGGGACATCACCGCCGTGGCGGCGTTGGAAAAGGTGGTGCAGCGGCTGCGGCATCACGACCTGGACGTGCAGGTCAAGGGCCTGAATGCCGGCAGCCGCCGGCTGATGCAGCGGCACGCGCTGGGCGAAGACGCGCTGGAATCCGCGCTGCCCTGAGCATTCCAGGGCAGCCGTGCCTAGCGGTGTCGCGGGCGGGCGTGTCTGCTGCCCAGCGGCGGCTGGCCGCGCGCTGAGCCTTGGCGGCCGCCGACCTCAAGTTTGCGGCTGGGGCGCCGATGAACCGGCATCCTGATTGCCGGTCGTTGTCGTGAAGCCTGCGCATTGCCACTCCAGTTGTCCGCCAGCCCGCCGTGTCCGGCAAGGCGGGCCTGCGTCTGCGTCTGCGTACCGGCCGAGCCGCCAATGAGCGCCACGCCGTTGCTGGAACGGATGGTGGACATGACCGCCATCCGCGATGCCGATCTGCTCGATCTGAGCCTGTTGCGCACCATGCGCGAGCTCTGCACCGCCGAAGAGCTGTCGCTGCTGCGCATCGCCCCGGATGGCCGCACCATGGCCGAAACCCGCCTGCACGACGACGGCCGCTTGTCGTTAACGGTGGCTGAGCTCAAGGATGCGCAGATGCGCGCCCAGCTGGTCGACGTGCATGGCCCCGGCGATGTGGTGCACCTGCACCAGAATGGCCAGGCGCTATTGGTCTATCCGATGATGGAAGCGCGCGGTATCCGCACCTGCCTGCGGGTGGGCGGTGCACGCCCGCCCGGTGCCGCCGAACAGGCGATGCTGCAGGGCTTTGCACGCTTCTTCCAGAATTACCGCAGCCTGCTCGACGATGCGCAGCGCGACGCCTTGACCGGCCTGCGCAATCGCAAGACCTTCGACGATGTGATCCTGCGGCTGTTCGCAGGCGGGGCAGAGACGCCGGCAAACGAAAGCGTCTGGCTGGGCATCGTGGATATCGATCATTTCAAGCGTGTCAACGACACGTTCGGTCATCTGTATGGCGACGAAGTGCTGTTGCTGGTCGCGCAATTGATGCAGCGCGCGTTCCGTCAGGACGATCTGCTGTTCCGCTTCGGCGGCGAAGAATTCGTGATCGTGCTGCGTGGCGTGGAGCGCGATGTTGCGATCAGCCTGTTCGAGCGGTTTCGGCTTGCCGTTGCCGAGCATGTGTTCCCGCAGGTCGGGCAGGTCACGCTCAGCACCGGCATCGTGGAACTGACGCATGGGCGCCTGATCAGCCAGCAGCTGGACGAAGCGGACAAGGCGCTGTACTGGGCCAAGCAGCACGGCCGCAATCGCGCCGTGGTGTACGCCGAGCTGATCGCCAGCGGGCAATTGCTGCAGACCATGCAACAGACCGGCAGCGTGGACCTGTTTTAAGCGCGCGCCTCGCTCTCGCCCTACCGCGTGCAGGCGTGCCGACAGCTGGTCCGGCGCAGCGCGGCCATCGCAGGCGGCAATCCCGCGACATGCTGCCGCTTGCACGCGCGGGTGGCTACACTCCAGGGCTGTCTGATATCTGGGGTATGCAATGAAGCGACTCGCCGTGGGACTTTTGGCAATGGCGGTCTCGACCGCAGTGATGGCGCAGGCGCCGACGTTCGATGGCGCGCGCATCTCGCGCGACGTCAAGGAGCTGGCCTCCGATGCCTACGAAGGCCGCGGCCCGGCCACTGCCGGCGAAGAAAAAACCATCGCCTACCTGAGCAAGCAATTTGCCGACGCGGGCCTGCAGCCTGGCGGCGATCTCAAAGATGGCAAGCGCCTGTGGACCCAGGCGGTGCCGTTGCGCCGCGCCGATATCGTCGGTGCACCGACGCTTGCGCTGGCCAATGCCGGCAAGCTGCAGGCGCTGACGCAAGGCAAGGAGATCGCCATCCGCGCCGCGCTGGATGGTTCGTCCAAGGTCGACATCGCCAACGCACCACTGGTGTTCGTCGGCTATGGCGTCAAGGCGCCGGAGCGCGATTGGGACGACTTCAAGGGCGTGGATCTGAAGGGCAAGATCGCGGTGGTACTGATCAACGACCCCGACTTCGAAACCGGCAAGGGTGCCTTCGACGGCGCCGGCATGACCTATTACGGCCGCTGGACCTACAAGTACGAAGAGGGCGCACGGCAGGGCGCGCTCGGCGTGCTGGTGGTGCACGAAACCGCGCCGGCCTCCTATGGCTGGGACACCGTGGCCAGCTCCAACACCAACACCATGTTCGACGTGGTGCGCGACAACCCGCGCGCCGCGCATCCCACCGTGGAAGGCTGGATCCAGCGCGATCTGGCCACCGCGATGTTCAAGCGCGCCGGGCTGGATTTCGATGCGTTGAAGAAGCAGGCGCAGACCCGCGGCTTCAAGCCGGTCGAGCTCAAGGGCCAGGGCCTGAGCGCCAGCTACCAGGTCAAGTCCGACGTGATCACCTCGCACAACGTGGTGGCACGCCTGGAAGGCAGCAAACGCCCCGACGAGACGCTGATCTACAGCGCGCATTGGGACCATATCGGCGTGGGCAAGCCAGACGCGCGTGGCGACACCATCTTCAACGGTGCGCTGGATAACGCCAGCGGCACGGCGGCGTTGCTGGAACTGGCGCGCGGGTTTGCCAGCGGACCCAAGCCGGAGCGCTCGGTGGTATTTCTGGCCGTCACTGCCGAAGAAAAGGGCTTGCTGGGCTCGGAGTTCTACGCCTCCAAACCGCTGTATCCGCTGGACACCACGGTGGCGGTGATCAACATGGACGGCATGAACCCGTTCGTGCCTTCGCGCGATTTCGGCATCTATGGCACCGCAAAACTCGAGTTGCTCGATCAGCTCAAGACCGTGGCGGCACAATCCAAGCTGCGCTACACGCCCGACCCCAAGCCGCAGGCGGGCTATTTCTTCCGCTCAGATCATTTCTCCTTCGCCAAGCGTGGTGTGCCGGCGCTGTCGTATGCGGCCGGGCAGGATTGGGAAGTGGGCGGCATTGCCGCAGGCAAGGCGGCATCGGACGATTACACCGCCAAGCGCTATCACCAGCAAGGCGATGAGTGGAAGCCGGATTGGACCTTCGCCGGTGCCGCGCGCGATCTCGGCGTGCTGTACACGCTGGGCCAGCAGTTGGCCGATTCACGCCAGTGGCCGAACTGGAGCAGCGATTCGGAATTCCGCGCCACCCGCGATGCCAGCGAGGCCGCGCGCAAGTAAGCCATGTTGACGCGGCAGGGCAGGGGCGCGCGACCAAGCATCGCCGCTCCCATCCTTGCCGCAGTCGTCTTTCACGCGGCACGCAGAAGGCCGCGCTGCGGTGAATTTGTCGCACGCGATACCTGGCGTGGGGCAGGCCGCAGCGCAGCGCGAGATTGGATACGCAGCATCGTCGCAGCGCACTGCGCGTCATGGCTCCAGCGCAAACCGCAAGAGCGGCCGAACAACCGTCGCGCCGATGCCATGCAGTTCAAAGCGAGATCGCGCCACGCGGCATGATCTGCGCAGCACGTCGCTTCGATAGTCCGCTTCATCGCGTTTCCGGCATGCCCGACATCCTGCAACCGGTTGCACTGCTGTGTGCCACGGATGGCACAACGCTTGCATCAATAGCGGCCATTACGTGATTTGCAGGCAGTGACAGCACGCGCCCCAGACTGCAATCTGTTGGGGTTGCGTTCGGTCGTTACCGCGTAGTCTGCCGCGCGGTCTTCGTCGGGAGGGGCGAAGACTGCACGATGGCCTTCGTTTCCTTTAACGGTCGATTCTTTAGGATGAGCCGCGACGTTGCGTCGCCGCCAGGAGAGTTTGTGCATCGAAGTGGTTTCATAGCTGCCAATACCGCGACCTGGTCGCACGCCGCCGGGCACCTTGCCCGTGCGACGCGCTTTGTACGCTCGCTACGCGTGGCGGGGATGGATCTCCCGCTGCAGACCGCACTGTCGCACGCGTGCGACGGGCAGCCTTGATGGACGGCACCGTGACCCTTCCCCCCGCACCAACTGCAATCCCCCCCCTATCCGCCCTCGACGCCGGCCAGCCCACGCTGCCACCGGAAGCGCCGTTGGCGATGCCCGAACAGAGCCTGCGCGAAGGCAGCCTGCAGGTGCGCCATCAGCGCACCTCGCCGGTCGGCATCGGCGTGCGCCGTTTCTATTTGATCGGCGGCACCTTCGTCACCACCTCCATCGCGGTGTGGGTGATGCTCAGCGTGCTGTGGCCCGACGGCGTCAGCGTGCTGGAGGGCTGCCTGCTTGGCCTGTTCGTGCTGCTGTTCGCGTGGATCGCGATGTCCTTTGCCAGCGCCGTGGCCGGTTTCATCACCGTGGTGGCGCGCGCAGGGCGCAAGCTCGGCATCGACCCCGAACAACCGCTGCCCACGCTGCGCTCGCGTACCGCGTTGTTGATGCCCACCTACAACGAAGACCCGCGCCGCCTGCTGGCCGGCCTGCAGGCGATCTACGAATCGGTGGCCGAAACCGGCCAGCTGGAGCACTTCGACTTCTTCGTGCTCAGCGACACCACCCGCGATCACATCGGGCGTGCCGAAGAACTGGTCTACAACGAGCTGTGCGACCGCGTCGACGGGCATGGCCGCATCTTCTACCGCCGCCGTGCCGACAATGCCGCGCGCAAGGCCGGCAATGTGGCCGACTGGGTGCGCCGCTTCGGCGGCAGCTACCCGCAGATGCTGATCCTGGACGCCGACAGCGTCATGACCGGCGACACCATCGTGCGGCTGGTCGCCGGCATGGAAAACAACCCGGACGTGGGCCTGATCCAGACCCTGCCCGCCGTGGTCAACGGGCAGACGCTGTTTGCGCGCATGCAGCAGTTCGGCGGCCGCGTGTATGGGCCGATCATCGCCTTCGGCGTGGCCTGGTGGCATGGCGCCGAAAGCAATTACTGGGGCCATAACGCCATCATCCGCACCCAGGCGTTCGCCGATCACGCCGGCCTGCCGTCGTTGCGCGGGCGCAAGCCGTTTGGCGGGCACGTGCTCAGCCACGACTTTGTGGAAGCGGCGCTGATGCGCCGCGGCGGCTGGGCCATGCACATGGTGCCGTACCTGCAGGGCAGCTACGAAGAAGGCCCGCCCACGCTCACCGACCTGTTGATCCGCGACCGCCGCTGGTGCCAGGGCAACCTGCAGCATGCCAAAGTGGTGAGCGCCAAGGGCCTGCACTGGATCAGCCGCATGCATATGCTGATCGGCATCGGCCATTACTTCACCGCGCCGATGTGGGGCCTGCTGATGCTGATCGGCATCGGCATTCCGCTGGCCGGCGGCGGCATCGACCTGGCCGGCGACCTGCCGTTCTCGCCTGCGCGCTACTGGCATGGCAGCAGCCAGGGCAATGCAATCTGGATCTTCATCTGCACCATGTTCGTGCTGCTCGCGCCCAAGCTGCTGGGCTATATCGCGTTGCTGCTCAACCCGCGCGAGATGAAGGCCTGCGGTGGCGCCATTCGCGCGCTGCTGAGCATCCTGCTGGAAACCGTGCTGGCCGCGCTGATGGCGCCGGTGGTGATGTACCTGCAGTCGCGCGGCGTGTTCGAAGTGCTGGCCGGCAAGGACTCCGGTTGGGATGCGCAGGTGCGCGACGACGGCAAGCTGTCGTGGCCGGCGCTGTTGCGCAGCTACGGCGGGTTGACCGTGTTCGGCCTGTTCATGGGCGCGGTGGCGTACACCGTCTCGCCGTCGCTGGCCGCCTGGATGGGGCCGGTGATCGTGGGCATGGCGGTGTCGATCCCGGTGGTGGCGCTGACCTCGCTGCGTCGCAGCGGTCTGGCGCTGCGCCGTGCCGGTATTTTCTGCATCCCCGAAGAGCTCGATCCGCCCAAGGTGCTGGTGCGTGCGTCCGAACTGCGCCGCGCCGCCGCGCTGGAACCTTCGCTGATCTGAGCGGCTGGGCCTGCTGGGCCGATTGGATCCAGCGTGCTACGTCGCTGCGCGCCAACCACGCTGTCTCGCTTTTACCGGCGCTGCGCCGGCAGCGTCTGCATTGACGAAGGGCGCGGCCCGCGCAGCACATGGCCACTGCGCGACGGCAAATCGCCGCACGCGATCCGGTGACCGGCGCGTTCGAGCCCACGTGATCGGGGCAGGGCCGGTGCGCAAGGCATAATGCCCGGCCCCCAAGCGGAGCTGGATGATGCTGGAAGTGATCGAACGCGAGACCGGACCCAACCCGCAGTGGACCGTGCTGTGGTTGCATGGCCTGGGCGCCGATGGCAGCGACTTTGCGCCGATGGTGCCGGAATTGGTGCGCCCGCAGTGGCCGGCGCTGCGCTTCGTGTTCCCGCATGCGCCGATCCGCCCGATCACCATCAACAACGGCGTGCGCATGCGTGGCTGGTACGACATCGTCGGCATGGATTTCGCCAGCCGTGCCGACAAGGTCGGCATCGCCGAATCGGTGGCCCAGGTCGAAGCCTTGATCGCCCATGAGCAGGCGCGTGGCACGCCGCCCGAGCGCATCCTGCTGGCCGGCTTCTCGCAAGGCGGCGCAGTGACGTTGGCCGTGGGCCTGCAGCGCAGCGTGCCGCTGGCGGGGTTGATCGCGCTGTCGACCTACCTGCCGGACCCGGCAGCGGCCGCCAGCCAGTTACAGCCGGCTGCCATCCACCAACCGTTGTTCATGGCGCATGGCAGCGCCGACCCGGTGGTGCCGTTCGCCGCCGGCCAGGCCAGCATGCAGGCCCTGCGCACGCTCGGCTTCGCCCTGGAATGGCAGACCTACCCGATGGGCCATCAGGTCTGTCTGGAAGAAATCGAAGCGCTGCGCAACTGGATGCAGGCGCGCTTCACCGCCGCCTGAGCCCATGGCCACCAGCGCCCCGCAGATCACCTGGATGCCGGACCTGTGCCGGCTACCGCGATTGGGCGCCATGCTGGGCTTGGCCGAGCTGGTGGTGCTGGTGGTGACCCTGGTGCCCGATGCCGGCGCCGCGCGCAGCCTTACCTTGTCGCGCTTCGTCTCGGCCAGCGGCCTGGCGCTGTGGCTGGCGCTGGCGGTCACCGTGTTGCTGTGCGTGCTGCGGCCGGGGCTGTCGCGATTGCCGCCCAAGCTGGGTGGGCTGGCCGCGCTGCTGATCGCCGCGCTGGTGGCGATGCTGGGCGCCGGCATCGTGCACGCGCTGTATGCGGTGCTGGAGCAGGCGCCGCTTGGCCCGTTGGTCGGCTTCTGGCGCTTCACCCTGGGCAGCGCGGCTACGGTGGTGCTGATCACCGCGCTGGCGCTGCGCTATTTCTACGTCAGCGACCGCTGGGAAGCGCAGGTGCAGGCCAACGCGCGTGCCGAGGCCGATGCCTTGCAGGCACGCATCCGCCCGCACTTTCTCTTCAACAGCATGAATCTGATTGCCAGCCTGCTGCGGCGCGACCCGGTGGTGGCCGAGCAGGCGGTGCTGGATCTGTCGGATCTGTTTCGCGCAGCGCTCGGCGCCGGCGAAGGCCTGTCCACCCTGCGCGCCGAATGCGAACTGGCCGAGCGCTATCTGGCCATCGAGTCCTTGCGCCTGGGCGAGCGCCTGCAGGTGCGCTGGCACCGGCAGGAGCCGTTGCCGTGGGAGCTGCCGATGCCGCGCCTGGTGCTGCAGCCGCTGGTCGAAAACGCGGTGCTGCACGGGGTCTCGCGCATGCCAGAGGGCGGCACGCTGTATCTGTCGCTGCGTCAGCGCGGCAGCCAGTTGCAGATCCGTATCGTCAACCCGGCCCCGCAACCGGGAACCCAGTTGCCGCTGCTTGCCGGGGCCGGGCATGCGCAAGCCAGCATCTCGCACCGGCTGGCGTTTCAGTTCGGTGCCGGGGCACGGATGGCGGCCAGCTGGGCTGAGGGCTACTATGCCTGCGAGATCACATTGCCGCTGCCGTGACGGGGAGTCACTGCAGCGAGGGGGATGTCCATGACGGCCACGCAAGTGCGGGTGCTGATCGCTGATGACGAGCCACTGGCGCGCGAGCGCCTGCGCATGCTGCTGGGCGAGCATCCGCAGGTCGAGGTGATCGGCGAGGCCGAAAACGGCCAGCAGGTGCTGCAGCAGTGCGAACACCTGCACCCGGATCTGGTGTTGCTGGACATCGCCATGCCCGGCGTCGACGGCCTGGAAACCGCGCGGCTGCTACGTCAGAGCCAGCCGCCACCGGCGGTGGTGTTCTGCACCGCCTACGACCAGCATGCCTTGTCCGCCTTCGACGCCGCCGCGCTGGATTACCTGATGAAACCGGTGCGCCCGGAACGCCTGGCCTCCGCCTTGGAAAAAGTGGCCACGTTCCTGGCCGGGCGCGCACCCGGCGCCGCACCGCGGCCATTGCGCACCCATCTGTGCGCGCGCCTGCGTGGCAGTCTGCGGCTGATCGCCATCGGCGATATCCGCTATCTGCAGGCCGAAGAGAAGTACGTCATCGTCCACCACACCCGTGGCGAGGACTTGATCGAAGAGTCGCTGAAGTCGCTGGAAGACGAATTCGCCGACCGGCTGGTGCGCATCCATCGCAATTGCCTGGTCGCCCGCGACGAACTGGTGGAGCTGCGCCGCAGCGGCGATGGCCAGGTGCACGCCGTGCTGCGCAACGTGCCCCAGACCCTGGAAGTGAGCCGGCGTTGCGTGGCCAGCCTGCGCGATCAACTGCGTCATGTATGAGTTACCGGTCCGGTCCGCGATAATGGCCGGATGACCACGCTCCGCATCGCCACCCGCAAAAGCCCGCTCGCCCTTTGGCAGAGCGAACACGTCGCCGCCGCGCTGCGCCAGCACCATCCCGAATTGGAGGTGGTGCTGGTGCCGATGAGCACCCGCGGCGACGAAGTGCTGGACCGCTCGTTGGCGGCAATCGGCGGCAAGGGCCTGTTTCTGAAGGAATTGGAGCTGGCCATGCTGCGCGGCGAGGCCGATTGCGCGGTGCATTCGCTCAAGGACGTGCCGATGGAACTGGACGATCCGTTCGTGCTGCCGGCGATCCTGGGCCGCGGCGACCCGGCCGATGCGCTGGTGTCCAATCTCTACGCCAGCCTGCAGGCGCTGCCGCTGGGCGCGCGGGTGGGCACCTCGTCGTTGCGGCGTCAGGCGCAGTTGCGTGCCGCGCGCCCGGATCTGGAACTGATCGACCTGCGCGGCAACGTCAACACGCGTCTGGCCAAACTCGACAACGGCGGCTACGACGCCATCGTGCTGGCCTGCGCCGGCCTGCAGCGGCTGGGTTTTGACGCGCGCATCAGTGCGCGGCTTGACGCGCCGGAGTGGTTGCCGGCACCGGCACAGGGCGCGGTAGCAGTGGAATGCCGCGGCGACGATGCGCGCATCCACGCGCTGCTGGCCGTGCTGGATGCGCCCGCCACCCGCGTCTGCGTGGAAGCCGAGCGCGCGATGAATCGCGCGTTGCACGGCAGCTGCCACGTACCGGTGGCCGCGTTCGCCACCTGGGAAGGCGAGGGGCTGTACCTGCAGGGCATGGTCGGCAGCGCCAGCGATGGACGCCTGATCCATGCCGATGCGCACGGCAGCCCCGACGACACCGAAGAATTAGGTCGCCGCGTCGCACAAGGGTTGTTCGACAAGGGTGCCGCACAGCTATTGGCCGAGCTGTAACGCCGACCCGCAGCCGCATCGTAGCCGCCGCACCGTAGGAGCGGCCCAGGCCGCGGGGGCGTTACCTGGAAAGCCCCGTCGCGGCCAGGTCCGCTCCTACGAGAGCGCAGTTGCATAGTCGCCAGCAGCCGCACTGTAGGAGCGGCCCAGGCCGCGAGGGCGTTACCGAGGAAGCCCCGTCGCGGCCAGGTTCGCTCCTACGAGAGCGCAGGTGCGTAGTCGCCGGCAGCCGCCAATCACTGTAGGAGCGGCCCAGGCCGCGAGGGCATTACCGGGAAAGCCCCGTCGCGGCCAGGTCCGCTCCTACGAGAACGCAATTGCGTAATCGCCGGCAGCCGCCCCCTCATCACTGTAGGAGCGGCCCAGGCCGCGAGGGCGTTACCGAGGAAGCCCCGTCGCGGCCAGGTCCGCTCCTACGAGCGCGCAATTGCGTAGTTGCCGCCAGCCGCCGCATCGTAGGAGCGGCCTAGGCCGCGAGGGCATTACCGATAACCCGCCCCACAACCGCCCAATCGTTTACTTGAACGTGTAAACCAGGTTCACCGTGGTCAGCGTGTCGGTCTTCTTGTCGCCGTCGCTGACATCGCTGTTGTGACGCATCTGCCAGGCGGCCTTCAACGCGAAGTGCGAGTTCATGCTCACCTGCACCCCGAAATCGTTCTGCGCGTAGGTGTTGTATTCGCCCGATTCCACCAGCAGCGTGTTGATCAGATCGGTGTTGTCGGTGACGGTGTACTTGAGGTCGAACAGGCCGCGCCCGATCAAGCCAGTCTCGTTGCGGTCTTCGTCGCTGTTATGCGCGCGCCGGATACCCGGGCCGACCTGCGCGTCCAGATAGAACCGGTCGGCGTTGATCAGGCGCGTGCCGTAACCGATACCGAAGGTGGCCAGCCGATCGTAGGTGGCGAAGTCGTCATGTTCGTAGCGGCCGGTGGCGGTGAGCTGGCGGTGCTCGCCCAACTGCAACGCGCTGCCGGCGCTGCCGGTGTAACGCTCGGCGGTGGTCTGGCGCTCGCGTTCGGTACTGCCGTCGTCGTTGGTATTGGTGTACTCCGAGCTCGAACGCAGCGCGGTGGCATCCAGGCTGTGGATCCAGTCGCCGTCGGTGTAGCGCAGGCGCACGCGACCGTTGAGGCTATCGGTGGTGCTGTTGCCATGGGCAGCGGCATAGCCCAGCTCGCCGCTACTGCCGCCCCAAGGGGAGGGCATCAGCGCAGCTGCAGGGTCCACTGGCGTCGGTGCAACTGCCTGGGCCCAGACGGCAGGCGTGATCAATAGCAAAGGCAGCAGGGCAGACAACGGGGCACGGCGGGACATGGGCAGCTCGCTTGAGGGCAGGGCGGGAGGGTGAAAGCGATTTCATGATAACGGACTGTGCGGCACGTCATAACCAAGTGAATGCCGCGCTTCATTGGCGGTTCCGGCGCTGGCCCCGGAGGGTGTGCTGTCGCGTCCGGTCGCGGGCACCGCGCAGGCCTTGCGCGCGGCGTCTTCACAACCGGCGCAACCCGACCAACGTGGAAGGGACTTGTTCTGCACGGGAGTGCATAGCGACGCTCACCCCGCGGCACGAAGAACCGGACATAATCGGGGCATGGACCGCTATGAACGCATCAACTCCCTTCATCGCCTGCTCAAGTCAGCGCGCTACCCGGTCACGGTGGCGCGGCTGCAGGATGAGCTGAGCTGCTCCCGCGCCACCGTGTATCGCGACCTGGCGTTTTTGCGCGACGCGCTGATGGCGCCGGTGGAAGGCGACGGCGAATCGGGCTTTCGCTATCTGTCCGGCGAAAGCGATCGCTTCGAGCTGCCCGGCCTGTGGCTGAGTTCGGAAGAACTGCATGCCCTGCTGGCGTCCCAGCAATTGCTCGCGCGCACCGGCGGCGGGGTGTTGTCATCGATGCTGGCGCCGTTGCAGCAGCGCATCGAAGGGCTGCTGGCGGCGCAGGCCGGCGTCTCGCAATGGCCGGTGGACCGGGTGCGGGTGATCCCGCATCGCGGCCGCAAGCTGGACGAAGCCAGCTTCCGCACCGTGGCCTCCGGTGTGCTGGAGCGCAAGCAACTGAGCTTCGATTACCGCGCGCGTTCTACCGACGAATCGACCAAGCGCACCGTGTCCCCGCAGCGCATCACCCATTACCGCGACAACTGGTACCTGGATGCCTGGGACCATGGCCGCGATGGCGTGCGCAGCTTTGCGGTGGACCGCATCAATCATGCGCGCCTGCTCGATACCGCCCCGCGCGATGTGCCCGACAGCGAGCTGGATGAGCAACTGGCCGCCAGCTACGGCATCTTTTCGGGCGCGCCCAAGGGCTGGGCGACCATTGTGTTCAGCGCCAAGGCCGCGCGCTGGGTGGCCGACGAACACTGGCATTCCAAGCAGCAGGGGCGCTTCTTGCCCGACGGCCGCTACGAGCTCAAATTGCCATACAGCAATTCGCGCGAGCTACTGATGGACGTGCTGCACTACGGCTCGGATGCGGAAATCGTCGAACCCGTCTCGCTGCGCGAGCAGACCAAGGCACTGCTGTCGTTGGCGCTGAGCAATTACGACTGAGCTTGGCCAACCGTTGGGTCGGTTGTGCGTGGGGATGCGGTCCATCACGCCTAACGCCTGAATTAAGCCGACCCGCGAAGCGACGTCGGCTTGAATGAATTGTTAGGCCGACGGTCCGTGAGAAACAAACTGCAAAGGCTCATTTTGCAAGGACCATTCTGGCAGGTAGACGCGTCCGAATGGTGGGGAAAGCAGCATGACGCCTGGCTCCTCGACACCAATGCTCTCCATCTCGGCGGTCGTGAGGACGACTAGCACAACGGTGCCTGGAGTCTGACCATGCTCCAGCAGAACCGAGTCTCCGACTTGGATTGGCGATCCGTCAGCATAAGTGAGCACTGAATCTTTCCATCGAGGCCTAACGCCTGAATTAAGCCGCGTGCCGCAGGCGCGTCGGTTTGAATGAATTGTTAGAACCCATGCTTCACCAGATAGGCTGCTAATTGATTGTTGCCGCCTACTTGTGCGTATTCGCTCGGCAGCTGCCCCTGGTCGTTGCGCAAAGGCTCTGCACCCAATGAGATTAGTAGTGCCGCTGCCTCTTGGTGATCTTGAGCGACAGCCTCCATGAGCGGAGTGAACCCATGCTCGCCACGCTGATTGATGCGAGCGCCTGCACTCAAAAGCAATTGAATGGCTTCGCAGTCGCCCCAAACGGCCGCAACGTGCAACGGATAGTTGTTGAACAGGCCGCGTGTGTTCGCGTCGCCGACTTCAATCTCTGCGAAGTCGGCGACGCTTTCGATCTCTCGAAGCAATTGCGGCAATGTTTTCATGGGATCTAACGCTTATTCGGCACCTCAAACCCAAGGCGGTCCACCTGTTCGCGCAGCTGCGGCACGCGTTTGATTTTGTCGGTGTAGATGGAGTAGTCGTCGCGCATCTTGTTGACCAGCGTGCGGTACTGCTCGCGGCTCATGTCCGGCTTGCGCGAGAAGATCCAGGCCAGGTCGCGGCCGGGGTAGGAAATCAGCATCCACGAGCCATCCGGTGCGATTTCCAGGATGCGCTGCTTGGCCGGGATCACCTTGTAGAACCACACTCGCCAGTCGCGGTTGCCGCTTTCCGCATCCACCGACGCGCGCGCGCTCACTTCCTTTTCCGGCTCGCCGAAACCATCGCGATACAGATAGCGCACCGTCACCTTGCCGTCTTCGTCCAGGGTGTACTCGTCGCGGCTGGTCACGTGCCCGCGCTCGACCGGATTGGGCATGCGCGCAATCACGTACCAGGTGCCCATGATCTTTGACAGATCGATCGCCGGCTCGGCGGTGGATGTGTCCTTGGCGTGTGCCACAGGCAGGCCAAGGACGAGCAGAAAAGCGAGGGCGATCGTAACGGTCAGGCGCATCGCAACATCACAAAGGGGCAGTAGGAGCAGCACACTACCGCATGCAGGGGGCAAGTTCGCGTCAACGGTCCGGTCTGGCGTCGTCGACAGCGTCATCGGCAGGAGATCGTTGCTGGCCGGAGCGCGACGGACGTTGGTCTGGCGCGGCCGGTGCGGCGCAAGTCGGTATTGCAGAGGGTTGAACGCCGGCGCGGCTAACTCTCTGCCCTCGCTCCCCAATCCCCAATCCCCAATCTCAAAGCACATCCCGCAGCGCCGGACCCCGCACGGCTCAACCTTTCGCCGGCCAGGTCGCAATCGGTGAGATGGACACAGGCAATTCTGCCGGCCTGTCCTGATTCCTTCTGCCACGGAGTGCCGCCATGTTGCATCGTCCTTCCTCTCGTTCCGAACGTCCCGATCCGCGGGTGCTGCGCCCGGTGCGGCAGATCGCCCTGGCTGGCCTTGCCCTGGTGCTGGTGTGGCCGGCGGCGCGTGGGCACAGCGAGTGGATCGGCTGGCTGCCGCTGTGGCTGGTGGGCATGCCGATGCTGGCCTGGTGGAGCTTGCACCGCTTCGCGCTGCCCACGCTGACCCGACCGGGCGCGCGGCCGGCCTTGCCGCGTCGGCGTGGTCCGCAGGCGCAGCGTCGGCGTGTCGCTTCGCGGACAGCGACACCGGCGCGGGCGGCCTGACCTTCGGCAGGGGAGGCCGGGCAAAGGGCTGTGGTAGGTTTTCCGGCATTGGTTTTTCCGGAAAAATACATGCCCAAGTTCGCCTCGATCTGCCTGGTTGCCGGCCTGATCACCGCTGGCGCCGTCTCTGCAGAGGAAACCGCTGTGTCCAACGACCCCCACGCCTGGCTGGAAGATGTCACCGGCGCCAAGCCGCTGGACTGGGTCAAGGCCCAGAACGCCAAGACCGAAGCCCGCCTGGCCACCACGCCGGCCTTCAAGCAGATGGAAACCAGCATCCGCGAGGTGCTGGACTCGGACGCCAAGATTCCCGGCGTGCAGAAGATCGGCGAGTTCTATTACAACTTCTGGAAGGACAAGCAGCACGAGCGCGGCCTGTGGCGGCGGACCACGCTGGACGAATACCGCAAGGCCTCGCCCAAGTGGGAGACGGTGCTGGACCTGGATGCGCTCAACAAGGCCGAGGGCGAGAACTGGGTCTGGCACGGCGCCGACTGCCTGCGCCCGGACTACCAGCGCTGCCTGATCGCGCTGTCGCGCGGCGGCGCCGATGCCGACGTCACCCGCGAGTTCGATCTGGCCGGCAAGCAGTGGGTCAAGGACGGCTTCTTCCGTCCTGAATCCAAGGGTGGGCTGGGCTGGATCGACCAGGACACCGTCTACGTCTTCACCGATTTCGGTGCCGGCAGCATGACCAGCTCCGGCTACCCGCGCATTGCCAAGCAGTGGAAGCGCGGCACTCCGCTCAGCGCCGCTGCGGTGGTCTACGAAGGCAAGCCGACCGATATGTACATCGCGGCGATGCACGATGACACCCCCGGGTTCGAGCGCGATTTCGTCAGCCGTACGCTGGCCTTCTACAACGACGAGCTGTATCTCAAGGGCGCCGACGGCAAGCTGGTCAAGGTGGATGTGCCCAACTCGGCCAGCAAGTCGGTCAAGCGGCAGTGGCTGACGCTGGAATTGCGCGAGCCGTGGACGGTAGGTGGCAAGACCTACACGGCCGGCTCGCTGCTGGCCACGCGTTTTGACGATTTCATGGCCGGCAAGCGCAGCTTCGATGTGCTGTTCGAACCCACCGACACCACCTCGCTGGCCGGCGTGGCATGGACCAAGTCGCACCTGGTGTTGAACGTGCTGGAAGACGTCAAGAATCGGCTCAGCGTCATCACCCCAGCGCAGGACGGTTGGAAAAAGAGTGCGTTTGTCGGTGCGCCTGCATTCGGCACGGTCGATGTCAGCGCCGTGGACAGCGACGACAGCGACGCACTGTGGCTGACCGTCACCGATTACCTGACGCCCACCACACTGGCCTGGGTCGAGGTGGGCAGCGCGCCGCAGCCGCTCAAGACCATGCCGGCGTTTTTCGATGCCGGCAAGGACAGCATCGAGCAGCACTTTGTCACCAGCAAGGACGGCACCCGCGTGCCGTATTTCCTGGTGCGCCCCAAGAACCTCAAGCTCGATGGCAGCGCGCCGACGCTGCTATATGGCTACGGCGGGTTTGAAATCTCGATGACGCCGAACTATTCCGGCGCGTTGGGCCGCGCCTGGTTGGACAAGGGCGGCGTCTACGTGGTGGCCAACATCCGTGGCGGTGGTGAGTACGGCCCGCGCTGGCACCAGGCCGCGCTCAAGCAGAACCGCCACAAGGCCTACGAAGACATGGCCGCAGTGGCCAAGGACCTGGTCGCGCGCAAGATCACCTCCACCAAGCACCTGGGTGTGCAGGGCGGCAGTAACGGCGGCTTGATGACCGGCAACATGCTCACCCAGTACCCGGAGCTGTTCGGTGCGGTGGTGGTGCAGGTGCCGCTGCTGGACATGAAGCGCTATAGCCATCTGTTGGCGGGCGCCTCGTGGATGGCCGAATACGGCAACCCGGATACCGACGACTGGAAATTCATCCAGACCTTCTCGCCGTATCACCTGTTCGACCCGAAGAAGACCTACCCGCCGGTGATCTTCCTGACCTCCACGCGCGACGACCGCGTGCACCCGGGCCACGCACGCAAGATGGCAGCCAAGATGATCGAGGCCGGCAAGGACGTCACCTACTACGAGAACATCGAAGGCGGCCACGGCGGCGCGGCCAATAACGCGCAGGCAGCGCACATGTCGGCACTGGCGTATAGCTTCCTGTGGGAGCGGTTGGCCGACTGACGCAGCGTGACGGTTGGTAGTGCGCGCTTTGGATACAAGCCCTTCTCCCCTCGGGAGAAGGTGCCCGAAGGGCGGATGAGGGTACGCTTGCGCGCTGAGCCGACGCTTGTCCGATGAGCGATGGCGTATGCCAAAGAATCAAGCAAGTGCAAGGCTTCCGCACCTTGCAGCGCGGGTTACTTTTGTTTCGGCAAAAGTAACCGAAACCATGTCGCCTGACGCGATCCGGAGCGATACCTGTGCTTGACTCGCTTTAAGGCGAGGAAAGTCACAAGCAATAGCGCGTGCAACAACAGCAAGTGCACAGCAGAAATGCATGAGCACAGCTACAACAGCGCTAGCTTTAGCCTAAACAGCAGCTGCAACAATTGCAGCAACCGCAACAGACGTCGTGCTTGGAAAGGCTTTTTACGTGGTGTCTATTGCATGCGTTGCGTCGCAGGGTTCGCTTCAAGTGCGAGCACCGCACTTGCTCGATCTGCGGTCACAAGCGTTGTAACCCACGCGCAATACGCTCCACTGCCTGTTCCAGCCGCGGCAGACTTTGGGTGTAGGCGATGCGCACGTGTTGATTGGCGCGGTGGAAGCCGAAATCGATGCCGGGGGTAAAGGCGACGTGCTCGGTTTCCAGGAAATGCGCGCAGAACGCTTGGGCGTTATCCGAAAACGCGCTGATGTCGGCGTAGAGATAGAACGCGCCTTGCGGTTCGACGGCGATGTCGAAGCCAAGCTGGCGTAGCGCGGGCAGCAGATAGTCGCGGCGTTGCTGGAACTCGACGCGACGCGCTTCGAAGATGGCGATGCTCTCTGGCGTGAAACATGCAAGCGCCGCGTGCTGTGCGATGGTCGAGGCGCTGATGTAGAGATTTTGCGCGAGTTTTTCCAGCTCGGGCACTGCGTCGGGCGGGGCGATCAGCCAGCCCAGGCGCCAGCCGGTCATGCCGAAGTACTTGGAAAAACTGTTCAAGACGAACGCGCTGTCATCGACTTCCAGCACGCTATGCGCGTCCAGGCCATAGGTCAGGCCGTGGTAGATCTCGTCCACCACCAGATGCCCGCCGCGCGCACGCAGGGTCTGCGATAACGCGGCCAGTTGCGCGCGCGACAGCACGCTGCCGGTGGGGTTGGCCGGCGACGCCACCAAGGCGCCAACGCTGTCGGCGTTCCAGCGCGCGTCCACCAGTGCCGGGGTCAGTTGGTAGTCGGTGTCCGGCCCGACCGGCACCAGCTGTGCGGCACCTTCGACCAGGCGCAGGAAGTGCCGGTTGCATGGATACCCCGGGTCGGCGAGCAGCCAATGTTTGCCCGGGTCCACCAGCAGGCTGCTGACCAACAGCAGCGCGCCCGAGCCACCCGGCGTGACCAGAATCCGCTCCGGGTCGACGCTGCGGCCATAGCGTTGCGCGTAAAACCCGGCAATCGCCTCGCGCAGTGCGGGCAGCCCGCGTGCGGCGGTGTAGCGGGTATGGCCGGCGGCCAATGCGGCCTGCCCGGCGGCCACGATCGGCGCGGCAGTGGTGAAATCGGGCTCGCCGATTTCCAGGTGGATCACATCGTGACCGGCCTGTTCGAGCGCATTGGCGCGGGCCAGCAGCGACATCACATGGAACGGCGCGATGTCCTGGCTGCGGCGGCTGTAGCCCGACGCGGGCGAAAGCAAGGAGTCCATTACGAAGATGATAGACCAGCATGACCTAGGACACATGACGCCTGGCGGCGGGCTCTTCCACACTCGGTGGCTGGGATGGCATTGCGTTCATCCAACGGACCCCAATCTGATGAAGCCTGTCCTGACCTTGTTGATCGCCAGCCTGATGACCACATCCGCTCCCTCTTTTGCCGCTCCCCCGTCGCCGCCAGACGTCGCCAAGCACCCGCATGTGGTCAAAGCGCCGTTTGGCGCCACCCGCAACGACGACTACTACTGGTTGCGCGACGACAAGCGCGAAGACAAGGCGATGCTGGCCTATCTCAACGCCGAGAACGCCTACACCGACCAGGTGATGGCGCCGCTCAAGCCGTTGGAAGACACGCTTTACAACGAGATCGTCGGGCGCATCAAGCAGGACGATGCCAGCGTGCCGTATCGCAAACGCGGCTATTGGTATTACACCCGCTTCGAAGCCGGCAAGGATTACCCGATCCAGGCGCGTCGCAAGGGCAGCATGGAGGCGCCGGAAGAAATCCTGCTGGACGTCAACCAGATGGCGCAGGACAAGGGTTACTTCAACGTGGGCGAGGCGGAGGTCAGTCAGGACAACCGCATTCTTGCCTGGGCCGACGATGCCATCGGCCGCCGTCAATACACGATCCGCTTCAAGAACCTGGACACTGGCGAGATCTATCCGGACACCGTGGAGGGCGTCTCCCCGAGCGTGGTCTGGGCCGACGACAACAAAACGGTGTTCTACATCGAAAACGACCCGGAAACGCTGCTCACCGTGCGCGTCAAAAAGCACGTCCTGGGTACTGCGTCCAAGGACGACGTGCTGGTCTACGAAGAGAAGGACGACAGCTTCTACATGGGCATGGGGCGTACCCGTGATGACAAGTACATCGTCATCGGCGTGGAAAGCACGGTGTCGTCGGAGACGCGGTATGCGCTGGCCGCCAAGCCGGACAGCTTCAAGCTGCTGGCCAAGCGCGAGCGCGACGTGGAGTACAGCGTGGAACATTTCGATGGGCGTTGGGTGATCCGCACCAATGCCGATGGCGCCGAGAACTTCAAGCTGGTGACTGCGCCCACCGATGCCACCACGCGCAAGCAGTGGACCGACTGGGTGGCGCACGACGACAACGTCTACATCGAAAACTTCGAGATGTTCGATGGATTCACTGCCATCGAAGAGCGCTCCGGTGGGCTGGAGCGCGTTCGCCTGCTCAAGCGCGATGGCAGCCACGAGTACGTCAAGGCCGACGAGCCGGCGTATTCGATGGGCTTGTCGACCAATTCCGAACCGGATACCGCGTGGCTACGCTATAGCTACACCTCGTTGACCACACCGGCGACCACCTACGAACTCAACACCCAGACCGGCGAGCGCAAGTTGCTCAAGCAGCAGCCGGTGATCGGTTACGAGGCGAGCAAGTATGTGACCGAACGTGTCTGGGTCACGGCCCGCGACGGCGTCAAGGTGCCGGTGTCGTTGGTCTACAAGAAAGGCTTCAAGAAAGACGGCACTGCCGCGTTGTTCCAATACGCGTACGGCAGCTACGGCATGTCGATGGACCCGGCCTTCAATCTGTCGGCGATCAGCCTGATGGACCGTGGCGTGGTGTACGCCATCGCGCACATCCGCGGCGGCCAGGAACTGGGTCGCAAGTGGTACGACGACGGCAAGCTGCTGCACAAGAAGAACACCTTCAACGATTTCGTCGACGTCAGCCGCGGCCTGGTCGCGCAGGGCTACGCCGCGAAAGACCGAGTGGCGGCGTCCGGCGGCAGCGCAGGTGGCTTGTTGATGGGTGCAGTGGCCAACATGGCGCCGCAGGACTATCGCGTGCTGGTGGCGCAGGTGCCATTCGTCGATGTGGTCACCACCATGCTGGACGCCAGCATTCCGTTGACCACCAACGAATACGACGAGTGGGGCAACCCGGAAACCAAGGATTACTACGACTACATGCTGTCGTATTCGCCGTACGACAACGTGCGCAAGCAGGCCTACCCGGCGATGTTTGTCGGCACCGGTCTGTGGGATTCGCAGGTGCAGTATTGGGAGCCGGCCAAGTGGGTGGCCAAGCTGCGCGACGACAACACCGGCAAGGCCCCGATCGTGTTCCGTACCAACATGGAAGCCGGGCATGGCGGCAAGTCCGGCCGTTTCCGCCGTTACCGCGAGTTGGCGGAGTCGTACGCGTTTGTGCTGGATCAGTTGGGTGTGAAGTAGCTGAGGGGCAGGGATTGGGGAGTCGGGAGTTGGGATTCGGCAAAGCGGATGACTGAGGGGTTTGGTGGTTGGTGCAGTGCGTTGGGGTGGGGCGGTTGGTTTCCATTCTCCGTGCTGTGCTTCTGCCTTCTGACCTTCTGACCTTCTGACCTTCTGCTTCCCGTCTTCTGTCTTCCGTCTTCCACCGTTGCTTCCGCTAGGGTTCGTTGCTGTCGCTCTTGCTCCCCGGTCGTTTGAAAGCAAGCTGAGCACCGCAGGCACGCTTGGCCGAACAGTCGGCCTTTTCTGGGTGCAGCGAGTTTGGCGTCGTGCCTCGCCTGGCGCGGCTCCCGGGGAACGGTGCAGCTGTGTCACCGACGCCTCTGACGCACCCGCAGTGCTGCACTAACAACGCGCAGTCCAGACCACCTCACCCCGCTCTGGTCGTATCATTTGCGCATGACGCGACCGAACCGATTTCGCTGGGCCTGGTGGTTGCTGGCGTATGCCAGCCTGGCGACCGGCATTGTCGGAATCTTTGTGCCGGGGTTGCCGACCACCGTGTTCATCCTGATCTCGGCCTGGGCGGCGTCGCGAGGCTCCGAGCGCTTGCATGGGTGGCTGCTGTCGCATCCGCGCTTCGGGCCGGCGATCGTGGAGTGGCAGACCTATCGGGCGGTCAGTCGCAAGGCCAAGTGGATGGCGACGCTGACGATGACCATCTGCGCCGGCATCATGCTGTGGTGCGTGCCGGTGTTCTGGGTGAAATGCCTGTCGATCGGCAGCATGGCGGTGGTGGCGATCTGGTTGTGGCTGCGTCCGGAGCCGCCGCCGCGCGCGCTGCAAGCGCCGCACTGAGCGCACGGCAGTCAGGGTGTTCTGGCTATACTTCGCTCCATGAGCATCATGTCCCGACCTTCCGTTCGTCTCGCACTGGTTGGTGCGACCTTTGTCCTGCTTGCCGCCTGCGGCAACAAGGGCCCGCTGGTGATGCCGCAAAAGCCGGTGCCGGTGGAAGCCCAGCCCGTGCCGCAGCCGGATGCGCCGCAACCGTTGGATGAGTCCACGCCTGCGCCTGCGCCGGTGGAGACCGACACCAAGCCCGCATCCACTACCGACCAGCCCGCTAGCAGCGGCAATGAGCGCTGACGGTCGCAGCGAGCGCCTGCCTTTCACCAAAATGCATGGCGCCGGCAACGATTTCGTAGTGCTGGACCTGCGCAACGGCATGCCCCCACCGGACGCGGCGCTGGCAGCACGTCTGGCCGACCGCCACTTCGGGGTCGGTTGCGATCAGATCCTGACCATCGAGTCCCCGCGCAGCGAAGGCGCCGTGGCGGCCTATGGCATCTGGAATTCCGATGGCTCGGCCGCGCGTCAATGCGGCAACGGCGCACGCTGCGTCGCCGCCTGGCTGGTGCGCGATGGAACCGCGCAGGGCGAGCGCTTCATCATCGACAGCCCGGTCACCGCACATGCGGTGGAACACGTGGATGCAGGAACCTATTCGGTGGCCATGGGCGTGCCGCAGTTCGAGCCCACGCAAATTCCGCTGGCCGGGTTTGCACATGCGCGTGACGAATACGCACTGCCCGTGCATGGCGAGACGGTGCGCTTTGGCGCAGTGTCGATGGGTAACCCGCATGCCGTGCTGGAGGTGGCCCGTGTCGACGCCGCCCCGGTGGAGCGTGTGGGTACCTTGCTGCAACAAAATGCGGCCTTCCCCAATTCGGTCAATGTGGGGTTTGCGCAAGTCGTTGACCCCACGCATGTGCGTTTGCGCGTATTCGAGCGCGGTGTCGGCGAAACGCTGGCCTGCGGCAGCGGTGCGTGCGCGGCTGCGGTGGTGCTGATGCAGCGCGGCCGCGTCGAGCGCGACGTACGCGTGTCGTTGCCCGGCGGCGAGTTGCGGATTCGCTGGCCCGCCGATGCACAGGACGTGGTGATGTCTGGTCCTGCGGTGTTCGTCTTCGATGGAGAGTGGAACTGATGAGCGACAACACGGACAAGTTCGGTGCCCACGAGGTCGCAACGTGGTTGCGTCGCCATCCCACCTTTCTCAAACAATTCCCCGATCTGGCGGTGAGCCTGTTGGTGCCGCGCGACGACGGCCCCACCGCGTCGCTGGCGACCTATCAGCTGGAAGTGTTGCGCGACAAGAACCGCGAGTTGTCACGGCGGCTGCACGAGCTGGGCAGCAATGCGCAGGTCAATGAACGGCTGGCGGTGCGCACCCATCAACTCACGCTGGCATTGATGCGCCAGACCACCGTTGCCGACACGCTCAAGGCGATGGCCGCCTCGTTGGCGGAAGATTTCAACGGTGAGCTGGTACGGCTGGTATTGCTCGCACCGGTCGCCGGGCTGGAAGCCGACTGGCTGCAGGTGATTGCCGCCGACGATGCGCGCCTGGCCCCGTTCCGCGATTGCTTGAGCGATGGCGAGCCGATCTGCGGCCGGCTGCAGGCTGAAAAACATGCACTGCTGTACGCCGACCAGGCGGACGTTGTGCAGTCGACGGCGTTGCTGCCATTGCCGGGGATTGGCTTGATTGCGGTCGGCAGCAGCGATGCCAACCGGTTTTATCCGGGCATGGGCACCTTGTTCCTGCGCATGATGGGCGAATCGCTCGGCGTGGCGCTGCAGCGTTTCGCAGCGTGATGATGGCGGCAGGCCATGCAGTACGCGGCCTGCTGTGCACCGCAGTGTGGATGCCACCGCAGCAGGACAGCTGAGATGTCCTCGGTCGAAGACTTTCTGGCATATCTGCAGGTCGAACGTCAGGTGTCGGCGCACACGCTGGATGCGTATCGACGCGATCTTGCCGCGCTGCTGAGCTGGGCGGCCGAGCAGAAGGATGCTGCGGGTGTTGCGACTGCGCTGGATGTCGCTCAGCTGGATAGCGCGCAGCTGCGCCAGTTCGTCGCGTCGGAACACCGGCGCGGGCTGTCGGCCAAGAGCCTGCAGCGGCGCTTGTCTGCATGCCGCAGCTACTACGCCTGGTTGCTCAAGCACGGCCGTATCGCCGCCAGCCCCGCGGCGTCGTTGCGTGCGCCCAAGGCCCCGCGCAAGCTGCCGCAGGTGCTAGACGCCGATGAAGCCGTGCGCCTGGTCGAGGTGCCGACCGATGCGCCGCTGGGGTTGCGCGATCGCGCATTGCTGGAACTGTTCTATTCGTCGGGGCTGCGCTTGAGCGAGCTCTGCGCGCTGCGCTGGCGCGATCTGGATCTGGCCAGCGGCTTGGTGATGGTGCTGGGCAAGGGCGGCAAACAGCGTCTGGTGCCAGTGGGCTCGCATGCCATTGCAGCCTTGCGCGAATGGCAGCGCGACAGTGGCGGGCGTGCGGAAACGCATGTCTTCCCCGGGCGTGCCGGCGGTGCGATTTCGCAGCGTGCGGTGCAGATCCGCATCAAGCAATTGGCGGTGCGCCAAGGCATGTTCAAGGACGTGCACCCGCACATGCTGCGTCACAGTTTTGCCAGCCATATCCTGGAATCGTCCGGCGACCTGCGTGGCGTGCAGGAATTGCTTGGTCACTCGGACATCGCCACCACGCAAATCTACACGCACCTGGATTTCCAGCATCTGGCCAAGGTCTACGACGCCGCGCATCCGCGTGCCAAGCGCAAGAAGGTTGCCGAGTGAGCGTGTGCGTGAGCGATGTAATCAGCGTGATTGCATGATTTTCTGGCTGATGTAATCGAGGTAGTGGTGCTGCTGGTCCAGCCATTGCAGCTGATGAAGCGAGTGCAGTGGAGCCCTTGCAGCTGGTAAAGCCATTGCAGCTGATAAGGTCATTGCAGCTGATGAGGCCATTGCAGCTGCAATGGTCATTGCAGTTGATAAAGCCACTACAGTCGATAAAGCCAGTACAGCGCTAAGGCGCTGGTTGCCTAGATGGCAAGTAACTCGTGGGAATGCGGCTCTAGCCCCTCTCCCCTCGGGAGAGGGGTTGGGGTGAGGGTTCCTGTGCAGATGCTGCTGGGCGTCTTGGGAAGGGTATTGGAGAGCGTCAGAGTTCGCGGGCGCCCCAGTGAGCTTTCAAAAGCGGCGTGTGAGGTAACCGCGGTTAAACACGGCGAGATTTCATAGGCGGCTGCGAGAAATACCGGTGCTCCGAGACATTCCTGCATGCAGAGCGTGTTGACGCTGCGGCGTGCAATCAACGGCGGCGGCCGTACCCTCACCCCAACCCCTCTCCCGACGGGAGAGGGGCTAAGGCGGGTGGCGTCCGATCACCAGGTTGTGCGGTGATCGGTGTATCCCGCTCGTATCGTGTGCGCACTTCCCACTTCCCACTTCGCACTTCGCACCTTGCACTACGTACCTTGTTCCTCGCTCGCTCGCTCGCCTGTTCGACCGTTCGACCGTTCGACCGTTCGCCCGTTCGCCCGTTCGCCCAACGGCCCAATGACCAACTCCTCTCTGCACAACTCTCATCGCTGCGTCCCATCGTCGCAGTGCGCTTGAACCCGGCAGGGGCGTCCCCACCTCTTTGGAAACCCCCGGAGGACCCATGGACCCCAGCCAGAATCCCAACATCGTTCACGCCACCACCATCATTTCGGTTCGACGTGGTGGGCATGTCGCCGTCGCGGGCGATGGCCAGGTGACGCTCGGCCACACCGTCATGAAGGGCAACGCGCGCAAGGTACGCCGGCTCGGTCGCGAGGGTCAGGTGCTGGCCGGGTTTGCCGGTGCTGCGGCCGATGCGTTTACGCTGTTCGAATTGTTCGAAGCCAAGCTCGACAAGCATGGGCAGTTGACCCGCGCCGCGGTGGAACTGGCCAAGGATTGGCGCACCGAGCGCCGCCTGGGCAAGCTCGAAGCATTGCTGGCGGTGGCCGATAAAGAGACCTCGCTGATCATCAGCGGCACCGGCGATGTGATCGAGCCGGAAGACGGCATCATCGCGATCGGTTCCGGCGGCTCCTACGCCTTGTCGGCTGCACGCGCGCTGCTGGCGCACACCGAACTGGATGCCAAGACCATCGCCACCGAGGCGATCAATATCGCTGGCGATATCTGCATCTATACCAATCGCAACGTGGTGGTCGAAGAGCTGTGAATCGGGAGTGGGGAATCGGGAATCGCAACAGCGGTTTCGTCTCCACTCCAACGACATAGGCTGCTGATTTTTGCTCCCACGATTCCCCATTCCCAATTCTCGATTCCCCAATGCCAAATCCCGATAGCTCAACCATGACTCCGCGCGAAATCGTGCAGGAGCTCGACCGTCATATCGTTGGCCAGCACGACGCCAAGCGCGCGGTCGCCATTGCGCTGCGCAACCGCTGGCGGCGCATGCAGTTGCCCGAAGAACTGCGCAACGAAGTGATGCCCAAGAACATCCTGATGATCGGCCCCACCGGCGTCGGCAAGACCGAGATCGCGCGACGTCTGGCAACCTTGGCCAACGCGCCGTTCGTCAAGGTGGAAGCCACGCGCTTTACCGAAGTGGGCTACGTCGGCAAGGACGTGGAGCAGATCATTCGCGATCTGGCCGACACCTCGGTCAAGTTGTATCGCGAGCAGGCCAAGGTGCGCGTGCGCAACCAGGCCGAAGAGCGTGCCGAAGATCGCATCCTGGATGCGCTGCTGCCGCGCCGCGCGGCCGGCATCGGATTCGATCCGGAAGCCGCACGCAACGAGCCCTCGTCGCAAGAGAACGAAACCCGCATCAAGTTCCGCCGCATGCTGCGCAATGGCGAGCTGGACGAGCGGGAAATTGAATTGGATGTCGCGATCAACGCCAGTATGGACATCATGACCCCGCCGGGCATGGAAGAAATGGGCCAGCAGCTGCGCCAGATGTTTTCCAATCTGGGTAGTGGCAAGTCGCAAAAGCGCAAGCTCACCATCAAGGCGGCGCGCCCGCTGTTGATCGAAGAAGAAGCCGGCAAGCTGGTCAACGAAGACGACGTGCGTGCAGCGGCGATCGAAGCCTGTGAGCAGCACGGTATCGTGTTCATCGATGAGATCGACAAGGTCGCCAAGCGCGGCGAAGCCGGCTCCAATGGCGGCGATGTGAGTCGCGAAGGCGTGCAGCGCGATCTGCTGCCGTTGGTGGAAGGTTCCAACGTGTCGACCAAGTACGGCACGGTCAAGACCGACCATATCCTGTTCATCGCTTCCGGCGCGTTTCATCTGGCAAAGCCCAGCGATCTGATTCCGGAGTTGCAGGGGCGCTTCCCGATCCGGGTGGAATTGACCGCGCTGACCAAGGCCGATTTCGTGCGCATTCTCACCGAGCCCAAGGCCGCGCTGATCAAGCAGTACGAAGCCTTGTTGCAGACCGAAGGCGTCACGCTGACCTTCGGTGCGGACGCTGTTGACCGCCTGGCCGAGATTGCGGCGCAGGTCAACGAGCGCCAGGAAAACATCGGCGCGCGCCGTCTGCACACCGTGCTTGAGCGGCTGCTCGATGTGCTGAGTTACGAAGCGCCGGACCGCGACGGGCAGAGCGTGACTGTCGATGCGGCGTATGTCGATGCACAGCTCGGCGAACTGGTGCAGGATCCGGATCTGAGTCGCTACATCCTCTGATCGCAGCGCACGGCAAGCTGCGCGCTGGATGGAACGCACCAAATGGAAAAGACCCGCCAGTTGGCGGGTCTTTTGTTTCTGGCAGTGCACCGAGATCAACGTACGCCTTGGCGCTGGTTGGCGCGATAACGACGGATCAACGCAGCGCCCAGGTGCGCTTCGGCATGACAGCTGGATTGCCCACTGCCTGTCACCGCGTGCCGCCGCGCAATCGATTGGCCGGTGCGCTCAGTCCTCGCCGATGTCCTCGTTCCACACATCAGGGTTGGCGGAAATATAGCCGCCCAGCAGGTCGATGCATTCCTGGCTTTGCAGGTCGATGACGTTGACGCCGTGCTCGCGCAGCCAGGCGATGCCACCCTGGAAGGTGACCGATTCGCCCACCACCACGGTGCCGATGTTGAACTGGCGCACCAGCCCGCTGCAGTACCAGCACGGCGCCAGCGTGGTGACCATGATGGTGTCCTTGTAGCGGCGCTGACGGCCGGCCTTGCGAAAGGCATCGGTTTCGCCATGCACCGACGGGTCGTTTTCCTGCACGCGACGATTGTGGCCGCAGCCGAGCAGGCGCCCGTCGTTGTGATACAGCGCCGCACCAATCGGGATGCCGCCTTCGGCCAGGCCCTGGCGGGCTTCGGTAATGGCGGTGTCGAGCAATGCGCGGTAGTCGGGGGTGGTGATCATGCGGACTCCAAAGTGGCCGCGCCGGCAGGGCGCAGCATGTCGAGATGCGGGATGCCGTCTTCCAGATACGGCGCGGACGATGGCGCGAAGCCATGCGCAGCGTAGAACGGTTGCAGGTGCGCTTGCGCACCGAGTTGAATCGCGCTGCCCGGCCAGTGCGTGTGCACCAAGCGGATGCCTTCGCGCAACAGCGCATGGGCCAACCCGGTGCCGCGATACGCGGCAGCGACCACCACACGGCCGATGCTGGGTTCGGCATAACGCAGGCCCGGCGGTAGCACGCGCAGGTAGGCCGCCAACGCAGTGGTGTGGGTGGTGCCCAGCACATGCAGCACGCCGGGATCGGTGTCCTTGCCATCCAGTTCCGGGTAAGCGCATTGCTGCTCCACCACAAACACATCCGTGCGCAGTTGCAGCAGCGCGTACAACTGCATCGTGCTCAGCTGCGTAAAGCGCAGTTGCTGCCAGTGCAAGGGATGCGTTGGTGTAGAGGGCATCGGCGCATGATAGCGGCATCGCCTGCGCGCGGCAGACAGAGAAGCGCTAGGCGTACGAGAAGCACACCTGGCGAATTGGGGCATCAGCGCTGAGGCACAAAAGGACCGTCCTCGATGTTGTCCGCGTCTGCCGCCCAGGTCGCGTGGAGCGCCGAAAAACTTAGCGTGCAGTCGTCAGCTAGGGGTAGACGGCGCACTCGGAACCGCAATGTACGAGTAGTCCCTGCCGCACCGAGCACGTGCCGCGCCCGCTGGCAGGTTGCGCAGACACTCTGCTGGCCGCTTTTGGCGCGTGGCGCCGGCAGCGCTCAATCGGCCGCGCTGTCGGTATCGACTGCCACCACGACCGACATGCCCGGGCGCAGGCGTGGCGCCAGCGATTGGCCGGGATCGACGCTGATGCGTAGCGGAATACGCTGGGCGATCTTGACGAAATTACCGGTGGCGTTGTCGGCCGGCAGTATGCTGAATTCCGAGCCGGCGGCCGGAGAGATTTCCTGCACGCGGCCATGCAGGCGCGCGTTGTCCAACGCATCCACGGTAAAGCTGGCGCGCTGCCCGATGCGGACCTTCGCCATCTGGGTTTCCTTGAAATTGGCCACGATCCACAGCGTGTCCGGCACCAGCGACATCAACTGCGTGCCGTTGGTGACATAGGCGCCCTGACGCACGCCGAGCTGGCCGAGCTGACCATCGCGCGGGGCCACGATGCGCGTGTTGTCCAGATTGATCTGCGCCAGTTGCACCGCCGCCTGCGCATTGGCAACGGCGGCTTCCAGCGCTGCGCGATTGACGGTGACGCTGCGCGCATTTTCTTCGGCGGCCTGCACCGCCGCACGCGCCTGTGCCACGCCGGCCTCGGCTTGCGCGCGCGCGGCAAAGGCGGTGTCGCGGTCCTGTTCGGATACCAGTTTCTGGTTGGCCAGCTGTTGCGTACGCGCATATGCCGAGCGGGTGCGATCGCGCAGCGCCTGATTGCTGCTCAGCGCTGCGCGTTGTTCGGCAATGCTTGCGTCCGCGCCATGGCGTTGCTGCTCCCAGTTGGCGAGATTGGCCTGCGCGGTCTGCACTTGCGCCTTGGCCTGTTCGAGCTGCTGGGCGTAGATGCGATTGTCGATGGTGGCCAGCAGCTGGCCGCGTGTGACATGCGCAAAGTCCTGCACCGTGACGTCGGTGACATAGCCGCTGACCTGCGGCGCAATCACGGTGATCTGTCCGTGCACCATGGCGTTTTCGGTGCGTTCGGTCGCGCTGACGAACGGTGGCAGCCGCCATGCGTACAGCACCAGCGCCACGCCGATCAGGGCGAGCCCGCCAAAGCCAATCGCGCCGGTGATGCGACGGCGACGACGACGGGCGCGCTCGGAGGCGGCAGTGGGATCGGTAGATGTGTTCATGGGCGCGCAGTGGAAGCAGGAGGGGAGGGTGACACGGGAGGACGCAGATAGCGTCGCCACACCAGCACGGAAAGGATCCACACCCCGGTGGCGATGGCGATACAGCCGATCAGCAGAAACACGTCGTTATAGGCCAGCACATTGGCTTCGCGCGTGGCCACGCTGCCGAGCGCACGCACGCCCTGCGCCTGGCGCAGCGTGGGGTCGCCGATGCTGCGGCCATACAGGCTGGCATACGCCTGCACGCGCGCGGCCACCTGCGGGTCGGTCAAGACCAGATGCTCGACCAACTGACTGGAATGGTATTTCTCGCGCAGGATCTGCACGCTGCCGAGCAGGGCGCTGCCGAGCAGCCCGCCCATGTTCTGCGCCATGCCGAACAGCACGATGAAGCTGATCAGATTGCCGGGTTGCGCAATCACCCGGCCAAGCCCGGCCACCATCGCCGGGCCGATAAAGAACGTGCTGCCGAAGGCGAGCAGGAACTGGCTGACGTACATCTGCTCCGGGCGAGTGAGGCTGGTGGCATCGGCATCCA
The DNA here is from genome assembly GCF_979258225.1 of Xanthomonas sp. AC360. Taxonomy (NCBI): domain Bacteria; kingdom Pseudomonadati; phylum Pseudomonadota; class Gammaproteobacteria; order Lysobacterales; family Lysobacteraceae; genus Xanthomonas; species Xanthomonas sp. AC360. The sequence goes on from NZ_OZ409846.1 coordinate 2,219,481, forward strand.
TGAAGCAGCCGAGACAGATCGCGGCCACGGCGATGATCAGATGCTCGGCGATGCGCGCCGGATTGATCAGCCATGCGCTGGCGGCCACTCCAGCCACCGCGCCCAGCAACATCAGCGCGTACAACGTCTGCAACTGATCGTTGGCCAGGCCCAGGGTCTGGAAGAAGCCGATCGCTCCGGTGCTTTGTTCCGACAGCACCAGCCGAATCAGCAGAATCGCCAGTCCTAACCGCAGCATGTCCGCGCTGGCCAGCCAACGCGTGTTGATCATCGGGTTGCGGCGGTTGTGTTCGATCCAGGCCGCCATGCACAGCAGCACGATGGAGAGCGCCAGCACCACGCCCAGCCAGGGCGTGCTGGTCCACCACAGCAGCCGGCCCAGCGACAGCACCGCAGCCAGCCCGGCCGCACCGGCCGCAAACAGGGGGAAGGTGACGAAATCCAGCGGTTCAAACACCCGGTAGCGGTCGCTTGGCGGCAACTTGAGCGCCAGCACGCAGGCCAGCGCGAAGATCGCCAGCCCGAATTCGAACAGGTACAAGCCCTGCCACTGCCCGAATTCCAGCAGGTCGGTGGAGAACACCCGCGCCAGCGGCAACGCCAACTGGGTCACACCCAGGCCCAGCACCACTGCCTTGAGCCGGTATTTGCTGGGAAATGCCTGGATCACGTAATACAGGCCCAGCGAGCTGAGTGCCGCGCCAACCAACCCATGCGCCGCGCGCACGGTGATCGCCGAACTCAGGCTGTGCACGAACAAGTGCGCCAGCGCGATGGCCGCATACAGCGCCAGAAAAATCTCGGTGAAGCGGCGCAGCCCGTACTGCTGGCGAAACTTCACCAGCAACAGATTGGCCGACATGTTGGTCATCACGTAGGCGGCCGGCAGCCAGGCCATTTCGGTGGCGTAGGCGCCCAGGGTGCCCTGCAGATACGGCAGGTTGGCGGTGACCAGCGCATTGCTCAGCCCGCCGGTCAGCGCCACGACCACACCGACCAGGCCGTACTGGATGCGGCGCCGGGTCGGGTGCAGCGGCGTGGACGCCGACCCCGGCAGGGTGGGCTTTTCGTGGGGCTGCCAGTCGCGTGGGGCGTACTTGTCGGGCACGCAATGCTCGCAGGGCCGGTTGCGGAAGAGTTCGCGATTGTGGTCCCGTTGCGGTCATGGTGGCGTCAGCAGTGCGATAATCCGGGCATGAGCGAATCTCCCTATACCTCCGGCACCACCCATTTCGGCTTTCGCGATGTCGCTGCCAAGGACAAGCAGAAGTTGGTCGGCGAGGTCTTCACCTCGGTCGCGCGCAACTACGACCTGATGAATGATCTGATGAGCCTGGGCGTCCACCGCGCATGGAAACGCTACTTCGTGGCGACCGCGCAGGTGAAGCCGGGCGACCGCGTGCTGGATCTGGCCGGCGGCACCGGCGACATCGCCGTGCTGCTCAAGGAGCGCGTGGGCGATGAAGGTGCCGTGGTGCTGGGCGACATCAACGCCGGCATGTTGTCGGTGGGCCGCGACCGCCTGACCAATCGCGGCCTGGTGGCCGGCTTCGACTACGTGCAATGCAATGCCGAAGCGCTGCCGTTCCCGGATCAGAGCTTCGATCTGGTGACCATCTCCTTCGGCCTGCGCAATGTCACCGACAAAGACGCCGCACTGCGCGAGATGTATCGCGTGTTGAAGGTGGGCGGCCAGGCGCGCGTACTGGAATTTTCCGAAGTCACCGCCGAGTGGTTCAAGCCGATCTACGACTTCCACTCGTTTAAGATTCTGCCCAAGCTGGGCCAGTTGTTCGCACGCGATGCCGACAGCTACCAGTATCTGGCCGAAAGCATCCGCAAGCACCCGCCGCAGGATTCGCTCAAGGGCATGATGGGCGAGGCTGGATTTGCGCGCTGCCACTACAAGAATCTGACCGGCGGCATCGTGGCGATTCATTCCGGTTACAAGATCTGAATCCCGCCCGCGGCTGATGGCCGACGTGGCGCGTGCATCACGTGCCACGTCTTGCAGTTCAGGGGCACCGCTTGTGTTCGCTTGATGCGGCCTCGCTACCCGCAGGCACGTGCGCACCAACGAATTTCTGAGACTTTCGTCGCGTTGGCTCCACCATCTGTCGGCGACACTAGGCGCTCTTTTGTCGGAGAGTTGGATGCGCTTATACGCCGGGCTCTCGCGCGTGTTTCCCCGTTCCTTCAGCGCCAAGTTGCTGGCGGTGACCTTTGTCGGGATTCACCTGCCGCTGCTGTTGTTGATCGCGTGGCTGGCATCGCAAAGCGAGCTGGAAGGGCAGCTGTTGTGGTCGGTGATCATCGTCGCCCTGCTGGCCACCCTGGCGGGCACCGCCTTGACGCTGTCTGCCTTGTATCGCCTGCTGGCGCCGTTGCGCATCGCCGCCGATGCGCTGGATACCTACTACGCCGATCAACGTCTGCCCAGCCTGCCGGAGCATGGCGACGATGAGCTGGGGCGCCTGCTGCGCGGGATCAATCGCAGCCTGCGCGGGATCGACGCCGGCATGCGCGATCTCAAGAAGCATGCCCTGTTCGACCCACTCACCGAGGCGCTGAACCGGCGCGGCTGCGAACAGGCAATGCGCGATTCGGTCACCGCCTCTCAACGCGAAGGTTGGCCGTTTGTGTTGTTCGTGCTGGACATGGACAACCTCAAGCAGATCAACGACCGCTTCGGGCATCTGGCCGGCGACCGCGTGCTGGTGCGTTTGGTGGAGTCGGCCTACGGCTGGCTGGGCGCGCAGGACTGGATCGGACGCTGGGGCGGCGATGAATTCCTGATCGGCGTGCACGCCAGCGAAGACGAGGCCACGCTCAAGCTCAATCAGTGGCTGTCGATGCTCGAACGCGAAGACGGCGAAGAAGCGCCGTTGCATCTGAGCGCCGGCAGCGCGGTCTGCGAGCAAGGCGTGGATGCCACCGAGCTGTATCGGCGCGCGGATGCGGCGATGTATCGCGCCAAGTTTTCCGGCGGCCGGCGTCTGGTGCGCGACGGCCACGACACCTCGCGCATTCATCCGGTGACGTAAGCGCCGACGAGGCGGTACAACGGCAATTTGCAGGCGGTTGTTGCCGGCTGCACGGGCAGGCATCGGCGCGGAGCGCTAAAATGTCCGATTCCCTTGCTGCGGTGCTGTCGATGCGCTTCCCGTACCTGTCGCTGTCCCTGGCCGTCTCCATTGCGCTGGCCGGCTGTTCCAACGAATCCACATCGCCGGCTGCCACCACCGCTGCGCCGGCCGCCACCGCCAAGGCCCCCGTGAAAGCAGACGCCCGCAACCACGACGAAAGTTCCTACGCCCAGCCCGACCAGGTGGTCATCAAGGATCTGGCGCTGGACCTGAAGCTGGATTTCGACAGCAAGCAGATCGGCGGCACCGCGACCTACACGCTGGAGTGGAAGAACAAGGCCGCCAAACAGCTGGTGCTGGACACGCGCGAGCTGAGCATCGCGCAGGTACAGGCCGACGACGGCAAGGGCGGCTTGTCGCCATTGCAATTTGCGCTGGCGCCGGTCGACAAGACCTTCGGCAGCAAGCTCACCATCGAAACCCCGAACCAGCCAGGCAAGGTCGTGATCACCTATCACACTGCGCCGACCGCGTCGGGCCTGCAGTGGCTGGAGCCGTCGATGACCGAAGGCAAGCAGCTGCCTTTCATGTTCAGTCAGTCGCAGGCGATCCATGCGCGCAGCTGGGTGCCGCTGCAGGACACCCCGAGCGTGCGCTTCACCTATAGCGCGCACGTGACCTCGCGCCCGGACGTGATGGTGCTGATGAGTGCCGACAACGACCCCAAGGCCGCGCGCGATGGCGATTACAGCTTCAAGATGCCCGAGCCGATTCCGTCCTATCTGCTGGCCATTGCCGCCGGCGATGTGGTGTTCAAGCCGATTTCCGCGCGCTCGGGCGTGTGGGCCGAGCCGTCGATGGCCGACAAGGCCGCCAAGGAATTCGAAGACACCGAAAAGATGATCGGTGCCGCCGAAAAACTCTATGGCCCGTATCGCTGGGGCCGTTACGACATGCTGGTGCTGCCGCCGTCGTTCCCGTTCGGCGGCATGGAAAATCCGCGCCTGACCTTCGCCACGCCCACCGTGATCGTCGGCGACAAGTCGCTGGTGTCGCTGGTCGCGCACGAGCTGGCGCATAGCTGGTCCGGCAATTTGGTGACCAACGCCAGCTGGAAGGACATCTGGCTCAACGAAGGCTTTACCACTTACGTGCAAGGCCGCATCACCGAAGCGTTGTACGGCGCGGAAATGGCCGAGATGGAGCGCGAGATCGACCAGGGCGATCTGCTGGCCGAAGTGAAAGACATGCCGCCGGCCGACCAGACCCTGGCCCTGCCGCCGCTGGCGCAGCGCGACCCCGACGAAGCCTTGAGCCAGGTCGCTTACGTCAAGGGCGCGTGGTTCCTGCAGTTCCTGGAGCAGCGGTTCGGCCGCGAGGTGTTCGACCCGTTCCTGCGTGGCTGGTTCGACGATCATGCGTTCCAGAGCGCGACCACCGACCAGTTCGTCGCTTATCTGCAGAAGAACCTGCTTGCCAAGCATCCCAACACGGTCAGCGCTGCTGAGGTGGGTGCCTGGTTGAAGCAGCCGGGCATCCCGGCGTTTGCGGCCAAGGCACGCTCGCGCAGCTTCTCGATTGTGGACACCGCGCGTATCGCCTGGAGTGGTAGCGCCACGCTGCCCAACAAGCAGGTCACCAGCGAATGGGGCACGCAGGAATGGGTGCATTTCCTCAGCGGCATGGGCGCCACCTCGAAGCCCGAACAGCTCAAGCAGCTGGACGATGCCTATCACTTCACCGGCACGCCGAACGGCGAGATCGCGATGCGCTGGTATCCGCTGGCGATCCGTAGCGGTTACACCGACGCACGTCCTGCCGCCGGTGAGTTCATCGAGCGGGTGGGCCGCCGCAAGCTGGTGTTGCCGATCTACGCCGAACTGTTGAAGACCCCGGATGGCATCGCGTTTGCCGAACAGGCCTTCGAAAAGGCCAAGCCCAGCTATCACCCGATCACCACCGCCTCGGTGGCCGAGATGATTGCCAAGGCCAAGGCAGCACCGCCCGCGCAGCCGTGATGGCAGGGGAGGGCGTTACGGACGCCCTCCCGTCGCGGCGCAACCCCCGCCGTAGGAGCGCACCCGGGCGCGATGAGGCTTTACCAGTAAAGCCCCGTCGCGCCCGGGTGCGCTCCTACGTTTGCCGATCGATGCCGAAGTGCTGAAAACCCGGACGGCAGTGCATTCGCCGGACAGGCCTTCGAAAAAGCCAAGCCAGCTATGCCCGCGCAGCCGTGATGGCAGGGGAGGGCGTTGCGGACGCCCTCCCGTCGCGGCGCAAACTCCGCCGCGTAGGAGCGCACCCGGGCGCGATGAGGCTTCACCGGTTAAGCCCCATCGCACCCAGGTGCGCTCCTACGGGGCCGGTGGTGGTGCGGTCACTACGACACCTATCGCCCTGCCGATCTATCGCACATGGACAGGCTGGTATCGTTGCCGCTGAATTCGCCCTGGAGTCGACGATGAAGTATCTGTTGAGCGCGATCTTGTGCGTCGCGGCCCTGAGTGCCTGCACCGACCGCGAGGCGCAACGCAAGGCGCAGGAAACCGCGCAGGCGCAGGCGAAAGAAACCCAGGCCGATGCGCTCGCCAAGCAGTACGACGAAGCCGTCCAGGCGCAGAACTGGGACATGGCACGTGCACATGGCGCGGCCTTGCTCGAAGGCTATGCCGGTACGGCGGCCGCAACGCGCATCGAACCCGGGTATGCCGACATCAAGGCCAAGGGCGAACAGGCGCGCGAGTTGCGCCGCATGCAGGCGCTTTGGCAGTACTCGCAGGTGCCCGCAAAGGGCGGCACGCAGCGCTCGGCCATGATCGATGCCAAGGAGCGCGTGGATGTGGATGGCAGCGGTCCCAAGCCGGTGAGCCTGGTGTTCCGCGATCATCCGCAGTGGAAGCGTCACAGCTATCTCGTGCTCAAGGCTGGCGACTTCAATTGCTACGGCGGCTGCAAGGTGCAGGTCTCCGCCGATGGCGGCGCACCACGCGCGATGGCCGCGCATCGCCCCGACACCGACGAGGCGATCGCCATGTTCATCGACGACGACAAGGCGTTGTGGAAAGTGGTGCGCAACGCCAAGCGCATCAGCATCGCCTTCCCGGTCAAGGCCGGCGGGACGCGGACTGCGGAGTTCGACGTGGGCGGGCTGGATACCGCCCAGATGCCGGGCTGGAAATAATCCATGGATGGCGCAAGCGCAGCCCGACTACCGTTGTCCGCCTACCGGCATTGGGTGTTCGACATGGATGGCACGCTCACCCAGCCGGTGCACGACTTCGTGCTGATCCGGCGCGAGTTGGAGATCCCGCCCGAAGACGACATCCTGCACCACCTGGCCGCATTGCCCGCCGAGCAGGCGCAGGCCAAGCACGCCTGGTTGCTGGAACACGAGCGCGCCCTGGCTGAAGCGGCCCAGCCAGCGCCCGGCGCGCAAGAAGTGGTGCGCGCGCTGCACGCCAATGGCTGCCGCCTCGGCTTGCTGACCCGCAACGCACGCAGCCTGGCGCAGATAACGCTGGAGGCGATCGGCCTGGGCGATGCCTTCGCCTGGGACGACGTTGTCGGCCGCGACGAGGCCGCGCCCAAGCCCGCGCCCGACGGCCTGCAGTATTTCCAGCAGCGGTGGGCGGTGAGCGCCACTGCATTGCTCATGATTGGCGACCACCACAACGACCTGGCCTGCGGCCGCGCCGCTGGCGCAGCGACCGTGCTGGTCAATACCCCCGGCGACCCCTGGCCCGGCCTGGCCGATTGGCGCCTGCGCGATTGCAGCGAACTGTTACAGCGCTGGCAGGCCCGCGTAGACGGCTGATGTTGGATCAGTCGCGTCTCGGCGACGGGAGAGCAATGACGCTGGACCGCCTTGCACACGTCGATCAACCAATCGCCCCTCTCCTCGCGGGAGAGGGGTTGGGGTGAGGGTACGGGGGCGAAGCCCTGGTGCTGCTTCAACTGCATGAGGCTGCGCCCGTACCCTCATCCGCCCCTTCGGGGCACCTTCTCCCGAGGGGAGAAGGAACAGGCGCGTGGCGCCGTGCTCTAGCCCCTCTCCCCACAGGCGAGGGGTTAGGGTGAGGGCATGGAGGCGAAGCCCTGGTGCTGCTTCAACTGCATGAGGCTGCGCCCGTACCCTCATCCGCCCCTTCGGGGCACCTTCTCCCGAGGGGAGAAGGAACAGACGCGTGGCGCCGCGCTCTAGCCCCTCTCCCCGCGGGAGAGGGGTTGGGGTGAGGGTACGGACCAAGCGCCGTCCGTCAGGTCCCCCGGATCTCGCTTCAAAAGCGCACGACGACAAACGCATTGACTTGGGCAGGGGGGGCACCCCTCGTCCGCCCTTCGGGCGCATTCCTCCAACGGCGAAACAAATGCAGGTGTCGGCGTGCTCGGCTCGTTGTCGTTGTCGTTGTCGTTGCTAGTGCAGCAATGTCGCCAATTCGTTGCCATCTCATTCGCCGCCATCTCCAGAACCCCTAGGCTCTGGAAAACGTCTGGCGTCATACCGACCAGGTGTCTCTACCGCGTACCACCGAAGCGCCTCCGCCCAATCTGTTCCATCGCTGCTACAGCACGCTCGGCGCAAAGTGTGCCAAATCCGATACAGCTCTCGCGCAGCATTCACTGCGTCCACACAAAGCCCTGACACAGCAAGGTGTTGCGACGCAACAACGCACTGGCACGCGCTGTGCTCTGTCCTATCGCCGTACCCACCCGTTTGCGCCGTCGTTGCGTGCATCAAACGCCAGTGGCTGTTCGTTCGATTGGATTGTTCACCGAGAGGGGTAGACGCATATGCACCAATCTTCCTGTCGCAGCGTCCGCAGCGGCGCGCTGCTGATGCTTGCGCTGAGCGCTGTGTTGGCCGGTTGCAAAAAAGAAACGCCGGCAGAAACCGCCGCGCCCGCACCTGCAGCCACACCCGCCGCGGCGCCAGCCGCCGCCGTGGTCGATACCGATAGCGAATTCACCGCCAATGCCAGCAATGCCGACAACTGGGGTGGCGTGGGTCGCGATTTCGCATTGACCCGGCACAGCCCGCTAGCCGAAATCAATCGCGACAACGTCAAGAATCTGAAGATGTCGTGGGAAATGAAGACCGACGCCACGCGCGGCCACGAAGGCCAGCCGCTGGTGATCGGCAGCATCATGTACATGGTCAGCGCGTATCCGAACAATGTATTCGCAATCGACCTGGCCGCGCAGGAGGACGGCGGCAAGGTGTTGTGGAAATACACCCCGCAACAGGACGAACGCTCAGTGGCGGTGGCCTGCTGCGATACCGTCAACCGCGGTGCGTCGTATGCCGATGGCAAGCTGGTGTTTGGCAGCCTGAGCGGCGATGTGATTGCGCTCGATGCCAAGACCGGCAAGGAAGTGTGGAAGCAGAAACTCGCGCACCCGGACAAGGGCGAAACCATCACCATGGCGCCGATCATCGCCGATGGCAAAGTGGTGGCCGGGATCAGCGGTAACGAGTTCGGCGTGCTCGGGCGCGTGGCGGCTTACAACCTGTCCGATGGCAAGCAGTCATGGTCCTGCGATGCCGCCGGTACCGACAAGGCGATCTGCCTGGGACCGGACTTCAACAAGGCCAATCCGCAACACGGCCAGCTCGGCGATCTGGGCATCAAGACCTTCCCCAACGACGAATGGAAGCGCGGTGGCGGTGCGGCCTGGGGCTGGTACAGCTACGACCCGAAGTTGAAGCTGGTCTATTACGGCACCGGTAATCCCGGTCTGTGGAGCCCGTCGTATCGCTGCGGCAAGACCTCGCATGAGGAATGCAACAACGGCGAGCACGACAACAAGTGGTCGATGACGCTGTTCGCGCGCAAGATCGATACCGGCGAAGCGGTGTGGGGCTATCAGAAGACCCCGTTCGACCAGTGGGATTACGACGGCATCAACGAGCCGATCCTGGTCGATCTGACCATCGACGGCAAGGAAGTTCCATCGGTGGTGCAGTTCGATCGCAACGGCTTTGCCTACGTGCTCGATCGCCGCGACGGCACCTTGCTGCGCGCACACAAGTTCGTGCCCGCCAACTGGGCAGAACGCATCGACATGAAGACCGGTCGCCCGGTGAAAGTGGCGGCGCATTCCCCGCTGGAACGCGGCAAGAAAGTGCAGGCATTCCCGTCGGCAATGGGCGGCAAGGATCAGCAGCCGTGCTCGGTGGATCCGGCCAACTCGGCGGTGTTTTTCTGCGGTACCAATAACTGGCACATGGAACTGGAACCGCAGGAACGCGGCAACACCATGATGGGCCTGCCGTATGTGTTCGCCAACGTGATGATGAAGCCCAATGAGCCGGGTGCTCTGGGTATCGTCAAGGCATTCGACGTGGTGGAAGGCAAGTCCAAGTGGGAGATCAAGGAGAAGTTCCCGGTGTGGAGCGGCACCCTGGTCACCGATGGCGGGCTGGTGTTCTACGGCACGCTCGACGGCTGGTTCCGTGCGGTGGACAAGGACACCGGCAAGAAGCTGTGGGAGATGAAGCTGCCGTCCGGCATCATCGGTAACCCGATCGCCTACAAGGCCAATGGTCACCAGTACGTGGCGGTGTTCTCGGGCATTGGTGGCTGGATCGGTCTGCCGGTGGCTGCCGGTCTGGATCCGGCCGATCCGTACGGCGCGCTGGGTGCTGCCGGGCTGGCGTTCGGCGCCGGCTTCGACAAGATCCCGCTCGGTGGCATGGTGCACACCTTCCGTATCGATGGCGCCGGCAAGACGGTGACCGCCACGGCAACCGCTACTGCGGCCGCCGGTGGTGGCACCGCAAATGCAGCAGCGAAGACTGCACGATGAGATCCACGCAAGGCGTTGGACGCACACGTCGGCAGATCACTGCCGGCGTGTGCGGCATGACCCGGCACCTGCGCAAGGTGCTGGTGGTTTGCAGCCTCGGACTCGTCGCCGCAGGTTGCACACGCGAGCCGTCTTCACCGACGGCTCGCGCTTCTGATTCCGATGCGGCGCCCGCAGCGGCGCCTGCATCCACTGCAGCTCCAACCTCCGCGCAGACGCCCGCAAACACGCCGCCGCCTGCGCCCGATCCGACGGTGCTGCGTGTGTGCGCCGATCCGGGCAACATGCCGTTGTCCAACAAGGCTGGCGAAGGCTTCCAGAACAAGATTGCACAAGTCGTCGCTGATGCGATGGGCCGTCGCCTGGAATACGAATGGCGCACCTATTACCAGCGCGGGCTGGCGCGCAGCACCATCAACGCCGGCCGCTGCGATCTGCTGATGGATCTCAACAGCGACTTCGAGCAGGGCCTGACCACGCGCCCGGTGTATCGCTCGGCCTATGTGCTGGTGACGCGCAAAGGTTTGAATCTGGTGCCGACGTCGCTGGACGATCCGGCGTTGAAAAAACTGCGGCTGGGCGTGTTTCAGAGCTCGCCCGCGCGCCAGGCTCTGTACGAGCACGGCATCAGTGGCGAAGTGCAATACCTGTTCTACGACTCGGCCACCGCACCGGAAGAACATCCGGGCAAGCTGGTGGAGCGGGTAGCCGCCAATGAACTGGATGCGGCCGAATCCTGGGGCCCGGTGGCCGGTTACTACGCTGCGCGTAGCAATCTGGGCGTGGTGCCGTTGAACACCATCGACGACGCGGTACTGGAATACTCGATGGCGTGGGCGGTGTCGCGCAAAAACGCCGCATTGCGCGATGCGCTGAACACCGCGCTGCAAGACAATGCGGTAAAGATCGCCGAGATCTTGCGCAGTTATCACGTGCCGCTGGTGCGTTGCAGCGAGTGCATCGTGGCTGGCGATCTGCCGTCGCATGGGCCGTACGCCACACCGACCTCCGCCTCGACTGCGCCGAGCCCTGCTGCGTCGTCGCAGGAGCTGGCGCAGTTGCAGTTACGCATCGCCGATGGTGCTGACCCCAACCAGGAACTGGCGCATGCGCTGGATGCCGGCGACGCAGTGCGTGCGGCCTGGTTGTTGCGGCATGGCGCCGATGCCAACACGCCCAACCTGCTCGGTGAGCCGCCATTGCATCAGGCCATCCGCAATCAGGAACCGGATCTGGTCGGCCTGTTACTGGATGCCGGCGCGCGCCTGGATGCGCGCGATGCCAGCGGTTGGACGGCGCTGATGAAAGCCGCATGGGCCAACGATGCCGATAGCGTGACCCAGCTGGTGGGCAAACGCGCGCCGGTCGATACGGTGTCCGGCGATGGCTGGAGCGCACTGGATCTGGCGGTCTCGTATGCCGACGTCGGCGTGGTGCAGGCACTGCTGGCCGCAGGGGCGAATGTGAAGCGTGCCAATCCCACCGGATTCACCCCGGTGATGTTCGCAGTGGCGCGCGACGACCCGGCCATTCTCGATGCGCTGGTTGCACGTGGCGCCGACGTGGGACATGCCAATCAGGCGGGTGTCACCGCCTTGATGCTGGCCGCAGCCGCCGGACGCGAGGACGTCGCCAAGCGTCTGCTGGCGGCCGGTGCCGACCCTGCGGCGCGCAACCGCGATGGCAAGACCGCCGCGACATTGGCGCAGGACCGCGGCGATGCCGCGTTGGCTGCACTGCTCAGCGAGGCCAAGCGCCCTTCCAGACGCTGAGCGTTTCATCCACCGCGTGCACGGGGTGCGCGGTGTTCCCTCCGATCAGAAAGGTTCGTTCATGCGTAAGTCCACCGTGGGTTGTATCGATCGTTCCATGCGCGCAGCGCTCTGCGCGTTGTTGCTGAGCACACTGCTGGCCGCATGCGGAAAAGAGACTCCGCCGGCACCGGCACCCGACGCTGCGCCATCGCCTGCCGCCAGCGCGCCTCCTGCCGATGCCGCAGCGCCACCGCCGCCCGCAACTGCCTCCGCAGCGATGCCCAATCCGGCCGCAGGCCCTGCGCCGGATCCAGCCACGCCGCCCGCACCCCCGGCCGCCGTGACGCCGATCCCGAAGGGGCCGGAGGTCAAGGTCACTCCCGAGCTGATCGCCGAAGGCAAGAAGATCTATTTCTCTGCCGGCTGCAATGCCTGCCACGGCGGTACCGGTGGCGGCGGCATGTGCCCGCCGTTGACCAATGACATCTGGGTCTACGGCAGCGATGACGACACCCTGCGCACGCTGATCAGCGAAGGCACCGCGGCCATGATCACGCACGGCAAGACGCGGGTCGGGCATGAAAGAGTGGTGGGGCAGATGCCGCCGTTTGCGCCGGTGCTCAAGCCGGGCGACACCGAAAAACTGCTGGCCTTCATCCATTCGATCAACAAGACCGCGGGCAAGGCGCAATGAAGCAAGGCGCACCGCGCTCGGTGATCGGTCGCTGGCGGCGCACCTGTGCAGTGATTGCATCGGGTGCGCTGCTGTTGGTCGCCGGTTGCCAGCGCGATGCGGCCGCACCGGCTGCTGCAGCCACTGCATCGCCTGCTGCGTCCACCAGTGCGGCACCGGCGCCGGCAGCATCGCCGGTGTTGGCATACGTGCCCAACCAACGCAGCGGCACGGTGTCGGTGATCGACACCGGCACCGATACGGTGGTGCGCACGCTCAGTGCGCAAGGCCAGCTCGGCAAGCGTCTGCAGCAGGTGTTGCCCGGCCCGCAGGGCCATCTGTATTTGATCGATGCCGAGCATCACCGGTTGATCGAACTCGACACCGCCAAGGACACGGTATTGCGGCAAGTGGACATCGGCGAAAACGCCGAAGGTATCGCGTTGTCGCCCGATGGCACGCAGTTCGCCGTGTGCGTGGAAGGGCAGAACCAGGTGATGTTGATCGATGCGGCGCAGTTCCGTGTGCAGCAGGTCATCGCCACGCGTGGGCAGGCGCCGGAGCATTGCGCATACACGCCCGATGGGAAGTGGCTGCTCACCAGCAACGAAGGTTCCAATGACATGGACATGATCGAGCTGGCCACGCGTCAGTCGCGCGGCGTGGTCGCCACCAGCGGCCACCCGCGCGGCATGGCGTTCGCACCCGATGGCCGCAGCGTCTATATCGCGCAGGAGACTGCCAACGTGGTGGATGTGATCGACCTGCAGACCCGTACGCGCCGCGCCAGTTTGCCGGCCGGCGTGCGCACTGCCGGCGTGACACTGTCGGCCGACGGCACGCGGCTGTACGCATCCAACGGCGGTGCCGGCACGGTCAGTGTGGTCGATACCACTACTGCACGCAGTCTGGCCGAGATTCCGGTCGGATTACGGCCCTGGAATCCGGCGCTCACGCCCGCCGGCGACAAGTTGTACGTGGCCAATGGCCGCTCCAATACCGTGAGCGTGATCGATACCGCGAGCATGCGCGAACTCAAACAGATCCCCGTCGGCGAACTGCCGTGGGGCGTGGTCATCGCGCGCTGAGTGCCGGCCATGCCGATACGCGCCGGGGAGGCGGGATGAAGACACGCGCTGCGGTCGCCTGGGGCCCGCATCAGCCGTTGACCATCGAAGAGGTGGACCTGCAGCCGCCGCGCCCCGGCGAAGTGCTGGTGCGGCTGGTTGCCACCGGCATCTGCCACGGCGATGCGCATGCGCTCGCGCACGGGCATGCGAGCAGCTTTCCGGCGATTCTGGGCCAGGAGGGCGCGGGAATTGTGGAAGACGTGGGCATCGGCGTGACCAGCGTGCGTGCCGGCGATCATGTCATCCCGCTGTACATGCCCGAATGCGGCGTCTGCAAGTTCTGCCGCTCCGGGCGCACCAACCTGTGCCAGGCGATTCGCAGCAGTCAGGAACGTGGCCTGATGCCCGACGGCAGCAGCCGGTTTTCATTGAACGGGCGTCCGATCCTGCACCACATGGGCACCAGTACGTTTTCCGAATACACCGTGTTGCCGGAGATCGCGGTGGCGCGCATCCATCCGGATGCGGCGCTGGATCAGGTCTGCCTGCTCGGTTGCACGGTCACCACCGGCGTTGGCGCGGTCCTCAACAGCACGCATGTGCGGCCGGGCGATTGCGTGGCGGTCTTCGGGCTGGGCGGGATCGGCCTGTCGGTGGTGCAGGGCGCGGTGCTGGCGCGGGCCGGGCGCATCATTGCGGTGGATATCGACCCGGGCAAGTTCGCATTGGCGCGTGCGCTGGGCGCCACCGATTGCCTGGACCCGCGCGACTACGGCGCACCGATCCAGCAAGTGATCGTGGACCTCACCGATGGCGGCGCCGACCACAGTTTCGAATGCGTGGGCGATGTCGGTGCGATGCGTGCGGCACTGGAGTGCTGCCACAAGGGCTGGGGTGAGAGCGTCATTCTCGGCGTTGCCGACGATGCGCAAGAGATCAGCACGCGGCCGTTTCAGTTGGTGACCGGCCGGGTGTGGCGTGGCAGCGCGTTCGGCGGGGTGAAAGGACGCAGCGAGTTGCCAGGCTATGTGGAGCGTTATCTGCATGGCGAGATCCAGTTGGCACCGCTGATTACCCGTACCCTGGCATTGGACGACATCAATCAGGCGCTGGCGGATCTGCGCGCGGCGCGCGGCATCAAATCGATCGTGCTGTATTGAAGGAGACGACATGACGTCGACGCATGACTTGCTGGGCCACCGCAGTACCCCGCCGCTTCGCACCGCTCGCCCTGGATGCGATGTACTGCAACGCCATCGGCTTGCCTGCGCCTGTGCAGCGCTGCTGTGCGCTGGCACGATCGGCCCCGCACTGGCCGACGGCACCCCGCAAGTCACCTGGCTGGATCGCATCGAAGTCACTGCCACGCCCATCCCCGGCACCACCATCGACGCGGCGCAATTGCCGTACATGGTGCAATCGGCGACCAATGCGGAGTTGTCGCGTGGGCGCAGCAACAACATCAGCGATCTGCTGCAGCGGCGGTTTGTCGGTGTGGATGGCAACGATGTGCAGGGCAGCGCATTTCAGAACGACCTTACCTTCCATGGCTTTCGCGCATCGGCCTTGCCGGGCGCTTCGCAAGGTGTGTCGGTGTATCTGGACGGCGTCCGCGTCAACGAACCGTTCGCCGATATCGTCAGCTGGGACATGCTGCCGGAATCCGCCATCACCGCCGTCACCCTGATGCCCGGTTCCAACCCGTTATTCGGGCCGAATACGCTCGGCGGCGCGGTGGTGCTGTCCACCGCATCCGGACTCACTGCACCGGGACTGCAAGGCGAACTGAGCATCGGCAGCGGCGCGCGCAAGCGGCTGGATGCCAGTTATGGCATTGCCGGCGGCGATGGCTGGCATGGCTTTATCGCAGTGACCGGCTTCGACGAAAACGGCTGGCGCGATGCTTCCGAAGGACGTCTGGGCACGGTGTTCGGCAAGCTCGGTCGGCAAGGCGATGACACCGACTGGAGTCTGTCGCTGCTGCACGGGCGCAGCCGCCTGATCGGCAATGGACTGTTACCCGACACCAGCTACACCGACGAGGGGCCCGAGCCAGGCCTGTACCGTGCCGACCGCCGTGCGGTGTATACCTCGCCCGATCTCACCCGCAATCGCAATACGTTGCTGACAGCGCAGTTAGACCACCGTTTCGATGCGGACACTGCGCTGCATGCGCTGGCGTATTCGCGCGTTGGCCGGCGCGATACCGTCAATGGCGATATCGGTGAGGACTACGAAGAATTCGTCGAAGAATGCGCCTCCGGTTACGCCGCCGACGGCAGCGCGCTGGATGCCGATTGCGAGGTGGCGCGCGCCGATGCCGATGCGCTGCATACCGGCGCCCTCAACACCACCCAGATGCGTCAGGAAGCGCAGGGGCTTGCGATCAACCTGAGCAAGCAATGGGGAGCGCATGCGCTCAGTGCCGGTGTCACCTTCGACCGCGGTCATGTGCGTTACCGGCAATTCGCCCGCGACGGTTGGGTGCAGCCGGATCGGTCGGTGCTGGCAGATCCCGATGTCGAGCGTGCGTTCTTCTCTGGTGTGCGCGGCAGCACCAAGACGCTGGGCGCCTTTGTCGCAGACACCTGGGAGCTGGACGCGGCCACCCATCTCACCGCCGCAGTGCGCTGGAACCGGGTGGTGGTCGACAACATCCTGTCCACCGCCGAGGACGGCGACCGCCCGCGCGAGCGCTTTGTCTACGCCAAGGCGAACCCGTCGCTGGGGCTCACCCATCGGCTCGACTCCGGCCTCACCGTGTACGGCTCGGTGGCCCAGAACACGCGCGCACCGACCGCGATCGAACTGGGGTGCGCCGACCCCACCCAGCCGTGCCGGCTGCCGACCGGCTTGCAGGCCGATCCGCGCCTGGAGCAGATCGTGTCGCGAACCTATGAGTTGGGCGCGCGCTGGTCGCCGTGGGCCGACAGCAACGCCACCGTGTCGGTGTACCGCGCCGACAATCGCGACGACATTTTGTTTTTGCGTGCGCCGGACACGCAGCTAGGCTACTTCGATAATGTGGGACGCACCCGCTATCAAGGCCTCGACGCTGCGCTGCATCTGCGCAGCGGCGATTGGCAATGGTCGGCCGGGTACAGCTATCTGGACGCGACCTATCGCAGCGACGGCGAACTGCTGTCCGGCGAGCGTGTGATCACGTTGCGGCCCGGTTTGCGGATCGCCGCGCTACCCCGGCATAACCTCAAGCTCGGGGTGGAGTGGCAGCGCGATGCGCTGACGTTGGGCGCCGGCGTGCGCGCGGTGTCCGGGCGCGTGGCCAGCGGCAACGAAGATGGGCAGGTCGACAATGCCGAAGCCGGCGAGCCCGCACCGCAGCGCATCGATATCGGCACCGCCGGCTATGCACTGGTCGACCTGCAGGCGCGTTGGGCCATCAGCACGCGCGTGTCGGTCTTTGCGCGTATCGACAACCTGTTCGATCGCCAGTACGCCACCTATGCTGCGGTGGCCGAAGATGTGTTTCCCGATGGCGAACTTGCCCGCCCGCAGAACGCGCCCGTCGAAACAGGCCCGGCACGCTTTCTGGCGCCGGGCGTGACCAGGCAGTATCTGATCGGGCTGCGCTGGGCGTTGTGAGTTTGGGGCGGGGATTCGGGATTGGAGATTCATGAGGCGTCAGCACCAGCCGCGCTCCGCGTTATCTGGAGGGTCGCGCGTCGCGCTGGTCGGGGGCGCGGTGCCCTCACCGCTCGCGGGACACGCCGTGAACCCGTCCCTGGGGGCTCGGTGGCGGCATCCATGCCGCCACACGGTCCCGCAAGCGGCGAGGACACCGCACCAGAACGTTGGTCGGTGGTCGCGTGAAAGCTGCTTGTAGCGCGTTGCACATCAAACGTTGCGCTTGCACGTGATGACCCGACAACGCGCATCAAGCACTGCTCCTGCCGTGCACAGCGACCATCTCCACTGGTCCTTGCCCGCCCACCGTCGCGGGACCTTACGCGGCATGGATGCCGCGTAAGAGCTTACAAGGACGTACTTGCAGCATGTCCCGCGAGGGCGGGCGGGCAAGGACCCTGCAGCCAAGCCACAGATCATCCGCTCCGCAATCGCGGCACGTAGCGTGCCACATGGCGCATCAAGCCATAGCGGTGCCGCCTGATGGCGAAAAAATAATTGTGTTAATCGCTCTAAATAGCAGCGCCAAGCCACCGCTTTGGCTTTGACGTATCCCCAATCCCAAATCCCCGCCCCTCCATCAGCCCGTATCCAACCCATGTTTGCGCAGCTTGCGATACAGCGTATTGCGGCTGATGCCCAGGGCGTCGGCGGTGCGGCTGACATTCCAGCGATGGCGTTCGAGTTGTTGCTGCAATACCAGGCGTTCGGCCTGATCCAGCGCCACCCGGCCCGGCATGTCGTCGGCGGCCACGGCACGGCCATCGACCAGGCATGGCGCGCTGCCGGCATCGACGATTTCCTGCGGCAGGTTCGGCAGGCGGATGACGCCGTCGCTGCATAACACCGCTGCGGTGCGCAGCACATTGCGTAACTGGCGCAGGTTGCCTGGCCAGGCGTAGCTGAGCAGTTTGTGCATCGCCTCTTCGCTGATGCGTACGCTGCGCTCTGCGTTTTCTTCGCGCAACAAAGTACGGATCAACTCCGCTTTATCGCTGCGCTCGCGCAGTGGGGGTAGATGCAACACCACGCCGTTCAGTCGGTAATACAAGTCCTCGCGAAACTCACCTGCGGCCACGCGTTGCGCCAGATCGCGATGGCTTGCACTGATGACGTGCAGTTCCAGCGGCACCGCACGTTCGCTGCCCAGCGGGGTCACGCATTGTTCTTCCAGCACGCGCAGCAGGCGGCTTTGTAATGGCAATGGCATATCGCCGATTTCGTCCAGAAACAGCGTGCCGCCGCTGGCCTGCAGCAATTTGCCGTGCCGTCCTTCGCGCGCCGCGTCGGTGAAGGCACCGCGTGCGTAACCGAACAACTCGCTTTCGATCAGCGCCTCGGGAATGGCGGCGCAATTGATCGCGACAAACGCGCCGCTGGCCCAGGGCGAGCCACGGTGCACCGCCTTGGCGAATTCTTCCTTGCCGGTGCCGGTGTCGCCACGCAGCAGGATCGAGACGCGGTGCGCGGCCAGTTTCAACGCATTGGCCAGGTTGTGGCGCATGCGCGGATCCGAACCGACGTGCTCGCTTGGTTGCAATTCGGAATCCGGTGCGGCCTGCGCCGGCCCACCCACCGCAGGTAGCGCCGGGCGGGCGCGTGGCGGGCGCACCAGCGCATAGAAGCGCCGCCCGTGGCAGGCGCAGCGGATCGACCACAGGGTGCCCGCGTCGCTGCCGGCCCGGTGTTCGATGGTGTCGAAGTCCAGCTGCATCACCTGCGAGATATCGCGACCCACCAACTGGCTGCGATCGATCTTGCCCAGTTGCTCCAGCACCGCTTCGTTGACCGCCAGCACGCGGCCATCGGCACCGATGGCGATCAACGCCTCGTGCAACAAGCCGGCAAATTCGGGGCGGCTGTGAAAGCGCAGGATGAACGCATGACCAAACTGATTGAGGAAATGCGAGCGCGAAATCTGTGCGGCCGACATGCTCACCAGGGCCACGGTATGGCGCTGGATCTGCTTGCTGTCCTGCGCATTGGGGGTGGACGCATCCAGCACCGCCAGCAGCCCCCCATGCGGGTCCAGGATCGGTGCGCCGCTGCACGACAGCGGTAAATGCCGGGTCAGATAGTGTTCGCCGCGATGCACGCTGACCGCCGTGCGCTCGGCCGCGCAGGTGCCCAGACCGTTGGTGCCCTGATGGCATTCGGCCCAGCTGGCGCCACAGAACAGCCCCGCCTGGCGGAACTCGCGCAGCAGGGTGGAGTCGTGCACGCTATGCAGCACGGTGGCGTCGGCATCGCCAAAGATCACCGCATAGCCGCTGCCGGCGATCTGCTCGTACAGGTTTTCCATTTCCACCTTGGCGATGCGCAGCACCTCGCCAAGCCGCTGCTGGCGCTCACGCACGTGCAGGGCGTCGTGCACCAACGGTTCGGGCGTTGCCTCGGGTAGCAGCGCGTAGTCGTCCAGGCAACGCCGCCACGACCGCGACAGCGGTGGCGCCAGCGGCGCGATATCGCGCAGCCTTCTGATCTGCCGGAGTACATCCGGTTCGATCTCCGGCAGCGTGATGGAAGGAGCGGCGACAACGCTTGGCTCGGACATGGGCCAGCGTTCCTCAGTGGGCGCGAAACGTCAGTAGAGGCACAAACCGCTCCTATGCTCAAACCGCATTGCAGCAAACTGCGCCGCGCTGCTCGCAATACGTGCATCGATGAGGGGCCCAGGATGCCTGAGGCCACGACCGCGTTTTGGGGGATAAGGGTCGAGCTCGGTCGACGCGCAGCTTGCTCGGCGGGGCGAGGGAGCGTGCGCATTTAGCGCTGAGAGCGGCTAACAAAGCGCAGCGAGCGGTCGTCAGTCGGGTGTGGAGGGCGTGCTTAGAACCGGACTCTACGAGCGGCATGGCGCGCACCGAGCGCTGGCCGCGGCAGCCGCTTGGAGGCTGCGCAAGCAGTCTTTAGCGGGGCGCCCGCGTCGCAAGGGCCGCCTTGGGGCGAAGTACGGGCCGGGGCGGTGGCGCCGTTCGAAGCGAGTGTGTCGTTCGAGCTGCGCGAGGTTTCGCGCAGGCCGGCATCTGCCGCTGCTAGGCCCCTTCTCCCGAAGAGAGAAGGGGAAGCTAGCCGGCGCCAGCGCCGGCATCGCAGGTGCGGGCCGGGCGCGGAGCAAGCGCTGGAGTGGGAGCTGACGGTGCGCAGCCGAGGTGTCGCACCGATGCAGCTCCGGGCATTCCTACAGCGCGTAGCCGAACTGCTGTTTGAACTGATCGTTGAATTCGGCGAAGTCGAAGCGTTGGTTCTGGGTGCCGGGGTGTTCCACCTTCAATGCGCCCATCAGATTGCCCATGCGCCCGATCGTCAGCCAGTCGTAGTTGTGCTGGATGCCGTAGATCAGGCCGGCGCGGAACGCATCGCCGCAGCCGGTGGGGTCGACCACGCGGCGCTCATGCGCCGGCGGAATGTCGTAGGTCTTCTCGGGCGTGTGCACCAGCGCGCCCTTCGGGCCCTGCGTGGTGATGTAGGCCTGCACGCGCGACACGATGTCTTTCTCGTTCCAGCCGGTGCGTTCCTGCAGCAGGTTGGACTCGTAGTCGTTGACCACCACGTAGTCGGCCTGCTCGATGAATTCACGCAGTTCCGGTCCGTTGAACAACGGCATCGCCTGGCCAGGATCGAAGATGAAAGGAATGCCGCCGGCAGCGAACTCTTCCGCATTCTGGATCATGCCTTCGCGCCCGTCCGGGCCGACCAGGCCCAGGGTCACGCCCGGCACGTCGCGCACGTGGTTCTCGTAACTGCGCATCATCGCGCCCGGATGGAAGGCGGTGATCTGGTTGTTGTCGTGATCGGTGGTGATGAACGCCTGCGGGGTGAACAGGTCATCGATGATCTTCACGCGCGACAGATCGATGCCCAGCGTTTCGAAATGTTCGCGGTACGGGCCGAAATCCTGGCCTACGGTGCCCATCGGAATCGGCGCGCCGCCGAGCAGATGCAGGTTGTAGGCGATGTTGCCGGCGCAGCCGCCGAACTCGCGGCGCATGCGCGGCACCAGGAACGACACATTCAGGATGTGCACCTTGTCCGGCAGGATGTGATTCTTGAACTGGTCCGGGAACACCATGATGGTGTCGTAGGCGAGGGAACCACAGATCAGTGCGGACATCGAGTCAGGCCTTTGCGTAAGGAAATACCCGCCAGTTGCCGGCATGGCGGCGGGACGGCGCCAACGCCGCGGCGCAAAGGGTAACGGCTGCGACCGATCAGAGCCACAACCGCGTGCCATGCCCGGCGTGACCGCCACATGAAAACCGGGCCGGAAACACCGATTTTTCCTTGCCCGCACCGGGGGGGATTGCTAGGCTAGTGGACTTCGTTTTCTGCCCAAAACTTCGCCAGTCTGGCGGCGGGCACGCGACTTACCCAGGAACAACTCCCTCGATGTTCAAGAAACTGCGCGGCATGTTCTCCAACGACCTGTCCATCGATCTGGGCACGGCCAATACGCTGATCTACGTGCGCGGACAGGGCATCGTGCTGAACGAGCCATCGGTGGTTGCGGTGCGTCAGGACCGCGCAATCGGCGGGACGCGCTCGGTGGCTGCCGTCGGCGCGGAGGCCAAGCAGATGCTCGGTCGTACCCCCGGCCACATCACCACCATCCGCCCGATGAAAGACGGCGTCATCGCCGATTTCACCTACACCGAAGCAATGCTGAAGCACTTCATCAAGAAGGTGCACAAATCGCGCTTCCTGCGCCCCAGCCCACGCGTGCTGGTGTGCGTGCCGGCCGGTTCCACCCAGGTGGAGCGCCGCGCGATCAAGGAATCTGCGGAAGAGGCCGGTGCGCGCGACGTGTACCTGATCGAAGAACCCATGGCCGCTGCCATCGGTGCCGGCATGCCGGTGACCGAAGCGCGCGGCTCGATGGTCATCGACATCGGCGGCGGCACCACCGAAGTGGCGGTGATCTCGCTTAACGGCATCGTCTACTCGCAATCGGTGCGCGTGGGCGGCGACCGCTTCGATGAGTCGATCACCAACTACGTGCGTCGCAACCACGGCATGTTGATCGGCGAAGCCACGGCCGAGCGCATCAAGTTGCAGATCGGCTGCGCCTACCCGCAGGACGAGGTGCAGGAGATGGAAATCTCCGGCCGCAACCTCGCCGAAGGCGTGCCGAAGATGATCAAGATCAACTCCAACGAAGTGCTCGAAGCGCTGCATGAGCCGTTGTCGGGCATCATCTCCGCAGTGAAGCTGGCGCTGGAGCAGACCCCGCCGGAACTGTGCGCCGACGTCGCCGAGCGCGGCATCGTGCTCACTGGCGGCGGCGCGCTGCTGCGCGACCTGGACCGTCTGATCTCGGAAGAAACCGGCCTGCACGTGCAGGTGGCCGACGATCCGCTCACCTGCGTGGCCCGCGGCGGCGGCCGCGCGCTGGAGCTGGTGGACATGCACGGCAACGAGTTCTTCGCGCCGGAATAATGGAGCTGGGAATGGGGAATCGGGAATGGGGAATCGTCGTGCGGCTCCCCGCCTCCGGCCTTGCGTGGTCACTGCGCATTCCCGTCCGTGTATCCCTTAGCCCTTCCGTGGGCAGCACATTGCCCACCGATTCCCCATTCCCGACTCCCCATTCCCGGCCCTGAAAGTGCCCTCCTACGCCGGTCCTCCCGTCGCCTCCCGTCCGGGCGAAGTCACCTCCACGCTGCGGCTGCTGGTCTATCTGGTGCTGGCGATCACGCTGATTGCGCTCGATAGCCGCGGCAGCTGGCTGAGTCAGGTGCGAATGCAGGCCAATCTGCTGATCCAGCCGATCTGGGCAGTGGCCGGGTTGCCAGGGCGCATCGGGTCGCAGGTGCGCGACAACGCCGCAACGCACGCGCAACTGGTGGAAGAAACCCGCGACCTGCGCAATCAGCTGCTGGTCGCCAACGCCCGCCTGACCCGGCTGCAGACCGCTGCGCTGGATAACGCCCAGTTGCGCGAGCTGCTCAACGTGGCCGAGCGCCGTGGCCTGGACGTGCAGCTGGCGCCGATCCTGGATATCGACCTGGACCCGACCCGCCAGCGCTTGCTGCTGGACGCCGGCAGCCGCGATGGCGTGCTGATGGGCCAGGCCGTGATCGATGCCGGCGGCCTGATGGGCCAGGTGATCGAAGTGACCCCGCTGCATTCGACCGTCTTGCTGCTGACCGATCCCGACCACGCGGTGCCGGTGAGCGTGGCGCGCAACGGCGTGCGCCTGATTGTCTACGGCCGCGGCGACCGCCTCGAATTGCGCGACATCCCGCTGAGCGCCGGTGTGCAGGTGGGCGACGAGATCGTCACCTCCGGCCTGGGCGGCCGTTTCCCGGCCGGCTTCCCGGTGGGCAAGGTCTCCGAGCTGCATCCCGACGACACCCACGCCTTCCTGGTCGGCGAGCTGACCCCGGCCGCCAAACTCGACCGCGGCCGCGACGTGCTGTTGTTGCGCGCCGGCAAGCCGCTGCGGGTGGTGCCGGGAATGGGGAATGGGGAATCGGGAATGGGGAATGGCAACGGCAATGGCAACGGCGCTGCGGCACCTGCCGCTGCGGCGGTGACCGCGCCACCCCGCACGCCGGCGAGCGGAGTGTCCGACGCGGCGATGGATATCGCACGCCCGACGGCGGGCGCAGCATCGGGCACCGGCACCGGCACCGGCAGCGCTCAGGGCACCCAGTCCGCGCCGACACCTGCCGCGCCCGGCACGCAGCCGTCCAGTGCGCCAGCGTCCGGCCGCCCGGCCAGCACGCCTGCGCGCGCAACGGCGTCGAATGCATCCAACATCCCGATGCCTGATTCGCGTCCTGCTTCGCCGCAGGGCTTGCGGGCAGCCGGAACGAGGAATGGCAACGGCACGCAGTCGCCAGCTGGCCGTGCGAGCGATGCGCCGCCGCCGCAAGGCATCGCTCCTGCCGATTCCCGACTCCCGATTCCCGATTCCCGTGTGTCTCCACCGGAGACGGACCAATGACCCGCATGCGCAACACCTGGATCCTGCCGGTGAGCCTGCTCATTGCGCTGGTGCTGGGTCTGCTGCCGTTGCCGGAGGTGGTGCAGCCGCTGCGCCCGTACTGGGTGGCGCTGGTGCTGGCCTACTGGGTGATCGAGGAGCCGGATCGGGTGGGCTTGGGTGTGGCCTTCGTGGCCGGCGTGCTGGCCGATCTGCTGTACGGCGGGCTGCTGGGCGAGCAGGCGCTGCGGCTGGTGATCATGACCTTCATCCTGCAGCGCTTCCGCGCGCGGATGCGGTTTTTCCCGGTGTCGCAGCAGGCGCTGGCGATCGGCGGGCTGCTGCTCAACGACCGCATCGTGTCTTCGGCCGTGCATCTGGCGATCGGCGAGCCGACCCTGCCGTGGAGTTACTGGTGGGCGCCGCTGCTGGGCATGGCGCTGTGGCCGCCGTTGTTCGTGTTGCTGGATGCGGTGCGCTTGGGCAAGCGGGGCAAGAAGTAGCCCATGCACGGTCGGCGCCAACCCAAGAACCCGCATGCCGAGGCCGAGCAGTTCCGCCGCCGGGCGGTGCTGGGGTTTGTGATGGTGGTGATCTGCCTGGTCGGCCTGGGCGGGTGGTATTTCAAGCTGCAGGTGCTCGACCACGAGGTCTACGCCACCCGCTCGGAAGCCAACCGCATCAAGCCCAAACCGGTGGTGCCCGGGCGCGGCATGATCTACGACCGCACCGGCCGGCTGCTGGCTGAGAACGTGCCGGCGTTCCGTCTGGACGTGACCCCGGACAAGGTCGCCGACATGGGCGCCATGCTGGCCGCGCTGGGCAAGGTAATCCCGATCGCGCCGGAAGATCTGGAGCGCTTCAACCGTGAGCGCCGCGCGCGCCGCAGCTTCCTGCCGGTCACCCTCAAGCTGCGCATGAGCGATGAAGAGATGGCGCGCTTTGCGGTGGAGCGCTGGCGCTTCCCCGGCGTGGAGCTGGAGCCGTATCTGACCCGGCGCTACCCGTACGGGCCGTTGTTCGCGCACATCATCGGCTACGTCGGCCGTATCGACGAAAAAGACCTCGCGGTGCTGGGCGAGGGCAATGCCGCGCTCACCCATATGGGCAAGTCGGGCCTGGAGCGCTATTACGAACAGGACCTGCGCGGGCAGGTTGGCTACGAGCAGGTCGAGACCAACGTGCAGGGGCGTGCGATCCGCACCGTCGGCCGTGTCGCGCCGCAGTCGGGTGCGGATCTGCGGCTGTCGGTGGATGCCGATCTGCAGCGCGCAATGGTGGCGGCGTTCGGCGAGCACGAAGGTGCAGCCATTGCGATGGACCCGCGCACCGGCGAGATCCTGGGCATGGTCAGCCTGCCCAGCTACGACCCCAATCTGTTCGTCAACGGCATCTCGCATACCGACTTCAAGATGCTCAACGACAACCCGTCGCGGCCGCAGTTCAACCGGCTGGTGCTCGGTGGCGTGGCGCCGGGCTCCACGCTCAAGCCGCTGATCGCCCTGGCCGGCCTGGATAGCGGCCTGCGCCGGCCGGAAGACCGGGTGTTGTCCACCGGCATGTTCTATCTGCCCGGCGTCAGCCGCGGCTGGGGCGACTCGCACCGTGGCGGCCACGGCTGGACCGATCTGCGCAAATCCATCGCCCAGTCGGTTAATACCTACTACTACCGCCTGGCGGTGGACATGGGGGTCGAGCGCTTCGACCATTACATGGGCGGATACGGCTTCGGCGCGCCCACCGGGGTGGATTTGCTGGGCGAAATCGGCGGCATCCTGCCGTCGCCGGCCTACAAGTACAAGAGCCGCAAGGAGCGTTGGTACCCCGGCGACACCGTCAACATCGCCATTGGCCAGGGCGACTGGAAGGTGACTCCGTTACAGCTGGTGCGCGGCGTCTCGGCGATCGCCAGCGGCCTGCTGCTGCGCCCGCATCTGGTGCTGGAAGAACGCACCGGCTTCGATCACCCCTGGCAGCCGATGATCCAGCCGCCGGGCAAGCCGGTCAGCCCGAATCCGGCGCATCTGCAGGTGGTGCGCGAGGGCATGATGGACACCATGCGCCCGGGCGGTACCGGTTACGCCATCACGCCCGGCGCGCCGTATCAGATGGCCGGCAAGACCGGCACCGCGCAGGTGGTCAGCCGTAAGGGCGTGGCCGCCGTGGACCCGCGCAGCCTGCCGATGCATCTGCGCCATCGTGGTCTGTTCGTCGGCTTTGCGCCGGCCGACAACCCGGTCATTGCGGTGGCGGTGGCGGTGGAGGGCGGTGGTTTCGGTACCAGCTCGGCAGCGCCGATTGCGCGCAAGATTTTCGACGCCTGGCTGCTGGGCAAGATGCCTGCGGGCATCCTGCCGCTGGACAGCGAACTCGGCATGACCGCCGTGGGCGTCAACCAGTTCGAAGCCGGCGCCACCGATGCACGTGCGGCCGGCGATGCGGCCGCCGCCACGCTGGAAGAATTGCCGGTGGTGATCGGTCAGACCGCCGTTGCGCTGGATCCCAGCACGCCCGCGCAGCCGGTGATACCGGATGTGCCGGACGCGGTGCAGGAGACCGATCATTGAGTGACATCCTGCGCTGGTTGGCGGACATGGCCGCGCGTTTTACGCGCAGCCTGGACTGGGTGCTGTGCCTGGCGCTGGGCGCGTTGATGGTGATCGGCCTGTCGGTGCTCAAGAGCGCCGGCGGCACGGCCAACGGCGATCATTTGGTGATGGCGCAAGGCATCCGCTTCGTCATCGGCGTGGCCGCGATGTGGGGCATCTCGCGCATGTCGGTGCTGCGCCTGCGCGCCTGGACCCCGTGGGTGTATGGCTTGTCGATGCTGCCGTTACTGGCGGTGTTCGCGCTGGGGACCGGCAAATACGGCCGGCAGTGGCTGGATCTGAAAGTGTTCTATCTGCAGCCGGCCGAGCTGCTCAAGATCAGCCTGCCGATGATGGCGGCCTGGTATCTGCACCGCATGCCGTTGCCGCCGCGCATCTCCACCGTGTTGGTCACCTGCATGATCATCGGCGTGCCCACCGCGCTGATCATGTTGCAGCCGGACTTCGGCACCGGCGTGCTGATCGCCGCCAGCGGCGTGTTCGTGCTGCTGCTGGCTGGTCTGCCGTGGTGGTGGGTGGCCGTGGGTCTGGGCGGCGTGGCGGCGGCGGCGCCGATCGCTTGGTTCTGGCTGCTGCGGCCGTACCAGAAGGACCGCATCATGATGTTCCTCAACCCCGAGAACGACGCGCTCGGCGCCGGCTGGAACATCATCCAGTCCAAGATCGCGATCGGCTCCGGCGGGTTGGATGGCAAGGGCTGGGGATTGGGCTCGCAATCGCATCTGAACTTCATTCCCGAACAGACCACCGACTTTGCGTTCTCGGTGCTCAGCGAAGAATTCGGCTGGATCGGCGTGGCCACCGTACTGACGCTGTATCTCATCGTCATCGGCCGCTGCCTGTGGATCGCCTCGCAGGCACGCGACACCTACTCGCGCCTGGTCGCCGGCGCTACCGGTCTGGCGTTCTTCGTCTATGTGCTGGTCAACGGCGGCATGATCTCCGGCCTGCTGCCGGTGGTCGGCGTGCCCATGCCCTTGATGAGTTACGGCGGCACCTCGGCGGTGTCGTTGCTGGCCGGATTGGGCCTGGTGATGGCAGTGAAGGCGCACCGGCCGGTGCATGGGTACTGACGCATAGCGTCATGCCGTTGGCGCGTTGCATCGCGTCAACCCACGCGCAAGCGGCATGCTCCGCATTGCAACGCCGACTGATGCGACACGCGTGTGTCACCGCGCCGGCAATGTAGCGATGGCATCGCGTTTTTGCGCGCTGCGTTGCAACGACGACACCTCGACGTAGGGTGGCTTCGCTCGGGCGGCATCTGGTTCGCTCGCGTTCTGCATCTGCGATGTGTGCTCCGTAGAGTCCGCTATGCCGCTGCAGTGATGGCGGCCGCGTCGCGTTGCCTGTGCAGGCGCGCGCCATTCCTCTTTCGGGTGCCTGTTTCCATGAAATTGCTAACCGCCGCCATCGGCGGTGTTTGTCTGATGCTTGCCACGCAGGCCAGCGCTGTCACCTTCGCCACGGGCGATGCCCGCGCTGTCGCGCAACCGGCAATTCCGCCCACGTGTCCGCCCTCCTTGAAGGCCGGCCTGACGCCGAGCGGGCGTCAATTCGATGATGCATTGGAGCGCTCGCCGCCTGATACCAAGACCATCCAGGCCGCGCTCAATGCCTGTAAAAACGGCAGCGTGCTGCTGACCAGCGGCAGCGGCAACGCGTTTCTGACCGGCCCGCTGACCATTCCCAGTGGCGTCACGCTGGTGGTCGACCAGGGCGTCACCTTGTACGGCTCACGCAATCCGGCCGACTACGGCAGCGGCTGCGGCGTGGCCGGTTCCAAGAGCGGCGGCTGTGCGCCGCTGATCAGCGTCAAGGGCGCCAAGTCGGGCGTCATGGGCATCCGCATCGGCGGGCGTCAGGGCACCATCGATGGCCGTGGCGATCTGACCATGCTGGGCAAGAGCACCACCTGGTGGCAATTGGGCGAAGACGCCAAGGCTGCCGGCCTGGTGCAGAACAGCCCGGACCTGATCAAGGTGCAGAATTCAACGGCGTTTACGCTGTACGACATCAATCTGATCAACGCGGCGTACTTCCATTTCTTCGCGCATATCGTCGATGGCCTGACCATCTGGGGCGTGCGGGTGAAGTCGCCGGCCACCAGTCCCAACACCGATGGCCTGGATCTGGACAGCGTGGTCAATGCCACTCTCCACGACAACGATGTGATGGGCGGCGACGATTGCGTGGCGATCAAGACCATCGCTTCCAAGTCGGCCAACATCACCGTGCGCAATACGCGTTGCTACGGCACGCATGGCATCTCCATCGGCAGCGAAGTGATGTCCGGCGTCAGCAATGTGCTGGTCGACAACAACGCGCTGGTGTCCACCGACGATGCAGGCAATCGCAGCACCGACAACAACGGGTTGCGCATCAAGACCAGCATCGTCAAGGGCGGGCCGGTCAGCCTGGTCACGTATCGCAACACCTGCCTGTACGGCGTGACCAGCCCGCTGGTGATCAACCCGTTCTATGCCGGCGGGAGCAGCGGCACCAAGCCGACCTTCCACGACATCGTCGTCGACGGGCTGCGCAGTGCGAACGATGCCGGCGGCAAGGGCTGGATTCTGCGTGGCTACGATGCGCAGACGCGGCTTGATCTGGTGCTGGCCAACGTGGCGACCAGCAACACATCGGTCAATGCGAGCAACGCGCAGATCGGGCTGAGCAACAGCGCGCTGACTCCGACCGGGAGCGGTGTCACCACTGCGCCGGTGCAAGTCGGCGGCGGCATACCGACCTGCTCGAGCGCGCCGCGCTTCCCGGCGCTGTGAGGCTACAGGCGCGGCCGATCCTAGCGGCCGCGCCTGGTTTTCTGCCACGGCGGCTCAGTCGATGCAGCCGCCTGGCAGTGGGCTTTGATGTCCCATGAGCTGCCAAGCCGGGTAGCTGTCTTGGGTTCTTTCCAAGGTGGCGACGGCCGCCTCCGCGTCACTGACATCAGCGCGGCGATCTCGCCCGCGATCAGCTGATCGCAATCACCGTCGAGCACCCAGTTGTTAGCGCGGCATCCACATGCCAGTGGTGCACATCGCGCTAGCGCGCCGCGTGGCCGGACTCCCGCTCCTGCCAGCCGCCGCTCCCAATCCCAATCCCAATCCCAATCCCAATCCCAATCCCAATCCCGATTCCCGATTCCCGATTCCCGATTCCCCAGCCACCAAACTGCCTCGCCTGCTGCGGCAGACCTTGACTTTGGCTAAAGTCTTTTCGTTTCATGATCTTATTGCCAGAAGTTCATCTGATGTCTGTTACCCTCGGCCGATGATTCGACGCACTCTGACCTGCCTGCTCACCCTCGGCCTTGTCGCCTGCGCGACCCAGCCCAGCCCTCCGTCCCCGCCGCCGGCCGCCAGTGCGCCTCCGGCCAAGCCGCCCGTGGCTCCGGTCGCGCCTGCAAGTGCTGCCGCCGAAGCGCCTGCACTACCGCCGGTCGATCTGACTCCGGTGCCGTTCGAGATCGCACGTGCCAACTTCGTGCGCGACACCGCCGCCAAATACGGCATCGACGCCGCGCAGATCGAAGCGGTGCTGGCGCAGGCGCAATTCAAGGACGCCATCGTTACCGCCATGTCGCGCCCGGCCGAGCGGGTCAAGCCGTGGAACGAATACCGGCCGATGTTCATCACCCAGGCGCGCATCGATGGGGGCCGCAAATTCCTGGCCGAGCACCGCGCCGAGCTGAGCAAGGTCGAAGCCGCCACCGGCGTGCCGGCGCAGGTGATCGTGGCCATCATCGGGGTGGAAACCAGTTACGGCAGCAATGCCGGCAAATACCGCGTGCTGGATGCGCTGTACACGCTGGCGTTCCGCTACCCGCGCAGCGGCGACCCGGCCAAGCTCGAGCGCGAGGTGCGTCGCGAGCTGTTTTTCCGCGACGAACTCGGCCAACTGTTCGCGCTCGGCAAGGAAGAGCAACTCGACGTCACCAGCCTGATCGGCAGCTACGCCGGCGCGATGGGCATGGGCCAGTTCATGCCCTCCAGCTACCGCCAGTTCGGCGTCGATGGCGATGCGGATGGCAGGCGCAATCTGTTCACCGATTACAACGACGTGTTCGCCTCGATCGCCAATTACTTCGTCAAGAAGGGCGGCTGGGTGCGCGGCGGTGAAGTCGCCGTGCCGGCAACGCTGGCGGCCGGCCACGAAGAATTCAATCCCACCGACTGGTCGCCGGTGTACACGCTGGCCGATCTGTCTGCGCGCGGGTATCACCCTGGCGCGCCGGTGGTGGCGGGTAGCACCGCCACGCCGATCAGCCTGGATGACGCCAACGGCAAGCAGTACTGGCTGGGCTTCCAGAACTTCTACGCGATCACCCGATACAACATTTCCAAGATGTATGCGATGGCCGTGTTCCAGTTGTCCGAGGCCATCGCCGGCAAGGAGTTACCCCCGGCATGAACAGCATGACAGGCCCCAAGTGGCTGATCCCGATGGCGCTGATGCTGGGCCTGGCGGCCTGCAGCAGCGCACCGAAGAAAAGCGTCGCTGCCAAGGGCGGCGGCGCCATCAAGGGCGTCAAGGTCGACGGCAAGGGGCCGGCGTACGTCGCCACAGGATGCCCGTCGACCTCGCCGTATGCGGCCGCCAAGGAAGACCCGTCCACGCGCGGCGACTACACCGCCGGCGGCCTGTACAAACCCGGCGTCAAGGACACCACGCCCGACCACGTGCCCAACGTGGCCTGCATCCCCGAACCGCTGGTCACCAACGAGCCGCGCTCGGCAGTCGGCAATCGCTCGCCCTATGAAGTGCTGGGCAAGCGTTACGTGGTGATGGACGACCCGGGCGACTATGTCGAACGCGGCACCGCCTCGTATTACGGCAGCAAATTCCATGGCCGGCTCACCTCCAATAAGGAGGTCTACGACATGTACGCCTTCACCGCTGCCCACAAGACGTTGCCGCTGCCCAGTTTCGCGCTGGTGACCAATACCGACACCGGCGATTCGGTGGTGGTGCGCGTCAACGACCGCGGCCCGTTTCACGATGGCCGCGTGATCGACCTCAGCTACGCCGCCGCGGTCAAGCTGGGCATCACCGGCAGAGGCACCGGCAATGTCGAAGTGCGCGGGCTGACCGAAGCCGATAACGGCAACCTGCTGGCCAAGCGCAATCGTAGCCAGGTGCCGGTCACGACGGCGGTTGCCACTGCGCGGCCGGCGTCGGGCAGCAGCCAGATCGATGGTCTGGTGCAGCGTCTGCCCACGCGCACGGTTCCGCCGCGCACGGTGACGACAGGCGCGGGCACAGCGGTTGTCACGTCTGCAGTAGCGGTTGCTGCAGCACCGGTCACTGCGGCCGGCGAGCGTTGGCGCTATCGCGTGGCCGATTCGCGCCAGCCCGGCAATGCCGACAACTTCGATGCCTGGATGAAGACGCAGGGCGTGCGTGTGGCCACCGGCAAGCCTGCCGCTGCCGTGCAGCGACCGATAGGCGCGACAACCACAGCTGCCGCCGCACCCGTCGCCGTTGCCGTGGTCAAGGCATCGGAAAGCGTGGCTGCGCGTCCGCTCAAGCCCGATCCGATGCCAGCCAAGGCGCCGAGCGTGGCCGAGGCTGCGCTGGGCGACATCCTGTTGCAGGTCGCCAGCTTCGCCAGCCGCGAAAATGCCAACCGCGCGCTGTCGCAGCTGGCCTCGGCCGGTATCGCCGGTGCCAGCGTCAGCGACATCGTAAGCGGTGGCCGCACCCTGTGGCGCTTGCGGGTCAACGCGCGCGACCACGCCAACGCATCGGAGATTTCCCAGCGGATTGCCGGCCTGGGGTTTGGACGTCCGCAGATCGTCGCCAACTGAGCACAGACCGTTACGCCGTGGTTAGCCGCCATCCAGCGAGCGCGTCTGATACACGGCGCTTGCGACCAACCGCGCGACAGCGTGGTTCCGGTAGGCGCTCTGCAGCATCGGTGCGGCGCGCGTCCCGCGCGGTACGCCAGCAGACACGCTGAACTGTGGAGGCGCGCCGGTCCCTGCGCGCGTCGCTTGAATCTTCATCGCACCTTACAATTTCGTATTACCCAGCCTTCGGGCCCGTCAGGAGTCGTTCTTCAATGAAATTCCGCTTCGCCGCCGCTGCCGTGGCCACGTTCGCCTTCGGCCTGGTCTGCGCCCAGACACCTGCGCCGCAGCCGACTCCCGCTGTGGCTGCCGCGCCGGCTGCACTGCCGGTTCCGCCCGCACCCGCGCCGGCCGTGTCCAAATCCTGGATCCTGATGGACTACGCCACCGGGCAGGTGCTCGCCGGCGACAACATCCATCAGCAGTTGGCACCGGCCAGCATCACCAAGGTGATGACCTCCTACGTGGTGGCCGCGGAAATCAAGAACGGCAAGGTCAAGCGCGACGACCAGGTCATGATGAGCGAGCGCGCCTGGCGCGAGGGCGGCGCCGGCACCGATGGCAGCTATAGCGGCTTCCCGGTCAACCAGACCGCGCGTCTGGAAGACATGGAAAAGGGCATGGCGATCCAGTCCGGCAACGATGCCGCGATTGCGCTGGCCGAGCATGTGGCCGGGAGCGAAGAAGCCTTCGCCTCGCTGATGAACAGCTACGCCGCCAAGATCGGCATGAAGAATTCGTACTTCGTCAACGCGCATGGGTTGAGTGCCGAAGGCCATCATTCCACCGCCTACGACCTGGCGATGCTGGGCCGCGCGATGGTGCGCGATTACCCGGAAACCTACGCCTACAACAAGATCAAGGAGTTCCAGGTCGGCACCATCAAGCAGAGCAACCGTAACCGGCTGCTGTGGCGCGACCCGGCGGTGGACGGCATCAAGACCGGCCACACCTCCGAGGCCGGCTATTGCCTGCTGAGCTCGGCCAAGCGCGGCGACCAGCGCCTGATCGCCGTGGTCATGGGCGACACCTCTGAAGAACAACGCGCCACTGACAGCCTGGCTCTGCTCAACTGGGGGTTCCGCTTCTTCGAAACCCACAGCCTGTACGCGCCCGGCAAGGTCGTGACCAAGCAGAAGGTCTGGAAGGGCGAGCAGGACGAAGTGCAGTTGGGCGTGGCGCAGCCATTGCTGGTCAGCCTGCAACGCGGCCGATACAACGACCTCAAGCCCAGCATGGACGTGGCCAAGAATCTCGAAGCGCCCATCAAGAAGGGCCAGCAGGTCGGCACCGTGAAGGTCAGCCTCGACGGCAAGATCATCGCCCAGGCCCCGCTGGTCGCCATCAACGCGGTGGAGGAGGGCGGCTTCTTCAAGCGCCTCTGGGACTCGTTCTGGATGTGGTGGGAATCGGAATAATAAAAATGCCGGCGAAAGCCGGCATTTTTTTGGAATCGAGAATGGGGAATCGGTATGCAGGCGCACAGCGTTTGCTCTTGCGATTCCCGATTCCCGATTCCCGATTCCCGATTCCCAACTCCCCAATCCCAGCCCTCAAAGCATCCGACTGATCGTGAAGCTGCCGTACACCGGGGTTTCGCGTTGGGTCTCGAATTCGCGGGTGCGGTGGTAACGGGCGAGGGCGAACTTCCAGCGGCCGTACATCACGGCGAGGCCGTAGCCGACATCGCCCACGAACGGGCGCTTGTCCACGCTGTGGCTGTTGCGGAAGGTGTTGCCATCCAGGGTGATATCGCGGATCACCCAGCGCGCGTCGGTGGTCACGAACAAATGGCTCGACCAGCCACTGGAACGTCCCAGCCGGCTCGGCGCAGTGTTTTCGCCCGCCGGGCGGGTGGGGGTGCTGCCGAAGTCGTCCGGCAGTTTCCAGCCAAAACGCGCTTCGCCACCGGCGTTCAGATGCGTGGCCATGTTGCCGACCGCCCCGCCCCAGTGCGAGATGAAATCCCAACCGAATCCATCGGCATTGCCGCTGGCATCGGCCGGCCACCGGCGCATACGTTCGTGCACCAGATTGATCAGCGGCTCGTTATGCAGCTGATTGTCCCAACCCTGGAATTTCTCGTCGCCCAGCGCATCGTGGATCGCATCCTGCGCTTCCTCTGCAAAGGCCCACGGGCCGACCACGCCAATCTGCAGCTGCGTGGTCCGCAGGTGCGCATCGTTGCGCGCGTTGTAGCCGAAGCTCGCCAACAGGATGCCCGCATACGGGCGGTCCTCCGGGATCACGTCGCGACGGGTGTAATCGGTGGGCGTAAAGATTGCCTGGCCGATCGAAAACACCATGTTCTGCTGATCGAACTCGCCTGGGTGCAGCCGCTCCAGGTAGCTGTTGACCCAGCGCGCAGTGCGCGGCAGGCACGGGTCGTCGGTGTAGTCGACCAGGTTGGGCGAGACCAGCGTCAGCACCGCACCGTTGGAATATCCCTGGTCCTGGTCCTCCCCGCCGAACAAATCGTTGTCGACCCGGAAATTGACCGCTGGCGGCGTGCGCCCCAGTCGGCTGGAATCGCACTGATCCGCAGCGATGGCCGGCATCGACAGCCCGGTGAGAGAGAGCAGCAAGGCAGCAGACAACGCGCGCGGTCGGAGCATGGAAGGCCTGGGGGAGTAGGAGGGACGGGATGGTGCAAAGGTGCCTGCGCCAGCGGCTGCGCCGCGTGAACGTACCGGTCATGATGCCCCGAGGGCTGCACTTGGGCGACGCTATCCCAGGCAGCGGTCCGTTCTGTCTGAGACATGCCGACACTGCGACCTAGTAGCGATGAAAAGCGCGCGCGAATAGCATATGATCCGCCCCCGGGGAAAGAAGCCCCAAGGAACGGCGGCCCTCACAGGCCATTTCATCACCAACGGATCGCGTTCGCCGACGGCAGCGCAGGTGTCAGGGGGAATAAACATGAGCAAGACGATTTCTGTGAGCGCAGCTGTACTGTCCGGCGTGCTGGGCATTGCATTGGCTAGCGTCAGCGCGCCGGCATCGGCCGGCTTCAAGGATGCCTTCAAGGGCAAGGGCACCGCGCAGGACCAACGCAAACAAGGCGTTGCGGAGATCCCGGTGTGCACCAAGCCGCTGGGCAGCCTGTCGGTCATCGAGCCGGAAGACGCAGTCAACTGGTGGACGGGGCAGCAGCTGCCGGCGCCATCCAAGTTGATCAAGGTGTTTGTGAACAAGTCACGCTGCTTCACCCTGGTGGACCGCGGCGCGGGCATGGCTGCATCGCAGCGCGAGCGCGAGATGGCGGCCAGTGGCGATCTGCGTGCGCGTTCCAACATCGGTAAAGGTCAGATCCGCGCGGCCGACTATGTGATGACGCCAGACCTCATTTCGCAGAACAGCAATGCTGGCGGCAGTGCGGTTGCAGGTTTGCTGGGCGGCCTGGTGGGCGGTAATGCAGGCGCTCTGGTGGGAGGGTTGAATTTCACCAAGAAGACTGCTGACGTAGCGCTGACCGTCACCGATGTGCGCTCTTCCGAACAGGTCGCCATGGCCGAAGGTAACGCCAAGAAGACCGACATGGGCTGGGGCGGGGCGGGCGGCCTGTTCACTGGCGGCGGTTTAGGCGCGGCTGGCGTTGGCGGTTATGCCAATACCGAAATTGGCCAGGTCATCACGCTGGCGTATCTGCAGGCCTATACCGACATCGTCACCCAGCTGGGCGGGCTGTCCGGGAATGCGGCGGCGTCCAACACCCAGCAGGCGGTCACCGTGACCCGCGCAGGGCGTCTGTTGGCTAACGCCAAGGGCTCCGGCGCAGCAGTGCGCACGCTGGAGCCGGGCATGATGCTGTACCCCACCGGCACCAAGGAAGGCGTCATGTGGGAAGTCGAAGACGAGATGGGGAACCGTGGTTGGGTGTCGTCGGCCATGCTGGAACTGTCCAAGTAAGCACAGGCCTCGGCCGGATGTGTTCGGCTGTGTCAGAGAGTCGGGCTGGCGTTAAAAATCCAGGTGCGCCGCGCGCGCATCTGGCCTTCGGGCGCAGTCTGATTTAGCGGATGTATCGCGCCGCTGTCGAACGCCATCGTTGAACAACCCCGCCAGTCGCCCACTGTCTGGCGGGACGAGCGGAGCCCGTGCCGTGCACGTGGCTCCGCTTATCGTTTCGGGGAACGCGCACTTGGGTTTGCCCTCCACCGGCCCGATAATGGGGCGATGGATATCAGCACCGACAACCCCGATCACGGCTTCCAGTTTCCCGGTACCTTCGAGCTCAGCGCCATGGGCGCAGCCGAGCGCGGTCTGGAAACCGAATTGCCGCGTCTGCTCGCTGCCACCGGCGTTGAGCTGCTGCAGGAAAGCATCAGCTGGAAGCACTCTTCCAGCGGCAAATACGTCTCGGTCAAGATCGGCTTCCGTGCCGAGAGCCGGGAGCAGTTCGACGCGGCGCATCAGGCACTGCGCGACCACCCGGAAGTGAAGTGGACGCTGTAGCGGCCGAACCTGCGGTGATCGCTGCTTCGATCCCGCCCGCTGCGTTGCGCGACCTCGGGCGGCAGGACTATCTGCCGGTGTGGCGTGCAATGCAGCGTTTCACCGATGCGCGTGACGTGCACACCGCCGACGAGGTGTGGGTGGTCGAACATGCGCCGGTATTCACGCTGGGCCAGGCCGGCAAGCCGGAGCACGTGCTGGCGCCCGGCGACATTCCGGTGCTGCAGGTGGATCGTGGCGGTCAGGTGACCTATCACGGCCCTGGCCAGCTGGTGGTCTACCCGCTGCTGGATCTGCGCCGGCTCAAGATCGGCGTGCGCGATTACGTGTGCAAGATCGAGCAGGCACTGATCGACACGCTGGACGAGTGGAATATCGTGGCCGAACGCCGCGATGGCGCGCCGGGCGTGTACGTCGGTGACGCCAAGATTGCCGCGCTTGGTATCCGGGTGCGGCGCGGCTGCACCTTCCATGGGTTGTCGTTCAACGTGGCCATGGACCTGGAGCCGTTCCACCGCATCAATCCGTGCGGGTACGAGGGCTTGCAGGTGACCTCGGTGCTAGACTTGGGCGGCCCCTCCGGGATGAACGCCGTCAAGGCAGTGCTGCTCGATCAGCTGGCCCGCCAGTTCGGCCTGACGCTGCACCCCGCCTCCGCAATGCCCGACCTTTCGCTTCCGGCCTGAGCGCCCGTACCGTCATGACCCAGCCTATCGCCCGTTCCATCCCCTTGCAGGTCGTCTCCGGCGACACCGCCGCGCCTGCGCCGCTGCAGACCGGCGTCAAGCAGATCGGTGGCGACAAGATCAACCGCTCGCCGGTGCAGTTTGTGGATGCGCCGGTACTGCGTAAACCGTCGTGGATCCGCGTGCGGATTCCGTCCGGCAACGCGGTGCAGAACCTCAAGGCCAAGTTGCGCGAAAACCGTCTGGTCACGGTGTGCGAAGAGGCCAGCTGCCCGAACATCCACGAGTGCTTCAGCCATGGCACCGCGACCTTCATGATTCTGGGCGAGGTGTGCACGCGGCGGTGCTCGTTCTGCGATGTGGCGCACGGCCGGCCCAAGCCGCCGGACGCCAGCGAGCCGGCAAGCCTGGCCACCACGGTGGCCGATATGGGCCTGAAGTATGTGGTGGTGACCAGCGTTGACCGCGACGATCTGCGCGACGGAGGTGCCCAGCACTTTGTGGACTGCATCACGGCCATCCGGGCCAGTTCGCCCAGGACCCGTATCGAGATCCTGACCCCGGATTTCCGCGGCAAGGGCCGCATGGACCGTGCGCTGGAAATTCTGGCGCTGAGCCCGCCGGACGTGTTCAACCACAACATCGAAACCGTGCCGGACCTGTATCCGAACGTGCGCCCCGGCGCGGATTACCAGTGGTCGCTGACGCTGCTGCAGCGCTTCAAGGCGCAGCATCCGTCCATCGCCACCAAGTCCGGCATCATGCTCGGCCTGGGCGAAACGATGGAGCAGGTGCAGGCCACTTTGCGCGATCTGCGTGCGCACGATGTGGACATGATCACGATCGGTCAGTATCTGCAGCCGACCCCGCACCATCACCCGGTAATGCGCTACTGGACGCCTGAGGAATACAAGGCGCTGGAAGACTACGGCAACGCACTGGGCTTCAGCCACGTGGCCTCCGGCCCGATGGTGCGCTCGTCGTATCACGCCGATCGGCAGGCTGCCGGCGCCGGCGTCGCTGCCTGAGTAACACCGGGCGCTCGACGCGCGCCCAGATAGCGCAGCAGGTGACCGCAACAGCACCGGAGGCTGCGAAGTCACCAGGGCGCTCGACTGTGACGGCGTCGTCCTGGCGCCGCCAAACCCTCCGTTTCATCGCCGGCCCTGTGCATTGCACGGGGCCGTGTCGTCTCCGGCTGTCGGGCTGCCAGCGCAAGGTACGGCCGCGTTCACAATCCGATACAGGCCCGGCGCTAGGCTGATTCAGCCAGCGGATGACAACGCCAGCAACTTTGGGCACTGTCATGCTGTCTGATCCGTTCACCGCCTTTCTTTCGTCGGCCTTGTGCCGAGAGCCATTCGATGACCTACAACGTTTCTGCGTCCATGAAGGCCGGCCTGCTGGCGCTGGTGTTGACCACTCCGATGGCCTTGCTCGCACGCGCCGATACAGCGCTGCCGGCCGCCGCCACGCCCGATCAGGCGACGGCGACCAAACTTGTCTACGGCCTGCTGTCAGACAGTCGCTATGCCTACCGTCCGCGGACGCTGGACGAGGGGATGTCCAAGGACGTCTTCAAGCGCTATCTGGAATCGCTGGATGGCGGCAAACAGTTCTTTACCCAGGCCGATATCGACGGCTTCGCGCCGCTGCAGGCCGGCGTGGGCGACGCGCTGCGCGGCGGCAACCTGGAGCCGGCGTTTCAGGTGTTTGCGGTCTACAAAAAGCGCGTCGATCAGCGCGTCAAATACGCGCGCGACCTGCTCAAGCAGGACTTCGATTTCAACGGTAGCGACAAGTTCGAGTACGACCGCAAGGACGTGCCGTGGGCGTCGGACGACAAACAGCTGGATGTGCTGTGGCGGCAGTCGGTGATGAACGATTGGCTGCGCCTGAAGCTGGCCGGCAAGAAGCCTGATGAGATCCGAAAGACCCTGGACAAGCGCTACGCCGCGCTCGCCGATTCGGTGAAGCAGCTGACCGGCGAGAATGTGTTCCAGTCCTTCGTCAACGCATACACCAACGCAGTCGACCCGCACACCGACTACTTCACTCCGCGCACTGCCGAGACGTTCAACCAGCAGATGTCGCTGTCGCTGGAAGGTATCGGCGCGCAACTGCAGAAGCAGGACGACATGGTGGTGATCCGCGAGGTGATCCCAGGTGGTCCGGCGGCGGTGGATGGCACGCTCAAGCCGGGCGATCGCATCGTCGGCGTGGGGCAGGCCAAGTCCGGCGCGATCGAAGATGTGATCGGCTGGCGCATCGACGATGTGGTGGCCAAGATCCGCGGCAGCAAGGATACCCAGGTGCGCCTGGAGTACATTCCGGCCGAGTCGGGCATCGACGGCAAGCACCGCATGGTGACCCTGACCCGTCAGAAGGTGCGTCTGGCCGAACAGGCGGCCAAGGGCGAGACGATCACCTTGCCGGCCAAGGGCAGCGAACCGGAACGCCGCATCGGCATCATCAAACTGCCGGGCTTCTATCAGGACTTCGAAGGCCGCCGCCGCAACGCGACCGATTACGCGTCCGCAACGCGCGACGTCGCCAAGCTGCTGGCTGGCTTCAAGACCGACAAGGTCGACGGCGTGGTGCTGGACCTGCGCAACAACGGTGGCGGTTCGCTGGACGAAGCGATCGAACTCACTGGCCTGTTCATCGAGCAGGGGCCGGTGGTGCAGGTGCGCGAATCCGGTGGCCGCGTCACCGTCAATGGCGACAGCAATCCCAAGGTCGCCTGGGATGGTCCGCTGGGCGTGTTGATCAATCGTGGCTCGGCCTCGGCATCGGAAATCTTTGCCGGTGCGATCCAGGATTACGGTCGCGGCCTGGTGATCGGTGAAACCAGCTTCGGCAAGGGCACCGTGCAGAACATCGTCGATCTGGACCGTTGGCCGGCTGCCGAAGGCCAGCGCTATGGACAGGTCAAGCTGACGATTGCGCAGTTCTTCCGTGTCAGCGGCTCCAGCACGCAGCACAAGGGCGTGGTGCCGGATATCGCGTTCCCGGCCAGCGTGGATGCCACCGAGTTCGGCGAAAGCACCTACGACAACGCGCTGCCGTGGACGCGTATTGCTGCCGCGCCGCACACCCAGTACGGCAACTTCGCACCGCTGCTGCCCAAGTTGCAGACGCTGCACACTGCGCGCATCGCTACCGACAAGGAGTTCCAGTGGTGGGAAGAGGACGTCAAGCAGTTCCGCGACGAAAAGGCCAAGAAGTACATCTCGTTGAACGAAGCCGAGCGTGTTGCCGAGCGTCAGAAGCAGGACCAGCAGCGCAAGGATCGTCAGCAGGTGCGCAAGCAGCTGGGCTTGCCGCTGGATCCGCTTGCCGATGACAGCGACGACGGCCTGACCGGCAACGAGCGTGACATCGTCAAGGACACTGCACGCGAGAAGGCGGCGGAAAAGCGTCCCGATCCGCTGCTGCACGAATCTGCCGCGATTCTCGCCGATGCGCTGGGCCTGCTTGTGCAGGATCAGCCACTGTCGGCGCAGGTGCTGCCGCAGTCG
This sequence comes from Xanthomonas sp. AC360, assembly GCF_979258225.1. Classification (NCBI taxonomy): domain Bacteria; kingdom Pseudomonadati; phylum Pseudomonadota; class Gammaproteobacteria; order Lysobacterales; family Lysobacteraceae; genus Xanthomonas; species Xanthomonas sp. AC360. The sequence goes on from NZ_OZ409846.1 coordinate 2,260,567, forward strand.
ACAGCGCCGGGACGTTGGGCTGACTGATCGTTCGCTGAGCACCTGGCGACAGCATTGGGTTGAAGTAAAAAACGCCACCGCACTGCGGTGGCGTTTTTGTTGGCCGCCCCTTGCATATCGGGCGCGGCACCGCAGGCGGGTTTAACAGCTGATCGATTGGTTGGCTGCCGTGCGGGTGTGTCGTGCAAAGCTTCATTGCCTCCGTCGTGGCTTTACGCCAATGCCTGCCAAACGCCTTGCAGGCCGAGCACCAGCAACGTGGCGAAAAAAAAGCGCCGAAACGTATCGGCGGAAATGCGATTGCGCACCCAGGCGCCCAGCGACATGCCGATGGCGGTGGGCAGCAGCGCCCACATCGACGGAGCGATCGCCGTGCCGGGAAGCGCGCCGTGCCAGGCAAGGGCACTGGCCAGCGCCAGCGTCGCCACTCCGAAGCACCAGCCAAGAGACCGGATCAACAGCTCGCGCGGCAGTTGCAGTGCGGTGAGGTAGGGCAGCGATGGCAGCACGAACACCCCGGTGGCGCCACTCAACAGACCGGTGGATAGTCCGGCCAACGGTCCTGCCCAGCGCTCGTGATGCGCCTGCATCGTCCAGTGTCGGCGCGCCAGCCCAAGCAAGGCATACAGCGCCAGCAGCACGCCCAACCCGGCGCGGACTAGAGTGGGATCAGCGCCTGTCAGCACCCCCGCGCTCAGCCAGGTACCGAGTGTCACGGTTGCCAGCAATGGCCACAGACGTCGCAGCAGGGTTGGCGTGTCTGGCCCCCAGGCTTGCTGCACATTCGTCACAAGCGAAGGCAGTGCGAGTAATGCCGCTGCCTCGGCAGGCGTCAACCAAAGACCCAGCAGCCCCATTGCAACAGTCGGCAAGCCCATCCCGGCCACGCCCTTGACCCAGCCAGCCAGCAAAAAAATGCCTGCGATCAGATACCAGTGGATGTGCAAGGTCTGCATGCAGGCAAGGATCCGTGCGTGTTTTGCGCCACACAATGCGTGATTGTTTGATGCAGGCTTCGGTTGAGACGAAGGCTGAGGCATAAGATGCCCACCGTGGAAGGATCAATGGGCTAACCGGCTTCGTCGGCGGCGGGTGCACTTCGATTGACGTACACGTGCTTGGGGAGCGGTCATGCATCTGGAATTTGTGGATTTACGGTTGTTCATTGCGGTGGTCGAGGCGGGCAGCATCACTGCCGGTGCGCAGCGCGCGGCGTTGTCGTTGGCGGCTGCCAGCGCACGGATTCGCGCGCTGGAGGTGCAAGTGGGCGCCGCCCTGCTGGAACGCGGGCGCCGCGGTGTCAGCCTGACCCCGGCCGGTGGCGTGTTGCTGCGGCACGCACGGCAATTACAACGCCAGACCGAGGCGTTGCAGCTGGAGCTGGGCGGCTATGGTGGCGGCGGGCAGGTGACGCTACGGCTGGCGGCCAATACTGCGGCGCTGTCGGCATGGCTGCCCGAACGGCTGGCGGATTTTCTCATCGCACATCCACAGCTGGATCTGGCGCTGACCGAGCAGGGGAGCGACGAGGCGGCCGATGCGGTGCGCGAGGAGCGCGCCGACATCGCCGTGGTCGCAGGCCATGCCGACGTCAGTGGGCTGCAGGTGCTGCCGTTCCGTGAGGATCGGCTGGTGCTGGTGATGGCTGCCACTCATCCACTGGCCGGCGCCTCGACGTTGCGATTGAGCGAGCTCGCGGGAATGGACATGCTGGGGCTGGCTGGCGACAGCGCCTTGCAACGGCATCTGCGCGTGCAAATGAACCGGGCCGGCGCGCAGGTGCGCATGCGTGCAAAGGTACAAGGGATCGACGCGTTGTGCCGCATGCTCGCGCAAGGCATGGGCATGGCAATTCTCCCGAACGCCGCAGTCCAGCGCTCATGCGTGCGCGATCAGCTGGGCACGGTGCCCTTGGATGAAGCCTGGGCACCTCGGCAACTTTCGATCGTGCTGCCTCATGCGTCTGCGTCGTCGACCATTCTGCAAGCGCTGGTCGATTGTCTGCAACGCGACTGACCTGCGTACCGTCAGACAGGCCGGCATCGTGACAGTGTCACCTTGCCGGCGCGATCAACGCGGCCAGGCGAATTCGGCAAGCACCGGGTAGTGGTCGGATGGCAGGACACCGCCAGGACGCGCGTCCAGCGTGGTGAAGCGCGTCGGTGTCAGGCCGCGAAACAGGATCCAGTCGATGCGCCGAGTCGGGCGGGTGCTGAAGTCCTGGAACGTCTTTTCGGGGCCTTGCGGCGTCGCCACGCTGGCGCGTGCGTCCTTAAGCGTTGCGGTGAGCGTGCGGTAGGTGCCCTGATCGGGATCGCTGTTGAAATCGCCGGTCAGTACCACCGGAACATCTGCCGGCAAGCTTGCGATACGCGACAGGATCATGCGCGCACCTTGTTCGCGCGCTGCCTCATCCTGGTCGCGGTGCGGCAGATGGGTGTTCAACAGATAAAAACGGTGCTTGTCGCTGCGGCGCTCGAACAAGGCCCAGGTGACCATGCGCGGCAGGTCGGTGTTCCAGCTGCTGCTGCCGGGCACGTCGGGGGTGTCGGACAGCCAGAAATCGCCCGATTCCACCACCGACAGCGCGTGGCTATCGTAGAACACGCCCATATGCTCATCGCTGCCATCGGCGCGGCGGCCCTTGCCGAACCAGCGGTAAGCAGGCAACTGCGACGCCAGATACTGCGCCTGATCCTGCACCAACTCCTGGGTGCCGAAGACATCGGGATGGGTGTGCTTGATCAGCTCGACCATGGCCGTGCGTCGTACCGACCAGCGCTTGTCGCCGTCGGTGTCTACCGGCACACGCACGTTGAACGACATCACCCGCAATGGCGCAGGTGCAGGTGCAGGTGCAGCCCATGCAGATAGCGTCATGCACAGCATGGCAATGACAGCGAGCAATGGCCGAGAGACAGCGCGAAGGGACTGCTGTGGCATGCGATAGATTCCGGAATGGCCAGCCGCCAAGTCTAGTCCGCGTGCATGACATAGTGTGTCGGCGCGCGATTGAACAAACACGCTTGACGTGGCCACCTATCGGCGTAGCATTTGCAGCAAGCCGGCGGAGAGACCGCTGACTGACCAATCAACCGTGAGGGATTCTCATGGCAGCACAGTACGACTATCTTGTGTTTATCGGGCGTTTCGAGCCCTTTCATAACGGCCACGCTGCCGTCGCCCGCCACGCGCTGGGCAAAGCGAACAAGCTCATTGTGTTGATCGGCTCGGCCGACACACCACGCACCATCCGCAACCCCTGGACCGTCGCCGAACGCGCAGTGATGATCGAGTCCGCATTGCCGGGCGAGAGCGAGCGTTTGATCCTGCGTCCGTTGCGCGACCATCTGTACAACGAAAGCCTGTGGATTGCCGAAGTGCAGCGCCAGGTTGCCGAAGTGGTGCACGCCGATGGTGGCACGCTCGATGCGCGCATCGGCCTGATCGGCATGGACAAGGACGCCAGCAGTTATTACCTGCGCGAGTTTCCGCAGTGGCCGCTGGAAGACGTGCAACATACCGCCACGTTGTCGGCAACCGAGTTACGCCGTTATCTGTTCGAGGCTGGTGACATCGGCTTTCATGGCGGGTTGCTGATGCTGCGCGGCAATGTGCCTGCGCCGGTGTACGAGATGCTGGAAGCATTCCGCCGCAATTCGCCCAGCTACGCGCAACTGGTGGCGGAATACCGCTTCATCGAGCAGTACCGCGCGGCCTGGAAGGATGCGCCGTATGCACCGACCTTTGTAACCACCGATGCTGTGGTGGTGCATTCCGGGCACGTGCTGCTGGTGCGGCGGCGCGCCGAGCCCGGCAAGGGGTTGTGGGCGCTGCCGGGCGGTTTCGTTGCCCAGGAAGAGGGGCTGCTGGACAGCTGCCTGCGCGAGCTGCGCGAGGAAACACGGCTCAAGGTCCCGGTGCCGGTGCTCAAGGGCTCGTTGCGCGGACGCCAGGTCTTCGATCACCCCGAGCGCAGCCTGCGCGGGCGCACCATTACCCACGCATTCCATTTCGAATTTCCGGCCGGTGAGTTGCCCGCGGTGCGCGGTGGCGACGATGCCGACAAGGCGCGCTGGATTCCGATTGCCGAAGTCATGGCGATGGGGCCGCGCCTGTACGAAGACCACCTGCATATTCTTGAATTCTTCCTGGGTCGTGGCTGAGCGCGACGTCATCGCCTGCGTGCCGCTGCCGACCGGCGTCGGTCACGTCGATGCGTCTTGCTTGAATCACGACCTCCCACCGGCGGACAGACCGCTGGTTTTCCCGACGCGAAGGAGCTTCCGTCATGCATTACCTCGATAACCTGCTACTCAATACCGACAGCTACAAGGCCAGCCACTGGCTGCAGTATCCGCCCGGTACCGATGCCTCGTTTTTCTATGTCGAATCGCGCGGTGGCGTGTACGACCAGACCGTGTTCTTCGGTCTGCAGTCGATCCTGAAAGAAGCCATCAACCGTCCGGTGACCCATGCCGACATCGACGATGCCAAGGCCTTGCTGGCCGCGCACGGCGAGCCGTTCAACGAAGCGGGCTGGCGCGATATCGTCGACCGCCTTGGCGGACAGTTGCCGATCCGTATCCGTGCGGTGCCCGAAGGTGCGGTGGTGCCCACGCACAACGTCTTGATGACGATCGAATCCACCGACGCCAAGGCGTTCTGGGTGCCGTCGTATCTGGAAACCTTGTTGCTGCGCGTGTGGTACCCGGTGACGGTGGCCACGGTGAGCTGGCAGGTGAAGCAGGTCGTGCGCGATTACCTGGAGCGCACCAGTGACGATCCGGAAGGCCAGTTGCCCTTCAAGCTGCACGACTTTGGTGCGCGCGGTGTGTCCAGTCTGGGCTCGGCAGCCCTCGGTGGCGCCGCGCATCTGGTGAACTTCCTCGGCACCGATACCTTGTCGGCCTTGCTGCTGGCACGCGCGCATTACCACACGCCGGTGGCGGGGTTTTCGATTCCCGCCGCCGAACACAGCACCATCACCAGTTGGGGCCGCGAGCGCGAGGTGGATGCGTACCGCAACATGCTCACGCAATTCGCGCACCCGGGTTCCATCGTGGCCGTGGTGTCCGATAGCTACGACATCTATCGCGCCATTCGCGAGCATTGGGGCACCACCTTGCGCGAGGAGATCATCGCCTCCGGCGCGACGGTGGTGATCCGCCCCGATTCCGGCGACCCGGTGGATGTGGTCGAACAGTGCCTGCTATTGCTGGACGAGGCCTTCGGGCATCAGGTCAACGGCAAGGGCTACAAGGTGCTCAACCATGTGCGCGTGATCCAGGGCGACGGCATCAATCCGCAGTCGTTGCGCGCCATTCTGGAGCGCATCACTGCAGCCGGTTATGCCGCCGACAACGTCGCCTTCGGTATGGGTGGTGCATTGCTGCAGAAGGTGGACCGCGACACGCAGAAGTTCGCGTTGAAGTGTTCGGCAGTGCGTGTAGATGGGCAGTGGATCGACGTCTACAAGGACCCGATCACCGACCAGGGCAAGCAGAGCAAGCGCGGCCGGCTGACCCTGCTGCGCGACCGTCGCGATGGCAGTTACCGCAGTGCGTTGCTCGACGAGGTAGCCGCCAGCACCGACAGCGAAGATGCGTTGGTGACGGTGTGGGAAAACGGCGCGATGCAGCAGGAATGGACGTTGCAACAGGTACGCGAGCGTGCCGATGCCGCCCGGCGCTGACGGGTTGCACGCAGGCATGCCCATGCCCGCTTCCATCGACGCTGTGCCGCTGCTGCCTGCCTCACCGCTGTTGGCGCAGTTGCGCGCCACGGCGCCCAACCTGCAGCGGCGCGTGCCGCTGCAGGACGACAGCAACCGATGGCATGCGTTGCAGATCGGCGCACGCTGCTATCGGGTTGCGTTGCCGATTACGTTGACGCCGTACGCCTCGGTGCGGCCCTGTTCGGCGCGCTGTGGGTTTTGTTCGGAGAATCTGCGGCAGCACGCGGGCGGTCTGGCGGGGGCGATGCTGCGTCCGGGCCCGGACTATTTCGCGCAGTTGCGCAGCGCACTGCAGCTGCTGCATGCGGTGCCGTTGTCGTATTCGCTGTCGGGCCTGGAAATGACCGACGACGCGCAGTGGCTGCTGACCTTGCTGCACACCTTGTCGACCACGCCCAATGGCCCGCGCGTCGAGCAGCGCGTGCTGTATAGCAATGGTGCAGGCCTGGCGCGTGCGCACGCTGAGCGTCTGCTCGATGCGCTGGTCGATTTCGGCGTGTCGTGGATCGAGCTGTCGCGTCACCACCCGTTGCAGGCGCATAACGACGCGATCATGCGCTTCCGCGCGGACGAGCCCATCGCCGATGCCACGACGTTCGTGCAGACCGCACGTCGCATCGCTGCGCGTCTGCCGGTGCGGCTGGTATGCATCGTGCAACGGGGCGGGGTGTGTAGCGCCGAGGAGATCGCGCGGTATATCGCGTGGGCGCGCAGCTGCGGCGCAGGTCAGGTGATCTTCCGCGAGTTGTCGCGGCTGGATGATGCGTATCGCAACAACGGCACGTTGCGTTACATCGAGCAGCACCGCATCGGTGTGGAGCACCTGCTGGCCGAGTGCATGCAGCAGCCGTGGTGGTCGCGTTGGCAGCTGGACGGCATGACGGAAGGGTATTACTTCTGGAATGTGCGGATGCGCAGCGACGATGGCATGCAAGTAGTGTTCGAAAGCGCCGATTACGCGGCGATGCACGCGCGCCATGCCACCGGCGATGTGTACAAGCTGGTGTTCTTCGCCAACGGCCGGCTGTGTGCGGGATGGGACCCGGACGCCGATGTGCTGTGGGACGCAACAGATGGATGAGTTCGATCAGCGCAGCTGGTGGACGCCGGCACCCGATGATGCGGCCTGGGCATTGCCCGACGACCTGCGTGCGCGTGATCCGCTCAACGGGCGCGACTGTGGCTGGGTGAATCAGATGCGGCCGTTTGTGCGCCACTTCAGCCAACCAGGCGAACAGGTGTTCGACCCGTTCTGCGGGTTCGGCAGTACGTTGCTGGCTGCGGCCCTCGAAGGCCGCAACGCGCACGGCATGGAGATCGACGATGCGCGTGCGCAGCTGGCACGCACGCGGCTGCAACGGCACGGCGTGGATGCGCCGATCGTGGTCGGTAGCCTGGTGCAGGCCGCGCCGGCTGCGCCGATCGATCTGTGCCTGACCAACGTGCCGTATTTCGGTTGCCAGTGGCGCGGTGCGACGGCGGCTGGGCAGCTGTATGCCAGCGCCGACTACGCGGGGTATCTCGCCGGCATGCGCGCGGTGTTTCACGCGTTGCGGCGGCAGTTGCGTCCGGGCGCATTTGGCGTGGCCATGGTCGAGAATGTGCGTGTGGGCGGGCACATGATCCCGCAGGCCTGGGAGTTGGGCCGGATCCTCGGCAGCCTGTTCACACTGCATGACGAGCGGGTGTTGTGTTATCCGCGTGCTGCGGCTGGGTTGGACCATGCAGGCACCGACAGCAATCGCAGCCACGAGTACGCGCTGATCTTTCAGCACTGCCGCGCCCGGTTGGATGTACGGCAGGCGGCGCAGCTGCTGCAGGCCGTGCAGGCGCTTGGCGTGCCGGTGGTAGTGCACGGCAGTTATGCGCGTTGGCTGCAGTCGCCTGCGCTGGTGCCGCAAGGCCCGGCGGATCTGGACCTGATGCTGCGCGCCGAGCAGCCGCTGTGGGACCGCCTGACCAGCTGGCTGCAGGTGCAGGGCTTCAGCCTTAGCCTGTGGGGCGAACCCTGTCGCGCGCCGGTGGCGCTGGCAACGGTACGTGCGCATCACTACCTGCGCGCCGAGCGGATCGGTGCCGATGGCAGCCGCCTGCAGGTCGACCTGCAACTGCCAGCGGATGAACCGCCGATGCCCTGAGCCGGCAACACGACGCCGCGCGCACATCGGTTACAGCTATGCTTTGCCCGGTTTTGGATGCCGGAGTCTTCCCATGTCGTGTACTTCCCTGATCGCGCGCGGCGCGCTGCTTGGCGCGTTGGCAACCTTGGTGGGCTGCGGCGGCAGCAAGGGCGACACCATGCTGATGCGCGAGTCGTTCAATTCCGACGATACGTATTCGCGCAGCGTGGCGGCCAGCTCGCCACAGGCCTGCGAAGCCGCACGGCGTGTGCTGTTGAGTCAGGGCTACGCCGTGACGCGTGCCGATGCCGCGGCGGTGGAAGGCAGCAAGAACTTCCAGCTGAAGGAAGCCGACCAGAGCGAGCAGCTCAATCTACGGATTTCCTGCGCCACGCAGGACGGTGGCAAGGCGCAGATCTTCGTCAGCGCGCTGCAGGATCGATACGCGTTGAAGAAGAGCTCCACCTCGGCGAGCGTGGGTGTTGGCGTGCTCGGCTCGTTGTCGTTGCCGGTGGGCAGCAGCGGCGACTCGCTGGTGCGCGTGTCCAGCACCACGGTGCAGGACGCGGCCTTCTACAAGCGCTTTTTCGAACGACTGAACTCCTATCTGCCCAAGGTGACCGAAGCGGCGCCTGCTGCCGCCGCCGCGATGCCTGCGTCGGTACCGGCAGCCCCGCACCCGCCGGCGGCACCAGCCGCACCGCCCGCCACTGCGCCGACACCGGCGGTCAGCGCGCCTACTGCGCCAGCCGCTGCAGCACCGAGCCCAACCACGGTCGAGCAGCCGCCCGTCGCACCGTTGCCGGTCGAAGCGCAGGACCCGCCGCCAGCGCCGGCCAACGTCCCGCAGAGCGGACCTGCCACCCAACCGTGACGCGCGATTCACGCACCGCTCCAAAGCCTGAATAGAGGGTTTTGCGCTTCACGTTGTGTTCTCGACCCAATGGCCAGAGTGCAGCCATGGCTCGCCGAATGGGCGAGAACGATGGAGACGTACGATGAAAATGCGCAATTCCCTGATGGGTATGTCCCTGATCGCTCTGATGGCGACGAGCACCTTCGCGCAAGCGCAGAACTACTCGCAGCACCGTTACACGACGGCAGACGAAGGCCGCAGGTTCAATGACGGTACTCGCGTGCGCTGCAAGAACGTCGAGGTGCAGAAGAATTCCACCGACCCGAATCGCATCGGCGGCACGCTTGCCGGTGCGGCCATCGGCGGTCTGCTTGGTAATCAGGTTGGCGGCGGTAACGGCAAGAAGCTCGCTACCGTGGCAGGCGCGGTTGCCGGCGGTGCAGCAGGCCGCACCATCCAGGGCAACCGCCAGCAAGCTAACGGCAATCGCCAGGTCGAGCGTCTGCGAACGTCGCTGAGCGTGATGCAGTGAATGTCATGAGCCCCGGTCCTGCCGGGGCTTTGTTTTGGTCCAGGAGCAGCGCTGTGCTGCCAATCCACTTCTCCGCTCGATGAGTGCATTCCAGGTGCAGAGCAGACGCTGGGCGGTGCGATCCACGCCTGCAGCGCACACACGCGTGCGGCACGTCGCGTGGCGCCGCGTGGCTACGCTGTTCTGTGCAGTGGCGCTGTGCGGTCTGCAGCTGCTGCAAGTGGCCGCTGCTGCACCAAGTCAGACGGCCAGCATGGCCGCACCCGATTGCGTGGAAGCGCTGTTGCGGCGATTGGGTTGGAGCATCAACAGTGCGTCGATCAGCACGCCAATCATCCAGCGCGGCGCGCCCTGTACGCGGGGCTCGCTTGCGCAGGCGCGCGCAGCGGGCGATCTGCAGATCACACTGCCGGCGGGCTGGGACGCGCAGCAACGCGGCGTAGCGCTGACAGCACTGTTGGACGATTCCGCTACCCAATGCGCCTACGGATTCGACGTTGGCGCCGCCACACGGCGTGCCGTCACCCAGCTGCAAGATAATCCGCATTACCGATTTTCTGCGCTGCAACTGGGCTGGATCGGCTTCGGCTGGCGTGGCGCCGCTGCGCAGGGCTGGAGTGGATTCAAGAGCTTTGGCCGCGGCTATCAGCCACGCGGCAGCAATGCGCAGGCGCTGGACGCGTTCTATCGTGGACAGGTGCGTTCCGAATGCGGCGTTGGGCGGCAGGTGGCCCAGCTCGCCACGCAGCGCGAACTGTATGGCGATGCCGGGTTCGATCAGGTATTTACGCCGGGCGAACTGTCGATCGGTACATTTTTGACCTTGCACGACACCGACAGCATTCTGCTCGGCGCACACGCCGGCGAATTTTTTGCCGACGGCAAAGCGGTGAAGACCGCGCAACTGGGGCGCCAGGCGTTTGTCGGTGCGCCAGGCTTCATCGCGCATGTGTTCGACAAGGCGTCTCTGGACGATATCCATAACCAGGCCGAAAACTTCGTGGTGGTGGATGTCAGCGACGCGGCAGCGCAGGCGTTGGCGCGGCACGGCGGCTTTGCGTATTACGACACGCTCAACCGGCAGATTTGGGAACTCTCCAGGCAGCTGCATGGGCCGGGCAAACGACGGTTCGAGCGGTTGCTGTACGAGCGCAACGCAGCGTTGCGGGCAACGCTCGATCCGCAGCAGCAGGCGCGGCTGCAGGAACTGCAGACGTTGCTGGACGATCCGTTCTATCAGGGCTTTCTGGTGTATGTGCATCCCAAGGGCACCAAGCCGATCGGCTATCACGTCGCGCGCCTGCTCGATCGCAACCCGCGCACCCCATACGCGATCGACCTGACCTTGCACAATCTGCGCACCACCTTGTACTGGCGATGGATCGAGTGGCAGCTGCAACAGTGCGGCGCCAGCACCGTCACGGAACAATCCATTGAAAATTCCGCCACGCCGGCGTACGCCCGGCGTGGCACCCTGCACTGATCAGATCATTGAGGAGTGGTTATGGAACTGGGTATGGTGGGTTTGGGCCGCATGGGCGCCAACATGGCCGAGCGTCTGGTGCACGGCGGGCATCGTGTGCACGGCTACGATCCCGGCGATAGCGCGCGTAGCAGCGCACAGGCCAAGGGCATTGTCACTGCCGATGCGCTGTCAGCGCTGGTGTCCGCGCTGCCGAGCCCACGCGTGGTGTGGCTGATGGTGCCGGCAGGCAAGATCGTCGACGACACGCTGGCGCAACTGCTGCCGTTGTTGCAGGCCGGCGACATCGTCATCGATGGCGGCAATTCCTATTACAAGGATTCGCAACGTCGCGCGGCGCAACTGCAGGAAAGCGGCATTGCATTCGTCGACTGCGGCACCAGCGGTGGCGTCTGGGGCCTGAAGGAAGGCTATAGCCTGATGGTTGGCGGCGAAGAGTCCGCAGTGACCACACTGCATCCGATCCTGGCCACGCTGGCGCCTGCGGCGGACAAGGGCTGGGGGCGGGTGGGCCCGAGCGGTGCCGGCCACTTCACCAAGATGGTCCACAACGGTATCGAGTACGGAATGATGCAGGCCTACGCCGAAGGCTTCGCACTGATGCAGCACAAGACTGATTTTGCGCTGGATCTGCACCAGGTCTCGGAGATCTGGCGCGATGGGAGCGTGGTGCGTTCGTGGTTGCTGGACCTGACTGCCGATGCGCTGCAACACAATCCGACCATGGACGGTATCGCGCCGTTCGTAGCCGACTCGGGCGAAGGCCGTTGGACGGTGGCTGAGGCGATCGACCTGGAGGTGTCTGCACCCATCATCACGTTGTCGCTGATGGAGCGATTGCGTTCGCGCGACAAGGATTCGTTCACCGACAAATTGCTGGCGGCAATGCGCAACCAGTTCGGTGGGCATGCAGTGAAAACCACCGCCGCTGCAGCGCCGGCGATCGGCAGCAAGGACGCGTAAGCGTGTCGCTGACACGGCCGCGGTTGCCGAACGGCATCGCGGTCGTTGCTTGATTGGAATGCGCTCGATCCGGGTACGCGTTCTACGCGTGGGCGATGCTGCTCGCGATGTGTGTCGCTCGACCCTCAGCGGTCACGGTTTTATTTCGGGTCTGCGTGCCTGGTGTAGCGCGTGTTCGGCAGCTAAAAACTACGGCGCGGTGCGCCAGATCGATGCAGCGACGCTGCGCATGCATGCATCACGCGCATGGCACGCCTTTAGGCGGCAGTGCACGATGGCCAGACATTTTCCTGCATCGGCTGCACGCTTTAACTGCGTAAGCAGCTGATGCCTGTGTCATCAAAGCGTGCGCTTACCATCCAGCCATTGCACCTGTCCGGTTGCAGCGCTGTGCTGCGCCAGTTCCAGCAAGCGCATGAGTTGCACCGCGTCTGCGCCATCGACCGGTGCCGGGCCGGTGCCTGCCAACGCATCGCGGAAGGCGGCATAGCACTGCCGATAATCGCCGGGCAGGTTGTCGGGTTGATGGGTGTGGACGCGGCCCTCTTCGTCCACGCGGGTGAGCGTGCCCGGTAACGGGTCCACACCCCAGCCAACCGTGCCAGGACGACGCCCGGCCCGCAGCTGGTCTTCCTGCGTGTCCAGGCCGTGCTTGAGATAACTGCCGCGCGTGCCGTGCACGGCAAACCGTAGGCGGTTGTCGGCGACCAGCGAGCCGGCGTGCAGGATCACCCGCAGCCGCGGGTAATGCAGGGTGACGTGAAAATAATCGTCGCTGCGCGCCTGGCTGCGCTGGCGCTGCAAATCCGCAGCGATCGCCTGCGGTGCGCCGAACAGTTGCAATGCCTGATCGAGCAGGTGCGGGCCCAGGTCGTACCACAGGCCTGCGCCCGGGATATCGCTTTCGCGCCAGCGGTCGCGGACCTGTGGCCGATAACGGTCGAAGTGCGAATGAAACTCCACCACCTCGCCCAGTTGGCCTTCGTCGATCAGGCGGCGCACGGTCAGAAAGTCTGCGTCCCACCGTCGATTCTGGAACACGCTGATGACGCGGCCGGCTGCCACGGCAGCGTCGACCATGGCACGCGCCTGCGCGGCATCCAGCGCAAAGGGTTTATCGACCAATACGTGCTTGCCCGCAGCCAGTGCCTGCAACGCGAATGGCGCGTGGGTCTGATTGGGTGTGGCAAGCACGACGGCGTCGAGTGCCGGGTCGGCCAGGGCGCTGTCGATGTCGGCAACGACGCTGATCTCCGGGAAATCGGCTTGCGCCTGTTGCGGCTTGGACGACACCACGCTGTGCAAGCGCAGGCCCGGCGTGCTGGCGATCAGCGGCGCATGGAAGGTGTGGCCGACATAGCCGTAGCCGACGACGGCCAGATTGAACGGTTTAGCCATTGAAAACGGTTCATCGCAACGAACGAGGGAATCTGCATGGTATTGCACCCACCCGTGTGCGCGGGGTTCACAACCTCTGCATGCAACGGTCACGTGTACGCGACGACTGCCGCCGCAAGCTGCAGCCACATTCAACAGGAGTAATTCGAATGAAGAACATGATGCATGCACGCAAGCTGTTGGCGCTGTCGTTGTCGCTCGGTCTGACCCTGGGTGCTTCGCAGGCATTTGCTGCGCCGCAGGACATGGGCGCGCACAAGGACCACGCCGCCGGCATGAATGAATCCAAGAAGCCGGTCACCGATACCTGGATCACCACCAAGGTCAAGGCCGATCTGCTCGCCACCGATAACGTGTCTGGCACCGACGTCAAGGTCGAGACCAAGAACGGCATCGTGATGTTGACCGGTTCGGTTGCAACCCAGGCCGAGCACGACAAGGCCGTGGCTGTTGCCAAGGGCATCGAAGGCGTCAAGAGCGTCAAGTCGACCGGCCTGAAGGTCGTCGCTGCGAAGATGTAATTGCAGCGGTAGCGAATGCCGGGCCAGCTGCGGCGAGGCAGTTGAACCGAGCACGAGGCGCACTCTACGGAGTGCGCTTTTTTCTTGTGCGTCGTCACGGAGGCCACTTGTCGGCATGCTCGCGCGATCAGCGCTGGAACGGTGGCTTGCTGTGCGGTGCTGGCAGGCGCTGATTCGCTGCAGTGCCCAGCACCCGCTCGCTACGTTTTGTTGGCTGCTTTTCTGACGCAGCTTGTCGTCGTGCGATGCTCCATGTGCCGGTGATGGACATCGATACTTCGGTCACTGTCTACGGCGACGCATTGGGTTGGTATCCGATCATGCCGTCGACTTGGGATCATTGCAGCGGACCTTGCCGTCTGCTGATGTGGATGGCGATGCCTTCGGTACTGGCGGGGATCCGCACCCATCGACGCGCGATCGCATCAGGTGAGCGTCTATGCGTGGCAGCGCGCAGGATCGAACGCAGGCATGCAGGTGCCCAGTTGTGGTGTGGCGCCCCCGTTGGGCGCGTCCAGGGCCCATCGTTCACCACGGCGCCGACAAACGGCGGCCTTCTCGCGCCATTTTCACCTTTGCTGCACTTATGATATGCCCATTCAGCTATGTCACGATGGCGGTGTTATGGGCTGAATCATTCATCTCGCTTGGGGTGTGATCGGAGACAATACCGACGCGTCTTTAGGCACGTGCAGCGAACGGATACAGACCTAGCAATGCAGACAACGGTCCAAGCAGACAGATGGGATCGCTGGCGCCTGCCCTTATTGGCGGTTGCCGTGTGCCTCATTGTGGTGGTGCCGTCGTTGCTGCTGCAGCAGATGGCGCGCAACGCCAATCAGGCGGCGGTGTGGGTGTCGCATAGCCAGGAAGTTCAGGAAACCGCGCAGCGGTTGGAAGCGGCGATGCGCGATACCGAATCGGCTGCGTTGATGCGCTCGCACGGCGTGGAGCGCGCGGCGTTGCTGGAACGCATGCGGCGTGGCCGGCGCGAGTCGCTGGCCGCGGTCGAGCGATTGATCGAACTGACCAAGGACAACCCGGCGCAGCAGGTGCGCATGGGGCGTATCCAGAGCACCATCGAGCGTCGGCTGTTGTTGGCCGAGCGGATTGCGGTGACCACCGGGCAGGCACAGATTCGCGCGCTGATCGACGATATGACCTTGAACAACCCGATCCGCGTGCTGATCGATGAGTTGCAGGGGGCCGAGGGCCGGTTGCTGACCCTGCGCAACGCGCGCGCGGACACCGAGCGCCTGCACTACGCGGTGCTGAGCTGGGCCGCGCTTGCCGTGCAGCTGCTCTTGCTGGCGACAGTGATCTGGCTGCTGCAGCGGCAGATCCGCCGCCGTCTCGCCGCCGAGCAGGAATATCTGCGCGCCAGCGGCCGTGCCAGCTCGGTGCTGCAGACCGTGCGCGAGCCGATCGTGTTGCTGGATACCAATCAACGCATCGTGCTGCACAACCCCGCCTTCGCCGAGTTGTACGGCCTGGAGGAGCGCGGCAACGAATTGATGGCGCTGGAAGATGTGGGCGAGGGGGTCTGGCGCGATCCGCTATTCCATCAGCGCCTGGCCGACGTGTTGCTGCGCGGCCGCGAGCTGTGGGACTTCGAGCATGAGCAGCGCGCCGCCGATGGCGTGTTGCGCACCATGCTGATCAATGCCCGCCGCATGCCGCTGCCGGACACCGTCGACGAAGACGTGGTACTGATGACGGTCAGCGACATCAGCCTGCAAAAGGCCTCGCAACTGCGCATCCAGGAGCTCAACCGGCAGATGGAGGGCAAGGTGGAGCAGGTGTCTGAGGTCAACCGCGAACTGGAAGCCTTCAGTTATTCGGTATCGCACGACCTGCGCGCGCCGTTGCGGCATGTGGCCGGTTTCTCGGACAAGCTGGCGCGCCATCTTGGCGATGCGGCGGACGAAAAATCGCGTCACTACATGGAAGTGATCAGCTCCTCGGCGCGGCGCATGGCGTCGCTGATCGACGACCTGCTGGTGTATTCGCGCCTGGGTCGCAGCGCGTTGCGGCTGCAGGCGGTGGATATGCAATCGCTGGTGGCCGAGACGCGTGCGATCCTGGATTCCAACGTGCAGAGCGAAAATACCGGCCACCGTGTGGACTGGCATGTCGCGCCGTTGCCGGTGCTGGTGGCCGACGAAAACATGATGCGCCAGCTGTGGATGAATCTGCTGGGCAACGCGGTCAAGTACAGCGCCAAGCGCGAGGTGGCCAGGATCGAGGTCAGCTACACGCCGATGGCCGACGGCGGCCATCAGTTCAGCGTGCGCGACAATGGCGCGGGCTTCGACATGGAGTACAGCGGCAAGTTGTTCGGCGTGTTCCAGCGCTTGCACAAGGCCAGCGAATACGCTGGCACCGGCATCGGTCTGGCCAGCGTGCGGCGCGTGTTGACGCGTCACGGTGGCCGCATCTGGGCTGAAGGCGTCGTCGATGAAGGCGCCACGTTTTATTTCGAGCTTCCTCCCGCGCTTGAAGCGCCCAACCAAGAGTTCAGTGTATGACCGCCATCCGTACCATTCTTCTGGCAGAAGACAGCCCGGCCGATGCCGAGATGGCAGTCGACGCCCTGCGCGACGCCCGTCTTGCCAACCCCATCGTGCACGTCGAAGACGGCGTGGAAGCCATGGATTACCTGCTGCGCCGCGGCGCCTATGCCAACCGCGAGGAAGGCCTGCCGGCGGTGCTGCTGCTGGACATCAAGATGCCGCGCCTGGATGGGCTGGAAGTGCTCAAGCAGGTGCGCAACGATGAGGCACTCAAGCGCCTTCCGGTGGTGATCCTGTCGTCCTCGCGCGAAGAGAGCGATCTTGCCCGCAGCTGGGACCTGGGCGTCAATGCCTACGTGGTCAAGCCGGTGGATGTCGATCAGTTCTTTACCGCGGTCAAGACGCTCGGCACGTTCTGGGCGGTGATCAATCAGGCACCGGAGCTGGACTGACCCATGCCGCATGAGGGTGGCAAACTGGAGCAGTTGAAGATCCTTCTGGTGGAAGATTCACCGGAAGATGCCGAGCTGTTGTCCGATCAGTTGCTCGATGCCGGCATCGATGCGGCGTTCGAGCGCGTGGACAGCGAGCCATCGCTGCGCAGCGCGCTGGAGACGTTTCACCCGGACATCGTGCTGTCGGATCTGAGCATGCCCGGATTTTCCGGCTATCAGGCACTGCGCCTAGTGCGTCAGAACGGTGCCACCCCCTTCATCTTCGTCTCCGGCACCATGGGGGAGGAGACGGCGGTCAAGGCGCTGCAGGACGGTGCCAACGACTACATCATCAAGCACAACCCCACGCGGCTGCCGAGCGCGGTAATGCGCGCCATCCGCGAGGCGCGTGCGGAGCTCGAGCGCCAGCGTGTGGAAAGCGAGCTGATGCGTGCGCAGCGACTGGAAAGCCTGGCGATGCTGGCGGCCGGCCTGAGCCACGATCTGCGCAACATCCTGCAGCCGCTGCTGATCGTGCCCGACCTGCTGGCCGGGCGGACCGACGACCCGCAGCTGCGTCAGCTGGCCAATGTGGTGGCCGAATGCGGCCGGCGCGGGCATGACATGGCCGAGTCGATGCTGTCGTTCGTGCGTGGCTCCAACAAGCCGCGCGAGCAGGTGTCCATTGCCAAACTGTTCCAGGCGGTGCAGATGCTGCTGCGGAGCAGCCTGCCCGATGGCGTGCGGCTGCAGATGGACATGATCGCCTCGGATCTGACCATCGAAGCCAACTACACCGAATTGCAGCAGTGCTTGCTCAACCTGGGCTTGAACGCGATCCAGGCGATGCCCGGCGGCGGCACCCTGGTGCTGTCGGCCGATCGCTTTGATGCCACGCGCGTGCGTATGAGCGTGGCCGACACCGGCGTGGGCATGACCGATGAAACGCGCGCTCGCCTGTTCAGTCCTTTTTTCACGACCAAGGCCGATGGCACCGGGTTGGGCCTGATTTCGTGCAAGCGCATCGTGGAAAGCTACGGTGGCAACATCCAGGTCGACAGTCGGCTGGGCGAAGGCACGCGCTTCGACATGATCGTGCCGATGCGCGCGGCCTCGGTGAGCATTGCCGATACCGAACCGCCGCTGGCGCTGGGCCAGGGGCAGCGCATTCTGCTGGTGGATGGCGAAGCCACGCGGCTGTCGTTGCTTGGTAATGCGCTGTCCAGCCAGGGCTATCAGCCGCAGCTGGCCACCGATGGCGCCGCTGCGCTGCAACTGGTGCAGCAGCACGCGATGCCGGATCTGGTGATCATCGACAGCGACATCATCTTGCTGTCGGCGGTGAGCGTGCTGCTGAGCATGCAGGAGCTGGGCTACCAGGGTCCGGCGATCGTGCTGGAAGACGTCGGCGCGCCGCTGCAGCGTGCGCATTTTCCGCCCGACATCCCGGTGCACGTGTTGCGCAAACCGCTGGAAATGCGCCGTGTATTTCGCGCGGTAGCGCACGCGCTGGAAATGGCCTGAGCCCACGCACGCACGCACGCGCGCTGTGCGTGCGCCGATGGGCCCGCATCGCGCAGCAACAGTTGACGCTGACGCCGGCCGCATGCGCGAATACCGTATGACCACCGTGCTCCTCAGCCTCGGCAGCAATGTCCAGCCGACTCACTACCTGCGCTTGGCCGTCGCCGCCTTGCGCGCGCGCTTCGGCCAGCTCGACGTCTCCCCGGCGTATCGCACGCCGGCGGTGGGCTTCGATGGGCCGGACTTCGTCAACAACGCCGTGGCCTTGCAGACCGATCTGGACCTGCATGCCCTCGACCAGTGGCTGCATGCGCTGGAAGACGCGCATGGTCGCGATCGCAGCGGACCGCGTTTCAGCGACCGTACGCTGGATGTGGACGTGGTGTTTTTCGGCGATTGCATTGTCGAAGGCCCCGGGCATCTACGCATCCCGCGTCCCGAGCTCAAGCATGCCTTTGTGCTCAAGCCGCTGGCCGATATCGCGCCGGACTTTGTCGACCCGCTGAGCGGACGCACGCTCGCCGCGCTGTGGCAGGCGCATCCGCAGTACGGCAGCGTATTTGCGACAGTGCCGCTGGATGCGCCTGCGCTGAGTGCCGCGCAGTAGCGCAGGTGTGTAGTGCAGCTGGTCGTGCTGCAATGTGGTGGTGAAGGGATGTCAGTTCGGCGATATGCGCTTTTGAACACCGATCGCTGACGATGCACCTCACGCAGCGCGTGCCTTCGTGCGACGTCCGCCCAAGAGCGGCTAACAAACGTAACGAGCAGTCATCAGGCAGCTGTGGGCGCCGCACTCAGAACCGCAATGTACAAGTGGCACTACCGCACCGAGCATCGGCCGCGCCCGCCTGGCGGTGAGCGCAGTCGTGTTGCTAGCCGCTCTCAGCTGAGTTGACGGCCGCCATCCACATGCAAGGTCTGGCCAGTGATGAAGCTGGCATCGTCCAGCAACCAACGCACCGCCTCGGCGATTTCTTCCGGCGTACCGATGCGCGCCAGCGGCGTGCGGGCGAGCAGCGACTGCTTGGCGTCGGATGATTTGCCTTCTTCCGGCCACAGAATGGCGCCGGGCGCGACGGCGTTGACGCGGACCTGCGGTGCCAGCTCCAGCGCCAGCGAGCGGGTCAGCATCTCCAGCGCGCTCTTGGAGGCACCGTATAGCGGGTGGTTGCGCATCGGCTGCTGTGCATGCAGGTCGGTGAGGTTGACGATGGCGCCGCGGTGCTGGCGCAGCTGCGCAGCAGCGGCCTGGGCAATGAAGAATGGTGCGCGTGCATTGACCGCGAACAGCTCGTCCCACTGCGCCGGCGTGGCTTCGCCCATTGCGGTGGGGTAAAACGCCGAGGCGTTGTTGACCACGCCATCCAGGCGGCCGAACGCGTCGATGCACGCGGCCACCAGTTGCGCAGGTGCGTGCGGCAGGCGCAGATCCGCGTGCAAGGCCTGCGCGCTGCCTGCGCGTTGCGCGCACAACTCGGCCACGCGTGCGCGCAGCGCGTCGGCGGACTGATGCGCATGTAGGGCAACGCGGTAGCCGGCGGCGTGCAGCGTGGTGGCGATCTGCGCGCCGATGCGGCGGCCTGCGCCGGTGATCAACACCACCTTGGAACTGTCTGTCATGACGTACTCGCTCGGCGTTGCAAAGGGCTCGGCTATCCTGTGCATTGTCCCCGCAACCGGTGCCCGCATGCACGCCGACCTCCCCACCCCCGATTCGGACGCGCTGGCGCACAGCGACCGACTGGCTGCGCATGTGCGCGCCGAAATCCAGGCCGCCGGCGGTGCGATCCCGTTTTCGCGTTTCATGGAGCTGGCGTTGTATGCGCCGGGCCTTGGCTATTACAGCGCCGGGTCGAGCAAGTTCGGTGAAGCCGGCGACTTCGTCACCGCGCCCGAGCTCGGCCCGTTGTTTGCGGCCACCGTGTCTGGTGCGCTGGCACCGGTGCTGCAGCAGCTGGGGCCGCAGGCGCGCATGCTGGAAGTGGGGGGCGGCAGTGGCGCATTTGCCGAAGTCATGCTCAAGCGGCTGCTGGAGCTGGATGCATTGCCCGAGCGTTACGCGATTCTCGAACCCAGTGCGGACCTGCGCGAGCGTCAGCGCGAGCGCCTGGGGCGCAGCCTGATACCGCCGGTATTCGATCTGGTCGAATGGCTGGATGGCCCGTTCCCGGACGATTGGGACGGCGTGCTGTTCGCCAACGAGGTGATCGATGCGCTGCCCACGCCGCGCTTTGCGATCCGTGAGGGCGAGGTCTACGAAGAAACCGTGGTGCTCGATGCGCAGCAGCAATTTGCGCGTGGCGAGCAGCCGGCCGATGCGTTGTTGAGCGCGGCAGTGCGGCATCTGGAGCGCTATCTCGATCAGCCTTTCGCCGATGGCTATCGCTCCGAGTTGTTGCCGCAGCTGCCGTACTGGATCCAGGCGGTGGCCGGCGGCCTGAAGCGCGGTGCGATGGTGTTTGTCGACTACGGTTATCCGCGCGGCGAGTTCTATCGCGCGCAGCGCGAGGACGGCACCTTGCGTGCGTTCTATCGCCATCGCATGCATGAGGACCTCTATCGCTGGCCCGGACTGCAGGATCTGACCGCGTCGGTGGATTTCACCGCGCTGGCGGAGGCTGGTACCGGTGCCGGTTTTGAGCTGGCGGGCTACTGCACGCAGGCGAGTTTCCTGCTGGGCAACGGCCTGGATGCGTTACTGACGCAGGCCGATACGCGCACCGATGAAGTGGGGCGCATGCGCCTGCGCGAGCAGATCAAGCGGCTGACCTTGCCCAGCGAGATGGGCGAGCGGTTCCAGGTGATGGGCTTCGCGCGCGATGTGGATATTGCGCCCGCATTTCTGGCCGGCGATCTCACATGGCGGCTGTAACGCAGACGCTGCGCCCGTTTCATCGGCCGCGATTGTGGGTGGGGTTATGGATCGCTGCGATCGTGGTGGTGATTGCGGTCTGTCTGGGTCCGCCGCCGGAGATTCCGGAGCTGCCGGATAACAGCGACAAGGCCGAGCATTTTTTGACCTTTGCGTTGTTGTGCTGGGGTGCGGTGCAGTTGTTTGCCACCCGTCGCGCGCAGGTCGTTGCAGCCATCGGTTTGGTGGGATTGGGAATCGGCATCGAGATCGCGCAGGGCGCACTGACGACCAATCGAAGCGCCGACCCATACGATGCGCTGGCCGACACGCTGGGTATCGTTGCCGGCCTGTGCCTGGCATGGACGCCGCTGCGCTTTGTGATGTTGCGGATCGATCAGCGGCTGTTTGCGCGGCGTTGAGTTGCGTGCGCGTGTTGGGCATGCGGACGCAGTCACGCGTGCAGCGTTATCGGCAAGGGAACGGTGTTGCTTCCGATCGCGCATTGATGCGCTGGCATGACCGCAAGCACTGAATCGCTGCAGGAGCCGACTGCAGTGCCTGACATCGCAGATCCGTTGCATGGCTGCTGCGTTGTGCAGCAGCCATGCCGTCATCGCCGAATGAGGTGCTGGTCCCGGCCTGCGGATGCCGGAGTTACAGCTTCATGTTCAAGCCGAGATAGAGCTGGCGCCCTGCCGCTGGCGAAAACATCGGCTGCGCCTGGGTCCAGAAGAAACTGTCGTACCACACGTAGGCATACTCGCGACCGGTGGCATTGCGGACCTGCAGATCCACGCTCCAGGCAGGATTGATGGTGTATCTGGCGGTGAGATCCAACGTGGCAAAGCCACCGTATTTGCCGGCTACATTGCGTTCTTCCAGATAATAATCGCCTTGCGCACGGCCCTGCATCCCCAAGCGCAGCGCATCGGTTGGCCGGTACTCGACGCCGATGTTGCTGATGTAACGCGGCGTTGCCGCCACCTCGCGGCCGACCAGCGACACGCTGGCATCGCGGTCGTCGCGTTCGATCTTCGCTTCCTGATACGCGTGCGATGCCCATAGCGTCCACTTGTCGCCCAGCTGCGCATTGATCTGCGCGTCCACGCCGCGCCGGCGTGTCTTGCCCAGGGTGACGGTGGTGCCGGTGGCGGGCATGTTGGAAACTTCGTTGGCCGCATCCTGCTGCCACACCGCGATGCGCGCCTGGCTTCCGTGGAACGGGCTGAATTTCATGCCCAGCTCCATGCCGGTATTGGTGGACGGGCGCACGTCCGGTTGCCCGGCGGTGAGGTAGGCCGGTGCGGTGGACCCGGTCAGTACCTGGAAAGTACGGCCCCAGTTGGCATAGACGTTGGTGGTCGGGGTGAAGGCGTAGACCAGGCTCAGTTTGGGCTGCTCGATGGTGCCGTAGCGCTGCAGCGGTGCACGCACGCCGCCCGGCAGTTGGGTGTCGCCATCAAAGCGATCCACGCGGTAGGCCGGCACGATCTTCAGCGCCTCGATGGGCTGATAGATCGCCTGCACATAGGCGCCCCAGTTATCGAAGGTATGGCGGTCGTCGTTCTGGATGCGTGCAGGCGTGGCATTGAAGTTGGTGGGCTCGGCATAGCGGAAGCGTTCGCGTCGGTAGGCGTTGTCCTGATGCTCGTAGTTGACGCCGCCTTCCAGGGTGAGCGTGTCGCTGCTGCGCCAGGTCAGCGTGTTGAGCATGCCGATCTGCGTCTCGTCCCAGCTGCGGCGCTGGCGTGGTGCATTGCCGGTGGGCAGGTCGCTGAAAGTCACCTGGCGGTCGTCCAGATAACGGTTGTAGTACAGCTTGGTACCCAGAAACAGGTTCTCCGCCAGCTTCAGATCCATGTGGACGCCGACCTGACGCATGTCGCGGTCGTCGCCGTCGTTGCGGTTGCGCAGGTCCGAGCTGCGACGGTCGGCCCGCATTTCCGCTGCGGTCATGAAGCCGGGTTCGTCGGCTTCGTTGTGATAGACGCGGGCGGTCAGGCCGATGCGCATGCCGTCATCGAGAGTGCCGTAGAACCATTTGCCGCCCAACGAATATTTGCTGGAGGTGTCATGGTCGCGGTAGCCATCGGAGGCCTGCACGCCGATGAAATAGTTCTGCGCGAACCCGTCGCGCTCGCGGCCCACGGCCAGCTGCGCATCGCGGGTATTGAAGCTGCCGTAGGTCAGGCGCGCATCGGTGTAATTGCCGCCCTGACGCGTGCCGAAATTGATGTTGCCACCGATATTGTGCAAGCCGTAGCGCGGATCGTTGGTGCCGCGCACCACCTCGATGTAGCTGATTTCCAGCGGGAACAGCATGTCGATGAAGCGCTGGTTGCCGCTGTTGACGTTGCTGGGGATGCCATCGATCAGCGTCTTGATGGCATTGAGGTAGCCCTCGCCATTGAACGCGCGAAAGCTGACCTTGCCCGACTCGGCGCCTTGCCGGGTTTCGGTGAGCTGGATGCCGGGCATCTGCCCGAGCAGCTCCCAACTGTAGGACACGTTCTTGTCTTCGATCTGGTCGGCGCCCAGCACGTCCACCGAGGTCAGCACCTGATGTGCGGTGAGTTGGCCTTCGCCATGCTGGTGGACATCGACCTTGCCGAGCGTCAGTGCCGAATCCGACGACTGCGCACGCGATTCGGCGACAAACAGGACGGCAGCCACTGCCGCCACGAGAATATGGATCTTCATGGATCGAACGACACCGATGCGGAAAGGAGCTGATCACCCCATGTGTCAGCTAATGCAATATTATAACATATGTGATGCACGTCTCTAGCGGCGTGCTGGAGCGGGTGGCATGACGGGACGCGGTGCGCATCGCAATGGGCGCGCCGGAGGGTGCGTCGGGCGACGAAGCTGGTTGCTGGGCGCGTTGCTCGGTCAGTCCGGCAGGCACGCCGCGCGCTCGCGCAGCCACTTGGTCGCCACCCACTTTTCGCCGGCCAGGACTGGGGCGCCGGCATGCAGGCTGCGTGTCATCGGGTGCGGGCGGTCGTAGCTGAAGAACGCCGCGTTGCCCTTGATCGCGGCGATGTCCAGCTGCACATCGGGAAAGCGCGTGGCCCCGCCGCGGTCGGGCGTGTTGAGGTACATCACCAACGAGGCGACGCGTTGCCCGCCGGCTTGCAGCAACACCGGCGTGCCGGCTGCGTCGGGGTCGAAGTAATCGTAGTGCGGCTGATATTCGGCGCCGGTGGTGTAGCGCAAGACCTGCAAGCCTTCGCCGTGATCCACCGGCCAGTCGAGCAGACGGGCGATACGCGCCTCGATGCGTTGGCAGAGTGCATCCTGCCCGAGTTGCAAACACATGCTGTCGCTGGTGCGTGCGGCATGCACCACGTGTGCGCCGTTGGCGTTGTCTACGGTGCGCGAGCGCGCAAGGCGCGGCTGCGCGAGGGCGATCACTGCATCGCATTCGGCATCGGATAAAAAACCACCCAGCACCATCACGCGCGGCAACTGCATGCGCATCAACACGCGCACCTGGCGATCGCCCAGATCTAGCAGCGATGCATCGCTGTCCTGCAGCAGCGCCGGCACGCGCACCGGCATCGGCAATCCATGTGTTTGCGCGTGCTGCTGGATGTGCGCACGCACCAGCGCTTCGACTGCATCGATGGCGTCCTGCATGTTCCAGCCACGATCCAGCAGCGGTTGCAGCGCGTGCTCGGGCGGTTGGCCGGCCAAGGCCTGCGCCACGATCCAGTCGGCGAGGGCGCTGGGGATATCGGTGAATGTCATCCCGCCACAGTGCATGCCAACGTGTGGCAACTATGTGTCAAATGTGTCGTGGTAAGACAAATGCAACAGACGGCCCCTATAAAGGTGACGGGGATCTTGAACGTGCTCGCCACTGCAGTGAGCGGAACGCAACCAATTCTTGACGACTCCTCTTCATACCGGACCCTTTGACCTGGAGATCAGCCGCATGTCCGTTCGCAACAGCAGCAAGACACTTCTCATGACCTTTAGCACCGCACTGGCGTTGTCTGCCTGCGGTGGCGGTGCCGATCGTGTCGCTTCGCCTGGCGAGGGCGCGTTTCCGCCCGCACCGGCTCCGACCCCGGCGCCCACGCCTGCACCAACCCCGGCTCCGACACCGACGCCGACCGGCCCGGCTGCGGATTGCCCGACCGGTTTTTCCAACGTCGGCACCATTGCCAGCAACACGCTGCGCGCCTGCCAGTTGCCGGAGACCATCACCGGCAATCTGGTGGTGCCCGCGCGCGCCGGTACCGCGTATTCGATCAGCGGCCGCGTCAACGTCGGTACCGACCGCGGCGGCAACGCCATTGCGCCGGCGGCCGGCAGCACGCAGGGCGTGTTGACCATCGAGCCGGGCGTCACCTTGTATGGCTCGGCGGGTAGCGACTACATCGTGGTCAATCGTGGTTCGCAGATTTTTGCCGAAGGCAGCGCGACTGCGCCGATCGTCTTCACTGCACGTCAGGCGCTGGATGGCACGGTCAGTGCCAACACCATCGGCCTGTGGGGCGGCATCGTGGTGCTGGGTCGTGCAGCGATCAATAACTGCCCGGGCGCCACCGTGTCGGGCACGCCGGAATGTCAGGCGCAGGTCGAAGGCACCAACGCGTTCTACGGCGGCAATAGCGCCACCGACAACAGCGGCTCGATGCGCTACCTGCGCGTGATGTATTCGGGTTTCGAAATCTCGCCCAACAACGAGCTGCAGGGCATCACCCTGGCCGGCGTGGGCAGCGGCACGCGTCTGGACTACGTACAGATCCACAACAGCTCCGACGACGGGATCGAATGGTTCGGCGGTACGGTCAACGGTAGCCACGTGGTCATCACCGGTGCCGACGACGATTCGCTGGATACCGATGCCGGTTGGAGCGGCGCGTTGCAGTTCGGCATCGTGGTGCAGCGCGCCGGCGGCGGCGACCGCATGAACGAGTGGAGCAGCCTGCGTCGCCAGCCGTATTCGCGTCCGAAGGTGGCCAACTTCACTTACGTGGGCAATGCCCGCACGGGTGCGGCGATCATGCTCAACCAGGGCACGCAGGCCGCGTTCTACAACTCGGTATTCACCCGTCCGGCCGGTGGCACCGGCGATGGTCTGGTGTGCTTCAACCTGGCCGATACCGATACCGTGGGGACGTTCAACTCGGTGTTCTTCGCCTGCCCGACCGCGTTCGGCAGCGACCCGCGTGCGGCCAGCCAGTTCGCCGCCGGTACCAACAATGTGGCCAACGGCGTGTCCACGTTGCAGAACACCTTCATCAATGGCGCCAACGAAACTGCAGTGCCGGCGTTTCAGGGCTTGAACGGCGTGAGCAGCTTCTTCCAGCAGGTGAACTACATCGGTGGCGTGCGTGATGCCAACGACACCTGGTGGCAGGGCTGGACCTGCGGGCTGACCGCCGATCGCCCCTGCTGAGGCACGGCATCGCACGGCGGCCATCGCGTCGCCGTGTGATGCGTCCAGCTTCATCTTTCTGTTGTCAGGGCTCCCACGATGCGAACCTTCGCTGTTGCCCGTCTTTCGCGGACGGGCCTGTCTCTTTCCATTTCCACCTTGCTGCTGTCCGGCGCCGCCATGGCGCAGTCCACCAGCAGCGATGCCGCTGGCGGTAGCAGCAGTTCCAGCGCTGCTGCCATTGCGCCCAAGCAACTCGACCAGGTCGTGGTGCGCGGCGAATACATTCCCGAACCGATGCTGCAAACCTCCGAAGTGGCCTCGTTCATCACCCGCGAGGACATGGAGCGCACCGGCGACAGCAGCGCTGCGGTAGCGCTGACGCGTGTCACCGGGCTGAGCCTGTCGCGCGGCAAATACGTGTACGTACGCGGCCTGGGCGAGCGCTATTCGTCGGCCTTGTTCAACGGCTCGCCACTGCCCAGCCCGGAGCCGATGCAGCGCGTGGTGCCGCTGGATCTGTTTCCCAGCGATGTGCTGCAAAGCGTGACCGTGCAAAAGACGTATTCGGCCGATTATCCTGGCGAATTCGGCGGCGGCGTGATCGATCTGCAATCGATGACGGTGCCGGACAAACCGTTTCTGTCGCTCACCGTGGGCGGCGGCGCCAATAGCGTCAGTACCGGCGAGAAGGGCCTGACGTACTACGGCTCCGGCGATGACGAGTGGGGCTATGACGATGGCGCGCGCAAGCAGCCTGCCGCGTTGCGCGATGCGATCCGCACCGGGCGGCGCGTGGACCTGGGCAGTTTTTCGCGCGAGGACATCCGCCGCATCGGCCGCAGCATGAACAACGCCAACCTGTATGTGCTGCAGGAGAAGGACAGCATCGACCCGGACGTCAATGTCGGCGGCAGCGCCGGCTACAGCATGGACATCGGCGAGGCCAAGCTGGGCATTCTGGCCGTGGCCAGCTACGACAACGAGTGGCGCACGCGTACCGGCAAGCAGCAGGACGGCATCTTTGTCGGCGACAGCGTGGAGTTCAATTCCAACTACGACTTTGCGACCACGCGCAACAACGTGCGCACCAACGGCATGCTCGGCCTGGGCTGGGAATATGGCCGCCACAAGATCGGCTGGACCACCTTGTATGTGCACGACACCCTGAAGGTGGCGCGCAGCCGCGCCGGCCGCGACGAACTGGCCGGGTTCGATGTGCGCGACGACAACACCGAGTGGTATGCGCGTCAGTTGATCAACAACCAGCTGCTTGGCTCGCATGCGTTTGGCGAATACGACGATCTCAAGATCGAGTGGCGTGCCGCGGTGGCCAACGCCACCCGCGATGTGCCTTACGAAACCGGCATCCGTTACGAGTTGCTCGATGGCTACTGGGCGCACGATGCCTCGCGCGTGCAGAACTACACACGCTTCAGTAAGGTCGATGACAAGGTCGCCAGTGGCGGGGTGGATGTGACCTGGCGGCTGCCGATCGAACACGACCTCACCGTCAAGGGCGGCTTGGCCTATCTGGATAACGACCGCACTGCATGGAGCCGCGAGTTCCGCTTTCTGGCGCTGGACGGCCCGTTACCGTTCTTGAACCAGTATCAGCGCGTGGATTACCTGATCTCCGACTACAACCTCAGTAACGATCTGCTGCGCTTACGTGAAACCACCGGCAGTTTCGGTGCGGCCGCGTACGACGCAACGTTGAAGGTCAAGGCGGCGTATCTGCAGGCCGAAGGCGAAATCGTGCCGACCCTGCGCGCCACCGTTGGTGTGCGTTACGAGGACGCCACCCAGGCGGTGCATCCGTACGACATCTTCAGCGGCGCACGCCAGGACAGCGTGGCACCGTTGCAGAACAGCTATGCGCTGCCATCGGCCACGGTGACCTGGAACTTTGCCGACAACCAGCAGCTACGCTTCGGTGCGTCCAAGACGATTGCGCGGCCGCAATTCCGCGAAATGGCACCGCAGCAGTATCTGGACCCGGATATCGACCGCCAGTTCTTCGGCAACCCGTTCCTGATCGACAGCGAACTGGTCAATCTGGATGCGCGCTACGAATGGTTTTTCGAGCCGGGCCAGTACGTCACCGTCGGTGCGTTCTACAAGGACATCGACAAGCCGATCGAAGCCATCGTCAACGATGCACCCGGCGGCGGCATCGTGCAGAGTTTCATCAATGCGCCCAAGGCCACGCTGTACGGCATCGAGCTGGAAGCCAAGAAGTATCTGGACGTGCCGGTCGCGGCCGATTGGTGGGGCGACAAGCGCCTGTTCGTGTCCGGCAACTACACGCGCACCAAGTCCGAGGTGAGCGCGAGTGCCGGCGATACCGTGCAGCCGTTCGGCTTCAGCGAACCGGTGCAGGCCAACCTGTTCATTCGCGACGGGTCGGCACTGCAGGGGCAGTCGGACGATATCGCCAACCTGCAGATCGGTGTGGAAAGCGAGAGCACGCATAGCCAGGCGACCTTGATCGCCAACTACGTGGGCGAGCGTATTTCTGCACGCGGTCGTCCGGGTCAGCCGGACTACATCGACAAGCCGGGTACTTCGCTGGATCTGGTGATCAAGAAGGGCCTGGTGTGGTCGGGCGATACGCTGTCGGTGAACTTTGCCGCGCGCAATCTGCTCAAGACCAAATACCAGGAGTTCCAGCGCGTGGGCAGCAACCGGGTGGATCTGTACACCTACCAGCCCGGCATCAGCTATGACATCAGTGTGACAGCGCGTTTCTGAACCCTCAGACGCCTGTAGGAACGCAAACGCCCGCTGTGCTTCGCATGGCGGGCGTTTGCGTTTTGCCGCATGTCGGAGTGTGTCGGCTTGTGTCATCAATTTCTTCGAACTGACACATTGCTGCCGCATTCTGTCATCCGATCGCAATCCTGAGACGGATGTCCGCTTTGCACCGCGCCTTGCCCCCGTTGACCACCGTCATGTCGTCACATGCCGCACGCACGGCACTGGTCTGTGCGCTGGTCGCGTTGCTGGCACTGCAAGGGCTGCGATTGCTGTGGTTGGTGATGACGCCGGTCGGTCCGGTGGGTCATGCACAGCCGAGCGCTGCCACGGCATCCGACCTGTCTGCATTACGCCGCGACGTGTTCTATCGCAGCGTTGCCGACAGCAATAGCAATAGCGACGGTGTGGTGCTGCACGGTGTGCGCGCAGGTGCTGCGCAGGCAGCGGCTTACCTGAGTCTTGGCGATGGCCGGCAAGGTGCCTATCGCGTTGGCGATACGGTGATGCCCGGCGTGGTGTTGCAAGCGGTCGCCGCCGACCATGTGCTGTTGCGCACCGGCAGCGGCGTGCGCCGCCTGGCACTGCGCGATGCGGCAGCGCCGGCGCTTGCGACAACGCCATCGTCTGCGAACACAGCGGCAGCAAGCAGCGCATCCGGCGTGATGTCCAACGTAGGCAATGCGACGGCAGCAGCAGGCGCAACCGCGGTAGACCCGCAACAGCTGCTGAGCAGCGCCGGGCTGCGCGCAAGCGCGGACGGCAGCGGTTTCACCATCATGCCGCGTGGCGATGGCGCGCTGTTGCGCCAGGCCGGGCTGGCAGCAGGCGATGTGCTGACCCAGATCAACGGCCGCACGCTCGATGCAGAACACCTGCGCGAGTTGCAGGACGAACTACGCGATGGCCAGGCGGCCACGCTGACCTATCGCCGCGACGGCCAGACCCACACCATGACCTTGAAGCGCCCGCAATGACCGCTGTTCGCCCCTTATGGCTGTTGTCGGCCACGTTGCTGTGCATGTGTGCCGTCGCACCGGTGGTCTCGCTGCAGGCCGCCGATGCGCCTGCCGTGCGGCTGCAGGACGTGGACCTGCGTGCCTTCATCCAGGATGTCTCGCGCGCTACCGGCATCACCTTCATCGTGGATACGCGCGTGCAGGGCACGGTGAACGTGGCGCGCGCGCAGGCGATGAGCGAAGCCGATCTGCTCGGCATGCTGCTGGCGGTATTGCGCGCCAATGGCTTGATTGCGGTGTCCAGTGGTCCGTCGACGTATCGCATCATTCCCGACGACACTGCTGCGCAGCAGCCGGGCAGTGCCGCCAGCGGCAACCTGGGTTTTGCCACGCAGGTCTTTACGCTCCAGCGCGTGGATGCGCGCAGTGCGGCAGAGATCCTCAAACCGCTGATCGGGCG
The DNA here is from genome assembly GCF_979258225.1 of Xanthomonas sp. AC360. Taxonomy (NCBI): domain Bacteria; kingdom Pseudomonadati; phylum Pseudomonadota; class Gammaproteobacteria; order Lysobacterales; family Lysobacteraceae; genus Xanthomonas; species Xanthomonas sp. AC360. Next base: position 2,291,070 of record NZ_OZ409846.1, read on the forward strand.
TGGCGGCGTGATCATGGCGCTGCCGCAGGGCAATAGCCTGTTGATTGCCGACTATGCCGACAACCTGCGCCGCATTCGCGGGCTGGTGGCGCAGATCGATACCGACCGTGCGGCCATCGACACGGTGACCTTGCGCAATAGCTCTGCGCAGGAGCTGGCACGCACATTGACCTCGCTGTTCGGCCAGGCAGGCGAACGCAGCGCGGTGTTGTCGGTGTTGCCGGTGGACAGCAGCAATTCGTTGATCGTGCGTGGCGACCCGGCGCTGGTGCAGCGCGTGGTGCGCACCGCGATGGATCTGGACGGGCGCGCCGAGCGTCGCGGTGATGTCAGCGTGGTGCGCTTGCAACACGCCAGCGCCGAGCAATTGCTGCCGGTGCTGCAACAGTTGGTCGGGCAGACGCCGGGCAATGAGGCGCAAGCCGGGCAGGACACACGCTCCACTGCCGTGGATGTGGCAGCCGCCGGCACCGCACAGACCCAAGTGATTGCGCCTGCCGCCGGCAAGCGCCCGGTGATCGTGCGCTACCCCGGCTCCAATGCCTTGATCATCAATGCCGACCCGGAAACCCAGCGCGCCTTGATGGATGTCATCCGCCAGCTGGACGTACATCGCGAGCAGGTGCTGGTGGAGGCGATCGTGGTGGAGATTTCCGACACCGCGGCCAAGCGCTTGGGCGTGCAGCTGCTGCTGGCTGGTCGCAATGGCACCGTGCCGTTGATCGCCACGCAGTACAGCGGTGCATCGCCGGGCATCGTGCCGCTTGCCGCTGCAGCGGCCGGTACGCGCAGCGGTAATGACGACGACGATTCGGTGCTGGAACAGGCGCGCAATGTGGCCGCGCAATCGCTGCTGGGGTTGAGCGGCGGCCTGATCGGCCTGGCCGGGCAAAGCAACGATGCGGTGTTCGGCATGATCATCGATGCGGTCAAGAGCGATACCGGCTCCAATCTGTTGTCCACGCCGTCGATCATGACGTTGGACAACGAACAGGCGCGCATTTTGGTGGGCCAGGAAGTGCCGATCACAACGGGCGAAGTGCTGGGCGCGGCCAACGACAACCCGTTCCGCACCATCCAGCGCCAGGACGTGGGCGTGGAGCTGGAAGTGCGCCCGCAGATCAATACCGCCGGCGGCATTACGCTGGCGATCAAGCAGGAAGTCTCGGCCATTGCCGGGCCGGTGAGTGCGCAGTCGTCGGAGCTGGTCTTCAACAAACGCCAGATCGAAACACGGGTGGTGGTGGAAAACGGCGCCATCGTCGCGCTCGGTGGGCTGCTGGATCAAAACGACCGCCAGACCGTGGAGAAGGTGCCGTTGCTGGGTGACGTGCCGGGCCTGGGCGCACTGTTCCGGCACAAGTCGCGCAACCGCGACAAAACCAACCTGATGGTCTTCATCCGCCCCACCATCATTCGCGATGCGGCCGATGCGCAGCGCATGACCGCACCACGCTACAGCTATCTACGCGACCGCCAGCTGGCCGACGGCGACCCGGAAGCGGCGCTCGATGCCCTGGTACGCGACTATTTGCGCGCCCAGCCGCCGCAGGTGCCGGCTGGGCCATCGCCGGTGGAGCCGGCACCTGCAGCCACGCCTGCATCCAGTGCACGCCCCGTGCAGCGCTGATGCCATGAGCACTGCGCACGCCAGCATTTCTTACGCATTCGCCAAGCGCCACGGCGTGGTGCTGCTTGGTGCCGACGACATTGCACAGATCGGGCTGCGTGATGGTGCCGATTTGCACGCCTTGATCGAGTTGCGTCGTGCGCTGGGCAGGCCGTTGCAGGTGCGCACGCTGGCACCGGCGGTGTTCGACCGGCATGTGTCGGAGATCTATGCCGATGCTGGCATGGAGCAGGGCGTACAGGTCGAAGCGCTGGATCTGCATGGCAGCCTGGATGCGTTGATCGACGATATTCCCACCGCCGATCTGCTCGACAGCCAGGACGATGCGCCGATCATCCGCCTGATCAACGGCATCATTGCCGAAGCCGCGCGCCTGGGCGCGTCCGACGTGCATCTGGAATCCTACGAATCGCGACTGCGCGTGCGCCTGCGCGTGGATGGAGTGATGCGCGAAGCGGCCACGTTGCCCGGACGCATCGCACCGCTGCTGGTGTCGCGCGTCAAGGTGATGGCCCGCCTGGATATCGCCGAAAAACGTGTCCCCCAGGATGGCCGGGTGTCGCTGGTGATGGGCGCAAAGGCGTTGGACGTGCGCGTGTCCACCTTGCCCACGCGCAACAGCGAGCGCGTGGTGCTGCGTATCCTGGACAAGGAGCAGGGCAGCTTGTCGTTGACCCAGCTGGGCATGCCCGCGGCAGTGATGCACACCGTGCAGCGCGCATTGCAGGTACCCAACGGCATCGTGCTGGTGACCGGCCCCACTGGCTCGGGCAAGACCACCACGCTGTACGCCGCGTTGAGCCTGCTCAACGATGGCTCGCGCAATATCCTCACCGTCGAAGACCCGGTGGAATACGCCATCGACGGGGTCGGCCAGACCCAGGTCAACGCGCGTGTGGGTATGACCTTCGCCGCCGGCTTGCGCGCCATCCTGCGACAAGACCCGGACGTGGTGATGATCGGCGAGATCCGCGATGCCGAAACCGCGCAGATCGCGGTGCAGGCCAGCCTCACCGGCCACCTGGTGCTGTCCACCGTGCACACCAACGATGCGGTGGGCGCGGTCACGCGCCTGCGCGACATGGGGATCGAACCGTTTCTGCTGGCATCGAGCCTGCGCCTGATTCTGGCGCAGCGGCTGGTGCGGCGGCTGTGCCCGCAGTGCTGCACGCCGCGGCCACTGGATGCAGCCGCGCGGCAGCTGCTTGCGGTCGACGACGATGACGGTGCAACCGTCTATGCAGCGGTGGGCTGCGCGGTGTGCCATCACAGCGGCTATGCCGGGCGCGTGGGCATTTACGAAGCCATTGCGGTGGACGATGCGCTGCGCCGCCTGATCGGCGACAACGCCGACGAAGATGCGCTGGCGGCAGTCGCTTTCGCACGTGCGCCGCGGTTGGGCGATGCCGCACGCGCAGCGGTGCTGCAGGGGCTCACCACGCTGGAAGAAGCCTTGCGCGTCACCCGCCAGCAGGACGATGCGCATGCCGCGGTTTGATTACACCGTGCTCGATCTGCAGGGGCGCAGCCGCCAGGGCGTGATCAGCGCCGACAGCGTGCACAGTGCGCGCGCGCAGCTGGAGCAGCGCCAATGGGTGCCGGTGCGCATCGCTGCCGCAGCAGCTGCATCGACCGTCGTGCATGCGGCACGCTTCAGCGGCAAGGATCTGGTGTTGTTCACACGCCAGCTGTCGACGCTGGTGGAAACCGCGCCATTGGAAGAAGCCTTGCGCACCATCGGCACGCAATCCGAACGTCGGGGCGTGCGCCGCGTCACCAGCCAGACGCATGGCCTGGTGGTCGAAGGCTTTCGCCTATCCGATGCGATGGCACGCCAGGGTAAGGCATTTCCGCCGCTGTATCGGGCGATGGTGGCCGCAGGCGAAAGCGCTGGCGCGTTGCCGCAGGTGCTTGAGCGGTTAGCCGATCTGCTCGAGAGGCAGGCGCAGGTGCGCAGCAAGCTGCAGTCCGCCTTGGTCTACCCGGCCGCGTTGGCGTTGACGGCCGGTGCGGTGGTGATCGTGTTGATGACCTTCGTCGTGCCCAAGGTGGTGGACCAGTTCGATTCGATGGGCCGCGCCTTGCCATGGCTGACGCGCGCGGTGATCGCGGTGTCGAACTTCCTGCTTCATGCCGGCATTCCGCTGCTGGTTGCGCTGGTGATCGCGGTTATCGCCGCGTTGCGGTTGCTCAAACGCCCGGCGTTGCTGCTGGCTGCGGATCGCGCACTCTTGCGTGCGCCCTTGCTTGGCCGACTGATCCGCGACCTGCACGCCGCGCGCATGGCGCGCACTTTGGCGATTATGGTCAACAGCGGCCTGCCGCTGATGGAAGGCCTGATGATCGCCGCACGCACGGTCGACAACCGTGCATTGCGGCTGGCCACCGACAGCATGGTCACCGCCATCCGCGAGGGTGGCAGCCTGGCTGCGGCGATGAAGCGCGCCGGTGTGTTTCCGCCCACGCTGCTGTACATGGCGTCCAGCGGGGAAAACAGCGGGCGCCTGGCGCCGATGCTGGAGCGCGCCGCCGATTATCTGGAGCGCGAGTTCGAATCGTTCACCACTGCGGCGATGAGCCTGCTGGAGCCGGCCATCATCGTGCTGCTCGGCGGCGTGGTGGCGGTGATCGTGCTGTCGATCCTGTTGCCCATCCTGCAATTCAACACCCTCGCGCTTGGCTGAGCGCGGCCGCTTTCTTCGGAGATCCACATGCAGTCCACCCAATGTCGTGCATTCGCCGTCTCGCCTGCCTCGCGCAGTGGCGTGCGTGGTTTCACCCTGGTCGAGTTGATGGTGGTGATCGTCATCATCGGCCTGCTGGCCACCGTGGTGATGATCAACGTGATGCCCAGCCAGGACCGCGCCATGGTCGAAAAGGCGCGCGCCGATGTCGCGGTGCTGGAGCAGGCGCTGGAAACCTACCGCCTGGACAACCTGACCTATCCGACCACCGAGCAAGGCTTGCAGGCCTTGCTCAACCCGCCGAGCGGCCTGACCCGGCCGGAGCGCTATCGGCAGGGCGGTTACATCCGCCGGTTGCCGGAAGACCCGTGGGGTCACGCGTATCAGTACCGTCGCCCGGGCCGAAACGGTGGCTTCGACGTCTACTCGTTCGGTGCCGACGGCGCCGAAGGTGGCGATGCCGACAATGCCGACATCGGCAACTGGCGCTGAGGTGCCGCTGTGCTGACTGCGTCACCCAGCGAGCAATGCGCGTCGTTACGCAGCGTGCGCGCACGCATGCGCGGCTTCACCCTGCTTGAGCTGCTGGCGGTGCTGGTGATCACTGCGCTTGCCAGCACCCTGGTGGTGATGACCTTGCCAGACACACGGCGGGATCTGCACGATCAGGCGGACATGCTGGCCAGCGCGTTGGCCAATGCCCGTGATGAGGCGATCCTGAGTCTGCGCATGGTGGAAGTCACCATTGATGCGGGCGGTTATGCGTTTCGTCGTCAGGCGCAGCAACGTTGGGTGGCACTGGATGACACGCCGTTTTCCGCCACGCGCTGGCCTGCCGGCGTGCAGGCGCAGTTTCCGGCTGGCGGCACCCAGTTGAGCGTTCGCTTCGACCCGACCGGTGCGGCCACGCCGCAACGCATCGCGCTGGCCGATGGGCAGCAACAGGTACGGGTGACGGTGGATGCCGCCGGTGTGGTGCAGGTCGATGCGCCGCGTCGATAACCACCGCGCCTGTGCCGGATTTTCGCTGCTTGAGTTGATGGTCGCCTTGGCCATCTTCGGCATGGCCGTGGTCGGCTTGTTGAATCTGTCGGGCGAGAGCACGCGCACCGCGGTGGTGCTGGAAGAACGCATGTTGGCCGCGTTTGTTGCAGAGAATCAGGCGATCGAGGCGATGCTGGCGCCGGCCAACGCCGCAGTGGCGCCTGCGCAAGGCCAGGACACACTGGGCGGCCGTGGTTGGGACTGGCAACGCCAGGCGGTGCCGGCAAGTGCCGGCATGGTGCGTATCGAGGTGCGCGTGCGCGCTGCAGGACAAGCGCAGCAGATTGCCAACCTGAGTACGTTGCGGAGCGTGCAATGAGCCATACGCGCCGCATGCAGGGCTTCACCTTGATCGAACTGCTGGTGGCGCTGGCGATCTTCGCGCTGGTGTCCGGCGCCGCAGTGGTGGTGATGCGGCAAAGCATCGATCAGCGCGATGCGGTGCGTGCGCGCCTGCAGCAGGTGCGCGATCTTCAACTGGCCCATGGCCTGCTGCGCAGCGATCTGCAACAGGCTGCGGTGCGCCGCACCCGCAACAGCGATGGCAGCGCCGCGCGCACTGCGTTCGTTGCGCGTGCGCCAGGAACGCAAGGGCCGTTGTTCGGCTTTGTTCGGCGCGGCTGGAGCAACCCGGATCAGACGCCGCGTGCGTCGCTGCAATATGTCGAGTACCGCATCGTCGATGGACGCCTGGAGCGCAGTGCGCGACCGGCGCTGGATGGTGCAGTGGCCGGGGCGCCGCAGGTGCTGCTGCGCGGGGTGCGTTCGGCCGAGGTGGCGTTTCACTACCGCGCGCAGTGGAGCGATGGCTGGAGCGGCGGGCTGGAAGCACTGCCGGATGCGCTGTCGCTGGAACTGGATCTGGAACAATGGGGCCGCGTGCGTCAGCTGTTCCTGCTGCCGGAGGGACGCGCATGAAAACGCTGCAGGCGCCTGGGCAACAACGCGGCGTCGCGTTACTGACGGTGTTGTTGCTGGTGGCGGTGATGACACTGCTGATGGTGGCGGTCTTGAACGACCTGCGCTTTGGCCTGCGCCGTAGCGGTAACGCACAGGCGATGACGCAGGCGCAGTGGTATGCGCTGGGCAGCGAAACCGTCGCGCGGCAACGCTTGCAGGCGTTGGCCAGGCGCGACCCGTTGCGCACCACGCTGGAGGGCGGCTGGAACGACCAGCCGATCACCTTCCCGTTGGACGATGGGATGGTGAGCGTGCGGCTGCGCGATCGCGGCGGCTGCTTCAACCTCAATAGCGTGGTGATGGGCGCACCCGAGCAATGGCAACGCAGCGACGATGGCGCCAACCAGTATCTGGCCTTGCTGGAAGCGTTGGGCATCGCGCCGCAACAGGCACAGGCGCTGACCGATGCGCTGGTGGACTGGATCGATAGCGACGCACAGCCCGGCGCGCAAGGTGCCGAAGACGACCGCTATCTGCAAGCGCCGGTGCCGCTGCGCACTGGCGCGACCTTGTTGGCGGGCGTCAGCGAGCTGCGCGCCATCGCCGGTTACACGCCAGCGCTCGTCGCGCAGCTGCAGCCCTATGTGTGCGCACTGCCCGAAGGGCGGTTGTCGCCGATCAACATCAACACGCTGCGCGCCGACGATGCACCGGTGCTGGTGGCCCTGACCGAGGGCGCCGTGGAGTTGCCGGCGGCACGCCGCATCATCGCCGCACGGCCGGTCGGCGGTTGGCGGGACCCGGCGGCGTTCTGGAAGCAACCTGCACTGATGCAGGCGCAATTGCCCGACGCGGTGTTTCAGCAGATCGCATTACGCACGTCCTATTTTTCCCTCTACAGCCAGGTGGACCATGCCGGTGCGCAGATCCTGCTGGAGGCATTGCTGCAACAGGACCCTGCCGGCCGTGTGCGGCTGGTGGCACGCCAATGGAGCCCCGACGAATGAGTAGCACCCTGGTGTTGTTGCCGGCCGATGCCACAACGCAGCCCATCACCGTACGCGTGGATGCACACGGCCATGTGCTGGGGCAGGACGCGTTGAATGAGCGCCCCGCGCAAACAACGCAGACGGTGCTGGTGGTGCCAGGCGTGGACGTGCATCTGCGCTGGATGGCCTTGCCTGGGCGCAGCGTCGCGCAGTCGCTGGCTGCGGCGCGGCTGCAGCTGGCCGAGCATCTTGCGGGCGATGCCCAGGCGCTGCATGTGGTGATCGCCGACCATGCAGAGAGCGATGGCATGCGCTTGGTCGCTGCAGTGGATGCGTTGGTGATGCGACACTGGCTTGACCGTGCAGCAGCCCTGGGCATCGTGCCCGATGCGGTGGTGCCCGACTGTCTGCTGCTGCCCGACGCGACGGCGGATCAACCGCCGACGCTGCTGTACTGGGATGGCCGCTGGGTGGTGCGTGGCACACGCATCGCCTGCAGCCTGGAGCCGGAGCTTGCGCAGGTGCTGATCGCAGCACTCCCAGTCGCACCGGCACTGCCGCCGGATCCGGATCCAACGCACGCCATCGCGCAGTTTGCGCGGTATGCCGCCACCGCGCCGATCAATCTGCGCCAGCAAGGCTTCGCCGCGCCAACGCGCCAGCGTGCACAACTGAGCGCACGCATGCTTGCGTGGTTGCTTGCGCTGCTGGTGCTGTCGCCGGTGTTTCTGCTGGTGGCGCAGAGCCTGCGTTACGAGATCGGCGCGCAGCTCCTGCAGCGGCGCAGCGCACAGTTGATGGGCAAGAATGTCATGACGCCCGGTGCAGACACAGCCCGGCAGACCGCCGCCTCGCAGAACGCATTCGCACCGCAACTGGCCGTACTGTTCGCCGCAGTCGAAGCAGTACCGGGTGCAGAACTGGACGCGCTCGCTTACCAACAACAGGGTCCGCTGCGTGTCACCTTGCTACACAACGACGCCGCACAACTGGAACACTTCTCCGCTCAGCTCAGCCGTGCCGGTTGGCAGTTGAGCGCAGGCGCAGGCCAGGCCCGTGACGACAGACTCGCCACCGCATTGGAACTGGAGCCGCCGCAATGAGTACGCTGCAACGCATGCCGGTGTGGTGGCAGAGCCGCGCACCACGCGAGCGCCTCATGCTGTCGGTCATGATGGTCGCCATTGCTACATTCATCGGCTGGTACGCGCTGCTGGTGCCGCTGCGGCACTGGCGCAGCAGCGCGCAGGCACGCTATGACCATGCTGCGGAGGCGCTGCTCAGTGCGCGTGCATCGCAAGCCGGCAGTACAGTGGCTGCCATTCCGCTGGCGCGCATCGCGCAAAGCGCGCGCGATGCGACTATCAGCATCACTCACCAACAGCGCAGTTCGACAGGAACACTCGCATTGCAGATCGACACCGTCACCAGCCCCGTCTTGTTCGCCTGGCTGGAACAGCTGCGCCAGCGCCACGGTCTGACGCCTTCTGCGCTTGAAATCAGCCGCCGCGACGGGCAACTGCAGGTGCGCTGCACGTTCTCGGGTATCGCGCTATGAGGGCAGTGCGTTGGTTGCTGCTGGGCAGCGTGTTGCTGGTCATCGGCGTCATCGCCACCTTGCCGCTGCGGTGGGTGTTGCCGACCGACACGCTGCCGTTTGCCGCGCTGGAAGCGCAGGGCTCGATCTGGAATGGCACCCTGCGTGGCGTGACCTGGACCAGCATGGACGTGGGCGATGTCGGCGTGCGTCTGCGTCCGCTGCCCTTGTTGCGCGGGCAACGCCAGGTGCAGCTGCGCTCGGCCACCGCGCAGCTGGTGGCGTTGCAGGGCGCGCGGCAGGGTGTGCAGCAGGCCAACGGTCGCCTGTTGCTGCGCAAGCCGGGTGGGGTGGCTTTGATGGACCTGTCGATCGACCTGCGCGAGGTACATGCGGTTTTCGACGCCACACGCTGCACGCAAGCTGGCGGCGATGTGGCCGTGCAGGTGCTGCCTAACGCCGGTGGCGAAGCCGCCGGGCTGCTGCCGCTGCGTCTGCGTGGCAGCCCGCGGTGCGTGGACGATGCGGTGGTGCTGGCACTGGCGCCCGATGGCGGCCTGCCCGAAGGCGTCAACCTCAGCGCCGAGCTGCGACTGCAGCACGATGGCCGCTGGCAGTGGCGCACCCAGGTCGAGCCCGGCAACGACACCGCGCTGCAGTTGGGCCTGCAACTGCTCGGCTTCGTCCAGACGCCGGAGCGTTGGCTGGTGCGTGTCGATCAGGGACAGCTGTAGCGCAGACGCCTGATGCCTTTGCGGTTGGGCCGGGTTGCTGCAGTTGGGCATGGCCCAATCTTTCGACCTGCGCAACGGAACTGGTCGGCTGCCGACCTCGGCACGGGCGAAATTGGTCTGATCAATCTGGCCACAGATCGGCCGGTCGCCACCGCGCCTTGCCAGGGCCGCTGCCGATAGGAGGCCCCGTCCGATGCGGACCAGTCCGCGCCGCGCCGACATTCATCGGCCAATCCGCAGATACACCGGCAGGCCACCCCAACGCCCGCCAGACCAGTCCACTCGCGCCGACACAGCACAGGGCTGGTGCGTTGCCGTCGATTGGTACTATATTGGACCTATCGAATTCGGGCGGGCGGGACTAACGATGGTCAAGGCCAAGGCGGACGCCGACAAGCGACTGGACGACCTGCACCTGGACGCGTCCGCGCCAACCCCGCTGTACCTGCAGCTGGCCGGCAAGCTCACCGATGCCATCCGTGGCGGTCAGTGGAAGGCCGGCGAAGCGCTGCCGGCCGAGCGCCAGCTGTGCGAGCGCCTGCAGATCTCGCGGGTCACCCTGCGGCAGGCAGTCGATGTACTGGTCGAACAAGGCCTGGTCTCGCGTCGCCAGGGGGCCGGCACCTTCGTCACCACCCAGATCCAGCACCAACTCAGTGGTCTGACCAGTTTCAGCGAAACGCTGCGCATCAAGGGCTATGAGCCCGGCACGCGCTGGCTGGAGCGGCGTCTGCGCCCGGCGCATGGCGAAGAAATCCTGCGGCTGGGCTTGTCGCCGGATGCGGCGGTGGCCTCGCTGACGCGTCTGCGCAGCGCCGACGACCGCGTCATGGCCTACGAGCATGCGGTGTTGCCGCAGCGTATCGTCGCCGACCCGCAGCAGGTGGGCGATTCGCTCTACAGCTATCTGGATGCGCAGGGCACGCCGGTGGTCCGGGCATTGCAGTACTTCCGCGCGATCAATCTGCCGGCGCGGCTGGCCGAACATCTGCGCATGAAAACCGGCGAGGCGATTTTGCACGTGGTACGCGTGGGCTACACCCGCGACGGCAGCGCAATCGAATTGACCGATACCTATTGCCATAACGACTTCTACGACTTCGTCGCCGAACTGCGCCGCTGACGCCAACGGCATTCCTTACGACAACCTCAGAGCCAGCCGATCCATGACTACCGCCAGGCCCGCAAATCCCGTTGTCTCGATCGCCATCGTCGGCGTGCTGTTTTTCATCATCGGCTTTTTTACCTGGATCAACGGGCCGCTGATCACCTTCGTGCGGCTGGCGTTCGACCTCAACGAGGTCAACGCGTTCCTGGTGCTGATGGTGTTCTACCTGTCGTACTTCTTTCTGGCGCTGCCGTCGTCGTGGATTCTCAAGCGCACCGGCATGAAGAAAGGCCTGGCCTTGAGCCTGGTGGTGATGGCGGTGGGCGCGGCCGCATTCGGCCAGTTCGCCACTCAGCGTTGGTATCCGGGCGCACTGGGCGGGCTGTTCGTGATCGGTAGCGGCCTGGCCTTGCTGCAGACTGCGATCAACCCATACATCAGCATCCTGGGGCCGATCGAAAGCGCCGCACGCCGCATCGCGCTGATGGGCATCTGCAACAAGATCGCCGGCATCCTGGCGCCGATCCTGATCGGCTCGCTGGTGCTGCACGGGATCGGCGATCTGTCCGCACAGGTGGCCAGCGCCGATGCCGCGACCAAGGAAACCTTGCTCACTGCGTTTGCCGCCAAGATCCACGCACCGTATCTGGTGATGTCCGGCGTGCTGTTGTTGCTCGCCATTGGCGTGCTGTTCTCGCCGTTGCCGGAACTCAAGGCTTCCGAAGCCAACGCAACGCCCGGCGCTGCCGGCGTGCAGAAATCCAGCATCTTCCAGTTCCCGCATCTGTGGCTGGGCGTGCTGTGCCTGTTCGTCTATGTGGGCGTGGAAGTGATGGCCGGCGATGCCATCGGCACCTACGGGCATGGCTTCAACCTGCCACTGGACAGCACCAAGCTGTTCACCTCCTACACGCTGGGCGCGATGCTGCTGGGCTACATCGCCGGCCTGGTGTTGATCCCGGCGGTCATTTCGCAGGCGCATTACCTGAGCATCTCCGCGGTGCTGGGCGTGGTGTTCTCGCTGGGTGCGTTGTTCACCCATGGCTATGTGTCGGTGGCCTTCGTGGCCGCACTTGGATTTGCCAACGCCATGATGTGGCCGGCGATCTTTCCGCTGGCCATTCGCGGGCTCGGCCGCTTTACCGAGATCGGCTCGGCGCTGCTGGTGATGGGCATTGCCGGCGGCGCGATCATTCCGCAGCTGTTCGCCATTCTCAAGCAGCATTACGACTTTCAGGGCGTGTTCGCTGCGCTGATGGTGCCGTGCTATCTGTACATCCTGTTTTATTCGCTGCGCGGTCATCGCGTGGGCCTGCCGGCCCAGGCTAAGTGAGCGACGCGGCATGATGCGTTCCGACGAACAAGGCACTTCCATGCGCAGGCCCACTATCAAAGACGTCGCCGAGCGCGCCAAGGTCTCGTTGAAGACCGTGTCGCGGGTGATCAACAACGAGCCATCGGTGATGCAGGCCACGCGTGCGCGCGTGCTGCGCGCCATCGCCGATCTCGATTACGAACCCGATCCGTCCGCACGCAATCTGCGTAGCGGCACGCCATTCGTGATCGGTCTGGTCTACGACAACCCCAACCCGTATCACATCATCGGCATCCAGAACGGCGTGCTGGCCGCCTGCCGCGAAACCGGCTTTGGCCTGCAGATCCATCCCTGCGATTCCACTTCGCCGTTGCTGGCCGAAGAACTGGCCGAATGGGTGCAGCGCTCGCGTTTGGCCGGGGTGGTATTGACCGCGCCGATGTCCGAACGCCCCGAACTGCTCGCCGGCCTGGCCGCGCGCGGCATCAAGAGCGTGCGCATCATCGCGTCCACCGAAGATCCCGGCGACGGCCCGTGCGTGTATATCGACGACCGCGATGCCGCGTATGAAATCACCGAGCATCTGATCCAGCTCGGTCATCAACGCATCGGCTTTTTGTGGGGCGGCCCGCAGCATCGCTCCAGCGGCGAGCGCTACGCCGGCTACGAAGCGGCGTTGAAGGACTACGGCATCCCGCTGGACAAGCATCTGGTGATTCCCGGCGATTACACCTTCGACGATGGCTTCCGTGGTGCGCGTCGGTTGCTGTCGCTGCGCGAGCCGCCCACTGCGATCTTCGGCAGCAACGACGAAATCGCCGCCGGCGTGCTGGCCGCGGCCAAGTCCACCGGCATGAATGTGCCGTATCAGTTGTCGATCGCCGGCTTCGAAGACAGCCCGTTCTCGCGGCAGTCCTGGCCGGCGTTGACCACCGCAAAGCAGGCCACCGAAGACATCGCACGGCACGCCGCACGCTTGTTGATCAGCCAGCTGCGCAGCGATGCCTACGACGACCAGCCGGCGCAATTGCAGAACCGCGGCTTCGTGCCACAGCTGGTGGTGCGCGGTTCCACCGCACCGGCGCAGACACCGGCCGCCAAATCCCTTCCCCCCGAATCCGCCTGAGTACCGATGACTCTCCCCCAGGAAACCGACACCTTGATGTTCCGCGAGGCGGCGCAAACCGCCGACGTGGTCGCCGCACAGTTCGCGCGTAACGCCGACACCATCGCTGTGCTTGCGCAGTCGTTGCGCGACAACCCGCCGCCGTTCGTGGTGACCTGCGCCCGCGGTAGCTCCGATCACGCCGCGACGTATGCCAAGTACCTGTTCGAGACGCAGCTGGGCATCGTCACTGCCTCGGCATCGCCATCGGTGGGCTCGGTGTACGCCGCGCCGCTGCAACTGCGTGGCGCGCTGTATATCGTGATTTCGCAATCGGGAAAAAGCCCCGACCTGCTGCGCAATGCCGAAGCTGCCAAGGCAGCCGGTGCGCGCGTGGTGGCCCTGGTCAATGTGGAAGATTCGCCGCTGGCGCAGCTGGCCGATGTGGTGATTCCGCTCGGTGCCGGCCCGGAAAAAGTGTCGCCGCCACCAAAAGCTACCTCGCCTCGCTCGCTGCAGTGCTGCACCTGGGCGCAGTGTGGAAGAACGACCCGGCCTTGCTCGCCGCAGTGGACGCGTTGCCGCAACAACTGCGCAGCGCCTGGCAGGCCGACTGGTCTGCACTGACCACCGGTTTGACGCCTGCACATAATCTGTTCGTACTTGGTCGCGGCCTGGGCTTGGGCGCGGCACAGGAAGCGGCATTGAAGTTCAAGGAAACCTGCGGCCTGCATGCCGAGGCCTATAGCTCGGCCGAGGTCAAACACGGGCCGATGGCCTTGGTCGGCCCGGGCTTTCCGGTGCTGGTCTTCGCGCAGCCCGACGAAACCGGCGCCGGCACGCGTGCACTGGCCGAAGAATTCCGTGCGCGTGGCGCGCAGGTGTGGCTGGCTGCGCCCGATGGCGATCTGCCGCTTGCCGATGCCGCACACCCGGCGTGCGCGCCGCTGCTGACCGTGCAGAGCTTTTATCGCGCCATCAATGCGCTGGCGCTGCAGCGTGGCCACAATCCCGATTTACCGCCGCATTTGAACAAGGTTACGGAAACCGTTTGAACATGGATGCTTCCCGCACTCAGGCATTGTGCAACGCACGCGTACTCACCGATGACGGCCTGCAAGAGGGTCTGGTCGTACTGCTGGACGGTGCGCTGATCCAGGCGGTCGTGCCGGCCGACGACGCGCGCGTTGCACAGGCGCACACGCGCGTGGAGTTGGGCGGCGCCACCTTGTTGCCGGGCTTCATCGACATCCAGGTCAATGGCGGCGGCGGGGTGTTGTTCAACAACGCACGCGACCCGCAGGCACTGGCCAAGATTGCCGCGGCGCATCGCCGCTTTGGCACCACCGGCATGCTGCCGACGCTGATCAGCGATACGGCGCAGGTGATGGCCGAAGCGATCGACGCCACCCGTGCGGCCATCGCACAAGGCGTGCCCGGTGTGCTCGGCATCCATCTGGAAGGCCCGTACCTGAGCCCCGCGCGCAAGGGCACCCACGACGCGCACAAGTTTCGTTTGCCGGACGCGCACGAAATCGCTGTCGACACCTCGCTGGACAATGGCGTCACCCTGATCACGCTCGCGCCCGAGCGCGTGCCGCTGGACGACATCCGCGCGTTCGTGACCGGGGGTGCGATCGTATTCGCCGGCCACACTGCGGCCACTTACGAGCAGGCGCGCGATGGCATTGCTGCCGGCGTGAGCGGCTTTACGCACGTCTACAACGCCATGTCGCAACTGGCCGGTCGCGAGCCCAACGCCGTCGGTGCCGCACTGGAAGACCCGCAGGTGTGGTGCGGCGTCATCGTCGATGGCGTGCACGTGCACCCGGCCAGCCTGCGCGTGGTGCTGGCGGCCAAACCGCGTGGCAAGGTGTTGCTGGTCACCGACGCCATGCCGATGGTCGGCGCCGACAGCCCCAGCTTCGATCTGTACGGCGAAACCATCACCGCCGTGGATGGCGTGGTGCGCAACGCCGACGGCGCACTCGCCGGCTCCGCCCTGGACATGGCCACCGCGGTGCGCAACAGCGTGCAGTGGCTGGGCGTGGATCTGGCCGAAGCCGCACGTATGGCCTCCACTTACCCCGCGCAATGCATCGGCCTGGGCGACCGCCTGGGACGCATCGCACCCGGCTACCAGGCCGACCTGGTGCTGGTGGATGCGGATGTGCAAGTGCTGGGCACCTGGGTTGGCGGGCAACGCGACTGAGGGCTCCGGAGCACGCGCTACGGCGCGTCGATCACGCGCCGTTGTGGCAAAGAAAGCGGCGGCGCTTGCGGTCGTGCGAGCGCAGCTGAAGTTTTCAGTCTAAAAGCGGCTAACAAAACATAGCGAGCAGTGGTCATGCGGGTGTGGGCTGCGCGCTCAGAACCGGAGTGGATGCGTGGTACATGCCGCACCGAGCACCGTCCACGCCCCGCCTAGCGGTGAGCCTGGTGGGTGTGTCAGCTGCTCTAAAGGTGAGTGTCTGTGCGCTGCGGTTCAAAGCGCAGTGCCGTTCGCAGGGTCGCAACGGACAGCGCGTTGTAGGCTTTGCAGCCGGACGGAGTGCCGGGCGCGCAGACACGCCAGTAACGCCGCACGCGGTGGCATCGCATACAGCGATACACACAGACGCTATGAAGCGTGCAGATGCAACGGCGCTGCTGATCCCAATCCACATGCGATGCATTGATTAAGACCTCATATGCAAGGCGCAAACTGCGCATCGCGTTACACCATGCGGAGCTCGCGTGCGTTCGGCAGCGTCGCACTGACGCAGCAATCCACCGGTAGTTCAATCGCGCGCAAGCCTTGCATGTTGGATGCAAGGCCCGTCGCACTGCACCGCATCGCGTTTTGCATGACGGCCGTACGCCTACACCACACCGCAGAGACATCACACTCTGCGTCGCAACATTTTGCTGCGCAGCCTTGCAGCATCTGAGTGCAAGGCGCAGTGGTCTGCATGCGTGTCAGCAAGAGTGAGATTGCGGTCACGCGGTCATTCCATTATCTGCGTCAGTCGTAATGCATTCCGCATAAAAGCAGACACAGTTCGCAGCAAGTTGACAGTGCAACTTGCGGAAGGCACCTTCGCTGATAACGTTGTCAGCGAACAGGAGCCTGTTTCACTCGATCACATCACTGCAGCCAGCCGTGCATCGGCCTGGCCTTTCGATCCGTGCGCTGTATCGAGCCGCGCGGATCGCCGCTCGCGATCCGGCACAGGGGACGGACCGCAGCATGGCGCGCGCAGCGCGCTTTAGTGCAACCCATCGGTTGCGACCTGACGTATCTGCCACGAGGTCAATGTAATGCTGTTTCCCCGTCTGTTCCCGTTGTCTGTTTCCGCAACAAGCCAACCCGCCGCGCAGTCAATCGACGTGCGCCATCATCTCTGCGCAGCGCCGCAGGCCCGTTCTAAATCGCGCTTTACGACCGCTCTTGAAGCCAATTCAGCGCCGTCGCGTAGCGCTTCCTTGAATGCTGCTGCAGCCAGGCATTGGCCGCGACACGCGCCATTGAGCGCGGCGGTGCGCGGCTTGCTGATTGGTGGTGCCGCAATGAGTGGCGTACTGGCGCTTCCCGCTTTCGCGCAGCAACAATCCGAACCTGCGCCCGCACAACAACAGCCCGTCGCTGCGCCATCGCAAGAACAGGCGCCAACCAATCCTTCGGTTTCCACCCTGGACGAAATCAAGGTGGTGGGCTACCAGGCCAGCCTGGGCAAGGCGCTCAACGTCAAGCGTAATGCCGATGCGATCGTCGATGCGATCAGCGCCGAAGACATCGGCAAGTTCCCGGACACCAACGTCGCCGAGTCGCTGTCGCGGTTGTCCGGCATCACCGTGGACCGTCAGTTCGGCGAAGGCGAAAAGGTCAGCATCCTTGGTACCGACCCGGCACTCAATCGCGTGCTGCTCAATGGCCAGACCATTGCGTCGACCAGTTGGGGCGGCGACCCCAACGACCCGGACAGCCGCTCGTTCAACTACAGCACGCTGGCGCCAGAAGTCGTGGGGCTGATGGAGGTCTACAAGACGCCGGAAGCGCGCATCGACGAAGGGTCCATTGGCGGCACGGTGATCGTGCATACCCGCAAACCGCTGGATCTGGAGCGCAATACTCTGACCGGCACGGTGAGCTACGGTTACAACGACCGGTCCGAGGAAGGCAAGCCCAACGCATCGGCGCTGTACAGCTGGAAGAACCAGGACGAAACCCTGGGTGTGCTCACCTCGGTGATGCATTCCCAGCGCGTGCTGCGCCGCGATGGTGTGGAAATCTTCGGTTACGACAACGTCGCCGGTGCGGCATTCCCGCCTGCAGTGGTTGGCAACAACACCGGCGTGTTCCCCACCTCGATCAACACTGCGTTGTTTCAGCAGACGCGCAAACGCGATGGCATCAGTGCAGCGCTGCAGTGGAAACCCGACGCCGACTTCGAGCTCAATCTGACCGGCCTGTACGTCAAGGAAAGTTTTGACAACTACAACCAGAGCCGTTACGGCTATTGGGGTTCCAATCCTGGCGACGCGCAAGCATTGGGTTTCGAAAACGGCGTGGCCACCTCGGGGACGTTCGGCGATCAATCGACCACGTTCCTCGACGGTTATCTGCGTAACAGCGACGTCACCACCGGCAGCATCCACTTGCGTGCCGACTGGCATGGCGATGGCTGGAATGCGTCGAGCCAGGTTGGCTACACCAGCTCGCAAGGCGGTGCCGAGCGCATCTACGGCATCCAGTTCCGCAATCTTGCCGGCTACAGCTACAACATCGACGGACGTCGCACCGCGATGGACTACAGCACCGACCCCACCAATGCAGCGGCGATGCAACTTAACAACGCCTCGGCCAGCCACAGCCCGCAGTACGACAAGGAGCGCTATCTGCAGCTGGACTTCGACCATGCGGTGGAGTGGGGGCCGTTCACGCAGATCCTCACCGGCATCAAGCTCACCAATCATGCCACCGGGCAGTCGTCCTACAGCCGCACCTGGGCCCCGAACGATGGCAGTACTCTGGCGGATTTCTCGCCGGGCACCACACCCTCCGGTTATCTGGACGGACTATCGACCAGCGCCGACATGCAGCGCTGGTCCACCATCAATCGCGGTGCCATCAGTCAGTACATCGGTGGCCTGGAGGGCGATGACGGTTTGCCGATCAGCTACGCCGGCAACTACAGCATCGAAGAACAGAATCGCGCCTGGTTCCTGCAGGCCAACTTCTCCGGCGAGCGCTATCGCGGCAACATCGGCGTGCGCTACGTGCACACGCGCGATTCCACCGATGGTTTCAGCTATGCGCCGGGCGGCAGCTACACGCCGGTGAATTTCCTCAGCAGTTATGGCAAGTGGTTGCCGGCCTTCAATATCGCCTACGACCTACGCGATGATTTGATGCTGCGCTTTGCCGCCTCTAAGGTCATCGCACGGCCGCGCTACACCAACATGACGCCGTACGTTGCCACCGACGACACCACGTTGACCGCGTCCACCGGCAACCCCGGGTTGAGTCCTTACGAGTCGACCAATCTCGGTGCGTCGGTGGAGTGGTACTTCTCCGACAGCAGCTTGCTCAGCGGCGAGTTCTTCTCGCGCGATATCTCCAACTACATCCTGACCACGGTGCAGGACCGCGTGTTCTTCAATAACGCCACCGGCGGGTCGGGTACGTATCAGACCTCGGTGCCGACCAACGCCGGCGACGCCAAGGTGCAGGGCGTGGCGCTCAATCTGCAGCACAACTTCGGCAACGGTTTCGGTCTGGTCGCCAACTACACGTACTCCGATTCCAACACCGACGGCGATTACAGCCTGCCGTACAACTCACGCAACGCCTACAACATCAGCCCGTACTACGAGCAGGGCAAGTGGAGTGCGCGCGTCAATCTGGGCTGGCGCTCGGAGTACTTCACCCAGATCGGTCGCCTCAATGGCCAGCAGATGACCGATGCGTTTACCCAGGTAGATGCCTCGTTCGGCTACCAGGCCACCGAGCGGCTGCGCGTGGCGCTGGAAGCCACCAACCTGCTGGACGAAACCTACTTCAGCTACATCGGCAACAAGAACCAGCCGTACTACATCTACAAAAACGGCCGCTCCTTCATGCTGAGTCTGAATTTCAAGATGTAGTGGATGCCGAGCGGCTGCGCGATGCAGCCGCTCGTTGTTGGGAAGGCTTTGGCCGGCTAAGGCTAAGGCTGGGGAGCAAGCCACAGTGTGGCTGCCAGATTGGCCTTATTGGTGCTGGGAGTTGGCATGTTCGCGTCGTGGCTTACGTTTCCGCCGCGCCTTCCAGCTGACGACCGCTTGCTACAGGATGTCCGCCGTTCCAGAGCGGTCCGTTGCTTTTAGTGGTCAGGGCACCATGATTCGGCACGCTCGGGTATCTATGACGTGTAGGTCGGTGACGACGGGCAGCGCAGCAACGCAAACGACACCGCGCACAACCTTGCTCGATAGAGATGGCCACGTGTGGACGCACTGCTGCGATGCCACAGCTGCATGCTAGTGCCCTTGAGTGGCATGGATGTCGCGTTGCACGCTAGAACTGCTTATCAAGAGCGTGCTGAAGACTCTTCGCTGCCGCTGCCGCTGCCGCTGCCGCTGCCGCTGCCGCTGCCGCTGCCGCTGTGCTTGTCGCTGTTGCGTGCGTTCGCAATCGCGGCGATGCGCGCCTTCGTCAGGGCCTCGCCGATTTGCGGGCCTTGCAAGCCTTCGGCTGCCAGGTCGCGTGCGTTGATCGCCAGGGCGGCGGCATGCAGGCGTTTGAGTTCGGCGCCTTGCGGGTATGCGGCGTCTTCGCTGCCCAGCCTGCCGCGCTTGTCGGCCTCGCAGACCAGCGCCAGTTGCGCGATGCGTTCCGGCCGACGAAATGCATCACAGCGCACCAGTAGCTCGTGCACAGTGCGGTCGCGCAGTTCCGCCAGACGATGCACGTTGAGGTGCTCGCGGCACGCGATGACGGCGAGCTGGCGATAGTCTTGCGGCACCTTGAGCCGTTCGCACAGCGCCTGCAGCGGCGCAACGCCGCGCTGTTCGTGCATCACATGGCGCGGCCATTCGTCCGGCGGTGTCAGCGCCTTGCCGAGGTCGTGGGTCAACGCGGCAAAGCCGATCAGCGCATCGCCAGGTGCCAGCCGCGCAGCCATGTCGCTGACCATTTCCTGATGGATGCCGGTATCCACTTCCGGATGAAATTCGGCACGTTGAGGGACGCCATACAGCGCATCGATTTCCGGAAGGATGACGCGCAGCGCATCGGTGTCGTGCAACGTGCGCAGAAAGGCCGAGGGCTGCACGCATGTCAGCGCGCGGCGCAGTTCCTGCCACACGCGTTCGGGCACCAGGCTGTCCAGCTCTCCGCTGGCCGCCATCTCGCGCATCAGTGCGGCAGTGTCCGGTGCGATGCTGAACCCCAGCGGTGCCAGCCGTGCCATGAAGCGCGCTGCACGCAAGACACGCACGGGGTCTTCGACAAAGGCCGGGCCTACGTGGCGCAGCACGCGCGCTTGCAGATCGCGGGCACCGCCGTACGGGTCGACCAATGTGCCCGTGTCTTCGTCGCGTGCCATCGCGTTGATGGTGAAGTCGCGGCGCAGCAGGTCTTCTTCCAGCGTCACCGACGGATCGGCATCCACCACGAACCCGCGGTAG
The DNA here is from genome assembly GCF_979258225.1 of Xanthomonas sp. AC360. Classification (NCBI taxonomy): domain Bacteria; kingdom Pseudomonadati; phylum Pseudomonadota; class Gammaproteobacteria; order Lysobacterales; family Lysobacteraceae; genus Xanthomonas; species Xanthomonas sp. AC360. Next base: position 2,311,766 of record NZ_OZ409846.1, read on the forward strand.
CCGCGCCCGGATTTGCGCTCGGTGCGGGCCAATGCATATTCCTCGCCGCTGCGCGGATGCAGAAATACCGGGAAGTCTTTGCCTACCGGTTTGAAACCCTGTGCCTGCATCTGCGCCTGGTCGGCGCCAACCACCACCCAGTCGCGGTCGCCGGCCGGTTGGCCAAGCAAGGCATCGCGGACTGCGCCGCCAACGAGATAGATCTTCATCGCTCCATGATGCCCGATGCGGTGCTTGCGTCGAAACAACTTGCGGCGATTCCTTGGGGGAGTCTGCTTGCGTGTGGCACCAGGCAGGGTACCGTTACGTAGTTCCTGGCGTTTGCAAGCGATTGCTACAGATGGATGATGCACAAGGCGTCTGGTCTGTGGGTTCGCTGCAGGGCCCTTGCCCGCCAACCATCGCGGGACACGCTGCAAGTACGTCCACGTAAGCTCTTTGGCGGCATCCATGCCGCCAAAGGTCCCGCGACGGTGAGCGGGCAAAGGCCAGCCGTGCAGGTCGGTGTGCATGGGTGAGCGCTGCAGAACTTCGCTCTGCGAACTCAGGAGGCGTTTTAGCTCTATCTCTAAGGCCTGTGCCCACAATCGATCGCGATAACGCAGCAACCCGCAGCAGCCCCCGGCACGACCTCGCAGCAACTGCTCCTCGTGCAAGTGCCGACCAACGTCATGGTGCGGTGTCCTTGCCGCTTGCGGGACCCTGTGGCGGCATGGATGCCGCTACGGAGCCTCCATGGACGGATTCACGGCGTGTCCCGTAAGCGGTGAGGGCATCGCACCCTCGACTAGCTGGAGCATGCCGTGCCGACACTGTGAGCCGCGCTCATGTCAGCTGGAGGATGCGAGTGAGCCAAGGCTACGACGATTGAGCTGCGGGTTCGCTGCAGGGCCCTTGCCCGCCCACCATCGCGGGACACGCTGCAAGTACGTCCTTGTAAGCTCTTTGGCGGCATCCATGCCGCCAAAGGTCCCGCGACGGTGAGCGGGCAAGGGCCGGTCACGATGGTCGGTGTGCACCATTGAAGCAGTGCATGATTTCATCGATCTGAGCGATACGCGCCGCGCCCGGTTAGGTGCTGCTGTCGAATCGGCGACCGTTTGCACGGTGTGTGACCGTGCAGCTGCAGCGCATCTAGACGTTCCGCTATGTCAGATCTTGGCGCGTTGTTCCCGCAGACCCGTCAATTGCACAGTCCAATCGTTCAAGCGCGCACGCTCTTGCTCGACGACTGCCGCCGGTGCGTTCTGCACGAAGGTGGCATTGCCGAGTTTGCCGTTGCACTTGCCGATTTCGCTTTCCACGCGCTTGATCTCCTTGTCCAGGCGGGTGCGCTCGGCCTCCATGTCGACCAGGCCTTCCAGCGGCACCAGCAAGGTCAGTTCGCCCACGATGGCGGCAGCGGCCGGCGGGGTGTCCTGGCCGGCGTCCAGCCAGTCGATGGCTTCGAGCTTGAGCAAGAACGCCAGCTGCGATGCGAAGCGCGATACGCGCGTGCGGTCGTCGGCGGTGCCGGCCTGCAGCAGCAGCTGCACCTGCTTTGAGGGCGGCACGTTTAACTCGCTGCGTACGCGCCGCAAGGCCGATACCATCGACTTCAACCATTCGACATCGGCGTCTGCGCTGGCGTAGCTGCTGGTGTCCACGTCGCCGACTTGCGGGAACGTCTGCAGGGAGATCGTCGCGGTGGTGATGCCCAGGCGCGGAGCGACCTGTTGCCACAGCTCTTCGGTGACGAACGGGGTGAGCGGGTGCAGCAGGCGCAGCAGCGATTCGAGCACGTACAGCAGGGTGTGGCGCGTGCTGGCGGCAGCGTCGTTGTCCTGCACGGCACCGTTGAGCGCAGGCTTTGCCAGCTCGACGAACCAATCGCAGAACGCATTCCAGGCGAATTCGTACAACGACTGCGTCAGTAGGTCGAAGCGGTAGTTGGCGTAATGCGCATGCGTTTCCGCAGTGACCTTGTCCAGCCGCGCGAGAATCCACTTCTCCGCTTCGGTACGCGGTTGCGGCACACTGGCAAAGCGCGCGCCTTCGGTGTTCATCAGGACAAAGCGCGTGGCGTTCCACAGCTTGTTGCAGAAATTCTTGTAACCCTCGGCGCGGCCCAGGTCGAACTTGATGTCACGGCCGTGGGTGGCGAGTGCGGCGATGGTGAAGCGCAGCGCATCCGCACCATGGGCGATGATGCCGTCCGGAAATTCGCGACGCGTGGCTTTTTCGATCTTCTCGGCCATCCGCGGTTGCATCAGCCCGCTGGTGCGCTTGGCGACAAGGTCCTCGATGCTGATGCCGTCGATGATGTCCAGCGGGTCTAGCACATTGCCCTTGGACTTGGACATCTTCTGCCCCTGCGCATCGCGGATCAGGCCGGTGATGTAGACATCACGGAACGGCACCTGCCCGGTGAAGCTGTCGGTGGCCATGATCATGCGCGCCACCCAGAAGAAGATGATGTCGAAGCCTGTGACCAGCACGCTGGAGGGCAGATAGCGCTCGAAACCGCGCTCGGCCATCGCATCGGCATCCGGCCAGCCCAGCGTGGAGAATGGCCACAGCTGCGAGGAGAACCAGGTTTCCAGCACGTCGCTGTCCTGATGCAACGCGATCTCTGCGCCCAGACCGTGTTTCGCACGCACCTCGGTTTCGTCGTGGCCGACATAGCACTTGCCTGCCTCGTCGAACCACGCCGGAATGCGATGCCCCCACCACAGCTGACGGCTGATGCACCAATCCTGGATGTTCTCCATCCAGTGGCGATAGGTGTTGATCCAGTTCGGCGGCACAAATTTGATCTGGCCGCTTTCGACCAGCTCCAGGCCACGCTTGGCCAGCGCGTCCATCTTCACGAACCACTGGTCGGTGAGATACGGCTCGATCACCTGACCGGTGCGGTCGCCACGGGGCACCTGCAGTTTGTGCGGCTTGGTTTCTACCAACAGACCTAAGTCTTCCAGTTCGGACAGCACCTGCTTTCGTGCCTCGTAGCGGTCCAGACCGATTAAATGATGCGGGACAAGACGTCCGTCGGTTTCGTCTCCCCAAATAGGATGATTTGGGTCACTAACGCCGTGGATAAGAGATGCAGCTGAATTCCTGGTCAAAAGTGCCGCGTCTGAGGTGGAAAGAAGCCCTAAGGGTGCGAGCTTGGCCTCAGGCGAGAAGATGCTGAAGAGAGGTAGTCCGCCAGGCACCTTGTCTTTATGACGTTCCCAAACCTGATAATCGTTGAAATCATGCGCAGGCGTGACCTTGACCACGCCGGTACCGAAGGCGCGGTCGACATAATCGTCGGTGATCACCGGCACTTGCCGGCCGGTCAGCGGCAGCACGATGCGCGCGTTGTGCAGCGTGGCGTAGCGCGTATCGTCCGGGTGCACCATCGCTGCGGTGTCGCCCAGCATGGTTTCCGGACGCGTGGTGGCCACCACCAAGTAATCGCGGGTTTCGCGCAGGGTCTCATTGCCGTCGGCGTCGTGCTCGACGTGTTCGTAGGTCACGCCATCGGCCAGCGGGTAGCGGATCGACCACAAAAAACCGTCTTCTTCGACGTTTTCCACTTCCAGATCGGAGATGGCGGTCTTCAGCACCGGGTCCCAGTTGACCAGCCGCTGGCCGCGATAGATCAGGCCCTGCTCGTACCAGCGCACGAAGGCTTCGTTGACCGCTGCCGACGGTTGCGGGTCCATGGTGAAGGTGCTGCGCGACCAATCGCTGGACGTGCCCAGGCGACGCATCTGGCGCTCGATGATGTCGCCGGATTCGGCCTTCCATTCCCACACCTTGGCGATGAAACCGTCACGCCCAAGCGAGTCGCGCGTTTCGCCGTTGCCTTCCAGCGCCAGATTGCGCGACACCACCATCTCGGTCGCGATGCCGGCGTGGTCGGTGCCGACCTGCCACAACGTGTCGAAGCCGCGCATGCGGTGATAGCGCACCAGCGCATCCATCAGCGTCTGCTGAAACGCGTGGCCCATGTGCAGCGTGCCGGTGACATTGGGCGGCGGCAGCAACACGGTGTACGGCTCGCCCTTGCCGGACGGCACGAAGTAACCGGCCGCCTCCCACTGCGCGTACAGGCGCGATTCGAAGGAAGAGGGTTCGTAGCTGGAGGCGAGGGTGGTCATAAGGCAGGGAATGGAGAGTCGGGAATAGGGAATAGGGAAAGCGGGTGCGTTGAAAGGTGAAGGTCTACGGGGTAGTCGACGTTCGATTCTCGATTCCCCATTCCCGATTCACATATCGTATTTGGTCAGTTCCAGGCCCAAGGCCTTGTACTGTTTCCAGCGTTCGCGCAGCGGTTCGCGGGCGGCGGGGTCGGCGGGCACCACTTCCAGCACGCGGTCGCAGGCGCCCAGGTACGGGTCGTCGCGCAGGTTGATCACCAGGGGGCGCGAGGGCGCGGCGAACTCCGGCGTGGCGATCAGCACCGGCGCCAGTTCGTCTTCCTCATCGGTGCCGGCGATCTGGTGCGGCACATAGGCTTCGTCGTCGAACGCCCACAACAGGTCATCCAGCGCCTCGGCCTGCGCGGCATCGCGCGCCAGGATCAGCGTGGACAGGTTGGCGTCGTTGGCCTTGCGCGCCAGCTCGCAGACCAGCCGCAGCGGTTCGTCGAGGAAGCGCGGTTTGGCGATCAGGTAGAAATCGGCACGGGGCATGGGAAGGTCACGAAACGTAAGGGAAAACGGATTCAGCGATAAACACGCCGAGCATGAACAGCAGGCCGGAGGCCAGTATCGCCAGCACGAACCCGCCCATTGCGCGCAGGCGCCGGCCCACCGGCCGCGAGCGATACAGATAGATGGGGATGAACACCAGCCAGGCCAGCACCATCCCGATGTTGATCCACGTCGGGCGGTGAAAGCCTTGCCGGCGGCTGTCGGCCGCCAGCCAGACAAAGATCAGCGCCAGCAATAGCGCAAACCGCAGCAGATCGCTGCCAGTGCCGGTCCAGCCGGGCAGCGCGCAGGTGGCCCCGTCCGCCAGGGTGAACCCGGCGATCAGGGCCAGCGCGGCGCGCGGCGACATCAGGCTGCGCGATCCAGCAACCACTGCGTCAACAGACCGACCGGGCGACCGGTGGCCATGCCGCGCTTGCCTTCGTCGCTGGCCACGCCGGCGATGTCCAGATGCGCCCAGCGCTGGTTTTCGGTGAAGCGCGACAGGAAGCAGCCCGCGGTGATCGCGCCGCCCCAGCGACCGCCGATGTTGTAGACGTCGGCAAAGGTGGAATCCAGCAGGCCCTGGTATTCGTCCCACAAGGGCAGGCGCCAGGCGCGGTCGAACACGTGTTCGCCAGCGGCCAGCAGTTCGTTGGCCAGGTCGTCGTGCTTGCTCATCAGGCCGGCAGTCTGGTGGCCCAGGGCCACCATGCAGGCGCCGGTCAGCGTGGCCACGTCCACCAGCGCTTCGGGATTGAAGCGCTCGGCGTAGGTCAGCGCATCGCACAGGATCAGGCGGCCTTCGGCATCGGTATTGCCCACTTCGATGGTCTTGCCGGACATGCTGGTGATCACGTCCGACGGACGATAGGCATTGCCGTCGATGGCGTTTTCCACCGCCGGCACCACCACAACCAGATTGATCGGCAGCTCGGCCTTGACCGTGGCCACGAAGGTGCCGATGACGTTGGCGCCACCGCACATGTCGTACTTCATTTCCTCGATGCCGCCCTGCGTCTTGAGATTGACGCCGCCGGTATCGAAGGTGATGCCCTTGCCGACCAGCACATACGGGCGCGCGTCGCCACCGCCATTCCACTTCAGCACGATCAGGCGCGGGCGGTTGGCCGAGCCGCGCGCCACCGACAGCAGCGAGCCCATGCCCAGCGACTCCATCTGCGCCTCGTCCAGGATCTCGGCTTCGGCACCGGCGTACTTGCCGGCAAATGCGGCCGCGGTGTCGGCCAGGTAGGCCGGGGTGCAGTAGTTGGGCGGCAGATTACCCAGCTCGCGGGCGAACTCCACGCCCTCGGCGGTCGCAATGCCCACCGCCAGCGCGCGGGCGTCGTCACCGGCGATCGCCAGGGTGGTCAGGCCGGTTTCGTCGACCTTCTTCTTGCCCAGCGTGGCGGTGTAGCGATACGCCGCATGGTCGCTGACGATGACTGCCTGGCGGATATTCCATGCGGCATCGCGGGCCTTGACCGGCAGTTCGGTGAGGGTGAGCAGGGCGGTGCCGACGGCTCCGGTCTTCAGCGCGCGGGTCGCATCGCCGATGGCCTTGAGGTAAGGCGCCACGCCGAACTTGGCGGTCTCGCCCAGCCCGACCACCAACACGCGCGGTGCGGTTACGCCGGGCAGGTCGTGGACCAGGGTGGTGCTGCCGGTCTTGGCAACCACGTCGCCGCGTGCCACCAGGGCCGTCAGGCGGCCCTGGCTGGCGCTGTCCAGCGCCTGCGCGGCAGGCGACAGGGTCTTGTCGGCGAACACGCCAACCACGATGCAGTCGACGGCGGCGCTTGCCGGCGCGTCTTGGTTCAGGGTGAATTGCAGGGCCATTGATCAGATTCCGTAGGCAAATCCGTACAATCGCGGACTGTTTACGCCAACCTGATTAGGCTGGCGGCGCCGCGAACGAATCCGAGAGTTTAAAACAAGCCCACCCTATGCCGAAGCTCGATCGATATCTGCTTAGCGATTTCACCCAGAGCTTCCTGGCCACCTTGATCGTGCTGCTGGTCGTCAGCGTCGGCGGTGTGCTGGTGGATATCCTCGGCAATATCGCCGATGGCCGCATCCCAGCGCGCTTGCTGCTGTCTCAGGTGGGCCTGCAATTTGTTGCCTATCTGCCAATCATCCTGCCGCTGGCGTTGATGCTGGGCCTGTTATTGGCGCTGGCGCGGCTGTACCGCGATTCAGAAATGGCGGTCATTACCGCCATTGGCGTCGGCCCCAAGCGCATGTTGCGGCCGATGCTGATGCTGGTGGTGCCGGTGGTGATCATCATCGGGCTGTGCTCGCTGTGGCTGGGTCCCTGGGCCAGCCGCACCGCCGAAACCATGCTGGAAGACGCCAACCGCAGCGTGCTGATGGCTGGCCTGGAGTCGGGCAAGTTCACCCCGCTGTCCGGCGGTGGCGTGGTCTACCTGACCACCATCTCTGCCGATGGCAAGGGCCTGGGCAAGGTCTTCATGCAGCGCCAGAAGGACGACCGCATCGACGTGGTCACTGCCCAGCGCGGCGCGATGTTCTTCGAAGGCAAGACCGACCGTTACCTGCGTCTGGAGGACGGCTACCGCATCGAAGGCCCGGCCGCCGGCGACACCCTGGACTACCGCTTGATGAAGTTCGCCAGCAACGACGTGGCCTTGCCCGATCGCACCCGGACCCACGACGCCAACGACCCGGAAGTGATGTGGACCACGCAGCTGCTGTCCGATGAGCGCCCGGTTGCACGTGCGCAGTTGCACGAGCGCCTGGCGCCGCCCCTGCTGGCGCTGGCCTTCGCGCTGCTGACCCTGCCGCTGTCGCGCAGCGCGCCACGGCAGCAGCGCTACGGCCGGATCATGCTGGCGTTCCTGGCCTACATGGTGGGCACCAATCTGATGATCGTCGGCACCCAGTGGATCGCCAACGGCAAGACCCCGGCTGCGCTGGGCTTGTGGTGGCTGACGCTGCCGCTGCTGGCGGTGGCGGTCTGGGCGTATGCACGCGATGGCCGCGTGCGTCGGCCGAGGGCGACCGCATGAGGCTGACCCCGCGGGTCCATGATTGGTACGTCGGTCGCGTGGTGTTGTTCACCGTGCTGCTGACCTGGGCGGTGCTGCTGGGTCTGGACCTGGTCAACGCCTTCGCCAGCGAGGCCAAGAACATCGGCCAAGGCAGCTACAGCTTCGGTCACGCGGTGGCCTTTGTGGCCTACACCGTGCCGCGTCGCGCTTACACCTTGTTCCCCACCGCTGCGGTGATTGGCGCGCTGATGGGCCTGGGCCAGCTGGCGGCCACATCCGAATTGACCGCCTTGCGCGCGCTGGGCGTGTCGCGCAAGCGCATGTCCGCCTCGGTGGTGGCAGCGATGGCGCTGTTGACCGCCAGCATGGTGATCAGCGGCGAAACCGTCGGGCCATGGGCGCAGAACCAGGCCGACAGCCTCAAGGCCAGTGCCCGCTACAACAACAGCATGGCGTCCTCGCGCTATTCGGGCCTGTGGGCACGCGAAGGCGACACCTTCCTCAACGCGCTCAGCGGCGAAGAAAAGCTGCTCGACGGCGGCGGCACCGCGCTCGATCTGCACGATGTGCGGCTGTATCACCTGGATGCCAACGGCAGGCTGCAGCAGCTGACCTACGCCTCCGTGGCCGAGCACCGCGATGGCCGTTGGACCTTGCGCCAGGTGCGTCGCGATACCTTCCAGGAACGTTCGGTGCAGCGCGAAACCTTCCCCGAGCTGCCATGGCAATCGCAACTGAGTCCTGCGGCGCTGGCGGCTGGATTGGCCAAGCCGCGCAATCTCTCGGCGCACGAGCTGGAGCAGAGCATCGAATACCGTCGCCGCAACGGACTGGACGCGCGCGATTACGAAGATCAGTACTGGAGCCGCTGGTTCTACCCGCTCAACGTGTTGGCGTTGTGCATGGCGGCGATTCCGTTCTCGTTCGGTTCGCTGCGCAGCGGCGGCCTGGGCAAGCGCCTGTTTTTGGGCATCTTGTTCGCCCTCGGCTTCTGGCTGCTGCAGCTGTTCTTCGGCCGTATGGCGGGCGCGCTAAAGCTGGATTACCGCATCGCCTACGCACTGCCACCGATGGTGATGCTGGGCGTGTCGGCGTGGTTGTTCCGGCGGCGCAGTAGTTGACCGGGCCCGAAGTGGCTCTTATGTCAGGCTTGGAGCAATTGGAGCTTCAACGCGTGGTCAGCGAGGTGCTGCATTACCTGTGGGATCCGATCGGCATCGCAGGGGTTGTGGAAGCACGTGATGAGTACGACGGTTATGTGCTCGGCATCTGTACCTTGCTGTGGCAAGGCGCCGATCATGTGCTGATCGGCAAAACCTTGATCGACATTGCCGATGAGCAGCTGGGTCTGCCCGGTTCCGAAGCGCAGGCCGAGCGGGCTGCGCTCAAGCTGATCCTTTGGCGGGATGCGATTACTCGATAGGTTTTGCCGTTAAATCCTGTCCAATGACCAGAGCGTTGGCCAGGACGAAGTTGGATCGGTCAGCATCGATCTCCAATTCGGGAACTAGCATCAGCGCGCTGGTCGGCGCTCCAGCCGCGTCCCACTTGCGCGGTCATGCCAGGTCAAACGATCGCGATCGACCCATGCCCACCAGAACCCGGCACCGCCCAGGGCCAGCGATAGCGTGCCCACCGCATAGCGGATCCAGACCTGTCGCCAGGTAGGTTGTTGTGTTCCTTGCAGCCGTAGCCGCCAAGGACGCATGCCCAGGGTCTGGCCGCCGCGTCGCCAGCTCACCGTGGCGTACCCGCCGGCGGCGGCCCAGCAGCACAGCCAAAGCAGCCACTGCCAGGCACTGAACGGTGCGATGTTTTCGCGTGCCGGATGCCCGGCCAGGGTGAAGCCGAGCGTGAAGCCAGCGGAAATCAGCATCCACAGCGCCAGCACCGGCCAGGCGTCGTAGCACATGGACAGCAGCCGCCAGTGCAACAAGGCGGCTGGGCGTGGGGAATCGGATGCGGCGATCGACGTCATGGCGCGAGCATAGCTGGCGCCAGCGATCCAGCAACGCCGCGCTGCAGTAACACTTCCAGCCCATCCAGTCGCGGCATCTTGATGTCCAGCAGCACGGCGTATCGAACACGCGGCGGCCGATGCGGGCTGTGGTACCGGCAGAGCGGCTGCGGCCGGTGTTTGGAGTTGGCTTTGATGCTGTTGCCGGTGCGGTGGAGGTTCTTCGGCAATGGATGTGCGGATTGGCACGTCTCGCGTTACCACGTCGCGCTTGGGTTTCGGGGCGCGCTTGGTGCGGTGGGTTTCTCGGCTACGGCGTCGCGCCCGGGTGCGCTCCTACGTGTGTGATGTGTGCGGATGGATGTGTCGTGGGCGCGCGCGATCGGTCTGCCGGCAACATTCGCTAACCGCGCGGGTGATGCGTGGCATGCAGCTTCTGCAGGTGCTGCCTTGCCACCAGCGTGTAGATCTGGGTGGTCGACAGCGAGCTGTGGCCCAGCAGCATCTGCAGCGCGCGCAGGTCTGCACCATGGTTGAGCAGGTGGGTCGCAAAACTGTGTCGCAGGCCGTGCGGGCTGACCGTTGCCGGGTCGATGCCGGCCACCGCCGCATAGCGTTTGACCAAGGCCCAGAAGTGCTGACGGCTGGGCGGCTGGCGTGCCGCATCGATGAACAGCGGCACCTGGCCGTCCACCGCCGCCACGGCCTTGTGATCGGCCAGCAACGGGCGTGCTTCGTGCAGATAGCGCTCCAGCCAATGCTGCGACTCTTCGCCCAGCGGCACCAGGCGTTCCTTGCTGCCCTTGCCGGTCACGCGCAGCACGCCCTGGCGCAGATTGACGCCCACCGCCGGCAGATTGACCAACTCGCTGACGCGCAGCCCGGCGGCGTACATCAACTCCAGCATCGCGCGGTCGCGCAGGCCAAGCGGTGTCTGGATATCCGGCGCCGCCAGCAAGGCCTCGATCTGGGTTTCGGTCAGCGCCTTGGGCAGCGAGCGCGGCAATCGGGGTGGATCGAGCAGGGCGGTTGGGTCATCGCTGCGCACGCCATCGCGCAGGCACAGGCCGTAGAAGGCGCGCAAGGTCGACAACAGCCGGGCATTGCTGCGCGGCGAATATCTGGCCTCGGTCCGCCAGCGCAGGTAATCGAACAACACCGAACGATCGGTGCCCAGCAAGCCGCCGCCGGCACCATCGCGCCAGCGTGCCAAGCCTTCCAGATCGCGCCGGTAACTGTCCAGCGTCTGCCGCGCCACACCTTGCTCGGCCCACAAGCGATCCAGAAAGCGCTCGATGGCGGCGGCATCGGCCGCCTGCAGCGGCGGCAGCTGTTGGGTGAGTTGGCGACGTTCGGCAGGACTGCTGGCTGACATCGCCACAGCATAGAGCGTGCCGCGCATATTGCGATGCGCCACGTTGGTGATCGGCCACGTATCGCCAGCGCGTGCCTTGCCGTATCGCGACCAAGGGTTTGGCGCCCCCAGGAGCAGTCGCACGCCGCCCCTGATGCTGCTCGCCAGCGTGGCGGCCAGCTCACGGATTGTGGCAAACCACACGTAGGACAACACGCAAAGGCACGCCCGGACGCGACGGCTTTTGGCCAGTAAATCCCGTCGCACCTAGGCGCGCTTCAATGCGGCAAACGCTGACTTGGCGGTGCCAAGCGCGACAGTCCGCTCGTCTGCACTGGGGGCGTCACGAACCCACCGGCCGGCGAACGAACAAACTGTCGCGGCCGCTGCCTTCATCCGCCCTGTGCGAGAATCCGGTAACCCCGATTCCACTGGATGCGTGAATGTATCGTCTTGCTATCGCCGCGCTGCTGGGCGCGCTCAGCCTTACCGCCTGCGCACAATCGTCGCAGCCTGCGGCAAGCGCCGCCGGCGCCAAGCCAGCCGCTGCTGCCCCCGCCGCCGCGACTGGCAACGTGGATCAGCGCGTCGGCGCCGCCCTCAAGGCACTGGATCCGGACTTCAAGCCGGATTACATCGGCGCCGCGCCGTTCCCCGGGTTCCGCGAGGTGGTGGTCGGTGGGCAGGTGCTGTACGTCAGCGATGACGGCCGTTACCTGATCCAGGCGCAGCCGTTCGACATCCAGAACAAGCAGTTTGCCGCTAGCCCGGGCCTGCTGGCGTACCGCCGCAAGCAGCTGGACACCGTGCCCAAGGCCGATCGCATCGTGTTCGCACCGGCCAACCCCAAGTACACCGTCACCGTGTTCACCGACGTGGAATGCGGCTACTGCCGCAAGCTGCACAGCGAGATCGGCGAGCTCAACAAGCAGGGCATCGCGGTCGAATATCTGGCCTTCCCGCGCATGGGCCTGGGCAGCCAGGACCACAAGGAAATGATCGCCGTGTGGTGCGCGGCCGACCGCAAGCAGGCCTTGACGGCGGCCAAATCGGGCCAGCCGGTCAATTCCAAGGATTGCAAGAACCCGGTGTCGATGGAATACACACTGGGTCAGCGTCTTGGCGTCAACGGCACCCCGGCGATCTTTGCGCCGGACGGCACCCAGCTGGGTGGCTACCTGCCGCCGGCGCAGCTGCGCGAAGCGTTGGAAAAGCGCGCCGTCACCACCGCCGGTGGCAGCCGCTAAGCTGGAATATGTGAGTCTGGCAGTGGTGGCGCGCCGGTAAGGCGCGTCGCAACAACCGGACACGGTTGAGGAAGGGTTGGATGCGCAGGCATCCGGCCCTTCGTCGTTTTAGGGGCATTGCCGTGCGGAAAAAGGCAGTGGTCAGTGGCTGACTGCAGCGATGCCAGGCAAGCATCCAGCCTGGAAGCCGACTCCCGACTCCCGACTCCCGACTACCCCGACCCCGACCCCGACCCCGACCCCGACCACAGACCACAGACCACAGACCACAGACCACAGACCACAGACCACAGACCACAGACCCCAATCCCCAATCCCCAATCCCCAATCCCCAATCCCCAATCCCCAATCCCCAATCCCCAATCCCCAATCCCGGCCCGCACCTACCAACCTCCGCTACAATGATCGGCCCCGTTTCTGACACGGTTCCCCGGACATGATGGTCCTCGAGGGCGCTTCCGCCCTTTCGCCGTTCCGCCGCGCTCGGCTCGAAACCCGCCTGCAAACCCTCGTCCCCGCGCTGCGCATTACTGGCGCCTGGCACGTGTATTTCATCCGCGCCGAGGCCGGGCAGTCGCCCGATCAGGCCACCTTGCAGCGGATCCTGCAGGCCGAAGCGGACCCCGCGCCGCGCGACGAACAGGCGTCCTCGCATTACGTGGTGCCGCGTCTGGGCACGCTGTCGCCGTGGTCGAGCAAGGCCACCGAACTGGTGCGCGGTGCCGGGCAGCCGATCCAGCGCGTGGAGCGCGGCACCCGCATCGATCTGGTCGGTTGGCCAGACGACGCAGCTACCAGGGGCGCCGTGGCCAAACTGCTGCACGACCCGATGACGCAATCGCTGCTCGGCTCGGCTGCAGCTGCCGAGGCGCTGTTCAACGTGCCCGACCCGGGCCATCTGCAGCGCGTGCCGCTGGATGGGCTGGAGCAGGCCAACCGCGACCTGGGCCTGGCCCTGGCGCAGGACGAGATCGACTACCTGCGCGAGCGCTTCGCCGAACTGGGGCGCGACCCGGCCGATGTCGAGCTGATGATGTTTGCGCAGGCCAATTCCGAGCACTGCCGGCACAAGATCTTCAACGCCAGCTGGACCATCGACGGTAAGCCGCAGGAACGCTCGCTGTTCCGCATGATCAAGCACACCCACCAGCAGACCCCGCAAAACACCTTGTCGGCCTACAGCGACAATGCGGCGGTGGTGGAAGGCGTGCCGGCCGCGCGCTATCGCCCGGATCCGGCCACCGGCCAGTACCGCAGTGAAGCGGTGCTGCCGTCGGCATTCGCCATCAAGGTGGAAACGCATAATCACCCGACCGCGATCGCGCCGTTTCCCGGTGCGGCCACCGGTGCCGGTGGCGAGATACGCGACGAAGGCGCCACCGGCCGCGGCGGCAAGCCCAAGGCTGGCCTGACTGGTTTCACTGTGTCGCATCTGCGTATTCCGACCCTGCCGCAGCCGTGGGAAGCGCCGCGCGCGCTGAACCCGCGCATGGCTCCGGCCCTGGACATCATGCTCGACGGCCCGCTGGGCGGCGCCGCGTTCAACAACGAATTCGGCCGGCCGAATCTGCTCGGGTATTTCCGCAGCTTCGAACTTGCCGAAGGCCCGGGCCTGACCCGCGCCTACGACAAGCCGATCATGCTGGCCGGCGGCCTGGGCGCGATCGATCGCAATCAGGTCGAAAAGCTGCGCCTGCAGCCAGGCGATGCGGTGATCGTGCTGGGCGGCCCGGCGATGCTGATCGGCCTGGGCGGCGGTGCGGCTAGTTCGGTGGCCGCCGGCGACAGCGCCGAGGCGCTGGATTTTGCCAGCGTGCAGCGCGAGAACCCGGAAATGGAGCGCCGCTGCCAGGAGGTCATCGACCGCTGCGTGGCGCTGGGCATCGACAACCCGATCCGCTGGTTCCACGACGTGGGTGCAGGTGGCCTGTCCAACGCGATTCCTGAGCTGCTGCATGACTCCGGCGTGGGCGGCATCATCGACCTGGGCCGCGTGCTCAGCGACGACCCGTCGTTGTCGCCGCTGGAACTGTGGTGCAACGAATCGCAGGAACGCTACGTGCTGGGCGTGCCGCAGGCGCGTCTGCAGGAATTTGCCGCCATCTGCGCCCGCGAACGCTGCCCGTTCGCCGCCGTCGGCATCGCCACCGCCGAGGAGCGGTTGGTGGTGGGATACGGCGTCCTTGACGCCGGGAATCGGGAATCGGGAATCGGGAATGGCAACGGCGCCACGCCGGTTGCCGACGCTGCTGCTTCAAACCCTTCTCGATTCTCCAATCCCGATTCCCAGCTCCCCATCGACCTGCCCATGGACGTGCTGTTCGGCAAGGCGCCGAAGATGCATCGCGATGCGGTGCATCCGTCGGCGCCACAGTGGCCGGTATTGCAGACGGCGGCGCTGGATCTGCAGCAGGCCGGTTTGCGGGTGCTGGCGCATCCCACGGTGGCGTCCAAGAGTTTTCTGGTCACCATCGGTGACCGCAGCGTGGGTGGCTTGACCGCGCGCGAACAGATGATCGGCCCGTGGCAGCTGCCGCTGGCCGACTGCGCGATCACCCTGGCCGGGTTCGAGACGTTTTCCGGCGAGGCGATGTCGATCGGCGAGCGCACGCCGCTGGCGCTGTTGAACGCCGCCGCGTCCGCACGCATGGCGGTGGGCGAAGCGATCACCAACCTGTGCGCCGCTCCGGTGCAGTCGCTGGACAGCATCAAGCTGTCGGCCAACTGGATGGCCGCCGCCGGCCATGCTGGCGAAGACGCGCTGTTGTACGACGCGGTACGTGCGATCGGCATGGAACTGTGCCCGGCGCTGGAACTGAGCGTGCCGGTGGGCAAGGACTCGCTGTCGATGCAGGCGCAGTGGGTTGCCGGGAATGGGGAATCGGGAATTGGGAATGGTGAACTGCCAGAGCCCTCCGCTTCTTCCATTCCCGATTCCCGATTCCCGATTCCCGGTGAAACGCTGAAAAGTGTTTCACCTGTGTCGCTGATCATCAGCGCCTTCGCGCCGGTCGGCGATGTGCGGACGCAGCTGACGCCGTTGTTGCGCAACGACGAAGAAAGCGAGCTGTGGTTGATCGGGCTGGGCGGCGGCAAGCAGCGCCTGGGTGGGTCGGTGTTGGCGCAGGTGTATGCCGACGATGCGGCCTTGCCGGCGTTCGGCGGCGACGTGCCGGATCTGGAGGACGCACAGCGGCTGCGCAGTTTCTTTGAATTGATCCGCGATGCGCGCGAAAGCAGCCTGTTGCTGGCGTATCACGATCGCAGCGATGGCGGTGCGTTTGCGGCGCTGTGCGAGATGGCCTTTGCCTCGCGCCAGGGCCTGGATATCACGCTGGATGCCTGGGGCGACGACGCGTTCCGCAGCCTGTTCAATGAAGAACTCGGTGCGGTGGTGCAGATCGCCAGCGAAGATCGCGCTGCGTTTGCCGATCTGGTCGAACGCCATGCACTGACCGAGTGCGCGCAGCGTATCGCGCGTCCCACCGGCGCGCCGCGCGTGCGGGTGAGCGGGCAGGGGCGGGTGCTGGCGGAATGGCGTTGGGAGGAGTTGTTCGATGCGTGGTGGTCGGTGACCCACGCCATGCAGAAGCTGCGCGACAACCCCGACAGTGCCGACGAAGAGCGCGCGCTGGCGCGCGATTTCCAGGCGCCCGGGCTGCGTCCCACGTTGGTGTTCGATCCGTCCGACGATGTGGCCGCGCCGTTCGTAGCCACCGGTGCGCGGCCCAAGGTGGCGATCCTGCGCGAGCAGGGCGTCAACGGGCAGATCGAAATGGCCTACAACTTCGAGCGCGCCGGGTTCAGTGCATTCGATGTGCACATGAGCGACCTGATCGAAGGGCGCGTGGATCTCGCGCAATTTTCCGGCTTCGCCGCCTGTGGCGGTTTCAGCTACGGCGACGTGCTGGGCGCCGGCCGCGGCTGGGCCACCTCGATCCTGGAGCGCACCGCGTTGCGCGATGCGTTTGCCGCGTTTTTCGCACGTAGCGATACGTTCGCGCTGGGTGTGTGCAACGGCTGCCAGATGCTCAGCCAGCTCAAGGACATCATTCCCGGTGCCGGGCATTGGCCGCGTTTCTTGCGTAATCGCAGCGAGCAGTTCGAAGCGCGCACCGCGCTGCTGGAAGTGGTGGAGTCGCCGTCGATCTTTCTGCGCGGCATGGCGGGCTCGCGGATTCCGGTGGCGGTGGCGCATGGCGAAGGCCGTGCGGAGTTCGAGACTGCCGTGGACCAGGCCGCCGCACGCGTGGCGCTGCGTTTCATCGATGGCAACGGCGCGGTGGCATCGCAGTACCCGCTCAACCCGAACGGGTCGCCGGACGGCATCACCGGGCTGACCAGCACCGATGGCCGCGCCACCATCCTGATGCCGCATCCCGAGCGCACGCCGCGCACGGCGAACCTGAGTTGGCATCCGGCCGACTGGGGCGACGACTCGCCGTGGCTGCGGATGTTCCGTAATGCGCGGGTGTGGTGCGGTTGAGTGAGGTGATCCCGAGCCGCGTGCGCTAAGCGCGCGTCACGCGTCTCCCTGACGGCCGTGTGCAGCGATGCACACGGCCGTTTTCGTTTGTGCCCACGGTCTGATGCCACCGCGTCGCAAGGTGGCTGCGCGATGGTCTGGATGGATTGGGTTGCATCGCGCGTTGCCATGCAGCGGTGCGGCGATGCTGTCGATGAAAGAGGCGTGCACTCGGTGCGTTCTAGCCGGCTGCTGGCGCGTACGGGTCGGTCCATCCATGTGTTCCCGGCGGTGCGTTGCGGCAACGCGGCCCGCGTGCTGTGCAGCAACTCGGCGATCGACACGGTGTCGCGCCTGGTCATGCTGCCCTAGCTGTGCAGTCGCGACCAGATTGCGTAAAGACAATAAGGTTTGCTTGAAGTAAATTTTAGAGTTGCTAGCTATTCGAATCAAAGGTTTTTTGCGTGCGTGATGCGCTCCGTATTTAGTTGTTCGGGTGTTCAATAAACTAATCTAGCGTTACGTCTTTAGTGTAAGCAGCACGTCTGTCACGCACTCGGAGGCGCTTATTTTTCAAGGTAAGTCTCGGTGAAGGGAGGCTGCTGCGCTCGATAAAACCTTGGCGTGATGCTCGCAAATCAGGTGTGCGGTGGTCGGTTATCACACGCCCGAAAATGCTGAAGAGTAAGTGTTCAATGGGGAGTATCGAAAATGCCGAGGGTGGCCGCCCTCCGGTAAGACGATGCATTATTTGATTATCTCGAACATGCCGGCGCGGGGCCGTCTGCCTGTGTGCCGCGGCCTGGTCGCTGCCATCTGTGTAGTGCGGGCTGGCAGAGCCATCACATTCACCGCAATGGCCCAGACGCGTAGTCCGACGACGCCGTACAGCGTGGTCGATGGCTAACGTCTGGGTGCGCAGTGACCGGCTGTCGCTGACGCGTCGACGGGTTCGGTTGCCGTTGCGGTGGAGCCGCCGCTCTCGTCCAGCGCGGCAATGCCGGCCGAAGACGACACCGACGTGCTTCCATTCGTCGACGCGCGCGATGCCATTGCTCTGGGGGCAGCAAGCAATGCGCTTGCCGATGGCGCAAGCGCGCTGGGAGCGGGCAGCCCGGCATTGGAGCGCGATGCCACAGCCGTGGGGCGCAATGCGATGGCGATCGATACGTCTGCAGTGTTGGTTGGCGGAGTTGCAACGGTGTGCGACTACAACGCGTTCGGCTTTGTTGTCGGCAGCAACGAGCAAACCACCGAGGCCGCCGGTGTTGTGTCCAGCGCGATCGGTGGCGGTGCCAATGCGGTCGACGCACTCATGACGGCAGTAGTCGGCACCGGCGGTGACACGTGCGCTGCGGCGTTGCGACGCCGATGAACTGGCCTGCACGCTTGATGCCCAAGTCCTGCGAAACGGCACGATCCGGCGCTGGGTGTCCACTGCGGCCGGGGAGGCGGATGTGTTCACGCTCCAGGCGTCCGCAGGCCAGTGACTGAGCTTTCTCAACGTCGTTTGCAGTGGGCAGGCGTCGCTGTATGGCGCACCGGGCCGCGTGCCCAGCGCCGACGACAACGACAACGACGGCGCATCCATGGGCAGCAGCACCAGCCAGGCAGTGCGCTTCACCGCGCCGCGCGCAGGTACCTACGTGCTCAAACGTGAGGGCGCCATCTTCGACGGCGTGAGCCTGCTGGCGCGCCAAGGAGTCGACGTCTGTCATCGATGCAGGGCGCGGTCGTCATTTCCTTGGCGCAAACGGATCCGGCGCTGCTAGCGGCGAAGCTGCCGGACAACCGCGGCCGACACGCAGGGGGCTGACCCGCCATCTGACCTGCTCCTGGTGTGTTTTTGCGCAACCAAGCCCGTTGGCGTCTCGCCAGCAGGGTTTTTTGTCCGCAAAAGACATGGCTATTCAGCTTTGAAATGTCTTGAGAGACATGATCTAGGTCGCTGTTTTCCAAAGAATTATCAAAAATCTAATAAAAGCAAGCAGAAGTGTGACGAAAAGCACTCTTATCTTCGCTTTCTGTCAAAAACTTGACGCCGGATTTGACGGCTGTTAACACTTCGCGCAGTTCTATGGTTGGGTAGCGTTCACTTTTTGACTATCCACGGTGCAGGCGCAAGCCGCCCATCGCCGCAAGGCCCATAGCGCGCACAACCACGGGGAATCGCGTGGCCGAAAGGCCTTCCGAGGGTGGGCGCTCGCCAAAAACCAGTCCCAACAACTCAGGAGTAGTGCGTCGATGAATCGGATTTATCGCAAGGTCTGGAACAAATCATTGGGTGTGTGGGCCGTGGCCTCGGAATTGGCCAGCGGTGACAGCACCGGAGCCGTTGCTCCAGCCTCGCTCATCGACCGCCGCCAAAGCCTGGCATTGGCCGCCGCCATCACCCTGGCGCTCGGCGGCGCCGGATTCGTCACGCCACTCCCCGCCAGCGCGCAATCGGTCGAAGTCGGCCGCGGTGCCTCCGCACCTGCCGCCAAGGCGACCGCCATCGGTGCCGGCAGCACGGCCAGCGCCACCGGCGCGGTCGCTACCGGTGCCGACAGCAGCGCCAGCGGTGTGAATAGCAGCGCGATTGGTCGCCAGACCAACGCCATCGGCGAAAACGCCGTGGCCATCGGCTACAACAGTTTTGTGCGCCAGGCTGGCGAAAACGGCGTGGCGCTGGGCGCCAATGCCGGCGTCACCGGTGCCAATTCGGTGGCGCTGGGTGCAGGCTCACGCACCCACGAAGACGACGTGGTGTCGGTCGGTAGCGGCAATGGTCGCGGCGGCCCGGCAACGCGTCGCATCACCAACGTCGGTGCCGGCATCAACGCCACCGATGCGGTCAACGTGGCGCAGCTGCGCGACGTGGCCGATGTGGCCGAAGACACTGCGCTGTTCTTCAAGGCAAGCCCGGGCGACGACAGCGTCGGCGCCTATGTCGATGGCAATAGCGCACTGGCCGCAGGCGATGCCGCCAATGCGATCGGTACCGCAACCACCGCGCTCGGCACCGGCGCCAATGCCACCGCCGAGAACGCGACGGCCGTGGGCGCCAATGCACTGGCCTCCGGCCAGAACAGCGCAGCGTTCGGCCATAACGCGCAGGCCAATGGCCCGGCCAGCGTGGCTGTGGGCGGCGCTGCGGTCAACGAAGATGGCCAGCCGTTGATCACCAATGGCGGTGTGCCGGTCACCACCGGTGCCACCAGCGCCGGCGTTGGCGGAACGGCGGTCGGCGCCAGCGCCAATGCCGACGGTTTCGCGGCGTCCTCGTTCGGCGTCGGCGCGTATGCCGCCGGTGCGCAGGCATCGGCATTCGGTGCAGTGGCCAACGCCGGTGGCGATTACGCCACTGCCGTCGGCACCCAGACCAGCGCCAGCGGCACCAGCAGCACGGCCGTGGGCGGCCCGGTGGATCTGATTCCCGGGCTGGGCTTCTTCGTGCAGACCCAGGCCAGCGGCGAAGCGTCCACTGCGCTCGGCGCCGGTGCGGTTGCATCGGGCACCTACACCACCGCTGTCGGCACGTTGAGCGAGGCGTCGGGCACCGAAGCCACGGCAGTGGGCTACTTCGCCTACGCACCGGGCGAAGGCGCAACCGCGGTCGGTCCGGAATCCTGGGCCAGCGGTGAGCTGAGCACGGCGCTGGGCTACTACAGCACCGCACGCGGCGCCAACTCGGTGGCGCTGGGCGCCAATTCGGTCGCCACGCGCGCCGACACCGTGTCGGTTGGCGCGGCCGGTGCAGAGCGTCAGATCACCAGCGTCGCTGCTGGTACCGAAGCCACCGATGCAGTGAATCTCGGCCAGCTCACCGCCGTCTCCGATGTCGCCGCCACCACCGCGCGCACGTTCGTCGCCACCGGTGAGGGCGCTGCAGTTGCCGAAGGCGTGGACAGCGTCGCGGCAGGGTCCAATGCATCCGCGCTTGCCGATTACAGCACTGCGCTGGGTTCCAGCAGCATTGCATCGGACATCAACACCACTGCCGTGGGCAGCGGTGCAGTGGCAAATTTCAACAACGCCACGGCGGTGGGTTTCAACAGCATCGCCAGCGACCGTTATGCCACTGCGCTGGGCGCAGACAGCACCGCGTCGGGCTTCTACGGCACCGCACTTGGCAGCACCAGCGTGGCCTTCGGCCGCGGTGCGACTGCGGTCGGTTTCGAAAGCATCGGCAACGGGCTTGAATCCACGGCGCTGGGGTTTGCCAGCGTGGCGTTCGGCGACACCAGCACCGCGATCGGTGCGGAAAGCACCGCGTATGGCACAGGCAGCGTGGCAGTTGGCATCACCTCGGCCGCAGGTGGCGATGCTTCGGTTGCCATCGGCGATACCGCCATCGTGCTGGGCAATGGTTCGGTTGCGGTGGGCGCAGCGACGAGTGTGTCGGCCGACAACAGCGTGGCGTTGGGTGCCAACTCGGTTGCCGACCGCGCTAACACGGTCTCGGTGGGCAGCGTGGATGGCCAGCGTCAGATCACCAATGTCGCTGCCGGTACCGAAGGCACCGATGCGGTGAATCTGGATCAGCTCAACGCAGTGGCCGGCACCGCCGAAACCACCGCGCGCCTGTATGCAGGCACCGGCGACGGCACTGCCGTCGCACAGGGCGAAGATGCAACGGCGGCCGGTTCCAATGCCACCGCCGAAGGCGATTACAGCAGCGCGTTCGGCGCCAGCAGCAATGCCACCGCGATCGGTGCAGTGGCCATCGGCAGCGGCGCCAACGCAACGGCGCAGTACGCCAATGCCGCCGGTTACAACGCAGCAGCCAGCGGCTTCGGCAGCGTGTCCAACGGCGCCTTCAGCCAGGCCAGCGGCGACTATGCCGTGGCCGTGGGTGGCGAGAGCGAAGCGGCCGGCGCGCAGAGCACCGCGCTCGGTGCAGCGGCAGGCGCCTATGGCGATGGCTCGCTGGCGGTCGGTGCGCTGAGCGAGGCACAGGGCAGCGAATCCACCGCGATGGGTTACTTCGCCAGCGCCAGCGGCGAATCGGCCACGGCAATCGGCGCAGAAAGCGTCGCCGACGGCACCACCGCTGCGGCGCTCGGCTTCGGCGCACAGGCGACGGCCAATTACGCCACCGCCGTCGGTGGGTATTCCACCGCGAGCGGCTTCAACAGCACCGCGTTGGGTAACTTCAGCACCGCCAGCGGCTCCAACACGGTCGCCGTGGGCAGCGACGCCACCGCCACTGGCGCCTACAGCGTTGCTGCCGGCCAGGGCAGTGTGGCCAGCGGTTACAACAGCGTGTCGGTCGGTGGCGCCTTGCTCGGCCTGTTGCCGACCGAAGCGTCCGGCGATTTCTCCACCGCCGTGGGTGGTGCCGCGTGGGCACCGGGCCTCAACAGCACCGCGTTGGGTAACTTTGCCGAATCCACCGGCGAAAGCAGCGTGGCATTGGGTGCCGATTCGGTCGCCGATCGCGACTTTGCGGTGTCGGTCGGCAGCGCCGGCAACGAGCGTCAGATCACCAACGTGGCGGCCGGCACCCAGGGCACCGATGCGGTGAATCTGGATCAGCTCAATGCGGTTGCCGAAGCCGGTGCAACCACCAGCAAGTATTTCCAGGCCAGCGGCAGCGACGACAGCGATGCCGGTGCGTACGTCGCAGGCGATAACGCATTGGCTGCAGGCGAGGGCGCCAACGCCACCGCCAACGGCACCACTGCATTGGGCGCAGGTGCACAGGCAGTGGCCGATGCAGCCACCGCAGTCGGCTTGAATGCGCTGGCGAGCGGCACCAGTGCCGCAGCGGTCGGCAGCAACGCGCAGGCGTTGGCCGAAAACAGCAGCGCATTCGGCAGCAATGCGCAGGCGAGCGCTATCGGCGCCACCGCAAATGGCGCTGGCGCGCAGGCAAGCTCCACCTACACCACCGCGCTCGGCAGCGAGGCAGTGGCATCGGACAACCAGGCCACCGCTGCGGGCTTCCGCAGTGCGGCGTCCAACGTCGGCAGCGCGGCATTTGGCGGCTACAGCGAATCCAGCGGCCGGCTGTCGTCGGCACTGGGTTACGGCGCGGTGGCGTCCAGCGATTACAGCACCGCCGTCGGTGCGGCATCGCTGGCCTCCGGCGCCAGCGCGGTGGCCGTGGGTGAGTTCAGCGAAGCCACCGGCGACGAAAGCGTTGCGGTCGGTGGCAGCACGTTCTTCGGCTTCATCCCGGCGCGTGCCTCGGGAACCGGCGCGGCCGCCTTCGGTGCGGGTGCGTGGGCAACCGCGGACTACACCACCGCGATCGGCTGGAATTCGTATGCGGACGGCACCAATGCCACCGCGTTGGGTCAGAGCGCTGCGGCGTTGGCCAACAACACGCTGGCACTGGGTGGTAACAGCCGCGCCGATGCGGTCGGCGCCAGCGTGATCGGCGTGGATGCGTCGGCCACCGGCATCAACAGCACCGGCGTCGGTCGTCAGGTCAATGTGATCGGCGAAAACGCGGTCTCGGTGGGCTACAACTCGTTCGTCCGTCAGAGCGCGGTCAACGGTGTGGCCCTGGGTGCCAACGCCGGCGCAACCGGTGCCGATTCGGTGGCATTGGGCTCGGGTTCGCGCACCTATGAAGCCGACACGGTGTCGATCGGTAGCGGCAATGGCCGCGGTGGTCCGGCGACGCGTCGCATCGTCAATGTCAGCGATGGCCAGACCGCGACTGATGCGGTCAACAAGGGTCAGCTGGATGCGGTGTCGGCCGATGTGCAGAACACCAGCAGCAAGTTCAAAACCACCGGCGATACCGTGGCCACCGCAACCGGCGAGCGCAGCACGGCTGCGGGCTCCGGTGCTGTTGCCACGGGTGCACGCAGTGTTGCCATCGCTTCCGGAAGCAGCGCGTCGGCGACCGGTGCCAGCGCGATGGGTGTGGACAGCAGCGCCAGCGGCGTGAACAGCACCGCGATGGGCCGTCAGACCAATTCCATCGGCGAAAATGGTGTGGCGCTGGGCTACAACTCCTTCGTGCGCGAAAGCGGCAGCAATGCGGTGGCCCTGGGTGCGAATGCTGGTGCCAGCGGTGCCGATTCGGTCGCCTTGGGCTCGGGCTCGCGCACCTACGACGCCAATACGGTGTCGGTGGGTAGCGGCAATGGTCGCGGTGGTCCGGCAACGCGTCGCATCGTCAACGTCAGCGACGGCCAGACCTCCAGCGATGCCGTCAACAAGGGGCAGCTGGATGCATTGGCGGCCGATGTGCAGACCACCAGCGGCATGGTCAAGACCACCGGCACCGGCGTAGCCGTGGCAACCGGTGATCGCGCGACCGCCGCAGGTGCGGGTGCCACTGCCAGTGGTGCACGCAGTGTCGCCATTGCTTCCGGCAGCAGCGCCACCGGCACTGGTGCCAGTGCGGTGGGCGTGGACAGCAGCGCCAGCGGCATGAACAGCACCGCCATGGGTCAACAGACCAATGCCATTGGCGAGAAGAGCGTGGCGCTGGGCTACAACTCCTTCGTCCGCCAGAGTGCGGTCAACAGCGTGGCGTTGGGCGCCAATGCCGGTGCAACCGGCGCCGATTCGGTGGCGTTGGGCTCGGGTTCGCGCACCTACGAGGCCAATACGGTGTCGGTGGGTAGCGGCAATGGCCGCGGTGGTCCGGCAACGCGTCGCATCGTCAACGTGGGCGCCGGCGCGATTGCCGATGCCAGCACCGATGCCATCAACGGCGGTCAGTTGTTCCAGTCGCTCAGCAATGCCGCCAGCTTCCTTGGTGGCGGTGCGGCGATCGGCGCGCAAGGCGTCTTCGTTGCGCCGACCTACGTGATTCAAGGCGCCAGCTACAACAACGTGGGCGCGGCATTGACCGCGCTGGACACCAAGGTCACCCAACTGGATGCACGTGGTGGCACTGCGGTTGCCAGCACCACGGCATCGCTGCGGACCGCCACGGTGCCGGCTGTCGCTGCACCTGCTGCTAGCGATGCGGCAAGCAACGTCAGCACCGCCACTGCGACTGCCGGCGTGCAAGGCACGCCGACGGCAGCGGTGGTCGGCAGCATCACGCCAGCGGCAACCTCGACGGCGGTGGGCACGGCGGCAGTGGCTAACCACGTCACCGGCACCGCGATTGGTGGCAGCGCTTACGCGCATGGCCCCAACGACACCGCCATCGGCAGCAATGCGCGCGTCAATGCCGACGGCAGTACGGCGGTCGGCGCCAACACGCAGATTGCAGCGGTGGCCACCAATGCGGTGGCGATGGGCGAGGGTGCGCAGGTCAGCGCCGCATCCGGTACCGCCATCGGCCAGGGCGCACGTGCCAGTGCACAGGGTGCGGTCGCGTTGGGTCAGGGCTCGGTCGCCGACCGCGCCAACACGGTGTCGGTGGGCAGTGTCGGCGGCGAGCGGCAGGTGGCCAATGTGGCGGCCGGTACGCGCGCGACCGATGCGGTGAACAAGGGCCAGTTGGATGGCGGTATTGCGACGGCCAACAGCTACACCGACAGCCGCTACAGCGCGATGGCCGACAGCTTCGAAAGCTATCAGGGCGATATCGAAGACCGTCTGCGTCGGCAGAACCGTCGTCTGGATCGTCAGGGCGCGATGAGCTCGGCGATGTTGAACATGTCCGCCAGCGTGGCCGGTATCGCCTCGCAGAACCGCGTCGGTGCCGGCGTCGGTTTCCAGAACGGCGAGTCGGCGTTGTCGGTGGGCTACCAGCGTGCGATCAGCCCGCGCGCCACGTTGACCGTGGGCGGTGCGCTGAGCGGCGACGACAGCTCGATCGGCGTGGGTGCCGGTTTCGGCTGGTAACGCTCAGCAACAGCGTACGCAGTTGCATCAAACGCGGCGGCGCCGATGTGCGCCGCCGCGGTAAGGCCTGAGGGGGCGGGCAAGGACCGTGGCTAGGCCAGCCAACGGATCCGCATGGAGTGATGGCCGTACCAGGAGCGATCGATCAACTGCCGCAGGCCGGCTCACGGCTGCGCGGCGTTGCCGACCCCGTTCCAAGCCTGATTCACGAAAAACACGAAGAGGATTTCACCGTGATCGACAAGACCTTCCGCCTCACCCCGCTGACCGGCGCCATCCTGATGATGGCCCTTGGTGCATCCGGCACCCTGGCAGCCGCACCGAAACTGCTGGTCAAGGAACCGACCCAGTCCGCTTCGGCCGGCGCCCAATTCAGTAGCCGCCTGATCGTGCGCTACAAGGACAACACTGCCGCTGCGACCGATCGCAGCAGCAAGCTCAATGCCGTGCAGGCCGCTGTCGGCCGCGTCGGCGCCAGTACCGGCGCACGTAGCAGCGCAGCCGCCGCCAAGGCGACGTATGTGCGCAAGCTCGGCATCGGCTCGGACCTGATCAAGCTGTCCAGCACGTTGACCGCCGCGCAGGTGGACAAGGTGGTGGTCGAGCTGAAGAACGATCCGTCGGTGGCCGACGTGCAGATCGATCGCATGCTGCGTCCGGTCGAGATCAAGAAAAGCGTTGCGGCCACCGATGTGAGCCCGCAGCTGGTTCCCAACGACCCGCTGTATGCGCAGTACCAGTGGCACCTGAGCAACCCCAACGGCGGTATCAATGCGCCGGCCGCATGGGATCTGTCGCAGGGCGCTGGCGTGGTGGTGGCAGTGCTGGACACCGGCATCCTGCCGGGCCATCCCGATTTTGCCGGCAACCTGCTGCAGGGCTATGACTTCATCAGCGATGCCGAAGTCTCGCGTCGTCCGACCGATGCCCGCGTCCCCGGTGCACTGGATTACGGCGACTGGGAAGAAGCCGACAACGTCTGCTACACCGGCTCGGTGGCGCAGGAAAGCTCCTGGCACGGCACCCATGTCTCGGGCACCGTGGCCGAAGCGACCAATAACGGCATCGGCATGGCTGGCGTCGCACCCAAGGCGTCCATCCTGCCGGTCCGCGTGCTCGGCCGTTGCGGCGGTTATACCTCCGACATCGCCGACGCCATCGTGTGGGCGTCCGGCGGCACGGTCGAAGGCGTCCCCGCCAACACCAACCCGGCCGAAGTGATCAACATGAGCCTGGGCGGCGGTGGGGCTTGCGATTCGGCCACCCAGCTGGCGATCAACGGTGCGGTGGCGCGCGGCACCACTGTCGTGGTCGCTGCCGGCAACGACGGCGATGACGCGGCCAACCATTCGCCGGCCAGCTGCAACAACACCGTCACCGTCGGTGCCACCCGCATCACCGGCGGCATCACTTACTACTCCAACTACGGCAGCAAGGTCGATTTGTCCGGCCCGGGCGGCGGTGGCAGTGTGGACGGCAATCCGGGCGGCTATATCTGGCAGGCCGGCTACGACGGTGCGACCACGCCGACCTCCGGTAGCTATAGCTACATGGGCATGGGCGGAACCTCGATGGCGTCCCCGCACGTGGCTGGCGTCGTGGCGCTGGTGCAGAGCGCGGCCATTGGTCTGGGCGACGGCCCGCTGACCCCGGCTGCCGTCGAAGCGTTGCTCAAGCAGACCAGCCGCCGTTTCCCGGTGACCCCGCCGGCCAGCACCCCGATCGGCAGCGGCATCGTCGACGCCAAGGCCGCACTGGAAGCGGTGTTGGTGGAACCGTGCGATCCGGCCACCGAGTCCTGCGCACCGACCGCCGTCGCGTTGACCAACAAGGCGCCTCTGACCGGCCTGAGCGGCACCTTCGGCAGCTCCACGCTGTACAGCTTCGAAGCCAAGGCCGGTGCGGTGCTGAGCTTCATGACCTACGGCGGTACCGGCGATGTGTCGGTGTACGTCAGCTATGAAGCCGAGCCCAGCGCCAGCAGTTTCGATGCCAAGTCGACGCGTCCGGGCAACAGCGAAACCGTCCGCTTCACTGCCCCCAAGGCAGGCACTTACTACATCAAGTTGGTGGGCGCATCCGATTACGCGAAGCTGACCCTCGTTGCACGACAGTAAGTGCTGAAATAGTGTGACCAATGCCCCCGGCTAATCACCGGGGGCATTGTTTTTCAGGACGATTCAGATGCGTGCGGTTGATCGTCGCGGCAAACTGCTACAGTCGGCGCCGAACCAGTGGAGACGAGTGTGAACGCGGTTGCCGTCGATCCAATTGAGCATCGAAGTGCGGAAACGCGCATCGTCGAAGCATTGCTTGAACGCCGTCGTCTGAAGGACTCCGACCTGCTGCGCGCGCGCCAGTTGCAGGCCGAATCCGGCATGGGCTTGCTGGCCCTGCTTGGCCGCCTGGGCCTGGTGTCCGAACGCGATCATGCAGAGACCTGCGCCGATGTGCTCGGCCTGCCGTTGGTGGATGCACGCCAACTCGGCGATACCCCGCCGGAAATGCTGCCCGACGTGCAGGGCTTGTCGCTGCGCTTTCTTAAACAATTTCATCTGTGCCCGGTGGGCGAACACGATGGCCGTCTGGATCTGTGGATCGCCGATCCATACGACGATTACGCCATCGATGCGGTGCGTCTTGCCACCGGCTGTGCATTGTTCCTGCAGGTGGGCCTGCGTTCGGAGATCGACGATCTGATCGAGCGCTGGTACGGCCAGGGTCGTAGTGCGATGGGCACCATCGTTGAAACCGCCGATGGCGATGCCAACAGCAGCGACGACATCGAAGCGCTGCGCGATCTGGCCTCCGAAGCGCCAGTGATTCGCCTGGTGAATCTGGTGATCCAGCACGCGGTGGAATTACGCGCCTCGGACATCCATATCGAACCGTTCGAAAGCCGCCTCAAGGTGCGCTACCGCGTCGATGGCGTGCTGGTGGAAGGCGAAAGCCCGCCGGCCAAACTCACCGCCGCGGTGATCAGCCGCATCAAGATCATGGCCAAGCTCAATATCGCCGAGCGCCGCCTGCCGCAGGACGGTCGCATCATGTTGCGCGTGCAGGGCAAGGAGCTGGATCTGCGCGTCAGCACCGTGCCCACCGCGCACGGCGAGAGCGTGGTGATGCGTCTGCTCGATCGCGAAACGGTGGTGTTCGACTTCTACAAGCTGGGCTTTACCGAAGACTTCCTGCCGCAGTTCCGCAAGGTGCTGGAGCAACCGCACGGCATCATGCTGGTCACCGGCCCCACCGGCTCGGGCAAGACCACCACGCTGTACACCGCGCTGAGCCAGCTCAATACCTCCGACGTCAAGATCATCACCGTCGAAGACCCGGTGGAATACCAGATCGAAGGCATCAACCAGATCCAGGCCAAACCGCAGATCGGGCTGGATTTTGCCAACGCGCTGCGCAGCATCGTGCGCCAGGATCCGGACATCATCATGATCGGCGAGATGCGCGATCTGGAAACCGCACGCATCGCGATCCAGTCCGCGCTCACCGGCCATCTGGTGCTGTCCACGCTGCACACCAACAACGCCGCCGGCGGCATCACCCGTCTGCTCGACATGGGCGTGGAGGATTATCTGCTCACCTCCACCATCAACGGTATTCTGGCGCAGCGCCTGGTGCGCAAACTCGACCTGGCCAACGCCGAGCGCTATCCGGCATCGCCGGAAGAAGTCGAACGCTTCAACCTGCGCCGGCTGCAGCCGGACGGCGAGATCTACCTGTACCGCCCGCGCGCCTCGGCCGCCGCGCCGACCGGTTACCTCGGCCGCACCACCATCGTCGAGTTCCTGGTCATGAACGACGAGTTGCGGCGCGCGGTGATGCGCCGCGCCGGGATGGGCGAGATCGAACAACTGGCCCGCAAGGCCGGCATGCGCACCATGTACGAAGACGGCCTGTCCAAGGCCTTGCGCGGCGAAACCACCATCGAAGAAGTCCTGCGCGTGACGGAGGATGCGTGATCGGTGAAGTGACCGGGTGGTCGGGACCGGGGACCCGGGACCGGGGACCCGGGAACAGCCAAGGCAAGTGCTTGGTCGTCGCTGTCGTATGCGCCGACCGACGTGCTGCTGGATTCCAGTGCTGCGGTACGCCGCTTTCCCCGGGTCCCCGGTCCCTGGTCCCCGGTCCCGGCCGTTCCTGATGCCCCTCTACCGCTACAAAGCGCTCGACGCCCACGGCGAAATGCTCGACGGCCAGATGGAAGCGGGCAGCGATGCCGAGGTGGCGCTGCGTCTGCAGGAGCAGGGCCATCTGCCGGTGGAAACGCGGCTGGCCACCGGCGAAAGCGATTCGCCATCGCTACGCATGCTGCTGCGCAAGAAACCGTTCGACAATGCCGCGCTGGTGCAATTCACCCAGCAGCTGGCCACCTTGATTGGGGCCGGGCAACCACTGGATCGCGCGTTGTCGATCCTGATGGATCTGCCGGAAGACGAAAAAAGCCGGCGCGTCATCGGCGACATCCGCGACACCGTGCGCGGCGGTGCGCCGCTGTCGTCTGCGTTGGAACGCCAGCATGGGCTGTTTTCCAAGCTGTACATCAACATGGTGCGTGCCGGCGAAGCCGGCGGCAGCATGCAGGACACCTTGCAACGGTTGGCCGATTACCTGGAGCGCAGCCGCGCGCTCAAGGGCAAGGTGATCAATGCGTTGATCTACCCGGCGATTCTGCTGGCGGTGGTCGGGTGCGCCTTGTTGTTTTTGCTGGGCTACGTGGTGCCGCAGTTCGCGCAGATGTACGAAAGCCTGGATGTCGCGCTGCCCTGGTTTACCCAGGCGGTGTTGAGCGTGGGCTTGCTGGTGCGCGACTGGTGGCTTGTGCTGATCGTGGTGCCGGGTGTGCTCGGGTTGTGGCTGGATCGCAAGCGTCGCAATGCCGCCTTCCGTGCAGCGCTGGACGAATGGTTGCTGCGCCAGAAAGTGGTCGGCAGCCTGATCGCGCGGCTGGAAACCGCACGGCTGACGCGCACCCTGGGCACCTTGTTGCGCAACGGCGTGCCATTGCTTGCCGCGATCGGCATCGCGCGCAACGTCATGTCCAATCTGGCGTTGGTCGAGGATGTCGCCAACGCTGCCGACGATGTCAAGAACGGGCATGGCCTGGCGATATCGCTGGCGCGCGGCAAGCGCTTTCCGCGATTGGCCCTGCAGATGATCCAGGTGGGCGAAGAATCCGGCGCGTTGGACACGATGTTGCTCAAGACCGCTGACACCTTCGAGCTGGAAACTGCACAAGCCATCGACCGTGCGCTGGCTGCATTGGTACCGCTGATCACGCTGGTCCTGGCCTCGGTGGTGGGGCTTGTCATCATTTCGGTACTGGTACCGCTGTATGACCTCACCAATGCGATCGGTTGAGCGCGCGAGCAACGCGACTGCGCAGCTGCAAGGCGAGCGCAAGCGGGACTCGGCATCGGCATGCATCGCTCGTACACTCCATTAACGGCACGCGGCGCTTTTCATTAGGCGGCGTCTTCACAACAACATTCCGGTGACCGCACGACACCTACGCGGGAACCAATGCAATGGCCGCCGTGTCATCTAGTGGCGGCAGCATCCTTCATCGACGTGCAAGGAAATCGTTCATGATCAAGCGTTCCATCACCCGTAGTCCGTCGCGCGCAGGCCAGGCCGGCATGAGCTTGCTGGAAATCATCATCGTCATCGTGCTGATCGGCGCGGTGCTCACCTTGGTCGGCAGCCGCGTGCTTGGTGGCGCCGATCGCGGCAAGGCCAATCTGGCCAAGTCGCAGATCCAGACCCTGGCCGGCAAGATCGAAAACTTTCAGCTCGACACCGGCAAGTTGCCGAGCAAGCTCGATGACCTGGTGACCCAGCCCGGCGGCAGCAGCGGCTGGCTGGGCCCGTACGCCAAGGCGGTGGAACTTAACGATCCGTGGGGTCACACCATCGAGTACCGCGCGCCGGGCGATGGCCAGCCGTTCGATCTGATCAGCCTGGGCAAGGATGGTCGCCCCGGCGGCAGCAGCTACGACTCGGACATCAAGTACCAATAAGTCCTCGCCATGCGCGTTGCGTGTCAGCCGTTGCGTCAACCGCATGGAGTCGGTCCTGGCCGTCCCCGCATGCGTGGCAGCTCGCTGCTCGAAATGCTGCTGGTCATCGCGTTGATCGCAATGGCCGGTGTGCTGGCCGCCGCCGCATTGAACGGTGGCATCGATGGCATGCGGCTGCGCACTGCCGGCAAGGCGATTGCCTCGCAACTGCGCTATACGCGCACCCAGGCGATTGCCACCGGCACCCCGCAACGCTTTCTGATCGACCCGCTGCAGCGCCGTTGGGAAGCGCCCGGTGGCCATCACGGCGACCTGCCGTCGTCGCTGCAGGTGCGCTTCACCGGCGCGCGTCAGGTGCAGTCGCGGGAAGATCAGGGCGCCATCCAGTTCTTCCCCGATGGGGCGTCCACGGGCGGTCGCATCGATCTGCAGGTCAAGGACGCGCGCTGGCGCGTGGACGTGGGCTGGATCACCGGCGAAGTGCGTTCGGGTCCGCTGCGGACGCCTGCGCCATGAAGCGGCAACGTGGTTACACCCTGATCGAGGTGATCGTCGCTTTTGCCTTGCTCGCCTTGGCATTGAGCCTGTTGCTGGGGTCGTTGTCCGGTGCGGCACGTCAGGTGCGCGCTGCCGATGACAGCACGCGTGCGACCTTGCACGCGCAATCGCTGCTGGCGTTGCAAGGCATGGACAAGCCGCTGGTGCCCGAGCAACAACAAGGCACGTTCGAAGCCGGGCATTTCCGTTGGTCGATGGATGTGCGTCCCTACGACGAACCGCGGCGTAATCCGCAGGCGCCGGTGGCCCCTGGCGCGCACAAACTGCTGCAACTGACCCTGGTGGTGCGTTGGGGCGAGGCGCCCAATCAAATGCTGCAATGGCGCACCTTGCGCCTGGTGTCTGCCACCGCACAGGACAGCGCGCTGTGATCCGTTCGCGCAGCGCCGGCTTCACCCTGATCGAAGTGCTGCTGGCCACCATGCTGTTGGTCGGCGGGCTGGCCTTGGCCTTCGCCACATTGCGCTCGGCCAGCGCGGTGAGTCAGCGCGGCGAGGCGATTGCCCAGCGCAGCGAGCGTGTGCGTGCGGTGGAAGAATTTTTGCGCCGTCGGTTGGCTGCTGCATTGCCGCTGGCGATGAGCATCGACCCGCAAAGCCAGCAACCGATGTTGTTTGTCGGCGAACCGCAGCGCATGCGCTTTGCCGCCGATGTGCCCGATTACCTGGGACGCGGTGGCCCGTATCTGCACGAGTTGTCGGTGGTCGGCGATGGCGAGCAACGCACCTTGCAGATTGCGTTGACCATGCTGCAATCGGGCAAGTCGATCGAAGAAGGCAGCAAATTGCCGCCGGAGCCGCTGGCGCAAGGCGTGCAGCAGGTGAGCTTTCGTTACCGTGGCATGGATCCGCAGAACGGCCGCCTGAGCGCCTGGTTGCCGCAGTGGGAATGGCACGACCGCCTGCCGCTGCTGGTGCGGATCGAGATCCGTAGTGGCGACGCTGCATGGCCGCCGCTGGTCGTGGCGTTGCCGCAATCCAGCAACCCCGGAGCGGGGCAATGAGCCGGATACGTGGCGCTGCCTTGGTGCTGGTGTTGTGGTTGATCGCCTTGCTCACCGCGATGATCGGCGCGTTTGCGCTCACCGCGCGCGTGGAAGCCTTGCAAGGCACTATGCTGCGCAGTGGCGCGCAGGCGCAGGAATACGCACGCGCTGGTCTGGAATACGCACTGTCCCGCTTGCAGAGCGCCGATACCCAGGCACGCTGGCGCGCAGATGGGCGACGGTATCGTTGGCAGATGGACGATGCCACGGTGGAGATCCGTATCACTGACGAAAGCGGCAAGGTGGATCTGAACATGGCCGAGCCGGCGCTGTTGGCCGGGCTGGTGCGTGCCGTGGGCGGCGAACAAGGCCGCGATACGCGCATTGCCGGTGCCATCGTCGATTGGCGCGATGGCGACTCGCTGAGCCAGCCCGGCGGTGGCGCAGAAGACCGCGATTACGCCGATGCCGGCTTGCCCTATGGCGCAAAGGACAGCCCGTTCGAAACGTTGGGCGAACTGCGCCTGGTGCTGGGCATGGACAGCGAGTTGTATCGCAAGTTGCTGCCCAACATCACCTTGTACAGCGGCCGCTCGCGGCCCGAAGCGCGTTTTGCACCCGGCCCGGTGTTGACTGCAATGGGCCTGGATGCGCGGCAACTGCTGGCCCAGCGTGACGCGCCGCTGGGTTTGCCGGGCAGCGAGGCGACGGTCGGTGGGTCTGACACTTATAGTATCGAGAGCCGGGCGCGACTGAGTCAGGGACGCGAGGCTGTGTTGCGCGCGGTCGTGTCGACAAGCGCGTCCGCAGTACCGGGATCGGCCTACACCGTGTTGCGTTGGGAAGAGGGAGCAGCAGTGCAATGACCGCATGGCGGGATACCTTGGGTCGTATCGGCGTACGCGCCATGCCGGGAGCCGGAGGCTTCTGGCGTTGGTGGCAGCAATCGCTGCTGGCGTGGCTGCCGCAGCGCTGGCAGTGGCAATTGGGCCTGTCGCAGGCGCGCTTGTTGTTGCAGCTCGATGGCGACACGTTGCAGTTGCTGCGTCAACGCGATCAGAGCCGTGA
Source organism: Xanthomonas sp. AC360 (assembly GCF_979258225.1). Classification (NCBI taxonomy): domain Bacteria; kingdom Pseudomonadati; phylum Pseudomonadota; class Gammaproteobacteria; order Lysobacterales; family Lysobacteraceae; genus Xanthomonas; species Xanthomonas sp. AC360. The sequence continues at coordinate 2,345,855 of NZ_OZ409846.1, forward strand.
GGCGATCGCCAGCCTGCCTTGGCCGGTGCAGCCGCAGGAAGTCAATGGCGTGCTGCCGACTGCGCTGGATGGTCTGCCGCGGCATTGGCTGTTGCCGTCGGCGCATGCGTTGCGGCGGCCGTTGCGGCTGCCGGCAGCGGCCGCCGCGCGGTTGCAGGATGTAGCGCGTTTCGAAATCGACCGGCAAACCCCGTTCACCGCCGACCAGGTGTATTTCGACGCACGCGTGCTCGATGTGCGCGAAGACGGCCAGCTGGATGCGGAACTGGTCGTGGTGCCACGGCGCATGATCGATGGCCCGGCTGGCGTGCCCGATGCCTGGACCAACGCGCTGTCCGGCATCGATGTGGCCGATGCGCAGGGCGCCCCGTTGGGGGTGAACCTGCTGCCGCCGGCTCGCCGGCTGCGGCGTAGCGACCCGATGCAACGCTGGAACCTGCTGCTCACTGCCACCGCGGTGGTGTTGCTGGCTGTGGCCGGTTGGTTGCTGCTGGATAATCGCCGCCAGGCCGCCGACGATCTGCGCGCGCAGGTGCAGGCCAATGCCGCGCGCGCGCGCCAGGTGGCTGCCGAACGCCAGCAGCTGATGGATCTGGTCGAAGGCGCTACCTTCTTCCAGAAGCAACGCGCCACGCGCCCGACCTCGGTGGAAATCTGGGACGAGTTGAGCCGGCGTCTGCCGGGCGGCACCTATCTGGAAAAATTCTCGGTCGAAGGCGGGCAATTGCAGCTGATCGGTTTGAGCAACGAAGCCTCCTCGCTGGTGCGTCGCCTGGAAGGTTCGCCGCTATGGCGTACGCCGTCGCTGACCGGCGTGCTGCAGAGCGATGCCGGTCGCAACGTCGACCGTTTCACCATCACCGCCGAGCTGGCTGGCCCCGATGCGAAGGAGGCGGCCGATGCCACGCAGCGTTAAGCGCGATCGCTGGATCGCTTTGGGTCTGCTGCTGCTGGTACTCGGCGTGGCGTACCTAGTGCTGGTGCACCCGTGGTTCACCCAGCCGATGATCGCCATGCAGGACGAGCTGCAATCGCTGCGCGAGCGCGAGCTGCGCGTGCGCGTGCAATTGCAGCAGGCGCCGCAGGTCAGTCAGCGGCTGCGCCAGGCGCGGCAAACGCTGGAAAGTCGCCCGGGCTTTTTGCCGGAAACTTCCGCCGAGCTGGCCTCGGCCGGACTGGTGCAGCGGCTGGAACGCGCAGTGGTGGAAGCCAGCCCCGGCAACCGCAGCTGTGCCATCAGCAACCGCTCGCCCTTGCAGCCGGAGAGCAAGGACCGCTTCACCCGCGTGGCGGTGCAGGTGCGTCTGCGTTGCGGCACGCCGGAACTGGCTTCGGTGTTGTACAGCCTGGAAAACGGCACCCCGCGGCTGTTCGTGGACAACCTCAACGTGATGGCGCAGCGCTACCAACTCTCGCCCAACGAAAGCGGCAACGGCCTGGACATTGCGTTCGAACTGGCCGGCTATCTGCGGCCCGGCGCCAGCGCTGCGCCGTTGAACACCGATGCCGCGCCCGCCGCCGCAGCCGCCGCCGGGGAGGCCAGCAATGCGCCTTGACCTGATCGGGTTACGCACCTGGTTGCTGGCCACCGTGGTCGGCTGGGCGTTGCTGGTGTGCATCCTGGCAGTGGCTGGCTTAGGCAAGCGGGTGGAGTTGCTGCCGGACGACCCGGCACTGGTGCAGCGCCTGCCCACGCTACCGGCGCCTGCGCCGGAGCGGTTGGGCGCCTTCGAAAAATATTCGGAGATCGCCGCGCATCCCGCATTCGCCGAAGACCGCCTGCCGCATCCGTTCTTCCTGTCCGGCACTGACGGTAGCGGCACGGCCTCGACGGTGCGCCTGACCGGCGTGCTGCTGACCGAGAACTTCAAGATGGCCACGCTGACCCTGGACCCGCAGGATTCGGTGCGCGTGCAGCTGGGCGGCGACGCGGTCAAGGGCTGGCGCCTGCTGGCCCTGCAGCCACGCAGTGCCACCATCGAAGGCCCCGGCGGCACCCAGACGTTGGAGCTGCACGTGTTCAACGGCCAGGGCGGTCAACCGCCGACCGCCAATGCCGCCGCGCGTGGTGCGCCGGGCACGCTCCCGCCATTGCCGCCGGTGCCGCCGTCGCCCGATGCTGCCGCGGTCGCGCAACCGCAGCCGCAGCCTGCCACCCCGCCGGCGCAACAACCTGGCGGGCAAGCCCCGCCGACGGTGCCGCCGCAGCGCAGCGATGGCGCGCAGGAAGCTCCACGCCCCTCCGACGATCAGATGCGTGCCATCCGCGAACGTATCGAAGCCCGACGCCGCCAGCTGCAACAGCAGCGCCAGAGCGGCTCTACCCCCGGTCAGACCCAATGAGTGAACGCATGACGCCGCGCCTGTTTCCCGTGTCCCTGCTGATTGGCCTGTTGGCCGGTTGCGCCACCACCCCGCCACCGGACGTGCGCCGCGATGCGCGCCTGGACCCACAAGTCGGCGCTGCCGGCGCCACCCAGACCGTTGCCGACCAACGCGCCGACGGCAATGCCGCCACCAGCGCCAAGCCCAGCCCGGTGATCCGGCGCGGCAGCGGCACCATGATCAACCAGAGCGCCGCGGCGTCGCCGTCGCCCACGCTGGGCATGGCCAGCAGCGGCAGCGCCACCTTCAACTTCGAAGGCGAGTCGGTACAGGCGGTGGTCAAGGCAATCCTGGGCGACATGCTCGGCCAGAACTACGTCATCGCGCCCGGCGTGCAGGGCACCGTGACCCTGGCCACACCCAATCCGGTCTCGCCGGCGCAGGCCTTGAACCTGCTGGAAATGGTGCTGGGCTGGAACAACGCGCGCATGGTGTTCAGCGGTGGCCGCTACAACATCGTGCCGGCCGACCAGGCGCTGGCCGGCACCGTCGCGCCCAGCACCGCATCGCCGTCTGCCGCACGCGGGTTTGAAGTGCGCGTGGTGCCGTTGAAGTTCATTTCCGCCAGTGAAATGAAAAAGGTGCTGGAGCCGTATGCACGGCCCAACGCCATCGTCGGCACCGACAATGCACGCAACGTGATCACCCTTGGCGGCACCCGCGCCGAACTCGAAAACTACCTGCGCACCGTGCAGATCTTTGACGTTGACTGGTTGTCGGGCATGTCGGTGGGCGTGTTCCCGATCCAGTCCGGCAAGGCCGAAAAAGTCAGTGCCGATCTGGAAAAGGTCTTCGGCGAACAGAGCAAGACGCCCAGCGCCGGCATGTTCCGTTTCATGCCGCTGGAAAACGCCAATGCGGTGCTGGTGATCACTCCGCAGCCGCGCTATCTGGATCAGATCCAGCAGTGGCTGGACCGTATCGACAGCGCCGGCGGCGGCGTGCGCTTGTTCTCGTATGAATTGAAGTACATCAAGGCCAAGGATCTGGCCGATCGGTTGTCGGAAGTGTTCGGTGGGCGCGGTGGTGGCGGCGATTCCAACGCCTCGCTGGCGCCGGGTGCCGAGAGCAGCGTGCTCGGCGGCGCGCTGGGCAATCGCGACAGCAGCATGGGCGCCAGCTCCGGCATGACCGGAGGCAGCCTCGGCGAAAGCGGCGACAGCAGTGGCTCGGGCAGCAGTTTCGGTGGCAGCAGTGGAAGCAGTGGCGGCAGTGGTAGCAGCAGCGGTGGCCTGGGCAACGGCAGCTTGCAGCTCTCACCGCGCAGCAACGGCAACGGCGCAGTGACGCTGGAAGTGGAAGGCGACAAGGTCGGCGTGTCGGCTGTGGCCGAAACCAACACCTTGCTGGTGCGCTCCACGCCGCAATCGTGGGCGTCCATCCGCGACGTCATCGAAAAGCTCGACGTGATGCCGATGCAGGTGCATATCGAAGCGCAGGTGGCTGAGGTGAATTTGACCGGTGCGCTGCAGTACGGTGTGAACTGGTATTTCGAGAATGCGGTAAGCGTGCCAGTGGCATCCGGTGGGCCCGGCCTGCCACCTGCCTCAGGGCGCAATATCTGGGGCGACATTGCAGGAAGCATCACCAACAACGGTGTGGGTTGGACATTCCTGGGGAAAAATGCGGCTGCTGTCATCAGTGCGCTGGATCAGGTCACCAATATCCGCCTGCTGCAGACGCCATCGGTCTTTGTGCGCAACAACGCCGAAGCCACGCTCAATGTGGGGTCACGCATTCCGATTAACTCCACCTCGATCAACACCGGGCTTGGCAGCGACAGCAGTTTCTCGTCGGTGCAATACATCGATACCGGTGTGATCCTGAAAGTGCGTCCGCGCGTCACCAAGGACGGTATGGTGTTCCTGGATGTCGTGCAGGAAATCAGCACGCCTGGTCCACGCCCTGCAGCATGTACGGCGGCCACCACTACGACTGTCAACAGCGCGGCCTGTAACGTGGATATCAATACGCGTCGGGTCAAGACAGAAGCAGCGGTGCAGAGTGGCGACACCATGATGCTGGCCGGCCTGATCGATGACAGCACCAGCGACGGTAGTTCAGGGGTCCCGTTCCTCAGTAAGTTGCCGGTGGTCGGTGCCTTGTTTGGTCAGAAGACTCGGGACACCACCCGCCGCGAAGTCATCGTACTGATCACCCCGTCGATCGTGCGCAACCCGCAGGAAGCGCGCAATCTCACCGACGAGTACGGTCAGAAGTTCAAGGTCATGGAGCCGCTGAAACCCAGCCAGAAGCCGCAATGAGTGCGGCACTGCCCGTCGTGCTGGTGCCGGTCGGCACCGACGACGAGGCGCTGGATGCGTGCCTGGGCGCATTGGATGCGGCCACGCCTGCGGGCACGCGGGTGTGGCTGGCCGACGACGCGCAGGCCGGCCCGCGCGGCCGCGCGGTGATCGATCACTGGCTGGCGCGGACGCAGCTGCAGGCGCATCACACCCGCCGCCAGCGCATGCTCGGCGAGGTGGCGCATCTGGATGAAATGCTCGCCGCCTGCGGCGACGCCGACGTGGTGGTGCTGGGAGTGGATGCCTGCCCGCTGCCCGGTTGGTTGCGGCAGCTCACCGCGTGTTTTGCGCGCGATGCGGCGATTGCCACGGCCACGCCCTGGAGCAATGTGGGCGAAGCCTGCAGCTGGCCGCGGCTGGGCGAACTCAACCCACTGCCGGACGCGCCGGAGCGATTGGCCGCTGCCTGTGCGGCGATGCCGCCGCTGCATCCGGAGTTACCCTCGGCGGTCGGGCACGCGGTGCTGCTGCGGGGCGCCGCACGGCGCAAGGCCGGCGGGCTGGATGCCAGCAGTTATGGCTCCTGGTATGCCGCGCTGGTGGATTTGAGCCTACGCATGGGCGGGCTGGGGTGGCGCAACGTGTTGTGCGACACCGCCTTCGTCGCCTCGCCGCACGAAGGCCGCCCGGCCGATGGCGATATGGATGCACTGGCCACACGCTGGCCGGCCTGGCACGCGCGGCTGGCCAACTTTCTGATGCACGACCCGCTGCGTGCGCAACGCGACCAGTTAGGTCAGCTGCTCGCCGACCTGCCACCACCGGACCCGCAGCGCATGCTGTTCGACGCGTAGCGCAGCTGCCAAGTGGCATGCTCATCGCTAGGCGGGCGCAGCCGGTGTTCGGTGCGGCATGTAGCACGCGTACAGTGCGGTTCCTTGAGCGCTGTCCCTTGCAAGCTGACGACTGCTCGCCGTGCGCTGAGTGCAGGGGTGTTGTCAGCCGCATCCTGGTGGATGCCGTCGGAAGTTCAGGTCAAACGCATCGGAAGTCCAGATCAAACGCTGAGTGGGTCGAGTGCGCGGTGCGCTCGCCGCTCGCGGGACACGCCGTGAATCCGTCCCTGGGGGCTCGGTGGCAGCATCCATGCCGCCACACGGTCCCGCAAGCGGCGAGGACACCGCACCAGGACGTTGGTCGGTAGCTGCGTGAAAGAGCTGGTCGTCTCGCGAGTCGCAGTGGCCTGCTGATGCGGATCGCACACACATGTGAGCTAGCAAAGTAGAAACACATCATGCATTGCTTGCACCATGCATACCGACCATCTCGACTGGTCCTTGCCCGCCCACCGTCGCGGGACCTTACGCGGCATGGATGCCGCGTAAGCGCTTACAAGGACGTACTTGCAGTGTGCCCCGCGAGGGTTGGCGGGCAATAGGCCTGCAGCCAGGCGGCAGATCAGCCGGCCTGCAGTAGACCGGCGTGACGTAGTTTTGTTAGCCCCTCTTAAAAAGCCGGCCGCATCGGCGCATCGGTGCGCACCACCACGTCCAGTGCGTCGTGCCGCCAGGATTCGATATCCAGTTCCACCGCGCGGCCGTCTTCGGCAAAGCTGATCCGCTGAAGGCGGAAACACGGCGTGCCGGTGGTGGACTGCAGCAGGATCGCCTGGGTGGCATCCAGGCCGGCCGGATGCATCGACACCTGTGCGCGGCTCAGGAATAGCCCCAACTTTTGGTTGAACACGCTCGACAGCGAGCCGGCCATGTCGTGTTCGAGCAGGCCCGGTGCCCAGGCTGCCAGCACGACGTTGGTTTCCAGCAGCACGGCGCGGCGGTCGATCCAGCGTCGGCGTTGCAGTACGAAGACGTCTTCATACGGCGTGTCCAGTCGCAGCGCCGCTGCAAACGCGGCGCCCGCGGCCTGGCGGGTGGCACTCAACAACTCGGTGCGTGGCTTGCGCCCTTGCGCGGCCACGTACTGCATGAAGCCGGCGATGCTGGTGGGGTCGTAGCGCACGCGTGGTGCGCTGACGAACCAGCCACGGCGGTTTTCGCGGTAGATGCGGCCTTCGGCTTCAAGGTGCTGCAAGGCTTCGCGCAGGGTGATGCGGGTGCAGTCGAAGCGCTCGGCAAGCGCGCGCTCCACCGGCAGGCGCTGGTCCGGGCCCCATTCGCCGGCGGCAATCTGCGCGGCGATGATTTCGGTGATGGCGTGCTGGCGCGACGCAGTCATGCGGCGCACCGCCAATCGGAGATGCGGGCCATGTACGAGACAATGAGAGGAAGATCGTGCATGCCGCGATGGTAAAGAAGAACGCGCACGCAAACTGCGCCGGGCTTAGCGTGGCGTTGTCAGGTTCCGGTTCTGTTGGGTTTTCCAGCTGCGCCATCCGTAGATCGCCAACGCCACGAAGCCGGCGTAGAGCAGGGCAGTGGGATACAACTCCTTGCTGACGAACACGCCGACGTAAATGCAATCGAGCACGATCCACAGCACCCAGTTAGCGAGGCGCTTGCGTGCGGCCCATACGCTGGCGACCAGGCTGAAGCTGGCCAGCGCCGCGTCCAGCCATGGCAGTGCGGCATCGGTGCGGTGATGCATGTATGCGCCCAGCGCAGCAGCGAATGCAGCGCCGACAGAGAGTGAGAGCCACAGTTCACGCTGTGGCATCGGCAAGGGGCGGATGCGCGCGTCCACGCTGTTGCCGCGTTGCCACTGCCACCACCCGTAGAGTTGGGTCAGCACATACACGCCTTGCAGCAGCATGTCCGAGTACAGCTTCCACTGATAGAACAGCCACGCATACAGCGCGACCGCCACGATGCCGACCGGCCAGCACCAGCGGATGCGCTGTGCGGTCAGCCACACGCCCAGCAGGTTGATCACAACGGCGATGGATTCGAGCAAGGACATGCAAGGCCTGATGGAAAGTGGAGAGCGGTGGGGGAGGCGCAACCGGTGCAAAACAGTGGTGCAGTCGGAAGTGGATGCTGCGCGAAGCCCCGTACCGACATGCACTGCAAACGCGGCAGCGCCCGCACCGCTGAGCCTCTGCCTTCAGCTAGTGACTGCGGTCTTCAGTCAGTGCCTGAAACACGCAAACGCACAGGTAATTTCGCTTCGACGTCCTTCCCACCCGCTTGCGGAAGCTTCGACGTCCTTCTCCCGCCTGCGGGGGAAGGTGCCCGAAGGGCGGATGGGGGCAGCAGACCTCAAAAATCCACCTGCACGCTCAGACGCGCAGTGCGCGGCGCACCTGGAAACAGATACGCATCGCCCTGGTATTCGCCCGAATCGCGCCAATAGCGTTTGTCGAACACGTTGTCCACGTTCAAACGCCAGGTGGTCGCCAGGCCGCCCAGCGCGGTGGCGTAGCGCGCCCCCAGGTTGGCCACGGTGTATGCCGGCACGCTGGCATTGCCGAGCCGGTCGGCGAACTTGCGCCCGCTGTATTGCACACCGGCCAGCACCGCCAGGCCATCGACGCCGGGCACGCTGTAGTCGGCCTGCACGCTGGCACGCAGCTTGGGCACATTGATCGCCTGATGGCCTTCGTACTCGGCAATGTCGGTCTCTTCTGCGCGTGCGCGGATGGCGGCGACACTGGCGAACAGACGCAGTTGCTCGGTGGCCGCACCGTCGGCCGACAGTTCCAGGCCTCGGTTGTGCAACCGGCCTTGTTGCACGAACAACAGACCTCCATCGGCCTGCGGTTGGGTGAATTGATAGGCCTGGCGGATGTCGAACAGCGCCGCGCCCAGGCGCAGGCCATCCAGTTCGAGCTTGGCGCCGGTTTCCAGCTGGTAGGCCTTGGTTGGCGGCAGGATTTCATCGGCGTTGTCGGCAAACCACGGGGCGGTGCCACCGGCGGCAAGACTCTTGGCGTAGCTGGCGTACAGCGACACGTTTTGCTGCGGCTTGAACAACAGCGCGGCCTGCGGCAACACCGCGTCCTTGCGGGTGCGTCGTTCCAGCAGCCCATCGCGGTCGAAGGCGCGCTCGTCCAAGCGGACAGCGCGTGCGCCGAGCGACAGTTCCCACAGGGCACCCAGGCCGATGCGGTCGGTCAGCACCAACGCGCGTTGGCGGCTATCCAGGCGGCGTTGCTTGGGGTCCAGCGCCACATCGGTCTGTGCGAAAACCTCCGGGTCGCGATCGATGCTGCCGCTGCCGATGAATTCGTTGACCGAGCCAAAGCGGTCGATGGTGCGGCGTAGCCAGTCGCCGCCGATGCTCAGATGATGCTCCAGCGCGCCGGTGACCACATGGCCTTCGAGGGTGGCGCGCAGTTGATCGTGCACGCGGGTGTCGTCGGGGCTGCGGTAGTCGTAAATGTCGTACTCGCCTTGCGTACTGAAGAAGTTGGGCGTGAAGATCTCCGCACAACTCGCGGCGCCATAGCAGCCCCAGGCGAATGTGGAGAAATCGTTGATCACCGCGCGGCTGCGCGAGGCCTCGACAGTGGCGCGCCAGTCGTCGTTGAACTGATACGCATAGCGCAGCTGCGCGTTGAGCGAATCCATCTCCACCGGCCGCCCCCACGGCTGGTAACCGAGCAGGCGGTGCACATCGATGTCGCGCGGCACCTGCGTGCCATCGAGCAATTGGTAGCCGGGCACCGAGCGCTGTTGCCGATGCTGATATTCCACATCCAGCTGCAACAACGATTGCGCGGTGATCTTCCAGTCGCCGGCCAGCGACAGAAAGTTGCGGTAACCATCGGCGTGATCGACATAGCTGTTGATGTCTTCGCGCGCGGCATTCACGCGCAGGCCCAGCGTGCGCTCGGCGCCGAACCAGTCGCCTAAATCGGCGGCGACATAGCGCGAGCCCTGCTCGTCGGTGCCCAGGGTCACGCTGCGCACATGCTCGGGGCGTTTGGTGCGGTAGTCGATCAACCCGGCCGGTTCGTTGATGCCCGACTGCAGCCCGGTCAGGCCCTTGAGAATCTGCACCTGCTGCTTGTTTTCCAGCGCAATCGACTGCTCGCCCACCGCGCTCAGCCCGTTGATGCGATAGCTGTTGGCGGCATTGAGCGAATAGCCGCGCACCACGAAGTTTTCGTAATAGCCGATCGGTGCATACGCATCACCGGCAGAGGCATCGGCGCGCAACACCTCGCTAAGCACGCGCGCCTGGCGATCGAGCAATTGCTGGCGCTCGGTCACCGCGATGGAGGCAGGCGCATCGAGCAGGGGCGTTGCGCCGAAGCCGGTCAGCGCCGTGTTGCTATCGCTGCGCTCGCCCAGCACATTGACCGTATCCAGCTGCACGGCGGACTCGCCGGGTTGCTGCTGTTGCGCCAATGCAGGGGCGGCCAGGCTCAGCGCCAGGGCGAGCGTCAGCGGGCGATGGGGACGTGCGGCTAACGACAGACGGGACATGCAAGCAACTCGTAAAGAAGGGAAGAGGAAAGACACGGTGTTGCCGCTCATCGCAGCAGGGCTGCGCGCGCATGCAGATGCGCCAGCAGCACTTGACCATCAGTGCTGGCAAACCAGTCCGCATGACCCAGCAGATAGCGGTGATAGGCGATGTCCACGTTGTCGGGCGAACGCGTGATGCCGGCGAAGTACTCGATCTCGCTCAAGGCGAAATCGGCATGCACGATCGGCAATAGCGCGGCCAGGCAGCGCAGCTGTCTGGCGCTGATTGGGCGATGCAGCGCATAGCCATCCAGCAAGGCATCGAGTTGTTGCAGGTCCGCCTGCGCACGCGCGCCGGTATCCAGCTGCAGCCACGGGATCAGGTTGCGTTCGATGGCGGTGGCCAGATCGAACAAGGCGCTGCTGCGATCGCTCAATCCGAAATCGAAGATCGCGCTGACGTCGGTGTCGCCGTGATCGGTGTTCCAGAGCAGATTGGACGCATGCCAGTCGCCATGCGTCCACAGCGGCGGCATCGCACCTGACGCAGACAGCAACGGCCAGGCGCGCGCATGCCAGGGCAGCACGTGGGTGGCCAGATCGTGCTGCCAGGAAAACTCCTTCAACGCTGCGGCCAGATGCGGCCGCGCGGGTAACGCGCGCTGCAGCGCCTGCAACGGGTCTTGCTGTGCAAACAGCCGTAGATTGGCGACCAGCACCGTGGTGGAGCGCGGTGGTGCATCGAAGCCCTGCGCGGCGTGATGCAGTCGCGCGAGCGCAGCCCCTGCGGCCTGCGCGTGCGCAACGTTGTTAAACGGTGTCCACGACAAGGCATCGCGATACAGGTCGCGCCCCGCGCCGACGCGTTGCACCTCGTAGACCCACTGGTCCTGCGCGAGTGCGGTCTGGCCGTCAGCCGCGTACAGCACCTCCACCACCGGCGCGCCGGCCCAGCGCAGATGGGCCATAAAGCTATGTTCTTCGCGCAAGGCAGCGACACTGCGCACGCTGCGGTGATGGCGCTTGACGATCACCGGGCCGGACGCGGTCTGCACGCAGGCGGCAGCGGAGAACGGACGCGCGCTGTGCCAGTGCACGCCGTGGTCAGACCCGAGCCCGGAGAACCGCTGCAGCACGTGGCGGATTTCATCCACGGTCAGTGCCGGCCAGTCAGGCAGCGCCAACTCCAGGCTCATGCCATGGACCTGATGCGTCGCGCTCATGCGCACACCCTCTGCAGACATGCCGAGGAGAGGATGAGTGGTATAGACCAATTCCGCGAAGCCGATCCAACGGGGCCGGCACGCAGGCCGGTAACAACACAGACGGCGCTGCCGGGCCGTCGTTGTCGCGCTGACGCCATCAGGCGGTCGCGCGACATGGAGTGGAAGGGCAGCGCGAAACCGAAAGGTCGCTGGCCGTCATCTCAAAAATCAAGTGTGGGAGTGCCGCAGGCGGCGCCGACCTAGGCCGCGTGGCGGCCGTTGGGCGCGCAGTATGCCCCGTGCCGCCGTCGGCCGCCATGCCGGGCCGTCGCTGCGATGGCGCTGCGTGGTCCCGGCACCGGATAATGGCCGGATGACTCCAGTCCAGATCGCCGCCGTCGTCGTCACCTATCAGAGCAGCAGCACCATCGATGCCTGCCTGTCGCGGCTGCGTGCGGCCGATGGCATCAGCGAGATTCGGGTGGTCGACAACGCATCCAGCGACGACACCCTGGATGTGGTGCAACGGCATGCGCTGGCCGATGCCCGGGTGCACTTCATCGCCAACCCGGACAATCCCGGTTTTGCTACTGCCTGCAATCAGGGCGCGCGCGACTCGCAGGCGCCCTGGCTGGTCTTCATCAACCCGGATCTGATGGTCGAAGCCGACACCCTGGTGCAGCTGTGCACGCGCGCCACCGGGCATGCCGCAGTGCTGCTTGGGGTCGAACAAGTGGACGAGCAGGGCCGGCCGGATGCGGCCGTGCGCCGCCGCGACCCGGACTTCGCCGCGATGCTGCGCGCCCCGCGTGCCGCTGCCCAGCTGGCGGTGCCCGCCAATCCGTCGGTTGCCCTGCAGCCGGTGGATGCGATCTCCGGTGCCTTGATGCTGATGCAGCGCAGCCTGTTCGATCGGCTGGACGGCTGGGACGGCAGGTATCGCCTGCACGCCGAGGACCTGGATCTGTGCCGGCGTGCCCGCCAGGCTGGCGCGCTGGTGGCGGTGGCCAACGATCTGCAAGTGGTGCACGTGCGCGGCGTGTCCAGCCGCTCGCGGCCGTTCTTCGTGGAATGGCACAAGCACCGCGGGTTGTGGCGCTATTTCCGCAAGTTCGAGGCCGGCCAGCGCGGGCCATTGACCCAGCTCGGGGTATGGCTGGCGATCTGGACCCATGCAGCTGCCCAGGTGCCGCGATTGTTGCGTCGGAAATAGTGGTCGCTAGTGTTAAATTAGTGATAAATCCGTGATGTGGAACTGTCCGGAACTGTGATACGTTTCGCAGCGAAGTGTGACCTAGCCCGTGCTTCCTGTCCCTAACGGGTCCCCCATCAGGAATCGTACAAATGTCTTTACAGAACGACCCGCGCTCGCGGGTACGTCCGTCGTGCCTTACCTCCGTGCAGTCCAGCCCGGTTGCCACATCGTCTACCCCATCCAGTAACGCCCGCCGCACGCCGGTGGCCGCGCTGTCTGCGCTCGCCTTGAGTTGCGCGCTGGCTGCGTTGCCGGGTAGCGCCATTGCCGGTGCCTGGACCCAGCCGCAGGGCGACACGTTAGTGATCGTCAAGGCGCTGCATAGCGATGGCCGTGGCTGGTTCGACGACAGTCACCGCCGCACGACCTTTGGCGATGGTCAGCAATTCGATGGCAACGGCCGCAGTCGCCAGGACCAGCTCAACGTCTATGTCGAGCATGGTGTGACTGACACGCTCAGCGTGATCGGCAATTTCTATTTCACCGACGTCGGTTTCAGCAATTACGGCGGAAGTGGCCGTACGCGCACTAGCACGACCGGTTTTGCCGATCAGGAAATCGGCCTGCGCTATGCCCTGCCGAGTGCTGCTGACGATGTCTGGCGGAGTTCGGTGCAGGCGCTGGTGAGCATTCCGGCTTATGGCCGTAGCAAGACCTTCCATCCAAATAATCCCGATGCAAACTCCGATCCCGCGCTCGGCCTGGGCGACTACGGCCTGGAGCTGCGTTATAGCCGTGGGCGTGGTTACACGCTGGGCGGCCGCAACGGGTATGTCGATCTGGGCGGCGCGGTGCGCTTGCGCGGCAGTGCCGCCTCCGACGAAGTACGGGTGGATGCGTCCACTGGTCTGAGCCTGACCCCGAGCTGGCTACTGCTGGGCGAGCTCAATGTGATCCAGGGCCTGGGCAACGGACGTAGCAACTTTGATGTCCCCGGCTCTGCTGGCGGCGTTGGCTTCGTCGCCACCGGCACCAACTACGACCTCACCAAGCTGCAGCTGTCGACGCTGTACACCGCGCCGGGCGGCAGCCAGTGGCAGCTGGGTTACCAGCAGCCGGTGATGGGCCGCAACACCGGTGCCGCAGGCGGGCCGTTCGTGGCCGCCTGGTGGCGGTTCTAAGGACGCCACGACAATGACGGTCACCTGCGAAATGGAGGCGCTGGGACGGGCGCCGGACATCGGCCGCGAACGCGGTCTGTTGGGTCGTGCGTTGGTGACGGCAGGCGTCATCACCGACGAACAGCTGCGCTCGGCGCTGGCGTTGCAGCAGCGCTGGAACTCGCGCCTGGGCGATGTGATCCTGGCCCAGCGCGGCGTGCCGGCGCAGCGCTTTTACGCCATCGTTGCCGCGCACTTCGGGCTGGAGTTCATCGATCTGGTGCAGCAGCCGCCGGACGCCGAGCTGCTCACCGCCGCCGACCTGGACAGCTATGCGCAGCGTCTGTTGCTGCCGTGGCGTCGCGAGGACGGTGTGCTGGTGCTGGCGGTGGCCGACCCCGACCCGGCGGTGTTTGCCTGGGCGCGCGCGCACTACGGCGAAGACGTGCGCTTTGTCGGCACCGCCAAGTTCGACGTGATCTGGAGCCTGCAGCGCTACGCCGACGAGCAGCTCACCGACAATGCCTTGAACCTGCTCGCCTCGCACGCACCGACGTACTCGGCGCGCCAGGTGGTCACGCGCGGTCAGAAATTCACCTTGTGGGCGATCGCGGCGGTGTTGCTGATCGCGATGGTGTTGTTCCCGGTGCCTGCGCTGATCACCGTCAACGTGCTGGTGGCGCTGGGCTTTTTGGCGACGTTCGGTTTGAAGCTGTTGCTGGTGTGGTTCGGCTCGCGCCACCGCATCGACATCAAGGTCACCGAAGACGAAGTGGCCGCGCTGCGCGACGACGACCTGCCGGTCTATACCGTGCTGGTGCCGATGTACAAGGAACCGGAGGTGTTGCCGATCCTGGCCAACGCGCTGCGCAAGCTGGATTACCCGATCAGCAAGCTCGACGTGAAGCTGGTGCTGGAAGCCGACGACTTCGAGACCATCGACGCGGCCAAGAAACTCGGCCTGGAAGCGTTCTTCGAAATCATCCGGGTGCCGCCGTCGCAGCCCAAGACCAAGCCCAAGGCCTGTAACTACGCGCTGCATTTTGCGCGCGGCGAACTGCTCACCATCTACGACGCCGAAGACAAGCCCGAGCCGGATCAGCTCAAGCGCGTGGTGGCCGCCTTCCGCAAGGCGGAAAAGGATGTGGTGTGCATCCAGGCGCGGTTGAACTACTACAACGCCGACGAAAACTGGCTGACGCGGATGTTCACGCTGGAGTACACGCTCTGGTTCGACTTCTACCTGCCGGCGCTGGAATACCTGCGTATCCCGATTCCGCTGGGCGGCACCTCCAATCACTTCCGTCTGGACGTGTTGCGTCAGGTGCGCGCGTGGGACCCGTACAACGTCACCGAAGACGCCGATTTGGGCGTGCGGCTGATCCAGAACGGCTACCGCGTCAACGTGGTCAATTCCACCACGTTCGAAGAAGCCAACGTCAGCATTCCCAACTGGATCCGGCAGCGCTCGCGCTGGCTCAAGGGCTACATGCAGACCTGGCTGGTGCATATGCGCGACCCGGTGCATCTGTATCGCAGCACCGGGTTCAAGGGGTTCTGGGGATTTCAGTTCTTTATCGGCGGCGGATTTTTCACCGCGCTGGGCGTGCCGGTCTTGTGGGCGCTGTATGCGGTGTGGATGGTCACCGGCACCACCATGTTCGAGCGGTTCTTCCCGCCGTGGCTTGCAGCGGTCTCGCTGGTCAATCTGCTACTGGCCAATGCGTTCTTCATCTACATCACGCTGGTGGCCGCGTTCAAACGTGACTACTTCAAGTTGGCGCCGTACGCGCTGACGGTGCCGTTTTACTGGGCGTTGCAATCGATCGCCGCCTACAAGGGTCTCTGGCAGCTGATCCATAATCCGTTCTATTGGGAGAAGACCACGCATGGCATCAGCAAGCATTCGGAAAACGAACGCCGCGCCGCACTCGAAGAGTGAGCCGGCAGCGCGTCGCGACAGCGGCTTGCCGGCGTTTCTGGTGGCCGTGGTGGCGCTGTCGCTGCTGAGCCAGCCGTTGTTGGTGCAGTCGATGGGCGGTGTTGCACCGACCAGCGCGCCCGGCATCGGTGTGCCGGCCAGCGGCCTGCTGGCCTGGGCCGTCGATCTGGCGTTGCATCATTGGGATCTGCCGTTTCAGGTATGGCCGTTTTTGGCGGTGGCTGCCAACGCCTTGTTCCTGTCGCTGCTGTGGCGCGATCTGGCCGGCGTGTTCGGGCGTGGCTGGGCCAGCGGGCTGACCCTGCTGGTGGGCTGCAACCCGCTGTTCCTGCTGCCGATCGCTGCCGGCGGCAGCCAGGCGGTGGGCTTGCTGGCGTTCTACGGCTTGTGCCGCACGCTGCGCCGCCTGCAGGTGCCGGTGGAGGCCTTCACCTATCTGCGTATCGCCGGGTGGCTGTGCATTTTGCTGTGCCTGGATCTGCAGACATTGGCGTTGTCGACCATGGTCGCGCCATGGCTGCTGCTGGTGATGCCGCCGCAGATGTTGCGCAAGGCGCCGGGCTCGTTCTACCTGGTGTGCTATCTGCCGTTCGCGTTTCTGGTCGGCATGTGGGCTTACGTCAATCTGACCGTGTTCAACGCGCCGTGGCCGACCCTGTCGAGCATCTCGCAAGGGGCCAGTCCGCTGCCGTTGCCGCTGGCCGCACAGGCCGAAAGCTGGTTGCCTGCGGTGCGTTGGGGCGTGGCGGCGCTGGCCTGCTTCCCGGTGTTGGCGTTGGTGATGCGGGCGCGTAACGGTGCGCTTGCGCGTGGCGTAGTGGCCAGCGTCGGCACGGTGATCTGCGCGGCCGCACTGTCGTTTGCGTTCGGCTGGGCGGGCTTCGATGCCTTGCTGCTGCTGTGGGTGCCAGCAGCCTTGTTGCTGCGCGCCTTGCAGGCCGATCAGCGCAGCCAGGCAGCCGGGTTGTTGCTGCTCGGCCTGATCGGCGCGGCCTGGGTACAACCGCAGGGTTGGGGCAGCTGGATGCGTGCGGCGCCTGCCGATGCGCAGTCGCTGCTGCAGGGCGAGGCAGTAGTCATGGCCGCACCGGTGTCGCTGCCGGTCGCGCGTGTGGCGACCCCTGCGGCGCCGGACACGCTGGCGCCGTTGGTTGAGGCGGATGCCGCGATCAAGACGCACGTGCCCGCGCAGATGAGCGCCGCCGCCACGCCAGCCGGCGCTGCAACGGCCACTGCGTTGCAGCCGGACGTGAGTAACGCAGCGCTGCGTACCGGCACCTGCGTGCCGGGCACGGCAGCGTCGACCACCGAGGTGTCTGCCGCATGTGCAAACGCGTTCTAACCCTCGCAGCGTTGCTTGCCGTGTGCCTGCTGGCCAATGGATGCAATGCGGCCGCGCCGATGTGGATGGGTGCCAACGTCAAGGTCTCGGCCAATGCGCCGTGGGAAAGCGCTGCCGCTGCGCAGTCGCTGGATGCGTTGGCCGGCACCGGTGCGCGCAAGGCGCTGCTGGTGGCCTTCGTCTGGCAGGCGAACCCGCAATCGAACGATCCGGTGCTGGGTAGCGACAGCAGCCTGGAGGCCATGCGCGCTGCGCTGCGTCAGAGCCATCGGTCGGGTCTGCAGCCCACGCTCAAGGTGCATGTCTGGATTCCCGGCCACTGGGCCGGCGAGGTGGCGCCCGCCGACCAGGCGGCCTGGTTTGCGGCATATCAAAAGGCACTGCTGCCGCTGGCGCAGCTGGCCGAAGACGAACACGCCGAAGCGTTGGTGGTCGGCACCGAACTGCGCAAGCTGCAGGATGCGCCGCAATGGCCCGAGCTGGTCGCGGCGGTGCGCAAGGTCTATAGCGGCAAACTGTTGTATGTGGCCGACGGGATGGAGCATGCAGAAACCTTCCGGTACTGGTCGCTGTTCGATGCGGTCGGCACCAGTCTGTACCCGCGTCTATCCGACGCTGCCGGCGCGCGCGCTACCGAGATGAACGCTGCCGCGCAGCGCCTGCAGGACCTGGGGCAGCGCGTGGGCAAGCCGGTGTGGGTGGCCGAGCTGGGCCTGCGCTCGGCACGCGGCAGCCTAGCCGCGCCGTGGGAAAGCCCGGAGCAACGCACCGCCGCGGTCGACACCCGCCTGCAACTGCAGGTGCTGCAGCAGTGGCGAAAGGTGTTGCAGGCGCACGGCGTAGACGGCATCGCGCTGTGGTGCTGGTACACCGACCCCGCCGCCGGCGGCCCAGGCGACAGCGACTTCACCGTGCAGGGCAAGCCGGCGCAGCAGGTGCTGGCGCGTTGAGGCACTGATGCGCGACCGCGCTCGGCGACAGGCCGGCGCGGCCTTTGTGTGGTCGCCCCAGCTTTAGCAGCTGCTCAGGGGGTGGATCTGCGATCTGCGAGCTGCGGCCTTGTGGATCTGAGTGGCGCCGCGGGTGCCTGACACTAAGCGCTCCTCACAAAACGTAGCGAGCAGTCGTCAGGAGAGTGTGGACGGCGCGCTCAGAACCGGCGTGTGCATGCTGCGCCGAGCACAGAGCACAGAGCACAGAGCACCCAGCACCAGCACCAGCACCAGCACCAGCACCAGCACCAGCACCAGCACCAGCACCAACCGCGCCCGCCTGGCGGTGAGCACCTTCCTTTTCTTAGCTGCTCTAAGTGACCGCAAGCCCCATGCGGCCCCGCAGACGCCCAGGGGAATTCGACAAAGCCCCGCGCTGGAGCGTGCGCCCTTAACGCAGGGGGGGAGTCGCGGCCGGCGGTCGGGTCATGCCCAATGCACGCGCGGCCACTGCCGCTGCGGGCATAATCCGGCAGCATGATCATCCATTCGTTGCTCGACACCGACCTGTACAAATTCACCATGATGCAGGCGGTGCTGCATCAGCACCCGGCCGCGCAGGTCGATTACCGCTTCAAGTGCCGCACGCCCGGCGTGGATCTGGCGCAGTTCATCGATGAGATCTCGCGCGAGATCGATGCCTTATGCCGGCTGCGCCTGCGCGAGGACGAGGTGGACTACCTGCGCAGCCTGCGCTTCATCAAGCCGGATTTCGCCGACTTTCTGGCGTTGTTCCATCTGGACCGCAAGTACGTACAGCTGTCGGCGTCGACCACCCACCCAGGTGAGATCGAGCTGACCATCCGCGGCCCGTGGCTGCACACCATCCTGTTTGAAGTGCCGTTGCTGGCGATCATCAACGAGGTGTGGTTCCGCAACACCTCCGAGCCGGATTTCGAAGAGGGCCGCAGCCGCCTGCGCGCCAAGGTGAGCAGCCTGCGCAACATGCCGGCCGGCTGCAAGATCGCCGACTACGGCACCCGTCGCCGCTATTCGCGGCACTGGCATGGCGAGCTGTTGCCGCTGCTGCGCGATGGCCTGGGCGAGCAGTTCGTGGGCACCAGTAACGTGTATTTCGCCAAGCACTACGGGCTGACCCCGCTGGGCACCATGGCGCACGAATACCTGCAGGCGTTCCAGGCGCTGGGGCCGCGGCTGCGCGACAGCCAGGTCGCCGCGCTGGACTCGTGGGCGCGCGAATACCGCGGCGATCTGGGCATTGCGTTGTCGGACATCGTGGGGCTGGACGCGTTCTTGCGCGACTTCGATCTGTATTTCTGCAAGCTGTTCGACGGCATGCGGCACGACTCCGGCGACCCGTTCGAATGGGGCGAGCGGGTGATCGCGCACCTGGAAGCCCACCGCATCGATCCCAAGACCAAGGTGCTGGTCTTCAGTGACGGCCTCAACATCGACAAGGTGATGCGCCTGTACGCGCACTTCCATACCCGTTGCCGGCTGGCCTTCGGGGTGGGCACCAGCCTCACCAACGACCTGGGGCCGACGCCGCTGCAGATCGTCATCAAGATGGTCCGCTGCAACGATCAACCGGTGGCCAAGCTCAGCGATTCGCCGGGCAAGAGCATGTGCGAAGACGCCGGCTACCTGCGCTACCTGCGCGACGTGTTCGGTCTGCCGCCGATGCCCGAAGGGGCCTGACCAGCGGCGGCAATGACTGACGCAGGCCGGCATGAACTGCCGAAACGGGCGGCCTGCTGTCGGGGAATGCCCGGAAAAGTGCGATGCATCTCTCAATCGCTGGTTGGCAAACGTTAACATTGGCATCACGCTTGCATCACTTTTAGTGCAACCGTCGTATGTGACGTCCCTTTCCTTGCGAAGCCTGTTGAATGCCTGCACTCGACCCCTTGTCGCTGTACCGCACGCGGAGCTGCTCCCGGCAGTGGCTGGGCTTTGTGCGGGCGATGGCCGAGGAGTTCGGCGCCGAGCTACCCGAGCACGACCTCGCCACCTTGATGGCCCGGATCGGCCGCCGCTTCGCGCGTGAGCACAGGCTGGCGTCCTGCGCCGCGCTGGACGAGGTGCAACAGGCCGCCAATGCGATCTGGGACAGCTGCGACTGGGGCCAGTGCGCAATGGACGAATACCCCGACCACGTGCAGATCCGGCACGGCGGTGCGCCGTTGAGCGTGGCGCTGGACGGGGCTGGCTGGAGCGATGGGTTCCTGCAAGGGGTCTACGAAGGATGGTTCCAGCAATTGGGGATGCTGGCAGGCCTGGCGGTGCAGACCGTGCCGGCCGATTCCGTCGATCTGCGCCTGTTTGTGTTGGCGCGGACGGCATGAGCATGTGCGATCAGGCAAGGGGAGTGTGATGGCACCGAAGAACACCAAGAACACGCCGGGACACGACGACGTATCGGGTCTGTTCGCGCGTTTGGGGACGCAGGCGAGCGAGGGTTATCACGATTTCGCCTACACCCAGCTGCCGCCGCGCAAGCCGGGCGTGACGCCTGCCGAGGCGCCGGAAGCTGCGCAGACGGCGCCGGTTGCGCCGGAGGCTGCGGTCGCGCCGGTACACGTGCCGACAGCGCGTTCGCCCGCAGTGTCGGCGGCAGTGGCACCGCCGGTCGCACCGCTTGTGGCCCCGTCGTCGCCGGTGATGCAGGCAACGGCGCCTGCCGACCAGACAGTTGGCGTATCGCCCGGCGATGCGCTGGCACCGCTGCGCAAATTGCGGCAACGCGATGAGCCTGTCGCGCGCGGCCTGTCGTCGCTGGAGCGGCCGGCGCAGACGCCGTTGGAACAGCTGTTCCAGCGGTTGCTGCAGGCCGACGCGCGCGCCTCTGCGCACAGCCCGCTCCAGCGCCTGCGCTCGCGTTGAGCGCTCCCTTCCGTGATGCCCGGCAAGCGCGTGATGCGTTTGCCGCCGCGTTGCCGTACGTCTGCCACGTTTCCAGGATTGCCCGATGACCACTGCCAGCCTTCGTTCCGCATCACCGTTGCCCACGCTGGCAACCTGGGCGCTGTGGCTGCTGGGCGCGTTGCTGCTGGTGTTCGTGGTCGCAGTCCCGATGGATGTCACCCAGCAGCTGGTGTTCTCCGGCGTGCTGTTCGCAGTGGCGCTGGCGGTGCGCAACCGTGGTGGGCGGGTGGTCATCCTGATGATGATGGGGATGTCGCTGGCAGTGTCGTGCCGCTACATCTGGTGGCGCATGACCCAGACCATGGGCGTGGGCAGCGCGGTGGATTTCATCCTTGGCCTGGGCCTGCTTGGTGCGGAGCTGTACGCGTTCGTGATCCTGGTGCTGGGCTATTTTCAGGTGCTGTGGCCGCTCAATCGCAAGCCGGTCCCATTGCCCGCCGATCAGAGCCTGTGGCCGAGCGTGGATGTGTTCATTCCCACCTACAACGAGCCGTTGTCGGTGGTGCGCACCACGGTGCTAGCCGCCAGCGTGATCGATTGGCCGGCCGGCAAGATCAACATCTATCTGCTCGATGACGGGCGCCGCGACGAGTTCCGCGAGTTCTGTGCCGAGGTCGGCATCAACTACGTCACCCGCACCAACAACGCGCACGCCAAGGCCGGCAACATCAACGCCGCCCTGAAAAAATGCAGCGGCGAATATGTGGCCATTTTCGATTGCGACCACATCCCGACCCGCTCGTTTCTGCAGGTGGCGATGGGCTGGTTTTTGCGCGATACCAAGCTGGCGTTGGTGCAGATGCCGCACTATTTCTTTTCGCCGGACCCGTTCGAGCGCAACCTCGATACCCATGGCAAGGTGCCCAACGAAGGCGAGCTGTTTTACGGTTTGTTGCAGGATGGCAACGATCAATGGAATGCCACGTTCTTCTGCGGTTCGTGCGCGGTGATCAAGCGCACTGCGTTGGAAGAGGTGGGCGGCGTGGCAGTGGAAACCGTCACCGAAGATGCGCACACCGCGCTCAAGTTGCAGCGTCGCGGCTATCGCACGGCGTATCTGGCGGTGCCGCAGGCAGCGGGTCTGGCCACCGAGAGCCTGTCCGGGCACGTGGCGCAGCGCATCCGCTGGGCGCGCGGTATGGCGCAGATCGCGCGCATCGACAATCCGTTGCTCGGCCGCGGGCTCAAGCTGTCGCAGCGGCTGTGCTATCTCAACGCGATGCTGCATTTCTTCTACGGCTTGCCGCGCATCATCTATCTCACCGCACCGCTGGCGTATCTGTTCTTCGGCGCGCATGTGATCCAGGCGTCGGCATTGATGATCCTCGCCTACGCGCTGCCGCATATTCTGCAGGCCAATCTGACCAATCTGCGCGTGCAGAGCCGCTTCCGGCATCTGCTGTGGAACGAGGTCTACGAGACCACGCTGGCCTGGTACATCTTCCGCCCGACGCTGGTGGCCTTGCTCAATCCCAAGCTCGGCAAGTTCAACGTCACGCCCAAGGGCGGGCTGGTGGCGCGCGGTTATTTCGATGCGCAGATCGCCAAGCCGTATCTGTTCCTGCTGCTGCTCAACGTGGCCGGCGTGGTGGCCGGCGTGCTGCGGCTGGTCTATGTCGGCGGCAGCGGCGAGCAGCAGACGATCTGGTTCAACCTGGCCTGGACGCTCTACAACATGGTGCTGCTGGGCGCCACGATCGCCACCGCCAGCGAAACCCGCCAGGTGCGTAGCGCGCACCGGGTGCCGCTGGATGTCCCGGTCAATCTGTATCTGCCCGACGGCGGCGTGCTGGCCTGCCGCTCGGTGAATTTTTCCACCGGCGGCATGGCGATCAAGCTCGCGCAACCGCAGCCGATCGAGCCCGGCTCGACGGTGCAGATCGGGCTCAGTCATCGCGGTGTGGAGCAGACCTTGCCGGCCGTGGTGCGTCAGGATCGCGATGGTCAGGTCAGCATCCAGTTCACCGAGATGTCGATGGAACAGGAGCGCTGGCTGGTGGCATCGACCTTTGCGCGTGCCGATATCTGGTTGTCGCAATGGGGCCAGCACGATCGCGATTCGTTCTGGCGCTCGATGGGCCAGGTGCTGGCCGCCAGTGCGCGCGGATTCGGGCGCCTGGGTCGGCATATGGTGGACAGCACGCGTCAGGGCTTCCGCCCGGCGCGCGCGGATCTGGAGTCGTGAGCGTGATGCGTGGTGTTTCCCTTTCCCCTGCCAAGAAGCAACTGATGCGAATGTCCCCGGCCGTGTTGACCTGCGCGTTCACGCTTCTGGCCGGTCTGGCACAGGCGCAACAGACCGCACCGACGGCGCCTGCCGCGCAGACAGGCGCCGATGCGCAAAGTGCCAGCGCAGCAGCGGTCGCGCCTACCGCGGCCACACCGCCCGCCGGCAGCGCACGCGCGGCCACGCTGCGCGATCTGGGCATCGATTACGAAATCACCTTGCGTGGTGTGCAGGGCAGTGCCGGCGTGCCCTTCAGCGTGCGTAGCGACGAGATTGTCACCGCTGCCACACTCAATCTGAAATACAGCTACTCGCCGTCGCTGCTGCCGGACCTGTCGCACGTCAAGGTCACCATCAACGGCGTGACCGTTGCGAGCTTGCCCACCGACAAGGCCAACGCCGGCAAGTTGCTGTCGGCCGATCTGCCGATCGACCCGCGGCTGATCACTGACTACAACCAGCTCAATCTGCAACTCATCGGGCATTACACCCGCGAGTGCGAAGACCCCGACCACAGCAGCCTGTGGGCGAATGTGGATGCGGCCACCAGTCTGTCGCTGACCACCACGCCGCTGGCGCTGGCCAACAACCTGGCGCTGCTGCCGGTGCCGTTTTTCGATGTGCGCGATACGCGGCGTCTGGAGCTGCCGTTCTATTTCCCGCAGCAGCCGGACATGGCCACGCTGCAGGCGGCCGGCACCGTGGCGTCGTGGTTCGGCACCCTGGCCGGCTATCGCGGCGCGGTGTTCCCGGCCTCGACCAGCAGCTTGCCGGCGAGCGGCAACGCGGTGGTGTTCGCCACGCCCAACACCTTGCCTGCGCAATTCGCCACCGCCGACAGCGGCGTGGCCGATATCCGCGGGCCGACGGTTGCCGTCGTGGTCAACCCGACCGATCCCAACGGCAAGCTGCTGCTGGTGCTCGGCCGCAACACCGAGGATCTGCAACGCGCGGCCACCGCGCTGGCGTTGCGCGCGCCGCTGACCGGTGCGGTGGCGCGGATCGGCGAGATGTCTGCGCCGACGCCGCGTCGGCCGTACGACGCGCCCAAATGGATTTCGAGCGAGCATCCGGTGCGTTTCGGCGATCTGGTCACCCAGCCCGGCGCGCTCAACGTCACCGGCTATCACCCGGACCTGATCCGGGTCGGTTTGCAGCTGCCGCCGGACTTGTTCGTGTGGGAGCGCGACGGCATTCCGGTGGCGCTGAAATACCGCTACACGCTGCCGGAAGAGGACAACAAGTCCGCCCTCAACGTCAGCATCAACGAGTCGTTCGTGACCACCTTGCCGCTGACCGGCCGCCCATTCGCCGAGTCCACGCCGGTGCGCTGGTGGAACAGCCTGGGCACGCGCGGCAACATGCCGGTGCATCAGGATCTGACACTGCCGGTGGGCGCGTTTTCGGCCAATAGCCAGCTGCGCTTCCACTTCTTTTTCGATCGCCCGCAAGGCGAGGCCTGCAAGAACACCTTCCCGGATGTCTCCGGCGCCATCGATGCCGATTCCACCATCGACCTGAGCGGTTTCGACCACTACATGGCGATGCCGAATCTGGCCGCGTTCGCCAACGCCGGCTATCCGTTCACGCGGCTGGCCGATCTGTCCGAATCGGCGATCGTGCTGCCCAATAATCCGGGCGACCAGGATCTAGGCAATGTGCTGACCTTGCTCGGCCGGTTCGGTGCGTCCACCGGCTACCCGGCACTGCATGCGCAGATCATCGCCGCCAGCGCGGTGCAGCAGCACGCCGATCGCGATCTGTTGCTACTGGGCAGCGCCGAATCGCAACCGCTGTTCAAGCAATGGCGTGCGCAGCTGCCGGTGGGCCAGGACGGGCAGAACCGCCGCATCGGCCTGACCGATTGGCTGTTCGAAAAACTACCCGGCTTCCTGTCCTTCGACGCGCGCCGCACCGATCTGCCGACCACCACCGACATCGCGTTGCAGCCGCAGCCGGACGACGTGTTGCTGATGGGCTTCGAATCGCCGTTGAAATCCGGCCGCAGTGTGGTCGCGTTTCAGACCGAAGACCCGGCCAACATGAATCGTCTGTTCGATGCCTGGTTCGACCCGGCCTTGCTCAAGGATTTCCAGGGCAGCGTGGTGTTGCTGCAGCAGAAAAAGGTCACCAGCCTGGTCGGCAATCAGACCTACTACGTGGGTCACTTGCCGCTGCCGACCTGGCTGCGCTGGTACTTCTCGCATCACCCGGTGTGGCTGGCCCTGACCGTGGTGCTGCTGGCGCTGCTGCTGGCACTGGCCGCGCGCGTGCTGCTGCGCCGGCATACCGCCGAGCGCCTCAACGACGGCCACGGCGCATGAACGCGGCCGCGCGCGGCAGTGCCATGACGCGCCGCGGCCTGCTGCGCGCCGGTGCACTGGCCTCACTGGCCGCTCTCTTGCCGGCCGGCGCGATGGCAGCGCCCGCACAGTGCGGCGCCTGGCCACTGTGGAACGCGTTCGTGTCCAAGCACATCCAGCCCGATGGCCGGGTGGTGGACTTCCTCAACGCCGATCAACGCTCCACCTCCGAAGGCCAGTCGTACGCGCTGTTCTTCGCGCTGGTGGCCAACGACCAGGTGCTGTTCGACAAGGTGCTGGGCTGGACCCGGCACAACCTGTGCGGTGGCCGCCCCGATCTGAATCTGCCGGCCTGGTTGTGGGGCCGCGATGGCAGCGGCGAGTGGCGCGTGCTCGATGCCAACACCGCCAGCGATGGCGAGCTGTGGATCGCCTACGCCTTGCTGGAAGCCGGCCGGCTGTGGAACCGCCCTGGTTACGGCAAGGCCGGCCAGCAGATCCTGCAACTGATGCGCAGCCAGGAAGTGGCCAAGCTGCCCGGGCTGGGGCCGATGTTGTTGCCCGGCCGCAGCGGCTTTGTCGAACCGGGCCGCTGGACGCTCAATCCCAGTTATCTGCCGATCCAGGTACTGCGGCGCTGCGCCAACGCCGACCCCAAGGGGCCGTGGGCGGCGATCGCCGCCAACGCTGCGCGCGTGCTGCACGACAGTGCGCCAGTCGGCTTTGCACCGGATTGGACGGTGTGGGACGGCAAGGCCTTCGGCGCCGATCCCAAACGCGGCAATCTCGGCAGTTACGATGCCATTCGCGTGTATCTGTGGGCCGGCATGCTGGATGCCGGCGAGCCGCTGCGCGCGAAGTTGCTGCAGGATTTGTCCGGCCCGGCCGATCTGCTGGCCGCAGGTACCGCGTTCGCCGAAAAGGTCGACACCGCCCGCGGCGTGGGCACCGGCGCCGTGCCGGTGGGGTTTTCCGCCGCGTTGCTGCCTTACCTGAGCGCGCTGCGTCAGCCCACCCTGCTCAAGGCACAGGCGCAGCGGATTCCGCTCGCCGCTACACCGGCCGCCGCTGCGCTGCCGTATTTCGAACGCACACTGGCCCTGTTCGGACAGGGCTGGCTTGAGAACCGCTACCGCTTTGCCGCAGACGGGCGCCTGCTGCCCGCCTGGAGAACGCCTGCATGCTCCGCAAAAACCTGACCCCGCTCTACCTCGCCGGCATGATCGACCTGTGCCTGCTCGTCTCACCGGTGCACGCGCAGACCAGCGCGACCCAGCAACTGGTCGGGCAGGGCAACTACTGGCACGACCAGGGACGCGACGATCTGGCCGCCGACACCTGGAAAAAGCTGCTCGGCATCGATCCGGACCAGCCAGACGCCTTGCTCGGCCTGGCGCAGATCGATCTGGCGCAGGGCCGTCAGTCGGAGGCGCGCAAGCGTCTGCAGCAGCTCGAAGCGGCGCATCCGCAATCGCCGCAGGCGCAGCGTCTGCGCGTGGCGATCGGTGCGCGCGGTAGCGCCACTGCCGGCGAAGACCCCAATCTGCGCAACGCACGCCGCGCTGCCGCGGCCGGGCGCTATGTGGAAGCTGCGCGCAGCTACGAGGCCGTGTTTGCCGGCAAGGCGCCGCCGCCGACGCTTGCGCTGGAGTACTACCAATCGCTGGCCGGCACGCCGACCGGTTGGGAGCGTGCGCGCGATGGTCTGCGCACGCTGCAGGCCAGCGACCCGGCCAACCCGTCCGTGCAGATGGCGCTGGCCCAGGTATTGAGTTATCGCGAACCCACCCGTCGCGAAGGCATCGCGCAATTGCGCACGCTTGCCCAACGCGCCGATGTGGGCGGCCCGGCGCGCACCAGCTGGCGCCAGGCGCTGCTGTGGCTCAACGCCAGCACCGCCGATGCACCGCTGTATCAGGCATTTCTGGCCGGCAGCCCGGCCGATGCGGAAGTGACCGCCAAACTCGGTCAATTGCGCGAACAACGCACGGCGGCTGCCGCTGCGCCCGCCGATCTCAATGGCATCGCGCTGGCCGAGGGCTTTCGCGCGCTCAATGCCGGCAATCTGAGCGCGGCCGAACAACGTTTCACCCAGGTGCTGCGCGCCCGTGCGCGCGACCCGGAAGCATTGGGTGGCCTGGGTTCGGTGCGGCTGCGTCAGCAACGCTTTGCCGAAGCGCAGGAACTGCTGCGCCCGGCCGCCGCCAGCAATGGCAAATGGAAAGGTGCGCTGGACAGCGCGCGCTACTGGCAACAGCTGCAGCAGGCCGAGGCCGCACGCGCACGCGGTGACATCGCGCAGGCACGCCAGCTGGTGGAGCAGTCGGTGCAGTTGCTGCCCAACGAGCCGGCCGGCCATGTCGCGCTGGGCGGTCTGCAAAGCGCCAGCGACCCGGTTGCGGCCGAAGCCAGTTATCGCAAGGCGCTGTCGCGCGATGCCGATAATGCCGGCGCCTTGCAGGGCCTGGTCGGGCTGTACAGCCGCCAGGGGCGCATGTCCGAAGCCAGCGAATTGTTCAATCGCCTGCCGGCCGCCGAGCGCGCCAAGTCCGGTGGCGAAGCCTTGTTGCGTTCCAATGTGCAGCGCGCCCGCGCGCGGCAATCGCTGGAGGCCGGCGATACGGTCAGCGCGCAGGCCGAGCTGGAAGCTGCCATGGTCGAACGCCCCGGCGATGCCTGGATTCGCCTGGATCTGGCCCGCCTGTACCAACAGGCCGGCCGTCCCGATCAGGCGCGCAGCGTCATGGATGGCCTGCTTGCCGTGCACGGCGACCAACCCGAAGCGCTGCACGCCAACGCCTTGCTCGCACAGGAAAGCGGCGACTGGCAGGGTGCGTACGACAGTCTGGATCGCATTCCTGCCGCAGCGCGCACGCCGGAGATGACCCAGCTGCGCACCACTGCCTGGATCGAACTGCAGGCGCGTCAGGCGCGGCTGCTGGTGGAGCAGGGCAGGGTGGGCGAGGCGCAGCAGTTGCTCGCACGTACCGAAACCGCGCTGGGCAACCAGCTCGACGATCCGCAATTGCTGGCCGCCCTGGCCGGCGCGCATGCCGACGCCGGCAATGCCTCGCGCGCGCTGGTGCTCGCGCAGCGGCTGGTCACCGGCGCCAATCCGCGCACCGAAGACCGCCTGCAATATGCCGGTGTGCTGCTGCGTGCGCGTCAGGACGCCGAGTTGTCGGCGGTGCTGCGCCAGCTGCAATCCACCACCATGACGCCGGAACAATTGCGTCGCTATCAAAACTTGCGCAGCGCCTACACGCTGCGCCAGGTGGATGCCTTGCGCGAGCTCGGCAATCTGGAAGGCGCCTACGATGCGTTGTCGCCGATCCTGGCTCAGCAACCGGACAACCGCGACGCTCAGGCGGCATTGGCACGGCTGTATGCCGCCGCCGGCGATCAGCGCCAGGCGCTGGCGATCTATCAGCAGATCCTGCAGCGCCACCCCAACGATCTGGACACGCTCACCGCTGCCGCCAACAGCGCCGCCGCGCAGTCGGATCTGCGCAACGCCGAGAGTTATCTGCAGCGCGCGCTGGCGCAGGCGCCGGAATCTCCGGACGTGCTCGCCGCCGCCGGCCGCGTGTATCGCAGCGCCGGCAAGAACCGCAAGGCCGAGCAGTATTTCCGCGCCTCGCTGGCCGCGCAGCAGCGCCAGGCCGGTCAGCTCGACAACGGCTTGCCGGGCGCACGTGGCCCGGCGGCAGTCGCCTCGGCAGGCCGTCCGCTCAATCCGTTCTCCGGCATGACCGGCGCCATGCCGCGCTCGCCGGCAGTCCTGTCCGAGCGCATGCCGGCGGGTAACGCGTTTGCCGATGTCGCGCTGGAGCCGCCGGCCGCCACCCAACCGGCAACTGCACGCTTCGCCACCGCCGCAGCCGTCGATGCCTACGCCGGCAACACGGTCGATACGCTGCCGCAGCCGGTGAGCGCCAGCGCCGCACCCTCGCTCTTGCCGGCGCCCAACAGCCGCAGCCGCCTGCCCACGCGCAGCGCTCCCGCGTTCGTGCCGGACAACACCGCTCCTTCGCGCAGCGTTGCCGCGCAAGAAACGCGTGCGCCCAGCAGCGGCAACAGCGTGCTCGACGAACTGCGCGCCGTGCAATCGGAAAACAGCGACAACCTCGCCGGTGGCGCGCTGTATCGTTCGCGCGATGGCGAGGACGGCCTTGGGCGACTGGACGACATCGAAATGCCGGTACAGGCCGACTTCGCGGTGGGCGAAGGCAAGCTCGGCGTCACGCTGACGCCGACCGTAGTGGATGCCGGCACGCTGACCACCGATTACGCCACCGCCAGCCGCTTCGGCGCCGGCCCGCAGACGGCAGTCAACGATGCGCTTGCCGCCGACCGCAGCCCGATCGACACGCTGACCAACTCGTCGGTGTATCAGTTGCTCGCCACCCAGGGCGATAACGTCGCCACACGCGAACGCCTGCGCCGTTACGCCTTGAATACCGGCTTGTTCGGCGAACTGCTGACCGAAAACAACAACAACACGCCTGCGGCATTGGCCGCGCTGGCCAACGAGCCGCTGCCGGCATATCTGCTCAGCGTCAACGCGTCCAGCACGCCGATTGCGCAGCTGGCGCGCGACATCCTCAGCAATACCGCGATCAGCGAACAGCTGGCCGCCGGCGACGGTGCCGCGTTGCAGGCATTGGCCAGCAGCACCGCTGCCGCGCAGCAGACGCCCACCTCGCTGGCCGCCACGCTCAACAGCATGGCCGCCAGCGGCAATGGTGCGCGCCGGCTCAGCCAGGACGACACCGGCGTGGGTATCGGCGTGCGCTATCGCAATGGCGGTTTCAGCGCCGATGTGGGCAGCACGCCGATCGGGTTCCAGGAGCAGAACGTCGTCGGTGGCGTCGGCTATCGCGGCGAGATCGGCGACACGGTGAGCTGGTCGGCCGATGCCTCGCGGCGCGCGGTCACCGACAGCGTGCTGTCGTTCGCCGGTGCGCAGGATGCACGCAGCGGCCGCGAATGGGGCGGTATCACCAGCAATGGCATCGTGCTCTCGGCCACCGGCGACAACGGCCTGCTCGGTGGGTATGCCAACCTTGCCGCGCACCGCTTGATCGGTAACAACGTGGCCGACAACGACCACCGCCAGGCCGACCTGGGCTTCTACGTACATGCGTTGGAAACCCAGCATCAGTCGCTGACCGCCGGCGTCAATCTGACCGCCATGCAGTACGACAAGAACCTTAGTGGATTTACGTACGGCCACGGCGGTTACTTCAGCCCGCAAGAATATGTGGACCTCGGTTTCCCGGTGCATTGGAGCGGGCGCAGCGCGGGGCAGAGCGTCAACTGGAAGGTCGATGCCAGCGTCGGCGTGCAGCATTTCAAGACCGACCCCACGCCGTACTTCCCCACCGACCCGACGCTGCAGCAGGCCGCCTACGACGCCGCATCGCTGGCGGCGCTGCTCGGCCTGGTCGACCGCTATACCGACCCGGTGTATGCGGGCGAAAGCCGCACCGGCGTGTCGTACAACCTCAGCGGCGCAGCCGAATGGCAGGTGGCGCCGCAGTTGTTCCTGGGCGGGCGCATGACCTTCAACAATGCACGCGACTACAACCAGTTCAGCAGCAATCTCTATCTGCGCTTTGTGATGGATCGCCTGGGCGCCGCGTTGGGTCGCGCACCGCAGGTGCTGACCTCGCCGTATGCCGCAGATCGGTGATACACGGCAACGCGTGGTGTGAGCGAAGGAAGGGCTGAACAACGCGCGGCATGACGGGGGAACCTGGGATGTCGCTCAAACGCGGCTGTCTTCCCTGCTGAACATCTAGCAGTTGTGCGTAGTGAACATTGCCAGCGGTGTTGATCGAAAACACGCGGACGCGTTGTGCAGAGCCTCCCTAACGAGGCCAGCGTGTGTGGCCGTTGCGGCAGACGCAGTGCATCGTTCTGCGCCACGTCGAGGTGCGATGGCGCGCATTGCATCGACGCACATTGCTGCATGCAGTACACAGCTGATGCGGTTGTAGCCGTTGCGCAGACGCAGTGCATCGCTCTGCGCCACATCGAGGTGCGATGGCGCGCATTGCATCGACGCACATTGCTGCATCCAGTACACAGCTGATTACGCATAAACGAACGGCGCCTCGCGGCGCCGTTCGCATCACATCTGACCGTCTACGCCTGGGTTACGGGCGTACCTTGGTCGCGCAGATAAACGTGGCGGCCTGCTGCAGACGACTGATCGCACCCTGGTCTTCCAGTTCGCGGATGTGATCGTTCATGCAGGTCAGATAACCGAAGCGGTTACCGGCATTCTGCGTCTTGCACAGGCTGCTCTCGGCGGTCAGGTTCGCACCGACGATCAGACCGCCGGTTTCCACCGTCGGCACCAGCGTGCTGCAGTTGCCCAGCCGGGTCAGGCCACGGTTCAAGGTCCAACCGATATCGGCAAACATCGCCGGGGTCAGGTCGATGTTCAGATGCGCCTGCACTTCCGGCGTATCGAACGGTTCCATCAACGCGTTGGGCTGCAGATCGGTATCGAAGTGCGAGAACGTCGAACCACCGGCCACCACGCTGGGCGCATACAACCGCGTGCGGCCTGCGCTGTCGGTACCCTGCAGCAGCTCGGGATCTTCGTACAGCGCCGCCACCACGCCGGTGCTGCTCTTCAACCGTGCGCCATCGGCCTGCGACACCATGATCGCCGGGATGGTGATGTCGGTGATCGGCGGCGCCGCATTGCCCATGGTCTGCACGCCGCCGGCGTTGTTGGCAACGATCACGCCCACCGCACCGTTGAGCTGTGCGTTCTTGACCTTGATGGCGAAGGCGCAGGTGCCGCGGTCGATCAGCGCCACCTTGCCGGCCACCTCGGCCGCATTGACGAACGGCGTTTCGCAGCCATCGGTGGCCGATGCGGCGGCAACGCCGTCATTGATGGTCACCACTGCGCGCGCCGGGAAGTTACCGGCGCTGGCCAGCGGCCCGAAGCTGGCAAAGCCCACTTCGAACTTGCCGGCGGCAGCGGCCGGCGCGCTGACCTGCAGCAGCGTGCGCGGGTCCAGGATCAACGCCGCCTCGCGGTTGACGCGGGTGCCGGCCCACACCGTGCGACCGGGCGTGCGCATCGCCTCGGCGCGCAAGGCGTTGGTCATGGTCGGGTCGTCGAAACGCTTGTTCTGCACGTTATCGAAGGCCTGCGAGGTGTAGACGTCGGTCAGACCGCTGCCCGAGCCGAGCACGCCGGTGGTCTTGTTGAGGAAGCCGGCAGCGCCCAACCCGTGGCCGATCTCGTGCATCACCACGTTGAGGAAGTTGATCTGCCCTGCCGGGGTCTTGCCGTCCAGGCCCAGGTACCAGCCCGAACCGGCCAGGCAGTCGTCCTTGCCCAGATCGCCGTTGAACTGCGAAAACACGTCGGCCGGATCGGCCGGATCGGGCACCAGGTCCTGCCCGGCGATCGCATCGCCCAGCGCGGACGGATACAGGGTATTGGCCTTGGCGCCGGGGAAGTCGTTGACGATCCAGTTCGGGCCGGCCTGGCCCAACGTGCCGCCGGTGGCGGTGCAGGTCAGCCGTGCGAACGAGGCATACACCTTGATTTCGACGTTGCTCTGCAGCACCGCGCCCCACAGATCCATGGCGTATTGGTAGGCGATGCGACGCTGTTCGCCGACCGACCGCCCGGGATTGCCGCCCAACGGTGCCGCGGTGGTGGGGTCGTTCAACCCGACCACGGTGCCGGCATCGCCATTGATCAGCGTGACGTTGGCAGCGGATGCATGCAGCGGCGCCAGCGCCGCGCCCACGGCCAGAGATAACAGCAACAAGGGCTTATTCATGCGGCAGCGCTCCGTGCTCGGCGTGGGCGGGTTGGGTGTCTGCGTCGTCGCTGTGCTCGATCACGATGCGGCCGTCGGCCTGGCGGGTCGCGGTCAGCGAGCTCATTTGCGTGGCCGGCAACTTGCGCACCACGGTGCCGTTGGGCAGGCGACGCTCGGTGGCGCGTGCGGCCGCCTCGGTCTGCGGCACGGTCGTGCGGGTCGCCCCACTGCGAGCGGCGGAGCCGGCCTGCTGGTCCAGCGCCGCACTCTCGGCGTCGGTCAGCGGACGCAGCTTGCCGGTGACGGGATCGATACCGACCTTGGAACTGGCGGCGACGTCCTGCGCCCCCGCAACAGCGGGCAGGCAGGCAACACACAGCACACCGGACAGCATCCATCCGGGCTTGCGAAAGCTCATCATCGTTGGGATTTCCTTAAGTCCAACCGCAGAAAGAACCCCGTGCGACACACCGGAGTTCGGGAGATACTTCCGTTTCAGTCTGTTCATGACTGAACCATGAATCCGTGATGGGTGTCAATCTTTTGACAGTTGGCGCGCTGAATGCGAACAGATGTTCTGAAAACGTCAGCCTCGCGCTTGCGCCACGATGCTTTTCAGAAATCAGTAGCGGTTCCGGGGCGTTTTAGTCAGAAATCTGACGCCCTGGCGACGGTGTGCGGCAGATCGCCGCGCTCCCTGTTTTCCCGGGAGCGCGCGCCCGGGAGGGGCAGGGGCGGCCGCACTTCATGGACCTCACTGCACCAAGGTGGCTGCGCGCACAGCTCCATACCGCTCCTCGCCCCGGCCCGTGCGGGTGGCGCGGACGCACCAAGGCAAGTCGCGTCAGTCGCGCGCGAGCTGTGCCTTGCTGCTCCGCAGGAGGGGGGGGGCTGGATTTCGCCGCGCCGACGCAGTCGATACCGCCGACTCAATGCCTGCGAGCGGCAAGTAGCAGCGACCAATCAGCAGTCAGAAACCAACAGCCAGCACAGCGATAGGCCGCAGCCGGCAAGCAGGCAGGCCTGCAGGAAAGCGCAGGCGTGCGTGTACGGACTCGACACGTCCACTCGTACACTGCGCGTCCTGCAGAGTGCTTCGATCGTCAACGATCGCAGCGACACACGCATCCATCGAACCAAACAGGTCACGCATGCACGCCGTCATCTACCACAACCCAGCCTGCGGCACGTCGCGTAACACGCTGGCGCTGATCTGGCATGTCGGCATCGAACCGCAGATCGTCGACTACCTGCAGCACCCGCCCAGCCGACAGACGTTGCAATCGCTGATTGCCGATGCCGGCCTGTCGGTGCGCGACGCCATGCGTCAGAAGGGCACGCCGTATCTGGAGCTGGGATTGGACGATCCCGCGCTGGAGGACGCCGCACTGTTGAGCGCAATGCTTGCGCACCCGATCCTGATCAATCGACCGTTCGTGCAGACGCAGTTGGGTGCGCGCCTGTGTCGTCCATCCGAGCGGGTGCTCGACCTGTTGCCACCGGCCACCAGCGCATTCGCCAAGGAAGACGGCGAACCCGTGCTGGACGAGCGCGGGCAGCGGATCGGCGCTTGAGCGCTGCAGCGGATCGCAGTCCTGCACTGCATCGCTAGCCACCCTGCGGCTGCTGCGCTAAAAGCAAGCAATAAAACGGTTGCGCGACCACCCAGCCGGACGGAATGGCAGCTTGGCGCTACGGTAGTCTGCACCGCTAATCGCACTGCGTTTGCTGCGCTGAGAGCGACCAACAAAGCGACCGTTTGACCAAAGGCATGTTGACCACAGGCAGGCGCGGCCGGTGCCAGGAACCGTTATGTAGTACTCGTACACTGCGGTTGGCGCCACCCATGCCCGCCCGGCAGCCGCTCGCTAGCGTGTGTTGGCCGTTCTAAAATCGCTGTCGTGTTTTTGAGGAGCATCGATATGATTCGCGAAATTATCCGCATGGGCGACAAGCGCCTGCTGCGCGTGGCGCCACCGGTGACCAACTTGGGCAGTGCCGAGTTGCATGCCTTGGTGGCCGACATGTTCGAGACCATGGATCATGCGCACGGCGTCGGTCTGGCCGCTCCGCAGATCGCGGTGGACCTGCAACTGATGGTGTTCGGCTTCGAAGTCAGCGAGCGGTATCCGGACGCGCCCACGGTACCGCGCACGGCCTTGGCGAATGCGCAGATCGAGCCGCTGTCGGACGAGATGGAGAACGGCTGGGAAGGGTGCTTGTCGATTCCCGGCCTGCGCGCGGTGATCCCGCGTTACCGCCACATCCGTTACCGCGGCTTCGCCCCCGACGGCAGCCCGATCGAGCGCGAGGCCGAAGGCTTCCACGCCCGCGTGGTGCAACACGAATACGACCATCTGGTCGGCCGCCTATATCCCTCGCGCATCGAAAATTTCGACACCTTCGGCTTCGAAGACGTGCTGTCCTACGATCTGTAACGCGTTACTTGATCCGGGCACGGTCGCGTGCGCAAACGCGGCCGTGCCGAAGCGATCGCGTTTGACGCGTGGCAATGCCAGCTGGCCGCTCAACCTTGACCATGCGTAACTCTGCGGCTCACACGTTGTGTAGCGCATGCATCGCGATGCTGAGCAACGCAGCGCCCAGAGACTCACCTCGCACCTCGCACCGCGTGGTGCAGCTTGCTTCCATCAGTCCTCAACGAACGCGACAGGCGCGATGCTCTTGCCGCTTTCGGGACCCTGTGGCGGCATGGATGCCGCTACGGAGCCTCCACGGACGGATTCACGGCGTGTCCCGGAAGCGGCAAGGGCATCGCGCCCTCGACCACCAGTGATGCACCCAATCATGGCAAGCGCAAGCGCCCGCGTAATCGCTCAGATACGCCGCGTACCAGCGTTGCCTGCGCCAACGCGTCACACACCCGCACACCAAACAGCACCACACACATCCACACCCGCCGCCTCCAACCCCACAAACAAAAAGGGCGCCTAGCGGCGCCCTGATCGTGACAACTTGAACGCGCTTACTTCAGCGCCTTGAAGCGCAGACGCTTCGGGCCCGCGTCATCGCCCATACGGCGACGCTTGTCTTCTTCGTACTCGCGGTAGTTGCCCTGGAAGAACTCCACATGCGAGTCGCCTTCGAACGACAGGATGTGCGTGGCGATACGGTCGAGGAACCAGCGGTCATGCGAAATCACGAAGGTGTTGCCCGGGAACTCCAGCAACGCATCTTCCAGCGCACGCAGCGTTTCGATGTCCAGATCGTTGGACGGTTCGTCGAGCAGCAGCACGTTGCCGCCCTGCAGTAGCGTCTTGGCCATGTGCAGACGACCGCGCTCACCACCGGAGAGCGCCCCGACCATCTTCTGCTGGTCCTGGCCCTTGAAGTTGAAGCGGCCGATGTAGGCGCGCGACTGAATTTCCACACCGTTGATGTTGAGGATATCCAGGCCGCCAGCGATTTCCTGGAACACGTTGTGGTTGCCTTCCAGTGCATCGCGGCTCTGGTCCACGTAGGACAGCTGCACGGTCGGGCCGACCACGATTTCACCGGAATCGGGCTTTTCCTGGCCGGTGATCATCTTGAACAGGGTCGACTTACCGGCACCGTTGGGGCCGATGATGCCGACGATGGCGCCGGGCGGCACGATCATCGACAGGTTGTCGATCAGCAGACGGTCGCCGAACTTCTTGGAGACGTTCTTGAACTCCATCACCGAGTTGCCCAGGCGCTCGCCCGGCGGGATGAAGATCTCGTTGGTCTCGTTGCGGCGCTGGTAATCGACCGACTGCAGTTCTTCCAGGCGCGCCAGACGCGCCTTGCCCTTGGTGCGGCCGCCCTTGGCGTTCTGCCGCGACCATTCCAGTTCCTTCTGGATCGCCTTCTGGCGTGACTTTTCCTGGTTGTCTTCCTGCTTGAGGCGCTCGTCCTTCTGGGTCAGCCAGTCGGTGTAGTTGCCCTTCCACGGAATGCCGCGGCCGCGGTCCAGTTCCAGGATCCACTCGGCGGCGTTGTCCAGGAAGTAGCGATCATGCGTCACCGCCACCACGGTGCCGGTGTAGCGCGCCAGGAACTGTTCCAGCCACTCCACCGATTCGGCGTCCAAATGGTTGGTCGGTTCGTCGAGCAGCAGCATGTCCGGCTTCTGCAGCAGCAGGCGGCACAGCGCCACGCGGCGCTTCTCACCACCGGACAGCTTGCCCACGATGGCTTCCCACGGCGGCAGGCGCAGCGCATCGGCGGCCACGTCCAGCTGGTTTTCCAGGGTGTGCGCATCGCCCGCGGCCAGGATCGCTTCGAGGCGTTCCTGTTCCTTGGCCAGCGCGTCGAAATCGGCGCCTTCTTCGGCATAAGCCACATACACCGCATCCAGCGCGGCCTGGGCCTGCAGCACATCGCCCACGCCTTCTTCCACCGCCTCGCGCACGGTGTGCTCGGGGTTG
The DNA here is from genome assembly GCF_979258225.1 of Xanthomonas sp. AC360. Taxonomy (NCBI): domain Bacteria; kingdom Pseudomonadati; phylum Pseudomonadota; class Gammaproteobacteria; order Lysobacterales; family Lysobacteraceae; genus Xanthomonas; species Xanthomonas sp. AC360. The sequence goes on from NZ_OZ409846.1 coordinate 2,383,318, forward strand.
AGCTGCGGTTCCTGGGCCAGATAACCGACCTTGATGCCAGCCTGTGGACGGGCTTCGCCCTCGAAGTCGGTGTCCACGCCGGCCATGATCTTCAGCACCGTCGACTTGCCCGCGCCGTTCAGGCCCAGCAGGCCGATCTTGGCGCCCGGGAAGAAGCTCAGCGAGATGTCCTTGATGATCTGCCGCTTGGGCGGGACCACCTTGCTGACGCGGTTCATGGTGTAGATATATTGCGACATGGGTGCTCCGTGGACGCAGGCAGCCCGCCGGCCGAGGCCGGAGGCGGCGGAAAAGGGATTGCGGCGATTATACGGGCAAGTGCCCGGGGCCGCGGCAGACGGGCGTGTAGCTAAACGGCAGCCTACCTATTACCTGAATAGGCGTTTTCGTAATCGATTCCAGCAAGAATGCGTTAAGGCGAGCAGCGTCTTAATGAAATTGCGACATCGCAAACAGGAGCTGGTCATGAACCGCAATCGCATCGTCACTGTTGTGCTTTCTTCCATCCTGGCGTTGGGCTCCATGGCCCCGGCTGCGTTCGCCGGCGACTGGGACCGCGACCACGACCGCCGCGGGCATGACCGCGACGATCGCCACGACCGCGGCCGCGATCATCGCGGCAACTGGGGCAACGACCGTCGCGATTGGCGCGATGACCGCCGGGCTGAACGTCGCGACGACCGCCGCTATTACGGCAATGGTTACCGCGAGGGCTATCGCGACGCCCGCTATCAGGACCGTCGCTACGACCGCAACCGGGTCTATGTCTACGATCGCCCTAGCTATTATCGCGCTGGCCCGCCGCCGCGCCCGTACTGGGCCCGTGGCCAGCGTTATCACGGGCCGGTCTATGTTGTGAACGACTATGACCGCTACAACTTGCGTCGCCCGCCGTATGGCTACCGTTGGCAGCGCGACAACACCGGCAATCTGCTGCTGGTCGCCATTGCCACCGGCGTCATCGCCGACCTGGTCCTCAACAACTGAGCAGACACCGGGTTGCTCGCCGAGCAATCGGGCCGGTCATCACACAAAGGCGCACTTCGGTGCGCCTTTGTCGTTTGTGCCGCGCGCCGGCCGACCGGGCGCAGTGCCGCAACAGCAGCGCGATTGGTCACCCGTGCGGCGGGGGCTTACAATCGGCGGCCCTACTGGCTGCAGCTGCCCCGGAGCTTCGAATGTTCTCGCGCGACGTCCGACTGGAAACCTACGACCCCGAACTGGCCAAGGCCATCGCCGCTGAAGTTGGCCGCCAGGAGGATCACGTCGAACTGATCGCCAGCGAGAACTACTGCAGCGCGCTGGTGATGGAGGCCCAGGGCAGCCAGCTGACCAACAAATACGCCGAAGGCTATCCGGGCAAACGCTATTACGGCGGTTGCGAGTTTGTCGACATCGCCGAGCAACTGGCGATCGACCGCATCAAGCAGGTGTTTGGTGCCGACTACGCAAACGTGCAGCCGCACAGCGGCTCGCAGGCCAATCAGGCGGTCTATCTGGCGCTGCTGCAGCCCGGCGACACCATCCTGGGCATGAGTCTGGCCCATGGTGGCCACCTGACCCACGGTGCCAAGGTCAATGTCTCCGGCAAGCTGTTCAACGCGGTGCAGTACGGCGTCGACGAGCAGGGCCTGATCGATTACGACGAGGTCCAGCGCCTGGCCACCGAGCACACGCCGAAGATGGTCGTGGCCGGTTTCTCAGCCTACTCGCAGAAGATCGACTGGGCGCGCTTCCGCGCCATCGCCGACAGTGTGGGTGCGTATCTGTTCGTCGACATGGCGCACGTGGCCGGCCTGGTTGCCGCCGGCGTCTATCCGAGTCCGATGGAGCATGCGCACGTGGTCACCTCGACCACCCACAAGACCCTGCGCGGCCCGCGCGGCGGCATCATCGTGGCCAAGGGCGCCAGCGAAGAGCTGCAGAAGAAGCTGCAGTCGATCGTGTTCCCCGGCATCCAGGGTGGCCCGTTGATGCACGTGATCGCGGCGAAAGCGGTCGCGTTCAAGGAAGCGCTGGAACCAGCCTTCAAGACCTACCAGCAGCAGGTGGTCAAGAACGCCCAGGCCATGGCCAACACGCTGATCGCACGCGGCTACAAGATCGTCTCCGGCGGCACCGAGAACCATCTGATGCTGGTCGACATGATCGGCCGCGATGTCTCCGGCAAGGATGCAGAGGCCGCGCTCGGCAAGGCCCACATCACCGTCAACAAGAATGCAGTACCCAACGACCCGCGTTCGCCGTTCGTGACCTCGGGCCTGCGCCTGGGCACCCCGGCCATCACCACGCGCGGTTACAAGGAGCAGGACAGCATCGACCTGGCCAACTGGATCGCCGACGTGCTGGACGCACCGGCCGACGAAGCAGTGCTGGCCAAGGTGCGCGACGCAGTGACTGCGCAGTGCAAGAAGTATCCGGTGTATGGCTGAGGTGCCGGGACCAGGGACCGGGGACTGGGGACACGGGAAAGCCGTGTTTCCCGTGTTTGCGCGTGCGCCTGTCCAACTGGATAACGGGCGCTCCTTGCTTTTCCCCGCGTCCCGCGTCCCGGGTCCCCGGTCCCGGCTCCGCTGATGCACTGCCCCTTTTGCCAGCACAACGACACCCGCGTGATCGATTCGCGGGTGTCCGAAGACGGCACGACGATTCGTCGGCGCCGTGAGTGCGAGGCGTGCGGAGAGCGTTTCAGTACCCTGGAAACCATCGAACTGAAACTGCCGACGGTGGTCAAGAGCGATGGCGGGCGCGAGGCGTTCGACGCGCGCAAGCTACGCACCAGCTTCGACCGCGCGCTGCAGAAACGCCCGGTGTCCGAAGAGCAGATCGAAGCGGCGGTGCGCGCGGTGGTGCATCAGCTGCGCATGTCCGGCGAGCGCGAAGTGGGTTCGCTGCGCGTGGGCGAATACGTGATGGTCGAGCTGCGCAAACTCGACCATGTGGGCTATGTGCGCTTCGCCTCGGTGTATCGCAGTTTTCAGGACGTAGCCGACTTCCGCGAAGAAATCGAAAAGCTCGAACGCGAGCTTCCGGTCGGTAGCGAGCAATTGCCGTTGCTGGAAGCGGCGCTGGAACGTGCCGGCAAACCCGGTAAGCGCTGAGCGCATGCGCATCGCCTGCGTGGCGGACACGCCAGAACATTTGCCTGCCATCGCGCAGGCGCATCTGCAGGCCTTCGGCAGTCTGTTGCCGGACTGGAACATCGACGAAGCGTTGAGCGAACTGCGCAGTCATACCCGCGATGGCGTGATTCCCACCACCTGGGTTGCGCTCGATCAATCGCACTGGCTCGGCTCGGTCAGCCTGCTGGAGAACGACGATGGCCGCATCCGGCAATGGTCGCCCTGGCTGGCATCGCTATACGTGCAGCCGCAGGCACGCGGGCAGGGCATCGGCGAAGCACTGGTGGCGCACTGCGTGCGTGCGGCTGCGCAATTGAAGGTGCCGCTGCTGTATCTGTATTGCCAACCGGCGCTGGTGCCGTTTTATCAGCGGCTTGGCTGGCACGCGCATGCCGAGCTGTTGCTTGGCCCGATGCAGATCGTGGTGATGGCCATCGCGCCGGAGGGAGCAACGCAATGAACGTGACGGCCGACGACCACCGCTGGATGGCGCAGGCACTGCGCCTGGCAGAACGCGGTGCCTACACCACGCGGCCCAATCCAATGGTGGGCTGCGTGATCGTGCGCGATGGCGTGTGCGTGGGCGAAGGCTTCCATCAACGTGCCGGTGGCCCGCATGCCGAAGTGTTTGCGCTGCACGCTGCCGGCGAGCGTGCACGCGGAGCGACCGCGTATGTCACGTTGGAGCCGTGCGCACATTATGGGCGCACGCCGCCGTGCGCATTGGCCTTGATCGAGGCTGGCGTGGCGCGCGTGGTCGCGGCGATGGCCGACCCGTTTCCGCAGGTCAACGGCGGTGGTTTCGCGCTGCTGCGCGAGGCGGGGATCGAGGTGATCAGTGGCGTGCTGCAGGCGCAGGCGCGCGACCTCAATCGTGGATTTTTGTCGCGGGTGGAGCGTGGCCGTCCGTGGCTGCGGGTCAAGCTGGGCGCCAGCCTGGATGGGCGCACTGCGCTGGCCAGCGGCGAGTCCAAGTGGATCACCGGTGCAGACGCACGTGCCGACGTGCAACGCTGGCGCGCGCGTGCCGGTGCCATCCTGACCGGTGCCGGCACGGTGCTGGCCGACGATCCGGCGATGACGGTGCGGCTGGGCGATGACACCCCTTTCGTGCCGCCGTTGCGGGTCGTGCTGGATGCGCGCTTGCGCACCGTGGGGTGCGAGAAGATTCGCCAGGGCGATGCACCCACGCTCTATCTGCATGGCAACGCTGCACCAGCGACGCCGCTGCACAACGCCGAGTTCGTCGGGATGCCACTGCACGACGGTCGCTTCGATCTGAGAGCGGTGTTGGCGTTGCTGGCCGAGCGCGGCATCAACGAAGTGCACGCAGAAGCCGGCGCAACCCTGAGCGGCGCGCTGCTGGAAGCTGGTCTGGTCGACGAACTGCTGGTCTATCTGGCGCCGGTGGTGCTGGGCGATGCCGCCAGACCGTTGTTGGCCGGGCTTGGCATCGACACCATGGCGCAGCGTCGCACGCTGCATCTGGCCGATGTGCGCCAACTTGGCCAGGACCTGAGGCTGCGCTATCTGCCTGGTGCCGTTGAATGAGCGGTAGCTCTGGTGCAAGAGAACGTTGCAGGCTGCTGATTCTGTAGCTCACGTGTTCTGTAAGCGTTGAAGCTTGAGGGTGACCTTACCGAATGCATAGCCTGCCGGGGGGCAGGGCGGGCCCGAAAGGACCAACGATGCAGACGACGGTTAGACACTGCCGACCAACACGTGCTCTTAAGCCTCTTTAGATGAAGCTCACTTTCCTTCTTGTCATCGGATTTCTCACTATGACCATGGACACTGCACAAGCCCGGCAGTTTGCGGAAGGGCAAGTTTGGGAGTACCACAACAGGGCCGAAGAGCCGGGATCGACGCTGCAGATCAACAGGATCGAGATCGAACCGAAGATTGGCGAAGTGTTCCATATCAGCGTTCGCGACGTTCGGGTAAAAAATGCGCGTGCGCCCAACGCCATCTCAACGGAGTTGCCGCATTCTCCGGTGTCCAGAACGACACTCGAAAGCTCCGTCACGACGCTTGTCGGCCAGGCCGCGGTGAACCCGGAGTATCTGGAGGGCTACACAACCTGGCGGACTGCTTTTGAAGAAGGCAACGCTGGAGTTTTCACGATCCCCGTCAGTGAGATCGTCGATGTCATCGAAACCACGATCAATCAGTAGCAGGATGCTGCGTTGGTGTCGTGGTCGACGGCATGCTCCGGGTTCTGGACGTTTCTGGATGCAAATCGCAGCAAGCGTGCGTGCGATGTTGCAGGCGCTAGAGACGCGGCTTCCACCGCCCATTCTGCTGGTGGTGCTTGCAGCCGTGGCGAAACGCATTTGCCTTCAGGGGCACCCTAATCGCGCCGGGAGTGGCCGGACACAAAAAAGGCTCCGCAAGCGGAGCCTTTTTTGTAGCTGCAGCGCGTCGATCAGAAGCTTGCGCGCACGCCGACACGGTACTGATTGGCGTTGTCGATGAACTGGACTTCGCCGACCAGGCCCCAGGTCGGGGTGAAGTTCACCTGGCCGCCGAGGGTGCCGACGAATTCGCCTTCGTCCACGTCGCTGCCGTCGATGTAGCCGGCCTTGATCCATGCTTCGGTCCGCGGCGAGGGCTTGCCACGCAGGCCGAGGTTACCGAAGCCCAGGCTGCTGGTGTCGGAGGAGTCGTCGATCGAACGGCCACGCAGGCGCAGGTCGGATTCGACCTTGGAGCGCAGCACGCTGATGTCGGCGATGAACTCGACACGCTCGGTCATTTCCTGGCGATAGCCGATACCGAAGCTGGCCTGTTGCAAGGTGCCTTCGAGCACAAAGCCAGAGCCGAGGTTGAAATCCTTGGTGGCGCGCTGGTAGCCGGCGAGCAGGTAGACCGGCTCGGCAATCTTCCACGAACCGCGCAGGTAGCCGCCGTCGAGATCGTCCGAATCGCCGTTCACGGTGATTTCGGTGCGGTTCCAGCCGCCTTCGACGTAGCTGTAGCTCAGGCCTTCAGCAGCGGCGGCAAACGGGGTGGCTGCCAGCAGGGCAGCCAGAATCAGGGTGGTGCGCATAAGTGTTCTCTCTGAGTTGATGTCCGTGTCTTCCGGCCTGTTGCAGGCTGGAAAAAAGCGCGACGTCTCCCGCCGCGGCGCGCAATTTAACAGACTCTTCACAAAACTGGCTATGGGGAAATTCCTGACACGACACAGCGTCCTGTTGGCCTTAGCTGGTGGTCAGCAATGGCGCCGATGCGCGCTGTTAAACTGCGCCGGCCGGTTCGCCGGTACTTACGAACGTCTTCAGGGCGGGGTGCGATTCCCCACCGGCGGTAGGCACGTGCAAGCGTGCGAGCCCGCGAGCGCTTCGCAGCGGTGCCCGGGGCGTTATGTGCCGGGCGTGGTGCGAAGGTCAGCAGATCCGGTCCGATGCCGGAGCCGACGGTATAGTCCGGATGAAAGAAGACGGCCAACGCGCAGCCCTTGCGGCTGTGCGCGCGCCTGTTTGCTTTGCCTTGCGGCGTTTTTCGCTCAACTTCTGCGAGAAACGACTATGTCTTTGCATCACCTGTCGCGTTGCATCGCGACCTTCCATCGCGCCAACTCACCCCGATCGCTACTGCAAACGGGGGCGCGCTGATGTTTACTGGAATCATTGAAGGCGTCGGCCGTCTGGCGGCGCGTCAACCGCAGGGTGGCGATGTGCGGTTTACCTTCGCTGTCGGCAGCTTGCCGTTCGACACAGTCCAATTGGGCGAAAGCATCGCGGTCAATGGCGTTTGCCTGACCGTGATCGCGTTCGACGCGATCAGTTTTCAGGCCGATGCATCCACCGAAACCCTGTCGCTGACCACCTTGGGCGCGTTGCCGGAAGGCGCGGTGATCAATCTGGAACGTGCGATGCGCCCGACCGACCGCCTCGGCGGGCATCTGGTCAGTGGCCACGTCGATGGGCTGGGTCAGGTGCAATCGGTGCACGAGGACGCGCGCGCGCAGCGCTGGCGGTTTGCGGCGCCACCGGCGGTGTTGCGCTACGTGGCCAAGAAGGGCTCGATCTGCGTGGATGGTGTCAGCCTCACGGTCAACGAAGTGGACCAGGATGGCTTTGAAGTGGCGTTGATTCCGCACACGGTCGCCAATACCGCGTTTGCGGCCACTGCGGTGGGCGCTGCGGTGAATCTGGAAATCGATCTGGTCGCGCGCTATGTCGAACGTTTGCTCGGCACGCGGGGTGAGGCATGAATTTCGCGCCGGTTCCCGAGCTGATCGAAGAGTTGCGTGCCGGGCGCATGGTGGTGATCGTCGATGACGAAGACCGCGAAAACGAGGGCGATCTGATCATGGCCGCCGAGCTGGTCAAGCCGTCGGACATCAATTTCATGGTGACCCACGCGCGCGGGCTGGTGTGCCTGTCGCTGACGCGCGAGCGGTGCGCACAACTCGGCCTGGCGCCGATGGTGCGCAATAACACCGCGCAGTTTCAGACCAACTTCACCGTCAGCATCGAGGCGGCCGAAGGCGTCACCACCGGCATTTCGGCGTACGACCGTGCGCATACGGTGCGGACCGCGGTGCGCCCGGATGCCAAGCCGCAGGACCTGAGTCAGCCGGGTCACATCTTCCCGCTGATTTCGCAGCCCGGTGGCGTGCTCACCCGTGCCGGGCACACCGAAGCCGCCAGCGATCTGCCGATGCTGGCGGGGCTGGAACCGGCCGGCGTGCTGGTGGAAGTGCTCAACCCGGATGGCAGCATGGCGCGCCGCCCGCAGCTGGAAGTGTTCGCCCGCGAGCATGGGCTGAAGATGGGCTCGATCGCCGATCTGATCGCGTACCGCCTGGCCAACGAGCACACCGTCGAGCGGGTGGACGAGCGCGACATCACCACCGAGTTCGGGCCGTTCAAACTGGTGACCTACCGCGACCGCATCGCGCACGACCTGCACTTTGCGCTGGTGCGCGGCGCGGCCGATCCGCACACCCCCACGCTGGTGCGCGTGCAGGTGGAAAACCCGCTGGCCGATCTGCTGCATTGGCAGCGCGATGATTTCGGCGTGGCCGCCACCGATGCCTTGCGTGCGATCGCTGCCGAAGGGCAGGGCGTGATGGTGGTGCTGTCGGCACCGCGCGACAGCGAGTCGCTGTTGGCGCGGCTGCGTCAGCAGCCCGAAGCTTCCGCCAACGCCAAGGATGTCAGCCAGTGGCGGCGCAACGGTGCCGGCGCGCAGATCCTGGCCGAACTGGGCCTGGGCAAGCTGCGCGTGCTGGGCACCCCGCGCCGCCAGGTCGGCCTGGCCGGCTTCGGGCTGGAAGTGGTGGAGTATCTGGAATGCCACGCGGGCGAAGCGGTGCGTTCGGTGCCGCCGACAGCGGTGCCGTAGCGCATCCAGTCCCGGCAGCACGTGGTGGCTAGCGGGTGCGGGCGTCGAAGGAGCGGGTGGCGGTGATGTCGCCCGTGGCCCGTAGACAACCGCATGCCGCTGGCACAACGCGCTGCAGCTGGTGCACCAGGGCGTCCAGGACGCCCGGCAGTGCCTGCTTCGGCGGGCCGCTGCCTCAGATGTCGGCCGGGCCTGGGCCCGGCAGCTGTTAAACTTCCCGCCCCCTCGAGTTGCCGACCCGCATGACCCACTACGAAGGCGATCTTCGCCCCACCACCGCGCGCTTTGCGATCATCGCCAGCCGCTGGAATGCCCGTATCACCGACGTGCTGGTTGCCGGTGCACGCCAGAGCCTGGCCGGCAACGGCGTCGGCGAGGACGCCATCGACGTGATCCGCGTGCCGGGCGCCTGGGAAATTCCGATCGCTGCCAACCGCGTGGCGCAGTCCGGCCAGCACGGCGCGATCATCGCGCTGGGCTGCGTGATCCGTGGCGATACCCGCCACTACGAACATGTGGCCGACCTATGCGCTGAAGGCCTGATGAGCGTGCAATTGCAGACCGGCGTGCCGGTGCTCAATGGCGTGCTGGCGGTCGAGCGGGTGGAAGATGCCGAGGCGCGTGCCGGCGGCAGCCATGGCAACAAGGGCGAGGAATGCGCGCTTGCCGCACTGGAACTGGTGAATTTGATGGAGTTGTTGCCATGAGCAAGTCCGGTGGACATGCCCGTCACAGCCGTCGCGACGGCATCGACCCGGTGCTGCGCTCACGCGCACGCCGCCGCGCCTTGCAGGCGGTGTATGCCTGGCAGATCTCGGGCGGTTTCGCCAAGCAGGTGATCGGCCAGTTTGCGCATGAGCAGGCGCACGAAGTGGCCGACCTGGCGTACTTCGAAAGCCTGGTGGAAGGCGTGCTCACCCATCGCGCCGAGCTGGATACTGCGTTGACGCCGTATCTGGATCGCGGCGTGGAAGAGGTCGATGCGATCGAGCGTGCGGTGCTGCGTCTGGCCGCCTTTGAGCTGCTGCATCGGCAGGACGTGCCATACCGCGTGGTGATCAACGAAGCGATCGAAACCGCCAAGCGCTTCGGCTCCGAACACGGGCACACCTACGTCAACGGCGTGCTGGATCGCGCTGCGGTGGAGTGGCGCAAGGTCGAGTCGGGCGGCGTCAGCGGCGCCTGAGCCGCGGGAATCTGGAGTCGGGAATGGGGAATCGTGAAGAGCCCCACTGCTCGCGACCACCCGCCGCATTTGCGATTCTCCATTCTCCATTCCCGATTCCCGTTGCCATGCCCGAATTCGATCTGATTGCGCGTCTGCGCACGCGCATCGCCGCGCGTGCCGATGTGCCGCTGGGCATCGGCGACGACGCGGCGTTGCTGCAGCCGCCGGCCGGCGAGCAGCTGGCCATCACTGCCGACACGCTCAATGCCGGTGTGCATTTTCCGCACGAAACGCATGCCGACGATCTGGGCTGGAAGACGCTGGCGGTCAACCTGTCCGACCTTGCCGCGATGGGCGCGCAGCCGCGCTGGTGCACCTTGTCGCTGTCCTTGCCGCACGACGATCTGGCGTGGGTGGACGCATTTGCCGATGGATTCTTCGCGCTTGCCGATGCGCATGGCATCGCGTTGGTCGGCGGCGACACGACGCGCGGGCCATTGTCGTGCGCGGTCACCGCGATCGGCAGCGTGCCGCCGGGGGCTGCGCTGCGTCGCGATGGCGCGCGCGTGGGCGATGACGTGTGGGTGACCGGCCAGCTGGGCGAAGCGGCGGCGGCGTTGTCGCTGTGGCAGGCCGGCGCGTTGGATGTCACGCGTGTGGCGGCGGATCCGTTGCATGAAGCATGGCGCAGCCGGCTGCTGCGTCCGCAGCCGCGTGTGCAGGCAGGATTGCGGCTGCGTGGGCTTGCCCATGCCTGCGTGGATGTCTCCGACGGCCTGCTAGCCGATCTGGGCCATCTGTGCGAGCGCAGTGGTGTGGGCGCCCACCTGACGTTGACTGGCTTGCCGCAGATGCCGTGCAGCGACGGAATCAGCGCGTTGCAGTGCATCGGCTGGCAATTGGGCGGCGGCGACGACTACGAACTGTGTTTCACCGCTGCCCCACAGCACCGCGATGCCGTGCTGCAGGCGATGGCGTTTGCCGGCGTGGCTGCCACGCGCATCGGCCAGATCGTTGCCGCACCAGGCGTGGTGGTGCACGACGCCGACGGCCATCCCTGGCAACCCCCACTGCGTGGGTATCAGCACTTCGTCGGTTGAGGGAGTAGCGGCTGGTGCTGCTGCGCTGACGGGTCACGAAAGCTGGCGCTGGGCGGTGTGTTCGCTGTGGCGGTGCCAGCCGGGCGATGCGCATCGGCGAGCGTGGTAGGGCGCGTCCCGAACTGCCTGCGTTGCCGAGTGCGGTGCTGCGGGGCGAGATTCTGGGCCTCACCCGTCCTGCCGATGTGTTTCGCGAAGACAAAACGGCCACGCGATATCGCGCTGGTTGCAGCACGGCTATGCCTCTGAAAGATTCGGTCGCAGTGGCGCCCTGAGGGCATGTATCGACTAGGGCGGTTGTGTCGGCGGCGCGGCGGCTCAACGCCCGTGCCTCAGTGGCGGTATCAGATTCCCGCCTCCCGCCTCCCGAATCCCGAATCCCGAATCCCCAATCCCCAATCCCCAATCCCCAATCCCCAATCCCCAATCCCCAATCCCCAATCCCCAATCCCCAATCCCCAATCCCCAATCCCCAATCCCCAATCCCCAATCCCCAATCCCCAATCCCCAATCCCCAATCCCCAATCCCCAATCCCCAATCCCCAATCCCCAATCCCCAATCCCCAATCCCCAATCCCCAATCCCCAATCCCCAATCCCCAATCCCCAATCCCCAATCCCCAATCCCCGCCTTGAACCCATACCGTACCGTCTGGTACGTTCGCCGGGTTCTCCCCCGCACCACGGATGCATGGCAGTTGCCGCTGGGCTATCCCGGCCCGGCTTTGCTTGGGAGAGAGCAGCATGAACAAGGTTTGGATCCGTGGCATCGCCGCGGTGGCGTTGCTGGTGTCGTCGGCATCGGCCGTGGCAGGCGCCTTCAGCAAGACCTACGAGCGCATCCCCGGCTGGGATGGCGCGCCGATGGGGGCGCTGGTGCTGGTGCCGCAGGGGCAGGGGAGTGGGCCGTTTCCGCTGATCGTGATGCCGGCCAGTTGGTCGTTGCCCAATCTGGAATATCTGGGCCGCGCCACTCAGCTGGCTAGCGATGGCTATGTCGTCGTCAGCTACACCTCGCGCGGTTTCTGGGATTCGGCCGGGCAGATCGACATCGCCGGGCCGGACACCGTAGAAGACGTCAGTGCGGTCATCGATTGGGCGCTGGCGCATACGCCGGCCAATCCGAATGCGATCGGCGCGTCCGGCATCTCCTATGGCGCGGGCATCAGCCTGCTGGCCGCCGAGCGCGACCCGCGCATCAAGGCAGTGGCTGCGCTCAGTGGCTGGGCCGATCTGGAGGCCTCGCTTTATTCCAATCGCACCGTCAGCCAGCAAGGCGTCGGGTTGCTGGTCGGCGCGGGCGCGTTGACCGGACGTGCGGGCCCAGATCTGGCGCAGATCGGCGCGAAGGTGGCGCAGGGCGATTTCGATGGTGCGGTGCAGGGCTTCCTGCCGCAGGCGGCCTCGCGCAGCCCGGTCACCGACGTGGCCGCGCTCAACGCGCGCGGCACCGCAGTGCTGCTGGGCAATGCCTTCAACGACGGCTTGTTCCCGCCGAATCAAACCATCGCCTTCTTCAATCAGCTGCGCGGGCCCAAGCAACTGCTGCTGAGCCAGGGCGATCACGCCACCACGGAACTGCCCGGTGCCTTGGGCCTGCCCAACGAGGTTTATACCGCGGCCACGCGTTGGTTCGATCGCCATCTCAAGCAAGTGCGCAATGGTGTGGATGCCGAAGCGCCGGTGCGGTTATCGCCGCGCGCCGGGCAATGGCTGACGTATCCGGATTGGGCATCGGTGCAGCAAGGCACCACGCGCCTGGGTCTATCTGCACCGGCCGGGCTGCTCAGCCCCACCGGCGGATTGATCGCTGGCACGGCCAGCGGATGGCAATCGCGCATTGCCACCGACGTGCCGACCCTGGCCGACTCGGGCGTGGTGCTGGTCAGCGGCCTGTTGCAAGGCTTTGGCTTGCCGGTGACCACCTCGATTCCGCTGGTCACGCGCGTTGGCGCGGCGGTGTGGGTTGGTTCGCCGGCTAGTGGTGTGCGTCAGCTGGCGGGCAGTCCGTCCTTACGCATCACGGTGGTGCCTACGCAATCGAAGGTGAGCCTGTTTGCGTATCTGTACCGCATGGATGCGTTGGGTATTGCCTCGTTGATCACGCATGCGCCGTACTCGCTGCGCGATGCAACGCCCGGCCGCGCGGTGACCCTGGACTGGTCGCTGCAGGCCGCCGCCGCCGAAATCCCTGCAGGACAGCGATTGGTGCTGGTCATCGATACCCGCGATGCGCGCTACACCGACGCAAGCGATAGCGGCGGCACGGTGACGTTTACCTCGCCGGTGGCAACGCCATCGGTGTTGAGCGTACCGCTGCGGTAAGGCGTCAGGGCAACACTGGCTTTCGTTTTCAATGCACCAGATGGATGATTGCCAGGAAGCGTTTTCGTCTTGCGACTGCGCTTGCGTGGCTCGTGTGCAGATTGCGAACAAGTGGGATTTTATCGTGGCCACTTGGCGGCATGGATGCCGCTAGGGAGCTTTGAGTGATCGGTTGATGGTGTATTTCGCTAACGGGTAGGGCAACGCGTCCTGCGATCACACTGGCTTGGGTTTTCAGATGCTGCCAAAGTGCGCTCGCACCTCTGCATGTCGTTGCGTTCGATGAGCGACGGCGAGAAGCCGGTGATCTGTGCGGTCGCTGCAGGGCCCTTGCCCGCCCACCATCACGGGACACGCCGCAAGTACGTCCTTGTAGGCTCTTACGCGGCATCCATGCCGCGTGAGGTCCCGCGACGGTGGGCGGGCAAGGGCCATTCGAGAATGTCGGTATGCATGGTTAAAAGCAGGGCGTCGTTCGCGTGCGGTGCTGTGGAGAGCAGATGAGTTTCTACTCCTCGCTTTTTTATGGGAAGAGCCCACATATAAAAAGAATGTACTCACGTACAGCAATCATGTCGTTACGTCTGTAGCTGAGTCGTCAGCCGCATCAGCTCAATCAACCCCACAACGTCATCTATCTGCGCCACTGCGTGTCACCGTTCCATCCGCACGCAACCAACTCGACAGGCGCACTGCCCTGGCCGGTTCCGGGACCGTGTGGCGGCATGGATGCCGCCACCGAGCCTCCACGGACGGATTCACGGCGTGTCCCGGAACCGGCCAGGGCAGTGCGCCCTCGACCAACCGCCTCGACCAACCGCCTCGACCAACCGCCTCGACCAACCGCCTCGACCAACCGCCTCGACCAACCGCCTCGACCAACCGCCTCGACCAACCGCCTCGACCAACCACCGCTCGGCCGCTTTTATGCGGAATTTACGCGGTGCCCATGGCATGTCCATAGCGACTTTACGCAGCTCGGGACGAGACTGCGCGCAGTGGCGGAGCGGTTCCGCTGTGGACGATCCTGATGCATCCCTTGACCTGTCTGCTCCATCGGCGCTGCGCGCGCGGTGCGGCAGCGCCTTGCCCTGTTGTCATGCAGCTGCCGCATGCGCCCGCGCGCAGCGCATCGGCCTTGCGCCCTTGTGCGCGTCACGGGGAGTAGCCGACATGCCTGCCTGGTTGTCCCTGCTGTGCGGCGTGGCCGTACTCGTTGCCGCCGCCTACCTGTTGTACGTGGTGCTGCGGCCCGAAGACTTCTGATGCGAGTGCGCTCCAATGAGTGAAACCTTTCTTGTTTATGCGCTGGCCATCGTGCTGGCGTGGCCTCTTGGCCGGTATCTGGCGGCAGTGATGCGCGGTGCGCCGATGCGTGGCGATGCGCTGTTCGGCTGGATCGAACGGCCGTTGTACGCATTGCTCGGCACCCGCCCGCAGCAGGGCATGTCGTGGCGCGGCTACACCATCGCGTTTCTGCTCAGCAACCTGGTGGTCGGGCTGCTGACCTGGGGCGTGTTCATGACCCAGGCGTGGCTGCCGTTCAACCCGGATGGCATCCCCAACATGCGTTGGGATACCGCGCTGCACACCATGGTGTCGTTCCTCACCAATACCAATCAGCAGCATTATTCCGGCCAGGCGCAGCTGTCGTATCTGGCGCAGATGACCGGCATCGTCGGCCTGCAGGTGGTAACGCCGATGATGGGTCTGGCGTTGGCGGTAGCAACCTTGCGCGCGTTGTTCGGTGGGCGCGCCGTCGCACGCGTGTCCGATGGCGCGTCGGCATCGGACGCGACGGCGAGCGCCCGGCCAGGAATGACCGATGAGGACGAGCAGGAGACGGCGTTGGCGCGCCATGCAGGGCGGCAGCCAACGTCTGGCGCAGAGGCGCTGCCCGAGGCCGATGTCGGCAACTACTGGGCCGACGTCATCCGTGCCAGCGTGCGCGTGCTGTTGCCTCTGTCTCTGGTGTGGGCCATGTTGCTCGGCTGGCAAGGCGTGCCATCCACGCTGCAAGGTGCCGCGACGGCAGCGCCGCTGGACAGCAGCGCCGGCATGACCACGCAGACCATTCCGGTGGGACCGGTGGCGGCGATGGTGGCGGTCAAGCAGCTCGGCACCAACGGCGGTGGCTGGTATGGCCCCAATAGTTCGGTGGCATTGGAAAACCCCACGCCGTTGAGCAACTTGCTGGAAACCCTGGCACTGGTGCTGCTGCCGATGAGCGTGGTGTTCATGGTCGGCTATCTGACCGGGCGCAAGCGACTCACGGCCTTGGTGTTCGGCACCATGTTGACGATGTCGGCTGCATCCACGGCCTTGTTGGTGTGGTCCGAAGCGCATTCGGCCAGCGCCGCCTCGCCGGCCTTGATGGAAGGCAAGGAAGTGCGCATCGGCGCCGATGCTTCCGCGCTCTGGGCGGCGTTGACCACGCAGACGTCCAATGGCTCGGTCAATGCAATGCACGACTCGCTGGCGCCGCTGAGTGGGCTTGTCACGTTGGTGGATATGCTGATCAATGCCATCTGGGGCGGCATCGGCTGTGGCCTGCAGCAATTTGTGGTGTACCTGTTATTGAGCGTGTTTCTGGCCGGTTTGATGACTGGGCGCACACCCGAATTGTTCGGCCGCAAGATCGAAGCGCGCGAAGTGCAATTGCTGGCACTGCTGATTTTGTTGCAGCCGCTGGTGGTGCTGGGCTTTACCGCGGTGGCACTGGCGGTGCCGGCATTGACCGGTAATTCCAATCCGGGCTTCCACGGCATCAGCCAGGTGTTCTACGAGTACACCTCGGCTTTCGCCAACAACGGCTCGGGTTTTGAAGGGCTAGGCGATGCCACGTATTGGTGGAATCTGAGTTGCTCGGTGGTGCTGGTCCTGGGCCGCTACCCGGCATTGATCCTGCCGTTGATGGTGGCTGCACGCATGGCGGTAAAGCGGCGCGCGCCCGAATCGGCCGGCAGCCTGCAGGTGGAAACACCCACCTTTGCGCTGACCTTGATGGCGATCGTGCTCGTGCTGACCGTGCTGCAGTTCATGCCGGCACTGGTGCTGGGCCCCATCGCTGAACACCTCGCCCTGGCGGCGTCCTGAGAATGAGCATGTCTACGATCGATACAACTGAAAAACGCGAGCGCGGTGACGCAGCGTTATTCGATGCTGCGGTGCTGATCGCAGCGATGCGTGCGGCCTTTATCAAGCTGTCGCCACGGCATCTGCTGCGTAGCCCGGTGATGGCGGTGGTGATGGGCGGCACGCTGCTGGCCGCGGTGATCACCGCCAGCGGCTATGGCAATGCCGGTTTTGGCTGGGCAGTGACGGTGATCTTGTTTGTCACCGTGTTGTTCGGCAATTTTGCCGAAGCCATTGCCGAAGCGCGTGGCCGTGGGCAGGCGGCATCTTTGCGCCGTGCGCGCAAGGACCTGATCGCGCGCCGCGTCGAAACCGCATTGGGTGGGCGCGAAACTCGCGTGCCGGCGGCCGAGCTGCGTCCGGGCGATTACGTGATGGTGTCCGAAGGCGAATTCGTCCCGGCCGATGGCGAGATCGTGCGCGGCCTTGCCACCATCAACGAAGCGGCGGTGACCGGCGAATCGGCACCGGTGTTGCGCGAAGCCGGCACCGATCGCAGTGGCGTGATCGGCGGCACACGGGTGCTGTCCGATGAGATCGTGTTCAAGGTCACGGCCGAACCCGGCCACAGCTTTCTGGATCGCATGATCGCGCTGGTGGAAGGCGCCAATCGACAGAAGACGCCGAACGAAATCGCGCTGACTTTGTTGCTGGCCGCAATGACGTTGACCTTCCTGATCGTGGTGGCGTCGCTGCCGGCGATCGCAGGCTTTGTCGGTGTCACGCTGGATCCGCTGCTGCTGATCGCATTGCTGGTGTGCCTGATCCCGACCACCATCGGCGGCCTGTTGCCGGCGATCGGCATTGCCGGCATGAACCGGGCGTTGTCGGCCAATGTGCTGGCTAAATCCGGCAAGGCGGTGGAAGTGGCTGGCGACGTTGACGTGTTGCTGCTCGACAAGACCGGCACCATCACCTACGGCGACCGCCAGGCCACCGCGTTTCATCCGCTGGCCGGTATCGACCGTGCGCAGCTGCGCGATGCCGCGATGCTGGCCTCGCTGGCCGACCCCACGCCGGAGGGCAAGTCCATCGTCAAACTCGCGCGCCAACAAGGTGCCGTGGCCGTCGAACCGGAAGCTGCGGATTTCATCGCTTTCACCGCGCAGACGCGCATGTCGGGTGTCGATCTGGCCGGCCGCGCGATTCGTAAAGGTGCCGGCGATGCCATCGTGGCGTATGTGCAGGCACAGGGCGCCACGGTGTCGCCGGAGTTGAGCGGGCGTATCGAAGAAGTCGCACGCGGCGGCGCCACACCGCTGGTGGTCGCCGAAGGACGGCATGTGCTCGGTGTGGTCGAATTGAGCGACGTGGTCAAGCAGGGAATCAAGGAAAAGTTCGCGCAGTTGCGTGCGATGGGCATCAAGACGGTGATGATCACCGGCGACAACCCGCTCACCGCTGCCGCCATTGCCGCAGAAGCCGGCGTGGACGATTACATCGCGCAAGCGCGCCCGGAAGACAAGTTGGCGCGCATCCGTGCCGAGCAAGCCGGCGGGCGGCTAGTTGCAATGGTGGGCGACGGCACCAACGATGCTCCAGCGCTGGCGCAGGCAGACGTGGGCCTGGCGATGAACTCTGGCACGCAGGCGGCCAAGGAAGCCGGCAACATGGTCGATCTGGATTCGGATCCGGCCAAGCTGCTGGCGGTGGTCGAAGTGGGCAAGCAGCAGTTGATCACGCGCGGTGCGTTGACCACCTTCTCGTTGGCCAACGACGTGTCGAAGTATTTCGCGATTTTGCCGGCGTTGTTTGCCGCGGCGATTCCCTCGATGGCCGCACTCAACGTGATGCAGCTGTCCAGCCCGCGGCATGCGGTGCTGGCGGCGCTGATCTTCAATGCGCTGATCATTCCGGCGTTGATTCCGCTGGCCTTGCGTGGCGTGCGGTTTCGTCCATCCAGCGCCACCGCCTTGTTGCGCCGAAACATGCTGATCTACGGGCTGGGCGGCATCGTGCTGCCGTTTGCCGCCATCAAACTGATCGATCTGGCGCTTGTCGCCACCCTGGGTGCCTGAGCCATGACCACGTCTTCCGCCAATCATTATTCCACTGCGTTGCCGTTGCGCGATGACGGTGCGTTACGCGCCTCGGTGATCCTCGCGCTGTTCATCCTGTTCGGTTTGGGCCTGGCGTATTCGCTGATCGCCACCGGCATCACCGGCACGTTGTTTCCGGCCCAGGCGCACGGCTCGTTGCTGCGCCAGGACACGCGGGTGGTCGGCTCGACCTTGGTCGCGCAGCCGTTCACCGCTGCGCGCTATTTTCAGCCGCGTCCATCGGCCGCCAAGTACGACCTCACTGCGGCCGCCGGCAGCAATCAGGCGCGCTCCAATCCTGACCTGCAGGCACGCATCGCCGCTACGCGCGCGGAGGTCGCCGCACGCGACGGGATTGCACCGGATGCGGTGCCGAGCGAGTTGCTGACCCAATCCGGCAGCGGCCTGGACCCGCATCTGAGCCCTGCGGGCGCGCAGGTGCAGGTACGCCGCGTCGCCGCCGCACGCGGCTGGCCAGAGCAACGCGTCGCCGCACTGCTGCAAGCCGCCACCGAAGCGCCACAGTTCGGTCTGCTTGGCCAGCCACGGGTGAATGTGCTGGCGTTGAATCTTGCGTTGGATCAGGCTGGGAATGGAGAAACGGGAATAGAGAATGGGGTGAAGCAAAAGCGCTAAGCGCATCAGGCCACTGTAGGCTTTGCGATTCCCGATTCCCGATTCCCGATTCCCGATTCCCCATTCCCGATGATTGACGCCCGCACCCAACAAGCCGACGCGCTGATCGGCGAACTGCAACGCGAACACGGCGGGCGCCTGACGGTGTTTTTGGGCGCGGCACCCGGCGTTGGCAAGACCTACGCCATGCTGTCGCGGGCGCGCGAGCGCTTGCGGCAGGGCATGGACGTAGTGGCCGGCATTGTGGAGACCCACGGGCGTAGCGAAACCGCCGCGTTGCTGGACGGCTTGCCGCTGCTGCCGCGCACACGCGTGAGCTACCAGGGCCGCACGCTGGAAGAACTCGATCTGGATGCGCTGCTGGCGCGCAAACCGCGCCTGGCCCTGATCGACGAGCTGGCCCATCGCAACGTGCCCGGCAGCCGTCACGAGCGGCGATGGCAGGACATCGTCGAGCTGCTGGATGCCGGCATCGATGTCTACACCACGGTCAACATCCAGCATCTGGAAAGTCTCAACGACATCGTGCTGCGCATCACTGGCGTGCGCGTGTCCGAAACGGTGCCGGACGCGGTGTTCGATCGCCTGCGCGACATCGTGCTGGTGGATCTGCCGCCACGCGAACTGATCGAGCGCCTGCAGCAGGGCAAGGTCTATCTGCCCGAACAGGCGACGCAGGCCTTGCAGGCGTTTTTTTCGCCATCAAATCTGACTGCGCTGCGCGAGTTGGCGATGCAGACCGCCGCCGACCGTGTCGATAGCGATCTGCGCGATACCCAGGCCGCGCGTGGGTTGCCCGGTACCGCCGCACTGCGCCGCCGTGTGGTGGTGGCCATCGATGGGCGTGGCAGTTCGGAGTATCTGGTGCGGGTGGCGCGGCGATTGTCCGAACGCCGCGATGCACCGTGGACGGTGGTCACCGTGCAGACGCGCACCGTGGCCGATGCCGGCTGGCAGCTGGAGATCGACCGCGCCTTCGCACTGACGCGTCGCCTGGGTGGCGACACCGCATTACTGCATGGCGCCAATGTCGCCGAGGCCTTGCTGGATTTCGCATCGCAAAACGGCGTGTCGACCCTGGTGCTTGGGCGCACCCGCGAGCGCCCATTGGCGCGCATGTTCAACCGCACCTTGACCCAGCAATTGCTGCAACGTGGCGCGCATTACGAACTGGTCATCGTCAGCTCCGCCGATGCGCGTGCACGTGCGCGTCAACGCTGGCGCAATCCACGCCATTGGCTGCAAGGTTACGACCTGGCCTTCGCCGCCATCGCCGCCGCCGGTGCGGTGGCTGTGGCGTGGCTGTTGCAGCGCTGGACCGATATCGACGATCTGTCGATGGTGTTTATCGTCGCTGTGGTGCTGGTCGCGTCGCGCACCCGCATGGCCGCGGCGGTGATCGCGGCATTGCTGAGTTTTGTCGCCTACAACTTCTTCTTCATCGAACCACGCTTCACCTTGCACATCAGTGCGCGCCAGGGCGTGGTGACGGTGTGTCTGTTCCTGATTGCCGCACTGGTCGCCGGGCGCCTGGCCTCGCGGCTGCGTAGCCAGGTGTTGGCGCTGCGTGCGGCCAATGCGCATGCCAACGCGCTGCAGGCGCTGGGCCGCCAGCTCAGCACGGCCGCCGATCTCGGCCAGGTGTTGGAAGCCGGCCGCCGTGCATTGACCACCGCACTGGATGCCGAGGTCTGGCTGCGTCTGGAGCAACGCGAAAGCGATGCACCGGCCAGCTTCGGCGCACTCGACCGCAGCGCGGCGGAGTGGACACAGCGGCATGGCCAACCTGCTGGCCGCTTCACCGATACGCTGGCCGGTGCGCAATGGTGGTGCCTGCCGGTACGCCACGAGCGCGGCAGCCTGGGCGTGGCGGCGCTGCGCTTCCGGCAGGCCGTGCAGCGTCCTGGCCTGGAGCAACGTCGGCTGGCCGAAGCGATGGTGGACGACATCGGCCAGGCCGCGCTGCGCACGCGGCTGGTCGCCGATCTGGAAGGCGCACGCGTGAGCGGTGAAACCGAACGCCTGCGCTCGGCATTGCTGTCGTCCGTCTCGCACGACCTGCGCTCGCCGCTGGCCTCGATGATCGGCTCGGCCAGCAGCCTGGCCAGTTATGGCGATGCGATGGATGCGCAGGATCGCCACGCCTTGCTCGATACCATCCAGCTCGAAGGCGAGCGGCTGGATCGCTACATCCAGAACCTGCTCGACATGACCAAGCTCGGCCACACCGGGCTGACCTTGAATCGCGACTGGATCGGCGTGGACGAGTTGATCGGCTCGGCCACCCGCCGCCTGCAGCGCTACCAACCGGATGTGCGCCTGCAACTGGACCTGGCCGCCGACCTGCCGGCGATCTGGGTGCATCCGGCGCTGGTGGAGCAGGCCATCTTCAACGTGCTGGAGAATGCAGCGAAGTTTTCGCCACCAGGCATGGCCGTCACCGTGCAGGCGCAGCTACGCAGCGGCGCCTTGCAGATCGATATCGGCGACCAGGGCCCGGGCATTCCCGAAGACGAGCGCGCGCGCATCTTCGACATGTTTTACAGCGTCGAACGCGGCGACCGCGGCCGTCACGGCACCGGTTTGGGGCTGACCATCTGCCAGGGCATGATCGGCGCGCACGGTGGCAGCGTCGAAGCGTTGGCCGGCGCGCATGGTCACGGCACCACGATCCGCATTACGCTGCCGCTGCTCGTTCCTGCCGCGCCACCTCGCCCCGATGCCGACTGACACCACTGCCATCCCGCCCGCCCGCGTGCTGATCGTCGACGACGAGCCGCAGATCCGCCGTTTTCTCGATATCAGCCTGCGCGCGCAGGGCTACCGCGTGCTGCAGGCCGGCACCGGCGAAGAAGGGCTTGCGCTGTTGGCCGGGCAGGATGCCGAACTGGTGGTGCTGGATATCGGCCTGCCCGACCGCGACGGCCATGAAGTGCTGCGCGAGATCCGCCAGTGGTCCAACGTGCCGGTGATCATGCTCACCGTGCGCGCCGGCGAAACCGAAAAGGTCGCCGCACTCGATGCCGGCGCCAACGACTACGTCACCAAACCGTTCGGCGTGCAGGAACTGATGGCGCGCATCCGCTCGCTGTTGCGTCAGGCCGGTGCCGGCAACACGGTGGAAGAAAGCGTGTTCGACGATGGCCGCCTGCACATCCATCTGGGCCTGCGCGAAGTCACCCTCAATGGCGAAGCCATCCCGCTGAGTCGCAAGGAATACGCCTTGCTCGCGCTGCTGCTCAAACATGCCGGCCGCGTGGTGACGCAACCGCAATTGCTGCGCGAAGTGTGGGGCCCCACGCACGAAGAGGACACCCACTACCTGCGCATCCTGGTCGGCAAGCTACGCCAGAAACTGCACGACGACGCTGCCGACCCGCATTACATCGTCACCGAACCGGGCGTGGGGCTGCGCTTTATCGGTGTGACGCGCTGAAGAAACAACCGCACTAGGCCGGCGGCAGCACCTTGCCCGGATTCAAGATCCCATCCGGGTCGAGCGCGGCCTTGATCGCGCGCATCGCCACCAGCGTCGGTGCGCTGAAGGCCTGTGTCATGAAATCGCGCTTCGCCAGCGCCAATACCGTGCTCGCCGGAGAGCGTGCCTTCCAGCGCCAGCACCAGCGCGAAGACGCGCGGTAATGCCGCATGCGCGCGCGCGTTTTCATCGGCATCGTCCGGGTCGTACATGATGTTGACGTGCAGGTTGCCGTTGCCGGCATGGCCAAAGGCGACGATCGGCAGCGCGAATTCCGCCGCCAGCGCTTCCACACCTGCAACCAGCTCCGGGATGCGCGAGACCGGCACCACCACGTCTTCGTTGATCTTGCCGGGCTTGATGGTGCGCAATGCGGGCGACAACGCACGGCGCGCGGCCCACAGTTTGTCGCGCGCGCTGCCATCGGCGGCGATGTCCAGGCTGAGCACGCCCTCGCCATCGGCGGCATCGTGCAAGGCCTGCAGTGCGTAAGGCAGCGTGTCGTGATCGCCATCGGCTTCGATCAACAACATCGCGCCAGCCTCGGGCACGTCGCTGCCATTGCGGCGCAGTAACGCGATCGCACTGGCATCCATGAATTCCAGCATCGTCGGCGTGGTGGGTTGCGCCATCAGCCGCGACACCGCGGCCGCAGCGCTGGCGGCATCGCGGTACAACGCGCGCAGCCCGGCTTGCGCAACTGCACGCGGGGTCAGCTTCAAGGTCGCTTCGACGATGATCGCCAGCGTGCCTTCGCTGCCAACCAGTAAATGAGTGAGGTCGTAGCCGGTGGAATTTTTGGTGTACGCACCGCCGCAGCGAATGACATCGCCGGTGCCGGTCACCGCGACCAGGCCGAGTACGTTGTCGCGGGTGGCGCCATACTTCACCGCGCGCGGGCCACCGGCGTTGGTGGATAAATTTCCGCCGATGCTGCAGATCTCCGCGCTGGACGGATCCGGCGGCCAGAACAACCCATGCGGCTGCAAGGCCTGCTGCAGATCGCCATTGAGTACGCCAGGCTGCACCACGGCGCAGCGGTCTTCCGGGCGCAATGCCACGATGCGATTCATGCGCGCCATCGATACCACCACGCCGCCGGAAAACGGGACCGCCGCGCCGGTGGTGCCGGTGCCCGCACCGCGCGCCACAATCGGCACGCCATGCGCGCGGCATGCCTGCACGATCGCCACCACATCTTCGGTATCGCGCGGCAGCGCCACCGCAGCGGGCAATGCCCAGCGACGCGAATCGTCTTCGCCATAACGGCGGCGCGCATCGTCGGCAGTCAACCAGCCATCGGGTCCAAGCCGCGCGGCCAACAGCTCGGCTAGCGCGGTGGGAAGTACATCGGTCATTGCGGGTGATCCTGTGGTGCCGCGCGCTGGATACATCGAAATCCCAGCGCTGCGATGGTGAGCGGCAGCCAGACCCAACGCAGCTCGGAGAGCAGCGTGTTCAAGCCGCGCGCATTGAAAAATCCGTTGGCGAACGGCGAGACGCGGATCGGCCGCCACGGCGCGAACCAGCGCGTTTCGCTCCACGGCCAGGCCAACGCCACGCCGAGCCCGCCGGAGGTCATCGCATCCAGGATCGGGTGTGATGCGCTGCAGACAAACAGCCACACCGCTGCCTGCACGACATCCGCACGCAGGCTGCGATGTGCCACCGCGCCGAGCAGTGCGATGACGCTGGCGAACAACAACGAATGGCTGGCACCGCGGTGACCAAACGCATCGGCATATGGAACGTGCAACGCAAACGCCAGCACATCCGCATCGGGCAGCATCGCCGCCACGATGCCGGCACCGAGCAAGCGCGGCGAAATGCGTCCGCGTTCACTGGCATACCACAGTGCCAGCGGCACTGCGGCGTGGGTCATGATGGTTGGCATCGAACGTCGTTAGTCGAGCTTTTGAAGCATCAGCAATCGTCGGCGCGGAAGGCGTCGCGGATCCAGTGCAGCACCGGCGGTTCGCCGCTGGCTTCGACTACGTCGAAGCGACATGGCAGCGCTGCCAGTGCAGGGTGAGAGACAAGAAACAACTGCGCCGCCAGTACCAGCTTGCGGCGTTTGCGCACATCCACCGAAGCCGCGCCGCCGCCGAAGCGGGCGTCACGGCGGTAACGCACTTCGACAAACACCAGCGCCGGCCCGTCGCGCATCACCAGATCCAGTTCGCCGCCGCGGTAGTTGGCATTGCTCACCACCAGGCGCAAGCCGGCCTGCTCCAGCATCACGCGTGCGGCCGCTTCCACTGCCGCACCGCGTTGCTGGCGCGCTGCCGGCATGACTTAGCGGCCGTCGGCGATCGGCACCGGGCGGCCACCGTTGAAGGTGGACCATGCCGGGGTGCGCAGCACATTGCCGAAGCCGTCCAGATGCAAGGTGCCGGTGGCGCCGCGCAGGCCGCCGTCGGTGCCGGTGGCGAGCTTTTCCAGGTATGCGCTGATCTTCCAGGCGTCGTAGCCGAACGCGAACAGACGTGCGGCCGGGCCGCGTGCGCTGGGCAGGGTGCTGGCGACCTGGCTGGCCGCCGGCAGGCCGGAGACGCCGAGTGCGGTCCAGGTTTCGCTGGGGTAGATGATGCCGTCCAGTGCCAGGTCGTCTTCGACCTTGCCGGTGCCGGCCACCAGCTGCGAGGTGCCTACGCGCGACTTGCCGGCAAACCCGCTCAAGGCCAGCTGCGGCGCCAGCGCACGCGCGGTGTTGCCGCGCACTGCCAGGAACACCGCATCGGCAGTGCCGTAGTTGCGCAGCTGCGCACCGATGTCGCCCGGTGCATCGGCCACGCTGATGCTGCCGGCGACCTTGCCGCCGCGTTCGGTGAAGCGGTCGCGGAAGGCCTTGATGGTGCGCTTGCCGTTGTCGTCGCCGGTGCCCACGATCAGCACGTTGCGGCGTTCGCGCGAGAGCAGGTATTCGGCGGCCATGATGCCGTCGTCTTCCGGTGCCAGCGAGAAGCCTGCGCTGCCAGCGGGCGGCGCCTTGTTGTCGGTGGGGCGGTTGAGCGCCAGCACCGGCACGGCAAGCTGGCCGCGCGCGAACAACGCGCTGACTTCGTCGCGACCCAGCGGGCCGACCACGTAATCGACACCGGCGCCCACGGCTTTGTCGTAGGCGGCATTGGCACCGGCGGCGGTGCCGGCGGTGTCGAAGAACTGCACCTCCGGGCGGCGGCGGGTTTCGGCGTAGTAGCCAGCCAACAGCCCATCACGCACCGGCGCGGCGGCGGTGGCCAGATTGCCGGTGAGCGGCAGCAGTACTGCCAGTTTGACCGGCGGGCGGTAACCGTCGCGCTCGGCCGGCGGACGCTTGCTGGTGTCGAAGCCCCATTGCGCATCGCGATCGAATGCGCGTGGCAACGCCAGGCCGCGGCTAATCAGCGCGCGGCCGGCAAAGTTGTACAGCGGGTCGCCGGCCGGTAGCGCGGCGGTGCGGCCCTTGAGCGTGGCATCGTCCAGCGCCGCCAGCAGACGCACGATGGCGCGCTGGTTGTCGCTGCGCGGCGTGCCGGTCAGGCTGGCATCTGCGCGTGCCCGGTCGGCGGCGGCGCCGAACAGGTCGCCGGTGGCTTCCAGTGCGGCGGCGCGTGCCACCAGCCAGCGCGTCTGCAGCGGCTGGGTCAGCCCCTGCGGGCTGTCGCCCAGCGCTTGCAGCGCCTGCTCGGCCTGCTTGTCGATCACCGCCAGCTCGCCGGTGAGCAGCCCGAAGCGTGCGCGCTCTTCGCCGCTCAGATGGCGCGCGTTGACCTGCGCCAGCAGCGTACGTGCGCGGGCGTCATCGCCAGCGTCGTGCCAGCCGAATGCGGCCGCGGCCAGCAGACGGCTGCGTTGCGCACCGCTGGCACCGGCGGCTTCGGCTTCCAGCTGCTGCGCGGCTTCGCGCGGCTTGCCCTGGTCCAGCAACGCCAGCGCCGCGCTCTGCGTCGGCGAGGCAGTCTGGGTGACGCTGCTGGTGGCGCAACCGGCCGCCAGCATGACCAGCAACGACAGGGCGGAGATCCTTGCAACACGCTTGTTCATTTCAGATCCATTGGACAGGGGCCGCCAGGGCGGTCCGTTGAAAACCGCTACGATTCTACCCTTTGCCCCCGGAAGACCGCTGATGATGTCCCCTGGAACCCTGCACGTGGTCGCCACGCCGATCGGCAACCTGGCCGACCTGTCGCCGCGCGCGCAGGAGGTGTTGCGTGG
Organism: Xanthomonas sp. AC360; assembly: GCF_979258225.1. NCBI lineage: Bacteria > Pseudomonadati > Pseudomonadota > Gammaproteobacteria > Lysobacterales > Lysobacteraceae > Xanthomonas > Xanthomonas sp. AC360. The sequence continues at coordinate 2,409,869 of NZ_OZ409846.1, forward strand.
CGTGGCCGCGATCTGCGCCGAAGACACCCGCCACACCCGCCAATTGCTCAGCCATTTCGGCATCGACCGCCCGCTGTTGGCCCTGCACGACCACAACGAGGAGGCGATGTCCGAGCGCATCGTGGCGCGCCTGCGTGAGGGCGAGTCGCTGGCCATCGTCAGCGACGCCGGCACCCCGCTGGTCAGCGACCCCGGCTTCAAGCTGGTGCGCGCCGCCCGCGCGGCCGGTATCAAGGTCAGCCCGGTGCCGGGCGCCTGCGCGGCGATTGCCGCGCTCAGCGTGGCCGGTCTGCCCAGCGACCGCTTCAGCTTCGAGGGGTTTTTGCCGGCCAAGAGCGCTGCGCGCCGGGAGCGCCTGGCGCACCTGGCCGGTGAGACCCGCACCCTGGTGTTTTACGAATCCTCGCACCGCATCGTCGACTCGCTGGCCGACCTGCGCTTCGCCTTCGGCGACGACCGCCCGGCGGTGATCGCCCGCGAGCTGACCAAACTGTTCGAAACCGTGCTCGACGGCAGCCTGGCCGAGTTGCAGGCCAAGGTCGAAGCCGACGACAACCAGCGCAAGGGCGAGTTTGTGGTGATGGTGCAGGGCGCCGCCGACGCCGCCGAAGGCCAGCTCGCCGAAGGCCGCCGCGTCTACGCCAAACTCGCCGAACACCTGCCGCCCTCCACCGCTGCCAAGCTCGCCGCCGAGCTGACCGGTGCGCCGCGCAAGGCGTTGTATGGCGGCTAGGGTGGTCGTCGCGAGCGCACTGTGATCGGCGATGACGCGTTTTCGGTAATGCTGTCGCGCCCGGGTGCGCTCCTACGGTCAATGGCAGGTTGGAAACGCTGCGCCGTTCTGGATTGTGCCGATAGCGTAGAATGCGCCCCGGCGGAGTCGGCCAGACAGTCGCGTCACTCGCAAGAGTGCCGAGGAAAGTCCGGGCTCCATAGGGCAAGGTGCCAGGTAACGCCTGGGCGGCGCAAGCCGACGGAAAGTGCAACAGAGAGATACCGCCGAACGGTCTCGCAAGAGGCGCGTGGTAAGGGTGAAATGGTGCGGTAAGAGCGCACCGCGAGTCCGGTAACGGACCGGCACGGCAAACCCCACCTGGAGCAAGACCAAATAGGGATCCATTGGCGTGGCCCGCGCTGGATCCGGGTAGGTTGCTTGAGCGCTGCGGTGACGTAGCGCCTAGACGAATGACTGTCCACGACAGAACCCGGCTTATCGGCCGGCTCCGCCGCCTTGCTTTGGGCATCGCCCAAAGCTTAAGGCGCCCACGCTTCGTACCGCCTGCGGCAGTACAAAACGCGGGCCCCGCTCCGGGCATGCCAGAACCCCGCGGCTGTGTCGCTGCCTTCTTTGGGCGTTCGCCCCAAGAAGACACCCACGTTTCGTACCGCCTGCGGCAGTACAAAACGCGGGCCCCGCTCCGGGCATGCCAGAACCCCGCGGCTGTCGCCGCGCCCCCTTGACTCAAGGGGGCTTGCAGTTGGGTGGTTGGTCGAGGCGCTTGCGCGATGCGCTCGCTTGCCCCAATTGCGGAATGGTCAGCCGAATGAGTGGTTGAATGGCGCGTCCAGGGCTTTGATATGCACGCCAGAACCTCATGGCTGTTTCGCTGCCTTCTTTGGGCGTTCGCCCCAAGAAGACACCCACGCTTCGTACCGCCTGCGGCAGTACAAAACGCGGGCCCCGCTCCGGGCATGCCAGAACCCCGCGGCTGTCGCCGCGCCCCCTTGACTCAAGGGGGCTTGCAGTTGGGTGGTTGGTCGAGGCGCTTGCGCGATGCGCTCGCTTGCCCCAATTGCGGAATGATTAGTCGAATGAGTGGTTGAATGGTGCGTCCAGGGCTTTGATGGGCATGTCAGATCCCTACTGCTGTATCCCTGCCTTCTTTCGGCGTTCGCCCCAAGAAGACACCCACGCTTCGTACCGCCTGCGGCAGTACAAAACGCGGGCCCCGCTCCGGGCATGCCAGAACCCCGCGGCTGTCGCCGCGCCCCCTTGACTCAAGGGGGCTTGCAGTTGGGTGGTTGGTCGAGGCGCTTGTGCGATGCACTCGCTTGCCCCAATTGCGGAATGATTAGTCGAGTGAGTGGTTGAATGGCGCGTCCAGGCTTTGAGTAGGCATGCCAGAACCTCGTGGCTGTTTCGCTGCCTTCTTTGGGCGTTCGCCCCAAGAAGACACCCACTTTTCGTACCGCCTGCGGCAGTACAAAACGCGGGCCCCGCTCCGGGCATGCCAGAACCCTGCGGCTGTTGCCGCGCCCCCTTGACTCAATGGGGCTTGCAGTTAGGTGGTTGGTCGAGGCGCTTGCGCGATGCGCTCGCTTGCCCGTATTGGCGAGATGGCTAGCCGAATGAGCGGGTGAACAGCTCGTCCAGGGCGTCGATGATGGTCTGGCCTTGGTCCTTGAGGGAGCCGGCAGGGTTGTTGAGCACTGCGAGCGGCACCGAGGTCATTTCCAGGGGTTGCAGGATGACGCGTTGGCCGGCGACGGTGAGTTCCGGGGTGAAGCGGGACGGGGTTGGGGAGTGCTTGGATTTGATCACCAAGGGCACGACGACGCGGCGGGGGGAGGCGTCGAAGATCTTCGACTGGACCACGACCACGTAGGGGATGTTCTTGTTCTGTCCGACGTTTGCGTAGACATCGAACTGGTCGGTCATAAAGTGGAGAACTCGTCGGCGAAGGAGCCGTGGGTGTCGGTGAAGGTCTTCCATTCGCTAGCAGCGCGCTGCAACTCCATCGCTCTGGCGCTATGGCTGTCGCGCTCTTTGGTGACGTAGTCAGCCAGCAGTTCTTCGACCTTTGCCGACAGGTTGCCGGTCATCGCCCGTGCCTGTGCGGCCAGGTCCGAGTTGATGGTCAGGTTCAGCGGCTTCTTTTGCGCGGAACTGTCGTAGTAACGGCTCATGGTCGGCCTCCTGTCGTTCATGCGCACGCTATGCGCATGATTGCGCAGTGTCAACGCGTACTGAAGATGTCCAGCCGTGTTTCGCCCTGGAATGTTCCATCGGGGCCGAAGCGGCGTTCGTGGATGAAGCCACTGCCTTCACGATCCACCGCCACGATGGTGCTGGCGCGGGTGCCGTAGCTCTGGCCGGCGATGAAGGCGGCCGAGAGCAGGCGTTCGGTGGGCAGATCGACGCCGGTGTGAGGCAGAGCGTTGTCAGGAGCGATGGCGGCGTTGCCCAGGGCGGTCCACAGCGGGTGCAGGTCTTCGCTGCCTGTGGCGCACCAGTCATGCAAGACCGCAGTCAGCGCAACGGTCTTGGGCCAGGGCGCGTCCAGCGGGCCGTTGGACATCCCATGGATACCGGGAGCCAGGGTGCGTGCCAGCGGCGGGTGATTGCTGAGGTGTTCGCAGCGCTCGGCGTCGCACAGCAGCAGGTTGAACGGTGGGAACGCCTGTCCGTCCGCGGCCAGTTCCTGGGCATAGGCAGTAGCGTCAGAACTGCCGGATAGATAGTCGGCAATCAGATGGCCGCGCGAGCGCCCGGACATGGTGGCCATCGGGTCGCGCACGTTGGTCACCACGGCGACTCGGCCGTTGCTGCCCAGTCCGACCCAGCTTCCGCCCGAGCGCAGGTCGCGCCCGGCCAGCACGTTGTCGGCAGGCGCCGCCCAGCGCGCAAGCGGTGCGGTGGGGCGTTCGTGGAATTCATCGCGGTTGCCTGCCAGCAGCAGGCGCCAACGCGGGTGGGTTTTCCAGGCAAGAGCGACTAAGCACATGCCGCCAAGTGTGGCGCGTTTGCGCAGCCATGCGGTGCAGCTGGCGCAGTGTGAAGTGAGACGCGGGTCGTGTTTACACAGCCTTCACGCCCCTGAATTTTTGTTCAATCTCAAAATCTGAGACGAAACAGCAACTTGTGGATAAGCTTTGAACAAGTCTCTAAAGAGTGCTGCAACTCATTGATGCGACTGGCGATTTGCGACCTTGAAAACTGTTGACAACCTTTGGTGCACTGCTAAGGTGGGCATCGGAGGGAAAACCAGGTGTTTTGTGGTTTTTCGTGGTTCAATGATCCCCCAGCGGGTATTCGAGGTTGCATTCGGTGTTTCAGGGCGAGACTGCCATCACGGTGGACGACAAGGGGCGCATGGCGGTACCTACCGCGTATCGCGACCTGGTCACGCGTGTGAGCGGCAATCGCCTGGTGCTCACCTACAACCCGTTCGAAGCCGGTTGCCTGTGGCTGTATGCGGAGAAGGAGTGGGAGCGGGTGCGCGACGATGTGATGTCCAAGCCCAACACCCAGCGCGTGGTCCGCACGCTGCAGCAAAAACTGGTGGGTTCCTCCGCCGTGCTGGAGCTGGACGCCAATGGCCGTCTGAGCATTCCGGCCAGCCACCGCAATGCGGTCGGCATCGAGAAGAAAGCCGTGCTGCTTGGCATGGGCGACAAATTCGAACTCTGGAGCGAGCAGGCACATCGCGCACTGATCCAGCAGACATTGTCTGACGGGGATCTGGGCGATGAATTGCTCGATCTCAGGTTGTGAGCCGGGGTGCCCGGATGCGCGGTGAAGCGCAGCCCGGTCACCCGGTGTCGCAGCCGCCGGCGGCCCATGTGCCGGTGCTGTACACGCAGGTTCTGGATGGCCTGCAGGTGACCGAAGGCGGAACCTATCTCGATGGCACGTTCGGGCGTGGCGGACACGCACGCGGCGTGCTGGAACACCTTGGCCCGGGAGGTCGACTGCTGGTGATGGACAAGGACCCTGAAGCGATCGCGGTGGCCGAACAGACGTTCGGCGGCGATGCGCGCGTGTCCATCCATCGCGGCAGTTTCGCCGGACTCGGTCAGGTGGTCGCCGCTGCGACCGTCGACGGCATCCTGCTGGACCTGGGCGTGTCCTCGCCGCAGCTGGACGTGGCTGGCCGCGGTTTCAGTTTCGGCAAGGACGGCCCGCTGGACATGCGCATGGACCCGGACAGCGGCCAGAGCGCTGCGCAGTGGTTGGCCCACGCCAGCGATCGCGAGATCGCCGATGTGTTGTGGACCTATGGCGAAGAACGCCAGAGCCGCCGCATCGCGCGCGCCATCGTGGCGCGCCGCACCGAGCAGCCGTTGTTGCGCACCGCGCAGCTGGCCGACCTGATCGCCTCGGTGATGCCGCGCGGCGACAGCAAGACCCATCCGGCCACACGCAGCTTCCAGGCCATCCGCATCCACATCAACCGCGAGCTGGCCGATCTGGAAGCCGGGCTGGACGCCGCGCTGGGCGCGCTCAAGCCGGGCGGCCGGTTGGCGGTGATCAGCTTCCACTCGCTGGAAGACCGCATCGTCAAGCAGTTCATGGCCCGCTACGCCAAGGCCCCGCCGAGCAACCGCCGCCTACCCGAAGCGCAGCCGTTCGTGCCGACGCTGCAGCTGGTGACAGGCGCAGTCAAGGCCGACTTCGACGAGTTGAGCGTCAACCCGCGTGCACGCAGCGCGGTATTGCGGGTGGCCGAGAAGCTGGGAATGGGGAATGGGGAATCGGGAATGGAAACGCGCGCCACGCGAATCCCGAATCCCGACTCCCCAATCCCGGCGCCTCAAGGAGACGCCCAATGAGCCGCCTGCTGCTGATCGTGCTGCTGGCCTGCAGCATCGCCTCGGCGATCGGGGTGGTGTACATGCGCCACATGCACCGCAAGCTGTTCGTGCAGCTGTCCAAGCTCGAACACGCGCGCGATGAATTGAATATCGAATTCGGCCGGCTGCAGCTGGAGCAGGCCACCTGGGCGGAAAGCAATCGTGTCGATCAGGTCGCGCGTGCGCGCATCGGGATGAAGTTCCCGGAGACCAACGACATCGTGGTGGTGCGCCCATGACGAAGTCGCACAACAGCCTTTTTGAGCGTCGCAGCCGCCCGCAGGGTGGCGCACAAGCAGCTTCGCCCATGACAAAACGGCACGACGGCCTTTTTGAACGTCGCAGCCGCCCGCAGAGTGGCGCACAAGCAGGTGCGCCCATGACAAAACGGCAGGACAGCCGTTTTGCACGGCGAAGCCGCCCGCAGGGTGGCGCACACGGAGGTGCGCCATGAAAGCCGGTCGCAACCGCCCCCGTAGCAACTTCAACCTGCGCGGCCGGCTGACCCTGGTCGGCATCGCGCTGGGTTTGTGTTCGGTGACGTTGATCGGGCGCGCTGCATTCGTGCAGCTGGTCAATCGCGATTTCTATCAGCGCCAGGGCGAAGCGCGCTATCTGCGTGAGCTGCCGATTGCCACCTCGCGCGGCATGATCACCGACCGCAATGGCGAGCCGTTGGCCGTGTCCACGCCGGTGGAATCGATCTGGGTCAATCCGCAGGAACTGCTGCGCAACCCCGACCGCATTCCCGAGTTGGCCAAGGCGCTCGGCCAGCCGCTGGACGAGTTGAACGCCAAGCTGGCGCAAAAAGCCGGCAAGGAATTCATGTACCTGCAGCGCCGGATCAACCCGGACAAGGCGCATGCGATCGTCGAGTTGAAGATCCCGGGCGTGTTTTCGCAGCGCGAGTTCCGTCGCTTCTATCCGCAAGGCGAAGCGATGGCCCACGTGCTGGGCTTCACCAATATCGACGACCGCGGCCAGGAAGGGCTGGAGCTGGCCTTCGACGAATGGCTGCGCGGCAAGCCCGGCTCCAAGAAGGTGGTGCGCGATGCGCGCGGCGCCATCGTGGAGAGCGTGGATCTGGTGCGTCCGGCGCAGCCGGGCAAGGATCTGACGCTGAGCATCGACCGCCGCATCCAGTTCCTGGCCTACAAGGAACTGCGCAACGCGTTGGTCGAAAACAATGCCGCTGGCGGGTCGATGGTGGTGATGGATGTGGCCACCGGCGAAGTGTTGGCGATGGTCAACCTGCCGACCTACAACCCCAACTCGGTGACCGGCATCAATCCGTCGGCACGACGCAATCGCGCCGTCACCGATCTGGTCGAGCCGGGCTCGACGATGAAGCCGCTGACCGTGGCCACCGCGCTGACTGCTGGCGTGGTGACCAAGGACACCGTCATCGATACCAACCCCGGCTATATGTCGGTGGGGCGCTTCACCATTCGCGATGTGCCGCGCAACAACGGCGTACTCAACGTCACCGGCGTGATCACCCGCAGCTCCAATATCGGTGCGGCCAAGATCGCGGCCAAGGTGCCGGACCAGACGTTCTATCAGTCGATCCGCAACTTCGGTTACGGCAGCGCGCCGCACAGCGGTTTTCCGGGCGAATCGGCCGGTGTGGTGCTGCAGCCGGCGCGCTGGAGCGGCCCGTCCAAGACCACGATGTCGTACGGCTACGGCCTGTCGGTCACGCCGCTGCAGATTGCGCAGGCGTACGCAACGCTGGGCAACGGCGGCAAGCTGACGCCGCCGACCTTCGTGCGTGGCCAGCACAACGAGACCCGTCAGGTGATCACCCCCGAGGTGGCGCGCCAGGTCATCGACATGATGGAGACGGTGGTGACTCAGGGCGGCGCCAAGGGCGCGGCGATCCTGGGCTATCACGTGGCTGGCAAGACCGGTACCGCGCGCAAGAACGGCGCCAATGGTTACGAGCGCGGGCATTACAACGCGCTGTTTGCCGGTCTGGTACCGGCCACGCGCCCGCGGTTTGCCACCGTCATCGTGATCAACGATCCGCAGGGCAAGGTGTATTACGGCGGCCTGGTGTCGGCACCGGTGTTCCATAAGGTAATGGAAGGTGCGCTGCGGTTGATGGACGTGCCGCCGGACGATATCCAGTCGTGGCTAGCCGCGCAGGCCGCCGGCAAGACCGGTCAACCGATCGTCAAGCCGCAACCGGCCGATCTGGATCCGGCGCTGGTGCCGGACCCGGTGGACGAAGTGTCGGCCGGCATTCCGACCGCGATCGCACCGCCGCCTGCGCCTGCGCAGCCTGCGCCGTTGCAGGAGAGCCGTCAGTGAGTCGCGCCATGCCGCTGTCGCAGCTGCTGCCGGACCTGACGCTTGCGCGCGATGTGCAGGTGTCCGGCCTGGTGATGGATAGCCGTGCAGTGCGCGCAGGCGATGCGTTCGTGGCGATCGCCGGCTTCGGTGCGCATGGGCTGGGCTTTGTTGAACAGGCGCGCGCCAATGGTGCGGTGGCGGTGTTGTTCGAGCCGCCCGCGCCTGCCGATCTGCCGGCGCCTGCCGATGCGATCGCCGTGCCCGGCTTGCGTGCGCGGCTTGGCAGCATGGCCGACCAGTTTCATGGCCATCCGTCGCGCACGCTGCGGATGGTGGGCGTCACCGGCACCAACGGCAAGACCTCCACCGTGCAGCTGCTTGCGCAGGCGCTGACCTTGCTCGGCACGCCCACCGGCACGCTCGGTACGCTGGGCGTCGGCCTGTATGGCAGCGCCGTCCCGACCGGTTTCACCACGCCGCTGGTGCTGCCCACGCATGCGTTGCTGGCACAGCTGCGCGATGAAGGCGCGCAGGCCGCAGCGATGGAAGTGAGCTCGCACGCGCTCGATCAGGGCCGCGTGGATGCGGTGCATTTCGACGTGGCGGTGTTCACCAATCTCACTCGCGATCATCTCGATTATCACGGCGATATGGCGCAGTACGGCGCGGCCAAGGCCAAGCTGTTCACGCGCGCCGGCTTGCAGGCTGCGGTGGTGAATCTGGACGACGCGTTCGGCCGCACGCTGTTCGCCTCGCTCGATCCTGCGCTGCGCGCGATCGGTGTGAGTTCGCGCGGACAGGCTGGCGCCACGCTGCGCGCCGACGCACTGCAGCTGGATCACAACGGCATCAGCTTCGCGCTGCGGATCGATGCCAGCGTCCACGCCGTGCATTCGCCATTGCTGGGTCGCTTCAACGTGGACAACCTGCTGTCGGTTGCCGGTGCCTTGCACGCGCTGGACCATGCGCCGGCGCAGATCGCCCAGGTGCTGGGCCAGCTGCAGCCGATCCACGGCCGCATGAATCGTCTCGGCGGCGCTAATGGCGCACCGCTGGTAGTGGTCGATTACGCACACACGCCCGACGCGCTGGAACAGGCACTGGCCAGCCTGCGCTCGCATGCGCAGGACCGGCTGATCTGCGTGTTCGGTTGCGGCGGCGAACGCGACACCGGCAAGCGCCCGCAAATGGCCGCGATTGCCGAACTCAATGCCGATGTGGCGATCGTCACCGACGACAACCCGCGCCGCGAAGACGGCGATGTCATCGTTGCCGATATCGTGCGCGGTTTTGCGCGCCCGGATGCGGCCATCGTGCAGCGCGACCGCGCCGCTGCGATCCATCAGGCCATCAGCATGGCCAGCGCGTCGGACATCGTGCTGATCGCCGGCAAGGGCCACGAGCCGTACCAGGAAGTGGCTGGCGTGCAGCATGCCTTCGACGATGCAGTGGTGGCGGCGCAGGCCTTGCTGCCGCGTACCGTGCTGGGAGTGCGCGCATGAAGCTCACCCCGCTGTCGTTGATTGCGCATTGGGCCGGCGGCGAGCTGCACGGCGACGATGCCATGATCGATGCGGTCGGCAACGACACGCGCACGCTGTCCAACGGCAGCCTGTATGTGGCGCTGCGCGGCGAGCGGTTCGATGGACACGACTTCGCTGCCGATGCGCTCGCGCAGGGCGCCAGCGGTTTGCTGGTGGATCGTTTGTTGCCCACGCTGAGCGTGCCGCAGGTGCTGGTGCAAAACACCGAACTGGCGCTGGCGCGGATTGCTGCCGGCATGCAGCGCGATCGCGCCACCCGCGTGATCGCGTTGACCGGGTCCAACGGCAAGACCAGCGTCAAGGCGCTGCTGCTGTCGATCCTGACCGAAGCAGGGCGTGTCGATGGCACCACCGTCTATGCCACGCCGGGCAATCGCAATAACGAAATCGGCTTGCCGCTGGCAGTGATCGCCGCGCCGGACGATGCAGATGTTGCCATCTATGAAATGGGTGCCGGCAAGCCGGGCGATATCGCCTACCTCACCGACATCGCGCGGCCGCATGTTGCGCTGGTCAACAACATCGCGCCGGCGCACCTGGAGCGCCTGGGCAGCCTGCTCGGCGTCGCACAGACCAAGGGCGCGATCTATGCCGCGCTGCCGTCCGATGGCGTGGCGGTGATCAATGCCGACGATGCCTTCGGCGCCTGGTTCGAGCAGCAACTGCACGCGCAGCCGGTGCAGGGCCGTCGCGTGTTGCGTTATGGCCTGCAGGCCAGCGCCGATATCACCGCACGTCAACTGCGACTGCAGGCCGACGGCGCGCAGTTCACACTGGTAACCCCGCAGGGCGAGGCGCAGATTACGCTGCCATTGCCGGGCCGCCACAACGTGCTCAACGCATTGGCTGCGACCGGCTTGGCGCTGGGCGCCGGGATCGCGCTGCCGATCATCGCCGCTGGCCTGGCGCAGGCGCGCCCGGTGGCTGGCCGGCAGATCGCCCATCGCCTGCCCGGTGGCGCGGTGCTGATCGACGACAGTTACAACGCCAACCCTGGCTCGTTGGATGCCGCCATCGATGCACTGGCTGCCGCGCCGGGCGCTGGCTGGCTGGTGCTGGGCGACATGCGCGAACTCGGCGCCGACGCCGCGGCACTGCATGCCGCTGCCGGACGTCGCGCACGCGCGGCCAAGTTGCAGCGTCTGTACGCGCTGGGCGAGCTCAGCGCCGCTGCCGCGCAGGCGTTCGGCGAGGGCGGCCGCGTGTTTGCCACACATGCCGCCTTGGCGACGGCATTGCAGGCGGATCTGGCGCAGGTCGCCGGTTCGCAGACTCAAACGCAGGAATCTTCTTTGATGCACGAACACACCGGTGCGGCGGCGCAGGCTGTCGCCACCCCCGCGCAACTTCCGCCCACGCTGCTGGTAAAAGGTTCCCGCGGCAGCGCCATGGACCGCATCGTCGCCGCGCTGCTCGCACCGTCGGAGGATGCCTCCCATGCTGCTTGAGCTTGCGCGTTGGCTACAGCAACTGGAGAGCCTGTTCGGGTTGTTCAACTATCTGACCTTCCGCGGCATTCTGGCAGCGCTGACATCGTTGTTCCTGTCGTTGTGGATGGGCCCTGCAGTGATCCGCAAGCTGGCCCAGTTCAAGGGTGGCCAGCCGATCCGCCAGGACGGCCCACAAACGCATTTCTCCAAGGCCGGCACGCCGACCATGGGCGGCTCGCTGATCCTGCTCACGGTCACCTTGTCGGTGCTGCTGTGGGGCGATTTGCGCAACCGTTATGTGTGGCTGGTGCTGGCGGTGATGCTCTGCTTCGGTGCGATCGGCTGGTACGACGACTGGATCAAGATCGTGCGTCGCGATCCCAACGGCCTCAAGTCGCGCTGGAAGTATCTGCTGCAGTCGATCTTCGGCCTGGCCGCCGGTCTGTTCCTGTTCTACACCGCCGACGTACCGGCGGCGATCACCTTCTACATTCCGATGTTCAAGTCGATCGCGCTGCCGCTGGCCGGCGTGAGCTTCGTGGTAATCGCTTATTTCTGGATCGTCGGTTTCTCCAACGCGGTGAACCTCACCGACGGTCTGGATGGGTTGGCGATCATGCCGACCGTGCTAGTGGCCTGCGCGCTGGGCGTATTTGCGTATGCCTCGGGTAACGTGGTGTTTGCCGAATACCTGAAAATCCCGCTGATTCCGGGCGCCGGCGAGCTGATCATCATCTGCTCGGCGATCGCCGGGGCAGGGCTGGGCTTCCTGTGGTTCAACACCTACCCGGCCATGGTGTTCATGGGCGACATCGGCGCGCTGTCGCTGGGCGCGGTGCTGGGCACCATCGCGGTGATCGTGCGCCAGGAAATGGTGCTGGTGATCATGGGCGGCGTGTTCGTCATCGAAACGCTGTCGGTGATGATCCAGGTCGCCAGCTTCAAGCTCACCGGCAAGCGCGTGTTCCGCATGGCGCCGATCCACCACCACTTCGAACTCAAGGGCTGGCCGGAGCCGCGCGTGATCGTGCGCTTCTGGATTATTTCGGTGGTGCTGGTGCTGATCGGCCTTGCCACGTTGAAGGTGCGCTGATGAACGACATGTCCCGCCAGGCCACACGACTGGACGCCATCGGCGGCCGTTATGACCCGTGGCTGCTCGGCGCGGCAGCCACGCTCGCCTCGCTGGGCGTGGTGATGGTGGCGTCCAGTTCGATCGAGCTGTCCGACAATCCGTTTTACTACCTGACCCGCCATCTGCTGTTTCTGGGCATTGGCGTGGGCCTGGCGTTCTGGGCGATGCGCACCGAGCTCAAGACCATCGAGCAATACAACCAGGTATTGCTGCTGGCCTGCTTCGGTCTGTTGATGGTGGTGTTCGTGCCCGGCCTGGGCAGCAGCGTCAACGGCGCCAAGCGCTGGATCAACCTGGGCGTGTCGAAATTCCAGACCGTAGAAGCGGTCAAGGTGCTCTACATCGTGTGGCTGTCCAGCTACCTGGTGCGCTTTCGCGATGAGGTCAACGCGACCTGGCCCGCGATGCTCAAGCCGCTGGGCGTGGCGATCGCATTGGTCGGTCTGCTACTGATGCAGCCGGACTTCGGCTCGTCCACGCTGCTGCTGGCGATCACCGCCGGCATGCTGGTGCTGGGCGGGGTGAATCTGCCGCGCATGTCGATGCCCATCGTGTTCGGCCTGCCGGTGTTCGCCTTCATCGCGATTCTGGAGCCGTACCGCCTGCGTCGCATCACCTCGTTCCTGGATCCGTGGGCCGATCAGCTGGGCTCCGGCTATCAGTTGTCGAACGCGTTGATGGCGGTCGGCCGCGGCCAGTGGACCGGCGCAGGGCTGGGTGCCTCGGTGCAGAAGCTCAACTATCTGCCCGAAGCGCATACCGACTTCATCTTTTCGGTGATTGCCGAAGAGTTGGGTTTTGTCGGCGTCTGCGGCGTGATCTCGCTATACGCACTGTTGGTCGGCCGCGCGTTCTGGCTGGGCATGCGCTGCGTGGAGATGAAGCGCCATTTCTCCGGCTACATCGCCTTCGGTATCGGTCTGTGGATCAGCCTGCAGAGCTTCGTGTCGGTGGGTGTGAATCTGGGCATTTTGCCAACCAAGGGCCTGACCCTGCCGTTGATTTCCTCCGGCGGTTCGTCGGTGCTGATGACGTGCGTGGCGATGGGCCTGCTGCTGCGCGTGTCCTATGAAATGGATCGCGCCGAGCGCCTGCGCAGCAAGTTGTCGCCGCAGGGTGCGGGTGCGCCATCGGCTGAGCCGGCCGAGCCGGTGGTCGAGTCGGTGCCGCCTGCCTATGCAGCGGGACGCAAGCCGCAGCGCGAGACCGCTGCAGCGCCTGCACCCGTTGCAGCGACGTCAGCTGCAGCACCCTCGGTGGCGCCGGCATCGGCCATCCTGCGTGGCACCAGCCGCATGCAGCCGCGTGTAGAACCGACCTTCGGGAGGATTGCATGAGCGTTGATGCGAATCCCGCGCAACAGCCCGCACATCCAGCTGCGGGCGGTCGACCTGTCATGATTTTGGCTGGCGGCACCGGCGGGCATATTTTCCCGGGTCTGGCAGTGGCCAAGGTGCTGCGCGCGCGTGGTGTGCCGGTGACCTGGCTGGGCGCCGACGGCGCAATGGAAACGCGGCTGGTGCCGCAGCACGATATCCAGATCGACACGCTGGCCATCAGTGGCCTGCGCGGCAAGGGCGTGATCAAGTTGCTCGGCGCACCGGTGCGGGTGATGCGTGCAGTGCGCGCTGCCGGCTTTGTGTTGCGCAAGCGACAGCCGCGCGCGGTGGTCAGCTTCGGCGGCTTTGCGGCTGGCCCCGGTGGCTTGGCTGCACGTCTGCTCGGCGTGCCCTTGCTCGTGCACGAACAGAATCGCGCGCCTGGCATGACCAATAAGGTGTTGTCGCGTTTTGCGCGCCGCGTACTGACCGGTTTCCCCGGCAGCTTTGCTGGCGAAGAAGCGGTGGGTAATCCGGTGCGCGCAGAAATCGCCGCGCTTCCTGTGCCGTCCACGCGCTTGGTCGGGCGGGGTGGCCCCGTACGCGTGTTGGTGCTCGGCGGCAGCCAGGGCGCACGCGCATTGAATCAAGCTGTGCCGTCGGCACTGGCCGCGCTCGGGCATCCGGATGTCGAAGTGCGCCATCAGTGTGGCGAAAAGCTGCGCGCCGAAGCCGAGGCTTCCTACGCGCAGGCTGCGGTACAGGCGAGCGTTGAACCGTTCATTGCCGACATGGCCGCCGCCTACGCCTGGGCCGATCTGGTGGTGTGCCGCGCCGGCGCCTCCACCCTGGCCGAGCTGTGCGCCGCCGGTGTCGGCAGCGTGCTGGTGCCCTTTGCCGCCGCTGTCGACGATCACCAGACCCGCAATGCCGAATACCTGGTCGGCGCCGACGCCGCCGTGCTGCTCAAGCAGGACGACACCTTGCCCGTGCGCCTGCAGCAGGTCTTGCAGACCCTGCTCACCGACCCCGCGCGCCGCCTGTCGATGGCGCAAGCCGCCCGCACTCTGGCCAAGCCGGATGCCGCCGAGCGCATTGCCGACATCATTCTGCAAGAGGCAGGGAGTGGTGAGTCGGGATTGGGGGATAGGAAGAGCTCAGATCAACCGCAGGAATACACCTCAATGCACGCAGACAAGCGCACCGACCAGGCGTCCGTCGCCGTTGGTGCTTCGCTTCACACGATTCCCGATTCCCGATTCCCGATTCGCATTTCCTCAGGAGGTGCCCAGTGATCCGCCGTCTGCAGGACAGTGACGATCTGGTCCGCGCATTTCCGCGCGTGCACTTCGTCGGCATCGGCGGCACCGGCATGAGCGGCATTGCCGAGGTCATGCTGACGCTGGGCTATGAAGTCTCCGGCTCGGACAACGCCGACAATGCGGCCACCCGCCGCCTGGCCAAGCTCGGTGCGCGCGTGATGCGCGGCCACTCGGCCGCCAACGTGCTCGGTACCGATTGCGTGGTGGTGTCCAGCGCGATCCGCGAAGACAACCCCGAGCTGATGGAAGCGCGCAGCCAGCGCATTCCGATCATGCCGCGCGCGGCGATGCTGGCCGAATTGATGCGCTTCCGTCGCGGCATTGCAGTCGCCGGCACGCATGGCAAGACCACCACCACCAGCCTGGCTGCGGCCGTGCTGAGCGAAGGTGGCCTGGACCCGACCTTCGTCATCGGCGGGCAACTGTTGGCGGCCGGCGCCAATGCCAAGCTCGGCGGCGGCCAGTGGCTGGTGGCCGAAGCCGATGAAAGCGATGGCAGCTTCCTGCGTCTGAATCCGTTGATGGCGGTGATTACCAACATCGACTCGGATCACCTGGAAAACTACGGCAACGATTTCTCGCGCATCCAGGCGGCATTCGCAGAATTCCTGCAGCGCCTGCCGTTCTATGGCCTGGCCCTGCTGTGTATCGACGACCCGGAAGTGGCCGCACTGGCCGGCAAAACGCCGCGACACGTGATGAGCTACGGAATGAGCGAGAACGCCGATGTACGCGCCGAAGATGTGGTGCAGGACGGCCCGCGTATGCGCTTCACCCTGCGTCTGCCCGAAGGCACCACCACGCCGGTGACGCTGGCCTTGCCGGGCCGTCACAATGTGCTCAATGCACTGGCCGCTGCCGCGATCGGTTGGCAGCTGGGCGTGGAGCCGCAGACCATTGCGCGTGCGCTGGAAAATTTTGCGGGCATCGGCCGGCGTTTCAACGATCTGGGCGAAGTCACCACCAGCACCGGTGCGCGCGTGCGGGTGGTCGACGATTACGGCCACCACCCGCGCGAGCTGGAAGCGGTGTTCGCCGCCGCCCGCGGTGGCTGGCCGGACAAGCGCCTGGTCGTCGCATTCCAGCCACATCGTTACAGCCGTACCCGCGATCAGTTCGACGCATTCGCCGCCGTGCTTAGCACCGTCGATGCCTTGGTGTTGAGTGAAGTCTATCCGGCCGGCGAAGCACCGATTCCCGGTGCGGACTCGCGTGCCCTGGCGCGTGCCATCCGTGCGCGCGGCCGTAGCGAGCCGGTCGTGGTTGGTCAGATTGCCGGCCTGGCCGAAGTGTTGCCGGACGTGCTGCAAGACGGCGATCTGCTGTTGATGATGGGTGCCGGCGACATCGGTTATGTGGCGCAGCACATCATCAATCACGGTTTTGTTGGAGAGCAGGCATGAGCGCGTCCTCTATCGGGACCCGGGACCCGGGAACCGGGACCGGTGAAGAGCAGATCGTGCAGCCCGCGTCTTCTGCTGTTACGGGTCCCGGGTCCCCGGTCCCCGGTCCCGCACCGTCGCGAACCAGCGACCCCGCCGCGTTCGGACGCGTCGCCGTGCTGCTCGGCGGCACCTCATCCGAGCGTGAAGTGTCGCTGAATTCCGGCAGCAACGTGCTGGACGCGCTGCGCGCGCGCGGTGTCGATGCGCAGCCGGTCGACGGCATTCCCGCACTGGCGCAAGCACTGGTCGCGCAGCGCTTCGACCGCGTGTTCAACGTATTGCATGGCCATAACGGCGGCGGCGAAGACGGCATCGTGCAGGGTTTGATGGAAGCCTTCGGCATCCCGTACACCGGCTCCAACGTGCTCGGCTCGGCGTTGAGCATGGACAAGATTCGCACCAAGCAGGTGTGGTTGTCGCTGGATCTGCCGACGCCGCGTTACGCGCGCCTGGCCGCCGGCGCCAGCGCAGACCAGATCCACGCCGCTGCACGACAGATCGGCTTGCCGGTGATCGTCAAGCCGGCCAACGAAGGCTCCAGCGTCGGTATCAGCCGCGTGTTCGATCAGGCCCAGCTCGAAGAAGCGGTGCTGCTGGCTGCACGCTACGACGGCGCGCTGCTGATGGAGCAACTGATCGAAGGCGACGAACTCACGGTGGCCGTGCTCGGCGAGACCGCGCTGCCGTCGATCCGCATCGTGCCCAAGGGCCAGTGGTACGACTACAACGCCAAGTACGTGGCCGACGACACCCAGTACCTGTGCCCGGGTCTGGAAGGCGATGCCGAAACCCAAATCGGTCAGCTGGCACTGGACGCCTTCCGCGCTGCCGGCGCACGCGGCTGGGGCCGCGTCGATGTCATGCGCGATCGCAGCAGCGGCCAGCTGTATCTGCTCGAAGTGAACACCGCTCCGGGCATGACCAGCCACTCGCTGGTCCCCAAGGCCGCGCGTCAGCTCGGCATCGATTTCGAAGAACTGGTCTGGCGCGTGCTGGAGCAGACGCTATGACGCCGGGAATGGGGAATCGGGAATCGGGAATCGGTAACAGCGGCCGCGTTGTTGCCGTTGCGACTTCCTATTTCCGATTCCCCATTCCCACACGCGGAGCGTGCCCATGAACGCCACTCTGCGCATCCTGGCCTGGTTGATCGCGGTGGCGCTGGTCGCGTTGCCGGTGGTGGCCGTGCTCAATGGATGGGTGGGTGCCGAGCGCTGGCCGTTGGCGAAGTTGCGAGTGTCCGGCGATTTCAAGCGGGTGCCGGCCGAAGAATTGCGCGCGGTGGTATTGCCGTATGCGCGCTCGGGCTTTTTTGCGGTGAAGCTGCAACAGGCGCAAGACGCCATCGCGCGCTTGCCGTGGGTGGAAAGCGCGCAGGTACGCAAGCGTTGGCCGGACGTGCTGGAAGTGCATGTGACCGAGCACAAGCCGTTCGCGCGCTGGGGTACCGACCGCATGCTGTCCGAACAGGGCCGGTTGTTCCGCACCCCACCGTTGTTGAAGGATTTCAAGTTGCCGCAACTTGGCGGACCGGACAGCAAGACCCAGGATGTGGTGGCGCTGTACAACGAGTCGCGCGCCTTGTTCGCGCCGACCGGGCTGGACGTGGAGCGCCTGGAGATGGACGCACGCGGCAGCTGGTCGCTGGGTCTGAGTAATGGGCTGCAGATCGTGATCGGCCGCGACGATGCGCGTGCGCGCCTGCAGCGGTTCGCCCGCGTGCTGCCGCAGCTGGCCGACCCGCAGCGCCCGATCGCGCGCGCCGACCTGCGTTACACCAATGGCTTTACGGTCGAACGCGCGCCGGGCGAGACCCCGCACGACGCCAAAAAATCCAAGACCACTGCGCCGGCGACACCCGGCGCGCCGCCGGCCGAGGTACATGCCATCGCCGCGCGCTTTCCGCATCGCCTGATCGATCGTCTGGCCTCTGCGCTTCCGTCATTCACTCTTCAACGCAGTCTGCATACATGAATCGCAAAGGCGACAAATCCCTCATCGTTGGACTGGACATCGGCACCTCCAAGGTCGTCGCGCTGGTCGGCGAGTACTCGCCCGGCAATCCGATCGAAGTGATCGGTATCGGTTCGCATGAGTCGCGCGGCCTCAAGCGCGGCGTGGTGGTGGATATTGAATCCACCGTGCAGTCGATCCAGCGCGCGGTTGAAGAAGCCGAACTGATGGCCGGCTGCGAAATCCGCTCGGTGTACGCATCGATCTCCGGCAACCACGTGCAGTGCAAGAACTCGCCCGGCATCGTGCCGATCCGCGACGGCGAAGTGACCTGGAGCGACCTGGAGCGCGTGCTCGACGCCGCCAAGGCCGTGGCCATTCCTGCCGACCAACGCATCCTGCATGCGATCCCGCGCGAATACGTGCTGGACGATTCGCAGGAAGGTATCCGCAACCCGGTCGGCATGACCGGCGTGCGCCTTGAGGTGCATGCGCATCTGGTTGTGTGCGCGCAATCGGCTGCGGCCAACATCACCAAGTGCGTGCAGAAATGCGGCCTGCAGGTGGACGATCTGGTGCTGTCCTCGCTGGCCTCATCGGTCGCCGTGCTGACCGCCGACGAGCGCGAGCTGGGCGTGGTGCTGGTGGATATCGGCGCCGGCACCACCGATCTGGCGGTGTACGTGCAGGGCGCGATCTGCCACACCGCGTCGTTGCCGATCGCCGGCGACCACGTCACCAACGACATCGCGCACATGCTGCGTACGCCTACCCCGGAAGCCGAGCAGATCAAGGTGCGCTACGCCTGCGCACTGGCGCAGCTGGCCACCGCCGAAGAAAGCATCCAGGTGCCGTCGGTAGGCGACCGCCCGCCGCGCCGCATGCCGCGTCATGCACTCGCGCAGGCCGTTCAGGGCCGTTACGAAGAAATTTTTGAAATGGTGCAGGCCGAACTGCGCCGCTCCGGCTTCGAAGAAATGGTGCGCGCCGGCATGGTGCTCACCGGTGGCGCGTCGAAGATGGAAGGCGTGGTCGAACTGGCCGAAGAGATGTTGCAGATGCCGGTGCGCGTTGGCATTCCGCAGCACGTGACCGGCCTGGGCGAAGTCGTCGGTAACCCGGTGCACGCCTCCGGCGTGGGCTTGTTGCTGATGGGCAGCCAGATCGAACACCCGCGCCGCCCGTCGATCCCGACGGGCCGCGCGGGAAGCTTGTTCAAGAAATTGAAGAACTGGTATCGCGGCGAATTCTGAAGAATCGGGAATCGGGATTCGAGAATTGGTTGAAGCAAAGGCAAAGCGGTTGCGGCAGGTTTGAGTGGAGAGCGGTGAGAGCGGGCAGGGCGTAGTTTTTTTGTGGTGACACCGAGGAAGCAGTGGTTGGCGTGGAGGTGATTCGCTGTTGCGATTCCCCATTCCCAACTCCCCATTTCCCGGCATTCAAACAACAACATTCGCCGACATGCGGGTGTTGGGCTGGCGAACGGAGCAATCCGATTCCCCATTCCCGATTCCCCATTCACGGCATCTAAAAAGGACACTGACATGGCACATTTTGAACTGATCGAAAAGATGGCTCCCAACGCGGTAATCAAGGTCGTTGGCGTGGGCGGCGGCGGCGGTAACGCGGTTGCGCACATGGTCAACACCAATGTCGATGGCGTGGAATTCATCACCGCCAACACCGACTCGCAGGCGATCAAGAACTGCGGCGCCAAGTTGCAGCTGCAGCTCGGCACCAACGTGACCAAGGGCCTGGGCGCAGGCGCCAATCCGGAAGTCGGCCGTCAGGCGGCGCTGGAAGATCGCGAACGCATCATGGACGCGCTGCAGGGTGCGGACATGGTGTTCATCACCGCCGGCATGGGCGGCGGCACCGGTACCGGCGCGGCCCCCGTGGTTGCGCAGCTGGCCAAGGAAATGGGCATCCTGACCGTGGCCGTGGTCACCAAGCCGTTCCCGTTCGAAGGCCGTCGCCGCATGCAGGTAGCGTTGAAGGGCATCGAGGAACTGAGCCAGCATTGCGATTCGCTGATCACCATTCCCAACGAAAAGCTGATCACCGTGCTTGGCCGCAACGCCACCATGATCCAGGCCTTCCGCGCTGCCAACGACGTGCTGCAGGGCGCCGTGCAGGGCATCGCCGATCTGATCGTGCGTCCGGGTCTGATCAACGTCGACTTTGCCGACGTGCGCACCGTGATGTCGGAAATGGGTCTGGCCATGATGGGCACCGGTTCGGCACGCGGCGACGATCGCGCGCAGGCCGCTGCCGAAGCCGCCATCCAGAACCCGCTACTGGACGATGTGAACCTGGCGGGTGCCAACGGCATCCTGGTCAACATCACCGCCGGCCCGGACTTCACCATGGCCGAGTTCGACGAGATCGGCCGCACCATCGAAGCGTTCGCGTCGGAAGATGCGACCGTGGTCGTCGGCACCGTGCTCGACCCGGACATGCAGGACGAAGTGCGCGTCACCGTGGTCGCCACTGGCCTGAACCGTGCGGTTTCCCGCCAGACCCAGCGTCCGGACCAGCGCGCGCCGATCAAGCTGGTGCGCAATGCCACCACCGGCCAGCCGGAATTCGGCGACTTCGACACCACCAGCGGCGACGCAGTGTCCAAGGCCGTCGGCGGCAGCATGGGCCTGGGCCTGCGTCGTCCGAGCAGCGACTCGGTCGGCAGCGGCCACAGTGCCGGCAATGCTGCGCCGCCGGCGGCAGACCTGCCCAACGATTACCTGGATATCCCGGCGTTCCTGCGCCGCCAGGCCGACTGATGGGCGTCGGCTGCGTCGCCACGGCGGCGTAGCCCGTCCCACCCGACGCTGTCGGGGCTGTAATGCCATGTCCTTTTCTGCCGGATCGGTCACGATCCGGCAG
This sequence comes from Xanthomonas sp. AC360, assembly GCF_979258225.1. Taxonomy (NCBI): domain Bacteria; kingdom Pseudomonadati; phylum Pseudomonadota; class Gammaproteobacteria; order Lysobacterales; family Lysobacteraceae; genus Xanthomonas; species Xanthomonas sp. AC360. The sequence goes on from NZ_OZ409846.1 coordinate 2,430,769, forward strand.
CTTTTACAATGGCAAGACCGGGACATGACACCTTTCGTCACGCGCAACTTGTTAAAATTCGGATAATGTTCAGCAGATAAGACGGTCGGTTCAGCGTCTGTCTGTATCGTTCCCCCAGACTTCGCATATGACCCAGCAACGCACTCTCAAAAACACCATTCGCGCCACCGGCGTCGGCTTGCATAGCGGCGACAAGGTGTACATGACGCTGCGACCGGCCCCGGTCGATCACGGCGTGGTGTTCCGGCGTGTGGACCTGGAGCCGGTCGTCGAAGTCCCCGCCGATGCCGAGCTGGTCACCGAGACCACACTGTGCACCGGTCTGACCTGCAACGGCGCCAAGATCCAGACCGTCGAACACCTGATGTCGGCACTGGCCGGCCTGGGTGTGGACAACGTCATCGTCGAGCTGTCCTCGGCCGAGCTGCCGATCATGGACGGTTCGTCCGGCCCGTTCGTGTTCCTGCTGCAGTCGGCAGGCATCGTCGAGCAGAACAAGGCCAAGCGCTTCATCCGCATCAAACAGCCGGTGGAAGTGCGCGAGGGCGACAAAGTCGCGCGCTTCGAGCCGTACGACGGCTACAAGCTGGGCTTCACCATCGAATTCAATCACCCGATGATCCCGGCAAAGCAGTCGCGCCAGGAAATCGAGTTTTCCACCTCGGCGTACGTCAAGGAGATCTCGCGCGCCCGCACCTTCGGCTTCATGCGCGATCTCGAGTACATGCGCGAGCGCAATCTGGGCCTGGGCGGTTCGATGGACAACGCCATCGTGCTGGACGAGTTCCGCGTGCTCAACGAGGATGGCCTGCGTTACACCAACGAATTTGTGCGCCACAAGATCCTGGATGCCATCGGCGACCTCTATCTGGCCGGCGGCGCCATCCTGGGCGCCTACGAAGGCTTCAAATCCGGTCACGCGCTCAACAACAAGCTGGTACGCGCGCTGCTGGCGGATCAGGCCGCCTGGGAATGGGTCAGCTTCCCCGAAGGAACCGAGCAGCCGCCGGTGACCTACGCCAGCCCCGTCTACGCCTGAGGCAGGCAAGACCCGCCGCGCAGCCTTCCGGTTCGCGCGGCCTCTGCCTGATGGCGATGGGCCGCTGCATGAGATCGGCTAAACGCCGCCGCACCCTGCCGACGACCGTTCTCCGACTGTGTCTACCCCGTGGCTATGTGTCAGGGAATGCCGCAATCGGCACCGAAAGCGTGAACCGGGTCGGATTTAGGTCCCGTTCTTAACTCTTTTTTAAGACTTCTCTAACTCCTGCGGGCGCCATGACCGCTAGGATGCGTCGGGTCGTGCGTGATCTTCGCAATCTTTTCACGCACTGCGGGCCGCCCCGAAACGGCGGCAGGGACGTCACCGCTTGGTCGGCACGACGTCCTGCAAGGATGCCAGTGCCTCGCGCAGACCCTTGTGCGTGGCTTCGGACACCGGCCGTGGACGGTCGCGGTTCTGCTGTGTTGGGGAATGCAGCGGAGTGCTTGCCGTCTTGACGGTCACTGCGGTGGCCTTCAACCCGATGGATCGGGCGGCATCAAGGAGTTGGGTCTCGGCAAGCCGCACCTTGGCATGCCAGATCGGCGAATCAACCAGAAAAACGAGCTGTTCGCCTCGGACATTGGCCAACCGGCAACGGGTGGCCAGATGGGGCGGTAACAGGGGGCGCAACTGCCGGTCCAGCGCATCGAGCCACAAGGCTCGGCGCAAGGGGTCGCCAGCCTTTTCACCCAGCGCGGCCTCGATGGCCTGCTGCGGAGCGGAAGGGTTACGTGCGTTGGACTTGGGCTTGGACATGACACTCATATGGCGTTAAAAAAAGTTGTAATCAAATCTCGCGAAACCCGGGCCCAGCGTGTGGCCCGACAGTTCCAGGGCTTTGCGTCGGATCGACCGATGGTGGTGCTCGGTGCCGTACTTGGCCTGGGCATGCTGATCGGCGTCGGTGCAAGCACCGCTACCGGCATGGTGACCAATTCCGCGCTGCAGGCCAAGGTCGCGCAGCAGCAGGCCGAGCTGGCCCAGGCGCAGCGCGCCTCGCAGGCACAGGTCAATGCACTGGCCGCTCGCATGGGCGAGCTGCAAGCGCAGGCCACCCGCCTCAACGCGTTGGGCGAGCGGCTGACCGAAATGGGCAAGTTGAAGGACGGTGAGTTCGACTTCGACGAGCCGGTCGGCGTCGGTGGCGGCGATGAGCCGGTCAGCGACATGCCGGTCGAATCGCTCAAGGAGACGCTAGGGCAAGTCGAACAGCAGTTTTCCGCCTCCGGCCAACAACTAAACGTATTGGCGTCGCTGATGTTCGATCATCAGCTCGAGCAGAATTCGGTGCCCTCGCGGATGCCGATCCGCAACACCTATATCACCTCGGGCTTTGGCGGCCGCGCCGATCCGTTCGACGGCGGTTCGGCCTTCCACAAGGGCGTGGACTTCCACGCCAACGTGGGCGACCCGGTAATGTCGGTCGCCGACGGCGTGGTCAGCTACGCTGGTGTGCGGGGCGGTTACGGCAACGTGGTCGAAGTGGATCACGGCAATGGCTACGTCACCCGCTATGCGCACAACTCGCGGCTGGTGGTGAAGGTGGGCGATCTGGTCCGCGCTGGCCAGCAGGTGGCCAGGGCCGGTTCCAGCGGTCGTTCGACCGGCGCGCACGTGCATTTCGAGGTGTGGGCCGATGGACGTGTGGTCAATCCGCGCAAGTTCCTGGGCGACACCAATACACCAGTAGGGCGCCGAGGGCGCGGTTGACGAAGGCATGGCACGCTCCGATGGAGGTGCTTGATTCGTGAAGGCTCGCCCCAAGCTACAATAGGGTGTTGCCATGACAGGGCGCAGTGCGCCCTGTTTCGTTTACGGCGGTCGGGTCTTGGGGACCGGCGTCGGTCAAACCGTTCCTTTTCAACCGGTTTCTTCAATGATCAACAGTCTGCTTACCCGTGTCTTTGGCAGTCGTAACGAACGCCAGCTGCGCCAGCTCACCCGCCTCGTCACCCAGATCAATGCGCTGGAGCCGACGATCGAGAAGCTCTCCGACGCCGAGCTGCAAGCCAAGACCCCGGAGTTCAAGCAGCGGCTTGCCGCCGGCGAGTCCCTGGACAAGATCCTTCCCGAGGCGTTTGCGGTCTGCCGCGAGGCCAGCCGCCGCGTACTCGGCATGCGCCATTACGACGTGCAGCTGATCGGCGGCATGGTGTTGCACCTGGGCAAGATCGCCGAGATGCGCACCGGCGAAGGCAAGACCCTGGTGGCGACCCTGCCGGTGTACCTCAATGCGCTGCAGAGCGAGGGCGTGCACGTCGTCACCGTCAACGACTACCTGGCGCGCCGCGATGCCGCGCAGATGGGCAAGTTGTACAACTGGCTGGGCCTGAGCGTGGGCGTGGTGTATCCGGGCATGCCGCATAGCGACAAGCGCGAGGCCTACGGCAGCGACATCACCTACGGCACCAATAACGAGTTCGGCTTCGATTACCTGCGCGACAACATGGCGCTGTCGCGCGCCGACCGCTATCAGCGCAATCTGCATTACGCGATCGTCGACGAAGTCGACTCGATCCTGATCGACGAAGCGCGCACCCCGCTGATCATTTCCGGCCCGGCCGACGAATCGCCGGAGTTGTACATCCGCGTCAACCGCATCGTGCCGCAGCTGACCAAGCAGGAAAGCGAAGAAGGCGAGGGCGATTACTGGATCGACGAGAAGGGCAAGCAGGTGCATCTGTCGGAGGCGGGCATGGGCCACGCCGAAGAACTGCTGATGCAGGCCGGTATCCTGGAAAACGCCGAAGACGGCCTGTACGCCGCGCAGAATTTGAGCGTGGTGCATCACCTCAACGCGGCGCTGCGTGCGCATGCGATCTATCAGCGCGATGTGGATTACATCGTGCGCGATGGCGAAGTGGTGATCGTGGACGAATTCACCGGCCGCACCCTGTCCGGGCGTCGCTGGTCCGACGGCCTGCATCAGGCGGTCGAAGCGAAGGAAGGCGTACCGGTACAGCGCGAGAACCAGACGCTGGCCAGCATTACCTTCCAGAACCTGTTCCGCATGTACAAGAAGCTGTCCGGCATGACCGGTACGGCCGACACCGAAGCCTACGAATTCCAGAGCATCTACGGCCTGGAAGTGGTGGTGATTCCGACCAATCGCCCGACCGTGCGCAAGGACCATCCGGACCAGGTGTTCCTCAATCGCAAGGGCAAGTTCAATGCGGTGCTGGCCGACATCGAAGACTGCGCCAAGCGCGGTCAGCCGGTGCTGGTGGGGACCACCTCGATCGAAACCTCGGAGATGCTGTCCGAGCATCTGCGCAAGGCGGGCGTGGAGCACGAAGTGCTCAATGCCAAGCAGCACGAGCGCGAAGCCACCATCGTGGCCAACGCCGGTCAGCCGGGTGCGGTGACCATCGCCACCAATATGGCCGGTCGCGGTACCGACATCGTGCTGGGTGGCTCGCTCGAGTCGGAGTATCACGCGCTAGGCGAGGATGCGACCGAAGAGGCGCGCTTCAAGATCAAGACCGATTGGCAGCGTCGCCACGACGCGGTCAAGGCGGCCGGCGGCTTGCACATCATCGGGACCGAGCGCCACGAATCGCGGCGTATCGACAACCAGTTGCGCGGCCGTGCCGGTCGTCAGGGCGACCCGGGGTCGTCGCGTTTCTATCTGTCGCTGGAAGACAACCTGATGCGCATCTTCGCCTCGGACTGGGTCCAGAAGGCGATGCGCATGATGGGCATGAAAGAAGACGACGTCATCGAAGATCGCCTGGTCAGCCGGCAGATCGAAAAAGCCCAGCGCAAGGTGGAAGCGCACAACTTCGACATCCGCAAGAACCTGCTGGATTTCGACGACGTCAACAACGATCAGCGCAAGGTGATCTATTCGCAGCGCGATGAGTTGCTGGACGCCGAGTCGGTGAAGGACAACGTCGATGGCATCCGCGGCGATGTGATCTATGACCTGGTCGCCCGCTTCGTGCCGCCCAATTCAGTGGACGAACAGTGGGACCTGCAGGGCCTGGAAGCCACGCTGGAATCGGAGCTGGGCATGCCGATGGCGTTGCGCGAAATGGCAAGCACGCAGGAAGAACTGGACGCCGAGCAGATTGCCGTCAAGGTGCAGGCTGCGGTGGATGCGCACTTCGCCGAGAAGGAAGCGGCGGTGGGCAACGACACCATGCGCGCGCTGGAAAAGCACGTGATGCTGACGGTGCTCGACCAGGGCTGGAAGGAGCATCTGGCCAAGATGGATTACCTGCGCCAGGGCATCTATCTGCGTGGTTATGCGCAGAAGCAGCCCAAGCAGGAATACAAGAAGGAAGCCTTCGAGCTGTTCTCCGAGATGCTGGAGAACGTCAAGCGCGAAGTGGTCAACCTGCTGGCGCGTGTGCGCATCCGCAGCGAAGAAGAAGTGGCCGAGCTGGAAGAGCAGGAACGTCTTCAGGCACAAGCACGCCTGATGGCCTCGCAGTTCCAGCATCAGGACGTAGGCGGTTATGGCGCCGACGAGGAAGTGGAGCAGATGCAGGGTGGCAGCGCACCGGTACCGGTGTCGCAGGTCACCCGCGACGAACCCAAGGTGGGCCGCAACGACCCATGCCCGTGCGGCAGCGGCAAGAAGTACAAGCACTGCCACGGTCAGCTCAGCTGATGCTGAGCTGACCGTGGCGCAGCCCGCGAAGCGGGCTGCGCACCCGCTATCCGCAACGCGGATAGTGGGCTCACGGTATTGCTTCCGATCCCCGCGCCTTCGGCGCGCCCCCTTACCAAGGGGGCTCTACCTACGAAGGGATTCTTGGGGGGTCTCCAAAGTCCGGGTACGGAATGGCGTACGCGCAGGGGATACGTCTTCGCGTTTGATGCTTGCGCCTTCGGCATGCGCCCTCTACCAAGCGAGCTCTGCTGACGACGCGTATTCGTGGGTTTCCTGGGAAGCCGGATACGTGAAGCCGGATGCGGGTGCATGGCCTGGTTTCCGATCCCCGCGCCTTTGGCGCCTCCTGCCGGGTGTTGCTCGCGGAGAGTCGACGGCGTTTTCGAGAAACCAGAGTGTGGACGGCGAGCGTACTTGGCAAGCGCTCTCCCGGTGAGTGTCAGCACGGCGAGGTCTGCTCTACGCTCCCGCATCTCTTGCGGTGCTCATTGTTCCCACCGTAGACATGCTTTTCCGCCTGTGCGACTGCGGGCGTATGCTCAGGCCCACGTCCTGCGTGGAGTGCGGTCATGTCGTTGTCCAGCCAGCAACTGAAGGTGTTCGTGCCTGCGCGCGACTACGCGTTGTCGCAGCGCTTTTATCGCGCACTGGGCTTCGTCCAGGAGGACGAGGTGGGCAACGTGACTTGTTTCCGGCATGGCACCCATTGCGCGTTTTTGCTGCAGGATTTTTATCTGCGTGAGCTGGCCGAGAACCTGATGTTGCACCTGTGGGTGGACGACGCGGATGGCTGGTGGCAGCACGTGCACGACACCGGTCTGGACGAGCAGTTCGGGGTGAGCTGCAGTGCGCCGGAAGACCGGCCATGGGGTGCGCGCGACTTCACCTTGCACGATCCCAGCGGGGTGCTCTGGCGCATCGGGCATCCGTTGTAGGGTCGGGGATTTGTGATTGGAGATTCGGAGTGGTCGAAGCGTGCGCCAGGTTTGCCTTGGCGTATCTCTAGCCTCGCATTCCCATTCGGCTGCGGTCCGAGTGATTGCGTTGAACCGCTCACTCGCGGCACTCTTATTGCATGCCCGATTCCCTAAGATCCATTCACGTCGTCGCTGGCGTGATCACCGACCCGCGCGGCCGCATCCTGCTGACGCGGCGTACCGAAACCCGCGACATGCCCGGCCTGTGGGAATTCCCCGGCGGCAAGCGCGAGCCTGGCGAAACCTCCGAGCAGGCGCTGGTGCGCGAGCTCAATGAAGAGCTCGGCATCGAGGCCCAGGTCGGCGAGTGGGTCATGGATGTGCCGCAGCTGTATCCGGACAAGCGCCTGCGCCTGGAAGTGCGCCACATCGCTTCCTGGAAAGGCAGCCCGCGCGGCCGCGAAGGCCAGGCCATGACCTGGGTGGCGGCCGACAAGCTGGCCCGCTATTCGATGCCGCCGGCCGACGTGCCGGTGGTGGGTGTGCTGCGTCAGCCCGACCGCTATCTGATCACGCCCGAGCCCGAGGACGACGCGCGTTGGCTGGAAGGCCTGGAACGCGCGCTGCAGGACGGCGTGACCCGCATCCAGCTGCGTGGGCGGCAGGTCGCGCCTGCGCGTTGGCAGGCGTTGTTGCAGCAGGTGATGCGCCTGCGTGGTCGAGCGCGCGCGCAGATGCTGCTCAATCGCGATATCGCGCTTGCTGCGGAACTTGGTATCGGCGTGCATCTGGGATCGGAGCAGTTGGCCGGTTTGCAGGAGCGCCCGCTGCCCGCAGAACAACCGGTGGCAGCCTCGTGCCATGGGCTGGAGGATTTGCGTCATGCGCAGCGGCTGGGCTGCGATTTTGCGGTGCTGGGGCCGGTGCAGACCACCGCATCGCACCCGGGTGCGACACCGCTGGGATGGGACGGATTCGAAACCCTACGCGAGCAGGTATCGTTGCCGATCTACGCGCTCGGCGGCATGCAGGCGGCCGACCTGCGCGAAGCACGCTCGCATGGCGCGCAAGGCATTGCGGCCATTCGCTCGCTGTGGCCGCAGTAAGCGAACGGCCACCGACGCTGGTGGTGTTCGGTGGATTGCCGGGCGTGGGCAAGAGCGCTATCGCACAGGCGTTGCTGACGCAATGCCCCGCGTTTTATCTGCGCATCGATACGATCGAGCAGACACTGCGCGAGAGCGGTGAACTCGCCACCGAGGTCGGGGCGGCCGGCTACCTGATCGCTTACGCACTTGCGCAGGCCAATCTACGCCAAGGCCATGTGGTGGTCGCCGACTGCGTGAATCCGTTGCCGGTCACCCGTGCATCCTGGCGCGCGGTGGCGCTGCGCACGCAGAGCCACTTGCTAGAGATCGAAGTGGTCTGCAGCGATCTCGCCGTGCACCGGCAGCGCGTCGAATCGCGGCGTAGCGAGATCCCCGGACTGCGCGTGCCGGAGTGGTCTTCTGTCCTGGCGCACGACTATGTGGCGTGGACCGAGCCGCATTGGGTGATCGACAGTGCCGTGCTGAGCCCGCAGCAGGCGGTCGCAGAAGTCATGCACCGGCTTGCCGCGCAGCCTTCAAGCGCTTAGCGCAAGCAGCTACCAAACGACTGTGCAGCCGCCAGGCGCGCGCGGCCGGTGCGCGGTGCGGCCTCTCCCCGTTCGTACACTCCGGTTCCTCCGCACCCACCTGACAACTGTTCGCTACGTTGTGTCAGCCGCGCTTAGTCCCTGCGTGCCGGCTGCCTTTAGGTCGGCGGGTTACTCGGAACAGCGGTGGTCATCGCCGTCGTCGCCCAAGGATGCGATATGCAATCTCGCTGCCATCGTGAGGCCGGCTGACAAGACGGAACGAGTCGTCGTCGCGCGGCTCAGACGGCGTGCTCATAAACCGCGGTGTTACATGCAGATTCCTAGCATCGGCGGCGACCGCGCTGCGCTGCGTGCAGTCTTTTTGCAAGCGGACTTAAAACGTCACCCAGAAGCAGTTGTACTGCCGCCGCAAGCGCAACACGCTGCGCGCAGGCGTACCGCTGGCGAGGTTCTGTTCCAAGCGCAGGCCCCAGGGGCGCGGGCGTGTGGGCGTGGGCAATGGCGCATCGATCGCGCTGCCATCCAGCGACGGGGCTGTTGCGGCGGTGTCTGCCTCCCAGGTCGGTGTATCGGTCTGCGGATACATCGGTGCGATGTCCAGCAGCGGGCGTTGCACGATGGCTTCCAGCCGGCTCAGCACCTGGTTGGCCGCCGCGTCGGATTGACCGCTCCACAGGTAAAGGCTGGACAGTCGATTGACGTCGCGGCTGTCTACGGCGCTTTGCAGGAGCGACACCAGCTCGCTCAACCGGCGTGGGCAGCCATAGCGGTGCAGCCCGGTATTGCCCTGTGTGCGCGGGGCCGGTGGCGCGCGCACTGCGGCGCCCACGTCTTCGCAGCGGCGGTCGGTGAACATGGTTTGCCCGTCCGGCGTGACGCAGCGACGGATCTCCTGTGCCTGCACGCGGCTGGCGGCAGGCAGGCAAAGCAGCAACAACAACATCATTGGCAGGAGGCGAGGCATCCGCGCAGCGTAGCCGGGCGCGCGTGAGCTGGCGAGAAACGCGAAAGAACGCGCGCCTGCACGCGTGACGTAGCTGGCCGCGCCCGCCGGAGTTGAATCGTTTGTACCGGCGGGTTACCGCAAGTTGGCCGAGCGCGTAGTTGCGCTCAGCGCCCCAACAGTTGCAGTACTTGCGTGGTGGGCTTGGCTAGGTTGAGCGTGTAGAAGTGCAGCGCCGGTGCGCCGCCGGCGATCAGGCGCTCGCACAAACTGGCCACCACTTCCGCGCCGAAGGCGCGCACCGCATCGGCGTCGTCGCCGTAGGACTGCATCTTCTTGCCGATCCAGCGCGGGATCTCGGCACCGCATTGCTCGGAAAAACGCCGTAGCTGCGAGAAATTGGAGATCGGCATGATGCCGGGAACGATCGGCACCTCCACGCCCATGCGCTGCACCGCGTCGCGAAAATGGAAGTAGGCATCGGCGTTGTAGAAATACTGGGTGATCGCCGCATCGGCGCCGGCATCCACTTTTGCCTTGAAGTAGCGCAGATCGCTCAACGCATCGACCGCTTGCGGATGGGTTTCCGGATACGCGCCGACTTCGATCCGGAAGGCATCGCCGTGCTCGGCGCGGATAAAGGCGATCAGGTCCGAGGCATAGCGCAGGTCGCCCGGATGCCCCATGCCCGAGGGCAGGTCGCCGCGCAGCGCAACGATGCGGGTACAGCCGATGGCACGATACAGCTTGAGCAGTTCGCGAATCTCCTGGCGGTTGCCGCCCACGCAGGACAGATGCGGCGCCGATTCGAAGCCGTGCTTCTGCTTGAGGTGGCGCACCGTCTCGGAGGTGTAGCTGAGCGTGGAGCCGCCGGCGCCGAAGGTGCACGACACATATTCGGGCGCATAGCCCTTCAACTTGGTCGCGGTGCGGTCCAGCTGCGCGCGCTGGTCGTCGGTCTTGGGCGGGTAAAATTCGAAACTGAGATGCGTCATCGCGGCGGGTCCGGCGGATCGTGCTTGCATAATATCGCTTCATCGCGATGAATGCATATTTGGTTGCGAGTGTCTCGATTGGTTGGCGGCAACGCCAGCGTGCAAGTGCGCAACGCAGCGATTGCATGGTCGGGTCTGCTTGCGTGCACTTGTCGTGCGGCGCGGCGCGCGCGGTAAGCTCAGGTACCCCACGCCACTTGATCGGAGCGCGACATGCAAGAGCAGGAAATGGACGTAATCGCCGAATCGTTGGGCCGCATCTGGGTGGCGTTGGCGCGCAGCGTCGGCGATCTGGCGCTCGCCTTGGCCTAGAGCGTGTTATGTACTTTGAGGTGAGTGCGAAGCGTCCTGTGGCGCGTCGAGACAAGGCGCGCAACGCGGTATCGGCGCGCCACAGGGCGCTTCCCGGAGGGTTGGCCGTCAGCGGCACGGAGCGGGCGCCGCGCGGCTTGCCTTGGCGGCCAGCCAAGCCGGCGCCACGCAGCACCCGCTCCGCACCGCTGACAGCCAACGCATCTCATCTCAAAGTGCATAACACGCTCTAACAGCCTGGTGTGGATGGCAGCAAGTTGCTGAGCGACTTTGCCGCGCGTCTGCCGTCGGGCCAGGACGACGGCACGTCCAAGGTGTTCGAAGCGATCCGCCAGTACATCGACCAGGGCGTCGCTCCCGACCAGGAGTGAGCATCGCCACGCGCGTCCGCTGCACGCAGGCGCGCGTGATGCAGGCCTGGTGTGCAGCGGCGTCGCACGCTCTACGCCATGCATTGACATCTGCCTGCCTACACTGGGCGCCCCTTTAACGGAGCGCCTTCATGTCCGACACCACGATGACCGCCATCGCCATCCGCGATGGCAAGGGCGACGCCGACGCGCTGTATGCCACCGAGCAGGCGCGCCCGCGTCCGGCGCCGGGGCAGGTGTTGATCCGCGTGCATGCGGCGGGCATCAATCGCCCCGATCTGCTGCAGCGTGCCGGGCACTATCCGCCGCCGCCGGGCGCGCCGGAAACGCTGGGTCTGGAAGTGGCCGGCGAGATCGTGGAGCCGGCCGGTCGCTGGAAGGTGGGCGACCGTGTGTGTGCGCTGCTGGGCGGCGGTGGCTATGCCCAATATGTGGCGGTCGATGCGCGGCATGTGCTGCCGATTCCTGCCGGCATGGATCTGGTGCAGGCGGCCGCGTTGCCGGAAACCATCTTCACTGCCTATACCAATCTGTTCGAGCATGGCCGTTTGGCGGCCGGTGAATGGCTGTTGCTGCATGGTGCGACTTCAGGGATTGGCGTCACCGCCATCCAGATGGCCAAGGCCGCCGGTGCGCACGTGTTGGCCACCGCGCGCTCGGCCGGCAAGGCGGCGCAGGCGCGCGAGCTGGGCGCCGATGTGGCGATCGATTCCACCAGTGAGTCGTTTGTGGCCGTGGCCAAGGCGCATGGCGGTGTGGACGTGGCGCTCGACATGGTGGGCGCTGCGGTCTTTGCCGATACGCTGGAAGCGCTCAACCCGCGCGGGCGCATCGTCTACATCGCCTCGCAGGCCGGTTCGACCCTCGAGGTACCGATTCCGCTGCTGATGCGCAAGCAAGCCATCCTCACCGGCTCGACCCTGCGTCCGCGCACTGCCGACGAAAAGGCGCGCCTTGCCGCGGAGGTCGAGCGTGTGGTGTGGCCGTGGATCGAACAAGGCAAGATCCGCGTGCTGATCGACAAGCGCTTCCCGCTCGGTGAGGCGGCTGCGGCGCATCGCTATCTGGAGCAAGGCAGCCATCTGGGCAAGGTGGTGCTGGAGATGTAGTCCGCACTCGGTCGTCGCTGCGAGTTGCGCAGACAACGGATGACCGAAACTCAGCAGTATGAGGACGCGAGCCGATACCGCTGGCACGCGCTTATGTGCTGCGGTCGACCACCGCTTCGATGTGGTGGCCATCGGGGTCGATGGCGAACGCGGCGTAGTACGCATCGCCGTAGTCGGGTCGCAAACCGGGCACGCCGTTGCTGCGACCGCCGTGCTCAAGTGCGGCCAGATGAAAAGCGTCTACCGCAGCGGCGGTGCTGGCTGCGAATGCAAGATGGAATCCGCTGCCCGGCGCGCAGCGCGTTGCCTGTTGCTGTTTCAACGCCAGACAATCCTCGCCGCCGGGGCGGCCATAGCCGACCGCCTGATCGAGCGTGCCGGGTTCCAGATCCGACCACACCCGCACATAGCCCAGTGCGCCGAGCACGGCGTCGTAAAACGCGGCTGAAGTTTCGATGTTGCCAACGCCAATGGATACGTGATGCAGCATCGATGCAGTCCTGTGATGAGTGGCGCGCGGGTGCCGGCTGGCGATCCTGGTGTGTGCGGATGCCGTGGGTCAATCGCCCGCAGTGGTCGCAGCCCGTCAAGGCGCTTGCAGAAATCGATGCAGTGGCCTGCATCGCATCTGTCAGCCAGGCGCCGCGCCGCAGAATGCTGACGAAGCCGCTGCATGGCGCCCATGCAGGTATAGCAAAACAAGCAGGAGCGATGTCTCGCAGCGGGCCATGGCCTGACCGTACACTGCGCCGTCGCACACGTGTGGCCGGAGGCCGCACCACAGGTTGCGTTGGCCCGATGCCGTCGCAGCAGGCAGTGCAAAGCAACCAGCACGACTCCCCTATCAGCACGAAGGTTTCGATGAAGCATCCAGACGCATTGCGCATTGCCCTTGTCGGGATCGGCAAGATCGCCCGCGACCAGCACGTGCCGACCATCGCCGCGCGCCCGGACGTGCAGTTGGTGGCCACGGTGAGCCGGCATGGCACGGTCGATGGCGTCCCGGCGTATCACACACTGGATGAAGCGTTCGCCGCGCATCCGGAGCTTGAAGCCGTCGCCTTATGCACGCCACCGGTCGGGCGGCATGCCTTGGCGCAGGCGGCGTTGAGCGCTGGCCGGCATGTGTTTCTGGAAAAGCCGCCGGCCGCCACGCTTGCCGAGATCGACGACCTGCGCAAGGTGGCGCAGCACGCGCAGCGCAGCCTGTTCACCAGTTGGCATTCGCGTTGCGCGGCTGGCGTGGAGCCTGCACGCGCGTGGTTGGCCGATAAACAGATCGTGCGCGCGCACATCACCTGGAAGGAAGACATCCGCCACTGGCATCCCGGGCAGGACTGGATTCTCGAACCCGGCGGCATGGGCGTGTTCGATCCCGGCATCAATGCGTTGTCCATCGTCACGCACCTGTTGCCGCGCAGCTTCGCTTTGCGCGAGGCCGAGCTGCACACACCGCAAAACCGTCAGGCACCGCTGTACGCGAGGCTTGCGTTCGTCGATACCGCGGGCGTGCCGGTCACGGCGGAGTTCGACTTCCTGCAGACCGGCCACCAGCGCTGGGATATCGAAGTGGAAACCACCCAGGGCGTACTGACGCTCAGCGAAGGCGGTGCCAAACTGCACATCGATGGGCAGGCGCAGGCCGTGCCCGCGTCCGGCGAATACGACGGTCTATATCGGCGGTTTGTGCAGTTGGTGCGTGCCGGTGAATCGGAGGTGGATGTCGCTCCGTTCGTGCATGTGGCCGATGCGTTCTTGCTCGGGGCACGCACGGTCACCGCGCCGTTTGCCTGGTAAGTCGGTCGCGCTATCGCGGTGACCTTGCTGAAAAACAACACCGACCATTGGTCGGTGTTGTTTTGCCTTGATCGCGTATTTGCATGATGACTGCAATGCCATCGCGCCATATGCGCAGTGGCAGCGCCGCTGCTGCTGGTGCCGATCAACGGCTTTCCAGTGCCACGTCGTCTTGATCGACGTTTTCGGTATTGCGGACATCTGCCACCGAGAGGGGTGTACTCGCCGGCCTGCGCAGCGCTGGGGTGATCTGCGCGCGGAAGCGCCTGACCACCCACGTCTCATCGAGCAACGCAAACGCGAAGAAACCCAGCAAGGTGCCGGCGACCAGCGTGGGCGCATGCGTAAACGTGCCAGGCAATAAGAGACTGAGCCACAGGAAGATATTGGGCGAGGTCTGCAGCAGGTGAATGTCTGCCGCAATGCCGGCATCGATCCGCTTGCCTGTCACGCGCTGGTGCGCGCGTAAGTACAAGGCGCTGCCCACGCGGCACGCCAGCAATAGCGTAAACGGCAGCAGCAATGCGCCCCAGGCGTGCCAACCGCCATCCATCAATGCGTGTACGAGTGCAGTTCCTTCGGTGCGTAGCCCGACCAGCAAGGCCATCGGCACCATCGTCAATGCGCCCACCCAGCCCCAATTGGTCGCGAGCTTGCCGGCTGCGATCGGGCGCGCCCGCCGCCATCCCTGCGCGGCCAGCGAGGGCAGTGCCAAGGCAAGCAGCAGCACCACGAAGAACCGCTCCAGCGCATGCGCGTTGCCCAGCAGCTCACGGTGATCCAAGGCCAACACCAACAAGAGCAGCGGCAGCAGCACCGACAACACCAGCGTGTAGCGCGCTGCAAAGAAATAATCGCCGCCGCGTGCCAGCGAGAAGGTCGGCACCGACAAGGCGGGTGGCACGATCAATAGCAGGCCGATCACATGGATCCATTCGTTCTGGAACTGTGTGAGCAACAGCATGGCGCAGAGCGCGCGTGCCACGCTGATCACGCACAGCGCAATGTTTTCCGGCCCTTGCGTCAGCCGTAAGGCGCCGGCCTCGATGCGTACCGACAGGAAGAACGCGTTGACTGCCAGCAAGACGACGATGGCTGTGGTGCTGGCAATATGCGGCACATGGACGCCCACGCACGACAGCGCGAAGCCGCCTAGCGCGGCGAGTAACATCCATTGCAGGAGATGGATTTCGGTTTGCTCGCCTAGATAGTTCATGCGCGAGGAGCTGCGCGCAGTCATCTGCTTGAGCTCGTCCCACGACAGCGGCCGGGAGTTGGGCAGCCGGAAATCGATGTAGTCGGCAGGTGGCAGGCCGGAGGCGATCAGCGCAAACACCTCGACGATGTATTTGTGTGCCACCACCAGCACCTGCTTGCCTTGCCGGTCCAATGGCGCAAGCACGGTGTCGTAGTAATGCTTGCAGCGGGCATACATGTCCATCCAGTGTTCGCCATCGGGCGGCGCGCCGTCGGCATCGTGGAAGCAGGCGTCGTAGAGGCGGTGGCCGATCGACTTCTTGATCAGCGTTTTGTTCTTGCCGGCGAAGATGCCGAAATCGCGCTCCACCAATGCAGCGCTGGAGATCACCTGCGGGGTCCCGGTGACGCCTTCCAGGATGATGGCCGCGGTTACCTGCGCGCGTTCGAGCGTGGACACGTGGACTTGGTCGAAGTGCAGCCCGCGTTGACGAACGTAATCGGCTGCCTGGCGCGCCTGACGACGGCCCAGCGGGGTGAGTGGCGAGTTCTGCGCGCCTGCAAAATAGTTCTGTTCGTTTGCGAGCGACTCACCATGACGGACGAAGTACAAAGGCATGGGCTGGGCTCCGGTAATGCACCACTGATCGGTGAGTCCGGTAGCGTTGCAACACGAGTTGCCGACGCGGCGCCTGCATAGCTGCCAGGCGACCGCTGATGGATGCGGCATAGGCCGCGTATCCGTCGGTGCCTCGCGCCGTCAGCCCATATGACGGTTGCTTGCGACGTTGTGTCGATCATTGCTCATGCGGCAAGGCCATCGGCTCGCGGTCAACCGGTTGCACGCCATGTGAGCAGGTGGGGCAGCATGCATCCGATTGCCAGTAGGTCCGGCGAGCCGAGCGTTTCGTTGCGACGCGAACGCTGTTTTTATCGATCGATTCATCTGCTGACCAAGAATGTGTCGATCGCACCCGTTTGCTTGGTGTGCGCGTGTCATCGAGTGCGACGGCATGCGCGCAGTGTCGTTGCGCGATACGAAGCGATCATGTTGCCCGCAGACGCACAACGCCTGTGTACGCGAAATGCGGCACAGGCGTTGGCTGATGCGGTCAACAGGTTGACGATCACGCAGTTGTCTTATCGGCGGCTTGCTTGCGAGATCTGGTTACTGCCAGGTGTGCAGGTGCGATTTAGAACAGCCAACAAAACGACTGTGCTCACCGCGAGGCGGGCGCGGACGTTGCTCGGTGCGGCATGTACCACGCGTACACTCCGGTTCCTCCGCGCCGTCCACTCCCACCTGACGATTGCTCGCTACGTGCTGTCAGCCGCTCTTCCATCACCTGCACATGCAGGCCACGCCGGTGGGCACATGGCTGCGGTCGGGATCAGCGCCGCCACATCCGTGTGCCACGCGCCGGCAGGGTAAACGTGTAGGAGCCGCTGGTAATGCGCACCACGTTGCCCGAGCCCAGCGCGTCCACGTAGTCCGCATTCCAGTACAACACGCTGTTGTTCATGCCGACGGTGGTGGTGACCGGGTTACCGCATTTGTTGATGCCGACGATGCCCATGCTGCCGCGACGGAACAGGATGTGGCAGGAACTGGACGACAACAGCTGCATGTCGGTGCCCTGCACGCCATTGTGGAAGCCGATCATGCGGCGCAGGTCGTCGCGCTGGTAGGCGTTGACCCATCGGTTGTCGCCGCTCTCGTTGTTGTCGGTGTAGACCATCGGCATGCCGCCGTTTCGGCCGATCAGATACGCATAGGCCAGGGTTTCGTCGACCGGGTCGAGAATGGCGTAACGGAAGCCGGCGTTGTTGGGGATGTCGTGAGTGATGGCGAAAGTCACTGCGCGATTGCCCGGCAACGCCTGCCCGCCGCCCGCCGGGTCCACCAGCTGCTGCATGCTGGCACCGACCGCAAATGCATTGCGCACTGCGTTGAACAACGGAAAGTCGTAGGCCGCATGCGGCGTGGATTGCAGATATGGCGCCAGAAACTGATCGTAATCGCCATTGCCGGTGCCGCCGCCGGTGATCACTTCGCCGAACACATAGACACCGGAGCGGATGCCGGCATCGAATACGCGGTTCAGATGATCGAAGGTCATGTGCTTGGCCGCATCCACGCGGAAGCCGGTCACGCCCAGGCCCTTGAGTGCCTGCAGATAGGCGCGTTGCTGTTGCACCACCCAGTCGTTACCGACCAGATCCGGCAAGCCCGGGTCGCTGCCGCCGCCGCAGATGCGGTAATTGCGCACCTGGAAGGCGTCGTTGTAATTGGTGATGCACTGCGCCGGGCCAAAGTCGCTGGCGCTCAGAAAGTTCGACTGCAAGGTGCCGAACAGGCGCAGCGAATCGTAACGTCCCGGGTTGGCTGCGTACTGCGACAACACCGCGCTGCCGGGGTAGTTGAGGTCCGAGCGCGTCGCCGCTTCGTTGGCCATGTGGTTGAGCACCACGTCGGCATAGGTTTCAACGCCATTGTTGGCCAGCGCCTGCACCATGCGCGAGAACGCAGCGGTGTCGCCCAGCGGGCCGTCGATCACGCGCAGATCCTGCGGTTGATAACGCGCCCACCATGCACTGCCTTGCGAACGATAGGCGGGAGCCACCAGCACCTTGCGATAGCCGGCATCGGCGATCTCTTTGGCGCGTGCTTCCACAGTGGCGTAGGGCCAGTTGAAGGCATGCAGGATGACATCGGCCTGCACATTGGCGGTGGTCAGCAGCAAGACCAGCGCTGTCAGCAGCAGGCGGCCGCAACGCTGCATGAGCGAGGGTGGAGCATGAGCTAGCGTGTTGCGCATCGGATGGTTCTCCAGTCGGTAAGAGCGAGCTCGCGCGCAGTCTGCGATGCCCACATCAAGGCCTCCGGCCCCTGTTCCGGAAAGCGCGCGCACGGCGTGCAGCGCGCGGTGATGCTAAGCGCGCATCGCGCCGCAACATCGGTGCTGTGCATACGTATTCAATGCCGCCAACCGCGAAACTGCGTGTGGAGTTCGGTGGCAACAGGGCGGTCGGTCGCACAAATGCGCGCGATCCCCTCCTGCTGGAACACTGGGCATCGGGCCAGTGTGTTTTCAGCGGCTAACGCGTTTGGTCTGGCGTGTGCCGCTATCGACGACGGCCACTGCAGGCGTGACACGCTGCAGGCAATGCGCTGTCTATGCGTGTGCTGCTGGACGACGTGAGTGCGCTCGACGTTGCAACACGGTGGGCGCTGCCTTGAGCGAGCGATACGGCAAAACGGGGCGGCAAGACATCGCGGGCAGCATGCGTTGCCGCGCAGTGCAGCCGGTGCAGCGTAGGCCGCACCGGCTGGCTAGACGTGCTTAACGATAGACGTGGCGGAGCTCATCGCGCGTATGCAATTCCTGCAGCTTGGTCAGCGGTAGCTCGATGTGTTCGTCGGTGTAATAAGTCGGTTGCTTCGCAGTGCTGCCGCCCGCATCGCGCTCGGCACCTTTCCACTTGTTGAAGCCCTTTTGCGGCAATGCCAAGGTGATGGTTTCACCACTGACGCTTTGCACCCGCACCACACCGTAGGCGTGTCCATCGTAGGCGCCAGGCGCCACCGTCTGCAGGTCCACGGTGTACAAATCGCCTGCCGCAGGCTGCGCCAGCAGTGCGTTGTCCTGCTTCGATGTCTGCGAGGCGCTGTAGGCGCCAAACACCACCAGGATCGCAATCAGCCCGAGCAGGACCAGCCCGCCAAACCGGCGATAGGCAGGAATCGGTGGCTTGCCCTTAGCCGCTTCGAAGGTTTTGGTGTCCAGCGCAGTGCTGTGGTTGCAGCCGTCGCACACGCGCAGGTACTGCTTCTTGGTGACCCAGCTGAAGATGTACCAGAGGTGCGCGTAGCGGTAATGCAGGACATTGCGAAAACTGCGCTGTTGCGCGCATTGGTCGCAATGCGCGCCGTCGGCGGCTCCGAGTGAGATGGCGTCGCCGCCCGATCCCCAGATGATCATCATTCGTCCTTGAACTATATGGAAGTGACGCATGATAAACGCTGCTCGGCTGGTTGCGCACCTGCCCGGGTGCCTAGTGGCGACGGGTGGCGCACGCTGGCCCGGACCGGCGACGCAGGTGCCTGGCGCCGGCCGCGTTAAACTAGCGGCCAGTCCACTGCCGATGTCGCCCATGCGTAATCCACTGCAAGAACAGCTGCTCAAGGCTGGCCTGGTCAAAAAAGCCCAGGTGGACAAGGTTGCGCGCGAGCAGGTCAAGCAGCGGCACGCCAAGGGCGGTGCGGTCACGCCTGCCGATGCCGACAAGGTGGATGCGGCGCGGTTGCAGGCCGAGCGTGCCGAGCGCGATCGTGCGCTGGCCGAAGAACGCAACGTGCAGCAACGGCGGCAGGAAGTGCTGGCGCAGGTGCGCCAGATCGTGGAGACCAGCAAGGTCAAGCGCGAAGGCGAGATCGACTACCGCTTCAACGATGGCAGCGTCATCCGCAGCGTGCTGGTCAATCCGGCGTTGCGCAGCCAATTGGCCAGTGGCGCATTGGTGATCGTGCGACATGGCGATGGTGTCGAGCTGATTCCGCGCGTGGCTGCCGACAAGGTCTACAGCCGGGATCCAGGCACTGTGGTGCTGGATCACGCGCGCAACCCCGCGCCGCCATCGAGCGATAGCGACGATGATTACTACAGCCAGTTCAAGGTGCCTGACGATCTGATCTGGTAAGTGGTCGCGCGCAGTACTGCGCGTTACCCTGGCGTTCTTTGCCGCCGACCTCGTTGCCATGTCGATCGTTCTCACGCCGTTTGCCCGCCCCCGTTTGTTTCCGCGCGATGGCCGTCGCAATGCGATCCAGGACTGTACCGCCGAGCAGTTCATCCAGCATCTCAACGATGCGCCACCGCTGCGCGTGATCGAAGGCTACGCGGCGTTCTGCCAGCTGCATGTGCACCACAACTGGACCAGCACCCGTTGCCTGACGGTACCGATCAGCGCAGAAAACCGTCACCTGCTGCGCTCCGGTTACGAAGCGCGCAACACGCAGGAATTGCCGGTATTGGTACGCTGGTTCGAAGGCGTCGAGCCGCCGATCGCGCAGTACATGCTGCCGATCCTGTACAGCCGCGATCAGCTGGCCAAGGAAGGCGCACCCATCGATGCGGACTGGGGCGTGGTCGGTTGCCTTTACACCGCCGAGCCGGACGAAATCCCGATGACGCCGATCACCATGTTGCGCAATGCGCTAGGCGTGGAAGAGGGCGGCTCGGGCGTGCCGCTGGACCGCGACGCGTATCGGCGCAGCGTGGCATTTTGGGAGGCCAACGCGAACTGGCGGCCGTGAGAACTTTGTGTGCAACTGCGCAGCGCAGATTTTGTGGCGCGATGCCGCATTAGCAACGCGCCCACCGGACGGGCATATAGCGATGTAGCAGCATTGGGGCAAGGACATCCCCGTAGCGCGTGAACCTGCACCAGACCCGCAGTGCTTAGCCTTAACTGCAGATACGCAGTGCATGGCATGTGACGTAAACACAGAACGGGCGCCCCAAGCGCCCGTTCTGTGTTCAATCGAGACCCGGCTTGTCAGCGCGATGGCGCGTGCTGGGTCTGCATCTGTTCCTGTGCCTGCCGCTGTTGTGGGTCTGCATCCAGTGCCTGGCTCTGCCGTGTACTCGACTGCAGGTCGTGATTCACCGCCTGCGAAAAGTCGATATAGGTACGCTGGGCAGCAGGATCGTTCGGCTGGCCCTGCACTGCGAACAAGCCCTGGTTATCCAGGCGCGCTACCACCGTATCGATTCTGCTCATGCCGGCGACCTTGGATTCAAAGGCCACCTGTCCTGCCGCGTTCTCCAGTTGGTCGCGATCCTTGAACAGCGGCGTTAGGCCGCCCTGGCGACGCTGCTCTTCCAACGTTTCGAGTTTTTCCGCGGCCTGCTGGAAGCGGGGGTTGTCTGGATGTCCCGGGGTTGCCATGGTCGGCTCGGCGACTTTCTGTGCCTGCTCCGCCTGTTGTTGGACGGCGGCATCCAGGGCGCTGAGCGTGCCGCGCCCGACCTTGCCGTCCACGGTCAGCTGATGGTCGCTCTGGAACTGCTGCACCGCCTGCAAGGTGCTGGAACCGAAGTGCCCGTCGGGCACCAGTGGCGCGCCATCCTTACCCAGGTAGCCCAGGTCGGCGAGTTTCTGCTGCATGGCCTGTACGTTGTCACCGCGCGCACCGCTGACCAGCACTGCGCCCGCCGCCGGCGCGCCTGGCGTTGAGGGTGAATCATGCGAGGGTGTGGCAGTGGGCGTGATACCCATCTGGGTCATCGCGGTGTCGAAGCGTGCATCACGACTAGTGACTGCGCCCGGCGACTCGATGCCGTATTTGGTCGATTCAACGAAGGTCTGCACATCGGCGCGGGTCGGCGGATTGCCGGCGTGAATCTTGCCGCCTTGCAGCGTGACTTCATTGCCGGCCAGGTAGCTGACGAACTGCGGCCCCATGCTGCCGAACTGGTTGTCGTAGTCAGCCATGGCCAGCTGCAATTCCGGGTTCGCAGCGATGGCATCGGCAGCGGCAGGATTGGTTGCACGAACGCGTGTAATCGCGTCGTCCACGCGTTCGATCGCACTGTCCAGTTTGGTGTTGGTGAACTGGTCGATGGTGGCCTTGGGAATGGCCTGCAATTTTGCATCCAGCGCGCTCAGTTGCTGGCTGCTCAGGCCGCCTTGCTGGGAAAGCAGGCCGATGTCATCGGTGTTGAAACCGTTGTCGCGCAGGAAGCGTTGCGCCTGAGGGTTCCTGCCCACATCGAACTGCACCAGCCCGAAGGAGTACGTGCTGCTGCCCTTCTGGGCGTACGAGAAGTGGTCTAGGTGGCGCGTATTGCCTCCCAGTTCGGTATTCAGATAGAGCGTGCTCAGCTGCTCGCGAGTGATCGTGGATTCCGTTGCCATGGTGGTGTTCCTTCGGGTGGGCGGGAGCGGGGTTCAGCCGGCGCAGTGCTGCTGTGTGAAAGCCACCAGTTGCGCGACGGCTTTGTCGCCGTAGGCGGCCGGGGCCGGTTCGACTACAAAGTTTCCTATCATTTGGTTGCTGCAGACCTGTACGTTGCTCTTGCCGGCCGCGCTCTGCAGTGTGCAATTGGCGGCAAACAGATCATTGCCGCCCGCAGTCCCCGCAGACAGGTTGGTCGCTGCCGTGCAGCCAATCAGAGTGCCCTTCTGGGAATTCTGGCCCATCAGTGTGTTGAAATTGGCTAATTGGCTGTTGGCGTCGCGCAGTTTCATCACGTCCACGCAGTCCTTCTGTCCTTCCACTGCAACACAGCTAGCCTGGTCGGCCAACGCGGTGCGGGTGGCCGACATGATTTGGATGCGGTCGGCGTAGACCTGCTTCAGGCACTGTGCGTCAGCGCAGAGGTCACGGGTGTGCTGCTGCCAGTGTTCTTGTTCTGACTGCAGTTTCGCCTTGCCTGCGGCATCGAGCGTGTCACGCGCGGTCGCGCTGGCCTTGGCCAAGTCAGTGTCCAGACGCGCCAGGGCCGGGTCCTTGCAGACCATTGCCTGCACTGGTGAGGCGTTAGTTGCAGCCGCGCAGGCGGGGGGGCGGTACTGGCATCTGCGGCGACGCTGCCGGTCTTGTCGGCAGTGCTGGTCGCCTGGGCGTCGCTGGACGGCGATGTGCAGGCCGCCAACAGCGCCAGCAGGCAAAGGGACATCACGGGTTTGCTTGCCCGGGTAATGTGTTGGGTTGTGCTGCGCTGCATTGTCTTTCCTTTGGTGGTGGGCGTCCTGGCGCATCCTGTGGGCGGCGGGGTATCGGTCGAACTTTCGGACGTAAGCGCCATGGCTACCGCGCCCGGTGGCTAGCCAATTAGCCTACCACCCGGACGCGATCATCTTTGTCGAGATTGCAGGACCTACATGCGAGGAAGTCGGCTGTCTGACGGCACGTTGATCGGTTACCCAAACCGCAAAATGAGCAGCTAAAGGTGCCCTTCTTTGCTTAGATGCAATATCAGCCAATGCCCAGCACAGGTATGTGAGGCGTAGCCCAGGTCACCGTGATGATGTCGCCATGCACCAACCCCTGCTATCTGAGCTGCGCGAAGATGGCGGCCGGTGGCCGTGGCCAGCCCGCGGGTGCATAGGCAAACGGAAGTTGCAGCGAATGCAGCAGGCTGAACATTGCGGCCTGCTGCTGGGGTGTACGAAAGTCCAGTGCGATGCCGTCATTCGTTGCAGTACCTTGCATCAGTAGCTGCTGATAGACGGCGCCGGGCGCGCATACGACATGGATCTGGTGATCCAGCACCGCACTGACATGATTCACCGGGTGCGACCCTCGCTTACAGTTCGCTAAGGATCTGGGCGCGGCGCTGGGTGTATTCGGCGTCGGTAATCAGCTGCTGCGATTTGAGCCGATTGAGTTCGTCCAGCCGGGATTGCGTGGTCGTCGCCGCTGTCGTATTTCCTGCAATTGCACCAGGCTTGCGTGATGCGCGTTTGACGGCCCAGACGATGATGCTGATGACGGCAGCGATCATGCCAAAAAATACCAGAACAACGATCCAATGCCAGATGCTTAAGTTACCCATGCGATGTCCTTTTTGAGATGGGGTGAAAGCGGGCGACTCGCTTTGCCGCAGTGGTGTGCAGGCAAGGCCACGCCACTCCTGGGCTGTACGTTACACCACGGCGCCGGAAGAGATCCCTACGGCGCGGGTCACGCTGTGTGACGCGCTGGAGCAGAGGGCGGCTTGGCCGTACCGTTTGACCGCGACTGCTACAGGTGCGTCGTGGAATTCTGGCAGAACAATATAAATCGGCAACCATGTTGGTGGTCACGGCGCTGGTGTTTCATGCATCCGGGGGTCGGCGAAACAAGTGCGACTGGTTGCCTACGAATGCACTGCGGATGTCGGCCACGGTTTCATGCGTCGCGTGCATAGTCGGCCTCGCGTTGCGCGCGCAGCGCCATCACGATCACCGCATCGGTTACATCCACATAGCGATACGACGCCACGTACCTGTGCGAGACGCGGCCCATCACCAGTTCGCTGTGGTCTGCATGCACCGGTCGGCCGATCAACGGATTGCCTGCCAGCACATCGAACGCGCTGACGATCTCCTCGGCTCTTTCTGCTGCATGCACGCTCTCATGGTCGCGCAAATGCGCGTCGATCCGCTCCAGATCCTCGATCACGCCTGGACAAGGCGGATGTGTGTCACCTCAGCTTTCCAGCTTGCGCGCCACCGGCCGCTTCGCAGGCTTTCCTGCGACCCGGGCCTTGAAATAGGTGCGCGCCTCGTCCCACGGAATGGTCTCACCCGTCTCCAGAAATTCGGACCAACGCTGATCGGCCTGGGCGTGGAAGTCGGCGCGACGCTCCGCCAGTTCGGCCTTCTCGGCGATGGCTTCCAGGATGAAGTTGTACGCCGTGGTGCCGGCCGCTTCTGCGGCCTTGGCGACGCGGGCCTTGAGCGCTTCCGGCAGGCGGATGGTGGTGGTGCTCATGCGGCGCTCCAAGGCGTTGCGGTTCGCGTGAAACGTAGCACCAATGTGATACAGGGGGCCGAGCACTCAGTCAGCGGGCCGGAGAGCGCGGTTTTGCGCAGCAGGATTGCCGGAGACGCTCTATATCGGGGAGGTGTTGCCGGTGCGCGGGGATGGCGAGTGAAGCGCGTTCCTGGAGACCGTCTTGCATTAGGGAACCTCTGAATAACTCGTTGCCCAGCGAGAGAGAGTTGCAATCTAGCCTAGTCACGACAATCGCCGGCGCTTAAAATCAAGCACTTGCGCGTGATTTAGTCTGTCCAAGGCATTGATCGGAAGCCTATGAAAGATTTGTTCAGAGTTTCCTTAGCGCTGCATGTACATCATCTCTTGGCCTTCAACGCGCAAGGTCGCACTGCCGTTCGACAGGCGCCGGGTCGCGCGGTACTCCTTCCGCTTTTGCGCAGCGCTGCTGGCAGCACCAATCACGGCGTGTTTGGTCTGCTGATCTCATAAAAAAACGGGCACCTTGCGGCGCCCGTCTGTTTCAAATCGTTGCAAGGG
The DNA here is from genome assembly GCF_979258225.1 of Xanthomonas sp. AC360. Lineage (NCBI taxonomy): Bacteria > Pseudomonadati > Pseudomonadota > Gammaproteobacteria > Lysobacterales > Lysobacteraceae > Xanthomonas > Xanthomonas sp. AC360. Next base: position 2,455,739 of record NZ_OZ409846.1, read on the forward strand.
CGATCACTCGCCCCATCACTCAGTAACGATAATGATCCGGCTTGTACGGGCCGGCCACGTCCACGCCGAGATAATCGGCCTGGTCCTTGGTCAGGGTGGTCAGCTTGACGCCGATCTTTTCCAGGTGCAGGCGGGCCACTTCCTCGTCCAGGTGCTTGGGCAGGATGTAGACCTTCTTCTCGTAGGTGTCGCGCTTTTCCCACAGGTCGATCTGCGCCAGGGTTTGGTTGGCGAACGAGTTGGACATCACGAAGCTCGGGTGGCCGGTGGCGCAGCCCAGGTTCACCAGGCGGCCGTCGGCCAGCAGGAAGATCGCGTTACCGTTGCCGAACACGTACTTGTCGACCTGCGGCTTGATGTTGATCTTCTCCACGCCCTTGAGTGCATTCAGCGCATCGACCTGGATCTCGTTGTCGAAGTGGCCGATGTTGCACACGATGGCCTGGTCCTTCATCGCCTGCAGGTGCTCGACGGTGATGATGTCCTTGTTGCCGGTGGTGGTGACATAGATGTCGCCACGGCCCAGGGTGGATTCGATGGTGTTGACCTCGTAGCCTTCCATCGACGCCTGCAGAGCGCAGATCGGGTCGATCTCGGTCACGATGACGCGGGCGCCATAGTTACGCAGCGACGCGGCGCTGCCCTTGCCCACGTCACCGTAGCCGCAGACCACGGCGACCTTGCCGGCCAGCATCACGTCCATCGCGCGCTTCAGGCCATCGGCCAGCGACTCGCGGCAGCCGTAGAGGTTGTCGAACTTGCTCTTGGTGACCGAGTCGTTGACGTTGATGGCCGGGATCAGCAGCTTGCCGGCCTCGGCGATCTGGTACAGGCGGTGCACGCCGGTGGTGGTCTCTTCGGAGACGCCCTTCCAGTCCTTGACCACGCGGGCCCAGTAACCCGGGCGCTCGACGGCCACGCGCTTGAGCAGCGCCTTGATCACGCCTTCTTCGTGCGAAGACGCCGGTTCGTCGACCCAGGTGCTGCCGTTTTCGAGCTCATAGCCCTTGTGGATCAGCAGGGTGACGTCGCCGCCGTCGTCTACCACCAGCTCCGGGCCGGTCTGGGTGCCGTCGGGCAGGGTGAAGGTCAGCGCGTCCAGGGTGCAGTCCCAATACTCTTCCAGCGTCTCGCCCTTCCAGGCAAACACCGGCGTGCCGCTCACCGCAATGGCGGCGGCAGCGTGATCCTGGGTGGAGAAGATGTTGCACGAGGCCCAGCGCACGTTGGCGCCGATGTCCTTGAGCGTTTCGATCAGCACGGCGGTCTGGATGGTCATGTGCAACGAGCCGGTGATGCGCACGTCCTTCAGCGGCTTGCTGGTGGCGTGCTTGCGGCGGATCGACATCAGGCCCGGCATCTCGTGCTCGGCGATGTCCAGCTCCTTGCGGCCCCAATCGGCCAGGGAGAGGTCGGCGACCTTGAAGTCGTCGTTTGCAGCGGTTTTTGCGACAGCGTTCATGCAATTGCTCCGGTAGGCAGACGAATGTCTGCAATTCCGGGCGCCGTTGAACGAGAAATCCCTGTCGAGCCTGGCCGTATGTATCTGCACGGTTGGTGCAGTTGGCAGATCGATCTGCCATAGCGGTCGCAGCGCCCCTCGACGAGGGTCTGATTATATCGGCAGCACCCCCGTCCGGCATGAATTGCCGCACACCCCAACCAACGGCAGGGGGAGCGGCCGACGGACGGCTGCTATGGTCCGGGGTCGATCCAGAGCGGGGAACGGACATGCAGGCCAAACGGAAAGCGCGCCACGGGTACCGGCACGGTGATGAAGGGCGCGGCATGCCGGCGCTCGATGCGTCGCCGCTCGCCAGGCCCGGCGGCCATCCGCTCGGTGGTGTGGTGACCGGCCGGGCGCTGGCGCGTGCGCTGTTGCTGACGGTCCTGAGTGCGCCGCTGCTGGCCTCGGCTTCCGGCGTGCCGGCATCACCGCCAGCGGCAGCGGCAGCGGCAAGCAGCGGTTATCGGCTGCCCTCCAAGGCCTTGCAAGCGGTAGTGGATGCGCCGCGCGCGCCGCTTCTGCAGTTGTCGCCCAAACGCGACCTGGCCGCGATGCTGCAATTGCCGGCACTGCCGGATATTGCCGAAGTGGCCCAGCCCGAGCTCAAGCTGGCGGGCGTGCGCATCCACCCCAAGACCCATGCGGCCAGCCGCTTCTCCTTCGCCAGCAAGCTGTGGCTGCTGGCGGTGGCGGACGGGAGCGAGCGCCAGATTGCCGGCCTGCCGTCGCCGTTGTCGTTGGCGGACCAGAGCTGGTCGCCGGATCAGCGCTATCTGGCGTTCCGTCGCGAAGATGCCGCCAGCGGCGCCAACGAGCTGTGGCTGGTGGACGTGGCCGCCGGGCAGGCGCAGCGCCTGGTGGCCGGCTTGAACACCAGCGTCAACGGCGAGCTGCGCTGATTGCCCGATGGCAGCGGGTTGCTGCTGCAACGGCAAGTGGACGGGCAGGGTGCACCGCCCGCGCGCGATGCGACACCGGACGGCCCGGCGATCCAGCAGACCAGCGCCGCGGCCGGAGTGCGCTCGCTGCCGACCTATCAGGACCTGCTGCGCAACGAGGCCGATGCGCGCGTGTTCGAGCACTACGCCACCGGTCAGCCGATCATCGTCACGGTGAGCGGGCAGGTGCGCCCGATTGCCGCGCCCGGCATCTACCTCAACCTCTCGGTATCGCCGGATGGCCGTTACATCCTGAGCGAACGCAGCGAGCGGCCGTTCTCGTACCTGGTGCCGGTGGACAACTTCGCCCGACGTATCGAGGTGTTGGATCTGCAGGGCAAGCTGGTGCGCCAGATCGCCCAGTTGCCCTTGGTGGAAGGCTTGCCGACCGGCAACGACGCGGTGCCCACCGGCGTGCGCGATATCGCCTGGCGTGCCGATGCGCCGGCCACGCTGGTGTGGGCCGAAGCACAGGACGGCGGCGACCCGGCACGCGAGAGCAAGATCCGCGATGCGGTGCGGATGCAGGCCGCGCCATTCACGCGTGCGCCGTTGACGCTGGCGCAGCTGGGAAGCCGATTCGAAGGCATCCAGTGGGGCCGTGGCGATCTGGCGATCCTGAGCGAAAGCTGGTGGAAGACCCGCCGCATCAAACAATGGCGCATCGCCCCCGATCAGCCCAAGCAAGCGCCCGAACTGCTGTGGGACCGCTCCTCGCAGGACCGTTACAACGACCCGGGAACCCCGGCGACGGTGGCCGACGGCAAGGGGCGCACGCTGCTGCAGACCAGCGCCGATGGCAATAGCCTGTTCCTGCTCGGCAAGGGTGCCTCGCCGGAAGGCGATCGCCCGTTTGTGGATCGCTTCGATCTGCAAAGCAAGCGCGCCACACGGGTGTTCCATTCGCAGGCACCCACCTATTCCGCGCCCCTGGCCCTGCTGGATGCGCAAGGCACGCAGCTGCTGCTCAGCCGCGAATCGCCTGAAGAACCGGCCAACTACTTCGTGCAGGCACTGGGCGATGCGGCGCCTGCACCGCGTGCGTTGACGCAGTTCGCACATCCATTGCCGCAGTTGCGTGGCGTGCAGAAGGAGCAGATCCGCTACAAGCGTGCCGATGGCGTGGACCTCACCGCCACGTTGTTGCTGCCGCCCGGTTACGACCCCAAACGCGACGGCCCGCGGCCGCTGCTGATGTGGGCCTACCCGGGCGAGTTCAAAAGCGCCGACACCGCCAGCCAGGTCACCGACTCGCCGTACCGTTTCAATGCGATCAGCTATTGGGGCCCGCAGGCATTTCTGGCGATCGGCTATGTGGTGCTCAACAACCCGACCATGCCGATCGTCGGCGAAGGCGATGCCGAACCCAACGACACCTACGTGCCGCAGCTGATCGCCGATGCGCAGGCGGCGGTGGATGAAGTGGTGCGACGCGGGGTTACCGACCGCGCGCGCATCGCCATCGGCGGGCATTCGTATGGCGCTTTCATGACCGCGAATCTGCTCGCGCACACGCGCCTGTTCAAGGCCGGTATCGCCCGCAGCGGCGCGTACAACCGCACGCTCACCCCGTTCGGTTTCCAGGCCGAAGAACGCAACTACTGGCAGGCGCAATCGGTGTATCAGGCGATGTCGCCGTTCAACTACGCCGACAAGATCAAAGACCCACTGCTGCTGATCCACGGCCAGGACGACAACAACACCGGCACGTTTCCGATCCAGAGCGAGCGCATGTTCGCCGCGATCAAGGGCCTGGGCGGCACCGCGAAGCTGGTGATGCTGCCCAACGAATCGCACGCCTACCGCGCGCGGCAGTCGATCCTGCAGATGCTGGCCGAGAGCGAGCAGTGGTTGCAGAACAATCTTGGCGAGCCGGTGAAGGAGAAGGGTGCTCCGCGCACGCGTTGATCGAGGGTGCGGAGCTGCGCGCGATGAGGTGTTACCGATCAAGCCTCGTCGCGCCCGGGTGCGCTCCTACGAGGGCGGTGCCTATGTGGTCGCAGGATGCGTGTGGCGTGTAGTGCGGAGTGGCGCTGCAAGCGTGCGTTGGCGTGCGTGATCGGAGAGTGCGTCGATCACGCCTCGTCGCGCCCGGGTGCGCTCCTACGAAGGCGGTTGCCTATGTGTTCGCAGGATGCGGGTGGCGTGTAGTGCGGAGGGGCGCTGCACGCGTGCGTCGGCGTGCGCGATCGGAGAGTGCGTCGATCACGCCTCGTCGCGCCCGGGTGCGCTCCTACGAGGGCGGTTGCCTATGTGTTCGCAGGATGCGTGTGGGGTGTCGTGCGGAAGTGCGCTGCAGGCTTGCGTCGGCGTGCGCGATCGGAGAGTGCGTCGATCACGCCTCATCGCGGCCGGGTGCGCTGCTACGCAAGTCGTCGTGCTTGGGTGCGATGGTTCGTGCTGAAACCGTCGCGCTTGTCGCAACCCTCTAATCCTTTTGGGTTAGTCTTCGACGACTTTGCGCTTTGATGAGGGTGTGCGTTTCCGATGAACGAGTACCGCAGCAGTCTTGTGTTCGCTACCCCCGATCTTCCCTTGCGCGACGATGTGCGTCGCCTGGGTGCACTGGTTGGCGATCTGCTCGCCGAGCAGGTGTCTGCGGAATTCCTCGATGAAATCGAACGCGTCCGTACCACCGCCATTGCGCGGCGCGAGAGCGATGCGCCGCCCTCCACGCTGAGCGAGCAGCTGACCGGGCGTGAGCCGCGCGATGCCGAGTCGCTGGTGCGGGCTTTCAGCACGTATTTTCAGGTGGTCAACATCGCCGAGCGCGTGCATCGTATCCGCCGCCGCCGCGAGTACCAGCGCAGCGGCATCGATACGCCGCAGCCCGATGGCCTGCACGATGCCTTGCGCCGGCTCAAGGCGCAGGGCGTGACGCTTGAAGAACTCAGCGAGTGGTTGCCGCGCATCGACGTGGAGCCGGTCTTCACCGCGCATCCCACCGAAGCGGTACGCCGCGCGCTGCTGGAAAAAGAACAGCTGATGGTCGCCAGCCTGGTCGACAACCTCGACGGCATGCGCACGCCCAACGAGCGCGCCAGCGATGCGGCGCGCTTCCGGATGGCTCTGACTGCTTCGTGGCAGACCGCCGACTCCTCGCCGGTGCGTCCCACCGTGGACGACGAACGCGAGCACGTTGGGTTCTATCTCACCCAGGTGCTCTATCGCGTCATCCCGGTGATGTACGAAACCCTCGAACACGCCATCGAAGAAACCTACGGCAGCGTGCCGACGCTGCCGCGCCTGCTGCGCTTCGGCACCTGGGTGGGCGGCGATATGGACGGCAATCCCAATGTGGATGCCACTACCATCGCCGGCACGCTGGATGCGCAGCGCCGCGCGGTGCTGGACCGCTATCAGAAAGAACTCTGGCAACTGGCCAGTCTGCTCAGCCAGTCGACCACGCTGGTGGCGGTGAGCCCGGCGCTGAACGCGCAACTGGAGCATTACCGTGCCTTGCTGCCGGACGCTGCCGCACGCTCGCGCCCACGCCACGGCGACATGCCGTACCGGCTGCTCAACGATCTGATGCGCGCGCGTCTGCAGGCCACGCTGGACGACGCCGATGGCGCCTACGGCGCACCATCGGAGCTGGAACACGATCTGCAACTGATCCTGGACAGCCTGCAGGCCAACAAGGGTCTGCACGCCGGTTGGTTTGCGGTGCGCCGGCTGTTGTGGCGCGTGCGCAGCTTCGGGTTCCATCTGGCGCGGCTGGATGTGCGTCAGGAATCGAGCGTGCATGCACACGCGGTGGCCGATGCCTTGGGCCAGGACGACTGGGACGCGCAGGACGCCACACAGCGCGCCGCGCTGCTGGGCCCGTACGCGTCCGGCGAACAGGCATTGCCGCAAGTGGACGATGAAGGCAACGCGCGGCTAGATGCGGTGTTCGCCGCACTTGCCGATGCACGCACGCGCCACGGCGCCGATGCGCTGGGCAGTTACATCATCTCGATGGCGCATAACCGCGCCGATGTGCTCACCGTGCTCGCCCTGGCGCGGCGTGGTGGCCTGGTCGATGACGCCGGTGCAGTGCCGCTGGATATCGTGCCGCTGTTCGAAACCGTGGACGATCTGCGTGGCGGTACCGGTACCGTGCAGGACCTGCTGGCCGATCCGGTATACCGCCAGCACTTGGCCGCGCGTGGCGATACACAGATGGTGATGCTGGGCTATTCGGACAGCGGCAAGGACGGCGGCATCGCGGCCTCGCGCTGGGGTCTGCAGCGCGCGCAGGTCGAGCTGCTGGAAGCAGCCGCCGAACTTGGTGTGCGTCTCACGTTTTTCCATGGCCGCGGCGGCTCGATCGCCCGTGGCGGCGGCAAGACCAGCCGCGCGCTGGATGCCGCGCCGCGCGGCAGCGTCGATGGTCGTTTGCGTGTCACCGAGCAGGGCGAGGTGATCCATCGCAAGTACGGTATTCGTGCGCTGGCATTGCGCTCGCTTGAGCAGATGACCGGCGCGGTGTTGTTGTCCAGCCTGCGTCCGCGCGCACCCGAGCCGCGCGAGGACAACTGGCGGCCGGTGATGGATCTGGTTGCCGAACGCAGCACGGTGGCGTATCGCGCCTTCGTCGGCGCGCCGGATTTCATGCAGTACTTCCGTCTGGCCACGCCGATCGATGTGATCGAACGCATGACGCTGGGCTCGCGTCCATCGCGTCGCTTGGGCCAGGACGCGGCGCTGTCGAATCTGCGCGCGATTCCGTGGGTGTTTGCCTGGAGCCAGGCGCGTGCGGTGATTCCGGGGTGGTACGGCGTGGGCAGCGGCTTGCAGGCGGCGGTGGATGCCGGGCATGAAGACAGCTTGCGCGAGATGGCGCAGGACTGGCCGTTCTTCCGCACCTTCCTGGACGACATCGCGATGGTGCTGTCCAAGGGCGACCTCAATATCGCCGAACTGTTCTCGCGCTTGTCGGGCGACCTGCACACGCGGTTTTTCCCGCAGATTCGCGACGAACTGGCGCTGACCAAGCGCTGGGTCAAGGCGCTGCTGCAACAGCAATCGTTGCTGCAGCACGACACGCGGCTGGCGTTGTCGATCCGCCTGCGCAACCCCTACATCGACCCGATCAGCGTGTTGCAAGTCGACCTGCTGCAACGCTGGCGTGCCACCGATGGCGAAGACGACGACTTGCTGCGCGCGCTGGTCGCCTGCGTCAACGGTGTCTCGCAAGGCGTGCAGAACACCGGCTGATCCGACCGTTGGTCGGAGAAGGGGCGGAATCGTCAAGCGGACTCTGGCGTTAACGGACAAATCTGTCCGATAATGCCGGGATGACGACTCCCCGCCCTGATGCCGCGCTTCGCCGCCGGCAGATTCTCGATGCAGCCGACGAAGTGTTCAGCGAACACGGCGTCAATGCCCCGTTGGAACTGGTGGTGGAGCGTGCCGGCCTTGGCCGCGCCACCCTGTACCGCAATTTCCCGGACCGCGAGGCACTGATGACCGCCTTGATGGCGCGCGGGCTGGATGGCCTGGAGCGCTTGGCCGCCGATCTGGCCGACCGACCGGATGGGTTGGCCGTGTTGCTGCACGACGTGGCCGAGCACATCGCCCAGTCTGCGCCGCTGGTGGATTTCTGGCGCTCGATGGAGCGCGCAAACCCGGCGGTGGAAGCGGCCGACCGGCGCGCGGTGGCGATCTTCCTGCCGTTCGTGCACCGCGCCCGCGACGCCGGCCTGTGCCGGGCCGATGTCGACGACGAGCAACTGCTGCTGGTGATCGACATGCTGGGCAGCTGCCTGCGCGGTCACGACGAAGCGGAACGCAAACGTCTGGCGCATCGCTCGGCGGACCTGCTGATGCACGCGCTGGGCATGCACGTGCCGGAAGGCGGCACTCGATGACACCGGCCACCCGCGCGGTGATCGGCCGCTGGGCGCTGCGCGCGCTGCTGGTGTTGGCGGCGCTGTGGGGCGGCCTGGCGATCTATTTCGCGCTCACCGGCAACGCCTTGGTGCGTGGCGGCTGGGTGGCATCGTGGTGCGCGATGGCGCTGGCCGCGTTGTGGGGCTTGCGCCGTGGCCGCGAAAACTGGGCCCTGGTGGGCATCTTCGGTGCCGCGTTCGTGGTGCTGGCGGTGTCGTGGGGGTTCATGCAGCCCAGCCAGGACCGCGACTGGGCCGACGATGTCGCCCAGCGTCTGCAACCGGAGGTGCACGGCAATATCGTCACCCTGCACAACGTGCGTAATTTCGATTGGCATAGCGAAACCAACTACGTCCCGCGTTGGGAAACCCGCCAGTACGATCTGGATCGCCTGGTCAGCGCCGATCTGGCGTTGTCGTACTGGATGGGCCCGGCGATTGCGCACACGCTGGTGTCGTTCGGCTTCGACGATGGCTCGCACGTGGTGTTTTCGCTGGAAATCCGCAAGGAGCGCGGCGAGTCGTTTTCTGCGGTGGGCGGCTTCTTTCGCAGCTTCGAAGAAACCCTGGTGGCCGCCGACGAGCGCGACATCCTGCGCGTGCGCACCAATGCGCGTGGCGAAGATATGTATCTGTATCGCCTGGCCATTCCCAAGGCCGGCCTGCGCCGCATGTTCATGGGCTACGTGGGGCTGGCCAACGATTTGAATCGCAAGCCGGCCTTCTACAACACGCTGACCAGCAATTGCACCACCATCGTGTTCGCGCTGGTGCGCCAGTTGCAGCCCACCTTGCCGCTGGATCACCGCTTGCTGCTGTCCGGCTACGCCGATGAATATGCGTACGACCATCACGGGCTGATGCCGGGTTACGACTTTGCGACGTTGAAGCAGCGTGGACATTTCACCGCGCGTGCCATCGCCGCCGACACCGCGGTGGACTTTTCCAAACGCATCCGCGCCGGCATGCCGCAGGCGCCAGCGCCCGGCGCGTCGACGAGTGCAGCGCGGTGATGTTGCACAGGCGTCTGCGTCGCGCCGCCATGGGGTTGGCGGCGGTACTGATGTGCATGTGGTTGAGCGGCTGCGCGATGGTCACGGTGCAATCGCGCAACAGCGGCGACTACATCGCGCAGACGCGCGGCGATGTGCTCAGCACCGGTGCGCTCAGTCAGGCCGGCAGCGAGACCTTGCAGGTGGCTGGGCTGCAACCCAAGACGTGCCGCAAGCAACCGCTGCCTTGCGTGCAGCAGCTCACGAATGTGGCGGGTATCGGCGATGAGCGCCGCCTCGCCACGCAAGCCGAATTGTGGACCGCGCACGCGATCGACCTGAGTGGTCGCCACCCGGCGCAGATGAGCGACGCAGCGGTGCAGGCCTGGCTGGAAGCCGCGCGGCATGCCTACGCCTATCTGTTCTTTACCGCGCGTGCGCCGAGTGCGCGCGCATTCGAAAACCGCCAGACGCAGGTGCGCGACTACTACAACTACGCCGTGCAGCAGGTGGTCGAGCGTTTGTTTACGCGCGCCCAGCAGGCCGGCGACACCGTGCCCACACCGACGCAGGTGGGCCGTTGGCAGGTGGCCGTCGACATGTCCGCGTATCGGCTGCCCGGTGGCGGCAACACGCCGCGTGCGATCTTTGCCGCTTCGGCGCTGCGCTTCAATGGATTACGCAGCACTTACCGCCGCGATGGCTTCGGTGCCGAACTGGTGGCCGAAGTGGACCCCCAGGTGGTCGGCGACCCGGCCGGGCTCGCCTTGCAGCAAGCCGTCCCCGCAAGTACCTCGCCCGAACGCCCGCTGCCGACCTTCAGCGAGATGCCGTACGCACCGGCAACGCTGTTGTTGCGCTTCGATGGCGACACCCTGGATGCGGTGTTGCGGACCGATGCGGTGACCGTGGTGCCGTACGACCCGTATCGCCAGAACGAGGTGGTGCTGCATGGTCAGCATGTACCGCTGGCGGCCAACTTCACCGCCGCCTACGGGCTGTGGCTGGCCAAGTCGGGCTTTGCCGCGCAATCGCTGCGCTCGATGCTGGGTAGCGCGCGTGGCATCGATCGCCCGCATCTGTATCTGATGCAGCCCTACGACCCCAACCGCCGCGTACTGCTGATGCTGCACGGGCTGGCCAGCAGCCCGGAAGCGTGGGTCAACGTGGCCAATGAAGTGATGGGCGATGAAACCCTGCGTCAGCAGTATCAGATCTGGCAGGTGTATTACCCGACCAACGCGCCGATTGCGGTCAATCGTGCGGAAATCCAGGCATTGGTGGAGCGCAGCCTGCGCCACTTCGATCCGTCCGGCACCGCGATCGCTTCGCACGACATGGTGTTGATCGGCCACAGCATGGGCGGGGTGATCGGGCGTTTGCTGGTGTCTGCGTCCGGCGAACAGCTGTGGAATTCGCTGCTGCAGGACTATCGGCTGGAGGGCGAGCGCGGCGCACGGGTGCGCGCGAAATTGTCGCCATTGCTGCATTTTTCGCCAATGCCGCAGATCGACCGCGCCATCTTCATCGCCGCACCGCACCGCGGCACGCCTTTGGCCGAAGGTGGACTGGGGCGCTTCGTCGGCCGGCTGGTGCGGCTGCCGATTGCCTTGCTGGATCACTTCGGCGATGTGCTGCAGGACCTGGCCAACAGCGAGCGTGAGGGGCACGGCGGCCAATACCAGCGCAAGGGCCGCCTGCTGCCGCCCACCAGTATCGACAACCTGCGCGATACCGACCCGTTCGTCCGCGCCACGATGGATCTGCCGATCTCGCCACAGGTGCAGTACCACACCATCATCGGCCGCGAAAAACCGCAGGTGCCGCTGGTCGAGTCCGACGATGGACTGGTGCCGTATCGCAGCGCGCATCTGGACGGCGCTGCGTCCGAACTGGTGGTGACCTCCTGGCACAGCGTGCAGGAAACTCCGCAGGCGATTCTGGAGATTCGCCGCATCCTGCATGCGCAGCTGCAAGCCGAAGCCGGCGAGGCGCCTGCGCAGGGTCAGTCGCCTACGCCCGTGCCCGCGGCGACGCCTGCGATGTTGTAGGGGAACGCCACGCGCGATCACTGGACGCTGCGGGCAGTTGCCGACAAACGCAGCGAAGCAGCAATGCAGCTGCGCGCCAGGTCTACTGCACCTGGTGACGCGTGCGACATCCGTGACGGACGCCTGATGGTCGTGGCCCGCCTTGCATCCAGCAGCTACCCCTCTGACAACATCCTTGTGTTGTCGCTTGTCGCTTGTCGCTTGTCGCTTGTCGCGCTGCCGTGCCTCTGCCTGGTCGTTCGGTCGGTCTCCGGTCGCGCAGCAATAGTGCGCAAGCACTGGCCGATAGCGCTGCCATTGCTCTCGGCACGCATCCGCACTGGCCTTAGCACCTTGTTTACCGCGCTCGTGCTATCAGGCACGTCTCGTACAGACTCGAACAAGGAAGAGACGATGCGCAAGCTGTCGGCAGTGCTGTGGGTGCCCCTGTTGCTGGTTGGTTGCGGCCGTGGCGAAGGTCCAAAGGATGCAGCCGGTGTTGCCGCTGCCGCACCTGCGGCGAGCGAGGCTGCGCGCGCTCCGGATGCGCCGGCAGCAGCGGATGACAGCGTGCCGGAATTTCCGGCCATCCCCACCATCGTCATCCCCGAGATCGTCGGCGTGACCCCGGCGCAACGCGCGCTGGAGGCCTCGCTGCAGGACATCCTCGACCCGATCGAAGGCGTCAGCGTCGCACCTGCGCGCTGCGGCGATGGCGGCACCTTGATCAACGATGCCGGCATTACCAGCATGGACGCCAACGGCAACCTGCTGCGCAACGGCGACGGCGGCCTGTTCAACCTCAAGGCCGACGGCAGTGGTACCGCCAACTTCGATGGCGGACTGGTCAACGTCAATGCCGATGGCAGCGGCACCATCAACGCGTCCGGGCAGGGTGGCGACGACGCCCTCATCGACGTGCAGTCCAACGGCGGCGGCACCTACAACGGCCCGGCCGGCCTGATCAGTTTGAATGGCAAGGGCGCAGGCACCTGGAACAGCGACAAGAGCGGCCTGATCGACAATCACGGCGATGGCAGCGGCACCTGGAATGGGCCGCGCGGCCTGGTCACCATCAACGCCGATGGCTCCGGCACCTGGAACGGGCCGGATGGTCTGGTGCAGAACCGCGGCGACGGCACCGGCACGGTCGGCACCCCGCCGCGCGAAGTGCGCATGCCGCCGCTGCCGAAAGTACCGCCGGCCGGCCGCTTCCCACCGCTGCAAAAGTTCGCCCCGCCCGGCGCAGCGTGCGGCTATCTGATCACCTTGAACGACCGCATCCTGTTCGACTTCGACAAGTCCGACATCCGCCCCGATGCCGCGCGCGTGCTCGACACGCTGGCCGCCGCGCTCGGCAAGGTGACAACCCAAGAGATGGAAGTGCGCGGACATACCGATGCCAAGGGCGATGACGCCTACAACCAGTCGCTGTCCGAGCGCCGGGCCAATGCGGTACTGGCCGCGTTGCGCACGCGCGGCGCCGCACAGGGCGCCGGCGCAAAGGGCTATGGCGAATCGCAACCGGTGGCGCCCAACACCGTCAACGGGCAGGACAATCCGGGGGGCCGTCAGCTCAATCGGCGGGTCGAGATCTTCTTGCGCTCGTGAATGAGGCTTGCAGCATCAGGTAAGCGGTATCGGGTGGGCGTGCGCGTTGCATCGGCGCCGGTATCGGCCACTCGATGCTGGTTTCGCGTACTGCCGCGCAGGGTGGTCGTGACGTCATCGTCGTGTCGGCCGCGACGCCGCACGTGACGTAATCGCGTGTGCCCACAGACACCTTCAACCGCATTTAGGGTGCTGTCTGCAAACACGGCAGGCACCGTGCTGCGAGAGGCATCGCTGACAATTCATGCCGCCTCGGCAGCATGAATTGTCATGTCGCGTTTTGCGAAGACGCGTGTGCGCCCGCGCCAGTAACTGTATGCGCATGCCGGCAGCGATCTACGCTTCCATACGCCAGCGACTATGCCGACTTGCGCGCTTGCTGCGCACATTTGTCATGTCTGTAGCGTGCGTCATGGTTTTGAAATATGCCGTCACCACCATGCGCGGCGCCTGCTTGCAGGTGTGACGTAGGTCCGCTGCCAAAGGCCACGTCGCTCTCTCACACATCGTGGTGGCGCCGCCGTGGCTTGAGTCCATGGTGCGTTGCTGCACCCATCGGATTTGATCATGATCGCTCGTTGTTCGTTGCTGCGTCCTTCGCGCTTGTCGCAGGCCTTATGCGTGTCGTTGTCGATTTTTTGCGGCCATGCTGCCGCGCAATCCGCACAGGCTGCCGCAACCCCTGCGCAAGGCGAAATGGCCACGTTGGATAAGGTCACCGTCGCCGCCACCCGTTACAACGCGACCGACATGCAGATGGCTGCGACCAACACCGTCAACGTGTTGTCGGCCGACGATCTCAAGACCACTGCGGTACACAACGTGGCCGAAGCATTGGGCCTGATGCCGGGCGTCAACGTGATCAACACCGGGCAGTCGTATTTCGGCGGCATCGATGGCGCGGCGCGTGGCGAAGGCATGTTTTCGTCGGTGCGCGGTCTCAATGCCGAATACAACGTCAACCTGATCAATGGCATCAACGTGGCACAGGGCATGCCGTATAGCCGTGGTGTGCAATTGAGTCTGTTGCCGCCATCGGGGCTGCAGACCATCGTGTTGAACAAGACCTCCACCGCCGACATGGATGGTGATGCGATCGGCGGCACCATCGACTACCGCACGCCCAGCGCCTTCGACTCGTCCGATCGCCAGGGCGGTAGCGTGACCTTGAGCGGACGCATGGAGAGCCGCGCACGCGATTACGGCGATTCCGGACTGGGAAGCGGCGCAGCCGGCGATTGGCATGCACGTTTTGGCGATGCCGGGCAATTTGGTGTAGCGGTCAGCGCGTATTACGACGAGCGTCATTTCGTCAACAGCGAAGTGGCCGGCGCGTCGGCAGCGCGCAACGATGGTTCCTGGGAATTCGCGCGTGCCGATGCCAGCGGCAATCTGGCCGCCGGGAGCGACCCGCAACAGGTGCTGCAGAGCACGGGCATCAACATCGGGTATTCGCAAGGCGACACCCGCCGCTACGGTGGCAATGCTGCCTTCGATTGGCGTGTGGACCCCAGCCTGCATCTGTATGCGCGCATGACCTACGCCTTCGCCAAGACCGAGCAGAACACCGGTTACACGCAGTTCGTGCCGGCCAATGTCAGCTTCACCCAGATCGGCACCAGTGGTGTGTATCAGCCGCAGATCAATCGCGTCGCAGTGCGCTACTGGTACGAAACCAACCCGGAAGAAGCAGACCTTGCCACCATCCAGCTGGGTGCGGAAAAACAACTGGGGCATTGGACGTTCGCGCCGAACATTTTCTACGGCACCGGCAACAACGATCGCCCGGATCACGTGGAAATTTCCGCACGCAACGATCAATACACCTCGACCAACTTCGCCTACGGGGCCAACCGCTTCATCAGTTACGACGGCGACGGCTTCCCGATCCCGTTGCTGACCCCGGCGATGCAGGCGCAGGCGTCCGATGTGGGAAGCCTGTTCGCGCGCCGTACCGGTCAACTTTCCAAACAGTACAGCGGCCAGGACAAGGGTGGCGGCAAGTTCGATGTGGGCTACGATTTCGATGACGGCCTGCTCAGCCGCATCGCGTTCGGCGTGAAGTATGTCGACAGCTCGCGCAGCTTCACCGATCGTAACTGGACCAATGCCAAGTACACCGACGGCACCTTGTTGCGCGACACCGGGCTGATCGCGCAGCGTTACGATGCGGTGTATCCGGGGCAATACGCACTGCCCACGGTGCGCTTGAGCAACGCCGCGCTCAACGACCTGATCGCACGCACGCTGACGCCGGCCAGCTTTGATAGTTGCGGGCAGCTGGCGGTCAATAACCTCAACTGCAACACCATGCGCGCCACCGAAGCAGTCAGCGCTGCCTATGCGATGGCGACACTGCGTACCGGCGATTGGGAAATCCTGCCGGGTGTGCGCTTCGAACATACCGCCATCACCAATACGTTCTGGGCGCAGCCGGCGGCCGTCAACGGGGCCGAGCAGGTCGGCGCATTCGCCAACAACCACACGCGTTACAACGTGGTCTTGCCGAGCGTGTTCGTGAACTACCGGCCCGCGGGCGACAGCGCGGTGTATCGCGGCTCGGTGTGGACCAGTTACACCCGTCCAGCGTTCGTGCAGCTGGGCGGTGGCCGCTCCACGAATATTTCCAGCGACGGCCAGACCATCATCACCGAAGGCAACCCGGATCTGAAACCGATCAAGTCGCTCAATGTGGATCTGTCCGGCGAATGGCAGAACGACACCGGCGGTCACGCGATGCTGGCCGGCTATTACAAGCGCCTGACCGACTACATCTACGAGAGCGGTTCCAATGCGGCCAATGCCGGCGAAAGCGGCACTGCCAGTACGCGCTTCGTGCGTCCGCAAAACGGTGGCGACGGCCGCGTGCTAGGCATGGAAGCTGCCGTGCGGCAGACCTTCCAGGGCCTGCCCGCACCACTGGATGGCTTCGGCATCGGCGCCAATGTCACCCGACAGAGCACGCGCGTGGATCTGGGCGTAGCAGGCTTTGCGCACGAACGCATCCAGAACGCCCCGAACCTGCTCGCCAACGCGGAGCTGTTCTACGAAAAGGGACCGTGGTCGATCAATCTGAGCTACCACTACTCTGGCGAATACGTGTCGGTGTACGACTATCTCAATCAGGGCGCGCGCTGGGACAACCTGTGGATCAAGCCGATCACCCGCGTGGACCTGCACCTGGGCTATGCGCCGAGCGAGCATCTGCGCGTGGATCTGTCGGTTGCCAACCTCACCAAACAGCACAGCTATTGGGCGCATGTGGGGCACGACACCACGGCGATTTCCGACATCGTCGATTCGGGCATGACCAGCCTGGTGACCGCCAAATATGTGTTCTGAGTCTGATCGTGCAGGGTGGGGCATCTCAGCGCAGGTGCAGCAGCACGACAACGCCGCTGCGGGATGGGTCGACAGCGCGGAGCAGGGCGCATCGCACTGCGGGACGTTGGCTGGCGATGGGGAGCCGCTGTGGTCCGCGCGATGCGGCGCGGGTGGGCGTGACGCGATGGGGATCGTGTCACCTTCGCTACGCGCAGCGCCGGGGCGGCATGGTGGTGGCGCGCTTGCGATCACCGGTGTCTGCCTGCTGCTGACGGTTGCAGCGGTGTTGGGTGGCTGTGCATCGCCGACGCGCAGCGCATTGGCAGGTCGTGCGAGTGATCGATTGCCCGCTGACTCCCGCGGTGCCGCTGCCGTCGCGGATCGGCAGCCGGGGCAGACCGAGCAGTTGGAACGCGTAGTGGTGGTGTTCCGCCACGGCGTGCGTGCGCCGCTGCAGGGTGAAGCGGCCGCCGCGCAGTACGCCGACCAACCCTGGCCGCAGTGGTCCACCCCGGCCAGCCTGCTCACTCCGCGCGGGCGCAAGGCGGTGCGATTGAGCGGCGCGTATCTGCGTCAATGGTTGACGCAGCAGACGCTGCTGCCGCACACGGGATGCCCGGCGGCGGGGAGTGTGTCGGTCTGGGCCAACACCGATCAGCGCACCATCGACAGCGGTGCCTTGCTGGCCGACGCATTGGCGCCCGGCTGCGGCATCGTCGCCGGGCACCGCGAGGCGGGCAGTAACGACCCGTTGTTCCGGCCGATCGAGGCGGGCGCGGTGCCGTTCGATGCGGCTGCCGCAGTGGCATCGATCCAGCAGCAGACCGGCGGCCCTGCCGCAGTGCTGCAGGGCCATGCGGCCGAGTTGCAGGCAATGCAGCAGATCCTGGGCTGCACACGCACGCCCTGCGACTTTGCGCGCATGCCGTCCACGCTGGCGCCATCGGCCAATGGGCGTGGACTGGCCTTGGGCGGGCCGATCGACCTGACCTCCGGCACCGGCGAGGTGCTGTTGCTGCAGTACGCCGACGGTCTGCCGCTGTCGCAGGTCGGCTGGGGCCGCGCCACCCCCGAACGCCTGGCGCAGGTCTCGCGCCTGCATGCGCTGCTGTTCGATATCTACGCGCGCCCGCACTACATGGCGCAGCGTTCCGGCGCACCGCTGGCACGCGAGGTGCTGCAACGGTTCGGCGACGCGCAGTCGCCCACGCTGTCGGTGTTCGTCGGCAGCGACACGCATATTGCCGCGCTGAGCAGTCTGCTCGGCGTGCACTTCCATCTGCCCGGCTACGGCGCCGACGACCCGCCACCGGGCGGTGCGTTGCTGCTCGGCCTGTGGCGGCAACCCGACGGAACGCGCGTGGTGCGTGCCCGCTACCTGGCGCAATCGCTGGATCAACTGCGCACCCTGGCGCCTCTGGACCTGGCACACCCACCGCTGCAACAGGAACTGGCCCTGGATGTCTGCGCGCCCGAACAGCGCATGGCGTGCCCATTGCCTGCGTTTGCGCAGGCGCTGGAGCAACAGCTGAAGCTGGATCCGTAAGTGCGGAGTACGATGTCAGGTTGAAGCGCGCCTTTCTGCCTGAAGCAACCGAATGGACGTGCCGTGCAGCGCGGCTCCGCCCCGCACCCTCACCCCAACCCCTCTCCCGCAGGGAGAGGGGCTTTGATCCCTTCTCCCGGCGGGAGAAGGTGCCCCGCAGGGGTGGATGAGGGTACGCGCGCAGCCTAATGGACCTTCCGTGCAGCGCGGCTCCGCTCCGCACCCTCACCCCAACCCCTCTCCCACAGGGAGAGGAGCTTTGAATCCCTTCTCCCCTCGGGAGAAGGTGCCCCGCAGGGGCGGGTAAGGGTACGCGCGCAGCCTAATGGACGTTCCCTGCAGCGCGGCTTCGCTCCGCACCCTCACCTCAACCTCTCTCCCGCAGGGAGAGGGGCTTTGATCTCTTCTCCCGCCGGGAGAAGGCCCCCGCAGGGACGAATGCTGGCGCTAGGCCTTAAAACGCAATGGGCCGCGTTAGCGGCCCATTGCGACACCCAACCACGCTCCAAAGAGCGCGTGGCTTACTTCAGCTTTGCATCGGCGCGCAGGGCGTCTGCGCGGTCGGTCTTTTCCCACGAGAACGCGGTCGCGCTGTGCTGCGCACCGGTGGCGTCGGTGTAGGTGAAGTCCTTCGGCTTGCGGCCGAAGTGACCGTAAGACGCGGTCTGCTGATACATCGGGTGGATCAGGTCGAGCATCTGGATGATGCCGAACGGACGCAGGTCGAAATGCTTGCGGATCAGCTTTTCGATCTGCTCGTCGGCGATCTTGCCGGTGCCGAACGTGGTGACCGAGATCGAGGTCGGCTCGGCCACGCCGATGGCGTAGGAGACCTGCACTTCGCAACGGTCGGCCAGGCCGGCGGCTACGACGTTCTTGGCCACATAGCGTGCGGCATAGGCGGCCGAGCGGTCGACCTTGGACGGATCCTTGCCCGAGAACGCGCCGCCACCGTGACGGGCCCAGCCGCCGTAGGTGTCGACGATGATCTTGCGACCGGTCAGGCCGCAATCGCCCACCGGCCCGCCGATCACGAACTTGCCGGTCGGGTTGATGTGGAACTTGGTGCCCTTGTGCAGCCACTTGGCCGGCAGCACCGGCTTGAGGATCTCTTCGCGCACCGCTTCGATCAGGTCTTTCTGCTTGATGCCCGGGTCGTGCTGGGTCGACAGCACCACCGCGTCGATCGCGGTCGCAACGCCGTCTTCATAGCGCAGGGTGACCTGCGACTTGGCATCCGGACGCAGCCAGGACAGCGCCGAGTTCTTCTTCTTGCGGATCTTGGCCTGCTGCTCGACCAGGCGATGCGCCAAGTGGATCGCGGCCGGCATGTAGCTGTCGGTTTCGTTGGTGGCATAGCCAAACATCAGGCCCTGGTCGCCGGCACCCTGCTGTTCGGGGTTCTTGCGGTCCACGCCCTGGTTGATGTCCGGCGACTGCTTGCCGATCAGGTTGAGCACGCCACAGGTCTCGCCGTCGAAGCCGACGTCGGAGCTGTTGTAGCCGATGTCCAGGATCACCTTGCGGGTCAGCGCTTCCAGGTCGATCCAGGCGCTGGTGGTCACTTCGCCGGCAACGATCGCAACACCGGTCTTGACCATGGTCTCGCAGGCCACGCGGGCACGCTTGTCCTGGGCCAGGATGGCGTCGAGCACGGCGTCGGAGATCTGGTCGGCGATCTTGTCCGGATGGCCTTCGGAGACCGATTCGGAGGTGAACAGGTAGCTGGACATCAGGCTTATATCCCTTAATTCGGATGAAAAGATGGCTGCGGATGATACACGCCCCGTGTGTCCGTTGCATTGTGCGCCTGAACGCGATGCCGTGGGGTTAAGCACAACCGACAAAACGCCCCGTCAGCGGGCAGTGAGGTGTCTACATCACGCAACGGCGGCAATGCGCGAGCGAGGCATGCCGATCCCCACCGGCCAGTGCCGACCCTGCGACAGCACGGCGTGCAATGGGGTCTCGTGTGCCACTGCACGAGCTGTTCGAACATCTGGCCGGCGCCGGTGTCGCGCGGCAAACGCTGTGGTCGGCGGTGGGCAGCTACCCCCGACAGCAACCGCTACAGCCTTGAGCAACCCACCGCTCAGGCCGATTCGGCCAATTGCAGCTGGGGTTCGTGGCTGACCGGGAAATTCATCGAGCGGGCGATGAAGCACTTTTCATGCGCGGTGTGGTGCAGCGCCCTGGCTTGCGCGAGGTCGCTGCCCGGTGCCAGGGTCACCAGCGGTCGCAGCACCACCGAGGTGAACTGCCCGGCGCCATCGGCCTGCTCCAGCATGGCGCCTTCGGCGTTGTCCTCGTAGGCCTGCACGATGATGCCGGCATCGGCGCACAACCCCAGATACCAGAGCTTGTGGCAGGCCGACAGCGAGGCGACTAGCAGGTCTTCTGGGTTCCAGCGTGCCGGGTCGCCGCGGAAGCCAGGATCTGACGAGCCGTCGATCGCACTGGCCTTGCCCTCGGCCTCGATACGGTGGTCACGGCTGTAGGCGCGATACCCCGAGGTGCCGCTGCCCTGGTTGCCGGTCCAGATGACCTTCACGCTGTACTGGTGCTGTTTGTCTGGCATTGCCGCACTCCTTGTCTGCGGCGCACAGGGTGCGCCCTTCAACCCTGACAGCCAGGGTACTCGACCGCCCTGGCCTCTACCGGGGGCGGCACTTCCCAACGGTGGACCATCCGCGCCAGATCGTTGTTGCGCAGGCTGCTGTCGCGCTGGCCGTGACGCCGATACATCTCTTTCTCTGTCTGCTCCAGCTAGCAGAGGGTCAATGGTGCGGGGTCGCCGTGTAGCAGGGCGAGGGCCTTCCTGCGCATCTTTCGCGATAGGTGCTTAGCGTTCCCTACGAACGGCTGCCGCTCGTCCAGGCCGCGCTTGCGTACGCCTATCCACTGCAGCAGCGCAGCGTGCTGGCTGCTGCGATGCGATGCTGGTCGCCCCGGTGTGTCTCTTCAAGACACACCCGCGCAGACGCAGGTGTGTGCCGACCGAAAGCGCGTGGGTCGATGCCTATCCGTGCATGTCGGGCCTGCTAGCATCGGCCGATGGATTCCCTGACCCAGATCGTTCTTGGTGGCGCAATCGCCGCTGCCATTGCGCCGCCCGGACAGCGGCGTGCCGCGTTGTTGGCCGGCGCGGCCCTGGGCACTTTGCCCGACCTCGATGCGCTGGCGCTGCTGACGCTGACCGACGACCCGGTCACCCTGATGACCGTGCATCGCAGCGTGAGCCATTCGCTGTTCGTGCTGCCGCTGGTCGGTTGGCTGATCTGGTGGCTGTTCCGGCGCTATGGCAACGGGCGCGTGGCCAGCGCGCCCACGCGCTGGTTCTGGGCGATCCAGCTGGCCTTGATCACCCATCCGCTGTTGGACGCCTTCACCGTGTACGGCACGCAGCTGTGGTGGCCGCTGCAGCCGCATCCGACCATGTGGTCGAGCGTCTTCATCATCGACCCGGCGTACACGCTATGGCTGCTGCTGGCTTGCGCAGTCGCCTGGTTCGCGCGCGCGCGCCCGCTTGCGCAGCACGTGCTGGTGATCGGGCTGGTGGCGAGTTCGGCGTATCTGGGCTGGTCATTGATCGCCAAGTATCTGGTCGATCAGGAAGCCGACCGCGCGCTGGCGGCGATGGGGCTGTCCGAAGCGCCACGCTTCTCGGTGCCGATGCCGCTCAACACCTTGCTGTGGCGGGTGGTGGCGATGACGCCCAATGGCTATGTGATCGGAGAGCGTTCGCTGGTGGCCGATACCGGACCGATGCAGTTCCGTGGTTTTTCCAGCAATACCCAGGCACTGGGCGAAGTGGCGGCATTCGATTCGGTGCGCCGGTTGACCTGGTTCAATCGCGGCTTCATGCGTGCACGCCTGGTCGACGACGATTTGATGCTCAGCGATCTGCGCATGGGGCTGGAGCCGGACTACAACTTCAACTTCGTTGTGGCGCATCGCGACGGCGGGCAGTGGCAGCCCATCGTCCCGCGCCAGGTCCAGGCGGCCTATCGCGCGCCGGTGGCACGCGATCAGATCGGTGCGGTGCTGGCGCAGATGTGGCACCGCATTTGGCATGCGCCGGCCGGCACGGCGCTGACCGGCGATCTGGAACAGGTCGACACGCCGGTGGCTACACCGGCAGCGTCGACACAATAAGAGCCGCTCACAAAACGACTGCGCAGCCGCCAGGCGAGCGCTGCATGTGTCCGGTGCGGCATGTGGCACTCGCACTCCGCTTGAGCGCGCCGGCTACCCCAGCTGACGCCTGCGCGCCAGGTGGGGTAGCCACTTCACGCCATGGCGCGCAGCGGATGACAGCACGCGGCGCAGGCATCGTGCAGGTGCGCGTGCGAGCGCAGCCGGGATATCTCAGGCTGCGTTCGGCAGTGGCGGCGCGACGCCGGCAATCAAGGCGTCGAAGTAATCGCGGGTCAGCGCCAGCTGCGCTTCGGGCGTTTCGGCGCGATTGACCACCGCGCGAAAGTCGGCGCTTTGCGGGTGATCCTTTGCGTACCAGCCCAGATGCTTGCGCGCGATGCGCACGCCCTGCGGTTGGCCGTAAAACGCGTGCAGCGCGTGTAGATGCTCGAGCAGGGTGTCGCGGACGAAGGACAACGTCGGCGCCGGCAACAGCGTGCCGGTGGCCAGGTATTGCGCCACCTCGCCAAAGATCCACGGCCGCCCCTGCGCGGCGCGGCCGATCATCACCGCATCCACGCCGGTCTCGCGCAGCACCAGCGCCGCCTTCTGCGGCGAATCGATATCGCCGTTGGCGATCACCGGGATCTCCAACGCGGCCTTGATCTGCGCAATCGTCGCGTACTCGGCGCTGCCGGTGTACTGCTGGTCGCGGGTGCGCCCGTGCACCGCCAGCGCAGCGATGCCGCACTCCTGCGCGATGCGTGCGATGGTCGGGCCGTTGCGATGGTCGCAATCCCAGCCGGTGCGGATCTTCAGCGTCACCGGCACATCCACCGCCTGCACCACTGCGCGCAGGATCCGCGCCACCAACGCCTCGTCGCGCATCAACGCCGAGCCCGCCCAGGCATTGCAGACCTTCTTGGCCGGGCAGCCCATATTGATGTCGATCAGCTGCGCGCCATGGTCCACGTTGTAGCGCGCCGCGTCGGCCAGCTGCTGCGGCTCGGTACCGGCGATCTGTACGCTGATCGGGTCTGGCTCACCGGCATGGTCCATGCGGTGCAGCGACTTGCGCGTGCCCCAGAAGCGCGGATCTGAAATGGTCATCTCCGACACCGCCAGCCCGGCACCCAGCCGCTTGCACAGCAGCCGGAACGGCTTGTCGGTGACGCCCGCCATGGGCGCGAGGATCACCTTGGGGGCGATGGAGTAGGGGCCGATCTGCATGCGGGCATTGTCGCTGCGGTTGCCGCTGCTGCCAACTCGGGCGTCGCCGGAGGGGTGCGTGCGGTCGCAAGTGCGGACCCAGGCTGCAGCAAGCCAGCGCACGCGTCAGCCGGATCGCGCGAAGGCAACCGGGCCGAACATTCCAGGATCAGCGGATCAGCTGATACAGCTCGAAGCCCTTGGCGCCGCCGTCCAGGATCAGCAGTAGTTCGTCCGGTCCCAGTGCGACCAAGCGGCCGACGCTGTTGCCGTTGGTGCCGTCGGAGATGTTGCCGGGCGCGTAGCGGCCTTCCGGTTCGTCGTTGACCGTGCTGGCACCAAGGAATGCGAACTCGCGGCTGTCCTTGGCTAGCGAATACAGCGTGCCGCTGCGGCGCTGCGAGCCGCTGACCTTGCTGAAACGATAGCCGCAGGCATCGCGGCTGATCTCGGCCTTGAAGTACGGGTAGGCATAGGCGAACCGCTGGTCGACCTGGATCGAGCGCACCTTCCAGCGGCCGTCCAGCTTGCCGGGCAGCTGCGGCGACTGTGCACGCTGCAGCAGCGTGCGCGCCAGCGCGGCGCCATCTCCCTGCTCGGCATCGTCGTAGTGCGGTGCGATCGCCTGTTGCAGGCTGTCTGCAGACACGGTTACCGCGGCGCGGTCGGCATCGCTGGCAGTGCCGTTCCAGTCGCAGCGCTGCGCAGCGGCCGACAGCGGGACAAGCAAGGCGCACAGCGCAACGAACGGAATCAGGGAACAACGACGCATCGAGCACTCCTTGTCGTGATGCAGGCCCGTCGCGGTGACGGGCGGTCAGTTATGGCGTGGCGGGGCGAGTGAACGCAAACCGATGCCGCCACAGGCGCAGGCAGTTAGCCGGCGTCCGGCAGCAGTCGCGGCATCGACGCGGCCGCACCTTCCACTTCGGTGGAGCGCGCTGCGTAGCGGGTGGCAAAGCGCACGTGGGTGATGAAGCTGGCGCCCGGCGACTGCGCCAGCGAGGCCACCAACGCACCATTGAAGGCGTCGCCGGCACCGGTGGTGTCCACCGTCTGCGCGCTTTCTGCGCCCACGCGGTAATGCGCGGCGGTGTCGCCGCGCAGCTGTTCTTCGGCGTGCGAGATGAAGGCGCCCACCGCGCCCAACGTCACCACCACGGTGCCGCCCGGCAACAACTTGCGGCACAGCGAATGCAGCGTGTTGCCGTCCAGCGCGGCTACATCGTCGGCGTTGATGCGCTCGCCGACGTGGCGGCCGAGCAGCGCGGCGAATTCGGTTTCGTTGGGGGTCAACACATCCGCCAGCTTGAGCAGGCCGATCGAGGTCGGGGCGTTGGCCGGCGCGGCATTGAGCACGGTCAGCACACCGCATTCGCGCGCCAGCGCCAGCGCCGACTCGATCGTCTCGGCCGGCGATTCCAGCTGCGCCAGCAGCACGCGTGCCGAGGCGACCAGCGCGCGCTGGTTCTCGACAAAACCGGGGCTCAGCACCGAGTTGGCGCCGGCGCCGATCACAATCGTGTTGCGCCCGTGGCCGTCGACATAGATGCCGCCGGTGCCGGTGGGTTCATTGCTCGGTTCGGCGATCAGCGTAAAGCCGTCGTGCGCCGCCAGCGAGCGCGCCAGCGCGCCGCCGGCATCGTCGCCCAGCGCGCACAGAAAGTGCGTCTTGGCGCCGGCACGTGCGGCCGCGACCGCCTGATTGAACCCTTTGCCACCCGGGCCGGTGCTGTAGCGGCCGGCGATGGTGGCACCCGGCGCAGGCAGCACATCGCAGCGCCACACGTGATCGACATTGAAAGACCCGACAACGACGACCGAACTCATAAATACCTGCTTGCTTGAATGACTTGAAGAAACGTGGCGTCCGGCGATTAGACCGTGACGCCGATGAACCCGCGCCGCCTCAACCGAAGTGCGAGAGCACGCCTGCAATGGTAGCGGTCATGAAGGTGGCGATCGAACCGCCGAGCACCGCACGCAGGCCGAATTTGGCCAGATCGTGACGACGTTCCGGCGCCAGCCCGCCAATACCGCCGATCTGGATCGCGATCGAGCTGAAGTTGGCAAAGCCGCACAGGGCATACGTGGCAATCAGGCGGCCTTCGTCGCTCAGGCCCACGCCCGGCACTTCGCCCTTCACGATCCGCGACAGCTCGCTGTAGGCGACGAACTCGTTGATCACCACTTTCTGGCCAATCAGCGACCCGACCGTGGTGGCGTCCACCCACGGCGTGCCGATCACCCAGGCGATCGGCGCCAGCACGTAACCGAAGATCGTCGACAGGTTGGTCGGCCGCCCCAGCGCTGCAGCGGCGCCAGTCACCTCGCCCAGCCAGGTCAGCGGCGCATTGATCAGCGCGATCAGCGCAATGAAGGCCAGCAGCATCGCGCCGATGTTCAGCGCCAGGCGCAAGCCATCGCCGGCGCCGGCCGCAGCCGCATCGATGATGTTGCTGGTGGTTTTTTCCACTTCCATCTTGACCGTGCCGCGGGTCAGCGGCGTGCCGGTTTCCGGCACCAGCAGCTTGGCGACCACCAGGGTGGCCGGCGCGGCCATGATGCTGGCGGCCAGCAGATGCTTGGCATAGAACGCCTGCTGCGCAGGATCGCTGCCGCCGAGCATGCCCACGTATGCGGCCAGCACGCCGCCGGCGATATGCGCCATGCCGCCGATCATCATCGTCAGCAATTCGGACTGGGTCATCTTGGGGATGTAGGGGCGCACCGTCAGCGGCGCCTCGGTCTGGCCGATGAAGACGCTGGCGCAGACGCTGGTGGTTTCTGCGCCAGACACGCGCATCACCTTGGTGATCGCCCAGGCCATCGCACGCACCACCACCTGCATCACGCCCAGGTGATACAGCACGCCCATCAGCGCGGAGAAGAAAATGATGGTGGGCAGCACCTGAAACGCAAAGATAAAGCCGTAGCTTTCGATGTTCATCAGGCTGCCGAAAATGAAGGTGGAGCCTTCATTGACGAAGCTCAGCACCTTCACAAAGCCCTTGCCCAGCGAGTCGAACACGTCGCGCCCGCCCGGTACCAGCAGCACCAGCGAGGCGAACGAGATCTGCAGCAACAGGCCGGTGCCGACCAGCTTCCAGTCGATCGCGCGGCGGTTGGTCGAAAACAGCCAGGTGATGCCGATGAGCACCGCCAGACCGAACAGGCCGAAACCGATCCTTCCTAAACCTTCGACCATTCCATTCCCCGGGCTGCCAACGGCAAAACGATGAAGCCTAGAGCAGGGGGTGTCGGCGGGCAAGGCGAGCGGCATTCAGAAGGCCGGCACAGGGTTGCGCGGGCGCCCGGCCCGGTAAACTGCGCAAGCCGGTCCGGGGCAGGTGCCCCGGAGGTCGCAGGAGTTCGCCATGCTTTACCGTCGTCTGGGTTCCACCGGGCTGCAGCTATCGGCCGTGTCGTTCGGGGCCTGGGTGACCTTCGGCAAGCAGATCGGGCGCGGCGAGGCGCGCAACCTGATCGCCGCCGCCTGGGACAACGGCATCAATTTTTTCGACAACGCCGAGGTCTACGCACGTGGCCGCGCCGAAGAGGTGATGGGCGATGTGATCGCCGACCTGCGCCTGCCGCGCGATGGCTACTGCGTGTCGAGCAAGGTGTTCTTCGGTGCGGTGGACAGCCCGCGCCCGACCCAGCGCGGGCTTTCGCGCAAGCACGTCACCGACGCCTGCCACGCGGCGCTCAAGCGCTTGCGCGTGGACTATCTGGATCTGTATTTCTGCCACCGGCCCGACCCGGACACACCGATCCAGGAAACCGTACGCGCGATGGATGCGCTGATCCGCCAGGGCAAGGTGCTGTACTGGGGCACCTCCGAGTGGAGCGCCGAGCAGTTGCGTGCGGCCATCGCCATCGCCGAGCAGGAACACCTGCATGCGCCGGCGATGGAGCAGCCGCAGTACAACCTGCTGCACCGGCAGCGGCTGGAGCGCGAGTACGCGCCACTGTGCGAGGCCGGGCTGGGGACCACCATCTGGTCGCCGCTGGCGTCGGGCCTGCTGACCGGCAAATACAACGGCGGCGTGGAGGCCGACAGCCGCCTGGGCCAGCCGGAGAACGCCTGGCTGCAGGACGAAGTGCTGGGCACACCGGAGTCGCGCCGACTCGAGCGGGCCCGCGCGTTTTGCGCGGTGGCTGCCGAGCTCGGGCAGTCCCCGGCACGGCTGGCCATCGCCTGGTGCCTGCGCAACCCGCATGTGTCCACGGTGATCCTGGGCGCGAGCCGGGTCTCTCAACTGGAAGAAAACCTGGGGGCGCTGGAAACCTTGGTGCAGGTGGATGCCGCGGGCTGGAAGCGGGTGGACGCGGCGACGCGTTGAGCGATGCGCCGCTAACGATTGGTTGGGTCAATCGAAAGATGTAAAGCGATGCAAAGATCGAGAGGCTCAAATGAGAATGGCTCTTGATCATTAAATGAGAATGGTTATTATTTGTCTGGCCAACCGACTGGAGAACCAGATCATGACCGCTCATCCCGTGCTGCTCCGCTCCGAACCGGTCAACCTGCGCGACCGTGCCGTGCCGCGTGTTGTGCCTGCCGAAGACCTCATCAGCAGCGAGGCGCTGCTCAAGGGCCGTCGCGAAGTGCTGATCCAGCATGGCGACCGCGTCTATCGCTTGCGCCATACCAGTAACGACAAGCTCATTTTGACCAAGTAAGTCCTGCCGAGCCGACGCCGGCGACCCGATGCGGGTCGTCCGGCCACGGCCCTGAGGCAGACGCGTCGCGCAACCGTTCCAGGCGCGCCACGCAGTGATTGCGTGTTCGCAGCCGACGTTGCGCTGCGCAGTGCGGCCGTGCCGACCGGCCTCCGCACAACACCACCGATGTGGGCACGCCGCCGCTGCCCACCGCTGACCTCTCCACCCCCGGTTGCCGCATGCGGCATGCCGCAGCGTGCGCTGCCGGGGGCTCCCACAAAGGTTCCTAGATGATTCGCCTGCATCCGCTGGTGGTCGCGCTGTCGCTTGCGCTGCCTGCTGTTCCGTTGTGTGCCCATGCTGCCGACTCAGACGCTGGCGGCGATGCTGCGCGCGAGGTGCACGACTTCGATCGCCTGCAGGTCACCGCCACGCGTACCCAGCGCGCACTGATCGATGTGCCGGCCACGGTGGATGTGATCGACCGCGAACAACTGGATAACCAGCTGGTGCGCGAACTCAAGGATCTGTTTCGCTACACGCCCGGGGTGTCGGTGACCAGCAACAGCGGTCGCTTTGCCGGCGCCAGCGGTATTCGCATTCGCGGGCTGGATGGCAACCGCGTTGCGATCCTGGTGGACAACGTGCCGGTGTCGGACACCTTTGCCTTCGGCAGCTATCTCAATGCCAACCGCAATTTTGTCGACCTCGAAACGCTCAAGCGGGTGGAAGTGGTCCGTGGGCCGGCCAGCTCGCTGTATGGCTCCGATGCGCTGGGTGGCGTGGTGGCGTTTGTCACCAAGGATCCGTCGGATTATCTGAGCGCCGACAAGCGCAGCTATGTCGGGCTGAAGTTCGGTTACGAAGGCGACTGGAATGGTTTGTTTGCCGGTGCGACCGCCGCATTCGGTGGCGAGCGCTGGAGCGGCATGGTGGCCGTAGCACATCGCCAGGGCCAGGAAGCGCAAAACCAGGGCGACAACCGCAGTCGCGATTTCACGCGCACCGCCGCCAATCCGCAGACCATCGACGGGCGCAGCGTGCTGGCCAAACTGGTGTACGCACCGAACGCGCAGCAGCGGTTCAAGCTCACTGTCGAAGGTAATGAGGACTATGGCAGCATCGAAGCGTTGAGCGGCATCGACCCGCGTGTGACCACGCCATCGCTGCGCATCCTGTCGCAGGACGGCCGCGATCATCAGACTCGCGCGCGGGTGTCGCTGCGGCACGAGCTGGACGCACTGGACGCGGCGCTCGCCGACGATCTGCAATGGCAGTTCTATCGCCAGGACAGCGACAGCCTGCAACGCACCGACGAATTGCGTGGCAACAACACGCGCCGCCACAACGAACACACTTTCGACCAGCGCGTGTACGGATTGCTGGTCAATGCGCACAAGCGCATCGAAACCGCGGCGCTGACCCACGACATCACCTACGGCCTGGACGGCACCTGGACCGACACGCGCGCCAAGCGCGATGGGTATTCGGTCAATCTGGCCAGTGGCGCGATCACCAACCGCGTTGGCCAGGACGTGTTCCCGGTGCGTGATTTCCCCAAGAGCGAAACCACCAAGCTCGGTCTGTATGCGCAGGACGAAATCGATCTGCTGGATGGCAGGTTGTCGCTGACTCCAGGCGTGCGCGTGGATTACTTCCGTCTGGCGCCGCAGCTGGATGACATCTTCCGCGAAGACAATCCCGGCGTGGCGGTGGCAACCATCGACCAGACGCAGGTGTCGCCGAAATTCGGCGCGGTGTGGCGGTTCTCGCAAGCCTGGTCGGCGTATGCCAACTATGCGCACGGCTTTCGCGCGCCGCCGTACAACGATGTCAATATCGGCTTTACCAATCTGCAGGCGCGCTACACCGCCATCGCCAATCCTGAATTGAAATCGGAGACCAGTCGCGGCGGCGAGCTGGGGCTGCGCTTCAACGATGCCGTCGGCTATCTGGGGGGAGCGTGTACTACACCGACTACCGCAACTTCATCGAATCGTATGCGCCGGCTGGCGTCAACGCGGAGGGTTTACTGCTGTTCCAGTCGCGCAATGTCGACGATGTAGTGATCAAGGGCGCCGAAGCGCGCGGCGGGCTGGATTTGGGCGCGCTGGCCGGCTGGCAGGGTTGGTCGTTGAACAGCGCGTTGGCCTATTCGGAAGGCGACAACCTCACCGACGACACGCCGCTGAATTCGGTCGACCCGTTGCGCGGCACGCTGGGCGTCGCCTTCGACAGCGATGCTTGGGGTGCGGAATTGATCGGCACCTTTGTCGCACGCAAGCGCCGGCCGCAGCTGGACAGCTATTACACGCCGGCCGGCTACGCCACGCTGGATTTGATGGGCCATTGGGAATTCGCACCCGGCGCCAAGGTCACTGCAGGCATCTTCAATTTGGCCGACCGCCGCTACGTGGACTGGAATGCGCTGCCCAACGGCACGCTGGCCAGCAACACGGTGCTGGATCGGTTCACCGGCGCCGGACGCACGGCATCGGTCAGCCTGGCCGTGAGTTGGTAGCCGCCATGCCCATCGCTCGCTCACTCCCGTTGTCCTCGGGCGCACGTGCCGACCGCGTCGCATTGCCGCGCGCACCGCAGTTGTCGGCGCTGGGCACGGTGCTGTGTTTGTATCGTCCCGCGCTGGGCAATGAACTCGATGGCTGGCAGCACGCCGTCGATGCCGCCGCCTCGCGCCAGGTGGACAGTGATGGCGTGCGCGAAAGCATCTGGTTCTTCGGCGCCGACGGCCAATGTTGCTGGCGGCTGTATCTGTTGCCGGATAGCGATTTTTTGAGTTGGGATCGCCTGGTTTCGCGCCTGCCGCCACTGCCGGCGGAGACGCACGGCCTGGGCGTCGGCGAACGCTTATGGCGTCGTCTGGCCGGACGCCTGCGCGGTGAGAGCTGGCGCTTGAGCGCACTGCGCCTGCAGTCCACCGCCAACCGCCAGCAGTCGCTGGCCGCCAATCTTGCGACCGTGTCTGCGCTGGGTGCGGACGTCGCCGCGCGCCTGGCCCGCGAAGAAGGCATCGACGGACGTGTGGCAGTGGACGATTGCTGCTGCGCACGCGCTGCCGCCTCGCGCGCTGCGCAGGCCACCTCACGCGGTACCGATCCCACCGACATGACCACGTCGCTGCTGCGCCTGCGCCGCTGACGTTCCCACGACCACGACCGAGAATTCCGATGAGCCGATTGTTCCCGTATTTTCCTGCAGTGATGCTGAGCCTGTTACCGGTGGTCGCCACTGCGGCCGCAGAGCCCGAACGCGATCGCCAGAGCATTTTGGCGATGCAGGGCGAATACGCGGTGGATTTCGCCTTCGACGAAACCGTGTTGCTCAAGCCCGGTTACGAGCGCGCATCGGCGATGCGCAGCGCTGCCAACGAAGTGGTGATCGTGGTGGAAGACACGCCACACAAGATCGTGTTGCAACATTTGCTGGTGGATGAAAAGACCAAGCATGTGACCAAGCACTGGCGGCAGGATTGGGTCTACCAAGCGCCGCAGCGTTTTGAATTCAGCTCCGACCAGACCTGGCGGGTGCGCGCAGTGCCGGCGACGACGACTGCAGGTGCATGGACGCAATGCGTGTTCGAGGTGAGCGATGCGCCGCGTTATTGCGGCACCGGACGCTGGGACTACGCCGATGGCCACCCGACCTGGACCAGCGACCTGAGCTGGCGCCCGTTGCCGCGCCGCGAATACACCAAGCGCAGCGACTACAACGCGCTGTCGGTGATCAATCGCCACACGCTCACGCCTAACGGCTGGACGCACGAACAGTTCAACACCAAGGTGCTGCGCAAGCCCGATGGAAGCCAGCAGGCCATCGCACGTGAGTTCGGCTTCAATGATTACCGCAAGACCAGCGAGGTCGATTTTGCTCCGGCCTACGCCTACTGGAAGGGCACGCAAGGCTACTGGGCCAAGGTGCGCACGCGCTGGGCCGCATTCCTGGACACGCCACCGGGCCTGCATCTGAAAACCAAACCCGATGGCATGGCGATGATCATGCCGATGTTCGAACAGGCCGACACCGTGCAGAAGGGCAAGCCGGTCAAGGACGCGCAACTCGACGCGGTCTTCGCGCAGTGGGTAGAACCCGCGAATTAACCACCGGCTATCGTAGGAGCGCACCCGGGCGCGACGCGGCTTTCCTGGTAATGCCCATCGCACCCAGGTGCGCTCCTACGGGCAAGGCAGACGTTATTCCTTGAACATCAAAAACGCCGCTACCAGGATCAGGCCGAACGCGGCCCAGTGATTCCACTTCAACGACGTAAGGTCGAGAAGCTGGCAAACACCAACAACCTGATCACCTCGTGTCGAATTGATGAATGACGCACGAGAACGTCGTAGGAGCGCACCCGGGCGCGACGCGGCTTTCCTGGTAATGCCCGTCGCGCCTAGGTGCGCTCCTACGGGCAAGGCAGACGTTATTCCTTGAACATCAAAAACGCCGCTACCAGGATCAGCCCGAACGCGGCCCAATGATTCCACTTCAGCGACTGGCCCAGGTAGAAGGTCGAGAAGCCGGCGAATACCAGCAACGTGATCACTTCCTGCATGCCCTTGAGCTGCGGCGCTGAATACACCGCGCTGCCCATGCGGTTACCCGGGACCTGCAGGCAGTATTCGAAAAATGCGATACCCCAGCTGACCAGGATCGCGATCATCAGCGGCGTGCTTTTGTACTTCAGATGCCCGTACCAGGCGAAGGTCATGAACACGTTGCTGGCGAGCAGCAGCAGGATTGGGTACAGGTACGCAGTGAAGGCGGTCGTGGGCATGACGGCGGACGGCAGGAAAGGGGCCGGCAGCATAAGCCAGCGCCGTTAAGCGCACGCGACCGTTTCGATGCGCCGGGCGCAGACTAAGGCGGTCGGAAGCCTGTGCGAAATGCTGGTCTGCAGCAGGACCATGCAAAACGACTCCCCTTACGTCGCGGCTCCCACGCTCACCCTGCTAGCGCTGCATACCCCAGCGTCGCACGGTGAGCCGTTCGATGGCCTGGAACACTACGCCTTCCACCAGTAGGCCCAGTACGATCACCATGGCCAGGCCGGCGAACACCTTGTCGGTGTACAGCTCGTTGCGGTTCTGGAAGATGTACCAGCCCAGGCCGCCCTGGCCGGAGGTGGCGCCGAACACCAGCTCCGCTGCGATCAGGGTGCGCCAGGCGAACGCCCAACCGATCTTCAGGCCGGACAGGATCGCCGGCAGCGCGGCCGGGATCAGCAACTGCGCCACATAGCGTGGACCACGCAAGCCATAGTTGCGGCCGGCCATGCGCAGGGTCTCAGGCACCGCCTGGAAGCCGGCGTAGGTGGTCAGCGCCAGCGGCCACAGCACCGAATGCACCAGCACGAACACCAGGCTACCGGTGCCCAGCCCGAACCACAGCAAGGCCAGCGGCAGCAGCGCGATGGCTGGCAGCGGGTTGAACATCGCCGTCAGCGTGCCTAGCACATCGCGGCCCCAGCGCGTGGAGGCGGCCAGGGCGGTGAGCACGAAGGCCAGCACCACGCCGAGCACATAGCCCTGCGCCAGCACCTTTAGCGACGCACCTACGCGGCGCAGCAATTCGCCCGACAGCAACCCCTCAAAAAACGCGCGTGCGGTCTGCCATGCGCTGGGCAACATCAGATCGTCGCCGACCACGCGCGCGGCGATTTCCCACACCGCTACCAGCACCGCCAGCACCAGCGCCTTGCGCAGCCATGGCGGCGCCTGCCAGCGCGCGGGCGCCGCCGTGGCAATCAGCGCGGGGTCCAGCGGCTGGACGGCCAGCTCGTACTCGGCGCGCACCGGCGGGAGCCGCGGCAGCCTGGCGGCAGGACTGCGGCTCATGGCAGCGCCTCGCGTTGACGCATGGCCGGGCGACGCAAAGGCGCCACCTTGTCGTTGTCGAGCGTGGCGTCGGGCAGGTCGAACAGCAAGCGGTGAATGCGTTGCGCGGTCTGTTGAAACGCCACGCTGCCGGCGCTGTGCGGGCCAAATGCGTGCGCGTTGAGTTCGGCGCGTACCTGACCGGGATGCGGCGACAGCAGCAACACACGGTTGCCGACCACCAGCGCTTCTTCGATGGAGTGGGTGACAAACAACAGGGTGAAGCGCAATTGCTCCCACAGTTCCAGCACCTGCTCCTGCATGCGCGAGCGCGTCAGCGCGTCAAGCGCAGCGAACGGCTCGTCCATCAACAGCACACGCGGACGCATCGCCAGTGCACGTGCAATGGCAACGCGTTGCTTCATGCCACCGGACAAGGTGTGCGGGTAGGCCTCGGCAAACGCACTCAACCCGACCTGCGACAGACTTTCGTCGGCACGCTCGCGCGCTTCGGCGCGACTGAGCTTGCGCGCTGCGCGCAGGCCGAAGATCACGTTCTCGCGCACGGTCTTCCACGGTGCCAGTTGATCGAACTCCTGGAACACCACCACTCGATCCGGCCCCGGTCCGGTCACTGCACGCCCGTCCAGACGGATCTGTCCTTCGCGCGGACTGACGAAGCCGGCCACCGCCTTGAGCAAGGTGGACTTGCCGCATCCCGACGGCCCAAGCAGCACAAAACGATCGGCTTCATGCACATCAAAGCGCACCCGATGCGTCGCGCGCACCACGCGCTGCGCGGACGCGTATTCCAGGCTGACATGATCGACTTGCAGCAACGGTGTGCTCATCGCTCAGCTCCCGCCTGCAATCAGCGGATCATCGAAGAAGTAATCGCCCACCTTGGCAGGCGCCTGCTTGATCGCCCCGCTGTGCTGCATGAACTTGCCCAGTTTCAGCGTGTTCTGCGGCGCCACGGTGAACTGCACCTTGGGGTCCTTGAGAATCTGCAAGACCAATGCACGGTCGATGCTCGAACCGTTACGACGCAGGAAGATATCTGCCGCCTGTTCCGGATGCGCGGTGACGAATTTCGCCGCCTGATCCAGTGCGGCGACAAAGGCGCGATAGGTCTTGGGATTGTCGCGGCGGAATTTTTCGGTGGCGTACAACACCGTGGCCGACGACGGGCCGCCTTCGATGTCATAGGAGCTGGTCACGATATGCGCGGCCGGGTTGCGCGCCAGTTCCTGTTCCTGAAACGGCGGGCTGGCGAAATGCGCGGTGATTTCGGTGCGGCCACGGATGATCGCTGCGGCGGCATCCGGGTGCGGCAATGCCACCTGCAGTGGATCCAGCTGATGGGTGCCCTTGTCGCCCCAGCGTTGTTGCGAGGCATGTTGCAGAAACCGCGATTGCACCGACACGCCGGTGGCGGGCACCGCAATACGGTCCTGCGGCGTGAAGTCGCCGATGCTCTTGATGCGCGGGTTATTGCTGATCAGGTAATACGGAAAATTGCCCAGCGAGGCCACGCCACGCACATTCTGCCGACCACGCGTGCGGTCCCAGATGGTGAACAACGGCCCGACGCCTGCGCCTGCAATATCGATCGAACCGGTGAGCAAGGCATCGTTGACCGCCGCCCCGCCGGACAACTGCAGGAACTGCACATCGATGTCCACGCCAGCTGCCTTGCCTTGCTGCTCGATCAGTTTCTGGTCCTGTGCCACATCAAGTAGGAGATAGACGATGCCGAACTGTTTGGCGATGCGTAGCTTTCCTTCTGCCTGCGCGGTGGCGCTCAGCAGCAACGGCAGTGCTGCCAGCAGCAACACCGCGACGCGCCTTGAGACTGTGCGGCGCTGCGAAGGTGCGTGAGAAGTGACGGTCAAACGCATGCGGCGCTCCAGTCGAAAGGGGGAGGAGAGGACAGGCGCACGCTCAGAACGGCGCGTCGCCTTCGATGGTGGTGCGGTTGAGCCGGCGGCGCAGGTGGTCGGGCGTGCCGGCGGCCAAATGCATCACCGAGCGGTTGTCCCAGAACACCATGTCGTGCGCCTGCCATCGATGCCGGTACACCAATGCATCGCGGGTACTGTGTTCGAACAATGTCTGCAGCAACGCAGCACTTTCGTCGTCGGGCAAGCCGACGACACGGGTGGTGAAGTGCTCGCTGACGAACAGCGCTTTTTGCCCGGTTTCCGGATGCGTGCGCACGATGGGGTGCTGCACCGGTTTGACTTCGGCAATCTGTTCGGGGGTCAATGCCGGGCGCCACGGGTTGCGCGCGCGTAGCGCTTCGTACTTGGCGAGATAACTATGTTCGGCACGCAGGTCCTGCACGCGGCGCTTGAGCGGCTCGGGCAGCGTTTGCCAGGCCAGATGCTGATTGGCGAACAGTGTGTCGCCGCCGTCGCTGGGCAGTTCCTGCGCATGCAGCAGCGAGCCCAGGCTGGGCGTTTCCTTGTAGGACAGATCCGAGTGCCAGTAATGCCCGGCATCGCCCAGCCCGATCGGCTCGCCGTTCTCCTTGATGTTGGACACCACCAGTACTTCCGGATGCCCGCGCAGCTGGAAGTTGTGCAGCACATGGATCTGCAACGGCCCGAAACGACGGCTGAAATCCACCTGCTGCGCAGGCGTGATGCGTTGATCGCGGAACACCAGCACGTGATGGTCCAGATGTGCCTGATGGATGCGCGCAAAGGTGGCGGCATCCAGCGGCTGCGACAGATCCAGCCCGATGACTTCCGCACCCAGAGGCGCGTCGAATGGCACGATTCGCACGCCGGACGTCTGCACGGCGGCGGCATCGTTGCGCGGCGATTGCACGCGCGCTGCAGAACTCACGCTGGCCATGACGGTGGCACCTCGACGACAGCTAAAGGCCGCCCGAACGGCGACCGGACTGGTCACTCTAGGCAGTCGTGCCGCCGCTGCGAACGTACGATTGGCAAGGTGCTTATGCGCTGCAGGTATATGCGTTGCGACACAGGCGCTGCCGATCGCTGCCCAAGAAACAACGCTGCATGACAGTGGGTCATGCAGCGTATCTCGCGTCGCAGCACGCGGCCATTGGCCAGACACTCGGCCGCGTCTATGGCCGGCCTTACTCCGTGCGCAGCGCCAACGCAGGTGGTGTGGACAAAATGCGCCGGGTGCCCGACCAGCCCGCCAACAGGCTCAACGCCAGCCCGAATGCGCCGCCCAGCAGCAACCGCGGCCAATCCGGCGCAAGTGCGATGTCGAATGCCTGCTGCCCGACCACCGCGCCGATGACGGCGGCGGCCGTCACTGCCAGGCCCGCGGCCAGCAGCCCCAATGCGCCGAATTCCACCAACACCGCGCCACGCAGCTGCCCGCGGCGTGCGCCCAAGGTACGCAGCACCGCGCTGTCGTAGCGGCGCTCGCCTGCCGTGGCTTGCAACGCGGCCAGCAGTACCAGCACACCCGCCAGCAGGCTGAAGCCCATCACCAGTTGCACGGCTTGCGCCACCTGGTCGATCACCTCGCGCACGCGGCCGAGAATCGCGTCGATATCCAAGACCGAAATATTGGGGTAGTCGCGGCTCAGCGATGCCAGCTTGGGTGCATTGCCGGGTGGCAGATGAAAGGCAGAAATCAGGTTGTACGGCGCATCGCCCACCGCGCCCTGGTTGAGCAGCAGGAAGAAGTTGACCCGGAACGAATCCCAATCGGCCTTGCGGATGCTGGTGACGGTGAAGCTACGCTGCTGTTCGCCCAGCAACAAGGTGATGCGGTCGCCGAGCTTGAGCTGATAGCGCTGTGCCCAGCCTTCTTCCACCGATGCCTCGGCCTGTGTGCTGTCGGCGCTCCAGAATTTGCCTTGCAGCAAAGTGTTGGCCGGCGGAAACGCATGCCGCCAGGAAAAATTGACCGGGCGGTTGTCGCCGTCGCCATCGTCCTGCGGGTCGCGGTCGCCGCGCACCGGCGGCTTGTCGTTGATCGCGATCAGCCGCCCGGTGGAAAACGGCTCCACCGCCGCGTTGTCCACGCCCAGGCCGCGCAAGGTCTGCAGTACCGGCTCGGTCTGCTCGGGCTGGATGTTCATCAGGAAATAGTTGGGTGTATCCGCAGGCAAGCGGTCGCGCCATTGGCCAAGCAGGCCCGGGCCGACCACCGCCAGCAGCAACAGTGCGCACAGCGACAGCGACAGGCCGACCAACTGCACCACGCTCAACCCGCGTCGGCGCGTCAGCGAGGCCAGGCCCAGCTTCCAGGCCCCGCGCAGGCGGTGCTGGATCGGCCGTAACAACGTCAGCAATCCCAGCCCCAGCAGCATCGCCACCACCGCCAGCGCGGCCAGGCCGCCCAATACCCAGCCGGCCAGCACCAGGTTGCCGGTGGCGTACACGGTGAGCGCCAGCGTGGCGGCCAACGCGGCCGCATACACCAGCAACGAACTCGGCGGCACCGCGGCAAAGCTGCGGTTGAGCACGCGCATCGGCGGCACGTTACGCAGCCGCAGTAGCGGCGGCAGGCCGAAGCCCAGCAGCAGCACCAGGCCGATGCCTGCACCCGCCAGCGCAGGGGTGGCCTGCGGCAGCGGCAGCCGGTTCGGGATCAGGCTGCCCAGCGCCTGCACCAGGCCTTCCTGCGCCAGCATGCCTAAGCCAATGCCGACCAGGCAGGCCGGGATGGCGGTCAACAGCAATTGCAGCGACAGCATCGCCAGGATGTCGCGCTGTTTTGCGCCCAGGCAGCGCAGCACTGCCACGGTGTCGATGCGGCGCATCGCAAAGCGGTTGGCCGCCAGTGCGGTGGCCACGCCGGACAGCAACACCGCCAGCAACGCCGACAAGGCCAGGAAACGCCCGGCGCGATCGAACGCGGCGCGCATGCCGCGCTGGGTGTCTTCGATGCCGACCAGGCGGTACTCGCTGGCGCGGGGCTTGAGCCACGCGCGCAGGTCGGCGATCGCGTTCGGCGCACCGGCAAACATCAACCGGTATGAGGCGCGACTGCCCGGGCCCAGCAGGCCGGCGCCCTCGATGTCGGTGCGGTTGACCAGCAGCGGTGGCGACAGCTGCATCAATTCGCCGGAGGCATCCGGCTCGGCGCGCAGCACGCCGGTAATGGTCAGATGGCCGGCGCCGAACTCCAGCTGTTCGCCTACGTGCAGGCCGAGGGCTTCCAGCAGGCGCGGATCGGCATAGGCCTGGCCCGGCGGCGGTGCGGTGGCAGGGCTGCCTTCCGGGTCGCTACTGCCTTTGGAGACCAGCAACTGACCGCGCAGCGGATAGCCGGGCCCCACGCCGCGGATGTTGGCCATCTGGCTGGCCTCGCCATGAAACAACACGCTCGGGAAGCTGACCATGCGCGTGCTTTGCAGCCCACGTCGCTGCGCCTCGTCGGTGAAGTTGGCCGGGATCTCCTGGCGTCCGGTGACACCCAGATCGCCGCCCAGCACTTCGGCCGCGCTGGAGGTCAGCGCCAGGGTCACCCGGTCCACCAGGGTCCCCACCGCAGTCATCACCGCCACGCCCAGCACCAACGCGGCGAACACGGTCAGCAGGTCGCCTGCCAGGAATTCCCGTCGTACCGCACGTGCGGCCTGCCGCAGTACGTTCATGCGGTCGGACCGGTCTGTGCGTGCAGGCGGCCGCTGTCGATGCGGTAGATGTGATGGCAGCGCTGCGCCAGGGTCATGTCGTGGGTCACCAGCACCAGGGTGGTGTCGCTGGTGGCGTTGAGCGCGAACAACAGGTCGCTGATCTGCGCGCCGGTGGTTTGGTCCAGGCTACCGGTAGGCTCGTCGGCAAACAGGATGCGCGGCTTGGCCACGAACGCGCGCGCCAGCGCCACACGCTGTTGCTCGCCGCCGGACAGCTGGCGCGGGTAATGCCGCGCACGTGCGCTCAGGCCGACTGCCTCCAGCACCTCACGCACCCGCGCCGGATCTTCGCGCCCGGCCAGTTCCAGCGGCAGCGCGATGTTTTCTTCGGCGGTGAGCGCCGGCAATAGATGAAAGCTCTGGAACACAAAGCCGACCTCGCGGGCGCGCAAGGCCGCGCGCGCTTCTTCGTCGAGCTGGCCCAGGTCCTGGCCAGACAGCGCAATGCTGCCGCGGGTGGGCAGGTCCAGCCCGGCGAGCAGGCCGAGCATGGTGGTCTTGCCCGAACCGGACGCCCCAACGATGGCGATGCTGTCGCCTTCACTGACCGTCAAGCTGACGTTGTCGAGGATGTGGAGTGTTCCCTCCGGTCCACTGACGGATTTGCCGACCTCGCGGACGTCGATGGCGGTGCGGGTGCTGGAGCGGGGGGCCAGACTGTCGATGAGGAATCTCCGAATGCGTGAAAGAACACTGCGATATGGCGCGCTGGCCCTGTGGCTGCTGACACTGTCCCTGCTTGCGCCGGGAATTGCCTCTGCCAAAAGTCCGGCTGCGACCGCACCGATCCTGGTGGTCGGCGACAGCCTCAGCGCTGCGCACAACATCCCGGTGCAGTCCGGCTGGGTCACCTTGCTGGACCAACGCCTGAAACGTGACATGGCGACGCCACCGCCGGTCGTCAATGCCAGCATCAGCGGCGAGACCACATCGGGCGCGCTGACCCGGTTGCCTGGCCTGCTGCAAAAGCACCACCCCGGCGTCGTGGTGATCGAATTGGGTGGCAACGATGCCCTGCGCGGGCTGACCCCGGCCCAGCTCAAGGGCAACCTGGAAAAGATGATCCAGCTCAGCCAGCAGGCCGGCGCCAAGGTACTGTTGCTGGGCATCGATGTGCCGCCGAACTACGGACCGGCCTACCGCGAGCGCCTGAAAGCCACTTACGCCGACCTGTCTAAACAATACAAAACCGCGTTGGTGCCGTTCTTCCTGGAGAAGGTCGCATTACAGCCCGGCTTGATGCAGGCCGACGGCCTGCATCCGACCGCGGCGGCGCAGCCCAAGGTGCTGGAAACGGTGTGGCCTGCGCTGCGCCCGCTGCTGGCGCGCTGAACTAGGCGCGTCATGTAACGTTATTTGGTCTTCACATGCTTTCCACCGCCGATCCGGCATGTTTCACAAAGCTGAAGACCGAGGAAAGTCCATGCGTCAGACCAAGGAAACGTCCGGCCTCGTGCTGGTCGTCGAAGACAACCGCAATATCTCCGAAATGATCGGCGAGTACCTGGAAGGCCGTGGCTTCGAGGTCGACTATGCGCAGGACGGACTGGACGGTTACCGTCTGGCCGCCGAGAACAGCTACGACGTGGTCGTGCTGGACCTCATGCTGCCACGCCTGGACGGGATCGAAGTGTGCCGCCGTCTGCGTAACGACGCACGCAAGTCCACTCCGGTGCTGATGCTGACCGCCCGCGACACGCTGGACGACAAGCTCACCGGCCTGGGTTTTGGCGCCGACGATTACCTGACAAAGCCGTTCGCGATTCAGGAACTGGAAGCGCGCCTGCGTGCGCTGATCCGCCGCGAGCGTCGTCAGGTGGGCTCGGAAGTGCTCAAGGTCGCCGACCTGGTGCTCGACCCGGTGAGCATGCGCGCCACTCGTGCCGGCACCGAGCTGCAGCTCTCGCCGATCGGTCTGCGCCTGCTCACCATCCTGATGCGCGAATCGCCGCGCGTGGTGACCCGCCAGGAAATCGAGCGCGAGATCTGGGGCAATGGGTTGCCGGATTCGGACACCCTGCGCAGCCATCTGTACAACCTGCGCAAGATCATCGACAAGCCGTTCGACCGCCCGCTGCTGCATACCGTGCAGAGCGCCGGCTATCGCATTGCCGACATCGCCCAACCGATGGCCTGATGTCGCCGGCCGGCTGCCGACTGGCGGCCGGCCGCTCCTGTAGGCGCACACGCGCCGCTCGTTCTCCCGTGCTGCCGTTTGGCTGCACGACGGACTCACGGAAGCGTTGCCTATAATCCGGCGCTCTCCCCTGGATGCAGCAATGCCACACGGGCTCCCGCGAAAAATACGTCTCGCCTTCCTGCTGCAGGTCGCGCTGGCGAGCTTGGCGATTGTGCTGGGCGGGTATCTGATTTCCTTCGTGATCAAGTACAGCCTGGTGCGCACCGTGCTCGCCGATGAGGCAGTGCACTTCTGGCGCATGCAGCGCAGCGCGCCGGATCATCCGCCGCCGGATACGCGCAATATTCAAGGGTATTTCTCGCCGGCCGGTACCGGCCGCGACACCGCGCCGCGCGTGCTGCAGCGGTTGTCGCCCGGCTTTAGCGAAGTGGCCGCAGCCGATGCGCTGGTGTATGTCGATCAACGCCCCGAAGGCCGGTTGTATCTGGTGTTTCCGCGCGCGCGCGCGGCCCACCTGACGCTGTGGTTTGGCGTGGTGCCGGCGATCGTGGTGCTGTTGGGAATCTACGGGGTGTCCTGGTTTACGTACCGGGTTTCCAAGCGCCTGGTGTCGCCGATCAGCTGGCTGGCGCGGCGCGTTTCGCAGTGGGATCCACGCAACCCCGATGTAGACGAACTGGCACCCGAGCGGCTGCCTGCGGAACTGCAGGGCGAAACGCGGCAATTGGCTGCGGCCTTGCACACGCTCGGGCAAAAGGTCAGCGACCATGTCGCGCGCGAGCGCAACTTCACCCGCGATGCCAGTCATGAATTGCGCACGCCGTTGACGGTGATTCGTGTGGCCAGCGACATGGCGCTGGCCGACGACGAGCTGTCGCAACGCACCCAGCGCAGCCTGCGCCGCATCCAGCGTGCCGGCCGCGACATGGAAGCGGTGATCGACGCGTTCCTGATCCTGGCGCGCGAAGCGGAGATCGATCCGCAAAGCGAGACCTTCGATGCGGCCGAACTGGCGGGCGAAGAAGTCGAAAGCGCCCGCGAGTTACTCGGCGACAAGCCGGTATCGCTGCGGATGATCGGCGACGGCAGCCTGCAGATGTTCGCGCCGCCGCGGGTGATGCGGGTGGTGCTCAGCAATCTGCTGCGCAACGCCTGCGCCTACACAGACACCGGTAGCATCGAAGTGGAAGTCAGCCAGGACCGCATTGTGGTGCGCGATACCGGCATCGGCATGAGCGAAGAGGCGCGCGCGCGCGCGTTCGAGCCGTTCTTTCGTGCCGACCCTACGCGCCCGCAGGGCACCGGTCTGGGCTTGTCGATCGTACGGCGTCTTTGCGACCGCTTCGGTTGGCGGATCGAGCTGCACAGCGAGGCAGGTCTAGGGACCTCGGTGGCGGTAGTGGTGGCGTAGGTCGGTTGGTGCTTGCCAGGCGCGTTGTCGCCGTTCGATAGCGTCGGCATGAGCTGTTCCACCAGATCGCTTCGCTGATCCTTATTTTTGCTCCAACACCGGCGCCACGGCCTTGCGCCAGAGGGCATAGCCGTCTGCGGTCATGTGCAGCATGTCCTCGCGAAACAGCGCAGGGCGCGGCTTGCCATTGGCATCGAGCATGGGCGTATAGACATCCACAAAATCCACGCGCGGCAGCGGCGCAAGTGCGTTCTTGATCAGTCGATTGGCGGCGATGACCGATGGCAGCAACTGCGCACGCGAGGGACTGGGTTTGATCGACAGATAACTGATGCGCGTATCGGGCAGGTCGCGCCGAATGCGCGCAACGAACGCCACCACGTCATCGCGGACCTGCTCGGGCGTGCGGCCGCTGTTGAGATCGTTATCGCCGGCATACAGCAGCACCTGGCGTGGCGCATACGGAATCACGATGCGGTCGGCGTACCAGGTGCTGTCGCGCACCTCCGAGCCGCCGAAGCCGCGATTGATCACCGGTTTGCCGGGGAAATCCTGCGCCAGCGTGTCCCAGAAGCGGATCGACGAACTACCGACAAACACGATGCCATGCTTGGGCGGCGGCTGGCGCGCATCGTTGGCGGCAAAGCGCTGCATATCGTCTTCCCAGGCCGCATTGGACACCTGCGCGGGCACCGTAGGCGCGGCGTGTGGGGCCTGATGGGCCTGCGCGATGGCCTGGCTGGACAGCAGTGCGAGGGTGCACAGCAGTGTGCGCAAGACGCGTCGAGTCATACGGAAACCTGCAGTGAGAGAGCGGGCTGCCCATGGTGCAGCAGTCTGCAAGCTGAGGGCAAACCGGGCCGT
Organism: Xanthomonas sp. AC360; assembly: GCF_979258225.1. Lineage (NCBI taxonomy): Bacteria > Pseudomonadati > Pseudomonadota > Gammaproteobacteria > Lysobacterales > Lysobacteraceae > Xanthomonas > Xanthomonas sp. AC360. Next base: position 2,499,464 of record NZ_OZ409846.1, read on the forward strand.
GGCTGGCGATGCGCGGCGTCACGGTGCAAGATTCGCACTTTCCCCAGCAGCGATCATGCCATGCGTTCTTCTTGTCCTCTGATGTGCCCTCGCGGCAGGAAGCACTGACGCATGGCCGATCAATTGGGACACGTGCCGCGCGGACCGCGCCGCATGCTCAAGGCTGCGATCTGGTCGTGGCAGGGCTTACGTGCAGCCTGGCTGCATGAATCCTCATTCCGGCTGGAAGTCTGCCTGGCCGTGGTGATGGCGCCGTTGGGCATCTGGCTCGGCCAGTCGCCGCTGGAACGCATCGCGCTGATCGCGCCGTTGTTGATCGTGTTGGCCGCCGAGCTGTTGAATTCGGCCATCGAAGCGGTGATCGAACGCTATGGCCCCGAGCACCACGTGCTCGCCGGCCGCGCCAAGGACATGGGGTCGGCAGCGGTGTTTCTGCTGCTGATCAATGTGCTGTTGTGCTGGGGGTTGATTCTGCTGCCGCGGGTGTTTTGAAACGGGTGCGATCTTGACGGGCATCGGGTCGCACGCCACATCCTGATCAATCACGCAGACGCGCAGACGCACCACCGCCTGGCGATCCTGCGTCGGCAGCCGCGCGCTGCTGTGCTCGGCAGGGATGGGCACGTCTTGCTCGACCATGCGTGCGCCACGTGTTGCTCCAACACACGACATTCGCACCTTGCGTTTGGTGCACTCAGGGTGGATCGGGGCGTGAGTTCGCGCGGCACGCATGGCCTGTCAATGTGCGGCACCACGCGTCGGCCGGCTCGCCTCAGGGTGCGAGCACCGTCGCCATGGACCGCAGATCGACGTCGTTGCTCATCACAGACTGCCGATCGTTTCGGGGCGCACTACCCCTCGCACGCCTGGCAGGCGCATGTGCATGCGAGTTTGACTTGGCGCGTGGCATGCTGCGGCTCTCTTTCAACGGAATCGCCTGCATGTCTGTCCTGATGCGTGCCCTGGTATTGCTGCTCCTGACCGCCTCGCTGTCGGGGTGCGGGTACAACGCGATCCAGCAAAAGGAAGAGGGCGTCAAAGCCGGTTGGTCGGAAGTCCTCAACCAGTACCAGCGCCGTGCCGACCTGATTCCCAACCTGGTACGCACCGTGCAGGGCTATGCGCAGCAGGAGCGTCAGGTGCTGACCGAAGTCACCAATGCGCGCGCACGCGTTGGGCAGATTCAGGTCAATGCCGACGATGAAGCCTCGCTCAAGAGTTTTCAGCAGGCGCAGGGCGAACTGGGCAGTGCGCTGTCGCGGTTGCTGGTGGTCAGCGAAAACTACCCACAGCTCAAGTCCGACCAGTCGTTCCGCGATCTGCAGGTGCAGCTGGAAGGTACCGAGAATCGCATCACCGTGGCCCGTGGCCGTTATATCCAGACCGTGCAGGACTACAACACCTATATCCGCTCGTTTCCGCAGGTGATCACCGCCAAGATCTTCGGCTACCAGCCCAAGCCGAATTTCAGCGTGGAGAACGAAGCGCAGATTTCGCGCGCGCCGCAGGTGGACTTCGGCAATCAGCAAGCGCCTCAGCAACAACCGCCACAGCCGCAGCCGGCACAGTAGATACATGCACCTGCGCAGTCTCAACTACTGCGCGGTGTGCTGCACGGCATGTCGAGGCAATCGCTACGTGTGCGATGGCAAGCAACCTATCGCCTGCGTGATCAACCAACGTTCAAATGCGCGGCATCAAGCCCCTCTCTCCTCGGGAGAGGGGTGGGGTGAGGGTACGGGACGAATCCGTCGTGTAACGACACTGCACGTAGCTTCGCTCGTTCCTCCATTTTCCCCCCTTCGGGGCACCTTCTCCGCAGGGAGAAGGGAAAGCCAAGAGCAGCCAACACAACGACTGTGCTCACCACCAGGCGGGCGCGGCCGGTGCTTGGTGCGGCATGTGCCACTCGTACACTCCGGTTCTGAGCGTGCCGTCCATATCCACCTGACGACTGCTCTCTACGTTGTGTGAGCCACGCTAAGTGTCAGTGCTGATTCACTGTTAGTAATTATCAAGGAGTTGGTAATGCGGAAAACGCACATGTGGGTGTTTTGGATCATGGCGCTACTGCTGCTGCCCGCCTCGGTGCTGGCGCAGGATCCTGCAGACATCCCTCCACTGCGCTCGCCGGTGGTCGATGTCACCGGCACCTTGGATGCGGCTCAGCTCCAGCAACTTGAGCAGCAGGCGCTGGCATTGCAGCAACGCAAGGGCGCGCAGCTGCAGATCCTGATCGTTGCGACCACCCAGCCGGAGACGATCGAGCAATACACCCAGCGCGTGTTCGATCAATGGAAGATCGGGCGCAAGGGCGTGGACGATGGCGTGCTGCTGCTGGTGGCCAAGGACGATCGCCGCGTGCGCATCCAGCCCGGTTATGGCCTGGAAGGCGCCATCCCCGACATCGTGGCCAACCGGATCATCCAGGAGTATCTGGCGCCGAGGTTCCGCGAGGGCGACTACGGCGGCGGTATCCGCGATGCGACCGCGACGCTGGCGGGCCTGATTGAAGGAGAAGCTCTCCCGGAACCGGTCAGCGGGCACGCCGATGGTGGCGGCAATGGGGCAGGTGGGGGCGGCTGGATCATGGCGCTGTTTATCGGCTTTGTGGTCGCGATGGTGGCGCGCGGCATCCTCGGCGCCCTGCCGCGTCCGCTGCGCGCCGTACTGACCGGCGTCGCGGCCGGGGGTGCCGCCTTGCTGTTTACCTCGTTGCTGTTCGCCAGCGCCGGTGCAGCTGTCATCGGTCTGTTGGCGGGCCTGGTCTCCGGCTCGCCGGGGCGCTTTGTCGGCGGCGGTGGCTGGGGCGGTGGTGGATTCGGAGGATTCGGGGGCGGTGGCCGTGGTGGTTTTGGCGGTGGCGGCTGGGGCGGCGGCGGTGGATCATCGGGAGGCGGTGGCGCCTCGGGGAGCTGGTAATGCGGTGGCTCAAGCATCTTTTTGCGCCGTCGGCGCAACGCAGGTTTCCGACCAGTTGCATGGATGCGATCACGGCGGCGGTGGCCGCCAGCGAGCGCAGCCACACCGGCCAGATCATGGTGGCGGTCGAAGCGGACCTGCCGCTCGGGGCGCTGTGGAGCGCACACACCGCTCGCCAGCGCGCCGATCAGGCGTTCGCGCAGCTGCGCACCTGGGACACCGAAGCCAATAACGGAGTGCTGATCTATCTGTTGCTGGCCGACCACGCCATCGAAGTGGTTGCCGACCGCGGCTTGCGCAGCCAGGTGCCGGAGGCGCAGTGGGAGGAAGTGTGCCGGCGCATGCAGCAGTTCCTGCGCGAGCGCCAGTACGAGGTGGCCGTCCTGGCGGGGATCGAAGCGGTGACCGAGCTGCTGGTCGAGCATTTCCCGCGCGGCGCGGAAATGCAGCATGAAGACGAGCTGCCCGATCGGCCCCAGCTCTTAGGCTGAAGGCGTGCGAGGTGTCAGAATAGACGCCTCGCTTTTTTGTGATACGCGGTCCGCATGATCTATCTGCACGCCATCGACCCCATCGCCTTCTCGCTTGGCCCGGTGCAGGTGCACTGGTACGGCTTGATGTATCTGGCCGCTTTCTTCTCGGCCTGGGCGCTGGGCCGCTCGCGCATCCTGCGCGGCCGTCTGCCCGGCGTGGACATGGACGGTTTTTCCGACCTGTTGTTCTACGGCATGCTCGGCGTGGTGCTGGGCGGGCGCATCGGCTACATGCTGTTTTATGCGTTCGAGACCTTTCTGGCCAATCCGCTGATCCTGTTCAAGGTGTGGGAAGGCGGCATGAGCTTCCACGGTGGGCTGCTGGGCGTGTTGATCGCCTGCTGGCTGTGGGCGCGCAAGCATCGCCTGCACTTCTTCGACGTGATGGATTTTGTCGCGCCGTTGGTGCCGTTGGGCCTTGGTTTCGGGAGGCTCGGCAATTTTGTCGGCGGCGAGTTGTGGGGCAAGTTCACGCAGGCCGGCTGGGGCGTGATCTTCCCGCATGCGCCGGAACTGGCCGATATCGCACCAGCGCAGATTCACGCGCAGTACGCCGCCGGCGCATTGGATCGGTTCGCGCGTCACCCGTCGCAGCTGTATGAAGCCGCGTTGGAAGGCGTGGTGATGTTTGTCGTGTTGTGGGCGTTCTCGATGAAGCCGCGCGCGCGCTATGCGGTGTCGGGGCTGTTTGCGCTGCTGTATGGCGTGTTCCGCTTCATCGTGGAATTCGTGCGTGTGCCGGATGCGCCGATCGGCTATCTGGCCTTCAACTGGCTGACGATGGGCCAGATTCTGAGCTTGCCGTTGATCGCGGTGGGCCTGGTCTTGCTGGCGATGTCGCGCCGCGCGCCGGTGTTGCAGCCGGTGGTGCCGACCGCCGTAACGGTGGAGGCGGCGAAGTGAAGCCGTATCTGGATCTGCTGCAGCATGTGCTGGAACACGGCGCCGAAAAGTCTGACCGCACCGGTACCGGCACGCGCAGCGTGTTCGGCTGGCAGATGCGCTTCGATCTCACTGCCGGCTTTCCGCTGGTCACCACCAAGAAGCTGCATCTGCGCTCGATCATCCACGAGCTGCTGTGGTTTTTGCAGGGCGATACCAACATCGGGTATCTGAAAGACAACCAGGTGCGCATCTGGGACGAATGGGCCGACGACAATGGCGACCTTGGCCCGGTGTACGGCAAGCAGTGGCGGCGCTGGACCGGCCCGGACGGCGTCGAGATCGACCAGATGCAGTGGCTGGTCGATGAGATCAAACGTAACCCGGATTCGCGCCGGCTGGTGATCAGCGCCTGGAACGTCGGCGAGCTGCCGCAGATGGCATTGATGCCATGCCACAGCCTGTTCCAGTTCTATGTGGTCGACGGCAAACTCAGTTGCCAGCTCTACCAGCGCAGTGGCGACATCTTTCTGGGCGTGCCGTTCAATATTGCCAGTTACGCGCTGCTGACCCATCTGGTGGCGCAGGCCACCGGCCTGGGCGTGGGCGATTTCGTGCACACGCTGGGCGATGCGCATCTGTATTCGAATCACTTCGAACAGGCGCGCGAGCAACTGACGCGTACCCCGCGCGCATTGCCGACCTTGCGCCTGAATCCCGAGGTCACCGACCTGTTCGCGTTCCGCTTCGAGGACATCGCGATCGAAGGCTACGACCCGCATCCGGCGATCAAGGCGCCGGTGGCGGTCTAGTAATCACGTCATCAAGGAGGAGCGTATGCAGAGGCGTTTGCTGGTTTTCATCGGCTTGATCGGGCTGGCGTCGACGAATGCAGTGGCGTTCGCCGAAACCATGCGTGGTCCGGCCGGTCGCCTGCAGTTGCCCGATGGTGTGACTGCGACGGTCGTGCCGTCCAATCCGACGCATCCGAATGTCGACGCCAGCGCGATCATCACGCTGACCAACGTGCAGCCCGGTGCGATCGTGCCGGTCACGATTGAAATGAGTTGCCCACCGGCAATCGGTCAACTGAATTCTGCCAAGGGCATGGAGCGATTGGCCGCCGTGACGTTTCAGTTGGACAAGAATCTGAAACGTGAAAAGGCCGAGTGGGTCGAACTCGATGCGCAGCAGACTTACCGCACCGATGCCTCGCGTGCCGATGGCACGCGGCTGACGCAGTGGCTGGTGCCCTTGGGTACCTCGTTTGCCTGGATCAAATTCGACAGGCCGGGCGCAGCGCCACTGCAGCAGGACGTGCTGGATGCCATCTCCGGGATCAAACTCCTGTGCGGTTCTATGGCTGAAAACAAGAAGGTCCAGTGATGTTGAAGCTTTCGCTCGTCGTGGCGCTGGACCGCAACAACGCCATTGGGCGCGATAACGATCTGCCGTGGAAATTGCCGGACGATCTCAAGCGCTTCAAGGCGTTGACGATGGGCAAGCCGATCCTGATGGGGCGCAAGACAGCGCAATCGCTCGGGCGCGCATTGCCGGGGCGTTTGAACCTGGTGCTGACGCGCTCGGGGCAGGTGCCGTTCGAGGGCATGCAGGCGGTGGCGTCGGTCGATCAGGCGATCGAACGTGCCGAGCAGGAGGGCGCGCAGGAGTTATGCGTGATCGGCGGCGGCGAGGTATATCGCCTGACGATGGCGCGTGCCGACGTGCTGGCGGTGACCGAGGTCGACACCGCGGTGGATGGGGCCGATACGCACTTTCCACCGATCGATCCGGCGGTATGGGTGCCAGCGCATCGCCAGATGCACGCGGCCGATGACCGCCATGCGTTTGCGTTTTCCTTTGTGGATTACCTGCGTCGCTGAGCCGGCAAGGACGCAGCGCGCGATCAGCGCGCCCGATTCCATACAACTAAGCGCGCCGCTAAAGAAAAACCTAGCGAGCGGCTGCCCGGTGACCGTGGATGGCGCACCGGAGGGCAGCGTACGCGTGGCACATGCCGGTCCGAGCACCGGCTGCGCCCGCATGGGGGCGCAGCCGGTTGGTGAGTCGCTCTTACTCGGGAACGACGCCACCCTGTGGCTGTGGCTTGGCCGGTGCAGCCGTGCCGCTACCCGCATTTCCCGCGTTGTTGCCGCCACCGCCATTGCCGCCACCATTGCCACGACCGCGGCCACGCCCGCGCGGGCGGCCCTGACCTTCGCGTGGACGCCGTGGAGCATTCGCGGCAGGTGTGGTCGGGGCAGTGACTTCGCGCCCCGGCACCTGCACCACGCGCAATTCGTCGGTATCCAGTTGCAGGGCGGTGAGCTTGCCGCCCCACACCGCACCGGTATCGATGGCATGCACGCCCTGGGTAATCGTCAATCCCAGCGCGGACCAATGCCCGCACACGATCTTCAGATCGCGCTCGACCCGGCCCGGCACCTCGAACCACGGGTAGAGTCCTTGTGCCTGCGTGCCCGGCGTGCCCTTGTCGTCGGTCGCGATTCGACCGCGCGGGGTGCAATAGCGCATGCGCGTGAACAGGTTGATGATCGCGCGGCTGCGGTCGTACCCGCTCAGGCCCGGCGACCATCCCGGCTGATCGCCGTACATGTTGCGCAACAGCTTGCGATAGCCGCCGCCTTGCAGCTGCTGTTCGACTTCGCGCGCATGCTTTTCGGCCAGCTGCGTGGTCCACTTCGGCGCCAGCCCGGCGTGGACCATCATCCAGCCCAGCTCGCGGTCCACGTGGGCCAGCTTCTGCAGACGCAGCCAGTCCAGCAGCACGTCGCGGTCCTCGGCCAGCACGACGCGCTGCAGATCCGGATTGACCTTGCGCTGCTCTTCCTCCGAGCGCGCACCGATCGCCAGCAGCGACAGATCGTGATTGCCCAGCACCACCACGCTGTGCGCGCGCAGCGAATGCACCAGCCGCAGCGTTTCCAGCGATTGCCCGCCGCGGTTGACCAGATCGCCGCAGAACCACAGCGTGTCCTGTGCGGGGTCGAAATTGATCTTTTCCAGCAACCGCTGGGTAATGTCGTAGCACCCTTGCAGGTCGCCAATTGCCCAGACGCTCATCGCGTGCGCTCCATCAATCCAGCAGTCATCAGTGCAGCGTCCTGGGTACGCTCAGCACGAAGGCGGCGATCGGGGCGGTGAATTCGGTGCCATCGTCGGCCACCATGTCGTAGTGACCTTGCATCTGTCCCTGCTCGGTTTCCAGCAGCACACCGGAGGTGTAATGAAAGGCTTCGCCGGGGCGCAGCCATGGCTGCTCGCCGACCACGCCTTCGCCATCCACCTGCTCGGTGCGGCCGTTGGCGTCGGTGATCTGCCAATGGCGCGCGATCAGGCGTGCAGGCACGGCGCCCGCGTTGTGGATGCGGATGCTGTAGGCGAAGGCATAGCGGCCTTCTTCCGGGGTCGATTGATGAGCGAGGAAGCGCGGCGACACCTCGACCTCGACCCGATAGCGCGGATCATCTTGCATGGGAAAAGTCTAAATAAAACGGTGTGGGAGCGGCGCTCAAGCCAGCTCGACATTGGCCAGCCGAATGAAATCGGCGACCTCGAGTTGTTCGGCGCGGGCATCCGGACGCACGCCGGCTGCCTCGAAATGCGCGGGTTCGCAGACGGTGGACATGGCATTGCGCAGGGTCTTGCGGCGCTGCCCGAAGCCGGCGCGCACCACATCGGCGAAACGACGTCGGTCGTTGATCATCACCGTGGCCGGGTCGCGCGGCACCAGCCGCACCACCGCCGAGTCCACTTTCGGTGGCGGCCGGAACGCGCCAGGCGGCACCACGAACAGTGCGTTGACCTCGCAGTACGCCTGCAGCATCACGCTGAGCCGGCCGTAGACCTTGCTGCCGGGACCGGCGGCCATGCGGTCGACCACTTCCTTCTGCAGCATGAAGTGCATGTCGGCCACCGCAGCGGCATGGTCCAGCGCATGGAACAGGATCGGCGAGGAGATGTTGTAAGGCAGGTTGCCGACCAACCGGATCGGCGTGCCGTTGGCCAGTTCGGTGAAATCCACGCTGAGCACGTCGCGATGGATGATGCTCAGTTCGCCGATCGGTGCAGCGGCCTCGGTCAACGGTGCGATCAGGTCGCGATCGAACTCGATTACCGTCAACGCGCCATGCTTGCGCAGCAGCGGGAAGGTGATCGCGCCCTGACCGGGGCCGATTTCGACCAGGTGCTGGCCGGCGCGCGGGTCCACCGCCTGGACGATCCGGTCGATGTAATACCGGTCGGCAAGGAAGTGCTGGCCAAGCGACTTCTTGGCCGGTGCGCTGAAGGAATAATTCATGCGCGCAGTTTAACGGAGCCGGCGGCTGCACGCGGTGTCGGTGCTGCGCGTCCAGGCTGTCACAGTAAGGTAGGACGCTCATAACCTGCGGCGATCGCGCAGGTGGAGCGCGCGCTTAGCCGCGTGCCGCCAAGCGTGCGCACAACGCGGTTGCCGCCATCAGGCTGGATGGATCGGCGATGCCGCGTCCGGCCAGTTCCAGTGCGGTGCCGTGATCCACCGCCACGCGCGGGTAGGGCAGGCCCAGGGTGATGTTCACCGCCTGCTCGAAACCGCTGTACTTGAGCACCGGCAGGCCCTGGTCGTGGTACATCGCCACCACCGCGTCGAAGCCGCTCAGTTTCTGTGGCAGGAATGCAGTGTCCGCCGGCAACGGGCCGATCAGCTGCATGCCTTCGCCGCGCAGCTGCCCCAGCAACGGGATGATGATGTCCAGTTCTTCGCGGCCCAGGTGGCCGTCTTCGCCCGCGTGGGGATTGAGGCCGAGCACGGCGATACGTGGGTGCTCCAGGCCGAAGTCGCGACGCATCGCGGCGTGGGTGATGCGCAGGCAGCGCGCAACGGCGTCGGCGGTGATCGCATCGGCCACTGCACGCAGCGGCAGGTGTGTGGTCACCAGTGCCACGCGCACGATGCTGTTGGCCAGCATCATCACCACCGGGCAGTCGGCCTGTTCGGCCAGCAATTCGGTGGTGCCGGTGTAGGCGATCCCGCCGGCGTTGATGACTGCCTTGTGCACCGGGCCGGTCACGATGCCTTGCCGTCGGCCGGCAAGACAGTCGCCGGCAGCGGTAAGCAGGCCGGCAATGACGGCCGCTGCATTGGCCGGGTCGGCAATGCCGAAGCGGGTCGGGACGGGCTGGCGAATCGGAAACAGCGGTAGGTCGCCCGGCATCCGTGCCGGCTGATCGGGGTCGAGCAGGCGCACAGACAAAGACAGCGCCTTTGCGGCGCTGTTCAGGGTGTCGGGATCGGCATATGCAACCAGCTGTGCATCGGAGCGCGGCTGCTGGGCGAGCCGGATGCACAGCTCCGGCCCAATCCCGGCCGGCTCGCCTGGCACCAGCGCGAGCGACGGGACCATCATCGACTCAGCGCGCCGGCTGTGCCGGCGGCGGGGTCGGGGCAGCGGGTTCTGCCGACTTGGTCGGCTCGGCGGTGGCATTGCCGTCGGCACGATCGCCGGTGCGGTAGCTCACATAAGCCTCGCCACGCAGTTCCTGCAGGTAGCGGTTGTATTCCTCTTCCAGCTTGCGACGGCCGATCGTTTCACGGACCTGGGCACGCTGGTTTTCGGCACTGACGTCGGTCTGGCGGCTGCCGACGCGTTGCACGACATGCCAACCGGCCTGCGTGCGGAACGGCTCGGACACGGCGCCATCGGCCAAGCCCTCAACCTGCTTGCCGAAATCCGGGCCGAACGCATCGGCCGGGAACCAACCCAGGTCGCCACCCTGGCCGCGGCTGTTGGTGTCCTCGGAGGACTCCTTGGCTGTCGCCTGGAAATCAGCTCCGCCGGCAACGCGGGCGCGCAGCGTGTCGATCTTGGCCTTGGCCTGCGCGTCGGTCTGGTTGTCACCGATGCGAACCAGGATGTGGCGCGCGTTGTACTCGGTAACCATCTTCTTTTCGCCGCCGGCATTGGCGTCGCGCATTTCCACCAGCTTGAGCAGCTGGAAGCCGCTTGGGCCACGCAGCGGGCCGGCTACCTGGCCAGGCTGCATGTCGCGGATCAGCTGGGCAAATGCGTTGGGGATTTCGTCCAGGCTGCGCCAGCCCAGGTCGCCGCCTTCCAGTGCATTCGGGCTATCCGAATAACGCACCGCTGCGGCGGAGAAGTCCAACTCGCCCTTGTCGATCAAGGCCTTGACGCCATCGACCTTCTTTTGACCGGTGGCGATCTGGTCGGCGTTCGCGCCTTCCGGCAAGCCCACCAGAATATGCGCCAGGTGGTACTGGCTACCGGTCGTGGCCTGCTGGGCCAGTGCGGTATCCACCTCGCCTTCGCTCACGCTGATACGGCTCTGCGCAAAGCTCTGGCGCAGGCGCTGCACGATGATTTCGTCGCGCACCGAGGCGCGGAAATCGCCATAGGCCATGCCGTCGGCGGCCAGCTTCTGGCGCAAACCATCCACGGTGGTGCCGTTCTGCTGGGCGATGCTGGCAACGGCGCGGTTGAGTTCCTCGTCGCTGACGCGGATGCCGCTGCCGTCGGCACGGCCGATCTGCAGCTTGACCAGCACCAGGCGCTCGAGCACCTGCCGCTGCAAGACATCGTCCGGCGGCAGCTGGTTTTCACGACCGGCGTACTGCGACTTGACGTTGCGCACAGCGCGATCGAGCTCGCTCTGCAGCACCACGTCTTCGTCCACGATAGCGGCGATACGATCCAGCGGCTGGGATTGCTGCGCCGATGCCACCGGCGAGACCGTGCTGGTGATTACCAGCAACGAGGCAAGAAGAACAGAGAAAGGCTTGGTCATGGAATCAGGTTCGGATCGTAATCGTCCGGATTGGTCGTGGTGTTGCTGGGCGGGACCAGGTACAGGTCGTCGCGGTAATAGCCGAGAATAGCACGGCGCAAAGTGCGGTCCGTGTTCTGGCCAAACGAGCTCAAGCCCTTGAGCACGAACTCGAACTGGATGGAGTTGTCCATCTCGCCGTCGCGGTTACGCACGAACCGGCGTACCAGCGCGCGCACTGCCAGGCAGCAGCTGTCCCACTGCACGCCGCCGATGATTTCCAGCGGTGTGCGGTCCAGCAGCGAGTAGTAGTAGCGACCGACCGCACTCCAGGTGGGATTGATCGGATACAGGAACGAGAAGTCGGCCTGCTTGAGCTGGTCGCTGTTGTCGATGAGGTTGCGACGGTAGCGGTAGGCGAGGTTGATGATGCCGTCGTTGTTGAGCAAATAGCGGGTGCGCAGGCTGGCAAGATCTTCCTTGCGCGAGTTCGGGTTCCACTGATACGTGGCGCCCATCGACCAGCGGTCGTTGATCATGTAGTTGGCATCGGCCACCCAGGCGGACTTGCCCTGCTCGATGGGCTGCTCGCTGCCGGCAGCGGAATTGGTGCTGTTGTTGATGGTGACCAGCGAGTCGTTGAAGTACAGGATCTGGCCAGCGCTCAGCGACAGTTTCTCGCGGCCGTCGTCCTGACGCAGCCAACGCGACGTCACCGCCAGGGTCAGCTGGTTGGCATCGTTCTGACGGTCGGCGCCGGTATAGCGGCTGTCGCGGAACAGCTGGCCATAGCTGAAGGTAAACGGACGGGTGTCGAAGACCGGCAGGTCGTCCTGGTCGCGGTAGGGCACGTACAGGTAGTACATGCGCGGTTCCAGCGTATTGAGATAGTTGGTGCCGAACAACGAGGTCTCGCGATCGAAATACAGGCCGGCGTCCAGCGAAGCGATCGGCAGGCTGCGCGTGGGCGAACGGTCGCCGGTCAGTGGCGCAGTGTTGGCCAAGGTCGAGTCCAACTGGTAGGCGGTGTAACGCCATGCAACCGTCGGCGTCACGAACCAGGCCGCACCCGACAACGGCATCGAGATGTAGGGTTTGACGTCCAGGCGCGAGCCGCTGCCATAGTCAAAGTTACGGATATTGGTCCGGACGTATTCGTCGCCGTTGTTGTTGTTATTGCCGTTGGTGTTCGGGACGACGTCCACCTGGTACGAATCGTCATGCGTAAACCGCACCGCCTCGGCATAAACACCGGCTTCGAAAATGCCGAACGGCTTTTCCCAGGTGAAAAAGGCACGCGGTTGCCGGTTATAGGGCAGGGCTCGCTCGTCCAGGGTGTAGTCGGTCAGCTGCCAGCGGTCGGCCATCAGGCCGGCGGTCCAGGTTTCGCCGGTGCCGTAAATCCCGATGGTGCTCTGCAGGCTGGACGCCGAGCCCATGCCGTTCAAGCGGCTGGTGAAGTCTTCCACATAGCGGGTGTCGCTGACCCAGGAAATGCTGCTGCGGGCCTGCCAATGGCTGTTGACGTTGTGGTAGCCGCTATAGAAAACGCTGCCACGGTCCTTCTCGCGCAACTTGTCGTTGGGCAGGTAGTTGCCGGTGATTTCGCCGCGACCACCGTCGTACAGATACCGGAACTCGGTGCCGAACATGAAACCACGCTTGCTCATGTAGCGCGGCAACAAGGTGGCGTCGTAATTGGGCGCCAGATTCAGGTAGATCGGCTGCAGGTAGTCAAACCCGTTACGCCCGGACAGGCCGAACTGCGGAAATAGCAGGCCGGTCTGGCGACGGTCGTCGATCGGGAACTTGAACCACGGGAAGTACAGCACCGGCACCTTGCCGATCTGCAGCACGGCGTTACGCGCGGTGCCGAAGCCTTCTTCGTTGTCGACGTCGATCTCGGGCGCGCGCACCCGCCAGATCGGCTGCGAGGGATCGCAGGTGGTGTAGGTCGAGCGATGCATCTGGCCGACCTGGCCCTGCAGGTCCACCGATTCCGCCACGCCATTGCCGCGGCGGTCCACCATCTGATACTGGATGTTGGAGACCTTGTGGGCGTCGGTGTCCTGATTGCCCTCGGCGCGGTCGGCGACCATGCGGAAGGAAGTGTCCTGGTAGCGGACATTGCCTTCGGCGATGTAGTTGCCGGTCTCGGTATCCATGCGCAGGTTGTCCGCGCCCAGGAACTGGTCGCCGCGCTTGAGCGCCACGTTGCCCTGGTACTGCGGAGTGGTGCTGGTGCCGGACAGCTGGTCGCCTTCGATGTCGGTCGGCAGCTGCTGGCGCATTTCGGCAGCCTTGGGGTCGGCGGCGGGCGCGCCATCGAAACCAGGCAGCGGGTCCACGGCCGGGCACAGTCCCCAATTCAACGGCTTGTCGGCAGCCATGGCCGGAAGGCAGATGGCGATGCTCAAGGGCAGGGGCAGCAGGCGGAGAACTCGGCGCACGCGTGGATTCAACCAGTAAAATGGCGACTAGCTTGCCGCATACCCCGCATAGGGGCAATGAAGAGCGCCAGCGTGAAGAGGACGAGGTTCATCGCAAACCGTGGCGCGACCGGCGTGCCGCTGTGGGTCAGCGCAGTGCGGCGACGTGGGCAACACTGCTTTCGCGCAAGGCCTGCAGGTCATAACCGCCTTCCAGCATGGATACCACCCGACCCCGCGCATGCCGCTCGGCCAGGGTGCGTAGCGCGCCGGTCAGCCAGGCGAAATCATCGTCGTCCAGCATCAGATCGGCCAGCGGATCGCGCAGATGCGCGTCGAAGCCGGCCGAAATCAGGATCAGCTGCGGGCGGAAGGCATCGATCAGCGGCAGCATCTCGTCTTCCCACACGTTGCGGAAGCGCAAGCCATCGCTGCCGGGCGGCAGCAACAGGTTGTGGATATTGCCAACGCCGCGCTCATGGACGCTGCCCGAGTGCGGGTACAGCCCGGACTGATGCGTGCTCAAATACTGCACGGCCGGGTCGCGTTCGAAGATCGCCTGGGTGCCGTTGCCGTGGTGCACATCGAAATCGACGATGGTGATGCGCTCCAGGCCATGCCGGTCGCGTGCATGGGCGGCGGCCACGGCGATGTTGTTGAACAGGCAGAACCCCATCGACACCTGCGCGGTGGCGTGATGGCCGGGCGGGCGGACGGCGCAAAAGGCGGTGCGGGTGAGGTCCTGCATCACCGCATCCACGGCGGCGATGCCGGCGCCGGCGGCGCGCAGGGCAGCCGCGCGCGAGGCCGGCACCATGCGGGTGTCCACATCCAGTTGGCGATAGCCTTCGAACGCGGTCTCCAGCACCGCGTCCACCTGCTCGCGCTCGTGCACGCGGCACAGGTCGCCCAGCTTGGCCAGCGGCGCCTCACGCCAGTCCAGGTCCGGAAAGGCGGCGCGCAGGGCGTCGACGACCGCCTCCAGGCGGGCAGGGCTTTCGGGGTGCTCAGGGCCGGCGTCGTGACCGAGACAGGCGGGATGGGTAAAGACCAGCATGAGATGACTTTAGCCTGTCCGCCGCGCCAGGCACATGCTCAACCGCGCCGGCGGTCGTGCCGCCACAGCACTTCCTGCTGACCATCCACGCGTGCCAGCACGCGGGCCAGCACGAACAGCAGGTCGGAGAGCCGATTGAGATAGCCGATCGCCTCGCTGCGCACCGACTCCTGGCGCGACAGCGCAACGGTCTCGCGCTCGGCCCGGCGCACGATGGTCCGCGCCAGGTGGCAGCGCGCGGCCGCTTCGCCACCGGCCGGCAAGATGAACTCCTGCAGCGGCGGCAAGCTGTCGTTGAAGTGGTCCAGGTGGCGTTCCAGGGCCTGGATGTCGGCCGCCTCGATGGCGGCATGGCCGGGGATGCAGAGCTCGCCGCCCAGGTCGAACAGCTGATGCTGCACGGTGGTCAGCAGCTCGGCAATCGCAGTGGGCACGCCGGGTGCGGCCAGCAGCACGCCGAGCGCCGAATTGGCCTCGTCCACGGTGCCGTAGGCGTTGACGCGCAAGGCGTCCTTGCCGGTCCGGCTGCCATCGCCCAACCCGGTGCTGCCGTCGTCGCCGGTACGCGTATAGATACGTGAGAGCCGGTTGCCCATGGCTCAGCCGGCCTGGCGCTGGCGATGGGGCGCAGCCAGGCGCTCGGCAACCACCTGGATGACGGCTGCGGCCGCGACGTACAGCGCTGCGCTGCGCAGGTACGGCCAGAGCCAGTCGCTGTAGTTCTTGAACCAGCCGGCGAGGGTGGGTTCGCTCACGCTGGCGCTGATCCAGTAAAAGCTGCCTTGGGCGATCAGCTGACACAGCGCCACGGCGATGAGCAGGGCAGGCACCAGCGCGACCAGCGCAGTCCATTGGGCCCCGTGATAGTGCCGGCGCAGCCACACACCCCCGGCCCACAGCGCGAAGTACGCCGGGATCAGGCACCAGTACGCCGGCGACACACAGTAGTGCTGCCAGAAGCTCATGCCTTGCTGGGTGATGACCAGCCAGTCCACCGCGACCGCCAGGCCCATCAGCAGCGGAAACGCCAGTTTGCTGCGCGCAGCCAGATGAAACCCGCCGATGAAAAACACCGCCCAGGACGCGTCCGGGACCGGCGCGAAGTGATTGATCCGTGTGGCCGCCATCAGGACGGCGAGCAGGCTCAAAATCAGGGTGTCGTGCGAGCGAGAAGTCATGCGCGGGGGTTGCCGGATTACAGGTGCGGGAGTGTAGCGTGGAACCTGGCGTGCCCGCGCCACTGCCTGGCCTACGCTGCGCCGGGCATCGGCAGGCATGACAACGGCATACCGGCTGGACGCGTCAACGTGTCTCATCCGGCGCGCGCGATGCGCTGCGGGCGAGGGCTTATCATGGGCGAATGACATATCCACATGACGTTTTGATCGTTGGCGGCGGCCTGGTCGGCTCCAGCCTGGCGATTGCGCTGGACCGCCTCGGCCTGGATGTCGGGCTGGTGGAAGCCACGCCAGCCGGCACGCCGCCGGCCGTGTTCGATCAACGCAATCTGAGTTTCGCCGCCGCCACCGTCAACGCCTTGGGCGTGCTGGGCGTCATGGCCAAGTTGCGTAGCCCGCCCGGGCCGATCCGGCGCATCCACGTCAGTCGTGCCGGCGATTTCGGGCGCGTGCAACTGGACGCCGCCGATTACGGACGCGACAGCTTTGGGCAAGTGGTGGTGGCCCGCGACTTCGGCGACGCCCTGCAGGCACGCCTGGACGAATTGACGCAGCTGCGCCGGTATCGCCCGGCGCGCTGCATCGGCGTGGAACCGGTGCAGGATGGCGTGCGCACGCTACGGCTGGCGACCGACGACGGCGAGCAGCGCGTCCGCGCCAGGCTGGTGGTCGGTGCCGATGGCAGCCACAGCGCAGTGCGCGAACTGCTGCATATCCAGACCGACACGCACGATTTCCTGCAGACCTTGTTCGTGGCGCGCGTGCGCGCCTCCAGGCCGCCGGATGGCACCGCGTGGGAGCGCTTCGGCGAGCACGGGCCGACCGCGCTGTTGCCGCGGGGCGACCGTCATTACGGCGCAATCCACTGTGTGGCGCGCGCCGAGGCCGATGCGGTCGCCGCGCTCGACGAGGCTGGCTGGCTGGCCCGGCTGCAGCGCGCGGCCGGCTGGCGCGCCGGGCGCTTTGTCGCCAGCGGCGAACGCAGTGCATATCCGCTGGTGCAGGTGCTGGCCAACAACCTGATCGCCGAGCGCGTGGTGTTGCTCGGCAACGCCGCGCAGACGCTGCACCCCATCGGTGCGCAGGGCTTCAATCTTGGATTGCGCGACGCGCTCACCTTGGCAGAGCTGATCGAACACGATCGCAGCGATGCCGGGAGCGGCGCGCTGCTGGCCGACTATGTGGCGCGTCGACGCGTGGACCGCGAGCAGACGATCGGCTTCTCCAGCGGGCTGGCGCGGCTGACCGGCAATCCGGCACCGTTGCTGCGGCCGCTGCGCAGCCTGGGATTGCTCGCAACCTCGCAGGCCGCGCCGCTGCAATCGATGCTGGTCGGCGGGGCGATGGGGTTCCGTGGCGATGTGCCGCAGCTGTGCCGGGGGATCGCATGAGCCGCCGCGGTGCGCGCGATGCGGTGATCGTCGGCGGTGGCGTGGTTGGCGCCGCCTGTGCGCTGGCGCTGGCCGACGCGGGTTTGAGCGTTGCGCTGGTGGAAGGGCGCGAGCCCGCGCGCTGGCCTGCCGATCAGCCCGACCTGCGGGTCTATGCCTTCGCCGCCGACAACGCCGCGCTGCTCGACAGTCTTGGCGTGTGGGCCAGCGTGCGCGCCGGTCGCGTGCAGCCGTATCGGCGCATGCGGGTCTGGGATGCCGGCGGTGGCGGCGAGCTGCGCTTCGATGCCGACACCTTGGGCCGCGAACAACTCGGCTGGATCGTCGAACATGCGCTGCTGGTCGATCGCCTGTGGGCGGCCGTGCACAGCGCGGGGATCGAAGTGCATTGCCCGGCGCGTGTGGCCGAACTGGAGCAGGACGCCAACAGCGTGCGCCTGCGTCTGGACGATGGCAGCCGGCTGGAAGCGGCGATTGCCATCGCCGCCGATGGTGCGTCGTCCACCTTGCGCGACCTGACCGGCTTGCCGGTGTCGCGACACGCCTACGCACAACGCGGCGTGGTTGCCTTTGTGGAGACCGAACAACCGCACCAGGCCACGGCCTGGCAGCGCTTTCTGACCACCGGGCCACTGGCATTCCTGCCGTTTGCCGAAGGCCGCAGTTCGATTGTCTGGACCTTGCCCGATCGCGAGGCCGAGCGCGTGCTGGCGCTCGACGATGCGGCGTTCGCGCGCGAGCTGACCCAAGCCTTTGCCGCGCGTCTGGGCGCGGTGCGTGTGGTTTCTGCACGCGCTGCATTCCCGCTGCAACGGCAGTTGGTGGAGCAGTACGTCAGTGGCCGCGTGCTGACCTTGGGCGACGCTGCGCATGTGGTGCATCCGTTGGCGGGGCAGGGCGTCAACCTGGGCCTGCGCGATGTCGCTGCGCTGCGCGAGGAAGTGCGCGGCGCGCTCGCCAAACGTGCGGACTGGGCCGCGCCGCATCGCCTGCAACGCTGGGCGCGCACTCGCCGCAGCGACAATACCGTGGCCGCCTATGGCTTCGATGCGATCAATACGGTGTTCTCCAACGACGAAATGCACCTGACCCTGTTGCGCGGTGCCGCGCTTGGCCTCGCCGGCAGGTTGCCGCCGCTGGTCGATGTGCTGTGGAAGCGCGCCTCCGGCGGCGCGTAAGCCATCTCGCGTCTGCCGGCCTGCGCTGTGGCTAGCCGGCATAGCTGACGTTCTATGTCTCTGAGCTTATAGCGCAGGCCACATCTTCCATACGACGCACGCGGCCGGCGTGGCTACAGTCGCGCCATGACTTCCGTTTCGCACACCTCCAGACCCACCTTGCTGCTGCTCTGCGGCCTGCTCTGCGACGCCGCCATCTGGCAACCGCAGCGCGACGCGCTGGCGGATCTGGCCGATGTGCAGGTGCTGGATTTCCCCGGATTCGACAGCATTGGGCAGATGGCGTCCCACGTGCTGGCTGGCGCACCGCCACAGTTTGCGTTGGCCGGGCATTCGATGGGCGGGCGGGTTGCGCTGGAAATCATGCGTCAGGCGCCCGAGCGGGTGACGCAGCTGGCACTGCTCGATACCGGCATTGCACCGCGTCGCGATGGCGAACGCGAGGAGCGCCAAGCGCTGGTGGATCTGGCGCAGACGCAAGGCATGCATGCGCTGGCGCTGGCCTGGTTACCACCGATGCTGCACCCCGCACGCAGCGCCGATACCGGTTTGATGCAAGACCTCAGCGCAATGGTGCAGCGGCAGAGCGCGCAGAGTTTCGCTGGCCAGGTCAACGCGTTGCTGGAGCGCCCGGATGCCGCGCCGGTGCTTGCGCAGATTCGCTGCCCCACCTTGCTAGGGGTCGGGCGCCAGGATGCCTGGAGCCCGCTGGCACGGCATCAGGACATGGCACGGCAGATTCCGCAGGCGCGCCTGGTCGTATTCGAAGATTGTGGGCATATGGCGCCGGTGGAAGCGCCCGCTGCGGTGAGCACCGCGCTGCGCGAGTGGCTGAGCACGTGATCGCCCGTACCGCAGGCGGCGTCAGTTCGGTCGTCTCGGGAATTGTCCTGCGCTGAAGTATCGCTAGCGCTTTATCTGTGTCATTCCACCGCCAAGGGAGGCTGCTGCGTGTCTGCAGATATTTCGATCATCGTTGCGTGCGAACAGCTGATTCGCCGGTTCGCCCTGCATAACGACCGCCATGAGCACCAGGCGTTGGCTGCGCTGTTCACTGCCGACGGCGTCTTTGCACGACCGAGCGCGCCGGATGCGCCCGTGCATGGACGCGAAGCGATCTTGGAGGCCTTCAGCGCTCGCGCGCCACGCAACACCTGTCATTTGATGCTCAATACGCTGGTCAGCGTCCAATCGAGCACGCTGGCCCATGCGCATAGCCATGTGCTGCTCTATAGCGCACCGCAGGCCGACGCGTCTGTCCCCTGGACGGCGCAGGCGCCTGCACTGATCGGCACCTTCGACGATGTGCTGGTGCACCAGGACAACCAATGGTTGTTCAAGCAACGCCTCGGCGCATTGCTGCTGCGCGTCGAGGCGCACTGACCGAGATTGATCGCTGTCTGTCTGTTCAACGATGCCGCCGGCCCTTACAGGCGACATCTCGACACTGCTCTCCCCCCAGTCGCGTTGCCTCAATCGCCCATCTTCGTTGGAGAATCGCCTAGTGGAACGCGCATGTTCGTCTGTTGGTCGTCGTCGCTCATCGCTCCGGTCGCATCGCCTGCGCGCCGGCAGCTTGACTCTGCTCCTGGGTGCGCTGGCGCCGGCGGCGGCCTTCGCACAGGCGGTGCCTGACACAGTTCCGGTGCCGCAAGGCATCAACCTGGGTGGCACCAGCTTTTTCGATGGTTTTGGCTCCACCCAACCTGGCTGGACGGTGATCGAATATCTGCGCCATGCGCACCTGAATGCCGTCCTGGATGCGCAAGGCAACGATTCGCCGGCGTTTCGTGATCCGAAGATCAGCAGCTCGGCAGCGCTGACCCAGCTCATCTACGTGACGCCCTATAAATGGTTGGGCGGCACGATTTCCGTCGATGCCATCGTGCCGCTGGTCAACCAGAATGCCTCGTTTGCCGCAGACAGCCCTGTGCGGTTGAGCGACAACGGATTCGGCGTTGGCGATATCGCGGTCGGGGCGGCGTTGCAGATGCCGCCGGTGATGCGCAACGACCGGATCTTGCTGTTTCAGCGCTTCGCCCTGGTGGCATTTGCACCTGTGGGCAAGTTCGATCGCGACATCGCGATCAACCAGAGCACCGGCTACTGGTCGTTCTCGCCGCATTGGGCATTCACGGTACAGCCCACCGATAACTGGGAGGTCAGCATGCGGCTGCATTACATGTACAACTTCCGCACCGACCGTGCCGGTGGAGTGCCGCCAATTCCCGGTTTCCAGTTCCGCAACGGCCAGGCAGGCGATCTGGCGTGGCTGAATTTTGCCAGCTCGGTCAAGGTGACCGAGCAGCTGCGGGTCGGTGTCAACGGCTTCTACCTACGGCAGCTGCAAGACAACCGGACCAATGGCCAGCGCGTGCCCGACAGCAAACGCACGCAGTTCTACATGGGGCCAGGACTCTCGTGGCGGTTGGACCCGAAGAACGTGCTCAATTTCAATGTCTACCTGCCGGTCGAGGTCAAGAACTCGGTGGCCGGAAACACCTTCAACCTGATGTTCGTGCACTCGCTATAGCGCAAGCAAGCTGCCCTGCACGCCGACCGTCTTGGTCAGCGTGCAGGGTCGAATGTAGCCATGTCTTGCTCTATGCGTGGTCCTGCGTCGCAGGTACGGCCGACATCCGCTCCACGCGCATCGATGCCATTGCCACTGCTCGGCGCGCGGTCCCGCGCACCCCGAGGCATCACATGCCCATGCTGTGCCGTTGCGTATTGGCATGTTCGCGGAACAGTAACTCCGCCCGCGCGCCATCGCGTTGTTCGATGGCAGAGACAATCGCGCCATGCTGCCGGTGTCCGTAATAAAGATCGTCGTAAGCCAGCGTGGCCGAGCGCTGACCGAACACCACGTTGACCGGGCTGACGAACGGCACCAGCGTGCAGCGGTCCACCGTCTCGGTGAGGATCGGTTTGTTCGCCGCCACCACGATGGCGCGATGGAAACGGGCATTGATCGCGCCATAGGTCTGCTCATCGCCGGCATCGAGGCTGCGCTTGGCAAATAGCCGGTCGCCTTCGCACAGACAGGCGTGCAGGGTGGACAGCAATGCGGCCGACGCGCCCTGTTCGGCCACCGTGCGTGCCGCCATGCCCTCCATCAGTGCGCGCACCTCCAGTGCATCCAGGCTTTCCTGTTGGCTGAAACGCCGTACCGCATAGCCACGGTTGCCGACCTGTACCAGCAGGCCCTCTTGGCACAACGCCGGCAATGCCTGGCGAATAGGCGTGCGCGAGATGACCAGGCGCTCGGCCAGGGCCGCCTCGGTGATGCGCTCGCCCGGGGCAAAGGCGCCGCACAGGATCAATTCGCGTAGCTGCTGGACCGCTTGCAATCGGTGGTTGTTCGCCATTGGCTCCATTCTCTCGCGCCGTACCGCAGCGCACGTTCCTTCGAAGGGGAAACTAGCAATTACTTGTATAAAAACCTTGCGGATGAGATCGCTTGATGGCACTTTGGATCCCAAGGATACCGTTTTGGAGATCCGCAGTGGTTGGTCGTCCGTGTTGGGATCCATTGCACCGTCGATCCTGACCCAATCAATGACGTGCGCTCTGCCTCTCCTGGCAGTGGTGCGCAGCAGGAGCAAAGCATGGCTAGCATCATCGGCGGCATCGGAACCTCGCACGTTCCCACCATCGGGGTGGCCTACGACAAGGGCAAACAACAGGATCCAGTGTGGAAGCCGCTGTTCGACGGCTACACGCCGGTGGCCGAGTGGCTGGCCGAACAACGGGCCGACGTGCTGGTGTTTTTTTACAACGACCACTGCACGACCTTCTTCTTCGATCTCTATCCGACCTTCGCCCTGGGCGTCGGCGAGCGCTTTCCGGTCGCCGATGAGGGCGCAGGGCTGCGCAACCTGCCTCCGATCCGTGGCGATGTACAGCTGCAGGCGCATATCGCCGAATGCCTGGTGAACGACGAATTCGACCTGACCGTATTTCAGGACAAGCCGATCGACCACGGCTGCGCGGCGCCGTTGCCGCTGCTGTGGCCGCATGTGCCTGACTGGCCGGGCACGGTGGTGCCGATTGCGATCAACGTCCTGCAATACCCGCTGCCGACCGCGCGCCGCTGTTTTCGCCTGGGCCAGGCGGTGCGCCGTGCGATCGAGTCATACCCGGAAGATCTCAGAGTGGTGGTGGTCGGCACCGGCGGGTTGTCGCACCAGATCCATGGCGAGCGCACCGGTTTCAACAACACCGACTGGGACATGGAGTTTCTGGACCGCTTTCAGCACGCGCCGGAAACGCTGACCGATCTCACCCATACCGACTATGTGCGCCTGGGCGGTGCCGAGAGCGTGGAGCAGATCATGTGGCTGGCCATGCGCGGTGCGTTGGATGGGCCGATCCGCAAACTGCATCAGAACTACTACCTGATGACGACGACCGCGATGACCGTGGTGCTGTACGAGCCGGGCGAAGAACGCGCCGATGCGCCGCGCTCGGCAGAGCTGCTGGCGCGCACCGCCAACGCGGCATGAGGGCCTGCATATGAATCCGCAAGTACACGGCATGGACAAGATCGACGGCACCTACCTGTTCGATCTGCGCACCAGCAACCGCGCGCTGCGCCTCAATCGTTTTTTCTGGCATATGATCCGCGCCCCGTGGCGCGACCGCTTTTTGCAGGACGCGGAAGTGTTGATGCAGGAAGCCGAGCTCACCGAGCACGAGAAAGCGCTGATCCGTGCGCGCGACTGGCTCGGACTGGTGCAGTACGGCGCCAATTTTTTTGTGATCGAAAAGTTCGCCCGCGTGGTGCGCACGACCAATCTGCAGGTCTACGCCATCATGCGCGGCGAGTCGTTCGAAGACTTCATGCAGACCCGGCGTGTGCCCGAGGCACGCTGAGCTGCGCGTCCCGGTCGCTGGCCGGGCGTTGCCACCCGACTTTCCAACGTAAGGCCCACCCCCTATGACCATGTCCTCCGTGTTCTTCGAACACCGCATCAAGGTCCGGCATCTACGTGTCATCGAGGCGCTGGATCGGCAAAAAAGCCTGCTCCGTGCCTCACGCGTATTGAATGTCACCCAGCCTGCACTCACGCGTGCCTTGCAGGAGATCGAAGAGATCGTCGGTGCGCCCCTATTCGAACGCCATTCGCGTGGCGTGCGTCCCAATGCGATGGGCGAGGTGCTGGTGCAGACCGCGCACGTCGTGCTCGGCCAGCTGCGCCGCGCACAGGACACCTTCGAAGGGCTGCTGCAGGACGATGCGCTCACTATCACCGTCGGCGCGTTGCCGGTGGCGGCGAGCGGCCTGCTGCCGTCGGTGCTGGCTGCCTTGTACCGTGCCGAGCCCACGCTGCGTGTGCGCCTGCTGCATGGCCGTACCGATGAATTGCTGCCCAAGCTCGCCGGAAACGAGGTGGATCTGGTCGTTGGCCGGTTGTATCCGCTGGCCCGCTACGATGCGTTGGTTCGCAAGGTGCTGTACCAGGATCCGATTGCGCTGGTGGCGCGGAGCGACCATCCCTTGTTTGCCAATGGCCCGGTGCGCATCGCCGAAGCGGCCGCGTACCGACAGGTATTGCCGACGCTGAGTCAGCATGTGGAGCGCGACGTGGCGCAGGTCATGCGCGAACATGGGCTAGCCACACGCGATCAACTTCGTTCCAGCTCTGCAAGCTTTACGCGCGAGATTCTGCTCGGCACCGACAGCATTGCAGTGATGCCAAGCATGATGGTGGCAGGCGACATCGCACGCGGCGAGTTGCGAGCCTTCCAGCTGCAGCAGCCGTCGCAGGCGCGCGCAGGTGGCGTGATCTATCGCGACAGCAGCGCCATCCTCAAACCCGGTGTGCGGTTGTTGATGCGCGAGCTGGAACACCAGCTGGCGCTCATGGCCCAGCAAGGCGCGGTGTGGGTGGACGACCAGATTGGCGAGCACGATATTTTGCTGGATGCGTCTGCATAACCGACGATGGAATCCCCCAAGCGAGAGCTGCATCGTCGACCGGGACGGATGCGATGCAGCACTGGCCTGGGGAGTTGCACTGTTCGGCTGTATTCGCGGAATGCGCAGGGATGCGAGGCGCGCTGGATTGGACGTTGTAGCGCGCCCGGTTGATCCCGCACCGGAATACTCGAGCGGTATTCATCGCGGTGATCCGAGTAAGCAAAGTCCACGTGTGGGCGGCAATACGCACGCCCACGCCGCACGGTTGCTACCGCTATCAGGCATCGTTGGCCAAGGCATCCTTCAACCGCGCCTTCTGCAGCTTGCCGGTTGCCGTACGTGGCAAGGCCTCGACCAGGCGTAGGTGTTTGGGGACCTTGTACTTGGCCAGGCGCTCGACCAGATAGCTGCGGATCTGCTCCAGATCCGTCGCCTCAGCGGCTGGCACGATCGCCAGGTAGCCCACCTCGCCCCATTGTGGGTCGGCGATGCCGACCACGGCGCATTCGCGGATGTCCGGGTGATCCGCCAGTACCGCTTCGATCTCGGCGGGATACACGTTTTCGCCGCCGGAAATGAACATGTCCTTCTTGCGGTCCACCACCCAGAAAAAGCCGTCGGCATCACGCTTGACGATATCGCCGGTGCGGAACCAGCCCTGTGCGTCGCGCATCTCCGCAGTGGCCTGCGGGTCGCGCCAATAGCCGGGGCTGAGGTTGGGGCCGCGCAACAACAGTTCGCCAGGCATGCCCGCCGGGCAGTCGTTGCCATCGCCATCCACCACCCGCGTTTGCACGCCCGGCGACGAAATCCCCGCCGCACCGAGCTTGCGACGAATCACGTCGCAATCCACCGACATGCCGAACACCGTGCCGGCTTCGCTCATGCCGAAGCCGCAGACCATGGGGATGCCATCGTCCAGCCAACCGAGCAGATCGTCGCTGGCATGCGGCGCGCCGCCGCTGACCAGCGCGGTGAGGTGACGCAGCGTTGACGGATCGAAACCGGGCTGGCTGCGGAACGCCTGCATCATCTGCGGCACGCCGACGTAGTGAGTAATGCCCAGCGCCGGGTTGCCGAGCCAGCTCAAGGTACGCTTCGGTTCGAAGCCGCTCGACACCTGGATCGACCCGCCCAGCGCCAGCGCCGGCCGCACATTGGTCGCCAGGCCGATGATGTGGAACATCGGCGCTTCGCACAGGAAACTGCTGTTGCCATCCACACGTGTGGTCACGCCGAAGTTGTGGGCCACCTGCTGCAGGTTTTGCTCATTCAACATCACGCCCTTGGGTTGGCCGGACGTGCCCGAGGTGAACAGGATCAGGCTCACGCGCTCGGGCGGGATGTAGGGCGTTTCGGCGGGTGCCAGCACCTTGGCACTGTCGATGAAGCTCGATAGCGCTTCGGCATGCGCGCGTCCGGCAGCGACATCGTCGCCCAGCAACAGATGCGGCTGCGCACGCTGCAGCAAGGTGTCCAGCTCGGTGCCGCTCAGCCGCCAGTTGAGCGGCACATAGATCGCGCCGACCCGCGCACAGGCGAAGTGCAGCGCGACCTGCCAGACCGAATTGCGGGCGAGCACGGCCAGCCGTTCGCCGTCGACACAGCCGCGCATCTGCAGCAGGGCGGCCAGTTGGCCGATCAAGGTGTCCAGTTCGGCATATGTCCATTCCTGCTCCAGCAACAGGTCGCGCGCGGCAAGCCGGTGCGGTGTGAGGCGGGCATGGAAGGAAATCGAGTCGGTCGGCATGGTCATGGCGCTGTCTTTCCGAATGCAGAATGGGGGAGTGACGTGCGTGAGTGCGACGGAGATGGCAGGAAGGTTGACGCGTGCGCGCAACCACGCATTAGGCGTTCACAGACACGTTGCCAACACACCAGCGGAGATGACGTGCCGTGGTGTACGGCACGTTGCATTGCGGCGACGCAGGCATGCTCGCCGCGTAGCCGATGACGTAAAACTCAACCGAGATAGACGGTCTTGGTTTCGAGAAATGCATGCAGTCCTTCGATGCCGCCTTCGCGACCAATTCCGGAATGCTTGACCCCGCCGAACGGCATCTCGATATCCACCCACATGCCATTGATCGAATGGCTGCCGCTGCGCACGCGTCGTGCAATGCGATACGCGCGATCAACATCCTCGCTATAGACGGTGCCGTGCAAGCCGTAGTCGCTTGCATTGGCCTTGGCGATCATGTCGGCCTCATCGTGATAGTCGATGAAGCTCACCACCGGGCCGAAGATTTCTTCGCGGGCAATGGTCATGTCCGGCGTGACGTTGGCGAACACCGTCGGCTCGATGAAGAATCCACGCGGCAAATGCGTCGGGCGGTTGCCTCCCATCACCAGTTGCGCACCTTCGGCGCTGCCCTGTGCGATGTAGGACTGCACGCGTTCCAGTTGCCGGGCCAGCGCCAGCGGACCCATGCCGGTGTCGGCGGCGAACGGGTCGCCGAGCTTAACTGCGCTCAGTGCCGCGCAATATGCCTGCAGGACTTCTTCGCGCCGCTGCGCAGGCACCAGTACGCGGGTCAGCGCGAAACATACCTGCCCGGTGATCGGCATGGAGTAAGGCACCAGGCTGGGCAGCACTTTGGCGAGGTCGGCGTCTTCGAGCACGATGGCGGCCGACTTGCCGCCCAGCTCCAGGCCGACCCGCGCCAGGCGTTCGGCGCAGGCCACGCCGATCAGTCGCCCGGCCTGGGTGGAGCCGGTGAAGCTGACCTTGTCGACCAGCGGGTGCCGGATCAGCTGTTCGCCGACCTCGCGGCCGGCCGGCAACAGATTGAACACGCCATCGGGCACGCCTGCGGCGCTGATGCATTCGGCCAGGATGTACGCATCGATCGGGGTCTCCGGCGAGGGCTTGGCCACCACCGTGCATCCGGCAGCCAGCGCAGCGGCGACCTTGTAACAGAGCAAGACCAGTGGCGCGTTCCAGGGCGTGATCGCCACGACCACGCCGACCGGTTCCTGCACCACATGCACGCGGCCGCCACTGGAGCGTGCGCGCGGCTCGACGAACGGATGCATGGCGATCAGATCGCCGTAGTAGTCGAACAGGCCGGGCGCCTGTTGCGAGGCGCGCCGGCTGAAACCGATGGTGGCGCCCACCTGGCCGGTCCAGGCTTCAGCCAGCTCCGGCATGCGTGCGCGCAGCTGGTCGGCGACGCGCTTGAGTATTACCCCGCGCTCGGGGGGTGACAGCTGCGGCCAGGGGCCGGTGTCGAAGGCGGCACGTGCCGCAGCGACGGCGGCTTCGGTATCTGCGTGCGATGGTTCGGTGTAGCGCAGCAGGCGTTCTTCGGTGTGCGGGGCGATCACATCGACATGGCGATCGCCGGTGCTTGCGCGCCACTGGCCGTCGATGAACAGGCCCAACGGCCCACGCGCGGCAATCCCGCGCAGTGTTGCGGATAAGGCTTCCATACTCCCTCCTCGGTGCAGAAAACCACTGGCAGCGCCAGCGATGCGTGGGTTGCACGCATCGCTTCAGGCGCCGTAGGACGTGCTTAGGCGCTGTTTTTCTTGAGGTCGTATTCGCCCAGGCCAGGCTTGTAGCTTTTCTCGTCGATGAATTGACGGATGCCTTCCTTGCGGGCGTTGTTGTCGAACGAGTTGGCCGCTTCCTGCATGCGCACCAGATAATCTTCGGCTTCGTCGTAGGTCATGGTGCCCACGCGGCGCACCGCGTCTTTGGCGTATTTCAGCGCGATCGGGTTCTTGCGCAGCAACAGCTCGGCCACTTCGCGCGTGCGTGCTTCCAGTCGCTCCAGCGGCACGCTTTCGTTGACCAGGCGCCATTCGGCCGCTTTCTTGCCGTCGACCATTTCGCCGGTCAGCGTCATCCACATCGCATCGCGCATCGACAGCAGTTCGACCGCCACCTTGGTCACGCCGCCGCCCGGCAGGATGCCCCAGTTGATCTCCGACAGGCCGAACTGCGCTTCATCGGCGGCAATAGCCAGATCGCAGGCGAACAAGGGGCCGAAGCCGCCACCGAAACACCAGCCGTTGACCATCGCGATGGTGGGCTTTTGATACCAGCGCAGGCGCCGGAACCAGCCGTAGGACTCGCGTTGTGAACGGCGCACGCCGCGCAGGCCCTGTGCTTCGGTTTCGCGGAAGTACTCTTTCAGATCCATACCGGCCGACCAGGCAGTGCCTTCGCCGCCGAGCACCAGCACGCCGACGCTGTCGTCGAATTCCAGCTCGTCCAGTACATCCATCATGCGGCGGTTGAGCGCCGGGCTCATCGCGTTGCGCTTGTCCGGGCGTGCAAACTTCACCCAGGCAATGCGGTTTTCGATGCGAACCGATACCACGTCATGCTCGTTCAAGCGGCGTCTCCTTCAAGTCGGGGGCTGCGGGTTCAGAGGTCTTCGGC
This sequence comes from Xanthomonas sp. AC360, assembly GCF_979258225.1. Classification (NCBI taxonomy): domain Bacteria; kingdom Pseudomonadati; phylum Pseudomonadota; class Gammaproteobacteria; order Lysobacterales; family Lysobacteraceae; genus Xanthomonas; species Xanthomonas sp. AC360. The sequence goes on from NZ_OZ409846.1 coordinate 2,528,130, forward strand.
CAACGCGGTCTCTGCCACGGTTGTCCGCTCCAGCGTGGCGCTGGCGTTCAATTTGCAGAGCAGGCGGAGCAGGGTTTGTTGCTCGGCGGCCTGCAGGCCGGTGCAGGTACGCGCGACGGCGCGCGCCAGGCAGGCCTGTGCCACCTCGAGCGTGCGGTGGCCCTGGTCGGTCAGATACAGGCCTTTACTGCGACGGTCGCGACCGGCCAGGCGTTCGATCAGGCCTTGCTCGGCCAGCGCGTTGGCGATCTTCATGCCGGCGGCGCGATTGACCAGCAGGCGGTTGCCGAGTTCGGTCTGGTCGCAACCGGGCTGGTCGCGGATATGGATCAACGCAGTGACGCGTGCCGGGGTGAGATGCAGCTCGGCCAGTTCCTGGCGGGCGGCATGGCTGGACGCCAAGGTGGCCAGTTGCAGTTGGTAGCCGAGGTCTTTGGCAAGTGCCAGGCGAGCGGTCATCAATCCATCCAAATTGTATCCGTTAAATACAATCTAGCCGACCGAAGCGGGCGCTGCAAGGGGGACGGGCCTCAAAAACTGAAGTGCGGTGCGCGCCCGCGTAATACCGGCGCGCCTGCGTGCCGCCGAGGTGTGCGACGTGATTACTGGGTCAGCCAGCCGGCCAGCTGCTCGCGGGTCAGATAGCCGCTGTGGCGGGTGTCGAGTGCATCGAATTCATCGGCCAGCGCGGGGTTGGCCTGTGCTTCGGCACGGCTGATGCGGCCATCGCCATCCACGTCCATCGCCTGGAAATCGATGCGGTAGCTGCCGACCACGCTGCTGGGCTGGATCGAGCGCACGATCACGCTCGATTCGCCGCGCGGGCGTTCCAGTTGGGTCTGGTGCGTGACTTCGCCGCTGGACAGCGGTTGGGTGCGGATGACGTTGGGTACATCGATCAGCGGCATGCTGCTGGCCGGCGTAGGTGCCTGCTGGGCGGAGGCGATGCCGCAAACGAGCAGCAGTGCGGTGAGTGTGGCGATACGGCGGATGGTCATCAGATCCCCCTGATGTGGAACAGCCGGCAAGGATAGAGGGTGCGGGCAGCTTGCGGTGGGTGGCATGCGGGTGGGATGTGGCGCATCGCCAGATCCTTTGCGCAAGCTGGGCGCAGCGGCGTCGGCATCAACGCTGGATCTGGCGGGGCGACGGCACGTTGCCGTCGCCTTGCAGGTCACTCAGCCGGGGATGAAGGGAAACACGATCTTGAGCAAGCCCTTCAAGCCGCCTTCCGCGGTGCTGGCCACCGCTTTGGCGCCCAGACTGTTGAGTGCGCGACGCACATCGTCCCAGCGCAGCTGCGCAATGTCCTTTTTCAGCAAATCCGCCACTTCTTCGGCGGTGGGCGTGAGCTTCTGCAATTCGCGTACCGCCGCCTGCGGATCCTGCTGCAGATAGCCCCAGCGTTCGGCGATTTTCAGCAGCGTGTCGAAGCGCACCGCCACCACTTCGCGATTGCGTTCGTATACCGGCAACGCGCCGACATCGAGAATGGCTTGCTCGAATTGCTGTGCGTCGTCGGGATGTTCGATCCGCACCGCCAGAAAACCTTCTTTGCGGCTGCGTTCGCTGACGTGCTTGGCACCAGAGCGCAGGTTGTCTTCGGTGAGCACGTTGGCCACGATGCGCTGCATCGCCGCGTCGCCTTCTTCGGGCACCAACGCGCGCCAACGCGCATAGCCATCGCGACGCAAGGCCTTGACCTTGGCCGAGGTGACACGCAGCTGCAGTGCGACAAGGGCGTTGGAGCTATTGCGCGAGATGGCGCCATCGCGCTCCAGCAGCACGAAGATCAACAGTTCCAGGTCGCGTTTGGTCAGCGACTGAAACCCCTGCAACAGGGTCAATCGCAGGAATTCGCTGCCAAAGGCGGCCGCGTCCTTGAGTTCGATGGCTTGCATGGGGGAGTCCTCCGCGGGTGACCTGCAGGATGCCAGGATGCTGTTGCGCGGCCTGAGAACCAATGCGACGCGCGCAGCAGTTTCAGCGTCCGGTTTCGCGCCCGGGGCGATCGGATCTGAACGTTTCAACTGCGCCGCGATCCTGCAGGGTGACGAACACCTGTTTGCCATCGCTGCCACCGAAGGCGACGTTGCTGGCCTTGCGGCCTTTCAGCGCGACCGTGCGCAGCAACTTGCCTGCCGGCGACACCACCGCGATCTGTCCGGCATCGTAACGGGCGATATACAGATTGCCGTCGGCATCGCAGCGCATGCCGTCCATACCGAAATCGGGAAACGCGATCAGCAGACGTTTGTTGCGCACGCTGCCATCGTCCAGGCGGTCGTACACCCACACCTTGCGCGACATGCTTTCGTTGACGTAGAGGCGCTTGCCGTCCGGGCTGACGTCCAGTCCATTCGGCGTGGTCATGCCCGATTCCAGCAGCCGCACTGCGCCATCGCGACCGATGTGCCACAAACGGCCGCTGTTGTCTTTCCAGTTCGGATCGCTGGCATAGAAACTGCCATCGGGTGCCAGTGCCAGATCGTTGGGACCATCGGAATCGGGCAGCGAAGCGAAGGTGCTCACCGCGCGCGTCTGCAAATTCACTCGCAGGATCTTGTGGCTGGTGTAATCGGCCACGTACATTGCGCCGTCGCGAAAGCGAATGCCGTTGCCGGTGCTGCCGGCAGGCAAGGTGACAAACACCTCGGCAGTTGCGCTGCCGTCTGTTTGCAACGCGATGCGTGCAATGGTGCCGTCCTTGCCCAGATTCACCGCATACAGCGCGCCGTCCGGGCCTGCTGCCGGGCCCTCGGCGTTATGCGTGAATGCGCCATCTCCGATCAGGTCGCGCGCAACGAACGGCGGATCGGCAGCGATGGCGAGCGAGCTGGACAACAGCAGCGCCAGTGGCAGGAAACGATGGCGGGCAGCAGCGGTCATGCGGAGTCCTCCAGAGATGATCGTCGGCAGTGTGCCAGACCGTGCAGCGCGACCATGGCGATGATCACGTGCGATCAAGTAAGGTGCGCGGGCAGTAGTGGATCGGAGCAGCCGATACATAACGGCGTGTCGTCGAGCCGATGTGGCCGATGCGTGTCATGTCGCGCCTGCATCGCAGCGTCCGCTGCGCTAATGCTGTCTGCACGATGCCGCTTGGCAAACGCTGGTCGCTATTCTTTCTAAGAAGGAGGTTTGCATGTCCGTGGAATCCTTGACACGTCGCCGTTTGCTTGCCGCCTTCGGCAGCGCCGGCATCCTGCTTGGCGCACCTGCATGGGCGTTGCCGAAAAAGAAGCCGGGAAAACCGCTCAATGTGGCACTGGCAGGCTTGGGAAGTTATGCCAGCGAGCAACTCGCGCCGGGCCTGGCTTTGACCAAACACTGCAAGCTGGCGGGCATCGTGACCGGCACGCCGTCGAAGATTGGGCAGTGGCAATCCAAGTACGGCATTGCCGATCGCAATGTCTACAACTACGACAACTTCGACCGTATCGCCGACAACGACGACATCGATGTGGTCTACATCGTCACGCCGACTCACATGCATGCACCGCTTGCATTGCGTGCGGCGGCGGCCGGTAAGCACGTGTGGTGCGAAAAGCCGATGGCAATGCATGCGGGCGAATGCGAGGCGATGATTGCCGCCTGCAAACGCAACAAGGTGGCGTTGACGATCGGCTACCGCATGCAGCACGAACCCAATACGCGGCGCCTGATTACGATGGCCGGCGAGAAGCCGTTCGGCGCGATGCAACGCGTGCGTGCCGAGGCCGGTTACAACGGCTATCGCGATACGACCAAGGCCGATCGCCCGTGGCGGCTACGCTCGGAATTCGGTGGCGGTGCGATGTACGACATGGGCGTGTATCCGCTCAATGCCGCGCGTTACACCGTGGGCGCCGAGCCGCTGGCGGTCACCGCCAAGCGCTGGACCGACCGTCCCGAGTTGTTCGACGAGGTCGACGAACATATGGATTTCACGCTGGAATTTCCCAATGCCGTGCGTGCGGCATGCAAGACCAGCTTCGGTGCCAACATGAACGTGCTACGCGCCGACTGCGAGCGCGGCTGGTACGAGCTGTCGCCGTTTCAGAGCTATCAAGGCGTCACCGGCAAGGCCAGCGACGGCAGCGTCTTCGATGTCAAAGTGCCGCATCAGCAGGCATTGCAGATGGACGAAGACGCATTGGCGATCATCAATGGCACGCCGTTGCGTGCGCCGGGCGAAGAAGGCTTGCGGGATATCCGTATCGTCGATGCGATCTACCGCTCCGCGCGTGAAGGCAGCAAGCGCATCGTGCTGTAAGTCGGCAGGTGTCGGCGGTCGACAGGCCGCCGACATAGTGAATCAGCAAACCGCAGGAATGTGCGACCGAAGCATGGGGCTGGAAGCTGCCACCAGCCTTCAAGATCCACCACCAGCCACCGCTGCTCCAATTCCATTCCAACACCTGTGCACGACAGGCACAGAGCTCATCGCGCAACGATTGCTGGAATTCATGGCGAACATGTGCCGGCAACGCGCCGATCAAACGCTTCTACGAATCCCGAGTCTCGAACTCCTGTGTCCCCGCATCTGCTCCAGCGTCTGCAGGAGCATCACAAAGGCAGTGCTCACTGCGCAATAACTGCCGGAATCTACGGCTAACACGTGCAAACAACGCGCCGCCCAACCGCTTCTACCACTCCCCAATCCCGACTCCCCAATCCCAGCTCAGCTCAGCTCAGCTCAGCTCAGCTCAGTCACGCATCGCAAGCACGGTGATCTCTTCGCGATCGTGATACAGCTGCTTGGCACGCACGGTCAGCGATTTTTCGGCCTGCTGTTCGAACAGGTCCAGGCACAGGCGCGTCTCGTCCCAGCGCTTTTTCATCGGCAGTTTGAGGTTGAAGATGGTGTGGCGGCACCAGCCTTCGCGTACCCAGGTGGCCATGCGTTCGGCCACGCGGCGCGGTTGCTCGACCATGTCGCAGACCATCCAGTCGAGCGGTTGCGCCGGCTTCCAGTGAAAGCCGTCGGCGCGCAGATGTTCGACCAGCCCGGTTTCCAACACATGCTCGCGTAGCGGGCCGTTGTCGACGCTGGTCACATGCACATGCTGGCGGGTGAGTACCCAGGTCCAGCCGCCGGGAGCGGCGCCCAGATCGGCCGCGCGCATGCCGGGTTTGACCAGACGCTCGCGTTCCTCGGGCGTGAGCAGGGTGAGCAGCGCTTCGTCGAGCTTCAGTGCCGAGCGCGATGGCGCTTCCGGCAGCAACTTCAGGCGCGGAATGCCCAGTGGCCACGGCGCACTGTCGTCGGCATCGGCTACCGCCAGCAGTGCGTGGTCGCCATCGAGAAAACACACATGCAAGCGCGGCAGTCGCGGTTGCGGCTTGTCGGTGAGCAGGCCGGCCTTGCGCAGTGCCGGGCGCAACGCATTGCCGAAGCTGCGCGCCAGGCCCGCCAGCGGTTTGCCAGCGTCCGAATCCGGGTGCTCCACCCACAAATCGCCAAAGCGCGCCTGCCCTTCCAGTGCGGCCAGGATCGGGGTGATGCGGTCTTTGGGGTCGATGCCCTTGAGTTCCGCCAGTACCACCAGTTTCTGTCGCGCGAAGATCAACTCGCGCCAGTGCAGCTTTGCAGCCAGTTGCGCTGCCTCATCGCAGACGAACAGCACATAGCCATCGTTGCGCTGCGTACGCGCATAGCCGGCGATGCCGACGAACGCGGCGCGCGCACTCAGTTCGGCCGCCAGTTCCGGCTCGAAGCCTTGGCGGCAATAACACAGCAGCCCGCTCATCGCAGTGCTCGCAAGGACAGGTCAATAATGATCACCGCCGCCCTCGCCGTAGCTACGCAGCACCGCACAGGCCTGTTCGCGTTGCACATCGCGGACCACCTCGATGCCGCGGCGGGTGAGCTCGCCCACCCAGTCGGCAGGCAGCGGGCCTTCATCGAATTCGGTCAGTGCCATCACGTCTTCGGCGCGTGCGCCGATCAACAGGCGGTCGATACCGGCCCAAACCGTGGCGCCATAGCACTGGCAACATGGCTGCGCAGAAGTGGCCAGCGTTACCGGCGACAGCACGTCGTTCAAGCGTGGCGTCTGCAGGCGCTGCTGCGCGAGCATGTAGGCCATGTTCTCTGCATGCGCCAGCGAGGTATTTTGCGGCACCACGCGGTTGACCGCAGCCGCGATGATGTGATGATCCGGGCCGAACACGACAGCGCCAAACGGGCCGCCGCTGCGCGCTTCCACGTTCATCCGCGACAGCGCGATGGCCAGCGCCACCTTGTCGTCGTCGCCGGGATAGGCGCGGCTGGCGTCTACAAACTCATGAATCCAGGCGGGCAGGGTGAGGTGGACTTGCGCGTAGAGCATCAGTGGACCGGTTGCTGAGACGAATCAAGGTCTCAGTGTATCGGTCGTTGCCCGCGTTGCGGCACATTGGCCGGAAACGCACTGGCAGGCGTCGATCGGGCGGAAGCCGCAGACACCCACCATCCCGCTAGCCTGGCATTGCGCCGCAACGGCCTTGGGGTTGGTGGGGCTGTTGACGTTGACGCAGGCCGGCAACTTGCCGCAACAGCTGCCCACGTCCTTGACCATGCAGTCGGCATCGGTGCGGCAGGTGGTATTCACCTGGGCGAGCTTGATCGGCGACACCACCGGACGGGTTGCAGCTTCGGTGGGCGGGGCAGTCACACAGCCCATCAGAACCAGGGATGCGATCAGGAACAGACTGCTCAGACACCAGGACAAGGCACGGGACATGTGGCTGCTCCGATCACGGTAAGTGAGTTTCATGGTAAGCCCTGGCCGCCGCGAATGTGGTCCGTATGACACCTGACGCATCGCAGAGTGCCCGGCCGGGTGACGCACTGCGCCATTTGCCGGTCACGACGCGCGCGCGAGCGAGCCGGCCGTAGAAGCGCGCGCCGATGTGCAGTGGTGGAACGCGCGTTGGTCATCGCAGTGGCGGGCGCCGTCACAGGCAATCGCCATTCGCTGGTGGGGACTGCCGGTTTTTGCGACCTCATCATCGGCGCCGGCGCAGCGCAGAGCTGCAACGGTTGGCAAGCGCTAACTGCTGCATGCTTTCATCGCGGTCGGCGTTGGGCAGCTCGGCGTCGGGCGGGTTGGGGACGAACATGCACAGCACGTCGGCCGGAGTGACCGCTTGTACGGTTTGCTGCGGCTGCGAGCAGCCCGCCAAGCCGATCGAAAGTGAAAAGACCGCTCCGTAGAGCGCTCGCTTGCCTTGTCGTGGGAGGCACATGGTGGCGTTCCATTGAAGACAGCGTGCAATCTAGGCCGATGCGCGCGCAGGCCGGTTGCGTCAATTCGCTTCCGCATGCAGCGCTGCGCACCACAGCACGCCGACCAGCAGGCAGGCGATCGCTGCCAGCTCCAGTGACGTGGGCAGGCGCATTTCCCAGGCAAACCCGTAGAGCAGCGCAAACACGGTTTCGAACACGATCATCTGCCCGACCAGGGTCAGTGGCAGCACGCGGCTGGCGCGGTTCCATAAGGCATTGCCGATCACCGATGCCAGGATGCCCAGCAGCAGCGAAACACCCCAAAAACTTGCCCAATCGATCGTTGCATGCGCTGCGCTGCCAATCATCGCCGCCGGCGCCAGCAACGCGGCCAGTGCGCCGGTGACAACACCGGTCAGCAGCGACCAGTCGCCACCGGAGAGGTCGGGACGGCGACGCAACCAGCGCGCATTGGCGATCGAATACGCCGACCACGAGACCAGTGCACCGACCGCGCACAGCAAGCCGGCAATGCGGGTGAGACGGTCGCTCGCCTGTTGCCCGGAGTCGTCCTGCACGGTGTCCAGCGCGACCAGCGCCACGCCGATGACGCACAGCGCGCACGGCGCGGCAAGCCGCCGCAGTTGCACCGCGCCGGCAGCGCGCGTGCCGATGATGGTGACCACCACCGGCAGCAACCCGATGATCAGCGCCGTGGCCGCGCTACCGGCCCACTGCACGGCGCTGCCCAGCAAGACGTAATAAATCAGATTGCCCATCAGGCTCAGACGAACCAGCGCCCACCACTCGGCGCGGCCCAACCGGGCGGCGGTTTGTCGTGCACGCGGTGCCAGCACCAGCGCGGCGACCGCGCCATACGACAGGTAGCGCGCCACCGCCAATTGCAGCGGGGTAAACGCCGACAACAACTGCGGTGCCAGAAACACCAGTCCCCACAACGCGCCCGCACCGATGCCGCAGGCGACGCCCATCATCATGCGCTCACGCATCGTGCGTCTCCTTCATGCCATCCACTGCAGCGTGCAGTGCAGCGCGGCGTTGATCAAGCTCGCCGATCACGCATGCTTGCCGCCCTGAGATGGCTGTGTCGCGATGAAGCCGTCAAAGCGGTGCGCCCGTAAACAGCGTGCCCTATGCGATCTGGCATTCCCTCAGCGATCGTTCGATTGCCGGCGTCGCGCCGGACGATTGGCCGCCGCGTGCACGGGTGGGCATTGCGACTACGACACCGCAGCGATCAGCAGCCGGATGGCCGCACGCTGGTTGTTCGAACAACGTGGGTGAACGCTTGCATGCGCACATCAAGAGCAGCTAGCAACACTCCTGTGCAGACGCCAGGCGAGTGAGGCCGGTGGCCGGTGCGGCATAGACCACTCGTACATACCGCCTCTGAGTGCGCCGTCCGCACCCACTTCACGATTGCTCGCTACGTTTTATTGGCCGCTCCAACCACTCAGCGACGCCTGCGTTGCCGCAAGCATCGCCGTAGTGGTTGCCGCACTTACTTGGCCCAGGTATCGCGCAAGGTCACGCTGCGGTTGAACACCGGCGTGGCCGCGCTGTGATCGCGGCGGTCGGCAACAAAGTAACCGGTGCGTTCGAACTGGAACGCCTGCTCCGGTGCCGCCTGCGTCGCCGACGGTTCCACATAGCCGCGCACGCTGCGCTTGGACTCGGGGTTGAGATAGTCGCGGTAGGTCTTGCCTTCGGATTCGTCGTCGGGTTTCTCCACCGAAAACAGACGGTCGTACAGGCGGATTTCCGCTTCCACCGCATGCACCGCGCTGACCCAATGGATGGTGCCCTTGACCTTGCGGTTCGCACCTTCCATGCCGGGGCGCGATTCCGGATCCAGCCAGCCGCGCAGCTCGATGATCTGCCCGGCGTCGTTCTTGATCACCTCATCCACGCGCGCGATGCCGGCGCCACGCAGACGGATTTCGCCGCCCGGCACCAACCGCTTCCAGCCCTTGGGCGGGACTTCGGCAAAATCTTCGCGATCGATCCACAGCTCGCGTGCGAACGGCACCTCACGTGTGCCGAAGCTCTCGTCCTTGGGATGATTGGAAAACTGCAGTGTCTCGGTATGGCCGTCGGGCAGGTTGGTCAGCACCAGCTTGAGCGGGTCGATCACCGCCATGCGGCGCGCTGCGGTGGTATCCAGATCTTCGCGCAGGCAGCCTTCCAGTACCGAGAAATCGATCAGCGAGTTCTGCTTGCTGATGCCCACACGGTCCACAAACAGGCGCATCGCCGCCGGCGTATAGCCGCGACGACGCAGGCCCTGCAGCGTGTACATGCGTGGGTCGTCCCAGCCATCCACCAACTGTTCTTCCACCAGCGCGGTGAGCTTGCGCTTGCTCATCACCGTGTAGTTGATGTTGAGGCGCGAAAACTCGATCTGACGCGGCTTGGCGGCTTCGCGCGGCAGGCCCTTGTCCAGCAGCGGCTGCAGCAGCGCCGGATGCCCGGCCAGGTCCACCTTGTCCACGCACCAGTCGTACAGCGGGCGGTGGTCTTCGAATTCCAGCGTGCACAGCGAGTGGGTGATGCCTTCCACCGCATCGCCCAGCGAATGCGCAAAGTCGTACATCGGATAGATCGGCCAGGCGTTGCCGGTGTTCTGATGCTCCACATGCTTGATGCGGTACAGCGCCGGGTCGCGCAGATTGATATTGCCGCTGGCCATGTCGATCTTGGCGCGCAGCGTGCGTGCGCCATCGGGGAATTCGCCGGCGCGCATGCGGCCGAACAGGTCCAGGTTTTCTTCGACGCTGCGCTCGCGGTACGGCGAATTGCGGCCCGGCTCGGTCAAGGTGCCGCGGTATTCGCGCACCTGCTCTGCACTCAGATCGCAAACGAACGCATGGCCGTCGCGGATCAGCTTCTGCGCAGCCAGGTAATACACATCGAAGTAGTCCGACGCGTGGCGCAGCTGCGCCCATTCGTAGCCCAGCCAGCGCACGTCGTCCTGGATGGCGGCCGCAAACTCGGGGTCTTCCTTGGCCGGATTGGTGTCGTCCAGGCGCAGATTGCATAGCCCGCCGAACTCGGCTGCCAGGCCGAAGTCCAGGCAGATCGCCTTGGCGTGGCCGATGTGCAGGTAGCCATTGGGCTCGGGCGGGAAGCGGGTGCGGATGACCGTGTGCTTGCCGCTGGCCAGGTCCTCGCGAACGATCTGGCGGATGAAGTCTTTCTTCTCCGCCGGGGCGGTGGCGTCGGTGGCTGGAATCTCGGACATGCGGGGCATCGGCAATAAGTAAACCGCAAGTTTAGGCGGTGGCACCGGTTAGGGGTAGGCGGTGGGGCAGTGCGGCGCCTTTTGCGATGTTTTTACCGCCGTCGGCACCGTCAGTGGGCTCCGCGCGCCCGGCCAGCAGCGACATCCAATGGTCAAGGGCCAGTCTCAAGGCGTTATCGAAGGAAGCGGCGGCAGGCGGTGGTGCCATCGCAAGCGTGCGTGAAGGGCGCTGGCAGCGCCCGATCGGCCACGGCTGGCGGTGGCCGGCCCCGACGCGTACGCTGCGCCGACCCTCTGCAGCGAGCTGCGCATGCCCTTGCCCCGTCTGGTGATCGGCGACAAAACCCTGTCTTCCTGGTCGTTGCGGCCGTGGCTGCTATTGCGGCATTTCCAGGTGCCGTTCGAGGAAGTCTGCCTGCCGCTGGACACGCCGCAGTTCCAGACGCGCATCGCCGGTTATTCGCCCACTCGCAGGGTGCCGGTGCTGTGGGACGACACCCTGCATGTCTGGGACTCGCTGGCGATTTGCGAATACATCAACGAGCGCTGGCTCGACGGCCGCGGCTGGCCGGCGGATCTGGCGGTGCGGGCCCAGGCGCGCGCGGCTGCGGCCGAAATGCATTCGGGCTTTGCCGCGTTGCGCACGCAGCTGCCGATGGATCTGGCCCGTCCGCCCGGCCCGGCGCAGTGGGATGCAGCGGCCGAGCGCGACATCACCCGCATCCAGGCCCTGTGGGCCAGCCTGCGCGCCGAGCACGGCCATGCCGGCAACTTCCTGTGCGGCGAATTCGGCATCGTCGATGCGATGTACGCCCCGGTGGCGCTGCGTTTTGCCAGCTATGGCGTACCGCTGTTCGAGGCCGCTGGCGATTACCTGGCCGCCCTGGATGCGCTGCCGGCGCTACGCGAATGGCGCAACGGCGCAGAACGCGAACGCGCGGAGCGCGGCTGATGCAGATCGCCTATCGCGCCAGTCACATCATCGATGCGCATCTGGCCAAGCACGCGCTGGAAGATGCCGGCATCACCGCCTTCGTGTTCGGCGAATCGCTGCTGGGCGGCGCCGGCGAATTGCCGGCCTTCGGCGTGCTGCAGGTGTGCGTGGCCGACCTGCAGCTGAGTCAGGCGCAGGCGGTGCTGGCCGACATCGGCCTGTGCGGCGAAGTCACCCGCGCGCTATAGCGTTGAAGCAGCGCAGCGCCACCCGTAGGAGCGCACCTGGGCGCGACGTGGCGTTTATCGACAAAACTTCATCGCGCCCAGGTGCGCTCCTGCTCGGGCGTTATCGGCAAAGCCCGGTCGCGCCCAGGTGCGCTCCTACGACGCGCACCCATCATTCCGACTGACGCCATCCTGGCGGCGCGGCCTCTGGCGCGGCCAGCGCGCGCAGGCGTTTGAACAGCACCGTGGTTTCGGCCACGTTCCAGACCCGTAGCGCGACTTCGAAGGTGTCCAGCGGCTTGGTCAAGAAGTCCTTGGCGCCCAGGCCCAGGGCGCGGTGGCGCGCGCTGCGGCTGGGGTCGGCGGTGAGCACGATCACCGGCAAGAAATGCCCCGGATCGGACAGCCGCGCCAGCTGTTCCAGCAGCGCGTAGCCGTCTAGCTCGGGCATCTTCAGATCCAGCAGGATCAGGTCCGGCGCGAACGCCGACACCAGCCCCATGACCCGCAGTGGATCGGTGGTGGCGATGACCTGCTGGAAGCCTTCGCGCTGCAGCAGGTCTTCGAGCAGCCGCACATTGGCCGGCTCGTCGTCGACGATGAGGATGCGGGAGCCCAGGATTTCGTCGCGTGTCATGCCAGCAGCCTGTCGATCACGGTGAAGAATTCCGCCACGTCGAGCGGTTTGGTCAGATACGCACGCACGCCCTGATTGCCGACGCGCGCCAGGGTGGCGGTGGTGGCATCGGCGCTGATCACCACCACCGGCACCTGCGCCGTGGCCGGCTGCGCTTGCAACTCGCGCAACAGCTCCTCGCCGTTGCCGTCGCTCAGGTGCAGATCCAGCAGGATCAGATCCGGCACGCCCTGCTGCAACAACTCGCGCGCCTGCGCCAGGCTGGCGGCTTCGAGCAAGTGCCATTGCGGGCGACGCTCGGTGAGGGTGCGGATCAGCGCCTGGTTGGACGGGTTGTCCTCGATGCTCAGCAGCCGGCACACCGCGCTGCCGCTGGTGCTGGGCGGCAGCAGGATGCGTGCTGGCTCGTTGGGCTGCGGCTCGCCTTGCGGTAGCGAGATCCAGAAGCGTGCGCCATCGCGGCTGCTGTCCACGCCAATCTGCCCACCCATCGCCTCGATCAGGCGCTTGCTCAGTGCCAGGCCCAGACCAGTCCCTTCCACGGCCGATCGCTCGGCGCCCAGTCGCTCGAACGGCGTAAACAAGCGCTCGATCTGCGCAGGCGTCAGCCCCGTGCCCTGATCGGCCACGGTGATGCGCAGTTGTTCGCCATCTGCCTGTGCGGTGACCTGCACCTGGCCGCCGGGGCGATTGAACTTGACCGCGTTCGACAGCAGATTGAGCAGCACCTGACGCAGCCGCTGCGCGTCTGCGCGGACCGTCCACGGCCCCTCGATGGCGGCCGGTTGCAATGCAATGCCGTACTTGTCGGCATCCGGCGCGATCAGGCCCAGCGCTTCGTGCACGGCAGCGCGCACCGAAATGGGTTCCGGGCTGAGATCCAGTTGATCGGCTTCGATCCGCGCGATGTCCAGCAACTCGGTGATCAGCCCCAGTAAGTGCCGGCCGGCGCCAAGAATGTGCTGCAGATGGCGGCGGTGGCCCGGTTCGGGCAGGTCCATTTCCAGCACCTGCGCATAGCCCAGAATTGCGTTGAGCGGCGTACGCAGTTCATGGCTGCTGCGCGAGAGAAATTCGGTTTTCGCGCGGTTGGCGGTTTCTGCATCGCGCCGTGCCAGTTGCGCTTCGGCCGCGCGTGCGGCCAACAGTTCGCTGGCCTGCGCCAGCCGCTGGCCGACCTGGCCCAACTCATCGCCGGCGCGCGGTTGCGGTGCCAGCGGCAGGCCTTCGCCCAGTCGGTCGGCGTTGGCCGCCAGCGTGCGCAGCCGCCCGGACAAGGCCGAGGCGAACCACGCCACCGCAAACACTGCGCCCAGGCCGCCGAGCATGGCCGCGCTCAGGGTGATGATCAGATTGCGCTGGCGCAGCCCTTGCGCCTTGGCGGTGCGCACTTGCAACTGCGCGGTTTCGTAATTGCGTAACTCGCGCAGTTCCGCACGCAGGATGTCGAGCTTGTACTTGCCGTCCCAGAGCTGACGGATCTCTTCTTCGCGGCTCAGGTCCGGTGCCAGCAAACGACGCCAACCCTGCATTTTTTCCGCAAATAGCGGCTTGATGCGCGCAAATCGCTGCGCCTGCACCGGGTCAGTGATGCGTTGCGAGAGTCGTTCGGCCACGCGTTGCAACCGCGGTTCGGCATCGCGGTACGGGGTGAGGAATTCATCGCGGCGCACCAGGCGATAGCCGCGCACACCGGCTGCGGTTTCGGCCAATAGCGCATGTGCTTCGTACAGGTCGCTCAACACTTCCAGTGTCTGGCGCACATCGTTTTCGGCGGCGATGTTCTGCCGCTCCACGCTGTAGATCGCCATCAGCGCCACGGCCAGCAACAGCAGCGGCAGGGTCACTACCGCCAGACTTTTACGGGTGATTGGCCAATCGTTCCAACGCACTGCCAATGCATTCATAGCGCGAGTCCGGCATGGACCGCGTACACCGCGGCCTGGGTGCGATCTTTTACCTCAAGTTTCTGCAGGATTCGCTCCACATGCACTTTTACCGTGCCGGGAGAAATCCCCAGTTCAGCTGCCAGCGTGGCATTGGTGAGTCCGCGCGGCAGCAGCGACAAGACCTGTTTCTCGCGTTTGCTCAGCGCACTGAGGCGGTCGTCCTGCTGGGGTTTGCGCCGACGCGTGGCGATCGGCTTGGCCGGTTCGGCCACCATTGCCGGCAGCAACAGTGCGAAGGCCTGCAGCGCCTGCACGTCATCGTTGCCGGGCGCAGTGCGGCTGTCGGTCCAGGCCACGCACAGCATGCCGTGGGTGGCGCCCAGGGCATGGATCGGTACTTTGGCTTCGCGCATGTCGCTTGGGCGCGGCGGCATCAGCCAGGCGGCTTCGTGACCGTCGCCGGCCGCACTGGCGCCGGGCGGCAGTGCCCGCCCGCGGCTGGCAAGCACCTGCGCGCGCGGCCCGCGCTGCGCCAGCACGGCGCCGTGCTCCAGGCCCAGCAACAGCAGCACGCGGCTCAGTACTGCATCGCAGGCTTGCTCCGGAGTGTGGGCCTGACGCAGGGCCACGGCCGCCTCCAAGAGCGCCTGCCAACGTGCGCTGTCTGAGGCCTCGCGCCGCAAGGTCAGGCGCCAATCGCCAGCATTGGTAGGGGCTTCCATAGGTTCGTTCTAGGCCGATCAGCATATTTGAGTATATGCCAATCGGCAGAATTGTTGGGGGTGTTTGATTTCGATACTGAGCTTGCCCGATGAGGCACCCACAACAACCTAACGGAGATTTTCCATGCGCCGCACCCTGTTCTCTTTGGTTCTGGCTCTGGCTGCCACCCCGGCGCTGGCCGGCGGTGTGATGCACTACGCAGACAAGGCCGCACTGCCGGCTGGCGGCGAAGAGCGCGAAGTCGCTGCGCTGTTCGACACCTGGAATGCCGCGCTGGCGACAGGCAACCCGCACAAGGTGGCCGATCTGTACGCGCCGGACGGCGTGCTGCTGCCGACGGTCTCCAACGAAGTGCGCGCCTCGCGCGAGCAGATCGAAAACTACTTCGAACTGTTCCTGACCAAAAAGCCCAAGGGCGTGATCAATTACCGCACCGTGCGTGTGCTCGATGACGACAGCGCGGTGGATGCCGGCGTCTACACCTTCACGCTGACCGACAAGAGCGGCAAGAAGAGCGACGTGCAGGCGCGCTACACCTTCGTCTACGAGAAGCGCGACGGCAAGTGGTTGATCATCAACCACCACAGCTCGGCGATGCCGGAAGTCGATACGCGTGCGGCGGTCGCCAAGGCCAAGTAAGCGCTGCATCGGCGGCGAGCGCCGGTCGGGCAGGCTTGAAAGCTGCTGCGGCCGGCGCCATCCAGCAGGCAATCCTCACGATTGCGGAGTTGCACCATGCTGGGAATCGGCGCCTTTAAACAACGTATGCCACGTCCGGGCGATGCACTGCCAGGACGCGAGCAAGCGCTGCCGCTACACAACACGCACCTGATCAACGGTCACCCGTTGCGCGGGGAATTTACCGGCCTGGCCCAGGTGCAATTCGGGCTTGGTTGCTTCTGGGGCGCGGAACGCAAGTTCTGGAGCGCACCGGGGGTGTACACCACCGCAGTGGGCTATGCGGGCGGCGAGACACCCAATGCGACCTACGCGGAAGTGTGCTCCGGACAGACCGGCCATACCGAAGCGGTGTTGGTGGTGTACGACGAAGCGTCGGTGTCGTTCGCGCAGTTGCTGCGCACGTTCTGGGAAAGCCATGACCCCACCCAGGGCATGCAGCAAGGCAACGATGTCGGCACGCAATACCGTTCGGCCATCTATTGCACGACGCAAGCGCAATACGACGCGGCACTTGCCAGCCGCGACGCCTATCAGCAGCAGCTGGATGCCGCAGGGTATGGCGCAATCACCACAGAGATCCGTTTCCCGGCGCCCACGTTCTACTACGCCGAAGACGATCACCAGCAGTATCTCGCCAAGCACCCCAATGGCTATTGCGGGCTTGGCGGCACGGGAGTGAGCTGCCCGATCGGGCTGGATGCCTGACGGAAAGGCAGGCCGGATTGAAGCGCTGTCAACCACGTGATCGTGGCAGCGCGCCGATGGCCAATAGTGACCGGCAGCGTTATCACGATCAGGCAGCGCATGGGAGTGCATGCCAGGCAACTTGAATGGCTACGTCGGAGACGACGTAGCCATCTTTTTTTGTGCGGCGTGCGCAAGACGCGCTGCCGTCGCCGTGTGTGGCTGCTAGACGAACTGGCCCAGCGGATCATTGCAGCCAATCGGTGCAATGATCGGTGCGGTGAACCACGGCATTCAGTGAGTGCAATGCGCTGGGCGTGCTTGTATCCGTTGGTTCAGACGAATTCGCCGGCAAACATGCCGCGCAGCTGCGCAAGCGTATCGGTGCGTTCGGGATGCAGCAGACGCATGCAGGCTAGCGCAAAGCCGACCGGGCTGGTGCCGGGTGCGGTGATGACGCCGTCAGCGGTGACGACTTTCTCATGGCGATACTGCGCGGCCCCGGCATAGGGCACCACATGTTCCTGCAAAAACGCCAGCGCGTTGCTGGTATGCGCGCGGTCGTCGAGCAGGCCGGCATAGGCCAAAGCGATGGTGGCGCCGCAGATCGCCGCGACCGGGCGCTGGTGTTGCACGCGCTCCACCAAGAGACCGCTTAAGCCGGGGATTTCGCCTGCCTGCCAGCGCTCGCTGCCGGGCAGGATCCACAGGTCCGCGTCCAGCGGCGCCAGATCAGAGAGCGCGAATTCCGGAGCGATCCGCAGCCCGCCGATGGACTGCACCGGCTGACCATCGATGCTGGCAATGGCTACCTGATCGCCAAACCACTCGCGCGCCGCTGGCAGCACCACACCGATTTCCCAATCGGCCACACCATCGACCATCACCACTGCAATGTT
This sequence comes from Xanthomonas sp. AC360, assembly GCF_979258225.1. Classification (NCBI taxonomy): domain Bacteria; kingdom Pseudomonadati; phylum Pseudomonadota; class Gammaproteobacteria; order Lysobacterales; family Lysobacteraceae; genus Xanthomonas; species Xanthomonas sp. AC360. The sequence goes on from NZ_OZ409846.1 coordinate 2,545,258, forward strand.
TGCCATTGTCCGCTACACCAGTTGAGGTCTCTGGATTCTAGGCAGTGCACGCGCGGCGATTGTAAGCAAGGTGTGCAGACGCGCAGGGGGCGGGCGGTATCGCGGCCTGGTCCATCGGCTGCTCGAACGGAGCTTGCTTGACAGATGCGCGGGGCGGCGGAGGATGGCAACGCTGTGCGAGGCACGCAGTGTCGATCAGATCCGTCGCGTTACCTGCTTTACCTCAATAGACAGCGTGGGCCAGCGCCAGAGAGGTGCACGACGCAGCGACATCGACTTGCGGGTGTTGTATCGGATACGCGGGCGGTTGTGTCCGACCGGGATTCCACGCCCCGGTGCGACTGCCGCTGCAACCCCGGAAACGACAACGCCCGCAGCATCGGCTGCGGGCGTTGGTGATCGCACTTGTAGGTTGAGACGATCAGCCGGCCAGCTTGTCGGCGATGGTCTTGCGCAGGGCCTGAAGATCCTTGGCGAAGGTGTCGATGCCGCCGGCCAGCTTTTCGGTGGTCATGGGGTCGGCCGCCAGGTCGGTGGCGAAACTGTCGCTATCGATCGGCGTGATCTGCACGGTTTCGGCTTTGGCCGGGGAGAGCTTGCGCGGCAACTCGCCGTGTTCGGCGTCGAGCTTTTCCAGCAGATCCGGCGAGATGGTCAGGCGGTCGCAGCCGGCCAGCGCTTCAATCTGCGCGGTGGAACGGAACGAGGCGCCCATCACCACGGTCGACGAGCCGCGTCGCTTGAACTCGTTGTAGACGGTGCGCACGAACACCACGCCCGGGTCTTCATCGATGTTGGCCGGGGTCTGCCCCTGGGCGACGTAGTAATCCAGGATGCGGCCCACGAACGGGGAGATCAGGAACACGCCGGCTTCCGCGCAGGCCAGCGCCTGCGAGTGGTTGAAGATCAGCGTGAGGTTGCAGTCGATGCCTTCGCGTTGCAGCTGACGGGCGGCTTCGATGCCTTCCCAGGTCGCTGCGATCTTGATCAGGATCTTGTCCTTGGACACGCCACGCTCGGCGTACATCGCAATGAACTTGCGCGCCTTGGCGATGGTGGCCTCGGTGTCGTGAGCCAGGTCGGCGTCCACTTCGGTAGACACGCGCCCCGGCACCAGTTCGGCCAGCTTGACGCCCACGCCGATGGTCAGACGGTCGGCAACCTCGTGGATGGTGGCGGTGCGATCGTCGCCGCCGTGCTCACGGCCCCAGGCCAGTTCGCGCTCGATCAGATCGGCATAGACCGGCAGGTCCAGCGCCTTCTTGACCAGGGTGGGATTGGTGGTGCAGTCGACCGGCTTCAGTCGCTTGATGGCGTCGTAATCGCCGGTGTCGGCAACAACGACAGACAGGTCGCGCAGTTGGGCAAGCTTGGAGGGGGATGCAGTCATGCGGGTTCTCTCGAATCGTGGAACGGGTCGGGGATGACGCAGCGCGCTACGTTAGCGCGCCGCGCGCTGGAAGTCGCCCGCGGCTGCGGGTTGATCGTGCACGGCGGTCACGCGCAGGCGCAGGTCGCGCCCGTCAGGCGTGCGCCAGTCGATGCTCTGGCCGACCGACAGGCCAAGCAGCGCACTGCCCACCGGCGCGAGCACCGAGATGCGGCTGTGCTGGACATCGGCTTCATGCGGGTACACAAGGGTGAGCGTATGCCGTTCGCCGTGCAGCTGGTCTTCGCATTCGATGCGCGAGTGCATGGTGACGACATCGCCGGGAATCTGGTCGGGCGGCAGCACACGTGCGCGGCCCAGTTCGTCGCTCAGCGCAGTGGCGGCGGGATGCTTGTTGAAGGCGGGGGAATCGAGCAAGGCCTCAAGCCGGGCGAGGTCGTGGCTGGAAACAAGGATGGATGGCGGCAAGCCGCTGTGGTGTTGGGAAGTCATGGCACTCTCCTGACGAATACGGCTCGCCAACATGGCAAGCGGCACCGACAAGATGAGGGCGCCGTTGGCCGATCCCAACACATGCTGCCTGGAGGAAACGTGCGGCGACTTGGGTCAGGCCGACGCGGTTCTTTTTTCAGGTCACTTTCGTTAACGAGGCGATCAAGCGAGCGCTGCAAGAAAGTTGTAAGGGCGCAGATGGCAGGATCAAATGCCTGCCCAGGTAAGCCAGACGGAGTGGCTACACCGATGAATCTGCAGCCGAAGAAAAACACCAGCTGGAAAAAACAAAAGGCGCCGCTTGCGCGCCGCCGATGTTTGTTGTCTACGACTGTCGCGCAAAGCGACCACAGCCATGAAACGCTTTTGCGATTCCCGATTCCCGATTCCCGATTCCCTAAGCCGCCACCGCCTTGGGGCCTGTCGCAGGCTGATCCAGCGTAAACAGACTCTCCGGCAATTCCTTGAACAACTGCGACAGCTGCTCCAGGAAGGCGGTCATGGCCGAGCTGCGACGCCACGCCATGGCAATGCGACGGCTGGGTTGCTTGTCTTCGCGGAAGCGAATCAGGCGGATGTTTTCCGAGCGGGCGACCGGCGGTTTGACTGCCAGGAGCGGTAGCAGGGTGACGCCGACATTGGCAGCGACCATCTGACGCAGGGTTTCCAGGCTGGTGGCCTGGAATTCCGACTTTTCCAGCGCGCCGGCCAGATGGCAGACATCCAGCGCCTGTTCGCGCAGGCAGTGGCCGTCTTCCAGCAACAACAGGCGTTGTTCGGACAGATCGTCCAGCGTCATGCTGTCGTGGCGCGACAGCGGATGGCCTTCCGGCACTGCCAGCACAAAGGGTTCTTCGAACAAGAATTCCGCATGCAGCTGGTCGTCCTGCAACGGCAGCGCCAGCAGCGCCGCATCCAGGCGGCCTTCGCGCAACTGGTGCATCAGTCGGTCGCTTTTTTCTTCGATCAACAGCAGCTCCAGCCGCGGAAACCGCTCGCGGATGCGCGGCACCACATGCGGCAACAAATAGGGCGCCAGCGTGGGGAAGATACCCAGCCGCACGGTGCCCGCTTCCGGATCCTGGCTGCGCCGCGCGGCTTCCTTCATCTGTTCCACTTCGGCAACGATGCCGCGTGCGCGCATCGCCGCTTCGCGGCCGGCCGGCGTCAGCATCACCTTGCGCGGTGCGCGCTCTACCAGCGGCACACCCAGCTCGTCCTCGAGTTTCTTGATCTGGGTGGACAGCGTCGGTTGACTGACGAAACACGCCGTCGCGGCGCGGCCGAAATGCTTGTGGTCGGCCAGGGCTACCAGATACTTCAAGTCACGCAGATTCATGTGCAGCAGCCCTCAAGGCGGTGACGGTTAACGACTGACGCGTGATGCAGCTTAGCGCCCGGCGTGGCCGGGCGATGGCTGTCGTTGCGCTTATGCGGCCTGCGCAACGTTTTCGGCGCTGACCGGTGCGCTGGAGCGGATCAGGTGATCGAATGCGCTCAGTGCGGCCTTGGAGCCTTCGCCCATCGCGATCACGATCTGCTTGTACGGCACCGTGGTGGCATCGCCTGCCGCAAACACGCCCGGCACGCTGGTCTGGCCACGGTCGTCGACGATGATCTCGCCGCGCGGCGACAGCTCGACCGTGCCACGCAGGAACTCGGTATTGGGCAGCAGGCCGATCTGCACGAACACGCCTTCCAGATCGATGTGCTGGCTGTCGCCGCCGGTGCGGTCCTTGTAGACCAGGCCGGTGACCTTTTGCCCGTCGCCCAGCACTTCGGTGGTCTGTGCGCTGGTGATGATGCGCACGTTGTGCAGGCTGCGTAGCTTGCGCTGCAGTACCTCATCGGCACGCAGCTTGTCGTCGAACTCCACCAGGGTGACATGCGCCACGATGCCGGCCAGGTCGATCGCCGCTTCCACACCCGAGTTGCCGCCACCGATCACCGCAACGCGCTTGCCCTTGAACAACGGACCATCGCAGTGCGGGCAATAGGCCACGCCCTTGTTCTTGTATTGATCTTCGCCCGGCACGTTCATCTGCCTCCAGCGCGCACCGGTGGACAGGATCACGGTCTTGCTCTTGAGTGAAGCGCCATTGGCCAGCTTGATCTCGACCAGGCCATCGGCACCGGCCGGGATCAGCTGCTCGGCGCGCTGCAGATTCATGATGTCCACATCGTACTGACGCACGTGCTGTTCGAGCGCGGCCGCCATCTTCGGGCCTTCGGTTTCCGGCACGGAGATGAAGTTTTCGATCGACATGGTGTCCAGCACCTGCCCACCGAAACGCTCGGCGGCCACACCGGTGCGGATACCCTTGCGCGCGGCATACACCGCTGCTGCCGCGCCGGCCGGGCCACCGCCGATCACCAACACGTCGAAGGCGTCCTTGGCAGCGATCTTGGCGGCATCGCGCTTTGCGGCATTGGTGTCGAGCTTGGCGACGATCTGCTCCAGCGTCATGCGGCCCTGGTCGAACAGCTCGCCGTTCAAGTAGACGGTGGGCACCGACATGATCTGGCGGGTTTCGACCTCGTCCTGGAACCATGCGCCATCGATGGCGACATGCTTGATGCGCGGGTTGAGCACGGCCGCCAGATTCAGTGCCTGCACCACGTCCGGGCAGTTCTGGCACGACAGCGAGAAATAGGTTTCAAACTGGTAGTCGCCATCCAGATGCTGCACCTGCTCGATCAGCTCGGCGGCAGCCTTGGACGGGTGACCGCCCACCTGCAGCAGCGCCAGCACCAGCGAGGTGAACTCGTGGCCCATCGGCAGGCCGGCAAAGCGCAGCGAGATGTCCTGGCCCGGCGTGTTCAGCGCGAACGAGGGCTTGCGCTGGTTGTCATCGCGGTGGACGTCCAGGCTGATCTTGTCCGACAGCAGCACCAGGTCTTCGAGCAGGTCGAGCATTTCGCGCGAGCCGTCGCTGTCGTCGATCGATGCGTGGATCTGGATCGGGCGCGTGACCCGTTCCAGGTAGGCAGTCAGCTGGGTCTTGAGATTGGCATCCAACATGGAAAACTCCTGGGAATGGGCAAGGGGAGGGCGTGGCGTCGCTGCCGAAAGGCAGGTCGCCGGGGAAGGAAGGAGGTGAACCGCAGCCGGCGCGAGGTCGGGATGCGTGCTGGCGATGGCTGGCGGGCAGCCCGGCACCGGCTCCGGTTCACCCCCGGCCCGATGAACCGGGCCAGGGATGCGCGGCGGCTTAGATCTTGCCGACCAGGTCCAGCGACGGAGCCAGGGTCTTGGCGCCTTCCTTCCACTTGGCCGGGCAGACCTGGCCAGGATTGTTGGCCACGAACTGCGCTGCGGTCAGCTTGCGCAGCGTCTCGGTGACGTCGCGGGCGATCGAGTTGTCGTGGATTTCCAGGGTCTTGATCACGCCTTCCGGGTTGATGATGAAGGTGCCGCGCAGAGCCAGGCCTTCTTCTTCAATGTGCACGCCGAAGGCGCGGGTCAGCTTGTGGGCCGGGTCGCCGATCAGCGGGAACTGCGCCTTGCCAACGGCCGGCGAGGTCTCGTGCCACACCTTGTGCGAGAAGTGCGTGTCGGTGGTGACGATGTACACCTCGGCGCCAGCCTTCTGGAACGCGGCATAGTTGTCGGCGGCGTCTTCCACTTCGGTCGGGCAATTGAAGGTGAATGCGGCGGGCATGAAGATCAGCACCGACCACTTGCCCTTCAGGCTGGCCTCGGTGACTTCGATGAAGTTGCCGTTGTGGTACGCATTCGCCTTGAACGGCTGGACCTGGGTGTTGATGAGAGACATTGAGTTTCCTCGTGCGATGAAAGGGGGGCAGGGGATGGAACAGCCGTCATGGTAGGCAGGATCGATAGATTTCTCAAATCGATTAATGGAATTGCATAGATAGGTTTTGGCTATCGATATTGCAGACGGCATCTGGCGCTGCGGGTGGGCCGTTCCATCTCCGATAATGGTCGGCCGATGTTTCGCATGAGTGAATGATCCGTATGAGCGACGATCCTGCAGGCATCCCCGCCGAACAGCTGCTGCGGCAGGCTGCGCTGCGGATCGAGCGTGCCGATGCCGAGCCGCTGCTGCTGCATGCACTCGGCCGCGACCGCGCCTGGCTGTTCGCGCACGGCCGCGACCCGGTGCCGCCGACCATCGCGCAGGCCTTCGACGCCTTGGTGCAGCGGCGGCAGGCTGGCGAGCCGGTGGCCTACCTGACCGGTTCGCGCGGGTTCTGGACCCTGGACCTGTCCGTCTCCACGGCCACGCTGATTCCGCGTGCCGACACCGAAGCGTTGGTCGAGCTGGCGCTGGAGCGTCTGGACCAGGCGCCCGGCCGGCGCGTGGCCGATCTGGGTACCGGTAGCGGCGCGATCGCGCTGGCGATCGCCAGCGAGCGGCCGCAGGCGCAGGTGATCGCCACCGACGCCAGCGCGGCCGCGCTCGCCATCGCCCAGCGCAACGCCGACAGCCACCGCCTATCGAACGTGGAATGCCGGCAGGGCAGCTGGTTCGTACCACTGGCCGGCGAGCGCTTCGATCTGATCGCCAGCAACCCGCCGTATATCGCAGCCGGCGACCCACATCTTGCGCAGGGCGATCTGCGTTACGAGCCGGCCAGTGCACTGGCCTCCGGCAGCGACGGGCTGGATGACATTCGTTCGATCGTGGCCGATGCGCCCGCACATCTGCGCGCAGGCGGCTGGCTGCTGCTCGAGCATGGCTGGGATCAGGGCCCGGCCGTGGCCGAGTTGCTGCGCACGCGCGGGTTTGCGCAGGTGGCCACGCATCAGGATCTGGAACAGCGCGATCGGGTGACGTTGGGCTGCTGGGAGGAGGGCACGACGCGGTAGTGCTGGCTGGTGCAACGTCGCCGACGGTGCAGTCATTGCGCGCCGGCATGCGCAGTCACACCTCGCCACGGGAAGACGCAGCCGTTGGCTCCATCGTCGATCGCTACAATGCGGGTTTTCGCCCAGGACCGACGCATGCGCACGCTCTATCCCGAGATCACGCCCTACGAGCAGGGCAGCCTGAAGGTCGACGACCGCCACACGCTGTATTTCGAACAGTGCGGCAATCCGCAGGGCAAACCGGTGGTGATGCTGCACGGCGGCCCGGGCGGCGGCTGCAACGACAAGATGCGGCGCTTCCACGACCCGGCCAAGTACCGCATCGTGCTGTTCGATCAGCGCGGCTCCGGGCGGTCCACCCCGCATGCCGATCTCACCGACAACACCACCTGGGATCTGGTCGCCGACATCGAGCGCTTGCGCACGCAGTTGGGCATCGACCGCTGGCAGGTGTTCGGCGGCAGCTGGGGCTCGACGCTGGCTTTGGCGTATGCGCAAACCCACCCGCAGCAGGTCACCGAACTGGTGCTGCGCGGCATCTTTTTGCTGCGTCGTTTCGAGCTGGACTGGTTCTATCAGGAAGGCGCCAGCCGGCTGTTCCCGGATGCATGGGAGCACTACATCAACGCCATCCCGGCCGACGAACGCGGCGATCTGGTCGCTGCCTTCCATCGCCGCCTGACCAGCGACGACGAGGCCACGCGCCTGGCCGCCGCCAAGGCCTGGAGCGTGTGGGAAGGCGCCACCAGCTTTCTGCATGTGGACGAAGACTTCGTCACCGGGCATGAGGACGCGCACTTTGCGTTGGCCTTCGCACGTATCGAAAACCACTACTTCGTCAACAAGGGCTTCTTCGAGGTGGAAGGCCAGTTGTTGCGCGATGCGCACCGCATTGCCGACATCCCCGGGGTGATCGTGCATGGCCGCTACGATGTGGTGTGCCCACTGCAAAGCGCCTGGGATCTGCACAAGGCGTGGCCGAAGGCGCAGCTGCAGATCAGCCCGGCGTCGGGGCATTCGGCCTTCGAGCCGGAAAATGTCGATGCACTGGTGCGCGCGACCGACGGGTTTGCCTGAGCGAGCCGGTCGGGCGCAGGCGAGTGATGTGCCAGCTCACGCTGGTGCATGACCCGTAGGAGCGTGCCTGCGCGCGATGAGGCGTTATCGATAACGCTTCCTCGCGCGCAGGCACGCTCCTACGGGGGGTGTCGTTTCAGCGTGGCAACAGCGCCCGGGCCAGCGGCGGCAGGATGCGCGCCAATCGATCTGCCCATGCCTGTTGCCCGGCGGTGTCGCCGATCAGGTCCTGGCGGATTTCCAGCTCCACATGCAGCAGCCCGCGGCCTTCGCCATGGACCGGGATGGCGTAGTCGGTTGCATCGCTTACCGCGTACGGTTGATTGTCGCCAACCACCAGATCCGGTTCCGCGCGCAAGGCATCCAGCAAGCGATGCGCCAGTCGCGTATCGCGGTGGTACAGCACGCCCGCATGCCAGGGCCGCGCGTTGCCGGCCATCACCGGGGTGAAGCTGTGCATCGACACCAGCAGCGTCGGTTGGGCGCGCTGCGCGCGTGCATCCAGTTCGGCCGCAATGCGTGCGTGGTAGGGCGCGAAGATCGCATCGATACGTTGCTGGCGATCGGCGGCGGTCAACGCCAGATTGCCGGGAATGGATGTGCCGTCGCTGATCTCCGGCATCCGACTGGCCGCGTCATCGGGCCGGTTGCAGTCGATCACCAGGCGCGAATAAGTCTGGGTGATAGCGATCGCATCCAGCGCCTCGGCCAGCAGACGGGTGACCTGTGCGATGCCGATATCCCAGCCGATATGGCGGTCCAGCTCCTGCTGCGGCAGGCCCAGATTGGCCAGCCGTGCAGGCACGCGCTGACCTGCGTGATCGGCGATCAACAGCCACGGCGATGCCGCCTGCGCGTTGTGCACGGTGAACGCTGGCGGATCCTCGGGGCCAAGCAAGTGACCGGCAGCGGCATCAACCACGCGGCGTGCCATCCAGTGCGTGATCGACCAGATACAGCCCGGCCCACAACTTGGGATCCATCTGATAGCCCTCGGCCATCTTCTGCACCAGCCACGCGCCGACCTGCGCGCGCGGGATTTCGTGCACGGTGATGTCTTCGCTGGCATCGCCGCCGCCTGCGCCGACCTTGCGCAGCCCGGTGGCGCGCACGAACGCGATCTTCTCGCTGCTGGCGCCGGCCGAGGTGGGGCCGATCATCAGCACTTCGGCGTGTTCGGCGGTCCAGCCGGTTTCTTCTTCCAGTTCGCGGATCGCTGACAGCTCGATCGATTCATCGGCATGCACATCGCCGACCAGCCCGGCCGGCATTTCGATGGTGCGCGCTTGTAACGGCACGCGGAACTGTTCGACGAACAACATCGCATCGTCCGGCGTCACCGCCACGATGATCGCGGCCAGGCCGCCGGCGTGCACACGCTCGGAATATTCCCAGGTGCCACGCACGACCATGCGCTGGTACTTGCCTTCGTAAACCACGGTGGGCGGGGTGTCGTGTCGGTTCATGGGTAGGTGCCTTGAGACAGGGAAGCGGGAGGGGACGGCAGTGCGGCGCCGTCGCACACGGCCAGCAAGCGTCGGCGCGTGAGCGGCCCGAAACGCAGGCTGTCGCATAAGCCGATCAGCATGTCCGCATCGGCCTGCGTGCGCGTGAAGCCGGCATCGGTCAAGCCGAGCGGTGCGTCCAATGCAATGGTAGTGAGCTGGCGCCATAACAACGCATGGTCGCGCTGTTCGCGCAGCCGCACGGCCATTTGCGCAGCGCCGCGCAAGCGCAGAAACGGGATCTCGTCGATGCGTTCCAGCAAGGCATCCAGGCTGCCGAAATGCGCCAGCAGCACGGCTGCCGATTTGGCGCCGATGCCGGTGATGCCGGGAATGTTGTCGATCGCATCGCCGCACAGCGCCAGATAGTCGGCAATCTGATGCGCATGCACACCATGGCGCGCCTTTACCCCGTCCATGCCCCAGCGCAAGTTGCGCGCGTAATCCCACTGTTCGTCGTGTTCGAACAGCAATTGCGACAGATCCTTGTCGGCCGACACGATCACCCCGCGCAAGCCTTGCGCGCGCACGCTGTGCAAGGCGCTGCCGATCAGATCGTCGGCCTCGTACTCGCGGTGCGCCAGCACGCTCAGGCCCAGTGCCGCGCACAGTGCCTTGCAATGCGCAAACTGGCGCCGCAATGCATCCGGCGCCGGCTCGCGGTTGCCTTTGTAGGCTGGGTAGATGGCATGCCGAAAGCAGCTGTCCAACGCTTCGTCGAAGGCAATGGTGATGTACTGCGGGCGCTCGCGTTCCAGCAGGTCCAGCAGAAAACGCGCAAAGCCGTGCACCGCATTGGTCGGCCAGCCTTGCGCGTCCTGAAACTCGTCCGGGATCGAATGCCAGGCGCGAAACACGTACAAACTGGCATCGATCAGATACAGCGGCTCCGGGCGCGGACCGCCCGGCAGCGCCGCGGCAATGGCACCCGGCAGCGTGCTCATGGGGTCCAGTCGCGCAACAAGGCGCGCGGGTCCGGACGCTCGCGCTCCGGCACCTGCATGCGCGGCGTGCCGATATGGATGAAGCCGGCGATGCGCTCGTTTTCGCCCAAGCCCAGATAGCCGCTGACGGCCGGGTCGTAGGCCATCCAGGCGGTCAGCCACTGCGCGCCGAAGCCATGCGCCTGCGCGGCCTGCAGCAATGCAAAACACACGCAGCCGGCGGTGAGCAGCTGTTCCTGCTCGGGCACCTTGTGCTCGGGGCGCAGCGAGGCGATGACTACGATCGCCAACGGTGCGTCGCTGAAGCGGTTGCGGTCTTTTTCGACTACGGCTGGCGGCGCCAGCGGATCGGCGGCCTGGGTGCGTTCGGCCAGAAAGTCGCCCAGGGCATGCCGCGCGTCGCCGCTGATGCGCAGGAAACGGAACGGCACCAGCTTGCCGTGGTCGGGCACGCGCACGGCCGATGTCAGCATGCGCAGCAAGGTGTCTTCATCCGGGCCGGGCTCGCCCAATTGTTTGGAGGGGACCGAACGACGCGCGTCCAGCGCCTGTAGCGAATACGGTGCATGCATAATTTGCGTTTCTGGGCGACGAATAAGTCAATTATAGACGGGCCCTTCCCAACGCCCGCCGCATGATGGCCGGCCGGGTGACGCCTGCTGCAACGGCATCGCCCCTTCCTGCCCGCTCCTTCAGCGTTGTCCGATGACCCAGTTCGCGTCCACCGATCCTCTGCCCAGCCGCAACCCGCAACTGCTCGATCAGGTGCGCGATATCGTACTGGTGCCGCTGGCCGATGCGTTCATCGACGTACAGGACGCGCTGGCCGAGGCGTTGTTCCGCCTGGCGGCCGATGCCGGCGCGGCCCAGAACGATTTCATGGAAGCCATCCAGGCCTTGCGGCAGCAGCGCGAACCGATCACTGCGCGCTTTCGCGGGCATCTGGCCAAGGCCTGGCAGGGCCTGGAGTCCGCGCGGCCGTTGTCGGCCGAGCGTAGCCTGGCACGCGGCGCTGCCGGGCTGACTCTGCTGCCCGAACAGGATCTTGAAGTCCGGCTGGCGGTGCGCAATCTGGCCGGCGCGTTGCAGCATCAATGGCGGCCGGAGCTGATGCGGCTCAATCGCTATCTGGGCTTCATCGCCGGCGGGCTGCGCATCGATGGCGACAGCAATCCGTTCGGCCCTGAGCACCTGGGCGTGGCGCTGTACGAGGCCTTCCAGGGCGTGACGCTGGCGGCTAAGGTGCATCTGGCGGTCATCAAGGTCTGCGAGCAGCAGCTGATGCCGCGCGTAGGCCAGCGCTACGCAGAGCTGGAACAGGCGTTGGCGCAGGTTGCCAGCCTGCGCGAGTTGCCGCAGGCGCGCCATCGCCGCGGCGGCATCCCGCGCCAGGGCAAGACCGGCAACGAGGACACCACCGAGACGCCGGACTGGATCGCACGGTTCTTTGCCGACTGGTCCGGCGGGCAGGGGGCATTGGTCGACGTCAAGGTGATCGACGTGCATCTGCGCAGCGGCCGCGAAGTGCTGCCGGCCGCGTTGCACCAGCGTTTGCAACAGGCGCGCCACCTGCGCGAGCCCGATGCCGGGCGGTTGGAGTCGGTCGCGCAGCGGCGGCTGTCGCCGCGTGAGGTGGTTTCGGCGTTGTCGCTGCTGCAGACCATGCCCGGCGCCGGGTTCGACAGCATCGACGACGGGCAGCGCGGCTTGCCGCACGCACTGCGGCAGCACCTCATGCGCGCGGCTGCCTCGCTTGGCGTCGACCCGGTCACCACCTGCCTGGACCCCAACGATGCCGATGCGCTGGATCTGATCGCGCTGCTGTTCGACGCGATCCTGGTGCAGAGCCAGCTTTCCGATGCGCAACGCCGCCTGCTGGGGCAGTTGCTGGTGCCGATGGCCAAGATGGCGATGCTCGACGGCCATCTGTTCGTGCGCGATGGCCACCCGGCGCGTCGTCTGCTCAATCTGCTGGTGGATGCCTGCGACGGCAATGGCGGCGAAAGCCCGGCCGAACAGGCCTTGCTGGCGCAGGTGGAGGCGGCAGTCGTCACCGTCGTGCGCGACTTCGACGAGCATCCAGCGGTGTTCTTGGCGTTGGAAGCCGAGTTCGGCGCCAGTTACGAGCAGTACCGGCGACGCGTGGAGATTGCCGAGCGCCGCGCCAACGAATTGCAACGTGCCGAAGAACGCCGCGAACGCGCACGCAGCATTGCCGCCCAGGCGCTGGCCGAGCGGCTGGCACGCGGATCGCTGCCGCCGGTGGTGGAGCATTTTCTCAGCCGCGTCTGGCATCCGAGCGTGCAACAGGTTGCGTTGCGCGCCGATGGCGCCGGCCCGGGCCTGGACGCCGCCATTGCGGTGGGCGACGCCGTGTTGGCGCAGCTGACGCCTGCGCGCAGCGATACCGGGCTGGATGCACAGCGTGCGCCGTTGCTGCAGGCGTTTGCGTTGGCCGGGTTGGGGCCGCGCGAGGCCGAACAGGCCTTGCAGGAACTGCTGCGCGCGCTGGCACCCACCCCGGCTGCTGTCCATGCGGAAGCGCTCGCCCCCACCTTGACCGCATTGCGCCTGGTGCCCAGCCCCGTCGACCCGGTGGCAGAGCCGTTGACCCCGATGCTCGATGCGGGCGGGCAGGTGGAATTCGACCGCATCACCGCCGACTTCTTTCGCGCCATGGCAATCGGCACCAGCCTGGACTTCGTCGACCGCGAAGGCCGTGTCCAACCGGGCAAGCTGTCGTGGATCAGCCCGATTTCCGGGCGGCTGATGTTCGTCAATCGGCGCGGCGGGCGGCTGTGCGTGTCCTCGCCGGAAGAGCTGGCCATGATGGTCTGGCTGGATCGCCTGCGCCTGCACCGTGAAGAAGACGCTTTCTACAGCGCGATGCAGGACGTGGTCGACGGGCTGGACGCGTCTGACCCCCTCAAGGCTTAACCCCCGCAGGCGTATAACGGGTGCCGGCAGGCTCCACCGCAAGGTTGCGGGCTACGATGTCTCCTTGACACGCAAACCCTGGGCGGTCACGAGTAAAGTGAGAGCTGCGTCACACTTAACGAACGAGCGAAACGCCTACCATGCGAGGGCGGAATTTGGGGCCGCGTCTGTTTTTACTCGTTTGAATATTTTCACGCCTGCAGAGGCGGGGAGCCTTTGCGCATGACTTTTCAGCCCAGTCCGTCGGGACAGCCGGGCCGTGACCAACGCTTGCTCGAACAGGCGCATGACGTGTTCGTGCCCGCGCTGGTGCAGGTGTTTGCAGCTGCAGTCGCACATTTCGATGATGTCCTGTTCGATCGCGCCGAATCCGCCGGCGCGTCACAGTTGCTGTTTCTCGATGGCATGCGCGAGTTGCGCCGCAAGCGCGAAGACGTGACCACCCAATTCCGCCAACAGCTGGAAGACGGCTGGCAGGCGCTGTTGCTCGGAACGCCGTTGTCGGCCGAAGTGGTACTGGCCGGCGACATGGGCACCGGCCCGCTCAGTCTGGTGCCCGAGCACGTACTCGAATCGCGGTTGGCAGTACGCAACCTTGCCACCGTGCTGCTGCGCGATTTCAAGCAGGTGCTGGCGCGTGTCGACCGCCGCCTGGGCTGGATTGCCGGTGGCCTGGAACTGGTGGCCGACACCAATCCGTTCGGTCCGGAACATCTGGGTGTGGCGATCCACGAAGCGTTCGCCACCTGCGATCTGGCGCCGGAAGTGCGCCTGGTGGTGATCAAGCTATGCGAGCGCGACCTGGCCGAACCGATCGGCAAGTTGTATGCGCGTCTGGACGAAACTCTGGTCAAGGCCGGCGTGATGCCGGAAATTTCGCAGCCCAAGCGCCCGCCGCCGCGCATGCAGCCACGTGGCGAGACGCCCGAAGCGCGCGCGCAAGCCGACGCTTATGGCGGCGATACCGAAATGGGCGGCGACGATCAGAACGACCAATACGCGCCAGCCTGGGCCAATCGCTTCCTGGACCGCTGGGCGCATAGCCGCGGCCGCATGCAGGCCGCCGCGCAACGCGGTCATGCCGATGGTGGCGGCGCTGGCGGCATGGAAGGCGAGGCCGATCATCCTGGCGGCAGCCAGGGCATGCTGCTGGATGCACTGCACGAACTGCTGCAGCAGACCCGTAGCGTGCGCGACAGCACGGCCTCGGCTGCGTCGGTGGCGGTGGGCCAGCAACGCCCGCTGAGCCAGCGCGAAATGATGTCGGTGCTGTCGTTGCTGCAGGCCACGCCCAGCGCAACGCTGCAGGCGGCCATCGGCGACGACAACGAATCGCTTGCGCAGCGTCTGAAGAACGAAGTGCTCAACAGCGCTACGCGTCTGGGCGTGGACCCGGCCACCGCAAAGCTGGACCCGATGGACGAGGATGCGATCGACCTGGTCGGCATGCTGTTCGACGTGATGCTGGACGAGCGCGATCTGGAAAACCGCTCGCGCGAAATGATCGGCCGGCTGGTGGTGCCCTTCGTCAAAGTGGCGCTGCTGGACCGCAAGATGTTCGTGCAGAAGACTCACCCGGCGCGGCGCCTGCTCAATTCGCTGGCCGAGGCCTGCGAGGGCAACAACGGCGACAGCGCCGCCGAGCGAGTGCTGATGGGCAAGGTCGAAGAAATCGTCGACCGTCTGGTGGCCGAATTCAACGAGAACCTGGCGATCTTCCTGACCCTGGAAGAAGAGTTCCGCGACTTCCTGTCGCAGCACCGCCGCCGTGTGGAAATTGCCGAGCGCCGCGCCACCGAAACCCAGCGCGGCCAGGAAAAACTGGAGTTGGCGCGCAACCGCGCGCTGGCGGAGCTGGAGCAGCGCGTGCTGGCCGGTGCGCCGTTGCCCAAGGCGGTGGAAGACTTCCTGCGCCAGCCGTGGCTGCATCACCTGACCATGGCGATCCTGCGCGACGGCGACGAAGGTCCCGGCACGGTGGAAGCATTGGCGCTGGCCGATGGCGTGTTGGAAGAACTGAGCGAGGCGCGCCGCCACATCATCGGCAAGCCGTGGCTGCAGGTCTGGCAACCGGCGCTGCATCGCGTGTTCGCCAGCGTTGGCCTGCATGGCGACGCGGTGGTGGTGGCGATCACGGCATTGCACGACACCTTGCAAGCCATCGCCGAGGCACGCCCGGAGCTGGAAAAAGCCTTGCCGGAACTGCCGCAGGTCAACCTGCCGCCGCCAGCGGCCGAAAGCGTCAGCGTAGTGCTGGGTGCCGAAGCGGTGGCGCAGAGCATCGACAGTGCCGACGCCGAACGGTTCCGTGCGATGGACATCGGCACCTGGCTGGATTTCGTCGACAAGGACGGCAAGGTGCAGGCCGGCAAGCTGTCGTGGGTCAGCCCGATTTCGCAGCGGCTATTGTTCGTCAACCGCCGCGGTGTGCGTTTCTGCGTCGCCTCGCCGGAAGAACTGGCGGTGATGGTGCGGCTGGGGCGCCTGCGCGAACACATCAACGACGGCGCGTTCGACAGCGCGATGCAGGGCGTGATCGACCGGCTGGATCCGCACAACAACGGCACGGTGCACTGAGCGATTGCATCGACTGCGCAGCGCTGTCGCTGCGCGTCGGAGGCTGTATCGCCGTCTTCGGCGAGCGTGCTTTGAAGAGTGGATATGCGTCGCTGGCGCGACCATCGCGAGGGTCTTGCCGTGTCGGCGTTTGGACTCCTGGAGTCGTCGGGCTCCTGCAGCAGACGCCGGATGTTTGCGGCGTCGTGGCGGTTCGGATGGCCAGGCGACTCTTTCGAAGTGACTCATCGGCAGGCGCGGAATCATTGCACCAGCAAACGCGACGTGTGCTGCCTTGTCGCGCAATACGTAAGCGCTGCATTTGCGATTGGATTGCGCAACACGCTTAGAGCGGCTAACAAAACGTAGCGAGCATTCGCCAGGTGGGTGTGGACAGCCCGGAGGAACCGGAGTCTACGCGTGGTACATGCGGCACCAAGCATCGGCCGCGCCCGCTTGGCGGTGAGCACAGTCCTTTTGTCAGCCGCTCTTAACCGACGGATTCCCCTGACGCCTGTACTCCGGCACCCACGCCCGCGATGACCGCATCCCGGAGCGCGCTACTCAGCGCGATGCCGGGCCGATGAACTCCAGCGCCCGCGCGATCACCGAGGCGTGATCGACCATGCGGTTATGGCCCAGTCCTTCGGTACTGAACAGCTGCGCGCCTGGCCAGAGTGCGGCAAAGCGTGCGCCTTCTTCCCACGGCGTCTCGCGGTCGCGGCGGTCGTGGATGATCAGCGCCGGGCGATCGAAGTGCGGCAGGTGCGCGGTCGCATCGAAGTCGGCAAAACACTTGCCGGTGAGCTGGATCAGCCAATTTTCGAACGGTGCGAATGCGCCGGGTGCAATACCGAACGCACGGAACTGACGTTGCGCGCTGGCGGCCGGCGCCACCAGCGGGGCGATCAACACATAACGGGACGGACGCCATGCCGGGTCGTCGGCAAACACCACTGAGGCCGCCCCCAGCGAGTGGCCGATGAACATCGCAGGGCGGCCAAAACGCTCGCCGATCTGGCGCAGCATCTTGACGAAATGCGGCATGTTGCTGATCTTGCCGCTGCTCAGACCATGTGCCGCCTGATCGAACGCCAGCACCGCATAGCCAAGCGCGCGTAGCTGCGGCACCCAGGCCGCAAAGCGCAGGCCATAGCTGGCCCAGCCATGCGACAGCAGCACATACGGCTGCTGCGCAGGGTCGCCCCATTGGTAGACGGCGATGTCGATGCCGTCGATGTGCAGGGTTTGCTGCTGCACATCGGTCAACGTTGCGGCGATGGTGGCCGCCTGCCGACGCCCTGCCGCACCCGGGGTGACGAAACGGCGCGCCAGAGAGCGGCCGGTCGGGCCGGGGGCCAGGCGACTGACTGTGCGCATCAGGCCGCGGAGCAGCCGCGCACGCAATTTGGCGATGGACGAGCTCATGGGGGAGTCCTTGTAGGGGAGGGCGCGTCGCACATCTTGTCGCCGACAAGATGCGACACAAGTCTGCCGATTGAATCTTGTCAGCGTCAAGATGATCTGCTCCACTGAGCTCCCGATAAACGAAGCCGCCATGTCGCGATCAGACGTTCCTGCTGGCTATCACCACGGCGATCTGCCGGCCGCATTGCGTCGCGCTGGCTGGGAGCTGGTCGGCGAATCGGGCGTGCGTGGGCTGACCTTGCGCGAATGCGCGCGCCGCGCCGGGGTCTCGCATGCCGCACCCGCGCACCACTTCGGCTCGCTGGACGGGTTGTTGGCGGAAGTGGCGGCCGATGGCTACGAACGCATGCTCGCGCGCATCCACGCAACCCAGCAGGAACTTGCCAACCCGCTGCTGGGCTGCGGACTGGGCTACCTGCGATTCGCCATCGACTATCCGCAGCAGTTCCGGCTGATGTTGGGCCTGGACCTGCGTTCGCGCAGCCTGCCACGGCTGCTGCAGGCCAGCGAGGCAGCCATGGCCTGCCTGCGCGACACGGTGCGCACACAGTGGAGTGCCCGTCACGGCAGCGCGCCAGACGCCGAGCTGCTGGAACAACGCACCCTGCTGGCGTGGAGCGCAGTGCACGGCTATGCCTCGCTGGCGATCGACCGCAAGCACGACGCCTTGCGCGCGTTTGCGCCGGAACTGGTGTTCGCCCCGTTGCTGCATGCGGTGCTTGAACCCTGATGCGCGATCTGCGGGGAAAACGCGGTACAGGCTGACGTGCGACCTGGCCGACAGCCAGCGCAGCACACGTGCCAGGCGCCGCGGCCACGCTCTGCTAGCATCGCCGCACTGAGCGCGAGACCGGAGCAACCCATGGCTGTGCAGGTGCTGGTGCTGAAAGAACAGGCGGCAGGCGAACGCCGGGTGGCGGCAACGCCGGAAACGGTCAAGAAGCTGGTCGCGCTCGGCGCCCATGTGTGGATCGAGCCGGACGCCGGCCGCGCCAGCAGCATGGACGATGCGGCGTATCTGCAGGCCGGTGCGCAACTTGCCAGCGCACACACGCTTGATCAGGCCGACATGCTGCTCTGTGTGCAGGCACCGCCGACTGATGTCTTGCTGTTGTGCAAACCGCAGACAGTGGTGATCGGCATGCTCGCACCCGATGCCGACCCGGCGCGTGCGCAGGCATTTGCCACGCGCGAACTGGTGGCGTTTCCGCTGGAGCGCCTGCCGCGCACCACGCGTGCGCAATCGATGGACGTGCTGAGTTCGCAAGCCGGCATGGCCGGTTACAAGGCGGTGTTACTGGCCGCGCAACTGGCGCCGCGGTTCTTCCCGATGCTCACCACCGCCGCGGGCACGATGCGCCCCTGCAAGGTCGTGGTAATCGGTGCGGGTGTTGCCGGCTTGCAGGCGATCGCCACGGCCAAACGGCTGGGCGCGCAGGTGGAAGGTTTCGATGTGCGCCCGGAAACCCGCGAGCAGATCGCGTCCCTGGGCGCGCGCTTTCTGGATCTGGGCGTCAGCGCTGCCGGCGAAGGCGGCTACGCACGCCAACTCACCGACGACGAACGCGCCGAGCAGCAGCGCCGCCTGGCCGAGCATCTCAAAGGCGTGGATGTGGTGGTCTGCACTGCGGCCGTGCCGGGGCGACCAGCGCCAAAGATCGTGACCACGGAGATGGTGCAGGGCATGCGCGCCGGCAGCGTGATCGTGGATCTGGCTGCGGAAACCGGCGGCAACTGTGCGGCTACGCGTCCGGGCGAAACCGTCGATCTCGATGGCGTGGTGGTCGCCGGGCCGCTCAATCTGGCAAGCCAGGGCGCGGTGCATGCCAGCGAGATGTTTGCGCGCAACGTCTACGCATTCGCCGCGTTGTTGATCAGCGACGGTGCGCTGTCATTCGACTGGGACGATGAGTTGCTGGCGAAGACGCGTTGGTCGGCCACACCGGCGGCCTAGCGCGCTGCGTGCGCGCAGTGGCTGTTCGACGTGTCGCTGGTGCGCGATGGAGATGACCGTCAAGGCTTGATTGCACGCCGTCGCGCTGCTGCGCGGCCAGTGCGGCGGCGTTCAATCGTCCGTCGGCGGGTGGTCGCGTAACCAGGCGCTGCGTTCGGCCGGGCTCATCTTCTGCCAGCGTTGTTGCAGCTCATTGCGCTGTTGCGGGTTGAGCGCGCGCATGCGGTCGAACAAGGCCTTGGCTTCGCGGCGCTGGTCCGGACTCATGTTGCGGAAGCGGTCCATGCCGGCCTTGGCCTGCTTGCGCTGTTCGGGAGTCATGTCCAGCCAGCGACTGGCATGCCGGTACATGCGCGGACGTTCTTCGGGCACATCGTTCCAGCGCTCGCGCAGCGCATCGATCAGCACTTGACGCTGTTGCTGGGTCAGCTTGTCCCACTCCGGCATCGGCGTTTCGTTGCGTGGGCCTGGGCCATGCGGGCCGGGTCCGTCCATCGGCGGTGGCCCTGGCGGGCCCGGCGGCGGGCGATCCTGAGCCAACAGCGACGCGCACGGCCCGGCGCAGAGCAGCAGGGTCAACAGCAGGCGGGTGGTGCGGGTCATCGTGCTCATTCCATGGCCAAAGCGGTATCGGACCCGAGCCAGACATACAGGTCGGGGTTCTGGGTCAGCAGGTCGTCGGTGTCGGTGCCGGCGCTGTTGCCGGCCACTGCCTGGGTCGGCGCGACGCTTGTGGGTGCAGTGTCGCCCGGTCGCAGTTGCAGGCCGATAGCGACGGCCAGCAGACCCGAACAGGCGGTGGCCAGCAACCAGTAACCGCGGCGTGGACGCGGCGCCGACGCGTGACGTGCCTGGCGCAGGCGTGCCAGGGTCTGCGGCGGCAGGCTGGTGAGCGCGGCGGCGTGCAGTTGGCGCAGTTGCGCATCGAACTGGGCCGGATCGTGGGAGTGGTTCACAGGAAATCCTCGAACTGTTTTTGTAACGCGTCGCGCGCGCGCGATAGGTGAGTTTTGACCGAGCCTTCGGAGCAGCCCATCGCCTTGGCGGTGGTGGCCACATCCAGGTCTTCCAGTACGCGCAGCGTGAACGCCTCGCGCTGGCGCGCCGGCAGGCTACGCAACGCCTGGACCAGCCGCTGGTAGGCCTGCTGATGTTGCTGCGCGCCGACCGGGCCGATGCCGGGGTCGGCCCACTCGATCGGGCCTTCGTCATCGGCGCGCTCGGCCGGTGCCCAGAACTTCAGCCGGAACGTGCGGCGGCGCTGCAGGTCGATGATGCGGCTGCGCAGGATGCTCCAGAACAGCGGCGTCCATTCCTCGGCCGGCCGTTCACGGTAGCCGAGCAGCTTGACCATGGCGTCCTGCACGGCATCCAGCGCGTCTTCGCGGTGACGCAGACCGGCCTCGGCAAAACGGAACGCACGCGGACCGATGCCCGCCAAAAAGGCGTCCAGCGACACCGGGACGGCAGCGGCCGTTGTAGAAGGCTGCGGATCGAAAGGGGTTCCCACCAGCACAGCGTAGCTTCCGCGAAGACGATACGACGTCAACGGCCCAGCGCCGATTCGGTTGACATGCCCGATGCGTGGGTATGATCGGCGGGCCGCACCGGCCAGTGGAGCGAAAGACGATGAGCGACGGGTTCGTAGCGCTGTACATCTTCATGCTGGCGGCCATCGCCGGCCACGTGATCATCTCGCGGGTGCCGGTGATCCTGCATACCCCGCTGATGTCCGGCTCCAACTTCATCCACGGCATCGTGCTGATCGGCGCGATGGTGGTGCTTGGGCATGCCGATACCACGCTGGAAAAAGCGCTGGGGTTCGTCGCGGTGGTGCTGGGCGCGGGCAATGCAGCCGGGGGTTACGTGGTGACCGAGCGGATGCTGGACATGTTCAAATCCAGCAAGCCGGATCCGGCCAAGCGCGACGCGAAAGATTGAACGTACGGCGCCTACGCATCGCAGCGGTGGTGGCCGCGGCCGTGCTTGTCCCGCTGCTCGGCTTCGCGCTGGGCTTCCTGGCTTATGTGCTGCCGTTCGGGCAGATGTCCTTCTCTGGAGCGTGGCTGCTGATGCACCTTTTGCCGATCCTCATCAAGAGTAGCTACCTGATCGCCGCGACCCTGTTCCTGCTCGGCCTGCAACGCATGGCCTCTCCCAGGACCGCGCGTAGCGGCATCCGCTGGGCCGGCGCCGGCATGCTGATCGCCACGGTGGCCACGTTCTTCCTGCCGGAACTGCACAACGTGCCGCTGATCCTGGCAGCGCTGGCGATCGGCACCGGGGTGGCATGGTGGTCGGCCAAGAAGGTGGCCATCACCGACATGCCGCAGATGGTGGCGCTGTACAACGGCATGGGCGGCGGCTCGGCGGCGGCGATTGGCGCGGTGGAGCTGCTGCGGTTTTCCTTCTTCGCCAATCGCGATACCGCGCACTGGAGCGCGCAGGCGATCGCCGAACTGGCGGCGCGGCGGCCGGACACCACCACGGTGATGCTGGCGGTGATCGGCTCGGCGATCGGGGCGGTGTCCTTGTCCGGCTCGATCATCGCCTGGGCCAAACTGGATGGCCGGCTCGACCGACGGGTGACCTTCCCCGGCCAGCAGGCGGTCAATCTGCTGGTGGCGCTGGCAGTCCTGGCGCTCGGCATCTGGGCCGCCACCAGCCTGCAGCCGCTGGCGATCATCGCCTTCTTCGCCGTGGCGCTCGCGCTGGGCGTGTTGATGACGCTGCCGATCGGCGGTGCCGACATGCCGGTGGTGATTTCGCTCTACAACGCTTTTACCGGCCTGGCGGTGGCGTTTGAAGGCTATGTGCTGGGCAATGAGGCATTGATCATTGCCGGCATGATGGTGGGCGCGGCCGGCATCTTGCTGACCCGGCTGATGGCCAAGGCGATGAACCGGCCGATCAGCGGCGTGCTGTTTTCCAACTTCGGTGGCGGCGGGCAGGCGCAGGAGATCAGCGGCGCGCAAAAACCCATCGAGGCCAGCGATGTGGCCGCGATGATGGCCTTCGCCGAGCGGGTGGTGATCGTGCCCGGCTACGGCATGGCGGTGGCGCAGGCGCAGCACAAGATCTGGGAGCTGGCGCAGCGGCTGATCGCGCGCGGGGTCAAGGTGAAGTTTGCGATCCACCCGGTCGCCGGGCGCATGCCCGGGCATATGAACGTGCTGCTGGCCGAAGCCGGCGTGCCGTACGACCTGATCGCCGACATGGACGACATCAATCCCGAGTTCGCCAGCACCGATGTGTCGCTGGTGATCGGCGCCAACGACGTGGTCAACCCGGTCGCCAAGACCGACCCGGCCAGCCCGATCTACGGCATGCCGATCCTGGACGTGGTCAATTCACGCAATACCGTGGTGATCAAGCGCGGCAAGGGCACCGGCTTTGCCGGCATCGAAAATGCGCTGTTCTACGCCGACAACACCCGCATGCTCTACGGCGACGGTGCCGAAGCGGCCAGCGCGCTGGTCAGCGAGTTGAAGGCGCTGGATGGGGGCGGGCATTGAGGCCTCGTACGACTGATGTCGCGGATGCACTTGAGAAGCCGATTGGTCGAGGGCGGTGTGCTCGCTGCCAAGTTCCTTGCAGCTGAGGCGCAGATCGGCAGCTCACGCGTGATCTATCCGCAATCTCCAGCCAGTCGCAAACAAGCTGCCGAGCTTTCGAATCGCAGCAGTGTCCAGAGGTAGTCCAACGCTCAGCTCGTCGAGGGCGCGGTGCCCTCACCGCTTGCGGGACACGCCGTGAATCCGTCCCTGGAGGCTCCTTGGCGGCATCCATGCCGCCAAGGGTCCCGCAAGCGGCGAGGACACCGCACCAGAGAGTTGGTCGGCTGCTTTCTTGAAAGCGTGTTACCGGGCTTGCGCTGCGCTATGCAAATGAAAGTTTTGGATTGCGTGTTGAAAGCCGGTCTGCTGCTCCGCTTGCGATGAGAAGGTGCTGAGAAGCTGGTCGACGAACAGTGACCCGGTCAGCGCACGTCATGCCCTGCTCGCAACCACGCACACCGACCAGCTTGACTGGTCCTTGCCCGCCCACCCTCGCGGGACCTTTGGCGGCATGGATGCCGCCAAAGAGCTTACAAGGACGTACTTGCAGCGTGTCCCGCGAGGGTGGGCGGGTAAGGGCCCTGCAGCCAAGTCGCAGAGCTCCAGGCATCGCTGCGTCGGCACAATGAGCACGACAGTCCTCGAAGAACAGCGCCATCTGGATCTATGTGACCGAGGCATCCGCTTCAACGCATTGCTGCTTCGGCTACCGCGACAACTGCGCCTTGCTCAGCGCGCAGCCCACCACGCCACGAGCACCGCTGCGAAGTAACACAGCAGGTCGAACGCATTATTGGCCAGTTGCACCAGGGTCCAGGCCAGGCGAGGGCCCATTTTCTGGGCCGAGGTCCACGGGTCCAGGCCCAGCGACCCGCCCAGTTGCGCCGAGGCAATGCCCCAGTTAGCACCGACGATGATCAATGCGGTGGTCGCCACCGCCACGCCGATACGCAACCGGCCGGCGCGCAGTGTGCCCAGGCGCAGCATCCAGACCACTTCCAGTGCGACCAGTACCGCCATCCAGCCGGCCTGGTTGCCGAGCGCAAGGGCGATGAGCAGCCAGGCGATGAGGGCGGTGACGCTTCCCAGCAACAGGAGCGGGGGCCAGAGCCAGTGGGCGCTTCTGGCGGACGCGGAGGTGGGCGGCATTGGAGCTCCTGACAGTGCGCACATGATAGAGCGCATGCCGCACTTTGCGACGCACTGCATCGGCAGATGGAATGCAGCGTCGTTGAAGGGATTGGCGGCCAGCGGCGGCGGCGCCATCTCGGTCGGCTAGAATGGCCGACTTGCGCGCGTCCGGCGCGGCCCCATATCCAGCCCATGTACTCCCGTAGCAGCGAACCCGTCCAGTTCGAACGCGATTGCGATGCCGTCATGGTGCCGCAGGGCGATTCGGTGACCCTGCCCGCAGGCAGTTATGGCTATATCACCCAGGCCCTGGGTGGCAGCTACACGGTCTTTGTCGAAGGCAATCTGTTCCGCATTGCCGGCAAGGATGGCGATGCGATCGGCAAGGAGGCTCCGCCGGGGCTGGAATTGCCCGCTAACGCCAGCGACGAAGAAGTGGAAGCACTGGTATGGCAGCAGTTGCGCACCTGCTTCGACCCGGAAATTCCGTTCAATATCGTCGATCTGGGCCTGGTCTACGAAGCGGTGGTCAGCCATCGCGAAGAGGACAACCAGCGCCGGGTGGACGTCAAGATGACGCTCACCGCGCCCGGCTGCGGCATGGGTGAGATCCTGGTCGACGACGTGCGCAGCAAGGTGGAAATGATCCCGACCATTGCCGAGGCCGATGTCGAGCTGGTGTTCGACCCGCCGTGGGGCCGGCATATGATGTCCGAAGCGGCCCGTCTCGAGACCGGCATGCTCTGATCGTCAGGCGCCATGTCCGCAGATGTGGCGCCGCGTCCTTCCGCCCGCCATACAGGAATCTTCCGGTGTCCGTGTCCTTCGCTTCCACCCGTTCTCCGTCGCCGCGCAGCGTCGACGAACTGTCCGTG
This sequence comes from Xanthomonas sp. AC360, assembly GCF_979258225.1. Classification (NCBI taxonomy): domain Bacteria; kingdom Pseudomonadati; phylum Pseudomonadota; class Gammaproteobacteria; order Lysobacterales; family Lysobacteraceae; genus Xanthomonas; species Xanthomonas sp. AC360. Next base: position 2,569,938 of record NZ_OZ409846.1, read on the forward strand.
ATCCTGGCCGCGCCCGGTTTCGGGCTGCATTTCACCGACCACATGGTCGCCATTTCCTGGAACAACGAGCAGGGCTGGCACGACGCGCAAGTGCGTGCCTACGGCCCGCTGCAGTTGGACCCGGCCGCGTCGGTGCTGCATTACGGCCAGGAAATCTTCGAAGGCATCAAGGCTTACCGGCATGCCGATGGCTCGATCTGGACCTTCCGCCCGCAGTCCAACGGCGAACGCCTGCAGCGCTCGGCGCGTCGTCTGGCGCTGCCGGAATTGCCGGTGGACCTGTTTGTCGAATCGCTGCGCCAGCTGGTGGCCGTGGATGCCGGCTGGGTGCCGTCGGCGCCGGAGACCAGCCTGTATTTCCGCCCGTTCATGATCGCCGATGAGGCCTTTCTGGGCGTGCGCGCCGCGCACAAGGCCTCGTACTACGTGATCGCCAGTCCGGCCGGCCCTTACTTCGCCAAGGGCGTGGCGCCGGTGTCGATCTGGTTGTCCACCGAGTACGCACGTGCGGCCAAGGGCGGCACCGGCGCGGCCAAGTGCGGCGGCAACTACGCCGCTTCGCTGCTGCCGCAGCAGAAAGCCTATGCGCAGGGCTGCTCGCAGGTGCTGTTTCTGGATCCGGTCGAAGGCAAGTACATCGAAGAACTGGGCGGCATGAACGTGTTCCTGGTCTACCAGGACGGCAGCCTGGTGACCCCGGAACTGTCCGGCAGCATCCTGGAAGGCATCACCCGCGACAGCATCCTGCAGCTGGCGCGCGACCGCGGCATGCGTGTGGTCGAGCGCAAGGTGTCCATCGACGAATGGAAGCAGGGCGTGGCGTCGGGCGAGATTGTCGAAGTGTTTGCCTGCGGCACTGCTGCGGTGGTCACCCCGATCGGTGAGCTCAAGGGCGACGGCTTTGCGGTGGGCGATCTGTCCGCGCCGGCGGGCGAGGTGACCATGTCGCTGCGCCAGGAATTGACCGATATCCAGTACGGCCGCGTGCCGGACCGGCATGGCTGGTTGGTGCGCTTGTCCTGAGTCAGCGGTACAGCGTCAAAAACAGGCCTCTGCGCGTCAGCGCAGGGGCTTTTTTTTTGCCTGCCATGCAGCAGGGCGACATGCATCCCGTCAAAAAACTGTGGGAAGCGGACTGAGCAGACATGACGCTTGTCACAAAACTGATATTTAAGTTTCAAAAGTGTCGATTTCGTATTGTCCAGTCTGGTTGGAGTGGGATAGGTTCGCTGAACGGATCAATAACAGGGGATTGATTCGGGGACTCGGCGCCGACCTATGCAGGCGGTGCCGGATTACACCGCCAAGGCGGTTCTCTTTGATTTGGAAGGGAATTCGATGTCGAACGAGTCATTCCGCAAGCGTCCTCGCACGCTTACCGTCCTGGGCGCCACTGCGCTGACCTCCCTGTTGCTGGCAACACCTGCGTTTGCCGGTGAGGTCTACCTGGACGGTCTTGCCACTGCCCAGACCCACCAGAAATTCATCGTGACCTACAAGGACGGCAGCACTGCGCTGGCCAGTCCCACTGTGCTGAGCACCTCGCTACGCACCGCCGCACGCGCAGTTCCGGCCAAGGCCGGCAAGGCGCTGGGTCTGAACGCAGTGCGCCGTCTGGCGCTGGGGCCCGAGCTGATCAAGGCCGACCGCGCGCTGGACCGTGCCGAGGCCGAGACCCTGATGCGTCAACTGGCCTCCGACCCGAACGTGCAGAGCGTGGAAGTCGACCAGATCCTGCGCGCCACGCTGACCCCGAACGACACCCGGCTGTCCGAGCAGTGGGGCTTTGGTACCACCAATGCCGGCCTCAACATCCGTCCGGCCTGGGACAAGGCCACCGGGACCGGCGTCGTGGTGGCGGTGATCGACACCGGCATCACCACGCATGCCGACCTCAGCGCCAACATCCTGCCCGGCTACGACTTCATCAGCGACGCGACGGCTGCGCGCGATGGCAATGGCCGCGACAGCAACCCTGCAGACGAGGGCGACTGGTATGCCGCCAACGAGTGCGGCACCGGGATTCCGGCCTCCAACTCCAGCTGGCACGGCACCCATGTGGCCGGCACGGTCGCTGCGGTGACCAACAACAGCACCGGCGTGGCCGGTACTGCCTACAACGCCAAGGTCGTGCCGGTGCGCGTGCTCGGCAAGTGCGGCGGCTCGTTGTCGGACATCTCCGACGCCATCGTCTGGGCGTCGGGCGGCAGCGTCAGCGGCATTCCGGCCAACGCCAACCCGGCCGAGGTCATCAACATGTCGCTCGGTGGCGGCGGTGCCTGCTCGACCACCATGCAGAACGCCATCAGCGGTGCGGTGTCGCGCGGCACCACGGTGGTGGTGGCGGCCGGCAACAGCTCGGCCAACGTGTCCGGCTCGCTGCCGGCCAACTGCGCCAACGTGATCGCGGTGGCGGCCACCACCTCGGCGGGTGCCAAGGCCAGCTATTCCAACTTCGGCGCCGGCATCGATGTGTCCGCGCCGGGCTCGGCGATCCTGTCCACGCTCAATAGCGGCACCACCACCCCGGGCAATGCCAGCTACGCGTCTTACAACGGCACCTCGATGGCGGCGCCGCATGTGGCCGGCGTGGTCGCGCTGGTGCAGTCGGTCGCGCCGACCGCGCTCACTCCGGCAGCGGTGGAAACCTTGCTGAAGAACACCGCACGCGCGTTGCCGGGTGCCTGTTCCGGCGGTTGCGGCGCCGGCATCGTCAATGCCGACGCCGCGGTGACGGCGGCCATCAGCGGCAGCAACGGTGGTGGCGGTGGCGGAACCGGCAACACGCTGACCAACGGCACGCCGGTCAGCGGCCTGGGTGCGGCCAGCGGTGCGGAGCTGAACTACACCATCGCCGTTCCCGCCGGCAGCGGCACGCTCACCGTGGCGATCAGCGGCGGCACCGGCGATGCAGACCTGTACGTGCGCGCCGGCAGTGCACCGACCGACACCACCTACGCCTGCCGTCCGTACCTCAGCGGCAATACCGAAACCTGCAACATCAGCGTGCCCTCCGGCACGTATTACGTGCGGGTCAAGGCGTACAGCACGTTCTCTGGCGTGACCTTGAGCGCCAGCTACTAAACGTTGCCGTTCGACGCTGTTGCGCTGTCTGGTCGCGTGGCCAGGCAGCGCTGTCCCAGCGCGACACCTCATCTGCGATGTCCGCCCACGTCTGCCGTTTCGGCAGGCGCAGGCAGGGCATTGCCGCTCGGCCGGAATGGACACCGGTCAGTCGTTTCGACGGGCGCCAGCGCCCGTTTCGTCCGGCCCGATCCGCGGTGTTGCGGCAAGGGCTCGGTCATCTCGCCGCAGCTGCGGCACTTCTACTTCTTGAGGAACGATCGATGTCCAATGTGTCGCAACGTCGTGCACCTGCACGCGCACTGGTAGTGCTGGGTGTTTCCGCGCTGACCTCCCTGCTGGCCGTGCCGGCGTTTGCCGGTCAGGTCAATCTGTCCGGTCTGGAATCGCAGCCCACGCTGGACCGCTTCATCGTCAAGTACAAGGACGGCAGCAGCCCGACAGTGAGCCCGACGTCGATGCGCGCATCGCTCAATTCGGTCGCCTCCGCCGTGCCGGCCCGCGCCGGTCGCGCGCTGGGTCTGAGCCACGTGCGCCGCACCGCGCTGGGGTCGGAAGTGCTCAAGGCCAGCCGTGGCCTGGACCGTGCCGAAGCCGAGACGCTGATGCGCCGCATCGCCGCCGATCCGAGCGTGGATTACGTGGAAATCGATCAGATCATGTATCCGACGCTGACCCCGAACGACACGCGGCTGTCCGAGCAGTGGGGCTTCGGCACCACCGCATCCAGCATCAACGTGCGTCCGGCCTGGGACACCGCCACCGGCACCGGCGTGGTGGTGGCGGTGATCGACACCGGCATTACCAGTCACCCGGATCTCAATGCCAACGTGCTGCCGGGCTACGACTTCATCAGCGATGCGGCGCGCGCGCGCGACAACAACGGCCGCGACAACAATCCGGTTGACCAGGGCGACTGGCGTACTGCCAACCAGTGCGGAACCGGCGTGCCGGCCGCCAATTCGAGTTGGCACGGCACCCATGTGGCCGGCACGATTGCCGCGGTCACCAACAACAGCACCGGTGTTGCCGGTACCGCGTTCAATGCGCGCGTCGTGCCGATCCGTGCCCTGGGCCTTTGCGGTGGCACAACATCCGATATCGCCGACGCCATCGTGTGGGCCTCCGGCGGCACGGTGTCCGGCGTACCGGCCAACGCCAATCCGGCCGAGGTGATCAACATGTCGCTGGGCGGCAACGGCACCTGTTCCAGTACCTACCAGAACGCCATCAACGGTGCGGTGTCGCGCGGTACCACGGTGGTGGTGGCGGCCGGCAACAGCAATGCCAACGTGGCCAACTTCACCCCGGCCAGCTGCGCCAACGTGATCTCGGTGGCGTCGATCACCTCGGCCGGTGCGCGTTCGAGTTTCTCCAACTTCGGCACCACCATCGACATCTCCGGCCCGGGCTCGGCGATCCTGTCGACCTTGAACAGCGGCACCACCACGCCGGGCAGCGCCAGCTACGCGTCCTACAACGGCACCTCGATGGCGGCCCCGCACGTGGCCGGCGTGGTTGCGCTGGTCCAATCGGCGGCCAGCCGTCCGCTGACGCCGGCGGCAGTGGAAACCCTGTTGAAGAACACCGCACGTCCGTTGCCGGGCGCCTGCTCGGGCGGCTGCGGCGCCGGCATCGTCAACGCGGCGGGTGCGGTCAGCCAGACCCCGTAACGCGAAGGCAAGGCGCGATGCCGGCCTGACCGCCGGCATCGACGTCGGGCCGGCCCCGACGCCGCTGTCGGTGTTTTGAATCCTGCACTGCCCCGCTTCGGCGGGGCAGTGTGCGTTTGGGCATAGGCCACGACTGGGCGTCGGCCAACCGGCGGCGGCAATGGCTGAACAAAGCGCATGGAGCAGCCTTGCTGCCGCTTCAGCCCCGCAAACGGCGCGCCGATAGCCACCGCACGTGAGGCATGGCCGTGTGCAACCGCCCCACGATCAGGCAGCGCGCGTCGCAGAGGGCGTCAGCGCGTTGTCTTCCGAATTTTCGGCTCCTTGGGGAGGGTTGATCCATGTCGCATGTCTCGGTTGGTGTGCTGCGCCACGCTGCGTTTGTCTGTGCGTTGTCCTGCACGTTTTATGCCACTGCCGGCGAGGTCAGCCTGCAAGGGCTGGCGTCCAGTTCCACCCATCAACGTTTCATCGTCAGCTACAAGGACCGTGTCGGCAGCAGCCGTGCGACCGGCCTGTCTGCGCCGTGGCGCGAGATCGCCCGCGCCGTGCCTGCACAGCGCGGGCGCGCGCTGGGGTTGTCCGCCACGCGCCGGCTCAGCACTGGCCCGATGTTGTTGGTGGCCGATCGCAAACTGGATCGCGTGGATGCGGAAAGCCTGATGCGGCGCCTTGCCGCCGACCCGGCCGTCAAGCGTGTGGAAGTGGACGTATTGATGCGCGCCTTGCTGGTGCCCAACGATCCCGGCGTGCCGCAGCAGTGGGCGATGGGCACCAGCACCGCCGCCCTGAATATCCGGCCGGCGTGGGACCGCACCACCGGCAAGGGCATCGTGGTGGCGGTGATCGATACCGGCATCACCAAGCATCCGGATCTGGACGCCAATGTGCTGCCCGGCTACGACTTCATCGTCGACCCGGCGACGGCGCGCGACGGCAATGCGCGCGACGCCACTGCCGCCGACCAGGGCGACTGGACGGCGGCAAACGAATGCGGGCCCGGTGCGTCCGCCTCCAGCTCCAGCTGGCATGGCACGCATGTGGCCGGCATCGTGGCGGCGGTCGGCAACAATGCCGGCGGCGTGGTCGGCACGGCGTTCAATGCCAAGGTGCTGCCGCTGCGCGTATTAGGCCGCTGCGGCGGGTACATGTCCGATATCGCCGATGCGATCGTCTGGGCATCGGGCGGCAAGGTCACCGGTGTGCCGGCCAATCCGAATCCGGCCACGGTGATCAATCTGTCGCTGGGTGGTGCGGGGAATTGTTCGACAACGCTGAGCACGGCCATCGCCGGTGCGGTGACGCGCGGTAGCTCGGTGGTGGTGGCGGCAGGCAACAGCAATATGGATGTGGCCACCAGCGTGCCGGCCAATTGCCCGAACGTGATCGCAGTGGCGGCCACCACCTCGGCGGGCGCCAAGGCCAGCTTCTCCAACTTCGGCAAAGGCGTGGATATTGCAGCGCCGGGGCAGGCCATCGTCTCCACGCTCAACAGCGGCACCAAGGTACCGGGGAATGCGGCGTATGCGTCTTACAGCGGCACCTCGATGGCTGCACCGCATGTGTCTGGTGTGGTGGCGCTGATGCAGTCGGTGGCACTGAATCCGCTCACGCCGGCCATGGTGAAAGCCCTGCTCAAAAGTAGCGCCCGGCCGTTGCCGGTTGCCTGCACGCAGGGGTGCGGTGCGGGGCTGGTCAATGCCGATGGCGCGGTGGCGGCGGTGATCGCGTCGACCACCTTGGACAGGAATGTGGCACGTACCGGTTTGAGTGCAGCGCAGTCGGACGTGTTGTATTACCAGATCAACGTGCCGGCCGGTACGCGCTCGCTCAAGGTGGCGCTCAACGGGGGCAGCGGCAATGCGGATCTGTCGCTACGCGCAGCTGCACTGCCCACCGACACCGCCTACACCTGCCGCAGTCTGCTGCCGGGCAATGCCGACAGCTGCACATTGAACGCACCGGCGGCCGGCACGTATTACGTGCGGTTGAAGGCGACGCTGGCGTTTTCAGGGGTCAGCGTCACGGCGACGTACTGAGCATCGCGGGAGCATCGGCTTCCGATGCGGGCTTAAGACCGCCGAGACACCGGCTGCGCTCGCCACCAGGTGGGCGCGGCCGATGCTGGGTGCGGGATGTATCACGCCTACGTTCCGGTGCTAAGCATGCCGTCCATGCGGACCTGACGGGTGCGCGCTACGGTTTGGTGGCCACTGTTACTCGCACAGCACGCAAGCCCGTGCAGTGAGTGCCTGCAGCAGCTGCGCGCCGGGCAATTCCAGCAGCAAGCCACGCTGGCCGGCATTGATCCACAGTGCCGGTGCGTCCAGCGCGGTGGCTTCGATCAGCACCGGCGCCTGCCGCTGCTGACCGAGCGGGCTGATACCGCCCACCTTGTAGCCGGTGCGGCGTTCGGCATCGGCCACGTCCATCATGCGAGCGGACTTTCCGCCGCATGCGCTGGCCAGTTGTTTCAGCGACAGGCGCCGGTTGCAGGGAATGACTGCACACACGGCCAGGTCGTCGACCCAGGCCATCAATGTTTTCAGTACCGTCTGCGGTGCCAGCCCAAGCGCGTTTGCCGCCTGTAGGCCTTTGGCGTCTGCGTCGGGTTGATAGTCGTAAGGGTGAAGCACGTAGGCCACGCCGGCAGCATCCAATGCCTTGGTCGCGCGAGTGGCCTTGCTCATGACCTCAGAGCGATTCGAAACGGTTGGCAGCGACGTTCTTGCGCACCTGTTCCGGATTCCAGATCCGCCCGTTCATGGCGATATACACGCCGGCCGGCAGCGACTGCACCGCACCGACCGCGCAACCGATATTGAACTCCGCATCCGAGCCGCGGAAACGCGCCGGGTTGAGCGCGCCGGTCATCACGATGGTCTTGTCGGCGATCGACTGCAGCACCTTGCCGGTTGCCACCATCGAATCGGTGCCATGGGTGATCAACACGTGGCGGGTCGGTTGGGCGGCAATGGTGGCGCGGATCAGCTCGCGATCAGCCTCGGTGATGTGCAACGAATCCTTGCGGATGATCGGAATGACCGAGAAGCGGAAGGTCACGCCCAGCTCCTTGAGGATCTGGCCAATCTGCGGGTCGCCGATCTGGTAATCGGATTTGTCGTCGAAGTAGATCTTGTCGATCGTGCCACCGGTGGTGACGATCAGGAGGTCTTCCATTGCTGCGGATCCTTCAAGCGTGCGCGGTGCAGGCCGCGCGAGGGCCGTCATGATACGGCGCGGCGGCGCGCCCTGCAGGGCGCAGCCGTTAGCGCGGGATGCGTTTTTTGCCGAAGCGCGCGGCAACGCCGGGCCCGCTGACCAGCCCGATGACCAATAGCGCCAGCAGCAGTTCCAGCCACGCCAGTCCGCGGACGTGGGGCTGACTCCAGGCCGCCATCACGCCGTGACTGAACCAGCCCAGCGCAAAGGTGCCCGCCCAGAAGCGGGCACGGGCACTGCGCACAGCCAGCAGGCCGGTCAGTGCCGGCGGCAGCGCGAAGACCAGCAAGGCGGCGGTGCGACGCGGGTCGTCGTGAAACCAGATCACGTACACCACAGTCAGCGCCAGCAGCGCAAACGTCAGCAGCCAATGCACGGCGCGCAGGCTCACGGCGCGGCGAGCCGGCGTGCAATGTCGGCCACGCGGCGGCCGAGCGCGCGCGCCAGCAGGGCTTCGTCCTCGCTGGGTTGCGGGTCGCCACCGGCGCCGGACACATGGCTGGCGCCGTACGGGGTGCCGCCACTGGTGGTGTGGCTCAGCGCGGCCTCGGTAAACGGGATGCCGACAATCAGGCAACCGTGGTGCAGCAGCGGCAGGTGCATCGATAGCAGGGTGGATTCCTGGCCGCCATGCATCGAGGCGGTGGAAGTGAACACGCCTGCCGGCTTGCCGGCCAGGGTGCCGGTGGCCCATTCGGCGCCCAGGCTGTCGAGGAAGTGTTTCATCGGTGCGGCCATGTTGCCGAAGCGGGTCGGGCTGCCCAGCAGCAGGCCGCTGCATTCGGCCAGATCGACGCGGTCCACATACGGCGCGCCTTCGTCCGGCACCGGCGGGGCGCTGGTCTGTGTCACCGCAGCCACCGGCGGCACCGTGCGCAGCCGCGCACTCATGCCCGTCACCTCGCCGATGCCGCGCGCGATCTGCCGCGCCAGCCGTGCCACCGAGCCGCCACGGCTGTAATACAGCACCAGAATCTCCGCCATCGTGCCTCTGCCGCATGTTGAGTTGCTGCAGTATCGGCCATGCCGCCGCCTGCCTGCACGCCGCAGGTGCGACAAGGCCGCGATGACGGCGCATCGGGTACCCTTGCGCGATGTCGCGTGTGAACAAACTCCACCAATGGAAAGAGCGTCTGCGCGATCGCGCGCGGACGGTGAGCTTCGGGCGTTTTCTGTGGCGCCGCTTTCTGGACGACCGCCTGTTCCAGGCCGCGGCCTCGCTGGCCTACACCACGGTGTTTGCGCTGGTGCCGCTGGCAATCGTGGTGTTCGGCGTGTTGTCGGCGTTTCCTGCATTCAACGAATGGAAGGACGCGCTCACCGACTTCATCTTCAACAACTTCGTGCCCGGCGCTGCGCGCTCGGTGCAGAACTATCTCAACCGTTCGCTGGAAGATCTGGGCAAGTTCACCGTCGCCGGTATGGTGGCGCTGGTGGCCTCGTTGTTGATCACCCTGCACAGCATCGAACAGACCTTCAACAGCATCTGGCGGGTGGCTGCCGCGCGGCCCAAGGTGACCCGGTTTTTGATTTACTGGACCGTGCTGACCCTGGGCACGATGCTCGCCGCCGCCTCGATGGCGATGGCGGCCTACGTGTTCGCGCTGCCGCTGTTCCGCACCACCGAAGGCCAGTGGCTGGCCGAATTCGCCTGGCGGCTGGCGCCGATGGCGGTGGAGTTCGTCTGCATCGTGCTGATCTACCGCGTGGTGCCGCAGCATGTGGTTCGCCTGCGTCACGCGCTGCCTGGCGCGCTGCTGGCGGTGATCCTGATGGAAATCGTCAAATGGGGCTTCGGCTTCTATCTGGGCAATTTCCAGACCTATCAGCGCATCTACGGCGCGCTGTCGGCGCTGCCGATCCTGCTGCTGTGGATTTATCTCAGCTGGGTGTCGGTGTTGCTGGGTGCGTCGCTGGCATCGTCGATGTCCGCATTCCGCTATCAGCCCGAAGCCATGCGCCTGCCGCCGGGCTTTGAAATTTATGGCCTGCTGCGTCTGCTCGGCCGTTTCCGGCAGGCACGCATCCACGGCAACGGCCTGGACGAAGATCGCATTCTTGCGCTGGAGCCGATGCTCACCGACACGCTGATGCAGGAGCTGCTGTGCGAGCTCAAACGCATCCGCCTGCTGCGGCGCGACGAGCGCGGCCAATGGCTGCTGGCGCGCGATCTGGACGTGGTGCCATTGGCCGAACTCTACGAAAACTGCCAGCTGCGCGTCCCGATCGAAGACCGCCCGCTACCGTGCCGCGACGATGCCTACGGCCAGGCCGCCGCCGCCGCGCTGGAACAATTGCGTCAACCGTTGCGCGGCGTGCTGGCGCAACCGGTCGGCGACCTCTACACCCACCTCCCCGGAGATCCTCCATGACGATGCGTCTTGTGCGCGGCGCGTGCGCGCTGCTGTTGCCGCTGTTGCTGCTGACCGCCTGCAAGCCCACCGGCGAGGGCACCCCCGCTGCGACCGATTCGGCGGCAGCGCCTGCCACGGCCACCCAGACACCCGAAAAACCCGCCGCTGACCCGGCCAGCGCGGCCAACACCTCGGTGGTGCAACAGACCGCCGAGATGCCCAAGCTGTCGCTGCCCACAGTGTCGGGAGAGACCTACGACCTGGCCGCGCATCGCGGCAAGTGGGTGGTGGTCAACTTCTGGGCCACCTGGTGCGCGCCTTGCCTGAAGGAAATGCCGGAGCTGTCGGCACTGCACACCATGCGCGACAGCGTCGAAGTGGTGGGCCTGGCCTACGAAGACATCACCGCCGCCGACATGCAGGCGTTTTTGACGGACCACCCGGTGTCCTACCCGGTGGCGATCCTGGACCCGTATCAGCCGCCGCAGGACTTCGCCACGCCACGCGGCCTGCCGATGACCTATCTGATCGGCCCGGACGGCAAGGTCGCCAAGCAGTTCCTCGGCCCGGTCACCGCCCGCGACATCGAAGCGGCGGTCGGCATCACCGGCAAGGCGGGGTGATGCAGGCGGCGCGTTTTGTGGTCAGCGGGACGGTGCAGGGCGTGTGGTACCGCGCCTCCACCCGCGAGCGCGCGCTGGCGCTGGGTGTGTACGGGCACGCCCGCAACCAGCCGGACGGTAGCGTGGAGGTGGTCGCCGCCGGCAGCCAGGCCGCACTGGATGCGTTGGAAACCTGGCTGTGGCAAGGCCCGTCAGCGGCGCAGGTGACGTCGGTGACACGCACGGCATGTGCGGTTCCGCCGACTGAAGAATTTGTAACTGGCTGAGTGCGTGCCGGCACGGCGGGGCAACAGAGTTGCGTTGCTTCGCCGATAACCTTCTCAACGCGATCAGGCGTTCAGGGGAATGTAATGGCCGCTCCATCTCAAGATCACAACGACGGGCACGCTCCGGCGGCACATCGCCGCAATCACCAGCTGACGCAGTTCGGGCCGTGGCTGTATCTCGGCGCGCTGCTGGGCAGTGGCTGGTTGCTGTTCGTGCAGCCGTCCACCCGCGTCCTGCAGCCCGAACAGGCGGCCACCAGCTGGCTGCTGGCGTGGACGTTTGGCGGCATCGTGATCGGTGCGGTGGCGTGGAGCCTGCGCCTGGCGCGTCGCGGTCTGGCGCAGCCGGCGGCGACCTACCCGATGTCGGCACGCCTGCCCGAATCGTGGACCGATGCCTACGCGGCGCTGCTGCGCCCGGCGGCTCCGGTCGCGCCTGCCACCCCCCGCCTCGACCCGACCGACACCCAGCGTGGCGCCGCCTGGCACCGCTTTGGCGCCGGCATGCTCAGTGCCGAAACTTTCGACCCCAACGATGCCACCCGCGCGCCGTGGGATGGAATGGATGCCCAGGCCTGTATCGCACGTCTGGACGAGGGACGCACCGCCTGGCAGAACGCCTCGGTCAACCGCGCGCTGCAGCAGGATCGCCGCTACTGGCTCGACGTGGTGCTGTCGCTGCTCGATCACGGTGTGATGCGCCCGCTGCAGGACGGTTATCTGCCGGACACCGCCGCGCTGCGCACCGAGCGTTTCCTGCTGGGCGCCGATGCGGGCCCGGTGGTCCTGGCCGATGTGCCGGCCCTGTTCTCGCGCCGTCTGGCACTGGCGATCGAAGCGATGCCGACCGCACAACGCGACGCGGCCGGCGTGCAGTGGCGGCTGCTGCAGCAACTGCATGCATTGGTGGCCGAAGGCCGCATGCTGGACGAGCGCTCGCAGGTGATCCAGGTGCTGGCATGGAACCCGGACGTGGACCTGGACCAGGTCGAAGTGGCCTACATCCTGGCCGCCGAATACCGCGAAGGCATGCGCGACTGGTTGCGTCGCGCTGCGCTGGTCCGTTTGCCCGACAGCGCCTTACGCCTGGACGAAGTGCTGTTGTCGTCCTGCAGCCCGCTCGGCGCGCAAGCCGACGATGTGGACTACATGGAAGCGATGCGCCCGCTGCACCGCGGTTTCATGCAGTTGTTCAGTCAGCGCCTGAGCCAGCTGGTGCTGCAGGCCGAGCAGGCCGAACGTCAGGCCGGCCTGCATCCGCTGCCGCGCGCCACCACGGCCAGCGACGAAGTTTCTCAGGACTGGCCGGCGTAATCGTCGATCGGTTCCAGCACCCCGTAGCGCTCCTTGTGCGGCTTGCCGTGCAAGGGCGGCAGCGCTAGCGGCTCGTCGGGCACCGCGGTGTCCGGCAGCCGATCCAGCAGATCGCGGATCAGACTCAGCCGGCCACGTTTCTGGTCGTTGAAGTCCACCAGCGTCCACGGCGCATCCGGGATGTGGGTCACTTCGAGCATGCGCTCGCGGGCGGCGGTGTAATCGTCGTATTTGGTGCGCGATTGCAGATCCACCGGCGACAGCTTCCAGCCCTTGAGCGGGTCTTCGTGACGCTCGGCAAAGCGGTCTTCCTGCTCGGCCTGGTCCACGCACAACCAGTACTTGAACAGCAGAATGCCGTCATCGACCAGCATCTGTTCAAAGCGCGGCGCCTGTTCCAGAAACGCCTCGTATTGCGCGTCGGTGCAATAGCCCATCACCCGTTCCACACCGGCGCGGTTGTACCAACTGCGGTCCATCAGGACCAATTCGCCGCCGGCCGGCAGATGCGTCACATAGCGCTGGAAATACCATTGCGTGCTTTCGCGGTCGTTGGGCTTGGGCAGCGCCACCACCCGGCACTGGCGCGGGTTGAGATGGCTGGCGATGGTCTGGATCACGCCGCCCTTGCCGGCGGTGTCGCGGCCTTCCACCAGCACCAGGGCGCGTTGATTGGTGTGGCGCAACCAGCGCGCCATGCCGACCAGCTCCAACTGCAGCGGTGCCAGCAACTTTTTATAGGCCTTGCGTTTCAGGTGCGACATGCGGGTTCCGTTCGACGATCGAACGCGCAGGCTATTCGCCCAGCCGTGGACGCAATGTCGCCAGATTGCATGGCTTGGTGCGCGCATCCAGCTGCGCACGCACGATCTTTTCCCACGCCGTGCGGCACGCCGAGGTGGAGCCGGGCAGGCAGAACACGAAGCTGTGATTGGCCAGCCCCGCAAACGCGCGCGATTGCAGCGAAGACGTACCGATTTCTTCCACGCTGATGGCGCGGAACATCTCGCCGAAGCCCGGCATGATCTTGTCCAGCAGCGGTGTGATCGCCTCAGGCGTGCTGTCGCGGCCCGTAAAGCCGGTACCGCCGGTGACCAGGATGCCGTCCACCTGCGCATCGGCAATCCACACCGACACGATTGCACGCATGCGGTAACGGTCGTCCGGACATAGCGCACGGTCGTGCAGCACGTGGCCTTCCTGGGTGAGGGCGTCGGCCAGGTAATCGCCGGAGCGGTCGTCAGCCAGCGTGCGGCTGTCGGACACCGTCAGCACGCACAGGCGCAGGGGAATGAAGTCGGGAGTAGAAGGCATTCCGCAGCGTAACCAGCTGCAGCGGCCGGGTACAGCGCTGCGGTGTGAATTCGAGGATTAGAGTTCGAGCGTTGCATGTCGATTAGTGTTGAAAGTCGATCAGCGCTGGAAAATTTCTAGCGTCAGCCATCATGTGCGCCGGAGCTTTCGGCGCGCAGGCACAAAATCCTTTCTTCTCAGGTGCCAGCACAGTGACCAAAGCCCCTCTCCTGCGGGAGAGGGGTTGGGGTGAGGGTACGGGCGAAGCCTGCATGGCAACACTTGCTACATGGGGTGAGCACAAGGCAGCAGCGATCCGCAGAGACCCGAGCATTGGCGATCGGTCACAGCCTGAGCATTGCAGGCTTGCTCGCACCCTCATCCGGCGCTGCGCGCCACCTTCTCCCGGCGGGAGAAGGGAGAAGTTCCACCGGCAGTGTTTGGCCTACATCTAAACCCCCAACCAACCACGCTCCCGCGCCATCGTCTGCAGCAGGGCCGCAAGATCGTCCGCAAACCCATCCATATCGAAAACGCCACTGCGCTGCCGTTGCTCAGCCAGCCGCGCACGCAGATCGACCAACGCATCCGCATCGCTTGCCAATGCCACCGCCTTGGCCACAAACGCCGCGTCGTCGGCCACGTTCATCTCTTCCAGCCCCAGATGCTGATTGAGGGTGCCCGCCACCCGCGCGGCAAACGTCTCGCCAGGCGTGGTCAGCACCGGACAACCCGCCCACAACGCATCGGAGGCGGTGGTGTGCGCGTTATAAGGATGCGTATCCAGAAACAGATCCGCGTGCCGGTAACGCGCCAGATACTGCGGGTGGGGCAACTTCGGCATGAAGACCAGGCGCTGCGCATCCACGCCCTGCGCCTGTGCTGCCGCACGCAACCGCGCATCGGCCTGGCCTGGCCCCGACAACAGCCACAGCACGCTGCCGGGCATCGCACGCAGTACCGCCAGCATGCGCGTCATGCTGCGCGGATTGAGTTTGTAGCTATTGTTGAAACAGCAAAACACCGTGCCCTGCGCGGGTAACCCACAGGCGGTGCGTGACGGCGGTTCGCCAGGCGTGCGCGTGGTGTCCGACGGCTGAAACGCGCGGTTCAAGCGCAGTACCTGCTCGCTGTAAAACGGCGCCAACGACGGTGGCAATGCAAACGTGTCGCCCAGTACGTAATCCATCCACGGCGCACCGGAGGTGCCCGGGTATGCCAGCCAATTGATCTGCAACGGCGCCGGCCGCAGCGCGAACACTTCCGGGCGTCCGCCACCGCCCCAGCCGCGCAGATCGAACAACACGTCGATGCCCTGCGCGCGGATGTGCTGCGCGGTGGCCAGATGCCCCAGCGCGGTGACATCGTGCAGGGTCGTGGCCTGCGTCAAGCGCGCGCGAATCGCGCTGCCGTCGTCGTGGCTGGTCGCGAACAGATGCAGTTGCAGCTCGGGTTGGCGCCGCTGCAATGCCTCGAACAATGCCACCGTCAACACACCGGTGGGATGTGCGCCGAAGCCATTGGATACGAAGCCCACGCGCAACCCGCCGCGGCTGCGTAGCGCAACTGGTGGCAGTGGCTGCAGGCTTGAAGCGATCGCCTGCGCACGCGTGCGCGCACAGGCCAGTTGCTCGGCCGCAGTGGCGTCTTCGCTCAGGAACGCGAACGGCTCCACCGCCGCGGCGCCCTTTGCCACGGCGTTGCGGACCTGCGCGGCCAAGGCATCCAGGCCGCGCCAATCGCATAAACGACGTCGCCAGTTGAGCAGCTGCGCGGCGATGTACGGCTCGTCAGGCAGCAGGTGATACGCGCGTGTATAGGCCGCTGCTGCTTGCTCCGGCTGATCGGCGTCTTCCAAGGCATGGCCCAGCCACAGCGCAATGCCCGGATGCTGCGGCACCAGGTCCGATGCCTGCTGCAGCAGACGCGACGCCTCGGCGTGCCGCTGTTGCGCCCAACGCACGCGCCCAAGTCGCGCAATCGCTTCCGGGTGGCCGGGATGCAGGGCCAACGCGCGTTGCACGGCCAACTCGCCAGCAGCGATGCCGCCCATGCCGAGTTCGGCATCGGCGAGCATCAACCACGCAACGAAATCGCCGGGTTGCCGCTGCACCGCCTCGCGCAGCTGCAGCAGCTCGCGCGGGACGTTGGCACTCACGGGCTGTCGCTCAACCGCGCCAGTTCGTCGGCCTGATGCTCGTGCAGCAACCGTGCGACCAACGCATCCAGATCGCCTTCGATGATGTTGGGCAGGTCGTACAGGGTCAGCCCCTCCACGCGGTGGTCGGTGATGCGGCCCTGCGGAAAGCTGTAGGTACGGATGCGCTGGCTGCGGTCGCCGCTGCCCACCTGCAACTTGCGCGTGTGCGCTTCGGCGGCCGCGGCCTTGCTGCGTTCGGCTTCCACCAATTGCGCCTTCAGGCGCTTCATCGCTTTGTCGCGATTGGCGTGCTGGCTGCGCTCGGTCTGGCATTCCACCACCACGCCGCTGGGCACGTGGGTGATGCGGATGGCCGATTCGGTCTTGTTGACGTGCTGGCCGCCGGCGCCGGAAGAACGGAAGGTATCCACCTTCAAATCCGCCGGATTGATCACGATCTCTTCCACGTCGTCGGCTTCGGGAATGATCGCCACCGTCGCCGCCGAGGTATGGATGCGGCCCTGCGACTCGGTTGCGGGCACACGTTGCACGCGATGGGTGCCGGATTCGAACTTCAGCCGCGAATACGCGCCGCGCCCGACCACGCGTGCCACCACTTCTTTGTATCCGCCGTGCTCGCCGGGGCTGTCGGATTCGATTTCGACCTTCCAGCCCTGGCGCTCGGCATAACGTGCGTACATGCGGAACAGGTCGCCAGCAAAGATCGCCGCCTCATCGCCGCCGGTACCGGCGCGCACTTCCAGGAACAGATTGCCGTCGTCGCGCGGATCGCGCGGGACCAACAGCAATGCCAGCTGCGCATCCAGTTCGTCCAGGCGCGCTTGTGCCGCAGCGATTTCCTCTTCGGCCAACTCGCGCATTTCCGGGTCATTGCGCATGGCCTCGGCCGCGCTCAGGTCGGCCTTGGCGCGCGCCTCGTCTTCCAGCGCTACGGCCACCGGCTCCAGTTGCGACAGTTCGCGCGACAGGCTGCGGAACTTGTCGTTGTTGTTGACCACGTCCGGGTCGGACAACAGGTGCTGCAGTTCTTCGCGGCGCTCGGCCAGCGCTTCGAGCTTACGGCGCAGGGTCGGCGTCATCAGTCCTCACGATCGGGGTAGCTACAGGGGGATGTGGGTAACCGGGTTTTTCCGGGAACAGCCGGTCGGCCGCGCTGGTCAATTCCAGGTCGTTGTTGAGCGCGGCATCGCGCAGCGCGGCGGTCGGCGGGTGCAACAGGCGATTGGTCAGCGCATGCGCCAGTTGCTCCAGCACTTCGTCGGCCGGCTTGCCGTTGCTCAACTGTTGACGCGCCTTGGCCAGCAATTCGTCGCGGGTGCTGTCGCCGAACGCGCGCAGCCGCTTGAGCGGTGCTTGGCGCGCGTTGGCCTGCACGGTCTCGACATAACGCGCCACCTGCAGGTCGATGATCGCCTCGGCCTGGTCTGCGGCTTCGCGGCGGCTTCGGCGGTTGTCTTCGACCGCGCGTTCCAGATCGTCCACGGTGTACAGGTAGGCATCGCTCAGCGTGGCTACCGAGGCTTCGATATCGCGCGGCACCGCCAGGTCGAACAACAGCATCGGCTTGCGTTTGCGCGCGCGCAGCGCCTGTTCCACCTGCACCCGCGTGATGACCGGCTCGCGCGCGGCGGTGGCCGAAAACACCACATCGGCCTCGGCCAGGTGGCGTTCCAGATCCGTCAGGGGCAAGGCATAGCCGCCGTGCTGGCTGGCCAGTGTCTGCGCATGCGCAAGGGTGCGATTGGCGATCAACAGGCGCCGCACGCGGCCTTCGCTCAGGTGCTTGGCGGCCAGCTCGATGGTTTCGCCGGCGCCGACCAGCAACACGGTCGATTCGTTGAGCCGGGCAAAGGACTCCTGTGCCAGGCGCACGGCGGTGGAGGCCACCGACACCGGGTTGGCGCCGACACGGGTATCGGTCCGCGCGCGTTTGGCCACCGAAAAGGTCTGCTGGAACAACCGATCCAACCCGCTGCCCAGTGCGCCATGCGCGCGCGCCACCGCCCAGGCATCTTTCACCTGGCCCAGGATCTGCGGCTCGCCCAGCACCATCGAATCCAGCCCGGTGGCGACCCGGAACAAGTGGCGCACCGCGTCGGCATCCTGATGCTGGTACAGATAGCTACTCAATCCCGGCGCATGCGCGTCCAGCCAGCCGGCCAGCGCCTGCACGTCGTCCGCCATCGCATACAGCTCGGTGCGGTTGCAGGTGGACAGCAGCGCGGCCTCACGCACCTGCGGCAAGGCCCGCAACGATTCGAGCGCACGCGGCAGCGCGTCACCTGCGAACGCCGCGCGTTCGCGCAGGTCCACAGGTGCGGTCTGGTGATTCAGTCCGAGCACCCACAACGTCATTGTTCAGTTGCTTGCGATAAGCTGGCGGCCATTCAGGGCCCCATTTTACGGCCCGGTTGCCCCCGATGCCTGTACCGATTCGCATCCTGAGTGTTCTTTTGCTGGTAGCAGTGTCCGCCAACGCCACGGCAGCACCCAAAAAAGCACCGTCCGCTCCACCCGCCAGCAGTGCCGGCGCCACCTCGCTGGAACCTGTGCTTGCCGGCGAATTCGCCTTGCAGGCCGGGCAGCTGGACGAAGCCGCCCGCGCCTATCTGGACGCCGCCAAGGCCGAAGCCGGCGACGCCGGTCTGGCCGAACGCGCCGCCCGCATTGCCATGCTGGCCAATGACGACCCGCGCGCCATCGAAGCGCTGGCGCTGTGGCGCGCCCGCGCGCCGGCCTCGATGTCGATGCGCAGCACCGAAGCCTCGCTGGCCCTGCGCCGCAACGACCTGCGCACCGCGCGCCGCGACTTGCTCGGCCTGCTCAAAGAACCCGACCCGCGCGGCTGGCGCTTTGCATTGATCGCGCTGGCCAATGGCGGCCGCGAGCCGGAAGCCTCGGCCGACGTGCTCGAAGACCTGGTCAAGGCCGGTGCCATCCCCAACCAGATCGAGGTGTGGCAGGAATTCGGCCGGCTCGCGCTGCGCATGGAGCGCCCGGCGCTGGCCAAGCGCATCGTCGACGAAGTGGTGCGCCGCTTCCCCGAGGAGCCGCGCGTGGCCTTGCTGCATGCCACCCAGCTGCAGCAGGAAGGCAAGAACGACGAAGCGCTGGCGCTGCTGAAGAACGTCGAACCGCAGGCAGTGAAGGATTCCGAACTGCGCGGCGCGCTGGCCTTCGCCTACGACGCCATGGGCCAGACCGAAGCGGCGGCGCGCGTGCTGTCCACCGGCCCGCAGGACACCCAGACCTACGGCCTGCGCGCGTCGATGCTCGCCAAAGAGAAGGACCGCACCGCGTTGGAGGCGCTGTATGGCGAGCTCAAGAGCAACGCCACCAAGCCCGACCCGGATCGCCGCCTGCTGCTGGGCAAGATCGCTGAATTCCTCAAGCGCTACGACGAAGCGGTGGAGTGGTACCGCGGCGTACCCGGCGGGCCGCAGATGAGCGAAGCGCGCTTGCGCGCCGCCAGCGCGCTATACGAACTGGGCCGCAAACCCGAAGCCTTGGCCGAAGTACGAGCATTGCAGGGCGATGCCAGCGCCGACGACGATGCCCGTCGCGATGCCTATGTGCTGGAAGCCGAGCTGCATCAGCGCGCCGACGACGCCCCGGGCGAGCTGGATGCCTTCGAACGCGGCTTGGCCGCCTATCCGGACGACAGCGCGCTGCTGTACGCCCGCGGCCTGGCCTGGGAGCGTCGCGACGACGTGGCGCGCGCCGAGGCCGACCTGCGCAAGATCCTGGTCGCCGAGCCGGAAAGCGTGGCGGCCTTGAACGCGTTGGGCTACACCCTGGCCGACCGCACCACCCGCTACAAGGAAGCGCTGGCGCTGATCGATCGCGCGCGCACCGCCGACCCGGACAACCCGGCCATCGTCGACAGCTATGGCTGGGTGCTGTATCGCATGGGCCGCACCAAGGAAGCGCTGGTGCAGCTGCGCCGCGCCTGGGCGCTGGTCAAGGACCCGGAGATTGCCGCGCACGTGGGCGAGGTGCTGTGGGTCAGCGGCAAGCAGGACGAGGCGCGGCGCTACTTCGACGAAGCCCGCCGGTTGGATCCTGACAACCGCGCGCTGCAACGCGCCGTGGAAAAGTTCGGGCTATGAGCGCTGCACGACGCGCGCTGGCCCTGAGCGGGCTGGTACTGGTCGGCCTGTCCGGCTGCGTCAGCGTGCCGCGCGGGCAGGGTGGCGGCGCGGCGGTGGTCGAGCGCGTCTCCGATGAAGCGCGTCACGCCGAAGTTGCGCGCCAGGCCTGGTTGCAGGCCCACCCACAGTGGTCGTTCCAGGGGCGGGTGGCGATCAGCAAGGACCGCAACGGCGGCAGCGGGCGCATCGACTGGCAGCAGAACGGCCCGCAGTACCGCGTGCAGCTCAGTGCCCCGGTGACCCGGCAGAGCTGGGTGCTCACCGGCGATACCACTACCGGCGCCGGTCGGCTCGAGGGGCTGGACGGCGGTCCGCGCAGCGGCCCAGACGCCGAACAGGTTTTGCTGGAAGCGACCGGCTGGACCATCCCGGTCAATCAGATGCCGGACTGGGTGCGCGCGCTGCGCATTGCCGATGCCGGCGCGCAGCGCGTCGATCTCGACGCTGCCGGGCGCCCACGCACCGTGCAACAGGATGGCTGGACCATCGAATTTCTTGCCTGGGCGCCTGCCAGCGACGGCAAGCCCGCGCTGCCGCAACGCATCGAAGCCCATAACGGCACCGCCAAGGTCCGCCTGTTGGTCGATCAGTGGACGGTATCGCCCTGATGGCAGCGCTGGACGGCTGGTCGGCGTGGCCCGCGCCGGCCAAGCTGAACCTGTTTCTGCAGATCGTCGGGCGCCGTGCCGACGGCTACCACCTGCTGCAGACCGTGTTCCGGCTGCTGGACTGGGGGGACACCATTCATCTTCGTTTGCGCAGCGACGGCCTGATCCGGCGCATCGGCGACAGTTTGCCTGGCGTTGCCGAAGACGATGACCTGGTGATCCGCGCCGCGCGCCTGCTGCAATCGTCTACCGGCACACGGGCGGGCGCGGAGATCCGCGTCGACAAGCGCATTCCCGCCGGTGGCGGATTTGGTGGCGGCTCGTCGGACGCGGCAACCGTGCTGGTCGCGCTCAATGCCTTGTGGCGCCTGGGCTTGCCCGTCGATGCATTGGCCGCGCTGGGCCTGCGGCTGGGCGCGGACGTGCCGGTGTTCGTCCGCGGACACAACGCCTGGGCCGAAGGCGTGGGCGAGCAACTCACCCCGATTGCGCTTCCCGACGCTGCGTATGTGCTGGTCGATCCGGGCGTTCACGTGCCGACGCCGGCGTTATTTCAATCACAGGAATTGACGCGGGATGCTGCGCCCGTGAAAATAGCGGACTTCGCTTCCGGTTCTCTGCTCGACAATGCGTTCGAGCCGGTCCTGCGGCGCCGCGAACCTGCCGTCGAGGCCGTGTTCCAGGCGTTGTCCCAGATCGGCACGCCACGTTTGACCGGGTCGGGGAGTGGGTGTTTCGTCGAATTCGCCACGCGCGCTGCTGCAGAGCAGGCCTTGGCGCAATTGCCGGACAGCCTGCGGGCGTGGGTGGTGGAGGGTGCAGCGCACTCGCCATTGCTCGACGCACTGGACGCAACAAAGGTTTGATGCAGGGGCGTCGCCAAGAGGCCCAAGGCACCAGGTTTTGATCCTGGCATTCGTAGGTTCGAATCCTACCGCCCCTGCCAATGTACCGATGCAGGTCGCCCTGCAAGAGTTGTAGACGCAGATTCTTCTGCAAACGCCCGCACATCCACGTGCGGAGATCGAGGAACGGCCGGGCAACGGCTTGGCTCGTCTGCTCTTTCACCGACCCGCACGCTCTATCGCCGCCGCCTGAGAGATCCCATGCAAGACCAACGTAATCTGCTGGTGTTCTCCGGCAATGCCAACAAGCCGCTTGCCCAGAGCATCTGCAAGGAGCTGGGCGTTCGTATGGGCAAGGCGCTGGTCACGCGCTTTTCCGATGGCGAAGTGCAGGTCGAGATCGAAGAAAGCGTGCGCCGGCAGGAAGTGTTCGTCATCCAGCCGACCTGCGCGCCGAGCGCGGAAAACCTGATGGAGCTGCTGGTGCTGATCGACGCGCTCAAGCGCGCCAGCGCCGCCTCGGTGACTGCGGTGATCCCGTACTTCGGCTATTCGCGTCAGGACCGTCGCATGCGCTCCTCGCGCGTGCCGATCACCGCCAAGGTCGCCGCCAAGATGATCTGCGCGATGGAGGCCGACCGCGTGCTGACGGTCGACCTGCATGCCGACCAGATCCAGGGCTTCTTCGATGTCCCGGTCGACAACGTCTACGCCTCGCCGCTGCTGCTGGCCGACATCTGGCGCGCCTACGGCACCGACAACCTGATCGTGGTCTCGCCCGACGTGGGTGGTGTGGTGCGCGCGCGCGCCGTCGCCAAGCGTCTTGACGACGCCGATCTGGCCATCATCGACAAGCGCCGTCCGCGCGCCAATGTCGCCACCGTGATGAACATCATCGGCGACGTGCAGGGCAAGACCTGTGTACTGGTCGACGACCTGGTCGATACCGCCGGCACCTTGTGTGCGGCCGCCGCAGCGCTCAAGCAGCGCGGCGCGCTCAAGGTGGTGGCCTATATCACTCACCCGGTGCTGTCCGGCCCGGCGGTGGACAACATCAATAATTCGCAGCTCGACGAGCTGGTGGTCACCGACACGATCCCGTTGAACGAAGCGGCGCGCACCTGCCCGAAGATTCGTCAGCTGAGCGTGGCCGAACTGCTGGCAGAGACCATCCGCCGCATCGCTTTCGGCGAATCGGTCAGCTCGCTCTACGTCGACTGATATCCCATTCGGCGCCCGGATCACCGGGTGCCGTACTACGTCTCTCCTGGTCGCGGGTGAGACGCTTCATCGCCGCGAGGCGGTATTCCAATCTAGGTAGTGAAACAACATGGCAAAGACTCACGAAATCAAGGTCGAGCGCCGCGCGAACGAGGGGAAGGGTGCGAGCCGCCGCCTACGTCACGCTGGCGTCATTCCGGCCATCGTCTACGGTGGCGAACTCGAGCCGGTCAGCATCCAGCTCAACCACGAGCAGATCTGGCTCGCCCAGCAGAACGAGTGGTTCTACTCGTCGATCCTGGACTTGAACCTCAATGGCGACGTGCAGCAGGTGCTGCTGCGTGACATGCAGCGCCATCCGTTCAAGCAGTTGATCATCCACATCGACTTCCAGCGCGTCAGCGCCAACGAGAAGCTCAGCGCCGCGGTGCCGTTGCACTTCGTCAACGAAGCAACTTCGCCGGCTGGTAAGTCGAGCGAAGTGGTCGTGACCCACGAGCTCAACGAAGTCCAGGTGGTCTGCCTGCCGAAGGATCTGCCGGAGTTCATCGAAGTCGACCTCGGTGCGCTGGAAGTGGGCAACGTGATCCACTTGTCCGAAATCAAGCTGCCGGCCGGTGTGGAAATTCCCGAGCTGAAGCTGGGCAAGGAACACGATGTCGCCGTGGTTGCTGCCAAGCACGTGCGTATCGAAGAAGAAGACGCTGCCGGTGAAGAAGGCAGCGAAGGCGCAGAAACCAAGTAATCCGTCGGCCGGTTCCTCGTATCTGCGGGGAATCGGCTGCGGTGACTGGCATGTCTGCACTTCGGCTGATCGTCGGGCTCGGGAATCCGGGCCCGGAACACGCGCAAACCCGGCACAACGCCGGGTTTCGTTTCGTCGATGCCCTCATCGAGCGCAGTGGCGCCCGCTGGGGTCTGGACAGCAAGTTGTTCGGCGAAACGGCCAAGGTCGATATCGCAGGACAGCCGGTCTGGCTGCTCAAGCCGGCCACTTTCATGAATCTCAGTGGCAAATCGATCACCGCCGCCCTGCGGTTCTGGAAGATCGAACCGGAGCAGATGCTCGTCGCACACGACGAACTGGATCTGGCGCCGGGCACGGCACGGCTCAAGTTCGACGGCGGACACGGTGGTCAGAACGGCCTGCGTGACACGATCCGCCTGCTCGGGCACGGCAAATTTCACCGCTTGCGCGTCGGTATCGGTCACCCTGGTCACAAGGACCGTGTGGTGCCGTGGGTGCTGGGACGGGCAGGGCGCGACGATGATGCGGCGATCGGTAGTGCGGTGGATGCGGCCATCGACGTCCTGCCGTTGGCGATGGACGGCAATTTCAACGAAGCGATGAAGCGGCTGCATACCGCCAGGGACGCGTGATTGGGGAGTGGGGATTCGCGGCCGTAGGCGACGAATCTCCACTCCCGAATCCCGAATCCCGGATGTGACCCATGGGTATCAAATGCGGCATCGTCGGCCTGCCCAACGTCGGCAAGTCGACCCTGTTCAATGCGCTGACCAAGGCGGGCATCGCTGCGGCCAACTTTCCGTTCTGCACCATCGAGCCGAACGTCGGCATCGTGCCGGTGCCGGATCCGCGCCTCAACCAGCTGGCCGAGATCGTCAAGCCGCAAAAGTTGATTCCCACCGCGGTCGAGTTCGTCGATATCGCCGGCCTGGTTGCCGGTGCGGCGAGCGGCGAAGGGCTGGGTAACAAGTTCCTGGCGCACATTCGCGAAGTCGATGCGATCACCCACGTGGTGCGTTGCTTCGAGAACGACGACGTCATCCATGTCAACAACAAGGTCGACCCGATCGCCGATATCGAAACCATCGATACCGAACTGGCGCTGGCCGACCTGGACAGCGTGGAAAAGGCGCTCAATCGCGCCGAACGCAGTGCCAAGGGCGGCGACAAGGACGCAGCGGCACGCAAGCCGGTGCTGGCCAAGTTGCAGGCCGCGCTGGCCGAAGGTAAATCCGGCCGTGCAGCGGGTCTGGACGAGGAAGAGAAGGCGCTGGTGCGCGATCTGTTTCTGCTGACGCTCAAGCCGGTGCTTTACATCGCCAACGTGCTCGAAGACGGCTTCGATAACAATCCGCACCTGGACGCAGTGCGCGCGCATGCCGCCGCCGAGGGTGCAGAAGTGGTGCCGGTCTCGGCCGCCATCGAAGAAGAGCTGTCCCAGCTCGACGACGAGGACCGCGACACCTTCCTCGCCGATCTCGGCCTGAGCGAGCCCGGCCTGAATCGCGTCATTCGCGCGGCCTACAAACTGCTCGGCCTGCAGACCTACTTCACTGCAGGCGTCAAGGAAGTGCGCGCGTGGACGGTCAGGGCCGGCTCCACTGCACCGCAGGCGGCGGCGGTCATCCATACCGATTTCGAGAAGGGCTTCATTCGCGCCGAGACGATCGGCTTCGATGATTTCATCAAGTATCGCGGCGAAGCTGGCGCGCGCGACGCGGGTCGTCTGCGCCTGGAAGGCAAGGAATACCGGGTCCAGGAAGGCGACGTGCTGCACTTCCGTTTCAACGTCTGATCCGGTGCGCGCGGCGCTGAGCGTCGCGCGTATTCAGTGGTGACGAAGAGTTCAAAATTTTTGTTGACACCGGGTGCGTCCCACAACAAAATAACGGGCTGCTTCACCCCGAACCGATTCGCCTCACGGCGCAACGGTCCGGTAGTAAAGCTGGAGGGATACCCAAGCGGCCAACGGGGGCAGACTGTAAATCTGCTGGCTTACGCCTTCGGTGGTTCGAATCCACCTCCCTCCACCAGTTTCACGTTGTGGCATGCAGTTCCCGGCGCGGGAGTAGTTCAACGGTAGAACCTCAGCCTTCCAAGCTGATGGTGCGGGTTCGATTCCCGTCTCCCGCTCCATTGAACGCAAATGCATGGCATAATGCAAAACTCGCTCACGTAGCTCAGTCGGTAGAGCACCTCCTTGGTAAGGAGGAGGTCGAAGGTTCGATTCCTTTCGTGAGCACCATTACTCAATCGTCTTAAACTCCAAACGATTACCGAGACCTGCACCCATGGCAAAAGCTAAATTCGAGCGCAACAAGCTGCACGTCAATGTCGGCACCATTGGTCACGTTGACCATGGCAAGACCACGTTGACCGCTGCGCTGACCAAGATCGGTGCTGAGCGTTTCGGTGGTGAGTTCAAGGCGTACGACGCGATCGACGCAGCGCCGGAAGAGAAGGCGCGTGGTATCACGATCTCGACCGCGCACGTCGAATACGAATCCCCGAACCGTCACTACGCACACGTTGACTGCCCCGGCCACGCCGACTACGTCAAGAACATGATCACCGGTGCTGCGCAGATGGACGGCGCGATTCTGGTGTGTTCGGCAGCTGACGGCCCGATGCCGCAGACCCGTGAGCACATCCTGCTGTCGCGTCAGGTCGGCGTGCCGCACATCGTGGTGTTCCTGAACAAAGCTGACATGGTCGACGACGCCGAGCTGCTCGAGCTGGTCGAAATGGAAGTACGCGAGCTGCTGAGCAAGTACGACTTCCCGGGCGATGACACCCCGATCATTCACGGTTCGGCGCGTCTGGCGCTGGACGGTGATCAGAGCGAAATCGGCGTGCCGGCGATCCTGAAGCTGGTCGATGCACTGGACAGCTTCATTCCGGATCCGACCCGCGATGTGGACCGCCCGTTCCTGATGCCGGTAGAAGACGTGTTCTCGATCTCCGGCCGCGGCACCGTGGTAACCGGTCGTATCGAGCGCGGCATCATCAAGGTTGGCGACGAAATCGAAATCGTCGGTATCCGCGATACGCAGAAGACCACCGTCACCGGTGTGGAAATGTTCCGCAAGCTGCTGGATCAGGGTCAGGCAGGCGACAACGCCGGTCTGCTGCTGCGCGGCACCAAGCGTGACGACGTCGAGCGCGGCCAGGTGCTGTGCAAGCCGGGTTCGATCAAGCCGCATACCGAGTTTGAAGCCGAAGTTTACGTGCTGTCCAAGGATGAGGGTGGTCGTCATACGCCGTTCTTCAAGGGCTACCGTCCGCAGTTCTACTTCCGTACCACCGACATCACTGGCGCCTGCCAGCTGCCGGAAGGCGTGGAAATGGTGATGCCGGGCGACAACGTGAAGATGGTCGTGACGCTGATCAACCCGGTCGCGATGGATGAAGGTCTGCGCTTCGCAATTCGCGAAGGCGGCCGGACCGTCGGCGCCGGCGTGGTTGCCAAGATCGTCAAGTAAGCAATGCCTGCAGTTCGGCGGCTTTGGCCGCCGATACTGCGCGAAGGGCGGGCCGGCTGAACATCGGTCCGCCTTCGTTGTCTTAGGGTTTGCGGTAAACGAGTACATACGCCAGTAGCTCAATTGGCAGAGCAGCGGTCTCCAAAACCGCAGGTTGGGGGTTCGAGTCCCTCCTGGCGTGCCACTCCTCTTTCCGGCCCAGCGACTCGGGTCAGATCGGTAACTAGAGCCGGATGAATAGCAAAATCGAGCCTTCCAAAAGCGCGTCTTCTGCCAGCGCTGATATTGTGAAATACGTTCTCTCCGCGATCCTGGTGGTTGCGGGGTTGTTTGTGTGGTTCTGGTTTTCTGCGCCCGAGCGCGCCACGCAGTTGGGAGCCTGGACGCCGCAGTTGCGCGCGCTGGCTGTCATTGTTGGACTGGCGGCGGGTGCATTTGTGTTTTTGGGGACTGGCAAAGGCCGGGAAACCCGCGAATTTATGTCCGAATCCAGGTTTGAGTTGCGCAAGGTGGTCTGGCCGACGCGGCAGGAAGCCATTCGCACTACCTGGGTGGTGATTGTTGTTGTGATCATTCTGAGTTTGCTGTTGGGCGGCTTCGACTTCGTCATCCAGAAGCTCACGCAGTGGTTCCTGGCTCGTTAAGGAGAATCAAGCAGTGAAGCGTTGGTATGTCGTTCACGCCTATTCAGGCTTTGAAAAATCGGTTGCGCAGGCATTGCGCGATCGCATCGTTCGCACCGAAATGGAAGATCGTTTTGGTGACGTGCTTGTGCCGACCGAAGAAGTGATTGAAATGCGCGCCGGCCAGAAGCGTCGGTCCGAGCGTAAGTTCTTCCCCGGCTACGTGCTGGTGCAGATCGAAACCCACGAAGAAGCCGGTATTCCGCGCATCGACAATGAAAGCTGGCACTTGGTGAAGGAAACTTCCAAGGTCATGGGTTTCATCGGCGGTACGGCGGATCGTCCATTGCCGATTCGCGACGAAGAGGCTGATGCGATCTTGCAGCGTGTGCAGGATGGCGTCGAAAAGCCGCGTCCGAAGGTGCTGTTCGAGCCGGGTCAGATGGTGCGCGTCACCGATGGTCCGTTCAACGACTTCAATGGCGTTGTCGAAGAAGTCAACTACGAGAAGAGCCGGTTGCGTGTCGCTGTGCTCATCTTTGGTCGCTCCACGCCGGTCGAGCTCGAGTTCGGCCAGGTCGAGAAGGGCTGACCTGGGCGGGCGCCTGCTAGGCGCCTGCTCTAAATACTGCTATAGTGCGCGGCTCGCTGACCTGGCGACCGCCGGGAAATAATGGCTGCCGCATGGCAGCCATCTGCGTGTGGTACACAGCGCGACGCCGGGACGCGTGATTCTCCCGGTCCGATGGGGAGCCTGTTGTCAGGCGTTAGCACCCGGAGAGCATCGAAATGGCTAAGAAGATTACTTCCTACATCAAGTTGCAGGTTAAGGCCGGCCAGGCCAATCCTGCACCGCCGGTCGGCCCTGCACTGGGTCAGCGTGGTTTGAACATCATGGAATTCTGCAAAGCGTTCAACGCTGCGACTTCCAAGCTGGAGCCGGGTCTGCCGACGCCAGTGATCATCACCGCGTATTCCGACCGTACCTTCACCTTCGTCACCAAGAGCACGCCCGCCAGCGTGTTGCTCAAGAAGGTGGCGGGTGTTACTTCCGGTTCGAAGCGTCCCAATACCGACAAGGTCGGCAAGGTGACACGTAAGCAGCTGGAAGAGATCGCCAAGACCAAGGAAGCCGATCTGACGGCAGCCGAGCTCGAAGCGGCAGTTCGCACGATTGCGGGTACTGCCCGCAGCATGGGTTTGACGGTGGAGGGCTAAGACATGGCACAGAATAAGCGCGTTAAGGCCATTGCGGCCGCTGTCGTCCCGGGCAAGAACTATGCCTTCGAAGACGCAATCAAGATCCTGAAGACCGCCACCAAGGCCAAGTTCGTCGAATCCATCGACGTTGCTGTGCGCCTGGGCGTGGACGCCAAGAAGTCCGACCAGCAGGTGCGCGGTTCGACCGTGCTGCCGGCCGGTACCGGCAAGAGCGTGCGCGTTGCGGTGTTCGCACCGGCGGGCGCCAAGGCTGACGAAGCCCTGGCTGCAGGCGCCGAGGCAGTGGGCATGGACGATCTGGCCGAGAAGATGCAGGCCGGCGATCTGAACTACGACGTGGTCATCGCGACTCCGGATGCCATGCGCGTTGTCGGTAAGCTCGGCACCCTGCTGGGTCCGCGCGGTCTGATGCCGAATCCGAAGGTCGGCACCGTGTCGGCGAATCCGGGCGAAGCGGTCAAGAACGCCAAGTCGGGCCAGGTGCGTTACCGCACCGACAAGGCCGGCATCATCCACTGCACGATCGGCAAGGCCAGCTTCGACGACGAAGCGCTGAAGTCGAACCTGCAGGCGCTGCTGCTGGACCTGATCAAGGCCAAGCCGGCCACCTCGAAGGGGACCTACCTGCAGAAGGTGTCGGTCAGCTCGACCATGGGTCCGGGCGTGACGGTTGATCAGTCGAGCCTGTCGCTGAAGTAATCGAATCCGTCGGGCGTCATGCGCCTGACGTGTTTGTGCAGTACTGCATTGTTTTTCCGGCCCGGGCAACCGTGTGCTGGGAGTCCGTTCCCTCCTTTGGGGTAACGGACATTTTGAAGGCGATCGCCGGCATGTCCGGCGGTAGCCGTCAAAGACCGCAGGCGCGGTCAGCGCAGATCGACGACGGGCAGGGATGCTCGCACTGGCATGGAGTCGCCGTCGATGCAGCGGGATCGCTTAATTGGTTCGTTTCGAACTGGCCGGCGTAGATGGTGTCGCCCTTCTGGAGTTTTCTGGTTTACGCGCGTCTGGGACATCCCGGATCGAGTCCACTCCAGGTCTAGAGCGGCCACCAAAGGAACATCGGTCGATGTTCCCGGCTTCCAGGATGGAAGCTGCCCTGGACCGCAACCGGCAGGAGCCGCGAGCGGAGTAGTTTGAAGCGGGGATGAAAGGGTTGGTATTTGGGATTTTCAGGGCTGCTGCATGGCCTTGGGCGAATCCCGAATCGCAAATCTCGCGTCCCAGCTTTAACGGAGGAGTGCAATGGCTCTCAATCTGTCCCAGAAGCAAGAAGTAGTCGCCGAGCTGGCAGAAATCGCCGCCAAGGCCCACTCCCTGATCGCCGCCGAATACGCTGGCACCACGGTCTCCCAGATGACCGCGATGCGCAAGCAGGCCCGCGAAACCGGTGTGTTCTTGAAAGTTGTCAAGAACACCCTGGCTGTGCGTGCCGTCGAAGGTACCGAATTTGCTGTCGCGTCTGACAAGCTGGTCGGTCCTTTGGTGTATGCGTTTTCGATGGAGGAGCCCGGCGCTGCCGGTCGCCTGATCAAGGAATTTGCCAAGAGCAACGACAAGCTGCAGGCCAAGGTTGTGGCAATCGGCGGGGAACTGTTCCCGGCGAGCCACGTCGACGTGTTGGCTTCGCTGCCGACCCGTGACCAGGCTCTGGCCATGCTGGCCCGCGTGCTGTCCGAACCGGCTGCCATGTTCGCCCGTGCCGTCAAGGCCGTTGGCGACAAGCAGGGCGGTGGCGACGAAGCCGCCGAGCCGGTCGCCGAGACTGCCGAAGCTTGATGTCCTAGCGTCTGCTAGAAACCATTCCAGAATTAATTTCTAAAAGGTAATCACAATGTCCCTTACCAACGAACAGATCGTCGACGCCATCGCCGAGAAGTCCCTGATGGAAGTGATGGAGCTGGTCAAGGCCATCGAAGACAAGTTCGGCGTCTCCGCCGCCGCTCCGGTCGCTGCCGCTGCAGCTGGCCCGGCTGCTGTGGTCGAAGAGCAGACCGAGTTCAACGTGGTGCTGGTCAACTGCGGCGCCAACAAGGTCGGCGTCATTAAGGCCGTCCGTGCCGTGACCGGCCTGGGTCTGAAGGAAGCCAAGGATCTGACCGAAGCCGGTGGCATCCTGAAGGAAGGCGCGTCCAAGGACGAAGCCGAGAAGATCAAGAAGGAATTGACCGAAGCCGGCGCGACCGTCGAAGTCAAGTAAGCAGCATCTTGCATCGCCAGCGTTTTACGGTGATGCACTGAAGGCTGGGGGCCCAAAGCCCCCGGCCTTTGGCCGTTTCGGACGTGAGTCGGGAATGGGAGTTCGAGATCTGCAACTGCGAGGTTGCGCTTTTCCGAATCCCACATCTCCACTCCCGATTCCCGGCCTCACCGAGTTGGTAGTTGGAAGTAGCAAGAGAAGGCGTGCTGGTGCCGGCAATACCAGCGACTTCCAACTGACAATTTTGTTATTTCAGGGCCGCCGCGACGCGGCCCCCGCAGCCTAGGGTGAAGACCTCATGACGTCTTATTCGTTCACCGAAAAAAAGCGTATCCGCAAGGATTTCGGTAAGCAGCGCTCGATTCTCGAAGTGCCGTTTCTGCTTGCCATCCAGGTGGATTCCTATCGCGAATTCCTACAGGAAGATGTGGAGCCGACCAAGCGCAAGGACCTCGGTCTGCATGCTGCTCTGAAGTCGGTGTTCCCGATCTCCAGCTACAGCGGCAACGCTGCGCTCGAGTACGTGGGCTACAAGCTGGGTCAGCCGGTGTTTGACGAGCGCGAATGCCGTCAGCGCGGCATGAGCTATGGCGCGCCGCTGCGCGTGACCGTGCGTCTGGTGATCTACGACCGCGAGTCGTCGACCAAGGCCATCAAGTACGTGAAGGAGCAGGAGGTCTATCTCGGCGAAATCCCGCTGATGACCGGCAACGGTACCTTCATCGTCAACGGCACCGAGCGCGTGATCGTGTCGCAGCTGCACCGCTCGCCGGGCGTGTTCTTCGACCACGACCGTGGCAAGACCCACAGCTCGGGCAAGCTGCTGTACAGCGCCCGCATCATTCCGTACCGCGGTTCCTGGCTGGACTTCGAGTTCGACCCGAAGGACGCGCTGTTCACCCGTATCGACCGTCGCCGCAAGCTGCCGGTATCGATCCTGTTGCGCGCGCTTGGCTACAACAACGAAGAGATGTTGGCCGAGTTCTTCGAGATCAACACGTTCCACATCAATCCGGACGAAGGCGTGCAGCTGGAGCTGGTGCCGGAGCGTCTGCGTGGTGAAACGCTGAACTTCGACCTAGCCGATGGCGACAAGGTCATCGTGGAAGCGGGCAAGCGCATCACCGCCCGTCACGTCAAGCAGCTGGAAGCCGCCGGCGTTGCCGCGCTGGCCGTGCCGGACGACTACCTGGTCGGCCGCATCCTGTCGCACGACGTGGTCGATGGTTCGACTGGCGAACTGCTGGCCAATGCCAACGACGAAATTAGCGAAGACCAGTTGGCTGCCTTCCGTAAGGCCGGCGTCGACGCGGTCGGCACCCTGTGGGTGAACGACCTGGATCGCGGTCCGTACCTGTCCAACACCTTGCGCATCGATCCGACCAAGACGCAGCTCGAAGCGCTGGTCGAAATCTACCGCATGATGCGTCCGGGCGAGCCGCCGACCAAGGAAGCCGCGCAGAACCTGTTCCACAACCTGTTCTTCACCTTCGAGCGCTACGACCTGTCCACGGTCGGCCGCATGAAGTTCAACCGTCGCGTCGGCCGCAAGGAAGTGCTGGGCGAGTCGGTGCTGTACGACAAGAAGTACTTTGCCGAGCGTAACGACGAAGAATCCAAGCGTCTGGTCGCCGAGCACACCGACACCTCCGACATCCTGGAAGTGATCAAGGTGCTCACCGAAATCCGTAACGGTCGCGGCGTGGTCGATGACATCGATCACCTGGGCAACCGTCGCGTGCGTTCGGTCGGCGAAATGGCCGAGAACGTGTTCCGCGTCGGCCTGGTCCGCGTCGAGCGCGCGGTCAAGGAGCGTCTGTCGATGGCGGAGTCGGAAGGTCTGACCCCGCAGGAATTGATCAACGCCAAGCCGGTGGCCGCCGCGATCAAGGAATTCTTCGGTTCCTCGCAGCTGTCGCAGTTCATGGATCAGAACAACCCGCTGTCGGAAGTGACGCACAAGCGTCGCGTCTCCGCACTGGGCCCGGGCGGTCTGACCCGCGAGCGTGCAGGCTTCGAAGTGCGCGACGTGCATCCGACCCATTACGGCCGCGTCTGCACCATCGAAACGCCGGAAGGCCCGAACATCGGCCTGATCAACTCGCTGGCCGTGTTCGCCCGCACCAATCAGTACGGCTTCCTCGAAACGCCGTACCGGAAGGTGCTGGACGGCAAGGTGTCCGACGACGTCGAATACTTGTCGGCGATCGAAGAAAACGAGTACGTGATCGCCCAGGCGAACGCGCTGACCGACGTCAAGAACATGCTCACCGAGCAGTTCGTGCCGTGCCGGTTCCAGGGCGAGTCGCTGCTCAAGCCGCCGGCAGAAGTCCACTTCATGGACGTCTCGCCGATGCAGACCGTGTCGGTCGCAGCGGCGCTGGTGCCGTTCCTGGAACACGATGACGCGAACCGCGCACTGATGGGCGCCAACATGCAGCGCCAGGCCGTGCCGACGTTGCGTTCGCAGAAGCCGCTGGTCGGTACCGGCATCGAGCGTGCGGTTGCACGCGACTCGGGCGTGACCGTCAACGCGCTGCGTGGTGGCGTGATCGAGCAGATCGATGCAGCCCGCATCGTGGTCAAGGTCAACGAGGCAGAAATTGGCGGCGGCACCGATGCCGGCGTGGATATCTACAACCTGATCAAGTACACCCGCTCCAACCAGAACACCTGCATCAACCAGCGTCCGCTGGTGAATGTGGGCGACGTGATCGCGCGCGGCGACGTGCTGGCCGACGGCCCGTCCACCGACATCGGTGAGCTGGCGCTGGGTCAGAACATGCTGATCGCCTTCATGCCGTGGAACGGCTACAACTTCGAAGACTCCATCCTGCTCTCCGAGCGCGTGGTGGAAGAGGATCGTTACACCACGATCCACATCGAAGAGCTGACCTGTGTTGCACGCGACACCAAGCTGGGGCCGGAGGAAATTTCGGCCGACATCCCGAACGTGTCCGAGCAGGCCTTGAACCGTCTGGACGAAAGCGGCGTGGTGTACATCGGTGCGGAAGTGCGCGCTGGCGACATCATGGTCGGCAAGGTCACGCCGAAGGGCGAAAGCCAGCTGACCCCGGAAGAAAAACTGCTGCGTGCGATCTTCGGTGAGAAGGCGTCCGACGTGAAGGACAGCTCGCTGCGCGTGCCCCCGGGCATGGACGGCACCGTCATCGACGTGCAGGTCTTTACCCGCGACGGCATCGAGAAGGACAAGCGTGCGCGCCAGATCGAAGAATCCGAGATCAAGCGCGTCAAGAAGGACTTCGACGACCAGTTCCGCATTCTGGAAGCGGCCATCTACGCACGTCTGCGCTCGCAGATCGTGGGCAAGGTCGCCAATGGCGGTCCGAACCTGAAGAAGGGCGACAACGTCACCGACGCGTATCTGGACGGGCTGAAGAAGTCCGATTGGTTCCAGCTGCGCATGAAGGACGAAGACGCTGCCGACGCCATCGAACGCGCGCAGAAGCAGATCCAGGCGCACGAGAAGGAATTCGAAGCACGCTTTGCCGACAAGCGCGGCAAGATCACCCAGGGCGACGACCTCGCACCGGGCGTGCTGAAGATGGTCAAGGTGTTCCTGGCGGTGAAGCGCCGCATCCAGCCTGGCGACAAGATGGCAGGCCGCCACGGCAACAAGGGTGTGGTCTCCAACGTTGTGCCTGTCGAAGACATGCCGTACATGGCGACCGGCGAGCCGGTGGACATCGTGCTGAACCCGCTCGGCGTGCCGTCGCGTATGAATATCGGCCAGATTCTGGAAGTGCATCTGGGCTGGGCCGCCAAGGGCCTGGGTCGCAAGATCCAGCGCATGCTGGAAGCGCAGACCGCGGTCAGCGAGCTGCGCAAGTTCCTGGACGACATCTACAACCACGACAGCGCGATCAATGCGCAGCGTGTGGATCTGTCGCAGTTCAGCGATGAGGAACTGCTCAACCTGGGCAAGAACCTGATCGACGGCGTGCCGATGGCTACCCCGGTGTTCGACGGCGCCAGCGAAGCGGAAATCAAGCGCATGCTGGAACTGGCCGAACTGCCGCAGAGCGGTCAGACCCAGCTGTACGACGGTCGCACTGGCGAAGCGTTCGATCGCAAGACCACGGTTGGCTACATGCATTACCTGAAGTTGAACCACTTGGTCGACGACAAGATGCATGCCCGTTCGACCGGCCCGTACTCGCTCGTGACCCAGCAGCCGCTGGGCGGCAAGGCGCAGTTCGGTGGTCAGCGCTTCGGCGAAATGGAAGTCTGGGCGCTGGAAGCCTACGGCGCGGCCTACACCCTGCAGGAAATGCTGACGGTGAAGTCCGACGACGTGCAGGGCCGTAACCAGATGTACAAGAACATCGTCGA
Source organism: Xanthomonas sp. AC360 (assembly GCF_979258225.1). Classification (NCBI taxonomy): domain Bacteria; kingdom Pseudomonadati; phylum Pseudomonadota; class Gammaproteobacteria; order Lysobacterales; family Lysobacteraceae; genus Xanthomonas; species Xanthomonas sp. AC360. The sequence goes on from NZ_OZ409846.1 coordinate 2,605,380, forward strand.
TGGTGAGCACGAGATGGTCGCGGGCATGCCGGAGTCCTTCAACGTGTTGGTGAAGGAAATCCGCTCGCTGGCGATCAACATGGAACTGGAAGAGTGATCGAGCTGGATCCAGGTGCCGCAACGCGGTGCCTGGGTCCGGAACGTAATGCCCTCGGTTTCATCTCAGATACGAAATTCCTCCGACCCGGAGATATCCAATGAAAGACCTGCTCAACCTCTTCAATCAACAGCGCCAGACGCTGGATTTCGACGCGATCAAGATCGCGCTGGCATCGCCTGACCTGATCCGTTCGTGGTCCTACGGCGAAGTGAAGAAGCCCGAAACCATCAATTACCGCACCTTCAAGCCGGAGCGTGACGGCCTGTTCTGCGCCGCGATCTTTGGTCCGATCAAGGATTACGAGTGCCTGTGCGGCAAGTACAAGCGCATGAAGCACCGCGGTGTGGTTTGCGAAAAGTGCGGCACCGAAGTCACCCTGGCCAAGGTGCGTCGCGAGCGCATGGGTCACATCGACCTGGCCTCGCCGGTCGCGCACATCTGGTTCCTCAAGTCGCTGCCCTCGCGTATCGGTTTGATGCTGGACATGACTCTGCGTGACATCGAGCGCGTGCTGTACTTCGAAGCCTACGTGGTCACCGAGCCGGGCCTCACCCCGCTCGAGCGCCGCCAGCTGCTGACCGAAGAGCAGTACCTGACTGCACGCCAGGAGTACAACGACGACTTCGACGCCGCCATGGGCGCCGAGGCTGTGTACGAGCTGCTGCGCACGATCGACTTGCAGTCGGAAATGACCCGCCTGCGCGAAGAAATCGCCAGCACCGGTTCGGAAACCAAGCTCAAGCGTCTGACCAAGCGCATCAAGTTGATCGAAGCCTTCCTGGAATCGGGCAACCGTCCGGAGTGGATGGTCATGACCGTGCTTCCCGTGCTGCCGCCGGACCTGCGTCCGCTGGTGCCGTTGGATGGTGGCCGCTTCGCGACCTCGGATCTAAACGATCTGTACCGCCGCGTGATCAACCGCAACAACCGTCTGCGTCGCCTGTTGGAGCTCAACGCTCCGGACATCATCGTGCGCAACGAAAAGCGCATGCTGCAGGAATCGGTCGATGCTCTGCTGGACAACGGCCGTCGCGGCCGTGCCATCACCGGCACCAACAAGCGTCCGCTGAAGTCGCTGGCCGACATGATCAAGGGCAAGCAGGGCCGGTTCCGTCAGAACCTGCTCGGCAAGCGCGTGGATTACTCCGGTCGTTCGGTCATCACCGTCGGTCCGTACCTCAAGCTGCACCAGTGCGGCCTGCCGAAGAAGATGGCGCTCGAGCTGTTCAAGCCGTTCGTGTTTGCCAAGCTGCAGCGTCGTGGCCTGGCCACCACCATCAAGGCCGCCAAGAAGCTCGTCGAGCGCGAAGAGGCCGAGGTGTGGGACATCCTCGAAGAAGTCATTCGCGAGCATCCGGTGCTGTTGAATCGTGCGCCGACCCTGCACCGTCTGGGCATCCAGGCGTTCGAGCCGGTGTTGATCGAAGGCAAGGCCATCCAGCTGCATCCGCTGGTATGTACCGCCTTCAACGCCGACTTCGACGGTGACCAGATGGCTGTCCACGTGCCGCTTTCGCTGGAAGCCCAGCTGGAAGCGCGTGCGCTGATGATGTCCACCAACAACATCCTGTCGCCGGCCAACGGCGAGCCGATCATCGTGCCGTCGCAGGACGTGGTGTTGGGCCTGTACTACATGAGCCGCGCCCTGGAGAACAAGAAGGGCGAGGGCATGGTGTTTGCGAACACCAGCGAAGTGAAGCGCGCCTACGACAACCGCGTGGTGGAACTGCACGCCAAGGTCAAGGTTCGCATCACCCAGGTGGACGTCGACGCCGTCGACGGCAAGCGCACCAGCGGCACCTCGATCGTGGACACCACGGTCGGTCGTGCGTTGCTGAGCGAAATCCTGCCCGAAGGCCTGCCGTTCCAGCTGGCCAACACCGAGATGACCAAGAAGAACATCTCGCGTCTGATCAACTCCAGCTACCGTCTGCTGGGCTTGAAGGACACCGTCGTGTTCGCCGACAAGCTGATGTACACCGGCTATGCCTACGCCACCCGCGCAGGCGTGTCGATCGGCATCGACGACATGCTGATCCCGGACGAGAAGAAGGGCATCCTCACTGAGGCTGAAGCCGAAGTGCTGGAAATCCAGGAGCAGTATCAGTCGGGCCTGGTCACCGCCGGCGAGCGTTACAACAAGGTCGTGGACATCTGGTCGCGTACCAGCGAGCGCATCGCCAAGGCGATGATGGACACCATCGGTACCGAGAAGGTCGAAAATGCCAAGGGCGAAACCATCGACCAGAAGTCGATGAACTCGCTCTACATCATGGCCGACTCCGGTGCGCGTGGTAGCCAGGCGCAGATCCGTCAGCTGGCCGGTATGCGCGGCCTGATGGCGCGTCCGGACGGCTCGATCATCGAGACGCCCATCAAGGCGAACTTCCGCGAAGGCTTGAACGTGCAGGAGTACTTCAACTCCACCCACGGTGCGCGTAAGGGTCTGGCCGATACCGCGTTGAAGACCGCGAACTCGGGTTACCTGACCCGTCGTCTGGTCGACGTCGCGCAGGACGTGGTGATCACCGAAGTCGATTGCGGCACCACCGAAGGGTTGATCATGACCCCGATCGTGGAAGGCGGCGACGTGGTGGAGCCGTTGAAGGAGCGCGTGCTGGGCCGTGTCGTGGCCGAGGACGTGTACCTGCCGGGCAACGACGAAGAGCCGATCGTCACCCGCAATACGCTGCTCGACGAAGCCTGGGTTGCCAAGCTGGAAGACGCCAGCGTGCAGTCGGTGAAAGTGCGTTCGACCATCAGCTGCGAATCGTCGTTCGGCGTGTGCGCACGTTGCTACGGTCGCGATCTTGCACGTGGTCACCAGGTCAACATCGGTGAAGCGGTCGGCGTCATCGCCGCCCAGTCGATCGGTGAGCCTGGTACCCAGTTGACCATGCGTACGTTCCACATCGGTGGTGCGGCATCGCGTGCGGCTGCGGTGGACAACATCACTGTCAAGACCACCGGTTCTGTGAAGTTCAACAACCTCAAGTCGGTGGCGCATGCCAGCGGCGCACTGGTTGCGGTCTCGCGTTCTGGCGAACTGTCCGTGCTCGATGGCCATGGCCGCGAGCGCGAGCGTTACAAGCTGCCGTACGGCGCCACCATCACCGCCAAAGACGGCGATGCAGTCAAGGCCGGGCAGGGCGTTGCCAACTGGGATCCGCATAACCACCCGATCGTGTCGGAAGTGGCCGGTTTCATTCGCTTCATCGACTTCGTCGACGGCGTCACCGTCATCGAGAAGACCGACGAACTGACTGGCCTGGCCTCGCGCGAAATCACCGACCCGAAGCGTCGCGGTGCGCATGCCAAGGAACTGCGCCCGATCGTGCGCATCGTCGATGGCAAGGGCAACGACCTGACGATCCCGAATACGGATCTGCCCGCGCAGTACCTGTTGCCGCCGCGCTCCATCGTCAACCTGCAGGACGGCGCCGCTGTCGGCGTGGGCGACGTGGTCGCCAAGATCCCGCAGGAAGCGTCCAAGACCCGCGACATCACCGGTGGTCTGCCGCGCGTTGCCGACTTGTTCGAAGCACGCAAGCCGAAGGATCCGGCGATCCTGGCCGAGCGCTCGGGCATCATCAGCTTCGGTAAGGACACCAAGGGCAAGCAGCGTCTGATCATCAAGGACACCGATGGCAGCGAACACGAAGAGCTGATCCCGAAGTACCGCCAGATCATCGTGTTCGAAGGCGAGCATGTGACCAAGGGCGAGACCGTGGTGGACGGCGAGCCGAGCCCGCAGGACATCCTGCGTCTGCTGGGTGTCGAGCCGCTGGCCGCGTATCTGGTCAAGGAAATCCAGGACGTGTATCGCCTGCAGGGCGTGAAGATCAACGACAAGCACATCGAGGTGATCACTCGCCAGATGCTGCGCAAGGTCGAGATCACCGACCAGGGCACCAGCAAGTTCCTCAATGGCGAGCAGGTCGAGCGCCAGCGCGTGATCGAGGAAAATGTTCGCCTGGTCAAGCGCAACGAACTGCCGGCCAAGTACGATCCGGTCCTGCTGGGTATCACCAAGGCCTCGCTGGCCACCGAGTCGTTCATCTCGGCGGCCTCGTTCCAGGAGACCACGCGTGTGTTGACCGAGGCTGCCGTGCGCGGTACCCGCGACAACCTGCGCGGTCTGAAGGAAAACGTGATCGTGGGTCGCCTGATCCCGGCCGGTACCGGTCTGGCCTACCACGCCGGGCGTCGTAAATCGTCCGGTCTGACCGACTCGGAAATGGAAACCTTGTCGGGCAAGCCGACGGTTGCCGAACCGGTCGTCGCTGTGGCAGACGCCGGCGCGGACGAGGAGTAAGCGCTTGCGACGGCGCTCGCAAGAGCGCCGTCAGCCAAGCGAGAGGAGGGCAGGAGGCCTTCCGTTTTCGGGCCTTCGGACGGGCCAGCAGGGTTGGGTTTCCGTGAAGTTGACGGAGTTTCGTCCTGCCAGCTATACTTCCATGTCTCGGCGGGCCGTTTTTCGGCCTGCCTTCGTTTTCGTGCAAGGCCGTCTCGGCCTCTCTAATCAGAAGAATCAACTGATGACGACGATCAATCAGCTGGTCCGCAAGCCTCGGCAAGCGACCACCTACAAGAGTGCCTCCCCGGCACTGGACAAGTGTCCGCAGCGCCGCGGCGTCTGCACACGCGTCTATACCACTACCCCGAAGAAGCCGAACTCGGCCCTGCGTAAGGTTGCCAAAGTGCGCCTGACCAATCAGGAAGAGGTCATCAGCTACATCGGTGGTGAAGGTCACAACCTGCAGGAGCACTCCGTGGTCCTGATTCGTGGTGGCCGCGTCAAGGATCTTCCCGGTGTGCGTTATCACACCGTCCGTGGTTCGCTGGACGCCGCCGGCGTCGCAAAGCGCCGTCAAGGTCGTTCCAAGTACGGCGCCAAGCGCCCGAAGAGCTAAGGAAATACTCCAATGTCCCGTAAAGGTTCTACTCCGCAGCGCACCGTCCTGCCTGATCCAAAGCATGGCAGCGAAACCATTGCCCGCTTCATCAATATGGTGATGCAAAGTGGCAAGAAGTCGGTTGCTGAGAAAATTGTCTATGGCGCGATGGACGTCATTGGCGAAAAGAATCCGAATGCCGTCGAGCTAGTGCAGAAAGCACTGGACAACGTGGCCCCGGCTGTCGAAGTTAAATCGCGTCGCGTTGGTGGTGCTACCTATCAGGTGCCCGTCGAAGTGCGCTCCTCCCGTCGCACGGCGCTGGCAATGCGCTGGTTGATCGATTCCGCGCGCAAGCGTGGCGAGAACACCATGCCGCGCAAGCTGGCTGCAGAACTGTTGGACGCCTCGGAAAGCCGTGGCGGCGCGATCAAGAAGCGCGAAGAGACTCACCGTATGGCGGAAGCGAACAAGGCGTTCGCACACTACCGCTGGTGACCTCGGGGGCCTTGGTAACGGGGCCCTTCAGCACCATATGAGTGCTGTTTGCGACGCGTCTCGCGTCGCATTCAATCCGAAGGCCGCCGAAAGGCGGCGTTCGGCCATCCGAAATCCAAGAAATTGAGAGGCTCCCCGTGGCCCGCACCACCCCTATCGAGCGTTACCGCAACTTCGGCATCATGGCCCACATCGATGCCGGCAAGACCACCACCTCCGAGCGCATCCTGTTCTACACCGGTGTCAGTCACAAGATCGGCGAAGTCCATGACGGCGCTGCAGTGATGGACTGGATGGAGCAGGAGCAGGAGCGTGGTATCACCATCACCTCCGCTGCGACCACCGCGTTCTGGTCGGGTATGGACAAGTCCATGCCGCAGCATCGCCTGAACATCATCGACACCCCCGGGCACGTCGACTTCACCATCGAAGTGGAGCGCTCCTTGCGCGTGCTCGACGGTGCGGTGTTCGTGCTGTGCGCCGTGGGTGGCGTGCAGCCGCAGTCCGAGACTGTGTGGCGCCAGGCCAACAAGTATTCCGTGCCGCGCATGGCCTTCGTCAACAAGATGGACCGTACCGGTGCCAACTTCGACAAGGTCGTTGAGCAGCTGAGAGCCCGTCTGGGTGCCTATGCCGTGCCGATGCAGGTGCCGATCGGCGCCGAAGACGGTTTCGAGGGCGTGGTCGACCTGTTGAAGATGAAGGCGATTCATTGGGATATCGCGTCGCAGGGCACCACCTTCGAATACGGCGACATCCCGGCTGACCTGGTCGAGATTGCGACCGAGGCGCGTTCGTTCATGGTCGAAGCGGCTGCAGAAGCCAGCGAAGAACTCATGGACAAGTACCTCAACGAAGGCGACCTGAGCGAAGAAGAGATCCTGGTGGGTCTGCGCGAGCGCACCCTGAAGGTCGAGATCGTGCCGGTGTTCTGCGGCTCGGCGTTCAAGAACAAGGGCGTGCAGGCCATGCTCGACGGCGTCGTGCATCTGCTGCCGTCGCCGGCCGACCGTCCGCCGGTTGCCGGCATCGACGAAGACGAGAAGGAAGACAGCCGTCCTGCGACCGACACCGCGCCGTTCTCGGCGCTGGCGTTCAAGATCATGACCGATCCGTTCGTGGGCTCGCTGACGTTCTTCCGTGTCTACTCAGGCACGCTGAACTCCGGCGACCAGGTCTATAACCCGGTCAAGTCGAAGAAAGAGCGCGTGGGCCGCATCCTACAGATGCATTCCAACAATCGCGAAGAGATCAAGGAAGTGCGCGCTGGTGACATCGCCGCAGCCGTGGGTCTGAAGGACGTCACCACCGGCGACACGCTGTGTGCGCAGGACAAGATCATCACCCTGGAGCGCATGATTTTCCCGGAGCCGGTGATCTCGATGGCGGTGGAGCCCAAGACCAAGTCGGATCAGGAAAAGATGGGTACGGCGCTGGGTCGCCTGGCGCAGGAAGATCCCTCGTTCCGCGTCAAGACCGACGAAGAATCCGGCCAGACCATCATCTCCGGCATGGGCGAGTTGCACCTGGACATCATCGTCGACCGCATGCGTCGCGAGTTCAATGTCGAGGCCAACGTTGGCAAGCCGCAGGTTGCGTATCGCGAAACGATCCGCAAGACCGACGTCAAGTCCGACTACAAGCACGCCAAGCAGTCCGGTGGTAAGGGTCAATACGGTCACGTCGTGATCGAGCTGTCGCCGATGACCGAAGAAGATCGTAAGAACGATAGCGTCAAGGACGATTTCCTCTTCATCAACGACATCACCGGCGGCATCATTCCGAAGGAATTCATCCCCTCGGTCGAGAAGGGCCTGCGCGAAACGATCACCAGTGGTCCGATCGCTGGCTTCCCGGTGGTGGGTGTCAAGGTCAAGCTGGTGTTCGGCTCGTACCATGATGTCGACTCCTCGGAAATGGCGTTCAAGCTGGCCGCGTCGATGGCGTTCAAGCAGGGCTTTGCGAAAGCCAGCCCGGTGTTGCTCGAGCCGATCATGAAGGTCGAGATCGTCAGCCCGGAGGATTACCTGGGCGACGTGATGGGCGACGTGAGCCGCCGTCGCGGTGTGTTGCAGGGTCAGGACGACAGCCCGTCGGGCAAGATCATCAATGCGATGATTCCGCTGGGTGAGATGTTCGGTTACGCGACCTCGCTGCGCTCGATGAGCCAGGGGCGTGCAACGTTCTCGATGGAATTCGACCATTACGAAGAGGCGCCGACCAACATCGCCGACGCCGTCACCAAGAAGGGCTGAGTTCGCTCAGCCGCTTCAAAAATTTTCTAATTAGAGGTAGCAAGTCATGGCAAAAGCTAAATTCGAGCGCAACAAGCTGCACGTCAATGTCGGTACCATTGGTCACGTTGACCATGGCAAGACCACGTTGACCGCTGCGCTGACCAAGATCGGTGCTGAGCGTTTCGGTGGTGAGTTCAAGGCGTACGACGCGATCGACGCAGCGCCGGAAGAGAAGGCGCGTGGTATCACGATCTCGACCGCCCACGTCGAATACGAATCCCCGAACCGTCACTACGCACACGTTGACTGCCCCGGCCACGCCGACTACGTCAAGAACATGATCACCGGCGCTGCGCAGATGGACGGCGCGATTCTGGTGTGTTCGGCCGCTGACGGCCCGATGCCGCAGACCCGTGAGCACATCCTGCTGTCGCGTCAGGTTGGCGTGCCGCACATCGTGGTGTTCCTGAACAAGGCTGACATGGTCGACGACGCCGAGCTGCTCGAGCTGGTCGAAATGGAAGTGCGCGAGCTGCTGAGCAAGTACGACTTCCCGGGCGACGACACCCCGATCATTCATGGTTCGGCGCGTCTTGCGCTGGACGGTGATCAGAGCGAAATCGGCGTGCCGGCGATCCTGAAGCTGGTCGATGCACTGGACAGCTTCATTCCGGATCCGACCCGCGACGTGGACCGCCCGTTCCTGATGCCGGTCGAAGACGTGTTCTCGATCTCCGGCCGCGGCACCGTGGTGACCGGTCGTATCGAGCGCGGCATCATCAAGGTTGGCGACGAAATCGAAATCGTCGGTATCCGCGATACGCAGAAGACCACCGTCACCGGTGTGGAAATGTTCCGCAAGCTGCTGGATCAGGGTCAGGCAGGCGACAACGCCGGTCTGCTGCTGCGCGGCACCAAGCGTGACGACGTCGAGCGCGGCCAGGTGCTGTGCAAGCCGGGTTCGATCAAGCCGCATACCGAGTTTGAAGCCGAAGTTTACGTGCTGTCCAAGGATGAGGGTGGTCGTCATACGCCGTTCTTCAAGGGCTACCGTCCGCAGTTCTACTTCCGTACCACCGACATCACTGGCGCCTGCCAGCTGCCGGAAGGCGTGGAAATGGTGATGCCGGGCGACAACGTGAAGATGGTCGTGACGCTGATCAACCCGGTCGCGATGGATGAAGGTCTGCGCTTCGCAATTCGCGAAGGCGGCCGGACCGTCGGCGCCGGCGTGGTTGCCAAGATCGTCAAGTAAGCAATGCCTGCAGTTCGGCGGCCCTGGCCGCCGGCGCAAATGAAAAAGGGTCGGCGCAAGCCGGCCCTTTTTTGGTAGCAGGTAGGCCAGGTGGGCGAGAAGCAGGATTAATTGAATGGACGCTTGCGCACCTAAACATCGCTCGCTATAATGCGCGGCTCGGTGTCCCTGGGTAGGGCGCTGAGTTCACAGCGAAAAGAACGGCAGGAAGCCGCTCGTGTTCGCCAGACCGGGAAGGTCGCGTTGCATGGAGCACTCAACAACTCAGTCGTTGTTGACCGTGCTCTAGCTGCGCATTATACTTTTCCGTCTGGGCAGGCCGGTTTACCGGGCTGCCTCAGTTTTTGGGCGGAGGAAAGCCCTCGTCGGCAGGATGTCTGGCGATTTCACCAATGCAGGAATACCGGGGCAGGTATCCCAGAGGCCTTGCCCGTCGCTCTTTTAACGAAGGAAGCTTCCGTCATGTCGGAACAAAAGATCCGGATTCGGTTGAAGGCGTTCGATCATCGTTTGATCGACCGTTCGGCCAGCGAGATCGTCGAAACGGCTAAGCGGACCGGCGCGCAAGTGCGTGGCCCGATCCCGTTGCCGACCAAGATCGAACGTTACACCATCCTCGTATCCCCGCATGCCGACAAGGATGCGCGTGACCAATACGAAACCCGCACGCACAAGCGTGTGCTCGATATCGTCGACCCGAACGACAAGACCGTGGACGCGCTGATGAAGCTCGAACTCGCGGCTGGCGTCGACGTACAGATCAAGTTGACCTGAGGACTACGACCATGACGAAGAAATATTCGTTGGGCTTCGTAGGCCGCAAGGCTGGCATGAGCCGCGTCTTCACTGAAGATGGCCGCTCCGTGCCGGTTACGCTGATCGAAGCAACTCCGAACCGCATCGCGCAGATCAAGACCGTTGAAACCGACGGCTACAGCGCAGTGCAGATTACCGTTGGCGCGCGTCGCGCCGCACTGGTCAACAAGCCAGCCTCCGGTCACTTCGCCAAGGCGAAGGTCGAAGCGGGTCGCGGCTTGTGGGAATTCCGCGTTGAAGATGCGCAGCTCGGCGATTTCGCCGTCGGCGGCGAAATCAAGGCGGACATCTTCGAGGTCGGCCAAAAGGTCGACGTCCAGGGCGTCACCAAGGGTAAGGGTTTCCAGGGCACCATCAAGCGCTACAACTTCCGTATGGGCGATGCAACTCACGGTAACTCGCTGTCGCATCGCGCGCCGGGTTCGTTGGGTCAGCGCCAGACCCCGGGTCGCGTTTTCCCGGGTAAGAAGATGTCGGGCCACATGGGCGCCGTGCAGCAAAGCACGCTGAACCTGGAAGTGGTCAAGGTCGACGTCGAGCGTGGTCTGATTGCTATCCGCGGCGCCGTGCCTGGCGCAGCTGGTGGTGACGTGATCGTCCGTCCGGCGAGCAAGGCATAAGGAGAGATGACGATGGAACTCGTTATCACGGGTAGCAATAACAAGGTCTCGGTCTCCGATGCCGTGTTCGGTCGCGAATTCAGCGAAGATCTGGTTCACCAGGTCGTCGTCGCTTATCGCAACGCCGGTCGCGCTGGTACCAAGGCACAGAAGACGCGTTCGGAAGTTGCGGGCACGACCAAGAAGTCGAAGAAGCAGAAGGGCGGCGGTGCGCGTCATGGCGCGTTGACGGCTCCGATCTTCGTCGGCGGCGGCGTGACCTTCGCGGCCAAGCCGCGCAGCTTCGAGCAGAAAGTCAACCGCAAGATGTACCGTGCGGCCATCTGCGCGATCTTCTCTGAGCTTAATCGCCAGGGTCGCCTGATGATCGTCGATGCGTTCGACGTCGAAACCACCAAGACCCAGGGTCTGATCGAGAAGTTGAAGGGACTGGATGTGGGCAAGCGCCCGCTGATCGTCACCGAAGAAGCTTCCGAGCACCTGTATCTGTCCGCTCGCAATCTGCCGTATGTGCAGGTGCGTGATGTGCAGGGTCTGGATCCGGTCGCTTTGGTTGGGGCCGATACGGTCGTGATCACCGCCGATGCGGTCAAGAAGATCGAGGAGTGGCTGGCATGAGCAGCAACGAAAAAATCTTCAGCGTGCTGCGTGCTCCGCGAGTCTCTGAAAAGACCGCGCGCCTGCAGGAAATCTCCAACCAGTATGTCTTCGAAGTTTCGAACGAAGCCACCAAGGCCGATGTAAAGGCCGCGGTTGAGCAGCTGTTCGACGTCAAGGTCAAGGCAGTCAACGTGGTCAACGTCAAGGGCAAGAGCAAGTCCTTCCGTAACCGTGCTGGCAGCCGTGGCAATTGGCGCAAGGCGTACGTCCGCCTGGTTGATGGTCAGTCCATCGACGTAACGGCCAAGGCCTGAGGTCCATCCCATGCCATTGATGAAGTTCAAACCCACCTCTCCCGGCCGTCGTTCCGCCGTGCGCGTGGTTACTCCCGATCTGCACAAGGGCGCACCGCACGCGGCGCTGCTCGATTCGCAGAGCAAGTCCGGTGGTCGTAACCACCATGGCCGCATCACCGTGCGTCACGTCGGTGGTGGTCATAAGCAGCACTACCGCATCATCGACTTCAAGCGCAACAAGGAAGGTATTCCGGCGCGTGTGGAGCGGATCGAATACGATCCGAACCGTACCGCTCATATCGCCCTGCTGTGCTATGTCGACGGCGAGCGTCGCTACATCATCGCCCCCAAGGGCTTGAAGGCTGGCGACCAGGTTATTGCCGGTGCCAATGCACCGATCAAGACCGGTAACACGCTGCCGCTGCGTAACATCCCGGTCGGTACGACGGTGCACGGTATCGAGCTGAAGCCGGGTAAGGGCGCTCAGATCGCACGTGCTGCCGGTGCAGCCGTCCAGCTGGTCGCTCGCGAAGGCATCTATGCCACGCTGCGTCTGCGCTCGGGCGAAATGCGCAAGGTGCCTGTCGAATGCCGTGCCACCATCGGTGAAGTCGGCAACGACGAGCACAACCTCGAGAAGTTGGGCAAGGCCGGCGCCAAGCGTTGGCGCGGTGTTCGCCCGACCGTTCGCGGTGCGGCCATGAACCCGGTCGATCACCCGCACGGTGGTGGTGAAGCGAAGGCTGGTCAGGGTAATCCGCATCCGGTCACCCCGTGGGGTGTTCCGACCAAGGGTTACAAGACGCGCAAGAACAAGCGCACCCAGCAATTCATCGTCCGCGATCGTAGGGGCTAATCGACCATGGCACGTTCACTTAAGAAGGGCCCGTTCGTCGATCACCACCTTGCAAAGAAGGTGGAGTCCGCTGCGGGTAGCAAGAAGCCGATCAAGACCTGGTCGCGCCGTTCGATGATCCTGCCGGAAATGGTAGGCATCACCATCGCCGTGCATAACGGCAAGAACCACATTCCGGTGCTCGTCAACGAGAATATGGTCGGCCACAAGCTCGGCGAATTTGCCGTCACCCGGACCTTCAAGGGTCACGGTGGCGACAAGAAGTCGAGCAGGTAAGGAGAGATGACGATGGAAGCGAAAGCAATCCTGCGCACCGCGCGCATCTCCCCGCAGAAGGCCCGCCTGGTCGCTGACCAGGTGCGTGGTTTGTCCGCCGAGCGTGCGGTCAATCTGCTGAAGTTCTCGGACAAAAAGGCTGCACACCTGATCAAAAAGGTTGTGGAGTCGGCTATTGCCAATGCCGAGAACAATCAGGGCGCGGATGTCGACGAGCTGAAGGTCAAGACCATCATGGTTGATGAAGGTCCGTCCCTGAAGCGTTTCATGGCGCGGGCGAAAGGCCGCGGTACCCGCATCCTCAAGCGCACCAGTCACATCACTGTGATTGTTGGCGCCGCCAAGTAAGCGGAAAGGAAAAGACCATGGGTCATAAAGTTCATCCGACTGGAATCCGTCTTGGTATCTCCAAAGACTGGAATTCCAAGTGGTACGCAAACAAGGGCGATTTCGCTGCCTATCTGGCAGCCGACCTGAAAGTGCGTGAAATGCTGCGCAAGAAACTCGCGCAGGCAGGTGTCAGCAAGATCTTGATCGAGCGCCCTGCCAAAACCGCCCGCGTGACGATTCATACTGCCCGTCCGGGCGTGGTGATCGGCAAGCGTGGCGAGGACATCGAAAAGCTGCGTAAGGAAGTGAGCGAGCTGATGGGCGTTCCGGCGCACATCAACGTCACCGAAGTGCGCAAGCCGGAGCTGGATGCGCAGCTGGTCGCTGAATCGATCGCGCAGCAGCTTGAGCGTCGCATCATGTTCCGCCGCGCAATGAAGCGCTCGGTCGGTAACGCGATGCGCTTGGGTGCCCTGGGCATCAAGGTCAATGTGGCTGGCCGCCTCAACGGTGCAGAAATCGCCCGTTCGGAGTGGTACCGCGAAGGCCGCGTGCCGCTGCACACGCTACGTGCCGACATTGATTACGGTTTTGCCGAGGCGTCCACGACGTACGGCATCATCGGCATCAAGGTCTGGATCTATAAGGGCGAAGTCTTCGACTTCTCTCAGGTTGGCCAGGAAAAGCAGGACGACAGCCCGCGCAACGATCGTAACGATCGCGGCGACCGTGGTGACCGCCCGTCGCGCCCGGCTCGTGAAGCGAGGTAACGGCAATGTTGCAACCCAAGCGAACCAAATATCGCAAGATGCACAAGGGCCGCAATGACGGCCTGGCATGGAGCGGAAACGCCGTCAGCTTCGGCGAATACGGTCTCAAGGCCACGGCGCACGGTCAGCTGACCGCACGCCAGATTGAAGCAGCACGCCGCACGATCAGCCGCCACGTCAAAAAGGGCGGCAAGATGTGGATCCGTGTGTTCCCCGACAAGCCGATCACCAAGAAGCCGATCGAAGTCCGCATGGGCTCCGGTAAGGGCAACGTGGAGTACTGGGTCGCGCAGATTCAGCCGGGCCGCATGATCTATGAAATCGAGGGTATTCCCGAAGAGACCGCACGTGAGGCGTTCCGCCTTGCCGCTGCCAAGCTCTCGGTGACGACCACTTTCGTGACCCGGACGGTGCGCTGATGGATATCAAACAACTCCGCGAGAAGTCGGCTGACGAACTGAAGGCCCACCTGACCGATCTGCGTAAGGAGCAGTTCTCGCTCCGCATGCAGCAGGTCACCGGCCAGCTGCCGAAGACCCACGATACCCGCCGGGTGCGCCGCGAGATTGCTCGCGTCAAGCACCTGCTCGGCAGCACCAAGTAAGGACGGCCGCGATGAGCGACAACAACGAAAAGCAAGCGCTGCGCACGGTCGAAGGCCGTGTCGTCAGCAACAAGATGGACAAGACGGTCACCGTGTTGGTGGAGCGCCAGGTCAAGCATGCTCTGTACGGTAAGTACATCAAGCGTTCGACCAAGCTGCACGCACACGATGCCGACAATGCCTGTAATGAAGGCGACGTCGTGCGTGTGACCGAGATTGCTCCAATGTCCAAGACCAAGAACTGGCGGGTGGTCGAAATCGTCACCCGTTCGGCCGGCTAAGGGAGATCTGAATCATGATCCAGATGCAGAGCTACCTCGATGTGGCCGACAATTCGGGTGCCAAGGAAGTGATGTGCATCAAGGTGCTGGGCGGCTCGAAGCGCCGCTACGCACACATTGGCGACATCATCAAGGTGACCGTCAAGGACGCCATTCCGCGTGGCAAGGTCAAGAAAGGCGAAGTCTACGACGCCGTCGTGGTGCGTACCCGCAAGGGTGTGCGCCGTCCCGACGGTTCGTTGATCCGCTTCGATGGCAATGCCGCTGTGCTGTTGAACAATAAGCAGGAGCCGATCGGGACCCGCATCTTCGGGCCGGTGACGCGCGAGCTGCGTTCCGAGAAGTTCATGAAGATCGTCTCGCTCGCTCCCGAAGTGCTGTGAGCGGAGGACATACACATGGCTAACCGTATCAAGAAGGGCGACCAGGTCGTCATCAACACCGGCAAGGACAAGGGTAAGCAGGGTGAAGTTGTGCGTGTGGATGGCGATCGCGTGATCGTCTCCAATGCCAACATCATCAAGCGCCACACCAAGCCGAACCCGCAGGCGGGTGTCGCCGGCGGCGTGGTCGAGCGTGAAGCGTCGATCCATATCTCCAACGTCAATATCGTCAACCCGGCAACGGGCAAGGGCGAGCGCGTTGGCTTCAAGGTGCTGGAGGATGGACGCAAATTGCGTGTGTTCCGCTCCAGCGGTGAGGCGCTCGACGCCTGAGGAATGAGATCATGAACACTCGTCTCGAAAAGTTTTACAAGGAAAACGTGGTGCCGGCCCTGATGAAGGAATTCGGTTACTCCAATCCGATGGAAGTGCCGAAGCTGGTCAAGGTCACGCTCAACATGGGCGTGGGCGAGGCGGCTACCAACAAGAAGATTCTTGAAAATGCGGTCGCCGACATGTCCAAGATCTCCGGTCAAAAGCCGGTGGTCACCAAGTCGCGCGTTTCGGTCGCATCGTTCAAGATTCGTGACGGTTGGCCGATCGGCTGCAAGACCACCTTGCGTCGCGCCAAGATGTACGAGTTCCTGGATCGCCTGATCAACATCTCGTTGCCGCGCGTGCGCGACTTCCGTGGTGTGTCCGGTCGTTCCTTCGACGGTCGTGGCAACTTCAACATGGGTGTGAAGGAACAGATCATCTTCCCGGAAATCGACTTCGACGCCGTCGACGCGATTCGCGGTATGGATATCGCCATCACCACCACCGCCAAGACGGATGCGGAAGCGAAGGCGCTGCTGGCAGCGTTCAAGTTCCCGTTCCGTAACTGACCGTCGAGGACATCCGAAATGGCAAAGACCTCCATGATCCACCGCGACATCAAGCGTGCAAAGTTGGCGAAGAAATTCGCCGGCAAGCGTGATGCGCTGAAGAAGATCCTCTCCAGTCAGGATGCGTCCTACGAAGAGAAGATCGATGCTTCGACCAAGTTGCAGAAGCTGCCGCGCGATTCGTCGCCGAGCCGCCACCGCAACCGTTGCGAGCTGTCCGGTCGTCCGCGCGGTGTGTACCGCAAGTTCGGTCTGGGTCGCAACATGCTCCGCAAGGCCACGATGAACGGTGACGTTCCGGGTCTGCGTAAGGCAAGCTGGTAACAGCATTCCGGCCGTTCGCGGCCGGTTTGAGCAGGATTGTTCTGTTCAACAAGGGAGTCCGACGCAAGTCGGGCTCTTTTGTCGTATACTTCCGCTTCTGTCTTGCCCGTACGGGCTCGGCGTAGCGTCAAGGGTCCTGGCCCATCCCCAGGAAAACACAAGATTTTCGCGAAAGCGGATATCGGTGCACTCAAAGGTACTCACATGAGCATGACTGATCCCATCGCCGACCTGCTGGTTCGCATCAAGAATGCGGCCGCGGTTGGTAAGCAGACGGTGAAATTGCCGTCATCCAAGATCAAGGTTGCGATCGCCCAAGTCCTGAAGGACGAGGGTTACATCACCGACCTGCGCGTAACGGCCACCGAGAACAATAAATCGGAGCTGGAAATCGTGCTGAAGTATTTCGAAGGCCGTCCGGTCATCGAGTCCCTGAAGCGTTTCTCGCGCTCGGGTCTGCGTCAGTACCGCGGCAAGACCGAGCTGCCCAAGGTCCTCGGTGGCCTGGGTATCGCCATCATCTCCACGTCGAAGGGCATCATGACCGATGCGCAGGCTCGCGAAGCCGGCGTTGGTGGTGAAGTCCTGTGCTTCGTGGCCTAAGGGAAGGAATCGAACATGTCCCGTGTAGCCAAGAAGCCTG
The DNA here is from genome assembly GCF_979258225.1 of Xanthomonas sp. AC360. Lineage (NCBI taxonomy): Bacteria > Pseudomonadati > Pseudomonadota > Gammaproteobacteria > Lysobacterales > Lysobacteraceae > Xanthomonas > Xanthomonas sp. AC360. The sequence goes on from NZ_OZ409846.1 coordinate 2,622,051, forward strand.
TGTCCCTTCCGAAGGGTGTTGAGCTCAACGTCCAGCCTGAGCTGGTTAGCGTCAAGGGCCCGAAGGGCACGTTGACCCTGCCGAAGCCGGTTGGCGTGGAAATCGCCATCGACGGCGATGTTGCAACCCTGTCGGCCAACGATCCGTCGCAGCTCGCCATCACCGGCACCGTGCGCGCCATCCTTGCCAATATGGTCAAGGGTGTGTCCGAAGGTTTCGAGCGCAAGCTCGAGCTGGTCGGCGTCGGTTACCGTGCTGCCATGCAGGGCAAGGATCTGAGCCTGGCGCTCGGTTTCTCGCACCCGCTGGTGTTCGTGGCGCCGGAAGGCATCACGCTGTCGACCCCGACCCAGACCGAAATTTTGGTCCAGGGCGCCGACAAGCAGCGCGTCGGCGAAGTCGCCGCCAAGATTCGCGGTTTCCGTCCGCCGGAGCCCTACAAGGGCAAGGGTGTGAAGTACGCCGGTGAAGTCATCATTCGCAAGGAAGCCAAGAAGGCTTAATGGCGAGTCCCTCGCAAGAGCCCGCACATCCATGTGCGGACTTTTAACAGGAGCGCGCTTTCCCTTCAGCTTCCGTAGGATAAATATCATGAGCATCAACAAGAACATCGCCCGTCTGCGTCGCGCCAAATCCACCCGCTCGCACATCCGCGAACTGGGTGTCGCCCGTCTGTCGGTGCTGCGCACCGGTCAGCACCTGTATGCACAGGTCTTCACTGCCGATGGTTCCAAGGTGATCGCTGCGGCGAATACCCTGCAGGCCGACGTCAAGGATGGTCTGAAGAACGGCAAGAACAGCGATGCAGCCGTCAAGGTTGGCAGGTTGATCGCCGAGCGCGCCAAGGCTGCCGGTATCGAGAAGGTCGCATTCGATCGCTCGGGCTACCGCTACCACGGCCGCATCAAGGCGCTGGCCGATGCAGCTCGCGAAGGCGGCCTGCAGTTCTAAGCACTGCTGCGGATGTGGCCATCGGCTGCATCCGCGTTTCCGCCGGCAGGGAGATGCCGGACCGTCCCGTTCTTTTGCAACGGCTACGGGAACACCGTTTCACTCCACAACCATAAGCGGCCTAGAGCCGTACATACTCAATCAATCAAGGAATCAAGATGGCAGAAGAACGTGCACCGCGGGGTCGTGATCGCGACCGTAACCGTGAAGAGAAAGTCGACGATGGCATGATCGAAAAGCTGGTCGCGGTTAATCGCGTCAGCAAGACGGTCAAGGGCGGTCGTCAGTTCACCTTTACCGCGCTGACCGTGGTCGGCGATGGTCTGGGCAAGGTTGGTTTCGGTTATGGCAAGGCTCGCGAAGTGCCGGTCGCCATCCAGAAGTCGATGGAACAGGCGCGCAAGAACCTGGCCAGCGTCGATCTGAATAACGGCACCTTGTGGCACGCCGTCAAGTCCGGCCATGGCGCAGCGCGTGTTTACATGCAGCCCGCTTCGGAAGGTACTGGTGTCATTGCTGGTGGCGCCATGCGCGCTGTGCTGGAAGCGGTTGGCGTGAAGAACGTGCTGGCCAAGGCGGTTGGTTCGCGTAATCCGATCAACCTGGTCCGTGCAACCCTGAAGGGTCTGTCGGAAGTGCAGTCGCCGACGCGTGTTGCGGCCAAGCGCGGCAAGAAGGTGGAGGAGCTCAACCATGGCTAAGGACACTGGCAAGACTGTGAAGGTGCGCCTGGTGCGTGGCCTGCGTGGTACCCAGTCGCGTCACCGCTTGTCGGTGCATGCGTTGGGCCTGAATAAGATCAACGATGTGCGTGAACTCAAGGACAGCCCGCAGGTGCGTGGCCTGATCAATACGGTTCACTACCTCGTCAAGGTTGAGGACTAATCCAATGACTATGCATCTCAATGACCTCAAGCCCGCCGATGGCGCCCGTACCGAGCGTACGCGTGTCGGTCGCGGCATCGGTTCTGGCCTTGGCAAGACCTGTGGCCGTGGCCACAAGGGCTCGTTCGCGCGTAAGGGCGGCGGCAAGATCAAGGCTGGCTTTGAAGGTGGCCAGACTCCGATGCAGCGTCGTCTGCCGAAGATCGGTTTCCGCTCCAAGATGGCGCGCGACAGCGCAGAAGTGCTGTCCTACCAGCTGGATAAGCTGGAAGCAGGTGAAATCGACTTTGCAGCGCTGCGTGCGGCCAATCTGGTCCCGAGCCGCGCCAAGAAGGCGAAGATCGTGCTGAAGGGCGAGCTGAGCAAGAAGTTCGTGCTGAAGGGCGTTGCGGCTACCGCAGGCGCCAAGGCAGCAATCGAAGCTGCCGGCGGCAGCGTAGAGGAGTAATCGGCAGATGGCGCAGGCTGGCATTGGTAACCTCGGTGGCGGGCTCGGCAAGTTCACGGAACTTCGTCAGCGGCTACTGTTCGTCCTCGGGGCATTGATCGTCTATCGCATCGGCTGCTATGTGCCGGTGCCGGGCGTGAATCCCGATGCCATGCTTTCGTTGATGCAGGCGCAGGGTGGCGGCATCGTGGACATGTTCAACATGTTCTCGGGCGGCGCCCTGCACCGTTTCAGCATTTTTGCATTGAACGTCATGCCGTACATTTCGGCATCGATCGTTATTCAGTTGGCCACGCACATCTTTCCCGCCCTCAAGGCGATGCAGAAGGAAGGCGAGTCCGGTCGACGCAAGATCACCCAATATTCGCGTATCGGCGCGGTGCTTCTGGCAGTAGTGCAGGGCGGCAGTATTGCGCTCGCGCTGCAGAATCAGACGGCGCCAGGCGGCGCTCCGGTTGTCTACGCGCCAGGCATGGGCTTCGTGCTGACCGCAGTGATTGCGTTGACCGCCGGCACTATCTTTTTGATGTGGGTTGGCGAGCAGGTTACCGAGCGCGGTATCGGTAACGGCGTGTCGCTGATCATCTTTGCCGGCATCGTTGCTGGTCTGCCTTCGGGCGCGATTCAAACCGTCGAAGCATTCCGCGAAGGCAACCTGAGCTTCATCTCGCTGTTGCTGATCGTCATCACCATTCTGGCGTTTACGCTGTTTGTGGTATTCGTCGAACGCGGGCAACGGCGTATTACGGTCAACTACGCGCGCCGTCAGGGCGGTCGCAATGCGTATATGAATCAGACCTCGTTCCTGCCGTTGAAGCTCAATATGGCAGGCGTGATTCCGCCGATCTTCGCATCGAGCATCCTGGCATTTCCCGCCACGTTGTCGATGTGGTCCGGTCAGGCTGCGTCGGGTAGTGGTGTAGGTTCGTGGCTGCAGAAGATCGCCAATGCGCTTGGGCCGGGTGAGCCGGTGCACATGTTGGTGTTCGCGGCACTGATCATCGGCTTCGCGTTCTTCTACACGGCGCTGGTATTCAACTCGCAGGAAACCGCCGACAACCTCAAGAAGTCTGGCGCGTTGATTCCGGGTATCCGTCCGGGCAAGGCTACCGCCGATTATGTCGATGGCGTGCTGACGCGGCTGACGGCGGCGGGTTCGTTGTACCTGGTGATCGTCTGCTTGCTGCCGGAAATCATGCGCACGCAGCTCGGCACGTCGTTTCACTTCGGCGGCACCTCGCTGTTGATTGCGGTGGTGGTGGTGATGGATTTCATTGCGCAGATCCAGGCGCACCTGATGTCGCATCAATATGAGAGCTTGCTGAAGAAGGCCAACCTGAAGGGCGGCTCGCGCGGCGGTCTCGCTCGCGGTTAAGTGGTACACTAGATCTTCATTACGTGAAGATGGCCTGGTTCCCGGGCCACGATCTTCCGATCAGAAGGGCGGCTCGCGCGACGTCTCGCGCGCGGGTGTGACGGGGTGGTCCTGTGCGGGAGTAGCACAGGCGATTCGGAGAAGTTTTCTGGATCAACACCGTCCGGCGCCGGAGCGAGGGCACACTCCCCACGCCGGGTCCATGGAACCTCTGGTTCCACGGGCTTCAAAGCAATCCGAGGCCTTGCTATAATTCCGAGTTCACTTTTTGATCCATCCTGCCGGATGGCGCCTGGGCGCTGTCGGGCCATCACTCAGTTGGAGAATCGCGTCATGGCGCGTATTGCAGGCGTCAACCTGCCAGCCCAGAAGCACGTCTGGGTCGGGTTGCAAAGCATCTACGGCATCGGCCGTACCCGTTCGAAGAAGCTCTGCGAATCCGCAGGCGTTACCTCGACCACGAAGATTCGTGATCTGTCCGAACCCGAAATCGAGCGCCTGCGCGCCGAAGTCGGCAAGTATGTCGTCGAAGGCGACCTGCGCCGCGAAATCGGTATCGCGATCAAGCGACTGATGGACCTGGGCTGCTATCGCGGTCTGCGTCATCGCCGTGGTCTCCCGCTGCGTGGTCAGCGCACCCGTACCAACGCCCGCACCCGTAAGGGTCCGCGCAAGGCGATCAGGAAGTAAGGGATAGATCATGGCAAAGCCAGCAGAAAAGAAAACGAAGAAGAAGATCAAGCGCGTCATCACTGACGGCGTCGCTCACGTCCATGCTTCGTTCAACAACACCATCGTCACCATCACCGATCGCCAGGGCAACGCCTTGTCGTGGGCTACGTCCGGCGGTGCCGGGTTCCGTGGTTCGCGTAAGTCGACCCCGTTCGCTGCTCAGGTTGCCGCCGAAAAGGCTGGCCGCGCTGCGCTCGACTACGGCGTGAAGTCGCTGGAAGTACGTATCAAGGGTCCGGGTCCGGGCCGTGAGTCGGCCGTGCGTTCGTTGAACAACGTGGGCTACAAGATCACCAACATCATCGACGTGACGCCAATCCCGCACAACGGGTGCCGTCCGCCGAAGAAGCGTCGCGTCTAAAGGGAGCGATAAGAAATGGCTCGTTATATCGGTCCTACCTGTAAGCTCGCGCGCCGTGAAGGCGCCGACCTTTCCCTCAAGAGCCCGGCGCGTGCGCTGGACTCCAAGTGCAAGCTTGAGCAGAAGCCCGGCCAACACGGCGCGGCTCGCAAGGGCAAGCTCTCCGACTACGCTACCCAGCTGCGTGAAAAGCAGAAGGTCAAGCGTATTTACGGTCTGCTGGAACGTCAGTTCCGCAACTACTACAAGAAGGCCTCGACCAAGAAGGGCAACACCGGCGAGAACCTGCTGCAGTTGTTGGAAACCCGTCTGGACAACGTCTGCTACCGCATGGGCTTTGCCGTCACCCGTCCGGCCGCGCGCCAGCTGGTGTCGCACCGTGGCGTGCTGGTCAATGGCAAGTCGGTGAATCTGGCTTCGTACCAGATCAAGGCTGGCGATGCGATCACGCTGTCGGAAAAGGCACAGAAGCAGCTCCGCGTGCAGGAAGCCCTGACCGTGGCTGAGCAGCACGACATGACGCCGTCGTGGGTCGAAGTCGATTCGAAGAAGTTCAGCGGCGTGTTCAAGGCCGTGCCGGATCGCGCTGACCTGCCTTCGGATATCAACGAAGCGCTGATCGTCGAGTTGTATTCGAAGTAATTCACATTGGAGAGCCTCCGGCACTGCCGGAGGTTCGCAGGAGACCCCGCAACATGACGGTTACCGCCAACCAGGTTCTGCGCCCTCGTGGTCCGCAGATCGAACGTCTTACCGACAACCGTGCCAAGGTCGTGATCGAGCCCTTGGAGCGCGGTTACGGGCACACGCTGGGCAATGCCCTGCGTCGTGTGCTGTTGTCGTCGATCCCCGGTTTTGCGATTACCGAGGTCGAAATCGACGGCGTGCTGCACGAGTACACCACGGTCGAGGGTTTGCAGGAAGACGTGCTTGACGTCCTGCTGAACCTGAAAGACGTGGCGATTCGGATGCACAGTGGCGACAGCGCCACGCTTTCGCTGTCCAAGCAGGGTCCGGGTACGGTCACTGCGGCCGACATCAGGACCGATCACAACGTTGAGATCATCAACGGTGACCACGTGATCTGCCACCTGACCAAAGACACCGCACTGAACATGCGTTTGAAGATCGAGCGTGGGTTCGGCTATCAGCCGGCTGCTGCACGTCGTCGTCCGGACGAAGAGACCCGTACCATCGGTCGCCTGATGCTGGATGCGTCGTTCTCGCCGGTGCGTCGCGTTGCCTACGCCGTGGAAGCTGCACGCGTCGAACAGCGCACCGACCTCGACAAGCTGGTCATCGATATCGAAACCAACGGCACGATCGATGCCGAGGAAGCCGTGCGCACCGCCGCCGACATCCTCAGCGATCAGCTGTCGGTGTTCGGTGACTTCACCCACCGCGATCGCGGTGCGGCCAAGCCGGCTGCCAGCGGCGTGGATCCGGTGCTGCTGCGCCCGATCGACGACCTCGAGCTGACCGTGCGTTCGGCCAACTGCCTCAAGGCCGAGAGCATCTACTACATCGGCGATCTGATCCAGAAGACCGAAGTGGAGCTGCTCAAGACCCCGAATCTGGGCAAGAAGTCGCTGACCGAAATCAAGGAAGTGCTGGCACAGCGCGGCCTTGCATTGGGCATGAAGCTGGAAAACTGGCCGCCGGCCGGTGTCGCCCAGCACGGCATGCTTGGTTAATGTTTCAAGGCATGGGCGTCTTCGGGCGCCCATGTTTGTTTTTCCACATCGACGGGCCAAAGCCCGCGATGACACCCGGTCGAAGGACGGCCGGTTCGGACCAACCGCAGTCCATTCAACAGCGCCAGGATGGCGACAACGTCTCTCAGTAGTCTCAACATTCCTTAGGAAATCACACTCATGCGTCACCAGAAATCCGGTCGTAAGTTCAACCGCACCAGCGCGCACCGCGAAGCCATGTTCCGCAACATGGCGGCTTCGCTGTTCAAGCACGAGCTGATCAAGACCACCTTGCCGAAGGCCAAGGAACTGCGTCGCGTCGCCGAGCCGCTGATCACCATCGGCAAGGTCGATGGCGTGGCCAATCGTCGTCTGGCGTTTGCTCGCCTGCGCGACAAGGAAGCCGTGGGCAAGCTGTTCGTCGAACTGGGCCCGCGTTACGCGACCCGTCCCGGCGGCTACCTGCGCATCCTGAAGGCCGGCTTCCGTGCCGGTGACAATGCGCCGATGGCCTATGTCGAGCTGGTCGACCGTCCGGTCGTGGCAGAAGAAGTGGCCGAGTAATCGGATCGCTTCACACAGATTCTCGAAAAAGCCCGGCTCACGCCGGGCTTTTTTATTGGGGCGTTTGGATTATCGATAGACGCGGCATGGGGTGCGCGGCTGGTTTGGTGCGCTTACGTGTCGCTGCGGTACTGCCTGCGTGGATTGAAGAATTTGCCAGTTCGTTCTGTCTGGGTTTGGAGGCAGAAATGCGAGTTTGGAGCCCGGGGAGGTCGGGGTGTGTGGGGGATAGGCGAGGCCGTAGTGGGGCGCTGGAGCGACGCGCCGCAGATCAAGTGAGAGCCACCGACGTCTTGGGCGGGGCGTGGGTCGACGGCTTGTTGTCGACTTGTTGTCGACATCCGTTGCACTCCAAAGGACCTAGTGGAAAGCGCAGAGATGGGGATGTGGCGGATTTCACGTGTAGCGCCTTCATCTGTGTCCGTGTCAGGCAGTTAGCGGTGATGTGGTCAATGTGCGTCACCTGTTCATGCCTGACCCCAATCATCATCCACGCCGAGTGATCTGGATGGCTCCCCCATCTTTGGGTTCGCCTGAGTGCTCTGCACCTAGGCGATAATGCCGACAGCACCACTAAGGTGTTGCAGCGCTTCGCAGCAGGCGCTTAGTCAGACGCATGCATCCGTGGTCACGGCGGCGGTCATGGCTGATAATCGACGCCTTGGTCCTAGGCAAGCGGTCACGATGAATCCATTCCGTTGGGGTTTCCGGGCACAGTTTCTGTTGGGGTTTGTTGCTTGCGCAGGACTGCTGGCCTACGCGATCTATGTGCAATTGCACCTTGGGCTCGAGCCTTGCCCGCTGTGTATTTTTCAGCGGATCGCGTTTGCGGCGCTGGCTGTGTTTTTCTTGCTGGGTGCGCTGCATGGGCCGCGTGCTGCCGGTGGGCGCAAGGCGTATGGCGTGCTGAGTTTCATCGCCGCCGGTGTGGGTATGGGTATTGCGGCACGGCACGTCTGGGTGCAGATCCGGCCCAAGGACATGATGTCGTCATGCGGCCCGCCGCTGAGCTTTCTGAGCGAGACGATGGGTCCGTTCGAAGTGTTCCGCACCGTGCTGACCGGCACCGGAGATTGCGGCAATATCGACTGGCGGTTTCTGGGCTTGAGCATGCCGATGTGGAGCATGGTCTGGTTCGTGTCGCTGGCCTTGTGGGCGCTGTACGCCGGCTTCAAAGCACGCCGGACGTCTGTGCATCACTGACGGACGTTGATCGCCAGCGAGAGAACTGCTCCGATGACCCGGGCAGTAGGATCGCTGCGCGAAATCGCGTTCTGTAAGCAGTCCGCTTCTGTGCGCAGTCCGCTGCGCGCTCACTCTCCGCTCGTTGGCCGTTACTCGTCGCGTGAGCCTGTGCAGTGGGTTGCGCATAGGTGATGCGGCTGGTTTGGTTGAGCACGGGGCTTTCGTGAGGTCGGCCGATTGCGTCAGCGATGGCACCTGCAGGTCCTGGGTAAGGCGCTACGTTGATGGACGTTACGGCGTGCCGAAGCGCTGAGCTTGAGCCAGCAACATGGCAGGGACAGGCGTTTGACCACTCAGATCCAATACCCTGATTTTCGTTTTGCCTGGAAAAGCAGAAGGACCCGGAATCGACCGGGTCCTTCTGCTGCGTTGCGCAGTTTCCGGTGCGCCGCGTGTTGCGCTCAGAATGTCTGCTGCAGACTCAGGTAAACACCACGGCGCGGCGCCCATTGCGGTGCGAACACGCCGATGCCGCCGCCGTCGCGTAGCTGGTAGCTGCGATCAAGCACGTTGAGAACGGCCAGCTGCGCGTGCAGCGGATGCGCGGTAAGCGCGAAATCGTGCCCGGCGCTGAGATTCAACTGGAAGTACGAGGGCAGTTCGCCGCCATTGGGCACGGTGTCGGTATCGGTGCGCAGGCCGCTGCCATAGAGGTAATTCGCACCGATCCGGCTGCTGTCGCTGATGGCGTAGTTGATGCCGCCGGAGGAGGTCAGCTTCTGGTCGTGGTCCAGATGGATCCAGTTGTTTTGCGCGTACGCCAATGCGTCCGGGTCGAAGTTGTACAGGCTGGTCAGGACCTGTTTGCCCATCGCCTTGCTGTAGGCCAGATTGAAATATGCGGTGACCGGGCCATTGCTGTAGTCAGCGCTGAACTCGGCACCACGGATGCGGCCGTTGCGGTAGTTGAAGGTGGAATAGACATAAGCGGCGCCGAACTGGCCTTCGTCCTGCAACCGGGCGGCTTTGCGGTAGTAAGTATCCAGGCCCAAAGTCAGGTGCTCTCTCACCACTTGCGAGATGCCGAGGTCGTAGTAATCGCTGCGTTCGCTGAGCGGCGTGGTCGGTCCGCCGCCGGTGGACTGCTGGTTGGTGGTGCCGTCGTACAGCGCGATATCACTGGTAGAGATCAGCTCGCTGGCAGGCGGCGTGAAGTAGCGCGCGTAGCCCGCATGCACGGTGGTGCTGTCGCTTGCTGTCCAGACCACGCCCAGGCGCGGACTGAGCTGGCCCTCGCTTGCCCCGAAGGCCTTGTAGCGGTCGCCACGCACGCCGTAGTTGACGGTCCAGTCGTCGCCGATCTTCCATTCGTCCTGCAGATACAGGGCGTACGTGCTGGCGTGGAAGCGGCTGCCATCGGCAATGAACACCGGCACGTTGCTGCTCTGGTTGCCGTCGGCATCGGCCGGGAAAACAAAGGAATTGTTGCTGGCGATGGCATGTTCAAAGTTGCCGTACAGGCCATAGCGCAGCGTGTGCGCATTGCCCCAAGGCGTGGAGAAATCCGCCTGCACCGTATTGGCGCGATTGCTGCGGTCCACCTGCGAGGCGATGCCGTTGAAGATCAGATCGCCGGCCACATCGGGCGAGAAGGCGACGCTGCTGTAACGCTGGCCAGCCGACAGCTGATAGCTGGTGTCGCCGAGCGTGCCCTGCAGTGCCAAGGTGCCAAAACGGGTGGTTTCGCGCTGGTTTTCGTCCAGGCGCGAGGAGTCGAAATCGGTGGTGCCAAGGTAATCGAAGGCCGGAGTCTGGCCGGGATTATTGGGAATCTGAAAGCGATTGTTGGCATAGCCCACCAACAGGCTGAGACGGGTGTTTTCGTCGATCAGATAGCTCAGATCGGCAAAGCCTTTGCCCTGATGGGTCTTGTCGTGTTCGGGCGAGCGGCTGTCGACCGGGTTTTCCAGGCCGTGGCTGTTCTGTTCGTAGTCGCCGGTCACGAACCAGCTCCAGCGCCCACTGCTTCCCCACAGCGAGGCGTTCGGATTGACGGTGTCGTAGGAGCCGCCGGTGATGCCGACGCTGCCGCCATTGCCCAGCTCGGCGCCGTTCTTGGTGGTGATGTCGACAACTGCGGCGGTGCGGTCGCCGAACTGCGCGGGCAAGGCGCCATCGAGCAGTTTGAGGTTCTTGATGATGCGCGGCTCCAGGCTCTGGCCGAAGCCGGAGATGGATTCGGGCAGCATCACGCCATTGATGCGGTACTGCAGGTTGGCGTGATCGCCGCGCACGTGAATGCCGCCGTACGAGTCCTGTACCACGCCCGGCGCCTGCAGCAGCACCTGGTTGAGCGGTGTGGAGGCGCCGAGGGGGAGGCGGTCTATGTCTTCGGCAGTGATGCTGTACTGGCTGCTGCCGATATCCGGGGACAAGGCGTTGCGCGCCGCCTCGAGCTTGGCGATGACGTTGACGGTGTCCAGATCGGTGGTTTTGTCGGCAACGGCATCTGCGGCGATTGCGGTACCGGCACAGGAAGACAGCAGGATGGAAACGATGGCGGCTGGGAGGCGGCGAGGGGTCATGGCGGTCGCAGGACGGCTGGGGAGGAGGGTGTTACCTCGTAACATTCTGCTTACGGGCGGGCGCTAGCGTAGGCCGAAAGTCATGCCTGTCCCGACGGCTTTGCTTGCGGTTCAGTCGCTCGCGACCGCTTGGCAGGCATTGCCGCGCCAAAAGTGCTTTCGTCCCTGGGCGGCATCGGTGCAGAGCGCTTTGCGGGACGCGCCGGCTCTGCCACCATCGCAGGCTGTCCAGGAGTGCTGTTGCCATGAATCTTTCCGCCCCTTCTCCCGTTTCCGATTCCGCTGCCTCCGTGTGGGCGCCCGGTAGCTGGCGTGGCAAACCCGCGCTGCAGCTGCCGGTGTATCCGGATCAAGTTGCACTGCAGAGCGCCATGGACGAGTTGGGGCAGTTGCCACCGTTGGTGACCTCCTGGGAGATCTTCGCGCTCAAACGCCAGCTGGCAGAAGCGCAGGAGGGCAAGCGCTTCCTGCTGCAGGGCGGCGATTGTGCGGAGAACTTCAGCGATTGCGAGTCGGGCACGATCTCCAATCGGCTGAAAGTGCTGCTGCAAATGAGCCTGGTGCTGGTGCATGGCCTGCACCTGCCAGTGGTGCGGGTAGGGCGCTTTGCCGGGCAGTACGCCAAGCCGCGATCGGCCGATACCGAAACGCGCGATGGCGTGACCTTGCCCAGCTACCGCGGCGATGTGATCAATGCGCCGGCCTTCACTGAAGCGGCGCGTGTGCCTGACCCGTGCCGCATGATCACCGCGCACTCGCGTTCGGCGATGACGATGAACTTCGTACGCGCGTTGATCGATGGCGGCTTCGCCGACCTGCATCACCCCGAATACTGGAATCTGGATTGGGTGGGCTATTCGCCGCTGGCGGCGGATTACCAGAAGATGGTGGCGTCGATCGGCGATGCAGTGCGCTTCATGGAAACCCTGTCCGGATCGGAGGTGTACAACCTCAATCGCATCGATTTCTATACGTCTCACGAAGCATTGTTGCTGCCGTACGAAGAAGGCCTGACCCGGCAGGTGCCGCGCCAGTGGGGCTGGTTCAATCTCAGCACGCACTACCCGTGGATCGGCATGCGTACCGCGGCGCTGGATGGCGCGCACGTGGAGTATCTGCGTGGCGTGCGCAATCCGATCGCGATCAAGGTGGGGCCGTCGGTGCAGCCGGACCAGTTGCTGCGCCTGATCGATGTGCTCAATCCGGAAGACGAACCTGGCCGCCTGAGCTTCATCCATCGCATGGGTGCCACGCAGATTGCCGAGAAACTGCCCCCGTTGCTGGATGCGGTCAAGCGCGATGGCCGACGGGTGCTATGGGTCTGCGATGCGATGCATGGCAACACCGAAAGTACCGGAAATGGCTATAAAACAAGGCGTTTCGACAATATTCGCAGCGAAGTGGAAACCTCGTTCGATCTGCATGCGGCGGCCGGCACGCGGCTGGGTGGCGTGCATCTGGAACTCACCGGCGAAGATGTCACCGAATGCACTGGCGGCGCGCGCGAGTTGACCGAGCGCGATCTGGAGCGTGCGTATCGCTCCAGCGTGGACCCGCGCTTGAACTATGAGCAGTCGCTGGAAATTGCGATGGCGATCGTGCGCAAGCAGCAACAGGTGGCATCGCAGCCGCTGGGCGCGTGACCGCATTGTGCGCATGACGTGATGCTCATGCCGCATGCGGCATGCTCTTGCAGCCATCCCTCTTTCCCCCCCACAGGAGGAACGGTTTGACTGCCGATTGGAACGTCATCCGCGAATACGCAATCCCGCTGGGCGCCGCGCTGCTGGCGGGCGTCGTTACCTGGTCGCTGATGCTGTGGCTGTTTCGCCGCATGCAGGGCCGCGATTACCGTCGCGCACGCATCATTCGCGTGGTCACGCTGCCGGCGGCCTTTATTCTGCCGCTGCTGTTTCTGGGTATCGCCACCGAGGCCACGCCGTTATCCGGCAAGGCGCTGGCCGCGGTGCAGCACTTGTTGCATGTCGGCATTGTCGGTTGCGTCACCTGGTTGTTGGTACGTGCGGTCGCCGCCGGCGAAATGGCGATCCTGCGCAGCAATCCGATCGAGGTGTCGGACAATCTCACCGCGCGGCGTATCCAGACCCAGACACGGGTCTTGAGTCGCGTGGTGATGGGCACGGTGATCCTGCTCGGTATCTCGGTGGTGCTGCTCGGTTTTGAGCAGGTGCGCCAGATCGGCAAGACGCTGCTGGCGTCGGCGGGGATCATCGGGCTGGTGGCCGGTATTGCGGCCAAGCCGGTGTTCGGCAACCTGATCGCCGGCTTGCAGATTGCGCTGACTCAGCCGATCCGCCTGGACGACGTGGTGATCGTGGAAGGCGAATGGGGCCGTATCGAAGAGATCGGCAGCTCGTACGTGGTGGTGCGGATCTGGGACGAACGGCGCATGGTGGTCCCGTTGACCTGGTTCATCGAAAACCCGTTTCAGAACTGGACGCGCGCCAGTGCGGACCTGCTCGGTACCGCGTTCCTGTGGTTGGATTACCGCACGCCGATTGCGGCAGTGCGTGCGGAACTGGAGCGCATCTGCCACAGCGAGCCGCTATGGGATGGGCGCGTTTGCGTCACCCAGATCACCGACACCAGCGACAACACCATCCAGGTGCGTTTGCTGGTGAGCGCGCGCAATTCCGGCGATGCGTTCGATCTGCGTTGTCTGGTGCGCGAACGCATGATCGATTTTCTGACCCGCGAGCACGCCTACGCGTTGCCCAGAATCCGCGCCGAAATTGCAACGCAGGAAAAGCCGTCATCAGGCGCGAAGGTGCCGATCGCACCGGACAGCGTGCGTTCGCCAGGTGCAGAAGACGGCGAGCCCGCGGCTTCGATCTAGCTGTGCCTGTCGACAGGCTGCGGCAGGCTCGGTTGTGCGGCGTGCGGCGTGCGGCGTGCGGCGTGCGGCATGCGCATCAATCGATGACCAGTGCTGCTTTACGGATTCTCCGTCAGTCGGGCGCCTTCGGCTGCGGTTTGACCGGTGTCGCCAGCGGTGCGCTGGGCGCGTAGCTGGGCGCAAATCGCGCGTGGCTGCGTTGCTCATAGGCGTAGGCCAGTTCGATCAGGCGCGGCTCGCTCCAGGCGGTGCCCATGAACAGCAATCCGAGCGGCAGACTCTGCGTCTGCCCCATCGGCACGCTCAGGCTGGGATACCCGGCCACTGCCGCGGCGCCGTAGCCGGCGCCGGGAAAGGTGTCGCCCTTGCCGAGCGTGGTGACCCAGGCCGCGCCGGTGGTCGGCACGATCAGTGCGTCCAGGCGATCGGCTTTCAGGGCTGCGTCGATGCCTTGCTCGCCAGCGAGCCGCCTGGCGCTGGCGCGCGCGCTCAGATAGCCCGGGTCCTTCAGGCCGGGCGCAGCCTGCGCCTGCTCGAACAATTCCTGTCCGAAGTAGGGCATTTCGCGCTGCGCGTTGGCGCGATTGAAGGCGATCAGCGCGTCCAGATCTTTGATCGGCGCAGCGTGGCTGCGCAGATAGGCATTCAAACCGGCTTTGAATTCGACCAGTAAGACCGTCTGCTCAGCAGCATCCCACTTGCCATCCGTGACCAGGGCGGTCTCAACTACCGTGGCGCCGGCCGCGCGCAAGGTCTGTACGGCGCGATCCAATGCGGCGGCGATCGCAGGATCTTCGCGCAGTGGATTGCGCAGCAGGCCCAGACGCGCGCCGCGCAGGCCGTCGGACTTGAGGTGGGCGAGATAGTTTGGTGTGGACGACGGCGCATGGCGTGTGGCCGGGTCCTGCGGATCGGGCGCGGCGATCGCCTGCAGCAGCGCGGCGGCGTCGGCGACGCTGCGGGTCATCGGGCCGGCGGTGTCCTGGCTGGCCGAGATCGGAATGATGCCGTCGCGGCTGACCAGGCCGACGGTGGGTTTGAGCCCGACCAGGCCATTGACCGCAGCCGGGCAGGTGATGCTGCCGTCGGTTTCGGTGCCGATGCCTACCGTGGCCAGACTGGCGGCGATCGCTGCGCCGGTGCCGGCGCTGGAGCCGCACGGATTGCGATCCAGTGCATAGGGATTGCGGGTCAGCCCGCCGCGGGCGCTCCAGCCGGAGCTGGATTGGGTGGAACGGAAGTTGGCCCATTCGCTCAGATTGGTCTTGCCCAGGATCACCGCGCCGGCCGCGCGCAGGCGCTGCACCAGAAACGCATCGCGGTTGGGGCGAAACTCGGCCAGCGCCAGCGAGCCGGCACTGTTGACCATCGGCAGCGCGTCGATGTTGTCCTTGAGCAGCACCGGGATGCCGTGCAGCGGTCCGCGCACGCGGCCGGCGGCGCGTTCTGCGTCCAGGGTGCGGGCGTCCGTTTCGGCCTGCGCATTGCGCTCGATCACGGCGTTGAGCGTGGGGCCGGCGCGGTCGATGGTGTCGATGCGCTGCAGATAAGCGCGTGTCAGTGCCAGGCTGGTGGTGTCTCCACTTGCCATGCGGGCTTGCAGGCCGGTGACGTCGGCATCGATCAGGTCGAGCGGTTTGGTAGCCGAAGCGGCGTCGGTTGCCGGACGCATCGTGTCATCGGCATGCGCACAGCCGCACAACGCCAGCAGCAGCGCAAAAGACAGGGGGGTGGAGCGCATCGGGTGTTTTCCGCGGGGGACTTTCCGCAGGCTAACGTCGCTGCGTCGGGGTGACAACGTGATTGCGCGCCCGTGGACGGGCAGGCAGGCAGGGTCAGCGACGTCGGCGCTTGACCAGATCGCGTGCCAGTACGCCGACCACGATCAGGTTGATCGCCAGCACGGCCCAAGCGGTCCAGCCAGGATGGCGGACGATGGCGTAGATATCGAAGGGCAGATAGATGGCCGCCGACAGGCAGCCCAGTACCGAGGCCCAGGCCTTAGCACGCCACAGACCCCAGGCTTCCACCACATGCAGCAGGCCGTAGGCCAGCATTGCGGCGGCCGCCAGATGCACCGCATCGGGGCTGATGGTCTTGAGTAACGACGGCAATGCGCCGTGGTCCGGATCCAGGTTGAAGCGGCGAATCAGCGTACTGACCGCATGTTGCAGCGGGAGCGGGCCCAGAATTTCCAGGCCCGTCGCCGCCAATAGCGCAAGCCCGCCCTTGACCGCCTCTAGCAAGGCGATCGCGTGGAGGCCCGGATGCGCGCGCGGATCCGGGCTGTAAGGCTTGTTGCTCACGACTGTGGCTTAGTCAGTAACTCAGCCCGAACGGCCAGAGCGCTTACGGTCGCTTTCGGTCAAACCCTTCTTGCGCAGACGGATTTCCTTCGGGGTGACTTCGACCAGCTCGTCGTCCTCGATGAAGTCCAGTGCCTGCTCCAGCGTGTACTTGATCGCCGGGGTCAGCTTGATCGCATCGTCCTTGCCCGAAGCACGCATGTTGGTCAGCGGCTTGGTCTTGATCGCGTTGACGGTCAGATCGTTGTCCTTGGAGTGGATACCGATCAGCTGACCTTCGTACACGTTGTCGCCTTCAGCGGCGAACAGACGGCCACGCTCTTCCAACGGCCCCAGCGCATAGGCCGGAGTGGCGCCCGGTGCGTTGGCAATCATCACGCCGTTCTGGCGCTTGGCGATGGCGCCCTGTTCCTTCGGGCCGTAATGGTCGAACACGTGGAACAGCAGGCCCGAGCCCTGGGTCAGGGTGCGGAACTCGTTCTGGAAGCCGATCAAGCCACGCGCCGGGATCATGTAATCCAGACGCACGCGGCCCTTGCCGTCCGATTCCATGTTCTTCAGCTGGCCCTTGCGGCTGCCCAGCTTTTCCATCACGCCGCCCTGGTGCTGTTCTTCGATGTCCACCACGAGCTGTTCGATCGGCTCCATCTGCTTGCCGTCGATCTCCTTGATGATCACTTCCGGACGCGACACGGCCAGTTCGTAGCCTTCACGACGCATGTTTTCGATCAGCACCGACAGATGCAGTTCGCCACGGCCGGAGACCAGGAACTTGTCGGCGTCGGAACCTTCCTCGACCTTCAGTGCCACGTTGTGCACCTGCTCGCGGTCCAGACGATCGCGCAGCTGGCGGCTGGTCAGGAACTTGCCACCGGACAGGTCCTTGTTGCCGGCGAACGGCGAGTTGTTGACCTGGAAGGTCATCGAGATGGTCGGCTCGTCCACGGTCAGCGGCGGCAGGCCTTCCGGGGCGTCGAGCGCACACACGGTGTCGGAGATGGTCAGCTCGGCCACGCCGGAGATGGCGACGATGTCGCCGGCCTCGGCGGTGTCCTGCTCGATGCGCTCCAGGCCGAGGAAGCCCAGCACCTGCAGCACCTTGCCCTGACGCTTCTTGCCTTCGCGGTCGATCACGCTGACCGGCATGTTCTTCTTCAACACGCCGCGCTGGATGCGGCCGATGCCGATCACACCGACGAAATTGTTGTAATCCAGCTGGCTGATGCGCATCTGGAACGGGCCGTCCGGATCAACGTCCGGTGCCGACACGTGCTGCATGATCGCTTCGTACAGCGGAGTCATGTCGCCGTCGCGCACGTCCGAATCCAGGCTGGCGTAGCCGTTCAATGCGGAGGTGTAGACGATCGGGAAGTCCAGCTGCTCGTCGGTTGCGCCGAGCTTGTCGAACAGGTCGAACACCTGGTCGATCACCCAGTCCGGACGTGCGCCGGGACGGTCGATCTTGTTGACCACCACGATCGGCTTGAAGCCCATCGCAAAGGCCTTCTGGGTCACGAAGCGCGTCTGCGGCATCGGGCCGTCCATCGCGTCGACCAGGATCAGCACCGAGTCCACCATCGACAGCACGCGCTCGACTTCGCCACCGAAGTCGGCGTGTCCCGGGGTGTCGACGATGTTGATGCGGTTGCCCTGCCAGGTGATGGCCGTGTTCTTGGCCAGGATCGTGATGCCACGTTCCTTTTCCTGATCGTTGCTGTCCATCACACGCTCAGCCAAGACGGTGCGTTCGGACAGGGTGCCGGACTGCTTCAGCAGGCAGTCGACGAGGGTGGTCTTGCCATGGTCGACGTGCGCGACGATGGCGATATTGCGGAGTTTTTCAATGGACATGCGGAAAGGGCCCCTGTCTGGCGCCAGTCTTGAGATGAGGTAAGCCGAATATTATAGCGGTTTCGTTGCGCTGCCGTTGCGGATTAGCTGAAGGCAATTCAGATCCCCCATTCAGGCAGCGTGACGGCGGGCGGATCCAGGCCCGGCGACGGCCTTGGACCATGGTCGTAACTGCGCGGTCGTCCACGCGCCCGGGTGTATCCTAATGGGCTGTTGATCACCCCAGAACCTGCAAGGATTTCCATGTCCCTGATCGCCACTTTCGACACGTCCCGCGGCCCGATCGTTGTTGAGCTGTACCCGGAGAAGGCACCGCTCACCGTCGCCAACTTCGTCAACCTGGCCAAGCGCGGCTTCTACAACGGCCTGAGCTTCCACCGCGTCATCGCCGACTTCATGGTCCAGGGCGGTTGCCCGGAAGGTTCCGGCCGCGGCGGCCCGGGCTATCGCTTCGAAGACGAAACCAACAATGGCGTCGGCCACGAGCGCGGCGTGCTGTCCATGGCCAATGCCGGCCCGAACACCAATGGCAGCCAGTTTTTCATCACCCACACCGCCACCCCGTGGCTGGACGGCAAGCACACCGTGTTCGGCAAGGTTACCCAGGGCCTGGACGTGGTGGATAGCGTTGCCCAGGGCGACACCATCAACACGCTCACCATCGAAGGCGACACCGACGCCGTGCTGGCCGCCAAGGCCGACCGCGTTGCGGAGTGGAACAAGATCCTCGCCGCCTGATCGCACCCCATCGAACGGCCGCCATGTGCGGCCGTTTGCTTGTCAAAGCGCGCCGCCAGGCCTTGCGCCACGCCAGCGCGCGACCCCCACCAACGCTTTTTAGCAGAGGAAACACCCCATGAAAGCACCTGTTCGTGTTGCTGTGACCGGCGCTGCCGGCCAGATCGGCTACGCCCTGCTGTTCCGTATCGCTTCGGGCGAAATGCTGGGCAAGGATCAGCCGGTGATCCTGCAATTGCTGGAACTGTCCAACGAGAAGGCCCAGGCCGCGCTCAAGGGCGTGATGATGGAGCTGGAAGACTGCGCGTTCCCGCTGTTGGCCGGCATGGTCGGCACCGACGACGCCGAAGTGGCGTTCAAGGACATCGACGTGGCGCTGCTGGTCGGTGCGCGTCCGCGCGGCCCGGGCATGGAGCGCAAGGACCTGCTGCTGGAGAACGCCAAGATCTTCACCGCGCAGGGCGCGGCGTTGAACAAGGTGGCCAAGCGTGACGTCAAGGTGCTGGTGGTCGGTAACCCGGCCAACACCAATGCCTACATCGCGATGAAGTCGGCGCCGGATCTGAACCCGAAGAACTTCACCGCCATGCTGCGTCTGGACCACAACCGCGCCCTGAGCCAGCTCTCGCTCAAGCTTGGCAAGCCGGTCGGCGGCATCGAAAAGCTGGTGGTGTGGGGCAACCACAGCCCGACCATGTACCCGGACTACCGTTTCGCCACCTCCGATGGCGCGTCCATCGGCGATGCGATCAACGACCAGGAATGGAATGCGTCTACCTTCATCCCGACCGTGGGCAAGCGCGGTGCGGCGATCATCGAAGCGCGCGGCCTGTCCTCGGCCGCATCGGCTGCCAATGCCGCCATCGATCACGTGCGTGATTGGGTGCTGGGCAGCAACGGCAAGTGGGTCACCATGGGCGTGCCGTCCGACGGCTCCTACGGGATTCCGGAAGGCGTGATCTTTGGCTTCCCGGTGATCACCGAAAACGGCCAATACACCCTGGTCAAGGATCTGCCGATCGACGACTTCAGCCAGAAGTACATCGACAAGACCCTGGCCGAGCTGGAAGAAGAGCGCAGCGGCGTGTCGCACCTGCTGGGCTGAGGTTCGCAGCTGTAGTTGCTACAAGCTGTATTTGCTACAAGAACGCCGGGCATTGCCCGGCGTTTTTTTGTCTGCATGCAGGCGATGAACGTGCATGCGGAGTTCGATCTGCTGCGATGGTCTGCGGGCGACACAGCGCGATGATCTGCACGCGCTGCGATGGGCTGCCTTATCGTGTGACGTGGCATCACGTCACCCGTTACACCGCAGTGCCGATTACGACAGGCCTTCGGCGTTCAGGGCGGCCTGCACATCCGCATCGGCCTGCATGCGCTTGAAGAACGCATCCAGTGCGGTCAGGCCGCTGAGGTCCAAGCCTGCCTTATTGGCCCAGCGCAAGGTCACGAATAGATAGGCATCGGCGCCGGTATGGCTGTCGCCGGCCAACCACTCGCGGCCCTGCAGGTGCGCATCGACGCGCGTGTAGAGCGCGCGCAACTTGTTGCGTGCATCGTCGTGACTGCGCGCGATCAATGCCTCGTCCTGCAGATACGCGGTGCTGCCGAAGATCGGCTTGAAGGTCGGGTGCACATCGGCGTTCAAAAAGGCGATCCAGCGATTGATTTCGGCGCGGCTACGCGCACTGCCGTCACCGCCCAGGCTGGTGAGCGGCGCAACATCGGCGATGTAATTCAGGATGGCCGCGTTCTGGGTCAACGCCCAATCATCGACCACCAGCAACGGCACGGCGCCCGCGGGATTGAGCTGCAGATACTCGGGCGACTTCATGGTGGCTGCATCGACCACGACCAGGTCGAACGGCAGCCCGGACCAACGCAGCACAATGTGGTCTGCAAGTGAACAGGCGCCGGGCTTGGTGTAGAGCTTCATGTGCATCCAGGGAGGACTAGGGGATGCAAGCTTAGCCGGGTTGGGCGGCCAGCTGTGCTGCCATGGGATCAACGGCAACGCGATGTAAGGCTGGGCGTATTGCGACCTGTAGCGCGACGTGTAGCGCACTGCGCAATGTGGAAAAGCGTTTTCGTGCGAGACGACACGGCCGCGTGTACTGACGCTGTTGCCGCATCGATGGCGATCGCATCACTGCTGCAATCGCGCACGTGCGGCGCGGCGGTTGTCATGGGCGAACAGCATTTGCTACGCGAAGCAGCCGATCACATGGCCGGCACCGATGTCTGGCGCTTAGTCGCCGTGGTTGCGCCACAAATGCTGCGCGTCATCAGCATCATGCGAGCAGCGATTTGCTGGCAGCGCACGCCGGGCGCTTGCGCGTGCATCGCGAGACACTGTGCATAGAGCTACGCAATGATCGGCTCGTGCGAAAACGCGGCGTTATCAGCCGAATGCGGTATCGCAACGGTGTGGACACGTTGCAATGCGCTATCGGTCCACTACGTCTTTACGACGCAGTACGCGGCCGCAACTTCTGCACGCGATAGAAAGTGTGATCGCCGATGGTGGCAACCTGATACGCATTCCGCCAACTCGGGCTAGCAATCGCGCTTGCGGCAAAGTGGCTGGCGCCAGGCACGATCTCCTTGCGCTGACCCACAGGCAACGCCCAGTTACGTTCTGCGGCGAGTGCAACGCCCAATGCCTTGTTCCAGGCATCGTCGTTCTTCAACTGCGTGCCCGGCGCGACGATTGTCGGTGCGAACTGCTTACGTGCAGTGACTACCTCGCACATCGAGTCGCCCCACAAACCGCTGTCCAGTCGACGCAACGCAACTTCCGCAACAGCCTGCTGGCCGCGCAAGGTCTGGTCGCGCGCTTCCAGATAAACGGTCGTGCTCAAACACAGCGAATCTGCAGCTGGCTGCGGCATCAACTGCGCCAGCCAGAATATCCAAATCATCTTCATACAACTCCTTGCTCCGTATGGGCCGGTTCGTAGAGCATCCAAAGTGGATGCACCAGTACGAAAGGCTTGGCGTCATGGGGAGGCGACCTGTCACGGGCCGCCCGGTCTTCGGTGAAAGAGAGATCTACCGAAGGTGCCCACCAAATGAGGTGGGTCAAAAAGTTGGCGCAAGGTAGGCGCCAATCACACAATCTTGGCTGAATGGGCGGGGTTGACGCGGGCTTGCCTCGGCTGTGTCTAGGTTGCGTCGGTAATGCCTCACGCATCGCACCATGCAATGCGCGTCGCATTCGCGCGGCGACAGGGGATCATGTGCGTTGGTCGTGTTTCGACATTACGCAGATGGCGCACCTGGATCGTTGGTGAGTTCTGCTTTCACGCTGGCTGCACGCGTTATCTGGGAACGAAAAAACAGTCATTGAATTCGGGTGTCGTTGAAGTGGACGCACACGAGCAGTCGCACGTTTTGTACGCGTCGGCGCCGCATATCATGCTGCATCGTTGAACGAGCAGTTGTCTGCCCGTGTACGCATGAAGTGTCGTAGACGATTACAAAAATTGCACTGCTGCATCGGTGCCGCAACGATCTCCACGACACTCTCGTCGCAATCACCATTTACTCAACTGTAGCGAGATCTGCGCGGGGTCTTGCTGGATCGGCGGACATCCGAGATCTCCACGTCTTATGGCGTGGTCGTCGCGGTGCTACGTCATCAGTGATCGATGTCCAAGGTCCCATCTACGATCACGCGCATTGCTTCAGAGGCGCATGTTCGAGGTGGCGCAATGATTCGGACGATTGCGTGTCTTGATTGCGAACGTAGTGTTGGCTAATGCAGCGACTGGATCTGCATCGTGCTTCGGCAATGGCGGCTAACACGACAGTGACGCGTGCGTGTTTTGGTCAGTACCAGCGACACGTTTTCGCGCGGTAATCGTCGAGGAAATGCGTAACGTGCAACTAGGTGCGCGCGGTCAAGTTTATAGCGGTGTCGGTGTCGGTGTCGGTGTCGTTTCTGCAGGCAATCGCCGTTCAAGCGAGAAGACGCGGGTGCTCCAGGCCAGCAGCAGACAGGCCAAGCCGCAGGCAATGGGCCCGAGCGCCATCGACCACGCCAGGGACTCTTGAGGTGCATCGTGGTCGTTGTAGAGATGGAGCAGCAGCCCGACCACAGCACTGCCTAGCGCAAGCGCGATCTGTGCGACGGCGGTCAGCATGGCAAAGCGGCGAGCTTGGTGCGCCGGGTCGTAGTGCATGGAGAGTTCGGCATGACGCGCCCACACCCAGTGCCCTACGCTGCCCGCCGCCATGCCCACGCCAAGCGCCAGCGCCGCATCCGGCCAGACGCTGCGCGTTGTCTGCAATGCAAACAGCAGGCCGCAGCCGACCAACGCGATACCGCTGTATCCCAGTCGCTGGCGCGCGCTGGTAGGCAGGCGCGCGGCCAGCGGTTGTACGGCCACGGAGCCAATGGCGTAGCTGATCAGGAGCGCGCTACCCCAACGCTGCGAGATGACCAGCGTCTGCGCCAGATACGGCGCCAGTTTGGTAAACGTCGGCAAGGCCAGCGACAGCAGCGCAATCACCACTATCGGCAACAGTGGATGACTACGCGACGATGCGATCGATCGATCGGCAGGTGGGTTACTTACGTGCTGCTTGTGCGTGTGCAGCGTCTGGCGAAGCCACCAGGACGAGGTCATTGCGATGGTGCTTGCCGTGCCCACAACCGTCATTGCAGTCGCGGCCCCAGCATGATGCCCTGTGTGCAACAGCAGCCCGATCGCTGCACTCATCAATAATGCGGCCAAGCCGCTGCCGATCAATCGCAGCGCGCTCACGCCTTGCGCTCCGCGCCATGGCCAACGGCACAGTCCAAGCAACGTGTTCTGCGCGACGTCACCCATGGCGTAGGCCGCACGAAACGGCAAGCTGAGTAACAGCACGCAAGGCAGGCGTGCAGGTGGTGGCAATACCGGAACCAGAAACAACAACGACATCGTCACTGCCGCCAGCGACATGCCTCGCCATTGCACGCGCCCCGCCCATGCGAGGCTGACACCCGCACGCCAGCGGTGCGCAGCGAACACCCCCATGCCTGCACTGACGAGCAGCCCGGCTGCGACCGACAAGCCGGCAGCGGTTGCACTCAGTTCCACGTATTCGGTCAAGGCGAAGATCAGCAACAACTCGCCGGTGTACCAGAGCAGGCTTTTGCCGAAGTGTGCAGCCGTGTACGCCAGCAACGTGTCCGTTGACAGGGGAGGGAGCAAGCGCGTTGTCGGTGACGTCCGCATCCGCCGCTTATAGCCCCGATCCAAGACAATAAGAAGAACGCTGCATGCCACGGCAGCGAGAAGGCGATGAGGGCGTTATTGCAGGCGAGGGTGGCAGCCATTCCGCTGCAACGTCAACGCCGCTTTCCAGTGGAGAAAGCGGCCTGCCGCTCGATTGCTATCGCGACTGGACGGTGCACCACAACCTTATCCCGGCCTTGTCTGGTGCGTCATCGGCTCACGCATTACAGTACCGCAGCGAGTCGGCTGGCCTGGTTGATCGCACGCTTGGCGTCCAGTTCGGCGGCCACGTCCGCGCCGCCGATCAGGTGCGGTTGCTGACCATTGGCCTGCAGGGCGGCCAGCAGCTCGCGTCGCGGTTCCTGGCCGGCACAGATCACCACGGTGCCGACATCGAGCAATTGCTCGGCGCCGTCCACACGAATGCGCAGGCCGGCATCGTCCACGCCCAGGTACTCCACGCCACCGAGCATCTTGACGCCCTTGGCCTTGAGCGTTGCGCGGTGGATCCAGCCGGTGGTCTTGCCCAGGCGGGCACCCGGGCGGCCGGAGCTGCGCTGCAGCAGCCAGACCTGACGGGTAGGGGGCTCGGGTTGCGGTTTGGCCAGCGCACCGCGCGCTTCGAAGGTCGGGTCCACGCCCCATTCGGCCATCCAGCGCTGTGGATCCAGCGCTGGCGACTCCCCGGCGTGCACCAGAAATTCGCCGACATCGAAACCGATGCCACCCGCGCCGATGATCGCCACCTTGGGGGCGGCCACATGCCGACCCAGCACCACATCCAGGTAGTTCACCACCATCGGGTGATCGGCGCCGGGGAAGTCGACCTTGCGCGGCTCGATGCCGGTCGCCAATACAACCTCGTCGAAGTCCTTGAGGTCTGCTGCCTGCACGTGCGTGTCCAGACGCAGCTGGACGCCAGTCGCTTCGATCCGGTGACGGAAATAGCGCAGCGTTTCGTTGAATTCTTCCTTGCCGGGGATACGTCTGGCGACATTGAACTGCCCGCCAATCTCGCTACTCGCATCGAACAAGGTGACGCGATGCCCGCGCTCGGCCGCCACCGTCGCGCACGCCAGTCCCGCCGGTCCGGCGCCGACCACGGCAATGCGCTTGGGTGTCGTCGTGGGCGTATAGATCAGCTCGGTTTCGTGCACCGCGCGCGGGTTGACCAGGCAGGTAGCCAGTTTGTTTTCGAACACGTGATCCAGGCAGGCCTGGTTGCAGGCGATACACGTATTGATGGTGTGCGACTGCCCGGCGCGGGCCTTGTTGGTCCACTCCGGGTCGGCCAGCAGCGGGCGCGCCAGCGACACCATGTCCGCTGCGCCGTCGGACAGAATGCGTTCTGCCACTTCCGGCATGTTGATGCGGTTGCTCGCCACCACCGGAATGCGCAGGTGCGGTTTGAGCTTGGCGGTGACGCCGGCGAATGCGGCGCGTGGCACCGAGGTGGCAATGGTCGGCACGCGCGCTTCATGCCAACCGATGCCGGAGTTGATGATGGTCGCGCCGGCGGCCTCGATTGCCTGCGCCTGCGCCACGATCTCTTGCCACTGGTTGCCGTCTTCGACCAGGTCCACCAGCGACAACCGGTAGATGATGATGAAGTCCGGCCCGCAGGCTTCACGGATGCGACGCACGATCTCCACCGCAAACCGCATGCGCTTGGCTGCGTCGCCACCCCAGGCATCGCTGCGCTTGTTGGTCCGCGCGGCGGTGAACTCGTTGATCAGATAGCCTTCCGAGCCCATCACCTCGACACCGTCGTAGCCGGCCTCGCGCGCCAGCCGCGCGGCGCGCGCATACGCGGCAATCTGCCGGTCCACCGCCGCTGCCGACAACGCGCGCGGGGTGAAGGGGTTGATCGGCGCCTGCAGCTTGGACGGCGCCACCGACAACGGGTGATACGCATAGCGCCCGGCGTGCAGCAACTGCATGCAGATCTTGGCGCCGTGTTCGTGCACCGCGCGGGTGACCTGGCGGTGCGGGCGCACTTCCCAGGGCCACGACAGCTTGCCGCCGAACGGCTTGAGCCAACCCACTACGTTCGGCGAGAAGCCTCCGGTGACAATCAGGCCCACTCCGCCTGCGGCGCGTTCGGCGAAATAGGCGGCCAGCCTGGGGAAATCGCGCGCACGATCTTCCAGCCCGGTGTGCATCGAGCCCATCAGGACGCGATTGCGCAATTGGGTGAAACCCAGATCGAGTGGCGTGAACAGGTGCGGAAAGGAGGAGGCGGAAGGGCCGGTGGCGGGCGACATGATATGGATACGCTGGCGTACGGAGTGCGCACGATGCAGGCAAACGGGCGTGGCGGCAAGCCCTGGGTGCCGAATTCTGCGCTGCCGGCCGCGACGCAGCTGCAGGTTGGCCGACGTCACACCGTCCGCTAGGCCAAGACCTGCGTTGCGGAGCGTCTGCCCATGCGGCGGTGGCGCTCGATCACAGCGTTCGTGCAACCCGAAGGCGGGGGCGGGCGCCCTCGGGCTGCATTTCAGTGCCGTGCAAACAGGCGGCGCCAGCCACCGCGGCTACCACCCGGCCAGCACCAATTTGCCGATCGTGCTGCCGCCCTCCAGCCGCCGATGCGCTTCGCGCAGGTTGTCGGCATTGATCGGCGACAGCGTCTCGGTGTGCGTCGTGCGCAGCTCACCAGCATCGATCAGGCTCGCAGTACGGTTGAGGATGCGATGCTGCTCCACCATGTCGTCGGTGGCGTAGCGCGACCGCGCAAACATCAGCTCCCAATGGATGCCGATGCACTTGGATTTGTACGGGTCGCCAATCATCAGCGGGCCGCGTGGCTCGACGATCAGACCGACATGCCCCTGCGGCGCCAGGATCTCGCCCAGCTGCTGCCAGTAGCGGTCGGTGTCGGCCAGATTCAGCGCTGCATCCACGTGCGGCAGACCTAACGCCTGCAACTGCGGCTGCAGTGGCTGGTGATGGTCGATCACATGGTGCGCGCCCATCTGCCGCACCCATTCGATGCTCTCCGGGCGCGAGGCAGTGGCAATCACCGTGAAGCCGGCATGCCGCGCCAGCTGGATCGCGATCGACCCCACGCCGCCGGCACCGCCGATGATCAACAGATGCCGGCCGCGATTGCGTGCGCCATCGAACGCGAACGGCATGCGTTGGAACAGAAGCTCCCACGCAGTCAGTGTGGTCAACGGCAGTGCGGCCGCCTGCGCAAAACTCAGCGAGGTGGGCTTGCACCCGGCAATGCGCGCATCCACCAGCTGGTACTGCGCGTTGCTTCCGGGCCGGCCGATATCGCCGGCGTAATACACCTCGTCGCCCACGGCAAACGCGGTGACCTCCGGGCCCACTGCTTCGATCACGCCAGCCGCGTCGTATCCCAGGATTTTCGGCTCGGTCAGGGGCTGCGGCTTCGGCGCCCGCAGTTTGGTATCGACCGGATTCACGGAGATCGCTTCGACACGTACCAATAAGTCATACCCCGACGGCGCTGCAGGGACGGGGATGTCGATGTCAAGCAGCGATGCCGGATCGTCGATCGGCAGATAGCGGGTGAGGGCGACGGCTTTCATCGGGGCTCTCCTGATGGGAAGTTCAGGGTGCGTTGTGAAGCGAGTCAGCTGCAACTACCGGCCCCACAATTCAGCTCGCACGGGGCCTTGCGTTCACCAATGTGGTTTTTGACAGGGTCGTGGCCATTGAAAACCAGCAGCCTTGTAACCGTATCCAACAGGCTAGAGTCGGCTGCCGTTCAGATGGGGTGGCCGGTGAAAGTGAGTGCCCGGTCCTTTCCTTCATGAAACTGTATACGTAGTATTGCCTGGGGTTTGCAACCCTGGTGATTGCTTTCACATGTTATATGACCGTTAACGCGATCTTCACTGAGGCCGGCTTAATCTGCGCCCCGATGGCTCTGGATGTGACGAGCATCTTTACCAAGAACAACGCCTCTATCGGTTTATCTCCCAAAGAAGGAGCTGTATAAATGAACAAGAAAATTCTCACTGCCGCGTTGCTCGGCGGTCTGGCAGTTGCCCAGGCTGCGTCCGCGCAGGAGTTCGATGACCGTTGGTACCTGACCGGTAGCGCTGGCTTCAACTTCCAGGACAGCGATCGTCTGACCAATGATGCTCCGTTCGTCACCCTGGGCCTGGGCAAGTTTGTCAGCCCGAACTGGTCGATCGACGGTGAACTGAACTATCAGAACCCGAACTTCGATGCCAACCAGGATCAGAACTGGAGCCAGTACGGCATCTCGTTCGACCTGCGTCGCCACTTCATCCAGGAAGGCCGCGGCTGGAACCCCTACCTGCTGTTCGGTCTGGGCTATCAGCGTTCGGAAGAAGAGTTCGACGCAACCCCGAACCCGGTTTCGCCGGGCCAGCAGAAAGACGGCAACTTTGCCGCCAAGGCTGGTGTCGGTCTGCAGACCACCTTCGACAAGCGCGTCGCCGTGCGTGCTGAACTGGCCTACCGCGCCGACTTCAACGACCAGAGCGTTGCTGCTCCGCAGGAAGACTGGTTCGGCGACGTGCTGGCTTCGGTCGGCGTCGTGATCCCGTTGGGACCGGCTCCGTCGACCGCTCCGCCGCCGGCTCCGGCTCCGGTTGCTCCGAGCTGCGCAGACCTGGATGACGACGGTGACGGCGTCAACAACTGCGACGACAAGTGCCCGGCTTCGCAGCCTGGCCAGACCATCGGTCCGGACGGTTGCCCGGTGCCTGTGTCGATCGACCTGAAGGGCGTGAACTTCGACTTCAACAAGTCGACCCTGCGTCCTGACGCACAGTCGATCCTGAGCGAAGCGACCGAGATCCTGAAGCGTTACCCCGACCTGAAGGTCGAGGTTGCCGGTCACACCGACTCGAAGGGTACCGACGCGTACAACCAGAAGCTGTCCGAGCGTCGTGCGACCACCGTGTACGACTACCTGACCAAGAACGGCGTTGATGCGTCGCGTCTGGTCGGCCCGATCGGCTACGGCGAGAGCCGTCCGATTGCTCCGAACGCCAACCCGGATGGTTCTGACAATCCGGAAGGCCGTGCGAAGAACCGTCGTACCGAGCTGAACGTCCAGAACTAATTGGACCGCTAGCTTGTTCCATACAAAACCCGGCCTTGCGCCGGGTTTTGTCTATGTGCGCTCCGAACATCCCCAAATTCCTCCGCGCACAGGCCGCAATGCTGTCTGTGTTGCCATCCAGGCACGGTTCCGGTTGAAACGGCGTTCATCGCTGCCTACACTCGCCGCGTCGACACCACACTTTTATTGGAAGAACCAACGATGCTGCGTACCGCTTCGGCAGGATTGCTCTGTCTCGCCTTGATTCCCGCCGCCTACGCCGCTCCGAACTGCGCCGGCAGCACGGTGTCCCAGCCGCTGCCGTTGCCCGCCACCGTCATCGCACCGGCCGCCGCCGAGTTCTACACCCGCAGCGTGCAGCTGGGCATGCCCACCGGCGTGCTGGTACAGCCGTACAGCAGCGATCAGTCGGTGGACCGCGTGCTGCTGCGCCTGCGCGTGGAAGGTTGCCAGGATCTGGCCAAGGTCATTCCGCCGGGCGGCACCGTCAATCCGAACGATCCGGCGGCCTACAAGGCCACCACTGCGTTCGACAACACGCCGTGGCGCTTCGACATGAGCCAGAACGGCAAGCGCATGACCGCCGAAGAGTTCGATGCCTGGATGAAGGCGCGCGGCGTGCGTGTGGTCAAGGCGCGTCCGGTTGCGGCACCGGCTCCGGCTGCGCCCGCAGCCGACGCCAAGCCGATCGAAAACAAGTAAGCCGCACGGTCGGGACGGCATGACCCGGCGGCCTCCGCCGGCAACGTCCCGGCATCGCAACCGTGGTTCGGCAGCGCCGACGCGCGTCTCGCGCCCATCGGCGGCAGTACCAGTGACCGCCGCGCCACGCCATGGGCTGGCGCGGGTGTTGTCCAAGCTAGGGGTGTGTTCGCGCACCGAGGCGGCACGCTGGATCGCCGATGGGCGGGTCAGCGTGGACGCGCGGGTGATCCGCGACCCTGAATGTCCGATCCGTGCCGACCAGCATGAGGCGATCACGGTCGATGGCCAGCCGTTGGCCGGGCCTGCGCGGGTCTATCTGATGCTCAACAAGCCGCGCGGCTTGGTCACCACCGTGCGCGACGAGCAGGGCAGGGACACGGTGTATCGCTGTTTCGACGGCGCCGGCCTGCCGTGGATTGCGCCGGTGGGGCGTCTGGACAAGGCCAGCGAAGGTCTGCTGCTTTTCAGCAACGACCCGCAATGGGCGGCGGCGGTGACCGACCCGGCGACCGGGCCCGACAAGACCTATCACGTGCAGATCGACTGCCGCCCTGGCGCCGAGCAGCTGGTGCAGTTGCAGGTCGGGGTGATCGATCCCGACCCCGATGGTGATGGCGCGCTGTTGCGCGCCAAGCAGGTGCGTTTGCTGCGCGAGGGCGAGCGCAATGCGTGGCTGGAAATCGTGCTGGACGAGGGCCGTAACCGGCAGATTCGTCGGCTGCTGGCGGCCGTGGACATCGGTGTGCTGCGGCTGGTGCGCGTGGCGATCGGGCCGCTGCAGATGGGCGAGTTGGGCAAAGGCGCCTGGCGGATGCTTAGCGCGGAGGAAGTTCAGGCACTGACGTCGGTTCCCGCCAGCGTGCCAGACGTGCACTGAGCAGCGCGCTGACGACCTCGACGGCGCGTGCATCGCCGGCGCCATTGGCATCGTGGCGCCGTCCTTTGGCGTGATTGCAGCCGGCACAGGCCAGCGCCAGATTGCGCGCGTCGTTGGGGTCGTCGCCAACCAGCGCGCACAGCGCTGCCGCCGCGCGGCGTCCGAACCAGGCCTGCGGGACCACGTGTTCGAGCGTGGTGTGGCCCAGCGGCTCGCCATCGATACGAATCTGCAGGCGGCGACGGCAATGCAGGCAGCGGGTTTCCCAACTGCCGGCGAGCAACTGCGCCTGGGCATCGGTGTGCGCCGCGAGCAGGAGCCGTTGGCGCAGCACCGCGCGCATGCTCAGGCCTTGATGACGTCGAGTTCGCGGCCGATCTTGATGAAGGCGTCGATGGCCAAATCCAGATGCTCGCGGGTATGCGCGGCACTGATCTGGGTGCGGATACGCGCCTGCCCCTTGGGCACCACCGGAAAGAAGAAGCCGATGGCGTAGATGCCTTCTTCCAGCAGACGCTCGGCAAACTTCTGTGCCAACGGTGCGTCGTAGAGCATCACCGGGCTGATCGGATGCACGCCGGGCTTGAGGTCGAAGCCGGCGGCGGTCATGCGCTCGCGGAAATAGCGGGTGTTGTCGACCAGTTGCGTGCGCAGGTCGCCGGCCGCTTCCAGCATGTCGAACGCCTTGATGCCGGCGGCCACCACGTGCGGCGGCAACGAATTGGAGAACAGGTAGGGGCGCGAGCGCTGGCGCAGCAGTTCGATCACCTCGCGCTTTGCGGTGGTGAAACCACCCAGCGCGCCGCCCATCGCCTTGCCCAGGGTGCCGGTGAAGATGTCGATCTGGTCCAGCACGCCCTTGACCTCGGCCGAGCCGCGCCCGGTGGCGCCCAGGAAGCCGGTGGCATGGCACTCGTCGATATGCACCAGCGCGTTGTACTTGCGCGCCAGCGCAGTGATTTCGTCCAGCGGCGCGATGAAGCCGTCCATCGAGAACACGCCATCGCTGGTGATCAGTTTGGTCTTGCAGCCGGCCGCATCGGCGGCCTGCAGCTGCGCTTCCAGATCGGCCATGTCGCAGTTGGCGTAGCGGAAGCGCTTGGCCTTGCACAGGCGCACGCCGTCGATGATCGAGGCATGGTTGAGCGCGTCGGAAATGATGGCGTCGTGCTCGCCGAGCAGCGGCTCGAACAGGCCACCGTTGGCATCGAAGCAGGCCGCATAGAGGATGGTGTCTTCGGTGCCGAAGAAATCGGCAATGGTGCGTTCGAGCTGCTTATGCAGATCCTGGGTGCCGCAGATAAAACGCACCGAGGCCATGCCGAAGCCGTGCGTGTCCAGTGCGTCCTTGGCGGCCTGGATGATGTCCGGGTGGTCGGCCAGGCCCAGGTAGTTGTTGGCGCAGAAGTTGAGCACGCTGCGGCCGTCGGCCAGCGTGATCCGCGCCGACTGCGGGCCGGTGATGATGCGCTCGGACTTGAACAGGCCCTGGGACTGGATCGTCTCCAGTTCGGCGGCGTAGTGGGCGGTGAGCGCGGCAGGCGGACGGGTCATGGCGGTCGCTGTGGCAAAGAAAGAAGCGCAATGTTAACGATCACAATGGCATACCACTACGTCATGCAAAATCGGCATAAGCGGCGGCACTGATGTCATTTCACCGCCCGCGTGCCGCTGCGCAGCATGGCATGCTTGCTGTTCAGCTGCGCCCACCGGCCAGGAGATCGTTGTGACACACCCCCGTATCCGTCTTGCTTCCCTTCTTTGCACCCTGCTGGCCCTGGCCGGCCCGGCGGGGGCGCGCGACATCGGGCTGCTCAATGTGAGCTACGACCCTACGCGCGAGTTTTACCGCGACTACAACACGGTGTTTGCGGCGCAGTGGAAGCAGCAGCACCCGCAGGACACGGTCACCGTGGAGACCTCGCATGGTGGCTCCGGCAAGCAGGCGCGGGCGGTGATCGACGGGATCGAGGCAGATGTGGTCACGCTGGCGCTGGCCTACGACGTGGATGCCATCGCGCAGAAGGCCAAGCTGATCGATACCGATTGGGAGAAGCGACTGCCCGACAACAGCGCGCCGTATACCTCCACGATCGTGTTCCTGGTGCGCAAGGGCAACCCGAAGAACATCCACGATTGGCCGGATCTGCTGCGCTCGGGCGTGGCGGTGGTGACCCCCAACCCCAAGACCTCCGGTGGCGCGCGCTGGAACTATCTGGCCGCCTGGGCCTACGCCGATCACATCTTCAAGGGCGACAGCGAACGCATCCTGCGCTACATGCAGGCGCTGTTCCGCAACGTGCCGGTGCTGGATACCGGCGCACGTGGCGCCACGACGACCTTCGTGCAGCGCGGTATCGGCGATGTGCTGCTGGCCTGGGAGAACGAGGCGTTGCTGGCGCGCGAAGAATTGGGCAAGGACAAGTTCGAGATCGTGGTGCCGAAGTTGTCGATCCTGGCCGAGCCGTCGGTGGCGCTGGTCGACAAGAACGTGGACAAGCACGGTACGCGCGATGTGGCCGAGGCCTATCTGCGTTATCTGTACGCGCCGGAAGGCCAGAAGCTGGCCGCCAAGCATTTCTATCGCCCGCGCCACCCCGAATTCGCCGACCCGGCGGACCTGGCCCGCTTCCCGGACATCAAGCTGGTCACCATCCAGCAGGCGTTCGGCTCCTGGGATAAGGCGCAGCAGGAACACTTTGCCGATGGTGGCCTGTTCGACCAGATCCAGGCCAAGAAGTAGGCATGCAGACGTCGGTTGCACGCCCAGCGTCGCCATCGCGCCGACGCGTGATGCCGGGGCTGGGCCTGAGTCTGGGCATCACCCTGACCTGGCTTGGATTGATCGTGCTGATCCCGCTGCTGGGGATCTTCATCAAGACCAGCGGTCTGGGCTGGGAAGGCTTGTGGAAGGTGTGGAGCGAACCGCGCGTGCTGTCGGCGTTGCGGGTGAGCTTTGGCACGGCCTTCGTAGCGGGCGCATTCAATGCGGTGATGGGCACCTGGGTGGCGTGGGTGTTCGTGCGTTACAGCTTTCCGGGCAAGCGCTTGTTCGATGCGGTGATCGATCTACCGTTTGCGTTGCCAACTGCGGTGGCCGGCATTGCGCTGACCGCCTTGTATGGTGAAAACGGCTGGGTCGGGCGCTGGCTGGAGGCGATCGGCATCAAGGTGGCCTACACCCAGCTGGGCATCGTGCTGGCGCTGGTATTCGTGGGATTGCCGTTTGTGGTGCGGGTGGTGCAGCCGGTGCTGGCCGAGAGCGAGCGTGAGCTGGAAGCTGCCGCCGCCACGCTGGGCGCCTCGCGCTGGCAGACCGTGTGGCGGGTGGTGCTGCCGGGGTTGTGGCCGGCGGTGCTGACCGGGTTTGCATTGGCCTTCGCGCGTGGGGTGGGCGAGTACGGCTCGGTGATCTTCATCGCCGGCAATCTGCCCAATTCCACCGAGATCGCGCCGCTGTTGATCACCATCCGGCTGGAAGAATTCGACTATGCCGGTGCTACCGCAATCGCAGCGGCAATGCTGTTGCTGTCGTTCGTGATCCTGCTGCTGGTCAACACGCTGCAGGCACGCCTGCTGCGCTATCAACAGAGGCCCGCATGAGCGATGCTGCTTCGTCGCTGCCTTCCATGTTGCAGACCCGCACGATGACCGAGCAGGCGCGCCGCATCACCGACTCGGCCACCAATGAGCCGCGCTTGGTGCAGTGGTTGATGATTCTGGGGGCGCTGGTCTTTTTGCTGGCGTTCCTGCTGCTGCCGCTGGTGCTGGTGTTTGCCGAAGCGCTGCGCGGCGGTTGGGACGTGTTTCTGCGCGCGGTGGTCGACCCGGATGCGTTGTCGGCGATCAAGCTGACGCTGCTGGTGACGGCGATCGTGTTGCCGTTGAATCTGATCTTCGGCGTTGCCGCAGCGTGGGCCATCAGCAAACATCAGTTCTGGGGCAAACGCCTGCTGGTCAGCCTGATCGACCTGCCGTTCTCGGTTTCGCCGGTGGTGGCGGGCTTGATTTTCGTGCTGATCTTCGGCCGCAGCGGTTGGGCCTGGCCGTTGATCGACGAAGGTTGGCGGGTGCAGTTACCGGCCTTGGGCGAGCTGGTGATCCAGCTGCCGCGGATCGTGTTCGCGCTGCCGGGCATCGTGCTGGCGACGACCTTCGTCACCTTCCCGTTCATTGCGCGCGAGTTGATGCCACTGATGGAGCAACAGGGCAGCGACGAAGAACTGGCCGCGTTGAGTCTGGGTGCGAACGGCTGGCAGATGTTCTGGCGCGTGACCTTGCCCAATATCCGCTGGGGCCTGTTGTATGGCGTGTTGCTGTGCGCGGCGCGCGCGATGGGCGAGTTCGGTGCGGTGTCGGTGGTGTCCGGGCATATTCGCGGACGCACCAATACGCTGCCGCTGCATGTGGAAATTCTTTACAACGAATACGCCTACAGCGCCGCATTTGCGTGCGCGTCGCTGCTGGCCTTGACCGCGCTGCTGACGCTGGCGCTGAAGACGTATCTGGAATGGCGGCACGGCGATTCGCTGGCCGCCAACCACCGCCATTGAGGTGACCATGGGCATCCGCATCCACCGCCTGCGCAAGCAGTTCGAGACCTTCACCGCCTTGGACGACATCACCCTGGACGTGCGTCAGGGCGAGTTGCTGGCTTTGCTCGGCCCCTCCGGCTCGGGCAAGACCACGCTGCTGCGGATCATGGCCGGGCTGGAGCACGCCGATGGCGGGCAGGTGCTGTTCGGCGATGAAGACGCCACGCGCATGAGCGTGCAGTCGCGCCGGGTCGGCTTCGTGTTTCAGCACTACGCATTGTTCAAGCATATGGACGTGTTCGAGAACATCGCCTTCGGGCTGCGGGTGCGCCGCGGCAACGAGCGCTGGGCCGAAGCGCGTATCCGTGCGCGGGTGGAAGAACTGCTGGCGCTGGTGCAATTGCAGGGCCTGGAGCAACGCTATCCCACCCAGCTCTCGGGTGGGCAGCGCCAGCGTGTGGCACTGGCGCGTGCGCTGGCGATCGAGCCGCGCGTGCTGCTGCTGGACGAGCCATTCGGCGCGCTGGATGCGCAGGTGCGCCGCGATCTGCGGCGCTGGCTGCGCGCGCTGCACGAGCAGACCGGTCTGACTACGGTGTTCGTGACTCATGATCAGGAAGAAGCGCTGGAACTGGCCGACCGCGTTGCCATCCTCAACCGTGGCCGCATCGAGCAACTCGACACCCCGGCGATGATCTACGACAAGCCGGCTTCGCCGTTCGTGTATTCGTTCGTGGGTGCGGTGAACCGCATTCCCGGTGTGCTGGCGCAAGGGCAGATCCAGGTGGCAGGTCACGCGTTGCCGGCAGCCAACGCCGCACTGGCCGCTGGCCCGGTCGAGGTGTACGTGCGTCCGGAAGATCTGGTGCCCGACGACGCCGGCTGGCCGGCCACGGTGGCCTGGTCGCAGCGTAGTGGGGCGCGCCTGCGCCTGCGTGCCACGCTGCAGCCGGCAGGCAATGAGGTGGAAGTGGAACTACCGGCCTCGGCAGGAAGCTTCGAGCCCGGCCAGCAGCTGCGACTGTCCGCACGGCACTACGGCGTGTTTCCAGCCTGATGCAGGCAGGCGGGCGACGCCCTGCTTCAGGTTAGGCAGTCGGCAGGAAAGATTCGCAGCGCATGCGTCCTGCTGTGGCTGGTGCGACTTCCCACTCCCCGCCATCAAGATTCGGCCCGATCGGTCGATGAAACAGGCATCTGACTAGCGTATCGGCGACCAGAGATGTGCGCTGGATCGAGCG
Organism: Xanthomonas sp. AC360; assembly: GCF_979258225.1. NCBI lineage: Bacteria > Pseudomonadati > Pseudomonadota > Gammaproteobacteria > Lysobacterales > Lysobacteraceae > Xanthomonas > Xanthomonas sp. AC360. The sequence goes on from NZ_OZ409846.1 coordinate 2,658,234, forward strand.
AGCGCGACTTTTATGTTGCGCTGCAATGACAGTTGGACTAAGAAGTCATTGCAGTCTTCGCTCGCCAACCGACCGCCCATCGTTTCAGGAGATGCCCATGAAGCCTTCCCCGCTCGCTTGTTGTCTGTCGTTGCTGCTGTTGGGTGTGGTGCCGCTTGCACAGGCACAGGACGAAGAAGCGCCCGCGTCGCCGCTCAGCGGCACCTTTGCGGTGACCAGCGATTACCTGTTCCGCGGTATCTCGCAGACCAATGAAGAACCCGCGTTTCAGGCCGGGCTGACCTACAAATTGCCGTACGGTTTCTACGTCGGCACCTGGGCCTCCAATGTCGATTTCGGCGCTGGCGATCCGGATTGGGAAGTGGACGGATTTGTCGGCTACAACACCGATCTGAGCACCAATTTCAATCTCGACGTGATGGTGAACCGCTACCAGTACCTAGGCGCGGGCGCTTCCAACTACGCCGAGCTGATCACCAAAACCACGTTCCTCAAGACCTACAGCCTGACCGTTGCCTACACCAACGATCTGTACGGCACCGACACCGATGGGTATTACTACGCACTGGACGCCAACTGGGCGTTGCCGCATGACTTCACCGTTGGCGCGCATGCCGGGCACAGCATTTACACCTCGGCGCTCAGCCAGGTGGACCACGACTACAACGACTTCGGCGTGAACGTGGGCAAGACCTTCGGCCCGCTGGGTCTGACCGTGGGCTATTACGACACCAGCGAAGCGGCCGAATTCGGCTTCGGGCGGCAAAATTCGCAGAACCATTTGGTGGCGACCGCCACCGTCACCTGGCCGTGAGTGCGATGCGTTAAACGCGTGGCTGGTGCATGCGTGGCGGGCGATGACTGCCACGCGTGATGCAACTGTCTGACATCGAGCACGCGACATGCAAAAGGCGCCTTGCGGCGCCTTTTGCGTTGCTCACTGCCGCTCGGTCAGTTCCAGCTCAACACGACCTTGCCGGCCTTGCCTTCTTCCATCAGGTCGAAGCCTTTCTGGAAGTCGTCGATCGGCAGTTGGTGCGTCAGCACTTTCTGCAGCGGGAAGCCCGACAGCACCAGCTGGGTCATCTTGTACCAGGTCTCGTACATCTTGCGGCCGTAGATGCCTTGCACGGTGAGGCCCTTGAAGATGATCTTGTCCCAGTCGCAGCCGGCGCCGCGCGGCATGATGCCGAGCATGGCGATCTTGCCGCCGTGGTACATGCAATCGAGCATGTCGTTGAACGCGCGCGGGTTGCCGCTCATTTCCAGGCCCACATCGAAGCCTTCCATATGCAGGTCCTTCATCACCTCCTTCAACGAGGTGTTGGACACGTTGACCACGCGCGTGGCGCCCATGTCGGCGGCCAGCTTCAGGCGGAAATCGTTGACGTCGGTGACCACCACGTTGCGCGCACCAATGTGCTTGCAGATGCCGGCGGCAATGATGCCGATCGGGCCGGCGCCGGTGATCAGCACGTCTTCGCCGATGACATCGAACTCCAGCGCGCAATGCGCGGCGTTGCCGTACGGGTCGAAGAACGCAGCCAGCTCGGAGGGGATCTGGTCCGGGATCGGCCACAGGTTGGACGCCGGCATCACCATGTATTCGGCGAATGCACCGTTGACGTTGACGCCGATGCCCACCGTGTTGGGGCACAGGTGCGGGCGGCCACCACGGCAGTTGCGGCAATGACCGCAGACGATGTGGCCTTCGGCCGAGACGCGCTGGCCGACCTGGTAACCGGTGACCGCCGAACCGAGCTCGGCCACACGGCCGACAAACTCATGGCCGATGGTCAGGCCAGGCGTGATGGTGCGCTGGCTCCATTCGTCCCACAGATAGATGTGCAGATCGGTGCCGCAAATGGCGGTCTTTTCCAGCTTGATCAGCACCTCGTTGGGGCCGGGCGTGGGCACGGGAACCTGCTCCATCCAGATGCCTTTGTTCGCTTCGCGCTTGACCAGCGCCTTCATCGTCTGCGCCATCTGGCGGGGCCTGCTGAGTAAAAGTAAGTGGCCGATTATATGCGGGGCGAGGTGGCTGCCATGCGGCGGTGCAAGAACCGGTCTGCAGTGATGGCTGCCGTTTGGGTGGGTGGTGGTGAAGGCGGCGCTGGATGGGTTGGGGGCCGCATGCGTGGGGGTTGGCTGACGACTGCTGCCCCCATCCGCCCTGCGGGCACCTTCCCCCGCTGGCGGGGGAAGGGCGGGGATGCCAGAGAAGCAGAGCACGTCGAGAAAACGAATACGTCGACAAGTCGACAAGGCCAGAAGGCCCGCAGGCGAGAGGGCCAGGAGGCCAGGAGGTCAGAAGGCGAGAAGGCGAGAAGGCGAGAAGGCGAGAGGTCCAGGAGGCCAGAAGGCAAGAGGGCGAGAAGGCAAGAGGACGAGAAGGATTGGGTCGGGCTACGCAGCGGCGGATCGACGCCAGATGCCAGGCGATCGTCCGCATCCCTTCTCCCGCGTGCGGGAGAAGGTGGCGCGCAGCGCCGGATGAGGGGTGCCTCAGTCACCGAGGCAGTCAGCCACACAACCGCGTCGCCATGCGCCCTCGCTTGGCGCCCGTCTTCTCACCCCAACCTCTTCCCCAGCGGGAGAGCGGCGATTGCAGGGCTGCTCAGAACTTCACGTCCAGACTCATGAAGTACTGGCGCGGGGCGCCGACCACCATGGTCTGGTTGTAGCCGTCCGGATCGGAAGCGACGTAGCCGTTGGTGCCAGTGCTGGCGAAGTAGCGCTTGTCGGTGAGGTTGGTGATGTTGAGCGCCAGGGCGATATCCGCCACGCCGCCGACGCGACCGAAGTCGTAGCGCGCACCGGCGTTGAACAGCCAGTACGAGGGCACCTGCGAATCGTTGAGAAAGGTGATGTAGCGCTTGTCGACGTACTTGCCGTCCAGATCCAGGCGCAGGTTGCCCAGCTGGTAGCTGGCGCTGGAAGAGAACATCAGCGCCGGGATGCCAACCACGTCCTTGCCCGAGGTCGCGACCACACCGTTGTTGAGGTAATCGTCCTGATAGCGCGAGCGATTCCACGACAGCGAGTTCAACCAGCTCAGGCCGTCGGTCGGGCGCCACATCACCGCCAGATCCGCACCGGCGCTATGCACCGCGCCGACGTTACTCAGAATCGAGGCGCAGGTCTGCACCGCGCTGCACGGCGAGGTGGTCAGCAGACGGTTAGAGAACTTGGTGAAGTAGGCATCGGCCGAGAGCTGGAACTGCTCGTCCTGCATGCGGTAGCCCATCTGCACGGTTTGCGACTCTTCCGGCTCCAGCGTGGAGCGGCTGCGATCGAACGCGGCCTGCGAGGTGGCGAACGGGGTGAACCCGAAGGCGGCGATGTTCTTGCTGTAGGACGCGTAGATGTCCTGGCGTTCGTCGAGTTTGTAGTTTACGCCGACTTGCGGCAGAAAGCTGTCTTCGGCACGGATGCGGCCTTGCGCCAGTGATGTGGTGGGCACCAGCGATTGCGCGCGCGTGGTGGTGCTGAGCGCTTTTGCGCCGTAGTTCAACGTCAGGCGGTCATCGAGCAAACGCACGGTGTCCTGCACGTAGAGCATGCGGGTCTGGGTGGTGTAGCGCTGTAGAAAGTCGCGGCGGAACGGGGTCTGCGCTTCATACACGTTGTACAGCGAGGTGTAGCCCTCGTTGCCGAGCGCGAAGTAGTTGCGGCCCTGCGTAGTGCGCGCATTTTCGGCCCACACGCCGGCTTCCAGATCGTGAGTGCCCCACGACCACTTCAGTGCGCTGGTACCGCCGAAACGGTCCAGGCCATAGTCGGTGGTGCGCATCGACACCGGAATCTGCGCCGAGGTGACGACATACGGCGTGACCCATTGCCCCTCGCCGCGATTGGCGTGGTAGTAGCCGGTGGCATCCAACGTGACACCGCCGAACACGAACGTGCCCGACAGGCCGGCAAGATTGTCGCGGCGCAGGCCGCCGCCGGCGTAGTAACTGGCATCGAGCCAGCTGTAATCGCTGGGCAATCCGGCTAGCGATTGCGGGTAACCGTTGGCCACGCCACTGGTGGCGCCGGTGCTCTGGTAGGCGCGCGCCATCTGCACGGCGGTGGCCCAATCCGGTTGCAGGTAGTCGTAGTCCCAGCCCAGTGCGCGCTGGCTGGTCAACGACAGATCCATGTAGTCGTATTCCTTGCGCCGCGAGGTATCCAGGAACAGGCTCAGACGATTGCCGTCGCCCCACTGATACACGGTCTTGAGGTTGGCCTGTTCGGATTGCTGATCGCCGAAGCCTTTCCACTTGTCGGTGGTGGCATTGGCGTAGGACAGGTACGCCGACAAGCCATCGCGATCGCCGGTGTCGGCACGCACGAAGGTGCGTCGCGTGGCATCGCTGCCCACCGTCTGCACCAGCCGCGCCCCGGGCGTGGTCTGCGGATCGGCGGAGTAGAACTGCATGGTGCCGCCAAGGTTGGTGTTGGACGCGGTGCCGAGTGCGCCGGCGCCTTGTGCGATCTCTACCGAGCCGAGGTTTTCGGAAATGATGGCGCGGGTGATGTGCAGGCCGTTGGTGACGCCGTAGCTCATGTTGCCCAGCGGAATGCCGTCGAGCGTGTAGCCCAGGCGGCTCTGGTCGAAGCCATGCAGGGTGACTTGGGTGGACCACTCGTAGGTGCCGAACGGATCGGCGGACTGGAACTGCACGCCGGGCAGTTTTTCCACCGCCTTGAAGGCGCTGCTGCCTGGCGTCAGCTGCTCGATATCCTGCCGGCTGATGCGCTGCACCTGCCGCGTGCTGCCTTGCGAGACCACGTTGATCGCATCCAGCTGAGTCGCGTTGCCGGCCGCATCGGCGGACGTGACCGGTGCGTCCGCCACGCTGGCAGCGATCGGATCGGTGGCGTGCGCAATGACGGGAAGCAGCGCGGCGAGGGCGAGTGCCAGTGGCGTGACATGGAAACGACGGGCGGGAGTCATGGGGGAGTCCTGTTCGAGCACGGCTGAGGGCGGACGCACGGTGCAAGACCGGCGTTTCGCGACGCAGGGTGTCAATGGCTCATGAAACATTGATGACGGTGGCTGTCGCAAAACTGTCGCGTAGGCCCGCTATATGTGTCGTGTGCGGCCGCCACGTGCGTTGCACGTCACCGACTTTTGCAGGGTTTTTCGTTATGACGTCCTCTTCTTCGCGCCGCGATTTCCTCAAGCGTGTTGCTGCGCTCACCGCCGCCGGGGCATTGCCGTCGTCGATCGGCCGCGCACTCGCGCTGCCGGCCAATGCGCGGACCGGCACGCTGCGCGATATCGAACACGTGGTGATCCTGATGCAGGAGAATCGCTCGTTCGATCATTACTTCGGCACGCTGCGCGGTGTGCGCGGGTTCGGCGATCCGCATGCACTGCAGTTGCGCGATGGTCACCCGGTGTGGAGTCAGCCGGCGGCCGATGGGCGCCGACTGCTGCCGTTTGCCTTCGATGCGCAAACCACGAGCGCGCCGCTGATCAAAAGCCTGGATCATTCGTGGAAGGCCGGCCACGGGCAGGACCCGGCGCGCTGGGCCGAATACGACGCGTGGGTGCCCTACAAGGGCGAGTTGACGATGGGCTACTTCCAACGTCATGACGTTCCGTACTACCACGCACTCGCCGATGCGTTCACCATCTGCGACGGCTACTTCTGCTCGATGCACGGGCCGACCAATCCCAATCGCATGTATCTGTTCACCGGCACCAGCGGGCTGAGTGTGGGCGATACCCGCGCGCAGGTGGCCGACAACGCCGATGACGGCAACTGGACCGCCGACATGGCGCGCGATAAACCGGGTTACGCGGCGATGGGTTGGACCACCTATGCGCAGCGCTTGCAGGCGGCCGGCATCGATTGGCGCGTGTATCAGGAATACGACAATTTCGGCTGCAACTCGTTGGCGTATTTTGCGCACTACCGCGGGCTCGACACAGCCGACGAACGTTATCGCCGCGCGCGTGCCTGTGTGCCTGGATCCACCGCAGACAATGCGGCCAGCACCCAGGCCGACCACCTGATTGCCGCGATCGCGGCCGACGTGCAGGGCAATCGCTTGCCGCAGGTGTCGTGGATCATTCCGCCGACTGCGTATTGCGAACATCCGGAAGCGCCGCCGGCCTACGGCGAATCGCTGGTGGCGCGGTTGATCGATACGCTGACCTCCAATCCGCAGGTCTGGGCGAAAACAGTCTTGATCATCAATTACGACGAGAACGACGGTTTTTTCGATCATGTGCCGGCGCCATTGCCAGCGCTGGACGCGCGTATGGGCCGCAGCAATGTCGATGTACGCGGCGAGGCCTACAACGGCGTGCCAGTGGGCCTGGGCATCCGCGTGCCGATGCTGGTGATTTCGCCATGGACGCGTGGCGGTTGGGTCAACTCGCAGGTGTTCGATCACACTTCGGTGCTGCGTTTGCTGGAACGTCGCTTCGGTGTGGCCGAGACGAATATCAGCCCGTGGCGTCGCGCGGTCAGTGGCGATCTCACCAGCGTGTTCGATTTCCGCAAGCCGGACGATTCGGCGCTGAGCGCATTGCCGTCCATCGGCGACTACCGCGCACGCACGGCGGCGCTACGCAACAAGCCATTGCCGGTGCCGCCGACCAACGCCGTCATGCCGCGACAGGAGCCCGGCCAACGCCCGGCGCGCGCGTTGCCATATGCCTTACAGGTGCACGCACGCGTGCAGGACGATGGCGCGCTGCAGTTGCAGTTCGTCAATACCGGGACGGCTGCGGCGGCATTCAACGTCTACACCAGCGCGTCCACCGGCGGGCCTTGGTACTACACGGTATTACCTGGTACCCGGCTCGATGACGTGCCGATGGGCGCCGCGCACGACGGCGCATATGCGCTGCGCGTGCACGGGCCGAATGGATTTCTGCGCGAATTTGCCGGCGATCTGGCGACCACGCCGCACCCAGCGGCAACACCGTGGCTCGAAGCGCGCCAGGACGGCGGCACGCTGATCCTGGAGATCGGTAACGCCGGGCAACAGCCTTGTACGCTGCAACTGCGCGCGCTGGACTACGCAGATCCGGCCCCGCGCGCGCTGCAACTTTCTGCAGGTCAGCGCCAGATCCTGCAGTTGCCGCTCGCCGCAAGCGACCACTGGTACGACGTGGTCGTCGAGCAACCGGGCGGCGCGTTCCGGCGGCGTCTGGCCGGCCATCTGGAAACCGGCAAGCCCAGTCGCAGCGATCCGGCGTTCGGTCGCGTCTGAGTGCGCCTCACGGGGTGGCGGATATTGGCCCGGAACAGCGCCCTGCCATATCGGGACGCGTACTGCACGCTAGGAGTGCAGGTCCAGCGTGGCGGCGCTGTTCGCTGCATCGCGCGCGTGACACCGGCACACAGCGGCCGATCTCCAGGTTGAACGCGCCGGCACCGCTGCCGGCCTCGACAACTTCGCCAGGATCCGGGGATCGGAAGCGCACAGCCTCAGCTTGGAGGGTCTAGAGGCTCAGATGGGGGGCTTAACGGCCGCGCGGCGGTCAGCAGGGAACAGGGCGTGCGCTGAAGCGCAGAGGGAAGGGGCGGGGAGCGGTTATGATGCGGTCCGGTTTCGCCGCGGCGTGCCGGCCCCTCCCCCAAGGAACTCTCAGCGCATGCGCATCCTGCTTGCTCGTCACGGCGAGACGCCGTGGAACGCCGAAGGCCGTTACCAGGGCCAGATCGATATTCCGCTGTCGCCGGTTGGCGAAGGCCAGGCACGTGCGTTGGGCGAGCGGCTGCAGGCGTTGCAGATCACCCGTGCGGTCGCCTCGCCGCTGTCGCGCGCGCAGGCCACTGCCAAGGCTGCATTGGGCGCATCGCGCGAAAGCCTGCTGCAGACCGATTCGGACCTGCAGGAAATTGCCCATGGGGAGTGGGAAGGCCTGCTGGCCAGCGAGATCAACGACAAGGACCCCGCGCGCCTGCGCGCCTGGCGCGAAGAGCCGGACACCGTGCTGATGCCGGGCGGCGAATCGCTGCGTCAGGTGCTGGACCGCAGCTGGCGCGGACTGACGCGCGCGGCCGATGGCCTGGGCGCCGACGACACCTTGCTGGTGGTCGCGCACGACGCGGTCAACCGCGTGATCCTGTGCAAGATCCTCGGCCTGCCGCTGTCCAAGCTGTGGAGCTTCCGCCAGGCCCCGACCACGCTCAACCTGCTCGAAGGCGACGACGTCGATCACCTGGACGTGGTGCGCCTCAACGACTGCGCGCACCACACCCCGTTCTTTGGGGAAGCCAAGCATCGGGCGTTGTAGCAATCACGTGGCAGGTATGGTGCACAAAGTGGCTGTATCCACGTTTGCCGGGTTTGCAATGAATGCATAGACCACATCTTCTGCGTGCGGGATCCTTGTTTTTAACGCCAGTGGCGTTGCTCTTTTTTGCTAATTCCTTCAGATTCCTTCCGCCGTCCAACGCTTCGATCGATCTTACTCTTGTGGTGTTCAGTCTCACCGCGATGGCCCTGTTCGGCACGCTGTGCTGGGCCAATGCAACTGGTAGGCTCGAACGTCAGTTGCAGCGAATAGGTGTTGAACGCTGTGTCTTTCGTTGGCTGATGTCGACGATGGTGGTCGGGCTGGTTGCATGGGCGCTGGTCGTCAGGATTGTGCCTTGGGTATGGACTGAGGCGTTCGGCAACACGTATTCAGAGCAAGTGCTCATACATTCGGCGCCGAAAAGCCTGATGTGCCCTTACGCACTCAGGATTTCCCCATTGCCTCATGGGACACCTGTGCGGCTTTGCATTCGCGAGCACGAAATGATGAGCTTCCCGAATGGTGCGGTGAGTGCGGTCATCCAAGGGAAGCGCTCCTCGCTGGGTTCCACAGTGCATGACTACTATCCCGCCGCACCGCAGGCAGCGGTACCTTAGCCATTGTGGTGTGCTGTATGCGCCCGTGCCACATTCATTGACCTCTTTGTTTTTCTAGGATGGATGAGATATCACTGCCCCGCTTGCCTATGTGCGGTCCAACGAAAATTTCAAGGGTTGTGCAGTGAAGTGAAAGCTGTTTGCTTGGATGAAGGCAGCTTCCGTATTCCTCCTGTTGGGCCTGATCTTGCTCGGCGCATTTGCCGATTCCATACCGGCGCGAGTTTATGCAAGCACGCTATTGGAGATGACCATTCCTGATTGTCGGAATCGTGCTACCAGTGCTGCGACGTAAATACAGTCGTCGTCTTGGTCGACCAGCGGACATGGAAGGCCAGGGATGCGTCTTTGTATGTATTCATGCTCTTCGGGAGACCAATGATGCTGGGTTTTCTGTCCAGGCTGTTGCGCAAAAACAGTGCTTGGTTGCAGACTTTCGCCATCGGTGGTGGGTTGAATAACCGTACGTTATGCAGAGCTGCTATCAATCGAGCAGACACTTTTGCGGGTATCGGTTGCGTGGCGGACCAATGGAGTATGCGTTTCCAAGTTACCTCTGCATCAGCGAAAGCCTGTACCGCCGCTATCCCGAGCAACAGATTGCAGTGACATTGAAAGGCCAGCGCTCGATGTTCGGCTAAAAGGGGTATCGTCGCCCAGCTGTCTCCGCTCTGGCACGTAAGTCTCTATCCCTGTATACCTTCGCCGGTTGCCGTGGCACACAGCAGATGTCAACGCTTGCGATTTACGCTGGAGCGGGCTTGCCTGCATTGGTCCAAGACTCCATCAACCGGGATAATGTCTGCCGCCCGCACGACATCAGGTAACCCCGTGACCACTCCCACCACACTCACCGACTGGCTCGCCTACATTGAGCAGCAACATCCCAGCAGCATTGCGATGGGGCTGGAGCGCGTGCGCGAGGTGGCTGCGCGGCTGCAGATCGAGGCGCCGGCCAAGCATGTCATCGTTGTGGGCGGCACCAACGGCAAGGGCTCGACGGTGGCTTTTGTCGAGGCGATCGGCCGCGCCGCTGGGTGGAAGGTGGGGGCGTATACGTCGCCGCATCTGCTGCGTTACAACGAGCGTGTGCGCATCGATGGTGTCGATGCGAGCGATGCCGAGCTGGTCGCCGCATTTGCGGCAGTAGAGGCGGCGCGGGGCACGACGCCGCTGACCTATTTCGAGTACGGCACGCTGGCGGCGCTGTGGCTGTTTCAGCAGTCCGAACTTGACCTGGCGGTGCTGGAAATCGGCCTGGGTGGGCGCCTGGATGCGGTCAACCTCATCGATTCGGACGTGGCGGTGATCACCACCGTGGATATCGACCACACCGATTGGCTAGGCGAGGACCGCGAGGCGATCGGCGCCGAGAAGGCGGGCATCATCCGCGCGTGGAAGCCGGTGGTGCTGGGCGAGATCGACCCGCCCTCCAGCGTGCTGCGCCGCGCCTACCAACTTGGTGCCAACGCGATCCGCGCCGGCAGCGATTATTTCTTCGAGCCGATCGACGCCCAGCATTGGCGCTGGCGCGATGTGGCGGTGCGCCTGGAGCTGCCGATGCCGGCATTGCAGGCCCCGGTGCAGCTGGCCAACGCTGCCGCCGCCATCGCTGCGCTGCAGGCCTTGCCGGTGGATCTGCCGCATACGGCATGGGCGCAGGGCATCGCCGATGCCCAGGTGGCAGGTCGCCTGCAGCGCAGCGACGTCGCCGGCGTGGCGGTGCTGCTGGATGTAGGGCATAACCCGCAGGCCGCGCGCGCGCTGGCGCAGGCGCTCGGCGCGCAGCCGATTGCCGGCAGCACGCATGCGATCTACGCGGCGCTGGCAGATAAGGACGTCTCGGCGGTGGTGGAGGCGGTGGCCGCGCAGATCGATCAGTGGGCATTGGCCGGCTTGGAAGGTGCGCGTGGTCAGTCTGCACAGTCTCTGCAGCAGCGCCTGCAAGGCACGGTTGCTGCGCAGGCGCCATGCCATGACACCGTCGCTGGCGCCGTGCATGCGGTGCTGGCCATGACCAACCCGGGCGACCGCGTGCTGGTGTTTGGCTCGTTTCATACCGTTGCCGACGCGATGAACGCACTTCGTTCAGCCCACTAGGGTCGGCGAGGTGGCGCCGGCCTTATAATCGCCGCGGCACCCCGCCACGCCTGTAGCTCTCTTTACTGTGGACACTGCTCTGAAACAGCGACTGATTGGCGCCATCGTTCTGGTGGCGCTTGCCGTGATCTTCCTGCCGATGCTGGTCAAGGGCCCCGCGCCGTCCAGCGGTGTCGCCGATGTGCCGCTGGAGGCGCCTGCCGCGCCCGGCAATGGCGAGTTCGAAACCCGCGAATTGCCGCTGGTCACCCCTGGCAATGCGCCGGCGGGTGGTGCGCTGGGCATGGCTGGTGCCCCCAGCGCTCCGGCGGCGGTGCAGGACAACCCGGACGCAGCCGACCTGGCGAACCCCAGCAGCGCGCCGTCTGCGCCGGACGTGGCGGCCGGCAACTACGCGGTGAATTTTGGCGCGTATGCCACCAGCGCCGATGCCGATGCGGTGATCGCGCGGCTCAAGCAGGCGCAGTTGCCCGGCTTCAGCGAGAAGACCCAGATCAATGGCCGCCCTGCCTGGCGCGTGCGCGTGGGGCCGTATGCCGATCAGGCCCAGGCCGAATCGGCCAGGCTGCAGGCAGTGAAGGTGCGTGGCGACGTCAATGCGCAGGTGGTGACGCTGGACGCCAATGCCGCCGCACCGGCGCCGGTTGCGACGCCAACGCCCGCGTCGGCTGCAAAACCGAGCAGCAGCGTGGCCGCTGCCAGCGCGCCTGCTGCGCCCAAGACCGAAAGCCTGCCGCCGGAACCGGCCAAGCCGGTCGCCGCTGCTCCCAAGCCGGCCGAAGCGCCCAAGCCTGCACCGCCCAAGCCGGAAGTCGCCAAGGTAGAACCGGCCAAGCCCGAGCCTGCGAAGCCCGTTGCCGCCGCACCCACCGCGCCGGCGGCCCCTGCCGCGAGCGGCGTCGGGTTTGCCGTGCAGTTGGGCGCGTTCGGCCGCGCCGAAGACGCCAATGCCCTGCGCGACCGTGTGCGCGCTGCCGGCTTCAGCGCCTTTGTCGAACAGGTCCGTACCGACAAGGGCGCGCTCAACCGCGTGCGCGTCGGTCCGGTCGCCAACCGTGGCGATGCCGAGCAGTTGCGCGCGCAGGTTGCGGCCAAGGTCGGCATTTCCGGCATGGTGCGTCCGCATCCTTGAGATGAGCGCAACGCGTCGCGCCGCCACGCAGCGAGCGCGACAGCGGTGCGAATCGGTGTGAGCCACGCGTCCGTCCACGTGTTGTAGGCACCGCAGTGGCGGATGATCAGCGCTGGCATCTTTCGGCCATACCCGCAATTTCGACAGCCTCACGCCCACGGAGGGGAAGGTAATGATCAGCAAGCCACGTTGGACCGGCGCATGCGCCGTGCGGAGAAGTCGCCAATGATCGACATGGTGCTGGGCGTCATCATTCTGGTGTCGGCCCTGTTGGGCTTGCTGCGCGGCTTTGTCGCGATCGTGGTTGGGACCTTGTCGTGGTTGCTGGCGGGCTGGGCCACGTTTCTGTTTGGCGGCGCGGCGGCGCGCTGGCTGGCCGATGGCAAGCACCCATCGGCCACCGAGTCGTTTGGTGGCTACGCCATGGTGTTTGTCGGTGTGCTGATCAGCGTGGCGGTGATCGGCATGGTCATTCGCGCCGGCGTGGATGCGGTCAAACTCGGCGGGACCGACCGCATGCTCGGATTCGGTCTGGGCGTGGTGCGTGGCGGGTTTCTGGCCAGTGTGCTGGTGCTGCTGATGGGGTTTACGCCGTTGCCGCGTGAGCCGGCGTGGCGGCAATCGGTGCTGTTGCCGATGCTGCAGCCCGGCGCCGGCTGGATGCGAGCGCAACTGCCGGCCTGGCGCATGCCGTCGATGGACATGCCATCCATGGAACTCGGCAACTTGCCCACGGAGTTGGGGAAGTTGCCCTCGACAGGCGATAATACCGACCTGGGCAAAATGCTGTCCGGGTCTGGCTTGAGCGACACCGTGTCGCGGGCGCTCGGTAAACCTGGCAAACCCGGCAATGCCGCCAGCGACGGACGCGATCCGGCGCAGGCGATGCCGGCCAATATCGATCCGGCGCAGGTTCGCGGCGGAGAAAGCGACCCGGCTCGGGTCGAATCCCAAGGCCAGGCACGGCCACCTTCACAGTAACGGCGCAAGCCGCAGCGGAGAACGCGCACCATGTGTGGCATCGTCGGTATTGTCGGCAACCAAAACGTCGCCGGGCAACTTTATGACGGCCTGACCGTCCTGCAGCATCGTGGGCAGGACGCCGCAGGCATCGCCACCGCCGACGGCACGCGTTTGCGCGTGCAAAAAGCCAATGGCCTGGTACGCGATGTCTTCGACGAAAAGAAGATGGCGGTGCTGGAAGGCCGCGTCGGCATCGCGCATTGCCGCTACCCGACCGCCGGCTCGGAAGGCATGGACGAGGCGCAGCCGTTCTACGTCAATTCGCCCTACGGCATCGCGCTGGCGCACAACGGCAACCTGATCAACACCGAGGCCTTGCGCCAGCAGGTGTTCGAAGCCGACCGCCGCAACATCAACACCGATTCGGACAGCGAAGTGCTGCTGAACGTGTTTGCCTACGAACTGGACGCACAGCGCATGCTGACCCCCGAGGCGGCGATCCGCGCGGTGGCCGGCGTGCACCGTCGTTGCAAGGGTGGCTACGCGGTGGTGAGCGTGGTGCTGGGTCTGGGTCTGGTGGCGTTCCGCGACCCGCACGGCATCCGTCCGCTGGTGCTGGGCAAGCGCGAGCACGCCGAAGGTACCGAATACATCGTGTCCTCCGAATCGGCGGCGCTGGACATCCTCGGCTACCAGCGCGTGCGCGACGTGCGTCCCGGCGAGGCGATGGTGATCACCGCGCGCGGCGAGCTGTTCTCGGAAGTCTGCGCAGCCCCGACCATCAATGCGCCGTGCATCTTCGAGTATGTGTACTTCGCGCGTCCCGATTCGATGATCGACAACATCTCGGTGCACAAGGCGCGCATGCGCATGGGCCTGAAGCTGGGCGAAAAGATCCTGCGCCTGCGCCCGGATCACGACATCGACACCATCATTCCGATCCCGGACACCTCGCGCGATGTGGCGCTGGAAATGTCCAACGTGCTCGGCGTGAAGTACCGCGAAGGCTTCGTCAAGAATCGCTACGTGGGCCGCACCTTCATCATGCCCGGGCAGGGCGAGCGGCAGAAATCGGTGCGTCGCAAGCTCAACCCGATCCACCTGGAATTCCGCAACCGCGTGGTGCTGCTGGTGGACGATTCCATCGTGCGCGGCACCACCAGCCGGCAGATCGTGCAGATGGCGCGCGATGCTGGTGCGCGCAAGGTGTATCTAGCCTCGGCCGCGCCGCCGGTGCGCTATCCCAACATCTACGGCATCGACATGCCGGCTGCCGAAGAGCTCATCGCGCATGGCCGCAGCGAGCTGGAAATCCAGGAATTTCTCGGCTGCGACTGGCTGATCTACCAGGACCTGGAAGATCTGGAAGTGGCGGTGCGCGAAGGCAACCCGGACATCAAGCAGTTCGATTCCTCGTGCTTCAACGGCGAGTACATCACCGGCATCGAACCGGGCTATTTCGAACGCATCCAGCAACTGCGCTCGGACGATGCCAAGAAGCGTCGCCGCGCCTGAACTGCTGCGTCGCCGCGGCCACCTGACCGTGGTCGCTGCCGGGGTGGCAGCGCTGCTGGCGGGCTGCGCCGCCGATGACGCTGCGGCGATCCGCACGCTGGACGACCCGCGTTTGCGCAACGGGCAGGTGCCTGTTGCACTGAGCACCACCCTGGACATGCAATTGGATTGGCAGCAACAGGCCGCGCTGGACCCCGCAGTCGCCACGCCTGCCGGCGCGCAGCGGCTGGATCTAGCCGGCGCCACGCGCGTGGGCGAGTCACTTGTTGTCGTGCGCCTGCGCGCAGCGGCAGCTGCAGGCGCGCCGCCAGCGGGTTTGGCGGAATGGACGTACGCGGTGGATTGTCGCAGCGACCAGGCGCGTTTGCTTGGGGCAGGAATCGGTATTGGTGCGGGTGGCCCGGGCGCGCTGCCGTCATCGGTGCCAGCGCCTGCGCAGGCCGATCGCGCGCGGCTGTTCGCGCTGGTGTGTGCCAAACGCACGGCCTGCGAGTTGCGGGTCAAGGCAAACGCCTGCGAGCGGGTACGTGCCGCATCGCTCGCGGCACTGGGTCAGCAACAGGTGCGGCAGGCGCGGTGATCACCGATCTGTTCGACGCCGCACGCGCCTGCCTGGATGCTGCCGATCCGCTGCAAAAAGTCGCGTTGACGCAACAGTACGCCGCCGCGTTTCGCGATGGCGAGCTGCGGTTGAATGCGGCCGCGCCAGCACCTGCGCCGATCTGCATGCCGGGCCGGCCGGCCACACCGGCACTGGTGCATCCGCGCGAGTTGCCGCGGCGTGGACTGGGGACGGTGGAAGGACGCGCGGCCTTCATCCATGCGATTGCGCATATCGAACTCAATGCGATCGACCTGGCCTGGGATGCGGCTTATCGCTTCCGCGGCCTGCCCGATGCGTTCTATGCCGACTGGGTGGCGGTGGCCGACGACGAATCCCGCCACTTCATGCTGCTGCGCGCGCGCCTGCAGGCGCATGGACACGACTACGGCGACTTTGCCGCGCACAACGGGCTGTGGGAAATGTGCGAGAAAACCGCGCATGACGGTCTGGCGCGCATGGCGCTGGTGCCGCGAGTGCTGGAAGCGCGCGGCCTGGACGTGACACCAGCGATGATCGTCAAATTGCGCTCGCTCGGTGATGCCGCCACGGCCGAGGTGCTGGAAACCATCCTGCGCGAGGAAGTGGCGCACGTCGCGGCCGGCTCGCGCTGGTACCGCTGGTATTGCGCGCAGGCCGGTATCGAACCACGGGCACGCTTCAAGGCGTTGCTGCGCGAGTACGCCGGCGGCTACCTGCATGGCCCGTTCAATCTGCAGGCGCGGCTGCTTGCCGGTTTCGACGAAGACGAACTGGCCGATCTGGTGGAGCAGGCCGGCTGAGTAAGTGGGTTGATCGTGCTGTTGTGGAGCGGAACACACGCATGCCTGGTCGGGCACTGACCGCAGAGCGGTGCGGTACGTGCGCTTGGCGTCATCGGAGCTTCGCAGGCTGCGCTGGTCGATGCCGTAGTGCCTTCACCAGTCGGAAGGCACGCAGTGAATCCATTCCTGCCGCCGCCGTTTTTCCCGCAGGCAATGAGTACATCGCGTCAGAGCCTTGGCCGACTGTGCGATTGAAAACCAGACACACCGACCATCACGACGGGTCCTTGCCCGCTCACCGTCGCGGGACCTTACGCGGCATGGATGCCGCGTAAGAGCCTCCAGGGACGGATGCACGGCGTGTCCCGCGATGGTGGGCAGGCAAGAACCCTGCAGATAAAACGCAGATCAAGCACTCCGTAACCGACCCAGTCAAAGCACCCAAGCTTCCCAAGACAGCGGAGAGCTCCATGGATGGATGCACTGCGTGTCCCGCGATAGTGGGCGGACAAGGGCCCTGCAGATAAAAACGCAGATCAAGCACTCCGCAACCGACCCAGTCAAAGCACCCAAGCTTCCCAAGACAGCGGGAGAGCTCCATGGATGGATGCACGGCGTGTCCCGCGATGGTGGGCGGGCAAGGGCCCTGCAAATAAAGCGCAGATCAAGCGCTCCGCAACCGACCCAGTCAAAGCACCCAAGCTTCCCAAGAAACCGAGAACCCCCCCTCGCTGTTAGAGCGGCTGACAAAACGCCGCGAGCGAGAGGCCGATGGCTGCACAAGGCGCACCCAGAACCGGCATCCCGCATGTCCACCTGATGCAGACCCAGCCGAACAATACCGACACCCGGCTGATCGACGCGTAGTGGTGTGCTACCGGCTCCCAGTCTGTCGATGCACCTGCCTGAACCGGCTGACCCTCGCCGCCGCGATATCCGCGATGCGGCACAACGCACGCACATCGCCGACACCCCGGGCGACCGGAACTGTGCGCTACGTCGTTGCGCAGGCGCGCCGGAATCGCATCCAGTCATCGGCAAGCATCACAGAAATGTAATTTTCTGTTGCAACAACTTGCATTCGGTACATTCCGGCGCGCCCTAATGGCGTCCCGGGGACAGGGGCCCGGTGTTTCGCACCCGTTGCTTCCATGTCTTAGGAGAGAGAGACGATGAAGTCGAAGTCGATGTGCACCACAGTGGGTCTGATCGCCATGTGCCTGGCCGGATCGGCTGCCGCTGCCGGCAAGCCGCTGTATCAGACCGGCCCGGCACTCAGCCGCGGCGCCGCGGCGACCGCCACCGCAGAACCCTCGTTGCAACGCCTGTTGAGCGCCCCGTCCACCACCAACGCACAGGTGGTGCAGCTCGACGCCGGTGCAGTGGTTGCCGGTGAAAAACTGCTGGAATTGCAGCTGGATGGCCAGACCATCACCGCCACGCAGGCCAAGGTGGATGCGTTGGAAGGCGGCGATAGCGTGTGGTACGGCAACCTCGGCCCGCGTGCCGGCACCCGTGCACGCACCTTGTCTGGCGTGGATCCGCTGAACTCGGCCATCCTGGTGCGTAGCGGCGACACCGTCACCGGCACCATTCGCTACGCCGGCAAGCTGTATCGCCTGCGTCCGCTGGCCGATGGCCGCCATGTGCTGGTGCAGGTCGACGAGCAGCGCATGCCGCAGGAGCATCCGGCCGAATACAGCCTGCTGCCCAAGTTCGACATGCCTGGCGATGGGCGCGTGACCGCGGCGGCGGCCTCATCCGGCAGCCCGGCCACCATCCGCGTGCTGGTCGTGGCCACCAACAAGGCGGTAACTGCGTACGGCGGCAACATGCAGTCGCTGGTGCAACTGGCGGTGGCCGAAGCCAACCAGGGCTACATCAACAGCAATGTCGGCATCACCTTGCAGCTGGCCCGCTACGAGACCACCAGCTACACCGAAACCGGCAACTTCACCACCGACCTGCAGCGCTTCCGCGTCACCAATGACGGTTACATGGACAGCATCCACACCAGCCGCAACACCTACACGGCCGATGTGGGCGTGATCGTGCTGGACAACAGCAGCTACTGCGGCTTGGCCTCGGGCATCGGCTCCACGGCCGCCAGCGCCTTCGCATCGGTGTACTGGGATTGCGCCACTGGCTACTACAGCTTTGCGCATGAAATCGGCCATCTGCAAAGTGCCCGCCACGATTCCACCAACGACCCGAGCACCTCGCCATACGCCTACGGTCACGGCTATCGCTACGGCAACAGCTGGCGCACCATCATGGCCTACGACTGCACCAGCGGCTGCCCGCGGCTGAACTACTGGTCCAACCCCAACATCAGCTACAACGGCGTGCCCATGGGCAATGCCAGCACCGCCGACAATCAGCGCGTGCTGGTCAACACCAAGGCCACGATCGCCGGCTTCCGCTGATTTTTGCGGCGTTTGCCGATTCCTTGTGTGATTGCGATGGCCCGGCACCGAGAGGTGTCGGGCCATTGCGCTACACCCGAGCGCGGTGATCGCGCAGACTAGACGCACCGTCGGCACCTGCCGGCCACGTCCCGTCAGCGGAGCACTCATGTCCATGTCCTCGCGTTATGCGCTGCTGTGCCTGGCCGCGCTGGCAGTTGCCGGATGCAAACAGCAACCTGCCGAGCCCGCCGCCACTCCACCCAAGCCCGCAGTTGCGGCGCCAGCGCCGACCACCGAAAACGCTGCCGAAGCGCGTGCGTTGCAGGTACTCGAAACGCGCTTGCAGAGCGACCAGGTGTACCCGGACAACTGCATCAGCATCATGGCCGAACAAGGCGATCCGCCATCGCCGGACGTGTTTGAATTTGCCGTGCACGAACGCCACGGCGACGGCTGCCCAGGCGACCCGCAGACCAGCCCGGTGCGTGACCGCTTCCGCGTCCAGGCCGACGGCACACTGTTCTGGTACGACGTGGTCAATGCGGATTTCGTCGACTACGCCGAGCGTGCGCGCAGCACGCAGTGACGCGTTGAAGTGGTTTGGCCACGCAGGAGTACGCGCCCGCATTGGGTTGCCGCCGAGCGCTGAGAATTGAGGGTTTCCGCACCAAAGCGCGCTATTGCTAGCGGCGTCCGTTGTCGATGAGCGTCGCCAAGTGCGGCCCTTCAACAGCGCGATTCATCGATATGTCCGATGCCGGGTGGACTCGCTGCGACACTCGGATTGAGATGCGGAACGCACGCGCTGCGTCGTTTTGAGCGCGCTCTGCATTGGCTGGCCTTACCGAACGTCCTTGCCGGTATCCAGGGCACGCTGTCGTGCTTGCAAAGCATGAGTCACGACTGGCCTGCGATGCGGATAGCAGCGGCGACGCATGCACAACCGGTGGCGTCAGGGCTCACCGCGGCGCGATCCCCGCATGCAGGTGCAGCTGCAGCTGCGAGTGCCGGATCTACAGCGGCAACTGCTCCAACGCAACGCCATCGGCATCCACACGCAGTACCGAACCTTGCTCGTACCAGTCGCCCAGCACGATGCGCGTGCAGGTGTTGCCACCGGCTTGCAGGGTGTGGATTGCAGGGCGATGGGTATGGCCGTGGATCATGCGATCCAGCCCGTACCGCGCGAAGGTCGCTTCCACCTCGGCCGGCGACACGTCGGTGACGGTTTCGAGCTGCGCCTGGTCGCCCTGTTTGAGTTCGGCGTAGCGGGCCTGGCTGGCCGCACGCGCCTGCTGCGCGAACGCCACGCGTGCCGCCAGCGGCTGCGCCAGAAACTGCGCCTGAAACGCCGGGTCGCGCGTCTGCGCGCGGAACGCCTGGTAGGCGGTGTCGTCGGTGCACAACAGATCGCCGTGCATCAGCAGCGTCGTATGGCCGTAGAGATCGATCACGGTGGGGTCGGGCAGGATGCGGAAGCCCGCGCGCTGTGCGTAGGCATTGCCCACCAGGAAATCGCGGTTGCCCGGCATGAAGAAGACCGGGACGCCGGAATCGGCCACTGCGTGCAGTGCCACCGCCACCTCGTCTGCCGCGGTGGACGGCGTGTCATCGCCGATCCAGGCTTCGAACAGATCGCCAAGGATGTAGAGCGCATCGCTACCGGGCACCTGCGTCTGCAGGAAATCCAGAAACAGCGCGGTGATCGCCGGCCGGGCCGGATCCAGATGCAGGTCGGAAATGAACAGTGTCGTCATCGCGCCATTGTACGGCGCGACCGCCGGATGGCGAGGCGCGGGAACTGCGATTGCGTGAGCGGGCGATTAGCGCATTGCAGCGGGGCATGCCTGCGCAGGCAACTCGGGCAGAGTCCGCTCTCCTGCGGAAAACGATGAGGCATGAAGCGAGGGCACATGCGAGGACGCGCAGTGCAGTGTCGCAACACACCGCTACCCAATCAGCGCCGGCAGCCCCCACAACGACAGGCTCGCCAGTCCCACCCCGATCGCCGTGGCGGCCAGTACGTCGCTGGGGTAATGCAGCCCGAGCACTACGCGCGACAGCGCCACGCATGCCGAAAATGGCACCAGCAACGGTGCGAGCCATGGGTAATAGGCCAGCGCCACGATGCTGAAGGACACCGCATGCAAGGTATGGCCGGACGGAAAACTGAACTCGTCCAGCGGTGCCACCCAGGCGCGGATACGCACGTCGGCCGCATACGGGCGCGGGCGGCGGGTCCAGCGTTTGAGTGCCTTGTACAGGGTCAATGCGAGCACGCCGGTGGCGGCCATGTGCGCCGATGCGCGAACGCCGTCCATGCCGTCGAGCAGCACCAGAATGCCCATCAGGCTGTACCAGAACACGCCATCGCCCAGCCGGCTGACGGTGGCGAATGCGCGGCGTACCGGGTGGCGCCGGCACCAGTGATTTGCGCGCCGGCACCAGCGCGCTTCGTGGCCGCGCAAGACCTCAAGCCGCGTTGACGACATAACGCCCCCGTGCCGCAGTGATGCCCAACAACAAGCCATCGAAGTCGGACACCACATTGTCCGGATGCAGCCTTTTCATCGCCTGCGCTGCCGCCGCACCGAGGCGTTGGCGCAGCGCGTCGTCTTGGGTGAGCGCGACGGCGGCCTGGATAAAGGCCGCATCGGTGTCTACCGCCGCGCCGGTCTGACCATTGCGCAGATATTCCCGGGCGGCACCGTAGTCGAAGGCGACCGTCGCCACACCGCTGGCCATCGCCTCCAGGGTCACGTTGCCGAAAGTCTCGCTGCGGCTGGGGAACAGGAACAGATCGCCGCTGGCAAAATGGCGCGCCAAGGCATCGCCACGCTGCACACCGCAGAAGATGAAGTCCGGATTCTCGTGCGCGATCTTTGCGCGCGCCGGGCCATCGCCGACCCACACAAAGCGCGCTTTCGGGCGGACCTGCTGCAACTTGCGAAACGCCTGCACCGCCAAGGGTAGATTTTTTTCGTTGGCGATCCGTCCCACATAGATCGCCGCAAAGCCTTCGCCTTCGATGCCCCACTCAGCGCGCAAGGCATGATCGCGACGGCCCGGATCGAACTGCTGGCTGTCCACCGCGCGTGCCAGCAACTGCACACGTTCGAAGCCGTCGTCGCGCAGCAACTGTTGCAGCTCGCGCGTCGGCACCAGCGTGGCGTCGGCCTGGTTATGAAAGCGCCGCATCCAGCGTAACGCGGTGCCTTGCAGCCAGGCGGCACCGTAGTTCGGCAGGTATTCGTCAAAGCGAGTGTGTAAGCCGGATGCGACCGGAATGCCCAGCCGGCGTGCCGCCCGCATCGCCGACCAGCCCAGCGGGCCTTCCGTGGCCACATAGATCGCATCCGGTTGCGTCGTTCGCCAATGACGGATGAGCCGCTGGGTCGCTGGCAGCCCGAATTTCAGCCCCGGGTAGCGCGGCAGTGCAGCGCCACGTACAAGCAACGCATCGGATGTGCCGGTGTCGCTGCTCTGACGTGGACGCACCACGTCCACCTGATGTCCGCGTGCGCGCAGGCCGGTTTCCAGACCGTGGACGGTCAGCGCAACACCGTTGACCTCGGGGGGGTAGGTTTCGGTAACGATCGCGTAGCGCATGCCGCTCTCCCGTTTTCGCTAGCTTCCGGCAGGGCGATGGCATTGATGTTGCGCCGACAAGACGCGGCAGTGACAGTGGAGCCGGGAATGGGGAATAGGGAATCGGGAATCGGGAATCGGGAATCGCAAAGGCAGCGTGCTGCATTTGTTCGGCGTAATCGCCACCAGTCAGAAATTTTTCATAGCAGCGTGATCGACTAATCCCGATTCCCGATTCCCGATTCCCGCCTCAGGTTACAAACGGTTTGAACGCGATGCCCAGGCCGGCCATGCTTTCGACTTCGCCGATCAGATCGGCGCGCAGCAGCGGGCGCGAATCGATCCAGCTTTGCGACAGGATCAACGACAGCCGCGTGTCGTCGGCGGTGAGTTCCAGTGTCGGAATCGGGTCCGATTCGTGCGCACGGTGCAGCAGCACCGCCAGCCGCAGCAGTGCAGCCTTGCGGCGGGTGGGCAGCAGCAGTCGGTCGGGAAGCGCGTCGAAGGCGGTCTTGGGCACGTTGCGTCGATGCGTGCGCACCAGCGAGGCGACGACCTGTTGTTCCTGCCGCGAAAAACCGGCGATATCCGAATGTTCCAGGATGTAGCTGCCATGCACGTGGTACTGGCTGTGCGCGATGATCAGGCCCAGCTCGTGCAGGCGGGCGGCACGCCGCAGCACCTGCGCGTCGTCGCCATCCAGCTGCCAGGATTCGCACACCTGATCGAACAGGCGGCAGGCCGTGGCTTCCACGCGTTGCGCCTGTACCTCATCGATGCCGTAGCGCTGCACCAGCGAGGCCACCGAGCTATCGCGCGGGTCGTTTTCGCCGCCGCGGCCGAGCATGTCGTACAGGATGCCTTCGCGCATCGCCGCCTTGCTGACCATCAGCTTCTCCAGCCCCAGGGCCTGGAAGGCCGCTTCGAGCACCAGAATTCCACCGGCGATGATCGGCCGGCGCTCGGCCGCCAGGCCGGGCAACTGGATATCTTCGATGCGCTTGGCCTTGAGCAGCTCGTCGCGCAGCGCCGGCAGCGCCTGCGCGGTGATCGCACCCTTGGTGAGCTTCATCGCCGCGCACATGTCGCCGATCGCCTTGTGGGTGCCGGACGAGCCAATCGCCTCATGCCAGCCTAGCGCCTTGTACTGACCAGCAAATTGCTGAAATTCGGCGCCGATCTCGGTCAGCGCATCTTTCCATTTTTTCTTCGACAGCTTGCCGCCCGGGAAAAACCGCCGCGTGCTGGCGATGCAGCCGGCCTGCAGACTCTCGCGTTCCAGCGTCTGAAACCCGCGGCCGATGATGAATTCGGTCGAGCCACCGCCGATGTCGATCACCAGCCGGCGTTGATCGGGTTTGGGCGGTTGCGCATGGGCAACGCCCAGGTAGATCAGGCGCGCTTCCTCACGCCCGCTGACCACTTCGATCGCGTGCCCGAGCGCAGTTTCCGCCGGCATCAAAAACGCTTGCGGCGAACGCAGCTGACGCACCGTGTTGGTCGCCAGCGCGCGCACGCGCAGCGAGGGCACTTCACGGATGCGTTGACCGAAGCGCGCCAGACATTCGAGCGCACGTTGCCGCGCTTCGTTGGACAGGCCGCCCTTGCCATCCAGGCCGTCGGCCATGCGCACGGTTTCGCGCAGGCGGTCGACGACGCGCAGCTGACCCATCAGGTAGCGCGCAATGACCATGTGGAAACTGTTGGACCCTAAGTCGATGGCGGCAAGAAAATCGCCGTCGCGCAGGGGCGGAATCGTGGGGGAGGGCGTTGGCATGGCCGCATGGTAGCCGATGGGCGGTCGGCCACGTGAGAGGCCACGGCCGCGGCGTTCTCAGATCCGATCGAGCAAGGTCATCTGCGCCGAATGGGCCGGTTCGCCAGGGCCGGGGGTGCGCTTGTGGTACACGCCCTCGGCATCCAGTTCCCATGCACTGACGTTGTCGTCCAGGTAGTTCTGCAGCACTTCGCGATAGACGCGCTTGGCCAGATCCGGGTCCAGGATCGGGAAGCAGGTTTCCACGCGGCGCAACAGGTTGCGTTCCAGCCAATCGGCGCTGGCGCAGTACAACTCGGCCGCCCCGTCGTTGCCGAACCAGTAGACACGGCTGTGTTCCAGGAACCGTCCCACGATCGAACGCACGCGGATGTTGTCCGACACACCCGGCACGCCCGGCCGCAGCGTGCAAGCGCCACGCACGATCAGATCGATCTGCACCCCGGCTTGCGAGGCGGAATACAACGCACGCACCACCTGCGGCTCGTTGAGGGCATTCATCTTGGCGATGATGCGGCCGGGGCGGCCGTTACGCGCCAGGCGGGTCTCGCGTTCGATCCGCTTCAGCACGCCGGCATGCAAGGTAAATGGCGACTGCAGCAATTGTTCCAGCTTCATGCGCGGGGCAAGCCCGGACAACTGCTGAAACAGCATGTGTACGTCGTTGCCGATCTCCGCATCGGCGGTGATCAGGCTGATGTCGGTATACAGACGCGCGGTACCGCTGTGGTAATTGCCGGTGCCCAGGTGCACATAGCGTTTGAGCTTGCGCCCCTCGCGCCGCACGATCAGCAGCATCTTGGCGTGGGTCTTGAAACCGACCACGCCATAGACCACCTGCACGCCGGCTTCCTGCAACTTGTCGGCCAGGCCCAGGTTGGCCTCTTCGTCGAAGCGCGCACGCAGCTCCACCACCACGGTGACGTCCTTGCCGTTGCGCGCGGCCAGAATCAGCGCATCGACGATCAGCGAATCCTTGCCGGTGCGATACAGCGTCTGCTTGATCGCCAGCACGTTCGGGTCGACCGCGGCCTGGCGAATCACATCCAGCACCGCGGTAAACGCATCGAAGGGATGATGCAGCAGCACATCGCCCTTGCTGACAATCTGGAAGATGCCCTCGCTGTCGCGCAAAGTGCGCGGGTTGAACGAGGGGTACTTGAGCTCCGGGCGCTGCACCAGGTCGTAGACCTGGGTGACGCGGCTCAGGTTGACCGGCCCGACGATGCGATACACCGCGTTCTCGTTCAAACCGAAGTTCTGCAGCAAGGTGCGCATGATCGGCGCCGGGCAATCGTGCGCAATCTCCAGCCGCACCGCCGGCCGGTAGCCGCGCGTAACCAGCTCGTCGCGCAACGCAAGCGCCAGGTTTTCGACTTCTTCTTCGTCCACCACCAGCTCGGAATTGCGGGTGACACGGAACTGGTAGGAGCCCTTGACCTGCATGCCCGGGAACAATTCGTCCACGAACTCCGACAACACCGAGGACAGGAACACAAAACTCTGCGCACCCTCCGGCGACAGGCTGGCCGGCAACTGGATGATGCGCGGCAACGAGCGCGGCGCACGCACGATGGCCAGATGGCCGGCGCGCCCGAACGCATCCTGGCCTTCCAGCACCACCACGATGTTCAAGGTCTTGTTGAGAATCTTCGGGAACGGATGCGCCGGGTCCAGGCCCAACGGCGACAGCACCGGCATGATTTCGTTGCGGAAGTAGGCACGCAGCCAGCGCTTCTGGCGCGAGGTCCACGTCGCGCGGCCGAGCACGGCAACGCCGGCCTCTTCCATCGCCGGGCGCAGCACGTCATTCCATGCGTGGTACTGCTGTTCCACCAGTTTGGCCGCGCGGTCGTGCACGGCATTGAGGATGGCCGTGGGGCTCAATCCGTCCGGCGCCGGCGGCAGGCCGAACTCCTGCGCATGCCGCACGGTGGCGGCGCGGATCTCGAAGAACTCGTCCAGGTTGGTGCACGAAATGCACAGGAACCGCAGCCGTTCCAGCAGCGGCACCTGTTCGTCCAGCGCCTGCGCCAGCACCCGGAAATTGAAGTCCAGTTGCGACAGTTCCCGATTGATGTACAGCGCCGGATCACGCAAGGGATCGGTGGCGATGTCTTCGGAAGGTGTGACGTCGTGCAGTTGTTTGGCGTTGCCCATGGAGTCGGTCATCAAGACGAGTTGGTATGCGGTGTTGCTACAAGCGCGTTGCGGTGCAGCGCGTGCAACGTGCGTTGCGCAGGTGCATCGCGTCGCGCGGCGACGCGCACTCCCTACATATCATGCCAAGCGTGACAGTGGCAGGGACTGTTCGCGCTGCACGATGCGTGCGCCCACAAAATGGCACGAGAATTCGCTGCCGCGTCCCACTTCGCTTTCGATCTCCAGCCGTGCCTGGTGCAGCCCCAGGATGTGCTTGACGATCGACAGCCCCAGCCCGGTGCCGCCGCTCTCGCGCGAGCGGCTGCTGGACACGCGATAGAAGCGCTCGGTGATGCGCGGCAGATGCGAGGCAGGAATGCCGTAGCCGGTGTCGCGCACTGCCAACGCCGCGCCATCGCCTTCGCGCATGAAACGGATCGTCACCGTGCCGCCGCCGGGTGTGTAACGCACCGCGTTGGTGACCAGATTGGAAAACGCGCTGTGCAATTCCTTGTTGGAGCCGAGCAGATCCACACCGGCCTCATCAATCACGTCCACCGTATGCCGGCCCTGGCTATGCGCCTCGGCCTCGCGGCGGAGTGTCGAAAGCATCGGCGCCATCGCCACGTGTTCTTCGCCGAGTTCTTCCTGCGATTCCAGCCGCGACAGGGTCAGCAGGTCTTCGACCAGCTGCGCCATGCGCTGCGACTGCTTGCGCATCTCCGCCAGCATCGGGCCGGAGTCCGGGAAGTCCTCCGGGTCGAGCATGTCCAGATAGCCGTGCACCACCGTCAATGGCGTGCGCAGCTCGTGCGACACATTGGCTACGAAATCGCGACGTACCTGTTCCAGACGCAGCAGCTTGCTGACATCGCGTGCCACCAACAGCCAGTAGTCGTCGGAGTAGGGGATCAGGCGCAGATTCAGGCGCAGATCCGGGTCCACTGGCGAGGCCGCATCCAGCATCGGCTCGGCGTTGCGGCCGGCTGCCAGCCAGTGCGCAAGCGGCAACGGCTGCAGCCGCTCCACCACCGACACGCCCATGTCGCCGGGATGATGCAAGCCGAGCAGCCCGCCGGCAGCCTTGTTGAACCACTGCACGCGCTGGCTGTTGCGATCCACCACCACCACCGCATCAGGCAGCGCCTGCGCGGCGGCGCGGTAGGTGCGCAGCATGTCGATCAAGCGGCGCTTGCGGCCACGCATTTCGGCCTGGCTGCGATACAGCAACCGGTCCAGTTCGTTCCAGGCACCCACGCCGGCGGCAGGTTCGGCACGCTGGCGTGCGGTGAGGCGACGCAGCACCTGGCGCAACCGCCAGTAATGCCAGGCCAGCACGCCCAGCGCGGTGAGCGTCAGTGCCATCCACACATGCCCGATCAGCACGCCCGCTACGACAGCAGCGCCCAATAACAGCGCAAGGGTGCCGAGCGTCTTGAGCCAGGCGGAACGGATATGTTGGGGCATGGAAGGCGTTACCACGAAGCGTCAGGTAGGCAGCCAACCCGGCCAGGCAGCGGCCGGGTTGCCGTGCGGCACGTACTTAAGTTGCCGACGAAAAACGATAGCCCGAGCCACGCACGGTCTGCACCATGTTTTCCAGGCCGAACGGTTCCAGCGTCTTGCGCAGGCGGCGAATGTGCACATCGATGGTGCGTTCTTCCACATACACGCTGCCGCCCCAGACATGGTCCAGCAACTGGGTGCGGGTGTACACGCGCTCCGGATGGGTCATGAAGAAGTGCAGCAGGCGGTATTCGGTCGGGCCGATCGGCACCGGCGCATCGCCGGCGAACACGCGGTGCGCCGCGCCATCGATGCGCAGCCGACCCACGGCCACGCTGCCGTCTTCGTCGTCCTCGCGGGTGCGGCGCATCACCGCACGGATACGCGCCAGCAACTCGCGCGCCGAAAACGGCTTGACCACGTAGTCGTCGACGCCTGCTTCCAACCCGCCGACACGGTCGTTTTCTTCGCCACGCGCGGTCAGCATGATGATCGGAATCTCGCGCGTCAGCTGTTCCTTGCGCCAGCGCCGCGCCAGATCCAGCCCGCTGGTACCCGGCAGCATCCAGTCCAGCAGGATCAGGTCGGGGACGCGGTCGGCAATGGCGGTCTGTGCTTCGCGCGCGTCGCCGGCATGGATGGGCTCGAACTCGCCTTTGCGCAGCGCGAACGCCACCATGTCGCGGATCGCGGGTTCGTCATCGACGATTAGAATGCGTTTTTGCACGCGGGGCTTACCGTCTGGCTTTGGTGATCGCCAGTAGACTACGGTTTTGTGACTCTAATGTGACATCGCTGGCGCTGCTTGTAGACAGGCTGCCATTTTGCGAAGCGGGCTGAGCCGTTGCGAGCGGCTCCAGGCCCGGGCGCCGCATGTCGCGGTCGGCGCCAATCCCGTGCCAGCTGTCAACGCGTGGAAAGATCCGGGTCGCGAATGCCCTGGCGACGCAGCTCCAGCACGGTGGGCGTAATCGCAGCGATGCGCGCATCCACACGCGCCCGGGTCACATAATCCAGATCCTTCTTTTTCAGTGCTTCCAGCTGGATCAGGGCCTGCTCCGGGCGCCCGTTTAACGACGCCGATTCGGCATAGGCTTCGCTGGCGCGCAGATGGTCGCCAGCGAGTTCGCAGGCGCGGGCGTAGGTCTGCTGCAGCAACGGGTCTTCGCCGTTGCGGTAGAGCAGGGGTTCCAGCACCTGGCGCGCGCGCTGGCCGGATTCCTTGCTGGCTTGTTCGTTGAGCGCGCCGGCATAGGTCAATGCCACCGCACGGTTGTTCGGCAGCCGCTTGAGCAGCGCATCGAAGCGCGCATTGGCCGCCTCGCGCTGCCCCACGCGCGCCTGCGCCTCGCTCAGGCCCAGCGCCAGCCACAGGTTGTCCGGATGCGCCTCCAGCAGGCCGGCCAGCTCGGCCACCGGCTCGCTCGGCCGGCTTCCGCTGTTGCGCAGCTGTGCCAGCGCCAGCCCGTAACGCTGCGCATCGGTCAGGCCTTGCTTGGCGCTGCGGCGCAGGTTTTCGTATTCGCGAATGGCCGCATCGGGCGTGCTCGCACTGAGCACGCGCAGACGTTCCTTGGCCCAGTCGAAACTCTGTTGATCGCCGCCACGGCTCAACGCATCCACCGGCAGCCGTAACGCATACGGCAGCAGCGCGTTGCCATTGCGGCTCAACGGTTCCGACAACGATGGGTCGGACGGGTCCACGCGCTCCTGGCGCGTTCCGCCCGGCACCGAGGTGGTCAACACCACGGTGTTCTTCTTCATCTGCTCGGCGCGCGCCTTGGCCTCGCTGATGCGGGTGGTGGTGACCGGGTGGGTCTGCAGGAAGTCCGGCGCGCTATAGCCGCCCTCGTTGGCGCGCATCGCCACCGACATGCGCTCGAAGAAGCCGGCCATCGCGTCCACGTCGTAGCCGCTGCGCACCAGCGTGCGGATGCCCAATCGGTCGGCTTCGGATTCGTTGGAGCGGGTGTAGTCGATCTGGCGTTGCTGCATCAGGCCCATCGCACTGGTGATGGTGGCCATGGTGGCATCGCCTTTGGAATTGCCGCCGGCCTGCTGCGCCGCAACCACCGCCGCCAGCATGCCGAGCAAGATCGGAATCTGGTCGCGCTGCGCCCGCTCCACTCCGCGTAGCACGTGCTGCTGGGTGACGTGGGCGATTTCGTGCGAGAGCACCGCCGCCACTTCATCCTCGCGCTCGGCGGTCAGCACCAGCCCGGCGTTGACTGCGATATAGCCGCCCAGCGTGGCGAACGCGTTGATCTGGCGGTCGCGCAGCATGAAAAAGGTAAATGGCTGCTGCGGCTGGTCGCTGTTGGCGCCCAGGCGGGTGCCCATGGTCTGCAGCCAGTCGCCGATCAACGGGTCGTCCAGCACGTAGTCGTAGTTGCGCAACTCGGCCAGCATCATCTTGCCGTACTCGGCCTGACGGGCCGGGGTCAGCAGCTCGCCCGCCGACGAGCCGATATCGGGCAGGCGGCTTTCCTGGGCAGGTGCCACGCCCATGGCGAGGGCCAGGGTGAGGGCGGTGGCGAGCGGAAGCAGGCGCAAGTGAAACTCCCAGGTGGTGCGCGGAGCATGCGGGCAGCGCAGCGCAGCGGTGTGAATCGGCAATTAATCCACAGTGTTGCGGTGACGACATGGAAATTCCAGTCGCCCGCTACCATGTATCAGACCTCAGACCCACCACGGAGTTTCCTGTGAGCCAAGACCACACCGGGCAGGACGCGGCCACCGGCCCGCAGATCACCCTGTATTCCACCGCCATCTGCCCGTACTGCGTGGCGGCCAAGAACTTCCTCAAGAGCAAGGGCCAGACCTGGACCGAGGTGCGGATCGACCTGGACCCGGTCGAGCGCGACAAGATGGTCGCCCTGGCGCGACGCACCAGCGTGCCGCAGATCTTCGTTGGCGACACCCACGTGGGTGGCTACGACGACATGATGGCCATGCACCGCGCCGGCAAACTCGAACCGCTGTTCTCCGCTGCGGGCGGTCAGGCGTGAGTAGTTCCGACGACGGCAGCGCCGATCGCCTGCGCGAGTTCACCGACTTCCGCCAGCGCATGAACCAGCGCATCCTGGCCGAGCCCAACCAGGTCGTGCGGCGCTTCTTCGCGCTGGATACCCAGACCTACCAGGCCGGCGCGCTGGATGTGAAGACCAAGGAGCTGCTCGGCCTGGTCGCCTCGATGGTGCTGCGTTGCGACGACTGCATCAGCTACCACGTGGCGCAATGCAAGGAGGCCGGCGTCACCCGCGAAGAGTTCTTCGAGACCTTCTCGGTTGGCCTGGTGGTCGGTGGCTCCATCGTGATCCCGCATCTGCGCCGCGCGGTGGATTTCCTCGACCAGCTCGAAGGCGGCGCGCCTGCGCCGGCCGAACACAGCCACGGCTGATCCAGCGCTGCTCTGGCTCCAGTGCGCCGCCCACCGAGGCGGCGCGCTGCGTTTTGGGGCCTGGCGGCCATCCGGCGCACGGGACCTGGTTCGCGCTGCCGCGCGCGGTGTCGTGGAGAGCCTGCAGGGGTTGGGAGGATACGCACCGGTTCGGCATCCGTCCGGGCCACGCGCGCTGCGGCCGCTGCCCCTGTTGCCAGCCCCTTAGACGATGGTCGGTTTGGGCGCGGTCACCGGCATCGGGCATAATTGCCGGTGAAACCTCCTTGCGCCGCTCTGCCGGGTTTGACGGCTGGCGCTCCCCCCTTCAAGTTCGGAACCCCAACCTTATGACGCAGACAATCACGGTCATCCGCGGCGACGGTATTGGCCCGGAGATCATGGATGCCACGCTGTTCGTGCTCGACGCGCTGCAAGCTGGCCTGACCTACGAGTACGCAGACGCTGGCCTGGTCGCGCTGGAAAAGCACGGCGATCTGCTGCCCGAGTCCACCCTGGCCTCGATCACCAAGAACAAAGTGGCTTTGAAAAGCCCGCTGACCACGCCGGTTGGCGAAGGTTTCAGCTCGATCAACGTCGCCATGCGTCGCAAGTTCGACCTGTACGCCAACGTGCGTCCGGCCAAGTCGTTCCCCAACACCAAATCGCGTTTCGCCGATGGCGTTGACCTGATTACGGTGCGCGAAAACACCGAAGGCGCGTATCTGAGCGAAGGCCAGACCGTGTCCGAGGATGGCGAGACCGCATTCTCCGGCGCCCGCGTCACCCGCAAGGGCTCCGAGCGCATCGTGCGCTACGCCTTCGACCTGGCGCGCGCCACCGGCCGCAAGAAGGTCACCGCGGTGCATAAGGCCAACATCATCAAGTCGACCTCGGGCCTGTTCCTGAAAGTCGCCCGTGACGTCGCCACGCAGTACCCGGAAATCGAATTCCAGGAAATGATCGTCGACAACACCTGCATGCAGCTGGTGATGCGTCCGGAACAGTTCGACATCATCGTGACCACCAACCTGTTCGGCGACATCATCTCCGACCTGTGCGCCGGTCTGGTCGGCGGCCTGGGCCTGGCCCCGGGTGCCAACATCGGTCTGAATGCGGCGATCTTCGAGGCCGTGCATGGCTCGGCGCCGGACATCGCAGGGCAGGGCAAGGCCAATCCATGCGCGCTGCTGCTGGGCGCCGCGCAGATGCTGGACCACATCGGTCAGCCGCAGAACGCCGAGCGCCTGCGCGAAGCGATCGTCGCCACGCTGGAAGCCAAGGACTCGCTGACCCCCGACCTGGGTGGCACCGGCAACACCATGGGCTTCGCCAAGGCCATCGCCAGCCGCCTCTGA
Source organism: Xanthomonas sp. AC360 (assembly GCF_979258225.1). Lineage (NCBI taxonomy): Bacteria > Pseudomonadati > Pseudomonadota > Gammaproteobacteria > Lysobacterales > Lysobacteraceae > Xanthomonas > Xanthomonas sp. AC360. The sequence goes on from NZ_OZ409846.1 coordinate 2,690,335, forward strand.
GCGCGCGGGTAGATCGCACAAAAAGAAAGGGCGCCTAGGCGCCCTTTGTTTTTGGTGGAAGCGGATTGCTTAACGTCAGTGTCAAACCATCAGGCCAAGCGATCGCTGTTGCGATTCCCCAATCCCGATTCCCGATTCCCCGCTTAATTGCGCGACTGCAGCTTCGACAGCAGGCGCAAAAACTCGATGTACAGCCACACCAGCGTCACCATCAGGCCGAACGCGCCGTACCACTCCATGTGCTTGGGTGCACCCTGCTCGACGCCGCTTTCGATGAAGTCGAAGTCCAGCACCAGATTCAGCGCTGCCACCACCACCACGAACAGACTGAAGCCGATGCCGATCAGGCCCGAGTCGTGGATGAAGGGAATGCGCACACCGAACAAGCCCAGCACGATGGTGGCCAGATACACCAGCGCGATGCCGCCGGTGGCCGCGACCACACCCAGCTTGAAGTTCTCGGTGGCCTTGATCAAGCCGCTGCGATACGCGAACAACAGCGCGAACATGGTGCCGAAGGTCAGTAGCACCGCCTGGAACACGATGCCGTTGAAACGTGCCTCGTAGACGGCCGAGATCGAACCCAGAAAAAAGCCTTCAATCAGCGCGTACAGCGGCGCGGTGACCGGTGCCCAGGTCGGCTTGAAGCTGGTCGCCAGTGCAAACACCAGCCCGCCGATCGCACCGGCGATCATGTACAGGCGTGCTGCCGGCAGCGGCGCGCCGTCGGCACCGATCGATTGCGACCAGGCAAACGCAGCGGTGGCGACGGCCATCAGCAACAGCAGGCCGGTCTTGTTGACCGTGCCGTTGAGTGTCATCGCCTGACCATCGCGGGTGACCACCGAGCCGGAGCCGAGGTCGAGGAACGTGGATTCCCGAAGAGCCGGGTTACCGCTACGCATGCGTGTTCTCCATGAAAGTGGTGCTCGCCGTACCGGTGAGCGTTGCTGCGAGGATACCGGATCGCCGAATTTACACAGAGTGATTGACAGCGAGGCCAATCGTTCCCAAAATAGCCGACCTTTCCAGCCTTTGGGATGGAAAGGTCCCGCCGGGGTATAGCGCAGTCTGGTAGCGCGCCTGCTTTGGGAGCAGGATGTCGGGGGTTCGAATCCCTCTACCCCGACCATTCCGAGCTCTTGACGGCGTGGGAGTGCAAAGTTCGGTCCGGGCGCCCGTAGCTCAACCGGATAGAGCACCGGCCTTCTAAGCCGGCGGTTACAGGTTCGAGTCCTGTCGGGCGCGCCATCGGCGGTGCGGTAGGAAGTAGGTTTTCAGTGGTGGCTGTAGCTCAGCTGGTTAGAGTACTGGATTGTGATTCCAGATGTCGGGGGTTCGAGTCCCCTCAGCCACCCCACTGATTGCAGGAAAGTTCGACCCGATGCATCGCGGGGTGTTGCAACGAAGCAAAAATGCACATACAATGTGCGACCAGTTTCAGGGCCGTTAGCTCAGTTGGTAGAGCAGTTGACTCTTAATCAATAGGTCCAAGGTTCGAATCCTTGACGGCCCACCAGACAGGCAGCCACTCAGCGTAAGTTGAGTGGCTGTTTTTCTTTGTGCCGATGCCTGGTCCAGGCGCACTGTATTCCCAGCATCGCTGCGCGGCCATCTACGCGTTTATCGCAACCCTTGGTGCCCACGTCGGTGCGCGAAATCGATCGGCTCGACCTCGTCATCTTGGAGATGACGAAGTGGCGATCCGAAGACGGCGACAATGCTCCGCGTACCGCCTGATGCGTTGTCGCCTCGCATCACAGCGAAGCATCGCGCGCCCTGGCTTTAGCGCTGCTTGTCCAGCAGTTGCTGGCGCACGGCGATCATGCAGCTCTCCTTGATGATCAGGTGCTCCAGAGCGCTGTTGTCGTCGCGGTTGCCGCTTCCCAGATCCAGCACCGAAACCTGCGTACTGCCGTGTCGCTTGAAGCTGTCGATGGCGGTGATGGCGTTCTTCAGTGGCACGGTGGCGTCATTGGACGAGCCGCACAGCAGCGTGCGTGTGCGTGGCGTCCAGTCCAGCAGATCGTTGCGCGCCAAGTCCTTGCGGAACGGGTTGTTCGGATTGCGTGGCACGTCCTTGTAGAAACTCGGCTGGAAATAGCTGCCGATCTTGTCGATGCCCGGCAGCGCGTCGCCGATCGCAAGATCGGTCAGCTCATCCTTACCCGGAAAATAACCCTCGACCTTGCTCGCCCACGGGTCCTGAAAGACCTGCGACGGAGCGAGATAGATGTTGTGATAAGCATGCTGCATGCCGACCAGCGCGTAAGTGGCCAGCACCAGGCCGAAGGTGCTTTCGCCAACCGCATTGGTTCCGCTCCAGCTGTCCAGGAAGGTCTGACTCAGCGCATATGGCCCGGAGATCGGTGCGCTGGCGACCAGATTGAGTTCCTTGGAATCGTGCGCTTCGATCTCGCGCTGGGTCGCCATCGCGGCATGCCCGCCTTGCGAATATCCCGACAACATGACCTTGCCCGATAGTGGCGTGTGCAAACGTGCCAGAACCTGGCGTGCGGCGCGCATCGCGTCGATGCTCGCACTGGCCTCGGTGGCCGCGTGCAGATAAGGATGGAACGGGTACTGCGACTTGCCCAATCCCAGATAATCGGTACTGACCACCACATAGCCCTTGCCCGCCAATCGAGTGACAAGCGGGTCGTCGCCCTTTGCATCGCGGATGTCCTTCGCCTGTTCCGCAGTACGTTTGGGTTGGGTGCCCTGGTTCCAGCTCAGCAAGGGGTAGGGGCCTGTGCAGCGTGTGCCGCCCGGCACCAGCAGAACGCCCGACGCGGTGGTCGGCTCTCCCTGGACACCGATCGTGGCGTAGGTGAACTCGGCCACGCGAACATCGCATGTCGGAAGGTCGCTGGCCTTGTCGTCGGGCAGCAAGGCGGCAAGTGCCGAGCGGGTATAGCTGGTCAGGAAATTACTGTTGAGCAGGGTGCCGCGCGCAGGCGACGCCACTGCGATCATCGGCAGAAAAGCCAGTGCAGTCCCAATGGCAGTGAACAGGCGTGATGCGTTGCGATTCCGTATCTGGACCATGGAGTGGTGTCTCATATGTAGTTACCCGAGAAGTGCGGATTGCGTGGGGAGCGACCGGGAATTCGAAAGCTTCCCGCTGCGACGCAATCCCTTGCAGTTGGTTGGTGCAAGTTTTGTATCCGGTAACGACTTACAGTCAGGCGCGTATCGGCCAACCTGCTTTAAAAAAAGTGGCATGCGATATGCCGATAGTGCGAGTTAAGAGCGCCAGATGATGTGCTTGTGGGGCAGGCCAGGATTTCCCAACAACGAAGCCCACACTCCCAGCGCGAATGCACGCGGTGTAACGCGATTAATCGCCGCTCCGCGTTTATCGGGTGTTTGACGCAATAGATTCGCAGAGTGATTGAAGGTGGCAGAGAGGTGCGCGACGCCTGGTTCCCTGCTGGTAACTCACTATGGCGGCGACTGCATGCAGTCGGCTGTACATGCCCGGTAGGCAGCGCGACATATCCATGCCGGAACGACATGCATGGGCATTAAGTAAGAAGTATCGAATACCGAATGGATGCTGCTGCATCACTTGATCAGCAAGCTACCAACTGCCGCCTTAGATGTTCGAAAATTCTCTTCGCCTCGATTAAGGCAAGGGTGTTACCGATATATTGCAGGCAGTGGTGAAAGAATTTTGCAGCTGCAACGCCGCGCGCAATCGACGCAGTTAGCGATTTACGTCAATTTACCTGCGCCACGCGCGCATGCAGCCGTGCATGTCTGCATTCGCCAACCGAGTGTTACACCTGGTCCACGCGCGGAAACGCAAGCAGGAAGCGCGCGCCTTTGCCCGGTGCCGATGTCACGTCGATAAAGCCGCCTGCCTGGCGCACCGCGCTGTAAACCTGCGCCAGGCCCAGGCCGGCTCCCTTGTCTGCGCTCTTGGTGGTGAAGTACGCCTCGAATAGACGCGACTGCACATGGCTGTCCATGCCGTGCCCGTCATCGGCGACCGCGATGGTGGCGAAGTCGCCGGCGGGTTTGGTCAAGGTTGCATCGGCCTTGGCGACCTGCGTTTGGCCGGTCTCCACACGGATGACGCCGCCGCTTGCGCAGGCATCGCGCGCGTTGATGACCAGATTCAAGATCGCGCGTTCCACCGTATGCCGGTCGACCATGGCGCAGCATCCGCCCGCAGCAGTGTTCACCTGCAAGCGCAGGTCTGTGCCGATGACCTGTTCCAGCAACGGATTGAGCTGGTCGGCCAGCGCGGCAAGGTCAACAGGTTCGGGGCTATACGGATACTGGCGCGAAAATCCCACCAGCCGCTGCGCCATGACCGAGCCATGTTGAAGCGCGGCATCGGCCACGCCGAGCAGTTTGGTGTCCTGTGCGTCGATCTGCCCACGCTGGACCACCAGGTCGATCGCCGAGGTGGCGGCTTGCAGCACATTGTTCAGATCGTGCACCACGCCGGCCAGCAGTTGCCCGACCGCCTCGCCTTTCTGTGCCTGTTCGGAAATTCGTTCGGCAGCCCCCTGTGCGGCGCGCGCAATGTCCAGATCGTCCTCGATGCGCTCCTGTAGATCGCGCAGGCTGTGCAGCTCGGTCGATAGAGAATTCTCGCGCGTGCGTGCGAGCATCAATGCGCCCGTGGAGAACTCGCGCTCCGCCTTCAAGGTGCGATCCAGCGTATGGAAGGCAGCCTCCAACGCACGGCGGTCGGAAATGTTCTTGCTGACCGCCAGGATCGCCTCGACGTTGCCGTCTGCGTCGAACAACGGGCTGGTGACCACCTGCCAGGTCTGGCGCACGCCAACGAAGTTGACGCAGCTGGCCTCGAACTCGTGCACCGCGCCCGCGAGCGATGCAGTAAGTGCCGTATCGATCAAGCCGACGGCTCCCGCAGGCCAGAAATCCCGCCACGGCCGAGAGATCAACTGCTCGGGGCGACTGGCGCCCAAGACGGTCAGTCCATTGGCATTGATCGCCGTGATCCGCCCGTCGAGGTCGATCTCTTTGATGCAGTCTCGCGACAGTGCCACGATCTGACGGTATCGGTCTCTCATTGCGACGGCGCGCTCTCTCGACTTGGGCTTAACGGAATTTTCGCAAATATTGACGCAGTCATGTACACGCAAAAGCATCAGGTTTGGGCTGGGATCAGGCCGGGGCGTGAATCGTTCACTTGAGTTCGGTTGGCGGGCACCTCCGGAGCGCCGATTTGGCAGGTGCATGCCAGCCATGCCAGCCTCAACCCGGCGCGCTGCCTTGGCAGCCCGTTCGCGGCGCTTTTTCTTTGCCGGCATCCCTGCAACAATGCGCATGCACCTGCGACATCGCGAAAGTGGCGGAATTGGTAGACGCACCAGATTTAGGTTCTGACGCCGCAAGGCGTGGGGGTTCGAGTCCCCCTTTCGCACCAATGCAGTGCGGCCGTGAGTGCTCCGGCCGCTGCCGCTCCGGCAAACCCATCTTTTCCGCTGCAAACGCCGGTGCGCGCGTTCCGCTGGCAGCCGTCGCCGTTATCGGCGAAACTACAAGGCTCGGCGGCATTCTCGCCATCCGTCAACCCGTCTCTTCCATCTCGTGCCGACGCTTGTGCTGTCGGTGGCAGGAGTCAACATGCAAGCATCGATCGAATCCACCGGCAATCTGGAACGCCGCCTGACCTTCACCCTGCCGCAGGAGCGTCTGGAGACCCACGTCGGTGGCCGCCTGCGCGAACTGGCGCGGACCACGCGCATCAAGGGCTTCCGTCCCGGCAAGGTGCCGACCAAGGTCATCGAGCAGCGCTTCGGTCAGCAGGTGCGTGCCGAGGCGATGGAAGGCCTGTTGCGTGAAACCTTCGACTCGGCCGTGCGCGAGCACTCGCTGCGTCTGGCCGGCAACCCGCGTATTGATCAGGGCGAAAGCGATTTCGACTTCGTCGCCACCTTCGAAGTGGTGCCGGACTTCGGCGATATCGACGTCGCCAAGCTGTCGGTGGTGCGTCACACCGCCGACGTGACCGACGCCGATATCGACCAGATGATCGAAAACCTGCGTCTGCAGCGCCGTACCTGGAACCCGGTCGAGCGCGGCGCGCAGGTTGGCGATCTGGTGGCGCTGGAAACCTGGTCGCAGGCCGGCGACGAGCGTCTGCCCGCCGAAGGCGTGGAAACCGGCAGCAGCGTGTTGGGCTCGGGCGTGATGTTCGACCAGATCGAGAAGGGCCTGGAAGGCCGGACCAAGGGTGAAGACAAGGCCCTGACCATTGATTTCCCGGCTGAGTGGCGCGTGCCGCAGCTGGCTGGCAAGACCGTGCAGGTGCATGTCAAAGCAGTTGAAGTGTCCGAGCCGGTGCTGCCGGTGGTGGACAAGGAGTTCATCAAGAGCTTCGGCGTGAAGAGCGGTGATGCCGAGCAGTTCCGCGCCGACATCCGCACCAACCTGGAGCGCGAGCTCAAGGGTGCGCTGATGAACCGCCTGCGTCGCGAAGTGGGCGAGCAGCTGATCGCTGCCTACGCGCACGTCGAGATGCCGCCGCGTCTGGTCGAGAACGAGGCCCGTTCGATGCTGGCCCAGCAGGTCGAGCAGGTGCGCCGCAGCGGTCGCGATCCAGGCCAGGTGCCGGACGATGCACACCAGGGTTTCATGGATGCCGCCGCCAAGCGCGTGCTGGTCGGTCTGCTGGTCGGTGAAGTGGCACGCCGCAACGAACTGCGGCTGGAGTCCAAGCGCGTCAGCGAAACGCTGCGTCTGATCGCCTCGACCTACGAAGAGCCGGAACAGGTCATTGAGATGTACCGCAACGATCCCCAACTGATGGGTGGGCTGCAAAGCCGTGTGATGGAGGAGCAGGTGATCGACTGGATCGCCGAGCGCGCCCAGCATACCGAGCAGCCGCTGTCGTTCCAGGACGCGATCCGCGTCTAAAGGCGGCGGTGTGACACCAACCCGCATCCCGCTGGCTGGGATGCGGACGTCAAACCCGGTTATCGGCGCAAGCTGGTGCCACAACAGGAAGACCGATGAGCATTGTGACCAAAGCCCTGAATCTGGTGCCGATGGTGGTCGAACAGACCAGCCGTGGCGAGCGTGCGTATGACATCTACTCGCGTCTGCTCAAGGAGCGTCTGATCTTCCTGGTCGGTCCGATCGACGACCATATGGCCAACGTGATCGTGGCTCAGTTGCTGTTTCTGGAAGCGGATAATCCGGAAAAGGACATCAGCATCTACATCAATTCGCCCGGTGGCGTGGTCACCGCCGGCATGGCGATCTACGACACCATGCAGTACATCAAGCCGGACGTGGCCACCATCTGCGTCGGCCAGGCCGCCTCGATGGGCGCGCTGCTGCTGGCATCGGGTGCGGCCGGCAAGCGCTATGCGCTGCCGAATTCGCGCGTGATGATCCATCAGCCGCTGGGCGGCTTCCAGGGCCAGGCGACCGATATCGACATCCATGCGCGCGAGATCCTGACCCTGCGGTCGCGCCTGAACGAGATCCTCGCCAAGCACACTGGCCAGTCGTTGGAGACCATTGCGCGCGACACCGAGCGCGACAACTTCAAGAGCGCGGTCGATGCACAGGCCTATGGTCTGGTGGATCAAGTGCTGGAGCGTCGTCCGGAAGAGTCGATCCAGCCGTCTTGATCGCCAGGTCGCTGAAATTGCAGGAAAAACCGGCAGGGTCGGGCGGGGCGAACGTCCTCCCGACCCTGTGCTATTCTCGAAATCGAACCCCCGTGCATCGGGTGGGGTAACTGGGTAACAGAAGCATGAGCGAAGACCGCCAAGGTCGTTCCGGCGACAGCAACAAGATTCTCTACTGCTCGTTCTGCGGTAAGAGTCAGCATGAAGTCCGCAAGCTGATTGCCGGTCCCAGCGTATTCATCTGTGATGAATGCGTTGAGCTGTGCAACGACATCATCCGCGAGGAGCTCGAAGAGAAGGCGCAGTCGGCACGTTCCAGTCTGCCCAAGCCGCGCGAGATCCTTGAAGTGCTGGATCAATACGTGATCGGGCAGCTGCGCGCCAAGCGCACGCTCGCCGTGGCGGTGTACAACCACTACAAGCGTATCGAGAGCCGCAGCAAGAACGACGAAGTCGAACTCGCCAAATCCAACATCCTGCTGGTCGGTCCGACCGGTTCGGGCAAGACGCTGCTGGCCGAAACGCTGGCGCGCCTGCTCAATGTGCCGTTCACGATCGCCGATGCCACCACGCTGACCGAGGCCGGCTATGTCGGCGAGGACGTGGAAAACATCATCCAGAAGCTGCTGCAGAAGTGCGACTACGACGTCGAAAAGGCGCAGCAAGGCATCGTCTATATCGACGAAATCGACAAGATCTCGCGTAAGAGCGAGAACCCGTCGATCACCCGCGATGTGTCTGGCGAAGGTGTGCAGCAGGCGCTGCTGAAGCTGATCGAAGGCACGGTTGCCTCGGTGCCACCGCAGGGTGGTCGTAAGCATCCGCAGCAGGAATTCCTGCAGGTCGACACCAAGAACATCCTGTTCATCTGCGGCGGCGCGTTCGCCGGTCTGGACAAGGTCATCCAGGCGCGCTCCAACGACGCGGGCGGCATCGGCTTCGGTGCCAAGGTCAAGAGCAGCGAGCGCAAGCAGGAAGTCGGCAAGATCCTGGCAGAGGTCGAGCCGGAAGATTTGATCAAGTTCGGTCTGATTCCCGAGTTCGTGGGCCGCCTGCCGGTGGTCGCCACGCTTGAGGAGCTGGACGAGCCGGCACTGATCAAGATCCTGACCGAGCCCAAGAACGCCATCACCAAGCAGTTCAAGAAGCTGTTCGACATGGAAGGCGTGGAACTGGAGTTCCGCCCGGACGCACTGTCTGCGATCGCCAAGAAGGCGCTCAAGCGCAAGACCGGCGCGCGTGGTCTGCGCACCATCGTCGAATCGGTGCTGCTGGACACGATGTACGAGCTGCCTTCACAGGAAAATGTGAGCAAGGTCGTGGTGGACGAGTCGGTGATCGAACACAAATCCGAGCCGTATCTGATCTACCAGGCGCAACCGGCCCCGGCCAAGGCTGCGTCCGGCGATTGAGCTCCGCATTCGCGTTGCCAGGCCTTGGCCCCGCTCGCGGATAAAGGGTTTCCGACAGCTACTTGCAACACCTCGCCGATGGCCCCATAACGGGGCCATCGGCTTTTTTTACGCCTTAATTTCCCCGATTCCTGCGGAGCGCCCCATGGCCCAGTCCCAACCAGAAGTTCTCGATCTGCCGGTGTTGCCGCTGCGCGACGTGGTGGTGTTTCCGCACATGGTGATTCCGCTGTTCGTCGGCCGTGACAAGTCGATGCGCGCGCTGGAAAAGGCCATGGAGGCGGACAAGCGCATCCTGCTGGTGGCGCAGAAGTCGGCCGAAACCGACGACCCGGCCGCTGGCGATCTGTACACCGTCGGCACCCTGGCGCAGGTGCTGCAACTGCTCAAATTGCCCGATGGCACCATCAAGGTGCTGGTCGAGGGCCTGTCGCGGGTCACCGTCGACAAGGTCGTCGAACTGGACGGCGCATTGCAGGGGCAGGGCACCGAAGTGGAGGCCAGCGATGGCCGTGAGCCGCGCGAAGTCGAAGCGATCGCACGCTCGCTGATGTCCCTGTTCGAGCAGTACGTCAAGACCAACCGCAAGCTGCCGCCAGAGTTGTTGCAGACGCTGGCCGGCATCGATGAACCGGGTCGTCTGGCCGACACCATCGCCGCCCATATCGGTGTGCGTCTGGCCGACAAGCAGCGCCTGCTGGAGATCACCGAGATCGGTGAACGCCTGGAGCTGCTGGTTGGGCTGGTGGATGGCGAAATCGACGTGCAGCAGCTGGAAAAGCGCATTCGCGGCCGCGTGAAGTCGCAGATGGAAAAGAGCCAGCGCGAGTATTACCTCAACGAACAGATGAAGGCGATCCAGAAGGAGCTGGGCGATCTGGACGATGCGCCGGGCGAACTGGAAGAACTCGCGCGCAAGATCGCCGAGTCCGGCATGCCCAAGCCGGTCGAGACCAAGGCCAAGGCCGAGCTCAACAAGCTCAAGCAGATGTCGCCGATGTCTGCCGAGGCGGCGGTGGTACGCAACTATCTCGACTGGTTGCTGGGCGTGCCGTGGAAGAAGCGCACCAAGGTCCGTAAGGATCTGAAAGTTGCCGAAGACACGCTGGACGCCGATCACTACGGCCTGGACAAGGTCAAGGAGCGCATCCTTGAGTACTTGGCAGTGCAGTCGCGGGTGAAGCAGATGAAGGGTCCGATCCTGTGCCTGGTCGGCCCGCCCGGCGTGGGCAAGACCTCGCTCGGCCAGTCGATCGCCAAGGCGACCAACCGCAAATTCGTGCGCATGAGCCTGGGCGGCATCCGCGACGAGGCCGAGATTCGTGGCCATCGCCGGACATACGTCGGCTCGATGCCGGGTCGCCTGGTGCAGAACCTCAACAAGGTCGGCAGCAAGAACCCGCTGTTCCTGCTGGACGAGATCGACAAGATGTCGATGGACTTCCGCGGCGACCCGTCGTCGGCGTTGCTGGAAGTGCTCGATCCCGAGCAGAACCATTCCTTCAACGACCATTATCTGGAAGTGGATCTGGACCTGTCGGAAGTGATGTTCGTCGCCACCTCCAACTCGCTCAACATCCCCGGCCCGCTGCTGGACCGCATGGAAGTGATCCGCATCCCCGGCTACACCGAGGATGAAAAGCTCAACATCGCCATGCGTTACCTGGTGCCCAAGCAGATCAAGGCCAACGGCCTGAAGCCGGAAGAGATCGAGATCGGCAGCGACGCCATCCAGGATGTGGTGCGCTATTACACCCGCGAATCCGGCGTGCGTAATCTGGAGCGCGAAATCGCCAAGATCTGCCGCAAGGTGGTCAAGGAAATCGCGCTTGCCGGCCCGCAGCCGGCAGCGAAAAAAGTGGTCGCCAAGAAGGGCAAGCCGAAGGCGTTGATGACGGTCGGGTCGAAGAATCTCGACAAGTACCTGGGCGTGCGTCGCTTCGACTTCGGTCGCGCCGAAGAAGAAAACGAAATCGGTCTGGTCACCGGTCTGGCCTGGACCGAAGTCGGCGGCGAGTTGTTGCAGGTCGAATCGACGTTGGTGCCGGGCAAGGGCAATCTGATCCTGACCGGTCAGCTTGGTAACGTCATGAAGGAGTCTGCATCGGCTGCGCTGTCGGTGGTGCGTTCGCGCGCCGAGCGTCTGGGCATCGATGTGGATTTTCTGCAGAAACAGGACGTGCATGTGCACGTGCCCGATGGCGCCACACCGAAGGACGGCCCCAGCGCAGGTATCGCGATGGTGACGTCGTTGGTATCGGTATTGACCAAGGTGCCGATCCGCGCCGATGTGGCGATGACCGGCGAGATCACGCTGCGCGGTCGCGTGTCGGCAATCGGCGGCTTGAAGGAGAAATTGCTGGCGGCATTGCGCGGTGGCATCCGCACCGTGTTGATCCCGGACGAGAACCGCAAGGACCTGGCCGATATCCCGGCCAACGTCACGCGCGATTTGAAGATCGTGCCGGTCAAGTGGATCGACGAAGTGCTGGATCTCGCCCTGGAGCGTCCGCTCGCACCGAAGAAGGCAGGCAAGGAAAAGGCCCGCAAGACTGCGTCGCGCGTCGCCGTGCGCGGCAAGTCGCGTACTACCCCGGGTACCCGCGTCAAGCACTAACGTGCGCTGTCTAAGACGTCCCGAAACAAGCCAAAACCCGCGTCGTTATTGGGTTTTGGCTTGCGCGCTGTTGGGGGCGCTGGTATAAATGCACGACTCGTGGGCGCGGCAAAATGTGATGCGTCACGCGATACCACTTGTGTCGGGTTCTTCGCTAACGGCAAGAGCGCCGATTGTCGATTCCGCGGCATCTGCCGCAAAGGGAGTTTCAAGAATGAATAAAACCGAATTGATCGATGGCGTTGCCGCTGCCGCTGACATCTCCAAGGCTGAAGCTGGCCGTGCTGTCGACGCGGTTGTGAGCGAAATCACCAAGGCGCTGAAGAAGGGCGACGCTGTCACCCTCGTTGGCTTCGGCACCTTCCAGGTCCGCGAGCGCGCTGAGCGTACCGGCCGCAATCCGAAGACGGGCGACAGCATCAAGATCGCTGCTTCGAAGAATCCTGCATTCAAGGCTGGCAAAGCCCTGAAGGATGCAGTAAACTAATCGACTCGCTAGGGTGCTTAGCTCAGCGGTAGAGCGTCTCCCTTACACGGAGAGGGTCGGGGGTTCGAAACCCTCAGCACCCACCACTAAGCACCAAGCAAAGTTTTAAGCGCGGAGCGGTAGTTCAGCTGGTTAGAATGCTGGCCTGTCACGCCGGAGGTCGCGGGTTCGAGTCCCGTCCGCTCCGCCAGTTACACCGAAGCCCCTGAGCGATTGGGGGCTTCGTTTTCTCCACAGCATTTGCAATGCGAATGCCGTGGGGTAGATGTCCAAGTTTAAAGCGGAGCGGTAGTTCAGCTGGTTAGAATGCTGGCCTGTCACGCCGGAGGTCGCGGGTTCGAGTCCCGTCCGCTCCGCCAGTTACACCGAAGCCCTCGGCCTTGTGCCGGGGGCTTTTTTTTGGAGCGTTTGAACCTTGTCCCATGGCGCGATGGCGCATGGGTCTGCGGTGAATGGAGCGCAGGCCGTGCGCGGCGGTAAGTCAATGCGCCGACTCCATGGCGCCTGTGAGGTGCGGCGATCCTCACGTCTCTTCCATTCACGACTGCACTTTTCTGCATCTTGACCCGCGCCTGATGGGCATCGGGCTGGGTGCATGGCGTCAAGCGGGTTACACTGCCCGGCTCGCCCACAGGCCGTGATTTGCCAATGCTGCAGAAACTTCGCGACAAGACGTCAGGCTGGATCGCTACCGCCATCCTGGGGTTGCTGATGATTCCGTTCCTGTTCGTCATCGACAACAGCTACCTGGGCGGCATTGGCGCCAACAATGTGGCCAAGGTGCAGGCGCCGCCGACGTGGTGGAAATCCGCGCCGACCTGGTGGCCGATCTCGCTGCTGTGGCAGCACCATGAAATCAGCACGCAGGATTTCCGCGCACGCTTCGAACAGGCGCGCATGCAGGAGCGCCAGCGTCAGGGCGAGAACTTCGACCCGCGCACCTTCGAATCCCGCGAAAACAAGCTACAGGTGCTCGACCAGCTGGTGGACGAGCAAGTGATTCGCTTGGGTGCCGAAGATGCCGGTATCGTGATCGGCGACGCCACGGTGCGCGATTACATCACCAATATTCAGGCGTTCCAGGTCGATGGCAAGTTCAGCCCTGACCAGTACCGCGCCGCACTCGCACAAGGCACACCGCCGCGCACGCCGGCGCAGTTCGATGCGCTGGTGCGCGACAGCTTGCAGCAGTCGGTGATCCCGCAGGCCGTCGCCGAATCGGGTTTTGCAACCAAGACCGAGTTCGAGCGCCTGCTCAAGCTGATGGGCGAAACGCGCGATGTGGAGTTGGCGATGTTGCCGGCGCCGGCCGCCGATACCGCGCCGGTCAGCGATGCGCAGATCAAGCAATGGTATGACGCGCATACGCAGGATTTCCGTCAGCCGGAGACTGTGAGCATCGAATACGTCGAGCTCAATGCCGCCACGATGCCGCCAGCCACGGCAGCTGACGAGGCGACGTTGCGTAAGCGCTATGAAGAAGAGAAGGCGCGCTTTGTCGAGCCGGATCAACGGTTGGCGTCGCACATTCTGATCAGCGCCGGTAGCGATGCTGCTGCGCAAAAGGCTGCCGAAGCCAAGGCGGCCAAGCTCGCGACGGAGGCCAAGCAGCCAGGTGCCGATTTCGCTGCGCTGGCCAAGGCCAATTCGCAGGATCCGGGCTCCAAGGATGCCGGTGGCGATCTGGGTTGGGTCGAGAAGGGCACCATGGTCAAGCCGTTCGAAGACGCACTGTTTTCGATGAAGGCCGGCGATGTGGTCGGGCCGATCAAGACCGAGTTCGGCTATCACGTGATCCAGCTGCGTGAGGTCAAGGGCGGGCAGGGCAAGTCGTTCGAGCAGGTGCGCGACCAGCTTGCTGCCGAGCAGCTCAAGGCCGATGCCGACAAGGCGTATGCCGATATCAGCGGCAAGCTGGTGGACCAGGTCTACAAGAATCCGACTGCGCTGGAGCCGGCGGCCAAGCAGGTCGGTCTGCCGGTGCAGACCCTCGGCCCGTTCTCGCGCACCAACGCCAGCGGTATTGCGGCCAATCCGGCGGTGCTGCGTTCGGCGTTCTCCGAAACGTTGGTGCAGGACGGCACGGTCAGCGATCCGATCACCATCGCTCCGAACCACAGCGTGATGTTGCGCGTGACCAACCACACCGCCGAGCAGGCGTTGCTGTTGGACAAGGTGCGCGACAAGGTGATTGCGGCAGTACATGCCGACCGTACCGAGAAGGCTGCAGCCGCGGCCGCCGATGCGCTGCTGGCACGCGTGCAGAAGGGTGAAACCCTGCAGGCGCTGGCGGCGAGCGAGAAGCTGCAGGTGCAGCCGATCCCGGGCCTGCCGCGCACTGCGCCGATTCCGACGCCGGCCGCAAATCGCGCAATCTTCAGCGCGCCGCGTCCGACCGAGGGCAAGCCGTCGGTGGGTAAGGTGGAGCTGGATGGCGGCCGCTTTGCGGTGTTTGTGATCAGCAAGGCCACGCCGGGCGACCTGAAACAGATGCCGGCCGAGCAGCAGACGATGCTGCGCGAGCAGCTGAGCCAGATCGACGGCAATAACGCCGCGCAGTCCTACGTCAAGGAGATGCGCAAGCGTTACAAGATTCAGATCGAAGAAACACAGCTGTAACGGCGTGTTGTCGACGGATGTACAGAGCGAGCCCGGGCGACCGGGCTTTTTCTTTGGGGGCTGTTTACGGTAGTGCGCCGGTGTGGCGCTCGTGTTGTGCCATCGATGCGACGTGGGACGTAGTCAAAGCTCACGCAATGTGCGATTGGGTATGCACTGCGCGGTAAGGGCGGCTAATAAGCCACCGCGTAGTCGCCAGACGGGCGCGGCCTGTATGCGGTGCGGCATGTTTCGCGCCTACGCTCCGGTTCCGAGTGCGCCGTCCACGCCCACCTGACGATTACGCACTACGCTCTGTTGGCCGCGCTTAGCGGTAAGGCGATGCATTGCTTTCGTCGTGGACATGCGGTTTGGATGTTGGCCGCGTGGGTGCGGCCAGCGCTGCTCCAGCCGCTCTTGGACCATGCGGGCGCCTCTTTCTCAAGTTTGTGCAGCTGAAATCAGTGCGGGACGCTGAAGTCCGATGACTCGTTCGCCGATGCAGTACGTTGCTCCCTCGACCAGCGCGCTATCAAGACGCACGCGATGCCACGCAATGCAGCGGTCAAAGCGCTCTCGAGGCCTGGATGTGTTCTTAAGCGACGGCTATCGAGACAGCGAAGCTCGTGATGACCAGCCGCTGGCGCGGCTGATCAAGCGGCTTGCTCAGGGCGTGTCGTTGAACGACAGCACCATGCCCGGCTTCAACACGGCCTGCTTGTCCAGGCCGTTGCTGGCGAGCAGGGTGGCGACCGTGATGCCGTAGCGCCGTGCGATGGCCCATGCAGACTCGCCGTTGCGTACGGTGTGAGTGGTGCGGGCGGGCGAAGAGCGGGACGCCTTGGTAGGTGTGATGGTGGCGACCGCTGTTGAACGGCCAGCTGTGTCGGCGTCCATGTTCACGGAGGTGAGCGCGACCACTGCACCGCTGGAACCAGGTTGGGCTGCCGCGACAGGGGCGAGCACGTGGACACCCTTGGGTGCCGCACGGGCGCCTGCCACTGCAGGATTCAGGCGCGCCAACAGTTGCGGCTCGATCGCACGCTGCCCGGCCCATGCATTGAGGCTGGTACCGGCCGGAAGCGCATGTTCGGTCAGTACCGGCACTGGGCGATCCAGCGATGTCAGCAGCGTGCCCTGTTGCTGCGCGTGATCGAGCACGCAGGCCAGCGCATGCAGCTTTTCGACATAGTCGTAAGTGACCTTGGACATGCCCGGTAGCTCAGACGGACGCGCGTTCTGCGCGTTCATGCCGGCACTGCGCATTGCCTGCAGAACGCGGTACTCGCCGGCGTTGTAGGCCATCAGCGCCAGGCGCCAGTCGCCGCCGAACATGCCGTACAGCGTTTTGAGATAACGCACCGCTGCTGTAGTGGAGTCCACTGCCGATAGGCGGCCGTCGTACTGTGCGCCGACCGGCACGTGGTGGTTGCGCGCGGTGGTGGCGATAAACTGCCAGAGGCCAGCCGGGCCGCTGCCGTTGCGCGCGCCAGGGCGGTAGCCGCTCTCGACAAACGGAATCAGCGCAAATTCGGTCGGCATGTCGGCGGCACGCAGTTCGTCGACCACATACCCGAACAGCGGCAGGACATCCTGCGCGTCATCGGCCAGGCGGGCCGGGGCGCGCGAGAAATGCTGTTCCCAGCGGGTGTCGCTGTGTTCGCTGTCGCAGCCCGGGTCGGCACGGCCTTCCAGGAACGACGAAAAGATCTCACGCCCATTGCGCATGCTGGGAGCGTTGGACGCGACAGCGGTGCTGTCGACGGATGTGAGGCGGCTTGCGTCGTTGGACGAGGCGGCTGCCGGTGCGATGGCCGCGCAGGCGGCCAACACTGCCAGAACCAGGCGCCTCATGCGCGAAATTCGTCTTTCCAGCGCCGAAGTTCGGCGAAAACATCTACTTCAGAGGAAAGTGCGCCGGCTGCGCGCGGTGCGACTGCGGTGCGAATTTCGGAACGGCTGGTACGTAAGAACGGATTGGTGGCCAGTTCACTCTTGAGCGAAATCGGCAGGGTAGGACGGGCTGCTTGACGCATGGCCTGGGCTTCCTGTTGACGGCGCTGCAAGGCAGCGTTGGTGGGATCGACGTGCAGCGCAAAGGCCGCGTTGGCCAGGGTGTATTCGTGGCCGCAACACACAAGCGTTTCGCCGGGCAGAGAGGCCAGGCGCTGCAACGAGTCGAACATCTGAGGAGCGGTACCTTCGAACATCCGCCCACAGCCTAGGCTGAACAGGGTATCACCACTAAACAGGTGGCGGTCTGTCACAAAGGCGATATGGCTGCGGGTGTGGCCGGGCACCTCCAGCACATCGAAGCTGGTGTCCAGCAGTCGCAAGCGCTCGCCCTGGCCGACGCGGCGGGCGTCTGCGGGGATGCGCTCGTCGTCCGGGCCGAACAGTTCGAGCTCGGGCCAACGCTGCTGCAGCGCTGCCACGCCGCCGATGTGGTCGGCATGATGGTGGGTGAGCAGCACCGCGCTGGGCGTCCAGCCTTCGCGCACGGCGGCGGCGATCACCGGCTCGGCCTGGCCCGGGTCGACAATAACGGCACGGCCCTCTGCGGCGACCAGCGCCCAGATGTAGTTATCGTCGAATGCGGGCAGGGCGGTCAGTCGCATAGAATTGGGACCATGCCTGCCGCCCCATTCTCCCGTCAAGCTGGCGTCTCATCCTGGTTTGATACGGATGCGGGGCGCAGCCTGCTCCAGTCCGAGCGCCGCCTGGCGTTGGAGGCGCTGCAGACGCGGCCATCCCAGCCCTGGTTGTGGGTGGCGCCGACCAAGGAGTTGCCGCCACGCGAGTTGCTCGATGGCCGCGGGCTGCGCCTGTTTCGCAGTGCCGGACGCTTTGCTGGCGATGCCCGGTGCGCAATGCCGTTTCCGTTGCCCACCGAAAGCCTGCAGGCCATCGTGGTGCAGCATGCGGTGGTTGGCGGTGCGGCGGAGTTTCTGGCCGAGTGCGAGCGGCTGTTGATGCCAGGCGGGCGGTTGTGGTTGTTCACGCTCAATCCGCTGAGCCCGTACCGGTTTCATTGGGCGCGCCGCGGCCCGGTGGCATTGCGCCCGGATCGCTGGCGATCACTGGCGCAGCAGGCCGGCTTGCAGTGTGTGGAAACCGAGCGCTATCTCGGGCCGATCTGGCGGACCGGGCGCGGTTCCTCCGATCCTGGTCGTGCCCCATGGCGCGCGGTGTATTTACTCGAAGTGGAAAAACGCGCCTCCGCACCGATTGCGCCAACACCGATTGCGCGGCCAACGCGCTGGCCGCAACCGGT
This sequence comes from Xanthomonas sp. AC360, assembly GCF_979258225.1. NCBI lineage: Bacteria > Pseudomonadati > Pseudomonadota > Gammaproteobacteria > Lysobacterales > Lysobacteraceae > Xanthomonas > Xanthomonas sp. AC360. Next base: position 2,708,345 of record NZ_OZ409846.1, read on the forward strand.
GGCCACGATCTGACCTTAGTACGCGACAACTCTGGAAGCTGATGAAATCAATTGAAGTGCATACCGATGGCTCGTGCCTCGGCAATCCGGGGCCGGGCGGTTGGGCGGCCCTGCTGCGTTACAACGGCCGCGAAAAGGAATTGGCTGGCGGTGAAACGCTGTCCACCAACAACCGCATGGAATTGATGGCCGCGATCATGGCGCTGGAAACGCTCACCGAGCCGTGCCAGATCGTGCTGCATACCGATTCGCAGTACGTGCGCCAGGGCATCACCGAGTGGATGTCCGGCTGGGTGCGACGCGGCTGGAAAACCGCTGGCGGCGATCCGGTCAAGAATCGCGAACTGTGGGAGCGGCTGCACGCGGCCACCCAGCGGCACACCATCGATTGGCGCTGGGTTAAAGGCCACAATGGCGACCCGGACAACGAGCGCGTCGACGTGCTTGCCCGTCATCAGGCCACCATCGCCCAGCGCGGCGGCGCTGCAACTGCGTAAGAGGATTCATGCGTCAGATCATTCTCGATACAGAAACCACCGGCCTGGAATGGCGCAAGGGCAACCGCGTTGTCGAAATCGGTGCAGTAGAGCTGCTGGAGCGGCGCCCGAGCGGCCACAATTTTCATCGCTATCTGAAGCCGGATTGCGATTTCGAGCCGGGTGCGCAGGAAGTCACCGGGCTGACCCTGGAGTTTCTGGCCGACAAACCGTTATTCGGCGATGTGGTCGAGGAATTCCTTGCCTATATCGACGGCGCGGAATTGATCATCCATAACGCTGCGTTCGATCTGGGCTTTCTGGATAACGAACTGTCGCTGCTGGGCAATGGCTACGGCCGCATCATCGACCGCGCCACCGTGGTCGATACCTTGATGATGGCGCGCGAGCGTTACCCGGGGCAGCGCAATTCGCTCGATGCCCTGTGCAAACGCTTGGGCGTGGACAACGCGCATCGCCAGTTGCACGGGGCCTTGCTCGATGCGCAGATCCTGGCCGATGTGTATATCGCGCTGACGTCGGGTCAGGAAGAGATCGGCTTTGCCAACGCCGATGCCGGCCAGAACAGCAATGAGGGCAACGGCATGATCGCGTTCGACCCCGCATTGCTGCTGCCGCGCCCGTGCGTGGTGGTGACCGCGTCGGAATCGCAGGCCCACGAGGCGCGGCTAGCGCAGTTGCGCAAGAAGGCCGGCCGCGCGCTGTGGGATGCGCCGGTCGAAGAGAGCGCAGTCGCCGGCTAGGTCGGCGGTGGCGGCGCTGCCGCCCGTTGCTTGCAGCACATGCCATCGACGGCATGTGCCGCGCTTGGTCAGGGCGCCAGCAGGTCTGCGGCGGACTCGATGGCTGACGTCCGGCATCGACGCTGCGCAGCCTTGCTCAGTAGCTGCGCACCAGGATCGCGGTGATGTTGTCCGAGCCGCCGCCATCCAGTGCCGCGGCGACCAGGCATTCCACGCATTCCTGTGCGCTGCAATCGGCCTGCGACAGGGTCGCCGCAATCGTCGCATCGTCCACTTCTTCGGTCAGCCCGTCGCTGCACAGCAACAGCTGCATGCCGGATTTGAGCTCGCCCTGCATGGTGGCGACGTTGAGGTGCGCCGGGTCGGTGACGCCCAGTGCCTGGGTGACCACGTTGCGATGCGGATGCGCGCGCGCCTGCTCGCTGGTGAGCGTGCCTTGGGCGATGAGTTCCTGCACGTAACTATGGTCCTGGCTCAGTTGCGCCAGCCGCCCGTCGCGCCATAGATACGCACGGCTGTCGCCGACCCAGGCCACTTCGAAACGCTGGCCCAGCACGCGTGCCGCGACCACGGTGGTGCCCATCGGCAAGGTGTCGTTGCAGCGGCGCGAGGTTTTGATGATCTCTTCGTCGGCGATGCGCACCGCCTGCGCGAGCGGGGTGCCGGCGCGCACTTCGCGCACGATGGTTTCGCGTGCCAGCGCGCTGGCCACCTCGCCGCAGGCGTGCCCCCCATGCCGTCGGCCACCAGCCACAGCCCCAGTTCGCTATCGCCGTAATAGGTGTCCTCGTTGAGGTCACGGCGCAGGCCGACGTGGGTGAGGTGTCCGAATTCGAGCATGGGGCCGGGTCGCCAGGGAGAAGATGCATGCCCATCATCGCGGCCCGACCGGCCGGCAGCAACACGGCGATCGCACCAGTCGCAGTGCCGGTTCACGCCGAGCCGGCGGCCGGGCCGCCCGGCGCTGGCCCAGGCCGCTTGTGGCCTGGCGCGTGTGCCCGTATGATGCACGGCCCCAGGACACTGGGGACCATCTGGAGAGGTGGCAGAGCGGTTGAATGTACCTGACTCGAAATCAGGCAGGCGTTTATAGCGCCTCGGGGGTTCGAATCCCCCCCTCTCCGCCAGATTGAGGCGACAAGGTGTGCCAGTGCCGCGTGAGTTTTGCCGGCGTCATTGGGGGGGTGAGAAGCCCCGGGTTCGACAGACAGCATCGCTGTCTGCACGGCGAAGCCGCCCGCAGGGCGAAGGCATGTAGTGCCGAGTGAATCTTCCCTCTCCGCCAGATTCGCATCAGCCCCCGCAAGGGGGCTTTTGTTTATGTGTCGCAGTCGGTTGTCGTTGCGATGACTACAATCCGTTCGATCCCCGTTGGAGGCTTGTCATGTCCGAGATCCTGGTGCCCGTGTCCTTTGGTGAGCTGCTCGACAAGATCGCGATCCTGCAGATCAAGTCCGAGCGCATGCGCGATGCGGCCAAGCTGGCCAATGTGCGTAACGAGTTGTCTGCGCTGGAAACCAGCTGGATGGCGCATCCGGCTGCCGGCCACGACATCGTGCGGCTGCGCGCCGAGCTCAAGGCCGTCAACGAGCGGCTGTGGGTGATCGAAGACGACATCCGGCTCAAGGAGCAGGCGCAAACCTTCGACGACAGCTTCGTGCAGCTGGCGCGCAGCGTCTACATCGAAAACGACGAGCGCGCGCGGATCAAGAAGGACATCAACCTGGCGCTGGGGTCTTCGTACGTGGAAGAGAAGTCCTACCAGGACTATCGCGCGACTGGCGCCTGAGCGGAGCGGAGTGATGGGCCGAGTGCGCCAGTACCAGTACCAGTCGGCGCACTGATACGAGGGCCGTCTTTCATCGCGATAGACGGCTTGCGCAATGCAGGGTGCATCGGCCTGAAGGTTTGCTGCTAAGTGACTCAGTCCTTGCGCGGACGAAGAACGGCGCGACGCGTCATTCGCCAGACGGATCCGGCCATCACTTGGACAGATCCGGTCGCCGGCCATTAGCGGAGATGATCCGCCCGATAGCGCTCGAACGCAGCGATCGCGTCGTCGACGGTAATCAGCGACATCACATCGTCGAACTCGATCTTGGTGCCCCAGCTGAGCTGATCGGCCGGCTTGTGCAGAAACTTGCGCGCCGCCGCGTCGTAACGGTCCACGCAATAGCGCACGTCCGAATACGGGCCGCTGCGTCGTGGATTGCTGGCCGCGTGCAACCCCAGCACCTTGCTGCCCATCGCGTTGGCGATATGCATTGGTCCCGAATCCGGAGTGACCACGAGGTTGGCGCGGGCGAGCAGCGCAGGCAGCTGCTTGAGGGTGTCCTTGCCGACCAGATCCAGCACTGGGGCATGCGTATTCGCCACGATGGCATCGGCGGTGCTGCGTTCCAGTTCGCTGCGGCCGCCGCACAGCACCACGCGCCAGCCCTGGGCCGCCGCATGGTCGGCAAGCGCGGCGTGGCGGTCGGGATACCAGTTGCGCTGCACGTGACTGGAGCACGGGGAAATCATCAGCACCGGGCGGCCATCGTCGTCCCATTGCGCGCGCGCCCAGGCGTGCGCAGCGTCGGGTACCGGCAGGTCCCAGCGCACCTGGGTCTGGCGCAGGCCCAGCGGCTCGGCGAAGCTGCCGATGGCGTCGAGCACGTGGATGCCGGGGCGGTCGGCAATGCGTTCGTTGACGAACAGGCCGTGCAGATCCTTGGAGCGGCTGCGGTCGTAGCCGATGCGGCGGCGCGCCGGCACGAATGCCGACAGCACATTGGCGCGCAACGCCACCTGCATCTGCAACAAGGCGTCAAAGCGTCCCAGCGGAGCCAGCGCCTGGCGTAGCGCGCGCATGCCCGCCACGCCGCTGCGTTTGTCGTAGGCATGGAAGTGCACGCCGGGCAGGCCGTCGAGCAGCTTCAGGCCGGCCTTGTCGATGATCCAGTGCAGCTGCGTCTGCGGGAAACCCGCCTGCAGCGTGCGCACCAGCGGCACCACATGGGTTACGTCGCCCAGGGCGGACAAGCGCAGCAAACACAGCGATGCAGGCGTTACAGCCATGGTGTTGTTAGACTCGATAGATGGTTTCTTTCGACGCCACCGAAGCGCTGACGCCGTACCGCGAGGGCCGCGGCTATGGCGCCATTCTGTTCGACCGCGAACGGCTGCGGCAAGCCGACGCCGAGCTGTTTTCGCCGCAACACTGGGGCGACAGGGCGCGGCCGGTCGACGAAGGCGGGCGCGGCGGTGCCTGGTTTGTGGATGCGCCGTTCGGCCGCAGCGTGTTGCGGCAGTATCTGCGCGGCGGCATGGCCGCGCGCGTCAGCCGCGACCGGTATGTGTGGAAAGGCGCGGGGCGCACACGCAGTTTTGCCGAGTTCCGGCTGATGCGCGAACTGATCACTCGCAAGTTGCCAGTGCCACGCCCCCTGGCGGCCTGCTATCTGCGCGAAGGTCTGGGCTATCGCGCGGCACTGTTGATGGAACGGCTGGAAGACGTGCGCTCGCTGGCCGACCATGCACAGGTGGCTGGGCGTGGCGCGCCGTGGGAAGCGACAGGGCAGTTGATTGCGCGTTTCCATCGCGCCGGCCTGGATCACGCCGATCTCAACGCGCACAACATCCTGTTCGATGCCGGCGGGCATGGTTGGCTGATCGATTTCGACCGTGGCGTGCTGCGCATTCCGGCCACGCGCTGGCGCGAGCGCAATCTCAAGCGGCTGCATCGCTCGCTGTTGAAGCTGCGCGGCAATCGCAGCCGCGAAGAGGTCGACAAGGATTACGAGCGGCTGCATCGCGCTTACGAGCTGGCCTGGGGCCGGGGCTACTGATGCAGTGGGCGTTGCGCGTGCAGGGGGTCGGCAATGCGTCGGCGGTGGCGCTCGGTTCGCCGATGGCCACGCTCGAGCGCGCTGGCGCGCCGTGGCTGACCATCGATTGCGGCAGCGAGGGGTTGACCGCCTATCAAGCGCATTACGGCCACCTGCCGCAGGCCATCTTCATCACCCATGTGCATCTGGACCATGTTGGCGGGCTGGAGCGAGTCTTCGTCGACAGCTACTTCTCCGAGCGACGCGGGCGCACGCGCCTGTATGTGCCGGCGCCGGTGGTGCCGCTGCTGCAGCGGCGCATCGCCGACTACCCGAACGTGCTGGCCGAGGGTGGGGCGAACTTCTGGGATGCGTTTCAGCTGGTGCCGGTCGGCGATGCCTTCTGGCACGACGGGGTGCGGCTGGAGGTGTTCCCGGTGCGCCACCACTGGCCGGAGACGGCCTACGGGCTGCGTCTGAAAGGGGCGCTGGTATGGACCGGTGACACCCGGCCGATCCCGGAAATGCTGAAGCGTTATGCGGACGACAACGAGCTCATCGCGCATGACTGCGGTGTTCACGGCAACCCGTCGCATACTGGCGTGGATGATCTGGAGCGGGAATACCCGCAGGACCTGTTGAGCCGCATGCTGCTGTACCACTACGCCAGCGACGCCGACGGCGACGTGCTGCGTGCACGCGGCCATCGCGTCGCCGTGCCCGGGCAACACCTGACGCTGGCGGACCCGACCGCCGCAACGGTGCGCTGATGGGCGCCTTGTCGCTGCCGACCCTGACCGGTGCCCCGATGCAGGACCGCTACGGTCGCCCGCTGCGCGATCTGCGCCTGTCGGTGATCGAAGCCTGCAATTTTCGCTGCGGTTATTGCATGCCGGCCGACCGCGTGCCCGACGATTACGGCTTCGATGCGCAACAGCGCTTGGGCTTCGATCAGCTGGAAACGTTGGTGCGGGCGTTTGTGTCGGTGGGTGTCACCAAGGTGCGCCTGACCGGTGGCGAGCCGTTGCTGCGTCGCGATTTGCCGACCTTGGTTGCGCGACTCACCGCCATCGAAGGGATCGAGGATCTGGCGTTGACCACCAATGGCGCCTTGCTTGCGCGCCAGGCCAACGCGCTGCGCCAGGCCGGGCTGCGCCGTATCACGGTGAGCATGGACGCGCTCGAGCCGGCGCTGTTCAAGCGCATGAGCGGCGACCGTGGCGACATCGCGCAGGTCCTGGCCGGCATTGCCGCCGCCGAACAGGCCGGTTTCAAACGGTTGAAGATCAATTGCGTGGTCCAGCGTGGCGTCAACGAAGATCAGGTGCTGCCTCTGGTGGAGCACTTCCGCGGCACCGGGCATGTGTTGCGCTTCATCGAATTCATGGACGTGGGCAGTTGTAACGGCTGGACCCCGGACGCGGTAGTGAGCTCGGCGCAGTTGCACGCGCGCATTCACGCACGCTGGCCGTTGATGGCACTGGACGCCAATTACACTGGTGAAGTCGCGCAACGCCACGCGTTTGTCGACGGTGCGGGCGAGGTGGGATTTGTCAGTTCGGTCAGCGTGCCGTTTTGCGGCGACTGCCAGCGCGCGCGCGTGTCGGCCGATGGTCACCTGTACACCTGCCTGTTCGCCAGCCAGGGCCACGATCTGAAGCCGGCGTTGGCCGACGGCGAGCAAGGGTTGGCGACACACTTGCGTCAACGCTGGAGCATGCGTGGCGACCGCTACAGTGAAGTGCGTGCATCAGCGGAACCGCGCCGCGGCAAGCCGGTCGAGATGTTTTTGATCGGCGGATAAGTGAGCGCACGCGTCTGCGGCAGGTGAGCGCTGGAGTCGCGCTTGCTCGATCCACGGGTGCGTGACGACACGCAGGCGCTGGAAGCGCGGCTCGCCCCTGAGTTTATGAATTCTTAGAGTCCGCCGCGTCCACGCGCCACTACGCGGCGCGACGTCATCGCCGCGCCGCGTTCCAGTGCCGCTGTTGGCGGTTGCCATGCCGATGCCTTCGCGTGCGTGCTGCAGGCGCCGGATCTCGCGCAGCTGCGGTGCCCCACGGTCGATGGCAGCGGTGGGCTCGAACGGCATGCGTTGCGCAGCTCGTTATGGCACAGGGGCCCGGATGATCACGGCGGCTGTTTCATCAAGGCACCCCATTCACCGACAATGCCGCATCCTGAGTGTCTATCACCGTGTCGTTTCCCATGCCTGCCAAGTCCCGTCCCACGCGCCTGACCCACCTGGATGATGCCGGGCTCCCCACCATGGTGGATGTCTCGGACAAGGCGGTCACCGCACGCAGCGCCACAGCGACCAGCCGGGTACGGTTTCCGGCGTCCGTCGCCGCGCAGTTGCGCGCCAACGGCCTGCGCAGCGCCAAGGGTGGCATCGTCGAGACCGCGGTGATTGCCGGCACCATGGCCGTCAAACGCACGCACGAGCTGATTCCGTTCTGCCATCCACTGCCGATCGATGGCTGTCGTTTCGAGATCGACTGGGCAGGCGAGCAGGTGCTGGAGATTCACTGCACCGTGCGCTGCGTACATCGCACCGGTGTGGAGATGGAAGCGCTCACCGGTGCCAGCGTGGCGGCGCTGACGGTCTACGACATGTGCAAGGCGTTATCGCACGGCATGACCATCGGGCCGACCAAATTGGTGTCCAAGCGTGGCGGCAAGCGCGATATCGGAGTGGCGCAATGACTGCAACGGTGACGGTGTTGTATTTCGCCAGCCTGCGCGAAGCGGCTGGGATCGCCGACGAGCGTGTGCAATCCGGCGCGCCCGATCTGCACGGCCTGTATGCCGAACTCGATGCGCGGCACGGCTTGCGCTGGATGCCTGCGCAGTTGCGCGTTGCCGTCGACGGCGCCTTCGCGCGCTGGGACGATGTGCTGCGCGATGGCAGCGAAGTGGTGTTTATTCCGCCAGTGTCGGGAGGTTGAGCGTGAGCGATGACGTCGTGGCCATCTTTGCGCTTTCCGATCTGCCGTTGCCGGTGGAGCAGTTGCGTTCCGGCGCCGCGCATCCGCATGCCGGTGCGTTTGCCAGTTTCGAAGGCTGGGTGCGCAATCACAACGAAGGCCGTGGCGTTGCCGGGTTGCGCTACGAAGCCTACGCCGCGCTGGCGCAGGCGGAAGGTCAGCGCGTGCTCGACGAAGCGGCGCGCCGGTTCTCCATCGTGCATGCGCACTGCGTGCATCGGGTCGGCGAGCTGCAGATCGGCGACATGGCGGTCTGGGTGGGCGTCAGTGCGGCGCACCGCGGCGCTGCGTTCGACGCATGCCGCTACATCATCGACGAGGTCAAGGCGCGCGTGCCGATCTGGAAGCACGAGCATTACCTGGAAGGCGACGCGGGCTGGTTGCATCCTGAGTCGCAGTGACGTCCTCAACCGAGTGTGTGCGGTGGCGTAATGCACTGCTGGGGCTGCCGGTTTGGCGGCCGCCCTCGTGTTCGATCATGCCCTGCCAAAAGTTAGCCGGTGTGGCCTAATAAGCTGCCGCAGCTATGCTGAAACGCGCACGGCAATGGTCCGCGCGCTGAGGCATGCGGGAAGGTTGGGAAAATCTCCGACGGTTGACCTCAGCGCCCGCATCGATCGATACGCGTCGAGCAGGGCGTTCCCGTTGCGGAGATGTCTGGCGCCGTCGCTAAGGGCGTCAGCAATGCAAGCGAAGATCTTGGGCGTGGCGTGGCGCAGCGCACAGCACGCTCCGTGACGGATGCTGCCGATTCCAGACAATGACCTGCGCCTGGAGCATCGACCAGGTCGATCCAGCGCGTGCAAATATAAGTAGGGTGGTGTCCCCGCCGGTTGACCTCGGCGCCCGCATCAATCGATACCGTTGCTGCCTTCCGGCCCTGGCGGGATTTTCGATCTAGCGTCGCGAGGGACCGACGGGGCCACCATAAGACGTGGGCCACTGGCATGGCCCTGCGATTTGCGACAGTGGTGTCATTGCGCAAATCATGAAACTGGCGGAGAGAGGGGGATTCGAACCCCCGAAGCGCGGTTTAGACGCTTACACACTTTCCAGGCGTGCTCCTTCAACCACTCGGACACCTCTCCGTACCTGTACGACCGGGGTCTAACAGGGCCGCAAATTCTAGCGGTCGCCGGCCCGTACCACAAGCTGAATCTTTCCGGCGCAGTCGGTGAGACGTGCCGTGGCACAATATCGGCTCAGAACAAGCTGGTTGCCCGATGTCTTATCTCGTTCTTGCCCGCAAGTGGCGCCCGAAGCGTTTTGCCGAACTCGTGGGCCAGGAACACGTGGTCCGCGCGCTCACCAACGCGCTCGACAGCGGGCGCGTGCACCACGCGTTTTTGTTCACCGGCACGCGCGGCGTGGGCAAGACCACCATTGCGCGCATTTTCGCCAAGTCGCTGAACTGCGAGACCGGCACCAGTGCCGACCCGTGCGGCACCTGTCCGGCCTGCCTGGACATCGATGCCGGCCGCTATATCGACCTGCTGGAAATCGACGCCGCCTCCAACACCGGCGTGGACGATGTGCGCGAAGTGATCGAGAACGCGCAGTACATGCCCTCGCGCGGCAAGTTCAAGGTCTACCTGATCGACGAAGTGCACATGCTCTCCAAGGCGGCGTTCAATGCGCTGCTCAAAACCCTGGAAGAGCCGCCGGAACACGTGAAATTCTTGCTCGCCACCACCGACCCGCAAAAACTGCCGGTGACGGTGTTGTCGCGCTGCCTGCAGTTCAACCTCAAGCGCTTGGACGAGGACCAGATTCAGGGGCAGATGACCCGCATCCTGGCCGCCGAGGAGATCGAATCGGATCCGTCGGCAATCGTGCAGCTGTCAAAGGCGGCCGATGGCTCCCTGCGCGATGGCTTGTCGCTGCTGGATCAGGCAATCGCCTATGCCGGCGGTGCGCTGCGCGAGGATGTGGTGCGCACGATGCTGGGCACGGTGGACCGCACCCAGGTCGGGGCGATGCTGCAGTCGCTGGCCGACGGCGATGGCGCGCGCCTGCTGCAGGTGGTCGCCGCACTTGCGGAATTTTCGCCGGATTGGAGCGGCGTGCTGGAAGCCCTTGCCGAGGCTTTGCACCGCGTGCAGGTGCAGCAGCTGGTGCCGTCGGTGGCGTTCGTCGGCGACGGTATCGACCCGACCCCATTCGCCGCGCAGCTGCGGCCGGAAGTGGTGCAGCTGTGGTACCAGATGGCGCTCAACGGGCGCCGCGATCTGTATCTGGCGCCTAGCCCGCGCGCCGGCTTCGAGATGGCCGTGCTGCGCATGCTGGCGTTTCGCCCCGCTGCGGCGGTGCCGGCCGGAAGCAGCGACGATGGCCGCGGTGCCAGCGCAGGTGGCGGCGCACGCGCGTCCGCTGCGGGCGTACAGGCGGCTGCACCGGTGACCGCTGCGGCTGCAGTGCCTGTCAGGCCGGTCGAGGCGGTTGAAGCGGTGCAGGGTGCGGGTGTTGCTGCGGCGCCGGTAGTCACGGCAACTTCGGCTTCAACATCGGCACCAATAGCAACATCGGCACCGACACAAACACCACCGACACCAACGGCAGCACCGGCCGACGCAGCCTCGGCTCCGGTTGTGGTGCTTCCTGCAGCAGAGCCGTCGCTCGATGGTCGCTCGTCCGCTGCTGTGCGCACTGATGACACGCCGCCGTGGGCGGTGGACGATGCGCCGGTGCGCACGCATGCTGCGCCAGCGTCCGTGTCCGATACGGCGGTTGTGCTGGCACCCGAATCTGCAATGGCGCTGCCGCAGGAAGCCGCTATTGCGGCGCCGATCATGGCGGTGCCCGAACGTGTGCCTGCGCTTGCTGCCGCCACTGCTCCCGTGCCGACAGAGACGGCTGCAGATGCGCTCTCTGCTGGTCCTGCGTCTGCCGAAGCTTCGCCAGCTTCAGCATCGCTATCCGCATCGGCGCCCAGCAACGATTCGAACACGCTGATCGACGACAGCCGCATTGCCGACGCCGAACAATGGCTTGAGCTGGTCACGCGTAGCGGGTTGAACGGCCCGTCGCGTCAGCTCGCGGCCAATGCGGCGTTTATCGGCCATCGCGATGGCGTGCTGCGGCTTGCGCTGGCGCCGGGCTTCGAATATCTCAACTCCGAGCGCTCCATCGCCAATCTGGCGCAGGCGCTGGCGCCGGTCCTCGGAGACACGCCGCGTATCGTGATCGAAACCGGCAGCGCCGATGTCGAGACCTTGCATGAGCGCGCCAACCGGCAGAAAGGCGAGCGCCAGAGCGCAGCCGAAACCGCCTTCATGAACGACCCGAATGTGCAGCAGCTGATCCAGCAGCAGGGCGCGCGGGTCGTTCCCGATTCCATCCGCCCTTACGACGAGTAACGACCATGCGTGGAAACATTGCCCAATTGATGCAACAGGCGCAGAAGATGCAGGAAAACCTGCAGCGCGCCCAGGAAGAACTGGCCAAGCTGGAAGTCACCGGCACTGCCGGCGGCGGCATGGTCAGCGTGACGCTGACCGGCGCCAAGGAATGCCGCAAGGTACGGATCGACCCCAGCATCCTCTCCGACCAGGAAATGGCCGAGGACCTGATTGCCGCAGCCTTCAACGACGCCTCCAACAAGATCGATGCCGAATCCAAGGACCGCATGGGTTCGGCTACCGCCGGCATGCAGCTGCCGCCAGGCATGAAGTTGCCGTTCTAAGAATCAGGGATTGGGCATTCGGGATTGGAGATTGGCAAAAGCGAGATGGCTTTTGCCTTTGCGTTTGCGTATCCCGAATCTCCATTCCCGAATCCCGGCCACTCGATGTCCTCCTTACTCGAACAATTGATCGAAGCCTTCCGGGTGTTACCGGGGGTGGGCCAGAAATCGGCGCAGCGCATGGCCTATCACGTGCTCGAGCGCGAGCGCGAGGGTGGGCGGCGGCTGGCGACGGCGCTTGCCAGCGCGGTGGAAAAGGTCGGCCATTGCGTGCAATGCCGCGACTTCACCGAGGCGGAAATCTGCCCGATCTGTGCCAATGCCAGCCGCGACCGGCAGCAGCTGTGCGTGGTGGAATCGCCAGCCGATCGTTTGGCGATCGAGCACGCTACCGGCTACCGCGGGGTGTATTTCATTCTGCAGGGACGGCTGTCGCCGCTGGATGGTATCGGCCCGCGCGAGCTGGGGCTGGACCAACTCGGCGAACGCCTGGCCGCCGGTGAAATCACCGAGATGATCATCGCCACCAACGCCACCGTGGAGGGAGAGGCCACCGCGCATTACCTGGCGCAGTTGGCGCGCCAGCATGGCGTGCGCCCAAGCCGGCTCGCGCAAGGCATGCCGCTGGGTGGCGAGCTGGAGTATGTGGATCGCGGGACGCTATCGCACGCCTTCGGTACCCGCAGTGAGGTTGTTTGAGCGTGGGGATTGGGGAGTCGGGATTTGGGATTGGTCAAAGCGGCCTGGCTGCGCGCTTCAGATTCTACGAAGCCCGAATCACCAATCCCGAGTCACCAGCCGGCTGTTCGCTAGGGAAATCCAGTTGCCGCGTCGATGAAAACGACGAAGGCGCTTGCCCTTGAAAGCAGTCAGGTAGCTTGAGACAGGAATTGGATCTGTACAGAGCGGCCAGGCAACGCGCGGTAAGCTCTTACCAATCCCAAATGACCAATCCCCAATCCCTCGCCATGTCCGACACCATCTTCAGCAAGATCATCCGTCGCGAAATCCCGGCCACCATCGTTTACGAAGACGACGAGGTGCTGGGCTTTGAAGACATCGCGCCGCAGGCGCCGGTGCATGTGCTCTTCATTCCCAAGCTGCACGCCATTCCCACCCTGGACGACGTCCCGCCTGAGCAAGCGTTGCTGGTCGGCAAGTTGGCGCTCGCCGCTGCCGCGTACGCACGTGAGCAGGGCCTGGCGCAGGACGGCTACCGCATTGTGATGAATTGCCGCGAGCATGCCGGGCAGACGGTGTTTCATATCCATCTGCATCTGCTGGCCGGTGCACCGCTGGGCCGCTTCGGCACGCCCTGACGGAAGCGCTTGGCCTTGCCACCGATGTGACCAAACAGGTTATCGAGCGGAAAGGGCAGGCCAGGGGTGAGCATCGCCAATCGCCAATCGCCAGTGCTGCGGTTGCGAGCCGATGTACACAAGCCTGCGCTCACAGCATCCGCGCAGTCGTCGCGGTTCCAGCAGGGCTTGTTGCGCCCACGCAGCGCCGGGGCTGGCGAAATGGCGAAGTAAGAATCCAGCAAAAACGCGCTAATGCCGGCAGCTCGCCCGCGCAAACAAAAACGCCGCTCTTTAAAGAGCGGCGTTTTGCATCACAGTTGACTCAGCAGCCGATTACCACCAGCCGCGGCCCCAGCCCCAGCCGCCGCCCCAGCGCGGACCCCACGGGTCGCCCCAGGGGCCGTACGGGTACGCCTGAATCACGTCGACGTCGCGCACTTCCGGCCACAGGTAGACCACATCCGCCGCCACCTTGGGCAGCTTGTAGTCGTACTCGCCGATCTTGGTGGTCTCATAGCCTTCGATCTTGCCGATGAAGGTGACTTCGCGGCCGGGTTCGAACACCGCCGGGTCATAGAAGCCCGAGCGGCAGGCCAGGAAGCGGCCATCGCTGGCATCCACGGCATTGCGGTCCGGGCGGCCGCTGGCGTTGAGCGGGCGCGAGATCAACTCGAAGCAGGTCTGGCCCTGGCTCGGCTTGGTCTGGATGATCTTGCCGCCCCAGCGCACCGAAGTGCCGAGCTGCGCGCTGGCAGTGGAATCGCTCGGGCTGACCGTGGGGAACTGGCCCTGCAGCGGCTTGGGCGCGGTGGCGCAGGCTGCGAGCCCGAGCACGGCGACAATGGGAAAAAGAAAGCGGGTACTCATGAGGAAACTCCGGTTCGCGGGCGATGCTGCTGCAGATCTTTGAGGAGTGAGGCGCTGTCCGAATCAGCGCCAGCGTAGCGCGCGGCAGCGAAACGTTGGCTGAGTGCCAACAGTGTGGTGTCGGGGTGGGTGCGGGCGACGCGTTGCGCCCAGGCGATGGCCGGTTCGTGCAGTTCGCGGGCAAGGCCCAGCTTGCCGTAGCGCCGGCTCAGCCGGTGCCAGGCGCGCAGCAGCGGGTCGCGTTCGCGTTCGCCGCGCGCCAGCAGCCAGCTCATCCACGCCAGTGCGCTGACCGCGAACACGCCGAAGATGGTGGCCAGCTGGGTGGGCTCCAGACGGTCGATGCCGAACGGCTGCAGCAGCCGTTGTTGGCGGTCTGCATTGAAGGACAGCACCAGATCGTTCCAGCCACGCCGCAGCCAGTCGCTGACCTGGCCCAGGCCGGCCCAGGTGCCGAGCTGGGCAAAATTGTTGCCATCGGTTTGCAGGCGATCTTCCAGCGTGTCGTAGATGCGTTCCGGCGCCACGGCGGCAGTGGGGTCCACACGCACCCAGCCGCGGCCGGCCAGCCACACCTCGGTCCACGCATGCGCATCCATGCGGCGCACCACCCAGTAGTTGCCCAGCCCGTTGTAGGTGCCACCCGCATAGCCGGTGACCACGCGCGCGGGGATGCCGGCGGCGCGCATTAGCACCACGAACGAGGAGCTGAAGTGCTCGCAAAACCCGGCTTTTTGCTGAAACAGGAATTCATCCACGCTATTGCGGCCAAGCAGTGGCGTGTCCAGCGTGTAGGCGAATTCGCGGGTGATCCACCCCAGTGCGCGCTGCACGACGGCATCGTCGTTGTTGCCGGCGTCGGCCCGCCATTGCCTGGCAAGCGCAACGGTGCGCGGATTGAAGCCGGGCGGCAGCGCCAAGGCGCGTTTGCGCAACTGATCGGGCAGGTCGGTATCGAAACGTGCCGGTGGCGCCGATTGCAACTCCCAGCGGGTCAGTGCGCTCAATGGCCGCTGCGCGAACAGTTCGTAATCGGGCGACAGCTCGGCGTCGGCCACGCCCTGGGTCGGCAGGTCCAGCGACACCAATTGGCGACGATCGGTGGGCTCGTAATCCAGTCGATAACGATAGGTCTGCGGGCCGGACGTGACCGACGCGGGTTGGCCACGACCGGTCCAGCGCGCGCGCTGCCAGGTGCGGCCGTCGAAATCCCACATCACCGGCCCACGCCAGTAGCGCTGCGGCGGCGGTGGCGCCTTGCCCGTGAATTGCACGCGCAAGGCCGGGCTGTCGTCGGCCATCAGGTCGATCCATTCGCCTGGCGACATGTTGTCCGAGAGTCCAGGCCGGGACAGTGCGCGCTCGGGCACGCCCCACAGCGGCGAACTCAGGCGCGGCAGCAACCAGAACGTTGCCAGCGCCAGTGGCACCCCGATGGCGACCAGCTTGCCGATCCCGCGCAACTGCAGGCGTAGCGAAGGCGTGCGGGTGCGATGCTCCTCGTCGGCCAGCCGCTGCATGCTGAGCAAGGCGCTGACCACTGCCAGCAGCGCCAGGCCCATGGTTGCCGGGCCCTGGTCGAGCAGGAATGCCGCAAATGGCGCGAACAAGGCAAAGCCGAGCAGGCTGCGCGCATCGCGCAGGGTGCGCAGTTCGGAGGCCTTGATCGCCAGCATCGCGGCAAGCACCGCACAGCCGGTATCGCGGCCGAAGCGCATGCCGATCTGCCAGTACACCGCCGCCAGCATTGCGATCACCAGCAATACCCGCACCGGCGCCATCACGGTGCCGCGCCAGCTCAGCACGCCGACCAGGACCGCGGCTACCGCAATGGTGATAGCGAGCAGGCCGGGCAGCTGCAGCAATAACGGCGCCAGTGCCAGCCAGCTGGTGGCCAGGACCCAGCCGCGGCTGGGCTGGCTGATCGGGAGGGATGGCTCAGTCATGAGGAAGCAGCGCCAGGGCGCGCAGGCACAAGTGCTGGTGGGACGGGCCTTGCGCAGGCCCCAGTGGTGGCTGGCCTGGCAGCAGCAGGCGATAACGCCGCCCGTCGCGCTCGGCCAGATTGACCCAGCGGGCAAGCCGCGCGATGCGGCGTTCGTACGGCAGCGCGTGCAGCGTGCGCCAGTCGAGCGTCACTTCGATGCCCAGCGGCTGTTCGTATTCGCGCACCAGCAAGGTGTCGCGACGCGCGGAATGCTTCCAGGAAATCGTGCGCGGCGCATCGCCGGCGCGATATGGGCGCAGCTGATGCAGTTCCTCGCCTTGCGCGTGCAGGCGGGTCTGGTTGGGCGAACCGGCGCCGTCGGGCAGCGTGGGGCCGTGGTCTTCGGGTTTGGGGTAGGCCAGTAGCGGGGTTTCCGGCCACACCCAAGACCAGGCCCGCACCAGGCCCAGCGGCTGGGTGCTCGACAGCCGGATGCGTTCGATGTCCTGCCAGCCGCGCTGCGTGGTGGGCACCAGCAGGTCGACGTCGGCCATCTCGTGCTCGACCAGCGAACAGAAACCGCTGCTTTGCAGATGGTCCAGCCGCAGCCCGCGCCGCACGCGGGTATCGCGACGTGCCAGCGACACCCGCATGCGCAGCGGCTCGCCGGCCACCACAGGTTCGGCCGAGACCGCTTCGATGCGCAGCGCCGACAACTGCAGATGCGCCATGATGCTGCTGGCGATCCCGGCGGTGGCCAGCAGCAAGGCCAGCAGCAACGCCGGGTTGTTGTTGTAGTTCAACGCGCCCAGCAGCATCGCCAACAGCAAGGCGGTGATGAACAACCCGAAGCGGGTCGGCAACACATAGATACGCCGCCGATCCAGCACGATCGGCAACGCTTCCGCTCCCCGCGGATGGGCCAGCAGGCTGAGCCGGCGGCCGATGCCGCGCAAGGGTGCACGCACGTGTGTCAGTCCACCGGCACGCTGTGCAGCAGCGCCTTGGCCAGTGCCGGCCCGGAGGACGATTCTGCTTCCGGCACCAGCCGATGCCCGGCCACGGCCACGAACAGCGCCTGTACGTCTTCCGGCAGCACATGCTCGCGTCCGAGCAACAGCGCATACGCCTTGGCGGCGCGCAGCAGCGCGATGCCGGCACGTGGCGACAGGCCCACGCGTACCCCGGCGTGCTGGCGGCTACGCAGCAGCAGCGCCTGCACGTAGCCGATCAAGGCATCGCTAGTGTGGATCTGATTGACCCCCGCACGCAGCGCGACCACCTCGGTATCGCTGAGCTGCGGTGCGGCCTGGGCGATCAGTTCGCGTCGGTCCACCCCGGACAGGAGCTCGCGCTCGGCATCGGCGCTGGGGTAGCCCAGGCTGAGCCGTAGCAGAAAGCGATCCAGCTGCGAATCCGGCAACGGAAACGTGCCGGACAGGTCGACCGGATTCTGCGTGGCGATCACGAAGAACGGTTCCGGCAAGGCATGCGTCACGCCGTCCAGGGTGACCTGTTGTTCGGCCATGGCTTCCAGTAGCGAGCTCTGCGTGCGCGGCGGCGCGCGATTGATCTCGTCGGCCAGCAGCACATGGGTGAACACCGGGCCGGGGTGGAACTGGAACTGGCGCGAGGCCGCGTCGTACACCGACACGCCCAGCACATCGGCCGGCAGCAGGTCGGAGGTGAACTGCACGCGCTGGAAGCCCAATCCCAGGCTGGAGGCCATGGCGTGGGCCAGGGTGGTCTTGCCCAGGCCGGGCAGGTCTTCGATCAACAGATGTCCCCCGGACAGCAGCGCCACGAACGCCAATCGCACTTCCTGCGCCTTGCCCAACAACAGCGAATTGACCTGGTCTTGCGCGCGCCGCAGCGATTGGCGCAGCGCATCGGTTAGCATTTCCGTGGAACGCAGCGGTGTCGACATCACAATTCCGTAGGTGAAAAGAAGAGTGCACAGGGCAATGCAGGGGGACCAACGGGCACATCGCACCTTCGTGATCCTGTGGACACTGGCGACGGCCGTCAAGCTGTTGATTGCCGCACGGCTGCCGTTGTTCGTGGACGAAGCGTTTTATTGGCAGGAAGGCCAGCACCTGGCCGCGGCCTATTCGGATCTGCCGGGAATGACTGCCTGGCTGGCGCGCCTGGGTGTGGAGGTTGGCGGGCACCATCTGCTGGCGTTGCGGCTGCCGTTTCTGGCCATCGCCGCGCTGCTGCCATGGCTGATCGCGCACATCGCCACGCGCTGGTTCGGCTCCACGCTGGGCTGGCAGGCCGGCAGTTTGACGCTCCTGATGCCACTGTCGGCCACGCTCGGCATCCTGGCCGTGCCGGACGTGCCGATGGCGCTGGCGGCGGTGTTGTGCATGGATGCCGGTGCACGGCTGCTGCGCGAGGTCGATGCCACCAGCGCGCTGGAGCTGGCGATCGGTCTGGTCATCGGCGCGCTCAGCCACTACCGCTTCGTCGGTGTGATCGGCATGGGCTGCATCGCGTTGCTGTGCATTCCGCAGGGGCGCGCGGTGCTGCGCGATCCGCGCATCTGGCTGGCGCTGACCGTGGGTGCGGTGAGCTGGCTGCCGCTGCTGTTCTGGAATACCGACCACGACGAGGCCGGGCTGCGCTTCCAGTTGGTCGACCGGCATCCGTGGCGGTTCCAGATCAGCGGGCTGTGGTTCTTGCTGATCCAGACGGTGGCGGTGACGCCGCTACTGGCCTGGGCGATGGTCAAGGTCAGTCTGGCCGGCACGCGTGCCGGCGGCGGGTCGCGTGCGCAGTGGCGCTATTTCGGCTTGCTGGGCGGCATCTCGACCGTGGCGATCTTCGTGCTCGGCTTCTTCAGCGATGCCGAGCGGATCAGCTTCCATTGGCCGTTGCCTGGCTATTTCGCATTGCTGGTGGCGGTGCCGGTGATCCTGATGCGCTGGCCGCATTCGCTGCGCCGTGCCGCTTGGCTGATCGCGCTGCTCGGCACACTGGGTGCCTACGGCTATTACCTGGCGGTCTCGGTGCCGTCGATCCGTGCGCATGCGGCTGGCGAAAAATACTACCCACGCAATTTTGCCGGCTGGAACGGTCTGGCGCGTGCGGTCAAACGCCAGTTGGCGCAGATGCCGCCGGGCACGCGCGTGCTGGCAGAAAATTTCAAGGTGGGCGCCGAACTCGGATTTCAATTGCACGACGCACAGATCGAGGTGTTGCGCGCCGACTTGAACGACAAGCACGGGCGCAGCGCGCAATTGCAGCAATGGGGCCTGCTCAGCGACGGACGCCGTGATGGCCCGCGTCTGCTGGTGCTGTCGCCCAGCGATCAGCGTTACCGCGATCTGCTCAAGCGCTATCACGCCATCTGCGACATGGTCGGGCCGTTGCCACCGCCCACGGTGGTGTCCACCGATCACGGGTATCAACGTTTTCTGCTGTTCGCACTGCCGGCGCAACGCGCGCCCGGGCCGTGCATCGCCCCGGCGATGGCCTGGATCGATACGCCGCTACCGGATGTGCGCGTGGCCGGCCAGGTCCAGGTGCGCGGTTGGGCGTTCAAGGACGGCGTTGGCCTGGCCGATGTGGAGTTGCTGCTCGATGGTCGCCCGGTCGCGCAGGCCGACTACGGCAGCCCGATGGACGTCCGCCCGTACTGGAAGATTTCCACCGACCCGCAGCACCCCAATGTCGGCTTCTCCGCCACGCTCGACACGCACGCGCTGCCGCCCGGCACGCATTGGCTGGGACTGCGCCTGCACGGCCGCGACGGCAGCGTCGAGGAGTGGTGGGAGCAGCCGCTTACTGTCACAAGTGATGTTGGGCAGTAGAGTTCGAGCGCCGAGGGGAGTGCTCTGAATAGAGCGGCAGATACGGATAAAGATTTGCCGTTAATTCGCTAATGAATTTCGTAAATGGGAAGATTGTAAATGCATGCGCCTAAATCAGCCGGAAGCGTGGTTACACGTTTTACACAAGGAAATCTTGAGCGTTCGAAGTTAAATCGCCACGTGTGGGGGGGCTTTATTCTGAGCGCTATGGTCTTGGTATGGTTGACGCTCAGGTGGCATATCCCAATCCTGCTTTGGGACCATTTGGATATCGTTCCGATCTATCAAGCGTGGCAAGACGGTGACCTGGGTGCGTCCGAATTTTGGAAGGTGCACGACGGTAGTCATCTTCACACTGCAGCGTACGCAATTTTGCTACTGACGACCTGGGTCTCCCATGGACAAACATGGCTCGATTGTCTTGTAAGTGTGGCTGTTCTGGCTGTCTGTGGCTTGCTTCTGGTGCGGATGGCTATTCGTGAATTCGAAGGTCGCTTGAGTCCTGGGTGGATACTTGTCTTTGTTTTTCTCGCGCTGTATCCCGCGCATCTCATTAATTTGCAGTGGGGTTGGCAGGTCGCAGTATTCGTTAGCCTATTGGGTGTCATCGCACCGGTCTACTTGTTAACCAGTGCCACCCTGCGATGGCCTGCAAATTTGTGTGCGGTGGTCTGCGCCACCGTGGGTGTGCTCGGTTTTTCTACTGCTTTAGCAGCTTTCCCCGTCTCAGTGTGGTTGATCATTCGGCATCGGAGTCATCCCTTGGGGCTGCGCCTCTCGATGTGTCTGCCATGGTTGGTTGCAGTGATCTGGCTCTTCATGTTGTTGCGCGGCGGGAATGCTGGATCATTCGTCGAGAACCCGGATATCGTCACGCTGTCCAGATATGTGTTGAATTATTTGGGTAGCGGCCTGATGCATTTCTCTAATGAAATGGCGCCGGTATTTGCCGTCATCGCAATGGGTACTGCAATATGGGCGATCTTCCGGGTGC
The DNA here is from genome assembly GCF_979258225.1 of Xanthomonas sp. AC360. Classification (NCBI taxonomy): domain Bacteria; kingdom Pseudomonadati; phylum Pseudomonadota; class Gammaproteobacteria; order Lysobacterales; family Lysobacteraceae; genus Xanthomonas; species Xanthomonas sp. AC360. The sequence continues at coordinate 2,728,967 of NZ_OZ409846.1, forward strand.
GATTGAGAGAGGATCTTGTGCCGTGGGTGAGCCTCATGGCGTTGTCGGTGGGGTTCGCGATTATGACGGCATGGGGACGTGCAACGCTTTTCGGCGCCGAACATGGTTTCATGCCTCGGTATGCGAGTTTTTCCATCCTATTCTGGATCGGTTGGTTTGGAGTCATGCTGGCGGCTTTCCGTGATGCGCCTCACTGGCCTTGGGTGAGAGCACTGTTGCTGCTATGTGTTTGTGCTGCTGCGTTCAACGGCCTTCACTTGGCAAAGAAGGCCGTGAAGGTAAGTGAGCGCTCTCAGAGAATCGCTGTGCAGATTCAGCAGGGTTACCCTCACGTTGATCAGCAGGTGTTGACGGAAGCCTACGACTGGCGCAGCAAGTTCGCCGAAGAGCGTCTCCGCACTTGGCACAGGTATGGTTTCGCCCCATTCGAAGACCAGCCGCTTTGAAGTTGCTAAAAAAACGGGCTATGCAGTCGTCATGCGGGTGCGGCCGGTGCTCGGAATCGGCATGTGTCGCATGTGCAATGCAACTTATTTCGTGCTGCCAGCGAGTGCCTGACCGCCATTCGTGACGTGTCATTTGCCGCTCTTTGCATACATTAAATGCGTCGATCTCTTTAGTATTTCGACTGTCAGGAACTTGCCGAGTCGTAGGTATGAGGCGCTGGAGGGTGAATTGCAGAATCTGGCTGAGAGATTGGTTGAAAAAGAGTGCTTGACCGTGGTGGTGGCTGCCTACAACGAGGCTGCCACTCTGCCGCTGCTGCATCCGCGCATTATGCAGGTGCTCGAACAGCTCGACGATGTACAGGTTGCATTGTTGTATGTCGACGATGGTAGCCAGGATGCGACATGGCAGGTGTTGTGCGAACTGGTAGGTGGCGATGCACGGGTTTCGGCGATCCGTTTGTCGCGTAACTTTGGCAAGGAGGTCGCGCTGACTGCAGCGCTTGATCGGGTCACGAAAGGTGCTGCATTCATCCTTGATGCCGATGGACAGGATCCACCAGAGTTGATTCCCGAGTTTGTCGCGTACTGGCGGCAGGGCTACGATAATGTTTTCGGTACCCGCCTCGCGCGTGACGGTGAGCACTGGCTAAAACGTGCCTCTGCGGCTGCTTTTTATCAAGTGATTGGTAGGTTGTCGAAGACGCCGGTTCCCGCTAATACCGGTGATTTTCGCTTGCTGTCTGCGCGAGCGCTTGCTGCCTTGCGCCACATGCGCGAGCGTGGCCGCTTCATGAAGGGTTTGTTTGGCTGGATCGGTTACCGCCAGAAGGCCGTGACTTACCGCCGCGCAGCTCGCTTGTCGGGTACCTCAAAGTTCACCTTCTGGAAGTTGTGGAATCTCGCGCTCGACGGCATCACGGGATTTTCGACTGTGCCATTGCGTGTTGCCACTTATGTGGGGTTGCTCACTGCTGTGTTTTCACTGCTGTTTGCTTGCTGGATCGTTATAAAAGCCTGTGTCTGGGGCGATCCGGTCGCTGGCTGGCCAACGATGATGGCAGTGATCTTGTTTCTGGGCGGAATCCAGTTGACGGCATTGGGCCTGATTGGAGAATATCTCGGTAGGCTGTATGACGAAGCAAAGCAGAGGCCATTATATTTTATTGAAGACGCTCTTGGTTCCTTACGTATTCATTCGATGGAATGAAATGATGGAGTCATTTATGTCTGCTTTGTTTGATGTGCACAATCAGGTCTTGGTCGAAAAAGGGTGAATACAGTGCCTGCGCCGAAAACGGCAGGTGAATTCATCTTGGCTATGCCGTTTGGATGGTTTAAGGATGGTGGTCGATCCAGGTGCGGTAGTCGATATCGCCAAAACCACGGTTCGTAATTGTTCTGAATGTTGGCTCAGCGGTTCGATTCGATTTCAAATTAGATGCATTGGCATCGCGCCGGCTACTGATGTGCGATAACGCCCTTGTGGGAGATGGCGACGCCTTTTGGATGAGGTGATCGGTACGCACTGTCGCGCCTGCTTGCTTGCGGGCTTGCAGGGTAGATGGCAAGGCCTGGTTCCAGCTTCGCTGTCGTGGCTTGCATGTCGACTGTCCTGCTAATTGATTAGCACTTTGGCCGCAGGGTGGATCAGGTTTGCTGGCTCATCAGCGATAATTGGCAATCGCCCTTAAGGCAGGTCAAACCCCTCCTGCCGCAACAGCCGCGCCAGCGCGATCAGCGGCAGGCCGACCAGCGCGGTGGGGTCTTCCGAGCGAATCGCATCGAACAGGCTGATGCCCAGGCCTTCGCATTTGAAGCTGCCGGCGCAATCCAGTGCCGGTTCGGCGGCCAGGTAGCGTTCGATCTCCACCGGTGTCAGCGGGCGCAGCTGTACCTCGGTGACATCCAGCGCGTGCAGGTGGTGAGCAGGGCCGATCAGGCTGACGGCGGTGTGGAAACGCACCACGCGCCCGGACATGGCGCCTAGCTGCGCGCGGGCCTGGTCCAGGGTTCCCGGTTTGCCCAGGGCGCGGCCGTCCAGATCGGCGACCTGGTCCGAGCCGATGACCCAGGCGTCGGGCGCATGCGCGGCCACTGCGGCGGCCTTTTCGGCAGCCAGGCGGCTGGCCAGCGCGCTCGGCGCCTCGTCCGGCAGCGCCTGCTCATCGACCTCCGGGCGGGCGGTGGTGAAGTCCAGTTGCAGGCGGCCGAGCAGCTCGCGCCGGTAGACGGAGGTAGAGGCAAGGATCAGGCGTGGCATCATGAGCGCCGAAAAGGAGGGGCAGGGGAGTCTGCCAGCCCGCATGCCGCGCAGCACGTGTGAATGGGTGCATTTGACATGGCTACTGCGGGTCTTTAACATTCTGCGGCTTATGTCCGCGAACGTACCCGAAATGCTGGATGCTTGGCGGATGGTCGCAGCGCGCAGGCGCTTCGATGGCCGCATCCCGCTATCTGCGATGACCCGCTTGCAGGGGAGTCTGGTCGATACCGATGGCGAATGTGTTTATTCGCTTCAGTTCGATCAGGACGATCTGCTCAAGGTCGCCTATGTCGAACTCAGCATCGATGTCGAGCTGCCGTTGGCCTGCCAGCGCACCTTGCAGCGTTTTCTGTATCCGGTGCAGATCAGGCAGCGTCTTGGCCTGATCCGCAACGAAGACGAAGAGTCCGCGTTGCCACTCGATTACGAAGCCTTGCTGGTGCCCGATGACGGCATGTTGCGGGCGGTGGATCTGGTGGAGGACGAACTGGTGCTGTCGGTGCCAGTGGTGCCGATGGCGCCGGGCAGCGAGGCCGTCGAGGCAGAGTGGGTGCCGAGCCAGGAAGAGCAAGACAAGGCCAGTCCGTTCGCGGCGCTGGCAGCGTTGAAGAAACAGTAACCGCCGCTGTTAAGGGCGGAAAGACAGGTCGACGCGGGCGTAGAGCGTGCTGTTCGACTCAACAGACAAGTTATCGAACTAAAGTTGGAGCAATCCCATGGCTGTGCAGAAATCCCGTGTCACCCCGTCGCGTCGCGGCCAGCGTCGTTCGCACGATGCCCTCACCGCCAAGCAGCTGTCGACCGATCCGACCAGCGGCGAGATTCATCTGCGCCACCACATCACCGCTGACGGTTATTACCGCGGCAAGAAGGTGATCACGACCAAGTCGTCGGCCGTCCAAGAAGATTGATCCGTGGCGCCCGCCGCAGTTTTGTTGGCGGGTGACCCTCGATACTTCCGGAGCCGCCAATCACCGCGGCTCTTGCATCAGGAAACAGCATGAGCAAGCGGATCTATTCCAGAATCGCGGGCACGGGTAGCTATTTGCCCGAAAAGGTGTTGACCAACGACGACATGTCCAAGATCGTCGACACCAGCGATGAATGGATCTTCTCGCGCACTGGTATCCGTGAGCGTCACATCGTCGCCGACGACCAGACCACCAGCGATCTGGCGTATTTCGCCTCGCTGAAGGCGATGGAAGCGGCCGGTGTCACCGCCGACGAGATCGATCTGATCGTCATCGGCACCACCACGCCCGACCTGATCTTCCCGTCCACTGCCTGCCTGCTGCAGGCGCGGCTGGGCAACGTCGGTTGCGGAGCGATGGACGTCAATGCCGCCTGTTCGGGCTTTGTCTACGCGCTCAGCGTGGCCGACAAGTTCGTGCGCAGCGGCGATGCAAAGACCGTGCTGGTGGTAGGTGCGGAAACGCTGACCCGTATCGTCGACTGGACCGACCGCACCACCTGCGTGCTGTTTGGCGACGGCGCTGGCGCGGTGATCCTTAAAGCCGACGAAGAGACCGGCATCCTCAGCACCCATCTGCATGCCGACGGCAGCAAGAAAGAGCTGCTGTGGGACCCGGTGGGCGTATCGGTTGGTTTCGGCGAAGGCAAGAATGGCGGCGGTACGTTGCTGATGAAGGGCAACGACGTCTTCAAATATGCGGTCAAGGCGCTGGATTCGGTGGTCGATGAGACCCTGGCGGCCAACGGCTACGACAAGCACGACCTGGATTGGCTGATCCCGCATCAGGCAAATCTGCGCATCATCGAAGCCACCGCCAAGCGGCTGGATCTGCCGATGGAGCAGGTGGTTGTCACCGTGGATCGCCACGGCAACACTTCGTCGGCCTCGGTGCCGCTGGCGCTGGACGAAGCGGTCCGCTCGGGTCGCGTGCAGCGTGGCCAATTGTTGCTGCTGGAAGCGTTCGGTGGTGGATTTACCTGGGGCTCGGCGCTGCTGCGCTACTGAGTTCCGCAGACCCTGCCGCCTCGGCGGACAGGGTCTGGCGCTGTCAGGGCGATGCGTCCTGCAGAACCGACGTCAAACGCGCTGTGATCGCTGGACCGTGCTCCGGCGTAAGCCGTCTGCCGCTGCAATCGGCCGGTCTGGCTCGGTCTCTTCATCTCTTCGCATGCTGCTGGGGCTTGGGTGCCGTGCGCCCTGGGTCGCGCAGTGGCGGCAATTCCGCGCGCTTTCTTCATTTGCGGCGGATCGGCGAGTTGCATGCGTATCCGGTCAATAGTCCGCGAGTTGGCTTGGCTGTAACCAAACTGCGCTGATCCCCAGCAACAACGCTCGCTTGTTTTGAGGCAGTCTTGCGATGCCGATACGCCCATGCGCGACCATCGTTGGGGCACTCTGCAAGCCTCTGCCGCACGCAATGCAGGGTCCGACTTGAGCAGTGTGTTTGCTCTGACGCCGGTATTAGCCGGTCTGCCTGGACCGGTTTACCGATGGTCATCTCGGCCTGCGGCGGCGGTTGTTCCTGCCCGGCCAAGTGTTGTCGCAGGCCGGGCTGCATACGCGGCAGTACAGACGCTAGAGCGATTTCGCACGTATCATCCCGGCTCGATTTTTGCTGGCAGCCGCGCGTGACTGAATCCACTCTCGCCTTCGTTTTCCCCGGTCAGGGGTCGCAGTCTTTGGGGATGCTGGCCGAACTGTCCGAATTGCATCCGCAGATTCGCGAAACGTTTGCCGAAGCCTCGGAAGGTGCTGGTGTCGACCTCTGGGCGCTGTCCCAGGGCGGCCCGGAAGAAATGCTCAACCGCACCGAGTACACCCAGCCGGCGCTGCTGGCGGCGGGCGTGGCGGTGTGGCGGCTGTGGACTGCGCAGCGTGGCGCGCGCCCGGCTGTGTTGGCTGGGCACAGCCTGGGCGAATACACCGCGCTGGTGGCCTCTGGTGCCTTGTCGCTGCATGACGGCGCACACTTGGTGCGGCTACGCGGGCAGTTCATGCAGGCCGCAGCGCCGGCCGGTGTCGGTGCGATGGCGGCGGTGCTTGGTGCCGAAGACGCCCTGGTGCTGGAGGTCTGCGCTGAGGCGGCAGGCAGCCAGGTGGTGGTGCCGGCCAACTTCAATTCGCCCGGCCAGATCGTGATCGGCGGCGATGCGGCGGCGGTGTATCGTGCGCTGGCCTTGCTGGCCGAGCGCGGCGTGCGCAAGGCGGTCAAGCTGGCGGTGAGCGTGCCGTCGCACACTCCGCTGATGCGCGATGCGGCTAATCAGCTCGGCGAAGCGATGGCTGGGTTGGCCTGGCACGCTCCGCAGATTCCGGTGGTGCAGAACGTCGATGCGCGCGTGCACGAGGGCAGCGCGGCAATTCGCCAGGCCTTGGTCGAGCAGCTCTACCTCCCGGTGCAGTGGACCGGCTGCGTGCAGGCGCTGGCGGCCCAGGGCATCACCAAGATCGCCGAATGCGGCCCGGGCAAGGTGTTGAGCGGGCTGATCAAGCGCATCGACAAGAGCCTGGACGCCCGCCCGCTGGCCACGCCAGCCGATTACGCCGGCGCGCTCGACGCGTGGGTGCACTGATCCGACGCACATGCCGGTGGTACCGGCATCCCTCGACGCTTGCGGCACTGATCGCAGCGTCCCCCTTTGAGGAACAGTAGTCATGAGCAAGCCTCTGCAGGGCGAAATCGCCCTCGTCACCGGCGCCAGTCGCGGCATCGGCGCGGCCATTGCCGACACCTTGGCCGCCCAGGGCGCCACCGTGATCGGTACCGCCACCTCGGCCTCCGGCGCCACGGCCATCGGCGAGCGGCTGGCGGCCCATGGCGGCCACGGTCGCGAACTCAACGTCACCGATGGGGCGGCGGTCGATGGCCTGATCGAGGCGATCGGCAAGGAATTCGGCGCCATCTCGATTCTGGTCAACAACGCCGGCATCACCCGCGACAACCTGTTGATGCGGATGAAGGAGGACGACTGGCAAGCCATCATCGACACCAATTTGACCAGCGTGTTCCGCACCTCCAAGGCGGTGATGCGCGGCATGATGAAGGCGCGCAAGGGCCGCATCGTCAATATCGCCTCGGTGGTCGGTGTGACCGGCAATCCGGGGCAGACCAACTACGCCGCGGCCAAGGCCGGCATCATCGCGTTCTCCAAGTCGCTGGCCAAGGAAATCGGTTCGCGCGGGATTACCGTGAATGTGGTGGCGCCCGGTTTCATCGATACCGACATGACCAAGGCGTTGCCGGAGGAGGCCAAGGCCGCCTTGCTGCAGCAGATCGCGCTCGGTCATCTGGGTGCGCCGGAGGACATCGCCAACGCGGTGGCGTTCCTGGCCGGCCCGACCGCCCGCTATATCACCGGCGAGACCCTGCACGTCAACGGTGGCATGTACATGCCGTGAGCGTGCGCCGCCGGGAGGCGCTAAGTGGCTGATCGGCCGGGACTTGTGATGCAATGCAAGGCTCGGGCGCTTCCACTACACTATCCAACGCGGCCATCGCAGCGGCGATGGCGTTTTTTTCGTACCACCACTACTCCAGCTGGAGCGATATCCCCAATGAGCACCATCGAAGAACGCGTCAAGAAAATCGTCGTCGAACAACTCGGCGTCAAGGAAGAGGAAGTCACCACCAGCGCATCGTTCGTCGATGACCTGGGTGCCGACTCGCTGGACACCGTCGAGCTGGTGATGGCGCTGGAAGAAGAGTTCGAGTGCGAGATCCCGGACGAAGAGGCCGAGAAGATCACGTCGGTCCAGCAGGCGATCGACTACGTCAAGGCTCACGTCAAGAGCTGATGCGTTGTTCCTGACTGCGGTGGCGTGCATTACGCCGCTGCTGCGTCAGACATTCCATGGGGCCGCTGATGCGGCCCTGTGTTTTTCAAGCGTCACCCGCAAACCGCAAGCACCGTCCGTTCCGTGGTGAGGAGATCTGCAATGAGTCGTCGTGTTGTCGTTACCGGCATGGGCATGGTGTCGCCGCTGGGCAATGATCTGGCCAGCAGCTGGGATGGAATCATCCACGGGCGCTCAGGCATTGGCCCGATCACGCAGATCGATGCGTCGCAGTTCACCACCAAGATCGCCGGCGAAATCAAGAATTTCGACCCCACGCTTTTTGTGTCCGCCAAGGACGTCAAAAAGATGGATTCGTTCATCCACTACGGTGTCGGTGCGTCGTTCATGGCGCTGGACGATTCCGGCCTGGTCATCGACGAAAGCAATGCCGAACGCGTTGGTGCCATTCTCGGCTCCGGCATCGGCGGGCTGCTCGGTATCGAAGAGCAGACCATCAAATTTCATGAGGGCGGCGCGCGCAAGATTTCGCCGTTCTATGTGCCCAGCACCATCATCAACATGTTGCCGGGCCAGGTCAGCCTGATCAAAGGCCTGAAGGGCCCGACGTTCTCGGCCGTATCGGCGTGCGCCACGTCTAATCACTCGATCGGCACGGCGATGCGCATGATCCAGTACGGCGATGCCGACGTGATGCTGGCCGGCGGCGCCGAGCGCGGGTCCTCGCCGAGCTCGGTGGGCGGGTTCTGCGCGATGAAGGCGATGTCCACCCGTAACGACGACCCCACCGCTGCATCGCGTCCCTGGGACAAGCAGCGCGACGGCTTCGTGCTGGGCGACGGCGCCGGCGTGCTGGTGCTGGAAGAGTACGAACACGCCAAGGCGCGTGGCGCGCGCATCTATGCCGAGTTGGTCGGCTTCGGCGCCAGCTCCGACGCGTTCCACATGACCGCCCCCAGCGAAGACGGCGAAGGCGCGGCGCGCAGCATGGTGGCCGCCATGCGCGATGCCAAGCTCAACCCCGAGCAGATCGGTTATCTCAACGCGCACGGCACCTCCACGCCGCTGGGCGATCTGGCCGAAACATTGGCGATGAAGCGCGCGCTGGGCGACCACGCCTACAAGACCATGGTCAGCTCGACCAAGTCGATGACCGGCCACCTGCTCGGCGCTGCCGGCGGTGTGGAAGCGATCTTCTCGGTGATGGCGCTGCATACCGGCATCATCCCGCCGACCATCAACCTGGAAGAACCCAGCGAAGGCTGCGACCTGGATTACGTGCCGAACGTGGCGCGCGAAGTCCAGGTGGATGCGGTGATGTCCAACGGTTTCGGCTTTGGCGGCACCAACGGCACACTGGTGTTCAAGCGCGTCTGAGTCGGCGCGCCTGCGCGCTCGCACGGCGCGCCACCCAACAGTCCTTGGCCGCCGCGCACACTGCGTTCGTGCGGCCAGCCGGACAGTGTTGGCTTGACCTAATCCTGATCCACGCATCGCGCGCGCTGCCTTTTGGAAGGCGGCGCGCTTTTGCATCTCACGCCACCCCGGACCGATGACGCTCACCCGATCACTGCACGCGGACATCGATTTGCTGGCGCTGCATCGGTTGGCGCCGCAGCGGTACCCGGCGTTGCTGGAATCCACTGCCTCCGGTACCGAGCATGGGCGCTGGGATGTGCTGTTGCTGGCAGATGGCGCCAGCCTGCGGCTGGATCCGGATGGCGTGACGCGCAATGGCGATGGTCAAACGCTCGAATGCAATTTTTTGGACGCGCTGGATGCTGCCTGGCACGCCGAACGGCTGCCGCGCGATGCGACCAGCGCATTGCCGTTTCGTGGCGGCTGGGCGGTATTGCTGGACTACGAATTGGCCGCGCAGGTCGAGCCGATCCTGCAGCTGCCTGCGCGGACCGATCGCCTGCCGAGCGCGCTCGCCTTGCGTGCGCCGGCGGCGGTGTTGCGCGATCGCGTGGACGGGCGCTGCATCGCGCTGGCCGAACCGGGGCGCGAGGATCTGCTAAATCGCATCGCTGACGACATAGCCGCCTGCGCTGCGCTGCCGCCGTTGCCGGCCTGGGTCGGGCCGGTTGCGGTGGACGAAGACGTGCCCGAGCGCTTTACCGATGCGGTGCAGCGGGTGCTCGATTACCTGCGTGCCGGCGATGTGTTCCAGGCCAATATCTCGCGCGCCTGGAATGCACGGTTTGCCGCGGCGGTGGATCCGGCGGCGCTGCACGCCCGGTTGCGTTCGGCCAACCCCGCGCCGTTCGCCGGCGTGTTTGTGGCGGCCGGGCGCGCGGTAGTGAGCTCCTCGCCCGAGCGGCTGGTGTCGGTGCACGGCGATACGGTGCAGACGCGCCCGATCGCCGGGACGCGCGCGCGCTTTGCCGGCGACGACGATGCGGCGCGCATCCGCGAGCTGGTCGGCCACCCGAAAGAGCGCGCCGAGCACGTCATGCTGATCGACCTGGAGCGCAACGACCTGGGCCGGATCTGCGTGCCCGGCACGGTCGAGGTGGATGAGCTGATGGCGGTGGAAAGCTATGCCCACGTGCATCACATCGTCAGCAACGTGCGTGGCCGTCTGCGCGCGGGGGTCACGCCGGGCGAGGTGATCGCTGCCGTGTTCCCGGGTGGCACGATTACCGGTTGCCCGAAGGTGCGTTGCATGCAGATCATCGCCGAGCTCGAACAGACCGCGCGCGGCGCCTACACCGGCGCGTTCGGCTGGCTCAACCGCGATGGCGACATGGATCTGAACATCCTGATCCGCACCGCGGAGGTGGCGGGTGCGCAGGTGCGCTTCCGCACCGGCGCCGGCATCGTGGTGGACTCGGACCCGCAACGCGAGCTGGATGAAACCCGCGCCAAGGCACGGGGCGTGCTGCGTGCGATCGAGCCGACGTGAGCGCTTCAACGGGACATCACCGGCGCGCGGTATCCTGCGCGGCGCTAGGGCAATGACGAGGTGGGTGTGGCGGTGACTGGCAAACGCGGATGTCTGGCCGTGCTGGGCACGGCATTGCTGCTCGTAGCGCTGCTGGCGATTGCCGCGCTGGTGGCATGGCGGCATTACCTGCACTTCGCGCAGACGCCGGTGAGCGCCACGGCGCCCAGCGTGGTGATTGCGCCGGGCGATTCGCTCAGGGCCACCTTGCGCAAATTGCGCGAGGCCGGCATCGCGCAAGGCACCGATCTGGAATGGCAGCTGCTGGCGCGCCAGGTCGATGCGGCCGGCAAACTCAAGGTGGGCGAGTACGCGTTGGCGCCGGCCCTGTCGCCGCGCGAATTGCTCGGTCGCATGCGCCAGGGGCGGGTGATCCAATACCGTTTCACGATCGTGGAAGGCTGGAATTTCCGCCAGTTGCGCGCCGCGTTGGCCACCGCCACGCCATTGCAGCAGACCATCGGTAACCTGGATGACGCCGCGCTGATGGCGCGGGTAGGTGTTGTCAATCAGCATCCGGAAGGCCGCTTCCTGCCGGAGACCTATCTGTATCAACGCGGCGACAGCGATCTGGACGTGCTCAAGCGCGCCCATGCGGCGATGGACAAGGCACTGGCGCAGGCCTGGGAGCAGCGCGCCGCCAACGTGCCGCTGACCTCGCCAGAGCAGGCGCTGATCCTGGCGTCCATCATAGAAAAGGAAACCGCACTGGGCAGCGAGCGGCCGTTGATCGCCGGGGTGTTTCTGCGTCGCCTGCAGCTGGGCATGAAGCTGCAGACCGACCCTACCGTGATCTACGGCATCGGCAGCAGCTACGACGGCAACATCCGCCGCCGCGACCTGACCACCGATACCCCGTACAACACCTACACCCGCACCGGCCTGACCCCCACGCCGATCGCCATGCCCGGCCGCGAGGCGCTGCTGGCAGCGGTGCGCCCGGCACCCGGTGATGCGCTGTATTTCGTGGCCGTTGGCGACGGTACCGGCGCGCATGCGTTTTCGGCGACCCTGGCCGACCATAACGCTGCGGTGGCGCGCTACCTGCAGCGTCGCCGCCTACCGAACATGCCGCAACCGGAGCCCACGCCATGACCGCCGCGTTTTCGCCCTGGCAGCAGCGCGCCTTCGACCAGACGGTGGCAGCGCTGGATGCCGGCCGGCTCGGACACGGGCTGCTGATTTGCGGCCCGGAAGGGTTGGGCAAGCGCGGCGTGGCGTTGGCGCTGGCCGAGCACGTGTTGGCCAGCTCGCCGGACCCGGCGTTGGCCCAGCGCACGCGGCAATTGATCGCCGCCGGCACCCATCCGGATCTGCAGCTGATCTCGTTCATTCCCAATCGCACCGGCGACAAGCTGCGCACGGAAATCGTCATCGAGCAGGTGCGCGAGGTGTCGCAAAAGCTGTCGCTGACGCCGCAGTACGGCATCGCCCAGGTGGTGATCGTCGACCCGGCCGATGCGATCAATCGCGCCGCCTGCAACGCCTTGCTCAAGACCCTGGAAGAGCCCTCGCCGGGCCGCTACCTGTGGCTGATCAGCGCGCAGCCGGCGCGTTTGCCGGCCACCATCCGCAGCCGTTGCCAGCGTCTGGAATTCAAGCTGCCGCCCGCGCACGAATCACTGAACTGGTTGCTGGCACAGGGCATCAGCGAGCGTGCCGCGCAGGATGCCCTGGACGCCGCACGCGGCCACCCCGGGCTGGCCGCACAGTGGTTGCGCGAGGATGGCCTGACGGTGCGTCGCGCGGTGGCGCAGGACCTGGAGCAGATCGCCAGCGGCCGCGCCGGTGCGGTAGAGGTTGCGCAGCGCTGGACTAACGACGGCCAGGCCGATCAGCGTCTGCGGCATGCCGCCGACCTGGCATTGGCGCAGGCCTCGGCCGGCTTGACCGATCCATCGCGGTTGCACAAGCTGGCGACCTGGTTCGACGCCGCCAATCGCACACGCGACCTGCTGCGCACCACCGTCCGCGCCGACCTGGCAGTGACGGAATTGCTGCTGGCCTGGCGCGAGGGAGCGCACCAGGCACGTTCTAGGGGAACTCGATGAGTGCAATGAATGCACGCCAAGGCATTTTGTCGCTGGCGTTGAAAGACAAGCCGGCGCTCTACAGCGCGTACATGCCGTTCGTGAAAGGCGGCGGCATCTTCGTGCCCACGCCCAAGCGCTACATGCTGGGCGATGAAGTTTTCCTGCTGCTGACCCTGCCCGATTCCAGCGAGCGCCTGCCGGTGGCCGGCAAGGTGATCTGGACCACGCCTGCGGGCGCGCAGGGCAACCGCGCCGCCGGCATCGGCGTGCAGTTTCCGGACGGCCCGGAAGGCGAGGCGGTGCGCAACAAGATCGAAACCCTGCTGGCCGGCCTGACCACCTCGGACAAGCCGACGCATACGATGTGATGCGGTTGTTGTTGGACATGCGGCCGGCCGCCGGCCGCCGCACAACGGCAGCGGCAGGGTTGCCACTGATTGCAGTGCGCTGACTGCGGTGTAGGTGAGATTCCTGCCAGGTGGGAATGAGCCATCGAGAGCCAGGCAAGTGATCGGCTTGGCGCTACGGCCAGCCAGTTAACGTGCGTGATGCCGGGCAGAGAGGGGCAGCGCCGCCGGCTGGCGGGAGGATGCCGGCGTCTGCAAACCGCCGTGGTTTTCAGTAGGCATCCACCGGGTCGAACGCGGCTGTTGACGATTGCTGCAGCTGCCCTATAATGTGCGGCTCGCGTCACCGGGCGGTTAGCTCAGCGGTAGAGCATTGCCTTCACACGGCAAGGGTCACAAGTTCGAACCTTGTACCGCCCACCATGAATTCAGAGTCAGATGAAAACCGGCGAAAGCCGGTTTTTTTCTTTGCCGCAATGTCGTAGCGGCTACATGGATGGGCGATGCGATAGCGTCGCAGTCCTCATTCTTATGCAGCACTCGGCAGTCACTGCCACTCACTCAGCGGAATGCATGCTGTGCAGTGGTTCGCGTTGGCGCGAGACATCGCGATGTCGCCTTTCTTGCGCGTTCGATCAGGGCTGGCCATCTGCATGGCTTGGACGCTGCGGTTAATCGATTGCACCAGTGATGAATCCGTGTGACTGGGTCGCTGTCTCACACTTGGTAGTGGCGCTGCATTGCATTTCGAGAAGCGGTGCACGTAAGCACTTTTCGCTAGGGTCGGTGCCTTGCGAGCTCGACAGGGACTTGCCATCCTGCAAGGCCCCGGATCGAGATGGAGTGGCGATGAAGACGCTGCTTGGAAGTGCGCTGGTTGCGATGTTGTTGTTGGCCGGGTGCGCGCGCGATGTTGGCGAGCAGTACGTGGGCAAGTGGGTCAATGTGAAGTCGCAGAAGAATGTGCTGAGCATCGAGCACAATGGCGAGAGTTTCATCATTCGCGATACCACGCCGGAGCTGTTCGGTAGTGGCGTGAGGACCCGAAATTATCCGGCGCTGCTCACCAAGGGTGTGCTGCAGGTGTCCAGCGGCAGCGGTACGGTCAATTATGCGATCGACGAGGCCACGGGTCGACTGAGCACGGGCGATACCGAGTACACGCGGATCAAGTGATCGCCGTATCGGCGCGTGCGTGCTGATTGTCGTGCTCAGCCGCGTGTCATGCATGCTGCATGCAGCGGTGCATCACCTGATATGCGGCATTGCCCCTGTCCTACCTGTGCTGAAAGCCGAGCCAACGTGCAGTGTTCAACGCTGTGGCGCCATCGCCTGTGCCTGCATCCAGCGCCACAAGGTGGTGCGCGAAACGCCGAGCGCCTGGGCGGCGAGGGCACGGTTGCCGTTGGCGCGTTCCAGTGCCGTGCGCACCGCTGCGGCGGTGAGTTGCAGGCGCGATGCTGCAAGCTCGGTGTGTGCCTGCGGTGCAGGGTCGCTGTCGTGTGCGTCGAACAGTTCCGGCGCCCAGCGTTGGAGTTGTTCCAGGCTCAGGTGGTCGTGCGCTTGTGCCTTCCAGTGAATGCATAAGCGTTCGACCAGGTTGCGTAGTTCGCGCACATTGCCCGGCCATGCATGCCGTTGCAGCCGTTGCAGCGCTGCGGGCGACAATGGCGATGCGATGCTGCCCAATTGCTGAAAGTAATGCGTCAGCAGCATTGCGATATCGTCGGGGCGGTGGCGTAACGGCGGTAGTGCGATACGTAGTGCATTCAAGCGATAGAACAGGTCGCGACGAAAGCGCCCTTGCTCTACCAAGGAATGCAGATCCTGCAGGCTGGCAGCGATCACGCGCACATCCACCGCAATTGGCACGGTGGCGCCGACGCGCAGCACTTCGCGCTCTTCCAGCACGCGGAGCAGGCGCATCTGTAGCGGCATCGGCAATTCGCCGATTTCGTCGAGAAACAACGTGCCGTCCTGCGCAGCTTCGATCAGGCCCGTGTGGCCGCCGCGGCGTGCGCCGGTGAAAGCGCCATCGCTGTAGCCGAACAATTCCGCTTCCAGCAGCGATTCGGTGATGGCGCCGCAATTGATCGCGACAAAGCGGCCATGCCGGCGACTGCCGGTATGCAGTTGTCGGGCGACCAGCTCCTTGCCGGTCCCGGTCTGGCCGCTGATCAACACGGTGCCCGCGTGCGGCGCATACAACTGCACCAGCTCGCGGACGTGCACCATTGCCGTGTCGTCGCCGAGCAGTGCATCGCTGCGGCGTGTCCGTCGTGCGTTGCTGCGGGCGGCTGGGCGTTCCTGGCTGGAAGCAGTGCCTAATGCGATGGCGTTTTCCAGCGCGTGACGGACCGAATCTGCCGAATACAGCAGCACGCCGGGCAGGCCGGCCTGCTCGGCGAAATCGATCGCCATGCCGGTGCCCACGATGACCTGGATACCGCCGGCGCGCAGGTCGGCAATGCAGTCGCGCGCGTCTTCGGCGGTGACGAAGCGGCGATGTTCGATGTCCAGGTCGAAGCTGCGCTGGAAGGCGTGGAACGAGGGGACGTCGCTGGCATGGGTCACCACGCCGATGCGTGGCGCGATGCGGCGCGCACGCGCCAACGCTTCCATCAGGTCGAAGCCGGTGGCCTGGATCGGCGCCAGCGGCAACGCGAGCCGGCTGCGCAGGTAGGCGGCGTTGGAGCCGCCAGCGACCAGGACGTCGCAGCGCTCGCGGCGCAGGCGCTGGCCGATGATGTCCACGGCATCGGCAAAGCCAAGGTTGATCTGCTCGATCCGCGCGCGCTGGTCGAATTCGGGGATGACGTCGGCAAGCAGGCCGGTCAGTCGCGACACGCTGACGGTCCAGATCACCGGTGGCGATGTGTCTGCCGGGTCGGCGGGGGAGGGGTTACGCATCGACATTGGCGTGTTCCATAGATGTTTCATGTTGCGCCACGTGTTGCATATCCGCAACGATTCGCTGACGGTGCCCAATGGAATCAAGTGCTTGCGATTGGCACAGGGTTTGCGAACTATCCGTTATCCCATCCCAGGAATCGCCATGACGTCCTCGCCCATTTCTTCCGCCGGTACCCGCTTCCGCGCGGCGCTGGCCGCCGAGTCGCCGCTGCAGGTCATCGGTGCGATCAATGCCAACCATGCGCTGCTGGCCCAGCGTGCGGGGTATCAGGCCATCTATCTCTCTGGCGGCGGCGTGGCGGCGGGTTCGTTGGGGCTGCCGGACCTGGGCATCAATACGTTGGAAGATGTGCTGATCGATGTGCGCCGCATTACCGATGTGTGCGGGTTGCCGCTGCTGGTGGACGTGGACACCGGCTTCGGGCCGAGCGCGTTCAACATCGAGCGCACCATCAAATCGCTGATCAAGGCGGGCGCGGCCGGTTGCCATATCGAAGACCAGGTCGGCGCCAAGCGCTGCGGGCATCGGCCGGGCAAGGAGATTGTCAGTCAGGGCGAGATGGTGGACCGGGTCAAGGCGGCGGCCGATGCCAAGACCGATCCGGCGTTCTTTTTGATCGCGCGGACCGATGCCATCCAGATGGAAGGCGTGGACGCGGCGATCGAGCGCGCCATCGCCTGCGTGGAAGCGGGCGCCGACGGCATCTTTGCCGAGGCCGCCTACGACCTGGACACCTACAAGCGCTTTGTCGATGCGGTGGGCGTGCCGGTGCTGGCCAACATCACCGAGTTCGGCAAGACGCCGCTGTTTACGCGCGACCAACTGGCCGCTGCCGGCGTGGCGATCCAGTTGTTTCCGCTGTCGGCATTTCGTGCGGCCAACAAAGCTGCCGAGGACGTCTACACCGCGATCCGTCGCGATGGCCATCAACAAGCGGTACTGGAAACCATGCAGACGCGCGAAGAACTGTACGAACGCATCGGCTACCACGATTACGAACAACGCCTGGATGCACTGTTTGCACGCAAAGGCGCATGATCGCCGCTTGCTGCGTCCACCTGGTCACTCCTCCGTGACACCGCAACACGCCACAGCTTGGGAGCTCATCGCATGAACGACACCACCATTCCCGGTTTCAAGCCGAAAAAATCCGTTGCCCTGTCTGGTACTGCTGCAGGCAACACCGCGCTGTGCACCGTGGGGCGCAGCGGCAACGATCTGCACTATCGCGGTTACGACATTCTGGATCTGGCAACCACCAGCGAGTTCGAGGAAATTGCGTACCTGCTGGTGCACGGCAAGCTGCCCAATAGCGGCGAATTACGCGGTTACAAGGCCAAGTTGCGGTCGTTGCGTGGCATGCCGGCTGCAGTGAAAGCGGCGCTGGAGCAACTGCCGCCGTCGGCACACCCGATGGATGTGATGCGCACCGGCGTCTCGGTGCTGGGCTGCCTGCAGCCGGAGAAGGACGACCACAATCATCCGGGCGCGCGCGACATCGCCGACAAGCTGATGGCGTCGTTGGGCTCGATGCTGCTGTATTGGTATCACTACAGCCACAACGGCAAGCGCATCGAAGTGGAAACCGATGACGATTCGATCGGCGGGCATTTCCTGCATCTGCTGCACGGGTTTGCGCCGAAGGATTCATGGGTGCGTGCAATGCACACCAGCCTGATCCTGTATGCCGAGCACGAGTTCAACGCTTCCACGTTTGCATGCCGGGTGATCGCCGGCACCGGCAGCGATATGTACAGCGCCATCGCCGGTGGCATCGGCGCGCTGCGCGGACCCAAGCACGGCGGCGCCAACGAAGTGGCCTTCGAAATACAGAAGCGCTACGACACCCCGGATGAAGCGGAAGCCGATATCAAGGCGCGCGTGGAGCGCAAGGAAGTGGTGATCGGCTTCGGCCACCCGGTGTATACGGTGTCCGACCCGCGTAACAAGGTGATCAAGGACGTGGCGCGCGAGCTGTCCGATGCGCAGGGCAGCCGCAAGATGTACGACATCGCCGAGCGCTTGGAAACGGTGATGTGGGACATCAAGAAGATGTTCCCCAACCTCGATTGGTTCAGTGCGGTGAGCTACCACATGATGGGTGTGCCGACTGCGATGTTTACGCCGCTGTTCGTGCTGGCACGCACGGCCGGTTGGAGCGCGCACATCATCGAGCAGCGCGTGGACGGCAAGATCATTCGCCCGTCGGCTAACTACACCGGGCCGGAAGATCAGGTCTTCGTGCCGTTGGATCAGCGCGCCTGACTGTGTGGGCGGCCCTGTCCCTCATCCGCCCTTCGGGCACCTTCTCCCGCCTGCGGGAGAAGGGCACCGCAACCGCACCGCAGTAGCAGCGGCGCCGGATAGCAACACCGCCACAGCAACACCGCCACAGCAACGCAATCGCAGCACTGCAACCGCACAGCAATAGCAGTACCGCAACCGCAAGAAACCTCGCCCGCCTTGTGATATCGCCAGCCATGAACAGCCAGTACCGTAAGCCCTTGCCGGGTACCTCGTTGGAGTATTTCGATGCACGCGCCGCAGTGGATGCGTTGCAGCCGGGCGCGTATGCAGCGCTGCCGTACACCGCGCGCGTGCATGCCGAAAACCTGGTGCGGCGCGCCGAGCCGCAGATGCTGGAGGCCTACCTGCGCCAGCTGATCGAGCGCAAGCGCGACCTGGATTTTCCGTGGTTTCCGGCGCGTGTGGTCTGCCACGACATCCTGGGGCAGACCGCGCTGGTGGATCTGGCCGGCTTACGTGATGCCATCGCCGAGCAGGGCGGCGACCCGGCGCAGGTCAATCCGGTGGTGCCGGTGCAGTTGATCGTCGATCACTCGCTGGCAGTGGAGTACGCCGGTTTCGACAAGCAGGCCTTTGCCAAGAATCGCAGCGTGGAAGATCGCCGCAATGCCGATCGCTTTCACTTCATCGAATGGACCAAGCGGGCGTTCGAGAACATGGAAGTGATTCCGCCGGGCAACGGGATCATGCATCAGATCAATCTGGAGAAGATGTCGCCGGTGATCTACACGCTGGATGGCGTGGCGTTTCCAGATACCTGCGTGGGCACCGATAGCCATACCCCGCACGTGGATGCGTTGGGCGTGATCGCCGTGGGTGTGGGCGGGCTGGAAGCGGAGACCGTGATGCTGGGGCGCGCGTCGTGGATGCGCCTGCCCGACATCATCGGCGTTGAATTGTTGGGCCGGCCGGCGCCGGGCATCACCGCCACCGACATCGTGCTGGCCTTGACCGAATTCCTGCGCCAGCAGCGCGTGGTCGGTGCGTATCTGGAGTTTTATGGTGCCGGCGCCAGCGCGCTGACCATCGGCGACCGCGCCACCATCTCCAATATGACGCCAGAATTCGGTGCGACCGCGGCGATGTTTTACATCGACCAGCAGACTATCGACTACCTGCGGCTGACCGGCCGCGAGGACGCGCAGATTGCGCTGGTGGAAACCTACGCAAGGCATACCGGCTTGTGGGCCGACGCTCTGGTCACTGCGCAGTATGAGCGCGTGCTGCAGTTCGACTTGTCGAGCGTGGTGCGCAACATGGCCGGCCCGTCCAACCCGCACAAGCGGGTGGCGACCACCGAGCTGGCAAACCGCGGCATCGCCGCTGCGTGGGAAGACGTGCCAGGGCAGATGCCCGATGGCGCGGTGATCATCGCGGCGATCACCTCGTGCACCAACACCTCCAATCCACGCAACGTCATCGCGGCCGGCCTGCTGGCGCGCAACGCCAATGCGCGTGGCCTGACCCGCAAACCGTGGGTGAAAAGTTCGCTGGCGCCCGGCTCCAAGGCGGTGCAGCTGTATCTGGAAGAGGCCGGCTTGCTGAGCGAGCTGGAGCAACTGGGCTTCGGCATCGTGGCGTTCGCCTGCACCACCTGCAATGGCATGAGCGGCGCGTTGGATCCGGTGATCCAGCAGGAGATCATCGACCGCGACCTGTATGCGACGGCGGTGTTGTCGGGCAACCGCAATTTCGATGGGCGCATTCATCCGTATGCCAAGCAGGCGTTTCTCGCTTCGCCGCCGTTGGTGATCGCCTATGCCATCGCAGGAACGGTGCGCTTCGATATCGAAAAGGATGTGCTTGGCATCGATGCGGATGGCACACCGATCACGCTGAAGGATCTGTGGCCGAGCGATGCGGAGATCGACGCCGTGGTGGCGCGCAGCGTCAAGCCGGAGCATTTCCGCAGCGTCTACGACCCGATGTTCAAGCGCAGCGTGGGGCAGGGCGCGCGCGTGAGCCCGCTGTACGACTGGCGCCCGACCAGTACCTATATTCGCCGTCCGCCGTATTGGGAGGGCGCGTTGGCCGGTGTACGCACGCTGCATGGCATGCGCGCGCTGGCGGTGCTGGGCGACAACATCACCACCGATCACCTGTCTCCCTCCAACGCCATCATGGCAAGCAGTGCGGCCGGCGAATACCTGGCGCAAATGGGCGTGCCGGAAGAAGACTTCAATTCTTACGCTACCCATCGCGGCGACCATCTCACCGCGCAACGCGCCACCTTCGCCAACCCGAAGTTGGTCAACGAAATGGCCGTGGTGGATGGGCAGGTCACCGCCGGTTCGCTGGCACGGTTGGAGCCGGACGGGCAGGTCGTGCGCATGTGGGAAGCGATCGAAACCTATATGACGCGCAAGCAGCCGTTGGTCATCATTGCCGGCGCCGATTACGGGCAGGGTTCCTCGCGCGACTGGGCGGCCAAGGGCGTACGGCTGGCGGGCGTGGAAGCGATCGTGGCCGAAGGCTTCGAGCGGATCCACCGCACCAACCTGATCGGCATGGGCGTGCTGCCGCTGGAATTCAAGCCGGGGACCGATCGCAAGACACTAGGTATCGACGGCAGCGAAACATTCGACGTGATGGGCGAGCGTACGCCAGGCGCAACGCTGACGTTATCGATCCATCGCCGCAACGGCGAGCAGCTGCAGGTGCCGGTGACCTGCCGTCTGGATACTGCGGAAGAAGTGGCGATCTATGAAGCCGGCGGCGTGTTGCAACGGTTTGCACAGGATTTTCTGGAAGCGAGCAAGGTGGCGTAGGCATCGGTATGTCTTCGACACCACGATTGATTTTTATGTTGAAGCCGCCGCCGGACGTGCTTGACCTGATGGCTGGCGCGGTTGCTGCTCATGGCTTTGACACGGCACTTGGGGGAACGCTCTTCGAAGTGTGTAATTGGCATCAATCGCTGAGTGACAGGTATGAGGGCGTGGATGCGCGTGCGGCCATGCTGCGTGCCGGGAGCCGCGTCGATGCCGCCGCAGTGACGTTGCGCTTGAATCGCATCACCACCTCTGGCACAGGTCCAATGCATTGCGCGTTTCGGGCATATGGTGTGCCTTCCGAGTTCACCGCGCTGCTGCAGGCGGTTGCTATGGCGCTGCAGGCAGAGCGGCTACCGCCTGGAGGCGGACATACCC
Organism: Xanthomonas sp. AC360; assembly: GCF_979258225.1. Classification (NCBI taxonomy): domain Bacteria; kingdom Pseudomonadati; phylum Pseudomonadota; class Gammaproteobacteria; order Lysobacterales; family Lysobacteraceae; genus Xanthomonas; species Xanthomonas sp. AC360. Next base: position 2,750,144 of record NZ_OZ409846.1, read on the forward strand.
CGCATATCACGATCAGCTACAAGGCGCCCACAAAGCTGGACGCGCGTATTCCGGCGATCGTCTGGCACAGCGACACCTTGCTGCTTGTCGAAGCTGGGGGAGCGCCGTATCGCTACACCCCCATCGCACAATGGCCATTGCGTCCTGCTGCCGGCTTGGGTGAGCAGGCGCAATGTTCGCTGCCGTTCTGAACGTCGAAAGACGGATCGGGCGTCAGCCACGCTCTCGGCTGCGCTAGCCATGCAAGGCGATACTGGCCCGCGTTGCGCTGACTGTCTCGCTACTTCGTTGCTTTCAAGGACCCTCCATGTCATTTGTTCCCCAACTCCGCATCCCCGCCACCTACCTGCGCGGCGGTACCAGCAAAGGCGTGTTTTTCCGCCTGCAGGATCTGCCGGTTGCCGCACAACAGCCGGGGCCGGCGCGCGATGCGTTGTTGCTGCGGGTGATCGGCAGCCCCGATCCGTATGCCAAGCAGATCGATGGCATGGGTGGGGCCACGTCCAGTACCAGCAAGAGCGTGATCGTCTCTGCCAGTACGCGCGACGGGCACGATGTGGACTATCTGTTCGGGCAGGTGTCCATCGACAGCGCGTTCGTGGATTGGAGCGGCAACTGCGGCAACCTGTCGGCGGCGGTGGGGCCGTTTGCGATCGCTAATGGCCTGGTCGATGCGGCGCGGGTGCCGCACGATGGTGTGGCGACGGTGCGGATCTGGCAGGCCAATATCGGTAAGACCATCGTGGCGCACGTGCCGATGAGCGACGGTCAGGTACAGGAAACCGGCGACTTCGAGCTGGATGGGGTGACCTTTCCCGCTGCCGAAGTGCAACTGGAATTTCTCGATCCCGCCGATGCGGCCGAAGGCGAGGGCGGTGCGATGTTTCCCACCGGCAAGCTGATCGATCAGCTGGAGATTCCTGGCCTGGGCGCGATCGCCGCCACGCTGATCAATGCCGGCATCCCGACCATTTTTGTCAACGCGCATGACCTGGGTTACACCGGCACCGAATTGCAGGACGCGATCAATGGCGATCCGCGTGCGCTGGCCATGTTCGAAACGTTGCGCGCACATGGCGCGGTGCGGATGGGGTTGATCGCCAGCATCGACGAAGCCGCCACGCGCCAGCACACCCCCAAGGTCGCCTTCGTTGCGCCGCCCGCCGACTACACCGCCTCCAGCGGCAAGCCGGTGCTCGCTGGCGAGATCGATCTGCTGGTGCGTGCGATGTCGATGGGCAAGTTGCACCACGCGATGATGGGTACCGCCGCCGTCGCCATCGGGACCGCAGCGGCGGTGCCCGGCACCCTGGTCAATTTGGCCGCAGGCGGCGCGACCCGCTCGGCAGTGCGTTTCGGCCATCCGTCCGGCACCTTGCGTGTCGGTGCGGAGGCGACACTGGTGGACGGGCAGTGGCAGGTGACCAAGGCGCTGATGAGCCGCAGTGCGCGAGTGCTGATGGAAGGTTGGGTGCGCGTGCCGGGTGATGTTGCCAAGGTCGAGTGAACGGAACACGGATGCACGTGGGTGGATGTCTCCGGTGGCGGGCGGAGCGGGGGCGTCTACGCCGGTTTAGAAATCTGCGGGCGGTCCATTGCGGCTTGTCTATGTGCTCGTCAAACGGTATCGGGGCAGTCGTCGTGTGGGTTTTCGTGTGGGCTCGCGTGCGCGCCGCGCCGCGTGCCGTCGCCGGCCCCAGTGCAGCCAAGCCTGTTGGTGCGGCCCATGTGCTGAGCACCGCTCGCTGAGACACACAACGCTCCAGCGCACAAATTGCACGGTGGTGTTGCATTAATTAGAACGCCATTTCTAATTATGAAAACTTTTTCGCACGGGCTCTGCCAAATTTGTGTAAATCGTGTTAATTCTGTTGCAACGCGGCATGGAAATCAGGCCGCTCCGCCAACCGAATTCGGAGTCTTCCCATGTCAGCCAGCCGGTCGCTCAAGATCAGCGCGCTTGCCGTTGCCGTCGTTTCCCTTCTCCCGCTCTACGCCGCCGCCCAGCAAGCGCCCAGCGCCGACGGCGTCGTGCGTCTGGATGCGGTCAAGGTCACGGTCGAGCGTCGCTCGGAAGACTCCAAGGATGTGCCGGTGTCGGCCAGCGTGTTGCGCCCGGAATTTCTGGACGCCATTTCCACCAGCGGTTCGGACATCCGCGTGCTGGCCGGCAAGGCGCCGAGCCTGAATATCGAATCGTCCAACGGCCGTGTGTTCCCGCGTGTGTACATCCGCGGCTACGGCAACACCGACTTCAATACCTACGCCTCGCAGCCGGTGTCGCTGATCTATGACGACGTGGTGCAGGAAAACGCCTTCCTGAAGGGCTTCCCGATTTTCGATCTGGAAGGCCTGGAAGTATTGCGTGGCCCGCAGGGCACCTTGTTCGGCCGCAATACGCCGGCCGGCGTGGTCAAGTTCAACTCGGTCAAGCCGACCATCGGCTCCAACGACGGCTACGCCAGCCTGTCCTATGGCACCTACGGCACCATGACGCTGGAAAGCGGCCTGAGCATCGCGATGGGCGAGCATTGGGCGGCGCGTCTGTCCACCTTGGGCCAGCGCCGCGACGACTGGGTCGAAAACCGCGACGGCCGCGATCTGGAAGGCTATACCGACTCGGCCGTGCGCCTGCAGTTGCTGTACCAGGCCAGCGACGATTTCAGCGCATTGTTCAACGCGCATGCGCGCCATCTGGATGGCACCGCGCGCCTGTTCCGCGCCAACATCATCCAGCCCGGCACCAACCAATTGGTGGATGGCTTCGACGCAGAAAAATCCTTCATCGACGGCGCCAACACTCAGGAACTGCAGACCTACGGCGGCAGCGCCAATCTGACCTGGGACCTGGGCGACATTGCGCTGCACTCGATCACCGCCTATGAAGGCATCGGCAAGTACTACAGCCGTGGCGACATCGACGGCGGCTTCGGCGCGGTGTTCGCACCGCCGTCCGGCCCGGGCGCGATTCCGTTCCCGGTGGAAACCGCCGGCGGCATCAAGAGCCTGGACCAGTACAGCCAGGAGCTGCGTGCCGAATCGCAGTACGAAGGCCCGCTCAACTGGCAGGCCGGCCTGTACTACTTCCACGACGATGTGGAAGGCGAAAACTACACCTACAACACCTTCAGCGGCGGCGATCTGGCCAGCTACCAGCTGACCCGCCAGCGCAATACCTCGTGGGCAGCGTTCGGCTCGTTGAACTACGCGGCCACCGACCGTTTGAACCTGCGCGCCGGTATCCGCTACACCTACGACAAGAAGACCTTCGACGTGCTGGCGCTGGACCGCGTCACGCTGGTCGAACCGTCCAGCGGCGAAACCGACAACTCCAAGGTCACCGGCGATCTGGCCGCGACGTTCTCCATCAACGACGACGTCAACGTGTATGCACGTGCCGCACGCGGCTTCCGCGGCGCCAGCTTCGGTGTGCCCTCGGGCACCGCGCCGCTGACCGTGGCCGAGCCGGAGACGGTGGATTCGTTCGAGATCGGCATCAAGTCGGATCTGTTCGACAACCGCGCGCGCCTGAGCTTTGACATCTACGATTTCCGGGTCAAGAACCAGCAGCTCACCGCAGTAGGCGGCGCCTCCAACGATGTGCGTCTGCTCAACGCCGACAAGACCAAGGCACGCGGCGCCGAGTTCGATTTCGAAGCGTTGATCACCCAGAACCTGCGCGTCACCGCCGGTGGCGCCTACAACTGGACCCGCATCGATGACCCGAACCTGTCGGTGGGCGTGTGCCGCACCTGCACCGTGACCGACCCGCTCAATGCGGCCGGCCGCGCGCTGATCGACGGTAATGACCTGCCGCAGGCGTCCAAGTGGATGGCCAACGCCACGCTGCGTTACGGCATCCCGATGGGCAACGACGGCGAGCTGTTCTTCTACACCGACTGGTCCTACCGCAGCGAAGTGAATTTCTTCCTGTACGACTCCAAGGAATTCACCGGCCAGCCGCTGGTCGAAGGCGGCGCCAAGATCGGTTACAACTGGGGCGCCGGTGCGTACGAGGTGTCGGTGTTCTGCCGCAACTGCACCAACCAGATCCGCGTGACCGGTGCGATCGATTTCAACAACCTCACCGGCTTCATCAACGACCCGCGCATCGTTGGCGCGCAGTTCCGCGCCAACTTCTGATCGGCATCGTTGTACGGTAGAACGCGAACCGCCGGCCAGCATGCCGGCGGTTTTTTTTTGCAGCAGGAGAAACAGATGCAACACAGATGGCAACGCACCTGGAGCATGCTGGCGATGTGGTGCCTCTGCGCCGCCGCGTGGGCGCAGGCGCCCGCCGCGGCGGTGCAGGGCACAGCTGTGCCTGCGCCTGCCGACATGGTGGTGGTCTCCACCGATATCGGCGACGACATCGACGATGCGTTCGCACTGGCACTGCTGTTGCGTGGCCCAAAGGTGCAGGTGCTGGGCATTGCATCGGCGTGGGGGGATACCACGCTGCGTGTACAGCTGTTGCAGCGTTTGTTGCAGCAGGCCGGGCGCAGCGACATCCCGCTGGCGGTGGGCAAGCGCACCACCAGCACGATTGCCTTCAGCCAGGCGAACTGGGCCGCGAAAGGGCAGCTGCCGAGCGGCTTGCCCGATGCAGCGACGATGATCCTGCAGCAGGCGCAGCGCCATCCGGGTGAGGTGACCTTGCTGGTGCTGGGCCCGATGACCGATGCCGCACTGGCGCAGCAACGCGACCCGGCGGGCTTTGCCAAGCTCAAGCGCATCGTGGCGATGGGCGGGTCGGTGCGGGTGGGCTACGGTAAGTCCGCGTATCGCCCGGCCAGCGCGCCGGCCGCCGAGTACAACATCGTGTCCGATGTGGCGGCCGCGCAGCGCGTGTTCGCGGCCGGTGTGCCAATCGTCCTGCTGCCGCTGGATGCCACTCAGATCACCCTGGAAGAACCCGAGCGTATCGCGCTGTTTGCGCACGGCGACGGCCTGACCGACGCGCTCACCCAGCTCTACTACCAATGGCGCAACACCGACCAGCCCTGGGCCAGCGCAACGCCGACCTTGTTCGATGCCGTGCCGGTGGCCTGGTTGCTGCGCCCCGAACTGTGCCCGACCACGCCGCTGCGTTTGGACGTCGATGCGCAAGGCTATACGCGTGAAGGGCGGGGCACGCCGAACGTGCAGGCCTGCCTGCGCGCGGACAAGCCGGCGTTGATCGACCTGTACATGCGCACGATGTTGCAGTTGCACTAGGAGCAGCCAACAAAAGGACTGTGCAGCCGCCAGGCGGGCGCGGCGGGTGCTCGGTGCGGTATGTATCACTTGTGCATTCCGGTGCTGAGTGCGCCGTCCACACCTGCCTGACGACTGGTCGTTACGTTTTGCTCGCTGCTCTTAAGAGCAGCGAGCAAACGGAGTTAGCGCCTGCCTGGCGGTGAGCGCAGTGGTTTTGTTGGCTGCACTTTTGGGATGCAGTCAAACGCCTGGTTGGTCGAAGGCGCGATGCCCTCACCGCTTGCGGGACACGCCGTGAATCCGTCCGTGGGGCTCGGTGGCGGCATCCATGCCGCTACACGGTCCCGCAAGCGGCGAGGACACCGCACCCGGAAGTTGGTCGGTAGTTGAGTAAAAAGCTGGTGGTCTTGTGAATTGCGGCTTGCTGGTGAGGGGCGCAGAACTGCAGGTGAGCTAGCGAGTCAGAAGCACATCATGCATTGCCTGCAACCCTGCACAACGACCATCTCGACTGGTCCTTGGCCGCCCCACCGTCGTGGGACCTTACGCGGCATGGATGCCGCATAAGAGCTCACATCGAAGTGCTTGCTGCGTGTCCCGCGACGGTGGGCGGCCAAGGACTCTGCAGCCACAGCGCAGCTCAGCGGCCCTGCAATAGACCGGCGTCAAACCACTGGGCTCACCTCAGCTCCGGCGCGCCGGTGCCATCGCGGCATGCACACAGCCGCACACGATCACCGCCCATCGGCAAGTCCACGGCCGGCCACACATCCGACATCGGTGGCGTGAAGCACGTCGCTATACTGGCCGCCTCAGTCATGGGGTAGCGCGAATGGACAGGCAGCAATCAGGGATGAAGTGGTTTGGCGCGCGGCGCATGCTGCTATGGGTGGTGCTGCTGACCGTGGCGATCGGCGGGGTGGCGTGCAAACGCAACGAAAGCGGGCAGCTGCCCACCGCCAGCGGCGAGGCGATCAAGGCCGACAAGCAGGCGATTACCGGGTTTGCGCTCGCGCGCGCCTATCCCGACCAGACCGGCGACGGCCTGTCGCTGGCGCTGGAATTCTCGCGTCCGCTGGTGGGCACGCAGGATTTCGATGCGCTGGTGCGCTTCGAAGAAAAGGTCGGCACCGGCGACAGCAGCTGGTCGCTGTCCGACGACGGCAAGACGCTGCGCTACCCGTACGTGGAAGCCGCCAAGGACTACACGGTGCTGGTCGACGCCAATCTGCTGGCCGCCGATGGCAGCCGTCTGGGCAAGCCGCTCAAGCAGAAGGTCTATACCGGCGAACTCAAGCCGGTGGTCGGGTTCGCTTCGCAAGGCAGTGTGTTGCCAGCGCGCGAAAGCCGCGGCCTGCCGGTGGTGTCGGTCAACGTGCCGGAAGTGGACGTGGAATTTCTGCGCGTGCGCGAGAAGTCGCTGCCGGCGTTCTTCCAGCAGTTTCAGCGCGGCGGCCGTCGTGGCAGCTGGGAGCTTGAGAGCGAATACAACGACAAACAACCGCTGTCCAAGCTGGCCGACCCGGTGTACGTCAACCGGTTCATCCTGGGCGGCAAGCAGAACGAGCGCGTGCTGACCTACCTGCCGACGCAGGACATCAAGGAGCTGCAGGAGCCTGGCCTGTACTTTGCGGTGATGAAGCGCGCCGGTAGCTTCGAGAACGAACAAGAGACCGCGTTCTTCACCGTCAGCGACATCGGCCTACACACGCGCGCCTACAAGGACAAGTTGTTCGTGCACACCGCCTCGTTGCAGAGCGGCGAGCCGCTCAAGAATGTGGAAGTGCGCATCCTCGATGCCAAGGGCGAGCTGTTCCTCAAGGGCGCCACCGACGGTAACGGCAATGCGCTGCTCAACTACACGCTCGATGCCGGCCACGTGCTGGTGGCGCGCAGCAAGACCGATGTCTCGTTGCTGCCGTTCAACCAGCCGGCGCTGGATCTGAGCGAATTTGCCGTGGCTGGGCGCCAGAGTGCCTGGTTTGACGTGTTCGCCTGGGCCGGCCGCGATCTGTATCGCCCCGGCGAAACCATGCGTGTGTCGGCGATCCTGCGCGACAACGATGGCAAGCCCACGAACGGGCCTTCCAAGGGCGGGCAACCAGTTTTCCTGCGCCTCAAGCAGCCGGACGGCAAGACCTTCCGCGAAACCAAACTGCAGCCAGGCGAGCAGGGCTACTTCGAATTCACCCAGCAGATTCCTGCCGATGCCGCGACCGGCCGCTGGCAGGTGGAGTTCCGCACCGACCCGGCCAGCAAGGATGCCGTGCAGGGCATGACCGTGCGCGTGGAAGAGTTCCTGCCCGAGCGCATGAAGCTGGACCTGGATGCCGCGCAAAAGACCTTGAGTGCCGGTCAGCCGTTCAAGCTGGTCGCCACTGCCGCGTATCTGTATGGCGCGCCGGCCGATGGCAACCGTTTCACCGCCAAACTTGCGGTCAGCGTCGAGCAGCATCCGCTGGAGTCGTTGCCGGGCTGGTTCTTCGGCGACCCCACCCTGGAGCTGCCGCACGAAGCCAAGGACGTGATCGATACCGAGTTCGGTAGCGACGGCATCCTGCGCGAAGACATCGCGCTGCCCAGCGAAGCCAAGCCGGTCAGCACGATTGCTGCAGTGGTCTCCGGTAGCGTGTACGAAACCGGCGGACGCACGGTGACCCGCACGGTCAAGCGCGTGCTGTGGCCGGCCAAAGCGCTGGTTGGCGTGCGCCCGTTGTTCGACGACGAAGACGGCGCCGATGCCAACGGCAGCGCGCGCTTCGAACTCACCCGCGTGGATGCCGACGGCAAACCGCAGCCGGCCAAGGGCCTGAAAGCCACGCTGGTGCGCGAGCTGCGCGACTACCACTGGAACTACAACGACAACCACTGGGATTACGACTTCACCCGCCGCTTCGAGAACAAGGACACGCGCACGCTTGATGTGGGCAGCGCCAACGCCAAGCTCGATTTCCCGGTGGAGTGGGGCGAGTACCGCCTGGACGTGTTCGACCCGGCCACCGGGCTGACCACGCGTTACCCGTTCCGCGCCGGTTGGAGCTGGAACGACGAAAACCGCGGCCTGGATGCGCGTCCGGACAAGGTCAAGCTGGCGCTGGACAAGACCGGCTACCGCGCCGGCGACACTCTCAAGGTCACGCTGACCCCGCCGCACGCCGGCAAGGGCGTGCTGCTGGTGGAAAGCGACAAGCTGCTGTACGTGCAGGACATCGACGTCAAACCGGGCAGCACGTTCGAAATTCCGGTCACAGAAGCCTGGGAGCGCCACGACGTCTACGTAACCGCGCTGGTGTTCCGTGGCGGTACCGCGCCTAGCAAGATCACCCCCGCGCGTGCGGTGGGCGTGGCGCATGTGCCGATGGATCGCAAGGCGCGGCGAGTGGCGGTGGGATTGTCCGCGCCCAAGCAGATGCGTCCCGAACAATCGTTGCCGGTGACGGTGAGCGTGCCGGAACTGGCGGGCAAGGCGGCGCACGTCACCATCTCGGCGGTGGACGTGGGCATCCTCAACATCACCCGCTTCCCGGTGCCCGATGCCAACGCGCAGTTCTTCGCGCAACGTCGCCTGGGCACCGATGCATATGACATTTATGGCCGCGTGATCGAAAGTTTCGAAGGCGCCAGCGGCAAGCTCAAGTTCGGTGGCGACATGGCGTTGGAAGCGCTGCCGCAGGCCAAGCGCCCGACCGCCCGCGTGCAGACCGTGGACCTGTTTTCCGGGTCGGTGACGCTCGATGCCAAGGGCAATGCGCGCGTGCAGCTGCCGGTGCCGGATTTCAATGGCACCTTGCGGGTGTCGGCGCTGGTGTATTCGGACACGCGTTACGGCAATCGCGATATGGAAACGGTGGTGCGTGCGCCCATCCTGGCCGAAGCCAGCATGCCGCGCGTGATGGCACCGGGCGACCGCAGCACGGTGACGCTGGACGTGCAGAACTTCACCGGCAAGCCGGGCGAATTCAACGTGCGTGTGGACGGCATCGGCCCGCTGGCCATTGCCGAGGCGTCGCGCAGCATCAAGCTGGGTGTGGATGCCAAGCAGACCTTGAGCTTTCCGCTCACCGCCATCGAAGGCTATAGCGTGGCCAAGGTGCGCGTGCGCGTGGACGGCAATGGCTTCAAGGCCGACCGCAACTACGAGCTGCCGGTGCGTGCCGGGTGGCCGCAGGTGTTGCGCACGCAGACGCGCGTGCTCGACCCGCTGGCGCCGATCACCCTGGACAGCAGCTTTGCCGAGGGCCTGATGGCCGGCTCGGTGACTGCGCGCATGGTGGTCAGCCCGCTGCCGCCGATTCCGTTCGCCAGCGCCATGCAGGGCGCGCTGGATTACCCTTATGGCTGCGCCGAGCAGACCACCAGCAAGGGCTACGCAGCGCTGTTGCTCGACGAGGCCACCGCCAAGGCGCTGGGCACCAAGGGGCTGGATGCGGCCACGCGCCGCGAGCGCATGGAAGGCGCGTTCGGCCGCCTGGCGTCGATGCAGATCGCCAGCGGGCATTTTTCGATGTGGGGCGACGACGGCTACGTCAATCCGGGCCTGACCCCCTACATCGCCGAGTTCCTGCTCGACGCCAAGGACGCCGGCTTTGCGGTGCCCGATAACGTGCTGCAGAAGGCACTCAATCGCCTGAGCGAAGATCTGCTCTCCGGCGGCAACGAGTTCTATGGGCAGGACCGTCGCGACAACCTGAAGTTCGCCAACCAGGCGTGGTCGGGTTACGTGTTGGCACGCGTCAACCGCGCCCCGCTGGGCACGCTGCGCGCGCTGTACGACAACCAGCGCGACAAGGCGTTGACTGGCCTGTCGCTGGTGCATCTGGGCGCGGCGTTGTCGCTGCAGGGCGACACCAAGCGCGGTGACGCGGCGATCAAGGCCGGGTTTGCCAAGGACAGCGCCGAGCGTCCGCGCTATCTGAGCGATTACGGCAGTGTGGTGCGCGACGATGCCTTGATGATGGCGTTGCTGCACGAACGTGGCTTGTCCAAGCCCGAGTACGACACCCGTGTGGTGGCCCTGGGGCAGGCACTGGATGCACGCCGCGCTGGCGGAGTGTTGTGGCTCAGCACCCAGGAGCAGATTGCGCTGGCGCGGCTGGGCAAGGCGTTGATGGTGGGGCAGGGCAAGCAGGTCTCGGGCAGTTTGACCGTCGGCGATGAGGTGCAGCAGATCGCACCGGCCCGCGTGTTTGGACGCAGCTTCGACAGTGCGGCGCTGGCCCGCGGCGTGCAGTTCGCACCGCAGGGCGAAGCGCCGATGTATGCCAGTCTGGAAGTGGCCGGCATCCCGCGCACTGCACCGGAAGCAGACACGCGCCACCTCAGCGTGGAGCGCAGCTGGTACACCACCGACGGCAAGCCGTGGACGCCGCGTGCACTGAAGGAGGGCGAGGCGCTGATCGTGCGCGTCACCATCACCGCCAACGAATCGATGCCCGATGCGTTGCTCACCGATCTGTTGCCGGCCGGCCTGGAAATCGAGAATTTCAATCTCGGCGATGCCAAGCAATGGGCCGACGTGGTGGTGGACGGTATCGGCGTCAGCGAGCGTTCCAGCGCCGCCGACGTCAAGCACGAAGAGTTCCGCGACGACCGTTATGTGGCCGCGCTGGCGCTGTCGTCGGGCAGCAAGGCGCAGGTGTATTACCTGGTGCGTGCGGTGACGCCGGGCACCTACACCGTGCCGCCGTCGCTGGTGGAAGACATGTATCGCCCCGAGCTGCGTGGCGTGGGCCGCACCACCCCGGCGACGATCACGGTGGTGCAGCCCTAAAGGCAACAAGGTAGGAGCGCGCTTGCGCGCGATGGAGCTTTCCCGGCAATCCCCCATCGCGCGCAAGCGCGCTCCTACGGTCGGGGTTTCCTCACCGAAGCGAGCGCCCGACCCCGATGCAAGGATTTGCGTGGGCGGGCCAGCATGCATCGATGATCAGCCCCATCTCCGCAGGACATCGTGCACTACGTCGTGGCCGGTGCTCGCTCGCAAAGTGCTGCTATCTACTCACCGTGACAACTGTCCAGCGGCGACGTGTGTTCGACGATTTTCAGCTGGCCGCGTCAGCGTGCCGCGCGTTCATCGCCGCGCAGCCAGAAGATGCCACCTTACTTGCCTGGGTGCTGATGCCGGACCATGTTCACTGGCTGGTGCAGCTGGGGGACGTCACTCCGCTGGCGCGGACGGTGTCATGCATGAAGGCAGCAAGCACGCGTGCGGTCAATCAGCAGCGCGGGGTGCCCGCCGCGGTTTGGGCGCGGGCCTACCACGACCGCGGCTTGCGCAATGAAGACGATCTGCGCAGCGTGGCTCGCTACCTGATCGCCAATCCGCTACGCGCCGGATTGGTGGAGCGGGTCGGTGACTATCCATTCTGGGATGCAATCTGGCTGCCGTAGGAGCGCGCTTGTGCGCGATTGGACGTCAGCGGGAGAGCCACATCGCGCGCAAGCGCGCTCCTACGCGCGGTTGGACGTCAGCGGGAGAGCCACATCGCGCGCAAGCGCGCTCCTACGCGCGGTTGAACGTCAGCGGGAGAGCCCAATCCCGCGCAATGGCACCGCGGCTTCGCATGCGGCGACATCGCTGCGCATTGTCTTCTCGATGCGACGCAGGCGACACGCAAGGGTCATTTTTACTGGATAGGGTGGCGTGCTTTCTCACCGGCGCGGCGCCTTTGCTGCGCGATCTCGGGATTCCATGCAGCGCTCCGATTCGTACCGTTTGCACTTGTCCGTTCTCGCCGTCGCCATCGCGGCATATTCCCCAGCGTTGCAGGCGCAGACCAACGCGGCTTCTGTTAGTGCAGAGCGCACTGTTCCATCGTCGCCTGCAGTCTCTGCAAATCCCGCAGGCGCTATGGCGGCACCGGGCCACGCAGAAGGTGCCGAATCCGTCGCGTCCTCAGGTGAAATAGCCAACACCGACGCACCGCGCGCCGCCAACACCGGCGTGCAAACTCTCGATGCCATGCAGGTCACCGGCGTGCGTCGCGCCAATGCGGCAGCGGTGGAGAGCAAGCGCGCAGCGACCAACATCACCGATGTCATCAGTGCCACCGATGTGCGCGCGCTGCCGGACAGCACCATCGTCGAAGCGCTGCGTCGCGTGCCGGGTCTATCCGTGTTGCCGGCCACCGACAACGAACATCCGCGCGACGAAGCGGCTACGCCTGTGTTGCGCGGCTTGGGGCCGTCGTACAACAACGTCACCATCGATGGCTTGACCATCGCCTCGCCCGGCACGCCCAACGGTACGCTCGGCTCGATCACCCGCGGCGTGCGGTTGGATCTGTTGCCGGCCTCGATGGTCAGCGAGTTGCAGGTGATCAAGACGTTTACGCCGGATCTGGATCCCAATGCCACCGGGGGCGCGATCAATCTCAAGACGCGCAGTGCGTTCGAAAACGGCGGCAAGCCGTTCTTCAGTGCCGAAGCAGCGCTGGGCCACGCCAACGATGTCGGCAAGCCGCGCGATCAGGACGACCCGGGCTATCGCTTGAATGCCACCGGCAGCCGCACCTTCGGCAGCGAACAGCAATACGGCTTCACGCTGTCGGCCAACTACCAAACGCTGAGCAGCTACACCGAAACCCATATGACCACCGACACGGTGCATTACGGGTTCTACGACAATAACGGCGTACTGCAGACCGGCGCCAATCTCGGCAATGGCTGGGCGGTGCCGCAGCAGGATAAGTATTGGTACGTGCAGAATCAGCGCGACCGCTATGGCGTCACCGGCAAGTTCGAAGTGCATCCCAGTGCGGCGCTCGAAGCGTATGCCATGGCCGGTTACTACTATTTCAAGGACAACATGGAGCGCAACGAGGTCATCATCGACCCGCGCAACCGTAACCAGGTGTTCAACCAGACCGCCACCTCCGGCAGGTATCCCGGCGGCGATATCGAAGTGGGATATTCCAACCAGATCGTCACCACGCGCACCAAGGTTGCGCAGTTGGGCAGCATCTGGCGGCCGACCGATCGGCAGCAGTTTTCCGCGCGTGGGGCGTGGTCGGATGCGACCTACGACGAGCCGATCCGCATGATCAAATACGCCACCGGCATTACTCGGGCCGCGCCGGTGCCGGTGGGCCAGACCGGCAGTGGCGTGACCCTTAATGCCACGCCCAGCTATGCGTTCAACTACGACACCTCCGGGTTCGATCAGCGCTTCGGTGTGTCGCCGCAGGCTTATAACAACCTGGATAACTACAGCCTGTCGTACTGGCGTCCGGACTACAAACGTACCGCGGCCGACCGCATTCTCACCGGTCGGCTCGATTACGGCTTCAATCAGGGCGAAAGCGATCAGGGCATTGGCTTTGCGGCGGGCGTGTCGTACACCACCGACAAGCCGTCCTACGACATCTATCGTGTCGAGTATCAGCCCAACACCAGCGCGCCGGCCTTCGGCCTGGCCGACGTGGCCGGCACCGGAAGGGCGCCGATGCGTTACGCCGGCTTGAACCTGATCACCATCGATCCGGGCAAGGCCAACCGCGTGCTGGCGGCAACGCCGTTGAGCGCATTCAACAGCACCGACCAGCAGGCCTTCAGCAACCAGGACAACTTCACCCATACCGAAAAGACCTTCGGCAGCTATGGGCTGGTGAGCTATCGCAGCGATCGGCTCAACGTGCAGGCCGGTGTGCATTTGGATAGCACCAAGCTGGACACGGTGGGCCGCCAGCGTCAGCTGGATACCGCGACCAATCGCTACGTCTACGTCGACAATCCGACCAGTGCCGATTACGACTATCTGCTGCCGTCGGCCATCATGACCTACCATCTGACCGACGCGCTGGACCTGCGCGCTGGCGCCAGCCGCACGCTCGGCCGCCCGCCATACGATGCGTACGCGGCGCGTACCTCGATCGGCTTCGTCAACACGACCGACGCCGGCAACCCGAATGCGCAGGGCGTCACCGTCACCATCGGCAACCCGGACATCAAACCGCGCGTGTCCAATAACCTGGACCTGTCGCTGGAATGGCGCCTGCCCGGCGACTTCGATGCGTTCGCCTCCGCTGCCGTGTTCGACAAGCGCATCCAGGACGAGATCTTTACGCTCTCGCGCACCGACAGCTTCAGCTTCGACGGCACCACCTACGCCAATGCCTTGATCAGCACCCCGGCCAATGCCGCCAAGGCGCGCATTCGCGGCGTGGAATTCAACGGCATCGTCAACACCTTGGCGCCGATTGCGCCGTGGCTCAGCGGTGTGGGCTTCAGCGCAAACCTCGCCGTGCTCGATGGCAGCCTGGACGTGCCGTACAGCGTCGGCAGCGGCAGCAACGTGAGCCAGCGTGAGCGCAGCCTCGACAACCTGGTCGGCCAGCCCGACTACACCGCCAACGCCACGCTGTTCTACAACACCGGCGGCCTGGAGCTGCGCGCTGCCTACAACCGGCAAGGCAAGGCCTTGCGTGCCATCGTCAGCAATATCGATTGGCAGGATCTGTACTGGTCGCCGCGCTCGCAACTGGATTTCACTGCCACCTATGCCATCAGCAAGCAACTCAGCTTGATCAGCCAGGTCAGCAACATCACCCACAGCCGCATCACCAGCGTGACGGGCCCAGGGCAGAACCTGCTCAAGGACAGTTATTCGGTGCCCACCACCTACTGGTTTGGTCTGCGCTTTACGCCGACGTTTTGAGCGTGGCGCTTGGAATAAAGCCGTCATGGGCCGGATACCCATGGCGCTCTGGATCGGACGTGCGAGCAGTTGCTAACTGCATCCAGCTTGCATGTGCTTCGCCTGGCGCAGACGCCGTCGGGCGATCAGTCACCCACTTGAGAGTTGTTCGATGACACTACGTTCTGTTGCCACTGTCGCCGCCATGCTGTGCGCGACGCTCGCCAGCCCTGTGAATGCAGCGCCCACCGGCGTCGCGGCGATCCAGGCGCGCTTGACCAACCCGCAAGGCGGCATCGTGGTGGTGGCCCATCGCGGTTGCCACGCGGCCGCGCCGCAACATGGCTTCACCGACACCGCGCCGGAGAACTCGCTTGCGGCGCTGCAGCGGTGCATCGCCATCGGTGCCGATGTGATGGAAACCGACGTGCGCCGCGCTGCTGATGGCACGCTGGTGATGCTGCACGACGCCACCGTGGATCGCACCACCGATGGCACCGGCAAGCTGTCCGAGCTCACGCTGGCCGATCTGCAAAAGTTGCGTTTGCGCAGCGACGAAGGCGGCGCGCAGGCAGCGCTGACCGACCAACGCGTGGTCACGCTGGAGCAGATGCTGGCCGCCGCCAAGGGCCACATCCTGCTCAATCTGGACGTCAAGGATGCGATCTACGTGCAGGTAGTCGATGCGGTCACGCGTGCCGGCATGCAGCACCAGGTGATCGTCAAGGCCGAAGCCGGCATTGCGACCCCGCCGCTGGCGGCGATGCAGCCATTCGACCGCGTGTATTTCTTCCCGATCCTGATCAACGCACACGGCACGGCCGATCTGGCCGCGATCGCCACAGCACAAACCCGCAATGCGCGCCCGATGGCCTTTGAACTGCCCAAGATGGCCGCCTCGCAATTGCCGGCCTTGGCGGCAGTGAGCAAGGCCCACAACGTGCGGCTGATGGTCAACTCGCTGTGGGAAGGGTTTATCGCAGGCTACGGCGGCGACGCCGATGCCGAACGCGACCCGGACAAGGTGTGGGGGCGTCTGTACCGTGATGGTGTGTCGATCATCCAGACTGATGCGCCGGAAGCGTTATTGCGGTATCGCGCCACACTCGAAAAACGCTGAGCGCACTGCATCAGTGGTTGCAGGCAAGTGTGCTGGATCACGATTAGCACTGCTACGTTGGATCGCGCTCGCGATTGGCGAGAGAAGCGACTACTTGCCAGTTGGTGGGGAGGGTGAGTACGCGCCATCGCCTTGCTTGATACCTGCCGCTGTCAGCGATCGCGAGCAGCTGCCAGACGACAAGCGCGATAGCCCGCTGTCGTGCCCTCAAACCGTTGTGGGTGTTGGTGTGTAACGGGTACAGTGAATCTCTGACAGATGCGCTCAAGGATGTCGGCATGTCGCGCAGGTTTCGCCCTCAGCAGGTTGGCAGGCATTTCACGTGGCTGGCAGTGCTGCTGGTTGCTCTACAGATCCGCGATATCGCCAAGGCCATCGGGTGGCCGATTCCGAGGATCCCTGTGCCCTATGGCGGCGCAATCCTCGACAATTTGCTCAGCGTCATCCTTGTCGTGATCGCAGCCGCGCTGCTCTACCGCAGCACGCCTGGCGATCTGCGCGCGCGCCTGGGGCTGCGCTGGAATGGGGTACGTGGGCCGTTGTTGACGTTGCTCGCCACGTTACCGTGTTGGGTTGGGTTATGGACGCAGGCCAGCGCGATCCGTATCGACGATCTGCTCAGCCTGCTATGGCTGGCGTTATTGTTTCCGCTGGCCGAAGAGATCGTGTTTCGCGGGTTCGGCTTCGTGTTCGCCTGTCGCGCGCTGGCTTGGCGTCCCGCACTGGCCGCGCTGGTGCAGGCGCTGATCTTCGGTGGCGTGCATTGGCTCGGAGCCGGCGGCGGCAGCGGGGGCGAGGCACTGCTGATCTTTGCCATCACCGGGATCGGTGCACTGCTGTTTGCCATCGTCGATGCGCAGGACGGCTACACGATCTGGAGCGGCTGGGTGCTACATGCGTCGCTCAACGCGGCTTGGACTGTGTTCGCGGTGTCCGACTCTGCGGCCAGTGGTTGGCTTGGCATGGTCTTGCGCCTGTCTGCCGTGTTTCTGACGATGGCCTTGTTGCGGGTCTTCGTGACGCCGCGTGGCCCGGCCCCTCCCGCGGTCGCGGCGAGCGCGCGTCGAACTTCCTAGAGCACCGATGCGCAGGAACGTCGGGCGGTATCAGGTGATTCGATCTGTGCCAGTGGCCGAAACGCGTTTTGCCCTGCATGCTTGGCACGATGGATGAGCAATCGCAGGCGCAGACAGGGACAGAGCGGACGCAGCAGCGCCCGCAAGTGCCGAACCCACAGGTCCGAAACGGACGGCGCTGGCTGAGCTGGCTACGCTGGAGCGTGGCGGCGGTGCTGGCCACCTTGCTGGTGCTGGACCTGGCCTTCCCGCTGCCGCTGCCCAAATCGCGCGACACCTCCACCCTGGTGGTGGCGCGCGACGGCACGCCGTTGCGTGCGTTCGCCGATCGCAATGGCGTGTGGCGCTATCCGGCCAGCCCGGACACGGTATCGCCGCTGTATCTGCAGGCCTTGCTGAACTACGAAGACCGCTGGTTCTGGCGGCATCCCGGCGTCAACCCGTGGGGTTTGTTGCGTGCGGGCGGGCAGTGGCTGGGGCAGGGACGCATCGTCTCCGGCGGTTCGACCTTGACCATGCAGGTGGCGCGCATTCTGGACCCGCATACACGCACGCCATGGGGCAAGGCCAAGCAGTTGCTGCGCGCGCTGCAGCTGGAAGCGCATCTGAGCAAGCGCGAGATTCTCACCCTGTATCTGGAGCGCGCGCCCTACGGCGGCACCATCGAAGGCGTGGAAGCGGCCAGTTGGGCGTACCTGGGCAAGCCGGCCACCGCGTTGTCGCAGGCCGAAGCGGCGTTGCTGGCGGTGTTACCGCAATCGCCCAGCCGGCTGCGCCCGGACCGCCACCCGGAAGCGGCGCAGCGTGCACGCGACAAGGTGCTCGATCGCATGGTGGAGCTGGGCGTGTGGTCGCGCGCGCAGGTCGACGATGCCCGCATCGAACCGGTGGTGACGCGTGCGCTCAAGCCGCCCTTGCATGCCGCGCTGCTGGCGCAGCGGTTGCATAGCGCGCAACCGCGCGCTGCACGCATCGTCACCACGCTGGATGCGGAATTGCAGCGCACCCTGGAAGAGCGCGTGGCCACGTATTTTTCGCAATTGCCCGAGCGCACTTCGGCCGCCTTACTGGTGATCGACAACGCCACCATGGAAGCGCGTGCCTATGTCGGCTCGGCCAGCTTCGGCGATCGCAAACGGCTCGGCCATGTGGACATGGTGCAGGCCTGGCGCTCGCCCGGGTCTACGCTCAAACCGTTCTTGTACGGTATGGCGTTGGACGATGGCTTGATCCATTCGGAAAGTCTGCTGGTGGATGCGCCGCAGAGCTTCGGCGACTACCGGCCCGGCAACTTCGATGCCGCCTTCAACGGGCCGGTGAGTGCCGCCACTGCGTTGCGCTTGTCATTGAATGTGCCGGCGGTGGACCTGCTTGATCGCATCGGCCCGGCACGTTTTGCCGCACGGCTGTCCAATGCCGGCATTGCGCTGCACTTCCCGCGTGGCAGCACGCCATCGCTGGCGTTGATCCTGGGCGGCACCGGTGCGCAATTGCAGGAATTGGTCGGCGCGTTCGCAGCGCTCAATCGTGGCGGTATCGCCGGGCGCGTGCGCTACACGCCGGACGATGCGCGGATCGATCGACGGTTGATGTCGCCGGGCGCGGCCTGGATCGTGCGCGAGATTTTGCAGAGCAATCCGCGCCCCGGCTATGGCAGTGGCACCTTCGATACCGCCGCCCGCCCGGGGGTGGCCTGGAAGACCGGCACCAGTTACGGCTACCGCGATGCCTGGGCCATTGGCGGCACGCGGCGCTATACCGTGGGTGTGTGGGTTGGCCGCCCGGATGGCACGCCGTTGCCCGGCCAGTACGGAGCGGTGACCGCATTGCCGCTGATGTTCGAAGTCATCGATGCATTGCCGCGCAATGCTGGCGACAGTGCGCCGCTGCCGATGCCGGCCACGGTGCAGGCCAGGGAGATTTGCTGGCCGCTCGGCGGCGCGCTGGAGCAGACGCCGCCGGCACTGTGCGCGCGCCGTGCCGAGGCCTACGCACTGGATGGCGCGCTGCCGCCCACCTTTGGCGAACGCGACGCGCGGTTGTGGCAAAGCGGACGGTTGCAGTTCGAGGTGGACGCGCACAGCGGCCAGCGCCTGTCGCAGGAGTGCACACAGCCACATGCGCGCACGCCACGCGCATTGGCACGCTGGCCGGCACTGGTGTCGCCCTGGCTCAGCGCGGCAGAACGCACCGCCGCGCAGCTGCCGCCGTTGGCACCGGACTGCCTACCGGACGGGCGCATGACCGGCGGCGGCGTGCTGCGCATCGATGGATTGAGTGACCGCGCCACGTTGGCCCGCGCAAACGACACCGCACGCCCGGTACGCCTGCAGTTGCGCGCGCTGGGCAGCGAGGCGCGCATCGACTGGCTGCTGGACGGTCGTTGGATTGCACAGACCAACGGACGCCAGGGATTTCAGCGCGACTTTGCGGACGTGGGAGAGCACACGCTCACCGCCATGGCCAGCGATGGCGCCTGGACGCAAGTGCGGTTTCGCGTCTTGCGTTGAGTGGGCATCGACGTGCACGTAGGAGCGCACCTGGGCGCGATGAGGCGTTACCGGTAAGGCTTCATCGCGCCCAGGTGCGCTCCTACGCGGACCATGGTTTCTGCCACCGTTTGCACCAAGTCACAAACACAAACAAGGCGCCCAACGGCGCCCTGTTTGTGTTGCGTCTTCGATGCCGCAGTCGGATCGGCGTAATCAGCAAGGCCGGGCAAGCCAGCACCCGCTCATCGCAATGGCCGGCGACAATGCCTGGGCGAAGGTGTAGGCATGCCGACTTACCCGTAGGAGCGCACCCGGGCGCGATGGGGCGTTACCGGTAAGGCTTCATCGCGCCCAGGTGCGCTCCTACGCGGACCATGGTTTCTGCCAGCGTTTGCACCAGACCACACGCACAAACAAGGCGCCCAGCGGCGCCCTGTTTGTGTTGCGTTTTCGATGCTGCAGTCGCATCGGCGCCGTCAGCACCGACGTAACACAGTCACTCGCCGATCCAGCCTTCCAGCATGTCGGCAAACTCATCGGCGTGCTCTTCTTCCTGGGCCAGAATGCTTTCCAGGATGCGCTTGGTGGTGGTGTCCTTGTCGCCGATGAAATCGATCATCTCGCGATAGCTGTCGATGGCGATGCGCTCGGCGATCAGGTTCTCCTTGACCATGTCGCGCAGATCGGTGCCTTCCTTGTATTCGGCATGCGAGCGCTTGGTCAGCGTGTCCGGGTTGAGGTCCGGTTCGCCGCCCAGCTGCACGATACGCTCGGCCAGCTTGTGCGCGTGCGCCTGTTCCTGCTGCGCATGCTCCAGAAACTCGCCCTTGACCGCGTCGGCCAGCATGCCCTTGGCCATGAAGTAGTGGCGGTAGTAGCGCAGGGTGCACACGTACTCGGTCGCCAACGCGGTGTTGAGCAGCGCGATCACTGCCTCGCGGTCGGCGTGGTAACTCTCGGTAATGGCGCCGTCTTCGATGCTCTGGCGTGCGCGTGCGCGCAAGGTGGCGGTATCAGTGATACCGGCGGGGATGTTGGTGGCTGGCTGATCAGACATGGCTGGCCGTTTTCCTTCTGAGTGGACGGGGGAATCGCTTTTTCAATCGGGCAGATGCTGCAGCACGTAATCGGCCGCAGACACCTTGAACTCGCCGGGTTCTTCGACGAACAAGGCCTTGACCACGCCGTCGTCGGCATACAACGCATAGCGGCGCGAACGCAGGCCCATGCCCGAACCGCTCGCATCGATTTCAAGGCCTAGTGCGCGAACCAGTTCGGCGTTGCCGTCGGGCAACAAGTGCAGACCATCGGGAACCAACTGGGCGCGGCCCCAGGCCTGCATCACGAACGGGTCGTTGACGGCGGTGCACAACACGTCGATGCCGCGTTTGCGGAACTCTTCGAAGTGCTCCACATACCCCGGCAAGTGTTTGGCCGAGCAGGTCGGCGTGAATGCGCCCGGCACTGCAAACAGCAGCACCTTGCGGCCGGCGAACAAGCGATGCGTGTCGACCGCTTCGATGCCTTCGCGCATGCGCTTGAGCACTACTTCGGGAATGCTGTCACCAACGGCGATGGTCATGGGGCTGGGCTCTGTGTGGCTGAACGAAGTCTAGAAAAGGGCAGGGAAAAAGCGCGTCAACGCGCTTGAAATCCGCACGGCCACGCCTATCTGACGCACATGGCCGGCGCGGTGGTGCATGCCGCAACCGTCGGCCCTTCACCCAACCTTTTGGAGGCTTGCAATGAACATCGTTCGTTATCCCCAGTGGCCCACCCACGCCCTGCAAAACGAGATCAAGCACGTGTTCGATCGTTTCTTCGAACAGAACAGCGATACCGACGAATCGGCCGTGGTCACCGCCCAATGGGTGCCGCGTGTGGACATCACGGAAGAGCCCAACCACTTCGTGCTGTATGCCGATCTGCCGGGCATCGACCCCAGCCAGATCGAGGTGCAGATGGACAAGGGCATCCTGTCAATCAAGGGCGAGCGCAAGAGCGAGTCCAGCACCGACACCGAGCGCTTCTCGCGCATCGAGCGCCGCTACGGCAGTTTCCATCGGCGTTTCGCGCTGCCCGACAGTGCCGATGCCGATGGCATCACCGCCGCCGGTCACAACGGCGTGCTGGAAATCCGCATTCCCAAGCGGCCGGCAGCCACCCCGCGTCGCATTCAGGTGGGCAACGCGCAGGCCACCGGCGGTAGCACGGTGCAGTAAGCGCGATCGCAGCGTCTGCATGCGCGGCGGCGGCTGGTCAGGGCTGTGGCCGGGGTGTGCATGACACCCCGGCCCAGCTCGCCAGTTGCCGCCGACCGGCATCACGGCATGCTGCGAGGCACGTGCTGACAAGTCATGGACCTGGAGCGAAGTCACCGACTTCGCTCCCCGGCGACGGCCGCGCCGTAGAATAGGCACGGTCGCCCGCCCGGCTGCGAAGAGATCGGCCAGCAACCCTGTTGCGTGACCGCCACGTGGGCGCGGTTGGTGTCTGGAATCGGCAGGGACGGCATGTACCCACGATTCCCACCGCCCGCGCCATGCATGGCCGTCCCACCTGGTGTCTGCCTCTCGAACTGGCTCGTGGCCCTGGCTGCGGGCCGTTTTTTTTCCAGAGGTGAATAGATGGAATTCAAGGATTACTACGCAACGCTGGGCGTGGAGCCCAGCGCAGGCGATGCGGAGATCAAGACCGCGTATCGCCGATTGGCGCGCAAGTACCACCCCGACGTCAGCAAGGAAGCCGGCGCCGAAGACAAATTCAAGGCGATTAATGAAGCCTACGAAGCGCTGCGCGATCCGCAAAAGCGCAAGGCCTACGACCAGTTGAAGGCGCAGGGCTATCGCCCGGGCGACGAGTTCCAGGCGCCGCCCAGCCACGGGGGCGGGCAGGGCTTCGACTATGAAGAGGTGTTCGGCAACGGCGGTGCCGGTGGCGGCTTCAGCGACTTCTTCGAAAGCCTGTTCGCCGGCCAGCGCGGCGGCCGCCCGCGCGGCCCGGGTGCCGGTCCTGGCGCAGGGCCGGGGCCGCAGGCGCGTGGTGACACCCGCGCCAAGCTGGCGGTGCCGCTGGAAGCGGTGCATTCGGGCGACAGCGTCCGCATCACCATCAACGGCAAGCAGCTGGACGTGCGCGTGCCCAAGGGCGTGCAGCCCGGCCAGGTGATTCGCCTGAGCGGGCAGGGCAACGGCGGCGGCAATCTGCTGCTGGAGATCGAATACGCCGCGCACCCGCAGTTCGAGGTGGACGGGCGCAACATTCTCTATTTCCTGCAGGTCATGCCCTGGCAGGCGGCGCTGGGCACCACCATCAGCGTGCCGACCCTGGGCGGCTCGGTGGAATTGAAGGTGCCCGCCGACTCGGATGCCGGCCGCAAACTGCGCCTGCGCGGCCGCGGCCTGCCGGGTACGCCCCCAGGCGATCAAATCGTGGAGCTGGAAATCCTGGCCCCGGCCCCCACCGATGACGCGCAGAAAAAGGCCTACCGCAACCTGGCCAAGGCGTTCGGCGAGACGGTGTGAGGTCCACAGGCGCCTCTCTTCGGTAGAGGGGCGCTGAGGTCCAGACGTCTCGCCCGTCGCAACGCGCAAGCCTCCCAATATGAGGCGCGAAAGCCCCTCTCCTGCGGGAGAGGGGTTGGGGTGAGGGTACGGCCGCCCGGTGCGGCTGCCGGCGTCAGTCAACTTCGGCCGGGCGCCACTTCAATGATGGAGGTTGCGCGCAGCGAGCGAAGCTGGATCCAAGCACTCCTCTCGCAGTCCGCGCCAGCAGCTCCCGTCGCCGAAGCGCGGCCTCTTGCCTGCACCTCGCTTCCAACCCCTCACCGCCCACCAAGGTGCACAGGAGTGCGAAGGCGAGCGCCGCGTGCACCGCAGCGCAGCACAGCCTTCGACCATCGCGCTATTGCCCCCAGCTACCGAAAGCGCAGCTGGCGCACTACACTCGCCGCGCACACTAGGGGAAACACATGGCACGCATTTTGATCGTCGACGACTCGCCGTCGCAGCTGCTGGGGATTCAGCGCATCGTCGAGAAGTTGGGACACGAAACCATCACCGCCACCGATGGCGCCGCCGGCGTGGAAGCGGCCAAGGAGTCGCTGCCGGATCTGGTGTTGATGGACGTGGTCATGCCCAACCTCAACGGCTTCCAGGCCACGCGCACGCTCAAGCGCGAGCCCACCACCCAGCACATCCCGGTGATCCTGGTGACCACCAAGGATCAGGACACCGACCGCATGTGGGGTATGCGCCAAGGCGCGCGCGCCTACATCACCAAGCCGTTCTCCGAAGACGAACTGCTGGAAGTAATGGAGCGGGTGTTCAACCAGAAGGACGAGCCGCCGAAGGCGTGATCGCTGAGATCCACGGCAACTGCGCCGGGAGTCGCGCGCGAGCAGGCGATGACTTCCAGCGTCATCGCCGTAGCGAATGGCAAGCGCCTCACTGCGAACCGGCAATTGCCAACGGTCTGTGCGCATGCGCGCTTGCCATCGGGCGCGTCTGGTGCGGCAACGCCCGATGGGGCGGCTTCGTTGTCTCGCCGCTCCGCTGCATGGCAGCACCCAGTTCTCCGCCGCTGCCCACGATGTCGATGGCATCGCGCGACAGACCGCAGCTAATCATCGCTGCCGTGCCATCGCAGCATCGAGCCCGAAGCGCGCCTGCGCGATGGCACTCGCGACGCCTGGCTGCCGCGCGGGTCAGCGCGCCGGTTTAGTAGGCGCCGCCTGATCAGTCAGGTGGTCGATCGTCGGTCACATGCCTGCAAGCGTGACATTGCATGCGCTGTCAAAGCGCAGCGCAATGCGAGCGATGCGCCACGGCAGTGCTGTCCTCGATCAACAGCCGTCCATTCCAGCACCAGCCGTCCCTCCTGCCCGATGTGCCAGTGCGCGTGAGTGCACCAACCCCGTCCTCCTACCATTGATTGGCGCGGTACAGCCGCTGTCGTCATGGCGCGTGCTGGTGCCGGTCACGGTCTCGAAGTGCCCATGTCGAGCGCAGGAGCGCCGGGGCGCGTTGACCAGCTGGGTCGGCTCGGCCAAGCCTCCCGGTAGCGGAGCGGTCGGCTCCGCGCCTTCGTTCTCGGCACCCGTTTCGCGCATTGAGGGCTCCCGCCGACCTATAACCTGGCGCCGCTACCTCGTCTCCACGCCGCCAAGAACTGCCAACCCCTTGATTCATCCCGCCGGCTAAACCGCCGATGCACCAATCAGGGCCTTTCAAAACGGCGGGTCTGCCCCATCTAGTAGAATCGGCGAATCAAACAACACGGCGGCACTGCGGGACTGGCCCGCACAGCCCCTCGATCATGGAGCGTGCATGGCCTGGAACACACCCGGCAACAAGGGCGGAGACGGCCCGGATCCCAACCGTCGCAGGTCCTGGGGCCCGCGCGGTGGTGGCAACGGTGGTGGCTGGGGCAATCTGCCCGCCCCGTTGAAGGAGCTGTTCGACGGCGGCGTGGGGCGCTGGATTCTGGTCGCGGTGGTGCTGATGGTGCTGTTCTCCAGCTTCCAGCTCATCGGCGAACAGCAGCGTGGCGTGGTGCTGCGCTTCGGCCAGTTCTCGCGCATCCTGCAGCCCGGCCCGAGCTTCAAGCTGCCCTGGCCTATCGAGTCGGTACGCAAGGTCAATGCAACCGAGATCAAGACCTTCAGCAATCAGGTGCCGGTGCTGACGCGCGACGAGAACATCGTCAACGTCTCGCTCAACGTGCAGTACCAGATCAGCGACCCGCGCAAATACCTGTTCGGCTCGCGTAATGCCGATCTGGTGCTGGAGCAGGCCGCGCAGAGCGCGGTGCGTGAGCAGGTGGGGCGGTCCGACCTCAATACCGTGCTCAACAATCGCGGCCCGCTGGCGATCGCCTCCAAGGATCGTCTGCAGATGGCGCTGGATGCCTACAACACCGGCTTGGCCGTGACCGGCGTGACCCTGCCGGACGCGCGTCCGCCGGAAGAAGTGAAGCCTGCCTTCGACGAGGTCAACGGTGCCCAGCAGGTGCGCGAGCGCTTGATCAACGAAGCCCAGGCCTACGCCGCCAAGGTGGTGCCCGAGGCACGCGGCCAGGGCGCACGCACCCGTACCGGTGCCGAAGGTTACAAGGAAGCGGTGATCTCCAAGGCCGAGGGCGACGCCGACCGCTTCACCCTGCTGCAGGAGCAGTACGCCAATGCCCCGGAGGTCACGCGTAAGCGGCTGTGGCTGGAAACCGTGCAAAAGGTGTTGTCGGAGAACCGTAAGGTGATCGGCAGCGATGGTCGCCAGGTCATCTATGTGCCGCTGCCAGATGCTGGCAAGGCTGCCAACGCCGGCGGCAACGCGGGCAATGGCGGCATGCCGTCGATGGTGCCGCAAGACGTGCTGCTGAATCCGCCGCAAAGCGCCAGCAGCGAGGCCATCCGCAACCCGGAACGCGGCCCGCGCCCGACCGGCCGTGAGGGAACCGAACAATGAAGAATTCGCTAGTCATCGGCCTGATCGTCGCCGTGTTGCTGACCCTGATGGGCTCGGTGTTCGTGGTGCGCGAAGACCAGACCGCCATGGTGCTCAACCTGGGCCGCGTGGTGCGAGCCGACCTCAAGCCCGGCCTGCACTTCAAGATCCCCGTCGTTGAATCGGTGCGTGTGTTCGATCGCCGCTTCCAGGTGCTGGACACCGCCCCGGCGCGGTATTTCACTGCCGAGCAGAAAGACGTGAGCGTGGACTTCTTCGCCATCGGCTACATCTCCGATGTGCGTGCGTTCTATCGCGCCACCGGTGGTGAAGAGTCGGTGGCCAATTCGCGCCTGGCACCGATCATCACCGACTCGCTGCGCAACCAGATCAACTCGCGCACCTTGCAGCAGCTGGTCTCCGGCGACCGCAGCGAATTGATTGCCAGCCAGCTCAAGGGCATCAACGGCGCCATCAAGGGCTTAGGGATGCAGATCACCGACTTGCGCATCAAGCAGATCGACCTGCCGACCGACAGCCAGGTGATCACCGACGTCTACGAGCGCATGCGCGCCCAGCGCAAGCAGGAAGCCAGCAAGCTGCGTGCAGAAGGCGAAGAGCAGGCGCTGACCATCCGGGCGCAAGCCGACCGCGAAAGCACGGTCATCAGGGCCGACGCCGAGCGTGATGCGCAGAAGCTGCGTGGCGAAGGCGATGCCGACGCGGCCCGCATCTACGGCCAGGCCGGCGCAAAGGATCCTTCGTTTTACGCCTTCTACCGCAGTCTGGAGGCCTATCGCGAATCGATGGCCGACGGCAACGGCGTGATCGTGCTCGACAAGAACGACCCGTTCCTGCAGTACCTCAAGAGCGATCGTTGATTGCGGTAAAAACCTGAACGTAAAAACGCCCGCAGATGCGGGCGTTTTTACTTATGGCGATCAGCCTGATCTCTGTATCTGGCAGCAGGGCGTTTCTGCGGTCATTACGCGCTGATGGCGCCGATGTCAGGACGCGGCCGGTGGATTAGACCGCTGGATCTTTGGTCCTAGGCGTTTGCCCCAGCTAATTGCAGGTGCTTCGATAAAGCGATAAGTCAGCACCGCCAGCGGCAAAGTAACCAGCAGGGTGATCGAGGCACAGAGCAGATACGATACGGTCTGGTCGTGGCTCTTATGGCGAATAAAACCGAACACCGGTCCCATCAGTGCGATGACCACCGGATGCCCTAAGTAGATCGAGTAGCTGATCTTGCCAAGGTAGGCGGTGAATCGGTTGACGATCACGGTTGGCGGGACTTGGGACATGCCAACCAAGAGCATTGCGTAGATCAGGCCGCTGGAGATCCAGAACGCAACCGGACCGATCATGCTGTTTGCACTTGCTGCGATGCATGCGACCAGACTGGTCGCGCCGATTCCGATTAAAGATTTTCCCCAGCGGGTTGCCGTTGCGCTTGGACTTTTTTTCAGCTCGGTATAGGCAAAGAAGGTGCACAGCCCGATGGCGAACACCGGGAGGTGCCGAAGCAAGCCGTAATCACGTGTGGCCGCCATTGCGGCCTCACCGAGTAGCCCAGAGGCTGCCAGCCCCGATGCCAAGATGGTACATAGCGCGAACACTGCCGCGCTGGTCAAGTTCCTGATCAATAGAAACAGCAACGGAAACAAGGCGTAGAACAACATTTCCACGCCGATGGCCCAACTGGCCCACACGATGCCTGCTTCCCAGCCTGGCACTAGGTTGAACGTAAACGACAGGTTTGTGGCGATTTCGACCCAAGGATGGCCTGGGTGTGCACCACGGCCATCGCGGTACGCCGAAAAAGCCAACCAGACATAAAACAACGGCGCAATGCGAAAGAAACGATGCAGGTAGAAGCTGCGTAATGGCTGCCCCGTCGCCGCGTGACGCGGCATGGTGTAGCACAGCGAGAATGCGCTGATGACAAAGAACAGCGCGACCCCGGTCGCTCCGGCGGCCAGTACAGGTACTAGTAAGGGGCTGGGCCTCAGCGCCGGCGTGGGCATCGCCATGACGTGGAACAGCACCACATAAAGTGCTGCCAACCCACGTAGTGCATCGAGAAATACCAGGCGATCAGTCTTGATCATGCATCCCTGCCACAAATGATAAAGGCGCAACCATAGACGGTGCCGGTGTGCAGCTCAATGCGTGGAGGCAGGTGATGTCTGCCAAGAACTGTGCATCGCATCCTGTGCACTAGCGGCGTCAAGACAGGCACACTGCATGTCCTCCACCCGGACATGCTGTTCTCCCATGCAAGAGTTCTTGTCCGCGTTGTGCTTGATCGCCGTCATTGAAGGCTTGCTGCTATTTGCCGCGCCCACCGCCTGGAAGCGCATGGTCGAGCAACTGTTCAGCCTGCCCACCGCCCAACTGCGCGGTATCGGCGGCGTCACCCTGGTAATGGGGGCGATCGCGCTGTGGATCGTGCGGCACTGAGCGGGCCGTCCGTTCCGGCAGCGTAGGAGCGCACCTGGGCGCGACAGGCATCACACGCAGAGCGATTCGCACCCAGGAGCGCTCTTACGACCCGCGGTAGCGTGTGTGATTGCGTGTAACTAGGCACAGTGCAGCTTCCGGATTGCCGTGGTGCCACTGATACGACCAGGCTAGAGACCGGCAGCATTCGGCCGCACCCACCAACCGGCGGCCAGCCGCAATCTGACCAGCCCCCGATCCGGCGCCTCGCCAGGGGTAGTGCACGTCACCCGAAACCCGGATAATGCACAAAAGCCGGCCGGGCACGCTCCAACCAGAGCACTCCGTTCGGCTTTTTCCGTGTCCGGGTTGGTCGCTGCTGCAACGCTCCCCGATGGAGCTGCGCGCAAGGTGGCGCCGCCAGCCCCGAACCGGTCCCATCCCGCGGCCCCGATGGCCGCAGCAAAACTCAGGAGTCCACCCGTCATGGGTCAGTCAGTTGTCGTGCTCGGTGCCCAGTGGGGCGATGAAGGCAAAGGCAAGATCGTCGATCTGCTTACCGAAGAGATCGGTGCGGTCGTCCGCTTCCAGGGCGGCCACAACGCCGGCCATACCCTGGTCATCAACGGCAAGAAAACCGTCTTGCATCTGATTCCGTCCGGCATCCTGCGCGACGACGCGCTGTGCCTGATCGGCAATGGTGTGGTGATCTCCCCGGCCGCGCTGATCAAGGAAATCAGCGAGCTGGAAGGCGCCGGTGTGGAGGTGCGTTCGCGCCTGAAGATTTCCCCGGCTGCCCCGCTGATCATGCCGTACCACATCGCCCTGGATCAGGCGCGCGAGAAGGCCGCCGGCGGCAAGGCCATCGGCACCACCGGTCGCGGTATCGGCCCGGCGTATGAAGACAAGGTGGCGCGTCGCGGTATCCGCATCGCCGACCTGCATTACCCGCCGCAGCTGGAAGAACTGCTGCGCACCGCGCTGGATTACCACAACTTCGTGCTGACCAAGTACCTGGGCGTGGAAGCGGTCGATTTCCAGAAGACTTACGACGAAGCGCTGGCGTTCGGCGACTACGTGCAGCCGATGAAGTACGACGTGGCCGGCATCCTGCACGACCTGCGCAAGCAGGGTAAGCGGGTGCTGTTCGAAGGCGCGCAGGGCGCGTTGCTGGACATCGACCACGGCACCTATCCGTACGTCACCAGCTCCAACACCACGGTGGGCGGCGCACTGGCCGGCACCGGTGTTGGCGCCGATGCGATCGACTACGTGCTGGGCATTGCCAAGGCCTACGCCACGCGCGTGGGTGGCGGCCCGTTCCCGACCGAACTGGACGACGAAGTGGGCCAGGGCATCCGCGACCGCGGTGCCGAGTACGGTGCCTCCACCGGCCGCCCGCGTCGTTGCGGCTGGATGGACATCGTTGCGCTCAAGCGCGCGGTGGCCATCAACGGGATCTCCGGCCTGTGCATCACCAAGCTCGACGTGCTGGACGGCATGGAAAAGCTCAAGGTCTGCATCGCGTACGAATACCGCGGCAAGCGCACCGAATACGCGCCGCTGGATGCACAGGGCTGGGAAGAGTGCACGCCGGTGTACCTGGAGTTCCCGGGTTGGAGCGAGAACACCCACGGCATCACCGTGTGGGACGAGTTGCCGCCTGCTGCACGCGCCTACCTGCGCGCGCTGGAAGAACTGGCCGGCTGCCCGATCAGCATCGTCTCCACCGGCCCGGACCGCGACCACACCATGGTGCTGCAGGACCCGTTCGCCTGATCGGCTGATGCAGTATTGAAACAAGAGAGCCCTGCGAAAGCGGGGCTTTTCTTTGTCACGCTATCGCGCGTCGCCTTGGGTAGCGGAGTAATGGTGTACGTGCCCGCGGCCTGATTGCAGCCCAAGGCCCGCTTGCGCACGCGGCGCAGCCGATCAGGCAGGCCGACTGCGACTACGGCGGATGTGTAGCGTCGGCATCATGCCGAGTGGTGCCGGAGGTATTGGGCGCGCGACGCATCACCGTCATTGCCAACCGCGCGTCAGCCTCCTTGATATGAGTCGTGTTCACCGCTGGCCTGTAGCATCGCCCCCGCCATCCGGTGTCCGTTCGCGCCGGCTTGCTTTGATTATCATCGGCAGCACCAACGCTTCTTTTCCACGTCTACGTTTTCGTGCTCGCAAGGCGTGGACGTGACTTTCGGCTGTGTTGGGATATCTGCGTTGACGCGATGATTCTGCACGGACAACTTCCATCACGTTAGGAACCACATGCGCCATATTTTGGTGACTGCAATTGCACTGGCGCTGGCCAGCACGTCCGCCGCTACCGTGGCCCATGCTGCCGCTGATCCCGACACGGGGGCTCCATCGGCCTCGCAGGTCACTACCCAGCTGCCGCGAACCGCCAGGCCGACGCATTACGCGGTGGAGATCACCCCGCATGCCGACAAGATGACCTTCGATGGCAAGGTGCGCATCGATGTCCAGGTGCTCACCGCCACCGATGCCATCGTGTTGCAGGCGGCCAATCTGCGCTTTTCCAAGGCCACGCTCGCAGCAACGGGCGGCAAGCCGGTAGCGACCAAGATCGCCACCGACGCCGATGCGCAGACCGCGCGCTTCGATACCGGCACACCGCTGGCACCGGGCAACTACGTGTTATCCATCGACTACAGTGGCGTCATCAACACGCAGGCCAATGGCTTGTTTGCGCTGGATTACACCACGCCGCAGGGCCAGCGCCGCGCGCTGTTCACCCAGTTCGAAAATTCCGATGCGCGTCGCTTCATTCCGTCCTGGGATGAGCCTAATTTCAAGGCTACGTTCGACCTGGCGGTGAATGCGCCGGCCAAGCAGATGGCGGTGAGCAACATGCCGGTGGCGCGTTCCAGCGCAGCGGCGGGCGGGATGAAGAAGGTCGTTTTCCAGACCACGCCCAAGATGTCCACCTACCTGCTGTTCATGAGCCTGGGCGACTTCGAGCGCGCCACGGTCAAGACGGATAACGGCACCGAGATCGGTGTGATCGCGCAGGCCGGCAAGGTCGATCAAGCCAAGTTCGCACTGGAATCCAGCCGCGATGTGCTGCACGCGTACAACGATTATTTTGGCGTGCCGTATCCGCTGCCCAAGCTGGACAACATCGCTGCGCCTGGGCAGAGCCAGTTTTTCGGCGCCATGGAAAACTGGGGCGCGATCTTTAGTTTCGAATTCGTGTTGCTGCTCGACCCGGTGGTGGCCGACATCAAGAGCAAGCAGGCCGTGTTCACGACCGCTGCGCATGAAATTGCCCACCAGTGGTTCGGCAATCTGGTCACCATGGCGTGGTGGGACGACCTGTGGCTCAACGAAGGTTTTGCCAACTGGATGGAATCGCGGACGACCACGATGCTTCACCCGGAATGGGATATCGACAAGACCAAGGCAGCCTTCAAGAGCCGCGCGGCGATGCGGCGCGATGCCTACGTCACCACCCATCCTGTGGTACAGCACGTGGACACCGTGGAGCAGGCCAGCCAGGCATTCGATGTGATCACCTACGACAAGGGCGAAGCGGTCATCGGCATGCTCGAAGACTACGTCGGCGCCGAGCAATGGCGCGCCGGCGTGCGCAATTACATCAAGCAACATCAGTACGGCAACGCGGTGACCGATGCGCTGTGGCAACAGGTCGATGCGATGGCACCGGGCAAGCAATTCACCCAGGTCGCACACGACTTCACCAACCAGCCCGGCGTGCCGTTGATCAATGTCGCCTCCACGTGTGTGGACGGGCAGACCAACCTCACCCTGCAGCAGGGCGAATACACGCTCGATCGCCCCGACAAGCAGCCGCTGCGCTGGCATGTGCCGGTCGCCGTGCGTGCCGGCAACGGCGCGCCGGTACGCGTGCTGGTGGATGGCAGCGCACAGCTGCAATTGCCCGGCTGCGATGCACCGGTGCTGGTCAACGCCGGGCAGAAAGGCTACTTCCGCACCCGCTATGCACCTGCGCAGTTCAAGGCGCTCAGCACTACATTTTCCAGCCTGCCGGTGGTGGACCAGCTTGGCTTGATGATGGATACCAGTGCGCTTGCCATGGTTGGCCTGCAACCGCAGGCAGATGCGCTGGAGTTGACCACCAAGGTGGCGGTGGGCGCTTCGCCGGACCTGTGGGGAACGGTGGCCGGCACTGTGGACAGCGTCGACGACATGCTCAAGCAATACCCGGCCACCCGTGCCGCATGGCGGTCGTATGCCACCTCGCGGCTGGCACCGCAGTTTGCCACCCTGGGCTGGGACGACCGCGCTGGCGATTCGGCGCAGATCAAGCAACTGCGCACGCGGCTGATTGGCAGCCTCAGCGACATGGGCGACGCGCAGCTCATTGCCGAAGCGCGCCGCCGTTTTGCCGCCTTCCAGGCCGACCCGGCGTCGCTGTCGCCGGAGCTGCGCACCAGTGTGCTGAGCATCGTCGCGCGCAATGCCGATGCCGCCACCTGGGACACGCTGCATGCGATGGCGAAGAAGGAAACCTCTTCGATGATCCGCGACCAGTACTACGGCCTGCTGGCGGCACCAGCAGACCAGGCCTTGGCCAAGCGTGCACTGGAGCTGGCCTTGACCGCCGAGCCAGGCGCCACCACCGGTGCCAGCATGATCGACATGGTGGCGAGCGAACATCCGGACCTGGGCTTCGACTTCGCCGTGGCGCATCGGCAGCAGGTGGATGGCCTGATCGACTCCACCTCGCGTGCCCGCTATTACCCGAGTCTGGGTTCCGGCTCGGTCGACCCGAAGATGGCCGACAAGATCAAGGCCTACGCAGACCAGTACCTGGCTCCCACCTCACGCCGCGATGCAGAAACCGCCATCACCGGCATCCAGACCCGGATCAAGCTGCGCGCGGCATTGGTGCCGCAGATCGAGGCGTGGTTGAAGGCGCGTAAGGGCTGAGCTTTGCCGGATGTGAGTTAACGAAAAAGTCCGGCAACCGCCGGGCTTTTTTGTGTCGCGTACTGGAGGTGAGTGCCTGTTTGCAGTCTGCCGATTCGCGCAAGGGCGTACTGCACTGGATGGGCAAGCAGTTGTGCGTTTGAGCTTAGTACGACTTCTGGGGTTGTGCGGCATGCAGCGTTTTTTGAGCGTTTCAACATGGCCACTTGCATCACGAAGCGGCGCTGGTCGTCTACGCGCAATCCGTATTACACGGCGGAGATGCCTCGCAACTCTGCGTTATGCAAGATTGCACTCAAGCCATCCGCATTGCCGGAGCCTCGCGTGAGCGGTTGTCCATCTCCTGCTGTTGGCTCTGCAGCGCTGCCTGCTGACGATCCACCGTCGCAATTTCCAGCTGCTGCAGCGATTGTCCCACCGGTGTGCGCACCGCCTCATCGGTGGGCATCGATGCACGCAGGTGTGCAGGGTCGTTCAATGCACCTTGCACCACAAACACCGTGTATCCGGCCGGGTGTTGCGCGGTCTGCGTGCTCAGCGCCACATGATCTACACGGTCCAGATTGTTCTGGCGGGCCAGGTTCATGGCACTGGCCACCAGGCGTTCGCTGCTTTCGTCCGGTGTGCGCCCGGCTTGCGCATCGATCGCGCTCACGCCAGCGCTCACCTGTTGCAGCAACGCGTAGTCGCGGTGGCCCGGGCCGATATCGGCTAGCTTGGTAGGTGCCTGCGTCCGATCTGGCAGGCCATCGACCGATGCCGTGAACGGGCTGCGGGTGATGGAGCGGTGCTGATCGTCCTCATGAAATTGCGTCGCTTTCTGCTGGCGCTCCATGCGCACTTGGCGTGTATCGTTGAGTTCCGCCAGGCGCGCAGGATTGGTTTCTTCGCGCATGGAAGGATGCCCGCCACCGACGCTGACATTCATCCACTTCTGTTCTTTTTCGAAGTACATCGCATAGAAACTGTTGCTGCCGATGACGTTCGGATCGATCGCAGAACGGCCCTCCAGCATCTGGATCGCTTCGGTCGCCCCCAACTTGGCCAGGTACTGGCTACCGTCCACCAAGCCCATCTGCGCAAAGGTCTCGTAGCCGGTATTGCTGATGCGAGCGGCGCCGACGTACTCGTTGTCGAGCATGTTGGTCCAGATCTGTTCCAGCTTCTGGGGGCCGCTTTTTTCTAGGGCCGCTTGCAGGAGCACGCGTGGTGTCCAGCAGTTGGGGTCGAGCTCATGGTCCAGGAAGGCTTGATCGTGTGCACGCATGACGTCCTTGCCGGGAAGGTTCAGCGCCATATCCGGACGCTCTTTGTCGAACCAAGATTGCCGAAGCTCAAGATCTTTCTTGAGCAGCGTTTGTCCAAACTCTTCCCACTCGCGTTCGCTCAATTCAGCATTGGCAAAGCGCGAGCCATTATCGTGCTGCGTTTTGGCGTAATTTTGTGCGTAACTGTTAGCCACTTGCCCTGGCAAGCTGTCGTTGCGCACTACGCCTAACGCCAATGTCCCATAGCCGTCTGCGCCATCAAGCTGCGAAAGATAGTTCCAATACAGCGCTCGGTTGCCTTTATTTGCGTAGTCGGAAAGGATTTCCAGGTCTTGCTCAGTCAGTCCGCTCATCGGTTACTCCCTGTAAAAACACTAATCACTGGACTTTAGTGCGGGCTAATACCTTCCTCACCGCATCTTCCATGCGCTTCCAGTCCTTTAAAAAAGCACGCTTGTAATTGAGACTGATGGAAAGCTTGTTTTCGATGTCAGAGAAATAGTGGACGCAACTTGCTGCAGTAGCTCCTTTTTCATGAATCACTTCAGATCCTTCCAGACGAACACCATCTCCTCGAAATTTGGTGCTGTCGCATTTGATAAAAGTAGTTAAGTTGCCGCCCGAGTCGCGCGCGACATACCAATCGTCCTCAAACGCAGGGTTGCGTGTCGGAGGCTCGCCGTGGTGGGCTTGATACGCTTTGACGTATGCCGCCATCTTCTCCTCACCAATGGCATAGGGCGTTAATCCTAGTGTTTCAGGCTGTGCAATGCGAAGGTCGAGCCTGTCGACAGGATTGCCCCGTTCAACCGAGCCGGTCTCGGTACGCCTATCGTTTGACGAGAAACGCCCCAGCAATGTCTCGACGGGGACACGGTCGACATAGTCGATCGACATAGAAATTTCCTTCCGAAAATCGTTAGTTCGCGGGTTCGCGCGCGCACCGGGCGGGGTGGGGGTCATGTCCGGCCACTCGATGACAAGCGTCACACCTTCGCCCGGCCACGGCGCGATCTGGCTGTCCAGGTAATTGGCGGGAATGCGGAACGTGTTTGGCCCTAGCTTCACATCCACAGGAGCATCCGAATAGGTATGCCCGTTGATGGTGCGGCCTGTTGTGACGGTGTCAGACATGGGGGAAGTCCTTTTTTGTTCGGTTGATGGCGTCCGTGCACAGGCACTACCGGTCACAGCGACGGCAAGTGCAAGAGCCAGGCACCGGCCGGTTGACATCATGTGCATTGGTCAATCCATTGCAGGGTTTGTCGCGAACTATAGGCAAATAAGTGCCGGCGGGACAGGTTGACCACATTGATGACCGGCGTTCGACTCTCTTTAGGTATCAACAAGATCGATGCCAATTTCGGCTGGCGCTCGCAGTCACTTCTGGATCGAGGCACAAGCACTGATCAGCTGTGCGTATCAAGAAAATGCAATGAGCGCAGAAGGGTGGCGGTGACTTTCGCGAGTGGATATGCAGACCTGCAGCATTGGGCGCGCCTTGATGTACGACCGGGAGGAACTGACCTCCGGTACTCAATAGAGCCGCGAGATGTCGCACTGCCCCCATATGCTGCACAGGTTGTTACAGGCCTTCTGTTACAGGCGTTGCCAATCTATGGGCCAGATCAATCAATGCCATGCCGATGCTTGACCTCACCCCCGTTACGCGGCCACAGTCCGGAGCGTCTGTTTTCTCTGCTCAGGGGATGCTCGTGAAGAAGCTGATGCGTTGCCTGGTAGTCACGGCGCTAATGCCCATCATGACGCTTGGGTGTGCACGACTTTCGACAGAAGATGCTGCAGCAAAGCCCTTGCGCGATGCCCAGGAAGTGTCCTCCTTTCCTCAGGCACCCGCTGCTTCGCCCGCACCCTGGATTCCCTTCAAGCTGGAGCGGCAGATGGGGGCCACCTGCGTGGATCGTATGCAATCGCAGGGCACTGCGCCTGCACCGCTGTTGAGGGACGCGTTTTGCCGAGGCCCGGCACCCGCGCACATGGCGCGCGCACTGCTGGCTCTGCGTACAGACGCCGTCGATACTTCGCAGCAGGCGCGCGAAGCCAGTCTGCGCAATGCGGTCTACGTGGCCGCACCTGGGTTGGGACGACGTGCGGATTTCACTGTGGCCGCGGGTGAGCTCACGATTCGTTCGTTCGAAAGTGCCGATCCCGACAAGACGGTGTATCTGGTCTGGCCAGTGAAATGCAGTGCGGGTGACGCAGGCCTTGCATGCCAATCAGGCCAAGGTCGCAAAGCCTATCGCCTCGATAAGGACGGCAATGCATCCGACGTCAGCGTATCGATCTTCCCGCCAGCGCCCAGCCTGACTGCTGAAGATATTGCCAGGCAGAACGAACACGGCGGCTCGGAGCTTTTTCTGTTCGACGACAAGTTACCTATGGCGCCAACCATGCGATGGCTAATGGAGTTTGACCCCGACCAGCCGCTTGCCGCCGATGACCCAAGGCGGGTCGGCGCTTATGCGCATTTTGGCTTTCTCCGATGGACGGGCGAACGCTTCGAGCGCGTCGAACGGGTTACAAGAGCGCATTGGCCGTGTCGTCAACAACGCACGGGCGAACCAGTATGTTCTGATTATCCAGATGGTGAGGACCGATTCGTTTCCCATTAATTCAAAGGTTGCCAACCCATGGCGTGCGGCATAGGGTGAGCGCAAGCGCACAGGTGAAACCAGGCCAAAGCAGTAACCAGCATGACAAGGCGTGATTGATGTCGTCCTGATACAACAAGCCGATCTTAAGCTTAGGCAACCCACACGGAGCAGAGCATGCATCATCGCCGTTTGATCGGATTGCTTGTGGGTGTCGTGCTCATCGCTGCAGCTGGATGCGCCCAAGACAGCGCTCGCTCGGCAACCAGCCCTTCAGCGACGATAGCTGCCGCCAAGAACGTCTATCCGGAAGTGCCCTTGTCCTCTCCAAAGCCATGGAAGCGGTTCGCGCTGGAGCAAGACATGGGGGCCACCTGTACAACCCGATTACAGCGAAGCGCTTCTGGCCGCATTGTTCTTCTACCTGCCGACGAATGCATCGGCCCTGCGCCGCGCCCTTTAGCTCAAGTTATCTTGGCGCTTTCGTCATCTGATCTGGCAATTACTCCCGACGCGCGCGCAGATGCCTTGAAAAATTCTGTTTACGTTGCATCTGCTGGTTTGGGTAAGCGTGCCGATTTCATGCTGGCGACCGATGCATTCTGGGTGCGCTCTTTCGAATCACCCGATCCTCTTGACGTCGTATACCTGGTTGGTGGGGTGCGGTGTACCGATCAGGCAGTGGACTGCAAGGATTCGGGTGGCGTACGCGCGTTCCGTTTCGATGCGAAAGGACAGCTGGCCGATGTCAGTAGAGAGGTATTGCCGCCTGCACCCGCATTGACCGAGGACGAGATCCGTCGTTACCAGCCTTACGCGGAACCTGTCCCGTTTCTTGATGTGTCGCGTCTGTGGGCGGTTCCCGTGCTGCGCTGGGTGATCGAGTTCGACCCGGACGCACCGCTTGCCAGTGATCCGCGCTACTACAACGATTGGGCGTACCTGCATTTCGGATTTCTGGTCTGGAACGGGGAGCGCTTTGACTTGATGAACACGGTTGATCGCTCGCGATGGCCGTGCAGGCCCGGCGCTGAAGGAAAGGCTGCCTGTTCTGGTCCGCTGGACAACAAGGGCGACCGTTTCGTCACTCATTAATCGATGCAGGGAGAGCAAAGATGGCGCGTGTCATAGAGCTCAATATCAAAGAGCGTGCAGACGAGGTTGTGGTGTTGTTCAATGCCAACCGTCCCGCAGATGCAGTGGCATTGCTGGAACGGCATCGGCAAGGACAGCCAGAAATCTTGCAAGAAAGCATGGATCGCTACGTCGGCATCCAGGCAGAGCGTGATATCGCTGCCAATGCAGGCCGCGCGCAGATGCCAGGCGTTACCGCAGCGCTACAACGCCTGCAAAGCATTCACACGACTGCACCGCGATTTCCAGCCGACAATGAGATGGCGACTCTCTCCGACGGTCAAAAATACGACGTTTACGCAAGCATCGCCCAAGCGCGTGGCAATACGGCAGCAGATCAGGCGCTTGCAACGCCAGGGCAACGGGTCATCCTTGGCCTGCGGCAAGAGAATTCCACGCTCGACGCCATGGAAGATTCGGCACATCCAACCCAAAGGCGGTCAGATAACCCGGCAACTCCTCGCGATGAGTCACGTGGTGGCAGCGGTGTCTACAACGATCGCCTGGTCGTTCTGTGGAAGGACGCAGACGGAACCGCTCATGTGGTTGAGGCGAACCGCTCTAACACCGAGCCCACTGCGCAATACGATCACCACGCGGGCAATACCGGAGCCAGGCCGCTGGGCGAGGGCGGTCGTGAAAACCGCCGATTCGATCCCTCCCCCGGGTTTGAGAGCATTACGCGGCCGCGCAAGATCGAGGGTGACGATGTCAATGGGGATGGTGTCCGTGACCTCGGACGTTTGGGCGAAGGCACGATCGAAATGCAGAGGGCGCAGCATCCCAATCCATTGCTGACTGGATCCATTGACGATGCGCTGCGGCCTAGCCAGGCTGCAGTGACTGCAGGGCGCGGCATGGTGCAGCGGGACAGCAATGCCGACGGCTGGTTTGATCACGCCGACGTCAACGGCACACAGGATCTCAACGACACATTCAAAATCCACCGCGGATCACGCGGCAGCACAGACTCGGCCGGCTGCCAGACTATCCACGCGGACGACTACGAGCCGTTCATGGATGCTGTTCAAGGCAACCCTGCGCAAACACGCTGGCAATACGTGCTGACCAGCACGACCCCCGGCCCCGTGCGAGAGCAGCAGCTAGACCAAGGGCTTCAGCAGGAGGGAGCACGGCCCGGCCCTCAGCCGCGTGGCAATCAGCCGCCTCATCCCCAACGGCAAGAAGGTGGGCCGGCAGAGCCGGTGCACGGCAGGCAGCGACAGGCATACCTAGAACCCACGCCGCAGGCACCTCACCCCCTGCATGCACAGGCAACGACTCTGGTTGGCAAGTTGGATGCCAGCATGGGACGGAGCAGTGATGCGCACAGCGAGCGGATGAGTGCCAGCTTGGCGCATCTGGCAAAGGAGCATGGGCTTGAGCGGATTGACCATGTGTCGCTGAGCAACCAGACACCGCGTGCGGCGGCCGGCGCTACCGTGTTCGTGGTGCAGGGCGAGCTCAGTGATCCGGCCCATCTGCGTGCCAGCATGCCCACTGACGTGGCCGTCAGTACGCCGGTGGAGCAATCGCTGGCAAAGCTGCAAGAGCTCGACGCGCGCGCCTTGGCGCAGACGCAGAGCCAAGCGCAGGAGAGATCGTTGTCGCAGGAGGAGGCGGTTAAGCCGCGGAGCATTGGGTGAGAGTGTCTGGCTTCCGCCTTTGAGCGGTAGATCCTCGTTTAGGTCGGCGTGTAGCAAAGACTGCTTGCAGAAACAGTTTGTTCGCCGAATATTCCATATTCTGGAATATGGAATAAGGCTGACTTGGTTGTGGAACTGAAGCCGCAGGATCTGGTCGTGCTGTACAAGCAGGTCGCCCAGGCGGGCCAGGCCTGGACCTATGCCTCTCTTGGAGAAGCGCTAGGCATGAGCGCCTCTCAGGTGCATCGCAGCGTCAAGCGCGCGGTGGCATCCGGCCTGGCGCTGGAAAAAAGCCGCGGCGAGTGGGAGACGGTGCGCACGGCCTTGCACGAGTTTGCGGTCCACGGCGTGCGTTATGCCTTTCCTGCCGTCATCGGGCCGCTAAGGCGTGGCATTCCTACGGCCTTTGGCGTGCCCCCACTGTCCACCGCGATTGCCAGTTCCCCAGGGGAGGCACCGGTGTGGCCAAGCGCGCAGGGCACGGCCAAAGGCCCCGGCTTGTCGCCATTGTCGGCTGGTGCGCCCAACGCTGCGCTTGCCGACCCTGCCTTGCACCAGCTGCTGGCGCTGCAGGACGCCCTGCGTAGCGGGCGCGCCCGCGAGCGCACGCTGGCGGCGCGCTATCTCAAGCAGTTGCTGAGGCTTGGCGATGCGGTCTGATGATCCCAACTACCGCATCTGCTTGTGATTGCGGATGCACTGGGCGAACTTTGCGACCACGTAGTCTTCCTCGGCGGGGCGGTCGTTGGTCTGCTGTTATCCGATCCATTGGCTGAAAACGTCCGCGCCACCTATGACGTCGATGCGGTGGTCAATCTTGATTTGTCCCGATTCCGCGGCATCGAGGCGCGTGTGGAATCGCAGGGCTTTGCGCGCGAGATGCAGAGCGGCGTCGTCTGCCGCTGGGTACAAGAAGCGTCGGGCGTCCTCTTCGACCTGATGCCGGGGGATGCCGGCGTGCTTGGCTTCTCCAACCGCTGTTACGCCCATGCTGTAGGGACGGCCCAAGTGGTGGCCTTGAGCGATCGCCTGTCCATCCGCTTGGTGACAGCGACAGCATTCATCGCGACCAAGCTCGAAGCCTTCGTTACCCGAGGCAACAGCGACTTCCTTTCCAGTCACGACCTGGAGGACGTACTCAATGTCGTCGATGGCCGGGCTGAGCTGGTGGAAGAGTTTGCCGTGGAGCATGCAGACCTTCGGCAGTGGGTCGCCGATGTGTTCGTGGGGCTAATAGACAACCCGGCTTTTGTGAACGCGTTGCAGGGATTGGTCGCCGAACCGAAACGCGCAAGCGTCGTGCTTCAGCGTCTACGGGCCATCGCATCAGCGTAGCTGCGACATCGCCGGCTTAGGTCTGCAAAGAAAACCTTGAAGCGCCGGCGCTCGCTTGCGATGATGCATCGCAATTGCAACGCACTGGGCCGGCCATGAAATCCGCATCTCTTCCATCGCTCCGGGTAGACCCGGCGCTGCGCGAAGCGGCCGAAGCCGTGTTGCAGGAGGGTGAGACGCTGTCCAGCTTCGTCGAGCACTCCGTGCGCGCCCAGGTTCAGCAGCGCCAGCAGCAGGAAGCCTTCATTGCCCGCGGGTTGGCCTCGCGCGACAGCGCCAAGTCGTCTGACCGGTACATCGACGCGAAGGATGTGCTGACCGGGCTGCAGTCCCAACTGGACAAGGCGCGCAAGGGCTAAGCCAAGGTGGGATTTTCTGTCCGCTTCACTCAGCAAGCGCGCGAAGATCTCGCGCGTCTTTACGACTGGCTGCTACAGCGTGCTGAAGGCGACTTCACCGTGGCCGAGCGCACGCTGCAGGCCATCGGCGATGGCGTCACCGTGCTTGAACTGGCCCCATTGAGTTGCCGCAAGGCGGGGGTGGCAGATCCGTTCTTGCGGGAGCTGGTGATCGGCTTCGGTGCTAGTGGCTACGTGCTGCTGTTTGAGGTTGAAAGCGATCAGGTCGTCACCGTTTTGGCCGTCAGGCATCAGCGTGAAGACGACTATCATTAAGCACGGCGTTAGCGCCGACGTCGCGCCACAGGGGAAGTAGATGGCCAATATCAGCAGGCGCCGCACGGGGGAACTGACCCGAGCGCTGTTCCATATCCTCAAGACTCAGCCGGAAGGCATGCGTGCGTCCGATGCACTGCTCTCGCTGGAAAAGCAGGTCGTGCTCACCGAGTACGAAGCGGGCGACTACGAAACCGGCGGCCGTCGCTTCGAGAAGATCGTTCGCTTCAGCACCGTGGCGCCGGTCAAGGCTGGCTGGCTGGCTGGTCAAGGACAAAGGCATCTGGACCCTCACGCCAGAGGGGGAAGCGGCGCTGGACGCATATCCGGACCCAGAGCAGTTCATCCGCGCGGTCGGGCAGCTGTACAAGAAGTGGAAGAGCGCCCAGCCCGTCGCCGACGAGGTCGACGATCCCGAGGGAGAGCTCACCGAGGAATCGGCCAGCATCACGCTGGAAGAAGCCGAAGAAATGGCATGGGCCGAGATCGAGGCTTATCTCGCTGCGATGCCGCCTTACGACTTCCAGGAACTCGTGGCCTCGCTGCTGCGGGCGATGGGGTATCACGTTGCCTGGGTGGCACCGCCCGGCAAGGACGGTGGCACCGACATCATTGCCTACAACGACCCGCTCGGCACCCGCCCGCCGCGCATCAAGGTGCAGGTCAAGCGTAATGCCAACTCGCCGCGGATCGATGTGACAGGCCTGCGCAGCTTTATGGCGGTTCTGGGGGAGGGCGATGTCGGTTTGTTCGTTGCGCTTTCTGGTTTCACCAAAGACGCTGATTACGAAGCGAGGCAGTCGCATCGGCGGATCAATCTGATCGATGCGAGGAAATTGGTAGAGCTATGGACGACGCACTACGCACAGCTCGGTGACACTGCTCGTACACAACTGCCGTTGAAGCCAGTCTGGTTCCTTGCTTCAGAAACCTGACGAAAGCCCTGCTAGGAAAGCTGATGGTCGCAGTGAGATGCCCGCACAAAACGCATCATCTAGCGCCGTCATTCCGTGCTGAGAGGCGAAACTGATGCCGATCTTTCACTCGAATTTAAGCATTACTAAAGAGAAGTTTGATTCATGCCATTGACCCTCCCCCAACTGGAACGCCATCTGTTCAAGGCTGCCGACATCCTGCGCGGCAAGATGGATGCCTCCGAATTCAAGGAATACATCTTCGGGATGTTGTTCCTCAAGCGCTGCTCTGACGTGTTTGAGCAGCGCCGCGAGCAGGTCATCGCCGAGCGCAAGCGCACCGGTGAAAGCGAGGCGCAAGCCAACGCTTCTGCCGAAAATCCGCGCTGGTACAAGGTCGAAGGTGCGTTTTGGGTTCCGCGGATCTCGCGCTACCAGACGTTGGTCAACGATGCCCACCAGAACGTGGGTGACGCGCTGAACAAGGCGCTGTCCGGGATCGAAGACACCAATAACAGCCTTGACGGCGTGCTGGAGCACATCGACTTCACCCGCAAAGTCGGACAGAGCAAGCTCCCCGACATCAAACTGCGCCAGCTGATCACCCACTTCGCTCTGCATCGCCTGCGCAATGAGGATTTCGAGTTCCCCGACCTGCTGGGTGCGGCTTACGAATACCTGATTGGCGAATTCGCCGATTCTGCCGGCAAGAAAGGCGGCGAGTTCTATACGCCGCGCTCGGTGGTACGGATGATGGTGCAGCTGCTCAAGCCCGAGCAGCATCACGACATCTATGATCCCTGCAGCGGGTCGGGCGGTATGTTGATCCTGTCCAAGGACTACATCGACGAACATGGCGGCGACGGCCGCAAGGCCAACCTATTTGGGCAGGAGTTCAACGGCACGGTCTGGTCGATCTCCCAAATGAACATGCTGCTGCATGGCATCAGCACCGCCGACCTGCGCAACGAGGACACGCTGGCCGAGCCGCAGCATGTCGCCGGTGGCGAGCTGCAGCGCTTCGATCGCGTGCTGACCAATCCGCCGTTCTCGATCAACTGGGGCACCGCCGACAAGAACACCGATGGTACGCTGGCCTGGGCACCGAAATTCCCCGAACGCTTCCGCTACGGCCAGGTGCCGCTGGGCGCGAAGAAGGCCGACCTGATGTTCCTGCAGCACATGGTGGCCGTGACCCGCGATGGCGGCATGATCGCCACGGTCATGCCGCATGGCGTGCTGTTCCGC
Organism: Xanthomonas sp. AC360; assembly: GCF_979258225.1. NCBI lineage: Bacteria > Pseudomonadati > Pseudomonadota > Gammaproteobacteria > Lysobacterales > Lysobacteraceae > Xanthomonas > Xanthomonas sp. AC360. Next base: position 2,794,319 of record NZ_OZ409846.1, read on the forward strand.
GGCGGCGACGAGGCGCGCATCCGCGCTGGGTTGATTGCCGATGACCTGCTGGAAGCGGTAATCGGCGTCGCGCCCAACCTGTTCTACGGCACCGGCATCCCGGCCTGCGTCCTGGTATTGCGTCAACAGGTGCAGCATGGCGGCAACCGCGTCAGCGGCAAGCCGGCACAGCGCCGGGGCAAGGTGCTCTTCATCAATGCCGACCGAGAGTATTTCGAGGGGCGCGCACAGAACTACCTGCTGCCTGAGCACATCGAGAAGATCGTCACCACGTTCGATGAATTCCGCGCCATCGACGGCTTTTCCGCCATCGTCGATAACGCCACGCTGCTGGAGAACGGCTGCAACCTAAACATTCGCCGGTATGCCGACAACGCTCCAGCGCCGGAACCGCACGACGTGCGCGCGCATCTGGTCGGGGGCGTGCCGAGGGCCGAGGTGCAGGCCAAGGCCGCGCTGTTCGCCGCGCATGGCCTGGACCCGCAGGACCTGTTCGTCGCGCGTGACGCGGCGTATCTCGATTTCGCACCGACGCTGACCGCCCGCGCCGAGCTCAAGCCTGCCGTCGAAGGCAATCCCGGCCTGCAGGCGAAGGAGGCTGCGTTGCGCGACGCGTTCGAGGCCTGGTGGCAGGCGCACGGTACCCGCATCACCGCGCTGGCCGGGCGCCAGAATGACGCCGCTGCGCTGGTCGCGCTGCGCCACGAATTGCTGGCCAGCTTCAGCGAAGCGCTGGAAGCAATCGGCCTGCTCAATCCGTTTCAGGTGCGCGGCATCATCGCCGGCTTCTGGGTGCAGACCCGCTATGAGTTTCAGACCCTGATGGTGCGCGGCGCCCGTGGCGTCATCGACGCCTGGCGCACCAGCATCGTCACCGCACTGGAGGACAAGGCCAGCAAGGACAACCCGCTGGACCATAAGCTGGTGCGCTTTCTGCTGGTCGAGTTCGTCGAAGCCATCACCGAACTGGAAGGAAAGAAGGCCGAACTGGATAGCCAGATCAAGGCGGCCGACCCCAAGGCATCGAAAGACGCCGATGGCGAGGACGGCGATGCAGAGCCGGCCGATGAGGATGAGGAGGCCGTGGATGAGGACCAGCTCAGAGGCTGGAAGAAAGACCTTGCTGCAATCAAGAGGCAACTCAAAGCCCAGAAGGACAGCTTCTCCAATGAGCTTGATCGCAAGGTCGATGCATTGAGCGACGCAGCGGCCGCGGCGTTGCTGCTGACCATCCTGCACGACGACATGCGCGCCATCGTCGAGCGCTACGTCGCTGCGCAGCGCAAGGATGTCGTGGCCGCGTTCGAGACGTGGTGGGATAAGTACCGGGTGACGCTGGCGGATATCGAAGGCAAGCGCGATGAGGCGGCGCTGGCGCTGCGAGGGTTCTTGAAGGGATTGGGATATGTCTGAACGTTGGAAAAGAACCACTATCGCAGAGTGCCTTGCCGCATCCTTTGCAGGAGAGTGGGGAACCGATCCGGTTCCCGGAAATACGGTGGTTTACCGTGCGACCGATATCGACGATGAAGGTCGGATCGTTGGCGCTGGCGCTGCAAGGCGCCTTCCAATTGGGAAACTGACGTCTAAGATGCTCAAGACGGGTGACATTTTGCTTGAAGGCTCGGGTGGAGGACCGGGGAAGCCCGTTGGTCGGGTCGCCTATTTCGACAGCGAAGCGCATGGTAGTCCTGCGACCTGCTCGAATTTCTTCAAGACGCTCCGTCCATCACGCGATCAGGTCGATCCGCGCTTTCTTCTGCAGAAACTTTTCTGGTTCTACAAACAGCCACCAATCCTGGCTCTTCAGCAGCAGACAACAGGCATCATCAATCTCAAGTTCCAGGAGTACCTCGCTTCACAGGTTGAGATTCCCGAACTCGTGTCGGAGCAGGCGAAGATCGCGGAGATCCTCGACACTCTCGACACCGCTATCCACGAAACCGAGGCGCTAATCGCCAAGCTCAAGGCCGTCAAGCAGGGCCTGCTGCACGGCCTGCTGACGCGCGGCATCGACTCCAATGGTGAACTGCGCCCGCCACAGTCCGAAGCGCCGCATCTCTACGGGCCGTCGTCTTTGGGGTGGATTCCGAAAGAGTGGGAAGTTCGGTTGCTGGATGAGGTTGCAGTTCGAGGAAGTGGTCATACGCCAAGTAAAAGTGTGTCCTCGTACTGGAATGGCGACATTAAATGGGTGTCGTTGGCCGATACGCATCGGTTGGACGACATCTATATTTCTGAGACAGATAAGACGATTACTGCCTTGGGGATTGCAAACTCTTCGGCGGTTCTTCATCCGGCTGGAACTGTCATCTTGTCTCGTGATGCAGGGGTTGGGAAAAGTGCACTTCTCGCTTTGGATATGGCAGTTAGTCAGCACTTCATGGCTTGGCGATGCGGTGATCAGCTGAAAGACCTGTTCCTTTATTTCTACTTGCAACGTGAGAAGCCGAAATTTGAAGCGATTGCGGTGGGGAGTACGATCAAGACGATCGGGTTGCCATTCTTCAGGAGTTACAAGATTGCGCTTCCGTCGCGGCGGGAGCAGGATCAGATGGTCGAATATCTAATGTCTATGGAGATGAAGCAGGCGGATTCTCTTACAGAGTTTGCCAAGCTTAAGAAGCTCAAGTCCGGCCTCATGGACGACCTCCTCACCGGCCGCGTTCGCGTCACTCCACTGCTGGATGCCGCCACCGCATGACCCACCCCCTGCCAGCCGCCGAATCGCTGACGGTCGAGTTCAAGAGCGACCGCAGAAAGCTGTCAGACACCGAGCTGGCCGAGGCCGTGGTGTGTCTGGCCAACGCGGACGGTGGCGAGCTGTGGCTGGGCGTGGAAGACGATGGCAGGCCGACCGGCCTACATGCGGATCACCGTCAGTTGGTCGGCTTGCCCGGCCTGATTGCCGCACGCACCTCGCCGGCTATCGCGGTGCAGGTGGAGGCGGTGGAGATTGACGGGGTATCCACCGCGCGGATCGTGGTGCCCAAGGCCGCCACGGTGGTGTCCACCGCCGCTGGCGTCTATCTGCGCCGCCGGCTGAAGCACGACGGCACGCCCGAATGCGTGCCGATGCTGCCGCATGAACGCGATAGCCGCCTCGGCCAGCTTGGCCTGGTCGATGCCTCGGCGCAGCCGGTGGCCGGCGCGCAACTGTCGGATTTCGATCCGCTGGAGCGTGAGCGTCTACGCCAGGCCGTTCAACAGTATGGCGGCGACCGCGTGCTGCTTGAGCTGGACGACGAGGCGCTGGACGGCGCGCTGGGCTTCACGACGCGCCAGCCCGACGGCCGCCGCGTGCCGACGTTGTGCGGTCTGCTGGTAATCGGGCGCGTCGAGGCGCTGCGCCAGCATGTGGCCACACATGAGTTTGCGTTTCAGGTGCTGGCCGAGCAGGCCGTACGCTTCAACGAGTTCCGCCGCGTGCCGCTGCTGCAGGCCATCGATTGGCTGGAGACCAACTTCCGCCCTTATAACCCGGAGGAAGAACTGCAGGTGGGCCTGTTTCGCGTGCCGGTTCCCAAGGTCGATATGGGCGCCTACCGCGAGGCAGTGGCCAATGCGCTGATCCACCGCGATTACCACCGCCTGGGCGCGGTGCATGTGCGGCTGGAGAACGATGCGCTGGTGGTCAGCAACCCTGGCGGCCTGGTCGACGGGGTGACGCTGGACAACCTGCTGACCACCGAGCCGCGTCCACGCAACCGCGCACTTGCCGATGCGATGAAGCGCATCGGTGTGGTGGAACGCTCGGGGCGCGGGGTCGACACGATCTATCGCGGCCTACTGCGCTTCGGCCGGCCGGCGCCGGACTATTCCCGCACGGATAGCCACAGTGTGGTGGTGCGGCTGGATACCGGTGCGGCGGATCTCGACTTCGGCCGGATGGTGGTGGAGCAGGAGCGGCGCAGCAATGGCGAACTGCCGATCGACAGCCTGATCGCGCTGGCCGCGTTGCGCGAGCTCAAGCGTGTGACCGCCGACGAGTTGGCCGCGCGCATCCAGCGCGACCCGGCCAGCGCCAAGCGCACGCTGGAGGCGCTGACCGAGGCCGGCCTGATCGAGGCGCACGGCCAGACCCGTGGGCGGAGCTACACCTTGTCGGCGGCCGTGTATCAGCGCCAGGGCGAGAAGGCCGCCTATACCCGGCAAGCCGGCTTCACCAGCCTGCAGAACGCGCAGTTGGTGCTGAACTACGTGCAGCAGCACGGGCAGATCCGCCGTGCCGAGGTGATGGAGTTGTGCCGGTTGGGCGCCGATCAGGCCAAAGCCCTGTTGGGGCAGCTAAGGGAGCAAGGGCGGCTGTCCCAACATGGGACACGCCGTTCGGCTTACTACACCATCGAACCTGACGACTGACCGGTGGTCGGCAGGCGAACTGGGCGCTTTGGGAAGCTTTGGGGCTCTTTAGGAGTTTTTGGGAGTTTTTGGGAAATATTGGGATGTTCATGGATGCCTGCATCCAGCCAGGGAGACGTTGATGGGTTGGGAGTTGGAAGACGTTGAGAAGCCTTTCGTGGCGCAGCTGCAGGCGGTGGGCTGGACGCATCTGGCCGGCAGCCTGGACGACCCCGCCGTCACGGGACGGAGCGGCTTCGCCGAGGTCGTTCAGGAAGCCCTGTTGCGCGAGTACCTGCTGGCGCTGAATCCGGGGCCGGACGGCAAGCCCTGGCTGGACGACGCCCGCCTCACTGACGCAGTGGTTGCGATCACGCGCCTGGGCGCGCACAAGTTGATGGAGGCCAACCAGCAAGCCACCGAGCTGCTGATCAAGGGCCTGACGGTCGAAGGGCTGGCCGGCTGGGATGGTGGGCGCGGGCAGACGATCCGCTATATCGACTGGGACACACCGGCCAACAACCGTTTCACTGTGGTCAGCCAGTACCGCGTGGACTGCCCGCTCGGCTTCAACAGCGCCAAGGCCTTCATCGTGCCGGACCTGGTGTTGCTGGTGAATGGCCTCCCGCTGGTGGTGGTGGAGTGCAAGAGTCCGTCCGTCCCCGAGCCGTTGAGCGAGGCCGTGGACCAGTTGCGCCGCTACAGCAACCAGCGCAAAGCCGCGCTGGAAGTGGACGAGAACGAGGGCAACGAGGCACTGTTTGCCACCAACCAGTTGCTGGTGGCCAGTTGCGTGGACGAGGCGCGGGTTGGAAGTATCGGTGCGGGCTTCGAGCACTTCGCGCAGTGGAAGACGGTAGTGGGGCCGGACGGCGCAGGATCGGAGGCGGAGGCGGCGCAATGCTTCGGCAAGCAGAAGCTCAACGCGCAGGAGCGTTTGATTGCCGGCCTGCTGGCGCCAGCGAATCTGCTGGATGTGGTGAAGCATTTCCTGCTGTTCATGCAGGTGGGCGGGCAGACCATCAAATCGGTGTGTCGCTATCAGCAATACCGTGCGGTGAACCGTGCGATCGCAAAGCTCAAGCGCGGCCAGACCCGGTTGCAGCATGGCGAAAGCGATCAGCGTGGCGGCATCATCTGGCATACCCAGGGCTCGGGAAAGTCGCTGACCATGGTGTTTTTGGTGCGCAAGATGCGCGCCGAGCCGGCGCTGCGACGCTTCAAGGTGGTGGTGGTCACCGACCGTAAGGACCTGCAAGGCCAGCTGTCCGTGACCGCCACGCTCACCGGCGAGACGGTGGAGGTGGCCAACAGCACGTCAGATCTGAAAGCCCTGGCGCGGCGCAAGGGGCCGGGGTTGGTATTCGTCACCATCCAGAAGTATCGCGATGGCGACACCGCCAACGATGCGCCGCTGAAGGCCGAGGATCTGCCGGGTGCTGGGCACGCGGTCAAGGAGGCGCCGGCTTTGTACGGCAAGGCCGAAGCGTCTGCGGAGCACTTCGAGGTGCTCAACGATGACGACGCCATCCTGGTGCTGGTGGACGAGGCGCATCGTACCCAGGCCGGCGACCTGCATGCCAACCTGCTGGCCGGATTGCCCAACTGCGCGCGCATCGGCTTTACCGGCACGCCGATCATCATGGGCGAGAAGAAGCGCACACACGAGATCTTCGGTGAGTTCATCGACCGCTACACCATCAAGGAGGCCGAGGCCGATGGAGCGACGGTGCCGGTGCTCTACGAAGGACGTACTGCCAACGGCGCTATCAAGGATGGCGCGGACCTGGACGAACTGTTCGAGGATCTGTTCCGCCAGCACACGCCGGAAGAGCTGGAAGCGATCAAGCAAAAGTATGCCACCAAGGGTCATATCTTCGATGCGCCGGCGCTGATTGCCGACAAGGCGCGCGACATCCTGCGCCATTACGTCGCCAACATCCTGCCCAATGGCTACAAGGCCCAGGTGGTGGCCTACAGCCGGCTGGCTGCCACTCGCTATTTCGTCGCCTTGAAAGCTGCACGCGACGAGCTGCTGCAGGAGGCGGATGCGCTGAGCCCGCAGGACAAGGCGATGGATGATGAGGCCCTGTGCCTGCGGCTGCCGAAGGTGCGGGCAGTGGTGCAGGCCTGGCGCTATCGTGAGGTGCTGGCGCGTATCGAGTTTGCGCCGATCATCTCCGGCAGCAACAACGACGATCCCGCCTGGAAGCATTGGACCGACAATGCAGGCCACGAGTCCCTGATCAAACGCTTCAAGAAGCCGCTGCTGCATCCGGATATGACCAAGGCGGATCCGCTGGCGTTCCTGGTGGTCAAGTCGATGCTGCTGACGGGATTCGATGCGCCGATCGCCGGTGTGATGTACCTGGACCGGCCGATTCGCGAGGCCGAGTTGCTGCAGGCCATTGCGCGCGTCAATCGCACCGGCTTTGGCAAGCGCCGCGGCATCGTGGTGGACTATTACGGTGTGGCCCAGCACCTGAAGGAAGCGCTGGCTGCCTACGCCGACGAAGATGTGGTTGGCGCATTGGCAAGCTTGAAGGACGAGGTGCCGGTGCTACGCGACCGGCATGGACGGGTGGTTGATCTGTTCCGCGAACGGGGCATCGCATCACTAGCCGACACCGAGGCCTGTGTGGATGCACTAGGTAACGAGAAGCTCAGAGCGGAGTTCGTGGTCAAGCTCAAAGCCTTTCTTGGATCGCTGGACACGGTGTTGCCACGTCCGGAAGGCCTACCGTTCTCTGCCGATGCCAAGCGCCTGGCCTATATCCATGCGCGCGCCCGTAATCGCTACAAGGACACGCCGGTGCTTGGGAAGGACGTGGGCGCCAAGGTGCGCAAGCTGATTGATGACCATGTGATCTCTCTGGGCATCGATCCGAAGATTGCGCCGATCCAGCTGACAGATGCCCAGTTCGATGCACATGTGAGCCGGGCCGCGAATGACCGCGCCAAGGCTTCGGAAATGGAACACGCGGTGCGCTCGCATATCCGCAAGCACGCCGACGAGGACCCGGTGCTGTACCGCAAGCTTTCCGAGCGATTGAACGAGATCTTGCGGGCGTTGGGTGAGCAATGGAGCGAGCAGGTTGCTCAGCTGCAGGCACTGGTGGACGATGTGCGCAACGGCAGCGCCGGTGTTGCCGATGCGCCAGCGGGTGTGCCGGAGCACTGCGCGCCGTTTCTTCGCACGGTGATGGACGTGGTCTGTGCCGGACGCGAGCCGCCCCCGACGGAACTGCTCCGGTTGATGGACGTGACCGTGGAGCTGGTCGAGCTGTTGGTGCAGGAGCTGCAGAGCAACCGCAATATCTGGAGCTTGCACAAGCGCGCGGCACAGGAACAGCTCAATGGTTTGCTGTTCGACCGTCTGATGCGGCTGCGTCCCCCGCTGATGGACGAAGCTGCGGCGGGGCTGCTCACCGACAAGCTGATGGAACAGGCACGTGCCAGCCATGAGCGGTTGATGCAGGTGTGATGCCATGCGAGCAGCCATGACAGCCTCCAGTCTGCAGGTGGACGATCTGCTGTTCACGGTGCGACACAGTGCGCGCCGCCGGACGATGGAGATTACCGTCGAGCGTGATGGCGCGTTGGTGTTGTCTGCACCGCCGGACGTGGCAGAGTCCAGGTTGCGTGCCTTTGTGCAGGAAAAGCGCTTCTGGATCTACACCCGGTTGGCGGAGAAGGATCGTCTGCAACGCCATGCGCCGCGTAAGGAGTTCGTGGGCGGCGAGGGCTTTCTTTATCTAGGGCGGAGCTACCGGCTGAAGATGATGTCCGACCAGACCGTGCCGCTGAAACTGGCCGCCGGGCGTTTCTGCCTGGCGTCGCAGGCCTTGCCCGAGGCCAGGGAGCATTTCATCCGATGGTATGGGGTACGTGCCAAAGCCTGGCTCTCCACGCGCATGGTGGAGCATGCGGCCCGGATGGAAGTCGCACCGGCGGGCGTAAAGGTCCAGGACCTGGGCTACCGCTGGGGTTCGTGTGGCAAGGGCGACTGGTTGTACTTCCATTGGAAGACCATCCTTCTGCCGGCTCGCATCGCTGAGTATGTGCTGGTGCATGAGATGACGCATCTGCATGAGGCGCATCACACCCCGGCGTTCTGGCTACGGTTGGAGCGTGCGATGCCGGACTATGCGCAGCGCAAGGCATGGCTTGCCGAGCACGGGATGGACGTAGAAGGGATTTGAAAGATCTGATTGGTTGCGCCAATTGCGCGATTTGGCTGGTCTTGTGGCGGTGCCGCCGAGCTGGTGGATGACACGCGCTCTGGTCGGCTCGCAGGTAAGTTCACTGACGCGATTCCCGGCTAGCCTTGACGCCAAGCCTTGCCAGTAGCACGATCTCCTCACGGAGCCTCGAAACTCCACGTATAGCGGTACCCACCTCCGACAAACCGGTGGGTTTTTTGTGCCTGCTTGTTTAGGGGCGCAACCGATGCGATGCCTGCGTCGGGAGGGCGGCTAATACAACACCCGCAAGGGGAATACGCCCGCCGGCTATACGCGGTTTCGAGCCTCCCGACTTCCCGTCCGTCGCATTGCGGCGGGCAGGCTGATTCCATGGAATGAGGAGCAGGCCATGTCGGACGTTTTACGAGATGCGCAGTCACACCCGGGCTACTACTTGCCAGAAGGCGCGCAATACCGCTTGCAGCAATTGCGTGACCATATGCGCTTCTTGGCGCGCCTGGCGCAGCCACGCACGCAGGCCGAAGAGCAGGAGAGACAGCCGGCCATTTGTATGGACGAGTTGGCGGTCTGTCTGGAGCTACTGGCGACGCAGGTGACACAGGTGCTGGACGAGGTGCAATGGCCTGCGGCGGTGGAGTGCTAGGTGTGATGGCTGGCAGACAAAGACGGCAGGCTGATTGCGCAACCTGCCGTTTGATTTTTTATCGATGTCTAGTCGCCTGGAAGCAGAATCTGCCGCCCAGGCTGATGGTGTCCACGTATACGTTGATGCCGTTGAACTCGCCCTAGTGGCAGGTTTTCCTGACGCTCGGTTCCTAGCTGCTGATGACGTCGTAGCCGAGGTTGACGCTGTAGGGGCAGTAGAACGCGCGTGGACTGTGGAAGCAGCCTTCAAGTCACCAAAAACATTGCGTCAGTAGTCTCTCATCGGTCCGGACATCCAGGTCACATTGCCAGGCAGGACACGCTTGCCGTAAGTGAGCGTGCCGCGCTTGCCCACGATATTCAGAATGAAAGAGGGTGGCAGATCCTTGCGGCCGGGATTGGTGAATGTCACACGTAATTCGCTTGATTCGGGCTTGAAGCGCCACTTGGTACTTCCCGGCGGCAGGCTACGCGCAGCGATATTGGGCCAGTAAACCACCAGGCCGCCAATGCCGTCCTCGCCGCCTCCGCTGTAGACGAGGAAGCTATACGGACCATGGTTCACCTCGAATGCCACGATGTCCCCGGTGGCGAGGGCTGGCGCGCCCGTGAGTAGCATCAATAGGAGAAAGGGGGCGAGCCATGCGCTGCGTAAAGGGCGCTTCATTGTCCGTTCTTGCGCTTGTGCCGTGGTTCCCACGTGCTCTCAGGAGCATAGGGACCGACAATCCATGATGCGGTTCCTGGTATGACGCGCTTGCCCACGATGAGGCGGCCCTTGTTCCCTTCAATCTCAAGAGTGAAAGATGGAGGAACCTTCGAGTCACCGGAATTGACGTACTTGGCGCCGGCGCGGGTCAAGGCCTTATCCATGTGGTACTTCACCCCATTGAAGGGCAGGCCCATGTGCTCATAGCCGGGCCAGCTGATCATTGCGCCAGCGATGCCGCCACTTTCTTCGGAACCGCCGCCAACGTAAAGCTCCACTTCGTAATGGTTGTCCGGTGTCCTGAATGTGACAACCGTGCTTGTCGCATTAACTGACCAACTGCAGATAGCAAGCGCTGCGAATAGCGCCAAGCATACAACTCCCTTTTTGACGGCCATATCGCGCATGGCATCCCTCCTTGGTATGAGGCGTGATCTTATCCGATCGGCTTCGGGTGCCAAGTCACTGGCGCCGTGCGGTCGGCCACACTGGCCAGTTGGTGGTTGCTACACCGGCGCAGACTTCAAAATCCCAGACAAACTCTCACGCAAAATCAGCTGCAAATGCATGCGGTTGAGTTCCATGCCGCTGGTCATCACGCTGTGCAGGCCGCCGCACATGGCGGCGACGGCGAAGACGCGGGCCTGGAACTCCTGTTCGCTACTGGCCGGGTCGGCGTGGCCGCGCAGTAGCCGCTTGAGCAGGGCGCTGAGGTGTTCGATCAGCGATGCGCTCTGGCGGCGCATGAAGGCGGCCAGCACTGGGTCGCGCAGGGTGGCCAGGTGCAGCTCCAGGTCGATGCGGGTGCGCTTGATGTTGATTTCCTGCAGCAGCCATTCTTCGAGCAGGCCTGCAATGAAATCCACCACGTGCACGTTGGCCGGGCGGTCCACCAGCCACATCTGGCGGATGGCGCGCATATAGTTGCGCTCCAGCAGTGCGCGCACCAATGCGTCTTTGTCTTCGAAGCGTTGCAGCAGGCTGCCACAGGAGACCTTGGCGCGTTCGGCAATCAGTTCGAAGCTGGTGGCATTGAGGCCGATCTCGTCGATGCACTGTTCGGTGGCGTCGAGCACCTCTTCCAGCAGCAGTTCTTCGCGCTCTTTCGCCGTGCGTAGCAGCAGAACGTTGGACATGGGGAGCAGGCAGGCGGGGGGCTGCAGTATAGCGGCGTTGCGTTAGCCATCCGTTGCGTTCGCTAGGCTGTAGGCCATTGGTCATGGGTGCTGCGTGCGCTGCGTTGCAGTTCGTGCAGATGCGCCGATCGACCGTTTTTTCACGGCCGCTGTGCGACATGTGGGGCTCGTTGCAGGAGATGCATGTGAGTGAGAACAGTGCGGTTGCAGGGGTGTCGGCGCAGTGGCCGGCGCGGTTGTGGGTGGTACGTCATGGGCAGAGCGCAGGCAATGTGGCGCGCGATGTGGCCGAGGCCAAGGGAGCGGCGCTGATCGAACTGGAGCATCGCGATGCGGATATTCCGCTTTCGCCGCTGGGTGAGCGCCAGGCGGAGGCCCTGGGTGCGTGGATGGCAGGCCTACCCGAGCACGAAAGGCCGACCTTGATCCTGAGTTCCACTTATGTGCGTGCACGGCAGACCGCCGCGGCGGTGGCGCGGGCGCTGGGCCAACCCGCCGGTGCAGTGAGCTTGGACGAGCGGCTGCGCGAAAAGGAATTCGGCGTGCTCGACCGCTACACCACCTCCGGTATTCGAGATGCGTTTCCCGCGTTGTTTGAGCAACGTAACTTGGTGGGCAAGTTCTACTTCCGCCCGCCAGGTGGTGAAAGCTGGTGCGATGTGATCTTTCGCCTGCGCAGCATCGTGGGCGATTTGCAGCGGAATCATGTGGGTGCGCGCGTGTTGATTGTGGGGCATCAGGTGATCGTCAATTGCTTTCGCTATCTGATCGAGCGGATGGACGAGGCCACCATTCTGGGCATCGACCGCGAGGGCGATGTGCCCAATTGCGGAGTGACTGAGTACGTTGCTGCGGCCGATGGGCAGTCGCTGGAGCTGGTGCGCACCAAGTTTGTGTCGCCAGAGCTGGCGCAGGAGCCGGTGACCACCGAGTCCGATCGGCCGGCAGGAGCGCGCTGACATGGCTGCGGCACGCGTGCGGATGCTCACCGCAGCGGCATTGCGTGCTATGCCGCTGCCATCGCCCGGTGGCGACAAGGAGCAGCGTGGGCGCGTGCTGATTGTGGGTGGATCGATGCGTGTGCCAGGCGCCGCGTTGTTGGCTGGCGAGGCGGCATTGCGTGCGGGTGCGGGCAAATTGCAGATCGCCACCGCGGCGAGCGTTGCACCGGGGATGGCGTTGGTAGTGCCGGAAGCCTTGGTGCTGGGGCTGGGGCAGAACGCGCAAGGAGAAATTGTGCGCGGGCATCGCGCGCTCGATGCGGCCATGGCGTCTTGCGATGCGGCGGTGATCGGGCCGGGCATGGAGTCGACCAACACCACTGCAGCGTTGGTCAAACGTGCGATTGCGCAGGCGGTGTGCACGCTGGTGCTGGATGCGGGCGCGTTGTCGCCACGTTTGCGTGCGCCGGTGGGCCGCCCGTTCGTGCTGACGCCGCATGCCGGCGAGATGGCCACGCTGGCCGGCGACGACAAGGCGGCGGTGGAGGCGGCGCCTGGCGACTACGCGTTGGCGTTTGCGAAGACGATGCGCAGCGTGGTGATCGTCAAGGGCGCGGACAGTGTTATTGCCGGCCCGGATGGTGTGCTGTGGGTGCATCGCGGCGGTGCGTCCGGGTTGGGCACCTCGGGCTCTGGCGATGTCTTGGCGGGATTGATTGCCGGTTTTGCCGCGCGCGGCTGCGACGCGTTGACTGCTGCGTTATGGGGCGTGTTCGTGCATGCGGCCGCAGGCAGGCAGTTGGCCAAGAGAATCGGGCCGGTGGGGTTTCTGGCGCGGGAGCTTGGGGTGGAAGTGCCTGGGATTCTGGATCGGTTGGCACGGTCTGCGCTGTAGTGGACTTGCAGATGACTTGCGTCCTGCATCGGTCCGGGCGAAAGACAGCTTGCACACGACTGGCGGACGTGTTTTGGAGCGCTCGCGCCGCAAGATGGGGCTGGGGCACGAGTAAGGGTGCTGCGAATAATGGACGTGCTGTCCTGGTTGGCATCTGTGTTGTTGCGTTGATTGATGGAATGGGCACCAGTCCGTGCAGACGTACCCTCATCCGGCCCCTCGGGCCACCTTCTCCCGACGGGAGAAGGCTGAGACTGCGTCGTTGATTGAACTGGCTTGGCACTAAGCTCAGCAGACATAGCCTCATGCGCTCCCCGGGCACTTGTTCAACGGGGAGAAGCAATTCGCGCTTGTGCTCGTTTGTCGGGGCATTTGCGGCGCGTCGGTCGGTTAGGCTGTGCGACCAACCTGGGAGGGTGCACGGTGAAGCGAGCGATTGCGTGGTCGGTGATGGGAGTGCTTGGCGTTTGGAGCGCTGCGACTGAAACAGTGTTGGCATCTGCAGCGTCCGCAGCAACAACAACAACGCCGAGTCCGATGCCGGCATCAACTGCATCATCTGCCTCTACTCCTGCGGCGAATACGCTAGAAGCTGCCGTTGTAGATGCCGCTACTCCGCCGGCAGCACCTGCCGGCGCACTACGCGTCTACACGTCCGCCCAAGGCGCACCGCAGCAGATGCGTGTCAGCACCGCCGATGCGCCCAGGGCAGGGCATGCGCTGACCGAAAAAGAGAACTCCATCTTCGTCAATCCGCAGCGCCAGTTTCAGGAGCTGCTGGGCATTGGCGGGGCGATTACCGACTCCAGTGCGGAGACCTTTGCCAAGCTGCCCAAGCGGGCGCAACGCGCGCTGCTCACCGCCTACTACGACCCACAAAAGGGCATCGGGTATACGTTGGCGCGCACCACCATCCACAGCTCGGATTTTAGTAGCGGCAGCTACACCTACATCAAGGAAGGCGATGCAGCGCTGAAGAGTTTTTCGGTCAAGCACGATGCGAGATACCGCATTCCAATGCTGCGCCAGGCCATCGCTGCGGCCGGCGGAACCCTCACCACATTTGCCAGCCCGTGGAGCGCGCCGGCCTTCATGAAAGACAGCAACAACATGCTCAAGGGCGGCAAGCTGTTACCGGAGTATGCGCAGGCCTGGGCCAGCTACTACACCCGTTTTATCGCGGCTTACGAAAAGGCCGGCATTCCGATCTGGGGCATCAGCCTGCAGAACGAGCCGATGGCGGTGCAGACCTGGGAGTCGATGCTGTTTTCGGCCGAAGAAGAGCGTGACTTCCTGAAGAACCATCTTGGCCCGACCATGGCCAGCGCCGGCTATGGCGACCGCAAGATCATCGTGTGGGACCACAACCGCGACATGATGGTGCACCGCGCGCACGTGATCTTCGACGACCCGGATGCAGCGAAGTATGCGTGGGGCATGGGCTTTCATTGGTACGAAACCTGGGCCGGATTCGAACCGATGGTGGAGAACGTTGCAGCGGTCGCGCAGGCATACCCGGACAAGCATCTGCTGCTCACCGAAGCGGCGGTGGAAAAGTTCGACCCAGCCAAGTTGCAGTACTGGTCCAATGGCGAGCGCTATGGCACCGCCATCATCAACGACCTCAATCATGGCGCGGTGGGTTGGACCGACTGGAACATCCTGCTCGACCAGAACGGTGGGCCCAATCATGTGGGCAATTACTGCTTTGCACCGGTGCACGCCGACACGCGCACGGGTGAGGTGACTTATACGCCGAGCTATTGGTATATCGGCCACTTTTCCAAGTTCATCCGGCCAGGTGCGCGGCGGGTGAGTGCGGCCAGTAGCCGTAGCAATCTGATGACGACTGCATTTACGAACCGCGATGGCTCACTGGCGACGGTGGTGATGAATGCCAGCGACGTGGCAATCCGCTACAACCTGTATGTGGGTGAGGCGTCGAGTGCGTTGGAGATTCCGGCGCATGCGATCCAGACGGTGGTGATAGCGCGGTAAGCGTGATGGTACTCGGAGTGTTGACGGAGATTGCGTACCCTCATCCGCCCTTCAGGCACCTTCTCCCGGCGGGAGAAGGAGAGGCTTTGGTGTGTCGAAGCCGGCAGTGAGTCACCACGGGTGGATTAACGCTGCTCAAATGTTGTGCGCCATGTAAACGTGTAACCCAGGACAGGCGCTGTTGCATCACATGGCAGTCAACCGATGCATTTCTTTAGCGAGAACAGGTGCGTGAAACGACACCATTGTGTAGGCGTGGACGGTGCACGCAGCGGCTGGATTGCGGTGTGGGAGGCCGGTGATGCACTGGCGTACGCGTATTACGCAACGGTGGCCGAGCTGACGGTGGCGTTGCGCGACGTGGAGGTGCTGGGTGTCGATATTCCGCTGGGCTTGAGCGAGCACGCCTCACGCGCGGCAGAGGTGCAAGCGCGCCGCTTTGTGGGTGGGCGCCGTGCGTGCAGCATCTTTGCGGCGCCGTTGCGCGGCATCTTGCAGGCTGAAACACAAGCAGAAGCATCGGCGTTGCATCGCGTGCTGGATCATGAAAAGCAACGCGGCTTTGGTGTACAGTCGTTTGCGTTGCTGCCCAAGATTCGCGACTGGGACAGCGCGTTGCGTGCAGACCCCGCATGGGCGGAGCACGTATTTGAGGTGCATCCGGAAGTGTCGTTTGCAGCGCTTGCCGGCGGGCAAGGCCTGGCGGCACCCAAGAAAAGCAGCGAAGGACACCGACAACGGCGCACCTTGTTAGGCGATTACTGCGGTGCGGAGCGCGTTGCGTCGCTGCTGGAGCGCGTGCCGCGCGCATGTGCCCAGCCAGACGATGTGCTCGATGCCCTGGCGGCCCACTGGAGCGCGCAGCGCATTGCCGCAGGAACCGCTGGCAGTCTGCCAGCGGTGGTGGAGCGCGATGCCTGCGGGTTGCGGATGGGCATCTATTACTGAGCCGACGCCGGTGCCGACATCGAATACGGCCGCTGCCTGGGGTCGGTGGCCCATTGTGTGTTCGGTGTTGCCTGCATGCGCACGCGAAGTTCGCCGCCGGCCTGAATCTCCTGATGGGTCAGGTAGGCGCGAGTCAAAGGCGTGCCGTTGAGCGAGACGCTGCCGATATACGGGCGCGCTTTGCTCACGCCATCTGCGATGACGCTGAAATGCTTGCCGTTGGGTAGGTTGAGCGTGGCGCGGGGTAGGAACGGGCGGCCGATGATGTATTGGTTGCTGCCCGGCGCGACCGGATAGAACCCCAGTGTGGTGAATACGTACCAGGCCGACATCTGGCCGAGGTCGTCGTTGCCGGCCAGGCCTTCCGGGCCGGCATGGTATTGGCTGTCCATGATTTGGGTGAGGCGCGCCTGCGTGCGCCACGGCTGGCCGGCGTAGGCGTACAGATAGGCGACGTGGTGGCTGGGTTCGTTGCCGTGTGCGTACCAGCCGATCAAGCCAGTGATGTCTTCCATATGCTCGAACACCTTGGGGTCGACCTTGGCGTCGAACACCGCATCCAGCCGCGCAAGCAGCTTGTCTTCGCCGCCATGCGCGGCGGCGAGCCCGGCGACATCCTGCGGCACGTACCACGAGTATTGCCATGCGTTGCCTTCGGTGTAGTCGCTGCCATAGCCGCTGGCCGAGGGATCGAACGGTTCGCGGAATGCGCCGGCGCGGGTGCGGGCACGCAGGTAGCCGGTGGCCGGGTCGAACGCATGCTTCCAGTTGCCGGCGCGTTTGGTGAATTCGGCTGCAATCTCCCGCTTGCCGAGCGCACCGGCCATGCGCGCGATGGTCCAGTCGTCGAAGGCGTATTCCAGCGTCTTCGATGCGGCTTCGCCTTCTTCGTCGATGGGCACGTAACCCAGCTCGCGGTATTGCGCGATGCCGTCGTAGGGGCCGTAGTTGGCGCTGGCGACCATGGCATCGAGCGCTTCGTTGGCATCGAAGCCGCCGATGCCTTTCATGTAGGCATCGGCAATCACCGGCACCGCGTGGTAGCCGATCATGCACCAGGTTTCCAGGCCGTGGAATGCCCAAACGGGAAGGATGCCGTAGGCACTTTCGCGGCGCGACGCGAGCAGGGAATTGACCACGTCGCTGCTGCGTTGCGCTGGCTGCACCAGGGTGAGCAGCGGGTGCAGTGCGCGATAGGTGTCCCACAGCGAGAAGGTGGAATAATTGGTCCAGCCGTTGGCTTGATGCACGGCGTTGTCCGGCCCGCGATAGCGGCCATCGCTGTCCATGAACAGCGTGGGCCCGAGCAGGGTGTGATACAGCGCGGTGTAGAGCTGGGTGCGCTGTTGCGGTGTGCCTTGCGCATCGATCGCCGACAGCGCCTGGGTCCATTGCGCGCGCGCATCGGTGCGGACGCGGTTGAAATCGAAGTCCGGCACTTCGGCCTGCAGATTGGCGATGGCGCCGTCTTCGCTGACCGGCGACAGCGCCACGGTGACCACCAGCGGTGTGCCGTCGTTGGCCACATCGAATACGCCGACCAGTTGCCGGCCTTCGATCTGCGCGCGTTGCGCGGGGTGCTTGTCGCCCGGCGGCGGGAAGCCCTTGTACGGGATGTCCTGCTCGGTGTCGTGCAGCTGCGTGGCGGTGAGCGGGCGCGAAAAACGCATGGCGAAATACAACTGCCGCCCCGGTGCCCAGCCGCGTGTTTCGCGAAAGCCGGTGACGGTGCCATCGCTGCGCACGCGCAACCGCGACCACTGCACCTTGCCGGGGTAGTCGTACAGGCTGGTACGCAGATCCACCAGTACATGTGCCGGCTTGCCCTTGGGGAAGGTGTAGCGATGCACGCCCACGCGCGCGCTGGCGGTGAGTTCGGCGCGGATAGTGCGGTCTTTCAGCGTCACTGCGTAATAGCCGGGCTGCGCCTGTTCGCTGGCGTGATCGAACTGCGCGGTGTAGCCGCTGCCGGGTTTGCTGGCATCGCCGCGCTCCAGCTTGACCTCGCCAACTTGCGGCATCAGCAGAATGTCGCCCAGATCCGAATGGCCGGAGCCGGAAAAATGCGTGTGCGAGAACCCGACGATGGTGCTGTCGCTATGCCGATACCCCGCAGCCCATCCGTAGGCCTCCTTGCGCGGTTTGATCTGCGTATCCGGGCTCAACTGCACCATGCCGAACGGCACCGTGGCACCGGGATAGGTGTGTCCTTCGCCGCCGGTGCCGATGAACGGGTCCACCGCGTTGAAGGCAGACTCGGCCGCGCGTGGCGCTGCGCTGCCGGCAGTGACAGCAAGGCTGGCAAGCAGCATCAGCCAACGCAGAGGCGAGGATGCGATCGATCGGTGCGGCATGCGAAACGTCTCCGGCGGATGCAGCGCCGGACCGTAGCACAGCGACGTTGCCTGCCACAGGCGTCGCACCGTGCACGATGGGGTGATTGTTGTTGGGGTCGCTAGGTGGATATGGGGTGGCGATGCGCCGTTAAGCGAGCACGCAGGCAGCGGCGCAGCATCTATACCGTGCGAGGTGGACACTCGGCATGCGGCTCCCTCGTAGACGACTACGCGTTGCGATGGTTCAACGTGTGCGTCTGCGTCAATCAGCATCTGATATTCAACGACGTCGCACACCGCGCACCGCGCACCGCCATCGTCAATCGTCAATCGTCAATCGTCAATCGATGTGCGCGATGAAATGTTGCGCGCTGCCCGCCTGTGCCTTGACCTGCCCGGCTTGCTTGCCACTGATATGTACGAGAAGGACTTTTATGATGCGTACGCGAGCTGCGTCGCTGCACGCGGTAGTTGCATGCAACACCGCATCGCTGCCTGCGGCCAACACGATGTGCGCCACTTGCTCGGCAACGATAACGGGTTTGGCAGTAGCGTCGTCAACGCAGCTGGACACGCCGCAAACCACGGCCTCGGCAGGAGAGCTGCAATACACAGAACGACGCTGCAACTTCCAGACACCCACGCGTAGTCCGTGGCGTGAACGACACGCGGCATGCATCTATCGCAGCATGAAACTGAACTGGTCGGGTTGGCGCACTGCGTAACGACAGCGTGCAGCTGAAATCCTGGGCATTCGCCCGCATATGACGCAGATGGATTTGTTCGGCACCCCCGTCGCGCCCTTGCAGGTGCTGGACGATGCCGAAGGCGGCGTGCGCTATTGGCCGCAACTGCTGACGCCTGCACTGGCGCTGGAGTGCTTTGCGGAATTGCGCGAGCGCGCCGACTGGCACAGCCAGCGGCGTGAGATGTACGACCGCGTGGTGGCGGTGCCGCGCTTGCTGGCCTCTTACCGGTTGGACGCCGCCTTGCCGCCCGGCCTGCCGTTGCAGCGCCTACTTGATACAGTGCAGGCGGTGTTGCCCGCCCCGTACAACGCAGTGGGGTTGAATCTGTACCGCGATGGGCGTGACAGCGTGGCGATGCATCACGACGCGCTACACACGCTGCTCGCGCCGCATCCCATCGCGCTGCTGTCGCTGGGGGTTGCAAGGCGCATGCATCTGCGTGCGAACGATGGCCGCAGCCGCACCATCGGTGTGGAGTTGGCATCGGGCAGTCTGTTGGCGATGAGCCATGCCTCGCAGCTCACGCACACGCATGGCATTCCCAAGACCAGCCGGGCGGTGGGCGAGCGCATGAGTGTGGTGTTTCGTGTGCGTCCGGCCGAGCGCATGGCGGCGGGGCAGCACGGCCCGCATTGGCAGCCGGCGCAGCGCTGATGCACATGCGGGCAGTCGATTGGCCGGTGGTGCTTGGCTGAGCGCGGGTAGTTTTGCAGCGACCCGCACGCGCGTCTCTGGCAGCTGCCTGCGCTCGCGTGCGCTTGCCACTGCGTGTCGTCTGGTATGCCTGACATTGCCTATTTCGGGTGATTGCCATTGCCGTCACCACTGGCCATGCTTGCATGCAATCCCCCCTCAAATGCTGCCGATCCATGCCTCTGGACGATACCCGTCACCATCAGATGTTTCCCGAGCTGGACGCGGGCCAGTTGGCGATCACGCGGCGCTTTGCCAGCGGGTCGGCGCAGCGGTTCGACGCCGGCGAGATCGTGTTCGAGGTCGGCGACGCGCACGCACCGGTCTGGGTGGTGCTGGAGGGCGCCATCGAGGTGGTGCGCCGCGACGGGCTGGGCAACGAAAAGCCGATCACCCGGCACACGCCAGGCCAGTTCACCGGTGAGGTGAGTCAGCTGGCCGGTCGCGCATCGCTGGCGGCCGGACGTGCCGGGACCGATGGCTGCCTGGCGCTGCCCTTCGACACCGCGCATCTGCGCGCGCTGATGATCAGTTCGGCCGAAGTGGGCGAGGTGGTGATGCGTGCATTGATCCTGCGCCGCGTGGGCCTGATCGAAGGCGATGCGTCGGGTTCGGTATTGATCGGCGCGCCTGACGATCCGCACCTGACCCGTTTGCAGGGGTTCTTGACCCGTAACGGCTATCCCAACACGGTGATGGATGTGTCCGATGCCGAGGGCCGCGCCCTGGTCGAACGGCTGGGCATCCAGAAGCACGATCTGCCGGTGATGGTCTGCCCCAGCGGCCGCGTGCTGCGCCAGCCCAGCGATGCCGAAGCTGCGCATTGCCTGGGCATGACGCCTGATATCGACCCGGACAAGCGCTACGACGTGGCGATTGTGGGCGCCGGCCCTGCGGGTCTGGCGACGGCGGTCTACGCCGCGTCCGAAGGCTTGTCGGTGCTGGTGATGGACCAGCGCGCCATCGGCGGGCAGGCCGGCGCATCGGCACGCATCGAAAATTATCTAGGCTTTCCGACCGGTATTTCCGGGCAGGCGCTGGCCGGCCGCGCCTATAACCAGGCACTGAAATTCGGTGCGGAGTTGGCCATCCCGATCGAAGCGGCAACGCTGGAGTGCAGTCGCGACGATGGCGCGCTGCGTCTGGATCTGGCCGACGGCAAGCAGCTGCAGGCCAGCACCGTGGTGATCGCCTCCGGCGCGCGCTATCGACGCCCGCAGATCGATGGGCTGGATCGCTTCGAAGGCCACGGCGTGTCGTACTGGGCCTCGCCGGTGGAAGCGCGCCTGTGCGAGGGCGGCGTGGTGGCGCTGGTGGGCGGTGGCAATTCTGCAGGGCAGGCGGTGGCGTTTTTGGCGCCGCGCGTCAAGGAGCTGCACCTGATCATTCGCGGCACCGGGCTGGAAGCCTCGATGTCGCAATACCTGATCGAGCGCATTGCCGCGTTGCCCAACGTGCACCTGCATACCAGCACCGAAGTGACCGCGCTGGAAGGCGACCACGATCGCGGCCTGCAGGCCGCTGTGCTGCGGACGCGCGGCGACGGTGCAACCACGCGCGTGGAGTTGCGGCATTTGTTTCTGTTTGTCGGCGCCGACCCCAATACCGCGTGGGTGCAGCAATGCGTGGACACCGACGCGCGTGGCTTCGTCATTACCGGTACTGCGCGCGGCGACGGCGTGCCGGCGTGTCTGCCGCTGGAAACCAATCGCCCTGGCGTGTTCGCCATCGGCGATGTGCGTGCCGGCTCGGTCAAGCGCGTGGCGGCTGCGGTGGGCGAGGGTGCCGCCGTGGTCGCACAGATCCATCAATATCTCGCCCATCAGGCCAATCCGGTGCCGGCCTCCGAACTTGCCAGCGCCAATCAGGAGTCGACCACCGCATGAGCCACCAGTGCACCCATACCGCGCAGATTGAAGAGGTCACGCCGAGTGCGCGCGGCTGCGAGGAGTGTCTTGCCATCGACAGCGCCTGGGTGCATCTGCGCCTGTGCCGCATCTGCGGCCACGTGGGCTGCTGCGACGATTCCCCGCATCGCCATGCCACCGCGCACTATCACGCCACCGGCCATCCCATCATCGAAGGCTACGACCCACCCGAAGGCTGGGGCTGGTGCTATGTGGACGAAGTGGAAGTGGAACTGCCGGATCAGACGCCGCAGCTGGGGCCGATTCCGCGGTATGTGTGAGCGGCGCGTCGGGTTGGTGGGGTGCTGATGGTTGGCTGGCGAGCCGCTGGGAATCGGGAATCGGGAGTGGGGAATCGTTGGAGCGGTTTTTGTACTGCTGACGTCTTATGTGTTTGGGTGGTGTGTGGCTGATCGTTGATGAGGCGGGATGATGAGCGTTCTGTTTCGTTTCACTCATGCGCACGCCTGCACACACTCACTCCGGCCACTGCACCTGCGGTAGCAGGCCGATCTGCGGCCTGGCGAACAGGTAGCCTTGCTGCAGGTGGATGCCCATGTCGCGCAGGGTGCGGTATTCGTCGGGTTGTTCGATCCCTTCGGCGATCACGGCGATGCCGAGTTCTTCGCACATGCGGGTGACGTGGCGCACGATCGCCTGGCGGCTGCGGTCGGTGTCGATGCCGCGGATCAGGGCGATGTCCAGCTTGAGCAGGTCCGGCTGGAAGTCGGCCAGCAGGCCGAGCCCGGCATAGCCGGCGCCGAAGTCGTCGATGGCAGTCTTCAAGCCGCGCGCTTGATAGGTGCGCAGGATGTCCAGCAGATGCGCGGGGTCGGTGAGATGTTCCTGCTCGCTGACCTCGAAGATGATCGCATCCAGCGGCCAACCATGTTGCGCAGTGGCCGAGAGCGTGGCGCGTAGGCAGTGCTCGGGGTTGTAGACCGCATTGGGCATGAAGTTGATCGACAGCAGCGCCGGTAGCGCGATCTGCGCGGCGCATTCGATCGCCTTGATACGGCAGGCCTGGTCGAAGGCATACCGGTTACGCTCATCCACGGCGGCCAGGATGCTGCCGGCCGACTCGCCGTTGACGCCGCGCACCAGTGCCTCGCCGGCATAGATGCTGCGCGTGGAGACGTCCACGATCGGCTGGAAAGCCATGGTGATGGCGGTGGGAAAGTCGTGGCCGTCGCGGCAGGCGTTGCAAACAGGAAGTTGGGTCATGGCGTAGAGAAAATCGTACGGCGTGGATCGAGCTTAGAGTGGCTAACACAACATAGCGAGCAGTCGTCAGGTGGATGTGGACCGCGCGCTCAGAACCGGAGTGTACGAGTGGTACTCCGAGCACCGGCCGCGCCCGCCTGGCGGTTGCACAATCCTTTTTTTTGCTGCTCTTGATCCTATCGGCCGCAATGGCGCGTCATTGAGCCTAAATTGCGCATCGCAGCATCCTCACCCTGCGCGTGGTCGGGCTCGGCGATAATGTGCCATCGCTCGCATCGGACGCCCAATGACCGCTCTCACCGAACGTTACGCCCAGGCCGTGGATTACGCGCGCATCGCCCATGCCGGACAGGTGCGCAAGGGAACGCAGATTCCATATCTGAGCCATTTACTCGGCGTGTCTACGCTGGTGCTGGAATGCGGTGGCGATGAAGAGCAGGCCATTGCCGGTTTGCTGCACGATGTGGTGGAAGACTGCGGCGGCGGGCACGAGGCCTCGATCCGCGCGCAGTTCGGCGACACCGTCGCCGACATCGTGATGGCGTGCACCGATGCCACTGCCGAAGACAAGGCGGAGGTGGACAACACCGAGCGTGCGCGCAAACGCGATTGGCGCGAGCGCAAGCAGGCCTACCTGGAGCACCTGCGCAAGACACCCGAGCGTGCGCTGCTGGTGTCCGGCTGCGACAAGCTCTATAACGCGCGCACCATTGTGCAGGACCTGGAAAACCCGGCGGTGGGCCAGGACATTTTCAACGTGTTCACTGCCGGGCGCGAAGGCACGTTGTGGTACTACGGTGAACTGGAAGCCATCTTTCGCACCCGCAATGCCGCCACCGCGCGGCTGTTTAGTGGCGTTGTCATGCGCATGCAGGCGTTGGCCGATACCGGCGAGCAGCCGGTGCCGGCGCATGAGCTGGGATGAGCGCGTTGTAGAGCAGCCGGCAACACGACTGCGCTCACCGCGAGGTGCGCGCGGCCGGGGTGCGGTTCCCATCGATAAACGGCCAGATTGCCAGGTGCGATTTACGGTGTGGATGCGTCGATTGCAGAGCGGCTGAGTTGCGGTCTGGCTGCAGGGCCCTTGCCCGCCCACCATCGCGGGACACGCTGCAAGTACGTCCTTGTAAGCTCTTACGCGGCATCCATGCCGCGTAAGGTCCCGCGACGGTGGGCGGGCGAGGACCAGTCGAGACGGTCGTTGTGCAGGGTTGCAAGCAATGCATGGCGTGCTTCTGACTCGCTCGCTCACTTGCAGTTCTGCGACCCTCATCAGCAAATCGCAATTCACAAGACCACCAGCTTTTTACTCAACTACCGACCAACGTCCTGGTGCGGTGCCCTCGCCGCTTGCGGGACCGTGTGGCGGCATGGATGCCGCCACCGAGCCTCCAAGGACGGATTCACGGCGTGTCCCGTGAGCGGTGAGGGCACCGCGCCTTCGACCGACCAGGCTTTTGGTCCAAACATTCGACTGCATCTAAACGATGCTACGACGACATCGGCTGCATGCATGCCGCGCTAGGCTATGACGCTGTCGAATGTCGGTTCGCTAGTCATGTCTAACGCAACGTCGTCTTCCTCCGGCCTGGTGCGCGTGCGCGGTGCGCGCGAGCACAACCTCAAGAATGTAGACGTGGACATCCCACGCGATGCGCTGGTGGTGTTCACCGGTGTCTCTGGTTCGGGCAAGTCGTCGCTGGCGTTCGGCACTATTTTTGCCGAGGCGCAGCGTCGCTATCTGGATTCGATTTCGCCGTATGCGCGTCGCCTGATCGACCAGGTGGGCGTGCCGGAAGTGGATGCCATCGATGGGCTGCCGCCAGCAGTGGCCCTGCAGCAGGCACGCGGCGCGCCAAGTGCGCGCTCGTCGGTGGGCAGCGTCACTACCATCTCCAACTCGCTGCGCATGCTGTACTCGCGTGCGGGCAGTTATCCGCCAGGGCAGGAGATCATCTACGCGGACGGGTTTTCGCCCAATACGCCGGCCGGCGCCTGTCCCACCTGTCACGGCCTGGGGCGCATTTACGACGCCACCGAAGCCACCATGGTGCTCGACCGCAGCCTGAGCATCCGCGAGCGCGCGGTGGCCGCCTGGCCGGGCGCCTGGCATGGGCAGAACCAGCGCGACATCCTCACCACGCTGGGCCACAATGTAGATGTGCCGTGGCACACGCTGCCGAAGAAAACCCGCGACTGGATTCTGTACACCGATGAGCAACCGGTGGTGCCGGTGTATGCCGGTTACACCCTGGACGAGGTCAAGCGCGCACTCAAACGCAAGGAAGAGCCCAGCTACATGGGCACATTTACCAGTGCGCGGCGCTATGTGTTGCACACCTTTGCCAGCACGCAGAGCGCGCAGATGAAAAAGCGCGTGGCGCAGTATCTGGTCAGTACGCTGTGCCCGCAATGCGATGGCAAGCGGCTGCGGCGCGAGGCGTTGTCGGTGACCTTTGCAGGGCTGGATATCGGCGAGTTGTCGCGCAGGCCGCTGGATGAGGTGGCCGAGCTGTTGCGCCCGGCCGCCGATGCCGATGTGCGCACGCAGGCAAAGAAGAAGGGCGTCGCGCAGCACCCGGAACAGGTGATCGCCGCGCAACGCATTGCCGAGGATTTGCGCGCGCGGATCGCCGTGGTGCAGGCGCTGGGCCTGGGTTATCTCAGCCTGGAGCGCAGCACGCCCACGCTGTCGCCGGGCGAGCTGCAACGCCTGCGGCTTGCCACGCAGATCCGCTCGCAGTTGTTCGGCGTGGTGTATGTGATGGACGAGCCATCGGCGGGCTTGCACCCGGCCGATGCGCAGGCGCTGCTGGGCGCGCTGGACCAGTTGAAGGCCGCGGGTAACTCGGTGTTCGTGGTCGAGCACGAGGTGGATGTGATCCGCCATGCCGACTGGATCGTGGACGTGGGCCCTGCGGCCGGCGTCCATGGCGGGCAGGTGCTTTACAGCGGGCCGCCAGCGGGTCTGGACGCGGTGGCGGCATCGTCCACGCGGCGTTATCTGTTCGGCACGCCACCGGCGGTGCTAAGTCATGCGCGCGCCGCGACCGGCTGGCTGCAGCTGCGCGGCATCACCCGCAACAACGTACGCGCGCTGGATGTGGATCTGCCGTTGGGCGTGTTTACCACGGTGACCGGTGTGTCCGGCTCGGGCAAATCGTCGCTGGTGAGCCAGGCGCTGGTGGAATTGCTGGCCGCGCATCTTGGTCATGCAGCGTCTGAAGAGGACGACGCGCTGGACCCCTTGGAGCGCGGCACGCAGGTGCCGTTGGGTGGTGCGATCGTCGGCGGGCTCGATCGCGTGCGCCGGCTGGTGCGCGTGGATCAGAAACCGATCGGTCGCACGCCGCGGTCCAACCTGGCCACCTACACCGGCTTGTTCGATCCGGTGCGCAAGTTGTTTGCGGCCACGCCCACTGCGCGCCGCCGTCGCTACGACCCCGGGCAATTCTCCTTCAACGTCGCCAAGGGCCGCTGCGCCACGTGCGAAGGCGAAGGCTCGGTGTCGGTGGAACTGCTGTTCATGCCCAGCGTTTACGCACCGTGCCCCACCTGCCATGGCGCGCGCTACAACGCCAAGACGCTGGAGATCGAACTGCGCGGGCACACCATCGCGCAGGTGTTGGCGATGACGGTGGATCAGGCGGCGGCATTTTTTGCCGACGACGCCAGCGTGTTGCGGCCGTTGCAAGTGTTGCGCGAAGTGGGGCTGGGGTATCTGCGTCTGGGCCAGCCGGCCACCGAGTTGTCCGGTGGCGAAGCGCAGCGCATCAAGCTGGCTACCGAACTGCAGCGCGCCCAGCGGCGCGACACCGTGTACGTGCTGGACGAGCCCACCACCGGGCTGCATCCGTCCGACGTGGATACTTTGATGACCCAGCTGCAAGGACTGGTGGATGCCGGCAATACGGTGATCGTGGTCGAGCACGACATGCGCGTGGCCGCCAGCAGCGATTGGGTGCTGGACATGGGGCCGGGCGCAGGCGGTGCCGGCGGCAACGTGGTGGTTGCAGGCACGCCGGATGCGGTTGCGCGGCACCGTGCCAGCCGCACCGCGCCGTTCCTGGCACAGGTGCTGGCCGGAGCGTAAAGCGCAGCGACATCCGGTGCGCCGCGGTTGTCCAGCACTCGCAATATCAGCCGGCGCAGCGGCGGTCTCCGCAGCGGCGCGCTTGGAGCAACCGTCGAAGCGACTGCGCCGGCAGCGAACGCGCGCTGCCTGTGCTCGACGGTGCCATGCACCTCGGCTGCCCCGCGGCGCCTGTGCGCCATCCATGCTCGATTGGCAGCGGCCCGCTGCGCTTTGTTGGTGACTCAGCCCAATAACTTGAATTGCGCATGTACGCCATCGGTTTCGGCAGATGGCGCAAGCCATACATCGAACAGGCCTGGCTCCACGATCGGGGTCATTGCCTGCCCGACAGACACCAGATGCGCACGACGCAGCTCGAACTGCACGCTGACGTTGCCGCCGGCAGGCACCCTGATCCTGCGGAAGTCCTTGAGCTCGCGCACTGGGCGGGCAACGCTGGCAGTGCGGTCGCGCAGATAGAGCTGCACCACTTCGTCGGCGTCGCGGCTGCCATGGTTGCTGATGCGTGCGGTGATTTGCAGGCTGCCGGTAGCCGTCATCTGCGGCGCACTTAGCTGAAGATCGGTGTAGGCGATGCGCCCGTAGGTCAGCCCGTGGCCAAACGGGAACAGCGCCGTGTTGGGCACGTCGCGGTCATGCGTGGTGTACCGCTGCAAGCCGTGCAGATCCAGGTTGGGGCGGCCGCTGGGCGGGTGCGCATAGGTGTAGGGCGCCTGCACACCGAACACGATATCGGCAATTGCATTACCGGCTTCCGAGCCCAAAAACCAGGTGACCAGGATCGCCGCGCTTTGCAGCGCCGGGCCTTGCAGCGCGAGCGCAGGGCCGGTGCTCAGCAGCAGCACGACCGGCGTGCCGGTGGCCATCACTGCGGCCAGTCAGCGCAGCCTCTTGTAGCTGCCGATGCCAGTGCACGTTGGCGCCGTTGAACACGCCGGTTAGCTGCCCGGCCCGCGCCGCGGCCAACTGGTTGCGCCCGGCGCCGTCCTTGCTCGCCGGGTTGGCGTTAATCGCCTTGTCGACCTGTTCTGCAGAACTGAAAAGACTGAGCTGGCCGGCCTTTTCTTCCACGCTCATGCGCGCGATCAACGCCTCGATAAAGGCCGGCCCACGCGATGGCCCCGGTGGCAGCGCCCAGCCGCTGGGAATGCGCGAAAGCACCGCGAGCGTGGCCGCACCACGGAGCAACTCACGACGTGTAGTGCGCGCAGGCATGCGGGAACCTTGCTGGGCGGAAGATGCGCTCACGCTACCTCAGCGTGATGCTCTGCGGCCGGTGGGGTTCGCATCGCATGTTGGGCTTGGGGAAGGCGGGTTTGCGCATCGGGCGTACGTTGCAACGCAGCGATGCAATGCCGGCAAGCGCACCGGCCGCGCCGGCATTGCGCGGCTGTCCGCTTACAAGGCCGATGCTTGCAGATCGATCACAAAGCGGTAGTGCACGTCGTTGTTGTGGACGCGCTCGAATGCAGCGTTGATGTCCTGCAGCTTGATCAATTCGATATCGGCCACGATGCCGTGCTGCTGGCAGAACGCGAGCATGCTGTGGGTGTCGGCGGTACCGCCGGTGCCGGAGCTGGTGACCTTGCGGCGGCCCATGGCCAGCAACACCGGGCGGAAATCCAGTTGGTCGGGCAGGCCCAGCGTGCACAGCGTGCCGTCGAGATTGAGCGCCTTCAGCATGTCGTTCATGGGATAGCTGCGCGAGACGGTGTCGAGGATGAAATCGAAGCGGTAGGCCTGCGCCTGCATCTGCGCGGCATCGGTGGAGACCACCACCTCGTGCGCGCCCAGGCGGTGCGCTTCGGCGGCTTTCTTGGGCGAGGTGGTGAAGGCGACGACGTGCGCGCCCATGGCACGGGCGAACTTGATGCCGAGATGGCCAAGCCCGCCGATGCCAACCACGCCGACGGTGTGGCCGGGGCCGATGCCGTAGCGGTGTAGCGGCGCAAAGCAGGTGATGCCGGCGCACAGCAATGGCGCGGCCGCCGCCGGGTCCAGGCCGTCGGGCAATGGGTAGACGAAGCGGGCGTCGGACACGTAGTACTCCGAATAGCCGCCGCGCGTGCGGCTGCCGTCCACGCGATCCACGCCATCGAAGGTCAGGGTGGGGAAGGCATGGCAATACACTTCGTCATGCGCCTGACACGGCGCGCAGTGCCGGCAGGAGTCGACGATGGTGCCGATCATCACGCGCTGGCCCAACGTAAAGCCTTCGACCTCCGCGCCCAGCTCGATCACTTCGCCAACGATTTCATGGCCCGGCACCAGCGGGTATTCGCTGGCCCACTTGTTCACCGAGTGCAGGTCCGAATGGCAGACGCCGCAGAACAGCACCTTGATTGAGACATCGGTGGCGCGTACTGCGCGGCGTTCGAACTGCCACGGCACCATGGCGCCTTCTTTCTCGAGCGCTGCATAGGCGCGGGTAGTGCGGCTTGCGCCGCTGGTGTGCGGATTGGCAGAGGTCATGGCGGTCGCTGTGCTTTACAATTGGCGGAACGTGTAAGATTTACGTATTTACAAATAATGTCAAGTGTAAAGTCAACGAAGAGGGCGGCTATCCCCGCCACAGCGCCTGCCGAAAGCAAGGAGGCGCGTGTCATGGAGACCGCGCTGCAGCTGTTTTTACGGCATGGCTACCGCAAGGTGAGCATGAGCGACATCGCCCAGGCTGCGCAGATGTCGCGGCCGTCGCTGTATGCCGCGTTCCCCAACAAGGAGGCGATCTTTGCCGCGCAGGTCGTGCGTCAGCGCGACATTTGCGCGGCCGCAACGGCGCAGCGCGTACGCGATACGCAGGACCTGCAGACCCAGTTACGGCAGTTGTTCGATATCTGGGTGCTGGAGCCGGTGGCTGCGGTGATCGATTCCGAAAACGGGCTGGATCTGGTTGCCAACTGCGGTGTGTATGCGCCCGATGCGCTGGATGCGCTGTACCAGCAGATGGAAGACACGCTGGTGCAGCTGCTGCGCCCGCATGTGCGCGACAACAGCGCGATGTCGGCAGCCGATCTTGCCTACATCCTGCGGCTTGCCACCACCAGCCTCAAAGCATCGGCGGATAACGAAGCGGTGTTGCGCCGCTTGATCGCCGGTCTGATCACCATGGCCTTGTCCACGGTGCAGGCGGGCAGTGCGCAGACGCCGGGCAAGAAGAAGGCCGTGCGCGGACGGTGATGCTGGTGGCGTGCAGGTGAGAGGGTTGGCGCGGCGTGTTGATCTGGAGTGGTCATCGCGTTTTGACGTCAGTCGTCAGGCGGTACTGTGTCGTGTGCTCAACGGCGATCGATGTGTGATGGAGCGTGCCGGATGTCGGCGAGCTATGCGGTGTGCATCTGTTTGAGTGATTGAGCCTGGTTAGCTTGTGCTTGCAAGGCGCGTTCGCAATCACGCAGCGGGCCCGACATCGTGCAATGTCGAGCCCGTGGGGAGACGCCATCAGCCCTGACTGCGAGATCCTGAGATCCCGCAGCATGTCGCTCAGTCTGCCATCACCTTGTCCGGCGTCATTGGCGTGCTGCGGATGCGTTTGCCGGTGGCGTGGAAGATGGCATTGCAGATGGCTGCCGACACACCCACCTGACCGATCTCGCCGACGCCTTTCGCCCCCAGGCTGCTGACCACGCGGTCGTCTTCGTCGGCAAAGATCACCTCGATGTCGTGGATGTCGGCATTGGCGGAGACGTGATACTGCGCCAGATCGTGATTCATGAAGCGGCCGAAGCGGTGATCTGCCTGGGTATGTTCGTGCAAGGCCTGGCCGATGCCCCACACCACACCGCCGATGATCTGGCTGCGCGCGGTGGTCGGGTTGAGAATGCGCCCCGCAGCAATCGCGCTGACCACGCGCGTCACCCGCACGCTGCCCAGCTCCTCGTCCACGCGCACTTCCACAAACACCGCAGCATGCGTGGCACGGGTGTATTTGCGCTGTTTGAGCACGTTGGGCAGCAGCAGGAACTTGTCTTCGATCTGCTCCAGTTCGGCGGCACGCAATAAGGCCGGCAACGCAATCGCGCTGCTGGCATCGGCACGCAATGCAATCGTGCCATCGGCAAACACCACATCGTCTAGCTTGACCCGCGCAAAGCGCGAGTTGGGCAATGCCTGGGCCAGGCGCAGCAGGCGCGTGCGCAACTTGCCGCATACACCGTCCACCGCCGAGCCGATCGTGGTGACATGCGAGGAGCCGCCTTCAATCGGTGCGACAGGCAACGTCGAGTCGCCAAGCTGGAAGGTCACCTGTTCCAGCGGAAGGCCCAGCGCTTCGGCAGCGATCATCGCCATCACCGTGTAGGTGCCGGTGCCGATATCGCTGGCGGCACTGCTCACCACCAGTCGGCCATCGGCGTGCAGCACGGCATGGGCGCGCGCAAACATCTGCATCGCATCCCATTGCCCGGTGGCCATGCCCCAGCCGACCCACTCGCGGCCTTCCTTGCGTGCGCGCGGCAGCGGCGGACGCTGTGCCCAGCCAAAGCGCTCGGCACCTTGCTGGTAGCATTCGCGCAACGCCTTGCTGGAAAACGGCTTGTCATCGGCGGGATTGACCTCGGCGTAATTCTTCAGCCGCAGCGCCAGCGGATCGATGCCGACCTCGTAGGCCAGCTCGTCCATCGCCACTTCCAGCGCATGCATGCCATGGGTGGCACCGGGCGCGCGCATGTCCATCGGGCTGTACTGATCCAGGCTGACCAGGTTGTAGCCAAGATGCACGTTGTCGCAGGCGTAGAGCTGTCCGCTCCAGTTGACCACCACCTCGACGTAATCTTCGATGCGCGAGGTCTCGGCGATGGCCTCGTGCCAGATGGCACGCAAGCTGCCATCGCGGTCGGCACCGAGCTTGAGCCGCTGCACGGTTTCCGGGCGATGGCCGAAGGTAAACATCTGTTGCCGCGTCATCACTACACGCACCGAGCGATCCAGCTTGATCGAGGCCATCACCGCCAGCGCCAGCTGGTATTGCGGCCGCAGGCCGGAGCCGAACGCGCCTCCCACATACGGGTTGCGCACCGTGACCTTGCGCTTGCTCAGGCCGAACACATGCGACACATACCAACGGCTGTTCTGCGAGCCCTGGGTCTTGTCGTAGATGGTGAAGTGGCCGTCTTCCTCGCGGATCACGGTGGAGGCGAACAACTCCATCGGGTTGTGGTGCTCCACGCCGCTGTAGTAATCGGCCTGCACCTGACAGGCGGCATTGACGAAGGCGGTGTCCGGTTCGCCCCTGTCCTTGGGCGGTGGCGAAAATCCTGCCTTCAATGCCTTGGGTTTGTGCGCACGCTCCAGATTGGTCATCAAGTTGGTTTCGTGCGGCTCCTGGGCGTACTCCACCTGCACCAGATGCGCCGCATGGCGCGCCGCCTCGAACGTGTCTGCCACCACCAGCGCCACCGGCTGCCCGCTGTAGCGCACGGTGTTGTCGTACAGGGGGCGAAACGGCGAACCGGCCGGCGCGGTCATGTCCTTGTAGAACAGATCCATGCCACGCATGTGCGGGCGATTGTCGTAGGTGACGATCTCCAGCACACCCGGCACTGCGCGTGCGGCAGCCAGATCGAAGCCGACAATCGTGCCCTTGGCGATCGTGCTGCTGACCACCACGCCATAGGCCAGATCCGGCACCGGCCATTCGGCGGCATAGCGCGCCTGGCCGGTGACTTTTGCACGCCCATCGATGCGCGGTACACCCGTGCCGGTGGGGCGGAAGCCGGTGCCTTGATCGGCGACCGGCGGCGTCAATTCGCTGTTGGACAGATCAGTGCTGCGTGTGTTCATGGCGCTTGCTCCAGCGCACTGGTGCGCCCGCGGTTGTCGGTGGTGCCCTCGCGTGCGACCTCGAGTGCGCGCACGATGGCGCGGCGCGCCATTGGCAGCTTGAAGGCGTTTTCGCCCTGCGCTTGTGCACCTTGCAGCAAGACATCGGCCAGAGCTGCGAAGGTATCTGCGGTTGCTGGCAATCCCACCAGGTGCGCTTCTGCATCGGGATTACGCCACGGCTTATGTGCCACCCCGCCTAGTGCGACACGCACCTCGCCAATGCTGCCGTCGTCGTTCAAATCCAGCGCAGCAGCTACCGACACCAATGCAAATGCATACGACAGGCGCTCGCGGATTTTCAGATAGGCGCTATGCGCGACAAAGCGCTGCGCGTCGGGCAGATCGATATGCACGATCAACTCGTCCGGCGCCAGCGTGCTGTCCAGTTCCGGATGATCGCCAGGCAACCGATGAAAATCGGCAAAGGCAATGTCGCGTTCACCTTGCGGGCCTTGCACATGGACGACTGCATTCAGCGCGGCCAATGCCACGCACATATCCGACGGATGCGTGGCGATGCAGTGCGCGCTGGTGCCGAGAATCGCGTTGTACTTGGTCAGCCCGCCAATGGCCGAACACCCGCTGCCCGGTGCACGCTTGTTGCAAGGTGTGGCGTGATCGTAGAAATACAGGCAGCGCGTACGTTGCAACAGGTTGCCGCCGTTGCTGGCCATGTTGCGGATCTGCGGCGACGCGCCCGCCAGAATTGCCGCGCTCAGCAACGGGTAACGCGTCTCGACTTCTGGGTGATAGGCAGTGTCGGCATTGCGTGCGAGTGCGCCCAGGCGCAGGCCGCCCTCCGGCAGCGTGGTAATGCTGTCCAGCGGCAAGCGATTGATGTCGACCAGGCTGCTGGGGCGCATCAGCTGCAGCTTCATCAAATCGGTGAGGTTGGTGCCGCCGGCGATCAGGCGCACGGGCGCATCCGACGGCACCGGC
Organism: Xanthomonas sp. AC360; assembly: GCF_979258225.1. Classification (NCBI taxonomy): domain Bacteria; kingdom Pseudomonadati; phylum Pseudomonadota; class Gammaproteobacteria; order Lysobacterales; family Lysobacteraceae; genus Xanthomonas; species Xanthomonas sp. AC360. The sequence continues at coordinate 2,827,904 of NZ_OZ409846.1, forward strand.
TGCGGGTCGTTGCCGCGCGATGCAATAGCAGCGAGTGCGGCATCCACGCTGTCTGGGCGCGCGTAGCTGAGCGGGATCATGCCGGCACCGTCCCGGGCGTCCACGGCGTGGCAGCGCTGTCGCTGCTGTCGCTGGGCTTGCCCATCACTTCCATCACCGCATCGGTGATCTGCGGATACGCACCGCACCGGCACAGATTGCCGCTCATCAGCTCGCGCACCTGATCGCGGTCGTGCGCTTTTCCTTCATTGAGCAGGCCAACCGCAGAACACAATTGCCCCGGCGTGCAATACCCGCACTGAAACGCATCGTGCGCGATGAAGGCGCGCTGCAGCGGATGCAGCTGGTCGCCATCGGCCAGACCCTCGACGGTGGTGATGTCGGCACCGTCCTGCATCACCGCTAACGTCAGGCAGCTGTTGATGCGACGGCCGTCGACCAGCACCGTGCATGCACCGCATTGGCCGTGATCGCAGCCCTTTTTGGTGCCGGTGAGATCAAGCCGGTCGCGCAGCAGATCGAGCAGGCTGATCCAGGCTTCCAGTTGCAATTGATAGGGCTGGCCATTGATGCGCAGGTTGACCGGGTAAGTCGGCGCAGCGGTGGCGATTGCCGGCGCCGTGTGATCGGCAGTGGCGGGCGTGGCATTCATGCGAACCCCGTGGCGATGGCTGGGAGGAGGGGCTCACCTTGACCCGCGTAGGGTCAAGGTGCGGTGTAGGGACGGTGTAGATGTAGCGATGCTCGGTCGCGCTTGCGCACGCCAATCGCAATGCTGTGGCGTTCGCTCAGCTGCATTGCGATGGCATGCAATGGGCAATCGGTTGCGTAGCGCAGTGGCCCGCTTTGCAGGTGCGTTGCGCGTTGTGCGTCATCGTGGTGTCACCTGAATTGGCCAGGCTAGCCCACCCAGCGCAAGGGGAGCGCGCACGATGAAAGCCAACGCCAGCCGCGCGTGGACCCAGGTGTTCACGCAGCACGGATCTGTGCTTCGCGGTTTTTTTGTGCGCCGCGGTGCCAAGGAGGACGCCGAGGACCTGGTGCAGGAAACCTATCTACGCCTGTTGCGCGCGCAGCAGGATCAGGGCGAGGCCATCGCCAATCCGGAAGCCTATCTGTACACGGTGGCGCTGAATCTTGCGCGCGAGCAGGCGGTGCGCCGCAAGCAGGCGCCGTTGCAGATTGAAGAAATGGAACAGTTTTCGCAATTGCTGGCCGCAGGCGAGGATGTGGAAGACGCCGCGCACCGTCAGCAGCGCCAGCAACGGTTGCAGGCCTTGCTGGCCACCTTGCCCGAGCGCACCTGCGCGGTGCTGGTGATGCAGTACCGCGATGGGCTCAGCTACAAACAGATCGCCGAGCGCATGGGCGTGTCTGCACATATGGTCAAGAAACATGTGGTACGTGGGTTGTCGGCATGCAGGCAGGCTGTTGCCGATAGCGGGGAGAGCTGGTGAGTACGCGTCTTTGGGCCACCCGCAGGGCTGCGAGCGAGGCCGCGCACTGGCATGCACTGCAACGCATGCAGGCGCTGGATGCACAGCAGCAAGCCAGCTTCATGCAATGGCTGACCGCATCGCCGCTGCATGTGCGCGAGTACATGGCCGTGCTGCGTGTGGCCGGCGAGCTGGGCGATGCCTTGCGTGGCATGCAGCTGGATGTGGATGCCTTGCTCGATGGCGATCGCCGTACGCGTGCGGCTGCAGCCTCGCGCAATGTGATCGTGTTGCCGTTGCCGTCGCGATTACCGCAACCACAACCACCACAGCCTCGACATACGCCGCCGCCGGGCCGCACCGATGGTCAGCGCAGTGCGCGTGTCCGCGGCTGGAGCCTGGGTTTGGCTGCAGCGGTGTGCGGTGTGGCGGTCTTGACCGGCTGGGCGTGGCCGCGCACGCAGACCTATGCCACCGCGCATGGCGAGCAGCGCCGCGTGCAATTGGCCGATCGCAGCGTGGTGCATCTGAACGCGCTCAGCAGCGTGCGCGCGACCATGACACCGTGGAGTCGTCGCCTGCAACTGCTGCAGGGTCAGGCCAGCTTTGAAGTGGCCCAGGACCGCCGTCGGTTGCAGGTGTATGCGGGCCGTTTGCGTGTGGAAGATATCGGCACCACTTTCGATATTGCGTTGTATCGGCAGCAGGCGCGCATCGAAGTCACCGAGGGCCGCGTGCACGTGTGGCGCGATGACCGCAAGCAGCAGCCGATGCTGGCGAACCTGGGCGCCGGGCAGAGCGCACGGATCGACGCTGTGTCCGGCCGGATCGACGTGTCCAACGAGGATGTCGCCGCGATGCATGCGTGGTGGCAGCGGCGCATCGTGTTCCGCGATGCACCGCTGACCACCGTGGCCGAGGATTTCAATCGGCTCAATCGCACCCGCCTGCTCATCGACGATGCCGCTGCCGGCGCGTTGCGGCTCACCGGTAACCTGCGTGGCGACGATGTCGCCTCGCTGCGCACGTTTCTCGACGACCAACCCAACCTGCGCGTGGTCGCTGCACCGGGCGTGTTGCGCGTGAGCAGCCGACCAGCGCAGGGCGACGCTGCGCACTGACGACAGCGGCGGGGAATGGCACCGTCGTTGTCCAGCTGATAGCCCCGAGCCAGGCGCGCCCGGCTGGGCGGCATCGTGTGCATGCCGCGCTTTGACAGCAGCCATGTCCCTTTCAAGACTGGCTAGCGCTGCGCACACGCGCAGATGCACCCGTATCGCTCACTCAGCATCGTGCGCCTGCCTGCGCGTCGCCACCAAGTACGTGTCACAGAAAATTCATCAAAAACCGGTGCCCGATCGTCGCTGTCGTCCCTCGTAGTCCGGGTACAACGCAGCATTCCCGCCTGTGCGGGGCGCTGCGCATTGCTTCCTCCCCTACTGGATTCCACGATGCGTCGTACGTTGGTTCTTTCGATTGCTCTCGCGTTGCATGCCGGTACTGCCGGTGCCCAGACCACGCCGGTGGCCGTGTCGGTCGATGCGATTCCCGCCCAGCCGTTGGCACGTGCACTCAATGCCTTGTCGCGTCAGACCGGCCTGCAATTCGTGTATGCCGCAGGCGTTGCCGGCAACCCGCAGACCCGTGCCACCACTGCCGGCATCGCGCCGGAGCAGGCCTTGCAGCAATTGCTTGCCGGTACCGGCCTGCGCTATCGCTATCTCAATCCGACCACGGTGACCATCGAAACAGCCCAGGACGCGCCTGGCGCGCAGCCGCAGGTGTCCCCGACGTCGGCGGCAGTGGCGAACGCGCCAGTACCACGCGCAGACGCACCGGTGCAGGAGCTGGACAGCATCCAGGTACTCGGCAGTTATGCCGGCAGCCTCAGCGCCGCGTTGCGGCAGAAGCGCTACGCCGACAGCGTGGTGGATGTGATTGCGGCAGAGGACATCGGCAAGTTGCCGGCACAAAACGTGGCCGAAGCATTGCAGCGGGTGCCTGGCGTGTCGATCGTGCGTGACCGCGGCGAAGGCGTGTACGTGCGCGTGCGCGGCCTGGGCCCGAACTTTCAGGTCACCACGCTCAATGGCCAGACCATGGCGGTCAACGAAAACGTGCGCACCTCTGGCCAGACCGGGCGACAGTTTCGCTACGACACGCTGCCGGCCGAACTGGTGTCCGGGTTGGACGTGATCAAGAGCCCCACCGCGGATCTGGATGAAGGCGCCATCGGCGGCATCGTCAATGTGCGCACGTTCCGCCCATTGGAACTGGGCAAGACGCTGGCCAATGTGTCGCTGGAATCGAGCCAGGCGCAACGCACCCATGCCAACGATCCGCGCGTGTCCGGCCTGTTCAACTGGGTCAATGCCGAAGGCACCTTCGGCATGCTGATCTCTGGCGCGTATGCGCAACGCACGCTGCGCCAGGACCGCGTCAACGAGGTGAGCTGGGACTACTACCGCAGCGGTGTGCCGGGCGTGCCTGGTGCCAATTACGTGCCGACCGGTCTGCGCCCGACGCTGGAACTGGAAGAGCGCGAACGCACCGGCGTTGCGGCGTCGCTGCAATGGAAGCCCAGCGCGCAGTGGGAAACCACGCTGGATCTGCTCTACGCCAAGCAGACGGTGCATTACGACGAATACAGCATGGGTGTCGGCTTCGACAACCTGTCCAGGATGAGCAACCTGCGCGTGGAAAACGGCGGCATCACTGGCTTCGACTACCGCAATGGCCAGGTGCAGATCTCGCGCGAAACCTCCGGTATCACCGACGACAACCGCAGTGCGCGCCTGTCCAGCACCTGGAGCGGCGACCAATGGACGCTGGGCGCGGTGGCGTTCCACTCGCAGGCGCATAGCTACGATTCGGACCCGATCCGACGCACACGCCTGCGTAGCGGCACCAACCTGTCGATGCGCGTGGACATGCCGCAAGCCGACGGCGATAACGTGCCGGACTGGAGCTTCACCAACGGCTTTGATCCGACCAACCCGGCCACCGTGGCAGGACGCCGCCTGGAATGGCGGCAGATCGATGCGCGCGACAAGGAAGACGCACTGCAGTTCGATGCCAAGCGTACGCTCGACGGCAGCTTCTTCCGCGACATCAAGGTAGGCGCCAAATATCGGGAGCGCTCGCGCACCTACGACCGTGCCGACCTGCTGCTCAACAGCATCGCCGGGGTGCGCTTCCCAGCCACTAACTTCACCGCATTGCCGGTCAACGACATGCTGGCCGACGCCAACGGCAACCTGCCCCGGCAGTGGCTGGCACCGGTCGAATCCGCATTCTGGGGCAATTGGCCCACCAGCGCCGATCTGCGCAATACGCCCAACAGCGCGGATCTGCAGAATTCCTATGAGGTGCAGGAAAAGATCGCTTCGGCCTACGCGATGACCGATTTCGGCACCGATCTGGCCGGCCGCGAGCTGCGCGGCAACCTCGGTGCGCGCGTGGTGCGCACCGAGCAGGCCACCGATGGTCATGCCGACGTCAACGGCACAGCCCAGCCAGTGCATTTCGAGCGCAGCTATACCAACGTGCTGCCGTCGTTCAATGCGGCCTGGGATGTGCGCGATGACATGGTGTTGCGTACCTCCGCAGCGAAGGTGATCACGCGCCCGGACCTCACCGACCTGTCGTCCAAACTCACTTTCAATTCCAGTGGCGAAATCCTCACCGCCAGTGGCGGCAATCCCGCGCTGCAACCGTTCGAAGCATGGCAGTACGACCTGACCTTCGAGTGGTACATCGATGGGACCTCGGCGCTGACCGGCGGGCTGTTCTACAAGGATATTTCCAGCTTCATCCAGACCCAGATGTCCAACCTGGTCTACGAAGGCCAGACCTATCTGCTGTCGTCCAAGACCAACGGCAGCAAGGCGATGGTGCAGGGCGCGGAAGTGGCGTATCAGCAGGTGTTTACCGGCTTGCCGTCGCCGCTGGATGGCCTGGGCATGCAGCTCAACTACACCTGGACCGACAGCAAGGCGACCTATCACGACGGTAGCAGCAGCTTTACCGACAGCCTGGAAGGCGTGGCCAAGAATACCTACAACGCCGTGCTGTTCTACGAGAAGGGTCCGTTGATGGCACGTGTCAGTTACAGCTGGAGCGACGAGATTCTCAATGCCGTCGGCACCGCCAATGTGGCCACGCTCAACAGCGACAAGTTCGGCAGCCTGGATGCCAACGTGGCTTACAAGGTCAACGATACGCTGTCGGTGTTTGTCAACGCGATCAACCTCACCGGTGATGTGCAGCGCCAGTTTGTCGGCGATCACCTGTTCGGTGGCTATACCGACTACGGCCGCACCTGGTCGTTGGGGCTGCGCGCGCGTTTCTGAGTGTGGTCAAGGCAGGCCGGTGAACTGGAGTTAATGGGCTAAGGAGGCTGCGCTCGATCTGGCACGGGTGCAGCGCGACATGCTGCGGCCGCCGTCTGGTGGCGCAGCCGTTCCGATCGCCGATCCAGCCTTGCCGGCAACGACTGAGGCCACAACCGGGCGTCTTCCAGCAAGGCGTCCCCTGCACCTGCAACGGCGCCCGCTGTGGCGTTGTTGCCACTGCACGCCGCGCCCTATCGCGTCATACGGGGGGCGCCACGATCGAGATCGAATGCATGTCACCACTGCCGCGTCTGTGTTTCGGATTTTTTGCTGCTGTCGTTGCTGCGCTGGTTCCACTGGGAACCGTGCACGCCGCCGCAGTGCCGGACACGCTTGAAAAAGTCGTCATCCTCAAACGCCATGGCGTGCGTGCGGCGATGTCCAGCCCGGAAGCATTGGGCCGGTATTCCGCACGTCCCTGGCCACGCTTCGGCGTGCCGGCCGGTCACCTGACCGAGAACGGTGCACGTCTGGAAGCATTGTTCGGTGTCTACTATCGCGCCCATTACGCACCGCTCGGCCTGTTCGATGGCGATGGCTGCGACAGCGTGTATTACTGGGCAAATCGCACCCAGCGCACCATCGCCTCGGCACAGGCGCTGGCACGTACGCTCACGCCGGGGTGCACGAACACGGTGCACCACGTTGCCGATGGTGCGTCCGATCCGTTGTTCGATGGCGCGCCGGCGGTGCGCCAGCCCGCTGCCGCCGACCTGATGCGCGCGGCCATCGCCGGCCGCGTCGGTGGCGATGTCGCGGGCTGGAATGCGGCCCAGCACGATGCGATCGACACCTTGCAACAACTGCTATTGCAGTGCGCGCAACGGCCTTGCCCGGCGCAGGCCGGTGCCGGCAAGCGACGCCTGGATGCAGTGCCCGCACGCATGGGCGATGCACATGACGGCATTGCCGGAGTCGAAGGCCCGGCACCGGCCGCATCGGGCATCAGCGAGAGTCTGTTGATGGGCTGGGCCGACGGCCAGGACTTTGCCGCACTGGGTTGGCAAGGCCTGGACGAAGCCAGCCTGCTGCGCGCGTTCGCACCGCATCAGGCCGAGTTCGCGTTGCGCCTGCGTGCGCCGACGGTGGCGCGTATGGCCAGTTCGCCATTGGCAGCGCGGCTGCTGGCAACCTTGCAGCAAGGCAGCGAAACCCATCGCAGCGCACACACCCATGCCGCGCACGCCACGCCGATTGGTGGGGATGCACGGCTGGTGGTGCTGTCCGGTCACGACGGCACGCTGACCTTGCTGGCCGGCATGTTCGATCTGCATTGGCAGCTGCCGGGGTATCAGCCCGACCAGACCGTGCCCGGTGGTGCGTTGGTGTTTGAGCGTTGGCGGCGTGCCGACGGGCAACGCGTGATCCGCGTGCGCTACACCGCGCAGACCCTGGCGCAACTGCGCGAACGCCGTGCGCTCACAGCGCAGGCGCCACCGCCGTCTTCGCCGGTCTTCATTCCCGGCTGCAGCAATACCACGCCGGAGTACGACTGCCCGCTCCCGACCTTGGCGACATTGATCGACGCGGCGATCGACCCGCAGTACCTGAGCGAATGACGCTACGTGCGCCGGCCAATAGCCGTCGCACGTGGTCGCATCGGCGTCGTTGACGCCGCTTTTCTGGCCGCCGTGCCAGCCGTTTTTCCTTTCTGCAAGAGGTGATCCATGCTCCAGCATTTAGGCACACTCGTCAGTCTCGGAATCGCTCTAAGCCTTGCCTGCGCCAGCACTGCCCAGGCACAAACAACCGTCGGCGTGCTCGACGTACTGACCTACAACGTCGCCGGTCTGCCCGAGGGGCTGTCCAGCGGAACGCCGGCCACCAACACCGCATTGCTGGCACCAAAACTGGCGCCTTACGGCCTGGTCCATGTGCAGGAAGACTTCAACTACCATGCTGCGCTGTACGCAGGCGATGCGCATCCGTATCGCACCGCCACCAGTGGTGGCGCCGCCTTGGGCGACGGGCTCAACACGCTCAGCAACTATCCCTTCAGCGACTTCACGCGGGTCAAGTGGAAGCAGTGCAACGGCACCGACTGCCTGACCCCGAAAGGTTTCAGCTACATGCGCGTCCGCCTGGCCGATGGCGTGTTGCTGGACGTCTACAACGCGCACCCCAATGCCGGTGTCGAAGCGGGCGATCTGTCCGCACGTCGCGCCAATATCGGCCAGCTCTCGCAGTTCATCCAGACCTGGTCGGCCGGTAACGCGGTGTTGGTGATGATGGATTCCAACACGCGCTACACCCGCAGCGACGACAACATCCGCGAACTGATCGCCTCCAACGGGCTCACCGATGCGTGGGTGGAATTGATCAAGGGCAGCGCACCGGCAGCCGGTGCCACGCCGCTGCTCTGCGGTACGCCGCCCACCAATAGCTGCGAGGTGGTCGACAAGATGTTGTACCGCGATGCACCGCAATTGACCCTGGTGGCCAATCGCTATCAGCTCGATGCTGGCGGCTTCTACGACAGCGCCGGCAAGCCCTTGTCCGATCATTACCCGGTGTATACGCAGTTCGGTTGGGCGGTGGGCGATCAACTGCGCACCAGCGATCAGTTCGGTGGCCCGCACGGCATTCCGTTCAACGACCTGGCCGGCAATCCCGGCGCTCGCCGACTCAGTGGCGTGACCTTGCGCGGCGGTGAGCGCCTGGATGGCGTGGGTGTGATCCTGGACAGCGGCAAACTGCTGGCGCATGGCGGCAGTGGCGGGCAGGCAACGACCTTGTCGCTGGGTGCCAACGAAACGCTGTCTTCGGCCACCTTCAGCATGGGCAAGTACAACGACAGCACCCGCGTGTTTTCGCTGAGCCTGCGCACCAACACCGGCCGCAGCGTACAGGTGGGCACCCCGAGCAACGAGCGCTATACGCTGACTGCTCCCAGCGGCTGGCACATCGCCGGTTTCACTGGCCGTGCCGGCGACGAGATCGATCAGTTGGGTGTGGTGTATGCGAAGGATTAGGCGCTGGAGCTAAACCTCATGCAGCTTCATCGTCGGTTCGGTGATAGCTGCAGCGCAGCCATGTTGGCCAAGGATGGCCATTGCGCACATTTTTTCTAGCGTACGCATCACCCATATGTGGCAGCCGATTCGTGCACGCGATCTGGATGCCGCACTTGCAGGCGTGAGCGCAACCACGTGGCGCAGGCTGATTCATCGAGTGAGCCATCGGCCAGACCGATGTAAAAGCCGTAGAGTTCCAGATCATCGGCGACCAAGGTCGCACCATTGAGCACGATGAAGGTTTCGCAGGCAACCGCCGCAGTGCGCTTGTTACCGTCGACAAACGGATGGTTGCGGCCCAATCCGTAGGCAAGACTGGCCGCAAGCGCAGCCAGATCCGGTGGTGGATCGCCGTAGGACTGCAGTTGTCTCGGCCTGGCAAGTGCCGAGTCGAGCAAGGCGTCGTCGCGCACACCGCTTCTGCCGCCGTGTTCGGCCAGTTGACGATCGTGGATGGCCAGGACAAGCGGCCGCTCGATCCAGATGATCATGGGCGAGCCTTATTGCGCTAGTTTGTGCAGTAACGTGCGGCGGTTGCGCATCACTTGCTCGGCCACTTCCATTTGCGCGGCCAGGGTGGGGTCGAAAGCGGTCAGCTTGATGCCGTCGGGCGTTTCCAGCGCATACAGCTCGTCGCCTTTGCCCAGACGCAAACGCGCAAGCAGATCCTTGGGCAGGATGACGCCGGCGGAGTTGCCGATGGCAGTGATCTTGAGTTTCATGGCAGTCCTTTCGCGTTATTACGTAAGTTATAACTCTTTGATCGTACGTTCGCAAGCAGCCGTGCTGAGCGGCTCAGCAACCTGCACCAGCCAATCTCGCCTGCTGCGACCGATAAGTGTACAAATGTACACCTTGTCCCGCACAGTCCTTGTTCTCCATGACGCCCTTGTCCCCCAAACGTGCTGCGGTGCTGGCCTTCCTGCAGCAGCAGGCCCAGGCCGGCGTGTCGCCCAGCCTGGCCGAGATTGCGCAGGCGTTCGGCTTTGCCTCGCGCAATGCCGCGCAAAAGCACGTGCAGGCACTGGCCGAGGCCGGGTTGATCGAATTGCTGCCCAACCAGAAGCGCGGCATCCGCGTGCCAGGCGGGGCCGGGCGCGATGCCTTGCTGGCCTTGCCGGTGCTGGGTCGGGTGGCGGCCGGTGTGCCGATCGGGGCGGATATCGGGCTGGAGCGGCAGCTGTGGCTGGACCGCACGCTGTTTTCGCTGCGTCCGGATTACCTGCTGAAAGTGCAGGGCGACTCGATGATCGACGACGGCATCCTGGATGGCGACCTGGTCGGCGTGCATCGCAGCAACGACGCGCGCGATGGGCAGATCGTGGTGGCGCGGGTGGATGGCGAAATCACCATCAAACGCCTGGAACGCGGCGCCGAGCGCATCCGGCTGCTGCCGCGCAACCGCGCGCATGCGCCGATCGTGGTGGCGGCCGACGCCGACTTCGCGATCGAAGGACTGTACTGCGGCCTGATTCGGCAGGGTTGAGATGAGCGAGCCCGTGCAGCTGCGACACCACGGCAATGCCGCGCTGGCCATGCCGCTGGACGCCTTGCTGGCCGCGCGCACGGTATGGCGTGCCGGCCAGGGCACCGCCACGGCCAATGGCGGCGAATCCACCGGGCATGCTGCATTGGATGCGCTGCTGCCCGATGGCGGCTGGCCGCGGCGGGCGCTCACCGAGTTGCTGTTGCCCGCACATGGCATCGGCGAGATCGCCTTGTTGTTGCCCACGCTGGCGCGGATGACCGGCGCCAGCAGCCGGGTGGTGCTGGTGGCGCCGCCCTTCATCCCGTATGCGCCGGCCTGGCAGGCGGGCGGGGTGGTGCTGGAGCATCTGGAAGTGGTGCAGGCCGAGCCGCGTGAGGCCTTGTGGGCGTTCGAACAATGCCTGCGCAGCGGCGCCTGCGCGGCGGTGTTGGGCTGGCCACAGACCGGCGATGCGCGCGCCTTGCGGCGGCTGCAGGTCGCGGCCGACAGCGGCAATTGCTGCGCGTTCGCGTTGCGCGATCGTCGCCACGCGATCAATGCATCGCCGGCGGCCTTGCGGCTGGAATTTCTGCCCGAGCGCGATGCCTGGCAGGTGCGCAAGTGCCGCGGCGGCCAAGTGCCCTCGCAGCCGTTGCGGCTGGCGCATTGAGGCGCGCGCATGTTGTGGGCCTGCATCTTATTGCCGCAGCTGGCACTGGACGCCGTTCTCCGGCGGCTTGAAGCGCCGCAGGCGCCGCTGGTACTGGTGCAGGGGCCGGCGCAGCTGCGCAGCCTGCATTCGGTCAATGCCGCCGCTGCCGCTGCGGGATTGAAACCGGGCATGCGCCTGTCTGCGGCACACGCCTTGATGGCGCAGGTACGCACGATCGATTACGACGCGCAGAACGAAGCGCGCACGCAACGCTTTCTTGCGGCCTGGGCGTACCGGCACAGTTCGTTGGTGAGCCAGCAATGGTCGCGCGCCATCGTGCTGGAGGCGGGCGCGAGTTTTCGCTTGTTCGGCCCGTGGCCGCGTTTCGAGCGCCGCCTGCGCGATGAGTTGCAGGCATTGGGATTCCAGCACCGGCTTGCGCTGGCACCCACGCCACGCGCGGCGCGCGTGCTGGCCGGGTTGCGCGATGGCATGGTGGTGACCCAATTGCCGGCCTTGCACAGCACCCTCGACAAGGTGCCGGTGCGCCGTGCCGCCTTGCCCGGCGATGCCGGCGAGCGCCTGCAGCATATGGGCGTGCGCACGCTCGCCGCATTACGTGCCTTGCCGCGCGACGGGCTGCAGCGGCGTTTCGGTGCCGGCCTGCTCGATCATCTGGACCGGCTCTACGGCAACGCCGATGACACGCTGGAGTACTACGCCCCTCCGGACCACTTCGACCAACGCGTGGAGCTGGGCTACGAGGTGGAAACCCATCCGGCGTTGCTGTTTCCGCTGCGCAGGTTGATCGGCGATCTGTGCACCTATCTGTCCATTCGCGATGGCGGCGTGCAACGCTTTTTGCTGCGTCTGGAACACGAACAAGGCGCCACCGATGTCGAGATCGGTCTGCTGACACCGGAGCGTGCACCCACGTTGTTGTTCGAGCTGGCCCGCAACCGGCTGGAGCGGGTGGAAATTCCACGGCCGGTGGTGGCGATGCGGCTGTTGGCGCGCCAGCTGCCGCCGTTCGTGCCGGCGATGCGCGACTTGTTCGACCAGCGTGCGCAGCAGTCGGTGGACTGGCCGCAACTGCGCGAACGGCTGCGTGCGCGCCTGGGCGATGAGGCGGTGTATCGCGTGCTGCCGGCCGATGACCCGCGTCCGGAACGCGCCTGGCGCCGCGCCATCGGCGATGCGGTGCGCGAAGCCGCCGCGCCGCCACGTCCGCCGCGGCCCACCTGGTTGCTGCCGCAGCCGGTGCCTTTGCACGATCCGCACCTGCGCATCGTCTCCGGCCCCGAGCGGCTGGAAAGCGGCTGGTGGGACGACGACGAGGCGCGTCGCGATTACTACGTGGTGGAGACCGCACGCGGCCGACGCGGCTGGGTCTTTGCCGCGCCTGGCCATGTCCAAGGCTGGATGCTGCATGGGTGGTTTGCATGATCCGATGCATGTCACTGCCAGAGCGCAGTGTGGGGTGCCCGGCGGGTCATCGCAGCGCTGCCGCAAGCGTCCGATGCAGCATGACGCGAAGGGCTGCTGTAACCCAACGATCTGCCGCGCATTGCAAAGACGCTGCGCTGGCAGCGCGATGGTTGAAGGGATGCGCGCATGAGCTGGGATGACGCTGTCGATGGCGTGGACCGCGACACGCCGGGCGGGCGCATGCCGCGCGCCTGGAATGTCGCAGCACGGCTGCGCGCGGCCAACGACGACATTACCCATGCGCAGCTCGCTGATGGCCTGCCTGCCTATGCCGAGCTGCATTGTCTGTCGGACTTTTCGTTTTTGCGTGGCGCCTCCAGTGCCGAGCAGTTGTTCGTGCGCGCGCAACACTGCGGGTACAGCGCACTGGCCATCACCGACGAATGTTCGCTGGCCGGCATCGTGCGTGGCCTGGAAGCGGCGCGCGCCACCGGCGTGCGGCTGATCGTCGGCAGTGAATTCACCCTCGTCGATGGCACCCGCTTTGTGCTGTTGGTGGAGCATGCGCAGGGCTATCCGCAGTTGTGCAGCTTGATCACCACCGCACGACGCGCGGCGGGCAAGGGCGACTATCGTTTGGGGCGTGCGGAGGTGCAGGCGCAGTTCCGCGATGTTGTGCCTGGTGTCTTTGCGCTGTGGTTGCCTGGCGCGCAGCCGCAGGCAGAGCAGGGCGCCTGGTTGCAGCAGGTGTTCGGCGAGCGCGCGTTTCTGGCGGTGGAACTGCATCGCGAGCAGGACGACGCGGCGCGTCTGCACGCCTTGCAACAGTTGGCGCAGCAACTGGGCATGACCGCGTTGGCCAGCGGCGATGTGCACATGGCGCAGCGCCGCGAGCGCATCGTGCAGGACACCTTGACCGCCATCCGCCACACCACTCCGCTGGCCGAGTGCGGCGCGCATCTGTTCCGCAATGGCGAGCGCCATCTGCGCACGCGGCGCGCCTTGGGCAACATCTATCCGGATGCGTTGTTGCAAGCCACGGTGGAGTTGGCCGCACGCTGCAGCTTCGATATTTCCACCCTCAACTACGCTTATCCGCGCGAACTGGTGCCCGAAGGCCATACGCCCGCCAGTTATCTGCGCCAGCTCACCGAAGCCGGCATGCGTGAGCGGTGGCCGGAGGGAGTGTCGGCCAAGGTGCGCGAAGACATCGAAAAAGAATTGGCGTTGATTGCCAAGAAAAACTACGAAGCGTTTTTTCTTACCGTGCAGGATGTAGTGCGGTTTGCGCGGTCAGAGCACATTCTTTGCCAGGGGCGTGGCTCCTCGGCCAATTCGGCGGTGTGCTATGCGCTGGGGATCACCGCAGTCAATCCCGACGAAACCCGTCTGCTGATGGCGCGCTTCCTTTCCGAAAAACGCGACGAGCCACCGGACATCGATGTCGACTTCGAGCACGAGCGCCGCGAAGAAGTGCTGCAATACGTCTACAGCAAATACGGTCGCGAGCGTGCCGCGCTTGCCGCTACGGTGATCTGCTACCGCGGCAAGAGCGCGGTGCGCGATGTAGCCAAGGCATTCGGCCTGCCACCGGATCAGATCGCCTTGCTGGCCAATTGCTATGGCTGGGGCAATGGCGACACGCCGATGGAACAACGCATCGAAGAGGCCGGTTTCGATCTGGCCAACCCGCTGATCAACAAGATTCTTGCGGTCACCGAGCACCTGCGCGATCACCCGCGTCATCTGTCGCAGCATGTCGGCGGCTTCGTGATTTCCGATGAGCCTTTATCGATGCTGGTGCCTGTGGAAAACGCCGCAATGGCCGACCGCACCATCATCCAGTGGGACAAGGACGATCTGGAAACCATGAAGCTGCTCAAGGTCGATTGCCTGGCGCTGGGCATGCTGACCTGCATCCGCAAGACGCTGGACCTGGTGCGCGGGCAGCGCGGGCGCGATTACAGCATCGCCACGCTACCGGGCGAGGATGCGCCCACCTACAAGATGATCCAGCGCGCCGATACCGTGGGCGTGTTCCAGATCGAATCGCGCGCGCAGATGGCGATGTTGCCGCGGCTCAAGCCTGCGGTGTTCTACGACCTGGTGATCGAAGTGGCGATCGTGCGGCCCGGGCCGATTCAGGGCGATATGGTGCATCCGTATCTGCGTCGGCGACAGGGCCGCGAAGAGGTCAACTATCCCTCGCCGGAAGTGCAAGACATTCTCAAGCCGACCCTCGGCGTGCCGCTGTTCCAGGAGCAGGTGATGGAGCTGCTGATGCATGCGGCCGATTACACCGAAAGCGAAGCCGATAATCTGCGCAGATCGATGGCCGCCTGGCGACGCGGTGGCGACATGGAACAGCATCGCGCGCGGGTGCGCGAGCGCATGCAGGGCAAAGGCTACGCCTCGACCTTCATCGACCAGATCTTCGAACAGATCAAAGGCTTCGGCTCCTACGGGTTTCCGCAAAGTCATGCCGCCTCGTTCGCCAAACTTGTCTATGCCAGTTGTTGGCTCAAACGCCACGAACCGGCTGCATTTGCCTGCGGGCTGCTCAATGCGCAGCCGATGGGGTTTTATTCGGCCAGCCAGATCGTGCAGGACGCACGCCGCGGCAGCCCCGAGCGCGCGCGCGCGGAGGTGTTACCGGTGGATGTGCTGCACAGCGACTGGGACAACACCTTGGTGGGCGGCCGCGCGTGGTGCAGCGATGCCGACCCTGGCGAACAACCGGCGATCCGGCTGGGCATGCGACAGGTCGCTGGCTTATCGGAAGTGGTGGCCAATCGGATTGTCGCCGCACGCACGCAACGCGCCTTCACCGACATCGGCGACCTGTGCCTGCGCGCGACACTCGACGAAAAGGCGCGCCTGGCCTTGGCCGAAGCCGGTGCCTTGCAGAGCCTGGTCGGCAATCGCAATGCCGCGCGCTGGGCGATGGCTGGCGTGGAAGCACGCCGGCCCTTGCTGCCCGGCAGTCCGGAAGAACGCGCGGTGGAGTTCGCAGCGCCACGGATGGGCGAAGAGATCCTGGCCGACTACCGCTCGGTCGGCCTGAGCCTGCGCCTGCATCCGATGGCGCTGCTGCGCCCGCAGATGCAGCAACGGCGCATCCTGGGTCTGCGCGACCTGCAGGGCCGTCGCCACGGCAGCGGCGTGCATGTGGCCGGGCTGGTCACCCAGCGGCAGCGCCCGGCCACTGCCAAGGGCACCATCTTCGTCACCCTCGAAGACGAACACGGCATGATCAACGTCATCGTCTGGTCGCACCTGGCGCTGCGCCGACGCCGTGCATTGCTCGAATCGCGCCTGCTCGCCGTGCGTGGCCGCTGGGAGCGCGTGGACGACGTGGAGCATCTGATTGCCGGCGACGTGTACGACCTCAGCGATCTGCTCGGCGAGATGCAGCTGCCATCGCGCGACTTTCATTAGCGGCGCCGAAGCAAGCACGCAGCGACAACGCAACGATGCGTCATGTCCATGCGCCTGATGCGGCTGCGCGCAGTACAACCGTGCAGCGCCGCGCGCCCGTCACCCCCACTGATTCACAGCCAAACCGCATCCCGACTGGCATCCGCGCAATCGCCTGCGCATCACTGTCGAGTTCGCTGGCGGCGGTGATCACCGCCCGGCGGCGTGCGGGATGCCGCCTCAAGCGCAAAAATCCACACGCATGCATAAATAAGCCCGGCCTCGGTCACCGACAGCCAACCGGTCTGTGCTACACCATGCAGGTCTGCGCAACCGCGCTGGCTTATCCGTTCACCCACGAGGCGATCATGAAGTTGGAGGCGTTGTTCGACCAGTTGCACACCTTGCCCACCGTGCCCAAGGTGGCGCAGGACCTGATCCGTCAATTCGACGATCCGCAAACCGATATCGATGCACTGGCGCACACCATCGAGCGCGATCCGGTGATCGCTGCCAAGGTGTTGCGCCTGGCCAATTCGGCGCGATTCCACGGCTTGCGCGATTCCACCAGCGTGGAAGACGCCGCGATGCGCCTGGGCTTCAACACGCTGCGCACCCTGGTGCTGGCCTCGGCGATGACCGGTGCCTTCCGCGCCGGCCCGGGCTTCGATCTCAAGGCCTTCTGGCGGCACAGTTTCGAGGTGGCCGGCATCTGCCGCCTGCTGGCGCGCCAGCACGGCCTGGACCCGGAAACCGCCTTCACCTGCGGGATGATGCACAACATCGGCGAACTGCTGATCCAGTCCGGCGCACCGGATTACGCCAGTCGCATCAATCACGACACCTCATCGGCCGGCCATGCCGCCGAAGAAACCCTGCAACTGGGCTTCGGCTACCCGGAAGTGGGCGCCGAGCTGGTGCGTCGCTGGCAATTGCCGGTGGTGATCCAGGAAGCCATCGCCTACCAGGTTCGCCCGGCCGCCGCGCCCGAAGGCGCACGGATGCCGTTGCTGGTGGCCCAGGCGGTGCAGGTTTCCGACGCGCTGCACGCGCACGGCGGTGCCACTCCGCAGGCATTGGACGCGCTGCGCGCACCACTGATGGACGGCGTCGACCTGGAGGGCTTGTTCGCCACCTTGCCGGACGTCATCGAAGCCGATCGCGCATTCGCCGAACTGCTGCACTGACGCTAGACAGTGCGTGCCGCTGCGTCATTCCTCCAGACGCAGCGGTTCGAACGCGCAGTCCTCTGCACTCCGAGTGCATGTGTAGAACTGGACCGTTCCTGCTACCGGCGGCTGATCGAGTTGCCAGTGCGTAGGGTGTCTGGGGGTGACGAACAGGTTCCGTTGCATCTGTGGCGTGCGACTGTCGAAATACGCCAGGTCCACTTCCTTGCCGCCGCGCATGGAGTAAGTGCAGTTGACCAGCACGCCCATGCTGGACGCTGTCTCGGGTGACTCGCCGTAATAGAGCACCGAGGCCAAGTGCCGCGGCTTGCCATTGTTGGCTTGTAGTGTGCTGGACCAGGCCCCGCTTCCTGACGCCACCCCGAGTCGTACGTTGGCGCGATAGCGGCCCGCCTCGTAATGCACCTCTGCCGGGTCAGGGCATTGCGCGCCGTGCTCGGCGGGTGGTGTGGCGAATGTGGCGGCTGACGATAACGACAGCAGCATGCCGGCCATCAGGGCGGCGGTCAGTGGATGTTGCATGGTCTGCACCTCTGGTTACATGGCGGTCTTAGAGCAGCTAACAAAACGACTGTGCGGCTGCCAGGCGGGCGTGGCGGGTGCTCGGTGCGGCATGGTCCCCTCGTACACGCCGGTTCCTCCGCGCCGTCCACACCCACCTGACGCCTGCTCGCTACGCGTTGTTAGCCGCTCTTGTGTGTGTATGACGCTTGCCCACGGGCTTTACCCAGCACAGACAAAAAGACTGAACACGGGAACGCGTTCCCCGCAGTGCGCGGCGATGTGACAAGCATGCGTGGTCGTCACGGTCTTGGTGAGGTTTAAAGCGCATTGATGCTGACGTAAACGCACCGATGGAGCCGCACCGGGGTCAACCCGTCGTACCACACGCCATGGCAGTCGCACTGTCACGCCGCGCCGCAGCTGGACTCGCATCGGCGCAGGCGCTAGCGTGGTACGGATTTTTTGCCCACAGGGGAATGCCCAATGAGCCAAGACGCGCAACCGCGCCAGCTCACCTTCCGCGCCATCGTGCTGGCCATCGTGCTGGCGGTGGTGCTTTCGGCCGCCAACGCCTACCTCGGCCTGTTTGCCGGTTTGACCATCGCCACGGCCATCCCGGCAGCGGTGGTGTCGATGGGCGTGCTGCGCTTGTTGGGCGGCGGCACCATTCTGGAGAACAACATCGTCCAGACCGGCGCCTCGGCCGGTTCGTCGATCGCCGCCGGGGTGATCTTCACCATCCCCGCGCTGGTGATCATGGGCTACTGGCCGGACTTCAAATACTGGTGGGTGCTGGGCATCGCCGGCATGGGCGGGCTGCTGGGCGTGCTGTTCTCGGTGCCGCTGCGGCGCTCGATGATCGTCGAAGACCCGCTGCCGTTCCCCGAAGGCAAGGCCGCCGCCGAAGTGCTCAAGGCCGGTGAAAACCCCGGCCCGGGCCTGAAGATCCTGGCCGCCTCCGGTGCCATCGGCGCGCTGGTCAAACTCGCTGCCGCCAGCGGCTTGCGGGTGATCCCGGACACCTGGGCACAGGCCACCTACCTGGGCAGCAGCCGCCTGGTGGGGTATCTGGGCACCAACCTGTCGCCGGCATTGCTGGGCGTGGGCTACATCGTCGGCTTGAACGTCGGCATCGTGGTGTTGTCCGGTTCGATCCTGTCCTGGCACATCGCCATCCCGCTGTATCAGCAGTTCTTCATGGGCTCGGACCCGGCCCTGGCGCAGAGCCTGGTCGGTGCGCCAGCGGCCGATGCGGCCTTCGGCATCTGGGGCGCGAAGATCCGCTACCTCGGCGTCGGTGCGATGCTGATCGGCGGCGTGTGGACCTTGTTCTCGCTGCGCAAATCGCTGTTTTCCGGCGTCAAGAGCGGCTTTGCCGCCGCGCGCAAGAGCGGGGGCGGCGTGGTCGCCGAAACCGAGCGCGATCTGCCGATGAAGTGGATGCTGGTGGCGCTGGTGCTGTGCACCTTGCCGCTGCTTGGCCTGTATCAGGCCATCGTGCAGCAGTGGCATGTGTCGATCCCGATGACCATCATCATGATCGTGGCCGGCTTTTTGTTCGTCTCGGTGTCAGGGTATCTGGCCGGCTTGATCGGCTCGTCCAACAACCCGGTGTCGGGCATCACCATCTCCACCATCCTGTTCGCCTCGGCGGTGCTGGTGCTGTTGCTGGGTAAGGACGGGCTGGTGCCGGTGGGCATCGGCGCCGCACCGCTGGGCGCGGTGGCGGCCATCATGATCGGTGCGGTGGTGTGCTGCGCGGCGGCGGTGGGCGGCGACAACCTGCAGGATCTCAAGGCCGGTTATCTGGTCGGCGCCACGCCGTGGAAGCAGCAGCTGATGCTCGGCATCGGTGCGTTCTCGTGTGCGTTGATCATGGCGCCGGTACTGAACTTGCTGGCGCAGGCGTATGGCATCGGCCCGGCCACTCCGCAGCACCCCAACTCGCTGGGCGCGCCGCAGGCCACCTTGATGGCCTCGGTCGCCAAGGGCCTGTTCGGCGGCCAGTTGCCGTGGACCATGATCGCCATCGGAGCGGTGGTGGGCGCGGCGATCATCGCATTGGACGAATGGTTGAAGGCCACCGGCAAGCGCTTCCGCGTGCCGGTGCTGGCCGCGGCGATCGGTATCTACCTGCCGCTGGAGCTGATGGTGCCGATCTTCATCGGTGGCCTGATCGCGCATCTGGTCGAGCGCTTCCACAACATCCGCGCCGATGACGAAGACGGCCGCGACCGGGTGCATCGTCCGGGCGTGCTGTTTGCCGCCGGCCTGATCACCGGCGAAGCGCTGATGGGCATCGCCATCGCGGTGCCGATCGTGCTGTCCAGCCGCGCCGATGTGCTGGCACTGCCAGCTGCCTTGCAGCTCAATCAGTGGGTTGGCCTGGCCATCCTCGCTGTGGTCGGCTGGCTGCTGTATCGCGTCGGCAAGCGCGGCGAACAGGCGGCCTGAGCCTGGCGACAGACACGGCGCATGCGATGCATGCGCCGTTCTGGCAGGCGCGCAAGGCGACCTGCCCGCAGCGCACGCCGCTGCCATCTGCACCATCCCCACGCATCGCCGCTGCAGACCCCGTCGACCGTCCGTGACGGTACTTCTTTGTCTGCAGCCCGTCTTTGCGCCGGCTTTATGCCCGGTCCAGCGCTCATGCATAGCGTCTTTATGCCGCCGCTCCGTATCGTTCCGTCTCCCGCACGGATGATGCGTTACGGCTGCCGCATGCCTCGATCGACCCCGCTGATCTCCGCGCCCTAGGCCATCGCGCCGCCGCTGCTGCCGACAAAAACGTTAGCCCAATCACACTGCGCCGCTTCCAAAGTGCGGTTGCGGTCGCTTTTTGTCTGGCGAGCTCGACAGTTCGATAGGATCGAGCAGACGCCGATGTTTCAGCGTCATGCAGTCGATCCACCTCTCCACGCGCATTCCCCCTCCCTCACTGCTGGCCTGTCGTGTCATCGGCCCAGCGCTCTGCCATGGAGTTACTGCAATGCTGACTGTTATTCCCCGTTTCCCGTCCCGTGTACGGCGCATCTCTTTTCTGACCATCGCCATGGCCGGCGTGCTGTGCGGCCTGGCGACGCAAGCGCAGGCACAAGACGCCACCGAAGCGGCGCTGTGCACCGATCGGCCGACCAAGGCCAATTCCACCTGTACCGTGCCGACCGGCGCCTGGCAGCTGGAAACCGACATCGGTAGCTACACCCGCGACAGCCAGCCCGGCACACGCATCGAAACTTCGGTGTTCACCAATCCCACGCTCAAATACGGCGTCAGCGACCGCATCGATCTGCAGCTCAACTGGGCGCCGCAGCTGCAGGTCAAAACCACCGATCGCGCTACCGGCGCACGCAGCAGCCTGAGCGGCGGTGGCGACATCTATCTGCGCATGAAGGCGCGTTTCTACGAAAGCGACACCGCCACCGTCGCGGTGCTGCCGTTCGTCAAGGCGCCGACCGCGCGCACCGGTCTGGGCAATGACGAGTGGGAAGGCGGCGTCGCGTTGCCGATCAATTTCGTATTGCCTAATAGTTTCTCGCTGACCTTCGGCCCGGAGGTGGATTGGCTGGCCGACAGCGATGGCAGCGGCAAGCATGTCGCCATCGTCAATGCGATCAACCTGGCCCGCCCGCTGACGCCGAAGTTGTCGATGGCAGTGGAAGTATGGTCTTCGATCAATCGCGACCCGGCCGAGACCATCGAACAGTATTCGGCCGATATCGCGGCTGCGTATCTGATCAATCCGCTATTGCAACTGGACGTGGGTGCCAACTTCGGGCTCAACGACCGTACCCCGGACGCGCAGGTGTATGTGGGCATGGCACACCGCTTCTGAGTCGTGTGGTGAGCCAAGGGCAGGGTGTGCATGCCGTACATGCACACCCCGCTTTGTAGAGAATGGTCAAGGTTGCGAGGCGCCAGGTCGACTGGTGCCTCGCAACGTCCGTCCGCGACACACCAAGCGTGGCGGATACGTGAGCAACGCTGAGCTGCTGTCGCCGCATGGGAAGCTTGCCTCGGCGTAGCGACGACCGGTGGGCACACTGTTGCAATCATCTGTCCAACACAGCGCGCGTTCCTCAAGCGGACCTGGGCGGTGTGATCGGCCTTGCTGGCCGCATGAGCCATGCCGCCACACGCGCCGGCCATCCGCGTTCGACAGTGCGTACCTCAGGTTCTGGTCGCCGCATTTAGGCGCGCCATTCCATCCACGAGGCGACGCCCACGCAACTGCGCAGGCAGGCGCAAGCGCAAGCCTTTGCGCGTGCGCTGCAGCAACGCCTACCATCGACGTTTTGCCGTTGCAGGAACTCTCGATGAAGCTGCGTCACGCCGTGCTGCCCCTGTGTCTGTTGGCCGCCTTGCCAACCCTTGCCGCCGCGCGCGGTTTCGATGTGCGCGACATGGTCGCGCTGGATCGGGTGTCCTCGCCCACGCTCAGCCCCGATGGCGGCGTGGTGATCTTCGCCAAGCGCCAGGCCAAGACCGCCAATGGCAAGCCGGCCACCGGCCTGTGGGTGCGCAACCTGCGTACCCGCGATTTGTCGCCGCCCAAGCGGCTCACCCCGGAAGGCTGGAACGTCAACAGCCCGGCGCTGTCGCCCGATGGCAAAACGGTGTACTTCCTCAGCAGCAAATCCGGTATCCAGCAGCTGTACGCGCAGCCGCTGGCCGGCGGCACTCCGCAGCAGCTCACTGCGTTCGCGGTGGACCTGGACAGCTACAAGCTCTCGCCAGACGGCAAGCGCATCGCCTTCAGTGCGGGCGTGTTTCAGGACTGCGGGTCGGACCTGGACTGCACCAAGAAAAAGCTCGCCAGCGTGAAGAATGCCAAGGCCAGCGGCGTGGTGTACGACCAGCTGTTCGTGCGCCATTGGGACACCTGGAACGATGGCCGTCGCAACACCTTGTTCGTCTCCGAGCTGCCCGCAACCGGCGCCAAACCGGTAGTCGGCGCCTCGGCGATCAGTGCCACGCTGGCCGGCGATGCGCCGTCCAAGCCGTTCGGTGGCAACGACGATTACACCTGGTCGCCAGACGGTGCCAGCGTGGTCGCCAGTGTGCGTATCCCGCAACCGCATGGCCCAGAGGCCGGTAAGAACGCCAAGGCCGCCACCAAGCCGACCGGCAACGACGAGCCGTGGCAGACCAACTTCGACCTGTATCGCCTGGATGCGGCCGGCAAAACCGCGCCGGTCAATCTGACCGCCGCCAACCCGGCCTGGGATGCCGGCCCGGTGTTCAGTGCCGATGGCAAGACGCTGTACTACCGCGCGATGAAACGCCCCGGCTTTGAGGCCGACCGCTTCGGCCTGATGGCGATGGACGTGGCCAGCGGCAAGACGCGCGAGATTGCGCCGAAGTGGGATCGCTCGGCCGGCGAAATCGTGCTGGGCGATAACGGCAGCAGCATCTACACCAGTGCCGACGACCTGGGCGAACACCCGCTGTTCAAGATCGACATCGCCAGCGGCGACGCGACCAAGCTGGTGGGCGAGGGCAGCGTGCATGCACCGACGCTGGCTGGCAGCACGCTGGCATTTACCCGCAACTCGCTCAAGAGCGGCGATCAGATCTTCGTCAGCGATGTGCAGGGCCAGAACCTGCGTGCCATCACCCAGACCGCTGGCGAGCAACTGCCCGACGTGCAGTTTGGCGATTACGAGCAGTTCCAGTTCAAGGGCTGGAACAACGACACCGTGCACGGCTATGTGGTCAAGCCGTACAACTATCAGGAAGGCAAGACCTACCCGGTGGCGTTCCTGATCCACGGCGGCCCGCAGGGTAGCTTCGGCAATGGCTGGAGCAACCGCTGGAACCCGCAGACCTACGCCGGCCAGGGCTATGCGGTGGTGATGATCGACTTCCACGGCTCCACCGGTTACGGCCAGGAATTTACCGATGCGATCAGCCAGCATTGGGGCGACCGACCGCTGGAAGATCTGCAAAAAGGCTGGACTGCCGCGCAGAAGCAGTACGGCTTCCTCAACGGCGACAAGGCCTGTGCGCTAGGTGCCAGCTATGGCGGCTACATGGTCTATTGGATGGCAGGCAACTGGAATCAGCCGTGGAAATGCCTGGTCGATCACGACGGCGTATTCGACAACCGCACCATGGGCTACGCCACCGAAGAGTTGTGGTTTTCCGAGTGGGAAAACGGCGGCACGCCATGGCAGAACCCGGCCGGCTACGAGAAGTTCAATCCGGTGCTGCACGTGGACAAGTGGAAGGTGCCGATGCTGGTAATCCATGGCCAGCAGGACTTCCGCATCCCGGTCGAACAAGGCCTGGCTGCCTTCACCGCGCTACAGCGCAAGGGTATCGATTCCAAGTTCCTGTACTTCCCGGACGAGAACCACTGGGTGCTCAAGCCGGACAACAGCATCCTGTGGCACGACACCGTCAACGGCTGGTTGAAGCAGCATATCGGGCAGTGATGCATTAGAAAAAACGGCACGCCGCCTTGCAGCGGCGTGCCGTTTTTTTGTGTGGCGTTCTTCGGTCGGCAGCAGGCGCGTGCTGAGGGCGATCGAAGATTCGGCAACTGCACATCGCGCGGAGACGCATGGTGTTGCGCAAGCCAGCTGGAAATACGCGTTGTTGTCGCGCTCGCTCAAGTAACCGGGGTGTGCCGCCGATAACCACGTAGTCGAGTGCGCTTGCGGTGTGCCGTTGGATAACCGGCGATGAAATGGCGGCTGATCGGGCGCCGACATCATCGCCCGGGCGTCATGTCGACGTGTCAAAATAGCGCTTCTTTAACTTTCCCAATCCCTGCCAGGATCGCAAGGATCTTTCGCATGCGCACGTTCGTCCGCCCGGCCTTGCTAGGGCTTGCCCTCATTTTCAGCCCTGCCTGGAGCGCCGCACCGCGGCCCACGGCGGCTGTGCCTGCACGTGCGCCGGTGGCCACTGCGCCTGTGACTGCCAGCGCGACAGACGCCGCCAATAGCGAGCTGTTGGTGCCGTTGCCGGCGACCCTCAAGCCGGGCATGAGCTATCGCGCGTTTTCGCAGGCGATTGCCGAGCAGGGCTGGCAGCCGGTCGACCCGCTGGCAGCGGACAGCTGCATGGCCGCAGGCGATTGCGAAATCGAATTCGTGGCGCCCACAGCCGGTGCGCGTCTGCGCGTACAGGTGGGGTCGCAATCGGGTGCGGCAGTGGTGCAGACCTGGGCAGCGCGGCGCACGCCGGCCGATCGCATGGGCGCCACCAGTGCTTCCATCGACGCTCCCAAGGACGGCCGGGCTGCAGTCACCGCTACCGTGGCCGAACAGCCGCGCTGAGCGCTTGCAAGCCGAGCGACAGGCGCGGCGTATCATGACGTTGCGCACCGGTGGTGTGTGCAGACGCTGATGCGTCACTGCACCGCTGCGCCTCTCTTGGCCCCGAGTCCCTCGCACTGCATGAATCCTCTCGCATGAAGAGCATCGATCCTGCCGATCTGGAAGCGTTGTTCGATGCCGTGCCGGACGTGCTGTTTTTCGTCAAGGACCGCGAGGGTCGCTACACCCACGTCAACCAGACCATGCTGCGGCGCCTGGGCCTGAAATCGCGCAAGGAACTGATCGGCAAGCGTGTCGCCGAGGTCTACCCGAGCGGTCTTGGCGCCAACTACGCCAATCAGGACGAACAGGTGCTGGCCGGTGAGGTGATCGACAACCTGCTGGAACTGCATCTGTTCGCCAACCGCGAGCCGGGCTGGTGCCTCACCTGCAAACGTCCGCTGCTGGTCGACGGCAAGGTACAGGGCATCATCGGTATCTCGCGCGATCTCGGCCCGCAGGACGGGCACGAATCTCAGTACGAAAAACTCAGGCTTGCGCTGGCGTACCTCAACGCCAATTACGCGCAAAACGTGCGCATGCAGGCATTGGTGGAGATCACCGGGTTTTCGATGTCCAAGCTGCAACGCTCGTTTCGCAAGGTGTTCCAGCTCACGCCGCAGCAGGTGCTGGCCAAGTTGCGTTTGCAGATGGCCATGCATTTGCTGCACGGGAAAAAGAGCCTGACCGAAATCGGCCATGCCTGCGGCTTCAGCGATCAGAGCGCGTTTGCGCGACAGTTCAAGCAAGCGGTGGGTATGACGCCTCGCGAGTACCGCGCGCTGGCGACTGCGCAGCAACACGTGCCGCTGCCTGCGATCGACTGACGGCCCCCCCCCGCCGTCGCGCGCCGGTGTGCCTGTTTTCATGTGCTATCGAGACAAGAGATGACACAGCTACGATGGATTGAATCAGGTGGTGGGCCGCTTGTTCTGCTGCATGCGGTGGATTTGCCAGACTGGTCGGGAATTGAGCCCTCCCTGTGCGATAGCGGCACAACCGACTACGCGCGTGCGTGTGCGATCGATGACGAACTTGGTCTGGTGACAGCCGGTCCCGGGTGCGCGCTGGTGTTGGGCGATGAGCCTGATCGGACGTCGCTGATCGAACGCGATGAGGCGGTGTTCATTGTCCGATGGCGCTGGGCGCCGTCGGAAGATGCCTTGCTGTCGGCGTTGCGCAATGCTTTGCATACGCTTGAATTCGCTGCGGCAGGTATTTTTTCGACGCGTCCTGGCATGCACCTTCTGTTCGATTCGGCGGCACCTGGTGCGCACGTGGATGCGCACAGGTCTGAATCAATGGTGGTCACGCTGGCGACGCCGCGGCTTTCACTTGCAAGCGCGTTCTTTCAGCCATCTTCGAAGATCTGCGCTTTGATTCATCGCCTCGCGCCTGATAGCTCTGGTACATCTGGCTGAGGTCGATCGGGATGCTTGCTGCAACTGAGGATTACTGATCGTTCTCAGGTTGTAGATCCCACGTTGACCCACTCAAAAAACGAACTTCCAGCAGTCCTAGTGGTTGCTTGACGGTCGGGTGCCGCATCGAAATGCATCGCACTTTCTAGCGGCCGTCATCGTTGTTCGAACACTCTCTACCGACTAACGAAACAGCGATAGACGTTTCTCTGCATGACGCCCTGGGCGCGAACGATGTCGGTAACGTCGCTCGCGTCCAGGGTCTCTGTTTGCGCTTGCGCGCTTACGCCAACATGCGCACCTTCGGCTCGCGTGCCCACTGGCGGGTTTTTGCTGCGGCGATGAAGGCCTTGGTATCGGCTGCGTGGACAATGCCTGCATCCTTGCCGACATTGCCTGCCTTGAGCAGCAGTTGCGCGCCGTCGTCGAAGGCAATTGCTTTCAGATGCGCCCAGGCATTGCTGACGAAGTCCAGTGCTGCAGATTCGTTGGTCAGCAATTTTGCCGCTTCCGACGACAGCAGCACGGCCACGGCATCGAACACGATCGATGGCGTGCCGGCCAGCTGGCCATCGGCGGCCAATTGCTTGCCATCGCTGAGCTTGGCGCCACCGCGTTTGGGTGCGACGATTTTTACTGTGGCGCCGGCTGCTTCGGCAGCCTTGCGCACGGCCTTGATCGCTGCTGCATCCGAGCCGTCATGGATCAGAATGCCCACCGTGCGCCCCTGCAAGGTGTCCTTCATCTTGCCGATCAATTGCAGTGCTGGCGACAACGGCATGTCGGTGGGCGCAACCGCTGCCGGAGGTGCGGGCGGCAGTTTGCTCATGCCCATGCCGTCAGCCACGCGCTGCGCCAGTGCCGGGTCGACATGACGCAGATGACCCACGATGGCCTCGCGCACGTGCGCGGTGTCGACCTTGGACAGTTCAAACACCAGCGCCGATGCCAGATGCGCCTGTTCCGGTGCGCTCTGGCTGCGGTAGAACAAGCGTGCCTGGCTGTAATGATCGGCAAAACTCTCTGCGCGCACGCGGCCCTTTGCGCCATCTTCGGCAGGCGTTGCATGGCTGGGGAATCCACGCGGCGCTTCGCGCGGTGCATCGGCCTGCAGCGAACTGGGTTCGTAGGCGACGCGGCCCTTCGGCACACCCATCTGCATATGCCCATCGCGCTGATTGTTGGCGAACGGACACTTGGGTGCGTTGATCGGGATCTGATGGAAATTCGGCCCGCCCAGACGGCTCAGCTGCGTATCCAGGTACGAGAACAGACGTCCTTGCAGTAGCGGGTCGTTGCTGAAATCGATGCCCGGAACGACGTTGGCTGGGCAATACGCCACTTGTTCGGTTTCGGCAAAGAAATTGTCCGGCCAGCGGTCCAGCACCATGCGGCCGACGATCTGCAGCGGCACCAGTTCTTCCGGAATGACCTTGGTCGAATCCAGATGGTCGAACGGAAACGCTTCGGCCTCCGCTTCGGTAAACAGCTGCACGCCAAGCTCCCACTCGGGGAAGTCGCCGTTTTGAATCGACTCGAACAGATCGCGCCGTTGAAAATCCGGGTCGGCACCGGCCAGCTTCACGGCCTCGTCCCAGATGGTCGATTGCAGGCCCAGCTTCGGGCGCCAGTGAAATTTGACGAAGGTGCTGTCGCCGGACGCGTTGAGGAAGCGGAAGCTGTGAATGCCGAAGCCTTCGATCATGCGCAGCGAGCGTGGGATGGTGCGGTCGCTCATCGCCCACATGATCATGTGCATCGATTCGGGGGTGAGCGAAATGAAATCCCAGAACGTGTCATGTGCGCTGGCAGCCTGCGGAAAGCCGCGGTCCGGCTCCATCTTCACCGCATGGATCAGGTCCGGGAACTTCATCGCGTCCTGGATGAAGAACACCGGGATGTTGTTGCCCACAAGATCCCAGTTGCCTTCCTTGGTGTAGAATTTCACCGCAAACCCACGCACATCGCGCGGCGTGTCCACCGAGCCGGCACCGCCTGCAACGGTGGAAAAGCGCGTAAACAACGGCGTCTTTTCGCCCACTTCGGTGAAGATCTTGGCGGTGGTGTACTGACTCAGCGATTTGGTCAACTCGAAGTAGCCATGCGCGGCGCTGCCGCGTGCATGCACGATGCGCTCGGGGATGCGCTCGTGATCGAAGTGGGTGATCTTCTCGCGCAGGATGAAGTCTTCCAGCAACGTCGGTCCGCGCGGCGTGGCGCGTAGCGAGTTCTGGTTGTCGCCAACTGGGATGCCCTGGTTGGTAGTCAATTGCGGATGCGAGCCGCCGGCTTTCTGATGCAGTTCGTCGCCAGTGCCGCGCAGTTCCTGCGCGCTGGCGGAACTGCCGACAGAAGGAACCTGTGCGGCTTTACTTGGGGACTTTGCCATGGGGGACTCCACGTTGGCGGGCTGGGATGCTAGCGATCCAACCGAGCCTGGGAGTGGCGCTGTTAAACGAGTGTGTCTACATGCGAACGAACACTCACACACACACGGCGCACAACGCAAAGCGTGCGCTACCGCGCGCTGTGTAATGCCAAACACACCACGCGCATGCTGCGAACATCGCCACATCCGCGATGTGTATTAGGCCGCGTGTGGTGTTTGATCTACAACAGATCCAGCGGCTGTTTGCGCGTGGGCGGCGGGAACGCGCCATCCAGTGCGGCAAGATCTTGCGCATCCAGTTGCAAAGTGCACGCCGCCGCGTTCGCGCTCACATGTGCGGGTGTACCCGATTCGGGAATGGCGATGACCTGGCCGCTGCGGATCGCCCACGCCAAAGCCACCGCGGTGGCGGCCACGCCACGTCGTGCACCGATGGCATGCAACACCGGGTGATCGAGCAATGCGCGGCTACCCAGTGGCGAGTACGCCATCACCGTGACCTCATGCTCGGCGCACCACGGCAGCAGATCGAATTCGATCCCGCGGCTGCCGGCGTGATACAGCACTTGATTGACCAGGCAGCGCTGCCCGCCATCGATGCGCCACAGATCCTGCATGTCGTCCACATCGAAATTCGACACGCCCCAATCGCGGATCTTGCCGGCGTCGCGCAAAGCTTCGAACGCAGCGACCACTTCGGCAAGATCGCTCCCGCCGCGCCAGTGCAGCAGATACAGATCCAGGGTGCGCACGCCAAGCCGCTGCAGGCTGGCTTCGCAGGCGCGTGCAATGCCACGCGCGCTTGCATTGCTCGGCAACACCTTCGACACCAGATACGGCGGTTGTGCGCTGTCGATGGCCTGGCCGATCAACTGCTCGGAACGGCCGTTGCCGTACATTTCGGCGGTGTCGATCAGCCGCATGCCCAGTTGCTGGCCGGTCAGCAGTGCTTCGATCTCTTGCTGCGGCGGATGCCGGCCCTGGCCCAGGTTCCAGGAGCCCAGGCCAAGCGCTGCGACGCGACGCCCGGTGCGCAGCAGCACCTCGGGGCAGGGGGATGACGTGGATGTGGACATGGAGCACTCCCGTAACGGTGATTGCATGTAACTGAGCGAAGGCCGGCACGTGGGGCCAGCGGCATCTGCGTCATCGGCGTGTCTGGATGCAGCTGCGGCCTCGTCTAGGACACGCTCATCGTTGACCATCGCGTGTGAGGTCTTGCTGATGCTGTTGCGAACGCGCAGGTGGCGGAGCTGCAGCGGCCTGCGCCTGTGCATCCCAGAACGTGCAGCGATGGCGCTGTACGAAGTCGGGCGTGACGCCGATCCTGTGTGGCGACACCGTCAACGGTGTGTCGCCATCGAAGCGCGGCCACGGCGGTCGCCCGCCACCATTGGGGTCGCCAGTACGAGCAAACGCGCCCCAATAGTCCTGCAGGGTGTCGGAAAACGCCTGTTGCGCGGCACTGAACTGCGGGTCGCCACTGAGCACCCAGGCGCGCTGAAACAGATGCGCCAGTTCGGAGGCGTGAAACGCGCCCAATGGCCGCGAGAACGGCAAGCGCCACAGGCCGTACGGCGCCTGCGGGTCGTCGAACTCATAGGCATACACCGCGGCATGCGTGCGCAACGCTTGCCCAAGCCGGCGCGTGGGGCAGGCGAAGCCGCCGTCGGTGACGATGTCGGCAAACGCTTCCCAGCGCGACTGCGTCGCGACATCTGCGTAGTGCGCCATGATCGGTGCCGGCGCCGCATACATGCGCTGGATGCGCGCTTCATAACCGCTGCGCAGCGTGAGCTTGCCGATGTAGGACAGCAGTTGGGCGAACAGGCGTCCCTCATCGCGGTTGTTGCCGATCAGGACCGGGACTTGCGCATGCTGCGCGTTGGCAATCGCTTCGGCGGGCACTACCGGCAGCACATCGCCGCCGGCCATCGGCGCCCAGGCATCGCTGCCGGTCAAGCCGCGGCGCTGCGGTGTTGCATCGGCCAGTGCCTCTGCAGGAAGGTCACGCAGACACGCGGCCACATCGCTTGCCCGCTCGCAGCCAAGCGTCTGTGCCATGCGCGTACCGCCGCGCTCGGCCTCGGCGCGCGTCAAGCTCGAATCGGATGCAAGACAGCTGCCGCTCTGCAGAATCGCACGCTGAAACAGGCCACGCGCGCCTGGCGACGCGAGCTGGTAACAGATGCTCCACGCGCCGGCGGATTCACCGAACACGGTGACGTTGTGCGCATCGCCGCCGAATGCAGCGATATTGCGTTGTACCCAGTGCAATGCGGCCTGTTGGTCCAGTAGCGCATACGCGCCTTTGCCTTCGCCACGCAGACTCGGGTGCGCGAAGAATCCGAAGACCCCCAGCCGATAGTTGGGTGCCACCACGATGACATTCTGCCGCGCTGCCAACGCACTCAGGTCGTAGTCGGCATTGCTGCCCAGCTCCAATGCTCCACCGTAGATCCACACCATGACCGCGCGCGGGTGTGCCGGCGCAGGGCCGGGCGGTGCGTAGATGTTCAGCGTAAGGCAGTCTTCGGAGACCTGCTTTTGCCCGAAGCGATACCGCGGCAGGCAGGCGGGCCCGGCCTGCGTTGCATCGCGAACATCCTTCCACGCCGCTACCGGTTGCGGTGCATGGAAGCGCAGCGCGCCCACCGGCGGCGCTGCGAACGGCACGCCCAAAAACGCCTTGCCGTGTGCGCTGGCCACACCGCGCACCACGCCCGCATCGGTCTGTACCAGCTCGGCACGCGCGTCGGGCGCATGCACCAGCGCTGGTACCTCGCCGGGGCGACGTGGCGCGCAGCCGAGTAGCAGGGTGGCTGCCAACAGCAAGGTGCCGAGATGTTTCAGTGCAAGCATGCGCAAGGTTCTGCCATAAGGGGAGGCGTTCGCCATCATCCCCAGCGCATGTGTAGGCGAGGCAAACGCGCGCGCAGTGCGCGCGTGGCATCCGTTGGTAGCTGCGATCGGCGATGGCTCTGAAGCAAAACAATGTAGACGCACCTCTACGAGGGCAGTTTCAATAAAGGGCGGTAGCTCCCGCAGCGGCTCTGGTAGCGAGCGTGTCGCTGTCAGCATGTGGATACCGCGCGGTCATTAGTCGTGCTGCAACTGGCGCGCAGTCGCCATGAATGTTGCCCCTCTCGCGCATCTGGCTCGCATCGCATGACGCAACAAAAAACCCGGCTGTTTCACCAGCCGGGTGTGATGGTTGCCGCGTCTGTCATGCCACTCAGACCTCGGCGTCTTCCTTGTACGCATCCACCGGGATGCAGGCGCACATCACGTTCTTGTCGCCATAGACGTTGTCCACGCGTGCCACCGGCGGCCAGTACTTCTGCTGCTTGAGGCTCGGCAGCGGGAAAGCGGCCAGCTCGCGCGGGTAGGCATGGGTCCATTCGCTGGCCGACACCTGCGTGGCGGTGTGCGGGGCGTGCTTGAGCGGGTTGTCGTCGCGGTCCAGGCGGCCGTCTTCGATGGCGCTGATCTCTTCGCGGATCTGGATCATCGCGTCGATGAAACGGTCCAGCTCATGCTGCGATTCGCTTTCGGTCGGCTCCACCATCAAGGTGCCGGCGACCGGGAAGCTCAGCGTCGGCGCGTGGAAGCCGAAGTCGATCAAACGCTTGGCGATGTCTTCGGCACCGATGCCGCTGGTCTTTTCCAGCGGCCGCACATCCAGGATGCACTCGTGCGCCACCAGACCATTACGGCCGGTGTACAGCGTCTTGTAATGCGGTGCGAGCCGCTTGGCGATGTAGTTGGCGTTGAGCAATGCCACCTGCGTGGCCTTGCGCAACCCGCCACTGCCCATCATGGTCACGTACATCCAGCTGATCGGCAGGATGGAGGCCGAGCCATAGCTGGCCGCGCTGACCATGCCCACATCGCCTTCGCCGCCCAGCGTGCGCGGCAAGAACGGCGCCAGATGCGATTTGACCGCACACGGGCCTACGCCCGGGCCGCCGCCGCCGTGCGGGATGCAGAAGGTCTTGTGCAGGTTGAGGTGCGACACATCCGAGCCCCACTTGCCGGGCTTGGCGCAGCGCCGACCAGGGCATTCATGTTGGCGCCGTCGGTGTAGACCTGGCCGCCATGCGCATGCACCGCTTCACAGATCGCCACCACGTCTTCTTCGAACACGCCATGCGTGGACGGGTAGGTGATCATCAGCGCGGCCAGACGATCGGAATACTTCTCCGCCTTGGCGCGGATGTCTTCGACATCGACATTGCCGTTGGCATCGCACT
Source organism: Xanthomonas sp. AC360 (assembly GCF_979258225.1). Lineage (NCBI taxonomy): Bacteria > Pseudomonadati > Pseudomonadota > Gammaproteobacteria > Lysobacterales > Lysobacteraceae > Xanthomonas > Xanthomonas sp. AC360. The sequence goes on from NZ_OZ409846.1 coordinate 2,860,795, forward strand.
TGGTGACCACCACCGTCATGCCGCACATCTGTGCGGAGGCCGGGTTGGTGCCATGCGCCGATTCGGGAATCAGGCAGATGTCGCGATGCGCCTCGCCACGCGAACGGTGATAGGCGCGGATCGCCAGCAGGCCGGCGTATTCGCCCTGCGCGCCGGAATTAGGCTGCAGGCTCACCGCGTCGTAGCCGGTGCACTCGACCAGCATCGCTTCGAGTTCCTCGATCAGCTGCGCATAGCCGGCCGATTGTTCTGCCGGCGCCAGCGGATGGATCGCGCCGAATTCCGGCCAGGTCACCGGGATCATTTCGGCGGTGGCGTTGAGCTTCATGGTGCAACTGCCCAGCGGGATCATGGTGCGATCCATCGCCAGATCCTTGTCGGCTAGCGAGCGCATGTAGCGCAGCAGTTCGTGTTCGCTGTGGTGGGTATTGAATACCGGGTGTGTCATGAACGGGCTGGTGCGTAGCAGGCCTTGCGGCAATGCATCGGCGGTGGCCGCATCCAGCGCATCGATGTCCGCCTGGGCACCGAACAACTGCGCCAGCGCCACCACATCGGCGCGCGTGCTGGTTTCGTCCAGGCTGATGCCCACCGCTTCGCTGTCGATGGCACGCAGGTTGATGCCGGCCGCACGCGCACGTGCATGGATGGCATCGGCATCGATCGCCTTGACGTGCAGCGTGTCGAAGAAATGCTCGCCGACGCTCACGCCAGCGCTACGCAGCGCGGCAGCCAGGATCGCGGCCAGGCGATGGGTGCGACGGGCAATGCGGGTCAGACCATCGGGGCCGTGGTAGACGGCGTACATCGAGGCCATCACTGCCAGCAGCACCTGCGCGGTGCAGATGTTGGAAGTGGCCTTTTCGCGGCGGATATGTTGCTCGCGCGTCTGCAGGGTCAAGCGATATGCGGGGTTGCCGGCGGCATCGATCGATACGCCGATCAAGCGGCCCGGCATGGAGCGCTTGTACGCGTCGCGGCAGGCCATGAAGGCCGCATGCGGGCCGCCAAATCCGAACGGCACGCCAAAACGCTGCGAGTTGCCGACCACGATATCTGCGCCCCATTCGCCGGGCGCGGCGATCAGGGTCAGGGCAAGCAGATCGGTGGCCACCGCCACCAGGCCGCCCTGCGCATGCACCGCATCGGCCAGCGCGGCGTGGCCGCCGATGGTGTCGAAGTGAAGCCGGCCGAAGCTGTCCGGATACTGCAGCAGCACGCCGAAGCACTCGGCCTGCAAGGCTTCGTCCGGGGTGCCGACGCGCAACACGATGCCCAGCGGCTCGGCGCGCGTGCGCAACAGTTCCAGCGTCTGCGGATGCACCGCGTCGTGCACGAAGAAGATGTCGGATTTGGATTTGGCCGAACGCTTGGCCAGCGTCATCGCTTCGGCCGCAGCAGTGGCTTCGTCCAGCAACGAGGCGTTGGCGATCTCCATGCCGGTCAGATCCGCGCACAGGGTCTGGAAGTTGATCAACGCTTCCATGCGGCCCTGCGAAATCTCTGCCTGGTACGGCGTGTACGCGGTGTACCAGGCGGGGTTTTCCAGGATGTTGCGCAGAATGACCTTGGGCGTGTGCGTGCCGTAATAGCCCTGGCCGATAAAGGTGCGCTGCACCTGATTCTTGCTGGCGATGGCGCGGATCTTGGCCAGCGCTTCTTCTTCGGTGATCGACTCGGGCAGCGCCAGCGCGGCCGGCGACTTGATGTTGCCCGGCACGATGGCGTCGGTCAGCGCATCCAGCGAGGCGTGGCCGACCACGTCCAGCATCTGCGCGATTTCTGCGTCGTTAGGGCCGATGTGGCGTTCGACGAACGCGCTGTGGTGTTCGAGGTCGCGCAGGGAAGACGAGGTCTGGGACATGGCGGGCATCCGGGTCAGGGGGCAGACGAATGGTCGACACGTCTCCTGGCCGGCCCGGCGCGCACAGCGCACCGCGACCCGCCGCAGCGACGGTCTTCCTCGCGCCCCTCTGTCCTTTTGCCTGAGAGTTTAAAAACGCGGCCTGGCCATTGGCCTGCCTGCGTTCCGTGCCCCTTCGGCGCCGGCATCGGCCGGTCTCTCCAGAGTTGTACTGCGGATGGTATCGGGCCTGAGCGATTACGGGCTGTTGCGCCTTCGGCAGCGGCAGTGCCGCTTCTCCCACCGTGTTGCCGGGCCGATTATAGCGTGGGCCTGCGCCACCTGGCGCAACCCCCGGGCCGATCGCACCTTGGTTGCCGCACTTGCGTCTGCTTAACCTTGCAACGGCGAGCGCCTATCATCTTCTCCCTTGTGCTCATCCCGGCGCCGCAACTCGCGGATGCCGGCGTGCGTCCCCCGATGCACCACGTTTCGGATTCCTGCATGACCCCCACCACGCCTTCCACCCGTCGCATGGCGCTGCTGCTCGCCGGGCTGGCGATGTTCGGCCCGTTCTCCATCGACACCATCTTCCCGGCGTTCTCGCGGCTCAGCCGCAGCCTGGCGGTGGACCAGGTGGCGATCCAGCAGACCATCAGCGTCTACCTGCTGGCTTACGGGGTGATGAGCATCGCGCATGGGCCGCTCTCCGACGCCTGGGGCCGCAAGCGGGTGATCCTGGGCGGGCTGGTGCTGTTCATCGCGGGCTCGATCGGCTGCGCGCTGTCGCAGGATCTGCCCACGCTGCTGGCTTTTCGCGCGTTGCAGGGCCTGTCGGCCGGCGTCGGCATGATCGTCGGCCGTGCGGTGATCCGCGACCTGTTCCATGGCCCGGACGCGCAACGGCTGATGAGCCAGGTGTCGATGATCTTCGGCATCGCGCCGGCCATCGCGCCGATCATCGGCGGCTGGATCCTGCTCAGCGGCGCCGGCTGGCCGCTGATCTTCTGGTTTCTGATGGTGTTCGGGCTGGTGCTACTGATCGCGACGATGCTCTGGCTGCCGGAAACCCACCCGGTGGAAGCGCGCACGCCGCTGCAGCTCAAGCGCTTGCTGCACGACTACGTGCGGATCGGCTTCAACCCGCGCTTCCAGCGCCTGGCGGCGGCCGGTGCGTTCAACTTCGCCGGCATTTTTTTGTACATCGCTTCGGCGCCGGTGCTGATCATGCAGCACCTGCATCTGGGCGAAGGCGACTTTGCCTGGTTGTTCATTCCCACCATCGGCGGCATGACGCTGGGCTCGTTTTTGTCCGGGCGCATGGCCGGACAGATGAACCCGGTGCGGCAGATCCGCATCGGCTTCATCTGCTGCGGCGTGGCCGCGCTCGCCAACCTGGGCTATACCTTGTCGGTGGCGCAGATCGCGCTGCCATGGGCGGTGCTGCCGATCTTTCTGGCCGGTGTCGGCATGGCGTTGATCTTCCCGATCCTGGCACTGGCGGTGCTAGACATGTACCCGCAGCAGCGCGGCCTGGCGTCGTCGCTGCAGGCCTTCACCCAGTTGATGACCAACACGGTGGTAGCCGGGGTGCTGTCGCCGCTGCTCAGTGAACACCCCCGGCATCTGGCGATCGGCATGACCGGTTTTTTCCTGCTGGGCTGGCTATTCTGGCGCTGGGAGCGCCGCAGCGGCCGCCGTCTGCGGCACCGCCAGGCCACCGAGGCAGTGCCTCTGGAGCCGGCCGACCATCTTTGACCCTACAGGAGCCTGCATGTCCACCGATTCCAAGTTGCGCCGCGATGCCCGCAAGCGTGCAACCGAGCGCCAGCGCAACCAGGCCGCCGCCAAGGCCACGGCCGAATCGCCGATCGAAGCGCATGCCGAACTGCGCGACCAGCAACGCACGCTGCTGGCCGGCATCGTCCGCCGCGACGGCGAATGGGTGCTGGGCATGGATGGCCGCATCGCTGGCGAAAGCACCAGCGCCGCGCAGGTGTTGACGCTGATCATGCGCGCCGCCGAACTGCACGAACGCCAGGGCACCCCCGTGCGCCTGACCTACTCGGACGCGCTGAAAGATGCCGCGCATGCCGAGGCCCAGGCCGATGGTATGGAGTTCGAACAGTTCAAGGCCCGGTTGAGCGAGCGCTTGCAGGGTGGCGCGAAGCTCAACTGAAGTACGTTCGCTGAGCGCCTTCGTTGGCGCGTGGAGTTGCGAACGGATCACTCGCCTGCGCCCACTGCACGGGCGCGAGCGTCACCTCCGTCGCTTGTCTGCTGCTTAGAGTGGCTAACAGAACGTGGCGAGCAGTCGTCAGGTGAGTGTGGACGGCGCGCTCAGAACCGACATGTACGCGTGGTACATCCCGCACCGAGCACTGGCCGCGCGCGCCTGGCGGCTATGGAGTCATTTTGTTAGCTGCTCTTGGGCGCCGCGCCGTAGTAGGCGGCAAAGCATCCAACCGCACGCCAGCAGCACGGTCACCATCGTCATCACCACCAGTGCGGTGTCAGTGGTCAGGCGCCAATGCGCGATGCAGGCAAAAGAACGATGCAAGTAAGTGCTGATGGCCGAGGCGGTCAGCCCAGGCGCGTCCCAGCAAAACGCGATCACCAGGTGCCGCAGGAACAGCAGCAGCGCCGCAGCCGCCGCGATGCATCCGCTCGCACTGGCGCAGATCGCCATCCATCGAAAACGCTGCAGGGCGATCATTGGCGCCACAGATGGCCCATCACGTGGCGCGCAGCATCAGGTGCGCGCGAGCCGGCGGTACCTCCCGATCCAGCACGCTGTGCCGACACGGCGGCTGGCCGCACGTGATCGGAGTTTGTCGACCTGCGCAATCACGTGCGACCGACCAGCGCGCGCGCTCAGCGCGCCTGCGCCTGTCGCTGCGTTTCCTGCTGCAACACCTGCGCCTGCGCAGCGGCATCGCGCTCCGTGCCTGGTTCCAGTGCCTGCAGGCGTTGCAGGCTGGCGGCCACGGGCTCTTCCTGCGCGGCCTTGGCATCGAAGCTGCCCCGTAGATGCGCTGGCGAGTCGAGTGCTCCCTGCACCACGAAACCACGCGCCGGATCGTTGCCGAGCACCACGTGATCGACCCGCTGCAAGCCATGCTCGCGTGCGGCCACCACCGACCCCATGGCCAGGCGTTCGCTGTCCATGCCGGCCGCGGGGCCGGGTGTCGCTTGCAGGCGCTCCACTGCTGCCGTGCATTGCTGCAGCAGGGCATGATCCGCATGCGCTGGATCGCGCGGGTCCGGCAGTGCCTGGGCGGCGTCCGCCGGCCGCGGCAGCACGGTGGCATCCACACGCTGCAGCTGGCCGTCGTATTTCCCGTCGGCGCCGTCGGCGATACGCTGCAGCCGCTCGGCGAACCCATAAGGCGATCCACCTACATTGCGGGCCATCGCGATCGCAAACTGCTCTGGCGACTGCGACTGCGACTGCGACTGCGACTGCGCCGGGGCGTTGCGGTCGCCGACCAGTGAGGTCAGCGCGCTGCCGCCGATCTTGCTGGCGTCGGCGCTGGTGCGCGTCTGTTCCAGCAGCGCCTGCATCTGTGCCTCGCTGAATTCCAGCGTGGTCTTCTGTCCTGGCGCGATCGCGCCGGTGCCTGTCATCTCGCCGCTCAACGCGCTGTTAAGCGTCTGCGCGATCGCCTTTTCCTCACTGGCCTCGTTGCGCCCGCCCAGGCGCTGCAACAAGCCCGGCGCCGCCACATCGCCATCGATCTCGAAACGGTAGCTGCGCTGCTCCACGCGTTCGGCAGCGTTGCCGTCGTACTGGCGCACGATCGTCAGCGGCACGTTGTCGCCGTATTGCAGCTGCTGCACCACGGCGTAGCCGTCCTGGCCCGGCGTGCTGATGCGCACCTGGCTGCCTTGGTTGCGGTTGCCGGCAACATCGGCGCTGAGCGGGCCCAGTTCCAGCTGCAGACGCTGCTGCGAGCTGAAATTGATGCGCTCCAGCGTCTGCATCTCATCGACGCCGGGCACGCCCGGTGCAAGCTTGCCTTCGCGGACGAACTCGCCCATGGCCGCGCGCGCACGCGGATCAGCCAGATCGAACTGCGCGCTGTGCACTTGCGACTGGCCCAGGGAGTCGGCGCGCCCGAGCAGGGCCTGCGCCGGTCCGGCCTTGACGCCAAGCGCATTCACCGCCTCGATGGCCGCGTTCGGCCCGGTCACCACACGCACGTGGCGCTCGTCGACGCGTTCGATCATGTAGCTGCGGCCGCTGGCTTCGGTGATCTTGCTCTGCGTGGTGAGCCCTCGCAGACTCGCCGAAGATTCGCTCTGCACAAAGGTTTGGGTGTCCATCACCGCGCGCGCGCCGATCGGAAGGCTCTCCGGCTGCAGCGGATTCACCTGTCTGGCGGCCTCTAGCGGTTGGTCCACACCGGGCAGCGTCAATGCGTAGCGCATGCGCTGCCCGGCACTGGCGCCGGCCTCGATGCTCAGCTTGCTGTCGCCGAGCGTGGATTGCAGACGTTGCTGCTGGCCGGTCTGCGCGTCGGCCTCAAGGCTGAAAGTGGTGGTCTTTGCGTCGGCATCGCTGAGACTGCCTGCGCTCAGCGAGCCACCGCCACGCAGGCTGGTCTGGCCTAACGGCTGCGTCGGGCTGCCGCTGTTCTGCTCGCTGGTCTGCGCATACTTGGCCGACTGTTCTGCCGGGTTGACCGAGACGGTGCTGCTCCCAACTTTCGCCGCGTATTCGCTGTTGGAGCTGCTATAGGTCGGGTTGAATGCGCGATCGTTCGCGTCGTCGATGACCTGCTTGTTGCGGTCCACATCGCGCGCGTCCGGGCCGGTGGAGGCGTTGCTCATTGGGATGCTTCCTGCATGCTGCGCCTGGGCAGCGGGCGCGCAGTATATCGGCAGCGTTTTAGGCGTTTATCAAAGGAATGTTATGCGGCGGCCTGGGTGATGGCCGCCGCATGCCGCAGGCAAAGTGGCGAGTCAGCGCAATGCGGCAGGCGCAGGCGCGTTGCTCGCGGCAGCAGGCGCGGTTGCCTGCCAGCCGCACAATTGGCCCTGATTCTGCTGCTTGAGCCATTCGCTCATCGGTGCGAAGTACTCCAGCATCGGGCCGGCGTCGAGTTTCTCGCTGCCGGTGAGTTCCTTCAGCGTGGTCTGCCAGGGCTGGCTCGATCCACGTTGCAACATCGACCAGAATTTCTGCCCTGCATCCTTGTTGCCGTAGAAGCTGCACTCGTACAGCGGGCCTTGATGCCCGGCCGCATCGCACAGGCCCTTGTAGAACTGAAACTGCAGGATATGCGCCAGAAAATAGCGCGTGTACGGCGTATTGCCCGGCACGTGATATTTGGCGCCGGCATCGAAGAAGTCTTCGCCGCGCGCGGTCACCGGCGCCACGCCCTGGTACTTGGCCTTGAGTTCCCACCAGGCCTGGTTGTAGCGCTCCGGCGGAATCGAGCCATCGAACACGCCCCAGCGCCAGCGGTCGATCATCAAGCCGAACGGCAGGAAGGCGACCTTGCTCAAGGCCATGCGCATCTGCGAGTTGATCAACGCTTCGCGCCCGGCCTGCTGTTCGCCGACCATGCCGATCGACTGCAGATACTTGGGCGTCATCGCCAGCACGATGGTGTCGCCGATCGCTTCGTGGAAGCCGTCGTTGGCGCCGTTCTGAAACAGCGGCGGCAGCGGGTTGTAGGCCAGGTCGTAATAGATGTGGCCGAGCTCGTGATAAATGGTGGTGAAGTCTTCTTCGGTGGGCTTGATGCACATCTTGGTGCGCACATCGGCACCGATGTTCTGGTTCGGCTCGCCGCCCATGTTCATGTCCCACGCGCTGGCATGACAGACCACATCGCGGTCCAGCGGCTTGATGAACTGCGAGCGTTGCCAATAGGTGTCGGGAAGCTTGGGCATACCCAGCGAGGTGTAGAAATCCTGCGCGCGCTCGGTCATCTGTTTGGCGGTGCGCAGTTGCGCCTCGCGCTCGGCATTGAAGCGTGCCGCCGTCCCGCCGTCGCCGCCGGTGTTACGCGCCAGTACCGCGCTCAGATTGCCCTGGTACTGTTTTTCCAGCGCGGAGGTGATGTCCAGATCGCCGGCGCCGGGGTAGGGCTGCAGCAGATCCCACAGATTGCTCCAGTCCTGCTGCCACATATTGCCCATCAAATGCGCCGGCAACAGACCGCCGGCCACTTCGCCCTTGTCCTTGCCGTACTGCGTATCGAGCTTGCCGCGCGCGTAGCACTGCAGCTGCGCATACAGCGGTTTGACTTGCTCCCACAACCGGTCGGTCTCGCTGGCCAACTGCGCCGGCGGCATGTCGTAGCCGCTGCGCCACATCACCCCGACATCGGCAAAGCCGTTGCCGCGCGCGCCTTCGTTGGCCAGCTCGACAAAGCGCTGGTAGTCCTTGCGCATCGGCTGGGCGGTGCTATGCCAGCCCTGCCAGGCATCGAGTTGTTCGGTGTAGTCGCGGCTGCTGGCCAGCACTTGTTCCAGCTCGCCGAGCTGGCGGCAGCGGCGTTGTTCGCCATCGCCCACGCAGTAACTCCCGGCGCCGTAGTCGCCTTCCATCTTGGCGGCGATGCGGGTGAGTTCAGCCAGTTTGGCCGGGTCGCGCGGTGCGGGTAGGGCGCTCATCAGTTTGAGCAGCTGCAGTGCGCGTGCGCTGTCTGCCGACATCGGCGTACCGACGTACTGCTTGGATTGTTCGATCCAGCGATCCAGCTGCGCCAGCGAACGCTCGTTGGCCTTTGCGGCCAGCAGCTGCGAGTCGCCGTTGATGTAGGTCGACGACAGCCACTGCGCGGCAGTGACTTCCGGGTAGGCGGCCTTGTACTCGGCGCTGATGCGCGCGACGAACTGGTCGGCGCTTTCGGCAGGCGCGGTGTTGGTCGCTGCCGGTTTGGCTGGCGGCGGGGCATCCTTGCGGCAGGCCGACAGCGATAACGTGCCGGCGGCCACAGCCAATGCCAGCAACAGCAGACGAGGATTCACGGGTGGTCCTTGCAGTGAAGTCCGGCGAAGGCTAGAGCGCGCGAGGCTTCAGGGCAAGCGGTGCTTCATGGGCAAGCGGTGCCGGTGCGGATGCCACGCAGCGGCAATGGATCCCGCCGTTGGCGGTCCGGAACGCTCAACCTTTCCCCGTGCACGGCGCAAACACGTCGCGTTCGCGTGCATACACGCTGGTCTTGACCTGCATCAGGCCCAGCACCGAGGGGAATAGCGCGTCCTGATCGGTGTATTGCCCGGCGCGATGGCGCAGGCAGGCCTCATCCAGGCCACGGTCGCGCGCAAACTCCGGCGAGAACCACATCACCATTGGTACGTGGGTCTGCTCCTTCGGTGCGATGGCATACGGCACGCCATGCAGATACAGGCCCTTCTCGCCCAGCGACTCACCGTGATCGGAGAGATAGATCATCGCGGTGTCGTAGTCGGACAAACCACGCAATGTATGGATGGCCTGATTGAGGAAATGATCGGTATAGCCGATGGAGTTGTCGTAGGCGTTGACGATGCTCTGACGGCTGCAGCTACCCAGATCAGCGGTCTTGCACACCGGCTTGAAGCGCTCGAACTGCGCCGGGTAACGTTCGAAATAGCTGGGGCCGTGGCTGCCGAGTTGATGCAGCACCACCACGCGGTCGCCGGGCTTGGCACGCACTTGCGCCGCCAGATCGCGCAACAGGATTTCGTCCATGCAACGGCCATCGGCGCACAGCTCCGGCGTGGTGGCATCGTCCAGCTTCTGGATCTCCAGCCCCTCGCACACGCCCTTGCAGCCGGACTGGTTGTCGCGCCACAGCGTGGAGATGCCGGCGTGTTCAAGCACGTGCAAGAACGACTGGTGGCCGCGGATCATGTCTTCGTTGTAATCACGGCGGCCGAACGGTGAAAACATGCAGGGCACGGACACTTCGGTGCTGGTGCCGCACGAATGCATGTCCGGGAAATTGATCACGCCTGCCTGCGCCAGTTCCGGCGTGGTCTGGCGCGCATAGCCGCTGAGGCCCCAGTTCTGCGCACGTGCTGTTTCGCCCAGCACCAGCAGCAACAGACGCGGGCGGCTGCCAGCAGCGCGCGGCGTGGCGATGGCGTCATGTTCGATCGGCTGCTTGGGCGCACGCTTGATCGGCGAATCGGACTTGAGGTTCTGGCGCAGTGCGACGATGTAGTTGATCGGCGTGGCCAGGTAGCGCACTTCGCGGTGATTGCGCATCAACGCTGAGATATCCTGCGATGACAGCATGGTGCCGGCGGCACCCACCACCGCTACCGCCAGCAAGAAGCCGACCCGCACCAGCAGCGACTTGCCCATGCTGCGTGCACGCAAGCGCGTACGCCACAGCAGCACGGTGGGAATCAGGAAGTAGCACAGCAGCGGAAAAATCAGCCCCGGCGTGAGCAGCTCGCGCGATTCCTTGTGGTCGGTATGCAGCACGTTGCGCAGCATGTCCGCATCCAGATAGACGTTGTAGCTGTCCATGTAGTGCGCAGCCAGCGCGGTGGTGAACAGCAGCAGGGTCAACAGCGGTTTGGCGTTCCAGCGCCACACCAGCAGACCCAACAACAGCGCGTGCACGGCGACCAGTAGCGCCATCAACGAAATGGCAAACCCGATACTTCCCGGGTGCGTGGCCATTGCCGTGCGCCAGAACAGCTGATTGCATACCAACGCGAAAAACACGCTCGCCAGCAACACCAGCGCTTCGGTCGACACGATCGGCCGAGTACTCCATGTCAGCGCGCGCGTGCTGGTGCGCCCGCGCGGTTCCGGTAACCAGGTGCTCATGCTGCATCCCCCGATGGCAACATCGAATCAGACGTGCGATGTGGCCGAGCCAGCATCACGCAGTACAACCCCAGTGCCGTCAGCCAGCACACTGCCAGCGACCATACATCGTGCGAGAGGAAATGCGCGCCGCGCAGTTGCTGCGCAACGCCGAAAACGAGACCTGCTGCCAGCCCTATCAATAAACCTGGAACGCGCCACGCAGGACGCAGCGACAACGCACAGAAATACAGTGCGACCCACGCATACCCGGCACTGGCATGGCCCGCCGGAAAACAACCGGACGCGGCAATGCCCTGGCGCGATTCGAACAAGCCGATCATCGCCTGCGTGCCGCCATATCGGCTCAGATCCCACGGGCAATCCATTGCGGTCCACGACTTGAGCAACGACACCAGCGAGGTCGACAACGCGATCGATGCGGCTAGATAGGTGAGGGGCCAACGCAGCACGCGCAAACGCGGCCTGCACCAGGCAGCCACCGCCAGAATCACGACGCTGACACCCGCAGCGGTACTCAACCCTCTGCCGATGCGATGAATCACGCCACTGGTAAACCAGTGGTCCTTGAGCAGCCAGTGCCCGCCTTCCAGCCGATACAGCGCATCGGCAATCCACTGGTCGCCGCCCGCGCCCATCAACAACGCGCTGACCAACAGCACAGCCGCCAGCGGCATCCACAGATGGCGAACGAAGAAGCGCGCCTGCACATCACGGGCGGTGCGCGCCAAAACTGGCGCGTGGACGGGAAGCGTGCTCATCGAGATGTCGGCCTGTGTCATTGCCCGGCATCTTCGAAACCCGGATGTCGGAGAGCGGTCGGACTGAAGTTGCCCAGCCGTTAACCCGACACCAAGCGTTCAGTCTGTGTCGCCGTCGCTACCGGTTTGTTCGCTGTCGGACGCCGTGGTGATGCAACCGGCGTGCCACGCGGTGCCTGGCACCAATTGCCATTGATTGCGATTGGATTCGCCGATATCGATGCGTTGCGCCGGATCGATGCACGCCGGTACAGCCTGCTTGAGCACGAACAACCAACGTTTTTCTGGCGCCTGCGCAAGCCAAGGGCCTGCCTTGTCCCATTGCTGCTGCCAACTCGCCTTGAAGCCGAAATCGGTCACCGCGCGGTCGACCTGCAGCAGGTTCTGCTCGCGCCAGGCCAGCATGCCCAGCTCGGCATCCGGGCCGATACGCTGGCCGACGCGCTGCATCAGCCGCGCGGACGAACTGTAAGGGTCCAGCGCGGGCATCAAGCCCAGGCCGTACACGCTCCACAGCGCCGCCGTCATGACCACCACCGCGGTGCCAGCGCGACGACCGCGCGACCACGCCAGCGCCGCCACGCCGACGATGCCAAGGCCGATCAGCCAGAAACCCACCGACTGCAACGACGCCAGCTCCATGCCGCGCTTCAGCGCGGTGTTTTCGGCCCAGTGCAGATGCAGCGCAATGCCGGCACCCAGGACCAGGCCGGCAAGTGCGAGCAGCAGCACATAGCCGGTGAGCAGCACGCGGACACCGCGACGGCGCAGCAGCCCGGCTAGCAACGGCGCCGCTGCCACGCACAGCGCGGGCAGCATTGGAAAGATGTAGACCTCGCGCTTGCCCGGGCTGGCACTGAAGAACAGCAGCACCAGCACGCTCCACGCCAGCAGCAGCACATAGCGCGGGTCGCCGCGACGCAGCCGCCGCCACCACGCCGGCAGCAGCCACGGCAACAACAGGCAGCCCGGCAGCCACAGCGTGGCGATCACTTGCAGGTAGTACCAGAACGGTTTGACGTGATGCCAGGCGTGCGCGTAACGCGTGCCGGTTTGCTTGAACAGCAGCTCATGCGCGTAAGCGTGCAATTGCGGGTCGTCGCTGTGCAGCAGCGCGATGCCCAGCGGCCCCAGCCAGACTGCGGTGCCAGCCAAAAACGCCGGCAGTACCAGCAGCCAGCTGCGCCCGGCCTGCGCCCGCGCCGGCAGCACGCTCCAATGCCGGCGCGGCAGCGCCATCCACGGCAGCAACAGCAGCAGCGGCAGGAAGCCGACGCCCTTGGTCACCGTGCCGACGCCAGCGGCGAACAGGCCCAGCGTCCACGCGCGCCAGTCCGGCCCGCGCAGCACATGCCGCAGCAGCCCCCACAGCGACAGCGTGGTCAGCGCCACCAGCACCATGTCGATCTGCGCACGTTTGGCCATCAAGCCGAACTGCAGCACCGCAAATAACGCCAGCACCGCGTAGCCGGCCACGCGCCGGTTCCACAGCCGGCGCGTCATGTCCCAGGTCAGCCACAGCGTTGCCAGCGCGGCCAGCAGCGAGGGCAACAGAAACGCGACAGACCAGTGCGGCACCAGCTCATAACTCGCCGCCTGCAGCCACATGAACACCGGTGGCTTTTCCGCGTACAGCTCGCTGCCACGGTGCGGCAGCAGCCAATGGCCGCTTTCGACCATGGTGCGTGCGGCCAGCACAAAGCGCGGCTCATCCGGCGGATTGGGTTGGCGTAGCCCGAGCCCGGCCAGCAGGCTGACGACGATCAGCAGCAACGCGGCAAGCAACGCGCGCCGATGAGGGAGAGAGGCAGAGCTGGCAGCCGACAAGTGCATGCCCCGATTAAAAGGGGCCGAACGATAGCTGGCAAGCAGGTCGGAGTTTTGTCGGAACGCGCGCCGAGCCGCTTGGAGCGGTCGGGTTCGGCTCGGCTCGGTTAGGATGCGCAAACCGTCCCTGTCGGGCTGTTCTGGAAACCGCCATGCGGCTGCTGGTCATCGAAGACAACCGCAACATGGTTGCCAACCTGTTCGACTATTTCGAAGCGCGCGGGCATACCCTGGACGCAGCGCCCGATGGCGTTACCGGCCTGCATCTGGCCACCACCCAGCAGTACGACGTGCTGGTGCTGGACTGGATGATGCCGCGCATGGACGGGCCGGAGGTGTTGCGCCGCCTGCGCGAGCAGCATCAGTCCGAACTGCCGGTGATCATGCTGACCGCGCGCGACGAATTGCCGGACAAGATCGCCGGCTTCCGCGCCGGGGCGGACGATTACCTGACCAAGCCGTTCGCGCTGCCCGAGCTCGAAGTGCGCATCGAGGCCTTGCTTGCGCGTGCACATGGCCGCCGCCGCGGCAAGCTGTTGCAGGTGGCCGATCTGCGCCTGGATCTGGCCACCCTGGAGGCCACCCGCGACGGGCAGGTACTGCACCTGTACCCGGCCTGCCGCAAATTGCTGGAAGTGTTAATGCAGGCCAGCCCGGCCGCCGTCACCCGGCAGCGCCTGGAACAATCGTTGTGGGGCGACGACCCGCCCGACGGCGACATGCTGCGCTCGCATATCTACGAATTGCGCCGCAGCGTGGACGGCCCGTTCGCGCAGAAGCTGATCCATACCCTGCCACGGCTCGGCTACCGTTTGGCAGAACTCGATGGCGCCAGCGAACCGACGAGCAGCGATCGCGCCGATGGCTAAGCCGCGCCCGTTGGGACGTCGGGTCATGGTGTGGTTGTTCGGCTACACCTTGCTGATGACGTTGGCGGTGTTCGGCACCGCGCAATACCTGCACGAGCGCGCCGAGCATGGCGTGTGGCGCTCGCTGCTCAACTCGGAACTGGACAGCATCCTGGACAGCAGCGCGCAAAGTCCCGGTTACCACTGGCAGGATTCGGACACCTTGCGGTTGTATCGTCTCGATGGCAGCAAGCCCGTGCCGCCGTTGTTACGCACCTTGCATCCCGGCCTGCATGAGCGTGACGTCGATGGCCGCCCGAGCGCGTTGATGGTGCGCGACACGCCGCATGCGGGTCGCCTCGTGCTGGTGCTGGATATCACCGATTTCGAAGCGCTGGAAAAATTCCTCACCCGCTGGATGCTGGCCGCCGGGATCGCGCTGATCGGCATCACCTTGCTGATGGGCGCTTACGCAATGGCCCGATTGGTGAGCCCGTTGGTGAAGCTGGCCCGCGACATCGGTGCGCTGCGTCCGGAACGCCGTGCGCAACAGATTGCCGTGGGCGCGCAGGGCAGCGCCGAGTTGTACGTCATCGCCGATGCGCTCAACGATTATCTGGAGCGCAACGGCCAGTTCGTCGAGCGCGAACGCGCCTTCATCGACAGCGCCAGCCACGAGCTGCGCACGCCGATTGCGGTGATCGGCAATGCGGTGGAACTGGCCTTGGAGCAACCCGGCACGCCGCCGGCGGTGCGCCATCAATTGCAGCGCATCGCACAGACCAGCGCATCGGTAGAGCAACTGATCACCTTGTTGCTGGTGCTGGCGAAAGACCCAAGCCGGCTGGTGGGCAGCAGCGATACGTTGCGGCTGGATCATCTGATCCCGGACATCGTCGCCGACCACGCGCATCTGTGCGCAGACAAGGATCTGCAGCTGGTCATCGACCCGTTGCCGCCATGCAGCCTCACCGCCCCGGTCGCCATCGTGCAGACCGCCATCGGCAATCTGCTGCGCAATGCGATCGAAAACAGCGACCGCGGCATTATCCGCATCACCCTATCGGCGCCCGGCATGGTACGCATCGCCGACCCGGGCCACGGCATGACGCCGGAAGAGATCAGCGCGATCTACGCACGCCTGGCGCGCGGCAATGCACGGCAGGGCAACGGCATCGGTCTGGAACTGATCGGGCGGCTGTGCGAGCACCTGGGCTGGAAACTGAGCCTGGAATCCGATGCAGGGCAGGGCACCGTCGCGACGCTGGATCTGTTCGGTGCCGTGGCCGCGATCGAGCCCACACACGCATAGCCCTCAGCGTGCGCACTGCCTGCATCGCAAGACGGTGCAGCGCACGGCGCACGCTGCGACGGCATGCTGATCGCGCACGTTGATCTGCAGGCACAGGCAATAGTCCTCAGCCTGCACCCCAAGCCATGCAAGCGTCTTGCCCCTTGGTGGGCGCCACAGCGCGCACCGCACCATCATGCAGCCAGCTCAGACCGGCAGCAGCCCGCGTTCGTGCAACCAGCTGCGCGCGTTCTCCGCATCCTGCTCGAACCAGGCACGGGTGGACCCCAGTCGATAGGTATAGCCCCAGGCATCCATGTCGGCCATCAGCCGCGCACTGCCCACGCCCGGTAACTGGTCGGCCAGCAGAATCTGCAGGTAGCAGGTGGCGTCTTCTTCATCCACCGAATCGGTGGCATCGGTATGTACGGCGGCGCGTTTGTCGGCAGGCAGCACGATCAGGTGCCCGGCTTCATGCAGCATCGAATGCACCGGCGTGTCGTCGCGCACATAGACATCGCAGCCGATGATGCCCGCTTCCGGTTCGCCCCAGAAACTGCCAGGAATCGGCGCGTCAGCGTCCACGCGATTCAGGCGCAGGCCATACCGGCCAAGCAAGGCTGCCGGTGCGTCCAGGCCGATATCGGCCACGCACAGCACAGCGGAAGCATCGGACGCGGAAGCAGGATGTGGAATCACGCGCAGTGGCTCGCGGTCGGGCGCGCCGCAATGGCGCGTAGTGGGGCAGAAACCAAAACGGCACCGTGCGAACACGGTACCGTCAGGAGGACAATGCGGCGACCGCCACACAGCGCGCAAGCGTCTACGGGCTGCACGCTGGCGGCAATGACCGCGTTACTTGTCGCCGTCTTCCGGCAGGGCGACTGAAATATCCAGCACGTCGTGCTCGCCGTCCTTGACCAGATCCACCCGCACCGCATCGGCATCGATGTTGACGTACTTCTTGATCACTTCCAGCAATTCGCGCTGCAGCAGCGGCAGGTAATCCGGCCCGCCACGGTGGTTGCGCTCCTGCGCAATGATGATCTGCAGGCGGTTCTTGGCCGTCTCGGCGGTGTTCTTCTTGCTCTTGAGAAAATCGAGCAGGCCCATGCTTAGCCTCCGAACAGCTTGCTGAAGAAGCCTTTCTTCTCCACGGATATGAATCGCATCGGGCGCTCTTCGCCCATGATGCGTGCGACCGCGTCGTCGTAGGCCTGGCCGGCCGGGGACTCGCCATCCAGGATCACCGGCTCGCCCTTGTTGGAGGCGTTGAGCACGTCGCCGGACTCGGGGATCACACCGATGGCCTTGAGCCCCAGCACTTCTTCCACGTCGGTGATGCTGAGCATCTCGCCGCCTTCCACGCGGCCCGGGCTATAGCGGGTCAGCAACAGGAACGCCGGTACCGTCTTGCCTTCTTCGGCCTTGCGGGTCTTGGAATCGAGCAGGCCGATGATGCGGTCGGAGTCGCGCACCGAGGACACTTCCGGGTTCACCACCACTACGGCGCGGTCGGCGAAATACATCGACAGGAACGCGCCTTTTTCGATGCCGGCCGGCGAATCGCAGACGATGTACTCGAAGCCGTCGGCGGCCAGGTCCTTGAGCACCTTCTCCACGCCGTCCTGGGTCAGCGCATCCTTGTCGCGGGTCTGCGAGGCAGCCAGCACGTACAGGTTGTCGAATCGCTTGTCCTTGATCAGCGACTGCTTGAGCGTGGCTTCGCCATGCACGACGTTGACGAAGTCGTACACCACGCGCCGCTCGCAGCCCATGATCAGGTCCAGGTTGCGCAAACCGACGTCGAAGTCGATGACGGCGACCTTCTTGCCGCGCCGTGCCAGCCCGCAGGCCAGGCTCGCGCTGGTGGTGGTCTTGCCGACGCCGCCCTTGCCGGAGGTGACTACGATGATTTCAGCCAAAGGATTTCTCCGAATATTTCTGTGGTTGGGCCGCGTCAATCAAGCGCAGCGATCTTGATCTGATCCTGCTCCAGCCAGACCTGGACGGCCTTGCCACGCAGGTCCATGGGAACATCGTCCAGCACCTTGTAGTGGCCAGCGATGGCGACCAGTTCGGCGTGGAAGTCGCGGCAGAAGATGCGCGCGTCCGGGTTGCCCTGCGCGCCGGCCAGAGCGCGGCCACGCAGGGTACCGTAGATATGGATGCTGCCGTCGGCGATGACCTCCGCCCCGGCGCCGACCGTATTGAGTACGGTCAGGTCGCAGTTTTCCGCATACAGCTGCTGGCCCGAACGCACCGCATTGCGTTGCATGCGGCCCGGCGCCGGGCGCGCGGCCGGCGCTGCGGGTTCGGCGCGTGCCGCCGGCGGCGGTGGAGGCGGTGGGCTGACCGCGGTCGGCTCGTATTGCGCGCGGAACTTTGCCAACAGCGGCACGCCGAGTTGTTGCGACAGTAGGTCGATCTCGCTGGTGCCGTAAGCCAACGCTACCGGCAGCACGCCAGCATCGCGCAGGCCATCCAGCAGCGCCTTGGCGGTGGCCACGTCCGGCACCTGCGAGAGGCCGCCGAAATCCAGGATCACCGCCGCCCGGCCGAACAGCTTGGGTGCGCGGGTCACGCGCTCGCGCATTTCCTGCACCAGGCGCGGCACATCCAGCGTCCGCACGCGCAGGTTGGCAATGCCCACCTGGCCGATCTTGAGTTCGCCGGCCTGTTCAAAATCCACATTCACACTCGACACACTCAGCTCCCCGTCGATGGGTTGTCGGTGGCGGCGGCATGCCGCGGCCGGCCGACCCACGGCAATTCTTCGGGCAACTTGCCGCCATAGGTCTCCTTGACCCACGGATAGCTGCTCATGTCTTTCATCAGCATGCTCGCGCGCACTTCCACGTCGGGCATGGTGTTCTGGCCGACCTCGCGGAAGCCGAAGCTGCCATGGAACAGCAACGCCGCATCGGCGCCGTGGTCCAGGAACACCTCGCAGGCCAGCTGCGGGTAGCGCAACTCGGTGTAGCTCTGCACATCGGCATAGAACGCACGCCCGACGCCACCGCCGCGACGGCGGCTGGCGACCACGATGCGGTCGATATAGAAGAATTCCGGATGACGGTCCCGGAACCAGGCGAAGTTGCTGCTGTCATGGGCACTGCCGCTACCGAACCCGACCAGGAAGCCGGCCAGGTTGCCGTCGCGCTCGGCGACGCGGAAATATTCGGCCTGTTCGTAGAAGCGTTGCAGCTTGTTTGAATCCAGCGGCAGGATCGCCAGTCCGGCATTGTTGTTCAGGGCCAGGACGGAATCGAGCTCGTGCTCGCGCACGTCGCGGATGACGATCGACATTGGGACTCCGTGGGGTAACGCTCTCGATCCGAAATCGGATCTGCGTCGGATTATTACATGCGTGGCCTGAAGCGGCGACCTGCCGCGTGCGCCCCGGCGCGCAAGTCGCCTTCGCGCAGGGCAACGCGCATGCGCAAACCCGGCCCGGCCGGCAGGTACGTGCAGGCGAACACGTGCATGCATGACTTCCGGCAAGAGGGCAGCGGCGGCGCTTGGGCCTAAGATGCCAGCATGTTGGGATACCTCAGTCATACGCGCGTCCTGCGCTTCGCCGGCCTGTTCACCTGGGCGATGATCGCCATGCCGTTGGTGTACACGTATTGGCCCGCTGCCGAAGAGGGCGACCACCGCAGTGCGGCGGAAGGTCTGCTGATGTCGACGGTTTTCGTCGGATTTGGCGCCAGCTACTTCTGGCTGACCCGTGGCTTGAGCGGTGGCGGACACGCCCATTGGTACGATCGGCTGATCCTGCTGCTGCTCACGATCTTCGCGCTGGCGGTCAGCTATCTAAGCGGAACCGGGCTGGGCAGCATCCTGATGATGGTGGCCGCCGGTGTGATCCCCTGGTTGCTGCCGCTGCGCATTGGCGTGGCTTGGTTGGTGCTCAGCCAGCTGGCTGTGCTGCCGGTCTTCTATTACTTGCGCCCGGATTTCACTTTGTTCGCTGCGCTGATGCAGTCGTTGTTGTACGGCGGTTTCTCGATGTTCATTTTCGTGACCAGTCTGGTGGCGCGCCAGCAGACCGATGCACGAGAAGAACAGCGCCGGCTCAACGCCGAACTGCGCGCCACCCGCGCGCTGCTGGCCGAAAGCGCACGCATCAACGAGCGCACCCGCATCTCGCGCGAGCTGCACGATCTGCTCGGTCACCATCTCACCGCGCTCAGCCTAAACCTGGAAGTGGCCGGCCACATCACCGATGGCCAGGCGCAGGAACACGTGCGTCAGGCGCACACCCTGGCCAAGCTGCTGCTCACCGATGTGCGCGAGGCGGTCAGCCATTTGCGCGACAGCGGTGCCATCGATCTGGAAGCGGCGCTGCGCCCACTGGTGACCCAGGTCCCGTCGCTGGACATCCATTTGGATATCGCCCAGCCGCTGACCCTGGACGACCCCGAGCGGGCGCACGTGCTGCTGCGCTGCACCCAGGAAATCATCACCAACGCGGTGCGCCACGCCGGCGCGCGCAATCTGTGGATCCAGGTGCGGCGCGATGCGGATACCGTGCTGATCGACGCCCGCGATGACGGCCATGGCGCCGATGCGGTGGCGCCCGGCAACGGACTGCGCGGCATGCGTGAACGGCTCAACCAGTATGGTGGCAAGCTGGAAATCCAAACCCGGCGCGGCGACGGCTTCGGCCTGCGCATCTGCGTTCCAGGCGCGCCGGCACTGATGCCTGCGGCCGTTACTCAAGGAGTGTTCTGATGATCCGTGTGTGCCTGGTCGACGACCAAACCCTGGTGCGCCAGGGGATCCGCTCGCTGCTGGCGCTGGACAACGGCATCGAGGTGGTGGCCGAGGCCTCGGACGGCAAGCAGGCGGTGGAGCAGATTCCGCAGATCCAGCCGGACGTGGTGCTGATGGACATGCGCATGCCGGTGATGTCCGGCCTGGAAGCCCTGCAGATGCTCTCGCGCAACGGCACGCTGCCGCCGACCATCATCCTGACCACCTTCGACGACGACCAACTGGTGCTGGCCGGGCTCAAGGCCGGCGCCAAGGGCTATCTGCTCAAGGACGTGTCGCTGGAACAGCTGGTCGGTGCGATCCGCACCGTGGCCGACGGCGGCTCGCTGGTGCAGCCGGCGGTCACCCAGCGCCTGCTCTCGGGCCTGGAGCACATGCGTAACGAGTTCGTCAGCCTGGACCGGCCCGATCCGCTCACCGATCGCGAGACCGAGATCCTGCGGCTGATGGCGAGTGGCTTTTCCAACAAGGAAATCGCCAATTCGCTGGGCGTGGCTGAGGGCACCATCAAGAATCACGTGTCCAACATCCTGTCCAAGTTGGGCGTGCGCGACCGCACCCGCGCGGTACTCAAGGCATTCGAGCTGCAGCTGGTCTGACGGCAGGATGTCTCGCCCGGCGCAGCGCGCCGGGCGTTCGCGGGCGCGCAAGCCTGCGGCTTGCAGGCAGCGCCTGCTCACCCTGTCCAAACTGGGCGTGCGCGACCGCACCTGTGCGGTGCTCAAGGCGTTCGAGCTGCAGCTGGTCTGACGGCAGGATGTCCCGCCCGGCGCAGCGCGCCGGGCGTTCGCGGGCGCCTAAGCCTGCGGCTTGCAGGCAGCGCCTGCTCACCCTGTCCAAGTTGGGCGTGCGCGACCGCACCTGTGCGGTGCTCAAGACGTTCGAGCTGCAGCGCGTCTGACGGCATTGCTGTCGTAACGCAATGCCGCCCTGCACGGCGATTGCTGCGCGATGCGGTATCGCGGTCCTGCATGCATTTTTATGCGGTTGCGTTGCGCCGAGTGGGGCGGTGACACACCCCTCAATGCCTTTGGCTAACGCGGCATCACACGCACGCAGCGCGCGATGTGCATGATGACTGCGCGCAATTGGCGCAAACCCTTGTACAGACTGGGATTGCGCAGTTCCGCAACAGCGCCGCGTGCGCTAAATGACACCGCAAGACCGCGCTACCCGTCGCACAACTGAACATCTTTCTCGAAGCCTGCTAGGATGGTGGCTTCGCTTCACTCAACCCGGCCGTGGGATCGGCCCCGGAGACCTCCTGAATGACCCGTATTATCGAGTTCCTGATCGCCTTGGGGATCGTGGCTGGCTTGTTTGTCGTGGTGGGCTTGGTGTTGCCCTCGGAGCGGCAGATGTCCGAGAGTGTTGAGACCAACCGCAGAATGACGATTGTTTACGACACCGTGAACAGCTTCCGTCGTTTCAAGGATTGGAACCCGCTTGTGCTGCGTGACCCGAAGATCCAGCTGAAGCTGGCCGGCCCGGAAGAGGGCAAGGGTGCACGCGTCGAATACAGCTCCACCGAGGGCTATATCGGCAGCGGCAGCTGGGAAATTAAAAACACCGTCAAGAACGAGCGTGTTGAGATCGCGATCGAAGATCCCACCAAGGGCTACGACAAGGTCACCAATTTCACTCTGGCTCCGACCGGCAAGAACAACAAGAACGTCAAGATCACCCAGGACTACAGCGTCAAGTACGGCTGGAACCTGTTCGGTCGTTATGCGGGCTTGTATGTCAGCCGCCACGTGGGCGACGACCTGAAGCTGGGACTGTCGCGTCTGGCAACCGCATTGGCCACCGTGCCGAATTTCGACTACCGCGCGCAGCTGGACGGCAAGCCGGTGTTGAGCGATCTCAAGATCGTCGATGTGCCGGCCGAGGACCTGTTGGTCGTCACCGCGGGCAATATCGATCGTGATAACGAGACGATCAAGAAGTCGATCAAGGACAACCAGGAGTGGATCAAGCGCGTGATGGACGCCAATGGTCTGGAAGCTGCTGGTCCGGTTCGGATCGTCACCACCGACTTTGCCAGCGACAAGTACGCGTTCGACGTCGTGCAGCCGGTCCGCAAGCGTGCCGGTGGCGCGCCGAAGGCCGATGCCAAGACCGACACCGCCAAGACCGACGCCAAGAAGGACGACGCCGCAGCAGCTGCTGCACCTGTCGATGCGACACCGGTTGCCGCAACGGGTGAAGAGCTGAAGCTCAACATCCCGTCCGAAGCTCCGGTGAAGTACGAGCGCACCAAGGCACACCGTTCGGCATTTGCTACCTACGCAGGCCATATGGCCGGCCTGGACGCCGTCCGCAGCTCCCTGCGTGCCTGGTCTGCCACCGGCGGCAACGACGTGACCGAACGTCCGTACGAGTCCTGGAAGGGCGGCGTGGACAAGTCGTTTACGCAGGACGGTACCTATGACGTCTACTGGGCCATCAAGTAATCGTTTCACCACGATGATCTGATCCAGACGAAAACGCGCCGCAGTCTTGCGGCGCGTTTTTTTTGCGCCACGGCGCCGCAACGGAAACTGCCCGCATGTCTTTAATCGAACGTCGCAAGAAACATCCCTCGTTGCTGGCCTTTTGCGGCGGCTTGCTGGCCGCCATCGCGGTGGGGCTGTCGGCCTATGCCTCGCACGGCGTGACCGACGCGCTGGTGCAGTCGCGCTTGCAGTTGGCATCGCTGTACGCATTCGGGCACGGCGCCGTGCTGGTCGTGCTGGGCGCCACCGAAACGCGTGCGCTCGCGCGCGTCGGGTTGTATCTGTTGTTGCTCGGCACGTTGCTGTTTGCCGGTAGCCTGGTTGGCGGCGCCTTGCTGCACTGGCCGACCAACCTTGCACCGATCGGCGGGGTCGGCCTGATGCTGGGCTGGGTGGTGTTGGCGATCGGCGCGTTGAGGCGCTGAGATGCCACGGCATACCCGCGGATTCGATGTAGAGGCGGCGTTCGCGCAGTTGAGCCGGCGCGACCGTGCGTTGGGCGCGTGGATGAAGCGCATCGGCCCCATCGCTCCGCAGCCAGGTTGGCGCAAACCGTTCGACCCGGTGGACGCGTTGGCGCGTGCCATCTTGTTTCAGCAACTCAGCGGCAAGGCCGCATCCACGATCGTGGCGCGGGTGGAGGTGGCGATCGGATCGAGCCGTCTGCACGCCGACACCCTGGGGCGCGTGGACGATGCGGCGCTGTGCGCCTGCGGCGTCTCTGGCAATAAGGCGCTGGCATTGCGCGATTTGGCGCGGCGCGAGCTGGATGGAGAAATCCCCTCGTTACGCAGGCTCGCCTTCATGGAAGACGACGCCATCGTCGAAGCACTGGTGCCGGTGCGTGGCATCGGCCGCTGGACGGTGGAAATGATGCTGATGTTCCGCCTGGGCCGCCCGGACCTGCTGCCCATCGACGACCTGGGTGTGCGCAAGGGCGCCCAGCGCGTAGACAAACAAGCGCAGATGCCCACGCCGAAGGAACTTGCCGAGCGCGGGCAACGCTGGGGCCCATACCGCACTTACGCCGCGTTTTATCTATGGAAGATCGCCGACTTCAGCGTCGCGGCGAAAGTGCCGACCCCGCGCTCGCAGGAATAGACGCGCTCGGTGCGCGCCGGATTGCGGCAGGCATCAGCCCGCGTGCCAACGCCAATGCCAGGGTTCGTAGACTATGCCGTGCGGGTTGTCGCGCGGATAACTCAGGCGGTAGCCGAAGTGCGGCGCGTGACTGCGCAGCCACGCAAACGCGGTGGTGGCCTCGAACGATTCCTCGGCCGGTGGTTCGCCCGGAGTGCCGATATCGAGTGCATCGCCGCTGTGATGTTCGCTGAAGCCCGGTGCGGCATTGACCGCTAGAATCTGGTCCAGCGTCAGCCCGCGTGCGAACTTGCGTTCGAAGATGCCCAGTTGGTAATCGTGGCTGCGGTAGCCGGAGATCGCATCGAGCACGATGTCCGCACGCAGCGCAGCCGCACGCATCTGATGCCACGCACGCACGGCACCTGCGCTGAGCCAGAGCGGCCGGCCGAAGCGATCGCGCCCGGCGAGCTGCAACGTTGCCGGTTCGGCGATCAGGCGCAGGCCGGTCTGTTCTACATAGTCATCTGCAACAAGCCCGAGCTGTGTGAGGCGATGTTGCAAGCCGTCGACCGCCAGGACGCCCGCGTGGCCTTGGCTGGAACGCGCAGTGGCGCTCTGCAGCCGGTCCAGTGCCTCGTCCAGACCAGGTTCGTGCGCCAGTCGCGGCACCAGCGGCATCAGCCCGTGCGGCAGCTGCGCGGCCAGATAGCGCCCATCGCGTTTGCGCCGCAGTAGCCAGTCGGCCTGCGCCAGTACGCGCGCATCGGCATTGCTGCGCGCGCGCATGATCGCGGCCGGCACCAGTTCGATGGCGGTGGTGTTGAGCAGCAGGGACAGTCTTGGGCGCATCGCGACAGGGTAGGGCTAAGCGCGTTGCGCGGCCAGTTGCTGTAGATCCTGCAGCAGCTGGCGCGGCTGTTCGGGACTGAGCACGACTACGCTGCCGTCCTTGAGTGGGAGGGTCAGCACTCGGGCCGATTGGGTGATCAGATAGAACCCCGGGCCTGCCTGTCTGCTGCGGTAGTACCCGGAATGGAAACCCGGATAGCCAAAGCCCAACGACTTTCGGCCTGGCTTGAAGGCAGGGTGCTCGGCCAGATCGACCACGCGCGCGGTGTCCAGCCGCATCTGGTCGACGGACACTTGCTTGGTGAACAGTGTCGAGCGCACGATCAAGCGATCGTCCTGCAGCCGGATACCGCGTCGCGCATGCGCGGCGGTGCAGCTCACTGCGATTGCCAGCAGCAATGCCAGGTGGGTGTACAGGGCGGCAGGATGCCCATGACGGACATTGTCCGCATGTACCACGACGATCACGCACGCGACAGCCAGCAACGGAAGCCACAGCCACAGCGCAAGCCCGCAGGGCGCGACCGGAGCGACGGGGTACTCGCGCCGATGCGGTGGCTGGCGGTGACCGGTGTGTGCCGTGTGCTGTGCAACGCCGCCGTGGCGTTGACCGGATCGCGTCGTCATCGGGCGTCCTTGATCGTCACCTGTGGCGTGACGCTTGGCGATACGTGTGGGCGCCTGACAGCGAGCATGCCGGGGTTGTTTGGTAGGGCCGCCGCGACCTGGACGTCATCGCCGTTGACGGCGTGGAGACATGACAGCGATGCGGCGACGCTTCGCCCGTTGCAGCGCCTGCTCATGTCTGCGGCTCCTTGTCGCCCTGCGGCTTCGGCAAGCGCCCTGCCTTGCGTAGTGCGTCGCGCAGCACGTATTCGATCTGCGCATTGAGGCTGCGTAGTTCGTCATCGGACCAGCGCTGCACAGCAGCCAGTACATCGGCGTTGATGCGCAGCGGATAGGCCTTCTTTTCGCTCACTCGCGCTCACCGCGGCCGCTGTAACGGCGCAGGTGCATGACCATCGAGACGATCAATACGTTGACGCCGATGATCATGCCGATCACCACCGCATAGATACCGGCGCGGTTGTCGCCGGC
Organism: Xanthomonas sp. AC360; assembly: GCF_979258225.1. NCBI lineage: Bacteria > Pseudomonadati > Pseudomonadota > Gammaproteobacteria > Lysobacterales > Lysobacteraceae > Xanthomonas > Xanthomonas sp. AC360. The sequence goes on from NZ_OZ409846.1 coordinate 2,886,451, forward strand.
CCAGTACAGGCAGGCAGCGCCGATCAGGATCACCAGGCTGATCAGCGCCCAGCGCAGGCCCAGACCGCGTGCGCGGTCGTCGTCGTCCGCACCGATGGAGGCGGCGATCGCCAGCGCGGGCAAACCGGACAGAGCGACCACCAACGGCACCATGACATTCATTGTTTCACCTCAATAGAGCGAGCCGGCGTTGACCACCGGTTGGGTGCCGCGATCAGAACACAACACGGTGAGCAGGTTGCTGACCATATGCGCCTTGCGCTCTTCGTCCAGCTGCACCACGCCGTTTTTCTGCAACTCGGCCAGTGCCATCTCCACCATGCCCACGGCGCCTGCCACGATACGCGTGCGTGCGGCGATCACTGCATTGGCTTGCTGGCGCTGCAGCATGGCTTGCGCGATTTCCGGTGCATAGGCGAGATGGCTGATGCGCGCTTCGATCACATCCACGCCGGCCTGGGTCAGGCGCTCGTCGAGATGGCGCTTGAGCTGTTCGCTGATTTCGGCCGGATGGCTGCGCAACGAAATCTGACCATCTTCGTGCTGATCGTAGGGATAGCTGGTAGCCATGGCGCGCAGCGCCGCTTCGGACTGGATATGCACGAAGCTTTCGTAGTCGTCGACGTTGTACACCGCTTCCGATGCATCCATGACCTGCCACACGATCACGGCAGCAATTTCGATCGGGCTGCCATCCAGTTCGTTGACCTTGAGCCGGCCGCTTTCAAAATTGCGCACACGCTGGCTGACCCGGCGCTTGGCATAAAAGGGGCTGTTCCACCGCAGGCCAGGGTCCTTGACCGTGCCCACGTACTTGCCGAACAGGCTGAGCACGGCGGCCTGGTTGGGTTCCAGGGTGTACAGCCCGGCCAGAAAAAAGATGCCGACGGCAACCACCACGATGGTGGCGATCAACGCGAGCGGAATCGCCTCGGCCGAGGCCGCCACGGTAAGCAGCATCCAGGCGCTGGCTGCGAACGCCGCACCGACGGCGATGATGACGGGGATGCCAGGCAATGAGTTGATCGGCTTCTCTTTCATGAGCGGATGTCCTTGAGTTTGGAATAAAGATATCAAAGTGATATCAAGTGATGCAAGATTCGCGGGCAGCGTTTGAGCGGAAGGCCCAGTTAGAATGGCCGCCCCCTTCCGATCTGGACCCGCGCTCATGACTACTCTCGGCACGCCGTTATCGCCTTCCGCCACCCGGGTGCTGCTGCTGGGGTCGGGCGAACTGGGTAAGGAAGTAGCGATCGAACTGCAGCGCTTCGGGGTGGAAGTGATCGCGGCCGATCGCTATGCCAATGCACCGGCGATGCAGGTGGCGCACCGCTCGCACGTGCTGGACATGCTCGATCCTGCCGCGCTGCGCGCGCTGATCGCCGCCGAGCAGCCGCACCTGATCGTGCCGGAGATCGAAGCCATCCATACCGAAACCCTGGTGGCGCTGGAGCGCGATCAGGGCCAGCGCGTGATTCCCACCGCGCGCGCCGCGCGCCTCACCATGGACCGCGAAGGCATCCGCCGCCTGGCTGCCGAAACCCTGGGCCTGCCGACCTCGCCGTATCGCTTTGTCGACACTGCCGCCGAGTACCGCGATGCGATCGCCGCGGTGGGCCTGCCGTGCGTGGTCAAGCCGGTGATGTCGTCCTCGGGCAAAGGCCAGAGCACCTTGCGCAGCGAGGCCGACATCGATGCGGCATGGGACTACGCGCAGACCGGTGGACGTGCCGGCGCCGGGCGTTGCATCGTCGAAGGCTTCATCGATTTCGATTACGAGATCACCTTGCTGACCGTGCGGCACGCGGGCGGCACCTCGTACTGCGACCCGATCGGCCACTGGCAGCAGGATGGCGACTACCGCGAAAGCTGGCAGCCGCAACCGATGTCGGCTGCCGCCTTGCAGCGCTCGCAGGAGATTGCGAAAGCCATCACCGACGATCTGGGCGGCTGGGGCTTGTTCGGGGTGGAGTTGTTCGTCAAGGGCGACGAGGTATGGTTCAGCGAAGTCTCGCCGCGTCCGCACGACACCGGGCTGGTAACGCTGGTGTCGCAGGAATTGAGCGAATTCGCGCTGCACGCCCGCGCGATCCTCGGCCTGCCGGTCGGTGCTGAAAACGGCGGCGTCATCCGTCAGAGCGGCCCGTCGGCGTCCTGCGCGCTGCTTGCGCACGGCAATGGCGTGCCGGTGTTCGACAACGTTGCCGATGCATTGCGCGACCCGGACACCGCGCTTCGCCTGTTCGGCAAACCGCGCGTCGACGGCCACCGCCGTGTCGGCGTCACGTTGGCGCGTGCTGACAGCATTGATGCAGCACGCGAGAAAGCGCGTGTGGCGGCTGCGGCGTTGACGATTCAGTTGAAAGACTGAGCAGCGCTTTGCTTGCTTGAAAGAGTGCAGCTTGGTGCTGCACTTCTTTCAGAACGCCAGCTGCAAGCATGTGTCGACGCGCTTGCCATCAACAGCGATGGCAAGCTGTGCGAGCAGTCACTCGCCGAAGTGCAGCTGTCGTCAGCTCTCTACAAGGCCAGCGCAAGCGATGCCTGCGTCCATGGACCTGTCATCGCAGGCTTGGGAAGTACGGCAGATTCCAGAACCCGACGTTACCAATCCCAACTCCCTAATCGCTAATCCCGGCTACAAACCAACATCCACCCACACCGCATGATGGTCGCTGCCATCGGCAATCGTTGCTTCCGGGGCGGTGCTGGCCGGCCAGAAGATGCCGCTGCCGATCAGGGTGAACTGGTGCGATGGCAGCACGTAGTCCAGGCGCATGGTGCCGGCTTGCGGTCCAAAGTCGCCGGTGACTTGGTGCGGGTCGCCGGTGTGCACGATGCCTTGCGCGGCGTATTCGGCGGTCTTTTCCGGGCCGCCGTCGCTGCGCGGGGTGGGGTATTGCAGCACGCTCGGATGATTGACCAGTGCGCGGATCGCGTCGTGGCGGCCGGCGCCATCGATCGGATCGTTGTTCAGATCGCCCAGGATCACGAAGTGCGCATCGGCCGCCAAGCCGCCGCAGATCCCCTTGTCATCGCACAGCCAGCGCTTGCTGTCGGCGGCGTTGTCCAGGTACGCACGCCACAGCGCGAGCTCGTCGTGGTTGCGTGCGGCGTTGCGCTTTTCCGCGCCATCGAACACCGGTGGCGTCGGGTGCGACACCAGCGCATGCACGACACCGAGCGGCGTGCGCACCGGCACGTCCCAATGCGATTTTGACGACAGGCGCAGCTGCGACCAGATCGCGTCGCTATAGAACGAACGCCCGGTGCCCGGATCCAGCGGCCGCAATGCGCCCGGCAGCGCGCTCCATTTCAGCAATTGAAAACTGCGCACAGACTGCGCATCGATCGGATACCGCGACAGCACCAGCATCCCGTACTGACCAGGATGCAGCCCATAGCCCCAGGCATCGTTGCCACGCGAGCGGCCATCGCCACCGACGGTACCGTTGCTGTCCAGATCCAGGCCGCTCGGCACGCCGGTATTGACCGGTGCCAGATACCGATACGGATAACGCAACGGCTCGCCGCCGCCTGGCTGGGCGACCTGCAGGTAGCGCTGCTGGAACAGATCGGCAGCGCGGTGGTCCGGGTCGAAATCGAATTCGTTGAGCAACACCAGATCCGGACGTACGCGCTGCAGTACCGCAGCGATCTTGCGTGCATGCGCGCTGTCGCCCTGCAGTTCGCGCACCAGGCCGCCGGCCTCGTCGGAGTACAGCGAGGTGTTGTAGGTGGCGATGCGCAGCTGTGTCGGCACAGGGTCGCCGGTGGCGCTATCGGAGGTAGCGGCCGATGCCGGGGTGCGATGGGTACAGGCAGCGCAGAGCGCGGTCAGCGCAAGCAACAAAAGAGGTCTGATCATCGCGCGATTCTCGCATGCTGGATGCGACAGGCCGATGTCGCGCGCTGCGATTCACGGCGCCGATGCGGTCGCGGGTAATCCGCGCCACTGACGGCCGTCGTAGGCTTCCAGTGCGCTGAAACGACGCTTGTAATTCATCTTTGCATGGCCGTCGATCCAGTAGCCCAGATACACATGCGCGCGTCGCTCGCGCTGAGCCCATTGAATCTGCTGCAGGATCGCGAAAGTGCCCAGGCCGCGCGCGGCCGCCTCCGGCGCGTAGAACGTGTAGACCGCAGACAACGCATGCTCGGTGACGTCGGTGACCGCAACGGCGAGCAGCCGCCCCGGTGCATGCGCCACCGCCGGTTCGCGAATCTCCAGAAACCGCCCATGCGACCAGCCGCCGATCAGGAACTGATCGAATTCGGTGCCGCCATGTTCGTCCATGCCGCCACCGGGATGCCGGGATTTGAGGTACTGGCGATACAGGGCGAGTTGCTCGTCGGTGCGTTCGGCTGCGACCACGCGCACGACCAGATCCTGATTGCGCGCAAGGCAACGGCGTTGACTGCGATCGGGTCGAAACGCATCCACTGCAATGCGCACCGGCACGCACGCGCGGCAGCGTTCGCAATGCGGCCGGTACACCAGGTCGCCGGAGCGACGAAACCCCCATGCCAATGCCTGCGGATAGATCGTGCCCAGGCGCGGGTCATGCGGGTCCAGCACCAGATCGCGCGCACGACGCTCGGGCCAGTAGCCGCAGGCATGCTCGCCGGTCTGGAACAGGCGCAGGTCGTCGTGGGTGTCGGCGTGGATGGCCATGCGCGCAGGATAGCGCCTGTGCGTCGCAACAGCGGCGACTGTCCGCCGGATGAATACGCCAGGTGTGCGCGTCAACGTGTGCGCCGATGGCTCGTTGATGTGGGTGTTGGTGGCAGCGCACGGCCTCTCCGGATGCGCCACCCACGCGATGCGGCCCATGCAGGTGCCGCGTGTGGTTCCCACAATCAGGAGTTTCTCATGACGTCTCGCAAACCTTTCCTCGCCCTGGCCGTGCTGGCTGCGCTGTCCACCGGCGTCGTGTTCGCCGCCACTCCGCCTGCTACCGGCGATGCGCCGCGTCCTGGCAAGCTCGACAGCAATAACGATGGCGTCATCGATCGTAGCGAAGCCGCCGCCGACCCCAAGCTGGCCGCGCAGTTCGACACGCTGGACACCAACAAGGATGGCAAGCTTTCACGCGATGAGCGCCCGCGGCATCGCGGTCCGGGTCGCGAGGGACGTGGCGACTGGATGGCTAAACTCGACACCAACAAGGACGGCCGCATCAGTCGCGAGGAAGCCAAGGCCGACCCGAAGTTTGCCGCGCGCTTCGATCAGATGGACGTCAACAAGGACGGCTTTGTCGATCGCGCCGACCGTGAGCTGCGCATGCAGCAGCATCGCGATGCGTGGTTTGCCAAGGCCGACACCGACAAGGACGGCAAGCTGAGCAAGGCCGAGTTCGACGCCGCATCCAAGATGCGCGGCGAGCATGGTCCGCGTGGCCCGGGTGAGCACGGCGACCGTGGCGATCACGGCAAGCGTCCGATGCCTGCCAAGCCTGCCGCGGGTAACTGAGCATTGAGAGCGGCAAACAAAACGTAGCGAGCAGTCGTCAGGTGGGCGCGGACGGCCCGCAGGAACCGGAGCGTACGGGTGGTACGTGCCGATTCCGAGCGCCGGCCGCGCGCGCTTGGCAGTAAGCACGGTAGTTCTGTGAGCTGCTCTTAGGTGGAGTGCAATTGGTTGAGTAGTGCAGTGGTGGGATGACACCGCCGTCATGGCGGTTGCTCATTCGCAACAGTTAACAAGGCGCCGATCGACAGACGGCCTCCCGCGTAAGCAGGAGGCCGTTTTTTGTGTGTGCGTTGTTAGGCAGCTAACACGCGTACTGCGCGCATCCCGACGATCTGCCATGCGCGCGCGACTGGCACGCAGATCGATCCTTGTGTGGGCGCGCCTCATAGCATCCCCAGCTTGATGGAGTGATGCAGGATCGCCAGTATCACTGCGACGTTGCTGACGATCACGGCGCCAGGGCTTGACCCTGCTAGCCCAAACCACGCCACCACAGCGCAGAAGCGCTCAGCGTGCCGGCTGAATCCGCACCCGCATTTCGTCGTCCTCCGCTGGCGGCGTTGCGTCCGGTGCCGATTGCGATGCGGGCTGTGTTGCTGGGGCGACCGGCGCCGGTGTGCTGCGATGGCGCATCACCACAAACATGGCCACCGCACCGATCACCAGCAACAGCACCAGACGGATACGCCAGGCCCAACTGCGCGCGCTGGAGCTCGATCCGTTTTCGCCTTCGCGGAAGGTGTATTCCACGTTCGGCAGATCGCGGCGGGTGGTGTCGAGCAGGCGTGCATCGCGCAGCAGGTCGCGCGCGCGCGGCTGGTCGTCGGCGTGCACGATCCACACGGTGGGATACGCCTGCGCGTTGCCTTGCTCGAGATAGCTGAACTGCCCGGTGCGCTTGCTCTCATACGAGCGGCCATTGCTCATGCGCACATCGATGCCGGCGTTGCGCAGTAGATTGGCCACGCCCTCGGCGGTTTCGATACGTTGACTGCTGAAGATCTTGCGCATGCTGGTGGAAACCGCCGTTGGGTCCCGAACAAATGGCGCCACTGCTGCGCCGGTTCAAGATGAAAAGAAAGATGTGGGTGATGGCTGCAACTAAGTAGCCGCACGCGCGCCGGTGAGCAGGCCGGCGCGTCGTCGTAACAGCTTGCGTGCTGCGCGACGAACCGGCCGCATGCCCGCCATCTGCGCCGTCGATTGATGAGTCCGCGACACGGTAGCGCCACCCATTTACGCCTAGCCCTTGGCCGGCACGGCAATCGCGCTGCCCTCGGGCACTACGCGGATCAGGCCTTCCTGCGTGGTGCTGGCGACCAGCACGCCATCGCGGGTGAAGAACTGCCCACGTGCCAGGCCGCGTGAGCCTTGCGCGGTGGGGCTATCCAACGAGTACAGCAACCAGTCGTCGGTGCGGAAGGGTCGGTGAAACCACAGCGCATGGTCGAGCGAGGCCATCTGCACATTCGGCATGTAATAACTGATGCCGTGCGGAAACGTGGAGGTGCCCAGCAACTGAAAATCCGAGGCGTAGGCCAGCAGTACCTGGTGCAGGCCGACATCGTCGCCGATCGGGTCGTTCAGACGCAGCCACATCTGCTGAAATGGTGGTCGCTTGGGCGGCTTGAGTTCGTCACGCGGAAATACGTGGCGAAATTCGAACGGGCCACCGCGCGAGAGCCAGCGCTGCACCTTGGCCGGCAGGTTCGCCAGCACCTCCGGCGCAAGCGGTGCGGCCGGTTCGATGTCTTCCGGCGGCGGCACCACCGGCATCACCGATTGATGCTCTGCACCGTCTTCGTGTTCCTGAAACGAGGCCGCGCAGAAAAAGATCACCTTGCCGTGCTGGATCGCAGTAACCCGGCGGACTGAGAAACTGCCGCCATCGCGGGTGCGGTCGACGTCGTAGACGATCGGGTGGTCGATATTGCCAGCACGCAGAAAATAGGCATGCAGCGAATGCGCCTGGCGGCCGTTTTCCACCGTGGCCTGCGCGGCTGACAGGGCCTGGCCCAGCACCTGTCCGCCGAACACGTACTTGGTGCCGATGTCGCGGCTCTGGCCGCGAAACAGATTGTCTTCCAGGCGCTCCAGCGACAACAGGCTGATCAGTTCGGAGACGACGGGTTCGGCGGTGGCGGACAAGGGGCTGGCCTGGGCGTGCGACGGACCACGATTATAGCGGGCCGCCTGCGTACCACCGTTCAGGCCTTTTGTAGGCGTTCGACCAAGCCACGCAACGCGGCCTGCGCATCGGGCGCGTACCAGCCGTCGACGAAGCGCTCCAGCTGGATCAGCTCCGGCGCCAGCGCCGCGCGCAAATCCGCCCTTGCCACCGCACGCGTGGCCAGCATTGGCTGACGCGGCAACTGTTGCAGCTCCTGCAGCCACGCCACTGCGCGCGCGGTGACCAGTTCGCCGTCGACCAGCTCGTCCACCAATCCGATCTGGGCGGCCTGTTCGGCGGGCAGCAATTGCCCGGAAATCAGCAAGCGTTCGGCACGATGCGCACCGACCACGCGGCGCAGCAGCCGCTGGATACCTTCTGGCGCCGCCAACCCCACTTGCACTTCGTTCAGGCCGATGGTGTACGGCCGGGCGGTATCGGCGCTGCGCGCCATCACCCGGTAGTCGCAGCACAGCGCCAGCACGCAGCCACCGGCCGGCGCATGGCCGCCGATTGCCGCGACCACCGGCACCGGGCAGTTGGCCAGTGCTTGCGCTGCATCGAAGAAGGCGGTCCAGCTGGCCAGCAATGCAGCGCGGTCGGTGCCATGCGACAGCAGGTGGGGTACATCCATGCCACCGGAAAAAATGCGTGCGCTGCCCGATAGCACCACGCCGTCGACCGTGGCGTCCAGCTGCTGCACGGCCGCGCTCAGTGCTTGGCAGAGCGCGGTATCCAGTGCATTGACCGGCGGGCGCGCCAGACGGATTTCACGAATTCGGCCGTGGTCTAAGATCTGGATGCTCATTCGGGGCTCCTGGAGGTCGGGTCATGATAGACGGCAGTGACAGCGGGCGGCGCGTGCGGCGCAGCGTCATTGGCGCAGTGGCGCTACTGGTCAGTGCAGGCGCATCTGCGCAATGCATGCCGACCTTTAAGGACGGTTGGGTGCGGATTCCGCCGCCGAGTGGCATGGGCATGGCGGCAGGATTTGGCAGCTTTCACAACGACTGCCCGCATGCAGTGCGGATGACCGGGATCAAGAGCGCCGCCTTTGGCGAGGTGTCGCTGCACCAGACCCTGCAGACCGATGGGGTCAGCCGCATGCGTGCCGTGCCGGAGCTGTTGTTGTTGCCTGGCGCGGTGGTGACGCTGGCGCCAGGCGGGTTGCACCTGATGCTGATGCAGGCGCAGGCGCCGCTGAAGGAGGGCGCACAGTTGCCGGTGGTATTTATCTTGCAGGATGGCCGGCAGGTACAGGCCACGCTACAGGCACGGACGCGCGCGCCGAAGTAGTAACCGTCTCGCCCCGAGTTGCGGATCGGGCGCTGCACAGCAACCTGCGCTGTGTGCTTGCAGTACGTAAGTGCAGCGCGAAGTAAAGCCAGACGCCGACGAAATCGTACGCGCCCACATCGCATCCAGAGCCCCAAGGTTTGCAGTCACTCGCAGCCGGGGACGCCACCAAAAACAAAAACGGCGGCTCCGCTAACGAAGCCGCCGTGCATCACTGACCTGCGTCTTCGCAAGTCTGCGTCAGCTGCTCGCTGCGCGCACCGGATCCGGCAGCGCGGCGCTCTTGCCGGTCTGCGTATCGATCCACACCACTACCACGTTGCCATCCGAATACAGCACGCCCTCGTCCTTCTGGTCGACGATGCGATGGCCGATGGTGATGCTGCTGCTGCCCAGACGCTCGACAAACAACTCCACCGTGATGTCGTTGGGCCACACCAGCGGGCGTTTGTAGTTGACGTTGGTGGCGGCAACGACCGGCGCGATACGGTCGGTCATCGAGACGCCTTGTACGCCCAGCATCCAGCGCACGCGCGCTTCTTCCAGATACGAAATGTACTTGGCGTTGTTGACGTGGCCCATGCTGTCCATGTCGCGCCAGCGCACGCTGATCGGGATGCGTGCCAGGATCTTGTGTTCGCTCATCAGCTTGCCTTCTTCTTTGCAGTTTTCTTGGTGGCGGATTTGGCGACCTTGGCCACCTTCTCCGGTTTGACCTTGCGCGGTGGGCGCGCATCCGGCTTGTTGGCCATTGCGGCCGGGCGGGTCTCGCGTGCCTTGACCGACGGCAGCATCTTGGCCAGGAACTGCCCGGTGTAGGACGCCTCGTGCGCGGCCACGTCTTCCGGTGTGCCGGACACCAGGATGGTGCCACCACGATGGCCGCCTTCCGGGCCCAGATCCACGATCCAGTCGGCGGTCTTGATCACATCCAGATTGTGTTCGATCACCACCACCGTGTTGCCCTCGTCGCGCAGCTTGTGCAGCACGCCGAGCAGCGCTTCGATGTCGTGGAAATGCAGGCCGGTGGTCGGTTCGTCGAGGATGTACAAGGTGCGCCCGGTATCGCGGCGCGACAGTTCCTTGGATAGCTTTACGCGCTGCGCCTCACCGCCAGACAGCGTGGTCGCGCTCTGGCCCAGCTTGATGTAGCTCAGGCCCACATCGATCAGCGTTTCCAGCTTGCGCGCGATCGACGGCACTGGCTCGAACAGGCGCAGCGCGTCTTCGACGGTCATCTGCAACACGTCGCTGATGTTGAAACCCTTGTAACGGATCTCCAGCGTCTCGCGGTTATAGCGCTTGCCGTGGCAGACATCGCACGGCACGTACACGTCGGGCAGGAAGTGCATCTCCACCTTGATCATGCCGTCGCCCTGGCATGCCTCGCAGCGGCCGCCACGCACGTTGAAGCTGAAACGCCCCGGCGAATAGCCGCGCGCACGCGATTCGGGCACCTGTGCGAACAGCTCGCGCAGCGGGGTGAACATGCCGGTGTAGGTCGCCGGATTGGAGCGCGGGGTGCGTCCGATCGGCGACTGGTCGATATCCACGACCTTGTCGAACAAGTCCAGATTTTCCACTTCGCGATGCGGTGCCACCGTATGCGAGGCGCCGTTGATCTCGTTGGCGGCCAGCGTGAACAAGGTATCGTTGATCAGCGTCGACTTGCCCGAGCCGGACACGCCGGTGATGCAGGTCAACAGGCCGGCCGGAATCTCCAGATCGACATTCTTGAGGTTGTTGCCGGTGGCCCCGCGCAGATGCAGCATCATCTTCGGGTTGGGCTTGTGGCGCTGCTTGGGAATCTCGATGCGGCGCTTGCCGGACAGGTACTGACCGGTCAGCGAGCGTGGCGAATCCAGAATGTCCTGCAGCGTGCCCTGTGCGCAGATTTCGCCACCGTGCACGCCGGCGCCGGGGCCGATGTCCAGCACGTGATCGGCCAGTCGAATCGCGTCTTCGTCATGCTCGACCACGATCACCGTATTGCCTAAGTCGCGCAGCCGCGTCAGCGTGCCGAGCAGGCGTTCGTTGTCGCGCTGATGCAGGCCGATCGACGGCTCATCGAGCACGTACATCACCCCGACCAGGCCGGCGCCGATCTGGCTGGCCAGACGGATGCGTTGCGCTTCGCCACCGGACAAGGTGTCGGCCTTGCGCTCCAGGGTGAGGTAATCCAGGCCGACATCGACCAGGAAGCCCAGGCGCTCGGCGATCTCCTTGACGATCTTGCTGGCGATCTCGCCGCGCCAACCCGGTAGCGACAAGCCGCGGAAAAAGTTCAGCGCTTCGTTGACCGGCAGCACCACCAACTCCGGCAGCGGGCGGTCGGCCACAAACACGTTGCGCGCAGCGCGATTCAGGCGTGTGCCGTTGCAGGCAGGGCAGGGCTGCTGACTGACGTACTTGGTCAACTCTTCGCGCACGGCCGGCGATTCGGTTTCGCGGTAGCGCCGTTCCAGATTCGGAAGGATGCCTTCGAAACGATGCTTGCGTGTGGTGCGCCCGCCCGCATCGGTGAAGTAGGTGAAGCTGATCACCTCATCGCCGCTGCCGAACAAAACCGCCTGGCGCACCTGGGCCGGCAGCGTGTTCCACACCGCATCCACGTCGAATTTGTAGTGCTTGGCCAGCGAGGCGATCAGCTGGAAGTAGTAGGCATTGCGCCGATCCCAGCCGCGTACCGCACCCGCAGACAACGACAGTTCCGGGTGCACCACCACCCGGTCCGGGTCGAAGAATTCGGCCACGCCCAGGCCATCGCAACTAGGGCAGGCGCCCACCGGTGCGTTGAACGAAAACAGCCGCGGTTCCAGCTCCGGCAGCGAGTAATCGCAGACCGGGCAGCTGTACTTGGACGAGAACAGATGCGGGGCTGCGGCCGGGTCGTCCAGCGACTGCACCGCCACCATGCCTTCGCCGAGCTTGAGCGCGGTTTCGAAACTTTCCGCCAGCCGCTGCTTGATGTCTTCGCGCGGACGGAAACGGTCGATCACCGCTTCGATGGTGTGCTTCTGGCGCAGCGCCAGTGCCGGCACCGCATCGATCTCGTACAACTCGCCATCCACGCGCACGCGCACGAAGCCCTGCGCACGCAGTTGTTCGAATACCTGCGCATGCTCGCCCTTGCGGTCGCGGATCACCGGCGCCAGCAACATGTAGCGCTGTTCCTGATCCTGGGTGAGCATGTGGTCGACCATCTGGCTGACGGTCTGCGCTTCCAGCGGGAAACCGTGATCCGGGCAGCGCGGCTGGCCGACGCGTGCATACAGCAGGCGCAGGTAGTCGTAGATCTCGGTGATCGTGCCCACGGTGGAGCGCGGGTTGTGCGAGGTGGACTTCTGTTCGATCGAAATCGCCGGGGACAGCCCTTCGATATGGTCCAGGTCCGGCTTTTCCATCACGCTGAGGAACTGGCGCGCATACGCCGACAGCGACTCGACGTAGCGGCGCTGGCCCTCCGCATAAATGGTGTCGAACGCCAACGACGACTTGCCCGAGCCGGACAGGCCGGTGATCACGATCAGTTTGTCGCGAGGCAGGTCGAGGTCGATGTTTTTGAGGTTGTGCGTCCGCGCGCCGCGGATGCGGATGAAATCCATCGCCATGGGGGATCCGATGTCGGGCCGGCGAACCGGCAGTGGTGCGAGCGTGCTCAGCAGGAATGAGTGGCAGTCGATCAGCCTACCCGCCGACCTAGGTGAGGGCAATTGCCCCAAATGCCAGTCTGACCGGGCCGTTGTGGCGACCGGATGATGCGTTGCACCCGCCCGATTCCGGTGCGCGGCGGTTGACCTGCTTGCAGGTTGACCCGAAACCGGCTAAGCCAGTACAATCCCGCTCCTGTCTGCCCTAGGGCACGTCAGTGCGACCATAATAACTACAGAGGAAAACCTGGTCATGTACGCAGTTCTGGTAACCGGCGGTAAGCAATACCGCGTCGCGCAGGGCGAAACGCTCCGCGTGGAAAAGCTCGAAGTCGAAGCAGGCAACGAGATCAAGTTCGACACCATCCTGATGCTGGGCGATAGCGATGGCATCAAGCTGGGCGATGCGCTGAAGGGCGCTTCGGTCACCGCCAAGGTCGTGGCCCATGGCCGCGCCGACAAGGTGCGCATCATCAAGTTCCGTCGCCGCAAGCACCACATGAAGCGTCAGGGACACCGTCAGTACTACACCGAAATCGAGATCACCGGCATCGCCGGTGGCGACAAGAAGTAAGGAGAACCAGTCATGGCACATAAAAAAGGCGTAGGTTCCTCGCGCAACGGTCGCGATTCCAACCCGAAGTACCTCGGCGTGAAGATCTTTGGTGGCCAGGCCATCGACGCCGGCAACATCATCGTGCGTCAGCGCGGCACCCAGTTCCATCCGGGCGCCGGCGTCGGCCTGGGTCGTGACCACACGCTGTTTGCGCTGGTCAACGGCAAGGTCGAGTTCTCGGTCAAGGGTGCGAAGAAGCGTCGTACCGTCAGCGTGGTTGCCGAGGCGTAATCGCCCGCTCCATGCAGGCCAGTTCGTAGCCGCGCCAGCGCGGTTGCGAACGACACGGAGAGCCCCGCTTCGGCGGGGTTTTTCGTTTGACGGCTAAGAATCGGGAATGGGGAATGGGGAATCGGAAAAGCCGGCTCCTGACTCCGTTTCGCTCTCTGCTGTCGTGCCGGTGAGTGCGCTCGCTGGCAGGAGTCACGCCGCTTTTTCTTTGGCCGATTCCCCACTCCCTATTCCCAATTCCCGGTTGTAAGCTCATGAAGTTAGTCGACGAAGCAGAAATCCTGGTGACCGCTGGTAACGGCGGCAATGGCTGTGTCGGCTTTCGCCGCGAGAAGTTCATTCCGCTTGGCGGGCCCGATGGTGGCGACGGCGGTGCCGGCGGCAGCGTCTGGATCGTCTCCGACGAGAACGTCAACACCCTGGTCGATTTCCGTCATGAGCGCACCTTCAAGGCGCAGCGCGGCGAGAACGGCATGGGCCGCCAGGCCTATGGCAAGGGTGGCGAAGATCGCGTCATCGTGGTGCCGGTCGGCACCATGGTCGTCAATGTGCAGACCGATGAAGTGATCGGCGACCTGACCCAGCACGGCGATCGCCTGCTGGTCGCCAAGGGCGGCAAGGGCGGCCTGGGCAACATGCATTTCAAAAGCTCGGTCAACCGTGCGCCGCGCCAGTCCACCACCGGTGAAGAAGGCGAAGAGCGCCTGCTCAAGCTGGAGCTCAAGCTGCTGGCCGACGTCGGCCTGCTGGGTTTCCCGAATGCCGGCAAGAGCACGCTGATCCGCGCGGTGTCCTCGGCAACGCCCAAGGTGGCCGACTATCCGTTCACCACGCTGTATCCGAATCTGGGTGTGGTCAGCGTCGAGGCCTACCGCAGCTTTGTGATCGCCGACGTGCCGGGTCTGATCGAAGGTGCCGCCGATGGCGCCGGCCTGGGTACGCAGTTTCTGCGCCATCTGCAGCGCACGCGCCTGCTGCTGCATCTGGTGGATATTTCGCCGATGGATGGCGGTGTGGATGTGTCGCCGGTGGATCAGGTGCGCACCATCGAGCGTGAGCTGGAGCGCCACGACCCCGAGCTGCTGAAGAAGCCGCGTTGGCTGGTGCTCAACAAGGCCGACCTGATGTTCGAGGACGAGGCGCGTGCCGCTGCCGAAACCATCGTGGCCGAGCTGGGCTGGACCGCGCCGTGGTACCTGGTGTCCGCGCTGGGTCGCGATGGCACCTTCCCGATCATGAAGGACGTCATGGCATTCTTCGACCGCCAGCGCGAGGACGAGCTCGAGGCGCGCAATGCGGGCTGAGTGCACGGACAGGCACACAAAAAACCCGGCCGAGGCCGGGTTTTTCTGTGCTACCGGAAGCCAGGCTTCCGGTAGCGTCGCAGCTGATCGCTTACGCGGCCTTGATGGCCTTGATGCGAGCGGTCAGACGGCTCTTGTGACGCGCAGCCTTGTTCTTGTGAATCAGGCCACGGGCGCTGAAACGGTCGAGGATGGGCTGAGCAACGGCGAAAGCAGCTTCGGCGCCTGCAGCATCGTTGGCGTCAAGGGCCTTGATCACCTTCTTGACGGCGGTGCGCAGCATCGAGCGCTGTCCGGTGTTGCGCTCATTGCGCACAACGGTCTGCTTGGCGCGCTTCTTGGCGGACTTGATATTGGCCACGGTGGTGGGTTCCTGAAGAATCGGTATGGTGGAAAAAGCAAGCGCGAAAGTATGATGGACCTAGATATGTACGTCAAGTCAGTTGTCAAGAGGGATGCAGCGTGAGCAAGCCTGGCATGTTGAGAGGCCTGCTCTCATTCAGCAGTATGACCATGGTGTCGCGGGTGCTGGGGCTGGTGCGCGACCAGGTCATCACCACCACCTTCGGCACCAATGCGTTGACCGATGCGTTCTGGACGGCCTTCCGGGTCCCCAATTTCCTGCGTCGGCTCTTCGCCGAAGGGTCCTTCGCCACCGCCTTCGTGCCGGTGTTCACCGAGGTCAAGGAAACCCGGCCGCATGCCGAACTGCGCGAACTGATGTCGCGCGTGGCTGGCACCCTGGGTGGAGTGCTGCTGCTGGTCACCGCGCTGGCGCTGATCTTCGCACCGCAGTTGGCCACGCTGTTCTCCAGCGGCGTGGACACCGACCCGGCCAAGCATGGCCTGCTGGTGGACCTGTTCCGTCTGACCTTTCCGTTCCTGCTGTTCGTCTCGCTGACCGCGCTGGCCGGCGGGGCACTGAATAGTTTCCAGAAGTTCGCCATGCCGGCGCTGACCCCGGTGATCCTCAACCTGTGCATGATCGCCGGCGCCGTGTGGCTGGCGCCGAAGCTGGGCGGCACTCCGGAAAAGCAGATCCTCGCGCTGGGCTGGGCGGTGCTGGCGGCAGGCATGCTGCAGTTGCTGTTCCAGCTGCCTTCGCTGAAAGGCATCAACCTGCTGACCCTGCCGCGCTGGGGCTGGCAACATCCAGGCGTGCGCAAGGTACTGACCCTGATGGTGCCGACCCTGTTCGGCTCATCGATCGCGCAGATCAACCTGCTGCTGGACACTGTCATCGCGGCCAGGCTGACCGATGGCTCGCAGTCGTGGCTGTCGCTGGCCGACCGCTTCCTGGAGCTGCCGCTGGGTGTATTCGGGGTGGCGCTGGGCACGGTGATCCTGCCGGCGCTGGCGCGCCATCACGTCAAGACCGACCGCAGCGCGTTTTCCGGTGCGCTGGATTGGGGCTTCCGCACCACGTTGTTGATCTCAGTGCCGGCAATGCTCGGCTTGCTGCTGCTGGCCGAGCCGCTGGTGGCGACGTTGTTCCAGTACGGCCAGTTCACCGCCTTCGATACGCGGATGACCGCGATGTCGGTCTACGGCCTGAGCTTCGGCCTGCCGGCCTACGCCATGCTCAAGGTGGTGCTGCCGGCGTTCTACGCCCGCCAGGACACCCGCACCCCGGTGCGTGCCGGCGTAGCGGCGCTGATCGCCAACATGGTGTTCAATTTCGCGTTGCTGGCGGTGGTCTACCAGATCATGGTGCCCCCCGAGCTCAAGGCGCAGGGCGTCATGCAGGCGCTGGGCAAGCAGCCGGGCCTGCACCTGGCGCTGGGCATAGCGAGCGCGCTGTCGAGTTATCTCAACCTGGCTTTGCTGTGGTACTGGCTCGGCAAGTCCGGGGTGTACCAGCGCCGGCCGGGGTGGGGCGGCTATGCAGCGCGCCTGCTGCTGGCATGCGCGGCGATGGTGACGGTGCTGTTGGGCCTGCTGTGGTGGCTGCCATCGTTCACCGTGATGGAGAAGTGGGATCGTATCGGTTGGCTGGCGGTGCTGGTCGGCAGTGGCGGGCTGACCTATGTGGTCGCGCAACTGGCGTTGGGCTTGCGGCCGCGGCATCTGCGCGAGAGCTGAGTCGCGGATGCCGAACGCTGCAATGGCCCCCTGGCGAGTGCAGCCGGTGTCTGCAGTCGGCAAGGGCCGCACAGCCGGGGCAGGTCTGCCGCGGTCTGTGCCGGCGTTGCGGCCAGGGAGCGATTGCAGGCCGCCGCCTGCATAGGCTGCGGTCTCTGCCGACGCTGCGCGCGTCCGGTGCGCGGCCATGCGGCTTGACAGGCACGGCTATACTTACGGGTTATGTATCAGCGAGGGTCGGCCGCCAAGCCGGCATCTGTTTGGATCGAGGAATGAGCAGGCTGTTTAGAGACGTCGAGGGCGGGACGCTGTTCCCGCACGGAAGCGTGGTCTGCATCGGCGCCTTCGATGGCCTGCACCTGGGGCATCGGACGTTGGTGCAGCACGCCGTCGCGCGTGCGCGTGCGCTGGGCGTGCCAGCGGTAGCGTTGAGCTTCGAGCCGCTGCCGCGCGAATTTTTCGCCCCGGCCGCGCCGCCGCCGCGCCTGACCCTGGCGCGCGCCAAGATCGAAGGCCTGTACGACTTCGGTGCCGACAGCGTTGGCCTGATTCGTTTCGACGGCCGCTTGTCGGCCATGCGTGCAGAAGATTTCGTACGCCTGGGGCTGGTTGGCCGGCTATGTGCGCGCGAAGTGTGGATCGGCCCGGAATTCCGTTTCGGTCATCGGCGTGGCGGCGATATCACCTTGCTGCGTGCGTTGGGTGAGCAGCATGGATTTGTGGCTGGCGAAATCACGCCGGTGCACCTGCATGGCGAACGAATTTCTGCCACGCGCATTCGCGAGCTGCTGGGTGCCGGCGAGTTCGTTCCTGCCGGCGAATTGCTCGGCCGCCCGTATGCCATCGGTGGGCGGGTAGTGCGCGGCAAGCAACTGGGGCGCACGCTGGGCTACCCGACTGCCAATCTGCGTTTTCCGCGTACCCCGGCGTTGTCGGGCATCTACGCGACCTGGGTACATGGCGTAGCCGAGCGGCCGTGGCCATCGGTGTCCAGCTTCGGAACGCGGCCCACCGTGGCCGGCGTGGAGCCATTGTTGGAAGCGCACCTGTTCGATTTTCAGGGCGATTTGTACGGCCGGCATATCGAAGTGGAATTCGTCGCCAAGCTGCGCGACGAAGAAAAGTTCGATGGGCTCGACGCGCTCACCGTGCAGATGCACCGCGATGCCGAGCAGGCGCGTGCCGTGCTCAAGGCGAGTCCCTCGCGACTGCGTGCTGCCGATGAAAGCGTTGCACGCTCCGCCGGTCTTTCCATGGAGGGGCAACACGGCGGTTCTTCGCACCGCTCTGCAGACGCAGACGCCGTCGATGCCACTCCCTCGCAACATCCCCGTACATCACCTCACGCAGCGCAACGGTAGATTCCTGTGACCCAAGACTACAAAGCCACTCTCCATCTGCCTGCGACGGAATTCCCGATGCGCGGCGACCTGCCCAAGCGCGAGCCGGCGATGCTGGACCGCTGGGAACGCGAGGGGCTGTATGCGCAGCTGCGCGCCAACGCGGCAGGGCGCCCGCTGTTCGTGCTGCACGACGGCCCCCCGTATGCCAATGGCCAGATCCATCTGGGCCATGCGGTCAACAAGATCCTCAAGGACATCATCGTCAAGTCGAAGTATCTGGCTGGATTCGATGCGCCGTACATCCCCGGCTGGGATTGCCACGGCCTGCCGATCGAGATTGCGATCGAAAAGAAATACGGCAAGGTCGGCGTCAAGCTTGACGCGGCCGAGTTCCGTCAGAAGTGCCGCGAATACGCGACCGAGCAGATCGATCTGCAGCGGCGCGACTTCAAGCGCCTGGGTGTGGTCGGCGATTGGGACAACCCGTACAAGACGCTGGATTTCCGCTTCGAAGCCAACGAAATCCGCGCGCTGGCCAAAGTGGTCGATAACGGCCATCTGACCCGCGGCGTCAAGCCGGTGCATTGGTGCTTCGATTGCGGCTCGGCACTGGCCGAGGCCGAGATCGAATACGCCGACAAGGTGTCGCCAACCGTGGATGTTGCCTATCCGGCACGCGATCCGGCGGCGGTCGCTGCTGCGTTCGGCGCCAGCCTGCCGGCAGGCACCAGCGTGGCGGTGCCGATCTGGACCACCACGCCGTGGACGCTGCCGGCATCGCTGGCAGTGAGCCTGGGTGCGGAGCTCGATTACGTGCTGGTCGAAGGCCCGGCCGATCGCGGTCAGCCGCGCTGGCTGGTGGTGGCCGAGGCCCTGGCGGCCAGGGTGCTGGCGCGCTATGGCGTGGACGACGTGACGGTGCATGGCCATGCCAAGGGCGCCGTGCTGGACCAGATGCTCCTCAATCACCCCTTCTACGCCGAGCGCGAGATCCCGCTGCTGCTGGGCGAGCACGTCTCTGCCGAGGAAGGCACCGGTGCCGTGCATACCGCACCCGGTCATGGTCAGGAGGACTATCAGGTGTCCAAGCAGTACGGCCTGCTGGAGCGCTACAGCGCCGCGCAGATCAATCCGGTGGACGGGCGTGGCGTGTATCTGCCCTCCACGCCGCCGCTGGGCGACACCGTGCTGGCCGGTCTGCATATCTGGAAGGCCAACGACGTCATCATCGACGCGCTGCGCGACACCGGCGTGTTGCTGGCCGCCAGCAAGATGGAGCACAGCTACCCGCATTGCTGGCGCCACAAGACGCCGATCGCGTTCCGCGCCACGCCGCAGTGGTTCATCTCGATGGAGCAGGCCAACCTGCGTGCCGATGCGCTCAAGGCCATAGAGCAGGTGACCTGGTACCCGGCGTGGGGCCAGGCGCGCATCGCCGGCATGGTCGAAGGCCGCCCGGATTGGACCATCTCGCGCCAGCGCACCTGGGGCGTGCCGATCGCTTTGTTCGTGCATCGCGAAACCGGCGAGCCGCATCCGCGCAGCACCGAATTGCTGCGCCAGGTGGCCGACCGCGTAGAGCTGGGCGGCGTGGACGTGTGGTACACGCTGGACGCGGCCGAACTGCTGGGCGATGAAGCGGCCGACTACGACAAGATCACCGACATCCTGGATGTGTGGTTCGACTCCGGCGTGACGCATGAGGCAGTGTTGGTGGACCGCGGCCTGCCCAAACCGGCCGACCTGTATCTGGAAGGCTCCGACCAGCACCGCGGCTGGTTCCAGTCCTCGCTGCTGAGCGGCGTGGCGATGGACAAGGCGGCGCCCTACAAGCAGTGCCTCACCCATGGCTTCACCGTGGACGAGCACGGCCGCAAGATGTCCAAGTCAGACAAAAACGGGATCGAGCCGCAGGAGATCATCAAGACCCTGGGCGCGGATATCCTGCGCCTGTGGATCGCATCGGCCGATTACAGCAGCGAAATGTCGCTGTCGCAGGAGATCCTCAAGCGCAACGCCGACGCGTATCGCCGCCTGCGCAATACCGCGCGCTTCCTGCTCGGTAATCTGCATGGCTTCGACCCGCTGCAGCATCTGGTGGCGCTGGACGACATGGTGCTGCTGGACCGCTGGATCGTGCATCGCGCGCATGAGCTGCAGGAAAAGATCGTCGCCGCCTATGCGCGCTACGACTTCGCCGAGATCGTGCAGGCGCTGCTGAATTTCTGCAGCGTGGACCTGGGCTCGTTGTACCTGGACGTCACCAAGGACCGTCTGTACACGATGGCCGAAGACGCGCGCGGTCGCCGCTCGGCGCAGAGCGCGATGTATCACGTGGCCGAGGCATTCGTGCGCTGGGTGGCGCCGGTGCTGACCTTTACTGCCGAAGAGTTGTGGGCGTATCTGCCGGGCGAGCATGTCGGCAACGTGTTGTTCGCTACCTGGTACGACGGGCTGGCGCCGCTGCCTGCCGCTGCCGCGCTCACCAGTGCGGATGTCGACAAGTTGCTGGCCCTGCGCGAGCAGGTGTCCAAGGTGCTGGAGCCGATGCGTGCCAATGGCGCCATCGGTGCGGCGCTGGAAGCGGAGATCACTGTGGCCGCCGATGCGCAGACCGCCGCGCGCTGGCAGCCGCTGGCCGAGGAACTGCGCTTTTTGTTCATCAGTGGCGACGTCACCGTGACCGCGGCCAGTACCGACGACATCTTCGTCAGCGCGCAGCCGACCACCAAGGCCAAGTGCGTGCGCTGCTGGCACCACCAGGCCAGCGTGGGCAGCGATGCGCGGCACCCGGAACTGTGCAGCCGTTGCGTCAGCAATATCGAAGGCCCTGGCGAGGAGCGTCGCTGGTTCTAGCGTCGCTGGTTCTGATGTCGTGATTGCTTCTCCCGCGAGCGGGAGTCCGTTTCAATACACCTTCTCCCGCAAGCGGGAGTCCGTTCCAATTATTCCTTCTCCCGCAAGCGGGAGTCCGTTCCAATTATTCCTTCTCCCGCAAGCGGGAGTCCGTTCCAATTATTCCTTCTCCCGCAAGCGGGAGAAGGTGGCGCGCAGCGCCGGATGAGGGCCGCGATGGCGCATTCGGCGTTGCTTGCCGATTTGCCCGTCGGGCAGCTTCTCCCGAACCCGGGAGTAGCAACAGTTAAGGTGATTCCATGACCGCAAGACCCAAACCCTCTGCCTTGATCTGGCTCGTGCTGTCGGCCGTCGTAATCGGCCTGGACCAGTGGAGCAAGGCCTGGGTGCTGTCCAGCCTGCCCGAGTACACCCCGGTGCCGGTCATCGACGGCTTCTGGAACTGGTACCGCACCTATAACACCGGCGCAGCCTTCAGCTTTTTGAGCGATGCCGGCGGCTGGCAGCTGTGGTTCTTCACCGCGTTGGCGGTGGGTATCAGCGGCCTGCTGGCGTTCTGGCTGTCGCGCACCGCCCGCGGCGAATGGCGCAGCGCGCTGCCCTACGCGCTGGTGATCGGCGGGGCGATCGGCAATGTGATCGACCGGCTGATGCACGGCCACGTGGTCGATTTCATTCAGTGGTACATCGGTAGCCATATCTGGCCGTCATTCAATATCGCCGACTCGGCCATCGTGGGCGGTGCCATCGGGATTGCCGTGTTTGGGCTGTTCGACAAGGGCGGCAAGCGCGAGCCGGGAATCGGGAATCGCCCCTGAAGCCCGGCTACCGACGCGCTCCGCTTGCTCCGACCCTCTTCTCCATTCCCGTAGAATGCTCGCCATGGATGTCCTGCTCGCCAATCCCCGTGGTTTTTGTGCCGGTGTCGACCGTGCGATCGAGATCGTCAAGCGCGCGATCGAGACGCTGGGCGCGCCGATCTATGTACGCCATGAAGTCGTGCACAACCGCTTTGTGGTCGACGACCTGAAGCAACGTGGCGCGATTTTCGTCGAAGAGCTCGACGAGGTGCCCGATAACGCCACGGTGATCTTCAGCGCACACGGCGTCTCGCAGGCGGTGCGCCAGGAGGCTGAGCGCCGTGGCTTGAAGGTGTTCGACGCTACCTGCCCGCTGGTGACCAAGGTGCATTTCGAGGTCGCGCGGCACTGCCGGGCCGGCCGCGATGTGGTGCTGATCGGCCATGCCGGGCATCCGGAAGTAGAAGGCACCATGGGCCAGTGGAGCCGCGAGCGCGGCCCGGGCACGATCTATCTGGTGGAAGATATCGATCAGGTCGCCACGCTGCAGATCAATCAGCCGGAAAATTTGGCGTACACCACCCAGACCACGCTGTCGGTCGACGACACCATGGGCATCATCGAGGCGCTGCGCGCACGCTACCCGGCGATGCAAGGGCCGCGGCACGACGACATCTGCTACGCCACCCAGAACCGCCAGGACGCGGTGCGCGATCTGGCGCGGCAGTGCGATCTGGTGCTGGTGGTCGGCTCGCCCAATAGCTCCAATTCCAACCGGCTGAGCGAACTCGCCCGCCGCGACGGGGTGGAGTCGTATCTGATCGATAACGCCAGCGAGATCGATCCGGCCTGGATCGTCGGCAAACAGCATATTGGCCTCACTGCCGGTGCGTCCGCCCCGCAGGTGCTGGTCGATGGTGTGCTGGCCCGGTTGCGCGAGCTGGGTGCGGGAGGCGTGTCCGAACTGGAAGGTGAGCCCGAATCGATGGTGTTTGCACTGCCCAAGGAACTGCGGCTGCGTCTGGTCAGCTGACCGCGCGTCGATGGCCAACGTTGGCCGCGGCAGAGTGAGCAGCGTTTGGGTACCGCCACGTCACCGGCGCCGGCCACGGCAGCCGCCCGCCCCTGGGGCGATTGACCAGCCCCCGGCTCCGCTCCTACAATGCACGGCTCGCCGGAATAGCTCAGTTGGTAGAGCGGCGCATTCGTAATGCGTAGGTCGTAGGTTCGATTCCTATTTCCGGCACCATCGCTTCAGCACTGGGTCGGCCCTTGGCCGGCCCAGTTGCGTTTTTGGCCTCTGCAGGCGCAATTTCACCCAGTTGTCGCATGCATTGCAGTGCGATTGCAGGCCGCAACGACGGCCATCACAGCACCCATCTTGGCTTACGCTGCGCTGCGACAACATGTCGCACGATTTTGCGCGCATTTATTGCGGCAGATCATTGCCAATGGGTTTCGTGCAGGTGCAGCAAAGACTAAAATTAGCGCGCTAACTCGTGTCTTCGGTCTGCGCGGGCCCGCCTTCAACAGGGAAGGGCATCGTCGGACATCTCCCTTGCCGGAGACGATGCGCGCGGCTGGCGTTCCTTCGCACTTGGATCGACCGATGATTCCGCTGAAACATCTCGGGCGTTTACTTCGTCCAGGTCTGATGTTGCCCTTCCTGCTGTTGGCAGGGTGCAACTCGGCCATCCTCAATCCGAAAGGCCAGATTGGCCACGACGAGAAGCAACTGCTGATCACCTCCGTGGTGCTCATGCTGATCGTGGTCATCCCGGTGATCGTGATGACGATTGCGTTCGCGTGGAAATATCGCGCATCCAACACGAAGGCGCGCTACGAGCCGGATTGGTCGCACTCCACCGCCATCGAAGTGGTGGTGTGGTCGATCCCGTGCGTGATCATCCTGGTGCTGGCGGTGCTGACCTGGCGCTCGTCGCATGCGCTGGACCCGTACCGGCCGCTGGATTCGGACGTCAAGCCGCTCAACATCGAAGCGGTGTCGCTGGACTGGAAGTGGATGTTCATCTACCCGGATCAGAACATCGCCACCGTCAACGAGATCGCGTTCCCGGTGCATACGCCGCTGAACTTCAAGATCACCTCCGATACGGTGATGAACTCGTTCTTCATTCCGCACCTGGGCACCATGATCTACGCGATGGCGGGCATGGAAACCAAGCTGCATCTGGTGGCCGACGAGCCCGGCGAATACTTCGGCCTGTCGACCAACTACAGCGGTCACGGCTTTTCGAAGATGAGCTTCAAGGCGCATGCGGTCGATCAGGCCGGCTTCGACGCGTGGGTGGCCAAGGTCAAGGCATCGCCGACGTCCTTGAATGCCGCCGAATATCAGGTGTTGGCTGCCAATCGCAACGACAAAGAACAGTATCCGGTCACCTACTACTCGTCGGTGCAGGACGGCATGTTCCGGTCGCTGGTCGACAAATACATGAATGGTCCTGGCCATAGCAAGGGCCATGGCGACCATGAGGCA
Source organism: Xanthomonas sp. AC360 (assembly GCF_979258225.1). Classification (NCBI taxonomy): domain Bacteria; kingdom Pseudomonadati; phylum Pseudomonadota; class Gammaproteobacteria; order Lysobacterales; family Lysobacteraceae; genus Xanthomonas; species Xanthomonas sp. AC360. The sequence goes on from NZ_OZ409846.1 coordinate 2,910,772, forward strand.
TCGGCTGCAGAGCCGGTCGCCATGTGCACTTCTGGAGACAAGTGATGCTAGGCAAACTTACCATCGAGGCGGTTCCGTACCACGAGCCGATCATCATGATCGCGCTAGGTGGTGCAGGCCTGCTCGGCCTGCTCATCGCGGGCGCCATCACCAAGTACAAGCTGTGGGGCTACCTGTGGAAGGAGTGGTTCACCTCGGTGGATCACAAGCGCATCGGCGTGATGTACATCATCGTGGCGCTGGTCATGTTGCTGCGCGGTTTTGCCGATGCGGCCATGATGCGTACCCAGCAGGCATTGGCGGGTAACGGTGGCGAAGGCGTTCTGCCTCCACACCATTACGACCAGATCTTTACCGCGCATGGCGTGATCATGATCTTCTTCATGGCCATGCCGTTCATGACCGGCCTGTTGAACCTGATCGTGCCGCTGCAGATCGGTGCACGCGACGTGGCGTTTCCGTTCCTGAACTCGCTGAGCTTCTGGCTGTTCGTGGCCGGCGCAGCGTTGATCAACATCTCGCTCGGCGTCGGTGAATTCGCGCAGACCGGTTGGCTGGCGTATCCGCCGTTGTCGGGGCTGGAATACAGTCCAGGGGTCGGTGTCGATTACTACATCTGGGCGTTGCAGGTCTCAGGGTTAGGTACGTTGCTGACCGGCGTGAACTTCTTCGTGACGATCATGCGGATGCGCGCGCCGGGCATGACCCTGATGCGCATGCCGATCTTCACCTGGACCGCGTTGATCACCAACATCCTGATCATCGCTGCGTTCCCGATCCTCACCGTGGCGCTGGCGCTGCTGGGTGCCGACCGTTACCTGGGCACGCACTTCTTCACCAACGACGGTGGCGGCAACGCCATGATGTACGTCAACCTGATCTGGATCTGGGGTCACCCGGAGGTCTACATCCTGATCCTGCCGGCGTTCGGCATCTTCTCCGAATTGATCGCCACCTACAGCCGCAAGCGCTTGTTCGGCTACACCTCGATGGTGTACGCCACCTCGTGCATCGGCGTGCTGTCGTTCGTGGTGTGGTTGCATCACTTCTTCACCATGGGCTCGGGTGCCAACGTCAATGCCTTCTTCGGCATCACGACGATGATCATCTCGATTCCGACCGGCGTGAAAATCTTCAACTGGTTGTTCACCATGTTCCGCGGTCGCGTGCACATGACCTCGCCGGTGCTGTGGACCATCGGCTTCATCATCACCTTCACCATCGGCGGCATGACCGGCGTGATGTTGGCGATTCCGGCCGTGGACTTTGTGCTGCACAACAGCCTGTTCCTGATCGCGCACTTCCATAACGTGATCATCGGCGGCGTGGTGTTCGGCTACCTGGCAGGTCTGACCTACTGGTTCCCGAAGGCGTTCGGCTTCAAGCTCAACGAGAAGATCGGCAAGGCCTCGTTCTGGTGCTGGATCATCGGTTTCTTCGTGGCCTTCATGCCGTTGTACGTGCTCGGCTTCATGGGCATGACCCGTCGCATGAGCACCTACAACCATCCCGAGTGGGCGCCGTGGCTGTATGTCGCTGCGGCCGGTGCTGCGATCATCGGCATGGGTATCTTCCTGAATCTGCTGCAGATCGTTTACAGCGTGTGGAAGCGCAAGGAGCACATGGACTACACGGGCGATCCGTGGGATGGCCGTACGCTGGAGTGGGCAACCTCTTCGCCGCCGCCGTTCTACAACTTCGCCGTGCTGCCGCACATCGACGACCGCGATCAGTTCTGGGCCGACAAGCAGAATGGCAAGGGCTGGGTGCGTCCGTCCAAGTACGAGCCGATCCATATGCCGCGCAATACCGGTGCAGGCGTGTACATGGGTGCCTTCAGCGTGCTGATGGGCTTCGGTCTGATCTGGCACATCTGGTGGCTGGCCATCCTCGGCCTGGTGGGCATGATCGGTAGCTTCATCGTGCGCACCTTCGACGACGACATCGATTACTGGGTGCCGGCCGATGAAGTGGAGCGCATCGAAAACGCGCGCTTCGCCCTGCTCGAACAGCAACAGGCGGCGCAGGCCGCGAAGGTGGTATGACCATGGCTTCCTCGACCACGCTTGACCACGCCGCCCACGCGGGCGGCCACGATCACGACCACGAGCATCACGACGGCGGTGGCAACACCGTCTTCGGGTTCTGGGTCTATCTGATGAGCGACTGCCTGCTGTTTGCCGGTCTGTTCGCCACCTATGCGGTGCTCTCCGGCGCCACGGTGGACGGGCCGACCGCCAAGGAGCTGTTCGATCTGAAGTTCGTGTTGGTGGAAACCTTCCTGCTGTTGTTCAGCAGCTTGAGCTTCGGCTTTGCGATGATCTCTGCGCACAAGCGCAGCATGACCGGCCTGTATGGCTGGCTGGGCGTGACCGCGCTGCTGGGTATCGGTTTTCTGTGCATGGAAGTCTGGGAGTTCAATCACCTGATCCATGAAGGTGCCGGCCCGGGGCGCAGCGCGTTCCTGTCCGCCTTCTTCACCCTGGTCGGAACCCACGGTTTGCACGTGGCGTCGGGCCTGTTGTGGATGGCAGTGCTGGTGATCCAGATCTCCAAGAACGGCCTGACTGCGCGCAACAGCACGCGTCTGGCCTGCCTGAGCCTGTTCTGGCACTTCCTGGACATCATCTGGATCGGTGTGTTCACCGTCGTCTATCTGCTGGGAGCGCTGTAATGGCCAATCACCACCACACCGAGACCGCGGCCGATGCGCATGCCGGCGGTTTGAAGTCCTATCTGATCGGCTTCGTCATGGCCGTCATCCTCACCGTCATCCCGTTTGCGATGGTGATGAGCGGGGCGTTCTCCAAGGGCGTCACCATCGTCGTGATCTCGGTCATGGCTGCGGTGCAGATGCTGGTGCACATGGTCTACTTCCTGCATATGGATCGCACACCCGAGCAGCGCTCCAACGTGCAGGTGGGCCTGTTCTCGCTGCTGATCATCGGCATCGTGATCGTCGGTTCGCTGTGGGTGCTGCACAACATGAACGTCAACATGATGCATTGAGACGGCGCCACGCCGGATCGCGTCATGCTGTTATGAAGAAGGCCGCCAGCGATTGGCGGCTTTTTTTTGCGCATGAATTTGCCTGCGGCATGACCAATGGCATACGGGGAAGCCGTGATGGGCGCTTAGCATCGTGGGCTTGCCTGTTTCAGGTCACCCGCGGAGTTGCGATGAAGATGCCCACCCTGTTGTCCGTGTCGTTGCTGGCAGCGCTGTCGTTGCCCGCCGCCGCGCAAACCGCGCCGCCGCAGGACGTGCCGTTCGACGGCACCTTGAAGATCGACGTCGATGCCACCGACCTGGCGCACCGCATCTTCAAGGTCAAGACCACCATGCCGGCAAAGCCCGGCCCGATGACGCTGCTGTATCCGCAGTGGATTCCCGGCAACCACTCGCCCACCGGTCCGATCGACAAGCTGGCCGGTCTGGTGATCAAGGTCGATGGCAAGGTGGTGCCATGGACTCGCGACCAATTCGACGTCTATGCGTTCAAGGTGGATGTGCCCCAGGGCGCCACCGAGCTGGTGGCCGAGTTCAAGTTCCTCTCTCCGCAGGCCCCCAACCAGGGCCGGGTGATGATGACTCCGGAGATGCTCAACCTGCAGTGGAACACCACGGCGCTGTATCCTGCCGGCGTCTTCGCACGCAACATCAAGGCGCAGGCCAGCGTGACGCTGCCAGCCGGCTGGAGCTATGCCACGGCGCTGGAAACCGACCGCCGCGTCGGCGACACGGTGACCTTCAAGCCGATCGATTTCGATGATCTGGTCGATTCGCCGATGTTCGCCGGCAAGTACTACAAGCGCGTGGAGCTGAGCGCCGGCAAGCAGCCGGTCTACCTCAACGTATTCGCCGACGAAGCCAAGTCGCTGGACGCCAAGCCCGAGCAGATCAAGGCGCATGCCTCGCTGGTGCAGCAGATGGACAAGCTCTACGGCGCGCGGCATTTCGATCACTACGAATTCCTGCTGGCGCTGACCAAGAAGTTGGGCGGCATCGGCCTGGAGCATCATCGCTCCAGCGAAAACAGCGGTGTGCCCACTTACTTCACCGAGTGGGACAAGAGCTGGACCGGGCGCGACCTGCTCGCACACGAATTCAACCATTCCTGGAACGGCAAGTACCGCCGCGGCGCCGATCTGGCCACGCCCAACTTCAACGTGCCGATGGGCGACAGCCTGCTGTGGCTGTACGAGGGCCAGACCCAGTTCTGGGGCGAAGTGATGTCCGCACGTTCGGGCCTGTGGACGCAGGATCAGGCGCGCGAGATCCTGGCCGGCGTGGCGGCCAGCTATGAGCGCGGCCGCCCCGGCATGGCCTGGCGCACGGTGCAGGACACCACCAACGACCCGACCATGTCGATGCGCCGTCCCAAGGCGTACCGCAGCTATCAGATGGCCGAGGACTATTATTCCGGCGGCCAGATGATGTGGCTGGAAGTGGACAGCAAACTGCGCGCGCTGACCAACAACAAGCGCTCCATCGACGATTTCGGCAAGGCGTTCTTCGGCATGAAGAACGGCGATTGGGACGTCAATCCGTACACCTTCGACGACATCGTCGCCACGCTCAATGGCGTGGCCGCCTACGACTGGGCGAGCCTGTTGCGTAGCCGCATGGACGGGCATGGTTCGTTGAACGGCGGCATTGAAGCCAACGGCTGGAAGCTGGTCTACAACGAGGAGCCGAATCTGGCCACCAAGGCCGACGAGAGCGACGACAAGGACGCCAGCCTGACCTATTCGCTTGGACTGTCATTGAAAGCCTCGGGCGATATCAGCGATGTGCTGTGGGACGGCCCGGCCTTCAACGCCGGCTTGATCGCAGGCAACACGATCATGGCGGTCAACGGCCGTGCCTTCAGCAGTGAGGTGATCAAGGACGCGATCAAGGCGGCCAAGGGCACCACCGCGCCGATCGAGTTGCTGGTCAAGCGCGGCGATCGTTACGACACCGTGCGCATCGATTACCACGGTGGTCTGCTGTATCCGCATCTGGAACGCATCGCCGGCACGCCTGACCGTTTGAGTGAGTTGTACAAGGCCAGGTAAGTGCATGGCTGATGTGCGCGCGTAGGCGCATGTCGACAACGCAGCCGCAGGGGCGACGGACGTCGATCCTGCGGTTTTTTTGTGGCTGCAGAATCAGAACTTCCCGATCGCAGGTCGGCCGCGCGATGCAGCGCCGTCGCGCATGCTGAGACCGTCAGCCACTATCCTGTCGCATCAACGACAACAGGCAAGACGACGATGGCGAAGGCGAAGACGGCCTATGTCTGCGGCGAGTGCGGCGCCGAGTACTCCAAATGGCAGGGGCAATGCACCGAATGCGGTGTGTGGAATACGCTCAGCGAAATCGTGCTGGAAAGTGCCACCCCTGGCGGCAAGGCCTCGCCTGCGGCGTCGCGTCGCAGTGGTTGGGCCGGCAAGACCGAGGCGCCCAAGATCACTGCGCTCAAGGATGTGCAGCAGTCCGAACAAGCGCGCGTGTCCACCGGCATCGGCGAGTTCGATCGCGTGCTGGGCGGTGGCCTGGTCGAAGGTGCGGTGGTGCTGATCGGCGGCGACCCGGGGATCGGCAAGTCGACGCTGCTGTTGCAGGCGCTGGCCAGCATGGCCTCAACGCTGCCGGTGCTGTACGTCACCGGCGAGGAGTCGCTGGCGCAGGTAGCCGGGCGAGCGGTGCGGCTCGATCTGCCGCTGGAAGGCTTGAACGCCCTGGCCGAAACCGGCATCGAAAACATCCTGCAGCACGCCAGCGTGGCGCGGCCGAAACTGATCGTGGCCGACTCGGTGCAGACCTTGTGGACCGAATCGTTGACCGCAGCACCTGGGTCGGTCAGCCAGGTGCGCGAGAGCGCGGCGCGGCTGGTGCGCTATGCCAAGGAGACCGGTACGGCGGTGTTCCTGGTCGGGCATGTGACCAAGGAAGGCGGCATCGCCGGCCCGCGCGTGCTCGAGCACATGGTCGATGCGGTGCTGTATTTCGAAGGCGAAAGCGGCAGCCGGTTCCGCCTGCTGCGCGCGTTCAAGAACCGCTTCGGCGCGGTCAACGAGCTGGGCGTGTTCGCGATGGGCGAGAAGGGCCTCAAGGAGGTCTCCAACCCGTCGGCGATCTTTCTGTCTGGCGGCAGTACCCAGCAGCCCGGCAGTTGCGTCATGGTGACCCGTGAAGGCACCCGGCCGCTGATGGTGGAAGTGCAGGCGCTGGTGGATGCCTCGCCGCTATCCAATCCACGCCGGGTGGCGGTGGGATTGGAGCAGAACCGGCTTGCGATGTTGTTGGCGGTGCTGCATCGGCATGGCGGCATCGTGGTGGGCGACCAGGACGTGTTCGTCAACGTGGTCGGCGGCATTCGCGTGCAGGAGACCGCGGCCGATCTGCCGGTGTTGCTGGCGGTGCTGTCCTCGCTGCGCGATCGGCCGTTGTCCGAGAAGACGATTGCCTTTGGCGAAGTCGGGTTGTCCGGCGAGATCCGTCCGGTACCCAATGGCGAGGACCGTCTGAAGGAGGCCGCCACCCATGGCTTCAAGCGCGCGATCGTGCCGCGTGCCAACGCACCGAAGACGGCCAGCATCAAGGGGATGGAGATCATCGCGGTGGAGCGGCTGAGTCAGGCGCTGGAGGCCGCGGCCGACTGAGGTGTGCGACTGCGACTGCGCCGGGGGGCAGGGACGGGGCAGGCTGTCCGGCCAAGCGCGGGTTCGCGCAGTGGGCTTTACCAGCAGGCAGCGTCAAACATTGCCATCGCCTGACGCTCCCCAGCAGAGCCGGCGACCGTCCGTCGGCTGGCGCCCGGCAATTTGCATGTGGGTGTGAAGAAAACGTTTTCACCAGAGTGCGGCTATGGCACCATGCGCGGCCCGTTGCACTGTGCACCGGATCACAAACACCGCTGACTGCTCGTACTGGAGAACCACGATGGAATGGATGTTGTTGCCGCTTAAGCGTTACGCCGACTTCGAAGGTCGTTCGCGTCGCAAGGAATACTGGATGTTCATGCTGCTGCAGGTGATCGTTCTGGTCGTGCTGGGCATCATGTTTGGTATCGCAGCGGCGGTGATGGGGGGCGAGAACGGCCCCGGTCCGCTGGCATGGGTGGTCGGCGCCATCATCGCAATCTTCTTGTTGGCGCTGATCGTGCCCAGCATTGCCGTGACCGTGCGCCGGCTGCACGACCAGGACAAGTCGGGCTGGTTCTATCTGATCAGCTTAGTGCCTTACGTCGGCGGGTTTATCGTGCTCGTGTTCATGTGCCTGGACGGCACGCCGGGCCCGAACCAGTACGGTGAGAGCCCGAAGCAGTAATCGCTTCGCGCGAAGTGGATTGAACGATGGCGCAGGAATTCCTGCGCCATCGTCGTTTATGCGGTTTGGAGCGACCAGGCAAGCGTCGCGAGCGGTGGTCAGGTCAGGTCGCGTAGACCGCGCGAAGAAGTCGCAATGTCGCGTGGTACCTGCTGATCTGCAGCACGGGCTGCGCTGCCGCGCTGATTGCATGGCGTACCGAGCACGCCATCGCCGGGCGCAATCACGGCGACGCGCTGTGGCCGCATCGAGCCGATTGCCGCCCGATGGTTGCGTAGTCGTTCTGTCAGTTGCCCTTTGGCGTCTGCACTGGGCTAGCTGCTCCAGCGGAGCGGCCCTAAGCGCAATCGGTTGTACCTCGGCCAATGCAGGTGGTTCTCGTGCATGCAACCGGGCGAGCTGCATTCCGCAAGATGACAAGGCAGCAAGCCTGCAAGGCGCCTCACTTGGCTGATTCCCAGCGTGGGAGAGCGCATGAGCAGCGCAGCGGCCTGCAGTCCATCTGTGCCGATGGAACTCCTGTCGGTTCCTGTTCAAGTCAGCCTAAACAGTTCGAAACTGAAGTTAATCGGATAACTCAAGTTCGCTGAAAATCGCAACTAAGACCGCATGACGCCGTCGCTAGTGAATGCACGTCGCTACCGTCGCTATCCGCAATGCAGTTACCCCGATACCTGCATCAGTCTGGCCTGATCCCGAAAGCAGCGTTCAGCAGGCGGCGGCGTGATGTCCGGTACTCGAACTCACGCTTTTGCCAAGCATTGGCGGGTCCCTGTCCTGCAGCGCGAGCTCCAGCTTGTAGCCATGCGAATACACGGTTCTGATGCGCACCACTCCACTGTGGTTGCACAGCTGCAATTTCTTGCGCAGCTTGTAGATGTGTTGCTCCATCGTGCGATCGGTGAACTCGGTGTGGCTACCCCAGACCGCCTTGGCGAGCTGGCAGCGGCGGAAACAGACGCCGGGGCTGGAAAACAGCATCCAGGCAATCGAGAACTCGCGCGCGGTGAGTACGATCGGCTTGCCGTGCAGATAGACGGTGTTTTCTTCGCGTATCAGCTGATACGGGCCGACGGTGAGGTGCTGCGATTCCTGGCAGGTCTGGGGTGCAGGGGCAATCGCCAATGCCGCGCGCACCTGTAGCTCACAGGAATTGAATGGGAGCGCTAACACTTCTTGTGCGCCGGCTTGGTACCAGGCCAGGATGTCGTCAGGGCAGTCGAAACGTCCCAGCACGATCAGCGGCGTGGGATGACCGCTGTGGCAGCGCTGCCAGGCCAGGACCGAGCTATCGTCCGAGGCGACGCAGGTCGCATCAAAAATCAGCAGTTCGCAGGGCGAATGCCGCAAGGAGCGCAACAGCTCCAGCTCATCGGAAAACACTGCAAATTGCGGCCCCAGCGGGGCGAGGCTCGCGTTGACCTGCGATGCCAGACGCGCGTCCTGCGTCAACAGGAAAGCCGATCCATGCTTGCCGGGAGGATTACCGTGCATCAGCCAGCCTTCCCATGACGGCACACGTACCAGTCGTGCGTGCGGTGCCGATCACGGGCCGCAGGCGTCGCCACAAAATCCACAGAGAGAGATAAGTGCATTGCCATACCATCCGGCTGCGAAGGGGGGAGGGTCTGACCGAGGTCGGACGAATGGTATGTACCATTCCAGCGGCAGAAAGTTTCACCGCTACGCACTTTTCTTCGGGTTTGGGTCGGTGCGCTTTAGCTTGCGCTCATCTATAAGCAACGCAGCTCTTACATCTTGGGTATGTATAAGCCTATGCATGCATATCCACGCGCCGTGTTTGGACATGTTTGTCCGGATGGGCAGTAGAAAATTGGTTTGGAAAGGTCTAGACCAAGGTATTGCGATTACGGCGAACCCGCCGCGCTTAGGGAATAGGTTCACCTGGGCAGGTAACACGAAAGTTACTTTCGTTATGAGCGGGACGTGCCCGCAGCTGCGTGGCTACAGTGCGCCTGTCGCGCATGCCGAAATCGACTCAAACACCCCATAATCCGCATCGAGGCCGTGCGTTGGCAGACGTTACAGGACGCCGCTGCGCTATCCGGGCGCAGCGCGACGTCCGTACGTGTTCGGATGGTGGGAAATGTCCTGCGCTAGACAATGCGCACGCTCTGCAGAAAAGAATGCCGCATATGCAAAACGCACGGCAGAAGCGTTGGAAGACAGAGTGAGGTTTTTTGATTTTTGCGGTGCTTGCAGGTGGGAAATTCCATTGGATCCGCTGCATACAATCGTTTGCGCCAGTGAGAGCTGCGCATTGTTTGTTTTTGCTCGTCCCCCCAAGAGAGAGCCCGGCATGATCCTTTCAACCTACTTCGCAGCGATTTCTGCGTTGTCTTACGCAGATCGTCTTCCTACCTATACAAGCAGGATGCTGGTTGGTGCCTGGCCGCAAGGTCTGCAACATCTTCAACAACGCCGTGATAGCCAGGGAACACCCGATGGCCCCGACGATGAGGTCAGCCTGCTGGGCGCCAGCGGCGATGCCCTATTGATTCTCGAATACCAGGAAGAAGCCGAAGATGCATACCGCCATGCGCTGAAGGCAATGCGCGGCCAACAGCGGCAGCTGCGGCTGCTCTCGTGCCGCAATACCGCCTGGTTGATGCTGAGCCAGCGTCGTCTGAGTGCGGCGTTGAACTGCTTCGCGCAGCTTGCGATGGACCGCGATACGCCGGCCTGCCTATGCGGCGAAGGTCTGCTTGGCAAGGCGCTGACCCACTTTCACCTTGGCCAGAGTACGTTGGCCCTGCAGACGCTGGAGCGTGCGCGCGAGTCGCTGTCCGAGCTGGAAACCGGTGCCTCGGACTGGTTACGCGTTGCCACCGCGCTGCGCCTGGACATGATTGCGCAGCTGCGTATCCGTCGTGCCGACCGCATGAGCGACCACGTGTTCTGGCAGGCCACGTTGCGCCAGGAAGACGCCGCGCATGCCTTCGAGCCCAGCGAACTGCGCGCCTGTATCGCCGATCTGGCCGAGAGCATGCCGGTGCTGGCGCAGCGGATGCGCCACGTGCGCAACCTGCTGCGGATCGCTGGCGGCGACACCTTTGGGTTCGACGCGCAGATCGATGCGCTGCCGGCCGCGGCAACCGGCTGCCCGCCCTGCGCGCGGCAGGATGCGCAGGTGGAGCTGGCATTGGCTGCACTGGCGGTAGGCCGCGCCGATCTGGCCGAGCGTGCCCTGGCCGGGGCCGGCCGGCATCACGCGCCGCGCTGGAATCTGGAGTTCGAGTACTGCCAGGCCAAGATCAGCCAGGCGCTGGGCCGTACCGAACAGGCCCTGCTGCTGTACAACCGCTACGCGCTGGGTGCGGTGCAATGCCTGCGCAGCGAAGTGCAGGCACCGCGTCTGCTGGAAAGCGGCACCCCGGCGCACGTCAGCGACGATATCTCCGCGCGCCTGCCGGCCAAGTACCGCCGTGCCTACGGCTACATGATCACCAATGCCCACCGCTCGGACCTGTCGATCAATGAAGTGGCCGCGCAGATCGGTGTGACCGGGCGTGCCTTGCAGCAGGCGTTCAAGTCGGCCACCGGGCTGTCGCCGACCCAGGTGCTGCGGCGTTATCGCATGCAGAGCATCCGCGACGAGCTGCTGGCCGAAGGCGGCTGCGGCAGCGTGTTGCAGGCGGCCAGCCGCTGGGGCGTTGGCAGTCGTTCAGCGCTGGCCAAAGGCTATCGCCAGCACTTCAATGAAGCGCCGATGGAAACCCTGCAACGTTAGCCGACAGCGCCACGGCCCGGCATGTACGCCGGGCCGTGGCGCGTCGTTTCCGACGACTGGATACGGGCTGGTCGCGGGACGTACGCAGCTGTACGCACGCTGGCACAGAAGCCGAAGTGAGACGTGCGTCCAGGATGGCTTGCGGCTATCCTTGCCGGCTCGCACTGCCACCCAGGAGGCGCGTCCGAGGACGGGCGTGGCCGCCAAGGAAACGACGACGATCATGCAAGATCATATCTCCGAGGCGACGGACGCCTCACAGATCCGCCGCGCCGGCGTCGATCTCAATGGACTGATGTCCGTTCTCAGCAAGCATCTGTATTCCACGCCGGTGGTCGCCCTGCGCGAGCTGGTGCAGAACGCGCACGACTCAATCCTGCGGCGCCGCCTGGAACAGCCCGATTGGCAAGGCGAAGCGCGCATCCATGTGCATGCCGATCCGGCGCAGGGCATCGTGCGCATTACCGATACCGGGGCCGGGCTCACCCAGCAGGAAATTCACGATTATCTGGCCACCGTAGGCGTGGGTTACACCCGTGGGCTGCGCCAGGGAGGCCACGAAGATAGCGGCCTGATCGGGATGTTCGGGCTGGGTTTCTTGTCGGCCTTCGTACTGGCGCGACGCGTCACCGTGCGCACCACCTCGTACCAGAGCCCGACGCTGGGTCATTGCTATATCTCCAGCAATGCCGAGCAATACACAGTCAGCCCGATCCCGGCGCGCGCGCAGGTGGGCACCGAGGTGGTGCTGGAATTGCACGACCAGTATCTGTCGTTGGCGCAGGACGCGCGCCTGCACGAGATTCTGTCGCGCTACTGCGCCTTGTTGCGCGAGTTGATCTGGGTCGGTGCCGATGCGCAGCCGATCAATCCGGAGCCGCCGCCGTGGCGCATGGACGACGCAGTGCCGCTGCATCCGGTGCAGGCATGGCGCCGGCAACGCGAGTTTGCGGCGCGCTTCGAACGCAATTTCGAACCGCTGTGCTGCATGCCGGTGCGTGCCGCCGACGGCAGCGATGCGGTCGGCCTGTTATGGGTGCAGGACGGGGCCACCTACGGCACCAGCGACAACCGCAATCTGTCGGTGTTTTTGCGCGGCATGTTGCTGGACGACAATGCGCGCGAATTGCTGCCGCCGTGGGCCGGTTTCATCGGCGGGGTGATCGAATCCAACCGTTTGACGCCGACTGCGAGCCGCGAGGATCTGCAGCGCGATACGGTCTATAGCTCGGTGCAGCACGCCTTGTCCGAAGCCCTGGTGCAGGGCCTGGCGGAGGTGGCGCGGCAACAGCCCGAAGCCTGGCGTCGCATTCTGTTGCGGCATAACGAGGCCTTGTTGGGTGCGGCGCTGTGCGATGAGCGTCTGTTCGACTTGCTGCTGGAACATGTGCGCGTGCCGACCTCGCAAGGCGATCTGCCGGCCCAGCAGCTACCGGCGCGTGGCGCGGTGCATGTGATCCTGGATAGCGACAGCGGTTTCGAAGAAATGTTGTTCCGCGCGATGGGCGTGCCGGTGGCGTATGGAAACCGCTACGCGGTAGTGCCGTTTCTGCGTCGATGGGCGCAGGCCAAGGGCGTGCGCCTGGTCGAGCTGGGCACCGAGCATGGCAACCGCCAGTTGTTCCATCTCGATACGTTGCCGGCCGACGAACTGGCGTGGCTGGAACAGCATCTGGGCGATGGCGAAGCGCTGGTGCCGGCGCGTTTCAGCCCCGAAGAGCTACCGCTGGTGGTGGTGCCCGACCGCGAGGCGGAACTCAAACGCCGGCTGGAGCAGGACGAAAACGACAAGCGGGTGTCGACTGCAGCGCTGCGGCTGGCGCGGCAGTTCACTGCGCGGATCGAAGCGCGCCAGACCCAGCGGTTGTATCTCAATCTCGACAATCCCGCGCTGCAGGCATTGCTGGCCGCACAACGTGCCGGCAACCCGCAGGCCGCGGTCGCCGCGCGCTTGCTGCGCTCGCTCAAGGTGATTGTCTCTGCGCAAGGGCGCGCGCAGCCGCAGGCGGGTGGCGCGGAGTCGGGCGGTTCGGATCTCAACAAGGCCTTCGGCGATCTTGCCGAGGCCGTGACCCAATTGCTGGCGCGCTGAGCGCCGCACTCAAGGAACAACGCAATGGAAATCTGGAACTGGGTGGAGAAGCTGCAGGACGACCTGGGCGAAGCCGGGCAGCCGCAGAATGCGCAGCTGCTGACACGCCTGACCGACCATATCTGCGATCTGCAGATCGAGCGTGCCGAAGCGTTGTTGCCCGAGGCGCGTGCGCTGGGCAAGACGCTGGCCAACCCCTGGCTGGAGGTGTTCGTCGGCCATTGGGAAATGCGCAACCGGGTCGGGAATCTATGCGAAGGCGAGCGCGCGCTGGGCGATGCGGTGGCACTGTTCGAGCGCGCGCATCGCGCCGATGCGGTGGAGTGCCCGCAATCGGTGTGTGTCACCCAGGATCTGGCGGCGTGCTACGCCAACATCGATGGCCCGGGCTGGGTGGAAGAGCGCATCGAGGTCTGCGATGAAACCCTGGGCCGCATCGACCCGAGTTGGTCGTGCTACCAGTGCCTGAGCTGCGAAAAAGCCGACGCCCTGCTCGACGACGGCCGTGGCGACGCGGCGCTGAGCTATCTGGAGCAGCAGTCGCAGACCATCGTGGCGCACGGCGGCCAGATCTACGACGGCGTGCCGGACATGCGGATCTCGATCCTGCTGTCGTTGGGGCGTGCAGCCGATGCCCTGGCGCTAATCGAACAGCGCGAAGTCGAGGCCGCGCGCGAAGGCGCGGAGTGGGCCAACTGCAGTCAGCCGCGTCGTCTGCAGAAGGCACGCGCGCTGGCGCTGTTGCAGCGCGATGACGAAGCGATGGACGCGTTGCTGCCGTGGCGCGAAGTGGCGCCGCGCTATCGCCTGCATTGGCTGCGCGCGGTGGCGGTGCTGACGTCACGCGCACCCGAGCGCAACACCTGGGATCTGGGCAGCCGCCTGCAGGTCATGCTGGATCATTACGCGCAGGTCGGTGCGCATCGCATCCTGATCGAGGCCGCCGAGCTCGCGATGGATCTGGCGCTGCAGCGCGGTGCGGTGTGGACCGCACGCCGGCATCTTGCACTGGCGCGCGCGCATGCGCCCAAGTTGCGGCAGGACCGTGGCGCCACGCAGGCGCTGGATGGGTGGGCTGCGCGCATCGCATCCGCATCGGCGGGCGAGGACGCGCCTGTACCTGCGGCGCAGTTGCTGGAATGGTTGAACGCGCAGGGCGAAGAGGCGGTGCGCAATCCCGAGCGCGAAGCGCAATGGTTGCTGCAGGCGGTGGCCGAGCGTCCGGACGATGCCGAGCTGGTCGATACCGCGGCGTCGGCATTGAGTGCCTGCGCGGCAGACGAGCAGGCGATCACGCTGTTGTGGGATTTCGTGCAGCGGCATGCCGACCGCGAAACCAGCCCCACTTTCCGCCTGATGAATCTGTTGCTTGGCCGCGGCGATGACGCTGGCGTGCGCCGACTGGCGTTGCTGTATCGCCCGCAGGTACCGGTGGCGGCGCTGTGGTGCGAGGCCCAGCTTGCGCAACGGTTGGGCGATTGGCCGGCGCTGGAACAGGCTTGTACCGCGCTACTGGAGCTCTCGCCGGGCTCGCACGGCGCGCGCGGGTTGCTGGCGCGCATGTATCTCAACACCGGCCGCTTTGCCGAAGCGGCCGACGTCTACCGCCAACTGATCGCGCTGATGGACGAGCCGCGTTCGGCGCATTGGGACCATATGACCGCTGCCAGTGCCGCGCAGGACTGGGATGCGGTGCGGGTGTCGGCAGCCGCGATCGGTATGGAGCTGAGCAGCACCAGCGGGGTTGTCGAAGAAGACTGGGGCTGGGTGATCGTGCGGTGTGTGGACGACGGCGAAGTGGGCGAGTACTACGCGCGTCGCACCGGTCCGGTGACCGCGCGCATCATCGAAAACGCACCGGCCCACCGCCGTCAGCATGTCGGCGACTGGGTCGTGTTCGATGCGGAGCTGCTGTATCCGGCGCCGGAGGACGAGGCCGAGCGTGCGCGGTTCGTACCGACCTATGCGCAGGTGCATGTGCTGCAGACAGGTGGCTATGGCAGCAGCTGGCTGGTGGACGGCGTCCACCCTGGCGACGAGGTGATTGAGGCGCTGCGTGCAGATATGGAAACGCGCGGCTGGAAGGCGTGGCTGCATAGTCGCGACGACTATCGCGTGGTCGACCCGGAGCACCCGGATGCATTCGACCCGGAGGATGCGACGTCCGGACTGCCAGGCGTGTTGTTCACCGTGGCGCTTCCGGAAAACGTCGCGCCGCAGGAACTGCATCGCGTGCTGCGGTGCACGACCTCGCGCTGGTCGCATCCGATGTGCTGGCTGCGGTTGGCCGAAGCCTGCGAGCAGGACACGCGCCCGCATCTGGAGGCGGTGGAGCGCTACGGGCTTTAGAGCGGCTGACGCCGCAGGGATTAGGAATTCGGGATTGGCGTGCTGTTCTGTGCGCCGTCCGTGCAGTCTGCGCGGACGTGCGAGGTAGCGTTCCCTCCCGTGCTTGCAACGATCGTGGCGGGGCGGGGTATGTCTTTGCTTGAGCAAGACGTTGCCGCGTTGGCGGCAACGTCGCAGTCCGCGTGTGATCAGCTGCGGTTGCCGTAGCGCTCCAGCCAATGCGCGTATGACGGCGGCAGCACCCAGGACGGACGCGCTTCGCCCAGTGCCAGTGCCGCCTGGTACGGCCAATGCGGGTTGGCCAGGTGCGCGCGTCCGACCATCACCAGCTCCATCTGCCCATCGGCGACAACGCGGTTGGCTTCGATGGGGTCGTCGATGTTCCAGGACGAGGCGACCGGCAATTGCGCCTCGCGGCTGACGCGTTCGGCGATCGGTGCCAGCAACGCCGGGCCCCATGGAATCTGCGCATTCGGCGTGCTGAAGCCCATGCTGACGTTCAACAGATCCAGGCCGCTGCGCTTGAACTCGCGGGTCAAGTCGATCGCTTCGGACAAGGTTTGTTCGTCGCGGCCGTCGAACTCGATGACACCGAAGCGTGCGGTGAGCGGCAGATGTTCCGGCCACACCGCGCGCACGGCCTGCAGCGTTTCCAGTAGAAAGCGCGCGCGGCCTTCGGCGCTGCCACCGTAGCGATCCTCACGGTGGTTGGCGTGCACCGAGAAGAAACTCTGCGCCAGATAGCCGTGGGCGAAGTGCAGTTCCAGCCACTTGAAGCCTGCATCGCGTGCACGTTGCGCGGCGGCGACAAAATCGCCACGCACGCGGGCGATGTCGTCCAGCGTCATCGCCCGCGGCAGTTTGGACAGGCCGCCACCGAAGGCGACTGCGGACGGCGACAACGTGTCCCAGCCGCGCGCATCGCCGTCGGCGATATGGTCGTCGCCTTCCCACGGTGCGTTGGCGCTGGCCTTGCGGCCGGCATGACCGATCTGAATGCCGGGCACCGCACCTGCTGCGGTGATCGAGGCGGCAATGCGTGCCAGTCCATCGGCCTGCGCGTCGTTCCACAAGCCGAGACAGCCTGGGGTAATGCGACCTTCTGGCGACACGCCGGTCGCCTCGACGATGACCAGCCCGGCGCCACCGCGCGCCATGCTGGCGTAGTGGACCTGATGCCAATCGTTGGTAAAGCCGTCGATGGCGGTGTATTGGCACATCGGCGGGATCGCGATGCGATTGCGCAGCGCGACATCCTTGAGCTGGTAAGGCGAAAAAAGCGACGACATTGCGGGGAGGGAACCTTGGAAAAAGCGGTTGGCGATCAGACCACGCCGACGGCCGGATCAAAACACTGCCAGTAGCACACCGCGTTGCAGCGGCTTGGGGGGGCACCGCTGAGGCCGGTAGCGGTTGCTTGAGTGCCAGGGCGTGGTGGGTGCAGAAGCAAAGGCAGATGCGTGGCGCAATGGCGCCACGTGCGCGCTCCCGGCGCGTGCGCGCACACGCAAGACCTGCGCGACAACGCGCAGCGACCGTAGCCGCGCGCGACATGCCGCTTGCAAGAGACCGGTACTCGCCGTTGCTCAGTCACGTGTCTCAGCAACCAATCACACACATGCAGTCCGCGCCTGCGCACTCCCGACCAACACCAAGCACCCTAATGCCGATTCCCAATTCCCAATTCCCAATTCCAACGACGTGTCCCGGTGCACGTTCGGGGCTTGCGCTGCAATGTCAAACTGCCGCCAGTAGCGTCCTCTGACTGCTACAGGTTTGGTCGCTGGTTGCCGAATCTGAATTGCTTTACTCTGCTGCGCATCGGCGTGGGGGCGCCGCGTCAGTCATGGCGCCGGCCAGCCCGCATGCCCAGTATCTCCTTCTTAACTTTGGCGGGTGATCTCATGGTGGCATTGCAGCAACGCTCAATCGACGCGATCCGTGACCAGGAAGCGGCGTTGTTGGCCACATGGCTGGACGCAGGCCTCGGCAACGATGCGCGCATCTCCCGGCAGGATCTGCAGGCCCAGGGCGCGGACTTTCTACGGCTGTTGGTCGGCTCGTTGAAGGACGACGGTAGTCGTCTGGACAGTGCCGAGTGGAGCGAAGTGCGTCGCTTCCTGGAAAATCTGTCGCGCGACCGCGCTACCCGCGGCTTCGATTCGCAGGAAACCGCCAACTTCATCTTTTCGCTCAAGCGCGTGCTGTTCGAGCTGGTGCAGCGCGAATACGCCAGCACGCCGGAAGACCTCGCCCAGCAGCTGTGGGCGCTGTCCGAGCTGCTGGACCGCCTGGGGCTGTACACCGTCAAGGCATTCCAGAAGACCCGCGAAGACATCATCGTGCGGCAGCAGGAAGAAATGCTGGAGCTGTCCACGCCGGTGGTGAAGTTGTGGGACGGCGTGCTGGCATTGCCGATGATCGGCACGCTGGATTCGCAGCGCACCCAGGTGGTGATGGAATCGCTGCTGCAGCGCATCGTCGACACCGGCTCGGAGATCGCCATCATCGACATCACCGGCGTGCCTACCGTGGACACGCTGGTGGCGCAGCATTTGCTCAAGACCGTCACCGCGATCCGGCTGATGGGCGCCGATGCCATCATCAGCGGCGTGCGCCCGCAGATTGCGCAGACCATCGTGCATCTCGGCCTGGATCTGCAGGGCATCGTGACCAAGGCCAACCTGTCCGATGCGCTGGCGCTGGCGCTCAAGCGCACCGGTGTGATCGTGAGCAAGGCGAGCTGACATGGAGCGCATCCCGATCCTGCGGATGGGCGATTTGTTGCTGGTCACCATCCAGGTGGACATGCACGACCAGCTCGCGCTGCAGCTGCAGGAAGACTTGTCGGAAAAGATCAGCGTCACCTCCGCGCGTGGGGTGCTGATCGACATCTCCGCACTGGACATCGTCGACTCGTTCATCGGCCGCATGATCAGCACCATCTCCGGGCTGGCGACGCTGATGGGGGCTCGCACCGTGGTGGTGGGCATGCAACCGGCGGTGGCGATCACCCTTGTGGAACTGGGACTGACCTTGCCAGCGGTGCGTACTGCGCTCAACGTCGAACGCGGCATGCGTCTGTTGCAGCAACCCGATCACGACTCGTGATGGCGACCACGGGCTCGCAAACGGTACGTACCGAACAGGATGTGGTGCTGGCCCGGCAGACCGTGCGCAAGTTGGCGGTGCAGTGCGGCCTGCGGCTGGTGGACCAGACCAAGCTGATCACCGCGGCCAGCGAATTGGCGCGCAACACCGTGATCTACGGTCGCGGCGGCGACATGGACTGGGCGCTGCTGGAAAGCGGCATCCGCAAGGGCGTGCAGCTGACCTTCCGCGACGAAGGCCCGGGCATCCCCAATCTGGATCTTGCGCTGACTGACGGCTGGACCTCCGGCAGCGGGCTGGGGCTCGGCCTGTCGGGCAGCCGTCGCCTGGTGGATGATTTTGTGTTGGACACTGCCGCTGGCAAGGGCACGCGCGTCACCATCACCAAATGGAAGTGACCCTCGCCGGTGAGCTGACCCGCGCGTTTCGCGTCGACGAAACCAGCCAGGTCGGACAAGCGCGTCGCGAAGCAGCGGCGCTGGCGCAGACGCTGGCCTTCGATGAAGCCGCATGCGGGCGCGTCGCCCTGGTGGCTACCGAACTTGCCACCAATATGGTCAAGCATGGGCGTGGCGGCTGCCTGCAGTTGTCGCGCGCTGCGCCACGCGCGAAGGCATGGGCGTGGAAATCTGCGCCATCGACGATGGCCCCGGGTTTGCGCTCGAAGACGGTCTGCGCGATGGCTATTCCACTGTCGGCACACCCGGCACAGGTCTGGGTGCGATCCAGCGTCAGGCGCAGGTGCTGGACGCGTATTCGGATTCAAAAGGCGCCATCGTGATGGCGCGGTTGTTTGCGCAACAACGCGCCGAACTGGATCTGCCGTATGGCGCGGTGCGTGTGCCGCTGCACAACGAAACGGTCTGCGGCGATGCCTGGCAGTTGGCGATCCGCGAACAGCGGGCGACGGTCGTGCTGATCGACGGCCTGGGCCACGGGCCGGATGCCGCTGATGCTGCCGATGTCGGCACGCGCGTTGCGGCGGCGGCCAGTGGCGAGCCTGGCGAACTGATCGCGCAGCTGCATGCTGGCATGTCAGGAACGCGCGGCGGTGCGGCGGCAGTGATGCAGTTCGACAGCCGTACCGGCCAGGTGCGCTTTGCCGGTGTGGGCAATATCGTTGCATCGCTCTGTGATGGCGATGGAATGCGCGGCATGCCTTCGCATCCAGGCATCGTCGGGGTGCAGTTTCGCAAGGCGCAGCCGTTCGACTTCCCGAATGCGGCCGGCAAACTGCTGGTGATGCATAGCGATGGCCTGCAAACGCGCTGGAATTTGCGCGATCACCCGGCGCTATTGGCGCGCCACCCGCGTATTGTTGCTGCGGTGCTGTTGCGCGATTACGCGCGCGGCCGCGACGATGCATGCGTGTTCGTCATGCGGTTGGGAGGCATGCAATGACTTCATCCGATGATGCATCGGCGATCGACCCGATGGCCGAACTGCACGCGTTGCGGCAGCAGAACCAGGCCTTGCGCGAAGAGTTGGAAGAAACCAACCAGGGTGTGTTGGCGTTGTACGCCGAGCTCGACCAGCAGGCCGAACAGCTGCGCGGCGTGTCCGAGCTCAAGAGCCGGTTTTTGTCGTACATGAGCCACGAGTTCCGCACGCCGCTCAGTTCGATCCTGAGTATCACCCGGTTGCTGGAAGACGGTATGGATGGGCCGCTCAATGCCGAACAGGTCAAGCAGGTGCGTTTTGTCAGCACTTCGGCGCGCGAGCTCACCGACATGGTCGACGACCTGCTGGACCTGGCCAAGATCGAAGCTGGCCGCATCACCATCTCGCCAGGCTGGTTCTGTCTGATGGATCTGTTTTCGACATTGCGCGGGATGTTCGGTCCGCTCACTGGCGCCAGCGGTACCGACCTGATCTTCGAAGATCCGCCGGTGTTGCCGATGCTCTACACCGACGACAAGAAGCTGGCGCAGATCCTGCGCAACTTCATTTCCAATGCGCTCAAATTCACCCCGCAAGGCCAGGTGCGGGTGCTGGCGCAGTTGGAAGGTGACAGCCACGTGCGCTTCAGCGTGCAGGACACCGGTATTGGTATCGCGCCCGAGCTTCACGATGCTTTGTTCGAAGATTTTGTACAGGTGGACTCGCCGCTGCAGAAGCGCCTGACCGGCACCGGGCTGGGGTTGGCGATCTGCAAGCGGTTTGCCGAATTGCTTGGCGGACGGGTAGGCATCAACAGCGTGGTCGGGCAAGGCTCGGAATTTTTTGTGGTCCTGCCGGTGACGCTGGCAGCGGAGAAGGCACTTGAGCAGTAAGCAGCACATTCTGGTCGTCGATGACAACGCGGTGACGCGCTATTCGGTGCGGCGCGTGCTCGAACATCACCGTTTTGTGGTCGACGAAGCCGGCACCGGTACCGAAGGCCTGAGCAAGCTGGCGACGCAGACATTTGCCGGTGTGGTGCTGGACGTCAACCTGCCGGACATGAGCGGCTTCGACATCGTGCGCAGCTTGCGCGCCGAGCCGCGCACCGCGTTGTTGCCGGTGGTACACGTGTCTGCCGCATCGATCGCCACCGGCGACATGATCACCGGCCTGGATGCCGGCGCCGATGCGTACCTGATCCATCCGGTCGACCCCAATGTGCTGGTCGCCACCTTGCGTACCCTGTTGCGCGCGCGCAATGCCGAAGAAGCGTTGCGGGTCAGCGAGGCCCGCTTCCGCGAGATCTTCGAGCACATCAGCGCGCCGATCGCGGTGGTCGATGCCGCCCTGCACACGCACGAACTCAACGCGGCGTTTCAGCGCCTGATCGGCGACGCCACGCCGGGCGATGCGATCCATGCCGCCGGGCTGGATCAAACGGCCACCGTGCAGGCGCTGACCAGCGCATTGGCGCAGCGCGAGCGCTGGAGCGGCACGCTGTCGATCCTGCGCGATGGCAAGCTGTGCGAAACCGAATGGCGGGTGTCGCCGTACCGCGAGCCGGATCTGGGCCTGCTGATGGTGGAAGACGTCACCGAGCGGCGCGAGCGCGAGCGCGAGCAGCGCCAGGAGCTGGATACCGCCACCACCGAACTGGCGCACCAGATCGCCGAACGCCAGCGCACCGAAATCCAGCTGCTGCAGGCGCAAAAAATGGAAGCGCTGGGCAAGCTCACCGGCGGTATCGCGCACGACTTCAACAATCTGTTGACCAGCATCATTTCCGGCCTGGACATGATCCAGCTGGCGGTGGAATCCAACCGTATCGAACGTGTGCCGCGCCTGGCCGAAATTGCCACCGGCTCTGCGCATCGTGCTGCAGCGCTGACCCAGCGCATGCTCGCCTTTGCACGCAAGCAATCGCTGGATGCGCAGCCGTTCGACGTCAATCTGCGCGTGCGTTCGCTCGAAGACATGCTGCAACGCTCGATCGGCGAGAACATCGCCTTGGAGCTGGAGCTTGCCGATACCTCGCTGGTGGCCATTGCCGATGCCAACCAGCTCGAGAACGTGGTGCTCAACCTGGTGATCAACGCCCGCGACGCCTTGCGCGGGCAGGGCACGATCTGTGTGCAGACCGCGGCCTACACCGCGCACAACGACCCGGAACTGGACGATGGCGAGTACGTGGCGGTCAACGTCATCGACAATGGCAGCGGCATCGAACCGGCGGTTCTCAATCAGGTGTTCGAGCCGTTTTTCACCACCAAACCCATCGGCGAAGGGACCGGCCTTGGGTTGTCGATGACTTATGGCTTTGCGCGCCAATCCGGCGGTACTGCGCGTATCACCAGTGCGATCGGCAAGGGCACCACGGTGGCGTTGTTGTTGCCGCGCGGGTTGTCGGCGAGCGCGTTGCCGCCGGCACCGGCGCCGACAACGCCACGGGCGCGCAACGCGCGCATCCTGCTGGTGGACGACACCGACGTGGTGCGCATGATGGTGAGCGAAGTGCTCAGCGACGCCGGCTATGAAGTGATCGAAGCTGAAGATGCCATCGGCGCACTGGAGCAGTTACGTACCGATGTGCAGATCGATCTGCTGGTGTCCGATGTCGGCCTGCCGGGCATGAACGGGCGCGACATGGCCGACGTGGCGCGTACGTTGCGCCCGGGGTTGCCGATTCTGTTCATCACCGGCTACGCCGAAAACGCGATCACCCGGCAGGAGTTCCTGGCCGACGGCATGGCCTTGCTGCCCAAGCCCTTCAGCCTCAACGATCTGCTCAATACGGTGGGGCAGATGCTCGACAGCAGCGTGCTTGCGCGCGCGTAAAGCGCAGTGATTTGTTTGCATGTTGGTGTGGGTGGATGCGACGTCGGATACGACGACGCTGCGGCATGACGCTGCTGTTGCGGCACTAGATGCGATAAGTCGCATCCGCAGTAGCGCGTTCGATCAGGCCTGCGCCAGGCGCAGACACCGCAAGGAATAGTGCGCGCTGGTTTTTCGCGTGCACTGCATGGAGCTGATTGCGCGGCAGTGCGGTGTACGCGTGCCGGCAGTCAACGCGAATACGCGTACGGCCCGAACGTGGCGCCCAGAAAGCCGCCGGCCGTCTCGGTGCTGAGCAGGGTGGCGTCGCCCTGTTCGAGCAGCGTCTGCCACTGGCCGCTGCCCACCGCGTAATCCACATGCACACGCGCGCCGTCCAGCGCAAAGCGCAGCTGCACCGGTTGCGTTGCATCGGGCAGCGGCGCACGCGCCAGCACGGTGCCGATGCTTGGGTCCTGCAGGCCGGCGCGGCGATACAGCACCACCGACGCGCCAGCCTCATCGCGTACCAGCATGGCCGCCAGAAAGTGGCTTTCCTTGGCCACGAGTGCAAGACCGGCCTGTTCGCCGGCCGCCAGCGCGCTGCCATCGACACTGGCCGCCAGCGTGGCGTGGTGATGCTGCAGGCGATGGCCCAGATACGCGGGTTGGCCGCGGCCGATGTCGCCCAGCGCGACCTGCGACGGGGTGATGCGCAACCCCTGCGGGCCGGGCAGGTACCACGGTTGGGTGGGCGGGTGGATGGTCATCCATTGCATCGGCACGCGCGCTTCCTGGAAGCGCTCGCTCCATTGCATCGGGCCGCTGGTGGGCAGGGTCTGGGTGCCGCTCGGCAATGCGGGACGCGTGGCCACCGGCGGCACAGCGCTGCCATGCGGCACTACCTGCGGCCAGCCGTCGCGCCATTGCACCGGCAACAAGAAGGTTTCGCGGCCAAGTGCGTAGTGGTTGCCCTGATACGGACGTGTGCCCAGGAACACCGCCCACCAGCTGCCGTCCTTGAGCTCGACGAACTGCGCGTGCCCGGTGGAGGTGATCGGTGCGCTGCGGCTCGGGTCCAGGTCGCGCTGGGTCAGCACCGGATTGCCGCTCCAGGGCTCGTAGGGGCCGGTGATCTGGCGGCTACGGTAGATCATCTGCGCATGCTGCTCGCCGGTGCCGCCTTCGGCCGCGGTGAGGTAGTAATAGCCATCGCGGCGGAACAGATGCGGGCCCTCGATGTGCTCGGGATTGGTGGCCGGTTGAAAGCCCGAATCCACGATCGCCTGACGCGTGCCGACCAGCTTCATGCGGGTCAGATCCAGCTGCTGCAGCCAGATGGCGCGGTGTCCGTCGTAGCGCAACTTGCCGGCGGGGACATCGTTGTTGACCAGCCAGGCGCTGCCGTCGTCATCGAAAAACAGCGACGGGTCGATGCCCTTGGCGTCGAGCCAGATCGGATCGGACCACGGCCCGGCCGGATCGGTGGCGGTAATCAGGAAGTTGCCGCCATCGCAGTAAAAACAGGTGTTGGCGATGTAGAAAGTGCCGTCGTGGTGGCTGATGCTGGCGGCGAACAGGCCACGGGTCAGTTCGTCGCGGCCGTAGTCGATCTGGTCGGCGCGATCGATCGCGTTGCCGATCTGGTTCCAGTGCACCAGGTCGCTGCTCTTGAACACCGGCAGGCCGGGAAAATAGCCGAACGTGGAATTGACCAGATAAAAGTCGTCGCCGACCCGGATCGCGGACGGGTCCGGATAAAACCCGGCCACCACCGGATTGCGGTACTGCGCCTCGGTCGGCAACGGGCCGCCGTCATCGCCCTGGTAATCCACCTGGGTGATCAGTGCGCTGCCGGCGTAGGCCAGCTGACAACTCACGGTGGCCATCAGGCCCAGCATCCATCCGATTGGTTTCACGACAGTTCCCCCGATGCGCGCTACTGGCGTAGCGCCAGCCTTGCGGCAGCATGACAGCTCGCCGCCGGGCAGGGCATGCCGTTTTGCCATGCCGCACGCGTGTGGTGGCATGGCTGTGCGCAACGTGGCCAATGGGCGCGGATCGGCACGCCTGCCACTTCGCTGCAACATTGCTGACATATCGTGCGCGCGGCGCCATGCGGCGCCCCCTTCTGGCAGACCCATGCCGAACGGACTCATCTTCGCGTCTTTACCCAAGGATCAACCCGCATGTCGTTGTACTCGTCTGTTTCTCCGTCGCTGAGGTCCGTTGTTGCGCATCTGGATGCGCGTGCACCGCAACGTACGCCGCTGGCACGCGCCTGCGCCGGTCTGCTGCTCGCCTCGATGGCCGCTGCCGCATCGGCCCAGCAGGCGCCGGCCAGCCAGGGCGAGGGCAGCCCCACTGCGCTGGATGCGGTGACCGTCACCGCCGAGCACCGCGAGCAGAACCTGCAGGAGGTGCCGGTGTCGGTGGGCGTGGTGCAGGGCGCGGCGATGCGCGAGTACACCGCCGGCGGCGACGACACCTTGCTGGCGCTGTCCGGCCGCGTGCCGGGCTTCTACGCCGAGACCACCACCGGGCGCATCTTCCCGCGCTTCTATATCCGTGGCCTGGGCAATATCGACTTCTATCTGGGTGCCTCGCAGCCGGTGTCCATCATCCAGGACGACGTGGTGCTGGAGCACGTGGTGCTCAAGTCCAACCCGGTCTACGACGTGGACCAGGTCGAAGTGCTGCGCGGCCCGCAGGGCACCTTGTTCGGCCGCAACACCACCGCCGGCATCGTCAAGTTCGACACCGTCAAGCCCGGCGATACCTATACCGGCCGCGTCGACGCCAGCTACGGCAGCTACAACACGGTGTCGCTGGATGGCGGCTTCGGCGGGCCGATCAACGACGTGCTGTCGTTCCGCGTGTCGGCGTTGTACCAGCACCGCGACGACTGGGTGGACAACACCTTTGCCGGCAGCAGCGCCGATGGCACGCGCACCCCGCGCAAGGATGCGATGGGCGGCTACAACGACCGCAATGCGCGCCTGCAGGTGCTGTTGAAGCCCAACGATGCGTTCTCGCTGCTGGGCTCGGTGCACACCCGCGATTACGACGGCACCTCCACGCTGTTTTTGCGCAATGCGGTGACGCGCGGCAGCGACAAGGTCGACGTGCCGCGCGATCGCGTGGCCTACGACGAAGCCAACGACAACCCGCAGGCCTACAAGACCGATGGCGGCTCGATCAAGGCGATCTACGATTTCGGCGGCGTCTCGCTGACTTCGATCACCGCTTACGAAACCACCTCCGGCTACAGCCGTGGCGACACCGATGGCGGTGCGGCGGCCAATTATCCGGTCAATGGCGTGCCGAACGGGTTCGGCCAATCGATGGGGCAGATTCGCGATCTGGATCAGTATACCCAGGAGCTGCGCCTGGCCAGCGAGGGCGACGACGCGCTGCAGTGGCAGGTGGGCGCGTTCTATTTCGATGGCCGCGACACCACCGATTTTTATCAGCGTGCGTATTTCCTGCGCACTGCCGCGCGCAATCCCAACAACTGGGTACGGCTGCGCAACACCAATACCTCGTGGGCCGGCTTCGGTCAGCTCAGCTACAAGGCCACCGATGCGCTGACGCTGACTGCCGGCATCCGCCAGACCAAGGACACCAAGGAAACCCGTCTGCTCAAGACCGCCGACACCGCGGCCGGTGCGGTGACCTACCGCGGCCGTCGCGATGTGCGCATGTCCGACACCCAGCCCAGCTGGGACCTGAGCGCGATGTATGAACTCAACCCGGACCTGAGCGTGTATGCACGCGTGGCACGCGGCTTCCGCGGCCCCACCATCCAGGGCCGCAGCGCGGTGTTCAATTCGGATTTCACCACCGCCGATTCGGAAACCATTCTGTCGTGGGAAGCCGGCATCAAGAGCAGCCTGTTCCAGAACCGGCTACGCCTGAATGTCAGCGGTTTCACCTACACCGTCGATGACATCCAGCTCAACGGCAACGATTCGGACGGCAACGGCGTGCTGTTCAATGCCGACAAGGCCAAGGCCTACGGTCTGGAAGCAGACCTGGATTGGCGCCCGATCTCCAACCTGTCGCTGACCGCGGGCCTGAGCCTGTTGCATAGCGAAATCAACGACAAGCGCGTGTTTGCGCAGGCCTGCGCGCTCAATGGCGTGGTGGTGTGCACCGTCAACGACCCCACCATCCGCGTTGGTGCCAACACCTTCGCGCAGATCGACGGCAACCCGCTGCCCAACGCGCCCAAGTACAACCTCAACCTGGCCGCACGCTACGACATTCCGATGGGCAACGACGGCGCGTTTTTCGTGTCCACCGACTGGAACAAGCAGGGCGAGACCAGCTTTGTGCTGTACGACTCCACCGAGTTCCGTGCCGACGGCAACTTCGAAGGTGGCCTCAAGCTGGGCTACACCGGCGGCTACGGTGCATGGGAAGTGGCGGCATTCGCGCGCAACATCACCAACGAAAAGAACGTCAAGGGCGTAATCGAAAACTACATGGCGGCGGTGTACAACGAGCCGCGCATCGTGGGCGTGTCGGTCAACGTCAACTGGCAGTGATCGCCAGCTGATCGGTGGGCTGCGGCGTACGCGTCGCAGCCGCGCCTGTATCGACGAAGGCCAGCTGCGTGCATGCGCAGCTGGCTTTTTTTATCAGCGACCGTCCAGCACCGAACGCACCCAGCTGACGATCTGCGCACTGCTCACCGCGCCGGAATGACGGCCGATCTCATGGCCGCCGCGGATGACCAGCAGGGTGGGGATGCTGCGGATGCCAAAACGCGTGCCCAGCGCAGGATGCAGATCGGTATCCACCTTGGCCAGCCGCACCTGCGGCTCCAGCGTCGCGGCGGCTGCTGCAAATTGCGGTGCCATGCTCAGGCACGGCGCGCACCACGGCGCCCAGAAATCCACCACCAGCGGCAGTTCGCTGCGCACGGCGTGCTTGTCGAAATCCGCTGCCGACAAGGTCATCGGCGCCCTCAGAAACAGCGGCCGATGGCAACTGCCGCAGTTGGGCGCATCGTGCAGGCGTGCGCGCGCAACGCGGTTCATGGCGGCGCAGTTCGGGCAGGCGATCAGGAGCGGTGCGTCGGTCATGCGGTGGTCTCCGGTGGACAGGCAATGCAGTCGCGACGCCCGGACATCACCGACGGCACATGCGGCTGCATGTGGTCAGTGTAGCGACCACGGCAGAAGGCCTTGTGTCGGGAGGCCGGCCGCCGCGCATGATGCCTGCGGCGGCCAGGCGACAGCGCGCGGCAATCGCGCGCTGCTTCGCTCAGGCCGATTGCCCAAGCGCCACGATCGGGACAAAGCCGCCGTAGATCATGCGTTTGCCATCGAACGGCATCGGGTTGACGGCCGGGTCCATGCGCGGGTCGTCCATCATCTTGCGCATGCCCGCATCGCGGGTGGCCTTGTCCGGCCATTCGATCCACGAAAACACCACGATCTCGTCGTCTGTGGCCGCTACCGCGCGCTGGAAGTCGGTCCATTGGCCCTGCTGGACATCGTCGCCCCAGCACTCCATCACGCGCAGTGCGCCGTACTCCATGATGATCGTATCGCCCATGCGGGCGTACTCCTGAAACGTGTCCTTGTTGGCCTTGGGCACTGCAAGGACAAACCCATCGACATACGACATAACCGCCTCCGCTGACATGACGCACGGCGTGCGCCTGATGATGACGAACAGATGTTGGTGCGATCGAAGAACTTAGGGAGCCGTGTTCAGGCGCGTGGCACCAGGGCATCGAGCGGAGCATACGGTGCATTTCGGCGACTGGCACTGCTCGCGCTCGCATGACCCCCCATCGGCTGCGGTTGAGTCCGGCGATGCGTTACAGGGCGCGCCGATGACGTGCGATCCACGTTGGATGCGCACGCCAGGTGCGGTTGCGATGCTGCAACGCCCAGATGGGCTGGTGTCGCGGGTGCTCCTGCGCCGGGCATTGCGCGGGCGTCCAGCCGCACAGCGCAGCGTGGCCGCATGCGTTGTTGCAGGCCGCCAGTGCGTTGCCTGGCCGCCGGCGCGTGCTGCGATCATGCAGCCAGGTTGTGCCGCCGTAGTCTGGCTTCGAACACCACATCGCCGGCTTCGTTGCGCGCCTGCAGCGTACCGCCGTGCGCCTTGACGAACTGATCGGCGATGAACAATCCCAGCCCCAGTCCCTGACTGGCATGGAAGCTGGCCTTGAATGGTTCGAACAAGCGCGGCATCAGGCTGTCGGGGATGTGCCCGGTGTTGCGGACCGACAGCCGCAGCACGTCGCGCTCGCGGCCGTCCAGATGCACCTGCACCGGATGACTGCCGCCATGCAGCACCGCATTGCCTACCAGGTTGGACACCACCTGCGCCAGCCGATCGCCGTCGCCGTCGCCGTCCAGGTCGCCTTCGGTGCGCAGGTCGATGGTGGTGAGCGGGTTGGCCTGCGCCACCTCGCCGACCACGCTGTGCGCCACCTCGCCCAGATTGCAGGGGCCGAACTGCATCGACAGCCCGTCGGTGCGCAGGCGCGAGAAATCCAGCAATTGTTCGACCATGCGCGCCATGCGCCGCGCGCTGGTTTCCAGATGTCCGAGCGTGCGTGCGGCCGAGCCGTCGCCATCCAAGTCCAGGCTCAGTTTGTCCGCACACAACAGGATCACCGAGAGCGGCGTGCGCAGATCGTGGGTGAGCACCGCCATCATGGTTTCGTTGAGCGTGAGCGCGCGTTCCAGCGAGGCATTGCGCGCCTTGAGCAGCCGGCGCTGTTGGTACAACTCGATGAACGCATTGACCTTGCTCAGGATCACGTGGGGCTCGATGGGCTTGTGCAAAAAATCCACTGCACCGCTTTCGTAGCCCTGGAACGCGCGCATCGGATCGTTCGGCGAGGCGGTCAGGAAGATGATCGGTACATGCCGGGTCCGCTGCGAGCCGCGCATCAGTTCTGCGAGCGAAAACCCGTCCATTTCCGGCATCTGCACGTCGAGCAGGGCCAGCGCCACATCGTGTTCGAGCAGCAGCTCCAGCGCTTGCGCGCCGGAGGATGCGCACAGCACCTGGATGCCGTCGCGCTGCAGCAGCGCTTCCATCGCCACCAGATTTTGCGGCACATCGTCCACGATCAGGAGCTTGGCGGGTTCGTCGCCGTGCGCAGCAAGGCCGGTCGTGGTGAGATTCATGGGTGAAAGACTTCCAGTCGGTTGCAGATCGCCTGCAGGGTCAGCACCGCATCGGCACCGGCGTGGGCAAGGGCAGAGGCGGGCATCAGCGGAGACGCGGCATCATCGGGCAGCTGGATCCAGGCGGTGCCGCCTGCTGCGCGCACTGCGGCCACGCCGGCACTGCCATCGCTGCTGGCGCCGGTGAGCAGGATCGCCAACAGACGCTCGGCAAACACGTCCGCAGCCGATTCGAACAAGGGGTCGATCGCCGGGCGCGAGAACAGCACCGGCGCATCCATCGACAGGGCCAGGCTGTCGCGGGTTTCCACCAGTAGGTGATAGTCGGGCGGGGCGATGGTCACGGTGCCGGGGCGCAATGGCTGCTTGTCGTCCGCCTCACGCACCGGCAACGCGCAACGCGCGTCCATCAGCTCGGCCAAATGGCTGGTGCGGTCGCGCGGCAGATGCAGCACCGCCAGCACTGGCATCGGCAGATCGGCGGGCAGGTGGGACAACAGCGCCTGCAGCGCCATCACGCCACCGGCGGAGGCGCCGATCACGATGGCGTCGAACTGCCGGTACGCAGGAGTGCTGCTCATGCGGCCTTCCGATACAGGCGTTGTTCGCGTGCGCAGGTTTCAAAGGCCTGCGCATGTGCGCCGAATTGCAGCGATTCCTTGCTGCCCAGACCCAGAAACCCGCGGTGCACCAGCGCGTCGAAGAATAGGCCCACGGCACGGTCCTGCAGGCCGCGGTTGAAATAGATCAACACATTGCGGCACGACACTAGATGCACTTCGGAGAACACCGTATCGGTGGCCAGGCTGTGATCGGCGAATACGATATTGCGCTTCAAGCGGCGGTCGAACACCGTACCGTCGTAGGCGGTGGTGTAGTAGTCCGACAACGACCCACGGCCGCCGGCATCCAGATAGTTGCGGCTGAACTGTGCGATGCGATCGATGCCGTACGCGCCGGCTTCGGCCATGTTCAACGCTTCGGGATTGATGTCGGTGGCGTAGATGACGGCCTTTTCCAGCAGGCCTTCTTCGTGCAGCAGGATCGCCAGCGACCAGACCTCTTCGCCGGTACTGCAGCCGGCCACCCACAACTTGATCGACGGATAGGTGCGCAACACCGGCACCGCATGCTCGCGCAGTACGCGAAAATACGCCGGGTCGCGAAACATCTCCGACACCTGCACGGTGAAGAACTGCATCGCCTGCGCAAACGTTTCCGGTTCGTGCAGCAGCCGATGCTGCAGATCGGCCACGCGGGCGCACTCGAAACGCGCCATGGCATGGCGCATGCGCCGCCGTAACGACGACACCGCGTAATCGCGAAAATCGTAGTGATAGCGCTGGTACACCGCTTCCAGCAGCACCCGCAACTCCAGATCGAACAGTTCAACCGGCGTCATTGCCGCGAACACCAGACCCGGCACAGCGACACCAGCTTGTCCACGTCGATGGGCTTGGCGATATAGTCGTTGGCACCGGCTTCCAGGCAGCGTTCGCGGTCGTCGGCCATGGCCTTGGCGGTCAGCGCGATGATGGGCAGATCCTGCCACTGGCGATTGGCGCGGATCTCGCGCATCGCAGTGATGCCATCCATCTCCGGCATCATGATGTCCATCAGTACCAGGTCCACCTCGCGCTCGGCCAGGCGTTCCAGCGCTTCGCGGCCATTGCGTGCGATCTCTAGGGTCACGCCCAGCGGTTCGAGCACGCTGGACAGCGCAAAGATGTTGCGCACGTCGTCTTCGGCCAGCAGCACGGTGGCGCCGTCGAGCACCGCATCGCGGCGCCGTGCTTCGCGCAGCAGGCGTTGCTGGTCGCTGGGCAGCGAGGCTTCCACGCTGTGCAGGAACAAGGTCACTTCGTCGAGCAGCCGTTCGGGCGAGCGCACGCCCTTGATGATGATGCTCTTGGAATACCGGCGCAGGCGCTGTTCTTCATCGCGCGTCAGTGCACGCCCGGTGTAGACGATCACTGGCGGGAACGCCACCGCGTCGTTGCCGGCCATGCGTTCGAGCAGGTCGTAGCCGCTGCCGTCGGGCAAGGTGAGATCGGTGACCATGCAGTCGAAGGTGGAGCCGGCCAACTGCGCCATCGCCTCGGCAATGCTGCCCACCGCAACGATGTCCAATTGGTCGCGCGCCAACAGCAACTGCAGGTTTTCGCGCAAGGCGC
Organism: Xanthomonas sp. AC360; assembly: GCF_979258225.1. Lineage (NCBI taxonomy): Bacteria > Pseudomonadati > Pseudomonadota > Gammaproteobacteria > Lysobacterales > Lysobacteraceae > Xanthomonas > Xanthomonas sp. AC360. Next base: position 2,942,923 of record NZ_OZ409846.1, read on the forward strand.
TGTCGTCTTCGACGATGAGCAGGCGACGCACCGCACGCGCGTTGGTGTCTTCCAGTTGACGGATCGCACCGGCCAGCAACTCGCGCGTTGCCGGCTTGATCAGATAGCCCACCGCACCCAATTCCAACGCGATCTGGCTGCGTTCCAGTGCAGACACCACGTGCACCGGGATGTGACGGGTGGCAGGGTCGCGCTTGAGGCGTTCGAGCACGCTCAGGCCGGAGGCATCCGGCAAGCCGATGTCGAGCAGGATGCCGCTGGGGCGCAACTCGGCGGCCAGTCTCAGCGCTTCTTCGGCGCTGGGGGCGACTACGCAATCGAAATCCAACTCGTGCGCCAGGTCCACCAGGGCCTGCGCAAAGCGGGTGTCGTCTTCCACTGCCAGGATCAGCCGACCGGGACGGGTGCGTTGATCGCGGTCGTCCTGCGCGCGTTGCTGTGGCGCCGCGCTGGGCGCAGGAATCGGCAGCGGCACTGCAGCGGAGACAGCGGCGGGGTGCTCGCCAGGCCGCGGTGTCATCGTCATGCCGGTGTGGTGACGCGATAGCGCGGGCGCGTTGATTGCAGTTGACGTCGATGTCGCTTCGGCGGCGCGCATCGCTTCTGCTGGTGCACCGTCGGTCGGCAATTCCAGGGTGAAGCAACTGCCGCGCCCGGGTTCGCTGTCCACGCTGATGCTGCCGCCCATGCGTTGTGCCAGGTCGCGCGAGATCGACAGGCCCAGGCCAGTGCCGCCATAGCGACGCCGTGTGCTGCCATCGGCCTGACGGAACGCTTCGAAGATCACATCGGTCTGTTCGCGTGCGATGCCGATGCCGGTGTCGTCGACCTTGAATAGCACGCGTCCCGGCGCGCTCGCCTGGATCGACAGACTCACCGTGCCGCGTTCGGTGAACTTGATCGCGTTGGCCAGCAGGTTCTTGAGGATCTGCTGCAGACGCTGGTTGTCGACCACCAGCTGCGCCGGTGCGTCGGCCTCGGTGCCGATTTCCAGGGTCAGGCCCTTCTGTCGCGCCAGCGGTTCAAAGGTGTCGCGCAGTCGTTGCAGCACCGAGCTGGTGGCCACGGTGTCGTCGGTCAGTTCCACGTGACCGGCTTCGATCTTGGACAGATCCAGGATGTCGTTGATCAGCGCCAGCAGATCGTTGTTGGACGACAGAATCGCCTGCGCGTACTTCACTTGGTCGGCGCTGAGCGTGCCGTCCTTGTTGTCGGCAAGCAGCTTGGCCAGGATCAGCGCGCTATTGAGCGGAGTGCGCAGCTCGTGCGACATGTTGGCCAGAAATTCCGACTTGTAGCGCGAAGCGGTGGCCAGTTCGTTGCCATTGCGCACCAGCTGGCCTTGCGCGACCAACAGCGCCTGCTTCTGCGCTTCCAGCGCCTGGGTACGTTCTTCCAGCTGGACGTTGGTCTGTTCCAGTTCGGCCTGCTGCTGTTCCAGATCGCTTTGCGATTGCTGCAGGCTGCGGCTTTGTTCTTCCAGTTCTTCGTTGGCCACGCGCAGTTCTTCCTGCTGCGTCTGCAGTTCCTCGCTCTGCCGCTGGGTTTCTTCCAGCAGGGCCATCAACTGCGCGCGCAGCAGCGCGGTGCGCAGCGCCAGGCCGATGTTCTCGCCGCAACGCGCCAGCAATTCTTGCTCGCGCGATCCGGATGTCTGCGCGTCGGTGACCCGACCGAGTTCCAGCAGACCGATTACCCGGCCATCGGCAGTCACCGGGGCCAGCAGTAATTCCTGGCAGGCGCTCTGGCCCAGCCCGGAGGCAATCTGCAGATGCCCGGCATCCACGCCACGCACGCGGCGCACCGTGCCACGCTGCAACACCTCACCCCATTGGCCGGCATTGCTGGGCAGCGTCTTGGGCATGTCGACCGGCAGCGCCGCGCCGCCGGTGAGCCGCAGGCGCTCGCCTTCGATGCGGTACAGCGCACCGACCTGTGCGCCCAAGGTGTCGCACAGCGCGCGCAGCGCGGCATCGGCCAAGTCTTCCGGGCTTTGATCGCCGCGCAGGCTGGCTTCAACCGTGTTTTCGGCCTGTTGCAGCCACAACGCCAATTCGGCCTGACGACGTGCGCGGATCGCCTGCGTCACCACCAACGCCATCGCCAGAAACGAGACGCCGCCAATGCTGCGGTTGATCGATGAGAAGCTCGAATTGGTGCTGGGCGGCGCCAGATGAAAACCGATCGCCAGCAGCACGCACGACAGCACGCCGACTACCAGCGGCGCCTGCGGGCGGTTCTGAAAGACCGTCACGCCGACCGCCACGAAGTAGGTCAGCCACACCGCATACCCCAGCGGCGTGACCAACTCCACGCTCAACGTGCCAGCCATCAAGGCCCCCGCGATGACCCAGATCCAGCGGTCGCGTGTGGTCGAGATGTTCTGCATGAGGCGCGCGCACCGAACTGAGAGGGCGGTCATGGTAGCCGATAACTTTCACGCGCCAATCGCCGGGTTTTTGACGCTTTTCCAGCCGGGTTGGCTTGCACGCAACCTTCACGGCAACGTCACTATGGTCGCGCGCTTTTCCGGGGGAACATCGCGCGATGGAGACGGAAAGGACCATCGACAACGCAGGGCCGCTGTCGCACGACAGCCGGCAGTGCCAGCTGTTGGTGCAAAGCGTCTCCGATTACGCGATCTATATGCTCGACACCGGCGGCTATGTGCGCAGCTGGAATCCCGGCGGTGAGCGCATCAAGGGCTATACCGCTGCTGACGTGCTTGGTTCGCATTTTTCGCGTTTTTATCTGCCCGAAGATGCGCAGCGCGACGAGCCCATGCAGAACCTGGACATTGCCAAGCGGCAGGGGCGTCTTGCTGCTGAAGGGTGGCGCGTACGCAAGGACGGCAGCCGCTTCTGGGCCAGCGTGGTAATCGAACCGGTGCTGGAGTTTGGCGTGCTGGTCGGGTTTGCCAAGATCACCCGCGATGTCACCGACCGCCATGACGCGCAACGTCTATTGCAGCAGGCGCAGGACGCGCTGTTGCATTCGCAGAAAGTCGAGGCGCTGGGTCGGTTGACGCTTGGCATGGCGCACGACTTCAACAACCTGCTGACGGTAATGGTGACCAGCCTGGATCTGATCGCGCTGCGTGCCGGCGACGATGCGCGCACGCGCATGCTGGTGGAAGCGGCGCAGACCGCGGTGGATCGCGGCACCTTGCTGACACGCCAGCTGCTCGCCTTCGCGCGCGGGCAGCGCCTGGTTCCGGAGCGGCACGCCGCCAACGCGGTGGTGACGCGCACGCTCGAATTATTGCGCCGCGCCTGCCCGACCGCGGTAACGCTCTCGCTGGACTTCGCCGATGCGTTGCCCGATGTATGCGTGGACCCCGGCCAACTGGAAGCGGCGCTGCTCAATCTGGTGTTCAATAGTTGCGATGCGATGTCGGCCGGTGGCGCCATCACCGTGATCACCGCCGCGCAGCAGCGCGTTGCACCGTCGGCGCCGCAGGGCGCTACGCGTCGTTACGTCAGCATCGCAGTGCGCGACAATGGCCCCGGCATGTCGGCACAGGTGGCGCAGTGCGCCAGCGAGCCTTTTTTCACCACCAAGGATGTCGGCAAAGGCTCCGGCCTGGGATTGAGCCAGGTGTATGGCTTTGCGTCCCAATCCGGTGGCTTTGTCGATCTGGAGACCGCACCTGGGTGCGGCACCACCGTCACCCTGTTTCTCCCGGCCATCGAGGAGGCCGAGCATGACTGAACCCCTGCGCCTGCTGATGGTGGAAGACCAAGAAGAGTTGCGCGAGTTGATCGGCGAGGCATTGCGCGATGCAGGCATCACCGTCGACACCGCCGATGATGCCCATGACGCCTTGCGCATGCTGCGCGACAGCGGCCCTTACGATGTTGTGTTCAGCGATATCCGCATGCCCAACGGCATGTCGGGGATCGAATTGAGCGAGCAGGTGGCGCAGCTGTTGCCGCAGGCGCGCGTCATCCTGGCCTCGGGGTTTGCGAAAGCGCAGCTGCCGCCGCTGCCGGCTGGGGTCGATTTTCTGCCCAAGCCCTATCGCCTACGTCAGCTCATCGACATGTTGAAGGGCGTTGCGGCCAACGCCTGAGCGCTGGCCGCAGATTTGCATCCGCTGCGGCGTCAACGGCTCTGGTAGTAGACCTTGTCGATGGCGATCTCCACCGGCGCGCCCGGCGGTTCGGCCACCAGCATGAAAGGCTGTTTGACCGCTTGCAGATCCAGGTCGTAGAAGGCACTGAACGGAATGCTCACTTCGTGCCAGGCGCCATCGCGCACCAGGCCGTACTGGTTGCCGCCGGCCGCAAAATCCACCCAGCTGTCGCCGAAGCTGGTGTTGATGCCGATCTTGAATGTCGATGCGGTGGTGGTCTTTACCTGCAGCTTCAGCGCGCCGCCGGCGTAGGTAGCCAGATTGCGGTAATCGCTCTGGATTCCCAGTCCATACCAAGCCCCCGCGTTGGCGCGATACGCCATGACATTGGCCCCTTCGAACGGCGCTTGCGCGATCGGGGTGAGGTTGTTCCAGAGATACAGTTCGGCATCCTGGCCGAAGGTCAATCGCGCGCTGGTATCGGCCTGGTCGGTGAACACACCGAAGCGTCCGGCCGGCATGGCGTGTTGGCTGCCCACATACAATTGCGAACCGGGATTTTGATACAGACGGATGTAATCGATCTCCATCTTGCCCGGCAGCGGTGCGGTCACCGCGGCCGGTGAGGTCACCCCGGTGTAGGTGCCACCCACCGCCAGATTGAGCAGCAGATACTGCTGCTGATGGAACTCGTGCAGCGAGGCACCTTCGATATTGGAAATCGCAAATTCGAAGTACTGCTGCCCGTCGATCGAGATGCGGATGAACTGCGGGTCCCAGGTCATGCGGTACACATGGAAATCGGTGTGCAGATTCACCGGGCTGGTGTAGCTGGTGTCGTAGTCGGCCTGCGCGCCGTTGTAGTCCCAATGCACGGCCGCACCGATACGGCGATTGGCGGTGCCGTTGGCGATCGCCGCAGCCATGCCGGCTTCCATCAGATCGATTTCGCCGCGCCCGGGCCACACGCCGATGGTGCCCAGCATCCAGTACGCCGGCCACAGTCCATTGCCGACCACCGGCGTCTTGATGCGCGCTTCGAGCGTGCCGTAGGTGAAATGCATGCGGCCTTCGGTCTTGAGCCGTGCCGAGGTGAAGGGCATGCCGCCAAACGCTTCGCGGCGCGCTTCGATCACCAGCCGGCCGTTTTCGATACGCGCGTTGTCGGGGCGACTGGTGTAGTACTGCATCTCGCCATTGCCCCAGCCGCACAAGCTGATCTGACACCCGTTGCCGACGTCGTACGTCCACTTGGTGCCGTCGATCGATGGACCGTTGAAGTTGTCTTCCCACACCAGGGTCTGCGCTTGCGCGCAGGTTGCCAGTGCGATGCCCAGCAAAACAGCGAACTGCATGGTGACGCTGCGTACGACGCTCATGCGCCTCTCCGATGATGGACCGGGGTCCGTGGAGAAACGACGCTGCGCAGCGCCTGGTTCAGAGTCAAAGCAATTGTTCGGCGTGTTTCCGTTCCGTGGTGTTCATTCCGGAATAATCAATCATTGGTATGACGACGGTCGCAAACGTCGGCTGCCGCATGTTGCGCGGCAGCAGCCTGATGCGATCGCGCATGCTCGGGGTGTTTCACTGCCGCGCAGCGGCTGGCATGCGCGAGGCGGTCAGACCTCAAACGTGTCGAGGATGCATGGAAGCGCTTGCAGCATGGCGGTGCCATCTACGCCATACGCGCGCAGGCACTGCCATGCAGATGCGCCTGTCGATCACCAGCGTTGCACTTGCCGGCGTTCGTCACTGCCCCGCATGCACGGTCCACGCAACCAGGCGGCTTACCAGCGGCCGCACCACCAGCACGCAGCAAAACGCGGTGGGCATCGCAATGCGGTAGGCATCCAGCACGCGCCATCCGAATCCCGGCGTCAGCCCGGTATTGGCGCCGGTGATCACGACGCACATCAGCAACGCCATGATCGCGGCCATGTAAAACGCAAACACGAACGGTGTGGCGCGTACGCCGAGCTTCCAACGTGAGCGCGCCAGTGCGGAGGAGGGTGGGGATGACGACATAGGGGGGCCTCGCTTGCCGCGAACCAGCGGCATGGCACAACTCTAGGGCGAGCGTCGCAGCTCGGGTAGATCGCGTAACCTTGCGGCTTACGTAAGAGAATCTTACGAATCGCTCGGGAATAGTTGCTCCACTAATGAATATTCTTCAGTCGATTCGCAGTTTCGTCTGCACCGTGGATGCCGGCAGCATCGCCGGTGGAGCCAAATTGCTGGGCGTCAGCGCCGCCGCGGTCAGCCAGAACATCGCGCGGCTCGAACAGCACCTGGGCGTGCGCTTGCTGCACCGGACCACCCGCAGCCTGGCGTTGACCGAACGCGGTGCGCTGTATTTCGAACAGGTGCGGCAACTGGAGCGCGACCTGGAGCGTGCGCGGCAACTGGTGGCCGGCCCGCAGCAGGCGCTGGCGGGACGATTGCGCGTGGCCAGCACCGCCGCGTTCGCACGCCATGTGCTCGCACCGATGCTGCCTGCGCTGCGTCAGCAATATCCGCAGTTGGAGATCGAACTGCTGTGCACCGACCGAGTGGTGCAGCACGCGCAGGAGAGCGTGGATGTCAGTTTGCGTATCGAAGCGCAGCTGGAAGATGGCCTGGTGGCACGGCCCATTGCGGATGTGCCGTTCGTGGTATGCGCCGCGCCCGAGTATCTGGCCCGCTGCGGCACCCCCAAGCACCCGGACGAGCTCAAATATCACGACTGTCTGTTGCTGCGCTACCCAGTGGACGGGCGCTTTTTGCGTTGGAACTTCGTGCGCGACGGCGTGCGGTTTCAGCCGCAACTCGGCCAGGCGATGGTCAGCGACGATGTCGACGCGCTGGCCACCATGGCTGCCGCTGGCGGCGGCATCACCCGCCTGGCCGCCTTCGTGGTGCAGCCCTACCTGCAGCGCGGTCAACTGCAAGCGTTGTTTGTGCCCGATGGCAGCGACGCGACGCAGGCCGCCGTCGAGCCATTGCGTCTGTTTCTTTGCGTGGCCGACCGCCGCGACTTCACTCCGAAAGTGCGCGCTTTCATGGCGCACTTGCTGGAACGCTTGCCGACAGAGTGGCGCGTTGCTGAGCCGGATTCGCTACCGATATAGGCGTCTACATCGGTTTAGATCGGCCAATCAAGCGCAGCGACCGGCCACGCGAGTGTGATTGGCGCACGCACCCTGACGTGCGCACGTGACATGCTGATTTCCAGCAACGGCCTGGCCTGTGTGGTGGTCGCGCAATCGTTTTGTTGCGCGCTCTTGAAGCGATAACCCCGCGATAGCTGGCTTACTGCAGCTCGAGCATCACCACCGAGTGCGCAGGCAGTGCCACCGTCAACACCTTCGCTTGCAAACGGGCGCCGTTGAATGGCTTCGGTTCGACGACGCGCGGCTGCGCAAAAGTGTTGTGGGCAGTGATCGCCGGAGCGGTCAGAATCTTCCCGTCGACACGGCGTGCAGACAGCCCTTGCACGTCTACGCTGACACTTGCCGCGGCAGTGGCATCCAGGTTGGTCAGCGCGACATACACATGCCCATCCTTCGCCTTGACTGCCGAGCCATGCACCGCCGGCACCTGCGCGTCGCCGTGGCGGTACTCCGGTGTCTGCAGCTGCAGCGGCAGGTGCGTGGCATCTTGGTAAGGCTTGTACAGCGCAAACACGTGATAAGTCGGCGTCAGTACCATCTTGTCGCCATCGGTGAGGATCATCGCCTGCAACACGTTGACCATCTGCGCGATGTTGGCCATGCGCACGCGCTCGGCATGCGTGCTGAAGATATCGATGTTCAGCGACGCAACCAGCGCATCGCGCAGGCTGTTTTGTTGATGCAGAAATCCCGGATTCGCATCGGGCAGGCCTGCGTACCAGGTGCCCCATTCGTCGACCACCAGCGCGACTTTCTTGCCCGGGTCGTACTTGTCCATGATCGCGCTGTGCTTGGTGATCAGCTCGTCCATCACCAGCGTGCGCGACAGCGTATCGATCCAGGCGCGCTCGTCGAAGTCGGTCGATGAGGCACGCGGCGGCCAGCCGCCGGGCACGGTGTAGTAATGCAGGCTCAGGCCGTCCATCAGCGTGCCGGCCTCGCGCATCATCACCTCGGTCCAGTGGTAGTCGTCGTTATTGGGGCCAGGCGCGATCTTGAGCAGCGGCTGATTTGCCGGCGCCTTGACGAAGGTCTGGTAGCGCCGATAGACGTCGGCCGCGTATTCCACCCGCATATTGCCGCCGCATCCCCACAGCTCGTTGCCCACACCGAAGTAGGGCACCTTCCATGGCGCATCGCGGCCGTTGGCGCGGCGCTCGTCGGCCAGGCTGGAGCGTGTGGGCGCGGTCATGTATTCGGTCCACTGCGCAATCTCGTCAGGCGCCGCATTGCCCACGTTGCCGGCGATATAGGCCTGGGTGCCGAGCAGTTCGGTGAAGTCCATGAACTCGTGGGTGCCGAACCGGTTCGACTCTTCCACGCCGCCCCAATGCGTATTGACGCGGATCGGGCGTTTGGCCGGATTACCCACGCCATCGCGCCAATGGTATTCGTCGGCAAAGCAGCCGCCCGGCCAGCGGATGTTCGGCACCGCAATGGCCTTCAACGCGGCGAGCACGTCGTTGCGGTATCCGCGCGTATTGGCAATCGGGGAGTCTTCGCCCACCCACACGCCGCCGTAGATGCCCGTACCCAGATGCTCTGCAAACTGACCAAAGAGCTGCCGCGAGACCTGCGCGCCCGGTTGGTCCGCACGCAGCGTCCCGGTCACCTTGACCTCGGCCGCCGACACGCTGCAGACGGCGGTCGCCAGGGCGGCCGCAACGACGCTATGCGCCAGCCGTTTGCATGAAGTCTGCAACGTGAGGGAAATCCACTGCATCGGCTGGGCGCTCCTGTGTTGGTTGTTGGGTTGGTCACGCGCTGCCGTAGGAGCGGCGCTGGCTTAGCGTAGTGCGTGGCGCGGCCGGTTGTCGTGCTGCAGCGCGACCGCCGCAGGCGAGCACGGCCGCGGACACCGATCTGCGGCTGCGCGTGCCGCACGTGGAGATGTGCGCAAGGGCATGGCCGTCAGATGCGCGACACCGCTATGCTCGCCAGCTTCCATTAATGGCGGGGCGATTCATGCAGCGAGTGTTCGGGCAGTTGCCAGACGGTGTCGAGGTCCACGCGCTTACCCTGCGCAGCGATGCCGGGCTGGAGGCCGAGGTGCTGACGTATGGCGGCATTCTGCACGCGCTGCGGCTGACCACCGCGCACGGCGTGGTGCCGCTGCTGCTGGCCTTGCCGGACCTGCCTGCCTACGCGGCCGATGGCGACAGCCTCAATATCCTGGTGGGCCGCTTCGGCAACCGCATCGCCGGTGCGCGCTACACCCTGGATGGGGTGACGCACCTGCTTGCGGCCAACGAAGGGCGCAACCAGCTGCATGGCGGCCTGCGTGGGTTCGGTCGGCGCGTGTGGAGCGTGCTGGAGCAGACCTCGGATCAGGTGCTGCTGGGTTACGACTCGCCCGATGGCGAAGAAGGCTACCCCGGCAATCTGCAGGTGCGTGCGCGTCTGGCGCTGCACGAGCGCAGCCTGCAGCTGGACTTCGAAGCGCATTGCGATGCCGCCACGCCGTTGAACCTGACCCATCACCCGTACTTCAATCTGTCGGGCGACCCGCAGACGCGTGCGGCCGCGCAGGTGTTGCGGGTGCCTGCCGACCGCTATCTGCCGGTGGATGCCGAGTCGATCCCGACCGGCGAGGTCGCCTCGGTCGCGGGTACGCCCTTCGATTTCCGCACGCCTACCGCGCTGGCCGACCGCATCGACTCTGCGCATCCGCAGGTGGTGCTCGGCAAGGGCTACGACCAGTGCCTTGTGTTGGCAGACGGCGCAGACCGCGTGGCCGAGCTGTACTCGCCGCACAGTGGCGTGGCGCTACGCATCAGTAGCGACGCGCCGGCAGTGCAGCTCTACGAAGGGCAGCATCTGGACGCCCATCATCCCGGCCTGGGCCGCGGTGTCTGCCTGGAGCCGCAGGACTACCCGGACGCGCCCAACCACGCCAACTTCCCTTCCACGATCCTGCGCCCTGGCGAGACCTACCGCCGCCGCATCGTCTATCGCTTCGCCAACCCGGGCCGGGACCAGCCGTGGGATGTGGTCAGTGCGGCGCTCGATGCATGAGCGGCGGCGTCAGGGCAAGGGAAGGCGATAGGCCTGCGCGGCCGCTGCTGGAAACAGGCGTTGCTGCGTCTGGTCACCGCGTAAGCATGGAGTGCGCTCGTGAGTTGGGCGCAATCGACACGGCGACATCGACAGGCGCGCACTGCACACCGATCCACACAGCAGTCAAGTCATCCTGACTGTTGATAAACGCCGCAGTAGCAAGCCAGTTCCAGGCCTGCGTTCCGAAGCGCATCGCTCGCGTTTTCGCGCAGACGACTGATCATTGTTTCGTTGGCACCAACGTGCAGTGACCCACGTCGTAACACTTCCGGCGTGCGTCCCGCCCTGATGACGTGCGAGACCGTTGCACGCCCACCGCCATCAACGCGGCCCCAGCACCAGCTCGATCACGAACTTGCTGCCGAAGAACGACAGCACCAGCAGCGCCATCGCAGTCAGCGTCCAATGCACCGCCTTGCTGCCGCGCCAGCCATTGCGCCAGCGGCCGATCAACAGCGCGCCGAACACGATCCACGACAGGATGCTGAGCACGGTCTTGTGCAACAGCCTCTGCGCCAGGAAGTCCTGCACGAACAGCAGCCCGGTCAGCAGGGTCAGGCTCAGCAACACGAAGCCGACCGTGATCGTGCGGAACAACAAGGTTTCCAGCTCGGTCAACGGCGGTAGCGCTCGCAGCCAGGTGTGGAAGTCGCGCCGCCGCAGCGCACGCTCCTGCAGCCACAGCATGATCGCCAGCAGCGCGGCGATGCCCAGGGTGGCGTAGGCCAGCAAGGCCATCCAGGCGTGCAACTCCAGCCGCCAGCCCAGGTCCGCGCTCGGTTCGTGGCCGTAGGCGTGATAACTGGCCAGCAGGATCGCCGACAGCGGAAACACCACCACGCCCACCGCCGCCATCCGCCCGCGGCCGCCGAACACCGCCGTTAGCGCGGCCATGCCCAGGCCACACAGCGACAGCGCCGCAAAGAAATGCATGTCCGGCCCGCCGGCGGTGCGGAACGCCACCAGCACGTGATATCCGGCGTGCAGCGCAACGGCGGCAAGTGCCGGTGCCAGCCAGCGCGCAGGGGCCTGGTTGCCATCGCGCAGCACCGCCTGGGTGAGCAGCGCCGCGGCCAGCAGATACAAGGCGAACGCGATGAGAACGATTGTCATCGTGGAAGTTTCGCATATTGGCGGCGGGGAGTCGGGATTGGGGAATCGGGAATCGGGAATCGGGAAAGCAGGGTTGCGAGCTGCGGGGCTGGAGGTGGGCTGCCAAGTGGGGCCGGCGCGCGAGCGGGTAAGGGAGACTTGCCCGTCGGCGCTGCAGCTGTCGTTCCTGGTGGGGCTGCGCTGTCGCGCGGGTTGGCTCTGCACATTGCCTAGTGTTGGGGTGGCTTCTTCCTGGTCTGGCTTCGCCGGGCGGGCGGCGGGGCCGGCGGTTGGCCTGTGCCGCTATAATCGGTGCCCGTTTCCCCTTACGCGGTCCTTTGCGCATGTTCGAGTCCCTAACCCAACGTCTCTCCGGCACCATGGAGCGCCTGCGCGGACGCGGCCGCCTGACCGAGGAAAACATCCGCGAAGCAACCCGTGAAGTGCGCATCGCACTGCTCGAAGCCGACGTCGCATTGCCGGTGGTACAGGCGCTGATCGAGCGCATCAAGGTGCGTGCGGTCGGCCAGGAAGTGCTCAAGTCGCTGACCCCGGGTCAGGCGCTGATCAAGATCGTGCGCGACGAGCTCACCGCCGTCATGGGCGCTGCCGCTGCCGACCTCAACCTCAACGTGCCGGCGCCGGCCATCATCCTGATGGCGGGCCTGCAGGGTGCGGGCAAGACCACCACGGTCGGCAAGCTCGCCAAGCACTTGAAGGAAAAGCGCAAGAAAAAGGTCATGGTGGTCTCGGCCGACGTTTATCGCCCGGCCGCGATCGAGCAGCTCAAGACCCTGGCCGAACAGGTCGGCGTGCTGTTCTTCCCCTCCGATGCCTCGCAGAAGCCGGTCGACATCGTGCGCGCGGCCATCAGCGACGCGCGCAAGTCCTTCGCCGACGTGCTGCTGGTCGATACCGCCGGCCGTCTGGCGATCGATCAAGCGATGATGGACGAGATCAAGGCCTTGCACGCCGCGATCAACCCCACCGAAACCCTGTTTGTGGTCGATGCCATGACCGGCCAGGACGCCGCCAACACCGCCAAGGCGTTCGGCGAGGCGCTGCCGCTGACCGGCGTGGTGCTGACCAAGACCGACGGCGACGCCCGCGGCGGTGCCGCACTGAGCGTGCGCTACATCACCGGCAAGCCGATCAAGTTTGTCGGTACCGGCGAAAAGACCGACGGCCTGGACGTGTTCCATCCGGACCGTGTGGCCAGCCGCATCCTGGACATGGGCGACGTGCTGTCGCTGGTGGAACAGGTCGAGCAGAGCGTCGATCAGGAAAAGGCCGCCAAGCTCGCCGCCAAGGTCGCAAAGGGCAAGAAGTTCGACCTCAACGACATGAAAGAACAGCTCGAGCAGATGCAGAACATGGGCGGTATCCATGGGCTGATGGACAAGCTGCCGGGCATGGGCCAGATCCCGGACAACGTCAAGCAGCAGGTCACCGGCAAGGAAGTGCCGCGCATGATCGCGATCATCAATTCGATGACCAAGAAAGAGCGCCGTAACCCGGCCCTGCTCAACGGCTCGCGCCGCGCCCGTATCGCGCGTGGCTCGGGCATGCTGCCGGCCGACGTCAACAAGCTGATGAAGCAGTACCAGCAGATGGAAAAGATGATGGGCAAGCTGGCCGGCGGCGGCATGAAGGGCCTGATGCGCAACATGAAGGGCATGATGGGCGCCATGGGCGGCCGCGGAGGCATGCCGTTCCGTTGAGTGCGTTAGTGTGTTGATGCGTCCGCTTGGTCGCATCACCCGCTGAGTATTGAAATCACTTCGGTGTTAGGATTTCGCGCCCGCGGACGGGCGCGATTGCTCGCGGACGAGCAACCTAATCATCGGAGGATTCATGCAAGGATTTAAAGGAATTTTTTGCAAGTTTGCAGTCGGTCTTGGCGGTATTGGACTGTCGGTCGCATGTAGTGCGGCATCAATCTTTTCTTATTCCAGCAACGCTGGGGACTATATTGGTCAGGGGAAGTCTGCTGTTCTGACTGATGCCAATGCAAAATTCGGCATGCAAGGAACAAGGGATAGGCTTACATTTACTGCCAATGGTGCGTCTGGTGAATATTGGTATATAAGAATTGCCGCTCCGGTTGGCGGTGTTCTGGCTCCAGGGACTTATGCGAACGCGGAGCGGTCAGTGTTCAAGACCGGACGTTCGCCTGGTCTTGACGTATCCAGCACCGGGCGGGGCTGCAACAGAATCTGGGGGAAGGTGACGGTCAGGCAGATTTCGTTCGATGCCGCTGGCAATGTGGATAAGCTGGAGGCGACGTTCCTGCAGCGATGCGAGCAGAGTAAAGCGCCAGCACTCGCTGGCGTCATCAGCTATAACGCGCCGCCGCTATCACTGAAGTTGACGAGCGGTAGTGATGATTACGTAGGTGGTGGTGTGGGGAAGATGTATTACAACGACACCAGCATCTTCGTGCTGAATGGAAAGGACTCATACCTGCGGTATTTCGCATCAGGCTTGCGTGACGATTGGTCCGCAACTATCGCTGCACCGACTGGGAAGGCGCTAGTGCCTGGACGTTACTCTACCCGGCGTTTTGCGGATCGCACTAATGCAGGATTGGACTTTAGTGGCAACGGAAGAGGGTGTAACGAAAATCGTGGCACTCTCAACGTACGTGCTATCGAGAAAGATGCGCAGGCCAATGTAGTCAAGTTTTACGCTGATTTTGAACAATATTGTGATAATCGAACAACGCCTTTGCGTGGAACGATTCACTTCGGCATCTAGTTGATTGGCGGGCCTGCAAGTAGCGGGCCCGCCTTGCCGAAGTTCCGGTAATTTGCTGCGGATCATTTTATATAGTGATATTTCTTATATAGTGATGTTGCGCGCTGTTTGGTTGGCATTTAATTGTCTTGCGATTCTTCAGGCAATCCTATGAGAATTTGATTTTTGATCTGCATGGTGCCCAATGCCGATTGTTTAGTTCTTCGGTGCATACTGAGTCTTAGGTTGTGACATTTTAAGGTCTGGATGAATCGCTCTCGCTCAGGTCGCGCTGCCTCTTTCTGTAGCCGCTTCGGGCTGCGTCTGCCGATCCTGCTCAGCCCCATGGCCGGCGCCTGCCCGGTGCCGTTGTCGGTCGCTGTCGCCAACGCGGGTGGCATGGGCGCGATGGGGGCAGTGTTATCGCAGCCGCAGGATATCGTTGCGTGGATGGCCGCATTTGGTGAAGCGAGTGCCGGGCCTGCGCAGGTCAATCTGTGGATTCCCGATCCGGCGCCTGTGCGCGATGCAGAGGCAGAAGCGCGCCTGCGCGGGTTTCTTGCGCAGTGGGGCCCGCCGGTGGCCGAGACCGCAGGTGATGCCACCCCAGCTGACTTCGATGCGCAGTTCGAGGCCCTGCTCGACGCGCGCCCGGCGGTGGCCTCCTCGATCATGGGGGTGTTCCGGCCCGACCAGGTCGCGCGGCTGAAGGCGGCCGACATCGCCTGGTTCGCCTGCGCCACCACCCTGGAGGAAGCACGTGCGGCGCAGGCTGCCGGTGCCGACGCGGTGGTGGCGCAAGGTGCTGAAGCCGGCGGCCATCGCGGCGCGTTCGATGCCAGTCAGGCAGCGCAGCAGATGACCGGTTTGTTCGCGTTGCTGCCGCGGCTCGTCGATGGGCTGGAGATTCCGGTCATCGCTGCTGGAGGTATCGCCGATGCGCGCGGCATTGCCGCGGCGCTGACGCTGGGCGCCAGCGCGGTGCAGATTGGCACCGGCCTGCTGCGCACGCCCGAAGCCGCACTGCCCAGCGCCTGGGCCGATGCGCTTGCGGCCGCCGAGCCGGAACACACCCAGCCAACCCGCGCATTTTCCGGGCGCCTGGGGCGGGTCTTGCTCACGCCTTATGTGCGTGCGGCGGCCGCTGCGGATGCAGCGCCGCCGGCGCCGTATCCGGTGCAGCGCGGCTTGACTGCACCAATGCGCCAGGCGGCAGCGCGCGACAACCGTCTGGCGTCGATGCAGGCCTGGGCGGGCCAATCGGCGTGGATGGCGCCAGTGCAGCCGGCCGGTGAGCTGGTTACGCACTGGTGGACGCAGGCGCAGGCACTGCTATGTCGCTGATCTTCTGCAATGGCGCGCCGGCGAGCGCGCAACAGCTCGGTGCTGCGGCGCTGATCAACTACGGCCACTTCACCACGCTGCAGGTGCGCAACGGAGCAGCGCTGGGGTTGGATCTGCATCTGCAGCGCCTGCAAGAGGGCAGCCGCGCGCTGTTCGGGCAGGAACTGGAAGCGGACCAGCTGCGGGCGCAGTTACACGCTGCGCTGGTGGCATCGGCCATGGCGGATGCCAGTCTGCGCGTCACCGTGTTCGCGCCCGACTACGATTTCCGCAATCCGTTGCGCGAGGTCGCACTGGATGTGCTGGTCGCCATCTCGCCGCCGGCGGACATGCCCGAGACCGGGCTCCGCGTGCAGGTCACCGATTACGTGCGCGAACGGCCGGAACTCAAGCATGTCGGTACCTTTCCACTGTTGCACCTGCGCCGGCTGGCCATGCAGGCCGACCATGACGATGTCGTGCTGCAGGACCGCCAGGGCAGGGTGCTGGAGGGGGCGTTCTGGAATCTGGGGCTGTGGGAGCGCGGCGGGTTGGTCTGGCCGCAAGGGGCGTCGCTGTTGGGTACCCGGCAGCAGTTGCTGCAGTCCGGCCTGAAAACGCTGGGCGTCACGCAGGTCAGCCGCCCGGTGGAGCTGAGCGAGCTGGACCGCTTCGATGGCGCATTCGCCTGCAACGCGCGTGGGCAGCAGGCCATCGTGGCGCTGGGGCCGGCGCGTTGGGGGCCGCATGCCGCGCAGTTGCCGCTGCTGGAGCGGGCCCTGCAAACCCATGCCTGGCAAGCGATCTGAGCGATCTGGGGTGCCGGCGCCGGCTGACTTGGCTTCGCCGCCGGAGCCCGCTATAATCGCCGGCTTACCGCGCCACTCTGGCGACTGGGCAACTCAGGAAAACAACACCATGGTCAAGATTCGACTGACCCGCGGCGGCGCCAAGAAGCGTCCGTTCTACCACATCATCGTGACCGACGTGCGCAGCGCGCGCGACGGCCGCAACATCGAGCGTCTGGGTTACTACAACCCGGTTGCACAGGGCGCAGAACCGCGCATCGTGCTGGACGTTGCACGCGTCGACCATTGGGTCGGCCAGGGCGCGCAGCTGACCGACAAGGTGCGTAACCTGTATCGCGAAGCATCCAAGTCCCAGGCCGCTGCGGCCTGATCTTGAGGGCCGGGCGTCGCCGCCTGGCCCAGAGTCGACGCAGATGAAGCCGACCGAGCGCCGCATCCTGTTAGGCAGGGTTGTCGGCGCTTTTGGTGTCAAGGGCGAGCTCAAGCTCGAATCCTGGACCGAGCCGCGCAGTGCGATCTTTCGGTATCAGCCGTGGATCGTGCGCACGCCATCGGGACAGGAAACGGTTGTGAGCGGCGTACGCGGGCGCGATCAGGGCAAGAACCTGATTGCGGTGTTCCCGGACGTGACCGACCGCGATACGGTCGAGGCCATGCACGGGACCGAAATCTATGTCTCCCGCAGCGTCTTGCCGCCACCAAAGCCCGACGAGTACTACTGGGTGGATCTGGAAGAGTTGCAGGTGGAAACCGTCGAGGGCGTCAAGCTCGGGACGGTCTCGCATCTGTTTTCCACCGGGTCCAACGATGTGGTCGTCGTGCGCGGCGATCGCGAGCGGCTGATCCCGTTTGTGCTGCCGGAGTTCGTCAAATCGGTGGACTTCGAGGCCAATCTGATCGTGGTCGACTGGGATCCGGATTTCTGATCGAAGCGGTGCCTCGACTTCGCTCTTGCTCTACCCATTCCCCAATCCCGATTCCCGATTCTTAAGTGCGCATCGACGTCATCAGCCTGTTCCCGGAGTTCATCGCGCAATGCGCGGCGTTCGGTGTGGTCGGGCGGGCGCAGGAGCGTGGCTTGCTTGAGCTGCAGGGCTGGAATCCGCGCGACCATGCGCAGGGCAATTACCGCCGGGTGGACGACCGCCCGTTCGGTGGCGGGCCCGGCATGGTGATGTTGATCGAGCCGTTGCGGGCTTGTCTGGATGCGGTGCAAGCCGCAGATGCACGGCCGGCACCGGTGATCTACCTCAGCCCGCAAGGGCGGCCGCTCACCCAGCCGCTCGCACGCGAGCTGGCGCAGTTGCCGCGCATGATCTTGTTGTGCGGGCGCTACGAGGGTGTGGACGAGCGCTTCCTGGCGCAGGCAGTGGATCTGGAAATCTCCATCGGCGACTACGTGTTGTCCGGTGGCGAGTTGGGCGCTGCAGTCCTTGTGGATGTGGTGACGCGGTTGCAGGACGGTGTGTTGAACGACGCCGAATCTGCCGCGCAGGACAGTTTCGAAGGCCCGCAAGGCCTGCTGGATTGCCCGCACTACAGCCATCCATCGACCCATGCCTGGGGCGATGTGCCGGACGTGTTGCGCTCCGGTAACCACGGCGCCATCGCGCGCTGGCGCCGCCAGCAGTCGCTGGGCCGGACCTGGCTGCGACGCCCGGACCTGTTGGACGAGGCTGGGTTGGACAAGAACGATCGCCGTCTGTTGGACGAGTTTCGCCGCGAACTCGCCCCAAGCGACGATAAACCCGGTAACGAGAAATAAGGGCTCACCCCTAGCTCTTGCAAGATTGATTGGGGTACAATATGCGGCTTGCTGGTCAGCCTTGCGTCTGGCCCTCTTTACGAACCTCGAGCAATCGCCGTGCGGCGACTGCCGGTCCAATATCACCAGACACGCGGTGCCCATCATGAGCAAACTCAACAAGACCATCCTGGCTGACTTCGAAGCCGCCCAGATTCAGCGCAAGCTGCCGGAATTCAACCAGGGCGACACCGTTGTGGTGAACGTCAAGGTGAAGGAAGGCAACCGCGAGCGCGTGCAGGCCTATGAGGGCGTCGTGATCGGTACCAAGAATGCCGGCCTGAACTCCGCCTTCACCGTGCGCAAGATCTCGCACGGCTTCGGCGTCGAGCGCGTGTTCCAGACCCACAGCGCCATCATCGACTCGGTCGAAGTGAAGCGCCGCGGTAAGGTCCGCGCCGGCAAGCTGTACTACCTGCGTGGTCTGGAAGGCAAGGCTGCCCGCATCAAGGAAGATCTGGCCGCCGCTGCACAGGCCAAGGCCGCTCGCCAGGCTGCTGCCAAGGCCGCCGAGTAAGCCACACTGGCAGGTCGTTAAGATCTGCCTTTGCCAGACGGCCGCCTTCGGGCGGCCGTTTGCGTTTGTGGGATGGAAAATGTCGACCACGCTCAGGGCGTGCTTTTTTAGGGTGCGCTCAGTGGGCGATGCGCTGATGCTGATGCCTTCGCAGTGGCGGATTGCGCGCTTTGCAGATCGCTAGCCGTCATCGACTCAGATGGAAGGCACTCGCTGCATCCGGTCCCTGGAGTGGATGCACGTCAGCAAACAATCGCATGTCGATCCACTCTACGTGTCTGGGACCTAGGGTCTGCGCGATGGATGCAGCAACCTACGGACCTGCTCACTCACGGCGCTGTAAAACCGCTGCACTGTTTCAGGCACGGCCAAGTGCAGCGCAGATGCTGCTTGGTCGTCAGGATGTCAGGCGTTGCTGGATGCCGATGGATGACGACATCCGGCGGACAGCATGAAGCCGCTTGGATTTATCACGTGTCAGTCATCGGGTCTGCGCGACATCTGGAAGCCAATCAACGCATCTGCGCACCGGCATTGATCGCACGGCTTGGCTGCGCTTGGCCTGCACGTTCCGCTTGGCGTGCACGTTCAGTGCGATCGTGTCTGCGTCTGCTCGGCGGTGGGTGCGGTATCGGCGACCGGCGAAGCGGGATGTGCGGGTACTTCAGCCGGGGCGGCCAGTGCTGACGGATGCGTCGGTGTGGCCAGCATGCGCGCCTTGCGCCAGCCGCCCCAGCGGTAATACGCCAGCGACAGCAGCATCGAGCAGGTCGAGCTGATCGGAAAGCTCCACCACACCGCATCAGCCCCAAGATGCGGCAGCAACACGTTGGCCAACGGCACGCGCACGCCCCATAGCGAAAACGCCAGGATCAATAGCGGCGGGATCACCGCGCCGGTGGAGCGCACCACGCCCGACACCACAAAGCTGACACCGAACAGCAGGAACGACCAGATCGCGATGTGGTTGAGATGCCGCGCAATCTCCAACGTGGCGCTGCCTGCGGGCAGAAACAGGGCAAGGGTCCAGCGATCGAACCCGATCAACAGCACAATCAGCAGGCCGGTCATCAGAAAGTTGGCGGCGATGCCGGTGCGAGCGATGGCATCCACGCGCGACCACAGGCCGGCACCCACGTTCTGGGCGGCCATCGACGAACAGGCGGCGCCGACGGCCATTGCCGGCATTTGCACGTAATTCCATAGCTGCAGCCCGGCACCGAACGCGGCCGCAGTGTCGGTGCCGAAGCCGTTGACCAGCGACAGCATTGCGATCATCGCCAGCGAGATCATCACCATCTGCAGGCCCATCGGCACACCTTTGACGATGAGCGCGCGCAAGATGGCCGGGTCGATGCGGAACAGATGCAGATCGCGCCGTCCCAGCCACAACACGTGGCGTTTCTTGCGCAGATAGAGCAGCAGGCCGGCCAGTGCCACGACCTGCGCGATCAGCGTGGCCCAGGCCGCGCCGGCAATGCCCAGCGCAGGAAATGGACCGATGCCAAACAGCAGTAACGGGTTGAACACGATATCCAGCAGCACCGACAACAATAGAAACCGGAATGGCGTGCGCGCATCACCGGTACCGCGCAACGCCGCCGACAGGAAGGCGAACAGATACAGCGTTGGCATCGCCAGGAAGATCACCCGCAGATAGTCTTCGGCCAGCGTCTGCGAGGCGGCCGGCGTGCCCATGGCAGTGAGCAGGTGCGGCGCCAGATACCAGCCGAGCACGGCAATCACCGCCGACAGCCCGCCGAAGAAACTCGCGCTGGTGCCCATTACCTTGCGTGCCTGCGCGATGTCGCGCGCGCCCATGGCCTGTCCGATCAGGATGGTGGAGGCCATGCCGATGCCGAACACCGAACCGATCAGGAAGAACATGATGCTGTTGGCGTTGGCTGCTGCGGTCAGCGCTTCTTCGCCGAGATAGCGGCCGATCCAGATCGCATTGACCGAGCCGTTGAGCGACTGGGCGATGTTGCCGGCCATGATCGGCAGGGCGAACAACAGCAGGTTCTTACCGATCGGGCCTTCGGTCAGGACAGCGGATTTGGGCATCGCAGGCGTATCGTCGCGCAGAAGCTGCGCACACTAGCATTGCGCGGGTGAGATCCGATGCAGTGCCATTTGGTTTGCGCTGCAGATGTCGGGCTGGGACACGCTCCACGTTCGATACCAGCGGTGACCGCCTTTGCAAGATGTTGCGCTTGCTGTTCGGGATGCGCTGCAGAGCAGGGGCGTGTCCCTCATCCGGCGCTGCGCGCCACCTTCTCCCGCGGGCGGGAGAAGGGCCGGGGTTTGCGAGCATTTGATGGATCGGTGTTGCACACGGACAACAGGTCGCTTCCCCCGCCTGCGGGGGAAGGTGCCCGCAGGGCGGATGGGGGGCCGCGCCGACCATCGACCTGGTAAGCGATCACCATCGCAGGGTTGACGGTCCAGCTTGAGTTCCCGAATGGCTGCCCAAACATTGCTTACCTGATAGAACGAGACAGCAAGACGCATGAATCTGGAGCTGGAACAGGGCAAGACGGTCCGGCTGGATGTGTGGCTGTGGGCCGCGCGCTTTTTCAAGACGCGCAGCCTGGCCAAGACGGCGGTGGAGACCGGCAAGGTGGATGTGGCCGGTCAGCGACCCAAGCCATCGCGCACGCTGCGCAGCGGCGAGCAATTGCGTATCGACCGTGGTGGCGAAATCTTCGAGGTCACGGTCGCCGCACTCAGCGACGTGCGCGGCCCCGCGCCGGTTGCGCAGGCGCTGTATGTGGAGGGCGACGCCTCACGCGAGGCGCGTGCGCAATGGCGGCTGCAGCGCGCTGCCGAACGCACCGGTTACCGCGCACCGGAAGGAAAACCAGACAAGCGTGCCCGCCGGTTGATCAACGCGTTGGGCGATATCGACGCGTTGTAAAAAATCAGTGGGTGCGGGGACGCATGCGCTGCACGGGGGCGGTCATGGCAGACCATTGCTGTGGCTATTAGGGCGTGCGATTCAGCTGAAAACCTGCGCTCCTGTCGAAGGAGGCTCGCTGTTGTTCGGGGTGATGGCGATGCTGAGCAGCAACGTATCTGATCAACAGCATCACGGCAGTCGGAACGCATAGCACTACGTCTGCAGTGCCGCAAAACAAAACGCCCCGGATATCCGGGGCGTTTGCGTTACTGCTGCGGCTTGGAGCGGCTGACAAATCATAGCGAGCAGTCGTCAGGTCGCTGTGGACAGCGCACTCGGAACCACCGTGGATTAGTCCGTGCCGGTTCCAAGCACCGACTGGGCTTGCCTCGCGGCGAACACAGTCGGTGTGTTAGCTGCGCTTAGGCCAGATCGAACCGATCCAACTGCATGACCTTGGTCCAGGCGGCGACGAAGTCGTGCACGAACTTCTCCTGTGCATCGGCGCTGGCGTAGACCTCGGCCACCGCACGCAGGATGGAGTTGGAGCCGAACACCAGATCCACGCGTGTGCCGGTCCATTTGTGTTCGCCGCTGCTGCGGTCGCGGCCTTCGTACAGCTCCTTCGCGTCCGAGGTCGCTTTCCATTCGGTGCGCATATCGAGCAGGTTGGCGAAGAAGTCGTTGCTCAGTACGCCGGGGCGGGTGGTGAACACACCATTCTTCGCGTCGCCTGCGTTGGCACCGAGCACGCGCAGGCCGCCGACCAGCACGGTCAACTCCGGTGCGGTCAGGGTCAACAGCTGTGCCTTGTCGATCAGCAATGCTTCGGCAGGCACCGCGTAGCGGCGCTTGGCGAAGTTGCGGAAGCCATCGGCCACCGGCTCTAGGACGGCGAACGATTCGACATCGGTCTGTTCCTGCGAGGCATCGGTGCGGCCCGGCGCGAACGGCACGGTGACGCTGTGGCCTGCGGCGTGCGCTGCATGTTCCACCGCAGCGTTACCGGCAAGCACGATCAGGTCGGCCAGCGAAATCTTCTTGCCACCCGATTGAGCGGCATTGAAGTCGGCCTGGATGCGCTCCAGCGTGCCGAGCACCTTGGCCAGCTGTTCGGGTTGATTGGCCTGCCAGTCCTTTTGCGGTGCCAGGCGGATGCGTGCACCGTTGGCGCCGCCGCGCTTGTCCGAGCCGCGGAAGGTGGACGCCGAGGCCCAGGCGGTGGTGACCAGCTGCGCCACGCTCAGGCCGGAAGCGAGGATGGTCTGCTTCAGCGCAGCGGCATCCTGCGCATCGACCAGTGCATGATCGACCGCCGGCACCGGGTCCTGCCACAGCAGTTCTTCGGCCGGCACGTCCGGGCCCAGGTAGCGGGCACGCGGACCCATGTCGCGGTGGGTGAGCTTGAACCAGGCGCGCGCAAACGCATCGGCGAACTGGTCCGGGTGGGCGTGGAAGCGGCGCGAGATGGCTTCGTACGCCGGGTCAAAGCGCAGCGCCAGATCGGTGGTCAGCATGGTGGGGCGATGCTTCTTCGCCGCGTCGTGCGCATCGGGAATGATGGCGTCGGCAGTCTTGGCCACCCACTGGTGCGCACCGGCCGGGCTCTTGCTGAGTTCCCACTCGAACTTGAACAGATGATCGAAGAAGTCGTTGCTCCACTGCGCGGGCGTAGTGGTCCAGGTGACTTCCAGGCCGCTGGTGATGGTGTCGGCGCCCTTGCCGCTGCCGTAACGGTTGTGCCAGCCCAGGCCCTGACTTTCCAGCTCACCGGCTTCCGGCTCGGCACCGACGTTATCGGCCGGGCCGGCACCGTGGGTCTTGCCGAAGGTGTGGCCGCCGGCGATCAGCGCCACGGTCTCTTCGTCGTTCATCGCCATGCGCGCGAAGGTGTCGCGGATGTCGTGTGCGGCGGCAACCGGGTCGGGCTTGCCGTCCGGGCCTTCCGGGTTGACGTAGATCAGGCCCATCTGCACGGCGGCCAGCGGATTTTCCAGATCGCGGGTGTGCTTGACCTGGCTGTCGTCGTCCTTGACCAGCACGCCGTGCGCTTCGTCCACGCCCGGCGAGCCGTGCGCATAGCGGTCGTCGCCCCCCAGCCACTTGGTTTCGCGGCCCCAGTACAGGTCCTGATCCGGCTCCCAGGTGTCTTCGCGGCCAGCGGCAAAACCAAAGGTCTTGAAGCCCATCGATTCAAGCGCGACGTTGCCGGTGAGAATCATCAGGTCGGCCCAGGAAATGGCCTGGCCGTACTTCTGCTTGATCGGCCACAGCAGGCGGCGCGCCTTGTCCAGGCTCACGTTGTCCGGCCAGCTGTTGAGCGGTGCGAAGCGCTGCTGGCCGCGACCGCCGCCGCCGCGGCCATCGCCGATGCGGTAAGTGCCGGCGCTATGCCAGGCCATGCGCACGAACAGCGGGCCGTAATGGCCGAAGTCGGCCGGCCACCAGTCCTGCGAGTCGGTCATCAGCGCACGCAGTTCCTGCTTGAGCGCGGGCAGGTCGATGCGCTTGAACGCCTCGGCGTAACTAAAGGTCTGGCCCAGCGGGTTGGACTTGGTCGAATGCTGGCTGAGCAGATCCACGCGCAATTGCTGCGGCCACCAATCGCGATTGGTGGTTCCGGCGCCGACGACGGCGTGGTTGATCGGGCACTTTGCTTCGGTGGTCATGGCAATACCTATGTGCGTGAGCACTTGGGGAGCTGCGTGCCGATGCGCGACACGTGCTGGTGGAATCGAAGTGGAGCAGTGCGTGAGGCGTGGTCATCGATGACGAAAACAATGCGGCAGCCGCTCCACGACGGCTGCCGGCCCTGCCGATGCTAGCGGCTGTCTGGCGCCGCAAGTGCGATCTGGCTGACGGGAGACGCAACAGACAGGCGGATGCTTCAGGCGGACTCATCATGGCGGTGTTGGCACACGATAAAGAGCATCGATCATTTGGTGAATTCGAATTATTCAACCATATCGATAGCGTCGCACTATGGATAGCACGGCGGTGCCCACTCGGTGCAGCGCCCCGTGGTCAGCGTTTGCCGAACAGGCTGCCGCCCAACTTCATGACATCGCCCAGACCCAACTGGCCATCGCCGTCCTGATCCAGCACGCTGGTCAGCAAACTGCCGGCACTGCCAGTGCTGCGGACCTGCTGATGTTCCTGCGCCAGGGCAGGGCCGAGTTGAGTGCTGGTTGCCGCACCGCCACCAAGAAACCGTTTGGCCAGGTACGCCATCACGATGGGCGCGAGCAGCTGCAGCAGTTGTCCGGCCTTGCTGGGTTCAAGCCCGGTGGCCTGGCCCAGGCCGGCCGCCGCCTGCGGTGCCTTGTCGCCGAACAGATGGCTCACGATGCCGGCACCGTTGGCTTGCTGCCCGCCAGCCGAACCGCCCAGCAACGCACCGAACAGGCTGCCGATGTCCGGACTGGCGGCGTGATCGCGCTGCAGGGCGCCCAGCAAGGCATCGGTGCCGCCGGCTTGCTGGCTGTTGCGTCCCAGCGCGCCCATCAACAGCGGTAGCGCGGTCTGCACCGCCGATTGGGCCTGCTCGGGCGCAATGCCCAGGCGGCTGGCGAGTTGTTGCAACTGCGGGCCTTGCAATTGCGCGGCCAGCTGATCGGTCAGCGAGGCAGAGGTGGTCATGCGTCGGGTTCCCTGTTGGACAAAGCGTTGCGGCAGGGTGCGCCTGTCGCAGCGTCAGAGCAATCCACCCGCGCACTCGCGCGCGCGAAGCGTGATCCAAGGCGGCTGCGTAGCGCTCACCGCCAAGCGGCGAAGCGAACGCATCTGGTCACGAGAGCAATGGGGTATTTGCACACCGTGCGTTGAAGAAAAACCACCTAACTGCGCTCTAACCAATCCCTAATCCCGACTCCCTAATCCCGCTCTCAGACTAACCAATCCCTAATCCCGACTCCCTAATCCCGCCCTCACAGCAATGCCTTCAACCGATACAGCGCTTCCAGCGCCTGCTTGGGGGTGAGCTCGTCCGGGTCCAGCGCCTGCAGTGCTTCCTGCGCCGCGGAGGAGGGTGCGGTGAACAGCCCGAACTGTTGCGGGGCGTCCAGGGCAGCGGGCGCCATGTGTGCGCTATGACTTTCGCCGCCGCGTTGCTCCAGCTCGGCCAGGCGACGCCGCGCCTGCGTCACCGCCGCCTTGGGCAGGCCGGCCAGTGCGGCCACCTGCAGACCGAAGCTGCGATTGGCCGGGCCGTCTTTGACCGCATGCATGAACACCAGACGCTCGCCGTGTTCCACCGCATCCAGGTGCACGTTCGCTATGCCGCTGGCGCCGCCTGCATGCGATTCGTCGGCCAGCGCGGTGAGCTCGAAGTAATGCGTGGCAAACAGCGTGTAGCAACGATTGGTGTGCGCCAGATGGCGCGCCACCGCATCGGCCAAGGCAAGACCGTCGTAGGTGGACGTGCCCCGGCCGATCTCGTCCATCAACACCAGCGAATGCGGCGTGGCGTGATGCAGGATGTAGCTGGTTTCGGCCATTTCCACCATGAAGGTGGATTGCCCGCGCGCCAGGTCGTCGCCAGCGCCGATACGGGTGAGGATGCGATCGATCGGCCCGATCACCGCGCGGCTGGCCGGCACGAAGCTGCCGATATGCGCCAACAACACGATCAACGCGTTCTGTCGCATATAGGTCGATTTACCGCCCATGTTCGGGCCGGTGATGACCAGCATGCGGCGGTCGGTGTGCAGGTCCAGATCGTTGGGTTCGAACGGTTGGTCGCGCACTGCTTCCACCACCGGGTGGCGGCCGCGTTCGATGCGCAGGCATGGCGCGCTGTCCAGTTCGGGCTGCGCCCAGTCCAGCGCCTGCGCGCGCTCGGCGAAGGCGGCCAGCACATCCAGCTCGCTCAGTGCGTTGGCGCAGCGCTTGAGGCCTTCCAGCTCGCTGCCCAGCGCATCGAGCAACCCCTCGTACAGCAGCTTTTCGCGCGACAGCGAGCGCTCGCGTGCCGACAGCACCTTGTCTTCGAAGCTCTTGAGTTCTTCGGTGATGTAGCGCTCGGCATTGGTCAGGGTCTGACGGCGGCTGTAATGCAGCGGCGCCTTGTCGGCCTGTCCCTTGCTGATCTCGATGTAATACCCATGCACGCGGTTGTAGCCGACCTTGAGCGTGGCGATGCCGCTGCTGGCGCGTTCGCGTTGTTCCAGATCAATCAAAAATTGATCGGCATTGGTGGACAGCCGTCGCAACTCATCCAGATCGGCGTCGTAGCCGGTGGCGATGACGCCGCCATCGCTGAGCTTGAGCGGCGGTTGTTCGGCTACCGCGCCGATCAGCAAATGTGCGGTGGCGTCGTGCTCGCCCAGTTCGGCGAACAAGGTTTGCAGGCGCGGCGAATCCAGCGGCGCGAGGATGGTGCGTACCTTCGGCAGCAGGGCCAAGCCATCGCGCAGGGTGGAAAAATCGCGCGGGCGTGCCGAGCGCAATGCCACGCGCGTTAGGATGCGTTCCAGATCGCCAAGCGCGCGGAAGGCCTCGCGCACGTCGGCATCGGCGCCGGAATCGATCAGGCTGCCGACCGCGTGGTGACGTTGCATCAGCACATCGCGCAAGCGCAACGGACGATGCAGCCAGCGTCGCAGCAACCGGCCGCCCATCGGCGTGACCGTGCTATCGAGTACACCGAGCAAGGTATTGCGGGTATCGCCATCGACGCGCGTGTCCAGCTCCAGATGCCGGCGCGTGGCAGCGTTCATCGAGATCGCTTCGCTGGCCACTTCCATGGCGATGGAAGTCAGATGCGGCAGGCGCTGCTTCTGGGTTTCTTCCACATAGCCGAGCAGCGCGCCGGCGGCAGCGGTGGCGCACGGCTTGTCGTCGATGCCGAAGCCGGACAGGTCGTGCAGCTTGAAGAACGCCAGCAGTTGCCGGCGCCCGCTGTCTGCATCGAACAACCATGGCGGCCGGCGACGTACGCCGATGCGCCCGCGCAAAAATTCCGGCCAGTTGTCTTCGTCGGGCACCAGCAGTTCGGCCGGCTCCAGGCGCGCGATCTCCGCTTCCAGCGCGTCGACGCTGTCTACTTCATTGACCAAAAAACGTCCGCCGGCCAGATCGGCCCAGGCCAGGCCATAACCTTGCTTGCTGCGCGAGATCGCCATCAACAAGGTGTCGCGTCGCTCGTCCAGCAGCGCTTCGTCGGTGACCGTGCCCGGCGTGACGATGCGCACCACCTTGCGCTCGACCAGACCCTTGGCCAGCGCCGGGTCGCCGATCTGCTCGCAGATCGCCACCGACTCGCCCAAAGCCACCAGCCGCGCCAGATAGCCTTCGTAGGCATGCACCGGCACGCCGGCCATCGGAATCGGCGCGCCACCGGAGCTGCCGCGCTGGGTCAGCGTGATATCGAGCAGCCGCGCCGCCTTGCGCGCATCGTCGTAGAACAGCTCGTAGAAGTCGCCCATGCGGAAGAACAGCAGCAGATCGGGGTAGTCCGACTTGGCGGCGAAGAATTGCTTCATCAGCGGGGTGTGCTCGGGGGCCCCGCTGCTGGGCTTGGATTTGTCTTTGGTGTCAGTGCTTTGCAAGAAACGTCTTCCGAAATCTGGGCGCGGTGAGGGGCGGGCAGGCGATGGCGTGCAGGGCGTGCGGCAATGGCCTGCGGTGCGCCGCGTGCGGCGGCTGCGGTGGTCGGGTCGACCGGGGGAAGACAAGTTTAAGCCGAGCGGGCCGGAACCGCGATCCAGGGTGCAGCGCTGCACGCCTGGGCAGACGCACAAGCGGAGCGTTGCCGATGGGGTCAGAGCGGCGGGTTGGGTGCCCGGGCTCCGTGTGGGACATCCGCCGCAAATCGGGCCAGCGCCGCTTGCGATGATCGTGCGCGGCGTCGTGGCCACGCGTAGTCGATTCTTGTGCGGAGGTCGTCTGGTGAAGTGGCCATGCATCCGCTTCCAAGGTGTCATCTCAGTGAAAGTCCACGCTTCTTTATGGCTGCCGCGAAAGCTGGGGTAGATAATGGTTCCGCTTAAGTAACCATGTGGTGATTATGCTGGAATGAGATCTGTCTCGAGAAATTGATCTAAATCTCGAAGTTTCTGCAGGTACCTCCGATGATCTTCGGAAGATCTGCAGAGGACCACTTTGTGATGCATGTCTCGACGGATCTGCGTGCTCACCTGCAACTCTCGTGAAAAGTTGAATTTTCCCATCGGTAGCGATCTACGGCGCCCCCGGAAAAACTCGCGATCGATTGCAAATGCCTTCGAAAAATCGTTGAGGTATTACTAAAAATCTCCCGCTATAAGTGTTAAGTTCCATCTCGTTGTGGATGAGAACGCTTGCAGCCAGTCGGCTCTTCGCCAGCATCGCCGGTGGATGGGCTGCAAGGGGTAACTGCGTCCGATAGCTGCAGTCGCTATATCAAGCTGTGCGCAAGCGTGGCTGCGTGTTGTCGCTGGCTAGAAAATATGCATTGAAGACCTTTCATTTAATTGAAAGTCGAATTTCTATGGGCGGAATATGGGAGTGCGGTATGTTGAGTAAACTTCATCATGTAGGTTATCGCTGCCGGGATGCGGCAGAAACAGTGGGTTTCTATGCAGACACCCTGGGTTTGAAGTTTGCGGCGGCATTGATTGACCACGTTCCTTCCAGTGGTCTGAAGGCCACCAACAATAATGTCTTCTTTGAAATGGAAGACGGCAGCTATATCTGTTTCTTCGAGGTGCTTGGCAGTGCGCTGCCGCTGGTGCCGGTCGAGGAGGACTGGGCGCAGCATCTTGCCCTTGAAGTACGCGACAGCGAGCGGGCCGACGCACTCTGCGCCCGCTTGCGCGACAGCGGCGTCGAGGTGGAGGGGCCGGTGATCCACGACGTGGCCGGGGATGGACGGCATGCCGAATTGGCCAAGTCGTGGTACTTCCGCGACCCGAATGGGCATCGCCTGGAGTTGATCGTCAAGCCGGAGGTGGCGCAAACGGCCATCTGGGACGATCTGGAGAAGATGGCTTACGCCAATCTCGCCGCGTGGACGCAACTGAAAAGGGAGCATTTGCTTGGATGATGCTGGCCGGTTGAGTGCAGAGCCCGACCTGGCATCGCAGCAGCAAAAAGGCGCGAGGGCGGTCACGGCGAACTACTGGGACTACATCAAGGTCGAGCAGCTGCTGGCCCTGCAGGGAGGACTTGACGACGATGAGTCGGCGGTCAGCAACGACGAGGCCTTGTTCATCAGCGTGCACCAAGTCCACGAGCTGTGGTTCAAGCTGGTGCTGCGCGAATTGACCTTGACCCGTGACCTGCTCAATGCACCGGACGTGGCCGGGCATCAGGTTGTTGCCGGGGTGCGTTCGCTCCGTCGTGCAATCACGGTATTCGAGCAGGCGAATCAGCATTTTCGACTGATGGAAACGATGACGGCGCGCGACTTTCTGGAGTTTCGCGAGCGGTTGACGCCAGCCAGCGGGTTTCAATCGGCGCAACTGCGCGAGATCGAGATCCTGTTGGGTCTTGAAGATGCACAACGTATTTCCATCGGCGCGGGCTCCTATCGCGATGCGCTCAAACTGCCGGATGGCAGTCCCTCGACTGCTGCGCAACGTGTCGAAGCACGCGCCAAGGCCGGCCCATCCCTCAAGCAGTCTTTGTATGCATGGCTGGCTCGGCTACCGATCGATGGCGCCACGACGCCGACAGCGAAGGAGCACTTCGCGCGGCGCTACATTCAGGCGATGCGCGCCGACAGCGAGCGTCGTTGGCGTCTGGCCGCCGAGCGTGGCAGCAGCATAGAAGAGCTGCAGCGGCTGCGTGCGCGGCATGCGGCGGAAGACGATAGCGCCCAGGCGTTCCTGCTGGCCGACGAGCACGCGCAGCTCGACGCGCCCGCCCACGACGCACACCGTGCGGTACGTGCGGCCTTGGTGTTTGTCGAAAGTCATCGTGAGTTGCCGCAGCTTGCGTGGCCGCGCGAACTGCTGGAAAGCGTGGTCGAGCTGGAACAGGCGATGTTGATCTGGCGGCAACGGCATGCGCGCATGGTGGAGCGCTTCATCGGCCGTCGCGTTGGCACCGGCGGTTCCGCCGGTGTGGACTACCTGGATCAGACCGCGCTGCGCTACCGAATTTTTGCCGAACTGTGGACGGCGCGCTCGTTGTTGCTGCGCACCGCCAGCGTGCCTGTGCTCGACAACCCGGATGGGTATGGATTCGCGATGGAGGGCGGCCGATGATGCCGGGGTTTGTCGTCGCCACCCGTTTGCTGTTTGCGTACGACCTGTCGCCATGCCTGATCGATATGGGCGCAGGGTGTGCGCCATGACCGATACGTCGCAGGTGCTGGTGGTCGGCGGCAGCATCGCCGGCTTGATGAGCGCACTGGCGTTTGCCAGATACGGCTACCAGGTGACCGTGCTTGAACGCGACGGGGTCGTCGGTGGGTCGTCGCTGGCGGGCGATGCCCATCTGCCCACGCCGCGCTGGTGGCGCAAAGGCGTGCCGCAAGCCCGTCATACGCATGCGCTGGCCGCGCTGGGGCGGCAGGTGTTGCGCGAACGCGCGCCGGATATCTGGCAGGCGTTGCTGGATGCCGGCGCGGTCGAGATGCCGTTCGGCGCAACGCTTGCGCCAGGTGTCGCTGTGCCTCGCAACGATGATCCGGAGTTGTTCGGTCTGTCGACGCGCCGCTCGTTGATCGAGGACGTCGTTCGTGCGGTGGTGCTGGCAGAGCCGAACATCACGCTGCACGACGCGACCAGCGTTCACGGGCTGCTGGTTCGCGCCGACGACAGTCCACTGGTGGAAGGGGTGTGCAGCTCGCGCGGTGAGCTGCGCGCGGCGCTGACCATCGATGCGCTGGGTCGCGGCTCGGCCTTCGGCAAATGGTTGCGACAGGCCGGTGTGCAGACGCCCGATACCTTGGTGGACAACTGCGGGCTCGCATATTTCACGCGGTGGTATCGCTGCCGGCAGCGGCCGAACGTGCAACTCACTGCGGGTTTTTCGGTGGGTGGCTATGCCGCGTCCAGTGGCTGCATCGTGTGTCCCGCCGATAACGGCTATGTCTCCATCACGCTGATGGCACCGCATGGCGATAGCGCATGGCATGCCATGGTTGAGCCAGCGGTGTTCACTGCAGCTGCATGCGCACACGCCGGCATCGCGCCCTGGCTCGACGCTGGCGTCTGCGAGCCGGTATCGGATGTGCTGCGCTGGCCAGTGTGCGAAAACCGCTATCGGTCCGCGGTGGCGAGCGGCATGCCGACCGTGGCTGGGACCATCGCGGTCGGCGATGCGTTGTGCACCACCAATCCTACCTATACGCGCGGTATGTCCTTGGCGATGCGCTACGCATATGCCGTCGCCGATCTTGCGCATCGCGAAGGACTGGATGACCCGCTGCGGTTTGCCATCGATGCCGACGCGCTTGCAGAGCGTCTTGTGCGGCCCTGGTACGTCGATAGCGTGGCGCAAGACCACACACGCAGCGCGCTGTGGGCCGGCGAACCGCCAGCATTTCAGCACCCAGATGCGATCGGTTTGCCGCACATCGCTGCCGCTGCGCGCCATGATGCAGTGGTCTGGCACGCATTGGCGCGGCGCACGGGAATGCTTGAAGACCCGTCTGCAATTTTCAATCGGTACGACGTCGTAACGCGGGTGCGCAGTCTTGCCGCGACACCTCCCGTGCCATCGCCGGCCGCACCTTCGCGAGAGGCGCTGCTGCAGCTGATCGCTCAGCACCGCGTCGCGGCCGAGCCCACCCTTGTTTCCTGATCTGCCGTTGCCGAGAGGACGTGTCTGATGCAATCACCGTGGGAATCCGACGCACCGGCTGTGCGGATGAAGCAGCGTTTTTCGCTCGATCCAGGCGTCGCTTGTCTCAATCACGGCATGCTGGGGGCATGCCCCAACGCTGTACTGGAACGCCAGACGGCGTTTCGTGCGCAGATCGAGCGGTTGCCATCTATGTTCATCCTGCGCGATTTACCGCGTTTACTGGATGCCTCGCGCGAGGCGCTGGCTGGGGTCATCGGCGCCGATCCAGTCGACCTGGTATTGCTGCCCAATGTGACCACCGCATTGAGCGCGGTGCTGCGCTCGCGTTCTTTTACGCGCGACGACGAGATTCTGACCACCAACCATGCGTATTTGTCTGCACGCAATCTACTCGACTTTGTCTCCGGCAACACCGGGGCCACCGTGGTGGTTGCGCAGGTCGGCGTGCCGGTGTCGGACCCGCAGCGTGTCGTGCAGGCCGTGCTGGAACGAGTCACCCCGCGCACGCGGCTTGCCGTGTTGGATCACATCACCAGCCCGACCGGGATCGTATTTCCGATCGAAGCCCTGGTCGCGGCGCTGGCCGAACGTGGCATCGATACAGTGGTCGATGGTGCGCATGCACCAGGCATGTTGCCGTTGGATGTGCAGGCGATCGGAGCGGCGTATTACGCGGGCGATTGCCATAAATGGCTGTGCAGCCCGCGCGGCGCGGGATTTTTGCATGTGCGTCGCGATCGTCAGGCGGGCGTGCATCCGCCGGTGATCAGTCGCGGCTACGGCGACAACAGCAGCGCTCGCCCGCGGCTGCATCTGGAATTCGATTGGCTGGGTACCTCCGACCCGACGCCGTTGCTGTGCATTCCCGAAGCGATCGTTTTCCTGCAGAACGTGCTGCCTGGCGGCCTGCCTGCAGTGTTCGCACATCACCATGCGTTGGCGCTGCGCTGTGCGCACTACCTGACGGCGCGATTGCCGCTGAAACGCCTGGCCGCCGATGAACACCTGGGAAGCATGGTGGCGTTCGCGTTGCCGCCTCGCCTCTGCGCGGCGTATCCCGATGCGGCTGCGCTGCAGGACTGGCTGTACGACACCCATGCCATCGACGTGGCAGTGAACGCCTGGCCAGACAACGCGAGCTACGTGCTGCGCGTTTCCATGCAGGTCTATGCCGCGATGGAGGATGTGGTTCGACTGGGCGATGCGTTGCAAGGCGCCTTTGCTGCGCTGGACGAACGAGATGCGCTGATGCAGGCCGTCACTGCGGGAGTTGCGCGATGAATGCAATCGAGATCGATCGTCAACATGTGCTGATTACCGGCGGTGCAGGAGGTATCGGCGTCGAGCTGGTGCACGTTTTTGCGCAGGCCGGTTACAGGGTGAGCTTTACCTACCGCCCGGGGGAGGAGAGCCGGCAACGGGCGCAGGCGCTGCTCGATGAGGTCGGCGATGAGTACGTGCACGCACTGGAGCTGGATGTGGGCGACCAGCAGAGCCACGCGCAACTGATGCAGGCACTGTCTCTGCCGCTGGACATCGTGATCCACAACGCTGGCGTCGGCACCAAGACCGTTGAACGTGCGGCGGCCAGCTACAAGGAACAGGACGAGGTATTTTTCCGGGTCAATACGCTGGGGCCGCTGTGGCTCAGCGAGGATGTGATCCCGAGCATGCTGGCGCGCGGACACGGCAAGATTGTGTTCATGAGCTCGGTGGACGGCGGGATCACGCACTTTCCGCGCTTTCGCGCTGCCGATGGCATGAGCAAGGCGGCGGTGGCGTTTCTGGGGCGGCAACTTGCGGCCACCTACGCCTGCACAGGTATCGATGTCTTCACTGTCTGTCCTGGCGCCACCGACACGCCGATGTTTCAGGCCAGTACCTTGAATGCCTTGTCGGCCGACCAACGCCAGGCGCTTGAAGCATCGCTGCCCGGCGGGCGGTTGATCGCGCCGCGGGAGATTGCCGACCTGTGCTTTTACCTGTGCCGCGATGAGGCACGCATTCTACGCGGCGCGGTGATCGATGCTTCGCTTGGGCTGGGCGTGTGCCCGGCCGTCATGGGATAAGGGAGTCTTACGCATGCCTGTGCCGTCGAACAGTTTTTGGGAGCAATGGCTCACCGCGCATCGTGCCAAGCCCGATGCCTGCGTCACCTATTCGTTGTCGCCTTCGCCGCCATTGCAGCGCTATCTGGCGCAGCTGGATCCTGCGCAGTCGCTGGATTGGACCGGCGAGGACTATCAAGGCTTGCCACTGCTACGCGAACGGGTGCTGGCGCAGTATGGGTATGCCAGCACATGCGGGTTGCAGGATGTGCTGATCACCGCCGGCGCGCAGGAGGCGAACTACTTGGTGCTGACGCAGTTGCTCGCTGCCGGCGATGAGTTCGTCATCGATGCACCGGGGTGGCAGCAACCGCTGGTGCTGGCACAGCAAATCGGTGCGGTGCCCAAGTTGGTGACGCGTTCGGAGGCATCCAACTGGGCACTGGATATCGACCAGCTCGAAGCATTGGTCACGCCCAAGACCAAGCTCATCTTCCTGTGCAATCCCAACAATCCGACTGGACGCGTGGAGAACCTGGCGACGTTGCAGCGCATTGTGGCTGCGGCAGAACGCGTGGGTGCCTACATCCTTTCCGACGAGGTCTATCGCGGCCTGGAGTGGGACCGGCAAGAGACCCCACGCATCGCAACCCTTTACGACCGCGGAGTGAGTACCGGCAGCGTGTCAAAGCTGCTCGGCCTGCAGGGCTTGCGGACCGGCTGGATGGTGACGCGCGACCAAGCCTTGCTCAATGCGGCGATGGTGCTGCGCGAAAACACCAGCGAGATCATGAACGTGCTGGGGGAGCGCATTGCCGAGGTCGCGTTGCGACCGGAGCATTTCGATGCGACGGTCGAGCACTCGCGTGCAATGGGGCGCGCGCGGATCGATCTACTGGATCGCTTTGTCGCCGAGCAGCCGGCACTGACATGGCAGCGGCCGCAGGCAGGCCTGCTCGGTCTTGCACATCTCGACTTGCCGATCGACGCCGATGCCTTCAGTCGCCGGTTGCTTGCGCCGCCGTTTAAGACATTTGTGATGTCCGGTGGTGCGTATGCATGCCCGCAGCACCTGCGGTTGGGGGCGGGCGGTGTGTCGCCTGCGGAACTGGAACTGGGTCTGGCGCGGATGGCGCAGTTGCTGGCCGAATGGAGCTGATCGCTGCCTCGTCATCATTGATCGGAGGGCAATCGGGTGCAGTACAGAAGGCCGGCTGCTCACGCAGCCGGCCTTCGTATTGCGCCATCTCTTGCTAAAAACGCCGGCTTAGAACTCTTGCCAATCCGCGCCATTGCTCGACGCGCTGGCGACCACCGCCGGTCTGGCTGGACGCTTGATCGATGTCGCGGCAACGCGTGGCTTCGCTGCGGCAACGCCGGCCGGCTTCTTGGGATGCAGCACCGTCGGTGCAGCTGCGCGCACACCTGACGGGCGTTCGGCTTCGATCTTGAAGATCGACACCGCCTGCCTGAGCTGCACGGCCTGCTCTTCCATCGAGCGAGCGGCGGCGGTGGCTTCTTCCACCAGCGCGGCATTCTGCTGCGTGGTTTCGTCCATCTGGGTGACGGTGAGGTTGACCTGTTCGATACCGGCCGACTGCTCCTGCGAAGCGGCGGAAATTTCGCCCATGATGTCGGTGACGCGCTGCACGCTGGCCACGATCTCGGCCATGGTGGTGCCGGCGCTGTGCACCAGTGCCGAGCCTTCTGCCACACGCTCGACCGAATCGTCGATCAGGCTCTTGATCTCCTTGGCCGCAGCGGTGGAGCGCTGGGCGAGGGTGCGCACTTCGCTGGCGACCACCGCAAAACCGCGGCCTTGTTCGCCGGCGCGTGCCGCTTCGACCGCTGCGTTGAGTGCCAGGATATTGGTCTGGAAGGAGATGCCGTCGATGACGCTGATGATGTCGGCGATCTTCTTGGACGAGGCTTCGATGCCGGTCATGGTGCCCACGACCTTGCTGACGATGTCGCCGCCCTGCGAGGCGACGCTAGCAGCACCGATCGCCAGCTGATTGGCCTGGCGCGCATGTTCGGCGTTCTGGCGCACGGTGGAGGTGAGTTCTTCCATCGATGCGGCGGTTTCTTCGAGGTTGGCGGCCTGCTGCTCGGTACGTTGCGACAGATCCTGATTGCCCGCGGCAATTTCGCTGGCGGCCGAATTGATCGACACCGCTGAGTGCTGGATGCGCCCGACAATTTCGGCCAGCTGTGTGGCAGTGGCATTGGCGTCGTCGCGCATCTGTGCGAACACCCCCTTGAAGTCGCCGCTCATGCGTGCGGTCAGATCGCCTGCGGCGATGGATTGCAGCAGCGACGACAGCGATTGCAGATTGCCATCGGCGGTAGCCATCAGCTGGTTGAGGCTGTCGACCATGATGTGGAAGTCGTACTGGAAGCGGTCGGCATCGCCGCGCGCGCTGAAATCGCCGTTGGCCGCCGACTGCGCCAGCTGCTTGATCTCGGTATTCATCGCCGACAGGTTGGCCTTGACCTCGTTCATGGTCTGGGTGAGCACGGCTTTTTCGCCGGGCAGCGCGTCCATGCTCTCGCTCAGGTCGCCAATGGCATAGCGGCCCATGATGCGCGCGAGCGTGGTCTGCACGGCCAGATGCGAGGCAACCAGGGTATTGGTGTCCTGCGCCATGCGGCCGTAGTCGCCGGGAAATGCGTTGGCATCGATACGGAAGCTGATCTGCCCATCGTTGTGGCGCTTGGCCATGTCGCCCTGGGCGCTGAGCAAGGCTTGCAGCTGTGTCTGCATACCGCTCATGGCGCGCAGCAGGCGGCCGGTTTCGTCCTTTGCATCGGTCTGGACGTTGTTATCCAACTGACCGTTGGCGATAGCCTCGGCTGCCTTGGTCGCACGCGCGAGCGGCTGGGTCAGGCTGCGGGTGATCAGCCAGGCCAGCAGGCTGCTGATCGCCACAACAGCGATGCCGCCCAGGCTGATCAGCAGCTTGCCGCGTTTCATCGACGCAACCGCTTCGGTATAGGCCTGATGGCTCTGATCTTCCTGGCGGGTGACCAGCTCGCGGATCTTGTCCTGCCACGCCATGGTGGCCGGGCGTGCCTTCGCACTCAGCAGCGCCTGCGCCGGTGCATTGTCGTCTGCAGCCGCCAGTTTCATGACCTCGTCGTTGATCTTGGCCGAGATCGTGCGCCGCTCGTCCAGCACTGCGCGAATCTTGCGGCCTTCCTCCGAGCTGGGCAGCGTGTCGAGCTTGGCGCGCAGGTCGCTGTAGCGCTGGCGTTGCTCCTTGATGGTCGCCAGCGCTTCGGCGTCGAGCTCGCGGCTGGTTGCCATAGAGTAGGTGCCCAGCGCGATCATGATCGTGGAGTTCGCGTCCAGCATGCCGTTGCCGATCTGGATCTTGGCCATGCGATCCAGAACGATAAAGTCCAATTGCTGCTTGGCGTTTGCCATGGTGACCAGGCCGATCGCCACGAGCAGGCTCGACAGCAAGATCAGGATTCCAAATGCAGCGCCTAGGCGGCGGCCGACGTTATAGCGTTGCAAGTAAGCAGTCATGTAGGTGGTCCTGGTGTCCATAAAGAAGGCACCGACCCGCGGGCGCGTGAAGTACGCGTGATGGCTCGGCAACGGGTTAGCGACCAACCACCACAGAACTGAAATCCTGCGGCCGAGCTCGCGTTTAGCCGGTATTTGCCCCGCGCTGTCAGGGAAAAACCGACTGACAATGCGCTGGATTTCTGGTGTTCATCGCCCATGCCATTGCGCGGCCGGTGACTGATCAGGCGCACTGCACATTGCCGTTGACGTACAGGCGCTACGCTGCGGCACTCTCAATGCTCGCGGTACGCTTGGAATGGACACTCGTAACGAGGAATGGATGCGCGCAGTGACCGATGCGCTCAGCGACCTGCTGGCCGCGCGTGTTGCGCAGGCCACGCTGCTGGAAGCCATGCTGGTGTCGCATCCCGATCCGGCGGCCTTGCGGAAGGCCTGGGACGAACTGTCGTCTCAGCGGATTGCGATCGTTGCACAGAACAAGGCAGTCGCCTCGGTGGAACGGCCAATGGATGAGTACACGCTGGAACAATTCCAGGCCTGGGAAGAAAAGTTTCGTCGCTATTTTCCGCGCGATGTGGATAGGCAATAGATCCGCGGTCGAGCATTCTCGCCGCCGTAGAAAACGCAAAGCAACAGACGGAGAGCGGTGTATCTCCGTGACGCCTGCTTGCTTGCTCCGACGATGAAAGCTCGGCACAACCTGCAGGATGCTTGAAGTTCAAATGCCACGGCCGAGATGACGCGCGTCGTGGGCTTGAGCTTGGCAAAATGCCGCGGGAGGGGCTCGTGCAGCGTTTTATCCATTGCCGGGTCGCTCAAGGCGTCCCAATGCTGCAGCAGATCAATCCACAGCATCCTCGTTAGTGCGTACGGCTGACGACCAGGGCGTCCCGGCATCGAAGCAGCCCAAGCAATTGCTATGACGCAAGGTCTCTGTGGCCCGCGCACTTCAGTGCAGCCAAAATAGGGCGCCTGCGGTCAATCGTGATGACTAAAAATGGCTGATGTTGGCCCGCCCAGGCTGTCGTGCGGTCTTTGTTGGGTGTCATCAGTCAGTCATTAGTTGTCGCTGTTCACGCAGCTCGCTTCGCGTGCGGAAGATGAGTCGCCATGCAAGTGCCAACAGCGCAGCGTGGAAAGACAATCGGCCGTCAAACCACACTTCCGCGCAGCATGCGTCGCACGCGGTTCAAGGCCAGCCGCACAGCGGCCTGTGCGCGGTGCCTTGCATCACCGCCTGTTGCTTTGGGGGTAGGACTCTTTCGCCTTTGGAAAAGCTAAGATCGAAACTTGTGCAAAGTCGGAGGCGCCAATGATCGATCGTCGTACTTTTCTTGCCACGGGTGTGGTGGCTGCTGCCGCCAGCTTCAGTTCCCCGGCGGCGCGGATCACGCAGACGCCGCGCACAAACGGGCCGGCACCGTGGGGTGCGCTGCCTAGCAAGCGACAGCTACGGTGGCATCGGTGGGAGCAATACGCCTTCGTGCATTTTGCGATGAATACTTTCACTGACAAGGAATGGGGCTACGGCGACGAGGATCCGCGCAAATTCGATCCCAGCGATTTTTCAGCCGATCAGATTGTTGCTGCTGCCAAGGCTGGCAATCTGAAAGGGCTC
Source organism: Xanthomonas sp. AC360 (assembly GCF_979258225.1). Classification (NCBI taxonomy): domain Bacteria; kingdom Pseudomonadati; phylum Pseudomonadota; class Gammaproteobacteria; order Lysobacterales; family Lysobacteraceae; genus Xanthomonas; species Xanthomonas sp. AC360. Next base: position 2,982,319 of record NZ_OZ409846.1, read on the forward strand.
ATTTTTACGGCCAAGCACCACGATGGGTTCTGTCTCTGGCCGACGCGTTTGACCGAGCATTGCATCCGGAACTCGCCGTACAAGAACGGCAAAGGCGACATCGTTGGTGAGATGGCCGCGGCGTGTCGACGCGCTGGCCTGGCATTCGGCCTCTATCTCTCGCCCTGGGATCGCAACCACGCCGAGTATGGGCGGCCCGGCTATCTCGACTATTTCCGCAAGCAGATCGTCGAGCTATGCACGGGCTATGGCGACCTGTTCGAGTTCTGGTTCGATGGCGCCAATGGTGGCGACGGCTATTACGGTGGAGCGCGCGAAGCGCGCAAGATCGATGCGCCCGCTTACTACAACTGGCCACGCATGATCGAGCTGGTGCATCGGCACCAGCCGATGGCCTGCACCTTCGACCCGCTCGGCGCCGATATCCGGTGGGGCGGCAACGAGGACGGTGTCGCCGGCGATCCGTCCTGGCCCACCATGCCCAACGCGCCCTACACACAGGAAAACGGCAATTCCGGGGTGCGCGGAGGGGCGCTGTGGTGGCCGGCCGAAACCAACACCTCGATCCGCCCGGGCTGGTTCTACCATGCCGATGAAGACGGCAAGGTGCGCAGCCCTGAGAATCTGGTGCGCTATTTCGACACCTCGGTGGCGCGCGGCACCAACATGAACCTCAATCTCCCGCCCGACCGACGTGGCCGCATCGCCGACCACGACGTGGCGGTGCTGCAGAGTTTCGGCGACGCAATCCGCGCCAGCTTCGCCATCGATCTGGCCAAGGGCGCCAAGGCCAGCGCCAGTGCGTCGCGCGGTGCTGGGTTCGAGCCGGCGCGCGTGCTGGATCGGCAGCCGGACAGCTACTGGTCCACACCGGATGAGATGAACACGCCCACGCTAACGTTGGAGCTGTCTGCGGTACACAGCTTTGACCTGATCCGGTTGCGCGAGTACCTGCCGCTGGGCGTGCGCGTCACCCGCTTTGCGGTCGAAGCCGAGGTCGATGGGCAATGGCGGCGGCTGGCCGAAGCGCAATGTATCGGTGCACAGCGGATCGTGCGGCTGGAGCGCCCGGTTGCCGCGCGCCGGGTGCGCCTGGTCGTGCTTGAGGCGCCGGTGTGCCCGGCGATCAGCGAATTCGCGCTGTTCCGTGCCGTGGCGCCGGTGCCGGTGGCACGCCCCACGGCAAACGCGCCGGACGTGCTGTCCACCGCCGGTTGGCGCATCGTCGAGGCGAGCGCGCCAGGGGCGGACACGTTGCTGGACGACAATGCCAGCACGATCTGGATCACGCCCGCTCCCACGCCGGGCCATCCCGCGCAGGTGACCATGGACCTCGGCGCGCTGCATCAGGTGGCCGGTTTCAGCCTCACGCCCTCGCGCACGGTGATGAACGGTGCGGCGCCACCGAAGGGCTATCGCGCCGAAACCAGCGAAGATGGTCAACGCTGGCAGCCGGCCGGCGCCGGCGAGCTATCCAATATCGCCTACGCGCTCTCGACCCAGCGCCTGAATTTCCCCGAGGTCCGCCAGATCCGCTACCTGCGGCTGTCGTTCGCTGAAACGGCGGTGCCCGCAGAGCGGCTGGCGATCGCGGGTATCGGTGCGTTTTCGCGCTTGCGATAAACGCTTGCCTCCCTCGCGGCCAAGCGCTGCGAGGGAGTGCATCGCTGGAGCGAGGCAGTTTCACAGGCGTGAGAATGCGCGAGCGGCGGTGAAGCTGTGCCTCCCGGACGACGCGCGATGGTGCGTGGCGCATTACGCAGGCAACCTGGTGGGTATGGAACAGAAACAGCATGAGCGGATGCAGGCCGCGACCGAAGCGCCTGGCGACTATTGCTGCTTTCGATAAACGTACATGTTCAAGTAGCGTTATCTATGTCAGTTATTGCCACGAATCGTCAGTTGCTGCGATAAAGTTTGTTACTATCTTTGGGCAATTTACTTCAAGCGAAAAACATGGGATTCACAGGTGTTAAAAGGTGTTCGTTAATCTCAAAAGATAACCAAATCTTTGCATTGAAAAATAATGCAAGCTTGCGAAGCTGGTTTTATTTAAGCGATGCAGTAGCTGATGGTTGATGCAATTTTTCTCGCTGCCATGATGAAAATGGATGGGTTTTGTATGGCTGTGGAATAGCGGCGGATGATCCGGCGTTGATAGGGCGGCGCGTCAAGCAAGTTGCAGCAGTCAAGAAAATAAATTTTTCTCGTCTTGCTTTCGGCCAAGCTAGGCCACCTCTCTGCCCGGCCTCTCTCCGTAACGTCAGTGCCACCGTACGCCGGGAGACAGACGCAATGACGACTGGATCGCCCCGTTCTCGAATGACTAGGTGACTTGGCTGGTTTGGCGGCGTTACGCGCGAGCTGGCCAACGCCATGTGCGCTGACGTCCAGAACGCGAAACGTGACCTTGTGCGAACTCAGCGAGAGAAACCCGGCGGTCGTCTGCTCGATTGGTTGTCAGAGCGAAGAGGCGTGCAAGAACGCCCTGATACCGCTTTGCGGCGGGGTTGTCTCTCGGCAGGTATGTCTGTCGGCGGTATTGCTTCGAGACTGGCCGTGGGGCATGGGCTGCTGCCGGCATGGAGCGATGACCGGTGGTGTGCCTGGAGAGGATTGCAGGCGACTCAGGCAGAAAATTTCATGCGCGATGGTCAGGCGCGGTTGCTGGATGTCGGGCGAGCGAATTTCCGTGCGGTACGGAAATCCATTCGGGTTGCAGGAAAGCCATACACAAGCCGTGCAGCGCTGTACTGCCGTGCCCTATCGTTTCCGTGGCGAGCTAGCACTCCAGTGCCCGCTCCGATTCGAGGCGCGGGCCTGTGCAGCTGCGAACTGCACTTGATGGCCGGGGTTTAGAGCAGCTAATAACAGGACTGTGCTCACCGCCAGGCGGGCGCGGCCGGTGCTCGGTGCGGCATGTACCACGCGTACACTCCGGTTCCTCCGCGCCGTCCACGCCCACCTGACGACTGCTCGCGACGTTTTGGTAGCCGCGCTTAGCCCACCGACGGCCGTAAGGGCGATTTGGCAGCCTGCAGGCGCAGCGTAGCCGGGCGTAATCCGGGTGTGCTGGCCTGCAGCACGATATCGCCGCTGCTTCTGGTGGTCTGCAACAGCGCCGCGCACAGTCCATTGAAGGCCTTGCGCTGCGGCGCCTTGTCGTCTTCTTGACTGCTGGGGTCGCCGTTGCCGACGCCGATCAGACGCGCGGGGCCGCTCAGGGCGAAGTGCACCTGGTTGTCGGCGTTGGGTACCAAGCGGCCTTGCGCATCGACGATCTCCACTTTCACGACTGCCACATCTTCTGCATCGGCACGTAGTGCGTTGCGGTCGCAACTCAGGCGGATCGCGGCGGGCTTGCCAACGGTCTCATGGCGTTCGCTGAGCACCAATTTGCCCCCACGATAGCCGCGCGCTTCGATGACGCCGGGGGCGTATTTCACCCGCCATTCGACATGGCCGTAGGCCGGCACCTGCTGCAGGCCCTGGCTGACGCCATTGACCAGCAACTCCACCGCGTCGAGATTGCTATGGCACCAGACGGCGAGGTGGCCGTTGTCTTCGGGTTGCAGCAGACCGTCCCAGTTCCAGTGCGGGAACAGATGCAGCACTGGCTCGCGCGTCCACTGCGCGCGGTAGTACCAGTAGTTGTCCTTGGGGAAGCCGCAGCTATCGAGCACGCCGAACTGGGAGGCGACATTCGGCCAGCGGTTGTAGGGTGTGGGTTCGCCGCGGTAGTCGAAGCCAGTCCAGATGAAACCGCCGGCGATATAGGGGCGTTGGGCGACGTAGCTCCACCACGCTTCGGCGGTGCTGGCCCACCAGGGGTGGTCCAGATCGTAGGCGCGGGTATAGCCGCGTGCGTCGTCGCGTTGGTAATTGCCGCGCACCGACACGGTGCTGCCGGTTTCGCTGCCGTAGATGGGAATGTCGGGGTATTGCGCGTGGAAGCTGTCCATCTGGCTGGTGCGGTAATTGAAACCGACCACGTCCACCACCTGGCCAACGCCGTCGCCGAAGCCTTTATCCATCGCAAAGGTGGTGGGGCGGGTGGGATCGAGCTGACGTACGCGTTGTTGCATGCGCGCGACGATGCGCGCACCGCGCTCGGTGACCTGCTGCGGTTCTTCGTTGCCGAGCGACCACAGGATCACGCTGGGATGATTGCGCCCGCGCCGCACCATCGTCTCCAGTTCGCCCATCGCTTCGGGGTCGGTGGACATGCGGCGGGTTTCTTCGATCACGAACATGCCCAGGCGGTCGCACAGTGCGAGCAACTCGGGGGTGGCCGGATTGTGCGAGCTGCGATAGGCGTTGCAGCCCATCGATTTGAGCTGGCGCAGGCGCCACTCGTGCAGGGCGTCGGGGATAGCGGTGCCGACGCCGGCATGGTCCTGATGGTTGTTGGTGCCGTGCAGTTTGAGTGGCGCGCCGTTCAACAGAAAACCGCGCTGCGCGTCGAAGGCGATGCTGCGTACGCCGAAGGCGGTGACCACGGCGTCGGTGGCCTTGCCGTCGCTGTGCACGCTGGTGGTCAGGGTATAGAGCTGTGGGATGTCGATCGACCACAACGCCGCCTGACCCAGCGGGAGGGTGTGTTCGAGCTGTTGCACCTGGCCTGGCGCCACCGTGATGGAAGCACTCACCGTCTGCGCGACCACGCGTCCATCCGGCGCGGTGATGCGGGCCTGTACGCTGCATTGGCGCGGGGCGGTGCCGTCGTTGCGCACTTCGGCAGAGACCTGCGCAGTGGCGCTGTCGCCCTGCAGGGTGCTGCGCACGAACACGCCGTGCTGCGGCAGATGCAAGGGGTCGGTCTTCTGCAGCCACAGATGGCGATAGATGCCGGCGCCTTCGTAAAACCAGCCTTCGCCCAGCGTGGCATCCACGCGGACGGTAATCAGGTTGGGCTTGCCGTAGTCGAGCACTTCGCTCAGGTCGACCTCGAAGCCGCAATAGCCGCTGGCATTGCGCCCGACGATGTGACCATTGCAGAACACCACGCAATCGCGGAACACGCCGTCGAACACCAGGCAGATGCGCTTGCCCAGATCGCTGGCTGGAATCTGCAGCATCCGCCGATACCAGCCCACGCTGTTTTCGGGAAAGCTCGTTCCCAACGCCTTATAGCCGTGTGCGGCCGCCGGGTCTTCCTCGGTCATCGAAGCGGAAATCGGCTCCGGGCGAAAAGGCAGGGTCACGGCCCAGTCGTGCGGCAGATCTACCTGTTGCCAGCTGCTGTCGTCGAAGCTCAGTTGCGCAGCGGTGGCGGTGTCCTTGCCGGCTTTGGCGAAGGTGCGCTGGAAGGTGCCGAATTCGAAATCGCGCGACGGGTCGCTGGCATGGCCTAGATGAAAGCGCCAGCCGAAGTCGAACAGCAGCCGCTCGCGTGGCGCCAGTGTTGCGTCACCTAATGGGCCAGCCGGTGGTGTGTTTTTGGCAGTCGCCGATGCGGCGCCGGCACTACCTGGCGCCAGCGCGGCAGCCGCGCCGACAGGAAGTGCGGCGCTCACACTGCTTGCAAGCATGCCGCGCAGCAACTCGCGACGATTGATGCCGGTCATGGCTGTGTCCTCGTGCTGGCGCCTGCCGGGTTTGCCGGTGCAGGCGTATGCGCTGCGGGCGTGTACGAGGGCGGCGCGCCGGTGTATGGATGGTGCATGAAATCGATCGCTGGCAGCACGTCATTGCCATGCTTGAAATCGAAGAAGCTGGCGTTTTCCCACGACGAACCGGTGCCCCAGCGCGTCTTGCAGCTGCTACTGGTCCATGCCGGTTCCCAGTACACGACGCCGGCACCGCCGGTATCGATCACCAGCTGGGTCAGATCGATCATGTACTTGGATTGGCCTTGCGGCGTAGCCGGATAGCCGGCAATCAGCGAGTCTTCGCCGAGCAGGTTCTGCGAAGTGTCGCCGGACTCCAGGGTCCACGGGTAGGCGGTTTCCACCACCACCACGTCGGCATCAAAGCGGCCACGCAAGCGCTGGATGGTCTTGCCCAACTGCGCCATCGACTGGGTGGACCACTTGCGGTAGTAGCTGATGCCGATCAGGTCGAAGTCGGTGACGCCGGCCTTGGTGGCGGCGGCGAACCACGGCTCCACATTTTCCGGCTGGGCGATATGCAGCATCACCCGCGGTTTGATCGTGGAGCGCGCGCTCATGTCGCGCACTGCCTTGATGCCGGCGTTGAACAGCTTGGCGTTGCGCTGCCAGTCGATGGGGCGCTTCTTGTCCCAGGGCTGGCTGTCCATCAGGTCGGAATTGCTTTCGTTGCCCACCTGCACCAGCTCCGGCATCAACCCGGCGCGGTCGAGTGCGCTGAGCGTGTCGTAGGTGAAGCCGTAGAGCGTGCGGGCCAGTTCATCGGTATCGGTGATGCTGGCCCAGCCCTTGGGAATCAGCTGTTTTTCGCCGTCGGCCCAATCGTCGGAATAGTGCAGGTCCAGCAGCACTTGCATGCCTTGTGCACGTGCGCGCGCAATGGTCTTTTTGACGTCGGTCAGGTCGCTGTACTTGGTCCAGCGTGCATCGTTCCACAGCCGCACACGCACCAGGTTGGCGCCATGCGCATGGAACAGTTCGAACGGATCGGTGACCACACCGTTCTCGCGATATTGCACGCCGCATTCCTCCATCTCGTTGACGTAGGACAGGTCCGCGCCGAGATACAACGTGGCGGGAGGCTGGGCGGCGTGTGCGGAAACGGATAATGCCAACGCCAGCAGCGTCGGCGTCCAGAAGCGGCGGGTAGAGCGCATGTAATTCCTCGACAAATCAACCATGGAGCGGCCAACAGCATGCTGCATGTGGCCATCGTGCAGCGCAGGCGGTGTGCGGAATCGCAACCAGAGTCGCAGTGCGTTCCCGCGTATCGATGTCACTCGCCTGCTGCCCGGCGCAGCAGGCGCCGGATGTGTCTGTGGGGTGGCGATCGAACACGACGGTGCAGGCGCCAGGCGCATAGCGGTCTGCATGAAACCGGCAGCTACAACGCGTATCTGCCGGTTCCTGCGTGCCGTCCATGCAGTGCCGGCGACTGCGCGTCATGCGTTCGCCACCATGCTTGGAGCGGCTAAAAAACGTAGCGGGCAGTCGTCAGGTGGGTATGGACGGCGCGCTCAGAAGCGGAGTGTACGAGTGGTACATGCCGCATCGAGCACCGGCCGCGCCTGCCTGGCGGTGAGCACAGTAGGTTTGTTAGCTGCTCTTAGAACCGGTACGTCGCTTCCAGCTGGTAGCGACGGCCGAACAGCTGGTAGCCGCCATCGTCCTGATTGGCCAGACGGTTGGGCTTGTTGTCGGTGTAGGCGCGCAGCGGCTCGTTGGTGAGATTGCCGGCCTGGAAGCGGAAGCCCAGCTGCTTGCTGTACTGCCAGTTCAAGCTCAGATCCACGGTGCCTTCGCTCTGCAGGCGTGCCAGACGCGCGGCATTCCAGCCGTACACCACCGTGTAGGGGCTGTGGTACTTGTAGCCCACGCGCGCTTCGAAGGTGCCGTTGCTGTACCACAGGTCGAAGGTGCCGGTCTTGCGGGCCAGGCCGCTCAGCGGCAGCGGGTTGTTTTCCGGCGAGAATTCCTTGAGGTTGGAATCGACCAACGAATAGTTGGAATAGACGCCGAAGTTTTCCATGTGCGGAATAAAGAAGAACGGCGTCTGGAAGGTGAGTTCCACACCATTGATGTAGCCGCCGCCGCCATTGAACGGCGCGCTGACCAGGTAATCCAGGCCGTTGATCACTTCGCGGTCGGTGCGGTAGCCGATGCTGGAATCCACTTCCTTGCGATACACCGCCAACGCCGCCAGCGCTTCCTTGTGGAAGTACCACTCATACGACACGTCGACCTGGGTGGCCTTGAACGGGTCCAGCTGCGGGTTGCCGCCGCTGCCGGTCAGCTGGCCGACGGTCACGGTGGGGTCGTCCAGGCGACGGCCGGTGCGCAGCTCGTCCAGCGGCGGGCGTGCGATGACCTTGGCCACCGCAAAGCGCAGGATGCGTTGATCGTCGATCAGGAAGTTGAGCGTCGCGCTGGGCAGCACGTCGGTGTACTCCTTACTGTCGCTGCTGGCCTGCACGGTGCCGCCGACCGAATCGAAGCCGTCGCTGGTGGTCTTGGTGTTGACCAGGCGCACGCCGATATTGCCGGTGACATCGGTACCGAACAGCTGCGAGCTGAAGACCGCCTTGGCGAAGGCTTCGCGCACGTCTTCCTTGACGTTCCAGTGGTCGAGCATCTGCTCATCGAGCGCGGCCGGATCGAAGCCGCCAAACCCAATGCGCGCGATCTCGGCCATGTTGCCGCCGGTGAGCGTGGGCACATTCAAGTCCGGCATGGTGACCGGGTAGATCAAGCCCTGATACGCCGAAATCGGCTGGTCGTAGCCGGACTGGTTGCCGATGAAATTGCGGTTCTGCTTTTCGCGGCGTGCGGCGCGTGCGCCGAATTCCAACGAGGTGAACGGGCCTGCGTCCACCGCACGGCTGGCATTGAGCGCCAGCGCGGCGATCTTGTCGCGCAGCGCCTGCGGTTGGGTCTGCCCGGCGATGCCGTATTCGGGCGTGTCCGAGCTGGTGCTGATGGTGGGCCTGACGCTGCGGCGGAAATCGAACGACACCGTGTCCGGGTTGCTGCCGAAGCGCACTGCCTGCCAAACGTTGTCGCGCTTGGCCTGCGAGAACGACAGGTCGCTGCCCAAGGTCCACACATCGCCGTTCCACTTGGCATTCAAACCACCGGCGGTGAGTGTCTTGACCTCGTTGTAGTGGCTGACCACGTGGTCGACCTGCAGGTTGGAATTGGCCAAGGTGCCGGCCACCACATCGCCATCGACGATGGTGTAGGACGAGCCCGGCGTGGTGTACGGATTGGTCGCGCCGGAGAACGTGCTGAAGGCCAGGCTGTTGAACCAGTTCTGCAATTGGTCTTCGTCGATCTCGATGCGCGAATACAGGCCGTCGAACTTCAGCTCGAAATTGCCCGAGCGCCACTGCACGGTGCCCATCGCGCCGGTGCGGGTCTGCTCGATCAGCTTGAGCTGGTCGGCCGCGCCCCACGGGGTTGGATCCACGGTGCCATCGCCATCGACGTCGCGCGAGGTGGTGGCATCGGTATAGCCCCAGCTGCCGATCGACGAGCTGGCGTTCTTCTGCTTCTGATAGGTGGCGCCGAAGGCCACGGCCAGATTGTCGTTGAACTTGTGCACCCAGCTGGCGCCGAAGCGGCTGCCCCACGGGGTGTAGCCGTCCACGTCCTTGGCGTGGTCGTAGAACACCGGCCCGGCGGTGCCGACAAAGCCGGGGCCGGTGTAGTCCAGCGGGCTGATGGTGGAGATGTCCACGGTCGCCGCCAGGCCGCCGGCGACCAGGTCGGCCGACTGGGTCTTGTAGACCTTGACGGTGGAGACGATCTCGGTGGGAAACACTTCCCAGCGCACTGCGCGATTGGGTTCGGACGAGGCGATCTCGCGCCCGTTGACGGTGCCCATGGTCATGCGCGGGCCCAGGCCGCGTACGGTGGCCAGGCTCTCGTTGCCGCGGTCGCGGGTGCCGTTGACGCCGGGCAGGCGCACCAGCGCTTCGGCCACGGTGACGTTGGGCATCTGGCCCATGTTGTCCGCGGAGATCACTTCCATGACGTAATCGGACATCTGCTTGGCCTGCACGGCCTGATTCAGGCTGGCGCGCTGGCCGATCACGGTGATGTTGTCCAGCGTCACCGGTGCCTGCGCGTTGGCGGCGCTGCTGCTGGTGGCGTTGGCCGGCGGCGCGGCGGGCGCGGTGTCCTGTGCCTGCGCACTGAACGCGGTGGTCAGCACGAAAGCGATGGTGGTGCAGAGGACGTCGCGGACCGGCGTGCGGCGCAGGCGCCGGCTGGCCGAGTGACCGGTGTGGTGAACAGGCATCGGTTGATCCCTCCCAGGACTAAGTGACCGAATAAGGTGATGGCGGCTGGTGCGGCCCGCCGGCGCCGATGTAGGTCTGGCGCGATCGAGCGGACATGGCGTGGTGCGGTGGTGCGGTTGCGGTAAGTGCGTTGCTGCGGCGCTGTCACGATCGACAATCGACAATCGCGCTGGCGTCCCCCTGTCCTGCATGTGTCCGCTTCAGGGTAGAAGCGCGAGTCATTCCATTCCAATGAAGCATTTTGCGTGAGCTATCTCGGCTTGGAATGCTGCAGTGCAGCGCTGGCGTTTGCTTCGTCACAGTCTGGCGTGGGTGCGTGCCAGGCGATCAAACGTTGCCCAGGTGACAATTGCGTGGTGTGGTCTCGCTAGCGCGTGCTGACCGGCAACCGGGGCAGGGCGGGGAATGCGCGCTGCACGCAGTCGCTGCGCTCGCAGGTCAGGCAGCCCGGCCCGATCGGCACGGCATCGTCCACCGCGCCCAGATCCCAGCCGCGCGCATAGACCAGCTGGTCGGCATGACGCAGGTCGCAGCCCATCGCCAGCGCAAAGGTCTTGCGCGGGCGGCCGTAGCCGGGGGCGCCGCTGCTGACCTGGCGGGCCAGCCAGAAATAGCGGCGGCCATCGGGCATGCGCGCGATCTGGGTCAAGATGCGGTCGGGTTGGTTGAACGCCTCGTACACGATCCAAAGCGGGCAGGCGCCGCCCACGTGCGAAAAGTGGAAGTCGGTAGACGAGTGGCGTTTGGAGACATTGCCGGCGCGATCCACCCGCATGAAGAAGATCGGCAACCCGGCGGCACCGCGTCGTTGCAGGGTGCTCAAACGATGGCAGACCGCCTCGAAGCCCACCCCGAAGCGGTCCGCCAGCCACTCGATGTCGTAGCGCGAGCGCTGTGCGCTGCGCAGAAAATCGCTGTACGGCATCACCAGCGCGCCGGCGAAGTAATTCGACAGCCCGATCCGCGACAGCGCGATGCGCTCGGCATCTTCGAACCCGGCATCGGCGATGCGCGCGTCCAGCAACGGTGCGCATTCCAGCAAGGCCAGGTGCGCGGCCATCTGGAACGCCTGCTGGCCGGGCCGCAGATGGGCGGGCAGCCACAACACGCGCGCCTGCGCATCCACGCTGCGTTTGTCGCTGTGCAGATCGGGCGCCTCCTGCACCAGCAGGCCGTGACGATCGGCCAGGCGCTGGCGTAGCCGCAGCGGCAGGTTTTCCGGGGTCAGGCCGAGTTCGGCATACAACGCCTCGGCGCGCTCATCCAGTTCGGGCAGGTAGTTATGCGCACGGTTGAAGTAATCGCGCACCTGCTCGCCCGGCGACAGCGACGGCATCGCCGCATGCTCAATACCGATCTGCATTTGCAGCGCGGCATTGCGCTCCAGCAGATGCTGATGGGCGCGGTGCAGATCCAGCAGCGCCTGCGCCACCTGCGGCAGGTTGCCGGTGAGCGCGCGCAGCTCGGCCGGCGACAGGGTGTGGCCCAGGCTGCGCAGCGATTCGTCCAGCGGGTCGGCCAGGGCGGCCGGGTCGTCCAGATCCAGCAGGCCGTCCAGATCGCCGAGGGTGGCCTTGAGCCGCTGCTGGATCGCCAGCGTCAGCGGGCGCTGGTTGCGCTCGATCTGGTTGAGGTAGCTCGGCGATAACGCCAGCCGGCGCGCCAGCTCGGCCTGGGTCAGGCCGTGGCGCTGCCGCAGCCGCTGCAGGCGCAGGCCGAGCTGATGGCGGAGGACGGGCGGCGAGGACTGGGGCATTCGCAAGATTCGCAAAATTGTGCGGTCAGCTTAGCGCGATTAAGCAGATGTGGGCTGGGAATGGCAGGTTGGGCTGCGAACAATGCGAAGTACTGGGCCAGCCGGCCCGATGTCTTCTGCGAGCGAACCCTGTGATGAGCGAATCCGTCCCCCGCGTGTCCCTGTTGATCGATGGACAAATGCTGGTCTCCGCCAGCGACCAGTGGCAGGACGTGGTCAACCCGGCCGACCAGTCGGTGCTGGCCCAGGTGCCGTTCGCCACCACGGCCGAAGTCGACGCCGCAGTGGCCGCCGCCAGCCGCGCCTTCGTCAGCTGGCGCAAGACGCCCATCGGCACCCGCGCGCGCGTCTTCCTCAAGTATCAACAGCTGATCCGCGAGCACATGCCCGAGCTGGCCGCGCTGCTCAGCGCCGAGCAGGGCAAGACCCTGGCCGATGCCGAAGGCGATGTGTTCCGCGGGCTGGAAGTGGTGGAGCACGCCGCGGCGATCGGCAATCTGCAGTTGGGCGAACTGGCCAACAACGTCGCCAACGGCGTGGACACCTACAGCCTGCTGCAACCGCTGGGCGTGTGCGCCGGCATCACCCCGTTCAACTTCCCGGCAATGATTCCGTTGTGGATGTTCCCGATGGCGATTGCCACCGGCAACACCTTCGTGCTCAAGCCGTCCGAGCAGGACCCGATGGTCACCATGCGGCTGGTCGAACTTGCCCTGGAAGCGGGCATTCCCAAGGGCGTGCTCAACGTGGTGCATGGCGGCGAAGACGTGGTCAACGCACTGTGCGATCACCCGGACATCAAGGCGCTGTCGTTCGTCGGCTCCACCAAGGTGGGCACGCACGTCTATCGCCGCGCATCGCTGGCCGGCAAGCGCGTGCAATGCATGATGGGCGCCAAAAATCACGCCGTGGTGTTGCCGGACGCCAATCAGGAACAGACCCTCAATGCGATGGTCGGCGCCGCATTCGGTGCGGCCGGCCAGCGCTGCATGGCTGCCTCCACGCTGGTGTTGGTGGGTGAAGCGCGGCAGTGGATCCCCGCCCTGGTCGCCAAGGCCAAGACCTTGAAGCTGGGTGCGGGCAACGCCCAGGGCACCGACGTCGGTCCGCTGATTTCCTGTGCGGCGCGCGAGCGTGTGGAGAGCTTGATCGCCTCCGGCGTGGAGCAGGGCGCCACGCTGGAACTGGATGGTCGCAGCCCCACCGTGACCGGGTTCGAACAGGGCAACTTCGTCGGCCCGACGATCTTCTCCGGCGTCACGCCGGCCATGCGCATCTACGACGAAGAAATCTTCGGGCCGGTGCTGGTGATCCTGGGCGCAGACACGCTGGACGATGCGATCGCGCTGGTCAACGCCAATCCCAACGGCAACGGCACCGCGTTGTTCACCCAGTCCGGCGCCGCCGCGCGGCGTTTTCAGGAAGACATCGACGTGGGCCAGGTCGGCATCAACGTGCCGATTCCGGTGCCGGTGCCGCTGTTTTCGTTCACCGGCTCGCGCGCCTCCAAGCTCGGCGACCTGGGCCCATACGGCAAGCAGGTGGTGATGTTCTACACCCAGACCAAGACCGTTACCGCGCGCTGGTTCGACGACCAGACGCTGGGCCATGGCGTCAACACCACCATCTCTCTCAAGTGACCCCAACGCCATGAATGCAGCCATCCAGCTACACGCCAACGCGGCCGATCTAAACGACGAGCAGGAAGCGTTCCGCGCCGCCGCGCGCGACTTCGCCGACAAGGAACTCGCCCCGTATGCCGCGCAGTGGGACGCAGAAAGCCACTTCCCGCGCGAGGCGATTGCCAAGGCCGCCGAACTCGGTTTCTGCGGCCTATACACCGACGAAGGCGTGGGCGGCCTGGGCATGCGTCGGCTCGATGCGGCGGTGGTGTTCGAAGAATTGGCGACCGTCGATCCGTCCACCTCGGCCTTCATCAGCATCCACAACATGGCGACATGGTTGATTGCCAGCTACGGCAACGACGGCGTGCGTGCGCAATGGGGCGAGGCGATGACCAGCGGTGCCAAGCTGGGCTCGTATTGCCTGACCGAGCCGGGTGCCGGCTCGGATGCGGCATCGTTGAAAACCCGCGCCCAGCGCGATGGCGATAGCTACGTGCTCAACGGCAGCAAGGCCTTTATTTCAGGCGCCGGCGCCACCGATGTGCTGGTGGTGATGGCACGCACCGGCGACGATGGCGCACGCGGCATCAGCGCTTTTGCGGTGCCGGCCGACGCGCCGGGCATCAGCTACGGCCGCAAGGAAGAAAAGATGGGCTGGAACAGTCAGCCCACGCGTGGGGTGACCTTCACCGATGTGCGCATCCCGGCCGGCAATCTGCTCGGTAAGGAAGGCGAGGGCTTCAAGATGGCGATGAAGGCGCTGGATGGCGGCCGCATCAATATTGCCGCCTGCTCGCTGGGTGCCGCGCAGGGCGCACTGGATGCCGCACGTCGCTACATGGGCGAGCGCCGCCAGTTCGGCAAAAAATTGGCCGATTTCCAGGCGCTGCAATTCAAGCTGGCCGATATGGCGACCCAACTGGTGGCCGCGCGGCAGATGGTGCACACCGCCGCACGCAAGCTCGATGCCGGCAGCCACGACGCCACCGTGTGGTGCGCAATGGCCAAACGCTTTGCCACCGATGCCGGGTTTGCCATCTGCGACGACGCACTGCAGATCCACGGCGGTTACGGCTATATCCGCGAGTACCCGATCGAACGCCTGCTGCGCGACAGTCGCGTGCATCGCATCCTTGAAGGCACCAACGAGGTGATGCGCATGATCATTGCCCGGCATCTGCTCAACGGCGAGGAGGAACTGCGATGAGCGCGTGGGAAGGGCGTGTGCATACCGGCTTGCAGATCGAGCGCGATGGGCATGTCGCCATCGTCACCTTGAGCAACCCGCCGGCCAACACCTGGACCGTGCAGAGCCTGGCCGCCTTGCGCGACCTGGTGCATGCATTGGACGCCGACCGCAGCGTGTATGCGCTGGTGATCACCGGCGAAGGCGAAAAGTTCTTCAGCGCCGGCGCCGACCTCAAGCAGTTTGCCGACGGCGACAAGGCTGCTGTACGCGAGGCCGCGCGTCGCTTCGGCGAAGCGTTCGAGGCATTGAGCGCCTTCCGCGGCGTGTCGATTGCCGCGATCAACGGCTATGCCATGGGCGGCGGTCTGGAATGCGCGTTGGCCTGCGACCTGCGCATTGCCGAGCAGCAGGCGCATCTGGCGCTGCCGGAAGCCAGCGTCGGGTTGCTGCCGTGCGCGGGCGGCACGCAGAACCTGCCGCGTTTGGTCGGCGAAGGCTGGGCCAAACGCATGATCCTGCTGGGCGAGCGTATCGATGCCGCCACCGCACACCGTATCGGCCTGGTCGAAGAGGTGGTCGGCAAGGGCGAGTCGCGTGCGCTGGCAATTGCGTGGGCGCAGCGTGCCGGCAAGCAGAGTCCGGTGAGCGTGGCCGCCTGCAAGCGGCTGGTGCAAGCCACCCGCCATGGCACGCATGCCGCAGCCTTGGTTGCCGAGCGCGAAGCCTTCGTCGACCTGTTCGAGCAGGCCGACCAGGCCGAAGGGGTTGCCGCATTTTTGGAAAAGCGCGCGCCGCAGTGGAGCAACCGCTGATGACGGACGTCAGCGCAACCGACGAGGCGCAGGTGCTGTTCGAGCAGCGCGATTGTGCCGACGGGCATCGCATCGGCATTGCAACCTTGAATGCGCCCAAGACGCTCAATGGCCTGTCGCTGCAGATGACCCGGCTGCTGGACGCGCAGCTAAGTGCATGGGCCGACGATGCGCAGATTGCCTGCGTAGTGCTGCGTGGTGCCGGCGATAAAGCCTTGTGCGCTGGCGGCGATCTGCATGGGCTGTACCAGAGCATGCGCGCGCATCGCGATGCGGTACCCGACGCGGCCCAGCGCCGTGCACGGCCACAAGACAATCCGCATGCCGCCGCATTTTTCGAAGAAGAATATCGGCTGGATTACCTCATCCATATCTATGCCAAGCCGCTGCTGTGCTGGGGCCATGGCATCGTGATGGGGGGCGGAATCGGCCTGATGTCCGGCGCCAGCCATCGCGTGGTCACTGAGCGTTCGCGCCTGGCCATGCCCGAGATCAGCGTCGGCTTGTTTCCCGATGTAGGCGGTAGTTGGCTGCTGCGTCGCGTGCCGCACGGCGCTGGTGTGTTTCTCGCCTTGACCGGCGCACCGCTCAATGCCAGCGATGCCATCTACGCCGGTCTGGCCGATGTGCGGTTGGAGCACGCGCAATACAGCGCCGTGCTAGATGCCTTGAGCGCGCATGCGTGGACCGGCGATGCCGGCGATGATCGTGAGCAACTCGGTGCGTTTTTGCATGGAATTGCGCAGCCGCTGGAACCGGGTCCGCTGCAGCTGCATGCGGCCTTGATCGAGCAACTGGTGTCCGGCGACACGCTGGAGCAGGTGGTGGATGCGATCCAGGCCCTGCAAAGCGAGGACAGTTGGCTGCAAGCCGCGCGCACGACCCTGGCCGCTGGCGCGCCCGGCTCGGCACGGCTGGCATGGGAGCTACAACGTCATCCCGGCACTGCGACGCTGGCCGATACCTTCCGCACCGAATATGTGGTGGCGCTGCACGCCGCCGCCCACGGCGATTTTGCCGAAGGCATCCGTGCGTTGCTGATCGACAAGGATCGCCAGCCGCAGTGGCAGCCAGCATCGCTGAGCAACGCCAATACGCCATGGGCGGCTGATTTTTTCAATGCGCCATGGCCGGCCGCGCAGCATCCGTTGGCAGATCTTGGCGCGCACCCGGCATGACAGCCGCGTGCTCTGCAGGTCTGGCGCAACCATGCAACCACCGCGCAGATTTCGTGCGTAATGCTGCGTGCGTAACGCTGTTTGCGGCGCTGCGCGGCATTGCGCGCTGAGCGCCTCCCGACCCTTTTGATACCTGCTCCACTCTGGAGATCGACACGATGAGCAAGATCGCTTTTATCGGCCTGGGCAACATGGGCGGCCCGATGGCCGCCAACCTGATCAAGGCCGGGCACCAGCTACGCGTTTTCGATCTGGTGCAGGGCGCACTGGATGCGGCATCGGCCGCCGGCGCGCACGCAGCAACCTCGGCGCACGACACCCTGGTTGATGCCGAGATCGTCATCTCGATGCTGCCGGCCAGCCGGCATGTGGAAGGGCTGTATCTGGGCGATGGCGGCATCCTGACGCAGATTCCCGACGGCGCGCTGGTGATCGACTGCAGCACCATCGCGCCGGTGTCCGCACGCAAGGTGGCCGATGTCGCGCGCGCGCGCGGGCTGGCGATGCTGGACGCGCCGGTGTCCGGTGGCACCGCGGGTGCCGCCGCCGGCACGCTGACCTTTATCGTCGGTGGTGACGCCAATGTGCTGGAGCGCGCCCGTCCGGTGCTGGAGGCCATGGGCAAGAACATTTTCCACGTCGGCGACAACGGCGCCGGCCAGGTCGCCAAGTTATGCAACAACATGGCGCTGGGCGTGATCATGGCCGCCACCGGCGAAGCGCTGGCGCTTGGCGTCGCGCAGGGGTTGGACCCGGCAGTGCTGTCGCAAATGATGGCGGTCAGTACCGGACGTAGCTGGGCCACCGAAGTCTGCAATCCATGGCCCGGCGTGCTGCCCAACGCACCGGCTTCGCGCGGCTACAGCGGCGGCTTCGGCAACGATCTGATGCTCAAGGACCTGGGCTTGGTGGCCGAATCTGCGGTGCAGGCCGGCGTGTCGATCCCGCTGGGCGAACTGGCACGCAACCTGTACGCCATGAACAGCACGGCCGGCAACGGCGCGCTGGATTTTTCGAGTGTGGTCAAGCTGGTGGCCAAAGTTTGAGAGCCGCTAACAAAGCGTCTACGTCCACCGTCAAGGAAGCGTAGCCGGAGTGGCAGTTAGCATCCGTCTGGAGAGTTGATCGAACGGGGGGGGGGCATCGGTTGTAGAGCGGATGATCTGCGGCTTGGCTGCGAGGCCCTTGCCCGCCCACCATCACGGGACACGCCGCAGGTACGTCCGTGTGGGACCTTACGCGGCATCCATGCCGCGTAAGGTTCCGCGACGCTGGGCGGGCAAGGACCAGTCGGCAGGGTCGGTACGTATGATTGCAAGCAGGGCAAGCAGGGCATGCAGCGCGGCCGTCTGATGAGGTACGGTCTGGTCGGCTTCGTTCCATCTGAGCAACGTCACTACCAAGACGACATCACTCCACCCGCCAACGAAGGCAGTGGGGTCAGCACATTGCCGCCATTGCTGCGGCGTTCGAGAGCGTTTGTTAGCCGCTCCGAGTCGCTACTCGGCCTGGACAACAAGGCGCCGCTTCGCGCTCACGTGATGTGATGTCATCACGCCCAGGTGTAATAGTCTCCGCCATCGCACGCGCCTAAGGTGCGCGCATCGCACAAGGCCACTGCACCCCATGGGACACGATCACAACCACGCACCCAGCGAAATCCGCCACGAAACACCGTTGTGGTGGGCGCTTGGCCTCACCGCCACCTTTCTGGTGGCCGAAGTCATCGGCGCGTTCGTGTCCAACAGCCTGGCGTTGTTGTCGGATGCGGCGCACATGGCCACCGACACGCTCGGTCTGATGATCGCGCTGCTCGCGGTACGTTTGAGCCGACGCCCGGCGGACGCGCGCCGCACCTACGGCTATGTCCGTCTCGAAGCCTTGGGCGCCCTGGTCAATGGCGCGCTGCTATTCGGTGTCGGTGCTTACATCCTCTGGGAAGCCGCACAACGCTTCCGCGCACCGCAGGACATTTCTTCCAACGGCATGCTGCTGATTGCCGGTTTCGGCCTGGTGATCAACCTGATCGCGATGAAACTGCTGCATGCCGGCAGCGGCGAAAGTCTCAACGTCAAGGGCGCCTATCTGGAAGTCTGGAGCGACATGCTCGGCTCGGTGGCGGTGATCATCGGCGCCTTGCTGATTCGTTGGACCGGCTGGCAATGGATCGACCCGGTGCTGGCGGTGCTGATCGGTCTGTGGGTATTACCACGCACCTGGGTGCTGCTGCGCGAAGCGATCAACGTCCTGCTCGAAGGCGTCCCCAAAGGCATCGACCTGGCGCAGGTGCGTCAGGCCTTGACCAGCTACTCCGGCGTCGATGACTTGCACGACCTGCACGTTTGGGCCCTGGCCTCCAGCACGCCCGCACTCACCGCGCACGTGGTGGTCGGCGACACCATCGACCGCGATCGCCTGCGCGACGCCCTCGGCACCTTGCTGCACGACCGCTTCGATATCGCCCACGTCACCTTGCAAGTAGAGAGCGGCGATTGCGGTACCGAACCCTGCGGTACGCCGTCCATGCAGGTTGCTGCCGACGATGGACATGATCATGCACACGGGCATTGCGCGCACAAGCACTCGCATTAGAACCACTGACGAAGCGATCGCGCAGCTGCTAGGCAAAGAAAAACGCCACCTTGCGGTGGCGTTGTCGTTGTACCGCAGCGGTGCTTAGGCCACCGCTTCCCGCAACACCGGCGAATCCCAGCCCGGACGCGGGGCAAAGCGTTCGCCATAACGCGCGTGCAGTGCCTGCAAACGTTCGAGCAAGGCATCCGCACCGACGCTGCGGATGTGCTGGATCGGGCCACCGCGGAACGGGGCGAAGCCGGTACCGAAGATCACGCCGGCATCGAGCAGGTCCGCATCGGCCACCACGCCGTCGTGCAGGCAGGCCACCGCTTCATTGAGCAGCGGCAGGATCAGGCGGTCTTCCAGATCTGCGGGCACGGCATAGCCGCTGGCCACTTCGGGTTTGACCGCGCGGCCGTTTTCCCATTTGTACAGGCCCTGGCCGTCCTTCTTGCCGCGCTTGCCGGCGTCCACGGTGGCAAGCGCGGCAGGAATAGGCAGGTGCAGGAACGGCGCCAGCTCGGCGCCGACGCCAGCAGCGACGTCCAGCCCCACCGTGTCGATCAACTCGATCGGCCCCATCGGCATGCCGAACTTCACCGCAGTCTTGTCCAGCACCGGTCCCGGAATGCCCTCGGCATACGCGGTGGCCGCTTCGAGCAGATACGGGAACAGCACGCGATTGACCAGGAATCCGGGCGTGCCCGCCACCGGCACCGGGAACTTGTCCAGCGCCTTGCAGAACGCCGCCAGGCGCGCCACGTTGGCCGGATCCAGGCCATCGTGCTGCACGATTTCCACCAGTGGCATCATCGCCACCGGGTTGAAATAGTGCAGGCCGGCAAATTGCGCGGGGCGCTGGATGTGACCACGCAGCTCGGTCAGCGGAATCGACGAAGTATTGGTGGTCAGCACTGCATCGGGCTTGAGTTGCGGCTCGACGGACTGATACAGGTCGCGCTTGGCCTGCGGATTTTCGATGATCGCCTCGATCACCAGATCCGCCTGCGCCACGCCTGCGCCAGCCAAATCGCCACGCAGGCGCGCTGCCACCGCCGGCCGCTTGGCCTCATCCTTCACCCGCTTGGTAAACAGCTCGCCGCCACGCGTCAGTGCCGTATCGATAAAGCGCTGCTCGCGGTCCTGCAGGGTGACCTCAAAGCCCTTGTACGCTGCCCACGCGGCGATATCGCCGCCCATCACGCCGGCACCGATCACGTGCACATGGCGAATCGGCGGCAACGCGGCCGCTCCTGCATCCTTGCCGCCCAGCGCCTTCAAGCGTTCGGTCAGGAAGAAGATGCGGATCAGGTTGCGCGCAGTCGGCGTGCTGGCGAGCTTGACTACCGCCTTGCGCTCGGCCGCAAGCCGCGCCTGGATGCCGCTGCCGCCCGCGCGCTCCCACACGTTGATCAAGGCATACGGCGCCGGGTAATGCTCCTTACGCGCCTTGCGTGCGACCTGCTTGCGCATCTGCGGCGCGAGCAGCTTGCGTGCCAGCAACGTGTTGGTAGCCCAGGCGGTCGCGCGTTGCTTGAACGGGCGCGTGGAGCCGCTCAAGGCCAATGCGGCGGCAACATCGACCAGCACCGCAGGCGCGGCGACCTTGTCGATCAGCCCCATCGCCCGCGCCGCCTTGGCCGACATGGTGCGCCCGGTCAGCATCAGATCCATCGCCGCCGGTGCGCCGATCAGGCGCGGCAAGCGGGCGCTGCCGCCCCATCCGGGGAAGATGCCGAGCTTGGTTTCCGGCAGGCCGATGCGTGTGCTGGCGTCGTCCGATGCCACTCGGTACCGGCATGCCAGCGCGATTTCGGTGCCGCCGCCCATGCAGAAGCCGTGGATCGCCGCTACCGTAGGGCAGGGCAGTTCGGCCAGTTTCTGGAACACCTGTTGGCCGCGATGGATCGCATCGTTGACCGTGCCCTTGCGGTCGAAGTCCTGGAACTCCTTCAGGTCGGCGCCGGCAATGAAGCCGTTGGCCTTGGCCGAGCGCAGCACCACGCCCTTGGGCGGGTCCAGGGCCAGCCGCTCGACCAGCGCGCCCAGTTCGAGCAGCACCTCCTGCGAAAACGCGTTGACCGGTGCGCCTTGTCGATCAAGGCTGAGGACGACCACGCCGTCCTCGCGCAGGTCGGCCTGCCAATGGCTGAATCGGAGCCCGTCGAAACCTGGAAGCATGCGTCTGGCCGTCCGGCGATATAAGGAAAGGCCGTTATCATCCAGAGGTTGTTTCCATCACGTCAAATACCCATACCAGTCGACAGGACGGCATGCGCTTCGCGGGAGGCGTCGCCAGCGGCGCAGTGGAGCCGCTACCCTGCTACGTGACGATCGAACCGATCGGTATGAACTTTCCTCTTCAACGGCGGTCTCATTGCCCGACTTCGGTGGGCTGACAGGAGTGCGGCCCAACATGGCCGAAGTCGATACACCTCAGGAGCTGGACCTGGAACTGGTCCGGCGTGTGCAGCGCGGCGAGAGCGCGGCGTTCGACGTGCTGGTGCGCAAATACCAGCACCGGATCGTTGCGTTGATCGGGCGCTACATCGCCGACTGGAGCGAATGTCAGGACGTGGCCCAGGATACGTTTGTGCGCGCGTACCGCGCGATCAACAGTTTCCGCGGCGACTCCCAGTTCTATACATGGCTACACCGCATTGCCGTCAACACTGCCAAGAACCATCTGGTTGCGCACAACCGCCGCCCGCCCACCGACGACATCGAGATCAGCGATGCCGAGCAGTTCGATGGAGCGACCCGGTTGCGCGACAACGACACACCGGAGCGCGAATTGATGCGACAGGAGCTGGAACAAACGGTGATGCGTGCGGTCCAAGCACTGCCGGAAGAACTTCGGTCGGCCATCACCCTGCGCGAGGTGGAGGGGCTGAGTTACGAGGACATCGCGCGAAAGATGGATTGCCCGATCGGAACGGTGCGCTCGCGCATCTTCCGGGCGCGCGAGGCCATCGACATCGAGCTACGGCCTCTGCTGGAGACCGAAAGCGCTACCCGTGAGCGACACCGTGTATGAGCGATAACCCTGCCATGTCCACCACCGACAAATTCGAACGTCACTACCGGCAGCAGTTGTCTGCGCTGGTCGACGGAGAGTTGAACGCCGACGAGTCGCGCTTCTTGCTGCGCCGTCTGGCGCACGATGAGGAGCTGGCTGGCTGCCACGAGCGCTGGCAGCTGTGCGGCGATGTGCTGCGCGGTGCGGCCAGCGCGCCGGCGCCGCTGGATTTTGCCGCGCGTGTGCGCAGCGCCATTGCCGATGAGCCAGCGCCGCAGGCGCAGCCGGCACCGCGCTCGGCCGCACGCTGGCGTTGGGGTGGCGGTGCAGCGATTGCTGCGTCGGTTGCCGCAATCGCCTTGTTCATGGCGCGCGAGCGCTTGCCGGAGACGGCACCGCCAGCCTCCGCTGTGCCGGTGTATGCGACTGCGGCGCAGCTGCCGCCCGCCGCCTCGCCGCCGGTTGCCCCGCAAGCACCGGCAACGCCCGCCCCGGCCAACCCCGGCGATGGCGGCGCGCTCGTCGCGGCGGTGCCTGCCGCTGCGCTGGCGTCCACGCGCCGCGGTGCCGCTACCCGCAATCAGCAGGTGGCGCGCAGTGCAGCGGCGCGGCAGCAACAGGCGCCTGCCCGGATGGTGGCGTCAGCTACCCCGGCTCCTGCGGCAGCGGTGAGTCCGGCAGCAACTTCCAATCCATTTACCCATCCGGACACGACACTGCAGGCGCGCCCGTGGCCACGCGCGGCGTTGTCCGGCGCCGGCGATAGCCCGCTCAATGCCAGTTTCAGCCAGAGCCGCCAGGGTCCGGCGTTCTATCCGTTCGAGCCTGCGCCCCAGGCGAGCGGCAACCCTGCGCAGAGCCGGCCGCTGCCGGTGCAGGTCCCGCAGAACTGATCCGGCCGCCGATCTTCATCCAGTCGGCGCGCTTCCTCCCGTTAACTTGCCGGGCCCGTGTCATCTCGCGGGTTCCGGCCCCTGTCGCCCTGCCATCGGAGGCAACTCGATGAATCACCGCATGCGTACCCAGATGTTTGGCCTGATCGCCATGACGTTGCCGCTGGCAGCCTGTGCTCAGCAAACGGCGCCAGCGCCGGCCGCCAAGGCCAGTGCGCCGATTGCCGCCAACCGCAGCACCACCCCGGCGCCGCAGTTGGTCGCCGGCCTGCCGGACTTCACCAATCTGGTCGAACAGGTCGGCCCGGGC
Source organism: Xanthomonas sp. AC360 (assembly GCF_979258225.1). Lineage (NCBI taxonomy): Bacteria > Pseudomonadati > Pseudomonadota > Gammaproteobacteria > Lysobacterales > Lysobacteraceae > Xanthomonas > Xanthomonas sp. AC360. The sequence goes on from NZ_OZ409846.1 coordinate 3,005,588, forward strand.
GTGGTCAATATCGAAACCACCATCACCCGCAAGGATGCGATGGCGCGTTCGGCGCGTGGCGGGCGCGGCGGGCAAGGTGGGATGCCCGGTCAGGGCGGCATGCCGGACGACGAGCAGATGCCGGAGTTCTTCAAGCGCTTCTTCGGCCCGGATTTTCAGATGCCGGGCGGCCCGCGGCAGGGGCCGGGCCAGGGTGGTGGCGATGACGATGGCGGCATTGCCGGCAAGTCGATGGGCTCGGGCTTCATCATTTCCGCCGACGGCTATGTGCTGACCAATCACCACGTGGTCGATGGCGCCAGCGAAGTCACCGTCAAGCTCACCGACCGCCGCGAGTTCAAGGCCAAGGTGGTGGGCAGCGACGAACAGTTCGACGTGGCGCTGCTGAAGATCGAGGCCAAGGGGCTGCCGACCGTGCGTCTGGGCGATTCCAATACGCTCAAGCCGGGCCAGTGGGTGGTGGCGATCGGTTCGCCGTTCGGGCTGGATCACTCGGTCACCGCCGGCATCGTCAGCGCCACCGGCCGCAGCAATCCGTACGCCGACCAACGCTATGTGCCCTTCATCCAGACCGACGTGGCGATCAACCAGGGCAACTCCGGTGGTCCGCTGCTCAACACCCGCGGCGAAGTGGTCGGCATCAATTCGCAGATCTTCTCCGCGTCGGGCGGCTACATGGGGATCAGTTTTGCGATCCCGATCGACCTGGCCTTCAGTGCGGCCGAGCAGATCAAGGCCACTGGTCGGGTCAGTCGCGGCATGCTGGGCGTAGCGGTGGGAGCGATTGATACGCTCAAGGCGCAAGGGCTGGGCCTGCCGGATAGCCGCGGCGCCCTGGTCAACGACATTCCCGCTGGCAGCCCGGCCGCAAAGGCCGGTGTCGAGGTGGGCGATGTGATCCGTGCGGTCAATGGCAAGCCGATCGAGGTGGCCAGCGATCTGCCGCCGATGATCGGCCTGATGCCGCCTGGCGCCAAGGTCAACCTGGACATACTGCGCGACGGCAAGCCGCGTCAGGTGTCAGTCGTGCTGGCGCCATTGCAGGATGGCAGCGAAGACACCGCGCCACGCGCCGCAGCGGCCGACGCCAAGTCCGAAGCACCAGCCAGTGTGGCGTTGCTCGGCCTGCAGGTAGCCGACCTGACCGCCGCCGAGCGCAGTCGGCTGGGCCTGGAAGCGGGCGAGGGCGTGCGGATTGCCGCGGTCACCGGCGCAGCAGCGCGCAGCACCCAGCCGCCGCTGTCACCGGGCCTGCTCATTGCCCGCGTCGGCCGGACCAAGGTCGGCAGCGTCGCCGAACTCAACCGCGCGCTGTCCAGCTACAAGAAGGGCGACGTGGTCATGCTGCTGGTCACCGACGGCAAGGCCACCAGCTATGTGGCGCTGAAGGCCGGCGGGTGATCGAGGCCGGGAATCGGGAATCGGGAATCGTAAGAGCGCGGCCTGCCTTGGCTTTCACGATTCCCTACTCCCGATTCCCAATTCCCCCGGCCCCAATGGGGCCGGCCGTGCGATAATGCTGCGTTACCCTGACGACGGCCCCGCCGGCGCCCACCTCAATGTCCTCTGATTCAATGCGGTACATCCGCAACTTCTCCATCATTGCCCACGTCGATCACGGGAAATCCACCCTGGCCGACCGGATCATCCAGCTATGCGGCGGCCTTCAGGCGCGCGAGATGGAGGCCCAGGTTCTCGACTCCAACCCGATCGAACGCGAACGCGGCATCACGATCAAGGCACAGTCGGTGTCCTTGCCGTATACGGCCAAGGACGGGCAGGTCTATCAGCTGAACTTCATCGACACCCCCGGGCATGTCGACTTCTCCTATGAAGTCAGCCGCTCGCTGGCCGCCTGCGAAGGCGCGCTGCTGGTGGTCGATGCCGCCCAGGGCGTGGAAGCGCAATCGGTAGCCAACTGCTACACCGCGGTGGAGCAGGGGCTGGAAGTGGTGCCGGTGCTCAACAAGATCGACCTGCCGACTGCCGACATCGCCCGTGCCAAGGCCGAGATCGAAGCGGTGATTGGTATCGATGCCGAAGACGCGGTGGCGGTCAGTGCCAAGACCGGTCTCAACATCGACCTGGTGCTGGAAGCGATCGTGCATCGCATCCCGCCGCCCAAGCCGCGCGATACCGACAAGCTGCAGGCGCTGATCATCGATTCCTGGTTCGACAATTACCTGGGCGTGGTGTCGCTGGTGCGCGTGATGCAGGGCCAGATCAAGCCGGGCAGCAAGATTCTGGTGATGTCGACCGGGCGCACGCACCTGGTCGACAAGGTCGGCGTGTTCACCCCCAAGCGCAAGGATCTGCCTTCGCTGGGTGCTGGCGAAGTGGGCTGGATCAATGCTTCGATCAAGGACGTGCATGGCGCGCCGGTCGGCGACACCTTGACCCTGGCTGCCGATCCCGCGCCGTATGCGTTGCCGGGTTTTCAGGAAATGCAGCCGCGCGTGTTCGCCGGCCTGTTTCCGGTGGATGCCGAGGACTATCCGGATCTGCGCGAAGCCTTGGACAAGTTGCGTCTGAACGATGCCGCGCTGCGTTTCGAGCCGGAAAGCTCCGAAGCGATGGGCTTTGGTTTCCGTTGCGGCTTCCTGGGCATGCTGCACATGGAAATCGTGCAGGAGCGTCTGGAGCGCGAGTACAACCTGGACCTGATCAGCACCGCGCCGACCGTGGTGTACGAAGTCCTCAAGACCGACGGCTCCATCATCAACATGGACAACCCGGCCAAGCTGCCGCAGTTGAACCTGGTGGAGGAGATTCGCGAGCCGATCATTCGCGCCAACGTGCTGACGCCCGAAGAGTACATCGGCAACATCATCAAGTTATGCGAAGAAAAGCGCGGCACCCAGATCAGCATCAATTATCTGGGCAGCCAGGTGCAGATCAGCTATGAGCTGCCGATGGCCGAAGTGGTGCTGGATTTCTTCGACAAGCTCAAGTCTGTGAGCCGCGGCTACGCCTCGCTGGATTATCACTTCGTGCGTTTCGATGCCGGCCCGTTCGTGCGAGTGGACGTGCTGATCAACGGCGACAAGGTCGATGCGTTGTCGCTGATCGTGCACCGCAGCCATGCCGATCGGCGCGGCCGCGAGCTGTGCGAAAAGATGAAGGAACTGATCCCGCGGCAGATGTTCGACGTCGCAATTCAGGCCGCCGTCGGCTCGCAGATCATCTCGCGTTCCACGGTCAAGGCGATGCGCAAGAACGTGTTGGCCAAGTGCTATGGTGGCGACGTTTCGCGCAAGAAAAAGCTGCTGGAAAAGCAGAAAGAAGGCAAGAAGCGCATGAAGCAGGTCGGCCGCGTGGAGATTCCGCAGGAGGCCTTCCTGGCCGTGCTGCAGATGGATAAGTAGCAGGGAATGGTAAATCGGGAATCGGGAATCGTAAGGGCGCACGTGCTCCCGCCGTTCCAATTCCCCATTCTCGATTCTCGATTCCCTTTCCGAAAGGAACATCAATGAAATGGTTTGAAATCATCCTGGTTGTGCTGACGCTGGGCACCGGCTTTATCTGGCTGCTGGACAAGCTGTTCCTGGCCAAGCGCCGTGCCGCTCGTGCCGGGCTGCTGGACAGCGAGCCGGCGATCATCGATTACTCGCGCGCGTTCTTCCCGGTGCTGGCGGTGGTGCTGATCCTGCGCAGCTTCGTGGCCGAGCCGTACAAGATTCCATCCAGTTCGATGATGCCCAACCTGCTGATCGGCGATTTCATCCTGGTCAACAAGTTCGCCTACGGTTTCCGTCTGCCGATCACCAACACCAAATTCATTCCGACCAGCGAGCCCAAGCGCGGCGACGTGGTGGTATTCAAGCCGCCGCATGCGCCGGATCAGAACTGGATCAAGCGCGTGGTCGGCCTGCCGGGCGACAAGATCGGCTTCCACGGTGACACGCTGTATATCAACGACAAGCCGATGCGCTATACCGTCAAGGGCGAGTACATCGGCAAGGGCAAGGGCGCCGAGATGACCGGCACGACCTTGCTGGTCGAGGACCTGCCGGGCCGCACGCATACCGTGCTGGAGTGGGTGGACCGCAACATGCCGGCCGGCCAGGGCGACTGGACGGTGCCGGCAGACAGCTATTTCGTGATGGGGGACAATCGCGACAATAGTGAAGACAGTCGGTTCTGGACCCAGACGCATTTCTTGCCGGAAGCCAATCTGCGCGGCAAGGCGTTTCTGATCTGGCTCAATTGCGAAGGGTGGTTCTGTAAGGGGAGTTTCGATCCGTCGCGGATCGGGACTGGAATCCAGTAAATGCACGCACGGCGTGCCGGGGATAGCACAATGAAGCGCAAGCAAAGCGGTATGACGTTGACGTCGTTCGTGGTGGTGCTGGCGGTGGTCGGATTTGGCCTGTACATCGGGATGAAGCTGTTTCCGATGTATCAGGAGTATTACTCCGTCCGCACCGCAATGAAGGGCCTGGCCAATGAGCCCGGCAGTGCCAACATGGATCCGTCAAAGCTGCAGGATCTGTTCTTTCGTCGGCTGTACATCAATTACTCGGAGAACGTCAAAAAAGAAGACGTCAAGTTCGAGCGTGTTGAAGGCGGCTGGCGGATGAAGGTCAACTACGAAGTGCGTCGCGAGCTGATCGGCAATCTGGATATTGTCGGCAAGTTCGATACCTCGCAGGACATGACGAAACGCGGTGTCGAATAGAACCTTCCAACGTGGCGATCCGATCGGTCATGCATTCGCCGATCCGGGTCTGCTCGCCCAGGCGCTGCGGCATCGCAGCGCCGGGACGCCGCATAACGAGCGGCTGGAGTTTCTCGGCGACGGCATCGTCAATCTGCTGATTGCCGAGGCGTTGTATCAGCGCTGGCCCAAGGCCGACGAAGGCGCGCTGACGCGCGCGCGCGCCGAGCTGGTGCGCGAAGGCGCACTGGCGGTGATTGGACGCACGCTCAATCTGGGCGAGCGGTTGACGCTGGGCCCGGGCGAACTCAAGTCCGGTGGTCATCGGCGCGATTCGATCCTGGCCGATGCGGTCGAGGCGATCGTTGCGGCCATCTATCTGGACTGCGGATTCGAGCGCTGTCGCGCGGTGGTGCTGCCGTGGTTCGAGTCATCGCTTGCGGCGTTACCGGTCGGCAAGGCCGAAAAAGATCCCAAGACGCGGCTGCAGGAATGGCTGCAGGCACGGCAGCTGCCGTTGCCCAATTACGCTCTGATCAGCGAGAGCGGCGACGAACATGCCAAGCAGTTCCACGTCGCCTGCATTCTGGAGCAGCCCATCGCCCGCGCCGAGGGCCAGGGCACGTCGCGCCGTCTTGCCGAGCAACAGGCGGCGGCTACCGTCATCGCACAACTGGATGTAAACACGTGAGCGAAACCACTCCCCACCGTAGCGGCAGCGTTGCCATCATCGGCCGGCCGAATGTCGGCAAATCCACTCTGACCAATGCCCTGGTGGGCGCCAAGGTCAGCATCGTGTCCAATCGGCCGCAAACCACGCGGCATCGGCTGCTGGGCATCGCTACCTTCCCGGAAGGGCAGCTGGCGCTGGTCGACACGCCCGGGCTGCACCGCGAGCAAAAGCGTGCGATGAACCGGGTGATGAATCGCGCCGCGCGCGGTTCGCTCGAAGGCGTGGACGCCGCGGTGCTGGTGATCGAGGCCGGCCGTTGGGACGAAGAAGACACCCTGGCGTTTCGCGTGCTCAGCGACGCGGGGGTGCCGGTGGTGCTGGTCGTCAACAAGGTCGACCGGCTCAAGGACAAGACTGCGTTGTTCCCGTTTCTGGCGCAGGTCAGCGAGGGCCGTACGTTTGCCGCCGTGCACCCGGTGTCCGCGCTCAAGCGCAAGGGGCTGGAAGCTTTGGTGAGCGATCTGCTCAAGCTGGTGCCCGAAGCCGAGGCGATGTATGGCGAAGACGAAATCACCGACCGCAGCCAGCGCTTTCTGGCAGGCGAGCTGGTGCGCGAGCAGCTGATGCGCCAATTGGGCGAAGAACTGCCGTATGCCACCACCGTGGAAATCGAGCGCTTTGCCGAAGACGGCGCGCTGCTGCGGATCGGTGCGGTGATCTGGGTCGAGCGCGAAGGCCAGAAGGCGATCGTGATCGGCAAGGGCGGCACCCGTCTGAAGGAAATCGGCGGCAAGGCGCGTCTGCAGATGGAGCGGCTGTTCGGTGCAAAAGTGTTCCTGGAAACCTGGGTACGCGTGCGCGAAGGCTGGTCGGATGACGAAGCGGCATTGAAGGCGTTCGGTTACGAATGAAAGCGGGGCCGGGGACCCGGGACCCGGGACCCGGAAAGCGGACGCTGTCCGCCAGTGCGCCGGCAATGCTACGGACATGGCGCAGGGCGATGTCTCGGCATGCTGCGCCCCGTGTTGAGCGAGCGGCGCTCGCTCCATCCGCGGCGGAGCTTTCAGCTTTGCGGAACAATGCCGGGATAAGCGTTGTGCAAATGGTGCGCGTGTCTGTGGACCGCGCATGCAGCTCGGGCAGCGCTGCTGCGCACCGTCGCCATTCCGGAGGCGCTGCCCTTGCTGTCTACGTGTCCCGGGTCCCGGGGCCCCAGTCACGGCAACTGCTTCCATGCTGATCGAGCACGAACACGGCTTTGTCCTGCATGTGCGCGCCTGGCGCGAGACCAGCTTGCTGGTGGAAGTGCTGACCGAGCAGCACGGGCGGGTGGGGTTGCTGGCGCGTGGCGTGCAAGGCCCGCGCAAGCAGGCGCTGCGTGCGGCGCTGCAGCCGCTGCAACTGATTCAGTTCACCGCCGTGCAGCGCGGAGAACTTGCGCAACTGCGCCAGGCCGAAGCGCTGGATACCGCGCCGCGATTGGTCGGCGAACGCATGCTCGCCGGCTTCTACATCAGCGAGCTGTTGCTGCGTCTGGCCCCACGCAATGATGCGGTGCCCGAGCTTTATGCGTGCTACGCGCAGGCCCGTGCGCATCTGGCCTCGGAGTTGTCGCTGGCGTGGGGGTTGCGCCAGTTCGAGCGCGATGTGCTGGAGGGGCTGGGGTTTGCCTTCGATCTGCAGCACGACAGCGACGGGCAGCCGATCGACCCGGCAGCGCGCTATCGACTCGATCCGCAGGAAGGTGCCATGCGGGTACTGAGCGAACGTCTGGCGCAGGATCGGCGTGAGACCGTCACTGGTGCGGCGTTGCTGGCGCTGGGGGAGGACACAATGCCGGCTACCGATGACATGCCCGGCTTGCGCCGCAGCATGCGTAGCGTGCTGTTGCATCATCTGAACGGACGCGGGCTGAAATCCTGGGAAATGCTGGAGGATCTGGCGCGGCGGCGTTGATCTGCACGACGCGGCCAAGTGCAGTGCCGCGTGTCATTTGACGAATCGCGTATCCGATCCTGTCGACACCCAGCCAGCGCCTGATCCCACCGGCGGCGCCGCCGACGACGACACCCTCAGCTCAGTGCAATAACGCCGCCACCGCCGCATGAAACTGGGTCTGCGCGGTGTGCGATTGCGGGTCGCCACGCAGCAGGCGGACCGCGCCGGCCAGCCGGGCGGCGCCGACGAAACCGCAACTGGCCTGCAAGCGATGCAGATGATTGCGCAGCGCCTGCTCATCGCTGATGTTCAGTGCCGAGGTAACCGCGTCGCGCGTGCCCGGCAGCTCTGCCAGGAACAGTTCGCGCAGTGCGTTGAGGTGATGCTGCTGGCCGTTGAGTGCGCTCAGCGCTGCCGCCTCGTCCCAATCGCTGGCGGCGATGTCGACCACACCGACCGGCGCCACGCTGTAGCGGCCACGCGCCAGACCGCGACGCACCGCCTGCAGCAGGCGTTCGGTGGTCAGCGGCTTGACCAGCATTTCCAGAAAGCCATCGGACTGCAGACCACGCTGCATCGCCATGTCGCCATCGGCGGTATGCGCCAGCGCAGGCACGTCCGGGTGCAGCAGACGTAACGCACGCAGCAGGCCGCTGCCGGTGCCATCGGGGAGATTGACGTCGATCAGCCACAGGTCGTGGCGACGTTCGCGCGCGCGGTCCAGCGCCGAAGACAACGAATCTGCGCAATCCACCTGGGCCGGAAGGCTTTCCAGGGCAGCCTGCAGAAAGCCGCGGCTGATCGGGTCGTCTTCCACCAACAAGAGTCGTGGATGGGGTTCCTGACGTGTCGCCATGTTCATTGCTGCCTCCTTGTCAGCGGTGCCGCGTCCTGAGCTGCCGCGCGCAGGCGAAGTTTGCCTGTGTTTGCAGGGCACGACAATTGCCACGCCACGCAAGGCGGCCTCGGTCGATCGCATCTGCGACAATACGCACCCTTTTTGCCCGCAGCTTGTCGCCACGTGGCCAGAACCCGAAACCGTTTCGACCGTACCCCCTTCCAGACCGCCATCACCGACCTGAGCCATGACGGCCGCGGAGTGGCGCGCCGCGACGGTGAGGGCGGCAAGGTCACCTTCATCAGTGGCGCCTTGCCCGGTGAACTGGTGCGTGCCGAGCCCACCGCGCGCAGCCGCCATTTCGATGAAGCCAAGACGGTCGACGTGCTGGAGGCCTCGCCGCAGCGGGTCACCCCGCGCTGCCCGCATTTCGGCGTGTGCGCCGGGTGCGTGTTGCAGCATCTGGAGGAGTCGCAGCAGATCGTGGCCAAGCAGCGCGTGCTGATGGACAACCTGGAGCGCATCGGCCACGTCAGCCCGCAGACGGTGCTGCCGGCGCTGGTCGGCGACACCTGGGGCTACCGGCGTAAAGGTCGCTTCTCGGTGCGGCGGGTGGAGAAGAAGGACAAGACCCTGGTCGGTTTTCGCGAACTCGACCCGCGCTTCGTGGCCGACCTGTCGGTCTGCTACACGGTGATCCCGGAGATCGGCGAAAAGATCCCGCTGCTGGCGGCTTTGATCGAAAACATGGATGGCAAGCGCGACATCCCGCAGATCGAGTTCATCGCCGGCGACGATGCGGTGGCGTTGACCATCCGCCACATGCAGCCGCTCAGCGAGCGCGATCGGCAAGCCTGGGTGGAATTTGCGCAGACCCACGGGTTTGCGATCTTCTTGCAGCCCGGCGGCGTGGACAGCGTGCATCCGTTATGGCCACAGGACGTGCCGCTGTCGTTCCGCCTGCCGCAATGGGACGTCGAGCTGGCGTTCCGGCCGCTGGACTTCATCCAGGTCAATGCCTCGCTCAACCAGAAGATGATTGCGCACGCGCTGACGCTGCTCGATGCCAAACCCGATGACCGCGTGCTGGATCTGTTTTGCGGGTTGGGCAATTTCACCCTGCCGCTGGCAAGAACGGTGCGTGAGGTGGTCGGCGTGGAAGGCGATGCCGGATTAGTGGCGCGCGCCAAGGAAAACGCGCAACGCAATGGCCTGGACAATGCGCAGTTTTATGCGGCCGATCTGACCCAGGATCAGCGCAATACGCCCTGGATGCGTCAGGGCTTCGACAAGCTGCTGCTGGACCCGCCGCGTTCTGGCGCATTGGAAGTGCTGCAGCAACTACCGCTGAAGAAATTCGAGCGCATCGTGTATGTCAGCTGCCACCCGGGTTCGCTGGCGCGCGACGCCGGCTACCTGGTCAACGAGCAGCGCTTTACGCTGGTGTCGGCCGGTGCGATGGATATGTTCCCGCACACCGCGCATGTGGAAAGCATTGCGGTGTTTGAACGGCGGTGAATGGTGAATAGGGAGTCGGGAATGGTGAAGGCGGTTCGCCGTATGCTGTTGCGATTCCCGATTCCCGATTCCCGATTCCCATGCCCCTAGAAATCGAACGCAAGTTTCTTGTCACCGGCGACGGCTGGCGTAGCGCTGCGCATGCGGTGATCCCGATGGCGCAGGGGTACATCAACGATCAGGCGTCGTTGCGCAGTGGTGCGCAGAACGCGTCGGTGCGCGTGCGCATCCAGGGCGAGAGTGCGTTTCTCAATCTGAAGTCGCGCGAAGTCGGGCATACCCGCCAGGAATTCGAGTACCCGGTCCCCCTCGCCGATGCGCGCGCGCTGCTGGCGTTGTGCGTGGGCGGCTTGATCGACAAGCGCCGGCATCTGGTCGAGTACCAGGAGCATGTGTGGGAAGTAGATGAATTCCTGGGCGATAACGCAGGGTTGGTGGTGGCCGAGATCGAGCTTGGCAGTGCTGACGAGGCGTTCGCCAAGCCGGAATGGATCGGTGCGGAAGTCACCGACGACGTGCGCTATTACAACCTGGCACTGGCTTCGCATCCGTTCTCGCAATGGGTGGAGAGCCGGGAGTCGGGATTGGGCATTCGAGATTCGTAAAAGCAAGGGTGATGCGTCGGCTCTGGGCGATGCCTTGCGCATCACCAATCACGATTCCCCAATCCCTGTCTCGGTATTGGGCTTATGCTTTGCGAATCCTAAATCCCCACCGACGAATCCCCGCTCATGCGCATCGACATCTGGTCCGACGTGGTCTGCCCCTGGTGCTGGATCGGCAAGCGCCGTTTTGAACAGGCGGTCGCTGCGCTTGGGGCGCAGCTGCCGGCATTGGACATCCATTACCACGCGTTTGAGCTCGACCCGGATGCCGGTGCCGAGCCGGTGCCACTGCGCGATGCGTTGGCGCGCAAGTTCGGCGGTGCCGCGCGCGTGGATCAAATGCTTGCGCAGACCCAGGACACCGCACGCGCGGAAGGCCTGCCATTCGACTTCGGGCGTGGCCAGGTACAGGTCAGCACGTTGCGGGCGCATCGCTTGCTGTGGCTGGCCACGCACGAGGGCGATATCGGTGCGGTGATGGAAGCCTTGTTCCATGCGCATTTTGCGCAAGGCCAGAACGTGGCTGCCACCGACACGCTGCTGCGTGCAGGTGAGGCCGGCGGGCTTGCAGCCTCGCGCGTGCAGGCGATGCTCGACTCCGACGAAGGCATTGTGGAGGTGCAGGCTCAGTTGGCACAGGCCAGCGCGCTAGGCATCCGTGCAGTGCCCAGCTTCGTGATCGACGGGCGTAGCCTGATCCAGGGTGCGCAGCCACCGGAGACGTTTGCGCAGGCGCTGCTGCAGTTGGCCGCCGAATCGGTGCCGATTGGCGGCGCCGATGCATGCGGACCCGATGGATGTGCGGTGTGACAGATCGCCTGCGTCATGCCCGTGCCGGCGACTGACCGGGCGATGCAGCCACGCCGCCCGCGAACGGTTGCGGTGATCGGCGCCGGCCTAGCCGGGCTCGCGTGTGCCAAAACGCTGCAGGCGGCCGGCGCGGTAGTGACGGTGTACGAGCAGGGCGATGCGATGGGTGGGCGCATGCGTGCTCGCATGGGCGCCGGCTGGCAGTGCGATGTGGGCGCGCAGTATTTCACCGCACGCGATCCGGATTTTGCCGCAGTGGTGAACAGTTGGGTCGCCGCCGGCGTCGCGGCCCGTTGGCCCGCGCGCATCGCAAGCTGGGATGGACTTGCACTGCGCGCTTCGCACACCGCGCTGACGCGTTTTGTCGGAGTGCCGGAGATGGCCGCTCCCGCGCGTGCGCTGGCGGCAGGGCTGGATGTTCGGTTGCAGGCGTCTGTCCGCAGCTTGCAACGCAGTGGCCAGGGCTGGGCGTTGGGCGTGCACGGCGTGCCCGCGCTGCATATGGTCGATACGGTGTTGCTCGCGCTGGCTGCGCCGGATGCGGCCGCGCTGTTGGCAGAGAACGCGCCTGCGCTTGCGACCATCGCGCGCGATGCAAGCATGCAGCCCGCCTGGGCGGTGGTGTTGCGGTTCGATGCGCGCATCGATCCTGGCTATGACGCGTTGTTCGTCAATGCAGGACCAGTGCGCTGGGTGGCGCGCGACGCCAGCAAACCGGCACGGCACGGCGCCGAGACCTGGCTGCTGCATGCCACCGCCGCCTGGAGCCAGCTGCACTTCGATGCCAGGCCCGAGGATGTCATCGCCACGCTACTGCCAGAATTGGCCGCGCTCGGTCTGCCGCCGCCGCAGGCCTGCGACGCCTATCGGTGGGAGGTAGCCAGCACCGATCCGCCGTTGCAGATCGGCTGTGTCTGGGATGCGCCGCTTGGCCTTGGCCTGTGCGGCGATTGGCTGGCGGGCGGCAAGGTCGAGGGCGCGTGGCAAAGCGGAACCGCCTTGGCGCAGCGGGTGTGTGCCGACGGTGTAACGTGCCATGCAGATGCATAAGCCGGTGGTGCAGTCGTGGTGTTTGAGCCTTAATGTCGCCCAATGGCAGAGCGGTTTTTGCGTTGCAGAACGCGCAGATGCACAGATGTCGTGCGCAGCGCTGCCGAATGCCTGCCCGAGCGCGTGACTGATGCAAGCGCGCCCTGTCTGCATGCGTGAGCTCAGCACCAATGCGTGACTCCGATACGACCACCAGCGCTTCGCAAACGCCCGCACACACGCTGCGCCTGATCCTGGGCGATCAGCTCAACCCGCAGCACAGCTGGCTTGCGACGCACGACCCCGGCGTGGTCTACGTGCTGATGGAGGTGCGCGAGGAAACCGATTACGTGCTGCATCACGCGCAGAAGATCCTGGCGATCTTTGCGGCAATGCGCGCGTTTGCCGCGCGCTTGCGGCAGCACGGGCACCGCGTGCGCTATGTCGCGATCGATGCCCCAAGTAATCGGCAGTCCATTCCGGCCAATCTTGAAGCCTTGATGGCGCATTACCGCGCCGAGCATCTGCAGTATCAGGCGCCGGACGAATGGCGGCTGGATGAGGCGCTGCGCCACTGGAGCGCGGGCTGCGCATTTGCCACATCCATGGTCGGTAGCGAGCATTTCCTGACCGAACGCGATGAGGTTGAGGCGTGTTTCCGCCCCGGAAGCCAGTGGCGCATGGAGGTCTTTTATCGACGGATGCGCACGCGCCATCGCATCCTGCTCGATGCCTCCGGCCAACCGGAAGGTGGGCGTTGGAACTTCGATCACGACAATCGCGCGCCGTGGCCCGGCGATCCGCCAGCGCCGCAGGAGTGGCGTGCCGCGCACGACCATGGCGCGTTGTGGCGCAGCATCGAAGCTGCCGGCGTGCGCAGTTTTGGCACGCCGAATGCGCAGGCGCTGCCATGGCCGCTGGACCGCGACGAAGCCTTGCAGCATCTGGATGCCTTCATCGCCACTGCGTTGCCGGATTTCGGCCGCTACGAAGATGCGATGAGCACGCGTAGCCCGCGGCTATTCCATTCGCTGCTGTCGTTCGCGCTCAACGTCAAGATGTTGCACCCGGCCGAAGTCATTGCGCGTGCCGAAACGGCATGGCGGCAAGGACACGCACCGCTGGCCTCGGTGGAAGGCTTTATCCGGCAGATTCTGGGCTGGCGCGAATACGTGCGCGGCGTGTACTGGTCGCAGATGCCCGGCTATGCGCAGTCCAATCAGCTCGATCAGCATGCGCCACTGCCGCAGTGGTTCTGGGACGGGAAGATCGGCATGCGGTGCCTGGCCGATGCCGTCGGCAATTCGCTGGCCAATGCGCATGCGCACCACATCCAGCGGCTGATGGTGATCGGCAATTTTGCGCTGCTGGCGGGGCTGGACCCGCAGGCGCTGCATCGCTGGTATCTGGGTGTCTACATCGATGCGTTCGAGTGGGTGGAGTTGCCCAACACGGTGGGCATGAGTCAGTTTGCCGACGGTGGCCTGCTCGGCAGCAAGCCGTATATCAGTGGTGCAGCCTATATCGATCGCATGAGCGATTACTGCAGCGGCTGCCGCTATCAGCGCAAGGCGCGCACCGGTGCGCGGGCCTGCCCGTACAACGCGCTGTACTGGGATTTCCTCGCGCGGCAGCGTCCGCTGCTGGGCACGAACGAACGCCTGGCGATGCCGTATCGGCAGCTCGATGGCATGGCGCCCGAGGTGCTGGAAGGCATCCAGATCCAGGCCGCACACTGGCGGGCAAATCTGGACCGTCTCTGAGGCGGCGAAGACCGAAGTCGTCTGCTGGACGGCCAGCGAGGTCGTGAACCGGCCGCATGCGTCCTACTGCAGACCGCCGCACGCCGCACGCCGGTGGCGAGCCGGGCAGCACAGCCGTGGTGTCTGCCCCGGGACGCAGGCTGTTGCGTTCGCGGTGCGAATGACGGCACCGGCGCTGCCAGCGCAGGGACCCGAGCTCAGAGGCGATCACGTGGCTTGCAGTATCGGTGCGCGGGCGCCGCAACGCCTGACCGCAAGGCGCTTCGGTCAGTGGACGTCAGCCGCCGCCTGAATGCGCGATCTGACGCTGCAACGCGCATCTGCGACAATGCCGCGCTGCGCCCTCGTGGCGCCTGGCCCGGGAGTCCCCCAACATGCTTCTGATCGGCGTTGCCGGTACCGAACTCAGCGCACAGGAACGCGACTGGCTGCAGCACGATGCCGTTGCCGGCGTGGTGCTGTTCAAGCGCAACTTCGCCTCGCGCACCCAGGTGGCCGAGCTGTCGGCATCCATCCGCGCTGCCGCGCCGCGCCCGGTGTTGCTGTGCGTGGATCAGGAAGGCGGGCGCGTGCAGCGGTTTCGCGACGGCTTCAGCGCGCTGGCGCCGTTGCAAAGCTTCGGTACGCAGTATCTGCAGGATCCGCAAGGCGCGCTCGCCGCCGCCCGTGCGCACGCGCAGCTGATGGCCACCGAAGTACGCGCCAGCGGCGTGGACCTGAGCTTTGCACCGGTGGTGGACCTGGGCCGCGGCAACCGCGCGATCGGCGATCGCGCCTTCAGCGACGACCCGCAGATCGTGGCCACCTTTACCCGCGCCTATGTGCAGGCGTTGCACGGCGCCGGCATGGCCGCCACGCTCAAGCATTTCCCCGGCCACGGCACGGTGCTCGAAGACACCCATGTGGATCACGCCAGCGACCCGCGTTCGCTGGAGCAATTGCAGGCCGACGATCTGCTGCCATTCGTGGCCGGCATCGAGACCGGTGCCGACGCAGTGATGATGGCGCACGTGGTTTACCCGCAGGTCGCGCCGGAACCGGCTGGTTATTCGCGGCGCTGGATCGAGCAGATCCTGCGCGGCCAGATGGGCTTCCGCGGCGTGGTGTTTTCCGACGACATCGGCATGGCCGCTTCGTTCAGCGCCGGCGGCGTGGCGGGCCGGGTGCATGCGCACCTGGATGCCGGCTGCGACGTGGTGCTGGTCTGCCATCCGGAACTGGTCGACGAATCGCTGCAGGCCGTGCAAGGCCGCAGCCTCAATACCGCAGCGCTGATCGGCTTGATCGGTCGCGGCGCGCTCGGCTGGGACGGCCTGCTTGCCGGCACCGATGCCTCTTTCAACACTCCTTCCGCCCCTTTCGGATCAATTGCCTGATGTCCACGCTCACCATTTCCCAGGCCCTGGCCCAAGCCGATCTGCTGGTCGACCGCCCGGCCATCGATGCCGCCGTCGGCACCATTGCCGATGCCATCGCGCGCGACTACGCCGGCGAAGTGCCGGTGTATCTCACCATCATGCACGGCGCGCTGCCGTTCTCCGGCCAGTTGGCGCTGGAGTTGGGCGCACGTGGGCAGGATCTGCAGTTCGATTACCTGCATGCCACCCGCTACCGTGGCGAAACCGTCGGCGGCGAGCTGGTCTGGAAGCACCGCCCGGCCACCGCGCTGTTCGGCCGCCGGGTGATCCTGGTCGACGACATTCTGGATGAGGGCTACACGCTGCAGGGCGTGCGCCAGTGGTGCCTGGAGCAGGGCGCCACCGACGTGCGCGTGGCGGTGTTGACCGTCAAGCGCCACGACCGCTGCGTGCCGGGCGTCACCGCCGATTACGTGGGCGTCGAAGTGGCCGACCGCTATGTGTTCGGCTTCGGCATGGACGTCAACGAACAGCTGCGCGGTATTCCTGCCATTTATGCGATGAAGCAGTAAGACGCACGGCGATCATCGATGCGACGGCGTAGCCGCCAGGCGGACGCGGCCGCTGCGCGCAATCGGTGTGCACGGTTTGTGTCTCCCGATGTTGCCTTGGCGCCCATTGCCGCCTGACGATCGCTCGCTACGCTTTACTGGTCGCTTCTGAATCACTGGCCCGCCACTGCGCGGGCACTCGTGCGCGCTTGCGCGCTTCCACGTCCGTTACGTTGCAGAGGTCGGTTGTGTCTTCCCATTCCATCGCATTGGCCGTTATCGGCGGCACTGGTGTCTACAAGCTCGCGCAGCTCGATGACGTGCAGACCCACGAGCTGGACACGCCCTACGGTGCGCCGTCGGGGCCGATCCGCGTCGGCATGCTGCTCGGTCATCGGGTGGCGTTCCTGGCCCGGCATGGCGAAGGCCATTCGCTGCCGCCGCACAAGGTCAATTACCGCGCAAATATCGCTGCGTTGCAGCAAATTGGCGCCTCGCGCGTGCTTGCGCTCAACACGGTCGGCGGCATCACCGAACAGTTCGGCCCGCGCGTGCTGGCATGCCCCGATCAGCTGATCGATTACACCTGGGGGCGCGTGTCCACCTTCTGCGAGGAGCCGGGTAGCGAGGTGCAGCACGTGGATTTCGGTCATCCGTATTCGCCGATGTTTCGCAGCAAGGTCATCGCTGCGGCCAAGGTGACCGGGGTCACGATGGTGGCCGGCGGGTGCTACGGCGCGACGCAAGGGCCGCGTTTGGAAACGATTGCAGAGATCGCCCGCATGCGTCGCGACGGCTGCGATCTGGTTGGCATGACCGGCATGCCCGAAGCCGGGCTTGCGCGCGAAAAAGGCCTGGAATATGCGTGTTTGGCGATCGTGGCGAACTGGGCGGCCGGTTGCGGCGACGCGCAGGAAATCACCATGGCCGAGGTGTTGGCCAACGTGGATGCCGCCTCGTCCGGGTTGCCCGAACTGATTGGCGAACTTGCACGCGGGTGATTGTCATTGGGGAATAAGCTTTGCATACTCGGCGCGTACGCACCGCCGTACACCACCCATTAATTATTGCAAAGGTCTCGCATCACCATGCCGAACGGTACCGTCAAGTGGTTCAACGACGCCAAGGGATTTGGCTTCATCTCACCGGAGGACGGCAGCGCCGATGTCTTCGCGCACTTCTCCGCGATCAATTCCAAGGGCTTCCGCAGCCTGCAGGAAGGCCAGCGCGTCAGTTATGACGTGACCCAGGGTCCCAAGGGTGCCCAGGCTTCGAACATCACGCCGGTCGAGTAATCTGACTCGATTGTGCGGTTGAAGAACCCCGCCACGGCGGGGTTTTTTTTGCACCGGTCCACGCGGGGCCGGTGTTCGCGAACCAGAGCAGGGACGATGCAACAAGCATTACGGATTGCGGTAGTGGGCTGTGGAACGGCAGGGCAGGCGCTGGCGGTCTTGCTGGGCGCCGATGGCCATCGACTGGACGTCTTCGAGCGCGCCGCCAAGCCGGGGCCGGTCGGTGCCGGCTTCCTGCTGCAGCCCAGCGGCCTGCAGGTGTTGTGGAAGATGGGCATGTTGTCGCAGGCCCTGATGCATGGCGCGCCGGTGCGCCGCTTGTATGGCGAAACGCCATGCGGGCGCGCGGTGATGGACATGCAATACCGCGATCTGGATGCCCGCCTGATGGGTCTGGGCATGCAGCGCGGTGCGTTGTTCTCGCTGTTGTGCGATGCCTGGCCCGAGTACGCGCAGCTGCAGACCGATACCCAGATCACCGCCATCGATCACGAGGGCAGGCGCGTGCAGGACCAGCGCGGGCAATGGCATGGTCCTTACGATCTGATCATCGCCGCCGATGGCTCGGCTTCCACGCTGCGCGCGCAGGTGCAGGGCACCCGGCTGGATCGGGTGTATCCGTGGGGCGCGCTGTGGTGTCTGTTGCCGCGCGAAGATTGGCCGTTTGTCGACGAACTGCGCCAGCGTTACATCGGTGCGCGCAAGATGATCGGGCTGTTGCCGGTGGGCACGCGGCCTGGCGACGACACCCCGCGCCTGAGTTTTTTCTGGAGCCTGCCATGCAGCGATTTCGCTGCCTGGGAGCAGCGCGGCATCGGCGCGTGGCGCGATGAGGTGGCGCAGATGTGGCCGGACGCACATCTGCGTCTGGACAGCGTGCAGGTGCACACCGCGCTGGCACGCGCCAGCTACCGCGATGCGGTGATGACGCGCTGGCACCGTGGCCGTTTTGTCCTGGCCGGCGACGCCGCTCATGCGATGAGCCCGCAGCTGGGCCAGGGCGTCAACATGGCATTGCTGGATGCATTGGCCATGCGCGATGCCTTGCGCGCGGGCGAGGATATCGATGACGCCTTGCAGCGCTATCAGCGCGAGCGCCAGGCGCATGTGGCGATCTATCACCGCTGGAGCCGCTGGCTCACGCCGCTGTTTCAATCCGAACGCGATGTGTGGGCACGCGGGCGCGACCTGTTGCTGCAGCCGATGGGGCGCGTACCGGGCGGTCGTGGCCACATGCTGCGCGTGCTCAGCGGCACCCAGCATGGCTGGTTCGGCAAGTTGGCGCTGGCGCCGGAGTTCGTGGACGCGTTGTCGCAACCATTACCGCAAGCGCTGCCGCGGCCGCAGAGCGTTGCCAACAGCGGCTGAGCGGACGCAGGTGCTCGCCGCGCGTGGCGGGTAGTTGGAAGAGGCAGGTATCGTTGGATGCTTCGGTGTCGAGCGTATCGGCCACACCGCTCGACGATGGTTCGGGGCGGTGTGTGTGGTGCCATCACGCGTCGTAGAAACGCTGACGTAGCGGGTGTACGCACGGTTGCCAGGAGCAGCTAAAAAGCCTGGCGAGCAGGCGTCGGGTGTAGACGGCGCACTCAGAACCGGAGTGCGCGAGGAATCCATACCGCACAGAGCGCCGGCTGCGCCAGCCTGGCAGTGCGCAGTCCTTTGGTGGCCGCTCACGCCGGCGCAGCGGCTAACGCACCGGCAACGCCACCGCATCGCCTTCCACACAGGCCACCAGACGCTCACCTTCGAGCAGTGTCGGCACCACGCCCGCGGTGAAATGCGAGAACGCCGGCAGGATGGTGACGCGGTCGCGCAACCAGAATGCCGGCCAACGCCGCGACAGGCCCGGCAGTGCCGCCAATGGATGCAGGTGCCCGCACAGCACATGGCCGGTGGGATGCGGCAACGGGTCATGCCGCAGCACGAACGGCCCGTCTTCGACCTGTTCGCCGGCCGCGTCGATCTGCAGATCGGCACCGGCCACGGCGCGGTCGTGGTTGCCGCGGATGGCAATCACGCGCAGGTCGCAGTGCTGCTCGCGCCACGCGCTCCAACGGCGATGCCAGGCTGCGCGCGGCGCAGGACCATGCAACAGGTCGCCGAGTATCCACAGTGCCTCGACCTGGCGCTGCGCAAGCAGTGCATCGAGGCGCTCAAGATCGTGCGCGGTGCCGCCTGCGGGCAGGCCGATACCGGCACGTCGGAACACATCGGCCTTGCCCAGATGCAGGTCGGCGATCAGCAGGGCGCGCTGCGCTGGTCGATACAACGCACGTTCGCCGAGCAGTTCCACCGTTTCGCCGGCCAACTGCAGCTGCACGCTATCGCCCATGCTTGCGCTCCAGTTGCTCGGCGGCGCGCAACACACGCGCCTTCCAGTCCTCGGTACTCAGTTGACCACGCATGCGTTCGGCCCACAGCGGGAACGACAACGGGGTGAGGCTGCGTGGCGTGCACAGGCGCAGGTCGCGGCGTGCGCAGTCCTCCAATGCATGCGCCAGGCGTGCCAGTTCGAGCTGGCCTTCGAACACTTCGCGCTCGGCCTGGGCCAGCAACAGATGCTCCGGATCGAAGCGCTGCAACACGTCGTAGAGCAGTCCGCTGGAGGCCTGCAGCTGGCGCAGGCTACGCGGCGCACGGCCGGGCAGGGACGGCGACAGCAACCCGGCCACGCGCGCGATTTCGCGGAACTGCCGGCGTGCCAGCTCGCCCAGGTTGAGACTGTCACGCAGATCGTCCAACAACCCGGCCGGCGACAGCAAGGCGCGTAGCACGTCGGCGTCGATCTCCACATCCTGCGCGGGCGAGAGCACAAAGCCGTAGTCGTTGGCGGCGAAGCTGAAGGTATTGCGCTGACGTCGGCCCCAGCGCGCGGCCAGCAGTGCGGCCAGCCCTTCGTTGACCTGCCGTCCGGCGAATGGATACACAAACACGTGCCGGCCATCGCGCGCCTTGATGCTTTCCACCAGCAGATGATCCGGGCCGGGCAGCGCCGAGAGCGATGCCTGCAAGTGCAGCAGCGGGGCCAGCGCCTGCATTTCAGGCGCATCGCCGGGCGCGGCGAACAGCGCTTCCACTTCGCGGCCCAATGCCGACGACAACGGCATGCGCCCGCCCATCCATTTGGGCACCACACCGCTGCCACCCTTGGCCACGCGCACGTAGGCGGTCATGTCTTCCAGACGCACCAGTTCCAGCAATCGTCCGGCAAATTGAAAGCGATCGCCGCGGCGCAGGCGGCCGACGAATTGTTCTTCCACCGCACCGAGTCGGCCGCCGCGCAGGAACTGCACGCGCACGCTGCCATCGCTGGTGATGGTGCCGATGGACAAACGATGGCGCAGCGCAACGCGGCGGTCGGTGACGCGATACACGCCGTCCTCGTCGCGCACCACTTTGTGGAAATCCGGGTAATGCGCCAATGCGCTGCCACCCTGCACGATGAAGTCGAGCACCGCGTTCCAGGTGGGTGTGTCCAGCGCAGCGAAGGCATCGGTGCCGCGCACTTCCTCGAACAACGCAGCGGCATCGAAGCCGCCGCCCAATGCGAGGGTGACGCAGTGCTGGGCCAGCACATCCAGCGACAAACGCGGTGGCGGCCGTGCTTCGATATGGCCGTGGTTGATGGCGCGACGTGCCGCGGCGTATTCGACCAGTTCCAAGGCGTGCGAGGGCACGCACACCACATGCCCGGATTCGCCAGGGCGGTGCCGCGCGCGGCCGGCGCGTTGCAGCAGGCGCGCGATGCCCTTGGGGCTGCCGACTTGCAGCACCTGATCCACCGCCGGGAAATCTACGCCCAGATCCAGGCTGGAGGTGGCGACCACGCAACGCAGGCTGCCGTCGCGTAGCCCCTGTTCGGCGGCGGCGCGCAGGCTGGGGTCCAGCGAGCCATGATGCAGCGCAAGCGTGGCGAGATCGTCCGGCCATACCGCGCTCAACGCTTGGTGCCACAACTCGGCCTGTGCACGCGTATTGGTGAAGACCAGGCTGGTGCGCTGCTGCATGACTTTTTGCAGCACGCGCGCCAACTGCGCCAGACCCAGATGGCCGGCCCACGGAAAGCGTTCGCCGCTGTCGGGTAACAGCGTCTCCAGCGTCATGGCGCGCGGTTTGACCCCCGACACCAGCGCCGCATCGGGGCGATGCGGCAGCAGCACATCGCGCGCCTGCGCCAGATTGCCCAGCGTGGCCGACAGGCCCCAGATGCGCAGCGCAGGCGCCCAGCCGCGCAGGCGTGCCAGACACAGCTGCAGCAGCACACCGCGCTTGTTGCCGAGCAGTTCGTGCCACTCGTCGACGATCACGCAGCGCAGCGCGGATAGCTGCGGTGCAGTGTCCGGATACGACAGCAACAAGGCCAGCGATTCGGGGGTGGTGACCAGCACATCGAGCTTGCCGCTGCGTGCCAGCCGCTTGTCGCGCGCGCTGGCATCGCCGGTGCGCAAACCCACCTGCCAATCCAGTCCCAGCGCGTCCACCGGTTCGCGCAGTGCGCGTGCGGTGTCGGCGGCCAGCGCACGCAAGGGCGTGATCCACAGCACCTGCAAGTTGCGTTGTTGCTGTCGGCGTGCGGCAGCGGCAGGCTTGGCCGATGTAAACGGCAGCGTGCGGCCACGCGCGGCCAGGGCATCCAGTAATGGGCCGCCGAATGCTGCCAGCGTCTTGCCGCTCCCGGTCGGCGTATGCAGCAACCCGGATTCGCCGGCGAGATAGCGCTTCCATACATCGCGTTGAAACGGCAACGGTGCCCAGCCGCGCTGTGCGAACCAGTCGCGCCACTGCTGCAATGGCGTGCCGCGTGCCTGCTGCGTCGCCGTCACCGCGCCAATGCCTGCAGAGTGCTCAGGTGATCGGCCTCGGCAAACGGCTTGTCGTGCCGCCAACGCAGGATGCGCGGAAACCGCACTGCAATGCCGGATTTGTGCCGCGCGCTGCGGTTGACCGCTTCAAAACCCAGCTCGAATACATGCTGCGGGCTGACCGCGCGCACCGGACCGAAACGCTCGGTAGTGTTGGCGCGAATCCAGCGGTCCAGTTGCAAAATCTCCTTGTCGTCCAGCCCCGAATACGCCTTGGCGATCGGCACCAGTTGCCCCTCGTGCCACAGCCCGAAGGTGTAGTCGGTATACAGCGTGCTGCGGCGGCCATGGCCGGCCTGCGCATACAGCAGCACCGCATCGATGGTGAGCGGGTCGATCTTCCATTTCCACCAATCGCCCCGTCGGCGGCCGGCCTGATACACCGAGTTGGCGCGCTTGAGCATCAGCCCTTCCACGCCGCGTTCGCGCGCTTGCACGCGCAGCTGTGCGGCGGCGTGCCAATCGCTTGCCTGCACCCGTGGCGAGGCGACGATGCGCGGATCGTCGAGCGCGGTGAGCACGCCCTCCAGCAGCGCACGACGCTCGTGCAGGGGGCGCTCGCGCAGATCCACGCCGTCCAGTTCGAGCAGGTCGTAGGCCACCACGCGCGCAGGCGCGGCCGCCAATGTTTTGGGGCCGGGCTTGAGCCGCTGAATGCGCGTTTGCAGGGCGGTGAACGGCATCGGTAACGGTTGCTCGGGTTGCCAGGCCAGCAGCTCGCCGTCGATGACGGTGCCGTCGGGCAGCTGCAGCGCGGCGTGTTCGATTTCCGGGAAACGGCCATCCAGGCGTTCTTCGCCGCGCGACCACAGCGCCGCTTCGCCGGCGCGTCGAATCAACTGCAGGCGGATGCCGTCCCATTTCCATTCAAGCAGCCAGTCGTCGATGGCGCCCAGTGTGTCGACCTCGGCTTCGAGCGGTGAGGCGAGAAAGAACGGGTAGGGCTGCTGACGATCGCCCGGCAGTTCTTCGCTGGTCAGCAGATCGGCAAGATAGGTCGGATGCGGTCGCCAACTGCCGAGCATGCGCTGGGCGATGCGTGCGATGTCCACGCCCGATAGTTCGGCCAGCGCTTGTTGCACCAGCCGCTGCGAAACGCCCACGCGCAATGCGCCGGTCAACAGTTTGTTGAACACCAGCCTCTCATCGAAGGCCAGGCTGCGCCAGGCCTGCACGATGCATGCCTTGCGCAGCGCAACGTCCTGATTGGCGACCGGCAGCAAGCGCTGTTCGATCCATTCTGCCAGCGGCAGATCGGCCGCTTCGGTGATCGGGTCGTCGAGCAACAACGCCAGCGTTTCGGCCAGATCGCCGACATGGTCGTAGCTGTCGGCGACCAACCAATCGGCAATGCCGGCGGTGTCGGTGATCCACTCGCGCAGCTCGCCGCTGCTGGCGATGCGCATGCGTGTGCCGGCGACCTTGCCGCCGGCCAGCAGATACAGCGCCCATGCCGCGTCCAGCGCTGGCGCTTCACGAAAATACGCCACCAGCGCAGCGCGCTTGTCGAGCGTGCCGGTGCTGCGGTCGAGGGTGCGGTACAACGCGGCAAAACGCTTCACGGCAGCGCCTGTGGCGTTGTGTCGGGACCTGCAGAGCACAGCTCCAGCGCACGGCGAGTACATGCGCCTGACATGCGCACACGGCGCTGCAGGCGGAGTAGGCCGATTGACGTAGTCGGCGCGCCGCGATGCACGCGACAGACCAATGCGTGTCGGCTAAACGCCAACGCACCACTCAAGCGCAGACGCGCATGCGCGCGTGCATCGCTGCAGGCGGGGAGCGGGTTCATTCCTCGGCTCCAAAATCGGTACGGAAGGCTTCCGCCGCAACGCCGCGCTCGCGCAGGTGCTGGATCAACGCATCGGTATTGCCATGGGTGGCGATCACCCGGCGCGCACCGGTGTCTTCGATAGTGCGCAGCAGATCCGGCCAGTCGGCATGATCGGACACCACAAAGCCGCGGTCGTAATTGCGCCGACGCCGATTGCCGCGAATGCGCATCCAGCCCGATGCGAATCCCTGTTGCGCATGCCGGAAGCGGCGGATCCAGGGGCTGCCCGCCGCCGAAGGCGGTGCCAGCACCAGTTGGCCGGCATAGTCGGCGCCGCGCGCATGCTCGCTCACCGGTTGGGTGTCCAGCATCGCGATGCCGGCCTGGCGATACACCTCCACTCCGGCCGCAATCGCGCCGTGCAACAGCGCAGGCTGGGTGTCCCAGGCGCGCAATTCGGCCAGCACACGCTGCGCCTTGCCTAATGCGTAGCAATACAAGATGGCGGCCTCGCCGCGTTCGGCGCATTCGCGCCGCCAGGCGACGATATCGGCCGCTACTTCGGATGTTTCCGGCCAGCGATACACCGGCAGCCCAAAGGTCGCTTCGGTGATGAAGGTGTCGCACGGCACCACTTCGAACGGCGTGCAGGTGGGGTCGTGCTGGCGCTTGTAATCGCCGGACGCCACCCAGACCTCGCCATCCACTTCGATACGCACCTGCGCCGAGCCCAGTACATGTCCGGCCGGATGCAGCGAGACGCGCGCGCGTCCCAACGTAAACGCTTCGCCATCGGCATGCGTGTGATAGACCTGCTCGCCCAGCCGCCATTGCAGGATCGGCAGACTGTCGCGCGTGCAGTGGTATTCGCCCATGCCGCCACGCGCGTGATCGCCGTGGCCGTGCGTGATCACCGCACGCGGCACCGGCCGCCAAGGGTCGATATGAAAGTCGCCCTGCGGGCAATACAGCCCCTCGGGGCCAAGCACCACCAGATCGCCGCGTGTGTTCGTGTCGTTGCCGTTGCGCATGCCCGCAACTCTGGCCAAGCCGGTGTGCAGATCCTGAGAATGGGAATGGAGCGTATCGGCGCGAGCATGCGGGCGCGGCGGTTGCGCCGAGTCGCCATGTAGCGCGCGTACGCTCCGGTGCTGAGCGCGCCGTCTGCACTCGCCTGACGATTGCTCGCCAGGTGTTGTTAGCCGCTCCAAGCTTTGGAGTGCGATGCCGATAGTCGGCCTGCGTCGGCGCGCAGCGGCAAAGCGATACGCGGTTTTGCGATGGACGCCGTTGTGCTCAGCGTCACTGCTGTTGCGAAAGCTGCACCGCCACTGCGCCAGTCTGATTCCACAGCGGCGATGCCGCATCCAGCGCGCTAATGGCGCGTTCGCCGCCCCGATCCACGCACCGCGCTGGCTTCCACCGCCAGGGTAAATCCGCGTTCTTCGCCGCCGTGCATCGCGCCCACATCGACCACATGGCGGCGGATCTCCTCACCTTTGCCGTTACGCACCACCACGACCACGGTGTATTCCCACGGATCGCCGTCGGCGGGATGACGGATGGTGCCGTCGACCTTCAACGGCACGATCGGCGCCGGCTGCGCGTGTTGCGCAGCCGCCGAGTCGAAGCGCAGATGATGCTTGCAGGCAGGGCAAATGATGGCGCTTTCCAGAATCGTCGCCTTGCAATGCGGGCAGCTGCGCGTGGCTCCGGGCGTGCCCGGGCGGGGTGCACTCATGTGGCGTCGCTGTCTCCGCTCACCACCGGCTTGGGCGTGGCGGTCGGTTTGCCGGTGTCCTCGCCCCAGCCGAAGTCGGCCTGGCCGCGCATGCGGGCGCCCGAAGCCACGGTGAGGCTGCCGGCCTTGACGTCGCCGACCAGCACGCCGGAGGTCTGCAGCTCCACCTGCGCCGCCGATTCGATATTGCCTTCCAGCTCGCCGGCGATGATGACCTTGTTGGCGCGCACGCCGCCATTGAGCTTGGCGCCGCGTTCGATGGTCAGATCGCCCTTGACGTTGACATCACCCTTGAAGCGGCCGGCCAGGCGTACGTGGCCGGCGCCTTCGATCTTGCCTTCGATGCTGATGTCGGCGGCGATCAGCGATTCCTTGGCCTCGCTCTGGCGTTGCGGCGGCGCGGCGGTGGGGACGACGCTGGGCGTGGCGGCTGCGGCCGGCACCGGCGGGGCAGGGCTGGCGTCGGCGTTGAACAGCCGCCCATCGGCGGCAGGAGCGTCCGGCGCTGCGGGAACGCCGTCTTTCTTGTTGGGACCTTGATCGCGCCACATCGACATCGGATTGCCTCGCTTCGGGGGTCAAGGCCGACTATCGCTGCGTCAATCGATCTTTTGTGTGACAGAGCGCGCAATCCGACATCGACGCCGTGCCTGCTCACGCCTCCGCATCAGTCCCGCGCGGCTGTGCGGCACCATGACGCTCGACCCGGTTGCGCCCGCGATGCTTGGCTGCGTACAGCGCTGCGTCGGCTTTCTGGATCAGACCTGCGCCGAGTTCGCCATCGACCGGAAAGCTGGCCACGCCGATCGAGGCGGTCACGCGCGGCAATGCGCGCTGGCCATCGCTGACCGCCAGCGCCGCGATATGGCCGCGGATCTGCTCGGCCACGCGCATGGCTTCCTCGCTATCGGCCTCGGGCAGGATCACGGTGAATTCTTCTCCGCCATAGCGGCAGGCCACGTCTTCGGCACGCAACCGGGTCAGCAACAGCTCGCCGACCGCTGCCAGCAGCAGATCGCCGCCGGCATGCCCCTGGCTATCGTTGAATTGCTTGAAGTGGTCCACGTCCAACATCAGCACCGACAACGGCAGGCCGCGCCGCGCGCAGCGTGCCAGTTCGTGACTCAGCGATTCTTCCAGATAGCGGCGGTTGTACAGCCCGGTCAGCGCGTCGCGGATCGATTGGCGGCGCAGCGACTCGCGCAGGCGCAGATTGCTCAACGCCAGCGACAACTGCTCGGCGGCCGCCTCGGCGATTTCCAGGCGCGGCATCGGCCCCGGACCGGGCGACGACAAGAACAGAAAGCCGAGCTGCGTGCCTTGCGCCGACATCGGCAGGCATGCGGTGGTGATCGGTGTCTGGGTGTCCGGCACGTCGATATGCGCGCACAGCGCATCGCGCGCGAGGTCCTCGATGATATGCGGCTGGCCGCGGCGTAATGCCCAGCATTCTTCCGGCAAGAGATGCGGCGCGCTCTGCACCAGCGGCTCGCCCCAGTGGCTGATCGCCTCGGCGCGATCCTGCGAGGCGCGCAGCAGGTACACGCTTCCGGCAATGCCCGGCAGCAGGCTGGCCAGGGTGCGGCTGGTCACCACCAATGCTTCTTCGGCACTGATGCAGCTTTGCAGCAGGCCGGTATAGCGGCTGAGCAGATTGAGATCGGCAGTACTGCGCTGCAACGCGCCGACACTGTCGCCCAGCTCGCGATTGGCATTTGCGGCACGGCGTTCGGCCTGCGCGCGATTGCGCAGTTCGCGCATCAGCAGCGCATAGACGCCGCCGACCACCAGCAGCCCGAACGGGATGCCGGCCAGGGCCAGCGTCAGCAACAAGGTGGCGCTTTGCCGGCTGCTTTCCGCGCGCTGTGCCAGCAGCTCCTGCTCGCGTTGCACCATCGTCAGCGCCTGCTCGCGGATGGCACTGGTGGTGCGGAACGCGCTTTGCCGGATGCTGGCGCGTGCCGGCTCCAGGCCGCCTTGCGCGTACACATCCAGCACCTGCTGGATCTGCCGCAGCCGCGTCTCCACCAGTTTTTGCAGCTGATCCAGATGCTGCTCCTGCGCAGGATTGTCGACAATCAGCCTGCGCAGATTCGACAGCAAAATCGGCAGGCGCTCCACGCTGGTCTGGTAATCCAGTAAGTAGGCCTCGTTGCCGGTGAGCAGGAAACCGCGCTGCGCCGATTCGGCATCCAGCAAGCGCGCCTGGATCTCGTCGACCCGCCCGATCACTTCATGCGTATGCGAGACCAACGCTGCATCGGCCAGCGAGCGGCGCGCGCCGACAAAGATGCCGATGCCGATGACGATAAAGATCAGCGCAGAGAAGGCCAGCGCCAGCTGATTGCGGCGCCGCGATGTAAAAGAAGTGGGCATGCCGAATGCTAGCCTGCCAAGCTCGACAACACGAGATCAATCTCGACGCAAGACGTGTGCATCGGCACGAAATCGTCTGCACATAGACGCAGCAGTGTGAGCGGTTCACAGCAGCTGACACAGGCTGCAGTCGGCTGGCTGGGGCTGCGCTGGCACTTGTGTGCATGAGGAAACGCTAATTCTTGCGGCAGGCTGCGCCCACCTGCCGGTGAGCGCAGCGTGGTTTTCGGTGTGCTTAGTGCTGCGGATGCTCGGCGTCGTGCTTGTCAGCGTTCTGCTCGGCCTTGTTGGCCATCTCGCGAGTCTTGTCGGCGGTGGCGTCGGCAGCGTTTGCGGTCGCGCGGCTAGCGTCTGCAGCCAGGTCGCGTGCGGCCACGCGCGCATCGGCCGTGGCAGCCTTGGCCTGTACCGCCGCGCGGTCGGCGGCCTGCTCGGTGGCAGCGGCAGCGTGTTTGGCAGCGGACGCGGCATCGCGACGCGCTTGCTCGGCATCAGGGCCCTGGCAGGCGGCGAGAGTGAGTGCAGCGATGGCACTCAGCGACAGCATGCGGATCGTCTTCATGGGTGGTCCTGTTCCTGTTCCGGTGTTGGAACGCGGAGCTTATGCAGGGGCCGATGCAGTCCGCGTCAATACGCGTTTGCGCATTCAGCTCACGGGCAGCATACGGACTGGAGTGGCCAATGGAGCCGCCGTGCCACCGTGCAAACCGGCGGTCGCGCCCGCCGTGCAGGCAAAGAAAAAGCCGCTGGAGACCAGCGGCTTTTTCCGAACTCGCTTGGAGCTAAGAAGTGATTACTTCTTGGCTTCTTCGGCGGTGTCCTTAGCAGCTTCGGCGGTGTTTTCAGCCGTCTTGGCAGCGTCAGCAGCCTGGTCGGCAGCAGCGTCGGTCGCGGCGCCGGAAGCAGCCTGGGCAGCGTCAGCAGCGGTGTCGGCCGAAGCAGCGGCGGTGTTGGCAGCAGCCTGAGCGGCGTCAGCCGACTGCGAGCCCGAGGCAGCAGCCTGGTCAGCAGCGGTCTGAGCGTCGGTTGCAGCTTCGTTAGCCGAAGCAGCAGCGTCCTGAGCCTGTTCCGGCTTCGAGCAAGCGGTCAGGGCCAGGCCCAGAGCCATTGCGATCAGCAGCTTGTTGATGGTCATTGTTTCAATCCTCGTCGATTAGATTAGGCAACGCGCTATTGCGCGCCCCAGACATGATGACGGCCCGAAGACGAGTGTCAAGCGCGCGCCCATTCAGCTTTGCAAAATCGCTGTTAATGGCAATTAAATCAATTCGATAGCAATGGCGGTCGCTTCGCCGCCGCCGATGCACAGCGTTGCGATTCCGCGCTTGCCGCCGCGCGTGCGCAACGCATTCACCAATGTCACTACCAGCCTTGCGCCAGACGCGCCGATCGGATGACCCAACGCGCAGGCACCGCCATGCACGTTGACCTTGGTATGCGCGATGCCCAGTTCCTTGATCGGTGTCATCGCCACGACGGCGAAGGCTTCGTTGATTTCGAACAGGTCTACCGCGTCCAGCGTCCAGCCGATCTTGTCGACCAGCGACTGGATCGCCGCCACCGGCGCGGTGGTGAACCATTCCGGGTCCTGCGAATGGGTGACGTGGCCGACAATGCGCGCCAGCGGCGTCACGCCACGGCGCTGCGCATCGTCGGCGCTCATCAGGATGGTGATTGCCGCGCCATCGGAAATGCTCGACGAACTGGCCGCTGTCACGGTGCCGTCTTTCTTGAAGGCCGGCTTCAGGGTCGGGATCTTGGCAACGTCGGATTTGCCCGGCTGCTCATCGCTGTCAACAACAATCTCGCCCTTGCGCGTGGCCACGGTCACCGGAACGATTTCATCGGCGAACGCGCCACTGCGCTGCGCGGCCTGCGCGCGCTCGACCGAGGCGATGGCGAAAGCATCCTGATCGGCGCGGCTGAAACCGAACTTTTCTGCGGTGGCTTCGCCGAACACGCCCATCGCCTGACCATCGTAGGGATTGGTCAAGCCATCCCATGCCATGTGATCCACCGCCTGGAAATTGCCATAGCGATTGCCGGTGCGCGAGTTCGGCAGCAGGTGCGGGGCATTGCTCATCGACTCCATGCCGCCAGCCACCACGATGCTGGCCGAACCGGCCTTGATCAGGTCGTGTCCGAACATGATCGCCTTCATGCCCGAGCCGCACACCTTGTTGATGGTGGTGGCGCCGGTGGATGTCGGGATGCCTGCAGCGATGGCCGCCTGACGCGCCGGGGCCTGGCCGAGGTTGGCCGGCAACACGCAGCCAACGATGACCTCGGACACGTCCGCCGGTGCGATTCCCGACTGCGCTAGCGCGCCTTCGATGGCGGCAGCGGCGAGCGTCGGCGCCGGCACCCCGTTGAATTGACCGAGAAACGAGCCGATGGCAGTGCGTTTGGCAGCAACGATGACGATGTCGGACATAAGGGGATACCGTTTAAAGTGAAACGATTATCTGCCTCATGGCCGATTCGCGCCAGCAAGCTGACGTGCGGCTGCAGACCCGAAGCGATGCCGTATATGATGAGACTAGGGCCCGGGAT
Organism: Xanthomonas sp. AC360; assembly: GCF_979258225.1. NCBI lineage: Bacteria > Pseudomonadati > Pseudomonadota > Gammaproteobacteria > Lysobacterales > Lysobacteraceae > Xanthomonas > Xanthomonas sp. AC360. The sequence goes on from NZ_OZ409846.1 coordinate 3,035,932, forward strand.
GGGGCCCAATCCATGGAATGGGTTCGGGGAGAACACTTGAATGAAGAAGAGAAACGTCGCCAGGACTGTCCTGGCCTCGGCGTTGGCTGTGGCGTTGACCGCGTGTGGTGGAGGCGGTGGTGGAGGCGGTATTCGTCCGACCACGCCGACTGCACCGCCACCGACCTCGCCACCACCGCCGCCGCCGCCCACCTCACCGCCGCCGCCGCCACCGCCGGTAACTGCACCGCAACCGGCAATCGACGCACATCTGGCGTTGACCAATGCACGTGCAGCGCAGGCGCTGGGGTTCACGGGCGCGGGCTATCGCATCGGCATCATCGATAGCGGTATCAATACCAATCATCCGGCCCTGCAGGGGCGGGTGAGCGACAGCTTCCTCTATGTCGACCCGCGCACCAGCAATGTCGCAGTGGGCGATGTGCTCGGGCATGGCACGGCTGTCGCCGAACTGGCGGCCGGGCGTGCGGTGGGGCAATGGCCGGGCGGCATTGCGCCCGGTGCAGGCCTGGTGTCTGCGCGGATCATCAGCGACCGCGCGCCGGTGGACGATGGCAGTGGCCAAGGCAATGAAGTCGACGGGCCGCTCGGTCTGGGCCCAGTGCATGCCGATCTGATCAGCGCCGGCGTGCGCATCATGAATAACTCATGGGGCGGCCTGTATTGGAACGACCCGACGGTCACCAATCAGATCGCGCAGGAATATCGATCCTTCATCATCGGCAACGATGGGTTGGTGGTATTTGCCTCGGGTAATGAGTCGCTGGCGCAACCGTCCGATACTGCGGCGCTTCCCAGTCAGTTGGGTCCGAACGGTACGCTTCCGGCCGCAGACCTGGAGCGTGGCTGGCTGGTGGTTGGCGCGCTGGATACCGCCAATCCCACGCAGCTGGCGTCGTACTCCAATGCATGCGGCGTGGCGATGCGTTATTGCCTGGTGGCACCGGGCACGGCGCTGTTTATCGATCCCGATGCAACCGCCAGCAACATCCGCTATTTCTATGGCAGCGGCACCTCCTTCGCCGCGCCGCTGGTCTCGGGTGCGGCGGCATTGGTATGGCAGGCGTTTCCGTATTTCAACAACGATCTGGTCCGACAGACGTTGTTGGGCACCGCCACCGATCTGGGCGCGGCTGGCGTCGATCCGACGTTCGGTTACGGCCTGCTCAACGTGGGCAAGGCGGTGCTGGGGCCGGCGCGGTTCGATTGGGGGACGGTGGATGTCGAGGTCACGACCTTGCGTTCGACCTGGGCCAACGACATTACTGGCAGCGGCGGATTAACCAAGCGCGGATCCGGCACGCTGATCCTCAGCAGTAGCAACAATACGTTTGCCGGCGATACCCAAGTGCTGGATGGCACGTTGCAAACGGCCAGTCTGCAGAGCGCGCGGGTTGACGTCCTCAATGGTGCAACGTTGATCGGAGCAGGACGCATTGCCGGCACGGTCTCCAATCGCGGAAGTACGCTGCAGGTCGGTGGCGCGGTTTTGGCAATCGGAGGTAACTACACTCAAGATGACTTCGGGCGCTTGGCATTAAACGTGGGCGACCGCTTGAACGTAAGCGGTACAGCGACGATCGACGGCGACCTGCAGTTGCTCGGGCGGCGGGATTATGTGGTCAACAACACTACCTATCCTGTGCTGCAAGCAACCAACGGTCTGCAGGGAACGTTTGCCAGTCTCAGTAGCGGGCCTGCAGTCACCTTTCTCAATGCCACGTTGAGCTACGACGCCAACAACGCGTACGTGTCGCTTCAGCGCATGGATGTCACGGCGGTCGCCGCATCGCTGGGCGCAATCGGCACGGCATCGATGGAGTCGGCAATTCGCGTCGAACAGGCGTTCCAAAAGGTGGACGCGCAGCAGCTGCAGGGCAACGGCGGCATCAGTGGCGACTTCATTCGTGCCGCGGCGGCGTTGCAGCAATCACCCGATGCCAAGACCGCAGCGGATTCGCTGCGCAGTCTGTCCGGACGTGCGCATGCGGCGTCTGCGGCGATGACCTTCGACACCATCGATCTGGGCCGGCGCGCGTTGGCCGCGCATTTCGATGGTCTGTCGCAACAGCCGCGCCTGCTGGGTACCTGGCAGCGTGCACTGGGCGGGCCGGGCGAGGGTGGGGTAACCACTGCAGGATTCGCTACCTCCGGCTGGATGATGGGCAACGATCTGCGCTTGGCGTCTGGTGCAGTCACCGGCTTTGCTTTCGGCGAAACGCGTTCCAACAGCCTGGGCGATCTGGATGGCGCACGCGGCCGCGATCGGCAGGTGCAGGCGCAGTTGTACTGGGGCACCACGTTGGGATCGGCGTACACGCTGGGCCAGCTGGGCTTCGGTAACGTCAACCGGCAGATCGAGCGCACTCTGCAATTGGGCGAAGACCGCAGTAGTGCCTTCAGCGATTACAGCGGCAGCTATCTCAGCGGCAACCTGGAAACCGGGTATCGCTGGGGCCATGCAGCTGCGTCGCTGACGCCGTACATGGGCCTGGATTACGTGCGTCTGCGGAGCGAAGGGTTCCGCGAAAGCGGTGGCGATGGTTTCGGTCTGCGTGCCGATGCAAGCACGTCCTCGCGTACGCAAGTGCTGGCCGGCATGCGTTCGGCCTATCGCTGGCGCGGCCTGCAGTTGGGCGGTTATGCCGAATGGCAGCAGGCGTTGAGCAGCCAGGGATTGATGCTGGATGCCAGCTTCATCGGTGTGGAGGCATGGGCACCGCTGCGCGGCATGCAGCCGGCGCGCTCGGGCGGCGTGTTCGGCATTGCGGCTTCGGCGCCGTTGGGCCAGCAGAGCCAGCTACGCTTCGGCTACGACCAGCGGGTGGGCGAGCGCGGCGACGACCGTGCGGTGAGCCTGAAGTACAGCGCCGATTTCTGATCGGTGTGCATGACGCCCGGGCGCAATGCCCGGGCGTCGTGTGTGCGGCCGCGGTTGCGTCATCGCACGTGTCGTCAAATGCGGCCCGCCTGCTGGCGTGCTTATTCGCCGCGCAATTTATGCAAAAAACGCGGTGCAGTGCGGCCCAGCGGCAGTTTGAGTTTGCTGATGGCCTCGATGCGCGTTTCGGCAATTTGATCGGCTGCCTGCTGCGGCGACACGTTCAACTGCGTGGACAGGTCGAAGACCTTTTCCAGATTGTGATAAATGCTGCGGATCAGGCGCATGGCGCGTTCGCGGTTGTAGCCGTCGATCTCCAGCGACACATTCATCACCCCGCCGGCATTCACCACGTAATCGGGCGCATACAGAATGCCGCGCTTGTGCAGCTCGTCGCCGATCGCAGCGCTGGCGAGCTGATTGTTGGCGGTGCCGCAGATGATCTTGGCCTTGAGCTGCGGCAGTGTGTTTTCGTTGATCGCACCTTCCAGCGCGCACGGTGCAAATACGTCGGCCGGCACCTGATGGATTTCTTCCGGGCGCACGGCTTCGGCGCCGTACTCGGCCACTGCACGATCCACCAGCGCCTGATTCAGATCGGCCACATAGAGCTTTGCGCCGCGTTCCTTCAGCAATTTCACCAGTTCCATGCCGATATGGCCCAGGCCCTGGATCGCGATGCTCGCCTTGCCCACCTCTTCGTGGCCGAGCTTGCGATTGAGCGAGGCCATCAGCGCCTGCAACGCACCGTAGGCGGTGAAGGGCGCCGGGTCGCCGGAGCCGCGATGCACCTGATGCACGCCGGTGACGTACTCACTCTCCAGGTAGATCTGTTCCATGTCGTTGACGTCGGTGCCGACATCTTCGGAGGTGATGTAGCGCCCGCCCAGGGTGTCGACAAAACGGCCGAATGCGCGAAACAGCACTTCGCTCTTGTCGGTTTTGGGGTCGCCGATGATCACCGCTTTGCCGCCGCCGACATTCAGCCCCGCCAACGCGTTCTTGTAGGTCATGGTGCGGCTGAGCCGCAGCGCATCCGTAAGCGCCGCTTCGCTATCGGGGTAGGGGCGCATGCGCACGCCGCCCAGGGCCGGCCCGAGCCGCGTGCTATGTAGGGCGATGATGGCTTTGAGGCCGGCGTCGCGGTTGTGGCAGAAGATCACCTGCTCGTGACCGGTGGTATCGAGGGTTTCGAAAAGCATCGAAGGCTCCGCGGGGCTGCGTGATGTGCCTCCCCTGACACCGGTCATGCACCCGTGCAATGGGGAAACAAAAAAACGACGTCTGCAGACCCTGTCCGATCACGTCGCGCTGCAACATTTTAAACCACGTCAGTGGGGCGCAGTGTATGAACCTGTTCACCAATCCCGATAGCATCGCTGCCGGAACCACAGCGTCGCCAGCCACTTGTTCCCGGCCGCGACCGGCAGGCCGGCATGCAGCGAATCAGGATCGGGTCGGCCATCGGCGTGCAGGTTGTCGAAACACACCACCGACCCTGCGCAGGGCGGCACGCAGACACCTGCAACCGGGAAATCGGTCTGTCCACCTGCCTCGACCGCATTGAGATACACACAGACCGTGCGCAGGCGATTACCGGCAGCGGGACGATCAGCGGCAATTCTGCTGGCCGGCAGGTAGTCGCGATGCGCGCGATAGTGCTCCCCTGGTGCGTAGCACAGCACCGACAATGGCTCGGCGTGCGTCAGCGGTAGCCGCGCACAAGCGGCCAGCCTCGCCTGCGCAGCGCGGGCGGCGAAGTCTTCAAGAATCGGGTCCAGCGTCGCACCGCGGCTGGTGCGGATCGGCGTGCGCTGGCTGCTTGCATCATTCGGATCGAACACCTGGGAGGCGCGCAGATGTGGGCGTGCCAGCAGGATCAATAGCCGGCACTCGTCGGCGGACAGCACGGCGGAGTGGCTTTCGATCGTTGGACGCTGGTGGAGCCGCGTCGGCGCGCCGCGAGGGGTGAAGTGCATGTGCGCGGGCGCGCTGTCATCGACCGGATCGGGAGGCGCGATCTGGACCTCGGGGAGGGCCGTGATTCCCAGCGGCTGCAGTTGCCGCAGCAGGTGCTCTGCTGCGTCGGGCTGGGCGGCAATGCCTTCGCCGCGCAGCAGGCGCTCGGCGAGCAGCACCGCGGCTGGCACATCGCCAGCCGATGCAGCCTGCTCCAGCAGGCGCACACAGTGTTGTTGCTGATGCGGGTGATCGATTCGACCGTATTGAATGGCTAGCGCGCGCAGCGCCGGCGGGTAGTGTGCGTCTGCTGCAGCGTGCAACCGCGCATGCGCTTGTGTTCCCAACTGCCCAGGGTCCTCGCCCATAGCCAGCGTCGCCAGCAGATACGACGCTGCAGCCACGCCGTTGTGCTCTGCGTGTTGCCAGTGCGCGATGGCCTGAGCGACATCCACCGGACCGCCGATGCCGTAGGCCAGCATGCGGCCGGCTTCGATCTGGGCGGTGGCATCGCCTGCGGCTGCGCCACGGATGTACCAGGCGAGAGCTTGCTCCGTCTCACCGGCGCGCACCAGCGCCTGCGCCAACGCATTGATGGCCGCGGGCTGTTGGCCTTGTGCGGCGAGGGTGAGTTGCGCGAGGGACGAGGCGTGCATGGCTGCATCCTAATCGGTGACCCGGCACAACGCGATCAGCTGTCTGCTGCGAGTGCCAGGTGGGTCAGATACAGGCGCAGGTCGAATTCGAGCTGGTGGTAGTCCGGGGTCATGTGGTTGCACAGCTGATAAAAGGCCTTGTTGTGATCGGCTTCTTTCAAGTGCGCCAGCTCGTGGGCCACGATCATCTGCAGGAAGGGCTCCGGTGCATCGCGAAACACCGAGGCAATCCGGATTTCGCGACTGGCCTTGAGCCGGCCGCCGTGCACGCGCGAGATGGCCGTGTGCGTGCCCAGCGCATGCTTCACCACCTGCAGGTGGTTGTCGTAAATCGCCTTGTGCAAGGTGGGCGAGGAGCGCATGTAGCGCTCCTTCATCGCCTTGACGTAATCGTACAGATGGCGATCGGTGCGAATGCTGTGCCGCTCCGGATAGCGCCGCGCCAGGACCGTGGCGAGCTTGTCCTGTGCGATCAGCTCGCGCACCTGATCCAGGACGGCGGGCGGGTAACCGGTGAGATAGCGAAGAGTGTCCATGGCGATCGACTGCTGCAAGAGCTGCATGATCGCCGATGCTGGCGAATCTGTCTTAGCCGTGAAGAGCAGGCGCGCTGCAGAGCGTTCGAATGGTTCCCGACGATTGCGGTCAATGACATCAGTTTCATGCAGGCAAGCGCGACCAGCTCGCCTGCTGCGTGGTCGCTATCGACTCGATCAGTGTTGAAAACAGCATCGATCGAAAGTTGCCTGGTGACGTCGACGAACCGTCAACGTGCAGTGTCTTCGCAGAGAACCTACGCGCCGTTAGCGCTGAACGCCGCCTGCGTGTGGCAGCGTGTGTCAGGTGTATTCACGAATGCGGCACATGTGGATGGGTAGCGTGCAGCGCATGTTTTGCGGCGCTGTGTCGCAAGCACACGATCGAACAACGGCAGCGTGCCGGATTAGGAGACAACTACATGATCAAGTGGGCCATTATCTTCGCCATCATCGGACTGATTGCCGGTGCGCTCGGATTCGGCGGGATGGCAGGCGCTGCGATGGGAATTGCCAAGTTCCTGTTCTGGGCCGGCATCATCATCGCCATCGTGCTGTTTGTGCTGGGCATGACGATCGCCAAGAAGGTGACCTGACGCGCAGTGTGCAGCTGGACAGTGTTGCGCTGTCAGCTGCACTGCTGCAAAAAAGAGCGGCCATTGGCCGCTCTTTTTTATCAGCGCGTTGTACAGCGCGATCGCTGAAGGCGATCTCTACCGTAAGCATCGAGCGGGCCTGAGTCAGACGCCGGTATCGTCAGCGGTCGTATGCAGGGCGATATTGAGCTGGTCGATGGTCACGATCCAGTCGGCATCGTCGAGACGTTCTTCACGCAGCAACTGCGCCTGTGCGGGCGTCCAGAACGGCGCTTCTTCCAGGCGTATATCGCCAGGCAAGGGCGAATGTTCGGCGATGAAGGTGCGAATGCTGGCCTCATCGGAGGCCAAGCCAAGTTGGGCGAACAATTCGGAGAACGGGTGGACAGGGTGTTCCATTGCAAATCCCTCGTGGGTGCGGATGACTGAATGTTAGAGCACCCAGTTTGAGGGCACTGTGCACGGCCGGCTTGGATTTGCCTGCGCCAATGACCATCTATCCAGCCTGACCAGATAAGGGTGAGACGATCATGGCGACCGGATGGGCGGGTGATGGGGCAGTGCAGGACCAGATCGATGCCACCATCGAAGACGCGATCAAGCGTGCGCGCAGTCAGCTGCACCAGGGGGCGAGCCTGACCCATTGCGAAGCTTGCGATGCGCCGATTCCCGAAGCGCGACGCAAGGCCGTGCCTGGCGTGCAGTTGTGCGTGAACTGTCAGGAGGCGCACGACCTGGAACAGGGCGCGCAAGGCGGATTCAACCGTCGCGGCAGCAAAGACAGCCAACTGCGTTGAGTGCGTTGGTGCGCTCGCGAATGGCGGGTGTCTTGTTGACCTCAAACATGCGTTGCCGAGAGCACATTGTTCCGGCAGCGCTGCTGACGTTCGGGAGCTTTGCGGTCGGCAAGAGCGGTGGTCGCATGCCCTCCACGTCACTGCGTGCTCAGTTCGTGTTGAAACCGCTGCTTTCGCGCCACCGGCGCGTGGTGCGCTGGAAAAACAGGCTGTTGGGGACCTGCAGCACGCTGCCCGCATGGTCGCCGGTTTCTTCCAATGTCGTGTAGATCACGTTGATATCGATCACGCGTCCCTTCAGGCCGGGCTTGTCGCCACCTTCGAGCAGCTCGATGTGATCGTGCAGGCGAAACGGACGTGTGGTGATGATCAGGAAGGTGCAGAAGATATTGGACAGCACGCTCCATGCGGCGAAAAACGCCACCGCGCCAACCGCAGCAAAGCCGGTGAATGCCGTCCATAGCGTTTCGCTAGAGACACCGGCAACGTGCAAGACCATCAGCAACGCGCTGGTCGAAATGATGAAACTGCCAACGCGACGAATACCGATCATCATCTCGGCGGGCACGTTGTAGCGCGTGCATACGCGCCGCAGCAATTGCCGCAACAACAGGCGTAGCAAGCCCGCCAAGGCAAGTATCAGCACGATCTTGATCGTTGGCACTGCGACTGCCAACCACTCAGGGTTCCAGTGAGGCAACAGGCTGCGGATCATGGCGGGCAAGGGGTCGGACGCGGACATCAGATCAGGCAAAAAGCGGGGTGGACCGCCATTGTAACGGCGCAACCTGCACGCGACAGGTGCAGGGGATGAACGTGCGCGCGCGTCTGAGTCATCCGGCTGTAGCAGGCGCTGTTGCTACACCTCGTGCTTGTCCTGTTTTTTGAGGGGAGTGAGGTGGATGCGGACTGGCGAAACCGACGGTATTCCTGCGACGCAGCGCTGCTCAAGGCCGCGGCGACGCCAGACGCGCCTAACCAAGTGCCTGGCATTACAGCGCCGTACAACGCTTGCCGAGCGGCTCTATAGATGCGCTGGTGATCGGACCTTGAGGCAGTCGCGTCCTGCCGATGGCGGAGGCGCGCTGGCTGGGAGCCAACTCGTCTTCGCTGTATCCGATCTTGGCCATTCAGTGCCGATACGCACGTCATGCGCGACCAAGACCGCCAAGCGCCGCCAGGTCTGCGCGATCGCGTGGACCGGTGCCCACTGATCCGGTCTACTGGCACCGATGCAGGAGGCCTGCACCAAGGGGGCATGCAGTAGGCAGACATCGATTCGGGCAGGTGTCACCCTGAGCTGCACTGTGTCCAGTCGCTGCACTTGGGGGCAGTGGGACGTGCATTAGGCCAGGGCCAGTCCGAGCAGGTGTGGCATGACGATCTCCAACGTAAACCAGGCGCTACGCCGCGGTAGCGTCGGCAGGCGGCGATGCGGCGCGGGAGTGCGCCATTGCAGACTTGGATGCGGCGGCCGGCCAAAAGCTTTAGAGCTGCGAACATGCGTACTGCGCTTACCGGCAGGCGGCCGTGGCCGGGAATCGGCAGGGACTACCCGTAAGCCCGGTTCTGAGTGCGTTATCCGCGCACCACCTGACGACTGCTCGCTACGCTTTATCGGCCGCTCTCGCAGTGGTGATCGGCTGCTGCGCTGAGGATTAGCGAGCACTGCAGCGATTGCAGTGGTGAGACGGCTGTTCGCCACGGATCCAGCCATGCGGCACCGCCAGCACACCAGCCAGGGCTCGCGCCGTTCTGCGGGCTTCCAAAAAAGTTTGCGCGGGTTTAAACCATTGCGCTGTTCGGTGCATCCAACTGGCTATGCTCGACACCTCCGTGCCCATCGATGCCCTGCCGTGTGCCACCCCCGCCGACCGCGACGATGCGGCGTTGGCGCGTGCGGCAGCGGCTGGCGAACGCGCTGCGTATGAGGCGATTTATCGCCGCCATTCGCCGCGGCTGTATTCGCTGGTCTGGCGCTTGTGTGGCGGCAATGCCGCGCGCGCCGATGACGTATTGCAGGACACCTTCATCGCCGCGTGGAAGGCATTGCCGCAGTTTCGCTTCCAGAGTGCGTTGGGCACCTGGTTGCATCGGCTTGCCGTCAATACCGCGTTGATGGAGCTGCGCGCACGTGCGGCGTTTGGCGATCAGGCCAGTGACGATACCGATGCGATGCTTGCGGCAGTTCCCGACGCAGCAGGTTGTCACTCGATCCGGATGGATCTGGAGCGCGCCCTGGAAACGTTGCCGCCGCGCGCCAGGGCGGTGCTGGTGCTGCACGATATCGAAGGCTGGAAACACCAGGAAATTGCCGATCAACTGCAGATGGCAGTCGGCAGTTCGAAGGCACAACTGCATCGCGCGCGCGGTCTGCTGCGCGCGCGGCTTGGAGAACACGCATGACCCCTGATCACCCTGATCACCCTGATCGCATCGAAGCCGAGTCCCGGGCCGAAGACGCTGCGCTGGTCGCGCGCTTGCAGGTGTTGCCGCAGCAGCGCTTGCCGCCTGCGCAGCTGTGGGAGCGCATCGCGCCGGCGCTGGTGCCGCATGCCACTGCGGTGGCACGTCGGCCGGGTCGTCGTCGCTGGGCGCTGCCGGTGCTTGGCGTTGCGTTGGCAGCGGTCGTGGCCTTGGTCGCTGTCGTGCCCGGCATCAGGCAGCACACACCGCCGCCGCGTGCTGTGCAGCCGGCGCTCGTGGCGCAGGCGCAGGCGATGGCCGGGCAATACCAGCAGGCCATCGCCCAGGTTCCGCTGCAGCAGGTGCCGGCCGATCTGCGGCCTGCGCTGGATGAGCTGGATCAAAGCGCGCGGGCCATCCACGCGGCCATCGCGCAGAGCCCGCAGTCCGCCTTTTTGTTGTCGCAACTGCAGCGCACCTACGCCAAACGGCTGCAATTGACCCGTCTTGCCTCCCAGGGCGAGGCATCCTTCCCAAGTTGAGGAGCATGCTCATGCGCTACGCACATCTTTCCCTGTTGCTGTTGGCTGCGGTTTGCGCTGCGCCTGCGGCGGCCCAAACGGCGGTCAATCAGAGTCATCCGTTGGCACGTGGGGGGCGCGTGGAGCTGGAAAACATCGCCGGTCAGATCCGTGTGCGTGGGTGGGACCGCGACGAGGTGGCGCTGACCGGCACCTTGGGCGAGGGCCAGCGGCTGGAGGTCGATGCGAGTTCGAATCGGCTGCAATTGGAAGTGATCTATCCGCATACCAGCCGCAGTAGCAAGGGGGCGCAGCTGGAGTTGCGCGTGCCGCGCGGCGCCATGCTGCAGGTGGCTGCGGTCAGCGCGTCGGTCGATGTGGACCAGGTCGATCTTGCGCAGCTGCGGCTCAAATCCGTCAGTGGCGACGTAGTGGCGCGCGGTCGTGCCAAGGAAGCGCAGCTGGAGACGGTTAGCGGGACGTTGCGCAGCACGGTGAGCAGCGGGCGGGTGACGCTGGGCACGGTCAGTGGGCAAATCGACGCGCAAGCCGGTGCCAGCGGCGTGGTGTCGGCCGAGTCCGTTTCCGGTGATGTCCGGATCGGCGCGGGACAGGTCTCGCAGTTGCGTTCGCAAAGCGTGTCTGGCTCGGCCTCGGTTACGGTGGCCGGGCTGGCGCCGGGCGGCAGCATCTCTGCAGAGAGTGTCAGCGGCACGATCACGCTGGGCGTGCCGCGCAACGTCTCGGCGGCGCTGAATGTGGAGGTCTTCAGTGGCGACATCCACTCGGTGGCCGGGCGGGTGGAGCGGCCTGAGTACGGCCCTGGCAAGAGCCTGCGCGCGACGCTGGGGGCCGGCAACGGCGATATCAAACTGGAGTCGCACTCGGGTTCGGTGCGTATCGACTACAGCAACTGACGCCGAAAACAGACGTGCCACCTTGCGGTGGCACGTCGGTAACACTTCAAGGCAACCCTTGGCGGCAATTGTCGCAAGCGCGCGCTGCGATGCGGGCGCAAGTGACAGCGTGCTCGCTGCTTACGCGATCTTGTCGCCGTCGTTGCGGGCGGGGCCGAAGTTGGTGGTGAGCACTTCGATCCGGCCGCCGGTCTTGCGGAACGCGGCGATGTCGGCAGCGATACGCTCACGACTGAGCGGCTGCGACTTGCCTTCGCTGCGAGCGATGCTGGGCTGGGATTTCTGCTTGGTCGCGGGACGTGCCATGTGGCCTCCTGTAGCGGGGAAGTGCAATGACACCGCGTGCGGCGAGGGTGGTGCGCGCGAAAGCGGTGTCGAGAAGTGCGATCGCGTTCGGTGCGCAATCGCGGCGGCACGACGGGCGTGCCTTGCAGGCGAGACGGCTGAGCGTCAGGCAGCAACCGCGCATTATAGGCGCTGAGCGCCGATTTGTGTTAACCGTCCGACGGGCGGGCGCCCTGTGCCGCCGCCCAAGCCAGGCCCTGCACCACGCCGAACGAGGGATCGCCATGCACCATGCGCGATTCCGGAAAGGCCGCCGCCACGGTGTCGCGGATATAGCCGGCGCGCGACATGCCGCCCGTCAGGAACAGGGTGGCCGGCGGTGCGGCCATGTCGGCCCGCACCTGCGCAAGCAAACCTTCCAGCTCGCGCAAATAGCTGGAAGCGGACGCCACCAGTGCGCTGGCCTGCACGTCTACGCCCAGCCCGCGTTCGATGAATTCCAGCGATGCCTGGTGCTTGTCGAGCTCGCTGAGCGCGATCTTGCAGGCTTCCACGCCGCGATACAGGCGCGCGGTATTGCCGGTGTCCTGCAATGCCTGCAGGCGCTTGTCGAACGGGGCAGGCACGTCCTGGTATTTGTGCAGGCGGAATTCGCGTTGACGGGTCATGTCCTGCACCATCGCCGCTTCCACATAGTGGTGCGCCGGCACGCGGGTGATGCCGCGGCCGAACAGCGGCATGTAGGCGGCGAGACTGAGCGCCAGATCGATATCGGTACCGCCGCGCGGAATGCCCCAGGCACGGTGCACCTGCGGCGGGGCACTGCCGCCGACGCTGGCATGCGCGATGTCGGTGGTGCCGCCGCCGATGTCCACCACCACCGTGTCGTGCCGGGTGTCGTGGCTGACGTGATAGTGCATCGCTGCGGCTGCGGGTTCTTCGAGAAACTCAACGCTGTCGAAACCGGCGGCGATGGCGGCGGTCTGCAAAATCTCCAGTGCCTGTGCATTGCCGGCTTCGCCGATCGAACTGCGAAATTGCACCGGGCGGCCGAGCACGGCGTTGCGGATGTTGAGATCGAACTGGCGCGAGGCGGTGAGACGGATATGTTCCAGCACGTGCGTGGCGATGCCGGTGATGGTCTGGCGCGCGCGCGGGTGCAGGTTGTAGCCCAGCATCGACTTGGGGCTTTGCACCAGATTGCCTTCGCCTTCGAGGAAGTAGGCATCCAGCGCGTCGTCGCCGTACACCGCGTTCTGCAGCAGCGCCGCCGAGCTGCGCGGCTCGCGCACCTGCTCTTCCATCCATTGCCGGCGCACGATGCGCAACGCCTCGCGGCGCAGGCTGTCCTGATTGGGGGTACGGCCGGCGGCAGTCGCATCGCGGCGGGCGGAGTCGATCAGGCGCTCCATCTCGTATTCCAGCGCGGGCGTGAGGCTGAAATTCTCCGGATCGCGCATGGTGTCGGGGAAATACACCGTGGTGCGGAACTGCAAGGCCTCACCGAAGCGCACCGGTTGCACCTGCCCGTCGACGATCGCCGCGGCGGCGGAGTTGCTAGTACCGAAGTCGATGCCGAGTTTCATGCAGAGTGCCTGAGAGCGGGCCGCGCACTTTACTACGGCTGCCGCGTCCACCGTCCAGACCGGCACGCAGGCATTGCGCCCAAGCCGATGTGCCGCGTGCCGGGCGGCACGCGGCATCTTGCATCAGGCCGCGATGTCGTCGACGTGGCCCTGGTTCAATTCATCGGTAGTGGCTTCGCGCACTTCAACCACTTCGACTGCGAAGTGCAGGGTCTGCCCGGCCAGCGGGTGATTGCCGTCCACGGTCACCTGCTCCGGGCCGACGTCGGTCACGGTCACCAGGACCGGGCCCTGTTGGGTGCGGGCTTCGAACTGCACGCCGGGCACGACGTCGACATCGGTGGGGAAGGCATCGCGCGGCACGTGCTGGATCAGCTGCTCATGACGTGGGCCATAGCCTTGTTCGGGCGCAACGTCGGCAGTGAGCGTGTCGCCGATGCGCTTGCCGTCCAGTGCCTGCTCCAGGCCGGGAACGATGTTGCCGGCACCGTGCAGATAGCTCAGCGGGGTGTCCGGGGTGGAGCGGTCCAGTACCAGGCCGCTGTCATCGGACAGCGTGTAGTGAATGGTCGCAACGCGACCTTGGCTGATTTCCATTGGAAACCTCCATGACGGGTGATCGAGGGGAGTGCATCGGCTGATTCACGATGCGAAGAGATGCTGCCTGCACACCGTAGGCAATCGCAGTGGATCATGCAACCGCAGCAAGCGCTGCGGTTTGGGCGAGGATCAGCTTGGTGCACTGCCTGGCACGACGCTGCTGCAAGCCAATGTGGTACCACGCAGGCTTGTGTGTGACGGTCGTGCGGTTCGGCTCGCTACACGGCCCGTGTAGCAAGAGCGGCTAGCAACACATAGCGAGCAGTGGTCAGGTGGGTGTGGACGGCGTGCTCAACACCGGAGTGCACGCGTTGTCCATGTCGCACCGCGCACCGGCCGCGCTCGTCTGGCGGTGAGTACAGTGGTTTTGTTAACTGCTGTTATGCGTTTGCTGCCGTTTCGCTGCGTCACGGTACAGCACGCATAGCGCTAAAACGCCGCACATCGAGCGCGCGGCGCAGCTGCATCAGCCAGCTGTGTGCGCATTCACTCCGGTTGCGCGCCACGCTCGATCTGTGCGCGGCGCGCGCGCCAGGTTTCCGGTGTCTGCGGTTTGATGAACAACGCGGTGAGCTCGGGATGCTGGCGCTTGGCTGCTGCTTCGATGCGCCCGACGCAGGCTTCGATCTGCGGCGTGGTGCGGCTGTCTTCGAACTCGGCGCTGAGCGCGGCAACCACCTGGTTCGGGCCCATCTGCATGGTCAGCACGCCGTTGGCGGCGCGCACATCCGGGTCGCTGGCGGCAATGCGGAGCAGCGACTCGGTGACATGCGCATGCGCGGGTTCGCCGATCAGCAAGCCCTTGGTTTCGCGCGCCAGCAGGAACGCGGTGAAAGCGAGCACACCGGCAATGCCGATCGATGCGATGCCGTCGAGCTCGGGCATGTCGAACAGCTGCGCGCCGGCCAGGCCAAGCAGTGCCATGAACAGGCCGATCAACGCCGCGCTGTCTTCCAGCAAGACAGTAAAGGTGCTGGGGTCCTTGCTCTGGCGAAACGCCTCGAAATAGCCCATGCGGCCCTTTTTGGCGCGGAATTCGCGCAGTGCCACCACCCAGGAGATGCCTTCGAACACGATCGAGACACCGAGCACGCAGTAGGCGACAAGATGGCTCTTGGCCGGCTCTGGATGACGCAGATGCACGATGCCTTCGTAGAGCGAGACGCCGGCGCCCATCGCAAACACCAACAGCGCGACGATGAAACTCCAGAAGTACAGCTCGCGCCCGTAACCGAAGGGGTGTGTCGGCGTGGGTGCTTGCGCGGCACGACGCAAGCCGTACAGCAACAGCACCTCGTTAACGGTGTCCACCAGCGAATGCACACCTTCGCTGAGCATGGCCGAGCTGCCGGAAATGCCTGCAGCAATGAATTTGGCCACTGCGATGGCCAGATTGCCGGCCAGCGCGACGTAAACCACCAGGTGCGAGCCCTTGGGTTTTGCAGGGCCGCCGGATCCGGCATCGCTGGGTCCGCCGCCGGCGTTGCCAGCGTGTGCGGCGCTCGATGTGGGGGACACTGGCGGGTTGGACACGTGCGACCTGCGGGGTATTCGATAAGCGCTGCACTATCGCGCCGTGGCCGTGCCGGGTGCGTGATCGCAGCGCCGGGGAGCTACAATCCACGCCCGTTTCGACCAAGGAATCGCATGTCTACCGTTCCCGCCTGCCCGCAATGCGGCCAGGACAACACCTATGCCGACGGCGCGTTGTCGATCTGCGCGGAGTGCGGTTTCGAATGGACTGCAGGCGAGGCCACCGCGAACGCGACGGTCGTGCGCGACAGCAACGGCAACGTGTTGCAGGCCGGCGACACGGTGACGGTGATCAAGGATCTCAAGGTCAAGGGCGCGTCGATTCCACTCAAGCAGGGCACGGTGATCCGCAATATCCGCCTGGTCGAAGACGATGCCGAACATATCGAAGGCAACTCGGAAAAGATCAAGGGGCTGGTGCTGAAGACCTGCTTCTTGCGCAAAGCGTGAGCGTCACTCGCGGGTAAGTCGCTCGCGCAGGAATGCGCCTGTGCGCGATGGCTCTAGTGGAACTTCATCGCGCTCCCGCGGTGCAGTGCATTGCCTGTCTTGCAGGTGCCATCAATCGTGCGGATAGACCGCGGCCACCATGCAGCTCTGGCGCATCCGCGCAAACTGCCCGCCGCGCGTGGTGCTCAGGTCGCCTTGCTGGCCCGTCCCGACGCCTGCGCCGGCAAGGCCGATTTCGTCGAGGACATCGACCTTGTCGCCGGGATTGCCGCAGATCGCATTCAAGCCCATGCCGGACACGAAGCGGATCGGCGGTGCGCCGCTGAGTTCGCGGCAGCTGTCCATCAACTCGACGCGATAATGGCGATGCGTGCCGGGATGGCGCGGCGACACTTCCACCACCAGGCCCTGCGCGTCTTCCGACCATGCGCGCAGCATGCTGGGATTGAAGCAGTAGCTGGACGAGCCGGCGAAGTTGCGACGACGTGCTTCGCGCACGCTGACGCCTTCCAGTGTGGGCACACCGTCGCGGTCGCGCTGCCGGGCAATGCCGGCGTAGTCGCGCGCGCTGAGCGTGGTGACCTGGCTGATGGCGCACCGTTGCTGCCCGGCGCTGACATACGCCTGTGCGCCATTGCAGACCCAACCGTGCGGCGCGAGCAGATTGGCATCTGCCTGCGCGGCGAGCTGTGTGCAGTCCTGCGCCAACTGCAGGCGGAACAGGCGTCCGTCGTGTTGTGCTACAGCGAGCGTGCGCGCATCGGCCTGATGCAATTCCGTCACCTGGCGTGCATCCAGGCAGTCCGCGCTTGGCGGCGCAGGACGCGTGGTTTGTGCCGATGCATCGGCCATGGTGCATGCCATCACGTTGATGCCGAACAGAACCGCAGCGAGCAGGCGCATCACGCACATCCTTGGCAATGAGGTAACCGCATCATGTGCCAGCAGCGCTGTGCTGACAATCGCGCATCCGCAGCGAAGGAGCACTCCCGTCGAAACAACACGCCGCGCGCTGGGGATGGCGACATGCAGTACGCAGCGAACGCCGCAGTGGCCGGCCTGTCCAGGCAGCGCGCTGATAGCGCGCTCATGGCGTTTCAGGCGGGTCCGAATCCAGCACTTGCAGCTTGGCGCCGGTGGTCTCGGGCAGGATGCGCTGGTCGGTGGCGACCAACACCACGCCAGGGGTCAGCAGCGGCAGCAGCCCGGCCAGAAATGCGGGCGGCACCTGCAGGCGCGCGACGGTGCTGGCATCCAGTGCCTGCCCTGCGGCGGCGGTACTGCCGGGAATGCCGATCCGCATCCAGTTGGGCATGCGCTGACCGGGCAGCCCGGGGAGGTCGCCCGGCAAAAAGCCCTGGCCGACGATGAAAGCCTGCGTGCCCAGCGGCGCCGCGCCAGGCTCTGCGTGCAAGGCGACCTGGGCGCGCCCGATTTCCACACCGTTGCGGTAGACCACCAGTTGCTGGTCGGCACTGCTGATCAGCATCGAGATCGGGCCGGCCGGCGCCAGGTCCGGCTGCCAGGCAAATGCCTGGCCGTTGGGTAGCGGCAGCAAGGCGCGTTCGGCGCCGGTGGTGGGATCGATCGGGCTGAGCGCGCGTGGATGCACCACATCGTCGGCGCTGATGCCGGCCTGCGCGACCACCACCACCATGCCCATGTTGGAATTGTCGAACAGCAATCGCGCAAATTCCGACGGCAGATGCACGCAACCGTGCGACTCCGGATAGCCGGGCAGGCCGCCGGCGTGCAAGGCGACGCCGTCCCAGGTCAGCCGCTGCTGATACGGCATGGGGGCCGCGTTGTAGATGTTGGAGCGGTGGTCCTTGTCCTTCTGCAGGATGGTGAACACACCGGTCGGCGTTTCGTGCCCGGGCTTGCCGGAGCTGATGGTGGACACGCCGATCAGGATGCCGTTGCGATATGCATAGGCGCGTTGTTCGGTCAGGCTGACAATCACCGCCATCGGCCCCCAGCCTTTGCTGACGCCACCCCAGATCCATTCGCCCGGCTTGAGTTGCGTGGGCAGGGTATCGGCAGGGCTGGATTGGCGCGCGCCCCAGAACGGCACGGCAAGCGCTTGCCCGCCGATCAGCAGCGTGCAGCACAGGGCAAACGAGAAAAAGCGGCGCATTGGAATTCCAGCAGCAAGGGCCGCCTGGATGCTATCCGGATGCAACGGGCGCGTCATGTAGCGACGCTGTGGTGTCGGCGCAACACGCGAAGGGTGGCCTTGCACGCAGGCCGATCAACCGGGCTGGTCTGCGGTCGCCGCGCTGCACGGCGTCGCGCGTTGTACGCGCGATGCATTCGCTGCCCGATCACCGCCGCTTCGTTGCAGCGGTGATCGGGCGAGCTGTGGTCGGAATCAGTCCGCCAGTGCGGGGTAATCCGTATAACCCTTGGCACCGCCACCGTACAGGGTGGCCTGGTCGACGGCTGCCAGCGGTGCTTTCTCGTGTAGGCGACGCACCAGATCCGGATTGGCAATGAAGGGGCGGCCGTAAGCTATCGCATCGGCGTAGCCGCTGCTGATGGCGTGTTCGGACATGCCACGGTCGTACCCGTTGTTGGCAATCCATGCACCATCGAACTTGGTACGCAATGCAGCGTAGTCGAAGGCGATGTTGTCGCGCGCGCCACCGGTGGCGCCTTCGATCACGTGCACGAAGGCCAGCCCGCCGATCAGGTTGAGCCGCTCGACCGCACGTTCGAACAACGGCTGCGGATCGGAGTCGTGTGCGCCGTACACCGGGGTCACCGGCGACAACCGCACCCCGGTACGCTCGGCACCGATCTCGTCGGCGATGGCCTGCACCACTTCGCTCAGCAGGCGTGTGCGGTTTTCGATGTCGCCGCCGTAGGCATCGGTGCGCTTGTTGGAGCCATCGCGCAGGAACTGATCGAGCAGATAGCCGTTGGCGGCATGCACTTCCACGCCATCGAAACCGGCATCGATCGCGTTGCGCGCAGCGAGACGGTAATCCTCGATCAGTGCGGGAATTTCATCCAGTTCCAGGGCGCGCGGCTCGGATACATCTTCAAATCCGCTCTTGGTGTAGGTCTTGCCTTCGGCGCGAATGGCGCTGGGCGCAACCGGCACTTCGCCCGGAGGCAGAACGCTGATGTGCGAGACGCGGCCGACATGCCATAGCTGCAGCACGATCTTGCCGCCACGGCGATGCACTTCGTCGGTGACTACGCGCCAGCCTTCGACCTGCGCCTGGGTGTAGATGCCGGGGGTGTCCAGATACCCCTGGCCGAGCGGACTGATCTGCGTGCCTTCTGCAACGATCAGGCCGGCGGTGGCGCGCTGGCCGTAATACTCGGCGGCGAGCGGCGAGGGCACCTGGCCGGCGCCGGCGCGGTTGCGCGTCAGCGGCGCCATGATCACGCGGTTGGCAAGATCCAATGCGCCCAGGCGCACCGGGGAGAACAACGGAGATTCAGTGGATTTGGACATCAGCAACCAGTTCGAGTTGGATCGCGCGCCAGGCGCGGCACCACGCCGATCGCGGTGCTCCACAGCGATGGTGGCGGACCCAAGCAGATTCGAGCGATGCCAGTAGGACACTGCGTCTCCAGTGCGCCAACGCGCGGCGAACTGTGATGTGCTGAGGGTTGGCGCTGAATCGCTTCGAGCAGAAGCCTTTCGCTGATTGCTGCATTGCACAATAATAAGCCGCCCCGTCATCCTGGAGTCGGGCATGTCCGATATCGATCTCTCAACGCCGCGCGTGCCACGGCGCGATTACGTGCTGATCCTGCTTGCGCTGGCGATGGGCGGTTTTGCGATCGGCATCAGCGAGTTTTCCACAATGGGCCTGATGACGCAGATCGCGCAGGGCCTGCAGATCAGCGAGCCGCAGGTGGGCCATGTCATCAGCGCCTATGCGCTGGGTGTGGTGGTCGGCGCGCCGTTGCTGGCGATCCTGGGCGCGCGCTGGCCGCGTCGCACCTTGTTGTTGCTGCTGATGGTGTTCTACGCGGTTGGCAACCTTGCCAGTGCGTTGGCGCCGAGCTACCACACGATGTTGTTGTGTCGCTTCATCGCCGGGCTGCCGCATGGCGCGTATTTCGGCGTTGCCTCTCTGGTTGCCGCCTCGATCAGCCCGCCCAATCAACGCGCCACTGCGGTGGGGCGCGTGCTGCTGGGCTTGAGCGTTGCCTTGCTGGTGGGCAACCCGCTGGCGACCTGGCTGGGGCAGATCGTGAGCTGGCGCTGGGCGTATGCGTCGGTGTCGGTGATTGCGCTGGGCACGGTCGCGGCGGTGGCTGCGTTGTTGCCGCCTGCGCCGGACGAGCCACGTCAGCAGCCATTGCGCGAGCTGCGTGCGTTCAACCAGCCGCAGGTGTGGTTGGCGTTGGCGATCGGCGCGGTGGGGTTTTCCGGAATGTTCTGCGTTTTCAGTTATCTGGCGCCGACCCTGACCGCGGTCACTGGCGTAGCGCCTGCGCGCATTCCGTTAGCGATGGCCGCATTCGGCGTCGGTGGCGTGCTCGGCAGCATCCTGGGCGGGTGGTTGTTCGACCGCATGCAATTCCGCGCGGTGCCGGTGCTGCTGGTGTGGTCGATCGTGGTGATGCTGACCTTCCCGCTGGCTGCGCATTCGGGCCTGTGGGTGTTCGTTTCCATTGTGGCGGTCGGCACGATGGGCTCTCTGGCGCCGGCGTTGCAGACCCGCCTGATGGACGTGGCAGCCGAAGCGCAGACGCTGGCCGCAGCGTCCAACCACGCCGCCTTCAATACCGCAAATGCCTTGGGCCCCTGGCTGGGCGGCATGGCGATCACCGCAGGCTGGGGCTGGACCTCTACCGGGTATGTGGGTGCAGCCACCGCACTCGGCGGGTTGCTGGTCTACGCGCTGGCGGTGTGGCAGGAGCAACGTCAGCGTAGTGTGGCGACCAACGACTGAGTGGCTGACCGTCGTAGCTGCGTGCGCTGATGGGCGTGCGCTGCGCCGCCGATCGCGGCGCTTTGTAGACCCTGGTGATCTACGTGCCATCTCTCCATCTGTGACGTGCACGGCGCGTGCTCGCTGACAGCACGATTGGTTGAGCAGCGACCCATTGCGCTCGCGTTCGCTGCAGATGCAAGTGGCGATTGCGTGCGAGCATTGCATCCACAAACAACTCACGGCCGCGCGTCGAGACTGCCCGCATTGCAACCGGACCGAACAGCGCCATGACCGACTTCACTCCACCGCCGTGGAAGCGTCCCAATCCCAAGCGAAAGGCCGCCTCCACACCGTTGACCGACGCACAGAAGGCCGCCGCGAAGCAGCGTGCAGAAGAGGCCGGGCGCCCCTATCCGAATCTGGTCGACAACATGTGGGCGAGTCGCCAGCCGAAGGGATCTTGATGCGTCGTTGCCAACGATGAATCGCAATTCATCGGCCGCACGATGGCGTGAGGACGATACCCGTATCGCTCACATGCCGATTATGGTCGCGCCGCCAGGATGCAGCCGTACACAAGGTCACGGCATCGCAATCAAGTCATCGATTGCGCTTCTCCCCGAAAGCCAGCGCATTGCATCCCTCGCGACGCTGGTGCATCCAACAAGGAGCGACACATGAGCATTCAGAGCAAGACCGAGCATAGCCTCAACGACCTCATCGCCATTTCCCGCGACGGCAAGGACTTCTACGACGAAGCCGCTGCCAAAGTGGGCGATGTAGAGCTGGCGACGTTGTTCCGCCGCATTGCCGGGGTCAAGTCCGACATCGTCAGCAGCCTGAGCAGCGTGGTCGCATCGGCCGGCGGCACGCCGGAAAAGCACGGCACCATGGTTGGCAGCATGCAGCAGTTCTACGGCAAGGTGCGCGCAACGTTGGGCGATACCAAGTACGGCTACGTGGCCGAGTTGGAAGAATCCGAAGATCGCCTGCTGAAGGCCTTCGATGAAACCATCGCCGATGCAGACACACCTGTCGCCGCACGCGATGCTGCACTGCGTTTGTTGCCGGAAGTGCGTGCATGTCACGACGTGATGCGCAACCGCAAGCATGCGATGAAGAACGCCGCATAAAGCGTTGCAAGACCGAAGTGCATCTGCACTGATGCAGCTCCGGAGTAAATCGATACAGGCGGGAAACGGGTAGCGCAAGCTGCCCGTTTCTTTTTGTGCGTGCGGCTTGCCGCCAGTCAGCTGGCGAGCAAATCACCACGGCGGCAGTCCCGTTCCACGCTGACGAAGTGTTCCACGTGAGCGCGGGATTGCGCGGCGTATTCGCACACGCATCAGGTCTGCTAGTATCCGCCGCCCTTCTTCAGCCAGGCCCGCGCAGGCGGTCGTGGAATTACCCATGAAGCAGCAGTTTCTATATCTGTCATCGGCCGAGGCGCAGTTGTCGCTGGGCCTGGGGGAAGAGAAGACCACCGAGCGGCTGTTTTTTGCGGTGATGGCCGATGCGGCCACTGCCGGGCTTGCGGCCGGCATCGCCGAGGGGTTGCTGCAGAGCGGGCAGGTGGATGGCAAACCGCTGGGGCGCGAGCGGCTGCATGTGACCTTGCACCATCTGGGCGATTACGCCGGTGGGCTGCCGCCTTCGTTGGTGAGCCGTGCCAGTCAAGCGGCCGAGCGGGTGGCGATGGAAGCCTTCGAGGTCGAGTTCGATCGCGTCGGCACCTTCGGCGGGCGACGCTCGCAACTGCCGTGCGTGCTGCGTGGCGAAGAGCGCGTGCGCGGGCTGTATGCGTTGCAAGGGGCGCTTGGCCGTCAGCTCGCGCATGTGGGCATCGCTGGCGATGCGCAGTACACGCCGCATATGACGCTGCTGTACTGCAACCAGACGTTGCCGCAACGGCGCTGCGATGCGCTTGCCTGGACGGTGCGCGACTTTGCGTTGGTGCGCAGCTTTCTTGGCCAGTCGCGTTACCAGATCGAAGGCCGCTGGCCGCTCCGTTGAGCCGCAGCGGTGTGTGCAGACGCGCACGCACGCGGTAGCCTGCGCGCATGGATGTCACCACACCCCTGCCGTTGCATGCCGACCATCTGGCCGCGTTGGAGCAGGCCTATGCCACGCCGCCGCGCGCTTACCATCACTTCGGCCATGTGCGCGCACTGCTGCAGCACTATGCCGAGGTAGCTGCCGGGCCGGGGTGGCAGCAGCCGGTAGAGGTCTGGCTGGCGGTACTGTTCCACGATGCGATCTATCAGCCCGGGCGTAGCGATAACGAAGCCGAATCTGCGCAGTGGGCCATGGACTGCATCCCACGCTGGTGGCCGCAGGCCGAGGTGGATCTGCAACGCGTGCAGGCGCTGATCCTGCTCACCGCGCGCCATGGGCAACTGCAACCCCAGGATGTGGACGAGGAGGCGGCGCTGTTTCTGGATTGCGACATGGCAATTCTGGCCGCGCCCGCCGCCATTTTCGATGCCTACGACCGTGCGATCGCCGAGGAATACCGCGGGCATGTCCCCGCGTTGCTGTTCCGGCTCAATCGCCGCCGCTTCCTGGCCGGGCTGCTCAAGCGGCCGCGCATCTTTCTCAGCGCGTATTTTCACGCACGCATCGATTCGGCAGCACGCGACAACCTGCGTCGCCGGCTGGGCCGCTGAGCCGGCGCTTCGCCGCGCGCCGCGTCATCCAGGAGCAGCGGATGCGCACGCTACAATGGCCGCATGCACGACAGCGCCAGTTCCGCCTCCGATCCACGTCCGCAAGCGCCGCAGGCACCTGCGCCCAACGAGTGTTGCGAGAGCGGCTGCCCGTTGTGCGTGCACGATCTGTATGCCGAGGAACTGACACGTTACCGCCAGGCCCTGGCCGCCTGGGAAGAACGTCAGGCGGCACAGGCGCGATGAGCGAAACGTCGCGCTTCGCGGCGACTGCCGGAACGATTATCTTTGGATCACTTTTCCCGATGGTGCGACATGCGACGACTTGAACGATGGAGTGCGCTCTGCGGCGCGGCGGTGTTGACGCTGTCGGGAGTGGCGGCCGCACAGGCTCCGGAACCGGTCAGCCACGGGCGTTTTGAACAGATCCCGGTGTTGATGCCCAAGGGCGAGCCGCAGCGTGTGGTGATCTGGCTGGCGGGCGCGGGCAATGCCGGCACGCGTCAGGCTCAGGCGCAAGCCCTGCGCGACGATGGCGCGATGGTGGCGGTGGTCGATACCGCGCATCTGTACGCGGTCCTGCGCAAGGCCGGCGGCACGTGCACGTTTTCGGTAGGCGATGTGGAAAACTTCTCGCGCTATCTGCAGGCCTTCTATCACATCCCCACGTATCGGCTGCCGTTGCTGGTGGGCGATGGCGAAGGTGCGGCGCTGGCGTACGCCATCGGTGCGCAGGCCAAGCCGCATGTGCTGGCTGGCGTGCTCACTGACGGCCTGTGCCCGGCCACGGTGTCCGATCAGGCGATCTGTCAGCCGGGTGTGCGTCCGGGCAGCAATAGCCTGGTTCCGGTGACGCTGCAGATTCCCTGGGTGCTGGCCGGCAGCCAGGACAAGCGCTGCCCTGCGGCAGCCGAAGACGCCTTTCTCAAACAGATCCCGCAGGCCCGCACCTTCAAGCGATCTGCGCAAGGCGACATCGTGCCTGGCTTGCGCGCCGCCGCCCGTTCGCTGGGCGAACAGAAGGGGGTCGCCCTGCCGCCGCCACCGGGCGGTCTGACCGACCTGCCGGTGGTCGAGTTGCCGGCCAAGCCGGACGGCGACAGCGACGACGATACCTTCGTGATCTTCGTGTCCGGCGATGGCGGTTGGGCCGGGCTGGACGAAGAAGTGGCCGACGCGCTTGCCGCGCAGGGCATCCCGGTGGTCGGGTTGGATTCGCTGCGCTACTTCTGGACCGAGCGCACGCCGCAAGGCTTCGCCACCGACCTGGACCGCATTGCGCGCGTCTATGCGCAGCGCTGGCAGCGTAAGCGCGTGGTGCTGATCGGCTTCTCGCAAGGCGCGGATGTGTTGCCGGCGGCGATCAATAAATTGCCGGCGGAGACCAAGCAGAACATCCGCATGACCGCGCTGTTGTCGGTGGGCAAGCTGGCCGACTACGAATTCCATGTCAGCAACTGGCTGGGCTCGGACGACGAAGGCCTGCCGATCGCGCCGGAAGTACAGCGTCTGCCGGCCGGCACCACGGTGTGCATCTACGGCCAGGACGACGAGGATGCGTTGTGCCCGAGCCTGCCTGCGCAGGCCGCCAAGCGCGTGGCGCTGCCGGGCGATCACCACTTCAAGGGCGACTACGCGACCCTGGCCAAGGTGATCATGGAGCAGATGCACGGCCTGTCCAAACCCTGAAAGTGCGGGGCGTCGCGATGATGCCCCTGCTGATCCGTCGCTGCGGCAAGCACGCAATCAAGAGCGGCTGACAGCACGCCTGCGCTCACCGCCAGGCGGGCGGGGCCGGTCTTCGGTATGACCGGTGCCAGCCGCACGCGCTGGTTCTGCGTGCGCCAACCCGACGGCGGCTCGCTACGTGCTGCCAGCCGCTCCAAGCCTTCCAACCACATCGTGCCGAAGAGGGCACAGGTGCGTCAGCGGCCTTACTCCTGCCGGCCGGGGTCCACCGAGATCAGCCGGGTCACGTCCAGCAGCGCGGCCGGCAGATGCATGCCGCCGGGTGCGACCAGATAGCGCGGGCGCCAGGTTGGGGCGAACTTCGACTTGAACCGACGCAGCCCGCTGAAGCCGTAAAAGCGCTCGCCATGGCGTGCGACCAGGCTGGCGAAGCGGTTCCAGCGGCCAGCCAGGCGGTGTTCGGCCAGCCCCGACAACGGCGCCATGCCCAGCGAGAACCGCGTATAGCCATTGGCCTGGCCCCACAGGAACAGCTCGATGAAAAGGAAATCCATCGTGCCCTTGGGCGCCTCGGCGCTATGCCGCATCAGGTCCACCGACAGCTCGCCGCCGGCCGGTGCCCACCACACATTGGCAAAGGCCACGATCTGCCCTTCTGCCTCGGCCACTGCCACCGGGAAACGGCGCAGATACTCCGCATCGAAGCTGCCGAGCGAGAAGCCTTTTTCTTCGCCGGATTTTTCTTCCAGCCACTGTTCGGACACCTCGGCCAGGCGCGGCAACACCGCGTCCACCTGCTCGGGTTGCAGCATGCGGAAGGTCAGGCCGCCACGCTTGCCGCGGTTCCAGGCCTGGCGCAGATCGGCGCGGTCGCGGCCTTCCAGGGTGAAGCCCTCCAGCGGCACGATCGCTTCTTCGCCGAGCTTGACCAGGGTCAGGCCCATGTCCAGATAGGTCTGCCAGTATTTTTCGCCGACCTGGTAGAACACCGGGCGCAGGCCCATGTGGTCGGCCTCCTCGCGGAAGCGCCAGATCAGCGCACGCGCCACCTCCGGCGGGCCGACCGGGTCGCCCATCGAAATCAGCGAGCCGCCGTAGCGCTGCATCATCACAAAGCCACGGCCCTGCGCATCGAACAGAAACGCCTTATCGCCGGTCAACGCCAGGCAGGCCTGGGTGTCGGTACTGATCTCCAGAATCGGGGCCAGCGTCTGCAGGGTTTGCGCATCGGCAGCCGGCATCGGTCGGCGCCCGCCACGCAGCAGCCGCGCCATGCCGAACACGATCACGCCCACGCATAGAATCAACGCCGCGCGCAGCGCACGCGGTGCGTTGGCCGAGGTGGCGAATTGCCACCACAGGTCGTTGCTGTATTCGACATGGCTGTAGACGAAGAACAGCAGCCAGAAGGTAGCCACCAGCACCAGGCCGAGGTTGCTCAGCCAGCGCCATGACCAGGCTTCGTCCAGCAGCGCCCCCTGGCGGTAGAACTCGCGCCGCGCGGCCCACAGCGCGACCGCTGCCAGGGCCGCCGACAACGACACCGAGATATGGCTGCCGCGCAGCAGCGACAGTGGCGGCAGCAGCACGCACACGCCCAGCGCCAGCATCCAGGCCGCATGACTGCGGCGCTGCAGGCCCTGGCCGATCAACAGCAGCAGCATGCCGCCCAGGCTGACCAGCAGATGCGAGGTTTCGATCAGTGGCAGCGGCGCGACCTGCTGCCGCGCGCGGGGTGTTGGCAGGGTGCCGTCGATGACCAACGCCGCGCCCACCGCAAACACTGCCAACGCCAGAATCTGCGGCAGCCACGGGCGCAGCGCCTTCCACACCGTGCGTGCGGTGCTGGCGCTGGCGCGGACCGGTGCCCCCAGCCCGGAGGCGGCCGCCATCGCTACTGAAATCAGCAACGGCACGATGTAATAGGTGACGCGATACGCCAGCGCCGCGGCCAGCACGGCGGCAGGCGTTACATGCGGCAGCAGCTTGAGCAGGCTCCACTCGAACACGCCCAGCCCGGCCGGTACGGTGGAGATCAGGCCGGCCACTACCGCTACCAGCCAGATGCCGATAAAACCGAAGTAGCCGGTGCCCGGGTCCGGCGGCAACAGCACGTAGAACGCCGCCGCGGCCAGGCCCAGCTCGACCAGGCTGAGGGCGGTGACGCCGAGCACGGTGGTGCGGTCGGGTAGCCAGAAGCGATGGCTGCGGATGCCGAATTCGCGGCCCTGTTTGCCGACCAATACCAGCATCGCCACATAGCCGACCAGTAAGGCGATGCCGGCAATGCGGATGCCTTCGGCGGTGATCGGCAGGGCGCGTGCGGCCGCTTCCGGTTCCAGCATCAGGGCAAGCCCGAGCAGCACCCAGGCACCGAAGATGAAGCCAAGCGTGCTCATCAGCACCACCTGGCCGATCTCGGCCAGGGTCAGCCCGACGCTGCCATAGCCGCGCAAGCGCACCGCGCCCCCGGTCAGAGCGGCAAAGCCCAGGGTCTGGCCGACCGCATGCGCCATGAAGGCGG
Source organism: Xanthomonas sp. AC360 (assembly GCF_979258225.1). Taxonomy (NCBI): domain Bacteria; kingdom Pseudomonadati; phylum Pseudomonadota; class Gammaproteobacteria; order Lysobacterales; family Lysobacteraceae; genus Xanthomonas; species Xanthomonas sp. AC360. The sequence continues at coordinate 3,063,435 of NZ_OZ409846.1, forward strand.
TGATGCCCACCCGCGCCGGATGCAGCCGCTTGCCGGTGCGCTTGAGCCCGACCCAGTCGAAGCCCACCAGGCAGGCGTAGCTGCTTAACCCGAGCAGCAAGGTCAGTGCGATCTGCCCCGCACCCAACGCCCGGAACGCCTGGCGGATCTGGCGGTACCCATGGTCGGTGAACTGCGAGGACAGCGCGTGCAGCGCCATCGCCAGGATCGCCAGGCTGATGATGACCGGCAGGGCGCGACGCCAACCGCTGGCAGACGCTTCGGAAGACACGGGGGTATCCGTCATGAGGGCAACGGGATCTGCATAAGAGGGAAGAAGGACGCATGCACGATACGTGCCGCGTGCGCAAAGATCTGCATGTGCCAGGCGGGTTGAAGAAGCATGCAGCGTGATCGCGATGTGCCGAAACGGGGGTGAACGCAGGCTCGTAAGAGCCGACACCTGTCGGTCCGGGACGGCCGCGCGCATCATAGGGCAAAGACGCATATGCGTGCCGCAGGCGAACCCGATGGACGGCGTCACCGTTGCAAGGCAGACAGGCTGCTGATGCCCACGACCGACTTTCGCGCGCATGTTGCGCAGACCCTGCCGGGACGCGCGCCACGCTGGAGTGGGCATGCCGGTGGGGTGGCGGCAGTTGCCGGCATGGCGTTCATCGGCCTGGTGCTCGCGCTGCAATGGCTGCGTGGCGATCTGTGGTGGATCGATGCGCAACTCAGCGCCTATCTGCATGGCGCCTACGGTCTGCTGCTGCGCACCGCTTACTGCCTGTTGGCTGCGGCGATGGCATGGCTGGCCGCTGGTCTGTATGCGGCACTGGCACCGACGGCGCGCAGCCGTACGGTGCTGGGATTGTTCTGGCTGGCAGCGCTGGGCTTGTGCGCGGTCTCCATCGGCGACAGCTGGATGCCGGTGCTGGCGCCGAACGCGGCAAAGCTGGTGCATGTGCTGTCGGCCGATGCCACGTTTCTGTGCGTGATCGCAGCGGTGTTGCTGCAGTCGTGGTATTTCCGCCGTGATCGCGCGTGGCGTGCGCATGCTTTCAGCGCATGCGTGCTCGGTTGGGCAGCATTTGCGGCCTTGCTGTTCCACGTCACGGTTACCAGCGCACCGCTGGGGATCAGCCAGAAGATCGCCATCGTGCTGATCGTGGTCTGGATGGTGCGGGTGGGGCTGTGGCTAACGCGCACCGTACGGGGCGGGGCTGCACGCATCGCGCATTCGCGTGACAATGTCCGGGTCAATCAACCGTAGGAAGTCTGAAATGCTGCAGCGATTCGATGCGGGTCCGCGTATGTCCGAGATGACCGTCCATGGCGGCGTGTGCTACCTGGCCGGCCAGATTGCCGATGACACCAGCGAAGACATCACCGGGCAGACCCGCCAGGTGCTGGCCGAGATCGACAAACTGCTGTCGCTGGCGGCCAGCGACAAGACCAAGATCCTGCGCGCCGAAATCTACCTGGCCGACATCGCCGACTTCGACGGCATGAATGCCGCATGGGACGAATGGGTGCCGCACGGCTTCACGCCCGCACGCGCCACGGTCGAAGCCAAACTGGCGCGGCCGGAATGGAAGGTGGAGATCGTGATCACCGCAGCAGCGGGCTGATCGCACACTCCATGCGGTAACCAACACCGCCGCGCATCCGCCAGGGTGTGCGGCGGTGTCCAGCATCGGTTTGTCATCCCCGCGCACTGCGTTTTCGTAAACGCCGTAAGCGCCTGGCACCAATGACGCTGCATGGCATTGGGTCAGCCGCGGTGTGCAGGTGCAGGGCGTGCTTCCCCGTCGGCGGTTGAAGCGCGTTGACCGCTGACCTGGCTTGCGACGCGTTGCGCCCGTCGCGCGTTCGGTGTGCCTCGCGGGTTGCGCCTACGCTGCATTGCCAAACCGTGCGACGGCTCGCGTGATGCGTATACGCGATGCGTATCGAGGCGGAGCCCCTGCCTGCCAGTCATCGCCACGCAGGCGTTTGAACGCGCCGTGCGCTCAGCGTTTGACGAAGCGGTAGTGCGCCACACCCCATTCGCGGCCGTGGTCGTAGCCGAACAGTTCTGCGCAGGCCAGCCAGAACATGCGCCAACGCTGCCACCAGCGCTGCGCGTCGTCGCCGTAGGTCTGCTTCAACAGCGGCATGATCTGCGCGCGGTGGCGGTCCTGATTTTCCAACCAGGCATTGGCGGTTTTTTCGTAATGCTCGCCCGACAAGACCCAGCGCTGTTCGATCACCACGTCCTGCTGGAAATGCAGCAGCGTATCGGCCGCCGGCATCAGCCCGCCGGTGAAGAAATGCCGCCCCATCCAGTTGTCTTCGCCAGCCACCTCGAACGGATAGGCCAGATCGCGGTGACAGAAGATGTGCACGAACAACTTGCCGCCGGGCGCCAGCCAGCTGCCTACGCGTGCAAGCAGATCGCGGTAGTTGCGCATGTGCTCGAACATCTCCACCGACACCACGCGGTCGAAATTGCCCGGCGGCAGTGCCAGCGCATTGACGTCGGCGGTGATGACCTGCACGTTGCCCAGGCCGCGCACGCGGCACTGCTCCAGGATATGCGCGCGCTGCGGACGCGAGTTGGACACCGCAGTGATGGTGGCGTTGGGGTAGCGCTCGGCCATCCACAAGGTCAGCGAGCCCCAGCCGCAGCCCAGCTCCAGAATGCGTTGGCCGTCGGCCAGCTCGGCGCGTTCGCCATATAGCCCCAGCATGCGTTCTTCGGCCGCGTCCAGGTTCGGCGTGCTCGCGTCCCAATAGCAGCTGCTGTATTTCAGCCGCTTGCCCAGGCACAGGGTGAAGAACTGCGGCGGCAATTCGTAATGCTGGCGATTGGCGGCATCGGTTTCGATCGCGATCGCGCTGGCGCGCAGGCTGTCGATGAAGGCGCGCTGCCGCTCGCCGTTGGCATCGGCATCGCCGCCGCGCTCATCGCGCAGGCGCTGCGCGCACAGACGCCGGATGCCGTGACGCAACGCGGCGTCGGGCAGCACGCCGGATTCGGCCAGACGGGTGGCAAAAGCTTCTTCGGGCAGCGCGGAGGGCGGGGCGGTGACGGTGGACATGCAACTCTCCAGGCAACTCAGGACGAAGGGGGAAGCGGGAAAAACGCACTGGTGGTGCGCTGGTACTGCGCGTAATCCTCACCACGCGAGCGCAGGGCCTGCTGCTCGGTGTAGGGAATACCGGTGAAGCGATACAAAAACACGAACATCACCACCGGCCCGAGCGCGCACAGCGCCACCGGCCAGGGCCCGGCGCCGACCGCCAAAGCCAGATAGGCGAACCAGTGCACGAACTCGAAGAAATAATTGGGGTGGCGCGAATACCGCCACAGCCCGGTGCGACAGGTCTTGCCGCGATTGGCCGGGTCGGCCTTGTGTGCAGACAACTGCCGGTCGGCCAGTGCCTCGCCGCCGACCGCAATCAACCACACCACGATCGCCAAGGTGCTCCACACGTTCCATGCCGGGTTCGGGTTGCTGGCCGCAGCCAGGAACGGCACCGCAAACAGCACCACCACCACCGCCTGGGCCAGGAAGAAGCCGAGGAACTTGCGCTGGTCGCCGTTCCAATGCTCACGCAGCGCGCGATAACGGCCGTCTTCGTGCGGGTCGCCGAACACGCGCACGCCCAGATGCCAGGCCAGACGCGCGCCCCATAGACCGCCAAGCACTGCCACCAACACGCGTGGTAGCAGCGCACCGTCGGACATCCACGCGCAATACGGCGCAGCTACCGCCAGGCAGGCGGCCCACAACACGTCGACCGGGCCGGCATTGCCACTGCGGCGCTGCCATAGCCAGCCCAGCACCATTACCCCACTTGCGAATACGCCCACATGCAGCAGCGGCCACACAGTCATTGCAGTTCTCCGGTCTTATGGTGCGGCAATGGTCGCGCCAGACGCCGTGCATACAGCGACAACACGCCGCAGGCCACGCCCCAGCCGACGCCGACCGCGAGGACCGCATGCAGCAACGGTGGCGCCAGTTCCACCGCATGCCAGCTGCGTTGCGCCAGCCAGTACGAAAACGGCCCGAAGATGGCGCCCAGCAACACCGCCAACCAGGGGCGTTGCATCACGCTGCGCAGCGAATGATTGAGCGTGAGCGCAAAGCCCAGCCACAGCGCCAGAATCCACGGTGGAGCCAGCACGCTGCCAGGCCAGGGCGCGGCATAACGCACCCAGCTCCCAGCCGCCAACGTGGTGTCCAGCAGCAAGCCCAGTGCCAATGCCGCGATCAGTAACGGCACGTCGCCCACCGCGCGTCGCGAAGGCCACAGTTGATACAGCGCAAACAGCGCCAGTACCAGCAGCGTCGGCCACACGCGCGCATGCGCGGCGGCGGCCACTGCCACCACCCAGAGCACCTGCAAGCCGAGGTAGTTGCCGAGCTGCTTCATGTCTCACGCAAGACCGGGCACGAACTGCGGCGGGCGCGCACCGGGCTTGCTCAGCCACAGGTGCACGTCGCCGATCGAACGCTCCAGAAAGCCGGCTTCGCAATACGCCAGATAAAACTCCCACATGCGGATAAAGCGTTCGTCGTAGCCCAGTGCGCGCACCTGCGGCAGCTGCGCCATGAAGCGCTGCCGCCAGGCGCGCAGCGTCAACGCATAGCTCGGACCGATATCTTCAAGGTTGAACAGGCGCAGATCGCTGGCACGCGCCACCGCGCCGGTCATCGCCGCGACCGACGGAATGAAGCTGCCGGGAAAGATATGCCGCTTGATGAAATCCACCGAATGCAGCGCCTGCTTGTAACGGTGATCTTCGATGGTGATGGCCTGGATCAGCGCCTCGCCATCGTCGGCAAGCAGGCTGCCCACCTTGGCGAAGTAGGTGTCCAGATACTGGTGGCCAATCGCCTCGATCATCTCGATCGAGACCACGCGATCGAAGCGGCCCTGCAGGTCGCGGTAGTCGCTCAGCAACACGGTGACCCGGTCGCTCAAGCCGGCATCGGCGATACGCTGCGTCGCCAGATCGAACTGCTCGCGCGAGATGGTGGTGGTGGTGACCCGGCAACCGTGTTCGCGCGCCGCATGCAGTGCAAAACCGCCCCAGCCGGTGCCGATTTCGACCACATGGTGTTGCGGACCCAGGCGCAATTTCTGACAGATGCGTTCGAGCTTGCGCGTAGCCGCACGTTCCAGCGCCGCTTCGCCCTGCGCTTCTTCGCCATCGACGAAGATCGCCGACGAGTACATCAGGTTGTCATCCAGAAACAGCTTGAACAGCGGGTTGCCCAGGTCGTAATGCGCGGCGATGTTGCGTCGGCTGCCATTGCGGGTATTGCGAGCGAATGCATGCAGGCTGCGCATCGCCCAGCCACCCAGGCGCGCGGTGCCGGTTTCCATTGCATCCAGTCGGTCGCGATTGCGCAGCAGCAGGCGCATCAGCCCGACCAGATCGTCGCACTGCCACTGCCCATCCATATACGACTCGCCCGCGCCAACGCTGCCGTTGAGTGCGGCCTGTCGATAAAAATCCGGGTCGATGACGCGCAACTGCATCTGCAGCGCGTGCGCACCGCTGGCGTTGCCCAGCGTGGTCACCGCATCGCCTTCGTGCAGCTGCAGCTGCCCGTCGCGCAGTTCGCCCAAGGTGGCCAGCAGGCGCTTGCGCAGCAGGCGGTCCGTCCAGGAAGCTGCGCGTGGCGCAGCAGTATCGGGCAGGGACGTGGCGTTCATCGGGGATCTCGCACAGGCGGATGGGGGTGATCGTGGACAGGATTGCCGCGCAGCCACAAGCGCAAGGCCTGCCAGTGGATGGCGAGCACCACCTGCACGGTCATCAAGGGATAGGCGAGCAAGGTGCGCGCCAAGGTGCGCGCGGTCAGCGGCTGACGTTGCAGGACCAGCGTGGCATCGAAGCGGCGCGTGCCGCTGTTGTCGATTGCGCCGGCAGCGTCGTCGTCATTGGCGTCCAGCACATCCATGTGCACGCGCAGCTGCGCATCCGGCACGCTGAAGCGCCAATCGTAACGGTGCTGCATGCCCATGAACGGCGACACGTGGAAGCGTTTGTCGAACCGCCATGCATGCACATCGCGATGCGTGCGTGCATGCGCAACCGGTAGCACATAGGTGTGCCGTTGCTGCCAGGGTGTATTGGTGATTTCCGCCACGATCCAGCGCAAACCGTCGTACCGATCGAAACAGTAATAAAAGCTCACCGGATTGAACACATGGCCGAAGTAGCGCAGATGCGTCAGCAGCCGTATGGCGCCGTCCGGGCGCTCGCCGGTCTGCGCCTGCACGCAATCGCGCACTGCCTGATCCAGCGGAACACTGGGGTCGCCCAGATAATCGCTGCGACGGAACTGCGCCAGATTGGCGCGACCTACCGACCACAGCCAGCGATGGGCGAACACCTGATCCAGTTCGGACAGGTCCAGATACATCAAAAACAGGCGGTAACGGAAATCCAGCGGTTTGGGCGCGAAGCGGCGATGCCGTACCCATCCGGTGTAGATCGCGCTGCGCAAGCCGCCGGCCACGCTGCCGGTGCCGCTGTCCTCACCGGGAGGCAGCGGCACGGCGTCGGTGCTGGCTTCGCGCAGCAGCTGCATCACCAATTCACTCCCAGGCCGTGGGCCACGTTCACACCGCTGCGCAGGCCGTCTTCGTGGAAGCCGAAGCCCCATGCGGCACCGGCAAACCAGGTGTGGTGGCGGCCCTGGATCTCCGCCTTGCGCTCCTGCGCCGCCAGCGCGGCAGCGTTCTGCACCGGGTGGCGATAGCGCATGCGCCGCAGCACCTTGGCCGGGTCGATGTCATGGTCGCGATTGAGGCTGACGATGAAGGGCTGCGGCGCATCGATCGACTGCAGCGCGTTCATCCAGTAACTCACCGTGCAGGGCGCCTGCGGGTCGGCCGGCACATGTGCATTCCACGCTGCCCAGGCGCGCTTGTCGCGCGGCAACACGCGGGCATCGGTGTGCAGCACGGTGTCGTTGTCCTGGTAGGTGATGCCGCCCAGGATCTCTCGCTCGGCCGGGGTGGCATCGCTCAGCAATCCCAGTGCATCGTCGGCATGGCAGGCCAGCACGACTTCGTCGAAGTACTCTTCGCCGCGCAGCGAGGCGAGCATGACGCCATCGGGCGTGCGCCGGATCGCATGCACCGGCGTGGACAGGCGCTCCAGCACCTGCCAACGCCGACGCAATGCACGGATATAGCTGTTGGACCCGCCGCGCACCACCTGCCACTGCGGCCGGCCGCTGATCTGCAGCATGTGGTGGTTGGCCATGAAGCCGATCAGCTGGCCCATCGGAAATTCAAGAATGGTCTGCGACGGCGAGGACCACAGCGCCGACGCCATCGGCACCAGGTGCTGGTCGCGAAACGCTGCCGAGTAACCATGCCGTTGCAGATACGCGCCCAGCGTGCTGAAACGCTCGTCGCTGTGCAGCACGGCTGGCGCCTGCCGATAAAAACGCCGCAGGTCCGCCAGCATGCGCCAAAAGCGCGGGCTGAGCAGATTGCGCCGCTGGCAAAACAATCCATCCAGACTGCCGGCGTTGTATTCCAGCCCGCTGCCTGCATCGTGCACCGAAAAACTCATCGTGGTCGGCTGCGATGCCACGTCCAGCTCGGCAAACATGCGGGTCAGCAACGGATAGTGCTGCGGGTTGAACACGATGAAACCGCTGTCCACCGCATAGCGCTGGCCGTCCAGCTGGATGTCGTGCGTGTGGGTGTGGCCACCGAGATAATCGGCCGCCTCGAACAGGGAAACCTCATAGCGACGCGACAACAGCCACGCTGCGCCCAGGCCGGCGATTCCACTGCCGACCACGGCAATCCTGCCCTCGCTCATCGCGCCACCCGTTGCGCGCGGCGGGTGAGCATTGCCGGCATCGGCTTGAGATCCCACACCAGCCCCACCCACGACATCGCCTTGAGGCCGTACCAGGTGACGTCATACTCCCACCAGCGCATACCTTGCCGCGCCGAACCGGGGAAGAAATGGTGGTTGTTGTGCCAGCCTTCGCCGAAGGTGATCAGCGCCAGCAGCCAGTTGTTGCGGCTGTCGTCGCGCGTCTCGAACCGCCGGCTACCGAAGCGGTGCGCCAGCGAATTGATGGTGAAGGTGGCATGGAACAGCGCCACGGTGGACAGCACGAATCCCCATACCAGCAGCTGCGGGCCGTTGGTGTGCAACGCTGGCGCAGCGTCGGCCAGCCAGTCGCCAAGCAGATACAGGCCAAGCGCGAGCAGCACCGGCATCACGATGTCGAAGCGGTCGATAAAACGCAGCTCGCCGAAACGGCGCAGGTCCGGGATCACCTCCCAATCGGTGCGGAAGTTACGCGGGGTCAGGAACCAACCGGTGTGGCTCCACCAGAACCCGTGCTGGGCCGGCGAATGCGGGTCGCGGCCAGTGTCGGTGTGCCGGTGGTGGTTGCGGTGATGCGCCGCCCACCACAGCGGCCCGCGCTGCACGCAGGTCGCACCGATGGCGGCAAACACGAACTGCAACACGCGCGAGGTCTTGAACGCGCGATGAGAAAAATAGCGGTGATAGAAGCCGGTGAGCGCGAACATGCGCAGCGCGTACAGCGCCAGGGCGAGGGCGACCGCAAACCACGACGCGCCCACCCAGATCACCGACAGGCAGGCCACATGCAGCGCGATGAAGGGCAGGGCGCGCAACCAGTCGATACGATCGGCGCGCGCCTCATCCAATGGCTCATCGGTTTGCGAATCTACCCAGCGACGCAGGCTACCGATGCGCGATGCAACCCAGCCACGACGTGTGGGCGAGGGTTGAGGCGTTGCGGCGCGGGGGTCGAGTCCAGTGCTCGGCACGCGTGGTTCTCCGTAGGTTATCGACACCCTTTACGCAAGCTGCCGGCAAACAGATGCACCAGGTCGCTTGATCGTCGCATGCAAGGACAGGATTGGCGCGTTTGCGCAGCGCAATGACGCAACCGCGCACCCGGATGTGTGCGCTCAGTATCACTGACGCTGATGAGGTAGCTTGTGAAGTTGCCTGCGTGGGCGGCGCAGGCGAGCGTGCAGGAGGAGCAGCGCTACGCAGGCGTGCTCATCCCGCACGGATGGCACGCATTGGCAGTGAGGAGAGGTGGCCCTCTCAGGCACCTGCTGCGCCGCGTCTTGCGGCCGCGCAGCAGGTGCTCATGCGCCCGATCAGGGCGCCATTGCCAGCGTGCTGATGCCGCCCTTGGCAACCACGGTGCCGGTGGCCACGCCACCCGGTGCACCGCCCGGCGGTTCCAGCGTCACCGCCAGAATCGCCTCGTTGCTGAGCATGGGCATCAGCTGATCCGGGATCTGCGCGCGACGCGCACGCTGATCGTCGAAGATGCCCATCGAATGCGCCTTGCCGTCCGGCGTGATCAGCCACAGCTCGGGTACCTTGTCGGCCGTTGCGGTGCGATCCAGCGGCGTCACCGTGATGGTGTGCTTGTCGGCATCCATCAGCGCCACATAGCCCGGACGCCCGTCTTCGGTGGCCAGCGTGGAGGTCATTGCAATGCCGGTGGCCGGCGGTGTGGTGGCCGCAGGCGGAGTGACCGGGGTCTGTACCACCGGCGTATCGCCAACAGGCGGTACCGGTGCAGGCGGCGTGCGCAGGTTCAACAACGCGAGCACGCACACTGCAGCGGTCGCCAGGCCGCCAGCGCTGGCCCAACGCCACACGCGCACGTTGTTCCACAATGGCGCGGCCGGCTTGCCGGTGGTGGCTGCAGGCGCGGCCGATGTCACCGCACGGAGCGGCGTGTCGAAGCCAAGCGTCTGGCGCACCTGCGCCCACACCTGATCGGGCGGGGTCACGGCGGAGATTTCTTCCAGCAACGGGGCCAGAAGATCCTGCCACTGCAGCACCGCCTGGGCGAACTGGCCGTCGGTCGCAATGCGTTGTTCTGCCGCCAGACGTTCTTCTGCGCTCAGCAGGCCGAGCACGTACTCGCCGGCCAACACGTCGCGCGGCGGTTCCTGGTCGATGGGAAAGGGCGTGCTCATCGTTCCAGACATGCCTTGAGTTTGGCCAGGCCGCGACGGATCCAGCTTTTAATCGTGCCGATCGGTGTGTCGGTGCGCGCGGCGAGCTCTTCGTAGGTGATGCCTTCGAAGAACGCGGTGCGAATCAGTTCGCTGCGCGGCGGTTCGAGTTCGGCCAGGCAGTGGTCGATGCGACGACGCGTGCTGGCGCGCTCGGTGCGTTCCAGCGGAGACGCATCGCCATCGCGCAGTTCGCCGGCATCGTCCAGCGCCACGTTGCGGCGCTGCGGCGCGTTGGCACGCAGATGATCGATCGCCTTGTTGCGCGCGATCATCGCCAGCCAGGTCAGCCCGCGGGCACGGCTGGGATCGAACTGACCGGCCTTGTGCCAGATCAGGGTGAACACGTCCTGCAGCACCTCTTCGGCCTCGGCACGTTGCGGGATCATGCGCAGGCAGACCCCGAACAGCTTGGGCGAGGTCTGCCGGTACAGCGCTTCGAAGGCATGCCGGTCGCCGCCCGCAGTTGCGGTCAGCAGGCGTCCGGTTTCATCGTCGTCCTGGCCAGGAATGGCACTCATGCGATCGGGCGTTGGGTAAGGTGGGGGCGATGCTACCGGACTGTGCAGGCGCTGTCTGTCACTTGCGCAGCCACAGCAGCACGGCGGCGAGCAGCAACAGGATCTCGACACCGGCAAGCGCGACGGTTGGTGCGGAAACCGGCCACAAGCGCGACAGCGAGACGCTGCGGAACAGCACGATGGGGACGTAGAACGCCAGCGCGACCAGCAGCCCGGTGCGCGGTTGATTGATCCAGGCGAAGTAACCGAACAGGAACGCCATGCCCAACTGCAGGCCGCCATAGATGACCAGATACTCCGATTGCCCGGCCGGCGACAGCTGGGTGTAGCCGACTGCGTTTGCGGTCTTGGCCGGCGACAGCGTGCACCAGATCGCCAGGGCGACGTAGAGCACTGCGTTGAGCCAGAGATAAGCTTTTGCCATGGAGGTGCTCCTGTACGGGGAATGGGTGCCCGGGCCGTTGTACGCAACGGCGCGTGGTCGAACGTGAAGATGGCGCGGGCCTGGCTCACGACGCGTTGCAGCTCTTGGTCAGCGGCTGCTCGCGTGCCTGGCGCAGGTCGTCCGCGCTGGCAGCACGCGCAGCGGTGTCCGCAAACACGATGCGCACGCGCGGGTAGCGCCCTTGCGCATCGCGCAGATTGCCCACGCCGCGGAACTCGAGCAGGCGTTTGTTGGCGATGGAGTAACGCACCTCCAGCGATGGCACTGCTGCGCCATACCAGGCATCGAGCGAAATGCGGAAGCGACGTTGGCCGGCGCTGTCGTCGAGACGTTCGACCCGGAACGCCAACTGCCGTTGCAGGCTGGGCAGCACGAAGTCCACCCGTTGCGATGCGCTGGCCAGTGCCTCCCAGTGGGTGCGCAGATAGGCATCGAAACCGGCATCGATCACACGCTCGTCCTTGCCGGCCGGCAATGCCGTGCTGCGTTCGGGTTTACCGGGCTGTTGCTGGAACATCTCGCGCACGCCGCCGCGCGTGCGCACGCCTTCGCGGTAGCCATCGCGCCCATCGATCAGGCTGAAGTCTGGCGAGCTGCTGCCGCCATCGACCTGTTTGCGTGCGAACGGTTGCCCATTCGGGCAGCGGTACAGCACCAGCCGCCGGCCACCGTCGAGCAGCCAGTGCGATTCGCGGTAGCGCAGAGCGCCCTTGTCGGCATCGAAGACCTCGCCATCCACCCGCGTGACCGCCACCGCGTTGAGCGGCACGCTGCCCAGCACCAGCAGCAACAATGGCGGAATCGGCCGGCAGCGGAGTGCCAGCGCAGCAACGACAGCAGCAAGTGGGCGCATCGGCCGATTCCTCGATGGGAGTGCCTACTCATACGGGCGCCGCCGCAGCATGGATGCGCCGGCGGCGTCAGGACGTTCCTGACGAAATGTAGGACGCGGTCGCGCGGGCTGGTGGTTTGGGCGGTGCCGCGATGCCGGGCGTTGCGCGTGGAACCTGCCTGCGATCACGCCGCAAGACCGCGCCATTCTTGCGGCGTGCATTCGGGTGCCTGGTACACATAAGCACGCGTGTCATCGGTTGAGCGCTTGCGCGCGGCAGCTGCAGAGCCACCTGCGACAGTTGTGGCATCCAGCGCCGGCCGTGCTGGGCTGGCGGTGCAGCGGCTTTGGCTTGCGGTGCCTAGCCGATGACGTGCAGCTCGATGCAATCCACCGGGCACGCCGGCAGGCACAGCTCGCAGCCGGTGCACAACGGCGCGATCACCGTATGCATGTGTTTGGCCCCGCCAACGATCGCATCCACCGGACAGGCCTGGATGCATTTGGTGCAGCCGATGCAATCGGCCTCCACGATCCAGGCGACTTGTTGTGGTTTGTGCGCGCCGCGGCTGCGATCGAACGGGCGTGCCGGTACCTCCAACACCTGCGCCAGGGCCCGCGCGCCGGCATCGCCGCCGGGCGGGCAGTGGTCGACGTCGGCCAGCCCGTCGGCCATGGCCTGCGCATAGGGGCGGCAGCCGTCGTAGCCGCATTGACCGCATTGGGTCTGTGGCAGCAGGCGGTCGAGCCGTTCGACCAACGTGGGCGCGGGGTCGGGCATACGCGCTCAGTGCACCGGATTGCCGCGATACCAGCGCTGGTGCGCCAGTGCCAGCATCGGCGTGTCTTCGCGGCTGTCGCCGTAGGCATGCACGCATGCGTACTGCGACAGATCGTAGCGTGCGCGAATCTGCGCGGCCTTGTGCGGGCCGCAATCGCCGTCGGCATAGCGCCCGCTCAGGCGGCCGTCGCTGTGCTCTAGCCGATTGCAGATCAGCGACAGCCCGTGCTGGGTACACCACGGCTGCAGATACAGATCCACCGACGCCGACACCAGTACCACCTCGTGCCCTTGCGCCTGATGCCAGTCGATGCGCTGCATCATCTCGGCACGCAGGACGCCCGGCAGTGCGCTGCGCGCGTAGTCCACGCCGTGTGCGGTCATCTCATCCAACATGCGGCCGCTGAAGACAATGCGGGTCACACGTGCACGCAACGCCGCAGCGGACACCAGACCCAGCCGATAACCCAGCACCCACAGACCGACCTGCCACTTTGCCGACGCCAACTGCGCGGGCGTCGCGACCTTGCGCAGAAAGCGCGCATAGGTATCGCAGGTGGTGATGGTGTGGTCGAAGTCGAACAGGGCCAGGTGCATGGGGGGCTGGGATTGGGGAGTTGGGATGCGGGATGGGGTGAGGGCGCGGTGACTGGTTGTCCTCCTCTCCCGCATGCGGGGGAGGTACTGCTACATCGCTGATCTAACTCCTTCTCCCGCTTGCGGGAGAAGGTGCCCCGCAGGGGCGGATGAGGGTGCCGGGCGCAGCCACGCGTAGCTGGAAGGATGTGAGGGCTTCGCCTTCGTACCCTCACCCCAACCCCTCTCCCGAAAGGAGAGGGGCTTAGCGTCGGGAACTGCGGAGATGGCTTGGCGTTGCATTTTCAGAGACCAGCATCATGCGCGCTCGCTCACTGATCAGGCTCGGCTTTTACCAATCCCAAGCCAGACTCCCCACTCCCGCTTCACCTGACAGGCATGCCCGGCTGGGCGCCGCTATCGGCATCCAGCAGCGCCAGGGCGCCGCCGTCGAAGCCGGCCGACAGGATCATGCCTTCGCTGATGCCGAAACGCATCTTGCGCGGGGCCAGGTTGGCGATGAACACCACGCTGCGGCCGACCAGTGTTTCGGGTTCGCCGTAGCTGCCGCGAATGCCCGAAAAGATCTGCCGCTTGCCCAACTCGCCGGCATCCAGCTCGAAGCGCAGCAGCTTGTCGGAGCCTTCCACGAACTCGCACACCAGCACCTTGCCGATGCGCAGATCGAGCTTGGCGAAATCGTCGATGCCAATAAGACCTGTATTCGAGACGGAGGCAGGGGAATTGGCCGGCGTAGCCGCTTTTGCATCGGTTTTGGCCACTTTTGCAGCGCTGACGGTGGTCGCAGCCGGAGCCGCAGGTGCGGCCATGGTGTCTTTTGAAGCGTCGGTCATGGCGTCGATCTGTTTGGGGTCGATACGGGTGAACAGGGCGGTGTAGGGTTGGATCGTGTGCGCCGTGAGCGGGCGCTGCACATCGTCCCAACTGGTCATGGGCGCCGACAAAAACGCCTCGGCTTCGGCGCAGGTGCGCGGCAGGATCGGCTTGAGGCCGGCAACCAGGATGCGGAACAGGTTCAGGCCCTGGGTGCAGACCGATTGCAGCTGCGCATCGGCACCATCTTGCTTGGCGATCACCCACGGCTTGGTGTCGTCGATGTACTTGTTGGCCTCGTCGGCCAGTGCCATGGTCTGGCGGATCGCGCTGGCTGCATCGTTGCGCTCATACGCCTCGCGGATCGGCGCCAACGCGGCGACGAAGCGGTCGTACTGCGCCGGATCGGGCAGCGCGTCGGCCAGCTTGCCGTCGAAGCGCTTACCGATGAAGCCGGCACAGCGGCTGGCCAGGTTGACGAATTTGCCGACCAGATCGGCATTCACCCGTGCGATGAAATCGCCCAGGTTGAGGTCCAGATCGTCCACGCCGCCCGAGGATTTGGCGGCGAAGTAATAGCGCAGCGCCTCCGGCTCCAGGCCGACATCCAGGAAGGTCCGCGCCATCACGAAAGTGCCGCGCGACTTGGACATCTTGGCGCCGTCCACGGTCAGATAGCCGTTGACGTGCAGGCGCGTGGGCGAGCGATGGCCGGTGCCGTGCAGCACCGCCGGCCAGAACAGGCCGTGGAAATTGACGATGTCCTTGCCGATGAAGTGATGCAGCTCGGTCTGCGTGCCGGCGACCAGATGCGCGTCGAAGTCTTCGCCCATCTGTGCGCACAGCGTCTTGAAGCTGCACAGGTAGCCGATCGGCGCATCCAGCCACACGTAGAAATACTTGCCCGGCTGGCCGGGAATCTGGAAGCCGAAATACGGCGCATCGCGCGAGATGTCCCACGCGCGCAGGCCGCCTTCGGTATCCAGCCATTCCTTGAGCTTGGCCTTGACGCCCGGCAACGCCACATCGCCGGCCAGCCACTCACGCAGGAAGCCATCGAAATGGCCGACCTCGAAGAAGAAGTGCTCCGAATCGCGTAGCTCCGGCGTGGCCCCGGAAATTACCGATTTGGGCTCCTTCAGCTCGGTCGGCGCATAGGTCGCGCCGCACACTTCGCAGTTGTCGCCGTACTGATCGGCGCCGCCGCAGTTGGGGCAGATCCCCTTGATGTAGCGGTCCGGCAGGAACATGCCCTTGGCCGGGTCGTAGAACTGCGCCACCGAGCGCCGGCTGATATGGCCGGCTGCTTCCAGCTTGTTGTAGAAGGCTTCGGTGAGCTCGCGATTGACCGGCGAATTGGTCGAATCGTAATGATCGAAGGTCACCCCGAACGCGGCGAAATCGCGCTCATGGCTGGCCTGGATGTTGGCGATGAAGGCTTCCGGGGTGACGCCGGCCTTCTCGGCCGCGAGCATGATCGGCGTGCCGTGGGTGTCGTCGGCGCAGACGAACCAGGTCTTGTCGCCGCGCAACCGGCGCGCGCGCACCCAGATATCGGCCTGGATGTAACCGACCAGGTGGCCAAGATGCAGCGGACCGTTGGCATACGGGAGAGCGGTGGTGACAAGTGCGGTGCGGGTCATGGCAGGCGTGATGCGGGGGACACGCGATTATCGCACTAGTCGGGAAAGGGGCGGGAATGGGGAATTGGGAATGGGGAATCGGTTGAAGCAGGCCAGGTTTGTCGCGCTGTTGATGTGCGCAGGCTAGTCGCCGGCTGTGGGAGCGCAATGACGGTCACCTTTGCGTGTCAGGTCTTCTCGCCTGCCGGTACTCCGGGTCCGCAAAAAAAAGGCGCCCCGAAGGACGCCCGCTCTTGCGATTCCCGATTCCCGAATCCCTATTCCCGGCTACTCACGCACCCAGGTCTGCGTACGGCCCAGCGCTTCGATGCCGACGTAGCCGCGCATCTGCAGCTTCTTGCCGCCTTCGGTCAGGGTGATCTTGGCCTTGTAGGTCTTGCCCTTGGCCGGGTCCAGCACCGAGCCGCCACCCCACACGGCGGTGCCGTCGGCCTTGAGGCCCCACAGGATGGTCATGCCCTTGATCGGCTTGCCTTTCAGTGCACCGTCGCACTTGTCGCACATCGGATTGGGGCCATTGTTGGACTGCAGGATCTCGACCACCTTGCCGCTCAACGTGCCGTTGGCGGCCTGTTCGATCTGCACCACCGACTTGGGCTTGCCGGTCTCGTCGTCGATGGTCTTCCAGCGACCCACCGGCGAATCGGACGCCTGGGCCAGCAGCGATGCGGCCGCCAGCGGCAGGGCCACCATCAGGGTCTTGAAGGTCTTGCGCATGATTCCCCTCCCAGGGATTGCTGTGGCCGCCGTCGGCGGCCTGATGGCGAATGTATACCGTGGGGTATGGTGGCGGAAAGCCGCACTGCGGGATGCGTTCATGCCGCGCGGCTGCGGTGTCGTCGCCGAGCCGCTCCACTGAGAACGCCGGCTGCGCAGGCTGACTGCTTGCGGTCCGGCGCCGAGTCGGCAAATCCCGTCACGCGACGCGCGTGGTCCGACATCCGGGAGCACGGGCGAACGCAGTTCGTTCGATGCGACAGCCGACGTGACGACGCGCGCAGGGCGCGTCGTCACGTCGGCCGTCGCGGAATCATTCGGCTCGCTTGCAGTCGTTGGCTGTACTCGTCGCCGGTCCTGGCCGAGCAGCGATCATCGGCCAGTGACCGCGATTGCCGCTATTGCAGCGTCACCCGCTTGCGATTGTCGTCCGGCACCCGGTCGATCAGCTTGTTGTCGGGATCGAAGCCGGCTTCGATGGGCAGGGCGTCGACGGTCAGGGTGAAGCTGGGCGTGGCGCTGGTGACGTGCTGCCGCTGCAGCGCCAGTACCGGCGCCTGCGCGTTCTTGCCCGCGGGCAGACCGTAGATCCCGACTTCGATCCAGTCGTCCATCGGCACCGCATGCTCCTTGCCGCGGCCATCGGCCTGCAACTTGGCCGCCTGCGTCTGCACGGTCACATCGAAGCGTCCATCCGGGCGCTTGCGGGCCTGTGCGCTAACCACACGGTTGTCGTAGAAGGTGATCTTTTCGAACAAGTCGGTGATCATTCCCTGCTGGTCCGGGCGTGCCTCGGCACGAATCGCCTGCAGCAGCTCGGCCGAGGTGGTGTACGGCGGTTGCTGAAACGCCTTGGCCTGCAGGAAACGCTGCAACGCGCGATTGAGCGCCTGCTCGCCGAGTTCTTCGCGCAGGCGGTAGAACGCCAGCGACCCCTTGCGGTAGTGGATGTACTGCTGGTTCTCCACCCGGTACAACGGAAGTTCTTCGACGATCTCGCCGCCACGGCCCTCCAGATAGCGGTCCAGTTCGTACTTGAGGAAGCGGCGCATGTGCGCACGCCCGTACTCGCGCTCCATCACCATCAGCGCCGAGTACTGCGCCAGCGATTCGGACAGCATCGTGGCGCCCTGCACATTCGCACCGATCACCTGATGCGCCCACCACTGGTGCGCCACTTCATGCGCGGTGACGTAGAACACATAGTCGATGTCGTCCTTGTCGCGCAGGTCGGCGATGAAACCGACCGATTCGGAATAAGGAATGGTATTGGCGAACGACTGCGCAAACCCCGCATAGCCCGGAAACTCGATGATGCGCACCTGGTGATGCTGGTACGGGGTGAAATTGGCCTCGTCATAGGCCAGCGATTTCTGCACGCTCTCGATCATGCGTTGCACGTTGTACGGGTGCTTGGGGTCGTAATAGACCTCGATCGGAATCTTTTTGTAGTAGGCCTTGCTTACCTGCCAGCGCGCCGACAGGTAGGCATAGAAGTTCAGCATCGGGCGATCCATTACATAGCGGAAGCAGCGCCTGCCAGCCTGCTGGAACTCTTTCTGCAGATAGCCCGGCGCCAGCGCAATCTGGTCCGGTGCGGTGCAGATGGTGCTGGCGAAGCTGAGCCAGTCGGCATCGTTGCTGACGTAGGTGTTGGCGCGTGCGGCCTGGTCTTCCAGTTTAGGCATGCGCGTGGGCTCACCCAGACCACGCTTGCGGCGATCGTTGCGGTCGGTGATCTCGTTTTGGCTGTTGTAGCCGAACCAGGGCAATACCTGACTATTGAAGAAGCTGCCGTTGGCGACCAGATCGGTCTGTGCCTGCCCGGCGGTAATGCCATGCGAGTGCTGGTCCACGCGGAAGCGGAATACGCGCTCTTGGCCTGGTTGCAGCGGGCGCTGCAACCGGTAGATGCGGTAGCCGGCCGCACGATCGTGGGTGATCAGCGTCTGCCCGCCCAGATCCACGTTGACCAGGCTGCGGTCGCCAGTGCGTCCCTGCATGCCGATATGCACTTCGCTGATCGGCGCGCGATGGGAATTGCGCACGGTCCAGGTGGCATCGATCACCACCGATTGCGTTTCCGGATGCAGGTCGACATGGTTATCCACGGCAATGATGCGCGGCTGCGGCAGGTCCCTGTACTTGCTGTAATCACGCTCGTAGCGCGCTTGCAGGTCTAGCTGCTGCTCCGGCGACAGGAAACTGTTGTAGACGTTGGTGTTCCAGTACAGCCAGCCGCCGATCGCCGCAAAGCCAAGCAGGCTGACCGCCAATGCCACGCCGGTCGCGCCGCGCAAGCGCTGCAATGCCAGGCGCACCCGCTGACGCAGTCCGTGGCCGACGCCGCGTGGCCACAACGCCGAAGACAGAAGCAACAAGGCCAGCAGGAACACGCCCCAATAGCCTTGAAACCACAACTGCCCGGGCAGGAAATGGCCGAAGCCATTCATGTCCGAATACGGAGCGTTGGGCCAGCCTCCGAAGTTGTACAGATTCTGGGTGTAATCGAGCAGCGACAACGCCGATTGCCCGATCAGTACCAGCATCAGCAATGCGTAGCCGACGAACTTGTTGTTGCTCAGTACCTGCAGCACCAGGGCCATGCCGCCCATCAGCACATACAGCACCGAGCCAAGCGCCAGGGTCTTGAGATACAGCAGCGGCTCGATCGTGGTGTAGCCGCGGCCAAGTTGCAGCGCGATCGAGGTCAACGCGCCGGCGAGCTGGAAGCTGGCGATCACTGCCAGCAAGGCCACAAACTTGCCAAGCAGGGGAACCCAGTCCGGCACCGGCATGGCATCGGTGATGCCGTCGATGTGGTTGCTGCGTTCTTTCCACACCAGTTCGCCGGCATAGAACAGCACCACGATGATCAGCAGAAAGCTGTAGCTGTTCTGCAGTGCTTGCAGCATCAACGAGGTGACCGGCAGCACGGCGGTACCGTACATGCGCGCATTGAACAGGGCGGTCGGGATGAAGTTGGCCAGGCCCAGGATCAGCAGCACCACGAACGGCGCGCTGCGCAGCACGCCGAGCGTATCGAAACGGATCTGGCGCAGTAGTTGCTGAAAAGCGGTGCTAGCCGCGAAGGCAGGTGTCACGGTGAGGCGGGTGGTGGTGACGCGCACGCTGGCTGCCTGTGCGCTGGTGGATGCAGCAGGCGCCGCGCCGCGTCGACGACGCGTGCCGCTGCGTTCGGTACGGAACAGTGCGAAGGTCGCGGTGAACAACAGCCCGCTCATACCCAGCCATAGGGCGCGATTGGCGAGCAGGTAACCGGTTAGCGGAGGAAGCTGCAGGTTGCGTTGTTCGGCCGACCAATAGCGCAACGTCTGCGACAGTGCGCGGATGCCGAGTGGATCGGCCAGGGTGGCGATCCAGACGTTGTCCAGATCGGCCAGCAGCGCACGGCTCACGCCATACAACACAAAAAACACGATGACGCCGATGTAGACCCACAGGATGCTGCGTGTGGTCACCGCCAGCACCGACAGCAGCGCGGTGGTGAATAGCAGGTTGGGCAGTACCAGCACCAGCAGCGACCACAGGTATGGCAGCAGTGCGACTGGCCCCAGCCGCGCCTGGTCGATCCACGGCATGAACTGCGCCACGAACATGCCCAGCGCGATCACCAGATACATCACCGTGCCGGCGATCAGTGCCGCACCGATGCGGCCGACCAGGTAATCGCGGCGGCGCACCGGTGTGGAAAACACCAGCTCCGCAGTGCCCAGCTCGAAATCGCGCAACAACGCGTTGCTGACGAACAAGGCAGCCACCAGCAGACCGAGCAGACTGAAGATCGCCAGTACGCTGGCAATGACGGTCGGCGCGTTGCGCAGCACATTGCCGATGCCGCCACCAATTTGCACGGCATCGCTGGAGAGTGCGGCGAAGGCCAGCAATGCGTAGAGCGCGGCCAGCAACCACAAAAAGGGCGAGCGCAGTTGTTCGCGCAGCTCGAAGCGCAGGAACGCCAGGATCATCGCGGCGCTCCGTCAGGCAGCCAACGCTTGCTTGCGCAGGCGCTGGAAATAGACATCCTCAAGATCGGGTGCGACCTGTTCGAAACCCGGCTCCGGGCAGTCGGCGCTGAACACGTGGATCACCGGATGGCCGGCAATCAGGCGCGTGGACAGTACGGTAAAGCGGGCTTCGTAATCGGGCAGGCTGGGCTTGCTGACCTGTTTGCGCCAGACCTGCTGGTTGAGCATGTCGATCGCATCGGCTGGCTT
The DNA here is from genome assembly GCF_979258225.1 of Xanthomonas sp. AC360. Taxonomy (NCBI): domain Bacteria; kingdom Pseudomonadati; phylum Pseudomonadota; class Gammaproteobacteria; order Lysobacterales; family Lysobacteraceae; genus Xanthomonas; species Xanthomonas sp. AC360. The sequence goes on from NZ_OZ409846.1 coordinate 3,084,060, forward strand.
CCCGGTCAGCAACACCTGCCCCTTGTTCATGATGGCCATCGTCGGGCACAGGTCGGTGACGTCTTCGACGATGTGGGTGGACAGGATCACCACCACGTTCTCACCGATTTCGGCCAGCAGGTTCAAAAAACGGTTGCGCTCTTCCGGGTCCAGCCCGGCGGTGGGTTCGTCGACGATCACCAGTTGCGGGTTGCCCAATAGCGCCTGCGCGATACCGAAGCGCTGGCGCATGCCGCCGGAGTAGGTGCCGAGCTTGCGCTTGCGCGCGTCCCACAGGTTGACCTGCTGCAGCAAACGTTCGACCACCTCCTTGCGCTGTGCACGGTTGGTCAGCCCTTTGAGCACCGCAAAGTGATCGAGCATGTCCAGCGCACTGACCTTCGGGTACACGCCGAAATCCTGCGGCAGATAGCCCAGCCGGCGGCGCAACGCGTCCTTGTCCCTGAGCACGTCGATGCTGCTGCCGTCGGCGCAGCCGAGGCTGACGCTGCCGGCATCGGGTTCCTGCAACGTGGCTAGCGTGCGCATCAAGGAAGACTTGCCGGCCCCGTTGGGGCCAAGCAATCCGAACATGCCGCGAGGAATATCCAGCGTGACGCCTTGCAACGCATGCACGCCGTTGGCGTAGGTCTTGGACAACGCACGAATCTGCAGCATGGACGTTCCTGTGTCCTGGGATGCTTAGATCTTCATTGCGTTGCTGCGGCGCCGCATCGGCCGGAAGTCATGTGGAGGATCGATTAGCGAAGCGCCGCTTAGTGGATGTCGAACCGGTGCCCGTCGAGCCGATGCCCGGCGTGGTGGTTCCTCAGCCGATCTCGTACAGCTCCAGCGGCAGATCGTCCGGATCGGCGAAGAAGGTGAACCGCCGGCCGGTGTATTCGTCGATGCGGATGTCTTCGGTGATGACGCCATGGGCGTTGAGATGCGCCACCGCGCTATCCAGGTCTTCTACGCGAAAGGCCAGGTGACGCAGCCCGCGTGCTTCCGGGCGGCTGGGGCGCAGCGGTGCGTTGGGGAACGAAAATAGCTCGATCTGGCTGCCGTCGGGCAGCGCCAGATCTAGCTTCCAGGAATCGCGTGCCTGGCGGTAATGCTCGTCGAGCACGCGCAAGCCCAGGATCTGGCAATAAAACTGCTTGGAACGCGCGTAGTCGCCCGCGATGATCGCCACATGGTGGATGCCGGCCAATTTCATGCTGCGCTCCGCTGCCATACCGACAGATCGTGTTGCTGGCTGCGATCAACCGCCGTCACCGCTTCGCGCAGATCCAGCGCGCGGCGGTGTGGCGCATGCGCAGGCAGCAAGCAGCGTGCGCGGGGCGGCAACGCTGCAGGCAGGCGCGGGTAACGTGTGTCAGACATGACGGTGCTCCGCAGGATCGGCACGCGAGCATACCCGCGTCTGCCTGAAGTGCTTGTACAGCGTCACAGCTCGCCACCGCATGGCTGTGCTCGCCTGCATGCGCATGGCAGGATGGTGCGCCGCCCATCAGACCGACGCATGCCAGACTCTTCTTCCAGCGCCGCACCGCAGTTCCAGCGCAGCATGCAGGTGCGCCATCTGGTGATGTTGTCGCTGGGCGGGGTAATCGGCACCGGGCTGTTCTTCAACACCGGCTACATCATCGCCAGCACCGGTGCGCTGGGCACGGTGACCGCGTATCTGATCGGTGCGCTGGTGGTGTATCTGGTGATGCAATGCCTGGGCGAACTGGCGGTGGCGATGCCGCAGACCGGGGCATTTCATGTGTATGCGGCGCGCTATCTGGGGCCGGCCACCGGGTATGTGGTGGCGTGGTTGTATTGGCTGACCTGGACGGTGGCGCTGGGGTCGAGCCTGACTGCCGCTGCGTTCTGCATGCAGTACTGGTTTCCGCATAGCCCGGCGTGGCCTTGGTGTCTGTTGTTCTGCGCGCTGATCTTCGGCTTGAACACGGTGTCGGCCCGTTGGTTTGCCGAGGGCGAATTCTGGTTTTCGTTGATCAAGGTGATCACGATTTTGGTCTTCATCGTGCTGGGTGGCGCGGCGGTGATCGGCCTGCTGCCGTTGGCCGATGGTGCGCCTGCGCCCGGCTTGCGCCATCTGCGCGCCGATGGCTGGTTTGCGCACGGCACGTTGCCGATTTTGATGACGATGGTGGCGGTGAACTTCGCGTTTTCCGGCACCGAATTGATCGGCGTGGCTGCGGGCGAAACCGCGCAGCCGGCACGCGCCATTCCGCTGGCGATCCGCACGACGCTGGTGCGGCTGGTGGTGCTGTTCGTGGGTACCGTGCTGGTGCTTGCTGCCTTGCTGCCCGCCCGCCAGGCGGCCGTCGAGACCAGCCCGTTCGTGCGCGCGTTCGAGTTGCTGGGCATTCCGTACGCGGCGGACATCTTGAATGCGGTGATCCTGACCGCGATCCTGTCGGCGGCCAATTCCGGTCTGTATGCGGCGGCGCGCATGCTGTGGTCGTTGGCCAACGAAGGCACGCTCCCGGCGCGCCTTGCGCGCCTGACTCGTCGCGGCATTCCGTTGCCGGCCTTGCTGCTGAGCATGCTGGGCGGTCTGCTGGCCCTGCTCACCGGCGTGTACGCGGCCGAGACGGTATTCGTTGCGATTTCCGCAGTGTCCGGCTTTGCGGTGGTGGTGGTGTGGCTAAGCATCTGCGCATCGCATTACCGCTTTCGTCAGCAGCTGGTCCGCGACGGGATTGCCGTGGAGACGCTGGCCTATCGCGCGCCGTGGTATCCGTGGACGCCGATTCTTGGATTCTCGCTGTGTCTGCTGGCCTGCATCGGGTTGGCATTCGATCCGCAACAGCGCATCGCGCTGTGGTGCGGCATTCCATTTGTGGCGCTGTGTTACGGCGCCTATGCACTGACCCAATGGCTCGCGGCCAGGAGACTGCACACATGACGATCCTTCCCCGCCAGCCGCGCGCAACTGCGCCGTTCAGTGCGGCGCTCCAGCACGATGGCTATGTGCTGCTTGATGGCGCGCTTGCCACCGAACTGGAACAACGCGGCTGCGATCTCAACGACGCGCTGTGGTCGGCGCGCGTGCTGATGGAGCAGCCTGAGCTGATCTATCAGGTGCATCGCGACTACTTCGCTGCCGGCGCGCAATGCGCGATCACTGCCAGTTACCAGGCCACGCCGCTAGGGTTCGCGGCGCGCGGGCTGGATCTGGCGCAATCGCAGGCCTTGATCGCCCGTAGCGTGGCCCTGGCCGCACAGGCGCGTGCCGATCATCTGCAGGCGCAGCCGGACGCTGCGCCGTTGTGGGTGGCAGGCTCAGTCGGGCCATATGGCGCGTATCTGGCCGATGGCTCCGAATACCGTGGCGACTACACGTTGCCGCTGGCGCAACTGATGGAGTTCCATCGCCCACGCATCGCCGCGTTGGCAGCGGCGGGTGTGGATGTACTGGCCTGCGAGACGCTGCCCTCGGCGAACGAGATCGTGGCGTTACGTCTGCTGCTGGAAGAATTTCCGCAGCTGCATGCGTGGTTCTCTTTCACCTTGCGCGATGCCGACCATTTGAGCGATGGCACGCCGCTGGCGCAGGTGATGCCGGCACTGGATGCCTGCGCACAGGTGATCGCGGTAGGGATCAACTGTATTGCGCTGGATCAGGTCACCGCCGCATTGCAGCGCCTATCGGCGCTGACCGCGTTGCCGCTGGTGGTGTATCCCAACTCGGGCGAGCACTACGACGCTGGCGACAAACGCTGGCATGCCGGCGATGCGCCCGCGTGCAGTCTGGCGGATCAGCACACGCAGTGGCTGGCCGCAGGCGCGCGGTTGATCGGTGGCTGCTGCCGCACCACGCCGCGCGATATCGCCGCATTGGCCGCGGCGCGGGCGGTGGGTTGAGGGCACCACCGTCGTCGGTGGCGCGCCTTGAGGACGCGCCTCACAATCGGCGAGCGTGGCCGCTGCGGCACCGGCACCGGCACCGGCACCGGCACCCGCACCGGCACCCGCAACCGCAACCGCAACCGCAACCGCAACCGCAACCGGCAACCGGCAACCGGCACCCGGCAACCAGCACTTCATGCCGGTGTTGCGCGACGCATGCCAAGCGCAGATCCGCACCCAGGCCTAACACCGGCCTGACCGCGACCGCCGATAACCCTTGCATCGGCCGCAAGCGTTGCCCTCAGCCTTTCTGCGCTGCGATCCAGCGCTGGATCTTGTCCTGCAGGATCTCCAGCGGCACCGAGCCATCCTTGAGCACTTCGGTGTGGAAGGCGCGGATGTCGAAGCGCGGCCCCAGCTCGCGCTGCGCCTGCTCGCGGAGCTGCGCGATCTTCATCTCGCCGACCTTGTAGGCCAGTGCTTGACCTGGGATGGCCATGTAGCGGTCGACTTCGGCTTCGGCGTCGATGCGGCTCATCGCCGAGTTGTCCAGCATGTAGTCGATGGCCTGGGTGCGGGTCCAGCCCTTGCTGTGCAGGCCGGTATCGGCGACCAGCCGGATCGAGCGCCACAGCGCATTCTGCAGATAGCCGTAGGTGTTGTACGGGTCCTGATACAGCCCCAATTCCCGGCCCAGCGATTCGGCATACAGGCCCCATCCTTCGATGTAGGCGGTCTCGCCCCCGAGCCGACGGAACTTGGGCAGGTCGGTCAGCTGCTGCTGCAGCCCGAGCTGGTAATGGTGGCCGGGAATCGCCTCGTGCAGGTACAGGCTCTCCGCTTCCCAGGTCTTGCGCGAGGGCAGGTCGGAGGTATTGACGTAGAAGATGCCCGGCGTGGCGCCAGTGCTGCCACCGACGCTGGGACGCATGTACGAGCCGCTGGCCGCCGCTTGCGCGCGCTGCGGTTCCACCGCGCGCACTTCCAGCGGCGGCATGTCCTGGCTGGCGAACAGGCGCGGCACCGCGCCTTGCACGCGTCCCTGCAGGCCACGGTAATAGCCCAGCAGCTCGGTATCGCTGCGGAAGCTGAAGCGCTTGTCGGTCTGCATGAACCTGTAGAACTTGGGCAGGTTGCCGCGGAACTTGACCTGCTTGGCCAGCGCGGCGATCTCGCCCTGCAGGCGCGCGACCTCGTCCAGCCCGATCTGATGGATCTGCTCCGGGCTCAGGTCGGAGGTGGTGCTCTGACGCACGTCGTAGGCGTACCACGCCGCGCCGTTGGGTAGCGCCGCCAAGCCATCGGTGTCGCGGCAGGCGGGCAGGTATTCGGTGGCGATAAAGCCGCGCAGCGCGCGATACGCCGGCAGGATGCGCACCTCGATCATCCGCTTGTACTCGGCGGTGAGGCGCTGCTTGTCGGCCTCGGGCATATCGGCCGGCAGGTTGCGGATCGGCCCCCAGAACAGGCTGTCTTCGGCGCTGCGCGCAATGATCGCATCCAGCTGCGGCAGCACTTTCTGCATCAGCACCTTGGGCTGCACCACGCCGGCCTGCATGCCGGCGCGCATGTTGGTGATGGCCTGGTCGAACAGGTCGGGAATGCCCAGCGCACGCCGCGACCAGTTGTCGTAATCCTTGACCGTCTTGAACGGCTGCGCGCCGGTGCCGGAACCGAGCACCACCGCAATGCTGGCGATGTTGTAGAACTGGTTGATCGGCAGCATCCAGCTGGGGAACTGCTCGGCGGCCAGCGCACTGCGCGCATCGCGCACGAAGATCTGGTAGCTGAGCAGGTCCTGACCGCTCAGGCCGTCCGGCCCCAGCGCTTCGGCCTTGCCCAGCCACAGCACGGTGAAATCATGCGATTGCTGGCGGAACGCCGGCGACAGGAAGTTGGGCAGCTGGTCGTTGTAGCGGCTCTCGCCCTGGAAGGTGGCCTGCAGCGGATTGAGCTTGAGCGAGGCGTCCCAGTACTGGTCGTAGAGCAGGTTGAGCTGCTGGGCCTTGGTCAGCACCACCGGCGCGGCGACTGCGCGTGGCCTGGCCTTGGCGGCCTTGCTGCCCTTGGCCGTCTTCGAGGCCTTGGCCGCCGGCTTGGTGGTCTTCTTGCCTTTGCTCGCCTTCGCGCGCGTTTGCGAGGTCTGTGCCTTGGCGGTCTTCTTCTTGGCCGCATCGGCGGGCGCTGCCACTGACAGGCTCAACACAGCGGCGAGGACCAGCGACAGCAGGCGGGAAAAGCTGAGGGGCATTACCGGCTCCGGAAACAAGCGAGCGGGGAGCTTGCCCGATCCGCACCGTTACGGCCAGCTATCCGGGGCATGCGGCGCACATGCAATTCAGATGCGGCACGGGCAGGTGCAGTGCACCGCTGGAATGGTGCGCTGCGATAACGCACCGCGCAGCGTGCTGCAACGGGCACTGCCGGCCACGGGCAGGCAGTGGGTGGGCGAGTTGCCGCCTTAAGAACGGCTCACAAATCGTAGCGAGCAGTCGTCAGGTGGGTGTGGACGGCACGCTCAGAGCCAGCATGTACGCGTGGTCCATGCCGCACCGAGCACCGGCCGCGCCCGCCTGGTGGTGAGCACAATCCTTTTGCCAGCTGCGCTTAGTCGGCAGCGGCTTCTTCGCGCAGCTGCTCGGCGCGATCGGCGCCCAGATACGCGCTGATGGCGCGACGAGCGACGTACAGCAGTGGAATCAGGGCGATCGCAAAGCCCATCTTGTAGATGTAGTTGAGCGTACTCACCGCCAGGAACTGGTCGATAGACCAATGCTGCGGGCCAAGCACGAAGGCGATGTAGATCACCACGAAGCTGTCCACCAACTGCGACACCGCGGTAGAGCCGGTGGCACGCAGCCACACGTGTTTTTCGCCGGTGACCTTGCGGATGCGATGGAACACCGACACGTCGATCAACTGGCCGAACAAAAACGCCACCAGCGAGCCGCCGATCGTCCACAAGCCCTGCCCGAACACCGCGGCGAATGCAGCCTGATAGTCCGGCACACCCTGGCTCTGCGCTGCGGTCACCCACCAGCCGGCCGGCGCCAGGGCAATCGCCGCGAACGCAAACACGAAGCCGTAGCCGATCAGCGCCACCGCCACCCACGAGATGAAACGCACCCCGCGGCTGCCGAAGAACTCGTTGATGGTGTCGGTCATGATGAACACCACCGGCCACAACAAGGTGCCGGCGGTGAAGCTGAGCGAGCCGGTCTGGCCGAACAGGTTCCAGTTCAGCGGCGCGATGCCGAGCGTGTCTTCCAGCGCGAAGATCTTGACGCCGATGAACTCGGCCAGCGCCGCGTTGACGCAGAAGAACGCCGCCAAGGCAATGAACAGGCGGACCGCACGATCGTCGAGGGTACGCGTGTGTGTCATGGCGTCAGCGATCCGCAGTACGGGTGAAGGGAACCGACTCTGGCGAAACCGCGCCGCCGGAGATGATGAAACTCATTGCCTGATCCACAGTCCAGTCGGTGGGCGTGAGCAGCTCGACTGGCACGATTTCCAGATAGCCGGAGGTGGGGTTGGGCGTGGTTGGCACGTACACCGCCGCCAGCTCGCGGCCGGTGCCTTGCTCCTTGATCACGCGCGTGACCAGGCCGACCGACTTCATATCGCGATGCGGGAAGTCGATCAGCACCACGCGCTGTGTGCTGCCGGGCTGGGTCTGCAGAATGTCGAGCAACTTGCGCGCGCTGTCGTAGACCACGCTGGCCAGCGGAATGCGCCGCATGATCGCCTCGAACCAGCGCAGCAGACGCTGGCCGATCACCCGCCGGCTCAGGATGCCGACGAACAGGATCGCCGCCACCGTGGCGACCAAGGCGATGGTGTTCTGCACCCACAGCGCCTTGATCCAGCCCAGGTAATCCGGAAACGAGGCGGCGATGCGCCCGGACAGCGGCACCACCCACGGGCTGCTGATGCCAGAGAGCAGCGAGAAGACGAACTTCACCACCACCCAGGTCAGCCAGACTGGCAGCAGGGTGAGCAACCCGGTCAGAAACACGCGTTGCAGGGAAGGGCGGGTGTGCGGAGTGGGGGATTCAGACATCTGCGTAGTGTAGGCATTCGGCCGCGTCCGGTGCAGGTGGGGCCGGGATTTGGGATTGGGCAGTGGGGATTGGTAAAAGATGCAGTGCTGCGTGGTGTAACGTTGCCATTGAGCAGTGAGATGTCGAGTGGCCACGGCTGCAGTAGGTCACTTCTTACTTCCGCCAGGAGAAGGGACGCGCGTCGCTGGATGCGCGTATGGCAGCCGCGACTGCCTGGGTGACCGGCGCTGGTGCCGCTTTGCTCAAGCGAAACAAGGGCTTTCGGCGGGTGGTCAGTGGTGCTGTCTTTGCCTAGCCCGTCGCGTTTGTCAGTCGAACGGCTGTTGATGTTTTTGCATCCTGAAATACCTCGCTCTCGTTGTGTCGATGTGCCTTCGCTCAGTTGTCGCCTGCGCGCGCTATCGCTACTAAGATGGCTCCCTCTCCAGGGAAGGTTGAACACGCATGCTTGTCAGGTTTCTCAAGTCGGCGTTGCTGGGTGTTTGCATCCTGCTGGCAGCACTGGTGGCGCTGTATGCGGTCTCCAAACGCTGGCCGATTCCTGAGGCGCAACGCCAGGCGCTGGCGCAGCTGCGTCAACCGCCGCCGCCGTTGCGCGGAACCAATATGTTCGTCGCACTCTGGTCGCTGTCGTACGCCATGCCCGAGGCGCAGCGGGAGCACTTGCTGGCCGAGGATGTGGAACGGTTCAACCGGTTGCCGGCAGGTAGCCCCTTTCAGAGCGCTGCGCCGCGCCTTCCAGGCTCGCCGCGCTGGCCATCGTCTGCGCCCGCGCTGTGCAGTGCCAGCGCCGGCGGCTGCCTGGAGCGCGTGCGCCAGCACCCGCAGGCCTATGCCGATGCGCTGGCCGCGCAGGCGCCGTTCTTGGCCAGGCTGCGTGCGCTGGCCGAGTACGCCGACTACCGCAGCCCGTTCCGCGCAGACATCAACGCACCGCTGCCGCAGCCACCACGGTTGCCGTTATCGATGACCGGCAACGCAGTGGATTTCGTGCAGGGACATACCTTGCAGGCGTTAGCGGGTGTCTGCGCCGATGCGCAGACTGCGCGAGTGTTGCTGCGCAGTGGCGACAATCTGGTGATGCCGTTGATCGGCGCGGCGATGTTGCGTGGCAATGCGCATCTGTTCGCCGACATGCTGGCCGAACTGCCTGCGCAGCACCCGTTGCCGGCGCAGTGCGCCACTGCCTTTGCGCCGCTGGCGGTGGAAGACATTACGCTGTGCAACGCCTTGCATGGCGAGTCGCGCATGGCGTTTTCGCTTCTGCAGGAAAAGGTGCTCAGGCAAGGTGAAAACCTGTCCTGGGAAGAGCGCATGTCGCTGCGCGCGTTTGATCAGGAACGCACCCAGGCGTTGCTCGCACCCACCTATACCTGGGCCTGCAGCGCACCGGTACGCACCTTGCTGGCGCAGGATCAGCCGGTGCCGCAGGCATGGATTCCTGCTCCTCAAACGGCATCGGTGGCTTGCGTCGCCAATGCGATGGGCTGCTTGCTGGCAAGTGCAGGGCAGCCGGACTACGCCAATTACCAGCACAAGATGCAGGACACCGCCGCTGCACTGCGCGCGCTGTCGGCGCTGCAGTGGCTGCGCGATCACCCAACTGACGCAAGGCCGCTCGCGCAGCGGCTTGCCGACCTGCCACCTGCGCTACGCGGGCAGGCACGTGCGCTGCAGCCTGGCCCTGACGGCAATAGCCTGCTGCTGCGGCAGTACGCACGGCCAGAAGGAAACGCGGCTGACGACCGCTGGCCGTTGGCGGGCAGTGCGCTTGCGGCAGAGCGCCGGGCGACGTCGATTCAGTAAGAAAAGCGCTTTTCGACGTGACTGGCATGGGCAGGCCGATTGCGGATGTGTACCGCGGTTGCATGTGCAAAACAGCTAGTTGCGGTATCGGTCGACCGTCGGAGCCGCGCGACAATCAGTCGCCACAAGTGACCGAACGCAGCGATTCTCTGTTGCGTGCACGGTGCACCGTGCACCGTGGAAAAAGTGCATGGTCATCAGACACGCCAGCGCTGAAAACCAACATGCCGCGTCCTTGCGGGACGCGGCATGTGATCGAGCAACGACTCGTTAAAGCAAAACGCCTGCACATCGAGTCAGCGCAGTGCAGCGCGCTGACCAAACACCGCGTTTAGAAGCGGAAGTTCAACCACCCCATCACGAAGGTCGAATCGCCGTAGCCGGCTTTTTCCAGCGCGGGACCGGCCATCAGGTGCTCGGCGCGGAAGGTCACCGACCAGTTCGGATCGATGTTCCAGGTGGCGTTGATACGCGGCATGGTGCCGATGCGACGCTCGCCGGTGCTCTGGGTGCGTGCGTAGGCGCGTGCCTGGTTGTTGTAGATCGCATCGCTGGTAGTCTGGCGCCACAGGGTTTCCCATTCCAAATTCACGGTGAGCTTGGAGGTGGGCGAGAACGTGAATGTCGGCGCGGCAGTGACCAGGTTCACCGGGCCGAAGAACGTGGCCCAGCTGAAGTAGATCGTGTTGCCATAGAGGAAATTGTTGTTGCGTAGCGTGCCGGTGCCGGACGTGCCGCCGCCGCCGGAGGCGATTTCGCTATGGAAGCCCAGGCGCGGCTTCCAGCCGCTGTCGCTCAGCGTCCACGCATTGGAGGTGCTGGCCATGTAGGCGCGCAGGTCGCGTCCGCCGAAACTGCCGCGCTGCACGGTCACGAACGAATCGGTGCGCAGCTTGCCCACGTTGCCCCACAACCGCAGGCCGTAATAGTTGCGATTTTCTTCGGCGGTCTGGCGGCCCCAGAGCTGATTGTCGTTGCGGAACTGGTAGAAGAACGGCTCCAGATACATCGGCTTGGCGGTTGGAAGCCGATAGCCACCCACCACGCCGCGGAAATGCCGCGAGCGGTCGATGCGGTCGTCGCCCAATCCTTCGGTGCCATCCAGGTTGAAGTTGAAATCGAACACATCCACGCGGGTCTTTTCGCCGATGGCCCAGGCGCGCACACCGTTGAAGGTCACGAAGATATCGGTGTTGTCGCGCAGCGCCATCAATGTGGTCGGGCCGTCGACGAACACCTGACGGCCAACACGCAGGCCGGTGTCGGCGCCGCCGATGTTGCCCTTCACGTCGAAGAACACCTGTTGCAGGATCGCGTTGTTTTCCTGGGTGCCGGTCTTGGCGCCTTCGTTGCGTCCATCCAGGCTGCCGTGCGCCAGTTCCGTATACAGACGGAAGTGCTCGCCCACATGCAGGTCCGCACCGAAGAACGCGCGGAACAGGTACTGCTGTTGCGAATGGCTGCCGGGAATCAGACCGGGATTGGTGATGGTATTGCTGCGCACGCGCAGCTCGTTGCTGAGCGAGACGTAGACATCGCCCGATGCATTGAGCGGGATGTACTTGAGCGGGTCGAACGGGCTCTTGCGCTTGGACGGATCCTTCAGATACGACCAGTCTTCGGCCCAGCGCACCTGCCACATGTTACCGCCCTGCTTGGCGCCCCAGCCCTGCGCTTCGAGCGGATAGCCCTTGGCGGTGGCGGGCGCGGCGGTGACCGGCGGCTTGGCGGGTTCCGGCTGGGTCTGTTCGGCATTGGCCGGCGCCGGTTGTGTCTGCGCAAAACCCAGTACCGGCAGCGCCAACCCGATTGCAAGGCACAGGCGCCGGGTGGCTCCAAAAGAAGTTTCAGCCATGGCCGGCTGCGCCAAGCGTGTCAATTGCATCGTGTTGCCCCATCGAAAAGTGAAAAACCCCTGAGCGAAACTTATCGGCACGGGGGACGTCGACTGTAGTAAAGCCGCGCCAGAAAGGCAGTAACCCAAAGGTTCTAAGCTCATGAACGCACTAGGGTTTGCGCAGGCGAGCGCTAGTGGAGCTGGGATTGGGGATTGGGCAGTGGGGATTCGCAACGGCGCCGATGCGGGATGCGGTGACTTCATTGCGATACCAACAATTGCTCAAGCGTGACCGGCCGACCAAGCCTCGGCCTTGGCCTTTGCGACTCCCCACTCCCCGCCCATGACTACCGGCACATTCGCTATAGCTAGGTTCTACATAGCATCACCTTCGACCTAGCGGAGATGACCGATGACCGAGCCGGATGTCCACCTACGCAAATTTCAGAAGGAGCTGAGCGCCGGCACCGTGTCGCTGGCTTTGCTGGCGGTGCTGGCCCAGGCCGACGAACCGCTGTACGGCTATCTGATTGCCAAGCGGCTCGAGCATCTGGAAGGCGTGCTGAGCGGCAAGCAGAGCGCCTTGTATCCGGTGTTGCGCAATCTGGAAGGGGCAGGACTGTTGCACAGCCATATCGAGCCGTCCGCATCGGGGCCGCCACGCCGCTACTACCGCATTACCGACAGCGGGCGTGACTGCCTGCGCCAATGGACCGCCGCCTGGCGCGCCACCCGTGATTCCGTTGATTCAGTGCTGCAGGGGACACACCCATGATGACGACCTTACCGACACGTCCGTTGCCGACCACCATTGCCGACTACCTGCTGCAGCTGCGGCAGGCGCTGGTTGGTGCCGACCCGGCGATGATCCAGGATGCGCTTTACGACGCCGAAGAATATCTGCGCGCCGAGCTTGCCGAACAAAGCGGCAAGAGCGAAGCCGACGTCATTGCAGGGGTTGCCGCCAGCTACGGTGCGCCCGATGAAGTGGCCGAGATCTATCGCGAAACCGAGGTCACGGTCAGCCGCGCGTTGCGCCCGCCACTGCCGCCCAAGCGTCCGTCATTGATCGGCAAGTTCTTTGGCGTGGCCGCCGACCCGCGCACCTATGGCGCACTGTTCTACATGTTGCTGTCGCTACTCACCGGCGTGTTCTATTTCACCTGGGTGGTCACCGGGGTCAGCCTGTCGCTGGGCCTGTTGATCCTGATCATCGGCGTTCCGCTGCTGGTGCTGTTCTTCGGCTCGGTGCGCGTGTTGTCGCTGGTGGAAGGACGCATGGTGGAAACCTTGCTCGGGGTGCGCATGCCACGTCGCCCGCAACATCCGGGCGTGCAAGGCGGCTGGCTACAGCGCATCGCTGCGATGTTTACCGACCTGCGTACCTGGAGCACGCTGCTGTACTTCGTGTTGATGCTGCCGCTGGGCAGTGTCTACTTCACGCTGTTTACTACTTTGCTAAGCGTGTCGTTGACGCTCACTGCTGCACCGCTGGCGCTGTTCTTCGATCAAGGAATGTCTATCACCTGGGACGGACAGGTGATCGTGATGCCGCTGATGGTGGTGCCGTTGTCTGTACTGGGGGTGCTGTTGCTGTTCGTCACCCTGCATGCGGCACGCGGGATAGGCACGTTGCACGGCATGCTGGCCAAGCATCTGCTGGTCAAAAGCGGTGATGCGGAGGCGTGATGATCGAGGGTGGCGTGCAACACGCGCGTGGCCTTAGCGCAGCGCACTTTGCATGACACGGTTTAAATTGCCTCTCGATTTTTCAGCATAAAAAAATCCCCGGACATGCCGGGGATTTTTGTTGTGCAGATCAGGCGCGCTTGCCGCGTTTGCGGATCGGCGTGACGGTGGCCGGGTCGCGGCTGCCGACCGGGTCTGCGTCATAGCGCGCAATGAACTCGCGCACCTGTGGGTAGACCACTTCGCGCCAACGACGGCCGCTGAAGATGCCGTAATGGCCGGCACCTTCCACCACCAGATGGCGGCGGTGCGCCGCATCGATACCGGTGCACAGATCGTGCACCGCTTCGGTCTGGCCGAGGCCGGCGATGTCGTCCAGTTCGCCCTCGATGCTCAACAAGGCGGTATTGCGGATCGCCGACGGCTTGACCAGCTGGCCGTCCACTTTCCACTTGCCCTGCGGCAGCAGGAAGTCCTGAAACACCACGCGAATCGTGTCCAGATAGTATTCGGCCGGCATGTCGAGCACGGCGTTGTACTCGTCGTAGAACTGCCGATGCGCCTGCGCATCCTGCAAATCGCCCTTGACCAGATCGGTGTAGAAATCCCAGTGCGACATCACGTGCCGATTGGGGTTCATCGACAGGAAACCGGCGTGCTGCAAAAAGCCTGGATACACCTGGCGGCCATGTCCCGGATACGGGAACGGCACGGTGTGGATCAGGTTGTTCTGGAACCACTCGATGCCGTTTTCCGTCGCCAGGTTATTGACCTGGGTGGGGCTGCGGCGTGCATCGATCGGACCGCCCATCATCACCAACGAGCGCGGCGTGGGCTCATCGTTGGTCGCCATCAACGACACCGCCGCCAACACCGGCACGGTGGGCTGACACACGCTCACCACATGCAGGCGCTCGGCGCCGATATGGCGGATGAAGTCCTGGATATAGGTGATGTAGTCCTCGAGCCGGAACGCACCGGCTTCCAGCGGCACCATGCGCGCGTCCACCCAATCGGTCACATAGACCTTGTGGTTGCGCAGCAGGGTCCGCACGGTGTCGCGCAGCAGCGTGGCGTGATGGCCGGACAAAGGCGCCACCACCAGCACGGCCGGTTGCTCCTTCATCTTGCCGATCAGCTCGACGTGGTCGCTGAAACGCTTGAAGCGCAGCAGGCGACAGAACGGCTTGCTCAGGACCTCACGTTCGATGATCGGCAGCGAGTGGCCGTCGACCTCGACATCGTCCAGCGCCCAGGCAGGCTTTTCGTATTCCTTGCCCAGCCGATGGAACAGCTCATTGCTGGCCGCCATGCGTTCGGCGCCGGGAAGCGAGGCCCACAGACTGTCGGGGTCGGAAAACATCTTGGCGTTCGCCTGGGCCTGATGCACCCAGGGGGCTAGCAGATTGCGGGTCAGCTCATGCAGTTGATAAAGCATTCCACCCATCCGTGCGGTTTTGCTGCCGCGCAGCATACCGGGTTTGGCGCATTTGCACCTTAATGGGGCTCCGGACGGTAGAGGCTGTCACAAAAGCTAGGGCAGGCGTAAGCAGCTTTAGCTGCCGCTGGTCGTGGTCTTTCGAGCGGCTTCGCACGGCTTCAAGGTCGCGTTCGCCGGCGGGGTAAGCCTCTGTCTCCCCGCCGGAGAGGGGGGTGAGGGTACGGGCGAAGCCACGTGTGCATCCAACTTTCTGTGGCTGCGTCCGTACCCTCATCCGCCCCTGCGGGGCACCTTCTCCCGGTGGGAGAAGGAGCAGCTCGCTGGGCTGGAAGATCGCGCTCGTCCGCAGGGTAACGGCGGGTCTGACAGGAGTAAGCCCTTCTCCTGCGGGAGATTGGTCAGGGTACGGAGCGACGCTACACACGATAACTGCCTCAAACAGCCAACGCTGCGTCAACCATGCTCCAGCGCCGACGCCTCGCTGACCAGGTGCGGCGACAACCAGCAATGCGAACCCAGCGCGGCGAAGCCGACGCTGGCAAAGCGTTTGCGATACCAGCGCGCCGGGCGTGGCTGAAAGCCGTCGTGGTCGCCTTCGAATGCATCTTCCTGCGCAAACGTCTCCAGAAACGCCACGCCTGCGCACATGTCGGCCAGCCCCGGCAGGCCCTGGTTGAATTCGCGCGTGGGCACGTAATGCAGCACGTCCGAGCAGATCAGCAGGTCCACCGGTGCGCAGGGACGTAGCCAGGCAAAATCGCCGAAGCGGGCAGGGTGGATCTGACGGCTGCGTCCGTAGCGCTGCAAGGCGTATGCGCTGCTGTCGAAGCCCAGGTAGCTGAGCTTGGGCCGCAGCGCCAGCAAGGGGGCGCGCCAGGCAGCTTCGCCGCAGCCGATATCCAGCACGCTGCGGATCGGCCGCTCCAGGTAGTACTCGGCCTGCGCGACGGCGAGTGCGACCTTGCGTCGCAGTCGGGCCGGGTCGGCCAGCCCGGCATCGCGGTACCAGCGGCGGAAATACTGGGCGTCGTACTGTTTTTCGTCTGACTGCTGCATGGGGCTCAGCTGCTTTCGCGTGCGCGGATAGGTGAAAATGCGGGTCATCCTACGCGAGCCAGCGGAGCCAGCGCATGACCCTGTATTTGTGGATCAAGACCTTCCATCTGTTGTTCGTGATCGCCTGGATGGCAGCGGTGTTCTACCTGCCGCGCATTCTGGTCAACATCGCCGAAGCCGGCAGCGAACCCTCCGTGCGTGCACGGCTGGTGCTGATGGGCCGCCGCCTCTACAGGTTCGGACACAGCATGCTCGGTCTGGCGCTGCTGCTGGGCGCGGTGCTGTGGCAAGGCTACCGGGTAATACCGGATTTCCCCACGATGGTGACCGGCGGCTGGCTGCACGCCAAGCTGTTCGCGGTGGCGTTGATCCTGGCGCACTACATCGTGGCCGGACGCTGGTTGAAGGGCGTGGATCAGGGCCGTGCGGTCCCGAGCGGTCGGGCGTTGCGCTTGTTCAACGAGGTGCCGGTGATTCTGCTGGTCGGCGTGATCTGGCTGGTGCTGGCCAAGCCTTTTTAAGCGGTGATGCGCGCAAGGCGGCGTGGAGCGGCTACCAAGACATGGCGAGCAGTGGTCCGGTAGGCGTGGACGGCGCGCCATGAGCAGGATTATCCGTGTGGTACAGCCCTATCGCGCAGCAGCGGTGCCTGCCTGCCTGGCTGGTAAGCGCAGTAGGGTTGCTAGCTGCTCTTGGCGTCGCCTCGGCGGCAGGCACATCGACCGATGCCGATGCGTTCGCTGGAAAAAACACTGCGGGCTGGCGGAGCACGGCCTGCAGTGCAGCCGTGCGCTGCACGCTCTGCAGCGATCGCGCAGCACATCCGGACCAGCAACACGATGCTCGTCATTGGCGATATCCCGCAGCGGAGTGCGATTGGCTTGCGTTCCATCTACGCAGCGAATGCGCCAGCATCGCGACGGATAGGCGCACGCAAAACGCAGGCCTGACTCAGGCGATCGAACTCAACTCGCTCAGACCCTTGCGTGCCTGATCGATCCAGCTGCGCTGCTCGCGCTGGTAATGTTTGGGCGAGGCCGCAGCGCGACGCACCACCTGGTCGAATACGGCCTTGGCTTCCTCCGGGCGCGCGGCGCGTTTTAGTAGCTGCGCATAGCGCACGCGTGCTTCTTCGCCTGGGTAGCCCTGCACCAGCGTCTCGTATTCGTGCAGCGCTTCTTCGATGGTGCCGCTGCTTTCCACCGCGCGTGCGTACAGCAGATGCCCGTCATGCGAGCGGAAGTTGGGGTTCGCGGCGATCAAGGCATCCAGGGTCTGGCGTGCCTGCGCGGCATTGCCAAGACCGAACTGCGCCTGCGCCAGCCCCAGCATCAGGTCCGGATCGTCGCGATACAGGCCGCGCAAGGCGCCTTCGTACACCTCGGCGGCCTGCGCATAGTTGCCCTGTTCGAGCAGCGTGCGTGCTAGCTGGCGGCGGTTTTCCGGGGTGTCGGAGACATCCAGTTTGCGTGCGGCATCGCGCTGGTCGCGCTGCGGGTCCAGCTTCCGGCGCACGCGCTGCAGACCACGCCGTGCGGTCGGGTCGTTACGCATGTCCGGGATGACCGCGACAAACGCGTAGATCAACACGGCCAGATACGAGAACGTCAGCAGGATCAAGATCCAGTACAGCGGCCGACCGCTGCGCACGACATGCACGCAGCAGGCGATTTGCAACACGATCGACAGAAGAATGAGTGGGCTCATGCCGGTAGGAGTCCTTGTCCTTCGTGCAAGTTCCTTGAGGCTCCGCCACGCGGAGCCGCAGGATTCAGTTTCCTTCGTAGGCGCCGTAGCTGCGCAGACGCTCGTAGCGTTGTTGCAGCAGTGCTTCGACCGGGATTTTCTCCAGCGCGTCCATCTCGTTGAGCAGCACGGCCTTCAGGCGCTTGCCCATCTGCTCGGGATTGCGGTGTGCGCCGCCGGTAGGCTCGCGGATCACCTTGTCGACCAGACCCAGGCCCTTGAGGCGCTTGGCGGTGAGGCCGAGCTGTTCGGCGGCGTCCTTGGCCTTGCCCGCATCCTTCCACAGGATCGAGGCGCAGCCTTCGGGCGAAATCACCGAGTAGGTGCCGTATTCCAGCATCAGGGTGCGGTCGCCGACACCGATGGCCAGCGCGCCACCGGAGCCGCCTTCGCCGATCACGGTGCAGATCACCGGGACTTTCAGCTCGGCCATTTCCAGCAGGTTGCGTGCAATCGCTTCGGACTGGCCGCGTTCTTCGGCACCAATGCCGGGGTAGGCGCCGGGGGTGTCGATGAAGGTCAGCAACGGCAGACGAAAGCGCTCGGCCAGCTTCATCAGGCGCAGCGCCTTGCGGTAACCCTCCGGACGCGGCATGCCGAAGTTACGCGCCACCTTGGTCTTGGTGTCGCGGCCCTTCTGGTGCCCGATGATGACCACCGGGCGGCCGTCGATGCGGCCCAGGCCACCGACAATGGCCTTGTCGTCGGCATAGGCGCGGTCGCCGGCCAGTTCCTGGAATTCGTCGCAGATGGTGTTGATGTAGTCCAGCGTGTAGGGGCGCTGCGGGTGGCGCGCCAGCTGCGAGATCTGCCACGACGACAGGTCGCGGAAGATCTGTGCGGTGCGCACGCGAGCCTTGTCGCGCAGCGCCCGTACCTCGGTCTCCACATTGACTGCAGGCCCGGTACTGGCGTTGCGCAGTTCCTGGATCTTGGCTTCCAGATCGGCGATGGGTTGCTCGAAGTCGAGGTAGTTAGGATTCATGCAATGGCGTCGTCAACGTAAGGCGGGGAGTGTAGCCGAATGCGTCCGATGGACCCGTACGGTGGGGTTGGGAGAGGAATCGGGAATGGGGAATCAGAGCAAGACATCGGGGGTTCGCTCTTGCGATTCCCCATTCCCCATTCCCCATTCCCCATTCTCACGCCCACGGTGGGCTGTACTTGATCTTCAACGTGCGCACCGCCGGATCGGCGCGCAGACTGTCCATCAGGTGCTGGTCGATGCGCACCGAGTTGCTGCCATTGAGGTCGAGCATGCCGGCGACGCCGCCGCCGGGGGCGCGCAGCAGCAGGTCCAGACGTAGCGGCGTCTTGCCGGGGCGGTGCTTGGCCAGCAGGGCATCGATGCGCTTGAAGGCCTGCTTTTCACGCAGATCCAGGCGCAGCGACAGCCGTTGCGCATGCTCGGCGCAGATCTGCTCGTAGTCCCAGCATTGGCGAATACGCAGGCTGTAGCCGCCGTTGAATTCGTCCTCGCGCAGGCCGCCCTTGACGATCAGGATGCGGTCGCGGGTGAGCAGGTGGCCGAACTCGGCCATCGCATCGGAGAACGCGCTGCATTCCACCCGCCCGCGGCCGTCTTCCAGCTGCACGAAGACCTGGCTGTCGCCCTTGCGGCGCACGCCGATCACCTGGCCGGCCAGAATGGCGCTGACTTCCGGGCGCCAGGCGCGTTTTTCGCCATCGCCGCCACCCCCGCCGCCGCGTTGCTGCGAGGCCAGGATCTTTTCCAGCGACCCAAGATCGCAGCCGACCAGCTCGCGGACTTCGTCGCGGTGCGGGTCGAACGGGTGCGCCAGCTGAGATAGAAACCCAGCGTTTCGCGCTCGCCGGTGAGCAATTGGCCCAGCGGCCATTCCTTGCTTTCGGGCAGGTCCAGACGCAGCGCCGGCGCACTCGTATCTGCGCCGCCGAACAGCGAATTCTGGCCGGAGGCGCGTTCGCGCGCCATCTGCTCGGTCGCCTTCATCACTTCCGGCAATTGCAGCATCAGCGAGGCGCGGTTGGTGCCCAGGCCATCCATCGCGCCTGCATTGATCATCGCTTCCAGCGTGCGGCGGTTGAGCTTTGCGGTGCCTACGCGCGTGCAGAAATCCAGCAACGTGGTGTACGCGCCGCCGCGTTGGCGCTCTTCGACAATCGCCTCGCATGCGCCGTGGCCAACGCCCTTGATCGCGCCCAGACCATATTGAATGGTGTCCGGGGTGGCGGCCTCGAACATGTAGGCCGATTCGTTGACGCGCGGCGGCTTGACGGTGAGGCCGAGGTTGCGCACCTCATCGAGAAAGCCGACCACCTTGTCGGTGTTGTCCATGTCCGAGGACAGCGTCGCGGCCATGAATTCGGCCGGGTAATGGCGTTTCAGCCACGCGGTCTGGTAGCTGACCAGTGCGTAGGCGGCGGCGTGCGACTTGTTGAAGCCGTAGCCGGCGAACTTCTCCATCAGGTCGAAGATTTCATCGGCCTTGGCCGCGCTCACGCCGCCCTTGGCCGCACCTTCGCGGAAGATCTCGCGGTGCTTGGCCATTTCGGCCGGCACCTTCTTGCCCATCGCACGACGCAGCAGGTCGGCGCCGCCCAGCGAATAATCGCCGACGATCTGCGCCATCTGCATCACCTGTTCCTGATACACCATGATGCCGTAGGTGTCTTTCAGGATCGCTTCGGTGCGCGGATCCGGGTAGATGATCTCCTGCTGGCCGTGCTTACGCGCGTTGAAGTCCGGGATCAGGTCCATCGGGCCGGGGCGGTACAGCGACACCAGCGCGATCAGGTCTTCGAAACGGTCCGGGCGCGCGTCCTTGAGCAGGCGGCGCATGCCCGAGGATTCGAACTGGAATACCGCACCGGTATTGCCCGAAGCGAACACGCCCTTGTAGGTGGGCACGTCGTCGAGCGGAATGGTGGTGATGTCGACCGGGTCGATGCCGGCGCGCGCGTGGCGCACGTTGATCGCCTTGACCGCCCAGTCGATGATGGTCAGCGTGCGCAGGCCGAGGAAGTCGAACTTCACCAGCCCCACCGCTTCGACGTCGTCCTTGTCGAACTGGGTGACCGGATTCTTGCCGCGGCCGTCTTCGTCGTGTTCGGCGAACAGCGGGCAGAACTCGCTCAGCGGTTCGGGCGCGATCACCACGCCGCCGGCGTGCTTGCCGGCGTTGCGGGTGAGGTCTTCGAGCTGGCGCGCCAGGTCCATCAGGTCGCGCACGTCGTCTTCGACCTGATAGCGCTGGATCAGATCCGGCGAGGCCATCTCCGAATCCTTGCCTTCGCCCATCGCATCCTTGAGCGTGATGCCCAGGATGTTGGGGATCAGCTTGGCGACGCTGTCGACCAACCCGTACGTAAAGCCGAGCACGCGCCCGGCGTCGCGCACCACCGCCTTGGCGGCCATGGTGCCGTAGGTGATGATCTGGCTGACCCGCTCGCGGCCGTACTTGCGCGCCACGTAGTCGATGACTTCGTCGCGGCGATCCATGCAGAAGTCGATGTCGAAGTCGGGCATCGACACGCGCTCTGGATTCAAGAAGCGCTCGAACAGCAGGTTGTACGGCAGCGGGTCCAGATCGGTGATCTGCAGTGCCCAGGCCACCAGCGAACCGGCACCGGAACCGCGGCCCGGGCCGATCGGGATGCCCTGATTTTTGCCCCACTGAATGAAGTCGGCAACGATCAGAAAGTAGCCGGGGAAGCCCATCTTGATGATGGTGTCCAGCTCGAATTCGAGCCGGTCGACATAGTCCTGGCGGGTCTTGCCGGGCGCGATCGGGCTTTTTTCCAGGCGCGCGGCCAGACCGTCGCGCGACTGGCTGCGGATCCAGCTGTCCAGCGTCTCGTCTTCGGGCACCGGGTAGGCGGGCAGGAAGTAGGTGCCCAGGCGCATCTCGATGTTGCAGCGCTGCGCCAGCGCATGGGTGTTGTCGATCGCATCGGGCACATCGGCGAACAGCGCGGCCATTTCATCGCCGGACTTCAGGTACTGCTGGTCGCTGTAGTCGCGCGGGCGCTTGGGGTCGTCCAGCACGCGGCCGGAGGAAATGCACACACGCGCTTCGTGCGCATTGAAGTCGCTGGCATACAGAAAGCGCACATCGTTGCTGGCCACCACCGGCAGCCCGCGCACGCCGGCGGCATGCAGGGCGAACTGGTTGAAGCGTTCTTCGCCCTCGCGCCCGGTGCGGGTCAGTTCCAGGTGCAGGCCATCGCCGAACACGCGTTGCCAGTCGGCGAGCTGTTGCTCGGCCAGATCGGCGCGGCCCTCGGAAAACAGGCGGCCGGCCATGCTGTCGCGGCCGGCCAGGGCGAACAGGTTGGCGTGCCCGGCCTGCAGCCATTCCGGGTGGATCGCCACGCCGCCTTCGGGGCGGTGGCCTTCCATCCAGGCGCGCGTCAGCAGCCGCGACAGGCTCAGGTAGCCCTCGCGATCGCGGCACAGCAGGGTCATGCGCCAGGGCGTCATGTCCGGGGTGGCGATCATCACGTCGGCGCCGGCAATCGGCTTGATGCCGACGCCTTCGGCGGCCTTGTAGAACTTGACCAGCGCGAACAGGTTATTAAGGTCGGTGACCGCCAGGGATGGCATGTCGAGCTCGACCGCGCGGCTCAGCAGGTTGGCCTGCTTGGCCTTTTTCGGGTCAGCCTGATCCGGTTTCTCGGGCACGCGGATAGTGGAATCCGCCAACGAGAACTCGGTGTGGACGTGCAGATGGACGAAACGGGAAGTGGACATGCGAGACCGGAATAATGCGCGGTCAGGGTACCGGCGAGGGCGGGGACGAACAAGGCTTGACAGGTGGGTGCGGGACCCAGGATCGGCCAGCAGGGACCCGGGAAAGCGCTGAATCGCCAGCTGCCGGGGCCTTGGGGAGGCATTTGGCTGATGAGGAATTCAGGTTATGTGCGGGTAGAACGATCCATGCCTGCAACCCCATCGACGGATTGCACAATGTGCAGATGTTCCGATCACAGGTCCCGAGGAAAAACCAACCAACGGTGCCAGAACGCCCGCCGCCTATGGCCGGACAACCAGCTCCACGACCTGCAGCTGTTGCGGGTCCCCGGTCCCCGGTCCCGGGTCCCGGCTTTCACGGCCTTCCAGCGCCAGCCGCACCGGCGCAAAGCTGCGGCGATGCTGCGGACACGGCCCATGGGTGCGCAGCGCGGTCAGATGCACCGGCGTGGCATAGCCCTTGTGCTGGTCGAAGCGGTATTCGGGATGCTGCGCGTGCAGTTCGTGCATCAGCCGATCGCGGGTGACCTTGGCCACGATCGAGGCGGCCATGATGGCGCGGTCCAGCGCATCGCCGCCGATCAGCGCCTCGGCCGGGCAGGGCAGTCCCTTGGGCACACGGTTGCCGTCGATGCGCGCAAACCCGGCCACGTGCGCCACGCCTTCCACCGCCCGCCGCATGCCCAGCATGGTGGCCTGGTAGATGTTGATGCGGTCGATTTCTTCGCTGTCGATCAACACCACCGACCACGCCAGCGCCCGGTCGACGATGCGCGCATACAACTGCTCGCGGCGCTCGGCGCTGAGCTGCTTGGAATCGTCCAGCCCGTTGATGCGCGGCTTGCTCGGGTCGAACACCACCGCCGCCACCGCTACCGGCCCGGCGAGCGGCCCCCGGCCGGCTTCGTCGACGCCGGCATAGAGCCGGGACTCGGGACCCGGGACCGGGGACCCGGGAAACAGCGACAGTTCGGTGCGGGAAGCTTTCATCCAGAGTCGCTCGCCCCGGTCCCCGGTCCCCGGTCCCCGGTCCCGACCAGCTCTGCCACCGCATCGGCTGCGCGTGCGGAGGCGTCGCGGCGGAGTTCGGCGTGCAGGGCCAGATAACGCGGTTGCAGGGCGGCGACCTTGTCGGGGTGCTTGAACCAATCCAGCAGCGCGACACACAACCGTTCCGGGGTGCAGTCGTCCTGCATCAGCTCGGGGGCGAGGTCGGCGTTGGCCAGGATGTTGGGCAGCGCGTAGCGGTTGACCTTGAGCAAGCCCAGCGTCTTGACGATGCGATAGGTCAGCGGCGCGACCTTGTAGCCGACCACCATCGGCCGCTTGACCAGCATCGCCTCCAGCGTGGCGGTGCCCGAGGCCAGCAGCACCACATCGGCGGCCAGCATCGCGGTGCGCGCCTGGCCGTCGAGCAGGTGCGAGCGCATCACCGGCAACGAACTGCGCGACAGCTGTTCGGCCAGCAACTGCTTGCAGCCCGGGTTGGCGGCGGGGACCAGCACATGCAGATTGGGCAGGTGCTCGGAGACCAGCCAGGCGGCCTGGAAGAAGGTGTCGCCCAGCTTGCTGATCTCGCCATGCCGGCTGCCCGGCAGCACCGCCAGCACGGTGCTGGAGGCGGAAATTCCCAATTGAGCGCGGGCCGCCTCGCGGTCGGCCTTGTAAGCGATGTCGTCGGCCATGGGGTGACCGACAAAGCGCGCATCCACGCCGTGCTTGGCGTAGATCGGCGGCTCCATCGGGAACAGGCACAGCACCAGGTCGGCGCTGGCGCCGATCTTCTCGGCACGTTTCTCGCGCCATGCCCACACCGACGGGCTGACGTAGTGCACGGTGCGAATGCCGCGCTGCTTGAGCCAGCGTTCGACCGGCAGATTGAAATCCGGCGCATCGATGCCGATGAACACGTCCGGCTTCCACGCCAGCACGCGTTCGCGGAAGGCGCGGCGCAGCTTGAGCAGGCGCGGCAGATGGCGCAGCACTTCAGTCAGCCCCATCACCGCCAGCTCGCTGGCATCGAACCAGGTCTGGCAACCGGCACCGCGCATCGCATCGCCACCGATGCCCACGAATTCCGCATCGGGATACCGCAGCCGCAACTGCGCAATCAGCCCGGCGCCCAGAATGTCGCCGGAGGCTTCGCCGGCGATCAGGGCAATGCGGGGCGCGCGCTTGCGCGCGCCGGGAATCGGGAGTGGGGAATGGGGAATCGGTCGTGCAGTCGGAACGCTGCCGACCGACGGGCCGTTGCGCTGGCCGTCCACGATTCCCGATTCCCGATTCCCGATTCCCGTCATCGCAGCAACGGCCTTTCTGCCGCTTCGATGAACTCGAGCATGCCGCGGACGTCTTCGCTGTCCTTGGCTTGTTCGGCCAGTTGCAACTTGGCGTCGGCCAGCGGCAGGCCGGCGACGTACAGCGTGCGGTAGGCGCGCTTGATGGCGGTGATGCGCTCGGCATCGAAGCCGCGGCGCTTGAGGCCTTCGCTGTTGATGCCGCGCGGGCGGCCCAGCGACTCGCTGCCGACCATGGTGAACGGCGGCACGTCGCCATTGGTCAGCGCGCCCATGCCCAGGAAGGCGTGCGCGCCGATGCGGCAGAATTGATGCGCGCCGGCAAAGCCGCTGATGATCACGTAATCGCCCACGGTGACATGGCCGGCCAGCGTGGTGTTGTTGGAGAACACGCAGTGGTTGCCGACATGGCAGTCGTGCGCCACATGCGTGTAGGCCAGCAGCCAGTTGTCGTTGCCGACCACGGTGATGCCGCCGCCGCCGCCGGTTCCGCGATTGATGGTGACGAATTCGCGGATCACGTTGCCGTCGCCGATCGTAAGTTCGGTGCGCTCGCCGGCGTACTTCTTGTCCTGCGGTTCGCCGCCGATCGCCGCATGCCCGATGAAGCGGTTGTTGCGGCCGATCCGGGTCGGGCCGTGGATCGAGCAATGCGGCCCCACCTCGGTCCCGGCACCGATGTGGACATCGGCGCCGATCAGGCAGAACGCGCCAACGCGCACATCGTCGGCCAGTTGCGCCGACGGGTCGATGACGGCGGTGGGATGAATCAAAGGTGTCGAATCACGCATCGTGTCTCACTCCGGGAGCGGGTCATTACCTGGCGCCGGCGCACATCACCTCGGCACTGGCCACAATTTCGCCGTTGACCTTGGCCTCGCCATAGAAGCATCCCACATTGCGGATCAGGCGCTTCATCTGCACCTCCATGATCAGCACATCGCCGGGGACCACCTGCTTGTTGAAGCGCGCATTGTCCACCTTGACCATGTAGAACAGCTGGGACAACGCATCGCGGCCCAGGCCGAGCTGGGTCATCACGCCACCGACCTGCGCCAGCGCTTCGATGATCAACACGCCCGGCATCACCGGACGGTTCGGGAAGTGGCCCTGGAAGAACGGCTCGTTGATGCTGACGTTCTTCTGCCCGACGATGCGCTTGGCTTCCAGGTCCAGTTCGATGACCCGGTCGACCAGCAGAAACGGGTAGCGGTGCGGGATCAGCGTCTGGATCTGATTGACGTCGATCGGCAGCTCGTAAACGGGGTAACTCATGCGTTCTCCTTGCCCACAGCCAGGATGCGCCTTGCCAGCGCATCGAGTTGTTTGAAGCGCGCGGCATTCTTGCGCCACGTGCGATTGTCGGTGAGAGGGGTGCCAGACGAATATTCGCCCGGCTCATGGATGGAATTGCGCACCACCGACTTGCCGGTGATCACGACCTTGTCGCAGATCTCCAGGTGGCCGACCACGCCGACATGCCCGCCGAGCAGGCAATAGCGGCCGATCTTGGCGCTGCCGGCAATGCCGGTGCAGCCGGCGATCGCGCTGTGCGCGCCGATCCGGCAGTTGTGGGCAATCTGCACCAGGTTATCCACGCGCACGTCTTCTTCCAGCACGGTGTCTTCCAGCGCGCCGCGGTCGATGCAGGTGTTGGCGCCAATCTCGCAGTCGTCGCCGATCACCACGCCGCCCAGCTGCGGCACCTTGATCCAGTGGCCGGCATCCATCGCCAGGCCGAACCCATCGGCGCCGATCACCGCGCCGGGATGAATCCGCACGCGCTTGCCCAGCCGCACCCGGGTCACCAAAGTGACGCGGGCGATCAGTTCGCTGCCATCGTCCACCACGCAGTCTTCGCCGATGATGCTGCCGGTGCCGATGATGCAGCCATCGCCCACGCGGCTGCGCGCACCGATGCTGACGAACGGGCCAACATGCGCGCCAGGCGACACCTGTGCGCTGGGGTCGATCACCGCCAAGGGATGAATGCCGGGCTCGCGCACCGGCGGCACATCGAACAACGCGGCGATCTTGGCGAATGCGGTGTACGGGTCCTTGGCAACCAGCACGGTGCTGTGCGCCGCCTCGGCGTCCTCGGCGCGCACCACCACCACGGCAGCCTGCGTGTCAGCCAACTGCGGCCGATAGCGCGGGTTGGACAGGAAGCTCAGCTGGCCTGCTCCGGCGTGCGCCAGCGTCGCCACCCCGGTGACCTCGGTCGCGCCGTCGCCCACGACGGTCAGACCAAATTGTTCGGCAATCGCACTGGCAGTCAGGGGCATCAGGTGAACCTCGCGTAAACAGTAAGTGGCTGTTTTTACGGAAAAAAAACATCGCCAAAAATTCGCTAAACAGTCAGGCGTATCTGTTGCCTGGCCGCAACCGAGCGGCTAACCCAGGAAGAAGCATATGAAAACTCTCCTCTCCATGTTCGCAGGCGTGGTCCTGTTGGGCGCAGTCAGCAGCGCCTCGGCCGATGATTTCGCGCAGGAGCGTGCCGACGCTCATAACTTCTGGGACCAGCAGGTCCAGTGTGTGGATACATCCGATTGGAGCGGGACGGCGACCTGTCTGAGCACGTTGTTCCAGAGCTACTTCTGAGCCTGTAACACCTCAGGCATGACAGACAAACAATGGCGGCCCGATCAGTCGGGCCGCCATTGTTTTGCGTGCGTCTTAGAACTGGCCGCCGAAGGTGAACTGCAGGCGCTCGATCTCGTCGTTGTCTTCCTTCTTCAGCGGGAACGCGTAGCTGATCGAGATGGGGCCGACCGGGGCGCGCCACAACAGCGCTACACCGGTGGAGGCGCGCAACTCGTTGGCCTTGAAGTTGTCCACGCCGTCGTACACGTTACCGAAGTCGAAGAACGCCGAGATGCGCGCCGACGGGCTGTCGAACAGCTTCGGGAAGTACATTTCCACCGAGCCGACGGTCTTGAACGACCCACCCAGCGGCTGGCCGCGGTTGAAGCCGTTGATCGGCTCCGAGCGCGGACCCAGGGTGTTGTCTTCGAAGCCGCGCACCGAGTTGGTACCGCCGGCGTAGAAGTTCTCGTAGAACGGCAGGCCGGTCGCAGTGATGGTGCGCGAAGTGCCATTGGGACCGGCCACTACGCGTGTGCTGTCGTTGCCATAGCTATCGCCGTAACCCAGCTCGAAGCGCGTGTTCAACACCAGCGCCGGGATGATCGGCCAATAGTTGGAGATCTGGTAGTTGAGCTTGTAGTACTCGACCGTGGAGCCGGGCAGGGTGGTTTCCAGACCGACGCGCTGGTACATGCCGCGGGTCGGCATGAAGAAGTCGTTGCGGGTGTCGCGCGCCCAGCCCAGCTCGCTGCGCCAGGCATGGAAGGTGCGCGTGCCGATCGCATCGATGTAATCGACGATCGCCTGCGGCGTGGTGCCCGGGAACGTGGTGATCTGGTTGCTGTCGATGCCGATCATTGCCGAGACGGTATCGTTCTCGGTGATCGGCACGCCGAACACCACCTGCGCCGAGCCGTTCTTGCTGTTGAACTGCGCGGTGTTGAAGTCCGAGTAATCCAGCGAGCGCCACGACAGGTTGTAGCCCAGCGACACGCCATCGTCGGTGAAGAACGGGTTGGTATAGGAGAACGCGTAACGCTGCTGGAAGGTGCTGCGCGAGGCTTCCACCGCCACCCGGTTACCGCCGCCCAGGAAGTTGTTCTGCGACAACTGCACCGAGGTGGTCACGCCGAAGCTTTGCGAGTAACCCAGGCCGAACACGAAGCTGCCGGAAGTGGTTTCCTTGACGTCGTAGATCACGTCCACCTGGTCGTTGCTGCCAGGCACCGCCGGGGTCTCCACGTTCACCGACTCGAAGTAGCCCAGGCGCTGCAGACGGATCTTGGAACGGTCGATCGCGGCCTGCGAGTACCAGGTGTTCTCGAACTGGCGCATTTCGCGGCGCAACACTTCGTCGGAGGTGCGGCTGTTGCCCTTGTACAGGATTCGGCGCACGGTCACGCGTGGGCCCGGCACCACCTGCAGGTTCACCGCAACGGTGCGGTCCTCGCGGTTCGGCGTCGGAAGCGGGTTGACCTTGGCGAACGCGTAACCGACGTTGCTCAGCGTGTTGGTGATCGCATCGGAGGTGTATTCCAGCAGCGCGCGCGAGAAGATGTCGCCGGCCTTGGGAATCACTAGCCGCTCGATATCGGCCTGCGGCAGCACCGTGTCGCCGGTGACCTTGATGTCGGAAATCTTGTACTGCTCGCCCTCGGTGACGCCGGCGCTGACGAACATGTCGCGCTTGTCGGGGCTGATGGCCACCTGGGTGGAGTCGATGCTGAAGTCGACATAGCCACGGTCCAGGTACCAGGAGTTGAGCTTCTCCAGGTCGCCGGACATCTTTTCCTTGGAGTACTGGTCGTCGCGGCGATACCACGAGGCCCAGTTGTGCTCCTTGGATTCCCAGTTTTCCAGGATGTCTTCGTTGGCGAACTTTTCGGTACCGATCAGGTTGACGTGACGGATCTTGGCCGCCTTGCCCTCCTTGATCGCGATGGCCACATCGACGCGATTACGGTCCAGCGGGCTGACGGTCGGAGTGATCTCGACGTTGTACTTGCCGCGGTTGTTGTACTGACGGGTCAGTTCCTGGGTCACGCGGTCCAGGCTCAGGCGATCGAAGGTGCCGCCTTCGGTCAGGCCGATATCGCCCAGGCCCTTGAGCAGCTCTTCGGACTTGATGTCCTTGTTGCCGGTCACGGTGAGCTTGTTGATCGCCGGGCGTTCCTTGACCGTGATCACCAGGATGTTGCCCTGGCGGTCCAGCTGCACGTCTTCGAAGAAGCCGGTGCGGTACAGCGCCCGGATCGAGTCGGCCACCTTGGTGTCGTCCACGGTGTCGCCGCGGTTCACCGGCAGATAGGTGAACACGGTGCCGGAAGCGATGCGCTGCAGGCCGTCGACGCGGATGTCGCTGGCAACGAACGGCTCTGCGGCCAGGGCAACGGCTGGCAGGCTGAGGCCGGCGGCAAGAGCGAGGGCAAGCAGGCGGCGAGTGGGAAGACGCGTCATGTCACATCCGGTTGGAGTCGATTTCGGGTGTTGCTGGATGCCGACGTATGACGACGACAACAGGCGGAAAGAGTGGAGCAATTTCATCGTGGAACCAGGCCGAGGATGTCGTTGTAGAACGCCAGTCCCATCAACCCGGCCAGGACCGCCAGGCCGACATATTGCCCGGCAATCATGGCCCGTTCGCTGATCGGGCTGCCCTTGACCAACTCAATAAGGTAATACAGCAGATGCCCACCGTCCAAGATCGGGATGGGCATCAGGTTGATGATCGCCAGGCTGAGCGACAGCAAGCCCAGAAAATACAGGAACCAGTCGAGCCCGCGTTCGGCCGAGGCGTTGGCGGCGCGGGCAATCGTGACCGGGCCGGAAATGTTCTTGACCGAGGCCTGGCCGGTCAGCATGCGCTTCATCATGCCCAGCGAATCGGCGGTCATCTTGCCGGTTTCGCGGATAGCTGCCGGCACCGCAGCGAAGATGCCGTACTGCTGGCGACTATCGTATTCCGGCGCCGGCGCGGCGGCGGGGCGGACCCCGATCATCCACTGGCCTTGCGGCGATTTGCGCGGTGCGATTTCCAGCGCCAGGCGGTCTTCGCCGCGCGCCACTTCGATCATGCCTGGCCCGCCGTTCGCACCCAGCGCCTGCACCTGCGAAATGATGTCCTGGGCCGAGCGGATCGGCTGGCCATCGATGGCCACGATGCGATCGCCCGGCTTGAGCAGGCCGTCGGCCACCGAACCTGGCACCACTTCGGCAATCACCGGCGGCTGCAACATGAACTGCCAGCCGATGCCGGCCAGCGATGCCACCCGGCGCTCGTCGAAACCGACCGGCAACTGCGAAAGACGCAAGGTGTGCTCACTGTTGCCGCCACCCTCGACGGCGGTGCGCAGCTGGATATCGCGCCGATCCATGGCCGCAGTGGTGAGCTGCATGCTGGCATCGCTCCAGCTGCTCACGCTGCGTCCGTCGATGCGCACGATGCGCTCGCCCGGTGTCAGCCCCGCTTCGGCGGCCAGACCATCGGCGCGGCCCACAGTGGCCGAATAATCCTGCTTGCCGACCACGAACATCGCCCACAGCATCGCCATGCACAGCAGCAGATTTGCGATGGGGCCGGCAGCAACAATCGCAATACGCTGCCACACCGTCTTGCGATTGAACGCCTGGTCCAGTTCGGCCGGGTGCACGTCGCCTTCGCGCTCGTCGAGCATCTTGACGTAGCCACCCAGCGGGATCGCGGCCACCACGAACTCGGTGCCGTGGCGGTCGCGGCGCATCCACAGCGGCTTGCCAAAGCCCACCGAAAACCGCAGCACCTTGACGCCGCAGCGGCGCGCGACCCAGAAGTGTCCGAATTCGTGGAACGTCACCAATAGACCCAGGCTGACGATCATCCACCAGACCGAACCGATGAAATCACCCATGGATGCAACTCGGCTGCGTGGATCGATCAAGCATGATGGGCGTAGTTGGCGAGGGCGCGTTCAGTGATTTGCCGGGCTTGCGCATCGGCAAAAAGCAGGGTGTCGAGGGAGTCGGCATTGTGCCGTGGGAGCGTTGTCAGCGTGTGTTCGACCAACGCAGGGATCGCTAGGAAACCTATTTGGCCCTGAAGAAACGCTGAAACGGCCACTTCGTTGGCCGCGTTCAGGATCGCCGGCGCGGTTCCGCCGGCGCGCAAAGCCTCCCAGGCCAGGTGCAGGCAAGGGAATGCATCGGTGTCGGGCGCCTCGAAATCCAGTCGGCCCTGTTGCAGCAGATCCAGTCCCGCCACGCCCGATTCCACCCGCTCCGGCCACGCCAGACCGACCGCCAGCGTGGTGCGCATGTCCGGCAGACCAAGCTGGGCCAGGGTGGAGCCGTCGACGAATTCCACCAGCGAATGCACCAGGCTTTGCGGGTGCACCAGCACATCGATCTGCTCGCCGGGCAGGCCAAACAGATGATGCGCCTCGATGACTTCCAGGCCCTTGTTCATCAGGGTGGCCGAGTCCACCGAAATCTTCGGGCCCATCGACCACTTCGGGTGCGCAACCGCCTGCGCGGGCGTCACTGCCGCCAGCGCGGTGCGATCCCAGCCACGGAACGGGCCACCGGACGCGGTCAGGACCACCCGACGCACGCCGCGGCTGGCGTCGCACGAGCGCAGGCATTGGAAAATGGCGCTGTGTTCGCTATCGATCGGAATGATTTCCGCGCCCGCCGCAGCAGCGGTGCGGGTCAGCAGCTCGCCGGCCAGCACCAGCGATTCCTTGTTGGCCAGCAGCAGGCGCTTGCCGGCGCGGGCGGCGGCCAGGGTCGACGGCAGGCCGGCGGCGCCCACGATGGCAGCCACCACGGTGTCGCAAGCATCGCTGCCGGCCAGCGCATCCAGCGCCGCGGTGCCGGCGTGCGCCTGGGTGGCGAGGCCTGCGGCACGCAAGCCGTCACGCAGGGCCGGGTACAGCGCCTCGTCGGCAATCACCGCATGCGCAGGCCGATGCGTGGCGCACAGCGCCAGCAAGGCGTCGACCTGGCGGCCCGCAGACAGCACGCTGGCGCGCAGCCGCTCGGGATGGCGGGCGATCACGTCCAGTGCCGACGTACCGATCGAGCCGGTCGCGCCGAAGATGGCGACCTGGCGGGGAGAAGAGCCAGCCATGCTTAGAATCCGAGAATTTCCTTGCCGAGTGCGAACACCGGCAGGGCGGCGAGCACGCCATCGATGCGATCCAGTACGCCGCCGTGGCCGGGAATCACCGTGCCCGAGTCCTTGGCGCCGGCGTGGCGCTTGAGCAGGCTCTCGAACAGATCGCCGAGCACCGACGCCAGCACCGCCACCGCCGCGACCAGGACCAACTGCGGCACATGCGCCAGGGTCAGCCCGGCCAGCCAGCCGAAGGCGCAGGCCACCGCGATGCCGGCAACCATCCCGCCGAGCAGGCCTTCGATGGTCTTGTTCGGACTGATGCGCGGTGCCAGCTTGTGCTTGCCGAACGCACGTCCGGCGAAATACGCACCCGAGTCGGCCGCCCAGACCATGGTCAGGGCGGTCAGCAGCCACAGGTTGCCCTTGTCCGGGTTGGCGTGCAGCAACACCAGCGCGGCCCAGGCGGGAAGCACCGCCAGGGTGCCGGCCGCCAGCTTGAGCGCGCGCGCCTGGCCGTTGCCATGATCGGCGCCGAAGGTGAAAAAGCGCAGCCACAGCAGCGCCAGCCCCCACCAGGCCACACCCACCAGGGCGGCGATCTGGAACAGCACCATCGAGCCGGCCGACGCCCACACCATCAGCACCATCAGCAGCAGATTGAGCATCAGCAGCACAGTGCGCGGCAGGCTGTCGTCGATGCCGGAGAGCTTGAGCCACTCCCACAGGCCGGTCAGAAACAGGACCGCCGCCAGCGCCGCCAGCCATTGGGTGGGCAGTAGCACGATCGCGCAGATGGCGAGCGGCGCCATGATCAGCGCAGCAATCACGCGGGTCTTGGTCATGCGGAGGAGATCTCCGTCGCCTTGTCGGCGATCTGGGCACTGGTCAGGCCAAAGCGGCGTTCGCGCCCGGCATAGTCGTCCAGCGCCTGCTGCAGCACGCCGGCATCGAACTCCGGCCACAGGGTTTCGGTGAACCAGAGCTCGGTGTAGGCCAGCTGCCAGAGCAGGAAATTGCTGATGCGGGTATCGCCACCGGTACGGATGAACAGATCCGGCGCCGGCAGGTCGGACAGTGCGACGCGGCTGGACAGCAGGGCCTCGTCGATCTGATGCGGTTGCAAGCGGCCGGCTGCCACCTCTTCGGCCAGCGCACGTGCCGCCAGCGCGATGTCCTGGCGGCCGCCATAACTGGCCGCGATGCTGAGCACCAGTCGCGCATTGCCCGCGGTGCTGCGTTCGGCAGCGGCCATGCGGTCGCGCAACGGTGCAGCGAAGCGATTGCGCTCGCCGATGAAACGCACCTGCACGCCACGCCGTTGCAGTTCTTCGACCTCGCGGTCAAGCGCATGCAGGAACAGCTTCATCAGCGAATCGACTTCCTCTTGCGGGCGGCCCCAGTTTTCGCTGGAGAACGCAAACAGGGTCAGCGCCGACACTCCCTTTTCCAGGCAGAAATCGATGGTGCGGTTGACCGCCCGCGCACCGGCGCGATGGCCGATCATGCGCGGACGTCGCCGACGCTGCGCCCAACGCCCGTTGCCATCCATGATGATGGCAATGTGGCGCGGGACTGCGTCGGTAGAAGGGACTGGATGCATGGCAGGCGATGCCACGATCAGACCGTCATCAATTCCTGTTCCTTGCCCTTGACGACCTCATCCACATCCTTGATGGCCTTGTCGGTCAACTTCTGGATGTCGTCTTCGGCGGCACGGGCTTCGTCTTCGGTGACCTTCTTGTCTTTCAGCAGATCCTTGACCTGCTGATTGGCATCGCGACGGATGTTGCGGATGGCGACCTTGCTGTCTTCGCCTTCGCCATGCACGGACTTGCTGAGCTCCTTGCGGCGCTCCTCGGTCAGCGGCGGCAGGTTGAGACGGATCACGGTGCCTACCACAGTCGGGGTCAGGCCCAGATCCGAGGCATACAGGGCTTTTTCCACATCCTTGATCATGCCCTTGTCGAACAGGCTGATCACCAGCGAGCGGCCTTCGGACACGCTGATGCTGGCAACCTGATTGAGGGGAGTGTCGGTGCCGTAGGCCTTGACCTTGATGCCGTCCAGCAGCGCCGGCGAAGCGCGGCCGGTACGCACGGTGGTCAGTGAATGGCGCAGAGCATCGATGCTCTTGGTCATGCGCGCCTGCGCGTCTTGTTTGATCTGGTTGAGCATCGCCGGAATCCGTGTGGAGCTGAATCCGGGGATTATAGCCGGGACTGGGGTTTCACGACTCGCCGGCCTACATGAGCCGGCGCAGCCGGTTCACCTGCCTGGCGCGTTCACGCCAGGCGCTGCGGTGGATCGGGCACGAGCGGAGCGCCCGATCCACGCTGTGAGGAATCACAAATCCCGATTCTCTAATCCGAAAAACTCAGCTACGGCCCTGCACCAAGGTGCCGATCTGCTCGCCGCGCAGGATGCGCAGCAGCACGCCGGGCTCGCTCATGCCGAAGATGCGCAGCGGCAGATCGCTGTCGCGTGCCAGCGCGAAGGCGGCGGTGTCCATCACTTCCAGGCCCTGCATGATGACTTCGTCGTAGGTCAGGCTGTCGTAGCGCACCGCATCGGTGTGCTTCTTCGGGTCCTTGTCGTACACGCCATCGACCTTGGTTGCCTTGAGCAGCAGGTCGGCACCGATTTCGATCGCACGCAGCGCCGCGCCCGAATCGGTGGTGAAGAACGGGTTGCCGGTGCCGGCGGCGAAAATCGCGATACGGCCCTTTTCCAGGTGACGCATGGCACGGCGACGGATGAAATCTTCGCAGACGTCGTTGATCTTGATCGCGCTCATCACGCGCACCTTGGCGCCGAACTTTTCCAGCGCGTCCTGCATGGCCAGCGCGTTGATCACGGTGGCGAGCATGCCCATGTGGTCGCCGGTGACGCGGTCCATGCCGCTGGCGGCCAGGCCGGCGCCGCGGAAGATGTTGCCGCCGCCGATCACCAGCGCGACCTGTGCGCCGGCCTGCTGCGCTTCGATCACTTCATGGGCGAGGCGGTTGATTACCTTGGGATCGATACCGTAATCCCCGTCCCCCATCAGCGCCTCCCCGGAAAGTTTGAGAAGAATGCGGCGATAGGAAAGTTCGGACATGGGGGAGACCTCGGGGGTGGGGGACGACAAACGCCGGCAATTCTAGCGGAAGCGTGCCACCGGGCGTGGTAAAAATTCCTTTGTCGTCATCGAGGTGACGTGCCGCTCAGTGCGCCCGCGGGTTCGGTGGCGTCGGAACATCGGTCGCATCGTAGGCGGTGACGCGGTTGCGGCCGCGATGCTTGGAGCGGTACAGCGTGCTGTCTGCGGCCTGCAACAGGTGTTCGATACTTTCGAACTGGCGCTCGATGCCGCCATGCGTGGCCAGGCCCGCAGAGAAGGTGATGTGCAGTGGGCCGCCCTGCAGTTGCGCCATCGGCGTGCGCGCGGTTTCGGCAAGGATGCGCTCGATCACCATCAACGCCGCATCGGCAGGCGTGTTGGGCAGGATCACCAGAAATTCTTCGCCGCCATAGCGTGCCACCAGGTCGCTGGTGCGCACCATGCGTTGCAGCGTCTGCGCAAAGTTGCGCAACACCTCGTCGCCGACCAGATGGCCGTGCGCATCGTTGACGCGCTTGAAATCGTCCAGATCGATGAAGGCGATCGACAGCGGCCAGGCCTGCCGCGATGCCAGTTCGAACTCATGCGCCAGCGCGGTGCCGAGCTGATGCCGATTGAACACGCCGGTCAGCGCATCGCGGCTGGCCTGCTCGGCCAGATGACGCATGCGGTTTTCCGATTCGTCGGCATGGCGGCGCGCTTCGGCCACATCCTGCAATTCGCGCAGGCTGCGCAGCAGGGCCAGCTCGCGCGCCTGCTCGAAGATCAGCTGGATGTGCTCGGGTTGCGGTACGCGGATGTCGAATAAGGCTTCGAGCTCGGGCAAGGATTCGGCGATGCGTTCGATCACTTTTTCGAAGCGTTCGGCATCCAGTTCCAGCACGTCCTGTGCCTGGCGCTGCGCATGCTCGGTGGCGGTAGCCGCGCTGGCGGAGAGCCAGATGTCGGCCAGACGTCCGGACAGCGCGACGCAGGCCATGAAGGGCTCCAGGCCTGACGGTTCTTCCTCGCTTTTCGCGATCGCGTTCTGCAGGTAGTGCGGTAACTGCCACTGGTGCGCAAGCCAGGCGCCGATTTCGGCGTGGGTGGCACCCAGGTGTTCGCGTTCGGCATCCAGCAGCGATGCATTGTCGGGCGCCTGTTCCAGCAGCGGCGCATACAGCTCGGGCGCGCCTTGCAGCAGTGCCAGCTTGCCGATGTCCTGCAGCAGGCCGGCCAGCATCAATTCTTCGGGTTTGCGTATGCCATAGGCCTGACCCAGGATGCGACTGGCCAGCGCGCATAGCCCGGCACGACGCCAGATGCGCTCATGCAACGGGTGCGCGATGAAGGTACTGCGCACGCCGTGCACCATCGAAAACCCCAGCGCCAGGCTCAGGGTCGCGTTGAGGCCGAGCATGGTCAGCGCCTGGCCGAGGTTGTCGACACGGCGGCGGCTGGCGTACAGCGGTGAGTTGGCTACGCGCAGCATGCGTGCGCTCAGGGCGATGTCCATGCCGATGACTTTCGCGGTGGTGGTCATGTCCACATCCGGGTCCTGCGCCAGCTCGATGATGCGCAGCGCGACGCCGGGTGGCGATGGCAGGTTACGGCAGTAGTGCAGGGCGGCCTGGAGATCTGGTTGCATGAGTCATCGCCAACAGTGAACGCAAGCATACAGCTGCGTTCGGTGAGTTTGAGCACGCCACGGCTCGCAGTCGCTGCGCTGGAACGCATGCGTGAGGGGTGCTGAGAGTCTGGTTGGCATCTAGGCTTAGCGGCACGGCCGATGACATCTATAGCGTCGAGGCCGGTTGCGGGCACCACGGATGTGTGTGCTTCAGTTTCGCGCGCTTCGATGTAGCGCGGATTGGCAGGCAAAAAAAAGCCGCGGCATGGCCGCGGCTTTTTTTCACGCTGTGGCGAAGATCAGGCCAGACCGGCCTGCTTCATCACTTCGGCGGCGTAGTCTTCCACCACCTTCTCGATGCCTTCGCCAACGGCCAGGCGCTGGAAGCCGATCACGTCGGCACCAGCGGCCTTGACGGCCTGCTCGACGGTCTGATCGGTGTTCAGCACATACGGCTGGCCGTACAGCGTAACTTCGTTGACGATCTTGCTGATCTTGCCGCTGATGATCTTTTCCAGGATCTCGGCCGGCTTGGACTTGTCCTTTTCGGACATCTTGGCCAGTTCGATTTCCTTTTCCTTGGCGACAAACTCGGCCGGGACGTCGGATGCCTTGACGTGCGGCGGGTTCATTGCGGCGATGTGCATGGCAATGCCGCGTGCCAGCTCGATGTCGCCACCCTTCAGCTCGACCAGCACGCCGATACGGCCGCCGTGCACGTAGGCCGCGACGTTGTTGGCGCTGTCGATACGGGCCAGGCGACGCACCTGCAGGTTCTCGCCAACCTTGGCGATGACCGCAGCGCGACGCTCTTCGATGGTCTCGCCACTGTCCAGCTTGACGCTCTTCAGCGCTTCGGCATCGGCGACGTCGGAGTTCAGTGCGGCGTTGGCCACGACCTCGGTGAAGGCCAGGAAGTTCTCATCCTTGGCGACGAAGTCGGTCTCGGAATTGACTTCGACCAGCACGGCCTTGCCGCCGGCCTGTGCAGTGGCGATGCGGCCTTCGGCAGCAACGCGGTCGGCCTTCTTGTCGGCCTTGGCCAGACCCGACTTGCGCAGCCACTCGGCAGCGGCATCGATGTCGCCAGCGTTTTCGACGAGTGCTTTCTTGCACTCCATCATGCCGGCGCCGGTGCGCTCGCGCAGTTCCTTGACCAGGGAAGCAGTGATTTCCATGGAATTACCTCGTATGGACGAATGCGTACGGCGGAAGTGTTCCGCCAGTGAGGAGACGGTGCAGCGTGCGGGCCGCCCCCGTAAAAATCTTTGGTGGCCTCAGCGACGGGTCGCGATGGACCCGTCGGGGCTGCGGCCGCCCAGCATGGAGCGGCCGCATTGCATGCCGATTACTCGGCAGCCGGTGCTGCAGGTGCTTCAGCTGCTGCCGGTGCCGCAGCAGCGGCCGGTGCGTCGGCCTTCTTCTCGGCGGACTTCTTGGCCGGGGCGCGACGGCCCTTGCCTTCGTCGCCGGCGTCAGCCGAGAACTCTTCTTCGCGCACCGACGCCGAGTTCGGCGCAGCAGCCTTGCCTTCCAGCACGGCATCGGCAGCGGCACGTGCGTACAGCTGCACGGCGCGGATGGCGTCGTCGTTACCCGGGATGGCGTAGTCGACCAGGGCCGGATCGTAGTTGGTGTCGACCACGGCGATCACCGGGATGCCGAGCTTCTTGGCTTCCTTGATGGCGATGTCTTCATGGCCGATGTCGATCACGAAGATCGCGTCGGGCAGACGGTTCATTTCCTTGATGCCACCCAGCGATGCATCCAGCTTTTCGCGCTCGCGACGCAGGCCCAGCACTTCGTGCTTGACCAGCTTTTCGAAGGTGCCATCGGTTTCAGCGGCTTCCAGTTCCTTCAGGCGGGCAACCGACTGCTTGACGGTGCGGAAGTTGGTCAGCGTGCCGCCCAACCACCGCTGGGTCATGAACGGCATGTTGCAACGCTCGGCTTCTTCCTTGATCGACTCGCGTGCGCTGCGCTTGGTGCCCAGGAACAGCACGGTGCCGCGCTTCTGCGCGATCGAGGAGAGGAAGTTCATCGCGTCGTTGAAGAGCGGGACGGTCTTCTCGAGGTTGATGATGTGGATCTTGCCGCGCGCGCCGAAGATGTACGGCGCCATCTTGGGGTTCCAGTAGCGGGTCTGGTGGCCGAAATGGACGCCGGCTTCCAGCATCTGACGCATGGTGACCTGAGGCATTGAAAAAACTCCTGGTAGCGGAATCGCCGTGCGCAGCTGTTGTTTGAAGTCAGCGCAGGGAGTGCGGGCGCTGCGAGAACACTCGCATCAAACGCACAAGATTCCGGGGTTGGGCTTCCCTGTTGCCTCCGCGACGAACCCTTGTGAGGGCACCCCGGCACGGATGGCGGCAGCAGGTGTGGATTCGTCGATGACGTCCGACGTGGACGGCGCAATGCGGCAAAGACGCAAAACAGCCGGCGGAGTATAGCCGGCCGGGCCGGTCGTATGCAATGTGCACTGCCGGCATCGCCCGGACTGGCGGGCGAGGGAACTCAGGGCTGCAGTGCGAGCGTGGTTTCGGTATCGCTGTTGACGCGGGCCACGAAGCGTCCCAGATCGGCGGACAGGGTTGCCGGCAGCGCCCATTGCCGGGTCTGGCCGGGCAGCACATAGCCGGCCAGATCGTTGCCGATGCTGTGCCGGGTACCGCCGGCATCGATAAAGGCCAGGTCGGCCAGACGGGCGTGGTGCACGCCGGCATTGTGGATGCGCAAGCTGCGGCCGCTGCCCTGGCCGGACAGCGTCGCCTGCAGCTGCGGGTGCAACTCGCCCGGCTCGCTGGGCATCGCAAACACCGGAGTGGAATACCGCAACAGCTCGGCTTCATCGCCCACGGCATGTTGGGTCACCACCAACCGATAGCTGTCTTCGGTCCGGGCCGGGCTAGGGCCGAGGCGGATGACCCGTAACAGCTGGCGGCCTTGCGCCGGGATTTCGAACTGGCTGGGGCTGACGGTGGCGCCGACGGCCGGTTCCAGTACTTCGCGCCCGCCGTCCTGGCTCCAGCGGTAAAGCTTGGCATCGGCGCGCCACGGTTGCGCCGCCTGGTTGTATAGCCAGACCGCCGCCTGGTCGCTATTGGCCGGGATGTGTGCGGTGGTCGGGGCGATGGCGATTTCGGCAGCGACAGCGCTGCCGCTAGCGGCCATGCATAGCAGGCCCAGGATCAGCCAACTGCAGCGCGGGCGGGCGGCGGCCATGCTCAGAACGCGATGGTGGTGATGCGCGTCGCACCGCTGGGCGCAGGCCCTGCAAGTGCGCTGGCGTCCTGGCCAGTGCTGGTGGTCGAGGGGGTGTTGACGTTGCGCGACGGCTGCGCAACCGCGACCGGCGTGCCACGCGAGCAGCTGGCGCGCGGCGGGGTCGTACGCAGCTCGCAACCGCTGAGCAGGCGCAGGCCGATGTGCAGGCTGGAGTTGTCCGGGCCGCGGTTAGTGGACGCAGTTGCGGCAGCGGCGCTGC
Source organism: Xanthomonas sp. AC360 (assembly GCF_979258225.1). Classification (NCBI taxonomy): domain Bacteria; kingdom Pseudomonadati; phylum Pseudomonadota; class Gammaproteobacteria; order Lysobacterales; family Lysobacteraceae; genus Xanthomonas; species Xanthomonas sp. AC360. The sequence continues at coordinate 3,124,448 of NZ_OZ409846.1, forward strand.
AAGCGAGGGCGACCAGCGTGAAGCACTTCAGGAAGGTGACCGGCGTCATGAAGGCAATCGTTTGCATTGGAGTCGTTACAAATAGCGACGCCCCCGAAGCGAACTTAATTAACGGTCAGTAAGTGATCGAGACAGTCACCGTGTCGGTATAGGCCCCGGCGATGGGTAGCTGCGGCGCCGGCGCGCGGCCATAGACCGTCACCGTCTGCGCGACCCCGTTGCCGGTGCCGGCCAGGGTATCGACCCCGACCGTGGTGCCCCAGCGGTTGCTGCGCCCCGAGTCCTTGTAGAGCTCGTAGGTGATGAAGTTGGCGCTGCTGGCGTGGCGCATCCGTCGGGTGCCGCCGCTAGCGTTGACGCCGACGTCCAGGCCGATGTTCCAGGCGGTGCGGTTGGTGCAGGCCAGGCTGATGGTCGAACTGCGGTCGATCTGGGTGTCGATGCTGCCGGCGATGCTGCCGAAATCCAGATCGGTGGTGACATAGGTATTGCAGCGCGCCGGCACATCGGCCGAGGCAGTGAACGGGAACGCGTTGCTGGCGGTCTTGGCGCCGCTGCCGCCCGTATTGCAGTTGGCCGGCGACTGGATGCCGCCGATGATGCTTTCGTTGTAGGCGTAGCGCATCACCGTATCGGCGCCGCCGAAGCTGCTGGTGTGATTGCCCACCGACAGCGTCTGGCTGCCGGGAATGCGTCCGTAGAAGGTGACCGTGGTGGTCTGCGAGCCGCCGACCAGGATCGGTACCGAATAGGCGAAACTCAACACCAGCGGGGACGGCGTGCTCGATCCGGTGGCGCCCCAGACCTGCGTGCGTGCCGCGTCGCTGTAGATCTGATAACTCAACGCATCGCTGGTGGCGTTGAGCATGCGGCGCGGCGTGTACACGCCTGCGCTGGCACTGCCGGGCCCCAGGTCCAGGCACAGCGTCACCCGCGCCTGGCCCAGCACGCTGAGCGCGGTGGTGGCGCAGGACACGTTGAAGCTCGCGACCGCATCGGTGGCGCCATTGGCGGCCACGTTGCCGAAGGCCAAGGGCGTCCCCAACGTCACCGTGCAGGTGGTATCGGCATGCGCCGACTGGCTGGGCGTCAGCCACAGCAGTGCAAGGCTCAGTGCAAGCAAGACCCGCCAGAGCGCCTGCACGCTCATGGCGTCGGTTCCGCGATACAGCGCAACGGGCCGACCCGCGGAATGCGGCCAGCGTCGGCCGGATACGCGAACTGCGCGATGCAGCGGCCCTCCGGCAATTCCACCAGGATGCGGTTGTCGTTTTGCAGATTGTCCAGATAGGTTTCGCCGTCGTAGCCGACCACCACGCGTTCGGCATCGCCTTCGCGTTGCGCCACGCTGCCCACCGGCACCGGCGCGCCGTTTGCGTCGTGCAAGACAATCACCGCAGCCCGCACCCGGGTAATGCCGAAGCGCACCGCCACACCGGATTGCTGGCGCGGCGTCACCGTGGTGTCGACCCGATCCACGCGCAGGTCCGCCGGCAGGCTCAGCGTGTCGATCGATAGCTGATTGCGTTGCCATGATTGCAGCGGGGTCACCAACAAGGTGCCGCGTGCATCGGTGACCCCGATCAAGCGGTTCTCCAGCCGTACCGGAATGCCGGCCTGGCCGTCGGTGGACACCACCGCAAACGCGTCCTGGACGTCGCGCGCCGCAAAGCTGCGGCCGTCCATCCACACCAGGCTGCCGCTGGCGCTGGCATAGCCGAACTGGTCGCCGTCCTGGGTGGCGGCGCCGAAGTTGTAGCGGCCGACGCGGTTCAACCAGCCCAGCTCGGCCAGCCCGCCGCTGGCATCGTCGCCCGCGCGTGCCTGGACGCGCCAGCCGATGCCGCCCAGATCGCCGTCGCCGGGTAGCGGCTGGCTGACATCGGCCACAAACCCGGTGCGATTGCCGTTGCGCTGCATCGACGCGCTGGCCTGGCGTAACTCGCCGAAGGTGGTGGACAGCGACAGATACAGGCTGCGGTCGCTGCGGATATCCAGGTTCTGATTGCCCGATAGATTGGCGGCCCAATTGCGCCCGAAGCTGCGCGACCAGAACACGCTGGCATAACGCGAGGTGTCGCCTTGCGGGTAGCTCAGGCGCACATAGCTGGTGCCCAGCGAGCCGATCGGGTCGGCATTGACGCCGAATGCGGCGCGGTCGCTGACACGCGCCGGCAGGCTGCCCTGCAACGCGCCGAGGTCGCGGTAATCGCCGTGGGTGCGCTGGGTGCCTAGATTCACGTTGAAACGCCGGTTATTCCAGGCATAGCCCAGCACAGACTGGCCGCCACGCAGCGCATGCATGCTGCTGTGTGCGTAGGCCGCATTGAACACGCCGCCAGCGCCGAGCAACCACACCCCGCCAGCGCCGGCATTGACTACACCGCCGCCGGCTTCGGTGTGCGCCTCGATGGTGAAATCGTCGCGCAGGCCCTTGCGCAAGCTGGCGCTTGCGACCGGCTGCGAGGCATAGGAAAACGAACGCACGCCATAGTCGCTGCGCAGATGGCCGATGCCTGCCGACCACTCGGAAATGCCGCGCGCCAGCAGTTGCGGCGTGCCGTAAAACGCGAAGTCCAGTCGACGCACCCGGCCGAAGGCATCGGTCACCACGATCTGCGCCTGCCCGGTGCCGCTGATGCCCGGTTGCGCGGCCAGTTGAAACGGCCCGGCCGGTACCTGGCCGCTGTATTGACGCAGGCCATCGACATACAGCTCCACCGTGGAGGGCACCGTCGCTTCGCCCAGAAAGCTGGGCGTAGGGGTCAGCACGCGATAGGGCTGCAGCGCGTAATTGCGGCCGATCTGCACGCCGCCCAACCGCAGCGAACGGCTCCAATCGACGAACCCGCTATAGAAATCGCCCACCCGCAGGCTGGTGGCGCTGTCGGGGAAATCCATCTGCCAGGCGCTGTCCAGGCGCACCGCCTCGCTGCGCCAGCGTTGGTCCTGCGGGCGGTCGTAGGCCAGAAAAATGGCGGTGGTATCGACCATGCCTCGGCCCAGGCCGAAGCCGCGCAGTTCGGTGGCCAGCGACATGCTGCTGGAACCGGCATTGCGCGTGGCATAGAAATCGTAATTGAGCAGCATGCCCGGCGATGCGGTGGCGCTGGGCGGGGCGGCTTCTTCGGCCTTGAGTACGGTGGTGGACAGCGACAGCTGCGCCAGCGGTACCTGCAACGCGAGCCGCTGCAACGCGGCGTCGTAGCGCACTTCCACATCGGGTAGCCGATCCAGATCGACCAATTCGCCGGGCAGGCGATCGGCCAGGATGAAGCCGAGTTTGCGCAGCGTTTCCACCGAGCCACGCAAATGACCGTCGACCAGTTCGAACGGCGCCAGGCCGCGATCGGCCTGATTCAAGGTGACGTCCAGATACAGCGACTGCGGTTGTGTGGCGGCGCTTTGCGCAATCTGGTCGGGCAACGATGCGACATCGGCGAGATCGCCGGCCATGGCGTTCGCAAACCCGGTGGCGGTCGCAAGCAGGGTCATCGCCAGCCGGGCCGCATCACGGCGCCGTGGGCGCTGCCAACAAGGTGCGTTCGTCAGCCTCACCATTGATCCTTGCGACGATGGAGCCGCGGCCGAACTGCGCCGGCGGTGCGCCCAGCGACCAGCGCATGGTCTGGCCCGGTAACACGTAGCCGACCAAGCCGTTCAAGGTGGTCTTGGTTGCGCCATCGACCCGGTGCTGCAGATCGGCGACCTGCGCATGCCCGGAGCCGCTGTTGCTGATCTGGATCTGCGCATTGCCATCGGTGCCGGCGATCACCTGCGCGCTCAGGGTGGGCGTGGGCTCGGCCTTGCCGGGTGGCAGGACGAAGATCGGCACCGAGTAGCGCAGCACGAACTGCATGCCCTTGCGGTCGGCATCGGCGCTGGGCAGTTCGTCCACGATGATGCGGTAGCAGAGCTCCTGGCGACTGGGCGCAGGCCCGGCGCGGATCACGCGAATCAGTTGGCGTTCGCCTGCAGCCAGGGTGCGCATCGGTGGGCTGATCAGGATTTCCTGGGTCGGATCGAGCTGGTCCTGCCCATCGCGCTGGGTCCAGCGATAGGCGCGGGTCTGCACCTGCACCGGCGCGCCGCCACTGTTGCTCAGCCATAGGCCGTCGGCGGTCTGTTCTGCGCTCAGGGTCAGCGAAGTCGGTGCCAGCTGCAGGCTGGCCGCCTGCGCAGACGGCAACAGCCAGGCGCAGCTCAGCGACAGGCTCAGGGCGAGTCCAACCGGGACCAGCCACGCACGGAGGCGCGACGGCAGCTGTTGCGATGGCATGCGTGAGCTCAATAGACGATGGTCGCGGTGATCGTGTCCTGGTAGCTACCGGTCGCGGCGTTGTTGACCGACGGATTGGTCACACGACCGTAGACCGGGTAGACCTGGTTGATGCCGGTGGCGGTGCGGCTCAGGGTGTTGGTGCCGGTGGTGCTGCCCCACACCGTGCTGCGGCCCAGGTCCTGATAGAGCTGATAGGCGATGAAGTTGTTGGTGGTGACCAGTGGGTCGGCGTTCTTCATGCGGCGGGTGGTCACATCGTTGGAGGTGCCCGCGTTGCTGCCGGCGCTCAGCGCGATGTTGTAGGGGGTCAATGCGGTGCATTGGGCGGTCACGCTGCCGTTGGCATCGGCGTTGGCGGTCGAGGTGGAGAGCACCGAACCGAAGTCGACGTCCGTGGCGGAGGCGGCAGTGATGGTGCAGGCCTTGGTGACGGCGATCTTGACGTTGAAGGTGGTTGTATCTGCTGCAGTCGCCATGCCGATGGTCGAGAGCAGGCCGATGGAGAGCAGGACAGGGCGGACAGTGCGCATGGACATTTCCTTGACCGGTCAGGTCTTTGATGACGCGACAAGGTGTCGCCCTCCATGCAATGCATCAACTGTGCCAAACATAACTGCGAATTCATCTTGTATCTAGCTGTTTCGCTTGCATCTTTTGCGAAATTTGCGATGTCCTATTGATGACTCCGCTTACGGGATTCTTGACGCGAGAGGAACTGCGTCACACATGAATAGGCGCTCGCGACGGTTTGTTGTTGCCCGGTCCGCTTGTGCTGCCGACACTGTGTCCTGCAAAAAACGCTGTCGCGGGTCGTTCAGATTCAGCCCGGATCGGCGATAATCGGAGTCATGAGCGTCAATCTAAAAACCAAAGAAGAAATCGAACTGATGCGCATCGCCGGCCGACTGGCCGCCGAGGTGCTCGACATCGTTGGCCCGCACGTCAAGCCGGGCGTGACCACTGCCGAGCTCGACCGCATCTGCCACGACCACATCGTCAACGTGCAGGGCACCATTCCTGCAAACGTCGGCTATCGCGGCTTTCCCAAGAGCGTGTGCACCTCGGTCAATAACGTGATCTGTCACGGCATTCCGAGCGCGGCCAAGGTGTTGAAGGAAGGCGATATCGTCAATATCGATGTCACCGTAATCAAGGACGGCTGGCACGGCGACACCAGCCGCATGTATTACGTGGGCACGCCGTCGGTGATGGCCAAACGCCTCGTGGACACCACCTATGAAGCGATGTGGCGCGGCATCCGCGCGGTCAAGCCGGGCGCCACGCTGGGCGATGTGGGCCATGCGATCCAGAAGTTTGCCGAGGCCGAACGTTTCAGCGTGGTGCGCGACTACTGCGGCCATGGCATCGGCAAGGTCTATCACGACGAACCGCAGGTGATGCATTACGGCCGGCCGGGCGAAGGCCTGGTGCTCAAGCCGGGCATGACCTTCACCATCGAGCCGATGATCAACGAAGGCACCTATCACCATAAGACACTGCCCGATGGCTGGACCGTGGTCACCAAGGACCGCAAGTTGTCCGCGCAGTGGGAGCACATGGTCGCAGTGACCGAAGACGGCGTGGATGTGCTGACGCTGTCTGCCAATTCGCCCGCGCCGGTATGACGGCCACGCCGGCGGATCGACCCGACCCGGGCGTCGCCGGCGATGCGGAATGGGCCGCGCAGGCCCGTCCGCTGCTGGTGCACGCGGACATGCGGCTGTGCAAACGCTTCGATCAGGGCGAACCGATCGAACGGTTGGTTGCGCTACGCGCACGCGCGGTCGACCAATTGATGCGCAACGCCTGGACCCGCTGTATTCCAGCCGATAGCGGCCTGTCGCTGCATGCGGTCGGTGGGTATGGCCGCGGCGAGCTGTTTCCGCGTTCGGACGTGGACGTGCTGGTGTTGGGCGACACCGCCGTGCAGCAGCGCCACGAGCAGGCGCTGGCACGGTTGTTCGCATTGTTGTGGGATGTGGGCCTGCCGATCAGTCACGCAGTGCGCTCGCCTGCGCAATGCACTGCCGCTGCGATCGATCAGACCGTGCTCACCGCGTTGATCGAGTCGCGGCCGTTAGCGGCCGATGGCGACGCGCGCGCGGCACTGGCTGCGGCGATCGCGCCGCAATGGGTGTGGCCGCCGCGCGATTTCTTCCAGGCCAAGCGCGAAGAATTGCTGGCGCGGCATCAGCGGTTTGGTGATACCGCCGACAATCTCGAACCCGACATCAAGGACGGCCCGGGTGGCCTGCGCGATTTGCAGACCCTGGGCTGGATGGCGTTGCGCGCGTTCGGGGTCAAGGATCTGGAAGCGTTGGTCGGGCTGGGCCATGTCGGCTTCGACGAGGCCGCAGCGTTGCGGCGCGAGCGCGAAGAATTGGCGCGGCTGCGCTTCGGGCTGCACATCGTGGCCAACCGGCCGGAAGAACGCCTGCGTTTCGATTACCAAAAGACCCTGGCGCAGCGGCTGGGCTTTGCCGACGACCCGGAAAGCCTGGGCGTCGAAAAAATGATGCAGCGCTTTTACCGCAGCGCTGCGTTGATCCGCCGGATCAGCGACCGGCTGCTGCAGCGCTTCGAAGAACAGTTCGATGGCGAGGCGGTACCGGAGCCGTTGGACGACGGCTTCAGCCTGCGTCGTGGTTACCTGGCCGCCGATGCCGACAGCTGGCCGGATGGCGATGTGCTGCGGGTATTCGCGCTGTTTGCGCAGTGGGCCGCGCATCGCGATGTGCGCGGGTTGCATTCGTTGACCGCACGCGCGCTGGCCGAAGTGCTGCAGCAACTGCCGGCCTACGACGTGGCCGATGCCGCCACGCGCGACCGTTTCATGGCGCTGCTGCGCGGCCCGCGTGCGGTGGAAACGCTCAATCGCATGGCGCGGCTGGGTGTGCTGGGGCAGTGGATTCCGGCGTTTGCCAGTGTGTCCGGTCGCATGCAGTTCGACCTGTTTCACGTCTACACGGTGGACCAGCACACCTTGATGGTGCTGCGGAACATCGCGCTGTTCGCCGCAGGCCGCGCCGACGAGCGTTTTTCGATCACCCACGAAGTCTGGCCACGTCTGCGCAAGCCGGAATTGCTGCTGCTGGCCGGGTTGTTTCACGACATCGCCAAAGGCCGCGGTGGAGATCACTCCGAACTGGGCGCAGTCGATGCGCGCGCGTTCTGTCTTGCGCATCGGCTCAGCGAAGGCGATACCGAACTGGTGACCTGGCTGGTGGAGCAGCACCTGCGCATGTCGGTGACCGCGCAAAAGCAGGACATCTCCGACCCGGAGGTGATCCATCGCTTCGCCACCCTGGTCGGCACCCGCGAGCGTCTGGATTATCTGTATCTGTTGACCTGCGCCGACATCGCCGGCACCAGCCCCAAGCTGTGGAATGCATGGAAGGACCGGTTGCTGGCGGATCTGTATTTCGCCGCGCGTCGCGCGCTGCGCGAAGGCCTGGAACATCCGCCGCCGCGCGAGGAACGCTTGCGCGAAGCGCGCGACTCCGCACGCGCGCTGATGCAGGCGCAAGGCCATGACGATGCCACCATCGACCGCCAGTTCGCCGGCATGCCGGACGAAAACTTCCTGCGCTTCCGTCCCGAGCAGCTTGCCTGGCAGGCCGTCTCGCTGATCGAAGTGCAGATCGGCCAGACCCTGGTCAAAGCGCGTCGTGCGGTGCCGGACAACGATGCGTTGGAACTGTTCGTGTATTCGCCAGACCGTGATGGCCTGTTTTCGGCGATCGTGGCCACGCTGGATCGCAAGGGCTACGGCATCCATCGCGCGCGCGTGCTGGACGCGCCGCACGATGCGATCTTCGACGTGTTCGAAGTGCTGCCGCAGGAAGGCTATGCCGATGGCGATCCGCAGCGTCTTGCCGCCGCGCTACGCCAGGTGCTGGCCGGCGACCTGCAAAAAGTACGGCCATCGCGGCGTGCCGTGCCGCGCCAGTTGCGGCATTTCCGTTTTGCGCCGCGCGTGGAATTCAGCGAAAGCGCCGGCGGCCGCCGCACCCGCATCAGTCTGGTCGCCCCCGATCGCCCCGGCCTGCTCGCCGATGTGGCGTATGTCCTGCGCATGCAACACCTGCGCGTGCACGACGCGCGCATCGCCACCTTTGGCGAGCGTGCGGAAGATCAGTTCCAGATCACCGACGAGCACGATCGCCCGTTGTCCGAATCCGCCCGGCAGGCCCTGCGCGATGCGTTGTGCGCCTGTCTCGACCCCGCCTAGTACGTCTGGAGACCCCCATGGCCACCATCAAAAAAACCGCGCGTAAGCCCGGCGCGACCACCGCCAGCGCCGCACCCAAGCGCGCAGCCACCTCCACCGCCAAGGCCGGCAAGACGCCCGCAGCAGACACGACCAAGCCGGTCGCGAGCGTCGGCAAGAAGGGCGCCGTCAAGACGGCGGCGATCAAGACCGCGCCGGTCAAGAGCACCGCTGTAAACAAGGCTGCCGTAAAGAAAATCGCTGCAAAGAAGACGGCCGGCGCAGCGCGCGTGGCCAAGCAGGCGACCGGCGTGGTGTCGGCGCCAGCTGCAAAGAAAGCGGCCGCTGCGAAGAAACTGCCGATTGCCGTGCAGAGCGCGGCAACCCATGTGGGCAGCGATGAACTGAAGTTCGGCATCGAAAGCGCCTTCGAGCGCCGTGCCACCTTGACCATGGATGAGATCGACGGCTCCACCCGTGCGATCGTCACCCGCGTGATCGATGGCCTGGAGAGCGGCGAATTCCGCGTGGCCGAGCCGGACGGGCAGGGCGGCTGGACCGTCAACGAGTGGTTGAAGAAAGCTGTGCTGCTGTATTTCCGCGTCAACGAGATGGCGGTAATCGACGCCCAGCCGGCGCCGTTCTGGGACAAGGTGGAATCGCGCTTTGCCGGCTTCCATGAAGCCGACTTCCGCAAGGCCGGCGTGCGCGTGGTGCCCGGTGCGGTCGCGCGTCGCGGCACCTATTTCGGCAAGGACGTGGTGCTGATGCCGAGCTTCACCAATATCGGCGCCTATGTCGGCGAAGGCACCATGGTCGACACTTGGGCAACGGTGGGCTCGTGCGCGCAGATCGGCAAGCACTGCCATCTGTCCGGCGGTGCCGGCATCGGTGGCGTGCTCGAACCGCTGCAGGCCAGCCCGACCATCATCGAAGACCATTGCTTCATCGGCGCGCGGTCGGAAGTGGTCGAAGGCGTGGTCATCGGCCATCACAGCGTGATCGGCATGGGCGTGTTCATTTCGCAGAGCACGCGTATTTACAACCGCGCTACCGGCGAGATTTCCTACGGCTATGTGCCGCCGTACAGCGTGGTGGTGTCTGGTCAGCTGCCGTCCAAGGACGGCTCGCATTCGCTGTATTGCGCAGTGATCGTCAAGCAAGTGGATGCCAGGACACGCAGCAAGACCAGCGTTAACGAGCTGCTGCGCGGTCTGGCCGATTGAGTACGACACAGCCTGTGTTAGGCGCCATGCTGTCACGTTCGCCCAGTGGCTGGATCCGTTGGGGCATCCCGGCCCTATGGTTGGGATGGGGGGCTGTCTACGTTGCCGGCTCGCTGATGCGCGATGGCGTTCCGCAGCAGCTGGACATTCTGCGTTGGCTGGCGCCTGCCCTCATGGTGGTCCTGAGCTTGCGTCTGACGTGGGCGTCTACCCGATGGGCGCAGGTCTGCGATGCGGGCAATGCGCTGGAGATCGTCCAACAAGGACGGTCGCAGCGCGTGGATCTTGCCGAGCTGCGCTGCGTCGATGTCGCAGGGCTGATTCCGCCGCTGCGGATGGCACTGAAATTCCATGGACAACGCGCCGATGTGGTGTTTCTCCCGGCACGTGGCCTTGAACACCATCAATTGGCAAACACACTGTCGGCACGCGCAAGCGCGCGCCGCGCAGTCGAGAAGGGCACACCATGACCACGCTCTACGGATTGAAGAATTGCGACACCTGCAAGAAGGCGACCAAGTGGCTGGACCGCTTCGGCTTGGCCCATACGTTCGTCGATTACCGCGAGCACAAGCCGGAGCCGGAGACGCTGGTCGCCTGGGCCGAACAGGCGGGCGGCTTCGATGCCTTGATCAACAAGTCCTCGACCACCTGGCGGCAGCTGCCCGACAACAAAAAAACGCCTGGCTCGCAGGCCGAATGGAAGCTGCTGCTGCGCGAGTATCCGCAGCTGATCCGACGGCCCGTGGTCGTGACCGACGATGGCGCGTTGAGCCAGGGATTCTCCGATAACGGCTTCAAGAAGCGGTTCGGCATCGAGTGAACGTGCGGCCCTACCAGGGCGAGGACTGGCTCCAGCTGTGTGCCGTGCACGATGCGGCGCGGCAGCAAGAGCTGCGAGCGGCCGGCTTGCCCGAAGCATTCCTGCCCCTGCCGATCGCCGCCGAGCGTGAGTCACTGTTTGACTACACGCTGCGCGTGGCCGAGCTCAATGGACGCGTGATGGGTTTCGTTGCCTACGATGCGCAGGAACTCGCCTGGCTGTACGTGGCGCCGGGCGCGCGACGGCGCGGCGTTGGCGCAGCGCTTGTTGCAGCGGTCCCGCGGGATCGTCCGAACGGCCTGTCGTTGGAATTGCTGGAAGGAAATGACGCAGCACTGGCCTTCTACCAACGCTGCGGCTTCGTCGTCACCGGCAGCCACGGCGGCCGCATGCCGGGAAACGAGCGTTTTGCAGTGCGCGTGCAGACGATGCAATGGCATGGCCCGGATGCCGCCCCAGCGATGCATGCATCAACCGTGTGATCACATAAGGCCTGACGACATGAACGATGTGCTGGAGCTGACCTGCGATCTGATCGCACGCCCCTCGGTGACCCCTGACGATGCTGGCTGCCAAGCACTGCTTGCAGGGCGCTTGACTGCCGCGGGCTTCGCCTGCGAGCACCTGCGCTTGGGCGAGGTCGACAATCTGTGGGCAACCCATGGCAGCGGTGCGCCAGTGCTGGTGCTGCTCGGGCATACCGATGTGGTGCCGCCTGGCCCGCGCGAGGCGTGGACCAGCGATCCGTTCGATCCGCAGATCCGCGATGGCGTGCTGTACGGGCGTGGTGCCGCCGATATGAAAGGCAGCGTGGCTGCCTTCGTGATTGCCGCCGAGCAGTTTGTTGCGGCCCATGCGGAGCACCCCGGCACCTTGGCGGTGTTGTTGACCTCCGACGAGGAAGGCGATGCCATCGATGGCGTGCGGCGTGTGGCCGATCTGTTTCGCGAACGTGGGCAAGCGATCGATTGGTGCATCACCGGCGAGCCATCGTCCACCGAGCGACTGGGCGACCTGCTGCGGGTTGGACGCCGCGGCAGCTTGTCCGGCACGCTGACCGTCAATGGCGTGCAGGGCCATGTGGCGTATCCGCACAAGGCGCGCAATCCGATCCATCTGGCGGCGCCCGCGTTGGCCGAATTGGTCGCACGGCGCTGGGACGACGGTTTCGAAAGTTTCCCGCCCACCAGTCTGCAGATTTCCAACATCCATGCCGGCACCGGTGCCAACAACGTGATCCCCGGCGAACTCCAGGTCGCCTTCAATCTGCGTTACACCCCGCAGTGGGATGCGCCGCGACTGGAAGCAGAAATCACCGCAGTGCTGGATCGCCATGCGCTGGATTACAGCATGCGCTGGCACCGCAGCGGCGAGCCGTTCTACACCCCGGAGGGCCGACTGCGCAGCGTCGCGCGCGAAGTGTTGGGCCAGTTCGCTGGCGCGCCGCCGGAGGAGAGCACTGGCGGTGGCACTTCCGATGCGCGCTTCATCGCGCCGCTGGGCGCGCAATGCATCGAGGTCGGCCCGGTCAACGCGTCGATCCACCAAGTGGACGAGCATGTGCGCGTGGCCGATCTGGAGGCTTTGCCGTCGCTGTACCGCACGCTTGTCGAACGCTTGTTGATCGGTTGAGCAAGCGCTGCGCCGCCGTCGTTGCCGCTGAAACAGTTGCGCCAGCGAAAACGAACGGTTAGCGTCGGTTACATGGTCATCCGCCTCGCCAAGCTTAATAACGCCAACCGCAACACGCTGCGCGCGAATAATCGTGCGCGGCCGATGCGGGTCTGCGACTAGGCGAAGTACATCCAAACGCCCAGGAATCAGAAAACCCGCATCGGCCGATGCGGGTTTTTTTTTGGGCGTCACTTCCAAGCAGCATGCTCGTCCACCGGCCATCCATCCCCGCAGTTTCATCAGGAGTGTTTCCATGTGTTCCATCTTCGGCATTTTCGGCCTGCAACCCGGCGACGATCTGCAGGCCCTGCGCCGGCAGGCGCTGGAATGTTCGCAGCGGCAGCGGCATCGCGGTCCGGACTGGAGCGGCGTGTATGTCGACACCGGCGCGATCCTGGTGCACGAGCGGCTGGCCATCGTCGACCCGGCCGGCGGCTCGCAGCCCTTGCTCTCGGAAGATGGGCAGCTGGCCTTGGCGGTGAATGGCGAAATCTATAACCATCGCGAACTCAAGCAGGAGCTGCAGCAGCCGTACGCCTTCCAGACCGGCTCCGATTGCGAGGTGATCAACGCGTTGTATCGCGAAGATGCGCCGGCCTCGTATCTCAACCGCCTCAACGGCATCTTTGCGTTCGCACTGTGGGACAAGGCGGCCGGGCGCGTGATCATTGCGCGCGACCCGATCGGCGTGGTGCCGCTGTATTGGGGTCACGATCGTGAAGGCCGCCTGCGCGTGGCCTCCGAGCTGAAATCGCTGGTGGACGATTGCGCCGATGCCGCACAGTTTCCGCCGGGCCATTGGTACGACAGCGCCACCGGCGCATTGAGCCGCTACTACGAACGCGCCTGGCGCGAATACGGCGAAGTGGAAGGCGTGCAGGTGCAATTGCAGGAATTGCGCGAAGCCTTCGAGCGGGCGGTGCATCGTCAGTTGATGACCGACGTGCCGTACGGCGTGTTGCTCTCGGGCGGTCTGGATTCGTCGTTGGTCGCAGCCGTCGCCGCGCGTTATGCACGGCATCGCATCGAAGAAAACGACACCACCGAAGCGTGGTGGCCGCGGCTGCATTCGTTCGCGATCGGCCTGAAAGGCTCGCCCGATCTTGCCGCTGCAGAAGTGGCCGCCGCAGCACTGGGCACCGTGCACCACGGGTTCGAATACACCTTCGAAGAAGGCCTGGACGCGTTGCCGGAAGTGATCCGCCACATCGAGACCTACGACGTCACCACCATTCGCGCGTCCACGCCGATGTTTTTGCTGGCACGGCGCATCAAGGCCATGGGCGTCAAGATGGTGCTGTCGGGCGAAGGCAGCGACGAAATCTTTGGTGGCTATCTGTACTTCCACAAGGCACCGAACGCGCGCGAATTCCATGAGGAATTGGTACGCAAGCTGGATGCACTCAACAACTTCGATTGCCTGCGCGCCAACAAGTCGATGATGGCTTGGGGCGTGGAGCCGCGCGTGCCGTTCCTGGACCGCGAGTTCCTGGATGTGGCCATGCGCATGGATGCCAGCTTCAAGATGATCGACAAGACCAGCACCGGCGCCACGCGCATGGAAAAGGGCGTGCTGCGCGAAGCGTTCGCCGGCTACCTGCCCGAATCGATCCTGTGGCGGCAGAAAGAGCAGTTCAGCGATGGCGTGGGCTACGGCTGGATCGATGGGCTCAAGGCGCATGCCGCCGCGCATGTGAGCGACCGCGAGCTGGCTGCGGCCGACCGGCGTTTTCCGGTCAACCCGCCGCAGACCAAGGAAGCGTATTTCTATCGCAGCCTGTTCGAGCAGTTTTTCCCGAGCCAGGCGGCGGCAGAAACGGTGCCGGGCGGAAAGTCGATTGCGTGCTCGTCGCCGACCGCGATTGCCTGGGATGCGAGTTTTGCCGCAATGGCCGACCCGTCGGGCCGTGCGATCGCCGGCGTGCACGAACAGGCACTGGCCTCGTAACGCGCGTTGCAACTGCAGCGGCCGGCATGCGCCAACGCGCTGCCGGCCGCTCTGTAGTGCACGTGTTTATTGCTCGTGGCGCACGCAATAGCCATAGCGCTGCGGCTCAATATCCACACCGGCCACATCGGCCTGGTTGTTACGCCACAGGTTGGGCTTGAAGTCGGCCGCGGTGCAGTTGGCTGCACGGTCCACACCGATGGTGTAGGTGAACGGCGTATTGGAGAAGCGGTTGTTCTCGAACACGTTGTCCTGACTCATGCTGTTGTCCCAGCACAGGATTTCCGGCGTGCGATAGCGGATGGCGCAGGCCAGGAACACGCCGGCCACCTTGTTGCCATCGAACACGTTGTTGCTGAAGCGGTTGCGCCGCGCATCGGACAGATAGATGCCCTGGCTGCCGTTACGCTCGAAGCGGTTGTTGCGGATCTCGCTGTCTTCCAGATGTTCGGTGGTCAACCCGGCCGCCACGTTGTCGTGGATGTAGTTGTTGACCATGGTGACCTTGGCGGTGCGGTTGAACGACACACCGTCCCAGATCGCGCCAGACACATCGTTGTTTTCGATGGTGATCTCGCGCGTGTCGTATTCGCTCAACAGGCAGGCGCTACGGCACTTGTTGACCTGCAACCCCGCCAGGCGAATGCCTTGGCCGGAGCGCACCACCACTGCGCTGTTGCTCAGGTACGGGCGCTCGGGCATGAATTCCTTGTCGCCGGTGCTGGCAACGATCTGCATGTCTTCGATGCTGACATTGCGGATCACGCCGGTCGGCTGCTGATTTTCGTAGTCGCCCACCACCAGTGCCGGTTGCTGCACGCCATCGGCCATACGCAACACCGTGCTTGGGCCTTTGCCGCGCAAGGTCAGGTTGCCGCGGTGGATCGAGACCAGCCCACGCAGCGGAAATTCGCCTTTTTCCAGGCATAACACCGACGGCGTATCGCCTTGCGGCAGTTTATCGATGGCCTTTTGCAGATCCTGCCCCGGCTTCACCTTGGCGGTGCAGCTGGCGACAGGCGCGTCGGGTGGGCCGGGTTTAGCCGGTGGTGCGGCCGAGCAGGCGGCTGCAAACACCAGGGGCAACAGGGCGGAAACGGAGCGGGCAAGCTGAGGCATGCGGATTCCGGTCAGTGAGGGGAGGGGGGCGATCGGTGTGGAGAGATCTCCAGATCGCGACGGCCTCTAGTGTGTCCCACCGAACGTTAAGTTCCAGCCCATGACGGCCTGCGCGATTCGGCGCAGGTTCATTGCGTGGCAATCGTGCGCAGTGCAACTGTGCTTCAACGCGCAGTTGCGGTGGTGGCGAGTGCGTGTTGCATGGACGCAAGCGTGATCGTGATGGCGATGCTTGCCGGAGGGCGCGCCGGCGTTGCAAGCGTCCGTGCTGCAGATGTTTGAGCGACGAGTCGCCGTGCTCAGAAGGTATAGGCCAACTGCGCATAGATGCGTCGCGGCTCGCCCGGAAAGTGCCCGCCACGCGCGTTGAAGCCGCTCATCGCGTACACCTTGTCGAATAGATTCTTGACGTTGATCTGCAGCTTCCATGCGTCCCATTGCGTCTGCCAGCTGATGTCGTAGATGGCGTACGGCTTCACGCGCTGGCCGTCCAGGCTGACGCGCTCGCCCACATAGTCGGCGCCGAAGGCCACCGCCGAGCGCCAGGCCGGCAAGTCGTAGCGGGTCCACAGCCCGAGCGTGTTGCGCGGTGCATTGGCGAAGCGATCGCCCGATGCATTGGTGATGCCGTCGCTACCGGCATCGAGCACGCGCGCATCGTTGTAGGCGTAGGTCAGGTTGAGCACCCAGCGCTGGGTCAGATCGGCCAGCAGGTCAACCTCCAGCCCTTCGCTGCGCACCAGGCCCAGCGCAGATAGTTGGTTGACGCCATCGACGACGCTGCCGTTGGCCTGCACGATGTTGCTGCGCTCGATGCGATACAGCGCGGTATTGAGCGTCAGCCCGCCATCGTTGAGCGCGGTCTTCAGGCCAAGCTCCCATTGTTTGCTGCGCTCCGGGTCGAACGGGCCGCCGACGCTCGCATCCTGATTTGCCGCGTCCTGCGGCACAAACCCGCTGGCGTAACTCGCATAGGCATTGACGCCATCGCGCAGCACGAAGGTGCTGCCCACGCGCCAGCTGAGGTCGTTGCCGGTGATGCGCGAGCCATCCAGCAGGTTGTCGTCCTTGAAGCCATCCCAGCGCAGTCCGGCCATCGCATACCAGCGTGGCGTCAGCGTCAGTTCGTCTTGTAGATACGCGCCGTAGCGCAGGCTACGCGTGCTGGTGGCACGCCAGGGCAGCGTGTCCAGGCCGTAATCGTAAAAGCCGCTACGCCCGTAGACCGGGTTGAACAGGTCGATGCCCGGCACCTGCCCGCGCACGCGTCCGCTATCTGCGGTGTTTGCCGTTTGCGCGCGGAAATCGGCATCCAGGCGATAGTAATCGGCGCCCATCAGCAGCTTGTGTGCGATGGCGCCGGTGCTGGTGCGGAACACCGCATTGACGTTGCTGGAAATGGCATCGTTGTCGCGGTACTGGTTGCGCAACTGCCGCGTCATCCACTCGGCGGTGCCGTCGCGATCGCGGTCGATCAAGCCCATCGGCTCGTGATAGATCTGGTGCTCATCGTTTTTGAACCAGCGCAGCGCCATGTCCACATCCCACGCACTGGAGGGCGCAAACCGATACTGCGCGAACGCGACCTTGGCGCGCATGTCGAGAAAATCGGTGGGCTCGTTGTGGTTCCAGCGACGGTCGGTGAGGAAATTGCCGTCGTCATTGACCGGCACGCCGCGCAGACGATTGCCGCCAAGGTTCTGGGTGATATCGGTGTATTGCAGGGTGAGCTCGCCGGTGTCGCCGACATCGAAGGCCACCGAGGCATCGCCGATCTGGCTTTGGCTATCGGTGTTCCAGCGAAAGCCATCCTCGCCATCGGCATAGGCGCCGATGCGATAGCGGATGCGGCCGTCTTCGCGCGCCGGGCCGGTGGCTTCGAACGACGCTGCGCCGAACGATTGATTGCCCAGCTGCAGCTCCACCCGCCGCTGCGCCTGGTGCGCAGGCTTGCGGGTGACGTAGTTGATGACGCCGCCGGGTTCGCCGCCGCCATACAACGCACCGGCCGGACCCTTGAGCACTTCCACGCGTTCGATGTTGAATAGCTGCGGCACCGAGAAGCCTGCATACGGATCGCCACGTAGACCGTCGTAGAGCACGTTTTCCTGTCGGAACCCGCGCAAGGTGACGCCCGCGTAGCTGAAGAAACTGATGCCGCTGATGCTGCGATACAGATCGGTGATCTGGCGCGCGGCCTGGTCGTCGATCAACTCGCGCGGCAGCACCTGCACCGATTGCGGCACCAGCGCCAGCGGCGTGTCGGTACGCGTGGCGACCGCTGCATCGTCGGATTTGTACAGCGTCTGCGCACGGCCGACCACATTGATGCCATCGAGTTCGGTGACCGCAGGCGAGGTGCTGGTGTGCTGAGCGAAAGCGGATGGCGAGGGCAGGGCGAGCGCAGCGGTCAGCGCGGTGACAAGAAGCGTGGGGCGCATTGGTCGTTAATGATAATGGTTATCAAATGCATCTTATCATGCTGTGCTCGCTTGACGACACGCCCCGCCAGCCGTGCGGATGCCTAGACGCTTAAACGTGCAGATGTGCGAGGTGCAGCATCCAAAACGCCAAACGCCAAACGCCAAACGCCAAACGCCAAACGCCAAACGCCAAACGCAACTCATAAGCGTGGCTAACAAAAGGTAGCGAGCAGTCGTCAGGCGGGGGCGCGGAGTAACCGGAGCGTACGCGTGGTCCATACCGCATCGAACACCGGCCGCGCCCGCCTGGTGGCTGCACAGTCATTTTGTTAGTTGCTTTAAATGCAGACGTCAGAAGTGCAGCGCTCTCCTTCATCCGATGGGAGAAGGTGCCCGAAGGGCGGATGAGGGGACACACGAAGCCTCGTGGTGTTTGTCATGCACAAGCCGCTTGAAACAAGCCGAGGATGCGTCGCATCGCATGCTATCGGTCGCATGGCGTGCGCACGTATCCTCACCCCAACCCCTCTCTCGCAGGAGAGGGGCTACTGCGGCTCAACCATTTCTTCGCTTGCATCGAGACCGGTATCCGACAGATCGGACAACGCCAGCGCGCCTACTGCGGCTGCAAACGCAGCGTGTGCGTTGTGGTGGTCGGCAGGTCTCCCGCAGGAGAGGGGCTACTGCGGCTCAATCATTTCTTCGCTTGCATCGAGACCGTATCCGACAGATCGGACAACGCCAGTGCGCTTACTGCGGCTGCAAACGCAGCGTGTGGGTGGTGGTTGTCGGCAGGAATGGCGTGGGGCGGCCGTGGACCCAGTCGTCGTGGCCGGCGCCCCAGAACGGCGACAGTGGGTGGCCGCTCTGGCCGCCGGGCATGTGCACGATGCCGTCTTGCTCGTGGCCGGGCGACACCACCATGCGTTCGGAGGCGCCAAAGGCCGGGCCCTGGACGCGCGGCATGTCGCGATCGCCTGGGAGTTGGTCGGCCGGCATGCACAGCCAGCGCGCGGCCAACGCCGGCAGCGCGCGTGCGATCGGGTGGCAGATGGCGGCGGTGTTGCGCTCGCCCCAGGTGCGCTCATCGAGTGGCTGGCCTGGGTCGGCCTGTGCCACCAACTCCGCCTGCGCGCTGCGTGCAGCATCGCTCAGCAATTGGTCCCAGCTTGCAAAGGCAGGCGGCAGCAGGTTATCCGGGCGCTGCTGCAAGATCGGCCAGACGATGCCTTCCAGCTGTGCGCGACGCGGCGTCAGGAACTGCTCGCCCAATGCAGATTGGGCGGGCGCCAGCAGACCGGCTTCTACCGCATCGATGGTCTTGCTGCGGAAATCGCGCACGATGCGGTAGCTGGCCGACGTGGTGGATGCATGGCCGTCCCACTGCTGCGTCGCTTGTTCGATCTGCTGCAACGCCGGGTCCTTGCTGTGCTCGACCACGCTGCGCAACAGCTGCCACCAACGCGTCAGCAACAGCGCACGGTCGTCCAGCTGGATCGCCAGCAGATCGCGCTCGCTAAAGCGCTGCTTTGCGAACAAGTCGTCGCGGATCTGCTGCGCACGCGCGCCGAGGTCGTAGCCGGCATTGCCAAGCGTGGCCAGTTGTTGCGTATCGACCACGCGGCTATTGGCGGTCCATAGCCGATGCGAGGGCGGGTCGACCAATGCCGGCGCCGCATCGCTGCGCACCGGCCATGGCATGCAGGTGGCCGGTGGTGTGCCGGCCGGCGCAGGAGGTGTGGGCAAGGTCGGCTGCGCTGCAGAGGTCGCAAGCTCGGCAATGCCGGTCGGGCCGCATCCGGCGTTGCGTGCAGGACGTGCGCCGATCAGGCGCCAGGCGATGCGCCCGCTGCGGTCGGCCAGCAACAGGTTCTGTGCCGGAATGCCCGAGCGGTCGGCCACTTCAAATGCGCTCTGCAGGTCGCGTGCGCTGCTCATCTGTGCGAAGTCCAGACGGATCGCGCCGGGTAGCTGCGCGGCCCAGCGCAGCGCCAGCAGGCTGCCATCGGGGTTTTCATGCAGGATCGGTCCCCACGCCGCTTCGCGCACGTCCAGGCGCACCGGCGCAGCGCCCGCCACACGAATCGTTTCCACATGCGTGGTCAGCGCTTGCGGATGCTCGGGCGTGGCGGCGGGAATCCGCGCAAAGTCGGCGGTGTCGATATAGCTGTTGGTGAACGCCCAGGCCACATGGCCATTGCTGCCGACCACCACCGCAGGCAGGCCGGGCAGGGTGAAGCCGGTGACGTCCACCTTGCCGTCCGGCGCCGCGGCGTCGGGATAGCGCAGCCGCGCGCGGAACCAGATATTGGGCGCGCGCAGGCCCAGATGCATGTCGTCGGCGACGATGGCGCGGCCGTCGGCCGTGAGGCTGCCATCCACTGCAAAATTATTGCTGCCCGGGGTGGGTTGCTCGGCAGGCGGTGTAGCGGGCGGATGCGGCAAGCGACGCAGATCCAGCGCAGCCGCATCGGGTAACACGGCATCGCCGTGCGCCGCGCCGAACAGCGGCGCGTCCCAGCTGGACCCTTGATGATCGAGCAGCGCCGCCAGGGCGGGCGGCACCACGGCGCGGATGCGCGCGGCAGCCAGTTCGGTCTGATTGTCGCTGTCCTGCAGGTCGGCATACATCGCCAGGCCGGTGAGGATGGAGTCGTCCAACGTCCAGGCGCGCGGGGTCTGGCGCAGCAGCAGATATGGCCACGGCCGCACCGGCAGCGCGGCCAGACCTGCATTCACGCCGTCGGTGTAGGCCTGCAGAGCCGCGCGCTGGCTGCCGGCGGCGATGTCCAGGTTGGCATGCACGCGTGCGCGCAGCCGATGCACGCGGTTGCGCTTGTCCAGATCCACCGCCTTGGGGCCGAACAGTTCGGACAATTCACCGGCAGGCGCGCGGCGCATCAGGTCCATTTCGAAATAGCGCTCCTGCGCATGCACGTAGCCGAGTGCGCGCATCGCATCGGCCTGGCTGGCCGCGTCGATGGTGACCACGCCGTTGTGGTCGCGCTGCACGCCGACTGGGGCGGTCAGGCCGGTCAAGGGCGTCTCGCCGTCCAACTGCGCCAGGCTGCCGCGCAGCAGCAGATACAGCGTCAGGCCCGCGGCGAGCACCAGTACCACAGTTGCCAACATCAGCCGGGTCAGCCATTTGCGCATCGTCTATTCCTTGGAGCGTGGTTCGTGGGTAGCCGACAGACCTTGGCGGGCAGTAGGGCGGGAGCGGCCGCACAGGCGCATCAAATGCAGCGCCGGCCGATACCGCCCGTTTGCCGCTGCGCCGGGGTGATGTGGGGCGTCTCAGTGTGGCCGCAGATCATGACTGCGAGTGGTCTTGCCGCAAGCGCAACTGAAAGTGATTCCGATTAGATCATTGCCCGCCGGCTTAGTGCACCATGCGCGCATTGCGTTGCTGGAGCACACCATGAAAGGCCATCCCGAAGTCGTCGATTACCTCAAGCAGCTGCTACGCGGCGAACTGGCGGCACGCGACCAGTATTTTCTGCATTCGCGCCGCTACGAGGATCAGGGCCTGATGGCGCTGTACGAGCGCATCAATCATGAGATGCAGGAAGAGACCGAGCACGCCGACGCGTTGCTACGTCGCATCCTGTTCCTGGAAGGCGATCCGGATATGCGTCCGGCAGAGTTTGCGCCAGGCAAGACCGTGGTCGAGATGCTCGAGCGCGATTTGGTGGTGGAATACGAAGTACGCGCGGCGCTCGCTGCCGGCATGAGGCTGTGCGAAGAGCACGGCGATTACGTCAGCCGCGACATGCTGCTCAAGCAGCTGCAGGACACCGAAGAAGATCATGCCTGGTGGCTGGAGCAGCAGCTCGGCCTGATCAAGCGGATCGGCCTGGAGCTGTACCAGACCTCGAAGATCGACAAGGGCCACGTGGCCGGTTGATTGCGGGATCGCTGCTGACCGCTGTGCGGTGCAAGGCCGCGCGGCGGTGGCGGCCTCGGCGTATGGGCCAGCGCGATAGACGGCCCACGCATCGATTGCGCCCCGATCGGATGTGCTGATCTCATCGCTCTACCGCTGATCGAGCTGAGCTAGATCGCCGGCTTGGTGCCGGCGTTTTTCGTCAAGGCCGTCCAGGCGTCGAGAGTGGCGTTGCAGACTTTGTCTCGACGTTGCCTGCGGTCAGCCGCGGTGTAGCCGACACTGGCGGTGAGGCCGGGCGTCAGCTGCGTTGCAGGCGATACACCGCGGTGGAGAGCGCGGTGACGCCATCGGCACGGAAGCGCGGTTCCTGATCAAGGATGTCGCGCTGTTCCAACTGCTGCACCTGCCATTGCGCCTGAAACAGCGCCTGCACCTCGGCGGCATCCACCGCGAAGGGTGGGCCGGCCTTTTCGGCTTGCGGATAATCCAGCGTAATCAGTAGCCCGCGACACATTGCAGGCAAGCGCGCGTAGGTGGTTTCCAAGTACCGCCGGCGCAGATCCGCCGGCAAGGCCACCAGCGCGGCGCGGTCGTAGACCGCCGTGCAATCGGCTAATACGCTTGCGTCCAGCGCAAAGGCGTCGCCGCAGATGATCTCGATGGGGCCGGCGACGAAATGTTCGCCAGCGCTACTGATGTGGCGCTGCGGTTGCAGGTTGGCCTCATCGAAGAACTGCGTCACGGCCAGCGGCGAGAGCTCCACGCCCAGGACACGATGGCCTTGCGCAGCCAGCCAATGCAGATCCAGCGTCTTGCCGCAGAGCGGCACCAACACGCGTGCAGCGTGTGGCAACTGCAGTGCGGGCCAGTGCTTTTGCAGCAGCGGCATCACCTCATCCTGATGAAAGCCGGTCTGTCCGTCCTGCCAGCGCTGTAGCCAGAAGTTTGTGTCCATGGTCTCGTCGTGTTGGTGCAACGCAGTGCGGCATCGCGCTTACGAAAAAAATCGCGCCTGTGCGCGCAGCGCGGCAGGTTTGCTCAGTGTTGCGGGTGATGGAGTGCGTTTTGCTGCCAAGTGCATCGATCAAATCGCTGCCTGCGTGGTTGCATGCCACGAGGATGGCTCACCGAAACATGTCCGGTGCTTTAGAGCGGCTAACAAAACGTAGCGAGCAGTTGTCAGGTGGGTGTGGACGGCGCGCAGGGACCGGAGCGTACGCATGGTCCCTGCCGCACCGAGCACCGGCCGCGCCCGCCTGGCGGTGAGCGCAGTCATCTTGTTCGCTGCTCTTGGCAGAGACGCTACAGCAATTGCTTAAATCAGGTCGCGTGCCATGGACGGACGTGACTGCATGATTCAACTGGCTTGCAGACGCGCAATGAGTAGCAGTCCTTCTGCATCCGCAGAGGCCTGATCGTAATGAACCAGGCCACCAAAATCCGTATCGACCATGATGCCGTTGCCAAGATAGCTCCAGCTCTCGTGTCCCGGAAGATAATCGGCCATGTCCATGCAGGCAACGACTTTCCCGCGATATTGCGAGTCGATCTCGATGAGATCACCGGCGTTTGATTCTTGGCCATCCGCGTACAGCATTGAACCTCCCAGCCAATGCGCCGCAACGCGGTGCGTTGGTGATTCATTGCAATGGAAAATCCCGTCCTTCCACCTTCTGCCGCCGCCTCGGTAAACCGAGGTGGCGGAGATGCCAACCGCGCCGCCGCGCACCGATTGGATGGCAGACCGTTACTGCACTTCCAGTCCGTCGACCTTTTGCCGCGCCTCAGTGAAACGCGGCGGCGGCAATGCAACCGCGCCGCGGCGCATCACCGCGATAACAGGCCGTTACTGCACTTCCAGTCCATCCACCTTCTGCCACCCTCGCGGCAACAATGAGCCACGACTCGCACGTGTGCCCACATACGTGTCCAGATCCTTGAACGACAGGCTCATGGTGCGTGCGCCGCTGCGGACCAGCAGGGTGTTGCCCGGTGCCACCGCGACCACCGCCACCACGCGCTCGGTGCCGAGTTTGGCCTTGGGGATCTCGATGATCTTGTTGCCTTTGCCCTTGTCCAGCTCAGGCACGTCGGTGGCCGGCACCGCAAGCAGGTTGCCGGCGCTGGTGACGGCAACGATGCGGTCGGTCTGCGGGTTGCTCACCTGCGCGGGGCTCAGCACATGCGAGCCGGCGGTCAGGTTGAGCATCGCTTTGCCGGCCTTGTTGCGGCCAGTGAGGTTTTCGAAACGGGTCACGAAGCCATAGCCGTGCGAGGACGCCAGCACGAAGCGGGTGGCGTTGTCGGCACTGGCCATGACCTGGAACGACGCGCCCGAGGCCGGCGAAAAACGCCCGGTCAATGGTTCGCCGTTACCACGTGCAGAGGGCAGGGTGTGCACGGCAGTGGAGTAGGCGCGGCCGTCCGAATCCAGAAACGCCACCTGATGCGTGCTGCGGCTACGCACCGCGGTCAGCAGGCTGTCGCCATCGCGATACGACATGCCGGCCGGATCGACCTCGTGGCCCTTGGCTGCGCGCACCCAGCCCTTTTCCGACAGCACCACCGTCATCGGTTCGCTGGCGACCATCTCGGTTTCGTCGATCGCCTGCGCGGCGCCGCGCTGCACCAGCGGCGAGCGACGTGCGTCGCCGAACTTCTTGGCGTCGGCGGTGAGCTCGTCCTTGATCAGCTTCTTCAGCTTGGTCTTGCTTTCCAGGATGGCCATCAACTGCGCGCGTTCCTTGGCCAGCGCTTCCTGCTCGCCACGGATCTTCATTTCTTCCAGGCGCGCCAACTGACGCAGCTTGGTTTCCAGGATGTATTCGGCCTGTTCCTCGCTGAGCGCGAAACGGGCGATCAACACCGGCTTGGGTTCGTCTTCGCTGCGGACGATGCGGATCACTTCGTCCAGATTGAGGAAAGCGATCAACAAGCCTTCCAACAGGTGCAGGCGACGCTCGACCTTCTGCAGGCGATGGTTGAGGCGGCGGGTGACGGTGTCGCTGCGGAAGGTCAGCCACTCCGTCAGCAGCTGCCGCAGATTTTTGACCTTGGGGCGGCCATCCAGACCGATCACATTGAGATTGACGCGGTAGCTGCGTTCCAGATCGGTAGTGACGAACAGGTGGCCCATCAACTGCTCGGCATCCACGCGATTGGAGCGCGGCACCAGGACGACACGCACCGGGCTGGTGTGGTCGGATTCGTCGCGAATGTCTTCCAGCCACGGCAGCTTCTTGGCGCGCATCTGCTGGGCGATCTGTTCGATCACCTTAGACGGCGACACCTGATACGGCAGGGCATCGATGACGATGTTGGCGTGTTCTCGTTTATAGGTGGAACGTGCGCGCACGCTGCCATGGCCGGTCTCGTAGATGGCGCGCAGGTCGGCGGCCGGGGTAATGATTTCCGCGGTGGTCGGGTAGTCCGGGCCCAGTACGTGTTCGCACAGGTCGGCGACCGTGGCATCGGGGTCGTCGAGCAGGCGCAGTAGCGCGCTGACGATCTCGTTGAGGTTGTGCGGCGGTACGTCGGTGGCCATGCCGACGGCAATGCCGGTGGTGCCGTTGAGCAGCAGGTGCGGCAGGCGCGCCGGCAACCAGGTTGGCTCTTCCAGGGTGCCGTCGAAGTTGGCCGCCCAGTCGGTGGTGCCCTGGCTGATCTCGCCCAGCAGCACTTCAGCGATCGGGGTCAGCTTGGATTCGGTGTAGCGCATCGCCGCGAACGACTTGGGATCGTCGGTGGAGCCGAAGTTGCCCTGGCCTTCGATCAGCGGGTAGCGGTACGAGAATGGCTGCGCCATCAGCACCAGCGCTTCGTAGCACGCGCTGTCGCCGTGCGGATGGTACTTACCGATGACATCGCCCACGGTGCGCGCGGACTTCTTCGGCTTGGCGGCCGCGTTCAGGCCGAGCTCGCTCATCGCGAAGATGATGCGGCGCTGCACCGGCTTCAGGCCGTCGCCCAGGAACGGCAGGGCGCGGTCGAGCACCACGTACATCGAATAATCGAGATAGGCGCGTTCGGCGTACTCGCGCAGCGGCAGCTGTTCGAAGCCGTGGAAGGTGGGGCGGGTCAGATCGGTCATGTAAAGCCAGGTCCTGCGAAAGAAGAACCCGCACCAGAGCGCGGACTCGAAGAGCGCCGATTATCCGGATGCGGCGGGGGATGCCAAGCCGCGCGCGTGGCCGGCAGCCAGATAACGGGTGGGCGGGGCGCCGAAATGGCGGTGAAACACACTGACGAAGGCACTGGGGCTGCTGTAGCCGAGCTGGTCGGCGACCTGCGCCACGGCGCTGCCCTGGCTGAGCCGGCGCAGACCTTCGGCCAGCCGGGCCTGCTGGCGCCACTGCGCAAAACTCAACCCGGTCTCGTCGCGAAAATGTCGGCTCAGGCTGCGCGGCGACAGCCCGCCCCAATCGGCCCAGGCATCGAGCGGGCGCGGGTCGGCGGGGGTGGCGAGCAATTGCCGGGCAATCCGCAGCAGGCGGCGGTCGGCCGGCATCGGCAGGTGCAGGTGGTCGATCTGGACCTGGCATAGCTCGTCCAGCAGCACCGCGGCCAGCCGTTGCTGGGCGGTATCCAGCGGCTGATCCAGCGGCCAGCTGGCGGCGCGCATGATCGCTTCGCGCGCCAACCCGGTCAGCCGGATCACGCCGCCTTGCGCGGGCAGGGCGGCGCAGGCATCCGGCCGCACCACCACGCCCCAGCCGCGCATCGGACCGGCCAGTTCCACGGTGTGCTGCTGGCCGGGCGGCATCCAGCCGGCGCAGCCCGGAGGCAGCGACAGCGCGCCTTGCTCGGTGTGCACGGTCAGCACGCCTTGCTCGATAAACATCAGCTGCCCGCGCACATGCGTATGCCACGCGGTCTCCGGCGCCCACACCGCGCGCAGGTCGGCCAGGAAAGCGATCAGCACCGGCCCGTCGGCCCATTCGAAGCTGGCACGTACGCCAGGGGGAAGGGCGTCCACGGTCGTTGGCGGGTTTTCGATAGTCATTGGCCTGATTGTATTACCGGGCCAGGCAGAGTGGCGCGTAAGGTGACGATCCTTGCTGACGGTTTAATCCCGGTTGAGATATTTGCGTTGACAAATATATTTTTCGGAACAAAATGTGTCGCATGAATTTAACCCCCACCGCTCCGCCGTCGTTCGGGTTGCTGTTGCGCCAGGTGCGCGACGCACTGATGCGTCAGCTCGATGCCGAGATGAAGGGCGAGCTGCCCGACTTCGGTTTCAGTCACTACGTTGGTCTGAAGATCCTGGCAGTGCGTTCGCCCTGCACGGCCAACGAACTGGCGCAGGCGCTGGACCAGACGCCGAGCGCGGTGACCCGCCTGCTCGACAAGCTCGAGGCCTTGGGCGCAGTGCGGCGCGAGCCGCATGCCCAGGACCGGCGCGCGCTGCAGATCGTCATGACCGAGCAGGGCGTGGCGCTGTGGGAACGGCTGCGCTTGCGCGGTGAACGTGCGATCGAGCATGGCCTGCGCGACCTGGATGCCCCTGAGCGCGAGCAACTCACCTCCCTTCTTATCCGTGTCCGCGATGCACTCAACTCATGAACGCTGCTAGTTCCTTCATCCAGACGCTGCGCCCGCGCTCGATGCGCCTGGCGCGGCCGCTTGTTCTCACCGCGTTGACGCTGGCGCTGGCGGCCTGCGCCAGCAGCCGTGGCCTGGCGCCGCAGGGCACCGTGCTCGACGCCAGCCAGTTGCATGCCGAGCGCACCCTGGCGCAAGCCGGGCTGAGCCCGGCCGCATGGCCTGCTAGCGATTGGTGGCGCGCGCTGGGCGATGCGCAATTGAATGCGCTGATCGGCGAAGGCCTGCAGCACAGCCCCAGCCTTGACGCCGCCGACGCGCGCCTGCGCCAGGCACAGGCCCGTATCGGCACCGCGCAGGCCGATCGCGGCCCCAGCCTGTCGGTCTCCGGCGGCTATGCAGGCGTGCAGTTGCCGGAATCGGTGGCCGGCGAGGAACGCGGCGGACGCTTTGGCGGTAACGGTCAGCTGGTGGTGGATTTCCGCTACGGCGTGGACCTGTGGGGCGGCAAGCGCGCCGCCTGGGAAGCGGCGGTGGACACCGCGCACGCGGCCGAGGTGGATGCGCAGGCAGTGCGCCTGAACCTGTCGGCGGCGATCGCCGAAGCCTATGCGCAGCTCGACTACGCCTGGCGTCTGCACGATGTGGCCGACGAGGAACTGGCGCGCTCGCGCAAGACCGTGGAGCTCACCCAGCAGCGCCGCAGTGCCGGCATCGACAGCGATCTGCAGTTGCGTCAGGCGCAGGCCCGTGTGCCGGCCGCGCAGCAGCAGGTGCAGTCGGCGCAGCAGCAGATCGACGAGGCGCGCAACGCGCTGGCGGCGTTGCTTGGCCAGGGCCCGGACCGCGGGCTGGACATCGCACGCCCGGTGCTGGGCGCGACCATCGCCGCGCAGCTGCCGAGCAACCTGCCGGCCGATCTGCTCGGCCGTCGCCCGGACGTGGTGGCTGCGCGTTGGCGCGTGGAGGCGGCCGACAAGGACATCACTACGGCCAAGACGCGCTTCTATCCCAGCTTCAACATCATCGCCCTGGGCGGCGTAGTGAACCGCGATGTCGGCCAGTTGCTGGAAAGCGCGTCGGTGTTCGGCGTGGTTGCGCCGGCATTGAGCCTGCCGATTTTCGACGGCGGCAAGCTGCGCGCCAGTCTGGCCGGCAGCGACGCGCAGTACGACCTGGCGGTGGCCGACTACAACCAGAAAGTGATCGCGGCGCTGCGCGAAGTGGCCGACCAGGCCAACGCAGTACGTTCGCTGGAGCAACGCGCACGTGCGCAGGACGACGCCGTGCAGACCGCTGCTGCGGCATTCGATCTGGCGCAGCAGCGCTACCGCGCCGGTATCGGCGGCTATCTGGACGTGCTCAGCGTGCAGGAGCAATTGCTCGTCGCACGCCAGCGCATGGCCGGGCTGCAGTCGCAACAACTTTTGGCCTCGGTGAGGTTGCAGCGTGCGCTGGGCGGCGGATTCACGCCGGAGCCCGCACGCGACACCGCACACACCGCGCCCACTTCCGCACAACCGAATTCCTGAGACATCGACGATGA
The DNA here is from genome assembly GCF_979258225.1 of Xanthomonas sp. AC360. Classification (NCBI taxonomy): domain Bacteria; kingdom Pseudomonadati; phylum Pseudomonadota; class Gammaproteobacteria; order Lysobacterales; family Lysobacteraceae; genus Xanthomonas; species Xanthomonas sp. AC360. The sequence goes on from NZ_OZ409846.1 coordinate 3,153,132, forward strand.
GCCAGACGACTCCAACTTCTTCCCAACCCGCGCCCGCCGCACCGAGCAAGCGCCGCGCGGCGCTGCGCATCGTGGCCATTGTGGTGATCCTGGCGATCATCGGCATCGTGACCTGGTACGTCCTGGTCGGCCGCTGGTACGAGGACACCGACGACGCCTACGTGCAGGGTAACCAGGTGCAGATCACCCCGATGGTGGGCGGCACGGTGGTCAGCATCGGTGCCGAAGACGGCATGCGTGTCGAACGCGGCCAGCTGCTGGTGCAACTGGACCCGGCCGATACCGCAGTGGCGCTGCAGCAGGCCGAAGCCAACCTGGCCAAGACCGTGCGCCAGGTGCGCGGTCTGTACCGCAGCGTGGAAGGTGCGCAGGCCGAATTGTCGGCACGCGAAGTCACCTTGCGCAGTGCCCGTGCTGACTTTGCGCGTCGCAAGAATCTGGCTGCCAGTGGCGCCATTTCCAATGAAGAACTGGCGCATGTCCGCGAAGAACTGGCTGCCGCCGAAGCGGCAGTGAGCGGCTCGCGCGAGAGCTTCGAGCGCAACCGTGCGCTGATCGACGACAGCGCGTTGTCCAATCAGCCGGATGTGCAGACGGCTGCAGCGCAGGTGCGTCAGGCCTATCTCAACCACGCGCGTACTGGTGTGGTGGCGCCGGTGTCCGGTTATGTCGCACGCCGTTCGGCGCAGGTTGGCCAGCGCGTGCAGCCAGGCAGCGTGCTGATGGCGGTGGTGCCGCTGGAGCAGGTGTGGGTGGAAGCCAACTTCAAGGAAACCCAGCTCAAGCACATGCGCCTGGGCCAGGAAGTGGAACTGCATTCGGATCTGTACGGCGGTGGCGTCGACTACACCGGTCGCATCGAGAGTCTGGGCCTGGGCACCGGCAGCGCGTTCTCGCTGTTGCCGGCGCAAAACGCCAGCGGCAACTGGATCAAGATCGTGCAGCGCGTGCCGGTGCGCATTGCGGTGGACAGCAAGCAACTGGCCGACAACCCGCTGCGCATTGGCTTGTCGATGAAGGTCGACGTCAATCTGCATGACCAGCAGGGCAGCGTGCTGCCGACCAAGCTGGCGACCGGCTCGGTGTTCTCCACCGATGTGTATGCGCAGCAGTTGCAGGCTGCCGACGCCGACATCCATCGCATCATCCAGGACAACCTGCCGTCGCAGGCTGCCAGCAAGGCGGGCTAAGCCACCATGTCTTCGCAAGCTCCCACCGCGTCCGGCGGCCCGGCGGCGCCGGCGCCCGCTGCCGGCTTTCGTCCGGCCAGCGTGGCGTTGTGCACCATGGGTCTGGCCATGGCCTCGTTCATGCAGGTGCTGGACACCACCATCGCCAACGTCTCGCTGCCGACCATCGCCGGTAATCTCGGCGCCAGTTCGCAGCAGGCCACCTGGGTCATCACCTCGTTCGCGGTGAGCACGGCGATCGCGTTGCCGCTGACCGGCTGGTTGAGCCGGCGCTTTGGCGAAACCAAGTTATTCGTGTGGTCGACGCTGGCGTTCACCGTGGCATCGCTGTTGTGCGGCCTTGCGCAGAGCATGGGCATGCTGGTGGTCGCACGCGCGCTGCAGGGGTTTGTCGCCGGGCCGATGTATCCCATCACCCAGAGCTTGCTGGTGTCGATCTACCCGCGCGAAAAACGTGGGCAGGCGCTGGCGTTGCTCGCAATGATCACCGTGGTCGCGCCGATTGCCGGCCCGATCCTGGGCGGCTGGATTACCGACAACTACAGCTGGGAATGGATCTTTCTGATCAACGTGCCGCTGGGCATCATCGCCAGCAGTATTGTGGGGTCACAGTTGCGGCATCGCCCCGAACAGCTCGAAAAACCGCGCATGGATTACATCGGCCTGATCCTGCTGGTGGTCGGCGTGGGCGCGCTGCAGCTGGTGCTGGACCTGGGCAATGACGAAGACTGGTTCTCGTCCGACAAGATCGTGGTGCTGGCCTGTGTCGCCGCCGTGGCGCTGGTGGTGTTCGTGATCTGGGAACTCACCGACAAGGACCCGATCGTCGATCTCAAACTGTTTCGGCACCGCAACTTCCGCGCCGGCACCTTGGCGATGGTGGTGGCGTATGCGGCGTTCTTCAGCGTGAGCCTGTTGATCCCGCAGTGGCTGCAACGCGACATGGGCTATACCGCGATCTGGGCGGGCCTGGCCACCGCGCCAATCGGCATCCTGCCGGTGTTGATGACGCCGTTCGTGGGCAAGTACGCATTGCGGTTCGATCTGCGCATGCTCGCCACCGTCGCCTTTATCTTTTTGTCGTTCACCAGCTTCTTGCGCTCCAACTTCAACCTGCAGGTGGACTTCAGCCACGTGGCCACCGTGCAATTGGTGATGGGTGTCGGCGTGGCGTTGTTCTTCATGCCGGTACTGCAGATTCTGCTATCGGATCTGGACGGGCGCGAGATCGCAGCCGGCTCCGGCCTGGCCACGTTCCTGCGGACGTTGGGCGGCAGTTTTGCTGCATCGCTGACCACGTATCTATGGGCGCGCCGCACGCAAGTGCACCACGCGCACATCACCGAACACATCTCGGTCTACACGCCCGGCATGCAGGAACAGGTCACTGCGATGGGCCAGGGCGACCTGCAACGCGGCGCGGCCTCGCTCAACAACATGATCAACCACCAGGCCTCGCAGATGGGCTTCAACGACATTTTCTATCTGCTCGGCTGGACCTTCCTGGCGATCATCTTCTTCCTGTGGCTGGCGAAGCCGCCGTTCGGCGCGGGCGCCGGTGGTGCCGCGGCGGCGGGTGGGCACTGAGCGCACGGCGTTCCCCGACTTTGTGTGGTCCCCAGTTTGGAGTCCAATTCCCTATCTCAAGTAGATTGGACGTGAAGAAATCTTTTTTGATGCGCAGATTGTCGGCTTTCTATGCGAGGCCGAAGCGGGCGTGGTAATCAAAGATCTGCGCCGACGATATGGCTCCAGCGAGGCCTCATGCTATCTGTTGCTCAGCAAGTTCGGCAGAGTGAGATTGCTCGATGGCAGGCGGCTCAAAGATCTTGAGCCGGAGAGCGCCAGGCTGAAGAAGTTGCTTGCCGAGCAGCTGTTCAAGAACGACCTGATCGAGGATGTGCCGCGAAAATGTTTGGTGTGTCTGTGCGCGAGTAGATCGGGAGTAGTGTCAGCGAGCGTCGTGCCTTGGCAGCAATTGCCATAAGCGCCATTGGTTGCGCTAATGTCAGAGAAAAAAATCGCAACATGGAGCTACGCGAGCGCGCTCTTGCGCCGGCCCATCGCCATCGCCATCGCAGCCATGCCGTGGGGATCATTTACCTCAAGCTGCGACAGTAAGGGCGTATCCTGGAATACAATCATGTGGAGCGGTTGTAACGCGAGCAGCAGCTGCAGGTCCGTTGCCGTAGGCGCACAAAGGTGCCACCGACGGTCAGGTGGTCAAATATCTGGGAATTTTGGATGACGTGGGACACGAAGCGGTCGCCATTGGGGTGGAGCGCGTGATCTCGGGACACAGCGTTGCGCGCTTGCTGGGTCGGTTGGCGCACAGTAGCGCCTTGCCGCATGTAATCTGCATTGACAACGGTAAGGAGCGTTGCGGCAAAGCAGCGGGGTCGCTTGGGCGCATGCCAGTTACCGGTAGCTACGGCTCATACAACCAGCCAAACCAAGCAGAACGCCTACGTCGAATCGTGCAATGGCCGACTACGTGACGAACGCCTCAACAAGCACTGGTTCCCAGCGTTTCTGTATTCGCACGCCGAGATCGAGCGCTGGCGACGCGAATGTAACGAGGACCGACCCAAAAAGGCTATAGTTGGTATGACATCTGCTGCTTATGTGCAATGTCTCGTAAACAACAATATCATCAATGGTTGTCTTTAGACGTCAAACCCCGGCAAGAGTCGCCTGTATTTTGACTTATGAATGCTCAAGAGTGCGTCCGATCAATCGGAAGACACGGATGCTCACTGGCTCTCGTGCCGAGGCGGAGGCGAAGATCCCGAGCGGGGCTGGGACGTCAGCCACGAGTGGCGGCTCAATAACACGTTCGATCGTGGTCGGCATCCATTGTGTGTTGATGGTTTGACCGTTGGGAACACGGAGGCTGCGCGGTTCCAAGTTAAAGCCCTGCCCGAGCTGTTTCATTACGGCCTCCTTGCGCGTCCAAGTACGATAGAAGGATTCAATGCAGGTGATGTTCTCGTGCTGGTGCGAGATGAGCGGGACAAGTGCTCGCACGTCGAAGTTGTCGCGAACCTGTTCGCAATCGATACCAATTTCAGACATTGAAACGGCGATAGTAGCCCACCCATACGAGTGCGACATGCTGAAGTGGATAGGCAAATCTTTAAGATATGGCTTTCCATGGTTGCCAAGTGAAAATTGCAAGGAATTGGCCTCTGCGCGGAGATAAGCTGCCAGAATAGCCCGCTTTGCAAGATGACTTTGCTTATAGCGATGTCGAAGCTGTTCGGTTAGGAAACGCGCGCATTTGTTGCGCTCGTACACGTCCTCAAGCTCTCCGCTGAGCAGTCCAGCATCAAGGTCAAAATGGAAGACGTCCATGTTGGTTGACATGGTAGGCAGATCAACGATTTCGGTGAGGTGTATCTGGATCATCGATGCAGTGTGGGCTAATTTGCTTGTATTGGTCAAAAATCAGAAAGGCGTCTAGTTGACTAGATTTTTCTGCTGTCGTGTTCGATCGTTCCTGTCACTCACTTGCGGTCGAACAAATCTGAGCGAGACGAGTTCAATTAGCTTCCGAATCTGCCTAGCCGTTCGAGGATTAGCTTAGATTTGACTCATCTAGCCAAAGGTTTCTATCAAGCTGTTGTCGTGGAGTCTGTTCATCAAATGCGGCTATAAGGCTTGTACGTCAACCATCGAGGCCGAGCGGGCTACATCTGGTAAGGCCAACATGCATGCAAGACGTTTAGCGCCCACAAGCCTTTCGACCATGCCCACCGAAGATTTATCTGCTTTGGGTGAAGGGTTGTAGCTTTTTGCAGGTGAAGCGTCCTCGATTCTTCGAGTCACTCAGAAGTAGAGGTGGTTGTTGATTGTGCCATTGCGAAGCGGATGGGCGGCAAGCCGCCGAGTGATCGATGTGGCCGTTGGTGGTTGTATCGATGACGCCAGTCCTCTGCCATGCGCCGAACCTCGTCGAGCGTGGTGAACACGAAGCGGTCCAGCACTTCGGTGCGGAAGGTGCGGTTGAAGTGTTCGATGTGGGCGTTCTGGGTAGGTTTGCCGGGCTGGATGTGGATCAGGGTGACGCCGTGCTGCTGTGCCCACTGCCTGAGCGCAGCGCTGATGAACTCGGGGCCGTTGTCCAGGCGCAGTCGCCTTGGAGCACCACGCAGCTCGACCAATTCGTCCAGTGCGCGGATGACCCGTGCCGAGGGCAGGCTGGTGTCGATTTCGATCTTCATCGATTCGCGATTGAAGTCATCGTTGATGTTGAAGGTGCGGAAGCGGCGTCCAGACCACAAGGCATCGGACATGAAGTCCGCCGACCAAGTGTGGTTTGCCGCTTGCGGGATCTCCAGCGGCGCGCGGATGCGGTCAGGTAATCGGCGCTTGCCGCGACGTGGAAGGTTGAGCTTCAGCGCGGTGTAGACCCGCCAGGCGCGGGTCTTGCCCCAGCCCTGCGGTCGCAATGCCCAATCCATCAGCAGGCCAAAACCGTGGCCGGGGTTGTCCTTCAAGTGTGCCTCGATTGCGGCAATGAGCGGGCCATCGTCGCGCTGGCGCGGACGGTAATGCCGTGCAGATCGGGACAGCTGCAGCACCCGATCAGCTCGACGGGCACTGAGGCCGTGAGTAGTTTGCATGGCCAGACTCAATTCAAGTCGACGAGCCTGGCTCAACCTTTTCGCGACAGCACGTCCTTGAGCGCGTGGTGATCCAATGCCAACTCGGCATACATGCGCTTCATCCGGGCCAACTCGGCTTCCACATCCTTTAGATGCCGCAACTGCGACACCTCCATGCCGGCGTACTTGGACTTCCAGACGTAATAGGTCGGCTCGCTGATCCCGTGCTTGCGGCAAGTCTCGCCAACCCTTGCACCGGCCTCGACTTCTTTGAGGATCCGAACCATCTGTTCTTCGGTGAACTTCGACTTCTTCATACAGAGCTCCTTGGGATGGAACTCTACTTCCAAGTGGATCGAGTTAACGAGGACGCTTCAATCTGAAAGAGCTTTCCGAATCCACGCTCGGGAAAGCGCTCGGCCAATTCGGACAACAGCGCAATGACTTCCTCGTCGCGATCGGGGCGACACCGATAACGCGTTGTCGAGCGAGCCACGCCAACGACTGAACAGGCCCGCCGCTCGGTCCAGCCATGCTGGTCGAGGAGCCAGGCAAGAAGCGGGCGCTTGTGCGCCGGGTCTACAGCTTTTTTGCGATCAGATCTTTCAACGCATGGTTCTCCATCGCCAACTCGGCATACATCCGCTTGAGCTTGACATGCTAAGCTTCAACATCACGCAGCCGCTGCACGTCGGAAGCTTCCATGCCGCCGTACTTGGACTTCCAGACGTAGTACGTCGCATCGGAAATGCCCAGCTCACGGCACACATCCTTGACCTGGCGGCCGCCCTCGACCTACCTCAGTATGGCGACGATCTGGCTTTCGGTGAACTTGCTTTTGCGCATCGTTGGTCTCCTAGAGGGCTAGTTTGCCCGGAGACCTTTAGCTATGGGCGGATCAATTTTACAGGAGGCTGACGATTTCTTGAACAACCCGGCTCTCTGCTCCGCGTGGCCGTCAGCCATTTGCTGCATTTGTCGGCAGCTCCGATACGCTAGTGATGCGTCACCGAAGATCCCGGCGTGTCATCGATGTCTACTTTAATTTTCACGGGTTGCGGCGACGCAAGCGCTCCATCGCTGGCGATGTCTTTTTCAACCACAGTGCGTGTGCGCGCCGCTGCGGTGATAGTGTTGCGATCGCTCTCCGGCACTGCATCGAGCAGCTGCAATGCGTGGCGCTGGGCGCAGCTCCAGTGCATCCTGCACGGCGCTTAGCGTGCGCACCTCGCTGCATGACGCGGCTGTCCTCGCTTCGATTGAGCGTGCCCGCGCATCCAGTCTGGCGTCGAGTTGGCCATCCATCGCCTTAGCGCGTGCATCGATCGCATCCGAGCGGCCGGTCATGATCTGCCACAGCATGTGACGCGCGATGCTGCCTTTGAAGGCTTCGGCTTCGTGTTCGACATAGCGCTCGAAGTTCCCATCAAAGGCCTGTTGGTCCCAGCGTCCCTTGCCAAGCGTGCCATCGACATAGTCGTTGGCACGCTTGCGCAGGCGCGTGATCTTGCGGGCGTTGAGCGAACTGCCGGTCAGCACCTCGATCACGCCGCCCAGCGCGTCGTAGCTCAGGTCGACCGCCGCGTGTGCCAGCTCGGCGACCTGCGGCATCAGCGCGCGGGTATGTTGTTCCATCTCGCGCAATCGCTCGCTGTCGGCAGCGCTGATCTGTTGCACCTGGTGATCGATGCTCAGCTCGCCAGCGTGGAAGAACACCTCGCGCCGCACGCCAGTGTCGCGGTAAAGCCAGATGCCGCCGCTGTCGGCGAGCACATTGAACGCCGTGCCGATGCCGCATTGGTGCGATGACACCTGGGCTCGATGCGTCTGCGACGCGCCGGTATGGGCCTGCTGTGGCCACGCGGGCGTGCTGAACGTGGCAATCAGCAGCAAGGCAAGTGGCAGCGAGCGGCGCATCGGGGATTGCCATGATGGTGACGAGGCATCCTCATGCGTTTGGATCGCGTGCGGCGCGTGTCGAAAGTCATTGCTATGGCGCTTGGGTGTTTGTTGGACGCGGCGGCGCGCTGTGATGTGTTGCTGGCAACACATCACAGGGGTCCACCACGCATGCGCTTGCTGCCCGGCGTGAGCTTGGCCGGTGCCTTGGCCGCGCGATGGCGGAATCGTTCGCCGGACCTGCCGCCGGAGACTGCCTGCTACAGCCACGGCTCAGCGGCCAGTAGTGCGCTAAAGCAAACGCCCAAACGCAAAAAACCCCGCCGAAGCGAGGTTTTTTACGATCTACCGTGAGTCGTGGTGCCCAGGAGAGGACTCGAACCTCCACGAAGTTGCCCCCGCTAGCACCTGAAGCTAGTGCGTCTACCAATTCCGCCACCTGGGCGACTCAGGGGGCGAATTGTGCAAGCTGCGCGGGCGGCTGTCAACGCACTTTCCTACATTTTTTGTGTGCGGCATGCAGCGCTCGGCAGCCGGACGCGGCGTGCGCATGGATCGCGCGCGCCGCGCCGCTGTTTAAGGCAGTTGCGTCGCCTGCAAGCGGACCTCCGCACTCTGCACCGGCTCATTCGCCGAGCGCGCCAGTTGCACGCGGTAGGTGCCGGCAGCGATCTTCCAATGACGTGCCTTGGCATCGAAATCGGCCAGCGTCTTCGGTTCTGCAATCACCTGCACGCTGCGCTTTTCGCCGGGCTTGAGGGTGAGCTTCTGCCAGCCGATCAGGCGCAGCGGTGTGGCATGGCCGTCGGGCAAGGTGACGTAGAGCTGCGGCACTGCGGCGCCTTCGTGCTGGCCGGTGTTCTCCACCTCGAAGCGTGCGGTGAGGGTGCTGCCTTGCGCGTCCACCTGCAGGCCGCCCATGCGGAATTGCGTGTACGACAGACCGTGCCCGAACGGATAACGCGGGGTGAGCTTGCGCGCGGCAAACCATTTGTAGCCGACGTTGGCGCCTTCGATGGCGTAATCGATGCTGTCTTCGCCCGGCTTGGCCGGCTTGAAGCCCAGACCCGGAATCGACGGGCGCGGCAGCTGCGATTCGTCCACCGGCCAGGTCACCGGCAAATGGCCGGACGGATTCACCGCGCCGGTGAGCAGGTTGGCGATCGCCTCACCACCGCCGATACCCGGATACCACGCCTGCAGCACCGCCGGTACGCGCTCTGCCCAGGGCATGCGCACGGGGCCGTTGGTTTCCAGCACCACGGTGGTCTTGGGGTTGGCCTTGGCCACTGCGTCGATCAACGCATCCTGGTTGTCGGGCAACTGCATGTCCGGCAGGTCCACCGATTCGGCCGCCCATTGGGTGGCGAACACGATGGCGACATCGGCCGCTTTTGCCGCACGTGCGGCCGCATTGCGGTCATTGCCGTCGACGTAATCGATCTGCACGTTCGGCAATGCCGCGCGCAGTGCCTGCAACGGCGAGGACGGATGGATGATCACCGGGCCCGGCCAGGTGGTCGGGGTGAGCCCGGGCACCGCGTTGCCGCCATTGATGGTGTAGTCCACGCGCGAGGAGCCGCCGCCGGACATCACGCCCTTGTCGGCGTAGCCGCCAATCACCGCGATGCGGCGCACGTCCCTGGAGAGCGGCAACAGGGCCTGCTCATTACGCAGCAACACGCTGCCTTCTTCGGCCACATGCTGCGCGGCCAGTTGCCCGGCCTTGCCATCGATGGGTTGGCGCTGGGTCGGGTGATCGAACGCGCCATGCGCAAACAGGCTGCGCAATACGCGCTTGACCATGTCGTCGAAGCGCGCGCGGGGCACCACGCCGGCGCCCACCGCCATGCGCAACGGTGCATCGAAGAACACCGCCGCATCGAACACTTCGCCGGCCGATTGCTGATCCAGTCCAGCCAGCGCGGCCTTGGAGCCGCTGTGCACGCCGCCCCAATCGGACATCACATAGCCGGGGTATTTCCATTCCTGTTTGAGCACTTGGTTGAGCAGGTAATCGTGCTCGCAGCCGTAAATGCCGTTGATCTTGTTGTACGAACACATCACCGACGCCGGGTCGCCGATCTTCAACGCAATCTCGAAGGCCAGCAGGTCCGACTCGTGCATCGCTTGCTCGCCAATCTCGGCGCTATGGAAGTTGCGCCGGGTTTCCATGTCGTTGAGCGCGAAGTGCTTCATCGTCGACAGCACGTGTTCGCTCTGCACGCCGCGGATCGATTCGCCGACCATGGTGCCGGCCAGCAGCGGGTCTTCGCCGGCGTATTCGAAGTTGCGCCCGTTGCGCGGATCGCGCTGCAGGTTGACGCTGCCGGCCAGCAGCACGTTGAAGCCCTGCTGCCAGGATTCGCGGCCCATGGTCTTGCCGCCGGCAAAAGCCAGCTGCGGGTTCCAGCTGGATGCCGTGGACGGGCCGGACGGCATCGCGGTGGCGAAGTCGCCCTTGCGGATGCCGCCTGGATTGGTCACGCCCACGCCGGCATCGGCCAGCTGCTGCGCGGGGATACCCAAGCGTTGAATGCCGGGCACATAGCCTGCCGACCCCAGCGCGCCTTCCGGCTTGGGAATCTTGTCGGTGCCCAGGCCGAAATAGCTGCGCAGCATCTGGAATTTTTCGTCTTCGGTCATCTGCGCCAGCAGCCGGTCCGCACGTTGGTCGGCGGTCAACGCGGTGTCCATCCATGGCTGCGCTGCCGCTGCGGATTGTGCGAGTGCCAACGGCGAAGACAGCGCGATGCCCAGGCCCATGATCACCGCCAAGACGAGCGGGCGAGGGCGGAGAGTGGTCGTTGTAAACGGTTTCATAGCGGGATGTGGCACGGGGTGTCCTTGTCGTACTGGGTCATTACGAAATTGGGGGCAGCGAGATGCCCGGATGGGAGCCGCGCACAGGCGCGGTTCGGTCGCTCGCCTGGAGAGGCGGCGCGGTTAGAAGTCGGTCTGCGCGGTACGCAGCACCGGATAGAGCTGGTAGCGCTCGTCCCAGGAAGAGTGACGCTTGGCGAAGAACTCCAGACGCGCTTGCGGGCTGTTGGCAAACTCCGGATCGCTGGCGATGCGCTGGTCGAACTGGGCCTTCAACGCGGCGTCGTTGGCCAGCATGTCCCGCGCCACGTCTTCGGCCACGTAGGCCTCCATGTATTCCTTGCGCTCGAAGGCCGTGTTGAAAAAGCCCCACTGCAGCAACGAGTCCGGTGCCTGCGGCTCCAGCATCGCCATCAACAGGCGTGCCTTGGGTTGCGCAATCGGCACGAACAACGCACCGGCCGGCACGTTGCGGGTTTCATCGCGCCATTGCCCACCGACCTCCAAGGTCTGGTGACCTTCGTTCGAGCGCGCAGCAAAGTTGGCGGTGTCGGCACGAAAGGTTTGCACCGGATGTTCTGCCGCACTGGCGACGATGCGGAAATCGATGCCATGCAGGCGTAATTTTTCAGCGACAAAGGCCGCTTGCGCTGCCGGCACCAGATAGCCGCCACGCGGTGCGTCGACCACCAGGTCGGGTTTGATCTGATCGCGCAGCGGTACCTTCCAGATCTGCGGTTTGCTCTCGTCGTAACGCGTCATCAACGCGCCGGAAATCGGCGACGGCGTGCGCGTATACGCATAGCCGCGAAACGCCACGGTGCGCGCGGCCGGGCCGGCGGCAAAGCGCAGCGGCTCGGGCATGCCGGCCAGCTGGCTGGCGCGCTGATCGGCCGCCAGCGCATCGGCGCGCCAGGCGTTGCCATGTTTTGCGGCCTGCTGCAGCACCGACACGATGGCATTGCGGGTGACCCGCACGCGCGTCGGGTAGTCCTTCCACGAATGGGTTTCCACCAACATGCCGAAGCGGTTGCGCAGCAGGAAATAGCCATGCGAAAACCGCGGCGGCGACACGTCGTCGGCGAAGCCGGAGCTGGGGTCGTCTTCGTGCACGAAAGAGGGGTAATACGGCAGCGGCAGCGAACCCTGCTTGGCCAGATCGCCCAGCACCGCATCGCGCCAACGCGTGCCGTCGCGCTGCAGCGTGGTGTCGCCGGCATGCACCGGCTCCACCTGCACCGAGACGTCGTGCTCGAACTTGGCGCCGTCGGTGACATGCAGGTCCACGTACATCAGCGGGTCCCACTGCTGCACCAGCCGCAGCATGGCCTGCATCTCCGGCGCGTCGGCCTTGACGTAGTCGCGGTTGAGATTGAGGTTCTGCGCGGTGGTGCGCCAGCCCATCTGCTCGGGGCCGCGCTGGTTGGGGCGGTTCCAGGCGCCGAAGCGCTCATGGCCATCCACGTTGAACACCGGCACGAATACCCACACCAACGTGTCGAGCACGCCCTTGCCAGCCTTGCCATCGAGCAGCTGGCGCAAGGCCAGAAAGCCCGCGTCCTTGCCATCGATTTCGCCAGCGTGGATACCGCCCTGGATCAATACCACCGGCAGCTTGCGCTGCGCAGCGCTGGCCGCATCCAGTGCGCCGCTGGTGGAGGCGATCAAGGCCTTCATTGGCCGACCTTCCGGCGTGGTTCCGAACTCGACGCAGCGCACCGCCTGCGGGTAACGCTGCGCAAACGCATCGCACAGCGCGATGACTTCGTCATAGCGGCCGGTCTGCACAAAGCCGCTGCGCTCGGCCTGGGTGGTCAACGGTTCGGCGGCCAGCGCGGCAGGGGCACAGGTCAACAACAACAGGCTCAGGGCCAGGCGGGTGAAGCGGGGCATCCAGCGGTCCAGTGTTCCAGGAAAACGTTTGCAATGTAGCCGAGCCGAGCTGGCAGGCCAATCTGCACTGCGGCATGGCCGCCGGCTTCAAGCGGGCGCGAGCGAATCGAAAACGCCGGTTTTTGCGGGTTATCGACGCGGTCTGCGCACGCATGCACTCGGCGTCGACTGCGCGCGGTGCGATGTCCTTAGCGCGCAGCGCCAGCAGCAGACCTGCGCGCGCATGGCGGCCGGCAGCTCGGCGCCGGTACGATAGGGCCTGTTTTCAGCTCGTCGGACCGCCTTTGACCACCTCGACCTTGCCGGGCCCCATGGCCGGCGCGCGCCTGCCGCGCCAGATTCCTTTCATCATTGGCAACGAAGCCTGCGAGCGTTTCAGCTTCTACGGGATGCGCAACATCCTGGTGCAGTTTCTGATCACCTCGCTGCTGCTGCAGGAGGTTGCCGGGCCAGGCCGCGAGACCGAAGCCAAGCACATCCTGCACAGCTTCATGATCGGGGTGTATTTCTTTCCGCTGCTGGGCGGCTGGTTGGCAGATCGGCTGTTCGGCAAATACAACACGATTCTGTGGTTCAGCCTGATCTATTGCGCGGGCCACGCGTGTCTGGCGATGTTCGAGGGCAGCCGTCAAGGCTTCTTCGTGGGGTTGAGCCTGATCGCGCTGGGCGCGGGCGGCATCAAGCCACTGGTGGCCTCGTTCATGGGCGACCAGTTCGACCAGTCCAACAAGCACATGGCCAAGGTGGTGTTCGATGCCTTTTACTGGATCATCAACTTCGGCTCGTTGTTCGCCTCGTTGCTGATCCCGCTCGCACTGAAGAATCTGGGCCCGTCGTGGGCGTTCGGCATTCCCGGCATCTTGATGTTCGTGGCCACGCTGGTGTTCTGGCTGGGCCGCAAGCGCTATGTGCTGGTGCCGTTGCCGCCGAAAGACCCGCACGGGTTCGGCGCGGTGCTGCGCACGGCATTGCTGGCACGCGCGCCAGGGCAAGGGCGGCCTGGTCTGGCGCTGGCAGTCATCGCCGTGGTCGCTGCACTGGCCTGCATGACGCTGATCGAGCCGCTGGGCATCGTCATCTGCCTGTGCATGGCGCTGGTGCTGCTGCTGGCCGGGATTGGCGGCGGTACCTGGTGGCAGCTGGAGCGCGCGCGCGGTACGCATCCGGATGCCGCGGTCGAAGGCGTGCGCGCCTTGCTGCGGGTGCTGGTGATCTTCGCGCTGGTGACGCCGTTCTTTTCGTTGTTCGATCAGAAGGCCTCGACCTGGGTGTTGCAGGGACGCGAGATGACCATGCCGGCGTGGTTCACCGCCTCGCAGATGCAGGCGCTCAATCCGCTGCTGGTGATGTTGCTGATCCCCTTCAACAATCTGGTGCTGTATCCACTGTTGCGCCGTGGTGGCTGGGAGCCGACGCCGTTGCGTCGCATGACCAGCGGTATCGCCTTCAGTGGCGTGGCGTGGATTGCGGTCGGCGCGATCCAGGTCGTCATGGACGGCGGCGAGCCGATGCACATCGCCTGGCAGATGCTGCCCTATGCCTTGCTTACCTTCGGCGAGGTGCTGGTGTCGGCCACTGGCATCGAGTTCGCTTATAGCCAGGCGCCGCCGTCGATGAAGGGCGTGGTGATGAGCTTCTGGTATCTGACCACCACGGTCGGCAATCTGTGGGTGCTGCTATCGAACGTGGCGGTGCGCAATGCGACGGTGACCTCGCATATCGCCGATACTGGGCTCAGCGAAGCGGCATTTTTGATGTTCTTCTTCGCGGCCTTCGCATTCCTGGCAGCACTGGCCTTTGGCTTGTACGCGCGCCGTTATCGCATGGTCGACAATTACCGTTCTGCCTGAGGTCCCCATGATTACCCTGATCCTGATCGCCATTACCGGCATCGTCTCGTGGCTGGCGTTCAACAACCGCAAGCTGGCCGACCGGCTCATCCTGTGGCCGCCGGCGCTGGACAAGAACCGGCAGTACGACCGCCTGGTGACCTACGGCTTCATCCACGCCGACCTGGGGCATCTGGTCTTCAACATGATCACGCTGTTCTTTTTCGGACGGGTGATCGAAAAGGTGATGACGCAGCTGACCGGCAGCGTGCTGACCTATCCGTTGTTCTATCTGGCCGCGCTGGTGGTGTCGATCCTGCCCAGCTATCTGAAGAACCAGAAGAACCCCAATTATCTGAGCCTGGGTGCCTCCGGTGCGGTGTCGGCGGTGCTGTTCGCCTTCATCCTGCTGCAGCCGTTGACCATCATCCTGGTGCTGTTCATTCCGGCACCGGCGATCATCTATGCGGTGTTCTACGTCGGCTACAGCCTATGGATGGACCGCCGCGGCGGCGATCGCATCAACCACAGCGCGCATCTGGCCGGCGCGGCATTCGGGGTGATGTTCATGCTGATCATGGAGCCGCGGGTGTGGCAGATCTTTCTGGAGCAGCTGTCCAATCCGCGCTTCGGCTGAGGGCGCTGGCGGGTCCGGCTGCTCGGGTACCGGGCTGGCCGGCGTTGCGGTAATGCGTCAGTGCAGCGGTTGCGTGCGGCAACCGGGCCAGGACCGACGCCATGGCGTCACAGGTCCTGGCAGGTGGAGCGACGCAGGCATCAGGCTGCGCTGCGTTCCCGGTCAGTACTGAGCGCCGAGCCCGACACCGCGCCGTAGGCCTGCTGCAGACGCTCGTAGACGGTATCGTTGAGTTGCGCGAAGTCGGGATTGTGGGTGTCGCCGTTGATGGCGAACTGGAACAAGCCTTCCAGCAGCGAGCTGTCGCTGTCTGTGCCGTTTCCTACCGAATCGTTTTGCATGCGTGACTCCTCGTTGGTAAGGCGAGGGCGCTGGCCAGGCCGGAGACCGGTTGCAGGCAGCGCCTTCGAGTCAGCTATCGGCGCTGCCTGCGCGAACTTAAGGATGTCGTTGCCGAGCCGGGCTAACGGTCACAGCTTGGATTCATTTTCACGCAGGCGCGGCGTCGCGCTGGTCACACTTGCCGCACATTCACTGCCGGGCGCATACCACGATGGAGGCAGCGACAGTGCGCGCCGAACACGACCCGACACAGCAGCGCTTCGTTATTGACACCGAGGGACATCGCGCCGAGCTGGTGTATCAGCTCGAGGGTGCGCGCATGACCATCACGCACACGCTGGTGCCGGATGCGATTGCAGGGCGCGGTATTGCCGCCGTGTTGGTCGAGTCTGCTTTGCAGCATGCGCGCGAGGCCGGCCTGAAGGTCGTGCCAGCGTGCAGCTACGCCGCCGCCTACGTGCGCCGGCATCAACAGTTTCAGGATCTGCTGGCCTGACGGACAGCAGTGGGTGGTTTGATCAGGGGAGCAGGTGGGAATGGTGCGGTTGCTTGGATTCAAAAGTGTGCGGGGTCTGCTGATGCTGGCCCTGTTGGCGGGCTGTACGCAGCGCGAACCGGCAGTAGTCGAGCCGACCGAGCCGGCAGCCGATGCGGCCGCAGCGACAACGCCGCCTCCGGAACCGCTGATGGTGCAGAGTGGCCCGCTGGAAGATGTGATCGAACACGCGCCGGCTTATATGGTCGGGATCAGCTATCCGCCTGGGCTGGATGCGTATCCGGAACTGGCCGCGTTGATTCGTACCTATGCGCAGGATGCCCGCAGCGAACTGATGGAAGCGGTAACCGGTCTGGGCAACGACAAGCCGGCAGCGCCTTACGAGTTGTCGTTGGCATTCGAAAAACTATTGCAGACCGCCGACCTGATCGTCGTCTCCGCCGATGGCAGCCGCTATACCGGTGGGGCGCATGGCGATCCGCTGGTGGCGCGCTTCGTCTGGCTGATCAAGGAGCGCAAGCAACTGACCGCGCAAGCGATGATTCCCGATCCGGCCGGCTGGGAAAAGATCGGTCGCGATGTCGCGGCGCAATTGCATGCCGCTGCCACCCAGCGCGTGGAAGCCGATCGTGTGCCGGTCGAAGAACAGGCCGAACAGGTCGCATCGGCCGACCGCATGATTGCCGAAGGAACCGCAGCGCAGGTGGACAACTTCGCGCAGTTCGTACCGGTGTTGAATGCGGCCGGACAGATCACCGCAGTGCGCTTCGTGTTTCCGCCTTATCAGGTCGGGCCGTATTCGGATGGCACGCAAACGGCCGAGGTCGCTGCATCCACGTTGATGCCGTGGGTCGCGCCGGAATATGTACATCTTTTCGCTCGCTGAGATGTCGCCCCCCAAGTGATGTGATTGAATGCTCAGGCCATTCAGTAATGTAACCAAACGGGTGATATGAGCAGTTTCGATCCAACCGCAAATCGCGTAGACCATACCTGCGCGCGCTATCCAGCCTTTCCGCGGGAGCCGGCTGTCCTGGTGAGGTTGATCAAGCATCTCTACAAGCGGCTGCACACCATCAGTTGTGTGCGACTCAGGCCGTACGGGATCAGTCCGCCGGAATACGAGATCCTGATGATGTTGTACGGCACGCCCGAGCAGGCCATTACGCCGACCGAGGCGGCAGAGGCGGCCAGCGAGAAGCCGGCCAACATCACCCGGCTCACCGATCAGTTGTGCGAAAAGGGCTTGATCGCACGGGGCAGCAGTCCCGACGACCGGCGCAAGATCGTGCTGTCCCTGCAACCGGCCGGGCTGGCGTTGATCGAAAGCCTGTTGCCGGAAGCATGCACGCTGTTGCACGAGCAGGCGGGCGACATCAGCGAGGCCGAACAGGCGCGTCTGGAAAAACTGCTCAAGAAATTACTCAATGGCGTGGACGCCGTAGAGTCCTGAGCGATACGCGATGGCTGCCACGCACGCCACCGCAAAAACGACAACGCCGCCCGGATCTCTCCGGGCGGCGTTGTCGTTACGCAGCTCCGATCACGGCTTGGACTGCGGCGCTTCCGGGGTGGCGCCATCGCCGCCCTGCGCGCTCAGACCGCGCTTTTCAAGCAAGGGCTCGATCTGCGGCGCATGCCCGGCAAAGTTCTGGAACAGCTCCATCGCATCCACGCTGCCACCGCGCGACAGCAGCGTCTCGCGGAACCGATCGCCATTGGCGCGGCTCAATCCACCATTCTGCTTGAACCATTGCTGGGTGTTGGCATCCAGCACTTCGGACCAGATGTAGGCGTAATAGCCCGCCGCATAGCCGCCCATGATGTGGCTGAAATATGGGGTCTTGTAGCGCGGCGGTACCGGTGCGTAGGCAATGCCGTCCTGCTGCAAGGCCTTGGCTTCGAAGGCCATGACGCCGGCCGCATCGGGCACCTGGTTGGCGCTGATCTGATGCCAGTTCTGATCCAGCATCGCCGCACCCAGATATTCGGTGGTGGCAAAGCCCTGGTTGAACTTGGACGCGGCAATCACCTTGTCCAGCAAGGCCTGCGGCATCGGGGTGCCGTTTTGATAATGCTTGGCGTAGTTCTTCAGGATGGACGGCTCGTCGGCCCACATCTCGTTGACCTGCGAGGGGAACTCCACAAAGTCGCGCGGCACGCTGGTGCCGGAGAAATACGGGTATTTGACGTCGGAGAACATGCCGTGCAGCGCATGCCCGAACTCATGGAACATGGTGGTCACTTCGTCCCAGGTCAGCAGCGTGGGCTGGCCGGCAGGCGGCTTGGGAATGTTGAGGTGATTGGCCACCACCGGCTTGAAACCGGTCAGGTCCGACTGCGACACGTACGAGTTCATCCATGCGCCACCGCGCTTGGATTCGCGTGCATACATGTCGGCGATGAAGATCGCCAGCTGCTTGCCGTCGGCATCGAATACGTCATAGACGGTGATGTCGTCGCGGTAGGTCGGCAGGTCGGTGCGCTGCTTGAAGGTCAGGCCGTATTCTTGGTTGGCTGCATAAAACACGCCGTTTTCCAGCACGTTCTTGAGCTCGAAGTACGGCTTGAGCTGCGACTCGTCGAAGTTGTACTTGGCCTGGCGCACCTTCTCGCTGTAGTAGGCCCAATCCCAGGCTTCGAGTTTGAAGGTCGGTTTGCGTGCGGCTTTTTGTTCCTTGTCGATCATCGCCTGCAGATCGGCAGCCTCGCGCTTGGCGTTGGCCACCGCGGCCGGTGCCAGCTTGCCCAGCATGGCGTTGACCGCTTCCGGGGTCTTGGCGGTCTGGTTTTCCAGCGAGTACGCGGCGTAGGTCGGGAAGCCGAGCAGCTTGGCCTTGTCGGCGCGCAGCTTCATGATGCGCGACACCAACGCGGTGTTGTCGTACTGACCACCATGGCTGCCGCGCGAGACCGACGCGTCATAGATTTTCTTGCGCAGGTCGCGATTCTTCAGCTGGGTCAGCGGCGGCTGGCCGGTGGTGTTGAGCAGCGCAATCACGTACTTGCCATCGAGCTTGCGTGCCTTGGCCGCTTCGGCAGCAGACGCGATCTGCTCCTCGGACAGACCATCGAGCTGCTTGACGTCATCGACCACGACTGCCGCCGCATTGACCTCGGCCAGCACGTTCTGGCTGAAGGTGGTGCCCAGGTTGGCCAGTTCGGCATTCATCGCCTTGAGCGTGGTCTTGTCGGCATCGGAAAGCTTGGCGCCATCGCGGACGAAGTCGCTGTAGTACTTCTCGACCAGACGCAGGCCTTGTGCATCCAGGCCCAGCTTGGCGCGTTGGTCGTACAAGCTCTGGATGCGCGCGAACAGCTTGCCGTTGAGCGAAATCGCATCGCGATGCGCAGCGAACTTGGCCGAGTAGTCGGCCTGCAGTTTCTTGCGTGCATCGTTGGTGTCGGCACCCACCAGATTGAAGAACACCGTGGTGGCACGATCGAGCGTGGCGCCGCTCTTTTCGAGTGCGACGATGGTGTTGTCGAAGCTTGGTTTGGCTTTCTGGGTGGCGATCTTGTCCACTTCCTTCAACTGCTCGGCCATGCCGGCGTCGAAGGCGGGTGCGAAGTCGCTGTCTTTGATCTTGTCGAACTGCGGGTAATGCAGTGGCAGCGTGCTATCGGCAAAGAAGGGGTTGGCTTGGGTGGCAGCCTGCGTGGTGGCGGGTGCGGCGATGCTGTAGGACGGCATGGCAAGTCCCAGGGAAGCGGCCAGGGCAAAAGCGAGACGGGTGGTCAAGAGGGTGGCTCCAAAGTGCGAGCCGCCGAGGCTAACCCAGCCCGCCGGGACAGGCGTGTGACAAAAGGCATGGCTGGCTGGCGAACGCGACCATGCGCCGGGTCACGCCAGGACCCAAGGCCGCCAAGACGCCGGGACTTGGCCAGGACAGCCGCCAGCGGCTCGGCGACACATCGGGACATGCTGCAAGGCCTGCTCCAGCGAATGCGCTGCCGGAGGTCCTGCATACAGACCTGCGAACAGCCAACGATACGCGGCTGGATCGTGGTGCGCGGATGTCACATGGGCGAGAGGTAGCGATGTGCGGAGAGGGTGTGGCGGGCCGAGAGGTCTGGGTTAGGCTAGCGCTTTCCCTATAGAGAGTTGTCGATGACCGCGCTATCCACCTTTGAGTTCACCGACCTGGACGGTCGCACGCAATCGATGCGCGACTACGCCGGCAGTGTGGTGCTGGTGGTGAATGTGGCTTCGAAATGCGGCTTTACCCCGCAGTACGCAGGGTTGCAGGCCTTATGGCAGCGCTACCGTGAGCGTGGCCTGGTAGTGATCGGTTTCCCGTGCGATCAGTTCGGTCACCAGGAGCCCGGCGATGCTGCACAGATCCGGCAGTTCTGCTCGCTCGACTATGCGGTGGATTTTCCGCTGGCGTCCAAAGTCGAGGTCAACGGCAGCAGCGCGCATCCGCTGTGGCAATGGCTCAAGCACGAACAGCGTGGCGTGCTTGGATCGGAGGCGATCAAATGGAACTTCACCAAGTTCCTGATCGGCCGCGATGGCACCGTGTTGGAGCGCTACGCACCGACCACCAAGCCGGAGGCCCTGGCGGCCGATATCGAGCGTGCGCTGGGCGCGTGACATCGCAGGCGCACGCCCGATCTTAGATGCGCCTGGATCGTAGGAGCGCACCCGGGCGCGACGAGGCGTTACCGAAAATGCGAGGCGTTACCCGGGATGAGGCTGTGCCGGGAACGCTTCATCGCGCCCAGGTGCGCTCCTACGACAGTGCAGTAGCGGCATGCCCGCGCGTTGCTTCACTTCTCGACGAAGGCGCGCTCGAACACATTACGCACCACCACCAAGCCGGAGGCCCTGGCGGCCGATATCGAGCGTGCGCTGGGCGCGTGACATCGCAGGCGCACTCCAACCTTTTAAACACCGCGGGCTCGTAGGAGCGCACCCTGGCGCGACGAGGCGTTACCGAAAATGCGAGGCGTTACCGAGGACGAGGCCGTACCGGGAACGCTTCGTCGCGCACAGGTGCGCTCCTACGACGGTGCAGTAGCGATATGCCCGCGCGTTGCTTCACTTCTCGACGAAGGCGTGCTCGAACACCTTACGCACCACCACCAAGCCGGAGGCTCTGGCCGCCCACATCGAGCGTGCGCTGGGCGCGTGACATCGCAGTCGCCCGCCCAATCTTAGATGCGGCTGGATCGTAGGAGCGCACCCGGGCGCGACGAGGCGTTACCGAAAATGCAAGGCGTTACCGGGGATGAGGCTGTACCGGGAACGCTTCGTCGCGCCCAGGTGCGCTCCTACGACGGTGCAGTAGCGATATGCCCGCGCGTTGCCTCACTTCTCGACGAAGGCGCGCTCGAACACGTAATGCCCCGGGGTGCCGATGCGTGGCGAGGTCTGGAAACCGCGTGCGTCCAGCAACGTGCGCAGGTCGGCCAGCATCTGCGGGCTGCCGCAGATCATGAAGCGGTCGTTGGCCGGGTCCAGGGTCGGCAGGCCCAGCGTCTGCTGCATGCGGCCATCGGCCATCAGCTCGGTCAGGCGGCCCTGATTGGCAAACGCTTCACGGGTGACTGCCGGGTAATACAGCAGTTTTTCGCGCAGCAGATCGCCGAGGAATTCGTGCTGCGGCAGCTCGCGCTCGAAGTAGTCGCGATAGGCCAGATCCTGCACGAAGCGCACGCCCTGGGTGAGGATCACCTTGTCGAAGCGCTCGTAGGTTTCCGGGTCCTTGATGATCGACAGCCACGGCGCCAGGCCGGTGCCGGTGCCCAGCAAATACAGATTGCGACCCGGATGCAGGTCGCTGATCAGCAGCGTGCCGGTGGGTTTCTTGCCGACCAGCACCTTGTCGCCCGGTTGGATGTGCTGCAGCCGCGAGGTCAGCGGGCCATCCGGCACCTTGATGCTGAAGAACTCCAGATGCTCTTCCCAGTTGGCGCTGGCGATCGAATACGCGCGCAGCAACGGCCGGGTTTCGGTTTCCAGCCCGATCATCACGAACTGGCCGTTTTCGAAGCGGAAACCAGCATCGCGGGTCGTGGTGAAGCTGAAGTAGGCATCGGTCCAATGACGGACCTCAAGCACCGTTTCGGCGCCGAAAGCGGAAGACATACCGGTTTAGTGTCGTGGGAGGAATACCCGGCAATTCTACCTCAAGCTGGCCAAATGAGATGAACTCTCATTTGGCGGGAATGGAGAATCGGGAATCGGGAATGGGATGCAGGGCCGCGAGATCTGGGGCCTCTGCAGGATCGGGAGGCTCAGTACCTGTCAGCCGCCGCGACGCCGCTTCTAACGATTCCCCATTCCCGATTCCCCATTCCCGGCCTCACCGATACCCCGCCGCCTGCAGCTCGAACAGCTCCGCATAGCGCCCGCCCTGCGCCATCAGTTCCGCATGGGTGCCGTTGGCTTCGATGCGCCCGTCGGCCAGCACCAGAATGCGGTCGGCCATGCGCACGCTGGAGAAGCGGTGCGAGATCAGCACCGCGGTGCGGTTGTCGGAGAGCTCCTTGAAGCGCTGGAACACCTCGAACTCGCTGCGCGCATCCAGCGCGGCGGTGGGTTCGTCCAGGATCATCAGCTGCGCATCGCGCATGTAGGCGCGTGCGATGGCGATTTTCTGCCATTGCCCGCCGGACAGATCCACGCTGTTCTTGAAGCGGCGGCCGATCAATTGATCGTAGCCATCGGGCAGGTTGTCGATGAGCTCGCCAGCCATTGCACGCTGCGCAGCGGCCTGGATGCGCGGCGCATCGTCCATCGCATCGACCTGGCCCACGCCGATGTTCTCGCCCACGCTCAGGTGGTAGCGCACAAAGTCCTGAAAGATCACGCCCAAGTTGGCGCGCAGATCGTCCAGATCGTAGTCGCGCAGGTCCTGCCCATCGAGCAGGATGCGGCCTTCGTCGGGGTCGTACAGCCGCGCCAGCAGCTTGACCAGGGTGGTCTTGCCGGCGCCGTTTTCGCCAACCAGGGCCAGCACTTCGCCGGCGCGCAGTTCGAAATCCAGATGCCGCACCGTCCACGTCTCGGCGTCCGGATAACGGAAGCCCACATCCTGGAACACAAAACCCTGGCGAATCGGCCGCGGCACCGGCAAGGCGTTGGGGCGCGAGCGGATTTCCGGCACGATGTTGAAGAACGAATACAGATCGTCCAGATACAAGGCCTGGCCGGCAACCTGCGAAAACCCGATCAACAGGCCTTCCAGCAACTGACGCAGACGCAGGAAACTGCCGGCCAGAAAGGTCAGGTCGCCGATGCTGAAATCACCGCGCACCGTGCGCCAGGCGATATAGCCGTAGGCCATGTAGTAGCCCAGCGTACCCAGCGCCGCCAGCAACGCACCCCACGACGCACGCTTGCGCGCCAGTGCGCGATTGGCCTGGAAGAACTTGTCGGCCAGGCGGCGATAACGCGCGATCAAGAAGCGGTGCAGGTTGAGGATTTTGACTTCTTTTGCAGTCTCCACGCTGGCGCCGACCTGGCGCAGGTAGTCGAGCTGGCGGCGCTCCGGCGTCCACTGGAAGTTGAGCGAATAGCCCAGCGCATTGAAGTGCGCCTCGCCGATGAAGGCCGGGATCAGCGCCACCGCCAGCAACACGATCAACCACGGCGCATACACCACCAGGCCCACCGCCAGGCTGATCACGGTGATCGCATCCTGCACCTGGCCGAACAACTGGCTCATCAGGTTCATGCGGTTCATGGTCTGACGCCGCGCGCGATCCAGCTTGTCCTGGCGGTCGGGGTCTTCGAAATCCTCCAGATCCAGTTGCGCGGCATGCTCCATCAGCCGCACGCTGGCAGCGTTGTTGAACAGCTCAGACAACAGCGCATCGGCGTAACCGACCATGCGCCCGAGCAGGTCCGAGCCGATCGCCAGCGCCAGTTCCAGCGCCAGCAATTCCAGCAAGCGGTTCAAGCGCCCGCTGCTCAGCGCCTGCGTAAAGGACTCGAATGCCGGCGGCTGGCCGACCAGGTGAATCGCCTCGTCGATGATCAACTTGCCGATGTAGAGCGTGGCCACCGGCATCAACGCGCGCAGCACACGCAGGCCAATGCTGCTGGCGCTCAACCAGCGGCTGGTCTGCCAGATCTGGCGCAGGAACGGGGGCAGATTACGCAGCGCATCCAGGCGCTCGCGCAGGGTAGGGCCGGTACGAGGGGCGGCAGGCGCAGTGGCGCTGGTACGGGAAGCTGACATCGCACTAGTGTGCCGCGCGCGGCGTCGGTGCGGAGTGTTGGGCCGCTCGCCGGGGAGGACGTGCACGCATCGCAGCGGCCCGGGATACCTGCCGCTCGACGCAATGCCTCGGCCATCCGCGACAACAGCACCACCGCCTGTGCGGTTCGAGTTGGGCGGCACAGGCCTGCAGGCGTTCGTCTAGCCTGGTGGCAATACCGGAGGCTTATCCAGGCGGCACGGCCGTTGGAGGTCCATTCGGTCTTCTGCACGTTCCCGTGTTCCGGGTGCGGCATGCGTGCGATGTCGCAGCGTTCCCTGCGCCCTCGCACGTCAGCCGCCATCGTTGCCGGCGAGCGTGGCGCACTCATCCCGCCGCGCCTGGGCGGCGCGCGGCGCAGGCCCCAGTCAATCGCTTCAATAGATGCCACATCCGGCCGCGGCCGCGGTTTGCTCTAAAATGTGCCGATTGCCCCCGCCAGCCGTAGAGCCAGCCGTGACCTCGATCAAGCAGGAAGACCTCATCCAGTCCGTCGCCGATGCGCTGCAGTACATCAGCTACTACCACCCGGTGGACTACATCAAGAACCTGTCCGCCGCCTACGAGCGCGAAGAATCGCCGGCCGCCAAGGACGCCATCGCGCAGATCCTGATCAACTCGCGCATGTGCGCCGAGGGCCACCGCCCGATCTGCCAGGACACCGGCATCGTCACCGTGTTCCTGGAAATCGGCATGAACGTGCGTTGGGACGACGCGACCATGGGCGTGGAAGACATGGTCAACGAAGGCGTGCGCCGCGCCTACAACCATCCGGACAACAAGTTGCGCGCCAGCGTGCTGGCCGATCCGGCCGGCAAGCGCGCCAATACCAAAGACAATACGCCGGCAGTGGTCAACACCAAGATCGTTCCGGGCGACCATCTGGACGTGATCGTCGCGGCCAAGGGCGGCGGCTCGGAGGCCAAGAGCAAGTTCGCCATGCTCAACCCGTCCGATTCCATCGTCGATTGGGTGCTCAAGACCGTGCCGACCATGGGCGCCGGCTGGTGCCCGCCGGGCATGCTCGGCATCGGCATCGGCGGCACTGCCGAAAAGGCGATGCTGCTGGCGAAAGAAGCGCTGATGGAGCCGATCGACATCGTCGACCTGCAGGCGCGTGGCGCCTCCAATCGTGCCGAAGAACTGCGTCTGGAGCTGTACGAAAAGGTCAATGCGCTCGGAATCGGCGCGCAGGGCCTGGGCGGCCTGACCACGGTGCTCGACATCAAGGTCAAGGACTATCCCACCCACGCCGCGAACTTGCCGGTGGCGTTGATTCCCAACTGCGCCGCCACCCGCCACGCGCATTTCACCCTGGACGGCAGCGGCCCGGTGATGCTGGACCCGCCGTCGCTGGAAGACTGGCCCAAGCTCACTTACAACCCGACCAACGCGCGCCGGGTGAATCTGGACACCATCACCCGCGAAGAAGTCGCCAGCTTCAAGCCGGGCGAAGTGGTTCTGCTCAACGGCAAGCTGCTGACCGGCCGCGACGCCGCGCACAAGCGCATGATCGACATGCTCAATCGCGGCGAAACGCTGCCGGTCGACTTCACCAACCGCTTTATCTATTACGTCGGCCCGGTCGACCCGGTGCGCGATGAAGTGGTCGGTCCGGCCGGCCCGACCACTGCCACCCGCATGGACAAGTTCACTCGCCAGATGCTGGAACAAACCGGCCTGCTCGGCATGGTCGGCAAGTCCGAGCGCGGCGATGCGGCCATCGATGCGATCCGCGACAACAAGGCCGTGTACCTGATGGCGGTCGGCGGCTCGGCGTATCTGGTGTCCAAGGCGATCAAGGCCGCGCGCGTGCTGGCGTTCGAAGACCTCGGCATGGAAGCGATCTACGAGTTCGAGGTCAAGGACATGCCGGTCACCGTGGCGGTGGATTCCACCGGCGAATCGGTGCACAAGACCGGCCCGCGGTTGTGGCAGTCGCGCATCGGCAAGATTCCGGTGGTGGTGGAATAACCGCATTAGAGCAGCTGACAAAACTACTGTGCAGCCGCCAGGCGGGCGCGGCCGGTGCTCGGAATCCTCATGTACCACTCGTACACTCAGGTTCTGAGCGCGCCGTCCACACCCACCTGACGACTGCTCGCTACGTTTTGTTAGCCACTCTTAGTACCGACTGCGCAGCCCGTCAGCAAGGCGGGCTGCCAGTTGGTGCAAGACGTACGCGGACACGCGGGTGTGTTTTCTCCGCACTGTCTGCATCCGGCTGACGACCGTGCACGCCAGTGCGGTCGTCAGGCTTGATGTGGAATGGCGAGGCGATGACACGTCTTGCTGTTTGCTGCAGATAACCGGGCAGATGGAGGCGGTTGTCGGCAGAGGGTCTGGTGCTGTCGGGAGGCGGAGCATCTGCGACCTCTCGACAGAGGAAGACCGGTGCTGCCCCACGCGAACCGGCTATGCTCGCTGCACTGGCCGGTACCCCAAGGAGAACAGGAATGCTCCGACTCGTCTGTATCGCGTTGTTGTTGTGCCTGAGCGTGAGTTCGGCGGCGCAGCAGCAAAAGGCACCCACGGTGTTGTTTCCCTCGCGCAACTACGCGCCGCCACCTGCCGCCCCGGTGCCGTTCGCAGAGCGCAAGTCGCTCAGGACAAACGACACCGCGACTCGGTTCAACGGACCCTCGGCTGCGGATCGCTGCATCGCACAGTGCAACAGCAGCGCCCGACAATGCCGCGCCGACCGACCCAGCGAGTCCAGTTGCAGCAGCAGGGCAGCACCGCGTGGAAAGCGCTGCGACGACGTACAGAATCCGGCGCAACGGGCCAACTGCATGGCGCAAGTCTTCGACTGCACCCAGCAGAGCGACGACAATCGCTGCGAACCGCGCAAGCTCGCCTGCCTGCGCGCCTGTACCAACTGACCCGAGAACCCGCATGGCCGCTACGCTTTATCACACCCCCAGTACCGCCGCCCTGGTCGTCCACTGGTTGCTGATCGAACTGGACGTTGCCCACGTGCTGCATCCGCTGGATTTCGAGCGCGGCGAGCAAAAGGCGCCGGACTATCTGGCGCTCAACCCGGCCGGCGTGGTGCCGACGCTGGTGCTGGACGGTCAGGTGTTGACCGAAGCGGCCGCGATCGCCATGCACCTGGCCGATCTCTACCCGCAGGCCGGGCTGGCGCCGCCGGTCGGCACGCCCGAGCGTGCGGCGTACTACAAGTGGATGTTTTTCTGCGCCAATACCTTGCAGCCGGCCTATCGCGCCTGGTTCTACCCGCACGAGCCGGCCGGCGCTGCGCACGCCGATGCGGCGCAGGCCCAGGCACGCAACAGACTGGAAGCGGCCTGGACCCAGGTCGATGCGCATCTGCAGGAACACGGGCCCTATCTGCTCGGCCAGACGGTGTCGGCCGCCGATTTCATGCTGACCATGTTGATGCGTTGGTCGCGCAACATGCCGCGTGCGACCGATACCTGGCCGGCACTGAAGGCGCATGCGCAGCGGATGAAGGCCCGGCCGGCGTTCCAGGAAACCTACCGGCGCGAAGGCCTGACCGACTGGACCTGACCACGGCGCGCACGCTAAAGCGAAGTGGTGCGTCGATAGCGCCGCTAGAGTCCGTTTGGTTATGCCCGCTGGGGTGTACGATCGCGCGACACACCAGAGAACAGGGGCTCTACCATGTTGCAGTCCGTATCCCGTCGCAAGCTGTTGCAATGCGCATGTTGCGCACCGGTGGCCGCGGCCGCCGCGTCGTTGCCATTTTCGTTGCGCGCCGCGCCCAGCAAGAAAACCGATTTGAATGCCGAGCAGGCGTTGCAGACCCTGCGTGACGGCAACGCTGCGTTTGTCCAGAACCGTCCCAAGAAGGTGATCTCCGACGGCAAGCGCCGCTTGGAACTGGCGCTGGGCCAAACCCCGTTCGTCATCCTGGTGTCGTGCTCGGATTCGCGCGTGCCGCCGGAGTTGCTGTTCGGTCGCGGCCTGGGCGAGATGTTCATCGTTCGCAACGCCGGCAACACCGTCGACACCACGGCGCTGGGTTCGATCGAATATGCGGTGAGCCAGCTCGGCGTGCCGTTGGTGGTGGTGATGGGCCACGAAAGCTGCGGCGCGGTTGCCGCCGCGGTGTCGGTGGTGGAGCAGGGCGCGTTCTT
This sequence comes from Xanthomonas sp. AC360, assembly GCF_979258225.1. Taxonomy (NCBI): domain Bacteria; kingdom Pseudomonadati; phylum Pseudomonadota; class Gammaproteobacteria; order Lysobacterales; family Lysobacteraceae; genus Xanthomonas; species Xanthomonas sp. AC360. Next base: position 3,181,180 of record NZ_OZ409846.1, read on the forward strand.
CCCCGGCGCGATCGGCGCCATGATCGAACCGATCGTCCCGGCCGTGCTGACCGCCAAGAAGAATGGCGGCGACGACCTGCTCGCAGCGTCGGTCAAGGCCAACGTCAAGCGCACGGTCGACCGCCTGCGCGGTGCTTCCGAACCCGCCTTGCTCGAACCGCTGAGCGCAGGCGCATGCCGCGTCGTGGGGGCTTACTACACCCTCAAGGACGGCAAGGTGGATTTCTTCGACGTCTGAGTCGGCGCATGAAAAGCGGCAGTAGCGATCTTCCACACGCCTGCCGACCGCCATCGTCATCGCCATAAAAAAAGCCGGCAGCAATGCCGGCTTTTTTGTGGCGATCTTCTGTGGACGCGGCGCCGATGCAGCACCAGCGCGGCAACGTTCGCAGGAGGCGACGGGTGCGTGTCTACACCCGTGCCGCCCGACATCGACGCGTCAGAACCACTCCAGCAACGACACGCCCAGGCCGATATAGGTGGCCTTGTGGTTGTAGTCGATCAAGCTTTCGCCGTAGCCGTCGAACACCTGCACATGGCCACGCAGCAGGTTGGTGATGGGGAAGCCGTAATCCAGCTGCACCGAGCCATGCGAGCGGTCGCCGCCACGCAGCGAATGCCGCGCGATCAACGCAAATTCATGCCCATCCTTGTTGTAGACCAGGGTGGCATCGCCGCGCCCCATGTAATCCTCGATGTCGGGATTATTGTCGTCGGCACGGTCTTCCTTGATGCGGAACCACGGGCGTAATGTCAGCGCCCAGTTTTCGCGATCCAGACCGATGTTGAGGATCACCCGGTTCCAGGAACGCGACAGCGGATCTTCGCGGCCGTTGGACATGTGGTTGAGGCTGATGCCGCTCATGCGGCCCTTCCAGCCGAACAGGCTGTAGTTGTTGCGAAACACCAGCATCGCTTCCGGCTCGTAATTGGTCTCGCGGAACGGGCGCGATGCATCGGAGTTGTAGGCCTGCCACCGCGAACTCTGGGTGTAGCCCATCCAGATGTCGCCGTTGTCGCCGAACAGGTCTTCGACCACCTTGGTCTTGAAGCTCAGCTGGAACTTCAGCTCGGCGCTGTCCAGCTGCTGCGGCGTGCTGACCGAGTTGGCCGGATTCGGCGATTGCGGGGTGCGGTTGGTGTCGCTGGTCCAGAACGCCGGCAGCAGATAGACCGGCTTATAGCCACGCAGCTGAAACGTGCCCAGTTTGGAGTCCTTGGCCAGTTCCCAGCGGCGATCCAGCAGCGAGCCGCGGCCGGCATTGGCGACCGCTTCTTCCTTCGGCTGCTCCTGGACGTCGGCGCGAAAGAAATCGCCCATACGGCTGCTCTTGGGGCTGTCTTCCGCCTTGGCGGCCTGCTTGGCCAATTGCGCTGCGGCATCTGCCTCCTGCACCGCCTGCGGGGTGTAGCCCAGCGCCTGGTCGTAACACGCCAGACGCGCCGCATCCGAGGTCACGGACGTGCAGGCCTGCGGCGATGCGGGTTGCGGAGCGATTTCCTGCCCATGCGCCAGCGGCGCGGCGGCCAGGGCGATCAGCATCAGGGGACGGGTGCGGTGCTTGGACATGGGCAGTCTGGCCGAGTGTAGGCGCCAGGCAGGCGCGTCAGGCGCGTAGCTTAACGGTCGCGTCTGCATACGCGATGTGTACACGGCGGCATAACATCTGCGGCGGGTCGACTAAACAGGTGTCGCGACGCTAGCCAGGTCGCTGCTGCTGCGCGTTCTGCACGCTTGGAGCGACGGTGGCCGCGACGGCTTGGGAGCTTTAACTGCTGCGTTAGAAGAACCAGGCGATCGCAAACACGCCCAGCATGCACAGGCCCAGCGCCAGCTTGGTGGCCGTGCCCAGCATGATCCCAACCCAGGTGCCAAAGCCCACCTTGGTGGCCTGGCCGGTCTTGCGGGTCTGGTAGTACTCGCCCAGCCACGCGCCGGCAAACGGGCCGACGAACAAGCCGATCGGCATGAAGAAAATACCGGCGATGGCGCCGATCACCGAGCCCCACATCGCCATCTTGCTGGCCCCCACGCGCTGCGCGCCGTACAGGGTGGCCAGGAAGTCGATGACAAAAGACAGCGCGGTGATCAACCCGAGGATCACCAGCGCGACCCAACCGACATGGGTGAACCCGTCGGCCCAGGCGGCCACCAGCAGCCCGGCAAAGACCAGTGGCAAGCCCGGCAGCGCGGGCAGGATGACGCCGGCAAGGCCCACCAGCACCAGCACGCCAGCCAGCACGTAATAAACGACAGTCGTGTCCATGATGGTTTAGAAATGTCCTATTTCAGGCTTTGCAAGAATACGCAAGGGATGCTTGAAAATTGGTTTTGTGCGGGTTAAGTTGCAGCCGCTGCTGTTTGCAAAGGTCACCGTGAATCGTGGCCTGATGCGGTAGATCGCCCGATCCGCTACATCCTTGTACCTCGCTTCCTCCTTGCAATCACAGCCGCCACCGCCAGTCCATCACAGTGTCGTAGGGAGTCAGTCGAGATGTCCAATATCGAACGCGAGAATGGTGTCGTGAAGTGGTTCAACGATGCCAAGGGCTTTGGATTCATCAGTCGCGAAAACGGCGAAGACGTCTTCGTCCATTTCCGCGCCATCCAGATCCAGGGCTTCAAGAGTCTCAAGGAAGGGCAGAAGGTCAGTTTTACCGTCGTGCAAGGTCAAAAAGGCCTGCAGGCCGATGCGGTGCAGCTGGTCTGAGCCACGACACCGGGGGGTAACACATCACGCGCCCAGCAAAAAGGCCCGTTACCGGGCCTTTTTGTTGTCTGCACGTTGGCGGCAGCCGCTGCTTAGCGCAGCACCACCTTGCCGTTGACCACCCGCACGTAGGCGTTTTCGCGCACGCCGGCCAGGTCGCGCTGGTTCACCACGACCACGCGGCCATCGTCCATGCGCACCTGCACGTCGAAGCTGTCGCTGGTGACGTTGTTCTGGATGGCGTTGCCCGCCAGTGCGCCGGCGGCGGCACCGGCCACGGCCGACACATTCTTGTTGCCCTTGCTGCCGCCGGTTTCCTTGGAGATCTGACGGCCGGCCACTGCGCCGACGATGCCGCCGAGCACTGCGCCAGTGCCAGTGGGGGCGGAGCGGGTGGGGCCGACTTCATCGATACGGGTCACGATGCCGCAATCCACGCAACGCGGCGCCGGCTGGGAATAGCCCTGGTCGTAGCCGCGGTCGCCGCGATAGCTGCCGTACTGGGGCTGGGACGTGGCGCAGCCGACCAGTGTCGCGGTTGCAGCCAGGCCAATAACAAGCAGTCGGGTCTTCATGAGATATCTCCGGAGGGTTCTGAAGGCGGTCAGGGCCGCGGCGACGTCATCCTGTGTTGGTCCAGGTGAACGGTCTGCCAACTGGATCACTCCAGGCTTAACGAAGCCCGAGCGCCGCCTTCATCCAACCTCATCGAAAGTCGCGGTGACACGCCTCGCAGGCCTCTGAAATCTGCTGTTTGATCGGCACGAACGCGGCGCAGCTGGACGGCGCGCTGCGCTGCGCCTGCTCCAGCGCGACACGCAGTGCCTGGGCATGTTCGCCGAAGCGGCGGTCTTCGCCGATCTGTGGAAATGCCGGTTCCAGTTCGTTGGCAAGCAAGCGCAGCGATTGCAGCCGCGCCAGTTGCTGCGCGGGTGTGCAGACGGCGCCCGGCGGCGGCTGCAACGCGCGCAATTGGTAGTCCAGCACGTGCATCAGGCTGTCGGGTACCGGGTCGCGCCGCGCCTGCAGCACGCGCGCCACCATCACGGTTGTGATCAGCCCGATCAACACACCCAGCACCAGCATGAAGGCGTAACGGGCTGCGCGGGATTGGTTGGGAGGTGTGGCGGACATGGCGAGCTGCTCCGGCAGGAAGGCGTGCGATGGGGCGGACGCGCGGGAGGTGGCGCGCGTAAAATAGGCCGATGAAAGCACAATGGCGTGAACGCTTTGCCGGTATCGACCGGCTGTATGGAGTCGGCACGGTGGAGCGGCTGTCCGCCTGCCGCGTGGCAGTGGTCGGCATGGGCGGGGTGGGCTCGTGGGTGGTGGAGGCGTTGGCACGGACCGGCGTCGGGCATCTGCGCCTGATCGATGCCGACGACCTGTGCGTGTCCAACACCAATCGGCAATTGCCGGCGCTGGCCGGGCAGTACGGGCGCAACAAGGCGCGGGCCATGGCCGAGCGCTGCGTCGCGATCAACCCGGAGATCGAGGTCGATGCGGTGGAGGCGTTTCTTACCACCGGCAATATCGAAACGCTGCTGGGCGATGGCCTGGATCTGGTGATCGATGCCTGCGACAGTTTCCGGGTCAAGGTGGAGACCATCGCCTGGTGCCGCCGTCGCAAGCTGCCGCTGCTGACCGTGGGCGCCGCCGGCGGGCGCACCGATCCCACCCTGGTGCGCGTGCGCGATGTCTCGCGCACCGAACACGATGCGATGCTGGCGCTGATCCGCAAGAAGCTGCGTAGCGATTTCAATTTCCCCAAGAATGCGCAGCGCTATTTCGGCGTGCCGGCGGTGTACTCGCTGGAAAACGTCAAATACCCGCAGGCCGACGGCAGCGTGTGCGGCATTCGCCCACAGCTCGATGCCGATGCCACGCTCAAGCTGGATTGCGGTGCCGGGCTGGGCGCGGCCACGCATATCACCGGCACGTTCGCGTTTGTGGCGGTGGGCAAGGCGCTGGAGATGTTGCTCAAGCCCAAGGCCGCTGCGTCCAAGCCGCTAGCCGAGGTTGCTGCCGCGTCGCCATAACTGCACGCGCGCGCTGCGGCGGCAGCTGGCCTGTCAGCCCGGCAAGCCGAACAGGGCGCGCGCGTTGGCCGTGGTTTGTGTGGCGATGTGGTCGGCGTCTTCGCCGCGCAGCTGCGCGATGCACGCCAACACCGTGCGCAGAGCGGCCGGCTCGTTGCGCTCACCACGGATGCTGGCATCGGGTTGATCGGGTGCGTCGGTTTCCAGCAGCAGGTGCTGCAATGGCATGGTTGCAGCCAGGCCGCGCAGGCGATTGGCGCGTGGGTAGGTGACCGGGCCGCCCAGGCCGATCATGAAATCCAGCTTCCACAACTGCTGCGCCTGCTCGGGGCTGCCGGCAAAGCTGTGCACCACGCCGCGCAGGCCGCCAATGGCCTTGATGCGCGCGATGACTTCTTCGGTGGCGCGGCGCGCGTGCACGATCAGCGGCAGGTCGAAGCGTTTGGCCAGGCGCAATTGCCCATCGAAGTAGTCGCGCTGGGCTTGCGCGTCCAGGCCCTCCAGATAGAAATCCAGCCCGCATTCGCCGATCGCGCAGGGGCGCTCGCGTTCGATCCACTCGGCCAGCAGTTCCAGGTGCTCGGGGCGGTGCTGATCGAGAAAGATCGGATGCAGGCCATAGGCCGGATGCAGGCCCGGAGCCTGCGTGCACACTGCGCGCAGGTTCGGCCAGCTGGCCGCGGTGATCGCCGGCACTACTTGTTGCACGACGCCGGCCGCGCGCGCGCGGGCAACCACCGCAGCGCGGTCGTGGTCGAATTCGCTGGCGTCCAGATGGCAATGGCTGTCGATCAACTCCATCAGTCGCGGCGCACCGGTGCCGGCAGCGGCGCCTTGCGGGTTTTCCAGTTCGCCAGCAGCAGCGTGCTCAGGCCGAACAGCAGTTCGTCCAACAACGGGACTGGGTCGGGCATCGCTACATCGACCAAAAACAACGCAGCAGCTAGCTTGAACAGCGTGGGGTAGCGCAGCTTGGCCGCCCAGTCCAGGGCACGTGCGGTCAGAGGATTTCGCATGCGGGAGCTCCGGCTGTTAGAAGTGCATGAAGTAACCGCTAGCTGAACTTAATCGCGGCGTTCATGAGCGAGGGCGTTTTCGTTCAGGGTTCACGTGCTGGAATCACGCCGTCAACAACGCGGCACGTCCGCAGGGAGCTGGTCATGAAGAGCAACACGACAACTATACTGGTCGCTGCCGGTGCCTTGCTGGTAGGAGGCGTGGCCACTGCCGCCTTCATGAATAACCGTCCGTCATCGGGCGACTTCGTCGCCAACGGCCAGCCGGCGCCGCGCGGTCTGGAATACGCCGACGTGGTCAAGGTCGCACCGATCACCCAGCGTGAGCCGCAGTACGCGCAGGTCGTCAACAGCGCCGCAATCCGCGAAACCACCACCAGTTCCTCGCCGCGCGAAGTATGCCGCGACGTGGTGGTGCAGGAACGTCTGCCCGAGCGCGATGGCAACGTCGGCGGCACCGTCGCAGGCGCCGTCATCGGTGGCCTGCTGGGCAACCAGGTGGGTGGCGGCAATGGCCGCAAGCTGGCGACCGTTGCCGGCGCTGTCGGTGGTGGCATGGTCGGCAATCGTGTGGACCGCAACCATGTCGGTGGCCGCGTGGTGGATCGCACCGAGCGCCAGTGCCACACCGAAAACGCCAATTCGAGCTCGTCGCGTGTGGTGGGCTACGACGTGACCTACCGCAATGCCGACGGCACCACTGGCACCATGCGTATGGACAGCAAGCCGGGCGAGCGCATTTCGCTGGGCGATGCCGACAACGTGGTGGCCTACGACGTGACCTACCGCTACGACGGTTTCGAAAAGACCGTGCGGATGAACGACAAGCCGGCGAGCGATCGTCTGGCCGTGGTCGATGGTCAGCTGGTGACTCAGACCGCCTCGACGGCGGGCGATCCCGGCGTCCGTCAGGACGCGGTGAGCAGCCGTCAGTAATCCGCAAGGATCGACATCACTGCAACGAGAGAGCCGGCATTGCCGGCTCTTTTCGTTTCAGCCCAGCGAGCTACCGCACGCACACCACGGTGCTGAGCCGGGAACTGGCAGATAATCGCCGCCTCTCCTGTGGTGGAAACCAGCATGCCGGTGCGTCCCGATGATCTGTTCGATGTACGAGCGCTGCTGACCGACGAGGAGCGGGCGGTGCAGGATGCCGTCGCGCGTTTTACCGATGCCCGGGTACTGCCGGCGATCGGCGATGCCTTCGATGCGGGGCGGTTCCCACGCGAATGGGTGCCGGAACTGGCGCAGTTGGGATTGCTCGGCGCCAGCCTGCCGGTCGGCGATGGCGGTGCGGGTCTGGGGGCGGTGTCCTACGGGTTGATTTGCCAGGAACTGGAGCGTGGCGACAGCGGTTTGCGTAGCTTCGTCAGCGTGCAGTCCTCGCTGTGCATGTATCCCATCCATGCCTATGGCAGCGACGCGCAACGCCAACGCTGGTTGCCGGAGATGGCCGCCGGCTGGGTGATCGGCTGCTTCGGCCTGAGCGAGGCGCAGGGCGGCTCGGACCCGGCGGCGATGACCACCCGTGCGGTGCGCGATGGCGACGGCTGGCGCTTGAACGGCGCCAAGATGTGGATCACCAACGGCAGCATCGCCAGCCTGGCCATCATCTGGGCGCACACCGACGATGGCGTGTGCGGCTTTCTGGTCGACACCGACAGCCCCGGGTTCAGTGCGCAGGACATCACCCACAAGATGAGCCTGCGCGCATCGGTCACTTCGGCGCTGTTCCTGGACAACGTGTTCGTGCCCGAGCAGATGCGCCTGCCGAACGCGGCCGGGTTGAAGGCGCCGTTGAGCTGCCTCAACCAGGCGCGTTACGGCATTGCCTGGGGCGCCATCGGTGCAGCGGTGGCCTGCCTGCGCGAGGCGCTGGCCTACGCGGGCGAGCGCATCCTGTTCGGCCGGCCGCTGGCGGCCACCCAGAGCGCGCAGATCAAGCTGGCCGACATGGCGCGACGGATCTCCACCGCACAGCTGCTGGCGCTGCAGCTTGGCCGTTTGAAGGAGGCCGGGACGTTGCGGCCGGAACAGATCTCGCTGGCAAAGTGGAATAATTGCCGCATGGCGCTGGACGTGGCACGCGAATGTCGCGACCTGCTGGGGGCGGCCGGCATCACCACCGAACATGTGGCGATCCGGCATGCGCTCAACCTGGAATCGGTGATTACTTACGAGGGCACCGAAACCGTGCATCAGCTGGTGGTGGGACGTGCGCTGACGGGACTCAACGCGTTTTAACGAGGAGTAGGTGTTGATCGGCAAGGATGTGATGCGGCGCCTACGCGGCGTCTTCTGGACGGTGTGCGGGATCTGCGCGATTGCCGCAATCGCGATCGCACCGGTGCAGGCGAACGAGGCGCCGAGCATGGCGCCGGCACCGGCATGGGTAGTCGCCGATGCGGTGCCCGACAGCGTGCCGGGCGCGAGCGGATTGCGCTATGAACTGGTCTCCGATCAGGTCGATCTGACCGGCCCTGCGGCGCGCGCGTATCGGCGGCTGAGTTACACGGTGCAGCGGGCCAAGAGTCTGGACGAGGCCGGGCAGATCTCCATCGACTACCAGCCGCAGTATCAGACGTTGCAGCTCAACAGCCTGGATGTCTGGCGCGCGGGCCAGCGCATCGACATGCGTAGCCGCGCGCATTACGCCAAGCTACGCCGCGAAAGCGGCCTGGAAGAAGGCTTGATCGATGGCGCGCTGACGCTGTCGATCACCTTGCCGGACCTGCGCGTCGGCGACCGGGTGGATTACGGGGTGACCATCACCGGCAGCAACCCGGTGTTCGGCAAGGGCTATTACGACATCTTCGATGCGCGCTACGGCGTGCCGCTGGGCGAACGCCGGATTCGTGTGCGTTATCCCGCCGACATGGCTTTGCAGTGGCGCATCAGCGCGCCAGGCTTCAGCCGCAATGTCAGCAGTGCCGATGGGGTCACGCTGTTGAACATCGGGGCAAGCAATATCGCCGCGGTGCAGGAGGAAAAAGGCGCTCCCGACGATGTGGACCCGTATGGCGTGATCGAAGTGTCCACTGCCGGCAACTGGGCGAATGTGGCCGCATGGGCCGCGCAGTTGTATCCGGATGCGTTCAAGGATGCGCAGGTGGCCGCCAGCATGAGGCAGAGCCTGCGGCTGCACAGCGACGATGCACAGGGCGCGTTGTTGCGCGCGGTGGCCTTCGTGCAGGGCGAGATCCGCTACGTGGGCCTGGACATGGGCGAAAACTCGCACGCGCCGCATGCGCCGGAAGTGACGTTGCGCAACCGCTACGGCGACTGCAAGGACAAGGCGACCTTGTTGATTGCGTTGTTGCAGCTAGCCGGCATCCGCGCCGAACCGGTGCTGGTCAGCAGCGACAAGGGCGCCGCACTGGACAAGCGCCTGCCCAGCCCCTACGCCTTCGACCATGTGGTGGTGCGCGCACATCTGCCGCAGGGCGATGTGTGGGTGGATGCCACGCGCGACCGCGAAGACGGCCCGCTTGCGCAGCGTCGGCCGCTGCCGTTCGTACGTGGATTGCCGGTCCTGGCCGGGCAGGACGCCCTGGTCGACGTGCCGGCACCGATGCCGACCTTGCCGCAGGTCGAGGTCATCGAAGACATCGTGATTTCGCTGCGCAAACCGCAGCGCGTCGCCACTTTCAGCGTGGACACCACGTATCGGCAGGGACGCGGTGAACGGGTGACGTCGAGCTTCGAAAACGATGGCGCGCAAGCGATGGGCGAGCGCTATCTGGAGTTCATGCAGCAGTACTACACCGCGCTGACACAGGTCGATGCGCCGACCATCGACGATAGCGATGCATTGAATGTGCGCACGCACGAAACCTATCGGCTGGAATGGCCGGTGGCAGAAGGCGATGAAGTGGGTTTTCCGCTGTTTCAGCTCGGCGACTGGATGGATAGCTTGCCCAAGGAGGCGCGCAAGAGCCCGTTGGTGCTACGCGGGCCGCAGCTGGCGCGGCAGACCGTGCGCGTGCAGAGCGACCCGGTGACGAAAGTGGATGCAGACACGCAGAGCGTGAGCAACCCCTGGTTCCGCTTCTCGCGCACGATTGCGATGCGCGATGGGCGCATTGAAATTGTCGGCGAATGGCAGCGCTTCGCCGACCGCATTCCCGCTAACGGGGTGGCGCGTGCGGCGGCCGATATGGAGCGTGCGCGCGACCTGCTGTACTTCAATCACGACCTCAAGCCGCAGCGGCGCAAGCAACCGACCGATTGGCGGGCGCTGAGCTATCCGCTGGTCGGGTTGCTGGCCTTGATCGTGCTGGTGCTGGGTTGCCTGGCCTGGTGGCGTGGCGGTGGGCTGGGCGGGCTGCTGTTCGACCCGCACGGCACGGCGCAGTGCATGCCGCAGCAGGTAGGGCTGCAGCGCAGTGCCTGGGCGGTGTTTGCCGTGACCACGCTGGTGTCGGCGTGGATGTGGCTGCATGCGCTGCCATGGTGGATGCAGCTGGCCGGTGCTCTGGCCGTGGGCGCGGTGCTGGTGCTGGGCTGCGTGCTGCTCAAACAATTGTTGCGCTGGATGGGCAGCGCGGCGCAGGTCGCGCGGCTGCTGCCGGCAATGGCGGGCAGCGTCTTGCCATGGCTGGTGTGCGTGCTCGCCGGGCTGGTGTCGCTCAAGGGCAAGCCGGCCCTGCTGCAGAGCGGTGCCAGCGATCCGGCCGGCATGGCGCAGTTGTCGATGTGCGTGCTGCTGTTGATGCTCGGCGGCCTGTGGTGGTCGGTGTGCTCGGTGCAGGCTGTTGCCGGTGCCACCGGGTGCGGACGCGCGCGCGCCTTGGGTGCCTGGGCGTTGACGCTGTCGCTGCTGGGTGTGGTGGTCGCTGTGCTGGGCGTGCCGGTGGCGATCGTGGCGACGGGGTGAGATGGGCCATCGCTGCTGCAGTCCGATTGGCGATTGCAGTGCCCGCACCGGTGGCGGCAGGCGGCTGCCGATGCGTGCAAAGGGCTTTGCAAAGGCGCACGGGGCTGTGACACTGCCAGCCCCCTCGTCGTTGTCGCGGAGCCAGCTTGATGTCGACCGTGCGTCCCCCGTTGACCGTGCATGGCATGTCCAGTTCCGGCAACTGCTACAAGGTGCGTCTGCTGCTGGAGCAGCTGGGTAGCCGTTATCACTGGGTCGAAGTAGACAGCGTGGCTGGGCAGACCCGCACGCCCGAGTACCTGGCCAAGAATCCCAACGGCAAGGTGCCGATGGTGGAACGCGACGACGGCCGCGTGCTGACCGAATCCAACGCGATCCTGTTCTGGCTGGCCGAAGGCACGCCGTACCTGCCCACCGATGCGTGGCAACGTGCGCAGGCGCTGAGCTGGATGTTCTTCGAGCAATACAGTCACGAACCGTATCTGGCGGTGGCACGTTTCATCAGCGTGTGGACCCCGCGCGATGCCGCGCGCCGCGCCGAATTGCCGCAGCTGCGCGCGCGCGGCGACCAGGCGCTGGCGGTGATGGAGCAGCATCTGCAGCAGCACGCCTGGTTTACCGGGAGCGACTACGGCATTGCCGACATCGCGCTGTTTGCGTATACGCATTGCGCCGAGGACGGCGGTTTCGATCTGGAGCGCTGGCCGGCGATCGGTGCCTGGCTGCAACGCGTGCGGGCGCTGTCGGGCTTCGTGCCGATGCCCGCACCTGCGGCGGTGGCGGCATGAGTCGGCAGGAGCGCTGAGCATGTGCGGATTGGCAGGAATGCTGCTGGCGTCGCCGCGTCTGCATGGCGAGCAGCTCGACGCGCTGGTGCGACCGATGGGTGCGGCCTTGCGTCATCGCGGCCCGGACGATGCAGGTACCTGGTGCGATGCGCAGGCCGGCGTGGCACTGGCGCACCAGCGGCTGAGCATTCTGGATCTGTCGCCGCTGGGCCATCAGCCGATGCGTTCGGCCGACGGCCGCTATGTGCTGGCCTACAACGGCGAGGTCTACAACTTTGCGCAACTGCGTGCCGCACTGGCTGCGCTCGGGCATCGCTTCCGCGGGCATTCCGATACCGAAGTGTTGCTGGCAGCGGTGGTGGAATGGGGGCTGGACGACACCTTGACCCGCTGCAATGGCATGTTCGCCATCGCACTGTGGGACGAGCGCGACAACTGCCTGTTCCTGGCGCGCGACCGCGTCGGCAAGAAGCCGCTGTACTACGGCTGGGCCGGTGACACGCTGGTGTTCGGTTCCGAACTCAAGGCGCTGTGGCAGCACCCGGATTTCGACAACGGGGTCGATCGCGACGCGCTGACCTTGCTGCTGCGCCTGGGCTACATCCCGGCGCCTGCCTGCATCCACGAGCGCACCTTCAAGCTGATGCCCGGCCGCGTGTTGCGGATGGATGCGCAGACCGTGGCGGCAGGTGCGGCCGCGCACCGCCCCGACCAGGCGCAACAGCCGTTCTGGAACGCGCGCGAAGCGATGCAGCGCGCTCTGGCAGCGCCATTTACCGGCACCGATACGCAGGCCGAAGAACAGCTCGATAGTGTGCTGCGCGATGCGGTGGCGCTACGCATGGTGGCCGACGTGCCGGTGGGCGTGTTCCTGTCCGGCGGCACCGACTCGTCCATCGTCACCGCGATGATGCAGGCGCAAAGCAGCCAGCCGGTGCACACCTTCAGCATCGGCTTTGAAGGCTCGCATCACGATGAAGCGCCGTTGGCGCGCGAAGTGGCCACGCATCTGCATACCGACCACACCGAGCTGTACGTCAGCGGTGCCGATGCACTGGCGGTGGTGCCGACCTTGCCGGACATGTTCGACGAACCCTTCGCCGATGCATCGCAGGTGCCGACCGCGCTGGTGGCACGCCTGGCACGCGGCGGCGTGACCGTGGCGCTGTCCGGCGATGGCGGCGATGAATTGTTCTTCGGCTATGGCCGCTACCAGCGCGCGTTGCGCAACTGGCGCATGCACGGCCTGGTGCCTGGCCCGTTGCGCCGCCTGATGGCGGTGGCGGCGCGCAGCAACGGCGAATCCTCGCGTACCGGCGGGCTGGCCGCGCTGGTGGCCGAGGCCGGCGCGCGTGGCATCGGCGACATCTACCGCAATCGCATTTCGCGCTGGCGCGACCCGGCGGCGGTGGTACTGGGCGCCACCGAGCCGGACAGTTTCTACAGCCTGGCCGACCCGCTGCACGGCTCCGGCACGCCGGCCGACGCGATGATGCTGGCCGATTTTGCCGCGTATCTGCCCGACGACCTGTTGTGCAAGGTCGACCGCACCACCATGGCGGTGGGGCTGGAAGCGCGTGCACCGCTGCTGGACTGGCGCGTGGCCGAATTCGCCTGGTCGCTGCCGCTCTCGCTCAAGTACCGCGACGGCGTCAGCAAATACCTGCTCAAGCGCGTGCTGTGCCGCTATTTGCCCGACCCGATGGTCTACCGCGGCAAGCGCGGCTTCGGCGCGCCGGTCAGTGCCTGGCTGCGTGGCGATTTGAACGGCTGGGCAGACGATCTGCTGGCGCACGGCACGCTGGAGCGCGAGGGCGTGTTTGCCGCCGACACCGTGGCCGGGCTATGGCGCGACTTCAACGGTGGCGAACGCAAATGGCATACGCACCTGTGGACGGTGCTGATGTTCCAGGCCTGGCAGGCGCACTGGCGCGAACAACGCGCGGCGATGACGCGCTGATCGTGACCGTGATCGTGGCGATCAACCGTCCCTAGGTGCGGGAGATGGCGTCGCTGCGCCCGCGTGGAGTGTGACGCTGGGCGCCGCGGCTCGAACATCCGGCCGGGTAGGAGCGGTGCGTCAGCGCCTTGCAGGCGAAATCCTCGTGATCCGCGTGCCGTCGATGCATGCGCCGCCGGTTGAGCCGCCGGTGCCGGGCGGCGTTTCACCAGCTCTGAGCATGGGGCTGGGTAGGGTGGGGCCCTGATTCCACGGAGCGTCCCCCATGAGCAAGATCACTATTGCCGTCCTGGTCGGCAGCCTACGCGCAGAGTCGTACAACCGTCAGCTGGCGCGCGCGCTGGAGCATCTGGCTGGCGACAAGGCCGTGTTCGAGTATGTGGAAATCGGCGATATCCCGCTGTACAACCAGGACCACGACGGCGACTACCCGGCCGAGGGCACGCGCCTGAAGCAGCAGATCCGCGCGGCCGATGCGGTGTTGTTCGTCACACCCGAGTACAACCGTTCGATTCCCGGCGTGCTCAAGAACGCCATCGACACCGGCTCGCGTCCTTACGGCGACAGCGCGTTTAGCGGCAAGCCGGCAGCGGTGGTCGGTATCTCGGTCGGCGCGATCGGTACTGCGACTGCACAGCAGCATCTGCGCAATGTGCTGGCCTATCTGAACATGCATGTGCTGGGCCAGCCGGAGGTCTTCCTGCAGTACAAGGACGGTCTGTTTGGCCCGGGCGATCAGATCGCCAACGCCGACAGCCGCAAGTTCCTGCAAAGCTTTGTCGATGCGTTTCTGGGCCTGGTCGCGCACCTCAAGCATTGAGTTGATCACAGCGTTGTCGCGGCGCGTGCGCGCTTGCCGGGCAGCCTGGTCAGGATGCTGAAAGCCAGGCAGGGCAAGGGTCGCGGCTGCTGCGACAGCGCTCGCGTACAAGGGTGATGCACTGGCTGTCCACCAGTTATCCACAGAGTTGTGCATGGTCGTCGGCGCCGTCGATGACTATGCTTCCTGCCCTCGTCTCCCCCGCGTCAGGTTTGTTCGTCCATGTCCGCTCGTCCTGGTTTCCGTTCCAAGCGCAATCGTGATCGTGACGACGACGATTACGATCGTCCCGAGCCGCGTCTGGACCAGTTGCGCGTGCCGCCGCATTCGGTCGAAGCCGAACAGGCTGTGCTTGGCGGGCTGATGCTGGCACCGGAAGCGTTTGATCGGGTCAACGACCAGCTCACCGACAACGATTTTTACCGGCGCGACCACCGGCTGATCTACCGCGCGATTCGCGAGTTGAACGAGAAAGACCGTCCGTTCGACGCGGTGACGCTGGGCGAGTGGTTCGAGTCGCAGGGCAAGCTGGAGCAGGTGGGCGATGGCGCGTATCTGATCGAGCTGGCCAGCACCACGCCGTCGGCTGCCAATATCGCCGCGTACGCGGAAATCGTGCGCGACAAGGCCGTGCTGCGGCAGCTCATCGAAGTGGGCACCACCATCGTCAACGATGGCTTTCAGCCGGAAGGGCGCGAGAGCGTGGAGCTGCTGGCATCGGCGGAAAAAGCGGTGTTCAAGATCGCGGAAGCAGGCGCGCGTGGACGCACCGATTTCGTGGCGATGCCGGGCGCATTGAAGGACGCGTTCGAAGAGCTGCGCAACCGGTTCGAAAACGGCGGCAACATCACCGGCCTGCCGACCGGCTACACCGACTTCGATGCGATGACCGCCGGCCTGCAGCCGACCGATCTGATCATCCTGGCCGCGCGTCCGGCCATGGGCAAGACCACGCTGGCGCTGAACATCGCCGAATACGCTGCGATCAAGTCCAAGAAGGGCGTGGCGGTATTTTCGATGGAAATGTCGGCCTCGCAGCTGGCGATGCGTCTGATCTCCTCCAACGGCCGCATCAATGCGCAGCGTCTGCGTACCGGTGCGCTGGAAGACGAGGATTGGGCGCGCGTGACCGGCGCGATCAAGATGCTGAAAGAAACCAAAATCTTCATCGATGACACGCCAGGCGTGTCACCGGAAGTGCTGCGTTCCAAGTGCCGCCGGCTCAAGCGCGAACACGACCTTGGCCTGATCGTCATCGACTACCTGCAGCTGATGTCGGTGCCGGGCAACAGTGAAAACCGCGCGACCGAAATTTCGGAAATCTCGCGTGGTCTCAAGGGCCTGGCCAAGGAACTCAACGTACCGGTGATTGCGCTGTCGCAGCTCAACCGCTCGCTGGAAACCCGTACCGACAAGCGCCCGGTGATGGCCGACTTGCGCGAATCCGGCGCAATCGAGCAGGACGCCGACATGATCGTCTTCATCTACCGCGACGATTACTACAACAAGGAAAATTCGCCGGACAAGGGCCTGGCCGAGATCATCATCGGCAAGCACCGTGGCGGACCGACCGGCTCGTGCAAGCTCAAGTTCTTCGGCGAATACACCCGTTTCGACAATCTGTCGCACGACTCGGTGGGCAGCTTCGAGTAAGGACCTTGCCAGCGCTGCCTGCGGTCGTGGGCGGTGGTTGAACGGCAATGGCGCGGCAACGCTTGCGCCTCCTTCCATAAGCGCGCGCGTGCGGCGATATCGATGTCGCTGCGGTAGCGCGTGAGCGATCCACTGCCGCGCAACGTGTGCTGCCGGCGGACGACCCGCATGTCGGAGTGGGCCGGGCATCGCGCCATCATTGCGTGCGCTGGCTTATGCTGCGCAGCCTCACCGCCGCTGCCGAGTTCGCATGTCATACGCCATCGTCTGGTTCCGTCGCGATCTGCGTCTGCAGGACAACCCGGCCCTGCGCGCTGCGCTGGATGCCGGGCATGACCCCATTCCGCTCTACATCGACGCACCGCACGAAGAAGGCGAGTGGGCGCCTGGCGCGGCTTCGCGCAGCTGGCGACATCGCTCGCTTGCGGCGCTGGACAACGTGCTGTGTGCACTGGGGAGCGGCCTGGTCATTCGTGCCGGTAACAGTGCGCAGGTGCTGGATGAGGTGATCGCGCAGAGCGGCGCAGTAGCGGTGTATTGGAACCGCAAATACGAGCCGGCCACCCAGCCGCGCGATGCGCAGATCAAGCGCAGCCTGCGTGAGCGCGGCATCGAGGTGCAAAGCTGCAATTCCGCGTTGCTGTTGGAGCCCTGGCAGTTGTCGACGCAACAGGGGGGGCCTTACAAGGTCTTTACCCCGTTCTGGCGCAACGCGCTGACCCAGTTGCAGCTGCCCACTGCCGTGCCGGCGCCGCGCAGTTTGCCGCCGTTGCCGGCGAAGTTGAAAACCGTTGCGCTGGAGTCGCTGCAGTTGCTGCCGCGCTTGAACTGGGACCAAGGATTCTGGGAGCACTGGCAGCCCGGCGAGGCCGGTGCACATGAAATGCTGGAGATCTTCATTGACGGTGCGCTCAACGGGTATCGCGAAAACCGCGACCGTCCCGATCGCGTCGGTACCTCGCAACTGTCGCCGCATCTGCATTTCGGCGAGATCGCCCCGTGGCGGATTGCCAGCACACTGGAAGCGCATCGCAATGCGCGCAATGGTGCCGAGATCGATGGCTACATCCGCCAGCTAGGTTGGCGCGATTTTGCCTATCACCTGCTGCATCACTTCCCGGACACCACCAATCAGAATCTCAACCCGCGCTTCGAAGGGTTTGACTGGGCCAAGGTCGATCCGGTCGCATTGCAGGCCTGGCAACGCGGTCGCACCGGCATTCCAATCGTCGATGCAGGCATGCGTCAGCTCTGGCACACCGGCTGGATGCACAACCGTGTGCGCATGATCGTGGCCAGTCTGCTGTGCAAGCATCTGCGCGTGCACTGGATCGAAGGCGCGCGCTGGTTCTGGGACACGCTGGTGGATGCGGACTTGGCCAACAACACCATGGGCTGGCAATGGGTGGCCGGCACCGGTGCCGATGCCGCGCCGTACTTCCGCGTGTTCAACCCGGTCACGCAGGCAGAAAAATTCGATCCGCAGGCCACCTACATCACGCGCTGGGTGCCCGAACTCGGCAAGCTCGCGGTGAAGGAACGCTTCGCCCCGTGGCTGCATCCGTTGTCGCTCGCGCGCTTCGCACCGGAGTATCCGCGTACACCCATCATCGGCCTTGCAGAAGGGCGCGATGCGGCGTTGGCCGCCTATGCAAAGACGCGAGGCTGACTGCGGCGCGTGTGCTGCGGCATGTGCGTGTGCGCCTGCAGTGCAGGCACGTCGCAACGCCTAACGCGCCCTCGATGCGGTCGCGTTGCATCGCAGGCAGCTGCCGTTTTCGTCTTGTTTTCGCGTGTGGCCACCGAAAACGTTTTCCTGAATGGACGGCTATCCGCACGTCATCCATGGCCATTTTCATCATGCGCCAGTCGCGTTGGCCTGTTTATCCTCGCCACCACGATTGAGTGCCGGATGTTCCGGCCACAGGAGAACACCATGTCCCCAGCAGCCACCAAGAGTCTCGCCGTTGCCCTGGTCAGCGCCATCGCGCTGTCCGCCTGCGCTACCGGCGGCTCGTATGTGCAGCGCGATCAATATGGCGACCAGACCCAACAGCAGAACCGCACCGGCCGCAATGCGCTGATCGGCACCGCGATCGGTGTGGCTGCGGGCCTGCTCACCGGCGACAGCGCCACCGAGCGTCGTCAGCACGCCATGGTCGGTGCTGGTATCGGTGCACTGAGCGGCGCGGCGGTTGGTCAGTACCAGGATCGGCAGGAACGCGCGCTGCGTGAGCGCACCGCCAATACCGGTATCGACGTGCAGCGCCAGGGCGACAACATCACCTTGAACCTGCCCGACGGCATCACCTTCGACTTCGGCAAGTCTGCGTTGAAGCCGCAGTTCTACAGCGCGCTCAATGGGGTTGCCTCCACGCTGCGCGAGTACAACCAGACCATGGTGGAAGTGGTGGGCCATACCGATAGCGTCGGCAGCGATGCGGTGAATCAGCGCCTGTCCGAAGAGCGTGCCGGCGCCGTGGCGCAGTATCTGACCGCACAGGGCGTGCAGCGCGAACGCATGGAAACCATGGGTGCCGGCAAGCGCTACCCGATCGCCGACAACAGCACCGACGCCGGTCGCGCGCAGAACCGTCGCGTGGAAATTCGCTTGATTCCGCTGCGTGCGGAAGGCGCTGCCAGCAACACCGGCATGCGTTGAGTACGTCGTACCTGTGAAGTGTGCGCTGGTGATTCCTCGCCAGCGCAGAAGTCCTGAAGCAGGCCGCGAGAGCGGCCTGCTTTTTTATGTCGAACGAAAAATTTCAAGCGAAAGCGCGGCGTGATGTTGCCAGTTCGACCTGCGCACATACCCGCATCCGCCCGTCGGGCAGCTTCTCCCGACGGGAGAAGGATCCATCTAAGCCCACTCGACTAACGCGCGCGACTCAAGCACGCAGTCACGCAGTCACGTGTTCCAGAATGCGCTTGCCTTCCGCACGTTCGGCTTTTACTTCGACTTCCACTTCCGCCTCGCTGTTGGCCTTTTGCGCAGCCAACCGTGCCGGGCACTGGGCCATCATGTAATCCGCGTCGAAGTTCATCCGCGTCACCAGAAAGTCCACGAACGCGCGCACTTTTGGCGACACCAGACGGCCGCCGGCAAACACTGCGTTGAAATCCACTTCCGGCCCGGTCCAGCCAGCGAGTACGCGGCGCACCAGGCCCGATTGCACGAACGGTTTGGCCATCACATCGCCGGTCAGCAGCAACCCTTCGCCGCATAACACCGCACCGTTGAGCGCCGCCGGGTCGTTGGCCACCATCAATGGATTGACCGGAAAATCGCGCACATCGCTGCCATCGCTAAGCGACCAGAAAAAGCGGTTGTTGTGCACGTTGCGGTTCTTGCGCAATGCCAGCGTGCGATGGAATTGCAGCTCGTCCGGATGCAGCGGCTCGCCATAGCGTTCGATATACGACGGGCTGGCAAACACCTGCGTGCGCAGGCTGCCGAGCTTGCGTGCGACCAGGTTCGAATCGGGCAGGGCACCGACGCGCAATGCCAGATCGGCTTCGCCGCCGATCAGGTCCAGCTTCTCGTTGCCCAGATGCATATCCAGCTGGATTTCCGGGTATTGCGCATGGAACTCGCCCAGCAATGGCGCGATCCAGGTAATGCCCAGCGAATACGGCACGGTAAACCGCAGCCAGCCGCGTGGGCCGGACTGCAATTGCCCCACTGCGCTTTCGGCTTCTTCCAGTTCGCGGGCGATGCGCTGGCAATGTTCGTGATACACCGAGCCGGCTTCGGTCAGGCCGATGCGCCGCGTGGTCCGGTGCAGCAGGCGCGCACCCAGGCGCGTTTCCAGTTCCTGCACCTTGCGGCTGACGGTGGTCTTGGGCAGGCCAAGCGCGTTGGCAGCAGCAATGAAGCTGCCTTGTTCGACCACCTTGACGAAGATCAGGGTGTCGTTGAGATCGTGTGTCATGGGACTGCCTTCCGGGGGTCAGGAGGGATTGGACCGCTTGCGGGACGATTATTCCCCTAAATCCGGACTAATCAAGTGCTACTTTCAGGCCTAGCTTATGCGGCATCCCCTCCATGCAGGAGCACGGCCATGTGGTTGTGCGATGTCTTCGGCTTGTCCTCTAACGCGCGCAGCGCCATCGAAAGCGCTTTCGATCCGGTGGTTTCCTCGGCAAGAAGCCCGCGTGCCAGCGTTTCACGTGGCTTTTCTGCTTCGCCCAAGCGGCAGGCTGGCGGTGCGCCCATGCAGCGGACTGGACTGCAGGCGCGCTGGGCACAGCGCGGAATTGTCCCGATGTCGGGAGTGAAAGTCCCATGACCGGGATGGTCCAATCCGAAACCGTCGTAATCGGCGGTGCGGGCAACGTTGGCGCCGGGATCGTCACCGCGTTGCTCGACGCCGGCATGCCGGTGCTGGTGATTGGACGCGATGCCGCCAAGCTCGACGCGCTACGCGCGCAGCATGGCAATGCCCCGCTGCTGGAGACCCTGCAAGGCTCGGTGGCCGATGATGCCTCGGCACAGGCGCTGGCCACCGAGCTGGCGCAGCGGCCGCGCCCCTTGGGCGCAGTGATCGCCAGCCTGGGCAGCCCGCGGAAGGCCGGGCGCTTGCTGGATCGGCCGGTGACGGCGCTGCGTCGGCGCCTGGAGCGCGACGTGCTGCCGCATCTGGCGGCGGCACGTCACCTGCTGCCGCTGCTGGCCGAAGCCGACGGCGGCGGCCGCTATCTGTTGCTGGGCAGCCCGTGCGCGCTGCGCGCCTGGGCTGCACACGGCGACAGTTCGGTGGCCGCCGCCGCCATCCGCATGCTCGCCCAGGTGCTGCATGAAGAAGCCAAACCGCTGGGCGTGCGCGTGCATCTGCTCTCGGTCGAACAACCGGTGTGCACGCCGGGCCGCGCCAAGGACGCGTGCCCGGAATGGATTCGCGCCGTGGATGTCGGCCGCGCCGCCGTCTCGCTCATCGCCGGGCCTGGCCAGCCCGGACAACCCATCGTGACCGTCAGTCGTCGTCTTTCTACCGCGCCGTCGGTAGACCGGCTGGCCGGTCTGCATTTGCCCATCCCCACTCGAGAGATCTCTCCATGACCCCGAACGCCACCCCGTTCCGTTTTCCAATGCGTACTGTTCTGACGGGCGCCGTGCTCGCGGTCGTGCTTGCCGCCTGCGGCGGCGGTGCCGCGCAGACCGGCGCGCCGCCGCCGCCCAGCGTCAGCGTCGCGCCGGTGCTGATGAAAGAGATCAGCCAGTGGGACGAATTCAGCGGCCGCATCGAGGCGGTGCAAAGCGTCGAATTGCGCCCGCGCGTGTCCGGTTACATCGACAAGGTGAATTACACCGAAGGCGCCGAAGTGAAGAAGGGCGATGTGCTCTTCAGCATCGACGACCGTAGCTACCGCGCCGATTTCGCCCGCGCCAACGCAGCGATGGTGCGGGCCCGCACCCAGGCCACGCTGGCGCGCAGCGAAGCGGCACGTGCGCGCAAACTCTCCGACCAGCAGGCCATTTCCACCGAAATCTGGGAGCAGCGTCGCGCCGCCGCCGATCAGGCCGATGCCGATCTGCTGGCCGCACAAGCGGCAGTGGACACCGCCAAGCTCAATCTGGACTGGAGCCGCGTGCGCGCGCCGATCGACGGCCGCGCCGGGCGTGCGATGGTCACCGCCGGCAACCTGGTCACCGCCGGCGACAGCGCCAGCGTGCTGACCACGCTGGTGTCGCTGGACAAGGTGTTCGTCTACTTCGATGCCGACGAAGGCACCTTCCTGCGCTACTCGCAGATGGCCCGCAACGGTGAGCGTCCGGACGAACGCGGCGGCGAGTTGCCGGTGCGCATCGGCCTGGTCGGCGAGCAGGGCTTCCCGCACGCCGGGCGCGTGGATTTCCTGGATAACCAGGTGACCCGCAGCACCGGCACCATCCGAGTGCGCGCCGTGCTCGACAACGCGCAGCGGCAGTTCACGCCGGGCCTGTATGCGCACGTGCAGTTGCTGGGCAGCGGCCAGTTCAAGGCCATGCTGGTCGACGAAAAAGCCGTGTTGACCGACCAGGACCGCAAGTACGTGTACGTGGTCGACAAGGACGGCAAGGCGCAGCGCCGCGACGTGGAGCTCGGTCGCAGTGCCGATGGGCTGCGCATCGTGCGCAAGGGTCTGGCCGCGAGCGACCGCGTCGTGGTCGATGGCGTGCAGAAGATCTTCATGCCCGGCATGCCGGTCGATGCCAAGGCCGTGGCCATGGCCGCCGCATCGGACAAACGCACCGCGTCGAACTGATTCATCGCTGCATCGCGCTTCGACCACCGGCCTGACACCCAGACCGGATCGGGGCCGCTGTGCCGCGCCGCCACCTGGCGGCAACCTCTTTCAGGACCACCCCAATGGACTTTTCCCGTTTTTTCATCGACCGGCCGATCTTTGCCGCGGTGCTGTCGATCATCATCTTCGCGGCTGGCCTGATCGCCATGCCGCTGCTGCCCATCAGCGAATACCCCGAAGTGGTACCGCCGAGCGTGCAGGTGCGTGCGGTGTATCCGGGCGCCAACCCCAAGGTCATTGCCGAGACCGTCGCCACGCCGCTTGAAGAAGCGATCAACGGCGTCGAAAACATGATGTACATGAAGTCGGTGGCTGGCTCGGACGGCGTGCTGGTGGTCACCGTGACCTTCAAGCCCGGCACCGATCCGGACCAGGCACAGGTGCAGGTGCAGAACCGCGTCAGCCAGGCGCAGGCGCGTCTGCCCGAAGACGTGCGCCGGCAGGGTGTGACCACCCAGAAGCAGTCGCCGACGCTGACCATGGTGGTGCATCTGACCTCGCCCAAGGGCAAGTACAACTCGCTGTACCTGAGCAACTACGCCACCTTGAAGGTCAAGGACGAGCTGTCGCGTCTGCCTGGCGTGGGCCAGATCCAGATCTTCGGTTCGGGCGACTACGCCATGCGTATCTGGCTGAATCCGGACAAGGTGGCCGCGCGCGGGCTCACCGCCAGCGACGTGGTCGCTGCGATCCGCGAGCAGAACGTGCAGGTCTCCGCCGGCCAGCTCGGCGCCGAGCCGATGCCGAACAAGAGCGACTTCCTGCTGTCGATCAATGCGCAGGGCCGCCTGACCACTGAAGAAGAGTTCGGCAACATCGTGATCCGCAGCGGCAACAGCGGCGAGATCGTGCGCTTGAGCGATGTGGCGCGTTTGGAGCTGGGCGCCGGCAACTACACCTTGCGCTCGCAGCTGGACAACCAGAACGCGGTGGGCATGGGCGTGTTCCAGTCGCCCGGTGCCAACGCGATCGAATTGTCCGATGCCGTGCGCGCCAAGATGGCCGAGCTGGAAAAGCAGTTCCCGCA
Source organism: Xanthomonas sp. AC360 (assembly GCF_979258225.1). Lineage (NCBI taxonomy): Bacteria > Pseudomonadati > Pseudomonadota > Gammaproteobacteria > Lysobacterales > Lysobacteraceae > Xanthomonas > Xanthomonas sp. AC360. Next base: position 3,204,358 of record NZ_OZ409846.1, read on the forward strand.
GGACATGGCCTGGTCGGCAGCGTATGACCCCACCGTGTTCGTGCGCGACTCGATCAGCGCAGTGGTGCACACGCTGCTGGAAGCGGTGCTGCTGGTGGTGCTGGTGGTGATCCTGTTCCTGCAGACCTGGCGCGCTTCGATCATTCCGTTGCTGGCGGTGCCGGTGTCGGTGGTGGGTACGTTCGCGGCGCTGTATCTGCTGGGGTTCTCGATCAATACCTTGAGCCTGTTCGGCCTGGTGCTGGCGATCGGCATCGTGGTCGACGATGCGATCGTGGTGGTGGAAAACGTCGAGCGTAATATCGAAGAAGGTCTTACCCCGCTGGCAGCTGCGCATCAGGCGATGCGCGAAGTGTCCGGGCCCATCATCGCCATCGCGCTGGTGCTGTGCGCAGTGTTCGTGCCGATGGCGTTCCTGTCGGGCGTGACCGGCCAGTTCTACAAGCAGTTCGCGGTGACCATCGCCATTTCCACGGTGATTTCGGCGATCAACTCGCTGACCTTGTCGCCGGCGCTGGCAGCCATGCTACTCAAGGCGCACGACGCGCCGAAGGACGGCCCGTCGCGGTTGATCGATCGTTTGTTCGGTTGGCTGTTCCGCCCGTTCAACCGCTTCTTCAACAGCAGCTCGCATAAGTATCAGGGCGCGGTGTCGCGTGCGCTGGGCAAGCGTGGCGCGGTGTTCATGGTGTATCTGCTGCTGCTGGTCGGCACCGGTTTCATGTTCAAGATCGTGCCGGGCGGCTTCATTCCGACCCAGGACAAGCTGTACCTGATCGCCGGTACCAAGCTGCCGGAAGGCGCCTCGCTGGAGCGCACCAATGAGGTGATCCGTCAGATCACCCAGATCGCGCTGCAGACCGAAGGCGTGGACCACGCGATTGCGTTCCCGGGTTTGAATCCGCTGCAGTTCACCAACACGCCCAACACCGGCACGGTGTTTCTGACGCTCAAGCCGTTCAGTCAGCGCACCCGTACCGCCGCGCAGATCAATGCGGAGATCAACGCACGTATCAGCCAGATCCAGCAGGGCTTTGCGTTCGCCTTCATGCCGCCGCCGATTCTGGGCCTGGGCCAGGGCTCGGGTTACTCGCTGTATATCCAGGACCGTGCCGGTCTGGGCTATGGCCAGTTGCAGAGTGCGGTGAATGCGATGTCCGGTGCGATCGCACAAACGCCGGGCATGCAGTTCCCGATCGGTACCTACCAGGCCAACGTGCCGCAGCTCGATGCCAAGGTCGACCGCGACAAGGCCAAGGCGCAGGGCGTGCCGCTGACCAATCTGTTCGACACGCTGCAGACCTATCTGGGCTCGTCGTACATTAACGACTTCAATCGCTTCGGTCGCACCTATCAGGTGATCGCACAGGCCGATGGACAGTTCCGCGACAGCGTCGAAGACATCGCCAACCTGCGCACCCGCAATGCCAACGGCCAAATGGTGCCGATCGGCAGCATGGTCACGCTGGGCCAGACCTACGGCCCGGATCCGGTGATCCGCTACAACGGCTACCCGGCTGCCGATCTGATCGGTGAAGCGGACCCGCGCGTGCTGTCGTCCACCGAGGCGATGCACACGCTGGCCGGCATGGCACCGAAGGTATTGCCCAACGGCATGAACATCGAATGGACCGACCTGAGTTATCAGCAGTCCACGCAGGGCAACTCGGCGTTGATCGTGTTCCCGATGGCGGTGTTGCTGGCGTTCCTGGTGCTGGCCGCGTTGTACGAAAGCTGGACCCTGCCGCTGGCGGTGATCCTGATCGTGCCGATGACCTTGCTGTCTGCGTTGTTCGGTGTGTGGCTCACCGGCGGCGACAACAACGTGTTCGTGCAGGTGGGCCTGGTGGTGTTGATGGGCCTGGCGTGCAAGAACGCGATCCTGATCGTGGAATTCGCCCGCGAGCTGGAGATGCATGGCAAGGGCATTGTCGAGGCCGCGCTGGAAGCCTGCCGCCTGCGTCTGCGCCCGATCGTGATGACCTCCATCGCCTTCATCGCCGGCACCGTGCCGCTGGTGTTCGGCCATGGCGCCGGCGCCGAAGTGCGCTCGGTCACCGGTATCACCGTGTTCGCCGGCATGCTGGGCGTGACCTTGTTCGGCCTGTTCCTGACCCCCGTGTTCTACGTGGCGCTGCGCAAGTGGGTGACCCGTCGCGGGCCCGCTGCACCGGCCGCCGTTTCGCATGACACGGTCAAGGCGTAAGCCAATCACTTCCCCCAATTGAAGAGGATTCACCACATGAGCAACACCAAGATCGCACTGGTCACCGGCGCCACCCGCGGCATCGGCCTGGAAACCGTTCGTCAACTCGCACAAGCCGGCGTGCACACGCTGCTGGCCGGTCGCAAGCGCGACGACGCAGTGGCCGCTGCACTCAAGCTGCAGGCCGAAGGCCTGCCGGTGGAAGCGATTCAACTGGACGTCAACGACGACATCAGCATCGCTGCAGCAGTCGGCACGGTGAAGGAGCGTCACGGCCATCTGGACATCCTGGTCAACAACGCCGGCATCATGATCGACGACATCCAGCGCAAGCCGTCCGAGCAAAGCCTGGACACCTGGAAGCGCACCTTCGACACCAATCTGTTTGCAGTAGTCGGCGTGACCAAGGCGTTCCTGCCGCTGCTGCAGCGTTCGCTGGCCGGCCGTATCGTCAACGTGTCCAGCGTTCTCGGCTCGCTGACCCTGCATAGCGAGCCCAGCTCGCCGATCTACACTTTCAAGGTGCCTGCCTACAACGCCTCCAAGAGCGCCTTGAATAGCTGGACCGTGCATCTGGCCTACGAGCTGCGCGACACCTCGATCAAGGTCAACGCCATCCATCCGGGCTACGTCAAAACCGACATGAACGGTGGTGAGGGCGAGATCGACATCGAGCAGGGCGCACACAGCAGCGTGCAGATGGCATTGATCGATGCGCACGGCCCCACCGGCAGCTACACCCACTTGGGAGACACCTTGCCATGGTAAGGACATTGCTCGGCGCGGCGCTGGCCGCGCTGGTGCTCAGCGGTTGCGCGGTGGGGCCGGATTACCGGCCCGACCCGCCCGCCTCGGTCACGCTGCAGGGCGCGCAGGATGCGTCTTTCAGCGCTGAATCCCCGGTCGGCAACTGGTGGTCGCAGTTCGACGACCCGGTGCTGGAGCAACTGGTGCGCGATGCGTTGTTCGCCAATCACGATCTGCGCATCGCGGTGTCGCGGGTGAAGCAGGCACGTGCGGTGTTTGTGGAGCGTCGTCTCGATCAGGCCCCGCATATCACTGCGCAGAGCAGCTTCGATCGACGCGAGCAGCAGCAGGTGATCGCCGGCAATCAGCGCTTCCTCACCGAACAGACCACCCTGGGCCTGGATGCGGCCTGGGAGCTGGATCTGTTCGGCCGTCAGCGCCGCGCCTCGGAAGCGGCGCGCGCCGATCTCGACGCCGAGCAGGCCAACCTGCTGGACGTGCAGGTCACGGTCGCGGCCGAAGTGGCGCGCAATTACTTTGAATTGCGCGGTACCCAGAAGCAGCTCGATGTCTCCAAGCGCACCCTGACCAATCTGCGCGATACCCAGAAGCTGACGCAGACGCGTTGGGATCTGGGCGCCGGCAGCGAGCTGGATGTGCAGAGCAGCCTGGCGCGTTTGAAGGCCATCGAAGCGGATATTCCGTTGCTGGAAACCGCCGAGGCGCAATACCGGCACCGTCTTGCCGTGTTGCTCGGCCAGCAGCCGAATGCGCTGGATGCCACCCTGGTCGCACGCAGCATGCCGGCGTTTGCGCGCCCGTTGCCGCTGGGCGATACGGCCGGATTGCTGCGTCAACGCCCGGACGTGCGTAGCGCCGAGCGCCGTCTGGCCGCGGCCACCGCGCAGGTCGGCGTGGCCACCGCCGATCTGTTCCCGCGCATCAGCGTGAGCGGCTTTGTCGGCTTTCTGTCCGGCGATGCAGCCAGGTTGACCCAGGGCAACGCAAAGGCCTGGTCGATCACCCCGTCGATCAGCTGGGCTGCATTCGACTTCGGTACCGTGCGTGCACGCCTGCGTGCCAGCAAGGCCCAGGCCGACGGCGCATTGGCGCAGTACCAGCAAACGGTGTTGCTGGCGTTGGAAGACACTGAAAACGCCTTGATCGGCTACGGCCGTCAGCAGGCGCGTCTGGCCATCGTGGTGGACCAGGCCAATGCCGCGCGACGTGCCGAACAGCTCGCACAGATCCGGTACCGCGAGGGGTCGGAAGACTTCCTGACCTTGCTGGATGCACAGCGCACCCAGCTGGCGGCAGACGATGCGTTGGCGCAGGCCGAGGCGGCAGTCAATGTCGGCGTGGTCGGTGTGTACAAGGCGCTGGGCGGCTGGAAGCAGGGTGAAGCACCCGCCGCACCGGTGGCGGTGGTCGATCGTTGAACGATGGACGGGGCGGCCGTTGGGTCGCCCCGTCTAGCAGAAGGTCGTAATCGTCGTGTTCGATGTCGCGATCTAGCCAGCCGGCAGCGCGGTGCTCAGTCGGCAACCCGTACGCTGTCGCGGCCACTGTTTTTGGCCAGATACAGTGCCGCATCGGCACGCGAAAACCAGTCTTGCCAGTGCGTTTCGCCATCGTGGCGCGCAGCTCCCAGCGAGACCGTGATGCGTCCTCCCGGGCCACGCAACCCATTACGGATCACCTTGCGCAAGCGCTCGGTGGCCGCTTCCAGTTCCGCCGATGAGCCGGCGCGCAGCAACACCACGAATTCTTCGCCGCCAAACCGGAACACCTGATGCGGCTCGCGGACTTCGTAGCGCAAGATGGTCGCCAGATCCGATAGCGCGGCATCGCCTGCGGCATGCCCATACAGATCGTTGACCTCTTTGAAATGGTCCAGGTCCAGGATGATCAGACTGTTGAGCCGCTCCTGCGGTTGGCGCTGATCGATCTGATGGGTCAGTGCGCGTTCGAGCATGCGTCGGTTGGGCAAGCCGGTCAGTGCATCCAGCGACGCCAGCTCTTCCAGATGCACGCGATCGTCCTGCATGCGCAGCGAGAACGAATACCCCACCGCCAACGTCACCAGCGTCACCACCACGGTCGACACGCCCTGGCCGGGGCTGACGATCAAGCCGGGCAAGAACAACAATGCCACCATCAACGGTAGGCTCAGCAACACCGCGCGTTGCGGCCCGCACAGAAAATAATTGGTTGCCAGCACCGGAAACAGCCAGGGCAGGGCGCCGTCGCCCCCGGTCCAGCAGGCCACCAGGCAGCCGGCGACATTGATCGATGCCAACCAGACACCGCCAGCGCCCGTGCGTTCTGCCGCGCGCATCTGCCAGCCGCGCCAGATCGCCAACACACCCAGCGCTGCAGTGATGAGGCACGCAATCGCCTGGCCGGTCATGGCCAGGTACACCGCATAGAGGCAAAGCAACAGCGCGGTGATTGGCCCAAGCATCTTGACGATGCCGAGGCGGAAATCCCGCCGCAGGTGAAGGATCACAGGCAAGGTTCTGTCGGAGTCGGCATCATTATCGGCCGGGTTGCGCGAAAGTTGAGCATGCAATCACCGCTGTAGCGGGTAGGAAAATGAAGCGTTGCATGGCAAGGCTTGGTGCGTTGTTGACGGCCTTGTGGCAACCGTATCGGCTGTGAGTCGGAGCCTGTTATGCCTAAACGCGAAGAGCTAGCGACGCGCCTCGATGCGTTGCAGAACGGACTGCCGCAGCTGCCTGCAGATGAAGATGCGGATTTCGACTATCGGATTTCCAGGCGCGCACCGAAGCGGTACGGCGTAGCGCCGAGCCCGACGATGCGGCCTACGTGCGCGCCCGCGTCGACGGAATGCTGGCTGGAACAGGGATGATCCCCACCGACGCGGATGAGCGGGCCGGTCAGTGATGCAGCGCTACTGAAGAATCGGCCGACACGTATGGCAGGCACGGCGAGTGCTTGTGTCGGCATGGTGCGTCAGGCCGCAGCTTCGGCGACGCCGCCTTACCCAGCGAACCGCCTCTCATGATCTGTGGCTTGCCTCTCATGATCTGTGGCTTGCGGATATAAGTGTATATGCATAGTCGCGCTGGGGTGGCCTGGCGACGGACCGACGCCTGGCGACCGGCTGACGATCAGATATCGCGTATCCAATCATCGCGCCGGGATCGACGGGATCGACGGGATCGGCCTGTCGGCTGTCAGGACTCCTGCGCCAACTCTGTGCCGGCCGCTTCCGGCGCGCTGATGACCTGATTGCGCCCGGCTTGCTTGGCACGGTACAGCGCTTCGTCGGCGCGCCGCAGCAGTTGCGCCGCATTGCCCGCGTGCTCGGGAAAGCTCGCCGCGCCGAACGATGCGGTGATCTTCGGCAGCGACACGCCATCGGCCATCACCTGCAACCCCTCGATCCCGACGCGCAACTTTTCCGCCATCCTGCGCGCAGTGGCCAGATCCACCTCGGGCAGGATGATCGTCAATTCTTCGCCACCGTAGCGGCAGCAGATATCTTCGCCACGGGTCTGCGCCAGCAACAGTTCGCCGATTGCCGCCAGCACCCGGTCGCCGCCGCTGTGCCCATGCAGATCGTTGAACCGCTTGAAGTGGTCGACGTCCAGCATCAGCACCGACAACGGCTGCACCCGGCGCGTACAGCGCGCCAGTTCGTGATTGAGCGCTTCTTCCAGATAGCGGCGGTTGTACAGGCCGGTGAGCGGGTCACGGATCGATTGCTGACGCAGTGTTTCGCGCAGACGCAGGCTATGCAGTACCAGCGAGAGTTGTTCCGCCGCCGCTTCGGCCACGGTCAGTGAACTCAGACCGCCCGGTTGGTCGCTGCGCAGCGCCAGCATGCCCAGCTGTGTGCCTTGTGCCGACAATGGAATGCACACCGTGCTGGCGTGCGTCGGAAGATTGGCGCCGGTATGGCGACACAGCATGCCCTGGCTGGCATCTTCCACCACGTGCGTGCGATCGCGGCGCAGCGCCCAGCATGTCTCCGGCGCGATGCTTGCGCTGTCGTCGTCGGCCATCGCGCCCCAGGCCACTACCTGCTCGGCGCGATCGCGCGATGCGCGCAGCAAATACACCGCACCGGCCGCGCCGGGAATCAGCGGCGCAATCGTGCGTGCGGTAATTTCCAGCGCTTCTTCGGCATCGCGGCAGTTTTGCAGCAATCCCGAGTAGCGTGACAAGGCTTCCAGTCCCGCAGAGGTGCGCTCCAGCGTCGCAAACGACTCGACCAACTGCTCGCTGGTACGGCTGGCCTCGTCCTCGGCGCGCTCGCGGCGTTGCAGCTCGCGCGCCAGCAAGCGGTAAGCCAGCAGCATCACCAGCAGCCCGCTGACGATGCCGGTCACGGTCATCCGCAGCACCCACTGCGCACTGAGTGCATTGGTCTCTGTCCGCTTCACCAGCTGCTGACGTTCCAGCTCGGTCATGGTTTGCACCTGGCGCCGCAATGCCGAGGAGGTCTGGAACACGCCGCGCGCAATCGACCCGCGCGCGCCATCCAGGCCATGGGTGCGATAGCTGTGCAGCAGATTGTTGATCTGCACCAGTCGCGTGTCCACTAATCGGCTGAGCACACGTACATTGCGTCCCTGTACCGGGTTGTCCTGCACCAGCGCCTCCAGCCGCACGATGCGCTCGGGCAGGCGCCCGATCGCATCGGCATACACGCCTAAGAACGCCTCGTTGTCGGTCAGCACGTAGCCACGCACCGACGACTCCGCCGACAGCAGCCCAGCCTGGATTTCGTCGATGCCCGCAAGGACTTCCTGCGTATGCGTCACCCAGCCCGCATCGGCCAGCGAGCGCTGCGTGGTGAAGTAGCCGCCGATACCGATCAGGACGAAGATGGCGCCCCCGAGCAATAAAGCCCCAGCGGCATGGCGTTTTGCTTTCTTGGTCAACACCGTGTTCCCCAACACCGATTGTCTGGTTGAGGCCGATGCAAGCGCCGTGCCTCAATCTGACAGTCAGCCAATCAGTCAGCCAATCAGCCATCTGGCAGGCAGGCAGGCAGGCAGGACTCGGTGCCATGCCCTGGCAGCAGTGCGCTCATGCCGCACTGCAGAACCAAGCGCGCCTTGGGTATTTTTCTTCTAACCGGTCGGCTGATCTGTCGCGCCGCCCCAAGCCGTGGCATCGGCGAGTCTTGGGGCGCGGTTGGGTACATCGGAACAGCGGCACGGGCAGAGAAGCGCAAGCTCGCAGGCGCCGCGCTCGCGCCTACGTTCCCGATCAACGCAGCGCCGTGTTGGCTGAGCGAAGTGCCGGCAGGGTGTCCCATGTCATGGAGGCCATGCATGCCGAAGCGCAACGGCAGCTCGACTCCGCCTGAGCCGAACGCGTTGTTCGCCAGCGGTGCAGAGCCGACATGTAGCCAGGGGGAGGGCGTCAACCTGGCATTGCCATAGCCGGGCTTCAGAGCGCCATGCATTGCAGGCACTGAGTCGCGCTAGTTGGTCCAGCCAGTGCCGGAGCAGCAACCAGCACCGTCACGCTGGCATGCGGTTTGCTTCGAGTGCATCAGGAGCGCTGGCGAGCGCCGTCGGAGTAGATGCAATGGATGAGCCCAACAAGAGCGCACTGGTCCTGCTGCAGCAGGAAGCGACCGAGCTGCTCGCCCTGTTCGACCAACTCCGCGGCGACGTTGCGTTAGCCCACGCGTGTGACCGCCCTCTCGCAGGGTCGATCGCCCCTACATCCGAACCGACAGCCTGCGTCACTAATTGACGCGGCGGGCAGTGGCGCGCGCTGGCGCTGGCGGCATCGCTGCCGCAGCGCCCATGAAAAAGGCCGAGAACCCTCCTGCGGGGATTCCCGGCCTTAGTCGGTCTGAAGCGTCCTCGATTCTTCGAGTCACTCAGAAGTAGAGGTGGTTGTTGATTGTGCCATTGCGAAGCGGATGGGCGGCAAGCCGCCGAGTGGTCGATGTGGCCGTTGGTGGTTGTATCGATGACGCCAGTCCTCTGCCATGCGCCGAACCTCGTCGAGCGTGGTGAACACGAAGCGGTCCAGCACTTCGGTGCGGAAGGTGCGGTTGAAGCGTTCGATCTAGGCGTTCTGGGTAGGTTTGCCCGGCTGGATGTGAATCAGGGTGACGCCGTGCTGCTGTGCCCACTGCCTGAGCGCAGCGCTGATGAACTCCGGGCCGTTGTCCAGGCGCAGTCGCCTTGGAGCACCACGCAGCTCGACCAATTCGTCCAGTGCGCGGATGACCCGTGCCGAGGGCAGGCTGGTGTCGATTTCGATCTTTATCGATTCGCGATTGAAGTCATCGTTGATGTTGAAGGTGCGGAAGCGGCGCCCAGACCACAAGGCATCGGACATGAAGTCCGCCGACCAAGTGTGGTTTGCCGCTTGCGGGATCTCCAGCGGCGCGCGGATGCGGTCAGGTAATCGGCGCTTGCCGCGACGTGGAAGGTTGAGCTTCAGCGCGGTATAGACCCGCCAGGCGCGGGTCTTGCCCCAGCCCTGCGGTCGCAATGCCCAATCCATCAGCAGGCCAAAACCGTGGCCGGGGTTGTCCTTCAAGTGTGCCTCGATTGCGGCAATGAGCGGGCCATCGTCGCGCTGGCGCGGACGGTAATGCCGTGCAGATCGGGACAGCTGCAGCACCCGATCAGCTCGACGGGCACTGAGGCCGTGAGTAGTTTGCATGGCCAGACTCAATTCAAGTCGACGAGCCTGGCTCAACCTTTTCGCGACAGCACGTCCTTGAGCGCGTGGTGATCCAATGCCAACTCGGCATACATGCGCTTCATCCGGGCCAACTCGGCTTCCACATCCTTTAGATGCCGCAACTGCGACACCTCCATGCCGGCGTACTTGGACTTCCAGACGTAATAGGTCGGCTCGCTGATCCCGTGCTTGCGGCAAGTCTCGCCAACCCTTGCACCGGCCTCGACTTCTTTGAGGATCCGAACCATCTGTTCTTCGGTGAACTTCGACTTCTTCATACAGAGCTCCTTGGGATGGAACTCTACTTCCAAGTGGATCGAGTTAACGAGGACGCTTCAGGTCTTCTTAGGACCGTTGTGTGGTGGAGGTGGGTTCTACCGCCGATCCGCTGTAAGGTTTTGATCAGTAAGGGGCGCAGTCGCACGGGTACCACCAGGTGCCCTACAGATACCCCAACTTATGCAGCCTTGTCGCGCTGGGCGATTTGCTGGTTGACGCAGGCCTGCTGCAGGTCGAGCGCGAATCGCGTGATGAGGCGGTCGTGCTGCTCAAAGACGTATGGGGCCTGACGCAGCATCCGCGCCGCGACGGCCGCAACGTAATGCGTCTCGGCTACGGGCGAGCGATCGAACTCCGCGACCAGAGTGAGCAGGTGGCGACAATGGAGCTGACCGAGGATCTGATGGTCGCCCAGCACATGCTACGCGGTCGCTTTTTCGAGCTGCTGACGGTCCACCCGGAAATGCGCCCATCACTGCTTTACATCATCGCAATCGCCGATATCATCGGCGCCGAGGCGGTGCGCGGTAGCAGCGAGCTGTGGGCTGCGGCCCGCAAAGGCGACTGGGTGGAATTCGGCTCAATCATCCAGGAATTCAGATGGGACTACTTCAGCCTGTCCACGGACCGCGACAAGCGCAGTGAGCCGGCTGGTCATGAAACTGGTGATGGGAGCATTCGAGTGGAACACCAACGAGGCCATTCGCCAGCCCGACCAGCGTGAAGGCGATTACTTTAAGATCAACTGTCTACTCTGCGGTTTCACCGTGACCAAGGCGGTACCGGAGTCGGGGGCGTGAACCGCACAGCGATCGCCATTATCGTCGCGCTCGTTTGGTCGGGTGCCATGTTCGGGGCCGGCTAGGCCTGGCGCGGCGACCGGGTAAACGGCGCGGCAAGCGAGCAGAAGGCAGGAGCCGTCCTTGGCGCCCTGGCTGGGGAGCAGGCAACCCGGACCATCGAACACAAACAGACTGAAGTTCTGGCCGACATTGGAGCCAAGCATGAAGAAGACTGGCAGGCGGCCCAGGCCATCCCCAATACTGTTGTTGCTGACCTGCGTAGTGGTGCTATCCGCTTGCGCGACGGGTGGGCCAGCTGCGAAACATGCAGGAGGCTAATCATTGCGCTTCAGCTACAGGCCCCGGGAAATGTAGTTAGAGAACCCGGCCGGTGGTGCAACGTTTACGTCTGAGCAGGGGCTTGTTCGAGTTAGGGGCCATTGCAGCGTGAAATACACGGGGCGCCCCATTCCTGGGATGGCAGCAGCAATTTCGGACGCAGAGCTAGCATCGTTGTAGTACGACTCTCCAATGACGATGCCCTGCGGATATCTGATTCGAGCCAGTCCAGCATCAATCGCTCGCAGTTGCTGAGCCTCCGCCCCATAGAGGTGGAAATCCAGCACGTAGGGAGGATTCGCTCCATAGATTTCGGGCAGTACTGCGATGCGGTCTGCACTATTGGTCGGGATTGAAAAGCCGACAGTCTCTGACTGTCCGAAGACGTGACTGAAGTTCCACCAAAGCTTCGAGGCGTATTGCTTCCAGAGCGTTGATGAGCCCTGAGCTGGGACGCCTTCGTTGCCGAGGTCTACTAGGAACTTGACGTTGGCAGCACGCATGATTGGCATCAAGTTGAATATGAGGTTCCAGTTCTCTTGGAAGTACTCCTCATGCCAAGCAGTCCAAGTTGACCCTGTCCAGGTGTTAGGAGCGTTGTCGAGCAAGGGAAAAAACCCAACGATGATCTCGACGAAGCCGGCTTCCTTTGCTGCCTTCATTAGATTCAACAAGTTTTGACGCTGCTGCTCCGGAAGATTGCCGCCAGCTGATGGGATTATGGTGCCGGTATTCGCATTGCGTGCGTGAAATATTCCAATACGAAGGCGCTGCTGCCCATTGGCCGCCATCTCGGCCAGTTGTGCCTTAACCACGTCTTCTGCGACGTGATAATTCGCGACAACTCCATACGGCTCGCGGCTACAGCCTTCGATTCCGAACCAACCGTAATTCGAACCTCCTCGATATGGGGCGGCATCGGCTGCCGACGCAAGGCCAGCGATCAAAAGAGCAATGGCACATTTTCTAAACATGGTGTTCCTCCTTGAATGGAGGTGCGTTTTTAGCACGTGGAGTAGCGTTCCAGTGCGCCCCCATCATCAGACAGCCGCACTTTCGTGACCCATGGCCAAGACCAAGCCTCGGCGCCGTGGGGTGCTCACACCAGAGAAGCAGCGTTTTTTTGCTGAGTATCTGAAAGACCAGAACGCTAAGCAGGCCGCGATACGCGCCGGGTACAGCGAGAAGACCGCCAAGCAGCAAGGCTCGCTCCTACCGGCAGAACCTGCCGTGGCGGCAGCAGTACGCGCTGGGCAGAAGCGTGTGGTCACCAAAGCAGAAGTGACCGTCGACAGCCTGATGCTTGAGCAGGCGCGCCGCATGGCGCTGAAGGAGAACAGCCCAGCGCCGCGGTCACCGCCACGATGGGGAAGGGAAAGCTCGCCGGCCTTCTGGTGGAGAAGCGGCACCACACCGGGGCGATCGGCACCTACGACCTGAGCAAGATCACTGACGATGAACTCGACCGCCTTGAGCAGATCCTCGGTCCGCTTGCCGACGCTGGCGGAGATACGAGCGGAGAGGGCGCGGCGGGCGGCTGATCGTGAGCGGCATCGCATTGCCGAGGACGTCGAAGGCATCAGGGCGCGCTCGCAGTCGCTGGAAGGCGCCGCGCTTCTCGATGCGTCTGGTCACCGCCAGGAATTCGGGCGCTTCCAGTTCCGCCGCCAGCCGCGCGCCGATGTAGGGGAACACGTCGTTCGTGAACCATCCGACGACCTTAACGCGGTACCCATCCGCCCAGTTGCGCTTCTCCAGCCACTCGTTTGCGATCACCTCTAAGGTGTTGGCGCCAAGCACTGCGCGAGCAGCGGCTGCAGCTTTCTTGTGCTCGCCCGGGTCGATGCCCTGGGCCAGTAATTGGCGAGCCTCATCGCAGCGCTGGCGGGCGAGGGCCAGCGGCACGTCTGGGTAGACGCCGATAGCCAGCCGCTTCTCCTTACCCCCGAACCGATACTTCAAGCGCCACCAGCGCCCGCCCTTAGGCGAAAGCTCCAGATACAACCCGTCGCTGTCGTACATGCGTTGGGTCTTCGCGGCAGGTTTGGCGCGGCGTATCGCGAGATCTGTCAGTGGGGGCATCTTGTCGGCATGTGGGGGCAGGTGCCCCAAAATATGCCGCCAACGTCTCACAGGTTGATACGTTCACTAGCGCACCGTGGCGCACATAAAAAAGGCCGAGAACCCTTGTTTTACGGGGGTTCCCGGCCTTCTCCGGATCTTCAAGATCCGCTCATTGGTGGAGGTGGGCTCTACCGCCTATTAGCCGTAAGGCATTGAAGGGAAAGGCGTTGGCCTATCCCATTGGTGCAAGATGCCCCCACAGATACCCCCAGCTCAGGCGGTCTTGTCCCGCTGGGCGATTTGCTGGTTGATCCAGTCGGAAACCTCGGACTCGACCCAGACCGAGGATCTGCCGAGGTGAAGGGGCTGTGGGAAGGTCTTATCCCGGATGCGTGCTCTAATTCTGGATGTGACCGGCTATTAAGGGCTACCAAATTGCGAGGCGGAACCAGTTAGTTCCGCCTCGCGCCAAGAAAAGTTAAATGCCGGAGCCGATTACGAACTGCCAGTCATTAACTTTACCTAATGTCTCCGCAGTTGTAGGTACAGCCAGGAGTAGAGACTTGAACCCGTCGCGACGGTCGTAAACTAATACCTCCGCATGCGCATTGCTAGTGCGTACTGCATAGAGGTCAAGTCTTCCATCATGGTTGTAGTCGCCCATGCTGAAACTATAAGAGTTGTCGTTTCCTGTCACGCCTAGGCCGGTGCTAGCGTGAAGTTTGTATGTTGTGAATCCAGAGGTGCCACTAAGGATGTGCACTTCCGTAGTGTTCGATTGCCCCATCTTAGAAATAACATAGAGGTCCGGGCTAACGTCATCCTCCCACCCACCCATTGCGAAATCAAAAGAGTTATCGCTTCCTGTGGAGGCTAGGGCTGTCTCGAATTGGCCGTTAAAGCGAGTGTATTTTTCTTTGCCGTCAAGTATGTGAACTTCAGTCTTCCCCGCGCCCCCATTTTTTTTGATGACATAGATGTCGGGTATGTTGTCACGATCGCGATCAGCAAGCAGAAACTTGTAATCAGATCCTGTTCCCGTTTCGTGAAGTGGCGTAGGTATTTGGAGAAGGAAATTTTTCGGGTTTTTTCCGTCTATTACGTGGACTTCAGTTTTTCCTGACCCAGTGTTCGCTCTGCTAATAACGAAATAGTCTTCAGTGCCGTCTCCATTAAAGTCGGCAGTTCCAAATGTGTTCTTGCCGTCTGTTCCGCCTAAGTACATCGGCAGAGTTACTTCTGTTTTCTGTGAATAGTCGGCATCCCACCACAACTTGCTTACAGTCGTTGGGGCTGCTTTTTTGTCGAAGCCATAAATGAAGGGCGGTTCTAGTCTTTCGTAAAAGCATTCGCCGAACGCTATTGCGCTGAATCCAAGGCCAACTTGTCCGCTATTACTGTAGACGTTGTAGTTGTAGGCCACGCCATTGCCGTTGTAGCTTACCTTGCAATTCCGCTTCAAATTTGCTTCCGCAGCAGCCCTTGCCTGAACCGGTTGTTTTCCTGATCCTTCTCCACTCATGCCAGTGCTAAAACCCAATTTTGCGTGGCAGATCGGAGTGATAAGAAAAAGTGGCAGCAGCCAAGCCTTCCGTATGAGATCCATTTTATCCATGTCCTTGATGTGGCGTCGTCGCCGGGCGGCATGATAGCCGAACTTGCATGTTATGAGTCGTAGCACCCGCTAATAAAAAGGGGTGCGATCAATTCGATAGAGTGGCATCCGACTTTGTCCGGGCCTTCGATCTAGAGAGGTTGTATGAGTAAAGTTATCGAAAACATCACGTTCGGCACGCAGGCCAAGATTGTGTCGCCCCGCATCGAGATCCGATGGGGCCCGGTCACCAACGACGGGCCGGTCGAATTCCACCTCGAGCAAATGACGACAAAGCCGCATCCCGATGGCTGGACGCAGACACTGGAGCGTTTCTTCTTGCGTGTGCTAACAGTGCAGATCAGCGACTTGATCGGGCGCAGCTATGAAATCACCCCACCGGTCGCGACTGGGGTCGACCGGCGACTGGCAGTGCTGTGGAGGTGCCGGGCGAGACGGTCACCGAGCCTGGCGTGCATCTGCTTCTGGGCATCAAAGCGGCTACACGCGCTGCCTACGATGCAAACATCGCTGTACCAGATCCGGGAGCGGACCCAATCGCGCGCCACATCACGATCATCTGGAGCCCAATCACCGACAGCGGCACCGTCACGTTTCAAGTCGAAGACCGCGGCACGACTCTGGGTGTGTTAGCGGCGCCGATAGCTGACCTCGTCGCAATGGCATATACCATCCGCTATCCCGGATCTAACATGACCCTCGAGATGGACGGGTGGAAGCTGCACGCTTTGGTCAAGGCGTCAACCAACGCTGCAATTTACGCAGATTCGTTGGTGGCTAACTAATAACTTCAAGAAGCTGAAAATGCGGCACTGGGAGCATGAAGGCAACTACGCTCTCAGTGCCGCAACATTGGCGTTTGCTACTTGTTTTTCGAGGTGCCTACTTGAGGCTGCTGCCCTACGAGCTTAGTTACGATAGACCGTGCAGACACGTGTTTGACCAGCAGTCACGCATGCAATTCGCGTTACGCCACCGGCACCAACATTATTCATCTGTGCGCCGAGTGAACCCATGTAGCTTGCCATCCCTTCGAGGCTGTCGCCACCGGAACTTGTCCACTCGCCTTGGACTTGGTTAATGCTGTCCGGAATCAGCTGGCCGCCTGGAGTCCTCGCACTTCCGTTGAGGTATTCCCCGTTTGTCGCATCAAGAGAAATCTTGAAGTCGATGGAACTGCCGTCAGCCATTATCAGGCGAAAGGTAACACCTGCTTGCTGCTTAAGACCTAGCGGGGAAGCAGCGACGGCAAGGAGATCGGCCAGTGCAGTTGCCAGATTGGTTCCAACAACAGTGCTGTACACGCTATTGCTCGCGACGCCGGATGCCAGCATCGTCCGTAGATTGAAATCGCTCAGTACATCAATAGCAGTCTTAGTCTGTGCCGAAGGGACGTTCACGATTCCGACGGGAACATTGATGATTGGACGAAGCGTGTATCCGCCACTGACAAATACACGGTGAGCTCTATCTAACTCTGTGACAGCTTGGGGACTCGTTGCGACTCTAACTGGCGGCTGGGAAGCCGAACGTGTTGCCTTGGGTTTCTCACCGACTCTCCATGGATCAGTGCCCGCGTCTTGCTTTGGTACTTGCCAGGTTTGGACAGTGTTGTTGTATAAGTTGTACACGTTATGAGTGCCCTGTCCCTGGACGAGCGCTTGTTGCCGGATTTCGAGGTCAGTTGTGCACGTGTCACAGCGAAGGTTTGCGGCACTAACAGGCGCCGCATAAATGCCGCCTAAGACAAGAGCCAGCCCCAAGAATTGCTTAATCATTTGCACTTCTCCTTGTGATTGAGGCGGCAATATGGCCTATGCAAACCTTCTAGATTTGATGCTCGTCACATAAAGGGCTCCTTAGGAATTCACCTACAAGCCATTGCGGGTGAATCTGATTCAGCGCAGTCCATTGCTTGCCGATTTGGAAGTGAGCGTTTGTCACCAGCTTATGGTTTGCATTTCAAGCTCTGCAAAACCACTCTCGCAGTTGGTGTTAGATGCCTACGACCTTCCGCACGCCGGTGCGGTCCTGAAACTTGATGCTCCATGGAGTGATCAGATAGCCAGGACGGCGGTAGTAGATAGCCGGGACGTGGTCCTCGCGCGCGTCCTTTGCGATGCCGTTGACGAGCACATAGGGCGCGGTCGTCTTCGGTACCTCGCACCAATCCCGCCGCCCATCGGTCTTGAACGCGAGGCTGTAAGGGCCGAGAACCAGGTCCTGACCACATACAACGGTCCGTGACTGCAGAGAGGCAGCGCGGGCATGCGGCGAGATGCGCGCCACGAAAGCATCCAGCGTTTCGCCTGCAGCAGATGTCTCGCTGTATAGCTCGGTGGACTGGCCAAGCTTTACGGTCGGCATATCGGCTGCAAGGGCGGGAAGGGTGGCACCGAACAGCGCCAGTGCGGCAGTTGCCAGTACTGGATGCATTACGTTCTCCGGATCATGTGCACCGGCCTCTGCCAGCGGCGCGAGTTCATCTCGTCGCACCATCAATAGGCAGCGGAACAACTCCGGGGAAAACGTTCATTTGAGCTATGCCTGCACGCCTACCCAATTCGGATAAATCCGATACGGCACTGCGGCGCTGCCCTGTATGTGAAATCCCATATCGCTGCCAAGCTACTCATGCCTGTCGCGGAGCCAAGAAGGCTGCTCAACTAGATGAAGCCGTCCATGATCGCTGTCGCTTCGGCATGGAACGCATACAGCAGTTCGGCTTCGAACTGATCGAGCAGCTCCAGCGGCTCAGTGGCGCAGGCCAGCCGATGCTGTAGTTGTTCGAACAGGGTGGGCGTGCTGGTGTCCATGAGAGCCAGTCTAAGGGGCCTCATCTCAAGGGGTGAGACGGCCCGGCCGATACTGGCCACATGGACAGAGCCCAACTGCGAACCCATCTGGAACATCTCGACGCCGCGGTGCCCGCGCTGCTAAAAAGCAGCCCTGACCATTGCCAGTTTTGGCAGGCCTTCGCCGGCATAGCTGACGCGATCGAAGCGGGTGCCGTCACCGAAAGCGATGCCCAATTTGTTATCCGGCGACTCGATGAGATCCGGGCTTGGCACCGTCTCGAAGATGCCCGCTGCGAATAGGAGGATCACCCGTGCCATCACGATCTGCATACCGCGCAGCGCTCCGACGATCTCAGGATCTGGACGTCATTGCTCCCGAAGGCGTGATGCTGCCGGACCTGCCTCTCGTTATAAACTGGCACAACACCGTCGTCGGCGAGAACATCAACCGGGACGAATAGGATCTGTTGCGTGTCGGTCCAGGGGGTGCCGATGTCCTCCAAGGGTCCGGCGTAATCAGACGGGGGGCGCTGATGTGTGGCTGACGATCGCGGGAAGCCCAGTGATACCGCCGCCGGTAACTCTCCCGATCGCTCAGGTTCTCGATGTGGCGACCAAGTTCGCGCGCAGTTTGGCCCGTTAGTTCAGAGACTCCGCCTTGGTCCGTCCAGGCCCGTCCCACGCCGTCCCACGCCGTCCCAATTTGCGCATTTTGCCCTAAAGTTCAGGGCAGCCAGGCCGAAGCTGAAAGGAAGAAGGGAAACGTGAAGGCTCATTCGCGCATCTAAGTGTTTGACCAAAAACGTTAATTTGAGTCTATTGATGTTGTGAGACTGAGTCGTTGCTATTTTTTTCTAAGCGAGCTAGCAGATGAGAGTCTTTTTCAGCAACATGCGCCGCAAGCGTTTTGCTTTCCTAATCAGCAATAGACCACACACGTGGCTCGGCTTGATCTCGGAATGATCGGAGACTGTATGAATTGTTTGAGCGCACTACATCTTGGGAGTGAGAAGGACCTTCTCGCGATCAGCAAGTATGCGCAGGCTCAGGTCCGTGATCTGCAGCTGCTTCGCGACATTGATGAAACTTGCCTTGCACTTCAGGAAGATAGGTATGCCTTCAACAGGCTCCTGCTGCTGGTGAATTCGATGATCGAATCCGCTGGCAAGGCCAAGAGGGTGATTCCGGCAGAGACCATTAGCGTCATTGACTCGCTCGGTGATTCTCTTATGGCTCATGCAGTTTTGCTTAAGAAGGGCTTGTTTGGAGCGAAAGCTGACCGTCAGTTGCGTCCCGATGACGGAGTCCACGATGCTTTTTTTGAGGCCATTGCTTCATTGAGTGACCTACATGAAGCCGTTGAGGACTTCAGGCTAGTGGTGCTTCATCACAATGCGTTGCTTGACGAAAGCGACCCGGGTCCAGTGCTCGCCGATGCGGACAGCATCAGGGCATATCTTGCTGCCCTGTGACGCTTCGGATCACGGATGTTCAGTTAGGTAAGCAGACCTTTCGGAACGATTTTCGAGCCTTGCCTGAGGATGCTAAAACGGCGTTCAGTGAGCGCATCCCGACCTTGCTTACACATCCAAGTGCAAGCAAGCTCCGCTTACACGATCTCTCTGGCATTAAGCCGAAGATTTACAAGATTGACGTAACGTCGAGTGGCAAGATGTATCAGGCAACGTTCCACCTGGTCGGGTCAACCGCCGTCTTCTTGCGAGTGGCAATTCACAAAGAGATTGACCGTCGTCCAGGCTGAGCAGTGCTAGTAGATGTTGTTAAAGGCCGAGAACGCCTAGAGGGCCGGTACAGCCTTACTGATGGAAGTGAGTGCCCTCAGTTCTTCCAGATAGTCGGCCCATCTCTGCATCATGCGCACTCGCTCGGCGAGGTGGGTCGTGCGGTTGTAGGCCCGGCCGTTGGGATCCTTCACCGCACGCGCCAGCTGGTGCTCGATGATGTCCGGTCGAAAGCCCAGGATCTCGTCCAGGATGGTACGCGCCGTCGCGCTGAAGCCGTGCCCCGTCACTGCGCCGACCCCGTAGCCCATGCGATGCAATGCGGCGTTCACCGCGTTATCCGACATCGGCCGTAGCTTCGTCCTTGTGTTGGGAAATAGGTAGCGACCGTCTCCGGTGAGCCGCTGCAGATCGGCCATGACCGCCAGCGCCTGGCGCGGGAGCGGCACGACGTGGGGCTGCCGCATCTTCATCTTGTCAGCGGGGATGTTCCGCCGCGCGCCCTCGATGTCGAACTCCGCCCATTCGGCCTGCCGCAGCTCGCCGGGCCGCACGAACAGCAGCGGAGCCAATACGAGAGCGCAGCGCGTGACGTGGCTGCCCTTATAGCCGTCCATGGCGCGCAGGAGAGGCCTCAGCTCGTCCGGATCGGTCACTGCCGGCAGGTGGCGCTCAGGTGTCGGCTTCAACGCGCCGCGCAGGTCAGCTACTGGGTTGCGGCTGGCGCGCCCGGTTGCGATGGCGTACCGCATGACCTGGCCGCAGTTCTGCATGATCCGATGCGCCGACTCGAAGGCGCCGCGCTTCTCGATGCGTCTGGCTACTGCCAGGAATTCGGGCGCATCCAGTTCCGCCGCCGGCCGCGCGCCGATGTAGGGGAACACCTCGTTCGTGAACCATCCGACGAACTTAACGCGGTACCCATCCACCCAGTTGCGCTTCTCCAGCCACTCGTTGGCGATCACCTCGAAGGTGTTGGCGCCAAGCACTGCGCGAGCAGCGGCTGCAGCCTTCTTGTGCTCTCCCGGGTCGATGCCCTGGGCCAGAAGTTGATGAGCTTCATCGCGGCGCTGGCGGGCGAGGGCCAGAGGAACCTCGGGATAGATGCCGACGGCCAGCAGCTTCTCTTTGCCTGCGAAGCGGTACTTCCAGCGTCAGTAGCGCCCACCGTTCACGGCGACCATCAGATACAAGCCTCCGCCATCTGAAAGCTTCTGCGGTCGGTCGGCGGGCTTGGCACGGCGTATTGCGAGGTCGGTGAGGGGCATTGGGGGTATCTGGGACGGCCGGTGAGCGAGGTACCCCAAGATACCCCCAACGTCCCACAGATTGATACGTTCACTAGCGCACCATGGCGCACATAAAAAAAGCCGAGAACCCTTGTTTTACGGGGGTTCCCGGCCTTCTCCGGATCTTCAAGATCCGCTCATTGGTGGAGGTGGGCGGAATCGAACCGCCGTCCGGAAGCACTCCATCCCCGGCACTACATGCTTATCCCTCCGTTAGATCTCATCCCCAGGCAGCACGGCGGGCAAAGCGCACCTGGAAACCAGCCTGCTTGATTTAGCCGGTAGCTGACAGGCAGCCACCACCGGCGGTTCCGTGATAATGACCCTACATCTACGAGCACGGGCACAAGTAGTTTCGGGGGTTCGCCTTAGGCGGCTGTAGAACTACAACTAAAGCCAATTAAGCGGCGATAGCGAAGTCCGAACCGTAGTTGTCGTCGTTGGCAACTAAAAGTTTGCTGCTGGATTAACGAGGAAAGCTGCCCCCTCGGCATGCGCCAAGCGACTTCGCGACCCCCGTCGAAACCAGTGCACCCCCGGGGAAAGCATCAAACGCTGACGTGGTCAGTGTAGGGATCGGCGCGCCCTGTCACAAGTGGTGAGATGGACAGCGCTTACAGTGGCTTCAGTCCTACCGGACCGAACAGTCTGTAAACGAAGGAGCGAAGCGATGGCGACAGGTAAGCCCCCACGTCCACGTTCGACACGTGCAGCACCGCGCCCGGCCACTGCAATTGCCAAGCAGCCGGCACGGCCGCAACAGAAGCGCGCGCCTAGGTCAGGCGCACAAGCCGCCGCGGCAGCCCGCGTGCAGGGGAAGGCGCGCACCGTGATCTACATCCACGGCATCGGCAACAAGCCGCCGGCCGAAGTATTGCGTTGTCAGTGGGACAAGGCGTTGTTCGGGCGTCCGATGGGCGAGCGCACCCGGCTGGCGTACTGGGTCAATCGCGAGCGCTATCCGGTGGCAGAGCCCGGCAATTGCGATGGTCGCGATGTGGGGCCGGCGCTCAACCAGAGCGTGCAGCGTGCATTGAGTACGCTCGGCCTGGTGCCGGGCGGGCAGGATCTGCACGTGCTCGCCGATGCGTTGGCACAGAGTGATCAGGAGCGGGCCGACCTGCATCGTTTGCTCGACGAACTGGAGACGGCGAGCGCACCCGGCAGCGTGCAGGCAAAGGGCCCGATCGATGCGATCAACCGCGTGCTGCTGCGGCTAATCTCTGCGGCGTTGCTGCAGGACGTGCATGACCTGTTCTTCGTGCCCGAGCGTGCGGCAGCGATGCGCGACAGCCTGACCCAGCGGCTGCGTGCAGGCGGCGGGCCGTTCGTGGTGGTCGCGCATAGTCAGGGCTCGATGATCGCCTACGACGTGCTGCGGCAGCTTGAGGCGGCCGACTGCGAGGTGACGCTGTTCCTGACCGTGGGGTCGCCGCTCGGGTTACCGCAGGTGCGCAGCATGTTCAAGCGCTGGACCGGCACCCGCAAGCTGCCGTTCCCGGCGTGCGTGCAGCAGTGGATCAACGTCGCCGAGACGCGCGACCCGATCGCGCTGGACCCGGATCTCACCGATGACATCGCCAATGCGAAGGGGCGTTTCGAAAACATTGCCGGGGCGCGGATCAATCCCGACTGGCAGCACAACCCGCATTCGGGCTCGGGCTATCTGTCGATCCCGCAGGTACGCGCAGCGGTGCGTCAGGCGGTGGGTATGGGCTTCGATCAGCCGGTGTCCAATGCGGTGTTGATCAAGGACCTCAGCGAGCAGCTCGAAGCGCACGGCCCAGAGCATCGGCATGAAGTCCTGATCGAACTGGACCGGCGGCTCGCCGGCAACGATCCGGCCGGGGTGCGCGCGGTGCTAGTGCGCCATCTGCGCGAAGTCGCTGCGCGCAGCACCGGCCTGGAGGGCGACGCATTGGATGAGGCGATCGAACTGGAGGACGGGTTGCAGCGCTTCGTGTCCGCGCGCCTGACCCGCTTCGAAATCGAATCGCTGCAGAATCGCTACCGCGCGCTGGGATTTCGCAGGGTGTGGCGCGATGCCGGCAAGCGCGCGCTGATTCACATCTCAGGCAACGTGCTGCATGCCGATGCAGCACGCAATGCCTATCGTGCGCGCGGGCAGCAGATCGGATGGGCGGTGCTGGACACCGGTATCGCCGCCAGCCACCCGCATTTCTTCGTCAAAGGCCAGCGCGACAATGTGGTGGCGCAATGGGATTGCACCCGGCGCGGTGCGCCCAAGCGTTTGACGCGCGCCGATGGCGATGCGTTTGCCCGGCTCGATCGGCACGGCCACGGCACCCACATCGCCGGGATCATTGCCGGCCACTGCCAGGCGACGCTGCCGGATGCGCAGGGCAAGCCCGGCCCGCTGCTGGAATTTGCCGGCATGGCGCCGGACGCGCAGCTGTATGGCTTCAAGGTGCTGGACGACGCCGGCGATGGGCGCGATTCGTGGATGATCAAGGCCGTGCAGCAGGTGGCTGCCATCAACGAGCGCGCAGGCGAGCTGGTGATCCATGGGGTGAATCTGAGCCTGGGCGGCTATTTCGACCCGGAAAGCTATGGCTGCGGCTTTACGCCACTCTGCAACGAGTTGCGGCGGCTATGGCGGCAGGGTGTGCTGGTGGTGGTGGCTGCCGGCAACGAAGGGCTGGCCTGGTTGATGGGCAAGGATGGCGATGCCTATCCGGCCAACATGGATCTGTCGATCAGCGACCCGGGCAATCTGGAAGAGGCCATCGTGGTCGGCTCGGTGCACAAGAGCAGCCCGCACAATTACGGCGTGTCGTATTTTTCTTCGCGCGGCCCCACCGCCGACGGCCGCGGCAAGCCCGACGTGGTGGCGCCCGGCGAAAAAATCGTCTCGGCGTATTACGACTTCGACCCCAAAAATCCGGCCAGCCTGATGGTGGAAATGAGCGGCACCAGCATGGCCGCGCCGCACGTCTCTGGCGTGCTGGCCGGCTTTCTGTCGGCACGCCGCGAGTTCATCGGCTTCCCGGACCGGGTCAAGCAATTGATGCTCGACACCTGCACCGATCTGGAACGCGATCGCTACGTGCAGGGCAGGGGAGTGCCGAATTTGATGCGGATGCTTGGCGCGACCTGAGGAATCGGGAGTGGGGAATCGGGAATCGTCAAAGCTGAGATGCCGCGCACTGAGCCAGTTTGTGCTCTGGCAGAAGCTAAATTAAGCCCGAAGCAGGCAGCAGACCCGCTCTTGCGATTCCCCACTCCCGATTCCCGATTCACGCATCTCGGTTGTGCCGCCGCATCACGCGCTGCTTGTCGCGCTGCCAGTCGCGGTCCTTGGCGGCATCGCGCTTGTCGTGATTCTGCTTGCCCTTGGCGAGCGCGATTTCCAGCTTGACCTTGTTGCTGCTCCAGTACAGCGCGGTTGGCACCAGGGTGTAGCCCTCGCGCTCCACGCGGGTGAGCACCTTGTCGATTTCGCTCCGGTGCAGCAGCAACTTGCGGTCGCGACGTTCCACCGGCACGGTGTGGGTGGAGGCCTGGATCAGCGGGGTGATTTGCGCGCCGATCAGGTAAATCTCGCCGGAGCGTACATACGCGTAACCGTCGACGATGTTGGCGCGGCCGGCGCGGATCGCCTTGATTTCCCAGCCCTGCAGCGCCAGACCGGCTTCATAGCGCTCTTCCAGGTGGTATTCGTGGCGCGCACGCTTGTTCAGCGCGATGGTTTTCGTGGCCTTCGCGCCGTTTGCTTTATCCTTGGATGGTTGCTTGCTCATGACGCCATTGTCGCCGATTCGGCGTCGTCAAACGATCTTCCGTCTTTCACAAGTTAGCGAATGCCTACCATCCGTCGCAGCGCACTGGTCGAACACAGCACCTCCCGCATGTTCGATCTGGTCAATGATGTCGCCGCCTATCCGCGCCGCTTCGGCTGGTGCGACGCTGCCCATGTGCTGGAGCAGGACGATGCGCATATCGTGGCGCGCCTGGATCTGGGCCTGGGCTCGTTCCGCACCTGGTTCACCACCGAGAACATGCTCGAGCGGCCCGAACGCATCGTGATGCATCTGCGCGATGGCCCGTTCAAGCGCCTGGAAGGCTTGTGGGAGTTTCAATCGCTGGGCGACAACGCGTGCAAGGTGAGTCTGACCCTGGAAGTGGAAACCAGCTCGCGCTTGCTGGGGCCGGCACTGGCGCTGGGATTTCAGGGTCTGGCCGATCGTATGGTTAACGATTTCGTGCGGGTCGCCGATCGCGGCGACGTGTGACCGTGCAGGTTGAAGTCGTCCTGGCCTGGCCGGATCGCTACAGCGCGGTGTTGCTGGATCTGCCGGAGGGCGCAACGGTCGCCGAGGCAGCGGCGGCATCTGGCCTCATGCAACAGAACGCATCCGCAGCGATCGCCATCCATGGTGTCGTGGCGCGCCCGGATCAGGTGTTGCGCGCGGGCGACCGGGTCGAGCTGCTCAGGCCGCTGCTGCTGGACCCGAAAGAAGCGCGTCGCCGCCGGGCTGCGTCTGCTGCGAAGGCCGATCCCGCTAGCTAATGACCGGATCTGGCCGCATCAGCCGGGCAGAAGCCATTGAGCGAACTCTTCCGGCAAGGGCGCCATCGCAGTTTTTGCGTTGCGGTGTTCGACGTCGTGCTGTGCTGGCTGCAATCGGCTTCGATGCGGAAGTGAACGCGCAAAAACGGGCTTCGAGCGAATTTCGCTCTGCTCTGCTCTGCACGGCGCCAGACGGACGCGGCGCCTGCTTGAGGCCATACAGTATCGAACGCTGCCATCCGCGCACTGCGCCAAGCATGCGCGTTGCCGGCGTAGGCAAGTGCGCGGCAGTTGGCAGGCCGAGTGCAATGGTCCGAGCGGACAATCCAAGCGGATAAAGGGAAGAGCAAAAAGCCGGCATCGATGGCCGGCTTTCAGGCGTTGCGGGTGGTCAGACGATCGCGCGATCGCCGACCGAACGCATCAACGGCCGCGCTGCTTCTTCTTGTCGCGCGCCAGGTTGCGGCCGAACTGCTTGGGTGCCGACTTGGCCAGCTGCTCGTCCTGCGAGGGGAAGTAGTCGCCTTCCCAGCGCGCCACCTGATCGTTCTCGAAGAACACGGTGAAATTCTTGACATCGGTACGCGCCAGGCGATCGACGCGCTGGGTGGACGTGTAGTCCCAACGCTGCGCATGGAACGGGTCGGGAATCGACGGAGTACCCAGCAACGCGCTGACCTGCTGCTTGCTCTGGCCGACCTGCAGTTGCTCCACGGCATTCTGTTTGATCAGATTGCCCTGGTAGATCGGCTGCTTGTAAATGATGCCGCAGCCAGCGGTGGAAAGAGCAACGGCGGCGACCAGCAGGAGATTGCGCATCGGGGAATAAGTGCTGAGGAAATCACGCCGATGATACACTCCCGCCGGTCGCCGCGACCCGTTTGATGGCAGCTGGCGCTAAATCGCCAATGAACGGAGAACATATGGAAACCCACGACCTGCGCAAAGTTGGGCTCAAGGTGACCCATCCGCGCATGCGGATCCTGGAATTGCTCGAGCAGAAGAGCAGTCATCATCACCTCAGCGCAGAAGACATTTATCGGCAGCTGCTCGATCACGGCGACGAGATCGGGCTGGCAACGGTGTATCGCGTGCTGACCCAGTTCGAGGCCGCCGGTCTGGTGCTCAAGCACAATTTCGAAGGCGGCCAGGCCGTGTACGAGCTGGATCGCGGCGGCCACCACGACCATATGGTCGATGTGGACACCGGCCACGTCATCGAATTCGAAAGCGAAGAGATCGAGGCACTGCAGCGTCAGATTGCCGCCAAGCACGGCTATGAGCTGGAAGAGCATTCGCTGGTGCTGTACGTGCGTAAAAAGCGGCCGCGCTAAGCGCGCGTCATCGCGTACGGCAACGACAAGGCGGCTTCGGCCGCTTTGTGCGTTTTTAGGTGCAGTTCGTGATGATTCGCTGGCGTCTGTGTGCTCCCATCCGCCCTTCTGGCACATGCGGGTGAAGCGCGCTGGCGGAGCGCTTTCCTGGGCGGACTCGCTGCCAGTCCTGCAGAGCAAAGTCCGCGTCTGGGAGCCGGTGACAAAAGGGAGCGAGCAGTGATCAGGCGGGTGTGGGCGGCGCGCTCAGAACCGGAGTGGGCATGTGTCAATGCCACACCGAGCACCAAGCACCAAGCACCAAGCACCAACACCAAGCACTGGCAGCGCCTGCCTGGCGGTGAGCGCAGTCAAGGTTGCCAGCCGCTCCAAGCCGGAGGATGGGCGGACGTTGCGTCGGTTGATTGCTGCAATGCCCGGAACCGCCAGCAGAGGCTGCGATAACGCATTGACACCGCAGCCTCCGCAATAGACCTCGATCAGGCGCTCTGCAACAGCTTGCGGGCTGCCGCGCGCGCTTCCTTGCTCACTTCCACACCGCCGAGCATGCGGGCCAGCTCTTCCTGGCGCGCCTGCGGGCCGAGCAGCTCGACCGCGCTCTGGGTCATGCCGTCTACCGGCGCCTTGCTGACCCGGTAATGCGCGTGGCCCTTGGCCGCGACCTGCGGCAAGTGGGTGACGCACAGCACCTGGCGCTCTTCGCCCAAGGCGCGCAGCTTCTGGCCGACGATATCGGCCACCGCGCCGCCAATGCCGGAATCGACTTCGTCGAAGACCATGGTCGGCACACTGTCCAGGCCGAGTGCGGCCACTTCGATCGCCAACGAAATCCGCGACAGCTCACCACCCGAGGCCACCTTGCGCAGCGCGCGTGGCGGCTGGCCGGCATTGGCGGCGACCAGGAATTCCACCCGCTCGGCGCCGTTGGGATCCGGGCGCTGTGTCTCCTGCGGCTGCAGCTGAATCAGGAATTGCCCGCCGCCCATGCCCAATTCGCCGATCAGTGTGGTGGTGGCCGCGGACAAGGCTTCGGCGGCGGTCTTGCGACTGTCGCTGAGCACGCCGGCGGCGCTGCGCCAGGCGCCGGTGGCGGACTCGATGTGCTTGTCCAGCTGCTGCAGGCGCTCGTCGGCACCACGCAGGCTTTCCACTTCCAGACTCATGCGCTCGCGGTGGGCGGCCAGCTCGTCCGGGGCGACACGGTGTTTGCGCGCCAGGTCGTGCAGGCGGCCGAGACTGCGTTCCATCGCTTCGAACTGGGCCGGGTCGGCGTCCAGGTCGTCGCGCACGCGGTCGAGCAGGGCCAGTGCTTCTTCGATCTGGATCACGGCGCTGTCCAGCAGCGCGTCCACCTCGCCCAGGCGCGGCTCGTGCTCGGCGACGCGGGCCAGGTCGTGGCGGCTGTCCTGCAACAAGCCCAGTGCCGACGCGCCGTCATCGCCGTTGAGCTGCTGGGCCACGCTGTCGCAGGCGCCGATCAGCGCGGTGGCATGCGCCT
The DNA here is from genome assembly GCF_979258225.1 of Xanthomonas sp. AC360. Lineage (NCBI taxonomy): Bacteria > Pseudomonadati > Pseudomonadota > Gammaproteobacteria > Lysobacterales > Lysobacteraceae > Xanthomonas > Xanthomonas sp. AC360. The sequence continues at coordinate 3,232,269 of NZ_OZ409846.1, forward strand.
GACGGCGGTGATTGACGTCCAGGGCCGCGATCGCGGCCGGGTCCAGGTCCTCGCGTTCCAGCTCGCCCAATTGATGTTCGAGAAAACCGATGCGGTCGGAGACATCGCCCTGCGCAGACAGCGCGTCGCGCTCGTCCAGCAGCGCCTGCCAGCGCTGGCTGGCCTGACGTACCTGCTCGCGCTGGGCGCTGTTGCGGGCGTAGGCGTCGAGCAGGGCGAGCTGGCTGTGGCGGGCCATCAGGGCCTGGTGCTCGTGCTGGCCGTGGATTTCCACCAGCCGTGACGCCAGTTCGGCCAATTGCGAAGAGGTCACCGGGCGGCCGTTGATCCAGGCACGCGAGCCGCCGTCGGCGCGAATGATGCGGCGCAGCTGGCATTGGGCCTCGTCGTCCAGCTCGTTGTCGGCCAGCCAGGTCAGGCCCGGGTGCGCGGCCGGCAGCTGAAACTCCGCCGACAGCTCGGCGCGGTCGGCGCCATGGCGCACGACGCCGCTGTCGGCGCGCAAGCCGGACAGGAAGCCCAGCGCGTCCACCATCAGCGACTTGCCGGCGCCGGTTTCGCCCGACACCACGGTCATACCCGGCCCGAACTCCAGTTCGGTGGCGCGGACAACGGCGAAATCCTTGATCGAGAGGTGTCTGAGCATGAGAGCCGAGTGTGAATGCGTTGGGGAAGCTTAGGGCAGGAAGGTGCGGTCGGGGAGTCGGACGCTTGCCATCCCCGGGGCCAGACATTATCTATGCCCAGTCTCACCGGATGATCCCATGCGCGCGTCCCAGTCCCCAATGCTCGACCCCCGCGCCCGCCAGTTGCTGCGCACCTTGATCGCACGCTACATCCGCGATGGCGAGCCGGTGGGCTCGAAAACCCTGGCCCAGCATGCCGGGCTGGATGTGAGCCCGGCGACCATCCGCAATATTCTGGCCGATCTGGAGGACGTGGGGCTGCTCAGCTCTCCGCACACCTCGGCCGGGCGCATTCCCACCGCGCATGGCTACCGGGTGTTCGTCGACAGCCTGGTGCAGATGCAGCCGCCCGGCGAAGAAGAGGTGCGGCGCCTGCGCGCGGAGCTGGCCAGCGGCAATGGCACCCAGTCGCTGCTGGGCAGCGCCTCGCAGATGCTGTCGGCGATGAGTCACTTCGTGGGGGTGGTCAGCGCCCCGCGCCGGGAGCAGTTCGCGTTCCGGCATATCGATTTCGTGCCCCTGGATGCGCGGCGGGTGCTGGCGATCCTGGTGTTTGCCGACAACGAAGTGCAGAACCGGGTGATCGAGCCGCGCCGCGCCTACGAGCCGGCCGAGCTGGAGCGGGTGGCCAACTACCTCAATGCGCAGTTCGCCGGGCGCGCGCTGTCGGACATCCGCGCCTCGCTGCTGCGCGAACTGCGCGTGGCCAAGAACGAAATGGAGCAGTTGCTGGCGCACAGCGTGGACCTGGCCAGCGAGGCGCTGGTGCCGGCCGAGGCGGATGACATGGTGATGGCCGGGCAGACCCGGCTGATGGGCGTGCAGGACCTGTCGGACCTGGACCGGCTGCGCGAGCTGTTCGAAGCCTTCGCCAGCAAGCGCGAGATCCTGCAGCTGCTCGAACGCACCATCCAGGCACCGGGCGTACGGATCTTCATCGGTGAGGAGACCGGCATGGTGTCGCTGGAAGACGTCTCGCTGGTCACCGCACCGTATGCCGCCAATGGCCAGGTGCTGGGCGTGCTGGGGGTGATCGGGCCCAAACGCATGGCCTACGACCGCCTGATTCCGCTGGTGCAGACCGCCGCCCAGGTGCTGGGCGCGGCCATGGAGCCGCCCGGCACGCGATAACCAGCGGCAATCGAAGTCATCGTTTTGCTTGAAACGCGGCCGAGCGCCCACATACGGGGTGACGTTGGGGCGGGCGTTCCGCTTGCCCGGGAACTGCATATGAACCAAGACCACCCCGAATTCGACTCCGAAGACCTGTCCCAGAATCCACCCGAGACCGATCCGCTCAAGGCCGAGATCGAGTCGCTGCGCAGCGAGATCGCGCTGGTCAAGGCCGACGCCCTGCGCGAGCGCGCCGACCTGGAAAACCAGCGCAAGCGCATCGCGCGCGACGTCGAGAACGCGCGCAAGTTCGCCAACGAGAAGCTGCTGGGCGAGCTGCTGCCGGTGTTCGACAGCCTGGACGCCGGGCTCACCGCCGCCGGTACCCAGCCCAGCCCGCTGCGCGATGGCCTGGACATGACCTACAAGCAATTGCTCAAGGTCGCTGCCGACAACGGCCTGACCCTGTTGGACCCGGTTGGCCAGCCGTTCAACCCCGACCAGCACCAGGCGATCAGCCAGGGCGAGGCCGAAGGCATTGCGCCGGGCCACATCGTGCAGGTGTTCCAGAAGGGCTACCTGCTCAACGATCGCCTGCTGCGCCCGGCCCTGGTGGTCGTGGCCAAGCACGACTGATTGCCAGCGCCCGGCTGAACTGCCGGGCGCGCCGTTAGAACACAGATGCGCACAGATGGCTTGAACACCTGCGCGCCACCCCCACATCTCAGCCAGACCCGGCGTCGCCGGACACAGCTACAGAATCATCAGGAGCGTATCCATGGGCAAGATCATTGGTATTGACCTCGGCACCACGAACTCGTGCGTGGCGATCATGGACGGCGGCAAGGCCCGCGTCATCGAAAATTCCGAGGGCGATCGCACCACGCCCTCGATCGTCGCCTACACCAAGGACGGCGAAGTGCTGGTCGGTGCCTCGGCCAAGCGCCAGGCGGTGACCAACCCGAAGAACACCTTCTACGCGGTGAAGCGCCTGATCGGCCGCAAGTTCACCGACGCCGAAGTGCAGAAGGACATCTCGCACGTGCCGTACGGCATCCTGGCGCACGACAACGGCGACGCCTGGGTGCAGACCAGCGATTCCAAGCGCATGGCGCCGCAGGAAATCTCCGCGCGCGTGCTGGAAAAGATGAAGAAGACCGCCGAAGACTTCCTCGGCGAGAAAGTCACCGAAGCGGTAATCACCGTGCCGGCGTACTTCAACGACAGCCAGCGTCAGGCCACCAAGGACGCCGGCCGCATCGCCGGTCTGGACGTCAAACGCATCATCAACGAGCCGACCGCCGCAGCCCTGGCCTATGGCCTGGACAAGAACGGCGGCGATCGCAAGATTGCGGTGTACGACCTGGGCGGCGGTACCTTCGACGTGTCGATCATCGAAATCGCCGAAGTCGATGGCGAAAAGCAGTTCGAAGTGCTGGCCACCAACGGCGACACCTTCCTGGGCGGCGAAGACTTCGACAACCGCGTCATCGAATACCTGGTGGACGAGTTCAACAAGGATCAGGGCATCGATCTGCGCAAGGACCCGTTGGCGCTGCAGCGCCTGAAAGATGCCGCAGAGCGCGCCAAGATCGAGCTGTCGACCAGCCAGCAAACCGAAGTGAATCTGCCGTACGTCACCGCCGATGCGTCGGGCCCGAAGCACCTCAACATCAAGTTGACCCGTGCCAAGCTCGAAGCGCTGGTGGAAGACTTGGTCAAGAAGTCGATCGAGCCGTGCCGCACCGCGTTGAACGACGCCGGCCTGCGCGCCAGCGACATCAATGAAGTGATCCTGGTCGGCGGTCAGACCCGCATGCCGAAGGTGCAGCAGGCGGTTGCCGATTTCTTCGGCAAGGAACCGCGCAAGGACGTCAACCCGGACGAAGCCGTGGCCGTGGGCGCTGCGATCCAGGGCGGCGTGCTGGCTGGCGACGTCAAGGACGTGCTGCTGCTGGACGTGACCCCGCTGTCGCTGGGTATCGAAACCATGGGCGGCGTGTTCACCAAGATCATCGAAAAGAACACCACCATCCCGACCAAGGCTTCGCAGACCTTCTCCACCGCCGAAGACAACCAGTCGGCCGTGACCGTGCACGTGTTGCAGGGTGAGCGCGAGCAGGCCCGCTTCAACAAGTCGCTGGCCAAGTTCGACCTGTCCGGCATCGAGCCGTCGCCGCGCGGCATGCCGCAGGTGGAGGTGTCTTTCGACATCGACGCCAACGGCATCCTGCACGTGTCGGCCAAGGACAAAAAGACCAACAAGGAACAGAAGGTCGAGATCAAGGCCGGTTCGGGCTTGTCGGACGAAGAGATCCAGCGCATGGTCGCCGACGCGGAAGCCAACCGCGAAGAAGACAAGAAGTTCCAGGAGCTGGTGCAGACCCGCAACCAGGCCGATGGTCTGATCCACGCCACCCGCACCGCGATCACCGAGCATGGCAGCAAGGTCGGTGGCGATGTGATCGGCAAGGTGGAAGCGGCGCTGTCGGATCTTGAGACCGCCATGAAGGGCGACGACAAGGCGCAGATCGACGCGCGCAGCAAGACGCTGGAAGAAGCCGGCCAGTCGCTGTACGCAGCGGCCGCCGCGGCAGAGCAGGGCGGCAACGCCGATGCGGCCAGCGGCAATGCGCAGGCCTCCAAGGCTGCCGATGACGTGGTGGACGCCGAGTTCACCGAGGTCAAGGACGACAAGAAGTAAGCCGTGATTTGGGAGTCGGGCGTGGGGAGGGGCAGGCGCTAAAGCGCATGCCCCTCCCGCCCGATATCCTCTACGCGTCGCGTCGCCAAGGCGGACCAGCAGCATGCTGTCCGCCTTCGCGTTTCAAACGAATCACGAATCACGAACCACGAATCCCCGCTTATGAGCAAACGCGATTACTACGAAGTGCTGGGCGTTGCCCGCGGTGCCAGCGACGAAGAGCTGAAGAAGGCCTATCGCCGTTGCGCCATGAAGCACCACCCGGATCGTAATCCGGGCGACGCCGCGTCCGAGGCGCTGTTCAAGGAGTGCAAGGAAGCCTATGAAGTGTTGTCGGACGGCAACAAGCGCCGCGCCTACGATGCGCATGGCCACGCGGCCTTCGAGCACGGCATGGGCGGTGGTGGCGGTGGCGGGCCTGGCGGCCCCGACATGGGAGATATCTTTGGCGATATCTTCGGCAATATTTTTGGCGGTGGCGCCGCCGGTCCGCGCGCTGCGCGACGTGGCGCCGACGTCGGTTACGTACTGGAACTGGATCTGGAAGAAGCCGTCGCCGGCATCGAGCGACGCATCGAGATTCCGACCCTGATCGAATGCGAACCCTGCCACGGCAGTGGCTCGGAAGACGGCAAGGTCGAGACCTGCGCCACCTGTCATGGGCGCGGCCAGGTGCGCATCCAGCGCGGCATCTTTGCCATGCAGCAGAGTTGCCCGCACTGCGATGGCCGCGGCACGCTGATCCAGAACCCGTGCAAGACCTGCCACGGCGCCGGTCGCGTGGAAGAAGACAAAGTGCTGTCGATCAAGGTGCCGGCCGGCGTGGATACCGGCGACCGCATCCGGCTGGCAGGCGAAGGCGAGGCCGGTCCGGCCGGCACACCGCCGGGCGATCTGTATGTGGAAGTGCGCGTGCGCGAGCATGCGATTTTCCAGCGCGACGGCGACGACCTGCATTGCGAGGTGCCGATCCGCATTTCGCAGGCGGCGCTCGGCGACACCGTACGCGTTGCGACCCTGGGCGGCGAAGCGGAAATCCGCATCCCGGCCGAGACGCAGACGGGCAAGTTGTTCCGCCTGCGCGGCAAGGGCGTGCGTTCGGTGCGCAGCCGCAGCGAAGGCGATCTGTATTGCCGCGTCGTGGTCGAAACGCCGGTCAACCTCACGGCCGATCAGCGTGAGTTGCTGCAGCAGTTCGAGGCAACCTTCACCGGTGAGGATGCGCGCAAGCATTCGCCCAAGTCGGCCACCTTCATCGATGGCGTCAAGGGCTTCTGGGATCGCATGACGTCGTAAGTGACGTCATTGGCAGTGGGGAAGCTGCCGAACAAAAGTACGCCTACGCCTGCAGGGAGCAGGCGTGGACGTTGAGCGAGGCGAATGAGGAAAAGACAGCTTTCCTTCGCACGATCGAAAGCGCTCCTGCAGCGATATCCTTTTCCTGTGGCGAGAAGCACTACACAAACGACATCCTTCTCGCTCGGAAGAACTGCCACAAGAGCGTTCGAAACAAACTGCCAGAACGAAACAAACTGCCAGAAGCTTGCTCGCAGGAAAGTACCAAACTCTCCCTCGCAAGAAAGTGCCAGAAGAACAACATCCTTCTCCTCTCGGGAGAAGGTGCCCGAAGGGCGGATGAGGGTGCGGCGTACCGATCGCCAACGCCACCTGCAATCAGTAACTTGGCCTTGCTCCGGTGCAGTCGTGCATCAACAGAGATACCCACCTGACAACACGTCGTGTTGCCCTCCGTGCAGGCCTGCGCTTCACTCACCTCACGCGCGCAGTGCCCAGCACTCTTGATCGAATCATTGCGCGATGCCGCAAACTGCATCTGAGCCACTGACACCATCCCGACGCTGAGCCGATACCCGCTCACTCAGCGCTGTCGCGCCTCGTTAGATCGCAACGTCTGCAAAACCTGCAGAGAATGCGCAGCGCCGAAGCGTTCGGCTCCGACGTCTGCGTCACCAAACGGCATGAATGTCAGCGCCATCCAGCTCGCATCCAGTCAACGCGCGTCGCACTGAACATGGCGCGACTCCAAACACGCTACGCGCTCACGCATTGCGGCAGATAATGGGGCTCTCCTCTCACGACGGCGCCTCCCATGAGCGATGCAACCGACAGTCATCTCGTCCACGGTCGCCGCCAGCGCCCGGATGGTCCTTCGCCGATCGATGTGATCTCGGTGCAGTCGCAGCTGGTCTACGGCCATGCCGGCAACAGCGCTGCCGTGCCGCCGCTGCGCGCGCTCGGATTACGTGTGGCCGAAGTGCCGACCACCTTGCTCAGTAACGCGCCGTTCTACGCGACCTTGCGCGGCCGTATCTTGCCGGCCGACTGGCTGGCCGATCTGTTGCTCGGCGCCACCGAACGCGGCCTGCCGCAGCGGGCGCGCATGCTGGTCTCCGGCTATTTCGGCAGCCTGGCCAACGGCGAAGCATTCGCCGATTGGCTGGAGCAGACACTGCCGCAGGCGCCGCAGCTGCGCTATTGCCTGGATCCGGTGATCGGCGATACGCATACCGGCCCCTACGTCGAGCCGGGCCTGGAGCGCGTGTTCGCCGAACGGCTGCTACCGCATGCCTGGCTGGTCACGCCCAATGCGTTCGAGCTGGGACGCTTGACCGGTATGCCCAGCCTGGAGCAGGACGACGCCATCGCTGCGGCACGCGTCCTGCTCGCACGCGGCCCGCAATGGGTGCTCGCGCATAGCGTGGCCGGCGCGACAGGCGAATTGGTGACCTTGGCGGTCAGCACTGATGCGGTGTATCGCTGGGCCAGCCCGCATCTGCCGGTCGATGTGGCTGGCACCGGCGATGTGTTGATGGCGCTGCTGATCGGCTTTCTGCTGCGCGATATGCCGTTTGAGCAGGCGGTGGGACACGCGCTCACCGGTGTGCACAGCGCGCTGGAGGCCACGCTGGCGGCAGGTTACGAAGAGTTCGATGTGCTGGCCGCCGCCCCGGCCGCGCTTTGCCGCTGAGCGCTTGGCATGAGTGCGCAGCCGGTGGTTGGCATCGTCGGCATTGCCGGCGCCTACGGGCGCTGGCTGGCGCAGTTTTTGCGCACCCGCATGCAGCTGGAGGTGATCGGCTTCGATCCTGCAGTCAGCGGCGACATCGACGAAGCCACCCTGGCGCAGCGTGCGGATGTGCTGATTTTTTCTGCACCGATTCGCCACACCGCCGCGTTGATCCAACGCTATGTGGAACTGGCCGGCGCGCGCGCTGCATCGCAGCTGTGGATGGATGTCACCTCGATCAAGCAGGCGCCGGTTGCTGCGATGCTGGCGTCGCAGGCAGACGTGGTCGGTCTGCATCCGATGACCGCGCCGCCAAAATCGCCAACCTTGAAGGGGCGGGTGATGGTGGTCTGCGAAGCGCGCCTGCAGCATTGGTCGGGTTGGGTGCAGACCTTGTACGCGGCACTCCAGGCAGAGTGCGTTTATGCCACGCCCGAGCACCACGACCGGGTGATGGCCTTGGTGCAGGCGATGGTGCACGCCACCCATCTGGCTCAGGCCGGCACCTTGCGCGACTACGCACCGCTATTAGGCGAATTGCAGGCATTGATGCCGTATCGCTCCGCGTCGTTCGAACTCGACACGGCAGTGATCGCGCGCATCCTCTCGCTCAATCCATCGATCTATGAAGACATCCAGTTCGGTAACCCGTACGTCGGCGAAATGCTCGACCGCCTGCTGTCGCAGCTGCAGCAGTTACGCGCGCTGGTGGCGCAAGGCGACGACGCGGCGCGCGCGCAGTTCCGCAGCCAGTTCCTGCACGCTAACGTGCAGGCCCTGCAACACACCGCATTGGCCGCGGGCAACTACACCTACGAGCGCGTTGGCTATTTGCTTGCCGATCTCACCGAACCGCTGACCTTGAGCGTGTATCTGCCCGAAGATCAGCCCGGTTCGCTACGCGCGCTGTTACATGTCTTCGAACGGCACGGGGTAAATCTGTCCTCGATCCATTCTTCGCGCACACCGGTGGGCGAGCTGCATTTCCGGATCGGGTTCGAACCCGATAGTGATCGTGCAGCATTGGCGCGTGCTGCAAACGAGATCGACCTTAGTGGAATCGGGCGGGTGCTGGAGCGGTCGGATCGCGTCGCAGGCTGACGCACCGGTTGACCTGCAAGCTGCGCCAACAAAACAGCGTGGTCTGCATGTTGCTCTGCAGAGCAGCAATGGCGCACCGTCGCGCTTTGTAATGTGAGCCGCCCGCGTGATGCACTCCAAGCCTGGCGTCGGAATGGGCTCAGGATTTCATCCACACGGGGTGTGGATGAAAGTTGCACAAGCATGTGGATAACCGGGCGCAGCCCTTGCAAGGCAAGGGCTGGTGCCTGGGTGATCAAAAAATGACCAGGTGCGGCTCAGGGCGTGGAAAGTCGCAGATCGCCGCCTTCGGTGACGAAGCGCTGGCCCTGTCGTTGCAGGTGACGGCCATCCGGGAGTTCATAACGCGGCGCAGGTTGCGTGCCCGGGCCAGTTGACTGCTCGTCGCGGAATTCGATGACGACGTATGGCTCGCCATCTGCGCCGATCGCGGGAAATTGCCGAAAAGACATATGCACCTCCGAAGGATTCCAAGGTTGCCTTGCGGGTCATCATGCCCGCACCGCCAGCGGTTGGCTGACATGCCGAGCATGCGCACGCATATGTTACTCAGGCGTCATCGTGCGATGAGGGGCCAGGGCGCAGGTCGAGTTCGCCATAAGGCGTCGTCCATCCGATTTTAGTGATCGCTCGCAATGCAGCGCTGTCGTTCTCAAGGTCACGGCCGCTCGATGCCCGAAAGCGACGCAGCATCACATTCGGCAGCGCAGCAGCACGCTGAAAGTCATGCACGTTTCTGCCGATGTCGGTCTGAATACCCGCAACAAGTAGTCAGCAACGGCCCCGGCACAGCTTGTGGCATCGCCAAGGATGCGGGGTGAAACCTCCTCGTCCTGCACGCGACGTACTCGCTGCGGCGCAGGATCCGACATGTGCAGGCGTGGACTAGCGCAGACGCAACGCGTCAACGACTTAACGACTTAACTGCAACGCATCCCGGTCAGCGGTGGCCGCTGCCAACTCTGCGCGCGCCGACGCAATCCGCGCTTGCGCATCGATCAAACGCACGCGTGCATCGTTGGCGGTTTCTTCGCGCTGGTTGACCAGGAAGAAATCACCCGATCCCAGCTCGAAGCGTCGCCGTTCGGCGACGGCCAGGCGGTCGGCGAGGCCGCGTTCTTCGTCGGCCATCTTGGCCAGCCGCTCGGCAGCGTTGAGCGAGATCACGATGGACTCCACCTCCACCGAGATCTGGTCGCGCAGAAAGCGGCTGCGCTGATCCAGCGCTTCGATCTCCGCGCGCGCCTCGGCAACACGGCCTTTGGCGGAACGATTCTCCAGTGGCACGCTGAAACGAAAGCCGATGATCGCATCGGTCGGCGAGCGGTTTGGCCCACCCACGCCGGGGTCGCCCAGGTCTTTGCTGACTTCGAAACTCACATCCAGCCGCGGCTTCATGTCGTTCTGCGCCAGCATTAGCCGCGCAGTGGCTTGATCGATACGGGTCAGCACGGCGCGGTAATCGGGCCGCTCCACCGGCGCAGTGATCTTGTTGGCACCGGCCAGTCCTTCCAGCGCCGAGGTGTCGGGCGGCAAACGTTCGGTGGAGACGATCAGCGGCATGCCGGCGTCGTCGCGCAGATACAGCGACAAGGCATTGGCGGCGTTGGCGAAGTCCTGCTCCGAGCGCACCACCAGCGCGCGCCGGCGCACCAGGTTCTGGTCGTTTTCGGTCAGCAGAATGGTGGGGCGCGCACCAAGCGTCACCTGCCGCGAAATCGCGTTGCGGCGCTGCTCGGCCAACGCCAGCAGGTCGTTGTATGCACGCAGCTTCAAACCGGCCGCCACCCAGTTTTGATAGGCGTCTACGGCGCGCCGCTGCACGCCGATCGCCACCATCTCCGCTTCATACTGCGCCACGTTGATGTCGGCGCTGGCAACGTTGCGACGGGTACGGCGCTCGTCGACCACGCGGTCGCGCAACAGCGCGTACAGCGCGCCGATCTTCACTTCGCCACCGCGGTCGGTATACGACTTGTCTTCGTAGACCGGGAACGACCCTCGCGAGGATCGGTAGCCGCCGTAGTAATAGCCGCCGTTGTTCTCGAACGGCCGCTTGACACCACTTTCGATGCTGCTGCCGTCGTAGTAGCCGGCCTCGCGCGAGCGGCCTTCGATATCGAACACGGTGTCGAACGCGCCGTCGGCCGAGATTCCCTTGCCTTCGGCCTGACGGACTTTCGCCAGCGCTTCGACGATCTGCGGCGCAGAGCGGGCCGAGGACTGCAGCACTTCGTCCAAGCTCAGTGGCGCGGCTTGGGCGAAGGCCGCACCGGGGCACAGTGCGATCAGCAGGACAACCAGACCGCGCATCATTTCTTGCCCGTCGCGTCGTCTTCGGACTTGTCGCCGGCCGGCTTGGCCTTGCCATCGCCCTGCGTGGTCGCGGCGGGGCGCCGGCCGAATTCCAGCGGGAAGTTGTTGAGCTGGCGCCACAGTTCGTAGCCCACCCGCACCGTCTCGCCCAGCACCCAGCCGCGCACCTTGCCGCCCTGGCGGGCGAATTCCTGTGCCGGCCACGCCGGTTTGCCCGGCGCAGGTTCGACCAGAATGCGGAACAGCCCATCCGGCGCGGCGTTGGGGTCGATCGCGCGCACGCGGCCATCGAACATGCCGTGCGCCACCGACGGCCAGCCGCTGAATTGGATCGCCGGCCAGCCTTCGAACTCCAGCCGCACCGGGCGGCCGGGACGAATCAACGGCACGTCGCGGCCATCGATGTACAGCTCCACGGCACGCTCCACGCGTTCCGGCGCGATCACTGCCAACACCGTGCCCGGCGAGACCATGGCGCTGCCGCTGGCGGCGTTGAGTTGCTGCACACGGCCATCGCGCGGCGCGCGCACCAGCTGCGCGGACTGACGGTTCAACTGGATGTCGATGCGGGTCAACTTGGCGCGCGATTCGGCCAACTTGGCGTCGGCTTCGGCCACCTTGATCTGGGTCAGCTCGTAATCGCGGCGGCCGGCCAGTCCTTCGGCAAGCAATTGCCGGCTGCGCTCCACGTCGATGCTGGCGACCGCGCGCGATTGCTGGATGGCGGTAATTTCCGCCGCGACCTGCGCGCGCTCGCTGGCCAGTCGGGTCAGCAGATCCGGGTCGAGGTCACCGACACGCGCGATCGGGTCGCCCTTGGACACGTGCTGGCCGTCGTGCACATACCAGCGCTCGACGCGGCCGGGCACGAAGGCGGTGACCTGCTGCTGGCGATCGCCTGGGTCGAGCGAGACCACCTGGCCCTTGCCGCTGGCAGTCTGCACCCACGGCGCGAACGCCAGGATGGCGCCTGCGATGGCGACGCTGAGCAACAGCATCCACGCCAGCACCTTGGCGATGCTCGGTGGCCGCATCGAGGCCAGGGTGGGGAAGTGCGCGATCCGATCAGGGGCGTGCTGCATTGGTTGCCTCCTGGGTGGATGCGATGAGTTCGGCGCGGGTGGCGTAGCGTTGCTGGCGCTCGGGTTCCAGACGGAACCAACCATCCAGGGCGATGTCTTCGGGCCTGCCGGTGCACAGCAGCACCGTGGTGCCGGCCTCCTTCAAGCGCCCCAGCACGCGGGTCAGGCGTTCTGCGGGCAGCAGATCGTAGAGCTGCGACAACATCAGCACGCGGGGGCGCACCAGCAAGGCGTTAGCCAGCTTCAAGGCCATCACGTCGCCGATCCACAGCGGGTAGCCGGACGCGGCAAGTCGCGTGTCCAGGCCCTGCGGCAGCGCGGCGATGCGCGCGCGCAGCCCCACCGTGTCGATGGCTTCCAGCATCGCTTCGGAGCTCACGTCGGCCGAGGCCATGGACAGATACTCGCGGATGGTGACTTCGACAATCGTCGGTCGGTCGAGCACGGTGACTTCCGAGCGCAACAGGTACATGTCGAAGGTGGCCAGGTCCGCGCCACCCACCATCACCAGGCCACGATCCGGCACCACGTGGCGCTTGAGCACCATCGCCAGCAGCCGCTCGGCGCCGCCATCGGCCAGCGTCACCAGCTGCTCGCCGGCTTCCAGGGCGAAATCGAAACGCGCACCTTCGATCATCACCCCATCCAGCCGCACCGCGCTGTTGCCGGGGATCTTGCCGGCCGCCACCACGGCGCGTTCCTGCGGAATGGCGTACAGCAGCGACAATTCTTCCGCGCTGGCAACCAGATCGTAGAAGGTGTCCAGATAGGCGCCGAGCTGCGCGATGCCATAGAACACCGCGCTCAGGATCAGCTCGGCGGCCACCAGTTGGCCAATCGACAACTCGCCGCGCAGGATCAGGCTGCCGCCCAGGGCCAACAACGCCGCGCTGGCGACCGCGTACACCAGCAGGAAGGCCACGGTCTGGGTGAAGCTGTAGCGGAAATGGCGCCGGTGCCGGTCGACGTAGGCGGCAGTCACGGCCTCGGAGCGATCCATCGCAAAGTTGAGATGGCGGCTGGATTTGTAGAAGCCGTTGGAGCCGCCGACGCTTTCCAGCCAGTGCGCGGCATTGTGCTTGGCGTGGCTGAGTTCGACCGCGGTGCGGATCGAGCCGCGCGACCAGATCATCCAGATCGCAAAGATGATCAACAGCAGCAAGGCGTTGAAGGCCAGGAAAAACGGGTGGTAGAAGCTGGTGAGGATCAAGCCGACCGCCGATTGCAGCACGATGGTGAAGGCGCCGATCGCCAGGCTGGGCACCGCTTTTTGCACCACCACCAGATCGAAGTAGCGATTGAACACATCGCCACGGTTCTGGTCGGCGAAGAAGGGGTTCTGCGCATGCACCGCGCGCACCGTGATCTCGGCCACCACGCGCGCGAACAGGCGGCGCTCGAACAGCGCCATCACCCACACCCGCATTGCGCTCAGGCACGCCACCAGCAGCAGGAGCCCCAGCAGCAGGCCCGACAACGTCCACAGCGGCGCAGGCAGCGCGGTATTGGCGACGCTGTTGATCAGCAGCTGCACCGAGATGGGCGTGGCCAGCGACAGCAGGCTGATCGCCACACCGTACACCAGGGCCAAACGCACATACGGCATGTCCGGCCCGACGATTTCCGCCAGCCAGCCCACCGCTTCCCGCCATCCGATCCGCTTTGCCGCCATTGAACTTCCATTGATGAGTTCAGTGAAGCATTGACGAGTTGCCGCTATAGGACAAGGCCGGAGCGCTTATCCGTTGTATAGGATTTTCCTATGCGGCTGCCGCGCGCAGCAGATCTGCGATCAAACCGAACGCTGGCGCGCGTCCTGCACCTTGCCGCCACAGCAGCCCGATCTCGCGGTAATAGCGGCCGCCCTTGATCGGGCGCACCACTACATCGTCGCCTTCGCGGATTTCCTGACGCACGTAAAGCTCCGGCAGCAGGGCCAGACCCATACCCATGCCGGCCATCTGTCGGATCGCATCCAGACTCGTTCCTTCGTAGTCGCGCAACACATGTGCGCCGACTTCCATCGCGATTGCGGCCACCTGTTCGGCCAATCGGTATTCCGGCATCAAGGTCAGCAGGTTGGCACCGCGTAGATCGGCAGGGGTGATGTAGCGTTTGCTGCGCAGCGGGTGATCGGCGGCCATGGTCACGTGCAGGGGTTCGCGGAACAGCCGCTCGCTGTGCAGGCTGTTCCCGGCCACCGGCAATTGCGCCAGGATCAGATCGTGCACGCCGTTGGCCAGGTCGCGGGCGAGCACGGTCGGCAGGCCCTCGCGCACGTGCACGCGCAGCGCCGGATGCTCGCGGTGCAGCCGTGCGACCAGGCTGGGCATCAGGTAGGCGCCCAGCGTGGGCGAGACACCGAGCCGGATGGTGCCGATCAGCGTGTCGGTCGAGGTCGTGCGTACTTCTTCCAGATCGGTCACGTCGAGCAGGATGCTGCGCGCGCGGTCGAGCAGGTCGCGCCCAAGAGGGGTCAGGATGGCCGGGACGCCGCGCTCGAACAACGGCGCACCGATGATGGTTTCCAGTGCGCGGATCTGTTGCGACAGCGAGGGCTGCGACACGCCCATCTGCTCGGCAGCACGGGTGAAGCTGCCGGTATCTGCCAGCGCGACGAAGTAACTGAGTTGGCGAAGAGTGGTCTTGGGGCGGGGCATGGTCGCATCGGTACGTCGGGTCGCTCGGAGTCGCACTGCCGGCGAGGCCGGTGAGCGAGCGTGTGGCCCGGAGTAGGCATCAACCGGGCGTCATTGATCGATGAATTGCAGCCGCGCCAGCTCGGCGTACAGGCCACCTTCGGCGATCAACTGCGCATGCGTGCCCTGCGCCACGATACGGCCGGCATCCATGACCACGATGCGGTCGGCCTTGAGCACGGTTGCCAGGCGGTGCGCGATGACCAGGGTGGTGCGGCCCTGCATCAGTCGGTCCAGTGCCTGCTGCACGGCGCGCTCGCTCTGTGCATCCAGTGCGCTGGTGGCTTCGTCCAGCAGCAGGATGGGCGCGTCCTTGAGCAAGGCACGTGCGATTGCCACACGTTGCTGCTGGCCGCCGGACAGACGCGTACCACGCTCGCCCAGCTCGCTGGCGTAGCCTTGGGGCAGGGCGCGGATAAACACATCGGCCTCTGCTGCGGCCGCTGCCGCTTCCACCTCGGCATCGCTGGCTTCCAGGCGGCCGTAGCGGATGTTGTCGGCGGCACTGGCGGCGAACAGGGTCGGTTGTTGCGGGACCAGTGCGATGTTCTCGCGCAGGCGCACTGGGTCGGTCTGGCGCAGGTCCACCTCGTCGATGCGCACGCTGCCGCTGGCGGGGTCGTGGAAGCGCAGCAGCATCGCCAGCACCGTGCTCTTGCCGGCGCCGGACGGGCCGACCAGGGCAACGGTTTCGCCGGGGCTGACATGCAAGTCGAATCCATCCAGCGCCGGTGCGTCGGGGCGCTGCGGATAATGAAACATCACCTGGTCGAAATGAATCGCCCCGCGCAGCGGCTGCGGCAAGCGCATGGGCGTGGCCGGCGCCACGATCGCCGACTGTTCGTCGAGCAGTTCGCCAACCCGGCCCATGCCGCCGGCGGCGCGCTGCAACTCGTTCCACACCTCGGCCAGCGCGCCGACCGAACCGCCGCCGATCAACGCGTACAGCACGAACTGGCCCAGCGTGCCGGGCGTCATGCGCCCGGACACCACGTCGTGCGCGCCCAACCACAGCACGCCAACAATGGCACCGAAGATCAGCATGATCGCAATGGCGGTGACGCCGGCCTGGGTGCGGATGCGCAGCCGCGCAGTATCGATC
Source organism: Xanthomonas sp. AC360 (assembly GCF_979258225.1). Lineage (NCBI taxonomy): Bacteria > Pseudomonadati > Pseudomonadota > Gammaproteobacteria > Lysobacterales > Lysobacteraceae > Xanthomonas > Xanthomonas sp. AC360. The sequence continues at coordinate 3,248,100 of NZ_OZ409846.1, forward strand.
GCCGCAAACAACGCCTGGCTGAAACGCTGACTCTCGTAGCGCTCGCGCGCATGCGCCTGCACGGTGCGGACCGCGCCGAGCGTTTCGGCCGCCAGCGTATTGGCGTCGGCCACGCGGTCCTGGCTGGCGCGCGAAATCTTTTGCAGCCGGCGCGCGCCCAGCACGATTGGCAGCACCGCCAACGGAATGCCGATCAGCGTGAATCCGGCCAGGCGCGGGCTGGTGACGAACAACATCACCATGCTGCCGATCACCGTCACCGAGCTGCGCAACGCCACCGACATGGTGTTGGCGATCAGCCCGCGCAACAGCTCGCTGTCGGCCGACAGCCGCGACACCAGCTCGCCGCTGCGGCTGCGATCATGAAAACCGGCGTCCAGGCTGATCAGGTGCGCATACAGGCGGCCGCGCAGATCGGCGACGACTTTTTCGCCCAGCAACGCCACGAAGTAAAAACGCGCTGCGGTCGCCAGGGCCAGCACCACGGCCACCACAAACAACAATGCGAAGGCCTGGTTGATCTGCGTGCCGCCGGAGAAGCCGTGGTCGATCATGCGCTTGACCGCTGCCGGCAGGCTCAACGTGGCCGCGGAGGACACCGCGAGTGCGATCAGCCAGGCGGCGAACAGGCCGCGCTGGCGTTGCACGAACGGCCACAAGGTGCGCAGGCTGCCAAGCTTCCGCAATGGGTTGGGCCTGGCGGCGGCTGGCTGAGTCATGCGGCTTCCGGTGTTGAGAGATGGACACGATTGCGAGTGGCGTCGCACAGGCGGGTTTTCAAGCCAGCCAGCTGATCTGCAGGCAGCTGCACGCGTAACGCTGCGCCTTGGGCGTCGAAGTGTTCATCCAGTTTGTCGACATGGAACGCGACAAGCGCCGCGTGCACCAGCCCCAGATCGTCGAACTGGCATTGCAGGTCGAGCAGGGTCAGCGCAACCAGCGGCCGCCGCGTGGCCAGGCGCAGGCATTCGGCTGCCGTGCCGCCATAAGCGCGCACCAGCCCACCGGCACCGAGCTTGATCCCGCCATACCAGCGCGTCACCATCACCACCACGCGATCGAAGCCTTGGCCATCGATGGCTGCCAGAATCGGCCGCCCCGCCGTGCCGCTGGGCTCGCCATCGTCGCTGGAACGGTACTCCTGCCCGAACCGGTAGGCCCAGCAGTTGTGCGTGGCATCCGGCACCGACACGCGCTGCACGATCTCCAGCGCCTGCGCGGAAGATTCGAGTGCAGCAGCATGGGCCAGAAAGCGACTGTGCTTGATGTCCAGGCTGTGGTGCGCGTCAGCGGCGAGGGTATCGAGCATCGTCGCCATTCTATGCGAGGCGGCGATGTCGGTTGCTGCAGTCAGCGTGACTGCCGTTGCAAGCTGACAGACCGGGGCGACTGGGACGAGGTGGTGTCTTAGCGATGCACCGTTGCTGTGCGTCGGACGTTGGCGACCGACGTCGCGCCTGGCAGATGTTCGGGCGCACGCGTTTGCCCGGTATTAGCGTGAGCATGCGTTCGCTGAGTCGATGCGCGTTACTGCCGCGCGCGCTTGCAGAAAGCGACGCGCGTTGCGGCCGCGTGGGCCAAGGGGTGTCTTCGATTACACCAGCGTGGAGCGGCGCTTCTCGTCGATCCACTTGGACGCCTGCGCCGGGGTGTAGTGCTGCATCCACTCCAGCATCTGCTCCATATCGTCGCCGTACCAAAGGTCGGCGCGCTGATCCGGATGCAGGAAACGTTCTTCCACCATGCGATCGATCATGCCGATCAGCGGTGCATAGAAGCCCGCGCTATCCAGAAACGCGCACGGCTTGTTGCCGATGCCGAGCTGGCGCCAGGTGAGCATCTCGAAAATCTCTTCCATGGTGCCGAAGCCGCCGGGCAGGGCGACGAAGGCATCGGACAGCTCGAACATGCGCATCTTGCGCTCATGCATCGAGCCGACCACTTCCAGCGTGGTCAGCCCGCGATGCGCCACTTCCCAATCGGCCAGCTGCTGCGGAATCACGCCGGTGACTTCGCCGCCGGCGGCGAGCACCGCGTTGGCCACCGTGCCCATCAAGCCGACATTGCCGCCGCCATAGACCAGACGCAGGCCCTGTTTGGCGATGCGATCGCCCAGCGCCATGGCGCGCTCGACATAGACGGGCTTGTTGCCGGCATTGGAGCCGCAGTAGACGCAGATTGATTTCATCGGGGATTCGGGAGTCGGGAATCGAGAGTTGGGAATAGGGAATGGGTCAAAGCAAATATAGAAGCCAGAACGCATGACGCCGGACCTAGGTCCGGCGTCAGCATGAGGAGTGAGGTGATGGGACCGCTTTTACGATTCCCGATTCCCCACTCCCGATTCCCGGCTTAATTGGCCTTATGGATGGCGCGCTTGCTCACCGCCATCGCGGCGTCGTGGATCGCTTCGGACAGGGTCGGATGCGCGTGGCAGATACGTGCCAGGTCATCGGCCGAGCCGTTGAATTCCATCGTCAGCACACCTTCGTGCACCAGCTCGGAGACGCCCACGCCCACCAGGTGCATGCCCAGCACGCGGTCGGTTTCGGCATCGGCGATCACCTTGACGAAGCCAGCCGGCTCGCCCATGGTCACCGCACGGCCGATCGCCGCGAACGGGAAGCTACCGGCCTTGTAGGCTACGCCTTCGGCCTTGAGCTGCTGCTCGGTCTTGCCGACCCAGGCAATCTCCGGCTCGGTGTAGATCACCCACGGAATGGTGTCGAAGTTGACGTGACCCGGCAGGCCGGCGATCAGTTCAGCCACCGCGATGCCTTCTTCGAAGCCCTTGTGCGCCAGCATCGGCCCGCGCACGCAGTCGCCGATGGCCCACACGCCGTCGACGCCGGTATGGCAATGACCATCGACCTCGATCTGGCCGCGGTCGGTCATCTTGACGCCGGTGCCGTCGGCCAGCAGGTTCTTGGTCGCGGCCTTGCGGCCCACGGCCACCAGCAGCTTGTCCACGGTGAGGGTCTGCTCGCCTGCGGCGTCGGTGTAGCTGAGCACCACCTGCTTGGCATCGCCGCTGCCGGTGATCTCGGTCTTGCCGACCTTGGCACCCAGCTTGATGTCCAGGCCCTGCTTCTTGAATTCCTTCAGCGCGGTCTTGGCCACTTCGGCATCGGCCAGTGCCAGGAAGTCCGGCAGCGCTTCGAGGATGGTGACTTCGGCGCCCAGACGCTTCCACACGCTGCCCAGTTCCAGGCCGATCACGCCGGCACCGATCACTGCCATGCGCTTGGGCACAGAGGTGAAATCCAGGCCGCCGACGTTATCGACGATGGTGTCGCCGTCGAACTTGGCAAACGGCAGTTCGATCGATTCCGAACCGGCCGCGAGGATGACGTTGGTGCCCTTGAGCTCGATCTCGCCGCCTTCGTGCTGGGCGACCTTGACGATATTGCCCGGCAGCAACTGGCCGAAGCCGTAGTACGGGGTGATCTTGTTGGCCTTGAACAGCATCGCGATGCCGCCGGTGAACTGCTTCACGATCTTGTCTTTGCGACCGATCATGGTGGGCACGTCCATCTTGGCATCGTTGAAGCTGATGCCGTGGTCGCCGAACAGGTGACCCATGTTCCAGAACTGGCGCGAGGAATCCAGCAGCGCCTTGGACGGAATGCAGCCCACGCGCAGGCAGGTACCGCCCAGGGCGGGCTTGCCGTCCTTGCCGAGTGCCGCGTCGATGCAGGCGACCTTCATGCCCAGCTGGGCCGCGCGAATCGCCGCGTGATAGCCGGCCGGGCCGGCACCGATGACGACGACGTCGAATTGTTCGCTCATTTCATTTGCTCACGGGAATGGGGAATAGGGAATGGGGAATGGCAAAAGCGCATGCGCCTGCTGCGTCCCATCCAGGTCCAGGCGGGAATGGAGCGGTCGATGGGCGCTGGTCCCATTCCCGAATCTCCATTCCCGATTCCCGGCTCTTAAAGGCCGAACAGCATCCGGCCCGGGTTTTCCAGCTGATTCTTGATGTCGACCAGGAACTGCACCGAATCCTTGCCGTCGATGATGCGGTGGTCGTAAGACAGCGCCAGGTACATCATCGGCGCGATCACGACCTGGCCGTTCTCGGCGATCGGACGTTCCTTGATCGCGTGCATGCCCAGGATGGCGCTCTGCGGCGGGTTGATGATCGGGGTGGACAGCAGCGAGCCGAAGGTGCCGCCGTTGGTGATGGTGAACGTACCGCCTTGTAGATCGTCCAGGCCCAGCTTGCCGGCGCGCGCCTTGGCGGCGTAGTCGGCGATGCCCTGTTCGACTTCAGCGAACGACTGGCGCTCGACGTTACGCAGCACCGGCGTGACCAGGCCCTTTTCGGTGGAGACGGCGATCGAGATATCGCTGTAGCCGTGATAGATGATGTCGTCGCCGTCGATCGATGCGTTGACCAGCGGGAAGCGCTGCAGCGCGTTGGCGGCGGCCTTGACGAAGAAGCTCATGAAACCGAGCTTGATGCCGTGCGCCTTCTGGAATTCGTCCTGCAGTTCCTTGCGCGCGGCCGACACCTTGGCCAGGTTCACTTCGTTGAAGGTGGTCAGCATCGCGGTGGAGTTCTTGGACTCCATCAGACGCTTGGCGATGGTCTTGCGCACGCGGGTCATCGCCACGCGCTCTTCCGGACGGGCGCCAGAGGCCTTGCCCACGCCGCCGGCTTTGGCGAAGTTGACGATGTCTTCCTTGGTCACTGCGCCGCGGCGGCCGGTACCGTCGACCTGCGACGGATCCACGCCCTGGGTGATCGCGGAAAAACGCGCACCCGGGGGGAGCGAATCGGCAGCGGACTTCGACGCGCTCGGCGCAGCGGCAGCAGCCGGTGCCGGGGCGGCAGCGGGAGCTGCTGCAGCGGCGGCCGGTGCGTCGGCCTTCTTCTCTTCGGCCGGAGCCGCGGCAGCCACGGCGCCTTCTTCGATGATCGCCAGAAGCTGGTTACTGGTGACCGTGCTGCCGGCTTCGAACTTGATTTCCTTCAACACGCCATCGACAGGCGAAGGAACTTCCAACACGACCTTGTCGGTTTCCAGGTCGACCAGATTCTCGTCGCGCTTGACCGCTTCACCGGCCTTCTTGTGCCAGCTGGCGATGGTGGCGTCGGAAACGGATTCGGGCAGTACCGGAACTTTGACTTCGGTGGCCATTCGGGGAGCGTCCTAGGGTTTTCGTTCTTTGGGGAAGAGGAGTTATTCAGCGACTTGGTCGTTGAACGGATTGAGGAGCGCATCGGCAACCAGCGTTTGCTGTTCGACGATGTGGTCGGCCATGTGGCCGGCGGCAGGCGAGGGCGAACGGACACGGCCGGCGTAATGCAGGCTTTGACCGCCGGCCAGGCAGAAATTGAGGTGATGGCGGATCTGGTACCACGCACCCTGGTTCTGCGGCTCTTCCTGACACCACACCACGTCGGTGGCGTTGGCATAGGCCTTGAGTTCGGCGGCCAGCTGCGCACGCGGGAACGGATACAGCTGCTCCACACGCAGGATCGCGACATCGTCCTGGCCGCGCTTGGTCTGGTCTTCGAGCAGGTCGTAATAGACCTTGCCCGAGCACAGCACCACGCGCTTGACCTTGCCGGCATCGGCCTTGGCATCGGGAATCAGATGCTGGAACTCGCCATCAGCCAGTTCTTCCAGGCTCGACACCGCCAGCTTGTGACGCAGCAGCGACTTGGGTGTCATCACCACCAGCGGCTTGCGGGTGGTCATGCGCATCTGGCGACGGATCATGTGGAAGCACTGCGCCGGTGTGGTCGGTACACAGACCAGCATGTTCTCCAGCGCGCACAGCTGCAGGAAACGCTCCAGACGCGCGGAGCTGTGCTCCGGGCCCTGGCCTTCGTAACCATGCGGCAGGAACAGCGACAGGCCCGCGATGCGGCCCCACTTGGCTTCACCGGCAGCGATGAACTGGTCGATCACCACCTGCGCGCCGTTGGCGAAGTCGCCGAACTGCGCTTCCCACACGCACAGCGCGTTCGGGTCGGTGGTGGAATAGCCGTATTCGAAGCCCATCACCGCTTCTTCGCTGAGCAGCGAATCGATGATGGTGGCGTCTTCCGGGTTCTCGACCAGCTGACGCAGCGGCAGGTAGTAGTTGTCGTTCTTCTGGTCATGCAGGATCGCGTGACGGTGGAAGAACGTACCGCGACCGGCATCCTGGCCGACCAGACGCAGCTTGTGGCCTTCGGCCAGCAGCGTGGCGTACGCCAGGTTTTCGGCAAAGCCCCAGTCGCCCAACTGATTGCCGGCGGCCATCTTGACGCGGTCGTCGTAGATCTTGGCGACGCGGGCATGCAGCTCCACGCCTTCGGGAATGGTGGTGATCAACTTGGCCAGACGATCCAGCTGGTCGCGCTTGACGCGCGTATCCACCGGATCGGCAGCGGTGCCGACCAGATACTTGGACCAATCGATGGCGAATTCGTCCGGCTTGCGCGTGGCCAGTTCGGTGGTGTATTCGCCCGAATCCAGCTTGTTGCGGTAGCCGTCCACCAGCGCCTTGGCCTCGTCGGCGCTCAGCACACCATCGCTTTCCAGCTTGGTCGCATACAGCTCGCGGGTGGTCTTGTGCTTGCGGATGGTCTGGTACATCACCGGCTGGGTCGCTGCCGGTTCGTCGGCTTCGTTATGGCCCCAACGGCGATAGCAGACCAGGTCGATGACCACGTCTTTCTTGAACTGCTGACGGAATTCGTAGGCCAGCTTGGACACGAACATCACCGCGTCCGGGTCGTCGCCGTTCACGTGGAAGACCGGCGCGCCGATCATCTTGGCCACGTCCGTGCAGTACAGCGTGGAACGGGCATCGTCACGCGTACTGGTGGTGAAGCCGATCTGGTTGTTGATGACGATGTGCACCGTGCCGCCGACCGCGAAACCGCGCGCCTGCGACATCTGGAACAGCTCCATCACCACGCCCTGGCCGGCGAATGCGGCATCGCCATGGATCAGGATCGGCAGCACGGTCTTGCGTTCGGCATCGCCGAAGCGTTCCTGACGCGAACGCACGCTGCCGACCACGACCGGGTCGACGATTTCCAGGTGCGAGGGGTTGAACGCCAGCGCCAGATGCACCTGGTTGCTGTCGCCTACCGCGATATCGGCCGAGAAGCCCATGTGGTACTTGACGTCGCCGGTGTGTGCGCGGTCGTCGTGGGCGTGCTCGAACTTGCCTTCGAATTCGTCGAACAGCTTGCGCGGGTTCTTGCCCAACGTATTGACCAACACGTTGAGGCGGCCGCGGTGAGCCATGCCGATCACGATGTCCTTGACCTGGTCCTTGCCGGACTGGTGGATGATCGCGTCCATCATCGGAATCAGCGCATCGCCGCCTTCCAGCGAGAAGCGCTTCTGGCCGACGTACTTGGTGTGCAGGTAGCGCTCCAGGCCTTCGGCGGCGGTGAGCCGCTCCAGCGTGCGCTTACGGCTGGCCGCATCGCCTGCGATCTTGCCGCCGGCATCTTCCAGGCGCTTGTAGATCCACTGGCGCTGGTCGAATTCCTGGATGTGCATGAATTCTGCGCCGATGCTGCTGGCGTAGGTCGCCTTCAGGCGGGCCAGCAGATCTTTCAGCTTCATCCGCGGCTGACCACCGACACCGCCGGTGCTGAACTCGCTGTCCATGTCAGCCTGCGACAGGCTGTGGAAGGGCAGGTCCAGATCGGGCGGGTTGACCGGCGGGGTAAGCCCCAGCGGGTCGAGCTGCGCACCGAGGTGGCCGCGTGCACGGTAGGCGGTGATCAGACGGCCGACATTGCGCTCGCGCTCGTCGCTGGCGCCCGCGCCGGTACCGGCATTGGCGGCCTGTTTGGACGCGCTGAGAATGTGGGCAATGGCCGCCGAATGCGGTACATCACCGGCATCGCGACCTTGGAAGCCGTCGAAATAACTCTTCCACTTCGGATCGACACTGTCCGGGGCGACGAGGTACTGCTCGTACAGATCCTCGATATAGGCGGCGTTGCCGCCGGCGAGCTGCGATGACTGCGCGAACTGCTTTAGGAGATTATCCACGATGGTAAGTCGGGTCTGCTGTGGGGATGATTGTGCGGAAGCGGCAGGGCGAGTTGCCCTATCGGTCGGTCTCAAATCTCGAAAAATTATACCCCCTTGCGCTTGTGAGGGGGCGTCTGCGAGCTGACCGGCGGGGTAGACCAATTGGTCGGGCGCCTACGTGCGAGGGGCGCTGCGGTGTCAGATGCCAAGCGCGCGCGGTTCGTTCCAGAGCGCGCTGCGCTCCCATATCTGCGCGAATTCGCGCGATAGCTGGCGGCTGCGCGCCGCACCGGACAGCCAGGTTTCGCCTTCGTCGAAGCGGTGACCCGTTGGACGAAAGTAGTAGGCGTCGTCGCCGATCACATAGGCCGACGCATAGCTGGTATCGACCGGATCGCTGACCGCGCGGAACCGGAACACACTGGGCAGACGCTGGGCCAGGCGCAACATCGCACTGCTGCTGGCGGCGGCGCTGGCAGTGTCCTGCACCAGCACCTGCACGCGTTTGTCGTGGCGTGCGGTGGCGAAGCGGCGCAGTGCCTCGAGCACGGCAGCGTTGTCGAACAATTGCGGATCCAGCGCGCGGGTGTAGATCAGCACCTGCCGCCGTGCGCTGCACAGCAGGCTGGTGGTGGCAGCCAGGGCCGCGGCGAGGTCGTCCACTGCCATCGGGCCGTCGAGCCGGCGATGCAGGGGCGTACCGGGCGCAGCACCGGCATCGGTGGTGCGCTCGTGAGGAGAATGCGGGGGGAGTTCGGGTAAAAAGCCGAGCCGTGCGAACACGGCCTCGGCGTTTGCGGTGACGCGGGCGTGCAGACTGGGCCAGCCACGTTGAGTTGCGGCATCCACCGCTGCGGCGAGCAGCTGGTCCGACAGCCCGCGACGCCGCCAGTCCTGCAGCAGGCCGAGCCGGTCGATGCGGCGATCCGGCGTCACGCGCACCGAGCCGACCAGTTGGCCGTCATCGGTGCGCGCGGCCAAGTGCAGGCTGAGCGGGTCCAGCGCATCCCACTCGGCATCGTGGGCGTTGCCCGCGATGTCGGTCGTGCAGGCCTGCCGCAGCGCACGCAGGGCCGCGGCATCGGATGCCGGGTCCAGCGACACGATTTGCGGCCTGCCGTGCGGGCTCATGCGCGCTCCGGGGTCTCGTCGTCGTTACCGTCTTCGCCGATGTCCGAGGCGTCTGCGCTGCCATCTCCGTTCTGCGCGGTGTCGGCGATGTCGGCGATATGTGCCGGGCTGTCTGCGTCGTCCGCCACCGCTTCGACATCGGCATCGGTATCGATGGCGTCGTCTGCGTGCGCGCTGTCGGCGTCGTCCTGAGTGTCGTCGTTGTCTGCCGACACGGTGAGCACATGCGCCTGATCGTCGTCGATGTCTTCGTGCGCGTCGTCATGGGCGCGCTGGTAATGGCCCTGCGCCAGCAGCTCCAGCACCACCTCGCGGCCGCGTGCGCTCAGCTGCGCGTAAAGCCCGCCATCGATTTCTTCGGCCGCCGCCAGACGCGCCGCGTCCTTGGCCGACAACGCAAATTCCAGACCGCTGCAGAACAGCGTGGCGCCGCGCTTGGCACGCCGCCAGGCCAGCCGCGACCAGGGGTGGCGATACAGCACCACGCCTTCTTCCAGCGCCTGTTCGACCGCTTCGCGCGGGATCGGCTCGGGCGCCGGCACCACGTCGCCGGAGGCGCGATAGGTGGTCATGAAACGGCCGAACCAGTCGCCCAGGCGATCCGGGTCGTTCATGCGCAGCGCATTGAGCGCTTCGACCACGCGGTTCATTGCGGTGACGTCGATCTCGTACGGGTCGGCCGGCACCTTGAGGTCTTCGTCGTGATAGCGCACCGACTCGTCGGCATCGGCGATCAGGGTATCCAGGTAATCGCCGATCAATTCGGCCGAGGACGGTGCGCGGGTGCCGATCGAGAAGGTCAGGCAGGCGTCTTCGGCCACGCCGTGATGCGGCACCAGCGGCGGCAGATACAACATGTCGCCCGGACCCAGCACCCAGTCGTGGGTCGGCTTGAACTCGCGCAGCAACTTGATGTCGACGTCGTCACGGAACGCCAGCGGCGTGGGCTTGCGGCCTTGCGAGGTGCGTGCGTCGATCTGCCAGCGGCGGTGGCCCTGGCCCTGCAGCAGGAACACGTCGTAATGGTCGACATGCGCGCCGACCGAGCCGCCGGTGGCAGCGAAGCTGATCATGATGTCGTCGATGCGCCAGCGCGGCAGAAAGCGGAACTGCTCCAGCAGTGCGCGCACATCGGCGTCCCACTTGTCCACGTCCTGCACCAGCAGCGTCCAATCGTGATCGGGCAGGCCGGGGAAGTCGGTTTCCTGGAACGGGCCGGTACGCACGCTCCAGCCGTCGGTGGCGCGGTCGTGGCTGATCAGGCGTGCCAGCACGCCGTCTTCGCAGGCCAGGCCGGCCAGGTCTTCCGGCTGCAGCGGCGAGGCGAAATCTGCGAAGGCATTGCGGATCAGCAGCGGATGCTTGTGCCAGTAAGTGCGCAGAAAGCGCTCCACCGGCATGCCCAGCGGCTGGCCTGGACGGGCCTGGACTTCGATGACGGGAGGGTTTGCCTTGCGTGCAGCCATGGGGAGTCCTTGCAGGTGTCGATGGAATACTGGGGCGCTGGCAGGGCCGGCGCAGATGTCCCATTGTCCGATGCCTGCGCCGGATCTGCACCTGCGCGCGGGGCTGGCAACAGGCAATGCTTCAGGGACGTGGTGGTTCGGTCTGCGCGCTGCCGGCGACTGCGCCTGGCTGGCGATCACGTCAAGACGTGCTGCAGCGGTGTTCGGGCGGTACAGCGTGCTTTCCGTGAAGCCTGATGGGGTGCGTGGACGGCTTCGCGGCCAGGGCCGCTCCTACAAAAGCAGGGCGCGCTGACAAGAGCAGGGCGCCCTGAGCCATTGGTGGTGAAAGCTACACGCTGCGGGTCTCGCCACGTTCATAGCTGCTTGCTGTGCGCGGCCCCACAGGCCGCTGTTGCTGGCGATACTGTCATCGAAGTGCGCTCGGGCTGTGCGGCCCGCATCACGTTTGCGCGGGCGACGCGCTGCATTTTGTGATCGTACTTGGCACCGTCAAGCCACGCGACGTAGTGCTAGTGGCGGCGTGGCGGCCGTAAGTGCTGCAGTCCAGGGCCGCGAATGGCATCCGGGGTGGGAGCATTCGCGGCCCCCGCTGGCTGGCAAGAAAGCCGAGTGCTCGGCACGCACGGCGCAGCATGCGTACGTCATTTGCAATCTTGCTGCCTTGCTGGGCGACGGCTGCGCTAGCGCGCCGTCGCGGCCACCGAGTTACATCACCTTGTTGCCGCTCCCGCGGTCGTCCAGCGTGGGCTTGCTGGACGGGTTGACCGTGTTGTCGTTGCCGGAAAAACGGACCTGCTTGACCTCGCGCGCCAGCACCAGATTCTTGTTGCCCTGGATATCCACGCTGTCGACATTGGTCAGATTGAGCGTGTTGTCGTGGCCGGAGACGCTGAGCTGGCCGAGCTGTTTGTTGAGCACGGTGAAGTTGCTGCCTTCCACGCGGATGCTGCGTGCGTTGTCCAGATTCATCGCGCCGCGTGAGGCGGTGATGGTCACCGTGCCGCAGTTGCCATGCAGGATCCACTCGCTGTCGTCGCGGGTCAGGCGCACATCCTTGCCGTCGCAATCGGCGCCGCTGGCCGGGTCGGTAACTGTGGACGAGACGGCCGATAGCGCCTGGGCCGCAGGGCCGTCGGCGCCGCAGCCACTCAGTGCGGCGATGCTGGACAGGGCGAACAGCGACGCGATAGTCCGGACTGCATGCATGGGTGATCCCTCGCTTGGATGAGGCCGGCACCATAGCAGCCGCATCGGGGAGCGCCGTTGACGCCGGCTCGACGCTTGGGCGTTGTCGACACACCCGGCGAAGCAGCCGTTCCGTCACGTCGGTCGACACGCCGGGACCTGCCGCACCCTCCAGGACCTACCGCACCCGGCAATGGCCGCGCCCGCTTGGCGCGGCGCGGCCGATGGTGTTCCCGCCTAGGCAAGCGTTGAACGCCTTTTCCACGTGCTGTCGATCAACAACCGAAGCACTCTTCACTACGCGCACATGCTTGATCTTCAGCGTGGGAGGCCGCCGCATGTGGGCGAAATCCCGGGTTCACTCGTCACGCCTGGCGTTGTTGAGCGCTTTCTTAAATCGCGCGCGCCAGCTGCTCGGCCAGGCCGGTGTAGCTGCCCGGGGTGAGCGTACGCAGGCGCTGCTTGTCTTCTTCGGGCAGCTCCAGGCTTTCCACGAAGGCCTGCATCGAGGCGGCGGTGATGCCGTGGCCGCGCGTCAGTGCCTTCAGTTGTTCGTAGGGGTTGGGCAGGCCGTGGCGGCGCATCACGGTCTGCACGGCTTCGGCCAGTACTTCCCAGGCGGCGTCCAGATCGGCATCCAGGCGCTGCGGATTGACGGTCAGCTTGCCCAGGCCCTTTGCCAGCGAATCCAGCGCCACCTGGGTGTGACCGAACGCGGTGCCCAGCGCACGCAGGACGGTGGAATCGGTGAGGTCGCGCTGCCAGCGGCTGATCGGCAGCTTGGCGGAAAAGTGCTCGAACAACGCATTGGCCACGCCGAAATTGCCTTCGGCATTTTCAAAGTCGATCGGGTTGACCTTGTGCGGCATCGTGGACGAGCCGACTTCGCCTTCTTTCAACTTTTGCTTGAAATACCCCAGCGAGATGTAACCCCAGATATCGCGCGACAGGTCGATCAGGATGGTATTGGCGCGACGCGTGGCGTCGCCGATTTCGGCCACGTTGTCGTGCGGCTCGATCTGGGTGGTGTAGGGGTTGAACACCAGGCCCAGGCTCTCCACAAAGCGCTGCGCAAACGCGGCCCAGTCCAGCTGCGGGTACGACACCAGATGCGCGTTGTAGTTGCCCACCGCGCCGTTGATCTTTCCGGTGAGTTCCACCGCGGCGATCTGCTTGCGCTGGCGCTCCAGGCGCGCGACCACGTTGGCGATTTCCTTGCCCAGCGTGGTGGGCGAGGCGGTCTGGCCGTGCGTGCGCGACAGCATCGGTTGTGCGGCCTGCGCATGCGCCAGTGCGCGCAGCGAGGCGGTGATGCCGTCCAGCGTGGGCAGCAGCACGTCGCGGCGCGCCTGCTCCAGCATCAAGCCGTAGCTGAGGTTGTTGATGTCTTCGCTGGTGCAGGCGAAGTGCACGAACTCCAGTGCCGGGCCCAGCTCGGCATCGTCCTTGAGCTGTTCCTTGATGAAGTACTCCACCGCCTTGACGTCATGGTTGGTGGTGCGTTCGATCTCCTTGACCCGCCCGGCATGGGTCACGCTGAAGTCGTCGGCCAGCGCACGCAGACGCTGGCTGGCAGCGGCCGAAAACGGCGCCAGTTCGGCAATGCCCGGCTCGGCGGCCAGGGCCAGCAGCCATTCGATCTCGACCTTGACCCGTGCCCGGATCAGGCCGTATTCGGAAAAGATCGGGCGCAGCGCATCCACCTTGGAGGCGTAGCGGCCGTCGAGCGGGGACAGGGCGAGCAGGGCGGAATCCGACATGGGGAGGGCACTGGGAAGCTGGCGGGGCCGGTATTCTACGCCGCCCCGACGCTCGCTTCGCCCACCGGCCGCACCGTCACCGCCTGGATGCGGTGGCCGGCCATGCGCCGAACGGTCAGCGCGTGGCCGTCCAGTTCCAGGGTTTCGCCTTCTTCGGGCAGTCGCTGCAGCTGATGCACGATCAGCCCGCCGACCGAATTGACATGGTCGGGGGCGCTCAGATCCTGGCCCAGCAAGCGTTCCAGGCGGAAGATCGAGGTGCTGCCGGCCACCAGCAGCGAGCCGTCCTGGCTGCGTACCGGGGCGTCGCGCACCACGTGACGGTGCTCGTCCTCGATCTCGCCGACCACCACTTCCAGCAGGTCCTCCAGGGTGAAGAAGCCCAGGATGCGGCCTTCATCCTCCACGCACAGCGCCAGATGGGTGGTGCCGCTGCGGAACTGCTCCAGCGCGCTGGGAATGGGGGTTTCCAGGGACAGCAGAGTGGGTGGGCGCAGCAACGGACGCAGGTCGTCCAGGTCCTGGCCGCGCGCCATCGCCACCAGCAGATCCTTGGTATGCAGGATGCCCAGCACCTGTTCGCCATCGACGTCGAACCAGGGGTAGCGGCTGTAGCGCGACTCGCTGAACTCGGCCAGCACTGCTTCCAGGTTCATGCCCTCGCGCAGGCTGCGCATGTGCTCGCGGGGGCGCATCAGGTCGCCGGCCACCAGATCCGGCAGTTCCAGCGCATGGCTCATCAGCGCCAGCCCATGATCGGCGGTAGGCGCGTTGGGGTCCTGGCGGCCGACGATCAGCTTGAGTTCTTCGCGCGAATAGCGGTGCGATTGGTGCTCCACATCGCCCCAGCCAAGCACGCGCAGTAGTCGGTTGGCGCTGGTATTGAGCACCCAGATTGCCGGGTACATCGCCCAGTAAAAAACGTACAACGGCGCGGCGGTCCACAACGACATGCGCTCCGGGCGCCGGATCGCCATGGTTTTCGGGGCCAGTTCGCCCAGCACGATGTGCAGGAACGAAATCAGGCTGAAGGCAATTGCCAAGGCGGTGAACTGCGCAGCGTCTTCGGACATGCCCAGCACATCGAACAACGGCTGCAGCAGATGCGCGAATGCAGGTTCGCCGACCCAGCCCAATCCCAGCGATGCCAGGGTGATGCCTAGCTGGCATGCCGACAGATACGCATCCAGATGCGCGTGCACCCCCAGCAGCAGACGCCCGCGCCAGCCATGGGTCTGGGCCAGCCCCACCGCCTGGGTGTGCCGCAGTTTGACCAGGGCGAATTCGGCAGCAACGAAAAAGCCGTTCAACAGCACCAGAAACAGCGCGACGATCAACAGCATCACATTACCGAGCATGTTCGCCTCCGCGCGGTGCAGGGGCGGCGGATGGATGCATCAACGCAGGCGTGTGCGTAGTGGTGCGGGGTGCATCGAAGCAGAACGCGGGCAGTGCGTTTCTACAGTCAGGGTCGTCGCCCATGGCGGCGTGGTACCTCGTATGGATCAATGCTGAGTCTAGTTCACGCGCTGCGATGACATCGTTGCAACGCCGCCAGCGAGTATCGTAATGACCCTCGCCAGCGTGGGTGCGCCCGCTGCCAGCCATTGCGTCACCACAATCCAACACTGTGCGGAGAAGGCAGATGAGCGAACGTTTCAGGACCGAACACGACAGCATGGGCGAATTGCAGGTGCCCGCCGATGCATTGTGGGGCGCGCAGACCCAGCGTGCCGTGCAGAATTTTCCGATATCCGGCCAGCCGATGCCACGCGGCTTCATTCGCGCGCTGGGCTTGATCAAGGCCGCTGCCGCCGGTGTCAATGCCGAGCTCGGGCTGCTGCCGAAGTCGATCAGCAAGACCGTGCAGGCCGCGGCATTGCAGGTGGCCGACGGCACCCATGACGCGCAGTTTCCGATCGATGTGTACCAGACCGGCTCGGGCACCTCGTCCAACATGAATGCCAACGAGGTGATTGCCACGCTGGCCACGCGCGCCGGCAAGGACGCGGTGCATCCCAACGATCACGTCAATCTCGGCCAGAGTTCCAACGATGTGGTGCCCACCGCAATCCGTGTGTCGGCGTTGCTTGCGGTGCAGGAACACTTGCAGCCGGCGCTCAAGCATCTGCGCAAGACCATCGACAAGCGCGCCAGGTCGCTGGACAAGATCGTCAAGACCGGCCGGACGCATTTGATGGATGCGATGCCGCTGACGTTCGGGCAGGAATTCGGGGCTTGGTCTGCGCAATTGAGTTCGGCACAGGACCGGCTCGACGATGCGCTCAAGCGGCTGCGCCGTTTGCCGCTAGGCGGCACCGCGATCGGGACCGGCATCAACGCCGACCCACGCTTCGGCGGCAAGGTGGCCAAGGCTTTGTCGAGCCTGAGCGGCGCCAAGTTCGAGAGCGCGGAAAACAAGTTCGAAGGCCTGGCTGCGCAGGACGATGCGGTGGAGTTGTCCGGCCAGCTCAACGCGCTGGCGGTGGCGCTGATCAAGATCGCCAATGATCTGCGCTGGATGAATGCCGGCCCGTTGGCGGGCCTGGGCGAGATCGAATTGCCGGCGCTGCAACCGGGCAGCTCGATCATGCCGGGCAAGGTCAACCCGGTGATTCCCGAGGCGACCGTGATGGCCTGCGCGCAGGTCATCGGCCACCACACTGCGATCACCGTGGCGGGGCAGACCGGCAACTTCCAATTGAACGTGACGCTGCCGTTGATCGCCTACAACCTGCTGGATTCGATCACCTTGCTGGGCAATGTGTCGCGTCTGTTGGCCGATACCGCCATTGCCGGATTGAAGGTGCGCCAGGACCGCGTGCGCGAGGCGCTGGACCGCAATCCGATTCTGGTGACTGCACTCAACCCGATCATCGGTTACGAAAAAGCCGCAGCGATCGCCAAGCGCGCCTACAAGGAGCAGCGCCCGGTGCTGGAGGTAGCCCTGGAAGACAGTGGGCTCAGCGAAGCGGACCTGCGCCGTTTGCTGGATCCTGCTGCACTGACGCGTGGTGGCATCCAGGCCGGCAGCAGTGGCGGCGGTGGCTGATCACCGCAATGTGCGTGTGTGCGTAGGAGCGCACCTGGGCGCGATGGGGCGTTGTCGATAAAGCCCCATCGCGCTCGGGCGCGCTCCTATCCTGGGTTCTAGCCTTCCGTTCTCGCGAATCAGTGTTTTCGCGCGGCTTCGCTAATACTCAATGCCGCTCGGCTTGCACATTGCCGAAACTTTCGCGATACGGCTGCAACGACGGGATTTCATCCAGCAATTCGCCGCTGAGCGTTTGGATCTCCGGCGTGGCGGTCAGCTTGATCGACTTGTACTCCGCGTCCGCGCCAGCGGCGTTGACGGCCTGCTGGCGCAGCATCTGCAGATGCCCGAACAGCAACTGCAACTTGGCGCGGGTCGGCTCCTTCTGCGGTAGCGCGATGTCATCGATCTTGAGCGTGCCATCGGGCGTGATTTCCGCATTGGCAGCCGGTGGGCGGCGGATCATCACCGATTGGGTGGTGATGGCGACGCGCGGCTTGCCGCGTTCGGCGCGACGGGACGACTGGTCGCCACAGGCGGCAAGGGTGCACAGCAGCAGCGCCATGTAGAGCATCACGAACTTGTTCATGGGGTCAATCTGTCGTGGGAAGCGTCTAGTGTAATCCGCGCCCACGCTGTCGATCAGCGCGGCGGCCAGCCGGACCGGCTGACAAAATGTCGCAGGTCCCGCCTCCGCGCCATGGCGTGCGCCCAAAAACCGCATGGTCCCGCGCGCCTTTGGGTTGCTGACAGCCGCTGCGCTTGTCGGCGACGACGCAGCTGCTGTGGCCCCCGTCATTCCTTACGGCAATCGTCGACGTCGTGCTGGGTGAGGGTGGAGTAAGGCGCAAACGCCGGCACCAGCTGCACGGCGGCGTCCTGGGCGGTGCGTAGCTTGCCCAACTGGTCGCAGATGCGCAGGGCGTTTTGCTTGAAGGCTTCGCCGTCGGCCTGGATTTTGTCGCCCATCTTCTCCACGTTGCCGCTGAGCACGCCCTTGAGCGCTTCGCCGGCCGCATGGGCGCCGAATGCCGCGCCTTGGGTGCCGATATCGATACCCTTCGCGGCAACGCCCTGGATCTGCGTGTAATAGCTGCGCATCGCCAGCTGCTGCGCAGCGTCCAAGGTGACTGGCTTGCCGTCGATGCTGAGCGCGCCGTCTGCGCCGATGCTTGCCGCAGGCAAACCACTGCGCTTGAGGGTCACCGTCTTGCCGCTGAAGGTCACGCCGCTGCTGTCGTTCTGGCCCGTTACCATCACCTTCGGCTCGGACTTGCCGCAGCCGACCAATAACGCGCTCACCAACACCGCTGAAATAAGCAGTTTCATCAACAGTCCCCCAGGTCGAAAGTGGTTACTTGTCCGCAGGCACGCTGGTGGTGCCGGCGACGTCCTTGACATTGATATCGCCGCTGCCCTTGCGCGCAACGCTCACATCGCCGCTTACCTTGCGCACGTTGAGCGCGCCGGAATTGATCGCCTCGACGGTGATGCTTCCCTGCACGCCGTCGAGCTCCATATCGCCAGAACCGATCGTGCCGACCTTGATGCTGCCGGCCACGTCGCGCAGCGTGACATCGCCCGAGCCCACTTTGCCGATCTCCGCGGCCCCGTGGATCTGCTTGGCCTTCAGATCACCCGAGCCCACGGCCAGGACACGGAGCGCACCGATGTCTTCCAGTTCGACATCGCCGGAGCCCACCTTGACGGTGACACGTCCCTTGCTCTTGCGAATTGCCACATCGCCGGAACCGACATCGGCACTCACCGCAGCGGCGCCGGTGATGTCGGCATCGCCGGAGCCCACATCCAACTGCACCAGTAAGTTACTCGGCACGCTGCCGCGCAGGTCCAGATACGAATAGTTTTCGCCGACGGACATGCGCAGCAGGCGGTCGTCCGTCAGCGTCACCACCAGCCGGTCGCCCACCCGCTTCTGGGTGACCGTCAGGCCCTTGAGTACGTCGGCCTTGGCTGCACAAGCGCGGCCGTGCAGACGACCGCCATTGCCGGGCAATGCTTCCAGATGCAGGTCGCTGGAACCGACCTCGAACAACACCGATTTCACTCCCGCCAGCTGCAGTTCCAGGCTGCGTGGCTCGGAGAATTTGCACTGCTCCTCGGCCACTGCGGCGCCGGGCAATGCGAACAGGATGGCCAGGGTCAAAGGCAGACGCATGGGGTGTCCTCAGGCTTCGGAGCGCCGACGGCGCAGGTAGATGGAGGCGGCGATCAGCGCGATGCCGATGGCGGCACCGATCCAGATGTCCGGGTCGCCGTAGACACGCGAACTGTCGGTGTGCTGCAAGGCCCATTGCACCAGGTCGCTGGGGTTTTGCAGCGCACTGCTGTCCAGGTTGCCGCTGACGGCAAGCGGCGACCACGTACCAGGCAAGGCGCTGAGCAGGCCGCGATAGCCGACCACGTACCAGACACCGCCGATCGGCAGCGACACGCCCGGCATCGCCGACAGGATGCTCAACATCACGCAGGCCAGCAGTGGGAACAGCACCGCCCACAGGAACGGCTTGCTGCCGGCCCACGCCGAGCAGAACATCAGCCAGCCGACGGTCGGCAGCGACCACAACAGGCTCATCGGCACGGTCTTCAACAGCAGCCACAACAATGCGAACGGGTGCGAGTGAGTAGCCAACGCCCAGGGGCTGGGCACGCCTGCGATCGAGGCGCCAACGATGGCGATCAACCATAACGCCAGGCCGACCACCGTACCGATCACGATGGAAATCAGCGGCGCCAGCAGCAAGGCCCAGGCGGCCTTGGACAATACGGTCTGTACGTCGGAGACCGGCAACGACTTCCAGAACAGCACGCTGCGGTCGCGGCGATCGTCGTAGAGGCTGCCAAGCGCATAGAAGAACACCACGAACGCCAGGACCACCGAGGCGATGCCGACGCCGCCGAGCAGCAGCCCGTCGCCGACCTGACCCAGCGTGCGCGTGTATTCGGCCAGATCGTCCATCCGGATGCTGTCGCCGGTCATGTTGCGGCGCGCACTGATCGCGCCGATCACCGCGCCCAGCAGCGCAAAGAACACCGCGATGCCGCCGGTGATCACCTGCGCCCAGACGAAGCCGCCACGGTGTTCCCAGTATTCGCGTTTGAGTAGCCAGCCGAAGGTACGGGCAGGCGATGCGTGGTTGGTCATGGCATTCATGCGTAGGTCCCCTTCATGACGGCAACAAACAGGTCGGCCAGGCCGGGATTGCGGGTTTCGCCGAAGCGGGCGAGCTGATCCTTGGGCACGCCATCGAACAGCATCACGGTCTTGCCGAAGGGCAGGGCGCGTTCGTCGATCGGGGTCAGGGCGCGCGCAGTCTCCAGGTGTTCGGCACCGACCAGCACTTCGGTGTAGCGCTGCGCCACGTCTTCCATGTCGGCGGTGAGCACGATGCGGCCGTCGC
Source organism: Xanthomonas sp. AC360 (assembly GCF_979258225.1). Classification (NCBI taxonomy): domain Bacteria; kingdom Pseudomonadati; phylum Pseudomonadota; class Gammaproteobacteria; order Lysobacterales; family Lysobacteraceae; genus Xanthomonas; species Xanthomonas sp. AC360. The sequence goes on from NZ_OZ409846.1 coordinate 3,268,101, forward strand.
GGATGAACATCACATCGGTGAGGATGTGTTCGATCTCTTCGACCTGGTGGGTGGTGACGATGATGGTCTTCTGCTCGTCGAAGTAATCCTCCAGCAAACGCTGGTAGAACTGCTTGCGATACAGGATGTCCAGGCCCAGCGTGGGCTCGTCCAGCACCAGAATGCGCGCGTCGATGGCCATCACCAGCGCCAGATGCAGCTGCACGATCATGCCCTTGGACAATTCGCGGACCCGCGATTTGCGATTGAGCTGGGTGTTGGCCAAAAAACGCTCGCACTTGGCGCGATCGAAGCGCGGATGCACCCCCGCCACGAAGTCGATCGCTTCGCCCACCCGTAGCCAGCGCGGCAACACCGCCACGTCGGCGATAAAGCAGACTTCGTTCATCAGCGCGTTGCGCTCGGTGCGCGGGTCCATGCCCAGCACCTTCAAGTCGCCGTCGAAGTCGGTCAGCCCCAGCACGGCCTTGAGCGCGGTAGTCTTGCCGGCGCCGTTGGGGCCGATCAATCCGACGATGCGGCCGGCGGCGATGGTGAAGCTGGTGTTGTCCAGCGCCAGCCGATGTTTGTAGGTCTTGCGTAGCCCACGTGCGTCGACGACATGGTCGGTGGAGACGGCGGTCATGGTGTTTTCCCCTGTGGCAACAGATCGTCGATGGACAGGCCCAGGCGCTGGATGCGTTCCAGCACCGCCGGCCATTCTTCATTCAAGAAGCGGTCGCGTTCGCTTCCGCGCAGCTTCTGTGCAGCTTCCGGGGTCATGAACATGCCCAGGCCGCGGCGTTTTTCCACCAGGTTCTCGTCGGCCAACTCCTGGTAGGCGCGCGAGACGGTGATGGGATTGAGTTGATAGTCCGCCGCGACCTGGCGCACCGAAGGCAGTGCGTCGCCAGGTTTGAGGATTCCATCGAGCATCATGGCAATGACCCGTTCCTTGAGTTGGCGGTAGATGGGAGCGCCGTCGCTCCATTGAATGTCGTTCATGATCAGCTCCGTGGGCGCAGAACCTGCGCGAAGGAGAAATAGGGCATCGACAGCGAAGCGCGCAGGTGCCGGCCAGGCCGGGTGCGCTCCTCGGGGGGAGTTGTCGCGTTTTCCGTAACCGCCTCCGACACGCCATAATCGGCGCCGGACTCCGTAACCTGACTGGAAGCGGCTCCCAGCCAACCAATGGCAAACAGGGTGCTGCCGAACAGCAACAGCGGAACTGGTCGCGTGACACGTGTGCTGTTCATGCTTTCCCCCTGCGTTGGATGACTGGTGTTGTATTCAACTATAACACCGACACGCAGGCAGTCAACTGTCTGTCATACCCAACTGATGGCACCCCACGCAGACCGGGGTGCCGAATCATCTTCGAGGAACTTCCAATGCTGCTGAAACGTCTATTGGTCGTTGTATTCGCTGGCTTTTTTGCAAGCTCGGCCATGGCCGCCGGGGCGCCGCTGCTGGATCTGGACTACCGCCCGTTGGCTGGCAAAGCGCCAATCAACCTGAACCGGAGTTACGGCGGCAAGGTAGTGATGGTGGTCAATACCGCCAGCAAATGCGGCTACACACCGCAGTACGAAGGTCTGGAAGCGCTCAACCAGCGCTTCGCCAGCCGCGGGTTTGCGGTGCTGGGCTTTCCATCCAACGATTTCCAGGGACAGGAACCCGGATCTGAGAAGCAGATCCAGGAATTCTGCACGCTGACCTATGGCGTCAAGTTCCCGATGTTTGAGAAGGTGCACGTGCTGGGCAAAGAAGCGACGCCGCTGTATCAGCGCTTGACGCAGGCAACCGGCGTGGCGCCGGGTTGGAACTTCCACAAGTATTTGATTGCACGCGACGGGCGCGTGGTAGCGCAGTTCCCCAGCAAGATCAAACCGGACGATCCGAGCGTGCTCGCAGCGATCGAACGCGAGCTCACTGCGCCGTCGCGCTGAGCGCGGCTCTCGCAACGCCGCGTGCGCATGCGACAATGCGTGTTCAGCGCCGTCAGTGGCGTGTCTTTTCACTTTCGGGAAGTGCATCGAATGAAGATGGGAAAGCGCGGCGCGGCGGCGTCGCTACTGATGGTGGCAATGACGGCTTCGATGCCGGCGATGTCGCAGCAACCGGCCGCAGCGGCCACCAAGGAGAAGCCAGTTTTGAATGCATCGTCTGAGAAAAGCACGCGCGACAACGTCAGCTACGCCATCGGTATGGATGTAGCGCGCTCGTTCGAGCCGATTGCCCAGGACATCGATCTGAGCGCGATGCAACGCGCCATCGAAAATGCATTTAAGGGTGGCAAGCCGCTGTTGTCCGATGAGCAGACTCAGGCGACCGATACCGCATTGCGCACCGCGCTGGCTGCCCGCAATGGTCAGCAGGTGCCGGGCATGGCGCCAGGCTCCGCGCCGGCCACCCCGTCCAAGGAAAATGTCGGCTTGATGCTGGGCGACCGTGCGGTCGGTCCGTCGCTGGCCGGCATCAAGGACGAGATCGATCTGTCGACCCTGATGGAAGCGGTGCGTACCGTGTTCGCCAAGGGCACCACGCGTCTGACCCAGCAGGAAGCGGCCGCCACCATGCAGGCCTTTGCCTCTGCCAAGCAGGGCGCTGCCGGCGCCAAGAATCGCGAAGACGGCAATGCCTTCCTCGCCAAGAACAAAACCGAGAAAGGCGTGATCACCACCGCGTCCGGCCTGCAGTACATGGTGCTGCGCCAGGGCAGCGGCGAGCGCCCGATGCGGACCAACAAGGTCCGTGTGAACTACGAAGGCAAGCTGCTCGACGGGCAGGTCTTCGACAGTTCGTACCAGCGCGGCCAGCCGGCCGAGTTCGGTCTGGATCAAGTCATTCCCGGTTGGACCGAGGGCGTCGCATTGATGCCGGTCGGTTCGAAATATCGTTTCTGGATTCCATCCAACTTGGCCTATGGCCCGAACGGCACGCAAGGGGGGCCGATCGGACCGGACGCAACGTTGACGTTCGATGTCGAACTGATGGGTATCCTTCCCTGATCCCCCACAGGAGTACCCCCACCCATGCGAGTTGCGATCTTTGGTACCGGCTATGTTGGTCTTGTCACCGGTACCTGTCTGGCGGAAGTAGGTCATCACGTTATCTGCGTGGATATCGACCAGGCGAAAGTTGATGGTCTCAATCGTGGGGTGATTCCCATCTACGAACCCGGCTTGGAGCCGATGGTGAAAGCCAACCATGCCTCTGGCCGGTTGCGCTTCACCAGCGACGCCGCCGAGGCGATTGCGCACGGCGAAATCACCTTTATCGCTGTGGGCACGCCGCCGGACGAAGATGGCAGTGCCGACCTGCAGTACGTGCTGGCGGTTGCACGCACTGTCGGTCGCCATATCGATGGCCCGTCGGTCGTGGTCAACAAGTCAACGGTGCCGGTCGGGACCGCCGACAAAGTGCGCGCGGCGATCCAGGAAGAGCTGGACGCACGTGGCGTGGACCATGAGTTCGATGTGGTTTCCAACCCCGAGTTCCTGAAGGAAGGCGATGCAGTGGCCGACTGCATGCGTCCGGACCGGATCGTGATCGGCGCCAAGAAGCCGGCTGCGATCGCACGCATGCGTCGTCTGTATGCCCCGTTCAATCGCAACCGCGATCGCATCGTGGAAATGGACGTGCGCTCGGCCGAGCTCACCAAGTACGCGGCCAACGCGATGCTGGCGACCAAGATCAGTTTCATGAACGAGATCGCCAATATCGCCGAGCGTGTCGGTGCGGACGTCGAGCATGTGCGTAACGGGATCGGCTCTGATCCGCGCATTGGCTGGCACTTCATCTATCCCGGTGCCGGTTACGGCGGCTCGTGCTTCCCCAAGGACGTGCAGGCGCTTGCCAAGACGGCAGAGCAGTACGGCATGCAGCCGACCCTGCTCAACGCGGTGGAAAGCGTCAACAACGCGCAGAAGGGTCATCTGTTCGAACTGGTGCAGCGTCATTACGGTGGCGAAGGCGGCAGCATCGCCGGCAAGACCTTCGCGGTGTGGGGCCTGGCGTTCAAGCCCAATACCGACGACATGCGTGCGGCTTCCAGCCGTCGTCTGATGGCGCAGTTGTGGGAAGCCGGTGCCACCGTGCGTGCCTACGACCCGGAAGCCACGCACGAGGCCAAGCGCATCTTCGGCGAGCGCGACGACCTGACCTTCTGCGACGAAGCCTTTGCTGCACTGGAAGGCGCCGATGCACTGGTTGTTGTCACCGAGTGGAAGCAGTTCCGTAGCCCGGATTTCGGCAAGATCAAGCAGGCATTGAAGGACGACGTCGTGTTCGACGGCCGCAACCTGTATGACCCGCAGGAAATCGAAGCCGCCGGTCTTGCTTACTACGCCATCGGACGAGGCCGTTCGTTGCATGCATGAGCAACTCTCGCCGCGCGACCAGGAACTGGACGCGCGGTTGGTGGAACTGGAAACGCGCCTCTCCTTCCAGGAGCAGGCGCTCAATGAACTGAGTGAAGCACTTGCGGACGCCCGTTTGACGGGTGCCCGCAATGCCGAGCTGATCCGCCACCTGCTCGAGGATCTGGGCAAGGTGCGCTCCACGTTGTTTGCCGATGCAGCGGACGAACCGCCGCCTCCGCACTATTGATTGCAGATTGCCACCGCCATGAGCGATACCTTACGTGACCAGTTGCTTGGCCTGGGCTTCAAGTCCGCCCCCAAGCCCGAACGCAAACCCGACGCACGGCCTGCCGCGCGTCACCATGGCAACGGTGGCAAGCCCGCACCCGGCGGCAACAGGCCGGGTGGCCAGGGCAGGGGACCGCAGCGGCCACACGCCGCTGCGGCGACCGATGCAACCAGCGAACGCAAAAGCGATGGCAGGCCCGACCGGCGCCACGATGGCAAGCCGGCAGCGTCGCCACGCCCCCAACATTCCAATGCCGACCGGCGTGGCCCCAGGCCGGCGCGTACGCGCGAGGACATCGACCTGGCCAAGGCCTATGCGATCCGTGCGCAACGCGAAAAGGATGAGCGCATCGAAGCCGAGCGGCTGAAGCAGGAAGAAGCACGCCTGCGTCGCGAAGCCAAGGCCAAGCTCGAGGAGCTGCTCAAGGACAAGGGCTTGAACCATCCCGATGCCGACATCGCGCGGCATTTCCCGTATGGCGGCAAGATCAAGCGCATCTATGTCACCGCCGATCAGCTCAAGGCACTCAATGCTGGCGAGCTGGGCGTGCTGCAACTCAATGGGCGCTATCTGCTGGTGACGGCCGAGGTGCTCGCCGAGGCCGAATCCGTATTCGCACCGTCGCTCGCCCTGAAGGTGGACCCGAATGCGCCGGCAGGCGACGACCCGTACGCCGATCCCCAATATCAGGTGCCCGACGATCTGGTCTGGTAACACCGCAATCCACTTGTGGTGGGACGCGTGGGCACCTGTTGGGTGCCCTTGTGTTGAGTGCAACCAAGCCGCTGCAGTGTGGCGAAATGAGCACGGCTGATATCTGATCGTATGTACGACATCGTCGTCGCGACGCATGGCGCGGTCACCGATCTGCCTACTGCTGCGTTTCCACGGAGCTTCGCTCATAAATTTGCCCGGCAAGATGGCCTGGCACCGCTTTTCAGGAATCAGGATGATGCGCGCGCAGATAGGGAACGGTTATTTCGCACATATCGACGGCTTGCGTGCGCTAGCCGTGCTGTCGGTCATCGCCTATCACCTGGACGCGAGCTGGTTGCCCGGTGGCTTCACCGGTGTCGATATCTTCTTCGTCATCTCCGGGTTTGTGGTCAGCGCCTCGGTCGATCGGCTACCTCGCGTATCGGTTGCGGCAGAACTTGCCCGCTTCTATGCGCGTCGCTTGCGGCGCATTGCGCCCGCGCTGCTGGCATGTCTGGTGGCCACTGCGCTGTTCTCGATGGTGTTCATCCCCGAGTCGTGGCTAAGCGAATCCAGCACCAAGACCGGGCGCATGGCCCTGTTCGGTTTGAGCAACTGGGTGCTTGCCAGCGTGGGGCAGGATTATTTTTCGCCACGCGCAGAGTTCAATCCGTACACGCAAACATGGTCGCTCGGCGTCGAAGAGCAGTTTTATTTGCTGTTTCCGTGGATGTTTCTGGCGTGGATGCGCGGCGGTGCCGGGCGCGCATGGTCGCTGGGCGTGTTCGCGCTCGCTAGTGCGGCTTCGCTCGCGTACGCGTGGCAGCGCACGCATGTGCCGGGGCATGAAGTCACGTCGTTTTATCTGACGACCGCGCGTTTCTGGCAACTGGGTGGGGGCGTGCTGTTGTATCAAGGCATGACACTGCTCGGGCGCCGCGAAGGACGCCATCTGTTTGCCATCGGCATCGCGATGCCGGCTGCACTGCGCGCGCTGCTATTGGTGCTGGCGTTGGCCAGCATCGGAAATGGCTTGTGGAATGCGCGCCCCGGCCATTCGCCGTGGAGCGACGGACTTTGGCCGGTGTTGGGCACGCTGGCCTTGCTGGCGTTGTTGCATCGACACGCCGACGGCTGGGCGGGGCGCGTCCTGTCCGCCAGGCCAATGGTGGCGATCGGCCGCATCTCGTATTCGCTGTATCTGTGGCACTGGCCGGTTCTGGTGCTGTTGCGGTGGACCGTCGGGTTGGAATCGGCCGGTGCCAAACTTGCGGCGGTAGCGTTGACGTTCGCGTGTGCGGTGGCTTCGTATCGTTGGGTGGAGTTGCCCTGGCGCACGCGTCGTCTGAGCGGTCGCTCGAACATGCGCGTTGTGGCGATCGGCATCGGCGCGCTGGTGCTGGCTGCGGGCGTGCAGTCGTTACTGATCAAGTCCGCGCCGTATGTGTCGTTGAGCGTGGTCAGCAGGCATCCACTGGATTGGTATGCCTATGCCCGTAGCCTGCGCAAGGAATTTCCGGACTGCCGCCTGCTGGCGAGCAATGCATCAGTCAACGGGCAGCCGGTGCGGATTTTCGCGCGCGGGCAGTGCACGCGACCGGCTAAGACGCAGCGGCAGGTCTTTGTGATAGGCGATTCGCACGCGCTGGCCTACAACGAAATGCTGCGACGCTTTCCCGTTGTCGAAGGTGGCAGCGTCCGCATGTACGGGGTCGCCGGTTGTTCGGTCGCTTCGATGCAACCTGGCGCGCAAGTGCCCGGGTGCGAGGCGTTCGTGCGCCCCGCGCTGGAAGATGTGATCGCCAACGCACATCCTGGTGATGTGCTGTTTCTGCCAGGGTTGCGTGTGCCGCGACTGGCCGAGCAGGACGCGCTGTTCGATCTGGATGCCAATGTCGCTACGTTGCAGAGCGAACAGGCGCAACGCGAACGTGATGCGAGTGTTGCCGCAACCATCGCTCTGCTGGCGCCGGCACAGGCGCGGGGCGTGCGGATCGTGTTCGAAGCGCCCAAGCCTGTGCTCAGGGCACCGCCGTACCGATGCTCAGATTGGTTCAATCGCCACAACGCGGTATGCGTCAACGGCATGCAGATCGAGCGAGCCGTCATTGAGCGGTACCGCGCACCGGCACTGGACGGTGTGCATCGCATTACCGCAGCGCTGGGCGGCGCCAGTGTCTGGGACCCGCTGCCACTGCTGTGCGATGCGCAGACGTGCGCGCCGACCCGGCATGGCCGACCGCTGTTCTTCGATGCCGACCATCTGAGCGGCTACGGCAATCGTGTGCTGCTGCCCAGCTTCGCTGCGCATCTGCGTGGCTTACCGGCGCAGGCGCCAACGCACTAACCGGATCAGGCAGCGATAGACATGCCGGTCACGGCAGGCACGGCACCATGCACGCCGTTGCCGGTCGACGCAGTCGGGCATAAGGTCAGCTGCGTTGTCGCTCACTTCCTGCCGATGGTGCCGCATATGTCCATGCCTTCAAACTCCACGCAAGCTCGTGCCATTTTGCAGGCGTCGTTGATGCCCGCTGCTGCGTTCAACGTTCTGCGGCTGCAGGCAGGTCGACACCTGGAATGGGCCGGAGCGGTGTTGGCGCTATGCCTGGCCAGTCCGCAGGCATTTGCGCAATCGGAAGACGCCCCGGCGTTCGACCGTCCTGGTATCCCGTTCGCTGCCGAGGTGCTGCAGCCTGGCGCGTTCGCCTGGGAGCAGGGCTTGCCGGATGCCAGTACCGATCGTGCCGATGGTCAGCGCACGACGCTGTACACCGCCGACACGGTGCTGCGTCTTGGGGTATCCGAGCATATGGAGCTGCAACTGGGCAGCGACAGTTACAACTGGCAGCACGGTGGTGGTGCGCGCACGTACGGCGGTGGCGACAGCCAGGTCGGGTTGAAGGTCGCCTTGCCGTCGCGTTCGGAGAGTTTCCATTGGGCGGCACTGGGCACCTATCACGTGCCTACCGGCAGCCCTGCCTTCAGCGATGGCTATTCGCGCGAGCTCGGGGTGACTGCATCGTGGGATCTTTCGCAGCAGCGCGCGCTGGCGTTGTACGTCAATTACGCACGCGATAACGACGGGCACACCTGGACGTTTTCGCCCAACTACACGTTCTTTTCGGGCGAGCATTTCAGCAGTTATGTGGAAGCTGGCCTGGACACCGGCAGCGAGCATTCGCGTGTGGCGGGCGCTGGCGGTGCCTGGCAACTGCCGCATGCAATGCAGCTGGATGTTTCGGTGCTGCGCGGGCTGACCTCGGAAAGCCCGGATTGGCAGGGTGGGATCGGCTTGTCGATCGCGTTTCAGTAACGGGTCAATAGCAGCCCAGGCACGCGTGCGACAGCGAGGCGCGAGTCCTGGCGTTGCGGCGGCCCCCTACGTGCCTTGCTGGAGCAACGGCACGGCCGCTTGGATTTCAGACGCTTGCGTGACCGCAGCAGATCGCTCGACTGCACGTCACGGCGGTCGGTTAGACGTGCGGGTGATCAATCGACGCGCGTGGAGCGGGGTGGGGCGCACGGCGCAACGCGCGTTCCATCCACACATCGCAACGGAACGCCGCGGTTGCCAGAAGCTGCAGTAAGCTGTTTATCTCGACCGATGCGGCCCGGTGCCATCGACCGCCACAGTTGAGCCGCTGGCATCTGTGCGGCCAATGCTGCACTGCCGCATGCATTGAATGGCGGGAAAAGGCTTAATTGGATCGATCCAATTCCAGTCCATTACATGCGCGTTTTTCACTCAGCGGGTCTCAGCGCTTGACGCGTCCCAAGCAGGCCTCGGCTGCGCCGGCGGCTGGCGAAGTACGTCTGGCGCGGCGCGGCGCGGTGACGCTGCGCGACATCGCAGGCGCAATCGGCGTCTCGCGCGCAACCGTGTCGCTGGTGCTGCGCGGCAGCCCGCTGGTGCATGCCAGCACGCGCGCGCGGGTGGAAGCCGAGCTGGATCGGCAAAACTACGTCTACAACCGGGCCGCGGCCAATCTGCGCCAGCGCACCTCGTCCAGCATCGCGCTGGTCATCAATGATCTGTCCAACCCGTTCTTCGCGGAATTTGCAGCAGGGGTCGACGAAGCGTTGGGTGCGGCCGGCTATGTGACGCTGCTGGGCAGTACCGGCGAGTCCACGCAGCGGCAGCAGGCGGTGCTGACCTCGTTGATGGAGCACACGCCGGCCGGGATCATCCTCTCGCCCGCCGAGGGCAGCCAGGCGCAGGCCTTGGCGCAGGTGCTCGGCCGCCAGCGCAACGTGGTGCTGTTCAATCGCGAAGTGGAAGGCGCCGGCTGGGACCTGTTGGCGCTGGACAACGAACAGGGCGCGTTTCTGGCCTGCACGCATCTGATTGAACAAGGTCATCGGCACATCGTGTTTTTCGGCGGGCATGCCGAATCCAGCTCATGCCGGCAGCGCCGCTCCGGTTATACGCGCGCGATGTCCGGCGCGGGTCTGGCGGTGCAGTACGTCGAGTCGGCACCCAATCGTCAGGACGCCGCACTGTGTGGCACGCGCATGCTCGACAACGCCGACCAGGCCGTGACCGCGGCGGTTTGCTACAACGACAGCGTTGCGCTTGGCCTGATGGCCGCGCTGGCGATGCATGGGATCGTTCCGGGCCGCGACTTCGCGGTGACTGGCTTCGACGATATTGCCGAAGCCGCGTTGTTTACCCCGGCGTTGACCACGCTGGCGGCCGATCCGCGTGCGCGCGGCCGGCAAGCTGCGCAGCTGGTGCTGCAGCGCATCGGCAGCCCGGACCTGGCGTCGCAGCGGCTGACCGCTGCAGTGGCGCTGAAGGTCCGCGCGAGTAGCGCCTGCGCGCCCTCACTCCTCTCTGTGTCTTCGCAACATCCCGTAAGCGATTTTCCCGCCCATTCCCCCACCAAGGCCTCAGGCCGCTGACCAGGCAACTCCTATGGTTTCCCTTTCCACGCAATCCACTGTGCCAAGCGGCAACAAGGCGCCCGTCAACAACGGCGTCGCGTTGTCGGTGGTCACCACGATCTTTTTCATGTGGGGCTTTCTCACCTGCCTCAACGACATCCTGATTCCGCATCTGAAGGCGGTGTTCGAGCTGAACTTTGCGCAGGCGATGCTGGTGCAGTTCACCTTCTTCGGTGCGTACTTCCTGATGTCGTTGCCGGCCGGTTGGCTGGTGAATCGCCTTGGCTACAAGCAGGGCATTGTCGCTGGGCTGGCGGTGGCGGCGGTCGGTGCGCTGGGTTTCTGGCCTGCGGCGGAACTGCGCGTGTATGGCGCATTTCTGGGGGCGTTGTTCGTGCTTGCCACCGGCATCACCATCCTGCAGGTGGCGGCAAACCCGTATGTCGCGTTGCTGGGTCCGGAGCGCAGTGCCTCCAGCCGGCTGACCCTGGCGCAGGCACTCAATTCGCTGGGTACCGCGATTGCGCCGCTGCTGGGCGGCTGGTTGATCCTCTCCAACACGGTGATGAGTGGCGACCAGCTCAAGGCGTTGCCGGAGGCCGAGCAGCTGGCGTATCGAGTGCAGGAAGCGCAGGCCGTGCAAGGCCCTTACATCGGGCTGGGCGTGGTGCTGTTTTTGCTGGCGATCTTCGTGTTTCTGTTCCGTCTGCCCGCGTTGACCGATGCCAGCGCGCAGAAGGAAGAGAGCAAGCATTCGCTATTGGATGCGCTGCGTCACCCGCATGTGCGCTTCGGTGTGCTGGCGATCTTCTTCTATGTCGGCGCAGAAGTGGCGATCGGCAGCCTGATGGTCAATTACTTCTCGTTGCCTGAGATCGGCGGGTTCACCGAGCGCGAGGCGACCACCTATGTGTCGGCGTACTGGACCTTGGCGATGATCGGCCGCTTCATCGGTTCGGCGTTGTTGGCCAAGCTGTCGCCACGCGTGCTGCTGTCGGTATTTGCGGGGATCAACGCCTTGCTGCTGGGCCTGACCATGGCCAGTGGCGGCATGCTGGCGGTGTATGCGCTGGTGGCGATCGGGCTGTTCAACTCGATCATGTTCCCGACTATCTTTACCCTGGGCATCGAGCGGCTCGGTCCGCTGACCGGGCGCGCATCCAGCCTGTTGATCATGGCCATTGTGGGTGGCGCGATCGTGCCGTATCTGCAGGGCTTGCTGGCGGATCGTATCGGCCTGCATGAGTCGTTCGTGCTGCCGCTGGTGTGCTACCTGTACATCGTGTTTTACGGCATCTGGGGTTCGCGTTTGCGCGGCGCACTGGCGGAGGCGCGCGCATGAGTGCTGCCAAGAACCAGGTGGTCTGTTTCGGTGAAGCCTTGATCGACATGCTGGCCTTGCCGCAGGCCAGCACCGATGACGCGCGCACCTTCGCGCAATATGCCGGCGGTGCGCCGGCCAACGTGGCGGTTGCGGTGGCAAAGCTCGGCGGCGCTGCGCATTTTGTGGGCATGCTCGGGCGCGACATGTTTGGCGATTTCCTGTTGCAGAGTCTGCAGCAGGCCGGTGTTGTCACCGATGGCATCGTGCGCACCGATGAAGCCAAGACCGCGCTGGCGTTTGTGGCGCTGGACGACGCCGGCGAGCGCAGTTTCAGCTTCTACCGGCCACCGGCAGCGGACCTGCTGTTCCGTCCGGAGCACTTTGCCGCCGATGGGTTTGCGCAGGCAGCGGTGCTGCACGTGTGCTCCAACAGCATGACCGAGGATGCGATCGCGCAATGCACGCTGGACGGCATGCGCCGCGCGCGTGCCGACGGCGCCATCGTCAGCCTGGACCTCAATCTGCGCCCGATGCTGTGGCCGCAGGATGTGGATCCGGCTGCGTTGCTGTGGGAAGCGTTGGCGCTGGCCGATGTGGTCAAGCTCTCGCGCGAAGAACTGGAGTATCTGGCCGGCACCTTGCACAGCGACGCCAGCGCGGTGACGCAGAAGCTGTGGCAGGGAAACGCGCGCTGGCTGTTGGTCACCGACGGCGGTGGCCCGGTGCATTGGCAGACACGGGTGGATTCCGGCCAGGTGCCGGCGTTCACTGTGCAGGTGCGCGACAGCACCGCGGCTGGCGATGCGTTCGTCGGTGGTCTGCTGTATCAGCTGGCCGCACGTGCGAGCACGCTTGAACACCTGTGCGGCGATGCTGCGGCGATGACGCAGGTGATTCGTTTCGCCGCCGCTGTCGGTGCACTGGCCGTGACGCGCAAAGGCGCGTTCGCCGCGATGCCCAGCATCGATGAAGTCCATTCTCTGATCCAGGAACAAGCATGAGCCCGTTGCCCGCATCTCCCGCTCCCGATTTCCGCTCGGCCGATGTGTTGCGCCAGCATATTGCCGACACCATGGCGTTCTATCACCCGCGCGCGATCGACCCGGCCGGTGGCTTCTTCCAGTATTTCAAGGATGACGGCAGCATCTACGATGCCGGCCACCGGCATCTGGTGAGCAGCACGCGCTTCGTCTTCAACTACGCGATGGCGTATCGCGAATTCGGCAATGCCGAGTACCTGCAAGCGGTGCGTCACGGCCTGGAGTATCTGCGCAACGTGCACCGCAATGCTGCCACTGGCGGGTATGCGTGGACGCTGCGCGATGGCGTGGTCGAAGACGACATGAACCACTGCTACGGCGTGGCGTTCGTGCTGCTGGCGTATTCGTGCGGCCTGAAAGCCGGTGTTGCCGAAGCGCGCGAATGGATGGACGAAACCTGGCAGCTGCTGGAAAAGTATTTCTGGGAAGCGGAATTCGGCCTGTATCGCGATGAGGCCGATGCGCAGTTCAACTTCACCCGCTATCGCGGCCAGAACGCCAACATGCACATGTGCGAGGCGATGATCGCCGCCTACGAGGCCAGCGGCGAGCAGCGCTATCTCGATCGTGCGTTGCAGCTGGCCGACACCATGACCCGGCGCCAGGCGGCCAAGGCCGATGGGTTGGTGTGGGAGCACTATGACCCGCAATGGAACATCGACTGGGACTACAACCGCGATAACCCCAAGCATTTGTTCCGCCCCTGGGGCTTCCAGCCGGGTCACCAGACCGAGTGGGCCAAGCTGCTGATGCTGCTGGATCGCTACGCGCCGACAGACTGGTTGTTGCCGACTGCGCAGCATCTGTTCGATGTTGCGGTGGATCGCTCCTGGGATGCGCAGCGCGGCGGGCTGTATTACGGCTTCGCACCTGACGGGCAGGTGTGCGATGACGACAAGTATTTCTGGGTGCAGGCCGAGTCGTTGGCTGCAGCTGCCTTGTTGGCGCAGCGCAGTGGCGATGCGCGCTACTGGCAGTGGTACGACAAGCTGTGGGAGTACTCCTGGGCCCACATGGTCGACCACCGCTACGGCGCGTGGTATCGCATTCTGGATGCGGATAACCGCAAGTACAGCGACGAGAAGAGCCCGGCCGGCAAGACCGATTACCACACCATGGGCGCGTGCTACGAAGTGTTGAACGTGTTGCGTCCAGCAGTTTGATGCGGGTGTGAAAGGGCGCGGCCGTCTATGTGCGGCCGCGCCGTGATGTAGGAGCGCACCCGGGCGCGATGGGGCTTTATCTGTAAGGCCCCGTCGCGCCCGGGTGCGCTCCTACGTTGGTTGGTCGCTGCTTGCGGTGATGCTGGCCCGGTGTTATTCGGGTGCCGCACCATGTGTGCGTCCTACAACGTGTTTTATGTGTTTCGCCCAGCAGTTTGATGCGGGTGCAATAGGGCGCGGCCGTCTATGTGCGGCCGCGCCGTGATGTAGCAGCGCACCTGGGCGCGATGGGGCTTTATCGGTAAGGCCTTGTCGCGTCCGGGTGCGCTCCTACGTTGTTGGGTTGGCTGCTGATGGCGATGCCGGCCCGGTGTTATTCCGGGTCGTAATCCAGATTCGATGCCAGCCAGCGCTCGGCCAATGCCAGCGTGATGCCCTTGCGCTTGGCGTAGTCGGCGACCTGTTCCTTGCCCAGCCGCCCGACCACGAAATACTGGCTTTTGGGATGGCTGAAGTAATACCCGGACACCGCTGCAGTGGGCAGCATCGCAAAGCTCTCGGTGAGCGACATGTCCGTGTTGCGTTCGGCATTGAGGAGATCGAACAGCGTGCGTTTTTCGCTGTGTTCCGGGCATGCGGGATAACCAGGTGCCGGGCGAATGCCGCGATAGCGTTCGGCAATCAAGGCCTCGTTGTCGAGCTCTTCGTTGTCGATGTAGCCCCAGAACTCGGTACGTACGCGCTGATGCAGGCGCTCGGCCAAAGCTTCGGCCAGGCGATCGGCCAATGCCTTGAGTAGGATCGAGTTGTAGTCGTCGTGCGCCGCTTCAAAACGCGCAACATGCGGGTCGATACCGATGCCGGCAGTGACCGCAAACCCGCCGATCCAGTCCTGCTTGCCGCTGCTCTTGGGCGCGATGAAATCGGCCAGGCAGAAGTCGGGACGGTCGACGGGTTTGTCGACTTGCTGGCGCAGGAAATGCAAGAGCTGCCGGGACTGGGGCGTCGGTATTGTGGATTGGCCGGGCTGCTGCGAATCCCCAATCCCGATTGCCGAATCCCGGTGGTCCGTCAGGATCACCTCGACATCGTCGCCCACGCTATTGGCCGGCCACAGCCCAAACACCGCCTTGGCGGTGAGCCATTTTTCGTCGACGATCTGCTTGAGCATGCGTCGCGCGTCGCGATACAGCTCGCTGGCCTGGGTGCCGACGATCTCGTCGCTGAGGATGGCCGGAAATTTGCCGGCCAGCTCCCAGGCCTGGAAGAACGGCGTCCAGTCGATCAGCTCGATCAACTCTTGCAGCGGGTAATCGTCGAATACGTGCAGGCCAGGCTGACGCGGAGTGGGCGGTGTGTAGTTAGCCCAATCGCCATCGAAACGCTGGGCGCGTGCCTTTTCCAACGACACCAGCCGTTTTGCATCGCCACGGTTGCGATGGCGTGCGCGGATCTCGGCGTAGTCCGCCTCGTTGGCAGCGACGAAGGCCTGACGCAGGTCGCGCGAGATCAGCGATTGCGCAACGCCTACCGCACGCGAGGCATCCTTCACCCAGACCGTGGGTGCGGCGTAATGCGGGTCGATCTTCAGCGCGGTATGCGCGCGCGAGGTGGTGGCGCCACCGATCAACAACGGAATCTCAAAACCCTGTCGCTGCATTTCGCGCGCCACATGCGACATTTCTTCCAGCGAGGGCGTAATCAAGCCGGACAACCCGATCAGATCCGCATTTTCTTCGCGCGCACGGTCCAGGATCACCTGCGCAGACACCATCACGCCCAGGTCCACCACGTCGAAGTTGTTGCACGCCAACACTACGCCGACGATGTTCTTGCCGATGTCGTGCACATCGCCCTTGACCGTGGCCATGATGATCTTGCCGTTGGACTTACCAACGTCGCCGGTGCGCAGTTTTTCCGCTTCGATATACGGCAGCAGATAGGCCACGGCCTTTTTCATCACGCGCGCGGATTTGACTACCTGCGGCAGGAACATCTTGCCGGCGCCGAACAGGTCGCCGACCACGTTCATGCCATCCATCAGCGGGCCTTCGATCACATCCAGCGGGCGTGTCGATTGCTGGCGCGCTTCTTCGGTGTCGGTTTCCACATAGGCATCGATGCCGTGCACCAGCGCATGCGCCAGGCGTGCACGCACCGGTTTTTCGCGCCACGCCAGGTCTTCGACCTTGGCCGCACCCTTGCTGCCTTTGTAGCGTTCGGCGATTTCTAGCAGCCGCTCGGTACCATCCTTGCGGCGATTGAGGATGACGTCTTCCACGCGCTCGCGCAGGTCCGGGTCCAGCTCGTCGTAGATCGGCATGCCACCGGCATTGACGATGCCCATGTCCATGCCGGCCTTGATCGCATGGAACAGAAACACCGAGTGAATCGCCTGACGCACCATCTCGTTGCCGCGGAAGGAGAACGACACATTCGATACGCCGCCGGAGATGTGGCAATGCGGCAGCGTGCGTTTGATTTCGCGGGTCGCCTCGATGAAGTCCACTGCGTAGTTGTCGTGCTCCTCGATGCCGGTGGCCACGGCAAAGATGTTCGGGTCGAAGATGATGTCTTCCGGTGGGAAGCCCACTTGCTCGGTCAGCACTTTGTAGGCGCGCGTGCAGATTTCTACTTTGCGTGCGCAGGTGTCGGCCTGGCCTACTTCATCGAAGGCCATGACCACGGCGGCGGCACCATAACGCAGCACCTTGCGTGCTTGTTCGATAAAGAGCGCTTCGCCTTCTTTCAGCGAAATCGAGTTGACCACGCTCTTGCCTTGCAGGCACTTCAAGCCAGCTTCGATCACCGTCCATTTGGACGAATCCACCATCACCGGAATACGCGCGATATCCGGCTCGGACATAATCAGATTGAGAAAGCGCGTCATCGCTTTTTCGGAATCGATCAGGCCCTCGTCCATGTTGACGTCGAGGATCTGCGCGCCATTGGCAACCTGCTGGCGCGCCACGTCCACGGCTTCTTCGTAACGCTCTTCCTTGATCAGCTTGCGGAATTGCGCGCTGCCGGTGACGTTGGTGCGCTCGCCGACGTTGACGAACAACAGGTCCGGCGTGATGACCAACGGTTCCAGGCCCGACAAGCGGGTGTAGCGGGGAGTGCTCATGCGATGCTCAGGCGGGCGTCGGACGTGGCGAATGTCCAGGCGAGGCGATGATGGTTGGCGGTCGGCAGGGCGCGGACCGAGAGGCCCCTCATCCGCCCTTCGGGCACCTTCTCCCGCGCGCGGGAGAAGGGAGCTTTCGTACATGTGCCGAGCAATGTGCCGTGTTTCTCCCGCGTGCGGGAGAAGGGAGCTTTCATCCACGTGCGGAGCAATGTGTCGTGCTTCTCCGGCGTGCGGGAGAAGGGAGCTTTCGTCCACGTGCGGAGCAATGTGCTGTCCTTCTCCCGCGTGCGGGAGAAGGTGGCGCGCAGCGCCGGATGAGGGCTAACGTACTGCATCACGCCGCCAGCTCCTGCGCACCCGGCAACTGTCGCGGCGGCAGATCCGCTACCGCTTCGGCAATTGCGCGGATGTGGTCCGGCGATGTACCGCAGCAACCGCCAACCAGATTCAGCAAGCCGGACTGGGCAAATTCGCGCAGCGTCTCGGCCATTTCCTCGGGCGTTTCGTCGTATTCGCCAAATGCATTCGGCAACCCGGCGTTCGGATGTGCGCTGACATAGGCGTCGGCAATCTGCGCCAGCGTTTCCACATGCGGGCGCAGATCCTTGGCGCCCAGCGCGCAATTCAGCCCCACCGACAGCGGCCGCCCGTGCGCAACCGAGGCGTAGAACGCTTCGGCAGTCTGCCCGGATAGCGTGCGACCGGACGCATCGGTAATGGTGCCGGAGACCATCACCGGCAGGCGTCCGCCGCGTGCTTCGAAGACTTCTTCGATCGCGTACAGCGCGGCCTTGGCATTGAGCGTGTCGAAGATGGTTTCCACCATCAGCGTGTCGGCGCCGCCGTCGATCAAACCTTCGACAGCCTCGCGGTAGGTTTCGCGCAATGCATCGAAACTGGTGTTGCGGTAGCCGGGATCGTTGACGTCCGGGCTGATCGACGCCGTGCGGCTGGTAGGGCCGAGCACGCCGATCACAAAGCGCGGTTTGTGCGGCGTCAGCGCCTCGACGGCATCGCAGCATTCGCGCGCCACTTGCGCGCCGGCCTTGTTCAATTCGTACACCACGTGCTCAAGGTGATAGTCGGCCTGGCTGACCGAGGTGGCGTTGAACGTGTTGGTTTCCAGTAGGTCGGCACCGGCATCCAGATAGGCGCGGTGGATGCCGGCGATGATCTCGGGGCGGGCCAGCAACAGTAGATCGTTGTTGCCCTTCAGATCGTGGCTTTCCTGCGTGTGGGCGTGATCGCAGCCCGGGCCATGCACATGCGCGCTGTCGTAGCCCTCGGCAAACCGTGTGCCGCGATAGTCGGTTTCCTGCAGATCGTGGCGCTGGATCATGGTGCCCATCGCGCCATCGATGATGAGGATGCGTTCGCGCAGCGCGGCAGTGAGCTTGGCTGCACGGTCCGGGCGCAGCCATGGCAGCGAGAACGGGATTAGGGGTTCGGAATTTGCGATTGGCAGGGATGTCATCAGCCAGTTCTCCGCGCACTCGTGCTGTTGTTTTCAACCAATCCCGATTCCCGACTTCCGACTCCCGGTTTCATCGCAATCAACGAGATCACTTCGAAATGGGGCGGGCGTTTTTCGCGCGTCACCGTCTCCAGGCTGGACACATCCAGCCCGGCTTTTCGACGAACTTGCGCAGTTCCTTGGCGGCAAACCCGAGATTGACGTGGCCATAGGCGTGCACGGCCGCGCGGTGTTCGTGTTTGGCCAGGCTGCAAAGCAGCAAGCGCCCGCCGGGGCGTAACACGCGTGCGGATTCGGCCACCGCCTGCGCCGGTTTTGCGGCATACGTCAGCGCGTGCATCAGGACCACCAGGTCGAAGCTGGCATCGGGGAAGGGCAGCGCATGCATGTCGCCTTCGCGCACTTCCACGTTGCGCAGTTTGCGCAGGCGCTCGCTGGCGGCGGCGACCACGCGTGCGCTGGTGTCGATACAGATGTAGCGGGTGGCGTGCGGGGCGACCAGTTCGGCCAGCACGCCGTCGCCGGAGGCGATGTCGAGCACGTCGCCGGTTTCCAGCAAGGGCAGTGCGGTACGCGCCAGCGCTTCCCAGGTGCGGCCGGGCGAGTAGTGCCGCTCCATGTCGCCGGCCACCGAATCGGCCCAGTTCTGGTCGGCGGCGCGGTTGGCCAACACGGCCGCCACGCGCTCGGCATCCTGGCGCAGCAGCGGGTCGTCGCTGCCGGTGCTCAGCGCCAGCCACAGCGCACGCTGGGCCGGGTCCAGCGACACTTCGTCGAAGCGGTAATACGCCGACACGCCAGCGCGGCGGTCGCGCACCAGCCCGGCTTCCTTGAGCTTGGCCAGATGGGTGGACACGCGCGGCTGGGCCAGACGGGTGATGGCCGACAGCTCGGCCACGGTGAGTTCTTCCTGTTCCAGCAGCGCCAGCAGGCGTACCCGGGTGGCGTCGGCAAACACTTTCAGGCGCGCCGACCAGTCTTCCAGATCCATGAATATCTCTATATCGCGATATGGAGATATTTTCGGCCCGGCGGGGTGTGGGGTCAACTACATACGCATGCGAATGGTTGTGGCTACAATGGCCGCTCAGTCAATAACCGGAAGGGGTCGAACGTGGATTTCAGCTTTACCGAAGAGCAACTGATGATCCAGGACGTGGCCCGCCGGATCGCCCAGGAAAAGATCGCCCCCAGCGCCGAACAGTTCGATCGCAGTGGCGAGTTCCCGCTGGAAAACATCCGGCTGCTGGGCGAAAACGGCCTGATGGGCATCGAAGTGCCGGCCGAGTACGGCGGTGCCGACATGGACCCGATCAGCTACGCGCTGGCGATGATCGAGATCGCGGCCGGCGACGGCGCGCACTCCACCATCATGTCGGTCAACAACTCGCTGTTCTGCACCGGCATCCTGAAAAACGGCAGCGAGGCGCAGAAGCAGCTGTACGTGCGCGCGATTGCCGAAGGCACGCATATCGGCGCATTTGCGCTGACCGAACCGCAGTCCGGCTCGGATGCATCGGCGATGCGCTGCCGCGCGGTCAAGCAGAGCGATGGCAGCTTTGTCATCAACGGCAAGAAGAGCTGGATCACCTCCGGCCCGGTGGCCAAGTACATCGTGTTGTTTGCGGTGACCGAGCCTGACAAGGGCTCGCGCGGCATTACTGCTTTTATGGTCGATACCGACAAGCCGGGCTTTCATCGCGGCAAGACCGAGCCCAAGCTGGGCATTCGCGCCTCGGCCACTTGCGAGATCGAGTTCGCCGACTATGTGGCGCAGCCGGACGAGGTGCTGGGCGTGGAAGGCGAAGGCTTCAAGACCGCGATGAGCGTGCTCGATGCCGGGCGCATCGGGATTGCCTCGCAAGCGGTCGGCATTGCGCGCGCCGCGTATGAAGCCACGCTTGCATATGTAAAGGAGCGTAAGGCCTTCGGCGCGGCCATCGGCACCTTCCAGATGACCCAGGCCAAGATCGCCGACATGAAGTGCAAGCTGGATGCGGCGTTGCTGTTGACGCTGCGTGCGGCCTGGCTCAAGGGGCAGGGCAAGAAGTTCGGCACCGAAGCGGCGGTCGCCAAGCTCACCGCCTCGGAGGCGGCAATGTGGATCACCCACCAGGCAGTGCAGATCCACGGCGGCATGGGTTACTCGAAAGAGATGCCGCTGGAGCGCTACTTTCGCGATGCCAAGATCACGGAAATCTACGAAGGAACGTCTGAAATTCAACGCCTGGTGATCGCGCGCGGGGAAACCGGGCTGCGCTGAGGTCGTCCGCACTCCAGCGCTGCCGCAGCTGCGGCAACGCTGGAGCGCTCTCCGCGATGCGGCTTTGCGCGCTATCGAGAGCAGCAAGATCTATCCAGGCGACAGGCAGATCCATCTGCCTTCACTTGCTTGCGGGGAGACATGCCTCGTAGGCGGATGGGCCCGCATAGGGCCCTCATCCGGCGCTGCGCGCCACCTTCTCCCGCAGGCGGGAGAAGGGAGTGTCGCGTCGGTGCATCGTTAGTCCTACCTCGACAGTGGGGCGGAAAGGGCGCGCGCTTGTCTGATTAGCTTGTGAGGTGCCAACGGCGCAGCCCACAATCGGAATTCCTCCGATCCTTCCTGTCACGCATGCTCACGTTTCCCTCCCTGTTTCGCGGTCGTATCCGGCCGCTTGCTGCGATTGGCCTTGGCATGTCGTGGTGCCTGCTGATGCTGACTGCGCTTGCGCAAACGCCATCTCCCTCGATTGTGCCGACCGACCGCCTGCAGGAGCCGTGGTGGGCCCAGCGCCACGCGCAGGTGCTGGAGCAGGTCAAACAGCATCCTGAGACGAAGCTGCTGTTGATTGGCGATTCCATCACGCAAAACTACGAAAAATCCAAGGTACCCGACGAAGACTTTCAGCACACCTGGCAGACCTTCTACGGCAGCCGCGGCGCGCTCAATTTGGGCTTCAGTGGTGATGGCACCGAAAACGTGCTGTGGCGGCTGGCCAATGGCGAAGTGGATGGCCTGCAGCCCAAGGTTGCGCTGGTGCTGATTGGCGCCAATAACACCGGCCACCTCGGCCAGAGTGCAGAGCAGACCCAGCTCGGCATCGACGCGGTAATCGCGGCGATCGAACAAAAGCTGCCGCGCACGCACATCCTGCTGTTGAGTGTGCTACCCAGCGCGATTTCCGGCGAAAAATCGCGTCGCGATGCGCAGATCAACCAGGGTCTGGCAGTGCGCTACGGCGACAACCCGCGTGTGACCTATCTGGATGTGAGCTCGGTGTTCCAGCGCGACGGCAAGCTGCGCACCGAGTTGTTCTACGACACGCGCTTTCGTCCAGCGGCCGGTGCATTGCATCCGGATACGCAGGGCCAGCGCATGCTGGCCGAGGCGATCGAGCCGACCCTGGCGCGCCTGCTGGGTGAAGCGCCGGTCAAGCCGGTGGCCGAACTCGGCCGCGATGCCGCCACCGCGTTGATGCCGGTCGATTGGCTGGAGCAGGATTCCTACGATTGGTACGCACGCCATCATGCCGCGCTTGCTGCCGCGCGCAGTTTGAAGCCGGAGGTGGTGATGATTGGCGATTCGATCACCCACTTCTGGTCTGGCCCGCCGCATGCCACGCGCGTCAGTGGGTCGCGGTCCTGGCAGTGGCTGTACGGCAAGCGGCCGGTGTTGAATCTGGGTTTTGGTTGGGACCGCACGCAGAACGTGTTGTGGCGCATCCGCCAGGGCGAGCTCGACGGCCTCGAGCCGCGTTGGGTGGTGCTGCACATCGGCACCAACAATCTCACCGGCACCGCGCAATCGCGTGCGAGCACGCCGGCCGAAACCGCGCAGGGCGTCGATGCCATCGTGCGCGAAGTACGCACACGCATGCCAAACAGCAAGTTGATTTTGATGGCGATCATGCCGCGCGGCCGCACTGCTAGCGATCCGCAACGCGGCCCGATTGCCGAAACCAACCGCCTGCTGCGCGCACGCTACGCGGCCGACCCATCGGTACGCTTGGTCGATATCGGCAAGCAGCTGCTGCAGCCCGATGGCAGCCTGCCGGAGGCGCTGATGCCCGACGGCACGCATCCCAGCGAAGCCGGTTACAGGATCTGGGCGCAGGCCCTGCGCGATGCTGGAATAACGGCCGCTCCGTAGGACGGCCACCACGGCGGCGCCCGCCAGGCAGGTGGGGGCTGTCGTGTCGTTTCGAAGTCTTGGTATTCGACCGTGGTGCACCGTGCGCCGTAGGTATGGGCAGCGACGAGTTGGTCGTCGCGCTGATCGGCGGTCGTGATGGAGTGGAGCGCAAGGCCGCGTAGGCGTCGCGATCATCCGATCACGTCGACGGATCAATCGGCGGAGCACAGCTAATCAAATGTCTGCACTCACCACCCGGCGGGCGCGGCCGGTGCCCGGAGCTGGCACTTAGCAATCGTCCATTGCGATTTTGAGTGCGCCATCGACACCCGGCGGACGACTGCTCGCTAAGTTTTCTTAGCGGCCTGAATCACCTCATCGACCCTCAACCGCAGCGCCCGCATTTTCAAACCCCAGAAACCAGAAGACCCCCGATTGCTCGGAGGTCTTTTTAAACTGGTGCCCAGAAGAGGACTCGAACCTCCACGAAGTTGCCCCCGCTAGCACCTGAAGCTAGTGCGTCTACCAATTCCGCCACCTGGGCAGGTGAGCCGCGAATTTTGCAGACTCCTGGCGAGGTTGTCAACGGGTGATGTGTAGCAATCGCCAACGGCCTGGCTGGCCTTGCCGCCCATGTCAGGACCGCAGGGGTTACCATTAGGGTAATGACAAAGAAAAATACCCCCGATTCCGACCGGCCCAGCCGCCGCAAATCCGCCAGCCCGGGCGAGTCCACCACCGCCGAGCAACAGAAACTGCCAGGCTGGATGCCGGACTTCCTGGTCCGCGCTGCGGCAGGTGCGTCCACCAAATCCGCCAACAAGCGCGCTGCGGCAAAGGCGTCGTCCGATCAGCCGGCACCTCCGGTCGAGCCTGCTGCGCCCCGCGCGCCGCATCCACGCAAGAGCGGTCCGCCCGCGCCGCCACCGGAACGTTTCCAGAAAGACACCGTCCTGGCTATCGCCAACACCGTTGCCGTCGCCGACACCGGATTCAAGGACCCGCATGCCGACCGCGAGGCATTGCGTTACGCCGAGCCGATCGCCAGCCGCGAGGCCATCCTGCAGCTGCTGGAAGCCTGCGACGGCCCGCAGACCGCCGAAGAGATCGCCGAGCAGCTCGGCCTGAGCGACCGCATCGACGCGCTGGGCAAGCGCCTGGCGGCAATGGTGCGCGAAGCGCAGTTGGTGCAGAACCGCCGTGGCGGCTACGCGCCGGTACAGCAGACCAGCCTGATCGCCGGCGTGGTGATCGCCAATCCGGAAGGCTTCGGTTTCCTCAAGCCGGACGAGGGCGGTGACGACCTGTTCCTGCCGCCGTTCGAAATGCGCAAGGTGATGCACGGCGACCGTGCATTGGCCAACGTCACCGGCATCGACCGCCGTGGCCGCCGCGAAGGCGCCATCGCACGCGTGCTGGAACGGCGCATGTCGCGCATGATCGGGCGCTTTTTCTACGAGCACGGCGTGGCCTACGTCGACCCGGACGACAAGCGCGTGCAACGCAACGTGCAGATTGCGCCGGACGGCATTGGCGAGGCACGCGAGGGGCAGTTGGTGGTGTGCGAACTGATCGCCCCGCCGGACGCCCGCCGCCCGGCCATCGGCAAGATCATCGCGGTGCTGGGCGACAAGCTGACGCCGTCGCTGGTGGTGGAAATGGCCATCCATGGTCATGAGCTGCCGCACGAATTCCCGCAGGAAGTGCTGGACCAAGCGGCCGCCGTGCCGTTGGTGGTCGAGCCGCAGATGATCGGTGGGCGTGTGGATCTGCGGCAGATGCCGCTGGTCACCATCGACGGCGAAGACGCCAAGGATTTCGACGACGCGGTGTATTGCGAACCCAATGCCGACGGTTTCCGTCTGGTGGTGGCGATCGCCGACGTGTCCAACTATGTGCGTCCCGGCACGCCGCTGGATGACGAAGCGCAAAAGCGCGCCACCTCGGTGTATTTCCCGGGATTTGTGGTGCCGATGTTGCCGGAAACCCTGTCCAACGGCATCTGCTCGCTGATGCCCAAGGTCGACCGCATGTGCTTTGTCTGCGACATGCAGGTGGGCCGCGATGGCGAAGTGACCGGCTCGCGTTTTTACGAAGCGGTGATGAACTCGCATGCGCGACTGACCTATAACCAGGTCTGGAAGGCGGTTGGCGAAGACGATGCCGATACCAAGGCGTTTATCGGCCCGTTGTTGCCGCAGGTGCAGCGTCTGCATCAGCTGTACAACGTGTTGTCGAAGGCGCGGACGCATCGCGGTGCAATCGAGTTCGAAACCTCCGAAGTGCGCTTTGTGCTCGACAACACCGGTGAGGTCACCCAGGCCGGCATGCTGGTGCGTAACGACGCACACAAGCTGATCGAAGAATGCATGATCGCCGCCAACGTGGAAGCCGCGCGCTATCTGCTGGGCGTGCATGTGCCTGCGCCGTATCGCGTGCACGAGCGGCCGCCGGAGAGCAAGTACGAAGACCTGCTGGAGTTCCTCAAGGAGTTCCAGCTCAGCCTGCCGGCGTGGAGCAAGGTGCGCCCGGGCGATTACACCAAGCTGCTGAAGAAGGTGCGTGTGCGCCCGGATGCCGCGCTGCTGGAATCGGTGCTGCTGCGCAGCCAGAGCCTGGCGGTGTATTCGCCCGACAACAACGGTCACTTCGGTTTGGCGTTGGAGGCGTATGCGCACTTCACCTCGCCGATCCGCCGCTACCCGGATCTGCTGGTGCATCGCGCGATCAAGCACGCCCTGACCGGCGCCAGCCCGGAGAAATTCATCTACACGCCGCGGCAGATGTCGGCCTTGTCGCTGCAATGCTCCGAGCGTGGACGCCGTGCTGATGAGGCCGAGCGCGAAGTGGACGAGCGTTATCGCGCCGCCTGGATGGAAAAGCATGTCGGCGGCCAGTTCGATGGCGTGATCAGCGGCGTGACCGGCTTCGGCCTGTTCGTGGAGCTGACCCAGTCCAAGGTCAATGGCCTGGTGCATGTCACCCAGTTGCCGCAGGACTATTACCAGTTCGATCCGATCCGCAAAACGCTCAGCGGCGAGCGCCGTGGTCGTGAGTTCCGTCTGGGCGACCCGGTACGCGTGCTCGTGCTCAAGGCCAGCATGGAAGAACGCAAGATCGATTTCCGTTTGGCAGAGGATGGTGCGCCTGCCGAAGCACCGCTGCCGCCGCGCGAGAAGCCGGCCAAGCGCAAGAAAAAGTCGTATTGATACTGGATGCATGGTGTTGCGGGCGGCCGGAATGGCTGCCCGCAGTACATTGCGTCGGCAAGTGCGTCGTGAGTGCCGCCGCATACCGTGATGACGCGGTGGCTTGCATAACACGCTGATCTGCGAGGCAAACGATGCGCACATCCTCCGAATACAGCGGTGGCTGCCAATGCGGCGCCGTGCGCTTTCATGTGCGCGGCGTGCTGGACGACGCATCGATCTGTCATTGCCGCATGTGTCAGAAAGCCTTCGGGGCGTATTACGCGCCACTGGTGTCGGTGCGTGGCACCGAGTTCCGCTGGACCCGTGGCGAGCCCAAGCGCTTTGCCTCCTCGTCAGTGGTACAGCGCGGCTTTTGCGCCGAGTGCGGGACGCCATTGACCTATGAAGCGCCTGACGGCGTGGCAATTGCGGCAGGTGCATTCGATACACCGGAGCGGTTGCCTCCGCACATTCAGTACGCGGTGGAGTGCAAGTTGCCGTTCGTCGATACCCTGGCGCAGCTGCCGACACGCCCGAGTGAGAATGACGCTGCTGCATTGGCGTTTCAGGCCGCGCTCGTCTCGCATCAGCATCCGGATCACGACACCGATCGGTGGCCGGCGTAAGTAGCGATGTTGCTTCGCAATGCAGGTCATTGCTGTCTTCAATCATGTTGATGTCGGTGCGTTGCGGCGTGTTGCCGAGGTCGGCGCGATACGCGGTCAAGGACCTGTCCATAGCGGTTCACGCGACGCGAAGATATCCGGCGTACCGATACATTTGCGGCATGTCCACTGCAGCCAGCGGCGCATGACTCCGCCAGCTGCCCGTGGCATTGCGGCACGACCTTGGCCCGATTTCTCAGGCGATCCTTGCCCCGGCCGTGACGTAGCAGGCCGCAGGCCCTACCATTCCCCCTCATTTCTTCGTATGCCCGCGCAATGAGCAAGCAAAACCAGTGGATCGTCGGCGTCAACGCTGTCGCCTCGTCCGTCGAGAACGACGCCGACAACGTGCGCGAGGTCTTGATCGAGGCCGGTAGCAAGAACCCGCGTCTGACCGAGATCGAAGAACAGGCGCGCCGCAAGGGGATCGACGTGCGCCGGGTCAACACCCAGGCACTGGACGGTGTGGGCGGGCAGGTACGCCACCAAGGTGTTGCCGCACGCTACGCCGCCGCACGACTGTGGGCGGAGAACGAACTGGAAGGTCTGGTCGAGGCTGCGCAAGGTCGCGCGCTGGTGCTGGTGCTCGACGGCGTGCAGGACCCGCACAACCTCGGTGCGTGTCTGCGCAGCGCCGCGGCCGCAGGCGCCACTGCGGTGGTCATCCCCAAGGACAAGTCGGCCACGGTGAATGCGACCGTGCGCAAGACCTCGGCCGGCGCCGCCGACCGCATCCCGGTGGTGGCGGTGACCAATCTGGCACGCTGCCTGCGCGACCTGCAGAAGCAGGGTGTGTGGCTGTACGGCCTGGCCGGCGAGGCCGAGGCGTCGTTGTACAGCGTCGACCTGCGCGGCAATGTCGGGCTGGTGCTGGGCGGTGAGGCCGACGGTCTGCGCCGTCTGACCCGCGAGCATTGCGATGGTCTGGTCAAGATTCCAATGCCGGGCGATATCGAAAGCCTCAATGTGTCGGTCGCAACCGGCGTGACCCTGTTCGAGGTCGTGCGCCAGCGCCTGGGTGCCTGAGCGATGCGGGACGGAGGCGCGCGATCACGCGCTGCCTTCAGCATGCAATAGGAACGCAGCGCACATGCAGGCATAGCGCAATCTGCGCAGATTGCGACGCTGCGCTTGGCAACGAAGTGCTGTCGATGGCGCGTACGACGCCGCAGCTGCAAGGCTTTCGGCGTCAGCCAGCGCGAACGATCAGCGCCCGCGTCACTTTTTCCCTACCATATCGTCAGCAAACGGCGTGTTGTGTCTGATGAAACTTGGGGTGGGCGCCTGCGGTACGGGCGAGAACAGAGACGCCGGCAAGGCGTCGGCACGATGGCATGGGCAGTGGCGGCGCTGGCTCGGCGCTGGCGTCTGCATGCTGTTGGCGTTGTGTTCGCTGACGGCGATCGCCGCACCTATCGGGACCGCGCGACTACGCGACTACGCCATCGACAGCTGGAGTTCGCGCAGCGGCCTGCCGCACAACTCGCTGCGCGATATCGCCCAGACCCGCGACGGCTACCTGTGGTTCGCCACCTGGGAAGGCCTGGTGCGCTACAACGGCCTGGAATTCAACGTCATCGATCGCAGCACGCGACCGGGTCTGCCCGATAACGGCGTCGGCGCCTTGTACGTGGATCGCGATGGCGCGCTGTGGCTGAGCGATACGCGCGGCAATCTGGTGCGTCACGGCGCCGATGGGCAGTGGCGGCAGTGGCAGCGCAAGGGCCAGTGGCCGCAGGCGTTGATCCACGCGATGACCATGGATGCGGACGGCCGGATGTGGCTGCTGTTCGAAGGCCACGGGCTGGGGTGCCTGTGGCCGGATGGACGTTTCGACTATTTTCCGCCGCGCGATGGCGTGCCGCTGCAGAGTAGCTTCCCGCGCATGGTGTTCGACGGGCAGGGCCGCTTGCTGATCGGTACGCTGGACGGGCTGATCTATCGCGAACCGGACGGGCGCATGCATCGTGCGCCAGCGTCATTCGGCCTGCCGCCGGGCCTAGCGTGGCCGTATCGCGCGCCGGACGGCACGGTGTGGATGGTCGCAGGTGAGCAGCTGTATCGCTTGCACGACGAGCGCGCCGAGTTGGTGCATCGGCTGCCCGGGCAGGGCCACTTCACTGCGATGCTGCAGGATCGCAATGGCGATCTGTGGCTGGGTAGCGAAAACCAGGGCCTGTTACGGATCGGCAGCCACGGGGTAGAGCATTTGCCGGCAGGCCGCAGCCTGCCCACCGGGCGCATCGTCAGCCTGCGCGAGGATGCGGAAGGCAGCATCTGGGTCGGCGCCAACGGTGGCCTGTTCCGATTACGCGAGACCTTGTTCAGCAGCTACAGCCAGCGCGACGGGTTGAGCGGCGACTATGCCCGCGCAGTACTCGAAGATCGCGACGGCAGTCTGTGGATCGCCAGCACCGCCGGTCTGGACCGCATGCTGCCGGACGGCAGGATCATGCCGGTTCCTGTGGCGACCCCGTCGGGACGCCGGCTGTCGGTGCTCAGTCTGGCGCTCGATCGGCATGGCGACCTGTGGGTGGGCACCTATGCCGACGGTGTGTTCGTGCTGCGCGATGGTCGCGTGCTGCAGCACTACGGCGAGGCGGACGGCATCCCCAGTGGCCATATCCGCGCCATCGTGATCGATGCGCACGCTGCGGTGTGGCTGGCCACTCAGCGCGGCGTGGTGCAGCTGGTGGACGGCAAGCGCGTGCCGGTGGCGATCGATGGGCTGCCCGGTGGCGTGGTGACTGCCTTGGCCAGCATCGACGGCGCGCTGTGGATCGGCTCGGTCGATGGTGCGGCGGTGTTGCGCGACGGCACGCTGCAGCAACTGGACCTGGAACGCCTGGGTGGTGCGCGCAGCGTGTTCGGCTTCCAGCCGATTGGCGATGCGGTGTGGATCTCCACCGATCGCGGTCTGTATCGCGTGCGCGGCGGCACGCTTGCGCGCGTGGGTCTGGAGCAGGGCATGCCGGTGGATACGGTGTTCCAGCTCGTCGACGATCGGCGGGGCAACGCATGGATCAGCAGCAATCGCGGCGTGCTGCGCACCGCGTTCGCTGCGCTTGATGCGGTGGCCGATGGACGCGGCACGCTGGACATCGAGCGCTACGGCGAGATCGACGGCATGGGCAACGCGCAGGCCAATGGCAGCTCCGGCCCCAGCATGATCGCGCGTGCCGATGGCTCGGTTTGGGTGGTCACCGCCGGTGGTGTGAGCACGGTGGACCCGGCACGCTTGCAGCGGTTTCGCGAGCGACGCCCACCGCCGCCGCTGATCGAAAGCGTGCAACAGGACGGCCGCCCGCTGGCCTGGCGCCAACAAGCGCAGCTACCCGGCGGCGACCGGCTCAATGTCTCGTATGTGGGCATGAGTTTTCTGCTGTCCGAGCGTATCGAATACCGCACCCGTCTGGACGGCCTGGACAACGTGTGGATTGCGCGTGGCCGGCAGCGCAGCGTGGAGTTCATCGGCCTGCCGCCGGGGCACTACACCCTGCGGGTGGCGGCCCGTCATCCGGGCGGTGCCTGGAGCCCGCGGGAGGCGCGCTGGACCTTCGACGTGCTGCCGCTGTGGTGGCAACGCCACGATGTGCGGTTTGCTGCGGTGCTGGCCGCGATTCTTGCCCTGGCCTTGCTGTATCGGGCGCTGCTGCATCGCTACAGAACTCACAGCGCCCGCCTGGCCGAACTGGTGCGCAAGCGTACGCAGGATCTGCAGCTGCAGGCGCAGCGCCTGCTGCAGGCCAATCAGGAAAAGAGCGAGTTGTTGACGCGGCTGCGTATCAAGTCCGATGTGTTCGAGCGCCAGGCGCACGAGGACGCACTGACCGGTTTGCCCAACCGTCGCCACTTCGACGAAGCGCTGGCGCGCGACATCAGCCGCGCACGTCGCAGTGGCCGGCCGTTGGTGCTGGCGATCCTGGATATCGATCATTTCAAGCGCATCAACGACCGTTACTCGCACGCCATTGGCGACGCGGTACTGCACGATGTCGGCGAGCTGCTGACCGCAGCCGCACGTGCCTCGGATCTGCCCGCGCGTCTGGGCGGCGAAGAGTTCGCCCTGCTGTTGGCCGACACCACACTGGACGATGCACAGGCGCTCTGCGAGCGCATTCGCATGCTGTTCCATGCGCGCAGCGATTGGGGCGGCGTGGACGGGCTGCAGGTGACCTTCAGCGCCGGCGTGTCGGAGTTGCGCGACGACGACACCGGCTCATCGTTGATGCAGCGCGCCGATCACGCGTTGTACGAAGCCAAGAGCGCAGGGCGCGACCGGATCTGTGCTGGTTAGAGCTGGGATTGGGGAATCGGGAATCGGGAATCGGGAATCGTAAAAGCACGGTGGCTGGTGCTTTTCTGCTCCTGCAGGGCGGCTGGGAAATACGAAGGCCCTAACCGTACGCCCCGGCAAGGCTGCATGCGGTTATGCGGTGCGCAGTAGTTGCTCTGTTGCTGCCGCACCCGGCTGATCTTTCGGCCGCGCAAACGCCCCGCTTTTGCCAATCCCGAATCCCAAATCCCCAATCCCAGCCCTAAACAGGCCCGGGCCAGGCATTGAGGATGGTGCAGAACAGCCGTGCGGTCTGTTCGGTGTCGTAGACCGCGCTGTGCGCATCGGCGGTGTTCCAGTCCAGACCGGCCGCCTGCGCGGCACGCGCCAACACGGTCTGCCCGTACGCCACGCCAGCCAGGGTCACCGTGTCGAACACGCTGAAGGGATGAAATGGATTGCGCTTGTGCTCCACGCGCGCAACAGCGGCGTTGAGGAAGTTCAAATCGAAATGCGCGTTGTGGCCAACCAGGATGGCGCGCTGGCACCCATATTTCTTCACCGCGGCGCGCACCGGTGCGAACACATGGTCCAGCGCGTCCTTTTCCTGTTTGGCAAAACGGAACGGGTGATCGAGCACGATGCCGGTAATCTCCAGCGACTTGGGGTCGATCTCCAGTCCTGGGGCCGGGACCAGATGCGCGCTGGCGGTTTCGCCGGGGAAAAAGCGCCCGTCGGCACCCATTTCGATCGGCACGCAGGCGATTTCCAGCAATGCGTGTTTGTTCCAGTCGAACCCTCCGGTTTCTACATCCACCACCACAGGCAGATAGCCGCGGAAACGCCGCGACATGGGCAGAAAGGAGGTGGCAGGCTGCGGGTCGACCGGTTCGTTCATCCGCATAGCCTAGCAGGTCGCACCCTGGGCCCGACCGGTGCACCCGCCCTCGGTGTATCCGTCTGCGGTCTGGCGCATCTGGTCGGCAGGCAAAGCGCTACTTGTCACCGCCACGGCGCTGCCGAGACGGCGTGCTTGGGCGTGCGAATGGACCGCAAAGCAGCGGGCCGGTGACGTCCAGCGGTCTAGCTCAGAACGGCGAACAAGACCGGGTGAGCAGTCGTCAGCAGGGGGGGGCCGCACAGGCCCGGAGTGCACACGTGGCCTGCGCCTCACTGAGTACATGCCGCGCTTATCCGGCGGAGCGGAGTTGCTTCAAGAGCAAGTCGCGCCCTCACCAGAGAGTCGCCTGTGAGAAACTCATCCGCGCGCGTTCCCGCCAATAAATCAGCATCGATCAAGCGGAACGCACAGAGCTTTCGTGCGGGGCGCCATGGGCCGCTCCGGCTGCACTCCGCTGTCTACCGGCCACGACGTCACGCAAAAGAAGGCCCGATCCGCGTTGCCACGGATCGGGCCTGCCTAGTGACACGGATGTCTCGGGATCAACCCCCGCCGACGACGCTGGCGATCAGGCCGGTCGCGATGGCAATCAGCACGTATTGGTTATCCACGCGACGCCACTCATGTCCGCGCGGCGGTTGCTTCAAGTGATGCTTGCGGTAATCGGCGACGCGGTTACCGCGATGGTCTGGTGCCAGGCGCTCGCCGCGACGGAAGGGCGGGCCATGGCGATCGTTGCGGTGATCGTCGTGATGTGCGCTGCGCCGATCATCGTGCTTGTCGTTGCGATGCTCGTCATGCCGGTCCGGGCCGTGATCGTCGTGACGCTGCTGTGCAATGCGGTCGCGATCGCGATCGTCGTGCTGCTGGGGCGCGGCTAACGCGGCTCCCGAGGTCAGCAGCGATACAACCATGAAAGATCCGATGAGACGTTTCATCTGCGTACTCCTGCGTCACAGGAACGGCCTGTGTGCAATCCCACCGTAGGAAATTTTAGCTGAATACGTAATGAAATAAAGCTTTCCGCTGTTTGTCGGCAGCGCGTGCCGACACCCAACGACGATCAGATCACGCCGGTGGTGCTGGTGTCGTCTCGCTTCAGGCGCGGCGGCAGCGGCTGTTCGCCATGCACCAGGAACCACACGTTCTCGGCGATGTTGGTCGCATGGTCGCCGATGCGTTCCAGGTTCTTGGCCATGAACAGCAAGTGCGTGCACGGCGTAATGTTGCGCGGGTCTTCCATCATGTAGGTCAGCAGCTCGCGGAATAGCGCGGTGTACTGCGCATCCAGGCGTGCATCTTCGTCGCGCACGCGGATCGCCGCATCTGCATCCTTGTCGCGGTACGCCTGCACCGCCTCGCGGACCGCATCGGCGGCCATCTGACCCAGCGCACGCAGGCCCACCGTCTGCGGCAGCGGCGGCGCGGAGTTGAGTGCGATCGAGCGCTTGGCCACGTTCGCTGCGTAATCGCCGATGCGTTCGATATCCGCAGGAATCCGCAGGCCGGCCAGAATCTCGCGCAGATCGCGCGCCATCGGGCCGCGCAACGCCAGACGCATCACGTCGTGGCTGATCGCGTGTTCCAGTGCGTCGATCGCTTCGTCGTTGACCACGATGCGATGCGCGGCGTTGTCGTCGCGACGCTCCACCACATCCAGCGCCGCTTCCAGCTGCGCCACTGCCGTGTCGCCCATGCGCACGATCTCGGCGACAAGACGGTGCTGCTCCTCGTCGTAGCTTTTGACGATATGGTCGTTGAGGTGCTGGTTCATCGTGATCTCGATTCGTGGCAGTGGTAGATGTCCGTCAGCCGCGCCGAATGACGTGCAGGGCAGGGCGACGGAGCTGCTTCAGTGCGGGCGTTGCGGTGCGTCGCCTTACATCAACCGAAACGGCCGGTGATGTAGTCCTCGGTCTGCTGCTTGGACGGCTGGGAAAAAATCGTTTCAGTGCGGTCGTGCTCGATCAGATCGCCCAGATACATGAAGGCGGTGTAATCGGAGACGCGCGCGGCCTGCTGCATGTTGTGGGTCACGATCACGATGGTGTAATCGCGCTTGAGTTCTTCCACCAACTGTTCGATACGGCTGGTGGAAATCGGATCCAGCGCCGAGGTGGGTTCGTCCAGCAGCAATACGTCCGGCCGCAGCGCCACTGCGCGCGCAATGCACAGGCGTTGCTGCTGACCGCCAGACAGGCCCAGCGCACTTTGCCCCAGCTTGTCCTTGACCTCGTCCCACAATGCGCCCTGGCGCAAGGCCTGTTCCACGCGGTTCTGCATGTCGGGCTTGGACAGTTTTTCGTGGTGGCGGATGCCGTAGGCAACGTTTTCGAAGATGGTCATCGGAAACGGCACCGGCTTCTGAAACACCATGCCCACCTTGCTGCGCAGGCGATTCATCGGGTATTTCGGCGACAGGATGTTTTCGCCATCCAGCAGAACTTCGCCGCGCGCTTCCATCTTCGGGTATAGCGCGTAGATGCGGTTGAAGATGCGCAGCAGGGTCGATTTGCCGCAGCCGGAGGGGCCGATCAGCGCGGTGACGCGCTTTTCCGGAATCTCGATGTCGATGCTTTTGAGCGCGTGGTACTTGTCGTAATAGAAATCCAGATTGCGTGCGGCCACCTTCACCGGCGCCTGCGCCGTCGGCGCCCCCTTGGCGGCCGGAACAGCGATGCGATGCATCGGCTTGGCGTTTTGGAGATCGTTCATGTCGGGTGTCCGGAAAGAAAGGTCAGTCATTGGAAATCTTGTTACGCAACAGCAGCGCACGTGCGCCCAGGCTCACCAACAACACGAACACGGTCAGCACCAGTGCGCCGGACCAGGCCAGGGTCTGCCAGGATTCGTACGGGCTGCCCGCAAACTGGTTCATGATCACCGGCACGCTGGCCATCGGTTGGAAAATGTTGCTGTTCCAGTATTGATTGCCGAATGCAGTGAACAGCAGCGGTGCGGTTTCGCCGCTGATGCGCGCCAGCGCCAGCAACACGCCAGTGAGAATGCCGGCCGAAGCCGCGCGGTACAGCACCTGCACGGTGACCTTCCACTGCGGAATGCCCAGCGACAAGGCTGCTTCGCGCATCTGCGCCGGCACCAGCCGCAGCATCTCGTCGGTAGTACGCACCACCACCGGCAGCACGATGAAGGCCAGCGACAGTGCGCCGGCAAACGCAGAGAACCGCCCGCCGGTCTGCATCACGTACAAGGTGTAGACGAACAGGCCGAGCACGATCGACGGCGCAGACAACAGGATGTCGTTGACGAAGCGCACCACGATGCCGGCCTTGCGCGCATTGCCATACTCGGCCAGCCAGGTGCCGGCCGCCACGCCCAACGGCGTGCCGATCGCCAGCGCCAGCCCGCACATCACCGCACTGCCGAAGAAGGCGTTGAGCAGGCCGCCTTCCTGCATCGGCGGCGGTGTCATCTTGGTAAACAGATTGAGGTCGATGCCGGGCACGCCCTTGGACAGCAGCGTCCACAGAATCCAGGCCAGGAAGAACAACCCGAACAATGCAGTGACGCACGACAACAACAGTGCCACCACATTGGTGACGCGACGCCGGTTGTACAGCGATTGCGAGACAGAGGAAGCGGACATCAGTTGCCCTCCCGACGCGACAGCTGCATCAGCATGAAGCGCGCGATCGCCAGCACGATGAAGGTCACGATGAACAACACAAAGCCCAGCAGCAGCAAAGCCGAGCGATAGGTTTCGGTGGCCTCGCCGAAGTCATTGGCGATCAATGCGGCGATGGTGGTGCCGGGCTCCAGCAGCGACGGCGACAGGCGCACCGTGTTGCCGACCACAAAGGCCACCGCCATGGTTTCGCCCAACGCGCGTCCCAGCCCCAGAAACACGCCGCCGATCACCGCAGAGCGCGTGTACGGCAGCACGATGTCCCAGCTGACTTCCCACTTGGTGGAGCCCAGCGCGTACGCCGACTCCTTCAGGCGCGTCGGCACGGTCAGAAACACTTCGCGCATCACCGAGGAGATAAACGGGATCACCATGATCGCCAGCACGAATCCTGCGGTGAGCAGGCCGATGCCCAGCGGCGGACCCTGAAACAACGGGCCGATCACCGGCAATGTGCCCAGGTGATCGTTGAGCCACGGCGTCACGTGTTCGGTCATCACCGGCACCAGCACGAACAGGCCCCACATGCCGTAGATGATCGACGGAATGCCGGCCAGCAATTCGATTGCGGTGCCTACCGGCCCACGCAACCAGCGCGGCGCCACCTCGGTGAGAAAGAACGCGATGCCGAAACTCACCGGCACCGCAATCACCATCGCGATCAAGGCGGTGACCAAGGTGCCGTAGATCGGCGCCAGTGCACCGTACTTGTTTTCGACCGGATTCCAGTCGGCGGAATAGAAAAAGCTCAGGCCCTGCATCTGCAGTGCGTGGCGTCCGCCCCACAACATCGACAGCGCTGCGCTGCCGAGCGCCAACAGCACAAACACCACGGTGGCGGCGAGCGCAAGCTTGAACAGGCGGTCGGCGCGCGCATCGCGCAGGTCGCGGCCGCGGGGGGCGGTCATCGCTTCGGGAAGGGCGGTGGCATTCATTCGATTGAACTCGTCACCCGCACATCGGCGGGAGCGTGAGACATCAGGAACGGTGAGGCGCCCGCAGGCACCTCACCGCCGCGCAGCCCGCCATGCAGGCGGGATGCAGGCATTACTTGAACTCGCTGCCCCAATAGGCTTGGATCTGCTTCACCAGCTCCGGCGGCAGCGGCACGTAATGCAGCTCGCTGGCCTGGGCCTGGCCGTTTTCCAATGCCCACTTGAAGAAGTCCAGCGTCGCCTTGCTGCGCTCGGCATCCTTGGCCTGCTTGTGCATCAGCATGAAGTTGGTGGCCGTGATCGGCCAAGCCTTCTCGCCCGGCGCATTGGTGATCACCAGATTGAAGTCCTTGGCATTGGCCCAGTCGGCGCTGGCAGCAGCGGCGGCAAAGCTGTCTGCATTCGGCTCGACCCACTGGCCGGCGGCGTTCTGTAGCGAGGTGTACGGCATCTTGTTCTGCAGCGCGTAGGCCAGTTCGACGTAGCCGATCGACCCCTTGATCTGCTGCACATACGAGGCCACGCCTTCGTTGCCCTTGCCGCCGACGCCACCGGGCCACTGCACCGAGGTGCCTTCGCCGACCTTGCTCTTCCACTCCGGGCTGACCTTGGACAGGTAGTTGGAGAAGTTGAAGGTGGTACCCGAGCCATCGGAGCGGTGCACCAGATTGATCTTGGTCGCCGGCAGGGTCACGCCCGGGTTGGCCGCGACAATCGCCGCGTCGTTCCACATGCTGACCTTGCCCAGGAAGATATCGCCCAGCAGCGCGCCGGTCAGGCGCAGCTTGCCCGGGGCGATGCCTTCCAGATTGACCACCGGCACCACGCCGCCGATGGCGGACGGGAACTGGCCCAGGCCGGCCTGTTGCAGCTCGGTACTATCGAGCGGCTTGTCGGTCGAGCCGAAATCCACCGTGCCGGCCTTGATCTGGGCAATGCCGCCGCCGGAACCGATCGACTGGTAGTTGACCTTGTTGCCGGTGGCGGCGTTGTAGTCGGCCGACCACTTGGACACCAGCGGGTAGATGAAGGACGCACCGGCACCGGAGATTTCCGCAACCTTGCTGTCGCTTGCGGTGGCGCCTGCGCTGGGAGCGCCCTTGGCGGCATCGCCGGACTGCACGTCCTTGCCGGGCGAACACGCAGCCAGGGCAAGGGCGATGGTGAGGGACAGGGCGGTCAGACTGGCCGACTGCAATTTCATGGAAGCTCCGAGGCTGGATTGGCCGGGTGTCCGGCAGACCACGCTATGAAATGATGTTTTTGTTACACGCTCATGACAGTGCCTTCGGGAGAGGCATCACAAAAAAAGACGCGGACCGCGGAGGGCATCGCACCCCCCGGGATCCGCGTCCCGGTCCCGACGCCGGGGAGAGAGACGGCGTCGTTCCTGTTCTGTTGAGAGTGACCAGTCAACGTGACATGCAGGTGTCAGGCAGGCCCGGCCAGTGCGCGCCAAGCCCGTGCTCGCACGTCACCGCTGTCGTCAACGGCAGTTGCGCACACCTGACGATGTGCGCAACTGCGTCGATGCACGCGTTTAGCGCGGCAGGTTCTTGGCCCAATACGCTTCGATCTGCGTCACCAGGCTGTCCGGCAGCGGCACATAGTCCAGCTGCTTGGCCTGGGCATCGCCCTTGCTGTAGACCCAGCGGAAGAACTCCAGCGTGTTCTTGAGGCCAGCGGCGTTCTTGGGCTTCTTCTGCACCAGGATGAAGTTGGTGGCAGTGATCGGCCAGGCGTTGTCGCCCGCGGCATTGGTCATCACCAGGTAGAAGTCCTTGCTATTGCCCCAGTCGGCGCTGTTGGCCGCGGCGGCAAAGGTTTCATCGGACGGTTGCACGAACTTGCCGGCAGCGTTCTTCATCGCGGTGTAGGACATCTTGTTCTGCAGCGCATACGACAGCTCGACATAGCCGATGCCGCCCTT
The DNA here is from genome assembly GCF_979258225.1 of Xanthomonas sp. AC360. NCBI lineage: Bacteria > Pseudomonadati > Pseudomonadota > Gammaproteobacteria > Lysobacterales > Lysobacteraceae > Xanthomonas > Xanthomonas sp. AC360. The sequence goes on from NZ_OZ409846.1 coordinate 3,306,105, forward strand.
GATCTGCTTCACATAGGCAGCCACGCCTTCGTTGCCCTTGCCGCCTATGCCGCTCGGCCACTGCACGGCGGTGCCTTCGCCCACCTTGCTCTTCCAGTCCGGGTTGACCTTGGACAGATAGTTGGTGAAGTTGAAGCTGGTGCCCGAGCCATCGGAGCGATGCACCACGGTGATCTTGCCTTCGGGGAGCTTCACGCCCGGGTTGAGCGCGGCAATGGCCGGATCGTTCCAGGTGCTGATCTTGCCCAGGAAGATGTCGCCCAGGGTCTTGCCGTCGAGCTTGAGCGCGCCCGGTGCGATACCGGCCACGTTGACCACCGGCACCACGCCGCCGATCACCGACGGAAACTGCGCCAGGCCGGCAGCGGCCAGTTCTTCCGGCTTCAACGGGGCGTCGGAGGAACCGAAGTCCACACTGGCCGCCTTGATCTGGGCAATGCCGCCGCCCGAGCCGATCGATTGATAGTTGACCTGCTTCTTGGTGGCGGCGTTGTAGTCGGCCGACCATTTGGACATCACCGGGTAAATAAAGGACGCACCGGCGCCGGTGACATCGGCAGCCTGGGCACACAGTGCCAGCGAGGCGGCGAGCACGCCGACGGCCAGACGGGTCTTGAAGGAGTGGGTCACGGAACAGCTCCAGAGAGGGTAGGGATCACGACGTCCCGCAGTCGCGCCATTGCAGGGCAGCGGCATGACCGTGAGGTGTCGAAGAGATGACAGGAAGAAGATGGCGTTATCCAACGCACGCCGGGGAATGCCGGGTCGCGTTGAGGTGCACTTGGCCGCCGCATCCGCTCAAGCGCGTGCACGGTGGCCAACGGTGCGGACACTTACCAATAGAACTGCGCGCGTGCTTCGATGATCGACGGGTTGTCGTCGACCAGACCACGCGTGGCGCTGCTGTAACGTGTGCTTTCCACCTTCGCGTAGTCGAGTGCGAACTTGAAGTTGGAGCGCCAATACCAGTTGGCACCGATCGTCCACACGTTCATTTTGCCGCCCAGCACGCCGTCCACGAACGGAGTGTTGCCGTTGGCGATCAGGTGGCCATCGTTGAGGTCCAGCGTGTCGTAGCGCGCGGCCAGCTGCCACAGGCCCGATGCCGGCTCGTTCGGCAGCGGGGTGGTCGGCACGCCGGCCTTGTAGCCCCATGTTTCGCCAGTGATGTTCCACACGCCGCTGACGTACCAACCGTCGCTCTTGTAATCCTGCGCGTTGTTGCCGATGCGCTTGGCGGTCTCCTGGAAATATTCGCTCTGCAGCTTGAACGGCCCGGTGACCCACATCGCTTCGGCACCAGCCACGCCCACGCGATCCACATTGGTGATGGCGCCGCTGTCGATCAGACGGATGGTGGTGAGGTCGGCGTCCGGACGTGCGCGCAGACGCAGGGTGTCGTCGTCGGTGTCGTAACCCAGGTAGCTCAGGCCGAAGTGCAGCACGTTGCCGCTTTCGTTGATCGGCGCCCAGGTGCCGCGCGCGCCGTAGCCGCTGCCATGGGCCTGGTTGCGGGTCAGTTCGCGGCCGAATGCGCTGGCAGTCACGCTCCAGTTGTTGTCACCCATGCCGTACGCCACGCCCAGCCGGCGCGAGATGCCGTAGGTATTGGTCACCGACGCCTTGGAGACGAAGTCGTTATTCTTGGTGCTGGATAGTTCTTCCAGGCTGTTGGGCTGCTTGAACTGACCGATCTGCAGGTAGTTGTTGGCGTTGCCGCCAAACTTGTACTTGACGTTGTTGTCCAGAAAACGGCCGGTGCTGCGGATGGTGGTACCGCGGATGGTCACTTCCTTCAGCACGCTCGGGTCGTACCCGGCCACCCATTCGATGTTGCCCGGGCCTTTGCCTTTGAGCACCAATTCAGCGCGACGGATGCTGAACTCGGAATTGTCGCCATTGGCGCCGATCGGACCGTTGAGGTCCTGCACATCGTTATGGAACCAGTTGCCGTCGGCCTGGACCAGGCCTTCCAGCGAGACCTCGGAACCGCCGATCACATCGATGGCGATTTCGGCATGCGCGGCCGGTGCGGCAAGTGCCAGGAGTAGTGCTGCGCCAAGCAGGGTGGGAGCGAGTTTCATAGATGCCTTGCGACCTGAGAAAGTGGGCGCAGGCTATGGCGTGAAAGTTGCGTTAATGTGACAAAAACACGGAAACGTAATAAATGATTTTTGCCAATAAAGACAAGGATTTACGATGGTTTGTACTGTGTCATCGTGTGTCAAAAATCTGAACGTGCTCGCCATGTGACAGTGCACTGCATCACGCTGGGCCGGCAGCACTAGAGGCTGCCTGATCAGGCGACCTGAACCGGAACCCTTACCAACTGAACATATATGTCAGGTTGTGCAACGCACCACTTGCGCAGGCAGGTTCTAAATTGTTAGTTTCGAGGCCATGTTTCCTCGATTCCTCCAACTGCTGTTGGTCTGCCTGCTCGCGCTCACCGCGTGGTCGGCAGCCAATGCACACACGCGCATCTACGATGCGTTGGTGGGCGACGGCGTTGCGGTGATGGTGGAAGCTGGCGAAGAACGCGATGCAGCAGAAGATCCGCAGGACGATGGCGATACACAAAGCCAAGTCGACACACAGCCTGCAGACGATATCCCCTTGCTCTCCCAAGCTTGGCCGATGCTGGCGCGGTATTCCCCTTCTTGGCACGCGCATCATGCGCCGGCAAATCAAAAACGCGACCTGATCCCGCAACTGCGTCCTCCAAACGCGCTGCTTGGCTGATCCCCGCTGTCGCTGTACCCGGTGCACTGCGCGCCGGATTTCTTATTGATTTGTTTGTCTTTGCAATTCGCGGTTTGCGCCGCGGACGGCTATTCGTTGCCTAGAGGAATCTCCCATGGAAAGTTTGCTAGAAGGTTTTCGTCATTTCCGTAAAGAAGTGTATCCGCGCCAGAGTGCGCGCTTTCAGGAACTGGCCGGCGGCCAAAGCCCGCATACGCTGTTCATCACTTGCGCCGACTCGCGCGTTATGCCGGAGCTGATCTTCTCCGCGCAGCCCGGTGAATTGTTCGTCTATCGCAATATCGGCAACGTGGTGCCGCCTTACTCCCAGCACGTCAGCGGCGTGGTTGCGGCGATCGAGTACGCCATCGCCGTTCTGGGCGTGCGTCACATCGTGATCTGCGGTCATACCGACTGCGGCGCGATGAAGGCAGTGCTCAAGCCGGAATCGCTGGAAGATGTTCCGTCCGTGGCGGCGTGGCTCAAGCACACCGATGCGGCACGTCACGTCACCGCGCATCACGGCCACGATCCGCACAGCCAGGACGCGTTGACCTGCATGACCGAAGAAAACGTGGTCTCGCAGCTCGACCACCTGCGCACGCAGCCGGTGGTTGCAGCCCGTCTGGCGGCAGGCACCTTGCGGATCCATGGCTGGATCTACGATATCGCCCACGGGGAGATCCGCGCCTTCGATGCCGAGAAGGGCGGCTTCCGCCCGTTGCTGGCCGAAAGCACTCCAGAAGCCACTCCGCGTCCGCGACTGCAGCAAGTCGTCCGCGCTGAACTCGTCTGACGGAGTCGATCATGAACACATCAGGTATCGGCGGATATTTCCGTCAGGGACTGTTCGGGCGTGATTTGTTGTCGTCTGTCGTGGTCTTTCTTGTTGCGCTGCCGTTGTGCATGGGTATTGCGATCGCGTCCGGAATGCCTCCGGCCACAGGTCTGATCACCGGCATCATCGGCGGGCTGGTCGTTGGCTTTCTGGCAGGCTCTCCTTTGCAGGTGAGCGGTCCGGCCGCCGGCCTGGCTGTGTTGGTGTTCGAACTGGTGCGTGAGCACGGCGTTGCCGCGCTTGGGCCGGTGATCCTGGTGGCCGGTGCGATTCAGCTGGTTGCCGGTCTGTGCCGCGCGGGTGTGTGGTTCCGCATGACATCGCCGGCCGTGGTGGCCGGCATGTTGTCGGGCATCGGCATCTTGATCGTGGCATCGCAGGCGCATGTGTTGATGGATGCCGCGCCCAAGGCGCGTGGTCTGGAAAACTTCGCTGCATTGCCTGCCGTGTTGTGGCAGGCGATCAGTGCAGGCACCGGCCGCACCGCATTGTTCGTGGGTCTGGCGACGATCGGCATCATCCTGGCCTGGGACAAGCTGCGTCCGACGCGTCTGCGCTTCCTGCCGGGTGCGTTGATCGCGGTGGTGGCGGTGACCGCGACGGCGCAGCTGCAGGGGCTGGACGTCAATCGTGTCGACGTTCCGACCAACCTGTTCTCGGCGATCACCATCCCCAGCTTCTCCGACATCTTTGGGGTGTTCAACCACACCTTGCTGGTATCGGCGGTGACCTTTGCCTTTATCGCCAGCGCCGAAACGTTGCTGTCGGCGGCGGCGGTAGATCGCATGCACCAAGGCGCACGGACGCAGTACGACCGTGAGCTGGCGGCGCAGGGCGTTGGCAATATGCTGTGCGGCTTCCTGGGCGCATTGCCGATGACTGGCGTGATCGTGCGTAGTGCGGCCAATGTCCAGGCAGGTGCAGCCACGCGGACCTCGACCATCCTGCATGGCGGTTGGTTGCTGGTCTTCGCAATGCTGCTGCCGTGGTTGTTGCGGATGACGCCGGTGGCATGTCTGGCCGGCATCCTGGTCTATACGGGCGTGAAGATGATCAAGATCGGGCAGGTCAAGGAGTTGGCGACCTATGGTCGTGGAACTGCGGCCATCTACCTGGCGACCACCTTCGCGATCGTGGCGACCGACCTGCTGACCGGCGTGTTGATCGGCTTCGGCCTGTCGCTGTTCCGTCTGGCCCTGCATTCGTCGCGTCTGAAGGTCGAGGTGCGCGAGCACGCCGACAAGAAGGACGAAATGCATCTGACCCTGCAGGGGTCGGCAACGTTCCTGAAAGTGCCGGCAATGGCGCGGACGCTGGAAAGCGTGCCGCCGAACACCGCGCTGCATCTGGACGTGGCCAAGCTGCATCACGTCGACCATGCCTGCATCGAGTTGCTGCGTGATTGGAGCCGGAATGCGGCTTCGCGCGGATGCGAGCTGGTAGTGGATTGGAAGGAGCTGGACCGCCGCGTCGAAGGTCAGCCGACCGTGGAAAGAACGTTGGTGGGCGAACCGCGCAAAGCGGCATAAGTCAGTGACAAACGCCCGGCGTTCGCGCCGGGTGACATCTGTCGTGACCGGATGATGCATGGCGCCGAAAGACGCATCATCCGGTCGCGATTTTTTTTGACGGTGAATCGGCAATCGGCAATTGGCAATTGGCAATGGCAAGCGCAACGGCTTGCGTGCTGACGGCACCAGGGGGCGAACGCGGATCTGCGTGTCCCTGTTTTGGATGTGATGGCTGTGCTAAAGCATGTCAGCCATGGTGTCTTGAAGCGGCTCACCAGACGTGGCGAGAGTCTCGGGGATGTGGGCGGCGCGCTCAGGACCGGAATGTATGAGTCGTACAGCTGCAGCCGCACCGAGCGCTGGCAGCGCCCGCTGGTGGTGAGCGCAGTCGTTCTTCAGCTGCGCTTGGACCGGGTCAGCGCGTCGAAGCTGGCGGCCGTTCGGCTGCCGCCGGGGTCTTGTCGCGGTAGCGGCACAGGTCATGGATCACGCAGCCCGGGCAATCGGGTTTGCGCGCCTTGCAGACGTAGCGTCCGTGCAGGATCAGCCAGTGGTGTGCGTCGTGAAGGAATTCTGCAGGGATGACCTTGACCAGTTTGTCTTCGACCGCGCGCACGTCCTTGCCCGGTGCAAGGCCGGTGCGGTTGGAGACGCGAAAGATATGCGTGTCCACGGCCATCGTCGGTTCGCCGAATGCGGTGTTGAGCACCACATTGGCGGTCTTGCGGCCGACGCCGGGTAGGGCTTCCAGTGCTGCACGATCGTGCGGCACCTCGCCGCCGTATTGCTCGAGCAGGATGCGGCAGGTAGCGATGACGTTCTTGGCCTTGGCGTTGAACAGGCCGATGGTGGCGATGTAGCGCTTCAGTCCTTCTTCGCCAAGATCGAGAATGTCGCGCGGGGTATTGGCGACCGGATACAACTTGCGGGTGGCCTTGTTGACGCCGACATCGGTGGCCTGCGCGGACAGCAACACTGCGATCAACAGCTCGAATGGCGTGGTGTATTCCAGCTCGGTGGTCGGGTGTGGATTGAGTTCGCGCAGACGCTCGAACATTTCCTGTATTTCAGGCTTGCGCATGCCGCTGCTGCGGCGCGCTGGCGGTGCAGGGCGTGCAGCGTTCAAGACGGCGTTCCTCCCGCTGCCTTGGCTTTGGCACGCGCCAGGATCGCCGCGGCCAACGGCGGCAACGCGGCCGCTGCCGGCTGGCTGGGTGCTGGTGCGGGCGTGCGCCGCGCGTCGCGTTCGGCGGCGCGGCGTTGCAGCCTAGCGGCACGTGCGCGATAGCGTTCGCGCGCGGCCCAGGCAGCGCGCAGGCGCTGTTGTGCGGCGAGCAGTGCCGCCACGACCGGTGCATTCGCTGCATCGAGGTGCGGGGCCGGCCGGTAGTCCATCAGGCCAAGTTGCAGTGCACGATCGAGATCGTCCGCTTGCACGCAGTCGAACAAGCGCATGGCCAGTGCGCGCGGTGCCGGTAGGGTGGCGTGCGGCATCACGGTGCTCAGCGGTTGTGGAACTGTGCGGGGCGCTTGTCGAGGAAAGCGCGGGTGCCTTCGCGCATGTCCTCGCTGGCGAACAGCAGCGCAAATTGTGCGGTTTCCAGCTGCAGGCCTTCTTCGATGCCGCATTCGCCGCCGAACACGACCGCATCCAGAATGCCGCGCAATGCCAGCGGCGCGGCGCTCGCCAGGCGTTGGGCCAGGGTCTGGGTTTCTTCCTGCAAGGCGTCGGGCTCGACCACGCGATTGACCAAGCCCAGTTGCAGTGCGCGCGCTGCATCGATCGGCATGCCGAGCAGGCACAGTTCCAGTGCTGCGGCACGGCCGGTCAGGCGCAACAGGCGCTGGGTGCCACCGAAGCCGGGAATCAGGCCGAGATTGATTTCCGGCTGCCCCAGCCGTGCGGTGGATGCGGCGATGCGCAGATGGCAGGCCATTGCCAGCTCCAGTCCGCCGCCGAGCGCAAATCCGTTGATCATGCCGATCACCGGTTTGGGCATGCGTTCGATCCGGCGCATCAAGCGCTGCCCGACCAGCGAAAATTCCCGGCCGTCCATCGCCGACAACGCGCTCATTTCGGCGATGTCCGCGCCGGCCACGAAGGATCTGGGCCCGGCGCCGGTGAGGACCACCACGCGCACGTCGTCGGCGCTTGCCGCGTCCACGAACGCCTGGTCCAGCGCCAGCATGGTGTCGCGGTTCAATGCGTTCAGTTTGTCCGGCCGATTGACCGTAATGGTCCGGACACTGGCGTGATCGGCGATCAGAATGACGTCATTGGACATGGCAAACCCTTGCGAACGTAAAAAAATAGTAAATACGGAACTTCCGAAAGCCTTGCTGGTCATAGCTTTCGTGATAAGTAGCGGTTCGGTATCGCGGCCGCTATCCTAGCGCGTCATCTCAGGCGGCAGACCCGTCCTGTGCCACCACCCTGGAGAATTGTTTGATGAAGTTGCGTTCTATCGCGGTCGCTGTGGCGGCCCTGGCCCTGACGGGCAATGCACTGGCCCAGGACACAACGTCCGAAAAGGGCAAGTTGAGCTATTACTTCGGTTACGACTACGGCAACAACCTTGCCGAGCTCACCGGTCGTGGCGAGCAGCTCGACATCAATGCGGTGGTAAAGGGTCTGCAGGACGCCTATGCCAAGAAGCAGCCGGCGATCACCGCCGACCAGCTGAAGCCGGCGGTCGAAGCGTTCCAGAAGCGTGAGCAGGGCCGTGCCCAGCAGGCCAAGGCCGAGTACGACAAGGCCGCTGCTGCCAACAAGACCAAAAGCGAAGCGTTCCTGGCCAAGAACAAGGGCACCGCTGGCGTGCAGACGCTGCCAAGCGGCGTGCAGTACCGCGTGATCGAAGCGGGCAAGGGCGCGAAGCCGACCCAGGCCAGCACCGTGCAGCTGGAAGTGGCCGGTCCGTTCCCCTTCGGCGACCGTGAGAAGGCGCGTCCGGCGCAGCAGATCCCGGCCATCAAGGTCAGCGAAGTCGAAATGAAGGCCATGCGCGAGACCCTGCTGCAGATGCCGGCCGGCTCCAAGTGGGAAGTGACGTTGCCGTCGGATCAGGCCTATGGCGCCGACCCGCGTACGCCGTTCCCGCCGAACGTGGCCGTGCAGTTCGAGATCAAGCTGGTCAGCGTCAAGTAATTGCGTTTGCTGTTGCACTGACAACGCCGGCCACCAGGCCGGCGTTGTCGTTTTGGCGTCCCAACCTTGCTGAAGAGACCGATGAAACACCCACGCCGCGGCTGCGGAAACGCGCGATGAGCGACACCGATTCCAATTGCGGGGATCTGCCCAGCCCGTGTATCGGTGTATGTTCGTTGGACGCGCAGTCGCACTGTGTCGGCTGCCTGCGCAGCCTGGATGAAATTGCACGCTGGATGAGCATGAGTGACGCCGAACGCCAGGAGTTGTTGCATACCGTGTTGCCTGCACGTGGGCTTATGGCGGCGCTGCCCGAATACGCGCAGTTGCGCCGGGCGCTGTATTCGCTGGACACCGCACCCGACGGGCCGGGCTGGAACCATGCCGAACTGATCGATCTGAGCGAGGGCGGTGCGTCTGCCGAAGCGGCGGTGCTATGCGGCCTGGTGCCGCGCGAGCAGGGCACCATGGTGCTGCTGACCCGGCGCACCGACAGCCTGCGCCACCATGCCGGGCAGGTCAGCTTCCCGGGCGGGCGGATGGAGCCTGCCGATGCCGATGCGGCAGCGGCGGCCTTGCGCGAGAGCTGCGAGGAGATCGCGCTGGGTGCGCGGCAAGTGCACGCGTTGGGATATCTGGATCCGTTTTTGACCGTGAGCGGGTTTCGGGTCACGCCGGTGGTGGCGGTGATCGACCCCGCGTTCGTGGCGGTGCCGCAGCCGGAAGAGGTGGCCGAGGTCTTCGAAGTGCCGCTGGCCTATCTGATGGACCCGGACAATTTGCGCAGCGTGGAGCTGGAATTTCGCGGCCGCCAGCGGCGCGTGCTCGAATACGATTGGCCAGGGCAGCGCATCTGGGGCGCCACTGCGGCCATTCTCCTCAATCTTCGTCGTCGCCTGGAGCAGGTTGCATGAGTGCCGATCCGAACTGGACCACGCTGGTCGATAGCGCCACCCTGGCGGCGGCATTGCCGCACCCACTGCTGCGGCTGCTGGATGCGCGCGCCGCACCACCAACCGCAGCTGATCCGCAGGCGGCACGCAAGGCATACGCGCAGGGACATCTGCCCGGCGCGCATTACGTCGATCTTGATCATGACCTGGCCGACCTGTCGCGTGCCGATCAAGGGCGGCATCCGTTGCCGCAGAGCGCCGACTTTGCCAGGCGCCTGGGCGCGTGGGGCATCGATCCGCAGACCCAGGTGGTGGTCTACGACGCGGGCGATGGCAGCATGGCCGCCGCACGCGCGTGGTGGATGCTGCGGTTGATGGGGCATCGCCGCGTGGCGGTGCTGGATGGCGGGCTGGCCGCGTGGCGCGCCGCCGGCTTGGCCGAGACCACCGAGCTGCCGGCAGCGCACGATGGCGCCGCGTATCCCGGCAGTTTCGACGCCAATGCCGTGGTGGACGCCGAACAGATCCTGGCGCGGCTGGAGCAGGCCCCGGGCTGGCTGCTGGATGCGCGCGCAGGCGAGCGGTTTCGCGGTGAAGTGGAGCCGATCGATCCAATCGCCGGGCATGTGCCGGGTGCGGTGAGTCGTCCGCTGGGTCTGAGCCTCCGCGATGGCCGCTTCAAGCCGGCCGATGAATTGCGTGCCGAGCTGTCTGCATTGCTGGGCGCGTACCAGCCCGAGCAGGCCGTGGTGATGTGCGGATCGGGCGTGACGGCCTGCCATCTGCTGTTGGCGTTGGAAGTGGCCGGACTGTCCGGCGCGCGCGTCTATGCCGGTTCCTGGAGCGGCTGGTTGCAGGATCCGTCGCGTCCGGTCGCGACTGCTGCCTGATGCATGCACAATAGCCGCAGGAAGGGTGGTCTGTGGGGACGCAGGCTCACTGCGCGGAGCGCAGTTTCTTGCAGTGGTGGGTGGATGCATGCGGTTGCAGTTGCAGGTGGGCGCCTTGTGCGTCGCGGTGATGGCGATGGTTGCGTGTTCGGCTGAGTCTGGCGGTGCCGGCGCTGTGCGCGCCGCCAATCGTTCGAATGCCGATGAGCAGCAGGTGTATCAGGTCGCGCTGGAACGTGTTCGCGCGCAACGGCTGGCACAGGTGCGTGCGCCCGATGGCTGGCTGAGCTATACCGCCTCCGGTCGCGTGCGTGCAGGTCGGTATCAGGTCGGCAGCGATCCGCACAGCGATGTCGTGTTGCCTGCCGGCCCTGCACAGCTGGGCCAGCTCAGCCTGGATGCCGAGGGCCACGTGCGCTTCAAGGCGGCTGCCGGTGCGGTGGTGAGGTTGAACGGACAGGCTGTCGATGACGTCAGCCTGGAGCCGGAGCGGGCTGAGCGGCGTGGCGACCGGCTGGACGTGGACAACCGGCAGTTCTATCTGGTGCAGACCGGCACATTGTTTGGCTGGCGTTTTCGCGACCCGGCAGCGCCGGCGTTGACCGCATTTCAGGGCTTTGAGTATTTTCCGATCGACCCGCAGTGGCGGGTCGATGCGCGCTGGCAGCCGTATGCCACGCCACGGTCGGTGACCTTGCTGACCTCGATCGGCACGCCATTGACGGCGGAGGTTCCGGGCGAGGCGGTGTTTACGCGCGGCGGGCATGAATACCATCTGCAGCCGCTCGCACAGGACGATGGCAGCGGTCTGTTTTTTCTGTTCACCGATCGCACCAGTGGCAAGGAAAGTTATGGCGGCGCGCGCTATCTATTCACCGCGATGCCGCGCGATGGCCGTGTGCTGCTCGATTTCAATCTCGCCGAAAATCCGCCCTGCGCGTTCACCCCGCATGTGGTCTGCCCGATCGCGCCGCCGGAAAACCGGCTGGCGGTGGCGGTGAATGCGGGCGAAAAAACCTATCGCGCCGTGGACCCCTGATTGCGCGGGTTTTGCGGTCGCTGACGACGCGTGCCCGGTGCGCTCAACGCAATGCGTGGGCCCAGCCGACCGCCGCTTCGATACGGGGCCATGGAAACAACGGGCCGGGATCGAGTTTGCGCTGGATCTTGCGTGCCGGATCGTCGCTGGCCGCTTCCTGGGTGGTGTCTAGTTCCTGATGACCGGCGATGCGGCGCACCGATGGCAGCTGCTGCTGCAGCCATTGCAGCAAGGTGATTAGCGTGGCGATCTGCACGTCCGGATACGCTTCGCGCATCGCTTGATGGCGCGAGTCGAGCCAGTGCGGATAGCGGCCGCTGTTGACCAGCTCGATGCCCAAGGTATGCGGATTGTGGCCGCGCACGTGATGCGCGACGCGGTCCAGCGCTACGTACTGCTGGATGCTGCCGTTGCGATCGATGTAGTAATGCCCGCTGTTGCCGGTGCCGCTGTCGTAGAGCACGCGCTCGCCGTAGTCGCGCGCCATGGCCATGTCGGGCAATTCGGTGCAGTGGATGACCACCATGTCGATGTGCTCGAGCCGGCGGCGTGCCAGTCGCGATTCGTAAGACAACGGCGCGTAGGTGATCGGTGGCGACGGCAGGACGGCATCGGACATGAAGCGAATGCTAGCATTGCCCGATGGCTTTGAATCCCGACAGCCCTTTGGGCAAATTGATGGCGACGCTGCCGCAGACCGGTCAGGTGACCTGGATCGGCGTGCGTCCGGCGCGTGATGTGGAGATGCTGGAGGTGGACGCCGCGCAGGCCACCACCGGCATCGGGCTGGTGGGCGATCGCTACAAGGGTGGCAGCGGCAAGCGTGGGATCACCTTGATCCAGGCCGAGCATCTGCCGGTGATCGCGGCGCTGGCAGGGCATGCGACGATCGCGCCGGCCACGCTGCGCCGCAATTTGGTGATCGCCGGCATTCCGCTGATCGCGTTGAAAGGGCGACGCTTCCGCATTGGCGATGTCGAGCTGGAAGGCACCGACCCGTGCGACCCATGCTCGCGCATGGAAGACGCGCTGGGCGCGGGCGGCTATAACGCGATGCGTGGACACGGTGGGCTGTGCGCGCGTGTCCTGCGCGGCGGCGTGCTGCGTATTGGCGATACGGTGCAGGCGCTATGAGCCGCGGCCATTGCATTCTGGCGCATGGGTTCGAAAGTGGCCCTGCGGCGCGCAAGGTCAGCGCCTTGGCCGAGGTTGCCGACCGCCTGGGGTGGACCCATGAACGCCCGGATTTCACCGATCTTGATGCGCAGCGCGATGTCAGCCCGCTCGGTGACGTGCGCGGACGCCTGCAGCGATTGCTGCAGATCGCACGCGACGCTGCAGGCAAGGGGCCGATAGTGCTGGTGGGTTCCAGTCTGGGCGCCTATATCGCGGCGCAAGTGTCGCTGCAGGTGCCGACGCGCGGGCTGTTTTTGATGGTGCCGCCAACCACGATGGGCCCGCTGCCGGCGCTGGATGCTGCGCCGGTGCCGATCTCGGTGGTGCATGCCTGGCGCGATGCGCTGATCCCTGCCGCCGATGTGATCGCCTGGGCGCAGGCACGTCGGGCGCGGCTGTTGCTGGTCGACGATGAGCACGATCTTGCCGCGCATGTGGACACGGCAGCGAACGCGTTCGCCGAACTGTTGCAGCGTCTGTGATGCACGAGGCTGATGACATGTTGCCCACACCGGCCGAGCCGGCGACGGCGGTGCTGATTCGCGAGGCCAGCGATGGCGACGCCGCCGCCATCGAGATATTGACCATGGTAGCGTTCATGCGCGCCGAGCACAGCCGTCATGACGAACAGCATGTGATCGCCGCGCTGCGTCATGACGATGCGCTGGCACTGTCATTGGTCGCCGACCACGACGGCTACGTGGTCGGCCATCTGGCAGTGTCGCCGGTGAGCTTGTCCGACGGGTCGTCCGGCTGGTTTGCGCTGGGACCGTTGGCGGTGGGCCCGGGCCACCAACGCCAGGGCCTGGGCAGCCGTCTGGTGCACTCAGCCCTGGCCACCTTGCGCGAGCGCGGCGCGGCGGGATGCGTTGCCTTTGGCGAACCCGGTTTTTTCCGGCGGTTTGGGTTCGCCGTCGAGCCGGGGCTGAGCGTGCCCGATGCACCCGTATCGGAATTGCAGGCGCTGGCGTTCGGCGACCGGCTGTTGCCACTGGCCGATGTGGCCTATCACCCGGCATTCGGTCTGGGCTGAATCGCGCGCAGCGCTGCACACGCGTGAACGGATGCAGTCGTGATCCTGCGCACAGGTGGCGCCCGTTCGCTCACCGGCACCCTGCATCGCGCTTTCGGCCGCAGCGCATTGCCGCGTTCGTCACCATGGTTGGCAACAGCGATTGACGCTTGCCAAGGTGAAAAAAGATGCAACGTGACGTGCGACCGATGCCGCCCAGTGAACCGCGTGCCGGCCTGATTTCGCATGCGGGCGATACCTTGCAGGATGATGCGACCTTGCTTGCATCGATCCGGTCGCGACTGCGGCAGGACGCCAGCCGTTCTGCTGCCGAAGTGGAGCGTTTGCTGCAACTGGTCGATGCGCTGTGGGCGATGGAGCTGGGGCGGTTCCTGCTGCGCAATCGCGGGCTCAATGCGGAGTGGACGCATCGGCTGGTGAGCTATGAGGCGGGGACCCTGCCGCAGGACACCACGCCGGCACTGGAGTACGAAATTTTCGAGAAGACGCCGGCCGTGCTCGCAACCCGCGAGCGGTTCGGCATCTTCCGTGCGCAATTGCAGGCCTTGTTGCGGCCCGGCATGACGATCGCGTCGGTGCCGTGCGGATGGATGGGCGATGTGTTGAGCCTGGATTACCGGCAGTGCCCGGATGTGCGCTTGATCGGGATCGATCTGGACCCGCAAGCGCTGGACGGTGCGCTGCAGCTGGCACGTCGCTACGGGCTGGAGCAGCAGCTGTCGCTGCGGCTGGAAGATGCCTGGGCGCAGGGCGATGCAGACAGTGCGGACGTGGTGACCAGCAATGGCCTCAATCTCTACGAGCCGGACGATGCGCGGGTGGTCGCGCTCTATCGCGCGTTCTTCAACAGACTGCGGCCGGGCGGCACGCTGGTGGCGAGTTTCCTGACGCCACCGCCCAGCCTGTGCGCGGAATCCACGTGGAAACTGGCGCTGATCGACCAAGCATCGCTGGTGCTGCAGAGCCAGGTCTTCATCGATATCGTCCAGGCGCGCTGGGCATCGTTTCGTACCCATGCGCAAACGCGCGCACAGCTGGAGAGTGCCGGCTTTGCAAGCGTGCGTTTCATCGACGATCGTGCCAGCATTTTTCCCACTGTGATCGCGCAAAAGCCGATGCATGTCTGAGGGTAACGACGACGCAGCGACTCTCTCGCGGCATGGAGTGTTGGTGCGTTGCCGGGCGATTGCGTATACCGATAACGCCAGGCGCGCGCGTCGGCGAAGAGCAGCTAACAAAACGACTGCACTCACCGCCAGGCGGACACGGCCGGTGCTCGGTGCGGCATGTGCCATGCGTGCACTGTGGTTCTGAGCGCGCCGTCCGTACCCACCTGACGACTGCACGCTATGTCTTGTTAGCCGCTCCAAGCGGTAGGGCGCGCTACAAGCGTGCAGGCGTGCGTTTTCCTGCGGATATCTCGTTGTAGTTGAGCGGATTTGTTCGGTGCAGTGATGTCCAGGGGTTTCGGTGCAGCCGCACACCGGCCTACACTTGTGCTGCACCCACTGTTCGAGGATTGGTCCAATGCGCCATTGATGCCGCCGTCGTGATGACGGCCATACCCGTTGCCGTTCCGTTTGGAACGCGGCGTGTCCTGGCATGCAATGGAGGCACTGATGACCTGTCCGTCGTTGACGCTGGAAAGCGTCGCGTTCGTGCTGCCCGATGGCAGCACGCTGTTTTCCGATCTCACCCTGCACATCGATCAGCGCCGCACCGGCCTGGTCGGTCGTAATGGGGTGGGCAAGAGTGTGCTCGGCCGTCTGCTGGCCGGGCAGCTGGCCCCCAGCAGCGGCCGCTGCGTACGCCGTGGCAGCGTGCATTACCTGCCGCAGCGCGTGAGCGCGATGGCGGGGCAGCGCATCGCCGATCTGGCAGGTGTGGCGCCGTTGCTGGACGCGCTGGACCGGATTGCCGCCGGGAGCGTGGCGCCCGCCGATTTCGAGCGGGTGGGCGAGCGCTGGAATGCCCGCGCCGAGTTCGCTGCAGCGCTCGAACAGCAAGGGCTGGGGGGCCGCGATCCGTCTGCTCCTGCCGCGCATCTGAGTGGCGGCGAAGCCATGCGGGTGGCGCTTGCCGGCGCCTGGCTGACGCAACCGGACCTGCTGATCCTGGATGAGCCCAGCAACCATCTGGACGGCGCGCAGCGACAGCGGCTGCTGGCGCAGTTGCAGGCTTGGAAGGGTGGATTGCTGATCATCAGCCATGACCGGCTGCTGCTGGATGGCATGCAACGCATCCTGGCGTTGTCTGCGCACGGAGTGCGCAGTTATGGCGGCAACTACACCCACTACGCGCAGCAACACGCACGCGAGCAGCAGGCGGCCGGCGAGCTGCTTGCGCAGCGCAAACAGGCACGTGCGCACGGCGAACAGGCATTGCGCGAGCAGCACATGCGCCAGCAGCAACGCCAGGCGCGTGGCGCGCGCGCGGCAGCACAGGCCAATCAGGCGCCGATCCTGCTCGGCGGGCAGCGGCAGCGCAGCGAGGTCAGTGCCGGCCGGCTGCAGCAGCACCGTCATGCCGAACAAACGCGCTTGTCGGAGGCGGTGACGCAGGCCGCAGCCCAGGTGGAGGCCCCACCGGCCATTACGTTGCTGGCACCAGCGACGGCGGCAGGCGCGTCGCAACGCCTGGCGACCCTGCAGCAGGTGCAGCTGGCGGATGGGCGGCTGGGTGGGCGACGCGTAGATCTGCTGCTGCACGGCCAGCCCCGCATCGGGCTGGTCGGCCCGAACGGCAGCGGTAAATCCTCGCTGCTGCAGCTGTTGGGCGGGCGCCTGGCGGCACAGGCGGGCAAGTGCGAGGTGCATGTGCCGGTGGCCTATCTGGATCAGGATCTGGGCATGCTCGACCCGGCACGCTCGGCCGCTGCGCAACTGTGCGATGCCGACCCCGCAGCAGCCGAGCACGCCCAGCGGCTGCGCCTGGCGTTGCTGGGGCTGGACCGGCAGCGTGCCGACCTGCCCACCGGCCAGCTCAGCGGCGGCCAGCGGCTCAAGGCAGCGCTGGCCTGCGCGCTGTATCGGGCCCAGCCGGCGCAGCTGCTGTTGCTGGACGAACCCACCAATCATCTGGATCTGGCCTCCGTCGAGGCGATCGAGACGCTGCTGCGCAGCTACACCGGCGCGCTGCTGGTGGCCTCGCACGATGCCGCCTTCCTGGACCGCTTGGGCCTGCAGCAGCGGCTGGATACCGGGCAGGCGCAGTGGCGGCTGGCGCCCTGGTGAACCGTGCGGCGGGCGGTGCAGCCGGCGGGGGTGGTAATGCCGGCCGCGATGGCCGACCATTTGCGGCCCATCCACGGCGTCCACGGCACTGCCCACCCGGGCGCCGGCCCGCTGTCCTGCTCCCACGCTCGCCGCCGCGCCAGCGTCCTATCGATACCTGCCTACGTGAAATTCTTCGCATCCTGTGCCAAAGGCCTGGAATACCTGCTTGCCGACGAGCTGCTTGCGCTCGGTGCCAGCAAGGCCACCGCCACCATCTCCGGCGTCAATGTCGAGGGTGAACCGCGCGACGCGCTGCGCGCCGTCATGTGGTCGCGCCTGGCCAGCCGGGTGCTGTGGCCGCTCACCGAGTTCGACTGCCCGGACGAGGACGCGCTGTATGCCGGTGTGTCCGAGTTGCCGTGGGACGAGCACCTGTCGGTGGGCCACACCTTGTCGGTGGATGCGCACGTCTCCGGCACCGCGATCACGCACGCGCGCTATGCCGCACAGCGCATCAAGGATGCGGTGGTCGACACCATGCGCCGGCAGGGGCTGGAACGCCCGTCGGTGGATGTGGAAAGCCCCGACCTGCGGTTGAACCTGTCGCTGCGCAAGGGCCGCGCCACCATCTCGATCGACCTGGGCGGCGGCCCGTTGCACCGGCGCGGTTGGCGCATGGCGCAGAACGAAGCGCCGCTGAAGGAAAACCTGGCTGCCGCCGTCCTGCTGCGCGCCGGTTGGCCGCGCGCATATGCCGATGGCGGCGGCTTGCTGGACCCGATGTGCGGCAGCGGCACGCTGTTGATCGAAGGCGCCTTGATGGCCGCCGACGTCGCGCCCGGCCTGCAGCGCTACGGCAGCGATGTGCCCAGCCGTTGGCGCGGGTTCGACCGTGCGGTCTGGCAGCAGCTGGTCGACGAAGCACGCGAACGCGACAGCGCAGGCCGTGCCGCGCTGAAGCAGGTGATCCACGGCAGCGACATGGATCCGCATGCGATCCGCGCCGCCAAGGAGAACGCGCAGGTGGCCGGTGTGGCCGAGGCGATCTGGTTCGGCGTGCGCGAGGTCGGCGACCTGCAGACCCCGCCGCAGGCCACCGGCGTGGTGGTGTGCAATCCGCCGTACGACGAGCGCCTGGCTGCCGATGCGGCCTTGTATCGCAAGCTTGGCGATACCTTGCAGCGCGTGGTGCCGCAGTGGCGCGCGAGCCTGCTGTGCGGCAGTGCCGAGCTGGCCTACGCCACCGGCTTGCGCGCGGGCAAGAAATACCAGTTGTTCAATGGCGCGATCGAGTGCGCGTTGATCGTCTGCGACCCGATTGCAGTGCCGCGGCGCACCCCGTTGGCAGCGCCCACCGCGCTCAGCGAAGGCGCGCAGATGGTGGCCAACCGCCTGCGCAAGAACCTGCAGAAGTTCAAGAAGTGGCGCGCCCGCGAAGGCATCGAGTGCTTCCGCGTCTACGATGCCGACCTGCCGGAATATTCCGCTGCCATCGACGTGTATCAGCAAGCCGATGGCGACCGACGCAGCTTCCTGCATGTGCAGGAATATGCCGCGCCGGCGACCATTCCCGAGGCGGATGTGCGCCGGCGTCTGGGCGAGTTGTTAGCGGCTGCGCGCGAGGTGTTCGAGGTGCCGGCCGAGCGCGTTGCACTGAAGTCGCGCGAACGTGGCAAGGGTGGCAGCAAGTACGGCCGCTTCGAGCAGCGCAACGAAATCGTCAACGTGCGCGAGCACGGCGCGCTGCTGCGGGTGAACCTGTTCGATTACCTCGATACCGGCCTGTTCCTGGATCACCGCCCGTTGCGCGGCACCATGGCGCAGCAGTCCAAGGGGCGGCGCTTCCTCAACCTGTTCTGCTACACCGGCGTGGCCAGTGTGCAGGCGGCGGTGGCCGGCGCCAGCGCCACGACCAGCGTGGATCTGTCCGGCACCTATCTGCAGTGGTGCGCCGACAACCTGGCCTTGAACGGCCAGGCCGGCAGCAAGCACAAGCTGGTGCAGGCCGATGCGCTGGCCTGGCTGGAAGCCGAGCGCGCGCACTTCGACGTGATCTTCTGCGACCCGCCGACCTTCTCCAACTCCGCGCGCGCCGAGGATTTCGATATCCAGCGCGAGCATGTGCGCTTGCTGCGCGCGGCGGTGGCGCGCCTGGCGCCGGGTGGCGTGCTGTATTTCTCCAACAACTTCCGCCGTTTCAAGCTGGATGAAGAAGCGGTGGCCGAGTTCGCGCAATGCGAGGAAATCAGCCCGCGCACCATCGACCCGGATTTCGAACGCCATGCGCGCATCCATCGCGCCTGGCGGTTGACGGCCTGAGCCGAGGCAGGCCGATGTGGCGGTGTGCCGCGTGGCGCCCGCTGCGCACGTCTCGGCGGCCATTGCGCAGCGGCGGCCGCGCGTGCGAGGGCCGGGCGCGCCGCCAACAAGCCCACCACAGCGCTGCGGTATGCTGATTCGCATGCTTTGGAGTCAACGATGACCGCATCACCCCGCATTGCCTTTGTGGCCAGTCACACCGAGCCCGCCGTGAACGCGCGGGCGCGTCTGGTGCAGCGTTACGGCGATCATCCGCTGGAGACCGCCGAGATCGTCTGCGCCCTGGGTGGGGATGGCTTCATGCTGCAGACCCTGCATCGCCACGGTGCCGCCGACAAGCCGGTGTTCGGCATGAAGCTGGGCTCGGTCGGGTTTTTGATGAACCAGTACCGCGACGACGAAGACGACCTGCTGGTGCGCCTGCAACGTGCCGAACCTGCGCATCTGCGGCCGCTGGAAATGCTGGTGCAGACCGAATCCGGCACCAGTGCCGGATCGTTGGCATACAACGAAGTCTCGCTGTTGCGGCAGACCCGCCAGGCCGCGCATCTGAGCGTGGATCTCAATGGCCAGACCCGCATCGCCGAACTGATCGGCGACGGTGTGATGGTCGCAACGCCGGCCGGCAGCACCGCGTACAACTATTCCGCGCACGGGCCGATTCTGCCGCTGGGCTCGCATACGCTGGCACTGACGCCGATTGCGCCGTACCGCCCGCGTCGTTGGCGTGGCGCCATCCTCAAGGCCGATACCGAAGTGCGCTTTCGCGTGCTCGACCCGTACAAGCGCCCGGTCAGCGTCACCGCCGACTCGCACGAGATTCGCGACGTGGTGGAAGTCACCATCCGCGAATCCACCGAGCGCCGCGTCACGTTGCTGTTCGATCCGGAACACAATCTGGAAGAACGCATCTTCAGCGAACAGTTTGCGGTGTGAGGGGCATTCGGGATTGGCAACGGCAAGGGCGCCGCATGTGCGCTTTAAACGTGTCCGCACACGCTACGATGCTGCACGGATGCCCGATGCAATTCCGCTCTCCCGTTCCTGCTTCTACCGATTCCCCATTCCCCACTCCCCATTCCCGGCACCCAAATGGCTGACAACTCCCCCAGGTTATTGACCATCGCGGTGACCTCGCGCGCGCTGTTCGATCTTGAAGAAGGCCATGCGCTGTTCGAGGCGAACGGGGTGGAGGCGTATTCGGCGTTTCAGCGTGAGCACGAAGACGACATCCTGCAGCCGGGCGTCGCGTTTCCGGTGGTGCGCAAGCTGTTGGCGCTCAACCACGATGTGCCCGAAGAAACCCCGCGCGTGGAGGTGATTCTGCTGTCGCGCAATTCTGCCGATACCGGGTTGCGCATCTTCAATTCGATCCAGCACTACAACCTGGGCATCGTGCGCGCGACTTTCACGTCTGGTCAGCCGACCTGGCCGTACGTAAAACCGTTTGGTACCGATCTGTTTCTGTCGGCCAATCCGGAGTCGGTACGGCGTGCGCTCACTCACGGCATTGCCGCGGCCACCATCATGCCGCGCGCGCCGGGCGAGCGTGCCGAAGCGGCCGCAGCGATCGTGGACAACGACGAGAGCCGCCTGCCCACGCAGCTGCGCATCGCCTTCGACGGGGACGCGGTGATCTTCGGCGACGAGAGCGAACGCATCTCGCGCGAGCAGGGTGTGGAAGCGTTCGGGCGGCACGAGCGCGAGCGCGCACGCGAACCGCTGTCGGTTGGGCCGTTCCGCAATTTCCTGTCGGCGTTGCATGCGCTGCAGGCGGCGTTTCCGCCTGGCGAAGCGTCGCCGATCCGCACGGCGCTGGTCACCGCGCGTTCGGCGCCTGCGCATGAGCGGGTAATCCGGACCTTGCGCGAGTGGGGCGTGCGCCTGGACGAAGCGCTGTTTCTCGGCGGCCGGCACAAGGGGCCGTTTCTGGAAGCGTTTGGCGCAGATATCTTCTTCGACGACTCGCAGCACAACATCGACAGCGCACGCCAGCATCAGCATGTGGCGGCCGGCCACGTGCCGCACGGCGTGGCCAACGATCCGCCGAGCCGATGAGCGAGTCGCCGCAGTCGCCAGCGCGTGCTGGGCTACTGCGGACCTGGCGCACGCTGGAACTGACCTTCACCGACGACACGGTGCAGACCCGCATGTCGCGCTGGGCGCCGCATCGGCTGATGCTGCCGTATACGCGCAGCATGCTGGCTGCGCTGTGGCTGCAACCGCGCCCGGAGTGCATTGGGCTGATCGGCGTGGGTGGCGGTGCGCAGGTGAAGTTCTGCCATCGCTACCTGCGCAACACGCGTCTGGAAGCGGTGGAAGCCGACCCGCAGGTGCTGGCGTTGCGCGATGCATTCGCCATTCCGCGCGACGACGCGCGGCTGGAGATCACGCTGGGGGATGGCGCCGACTGGATCGGCAACCGCGCCGGACGCTACGACCTGTTGTTGCTGGATGCCTACGACGCCGATGGCATTCCGCCGGCCTTGTGCACGCCTCAGTTCTACGCCGATTGTCGCGCGGCCTTGCGCGAGGGCGGGGTGTTGGCGCT
Source organism: Xanthomonas sp. AC360 (assembly GCF_979258225.1). NCBI lineage: Bacteria > Pseudomonadati > Pseudomonadota > Gammaproteobacteria > Lysobacterales > Lysobacteraceae > Xanthomonas > Xanthomonas sp. AC360. The sequence goes on from NZ_OZ409846.1 coordinate 3,327,460, forward strand.
GAATCTGTTTCAGGTGCCGATGGCCGAGCATCTGGCGCAGCTGCGAGAGCTGTTCGATGGGTTGGTGCTGCTGCTGCCCGAACCGGATCTGCGCAACCAGGTGGTGTTCGCCTGGAACAACCGACGCACACCGGGGACGCCGGACGCCGCGCTGGCCGGGTTGGCATGGTCGGCACGCCGGCAATTGCGGCCGTCGATGCTGCGCTTGCAGGCGGCGTGGCAGGAACGGGCCTGGCGGTTTTCATGAGGTATTGCGTCCTGCAGGTCCGGCCAACAGCGGCTAGCGCAACGTCGCGAGCAGCCGTCAGCTGGATGTGGACGGCGCGCTCAGAACCGGAGTGCAGCACCAAGGGGACATGCCGATGTCGCGCATCGGCCGCGTCGGCCTGCGGCGGCGCAGGCGTTTGATTGGCCGCGTCAGGGATGCGCACGTGCGCATCGCCGCATCTGGGCCTTCACGCTACGCGATTACGGCGTTTGCTCGCTCGGTGCGGTCGGCAACGGCAGCTGGATATCAGTCAGTCGCCAGCGCAGGCCCTGGCGGGTCAGCACAAAGGTCACCGGTGCACCGTTGGCGGTCTGCGTGGTGGCGGTGAAGCGGCGGGTGGATTCGAAGCGCTGCGTCGCGCTTTGCAGCGGGCGCGCCGGTGCCGGTGCCGCATAGGTATCGGCGCTGACGGTGTCGCCGATGACGCGGTTCCATACGCTGTGGCCTTGCAGCAGGGCACCGATGCCCAGCGGGGTGACCAAGGTATCCACGCCGGCGCCGCTGATGCCGCTGGCCAGTTGCAACGCAAAGCCGCCGAGCAGGCTCGATTGCATGCTGCTGCCGGCCTGACGGATCAGATAATCGTCCAGTTGCGCCTTGAGGTTGACGCGCAGGCTGGGGAAATCCACGTAGCTTTCCAGCTGCGCGGCATCGCGATCGGCAACGGCCTGACTGATGCCGCGGATGGCCAGATACGGCCCCGCCACCACATAACTCGCCAGCAGTACCACGGCCAGCAGCGGCACGATCCACCAGCGCTTTTTCATCGTTCGCACTCCGTTGCCATGCGCGGTGAGGGGAGATGGTTCGACTGCATCCAGACGGTAGCACCAGGCCGCCGATGGCGCGGCAACGCCGTGGCGCGATATACCTGCGCCGCAGCTCGCCTCAAAATTCCAGGTCCAGGGCGGCGCACAGATAATCCACAAACGGCGCCAGCGTCACCAGGTCTGCCTCGATGGTCTGGCGCAGACGCGGCCCGGTCATGATGGCGTCGTCCAGATGACGCAGGTACGCCCAGTTGCGGTGCTTGAGATCGTCGATGAACTCGAAATCGTTGGGAAACCCGCGCGGTGCGCGTACCAGTTTTTCGCTGTCGTCCAGGGCGAACTTGCGCCGCAATTTGGGATCGTATGCGGCCTTCTTCCAGCTGCCCGGATTTTCGAAGATGAACTGCCGCAGCTTGCGTTGGGTGTCCGGCTCCGGGTGCCACAGGCCTGCACCGACAAAGCTCTCGCCCGGTTGCAGATGGATGTAGAACGACGGTGCCGGCATCTGCCGGCGGCGCTCATGGAACAGGCGCGCGCCCTGCCAGTTTTTGTAGGGCGATTTGTCGTTGGAAAAGCGCGCATCGCGATAGATGCGAAACAGTGAGCCGCCCTGGGTCTTGGGGTCGGCACGATAGTGTTCGCTGACCTCGGCAAGCGCCGGCTGCAGATCGGTGATCAGTTGCAGAAACGGCTGACGCACATGCGCCTCGTACTGGTGGCGATGATCGGCGAACCAGGTCTTGTCGTTGTGGCGGGCCAGGGCGCGCAGGAACTTGAAGCTGGCGTCTGAAAAATAGGTGGTCATAGCGTGCGTTGGAGGTCCGAACCCCAGGCGGCGAGCTGGTCGAGCAGGTCTTGCTTGGTAGCATCGTCGGGGTGAGCGAGCCGTAAATCCGCAATCTGCGCGTTGTACTGGTCCAGGGTGACTTCGCCCAGCCCATGGTCTTCGAGCAGGCGCTTGCGACGGTACTGGTTCCAGCGTTCCTGCTCGTCGAACGACAGCGTCTGCGGCCAGTTACGTGCGCGATAGCGAAACAGCAGCTCGATCAGGCGTGGGTCGCGAAACCGCGTTTCCAGCGCGCCCAGTTCGTCCGGCGCGCTGGCGCGCACCTGGGTAAGCATGCGCTTGTCGCCTTCGGCCAGAAAACCGTCGTAGAGAGAGGCATCTGCATCGTTGACCGCGGCGGCCGCGGCACGTTCGTTGCCGTAGACCTGGCGCACCTTCTCTGCCAGCTGCGGGCCCAGTTCGCGCAGCCGTGCGGCCTTGGCAAGCACCGCATCGGGGTCCAGGCCCAGGCGCTGGAAATCCGGCGCGCGCAGATGCTGCCAGGCCACCAGCGCCGGCGACTTGTTCAGATGTACTTCCTTGAGCGGGATGCGCTGCTCACCTTCGGGTAGATCGGCGGCGCGGATATACAGCCGGTCGGCGATCTCGTCCGGGCTCAGCCGCAACAGCACTTCCGGGTCGCCGTCCAGATCGAACACGATCACGCGGCTGTCGATGCGCGGATGTCGCGTCAGCGGCAGCACGGCCGCGGCGCACATGCGCGAGGCCGGGTAGCGCTGCGAAATGTGCAGCACCGGTTCCATCGCAATCACATCGAGCAAGGTGGCGGCAAAGCGCTTGTCGCGCAGGCGCAACGCGTACTCCCACAGCTTGGGTTGATGCTGCTGAAATTTGCGCGCCATGCCGATGGTGGCGTACACGTCGGACAAAGCCTCATGCGCATCGCCTTCGCGGACTGCGTTGGCATCGGCCAGATGTTCGAGCTTGAACGAGGTGGCGCCGTCTTCGCGCTGCGGCCAGGTGATGCCGTCCGGGCGCAATGCGTGCACCAGTCGCAGCACATCGAGCAGATCCCAGCGCGAATTGCCGCCGCGCCACTCGCGCTCGTAGGGATCGTAGAAATTGCGGAACAGCCCGCAGCGCACGAACTCGTCGTCGAAGCGGATCGAGTTGTAGCCCAGCGTGCAGGTCTGCGGGCGACTCATCTGCTCGGCGATGCGCGCAAACGCTTCGGCTTCGGTCACGCCTTCGCGCAGCGCGTGCTGCGGGGTGATGCCGGTGACCATGGTGGCGTACGGCGAGGGCAGCAGGTCGTCGGCCGGTTGCACGAAGAAACTGATCGGCTCGTCGATCACGCGCAGTTGCGCGTCGGTGCGCACGGCGGCGAACTGCGCGATGCGGGTGCGGCGCGGGTCCTGGCCGAAGGTTTCCAGGTCGTAGAAGAGAAAGCTGTCAGGCATGCGGGTGCGAGATCCAGATCCGCGGCGCACGGCGTATGCGCCGCCAGTGGCCGCTAGTATCTCTCATCGCAGCGCCGGCGCGCTGAGGCGCAGCTGTGCGCTGGGTCAGGCGCTGCTGTATGGGGCCCGCGTTTGGCGTGCGTTGCGAGCGCGGCGTGAGCGTCTGCGCACAGTGCGCAAACGTGAGCATGATCTTGGTGCGGCCAACACCACAGGGCGAGCAGTCGTCAGGTGGATGTGGACGTCGGGCTCAGGACCAGCGGGTACGAATGGTCCATACCGCACCGAGCACTGGCCGCGCCCGCCTGGCGGTGAGCGCAGCCGTTGTCTTCGTCGCTCTCAGTGCGCGCCTTCCAGCGGCTCCAGACGTGCGTGCACCACCGCTTCCAGCGCCGCCCAATCGATACGCGACAGATCGCTGTGACCGCGCGTGGCCTCGACCAGAATCTCGCGCTGGATGTCGCTGCGCGCCAACGCAATCGAATAGCGCGTGCGCAGGAAGGTCACCATCGTGTAGTGCGGCACGAAACGGGTAGGCCAGCGCGCCTGCAATTGCTGCTCGAGTTCGCGCTGCAGCAGGAAGTCGGCATCGCCGACGCGGTCGCGCATTTCCAGATAGTTTTCCAGCGCCATCTGTTGGATCGCGGCGGCATCGTCGCGGCGTGCGGCTTCGAACGCCGCGAACGCGCTGCCGATATCGTCGTGCGCGTCCATCTGCTCGGCCAATGCCACGCAATCTTCGAAGGCGCAATTCATGCCCTGACCGTGGAACGGCACCATCGCGTGTGCGGCATCACCGATCAGCAAGGCGCGGTTATCCAGGTGCCAGCGCTCCAGGGTGAGGGTGCCGAGCAGGCCGGGCGGATGTTCTTCCCAGTGTTCTTCGAGCTGCGGAATCAGCGGCAGCGCATCCGGAAAATCGCGTGCAAACAGCGCATGCGCTTCTTCGCCGGTGCGGGTGGTGGCAAAGCTCGGGTTGCCTGCGTTGGGCAGGAACAGGGTGACGGTGAAGGTGCCGCCGTCGTTGGGCAGCGCGATGCACATGTAGCGCCCACGCGGCCAGATATGCAGCGCATTGCGCTCGATACGGAAGCCACCGCCGGGCAATGGCGGGATTTCCAGTTCCTTGTACGAGTGATCCAGGAACTCGATGCGCTCGCCCAACGGCGATTTGCGCTGCATGGCCGCGCGCAGTGCCGAGCCGGCACCGTCGCTGCCGATCAAACTCTGGAAGTGGATCTCGTGCGGCTGATCGTCGCGGTCATCGATAAACCGCGCGTAGCCGGCGTCGAAATCGACCGTGTGCAGCCGGCGATAGAAATGCACCGATGCGCCGGCCTGTTCGGCCAGATCCAGCAAGGCGATATTCAACGCGGCACGGTGGATCGACCAGATCACTTCGCTGTCGTCGCGGCCGTAGCGCTGCAGCTGCGGTTCGCCCTCGATCGGGTGCACCATGCGGCCGCGCATCATTACCGCCTTGGCCATCACCGCCTCTTCGGCACCGGCCTGACGCAATGCGTGGCGTCCGCGTTCGGCCAGCGCCAGGTTGATCGAGCGGCCGGATTCATAGCCCTTGATGCGCGGGTCGCCGCGCCGTTCGTACACGGTGACCTGCCAGCCGCGACGCGACAGCAGGATGGCAAGCAGGCAACCGGCCAGGCCGGCGCCGATCAGGGTCAGGGAGCGAGGGGAGACGGGGCTCAATGCAATGTCCGGCAGCGGCCGGACGCGGGAGCCGGCAAAAGTGAGGAAAGAAGCAGTTGGCTATAGCGCGCCTGCGTTGCCGAAGGCGCGCTCGGAGTGTACGTGGGCGTCTGCGGGTTTCGCGTGTGCCTGCTACGTGACCGGTAGCGATGCAGTCAGTGTGCGGCGCTCAACCGGCGGCCCAGGCTTCCACCTGCTCCACAAAGGTGTGCAGATCGCTGAAACGGTTGTACAGCGGCACCGGCGCGATGCGGATCACGTCCGGTTCGCGCCAGTCGCCAAGAACGCCGGCCGCATGCAGATGCTCGAACAACGCGCGCCCTTGCGTGCGTCCGCCAGCCACCCGCAACGACAGTTGGCAGCCGCGCTGCGCCGGCTCGGCCGGGGTGACGATCTGCAGCACCTGCGGCACGCGTGCTTGGATCAGCTGTTCCAGATGTCCGGTGAGCTGTTCGGACTTGGCGCGCAGCGCAGCCATGCCGGCCTGGTCGAATAGCTCCAGCGATGCACGCAGCGGTGCCAATGCCAGTACCGGCGGGTTGCTCAGCTGCCAGCCTTCGGCGCCGGGCGAGGGCACGAACTGCGGATCCATGCGGAAGCGGGTCTGCTGCTCGTGTCCCCACCAGCCGGCCATGCGCGGCAGATCGCTGGTGGCATGGCGCGCGTGCACGAAACAGCCGCCCACCGCGCCGGGTCCGGCATTGAGATATTTGTAATGGCACCACACTGCGAAGTCGACGCCATCGTCGTGCAGGGTCAGCGGGATGTTGCCCACCGCATGCGCCAGATCGAAGCCCACCGCAGCGCCTTGCGCGCGTGCCAGTCGCGCAATTTCGCCTAGATCGAAGGCCTGGCCGGTGCGGTACTGGATGCCGGGCCACAGTACCAATGCCAGACGCGAACCGTGCGTGGCGATGGCATCGGCAATGGCGGCCATCGACAACGTGCCGTTGGGCTCATCGGCGTCCACTTCGATCAACTGCGTGGCCGGATCCAGCCCGTGCAGGCGCAACTGCGATTCCACCGCATGGCGGTCGGACGGAAATGCGCCGGCTTCGATCAGGATCGCGCCGCGCTCAGGCGTAGGGCGATAAAAGCTCGCCATCATCAGATGCAGATTGACGCTGAGGGTGTTCATCGCCACCACTTCGCCAGGTTGCGCGCCCACCACGCGCGCCAGAGCGTCGCGCACCAGTTGGTGATAGGTCAGCCATTGGGTGGGGCCGGTGAAGTGGCCTTCCACCGCAAGCGCGCCCCAGTGATCGAGCACTTCGCTCACCATCGCGCGTGCCTGACGCGGTTGCAGGCCCAACGAATTGCCGACGAAATAGGTCTGATCCCGGCCATCGTGCTGCGGGAACACAAAAGCGTCGCGCAGGCTGCGCAGCGGGTCGGCGGCATCCAGCGCCACGGCGTGGGAACGGGACAGCGGGTCGGTGGTCATCGGGCTCGCGTGCTTTGGATCGATGCCGCAGTTTACCTTCCGGCACCTTGCGCGCCGTCATGCACCGCAGGCGTCTCGGTCGAGGCCGGTCGGGCAGGGCGTAGTAGATGAGTGAGCGTGCCGATGCTGTCGGTGACGCGGTCGATGGTGTCGGCAAGCGCGGCGGTGGTCGGCGAACCATCCGGCAGCGCGGCCAACGCGTCGGAGAGTTTGCGCTCGGCGCTGCGTAGCGTGGCTGCAGCCGGCGTGCCGCCGTTGCTCAGGCACGCGATCAGCTCGGCCAACGCCTGGTCGGCGTCATCGGCGAAGGCGGGCAGTGCGTCCAGCGACGGCAGCGGGTGACCATCGCGCAGCACCGCCTCCAACAGCAGCGTGGCGCGGATCAGCCGGTTGCCATTGGCCAGCAGCGATTCGGCTAGCTTGAGTTCGTGCAGATTGCGGCGGCTGCGTGGCTCGCCGCGCAGGCGTTCGATCGATGCCTGCGCATTGGTGCGGGCCACGCGTGCGGCGGCGCGGCTGTCGCTCAGCCGATCCATCTGGCCCAGCAACAGGTTGTGCAGATGCTCGCGATAGGCCGTGAGCAACTGCGCCAGCGAGGCGCGGATATGCCGGCGCTCGCGCGTCGGCCATAGCGCGTAGGCGATCAGTGCCAGTGCGCTGCCGGCCACGGTGGCCTGCAGCCGCGCACCGACCGCCTCGCCGGGCGTCATGCCTTCGAAGGACAGCAGCAGCACCAGCATGCCGGTGAGAAACGCCACGCCGATGCCGTAGTTCACTTGAGTCAACAAGCGAAAACCCAGGCAGAACAGCGCCAGCAAGGCCATGCGGATACCGGCGCCATCCATCGCAAAATGGGCCAGCAGTGTGGCCACCAATAAACCGATGAAGGTGCCGGCCACGCGCAAGGCGCCAAAGCTGAACGTGCCGCCGAAATCCGGTTTGAGCACGATGGCGGTGGTCATCGGGATCCAGAAACCGTGCGGAATCTGCTGCCAGCGTTGGACGGCGATGGCCAGTGCCAGACACACGCCGCAGCGCAGCGCATGCCGGAACGCCACCGACGACAGATCCAGGTTTGCCCGCAACGTCGCCCAGGTCGCGGCCGGGCGCAGCGCTGCCGGTAGCCGCGCTTCGGCCAATTGCGCCTGGATTTCGCCGCGGCTGCTGGCCCAGTGCGCGTTGCGGATCAACGCGCGCAACTGCCCGCCCAATCCCTGCGCGCGGGCCACCGCCACACGCACCAGCCGGCGCTCGCGGGTATCGGCGTTATCGTGCTGAAACTGTGCCAGCGTGCCGACCAGATCGTCGAAGCCGGTCATCGACGCGTTGGCCGCGACCGGATCCTCGCCCACCGTCATGGTGTGGGCCAGCTGCTCCAGCACAATGGCGCTGCGTTCGAGCACGCGCTCGATCGCCGGGCGTGCCTGCGAGTCGGTCAGGCGGGTGTCCGCATCGGCCAACGACAGCAGCTCCAGCCGCACGCGGTCGCAGAGCTCGGCAATGATGCGAAAGCTCTGCACCGCGATCGCGCGTGAGCGGTGTTCGCCGTGCAGCATCACCATGGCATCCAGCACTTCCTGGGTTGCCGGCGGTGCTGCGCTGGCTTCCGGGCGTTGCCGTGCGATTGCTGCCAGCTGGCGCATCAGGTCGGCGAGCGCAAAGCGTTCCGGGCGATACCGTTGCAAGGGCCAGGCCGCCAGGGCCAGCAACACCTGCAGCAGGCCACCGGCAAAAATCAGCGCAGCCACGCCGGGCGCCTGTTCCACTGGCAGCCGCATGTCTGCACTCACCACCAGCAGGATCATGCTGGTCAGGCCAACCCGCGCCGCAACCGGGCCCAGCGCCACCAGCAGGCCACCACCCAGGCCGAGCAGCAGCCCGGCGATCACCAGGGCAGGCGTGTCGTGGCCAACCCATACGCCCAACAAGGCCGCCAGGCCAGCGGCCAGGGCCGCCATCAGCATGCGTTGCAAGCGCGCACGGTAGGGCCCGGGTTGATCGGAAAACATCGTGTTCAGCGCGCCGCTGCACACCGCCAGGCCTGCGGCGACATGCCCGGTGGCCACGCCGATCGCCAGCGGCAGTACGACCGCTGCGGTGTTACGCAAGGCCACGCGCAGCGGCACATCGCGCGGCTTGAGGTCGATCAGTGCGCGCAGCATGCTGCGTGCTTGTGTGGGTGCGGCCGGCGTGTGCATTGCATGCGCTGGCGCCAGCGCAACTCAGGCATCGACTGCAACATAGCGCTCCGGCGCAGGATGCAGATGCCCGCACTGCGTGCAGGTCCGCAGTGCCAGCGAGCGATAGAAGTGATCGAACACCGGCGGGAAGTCGGTTTCGATATTGCCTAGCGGAAACATCGCCTCATATAGCTTGTGATTGCACTGCGGGCAGTACCACTGCAGCCCGTCCTGTTCGTGCGGCAAGCGTTCGCGCTCAATGACCAGGCCGATCGAACCGGCGGTGCGCTGCGGCGAATGCGGCACCTTCGGCGGCAGCAGAAAGATCTCGCCAGCGCGGATCGGGATGTCGCGTTGAACGCCTTCATCCTGCACCTTCAGCACCATCTCGCCTTCGAGCTGAAAGAACCACTCCGGGCCTTCGTCGTAGTGATAGTCGGTGCGCGCGTTGGGCCCGCCGACAATCATGATGATGAAGCCATCCTGCTGGATGCACTTGTTGCCGACCGGCGGTTTGAGCAGGTGGCGGTATTGCTCGATCCAGGCATGCAGGTTGATCGGCGGGACCAGCATCGACATTCCTCGGCGAAGAAGGCCTCCAGCATAGCCAACCGCGACGCCGATGGGCGCCGCGGTCGGTCAAACATGCAGCGCCGACTCAGCGTTCGGCGTGATCGGCCTGAATTTTCGTCAGTGCCGCGTCGTAACGCTCCTGCAGCAGGTCGGCGCGGTCGATGGACATGCCCAGATCGTGCGCATGGCCGTCGCGCAGGCTGTAGACCCACCCATGCACGCACAACTCCTGCCCACGCTCCCACGCATCGCGCACGATGGTGGTGCGGCAGACGTTGACCACTTGTTCCAGCACGTTGAGCTCGCACAGGCGCGCATGCTGCACCGGCAGATCGCCGGCATCGTGCAGGCAGGCTTCGTGCTTGTCGGCCACATCGGTGACGTGGCGGATCCAGTTGTCGACCAGGCCCATGCGCTTCTGGGTCAGGCTGGCGAACACGCCGCCACAACCGTAATGGCCCACCACCAGAATGTGCTTGACCTTGAGCACGTCGACGGCGAACTGGATCACCGACAGGCAGTTCAGATCGCTATGCACCACCACATTGGCGATATTGCGGTGCACGAACACTTCGCCCGGTGCCATGTCGATGATCTGATTGGCCGGCACGCGCGAGTCGGAGCAGCCGATCCACAGATATTCCGGGGTCTGCTGCGTCGACAGTTTGGAGAAGAATTCCGGGTCTTCGCGACGGATACGCTCGGACCAGGCACGGTTGTTTTCAAGTAAATGGTTGAGCTCGTTCATGCGCGCAGTATTCCAGATGACGACGGGGAGGAAACAAGACAGAGGCGGGTCATAAAGCGGTGGTGCAGCAACGCGAACGCAATGACAAGGCGATCAGCTCTGGCGCGCACGCAACGCATTGCGCATCAGTGCGGCCACGTCCTGCGCATCGCTTGAACGTTGCTGCTCCAGCGCATCGGCCACCGCTGCAACATTGCCGGCCGGATGGTTCTGGCTGAGCTTGAAGGTGAGTTCGATGCGGCTTGGCACGAAGCGGAAGCCGATCAGCCCACGCAATTGCCGACGATGGCTGTCGCGCTCCATCTCGAATTGCCAGTCGCTGCCGACGCGTTGCTCGAAGTGCGTGCTCATCCGGCCGATCAACTCGCCCACCGCGTCTTCATCGGCAAGCTCGGTGCATTGCCCATGCAGATGCGCGATGGCGTAATTCCATGTCGGCACGCGCGCGGCCGCTTCCTTGTCCAGATACCAGCCCGGCGACACATAGGCGTGCGGCCCCTGCACGACGATCACTGCATCGCCCACATGGTGCGCTTGCGGATTGGGGCGTGCCCAGTGGCCCTCGATGAGCACCTGCTGGTCGTCGCGCCGATACAGCACCGGTAGGTGCGAGATGGCTGGTTGTCCGTCGTCGCTCTGACTGATCAGGGTGACGAACGGGTCACGCGCCAGCAGCCAGTCCAGCAGCGCCAGATCAGTCTGTGCAAACGCGCGCGGTGCGTACATCTCAGGCGCGGCCGCCCATGCTCACCACCATGCGCTCGCGCAGGTCGGCATCGTTATCGCCGTGCGGTGGCGACACCTCATGCAGCGAAAACCCGCGGATCAGCGCATCTTCTTCGTCCAGCCCGTCCAATGCCACGAATTCGGCATCGAACAAAGCCGCACGTGCGGTGTCTTCGCTGTCGTAGGCCAACGTCTTGCCATCGCTGTCCAGCACTTCGGCAGTGCCGGCTTCTTTGATGCGCAGGCGCGCCCAGATCAGCGTACGGCCGATGGTGGCCAGCCACCACTGATCGCGGCCGTCGGAGCTGTGTGCTGCGTCGATGTCGATGATATTCATGCCAGTACCTTGGAAAGCAGCCCGAGCAGGGCCGCCATGCCCAGGCCGAAAAAAATGGTCAGCAGCGACAGCCAGGCGGGTGTGGCCAGACCGGACAGCGCACTGTCGCGGTAGCTGCGGTAGCGGCGCGCCAACAACCAGCGCCACGCGGTCGGGCTGATGAAGGCCGGGTCGCCGAAGCTGGCCAACACATCAGAGTGTCGGTCGCGCAGGTGCACCAGGGTCAGCGGCCAGAAGATCAGCAACGCGGTCAGCCCGGCAACGGCGACACCGACAAAACACAGCGCGAAGAACAGGGTCATGTGCGGGACTCGGCAGGCGGAGCATCGAAGCGGGCAATGATCGTGATGAGGCCGACGATCGCCTCGTTGAATGTGTCCAGGTCTTCGGCCGGAATCCACCACTCGGTGTGATGGGCGCCGCCGACTTTTTGAATGGCGTACTGGTCGACGACCGCGGCGAGCACATCGAACTGCGCCACATAGCCGACGCCGCTGTCCTTGACGTTCCAGCGTGATGCAATTTCTTCGGCATAGCGCTGATTGGTGACCGGATAGAAGATCGGCTGCTCCGGCAATCGCGGTGGCCAGCGTCGGAAGCCGGAGTCACGCACCAGGGCGTATTCCTCCGGCCCCAACGGGCGATACATCGTGACGGTGGCCGCCTCCGTGCTCACTCAGAACTCCGCGCTGCCCGGCGCGCGCGGGTAGGGGATGGCGTCGCGGATGTTGCTCAGCCCGCACACGTACACCACCAGGCGCTCGAACCCGAGGCCAAAACCGGCATGCGGCACCGAACCGTAGCGACGGAAATCGCGGTACCAGCTGTAGTGCTCCTTATCCAGACCGAACTGCGCCATGCGCGCATCCAGCACATCCAGGCGTTCTTCGCGCTGGCTGCCGCCAATGATTTCGCCGATGCCCGGCGCCAGCACATCCATTGCCGCCACGGTCTTGCCGTCGTCGTTCAGGCGCATGTAGAACGCCTTGATGTGCTCGGGATAATTGGTCACCACCACCGGGCGGCCGATGTGTTCTTCGGTGAGCCAGCGTTCGTGTTCGGTCTGCAGGTCCAGGCCCCATTCGACCGGGAAGTCGAACTTCTTGCCGGAGTTCTGCAACAGCTTCACCGCCTCGGTGTAATCGATCTGCTCGAACGGTGCATTGATGAAGGCTTCCAACTTGCTGATCGCGTTCTTGTCCACGCGCTCGGCCAGGAAGGCCAGATCGTCGCCGCGCTCGTCCAGCACCGCGCGGAACAGGTACTTCAGGAACTGCTCGGCCAGCCGCGCATCTTCGGCCAGGTCGGCAAAGGCGATTTCCGGCTCGATCATCCAGAACTCGGCCAGGTGGCGCGTGGTGTGGCTGTTTTCTGCGCGGAACGTCGGCCCGAAGGTGTAGACCTTGCTCAGGGCAAGGCAATACGCCTCCACGTTGAGCTGGCCGGACACGGTGAGGAAGGTTTCCTTGCCGAAGAAGTCGCGGCTGAAATCCACGTTGCCCGTGGCATCGCGCGGCAGGTTGACCATGTCCAGCGTGGAGACGCGGAACATCTGCCCGGCGCCTTCGGCGTCGGAGGTGGTGATGATCGGCGTGCTGATCCAGTTGAAGCCGTTCTGGTGGAAGAAACGGTGCACCGCCTGCGCCAGGCAGTTGCGGATGCGTGTCACCGCGCCGAACAGATTGGTGCGCGGGCGCAGATGCGCCACTTCACGCAGGAATTCCGGCGTCATCGGCTTGGGCTGGATCGGGTAGGTGAGCGGGTCTTCGACCCAGCCCACGATTTCGACAGCGCTGGCCTGGATCTCGAACGACTGGCCCTTGCCCTGCGACTTCACCAGCACACCCTTGGCGATCAGCGAGCAGCCGCTGGTCAGACGCTTGATCTCGTCGAAATTGGGCAGCGTGTCGTTGGCCACCACCTGGATCGGAGCGAAGCACGAGCCATCGGTCACGTTGATGAAGGCCAGTCCGGCAGATCCGCGCAGCGTGCGCACCCACCCCCGTACCGTGACTTCGCCGCCGTCGGGGAGCTTGCCCGCAAGCGCATGTTCAACGCTGACCACCGTCATGACTGTTCCTCGCCGTAGCGACCTTGAATGGTCTGCGAGTTTACTGGCTGCGACCGCGCTGGCGCGAGCCATCTGAACCGCTTGCGGGTTGAGGTGCTTGTCGCAGGCCTGCTGTGCTCCCATTTGAGGGAGGTGCCGCAGCTGAGGACGCCGCCGCAGTCGTTGCTGCCTCGCTATACTAGCCACCATCGTTTTCGGAGCACCTCCCATGGCCATCAGCCTCACCCCCGCCGCGCTGGAGCGCGTGCAGCGTTTCGTGCAGCAGACCCCGGGGACGCTGGGCCTGCGCTTCGGCGTGACCAAGACCGGTTGCTCCGGCTGGGGCCACATCACCGACCTGGCGCGCGACCAGCGCGCCGACGATGCGGTGTTCGAGCAGGACGGCGTGCGCATCTTCGTCGACCCCACTAGTCTGCCGCTGGTCGATGGCACCTGCATCGACTTCGGCAAGCACGGTCTCAGCGAGACCTTCACCTTCAGCAACCCAAATGCCACCGCCGAGTGCGGCTGCGGCGAGAGCTTTACCGTGGACGATTCGTATCGCCCCCTGGAAATTTAGCTGCTTTAATTGATTGAAATTTAAGTTGTTTTGCTTGGCGGCGTCGTAGAGGGCCGTTGGGTGTCTCCGAATATGAGGTGGATATCCGGGGACATATGCTAATGCACGAGCATAGATATCCCAGCAAAGTGGGTGTGAGTATTCCTCCCTCCTGAGGACGGCTTGGTCATGTCTCGGGTGCGGACGGCTTGCCGGTCAAGTACTTTGATAGTGGCACCTTTTACTTAGACGTCAAGACGAACGCAAAGCGTACGGATGAGTGCTACCAAGAGGGCGAAGCGCTTGATAGCGTTTTGGGTATATCTTGATTCGCCTTTGGTTATGCGCAGTCGAGAGTTCTAGTTGGTCACGTAACCGGGATGTACTTGGAAAAATATCCATGTTAAGTTCAGCGCGGCGTGAATATAGGCCTATCTAAGGCCTGCTGCGACTGATTGCGAATACACACCAGGAGAAATGTATGTCTCTGGAAGAAGAAATCGATGCAGTTCGCTATGTAAAGCGACTAAAAGAATTCTGGTCGCACGTTTTCATGTACCTGATCTTCGTTATCGCATTGGGACTATACGTAGTTCCGGACCGTCCAGGAGTTCTTTGGGTGCTGCTGGGGTGGGGAGTTGGCGTTGCCGTGCATGGGGTGTTCGCCTATCGCGGATTCAGCTTTTTCGGTCCTGACTGGGAACGAAAGATGATCGAGAAGCGGCTCAACAAGAAGCCGTAAGTCCTCGCTCGGATGTCTTTATGCCGTGCGTCGAAGACTGCACTTAAGTCTTGGTGCGATCGGTCTTGGCATGATCCTGCGATCAGCATCGCGACGTCGGCTATGGACCTCCCTTGGGATGCGTGTATGTCATGGAGGGCAAGGTGTGAAGAAAACTACCGTTATGTTGGTCGCCCTGGTTGGGTTGACAATTGGCCTCCCGGTGCTTGCCGGCATGATGCGGGCAAGACAGGGCATTCCGGTCGATACGTTGCCGGTCTCCGAAGAAGTTGTACGAAGCTCGGTGCTCGCCTCAGGCAAGGTGGGCTTTCGTGAACAGGTACGGCTCAGCTCCGAACTCAGCGGTAAAGTGCTGAGCGTTGAGGTGCGCGAGGGCGATACCGTACGCAACGGCCAGTTGCTAATTGCGCTGGAAGCCGAACAGTACCAAGCGATGCTGGAGCAGCAGCAAGCTGATGCACGCCTGCAGCAAGTGGCGATTTTGCAGGAGCAGACGCAGTTGCAGAACCTGGAACGCCAAGTCGCGCGGCTGCGCGCGCTGCAGCAGGATCGCCTGGTTGACCGCAGCACGTTCGAGGCCGAAGAGAACAAGATGAAAGTGGCGCGGCTGAACGTGCAGTCGCGTCGCGAATCGCTTGTGCAGTCGAGCGCTTCGCTGGCGCAGGCGCGCGATACGCTCAGGCGCACGCAGATCCGCTCCCCGCTCGATGGCGTGGTGACGCGGCTGGACGTGAAAGCGGGCGAATCGGTGATTCCAGGCACCACTAATATTCCCGGCACCGTGCTGGCGGAAGTCTCGGATACGTCCTCGGTAATTGCCGAGCTCAAGGTCGACGAAACCGACATTGCCCGTATCGCCATCGGCCAGCGTGCCGCCATTTACGCAGCGGCCTATCCCGACCAGGTAGTAAATGGCGTGGTTGAGCGCATTGCTGCATCGGCGGTGAAGGCAGAGGGTCAGCAGAATCTCTCTTTCGCGGTCGATATCCGTCTAGACGCCGCCGAAGCGAACCGGATCAAGCCAGGCACGAGCTGTCGAGCGGAGGTCTACACCCAGTCCAGTGGCAAGGAGCTGGCAGTTCCGCTTCAGGCCGTGCTGTACGAAGACGCGGCTCGCGCCGGCAAGGAGAAGGCGTATGTGTTTGTGGACGAAGCCGGCACCGCTGTGCGTCGCGACCTGACTCTTGGCTTGTCTTCGGACAGCCATGTTGTGGCAAAGTCGGGTCTGAAATTCTCCGAGCGCGTGGTGGTTGGGCCCTTTCGGACTCTACGCCTGCTCAAGGATGGCGATGCGATCGGCGATGCCGACAATAAGGACGGTGCTCGTGTCCGTCGTTGAGCCTGCGGGAAGCGCGGCGCCTGTCGCCGCGGTGAAGCTCGTAGATGCCGCCGCGGTAATCACGCTGCGTGGCGTGCGCCGCGATTATGTGATGGGTGGGCAGGTGTTGCCGGCTCTGCGCGGCATCAATCTGGACATCCAGCGAAACGACTATGTCGCGATCATCGGCGCCTCCGGCTCCGGAAAATCCACGCTGATGAACATCATCGGCTGCCTGGACAAGCCGACGCACGGCCACTATCTGCTCAACGGTCAGGCCGTCGCCGAAATGGGCGACAACGAGCTGGCCGGTATACGCAACACGGAGATCGGCTTCATTTTCCAGAGTTTCAATCTGCTGCCGCGAGTGGACGCCCTGCACAATGTGATGCAGCCACTGGTGTATCGCCGGATGCCGTATGCCGAGCGACGCGAGTGGGCCATCGAAGCGCTGCGCAAGGTTGGCCTGGCCCAGCGCATGTCGCATCTTCCAAATGAATTGTCCGGCGGCCAGCGGCAGCGCGTGGCGGTTGCACGCGCCCTGGTCGGCAATCCCAGCATCCTGCTGGCCGACGAGCCCACCGGAAATCTGGACTCCACCACCACCGAAGAGATCATGACGCTGTTCGATCAGCTGCAGGCGGATGGCCAGACCGTAGTGGTGGTGACGCACGAACCGGACATCGCGCAGCGCTGCCACCGCGTGATCACCCTGCACGATGGCTTGGTCAAGCTCGATCAACAGCAGAGGCCGCAAGCTTGCTGATGGATTGCGCCCGCTCCGCGTTGACGTCGCTGCGGGCGCACGCATTCCGGTCTTTCCTGACCGCGCTTGGTATCGCCATTGGCGTGGCGGCCGTGATCTTGATCGTGTCGATTGTGCAGGGACTATCGCACACGATCAGTATGCAGTTCGAAAGTCTGGGCTCGAACTCCATCACCATCCGCTCCTTCACGCCGCTCCGCGAACAGATGCTGGGACGCAACGCGAAGTTGACCGAAGCCGATCTGCAGGCGATCCGGCACAAGGTCGATGGTGTCTCGCACATCACGCCGGTACTGTTCGATGCAGGCGACACTACCAGCCGGGTCGGCTATCGTTCGCGTAATGCGATGACTCGCGTGTTCGGCGTTGGTGCCAGCTACATCGAAGTCAATCGGATCTATCCGCAGCAGGGGCGCTTCTTCAGTCATGATGACGACGCCCGGCGTCGTCTGGTCTGCATCGTTGGCACCGAGGTGATCGAGAACTTGGAGCTGCCCAAGCCTGCGCTCGGCGAGTTCATCCGGGTCGGAGAAGAATGGTGCAAGGTCGTCGGAGTGATGGAGAAGCGGGGCGAGCTGTTCGGCTTCTCCCAGGACGACTACATCCTCCTGCCGTTCTCGACCATGCAGCGTTTGCTCGGTGGTTCGCGCGAGTACGACATCCAGGTGCAGCTGCAGCTGGAAGATCCCGAACGTTCCGACGCGGTCATTGATCGGATCAGACGTGTGCTGCGTGAACAGCACAAGCTGCAGGGAGCGCAGGCAGACGACTTCCGCGTGCAGACCTCCGAGCAGCTGAGCGCCTCGTTCAATACGATCCTGGATTCGGTGACGGCGGTAGCGGCGGGTATTGTTGGCATCTCGCTGCTGGTGGGGGGCATCGGCATCATGAACATCATGCTCGTCTCGGTAACCGAGCGTACCCGGGAGATCGGCATCCTCAAGGCGCTGGGCGCACGGCGAGCGGATATTTTGTTGCAGTTTCTGATCGAAGCCATCGTGATCTGCTTGGTCGGCGGCGTCATCGGTGTGGCCATCGGCTACGGCGTCGGCAGCCTGATCGCAGCGATCATTCCCGGCATGCCGTCGGTGTACATGCCGGCGTGGGTGGTCTGCATTTCTGTGGGGTTCTCCGTGGCGGTGGGCGTGCTGTTCGGCATTCTTCCGGCCACTAAGGCCGCGCGTCTGGATCCAATCGAGGCGTTGCGTTACGAGTAGTCGGGCGAGTTCATCAACAACAACTGGAGGCGTACGTGACGGAAAACAGCAGCAACCTCAAGCTTGCCGAGCGGATATTCACGGCACCCGCGGAGGCTTTTCGCACGTTGCCTCCCGGCTATTCCTGGGCCGTGCCATTCCTTGCGGTGCTGGGCCTCAGCCTGGCGGCGTGGGTGTTCTATTACCTGCGTGTGGATATTGCTTGGTTGGCCGATCATCAGGTGAACCTGCTGGGCAAGGATCTGACCGAGGAAGAGGCCGAGAGCGCACGTAGCATGTTGGGACGCGGCTTCCAGCTAACCATGGCGATCGGGACCGTGCTGGTGCTGGTGCCGGGCGCTTACGTGTTGCAGGCGTTGTACTTCAATGCCGTGGGCGCGCTGCAGGGCGACAGCAAGGGCTTCCGTCAGTGGTTCTCCTTCGTGTCCTGGACCTCGCTGCCGACGGTGCTGGTGCTGCTGGCGATGATTGCATACGTGGCCGCCAGCGGCGATCGCCTGGCTACGGAAGAGTTGAATCTGCTGTCTGTAGATGGCCTGTTGTTGCGCCTGCCGGCGGAGTCGCCGTGGAAGGTGATGCTCTCTAATATTTCGATTGCCACTATATGGTCGATTGCCTTGATGATCGTGGGATACAGGCTGTGGGTGGGGGCATCGCTGCTCAAGTCAGCCGTGATCGTGCTTGCGCCGTATCTGCTTGTGTACGGCGTCTGGGCGTTCTTCATCGTGCGTTGATATCGCCGCAACCGCAACCGCTGCCGCTCGTACGGGCGGCGGTATTTTGAATGTATGTCATGGCGCATGCATTATTGCGGCATTGTTAAGAGATAAGACTGGTGGATGCGATTGTGAGACGAATCTTCTGTGCTAATCTCGATTATCAAGCGTCGTGTTCTATCGATGCGCAACTGAAGCAGTAGCAGTATCGGCAGTTTGATTTGTTTCCATTCCGGGGATCATGGCCGCAGAGGATACAGCGGTCCAGGCGATGATCCGGTGCAGTGAATTCACAGTCTTGGAAGGCTAATGATTTCTGCGATCGATACCAGCAACAGCTGTTCAAGTACCCTGCGTCTGGTTGCATTCTGCAGCCTGAATCCGCACGTTTCCGTTTCGTCACGATCGGTGATCGCCGTTGTTTGCGACCGTCGCGCTGGGGCTCCGGCTCTGTGCTGTTTGCAAAGATTTCAGCGCGAGCGGTAGTGGTTTTGGCTTGCGCTTTCGATTGGGTGTTCTAAGTTGCCGTGGTGTCCCTGAGCTCACGTTGATGGGTTAAGGGAGCGTGTGCCTACCCGGTGCAAGATCCGCATGAAAGGGGAATGCATGGAGCAGTCTGTAATGGATGACAGCAGGTGGATGCATGCGCTCGAGCCTGTGGCGGTGGGTACCGTGCGTCTGTTCTGTCTGCCGTATGCCGGTGGCGGCGTGTCCATCTATCGGCAGTGGTCCAGGCTGCTTTCCCATCGGTTGAGTGCCGTGCCGTTGCGCCTACCGGGACGTGAGATGCGCATCCTCGATGCACCGATCGATACTCTCGACCGTATGCTGGATGCGCTCGTTGCGGTGCTCCGGCCGCACGTGCACCAGCCGTATGCATTGTTCGGGCACAGCATGGGCGCATTGATTGCTCATGAGCTGGCCCAGCGACTGCGTTCGGAAGGCACCGCGCTGCCGATCCTGTTGGGCGTCTCTGGCCGGCAGGCGCCGCATATTCCAAATCCTGCAGGTTGGGAAACGGTGCGCGGGGTGAGCGATGCGCGTTTCATCGAGATCCTTGCACGTATCAATGCCTCTACCGAAACCGTACTAGCCAATCCCGCCTTGTACGAGCTGCTGATGCCGACGCTACGTGCGGACTTCAATCTGTGCGAGGACTACCGGGCGCGTCCGCCGCGTCCCTTGCCGATGCCGATCATCGCCTTCGGTGGAACGCACGATCCCTCCGTTTCACTGCAGGCGGTCGGCGAATGGTCGCAGCACACCACGGCGGGATTCAGCATGAATGCCATTGATGGCGACCACTTCTTCATTAACAGCCACGCCACACAGGTTTGTCGTGCCATCGAACAGTACCTGTTCAAGGGCGCGGCGGCGTACGCGGGGTTGAGTCAGGAAGCAGAAGCAGCTTCATCTAATGCGTGATTTTCATCCCTAGTCCATCCGTGGAGGCAACATGAACGCTGAAGTTGAATATTTCGTAGTGATCAACGATGAAGAGCAGTACTCGATCTGGCCATCGTTCCGCGAGGTGCCGCTGGGTTGGTACAAGGAGGGCAAGGCCGGTACGAAGCAGGAGTGTCTGGACCACATCGAGCAGGTCTGGAAGGACATCACGCCTAAGAGCGTGCGTGAAGCCATTGCCGCCGCGCGTGAGTCCACGCCGGCGCTCTGAAACTCTCCTCTCGTCGCAGCCGAGGTCTTTCGATGTCGAACCAGCACGCGAGCTCGAACGCTACATCCCTTTCCACCGCCTTCATTCGTTCAGCCACTCAATGGGCTGACGCGGTGGCCGTGCAGGACGCAGAGGGGGCGTTGAGCTATGCGCAGCTGGAAGCGGCGAGCTCGGCGATTGCCGCGGCGCTGCACCGCAGCGGTGTGCGGCCGGGCATGCGCGTGGGTGTGAGCCTGGCCCGTTCGCGTTGGCTGGTGGCGACCCTGCTGGGCATCGTGCGGGCGGGTGCCAGCTACGTGCCGCTGGATGCCAGCTACCCGGGCGAGCGCCTGCGCGCGATGCAGGTTGATGCCCAAGTGGCCTGGCTGGTGAGCGATCACGACCCGGAGTGGGCGCAGGCGCCGGTACTGCCGTGGTCCAGTTTGGAAACGGCCATTGCCGTGGGCGAGCGTTACGAGTGGGCCGGGCGCAGCGGCCGCAGCGCGGCCTATGTGATGTTCACCTCCGGCTCGACCGGTCGGCCGAAGGGCGTGTTGGTCAGTGATGGCGGCATCGTCGATCTGGTCAGCGGCCAGGACTACGTGACGCTGGGTCAGGACGACGTGCTGCTGCAGCTGGCACCGGTGTCGTTCGATGCCTCCACGTTCGAGATCTGGGGCGCGCTACTCAATGGTGGTCGGCTGGTGATGGCGCCGGAAGGGCGGGTCTCGCTGAGCGAGCTGGGCGGGCTGATCGAGGCCAACGGCGTGACTGTGCTGTGGCTGACGGCGGCCCTGTTCCAGCTGATGGTCGACGAGCACCCGCAGGGCCTGAAGGGGTTGCGCTATCTGCTGGCCGGCGGCGATGCGCTGTCGCCGGCGCATGTGCAGCGCTATCTGGCGCTGCCGGGCTGCGCGACGCTGGTGAACGGCTACGGCCCAACCGAGGCGACCACCTTCAGCTGCTGCCTGGCCTTGAACGGCTGGAGCGGGCAGGGCAGTGTCCCGATCGGGCGTGGCGTGGCCGGGCGCACTGCGTACGTGCTGGATCACCACGGCCAACTGGTGCCGCCGGGCACGGTAGGCGAGTTGTTCGTGGGCGGCAGCGGCGTGGGCATCGGCTATGTGGGCCATGCAGCGCTCACCGCGCAGCGTTTCGTACCGGATGCCTTCGGCGGCAAGGCGGGCGCCCGGCTGTACGCCACGGGCGACCGGGTGCGCTACCGCACCGACGGCACGCTGGAGTACCTGGGCCGCGACGATGCGCAGGTGAAGGTACGTGGCT
Organism: Xanthomonas sp. AC360; assembly: GCF_979258225.1. Taxonomy (NCBI): domain Bacteria; kingdom Pseudomonadati; phylum Pseudomonadota; class Gammaproteobacteria; order Lysobacterales; family Lysobacteraceae; genus Xanthomonas; species Xanthomonas sp. AC360. The sequence goes on from NZ_OZ409846.1 coordinate 3,348,766, forward strand.
ACCGCATCGAGCTGGGCGAGGTGGAGCGGGCGCTGGCCAGCCATCCGCAGCTGGGCGCGGTGAGCGTGCAGGTGCACAGCGCCGGCGACGGCAAGCGGCTGGTGGCGTATGTCGTTGCACGACCGGGCAATACCGTGCCGGCTGCAGGAGAGCTGCAACGCTATCTCAGCGACTGGTTGCCCGAGTACATGGTGCCGGCGCTGTACGTGGGGCTGGACCAGCTGCCGCTGACGGCCAACGGCAAGATCGACAAGGCGGCGCTGCCGGTACCCGGCGCTGCGGCTTCGGATACCCAGCACGAAGCGCCACAGGGTGAGGTCGAACAGGCGCTGGCGCAGATCTGGGCACAGGTGCTGGACGTCGATCAGGTCGGCCGGCACGACAACTTCTTCGAACTGGGCGGCGACTCGATCCTGAGCATCCAGATCAAGGGATTGGCCGATCAGCGCGGCTTGGTACTGGAGTTGGCGGATTTATTCGACTACGACACCCTCGCCGAGCTGGCCACGCAGGTCCACGTGGCCGAGCTTGCCGATGCGCAGGAGGCGCTCGCCCCGTTCGAGCTGCTGGCTCCGGCGCAGCGCGAGGCGCTGCCCGACGGCGTCGTGGATGCCTATCCGCTGAGCGCGATGCAGGCCGGCATGCTGTTCCACTCCGACCTCGGCGGCGGCGCCACCACCGTCTACCACGACATCTACCATCTCGACCTGGATGGCGAGCACCGCACGGAGCTGCTGCACAAGGCGCTGGCGGGTGTGGTGGAGCGGCATCCGATTCTGCGTACCTCGTTCGACATGCTGCGCAAGCCGGAACCGCTGCAGTTCGTCTGGGGCCACGCACAGATCGCACTGCTGGAGCAGGACGGGACCGGGTTGCCGCCGCAGGCCTGGGAGCAGGACTACCAGACTTGGCTGGAACAGGAGCGACGCACGCCATTCGACTGGCAGCAGGCGCCGTTGATGCGCGCATTCGTTCACCTCCAAAGCGGACGTCAGTGGCGGCTTACCCTCAGTTTCCATCACGCCATCCTGGATGGCTGGAGCCTGGCCCAGTTCCTGGCGGAACTGCTGGTGGACTACCGGGCGCTGCTGGATGGACAGCCGATCGCCTCGCAGCCTCCGCGCAGCCGGTATGCGGAGTTCATCGCCGCCGAGCGGCGCTCTACGGCCGACGCCGACGCCGAGCGTTTCTGGGCCGACTATCTGCGCGATTCGGACGTGCTGCAGATCGAGCGCGTCCAGCCATTGGCCGAGCCCGTGGCCGCGGATGTGCGCAGCCTTCACATTCCGCTGTCTCCGCAGATCCAGGCGGGATTGAAGCAGCGGGTCGAAGACTGCCAGGCACCGATGAAGAGTGTGCTGCTGGCCGGACACCTGCAGACCCTGTCGCTGTACTTCGGCAAGCAGCAGCCATTCTCCGGCATCCTGGTGCATGGGCGACCGGATCGGCAGGATGGCGAGAGAACGCTGGGCTTGTTCCTCAACAACGTGCCGCTGCGCCTGCCGGCAATCGGTCTGTGCTGGCGTGAGCTGGTCAGCGCTGTACAGGCGGAGGAGCGCCGGCTGTTTCCCCACCGGCTGTACCCGCATGCGCGCATCAGCCGTGCTCTGGGCGGGCCGGATATGGTCCAGACCGCGTTCAATTTCACCAAGTTCCATGCCTACAAGGGACTGCGCGACGATGCGCTGCTGAGCGCTGCCAATGCCCAGGTCAAGGAGCACTCCACCTTCCCGTTGGTGCTGCAGACTGCGGAGGATCCGGACAGCGGCGAGCTGACCCTGCGGCTGGAGTTCGATCCGGCACGGTTGGACGAGGCCCGTGCGGAGGCCCTGGCAGCGCTTTACGCGGCGGTCTTCGCCGCGCTCGCGCTGGCGCCGCAGCAGCGGCCCGATGAGGCGGTGCTGGTTCCAGCGGCACAGTGGTGCGTTCGCCAGGAGCAGGCGGCGGCCGGTGCGCAGGCCTTCCGTGCACTGTTCGACGCGGTGTGCGCCGAAGCGGGTGCTGCGACCGCGGTTCACGATGGCAGTGGCCACTGGTCCTACGCGCGCCTGCGTCGCGGCGTCCACGCCCTGGCAGACCGTCTGCGCTCGCACGGCGTGCTCCACGGGACCCGGGTCGGGGTCTGCCTTGAGCGTTCGATTCCTCTGCCGGTGGCGATGTTGGCCATCTGGAGCGTGGGCGCCACGTATGTGCCGCTGGCGGCCGACCATCCCGCGGAGCGGCTGGAGGCGATGCTTCGCGCCTGCGACATCGCACACCTGCTGGTGTCGCCGGTGACCGTGGCCTGCCTGCCTGCCGAGGTACGTGGTGGACGTGTCCTGATCGCGGGCGAACTGAGTGGCGATGAAATCACCGCGCCTCCGCCGGGCCCCGGCCTTCGCGACGACGATGCGGCCTACATCATCTTCACCTCCGGCTCGACCGGCACGCCCAAGGCGGTGGTCGTGCCGTGGCGCGGCGTGTGCAATCTGGTGGCGCAGCAGCGCCGGGTGTTGGGCGCCGGGCCGGGGCATGGCGTATCGCAGTTCGCCTCGCTGACCTTCGACGCGTCCGTGTACGAGATGGTGATGGCGCTGCTTACCGGCGGCACCCTGCATATCGTAGAGGAACATCGCAAGCGCGACCCCGACTACCTGCACGCATTGATTGGCGAGCGCGCGATCGATCTGCTCACGCTGCCGCCTTCCTACCTGGCGGTAATGGACCCAGAGGCCCTGCCGCACCCGGTGACAGTGGTGGCAGCCGGCGAGGCGTTGCCGACGGCATCGGCACGACGTTGGGCCCAGCGTCATCGCCTGCTCAATGCGTACGGGCCAACCGAGGCCACCGTCTGGTCCACGTGGTATGCATGCGACGGCAGCGATGCCGCCCGGGTGCCGATCGGACGTCCATTGTCCGGGGTCGGGATTCGGCTGCTTGATGCGGGATTGCGCCCGGTTCCGGCCGGGATGCGCGGCCACCTGTACCTGACCGGACCCGCGCTGGCACACGGGTACACCGGCGATGCGGCACGTACCGCCAGCCGCTTCCTGCCCGATCCGTATGCCGAGGTCGCGGGCGCCCGAATGTATGACACTGGCGACGTGGTCTGCATGTTGCCCAGCGGGGACCTCGACTTCATCGGCCGCGACGACCGCCAGGTGAAGCTGCGCGGCTACCGGATAGAACTGGACGAGGTGGAGCTGGCGTTGAACGCAGTGTCCGGGGTGGAGCAGGCCGTCGTGGAGCTGGTGGAGCGGGCCGACGGGCGACGCGAGCTGGTGGGTCTGGTCCAGACGGCGGCGGGCTTCGGTGCGCCCGAGCGTGTCGCGGACGCGCTCGCGGGGCGCTTGCCGGACTATTGCATTCCGCAACGTTTCATCGCATTGGAGCGGATGCCACAGACGCGGCACGAGAAGCTTGACCGCTCCGCGCTGCGGGCACTGGCGCTCGGTGCGGAGGCAACCCCGTCAGCGGCGGCCGGCGCCCCGCTGAATGGTCTGGAGCAGACCTTGGCCGGGATCTGGAGGGAGGTGCTTGAGCTTGAGGCGATCGACCCGGGCGACTCGTTCTTCACCCTGGGTGGCGACTCCATCCTCAGTATCCAGCTGCGTGCACTGACCCATGCGTACGGCTACGACTTCGAACTGGAGGATCTGTTCAAACAGCAGAGCATCCGCAATCTCGCTCCGCTGGTGAAGCCGCTTGCGGCAAAGGGGCCGGCGGCGGTCGTGCCGTTTAGCCTGGTCCGCGCCGACATCGCCGACGCGCTGCGCGACACCGCGGGCGATGCGTACCCGCTCAGCCGGATGCAGGCGGGCATGCTGTTCCACCAGGACTTCAGCGGGGATGATGCGGTCTACCACGACATCATGAACTACACGATTGGTGGCGAGATCGACCCGCAGGCGCTCGAACAGGCCCTGCTCCGGCTGACCGCCCGTCACGACATCCTGCGTACCGGCTTTGATCTGTCCCGGTTCGACACCCCCCTGCAGGTGGTGCACCGGGAGGCCAACAGCCATTTCGGCTTCCATGATCTGTCTGGTTTGGGTGCCGATGAGCAGCGCGTGCTGCTGCAGCAGGCCAATGCGCAGGAGAAGACCCGTTCGTTCGATCTCAAAGCTCCCTCGTTGCTGCGTGTGGACCTGTTCCGGTTGGGACCCGCGCGGCATCAGCTCAACCTGAGCTGCCCCCACGCGATTCTCGACGGCTGGAGCGCGGCGTCGCTGATGACCGAGCTGCTGCGCGATCACCGCCGTGGCAGCAACCACCCCGGCGCAGAGGCCCCGACATTGCGCTATGCCGACTTCGTGGCGCTGGAACAGGCCGCTCTGCAGTCGCAGCAGAACCGGGCGTTCTGGCTGGACAGGCTGCAGGACGAGGGACGTGTGCCATTGCCGGCGCGGTCGGACGCAGCGGTGGGCGAGCCGCTGCGTCTGGAGGTGCCGCTCGCGTCACAGCATAAACAGGCGTTGGCGGCGGTGGCGGTCGAGCTGGGCGTACGGCTGCGCGATGTGATGCTGACCATCCACCTTAAAGCCATGAGTGTGATCACCGGAAGTGCGCAGGTGTGCAGTGGCGTGGTCGTCAATGGCCGGCCGGAGTCGGCTGGAGGCGAGCGCATCCTGGGCATGTTCCTAAATACGCTTCCGGCGTCGCTGAAGGTGATGCCGGGGACGTGGCGCACCCTGATAGGGCACGTGCGCGACATGAACGAGCAGTACTGGAGCCACCGGCGCTTCCCGATGACGGAGATGAAGCGTATCGCAGGCGGCAAGTCACTTTTCGACGTGGTGTTTAATTTCACCCACTTCCACGTGTACGACAAGTTGGGCGAATCCGGAATGCGGCTGGAAGGCACGGATGGTTTCGAGTACTCCAACTATCCGCTGACCTTCCAGGCCGGGTACCAGCCGTGGCGCAATGAACTGCACATGATGCTGGATCTGGATTCGGCAGCGATCGATGCCCCCCAGGCACAGCAGATCGCCCGCCTCTACGCGGCCGTCGCGCAATGCCTAGCCAGCGATGTGGAGGCCTCGCATGCGCGCGATTTCCTTGCGCCTGACCAGCGGGCGGGCGTGCTGGCCTGGGCCGGCACGCCGGGCGACGGCGACGACAGTCTGGGCGGCCGCTTTGCACGGACCGCGCAGGCGGTGCCGGACGCGGTGGCCGTGCAGGACGCAGAGGGGGCGCTGAGCTATGCGCAGCTGGAAGCGGCGAGCTCGGCGATTGCCGCGGCGCTGCACCGCAGCGGTGTGCGGCCGGGCATGCGCGTGGGTGTGAGCCTGGCCCGTTCGCGTTGGCTGGTGGCGACCCTGCTGGGCATCGTGCGGGCGGGTGCCAGCTACGTGCCGCTGGATGCCAGCTACCCGGGCGAGCGCCTGCGCGCGATGCAGGTTGATGCCCAAGTGGCCTGGCTGGTGAGCGATCACGACCCGGAGTGGGCGCAGGCGCCGGTACTGCCGTGGTCCAGTTTGGAAACGGCCATTGCCGTGGGCGAGCGTTACGAGTGGGCCGGGCGCAGCGGCCGCAGCGCGGCCTATGTGATGTTCACCTCCGGTTCGACCGGTCGGCCGAAGGGCGTGTTGGTCAGTGATGGCGGCATCGTCGATCTGGTCAGCGGCCAGGACTACGTGACGCTGGGGCAGGACGACGTGCTGCTGCAGCTGGCACCGGTGTCGTTCGATGCCTCCACGTTCGAGATCTGGGGCGCGCTACTCAATGGTGGTCGGCTGGTGATGGCGCCGGAAGGGCGGGTCTCGCTGAGCGAGCTGGGCGGGCTGATCGAGGCCAACGGCGTGACTGTGCTGTGGCTGACGGCGGCCCTGTTCCAGCTGATGGTCGACGAGCACCCGCAGGGCCTGAAGGGGTTGCGCTATCTGCTGGCCGGCGGCGATGCGCTGTCGCCGGCGCATGTGCAGCGCTATCTGGCGCTGCCGGGCTGCGCGACGCTGGTGAACGGCTACGGCCCAACCGAGGCGACCACCTTCAGCTGCTGCCTGGCCTTGAACGGCTGGAACGGGCAGGGCAGTGTCCCGATCGGGCGTGGCGTGGCCGGGCGCACTGCGTACGTGCTAGATCACTACGGCCAACTGGTGCCGCCGGGCACGGTAGGCGAGTTGTTCGTGGGCGGCAGCGGCGTGGGCATCGGCTATGTGGGCCATGCAGCGCTCACCGCGCAGCGTTTCGTACCGGATGCCTTCGGCGGCAAGGCGGGCGCCCGGCTGTACGCCACGGGCGACCGGGTGCGCTACCGCACCGACGGCACGCTGGAGTACCTGGGCCGCGACGATGCGCAGGTGAAGGTACGTGGCTACCGCATCGAGCTGGGCGAGGTGGAGCGGGCGCTGGCCAGCCATCCGCAGCTGGGCGCGGTGAGCGTGCAGGTGCACAGCGCCGGCGACGGCAAGCGGCTGGTGGCGTATGTCGTTGCACGACCGGGCAATACCGTGCCGGCTGCAGGAGAGCTGCAACGCTATCTCAGCGACTGGTTGCCCGAGTACATGGTGCCGGCGCTGTACGTGGGGCTGGACCAGCTGCCGCTGACGGCCAACGGCAAGATCGACAAGGCGGCGCTGCCGGTACCCGGCGCTGCGGCTTCGGATACCCAGCACGAAGCGCCACAGGGTGAGGTCGAACAGGCGCTGGCGCAGATCTGGGCACAGGTGCTGGACGTCGATCAGGTCGGCCGGCACGACAACTTCTTCGAACTGGGCGGCGACTCGATCCTGAGCATCCAGATCAAGGCGCAGGCACAGCAGCAGGGTCTCCAGTTCGCGCTGGAGGCACTGTTCGAACGGCAGACGGTGGCTAGGCTGGCCGAGGTGGTCACCCAGTGCGGTACGGTGGTTGCCGCGCCCAAGGTGGAAGCCTTCGACATGTTGTCGGTGCAGGAACTGGCTGCACTTGACCAGGAGAGCGTGTGATGACCGAAACGCAGAGCGTTGCCGATCGCCTCCGGATCGAAGATGCCTATCCGCTGGGCCATGCACAGGCCGGAATGCTCTTCCACAACGAGATGCATGCCGAAAGCGCGGTCTACCACGACATCGTGACGTTCCAGCTTCGCCTGGGATTCGACCTCGCCGCGCTCACTGCGGCCTTCGATGATCTGGTGACGGCCCATCCCATCCTGCGCACACGCTTTCGCCTGAAGAACGCATCACGCCCATTGCAGCTCGTGATGTCCGGCGGGCGGATGTCGATCACGCACCGCGACTTGACCCGCTTCTCCGAGGCCGCCCAGGACGCGTATCGCGAAGAGTGGCTGGACACGGAGAAGCGGCACGGCTTCGATCTGGAAGCGGTCACACCGATGCGCGTGCATGCGCACGTACTGGGAGAACAGCGCTGGGAGCTGGTCTTCAGTTTCCACCATGCGCTGCTCGATGGCTGGAGTCTCGGGCTGCTGCTCTCCGCTTTCATCGGCGCCTACACCGCGCGGCTGCACGGCGTTGCCGCGCCCTGCAACGTCCCCGCATCTCGGTATCGGGACTACATCAAGCTGGAGCAGGATGCCCTGCAACAGCCAGCGGCGGCGGGCTACTGGCGCAGCGTGCTGGAAGGCGCGACAGCCGCTGACCCGCCGCGCACTGCCGGCACCGGCCATCTCGGCGTGGAGCGCCGTGCATTGCCCCTGGACGGGCCACGGTCGGCGGCGATCCGTGCACTGGCTAAGCGACTTCGGGTCTCAGTGAAACACGTGCTGCTGGCGCTGCACCTCAAGGCGCTGGGGGCGATCTGCGGGCAGGACGAGGTGATGAGCGGCGTGGTCACCAACGGCCGGCCGGAACAGGCGGGCGGCGATACCGTGCTGGGGTTGTTTCTCAACAGCGTGCCGTTGACGCTGCGCACGCGCGGATTGAGCTGGGAGGCCCTGATCGGAGCGACCTTCGCGCAGGAGCAGGCAATGTGGCCGCATCGTCGGCTGCCGCTGTCGGAAATCATGCGCCTCCAGGGCGGACGCACCCTGTTCGAGACGCTGTTCAACTACACCCATTTCCACAACTACGGTGGGCTGGTCGGTGATGAGGGGGGCGTCATCCTCGAGCGCGGTGGCTTCGAACATTCCAATTATCCGTTGGTGGTGCAGGCAGGCCAGGAGGCCGACGGTTCTGCCGTGTATCTGTATGTGGAAGCCGATCGCGCCGTGTTTTCGCCGACGCAGATCGAGCGCATGGTGGCCATCCATGCCGATGCTTTGGCCCGCCTGCTGGCCGATCCATCGGCCTGCAGCGATGGTACGGACTTCGTACCGGCCGCGGACCGCCAGCAGCTGCTGGCCTGGGCCGGCACGCCGGGCGACGGCGACGACAGTCTGGGCGGCCGCTTTGCACGGACCGCGCAGGCGGTGCCGGACGCGGTGGCCGTGCAGGACGCAGAGGGGGCGCTGAGCTATGCGCAGCTGGAAGCGGCGAGCTCGGCGATTGCCGCGGCGCTGCACCGCAGCGGTGTGCGGCCGGGCATGCGCGTGGGTGTGAGCCTGGCCCGTTCGCGTTGGCTGGTGGCGACCCTGCTGGGCATCGTGCGGGCGGGTGCCAGCTACGTGCCGCTGGATGCCAGCTACCCGGGCGAGCGCCTGCGCGCGATGCAGGTTGATGCCCAAGTGGCCTGGCTAGTGAGCGATCACGACCCGGAGTGGGCGCAGGCGCCGGTACTGCCGTGGTCCAGTTTGGAAACGGCCATTGCCGTGGGCGAGCGTTACGAGTGGGCCGGGCGCAGCGGCCGCAGCGCGGCCTATGTGATGTTCACCTCCGGTTCGACCGGTCGGCCGAAGGGCGTGTTGGTCAGTGATGGCGGCATCGTCGATCTGGTCAGCGGCCAGGACTACGTGACGCTGGGGCAGGACGACGTGCTGCTGCAGCTGGCACCGGTGTCGTTCGATGCCTCCACGTTCGAGATCTGGGGCGCGCTACTCAATGGTGGTCGGCTGGTGATGGCGCCGGAAGGGCGGGTCTCGCTGAGCGAGCTGGGCGGGCTGATCGAGGCCAACGGCGTGACTGTGCTGTGGCTGACGGCGGCCCTGTTCCAGCTGATGGTCGACGAGCACCCGCAGGGCCTGAAGGGGTTGCGCTATCTGCTGGCCGGCGGCGATGCGCTGTCGCCGGCGCATGTGCAGCGCTATCTGGCGCTGCCGGGCTGCGCGACGCTGGTGAACGGCTACGGCCCAACCGAGGCGACCACCTTCAGCTGCTGCCTGGCCTTGAACGGCTGGAGCGGGCAGGGCAGTGTCCCGATCGGGCGTGGCGTGGCCGGGCGCACTGCGTACGTGCTGGATCACCACGGCCAACTGGTGCCGCCGGGCACGGTAGGCGAGTTGTTCGTGGGCGGCAGCGGCGTGGGCATCGGCTATGTGGGCCATGCAGCGCTCACCGCGCAGCGTTTCGTACCGGATGCCTTCGGCGGCAAGGCGGGCGCCCGGCTGTACGCCACGGGCGACCGGGTGCGCTACCGCACCGACGGCACGCTGGAGTACCTGGGCCGCGACGATGCGCAGGTGAAGGTACGTGGCTACCGCATCGAGCTGGGCGAGGTGGAGCGGGCGCTGGCCAGCCATCCGCAGCTGGGCGCGGTGAGCGTGCAGGTGCACAGCGCCGGCGACGGCAAGCGGCTGGTGGCGTATGTCGTTGCACGACCGGGCAATACCGTGCCGGCTGCAGGAGAGCTGCAACGCTATCTCAGCGACTGGTTGCCCGAGTACATGGTGCCGGCGCTGTACGTGGGGCTGGACCAGCTGCCGCTGACGGCCAACGGCAAGATCGACAAGGCGGCGCTGCCGGTACCCGGCGCTGCGGCTTCGGATACCCAGCACGAAGCGCCACAGGGTGAGGTCGAACAGGCGCTGGCGCAGATCTGGGCACAGGTGCTGGACGTCGATCAGGTCGGCCGGCACGACAACTTCTTCGAACTGGGCGGCGACTCGATCCTGAGCATCCAGATCAAGGCGCAGGCACAGCAGCAGGGTCTCCAGTTCGCGCTGGAGGCACTGTTCGAACGGCAGACGGTGGCTAGGCTGGCCGAGGTGGTGACCCGCGGCGATACGGCGTCACAGGCCGACCCGCAGCGCACCGTTGCGTTCGGACTGATCGATGCGGAGGTACGTGCGCGGCTGCCGGCAACCGCCGAGGATGCCTATCCGCTCAGCCACATGCAGGCGGGCATGCTGTTCCACAGCGATCTGGATCGGGCGAACTCGGCCTATCACGATATTTTCCACTTCCGCATTCGCGCCGACGTGGACCCGCCCCGCATCGCTGCGGTGCTTCGCCAGCTGGCACGCCGCCACGCCGTGCTGCGCACCGCGTTCGATCTCAGCTTCGCACCGCCGTTGCAGGTGGTGCATGCGCAGGCCGAGATCCCGCTGGTGTTTCACGATCTGGCGCACCTGGAAGCGTGGCAGCAGGATGCCGAGCTGCAACGCTGGATGGAGCGGGAGAAGCACACGGGTATCTATGTGCGGCATGCGCCGGTGGTCCGTGTGGATGTCTTCACGCTTGGACCACGTACGTTCGACGTCGGCCTGAGCTTCCACCACGCAATCCTGGACGGCTGGAGCCTGGCGACACTCACCACCCAGTTCGTCGAGGACTATGCCGCGCTGGGCAAGGCACGTTCGATCGAGTGGGACGTCACCGGGGCGTACCGCGACTACGTCGCGCTGGAGATGCAGGCGGTCGAGAGCGATGCGCATCGTGGCTGGTGGGAGGCGCAGCTACGCGACTTCAGTCCCTCGTTGCTGCCTGCGGGACCGGGAAGCGCATCCGGTGCCACCCAGCGTACCCCGGTGCGGATCGACCAGGCACAAAGCAGGCAGCTGCAGGATCTTGCCAAGCGCTGGCAGGTACCGTTCAAGAGCATGCTACTGGCGATCCATCTCAAGGCCTTGTCGGTCATCACCGGGCTGCGCGATGTGACCACCGGCCTGGTCACCAATGGCCGGCCGGAGTACGCGGACGCCGAGCGCCTGGCCGGGCTGTTCCTCAACACGGTGCCGTTCCGCCTGCACGCTGGCAGCGAAAGCTGGCGCGATCGTGTGGGCCGGATCGCGGCCCACGAGCAGGGGCTGTGGGCGCATCGTCGTTACCCGATGCCGCTGATGAAGCGCTGGGTGGAGGGCGGCCAGTTGTTCAATACCGCGCTCAACTACACCCATTTTCATGTGCTGGAAAGCGCGATCGACAGCACTGAGGACGTGACCCTGATCGGCGGTGGTGGCTTCGAACATGCCCACTTCGATCTGATCGCGCAATGCGGTTGGCGTGCCGACAGCCATACGCCCCAGTTCACGCTGGAGACCAATGGCGCGCGGACGCCGCCGGAGATCGCGGCTCTGTACGCGCGGATCTACCAGCAGGCGCTGTGCAACCTGCTGACCGATCCGCTGGCGTCCTGCGATGCGCTGGACGGTGTCTCCGCGCAGGACCGCCAGCAGCTGCTGGCCTGGGCCGGCACGCCGGGCGACGGCGACGACAGTCTGGGCGGCCGCTTTGCACGGACCGCGCAGGCGGTGCCGGACGCGGTGGCCGTGCAGGACGCAGAGGGGGCGTTGAGCTATGCGCAGCTGGAAGCGGCGAGCTCGGCGATTGCCGCGGCGCTGCACCGCAGCGGTGTGCGGCCGGGCATGCGCGTGGGTGTGAGCCTGGCCCGTTCGCGTTGGCTGGTGGCGACCCTGCTGGGCATCGTGCGGGCGGGTGCCAGCTACGTGCCGCTGGATGCCAGCTACCCGGGCGAGCGCCTGCGCGCGATGCAGGTTGATGCCCAAGTGGCCTGGCTGGTGAGCGATCACGACCCGGAGTGGGCGCAGGCGCCGGTACTGCCGTGGTCCAGTTTGGAAACGGCCATTGCCGTGGGCGAGCGTTACGAGTGGGCCGGGCGCAGCGGCCGCAGCGCGGCCTATGTGATGTTCACCTCCGGCTCGACCGGTCGGCCGAAGGGCGTGTTGGTCAGTGATGGCGGCATCGTCGATCTGGTCAGCGGCCAGGACTACGTGACGCTGGGTCAGGACGACGTGCTGCTGCAGCTGGCACCGGTGTCGTTCGATGCCTCCACGTTCGAGATCTGGGGCGCGCTACTCAATGGTGGTCGGCTGGTGATGGCGCCGGAAGGGCGGGTCTCGCTGAGCGAGCTGGGCGGGCTGATCGAGGCCAACGGCGTGACTGTGCTGTGGCTGACGGCGGCCCTGTTCCAGCTGATGGTCGACGAGCACCCGCAGGGCCTGAAGGGGTTGCGCTATCTGCTGGCCGGCGGCGATGCGCTGTCGCCGGCGCATGTGCAGCGCTATCTGGCGCTGCCGGGCTGCGCGACGCTGGTGAACGGCTACGGCCCAACCGAGGCGACCACCTTCAGCTGCTGCCTGGCCTTGAACGGCTGGAACGGGCAGGGCAGTGTCCCGATCGGGCGTGGCGTGGCCGGGCGCACTGCGTACGTGCTAGATCACTACGGCCAACTGGTGCCGCCGGGCACGGTAGGCGAGTTGTTCGTGGGCGGCAGCGGCGTGGGCATCGGCTATGTGGGCCATGCAGCGCTCACCGCGCAGCGTTTCGTACCGGATGCCTTCGGCGGCAAGGCGGGCGCCCGGCTGTACGCCACGGGCGACCGGGTGCGCTACCGCACCGACGGCACGCTGGAGTACCTGGGCCGCGACGATGCGCAGGTGAAGGTACGTGGCTACCGCATCGAGCTGGGCGAGGTGGAGCGGGCGCTGGCCAGCCATCCGCAGCTGGGCGCGGTGAGCGTGCAGGTGCACAGCGCCGGCGACGGCAAGCGGCTGGTGGCGTATGTCGTTGCACGACCGGGCAATACCGTGCCGGCTGCAGGAGAGCTGCAACGCTATCTCAGCGACTGGTTGCCCGAGTACATGGTGCCGGCGCTGTACGTGGGGCTGGACCAGCTGCCGCTGACGGCCAACGGCAAGATCGACAAGGCGGCGCTGCCGGTACCCGGCGCTGCGGCTTCGGATACCCAGCACGAAGCGCCACAGGGTGAGGTCGAACAGGCGCTGGCGCAGATCTGGGCACAGGTGCTGGACGTCGATCAGGTCGGCCGGCACGACAACTTCTTCGAACTGGGCGGCGACTCGATCCTGAGCATCCAGATCAAGGCGCAGGCACAGCAGCAGGGTCTCCAGTTCGCGCTGGAGGCACTGTTCGAACGGCAGACGGTGGCTAGGCTGGCCGAGGTGGTCGCGCACGCTACGGGCGAGGTGCAGGCTCCGTCGTCGCGCATCGCACCGTTCGCATTGATCGACACGCGCGTGCGCGAGCGGCTGCCTGCCGACGTGGAAGATGCCTATCCCGCCTCGCGCATGCAGATGGCGCTGCTGTACCACAGCGACGCCAGCGGGGACGCCATCGTCTACCAGGATGTCGTTTGCTATGAGGTGGCCCTTGCCTGGAATGCGGCTGCCATGCAGCAGGTGGTCGACGAACTGGCCGTGCAGCATCCGGTCCTGCGCACGTCGTTCTCGATGTCGCATGGCGCCGATCCGCTGCAGCTGGTGTGGAAGGGCGCGCGCATTCCGCTGACGGTGCTGCCTGCCGCCACAGGGGCCAGGACAGCCGGCAGCGAGCTGGATGCGTTGATCACCCGCGAAACGCTGACCGCGTTCGACTGGGGCACGGCCCCACTCTGCCGCATCCATGTCATACCGCTGCCGAGCGTGTCGCGCTTCCACCTGTGCGTGACCTTCCACCATGCGATTCTGGACGGGTGGAGCGAAACGCTGCTGGTCAAGCAGCTGCTCACCGGCTACCGGCACGCGCTGGCTGGGCAGGCGGCACGTTCCGACGGCCCGCTCTTGGCGTACCGCGAGTTCATCGCGCTGGAAACCGCAGCCCTTGCCAGCGACGACAGCCGGCGCTACTGGCAGGCGCTGCTGGCCGGGTACACCGACGCATCCCTGCAGCCGGCGGATGGCGGCCCGCGCAGCCACGTGGCCACTTCGCGTATCGAACGTGAGATCGCGGTGGACGACGATTTGGAAACGCGGCTCAACGCCCTGGCCGTGGCGCTGGGGGTGCCGCTGAAGTCGGTGCTGTTGGCCGCGCACCTCAAGGTGCTGGGTGCGGTTCTGGGACGCAGCGATGTGATCTCCGGCGTCACGGTCAATGGGCGTCCCGAGCAGGAGGGAGGTGAGCGCACGCTGGGGCTGTTCATCAACACCGTGCCGATGCGCGCGCGCCTGGGGGGCGGGTGCTGGCGCGATCTGATCCGTGACGTGTTCCAGCGCGAGCGCGAGACGCTGCCGCACCGCCGGTTCCCGCTAGGCGAGATCGTCAAGGAGTGCGGGGGCATGCCGTTCGATACGGCCTTCAACTTCACCCGGTTCCACGTGGGTGAGCAGATGTACAGCGGTGAGGAGGCCACGATCCGTGACCGGCGCGGCTTCGCCGCCACCCATTTCTCCTGCGTGGCCGAATTTATGATGCGTCCTGGTGAGAACCGCCTGCGATGCGTCCTGATCTTCGATGGTGCAAAGGTTCCTTCAACACGCCAGGACACGCTTGCAGCGCTGTACGCACAGGCACTGGCGGCCATCGCCACGGATCCGGATGCGCAACACGCGGGGTGGGGGGGGCGGTGGAGGGAACCGCAGGCGTACCGCTGGATCCGGCGACGCTGCCGGAGTGCTTCAGGAAACGTCGCCGCGGCACCACGCCGCAACCGTCGGTCATGGACAACAGCACGGAACTATCCCAGTGAGACTCGAACGACTGTTTGAAGAGCAGGTACGGTTGCGTCCCGATGCCATCGCGATTGTCGACGGCAGCGAACGGATCAGCTACGCGCAGCTGGACGCGCAGGCCAACGCGATCGCTGCCGCGCTGCGCGCGCGCGGGGTCCAGGCGGATGAGGCGGTGGGCCTGTGCATGCAGCGGTCGGCGGCGTTAATCGCCACGATGGTCGGTGTGATGAAAGCAGGTGCCGGCTATGTGGCGCTCGATCCGATCTATCCCGGCGACCGCCTGCAACGCATGCAGGACGACAGCCAGGTGCGCTTCGTGATCGTCGATGCCGACAGCGCGGATACGCAGGCGTCGGCACCCGCCACGGTACTGGACGTTGGGGCGCTGTGCACGGAGGCGGCCACCGGCGGCACCGAAGCCGGCAGCGGACGCATGGGCGATCACGGTCTGGCATATGTGCTGTACACCTCCGGTTCCACCGGCACGCCCAAGGGAACTCCGGTCTCGCACGCGAATGTGACAACGCTGCTGGCCGCCGCCAACGCATGGTTCGAGTTTGGTCCGGACGACGTCTGGAGCCAATTCCACTCCTATGCGTTCGACTTCTCAGTCTGGGAGATATGGGGAGCACTTGCGTTTGGCGGCACCCTGGTGATGGTGTCCAATGCAGTGGCACGTTCGCCGCAGGACTTCCTGCATCTGCTGCGCACCGAGGCTGTCACAGTGCTCAACCAGACGCCGTCGGCGTTTGCCGAGCTGCACCGCTGCATCGTGTCCGCCGCGGCGTCGCCGTTGCCTGCCTTGAGCGTGGTCGTATTTGGCGGTGAAGCGGTGGATCTGCACGACCTCGACCGCTGGTTCGCGCGCTTTGGCGACGAGCAGCCGTTGCTGGTCAACATGTACGGCATCACCGAAACCACGGTGCACGTCACCTATCGCCCCCTGACGCGGGCGGATACCGCTGCAGGCGGTGCGCGCGGTACGCCGATCGGCGTGGCGCTGGCGCACTTGAGGACGTACGTGCTTGATGAGATGCTCCATCCCGTCCCTGCAGGCACCGTGGGCGAAATCCATGTCGCCGGCGGCGGGGTTGCGCGCGGCTACCTGCGGCGCCCGGCGCTGACGGCCGAGCGCTTCGTACCCGATCCATTCTCCGCCACACCAGGCGAGCGTCTCTATCGCAGCGGCGACCTGGGCTACATCGACGCACGCGGTGAGCTGCGCAACCTGGGTCGGGGCGACAACCAGGTCAAGGTGCGCGGTTACCGCATCGAGATCGGTGAGATCGAGGTCGCTCTGGCGCGGCATCCATTACTCGCTGAAGCAATGGTGGTGCCATGCCAGGAAGACGGTGGTACCCAGTTGATGGCGTTCGTGCGCCCTGCAGGCAATGCGCTGCCCGAGCTTGAGGCGCTGCGCGAGCATCTCGCAAGCCTGTTGCCGGCATATATGGTGCCGGCGCGCTACGCCGCCGTGGCGGCGCTGCCGCTCGACGTCAACGGCAAGCGCGACCGCCGTGCGCTGCTGGCGGTGGAGACCACGGCGCTGCCTCGCCGTTTCGGCACGGCGGCTGCGCAGAACGAGATGGAGCGGAGCTTGTTGGCGGTGTGGGCGGACGTCCTCGACGTGGATGAAGTCGGTATCAATGACAACTACTACGCGCTTGGCGGCGATTCGATCCGCAGCATCCAGATCAAGTCCAAGGCGCAGGACGTGGGCATCGTGTTCAGCCTGGCCGACCTGCTGCGTACGCAGACGGTGCGCCTGCTCGCCCAGCTTGCCCGCCGGGAGGCGGCGGACGGCAGCGCACCGCGACGTGCGCCGTTTGCCCTGGTCGACCCTGCGCTGGCCGACAGCCTGCGCGACCGCTACCAGGATGCCTACCCGGTCAGTGGAACTCAGATGGGTATGCTCTATCACAGCAGCCTCTGCGCCGACGATGCGGTGTACCACAACATCGAGGTGCATACGCTGCGGTTGCCGTTCGATGCCCAGCACCTGGCGGCAGTGTGGGAGATACTTGGCCAGCAGCATGAGATCCTGCGGACCGGCTTCGACCTGTCGCGCCCGCAGCAGCCGTTGCAGGTGGTCCGCCGGCAGGGCTGGGTACCGCTGGACGTCCGCAATTCCCGCCACCGTGATGCCGGGCAGGTCGCAGGTGCCCTGCAGGCGTGGGTGGAGGAGGAGCAGGCGCGCGGCTTTGGCGACTGGATGGAGGAGCCTCTGTTCCGGGTCTGTGTGCAGCAGCTGGATGATGCGGTCTTCAACCTCATCTACAGCTGCCACCATGCTGTCCTGGATGGTTGGAGCGCGGCGCGGCTGACCCGCGACTTCATCGATCTTTACCGGCAGGCACTGGACGGTGGCGTTGGCCAGGCGGTAACGCAGGCGTGCAGTTACGCCGATTTCATCGCGCTGGAACAGCAGGCGCGCGCCGACTGCTCACCGGCCCGGGTGTTCTGGTCACAGGCGTTGACCGATGCACGGCCGGTGCTGTTCGAGCGGACGCGGACGCGGACGCGGCTACCGGCGTCGCGTTCGGGCGCCGAAGCGGTTACCCGTGTCGATGTGCCGGTGGACGCCACTGCGTCGGCGCGGTTGAAGGCCGTGGCGCGTGAGCTGGAAGTGCCCCTGAAGAGCGTGCTGCTGGCTGTCCACCTCAAGGCCGTGGCCGTTCTCATCGGCGAGCACGAGGTGGTCAGCGGTCTGGTCACCAATGGCCGTCCCGAAGAGGACGGTGGCGACGCCGTCCTGGGCCTGTTCCTCAACAGCGTGCCGCTGCGGCTGTCGACCGCCGGCCGGGACTGGACGCAGCTGATCCGGTCGGCGTTTGACCAGGAGCAGGCGCTGTGGCCGCACCGGCGTCTGCCGCTGTCGGAGATCATGCGCCTGCATGATGGCCGCACGCTGTTTGATACTCTGTTCAACTTCACCCATTTCCATGTCTATGGCGACGAGTACGGCAGCGATACCTCTGCAATCTTGGATCGTGGTGGCGGTTTCGAGCATTCCAGCTACCCGCTGATCCTGCAGGCCATGCAGTTGCCCGGCACGGACACCGTGCGGCTGGTGCTGGAGGCCGATCGCGCGGTGTTCTCGCCTGCGCAGATCGAACGCATCGCAGCCATCCATGCCGATGCTTTGGCCCGCCTGCTGGCCGATCCATCGGCCTGCAGCGATGGTACGGACTTCGTACCGGCCGCGGACCGCCAGCAGCTGCTGGCCTGGGCCGGCACGCCGGGCGACGGCGACGACAGTCTGGGCGGCCGCTTTGCACGGACCGCGCAGGCGGTGCCGGACGCGGTGGCCGTGCAGGACGCAGAGGGGGCGCTGAGCTATGCGCAGCTGGAAGCGGCGAGCTCGGCGATTGCCGCGGCGCTGCACCGCAGCGGTGTGCGGCCGGGCATGCGCGTGGGTGTGAGCCTGGCCCGTTCGCGTTGGCTGGTGGCGACCCTGCTGGGCATCGTGCGGGCGGGTGCCAGCTACGTGCCGCTGGATGCCAGCTACCCGGGCGAGCGCCTGCGCGCGATGCAGGTTGATGCCCAAGTGGCCTGGCTAGTGAGCGATCACGACCCGGAGTGGGCGCAGGCGCCGGTACTGCCGTGGTCCAGTTTGGAAACGGCCATTGCCGTGGGCGAGCGTTACGAGTGGGCCGGGCGCAGCGGCCGCAGCGCGGCCTATGTGATGTTCACCTCCGGTTCGACCGGTCGGCCGAAGGGCGTGTTGGTCAGTGATGGCGGCATCGTCGATCTGGTCAGCGGCCAGGACTACGTGACGCTGGGGCAGGACGACGTGCTGCTGCAGCTGGCACCGGTGTCGTTCGATGCCTCCACGTTCGAGATCTGGGGCGCGCTACTCAATGGTGGTCGGCTGGTGATGGCGCCGGAAGGGCGGGTCTCGCTGAGCGAGCTGGGCGGGCTGATCGAGGCCAACGGCGTGACTGTGCTGTGGCTGACGGCGGCCCTGTTCCAGCTGATGGTCGACGAGCACCCGCAGGGCCTGAAGGGGTTGCGCTATCTGCTGGCCGGCGGCGATGCGCTGTCGCCGGCGCATGTGCAGCGCTATCTGGCGCTGCCGGGCTGCGCGACGCTGGTGAACGGCTACGGCCCAACCGAGGCGACCACCTTCAGCTGCTGCCTGGCCTTGAACGGCTGGAGCGGGCAGGGCAGTGTCCCGATCGGGCGTGGCGTGGCCGGGCGCACTGCGTACGTGCTGGATCACCACGGCCAACTGGTGCCGCCGGGCACGGTAGGCGAGTTGTTCGTGGGCGGCAGCGGCGTGGGCATCGGCTATGTGGGCCATGCAGCGCTCACCGCGCAGCGTTTCGTACCGGATGCCTTCGGCGGCAAGGCGGGCGCCCGGCTGTACGCCACGGGCGACCGGGTGCGCTACCGCACCGACGGCACGCTGGAGTACCTGGGCCGCGACGATGCGCAGGTGAAGGTACGTGGCTACCGCATCGAGCTGGGCGAGGTGGAGCGGGCGCTGGCCAGCCATCCGCAGCTGGGCGCGGTGAGCGTGCAGGTGCACAGCGCCGGCGACGGCAAGCGGCTGGTGGCGTATGTCGTTGCACGACCGGGCAATACCGTGCCGGCTGCAGGAGAGCTGCAACGCTATCTCAGCGACTGGTTGCCCGAGTACATGGTGCCGGCGCTGTACGTGGGGCTGGACCAGCTGCCGCTGACGGCCAACGGCAAGATCGACAAGGCGGCGCTGCCGGTACCCGGCGCTGCGGCTTCGGATACCCAGCACGAAGCGCCACAGGGTGAGGTCGAACAGGCGCTGGCGCAGATCTGGGCACAGGTGCTGGACGTCGATCAGGTCGGCCGGCACGACAACTTCTTCGAACTGGGCGGCGACTCGATCCTGAGCATCCAGATCAAGGCGCAGGCACAGCAGCAGGGTCTCCAGTTCGCGCTGGAGGCACTGTTCGAACGGCAGACGGTGGCTAGGCTGGCCGAGGTGACGACACAGCGTGATAGCTCAATCCACGCGGCCGCCCGGCTCACCGCGCCGTTCGCACTGGTGGATGCCGGTGTGCGTGCACGGTTGCCCGACGGGGTTGAGGATGCGTATCCGCTCAGCCACATGCAGGCGGGCATGCTGTTTCACAATGCCTACGCCGTGCAGTCCCCCACTTATCACGATGTGATCCGGTACACGATTGGGGAGCCTTTCGACCGCCCACGTTTCGTGGCGGCCCTGCGTGCGGTGGTCGCGCGTCATCCGGCCCTGCGCACGCGCTTCAGCGTTGCCGACTACGAACTGCCGCTGCAGTGCGTCCATCACGACGTCGAACCGGAGCTGGAGATCGAGGATGCCCGCGATCTTGCGCCCGGCGCGCAGGTGGCCTTAATCGACGCATGGGTCGATCAGGAGCATGTGCGGGGCTTCCGCGAGAATCAACAGTGGATCCGTTACCACGTCTGCGTGCTGGGCGAGCATGCATTCGCGCTGGGATTGAGTTTTCATCATGCGTTGCTGGATGGCTGGAGCGAGGCCAGCCTGGTCACGGAGCTGTTGGGCCGCTATCACGGCGAGCCGCGCACCACCGCGGCTGCGCCGTTGAGGAGCGTCTACCGCGATTACATCGACGCCGAACTTCAGGCCCTAGCCGACGAGGACGCACGCGTGTTCTGGCAGGCTGAACTGGCGCGCAGTGCACCGGCCGTGATCGCGCCTCACCTGCACCTGGCACGGGCCGGGGATCACAACGGACTGTTTGCGGGAAAAACCATCCTGCACGCGCAAATCGCGATTCCCACGCATACCGCCATGCGCTTGTTCGGGTTGGCTGCGCGGCTGCAGGTGCCGCTACGCACCGTGCTGCTGGCGGTGCATGCCACCGCGATGGGGATCGCCACCGGGCAGGACACGGTGACCTCCGGACTAATCGCGCACGGCCGCCTCGATCACCCTGATGGCGATGCTGTGCTGGGCGTGTTCCTCAATGCACTGCCGTTCACCCAGCACGTGGCCGGCGAGCGCTGGGCCGACGCGATCCGGACGACGTTCGCGCATGAGCAGGCGGTGGAACGCCATCGCCGCTTCCCGGTTGCATCGCTGACCCAGTCGGCAAGCGCGCGGCTGCCGTTCGATGTGCTGTTCAACTTCACCAAGTTCCATGTCTATGAGCGGATCGAGGCTGGGCAACCCCGGCTGGACCTGAATCAGCGAGGTGGCATCGCCGAAACCAGTCTGCCACTGTGCGTGAACTTCCAGGTCGACCCGCAAGGGCAATCGGTCGGGGGGGCGCTGTCGTTCCTCGCCGAGCGCTACACCGCACGCGCGGCGCAAAGCGTGGCGCGAATCTACACCCAGGTGCTGGACACCCTTGATGCGGACGGCGAGGCCGCACGGCCGACGTCCTGGGGCGACCTAGACGGGGTGGCGGTACAGCCGCTGCGCCTTTCCACCGCGCTGGCCGCTGCTGCGGATCTGATCGGGGCGGTACCTGCGCTGCGGGTCGGCAGCGAACGCATGTGCCACCGCGATCTGGGGGGGCGGATCGCCACGGTGGCGGCTGCACTGTGCCAACGTGGGGTTGGCGCGGGCACCCGGGTCGCTCTGGACATCCATGATCCTGACCAGCGCCTCCTGGCCCTGCTGGGTATTCTCGCGACCGGTGCACAAGCGGTACTGCAGGCGGCGGGAGCGGCGGGAGCCGTGGTGCGTATCACGCTGGATGCCGGGACGACCACGGCGATACCTATCGTGACCCTACAGACCCTGCTTGCCCTGCCGGATGCCGGGGACGCCGGACGCGTGGCGATGGAAACGGAACTGCAGATCGTTGATTCACATGGCCAAGCGGTCCCGCCCGGTGTGATCGGCGAGCTGTGCTTCTACGACGGGCGCATCGTCACCGGCGATGACCGCAGTGGGTATCGCAGCGATGTGCTGGCGCGTGTGCTCCCCGACGGCTCTCTGGAATGGATGGGGTCGCGCGCCCAGTGCATTAGGCACCGGAACTTCGCCATCGTGCCGGCCGAGATCGAACACCGGCTCGCCGCGCACGCACAGGTGGGCGATGTGGTGGTGCGCAGGGTGACCGGCCCGGACCACGAGCACCTGGTCGCTTTCGTCGTGCCGGCAGCGGCGGGGAGAAAACCCGATTGGCAGGAGCTGCGTCGCCACGCTGCGCAGAGCCTGCCGCCGCAGCAGTTGCCGGACCACTACCAGGCCCTGGATCGCCTGCCTCTCGATGCCACGGGGCACCTCGATGAAACCGCGTTGCTAGTGATGGGCGGTGGTCGGCCCGCACGCGACCACGAGGCCCCCGACGGCGACTTGGAGGCGGTGCTGGCCTCGTTGTGGTCGGACGTGCTGGGCATCGCCGCGATCGGCCGCCACACCGACTTCTTCCAGGTCAGCGGCGATTCGATCCAAGCGATGCAGATTGCCGCGCGGGTGGAAAGAACCTTGGCGGTATCCGCGCCGGTGGGCCTGATCTACGCCAACCCCACCATCGCCGAGTTCGCGGCGGCGCTGCGCGATGATCCGGCGAGTGGACGCCGCGCGACGCGTGCGGCCGAGCTGCTCGTGCGGCTGTCCAACGAGCGGCATGCAGCGCCGCCGGCAGACACTCCCTCGCGCGACGGAGCGGGGCAGAACCTGGTGGAGGCGAAGGAATGATCCGCATTACCAGCGAAGACCAGGATGCCGTTGCGCGGCTGCTGGCCAAAGAAGGCCTGTTGGCGTCGGCTTCGCCCATTGCGCGGGTAGCCGATGCGGATCGCGCGCCGCTGTCGGACTATCAGCACAGCCTGTGGCTGGCCCTCAACGGGGGCGGCGCCCGCCATGCCAACGTACCGCTGGTGCTGAAGGTATCCGGAGGCACGGTGGACGTCGCCATGCTGGAGCAGGCATTGGTGTCCATCGCTGAGCGGCATGAAGCGCTGCGCTGCCGGGTCATCGTCGAGGACGACATTGCCTGGCAGGTGCCGCAGCCGCTGGATGGCGTGCGTCTTCAGGTGGAGCGGGTAGCGGCCGGCGCACTGGACGCGCGTATCGATGCACTGGTCAATTCACCGTTGGATATCCGCACCGAGCTGCCGTACCGGCTGCACCTGCTACAAGTGGATGTCGCATCGAGCTATTTGATTGTGCTCACCCATCACATGGTGTTCGATGGCTGGTCGATCGGGCTGTTGCAGGATGCGTTGCAGACGGGCTATGCGCACTTGTTGCGCGGCGCCACGCCAGCGCAGCCATCGTTGGCGCCGCGGCACCTGGATTTCGCACTGTGGCAGGCCAGTGCGGCCGGCCGGGCAAGCCGAGAGAAAGGGCTGGACCATTGGCAGAGGCTTCTGCAGGGTGCATGTTCGCGCCTGCATTGGACGGGGACGCCGCGTCGGCAGAGCGCCGCCGCGCATGCCGGTGGCAACCACCAGTGCGAGTTGCCCGAGGCCCTGTCGGCCAAGGTGCACGCCTTCGCCGCCGCGCACCGCACCACCGTGTTCGTCGTGATGGTCTCCGCCTATGTGGAAGTACTGTCGCGCTTCTGCCTGCAGGACGACCTGTGCGTGGGTACGCCGACCTCGGCACGCGACCAGCTCGATCTGGAAAAAGTGATCGGTTACTTCGTCAATACGGTGCTGCTGCGCCACCAGCGCGAGCCCGGGCAGAGTTTCGACGGTCTGATGCGCCGCATGGACGCGCAGTTCCGGCTGGCCCGCGAGCACCAGGCAGTCCCGTTCCATGCTGTTACTCGCGTACTCGACGGAGCGCGCGGCAGCCAGCAGCCCTTTACCCAGGCGATGTTCGCGTATCAGACCGAGAGCAGCGGTACCGGGCTGGGTTTCCAGTCCGGCGGGCTGGTCTTCGAGCCCTACCATTGCGAGCTGCATGAGGCGCGGTACGACCTGCTGCTGACTGTGTTGTCCAGGCGCCGCCAACTGGCAATCAACATCGAATACCGTACGCAGGCGTTCAGCGCCGAAACCGTGGCGCAGTTCGCCGATGCGTACGTGCGGCTGCTGGAGGCCGCGATCACTGCCCCGCTGGCGCGTCTTGCCGACCTGGGTCTGCAGGCGCCCCCCGAGCTGCAGGCAGCCGTCTCTGCGCCAATGGAACCGGTGGGACAGCCGGCGAGCGCGGAAGGACAACAGCGGTTGGCGTCGCTGGTACGGATTCTGGCGGCAGCCGGCATCGGCTGCCACTCGCGGGTCGGGCTGGCAGGGCAGCCCTGCGAGGCCCAGGCCCTGTTGTTGCTGGCGCTGCTGCACCGGGGCGCGTGCTGCGTGGTGCTGGACCCGGCCGCCCTGCTGGATGGCGGCGCTGCCCATGCCGAACAGGTGGGCGTGCAGATCATCGCGACCGATGGCGCCTGGCATGCCGCGCTGCAGGGCGTGGTGCCCACGGTGCTTGATGTGGAGCGCCTGATCGATGCCGGCGGCAACGCGCCCGTATCGAACCTGGCGCTGTCGCGGCTGGTCCGGGTCGACCGGGCGGCCGAAGCCGCCGCGCCGGTGCAGATCGTGTTCCCCGCCGAGGCAGTTCTGGCCGGTCTGTCGGCGACCGGGCGGCTGGCCAACATCGCCGGGTGGGGGTCGGACCCCGATGTGCCGGTCTTCGACCGTGTCATGGTCCAGCTGGCGCAGTGCATGAGCGCCGATATGGGCACGCCGCAGGTGCAGGTGGAGGGCATTCCCCTGCGCAGCGACGAAGGCGCAGGCCAGGTGCTGCATCGCCTGGGGTTGGGAGACTTGGACGCGCCACGCCACCTGCATGCCGAAGGCAATGTCGACTACCGGTATCTTCTGCGCATGCCCGAACGCGTCGTCGATGGCAGTGTCTGCCATGTGCGCGAGGGAGTATCCAGCCGGTTCGACATCGCATCTGCCGTGGTACTGGACCGCCACGCCGGTCCGGTCGACGCCGGTATGCCGGGCGAGGTGCTGCTGGGTGGGGCGGACCTGGCATGGGGCTATGCGGGTGACGCACGGCGCACAGCCGAGCGGTTCATCCCTGATCCGACCTCCAGCCGCGCGGGCGCACGCCTCCTGCGCACCGGTGCCTGGGCGAGCCATGATCCGGACGGTGGCCTGCGTCTACTGGGGCAGGAGCAGCTGCGTGTGGACCATCAGGGCGTGGTCTTCGATCTGGCCGAGATCGAGCATGAGCTGCTCGCGCTGGATGGCATCGTGGCCACGCGTGCGCAGCGCGAGGAGGCGCCCGGGCGCAGCGTCATCGCCGTTTCGCTGGTGCTGGACGGCAGCCATACCTACAGCGCCATGTCGCTGCGCGAGCATCTTGCGCCGCGCCTGCACGGCAGGATGCTGCCGTCGCGCTTCCTGGTAACCGCCGCCCCGGTGCGGGGCGGGGACATGGGCATCGAGCCGGCCGCTTTCCAGGTACTGCTGGCGCAGGACGGAACCGATCCAGCGCTGCAACGCATCGAGGCGATCCTGCAGGAGGTGTGGCAGGAGGCACTGGGATGCGAGGTCCATCGCGACGACAACTTCTTCGAACGCGGTGGCGATTCCATGCTCTGCCTGGTGGCGCAGTCGCGTGCGGCCAAGCGGGACGTGCAGTTCGCCGTGGAGGATCTGTTCGCGTACCAGACCCTGGCGGAGCTGGCTGCCCATTGCCACCACGGGGTGACGCGAAACGAGGACGTCGGGCCTTTCGACCTGGTCTCCGCCGCCGACCGTGCGCGACTGCCGGCCGACGCCGAAGCCGCTTACCCGATGAGCCGGCTTCAGGCCGGTATGTTCTACCACTCGCGTGACGCGTCGCAGCGCCTGTACTTCGATGTGATCCATGTGTGGCTGGAAGGCAACGCGAACGCGCCCCTGCTGCGCGACTGCCTGCAGAGCGTGTTGGCCCAGGCAGATACCTGCCGGTCCACATTCCACGTCACCGGCTACAGCGAGCCGCTGCAGGTTGTCCGCCGCGAACGATGGGTGCCGATCGAACTGGTTGACGCCGCCACGGGCGATGATGCGCAGATGCAGGCCTGCATCGAGGCATGGGCGCGGGACGACCTGGCCCGCGGTTTCGACATGGAGCGCCACGCGCCGATCCGCTGTGCGATCCATCGCTTCTCCGAGACCTGCTCGGTGATGTCCTATAGCTTCCACCACGCGTTGCTGGATGGCTGGAGTGAAGCCCAGATCACGGTCGATACCCTCTCCCTGTATGCGCAGTGCCGTGCGGGGCAGGAGCGCCCGGCGGCAGCCCCACGCCTGCGGTACCGCGAATTCATCGCGCTGGAGCGTGCGGCCGAAGCCAGTGTGGCGCAGCGCGGCTTCTGGCAGGCCTACCTGCAGGATGTGCACTGCCGCGACATTCCGGTTCTGCCGGGCGCGGTGGCGGAGGACGATGCAGGCGCGATCGAGCTGCCTATAGGCGCCGAGCGCTCCGGCCAGCTGCAGGCGCTCGCTGCGGCGCTCAAGGTATCGGTGAAGGCGGTGCTGCTGGCAGTGCACTGCCATGTGATGGCGCTGGTAACCGGTTCGCCGGACGTGATCACCGGGGTTCCGTTCAATGGTCGGCCGGAACTGGCCGGGGGGACCCAGGCGCTGGGACTGTTCCTGAATACCCTGCCGCTGCGCGTGCGCACCGATCGGCACCGCCATTGGCGGTCGCTGGTCGCAACCAGTGCACGCAGCGAGGCGGAACTGGCCCCGTACCGGCGCTTCCCGCTGAGTGCGGTGATCGCGGCGACTGGTGAGGTCGCGCGGCCGAAAGTGCTGTTCAACTACCTGCACTTCCACAATTACGACGCGCTCGGCGAGACGCTTCCCCTGCAGATGAAGGCGCGCACCGGCGTGGCGGTCAACAGCCTGAGCTACGTGGTCAACTTCTGGACCGAGCCAAGTGACAAGTGCATCTATGGCATTCTGAGCGTGCCGGCGCAGGAACGGGAGCACGGGCGTTGGATCGCCGCATTGTTCGAGCACTGCATCGGGTCCATCGCCGACAATCCGCAGGGCGCCCTACCACCGCTGCCGCCCGGCTACGTTGGCTACCGTGGCACCGCGCGGGTTGCGGGCGGCTCCAACGTCGACGGCGGTCATCCTGGTGGCCCGACCGCATCCGCCGATCGTGGCGGCGCGCCGCAATCGCCAACCGAGCATGTCGTTGCCTCGGTCTGGAAGCGAGTGCTGGGCGTGGACGACGTGCAGCGCAACGATGAGTTCAATGCCGTCGGAGGCGATTCCATCGCCGCCATGCGGGTAGTGGCGGAGCTGGAACGCATCTACGAATGCGACATCGACATGGCCACGCTTCTGCTGTTCCCGAAGCTGGCGACCTTCTGCGCGGCGCTGGACCGCGACGAGACTTACGGCGAGGACATCATGACCGGCTCGCGGCTGCTGCTGGAGGCGTACCGGGCACGTATGCGTCGCGACGCCGCATCCGTCAGCGGGGAGGGCGTATGAGGATCAGTGCCGAGAGTATCGCCACGCTGCACGGTTCCCCGGCACGGATCGCGGCTGCGGGAACCGGTCCGACCGATGAGGTGGTGCGCCTGGGCGGCGGAGACCAGGGCGTACCGCTGTTTCTGGTGCACCCGGTGGGAGGCGGGGTGGGCTGCTATCTGCCGCTAGTGCAGGCACTCGACCCGGCGTATCCGGTGTATGCCTTTCGCCACCCTGGCTTGAACGGCGAATCGCCGCGGCAGGCGCTGGACGCCCTGGCGCAGCGCTATCTGGATACCATCCGCAGGATGCAGCGCGGTCGGCCGTACCGGCTGGGAGGCTGGTCCCTTGGGGGAGTGGTCGCCACGTTGATGGCGGCCCGCGCGGAAGCACTGGCCGAGCCGCCGTCGCTGCTGCTTGTGATCGACAGCCCTGCGTGCATGGCGGACGGTGGCTTTGTGCCTACCGGACACACTGCAGCCCCCGACGAGGACGAAGACCGCAGGGCAGCGCTTCAGGACATGGAGCGCAACGCTGCTGCGCTGCACGGCGACCCCGACGCACTGGCCCTCCTGCATGCAGTGCTCGCCGCCAATGCCGAAGCGCTGTCGGTCCATCGGATGACGATAACAGTACACAGCCTGCACTACATCGGTGCCGGGCCGGACCTGTCTGACCGCGGCTGGCGGACGCTAGCCCGCGAGCGGTTCGAACGGCGTCAGTGCACGGGCAACCACTACTCGATGATGGACGCGCCGCACGTGGCGTTGCTGGCCCGTCACTGCGCCGAATGGCTGGCACGGGGCACGTTCGCAACTCCTGGAGATGCCTGAGCTGCATGGATATCACCGATCTCGACCTTGAGCTGCTCAACGCCCACCGACGCGGCCGCCGCAGTGAAGAACGCGCGCGGATTCCGCTGGAACCCAGTGATCAGGGACCGCTGTCGTTCGCGCAGTCGCGGCTGGCCTATCTACAGCTGCTCGATCCGGCCTCCAGTCAGTACAACATGCCGTTTGCCTTCCGGGTCGAGGAGGCGCTTGACCACGCAGCGCTGCGCCAAGCAGTGGCCTGGCTTCTGGACCGCCATCCGGCGCTGCGCAGCGGTGTTCATCTGGTCGATGGGGAGCCGGTTCAGCGCATCCATCCGACCGGCGAGGTAGAGATCGACGTCTGCGACCTTCGCGACGTGCCAGTGCCAGCGGTCGAGGGCGCCTTGCGCACTTGGATGGCCGAGCGCGCCAGTGCGCCGTTCGCGCTGGTTGCAGGCCGCATGCTGCGCGTCGAGCTGGCGCTTCTCCCGGGTGAACAGACGCTGGTGCTGCTCACCATGCACCATATCGCTAGCGACGGTTGGTCGCTGGGCATCATCAAGTCCGAATTGTCGGCCGCCTATGCGGCGTTCGCGCAGGGCAAGGTGCCGGCCTTGCCGGCTCTCCCGATCCGCTACCTGGACTTTGCCGCGTGGGAGCAGCGCAGTGCGGAGCTCGATGCCGAACGGCATTTTGCTTACTGGCAGCAACAGCTGGTGGACGTGGACACCACGGCTACGCTGGCCTACGACCAACCACGAGGCAGGGCAGCAGGGTCGCCGGGCAGTACGGTCGCGCTGGCGTTGAGCGGCTGCAGTTCGGCTGCGCTGCGCGAGCTGGCGCGGCAGGAGGGGGCGACAGGTTATGCGGTGGCAGCGGCCGCTTTTGCGGTCGTCCTCTCGCGGCTGGGCAACGCTTCCACGGTACAGTTCGGTACGCCGACAGCCAATCGGACCCGCGCCGAAACCCAGGGCCTGGTCGGCTTCTTCGTCAACATGCTGGTGATCCGGCTGCAGGTGGACGGCCACGCCAGCTTCCGTGGTCTGGTGCGTGCGGCCCGGCAGATCGTGGCCGAAGCGCAGTCGCACCAGAGCGTGCCGTACGAGCACCTGGTGGAACGGCTGCAGGGGCAGTCGCGCCCGCAGCGAAGTGGTCTGTTCCAGGTCGTGTTTTCCTACGATGCTATGGCCACGGCGACCGAACCGATGCGGTTTGGTCCCCATATCGCAGTGGCCGACGCCATGCCGCACCAGACGGCCAAGTTCGACCTCACGGTCAACGTGGTCGAGAGGGGTGATGCGTTGCTGCTCGTGGCCGAGTATGCATCGGACGTGTTCGAGCACGAGCGCATCGAAGCGATCTGCGCGCAGTACCGCGACACGCTTGAGGCGTTGCTGGCGGCACCGGATGTGCCGCTGGCGGCGCTGTCTGCGCCCGTGCCGTTGCAGGAGGTGCTGCCGGAGACGCCCCACCGCACCGCCGATCTGTTCGCGCGGCTGCAGGCGCATCCGCCGCAGGCGATCGCGTTGCAGGGCGAGACCGTGGTGGACTACGCCATGCTGCTGGCCCGGGTGGAGCGGCTGGCCGTTCGCCTGCGGCTGCGCGGGTTGGGGCCGGGCGATGTGGTGGGGCTGCTGATCGAGGACCGCGCCACGCTGATCGTGGCGATGCTGGCCTGCCTGCGCGCCGGTGCGGCATTCCTGGTGCTGGACACCGGCTACCCAGCCGCGCGGCTGCGCAACATGCTCGACAGCGCCCGCAGCGGCGTCCTGATACAGCAGGGGGCGGTGCCGCCGCTGACCGCGTCGCAGGTACTGGACCTTGATGCATCGGACACCGACGCCCTCGCCGAGGCGGGTCCGGTAGTCGACGGGGCGGTGTCCTCGGTGTTGCATACTTCTGGCTCCACCGGCAAGCCCAAGGCGGTGGCGTTGCCGGTCAGCGGTCTGATCCAGCACGCGTTGCGCATGCAGCAACTGTGGACGCTGAGCCCGGACGACCGCGTGCTGCAGTTCAATGCACCGGTCTTCGATGCCTTCCTGGAAGAGGTGTTCACCACGTTGGTCAGCGGCGCGCGCCTGCTGCTGCCGGCGCAGCGTCTGCTCGACCCGCAGCAGTTCTGTGCGTACGTGCAGGCGCACGCGGCGACCATCCTCGACCTGCCCACCGCGTACTGGCACGCGCTGACCTTCCAGTTGGACGAGGCTGGCGCTGATGCGCTGCGCAGCGTGCGTTCGGTGGTGGTCGGCGGTGAAGCGGCTTCGGCCGATGCGGTACGGCAGTGGCTGCGTCTGTGTCCGCAGGCCGCTTGGACCAATACCTACGGCCCGACCGAGGCAAGCATCTGCGTGTTGGCCGACACCCAGCGCACCGCGCCGGCCGAGGACGCGCTGCCGTTCGGCCCAGCGCTCGGCACGGCGCTGGCCGGCAACCGGGTGCATCTGCTCGATGACGCATTGCGGCCGGTGCCGGACGGCGCACCGGGCGAGCTGTACATCGAGGGTAGCGGTCTGGCCTACGGCTACGTCGGGCGCGCGGCCGCCACCGCCGAGCGCTTCGTGCCCAATCCATTTGGGGCAACAGGCAGCCGCCTGTATGCCACCGGCGATCTATGCCGGCGCGATCTCGGCGGCCACCTGCTATTCCTGGGCCGCAGCGACCGGCAGATCAAGCTCAATGGCCACCGCATCGAATTGGGGGAGATCGAGAAGACCCTGATGGGCTGTGCGGGGGGCCGCCTTGCCGCCGTTGGTATGCAGCGCGGTGAAGATGGCGAGGACGCGTTGTATGCCTGCGTGGCCGCAGACGATACGCTGACTGTCGCGTCGCTGCAGAACGCGATGTATGGCCGGCTGCCGGCGTACATGGTGCCCAACCGCATCTGGGTGACCGACCGCGTTCCGCTGACAGCGTCGGGCAAGATCGATCACGCGACGATCCTCGCTGCGCTCTCCGGTCCGGGGCCGGCCCACGCCCACCGTCCGCCGGAAACCGCGCTGCAGCAGGCGGTCGCCACGCTCTGGGAAGAACAGCTCCAGCAGACACAGATCAGCCTGGACGACGACTTCTTCTCGATCGGCGGGCACTCGATCGCGGCGATCCGCTTCATCGCCCGCTTCAACGCGCGGTTCAACGCCGACATGTCGCTGGTGGTGCTGCTTGATCGCCCGCGACTGGAAGACTTCTGCGTCGCTGCAGCGAACCATTTGGAGGCGCGGGCCGAACACGGCGCCGCGACCGTCCGCGCCATTCCGCTGCATGCCGGTGACGAAGGCCCCTTGTCCTTCTCGCAGTCGCGGCTGGTGTTCCTGCAGATGCTTGACCCAGCCTCCAGTCAGTACAACCTGCCCTATGCGTTCCGGGTCGACGGCGAGCTGGCCGTACCCGCGCTGCGCCAGACGCTGGCGTGGCTGCTCGAACGCCATGCGGTATTGCGCACGGGCATCCATCTGGTCGATGGCGAGCCGATCCAGCGTATCCACGCGGTGGCACCGCCCGACCTAACCGTTCACGATCTTCGAGCCCTGTCGGCGCAGGCGGCCGAAGCTGCGGTGCAGGCATCGCTGCCTGCGCGCATCGGGATGCCGTTCCGTCTGGTCAGCGGCAGGATGCTGCGCGCTGATGTGTTCCAGTTACCGGCGCAGCGCACGCTGGTGCTGCTCAACACGCATCATGTGGTCAACGATGGATGGTCGCTGGGTATCCTGATGAAGGAGCTGTCCACGGCGTATGCGGCTTTTGCACAGGGCCAGGTCCCCTCGATGCCGGTCCCGGCGATTCGCTACCTCGATTTCGCTGCCTGGGAACGAGGTAGGCCCGCCGATGCGGACAACCCGCAACCCGCAGAGAGCCACGCCGCGCCGTTGGTTGAACTGCCGCCGGACCGTCCATCCCCGGCGGTGCCGACAGGGCAGGGAGGCACGGTGGTGCTGCCGTTGCCGGTCGGGCTCGCACAGGCGCTGCGCGGCCTGTCGCGCGATGAGGGCGCCAGCCGCTATGCAGTAGGCCTGGCCGCGTTCGCTGCCTGCCTGGCCAGGCTGACCGGCGCACGCGAGGTGAGCGTGGGTACGCCGACAGCCAATCGTGAGCATCCCGATGTCCACGCGCTGGTCGGCTTTTTCGTCAACATGCTGGTACTACGCCTGCAGGTGGACACGACGACCAGCTTCCGCCAGTTGGTCGGCATGGCCAAGCGTGTGTCGTTGGCCGCCCAGACCGGGCAGGGCATTCCCTACGAGCGGCAGGTGGAGCAGTTGTCGCCCAGCCAGCGCATGCAGCGTTCGGCGTTGTTCCAGGTGGTGTATGCCTATGAAACCGGCGAAGATGTTGCCGCCGCCATTCCTTTCGGCCCCCATGCGGCCGAGGTGGAGGCACTCCCGCACCAGACCGCCAAGTTCGACCTCACCGTCAATCTGGTCGACACCGGCGACACGCTGACGCTGGTGGCCGAGTACGCCTCGGACGTATTTGATCACGCGCGCATCGAAGCAATCTGTGCGTATTACCGTGACACTTTGGACGCGTTGCTGGCGGCACCGGATGTGCCGCTGGCGGCGCTATCCGCGCCCGTGCCGTTGCAGGAGGTGCTGCCGGAGACGCCCCACCGCACCGCCGATCTGTTCGCACGGCTGCAGGCGCATCCGCCGCAGGCGATCGCGTTGCAGGGCGAGACCGTGATGGACTACGCCATGCTGCTGGCCCGGGTGGAGCGGCTGGCCGTTCGCCTGCGGCTGCGCGGGTTGGGGCCGGGCGATGTGGTGGGGCTGCTGATCGAGGACCGCGCCACGCTGATCGTGGCGATGCTGGCCTGCCTGCGCGCCGGTGCGGCATTCCTGGTGCTGGATGCGGACTATCCGCCGGCGCGGTTGCGCTACATGCTCGACAACGGACGCAGCGGTTGCCTGCTGCGGCAGGGGGCGGTGCCGGCGCTGCAGGCGTCGCAGGTACTGGATCTGGATGCCCCGGACACCGATGCCTTGGCCGAGGCGGGTCCGGTAGTCGACGGGGCGGTGTCCTCGGTGTTGCATACTTCTGGCTCCACCGGCAAGCCCAAGGCGGTGGCGTTGCCGGTCAGCGGTCTGATCCAGCACGCGTTGCGCATGCAGCAACTGTGGACGCTGAGCCCGGACGACCGCGTGCTGCAGTTCAATGCACCGGTCTTCGATGCCTTCCTGGAAGAGGTGTTCACCACGTTGGTCAGCGGCGCGCGCCTGCTGCTGCCGGCGCAGCGTCTGCTCGACCCGCAGCAGTTCTGTGCGTACGTGCAGGCGCACGCGGCGACCATCCTCGACCTGCCCACCGCGTACTGGCACGCGCTGACCTTCCAGTTGGACGAGGCTGGCGCTGATGCGCTGCGCAGCGTGCGTTCGGTGGTGGTCGGCGGTGAAGCGGCTTCGGCCGATGCGGTACGGCAGTGGCTGCGTCTGTGTCCGCAGGCCGCTTGGACCAATACCTACGGCCCGACCGAGGCAAGCATCTGCGTGTTGGCCGACACCCAGCGCACCGCGCCGGCCGAGGACGCGCTGCCGTTCGGCCCAGCGCTCGGCACGGCGCTGGCCGGCAACCGGGTGCATCTGCTCGATGACGCATTGCGGCCGGTGCCGGACGGCGCACCGGGCGAGCTGTACATCGAGGGTAGCGGTCTGGCCTACGGCTACGTCGGGCGCGCGGCCGCCACCGCCGAGCGCTTCGTGCCCAATCCATTTGGGGCAACAGGCAGCCGCCTGTATGCCACCGGCGATCTATGCCGGCGCGATCTCGGCGGCCACCTGCTATTCCTGGGCCGCAGCGACCGGCAGATCAAGCTCAATGGCCACCGCATCGAATTGGGGGAGATCGAGAAGGCACTGCTGGCGCTCGAAGGCGTGATCAATGCGGTTGCCGGCGTGCAGCGCCAGCCGGGAGCAGGCGATATGGCCTATGCCTGTGTCTCCGTCGACGCCGACGCCGACGCCGACGTTGATGTGGCCACATTGCTGGCTGCACTGCGTCAGCGGTTGCCCCCCTACATGGTACCCAGCCGCCTGCTGGTGACCAAGGCTGTGCCATTGACGGTGTCGGGCAAGGTCGATCATGCGGCCATCCTGGCCGGATTGTCCGACCAAGCACAAACAGCTGCCCATCACCCACCCCGGACGGCGCTCGAACAGGTGGTTGCAGCGCTATGGGAAGAGCAGTTCGGGCACGCGCAGTTGGGGCTGGACGACGCGTTCTTCGCGATCGGCGGCCATTCGATCGCGGCGATCCGCTTCATCTCCCGCTTCAACGCGATCTTCCGTACGGAGCTGGGCCTTGTCGTGGTGCTGGACGCCCCGCGGCTGCAGGACTTCTGCGCGGCTGCCCAGGCCCTTGTACACGACCCGGAGGCGCTGGAGCGGGACGCGCAGTTGCTGGTGAAACTCAATACGGAGTAGCGCCGCACTCTGATGCCGGTCATCGAAGCGGATGCAGCAGGTAAAACACTGTCAACCATCGAAGTCAACGAGGCAATCGCAATGGAACGAACGCTTTATCTGAAGGACAACGTGATGATGGAACCGCTGTTCAACGGCTGGTACGTGTGGCCGCTGCTGATTCAGCCGATCACCGCCTCGATGATCGTCACCAACCTGCATATGCGCATCATGGATTCCTACCTGAAGGCGCCGGAGCTCCATGCGGCGGCGGCAAAGAACCCGGCCATGCGCGGCGGGCCTTTCATGGACTACGAGGGGCCGCTGCAGGTCGTGCACGACCTCATTGCCGATACCTGCCGCCGCATGTCTTTCGCTAGCGAGATCGCCGACGCGGTCAAGGCGCTCGACGAGATGCTGCAGTCCGAGGCCCAGGGTTCGTCGCTGGAGGAGCTATATCCGCGGGTTCCCGATGTGCTCAAGGGCTATGTCGAACTGGGCTACGACCTTCACCACAATCCCTCCTTCCGCATGCTTGAAGGCGTGGTGTATCGCAGCAAGTACTACCGCGAGGAACTGCAAGGAATGTCTCTGTCGCTGTTGGAGGGCGATCACCGCCCGTTCGTGCTGAGCACGCCGCGGCTGAGCACGGACGAGAATATCATGGTCGATCTTCCGTATCGCTCCAGGGACATCGACCGCCTGTTCGCGATGCGCGACCACGGAGATACCGAGGCGTTCGTTCGCCAGTTCGCCGAGTCGTATATTGCCGATCCGGCCAAGCGCGAGATGTTCCATGGCTACTTCACCGACACTGCTCCGGTGCGCAATGCCGACCGCAACCTCAACGGCCCGGGTGTGCGCATCCGCTACTTCGGGCACGCCACCGTGCTGGTGGAAAGCGCCGATGTGACCATCATGACCGACCCGGTCATCAGCTATGCACTCGACGGCGGCGTGCGGCGCTTCTCCTATGCCGACCTGCCGGATCGCATCGATTACGTGCTGCTGACGCATGCGCATCAGGACCATGTGATGTTCGAGACGCTGCTGCAGATCCGCCACCGCATCGGCACCATCGTGGTGCCGAAGAACGGCGGCGGCACTTTGCAGGACCCGTCCTTGAAGCTGATGCTCAAGACGGTGGGGTTCGAGAACGTGCTCGAGATCGACGAACTGGAATCGGTGCCGGTCACCGGTGGCGAGATCGTGGGGCTGCCGTTTTTCGGCGAGCATGGCGATCTACACATCCGCAGCAAGCAGGCGTTCTACGTCAACCTGGAGGGGAGCAGCATGCTGTTCGCCGCCGATTCCAATAACCTGGAGCCGCGGCTGTACGAACACCTACGCGACATCGTAGGCAACATCCAGCACATCTTCATCGGCATGGAGTGTGAGGGCGCGCCGATGTCGTGGCTATATGGACCGTTGTTCACCCGCAAGGTCGACCGCAAGCTCGACCAGGCCCGCCGCTTGAACGGGTCCAACTACGAACGGGCGCTGGATATCGTGCAGAGCTTCTCGCCGGAGTCGGTGTACATCTACGCGATGGGCAAGGAGCCTTGGCTGACCTATATCTCCAGCATCAGCTACACCGAAGACTCGCTGCCCATCGTCGAGTCCAACAAGCTGCTTGCCGCCTGCGCCGAACGTGCCATCCAGCACGAGCGTCTGTTCGGCGAAAAAACCATCCAGCTCGCCTGATACCCGCCTTACTCCGGGAGATATGCCTTGAAGGCTCTTGTCGTGGACAACCTTAGAAAATCCTACTCCAGCGAGGCGGGAACCAAGCACGCGCTGGACGACTTCTCGTTTCACATCGACCGGGGCGAGGTACTGGCATTGCTCGGCCGCAACGGTGCAGGCAAGACTACCGCGATCAAGGTGGTCGCCGGGCTGATCGTGCCCGACAGCGGAACGGTCCGCTTCGGCGAGGACGACAGCGCCCGGCACGGCACCCGTCTGGGTGCCGTGCTGGAAGGCGGCAAGAACCTGTACCAGCGCCTCAATGCCCTGGACAACCTGGAGTACTTCGGGGCGCTGCGCGGGCTGGGCCTGCGTGAAGCGCGACGCAAGGGAGCGGCGCTGGTGGAGCGGTTCGGATTGGGCGAGGTGGCCCGCACCCCGGTCCGCATGCTGTCGCGCGGCATGCAGCAGAAAATCGCCATCGCGGTCGCGCTCGTGCATGGCCCGAGCCTGCTGATCCTGGACGAACCCACCTTGGGCGTGGACTACGAAGGCACCCAGGTCCTGCTGCAGCTGATCCGTGATCTGCGTGCCGACGGTGTGGCCGTGCTGCTCACCACACATCAACTGGAGGTGGCCGAGCAAATCTCAGATCGCATCGCGATCATCCATGACGGCCGCAAGGTGGCCGACGCGCTTACCGATGCGATCAAGGCCGAGTTCGCTGGCGAATCCTACCGGATCGAGTTCCAGGGTTCGCTGGAGGCCGAAACGCTCGCCGCCCTGCAGGCGCTGAACGTGGACGTCCTCGACCAGACGGTGTCCTTTGCCGGTGAGCCCGCCCATGTGTACGAAGTGCTGGCTGCGTTGAGCCCGACGCCGATCCTGCGCATGGTCCGCGGCGACTTCGGCCTGGATGCGGCCTACCGGATTTACACCCAGCAACTTCCTTCCCCCAGCCCGTCAGGGAGACCTTGCAATGATGACGCTGCTGATGGCCGAAACGCGCCGGTCCTGGAAGCTGTTCCTGCGCTACCCCGCCGAGGCGATCGCGGTGTTCGCGATCCTCGCGCTGATGTTCGCCGGCCTGTACCTGGGTGCACGCTTCCTGGCCGGTGGACAGGACTTCGGTACCCGAATTGATTCGATCGTCGCCGGCTACATCGCCTGGATGCTGGTGCTGGGTATCTTCAGCGGCGTGGCCGGTGAGATCGAGCAGGAGGCCAAGATCGGCACGCTGGAACAGGTTGTGCTGTCTGATCGCTCCTTCCTCGCAGTGACGGTGGTGCGTGTGCTAGCCAACCTGTCGATCAACGTGCTGATCACCTTGTCGGTGCTGGTCTGCATCCTGCTTCTGACTCGTTCCAGCTTCCACATCACCCCGGCGGTACTACCGTCGGTGGGGCTGCTGGTGCTCGGCACGACTGGGCTCGGCCTGATGATGGGCGCGCTGGCCCTGCTGATGAAGAAGGCCACGGCACTGATCGGACTCAGCCAGTTCATGCTGCTGTTCCTGGTCTTCTTCCAGAAGCGCGACGGCAGCCAGCAGGCGCTGCAGTGGCTGGACTTCGCGCCGCTGTCCTCGGCGGCCTCGCTGATGCGCCAGATCCTGGCCACCGGCTACCAGCCCACGGCAGCCGACCATCTGCTTCCCGCAGTGAACG
Organism: Xanthomonas sp. AC360; assembly: GCF_979258225.1. Taxonomy (NCBI): domain Bacteria; kingdom Pseudomonadati; phylum Pseudomonadota; class Gammaproteobacteria; order Lysobacterales; family Lysobacteraceae; genus Xanthomonas; species Xanthomonas sp. AC360. The sequence goes on from NZ_OZ409846.1 coordinate 3,386,357, forward strand.
CGGTGGTGTATCTGGCGATCGGCTGCGTGCTGTTCCAGATGGCCCTCCGCAAGGCTAAGCGTAACGGAACCCTCGGACACTATTGATGATCAAGGACGCCACGGCACACCCAGGGAATGTCGACCTCCAGCCAGGGTCCGGGCCGGCATTGTCCGGCGAGCCGGTCGCGGTGCCGGCATGGTCGCCGCAGGAGCATGCCGTGATCGCGGCCCATCGGGTCGGGCAACGGGCGGTGGTGCCGGCGGCCCTGGTTGTGACCCGCGTGCTCGACGCAGTTGCCCCGGCAGACGCGGCCTGCCGGCTCGGTGGACTGCTCTTCCACGCCGGGATCGCCGCGGAGGATACGCTGCAGATGTCCTTCACAGGACGCACAGGCGATGCGGCCGTCGGCGTCAGTCTGTCGCGTCTACACGACGATGGCGACGCCACGTCCGTTGTGGAACTGGAGGCGCTGATGCCTGCCGACGGGCGCGCGCCGGATCCGGCCGCACCTGTACAGCGTGGGCCCGGCGACCGGATGGACGTCGCTGGCTTTTATCGGGACCTGGCGGCCGCAGGAAACACGTTCCTGCCTGCGCTGCGGCTCGTGACGGGGCTGTACCGGCAGGTGCAGCGGATCGACGTCGACATCACCGGTCGGGATGCACCCGATGCCGCCTGCTGGGACGCGTGCCTGCATGCGCTGCTTGCCTTGCCCGACGATGCTCCGTCGTTCGCGCATGTGATCCATTCGATCGACCGGATCGACGTCTGGGGACCGGTGCGCGGGACGTTGTCCGCCACCGGTTGGCTGCGGACCACGCACGCGCGTGGCTTCGTTGCCGATCTGCAGGTCCGCGACGTCGATGGCCAGGTCGTCGCCGAGGCCGTCGGAGTCACATACGCGCGGCTAGCGCAGTGCCGCCAGACGCTGTCGGTGGCCGGCAACATCAGCCTGGAACCGTTCCAGGAGGCGTTCGATCACCTTGCGCAAGGTGCGGGGCTGTGCGTCCTTACGGCCGGGTTCGACCAGCTGCACCAGACCCTGCTCGATCCGGCCGGCGTGGCAGACGCGCCGGAATGCAGCGAACTACTGCTGTTGGTTGACCTGTCGCAATGGGATATGCCCGAGCTTGCTGTGCAGGGCGATGCGTGGCAGGAGGCGCGTGCGGCCGGTGCCGAGGTGTCGCTGCTACCTAACCATCTACAGGTACTCGGACTGAACCGATACGAGACCGACTACCTGTACGAGGAAATCTTCGACGACCGCAGCTACCTTCGCGACAACATCGTCCTCGAGGATGACGATGTGGTGCTGGACATCGGTGCAAACATCGGTCTGTTCTCGCTGCACATGTTGGACCTGAATCCCAGCGTGCGGGTACTGGCCTTCGAACCATCGCCGGTGACGGCTGCGGTGGCACGCGCCAATCTGGAGGGGCGGGGCCGGGCCACTGTCTTCCAGCAGGGCGTGGCGGAGGCGCAGGGCAGCGCAGTGTTCACCCACTATGCGACGTCCACCGTATTCTCGGGCTTTCATGTGGACGCCCAGGAAGACCGGCGCGCCATCGAGCAGGTGATCGAGAACCAGCTCAGCGACGCGCACGTGGACGGCCAGCACGACAGCTACGTCGAGGACCTAGTGGCCAATCGTCTGGAAGGGCACAAGGTGGAAGTCGCGCTGACCTCGGTGTCCGACGTGATCGATCAGCACGGTCTTGCGTCGATCGGACTGCTGAAGGTCGACGCGGAGAAAAGCGAGGACGCGATCCTGCGCGGGATCCGTCCCGAGCACTGGCCGCGCATCTGTCAGCTGATGCTGGAAGTGCATGACCAGGAGGGCACACGCACCTCACAGATCGTCCGCTTCCTGGAATCGATGGGCTTTGCGGTGGTGCTGCGCGAGGAGGAAAAGCTTCGCCAGTCAGGCCTGGTCGCGCTGAGCGCCACGCGTACTGCGCGCCGAGCCATGCCCTCGATCGGCCGCAACGCGCGCGCGTTGCAGGTCCGCTGTGCCGAGCTTCTGGATTCGCTGCAGGCGTTCCGCGCGCGCAGCCGCAGTCCCGTGACGGTGGTTCTGGCTGCCAGCCATCCGACCAGCGCCACCTCGGCACACATGCGCCGCCAGTACCGCCACGTGATGGCCGGTTTCCGGCGCGCGGCCGGCGCGCTCCCGGGCGTTGCGGTTGTGGCACAGCGCGAGGTGCTGCGCCGCTATGCCGTGTCGCCAGCCGAGGCGGTGTCCGCGCAGGTCGAGGATGCCGGGGTGCCGTTCCCGATGGAATGGTATGCCGCTACCGCGATGTGGGCACTGCGAAGCCACGCACTGCGCCAGCATGCGTTGAAAAAGGTGTTGGTGGTCGACTGCGACAACACCCTTTGGCAAGGCTTGTGCGCCGAGGACGGTCCTCGAGGTGTCACCATCACGCCGGCGTTGCGACGCTGGCAGGCCTTCCTGGTTGCGCAGCGCCGTGCTGGCGTGGTCCTGTGCCTGTGTAGTCGCAACGTACCCGAGGACGTCTGGGCAGTGTTCGAGCAGCATCCGGACATGCTGCTGCGCGCCGAGGACATCGCATTGGCCAAGATCGGCTGGGCACCCAAGTCCACGTTGATCGCCGAGATTGCTGCCGACCTCGATCTGGCGATCGACAGCCTTGTGTTCGTGGACGACAACCCGGCCGAATGCCTGCAGGTGGGCACGGAGCACCCGGAGGTTTCGTGCCTGGTGTTCCCGCAGCAGGCAGCGCAGATCGATGCGTTCTGGCGGCACACCTGGGCGTTGGATCTGTTGCGGCGCTCGCCCGATGGCACCGACCGGGTCCAGCTGTATCGAGAGGAAGGCGTGCGCAAGGCATTCCGACGTGCCCACGGCGGGCTGGAAGCCTTTGTCGATGGACTCCAGCTGGTGGTCGAACTGGACGCCATCGGCCTCGGGCATGAGGCACGCGTAGCGGAGCTCGCGCAACGGACCAACCAGTTCAACCTGCACGCCCGTCTGCGCAGCGCCGACGCGGTGAACGCATACCTGCAGCAGCCGCGGGTGCGTGGCTGGATCATCCGCGCACGTGATCGCTTCGGCGACTATGGCGTAGTGGGCGCCTGCTACGGCGAGCTTGTCGGCGATGCTTTTTCCGTCGAGAACATCCTGCTCAGTTGCCGGGTGCTCGGCCGTGGTGTCGAGCAGCGCCTGGGGCAGCTACTGGCGACGGCGTTGGAGGGGCTGGGCATCCGGCACGGCCATCTCAAGGCACAGCGCACCGTACGCAATGTGCCGGCCACCAGTTTCTTCTTGGCGGTAACCGGCCTGGACGCCGCCGTGGGGGCTGCGGTGTTCACCACGGCGGCGTTGCGGCAGGTCCCGTTGATGGTGGTCGGCCCGGATACATGCGCCGCTGGTGGTGAAGCGGCGCGGCCTGCCGACGGCCCGGGCGCCGCTACTACGGCGGAATGGAATGCGCGCTGGGAACGGTGGATCTTCAGCGTATCGCACAGCGCGGCCGGTATCGCCGAGGCCATCTGGGGCGCGCGCGACCACGGGTCGCAGGACGACACCGTCAGCCGCACCTACGCCGAGCGCGTAGCCTACGGCCTCTGGCGCGATGTGCTTGGGGCCGGGCCGGTCCGTCGCGAGGACGACTTCTTTGCTGCAGGCGGAACCTCGTTGCGGCTGGTTCGCCTAGTCAGCGCGGTGAACCGCCATTTCGGTATTTCGCTTCGCCTGTCGGACCTGTACGGCAACGCCAGCCTTGCGGCATTGGGCGAGTTGATCGATGCCCGGCTGGGGCGCCCGTCACAGGCCGTGGTTGCCACGGGCGAGCGCGCAGCCGGCTTGGCGCCCACCCAGGAGGGCCTGTGGTTCATTCACGCACTGAACCCTGCCTCACCGGCCTACCTTGCGGCCGTGGCGGCGTGCGTATCCGCGCCTGTACAGGCGGCCGCGCTGCAGCCGAGGTTGCAGCGCCTGCTGCAGACCGATTCGGTGCTTGCCAGCCGTTATCGGCTGGACGGGGCACGTACGGTAGTGGAGATCGACCCAGGTGCGACGGTGGCCGTGGTTGAGGTCGACGCCGCAGATTGGACTTTGGCTCAACTCGTCGATCACGCCGGCGACGCATCACGCCAACTGATCGACCTGCAGCGGGGGCCCCTGCTGCGTGCATATCTGTATCGCTGGACAGCGTCGCGATCGGTCCTGTTGCTGGTCTCGCACCATCTTGTCGTGGACCTCCGATCGCTAGAGCTGCTGCTGGGCCGCTTGCTGGGCGAAACCTGGGCTTCGCAGGATATCGCCGACCGCGGCGACTTCATTGACTTCGCTGTCGCCCACCGCCGCGCGTTGGATAGCGATGTAGGGGGCACGCTGCGTCGCGAGTGGGCCAAACGCTTGGCTAATCCACCCCCGCCGTTGCTGGAGCGTGTGACGGGCGGGGCGGAATGGGGCGCGGTCGGGTTCGCTGTGGCCACGGCCAGTATCGGTTTGACCACGCTACAGCGCTTAGTAGAGAGTTCGGTGGCACTGCAGACTAGTAAATTCCTTGTGCTGTTCAGTGCCTTCGTACATCACTGCAGCGAGACTTTCGGACGGGAAGAGTTCATTGTCGGTACCCCTGTATCGCTGCGCGAGGATGACCGCCATGCCGAAGCAATCGGTAATTTCGTCACCACGCTGCCCGTTAGGGCGCGGGTGCCGGATGGTGACTTCTCGGTCCTGCATGCAGCGGTGCGCGAGGCATTCGTCGACGCGCTGGCTGGCAAAGCGTTGCCCTTGCACCAGATCAGCCAGGGATTGGCAGCCGGACGCCGACGGATAGCGCTGGTGCAGGTGCTGTTCTCTTACCATGCAGGCGAAACCGGCATCCCCATCCAACAGTTCTGCGACCACGGGCAGCTCTCTGCGCCGTTCCGTATCGGTGAGTTGCCCTGCCAGATCCTGGGCTTGCATCAGCAGGTGGAGCAGGTCGAGCTAGCGCTCGAAATCTTTGACTGCGACCGTGGCTTGGGACTAAACCTTAAATACAGCTTGGCTTACCTGGACAGGGAACGGGCGCAACAGTTTCTGCAGACATTTATCGATTTGCTGGAGTTGGTTGCTGCCGAGCCTAAGGCAACGCTGACCAAGCGGTTACATCAACCAGACGCTTGGCGATATGACACGACTGATCTCGGATAGGCAATTTTTGGCAGTGCCCGCACCGTTGTCCCTCCGGGCTGCCTTTGCAGCCCCATTGACATATAGCTATGCCGTCAAGCTGGCACGTGTCAGGTACAGGTTGTTGTGGGTGTAGTCGAGCGTTTTCGGAAAGTCGCAGCACTCGTTCGCGCCAGACGTGCTGGCCAGGTGCCCGAGCAGGATTTTCCTGGCGCTTGCGCAGGCTGCACGCGACACTGTCCGGGCAGGCGATCGCGGCGGCGAAGGGCTGAGGACTGCTGCTGGAAGCACTCTGCATCGAACGCCAACGCGTATGGCGGCGCGCTTTCGTCTGCAGCGGGTGTAACCACTCCGCATGTGTATGGCCCCTTAGCCTTGCGGTGCGGCCCCTGCGCTGCCATACTTTCCGGCTTCCTGCCCGGTTCCGGGTGGGAACCCTTGCTCCACCGGCCGCCTTGCGCGGACCACCGGGGAGCTGTCCGGCCCACGTGGCCACATCCGAAAGGTAAAACAACATGAGTCGTCATTACGAAGTCGTGTTCCTGGTCCATCCGGACCAGAGCGAGCAGGTCCCGGCCATGATCGAGCGCTACAAGTCGCTGATCGAGGGCGGTAACGGCACCATTCACCGTCTGGAAGACTGGGGCCGTCGTCAGCTGGCCTACCCGATCCAGAATCTGGTGAAGGCGCACTACGTGCTGCTCAACATCGAAGTCGACCAGGCCGTGCTGAGCGAGCTGGTGGAAAGCTTCCGCTTCAACGATGCGGTGCTGCGTCACTTGGTCGTCAAGCGCGATGGCCCGGATACCGAGCAGTCGCTGATCATGAAGAGCAAGGACGAGAAGGGCGACAAGCCCGAGCGTAGCGAGCGTCGTCGTCGTGACGACGAGGAAGGCGATGCTGCACCTGCCGCCACCGATACCGACGGCGACAACGCCGAAGCCGCTTAAGGAGCGCTGTCATGTCCAAGTTCTTCCGTCGTCGCAAGTTCTGCAAGTTCACCGCCGAGGGCGTCAAAGAGATCGATTACAAGGATCTCAACACCCTGCGTCAGTACCTCACCGAGAACGGCAAGATCGTGCCGAGCCGCGTGACCGGTACCAAGTCCAAGTACCAGCGTCAGCTGGCGACGGCCGTCAAGCGCTCGCGTTTCCTGGCGCTGATCCCGTACACGGACAACCACGACGTTTGATCGGTCGTTCGTTGAGGGTCGCTCATAGCGGCCCGCACGAAAGAAGTGAGTCCTCGTAGGAGCCCATGCGGCTGCATGCGAGTTCTCACAATAGCCCGCACATCCCTATGCGGGTTATCAAATTGATAGAGACCGGTCATTCGAGATGCGGTGTTGATCGTGCTCTTGCGATTCCCAAATCCCGATTCCCGAATCCCGTCTTTTCGGACAGCACCCGTTGCGTCGGCCAAAGTGCCAGCGCTAACGAATAACGGAGCACCACCATGGATCTGATTCTTCTGCAGAAAGTGACCAACCTGGGCAACCTGGGCGACAAGGTCAGCGTCAAGCCGGGCTACGGCCGTAACTTCCTCGTGCCGCAGGGTAAGGCCGTTCCGGCCACCGCTGCCAACGTCGAAGCGTTCGAAACCAAGCGCGCCGATTACGAAGCCAAGGCCAACACCATCCTGGCCGATGCTCAGACCCGTGCCACCAAGTTCGAAGGCGCCAGCGTCACCATCGGCGCACACGCGTCCACCGAAGGCAAGCTGTACGGCTCGGTTGGCCCGCGCGACATCGCCGAGGCGTTCACCGCTGCCGGCCTGCCGCTGGAAAAGAGCGAAGTGATCCTGGGCGAAGGCGCATTCCGCAATGTCGGCGAGTACGACGTTGTGCTGCACCTGCACGCCGATGTGGAAACCTCGGTCAAGGTCATCGTCGAATCCGACGCCTGATCCTTGCTGCATGTGTGAACCGAAGGGCGCCTTGTTAGGCGCCCTTCGTCTTTTACGGCCAGCCGCAGCGTAGCGACGGCACCGTTATACTCATGCCCCATTGTCGGTTCCACGGCCTGCAGATCTTGCCGATCAAGGGCTTAGGTGTCGGCTCCACAGGAAAAGCGCCTGCCGGCTGTGTCCGCGCGGTGCCCGGAACCCGTCCGTCCCATGCGCCTGTCCACGATCAAGCTGTCCGGTTTCAAGTCGTTCGTCGACCCGACCACGTTGCACCTGCCCACCAACATGACCGGCATCGTCGGCCCCAATGGTTGCGGCAAGTCCAACATCATCGATGCGGTGCGCTGGGTGATGGGCGAAAGCTCGGCCAGCCGGCTGCGTGGCGACTCGCTGACCGACGTGATCTTTTCCGGCTCATCGGCGCGCAAGCCGGTGTCGCAGGCGACGGTGGAACTGATCTTCGACAACTCCGATCACACCATCACCGGTGAGTTCGCCTCGTTCAACGAGATCTCGGTCAAGCGCCTGGTCAGCCGCGACGGCAACAGCGCCTATTACCTCAACGGCACCAAGTGCCGGCGTCGCGACATTACCGATTTGTTCCTGGGCACCGGCCTGGGGCCGCGCAGCTACTCGATCATCGAGCAGGGCATGATCAGCCAGATCATCGAGGCGCGTCCGGAAGATCTGCGCGTGTATCTGGAAGAGGCCGCCGGCATTTCCAAGTACAAGGAACGCCGCAAGGAAACCGAAACCCGCATCCGCCACACCCGCGAAAATCTCGACCGCCTGGGCGACCTGCGCGAAGAGATCACCAAGCAGCTGGCGCATCTGCAGCGCCAGGCGCGTCAGGCCGAGCAATACCAGGCCTTGCAGGAAGAACGCCGGATCAAGGATGCCGAGTGGAAGGCGCTGGAGTACCGCGGCCTGGATGGGCAATTGCAGGGCCTGCGCGAAAAGTTGAATCAGGAAGAAACCCGTCTGCAGCAGCTGATCGCCGACCAGCGCGATGCCGAAGCGCGGATCGAAACCGGGCGTGTGCGCCGCGAAGAGGCGGCCGAAGCGGTGGCCAAGGCGCAGGCCGACGTCTACCAGGTGGGCAGCGCGCTGGCGCGCATCGAACAGCAGATCCAGCACCAGCGCGAACTCTCGCATCGCTTGCACAAGGCGCGCGATGAGGCGCAGAGCCAGCTGCAGGAATTGACCCAGCACATCAGTGGCGACTCCTCAAAACTGGCCGTGCTGCGCGAAGCGGTGGATGCGGCCGAACCGCAGCTGGAACAGCTGCGCGAGGACCATGAGTTCCGCCAGGAATCGCTGCGCGAAGCCGAGGCGCGGCTGGCCGACTGGCAGCAGCGCTGGGAAACCCATAACCGCGACACCGGCGAAGCCTCGCGCGCCGGCGAAGTGGAGCGCACGCGTGTCGATTATCTGGACCGCCAATCGCTGGAGGCCGACCGCCGCCGCGAAGCGCTGGTCAACGAACGGGCCGGGCTGGATCTGGATGCGCTGGCCGAGGCGTTCGAGCAGGTCGAGCTGCGCCATGAAACCCAAAAGGCGTCGCTGGACGGGCTGACCGAGCAAGTCGAAGCGCGCAAGCACGCCTTGGGCGGTCTGCAGGAACAACAGCGGGCCAGCCAGGGCGAGCTGGCCGAGGTGCGCAAGCACGCGCAGGCTGCGCGCGGCCGGCTGTCGTCGCTGGAAACCCTGCAGCAGGCCGCCCTCGGCCAGGAGCAGGGCGCGGCGGTGGCGTGGCTGAAGTCGCGTGGGCTGGATTCGGCGGCGCGTGTTGGCGAGCGCATTACGGTGGAAAGCGGCTGGGAAAACACCGTCGAAAGCGCGCTGGGGCAGTTGATCGAAGGGGTGCTGGTGGAGGCGCCCGAACAGCTGGTCGACGCGCTGGGCGAGTTGGGCGAAGGCCGCATTGCGCTGGTGTCCAACGCCACCGATGCCGCCACGTTTGCACCGACCTCATTGGCATCCAAAGTGCAGGGGCCGATTGCGATTCGTCGGTTGCTGGCGCGGCTGCATGCGGCCGACGATCTGCAGGCCGCACGCGCGTTGCAAGCCGCGTTGCCGGAAGGCGACTCGGTCATCACCCGCAATGGCGAGCGCTTGGGCGAGGGCTGGGTGCGCGTATCGCGCTCTGGCGCGGCCAAGCAGGGCGCCTTGCTGCGCGAGCGCGACATCCAGGAACTGCGCACGCAGATCGACACCCTGCAGGAGCGCGAAGCCGAGCTAGAACAGCGGCTCACCAGCTTCCGCGAGCAATCGCTGGCCGCCGAACAGCAGCGCGAAGATGCGCAGCGTCAGCTCTACATGGCGCACCGCAGCGTGTCCGAACTGGCCGGCCAGTTGCAGAGCCAGCAGGGCAAGGTCGATGCAGCGCGCACGCGCATCGAGCGCATCGAAAACGAGTTGTCGCAGTTGCTGGAAACGCTGGATACCAGCCGCGAACAGGCCCGCGAGGCCCGCGCGAAACTCGAAGACGCGGTCACCCTGATGGGCGATCTGCAAGGCACGCGGCAGGCGCTGGAAAACGAACGCCGCCAGCTCACCGATGCGCGCGACCAGGCGCGCGATGCCGCACGTGGCGTGCGCGATGCGATGCATGCCTTGGCGCTGACGCTGGAATCGCAGCGCACTCAGATCACCTCGCTCAGCCAGACCCTGGAGCGCATGGACAGCCAGCGCGGCCAGCTCGATACGCGCCTGGAAGATCTGGTCTCCCAGCTCAGCGACGGCGATTCGCCGGTGGAAACGCTGGAGCACGAACATCAGGCCGCACTGAGCGAGCGTGTCCGCACCGAGCGCGTGCTCAGCGAAACGCGGACGTTGCTCGACAGCATCGACGGTGAGCTGCGCAGCTTCGAGCAGACCCGTCAGCAGCGCGACGAACAGGCGCTAGCACAGCGCGAGCGCATCAGCCAGCGCAAGCTCGATCAACAGGCGCTGGTGCTCAACGCCGAGCAGTTGTCTGCCGCGGTGGTCAAATCCGGCTTCGTGCTCGAAGACGTGGTCAATGGCCTGTCCGAGTCTGCCAACGCGCCCGAATGGGAAGCGGCGGTGAGCCAGATCGACGGGCGCATGCGGCGCCTGGAGCCGGTGAATCTGGCTGCGATCCAGGAATACGGCGAGGCTGCGCAGCGCTCGGAATATCTGGAAGCGCAGAACCTGGACCTCAATACCGCACTGGAAACGCTGGAAGAAGCCATCCGCAAGATCGACCGCGAAACCCGCGGCCGTTTCAAGGACACCTTCGATCGCGTCAACTCCGGCGTGCAGGCGCTGTATCCACGCCTGTTCGGCGGTGGGCACGCGTATCTGGAACTCACCGGCGAAGACCTGCTCGACACCGGCGTGACCATCATGGCGCGCCCGCCGGGCAAGCGTGTGTCCAGCATTTCGCTGCTGTCCGGTGGCGAAAAGGCGATGACCGCCGTGGCGCTGGTGTTTGCGATCTTCCAGCTCAATCCTGCGCCGTTCTGTCTGTTGGACGAGGTGGACGCGCCGCTGGACGAAGCCAATGTCGGCCGCCTGGCCAACATGGTGCGCGAGATGAGCGAGAAGGTGCAGTTCCTGTTCGTCAGCCATAACAAGGCGACCATGGAAGCGGCGCGCCAGTTGTCCGGTGTGACCATGCGCGAGCCGGGCGTCAGCCGTCTGGTCAGCGTGGACCTGGAAGAGGCGGCACGTTTGGCGGGTGCGGCATGACGTGCCATGCTTGCTGGAATGATGACACCTGTCACTCTTATGCGGAGGCACGCTGAATGTCCGACATGGCCATGATCCGGATCGGGATCCTGATCGCGGGACTGCTGCTGGTCGCTGCAATTTTTCTGTTCGGCCGTCCGAAGAAATCGCCACAGGGGCGTCGCGTCGACAAGGACGACGGTCAACCGCGCGAACGCCGCGAGCCGGTGATTTCCGGCGATGCGGGTGTCGATGGCGAAACGTTCGAGCGCAGCGAAGGCAGTGCCGAACAGAGCGAACTCAACCTGGACGACCAGGATGGTGCCGGCGGTAACGATGTCGGCAAGCGCCCCAACCAGGATTTCGACAAGATTGTGTCGCTGTTCGTGGCGGCCAAGGCCGGCCAGATCCTGCGTGGCGAAGATGTGGTGGTTGCCGCAGAAAAGACCGGCCTGGTGTTCGGCCATATGAATGTGTTTCACCGCCTGGTGGAAGGGCATCCGGAGCGCGGGCCGATCTTCAGCATGGCCAGCATCCTCAAGCCGGGCAGTTTCGATATGGCCAACATCCGCGAGATGCAGACCCCGGCGATCGCGTTTTTCCTGACCTTGCCGGCGCCGATGACCGCGCTGGATGCCTGGGAAAAAATGCTGCCGACCGTGCAACGCATGGCCGAGTTGCTGGACGGCGTGGTGCTGGACGACAGCCGCAATGCGCTGGGCCGCCAGCGTGTGGCGCATATCCGCGACGAACTACGTGCCTACGATCGTCAGCACCAGGCACCGCCGCTGACCAAGTCCCCGCGCTGGTGAGTTGAGCGATGTTGAGTCTGCAGGGCGTGTTGGCGGTGGCCTTGCTGCTGGTGCTGTGGGCAATTCTGGCAATGCCGCTGTTGTGGATCTTTTCGTTGATCACCGCGCGCCTGCGCAAACGCCCGCGCAACTCGCCGTGGGTGGTGGGCAGTTTCGCCGCTGCCATCACTCTGCTGGTGGCGCCGGTGCCGACGCCCTTCATCAGTGTGTTCCTGCCGCATGCGATCGCGTTGTTCGATCGCCGCTACTACGCGCACATCCTGCAAGGCCCGTCGATGTTGCGTGAGCTGCTGCTGTGGAATGCAGGCTCGATGGTGCTGACCTTTGTCATCAGCTATCTGTGGATCCGGCGCAGCTTGCGCACACCCGCCACAGCGGAACTGGATCCCTAGGTCCGCTGGTCGGGCAGGGCGCGTGGCAGGCGTTGGCCCTCAGCGCTTGGCTTTGGTAAACGCCTCGCGGAACCGCATCATCTCTGCCTCGGTGCCAACGGTCACGCGCACGCGCTTGGGCCAGATCGGCCAGCTGCGGCCGACGACCACGCCCTGCTTCTGCATCGAATCGGCAAACACGCCGGCCTCGCGCTTGACGTCCAGCATGAAGCAGTTCGCTTGCGTGGGCAGGCAGGTGTAGCCCTTACTCTTGAGCCAGGCGACGGTCTCATCGCGCACGCGTGCGTTGTCCGCGCGCCGGGTCTGCACCAGTTGCGGGTCGCGCAGGCTGGCGATACCGGCCGCCATGGCCGGGACCGGCAACGGGGTGCTGCCGAAGCTGGCGAGCTTGGTCTGCAAGCCCGGCGGGGCAAGCGCTGCGCCGAGGCGCAGGCCGGCCATGCCGTAGAGTTTGGAGAAACTGCGCAGCACGATCAGGTCCTGGCGCTGACGCACCAGGTCGACCATCGACGGCTCGTTGCTGTAGTGGATGTAGGCCTCGTCGACCACCAGCACCGCGCTGGCCGGCTTGTTGGCCAGCAGCCATTCGATGTCGCTGCGCGGGGTGATGCTGCCGGTGGCATTGCCGGGATTGCACAGATAGATCAGGCCGGCGGTTGGGTCGGCCTTGGCCATCGCCTTGACGTCGTGCGCGCCATCGGCACGCAGCGGCACCTTGCGCACCTGCACACCGCGGGCAGTGGCGCTGTCGATGACCGGGTCGAAGCTCGGGTCTGCCACCACCAGGCCGGCGCGCGCCGAGGTGAACAGGTTGCTGGCGCGATTCAGTGCGTCCCTGGACCCGGGAAACAACGCCAGATGGTCGTTGGGCAGCTGCAACTCGCCGGTCATCAGATTGCGCAGGTCCTGCTCCATCTCCTGCAGATAACGGCCCGAACGCGCCAGCGACCGCGTTGCGGCATCCAGCGCTGCCGGAGCAGGCCCAAGCGGATGTTCGTTGAGGTTGAGCAGCACCGTGCCTGCTGCCGGTGCGACGCCCGGCGCTGGGGCCGCGGCTGCGCGCTTGCGGGCCGCCTCAGCCGCGGGTGCCAGCCCCAATGCGGAAACTGCCACGCCAGTGGTGGCAAGGCTGAGAAACGAACGGCGCGAAACGGGCAACGACACGGGTGAGCTCCAGACGAGCAGGGCAAAGAGGTCGCCACGCTAGCGGGTTTGTGCCGGTCTGCCTATCGGGAAATCCCCGGGCGGCAAGCTGTTGGCCGTCAGCGGGCAGATCCGGCGGTCCAGGAAGCCAGTCGCGCCTGTCCGCGTGACGGCAAATCCTGCTGGGCTTGCTGCCGGGGTGCGAGCGAGGCGCTGCCGGCATCATTACGTTTGGCCTTGCGCGCTTGCCTGCCGCTGTTGATGCGGTCAGCGACATCGGATCGGGGGGGCGACGTCAGGGCGCGTCATCGCTTGCGCATCGGCACGGCCCGTTAGAATGGGCGGCCCAGTGCCAGCCCAGCGATCGTATGACTGTCAGCCCGGATCCCGCTCAGCGCATCGATGCCCTGCGTCGCCGAATCGAAGACGCGAACTACCGCTATCACGTGCTCGACGAGCCGCAGATGGCCGACGTCGATTACGACCGCCTGATGCGTGAGCTGGAGGCGCTGGAAGCCGAGCACCCGGCACTGGCCACTGCCGATTCGCCAACGCAGCGGGTGGGGTATCTGGCCGCGTCGCGCTTTGCCGAAGTGCGGCATGCGCTGCCGATGTTGTCGCTGGGCAATGCCTTCAGCGATGAGGAAGTGAGCGAGTTCGTCCGCCGCATCAGCGAGCGGCTGGAGCTCAAACAACCGGTGTTTTCGGCCGAACCCAAGCTCGATGGCCTGGCCATCAGCCTGCGCTACGAAGATGGCGAGTTCGTGCAAGGTGCGACCCGTGGCGATGGCGCCGCGGGCGAGGATGTCAGCGCCAATCTGCGCACGGTCAAGGCAATTCCGCTGCGTTTGCGTGGGCAGGGGTGGCCGAAGGTGCTGGAAGTGCGCGGCGAGGTCTACATGCCGCGCGCCGCGTTCGAGGCGTACAACGCGCAGATGCGTGCGCAGGGTGGCAAGGTGCTGGCCAATCCGCGCAATGGTGCGGCCGGCTCGCTGCGGCAGCTGGACGCGCGCATCACCGCGCAGCGCCCACTCAGTTTTTTTGCGTACGGCGTGGGCGAGGTGCGCGACGGCGCCTTGCCGCAGACGCATTCGGCCATCCTGGCGCAATTGCGCGCCTGGGGGTTTCCGGTCAGCCAGCTGGTCGAAGTGGTGCAGGGCAGCGAGGGCCTGTTGGCGTACTACCAACGCATTGGCGCGGCGCGCGACGGGCTGGCCTTCGATATCGATGGCGTGGTGTACAAGCTCGACGATCTGGCCGGTCAGCGGGAGATGGGGTTCGTTTCGCGCGCGCCGCGCTGGGCGATTGCGCACAAATTCCCGGCGCAGGAGCAATCCACCACGGTGGAAGCGATCGAGATCCAGATTGGCCGTACCGGTGCGGCGACGCCGGTGGCGCGACTGAAGCCGGTACATGTGGCCGGCGTGATCGTCACCAATGCCACGCTGCATAACGCCGACCAGATCGCGCGGCTGGATGTGCGCGTGGGCGACACGGTGATCGTGCGCCGTGCCGGCGATGTGATTCCGGAAGTCGCCGGCGTTGTCGCCGACCAGCGCCCGCCGGGCACGCAGGAATGGCGCATGCCTACCCAGTGCCCGGTGTGCGGGTCGGAGATCGTGCGCGAAGAAGGCCAGGCGGTGTGGCGGTGCTCGGGCGAGTTGACCTGCCCGGCGCAGCGCAAGGAGGCGTTTCGGCATTTCGTGTCGCGGCGTGCGATGGATGTCGACGGTCTGGGTGAGAAATTCATCGAAGTGCTGGTCGATAGCGGACTGGTGCAAGGTGTGGCCGATCTGTATCTGCTCACCGTCGATCAACTGCTGCAACTGCGCCTGATCAGCACCGCCGACAGCCCACATGCGTTCTTGCGCGAGGCGCGCGAGCATTTGGCAGAAAATAAATACCGCGAACTGGAAGGCTTGACGGGTTTGCTGGGCGTCGATTTGATCGATGGGCAAGCTGATTGGCCTGAGAATTGGCAAGCGCAAGTTCTGGGCTTGAAATTCACAGGCTTCGATTGGAACCGCCGCAAGATCGCCACCAAATGGGCGGAGAACCTGATCGAGGCGATCGAAGCATCGCGCGACACCACGCTGGAGCGCTTTCTGTTCGCGCTGGGCATCGAGCATGTGGGCGAGAGTACGGCCAAGGCCTTGGCGGCGTGGTTCGGCGATCTGGAGCTGATCCGCCATCTGCCGTGGCCGCTGTTCAAACGCGTGCCCGATATCGGTGGCGAAGTGGCGCGTTCGCTCGGGCACTTCCTCGATCAGCCTGGCAATCAGCAGGCCATCGACGATTTACTGCAACGTGGCGTGCGCATCGGCGATGCGCACCCGCCATCGCCCAAGCTGCGCGATGCCTTGAGTTTTGCCAGCGTGCTGGAAGACATGGACATTCCCAAGGTGACGCCGGTACGCGCGCAGCAACTGGCGGCGGCGGTGCCGTCGTTCGATGCGCTGCGCACTGCCGGCAGCGACGCGTTATTGCAGGCCGGCGTGCCCGCACCGGTGGTCGCCGCGCTGCTGCAATGGCTGGATCGCCCGGAAAATGCGGCACTCGCCACATCGGCACAACAGGCGATGGAAACGGTGCTGGCGCGCCTGCCGGACGCCGAGGCCGTGCAGGCCGGCCCCTTGGACGGCCAGACGGTCGTGATCACCGGCACCTTGGCCGCCTTGACGCGCGATGCCGCCAAACAGCGGCTCGAAGCATTAGGCGCCAAGGTGGCCGGCAGCGTCTCCAAGAAAACCGCGTTCCTTGTGGCCGGTGAGGAGGCCGGCTCCAAGCTCGACAAGGCGCAATCGCTGGGCGTGGACATCTGGGACGAAGCGCGGCTGCTGGCCTTCCTGGGTGAGCACGGCCAACAGCCATGACCGCAGCGCAACTCGATCTGGCCGGGCTGCGGTTGCGCGCCCAGCTCAATGCCGCGATTCGCGACTTTTTTGCCGAGCGCAGCGTGCTGGAAGTGGAAACGCCGGTGCTGTCGCAGGCCGGCAACACCGAGCCGAATATCGAAAGTTTCAGCACCCGCTTCAGCGGACATGTGGATGCTGGCGCGCCGCTGCGCTGGCTACGCACCTCGCCGGAGTATCCGCTCAAACGCCTGCTCGCCGCCGGCCTGGGCGATTGTTACGAACTGGGGCGCGTGTTCCGCAACGGCGAAGCCGGCGGCCGGCACAATCCGGAATTCAGCATGCTCGAGTGGTATCGGGTGGGTTGGGACGACCGTAAGTTGGCGCAGGAAACCGTCGCACTGGTGCAGCGCGCGCTTGCCCTGGTGCAGCGCGAGGCGAGCGTGCAGGTGCTTACGTATCGCGAGCTGTTCGTGCAACGCCTGGGCATCGACCCGTTGCTGGACCCGGTCGACACGCTGCGTGCAGCACTGCATGACGTTGCCATCGATCCGCAGGGACTGACACGCGACGATTGGCTGGACCTGCTGATGACCCATCGCATCCAGCCAGGCTTTGCCAGCGAGACGCTGACCGTGGTGCACGACTGGCCCGCCAGCCAATGCGCGCTGGCGCGCATCCGTCACGATAGCCCGCCGGTCGCCGAGCGCTTCGAGCTGTATCTGGGCGGCTATGAAGTGGCCAACGGCTACCACGAATTGAACGATGCGCAGGAGCAACGGGCACGCTTCACCCGCGACAACGCCGTGCGTGCGGCGCGCGGATTGCCGCAGCTGCCGCTGGATGAGCACCTGCTGGCGGTGCTGTCGCAGCTGCCCGATTGCGCAGGCGTGGCGGTGGGTGTGGATCGGTTATTGATGGCCTTGCGCGGCACCGCGCAGATTGCCGACGTGCTGGCGTTCGACTTCGCCCGCGCCTGAGTTGCGACCAGCGGAATCGGGCGATGCGCCAGGCACTGGCAGCGGCCAACAACCCTGCTGCGCTCATCGCCGGTCCTGCGTCGCTGGTGCGCGGTGCGCCATGGACTACGTGTGCACGTCGGTTCTCAGCGCGCCATCCGCACTCACATGACGACTGCGCGCTCGGTTTTCTCAGCTGCGCTCGACGCGATACCCGAATGCGGTCCCCGCGTTGCGATTGGCCGTGGCGGGCTGGAGTTGATCACAGCGCAGATCCGGACCCGCGCAGCCCATTGCTGTAGGCGATGCCGCACGCATTTGGTCGTGCGGCAAGCAAGCGTGGGTTGCGCTGCCATGCCGTTGTCATCGCCGCCGTATTGCTATCTTCACATCGATGATGCTCTCATCTTCACGTCCACGGGGGCGCGACGTTTATCGTTTCGGGGTGAGGATTGCTGGCATGAAGTGGCTGATCAGCTTATGCGGTTTGTGGTGCCTGCCGCTGCTGATGCTCGCCGATGCGCGCGCCGCTGAGCGCGGCTCCGGCGTGGTGCGTTGCGAATCCAAGGACATGGCGCGTGTGCATTGCGCGATGGATGTCGCCAGCGGCGTGCAACTGGTACGCCAGCTCTCCGAAACCAGCTGTATCCGCGGTAGCGAATGGGATGTTGACCGCGACGGTGTCTGGGTCGAGCAGGGCTGTCGTGCCGAATTCGCCGCCACCGTGCCGGCCACACCGCTGATGCGGCGTGTAGTGCGTTGCGATTCCAACGGCGGCAAGGTGGTGTGCCCGGTGGTCTTGCGCGGCGCGCCGGTACGCCTGTTGCGGCAACGCTCGATGTGGCCGTGCAAGGAAAACCGTACCTGGGGAACGCGGCGTAACGAAATCTGGGTGTCGCGTGGTTGCGATGGCGAGTTCGAAGTCGGTGCCGAAGATGGGTCCGGTTTCGTGGCGGTGCCGCGCATGGTCACGTGCGAATCGAAAAAAAGCGCGCGCCGCACATGCGGGGTGTCGGTGGAGCGCAAGGTGCGCCTGGGCCGGCAACTGTCCAGGACGGCGTGCGTGGAAGGCCAGACCTGGGGCTGGAGTCGCGACGGGGTGTGGGTCAACGATGGTTGCCGCGCGGAATTCATCGTCGACTGAGCGGCTGACGAACCTGCCGCGTGGTCTATTGCTGGCGAAGAATCTTGGCCACGTACATCGCCAGCTGCTGCGCACGTGCTTTCGCTGCACAGGGTGGCTGATCTGCTGTTTGGCTGCAGGGCCCTTGCCCGCCCACCCTCGCGGGACACGCTGCAAGTACGTCCTTGTAAGCTCTTACGCGGCATCCATGCCGCGTAAGGTCCCGCGAGGGTGGGCGGGCAAGGACCAGTCGCGACGGTCGGTGTGCACGGCTGCACGCAAGGCGTGGTGTGTTGTTTGGATAACGCCGCGTTTGATCAGCTTCGTAGCGCAGCGCGATCGACGGGCAGGTTTCAACAAGGCAATCGGCAAACTTCCTTCCAAAACAATCAGCAAACCGTCTGGTGCGGTGTGCTCGCCGATTGCGGGACCGTGTGGCGGCATGGATGCCGCTACCGAGCCTACAGGGACGTACTTGCGGCGTGTCCCGCGAGCGGCGAGGGCGCCGCGCCCTCGACCAACCAGGCTTTTGCGCTTGAGGCACTGCTGCTCGCACCCTGCAGGCTGAGCATCGCCGGTCACTGACTGGGCTACGCGCGCGCCTTACAATAGGGCGATGAACGACAGCGCCCATATCGATTACGCCCGCTACGACCACATCCGCCCCCTGCTGTGGACCGGCGATGCCCTGGAGTTGCTCGACCAACGCAAGCTGCCTTTCGTGGTGGAGCATGTGCGCTGCGAGAGCAGCGATGCGGTGGCCGAGGCCATCCATTCGCTGGCCGTGCGTGGTGCGCCGGCGATCGGTATCGCGGCCGGCTGGGGCGTGGTGTTGGCTGCGCGCGATATCGCTGCCGACGATGGCAGTGCGGTCTTGCAGAAACTCGAACCGGCGCTGTTGCGGCTCAATGCCGCGCGCCCGACTGCGGTCAACCTGGCCTGGGCGTTGATGCGCATGCGCCGGGTGTTGGGCGCGGCCGGTGCAGACTGGCGCGAGGTGATTGCGCGCGAGGCGCAGGCCATCGCCGATGAGGATCTGGCCGCCAATCGTCACATGGGCGCGCTGGGTGCCGGGCTTATCGCGCCGGGCAGCGGCGTGCTCACCCACTGCAATACCGGCTCGCTGGCTACCGCCGGCTTCGGCACCGCGCTGGGCGTGATCCGCGCCGGCATGGCGCAGCAACGTATCGCCAAGGTGTTCGCCGGCGAAACCCGGCCGTGGCTGCAGGGCGCGCGCCTGACCGTGTGGGAGCTGCAGCAGGACGGTATCGATGCCACCCTGATCGCCGACTCGGCTGCGGCGCATCTGATGAAATCCGGCCTGGTGCAGTGGGTGATCGTCGGCGCGGACCGCATCTGCGCCAACGGCGACACCGCCAACAAGATCGGCACGTACCAGCTGGCCATTGCCGCACGTCACCACGGGGTCAAGTTCATGGTGGTGGCGCCGTCGTCGACGGTGGACATGGCCACCAGCGATGGCGATCAGATCGAGATCGAGCAGCGCGATCCGGGCGAGTTGTTCGGCGTGGGCGGGGTGCGCACGGTGGCCGAGGGTATCCATGCCTGGAACCCGGTGTTCGACGTCACCCCTGGCGCGCTGATCGATGCCATCGTCACCGAACGTGGGGTGATCGAGCAGCCCGATCCGGCGCGAATGCAGGCCGCCTTCGGCGCCTGAGCCGGACCGGCGGCAAGATTGCCGCCAACGTCCCGCCAAAATCCCTGCAAGTGCTTGTTTCTGGCCGTAAAGCGACGGTATCGGGAAGCCCCTTCGTGGTACAATCTGGGGCTTGAATCGATCGGCGGGAGCGTGGGGTCGGCAGCCTGTGACTGAGGCGCCCCCGACGCGGCTTTCCGGCTCGCCCGCCACCTCACTTACGGAACCCGAATGGCAGAAACCGCCAAGGAAATCATCCAGGTCAACCTGGAAGACGAGATGCGCAAGAGCTATCTCGATTACGCCATGAGCGTGATCGTTGGCCGCGCACTCCCCGATGCCCGTGACGGCCTCAAGCCTGTGCACCGCCGCGTGCTGTTCGCGATGCACGAGCTGGGCGCCCACAGCAACAAGGCCTATTTCAAGTCGGCGCGTATCGTCGGCGACGTCATCGGTAAATACCATCCGCACGGCGACCAGTCGGTGTACGACACGCTGGTGCGCATGGCGCAGCCGTTCTCGCTGCGCTACATGATGGTGGACGGCCAGGGTAACTTCGGTTCGGTCGACGGCGACTCCGCCGCGGCGATGCGTTACACCGAGTCGCGCATGTCGCGGCTGGCGCATGAGCTGATGGCCGATATCGACAAGGAAACCGTCGATTTCCAGCCCAATTACGATGAAAAGGAATTGGAACCGACGGTCATGCCGACCCGGTTCCCGAGCCTGTTGGTCAACGGTTCTGCCGGTATCGCGGTGGGCATGGCCACCAACATCCCGCCGCACAATCTGACCGAGGCGATCAACGCCTGCATTGCGTTGATCGATACGCCCGAGCTGGATGTCGAAGGCTTGATGGAGTACATTCCGGGCCCGGATTTCCCCACTGCCGGCATCATCAACGGCACCGCCGGCATTGCCGCCGGCTACCGCACCGGCCGTGGCCGCGTGCGCATCCGCGCCAAGGCCGATGTGGAAGTGGCAGACAACGGCCGCGAGGCGATTGTCGTCACCGAGATCCCGTACCAGGTCAACAAGGCGCGGTTGATCGAAAAGATCGCCGAGCTGGTCAAGGAAAAGAAGCTCGAAGGCATCAGCGAGCTGCGCGATGAGTCCGATAAGGACGGCATGCGTATCTACATCGAAATCAAGCGCGGCGAGTCGGCCGAGGTTGTGCTCAACAACCTGTACCAGCAGACCCAGATGGAGTCGGTGTTCGGCATCAACATGGTGGCGCTGATCGACGGCCGCCCGCAGTTGATGAACCTCAAGCAGATGCTGCAGGCGTTCATCCGCCACCGCCGCGAAGTGGTCACCCGCCGCACCATCTACGAACTGCGCAAGGCGCGTGCGCGTGCGCATGTTCTGGAAGGTCTGACCGTTGCGTTGGCCAACATCGATGAAATGATCGAGTTGATCAAGACCTCGGCCAACCCGCAGGAAGCGCGCGAGCGCATGCTGGCCAAGACTTGGGAACCGGGTCTGGTCGGTGCGCTGCTGGGTGCCGCCGGTGCCGAAGCGTCCAAGCCGGAAGACCTGGCGCCGGGCGTGGGCTTGGCCAATGGCTTCTATCAGCTGAGCGAAGTGCAGGCCTCGCAGATCCTGGAAATGCGTTTGCATCGCCTGACCGGGTTGGAGCAGGAAAAGCTGACCGACGAGTACAAGCAGTTGCTCGAGGTCATCCAGGGCCTGATCCGCATCCTGGAAAACCCCGATGTGCTGCTGCAGGTGATCCGCGACGAGCTGATCAACATTCGCGAAGAGTACGGCGACGAGCGCCGCACCGAGATCCGTCACAGCGAAGAAGATCTGGATATTCTCGATCTGATCGCGCCGGAAGACGTGGTGGTGACCTTGTCGCACGCCGGTTATGCCAAGCGTCAGCCGGTGAGCGCGTATCGCGCGCAGCGGCGTGGCGGGCGTGGCCGTTCTGCCGCAGCGACCAAGGAAGAAGATTTCATCGATCAGCTGTGGCTGGTCAACACGCACGACACGTTGCTGACCTTCACCAGCAGCGGCAAGGTGTTCTGGCTGCCGGTGCATCAGTTGCCGGAAGCCGGCTCCAATGCGCGTGGCCGTCCGATCATCAACTGGATTCCGCTGGAATCCGGCGAGCGGGTGCAGGCGGTGTTGCCGGTGCGCGAATACGCCGACAACCGCTATGTGTTCTTCGCGACCCGCAACGGTACCGTCAAGAAGACCCCGCTCAGCGAATTCGCCTTCCGTCTGGCGCGCGGCAAGATCGCGATCAATCTGGACGATGGCGACGCGCTGGTCGGCGTTGCGCTGACCGATGGCGATCGCGACGTATTGTTGTTCGCCTCTAACGGCAAGACCGTGCGCTTTGGCGAATCCACTGTGCGTTCGATGGGCCGTACCGCCACCGGCGTGCGTGGTATCCGCATGCCCAAGGGCGAGGAAGTGGTCAGCCTGATCGTGTCCGACCCGGCGGGTGGGATCGAGATCGAGTCCGATGAAGACACTGCGGACGACGTCGTCGATAGCGCAGACGGCGCCGAGGCGGCGGTGATCGACGTCGCCGAGAGCGACGATATGGCCTACATCCTCACCGCCACCGAGAAGGGCTACGGCAAGCGCACTCCACTGTCCGAATACCCACGCAAGGGACGCGGCACGCAGGGCGTGATCGGTATCCAGACCAGCGAGCGCAACGGCAAGCTGGTGCGTGCGGTACTGCTGGGCGCCACCGACGAAGTGCTGCTGATCTCCGATGGCGGCACCCTGGTGCGCACACGCGGTTCGGAAATTTCGCGCGTGGGCCGCAACACGCAGGGTGTGACGTTGATCCGTCTGTCCAAGGGCGAGAAGCTGCAGGCGGTCGAACGCCTGGACGCATCGCTGGATGAAGTGGACGACGTGGTGGAAGAAGCGAGCGCAACCGTCGAGTCCGTCGCGCTGCCGCCGGCAACCGAAGAATGATCGGCTAGCGTCATCGCTGCAGTTGAACGAAAACGCCGGCAATGCCGGCGTTTTTTTATTGCATTTTGTTTATTGCGCGCTCGTTTTATTGCAGGCGATGACATGTGCAACGCAGTGTTTAAGCGCCCCCACTGCGGAAAACGCGGTGCTTTCACCGGCGCAGGTCGAAGGTGATTGGCGGTGCGGCGGCGTTGCGTCGCCGCTGAGTCGAAGAGGAACAACTGATGACGAATGTGGATCGTCCTTCCGGTCGCGGCCATTGGGCGCTTGCGATCTTGGGAGGCGTGATTGCCGTGCTGGGTGCGGTGTTGCTGGCCGGTGGCGTGTGGTTGGCCACGCTGGGTGGCTCCTGGTATTACGCACCAGCCGGTGCGGCGATGCTGATTGCTGGCGTGTTGCTGTTCCGTGGCCGCAACGCGGGCGCGTGGTGGTTTACAGCCGTGGTGGCCGGCTCGGTGCTGTGGACGTGGTGGGAGTCGGGCAGCGATTACTGGCGTTGGGTGCCGCGTCTGGGTCTGATCGTGGGCCTGGCGTTCGTGCTCGCGCTGCTGTTGCCAACACTGCAACGCCCGGTATCGCGCGCGCTGTCGCGCAGCGTGGCGGGTGTACTGGCGGCAGTGTTTGTGGTCGCGTTCGTGCTGGCGTTCATTCCGCACGGCGTCACCGAGGCCGATGGCGCGCTGGCGCATGCCGCCGGGATGGCCGGTGGTCTGGTCAATCGCAGTGCACCGGCAGCATCTGCAACGACCGATGTGCAACCGGCCAACGCGCCGGCAGATGGCGATTGGGCGGCGTACGGGCGTAGCCAGGCAGGTCAGCGCTATTCGCCGCTGCAACAGATCAACCGCGACAACGTCGCACAGCTGCAGCAGGCCTGGGTTTTCCATACCGGCGATCTGCCGAGCAAGCGCTGGGGCGCGGAAACCACACCGCTGAAGGTGGGCGACAGCCTGTACCGTGCACTGCGCGCAACCAGGTGATTGCGCTGGATGCGTCCACCGGCAAGCAGCGTTGGCGCTACGACCCCAAGGTCAAGGACGAGGCGATTCCGTATACCGCCGCGTGCCGTGGCGTGTCGTATTACGAAGTGCCAGCGGCAGCCAACGCTGGCGCTGCCGAAGTGGCATCCAATGGCTCAGCGCTGTGCCGCACGCGGGTGATCGAAGGCACGCTGGATGGGCGCCTGATTGCGCTGGACGCACGCAGCGGTCAGCTGTGCCCGGACTTCGGCAGCAATGGGCAGGTCGATATCACAGTGGGCATGGGCGAGACGCCGCCCGGCTATGTGTCGATCAATTCACCGCCGGCGATCGTGCGTGGGGTGGTCGTTACTGGGCATCAGGTGCTCGATGGGCAGAAGCGGTACGAGCCGTCCGGTGTGATCGAAGGCTTCGATGCGGTGACCGGTAAATTGCGCTGGGCCTGGGACATGACGCATCCGGATTGGGATGGCGCACCGCCACCGGGCCAGAACTGGACGCCTGGCACGCCCAATATGTGGACCACCGCCGCTGCGGACGAGCAGTTAGGGTATGTGTACCTGCCGATGGGTAATTCCACTGCCGATTACTGGAGCAGCTCGCGCACGCCTCCAGAGAATCGCTACGCCACCTCGCTGGTGGCGCTGGACGTCACCACCGGCAAGCCGGTGTGGAATTTCCAGACCACGCATATCGACGCGTGGGATTACGACCTGGGTTCGCAGCCGAGCCTGATCGACTTCCCCAAGGATGGCGTCAAGGTGCCGGCGGTGTTGCTGCCGAGCAAGCAGGGCGAGTTGTATGTGCTGGATCGGCGCACCGGCAAGCCGCTGGTCGGCGTGGAAGAACGTGCGGTGCCCGGCGGTGGCGTGGAGCCGCAGATGCGCGCAAAAACCCAGCCGTTTTCGCTGTATCACACGTTGCGCAAGCCGGATCTGACCGAGCGCGATATGTGGGGCATGACCCCGATCGACCAATTGGTGTGTCGTCTCCAGTTCCGCAAGGCCAGCTACAAGGGCATCTACACGCCACCGGAAGCCGATCTGCATTCGATCGAGTATCCCGGTTACAACGGCGGCTCGGATTGGGGCAGCGTGGCGGTGGATCAGCAGCACGGCGTGATCGTGGCCAATTACAACGACATGCCGAACTACAACCTGTTGGTACCGCGTGCAAAGGCCGACAAGCTGGGCTGGGCGCCGCGCGACCAGGTGCGCGGCGATGCCGGCGGCGCAGAAGGCGCGGGCGACCCGCAGGCAGGCACGCCGTATGCGATCAACGTCAATGCCGGCTGGCGGCTGCCGTTTACCAAGCTGTTGTGCAAGGAGCCGCCGTATGGCGGTATCCGCGCCATCGATCTGGCCAGCGGCAAGACGCTGTGGGACCGGCCGTTCGGCAGTGCGCGCGGCAATGGCCCGTTCGGCATCCGCTCCGGCCTGCCGATCGAGATCGGCACACCGAACAACGGTGGTTCGGTGGTGACAGCGGGTGGTTTGATCTTCATCGCGGCAGCCACCGACGACCTGATCCGCGCCATCGACCTGGCCACCGGCAAGGAACTCTGGCACGCCAAGTTGCCAGCCGGCGGGCAAGCCAACCCGATGGTGTATTCCTACGGCCGCCGCGAGTACCTGGTGATCATGGCCGGCGGCCACCACTTCATGGAAACCCCGGCCGGCGATGCGTTGATCGCCTACGCATTACCGCAGCATTAGTACTGGAAGTGGAAACAAAAACGCGCCGATAACGGCGCGTTTTTTTTTGCGCTAGCGAAGCGCAGTTTCAATGCTTTGGATGCGTGCAGGCGAGTTGACCCAACAGTTCTCCGATCACACGCTTTTGCGATTCCCGATTCCCGATTCCCGATTCCCGATTCCCGAATCACTGCTCCGCTGCCACCGCCACGGCCGCTTCATCGTCCTGCACCGCGTCCTGCACATCCTGCGCCAGCGTCGCCTTGACGATGATCGAGCGAATGGCGTCGGTGGCCTCCGACAGTGGCACATCGCTGCTCAGGCGCTGGAAGGTGTCGCGGCTGTTGTAGCCGGAGCCGTCCTTCAGATAGTGCTCGTACATCGACAGCAGATCCTGGCAGGCCGTGATCAATGCCGCGATATTGCCGCGCACCAACGCGTGACCCACCTGGTCGAAGCTGTGCAGGCAGTCAGCCAGCCAATGCAGGTCGTAGCGTGCCGTGCTGGGCTCGGGCGCATTGTGACCGCGGCTATAGGCGCTGTAGCGACGCAGGCTGCGTGCGACACGGGCGACATGGGCAAACAGCGTGCCGATCTCGTTGGCGATATCCAAACGCTGCACCATGACCATCGGAATCACTTGCTCGGGGACCTCTGAGCGCTGCTGTTCTACCGCGTTTTGTTCCTGCTGCTCCAGCGACTGCTTGAGCACGGTGTAGCTGCGCTGTAGCGATTCCAGCTCCAGCGTGGTGGCCGCGGCGCGTGCCTTGAGCTGCGACAGCGCCGCCTGATAGCGCGCAAGACTGTCCTGGGTACTGGCGTGCTGCCCGTACTCGACATTGAGCTGGCGCCCACGCACGAACGCCAGACCCGTGGCGATGAGCGCCCAGAGTGCGAAGGCAGGCACCAGGTAGATCAGGATGCCCATGGAGGCTCCTCGGAACGATGCATACTTTGTCGGCCTGCTGCCGGCAGTCTTTAGGGCAATCCTCGAGAATGTGACGGGCCAAGATGATTTTTGCCGTCCAAGCAGGCTGCAGCCGGCAGATCTTGCGGACCCTGACGAAAGACACGTTGCGAGCTGCATCCCTGCATGCTCGAATCAACTCACTCGCTAGTCCGGAGTCCCGCATGCGCAGATGGAGTGATTGCTGGATGACCAGGCTGCGCACCATCCGCGCAGTCGCACTGATCTGGATGTTGCTGTGCGCCACTGCGCATGCCGCACCACCCACACCGCCATCGACGCAAGTCCAGGTGGGCTATAGCG
This sequence comes from Xanthomonas sp. AC360, assembly GCF_979258225.1. Classification (NCBI taxonomy): domain Bacteria; kingdom Pseudomonadati; phylum Pseudomonadota; class Gammaproteobacteria; order Lysobacterales; family Lysobacteraceae; genus Xanthomonas; species Xanthomonas sp. AC360. The sequence goes on from NZ_OZ409846.1 coordinate 3,412,908, forward strand.
AAGCGACGGATCTTTTCAACCTGCTGGATAACCTGTCGGACTGGTTGCCGGGTTTTACGGTGCCTGTCTACCGTAGCTACATGGAAGCCCATGGAGGGCTGGATCAGGCGGATCTTGCCGCGCTGGCCGCCTATGCGGAATTCCGCCGCCGCACCTCGGGGCTGGCAAAAGAAGACGACCTGGAGGTGGTCGACCGTGTTTTCGCGCCAGACGCCACCCGTGAGGCGGATCCGTTCTCACGGCATTTCCTGGGGGATGCAGGCTTTGAGGCGTCAGCGAATGCCGCAATTGCAGAGCAGTCAGCGGATGACCAGAAACTGTTACGCGCGTATTTTACGCGGTTCGTTCCGCGTGCCAGCCGTTTGATCGTAGTTGCACCACGTTTCGAGCAACAGATGCGCGTGCTGAGAGAGGAGCTGTCCAACCCTGTCGTTTCCCGCTTGGCATCGCAGATGCGTGATTTCTTTGCTGTGCTGGACCCTCCGGTATTCGAGGCACGATTCGTGTGGTAGCCAGAGATGCATACCACTCAAGCCAAAGTACGTGGGCGCACCATGCTGCTCTATTCCCAACACGATGCGCCCACCGGCACGGCATCGATGGACTGGACGCCAATCCTGTTGCACGAGTTGAGTCACTCCTTGTCTGCGGGGCAGCCAGCCGCGCGTAAACGCATGCTTGCTGCCAACTTCTTGCGGCTGTGCCCGAGTGCAGCCAATGTGCGCAACCCGCTCAACGCCCTGGAAGAGCCATTGGCGATTTACTGGGGACAGTATCGATTCGAACACGCGGTGCGTGGACGTACGTTGCCGCGCTTATTGCAGTGGTATATCCAGGCGGATGCAGACCGCGCGGCAAAGGCGATCGCAGCCGCATACCCTGCAAGTGAGGCCGCGCCGCTGCTCGATGACAGCGCATTGCTGGCGGCTGCTGCATCTGCCTGCAAGCAGGCACAGATGGAAACCAAAGCCGACTGAGGCGATGCATCTCCCGCAGAGTATCTGGCTCGCTCATCTGGAGAGTGGTTTGTAGGCGTCGAGTCCACCTAGAGCGGCTAACAACACTGGTATAGAGCGATTGATCTGTGGCTTGGCTGTGGTGTGCTTGCCCGCCCACCATTGGAGGACACGCCGTAGGTACGTCCCTGTAGGTTCTTCTGCGGCATCCATGCCGCATAAAGTCCCGTGGTCTACCGCGCGCTGTCGGCGAGCGAACTCAGCCAAGAATCCCCGGTAAATCCAGCCCTTTTTCCTTCGCGCATTCGGTTGCGATCGCATACCCGGCATCGGCGTGGCGCATCACGCCGGTGGCGGGGTCGTTCCAGAGCACGCGTTCGATGCGCTTGTCGGCTGCGTCGCTGCCGTCGCAGACGATGACCATGCCGGCGTGTTGCGAGAAGCCCATGCCGACGCCGCCGCCGTGGTGCAGCGAGACCCAGGTTGCGCCGCTGGCGGTATTGAGCAGGGCATTGAGCAGCGGCCAATCGGACACCGCATCGGAGCCGTCGGCCATGGCTTCGGTTTCGCGGTTCGGCGAGGCGACGCTGCCCGAATCCAGATGGTCGCGGCCGATCACCACCGGGGCTTTCAATTCACCGCTGCGCACCATCGCGTTGAAGGCCAGGCCGAGCCGGTGGCGGTCGCCCAGACCGACCCAGCAGATGCGTGCGGGCAGGCCCTGGAAGGCGATTTTTTCGGCGGCCATGTCCAGCCAGCGATGCAGATGCGCATCGTCGGGAATCAATTCCTTGACCTTGGCATCGGTCTTGGCGATGTCTTCCGGGTCGCCGCTGAGCGCGACCCAGCGGAACGGGCCGATGCCGCGACAGAACAGCGGGCGGATGTAGGCGGGCACGAAGCCGGGGAAGTCGAACGCGTCGGACACGCCTTGCTCCAGCGCCATCTGGCGCAGGTTATTGCCGTAGTCCACGGTGGGCACGCCGAGCGCGTGGAAGGTGAGCATGGCGCGGATGTGGTTGGCCATTGCCTCGCGTGCGGCGGCTTCCACTTCCTTGGGCGCGCTCACGCGCTTTGCGTCCCACTCGTCCACGCTCCAGCCTTGCGGCAGGTAACCGTTGACCGGGTCGTGCGCGGAGGTCTGGTCGGTCAGCAGGTCCGGCTTGATCCCACGTAGCAGCAGTTCGTCCAGCACGTCGGCGACATTGCCGAGCAGGCCGACCGACAACGGCTTCTTTGCCGTGCAGGATTCCTCGATCAGGCGCAGCGCTTCGTCCAGCGAGTCGGTCCAGGTGTCCAGATAGCCGGTGCGCAGGCGCATGTCGATGCTGGAACGGCGGCACTCCACCGCCAGACACGAGGCGCCGGCCATCACCGCGGCCAGCGGCTGCGCGCCACCCATACCGCCAAGGCCGCCGGTGAATAGCCACTTGCCGGCCAGGCTGCCGCCGTAATGCTGGCGGCCCATCTCCACGAAGGTTTCGTAGGTGCCTTGCACGATGCCTTGCGCGCCGATGTAGATCCAGCTGCCGGCGGTCATCTGGCCATACATCGCCAGACCCTTTTTATCGAGTTCGTTGAAGTGGTCCCAGGTGGCCCAGCGCGGCACCAGATTGGAATTGGCGATCAGCACGCGCGGTGCGTCGACATGGGTGCGGAACACACCGACCGGCTTGCCCGATTGCACCAGCAAGGTTTGGTCGTCGTCCAGCCGAGTGAGTGCGGCGACGATCGCATCGAAGGATTCCCAGTCGCGCGCGGCACGGCCGATGCCGCCATACACCACCAGTTCCTGCGGGCGCTCTGCTACATCCGGGTCCAGGTTGTTCATCAACATGCGCAGCGGTGCTTCGGTGAGCCAGCTCTTGGCGGTGAGCGTGGTGCCGGTGGCGGCGCGGATGACGCGGGTTGCATCGTGACGGGTCATGCCGGGTTCCTTGCAATCAACGGTTGGCCGCGTGCGGCGCGGTGTCGGATAAGGGCGCAGTGGCGAACTGCAGGCAGGCCAGCAGCACATGCCGCAGCACTGCGCGTAACGCGGCGGCGTGCACCGGCTGCCATGGCGTAGGCCAGTTGTCGGGGGTGATGGTGTCCGGCTCGCGCATGTAGCCGCGGCAGGCCAGTTCCATCTGCAGGGTGTGCACGCCCTGGTCGGGTTGCGCGTAGTGGCGGGTGATCCAGCCGCCCTTGAAGCGCCCGTTGCGCACGGTACTGGAGCTACTGCTACGGCACAGTTGTTCGACGGCGTCGGCCAGGGCCGGATCGCAGCTGCGATCGTCGTTGCTGCCGATGTTGAACTGCGGCAACTCACCGTCGAAAAGGTGCGGGATGAAAGAGCGGATCGAATGCGCGTCGTACACCACGATGTTTGCGTGTTGCTGACGCAGGCGCGCGATCTCGTCGGCGAGTGCGGCGTGATACGGGTCGAACCAGTGCGTGCGACGCAGATCGATCTGCGCCTGATCCGGCGCCTGCCCATCGGCATACAGCGGCTGATTGTCGAAGGTGGTCAGCGGACACAGGCCCGTGGTGTTCTGGCCCGGATACAGCGAAACGCCGCTCGGGTCGCGGTTGACGTCGATGACCGAGCGCGAGATGGCGGTGCGCACCGTAGTGGCACCCAGCGACTGTGCGAAGTCGTAGACCTGGTGCACCCACCAGTCGGCGTCGCGGCGCGCCAGCCACGGCGACACGAACTGGTCGGCCACCGTGTCGGGCAGCTCGGTGCCAGTGTGCGGGAAGCTGACAAGCAACGGCGCGTCGCCGCGATGCACTTCCAACCAATCGGGCAGGGTGTTCATGGCTGCGCTCCGGTTACGTGCACAGTGGCGAGCAAGTCGTGTTGGCGATACGCATAAACGCCATCATCGTGCTGGGCGCAGCATGCAGCCGTTGCTGGTGCGGCAATACCACGCAATGCACAGCGCGGTGCTAGGACGCTGCGCAGGTGATGTGCAACCCGCCGCGTCATGCGTCCTGCTCCACACCCGGCAGTGCGATCGCCACTGCGTTGGCCAAGGCGCCTGACCGTACCAGCGCGCTTGCAGCCAGCATATCGGGATGGAAATAGCGGTCGTCCTGTAGCGTTGCGACCTGCGCACGCAACAGCGCGCGTGCCGCTTCCAGCGCAGTGCTGGAGCGCAGCGGTGCATGGAAATCGCAGCCTTGCACCGCCGCCAACAACTCGATGCCGATCACGTGCGCGGCATTTTCTGCCATGGCCAGCAGACGTCGCGCGCCGTGCGCCGCCATCGACACATGATCTTCCTGATTGGCCGAGGTCGGAATCGAATCGACGCTGGCCGGATACGCGCGCTGTTTGTTTTCCGACACCAACGCCGCAGCGGTGACCTGCGGAATCATGAAGCCGGAATTGAGGCCTGGGCGAGGGGTGAGAAACGCCGGCAGACCAGACAGTGCCGGGTCGACCAGCATCGCGGTGCGGCGTTCGCTGATCGAGCCGATTTCGCACACCGCCATCGCCAGCATGTCAGCAGCAAACGCTACCGGCTCAGCGTGGAAATTGCCGCCAGACAAGGCCTCGCCGGTATCGCTGAAGACCAACGGATTATCGGTGACGCCATTGGCTTCGATGTCCAGCGTGCGCGCGGCCTGCCGCATGATGTCCAGCGCCGCGCCCATCACCTGCGGTTGGCAACGCAGGCAGTACGGATCCTGTATGCGCACATCGCCGAGGCGATGCGATTCGCGAATCGCCGAGTTGGCCATCAAGGCGCGTAAGGCAGTTGCAGTGGCGATCTGCCCCGGTTGCCCGCGTAAGGCATGGATGCGGGCATCGAACGGCGTATCCGAGCCTTTTGCCGCTTCCACCGACAGCGCGCCGGTCACCAGGGCGGCCTGCAATACGGTTTCGATCTCGAACAAGCCGGCCAGCGCGCAGGCAGTGGAAAATTGCGTGCCATTGAGCAGCGCCAACCCTTCTTTTGCGCCGAGCACGCGTGGCTGCAACTGCGCATGCGCGAGCGCGTCCGCGGCTGGCAGGCGCTTGTCGCCGACGAAGGCTTCGCCAACGCCGATCATCACCGCGGCCAGATGCGACAGCGGTGCCAGATCGCCGGAGGCGCCGACCGATCCCTGGCACGGCACCACCGGCGTGATGCCCGCACGCAGCATCGCTTCCAGCAACGCCAGCGTACCCGGTTGCACGCCGGAAGCGCCCTGGGCAAGGCTGGTGAGTTTGAGCGCCATCATCAGCCGCACCACCGGCACCGGCGTGGGGTCGCCGACGCCGGCCGCATGCGACAACACGATATTGCGCTGCAGGGTCTGCAGGTCTTCGCGCTCGATGCGCACGCTGGCCAGCTTGCCGAAGCCGGTGTTGACCCCATAGACCGGCTCGCCGCGTGCGACGATCGCCTCCACCGTCTGCGCGCTGCGCAGCACTGCGGCCGCACAGGCGGCGTCCAGCGCCACATCGGCGCCGCGATACAGCGCACGCCATTGCGCCAGCGTTACCTGGCCGGGTTGCAAGACAACAGAAGCACTCATGACAACTCCAGAGTCGATCAGGTCGAATGCCCGCGCCAGATGCGGGCATGAAGAGGGTTGAAGCCCATGCGATAGACCAGGTCGGCCGGCGCGTCGATGTCCCAGATCGCCAGGTCGCAGTCCATGCCGGCGCGCAGCCGGCCAAGTCGCGCACTGCGGCCCAGCGCACGCGCCGCTTCGCGGGTGAACCCGGCGATGCATTCGTCCACCGTCATGCGGAACAACGTGGCCGCCATGTTCATCGTCAGCAACGGGCTGGTCAGCGGCGAAGTGCCCGGATTGCAATCGGTGGCCAACGCCAGAGGCACACCGGCCGCCCGCAGTGCATCGATCGGCGGCAGCTGGGTATCGCGGGTGAAATAAAACGCGCCGGGCAGCAAGACCGCCACGGTGCCGGCGCTGGCCATCGCATCGACGCCGGCCTGGTCCAGGTACTCGATATGGTCGGCCGACAACGCACCATGGCGCGCCGCCAGTGCCGCGCCGTGCTGGTTGCTCAATTGCTCGGCATGAATCTTGAAGCGCAAGCCGTGTGCCTGCGCGGCGACGAACACCTGTTCGGCCTGCGCCGGCGAAAACGCCAGGTGCTCGCAGAAGACGTCGACCGCTTCGGCAAGCCCCTGCGATGCAATTGCCGGAATCATCTGCGTGCAGACCGCATCGATGTACTGCTGCGCATCGCTCCCCGGCGGGACCGCGTGCGCGCCTAGAAATGTCGGCACCACTTCCACCTGCCGCAGGGTTGCGAGCTGGCGCGCCACGCGCAGTTGCTTGGTTTCGTCCTCCAGCGTGAGCCCGTAGCCGGATTTGATTTCCAGCGTGGTCACGCCCTCGGCGAGCATGGCATCCAGGCGCGGCAGGCTGGCGGCGAGCAACGCGGCATCGTCTGCGGCGCGAGTGGCGCGCACGGTCGCCACGATGCCGCCACCGGCCGCGGCGATCTGCGCATAGCTGGCGCCGCGCAGGCGTTGTTCGAATTCGTTGGCGCGATTGCCCGCATACACCAGATGGGTGTGGCAATCGATCAGGCCCGGGCTGATCCAGCGCCGCTGGCAATCGTATGTATTGTCGGCTTCGAACGTCGGTGCTTGCGCTGCCGGGCCGGCATACACGATCCGGCCGTCCCGACAGGCGATCATGCCATCGGTCACGATGCCCAGCCCGCCGTCGGCGGCGTCCAGGGTCATCAGCTGCGCGTTGTGCCAGAGAACGTCGCAATGCATGGCGCAGGCTCGTGGTGTCTGATATGTATATACAATAGATTCGTCAATCGAGGGTGTCCAGTGGCAGATCAACCGGTACAAGCGTTGTGGGCAGCGCGGGCCCTGTTGCCGAGTGGCTGGGCGGGCGGTGTGCGGATCACGCTGGAGCAGGGGCGTATCGCCACCGTGCAGACCGATGCGGCCGCGGCCGCCACCGATACGCGTGCCGATGTGCTGGTGCCTGGCCTGGGCAACCTGCACAGCCATGCGTTTCAGCGCGGTATGGCCGGCCTGACCGAAGTGGGCGGACGCAGCGGCGACAGTTTCTGGAGCTGGCGCGAGCTGATGTACCGCTTCGTCGACCGGCTGGACCCGGACAGCCTGCAGGCAATCGCCGAGCAGGCGTATGTGGAAATGCTGGAGAGCGGCTTCACCCGCGTTGGCGAATTTCATTATCTGCACCACACCGTCAGCGGTGTGCCGTACGCGCATGCCGGTGAGATGTCCGAGCGCATCGCCGCTGCGGCCGCCAGTACCGGCATCGGGTTGACCTTGTTGCCGGTGTTCTACGCGCACTCGGATTTCGGCGGGGCTGCACCGAGCGCCGCGCAAAAGCGCCTGATCCACGACATCGATGGGTTTGCGCGCCTGCTCGACGACTGCAGGCACAGTCTCAAGACGTTGCCGGATGCCGTGCTCGGGCTGGCACCGCACAGTTTGCGCGCGGTCACGCCGCAGCAACTGGCGGCGCTGGTGCCGCTCACCGATGGCCCGATCCACATCCATATCGCCGAACAGCAGCGCGAAGTCGACGCCTGCCTGGCCTGGTCGGGCCAGCGTCCGGTGCAATGGTTGCTGGCAAACGCGCCGGTGGCGGCGCGCTGGTGTCTGGTGCACGCCACGCATGTGGATGCCAGCGAGCTGCGGGCGATTGCCGACAGTGGCGCGGTGGTCGGGCTGTGCCCGATCACCGAGGCCAATCTGGGCGACGGGCTGTTCCCGATGCAGGCATTCGCTGCGGCTGGCGGGCGTTTTGGCGTGGGTTCGGATTCGAACGTGCTGATCGATGCGGCCGAAGAACTGCGCCTGCTCGAATACGGCCAGCGGCTGCGCCTGCAGGCGCGCAATGTGCTGGCGCCTGCCGACGTTTCGAGCGGGCGCTGGTTGTACGAAAGGGCGGGCGACGGCGCGGCGCAGGCGCTGGGTGTCGCGCAGCACGGAATCCGGGTCGGCGCCGCAGCCGATCTGGTGGAACTGGACACCAGCCATCCAGCCTTGCTCGCACGCAGCGACAACGCAGTGCTGGACAGCTGGCTGTTTGCCGCACGCGCCACTGCGGTGCGGCACGTCTGGCGTGGCGGGCGCCATGTGGTGCGCGATGGGCAGCATGTCGATCGCGCACGGATTGCCTCGCGTTTTGCCGGAGTCTTGCGAACAGTGCTCGGCAATTGAGCCGATGCGCGCACAATGCAGGTCTGACCGGAGACCGCAGCTTTGACCGCTACCCCCATCGCCGCGCCCGGTACCTTGCATCACCGCATCCGGCAGGATATCGAGCAACGGATTCATAGCGGCGACTGGCCGCCCGGCCATCGCATCCCGCCCGAACACGAGTTGATGACGCAGTACGGCTGCTCGCGTATGACCGTCAACAAAGTGCTCGGCCTGCTCGCCGATGCCGGCATGATCGAGCGCCGCCGCCGCACCGGCTCGTTCGTCGCCCGGCCGCATCCGCATCTGGAGCAGGTGGCGCTCTCGATCCCGGATATCGAAGTGGAAATGACCACGCGCGGTCATCTCTATACGTTTTCCCTGTTATCGCGCCGGCTGCGCAACGTGCGCCAGCGCGTGCCGCAGGAGCGCGCGTTGGGTAGTACCGGCAAGCTGCTGGCGCTCGATAGCGTGCATCTGGCCGACGGGAGCCCGTTCGCGTTGGAGCAGCGCGTGATCGATGTGACCACCGTGCCCGATGCGTTGGCGCAGACGTTCACCGATGTGGCGCCCGGAAGCTGGCTATTGCGCAACGTGCCGTGGACGCGTGCCGAGCACCGCATCAGCGCGGTCAGCGTCGACGCAGCGCAAGCCAAGTGCCTGCAGGTCAACGAAGGTGCAGCGTGCCTGGTGATCGACCGCCACACCTGGCGTGGAGATCAACCAGTGACCTACGTTCGCCAGTTGTTTCTAGGCGGCTCGTACGATCTGGTGGCGCGGTTCGCGCCTGGAATGCGTTGAGCGCTGGCGCTGGAACGCTTGGGTAGGACCTCGGTAACGGTGCTGTTGCTGATGGTGGCGAGATCGATAGCGACCTGTAGCAGGCATGGTTATCAGCGCTGGTCAGCGGCTGCCATCACGCCGGCAAATCGGACGCGAAATACTGCGCGTCGTCTGCCGGGGAATCCGTGTATCGCAACATCGGGCTTATGCAAGATCGTGACTGAGATGGCTGCACACAGTCGGCTGGTACATCTGCTTCAGGACACCGCAGACTTGCGGCTCATCGTGCGTACGACTGCTGTTTTGGCTTGATCGGCTTACAGCGGATCGTGACTTCAATGGCTGCAGGTAGTCAGCCGGCACATCTGCGGCACGCCATCGCGAGCTTGCAGCTGATCGTGCTTAGGACTGCGCGAGCTTGCAGCTGGTCGTGAACACGATTGCCGTCTCGACCCAGTCGAGCCTACAGCAAACCGCTGTGTTCAATCGCGCGACGCAGTTCGCTGGTCGTCACCCACCATCAGGCGCAACGCATCAGATCGTGGTGCACTGCCGCCAGCGCACCGGCTCGTCCACCCCCGGGCGGGGATTGAGCTGCACGCGGACCGTGCGCAGGTAGGGGTAGCGCTCAAGCTCGTTGCAGATCAATGGCCACGCCGCGCTGTCTTCCACGGTGCGATCCACCGCCAGCGTTGCCTGGGTGATCCAGATGCCACGCACCAAGCCCGGTGTTTGCGCCAAGGTTTTGGACACCTCGCGTCGATAGCCTTGCAGCGTTGCGTCGTCCGGCTCTGCCGCATTTGCGGACGGTGTTGTGGCGGCAGTCGGCGCTGCAGCTGGCGCCTGCTGCGACGCGCTCCCTGGCGAGGTGGCCACCGATGGCGTGCTCGGTTCCGCAGCAGCACGTGCACGCGGAGCAGCAGCGGTCTGCGCCGGTACCGGTGCCGGCTCGGGCGGGCGCAACGCGAGCACCGCTACAAGCGCCAGTGTGGCCAGTGCCGCGCCGGCAATGATGCTGTGGCGGATCGCCCGTCGCCGTGCCGTGTTGACCACGCCGGTTTCCACATCGCCGGGCAGATACGGCTTGAGCAAGGGCCATAGCCGCGTGCCATCCAGGACTTCGATGGACTGTTTTTCTGCGGCCGCCAAGCCTTCGCGCTCCATGCGGCCCTCGGTCACCATCATGCCGCCGCCCGCACCGGCCAGCCGCGCCATCGCCCCCAACTCGTTGACCGCCGCCACGCCGATGCGATAGCCGCGGCCATGCTTGCAGGCCACCAGGCGGGTGCCTTGATCGGTCTGCATCATGAAGTCGGCGGTGGGCAGGCCGTCCTGCGGCAGCTGGGTCGGTTGCCAGCCGCGCTGGTCCTGCAGAACCCGCAGCACCACGGCGGAAAAATCCCGCCAATGCATGGCCGCGAGGGCGCGTATGCCAGCGTCGGTTTCGTTGGCGCGGCGTCGCACCAGCCAGAAGTAAGCGGACACCGCAAGCCAGAGCAGCAGTGCAGCCAGGAGCGCCAAGATCCAGGAAGGCATAAGCATCAAGCGAAGGTATGGCGCGTATAACGAATCGGTACGCCTAGAAGAATCCTTCGCGCAGGTTTCGTCAATGGATCGCAGGCGGGGATGTCGCGAGGCGTGACCCAGACAACGAAAGACCCGCCAGTCCGAAGCCGTGAGGGGAGGGGAGCAAACGGACTTCGTGGTACAGGACTGGCGGGTCCATCCCGATTGTCTGAAAAATAATGTTGCTTTGCAACATCGGGCCGGGATGTGGCGATTGACCAACCAATCGCGTGCAAGCGTGTCTAACGTCGTCGAACTGACACTACTCGCGCAACATCATGTTCAACCGGGCAGCCCGTTTTGGAGCCCGTCAACGTCCTCCCAAGAATGCGTGAAGACGTCTCAGTGGCGCTAACGGCCCAACAGACGGTCGACATCTGAAGGTCTGCACGGGCAACCCACGTGCAGACCCGATTGCGACCGGGATACATCCGCCGCTGGAACGCGTCAGATTTCGCTACCACCTGCGGCGGTGGGGCTTATTCCCCGTCGAACGCAGCAGGATTGCCGGTCGCTGACGTGTGACCTGTCGATGCGCCTGGACTGCTCGCGTCGCTGCTGGCGGCTTGCGCGGCCTGGTTGGCGGTGCGGTTGGCCCGCTTGGTGGCCGCGGTGTTGGCCCGTACCTGCGCCTTCAACGATTCGACTTCGCGACGCAGGTTTTCCAGTTCGTCCTGCTCGGGAATGTTGAGCGTGCGCAGCACGCCTTTGACGCGGTCGTCGAACGCCTTGCCCAGCTTGTCCCAGCCGCGCACGGCGGTATCGCGGGCCTGCTCGAACTGGGTTTCCACTTCCTCGCGCAGCTCGTCCACGCTGTCGGCGGCCTTGCGCTGCCCGGTGCGCTCGTAGGCGGCGCCTTCGCGCACCAGCGAGTCGAACAACTTGCCGCCTTCGCTCTGCACGCGGCCCAGTGCGCCGAGTCCGGCTAGCCACACGGTCTGCGCCGACTCGCCAAGCCGCCGCGAAATCTGCTCTGCCTGGGCCTGGAAGCCCGACGCGCTGGTGTCGCGGTTACCGTTCTGATCGTATCCGGTCGTCATGCGATGCTCCTGTCGATTGCCAAAGTGACGTTGCGTTCACCCTAGTGCCGGCCCTGCATCGGGCAGGTGAAGCGGCGCCCGACCGGCCTGGCCTAAGCATCCGCCCATCGCCTGCGGGGCGGGTGACTTGGCGCTGAAGCAGCAACCGCAACCGCGCTCGCTCAGGCGAGCTTTTCGGAGAGCAGGCGACGGATTTCCGATTCCACCATCGGCTGCACGGCCGACAGCAGGAAGCCGAGCTCGGCCGTCACATGCACCTGCTGCGGCAACAGCGCGATCGCGCCATCCACGCCGGCGCGGGAGATGCGCAAGGTGTCGCCTTCCCAGTGCGAGGCAACTCCGTAGCGATCGGTCAGCTTGCGTGCCGCCTCGTCGATCGCCGCGCGGGCCTGTGCCGGCGGCAGGGAATGGTCGTGGCGGATATCGATGCTGGACATGAGCTGCCTGGGTAAGACGATAAGGAGTCGCGCATTGTGCGCATGCGCGCGCCTGGCTCCAAGTGCGGCGGTGCGCAACGAAGCCGCACTGGCGACCAGAGCGACTGCACGGCGACGCGCGGTGAGCGGCGATGCCTGCACCTCGAACGCTTGGGCATGGGCGCTCTACAGCCACGGCATCGACTGCGCACCGTGCTGGCATCCAACGCATGAGGCCGCGGTTGTTGGCCGCTGGCGCGAGCAAACCTGCTAGGCTGCGGCGGGTGCGCGACCTGCAAGTTCATTTCACTCACCGGCAGCAGCCGGATCATTCCCTCAAGCCCGGCGTCCACCGGATCGTCCGTCATGCCTCCGGCAGCGTGCGGGTGGTGGCTGACGCCCAGGGGGCGCTGTTGTTGGCGCAGTTCTGCCTGGACCAGCGTGGGCTGTGGTTGCAGGTGGCCAACGGGATCCGCGGCATCCACGTCAACGGGCGCCCGGTGCGGCGCATGGCGTTGCTGCGCCCCGGCGATGCGATCTATGCCGACGGCGTGGAGATGCTGTTGCGCAGTGCGCCCTCCAGCGCACCGGCCAACGATGTGCCGGAAGACGATGCCGGCCTGAGCGAAGTCTGCTTGCTGTTGCGTGGGCTGGGCGGCCGTCACCACGGGCGCAGCTTCACCCTTGACCGCTCGCGCCTGGTCGGCAGCGACCCGGCATCGGACATCGTCATCGACGACCCTGCCTTTGCCGCGCAGCACGCTCGCCTGGAGCGTCACGGCGACCGTGTGCTGATTCGCGATCTGGGTTCGGAAGAGGGCAGCTGGATCAACGGCGTGCAGGTGCGCGATGGCTGGCTGCAGGCCGGCGACCAGGTCGTGTTCGATGCCCGCCACCGCTTCGTGGTGGAAGTGCCGCGCATCCACCACGGCACTACCTGGGATATTCCCGATTCCGAACCGCCGCTGCCGCCGCGTGCCATCAGCGAGCCGGTACGCGCGCCGATGAAGGTGGCGCGTTGGCCGTGGTTGCTGCTCAGCGCGGTGCTGCTGGCGGCGGCGCTGAGCGCCTTGCTGTGGTTTGGCGCGCGCTGAGTTTCTTCCAGATCCGCCAGCCCAGCAGGACTGCGAGGATGCCGGCATACAGCGCCGGCTCGCGGATATCGGACTTCACCAGCCACCAGAAGTGCAGCACGGCCAGCACGCCGATCGGATAGATCAGCTGATGCAGGCGGCCCCAGTTGCGCTTGAGTCGACGCATCCAGCCCTGGGTCGAGGTGATCGCCAGCGGCAGCAACAGCAGCCACGCCGCAAAGCCCACGGTGATGTAGGGGCGCTTGAGAATCTCTTCGAAGATCTGCGTCCAGAAGCCGCGCAGGTCCAGGCTCAGATACACCGTCAGGTGCACGCTGGCGTAGAAAAAGGCGTACAGCCCCAGCATGCGGCGGAAGCGGATCAGCACGGCCTGGCCGGTGAGCTGGCGTAGCGGCGTGATCGCCAGCGTAATCAACAGAAAGCGCAGCGCCCACAACCCGGTGCGGTGCTCGATCTCGGCCACCGGATCGGCGCCCAGCGCATCGCTGCCGGTCTGCCACACCTGCCAGAACTGCCAGGCCAGCAAGGCGATCGGCGTCAGTGCGGCGGCATGCACCGCCACCTTGGCGGCAATCAGGGAAGCAGAGGTCTTGGCCATGCGATCTCAAAGAGGGAAGCGATGCCGCGCGGGCATTAACATGCATCGTAGGAGCGCACCCGGGCGCGATGGGCTTTGCTGGTCATGCCCGTCGCGCCCGGGTGCGCTCCTACGCGGGGGACATCACTACCTTAGAACCACTTCTTCAGGTCCATGCCCGCATACAGCGATGCCACCTGATCGGCATAGCCGTTGAATGGCTTGGTCGCGATACGTTCGGCAAACAACTTGCTGGCGGTACCGGCGATGCGGCGCTCGGTCTTCTGGCTCCAGCGCGGGTGGTCCACCGCCGGGTTGACGTTGGAAAAGAAGCCGTATTCCGACGGCTGCAGATCGTGCCAGGCGGTCTCGGGCATCTTTTCGACGAAGCGAATTTCCACAATCGACTTGATGCTCTTGAAGCCGTACTTCCACGGCACCACCAGGCGCAACGGCGCGCCGTTCTGCTGTGGCAACGGCTTGCCGTACAGAGCGGTGGCCAGCAAGGTCAGCGGATGCATCGCTTCATCGATGCGCAAGCCTTCGCGATAAGGCCAGTCGATCGAGCGATAGCGCACGCCTGGCATCTGCTGCGGGTCGGCCAGGGTGGTGAAGGACACGTACTTGGCTTTTGAGGTCGGCGCAAAACGCTTGAGCACCTCGCCCAACGGCACGCCAGTCCACGGGATCACCATCGACCAGCCTTCCACGCAGCGCAGCCGGTAGATGCGCTCTTCCGGCGTGATGCCCTTGAGCACTTCGTCCAGCGACAGGCTGCCGGGTTTTTCGCATTCGCCGCTCACCTTCACCGACCACGGCGACAGCTTGAGCGTCTTGGCGGCCTTCGATGGATCGGTCTTGTCGGTGCCGAACTCATAGAAATTGTTGTAGCTGGTGACGTCTTCCAGCTTGGTCAATTCTTCGGTGGTGCGGAAGCCGCTACGCGCTTGCGCCGGCGTCACCACCGTCTTGGGCGGTGGCGGCGGGTCGGCCTCGGCGCACCCGGCAATGCCCAGTGCCGGGGTCAGCGCAAACAGCTGCAGCAGCCGGCGCCGGTCGCGGTAGACGGACTCATCGGTGATCTCGCTGGACGGCAGTTTGAAAGCATCGCGAAACGACATGGCAGGCTCCGGCAGTGGCTGCAGCGTGAGAGTAGCCCACCGGGGCGGAAGTTCGTCCCGTGGCAGTTACCACGTTACGTGATGCTCAGCCAAAAGGATGCAGCTGCAACTTTTTTGCCCGCTGCCAAGCCCGATGCGCTGCGGCATACTAGAAGGCTAGCTCGACAAGGTGTGCCATGACACGCGCGTTCAATTTCAGTGCCGGCCCTGCGACATTGCCGGAATCGGTCCTGCGGCAGGCGCAGGCGGAGATGGTCGAGTGGAACGGCGTTGGCGCCTCGATCGTGGAAATCAGCCACCGCAGCGCCGATTTCATGGCGGTGGCGGCCGCGGCCGAAACTGATCTGCGCAGTTTGTTGTCCATTCCCGACGACTACGCGGTGCTGTTTACCGCCGGTGGCGCCACCACCATCCAGGCACTGTTGCCGCTGAATTTCGCCGCGCCCGGGCAGGCTGCCGATTATGTGATCACCGGGCACTGGGGCAAGACCGCAATCAAGCAGGCGGCGCCGTACGTGGATGCGCGCATTGCCGCAGACGCACAGGCAGATGGGTTTATCGACATCCCGCCGGTGGCCAGCTGGACCTTGTCGCCGCACTCGGCCTACGTGCACATCACCGCCAACGAGACCATCCACGGCGTGGAGTTTCGCGACACGCCGGATGTCGGCACCTTGCCGCTGTTCGCCGATTTCAGCTCGTCGATTGCGTCCGAGCCGCTGGACATTTCGCGCTATGGGTTGATCTACGCCGGTGCGCAAAAGAATCTGGGCCCGGTCGGCATTTCGGTGCTGATCGTGCGCCGCGATCTGCTGGAGCGCGCCGGCCAATCGCGTGCGGACATCTTCAACTACGCCTCGCATGCCGCGCGCGATTCGATGCTCAACACCCCGCCGACCTGGAACTGGTACCTGCTCGGGCTCACCGTGAAGTGGATGCTGGAACAGGGCGGGGTGGAAGAGTTCGCGCGTCGCAATGCCGAGAAAGCCGCGTTGGTGTACGGCGCCATCGATGGTTCGGGCGGCTTCTATCGCAACCTGATCAAGCCGGCGGTGCGCTCGCGCATGAACATCCCGTTCTTTCTGCCGAACGAGCAGCTGGACGCGTTGTTCGTCAGCGAATCCAAGGCCGCCGGTCTGTTGGCACTGAAGGGCCACAAAGCCGTCGGCGGCATCCGCGCCTCGCTTTACAACGCCATGCCGGTGGCCGGCGCGCAAGCGCTGGCGGCTTTCATGCACGATTTTCAGCAGCGTCACGGCTGAGTTCCAACTTCGACCGCGGCGCAGGCCGCGCAGGCGCTTGCGCCGTTTCTCAAGGAATGCCCAGCGATGGCTCCCAAGTCCAATAAACCCACTGCTGCCAAGGGCAGCAAGACCAAAGCAGCGAGCACGTCTGCGGACACATCGGCGACCAAACAGGTGGCCAAGTCCGCGACCAAACCGGACAAGGCCATCGGCAAGCCGGCCACCGCCGCACCGGTGCTGGCCGATGTACGCGCCAAGATCGACGCGATCGACCGCAACATCCAGGAATTGATCGCCGAGCGCGCCAACTTTGCCCATCAGGTCGGCAAGGCCAAGGGCAAGCTCGCCGCAGCGGTGGATTACTACCGCCCCGAGCGCGAAGCACAGGTGCTGCGCATGGTGGTGGACCGCAACGAAGGCCCGCTCAGCGATGAAGTGCTGGTGCACGTGTATCGCGAAATCATGTCCGCGTGTCTGGCCCAGCAGGAGCCGTTGAAGATCGGTTACCTCGGCCCGGAAGGGACCTTCAGCCAGCAAGCCGTGCTCAAGCATTTCGGTCGCTCGGCGGTGGGCTTGCCGATGGCGACCATCGAAGAAGTGTTCCAGGAAGTGGAAGCCGGCAACGCCGATTTCGGCGTGGTGCCGGTAGAGAATTCGGGGCAGGGCACCATCCAGGTCACGCTGGATATGTTTCTGACCTCCAACCTGAAAATCTGCGGCGAAGTCGAGCTGCGCGTGCATCAGTATCTGCTCTCGCGCAACGGCCGGCTGGAAGACATCGAGCGCATCTACGCGCATTCGCAATCCTTCGCACAGACCGCCGGTTGGCTGCGCTCGCACCTGCCCAAGGTCGAGAAGCTTGCGGTGTCCAGCAATGCCGAAGGCGCGCGGCGCGCACGCAATGCCGAAGATGCTGCAGCCATCGGCGGCGAGAGTGCGGCGCATGTGTACGGCTTGAAGAAAGTCATCATGAAGTCGATCGAAGACGACGACGACAACACCACGCGCTTTTTGGTGATTGGCCGGCAGATCTTCCCGTCGTCCGGGCACGACCGCACGTCGGTGCTGGTGTTCATCCACGACAAGCCGGGCGCGCTATTCGATGTGCTCAGCCCGTTCGCGCGGCACGGCATCAGCATGAACCGCATCGAGTCGCGGCCCTCGCACCAGGCCAAGTGGGAATATGGGTTCTTCATCGATCTGGTCGGCCATGTGGAAGACGAGGCGATGAAGCAGGCACTGGCCGAGCTGGAAGCGCATTCGGCGCAGATCAAGGTGCTGGGCTCGTATCCGGTCGCGATTCCCTAAGCGCTCGATCACCCGCCCAACTGGCGCGCCGCCGCTCTGGCGATGACGGCGCTGCCATCTCTATACCAAGCGCATCGCCTGCATGGCGGCGGCGCAGCAATCGGATCATTCGCATGAGCAGCAGCACGCAATACTGGATCGCGCAGCAGGGCCGCGCATTGCGCGGTACGTTGGCCATTCCCGGCGACAAGTCGGTGTCGCACCGTGCGGTGATGTTTGCCGCACTGGCCGATGGCATCTCGCAGATCGACGGGTTTCTCGAAGGCGAAGACACGCGCTCCACCGCAGCCATTTTCGCCACGCTGGGCGTGCGGATCGAAACGCCGTCGGCATCGCAGCGCATCGTGCATGGCGTCGGCGTGGACGGCTTGCAGCCGCCCACCGAGGCACTGGATTGCGGCAACGCCGGCACCGGGATGCGTCTGCTCGCCGGCCTGCTGGCCGCGCAGCGCTTCGACAGTGTGCTGGTTGGCGATGCGTCCTTGTCCAAGCGGCCGATGCGGCGCGTGACCGGCCCGTTGGCGCAGATGGGCGCGAAAATCGAGACGCAGGACGATGGCACGCCACCCTTGCACGTGCACGGCGGTCAGGCATTGCACGGCATCGACTTTGTGTCGCCGGTCGCCAGTGCGCAGGTCAAGTCGGCCGTGCTGCTGGCAGGCCTGTATGCGCAGGGCGAGACCTCGGTGACCGAGCCGCACCCCACACGCGACTACACCGAGCGCATGTTGTCTGCGTTTGGCGTGGAGATCGCGTTCTCGCCGGGCAAGGCGCGCTTGCGTGGCGGTCAGCGGCTGCGTGCGACCGACATCGCAGTACCGGCGGATTTTTCGTCGGCAGCATTTTTCATCGTGGCCGCCAGCATCATTCCCGATTCGGTGGTCGTGCTGCGCGCAGTGGGCTTGAACCCGCGTCGTACCGGGCTGCTGGCTGCGCTGCGCTTGATGGGCGCAGACATCACCGAGGAAAACCATGCCGAACACGGCGGCGAACCGGTGGCCGATCTGCACGTGCGCTATGCACCGTTACACGGTGCGCAGATCCCCGAAGCGCTGGTGCCGGACATGATCGACGAGTTCCCTGCCTTGTTCGTCGCCGCTGCGGCTGCAAACGGCAAGACCGTCGTTACCGGCGCGGCCGAACTGCGGGTCAAGGAATCGGATCGCCTGGCCGCCATGGCCACCGGCCTGCGCACGCTCGGCGTTCAGGTCGATGAGACCCCAGATGGCGCCACGATTCATGGCGGCGCGATTGGCAGTGGCGTGATCGAAAGCCATGGCGATCACCGCATTGCGATGGCGTTCGCCATTGCCGGCCAGCGTTCGACCGGCACCGTGCAGGTGAACGACATCGCCAACGTCGCCACCTCGTTCCCGGATTTCGACACCCTGGCGCAGGGAGCCGGTTTTGCGCTTAGCGCGGCAAACAAAACGTAGCGAGCAGTTGTCAGGTGGATGTGGACGGCGCGGAGGAACCGCAGTGGACGAACGGCACATGCCGCACCGAGCACCGGCCGCGCCCGTCTGGCGCTGAGCACCGTCGTTTTGTTCGCTGCTCTTAGCGCTCTGGGCTGAACTCGACCGGCACCTGCACGCTGCTGACCACCGCGTGGCCGTCGCGGGTGGCCGGTTCAAAGCGCCACTGGCGCAGGCTGTCGGTCACCGCTGCGTCCAGACGCGGGTCGTTGCTGCCACTGCGGTCGACGATGGTTACCGCGCGCACCTCACCCTGCATGTCGAGCTGCAGGCGGGCGGTTCGACTGCCCTGAATGCCGGCGCGTGCAATCGCTGCCGGGTAGCTGGGCATCGCGTTGCCCGGCAGCGGCTTCGCATCCACGCTACTGACCGCCGCGCGCACCGGCTGATGCGGAATCATGGTCATCGCGCGTGGGCCATCGGTGCTGGGCAGAATTTGCCGGCTGGTGACAGGCGCGGGGCGGGTATCGGTGGCGAACGATTCGTCGCCATGGCGGGCCCACCACCACGTAGGGATGACCACCAACAAGGCAATCAGCGTCGCCCACAGCCAGGGAGAGGCGCCGTCATGCTCCACGTCCTGCCCGCGTCCGGACGCTGCAGCGGTGCGGCGAGACAGCGACGGCGTGTGGTGTGAAGACGGATTCGAGATGAAGGACATGGCCGGCCTCCTGGCGCATCTTTGGGATGACGCAATCAGTCTGGTCGGCGCTGCCTGAGGCGCAGCTAAGGCGGGAGTCTGCCAGGCGGTCATCGCGCTGCAGGTGTTCAGCTTTGCGACGACGATAGCGCTGTTGCGCTGCCGCCGTTTGCGCAAGCAGTGCCATGCATTCCCTTACATCACAATCAATTGCATGTGCCTGCGGTTGCGTGCGCCTGGGTCGTCGTCCAGCGCGTTAGCCGCGCTTATTGCGCCGGCTTGAACTCGAAGGGGATATCCAGGTTGCCGGCCACCGGCTGGCCGTTTTGCTGCGCCGGGTGAAAGCGCCAATGGCGTACCGCCTCCATTGCCGCGCGGTCCAGATCGCGCGAGCCGCTGCGCTGGACCAGGGTCACACCGCCCGGATTGCCGGCCGCGTCCACATCCACACGCACCACTACATCGCCGGCATCTCCACGGCGCAGTGCTGCCGACGGATAGCGCGGCGGCGGCATCTGGCCCTGCATGGGGACCGGGCGGTTGCCGCCTGCCACAGGCGCGTTGGAGGGCGCTGCAGTGCCGGGCGCACCGGGCGCGGCGTTTTCCGGCAACGGAGCCGGCGCGGGTGGGGCCGGTGGCGCCGTTTCCACCAGAGTCGGCGTCTCTTCGGGCGGCTTGGCCTGCGGCATGTCGCTGGCGCCGTCCTGGGCGGGTAGCGGTGCCGGCAACGGTTGAATGGTGTCGTCTGCGGCCGGCGTGCCGGCCGTCGGCTGTGCCGGGGAGGCTTTGTAAAAGTCGTCCTTGCGGCCAGTTGCCCACACCAGCAGGAAAAGCAGCAGACCGGCGCCGAAGGCGATACCGGCAATTTTCAGGGTGTGGCGGGGCAGACGCAGGACGATCTGGCGATCGGACGCAGGGCGGGGCGCGGGCATAGGGCTCACCTGAAGGATCGCAGTAATTCTGGCATAGCCCCGGTGAATCGATCGCAGCAGATGGCGGAACAGGCGATAATCTTGTGCTTCCTACCGACACACAGACTTCCGATGCTAGATCCGGCCCTGCTTCGCCAACATCCCGCCGACCTTGCCGAGCGCCTGCGCAGCACGCGCAGTTTCTCCCTGGACACTGCGGAACTGGAGTCGCTGGAGAGCGAGCGCAAGCGGATTCAGGTGCGCACGCAGGAATTGCAGAGCATGCGCAATTCCAAGTCCAAGGCGATCGGGCAGGCCAAGGCCAAGGGCGAAGATGTCGCCGTGCTGATGGCTGAAGTGGCCGGTTTCGGCGATGAGCTCAAGGCCTCGGAAGACGCGCTGGACGAGATCCGCGCCAAGCTCGAAACCATCGCGCTCGGGCTGCCCAATCTGCCGGCCGACGATGTGCCGCTGGGCAAGGACGAGAGCGAAAACGTCGAGCAGTCGCGCTGGGGCACGCCGCGCAGTTTCGATTTCGCGGTCAAGGACCATGTGGAACTCGGCGCGCCGCACGGCTGGCTGGATGGCGAAACCGCCGCCAAGTTGTCGGGCGCCCGTTTCACCGTGCTACGCGGGCCGATCGCGCGCCTGCATCGCGCGCTGGCGCAGTTCATGCTCGATTTGCATGTCGGCACGCACGGCTACGAAGAAACCAATGTGCCGCTGCTGGTCAATGCCGAGTCGATGCGCGGCACTGGGCAGTTGCCAAAGTTCGAAGACGATTTGTTCCAGACCGAAGTGGGCGAATCGCGCCGCTATCTGATCCCGACCTCCGAAGTGCCGCTCACCAATATCGTTCGCGACGACATCGTCGATGCCGAGCGACTGCCACTGCGCATGACCGCCCATTCGATGTGCTTTCGTGCCGAAGCCGGCAGCGGCGGGCGCGATACACGCGGCATGATCCGCCAGCACCAGTTCGAGAAAGTGGAGTTGGTCACTGCCTGCGCGCCGGAAGACAGCGATGCCGAGCATCAGCGCATGACGCGCTGCGCTGAGGTGGTGCTGGAACAACTCGGCCTGCCGTACCGCAAGGTGCTGTTGTGCACCGGCGACATGGGATTTGCTGCGATCAAGACCTACGATCTGGAAGTCTGGCTGCCGTCGCAGGATACCTATCGCGAGATTTCGTCCTGCTCCAATTGCGGCGATTTCCAGGCCCGTCGCATGCAGGCGCGCTGGCGCAACCCGACCAGCGGCAAGCCGGAACTGCTGCATACGCTCAACGGCTCCGGCACCGCGGTCGGCCGCGCGATGATCGCGGTGATGGAGAACTACCAGAACGCCGACGGCTCGATCGACGTACCGCAGGTGCTACGCCCGTACATGGGCGGGCTGGAACGCATCGGCTGAAACGTCTGCATCGGGCTTGCAGCGCTCGGCGTCGGTCGAAGAACATGCGTCATGTGTCGCATGGTTTTGGCACCAGCGCTGCGCTCTCAGGCAGAGTTTGGTTGCTTGACCTTGCCGCGCGAGTAGCGCCTCATGTCGCCGCCGCAGGCAATACATAAGCACAAAAAACGGGACCAGCGATGGTCCCGTTTTTTTATGCAGGTGGCACTATCCCCACAAGCAGCCCGCACCGGCTAAGGCGCACAGCGCGCGGCGCGTGCAAGGGCACAATGCCAGCGTGGTGCACGAACACGCACGCCATCACCGCCCAGTAGCAGGATGACACTCAGCGCGACGTGCGGTGCTGGAAGATGCGTCACAACGACTCCGATGGTTTATCGGGAATCGGCTATTACCAATCCCGACTCCCCAATCCCCAATCCCCAATCCCAACCGCACAAAGCCTGCGTGCTTAGGCCACGGCTTCTGCCGGTTGCTGCAACTCGGCCAGCGCCTGCGCAAGCGCATTGCTGCGATGCTCTGGCGAATACGCCACGCCTTCGGCGCGGACGAAGGTGATGTCGTCGATGCCCAGAAAGCCGAACAACTGGCGCAGGTACGGCTCCTGAAAATCGTTGGTCGGGTCGGCATAGATGCCGCCGCGTGCGCTGGCGATGATGATGCGCTTGCCGCCGGCCAGACCTTCCGGCCCCGTTGCGGTGTAGCGGAACGTGCGCCCGGCAACCGCAATGCGGTCGATCCACGCCTTGAGCGTGGAGGGGATCGCGAAGTTGTACATCGGTGCGCCGATCACGATGACGTCGGCCTCCAGAAACTGCTGCATCGCCTGTTCGGCCGCCGCAGCCTCGGCTGGGTCGGCCTGTGCCAGCGACTGCCCGGTCAGGTGCGGAAGCGGCTCCAGGTCCAGATCGCGATAGGTCACCTGCAGCTGCGGGTGCAGCAGGCGCTGCTGGGCGACGGCGGCGGCACTGAGTTCACGGCTGATGGAGTTGGCGCCCAGGGCGCTGGAATCGAGATGGAGCAGCTTCATGGCGAAGACCTATTGCAAGCGGCAACGCCGCGGAGGTGCGCAGATTAGGTCGTTGCTCTGTTGGGATAAAGGTGGTTAAATATCACTTATCGTTCTATCCATGGATACCTGCGCCATGCACGACCTGAATGACCTGTACTACTTTGCGATGGTGGTGGACCACGGCGGCTTCGCTGCTGCCGAGCGTGCGCTGGGGATTCCCAAGTCGCGCCTGAGCCGCCGTATCAGCCAACTCGAAACCGACCTGGGCGTGCGCTTGCTGCAACGCTCTACGCGACGCTTCGCCGTCACTGACGTCGGTACCAGCGTGCACCGACATGCCCAGACCATGCTGGCCGAGGCCCAGGCCGCGCGCGAGGTGGTGGATCGTCTCAGTGCGGAGCCACGCGGTCTTGTACGTGTGAGCGTTCCTGTCTCGCTCGCGCAAATTCAATTGCCCAAGCTGCTACCCGAATTTCTGGCGAAGTACCCCAAGGTGCGGCTGCAGCTCAACATCAGCAACCGCCGCGTCGACGTCATCAACGAGGGCTACGACATCGCGCTACGCGTGCGTTCGCGCCTGGACGACGACGGCAGCCTGGTGATGCGCAGCTTTGGCCAGGTGCAGGAATTGCTGGTCGCCAGTCCCAAGTATCTGGACCGCGCCGGCCGCCCGAAAGACCCGAGCGAGCTGGCCAACCACACCACCATGAGCACCAGCGAAGACGAAGCGCATCAGCGCTGGGAACTGCACGGCCCCAACGGCGAAATGCGCCGCGTGGACCTGCAGCCGCGGCTGGCCGGTTTCGATTTCCCGCTGCTGCAATCGATGGCGCGCGACGGCTTCGGCATCACCATGCTGCCGGAAACCGTCTGCGCCGAAGCGGTGCGCAGCGGCGAACTGGAAGTGGTGCTGCCGCACTGGTCGCTGCCACAGGGCATCTGCCATGCCGTGTTCGCCTCGCGCCGCGGCCTGCTGCCGGCGGTACGGGTGTTCATCGACTTCCTGGCCGAACACCTGCCGCAGGAAATCGAACGCTCGCGCCTGGATTGCGGCGGCAATTGCGCCGAACTGGCCGAAAAGCTCAAGCGTGCAGCAGGCACTGCCAGCGCACCGCGCCTGGTGGCTGAAGCAGGCTGAGCGACGCACTGCTGATTGCGTCGGTGCCCCTCACTGGTGAGTCGGTACCTTTCGCTGCGTAGGGTTAGCCCACTGGTTGACGCGCCGCCCGGCAAGCCGGGCGCGTAAGGCTAGCGATGCCGCTTAGCAAAGCACGCCCGGGCATGCGAGAATGCGCGCCCGGGAGCGATCCCGGGATTGGCAGAACCGCACTCGATGACCGTGCGGCCCTGTCAGGCGCCACCCGCGCAATGCGGATCGCCCACGTGACAACCGATACTTTCGGCGATCACGCGCAGCAGCATCGGAGAGATGGCCGAGCGGTTTAAGGCACCGGTCTTGAAAACCGGCGAAGGGTCAAACCTTCCGTGGGTTCGAATCCCACTCTCTCCGCCAATATCCATCTAAGTCATTTATTTGGTTGAACTTATTGTGGATAGCTGAGTCTGCCAGCGAAATGTAGATCGGGAAACATCTCCCGAGTGCGCATGCCCCATCATCTTGTTCGCACCCTCGCCGGCAACTACGCTTTTCATCAGCGTGTGCCCAGCGATTTGCAGGTCATCATCGGCCGCAAGGTCATCAAACAAACACGTCGGACTGCGAACGTCGCCTCAGCCAGGTTGCGAGCGGTTGTCTTGGCATCAGACTACGCTCACGCGTATGACGTGTTGAGGGATCGACGGGTAGGTCGGTTTAGCGAGAAGGATCTGGAAGCGCTCGTTGATCACCTAAGCAGCGTGCAGGTCGGCGCCATCTCACGTCTTCCTCGGACGCAGGCGGCAGATGGCACGATCACCGAGCGCTGGCAGATCGACCGCGGAGACGACGTCCAGCGCATCGTGGCTGCAAATCTACGACGTGAGTTTGCTCTGCGGCATTGGCTTCAAGATGTGCTTTTTCATCAGCTCGCTCGCGTTCCCTTCGGATCCTGTGCTCGTTGAGAATGCCAAGGTCGGCATCTTGCCGGGATCGCTACTTCCTGCGTTGCTGGGAGCGGTCGTTTTGAGGTTTGCGCCCAGAACCTAGAGCAGGCTGCTTGGCTGGGTGCAAGGCATTTTGGCCGAAGTCCCGACCAACCGGTTTCGGTTGGCCGGGACATTGATCAGCGAACGTGATCCAGGAACTGGCGGTGGCGCTCGTATTGGTCGAGCACATCATGGATCACTTGCACTTTGGGCCAACCCATGACGTCGTAGTCCTGTCCGCCCTCGCGCAGGTAGACTTCAGCCCGATAGTGACGGGTGCCCTCGCTCACGGGGCGGCGTGGATCTTGCAGCGCGAAGGTGGGTGGTTCGTAAGGCTGAGGACGCACGGAGTAGAAGAAGTCCATTTCCTCGCCATGGCCTACGCGAAGCCAAGCGCGCCCATCTTCTCCCTCGGTGACTTCAACCGGAAGATCCTGCTTGCGCAGCTCCACTGCAACCTCTTGGAGTGCGGGCAGCACCTGATCTTTGATAAAGGCAACCACCTCCATCTTGACGGGGTTGTGCGCGAGCAGCTTGAGCCTGGCGCGCCAGTCTTCGCTGGTGCCTGGAAGCAATCGTGCATCACGAGAGATTGAGCGCTTCGTTGCGTCCAGATGCATGGCTTTGAGTAGTCCCCAACACATCAAGATCATGACGATCGTGAAGGGAAGGGCGCTAGCGATGGTCGCAGCTTGGAGTGATTCAAGGCCGCCTGCAATGAGCAGGGCAACGGCAATGCCGCCGACCAGAAGCGCCCAGAAAATGCGTTGCCAGACCGGCGATTCCTCCTCACCCTTGGAAGTCAGCATGTCGATCACCAACGCGCCGGAGTCAGCGGATGTGACAAAGAACAGCGCGACGAGCACAACGGCAAGCGAGGAGGTGAACATCGTCAGCGGGAGGTGGCGCAGGAACTCAAACAACGCCATCGAGCTGTCATCCGAAACCGCCTTCACGAGCTCTTGAACACCTTCGGAGCGAACCATAAACAAGGCGGAGTTGCCATAGATCGTCATCCAAAGAAACGTAAACCCGATCGGCACGAGCAAGACGCCAACCACAAATTCACGCACCGTGCGGCCTCGCGAAATACGGGCGATGAACATGCCAACGAAGGGCGACCACGCAATCCACCAGCCCCAATAGAACAAGGTCCAGCCGCCAAGCCAGCCGCTTGGCTCATAGGCATACAGGTTGAATGTCATTGAGAAAAGCTGAGAGGCATACATGCCGGTGTTCTGTACAAATGCCTGCATCAAGTGGACGGTGGGGCCGCAGACAAGCACGAATGCAAGCAGTGCGACGGCCATGATCATGTTGATCTCAGACAGGCGACGGACACCGCTGTCGAGCCCCGCGACCACAGACCCTGTTGCCACCAGGATGATGATGCCGATCAACGACACCTGCACGAGGGTGCTCACTTCCAGGCCGAACAGGTAATTCAGTCCGGAGTTGATCTGCATGACCCCGAGGCCAAGCGAGGTGGCTAGGCCAAAGATGGTGCCAAGGGCAGCAAACGTATCGACCGCGTGACCGATAGGTCCGTGGATGCGTTCTCCAATGAGCGGGTAGAGAGCCGATCGCACCCGCAGGGGCAGGTTGTGGCGATAGGCAAAGTAGGCCAGCGCCAATGCAACAACCGCGTAGATGGCCCAGGCGTGCACGCCCCAATGGAAGAAGGTGATACGCATCGCCTGACGAGCCGCCTCGGCAGACTCGGGCGTGCCTGTCGGCGGAGTGGCGTAGTGCATGATCGGCTCAGCCACGCCGAAGAACATCAGGCCAATGCCCATGCCTGCGGCAAAGAGCATGGCAAACCACGAGGCATAGCTGTAATCAGGGCGGCTGTGGTCTGGGCCGAGCTTGATCCGCCCGTAGCCACTGATTGCGACACCGACCACAAAGACCAGGAAGCCCGCGACCGATAGGATGGTGAACCAGCCTGCGTCGTTGGCGGTCCAGTTTTTGGCTGCTGTGAACCAAGTCGTTGCTTTTTCTGGAACGAAGATGGATAGCGCCAACAGTAAAAGCACGATGGCCGCAGTAGGAATGAACACCTGCGGCAAGATGCGCTGGCGAACAGGAGTGGATGGCGGAGCTGAGCTCTGCATAAGTTCCTCCGGTTGATGATCGTTGAAGCGAAAATGCGGCTTGCGCTTAGAAATAGAACCCGATGTTGAGGTTCAGCCGGCTATGCCAGCGGGATGGACCACCGTCGTTGATTCCGATGCCGTCGCCGCCTGCAAACCACATGTTCTTGCCGGCAATCCAGTCCACATAGGTCAACATGATCCCCTTTTGTAGGCTGCATCCGGTGACGTTTTGCCATGACTCCCTCACGCCCTGACTGCGCCCGGCTGGGAGGGTCATGCTGAGGTTGTTGTAGCAGGTGATGTCATCAAGCCAATGCTTTTCGCCGAAGGAGTAAGCCACGTTGACACTGGGCACATCGGCTTCTGACGCAATCTCGAACGGGGCAAGGAACGCTGACATCGCAATTCGTTCGCCCGGCACGCTGTAACGGTAGCGAGCCCATTGCAGCTGAGTCGTCCAGCCATCCCGTTTCCACTGGGCATGCAGCGCCGCACCCTGGTGACCATAGTGACGGCGGGTGGTGGTGTTCTGAACCTGACCGCTGAATGCAGATGCCCCGAGCAGCAGCTCACCGGCATTCAAGAAGCTCGTATGTTCGTATCGGAGATGAGCACGCTCCCGTTCCTTGTAGGGCAAATCAGCGGTCTGTGCCACATCAAAGGAGTAGCGGTCGTAGCGAGATCCGCTTCCGTATTCATCCCCTGAGAACCAGCCGGCTATCCAGTGATGGTCGCCACTTTTATGGCTAAACGTCACACCTGGATCGTAATCGTCTTCAATGCCAAGGTAGTAGCCTGAGCCAAACCAAAAGCTCTGAGAGACAGTAGGCAAGAGTCCGAAAGGGACCTGCTGGATGCCTGCTTTAAGCTGCATTGCGTCGTTGAAATTCCATCCGGCATAGGCATGGTGGACGGCATCGAAACCGTCATACCAACGATACTGGGCCGAGAAGAACAGGGGTCCAGCTCCGGCTTTGACATCTGCGCGGAGCAGTTCAAGTTGCAAGCGGCTTGTGGGGCCGTAGTCCAGCCAGCCATAGTTGAACCGGACGGCGCCGCCCACATCGACAAACGGTTCAACCTGAGTGTTGGGTGCTTCTTGAGCATGGATTGTGTCTGTGGCCGTTGCGGCACCACAGAAGAGAATCAGGGGGAATACCTTCACGATAGTGTCTTGTGGCCTCCATATTGCGAATGAAAGCGTCCAAGTCTAGCGCGTTAGCATGGGCCACCCAAGCAAGGGGAACCTTCCGCAAGGTCTGCGGAGCGTGATTAAGCCGCAACTGGGACGCATTGAGGCGGTATAGACCCATGATGTCCGTGCAAACGACGGAAGGGCGCGGCGTGCGACTGTCGGAAGCAGTGAGACGTTGCCTGTGCGGCCAATTGAATGAGAAGAATGTGCCTAAACGAGCGCGGTTTTACGACCGCGACGGAAAACGGAATACGGTTGCCTGAGGGGGTGTCGGCATGCACTGGGCTCTTAAACTCACCGTCTGCCAGGCGTGTTCAATTTTGCAAGCTGCGCGTTGACCTCAATGGTTTGACCACTTTGCAGAGTGCCGAAATCCAGCTGCACATCTTTCTCGAACACTAAGCACAGCGTGGAGCCGCCGTAGTTGAAATAGCCAAGCTCATCGCCTTTGCTGACGTGCTGGCCATTAGCCGCGGTCTGTGTCAGCGAAGAAATTTCCGTGATGCCGATCGGCATCACGAATACGGTGCCAAGGCGCGCATCGTCGGCAGCGATGGAGACGACGCCGCGGTTGTTGACCGCCGCTCCATACACCTGCGATGTCACGCCTGCATCGGGATCGAAGCTGTTGTCTTCGTTCTCGCTGAAAAGCAGTCCGTCGACATCCTCATAGGTGACCACGCCGTCCACGGGCGCGTGCCAGCGGTGATAGTCCGCGCCGCTCAGGAAGATTTGCACCACCGTGCCTCCCACAAAACGCTGCAACACGTCTTGGCCTGGATTGGCGAGCATGTCTTGCAGCGAGTAGTTCTGCTCCTTGATCCAGAACACCGCGCTTTGCTGCACATTAGTGGCGATGCGATAGACCGTGCCATCGTTGGGTGAAGTGATGATGTTGGCATCGCCTTCTCCTGCAAGTGGGCGGCAGCTGGCCTGAATTTCGCGATGAAAGAAGGCGTTGTAGGACTGGAAGCCACCGTGTTCGGCGTCCCAGTCAATAACAAAGTCGGCGAGTTTGAATTCGTGGATGGCGGCGGTGCCTAGCCAGCCTTTGTTGGCGTCCCGGTTCAGCACCCAGCAGCTGGCCGGGCTGTCGAGATAGTTGGACCATGTTTTCAAAATGGCCCTGAGCGCCTCATTGAACGCATCGAGGCGGAAGAGGGCCTTGCCCGCCGGCGTTGCCATCATGTCGACAAACAGCGCAGACATCGGGAACAGCACCCGAGCGTTCTTGTCGACGTTGTATTCGGGCGCCGTGGTGCAGATGACATCGAGCTGGGCCAGCATGTCCTGGATGGAGGCAATGTTCTTTGTAAAAGCACTGGTTTGGTCGATGGCCTCGGTGACATACATGCGCACGATGCCGTTGGTATCGATCAGGTTGGCTAGATCCTGCACCGCCTGGTTGGCGTAGCCAGGCCCCTGCGCGTTGCTCAACGTTGCGGCTTTCTCCCGAATGGCGGCATGCCATGTGGCCAGCCCACTGCGATCCTGCGGAAGATATCCGGCCATCGCGCCAAAACTGCGTCGGTAGTGCGCGTCCAACACTGGTGTGGTGATGTCAGTCACGGTGGTGATCCTGGTCGGTTGGTGGGCGTGCGTGCGTTTCTGTGGAGGCGCGGGTGGCTATGGAGACGCCAGTAAGGCCATGCTTGATGCCTGGGCGGTGGGTAGCCACAAGGCGAGGAGCGCCTGCAGCTCGCCTGCTGCTATTCCGGTGCGACGTGCTGCCGCCTGCGCGCATGAGAGAAGCGTGCGTGGTCGACGCGCGGCGTGGCGCAAGGCGAAGAATTGCCAGTCGGCCAACGGCTCAATCCCCACCCGGTAGCGGTGTCGCCGAACTACCAGGAACGTCCGGCCAGCAGTCGGGGGCTCACTCGGGCTTGCGCCCGACAGCCAGTCGCGAAAACTCTCCGAGGTGTGCGACACGATGGACAACCTGGTGGTTGCGGGAAGGTGTACGACGCAGGGCCAGCCAAGCGCCAGCGCGGCTGCATCCATTCGTGGATCGATGACTGCCTCTTCCAGGCCCTGCGCGCGACTGGCCTCGGACAGTACGCGCTCGACCCACGCCAGCTCGAGAGGGAAGCGCTGGCGGTGTTGTCCAACGCGAGCCCGTTGCGAAATGCGGAGAAAGCGGGGGAAGCGTGCGCCCAGCGCATGCAAGGTGGGCGACCTTGACGGATGCTCACTCAGATACGCACGGGCAAAGAATGCAAACAGGTCCGGGCCGAGCAGGCGTGACAGTGCTGGATACTCGGCCTGCAGGCATTCGATCAGCCTGAGCCAATACCCGTTGGCATAAATCGCCAGGCGCGCGTGTGGGTCGACACCAGCGGGCGAGGCAACGAGTGTGTGGATATCCAGGCCCTGACCGGCGTGCGCAGCCCTGAGGCCTTCTCTTAGCCCCGCTGGATGCGTGGTTGCCGTCAGCATCCAGCGCTGCACGTCGCCAAGTGGTGTCTCGACGGGAGCGCCTGTTGAGGAGCTAAACATCCAGAGGTTCCGCCTGCGGATGGTGGAGCGGCGTGGAAAGCGCATGCTCTGCCACGACGAGAGGCGACGTGGCAGGCATGTTGCCCGCCATCACTTGGCGCGCCTTGTTCAATTCGTCCAGGAGGTCGGCGTAGTCAGGGAGATTGGCATCCCATTCCAGCAACGTCGACACGCCACCGGTCAATTGTTGCGCCAGTGCATACAACTCCCAGACGCGGCCAGGCACGGGTTGGTCATGCGTGTCGACCAAGCAATCGCCATATTGGGTCGGCCCTGCCAGATGGAGCTGCACCACTTGCCGATGCGGCAAGGCGCGCAGATACACTTCGGGGTCGAAACGGTGGTTGTGAGCACTCACATAGACGTTGTTGACGTCCAGCAAGATGCCGCAGCCGGTGCTTTCGGCCAGCCGCGCCAGGAATTCCCACTCCGGCATGGTCGATGTCTGAAACTGGAGGTAGCTCGACGGGTTTTCCAGCACCAGCGCTCTGCCCAGCACGTCCTGCACGCGCAGGACGCGATCGCGTACGTGAGCGAGCGACTCTGCATTGAAGGGCAGGGGGAGGAGGTCGTGCGAGTTGTGCGAACCGAGTCCGGTCCAGCACAGATGATCGGACACCCAGACGGCGTTGATGTCTTCCGCCAACCGTTTGAGCTTGTGCAGGTAAGCGGTGTCGGGCGGTGTGTCCGAGCCGATCGACAAGCTGACGCCATGCATGACGATGGGGGTCTCGGCCGCCAGCTTGCTCAACATGGCGCGCTGGTAGCCGGCGTCATCGAGATAGTTCTCGGAAATGATTTCGAACCAATCCACCCGCGCTCCCCCGGCCAGGATGGCCGGGAGATGCTGCGGACGGAGCCCGACACCGAATCCAAGGTTGGGCAGCCCCAAGCGTGGCAGCGGAGCACCTTCTTCCGCTGCGTCGTGGGCATCTCGTGCTTGGGTAAGGCCTGAGTGCATCACCTTGGCAGCCCGTCAGGTGGACGGAGGCAGGGCGATACGCAGATCGGTTGGATTGGGTTTGGTGCCAGGCGGCAATTTTCGGTTCGCCATCACTTGTTCGAACGCTTGCCATGCGATGTCATAGACAGAGTCGCCCACAGCGAAGGGCAGTTTCGCTATCGGCGTGGGCGTGTTGTCCGAACCGGTGAAATCGAACAGCTCCATCGTGCCGGCGGTGGGATACAACTGCGAGGCGGAGATGGGCACGGCGCATCCACCCAATCCTCCGCATTTGTTGTCTGCGGGCGCGCTGAAGAAGTCCGGCAGGCCGCAGGTGCCACCTACCGCCGAAGCACGCGGCGCAGATTGGCCAGCACCCGCCGCGTCCTCCGAGCGACTGCGAGCAATTGCCGCCTCCACTCACCCCATGAGCAAATCCGCAGCCTCCTTGGGTGGCGCAGGTGTTGGAGCCTTTGCAGCTGTGATAGATGGCGGGTGCCGCACAGTTTCCGCCGGATGCATCCAGTGCCAGGCCCTGGCAGGCGTGCTGCAAGGCGCTCGTGGGTTCTGGCGCAACTCCTTGCCGCAAGGTCGGGGCGCTGCCGTAGACGGCCCAATACAACCCCATGCGATCACCCGAGCCAACCATGGAGGGGAACGGGAACTGCACGGACAGATCGCCCCAGGATTTGGTCAGCACGGTGGTGATGCCGGCCAGTGAGCCTTGTGCGACGTTGTCCAAACCGACCGGATCGACCAGCTTCAAGTTGTTGAGCGCAGTCGCTACTTCGGACGGCTTGGGAATGCTGGTCGGTGCCGTGGCAGGATCGAAATCGGCACTGGTGAGCAACGCCTCTGTCCAGACGTTGCCGGAGACTGCGTGCCACTCACTCCACGTCTCCACCTGATCGACCAGACCAAGCAACTCCTCGAAGCGCTCGTAATGATCCTGTCCGCCATTGCTCGATCGCGCTGCTGCATCTGCCGAGGGCGCGGGGTCGCCCGCGTCGGTGTAGGACGGATAGTTGTTGGCCAACGCCGCCTCGTCGGGCTGGAACTGCACGATCACGCTGTTGAGCGTCACAAGCGTGGCTCCCGTTTCCAGTGCGCGCTCATGGATCATGCCCAGGAACGCGCTGGTGGTCTGCCAGTCGATCCCGCCTTCGCCTTGATCGCAGATGGCATACATCATGTAAATGGCCTGCGCTGCCGCAGCCAGGGGATGGGTTTCGGTGATCTGGGTGTTGAGCTGCGGGTATTCTTTTTGGATCTTGTCGGTGACGCCATTGAACAAATCGCGCTGACCTGTGGGGCCGGCAAACACCTTTTCCCACAAGGTCTGGTTGTCTTCGTATTTGAGCGTGATGTATTGGAAGATGCAAAAATACATCCAGCCAATGGTTCCGAATTTCGGCAGATCCACTTCCGTATCTGTCGCAGTCCAGCTGTTGAACGGCACGGTCGGGAAATAGGCTGTTTCCAGCACCGATGGCTTGATCTTGGCACGTGCGGTGTCGTGGTTTTCCTCGATCACCGTGAACAGCGCCACTTGCGCGTCTGTCAGTCCTGCAAGGTCGACCGTCAGCCCGCTGCCCACCGTGCCTTCTTCCAGGTCTTGCAGATCGATGATGTGCGGAATGACGGTTTGTGTGGGGCCGTAGCAGATCCAGTTGTAGTTGGCGTCCTGCAGCAGCGGGCTGTTGAAGCTCGGGGTGACACCGACCGCGCCACACAGGTTGGCAGCCATCTGAAGATGCAGCATCTCGTCGATGAAGACCGAGAAGAGTAGGTTGTAGGCGCGCTGCGGGGCGGTCTTCTCCGGTGGGGCGCCCAGTGGCAGTGTCCCGGTGGCCATGCCCGGCCAGCGGCGGCCCTTGTAGTAGGAAATGCCATTGGCATTGATCGCATGCGTGCCTTGTATCGACTTCATCGTGCACATATAGAGCGGGACGGTGAACAGCTCTACATTGACCGCCGCTTGGACTAACGCCTGCAACGCGGCCTTGTCGGCGGCGAGATTGGCGATCGGCTGATTGACGATCTGACGGGGTGCTCTGGGGATGCTGCCCAAGACGGTGTGCGTTTCGGTCGCGCTCATACAAACCTTCTCCATGGATGTCCTAGCATTCGGCTGGGTGGCGAGATTGCATGCGTGTGAAGCGCATCCATCCGTCCCAGTGGCGACGAGAACCGCAGCCGTTCGCGCAGTCCTTGCGTCTAGGCACACCTGGAGATCAAGGGCGCTCTTTTGGTTTCCTGAGACCCTTTGAAGATGTAGGCGATAGCATCGACGTATATGCCTGGCCCTGAGGCGAGTCAATTGCTCAGTGCGCCCGGGAATGGCAATGCGTGACCAAGCCGACTGGGATTTCGTGACCCAGCGCATCAGTGGCACCATTGGCCTTCGTTGAGCATGCCGAGTGTGGCACTGAGCCTGCTGCTGGTTGTTTGCACGATGGGTCGCGCCGACTTAGGCCTAAGCGCTCATGAAGGTCTGGCTCAGCACCGGGAAATCAGGTTCCATGTGCTTGTCGAACAAGGGTGCAGGACAGTTTCCCTCGGCTCGGATAACGGCTGTTTCATCACCTCCTGACAGCACGGGAGACGTGATGCTTACGGCGTTTGAGTCTGCTGAGGCCTAATCTGACTCTGCTGGACGCAAGACCGAAGGTTGCTCACTCTGCGGGAGGTGTGAGCAGCGTCTTACCGGCACACGCCTTGGATACGACAGGTGCCTGCGTCTCGACGGCTGGCGGTCGCTGTGCCGAATGTTGCAGGTGAGTCCAGCCGCAGCCACGACTCGACAGGCATCTAGCTCCTTGCGTTATTGGCCCGCCAACATGCAGCTTGTTCACCCGTCCGGTGAGGGACGTCTCATGCGATGCGACAGTGCTGTCGATACTCAATGCAATGGACAGAGCCGAGTTGCGCATCCACCTCAATCATCTGGACGATGCAGTGCCAGCACTGCGAGCATCGAGTCCTGATCGAAGCCATTTCTTGCGCGCGTTCGCGGGTATGGCGCAGCTCATTGAAGCGAGAGCACTCACGTTAAAGGACGCTGAGTTCGTTGAACGGCGCATCGACGAGATTTTGACTTGGCACGGACTGAAAGAAGCCGAAGGCCAGACCTGAGTCGAGCAATGTGTTGTCACAGCCCAGCCATCCCGATGGCTGTGTGCTTTCCACGCGCAGCGACGCGAGCGTTAGGCAAGCACTTGTCCGAAAACGCCGCATTACGGGTCACAGAGCCCAGCAATCGCTTCGGACATACCTCTGTCCCGTCCACCCGAACGCTGTTTAGTCCGCAAGCTTTGTGGGGGTGGGTCAGCAATCCCGGTTGATTGGCGAGCGGAACCATGTTGCTGATAAAGTAACAGGCAAGGAGAGTCGGAGATCTCATTCTTAGCGTGCCTGCAGATCAGACAATTCCTACACAGATGCCAATGCCCATCCGATCTGAGCAGGTGGCCTGATCCTGTAATCTTGCGAGCGGACGGTCGTCTCAAACAAGCCAGGGATCACAGATGGAAGGCAGCGCGTCATGACCGGCAAGATCAAGCTCAGCGCCGCCATCGCGCTCTTGCTCCTTGCCCTTATCGCAGGGGTCTACCTTTCCGGTCAGTTGATTTTGATGCTGTTGAAGGTGGCTGGGCCGCTTAACGTCGGCACCTACTGGTCATATTTCAAAGTGCTCGACCTCCCGCAGTTCGCTCCCTATGCCAGCAAGATCAAGCTCGCCGGCGCCCTCGGTTTTGGCATGCCGCTCCTGGCCTGGATCGCACTGCTAATCCCGCTATTCAAACCGAAAGCCGCTGCCTTGCATGGCGACGCACGCTTTGCCTCCGGCAGTGATCTTGCCAAAAAGGACATGCTCAAACCGTCGCCCACCGGCATTGTGGTTGGCAAGCACGGTGGCAAGTTGGTGCGTCTGCCTGGTCAGCAGTTTGTGATCCTGGCCGCACCCACGCGCTCGGGCAAGGGGGTGGGCATCGTCATTCCCAATCTGCTCGACTACCAAGGATCAGTGGTAGTTTTGGACATCAAGCAAGAAAACTTCGATCTGACTTCCGGCTGGCGCAAGAGCCAAGGCCAAGAGGTCTTTTTGTTCAACCCCTTTGCCGAAGACGGGCGCACCCACCGTTGGAACCCGCTCAGCTACATTTCACCGGATCCCGCGTTTCGCGTCTCTGACCTGATGAGTGTGGCGGCGATGCTCTACCCGGATGGCTCCGACGCGCAGAAGTTCTGGGTGAGCCAAGCGCGCAACGCCTTCATGGCATTGACGCTCTATCTGTTCGATAGCCTGGACGATCAGATCAAGCGCAAGCATCCGAAAGAGACCTGGATGTTCCCAACCCTTGGGATGCTCTATCGCGTGTCATCGGGCGATGGAAGCGACTTAAAGGGCTACCTCAAGAAGCTTTCGCAGCGCGACTTCCTGGGCCGCGACGCCAAGACGGCGTTCGACAATTTGCTCTCGCAAGCCGAAGAAACCTTCGCTTCGATCATGGGCACGTTCAAAGAGCCGCTCAACCAGTTCATCAACCCGATCCTGGATGCATCAACCAGTGACAACGATTTTTTGCTAACCGATGTGCGCAAGAAGAAGATGAGCATCTACATCGGCATCCAGCCGAACAAACTGGCCGAAAGCCGCTTGTTGATCAACCTGTTGTTTAGTCAGCTCATCAACCTCAACACCAAAGAGTTGCCGCAGAACAACCCGGCGCTCAAACACCAGTGCTTGCTGTTGATGGATGAGTTCACGGCCATCGGCCAGGTCGACATCATTGCAAGCGCAGTGAGCTATATGGCCGGCTACAACATCCGCCTGCTACCGATCATCCAGAGCATGGCGCAGCTCGACGCGACTTACGGCAAGGATGTCTCGCGCACCATCATCACCAACCATGCCTTGCAAATCGTCTACGCCCCACGGGAGCAGCAAGACGCCAACGACTACTCGGACATGCTCGGCTACACCACGGTGCGCAAGAAGAACAAGTCGCACACCAGTGGTAAGCAAAGCAGTGTGTCCTACTCTGAGACCGAGCAACGCCGCGCATTGATGCTGCCGCAAGAGTTGAAGGCGATGGGCTTTGATAAGGAAGTCTTCCTCTATGAAGGCATCCCAAGCCCGGTGCTTTGCGAGAAGATCAAGTATTACGAAGATGCGTATTTCATCAAACGACTACTACCCAAAGCCGAAGTGAAGAGGCTAGTTGCTGCCGTCTCGGGCTCATAAAATTAGCACCTGAAAAAATTTCGAAATATTGCTGGGAAATCGATATGCCATTTATAAATGAATTCATTCCTGAGCCGGATGTTGTGAAATACGACTTAGAGGCAATCGATAGAGACTTCGTAGTCGGTGGCACCAACGCAAGAGACTGGACAATTGATCGTGATCGCTACATGTATTTGCGCAATGTCGCAAACGATGGCGGCACCGAAATTGAAGTCAGAAACCAGACGAAGTTTTCATTTTATTGGCATGGCGAGCTCCTGACGCTGAGACTGGATTTGGTCGACGGTGGAGGTGCGCGAGGTCAGCCCGGTTGGTCTCATTGGAGACTGATGTGGATCAATGGTGGGGATGGACTGCCTGAGCATCTCAAGGCTGACAAGGAACAATTCATGGCTGAACTCAAAGAGGCCTTGCTCACATACAAGGATTTTGGCGTCCATTCCAGAAATACGGACTATCACATCGTTCTTGAAGTCAATGATAACTTATTTTCTAAGATGTAATTCTGTCATAAAGTAGGGTGTCACCATGGCATTCGTAAGCGAGTTTATTTCCCCAGATGATGTTGCTAGATACGATATTTTATCGATTGATCGTAAATTTCTGATTGGAGGAGCCAACGCCAGGGATTGGGTCATTGATCGTGAGCGTGAAATCTATTTGCGAAACGTGGCGCATGGCGGGGGGAGTGAGCCTGAAATTCGTAATCAAACGCACTGGACATTTTATTGGCGCGGTGAACTGCTGACGCTGCGACTTGATATGCTTGAAAGTGGAGGAGAAAGAAAAGGGGCTGGCTGGTCTCGTTGGATGTTAATTTGGATCAATGGCGGGAAAGGCCTCCCGGCTCATCTCAAGTCAGAAGCATCACAAATCATTGAAGACTTAGGCGTGGCGCTGACGGCACATAAAGGATTTGGAGGAGTTCACTCAAAGCATATCGATTACAACGCCAAAATTGAGATATCGGAAGGCTGTGCGATATGGTAAATTCATTGAGTGCGGAAGAAGCTATTACTTTACTGAAGGAGCGACCCGATGCGTATCGTTCAGGCGAGGATCTGCGCACACTTGCAGCACAGGTAGATGCAGATGCACGAGGCCGTGTGACGGTTCTTTATAGCGGTCCGGCGGCGAAGGGGGGCTGGTCAACGGATGTCATCGCCGCGATGGTTGAGATGTGCGAAGACGTTAGAATCATCAACTGCTACCTTAAGCTTGGCATCACTCACCAGGCGCAGCGAAGATGGAACAATGCGTGTCGCTATATTCAATCACTATCATTCTCATGGATGGTGGGACGATCCGTAGATGAGCGATGCTCCCGAATCCCGTCAGGCAATGGGCTTCCCGGCAGGTCAAGCATAAGCCTAGGCGTACGCCGTGGGAGCAACCTGTGCAGGATGCGCTTACGCTGGATACTGATGTGCCTATTGCGTCTCAGTAATCCGCTTCTAATAGGGAAACCGCTGACATGGTAAAAATCAAAAATCCATCCATGAAAATTTCGCTGCCTCCTCCTCCGGTGCCGCAGAGGATGCGCGAAATACTAAAGGACTATCCGGATCTAATTGAGCGCGTTCAGGAAGTATTGGATGCTTATGTCGAGAAGCCATATAATTTAATGCCGTTTGAGGGCGCTATTTGGGCTCTTGAGGGTAGGTTGGAATCTTTTATATCCGAGACCCGCGAGGAGCTCGAGAAAGCACAAGCTAGTGGTGATCCTGACGCGATAAGATACGCGGAAGAAAAAGAGCGCGCTACGCGTCATGCGAGTTCAAAAAATCGCGGCATGTCAGACTTAAATGAGATCTGGGACTACATGGAAGCCCATAAGGAGTCTCTGATATGAATGAAGAGGAATCTCGCCTCAGTGACGCCGAGCATCGCAAAGTATTTGAGCAGAAAATTCTCGATGATGCGGCGCTGGAGACAAAGTCATCTTTTGAAAAACCAAAGGCAATCATCCTCGCGGGTCAGCCTGGCTCTGGGAAGGGAGGCCTTGCAAGAATCGCAGATAATGAGCTGGGCAGGGATGCCGTTTCGATTGATGCCGATGAATTGCGTAAATCACATCCCCAGGTAGAAATCCTTCGCAACGCCCACCCTTATACCTGGTCCGACTATACCCACCCCGATGCCAGTCGCTGGGCCAAGGAACTGCTGCAGACCACTATCGAAGGCAAGAAGAACCTGATCTTCGACACCACGCTCAGCAAGGGCGACTCAAGCGCGAGCCTGATCAAAGATTTGCAATCCAGAGGCTACGACGTCGAGGTGCGCGTCATGGCCGCGCACAAGCTGGAAAGCGAGCATGGTGTTGACGCCAGATTTTCTCGGCAACTGGATCAAGAGGGTTACGGCCGCTATGTGCCTGAAGGTACGCGTGAGGACATTTACACCAAGCTACCGGTCAGTCTGGACACCGTGCACGCGCAGACCAGCGCGCCAATCCGCATCTTCAACCGCCAGGGTGCAGAGCTCTACGACAGCCGCACCGATGCACGACCACCAGGACAGGTCCTGGAGCAGGCACGTAATGCGTGGTTCAAGGATCCTGCTTTTACACAGCAGCTACGCGAGCGCTGGCAGCAACAAGCTAATTGGCACCGTGATTTGCCGGAGCATGCGCGAGAAATCCCGAATTCCAACGCTGCGATTCAGGAGCAATTGCTCGCAGAGCACGCCGAGCTCAAGGTGAGCGATGGAGTCGCTAGTCGTCTGGAAGGCATCGCCACCATCGACGAACTGGTGCGTCCAGGTGCTCCGCCTGCGCGCACACCCGTGCCGGAGCCGGAGATTCCGGGGCTGCGTCGTGCCGGCATGACGGCCGGCCTGGCGGGTGTGGGAGTTGCGGCAGGTGCCTTCGATGCGGTGCATACCGGCGAGCGCGTGAGTACGCTGTTGGCACAAGACAACCTCACCGCTGCGCGCTCAGAAGCGTTGCATTTTGCTGCCCGAGGCGCTGGCGGCTGGGCCGGAGGTGCTGCTGCCGCTGCCGTTGTTGGCACAACCGGCGCCGGTCCGGTCGCGCTGGTGGTGGCCGATGGTTATCTGTTCAGTGCCGCTGCTGACAAGGCCGCTACCCTGTGGGACAACCGTCAGATCTATGCACAGACCGACAAGCAGGGTGTGAGCTGGGAGTTCAACGGCAACCAGTGGCTTCGCCAAGAAAAAGCCGATCTGCCCAACGATGGCGTCGATGCGCCGCAGAAGGAGGCCATGTTCGCACTGCCTGAAAAGGCGCGCGAGCTGAACTATCACGCTAGTGGCGAAGCGACCGAGCAGGCGCTGGGCAAGGTGCAACCCAGTAATCCTTATGTGCAGCCATCCAGTGAGGCAGATGCTGCGCATCTTTACGCACGGGATTGGCGGCACGATCCGGCAAGTGGCCAGTGGTCACGGATGATCGCCGACGAAGTTGATCTGAACGATCGGCCCATCTGGACATTGGATCCAGCAAGTCCTGAGCGCAATGCTGCGTTGGATCAGCAGGCAGCTCAGGTGGTAGACGCCAACATCGCCCGTGGCCCAGCTGCAATTGCGGCAACCTATCAAGCTGCCCATCAGCGCAATGGCTGGGACGATTTCGGTCCCGTGCCAGCTGCGGTGCAAGCAGCCTTGAATCCGGATTCGCTGCAAGCATCGGACGGCAAGCAGTATCAGCGCGATACGCAGGGCCAGTGGCGGCATGACGGCGTTGCTGCCGAAGGCAATGTTTCGTTGGAACTCAACGCAACGCGCGAACGCTTGCAACCGGCATTGGAGCAGCACGCGCAGGCAATGGCACAGATGCCCGCGCGGCAAGCACCAACGCTGCAGCAGCAGGATCAGGCCAATACCGAGGCGACTTATGCTGCCTATGGCGTTGCGCCAAATGCCCAGACCGCAGGGGCGATCCAGCTCGCGGTGCAGAAGACGCGCGAGGCAAACGGGATTGATGCAGCGACCAGTTCTCTGGCATTGGAGCATGATGCGACCGGGCAATACTCGGTGGACAGCCCCATCCAGCATCTGAGCCGTGGCGCTGACGGTGTGGTGCGCGTTGCAGCAACCACCAGCGCCGCCGATATCCATCAGGCGCTTGGCCAGGTGCAGTCGCTTCGGCAGGAACAACCGCCTTCGGCCAGTGCACCAGAGCTGCGCATTGATGCGCAATCGCCCCAAGAACGCGATGCCTACGAGCAAGCGTTGCGCGAGGCCAATCGGCAAGGTGTGTCCACGCAAGAAGCGCAACAGGTCGCAAGCTTTGCGGCTACGACCGTTACCGCTCCCCGTGTGGATGAAACCCAAGCGCCTCAGGCAGCCATTGATGCGCAGCGGGATCGAGACGTTGCACGCGCTGCTGAGCAGCCTGCTGTTGCGGAGACGGCAACGCCTGCCCCGGCCGTGATTCCTGCACCCGTCAATGCGCAAGCGCAGGAAGAGCCGCGCCCGGTCGCCAAGCCTGCTGAGCCGAAGCCCGAACCTGTCCCACAACGCGAACCCCAAGAGACCCACACACCTGTTGTTGCTGCACCCTCTACGCCATTCCCGGCCCAGTCTAAGGCGGAGGCATTGGTTCCAACGATGGCGAGCGCGTCTGCGCCGAGCGTGGGATCAGCATCATTCGCTTCGACCTCTCCCGTTCAAGCGTCTACTCAGGCCAATGCACCGACGCAGCCGGCATCAAGTGACGTGGAAGGGCTTCGCCTCGGCGATCGGGGGCAAGAGGTCGAGTTCTTGCAGTATCGATTGCAGCAAGTTGATGCGCGCGGTCCCAATGGTCAGGCCGTGCCGCAAGACGGGCACTACGGTCCGGAGACCGAACACGCGGTAAGGCAGTTCCAGCAAGACCAAGGTTTGCCGGCAACGGGCATTGCCGGCCAAGACATGGATGCAGCGTTGTCCCAGGCACAACACACGCGCCGAGAAGCTTTGAAGCCCACAGAGCCAACATCGGTGAATGCGGCGGTGGAGCAGGGCGGTGAGCAGCAAGCCCGAGTAGCCACGTCACAGAACGATGCGCCATCGGCTGTTCGATTGCAGGCGGATCAGCAAGAGGCCATGCGAACCTCGTCGCCGGCAATCCCAACCCAGAGCGAAGTGCCGGCACAGACCGTCTTGCCTGAGCGCACGTCCTCCTCCTATGCGTCATCGCCTGGCTTTGGTGGGACAACCGCGCGTTCAAGCGCAGGTGAACAAGAAGAGGGTCGCGTCGAGCAAGCGAGGCCTTCGCAAGATGTCGCTCAACACGCGGTTCCTTTTAATCATCGGGATTACGCGCTGTTCTCTGCCATCCAGGCGCAGCTCCCAAAGGGCACGTCTGATGAGAAAACGGTCGAAGTGCTGCATGCCCTCAAAGAGTCAGGGATTGAGCGCGCGGATGAACTGCGGAAAGTGACCATCCACGAGGATGTTGCTTTTGTCTTTGGCAAAACGCCGGGGTTCCATTCGGAAGTCGCACTCAACACGCCATCGCCTGGCATCAATGAGACCTTGCAGAAGACGGAGGCGTTGGATCAACAACGGGCGCAGGAAATGGTGCAATTCCAGCGCGAGCGCGAAGAGATCGACAAGAAACCAACGGGCCCAGTGATGACGCTTGCTGCGCGCTCTCAGCAGCACGTGATGTCGGACGCGTCCGGTGGTGACGGAGGCGGTTGAAGTTCAAGGTTTAAAACGCTTTTTTCGCTAAGGGTGCAGTAGGTAGTTTGTTACTGCTTGCAGAAAAGTTACGCCCCGCAAACCCAGCCTCATACAAAGAAGATCGCGAAGCCAGCCATCGCTCATTGCGGTCTGCCACCGCCTCGCAGTCGCCGGTTGCCGCATTCTTGGCAGTGCATCGGCAAAATTACCTCAGACGCCGTTGTAAGCGTCTGCGATGGGCGCGGCCTGATCTACCTGCCGAAACAACGCTGGCGTTTTTGTTGTCGAGTAGGTCAGGGCAGCAAGCAGTCTTTCTGCGAGCGATAGCGCCGCCAACAAATAGCTGACCATCACGGCACATCAAAGGCTCAGATCACCGCAGCCTTGACCTTAAACACTTCCACAGCACGGATCAGCTGCACGGAATGGTCCTCCAGCGCACGCGCGGCGGTGCTGGCGGCTTCGACCAGGCGGACGTTTTGCTGGGTGGTTTCGTCCATCTGGGCGATGGTGTGATTGACCTGTTCGATGCCGCCGGCCTGTTCCTGCGAGGCGGCGGAGATGTGGCCCATGATGTCGGTGACGTGCTGCACGCTGGTAACGACTTCGCCCATGGTGGTGCCGGCCTTGTGCACCAAGGCCGAGCCATCGGCCACGCGCTGTACCGAGTCGTCGATCAGGCGTTTGATTTCCTTTGCGGCATCGGACGAGCGGTGCGAGAGCGTACGTACCTCCGAGGCGACGACGGCGAAGCCGCGGCCTTGCTCGCCTGCGCGTGCGGCTTCGACCGCTGCATTCAACGCCAGGATATTGGTCTGGAAGGCGATGCCGTCGATAACCGAGATGATGTCGGCGATGCGCCTGGACGAGGCCTCGATGCCAGACATGGTGTCGATCACCTGGCCGACCACATCGCGTCCCTCCGAGGCGATAGTGGCGGCGCCGCGTGCGAGCTGGTTGGCGCGGCCGGCGTGCTCGGCGTTTTGCTTGACGGTGGAGGTCAGTTCTTCCATCGAGGCTGCGGTTTCTTCGAGATTGGCAGCCTGTTGTTCGCTGCGGCGTGCCAGTTCCTGATTACCGCTAGCGATGTCTTCGGCGGCAAAACCAATACTGTTGGAGGTTGTTTGTATCTGGCTGACGATGTCGGTGAGGCGATGCACGGTGCTGTTGGCATCGTCGCGCATGGCAGCGAATACGCCGTGGAAGTTGCCCGACATGCGCACGGTCAAATCGCCGTCGGCGATAGCGCGTAGCAGCTGCGAGAACTTGGCCAGGTTGCTGTCTGCCGTGGCCATCATGGTGTTGAGGTTTTCCACCATCAGGCGGAAGTCGTGCTCGAACTTTTCCGGTTGGCCGCGCAGCGCGAAGTCGCCCGCGCAGGCGGCCTGGGTCAGTGTGTGGATCTGTGCGTTGATGGCGCGCAGGTTCTGCTTGACCTGCTGCATGGTGGTGCTGATGGCGGCTTTTTCGCCGGGGTAGTGCTCGATTTCCGGGGCGAGGTCGCCGATTGCATAGCGGCCCATGACCTCGGTCATGCGCAACTGGGTCTGTACGTGTGCGTGTACCAGCGCGTTGGTGTCCTGCACCATGTGCGCGTACTCGCCAGGGAACTGCTGCGCGTCGGTGCGGTAGCTGATCTGGCCGGCGTCGTGACGCGCTGCCATGGTGCGCTGCGCCGAGATGACATCGCGCAGGCGGCGTTGCATCTGCTGCATGGCTCGCAGGAGCTGGCCGGATTCGTCCTTGCTTGCCGCGGTATCGGGTGTCCCGAGGTCGCCTGCGCTGATGCGCTCGGCCAGTTGCAGCGACAGACGCAGGGGCAGCACCACGCTGCGAGTGAGCAGCAAGGCAATCGTTGCGCCCAGCAGTAGCGCGATCACGGTGGAGATCACCATCAGCATGGCAAAGCCACGTGCGGTGGCGACGGCCTGCTGGGCGGCTTGGCGGTTCTTCTGCTCTTGCAGATCGATGAAGGCATTGATGCTGGCCAGCCAATCGATGAAGGCCGGGCGTGCTTCCTGCAGCAGGCGTTGCTCGGCATGCGGCCGGTCCGATGCGTCGCGGAACGCGCGCACCTGTGCGATCAATGGCAGGGTGCGCTGCTCGATGGATTTGATCTGCTGCAGAATCGTTTTTTCCCGCGCGTCGGTCGAGGCGGCGATCATGGTGTCGAGCGGCTGCGCGGAGCGCGCATAGTCGGCGGTGAGTTTGTCGATCAATTGCTCCGCAGCGTGGCGGTCGGCCGGCGCGTCCATCAGCACGACATCGCGCAAGGCGATTGCGCGGTCATGCACACTGCCGCGGAAGTTGATCGCATACCGTTGTTTGACGCTGTTGACTTCATTGATCGCGGTCAATTGCCGATCGATGCTGCGCACGCGCTGGATGCCGACCACGGTGAGGATCACCATCAGGACGATGATCGC
Organism: Xanthomonas sp. AC360; assembly: GCF_979258225.1. Taxonomy (NCBI): domain Bacteria; kingdom Pseudomonadati; phylum Pseudomonadota; class Gammaproteobacteria; order Lysobacterales; family Lysobacteraceae; genus Xanthomonas; species Xanthomonas sp. AC360. The sequence continues at coordinate 3,457,726 of NZ_OZ409846.1, forward strand.
GAGAAAGCCGAGGGACAGGCGTTGACCAATGCGGAGATCGGAGAGGGTGTGCATAGGGGAGATCGGTGATCCGGAGAAACGGAGCGCTGGGGAATCCCGGCATGGGCAGGGATGCGGGGGCGGGAGCAGATCGTCGAGAGGGCGGCGTTGCTACCCCGATCGTGTCTCGCCTCGTTCGTTAGCGACCTCAACTATTGGAACTGTACGCATCGCGTATCCGATATTCAGGCGCGGTTGGATCGCGCTGCATCGGCGATGGCTGACGATTGAGCCGGCGATGTTGGATTCTGCGCAGCCGCGAGATGGCGATGGGCTTGCTGCAGAGTGCCGATGCGGTGTGGTCAGCGACGCAGGCATTGCTTGCGCGAGTGGCTGCTGCATGCGGCGCGCGCATATTTGATATGCGTACTTTGATTATCCAAGGCAGCGACGTGGTGTGCGTTGGTCGGCACGCACCGATACGGTGGTGCGGTCGTCACGGGTCTAGCGCGTAGCCGCGAGTGCGCTGTTTGCGCTGGCTTCTTCGCAGATCCATTGCCGGAAAGCGGCAATCCGCGGCAGGTGGGAGCTCTCTTGGCGGTTGACGAGGTAATAGGCCAGGGGCGAGGGGAACTGCATCTCCGGGAACAAACGGATCAGCCGGCCGGTAGCGATGTCGTCATGCGCCATCACGCTGCGCGCCAGCGCGATGCCGTGTCCCTCGATGGCGGCCTGCAGCACGGCGGCTGCATTGTTGATCTTCAGGCCCCGGATCGCATCCACGCCGACGACGCCTGCCTTATCGAGCCACGCGGTCCAGGATGGGAAGTTGGGATGCGTCTCCATCGAGAGGTCGTGGATCAGCGTCTCGCCTGTCAGCTGCGCCGGTGCGCGTAGCCGGCCGATCAGCGCTGGCGAGCAGACCGGATAGACCTCCTCGTCCATCAGCTTGAGGGCCACCAGGCCCGGCCACTGGCCAGCGCCATAGCGCACGCCGATGTCGATCCGTTGCGTTAGGAAATCCACAGGTTTGAGGCTGGTCTCAAGCCGGATGTCGATGTCGGGGTGCGCGGTCTGGAAGCGATCGATGCGCGGGAGCAGCCACTTGGCTGCAAAGGCCGGGCTGACGGTCATGGTCAGCATGGTGCCGCCGGACTGTTCCTTCAGCCGTTCCAGCCCAAGGGTCAGGCGATCCAGCCCAGCACGCACATCGGGCAGCGCCTGCTCGGCGGCGGGCGTGGGCAGCAAACGGGCGCGGCCAGCCTGGCTGCGATGAAACAAGGGGGGGCCTACCCAGTCTTCCAGTGTTCGTACCAGCTGGCCGACCGCCGCCGGTGTGACATGCAGCTCGGCCGCAGCCGCCGAAAAACTCTGATGGCGAGCGCTGGCTTCGAAGGCACGTAGTGCATTGAGGTGGACGGGCGACTTTTTCACGATAAAGATTTTCTTTCAGGTCGGGACACATTAACTGGTTTGTGGCCATGCCGCCCCAGCCGAACAATGGCCGCCATCCCACGGCCTACCCGCCGCGCCTTCGTTGGCGATGCAGGTGGGTGGTGTTGGCTCATCCCGGCGACCAGTTCGCCGGCTGTCTTTCTGACCTGCCTGACGGCAGGCACGTCGAGGTTTGATCATGGACACGCAATTCAACGGTAAGAAGCTATTGGTCGTCGGTGGCACCAGCGGCATGGGGTATGCAGTGGCCCGGCACATCCTGCTTGGTGGCGGGCATGCGGTGATCGTCGGCCAGCGCGCCGAGAAGACCGAAGCAGCCCGCCACGCGCTGGCCGCACTCGGATCGGTGGAGGCATTGAATGCCGATCTGACCAGCCAGCAAGGCATTGCCGAGTTGTTGGCGGCGATCGACCGCTCGCATCAGCAGATCGATCTGCTGGTCAATGCAGCGGGCGTGTTTTTCCCCAAGCCGTTTCTGGAGCACCAGCAGGACGACTACGACCGCTACATGGCGCTCAACAAGGCGTTTTTCTTCATCACGCAGAAGGTCGCCGCCAATCTGGTCGCACACGGTCGCAGCGGTGCGATCGTCAATATCGGTTCGATGTGGGGCAAGCAGGCGATTGCGGCCACGCCGTCATCGGCCTACTCGATGGCCAAGGCCGGTCTGCATGCGTTGACCCAGCATCTGGCGATGGAATTGGCGCCGAAGGGCATCCGCGTCAATGCGGTCTCCCCGGCGGTGGTGGACACGCCGATCTACGAGGGGTTCATTCCGAAAGCGGACGTGCATGCAGCACTGCAAGGCTTCAATGGGTTCCACCCCATCGGCCGTGTCGGCACTGCGCAGGACGTGGCCGAGGTGATCGCGTTCCTGCTATCGGACAAGGCCGCTTGGGTCACCGGTGCAGTCTGGGACGTCGATGGTGGTGTGATGGCTGGCCGCAACTGACATCGACAACGCGTTGCACTCGGCGTCGCCTGCACGCTGCTGCATCGGGGCCTTGCGTGGCGTCAGCTGTCTGCCAATCTTGGCGCCATGGATTGGCTGCCTCGCTCGATGGCGCCAACCGCGTGATAGCTATGTTCCGTGTGCGCGCTGAGCTGGGAACATCGGTATGCCGCGCGGTGAGCGGAGGTCGCGCTACAGAGTTTGTAAGCAGCTTTATTGAAAACCGCGCCCACCGACCATCACGACTGGTCCTTGCCCGCCTGCCGCCGCGGGACCTTATGCGGCATGGATGCCGCATAAGAGCCTCCATGGACGGATTCACGGCGTGTCCCGCGGCGTTAGGCGGGTAAGGGCCATGCAGCCGGGGCGCAGATCAGCGGCTCTCCACTAGCAAATGCAAAGCAGCCAAGCACACCGAAAGCAACCGAATTAGAGCCTCAATGGAAGGATTCACGCCGTGTCCCGCGGCGGCAGGCGGGCAAGAGCTTTTGCAGCCGGCGCGCAGATCAGCGGCACTCCACTAACGCATGCAGAGCAGCCAGTCACGTCCAAGGCAACCGTGAGCTTCCGTTCTTGAAGACGCCGAAAAAAGTCGCGAGCCATGGGCCGATAAAGATGAACTGAGAACGCGAGAGCGCATGTACGCGATCTACACCGCGAACACGCCCATCGCACGGCCCAACCGGCAGTGACGCGCCAAATCCCTGTTGGTTAGCACATGTCCTCACACGCGGCGCAGTACCGTGGCGCATCGGCAGCACCAACGGCTGGATATACGTCGCCTGCCGCAGGTTGGGTGATGACGGTGGTGTGAGCGGTCGATCGTGCCTGTTGGCGATACGTCGCGCGGTCTTGGGCTCTCTTCTAATGGTTTGGCACAGATGCACGGATGGGTGAACAGTCATCAGGGCGCAGGCGGTGAAGCGATGCGGTGGTGTCGTGCGGGCGATCTGCGGCGTGGCGTGATCGTGCGGATGCGCGCGGTATGACCACTGCATTTCCGCATGGCGACAGCGCCATGGCGCAGGCGGTGCGCGTATACGACTGGGCTGCTACGCCGTTGGGGCCGAGCGCGCAGTGGCCGTCGCCATTGCGCAATGCGGTCAGCTTGATGCTCACCTCGCCGGAGAGCATGTACGTGGTGTGGGGCGAGGCGCTGACGTTTTTCTATAACGATGCGTACGCGCCGATTCTGGGGCCGCGTCGGCCGCAGGCACTGGGCGCGCCGCTGCGCGAGCTGTGGGCCGATGCGTGGGATGCGGTACGTGCGCCGATCGAGGCAGCGTTTGCCGGAAGCGCCTCGCGCTTTGAAGAAGTGCCGATTGGTATGAACCGCTACGGCACGCCGGAAGAGACCTGGTGGACGTTTTCGTTTTCGCCGATCTATCTGGACGATGGCAGCATCGGTGGCGCGTTCTGCGTGACCAACGAGGTGACCGCGCGCAAGCTGGCCCAGGCGCGGTTGGCCGACGAGCACGAGCGCTTGATCCGCTTGTTCGAGCAGGCGCCAATGTTCATGGCGTTTTTGAGCGGGCCGCAGCATCGCGTCGAGTTCGCCAACCCGTGCTACTCGCGCTTGGTCGGCCACCGCGACGTTTTCGGGCGGCCGCTCGCCGAAGCGTTGCCGGACGCACTTGAGCAAGGGCATCTGCGCCATCTGGATGAGGTGTATCGCTCCGGGCGCGCCTATACGGCCAATGCGGTGGTGTACGACGTCCAGGCAGTGCCAGGCGGGCCGACCGAGCGACATCTGCTGGACCTGGTGTATCAACCGATTGCCGGTGCCGACGGCACGGTCTCCGGCATCTTCGTGCAAGGGTTGGATATCACCGATCGCATCAGCCTGGAACGCGCGGTGCGCGAGGCAGAAGTGCGCAACCGGCAGATCCTCGATAGCGTCATGGACTACGCGATCATCGCGACCGACATGCGCGGCCAGGTGACTTCATGGAACGAAGGCGCGCGCCGCATTCTGGGCTGGAGCGAGGCCGAGATGCTCGGGCAATCGCTGGAGCGCACATTTACCCCGGAAGATGTGGCGAATCGACAGCTTCTGATTGAAGCCGCCGCAGCGTTGGAAAGCGGTAGCGGCATGGACGAGCGCTGGCATATGCGTAAATCCGGCGAGCGGTTCTGGGCCAATGGATCGTTGATGGTGCTGCGCGAAGAAACTGGCGTAGCGATTGGCTTTGTCAAAGTGCTGCGCGATCGCACCGCCGAGCGCTTGGCCGGCCAAGCCTTGATCAAAAGCGAGCGCCGGCTGGACGCCTTGGTGCGCGCGTCGTCGCAAGCGATCTTTTCTGCCACTGCCAACTGGGGCGCGTTGCGCCTGCATGCCGGCGATGGCTTGTTGGACGATGGTCGTGCGGCCAATGCGCGCTGGCAGCAGGAATGGATTCATCCGGATGATCGTGCGCCGTTGCTAGCGGCCATCCATGCTGCGATCGACGATAAGGCTGCGCTGGAGCTTGAGCTTCGCGTACTGGATCGACAACAGGTGCGCTGGACGCTGCTGCGTGCAGTGCCCTTGCTCGATGCAGAGGGCGAGATCGATGAGTGGTTCGGTACGGCCTCGGACGTCAGCGATAGACGCGAGGCCGAAGAGCAATTGCGCGTGCTGACCGAAACCCTGGAACAGCGCGTGCGTGAACGGAGCGCGGCGTTGCTGCTGGCCGAAGAAAAACTGCGCCAGAGTCAAAAGATGGAAGCCGTAGGCCAGCTCACCGGCGGCCTGGCGCACGACTTCAACAATCTGTTGACCTCCATCACGGTGGGCCTGGAGCTGCTGCAGGCGCGAGTCGAGCAAGGCAAGTACGACCGCTTGGAACGCTATGTGGAAATGGCGCAAACCAGCGCCGCTCGTGCCGCTGCGTTGACGCAACGCCTGCTGGCATTCTCGCGCCGGCAGACGCTGGCCCCCAGCGCGTTGGAAGTGGACGCGCTAGTGCACGGCATGCGCGAAATCATCTCGCGGACCTTGGGGCCATCGATCACGTTGCAGGTGACGCCGGCTCCGCAGCCGTGGAAGGTGCTGGTAGACGCGCCGCAGTTGGAAAACGCGCTGCTCAATCTGTGCCTCAATGCGCGCGATGCCATGCCCGATGGCGGTGTACTCACCATCCGGCTGCACAACCGCTCGCTGGATTCGGTGGCGGCCCAGCAGTTGGATTTGCCGCCTGGCGATTATGTGTGCCTGAGCGTGCAGGACACCGGTACCGGCATGACGGACGAGGTCATGTCCAAGGTGTTCGAGCCGTTTTTCACCACCAAGCCGATCGGGCAGGGCACCGGTCTGGGCCTATCGATGATCTACGGGTTTACCCGGCAGTCCGGCGGGCACGTGCGCATCGATTCGGAAGTGGGTCTGGGCACCACCATGGCCCTGTATTTGCCACGTTTCAGCGGGATAGATGCGCAGGACGAGGCAGTCGCCGCACCGCAACAGCCGCAGCGCGCAGCAGCGCAGAGCTGCACCATCTTGCTGGTAGAGGATGAAACCGCAATCCGCATCTTGATCTCGGAGGTGCTCACCGAGGCCGGTTATCGCGTCATCGAAGCGGCCGAAGGCAGCGCTGCGGTGGAGCGCTTGCGCTCGTTAGAGCCAATCGATGTGTTGGTGACCGATGTCGGCCTGACCGGTGGCTTGAACGGGCGCCAGGTGGCCGATGCGGGCCGGCAATACCGACCCACGCTACCGGTGCTGTTTGTGACCGGCTACGCGGCAACCGCGGCCGTCGGCGCCGGACAGCTGGACGACGGCATGGAAGTGTTGACCAAGCCGTTCCTGGCGGCCGACCTGAAGCTGCGCGTGATGCAGTTGCTGGAGCGGCGTTTGCAATGACCGTGGCTGCCGCGCGGGTAGCGGAGCCATCGTCGCGCTCGAGTCGTCGGCGTTGGGCGCGTTCACGCTGCAGCTTGAGAACGCAACACGTCGGCTGCAGTCACGTGTGCAAAGCGCTTTGTACGCCTGGCCTGCGAGGCATGAGAGTGCCTTGGTTGCGCCCGGTTACAGCGTTGTCTGCACGATGCCCAGCAAGTCACGTAACGAGAATGGCTTGGTGAGCAAGCGCATGCCGGTATCCAGAAAGTCCGCCCGTTGGGCGCTGGCGCCTGCGTAGCCGGTCATGAAGATGATCGGGAGTGCGGGGTACAACCGCCGCGCATTGTCGGCCAGGTCGCGTCCGTTCATGCCCGGCAGGCAGATATCCGACAGCAGCAGGTCGAACGGACAGGCCGTGACGAGCTGCTCCAGCGCCTGTTCGGCATCGGCAGACACGACGACCTGATAGCCCTCTTCGCACAGGATATCCGCGGTCATTGCGCGAATGGCGTCGTCGTCTTCCACCAACAGAATGCGTGCATTACATGATGCGTCGTTCACCGCTATCCTCAAGCGATCGCAACAACGCGACCTGCTTCACTGCCAAGGCTATGCGTGCGCCCGTGACGAATGTGTCGGAGTTGTCACGCAGCGCATCACAAAAGCCCGGGGCACGCCGCAGATTGACACCCCAAAGCAGCGAAAATTCGCCACTGCGGTCACGGCAAAAGATGGGCAGAACGCACAGCGCGTCAAGCTAGGCAAGCTGATCAATTCAGTCTGTGGCAACGGACGATCACGCGCGCGTGTTAACTTAAATGGCATGAAAAATGTAAAGCCGATGATCGCAAACCGCATCACGACCGGGACGACGGGGCTTGACACGATCCTCCGCGGAGGACTGCCGGCCAATCGGCTCTATCTGCTCGAAGGCCAGCCCGGCTCCGGCAAGACTACGTTGTCGCTGCAATTCTTGCTCGATGGCGCAGCCAGAGGCGAGAGCTGCCTGTACGTCACGTTGTCGGAAACCATCGACGAGCTCAACGAAGTTGCCGCGTCGCACGAATGGTCGCTGGAACCTTTGCACATCTTCGAGCTGGCCTCGGCCGAAGCGTTTCTGGGCGACGGGCGCCAGCAGTCCATTCTGCATCCTTGGGAAATGGAACTGGATGGCACGATCAAGTTGATCCAGGCCGAAGTCGATCGGGTCAAGCCGACGCGCGTGGTCTTCGACTCGTTGTCCGAACTGCGTCTGTTGGCGCAAGACTCGCTGCGTTACCGACGGCAGGTGTTGGCGCTGAAGCAGTTCTTCGCACCGCGCAACATCACCGTGTTTCTGGTCGATGACCTCACCGACGAGAATGGCCAGCGCGATGCGCATCTGCACAGCCTGTGTCATGGCGTGATTTCGCTGGAACGCATGACGCTGGACTTTGGCGCAGCGCGGCGACGCATGCAGGTGCAGAAATTGCGCGGGGTCAACTTTACCGCCGGCTACCACGACATCACCATCGTGACGGGCGGCATGCGGATCTATCCGCGTCTGATCGCCTCCGATCATCACGTGCCGTTTGTCGGCGATGCGGTGTCCAGCGGGGTGGAGCGTATCGATGCACTGCTGCACGGTGGCCCCTTGCGCGGCACCAGCACCTTGCTGACCGGTCCGGCCGGCTCGGGCAAGACCAATGTCGCCCTGCAATATGTCAGTGCAGCCTGCGAACGTGGCGAGCATTGCTGCGTGCTGCAGTTCGACGAGCGCACCGGCACCTTGCTGACGCGTGCCGAAAACCTGGGCATGGATTTACGCAAGCACCTGGCCACGGGCATGTTGGAACTGCACCAGATGGACCCTGCAGAACTGACGCCCGGCGAGTTCTCCTGGGCGGTGCGCGAAAGCGTGGAGTCGCGGAACTGCCGCATCCTGGTGATCGACAGCCTCAACGGCTATCTGTCGTCGATGCCGCAAGAAAAGCAGCTGATGCTGCAGATGCACGAGCTGCTGTCCTATCTCAACCAGAGCGGCGTGACCACGTTCCTGATCAACCCGCAGCATGGTCTGGTGGGGACGATGTCGACCGGCAATCTCAATATCTCCTACATGGCCGACACCGTGATTCTGTTTCGCTTCTTTGAAGCGCAGGGACGGATCCGCAAGGCCTTGTCGGTCATCAAGAACCGCAGTGGCGCGCATGAAGATTCGATTCGCGAGATGCGCATCAGCAGCGGCGGTCTGCATTTGAGCGAACCGCTGGAAAGGTTCCATGGCGTGCTGACCGGCACCCCACAGTTTGTCGGGGACAGCACGCCCTTGCTGGATCGTGCACTTGACCAACTGTGAAGCGGATGGGTCTGTGGTCCACATCATCGCGCCGTTCGGCCGCGATGCGGAAAGTATTGCAAGCATTGTCGGTGAGCGTGGACTGACGCGCCGGGTCTACGGTGCGTTGGCGGCATTGTCCGGCGACCTGCTCGACAGTTCCGGCGTGGTGGTGCTGACCGAAGAGGCCGTCGGCGGCGATCTGCAGCAGTTGCAGCAGATCCTGCAGGGTCAGGCGGCGTGGTCGGATATTCCATTCGTGCTGCTGCGCGCCCCGCGTGGCAGCCAGCATGGTCGCCGGGTGAGCCTGCCTGCCGAGATGACCAATGTCATCGAGCTGGAGCGGCCGCTCAGTTCATCGTCGCTGTTGAGCGCGATTTCCAACGCATTGCGGTCGCGACAAAAACAGTTTGTGATCCGCGACCAGATGGCAGAGCTGGCCGAAGGCCGTGCTGCACTGGCATTGAGCGAAGCCGAGTTGCGCCGCGTCACCGATGCCTTGCCGGTGTTGATCGCCTTTATCGACAAACACCTGGTGTATCGCTTCGCCAATCGCTCGTACGAAGACTGGATCGGTATCCCGCCGCAAGAGGTGATCGGACGTCCGCTGGTGGATGTGATGGGGCCTGCGGTGGTGGCCGAGCGGCGCGCCTGGATCGAAGCCGCGCTGTCCGGTCAGGCGCTGACGGTGGAAGCGAGCTGGCCGCATGCCGATGGGCGCCGCCGCGATGCCGAGATCCGCTACATGCCGCGCTTCGATGCAGAGGGCAAGGTGGATGGCTTCCACGTGTTTGCGACCGACATCACCGCACGTGCGCTGGCGCTGGAGTCGATCCAGGAGCAGGCCAACCTGCTGGAGGCCAAGGTGGCCGAACGCACGGCCGAGTTGCAGCAACAGATGCTGGCGCGCGAATCCAGTGAGGCCGCGCTGCGTCAAGCGCAAAAGATGGAAGCGGTGGGCCAGTTGACCGGCGGCATTGCGCACGACTTCAACAACATGTTGACCGGCATCCTGTCGGCCTTGGATCTGGCGCGTCTGCGCATCGATCAGGGGCGGACCGAGGGACTGGGACGGTTTCTGGATGTGGCCTCGGCCTCGGCCTTGCGCGCGGCCGCATTGACCCAACGCCTGCTGGCGTTTTCGCGCAGGCAATCGCTGCAGGCGCGGCATCTGCAGTTGAACGATCTGGTGGTGTCGCTGCAGGAATTGCTGGCGCGCACGCTGGGCGAGTCGGTACGCATGGAAGCCGATCTTTGCGATGCGCTACCGCATGCGTATGTTGACGAAAACCAGCTGGAAAGCGCGTTGATCAACCTGGCCATCAACGCCCGCGACGCCATGCCGGACGGCGGCCAGTTGCGCATTTCGACCCGGCATCTGCATGTCGACGAACACCGTCTTGAACTTGGCCGTGGCATCAGCCTGGCGCCGGGCGACTACGCCGTGGTGTCGGTGGCCGACACCGGCACCGGCATGCCGGCCGATGTGCTGGAGCGCGTGTTCGAGCCGTTTTACACCACCAAGCCGATCGGGCAGGGCACCGGCCTGGGCATGTCGATGATCTATGGCTTCATGCAGCAGTCCAACGGGCAGGTCTGGGTGGAGTCGGAAGTGGGCGTGGGCACCACGGTGAGCCTGTATCTGCCCGCCGGTGTCGCCGTGCAGAGCGTGGCGATGGGGCCGCAAGGCGGAGCGGTGGTGGCCGGGCAGGGACAGCAGGTGCTGGTGGTGGAAGACGACGAACAAGTGCGTCTGCTGGTGACCGAACTGCTCGGCGAGTTGGGCTACGAGGCCGAGGTTGTGGCCGATGCCGACGCCGCGCTGCCGATCCTGGCCTCGCAGCGACGGATCGATCTGCTGGTGACCGATGTCGGGTTGCCCGGGCTCAACGGACGCCAGTTGGCGGAGATTGCGCGACAGTCGCGCCGCGATCTGCCGGTGATCTTCATGACCGGCTACGCCGAGACCGCACGCGACCGCGGCGAGTTTCTTGCCGAGGGCATGAGCATGATCGCCAAGCCCTTTACGCTGGGCGAGTTCAGCGGGAAGTTGCACGAGGTGCTGGGGCCGTCGTCCTGAGCGATGCAGATGCGGGATCTGCTGCATTGCTTGCGCATTGCTTCTTGGTAGCCGCGTCGACTGCCTTCACCCAGGAACAAGTGCGGGCTGTCCACGCAACCTCGCGTGGTCCGCTTCAGCCTATGTCTCTGCGTCTACCTACCGCCGCTGCGCACCATGACACCCGGCAATGCGCCTAGCGAGCTGACGTCGCCGCCTCAGGCACGCCTGCACGTGTTTTGCGCTGCTATCTTCAGCGTGCAGCACGCCCGGATTGCCGCGCGCTTGCCATCGATTCGGCCACGGCAATCTTGTCCGCCACCGCGTTCTGCATCGGCGAGCCGGGTTCCAGCAAGCCATGCAGATGCCGCCAATGGGTGGTGGCTGCGGCGTAGTTGTGCTGCTGGAAATCACTGATGCCCAGTAGCCACAGCCCACGCTGATTGTCCGGCTCGCGCGCGATCAGCTGCTGCAACCGCGTCCGCGAGGCCGCATCGATGGCGAAATCGCTGTGTGTTGCCATGTCGGCGGCGATCCAGCCGACGATGGCCGCGCTGGTGTCGGGCGCGATCTTCAGTGCCTGCGCGTAGGCATCGCGCGCCTCGGCGGAGCGGTTGTTCTGCTCATGCGCTTTGGCCTGTTCCATCCACGAAGTGAGCGCTGCCAGTTGCGCCTGTTCGGCAGCGCTAGGTTGTGGTGGTACCGCATCGGCTGCAGCAGCCGTTGCGATGGGCGCCGTCTGCGGTGCCGTCACGTAGACCGCATGTGCGATCGCATCTGGTGCGCCAACCAGCCGATACAGGCCGGCGGTGGCGATGGGCAGGCCCAGTACCAGCAGAACCGGCAGCGTGTAACGTGCATTGCCATTGCGCGTGGGTGTGCGCATCAGCGGCAGCAGTAATAGCAGTAGCGCAACCACCACCAGCGCAGCGCTCAAAAAATAAAAACCCGTCATCACCATTCTTCCTCTGCCTGCGGTGCCACCGCAGTGCCGACACGTGCGCGTTTACGCACGGTGTGAATCACTACCGCAGCGCCGGCGCCCAACATCAGCAACGGCCCGAACCACAACAGCCAGGTGCCGCGCTTGACCGGCGGGTCGTACAACACAAAATCCGAATAGCGGTCGACCATGTACTGCTTGATCTGCGCATCGCTCTTGCCGGCCTGCAATTGCGCGAACACCTGATGACGCAGATCGCGCGCCAGGGTGGCATTGGAATCGGCCAGGTTCTCGTTCTGGCACACCAGGCAACGCAGTTGCGCGGTCAGTTGTTGATACCGCGCTTCTTCGCTGCGGTTCTTGAACGGCAACGGGTCCACCGCCTGCGCCTGCACGCAGGGCGCGAGCACTATTCCCAACAGCAGCACCAGCAACAGGCGCAGCTTGCGCGCCTGGTCACGCCGATGCGCCTGAAATACGCCATATCCCAGCATCACGGTGCGCCCTTGGGCAGTGCGGCGATGGCAGGCAGCAGCTCATCGTTGATGACATCGGGGGTGAGCACGCCGATGTGCTTGTAGCGGATCATGCCCTGCGCATCGATCAGGAAGCTTTCCGGCGCGCCGTAGACGCCGAAATCGATGGCGGTCTGGCCGGCTTCATCGGCGATGACCACCGCGTACGGATTGCCCAAGCGTGCCAGCCAGGCAGTCGCATCGGCCGGCGCGTCCTTGTAGTTGTAGCCGACCAAGGGCACACCGAGCCGGCTGGCCTGCGCCATCAGTACCGGATGCTCGTGCACGCATTCGGCGCACCAACTGCCGAACACGTTGAGCACATACGGCTTGCCCAGCAGTTGCTCACGGGTGACAAGCTGGTCGGGCGCATCCAGCCGCGGCAGCGAGAAGGCCGGTGCCGGTTTGCCGATCAATGGGGAGGGCACATCACGCGGGTTGTGCTGCATGGTCCAGTAGATGCCGAAGCCGAACAGGGCGGCGACCAACAAGAACCCCAGCAAGGGCAGCATGCGCTTCACGGGTGCGACTCCTGCGCGATGATGGGCGCTTGGTATGCGGGCGATGCAGCCGCCTTGGCTGCGGAGACCGGCGCGCGAAAGCGCCGAGCGCAGGCGCTGACGAAGCCGCCCAGCATCATCAACAGGCCGCCGGCCCAGATCCAGCGGATGAAGGGCTTGTAGTACAGCCGCAAGGTCCAATCGTGTTCGATGTGCTGGTCGTCCAGCGGCTCGCCGAGCGCGACATAGAGATCGCGGGTGATGCCGGGATCGATCGCCGATTCGGTCTGGATGCGTTCGCTGCTGTACAGGCGTTTTTGCGGATGCAATTGCGCAATCACCTTGCCATCGCGGCTGACCTGCACGCTGCCTTGTTCGGCCTTCCAGTTCGGCCCGTCGACCAGCTGCACACCGTCGAAGCGGAACGCGTAGCCGGCAATGTCCGCGCTCTGGCCGGGCGACAGCCGTACATCGCGTTCGACCGACAGGCTGTCGGAGATCAGCACGCCGGCGACGAACACCGCCACCCCCGCATGCGCGATCAACATGCCGGCCATCTCTGCCGGAAAGCGCCGCCCACGCGGCATCTCGCGCCAACGTTTATAGACATACAGCGCCGTGCCGGTGGCCACCCAGGCTGCCACGCCAATGCCGGCGATGGCCTTGGCCTGGCCCTCGGCAAACAGGCTGCCGACCAGCGCGCAGGCGATTGCAGCGATGCCGGCGCGGGCACCCAGCGCCTTCAAGGGGGCGGCGTCGGCCTGGCCCCAGCGCAGGTAGGGGCCGAACGGCAGCAACAGCACCACCGGCAACATCAGCAACGGGAACAGCAGGCCGAAATACGGCGGCCCCACCGACACCTTGCCCAGGCCGAAGGCATCGGCAATCAGCGGGAACAAGGTGCCCAGCAACACCATCGCTGCGGCGACGGTAAGCAATAGATTGCCGATCAGAATCCCAGTTTCGCGCGAGGCGGCGGCAAACGGTTTACCGCTGGCGATTCTGGGTGCGCGCAAGGCGTAGAGCAGTAACGAACCACCGACCACTGCGACCAGGAAGATCAGGATGTACAGCCCGCGGCGCGGGTCGGCGGCGAACGCATGTACCGAGGTCAGCACACCCGAGCGCACCAGGAAGGTGCCCAGCAGCGACAGCGAGAACGCCAGGATCGATAGCAGGATGGTCCACGCACGCAAGCTGCCGCGTTTTTCGGTCACCGCCTGGGTGTGGATCAACGCGGTGCCCACCAACCACGGCATGAAACTGGCGTTTTCCACCGGGTCCCAGAACCACCAGCCGCCCCAGCCCAGTTCTGCATACGCCCACCAGCTACCGGCCACGATGCCGGCGGTGAGGCAGGCCCAGGCCACATTGGTCCATGGCCGCGCCCATCGCACCCAGGCCTGCTCCAGTTCGCCGCCCAGCAGGGCCGCCACCGCGAACGCAAAGGCCACCGAGAAACCGACATATCCGGTGTAGAGCACCGGCGGGTGGAAGGTCATGCCCGGATCCTGCAACACCGGATTGAGCTCGTTGCCGTCCAGCGGAATCGGCGACAGCCGCCCGAACGGATTGGAGGTCAGCAGGATGAAGGCCAGAAAGCCCACCGACACCAGGCCCAGCACCGCCAACACGCGTGCAGCGAAATACTGCGGCAGATGCCGGCTGAAGGCGGCCAGCAACACCGTCCAGGTGGCAAGGATGGCGATCCACAGCAGCAACGAGCCTTCATGCGCGCCCCACACCGCGGCGAAGCGGTAGTACCAGGGCAGGGCGATGTTGGCGTTGGCGGCGACATAGCCGACCGAAAAATCCAGCGACAGCAGCGACCAGGCGAGCAGGCCGAAGGCCATCCACACAAACACGGCCTGGCCCACCGCTGCCGGCCGCGCGACGCCCATCAAGGCGGTATTGCCGCGCCAGGCACCGATCAGCGGCAACACGCCCTGGGCAAGCGAAAGCAGCAGCGCCAGGATCAGTGCGATCTGGCCGAGTTCAGGCGTCATGAGTGGGTCGCAGCGTGCGGCAAAAAGAGATTGGCGAGTGAGCGGCGCGCAGCCAACGCCGCCTCAACGCGGCGCGGCCAGCGGCATGGCGGTGGCGGGGATCGGCTTGCCGACATGGCCTTCGGCCATCGCGTCCTTGAGTTCTTTCGGCATGTAGGTTTCGTCGTGCTTGGCCAGCACTTCGTTGGCGACAAAGCGTTCGCCCTGCATGCGCCCGTTGGCGATTACCGATTGGTTGTCGCGAAACAGGTCCGGCAGGATGCCGGTGTACTCGACCTGGGTGGCCGCATGTTTATCGATGACGGTGAAGCTGACTTTCAGCGAGTCGCTGGCGCGCTGGATCGAGCCGGCCTTGACCATGCCGCCGAGACGGAACTGTTGATAGCTGGCCGCTTCGCCGGCGTGCACCTGGCTGGGCGTGAACAGGTAGCTCATGTTCCGCTGCAGCGCGAACACGATCAGCGTCACCGCGAGCGCGGCGGCGGCGATGACGCCAAGCACCAGCCACAGACGTTGTTTGCGCGTGGCATTCATGGCGCGTCGCGCTCCAGCGTTGGCGCCGGTTGATCGCGCGCACGACGCGGAGTTTGCCGTTGCAACTGGCCACGCAGTTCGCGCGGCAGGCGTCGGCGGCGCAACCACGGCGCGGCCAGGTCGGCCAACAGCACCAGCACGAACAACGCGTAGGACGTCCACACGTATTGGCCGTAGCCGCCCATCGCCAAAAACGTATTCATGCGGTGCGCTCCGTCAATACGATGCGGCGCGCCCAGTCCTTGCCGCTTTCCAGCGCCAGCAGGTCCACGCGCACGCGGCCGAACAGGCTGGCGACGTAGTAGCACTTGGTGGCCAGCATCATCGTCAGTAACGGCCACAGCATGTCCGCGCCCATCTTTGAGGGGCCGAGCAGGCGCACGGTGGAGCCCTGGTGCAGCGTGTTCCACCACACCACCGAGTAATGCACGATGGGCAGATTCACCAGGCCGACCAGGGCAAGCAAGCCGGCGGCACGCATCGCCTGACGACGGTCTTCCACCGCGTGGTACAGGCCCAGCACGCCCAGATACAGAAACAGCAGCAGCAACTCCGAGGTCAGTCGCGCGTCCCAGGTCCACCAGGTGCCCCACATCGGCTTGCCCCACAGCGAACCGGTGCACAAGGTGATGAAGGTGAACGCCGCACCGATCGGTGCCGATGCCATGGTCACCACTTCGGCCAGCTTGATCCGCCACACCAGCGCGATAAACGCCGACACGCCCATCGCTGCGTAGATGAAAAGACTCATCCAGGCACTGGGCACGTGGATGAAGATGATGCGGTAGGCATCGTGCTGCTGATAATCCGGCGGCGCCAGCACCAGCCCGCCGTAAGCGGCCACCGCGCCGAGCAGCAAGGCCAGGCCCAGCGCCCACGGGCGCACGCGTCCGGCGAAGCGGTAGAACGTCGGCGGCGAGCTGAGTTTATGCAGCCACAAGGGAATCCACTTGGCCATGCCGGTGTCGTCAGTTGGAATGTTTGGAAGGCGACAGCGCATCGACGGCGGCGCCTGCATTGACCTGCAGCTGGCCGTCGGAGACCTTGCTGGTGCGTTGCAACAGGTCGCGCAGCGCAGTGGCATCCATCGACGGCGACAGCGACAACAGCAGTGCGGCCATGCCGCTGACATGCGCGGTGGCCATCGACGAGCCGGAGGTGAAGTCGTAACGGCCGTTCGGCTGGGTGGTCAGAATGTCCTTGCCGGGTGCGCTGAGCACGCCGGGCATGGCGGTGGTGGCGCTGCTGCTGCGAACCACCAGCACGCCGGGCACATCATTGGGAAAGCCATCCAGCCGCCCGTTCGGCGGCATTGCCGCGACCACGATGCGGCCTTGCTGCACCAGATGCAGCAGCATCTTGCTCAGCAGCGGGTCGGCCGGGCCGCCCAGGCTCAGGTTGACCACGCGTGCGGAGCTGTTGTTGATCGCCGCCAGCGCCTTGGCCAGGGTGAAGGTGTTGCAGCGTGCGGTGGCGCCGACCGTGGGCGCATACCAGCACGCCTTGTAGACGCTCAGCATGGCCTTGGGCGCCATGCCGACGATGCCTTGATGGTTGTTGCTGCCGGCCGCAATGATCCCGGCCACTTCGGTGCCGTGCGAATCGCTGCTGGTCATGCCCGGCTTGTCGTCGACCAGGTCGTGCACGTCGCGGATGCGCGATTTCAGATCGGGGTGGTTGGTGTCCACGCCGGTATCGACCACTGCCACCAGCACACCGCGCCCCTGGGTGACAGCCTGCGCGCTGGCGGCATCGGTATCGATGAAGCCACGCTGCATGTCCACGTATGGGTCGTTGTAGCCGGACAACGGCGTGGTCTTTTCCGCCGCATCGGTAGAAAACACCGAGAAATCCTGCACCGGCTGCACTAGCTCCACGCCCTCGTCGTCAGCCAGCGCGGTGACCAGCTCGTCGCGCGACACGCCCGGTGGCGGCTGCAGCACCGCGCAATACAGGCCCAGCGAGGTGATCGGCCAGCCGGACACTTCGCGCAGCTTGTAACGCTGCTTGATGGCTTCCATGCGCACGGCGGCCTTCTGGCCGGCGCCGTAATAGCTGGAGGCGTAGCCGATCAGGCTGGAGCCGGCACGGGCCGGCGGCGCGCTGAGCGGATTGGCCACCGCCAGCAGGATGTCGCGGCTGCTGTCGGGCGTATGCGCATCGGCGGACGTCGCGTTGGCGTTGGCCACATCCTCAGCAGTGTTCTGCAACGCTGCGGCATGCGCATTGCCATGCACGCCCATGCTGAGCAGTGCGGCGACCAGGCCGATGGCGAAGAAACGGCTCATGGGGCGGAGACGATCTCGGCCAGCCGGATGCCCGGATTGGCGCGCAGTTGCTGCACGGTCCGTTGCGGCTGGGCCGGCGGCTGCGGCGCAGCAGGCACCACGGTGTAGGCGCCCATGTCGTTGGGCCCACCGATGACCTGCAGCTGCTGCGCATGCAGCAGTCGATCCCAGTCGGCCACGGTCATGCTGGCATCCGGCACCACGCGGATGGCGCCTTGCGGCACCGGCAGCGCAGTGGCGCTGCTGAGTGTGCGGTAGTCGTGCGACGGTGCCGGCGAGGCCAGCTTGACGCCCATGACACCCAGGCCGATGGCCTGTACCAGCGCGGCGGCGGCCAGCGCACGCACGGTCCAGCTGCCGGAGCGGCGCACGGCCGGTGCCGGTGCGATGCGTACCTCGGGTGCATCCAGACGACCGAGCAGGCGTTGCAGGCCGGCGTTGGCGTCCAGCTTGACCGCCGACGGTAGCGCCAGCGCCTGACGCAGGCGATTTTGCTGGGCGAACTCGGCGCTGCACGAGGTGCATTTGGCCACGTGCGCGATCAGCCAGGTGTTTTCTTCCTCGGTCGCGCTATCCAGCAGAACGGCCGGCATCAGTTCCCAGGCGTGCGAGCATTCCTTGCCAGGCGCGATGAAAAACGTCTTCATTGCAGGGTCTCCGTGTAAGGGGTGTTGCCGGCCAGGCCGGGCAGCACATTGCGTAATTTGACCCGCGCATGAAACAGCCGGGCTTTGATCGTGCCCACCGGGCACTGCATGATTTCGGCGACTTCTTCCAGCTTGTGGCCGACGCCGTAGACCAGTTCGATCACCAGGCGCTGATCCGGCGACAGCCGTTCCATGCCCTTGTCCAGCCAGTCGCGTAGCTCGCGGTCGTCGTTGTCGTCGGTGCTGGGGGCGTGGTCTTCCACCAAGACGGTATCGTCGATGGACTCGCCATCGTGCTGGCGCAGGCATTTGAGCCCGCAGCGGTAAGCGATGCCCATGATCCAGGTCGACACTTGCGAGTCGCCACGGAAATCGCCCGCTTTTTGCCAGGCAATCCAGAAGCAGTCGTTGATGGCCTCTTCGATGATGTCCGGGCGGCGCGTCAGGCGCGACAAAAACCGGCACAAGCGGCCGTGGTAGCTGTGGTACATGCTCGCCAGTGCGTCACGATCGCCCGCAGCCATGCGGCGCAACAGCATGCGGTCGGTGGCATCGCCAAGGGTGTCGGACTCATTCATCGAAGCAGGCATGGGGTAGGACACCTCTAGGTGCCCGCAGGCGGGCGAAAGGTTGCGGTTGAATCAGAAACTGCGGGACACCATGCCCACCCACGGCGTTTCGCCGGGCCCGCCTTGCGCGCGCGGGGTGTTGTTGCTGGTGACGACCCGGTCCAGCTTCACTGTCCATGCCGCGCGGCTCCACTTCAGGCCAACTTGCCCATACCGATAGCGGCCGGAACTCTGGGCGCCGTAGGACATCGCCGGAAAGTCCGAGATGCCGGCACCGGCCGAGAGGCTGAAATCCCCCGTCAGCGGCACGTTGGCGGTGACGTCGACCACCATGTTCCAGGGCGAGCGTTGCGCGCGCGGGAAATTGAAGCTGGAGAGCGAGAAGGTGAGCGTGTCGCGGTAGGACCAGGCCAGGCTGGCTTCCTGGCGGTCGAAGCTGCGCGACTGGCGGTCGGCCGGATAGGCGTAATACAGCAGGCTGGCCTGCATCTGCCAGCGATCGCCCAGCATCCAGCCACGCGCGCCCTGGAACGTGAGCGCCACCGGGTCGCTAAAGGAGGGCGACTGCAGCGCCGCGGAGGCCGATATCGACCAGCCGGGCGAGGGCAGCCAATAGCTGGCTGCCTGCAAGGTGACGCGGTTGGGTGCGATGGAGATGCCGCGGTCGATCAAGGTGGACGCCACCGCCACTGCGCCGCCGACGTTGTCTGCCACTGCAGTGCCGCAGGGGCCCATGACCAGCGCAAGCAGCAACGCGCGACGCAACCCCAGCTGCCGGCACCGCTGTAACTGGCAAGGCACCCTCGGCAGGATGGGAAGGCGCGGCTGTCGTGCCGAGCCACTCGCGGGCCACGGCTGCCCGTCGCAGACGGTGTGGCGTCGCGGTCG
The DNA here is from genome assembly GCF_979258225.1 of Xanthomonas sp. AC360. NCBI lineage: Bacteria > Pseudomonadati > Pseudomonadota > Gammaproteobacteria > Lysobacterales > Lysobacteraceae > Xanthomonas > Xanthomonas sp. AC360. Next base: position 3,477,198 of record NZ_OZ409846.1, read on the forward strand.
GCAAGGGGACGGCTTGGCGGGCGAAACGTTCGGCAAGGGCGTGGGACGTGGACCGTAGCGGTGCGCGATGGTGACCCATCACGCGGGGCGAGACCGCCGTGTCTGTGGCGGTTCCGTCCGTATACGCGAAGGGTTCGTGTCAGGCAACGCGGGCCGTGCACCTGTGCAGGTGCAGCGGTGACCCGCATGCAGGCCGCGGACACTGCGGCCGGCACGCTGTACCGGGCTTGAAGCGATCCTCATAATGGCACGCGTCGCGTTCAGGCCTGCGCGGGCGATACCGCACACCGGCACGTCACTTCTGACCGCGCCGATTGCGCTTGCGCCATGCGTGCCGGCCCGGCCAGTGGTGCCAAGGCGGGCCGGCACACTCTCAACGCAGGTTGCTGAGGTAGGTGACCAGGGCGTCGAGTTCCTTGTCGTCTTCAAGCCCTTCGTACTTCATCTTCGTATTCGGCAGCGTGGCCTTGGAATCTTTTTTGAGGAAGTCCTTGAGGCTGGCGGTATCCCAGGTGCGCTTGCTTGCCTTGAGATCGGCCGAGTAGCCGCTGAAGTCCGCCACGGTGGCTGCGGGACGATTGACGATGCCGAACAGCGACGGGCCTTTCTTGTTCTTGCCCTGCGTCGCGCTGTGGCACTCGGCGCATTCGCTAATGAACACACTCTTGCCATCGGCGGCGCGTGCCGAGCCGGGCAGCAGTGCGCCGGCCAGCAGCAGGCCGGCCAGCGACGCGCAAAACAGGGTTGGGTGGAATGACTTCATGGGGGTCCTTACGTGTGGGGGGATCAGAACGTCAGATTGACCGACATGGTGAAGCTGTCCAGATCACGCGGGTTGGTGATCGGCGGGCCGCGGAACACGTTGGAGGTGCTGCCGTTGAACTTGTCGAACCGGAACCAGCCCGCAGACAGACGCAGGTTGGCGATCGTGGTGTAGGTGCCTTCCTTGCCGAACGGAGTCCAGTACAGAAGGATCAGATTGCTGGTGGTGTCCGGAATGCCCACCGGCGAATAACGCGCCGCATCGAACGAGCCGGTGTTGATCATGTGCGCGGCCAACACGCCGTAGGTCTGCTTGAACGCGTAGTTCATGCTGATGGTCTGATCGCGCACGTTGCCGCGCTCCAGCGCGGGCATGGTCGGGTCGGCCGACATCAGCGGGGTGCCGTATTTGCGGCGCTCGTAGATGTTGACGTAGGCCAGCGACATCACGTGCTCGCGGGTGCCCAGGAACTGATAGGTCAGGTCGTAGCCGAAGTCGGTGAGGTCGTCGCTGGGCCCGTTGCGCGGACGCTGGCGGCGCGTGTTGAGCGCAGTCAGGCCGACCGAGAAGAACTGCCGCTTCATGTCCTTCATATAGGCAAGACGCGCATAGCTGGTATCGCTGAGCTTGCCCGGGTCGCCGTTGATCGGCCAGCCGAGGCGATCCTGCGCAGACGGCGACAACGCGCTGTAGCTGCCCACTTCGCCGTACCAGTTGCGGTCGTACAACCCGTACACGCTGGCACCGATGACGCGGTTGGACAGCGACGAGGAGCTGAGCATGGTGGACGCGCCGCCGTTGGAGGCCGGCGTCAGGGTGGAGGCATTGGGCAACACATGGATCGGGTCGGAGATGCCCGGATTGTTGTTGACGCTGACGCCGATCATGGTGTCCTTGCCGGCCATCTGGAACGGCTTGCTGACAAAGCGCAGATCCACATCGTCCAGGCGCGTATCGAAGGTGGCGTTGCCGCTGTTGTTGGAGCGGATTTTGGAGTAGCCGCCGATGTTGTCGTTGACGCGGCCGGCCAGATACAGATCGGCCTGGGTCAGGCGTGCGGTGCTGTCACCACGGCTGGGATTGCTGCGCGCCCAGGTGAGCTGACCGGACACCGGAATCTTGGTGCCTTCGCCATTGGTATCGGTGAAACCGCCCAGCTTGAAGCGCATGCCGTAGGGCGTCAGCGACGGACCATAGGAGCCGATATGGCAATCCGCGCATGAAGAACCGGTTTGCCGGGCGAACGAGGGAATCGCCTGTGCCTGCGTGCTGGCCAGCAGCAACAACGGGCCGGACACGCATAACAAGGACGTCAGGGAAGCGGTGCGCGATGCGCTGGTGCGGCGCGGAGCAGGCTGGGAGATAGGCATGGAAAGTCCTTGTTCGACGGTGCGGGGTTCAACGGAGAGAGAGCGGACGAGGGCGAGGGAGGTGCGGCGACTCATGCGCGCTTGCCCGGCAGCACGCGGTACAGCAGGCCATCGCGCAGCACCAGGTGATGCCAGAGCGCAGCGCCGATATGCAGGGTTACTAATGCCAGCAACGCCCAGGCGGCATTCAAATGCCACACGCCCAGGGTGTCGCCCAGATCCGGGTCTGCCTCGATGAGATTCGGCAGCGCCAGCCCGAACAGATAAACCGTCTTGCCGAACGCGTTGCTCAGCGACCAACCGATCAACGGCAACGCAAGCATCAGCCCGTACATCGCCAGATGGGTGCCGCCTGCGGCCAGGCGCGTGATCAAAGATGCGGGCGGGCCGGGTGGCAGCGTGCGCAAACGCAGCCGCAGGCCGACGCGCAACACGAACAACAGCAGCACCATCAGGCCGAAATGGCGATGGCCTTCGAGCAACCATTGACGCAATGCGCGTCCATCGAGCTCGGCGCGCAGCAGAATCAGGCTGGCCGCCATCACCAGGCATAGCACGGTGAGCCAGTGCAGCACCCGCATCGGTTTGGGTAAAGGCGTCGCGCCCGCCGCAGGCGCCGCCTGTGTCGAGGAGGGCAGCGCTGTGGCGCTGCCGGTGGCTGCCGTGTCGGGAGCCTGGGGGGATGGGTGCATCTGGTTGGTGTCCTCACCGGTGGTGGTCGTTGGTTCCGGCAGTGCGTGCTGCGCTGCCAGGCCTGGCTCCCCACGCCGGCCGGAACTGCGGCCAGGTGAACGTGCACCGATATGTGCGGAGCTACCGATGAAAGGTTGCGTCGCCACAACGAATTTTTATCGTTCCGGAATGCGCTCGAAGGCGAAGCTGCGCTTGCACGCACGTGGCTTCGCAGGGTCGTGACGTCGCGCAACCTTTCGCGCATCCCGGCGCACTCAGGCATGTCGCACTACGTGCAGTCAGCGCTTACGCCCCGGATCATGGCCTTCGAACCCATCCAGTTGCATACCCACGGCGACGATCGTGGCCTGCTCATTTCGTTGGAGCAGCAGCGCAATGTCCCGTTCGAGATACGCCGCGTGTATTACCTGTTCGGTACCCGCAGCGGCGTCCACCGCGGCCAGCACGCGCATCGCCAGCTCAATCAGCTGGCGGTGGCCCTGCATGGCTCGGTGACGATCCTGCTGGACGAAGGCAAGGGCGATGGCCCGACCGAGGTGACCTTGAACGACCCCTCGCAAGGCCTGCTGCTGGGCCGCATGGTGTGGCGCGACCTGCATCATTTCAGCCCCGACTGCGTGCTGATGGTGCTGGCCGACCAGCTCTACGACCCGGGCGATTACATCCTGGATTACGACGAATTTCTGGGCGAAGTGCGTGGGGAGCAGGAACAAGCGCGTGGGGAACAGGAACAGTTGAGTGCACACGCCAGCATTGTCGCGGGCAGGATCGCACTGCTGGGAGCGCAGTCGTAAATGGTCGGCTTGATGGATGTGCCGTTCCTGGATTTACGCGCGGTCAACGCACGTTACGCGGATGAACTCAAAGCCGCTGCCGCGCGGGTGATCGATGCTGGCTGGTATGTGCTCGGCCAGGAACTGGCTGCATTCGAAGAAGAGTTCGCCAGTTACTGCGGCGCGGCGCATGCGGTCGGGGTGGGCAATGGGCTGGACGCGTTGTCGCTGATCCTGCGCGGCTACCGCGAGCTGGGCGTGCTACGCGAGGGCGATGAGATCATCGTGCCGGCCAATACCTTCATCGCGACGTTTCTGGCGATCAGCCAGAACCATCTGGTGCTGGTACCGGTGGAGCCGGACCCGGTCACCTTCAATATCGACCCGGCCAGTGTGGAAAAGGCGATCGGGCCACGCACCCGCGCCATCATGGCGGTGCACTTGTACGGCCAGCTGGCTGACATGGCGGCGCTGCAGACGCTGGCGCATCGCTACGGGTTACTGCTGATCGAAGATGCAGCGCAAGCGCATGGTGCAGCGATGCAGGGCAAGCGTGCAGGTGCTTTCGGCGATGCCGCCGCGTTCAGTTTCTTTCCGACGAAAAATCTTGGTGCGCTGGGCGATGGCGGCGCAGTCGTGACTTCCGATACGCGATTGGCCGAGCGCATCCGCGCGCTACGCAACTACGGCTCGGAAGTGAAGTACCAGCATCTGTATCAGGGCGTGAACTCGCGCCTGGACGAGCTGCAGGCCGCCTTGCTGCGCGTCAAACTGGGTTATCTGGACGAAGAGATCGCGCTGCGGCGCGCGGTGGCGCGGCGTTACCTGCAAGGCATCGACAGCCCCTTGATCGTCTTGCCGACAGTGGTCTCCGACGAACAACATGTCTGGCATCTATTCGTGGTGCGCAGCCCACAGCGCGATGCCTTGCAGGCGCATCTCTTGCGCCATGGCATCCACACCCAGATTCATTACCCGGTGCCGCCGCATCGGCAGCCGGCCTACGCAACACTCGGCGATGCGTGCCTGCCGGTGAGTGAGCGCCTGCACGCCGAAGTGCTGAGTCTGCCGATGGGACCCGCGCTGGATGCAGCGTCGGTGGAACGCGTGATCGCCGCCTGCCAATCGTTCGGCACCGGCGCATGAATCTGGTGCGCAGCAGCGCCTACACCGGCGTCGCGACGCTGGCGAAGTTGCTCGCTGCGCTGGTGGTGGTCAAGCTGGTGGCCGTCTACGCCGGGCCGCAGGGCGTGGGGCGACTCGGCCAGTTTCTCAATGTGATGTCGGTGCTGGCGGTGTTGGCGGGTGGTGGCATCAGCGCTGGTATCGTCAAATACGTCGCCGAGTACCGCGACGACCCGCCGGCCCAGGCGCGCTTGCTCAGCGCGGCGTTGTGGTACGCGTTCTGTGCGTCTTGCGTGCTGGCGGTGCTGGCGGTGGCGTTCAGCGGGTTGCTTGCCGAGCGGCTGTTGGGCGATGCCAGCTACCAACCGCTGATTTGCGTGCTGGCAGTCGCGCAGTTGGGCATCGCGCTGGTCAATTACATTCTTGCAGTGATCAACGGGTTTATGGATGTGCGCCGCCTGGCCATCGTGCAGGTGAGCGGCGCGGTAATCAGCGTTGCGCTGGTTGCATGGCTGTCCAGCATGGCGCAGCTGCAGGGTGCATTGCTCGCACTGGTGCTGGGGCAGGTGGTGTGGCTGTTGGCGGGGGTGCCGGCGCTGCGGTGCAGCCCATATTTTCGGCGCGAGATGTTGCGCCCGCGCTTCGATGCGGTGATGACACGCAGGCTGGCGGCCTTTTCGGTGATGACGCTTACCTCCACCTTGGTGCCGCAGCTGGTAATCATTCTGGTACGCGACCATCTTGTTGCCCGGTTTGGGTGGGAGCAGGTGGGCTACTGGCAGGCAGTGAGCCGGGTGTCGGATGCCTACCTGCTGTTTTTCACTACCGCCATCAATGTGTATTACCTGCCCAAGCTGGCCTCACTGCATGCGCGTGCCGCATTGGGGCGCGAGCTGCGCGCTGCGTATCGTTACGTGATGCCGGCGGTGATCGTGATGGCGTTGGGTGTGTATGTCTGCCGCGATTGGGTGACCTGGCTGTTGTTCGACCCGCAGTTTGCTGCGGCCAGAGCGCTGTATGGCCCGCAGCTGGTGGGCGATGTGGTCAAGATCGCCGCCTTCGTGTTGTCGTATGTGATGTTGGCCAAGGCCATGACGCGCTTGTTCGTGGTGTCCGAATGCGTGTTTGCCGCTAGCTATCTGGGGTTGGTGTACCTGTTTACCGGGTACTTCGGGCTGATCGGTGCGATGTACGCCTTCGTCGCCAACTACGTGCTCTATCTGCTGTTCAATATCGTGGTGGTGCGGCGCTATCTGGTGCAGCCGGCATGAACGATCTTACGCAACCGGCAGGGCGCGCGCGCTGGCCCTTGGTGTCGGTGTTGATCCCCGCGTTCAACCATGAGCGTTTCGTGCAGCGTTGCCTGGACAGCGTGTTGGAGGACCCGTACCCGTGCAAGGAGATCGTCATCATCGACGATGGTTCCAGCGATGCCACCGGCGAAAAGATCGCCCAGTGGATCGCCGCTCACGGGCATCGGCTGCCGGTGCAGTTCGTGCAGCGCGCGAATCGCGGTGTGACAGCGACGCTGAATGAGGCTGCGCGATGTGCGCGGGGTGACTATCTGCGCATCGTCGCAAGTGACGACTATCTGATTCGAGACGGTCTCGGCAGGCAGGTCGCTTATCTTGAGGGCAATTTCCGTAAATCCGCTGTCATTGGCGATGCGATCGTTGTCGATGCGGAGGGCAGGCAATTGCACCAAAGTGCGATGCGTGACCTTCACTTGGCTAACAAGAAATTGTACGGATCCGATGCAGGGATCCGTCGAGCTGTTATCAGTGAATGGGCGGTGAGTGGCGCCGTCATGATGCTCAGGCGTAGCGCCTTCGATAAAGGGATGACGTGGGATGAGACGCTCAGGATCGAGGATTGGGATTTCTTTCTTCGATTGGTTGCCGGCGATCATCTAGGGTTTATTGACGTTGCCGTGTGTGCATATCGGTTGCATGAGACCAATGTGAGTAAGACGCGAGATGTCGAGAGGCGATTGGAAAATCTGAGTGAGTTTGCAAGGGTTGCAGCGCGCAGCTGTGATCTATTCACAGGTGTCGAGTCGTGGATGCTGCGTGCCAAGTTGAGTTTAATACACGCAAAGATGTCTTTTCTGCGAAGAAGATACCCCTCCGTCCTTTGGCACCTCGCGGCACATTCGGTCAGGAACTTCATTGCTCTGTGCAGTTCGAAGACAGGGGTGTTGGGGTGACCATCACGGTTGGATCGTTGATGCGGAGGCCTTACACGTACTTGGCTATCCCCATCGTCATCAGCTGTTTCATCACAGCTGTCACTTACGAACTTCCACGTGGATACTCGCAAGGACTCGTCTGGCTACTTGCGGCGGCGATGGGCGTGTTGGTTCTGGACTTGGTGGTTGGAACCAAGTTACCGAGCTTCGAACGTTTCCGTCGTCATCGCTACGCCGGAACCCGCGATGCGTTTCTGGCGATGACGCTGGCAACCGTGGTCACGGTGTTTTGCATTGTCGACGTGGTGGTGTTTCCGATTCCGTTATTCAGCGATCCATCGTCGTATGCCACCTTGAGCCCGTTGCGTTCGCACGTGCGGCATATCTCCAACATGTGCTGGATCCTGCCGCCGATTGCGCTGCTCTGCGTACGCCATCGCGGCCTGCGCGCGGCAATGGTGACGTTTGGATTTGTGTTCCCGATCATGGTGATCGACCGCAATCGCATCTTTGCCGGCCTGTTCTCGTTCGTGCTGGTGATGGTGTTGCGGCGGGACCCGGCGCGCACGTTGCCGTGGAAGACCATCGGTGCGCTGGTGCTGGCAGGTGGCGGCGTGTTCTCAGTGCTCGGTGCCTTGCGCTCCGGCTCGCTGGCAACCGTGGCATTGCCGTTCAGCGCGTTTTACCGTGCCATGCCGCAGGGCGTGCAGTGGCTGCTGCTGTACATCAGTGCCGGGCCGTACAACTTTGGCGCCATCCTCGCCAAGGGCTACGAAAACGCCAGTTTTCTGATCAACCAGCTGGTGCCGTTCAGTGGTTCGATTGCCACCGCCGATACCAGCATTCCACTGGATGCGCCCAACATCAATGTGGGCACGGAGTTCTTTCCGTTTCTGATGGCCTGGGGCGCGCCGGGGGCGTTGCTGGCGCTGTTGGCGTTGTATGCCGGCCTGGTGTGGAGCGTCCGCCGCCTCAATAGCTCGCTGTCGATTTTCCACGTGCTGATTTTCTTACGTATCGCCTACGCCTGCCTGATGTCGCCATTCGCGCCTCAGGCGTTCACCTGGACCAACTTTGGCTTCATTGCGCTGTGTTTGGTGCTGCACGCCTGCACCGTGTTGTTGCCCACCCGCCATGCAGCACCCCCATCTGTCGCGTAAGCGCGGCAACCCACTGTCACGTATCAGAGCCTGCGCACCATGAATCAACACGACGAAATCTATCTGATCGATCTGTGGCGCATCCTGCGGCGCGAATGGCGTTGGGCGCTGGCTGCGTTGGTGCTGGTGCTTGGCATGACGTTCGTCTTCCTGCGCGTGGCAAAGCCGCAGTGGGACGCCACCGCGTGGATCCAGGTGGGCGAGATCGGTCCCACGCCTGCCGGCCGCGACCCCAAGGTCGAGCCGTTCCAGCGGGTGATCGATCGCATGAAGACGCGGCTGTTTCAGGACGCTGTCCTGCACCAGGCCGGGGTGCCGCTCAAGAGCCGTGCCGCGCAGCTGTATCGCGGTAGCCTGAAGCCGGATCCGGACCCATACGCCAATCTCATCGGTGTGACCATTCGTGCCGAGTCGGCGCATCAGGCGCGCACGTTGGCGATGGCCACCGTCACTGCATTGCAGAGCTTGCATGGCGACACCAATGCCGCTGCGCTCGCGCTTGCGCGTACTCGCCTGCAGGGGCTTGACGAGGATCTGCGCGTTGCCATGCTCAATCGCGAGCAGCTGCAACAGCAACTGCAAGCCGGCACCGCAGCAAGTCCGGCGCAGGTGCTGGCCGGAGTGTTGCTGACCGACAACACCGCCACCATCCGGGCGATCAAGAGCGAGCGCGACGATCTGATCGCGCGGCTGACCGCGCGTTACACCTATCAAACCTCGCTGGCGTGGCCGTTGTATGTGCCCGAGCAGCGGGCGTTTCCGAATGCGTTGATGGTCTGGGCGGTCGGTCTGCTCGGTGGAGCGGGCTTGGGCGTGCTGGTGGCGGTGGTGCGCAATGCCTGGCGTCGCCGCCGTGCTGAAGGCGCCGGTGCCATCGCTTAAGAGCTAGCAAACACGATTGCGCGCACCGGCATGCGGGCGCAGCCGCATGCCGGTGCGGCATGGACCATGCGTTCGCTCCGGCGTTGGGTGCGCCGTGCAGAATACTCCCAAAGTTCTATTAGCCGCTCCATGACAAGCGCTCGCCGCCGTCCACTGCGCGTGCGTCAGAAGTGGCGGGCCGATCCTTGACAGCGCCGTTGGCACGCGCATGCGCGGCACGTCGTGATTGATACGCGCAGCGCTGCCAGCGGGGTTTTGTCACCGCTGGATCTGTCTCTAGTCCATCCAGGCACTGCTCGTGCGCGCGGTCGGACTGCAACCAAACCGACTAGTGCTGGCACTCACGGGTCTATCAAGCGATACCGCGTTGGCGGTGCCGCGTCTGGAGAGTGTCGTGAAATCAGCAGGACGGGTGGGGGAGGCGATGCATGTCAGTGGTCAGTGAGCATGCCGCGCGCGGCGGGACGGTCGCGCCGGAGCAGTTGCTGGAGACGCAGCGCGCGTTCGACAGCGTCGCCCCCGATTACGACGGTCCGCGCGGCAACAACGCGCTGATCCAGCGCATGCGCACCACGCTGTGGGACACGGTGGCCGCAGAGTTGCCGGTCGGCTCGCGCTTGGTGGATCTGGGCTGCGGTACCGGGCTGGATGCGGGCGAGTTCGCGCGCCGCGGCTACAACGTGCTGGCAACCGATTGGTCGCCGGCCATGATCGAGCGCACCCGCCATCGCGCGGTGACGCAGGGTCTGGAGGAGCGTCTGGCGGCCGCGCATGTGGGTATCCAACAGCTCGACCAGCTGGAGGGCACCTTCGACGGCATGTATTCCAACTTCGGCCCGCTCAATTGCGCGCCGGATCTGCCGGCGGTGGCCGCAGAATGCGCGCGTCTGCTGCGTGCTGACGGCTGCCTGGTGTTTTCGGTGATCGGGCGCATCTGCCCCTGGGAAATCGGCCATTACGCGTTGCGCGGGCGCTTCAAGCGCGCGGCGGTGCGTGCGGCCAAGGGCGCAACCGCGGTGGGCATGAACGGCCACACCATCTGGACCTGGTACCACCTGCCGCGCGAGTTCTATCGCGCCTTTGAAAAGCACTTCGTGCTGGACAGCTACCGTGCCCTGAGCCTGTTCCTTCCGCCGCCGTATCTGGTCGATTTTTGCGAGCGCCATCCGCGCGTCTCCGAGCGCCTTGGCTGGCTGGACGACCGTTTCGGTGGGTTGCCGCTGTTGCGCGACATGGGCGATCACTTCCTGATCGTGATGCGCAAGCGCTGAGTGGAGATGCCCATGTCCATGGCCGATGTCTGTCTGCAGGGCGCGCGATCGATCACGCTCGCGGGCCCGTCGCGCGCAGCGGTGAACCTGCGCGTGGGCCGCTTTGGTGGCACGCTGGGCACCGGGACCTTGCGTCTGGATCTGCAGGGGCATGTGCTGGCGCCAGGCCTGATCAACGCGCACGAGCACTTGCAGGTGAACTGTGTGCCGCCGCTGCCGCAGGGCGCGCCGTTCGCCAACAGCTACGCATGGATCGAGGCGTTTCAGGCGCACTTTCAACATCCGGAAGTGGCTGCGGCATTGCGCGTGCCCAAAGCGGTGCGCTTGCGCCATGGCGGCCTGAAGAATCTGCTCGCCGGCGTGACCTGCGTGGCGCAGCACGACCCCTGGCATGCCACGCTGGATGAGGTCGATTTTCCGGTCAGCGTGCTGCACGAATTCGGTTGGAGTTATGCATTGGGTTGGACCGGCTACGGCCCACCGGTGCAGGGCAGCTTTGCGGCAACGCCGGCGGCGCACCCGTGGATGATCCATCTGGCCGAAGGTACCGACGCAGTGGCGCGTGCCGAGCTCGACGATCTGGATAGGCTCGGTTGCCTGGCGTCCAACACGGTGCTGATCCACGGCGTGGGCATGGGCGAGCAGGATATCGAGCGGGTGATCGCGCGTGGCGCGGCGGTGGTGTGGTGCCCGTCGAGCAATCTGGCGCTGCTGGGGCGCACGCTCGATCCATGGCAGTTGTGCAAGGCCGGGCGGCTGGCGCTGGGCAGCGATTCGCGCGTCAGTGGCGCGCGCGATCTGCTCGAAGAACTGCGCATTGCCGCCCGCAGCGGGCTGGCGCCGGACCTGCTATTGGGCCTGGTGACCGAGCAATCCGCACGCATTCTGCGCATGCCAACACGTGGACGCATCGCGCCGGGCGCTGCTGCGGATCTGGTGATCGTGCGCGACCGCGGGGGCGAGCCCGCCAGCAGCGTGATCGGCTGCGAACGCAGCGAGTTGCGTGCGGTGATTCGCGATGGCAAACCGCGCATCGCCGATCCGGATTTTGCGTCGTGGTTCGACGCCGCCGGCATCCAGACCGTTCCGGTGGTGCTGGATGGACGCCCCAAGTTGCTGGACGCCACATTGGCCGACCCGGCAGTACTAGCGCTCGAACCCGGCCTGCAACGGGTGCAGGACGTCCAGCAAGCGTCTAGCGCAATGGCAGCGATGGGCGTCGCGTCGTGAGCGCGGTTCCGGTACTCGAGCCTGACGCGGCGTATGCGTTGTGGGCCCAGGCGTATCCGCCGCACGCGCACAACCCGGTGATGCAGGCCGAAGAGCGCGCAATGCTTGGCTTGATGCCCGCTACCTTGCAGAACCAGCATGTCGTGGATGCCGGCTGCGGCAGCGGCCGCTACATGCTGCATGCGTTACGCCGTGGCGCACGCCATGTCACTGGTGTCGATCTGTCGCCGCAGATGCTCGCGCGCGCCCAAACCGAACTGTCGCAGCATTGGCCAGCTGCGCGGGTGCAGCTGCAGCAGGGCAGTCTGGACCAGTTGCCGCTTGCCGATGCGGTTGCCGACCTCAGTGTGTGCGGCCTGGTGCTCGGGCACCTGCAGCGGCTGTGGCCGGCGCTGGAAGAATTGCATCGCGTCACCCGCATCGGCGGCATCGTGTTGTGCAGCGACGTGCATCCGATCGGCCATGCATTGGGTTGGCGCCGCGATTTCAAGGCCGATGGCCAGCACTATGCGGTGCGACACATCCAGCATCTGTACAGCCATTGGCATTCGGCATGCGTGGCCTTGGGCTTCGCGATCGAAGCGGTCGCCGAGCCGATGCTGGACCCGGCCGATATCCCCGCTGGCGCACGCTTCGACCAGGCGGCGCTGCAGGTACCGGTGGCGCTGGTGCTACGGCTGCGGCGTCTCGAGTGAGCGTCGCGCCGGGGCTGTCCCTCCGCAATACGCGCGGCATAGGCCCTCAGCAGGATCTGCTGTGGTGCTGCGTGGAGGGCGGCGACGTTCACTCCGCACAGCGCGCCAGCCCAGCGGCGATCGCACCGTGACACGACATGTCGCACAGCTCAACCTGGTGCCGACGCCCGCCGGCCTGAGCGCCGACCAAGTGTTTGCGCAATGGCCTTCGCTTGCCGACATTGCCGAGGCGGTGGCCAGTGCAGATGTACGCGTTTCGGTGATCCAGGCCTCTGCGTTGAATGTGCGCATCGCACGGCAAGGCGTGGACTATCGCTTTGTCGATCTTGGCTTGCGCGGAAGCGCCGCGCGTGCAACCACGTTGTCGGCGCTCTTGCGCGAGATCAACGCCGACGTGATCCATGTGCATGGCCTGGAATTCGCCGGTGATGCGCGCAGGCTTGCGCGCCTTCTGCCGAATGTGCCGATCCTGCTGCAGGATCATGCCAATCGCCCGCCGCGGTGGTGGAGCAGGGCGGTGTGGCGGGCTCGCTATCGCGCCGCTGCCGGTATCGCGTTTACCTCGTTGGACATGGCGCACCCGTTTCTGCGCGCGCGTCTGTTTCAACGCCGCACGCAGCTGTTTGCGATTCCCGAATCCAGCAGCCGCTTTATGCCGGGTGATCGCCTGCTGTCACGCGAGCACACGCAACTGCATGGCGACCCATGTGTGCTATGGGTGGGCCATCTGAGCGCAGCCAAGGACCCGCTGTGCGTGCTCGATGCGGTTGCCATGGCGGCGCGCCTGTTGCCCGGTCTGCGGCTATGGTGCGTGTTCGACCAGGCGCCCTTGCTGGAACAGGTGCAGCAGCGGCTGCGCGACGATGCGCGTCTGGCGGGGTGCGTGCAGCTGTTGGGCAAGGTCGAGCATGCGCGCGTGCAGACGCTGTTGCAGGCGAGCGATGTCTTCGTGTCCGCCAGCCATGCCGAAAGTTGCGGCTATGCCGCGCTGGAAGCGTATGCCTGCGGCGCCCTGCCGTTATTGACCGATATTCCGGCCTTCCGCGCACTCAGCGATGACGGTGCGGTCGGCGAACTCTGGCCGGTAGGCGATGCCAGCGCATTGTCGGAATTGTTGTTGAGCGTAGCGCGGCAGCGGCCCAGCCGTGCGCAGGTGCGGGCGCACTTCGATGCGCGGCTGTCGTTCGCGGCAGTGGGGCAGCGCTGGGCGCAGGCGTATGCAAGCCTGCTGAAACCACTGCGAGCGCACACGCGATGAAGTTGGCGCTGGTGGTGCCGGGCGGGGTGGATCGCAGCGGCGATGTGCGTGTGATTCCGGTGTTTCTGACCTTGATCGAATGGCTGGCACGCAGCCACGAGGTGCACGTGTTCGTGCTGCATCAGGAACCCTTGCCCGATACCTGGATGCTGCGCGGCGCCAAGGTCCACAACATCGGCGCGCGACGCACGCGTCTGCGTGCCATCGGCGCCATTGTCGAAGAACATCGGCGTGCGCCGTTTGCGGTGATCCAGGCAATCTTTTCCGGCTATTGCAGCCTGATCGCGGTGAGTGCGGCAACGCTGCTGCGACGTCCCAGCGTAGTGCATATCGCAGGCGGTGAGCTGGTCGCGCTGGATGCCATCGGTTATGGCGGCCGGCGGCGGTGGCGCGGACGCCTGCGCGAAGCGGTGATCCTGCGCTTGGCCGATCGTGTTACCGCTGCCAGCGTGCCGATCATCGATTCGTTGCAAGCGCTCGGTATCGGCGCGCAACGCGTGCCGTTAGGGGTGGATTTGCGTGCCTGGCAGCCCGTCCCACCGCGTCCGCGCGAAGGCGCGGTTGCACGTTTGCTGCACGTGGCCAGCCTCAATCCGGTCAAGGACCAGAGCACCTTGCTGCGCGCAATGGCCGCACTCAAGCGGGCCGGTGTGGCTTTTACGCTGGACATGGTCGGTGTCGACACGCTGGACGGTGCCATGCAGCACCTGGTGCAGCAGCTAGGCCTGCAGGAGCAGGTACGTTTTCTGGGTTTCAAGACCCAGCGCGAGTTGCGCCCGATCATGCTGGCGGCCGATCTGCTGGTGATGTCATCCCTGCACGAAGCCGGGCCGATGGTGCTGCTGGAAGCGGCCGTGGCCGGTGTTCCGACCGTCGGTACGGCCGTCGGGCATTTAGTGGAATGGGCGCCGATCGCAGCCCTGGCGGTGCCGCCAGGCGATTGGGCGGGCATGGCCGAGGCGATCCGGCAGGTGCTCGGCGATGACGAGCTGCGTCTGCGTCTGGCATGGGCGGCGCAGTGCCGCGCGTTGCGCGAAGACGCGGCCATGACCACGCGTCTGTTCGAGCAGATCTACCGTCAGTTATGCGAGCGCCGGCCGCTTGGCCCAACAAACTAGAGCGACCCCCAAACCTACTGCGCAGCTGCCAGGCGGGCAAAGCTGGTACTCGGTGCGGCATATGGCACGCGGACACGGCGGAGCTGCGCGCGCCGGACATATCCACCTGGCGACTGCTCGCCACGTTGTTTTGATCGCGCTCGAGGGCGCGATTCAACGACACATCGTGCGCAGCCAGTACGCACGATTTGGTCCAGCGGCCATGTAGCGTGGCTAAGCACGCAGCATCCACTGATTGCTGCTTTGGTCAGCCAATTTGAACGCCGCGATCAACGCAGCATGCAAGGCTGGGGTGTCGGCGCATGTTCCGCGCCAACGCAGACATCAGACGCCAGCACCGCATTCCACAGGACACCAACGCAGCTTTATGCAGGCTGCAGATACCCATCGAGCGCGGCACGCACCACATACAGCATGTCGGTGCGCGGGACAGGCCGGGTCAGCCTAGTCATCAGACGACGTGCCTGGGTCTGGCGCACCCACGGCTGGCCCTGCAGCCACAACTGCGTCTGCAACATGTCGGCCCGCTCCTTGCGGCTCTCTGCCGACGGCACTACGCGTTGTCGCAGATACTGGCGCGCCTCACGCAGCGAACCCGACCACTCGATGCCGGGTAGTGCAGACAACCACAGGTTCGAGCACGAGGCGGTGGTGAGCGTTTGCCGCGCCGCGCGCATGCGCAGCAGTCGCGGACACTGCGCATGCAGGCGTGCCATCACCGTCGCTGGCACCACTGCGCGGTAGTAGCGTTGCAACAACAACAGCGGAGGCAGTGCCCACCATGGCGAGATCGCCGGGTCTTCCCACAGCTCCTGCCAATCGCGTGGCCCCATGCGTGTGGCCAACAATGCCAGATCGTGCAGATGCATCAGCCGGATGCTGCGATGGCAGATGCCGCCAGCGGCATGCAGCAGCAGGTGACGCATCAAGGCGCCGATGGAGGGGTACGGGTTCAGTCCCGGCTGCGCGCGCTCCGGCCAGACCAGCGCGGTGATGTCCACGCTACGCACTGGCAGGCGTTCCTGGATGCGCGTATGCAGCTCGATATTGATCGGTGCGTCGCGGTGCTCGCCTAGGCCCGCAACGGCATCGCCCCGCAGCGGTTTGAACACCTGGTGCTTCCATTGTTCGAACGACGCCACGTAGCCAAGTTCGCACAACAACGCTGCCGCCGCAGGCGCGTCGTCCGGCTGCACCAGCAAGTCGATGTCGGCCATCGGGCGATCGCCGGGCAGATACACGCCAAGCCGATGCAAGGCGCTGCCCTTCAGTCCCACCAGCGCAATGCCGGCACTGCGTGCAGCCGCGTCGATCTGCGTCAGCAGCAGCGCGATACGCCGGTGCCGGTCTTCAACATGGCTGCGCTGCTCGCTCAGGAAGGCCGTCCATTCGGCGTTCTGCCACAACGAGCGCCGCTGCAGCAACGGCGACACGCCATGCGCCGCCGCCGCCGCCGCGGCCAGCTGCCACTGCAGCCGGTTCCACTGCGGCGCGTTGTCGCCAGGCTGCGCCAGCTCGTGCGCCAGCTGCTCGGTGGCAGTGTGCAGGCCATGTCTGATGGTGCGAAGCGAAGGCTGCATGCAGGTGATCCGGAAAGTCGAACAGGTTGGCGAACGGGATAGCGATGCTGATTGTTGGTGGTGTTGCTGGCAGGGCGTGACGCCATTGCAGTAGTGCGGAAATGGGGTTTCCGCACATGCGACATGATGGTGATCGGGCGGTCGCTTGCTGCCTCGTTGATCAGCCCACCAGCAGCGTTTCCAGCTGGCGTGGCTGCCGCGTCGCCAGGGTGGCAAGCGGCTCGGTGCGGTGGAGATGTTCCGATGCGATCAGTGCGGCCCAACGCGCTTCCAGTTGCTCTGACGCTTGCGAAAGGGCGTCGGCCGTCATCGTTGCGCGCGCCTGTTGCAGGTCGACCTGGGTATGCAGCAGATTGCGCACGCTGCGGTAGAACTCCGAGTCGTAGGCACCATGGAACATCATGGCCAGGTCGTCGCTGTCCTGCCAATGCGTCTTGCCACCCAACTGGTTCTTCACTTCTTCATAGAACTTGGTGCCGGGCAGGGGATACGACACGCTGACGCCGATGATGTCGGGGTTGGCCTGTGTCACCAGTGCGCGCGTGGCCAGAATGTCCTCGAGCTCTTCGCCCAGATACCCCAACTGGATGAAGAAGCCGACGCGGATGCCATGTGCGCCCAGCCGTTCGCGCGCCGCGATCACTTCGGCCACCTGCGTGCCTTTGGTCATCTTGTCGAGGATGCGCTGGCTGCCGCTTTCCGCGCCGATCCAGGCCTCCGCGCAACCGGCACGCGCTAGGGCGGCAGCCATGCGTTCGCTGGCCAGATCGGCACGGGTCTGGATGGTGAAGGGAATCGCGCCGTCGTCCTCGCTCAAACGCTGCGCAAACGTCTCGACCCAATCGATATGGAAGCCGAAGATATCGTCGGCCATCCACAGATGGTCGGGCTGGAAGTTACGTTTGAGATGGATCATCTCTGCGGCCACGTCTTCGGCGCCGCGGCGTTTGTAATGGTTGCCCCAGATCGGCTTGGCGCACCAGTTGCAACGGAACGGGCAGCCACGCGATGCCGCCATGTTCAAGCTGAAATAGCCATGCCGTTGCTGCCAGAACTGCCGATAGCGCGGCATGTCGACCAGGTCCCAGGCAGGCAACCCGCTCAAACGCGCATCCGGTGGCTGCGCACCGGGATGTGCGCGGACTGCTGCAGGGTCGCTGGTGGCAATGCGTGCAACGCCGGCCAGCCAGGCCTGGTCATCGATCTGCGGATTGGCCTCGACGCGTTCGATCAGTTCGATCAACGGCGCGATGCCTTCGCCGATCAAGGTCGCATGTGCGCCGGCGGCCAGAAACACGTCTGGGTTGTCGGAGGCATCCGAGCCCGCCACCAGCACCCGGCACCCGGCGGCGCGCGCCTGCCGGATCATGTGGCAGGCAGCCTCGCGCATCCGGCTCAGGCACATCTTAGTCAGAAAGTTGAAGTTGTCTTCGTAGAACACCACCAGGTCCGGCTGCGCCTCATGCAGCGCGCCGGCATAGTCCTCCACGTCGTCGGCCAGCATGGCGTCGAACAGGCTCAGCGCATGCCCACGCTCGCGCAGCAATGCGGCAATCTGCAGGGTGGCCAACGGCGGATACGGCTTGCCGCGCTCCCATTGTTTTGGGTCGTAACGCAAGAAATACGAATGACTGACCTGGATCTTTAGCATCTGCACAAGGCTCTCGTTCTGTCGCCAGATGACGCGCAGCGGTGGCGTGCGCAGACACCGGCATTCGGCTCGGCAGTAGGTGCGCACGCAGGCGCCTTTGGTTGCGCTGTTGCGATGCGTCGCAGCGTCGATGGAAGGCGGCGGTACATCGCATTCGACGATGCAACCTTTCTTTGGCGAATCAGCACACACCGGCTGATCGATGCAATGGATGACAGGCATGCCGCAGTCGGCTGCGTTGGCGCAACACACGCCGGTGAGCGAACGCGCATGCGTGGTTCCGCCGAACACTTTTGCACCGGACACTCTCGCGTCAGACCCGTTCGGTGAGCAGCGTGCGCGTCGTTTCAGCGTACAGCGGCAGATTCTCGGCGCGCTCTTCCACTTTCACAGCGATAGCGAAGCGTTGCTGGCGTTGGTGGATGCCGCCTACGCGGGCCTGCCGGCGTACTGCCTGCCTGACGCGCCGCAGTTTCATCTCACCCTGGATCTGGTGCCACGCGCGCCGGGCGCCATGGTCGATACGCCCCCGCCGGTGCGCACGCATGCGGTTGGCGGGCTGGTCTGCGGCGTCATGGATGCCAGCAATTACCTGATGCTCTCGGTGCCCGAGCGCCGCGCGATGCTGGTGGTGTCCGAAGACATGCTGGCGCATGCGTATCACGTGCGCTATGAACTCATCGAATTTGCGGTGTTCCTGCTTGCCGCGCGTGGCATCGGGCTGGTGCCCTTGCATGGTGCCTGCGTTGGCCGGCACGGTCGCTGTGTGCTGTTGCTTGGCGCCAGCGGTGCGGGCAAATCCACGCTGGCGCTGCACAGTCTGCTGCATGGCCTGGAGTTCATCGCCGAAGACGGCGTGTTCGTGGCGCCGGAGAGTCTGCTGACCACCGGGGTTGCCAACTTTCTGCATCTGCGGCCGGAATCGCTTGGCCTGCTCGATGCGCGCACGCGCGCATGGATCGGCGCAGCGCCCACCATTCGTCGCCGCAGCGGTGTGGAAAAGTACGAGGTCGATATTCGCCACGGTCATGCCACCCTTGCGCCCACGCCGTTGCAGCTAAGCGCGGTATTGATGCTGTCCAGCCAGTCTGCCGATGCCTCCGCAGCGGGCCTGGTGCCGGTGCCGGTCACACAGATTGCCGAATCCCTGGCGCGCGATCAGCCGTACGCTGCCGGTCAGCCCGGCTGGCAGCGGTTTGTCGCGCAGGTGCAGCGCGTCGGGATGTTTACCTTGCGTCGCGGCGCGCATCCGCACGCCTCGCTCGAGGCGGTGCTGCGGGTGTTGCGATGACGGCCTGCATGATCGAAAGCGCGTGCAATGCGCTGGATGACACGCGCCGAGCGGCACGGCATGCGCGCGGCGGCGCCGATGCATAAGCCTGCGCACGGCGGCCGGAGTCAGGCAGCGCTACGCAGCTTCATCGACACGCTGGTGCCCACCGACCTGCCGGCTGTCGGGTTGTACGTCGCGCTGTCGCTGGCGGCCGCGTGCGTCGGCAGTATCGTTGCAGTGTGCCTGGTGCCGCTGGTGCAACCGGGCCACAGCGTGCAGTTGGCCGGCTACCAACTCGCATTGCCGGGTGGCCTGCCGCTGCAGGCGAGCCTGTTCGTGGTGGTGAGCCTGTTGTTCGCCGCGCTGCGCTGGTGCGGGGCGCGCCTGGCCGCACGCCTGACCAGCCGCTATGCAGTGGGCCTGCGTCGGCGCGTGCATGCCGCCTTGATCGATGCGCCGTTGCCGGCACTGGCTGGCGCCAGTTCGGCCGAAATCGCCAACGTGCTCACCTACAACATCGAGATCGCAACGCAAGGCTTCAGCGCCGTGCTGCAGTTGCTGGTGGCAGGCATCACTGCAGTGGTCAGCGTGTGCATCGCGGTGTTGATCGCACCTGCGTTGCTGTTTGCCACGCCGTTATTGTTGGTGCTGGCCTGGCTGGGTGTGCGGCTGTCCAGCAGCGATGCGCAGGCACGCATCAGTCGCGACTATGTGGCCGACATGACGCAGCTGTTCTGGTTGAGCGAAGATTTTCCGCGTCGCCTGCGCCATGTGCGCTCGTTCCAGCGCGAAGAGGTCGAAGCACAGCACTACGAACGCATTTCAACGCGGTTGGGGCAGGGCTACGCGCAGCAACAGGAACTGGTGGCCAGCAGTCGGTTGGTCCTGGAATTCACCGCCGTAGCCGCAATTGCCGGCATCCTGGTGCTGGCCAATCTATGGCAAGGCGCCGACCGCGCCGCGCTGATCACCGTCAGTCTGCTGCTTGGTCGCTTGCTGCCGTATCTGGTAACGACGCGGCAGAGCGTGCAGCAGTTACGTTCTGCGTGGCCGGCGCTGCAGTTGTGGCGGCGCCATGTGGATCTGGGTGCACCGCGCATGCAGGCATCGGCCGACGCAGCGCAGCCGCTGCCGGCCGCGTTACATGTCGAGCGCATCGAATTGGCGGCGCCGCTGCCCGCGCTGGATATCGGCCCGCTGTTGCTGGTGCCCGGCGAGATGACCTTGATCGTCGGCCCTTCCGGCGTCGGCAAGAGCAGCTTGATGGACGTGCTCTCCGGGCAGGCGCCGCCCGTAGCGTTCGATGCGCATATGGGCGGGCGTCGGCTGGATTTCGCCGCTTACCGGCAACTGATCCGGCACAGCGCCTACATTGGCCAGGGCGTGCGGCCCTGGCAGCGCAGCGTGCGCGATTGCCTGGAGTGGGCGTTGCCGGGCACCACCGAGACCTGCATGTGGCAGGTCCTGGCCGAGGTCGGTTTGCACGCGCGGTTGCAGCGCGACGGCCACGGCTTGCTCACCGCGATCAATGGCCCGGAAAGCCGCCTGTCCGGTGGCGAGTTGCAACGTCTGCTGTTGGCGCAGGTGTTGCTGCGCGCGCCGACCCTGGCGGTACTGGACGAAGCGACCAGCGCACTCGACGCGCAGGCCGAACATCAGCTGCTGTGCACGTTGCGACAGCGCCTGCCGCACACCGTGCTGGTGGTGGTTTCGCATCGCACCAGCCTGGCCTCGGTGGCCGATCGCACTGTTGCACTTGGACAGACACCGGTTTTGCAGCCGCAGGGCAAGAGCGCGGCCTTGGTGAAACGCCACGGCGCATGACGTGAGACACGTGCATCGCCGAGCTGTCACACCGCTGCGCAGGCGCTAGCCCGCAATCTCTTCCAGCGCACGATTGCGCGTGCGCGGCCCGAACACGGCGATCACGCTCGCCACGATCGACATGCTGATCACGATAAAGGTCAGCACGCCATGGCTGCCGACCTGGGCAAGCAGCCAGCCGATCAACACGCTGCTCACCGCCGTCGACAGACGGCTGAACGAGTAGCAAAACCCGACCGCACGCGCACGCAATCCTGTGGGGAACAGTTCGGCCTGATAGCCGTGGTAAGCAAAACTCATCCAGGCATTGCAGAACGCGATCATCGCCCCGCACAGCACCATGCCGATGGCGTCATGCTGCAGCAAAAACAGCACGCCAAACATCACCGCGCCCAGCGCCGATGCGGTGATCTGCCACTTGTTTTCCCAGCGCTGCGCAAAGCGCAGCAACAGCAGCGGCGCAAGCGGGTAGGCCAGCGAAATCGCAAACGAATAGCCCAGGCTCTTGGTGACACCGGTGCCTTGCGCTGCAATCAAGGCTGGCAACCAGTTGCCGAAGCCGAAGAAACCGATGGCCTGAAAAATGTGGAACACCACCAACATGCCGATGCGCCCGCGATACGGCGCCCGCCACAAGTCCGACACCCGCGCTTGGCTGGCGGGCGCTGCGGCGGCCAGTTGCGGCTCGGGCAACGGCGCGCCGATATCGCGCACGCAGCGCGCTTCCAGTTGATTCAGCACCGCATCCGCTTCGGCATGGCGGCCCTGCGCGGCCAGCCAGCGCGCCGATTCCGGCAAGCGGCTGCGCAACCACCAGATCGCCAACGCAAACACACCGCTCAGCAGCACGACCCAACGCCAGCCGCTCACTCCCAGTGGCGCATGCGGCACCAGCAGCCACGCGGCCAGCGCCACTGCGGGCACCGCCAGAAACTGCACGAAGAAGGCAAACGCGAACGCCGCGCTGCGCATGTGCCGCGGGACCAGCTCGGACAGATAGGTATCGATGGTCACCAGTTCGATGCCCAGCCCGATCCCCACCACAAAGCGCAGCACGATGACCCCGGTGGCCGTGCTCTGCAGACCCATCGCCACGGTGGCGGCGGTGTACCAGACCAGTGCGAAGGTGAACACCAGGCGGCGGCCGAAGCGGTCAGCGAACGGACTCAACAGCGCGGCGCCGACGAACAGCCCAAGAAACGTTGCTGCGGCGAATGCGGCCTGGTCCGACATCCCAAAGACGCCATCGGCACCCTTGGCAAAAATGCCGTCGGCAATCAGCCCCGGGCTGATGTAGGCGGTCTGGAACAGGTCGTACAGCTCGAAAAACCCGCCCAACGCCAGCAGGCCGACCAGCCGCCACAGCGTGGCGCTGGCCGGCAGTCGGTCGATGCGCGCGGAAATCTGAGCGGCACCGGAGTCATGGGCAGGCGGGGCGGTCATGGTCATCGTGGTACCGCATTGCAAGGCAAACCGCATCATAGCCAGCGGCCTGATCCGGCAGCGCCGGCCCTTCGTCGCGCGGTTGATGGGTTCGCGCCTAGGTCACTGCATCTGCTGCAGCGACGCGGCCATCTGTCCATAGAGCAGTCGATACAACGACTGTGCAGCCGCCAGGCGGGCGCGACCGGTGTTCGGCGGGGCAGGCACTGCTCGTGCACTCCCGTTCTTGCGCGCCGTCCTCACCTACCTGACGACTGCCGACGATGGGGTGTCGGCCACTGTTGATGACGCAGGCCGCGCTCCGCACCCGGTGTTCGGCTGCTGGAATGCTGTAATCCCCTCAGCGCCAGACAACCGACTGGCAATGCCGCCCGGTCAGCCCCATCTCTTGCACATCACTTAGTTCCGGAGCCGTCCGATGACGCCCATTTCCGTGCTCGACCTGGCGCCCGTCTGCGAAGGCAGCGACACCACCCACGCCTTCGCCAACATGCTCGATCTGGCGCAACATGCCGAGCGCTGGGGCTATCACCGGTACTGGCTGGCCGAGCACCACAACATGCCGGGCATTGCCAGCGCCGCCACCGCAGTGTTGATCGGCCACGTCGCCGGCGGCACCAAGACCATCCGCGTCGGTTCCGGCGGCATCATGCTGCCCAACCATGCCCCTCTGCAGGTGGCCGAACAGTTCGGCACGCTGGCGTCGCTGTACCCGCAGCGCATCGATCTGGGCCTGGGCCGCGCCCCCGGGACCGATCAACCCACCGCACGCGCCTTGCGCCGCTATTTCGACGGTGCCGACCAGTTCCCGCAGGACGTGGCGGAGTTGCTGCGTTACTTCGCCCCCGCAGTGCCGGGGCAGTTGGTGCAGGCCGTCCCCGGTGCCGGGATCGATGTGCCGGTGTGGCTGCTGGGGTCCAGCCTGTTCAGTGCGCGGCTGGCTGCCGCGATGGGGTTGTCGTTCGCGTTCGCCTCGCACTTCGCGCCCGATGCGATGGACGAGGCGGTGGCGATCTACCGCCGCGAATTCCGCCCGTCCGCGCAGTTGGCCAAGCCGCACGTCATGCTCGCCCTGAACGTGGTGGCTGCCGAGACCGAAGCGCAGGCGCGTCGGTTGTTCACTACCCAGCAGCAGAGTTTCGTCAATCTGCGTCGCGGCAAGCTCAGCAAGATCCCGCCGCCCATCGACGATATCGACAGCTTCTGGCAGCCGCATGAGCGTGTCGGTGTGGAGCGTGCCCTGGCATGCACCGTGCTCGGCGATGCCGACCAGGTTGCGCAGGGCGTGGCCGCCTTTATCGATCGCCACGGCCCGGACGAGTTGTTGTTTACCGCCAACATCTACGATCACGCCGCGCGCCTGCGTTCGTTCGAGATCGCGGCAGAAGCGGTCCGCGAGTTGGACGTGACCACTGCGTGATTCACGTCGCTTTGCGCGTCGATCCGCTCAGATGCATGCATCTCCATTGGGAACACACGCATGCAACTTCAGGAACGTAGCGAGAGCATCAAGCAGTTGGCGGAATTGATTCGCGGCGTGGACATTGCGATGTTCACCACCGTCTCGGCGGACGGCAAGCTGGTGAGCCGCCCGCTGGGCACGCAGGAAGTCGAATTCGACGGCGACCTGTGGTTCGCCACCGCCGCCGACAGCCCGAAAGTGGCGGAAATCGCCGCCGACCCACGCGTCAACGTGTCCTACGCCTCGGCATCCAAGAACACCTACGTGTCGGTCGCCGGCACTGCGCGCGTGGTGCACGACCGCGCCAAGATCGATGCGTTGTGGTCGCCGGCAATGAAAGTGTTTTTCCCCGGCGGCAAGGACGACCCCAACCTGCGCTTGATCCATGTACGTGCCGAGTCGGCAGAGTATTGGGACGGCCCCAGCGGCCTGCTGGGCAAGGCGTTGTATTTCGTCATGGCCGCCGTCACCGACGATACCGCAAGCCTCTCGGATAACCGCGTGGTCGATCTGAAGTAAGCAAGACCTGAGGTAAGCGCCAAGCCCTGATCTGAGCACCAGGACCTGACGTAACCGACAAGTCCCGATCTAATGACCAAGGTTTGGCTTTAGTACGACGATCGGGCGTTCCAGACGATCGGTCCTTCTAAAGGCGGCGAAAACCAATCGCCGCACGGGCCGTTTGGTTTCCATATGGCGCAAGGCTTCGCCTATAACGCAACGTTATCCGCGTGGTGCGTACGCGACACCACCGCAACCCAAGATCGCTCAATCGCACGCCAAGCGCTTTAGCCCCTCTCCTGCGGGAGAGGGGTTGGGGTGAGGGTACGTCCGCCAGTAACGTCGACGTTGAACGAACATCCCAACCAGCGTTCGCCAGCGAAAGAGTGTCACCCATTCCAGAATCAGAGCTGATCCGTCAGCGCCAGCAAGCCCAATCCGGCGCGCACTCTTCGGTAGAACTCAACGCCACGCCACCGGCCACCAGCCACGAATCAGATCCAGCAACTGATCCGAGGTGATGCCGAACACCGCGATCGACACCAGCGCCGCCGCCCAGCCGACCAGCATCAACGCGCCGTCGCGCTCCAGCAAGGCCAGCGCAAACAGCAGCAGGATCAAGCCGAACAGATAGTTGGTAAACGGGATCGGCAGCGTCAGTAAAATGCCGACCAGCACCAGCAGCAACCCGGTGAACACCTGCGCCGGTATCCGATCGAGCACCCCGTGCAAACGCGGCTTGAGCAGGCGGTCCAGCCGCTGCAGCGTTGGCGCCAGCTTCGCCACGAAACGCTGGCTGGTGCGTCGCCGCGGCCCACGGTTGCCGATAAAGGCCGGCACCCACGGCTTGCGCAGGCAGCACATCATCTGCACTCCGATCAGCACCGTCAGCGGCCCGCTGATGCCGCCGGCCACGCCCGGAATCGGGATGAACGACGGCAGGATCGCCAGAAATAAAAACACCCCGAATGCGCTTTGCTGCAGGTCGGCCAGAATTTCGCGCACCCGCAGCACCTGCTCCGGGTCGCCGTCACTGAAGGCCGCCAACAAACTGCGGATGCCTTCATTGCGGTAGCGCATCTGCTCGCCACCGGAGTCGTCGGATGGCGGCGCGCCGTTATCCGACGATGTCATCGCTGTCCTCGTCGCCGACGCGGCTCAGCAACAGCTTGTCCACGCGCGCACCATCCAGATCCACGATCTCGATGCGCCAGCCGGCCCAATCGAAGAATTCGCCGGCCTGCGGAATGCGCCCGAAGTAGTAGATGCACAGCCCGGCCAGCGTGTGGTAATCGCCTTCGTCGGCTTCCGGCAGTTCGGCGCCCAGCACTTCGCGCAATTCTTCCACCGGCAGCGAGCCGTCGATCAGCAGCGAGCCATCCGCACGCGTGATCACTAGGGCGTCTTCGTCGGTGTTTTCCACCGCCTGCAGGCGTCCCACCACTGCGCCCATCAAGTCGCTGATGGTCACCAGCCCGCGGATTTCGCCGTATTCGTCGACCACCAGCGCCATCGACTGCTGTTCTTCGCGAAAGATCTCCAGCAGCTTCATCGCATGCGTGGACTCGGACACGAACAAGGTATCGCGCAGTGCCTGGAACAGGTGCTCGCCATGCCCGCCCAGGCGCGTGACCAGCGATTTGACCTCCAGCACGCCCGCAATGTCCTGGTCGCTGCCGCGATACACCGGGTAACGCGAGAACTCGTGCTCGCGCATCATCTGCAGGTTGCGTTCCGGCTCTGCATTGGCATCCAGCCAGGCGATGCGGTTGCGCGGCGTCATCAGGCTGTCGGCGGTGCGGTCGCCCAGGCGCATCACCCGGTTCATCATGTCGCGCTCGTGCGCGTCGATCACGCCGGCTTCGTGGCTTTCGGCCACCAGCATGCGGATCTCTTCTTCGGTGATCGATGCCGATTCGTCCTTGCCCATGCCCAGCATGCGCAGCACCAACCGCGTGGAGCGCGCCAGCACCCACACCCCGGGCGCGGCGATCTTGGCCAGCCAGGTCATCGGCACCGCGACAAAGCCGGCGATATCTTCGGAATTGCGCAATGCCAGCCGCTTGGGCACCAACTCGCCGAAGATCAGCGTCAAAAAGGTGATCAGCGCCACCGCCAGCGTGCTGCCGATCACCACCGAATACGGTTTGGGATCGCCGACCAGCGAGAAGGTGGCCGACAGCGCAGGGAAGGCCAGCTGCAGCCGCTCACCGATTGCCTCGCCGATGGCTTCGCCGCCGAACAGGCCGGTCAGGATGCCGATCGAGGTGATACCGATCTGGACCGTGGACAGGAAGTTCTCGGGGCTCTCGGCCAAGGCCAGTGCCCGCGCGGCGCGCTTGCTGGAGCCAGCCATCTGCTTCAGGCGGCTCTTGCGCGAGGTCATCAACGACATCTCCGACATGGCGAAGAAGCCGTTCAACACGATCAGCGCGATGACGATCAGAAACTCAACCACGGGCGTCTTCCCCGGTCAGTGAAGGGGAGGGCGGGCAAGCGCGGGGTTGGCCGGCGCGCGCAGGGGCGGGGCGGCAACGGGGAAATATAGGGTCGTCTTCCATAGGGTGCGCCCGAAAGCGCGGAGGCATGTTAGCAAATTACAGGGTGATTCGAGCCGGGAAATGCCGATGTGAAGGCCGTGCGCGGCGCCGAGATACCCAGACAGGTCATGGAACGGTCATAATTCGTCCTTGGCGCCCGTCTCTCCCTCGACGGCAGGAAGTTCTCCACCCATGTTCTCGTTGCAGACCATCTTCGGTTCCGGCAAGCAGTTCTATTCGCTTCTGAACGAAGCGGCGCAGGCCGCCTACGACAGCACCAAGGCGTTGCACGCCATGATGCGCACGTCCGACCGGCAACCCGCGCTAGACGCCTTCAAGCTGGCCCGCCTGCGCGAACGCGCCGCCTCCGACAAAATCGGCCAGGCGCTGGTGGACAGCTTCATGACCCCGATCGAGCGCGAAGACATCGAAGCGCTGGGCTCGGCGTTGTACAAGATTCCCAAGCAGGTCGAAAAATTCGCCGACCGCTATTCGCTGGCCACCAAGCACCTGGAACACATCGACTTCGCTCCGCGCGCGGCGATGCTGGAGCAGGCCGCCGCGGTGGTGGTGGAGATGGTCACCGACCTGCCGCAGATGAACATCGATCGCATGACTGCGCTCAACGACAAGCTGCGCACGCTGGAAAACGAGGCCGACCGCCTGATGCTCGAGTTGTACCGCGACATCTATTCCGGCCGCCTGGACACGCTGCAGATGTTCCTGCTCAAGGAGTTCTTCGAGATCCTGGAGAAAGCCATCGACCGTTGCCGTGAGGCAGGGGTGGTGGTGTACCAGATCGTATTGAAGAACAGCTGAGGTCGCCGCGTGCTTACCCTTGTTCTGGTGGTGATCCTGGCCGCGTTGGTGTTCGAGTTCATCAACGGTTTCCACGACACCGCCAATTCCATCGCCACTGTTGTCGCCACCAAGGTGTTGTCGCCGGGTTGGGCGGTGATGCTGGCCGCCGGCATGAATTTGATCGGCGCCCTGACCGGCACTGCGGTGGCCTTGACGATTGCGTCTGGCCTGCTCAACACCAACGTGGTCGAGGTCACCCCGCAGGTGATTTTGTGCGCGCTGCTGGGCGGCATCATCTGGAACCTGATCACCTGGTGGAAAGGCCTGCCGTCGTCGTCCTCGCATGCGCTGATCGGTGGCCTGTGCGGCGCCGGTCTGGCCGCCGCGCACAACAATTGGGACGCATTGATCTGGTCGGAAAGCGTCGGCAACTGGGCCAAGAACAAGGGCCTGTTGTGGAAGGTATTCGTGCCGATGATCACCTCGCCGATCGCCGGCTTCCTGCTCGGTATCGTGGTGATGCTGCTGCTGTGGGCCATCATCGCCGGTATGTCGCGGCTCGGTGGCCGGATCGGGCGACTGGCGCGGCCGCGCTGGGTCAATGCGTTCTTCGGCAAGGCGCAGATCGCCTCGGCCGCGTACATGGGCTACGCCCACGGCCATAACGATGCGCAGAAGACCATGGGCATCATTGCGATGACCCTGATCGGCGCGCAGTCGGCCGGTGCGCTGGACAATCTGCCGAGCTGGCTGGCATTTCTGCATCCGGGTACCGGCCTGGCCGCCGGTGACGGCATCCCGATGTGGATCGTGCTGACCTGCGCGGTGGTGATGGCGGCCGGCACCGCCTCCGGTGGCTGGAAGATCATCAAGACGCTCGGCCACAAGATGGTCAAGCTGCATCCCATCCACGGCTTTGCTGCCGAAACCAGCTCGGCCACCGTGCTCACCGTGGCTGCGCATTTCGGCATGCCGGTGTCGACCACGCACAGCATTTCGACCGCGATCATGGGCGTGGGGTTTGCCAAGAACCCGCGCTCGCTGCGGCTGGGCGTGATCGAGCGCATCGTCTGGGCGTGGATCCTCACCATTCCCGCCGCGGGCGGTGTGGCGTATCTGATCCTGACGCTGTTCGAGCTGTTTGGCTGGACCTGATGCGATGTCGCGGTGCGGTCACGCACCGCCGTCACGCTGCGCTGTTATTGCGCAAGGGATCTGCCGTGACCGGGGGTGCCTGCGCGTCCTGAGTGAGAGCCTTTCGCGATGATGCTTGCCCTGGTGTGCGTGTTGTTCGGCTTGGCTTGGTTGATCGACCGTCGCGGATCGCGGCGGTTGTCGCGCGTGCTGGCCGGGGCCAGCCTGGCGCTGGTGTTCGCGGTCGGTTGCGGGCCGCTGCCATCGTGGATGCTGCAGAACCTGCAACACACCGGCCTCAATGATTTCAATGCATGGGGCGCGCGCAACGTCATCGTGCTGCTGGGCGCCGGCACCGTGCGTCCGGAAGGCCGCGACGCGGTGGCCGAAGCCAATATGTTCGCCTATGGCCGTATCGTCGAATCGGCGCGGCTGTACCGGCAATGCCGGCACAGCGGGGGAGATTGCAAGATCGAGATCAGCGGCGGCGACGCCCGCGGTCTGGGCCTGTCGGAGGCGGTGGTGTATCAGCGCGTGTTGATCGGGCTGGGGATCGATCGGGCAGACCTGATCATGGAACCGTCCAGCATGAACACCTGGCAGAACGCGCAATTCAGTCAGCCCTTGCTGCGCGCGCACCGGCCCGATCGCGTCGTGCTGGTGTCCTCGGCCACGCATCTGCGCCGTGCCGAGCTGTACTTCCGTCACTTCGGGATCGATGCCATCCCGGTGCGCGCCGACTGGCTCACCGCGTCCTGGTCGATCCTGCCGCAGAGCTACAACTTCACCCTGGCCGATGTCGCCTTGCACGAATACCTGGGCATCGCGCGGTATCGGCTTTACCAATGGATGGGCTGGAACGTGAAAGCGACCGCGCCTGGCGCGGTCTAAAGCGTCACGACGCGGTTGATTCATCGCCGGGCGTGAGTCGCACGCCCGGCACTGCATGCGCCTAGCGCGTTTCGTACATCGCCTTGACGTCACGACGGAACGCGGCCTGGCTATCGGCGCGGTTGTAGAACATGTGGCCGCCCGGATATTCGTGTACCTGCACGCGGTTGGGGTCGCCCATCGCCGGCATCTGATCCACGGTGAGCACCGAGCCCATGAACGGGCAGGAGAGATCGTTCCAGCCATGTGCGATCAGCACTCGCAGCTTGGGGTCGATTGCCACCGACTGACGCAGCTGCGTCACCGCGCCCTTGCGCAGCTCATCGCCCCATTCCCACGCCGTATTGACCTCGTAATTGATCGCCTGATAGCGCGCATCGACTTTCCAGCCGACGATCCGGGTGACGAAGTCCACCATCGCGGTGGTGGTCGGGGCGATGATGCTGTCCAGCAGCGGGTCGCTGGCGCGCTGCGTGGGGTCGTTGGGGAACGGGTCGAAGGCGGTTACGTTGGCGTCGTAGCGGCTGCCCAGCTCGCCCTTGTCGCGAAACACTTCGCGTAGATACGCCTGGGTTTCCAGGCGTCCACCGGAGCGGCGCACATAGGCCGGATCCAGCCCGGTCATGCGGGTGACCTGTTGCAGCATCGCCTCCGTAGCCTGCGGGTCGGTGCGGCCTTTCATCAGCGCCACCGCGTAGTCGCTGCGGGTGTAGTCGATCACCTGGCGCATCGCGCTGTCGCTGAGTTGGCCCTGGCGTTCCAGGTGTGCAGCGGCGATCGAGGGCAGGGTCAGCATCCACGCCAGCGGCGAGACGTCGCTGTTGTCGTCCAGGGTCGGGTTGAGGAACGGCGAGACCAGCACCACACCATTCATCGCCACGCCAAGGCGGGTCTGCAGATACTGGGTGATGCGCGGGCCGCGGAAACCGCCATAGCTTTCGCCGACCAGATACTTGCGCGTCTGCAGGCGGCGATTCTTCAGCAGCCAGTCGTAGATCACGCGCGAAAGATATTCGACGTCGGCCTGCGGGTTGTAGAACTGCTTCTTGGCTTCGTCATCGCCGATCAGTGCGCGGCTGAAGCCGGTGCCGACCGGGTCGATGAACACCAGGTCGGTGAAGTCCAGCCAGGTGCCCGGATTGTCGCGCAAGGTCGCCGGCGCAGATGCGCTGTCGCCTTCGGCGCCGAACCCGACCACCTTCGGCCCGATCGCGCCCATGTTCAGATACACCGACGCCGCGCCTGGTCCGCCGTTCAAGGCAAAGGTCACCGGGCGGTCCTTGCCGTCCACGGTGTAGGCGGTGAACACCACCTCGCCGGTAGTCTTGCCCTGCGCATCGCGCACCGGCAGCGTGCCGACGGTGGCGGTGTAATTCAGCGTTCGTCCGGCAAGGCGCGTACTTTGGCGCACGCTGACATCGGCTGGCAGCGGTGCGGGTTTGCTCGCAGCGGTATCGGCCTTGGCGTCAGGCTTGGAATCGGTCTTGCTGTCCTGCGCGGCGGCGAATGCCGGGACGCCGAACAGCAGGCAGGCCAGCAGGCCGGTATGGAACAAGGAGGGCATGGGCAATCGGCATTCGAACGGAAGAACGCCGATGCTAGGCTGCGGCACCACGCGGTGGATGTGCAAAAAGGCATGCCTGTCGCGCTGACCGATTCCGAGCGGGTCGCTATCATGGCGCGCCCTGGTGATCGAGCTGCAGATGAGGCCTGGTGCCCTTCGACATGCGTGTGCGGTATTGCTGCTGTTGGCTGGCTGTGCGGCAGCGCCACCTGCACTGGTACGCCATCCCAGCGACCCGGATGCGTTGTGGCGCATCGTCTCGACCCGATGCCTGGCAGAGGCGCCGCGGCCGCCCGACTGCGCCGCCGTGTGGTCGGATCCAGCGCGCCGGGCGGTGCTGTTGAAAGACCGTCACGGCAGCTTCCAGTATTTATTGGTGCCCAGCGTGCGGGTCAGCGGAATCGAAGACCCCGCGTTGCTAAGCGCCGACGCGCCGAATTATTTCGCCACTGCCTGGGATGCGCGCAGTTTCGTGGCGCAGGCGCTGCAACGTCCGCTGCCAAGGCAATACGTGAGCCTTGCGTTGAACTCACCGCACGGGCGCTCGCAGGAGCAACTGCATATCCATATCGATTGCCTGCGTCCGGACGTGTACGCAGCGCTGCAGCGTCAGCGCACTGAGATCGGCCCGGAATGGCGTGCCCTGGCCGAGCCGCTGCTGGGCCATGTGTATCTGGCCAGGACGCTGGAAGGCACTGCGCTGGAGCAAGATCCGATTCGCCTGCTCGCAGACGCGCTTCCTGCCGATGCCAGCTTGCGCGATTACTCGCTGGTGGTCGCCGGCGCGCAACTGCAGGACGGGCGACCGGGGTTCGTTCTACTGGCGACGCGGCAGGATGCACCCAGCGGTAACCGTGCAAGTGGCGAAGAGGTGCAGGACCACGCCTGCGGTCTGGTGACCGGTGCAGCGCAGGTGTTGCGGGGCGTACGTTGAGGTTGTGTTGACCAGCTCGTCAGTACGCACTGGTCTTTCAACGCGATACGTTGAAGTTCAAACAGACGGATCGCTGCCGGTAGGTGGCGAAAGTCAGTACCGCACACAGTCATTCGCAGTATCTGCTTTGCCTGCGCAACTACGCCTGCGGCAAGGCGCTTGGCGCCGCGCACGCGCACCAGTAGTAAGCGCGTGTGCTGCGCCTTCTACGCTGAGAGAGGGCGCTTAACCACGCACACGCGTGCAGGAAGGGTACGCGTGTACGTTGCCCTCTCTGTGTTGAGAGAGGGCGTTTTTGCAGGGCTTTAGACTTCCAGCGACGCCAGGTCGCCCTTGGTTTCCAGCCACTGCTTGCGGTCGCCCGCGCGTTTTTTCGCCAGCAGCATGTCCATCAACGAGCGGGTCTGTTCACCGTCGTCGATGGTCAACTGCACCAGTCGGCGCGTGTCCGGATGGATGGTGGATTCACGCAGCTGCTGCGGGTTCATCTCGCCCAGGCCCTTGAAGCGGGTGACGCTGATCTGGCCCTTCATTTTCTCGCGCGCGATCTTGTCCAGCAGCGTGGTCTTTTCTTCTTCGTCCAGCGCGTAGAACACCTGCTTGCCCACGTCCACGCGGAACAGTGGCGGCATCGCCACGAACACATGTCCGGCGGCCACCAGCGCGGGGAAATGCTGCAGGAACAGCGCCGTCAACAATGTGGCGATATGCAGGCCGTCGGAGTCCGCATCGGCCAGGATCACTACCTTGCCGTAGCGCAGCCCTGTGATGTCGTCCTTGCCCGGGTCGCAGCCAATCGCAATGGCCAGGTTGTGCACTTCTTCGGAGGCCAGCACGCTGCCCGATGCCACTTCCCAGGTGTTGAGGATCTTGCCGCGCAGCGGCAGGATCGCCTGGAAATCCTTGTCGCGCGCCTGCTTGGCCGAGCCGCCGGCCGAGTCGCCTTCGACCAGAAACAGTTCGGTGCGCGACAGATCCTGGCTGATGCAGTCGGCCAGCTTGCCGGGCAGGGCGGGGCCCTGGGTGACCTTCTTGCGGACGATCTGCTTTTCGGTCTTCAGCCGCGCACTGGCGCGGTCGATGGCGATCTGCGCGATCTTCTCGCCGATGTCCACGTTCTGATTGAGATACAGGCTGAAGGCATCGTGCGCGGCGCCTTCGATGAAGCCGGCCGCCTGGCGCGAGGACAGCCGTTCCTTGGTCTGCCCGGAGAACTGCGGGTCGGTCATCTTCAGGCTGAGCACAAAGGTGACCCGGTCCCACACGTCTTCCGGTGCCAGCTTGACGCCGCGCGGCAGCAGATTGCGGAAGTCGCAGAACTCGCGCAGCGCATCGGTCAGGCCCGAACGCAGGCCGTTGACGTGGGTGCCGTGCTGCGCGGTCGGGATCAGGTTGACGTAGCTTTCCTGCACCAGCTCGCCTTCGGGTACCCAGGCGGCAGCCCAGTCGACGATCTCGGTGTCTTTCTTCAGGCTGCCTGCGAACAGGTCGGCCGGCAGCATCTCGTGCTCGGCCATCTCGCCCTTCAAATAATCGCGCAGGCCGTTTTCGAAGTACCAGCTGTCCTGCTCGCCGGTGGCCTCGTCATGCAGCTTGACGGTCAGGCCCGGGCACAGCACCGCCTTGGCGCGCAGCAGATGGCGCAGCGCACGCACGTTGAATTTCGGTGTGTCGAAGTACTTCGGGTCGGCCCAGAAGCGCAGCCGCGTGCCGGTGTTCTTCTTGCCGACCGTGCCGACGACCTCCAGCTTGGAGGCGGCGATACCGTCGTGGAACTCCATGCGGTGCTCGCTGCCTTCGCGCTTGATGAACAGCTCGACCTTGGTCGAGAGCGCATTGACCACGCTCACGCCCACGCCGTGCAGGCCACCAGAGAAGGTGTAGTTGCGGTTATTGAACTTGCCGCCGGCATGCAGGCGGGTCAGGATCAGTTCGACACCGGGGATCTTCTCTTCCGGATGCATGTCCACCGGCATGCCGCGCCCGTCATCGGACACTTCGCAGCTGCCGTCCTTATACAAGGTGACTTCGACCTGCCGGGCGTGGCCGGCCAGCGCTTCATCGACGGAGTTGTCGATCACCTCCTGCGCCAAATGGTTCGGGCGCGCGGTGTCGGTATACATGCCCGGGCGGCGTTTGACCGGGTCCAGGCCCGACAGCACTTCAATATCGGCGGCGTTATAACGGGTGTTCATGCATCTCGCTGGCACGTGAAACGACGCACAAGTGTGGCGGCTGGGGCGTTTTTTTGCACGCGACCGGCATTCAGTGCGCGGCCGGGTACCACTGGCTACCCTGGCGTTGGTTTCGGAACCAAACGTCCCCACCTGAGGATGTCACCGACGCCAAAGAGGACGCCATGAAGTTCAAGCACATCCTGATGCTCACCCTCGGTGCGGCCGCGGTCGCAGCACTTCCTGCCCTGGCCCAGGCGGCTCCGCAGCAGACCGGGCAGGGCGCCACCGCGCAAAAGGCCGACGATGCCAAGGCCAAGACCGACGCTGAGCGCAAGGCCGAGCGCCGCGCCGCCGCTGCCGCGCAGAAGCCCAAGGCCGACAACGCGCCGCGTGAGGAAGAGGAAGAAGAGAAGCCCGCACGCTGACGCATCCGCGCAGCACGACGTGTTCCACGGACGCCCCGGCTTCGGCCGGGGCGTCTGCATTTGCGCGCCGTGGCGCGCATTTGCCGCGTGCGACGCCCTGGGCGTCACACAACCCTTGGGCATTCGCCCGTCACCCGCTAAACTATGGCTTTCCGGGAGGCTTCAAGCCCCATGACCCCCCTGATTTTTGTTACCGGCGGCGTAGTGTCCTCGCTAGGCAAGGGCATTGCCGCCGCTTCGCTTGCCTCCATTCTGGAAGCGCGTGGCCTCAAGGTCACGATGATGAAGCTGGACCCGTACATCAATGTGGACCCGGGCACGATGAGCCCGTTCCAGCATGGCGAGGTCTACGTCACTGACGACGGTGCCGAAACCGACCTGGACCTGGGCCACTACGAGCGCTACGTGCGTACGCGGCTGTCGCGCAAGAATTCGGTCACCACCGGCCGGATCTACGAGAACGTGATCCGCAAGGAGCGCCGCGGCGACTACCTGGGCGCCACCGTGCAGGTGATCCCGCACATCACCGACGAAATCCGTCGTTGCATCGACGAGGCCACGGCCGGCTTCGATGTGGCGCTGATCGAGATCGGCGGCACCGTCGGCGATATCGAATCGCTGCCGTTCCTGGAAGCCATTCGCCAGGTCCGCACCGAGCGCGGTGCGGAAAAAGCCATGTTCATGCACCTCACCCTGGTGCCGTACATCGCCGCGGCCGGTGAATTGAAGACCAAGCCGACCCAGCACTCGGTCAAGGAACTGCGCTCGATCGGCATCCAGCCGGACGTGCTGCTGTGCCGCTCCGAGCAGGCGGTGCCGGATTCGGAGCGTCGCAAGATTGCCTTGTTCACCAACGTCTCCGAGCGTGCGGTGATCAGTTGCCCGGATATCGACGTGCTCTACGGCATGCCGCTGGAATTGCTGCGCCAGGGCCTGGACGAGCTGGTCATCGACCAGTTCAAGCTGCGCGACAAGGTCGCCGCAGCCGATCTGTCCGAATGGGCGGCGGTGGTGGATGCGGTCAAGCATCCGCTCGACGAAGTCACCATTGCGGTGGTCGGCAAGTACGTCGATCACCAGGACGCCTACAAGTCGGTGGCCGAAGCGCTGCGTCACGGCGGTCTGCGCCAGCGCACCAAGGTCAACTTGAAGTGGCTGGAAGCGCAGGATCTGGAAGGCAGCGACATGGCGGCCTTGCAGGACATCGACGGCATTCTGGTGCCGGGCGGCTTCGGCGATCGCGGGTTCGAAGGCAAGGTGCAGACCTCCAAGTTCGCGCGTGAGCACAAGGTGCCGTATTTCGGCATCTGCTACGGCATGCAGGCCGCGGTGGTGGACTATGCACGTCATGTTGCTGATCTGGACGCGGCCAACAGCACCGAAAACGATCGCCAGTCGCCGCATCCGGTGATCGGCCTGATCACCGAATGGCGCACCGCCACCGGCGAAGTCGAAAAGCGCGACGAAAAGTCCGACCTGGGCGGCACCATGCGGCTGGGCTTGCAGGAGCAGCGACTCAAGCCGGGCACGCTGGCGCGCGAGGTGTATGGCAAGGACGTGGTGGCCGAGCGTCATCGCCATCGCTACGAGTTCAACAACCGCTACCGTACCCAGCTGGAAGATGCCGGCCTGGTGATCTCCGGCAAGTCGATGGACGACACGCTGGTGGAAGTGGTCGAGCTGTCGCGCGATGCACACCCGTGGTTCCTGGCCTGCCAGGCGCATCCGGAGTTCCTGTCCACCCCGCGCGATGGCCACCCGTTGTTCATCGGCTTCGTGCGCGCCGCGCGCGAGAAGAAGGCCGGCGGCAAGCTGCTGAAGGAAGCGCGTGCGTGAGCAGTGCCTTCTCCGTCGGGAGAAGGTGGCGCCAAGCGCCGGAGCGCCGCAACACACCGGAAGATGGCGGTCCTGATGAACGCGTCGCCACGCGCAGCCAGGGCAAACCATCGGGCTTCGCAAGCGCTTCGCAACCGTACCCGCACCCCAGCCTCTCTCCCGACGGGAGAGAGGCTTCAATCGAAATAAGGTGACCTGATGAAACTGTGTGACTTTGAAGTCGGCCTCGACCAGCCGTTGTTTCTGATTGCAGGCCCGTGCGTGATCGAGTCGATGCAGTTGCAGCTCGACGTCGCCGGCAAGCTCAAGGAGATCACCGGCAAGCTCGGGGTCAACTTCATCTTCAAATCTAGCTTCGACAAGGCCAACCGCACCTCGGGCACCAGCTTCCGCGGCCCCGGCCTGGAAGAAGGCTTGAAGGTGCTGGACGCGGTGAAAAAGCAGATCGGCGTGCCGGTGCTCACCGACGTGCACGAATACACCCCGATGAACGAAGTCGCCGCCGTCGTCGACGTGTTGCAGACCCCGGCGTTTCTGGTGCGCCAGACCGACTTCATCAAAAACGTCTGCGCCGCCGGCAAGCCGGTCAACATCAAGAAGGGTCAGTTCCTGGCGCCGTGGGACATGAAGCCGGTGGTCGAAAAAGCCAAGTCGACCGGCAACGAGCAGATCATGGTCTGCGAGCGTGGCGCCTCGTTCGGTTACAACAATCTGGTCAGCGACATGCGCTCGCTGAGCGTCATGCGCGACACCGGCTGCCCGGTGGTGTTCGATGCCACGCATTCGGTGCAGTTGCCGGGCGGGCAGGGCAGCAGCTCCGGTGGCCAGCGCGAGTTCGTGCCGGTGCTGGCGCGCGCTGCGGTGGCCGTCGGCATTTCCGGCCTGTTCGCCGAAACCCATCCGGATCCGTCCAAGGCGCTGTCCGACGGCCCCAATGCCTGGCCGCTGGACCGCATGGAAGAACTGCTCGAAACGTTGATGGAGCTGGATGCAGTGACCAAGAAGCACGGGTTCGCGCGCTTCGCATGAGTTCCGACGTCGTATGAGTTCCGACCCATGGGCGTTGGCGGCAGCGCGTCGCCAACGCCGGCACTGGCGGCACTGGCCCTGGGGCTGGATGGCGTTGGGGTTGTCGCTCGCGGCATGGGCCTGCCTGGCCGTGATGGCCTTCCTGGTGACCGCCAGCATCGGCATGCCGGGCGACGGCAGCCATGCGATGCAGGCCACGCGCATTCCGATGTTTGTCACGCTGTTGGTAGGTGCGCTGGTCACGCTGGGCGGTCTTGTCGCCAGCCCGGTTGCGTTCTCGCAGCGTCGCCAGCCGGGCGCTGCAGCCATGGGCCTGGCGCTGCTGCTGCTCTTGCTACTGCTGTTTTGTTTGTCGCTGCTGGCCCTGAGGGCCTAGTCGCGCAGTCTTGCCGGTCTGGCACGCATTCG
Organism: Xanthomonas sp. AC360; assembly: GCF_979258225.1. Taxonomy (NCBI): domain Bacteria; kingdom Pseudomonadati; phylum Pseudomonadota; class Gammaproteobacteria; order Lysobacterales; family Lysobacteraceae; genus Xanthomonas; species Xanthomonas sp. AC360. Next base: position 3,515,197 of record NZ_OZ409846.1, read on the forward strand.
CCCCATGCGATTTGGCAATGGACCGGTGTGCAGCGATAATCCGGCAGCTTGTTTCCGGTGTACTTCCCCCTTACTGGTAACCGATCGACCTATGACCACTATCGCCAAGATCCTCGCCCGCGAAATCCTCGATTCCCGCGGCAATCCCACGCTGGAGGCCGAAGTCACGCTGGCAGACGGCTCGTTCGGCCGCGCGGCCGTGCCCTCGGGCGCCTCGACCGGCACCAAGGAAGCGGTGGAGCTGCGCGACGGCGACAAGACCCGTTACATGGGCAAGGGCGTGCGCCACGCGGTGGACAACGTCAACGGCACCATCGCCGAGACGCTCAAGGATTTCGACGCGGCCGACCAGCAGGGTCTGGACCGTCGCCTGATCGACCTGGATGGCACCGAGAACAAGGGCCGCCTGGGCGCCAACGCGCTGCTGGGTGTGTCGCTGGCCGCCGCGCATGCGGTTGCCGCCTCGCGCAAGCAGCCGCTGTGGCAGTACCTGTCCACCATCACCGAATCCGATGTGCAATTGCCGGTGCCGATGATGAACATCATCAACGGCGGTGCGCATGCCGACAACAACGTCGACTTCCAGGAGTTCATGGTGCTGCCGGTCGGTTGCAGCTCGTTCTCCGAAGCGCTGCGCGCCGGCACCGAAATCTTCCATTCGCTCAAGTCGGTGCTCAAGGGCCACGGCCTGAGCACGGCGGTGGGCGATGAAGGCGGCTTTGCGCCGGACTTCCGCAGCAACGTCGAAGCGCTGGACACCATTCTCGAAGCGATCGGCAAGGCTGGTTACACCGCTGGCGAAGACGTGCTGCTGGGCCTGGACGTGGCCTCCAGCGAGTTTTACGACAACGGCAAGTACAACCTGGTCGGCGAGAACAAGCGCCTGACCAGTGAGCAGTTCGTCGACTTCCTGGCCGACTGGGTGGCGCAGTACCCGATCATCAGCATCGAAGACGGCCTGGCCGAGGACGACTGGGCCGGCTGGAAGCTGCTCACCGACCGCGTCGGCAAGAAGGTGCAGCTGGTGGGCGACGATCTGTTCGTCACCAACCCGAAGATCTTCAAGCAGGGCATCGATTCGGGCACCGCCAACGCGATCCTGATCAAGGTCAACCAGATCGGCACGCTGACCGAAACGCTGGAAGCGATCGCCATGGCGCACGCAGCCAACTACGCGTCCATCGTCTCGCACCGTTCCGGCGAAACCGAAGACACCACCATCGCCGATATCGCCGTGGCCACCACCGCCACCCAGATCAAGACCGGCTCGCTGTGCCGCAGCGACCGTGTGGCCAAGTACAACCAGTTGCTGCGCATCGAGCAGGCGTTGGGCTCCGGCGCGCGTTACGCCGGCCGCGACGCGTTCGTTTCGATCAAGCGATAAGCCGTGCGCAACTGGCGCTGGCTACTGCTGGTGCTGGCGGTGCTGCTGGCTTGGCTGCAGTACCGCTTCTGGTTCGGGCCTGGGAATTCCGGTGAAGTCATGATGCTGGAAGCCCAGGTCGCGCATCAGACACAGGACAACGAAGGTCTGCGCCAACGCAACCAGGCGTTGGCAGCAGAGGTGAAGGATTTGAAGGACGGCGAGGCGGCAATCGAAGAGCGCGCACGCAGCGAGCTGGGCATGATCAAACCGGGCGAGACGTTCTATCGCGTGGTCGAAGATGCCCCGCTGCTGCCTGCCGCAACGACTGAACCTGCGCCCGCGCCGGCCACGTCCGAGCCCGCATCTGCGACGGAACAGCATCCATGACCGGCTCGATCTGGGCCATCGTGCCGGCCGCAGGGCGCGGCACGCGGTTTGGCGGCGCGCTTCCCAAGCAATACCTGCCAGCAGCGGGCCAACCGTTGATGGCCTACGCCTTGGCAGCGCTGGCCGCGCATCCGGCGGTCGCCGGCATCCTGGTGGCGATTGCGCCGGGCGATGCCGACTGGCCGGGCTGGACGGCGGTGCAGTCCAAGCCGGTGTTGACCTGCGTTGGCGGTGCCACACGCGCAGCCTCGGTGCTGGCCGGCTTGCTGGCCCTGCCCGAGAGCGTGCGGGCGGACGACTTCGTGCTGGTGCACGACGCCGCGCGTCCGAATCTGGCATTGGCAGATCTGGATCGGCTGTTGGAAATCGGCCGTGGCGATCCGGTCGGCGCGATCCTGGCCGCACCGGTGCGCGACACGCTCAAACGTGCCGGCGACGATGGCGGTATCGATGGCACCGAGCCACGCGAGCGTCTATGGCGCGCGCTGACACCGCAGCTGTTTCGGCGGCATCAGCTGATCCGTGGTCTCACCGACGCGTCGGCTGCCGGCGTCGACGTCACCGACGAGGCCATGGCGATGGAGCGACTTGGGCTGCGTCCGTTGCTGGTGGAAGGCGCCGAGGACAATTTCAAGGTCACCACGCCGGCGGATCTGGCACGCTTCGAGTTCGAACTTGTACGCCGCGGCGTTGCGGTAGACGCCGATCCGGCCGCTGCGTCCTACGAGGTTGCGCCACCCGCGCGCAGCGATGCCGGGCTGGGTGTCGTTGCCAGCGACGGCAGCGACGCCTCTTAATCACCACGGGTTTTCCATGTCCTTCAATTTCCGAATCGGCCAGGGCTACGACGTACATGCGTTTGGCGATGGCGACCATGTGATGCTTGGCGGCGTGCGTGTTGCGCATAGCCACGGCGTGCTCGCGCACAGCGACGGCGATGTGGTGTTGCACGCGCTCTGCGATGCGATGCTGGGCGCCTTGGCGCTGGGCGATATCGGCCAGCATTTTCCGCCCTCGGATGAGCGCTGGAAGGATGCCGACAGCGCGCAGTTTCTGCAGCACTGCGATCAATTGCTGCGCGAGCGTGGCTGGCGTGTCGGCAATGCCGATATCACCGTGATCTGCGAGCGGCCCAAGGTTGGCCCGCATGCGCTGGCCATGCGCGAACGCATTGCCGGGCTGCTGGGCATCGAGCTCGATGCGGTCAGCGTCAAGGCGACGACCAGCGAGAAGCTCGGCTTCACCGGTCGTGGCGAAGGTATCGCTGCGCAGGCTGCGGTGCTGCTGGGCAAGATCGCGCTCTAAGCACGGCTAACACACATAGCGAGCGGTCGTCAGGTGGGTGTGGACGGCCGCGCTCGCAACTGCAGTGTACGAGTGGCACATGCCGCACCGAGTACCGGGCGCATCCGGCTGGCGGTGAGCGCCGTGGTTTTGTTAGCTGCTCGACAACGCACTCCTGCATGCCGGGTTTTTGGCGTGCACCACCAAATTCCGCGCCGAGAGCTCGGCAAACAGCGCACGATCCGTCGGCGCGAAGGCGAACCACAGCATGAGCGAGACCTCCTCCCTTCCGCGCGCGCATGGCGCAGCGGTCCTCAGCGCGGCAATGCGCAGCACGCCGGAAGATTTCCAGGTCGATGAGCTGCCGTCGTTCGAGCCCTCGGGCGAAGGCGAGCATCTGTTGCTCACCATTCGCAAGCGTGGGCAGAACACGGCTTATATCGCTAAACATCTGGCGAAATGGGCGGGCATCGCGGAGATGGGCGTCAGCTATGCAGGGCTGAAGGATCGCCATGCAGTGACCACGCAACGTTTCAGTGTGCACCTGCCCAAGCGCATCGCTCCGGACCTTGCCGCGCTCGACGATGCGCAGATGCAGGTGGTCCACAGCACCTGGCATAACCGCAAGCTGCAACGCGGCGCGCTGCTGGGCAATCGCTTCGTGCTGACGTTGCGTCAGGTGCAGGGCGAGCGCGGCGCCATCGAGCAACGCTTGCAGGCAATCGCTGCGCGCGGCATCCCCAACTGGTTTGGCGAACAGCGCTTCGGTCGCGATGGCGGCAATGTGGCGTCTGCGCTGGCGATGTTCGGTTACCTGCAGGAGGCCGACGGCACGCTGGTGCCGGCCCCCAAGCGCCGTCTGCGCAACGATCAACGCTCGATCCTGCTATCTGCGGCGCGCTCGTCGCTGTTCAATCGCGTGCTGAGCGCACGTGTGGAGCAGGGCAGCTGGGATGCGGCGCTGGATGGCGAAGCGTGGATGCTGGATGGCTCGCGTAGCGTATTCGGCCCCGAGCCGTGGAGCGAGGTGTTGGCCGAGCGGCTGGCACGCTTCGATATCCATCCGAGCGGTCCGTTGTGGGGCGTGGGCGAACTGCGTTCCACCGCTCAGGCCGCCGCGGCGGAGCAGGGTGCGTTAGCGGATCCGCAATCGCAGGTGTTGCGCCAGGGACTGGAAGCTGCCGAGTTGAAACAGGAGCGCCGCGCGCTGCGCCTGCGTCCGCAAGAGCTGCAGTATCGCTGGCTGGACGAGCAGAGCTTGCAGGTGGAATTCGCGCTGCCACCGGGCTGCTACGCCACTGCAGTGCTGTGGGAGCTGGGCGATGTCAGCGATGTGGGTCGTGCAGCGGCAACCAGTCGTTCCGACGACTGAGCTTGCTCAACCAGAGCGCTATATGTCGCAGATGCCAGGCCCCACGCAGCCATCCGTCTCGTAGGAGCGGCTCCGGCCGCGACCTGCACGACCGATCGCTTGTTAGCCGCACGGCAAGCGCGGTTGCAAGCGAAGCAGCTATCCGGCGCAGCGAATACTAGGGAGTGAAGGCGACTGAGCAGGTTAAGCAATCCGCCTGCTGCCGCACGCACAAAAGCGAGTCCCGCTCTCGTAGGAGCGGCCCCGGCCGCGACCCGCGCGACCGATCGCTTGTCAGCCGCACGGAAGCACGGTTGCAAGCGAAGCAGCCTATCCGGCGCAGCGAATGCTCGGAAGTGAAGACGAATGCTCGGGACCGACTATGGGTGTCGCAACGCAAGCGTCAGGCTGCACGCGCATAGACCGCAACTCATCCCGACACGACGTCTGCCTGTCAGGCAGCAAACACACCCGCACCTACCCACGCATCAGCCCACTATCGCCGCGCCAACAACACCAATAACGCACCGGTGCCGCCCTGCGTCGGCGGCGCCGAATGAAATGCCAGCACATCGTTGCGCTGGCGCAGCAGGCGGTCCATCAGGTTCTTCAGCACTGGCGCGCCATTGTCCGATTGCAGGCCCTTGCCATGGATGATGCGCACGCAGCCATGTTCGTGCGCATGCGCCTCCAGCAGGAACTGCCGCAGCAAGGCCTCGGCCTGCGCTGCCGTGGCGCCATGCAGATCCAGCTCGTCCTGCACCGAAAATTGCCCGCGCTTGAGGCGTTGAAACAAACGAGTGGGAAGATTCTCGCGACGATAGCTGGCGGTGTCGCCGGCTTCCAGCGGTGCGCTGTCGCGTAGCAATCGGGCGAATTCGGTGTGCGCTTGCGCCTCGTCGCGCTCGGCCATGCGCGCGCGGGGTTTTGGGCGCGGTTTGGCATTGGCCGGCGGCGCCACTTCGCGGATCGGCTTCACCGCGCCGATCGCCGCGCGGAACAGCGCGCTGTCGTCTTCGTCTTCAGGATGTGACATCGGTACAGCGTAACCGGTCCAACCGCAGACACACGCGAAGATCAAGCGGCAAGCGCATGGACGCATCCGGTATCATGGCCGGGTTTTCCGAGGAGTCTCATGCGCGTACTGGTTAGCAACGACGACGGTGTCGACGCCCCCGGCATCCAGATCCTGGCCGAGGCGCTGCGGCATGCCGGTCATGAAGTGATGGTAGTCGCGCCCGATCGCGACCGCTCCGGCGCCAGCAATTCGCTGACGCTGGATGTGCCGATCCGCACCCGCCGCATCGACGCGCAAACCTGCGCGGTGGCTGGCACGCCCACCGACTGCGTACATCTGGCGCTCACCGGCATGCTGGATTACGACCCGGACATCGTGGTCTCCGGCATCAACAACTCGGCCAATCTCGGCGACGACGTGATCTATTCCGGCACCGTCTCTGCTGCGATGGAGGGCCGCTTCCTGGGCCTGCCCGCGGTGGCGGTGTCGCTGGTGACGCATCACCACGAAGCCCATCACTACGACACCGCCGCGCGCGCCGCAGTGGAAATCGTCGCGCGGCTGAAGGCCGACCCATTGCCGGCCGACACCATCCTCAACGTCAACGTGCCGGATCTGGCCTGGTCGGATGTGCTCGGTTTCGAAGTCACCCGGCTCGGCAACCGGCATCGCTCCGAGCCCTGCGTGCCGCAGCAAGACCCGCGCGGCCGCACCGTGTATTGGATCGGCCCGGCCGGTCCGGAACAGGACGCCGGCGCCGGCACCGATTTCCATGCCGTGCGCACCGGGCATATCTCGATCACGCCGATCCATGTCGATCTCACCCGCTACCAGGCGCTGGAGACGGTGGCCGGCTGGGTCGGCGGGCTGACCGCTGCGCTGGACGGCCCGGCATGACGCCGAGGCTGCGCATGCTGCAACCGGAATCGGTCGGCATCGGCATGACCTCGCAGCGCGTGCGCGACCGTCTGGTCGAGCGCCTGCGCGAGGCCGGCATCCAGGACGAAGCCACGCTCAACGCCATGCGCACCGTCCCGCGGCATCTGTTCATCGACGAAGCGCTGGCCTCGCGTGCCTACGAAGACACCGCGCTGCCGATCGGCCACGGCCAGACCATCTCGCAGCCCTGGGTGGTCGCGCGCATGACCGAAGCCGTGCTGCAGGTGGCGCCGACCAAAGTGCTGGAAGTCGGCACCGGCTCCGGCTATCAGGGCGCGATCCTCGCCGCGCTGGGTCTGGAGGTCTATACCGTCGAGCGCATCGGCGACCTGCTGCGGCAGGCGCGCAAGCGCTTTCGCCATCTCGGCATGAACGTGCGCAGCAAGCACGACGACGGCCGCATCGGCTGGCCCGAGCACGGCCCGTACGACGCCATCGTGGTCACTGCTGCAGCGCCGGCTCTGGTAGATGCGCTGGTCGATCAGCTCGCGGTCGGTGGGCGCCTGGTGGCCCCGGTCGGCGGCGCGTCCTCGCAGTCGCTGGTGCAGCTCACCCGCGCTGCCGATGGCGAGATCGAGCAACAGGTTCTGGCGCCGGTCACGTTCGTCCCGCTGTTGTCGGGCATGCTGGATTGATCTGATGAGAGTGACTCGATGAAGATTTTCGGGCCGTTGTACGACGTGGCCATCCGTTGGTCGCGCCACCGCCGCGCGCCAGCGCTGCTGACCGGCCTCAGCTTCGTGGAGGGCTTCATCTTTCCGGTGCCGCCGGAAGTGATGCTGGCGCCGATGTCGCTTGCCGAGCCCAAGCGCTCGCTATGGTTCGCCACCTTGAGCCTGGTGGGCTCGGTGTGCGGCGCAATGGTCGGCTATCTACTGGGGCATTTCGCCTTCGCCGCGCTGCAGCCGCTGATCGAATGGCTGGGCTGGAGCGTGAAGATCCAGGTCCAGATCGAAACCTTGCGCGCGCTGGTGGCGGAGTCGCCGTGGAAGGCGTTCTGGGCGCTGGTGCTGGTGGGTTTCACGCCGATCCCGCTGAAGATCTTTACCTGGGCCTCGGGCGTGGTCGGCGTGCCGATCCTGCCCTTCATCGCCAGCATGCTGGTCGGGCGCGGCAAACGCGTCTATCTGGTCGCCGGCGCGATCCGCCTCGGCGGCGCACGGGCCGAAGCGGCGCTGCATCGCTGGATCGAGCCGCTGGGCTGGATGGCGATGGCGGTGCTTGCAGCAGGCGCAGCTTGGCTGGTGTGGAAGACAACGAACGGATGAGCAAGACGCAGATGAATTCGGTACGCAAGACAGCAGTCGTGCTCGTAGTGGCAATCGGGCTGACCGCCTGCAGCAGCGCGACAGTGGTGCGTTCCCCTGGCGCCGGTGGCGGTTCGTCATCCTCGCGACCGTCTGCAGCGCCACGGCCATCGGTGCCGCGTCCCGGTGCGACGGTGACCGTGCAGCGCGGCGACACCCTGTATGCGATTTCTCGCCGCACCAATATCACCGCGCCGGATCTGGCCGCGTGGAACGGCCTGTCCTCGCCCAACACCATCTATCCCGGCCAGACCTTGAAGCTGTATCCGCCCGGTGCCAGCAAGCCGGGAGCAAGCGCGCCGGTGGCTGGCACGGTGGTGCCGCCGCGTCCGGCCACGCCGGTCGCCGCGCCTGTCAGTAGCGGCTTTTCCTGGCGTTGGCCCGCCGACGGCGTGGTGGTCGGTACCTTCGTGACCGGCGAAACCACCAAGCAGGGCGTGGACATCGCCGGCGCCAGCGGCCAGGCCGTGCGCGCTGCGGCCGATGGCGTGGTGGTGTACTCGGGCGCCGGCCTGGTCGGCTATGGCGAGCTGATCATCATCAAGCACAACGACCAGTGGTTGTCGGCGTACGGCCACAACCGCAAGCGTTTGCTCAACGAAGGCCAGAGCGTCAAGGCCGGCCAGCAGATCGCCGAAATGGGCCGCAGCGGTGCCGCCCGCGACATGCTGCACTTCGAGATTCGCTACAACGGCAAGCCGGTCGATCCGTTGCTGTATTTGCCGAAGAAGTGATTGGGGAGTAGGGATTGGGGATTCGTAACAGCCTGAGGCTGTTGGCGCTGCGGGATATCGGGCTTGGTCCCAGCGCTAAGACGGGCTAACGGTGGATTGGGGAAGGTTCGCTTGACAGCGAAACGTGCTGGAACATGCTTTTCCCGATTCCCGATTCCCGATTCCCGATTCCCGATTCCCGATTCCCGATTCCCGTCCCAGCCAATCAGCCTGGTAGCACCATCGCCAGCGCCACCCGCCGGCCTTCGCTGGCCAGCACGTTGTAGGTGCGCGCCGCAGCGGCATTGGTCATCGCTTCCAGCCCGATGCCGCGGGTCAGGCAGGCGGCAAGCACTTGTGCGTTCGGAAAGCGCTGGCGCTCGCCGGTGCCCAGCAGGATGACCGCCGGCGTCAGCGCCAGCACTGCATCCATGTGGCTCGCCTGCAGGTGTTCCAGATCCTGCACCGGCCAGCGTTCCACCAACTCATCCGGCATCAAGATGAAACTCTGCTGCAGGATCTGCTCGTTGACCTTGGCATGGCGGCCGTCGGCCGCGCGCAGCGCGTAGGCGTAATCGGGGTGTTCTTGGCTTAAAGGCATAACAGACTCGGTTGATCAGCCGCGCGGCAGCACGATCTGACGCTTTTCCTTGCTGGGGCGGTACAGGATGGCGACGTGGCCGATCCGCTGCACCAGGGCGCTACCGGTGTGCCCGACCAGTTCGGCGATCAGCGCGTCGCGCGTCTCACGATCCTCGGAGGCCACCTTCACCTTGATCAGTTCGTGGCGCTCGAGCACTTCCTCGAGTTCGGCCAGAAATGCTGGCGTGACCCCTTTGCCGCCGGTTTGCAGCAGCGCCTTGAGATCGTGGGCCTGGCCGCGCAGGAAACGGTTCTGGGCGGAGGTGAGAACAATGGACATGCAGGATCGAAAGGCAGCAAAGGGTGTTCAGGGTATCATGGCGGCCCGTTCGGACCCCCGTTGCCAATGCCTTCCCGTAGTAAAAGCAGCCAGCGCTGGCTCAAGGAACACTTCGCCGACCCTTACGTGAAGAAGGCTCAGGCCGAAGGCATGCGCTCGCGTGCCGCCTACAAGCTGGAGGAATTGCTCCAGCGCGATCGCCTGCTGAAGCCGGACATGGTGGTGGTCGATCTGGGCGCCGCGCCCGGTGGCTGGTGCCAGCAGGTGCGCAGGTCGCTCGGCGACACCGGCCGGGTGCTGGCGCTGGATATCCTGGAGATGCCCCCGCTGGCCGGGGTGGAGTTCCTTCATGGCGACTTCAGGGAACAAGCCGTCCTATCGGAATTCGAAGCGATGTTGGGCGATGTGCCGGTGGACCTTGTTCTGTCCGATATGGCCCCCAATAAGAGTGGCATGGATGCGGTCGACCAACCGCGGATGATGCACCTGGCGGAACTGGCGATGGAATTTGCCGACACCCACCTCAAGCCGGGTGGGGCGTTTTTGATCAAGCTGTTCCAGGGTGTTGGGTCCGACGACTACATTCGCGAGCTTCGCCGCCGCTATGACAAGGTGACGATTCGCAAACCGGCGGCCTCGCGCAAGCGATCCCCGGAAGTTTATGCGCTCGGTCAGGGCAAGCGTGCCCAGATCAAGTAAGCTGCCAATGATCGCTGAATTTCAAGAATAGAAGAGTAGAGGGCACCGGAGCCAATGAGGATGAACGACTTGACCAAGAATCTGCTGCTGTGGGTGGTCGTCGCGGTTGTGCTGATGGTCGTCTTCCAGAGCTTCTCGCCGCGGATGGCGGGCGGCGTCGGCCCCGACTCGATCACCTATACCCAGTTTCTGAAAGAAGTGGACTCCGGGCGCGTCAAATCGGTGGATTACACCGATGAGACCAACCTCGCGGTCAACGCGATCCGCTTCAAGCGTACCGACGGCAGCGAGGCCACCGTGTACGGTCCGCGCGACGACAAGCTGGTCGACGTGCTGTACAGCAAGAACATCGAAATGACCCGCCAGAAGCCGTCCACCGGACCGGGTTTCTGGTCGCTGGTGCTCAACTTCCTGCCGGTCATCCTGATCATCGGCTTCTGGCTGTTCATCATGCGCCAGATGCAGGGCGGTGGTGGCGGTGCCAAGGGTGCGATGAGCTTCGGTAAATCGCGGGCCAAGCTGCAGGGCGAGGATCAGGTCAAGATCACCTTTGCCGACGTTGCCGGTTGCGACGAGGCCAAGGAAGAAGTCGGCGAGCTGGTCGACTTCCTGCGCGACCCGACCAAGTTCACCAAGCTGGGCGGCAAGATTCCGCGCGGCGTGTTGATGGTCGGCCCGCCGGGTACCGGTAAGACCCTGCTCGCCAAGGCGATTGCAGGCGAAGCCAAGGTGCCGTTCTTCAGCATTTCCGGTTCGGATTTCGTCGAAATGTTCGTCGGCGTCGGTGCGAGCCGCGTGCGCGACATGTTCGAGCAGGCCAAGAAGCACGCGCCGTGCATCATCTTCATCGACGAAATCGATGCAGTGGGTCGTCATCGCGGCGCCGGTCTCGGCGGCGGGCATGACGAGCGCGAGCAGACCTTGAACCAGTTGCTGGTCGAAATGGACGGCTTTGAAGGCGGCGAAGGCGTGATCGTGATTGCGGCTACCAACCGTCCCGACGTGCTGGATCCGGCGCTGCTGCGTCCGGGCCGTTTCGACCGCCAGGTCGTGGTCGGGCTGCCGGACGTCAAGGGTCGCGAGCAGATCCTGCGCGTGCACATGCGCAAGCTGCCGCTGGCCGACGACGTGGTGCCGATGGTCATCGCACGCGGTACCCCGGGCTTCTCCGGTGCCGACTTGGCCAACCTGTGTAACGAGGCCGCGTTGTTTGCGGCGCGTGGCAGCGAGAAGGAAGTCCGCATGGACCACTTCGACCGAGCCCGCGACAAGATCCTGATGGGTGCCGAACGCCGTTCGATGGCCATGAGCGAAGACGAGAAGACGCTGACCGCGTACCACGAAGCTGGCCACGCCATCGTCGGGCGGCTGGTGCCGGAGCACGACCCGGTCTACAAAGTCACCATCATTCCGCGCGGCCGCGCTCTTGGCGTGACCATGTATCTGCCGGAAGGCGATCGCTATTCGATGAACCGTGTTGCGATCGAATCGCAGCTATGCTCGCTGTATGGCGGCCGTGTTGCCGAAGAGCTGATCTTCGGTGGCGACAAGGTCACCACCGGTGCGTCCAACGATATCGAGCGTGCGACCAAGATGGCGCGCAACATGGTCACCAAGTGGGGTTTGTCCGACGAGCTTGGCCCGGTCGCCTATGGCGAGGAAGAGGATGAGGTGTTCCTGGGTCGCTCCGTGACTCAGCACAAGAATGTCTCGGACGAAACCGCGCGCAAGATCGACGAAGTCGTGCGTTCGATCCTGGACAAGGCCTACGGCAAGACCAAAGCAATCCTCACCGAGAACCTGGACAAGCTGCACGCGATGTCGCAGTTGCTGCTGCAGTACGAAACCATCGACGTGCCGCAGATCGACGCCATCATGGAAGGCCGCGAGCCGCCACCGCCTGCGGGTTGGGCCAAGTCCGACAAGGACGGTGGCAACAACAACGATAAGGGCAGCCCGCGTCCGTTGCCGCCGATTGCAGGACCCGCCGAGCAGATCTAAGTCAGGTGTTTGCAGTTGCATGTATCCAGCGGGGCCAGGAAGCGATTCCTGGCCCCGTTGCGTTGTGCTGTTTGGAGACGGTGAGCGATCGGCCGACGGCGAGCGATGAAGCGCATTGCGTTCCGTTCTCCGATGCAATCGAAGCTGCATTTGAGTGTGGGCGCAGCCCTGAGTTCTCCACGCACAGGGTGCGACGCGGTGCGGGCTGCGCGACAATGGCAAACGCTCCCTGCAACAAGCAGACGACCCTGCATCAAGCCGCATCCGCTAGCCTCAGCCGTTCAACGGGTGCGCGCAGTCGCTGCAGTCGGTAGCGATTGTCTGCCGATATCCAAATCGGTAGGCAGCTGTCCGCTCACGCCGCACCGGCTCAGATCACCCTCTCTCACTCGCTTCAGGAGAAACCACTGATGTTCGATACCACCCTCAAGCTGGATTGCGCTGGTCGCAGCTTGCGACTGGATGCGCCGCAGGTGATAGGGATCGTCAACGTCACGCCGGACTCGTTTTCCGATGGCGGCCAGCACGCGACCTACGAGGCGGCGATCTCGCACGGGCTGCGGCTAGTGGAGCAGGGCGCTGCAGTGCTCGACATCGGCGGCGAATCCACCCGTCCCGGTGCCACGGCGGTATCGCTGGAAGACGAGTTGCAGCGTGTGATCCCGGTGATCGAGGCATTGGTGCAGCAGACCAGCGTGCCGATCAGCGTGGACACCTTCAAGCCGGAGGTGATGCGCGCAGCGGTCGCTGCCGGTGCCGGCATGATCAACGATGTCTATGCGTTGCGTTCGCCGGGCGCGCTGGACGCAGCATCGGAACTGGGCGTGCCGGTGGTGCTGATGCACGCACGCAGCGCGCCGCATGCGATGCAGGACGCGCCGCAGTACGACGACGTGGTGGCGGAGGTGCATCGCTTTCTGGCCGAGCGCATTTTTGCCGCCGAGATGGCCGGCATCGATAAGCGCCGGTTGATCCTCGACCCGGGCTTCGGCTTCGACAAGACCACCGCGCATAACCTGACCGTGCTTGCGCAGTTGCAGCGCCTGCAGGAGTTCGGCTTGCCGGTGCTGGCGGGGCTGTCGCGCAAACGCAGCATCGGCGAATTGACCGGGCGCGAGGTTGCCGCCGAGCGGGTGTATGGCTCGGTCGCGGCGCATCTGATCGCCGCGCAACACGGTGCCTTGTTGCTACGCGTGCACGATGTGGCGGCGACCGTGGATGCCTTGAAGGTCTGGAACGCGGTGGCGGCGATTCCGACCCCGCGGATCAGTGCGCCGGCCGCGCCGACCATTCGCTGGCCGGACGAGGACTGATGCCGGCCGACCGACGCCCGCTGGCGATCGCCTTGATGGGCCCTACCGCCAGCGGCAAGACTGCGCTGGCCCTGGAGGCGGCGGAACGCTGGAACGGGGAGATCGTCAGCGTCGATTCGGCCCTGGTTTACCGCGGCCTGGATATCGGTGCGGCCAAGCCCGATGCCGCGATGCGCGCCGCAGTACCGCACCATCTGCTCGACCTGCGCGACCCCTGGCAGATTTATTCGGCGGCTGAGTTCGCCGCCGATGCACGCAAGGCGGTCGAGCACATCGTTGCGCGCGGCAAGTTGCCGATCCTGGCCGGCGGCACCGGGCTGTATTTTCGTGCAGTGCTCGAAGGGCTGTCGCAATTGCCCGAAGCCGACCCGACCGTGCGCGCCGCAATCGCCGCCGAGGCCGAACAGATAGGCTGGGCCGGCTTGCATGCGCAACTGGCGCAGGTCGACCCGATCGCCGCAGCGCGCATCCATGCCACCGACCCGCAGCGCATCCAGCGTGCGCTGGAGGTATACCGCCTCAGCGGGCGGCCGATCAGCTATTGGCAGGCGCTCCCGTCCGGGCCGCGCCTGCCGCTGCGGGTCTTGAAAATCGTGCTGGCGCCGCAAGATAGAGCGGTGCTGCACGCACGCATCGCGCAGCGCCTGGACGCGATGCTGGCGCAGGATTTCCTCGCCGAAGTGGAGCGGTTGCGGGAGTTGCCTCAGATGCGCGCCGTGGCTGCGCCGCTGGATTTGCCGGCAGTGCGCGCGGTCGGGTATCGCCAGGCCTGGGACTATCTGGATGGCGCCGGCAGCTTGGCCGAGTTCCGCGACAAGGCGATTCAGGCGACCCGGCAACTGGCCAAACGGCAGCTCACCTGGCTGCGTGGCGAGCTCGACGCACGCTGGTTCGACCCGGAGCGTGATCGGCATCAATTGGACGACGCACTTGTCGGCTTCCTCGCTCATCGTTCCACTGTGCAGCAGGCTTCAGGCGTGTAACATCCCGTTTCCGGGGCCGGCTGGGGATAGCAGGTGTCGACCGGGACAATAAGAACAATAATGAAGAGGATTTTTCGATGGCTAAGGGGCAATCGTTGCAGGACCCATTCCTGAATGCGCTACGGCGCGAGCGGGTGCCGGTCTCTGTGTATCTGGTCAACGGCATCAAGCTGCAGGGCACCATCGAGTCGTTCGACCAATTTGTGGTCCTGCTGCGCAACACCGTGAGTCAGATGGTTTACAAGCACGCCATCTCCACGGTCGTGCCGGCGCGCAACGTGCGCGTGGGGCCGGGTGGTGGGTATGTGCAATCCAATGAAGGTAATCAAGCGGAAGATGACGACGTCGAGCAGTAATGGAGTAACGCGTGTTTGATCGTTCCCGCAAGGGTGAGCACGCGCTGTTGATTCAGACCCACGCAGGTGGGCCTGCCGAAGACGATGTGCTGGAGGAGTTCGCCGACCTTGCAAGGTCGGCGGGCGCCACGGTGGCGGCAACGCTCACCGCGCGCATCGACAAGCCCAGCCCGTCGACCTTGATCGGCAGCGGCAAGCTGGAAGAAATCAAGGCCGCCGCCGAGGCGACTGGCGCGGATCTGGTGTTGGTCAACCACACTTTGTCGCCGGGTCAGGAGCGCAATCTGGAGCGCTACCTGGAGCGGCGCGTGATCGACCGTACCGGCCTGATCCTGGACATCTTTGCGCAACGCGCGCGCAGCCACGAAGGCAAGCTGCAGGTGGAACTGGCGCAGCTGCGGCATATGGCCACACGGCTGGTACGCGGCTGGACCCACCTGGAGCGTCAGCGCGGCGGTGCGATCGGCCTGCGCGGCCCCGGCGAAACCCAGCTGGAAACCGACCGCCGCCTGCTGCAGAAGCGCGTGGAGCAGTTGCAGCAGCGCTTGGAAAAAGTCGAGGTGCAGCGCACCCAGATGCGCCGTGCGCGGATGCGTAGCGAATTGCCGCGCATTGCATTGGTCGGTTACACCAACGCGGGCAAGTCGACGCTGTTCAATGCGTTGACCGGTGCGCAAGCCTATGTGGCCGATCAATTGTTCGCCACGCTGGACCCCACCGTGCGCCGCATCGCATTGCCAGGCGGCAGTGCGATTCTTGCCGATACGGTGGGCTTCGTCCGCGATTTGCCGCACCAATTGGTTGCTGCCTTCCGTTCGACGTTGTCCGAAGCGCGCGACGCCGATTTGTTGTTGCACATCGTCGATGCCGCCGACCCGCTGCGCGAAGAACGCATCCTGCAAGTCGATGAAGTGTTGCAGGCGGTGGGCGCTGGCGATCTGCCGCAGCTGCTGGTGTTCAACAAGATCGACAAGATTGACGGTGCCGAAGTTCGTCACGATGCGCAGGACGGCATTCCGGATCAGGCGCGGCGCGAACGCGTGTGGGTGTCGGCGCGCGATGGGCGTGGCTTGCAGGAACTGCAGCACGCACTCGGTCAACGCCTGGATCTGCGTCATTTGACCGGACAGCTGCGCTTGCCGTCGTCCGCCGGTCGCCTGCGTTCCAAGCTGCATCAGCTGGAAGTGGTGCGCAACGAGCAGTCCGACGAGGACGGTTGGTTGCTGGAAGTCGATCTGCCGATGGTCGAAGCCGAACGGCTTGCCGCCGGAGATGACGGCGCGCCGTTGCGCGCGATGCTGCCGGACCGCCGGGAAGACTGGGAAACCTGACGCGGCATTCGACGGGGCTGGCCGCAGTCAGCTGCGTGGCAGCTGCAAATTGCAGGCCCCGTCCACCGATCGCAGGCGTCACCATGCACGGGCTACCGCATCCCGAGCATGTCGGTGCGGACCGTCAGGTCCGCCGTGACTTCAGTGTCGTGTGCGCTCCCTGGATCGATAATCTGTTGCTGCGCAGATCAGCGGAAAACAGTCACTTAGGTGCGATGTCAGGCTGCACCTCCATCAGCGGCGTCCCGCACTGCGTGGGCACTTGCCGAAACAGGCGGGCGGTCCAAAAACCGATCGCTGACCAGGCAGCTGGCGGAAGACAGCGCGGGCAAATTCGGATAAAAGTGACCGCTGTTCAATCCTGACCCCCGCAATGACGTCTCCCACTGATCACGACCTTCTGCAGCTCGCCGAATCGCTGAGCGCCCGATTACGCGCGGCGCGCGAGCGGCTGGTGACCGCCGAGAGCTGTACCGGCGGCTGGATTGCCAAGGCAATGACCGATATTGCCGGTTCTTCGGACTGGTTCGATTGCGGCATCGTCGCCTACAGCTACGAGGCCAAGCAGGCGCTGCTGCGGGTCAGGCCGCAGACGCTGGAGGTGCATGGCGCGGTCAGCCGGGAGACGGTGATCGAAATGGTGTCCGGTGCATTGGTGACCTCCGGTGGCAGCATTGCCGTCGCCGTGACCGGCATCGCCGGGCCGGGCGGTGGCAGCGAAGACAAACCGGTCGGCACGGTGTGGATCGGCTGGAAACGACGCGGCGGCTACGCCACGGCGCAGTTGTTCCAGTTCGACGGCGACCGCGATGCAGTCCGTCGTCAAACCGTGGTCGCGGCACTGCGAGGCTTGAGCGCGCTGCTATAGCGGACGTGCGGCAGCGCCTGCACTCACCGATGTTTCACCTCTGACATCCATGACATCCATCCGGCAGCGGTCAATGTGCGTGCCCACGCCGGTATCGCTCAAGTTCCACGGTGTAGCGCTAGAGTTCGCTAAGGGAGCGCCGTGTTCGGATTGATGTCCGTGCTCACTGCATATCGGCGTTAACGTCTTTCCTACACGGCTCGTACCATCTGCTGCGCTTGCGCATGTACGCGTCTCTTCATCCGGGGAAGTTGATGAGCATCGAACGCTGCTATTGCACTGCACTTGCGCTTGCCGTTATCGCCGCAATTCAGACCCCGGTGTTGCATGCACAAACGCAGGCAACTGCCGAGCACACCGAGCCGGCAACGCTGGCCGCGATGAAAGTCACCGCGCAAAAACGCGAAGAAGAACTGCAGGATGTGCCTGTGATCGTGTCGGTGCTGTCCGAGCAGCTTCTGCTGGACACGGGCGTGAACGACATCAAGGATTTGCAGGTGCTGGTGCCGGGCTTGATCGTCACCAGTACGCAGAGTGCGGCACAGACCAGCATCCGCATTCGCGGCATCGGTACCGTGGGCGACAATGCGGGCCTGGAAGCCTCGGTCGGCGTGGTCATCGACGGTGTGGCGCGTGCGCGCAATGGTGTGGCGTTCTCCGATCTGGGCGAACTGGAACGCATCGAGGTGCTCAAGGGCCCGCAGGGCACGGTATTTGGCAAGAACACCTCCGCTGGCGTCGTCAACGTGGTGACCCGGCGGCCCAGCTTCACGCGCAGTGCCGATGCAGAAATCACCGCCGGTAATTTTGGCGCATTCGGGCTGGCCGCTGCGTTCAATGACGCGGTGGGTGAAACCGCCGCGCTACGCGTCTACGCGGCAAAGCGTCGCCGCGATGGGTTTGAAGACGTGGTCACCGGTAACGGCCCGCGTACCGATACACGCGACGGCGATCAGAATCTTGAGACCGGACGCGTCCAGCTGCTCTGGGAGCCGTCTCACGATCTGGCGATCAACTTTTCTGCCGATGCCACCAACCGCGCGGAGAATTGCTGCGTCACCGTCACCACCGAACGGGGGCCGCTGGCGGCGGTCATGGATGCAGTCGCTCCGGGAGGTCAGGCCGGTATTCCCATTGCCGACCCGTCGCGCCGGCTGGCCTACAGCAATCGCGGCACCGTTCAGAACATTCGCGATCGCGGCGTATCCGCGCAGGTCGACTGGACTACGCCCTGGCTAAACGAGGCGACGCTGACATCCATCACCGCACTGCGCGACTGGACGGCGGTCAACGGCTTGGACTTCGACTACAGCGCCGCCGATGTGCTGTACCGCGAGCCGCGCAAGGACGAGACGTTCACCGGCTTCAGAACCTTCAGTCAGGAGTTGCGCCTGGCCGGCTCCACCGAACGCGTGGACTGGATGATTGGCTTCTTCTATGCCGACGAAAGGCTGCGACGCAACGAGTCGTATCGCTTCGGAAGCGCCTACGAACCCTATCTTTCGACAGCGCTGCTGGCGCGGATCAACCCGGCCTTGGCAACGCGTGCAGATGCACCGCGTTTTCTCGCCGATGCCACCGGCGTGCCGGCCGGTTCGCTGTTCCGCGGACTTGGTAGCCAGGATCGTTATCGTCAGGATGGCAAGAGCGTGGCGCTGTTCACCAACAACACCTGGCATGCGACCGATGCATTGGATGTGGTGATGGGTTTGCGCTACACGCACGAAAACAAGGTGCTGGCCTCGACCTACGACAATCCGGACGGCAGCCCGGCGTGCGCCAGTTATTTCGCTGCCAACGGGCAGTTGAATCCTGCGGCATTGCGCCGTATCGGCGCCGCCCTGGGTGCGCGTGGCGTGCCTGCCACGGCGGTACCGCTGATCGCGCCGCAGGTGATCGGATTCACCTGCCTGCCGTGGAGTAACGTGGCACATAACGGCCGCAGGACCCGCCAGGAACTGACCGAGCGCGAATGGTCCGGGACCGTCAAACTGGCTTATCGCTGGAGCGACGAGGTGATGACGTATGCCTCGGCCGCTCGTGGCTACAAGGCGGGCGGCTTCAATCTGGACCGGGTGCAGTCGGCCGATGGCCTGTCCAGTGGCGCGCAAGGAATCGTGCCGGTAGACGACACGGCGTTTCCCGGCGAGTTCGTCAACAGTTTCGAATTGGGTGCCAAGACCACCTGGATGGACGGCAATCTGCTATTGAATGCGGCGCTGTTCTATCAGAACGTCAGCGATTTCCAACTCAACAATTTTCTCGGCACCAGTTTCGTGGTTCGCTCCGTGCCTACCGTGATTTCGCGGGGAATCGACACCGAATTGCTCTGGCAGACCGGCGTGCGTGGCTTGATGCTGCAAGGTGGGCTCAGCTACACGGATACCACGTATGGTGATGACCGTTTGCCCGACGCCGATCTTGCGCTGTTGCCGGGTAGCCGCATGAGCTTCGCACCGCGTTGGTCGGGCAATCTGTCGGCTACCTACGAACGTCCGTTGGGCAATCAGCTGACGGCGCGTTTCAATCTGGGCGCCAAATACTCATCCGACTTCAACGCCGGCACAGACCTGGATCCGCAAAAGGTGCAGCCGGCCTACACCATCGTCAATGCCAGGGCCGGTATCGGCGCAGACGACAAGCGCTGGATGGTGGAAGTCTGGGCGGAGAATCTGGGCAACGAAACCTATCGTCAGGTCGTCATCGACGCGCCGCTGCAGGCCGGTTCCTGGAATGCATTTCTCGGTGCGCCGCGGACCTATGGGTTGACCTTGCGCCTTCGGTATTGAAGCCACTGGGCCGCACTGCGTGCTGCGCGATCGAAGCGTCAACTCGCACGCGCACCACACTGTGCGCTAAGCCCGCAGCGGACAGAAGCGCGACAGCGGCGGAGAGATCGGCTACAACCTAGAGTCTCTTCGCCAACCTCTGTGCCGATGTTCGGGTTTTCCGCTGCTGTGTTTGATACGTTGCCATCCATCTTCATCCGGCGTAGTCCGCCTGGTGCGTCGCCGGTTATTGCTGCGCAGGTGCGCCGGCTTGCGCGACGTGAGGCGGGAAGTCACGCGGCTGTCTTGCTGGCACGTGATACTGGTAGGCCTGTGGTCGTGGATCGGTCGCCTCGCGAGGCATCGCTATCGCACCGAGAGATCGCTCACGTTGGGGCCTGCGCGCAGGCGTGTAGCGAGCCAGCCACCCATTTCGAACCTGCGCAGGCGGTGCACTGATGTGGGAAGCGCTTGGCACCGTGCGTGACCTGGGGCGTCTGCAGGAAATCGCCTCGGTCCTGATTCGATACGGCTTTGGCGATGTGGTGCGCCGCATCGGGCTGGCCGATGTGCTCGAACGTGCCGGCAGGTTGCTGCACTGGAACAACGCCGAGGGCCGCTTGCGGATGTCCGCTGCCATGCGTGTGCGTCGTGCGCTGGAGGAGCTCGGGCCAACCTTCGTCAAGCTGGGGCAAGTGCTGGCGACGCGTGTCGACTTGCTGTCGCCGGAATGGATCGAAGAACTGAGCGAACTGCAAAATGCGGTTCCTGCATTGCCGTTCGAACAGATCCGGCCGCAATTGGTCGCCGCATTGGGCGCAGAGCCGGAAAGCGTGTTCGCGCGATTGGACGAACAACCGCTGGCGGCTGCATCGCTGGCGCAAACGCATCGCGCCTGGCTGGCCGACGGCACGCCGGTGGTCTTGAAGATCCGTCGTCCCGGCATCGGCGACACCATCGATGCGGATCTACGTCTGCTTGCGCGGCTGGCCGACATCGTCGAAACGCGCGCACCCGATCTCAAGCGCTATCGCCCGGCTGAAGTGGTGCAGCAATTCACTGTCTCGCTGCGGCGCGAGTTGGACTTCGCCGCCGAATGTCGCAATGCCGAGCGTATCGCCGCCAACTTCGCGCACGACCCGCAGGTGGTAGTGCCCGCGGTGTATTGGCAGTGGATCTGCGAGTCGCTCAATGTGCAGGAGTTCATTGATGGCATCCCCGGGCGCGACATGGTGTCGGTCGATGCGGCGGGGCTGGATCGCAAGGCGCTTGCGCGCACGGGTGCCGGCATCGTGCTCAAGATGGTGCTGCAGGACGGCTGCTTCCACGCCGACCCGCATCCGGGAAATATTTTCTATCTGCGCGACGGTCGTATCGCCGTCATCGATTTCGGCATGGTGGGGCGTGTGTCCGAACAGCGCCGTTTCCAGGTCGCGCAGCTGCTGCACGGCATGGTGAGCTACGACGCCGAGGCGGTCATCGATGTGCTGCTGGAGTGGGCCGGCACCAGCCTGGAGATCGACGAGGCGCGGCTGCAACAGGACATCGGTGCATTCGTCGACGAATACCGTGGCGTACCGTTGAAAGAGCTACGCATCGGCGCGATGCTCGGTGACGTCACCGCCATCCTGCGCGATCACGGACTGACGCTGCCGTCGGATCTGGCGCTGATGATCAAGGCCTTTCTCACTCTCGAAGGGATGGGGCGCCAGCTGGATCCGGATTTCGACATGGCCACCGAAGCGCGGCCGTATCTGGAGCGCGTGGTGTTGCAGCGGTACGCACCCAGCGCCATGTTGCGCCGCAGTCGACGCACTGTGACTGGCGCGATCGATCTGATCGGCGATCTGCCACGCGATCTCAAGCGTCTGATCCAGGCCGCACGGCGCGGCAAGTTGCAGCTGCACGTGGAAACGCGCGCCTTGCGCGAGTTCGGCGAGCAGGTCGACCGCGCCGCCAATCGGCTCACCATGGGCATCGTGACCGCTGCCCTGGTGATCGGTTCGTCGATCGTCATGAACAGCGTCGGCGGGAGCGCCAGTCGCTGGCTGCTGGCGCTGGGCGTTGGCGGATTCATCGGCGCCGGCTTGTGCGGCATCTGGATCCTGTTTTCGATCTGGCGCAGCCGGCGCTAGCGATCGTCAGGGCTGCCGACCTTCTTGAGGAGGGGAAACTAGCTATTGCGCATGGCCTTGTTAGTAGTAATACTACTAACCATGGACCTGACCGATACCCAGCAAGCAATCCTGGCCTTGATCGCCGAACGCATCGATGCCGACGGCGTCCCGCCTTCGCAGACCGAGATCGCCCGTGCCTTCGGCTTCAAGGGCGTGCGCGCCGCGCAGTATCACCTGGAGGCATTGGAACAGGCTGGCGCGATCCGTCGCGTGCCGGGGCAGGCACGCGGCATCCGGTTGGCCGGGCAGGGCGCGCACTCGCGGACGCCGCCGGTCGCCGAGCCACTGCGCGACGACGTGCTGCGCCTGCCGGTGCTAGGGCGCGTCGCAGCGGGCCTGCCGATCGGCGCCGATATCGGGTCCGACGACTTCGTCGTGCTCGACCGGGTGTTCTTCTCGCCGTCGCCGGACTATCTGCTCAAGGTGCAGGGCGATTCGATGCGCGACGAAGGCATCTTCAACGGCGACCTGATCGGTGTCCACCGCACCCGCGACGCGCGCTCGGGGCAGATCGTCGTGGCCCGGATCGATGAAGAAATCACCGTCAAGTTGCTCAAGATCGGCAAGGACCGGATCCGGCTGCTGCCGCGCAACCCGGACTACGCCCCGATCGAAGTGTTGCCAGATCAGGATTTCGCCATCGAAGGCCTGTACTGCGGGCTGCTGAGACCCAATCGCTGAGGGCTGCACCGATGTCTGTGCTGGCGTTTTCCCCAGCCGGCATTGCAGGATTCGCCGCTGCCCGCACAGGATTCGCAACATTACGCTGAGTGTGTCGCCACCAGTCTCAGCCCGTGCGATACACCGCCGTTACATTTGCTCCACACCGAAATCACTGACAAGGATCACCCAGATGGATGAGAACAAGAAGCGCGCCCTTTCCGCCGCACTGAGCCAGATCGAAAAGCAATTCGGCAAGGGCTCCGTGATGCGCATGGGCGATCGCGTGATCGAGGCGGTCGAAATCATTCCGACCGGTTCGCTGATGTTGGACATCGCACTGGGGATCGGCGGCCTGCCGAAGGGCCGCGTCGTGGAAATCTACGGACCGGAATCCTCGGGCAAGACCACCTTGACCCTGCAGGCCATTGCGCAGTGCCAGAAATTGGGTGGCACCGCTGCCTTCATCGACGCCGAGCATGCGCTCGACCCGATCTACGCGGCCAAGCTGGGCGTCAATGTCGACGATCTGCTGCTATCGCAGCCGGACACCGGTGAGCAGGCGCTGGAAATCGCCGACATGCTGGTGCGCTCGAGCTCGGTCGATATCGTGGTGATCGACTCGGTGGCTGCACTGACGCCGAAGGCGGAAATCGAAGGCGAGATGGGCGACCAGCTGCCAGGTCTGCAGGCACGTCTGATGAGCCAAGCGCTGCGCAAGCTGACTGGCAACATCAAGCGTTCCAACACCCTGGTGGTCTTCATCAACCAGTTGCGCCACAAGATCGGCGTCATGATGCCGGGTCAGAGCCCGGAAGTGACCACCGGCGGTAACGCGCTCAAGTTCTACGCCTCGGTGCGTCTGGATATCCGTCGTATCGGCGCGATCAAGAAAGGCGACGAGATCATCGGCAACCAGACCAAGATCAAGGTGGTCAAGAACAAGTTGGCGCCTCCGTTCAAGCAGGTCGTGACCGAAATCCTTTACGGCGAAGGCATCAGCCGCGAGGGCGAACTGATCGACATGGGCGTGGAAGCCAAGCTGGTGGACAAGGCGGGCGCCTGGTACAGCTATGGCGACGAGCGCATCGGTCAGGGTAAGGACAATGCACGCGGCTACCTGCGCGACAACCCACAGGTGGCGGCCAAGCTCGAAGCCGAGCTGCGTGAGAAGTTCCAGCCCGCGGAAGCGCCGCGCGAAGCGGGCGACGACGCCGAGAAGGAATAAGCGCTACCGGCAGCAAGCGATTGCGGTCCGAGTGGGCGGCATGGCGCACAGCCCGTCATGTTCCCGCAGGACATGACGGACTCAAGCGCCTGGCAACAGCTCACTGCTGAGCGACCGGTAAGGCGGAGTTTTTCTATCGCGAGGACGGCGGAGTCAGTGCCGTTGCTTCTCGCGGTAGATCTATCGAAGGCCAGGAGGGCAGGCGCCATGGAAGGCGCATTGATTCAGCGATCGGGGACACGTCACGATGGACGAGCAAGAGCCCGCACCAAAGCGGGGACGTCGGTTCAAAGAGCAGACGCCGGTCCAGCGCGCACTTGGTCTGCTGGTGCGGCGCGAGCACTCGCGCAAAGAATTAAACCGCAAGCTGCTGGCGCGCGGTATCGAGCCAGATGCCGCACAGGCGGCGGTGGAGCGGCTGGCTGGCGAGGGCTGGCAGGACGACACCCGGTTTGCTGCTGCGGTGGTGCGCAATCGTGCCGGCTCCGGCTACGGCCCCCTGCATATTCGTGCCGAACTCGGAACCCATGGCCTGGATAGCGAGGCAATCAGTGCCGCCATGGCGACGTTTGAAGGTGACTGGACCGAGAACGCACGCGATCTGATCCGGCGCCGGTTCGGCGAGCAAGGCCCGGTAGATCTGCCGCAGCGACGCAAGGCCGCCGATCTGCTGGCCCGGCGCGGTTTCGACGGCAACAGTATTCGTAGCGCCACGCGCTTCGACCTTGAGGACTGAGGGCGTCAGGCCTGCTACCCTTTGTGGTTTCAGGTTGTTCCCCTCATCTGCGCCCACATCTCATTGGGTGACCGGGACTGCCGCCCGCCCAATGCCAGCTCATGAACGCACCTGCCAAATTCAGCACTTCCCAGATTCGTAGTGACTTCCTCGCGTTTTTCGAGGGGAAGGGTCACACCATCGTGCCGTCCGCGCCGCTGGTGCCGGGCAACGACCCAACCTTGCTGTTCACCAATTCCGGCATGGTCCAGTTCAAGGACGTCTTCCTTGGCGCGGAAAAGCGCAGTTACGTGCGTGCTGCGGACGTGCAGCGCTGCCTGCGTGCCGGCGGCAAGCACAACGACCTGGACTCGGTGGGCTACACCGCACGCCACCACACCTTCTTCGAAATGCTGGGCAACTGGTCGTTCGGCGACTACTTCAAGAAAGATGCCATCGCCTGGGCATGGGAGCTGCTGACCCAGGTCTGGAAGCTGCCGGCCGACCGTCTGCTGGTGACCGTCTACCACACCGACGAAGAAGCCGTCGCCTTGTGGCGCGACATGATCGGCATTCCCGAAAGCCGCATCGTGCGTATCGGCGACAACAAGGGTGCGCCATACGCGTCCGATAATTTCTGGCAGATGGCCGACACCGGCCCGTGCGGCCCGTGTACCGAAATCTTCTTCGACCATGGCGATCACATCGCTGGCGGTCCTCCCGGTTCGCCGGACGAAGATGGCGATCGCTTCATCGAGATCTGGAATCTGGTCTTCATGCAGTTCGACCGTCAGCCCGACGGCACCCTGGTGCCGCTGCCGGCGCCGTGCGTGGATACCGGCATGGGGTTGGAGCGTCTGGCGGCGATCCTGCAGCACGTCCACACCAACTACGAGATCGATCTGTTCCAGGCCTTGATCGGCAAGGCCAGTGCGCTGACCGGCATCGCCGATCTGGAAAACAAGTCGCTGCGGGTGATCGCCGATCACATTCGCGCCTGTTCGTTCCTGATCGTCGATGGCGTGCTGCCTTCCAATGAAGGCCGTGGCTATGTGCTGCGCCGGATCATTCGGCGAGCGCTGCGGCATGGCTGGATGCTGGGCGTGCGCCAGCCGTTCTTCAGCAAGATGGTGCCCACCCTGGTCGAACTGATGGGCGAGGCCTATCCGGAACTGGTGGTGGCGCAGGAAACAGTGGCGCGCGCTCTGTTGGCGGAAGAGGAGCGTTTTGCCGAGACGCTGGACGCCGGCATGAAGATCTTCGACGACGTCGCGTCGCGCTCGCAGGACGTGATTCCCGGTGCAGACGCATTCCGTCTGTACGACACCTATGGGTTTCCGGTCGATCTGACCGCCGACATCGCACGCGAGCGCGGTATGCGCGTGGACATGGAGGGCTTCGATTTCGCCATGGAGCGTCAGCGCGAGACCGCGCGTGCGGCAGGCAAGTTCGGCGGCGGCGTCGCATTGCCGGCCGATGTGGTTGCGACCATGTCGCCGACCGTATTTCTGGGCTACGAGGCGTATGACGCCGACGCGCTGAAGGTTGTCGCGCTGCTCAAGCAGGGCCGCCCGGTGGAGCGTGCCGAAGCCGGCGATGAGGTCATCGTGTTCACCGATCGCACGCCGTTCTACGCCGAATCCGGCGGTCAGGTCGGCGATAGCGGGCAGTTGAGCACGGCCGATGTTTCCATCGACGTCGCAGACACTCACAAGTTCGCCGGCCAGTTCCATGGGCATGTCGGACGCATCACCGAAGGCGCGCTGGCGCTGGGGGATGTGCTGGCAGGCGGCATCGACGTGCAGCGCCGTGGCAAGACCATCCTCAACCACTCGGCCACGCACTTGCTGCATGCCGCATTGCGCGAAGTGCTGGGCACGCATGTGCAGCAGAAGGGCTCGCTTGTGGCGCCCGACCGCTTGCGTTTCGACTTCTCGCATTTCCAGCCCATCACTGCGGAAGAACTGGCAGTGGTCGAGCGCAAGGTCAATGCCGAGGTACGCACCAACCACAGTGTCGAAGTGCACAACATGGCCATGCAGGAAGCGCTGGATTTCGGCGCGATGGCCTTGTTCGGCGAGAAATATGGCGAGCACGTGCGCGTGCTGAAGATGGGTGGTTATTCCACCGAGCTGTGTGGCGGTACCCATGTCAGCCGCACCGGCGACATCGGTCTGTTCAAGATCACCTCCGAAGGCGGCGTGTCGTCGGGCGTGCGTCGTATCGAGGCGGTGACCGGGCAGGGCGCGCTGGATTACGTTGCCGATGAAGAACGCCGGCTGTTCGAGGCGGCAAGCCTGCTTGGCGGCAACACCACCGAGGTGGTCGACAAGGTGCGCGCACTGACCGAGCGTCAGAAGCGTCTTGAGCGCGAGCTGGAATCGCTGAAGGCCAAGCTGGCCTCCGGCGCGACCGCAGATCTTGGCGCCAGTGCTGTCGACGTGGATGGGGTCAAGGTGGTTGCCGTACGTCTGGAAGGATTCGATGCAAAGGCGCTACGCGAGGCGATGGACCGCTTGAAGCAGCAACTCGGCGATTCGGTGATCGTGCTGGCCGGTGCATCGGCGGGCAAGGTTGCGCTTGTCGCCGGCGTGAATGGCAGCCCAACTGGCAAGGTGAAGGCGGGGGAACTCCTCGGCCATATCGCCAGTCAGATCGGAGGCAAGGGCGGTGGCCGTCCGGATCTCGCCCAGGGTGGTGGCGAGGACGGGCCCGCCCTTGCGACCGCACTCGACGGTGTGCCCTCCTGGGTCAAGCAACACTTGGGCTGAACACTTGTCCTGCTATGCCTTGCTGGCTAGCAGGATGTCCCGCTACCATTTCTGGTCTATTCCCTTTACCTAGGGCGCGTCTCACTCACGAGGCCGTCGATGCTGGTGGGAAATCCACCGGTTCCAGGAGATTTGCAAAATGTTGATCCTCACTCGCCGGGTAGGCGAAACCTTGATGATCGGCGACTCGGTCACTGTTACCGTGCTCGGCGTCAAGGGTAATCAGGTGCGTATTGGCATTACCGCACCGAAAGATGTGGCTGTGCATCGCGAAGAGATTTATCAGCGCATCCAACGTGGGGACGAGCCGGTGGCCTCTGGCGCACATCACGGCGACGATTCTTCGAATTGCCCGTAATAAAGGGTTTACGTTAACCCCTGTTACCCGGTATTCTTCGCGGCCTGCCACGGACATCGCGGCAGGACGCAAAAACTGGAGCGATGCCCGAGCGGCTGAAGGGGCTCCCCTGCTAAGGGAGTATAGGGTCAAAAGCTCTATCGAGGGTTCGAATCCCTCTCGCTCCGCCAGTGTTCTAGACGCCCGCAAATCCTTGATTTGCGGGCGTTTTTATTTGGGTTGATGGGTGTAGTCAGCGGTGATCGCCAGCTGTGACGTCAAATTCCATCGCCACTGCCACTGCCTTTGATGGATTGCGAGCCGTACGCTCGCTCTTGCTCGGGTAGCTGCTCGGCGCTCATGCCTTCCCGTGCCGTTGTTCCTCGATCGCTGCGTTCTTCGTGGCCGCCGCCGGGGATCTTTACATCGCTCATTGTTGAGGGCGCTGAGGTGCGAGCTGTGAAACCATCTTCGCTTGCCGCTTGCCGCTTGCCGCTTGCCGCTTGCCGCTATTTCCCGCCATGCAAAATGCAGACAGCAAACAGTAGGGTCAATCTCCTGCGTTCAACTTCGCAGACCACCTACTGCGCTAACTGCAGAACTAAGGCCTAAGACCTAAGGAAGCTCTGAACAATTCGTTCGCGTGTTTTCGATCCAAACTCCTGGCAATCGTCATTACGCGCAACGGCTTGATGTTCAGTATGGAAGACCACCGCGTTCGAGCGACATCCCAGGATCACTCGTTCCGCGGCGAGTCGCTCAGGCCTTACCCAAGCTGCTGGGCTTGCCTTCTTGCTGGCGTGTTTTGCCCAGCGTCCCCATCTTCCTGCTAGTTGCCGGTTCCTTGTTCAAAGCGGCAACTTTTTTGCCGCACGCGTGTTCCAGTGCGCGTGCCTCGCCGATGCACGACGATGCTGCGAGAGGACATGGCCGATCTTTATCTGAGCCTCGTTCTGCCGATGATCCTGAGCATATTGCCGCGTCGGTGACGCCGCCAGTGATGTCGGCAGTGATCTCTGCAAGGCGATAGATGCAATGGGGCGTGTTGCGATGTCGACGGAGTCGCTATGCAACGGGTAAGTCGTCGGTCGCTCGAAAATGCAGAAGCCAGCGGTCCGGAGAGCCGGTCGCATCCGCCGGTGTGAGCGGCGTTTACGGGTGCTTTTTTCCAACGATGCAAGACGGAGGAGGGTCCATCGCGAGCGATCGCCGATACGCTGGCGCTGCGCGCGCCTTGGCGGCCAACGTACTGCATCAGCCACTGTGTTACAGATCGGAGAAGAAAGTCTGGTCGTCCTTGCACGCCAGGAAACAAGGCCTCGACTTTACGCGGGCGCTGCGCGCACCTTTGCGGCCAACGCACTGCATCCGCCCTTGTCTTGCGGATCGGAGAAGAAGGGTCTGGTCTTCCCTGCACACCCAGGAACAGGGCCTCGACTTCGGGAATGCCGGGGCATGAAGAGGACGATCAGAGAGAGACCGTCTGACATCTGAACCACTCGACTCTGTGGCAAGCGAAGGGGGTCAAGTACGGCGCGTGCGTGTCGCTAAAGACGTGACCCATATCTCGGATTTCGACGTGATGCGCCTACCGTTGCTTGGACGCCTGTTCTCTTCCTGGAGCCGTGGGCTGCAGCACAAGGCCAATGCAGTGGATAGGGTGATGGCGGTGATCGAATTCGATCTGGACGGCCGCATTCTGGATGCCAATCAGAACTTCCTCACGCTCATGGGATATCGGCGTGACGAGGTGGTTGGCCAGCATCACCGCATGTTCGTGACGACGAGTGATCGCGACAGCGAGAGCTATCGCCAGTTCTGGGATGCGTTACGGCGTGGCGACTTCAATGCCGGGCGCTTTTGCCGGCTGGATAAACACGGTCGCGAGGTCTGGATCAATGCCTCCTACAACCCGCTGCTGGATCGTGCGGGCAAGGCCTACCGCGTGGTGAAGTACGCCACCGACATCACCGAGCAGGTCCGTCAGACCGCCGATTTCGAAGGGCGCATCGATGCGATCGACAAGGTGATGGCGGTGATCGAATTTTCGCTGGATGGCACGGTGCTCGATGCCAACCAGAACTTCCTGCAGGTCATGGGCTATCGGCTCGATGAGATCCGCGGCAAGCACCACGGCATGTTCGTGGAGGCGCAGACGCGTCAATCGGCGTCCTATCGCGCGTTCTGGGATTCGCTTGGGCGCGGTGCATTCGATGCCGGTCGCTACAAGCGCATCGGCAAGGATGGTAGAGAGGTGTGGATCCAGGCGTCCTACAACCCGGTTCTCGACGAACTCGGGCGCCCCTACAAGGTGGTCAAGTACGCCACCGACGTCACCCGTCAGGTCATCGATTCGGCCGATGCGGATGGGCGCATACAGGCCATCGACAAGGTGATGGGCGTGATCGAGTTCGATCTGCACGGCCGAGTGCTGAGTGCCAACGATAACTTCCTGGCGATTCTTGGTTACTCGTCGAACGAGGCTATTGGCCAGCATCACGGAGTGTTCGTCGATGCGGCCTACCGCGCCTCCGACGAATACCGGCATTTCTGGGCAAAGCTTGCGCGCGGCCAGTTCGACGCTGGGCGGTATCGGCGGTTGCGCAAGGATGGCGGCACGGTGTGGATCCAGGCGTCCTACAACCCGATCCTGGATGTCTCCGGGCGCCCGTACAAGGTGGTCAAGTACGCCACCGACGTGACCGATCAAGTGCGCTCTGCCGAGCGCATGCGCGACCTGATGCGGCAGACCATGAGCATCGCGCAGAACGTGCAGCGTGAGTCGCATCATATTTCTGCCAGCAACCAGGAGCTGGTCAGCCGGGTGTCCACGCAGTCCAGCGCCGTGGCGCAGACCTCGAGTACGATCGATCAACTGGCTGCCACCGTGCGCACCAATTCCGAAAACGCCGGCTCGGCCCGACGCATGGCCGAGGACTCGGCTGCGGTGGCGCGGCGCGGTGCGGACGTCATCGCGGACGTGGTCAAGACCACCGCCGGCATTCGATCGGCAACCGACCGCATCGGTCAGATCATCGAAGTGATCGACGGCATCGCGTTTCAGACCAACATTCTGGCACTCAACGCGGCGGTGGAAGCGGCGCGCGCCGGCGAGCAGGGACGCGGGTTTGCGGTGGTCGCCACCGAGGTGCGCAGCCTGGCGCAGCGCTGCGGCGTGTCGGCCAGGGAGATTCGTTCCCTGATCGACAATGCGACCAACCAGGTCGGCGATGGCTCGCGCCTGGCCGAACAGGCCGGCGTCGTGATGCAGGACGTAGTGGCCTCGGTACTGCGTGTCACCGCGACGGTGGAGCAGATCGCCGCCGCCAGTCACGAGCAGGCGCTGGATATTTCGACTGCGAACACGGCGCTGCACTCCATCGGCGTGCAGGCGCGCGACCAGGCGCAAATGGTCGATGACCTGGCGCGGTCGGCACGCGTGCTGGAAGCCGATGCGGACGCGTTGTTCGCACTCGTCAACGGCGATGCCGACGGAGCTGCGCAGCCCGACGCGCCGTTCAAATCGCAGGCCGCATAACGGCCAATCGCTGAGACTGCGACCGCGGTGGCCGGGTGTCGAAGCCTTCGTCTTTGGCGCTGAAGACGGACGTCATGTCGTGTCGTGTCGCGGTGCGTGTAAGCCAGGCGTTGTCGCAGCAAGGTAGGGCAAGCGCACCAACCACACGCACAGCGTCACGCCCAGATTTTCGCGCGCAGCACAAAGCCCGCTAGCGCGGGCCTTGTGCGTTGGGGGCAGCGCCGCTTGCAGCACATGCAGGTCGCATGCGCTGCAAGGGCCGTGAGCGGCTTACTTCGGCAGATCGAACACCAGTACTTCGGCGTCGCGTGCATCGGCCAGCACGATCTCCGGCTCGCCGATGACCTGCACCGCATCGCCAGCCGACAACGCCTGTCCATTGACGCTCAGGCTGCCGCGGGCCACTTGCACGTAGCCGATGCGGCCTTCAGCCAGCGGCTGCTGCAGGCGCACGTCGCCATCGAGGATCGATGCATACAGCCGTGCGTCCTGGTGCAGGCGCAGCGAGCCGTCGTCACCGGCCGGCGAGGCGATCAGACGCAGCTGGTTGCGCTTGCTGTCGGCATCGAAATGCTTTTCTTCGTAGCTAGGCTCGATACCGTTGCGCTCGGGCATTACCCAGATCTGCAGGAAGTGCACCGGCTCGCTGGACGAATGATTGAACTCGCTATGGGTCACGCCGCTGCCGGCGCTCATGCGCTGCACATCGCCGTAGTGCAGCACCGAACCGGTGCCCATGCTGTCCTTGTGTTCCAGCGCGCCGTCCAGGACGTAGGAAATGATCTCCATGTCGCGGTGGGCGTGGGTGCCGAAGCCTTCGCCCGGGGTCACCTTGTCTTCGTTGATTACCCGCAGCGGGCCGATGCCCATGTGGCGCGGGTCGTGGTAGCTGGCGAAGGAGAAGGTGTGGCGCGAAGACAGCCAGCCATGCTCGGCACGGCCACGGGTTTCGCTCTTGCGGACATTCAACATGTTGCTTCTCCTTGAAAGATTCGAATTGGCGCCGGGGGTGAATCGGTGTCCCTGCGGCTTGATGCGTAGTCTCCGCCTCTGTCGGCCAGAGAAAAAGCGAGTAGATTTGGCTGCTACCATCGAAAAATTCGAACAATGAAAATCAGCCTGGAAGCGCTACAGATCCTGGATGCGATCGACCGCCGCGGCTCCTTCACTGCGGCGGCCAAGGTGTTGTTCAAGGTGCCCTCGACGATCTCGTACACGGTTTCCAAGCTGGAAGACGATCTGGGGGTTCAGCTGTTCGAGCGGGTGGGGCCGAAGGCAACGCCGACCCAGGCCGGGCGCGAACTGCTGCGTGAAGGACGCAACCTGCTGCGTGCCGCGCAGGAGTTGGAGGTGCGCGTGCGGCGCGTCGCCTCTGGCTGGGAGTCGGATTTTGCGATCGGGCTGGATGCGATGTTGCCGGCTGCGCTGCTGCAGGCGCAGATCCTGGACTTCTACGCCGTGGCCGACAGCACCCGGCTGCGTGTGCTCAGCGAGTCGCTGTCCGGCAGCTGGGAGGCGCTACTGGACCGGCGCGTGGATCTGATTGTGGCGGCGGGCGAGGGGCCAAGCGGCGGCGGTTATGTCGCCGAACAGATCGGCAGCGTGCGCTTTGTGTTCGCAGTGGCCGCGACGCATCCGCTGGCCGGCGCGCAGCTGCTCGGTGCGACCGAGCTGGCCGACCATCGCGCGATTGCCGTGGCGGATTCGGCGCGGCGTCTGCTGCCGCGCACGGTCGGCCTGTTGTCCGGCCGCGATGTGCTGACCGTGCCGGACATGCACACCAAGTTGCTGCTGCAATTGGCCGGAGCAGGCTACGGGTTTCTGCCTGAGCCGTATGCGCAGGGCGCGCTGCTGGAGGGCCGTTTGCGCCAGGTGCCGGTGGAAACGCACAAGGCCGACGAGACCTTCTTCCTGGCGTGGCGGCCGGGCGAAGAGGGTGAGGCGCTTGGCTGGTGGCGGCGCGCGTTGCGGGCCGACGGTCTGTTCGAGCGATGGTTGCAAGCGCTTGCCGAAACGTATCGTTTCGCTGCCGCCGGGCAGTCGCAAACGTGATCAAGAGCGGATAATGACCGTTCGCCGTCGCGCAGGGTCGTCGCATGCAAGGCTTGATCGAACAGTACGGATTGGCGCTGGTGTTTGCCAACGTGCTGGCGTTGTCGCTCGGGCTGCCGGTGCCAGCGCTGCCGACGCTGGTGTTGGTCGGCGCCGGTTACGCGCTGCGCGGTGGTAGCGAGGCGTGGCTGGCGGGTCTTGCCGCGTGGGGCGTGTCGGTGCTGGCGAGTCTGCTTGGCGACCTGGTGTGGTATCTGGCAGGTCGTCGTTTTGGCAATCGCACCTTGCAGTCGCTGTGCCGGCTGTCGCTGTCGCGCGATACCTGCATGAAGCAGACCGAGCGTTTTTTCTCGCGCTGGGGTGTGCGCGTGCTGGCGGTGGCCAAGTTCGTGCCGGGCCTGTCGATGGTGTCGGTCCCGATGGCTGGTGCGATGCGGGTGCGGCCGGGCGCGTTCCTGCGTTACGACGCGTTCGGAGCCTCGCTGTGGGCGCTGGTCGGGCTGGGTCTTGGGGCGGTGTTCACCCATCAGGTGCAGGACGTGCTCGTGTTTTTGTCCGAACTCGGTTCCGGTGCGGTGGTGGTGTTGGCCGCGCTGCTGGCCTGCTACGTCGGGTGGCGCTGGTGGCGGCGTCACACGCTGCTGCGCTCGCTGGAGCAGGCGCGTATTGCAGTGGACGAGCTGGTGCCGCTGCTGGACGGTGACGAGAGCCTGCGGCCGACGGTGCTGGATATCCGTGCGCCGGGATACCGCGACCTGCAGCCGTACACGATTCCTGGCGCGGTGTTTGCCGACGAACGCCAGCTTGCGCAGATTCTGGCCAGCGTGCCGCGCGATCGCAGCGTGGTGATTTATTGCGCGTGTCCCGATGAAGTGTCTGCGGCGTGGCTGGCAGGTCGGATGCGCGAGCGTGGTTATCGCGATGTGCGTCCGTTGCTGGGCGGGCTGGATGCGTGGCGCGATGCCGGGCATCCGGTGACCTCGTTATTGCCGGTGGTGGTGGTCGGCCAGTCGGATGCTGTGGGCGCCACCGCGTGAGCGGTCTGCGTCCTGTTCGATAAGAACAGCTAACCAAACGACTGTGCAGTTGCCTGCCTGCCTGCCTGCCTGGCGGGCGCGGCCGGTGCTCGCTGCCGCGTCGCTTACAGTGTGGTTCTGAGCGCGCCTTCCATACCCATCCGGCAACGCGCGCTACGTCTTGATGGGCGCTTTAACGCGCATCGCAGCGCATTCGTATCGATACGCTGCACAAGCCGCATTCGCGAGCGATGCAGGACAAAAACGACAGGCAAAAAAAAGACCAGCAAGCTGGTCGTTTTCTTCAAGATTGGTGCGCCCGGAGAGATTCGAACTCCCGACCGCCTGGTTCGTAGCCAGGTACTCTATCCAACTGAGCTACGGGCGCATATCTTGTTTGACTTGCCATCCGATGCAGTGCAGTCGGACGTTTTAACTAAAAAAACAGCGGTTCAGTGCTGTCTTTTTTTGTTCCTGAAGATGGTGCGCCCGGAGAGATTCGAACTCCCGACCGCCTGGTTCGTAGCCAGGTACTCTATCCAACTGAGCTACGGGCGCCTCGTCAGGAGCGGAATTATGCGGATGCCCGACGTACTCGTCAATCCCTTTGTGAAATTCGATTGTCGCCGGCCGCATCGGCACGCGTGCGTTGCAGCGCAGCCGCGACGGCTGCGGGTGCCTTCATCCATGCAAAGTGATCGCTGCGCACGCCCAGTTGCGCATCGTCCAACTGCTGCACCTCGGCATGCGCCTGCGGCATCTTCTGCAGCAGTGCATGCAACGCCGCAGCCGGGCCGAAGTGATCGTGGTCGAAGGTCAGCGCCTTGATCGGTATCGTCAGCGCGCCCAGTGCGCGCTCCAGATCCCAGCCGCTGCCTGCAGCGCGATAGCGATTGCTGCGGCCGACCTGTGCCCAGTCGGCGATCAGGCTGCGTGCCTCGGTGCCGCCGAAGCCGAGCGATCGCCCGTGCAGCACGCCTTGTACGCGCGCAAGCCAGGGCAGGGCGCGATACGCCAGCGGTAGCCCGTAGCGCATCGGGCGCGGAAAGTTGCGCCAGTATGGCGAGCCGCTGGCAACCAGCCACAGCTGCGTCAGCGGTGAGTCGCGTTGCGAAGGAACTCGCGACGCCTGCAACGCGGCATGACAGCAGGCCAGCTGCCCGCCCAGGCTGTGCCCGCCGACGATGCGCGGGTACTGCGGGTCATGCCGATCCATCAGCGCCTGGCTGGCCGGGAGGTCGTCGGCAAGCAAGGCGCGATAGCCCCAATCGTGTTGGCGCGATGGGCGCAGCGTGCTGCTGCCATTGCCGCGCCATTCGTGCAGGTAGACAGCGATCCCGGTAGCGGCCAATGCATCGGCAAACGCTTGGTAATGCCGCGCTGCCACGCCCAATGCCGGCAGCCACAGCAAGCTGGCGATCGGTTGCGCTGGTGCACTGCGAATCACCTGCCAGCGATGTCCATCGGCTGCGCTGGCGGGCAGCATGTCGCTGTGCACGCCTTCGCTATGCACGCTCATACCGCTGGGGCGGCGCCGAAGTGGTCGAGCACCAGCACCTCGCTGTGCCCTGGGCGCTGCCCCAGGCGGATGGCGCGCGCCACGTAATCAATCGCTGCTTCGCAGGCATTGAGCAGCGACAGGCCCTGGCACAATTGCGCGGTAATCGCTGCCGACAGACTGCAGCCGGTGCCGTGCGCATCGACATCGATACGCGGATGCATGAACACGTCCTGGGTGACGCCGTCATCGAAGCGATCGATCACGCGCGCGCCCTCATGCAGGTGGCCGCCCTTGAGCAACACCGCGTTCGCGCCCAGCTCCAGCAGCGCGGCGGTCGCGTGTTCGGCGGCGTCGGCCGTGTCGATGCGGCGGCCGGTCAGCAGCTCGGCTTCCGGCGTATTGGGCGTGATCAAGGTTGCCAGCGGCAACAGGCGCGTGCGCAGCGCATCCAGTGCCGCGTCCTCGAGCAGGCGCGCGCCGCTGGTGGCGACCATGACCGGGTCCAGCACGATGAAGGGTGGGCGATGGGCTTCGAGCAGATCGGCCACGCAGTGGATGACGTCGGCATTGGCCAACATGCCGAGTTTGACGGCCTGGATCTGGAAATCGGCGAAGCAGGCATCCACTTGTGCGCGCAGAAATGCGATCGGCGGGATGTGCACCGCGGTGACGGCACGCGTGTGCTGTGCGGTCAATGCGGCAATCGCCGACAAGCCATGCACGCGATGCGCGGCGAAGGTTTTGAGATCGGCCTGGATGCCGGCACCACCGCCGGAGTCTGAGCCGGCGATGGTCAATGCGGACAGGGTGCTGGGCGTGGTCATGCGCCGATTCTGCACTGCCGGCTGGCGGCTGTGCAGGGATGGTGCAGCGATGCTGACGTGTGGGCGGTGTTACGGCGTGCCGTTGACCGCGATCTGCGAGAACGCGCCGGTCTGCGGGTCGTACAGCGCCCCCCAGAAGGCGCTACCGCCGTCGCAAACCTTGATCGCTTCCCTGGCCGGTTTCACTGGCGGGTCGTTGGGCAGCTTGAAGGCGTTGATGTAGATCAGTTGCTGGCCCTCGATCACCACGCCCACATATTGCCGGTCGAACTCGCGCGGCTCGGCGATGCTTGGCGTCAACGCATCCTGCCGGGATTCGAGCTGCTCGATCTGTTGATGGCTCGGTTCCCAATAGCCGGTGATCTGGCCTGGATGACGCGCCGGACTGTCGCGCGAGCAGGTGTCCAGCACCTGCTCGGCGACGCTCTGGCGGGTGATGATCCACGACTGTCCGCTTTTGAGATTGGTCGGTACGGTAGAGGGCGCTTGCGTGGTCGCACAGCCGGCCAGCGCGAGCACTGCAAGGGCAGTAGCGCTGCGAAGCGTTCGCATCACAGCACCTCCGAGGCGAAGTCGGCCAGACGCGAACGTTCGCCACGGCGCAGCGTGATATGCGCGCTGTGTGGCCAGGCCTTGAAGCGATCCACCGCGTAGGTCAGGCCGGACGTCGTCTCGGTGAGGTAGGGCGTATCGATCTGCTCGACGTTGCCCAGACAGACGATCTTGGTGCCGGGGCCGGCGCGGGTGATCAGCGTCTTCATCTGCTTCGGCGTGAGGTTCTGCGCTTCGTCCAGAATCAGATACCGCGACAGGAAGGTGCGGCCGCGCATGAAGTTCATCGAGCGGATCTTGATGCGGCTGGCAAGCAAGTCGTTGGTGGCTGCACGGCCCCATGAGCCGCCGTCCTGGTTGTGGGTGAGCACTTCCAGGTTGTCGGTGAGTGCGCCCATCCACGGCGTCATCTTTTCTTCTTCGGTGCCGGGCAGAAAGCCGATGTCTTCGCCCACGCTGACGGTGGCGCGGGTCATGATGATCTCGCGGTAGCGCTGCTGATCCATCGTCTGCGCCAGGCCCGCGGCCAGCGCGAGCAAGGTCTTGCCGGTGCCGGCGGTGCCGAGCAACGTGACGAAATCGATCTCCGGGTCCATCAGCGCGTTGAGCGCAAAGTTCTGCTCGCGGTTGCGCGCGGCGATGCCCCAGACCGCGTGCTGGGTGTGGCGGAAATCATCCACCAGGCACAGCGTGGCCTTGCCGCCGCCGACCTTAGCCACACGCAGTTCGACGTCGTCTTCGCCCGGCAGATACAGGTACTGGTTCGGGTACCAGTCTTCGTCGTCGGCCAGCACGATCTCGTAATGGGTGCGGCCGCGCTCGTTCCAGCTGCGCAGGTCCTCGTTGTGCTTCTGCCAGAAGTCTTCCGGCAACTCGATGGCGCCGGTGAACAGCAGGCTGAAATCGTCCAACGCGCGGTCGTTCTGGTAGTCCTCTGCCACCAGGCCGCTGATGTAGGCCTTGATGCGCAGGTTGATGTCCTTGGACACCAGGATGACCGGCACATCCGGGTTTTCTTCGCGCAGCGCCAGCACCGAGGCCAGGATCTTGTTGTCCGGCAGCATCGCGCCGAAGGTGCGGCCCGGGTCGATCGGGTGAATCTGGAAATACAGCCGGCCAATCGCGGCCTGGCCCTTGAGCTGGATGCCCTGCGGATGACTGAGCAGAATGCCGGCCTGAATCTGCTCGGCGTTGGTGTTTTCCAGCAGTTCGTCCAGGAAGCGGCTGACCTGGCGCGCGTTGCGGCTGACTTCGGAGGTGCCCTTCTTGGCGTTGTCGAGTTCTTCGATCACCTGCATCGGAAGGAACACATCGTGTTCTTCGAACTTGAACAGCGAGGTGGGATCGTGCATCAGCACGTTGGTGTCCAGCACGTAGATGCGCTTGCCTCGGGTCATTGGGTCTTCCAAGTGATGGAGCAGGGGCGAGCCATCACGCCTGCGTGTGCAGGGTGATGGAGGACAGGGGAAACGAGGGGCGTCACTGTTTGGCGTGCGCCTTCACGGCAGCCAGCACGGCCTCGGCATGGCCGGCAACCTTGACCTTGCGCCAGGCCTGCACGATGCGCCCCTCGGGCGACAGCAGAAAGGTGCTGCGCTCGATGCCGAGCACCTGCTTGCCGTACATGTTCTTTTCCTTGATCACGTCGAAAGCGCGGCACAAGGCTTCGTCGCCATCGCTGATCAAGGGAAAGTTGAAGCCTTGCTTGGCGCAGAAGTTGTCGTGCGACTTCACCGAGTCGCGCGAGACACCCAGGATGGCAGCGCCGGCTTTCTTGAAGTCCGGCAGCAAGGCATTGAAGTCCAGGCCTTCGGTGGTGCAGCCGGGCGTGCTGTCTTTCGGGTAGAAGTACAGCACCACCCACGTGCCGGCATAGCCGCGCAGGGTGGTCTGGGTGCCGCCGGACAGCGCCAGCGGCAGGTCGAGGGTGGTAGCGGGCAGTTCCAGTACAGCGTCGGTCATCGTTGCTCAGCCTGAAGGGGAGAGGCGGTCGGCGGCCGATCAGGCCGGCCCGACGTCCATCCCATCATAAGCAGCTACATGGAAACGTTTGGCGAGTGCATCGAACTCTGCATTGCGCTGATTCAGCGATTCAATGGTGTGGTGTTCGCGCTTGTCCACATGCAGGAAATACGACTCCTCATCGTTGCCGTCGTCTTCGTCGCGTTCGCCGAGAAAGATGTCGATGACGCGATAGCCGTCCTGGGTCAGCTGCTCGGAAAGTTGTTGCAGCGGCTGCTGCGCCGGGTCGGCGAAGAAGTATTCCCAGCGCAACGGGCCGTCGAGATTCCAGTCGGTCTCGGAGCGGATGTGATCGAACATCTGTTTCAGCGCGGATTTGGCGATGGCCATCGGTGCGTCTGCCTTAGAACTTCATCGGGTCCATGATCGCGTCGAGATTGAGGTGATCACAGAATTCCAGGAAATCATCGCGCAACGCGGCGATGTGCATGTTGGCCGGTACCCCGATGGTCACCTGCGCCGAGAACATCTCCGCACCGGTCTGCATGGCGCGGTAGCGGGTGCTCTGCAGGTTTTCGATGGTGATGCCCTGGCGGTCGAAGAAATCGGCCAGCTGGAACAGGATGCCCGGCTTGTCGGCGGCGATCACTTCGACGATGTACGGCAACAGGTTGGACTGGGTCTGCTTGGGGCCGGTGCGGTACCAGACCAGCTTGAGGCCTTCCTCGCGTTCCAGCCGGGTCAGCATCGCTTCGAGCTTGGCGACCGAATCCCAGGAGCCGGTGGCCAGTGCGGTGACCGAGACATCGCGCCCCACCGTGGCCAGGCGAGCGTCCACGAGATTGCAGCCGCTGTCGGCGATGCGGCGGGTGACAGGCAACAGGGGGACTCCGGATGCGTCGTGTAGGCGTTGATCAGGAGGTGATTTTCGGTCGGCGAAGGCCGGGGTGTAGAGTCAGTCAAAGGGGCTTCCGGCATTGCATCAGGCTGAATGGCCGCCCGGACAGGCGCCCTGGCGGTGACCAGCATACTTGCCCGTGGTTTCGCGCCGCAAGTAACATGCAGGCGGTCGCAACCCGCGTGCGCGCGGGCCTCCCCTTGTCACGTAAGAGCAGCAGAATCTTGTCCCTTTCCGGCATCATCACCGCGCTGGCGACCCCCTTCGGGCCGGACGGCGCACTCGACCTGGATGCCTGGCGGCGGCTGCTGGAGCAGCAGCTGCACGGTGGCATCCAGGGAATCGTGGTTGCCGGCTCCACCGGCGAAGCCGCCGCGCTGAGCGACGACGAATACGACACATTGCTGCGCGCCGCGGTGGCCCAGGTCGCCGGCCGGGTGCCGGTGCTGGCCGGTACCGGGCTGTCCGGCACCGCAAAAACCATTGCGCAGACGCGCCGCGCCGCCGCGCTGGGCGCGCAATACGCGCTGGTGGTGACGCCGCCGTACGTGCGCCCGACCCAGGCAGGGTTGAAAGCGCATTTTGTGGCCGTGGCCGACAGCGGCGGGTTGCCGGTGGTGTTGTACAACGTGCCCGGCCGCACCGGCTGCGATCTGCTGCCGGAGACGGTGGCCGAGCTGGTCGATCACCCCAACATCGTCGGCATCAAGGAAGCGCGTAGCGAGCCCGAGCGCGTCGCCGCGCTGGTGGCGTTGCGCAGCGACTCCTTCGTGGTGCTCAGTGGCGATGACGGCAGTGCCGCGCAATCGATGCTGTCCGGCGCCCAGGGGCTGATCTCGGTGGCGTCCAACGCATTGCCGTCGGCGTACCGGCGCTTGTGCGATCTGGCCCGCGATGGCCAGCGCGATGCCGCCCTCGCATGGGATGCGCGCCTGAGCGAATACCATAGCTTCTGCGGGATCGAATCCAATCCCATCCCGGTCAAGGCGCTGCTGCAGCGCGCCGGGATCGGGCACGGCCTGCGCTTGCCGCTGCTGCCACTTTCTGCGGCGCACCAGCCTGCCGCCGACCGCCTTGCCGCCGACGCTGTTGCGTTGGAAGCACTTTCCAGCCGCGAAATGCTCGCGGCCTGACCCAGGAGATCTATCGATGCGTCATTCCGTTTCCCCCGTCCGCGTGCTGTCGCTCGCGTTGCTGGCGACCGCCACCGTCGCCGCCACGAGTGGTTGCAGCTGGTTTCACAAGGGCGCGCGCGGCGACTATGCGTTGGCCCCGGAAGCCCGTCCGCTGGAAGTGCCGCCGGATCTGAACCTGCCCGACACCTCCGGTGCGATGAAGGTGCCGACCCTGGCATCG
Organism: Xanthomonas sp. AC360; assembly: GCF_979258225.1. Taxonomy (NCBI): domain Bacteria; kingdom Pseudomonadati; phylum Pseudomonadota; class Gammaproteobacteria; order Lysobacterales; family Lysobacteraceae; genus Xanthomonas; species Xanthomonas sp. AC360. The sequence goes on from NZ_OZ409846.1 coordinate 3,556,390, forward strand.
ACCACCCAGCAGACCAACACTCCGCCTTCTGCGAGCGCCAACAGCGGTTTCACCGTGCCGGGCGAGCGCGATGAAGTGTTTGCCAAGGTCGGCACGGCGCTGGCCGAGATTCCCGGCCTGACCGTCGCCAGCAAGGCGCAGATGCTGGGCTCCTACGACGTGAGCTACGAGGGTTCCAGCTTCCTGGTGCGCGTGGTCAAGGTCGAGGCGGGCAGCTATGTGTCGGCAGTGGATCCGCGCGGCATGCCGGCCACGGCTGCCGCACCGGTGGCGGTGATCAGCGCGCTGAAGGGCAAGCTCGGCGGCTGAGTGGTTTGGCCATTGCCGGACAGCAAAACGGGCGCTCAGGGCGCCCGTTTTGCGTTGTTGCGGTGTGGCTAGCGGGCAGCGATGCTGTCGCGCGCCGGGAGAGCGCCTTAGCGCTGCAGCAGCGGTAGCTTGTTCGGCTTGCCGTCCCAGTCTGCCGCATCGGGCAGGGGCTCCTGGCGCACGGTCAGCACTGGCCAGGCCTTGGCCAGTTCGGCGTTGAGCGCGACGAAGCCTTCCTGGCCTGCGGGCACGTCATCTTCCGGATAGATCGCATTAGCCGGGCACTCGGGCTCGCACAGGGTGCAGTCGATGCACTCGTCCGGGTCGATGACCAGGAAATTCGGGCCGACGTGGAAGCAATCCACCGGGCAGACCTCGACGCAGTCGGTGTATTTGCACTTGATGCAGTTTTCGGTGACAACAAAAGGCATGGCGGAATCCGGCGTTTAGCCTGGTAATTCTAAAGCAGTCGGGTGGTGGGTGTGAGGTGGGGTGCAGATTGTTTGCCGCGCAGATGATGGAGTGGTCGTGGTCTGCGGGTGTCGTGATGCCTGGATCTCGCTGGGTGGGTTGGCTGTCTTCCGCCGTACTCTCACCCCAACCTCCGCTCCGCGTCCCGGCCCGCGCTTGCGTCGCGGGCGCTCCAAGGCGCGAGCGCCGCTGGCGCGCAAGCCGTGCCTTCTCGCCCCACGGGGAGAGAGGGGCTTTGCATCCTGTCTCCCCCTCAGGGAACTGAGGTCAGGCCGTGTTGCCGGGCCAGCGCGAACAGGCCGGTGGCGGCCAGGTCTTCCGGGTGTTGTTGGGTGGCGACGCCCAGGTGCGTCAACGCCAGGGCGTAACGCTGCGCCAGGGCGGGGCTGCCGACCAGATGCACAGTGGCGTGGCTACCACGATGCTCGCGGAGCTCGTGGCCGATCAGCAGGCCCGAGAGGTACGAGGGCAGGGCCTGTGCGCTGAGGCGGTCGAACAGACCCAGCGTGCGGGTGCCGAACAGGTGGTGGCTGAGGCCGCCGGGTTCGGCGCTGCGATCCACGCCTGACAGGAATGCGGCCTCATCGAGATCGGCATGGTCGTCGGGCATCAGCTTGCCGAGGATGCTGTGCTGGCGCAGTACCGCGTACAGCTCGCCGGTCATCACGGTGGCGAAGTCGGTCAGCTGGCCGTTGGCGATCGTCGCCCATTTGCTGTGCGTGCCGGGCAGGCAGGCGATGTGGTCGCCGTCGCCAAGTGCGGCGATCAGGCCGACCAGTTGGGTTTCTTCGCCGCGCATGACATCCGGCACGCCATGCTGCGCGCCGGTGCTGACGCCGGGGACGAACCACAGCGTGCGGCCGGGCAGCAGATCGTCGTAGCGGCGCATGGCGGCAGCTAGTGCGGCGGTGTCGGCCGGGCAGGGCAGGTAGGCCTGTTCGACCCAGCCGTTGCGGCTGCCGATCATGCCCGACAGCACGACCGGGCCGTCCCAGCCATCGATCAATGTGCGCAGGACGTCGCCAAAGCGGCCTTGGCAGGCGAGGATGCCGTCGCTGGCACGGCGTTGATCGAGCACGGCGCCGGTGGCGTCGACCAGGTAGGCGCGCAGGCTGCTGGTACCCCAATCGACCGCGATCATGCGCTGGCCACCCGGCTTTCGGGCAGACCGGCGATGGCGACGTCGCAGACGAACAGGCCGCCGGCTTCGGGCATGCGTGCGAGTTCTTCGGCGCTATGGTCCAGGCGCGAGGAGATCACGTGCAGGCGATCCAGCGCCGCGCCACCGAAGGCGCTGCAGGTGGGGTGTTTGACCGGCAGGTGCACGATGCGCTCGACACTGCCGTCGGGACGATAGCGCACCACGCGCGAGGCGCGCCATTGCGCATTCCACAGATGGCCTTTGCTGTCGATGATCGAGCCGTCCGGCTCGGCGTCGTCGCGGTCCAGGGTGGTGAACACGCGCGTGTTGCTGGTTTGCGCGGTCTCCGGGTCGTAATCGCAGCACAGGATCTGCGGGCGCACCGAGTCGCAGTAATACAGTGTGCGGCCGTCGAGGCTGAAGCAGATCGAGTTGGGGATCGATACGCCCGGCAGTGGCAACGCGCGCAAGCCATGTGCCAGCGAGAACTGATACATCGCGCCGCGCGCGGCCTTGTTGTCGTGTTCGTCCATGGTGCCGAACACCAGATTGCCGTGCCGATCGGCGCGGCCATCGTTGCTGCGCGTCAGCGGGTTGTCGGCCTCGATATCGGCCAGTTTTTCGAAGGGCAACACGTCGTCTTCGGTGCTGTCCGGGTCGGCGATGCCGATGGCCTTGGCCAGTGCGATCAGCAGGCGGCCATCGTCCATTAGGCCGAGGCAGCCGGGGCGATCGGGCAGCGTCCAGTAGCGTGTCTGCGCGCTGGCCGGATGATGCCGCCACAGGCGTTTTTCGCTGATGTCGACCCAGTACAACGCCTCGCGCTGTTCGCACCACAACACGCCTTCGCCATGCGTGCAGCGGCTGTCGATCGCCAGTACGGCGGTGTGCTCGGGCATGCTCACCATTCGGCGATGCTGCCGTCGGCGTGGCGCCACACCGGGTTGCGCCAGTCAGGCGGATTTTCGTTTGCGCGCTTGAGCATCTCTTCGTCGATCTCCACACCGAGCCCGGGCTTGGGCAGTGCGGCGATACTGCCATCCACGCACTGAAAATCGTCTTTATTGATGACGTAATCGAGCAGGTCGGCGCCTTCGTTGTAATGGATGCCGATGCTCTGTTCCTGCAGTACCGCGTTGTGCGACACGAAGTCCACGTGCAGACAGGCAGCCAGCGCGATCGGGCCGAGCGGGCAGTGCGGGGCGAAGCCGACGTCGTAGGCTTCGGCCATCGCGGCGATCTTGACGCACTCGGTGATGCCGCCGGCATGCGACAGGTCCGGCTGCACCATGCCGATGCCACCGGCGCACAGCACGTTCTTGAATTCGAAGCGCGAAAACATGCGCTCGCCGGCAGCCAGCGGGATCGAGGTGCTGGCGGCCAGGCGCGGGTAGTACTCGGCCTGTTCGGCCAGCACCGGTTCTTCGACGAACAGCGGCTTGAACGGTTCGAGCTCGCGCAGCAACGCCTTGGCCATCGGCGCGCCGACGCGGCCGTGGAAGTCGATGCCGAAGTCGATGGTGTTGCCGAAGGCTTCGCGGATTTCGGCGACCTTGACCACGGCGGCATCGACGGCGCGCGCGCTGTCGATCAGCTTCATTTCCTCGGTGCCGTTGAACTTGAAGGTGTCAAAGCCCAGCGCGCGGTAGTCGGTGATCTGCTGGATGATGGCGCCGGGGCGGTCGCCGCCGACCCAGCGGTAGGTCTTCATGCGATCGCGCACCAGCCCGCCCAGCAGCTCGTACACCGGCACGCCCAGCGCCTTGCCCTTGATGTCCCACAGCGCCTGGTCGATACCGGCGATGGCGCTCATCAGGATGGCGCCGCCGCGGTAGAACCCGGCGCGGTACATGGTCTGCCACAGGTCGTTGATGCGCGCCGGGTCCTTGCCGACGACATAGCCGGCCAGTTCGTGCACGGCCGCTTCCACGCTACGCGCGCGGCCTTCGATGACCGGCTCGCCCCAGCCGGTGATGCCCTCGTCGGTCTCGACCTTGAGGAACAACCAGCGCGGTGCGGCGTGGTAGGTGGTGAGGCGGGTGATCTTCATCCTTGCAGTTCCTGGTAGGCCTGCACGAAGTTGCGTGCATGCGTCTGGGTCGTTTCGAGTGATTGCGCGGGTTTGTACAGTTCGCCACCGATGCCGGCGCCGGCGGCGCCCTGGGCGATGAAGCCAGCCAGGGTCTGCGGGCTGACGCCGCCGACCACGTAGACCGGGATGTGGGTGGGCAGCACCGAGCGCAGCGCGCGCACATGCGCAGCGCCATAAGTCGCGGCCGGGAACAGCTTCAGGATCGTTGCGCCGGCATCGATGGCGTCGAACGCCTCGCTGGCGGTGGCGAAGCCGGCCACCACGGTCAGCCCGCGCGACACCGCATGGCGGATCAGGCTGGGGCGCGTGTTGGGGGTGACGATGAAGCGCGCACCGATGTCGGCCAGGGTGTCGACGTCTTCATTACGCAGCACGGTGCCGGCACCGATCCAGGCGCGCTCGCCATAGGTCTGCTGGGCGAGGGCAATGCTCTGTTGCCAACGCGGCGAATTGAGCGGGATCTCGATCGCATCGAAGCCGGCGTCGATCAGTGCGCCGACATGGTCCAGCGTTTCTTCCGGCGTGATGCCACGCAGGATGGCGATCAATGGCAAGGCGAACAGGCTGGCGGTGGTGTCTGAGGTCATGGTGTTACTCGCGATAGAGCGGAAAGCGGCCGTTGGCGGCCAGATGGCCGGCAACGTCGTGGGAGCTTGCGCGACTGCGCGCGGCAAGCAGGTGCTGCCGATGCGCAATCCGGAGAAGAAAACGAAGCGCGGGTGGGCGGGCGCCCGGGTGGTCGATGCTCGCGTGATGCGCGACATGTCTACCGCTACGGCCCGCAAGTGGCCGGCAAGATGCCGTCATCGTCGTCCACCTCCGCGGTCATGGCGTGCGTGCTGCCACCTGATCAAAGGCGGTCACGTCTGTTCTGGCCGCGCCCGGGAGGTAGGGGCTCCTGCTGCGGCGAGCGCTAGCCTCGCCTGGGGAGATATGTGCTGCAAATGAAATTTTCGGCATATTCTATTCCTCCGACGAATACACAGCCGCAACCGCACCCCATGGCAAATTCCGGTACTCCCTGGTTCAACGCAGCCCGCCTCAAGACGCGTCAACTGCTGCTATTGCTGCATCTGCACGAACAGCGCTCGGTATTGCGTGCGGCCGAGGCCGCCAGCATGACCCAGCCGGCCGCGTCCAAGCTGCTGGCCGAGATGGAAGACATGCTGGGGGTCAAATTGTTCGAGCGGCATGCCCGCGGTGTGGAACCCACCTGGTACGGCCATGTGCTGATCCGGCGTGCCCGTGCGGCGATGTCGGAGATTGGCCGCGCGCAGGAAGAAATCGCCGCGTTGCGGGCCGGCCGTATGGGCCAGGCCTCGATCGGGACCGTGGTCAATCCAGGAACCAATCTGGTGCCGCAGGCCATTGCCGAGGTCAAGCGCGAGTTTCCGGACATCCTGGTGCGGGTGGAGATGGACTACAGCCGCCCGCTCGTTGCCAAGTTGCTGGATGGTCAGCTGGACATCGTGATCGGCCGCATCCTCGGCCCGGAAGGCGTGGGCGAACTGGAATTCGAGCCGCTGGCCGATGAGCCGCATTCGGTGATCGCCCGTGCCGGCCATCCGCTGGCCAGCCGCGTCGGCCTGCAGCATGCGGACCTGGTGCGGTATGGCTGGATCCTGCCGCCGGCCGACAGCGTGCTGCGCGCGCGGCTGGACTCGATGTTCATGGAGCACGGCGTGCAGACGCCGACCAACGCCATCGAAACCTCGTCGTTGCCGGTGACCTCCACGCTGTTGCGCGGCACCGACATGCTGACCGCATTGCCGGTGGAATCGGTGGCGCCGCTGATCCAGGCCAAGTTGCTGACGGTGCTGCCGATCGAGCTGGGGGTGCGGATGGAGTCGTTCGGCATCATCCGTCGGCGCGATTACATCCTGCCGCCGGGTGCCGAGCGCATCCTGCAAGCGCTGCGAACCACCGCGCGCCGCTTGTACCCCGGTCTACGCGGGCCGGAATCCCTTACCTAGCGGGCTCTGCCATTTCTATTCCGTGAAGTAATACCAGTCCGTGAATTTTTCATTGGCTGGCGCTAGACCGTGCGCCTATATCTGTGCGCCAGATCGCACGCTGAAGCGCACGTGAAGTCGGGCAGGTGATCGGCGGCCAAGCCGCCAAGTTGAGCAACGGTGGAGATCGGCATCAGTGCCTGTTTCCACCCGATCACGCGGGGCGTTTTGCGCCGCGACAACCAGTCTTCAGTCGTCTTGCGTCCTGGGAGGGATTCAGATGTTCAAGTTTTCAAGCCATGCCTCGGCAGGTACGGGCGTGCGCGCCCGTCGTCTGCAACATCTGCGTCACTCGGCCATGGCCGTCAGCATCGGCGTGTTGCTTGCCGCACCGGTTTACGCGCAACAGGCGCAATCGTCGCCGGGCGCTGCGTCGAACAAGGCCGGCGCCAGCGCGGTGGATCTGGATACGGTGGAGGTGCGCGGTGTGCGCGCCAGCCTGATCAAGTCGCAGGTGATCAAGCGCGACTCCACCCAGATCGTGGATTCGGTCAGTGCCGAAGACATCGGTGCGCTGCCCGACCGCAGCGTCACCGAAACCCTGCAGCGCGTCAGTGGCGTGACCATCGACCACTTTGCCGCGCGCAGCGACCCGGACCACTTTTCGGCAGAAGGCAGTGGCGTGATGATCCGCGGCCTGACCCAGGTGCGCGGCGAACTCAATGGCCGCGACATCTTCAGCGCCGCCAGCGGCCGTGGCTTGAGCTTTGAAGACGTCCCGGCCGAGTTGATGGCCGGCGTGGACGTGTACAAAAACCCGTCGGCAGAAATCATCGAAGGCGGTCTGGGCGGCACGGTCAACCTGCGCACGCGCATGCCGTTCGACAACCCGGGGCGCATCGTCGGCGGCAATATCGATGTCAACTACGGCGACATGAGCAAGAAGTACAAGCCGTCGGCGTCGTTCCTGTTCAGCGATCGCTGGGACACCGGCGTCGGCGAAATGGGCTTCATGATCGATATCGCCCATTCGGAACTGGCGACACGCTCGGACGGCATCCAGGTGGAGCCGTATGTGCGGCGCACCGACGACGCGGTGCTGGCCGGCAGCGGGCGCAGCGAGGTGTACGTGCCCGGTGGCGTCAATTGGCGTCAGCTGGATTTCGAACGCAAGCGCGACGGGATTGCCGCAGCGTTCCAGTGGAAGCCCAGCGACCAGACCGAGATCTACGCGCAGTACCTGCGTTCGCGTTACGACATGAACTGGCAGGAGCGCGCGGCGTTCTTCAACGACAGCAACAACAGCATCAGCCCGGCGCCCGGCACCACCTTCGAGTACGACCAGGACGGCGTCTTCCAGCGCGGCTCGCCGGTGTCCAACTCCTGGCGCGGCGTGCTGACCGGCGACGGCGTGCGCTTCAATACCGACAACCGCTATTCCGAGCAGCGCACCACCACCTCGGACCTGTCGGTGGGCTTCAGCCACTATTTCAACGACAACCTGCAAATCAAGGGCGATGTGCAGCTGGTGCAGTCGGAGAACGACCAGCTGGACTTCACCGTGTTCAGCGCGACCTATCTGCCTGGCTTGACCTATGACGTGTCGGGCAAGTATCCGACCGTGCAGATTGCCAACCAGGGCTTCACCCAGGACCCGTCCAATTATTTCTGGGCGGCGGCGATGGATCACCTGGGCAAGAATCGCGGCCGGCAGCTGTCCACCCGCGTGGACCTGGAATACACCTTCCAGGACAGCAGCTGGCTGCGTTTCATGCGCTTTGGCATGCGCGCCACCGACCGTAACCAGACCAACAAGAACTCCGGGTACAACTGGGGCGTGTTGTCGGACAACTGGGCGGCGATCCCCGGCAGCGCGACGGGCCTGGCGGACATGTCGCAATACCTGCCCGACGAGTCGTCGCGGTTCACTTTCTCCAATTTCTTCCGTGGCGGCGTGAACGTGCCCACCACGCTGGTGGTGCCCAACGGTGGCCTGGTCAAGAACTACCGGCGCGCGTCGGACCTGCTGCAACAGCAGATCGTGGCATTGCGGGGGTGGGGCTGGGCGCCGGATACCTATCAGCCGCAGGACACCAATCGCCAGTTCGAGCGCACCCAGGCCGCGTACGCGGCGCTGTACTTCGGCAACGACGAGGCATGGGGTGTGCCGGTGGACGGCAATATCGGCGTGCGCATCGTACAGACCAAGACCCAGGCCGAAGGTTTCGGTCAGTTTCAGGACCTGTCCGGGTTGAACGTGTCGCCGGAGCTGCAGGCCCGTTACACCGGCCAGTACTTCGACAACAACGCGCAGGGCAGCTACACCAATGTACTGCCGAGCTTGAACATGCGCTTCCGCTTCACCGACACCTTGCAGTGGCGTATCGCTGCGTCCAAGGCGATGGCACGCCCGGATTACACCCAGTTGCAGCCATACGTATTGCTCAACGTGGAAACCGACGACGCCGGCAATGCGACCAATTTCGTCGGCACTGCGGGCAATCCGACCCTCAAGCCGATGACCGCCAACCAGTTCGACACCGCGCTGGAGTGGTACTTCGACAGCAGCGACATGCTGTACACCACGCTGTTCTACAAGAAGGTCAAGGATTACTTCTCCACCCAGACCCGCAGCGAGACCTACGACAACCGCGAGTGGCTGGTGACCCGGCCGTACAACACCGACGAAGGCACCATCCGTGGCGCCGAAGTCGGCTACACGCAGTTCTTCGACGAACTGCCGGGCTGGATGAGCGGGTTCGGCATCAATGCCAACTTCACCTTCGTCGACAGCAAGGGCGGCGCCAATACCGCCATCGACCCGTACACCCGCACCACGGTGACCGGTGTCGAGCTGCCGCTGGAAGGCTTGTCGCGGCGCAGCTACAACCTGGCCGGCATCTACGAGAAGGGCCCGCTGTCGCTGCGCCTGGCCTACAACTGGCGCTCGCGTTATCTGTTGACCACCAGCGATGCGGCCACGCGCCTGCCGACCTGGGCCGACGACTACGGCCAGCTCGACGGCTCGTTCTTCTACCGCTTCAACGACCATCTGCAGCTGGGCGTGCAGGCCAACAACCTGACCAACACCGTGACCAAGGTGCTGATGGGCCCGACCTCGTATGCGGACGGCGAAGTGGACCCGCGCCTTTACACGCGCTCGTCCTTCGTCAACGACCGGCGCTACTCGCTGGTGCTGCGCATGAACTGGTAAGCGACGTCGATCACGGATCCACTGTGAGCGGACTCGCAGAGTCGAGTCCGCTTCTGCCGAGCCACTTACCCTGCCTGCCGATGCCGGAGCAATCGGGTTTGCCGGGCTTGCTATAGCTTTAACGAATACCTTTCCAGGAATATTTCATTGGTGTGGCATGACGGCCGCGCCCTATGCTCCCGCCGCAGCCGCAGGTCTGCCCGCCAGGGCGACCACGCATCCGCGCCTCCGGTCTTGCCGGGTGGCAGATGCGGGCCAGCAACAACGACGGGCAGGGCGTTCGCGCACCGGCCCGCTAAAACGAGTAGTACATGCGTCCTGGGAGGGAGCACCATGTCAGTGCAATATCGCCACATTCCGGCAGGCCGGACTGTGGGCCAGCGTTCGATCCGTGATTTCCGCCGCTCCGTGATGGCCATCAGTGTGGCCACGCTGTTGAGCGCGCAGGCCTACGCGCAGGATGCGACCACCACTGCCGCGCCCGCATCGGACGCCACCACCCAGCAGCTGGACACCGTACAGGTCACCGGCACGCGCAGCAGCGTCACCAAGGCGCAGCTGGTCAAGCAGAACGCCGAGCAGATCGTCGATTCGATCGTCGCCGAAGACATCGGCAAGCTGCCCGACAACAACGTCGCCGAGGCGCTGCAGCGCATCTCCGGCATCCAGATTTCGCGCAACTACGGCGAAGGCAGCTCGATCGCCATCCGTGGTCTGACCCAGGTGCGTACCGAACTCAATGGCCGTGACATCTTCACCGCCAACGATGGTCGCGGCCTGAGCTTCGAAGACGTGTCGGCCGAGCTGCTTGGCGGCGTCAACGTGTACAAGAACCCGTCTGCCGACATGATCGAAGGTGGCCTGGGCGGCACCGTCGACCTGCGCACGCGTCTGCCGTTCGACTACGACGGCCGCAAGATCGCCGGTAGCGTGCAGTACAACCATTACGACCTGGCCGACGATGGCAAGCCGGCGTTCTCGGGCCTGTTCAGCGATCGCTGGCAGACCGGGATCGGCGAGATCGGCATCCTGGTGAACTACTCGCAGCAGAAGAGCCCGTTCCGCCAGGACACCATTTCGATCGAGCCGTGGTACACCCAGACCGATCTGCCGGGCTATGAAGGCCAGCAGATCTCGGTGCCGCACGGCGCCGGTATCAACACCACCGTTGGCGAGCGCGAGCGCAAGACCGGCGCGTTTGCGATGCAGTGGCGTCCCAACGATGCGGTCGAGGTCTATACGCAGGTACTGCGTTCGGAATACGACTTCAGCTGGCACGACTATTCGTTCTTCGCGTTGACCGGTGCCAACCCGATGCAGGGCACCCCGGGCATCCAGATCAACGACCGCAACGAGTTCGTCAACGGCACCTTCCAGAACGTGCCGGCCGACTCCAACACCAGCCTGACCGAGCGGCATTCGGTGACCACCGATTACTCGCTGGGCGCCAAGTGGACGGTCAACGAAAAGCTGACCCTGAGCACCGACTTCCAGTATGTCGATGCCACCACCACCGGCACGCGTTACATCGTGGCGACCGGTTTGAACAACACGCCGTTCTTCAATATCGATTTCCGCGGCGACCTGCCCAAGTTGTCGGTGACCGATGCAAGCGGTGCCGAAGGTTTCCTGGCCAACCAGGACAACTACAACGGCTGGCGCTGGCACCTGGATAACAAGGACGACAACAAGGGCACCGAATTCGCCTGGCGTTCGGATATGGATCTGGCGTTCGACAGCGATTTCGTGCGCAGCTTCAAGGCCGGCGTGCGTTACACCGACCGCGATGCCGAGACCAAGGGCAACGTGTTCCGTTTCATGTGCATCAACGGATGCGCCGGCACGCCGTTCTCGCAGTTCCCCACCGTGGGCGTCGTGACCAACCCGATCACCGACTTCTTCCGTGGCAAGAGCAGCACCTTCGGCCCGACCTTGACCGCATCCGATGTTGCCGTGGGTAACTACGAGCAGACGCTTGCGACCTTTGGCGGCACCCCGCTGGAGTTTGCGCCCAACAACATCAATACGCAGAACGAGAAGACCTACGCCGCCTACGGCGTGCTGCGCTTCGGCGTGGATGGCGACATCCCGTTCGACGGCAACATCGGTGTGCGCGTGGTGCGGACCGAAGTCGGCTCGCAGGGCGTGCGGACCGGCACCGACGCTGAAGGCGGCGGTCTGATTCCGGTCGATGCACAGCAGACCTACACCGACGTGCTGCCGAGCTTGAACTTGCGTTGGATGCTGAGCGATCAGCTGCAGTGGCGTTTTGCGGCCTCGCGAGGCATTTCGCGCCCGACCTTCGATCGCCTCAATCCGAACCTGAGCCTGAGCACCGGCACCTCCAATGGCGCGTCGACCTTCACCGGTGCCGCAGGTAATCCGAGTCTGGAAGCGGTCAAGGCCGACCAGTTCGACACCGCGCTGGAGTGGTACTTCGGCCAGGGCTCGATGATGTACGGCACCTTGTTCTACAAGAAGGTGGAAGGCTTCATCGCCAACGCCGTCTTCAACGAGGTGTACGACGGCCAGGTGTGGCAGATCACCCGTCCGGTCAATGGCGACTCGGGCAAGATCCGCGGCGCGGAACTGGGCTACACGCAGTTCTTCGACTTCCTGCCGGGCTGGTTGAGCGGCTTCGGCGTGCAGACCAACTACACCTACGTCGACAGCGAGGCGCCGAGCCCGACTGCCACCGATACCAACGGCCAGTCGTTGACGGTGCCGCTGGAAGGCCTGTCCAAGAACAGCTACAACGCGATCCTCAGCTACGAAACTTCGCGCTTCCAGGGCCGTGTGGCCTACAACTGGCGCAGCGACTGGCTGGTGACCACCGCAGGCAACGGCACCGGCAACCTGCCGGTCTACAACAAGGGCTTCGGCCAGCTGGATGCTTCGCTGCGTTTCAACATCAATGCTGTGTGGTCGATTTCGCTGGACGGCGTGAATCTGCTCGATACCCGTCGCGAAAGCTACCTGGGTAACGAGTCGCGCTACCGCGACTTTGTGATCAACGATCGTCGGTATGGCCTGACATTGCGGGCCAGCCTGTAGAACGCGCCGTAGGAAGTGCGTCTCCGGTCCGGCGAGCTGTGCAGGCAGCTCGTTGGACCGGTGTTTTTCCTATCGATGGCGCTGCCGTCGATCGCGAAGGGAGCCGGAGGAATGATCGCCATGATCGATCCGCCTACTAAGCGCCGCCTTTTCGCAGCACATGCGTGGCTGACTGCTGTTTGCCTGACGCTGGTGTTGCTCTTCATGACGTCTCACGTGCACGCGGCCGAGCCCGTCACGCAGGGGCCGTACCAGTGGCGCAGCGTGGCCATTGGCGGTGGCGGCTTTGTCACCGGTGTGCTGTTTCATCCCGCCGAACGCGATCTTGCCTATGCGCGCACCGATGTCGGTGGCGCGTATCGCTGGGATGCGCGTGCGCAACAGTGGGTGGCACTGACCGATTGGTTGGGCGCCGACGACTGGAACCTGATGGGCATCGATGCGTTCGCCATCGACCCTGCCAATCCCGCCGCCATCTATCTGGCGGCCGGGACCTATATGCACGCGCGCGCCGGCAATGCCGCGGTGCTGCGTTCGTTCGATCGCGGCCGCAGCTTCGAGCGCGCCGATCTGCCGTTCAAACTGGGCGGCAATCAACTGGGCCGCGCCAACGGCGAACGGCTGGCGGTGGACCCGCACGATGGTCGTGTGCTGTTGCTGGGCGCACGCGATGCAGGCCTGTGGCGCAGCGATGATCGCGGCGCGCACTGGGCGCGGGTGGACGGATTTCCTGCCGAGGCATTGGCCGGTGCCACCGCGCGCAACCATGTCGGACGCGACCAAACGGTGGGGATTGCCTTTGTCGTGTTCGACGCCGCCAGCGGCCGCGCTGGCAGTCCCACGCCACGGATCTACGTTGGCGTCTCCACCACGCGCACCAGCCTGTATGTGTCCGACGACGCCGGTCGCACGTGGTCGGCGGTGGCCGGGCAGCCGCAAGGCTTGCGCCCCAGCCATATGGACGGCGGCCGCGATGGGCAGTGGTATCTCAGCTACGGCGATCAGCCCGGCCCGGACCTGATGGCCGGTGGTGCGCTGTGGAAGTACAGCCCGGCGCAGGGGCGCTGGAGCGAGATCAGCCCGATTCCGCAGCCGGCCACTGGCGATGGTTTTGGCTGGGGCGCTGTGGCGGTGGACCCGCACGATCCGCAGGTGCTGCTGGCCAGTACCTTCCGCCGGCGGACGCCGCGCGATGAGCTGTTTCGCAGCGTCGACAGCGGCAAGCACTGGACGCCGTTGTTGGCCGATGCGGTGTTCGATCACAGCGCCGCGCCGTGGACCGCGCAGGCGACACCGCACTGGATCGGCGCACTGGCGATCGATCCGTTCGACAGCAACCACGCGCTGTTTGTCACCGGCTACGGCATCTGGGCCTCGCGCAATCTGCGCGACTTCGCCGACACGCGGCAACCGTTGCAGTGGTGGTTCCAGGACCGGGGGCTGGAAGAGACCGTGCCGTTGGACTTGCTCAGCCCGATGGCCGGCGCGCCTCTGCTCAGCGCGCTGGGCGATATCGATGGGTTTCGCCACGACACTCTGGATACCGCGCAGCTGCAGTATGTCGGCCCGCGTCTGACCAACGGCGAGAGCATCGATGCTGCAGGGCAGGCGCCGCTGACGGTGGTACGCAGCGGCACCGTGCGCGACCGTCGCAACAACGAGATCCGCGCGCTGCTGTCGCGCGATGGTGGCGCGCACTGGAGCGCGTTTGCCAGTGAACCACCGGCCGGGCAGGGCGCGGGCACCATTGCCATCGCGGCCGATACATCGCAGGTGGTCTGGACGCCCAACAACGGCGGCAACTGGCGCACGGGCGATTTCGGCAAGCAGTGGCAGCGCGTGCAGGGGCTGCCCGACACGGCAGTGGTGGTGGCAGACCGCGTCGATGCGCAGCGCTGGTATGCCGCCGACACCGTCAGCGGACACTTTTACGAAAGTAGCGATGGCGCGGCCAGCTTCCGCGATACCGGGCACCAGGTCGGCAACCCTGCGCGCGATGAGCGTGTGCGTCCGCAGCTGCGGCCCGACCCCTGGCGTGCCGGCGTGGTGTATCTGGCCAGCCCTTCGCTGGGCGTGATGCGTTGGCAGAACGGACGCTTGCAGACCCTGTCCAAGCCGGACGAAGCGCGCTCGCTGGGCATCGGCAAGCCACTGCGCGATGGCGCACCGCCAACGCTGTATCTGGCCGGGCGCGTGGCCGGTGTAGATGGCGTATTCCGCTCTGACGATGAAGGCACGCAGTGGCTGCGCATCAACGACGACGCGCACCGTTTCGGCAAGCCTTACAGCGTCACCGGCGACCCACGACGACCTGGCCGCGTCTACTTCGCCACCGGTGGCCGTGGCATTTTTTACGGTGATCCACGATGAGCGCTGCGTGCCTGCGCGCGGCATCGCGCTGCCGTACCTTGACCCGCTGCATTCCCTATCGCCTCGTTGCGCGCCGACCGGCCGCGCTGTTCCTGGAGATCACCGCATGACCGCACCTCTCGTTCGCCGCGCCTGCCTGCTGGGTCTGGTGCTGGCCAGCCCGCTCGCGCTGGCCCAGCCGACCCTGCCGCTGTTGTTTGCCGATGGCGCGGTGTTGCAGCGCGACCAGCCCATGCCGGTGTGGGGGTGGGCATCGCCCAATGCCGCGATCACGGTCAGCTTCGATGGCAAGCGCGCCACCGCCAAAGCCGACGCAAAGGGCGCCTGGAAGGTGAGCTTGCCCGCGCACAAGGCGGGCGGCCCGTACGTGTTGAGCGTGCAGGGCGATGGTGGGCAGCTGCAGGTGCGCGACGTGCTGGTCGGCGATGTATGGCTGGCCAGCGGGCAATCGAATATGGAATGGCCGCTGGCGCAGGCCAGCGATGGCCCGCAGGCGGTCGCTGCCGCCAACGACCCGCAGTTACGCCATTTCAAGGTGCCCAAGTCGTGGTCGGTGCAGCCGGAAGCGCGCCTGACCGGTGGCGAGTGGAAGGCCGCCACGCCGGCCACTGCCGGCGAGTTCACCGCGGTGGGGTATTTCTTCGCCAAAGAGCTGCGCGCCAGCACCGGCGTGCCGATCGGCATCGTCAACAGCACCTGGGGCGGCAGTGCGATCGAGGCGTGGATGGATGCCGCGTCGCTGGGCTTGAATGCCGAGCAGAACCAGGGCGCGATCGAAGCGATCAAGCAACGCGACGCTGCCGCACAGGCCGCCACCGGCAAGCGCATCGCGCGCTGGCCCAAGGTCGACGGCGACATGCCGCAATGGCGCGACGCCGAGTTCAACGACAGCGATTGGGACAGCATCCCCACCACCCAGCAATGGGAGTCCAACGGTTACGACGGCATGGACGGTATCGCCTGGTACCGCACTACGGTGACCTTGAGCGCTGCCGAGGCCAAGGCCGGCATCACCCTGGGCGTGGGCCAGATCGACGATTCGGACATCACCTACGTCAACGGCCAGCAGGTAGGCACGACCGAGAAGCAATGGAATCTGCCGCGCGTCTACAGCGTGCCGGCGGCGGCACTGCATGCCGGCGTCAATCACATCGCCGTGCGGGTGGAAGACCTCAGCGGCGGTGGCGGCATGCACGGCCCGGACGAGCAGCGCTTCGTGCAGACCAGCGATGGCGCCAAGCGCGCGCTGAGCGGCTGGAAATTCCGCCCCGCCGCAGTGCGCGTGTCGTTGGTCGACAACAAGAACCAGCTGCCCACGCTGCTCTACAACCAGATGATCCACCCGCTGCAGCCGTTCCCGGTCAAGGGCGTGATCTGGTACCAGGGTGAAACCAATGCCACCGACAACGGAGCAGTGGCGTATCGCGAACAGTTCGCCGCGATGATCCAGCAATGGCGTGCCGAACGCGGCGCCAAGGCGCTGCCGTTTTTGTGGGTGCAGCTGGCCAACTTCAAGGCGGGTGACGACAAGGGTGAACTGAGCCCGTGGGCGCTGTTGCGCGAGTCGCAGTCCAAGACGCTGGCGCTGCCGGCGACCGGGCAGGCGGTGATCATCGATATCGGCAACCCCACCGACATCCATCCCACCAACAAGCGCGATGTCGGCCATCGTTTGGCGCTGGCGGCGCGGCACGTGGCGTACGCCGAAACGCTGGTGTACAGCGCGCCGGTGTTCAAGCGGGCAAGGTTTGAAGGTGGCAAGGCGGTGCTGACATTCGACCTGCAGGGCAGTGCGCTGCAGGTACGTGGCAGCGGTGTAGTGCAGGGCTTGCGTGTCGCTGGTGCCGACAAGCAGTTCCATCCGGCCACCGCGCGCATCGACGGCGATCGGGTGAGCGTGCAGAGCGATGCGGTGCCTGCACCGGTTGCAGTGCGCTACGGCTGGAGCGAGAACCCCGACGACGCCAACCTGATCAATCGCGACGCCCTTCCTGTTTCCCCTTTCCGCACCGATACCTGGTGACACGGAGCCTTATGTCCATGTATTCCCCCGTTGCACATGCCATCACGTATTCCAACGCGCGGCGTTGCCTGCGTCCGCTGCTGCTGTCCGCACTGACGCTGGCCTTGGCCGCGTGCCAGTCCGGCGAGCAGGGCGATGCAGACAAGCCTGCCGCCTCCACGCCGGCTGCAACCACCGCAGCGGCAACGCCGGCCACCGCACAGACCCCGGCCGCGCAGACAGCGATGCCGCAGTTCGTCAGCAAGGACGGCAAGCATGCCTTGATGGTCGACGGCGCGCCGTTCCTGATCCTGGGCGCGCAGGTCAACAACTCCAGCAACTATCCCGGCGTGATGGACAAGGTGTGGCCGGCCATGCAGGTGCTGGGCCCCAACACCGTGCAGGTGCCGATCGCCTGGGAGCAGGTCGAGCCGGAAGAAGGCAAGTTCGATTTCTCCTTCGTCGACACGCTGCTCAACCAGGCGCGCGAGCACAAGGTGCGGCTGGTGCTGCTGTGGTTTGCGACCTGGAAAAACAATGGCCCGGCCTACGCGCCGTTGTGGGTCAAGGCCGACAACCAGCGCTTCCCGCGTGTGATCACTCGCGAGGGCAAGGCGATCGGGTCGCTGTCGCCGCATGCGCAGGCCACGCTGGATGCCGATCGCAAGGCGTTCGTTGCCTTCATGCAGCACCTGAAAAAGGTCGACCCGCAACACACCGTGATCATGATCCAGCCGGAAAACGAGCCGGGCACCTACGGCAGCGTGCGCGACTTTTCGCCGATGGCGCAAAAACTCTTCGACGGCCCGGTACCGGACGCACTACTCAAGCGCTTGAACAAGCAGCCGGGCAGCTGGGCGCAGGTGTTCGGCGCCGATGCCGATGAAATTTTCCATGCGTGGTCGATCGGGCGTTACATCGATCAGGTCGCCGAAGCCGGCAAGGCCGAGTATCCGTTGCCGATGTACGTCAATGCCGCGCTGCGTGGCCCGTTCAATCCGGGACAGCCCGGCCAATACGCCAGCGGTGGCCCTACCGACAACGTGCTCGATGTCTGGAAGGCGGCCGGCCCGCATATCGATCTGCTGGCGCCGGACATCTACATGCCCGAATACCGCATGTACACCACCGTGCTGGAGCGTTACGCACGCCCGGACAATGCCTTGTTCGTGGCCGAAACCGGCAACCGCCAGGAATACGCGCGTTACCTGTATCCCACGCTGGGCCACAACGGCATCGGCTGGTCGGCGTTTGGCATGGACTACACGCGCTATTCCAACTATCCGCTGGGCGCCAAGCACGTCAACGAAGAAACGCTGGCGCCGTTCGCGCTCGGCTTCCAGGCGGTCAGCATGGGCATGCGCCCGTTCGCCAAGGCCGCCTCCGAAGGCAAGCTGCACGGCACCGCCGAAGAGCCCGGCCAGGCCGTGCAGGAGCTCAAGCTCAACGACCGCTGGAGCGCCACCATCACCTACGGCGTGCCACAGTTCTGGTTCAAGGGCGAGCCGCCGGGCAACCCGGAGCCGATCGGCGCGGCGTTGATCGCCGAGCTGGGCCCGGATGAATTTCTGGTCACCGGTTACCACGTGCGCGTGACATTGCACCCGGCCAGCGACGCCACCGCAAACATGTTCTACGACCGTGTCGAGGAAGGCGTGTACGAAGACACCCAGTGGAAGTTCCAGCGCAATTGGAACGGCGACCAGACCGATTACGGCGTCAATTTTTCCAGCGTGCCACAGCTGCTCAAGATCAAGCTAGCCACCTACAAATAATCAGCAATCCATGCGCTGCCGCCCCCGCGGCAGCGTTTCGAAATTCAAAGGGAGTGACCATGCAAACCACCATCCGTTCCGCCGGCACCGCGCCTGCCAACCGACGTACACCGCTTGCCCATTGCCTGGCGTTGTCGCTGGCCCTGTTGGCCAATGCCGCGCATGCGCAGGAAGTGCGCAAGGCCGCCGATGGCGTCACCGTGGTGCCGAGCGCCAAGGGCGCCGCACCGGTGCGCCTGCAGGTGGTCGATGCCGGCATCATCCGCGTCAGTGCCGATCCGGACGGCGACTTCGCACGCAGCCCCAGCCTGATGCGCGTGCCGGTGCAGGGCGATAGCGCCTTCCAGGTGGCCGAGCAGGCCGACAGCGTGCAGCTGAAGACCGGCAAGGTCACCGCCACAGTGTCCACCGTCGACGGCCATGTTAGCTTCGCCGATGCCAATGGCAAGCCGGTGCTGTCCGAAGTGGCTGGCGGACGCAGCTTTGCCCCGCTCAAGGTCGAAGGCAAGCAGTACCTGAGCGTGCGCCAGCGCTTCCAGTCGCCCGATGACGAAGCGTTGTACGGCTTCGGCCAGCACCAGCAGGGCTGGATGAATCAGAAGGGCCGCAACGTCGAATTGCAGCAGAACAACATCGACATGGCGGTGCCGTACCTGGTGTCCAGCCGCAACTACGGCCTGCTGTGGGACAACAACTCGATCAGCCGCCTGGGCGACCCGCGCGGCCTGCAGCCGCTGCCCAAGACGCTCAAGTTGTACGACGCCAAGGGCAAGGCCGGCGCACTGACCGCACGCTATGCCATCAACGGCAAGCAGGTGCTGGAGCGTCGCGAGAGCGAGGTGAACTACCAGTACCTCAGCGACCTGACCAAGTTCCCCAAGAAGGCCATCACCAAGGACAAGGACAGCCGCATGCAGGTCACCTGGGAGGGCGAGATCGAAGCGCTCACCGGTGGCGAGCACACCTTCTCTCTGTATTCGAGCGAATACGCCAAGTTGTACGTCGACGGCAAGCTGGTGATCGATCGCTGGCGCCAGAACTGGAACCCGTGGAATCACGAGTTCAAGCTGGACCTGGAGCCGGGCAAGCGCCACACCGTCAAGGTCGAATGGGATCTGATCGACCCCAGCTACATCGCGTTGCTGCATCGCGACCCGCTGCCGGCAGCGGAAGCGAAAGATCTCTCGCTGTGGTCCGAAGCCGGCCAGATGATCGATTACTACTTCGTCTCGGCCGATTCCTACGACCAGGCCGTGGCCGGCTACCGCGAACTCACCGGCAAGTCGGTGATGCTGCCCAAGTGGGCCTATGGTTTCTGGCAGAGCCGCGAGCGTTACAAAAGCCAGGATGAGTTGGTCGGCGTGCTGGCCGAGTACCGCAAGCGCAAGCTGTCGCTGGACAACATCGTGCTCGACTGGTCGTACTGGCCGGAAAATGCCTGGGGTTCGCATGATTTCGACCCGAAGCACTTCCCGGATCCGGATGGCATGGTCAAGTCCGTGCACGACATGCACGCGCAGATCATGATTTCGATCTGGCCCAAGTTCTATCCCACCACCGCCAACTACAAGGAACTGGATGCCGCCGGTTTCATGTACAAGCGCAACGTGGAAGTGGGTGAGCTGGACTGGATCGCCAAGGGCTACAAGAACTCGTTCTACGACCCGTACTCGGAGAAGGCGCAGGCGATCTATTGGCGCCAGGTCAACGAGAAGCTCAACAGCAAGGGCTTCGATGCGTGGTGGATGGACGCCGACGAGCCGGACGTGCACTCCAACCTGGACATCGGCGAGCGCAAGGCACGCACCACGCCGACCGCGCTGGGCTCGTCCACCGAATACTTCAATTCCTACCCGCTGCCGCACACCCATGGCGTCTACGAAGGCGACCGTGCGGCTGACGACAAGCGCGTGTTCATCCTCTCGCGCAAGGGCTATGCCGGCACCCAGCGCAATGCGGTGGCGGTGTGGAGCGGCGACATCGTGTCGCGTTGGGACGACATGCACGACCAGATTTCCGCCGGCGTCAACATGGCGCTGTCGGGCCTGCCCAACTGGACCTTCGACATCGGCGGGTTTGCGGTGGAGAAGCGCTACGAGAACCAGGACCCGGCGCATCTGCCGGAATGGCGCGAGCTCAACACGCGCTGGTTCCAGTTCGGTGCGTTCGTGCCGATCTTCCGCTCGCACGGCCAGTTCCCGTACCGCGAAATCTGGAACATCGCCCCGGAAGGCACGCCGTTCTACGACAGCATGGCCTACTACAATCGCCTGCGTTACGCGTTGCTGCCGTACATCTACAGCCTGGCCGGCGATACCTATCAGCGCGATGGCGTGATCATGCGCGGCATGATGATGGACTTCCCGAATGATGCGAAGGCGCGCGACATCAACGACCAGTACCTGTTCGGACCGGCGTTCCTGGTGGCACCGGTGACCCGCTTCGGCGCCACCTCGCGTCAGGTGTATCTGCCGGCCGGCACCAGCTGGCTCGACTTCGCCACCGGCAAGCGTTACGACGGCGGCCAGACCATCGAGGCGGCCGCGCCGATCGAACGCATGCCGCTGTTCGTGCGTGCCGGCTCCATCGTGCCGACCGGCCCGGTGCAGGAATACGTGGACCAGAAGCCGGATGCGCCGCTCACCGTGGTGGTCTACACCGGCGCCGATGGCCAGTTCTCGCTGTACGAAGACGATGGCAAGGGCTATGGCTACGAAAAGGGCGAGTTCAGCCGCATTCCGCTGGTATGGAACCAGGCCAAGGGCGAGCTGAGCATCGGCAAGCGCGAAGGCAGCTGGACCGGCATGCAGGCCAAACGCACCATCAATGTGCGCTTCGTCGATGGCCCACGCGACGATGCCGGTGCGCTCGAGCCCAAGATCGACACCAGCCTCCAGTACGACGGCAAGGCGGTCAGCGTGTTGCAGCGCAAGATTGCGTCCGGCAAAGCACGTCGTCGATGATCGCAGGCTGTCTTCAGTCGATGAGCAAGCAGATGCCGGAACGCCGCAAGGCAGTCGCGGGCGGTTCCGGTGATGCAGCACGGCGGTGGCCGTGCTGACGCGTCGGGAACTGTGCAAGGCAACCGGGGCTGCGATGGCGGTCCTGGGTGCCGCACCGGTTGCCGCACAGGCTGCAGCGTCTTCCAAACACGCCGCGTTGCCGCCCGTGGCGCCCGCTGACGCATTGCAGCTGTGGTACCGCGAACCGGCCAACGAATGGGTGGAGGCCTTGCCGGTCGGCAATGGCCGACTCGGCGCGATGGTGTGGGGCGGTATTGCCCACGAGCGCCTGCAACTCAACGAAGACACGCTCTACGCTGGCGGGCCCTACGATTCCACCAGCCCGGACGGATTGGCCGCGTTGCCGCAGGTGCGTGCGCTGATCTTCGCCGGGCGCTATGCCGAGGCCGAACAACTGGCCGATGCCAAGCTGCTCTCGCGTCCGCTCAAGCAGATGCCGTATCAACCGCTGGGCGATCTGTTGCTGGATTTCGATCGTGTCGACGGCATCAGTGAGTATCGCCGTCAGCTGGATCTGGACACCGCAGTGGCCACCACCAGCTTCCGCTCCGGCGGCGTGCTGCATCGGCGCGAGGTGTTCGTCTCTGCGCAGTCGCAGTGCATCGTGGTGCGTCTGTCGTGCGAGCGGCCACGCGCGATTTCCTTGCGCGTGGGCATCGACAGCCCGCAACACGGCGAGGTCACGGCAGAGCAGGGCAGCTTGCTGTTCACCGGCCGCAACGGCAGCTTTGCCGGCATCGACGGCAAGTTGCGGTTTGCGTTGCGCGTGCTGCCGCAGGTGAAAGGCGGCAAGGTGACCGCGTTGCGCGATCGCTTGCGTATCGAAGGCGCCGATGAAGTGGTCTTGCTGCTCACCGCAGCCACCAGTTACCAACGCTTCGACGCGGTGGATGGCGACCCGCTCGCACGCACCGCAGCGAGCCTGCGCAAGGCCGGAACGCTGGACTATGCCGCATTGCTGCGCGCGCATCTGGCCGATCACCAGCGCCTGTTCCGGCGTGTGGCGATCGACCTGGGCACCAGCGACGCGGCAGCGCTACCCACCGACCAACGCGTGCAGCGCTTTGCCGGCGGCAACGACCCGGCACTGGCCGCGCTTTACCATCAGTACGGCCGCTATCTGCTGATCTGCAGCTCGCGGCCCGGCTCCCAGCCGGCCAACCTGCAGGGCATCTGGAACGACCTGATGCAGCCGCCGTGGGAAAGCAAGTACACCATCAACATCAACACCGAGATGAACTACTGGCCCAGCGAGGCCAATGCATTGCACGAGTGCGTGGAACCGCTGGAATCCATGCTGTTCGACCTGGCCACCACCGGCGCGCATACCGCACGCACGCTCTACGACGCGCCCGGCTGGGTGGTGCACAACAATACCGATCTCTGGCGTCAGGCCGGGCCCATCGATGGCGCCAAGTGGAGCCTGTGGCCGATGGGCGGGGTGTGGTTGTTGCAGCAGCTGTGGGACCGCTGGGATTACGGGCGCGACCGTGCGTATCTGAGCAAGATCTACCCGTTGTTCAAGGGTGCGGCGGAGTTCTTCGTTGCCACGTTGATGCGCGACCCGCAAACGGGCGCGATGGTGACCAATCCATCGATGTCGCCGGAAAACCAGCATCCGTTCGGCGCTGCCGTGTGCGCCGGGCCGAGCATGGATGCGCAGCTGTTGCGCGACCTGTTTGCGCAGTGCATCGCGATGAGCAAGTTGCTCAACGTCGATGCAGCGCTGGCGCAGCAGCTGGCCTCGCTGCGCGAACAACTGCCGCCCAACCGCATCGGCAAGGCGGGGCAGTTGCAGGAGTGGCAGCAGGATTGGGATATGGACGCGCCGGAGATCCACCACCGTCACGTCTCGCATCTCTACGCGCTGCATCCGTCGAGCCAGATCAATCTGCGCGATACGCCGGAACTGGCCGCTGCCGCCAGGCGTTCGCTGGAAATCCGTGGCGACAACGCCACCGGCTGGGGGATCGGCTGGCGGCTGAATCTGTGGGCACGGCTGGCCGATGGCGAGCATGCGTATCGCATCCTGCAACTGCTGATTTCGCCCGATCGCACCTACCCGAACCTGTTCGACGCACATCCGCCGTTCCAGATCGACGGCAACTTCGGCGGCACCGCCGGCATCACCGAAATGCTGTTGCAAAGCTGGGGCGGCAGTGTGTTCCTGCTGCCCGCCTTGCCCGCTGCCTGGCCGCGCGGCAGCGTGCGCGGCTTGCGCGTGCGTGGCGGCGCCAGCATCGATCTGGAATGGGATGGCGGTCGCTTGCAGCAGGCACGCCTGCACAGCGATCGTGGCGGACGCTATCAACTGTCCTATGCAGGGCAGACCCTGGACCTGGAACTGGGCGCGGGCCGCACTCAGCAGGTGGGACTCAACAACAACCGATTGGTGAAGCAATGAGCTTGTACGTAGGACTGGACGTGGGCACGCAGAGCGTCAAGCTGGTGGCCTACGACGCGCAGGAGCGCGCCGTGATCGCCACCATCGCCGCACCGATGGAGCTGATCAGCCGCGATGACGGCACCCGCGAGCAGCAGGCGCAGTGGTGGGTCGACGGCATCGTGCATTGCTTCGCGCAGCTCGATGGCGAACAACGTGCGCGCGTGCGCGGCATCTCGGTGTCGGGCCAACAGCACGGCTTCGTGCCGGTGGCCGCCGATGGCAGCGTCACCGCGCCGGTCAAGCTGTGGTGCGATACCAGCACGGCACTGGAGTGCGACGAAATCATGGACGCGGTGGGCGGCGCAGCGGGCAGCGTGGCTGCCGCAGGCAACCCGATCCTGGCCGGCTACACCGCATCCAAACTGCCGTGGACGCGCAAGCATCGCCCTGAGGCGTATGCGGCGATGACCACGGTGATGCTGCCGCACGATTACATCAATTTCTGGCTCACCGGCGAACGCTTTGCCGAAGTGGGCGATGCCTCCGGAACCGGCTGGCTGGATGTACGCACGCGCCAGTGGTCCGAGCGCATGCTCGGCGCCGTCGATGCGCAGCGCGACCTGCGCGCGGCGTTGCCGCCGCTGGTGGAAACCGGCGCGGTGTATGCGTTGTCCGATGCGGCCGCCGATGCATTGAAATTACCGGCCGGCGTGCGCGTCACCACCGGTGGTGGCGACAACATGATGGCGGCCATCGGCACCGGCAATGTGGTGCCGGGTCGGCTGACGATGAGCCTGGGCACCAGCGGCACCTTGTTCGCCTACGCCGATCATCCGGTGGTGGACGACGACGCACGTTGGGCCGCGTTCTGCTCGTCCAGCGGCGGCTGGTTGCCGCTGATCTGCACCATGAACTGCACCGTCGCCACCGAAGCGGTGATGCGCATGTTCTCCATCACCCGCGAGCAGACCGAGGCGATGATTGCCGACACCGCACCGGGTGCCGACGGGCTGGTGTTGCTGCCGTTCTTCAACGGCGAGCGCACACCCAATTTGCCCGATGCACGCGGCTGCCTGTTCGGTATGGATCTGCACAACACCACTGCCGCGCATTTCTATCGCGCCGCGATGGAAGGGGCCACCTACAGCCTGCGCAATGGCTTCGATGCCTTCGTCGCGGCCGGCCTGCAGTTCGATACCATCCTGCTCACCGGCGGCGGCAGCAAGAGCGCGCAGTGGCGGCAGATGGTGGCCGACGTTTTCAATCTGCCCGTCGTGGTGCCAACCCAACCCGAAGGCGCCGCCTTCGGTGCCGCGCTGCAAGCGTTGTGGGCCTGCGACCGCGACGATGGTGGCGATGCCGCGTTGTCGGAGGTGGTGCTGGAGCACCTGCAGGTAGACGACGCACTCGCCGCACAGCCCGACCCGCAGCGCGTGGCCCAGTATCAGCAGCACTACCAAGCCTTCCTCAAGCACCTGCACGTCGTCAGCCCGCTCTACGCTGACTGATTCACCACTCCCCCAGAACCAAGGACATCACACCCCATGAGCAACACCGTTTTCATCGGCGCGAAGGAATATTTCCCCGGCATCGGCAAGATCGGCTTCGAAGGCCGCGACTCCGATAACCCGCTCGCGTTCAAGGTCTATGACGCCAACAAGAAAATCGGCGACAAGACCATGGCCGAGCATCTGCGCTTTGCCGTGGCCTACTGGCACAGCTTCTGTGGCAACGGCGCCGATCCGTTCGGCCCGGGCACGCGCGCGTATCCGTGGGATGCGGGCAACACCGCGCTGGGTCGCGCCGAAGCCAAGGCCGACGCCGCGTTCGAATTCTTCACCAAGCTCGGCGTGCCGTATTACTGCTTCCACGACATCGACCTGTCGCCGGATGCCGACGACATCGGCGAATACGAAAGCAATCTCACCCACATGGTCGGCATCGCCAAGCAGCGCCAGGCCGACACCGGCATCAAGTTGCTGTGGGGCACCGCCAACCTGTTCTCGCACCCGCGTTACATGAATGGCGCATCCACCAACCCGGACTTCAATGTGGTGGCGCGTGCAGCGGTGCAGGTCAAGGCTGCGATCGATGCCACCGTGGAATTGGGCGGCGAAAACTACGTGTTCTGGGGCGGCCGCGAAGGCTATGCCTGCCTGCACAACACGCAGATGAAGCGCGAGCAGGACAACATGGCGCGCTTCCTCACCCTGGCACGCGATTACGGCCGCGCGATCGGCTTCAAGGGCAATTTCCTGATCGAGCCCAAGCCCATGGAGCCGATGAAGCACCAGTACGACTTCGACAGCGCCACGGTGATCGGCTTCCTGCGTCAGCATGGCCTGGACCAGGATTTCAAGCTCAATATCGAAGCCAACCACGCAACGTTGTCGGGCCACAGCTTCGAGCATGACCTGCAGGTGGCATCCGATGCCGGGTTGCTCGGCAGCATCGATGCCAACCGCGGCAACCCGCAGAACGGCTGGGATACCGACCAGTTCCCGACCGACCTGTACGACACCGTCGGCGCGATGCTGGTAGTGCTGCGGCAGGGCGGGCTGGCACCGGGCGGCTTGAACTTCGATGCCAAGGTGCGGCGCGAGTCGTCCGACCCGCAAGACTTGTTCATGGCGCATATCGGCGGCATGGACGCGTTCGCACGCGGTCTGGAAGTGGCCAACGCGCTGCTGACCTCCTCGCCGCTGGAAACCTGGCGCGCCGAGCGTTACGCCAGCTTCGACAGCGGCGCCGGTGCGGCGTTCGCCAATGGGTCCAGCACGCTGGTGGACGTGGCCAAGCATGCCGCCGGCAATGTGCCGACCCAGATCAGTGGCCGCCAGGAAGCCTACGAAAACCTGATCAATCAGTACCTGACGCGTTGATGTCCCGTGGCCGGCGGCGCATTGCGTCGCCGGCCGACGGCGGCCACACCAGTGACCGCTCCCTTGCATGTTTCCAGGTGAACCCATGTCCAGTGTCTCCGTAAACGGCGCCCCCGATGCCGGTGAGAACACCCGTTTCATCGTCCTGATCAGTTGCGTTGCAACGATCGGCGGTTTTTTGTTCGGTTTCGATAGCGGCGTGATCAACGGCACTGTCGATGGTCTGAAGCAGACCTTCCATTCCAGTGCCGCCGAGACCGGATTCGAGGTCGCCTCGATGCTGCTGGGTTGCGCCATCGGCGCCTTCTTCGCCGGCCGCCTGGCCGACCGTTGGGGCCGCCGCGCGGTCCTGATCATTTCTGCGGCGCTGTTCCTGCTCTCGGCCATCGGTGCCGGTGCCTCGCACAGCTCCGGCTTTTTCATCTTCGCGCGCGTCATGGGCGGCTTTGCCGTCGGTGCGGCGAGCGTTATTTCACCGGCCTACATAGCCGAGGTTGCCTCCGCGCGCTATCGCGGCCGGCTGGCCACGATGCAGCAGATCGCCATCATCAGCGGGCTGTTTTGCGCCTTCCTGAGCAACTATCTGCTCGCCAATGCGGCGGGTGCCTCCACCGAACCGTTGTGGGCCGGGCAGGCCGCCTGGCGCTGGATGTTCTGGATGCAGGCGATTCCGTCGCTGGCGTTCCTGCTGTTGCTGCTGGTCATCCCCGAAAGCCCGCGCTACCTGGTGGTCAAGGGCCGTCGCGAGCAGGCGCTGGTGGTGCTCAAGCGGCTGTATGGCAATGCTGCCGCGCAGACCAAGCTGACCGAGATCTCCGCGTCCATGTCGGCCGACCAGCACAAGCCTAAGTTCTCCGACCTGATCAGCAAGGCCACCGGCAAGGTTCGCCCCATCGTCTGGATCGGCGTCGGCCTGGCGGTGTTCCAGCAATTGGTCGGCATCAACGTGGTGTTCTATTACGGCGCGGTGTTGTGGCAGGCGGTGGGCTTCTCCGAACAGGATGCACTGCTGATCAACGTGCTCTCCGGCGGCCTGAGCATCGGCGCCTGCCTGGTCACGGTGATGCTGGTCGACAAGATCGGCCGCAAGCCGCTGCTGTGGATCGGCTCGGTCGGCATGGCTGTGTCGCTGGCCTTGGTGACTTATGCGTTCGCCACCGCGTCGCTTGACGCCACAGGCAAGCTGGCGATGTCCGATGCCATGGGCATGCTGGCGCTGGTGGCCGCTAACGTCTACGTAGTGTTCTTCAACGCCTCGTGGGGCCCGGTGATGTGGGTGATGTTGGGCGAGATGTTCCCCAACCAGATCCGCGGTTCGGGCCTGGCCATTGCCGGTGCCGCGCAGTGGACCTCCAACTTCGCCATCACCGTCAGCTTCCCGATCCTGCTCGGCAGCATCGGTCTTGCCGGCGCCTACGGCATCTACACGGTTGCCGCCTTCATCTCGGTGTTCTTCGTGCTCAAGTACGTCTACGAGACCAAGGGCAAGGAGTTGGAGCAGATGGAGGGCTGATCGTGTCTGCTATGCCAATATAGGCATGTAAAACGAAGAAGGCCGCGCACTGCGCGGCTTTTTTTGTTGGGACGATTCCTTATGGCCAACCGCTATGCACGCTTGCATCAGCTGCATCAGTAAGCCGAACCATGCAGCACGGTCTGGTTCGCGTCATCAGCATTGCGCGCTTGCGTTTTCCTAGCCGATGCACCGTCAGATGCATTGGCTATCGCTAGCTACCGAACTCAGCGTTCATCCATGTATGGGGCTAATGCACCAGCAAAGTGCAATGTGCGTCGTTAAACGCACGCGCTACACGCCAGAACGTACACCTCCTTATCGCAATGTGTGCGCCATCGCTATACTCCGCTGAGCAGTTCCCTCCAGACTAGGACGCATCGTGGAACCAAGGAGTGGTGGTATGTCGGTAGCCAAGGAAGTCCTCAGAGGCATGCTGATCAGCGTGTGCTACGGACTGACGTTTGTGATGCTTTGGTTCTTCTCTATTGATCAGTGGTATCTGCCTGTCGGCTTACGTGTCGTCACGTTGCTATTTCGGCCATATCGTGAGTGGCCGTTCTTATTAGCTGGCGATGCTGCGGCCATGCTCTGGCTTCGTGTTCCATTGGCTCAGCGTCAGGACTACAGCCTGTTATGGGCTTATTTCAGCCCGTTTTTGCATGCGCCGATGATCGCGTACTTTATATGGTTAGCTCGGCATCACGCACGCCTGCTTTTTCAACAAGCTCGCTGGTTGATTCCCTTTGGCATTGCCATTGCTTTTTGTAATTCACTGTGGAGCATCGTGGTCAATGCATTGCTGGATGGCCCGCCTACAACAAATTTTTGGGAGTTCCTACTTCGCTACTGGCTTGGTAGCTATCTTGGTATATTGATGTTCTTGCTTCCAACGATGCTTCGGTCGCCTAAGCAGTCGCAGCCGATCAGGGGTGACTTGCCACGTGATCTTGGCGCTTCAGTGATTGTCATTGTTGCGTTGTTTTACATGCTTACTTACGTGCATGCCCCGCTTCCAAAGAACGCGTTGATGATCGCCCTGATAGGGCCCGCAATTTTTCTAACTCGACGTCATGGCCTAGTAGGGACTACTTTAGGTACATTGTTGGCAATTGTTGCACTTTCCATTAGTATTCCAAAGGTCTATCAAATTGGGTATTACGACCCAAATCTATTCTTGATTCAGTTGTTCCATGTATTTGTCAGCACTGGCCTTTTTATCTTCGGTGCTCGGCTAACTGTTCCTTTGAAACGTTTCGATACCATCCGTCGCATCAGGGCGGAGGCGCAGCAGACTGTGAAAGATAGCTATTTGGCCGCTGAGCGCACTTTGCGCAGTCAGGTCGTGGAATATTCTGATGTCAATGTGCAAATAAATCGAATGAGTAAAGATATTGTTGCAGACTTGCGCGCGCGTGGACACCACGCGGCGGCAATGGAGATTACAAGAGTTGCAGTGATTGAATCGCGGTTACTTCAAGAATATGTGGCAAACCTGTATCCACTAGAGATCGAAACGCACGGTTTGTTCAAGTCGCTTCGTTCGCCAGCACTGGCGCGCTTCAAATCTACAGAATTCGAATACCTGTTGCAGGGAGACTGCCGTCAGCTCTCACTCGGTCTTCAGTTGGCTGCCTATCGTTGTACGCTGAGTGCGATCGAGTTGCTGCCCCATGCAAATAAACATTTTATCCAAGCCCGTGTATGGCGGGGCCGAGGCGGGCAAGGTGTTGCAATACGCGTGTTTGCGGACACGTCGTTGGTAGAGTCTGTGCGGCGTGATTCGCCGGAGGTGGAGGCGGAGTTTCGTGCCAGATTAAAGTCGCATGGCGGCATGTTCCGTCGCCGCCATGCGCTAGTGCTGACCTTCCTTGTCGCGGAGACGTCTGCCCTTATTTCGAAGGAGAGACCTTCCAGTGTTCCCCGTTGGCTTGCGACTCGACGTGTACAGTGAAGTTTGCAGTTCGATAAACCATGCGAGCCCCGTAGCTAATTGCTGTGTTAGCCGCGGAATAAGCTGTGTTGGCCCAAATGGAGTTGGTGGGTGGTAGTGAAACGCGGTCTACATCCTCGCCCATCGGGACTACCCAAAGCGCATTGTCGACACGCGCCACCACTGCCCGCACTATGCCTGCAGTGTCGTTGATCTGCAGGTAGGTCACGCCATCACGTTGGAATTCGTAGATTGACCACTCAGCATCCAATGCGAGGTTAGTGGCAATCGGATGGCTGTCACCGAGTCCCGTCGCTCGCACTCCCGAGCCACCAGTGGGGCAGCATACTTGTGCCGACGCTTCGCCTAAAATCAAAAATCCCGCCAGCACGCATATGGCTTTCAGTGCGTTCGCTTTCATATTCATGATTGTCGCCTTCCCCTGCTAGGGGCGATTCTGCCTGCGATTCAGGCTCGCCTACGTTACGTCCATAGAGCGGACGGGTGTGGGCGATCACACAAAAATTGCTGACAGTCACTCTGTCTCGCGCACTTTCGACATTTAGGCAGGACTGACTCTGCCTTTATCTCCTCCCAATCTCTTATCGACTGCAGTGCCCAAGAGGATATGCAGAGTCAGTTATTTGACAGCTTGCCAGCTGCGAGCATTGGTCTCAGCGAAAGGTCGCGTTCGTCTGCGCATCGGAAATTAAGAGTCGCCGAGCGTTAGATCTGTTGTCTTGCCCAGTTCGCTAGTGATACGAATCTTGACGAGGTTTTTGAACGCCATAACCCAGCGACTTAACGTGTTGGTCCCAAATTCTGCAGAGCACGCTCAAACCACCCAACCACCTGCTGGTGATGCACCGGTCCCCAGCGACGCAGGAATTGCAGGGTGTGGTGGTCGCCAGGGTCGTGAAGCGCTGACAGGCGCTGGGCAATGAACGCCTCTGTCAGAGGCTGGGCGCAGTCGACCTCAATGCAGTGGCGCCAGGCGTTATAGGTCTCGGGGAGATGGTGGGACATGGGCGGCTTCTGGACGAGGAGATGAACGCGGGGCGCAGGACGGCAGTGACGGGCTTGCTTTTGCCGAATGAATGTTACTTTATAACACTTCGTTGCCGCCACCCAGTCTTGCCTACCGTGTCCTGCCTTCGTCTGTGTAGCTGCTGTCTGGAATCGCACCGCGCTCTGCGCTGCCGTTTGCTGTGGCGGGTCGATTGCTTGAGTTGTGAGGGGAGGGCGTGATGAAGCGTCGGCACCTATTACAGGGTGGAGCTGTCGCATTGATGCTTGCGCCGGCGTTGGGGTCTGCGCAGAGGCTGCCCGCCTTGCGGGGATGCAGCGTGCAGCAGCACGGCGAGTTGGTGCGCGTGCGGCTGGAGTTGTGCGCGCAGGTCGCCTATCGCAGTTTCAGGTTGTCCGACCCCGAGCGTTTGGTCATCGATCTCTCTGGCGTTTCGTCGCAAGCGCCGCGCATCGATCCATTGCCCGCCGATGCTGCAGTGACCCGCGTACGCACTGCGCCGCATCTCGATGGTCTACGCGTCGTGCTGGATCTGCAGCAACCATGTTCAACCAACCTGCACTGGGAGGACAGTACGCTGGTGTTGGAGCTTTCCGCCATGTCCGGCCCTGTGGCGTTGTCCGCAAGCGACGATGCGGCAGCAGCGGCGACATCGCCAATAGCTTCCACCCGCTCGCGCCTGCATCCCTATATCGTCGCCATCGATGCCGGCCATGGCGGCAAAGACTCCGGTGCGGTTAGTGCCGATGCGCGTTATGAGAAGTATGTCGCTATGGCGGTGGCCGGGCGTCTGCATCAGCGGCTCGCTGCCGACACGCGCTATCGACCGACCATGATCCGTAGCGACGACCGTTTCGTACCGTTGCACGAACGGGTGTTGATCGCCCATCGCCACAACGCCGATCTGTTCGTGTCCATCCATGCCGACGCCGCGCCCAACACGCAGGCCAGCGGCGCGTCGGTGTTTGCCTTGTCCGAAAATGGTGCCAGCTCGGCGTTGGCGCGTTGGATTGCCGACAGCGAGAACGCCGCAGACGACATGGGCGACAACGCACGCCGGCTACGCGTGCCGAGCAATCCGGTGCTGTCGCAGGTGCTGGCCGATCTGTCGCTGAGCGGAACCATCGCCAGCAGCGTTGCGTTCGGTAACTTGATGCTGGGCCGCCTGCAGCACGTGACCCGGCTGCATCAGCCTCAGGTGGGGCAGGCCGGTTTTGCGGTGCTGAAGTCGCCCGACATTCCCTCGCTGCTGGTGGAAACCGGCTTCATGAGCAACCGCGACGATTGCTATCGCTTATGCGGCGATGCGCATCAGGACGAGCTCGCGCAGACCCTGCATGCGGGCATCGACGACTACTTCCAGGCATTTCCTGGCCGCGCCTGATACGCGGCTGTCATCTTCATCATCAACGAGTTCCCGATGTCCGCCACGCTTCCCGATGTTGCCGTTACCGAACCGCCCGCGTTGAGCGCACCGCTGCGCTGGGTGGGCATGCACGATATTGCCATCCCCGTACGCCTGGATGAGGCCGAGCCCAGCGGTACCGTCTCGGCTCGCGCCAGCGTGCAGGTCGATCTGCCGCGCCCCGAGATCAAGGGCATCCATATGTCGCGGCTGTATCGCCTCTTGGACCGGCATCTGGAACAGCCGGTCTCGCCAGCGATGTTGTCGCAG
Organism: Xanthomonas sp. AC360; assembly: GCF_979258225.1. NCBI lineage: Bacteria > Pseudomonadati > Pseudomonadota > Gammaproteobacteria > Lysobacterales > Lysobacteraceae > Xanthomonas > Xanthomonas sp. AC360. The sequence goes on from NZ_OZ409846.1 coordinate 3,589,209, forward strand.
TTGCTGCAGGCCTTGATCGACAGCCATGCCGACTGCGGCAGCCGGGCGGCGCGGGTGACGCTGTCGTTCGAGGTGATGCTGCGCACGCCGGCTTTGCTCAGCGAAGGCCTGGCCGGCTGGCGCGCATACCCGGTGCGCATCGATGCGCAGTGCAGGGCAGGGCGCAGCCAGGTCCAACTGCAGATCGACGTGCTCTATGCCTCGACCTGCCCGTGCTCGGCGGCATTGTCGCGGCAGTTGTTGAGCGAGGCATTTGTGCAGCAGCATGCCGGCCGCGCTGCGGTGCCGTTGGACGACATTGCGCAGTGGCTGCAGGTGCACGGTTCGTACGCCACACCGCACAGTCAGCGTAGCCTGGCGCAGGTGCGCGTGGATCTGTTGGCCTGCCTGCAGCGGCTGGATATCCGCGCATTGATCGGCGTCTGCGAACAGGCATTGGCGACGCCGGTGCAGGCGGCGGTGCGGCGGATCGACGAGCAGGCATTCGCACGTTTGAACGGCGCCAACCTGATGTACGTGGAAGATGCCGCGCGGCGTTTGCGCATGGCGTTGGCCGAGCGCTACACGTCCTTCGACGTGGCAGTGCGCCACCTGGAAAGTTTGCATGCCCATGACGCCGTTGCCGAAACCGGCAGCGATGAAGATCGCACATCCCCGTTTGCCAGTTGAGGAGAGGCCATGCACTGCAAATATCCAAGGCGTGTCGCGCGGATGGCGCGCAAGTACGGCATGTCGGCTATCGCGATGGGGCAGGAGCGATACAACATGCGCTGCGCGCCAGGGATCGATCTGTCTGTGCTGCTGGCGCTCATCGTGTTGCTGTGATCGACCAGCCTGCGGATCACGCCGCGCACGCGGGGCAGTGCAGCAGATCGCTCGGCGGGGTGCGATCTCGATTGCTTCCAGGTCGGCCAATGGTGTGGCGCTCAACCGGACTCGGCCAGATGACTCGATTGACCGGAGAGTGCTGGTGACGGGAGGACTGCCGAACGTCACGGCCTGTGCGGTCTCGCTGCCCGCCGCTGCAGCGGCACCACCCATTAAAACTACCTGCGCCACAATGCAAAAACCCCGCAATGCGGGGCTTTGGCGTGGTCTGCAGCAGGACGAACGTGGTGCTCCCTAGGGGACTCGAACCCCTGTTTTAGCCTTGAGAGGGCCACGTCCTAACCATTAGACGAAGGGAGCGTTTTTGTCGCGTCTTGTGCAGCGCGCTAGTATAGTGAGGTAATAGCCGTTGGGCAATCCTGCAACACAAGACGGAAGCGCCATCATCGAACCCTCAGTTACATCCCCGTTCACGCTGCGCGTCATCCCACGCGATCAGCACACCATTTCGCGTAAGGACATCAGCCCCAACGCGCTGCGCGTGCTGTATCGCCTGCGCGAGTCCGGCTTTGGCGCCTACCTGGTCGGTGGCGCAGTCCGCGACCTGCTGGTCGGTGGCCACCCCAAGGATTTCGACGTTGCGACCAGCGCCACGCCGGAAGAAGTCAAGGCGCTGTTCCGCAATTGCCGGTTGATCGGCCGTCGCTTTCGTCTGGCGCACGTGGTGTTCGGCCGCGAGATCATCGAAGTGGCCACGTTCCGCGCCAACATCGACGATGGCAGCGGCGACCGCGAGCTGGATAACGGCCGCCTGGTGCGCGACAACGTCTACGGCAGCATCGAAGACGACGCGATCCGCCGCGACTTCACCTGCAACGCCTTGTATTACGCGATCGAAGATTTTTCGGTGCGCGATTACTGCGGCGGCTTCGAAGACGTGCAGGCACGCCTGATGAAGTTGATCGGCGACCCGGAGCTGCGTTACCAGGAAGATCCGGTGCGCATGCTGCGTGCAGTGCGCCTGGCGGCCAAGTTGAACTTCGAAATCGAAGCCGGCAGTGCCGAACCGATCCCGCGTCTGGCCGGGCTGTTGTCCGAAGCCGCGCCGGCACGCCTGTTCGAAGAAATTCTCAAGCTGTTCCTGTCCGGGCACGGCGTGGCCAGTTTCGAAGGCCTGGAGCGTTACGGCCTGCTCGGCGCGTTGTTCCCCGAGAGTGCAGCGGCGCTCAAATCCAACCGTAGCGGCGCGTTGCGCGCGATGGTGCTGGAAGGTTTGCGCAATACCGATGCGCGCGTGGCCAACGACGAGCCGGTGTCGCCGGCCTTCCTGTTCGCGTTGCTGCTGTGGCCGGCGTTCTGCCGCACCTTGATGGGGCTGCAGGCGCAGGGCGTGCAGCCGGAAGATGCGCAGCGGCGCGCCGCCGACCGGGTCACCTTGCACCAGCTTGAGCGGGTGGCGTTGCCGCGCCGCTTCTCGCTGCCGATGCAGGAAATCTGGCTGCTGCAGACGCGCTTCTCGTCGCGTCAACGCAAGCGCGTGTTCCGTACCTTGTCGCATCCGCGCTTCCGCGCGGCGTTCGATTTTCTGGTGTTGCGTCAGTTCGCGTCGGCCGATCATGCGGCCGATGTGGAGTTCTGGCGCGAGGCGCAAAAGTCGTCCGGCCAGGAGCTGGTCGATGCGATCGAATCGGCGCAGGCCGATCACGACGGCGACGAAGGTGCACCGCGCAAACGTCGCCGCCGTCGTCGTCGCACCGGCGCGTCGGCAGGCGAGTAAGGCATGCATGTCGCCTTTGTCGGCCTGGGTGCCAACCTGGGCCCGGCCGAGGCCAGCGTGCGTGCAGCCATCGCTGCGCTCGGCGCGCTGCCGCAGTCCACGCTGATTGCGGCTTCGCGCCTGTACCGCACGCCGGCCTGGGGCCACGAAGACCAGCCCGATTTCATCAATGCCGTGGCGCAGCTGCGCACCGAGCTGGCGCCGCTGCCGCTGCTGGAGGGCTTGCTCGGCATCGAGCAGTCGTTCGGCCGTGAGCGCCGCGCCGGCGAGCGCTGGGGCCCGCGCACGCTGGATCTGGACCTGCTGCTCTACGCTGATCAAGTGATCGATCTGCCGCAGCTGCAGGTGCCGCACCCGCATCTGCACGCACGCGGCTTCGCACTGCTGCCGTTGTCCGAGCTGGCACCGGAGGCCATCATTCCAGGTCATGGAACAGTGCGGCACGCATTGCAGGCGATCGATGTCTGCGGGCTGGAGCCGATTGGGTAGATAATGGCCGGCTTATCACCCCACGTAATGACTTCATGAGCAGCCACGCCGACAGCAAGCCCTGGACCGTGCCCGCCTTGGCGCAGGCCAAGCGCGAGGGTCGAAAACTGGTGATGTTGACCGCCTACGACGCCGGGTTTGCGCGCAGCTTCGACGCCAATGGCGTGGACCTGATCCTGGTCGGCGACTCGCTCGGCATGGTGGTGCAGGGGCACGATTCCACCTTGCCGGTCACCACCGCCGACATGGTCTACCACACCGCCGCGGTGGCACGCGTGCTGGAGCGGGCCTTGCTGGTGGCCGATCTGTCGTTCCAGGCCGATGCCACGCCCGAGCGTGCGCTCGATGCCGCCACCCAGCTGCTGCAAGCCGGTGCGGAGATGGTCAAGATCGAAGGCGCCGGGCACAAGCTCGACGTCATCCGTTACCTGGTGGAGCGCGAGATTCCGGTGTGTTCGCACCTGGGGCTCACCCCGCAATCGGTGCTGCGGTTTGGTGGCTACAAGGTGCAGGGCCGCGGCGAAGCCGGCGAGCAGTTGCGCCGCGATGCGCAGGCGGTGGTCGACGCAGGAGCCAGCCTGGTGGTGCTGGAATGCGTGCCCACGCCGATCGCCGCGCAGATCAGCGCCGACCTCAGCGTGCCCACCATCGGCATCGGTGCCGGCCCTGGCTGCGATGGCCAGGTGCTGGTGATGCACGACATGCTGGGCCTGGACAGCGGCCATCGCCGGCCGAAGTTCGTCAAGGATTTCCTGGCCGAAGGCGGCTCGGTGGCCGGCGCGGTGCGTGCCTATGCGCAGGCCGTGCGCGATGGCAGCTTCCCCGATGCAGAGCACGCGTACGCCGCATGATCCAGACCATTACCGATCTTTCCACCTTGCGCGCCCTGGTCACCGGCTGGAAGCGCGAGGGCCTGCGCGTGGCGCTGGTACCGACCATGGGCAACCTGCACGCCGGGCATTATTCGTTGGTGATGCTGGCGCGCCAGTATGCCGACCGCGTGGTGTCGAGCGTGTTCGTCAACCCGACCCAGTTCGGGCCCAATGAAGACTTCGCCCGTTACCCGCGCACGCCCGAGGCCGACCTGCGTGGGTTGGAAGACGCCGGTTGCGATGCGCTGTGGCTGCCGGACGTGGACACCATGTATCCGCTCGGCACCGCGTTGGCCACACCGGTCCACGCACCGGGCGTCAGCGATGTGCTGGAAGGCGTGTGCCGGCCGGGGCATTTCGATGGCGTCTGCACGGTGGTGGCGCGTCTGTTCAACCAGGTGCAGCCGGATGTAGCCGCATTCGGCAAGAAGGACTACCAACAGCTGGCGGTGATCCGGCAGATGGCGGCCGACCTTGCATTTCCGATCGAGATCCTGGGCGGCAGCATCGTGCGTGAAGCCGACGGCCTGGCGATGAGCTCGCGTAACCAGTATCTGTCGGCCGAGGATCGGCCCGTGTCGGCACAGATCCGCAAGGTGCTGCTGCAGATGCGCGACAGGTACACCGCCGGCACGCCACGCGCGCAGGTTGAAGAAAGCGCCGCGCAGGCGCTGGAACAGGCCGGTTTCCGGGTCGATTACGCGGTGGTACGCCTACCCGATCTGAACGAGCCGGACGACAGCAATGCCGGTGCGCGTGTGGCCTTGGTCGCCGCGCGTCTGGGCGCGACGCGGCTGATCGACAACCTGGAATTCTGAGGCTGCCCGGATCGCCGCTTGCTGCCGCGCTGAGCGCTGGCGGCACGCGCGCGATCCAGGGCCAAAGGTCAGGGCCAAAAGTCTTGCCTCACCGCCGCCTGAAGCCCTCACCAGCGGCCGCGCGGCACCCGGGTGGGCGCGGGCGCTTTCCGCTAAAATGCCATCTTTCCTTTCGTTGTTGCCTGCGTCCATGCACCTGTCCCTGCTCAAAGCCAAGATCCACCGCGCCACCGTCACTCACTCCGAGCTCAATTACGAAGGCTCGATCGCCATCGACGGCCTGCTGCTGGAAGCGACCGGCATCCGCGAATTCGAACAGGTCCACATCTGGGACGTCACCAACGGTGCGCGCTTCAGCACCTACGCCATCCGTGCCGAAGAAGGTAGCGGCATCCTGTCGCTCAACGGCGGCGCTGCGCGTCACGTGCAAGTGGGCGATCTGATCATCGTGGCTGCGTTCGCCAGCATGAGCGAAGACGAAGCCAAGACCTTCAAGCCCAATCTGGTATATGTGGACGCGCACAACGCAATCTCCCACACCAACCACAGCATCCCCACGCAGGCCGCATGACACACACCAACGGATTCGACGCGCTTCACGCCCACGCCCAGCGCCTGCGCGGCGCTGCCATCCCCGCATTGCTTGCCGCCGAGCCGGAACGGCCGACGCAGTACGCCAGGCAAGTCGGTCCGTTGTATTTCAATTTCGCGCGCCAGAAGTACGACCGCGCCGCCCTCGACGCTCTGTTCGCCATCGCGCGCGAGCGCGATCTGGCCGGTGCATTCCAGCGCCTGTTCCGTGGCGAGCAGGTCAATGTCACCGAACAGCGCGCTGCATTGCATACCGCGTTGCGTGGCGATCTGACCGACGCGCCGGTGGCCTCTGAGGCTTATGCCACCGCTGCAGAAGTGCGCCAGCGCATGGGTGCGTTGATCGAGCAACTCGAAGCCACCGACGTCACCGATATCGTCAGTGTCGGCATCGGTGGGTCGGACCTGGGCCCGCGTCTGGTGGCCGATGCATTGCGTCCGGTGACCGGTGCGCGCTTCCGCGTGCATTTCGTGTCCAACGTCGATGGCGCCGCCATGCAGCGCACGCTGGCCACGCTGGACCCGGCACGCACCGCCGGCATCCTGATTTCCAAGACCTTCGGCACCCAGGAAACCCTGCTCAACGGCGGCATCCTGCATGCCTGGTTGGGCGGCAGCGAGCGCCTGTTTGCAGTGAGCGCCAACCCCGAGCGCGCGGCCAAGGCATTCGACATCGCACCGAGCCGCGTGCTGCCGATGTGGGATTGGGTCGGCGGGCGCTATTCGTTGTGGTCGGCGGTCGGTTTCCCGATTGCGCTGGCGATCGGCTTCGAACGTTTCGAACAGCTGCTCGAAGGCGCCGCGCAGTTCGATGCGCATGCGCTCAACACGCCGCTGGAAGAAAACGTCGCGGTGCTGCACGGCCTGACTGCAGTGTGGAACCGCAATCTGCTCGGCAGCGCCACGCATGCGGTGATGACCTACGACCAGCGCCTGGCCCTGCTGCCGGCGTATCTGCAACAGCTGGTGATGGAGAGCCTGGGCAAGCGGGTCAAGCTCGATGGCTCGGCGGTCGACAGCGACACCGTGGCGGTGTGGTGGGGCGGCGCGGGCACCGATGTGCAGCACAGCTTTTTCCAGGCGCTGCATCAGGGCACCAGCGTGGTGCCGGCCGATTTCATCGGCACTGTGCACAACGACGACCCGTATGCCGAGAACCACGTGGCCCTGATGGCCAATGTATTGGCGCAGACCGAGGCGTTGGCCAATGGTCAGGACAGCAGCGACCCGCACCGTAGCTACCCGGGAGGCCGTCCGAGCACGGTGATCCTGCTCGATGCGCTCACTCCGCAGGCGCTGGGCGCATTGATCTCGATGTACGAGCACAGCGTCTACGTGCAATCGGTGATGTGGGGCATCAACGCGTTCGACCAGTTCGGTGTGGAGCTGGGCAAGCAGCTGGCCAGCCAGTTGCTGCCGGCACTGAAGGGCGAGTCGGCCGACGTCGCCGACCCGGTGACACGCGAGCTGCTGAGCAAGTTGCGCGGCTGAGCCGCCGCACAGCTGTAGCGTCAAGCGACGGGGCCTGCGGGCCCCGTTTCAGTTTGGGCGGCTAACAAAACGACGGCGCTCGCCGCCAGGTGGGCGCGGCCGGTGCTGGGTGCTCGTCTGTCTTAAGTTCTGAGTGCGCCGTTTGCACCCACCTGATGACTGCCCACCACGGTTTTTAGCCGCTCTCGTGTAGGGTTGGGTGTGGAATAGTCCAAAATGGACAAATTTCCAAAAATGGGTATTTTGGCGTAGCCTGGGTCACTCACTTCGCAGGACCGCCCCATGTCCCGTCATCAGGACTTGCCCGAGCTCGAAAAAGCGCCAGCGGCCGACATCAAGATCAAGGGCTGGCCCAGCCTGATGCGCAAGGTGCGCACCCACGGCGCGGTGGTCATCACCAATCACAATCACCCCGAAGCGGTGGTGGTGGATGCGGAGGAATACCGGCATCTGGTGCGGCAGGCCAGCGCGCTTGCCGATGCGGCCACGCGCGCGCAGTCGCTGCAGGCCTTGCAGGTCAGATTCGACGCGCATCTTGCCGCGGTTACCGATGGCGCGGTGCTGGGACAGGTGATCGCCAAGCCCGCACGCCGTGGCCGCAAGATTCCCTTGGGTCCGTCGCTCTGATCGATGGGACATATTCTGGTGCTGGCCGGCGTCAACGGCGCCGGCAAGAGTTCGCTGCTGGGCACCTTGCTGCAGGAAGACGGTGCCACCTGGTTCAACTCGGATGCCTTCACCCGGCAACTGGTGGAGCAGGGCTGGACGTTGGAAGAGGCCAATGCCCAGGCTTGGCAGGAAGGTGTGCGACGGTTGCGCCAGGCAATGGCGGACGGCAGCGATTACGCCTTCGAAACAACATTGGGCGCGACCACCATCCCGCGCTTGCTGCGCGAGGCCTGTGAACGGCACACGGTGGCAGTCTGGTTCTGTGGCTTGTCGACGGTGGAGTTGCATATCGAACGCGTTGCAGCACGGGTTGCCGGCGGCGGCCATGCGATTGCCGAGCACAAGATCCGCGAGCGCTTCGATGCATCGCGCGCCAATCTGATCGCCTTGCTGCCGCATCTGTCGGTGCTGCATGTCTACGACAACAGCGCCGCTGCCGATGCATTGGGGCAGGCCGAGCCGCTGCTGGTACTGGAACTGGATCGGGCCGGTCTGCATTACCCGCAGACGCCCGCAGAGCTGGCACAGGTACCGGAATGGGCCAAGCCCATCGTGATGGCAGCACTGGAAACGCGCCGCGTGTCTTGAAGCGTGCATCCGGTCCTGCGAGTGGTGATGGCGCCGCGCGCCCGACTCACTCAGCTTCTGACTGTATCCAAACGCCTCTACGACTCAAATCCTTTGCCGCTTTTGCATCTTGTGTCTGGATGGAATTAGATATTTCGGATAGATCACATGCAGAGCGAATGATTTACAGCGTGGCTGCAGGGCCCTTGCCCGCCCACCCTCGCGGGACACGCCGTGAATCCGTCCCTGGAGGCTCTTACGCGGCATCCATGCCGCGTAAGGTCCCGCGACGGTGGGCGGGCAAGGACCAGTCGGGAATGTCGGTCCGCATGGTGCAAGCAATGCGCGATGTATGTTGTTTGGATCACCGTGGTTTCTGTTAGCTTTCCAACGCAAGCCGAGCCACCAATAAGCTTTCAAAAAAGCAACCGACTAACTTTCTGGTGAGGGCACCGTGCCCTCGACTCACTCAGCTTTTGACTGTATCTAGACGCCTCTACCACTTAGATCCGTGGCTGCTTTTTCATCTTGTGTCTGGATGGAATGAGACAGTCGGATGGATCAAAAAACAGAGCGAATGATCTGCAGCGTGCAACACCACTGCATTCATTACTAGGCGAGTGCTCGCTACGTTGTGTCAGTCGCTCAACATCTGTGCCGCAGGCAGACCGCGATTGCACAGACGGGCGCCGATCTCCGAGCCTCGACAGGCATCGGTGTTGCAGAACAAACGCGTTGCCGAATTGCAAAAATGCAGATGGATTGGATTCAACGCATTGCGTTGTCCGCATGAGATAGCCGTACACCAGCGCCCCTTCGTGCAAGCGTCCGTCGCCCATCGCCCAGTTGAAACGACAGAAAGACGGTGCCGCTCGCAGCGCTTTGCCAGCACTGCGAGCGACGACAACCTGCGCTTACGCCTTGCTCAATTGCACCGCCACCGGGTCGCCGGTGAGATACCCCACCGCAGCGCCAAAGCGGTTCTTGTAATTGGCGCGCACCAGCGGGTCCAGGGTGGCCTTCACGGTGTCGTGCAGCGGGGTTTCCCAATCGCCGGGGTGCTGGAAGTTGCTCATCACGTAGGTCCAACCGTGGATCTGGTCGACCGCATGCAGCCCGGTGGATTCGGCGCCTGCCGGCACCGACAGCACGCGTGTCAGTGCGCCGCTGTCCACGTTGTAGGCCCACAGGAAGTTGTTGACGTGCAGGCTGCTGTCTTCGCCGATGAACAAGGTGCGCAGCGCTTCGGAGAACTTGAGATTGTCCGGGTTGGCCAGGCGTTCCGAGTCGGCGAGATTGCCCAGCGCGTCGGCGCTGGCCAGGTCATGGCCGGTGAGCGCGGCCGGGGCGGCCATGTCGATCGGTACCCAGTCGCTGTGGATTGTCGCACCGTGGCTGTCGCGCTGGCCGCCGCGTAGATTCAATGCGTACACCGCGCCGGATTCCGGGCCTTGCACTTTCACGTCGCCCGAGCCGTTGAGCATGCTGGTGACGATGTAGGACATCGCCATGTAGGCGACCTTGTCCTTTGCATTGACGGTGGTGCCTTCGAGCTTGGTAAAGCCCAGACTGCCGCCGGCCAATGCCGCGTAGCGGTGGGTTTCCAGATACGTGGCGGCCTTTTCCATGCCGGGCTTGATGCGGATCCAGTTGAAGGTGCCGTTGAACGGGATCTTGGTGAAGCTGGCATCGCCCGGGTCGCTCAGATGCACGTCGAGAATGTCGTCGGCGGTAAGGCGGTCGGCCATCGCCTGGATCTCGGCGCTGGTGGCGTGGCCCAACTTGATCCAGCTCAGCGTGGCCGCACCCGGGCCGATGCCCGAGGTCTGGTGCCACTTGCCGACATACAAGGTGCCAGCCGACAGGTCGGCCTTGCGGTCGGCGATGAACATGAAAAGCCCGCCATTGGTGGCGTCGTCGCCCATCAGCACGGTGCGTTGGTCTGGCATTACCTGCACCAGTTCGTGCGAGATGCGGCCCAGGCAGTAGTGCTTGCGCACGCTCCCGGTGCCATCCGGGTGCACGGTGATCTCCGGCAGGTGGCCGTAGTGATACGGGTTGGCCTTGGTCGGGTCGCCGTAGAGATGCGTGCTGTAGCTGCGGAACTGGGTATTGCTGGCCAGCGCGGTGGCGTCGGGTTCGTACTCTTCGCTGGACAGGTGGGTATTCCACGGCGACAGGCTGGCGCCGCAGGTGGTCCATAGCCCGTGCACCGGGGCGGTGTCGACGTTGTGGTACTTCACCAGCGACAGCTTGCCGGTGGCTGGGTCCTGGTCCAGCGTCAGCACCGCGATCGGCGCGGGTAGATGGCGATTGGTGTCGTTGCCGGCCTGGTCGCGGGTGGTGTATTCGAACTGCACCACCGCAAACACGTGATTGCCCTTGACTCCGGTCACCTTGGCATTGGGCAGGGTCAGCAGCGACGAGCCGTCCGGGCAGTCGGAAAAGAACGGGCGCTCGGCGCCGGGTTTGGAACGGTCGATGATGGGGCGATGCTGGATGTCGTAATAGCCGCCGGCCAGCACGGTGCCGCCCTTGCCGTCGGGCACTTGATCGCCGGTGACGAAGAACGGGTGGTAGGCCAATGCGTAGCGCTGGGTGCTGCCGTCGCTGCGGGCCACGGTCAGCGCCGAACCCACCGTGGTGGTGGCCATCGCGGCCGGGTTGGCCAGGCTGGGCGCAGGCATGCCATGGAAGGTGGCCGAGACCAGACGGGTGGGGTTTTCCGATGGCCGCAACCCACGCGCGGCCATGGCGGCACCGCCAAGTTGCTGGAGCGCGGCGGCGCTGGCGCTGCCGAGCGGCAACAGGGGAACGGCCGCCAGCAGTTGCATGAGGCGGCGACGGGAGGGGTCAGGGGAGGCAGACATCGGAACTCCAGGCAAAGACAACGATCAACGATGGCCGGTGGCGCATCGGCAAGCGGGTCACGCTAGGCCCGGGATATGACAGTTGTTTGACGGCGAGCTCACCCGTTGGCGTCGGTTCGGATGCCGCGCGCAAAGCGGGTGCGGCCAGTCCGCTGCGAGGTGCGGCGCCTGCGCAGTGCGGCCCGCGCCCGGTGGTGCGATGCAGCAAAGTACGAGATGGGCCAAGGCCAAGCGGCGCGCCGGATTTGGCGATTTTCCGTGGTTTGACAGGTGCTGTCGGTATTCCAAGGCTATAGCCCCGGCCAATAAGTTGGCCGTCATTCGGCATACGGGCGAGCGTGGTTGACAGGGTAGGGGAATCACGCAAGCGTACGCCGCCTAATGGCCTGCGGCGCAACGCATCGCCGTGGGAGAACCACCCTGGAGACCCGGATCTTGGACATGCTGCTTCGCCGTACCACCGCGCCCGTCGCGCGCCGCGCCCTCTCTCTGGCTACCGCTGCGGCGGTGCTGATGCTGGCTGCCTGCCAAGGCAAGGACGCCACCGCCGAGGCCAGCAAGACCGCGCCGGCCGCAGCGCCTGCCGAAGCGTCTACCACCATCCATCCGGACCAGTGGCCGTCGCCGAAGTGGCCGTTTGCTCAGGATGCGGCGCTGGAGCAGCGCGTCACCGACGTGATGGCCAAGATGAGCGTGGAAGAGAAGGTCGCCCAGACCATCCAGGGCGACATCGCCAGCCTGACCCCGGACGATGTGCGCAAGTACCGCCTCGGCTCGGTGCTGGCCGGCGGCAACTCCGATCCCGGCGGTAAGTACAATGCCAGCCCGGCCGAGTGGCTGAAGCTGGCCGACGCCTTTTATGAGGCGTCGATGGACACCTCCAAGGGCGGCAACGCGATTCCGATCATCTTCGGGATCGATGCGGTGCACGGCCAGAGCAACATCGTCGGCGCCACGCTGTTCCCGCACAACATCGGCTTAGGGGCCACGCGCAACCCGGAGCTGATCAAGAAGATTGGCGAAGTGACCGCCGCCGAAACCCGCGTCACCGGCATGGAGTGGACCTTCGCGCCCACCGTCGCGGTACCGCAGGACGACCGCTGGGGCCGCAGTTACGAAGGCTATTCCGAGTCACCGGATGTGGTGGCCAGCTTCGCCGGCAAGATGGTCGAAGGCGTGCAGGGCATTCCGGGCACCCCGCAGTTTCTGGACGGCAGCCACGTGATTTCGTCGGTGAAGCACTTCGTCGGCGACGGCGGCACCACCGACGGCAAGGATCAGGGCGACACCAAGGTGTCCGAAGCCACCATGCGCGACATCCACGCCGCCGGTTATCCGCCGGCGATTGCGGCCGGCGCGCAGACAGTGATGGCCTCGTTCAACAGCTTCAACGGCGAAAAGATGCACGGCAACAAGGTCATGCTGACCGACGTGCTGAAGGGCCGCATGAACTTCGGTGGCTTCGTGGTTGGCGACTGGAACGGCCAGGGCCAGGTCAAGGGCTGCACCAACGACAACTGCCCGGCCTCGTTCATTGCCGGTGTCGACATGGCGATGGCTGCCGACAGCTGGAAGGGCATCTACGACACCGAACTGGCGGCAGTGAAGTCCGGCCAGATTTCGGCCGAGCGCCTGGACGATGCGGTGCGTCGCATCCTGCGCGTCAAGCTGCGCCTGGGCCTATTCGAAGCCGGCAAGCCGTCCAAGCGCCCGCTCGGCGGCAAGTACGAATTGCTGGGCGCGCCGGAACATCGCGCCATCGCCCGTCAGGCGGTGCGCGAGTCGCTGGTGCTGCTGAAGAACCAGGCCGGCATCCTGCCGCTGGATCCGAAGAAGCGTGTGCTGGTGGTCGGCGATGGCGCCAACGACATGGGCAAGCAGTCCGGTGGTTGGACGCTGAACTGGCAGGGCACCGGCACCAAGCGCAGCGACTACCCCAACGGCAACACCATCTGGGAAGGTCTGGACAAGCAGATCAAGGCCGCCGGCGGCACCGCCGAGCTGGCCGTGGATGGCGCCTACAAGACCAAGCCGGATGTGGCGGTGGTGGTGTTCGGCGAAAACCCGTACGCCGAATTCCAGGGCGACATCGCCACGTTGCTGTACAAGCCGGGCGACGACAGCGAGCTGGCCTTGCTGAAGAAGTTCAAGGCCGAAGGCATTCCGGTGGTGGCGGTGTTCCTGAGCGGCCGTCCGCTGTGGATGAACCAGTACATCAACGTGGCCGATGCATTCGTCGCTGCGTGGCTGCCGGGTTCGGAAGGCGAGGGCCTGGCTGACGTGCTGCTGCGCAAGGCCGATGGCACGGTGCAGAACGATTTCAAGGGCAAGCTGAGCTTCTCCTGGCCCAAGACCGCAGTGCAGTTCGCCAACAACGTGGGCCAGAAGGATTACGACCCGCAGTTCAAGTTCGGTTTCGGCCTGACCTATGCCGACAAGGGCGACCTGGCCGCACTGCCGGAAGACTCCGGCGTGTCCGGCGAGCAGTCGGTGGGCGGGGTGTACTTCGTCCGCGGCAAGCCGGCGCTCGGCATTGCGATGCAGCTGTCCAACGCGGGCCAGGCCAACATGCCGGCGACCACGCTGCCGGTGGGCCTGTCCGACGGCAGCCTGAAGATGAGCGCGGTCGACCACAAGGCGCAGGAAGACGCGCGGCGTTTGGTGTGGTCCGGTGCCAAGACCGCCAGCGTGCTGCTGGTGTCCGGCAAGCCGGTGAATGTCTCGCGTGAGAGCAACGGCGATGTGCAGCTGCAGCTGACCGTGCGCCGCGACAGCGCAGTGACCGCGCCGGTGTGGCTGGGCGTGGGCTGCGGCGACAAGTGCGGCGGTCGCGTCGATGCGCAGAAGACCCTGGCCGCACTGCCGCAAGGCCAGTGGAAAGTGGTCGGAATCCCGCTCAAGTGCTTTGCCAAGGCAGGTGCCGACGTCACCAAACTGACCCAGGTCGCCAGCATCGAAAGCGGTGCGGCACTGGATCTGGCGGTGTCGAAGATCGCGCTGGGCGCGCTCAACGAAGCCGACGTCGCGGTGGACTGCGCGGTCAAGTAATCCCCATGCCCGGAGGCACGCTTCCGGGCACGGTGCAGGTCAAGCGAAACAGGTGCGTCGCCGCTTCCGGCGACGTCTCAAAGCGGCCACCGATCGCGGTGGTGCCATCAGCCGCCGCGGGGGCGGTGTTGTCGATCGGCCGGGATGGCCTGCAGACGCGGTTCGCCGCGCTGCCATTGCGCACCTGGTGCGCGGCGGCGGCATTCTGCAGCCCTGCCTGATCGTCGGCGCATACCCCAGAGCCAGACAGGAGAGTGCAGTGGGTTTGGCGACGTTGGATATCGTGATTGTGCTGGTCTACCTGACCGGCATCTTCGTGCTCGCGCAGTGGGTGTCGCGCGAGAAGGCAGGCCACAGCAAGAGCGCCGAGGATTACTTCCTGGCCAGCAAGTCGTTGCCGTGGTGGGCGATCGGCGCTTCGCTGATTGCCGCGAATATTTCTGCCGAACAGATCATCGGCATGGCCGGCTCCGGCTATGCGATCGGCTTGGCGATTGCGTCCTACGAATGGATGGCGGCGTTGACGCTGCTGATCGTCGGCAAGTTCTTCCTGCCGATCTTCCTGCGCAACGGCATCTACACCATGCCGCAGTTCCTGGAGCAGCGTTACGGCAAGTGGATACGCACGCTGATGGCGGTGTTCTGGCTGCTGCTGTACGTGTTCGTCAATCTCACCTCGATCCTGTGGCTGGGGTCGATCGCCGTCAGCCAGGTCACCGGCATGGACCAGACCCTGGCGCTGACGCTGATCGGCGTGTTTGCGCTGGTCTATCAGCTGTATGGCGGGCTGAAGGCGGTTGCCCTGACCGATATCGTGCAGGTCACCCTGCTGGTGCTGGGCGGGCTGCTGGTGGCCGGGCTGACGCTGGCGCGGATCGGCGATGGCGCCGGCGTGCTGGCTGGCTTCAAGCAGTTGTGGGCCGCGCACCCCGAGCACTTCCACATGATCCTGACCAAGGACAACCCGTTCTACAAGGATCTGCCGGGCCTGAGCGTGCTGCTCGGCGGGCTGTGGGTGATGAACATCAGCTACTGGGGCTTCAACCAGTACATCATCCAGCGCGCGCTGGCCGCCAAGAACATCGGCGAAGCGCAGAAGGGCATGGTGTTTGCGGCGTTTTTGAAGCTGCTAATGCCGCTGGTGATCGTGGTGCCGGGCATTGCCGCGGTGGTGCTGGCGCCGGATCTGGCCAAGCCCGATCAGGCCTATCCGACCATGATGCAGTTGCTGCCGACCGGCATCCTGGGTCTGGTGTTTGCGGCGTTGGTCGCGGCGATCGTGGCGTCGCTGGCATCGAAGATTAATTCGGTGGCGACCATCTTTACCCTGGATTTCTACGCCAAGTTCCGCCCGCAGACCGAGCAGAAGCAGCTGGTGCGCGTGGGCCGGATCGTGGCCGCAGTGTCGGTGCTGATCGGCATCCTCACCGCGCGTCCGTTGCTGGGCAACTTCGATCAGGGCTTTCAGTTCATCCAGGAATTCACCGGCTTCTTTACGCCGGGCGTGGTGGTGATCTTCATGCTCGGCCTGTTCTGGAAGCGCGCCAACGAAGCAGGCGCGTTGACCGCAGCGATCGGCTCGGTGGTGCTGTCGTTCGCGCTGAAATTCGCCTGGCCGGAACTGCCGTTCATGGACCGCATCGGCGTGGTGTTCCTGGCCGCACTGGTGCTGGCGGTGGTGGTGTCGCTGATGACCGCACCCACCCAGGCACGTGACCTGATCCGTACCGACGATGTGGCCTACGGCACCACGCTGGGCTTCAAGATCGGCGCAGCCGGCGTGATCGCGATCCTGATCGTGCTGTACACGGTGTTCTGGTAAGTCAGGAAGTTGTTTGGAGTTGCCGACGCATCGTCTGTCGGCTGCTCCAGGGCTGAAAAACAACACGGCGCGACACTTCGGTGTCGCGCCGCGTTGCGTTACAGCGTTCGTCGCTGGCGTAGCAACCAGTGACAGTTACATTGCTGGCATGGCGAGCGGCTGCGGAGCGGCAGCGCGCGATGGCGCAGGCATCGGGTGCGCGTGCTTACACCCGCGCCGCAGCCAGGCTTGCTGCAAGCAACGTTGCCGGCGCGTTGAATTGCGCGTGCCACGGTGTCTGCAGCCAGGTTTCCAGTGCGGCGGCCGGCATTGGCTTGGCGATCCAGTAACCCTGGCCTTCGTCGCAGCCCCATGCGCGCAACTGCGCATACGCCTCGGCCGACTCGATGCCTTCGGCCACCACACGCTGGCCCAGGCTGTGGCCGAGCTGGATCATCGCCGGCACCAAGGTGCGGTCGGTGCGGTTGTCCGGCAGCGAGCGGATGAAGGATTGATCGATCTTCAGCGAGCTGGCCGGCAGCTGCTTGAGATAGCTGAAATTGCTGTAGCCGGTGCCGAAATCGTCGATGGCGATGTGCACGCCCAACGCGGCCACATCGGCCAGCTGTTCGGCCAGATGATCGGGGTGGCGGATCATCGCGCTTTCGGTGAATTCGATTTCCAGCCGGCGCGGGTCGAGCTTGTGACGTTCCAGCCCGCGTCGCAGCATGCCGGCAAAGCCGGGACGGTCCAGATCGGCCGCCGACACATTCAAGGCCAGGTTGAAGTCCAGGCCCTGCTGCTGCCAGCGCGCGGCCTGGGCGATGCCGTTATCGATGACCCATGCAGTGATGCGGTTGATCAGCGCGGTCTTTTCGGCCATCGGTATGAAGTCCGATGGCATCACCGGGCCGATCATCGGGTGCTGCCAGCGCAGCAGCGCTTCCACCGCCACACAGCGGTGATCGTTCAAGTCCACGCGCGGCTGGTAGTGCAGGCGCAGCTGGCTGGCGCTGTCCAGCGCGGCGGGCAGGGCGGCAAGCAGGCGAAAGGTGTTGCGCTGTGCCACGTCGTGCTTGCGCTCGTACATGCTCCACGCCAAGCAGCGCTCGCGCGACACGTCCACCGCAGTGGTCAGCGAGCGGATGGTGTCGGCCGCGCCGTAGCTGGTCTGCAGCGACACCGCGCCGATCGAGGCTACTGCGGTATGCGGGATGCCCTGGTGATCCAGCGGCTCGGCAAACGCCTTGGACACCTTGTTGCACAGGCTGGACAGGCGTTGGCTTTCGGCCTGGGTGAGGAAGCCGAAGGTGGTCGGGTCCAGCCGGTACAGCACCGTGGTGGCAGGCAGATACGCGGCCAGGCGACGCTGCGCCAGCGCGACATACCCGTCGGCGTAGTCCCAGCCCAGCGCCTTGACCATGTCGCGGAAATAGTCGCTGCCGCAGATGTCCACCGCCACCGCAGTGGTGGTCGATGCGGTATCGCGCTGCAACAGCCAGGCATCCAGATCTTCGCCAAAGCGCGAACGATTCGGCAGCCCGGTCGACCCGTCGCGATAGGTGGTGCTGCGTAGGTTTTCCACCCGCAGCACGGCCAGATCGCGCAGGTCCTGCAGATGCGTCAAGGCGTCCGCATCCAGACCTTCGCGCGGGCTGGTGCCGATCACGCACAGGGTGCCGATGCGGTGACCATCGCGCAGCCGCAACGGCGCGCCTGCGTAGAAGCGGATGAAGGGCGGGCCCAGCACCAGCGGGTTGTCGCAGAAACGCGGATCCAGGTGCGCATCCGGTACCACCATTACCTCGTCCGAGCGGATCGCATGCGCGCAAAACGCCTGGTCGCGCGGAGTTTCCGGTGCATCCAGACCGACACGCGCCTTGAACCACTGGCGATGTTCGTCCACCAGCGACACCAGCGCGATCTCCGCGCCCAGGCTGCGCGCTGCCATCGCGGCAATGGTTTCGAACATCGGGTCCGGCGGCGAATCCAGCAGGCACAGGCCGCGTAGAACGGCCAGACGGGTGGCTTCGTCGGACATGGAGGTCGCTTCAGTATCGGAGGTGGGTACGGATTGCATGTGGCTCTATCGGCCTCGGCCGTATCCACTTGACGCGACCGTGCTGGCTTATTCAGCTGCCAGCAGCGCAACGGCATGCTGCAGCGCGGCGGATGGAGCGCGCGCGGTGTTGTTGCTGCTCACGCGGCAGATCCGGTTTTCGCGCTGCAGCACGCGAGTGCGCACTGCCGCGCACCGCCAGTGCGTTGCGCTGTCAGGCTGGGCGCGTCGTCATGCCGACACCGCAACGCGCTTGAACACACGGAAGTTAACGTTACCAGCGGGCTGGTGCCTGGTCTGCGCGCTCGGTCTGCATCCCGCAATTTTTTCGGATCTGTGAACCAGCCGCAGATCGCGCCCGCCGGCCACCGGCACGGTTGGGCGCACGTGGGCCGGGCATGCGAGTGCGTGTCGGCGCGCCCGCGCTACCCACTCCTGGAGCCGATCATGAAGATCTTTAATCGTCTGGCGCAGCGCCTGGTGCTGCTGGTCGCCGGTCTTGCGCTGGCTTCGGCCGCGCACGCCGGCCTGTCCGTGTCCGGTACACAGTTGCGAGAGACCAACGGCAACACGCTGGTCTTGCGTGGTATCAACCTGCCGCATGCCTGGTTTGCCGATCGCACCGATGCGGCGCTGGCGCAGATTGCCGCCACCGGTGCCAACAGCGTGCGCGTGGTGCTCAGCAGCGGCCACCGCTGGAACCGCACGCCGGAGGCGGAGGTGGCGCGCATCATCGCGCGCTGTAAGGCACTGGGCCTGATCGCCGTCCTGGAAGTGCACGACACCACCGGCTACGGCGAAGACGGCGCGGCAGGCACCCTGGCCGATGCCGCCAACTACTGGACCAGCGTGCGTGGCGCGCTGGTGGGGCAGGAGAACTACGTCATCCTCAATATCGGCAACGAACCGTTCGGCAACCGCCTCAGTGCCAGCGAATGGGTCACCGGCCATGCGCGTGCGATCGCCACGCTGCGCAATGCCGGCCTCACCCACGCGTTGATGGTGGATGCCCCCAACTGGGGCCAGGACTGGCAGTTCTACATGCGCGACAACGCTGCGGCGTTGCTGGCGCTCGACAGCCGCCGCAATCTGGTCTTCAGCGTGCACATGTACGAAGTGTTCGCTAACGATGCGACCGTGGACAGCTATCTGCGTGCGTTTCGCAGCAATGGACTGGCCTTGGTGGTCGGCGAATTCGGCGCCGACCATCGCGGCGCGCAGGTCGATGAAGCGGCGATCATGCGCCGTGCGCGCGAGTACAACGTCGGCTACATGGGCTGGTCGTGGTCGGGCAACGACAGCAGCACGCAATCGCTGGATATCGTGCTGGGCTGGGACCCGACGCGGCTTAGCAGCTGGGGTCGCACGCTGATTCAAGGCCCCGACGGCATCCGTGCAACCTCGCGCAGGGCCAGCGTGTTCGGTGCCAGGCAGCGCTGACGCAATGGTCGCGGCGACTGGATGCGCTTTGCCCGGGCGGCATCAGCGCCCGGTCAGCGTAATGGTCCAGGGCTGGGCCGCTTGGTCAGCTTGCGCTGCAGCGAGCGCCGATGCATGCCCAGCAAGCGTGCGGCAGCGGAGACGTTGCCGCCGGTTTCGTGCAGCGCCTGTTGGATGTGTTCCCACTGCAGGCGGCTGAGCGGGGTCATCATTTCCTGCGCGGTTTCTTCTTCGTTCGGCTCGGGCAGGTCGTCGTCTTCTTCGCCCAGCGCCCGCATGATGGTGGGGATATTGGCCGGCTTGGGCAGGTAGTCGTCGGCGCCGAGTTTGATCGCTTCCACTGCGGTGGCGATGCTGGCGTAGCCGGTCACCAGCAGGATGCGCATGTCGGCGCGGATCTCGCGCAGCGGCTGGATCAGGCTCAGGCCGGAATCGTGGCCGAGCTTGAGATCGACCAGCGCAAAATCCGGCAACGCGCTGCGCGCGATCGATAGCGCGCTTGCCGCATCGGTGGCGGTCAGGGTTTCCACGCCGCGCCGCGCCAGGCTGCGTTGCAAGGTGCGCAGGTACAAGGTGTCGTCGTCGATCAACAGACCGGTGCGGATCGGAGTGCTTGTCATGCCAAGGCCTCGTGTTCGGAAAGCGGCAGGCGGAAACCGACGCGGGCGCCGCTGCCTTCGGCGGGCAGCATCCACAACTCGCCCTGCAAACGCTCGACGGTGGCGTGCGACAGCGCCAGACCGACGCCCATGCCATCGTGCTTGCCGCTGTTGAACAAGGTACCCGGCAACATGGCTTGCGCGGTGTCGAAGCCAGGCCCGTAATCGCGGACTTCGCCACTGAGATGGTCGTGTTCCACCCGCAAGGTCAGATCGATCTGCGGGCGTCCGGCGCGTTCGCCGGCATCGGCGGCGTTGTTGAGCAGCACCATCAGCAGATGGCTGACGCCGGGCTGCAGCATCAGCCGCATCGGTGCGTCGTCGTTGCGCCGCAGTTCGATGGTGGGGCGCACCAGCCGCCATTGCTCCAGCACATCCTTCACTGCCACTTCGCGGCTCAAATGGCCGTTGTCGGCCGGCGCGGCCAGCGCCAATACGCGCTCGTGGCATTGCACCAGCAGCTCGCGCAAGGTGTCCAGATCTTCGCGCAGTTCGTTCTGATCGCACTGGTCGGCAATGTCGTCGACCAGCAGGGTCATCGTGGCCAGCGGCGTGTTGAGTTCGTGCGCCACCGACGCCGCATGCGTGGCCAGCGCGACGATGCCCTCATTACGGGCGAAGCGCTCGCGCAGGGTGGAGATTTCGCGCTCGCGCTCGCGCATCGACAATGCCAGCCGGGTGGCGAAGGCCAGCACCACCACCGTGGACAGCAGGAAGTTGGCCGCCATGCCCCACATGTGCAGACTGAGCGGGTCGAAGCTGCCGTACGGCAGCGGCAGGCCGAACGCGGCGCTGACCACATAGCCGGTCACGCACGACGCTGCCACGGCCATCGCCCAGCTCAGCGGCAGGGCCAGTGCGGCCAGCGCGATCAGCACCAGGAACAGCGAGCCGAACGGGTTGGCGATGCCGCCGCTCCAGCCCACCATCCAGGTCAGCACCGTCACATCGACCAGGATGTGGCCGAACTCGGTGGCCGGGCTCACCGCGCCGCGATGCGCCACGCGCAGCTGCGCATACAGGTTGAACACCGCCAGCGCTGCGACGCCGGCCCACAGCGGTTGTTGCGGCAGGTGCAAGCCCATCAGGCCGGAGGCGACCAGGATGGTGGCGGCCTGGCCGGCGGTGGCGAGCCAGCGCAGGCTACACAGGGTCCGCAGGAAGGAAGCGTCGGAGCTGTTCATCTGGGCAATGCTATGCGCTCAGGGACGTGATGGCCTGCGACAAACCGTCGCATCGGCCGGGATGGCGGCCCGCACGACGCTTCAGCTGTGAGCGGACGACGGACAGGCTAAAATAGCGCCATGTACGACGCCGTGACCCGCCCAACCCCTCCCGCCGACGCCACCGCCTGGCCGCGCCGCATCACCCAGGCCGTCAAGATCGGCAGCGTGATCGTGGGCGGCGGCCACCCGGTGGTCGTCCAGTCGATGACCAACACCGATACCGCCGACATCGCCGGTAGCGTCAAACAGGTGTCCGAACTGTGGCGCGCCGGCTCGGAGATGGTGCGTCTGACCGTCAACAACGCCGAGTCCGCCGCCGCCATCCCGCGCATCGTCGACAAGCTGCGCATGATGGGGATCGAAGTGCCGCTGATCGGCGACTTCCATTACAACGGCCACCAGCTGCTCGCTGCCGAGCCGGCCTGTGCCGAAGCGTTGGCCAAGTACCGCATCAATCCAGGCAACGTCGGGTTCGGCAAGAAGAAGGATCTGCAATTCGCGCAGCTGATCGAATTCGCAATCAAATACGACAAGCCAGTGCGCATCGGCGCCAACTGGGGCTCGCTGGACCAGTCGCTGGCCGCGCAGCTGATGGACGAAAATTCCAAGCGTGAGACGCCGTGGGACGCCAGCCGCGTATTGCGTGAGGCGCTGATCCGGTCTGCGGTGGATTCGGCCGAGCGTGCGGTGGAGCTGGGCTTGTCGCGCGAGCGCATTATCTTGTCGGCCAAGGTGTCCGGCGTGCAGGAGCTGATTGCGGTGTATCGCGACATGGCGACGCGCTGCGATTTCGCGCTGCACCTGGGCCTGACCGAGGCCGGCATCGGCAGCAAGGGCATCGTGGCCTCGGCCGCGGCGTTGAGCGTGCTGCTGCAGGAAGGCATCGGCGACACCATCCGCATTTCGTTGACGCCCGAGCCGGGCCAGTCGCGCACCCAGGAAGTGGTGGTCGCACAGGAACTGCTGCAGACCACCGGCCAACGCGCCTTCACCCCGATGGTCACTGCGTGCCCGGGCTGCGGCCGTACCACCTCCGAGTTCTTCCAGGAGTTGGCCGGCGTGGTGCAGAACCATGTGCGCGCCAAGATGCCGGAGTGGAAGATTTCCAACCCCGGCGCCGAGAACATGACCCTGGCGGTGATGGGCTGCGTGGTCAACGGCCCGGGCGAATCGCGCCACGCCAATATCGGCATCTCGTTGCCGGGCACGGGCGAAGCGCCGTCGGCGCCGGTGTTCATCGATGGCGAAAAAAGCGTCACCTTGCGTGGTGAAAACATCGCGTATGAATTCATCGATCTGATCGATCAGTACGTCGAACGCACGTATGTCCGCCGCGCCGGCTGAATCGCCGGCCGGTTTCAGCGTCTGGCTGCGCAACAATGCATGGCGCATGGCGCTGTTGTTTGCCGGGGTCCTGCTGCCGCTGGGTTTGTTCGTAGACCTGGCCGATGAAGTGCATGAGCTGGAAAACTTCTATTTCGACGAACCCTTGCTGTGGAGCATGCGCAGCATCGCAACGCCCGGGCTTGATGCGTTTTTCGGCGTGATTTCCAAGGTGGGCTACCAGTACGGCGTGATCCCGATCGATATCGCGATCGTTGTGGTGTTGTTGGCGCTGCGGCGCTGGCGCGAGGGCACCTTTGCGGCACTGGGATTTGCTGGTTCGGCGTTGTTGAACATGGGCGCCAAGCAGTTCTTTCAACGCGATCGGCCCAGTTTGTGGGAGTCGATCGCGCCGGAAAGCACGTTCAGTTTTCCCAGCTGGCCACGCGATGGGCTCGATGACGCTCGCCGCAGTGGTCATCGCGCTGGCATGGCGCACGCGCTGGCGTTGGCCGGTGACCATCGCCGCCAGTCTGTTCGCCGCGTTGGTGGGCATTTCGCGCATCTATCTAGGCGTGCATTACCCCTCCGACATCCTCGGCGGTTGGTCGGCGGCGTTGGTATGGGTGGTGGGGCTGTATCTGGTGATGTTCCGCGGCGCACGGCGGCCGCATTGGCGTCGTCCGGTCGTGTCGGGCTAAGCGAGGGTAACCGGGAGACTGCGCAATCGGCAGGCATGCGCGGCTGATGTTCGGTGCGGCATGTGCACGTTGTATTCGGTTGCTCCGCGCTGGCCGCCCCGGTCAACGATTGCTCGTTCTGTCAGATGCCGCTCTACGCAGACGGATGGCCGGCATGGTCCCGGCGCCAAAGCTGCAGTCCAACCGTCGTGCCGATCACTGCCAGTAACACCATGTAATAGCCTGGTCCCATGGGATGTTGCTTGGCCAGCATCACCACCAGCAGCGGTGTCAGCCCACCAAATACGGCATAGCCCAGGTTGTAGGCGAACGACACGCCGGACAGGCGCACTTCCGGCGGGAACACCCCAACCATGATGCGCGGGATCACCCCAAGCACGCCCAGTGCGGCGCCCAGTAGCGCATACAACGGAAACACCAGCTGTGGATCGCCGGCCAGGCGGTAGAACAACCATGCCGAAACGCCCAGCAGGACGCTGCCGATGAGCAGTACGCGCCCATTGCCGTAACGGTCGGCCAACGCACCGGCCACCACCGACCCCGCAGCCTGCAGCACGATCGCCAGACTATTGGCCTGCAGCGCCACTGCCGCCGTGTAGTGGTAACTGCTCTGCAACAGGCCAGGTGTCATCAACGACACCACCAGCACGCCGCCGGCCACCATCCAGGTCAATGCCAACGACAGCAGCACGCCAGGCCGATGATCGCGCAGCACCAGCTTGAGCGGGGTTTCGCGCGCCAGCGCACGCATGGCGACCAGTTCTGCGAACACCGGCGTCTCGTGCAGCCAGCGCCGCAAGTAGACCGATACCAGCCCGAATACGCCGCCCGCCAGGAACGGCAGCCGCCAGGCATAGTCGGCGATCTCGGCAGGGCTGAAGTGGCGGTTGAGGGTGCCGGCGCCCAGTGAGCCGAGCAATACGCCACCGGCCAGGCCGGCGGTCAGGGTGCCGCAGGCGAGTCCGGTGCGGTGCGCGGGGACATGCTCGGCGACGAACACCCAGGCGCTGGGCACCTCACCGCCGATTGCGGCACCCTGCAACAGGCGCGCGCCCAGCAGCAGCAGCGGCGCAGCGATGCCGATCTGCGCGTAGGTCGGCAACAGGCCGATGCACAGCGTTGGCAGCGCCATCAGCAGCAGGCTCAGGCCGAACATCCGTTTGCGACCGAGCAGGTCGCCGAAATGGGCCATCACCATGCCGCCGAGCGGACGCACCAGGTAACCGGCGGCAAAGATGCCGAAGGTCTGCAGCTGCCGCATCCACTCCGGGATGCCGGGAGGGAAGAACAATTCGCCCAGCACCGCGGCAAAAAAGATGAAAATGATGAAGTCGTACAGCTCCAGCGCACCGCCCAGCGCAGACAAGGCCAGCGTCTTGTAGTCGCCGCGTTTCAGATGCGGCTTCGGTGCAATGCCTGTGGATGGCTGGGTCTTCAAGGCGTGACATCCTGTAGCGGGTGATAGCGCATGCGTGTGGGCAGCAGTACAAGTGCAGGTAGCAATGCTAGCGCGCCAAGAGAGTCCAGCTTGCATGCTTGTATTGGATGGCACGTATGCTGTCTTCGGTAAACGCGCGGTGCCTGCACCCGTGGTAACGCATCAAGCGCGCAGGCTTGCCAACGCCGCTGCTTCGGCATGCAGCACGGTGGTATCGAACAGCGGCCGCGCTGCATCGCCGGCATCCACCAGCAATGAAATCTCGGTGCAGCCAAGCACGATCGCTTGCGCGCCTTGCCGGTCGAGTTCGGCCATGACCTGACGAAAATACGTGCGCGACCCGGCATCGATCACGCCCTGGCACAGCTCCTCGTAAATCACCCGATGCAATTCCGCGCGTGCATCGGCAGGCGGTATGACGACTGTCAGTCCACGTGCTTCCAGACGCTGACGATAGAACGGCTGCTCCATGGTGAAGCGCGTGCCGAGCAGGCCGACCTGGGTGATGCCTGCCGCGAGCAAAGCATCGGCGGTGGCATCGGCGATGTGCAACAACGGCAGTGGCGTTGCGGCGGTGATCGCATCGGCAACGCAGTGCATGGTGTTGGTGCACAGCACGATGAAGTCCGCGCCGCCAGCATGCAGAGCACGCGCGGCAGCCGCCATCTCGCGTCCTGCGCCTTCCCAGTCGCCGGCGTGCTGCAGGCGTTCGATGTCGTGGAAGTCGACGCTGTACAGCAACAATCGGGCCGAATGCAGCCCGCCACGTTCGCGGCGAATGGCCTGATTGATATGTCGGTAGTAGGGCAGGGTGGACTCCCAGCTCATGCCGCCGATCATCCCGATGGTTTTCACGAGCGGTCTCCTGGGTGCAACCGGGTTCGCCTGCATGGTCGCATACGGCCTCAGTCGCGTGACAGCAGTGCCAGATGGCCGCCGGGACCTGCTCGTGTGCCGCGACGTCACTGCCTTGAGTGTGGTGCGCATGATGACGGGTGAGACCAAGCGCACTGCGCGCGTATGCCCCATCGCTGTCGCGTCACTCGCCCGGCTTTGCGCCCTCCACCGGGGCATGCGTGGCAGCACGACGTGCCAGCACCGCTTCGCGATGGGCGATGTAGACGTTGGCACCGATGATGATGGCCGCGCCGATCAAGGTGTGACGCTCGATGGCCTCGCCAAACAACCACCAGCCCAGCAAGGCCACCAGCGGTAGCTGCATGAAGCTGATCGGCTGCAGCGCGGACACTTCGCCCATCTTCAGCGCACGCGTCCAGAACAACTGCCCGACAGTGCCGAAGATGCCGGTCGCCACCAGCCACAACCAGTCGATGCCGTGCGGCAACGTCCACTGGAATAGCGCCGGAATCAGCGACATCGGCACCCAGAACACATAGGTGTAGAACACCACCGTATCCGAGTCGTCGCTACGCGACAGTTGCTTGATCTGGATCGCGACGATGGCACTGATCACTGCCGCCAGCAATGCAATCAACAGCCCCGGACTGAAGGTGGATGAGCCCGGGCGCAAAATCACCAGCACACCGATGAACCCGGCCGCCACCGCCAGCCAGCGTCGCATGCGCACCTGCTCGTGCAGCCACACCACCGCCAGCACGGTGACGAACAAGGGCGTGGAATAGGACAGCGAAATCGCCTGCGATAGCGGCAGATGCCCGATGGCCCAGAACCCGCACAGCATCGAGGCCAGGCCAATCAACGTGCGTGCCAGATACTGCGGCAGCTGGCGTGTACGCGGCAGCGTCTTGCCGGGGCCGATGAGCAACGGCAGCAATGCCAGCAACCCGAATGCATTGCGGAAGAATGCAATCTCGGTAGTGGCGATATTCTTCGATGCCAGCCGGATGGTGATGGCCATCAGGCCGAACGCGAGTGTGCTGATCAGCATCCAGACGGCGGCGCGCACGGGCGCCGATGCAGCAGTCACCAATGCGCTCCGATGATGCGCGGCTCCGGTTCCAGGATCACCGAGTAACGCTCGCGTACCGATTCGGCGATGCGCCGCGCAAAGTCGAGCAACTGCGCGCCGCTGGCAGTGCCGTAGTTGACCAGCACCAACGCGTGGTCGGGGGACACGCCGGCATCGCCTTCGCGCTGGCCCTTCCAGCCGCATTGCTCGATCAACCATGCAGCCGATAATTTGCCCTGGCCTGGCTGCTCGCCGGGATACACCGGCATGTCGGCGAAGGTGGCCTGCAACGCGGCGATCTGTTCGCTGGGCAACAATGGGTTCTTGAAAAAACTGCCGGCATTGCCCAGCACATCGGGGTCCGGCAGCTTGCGTCGACGGATGTTGATGACCGCCTGCGCCACGTCGGCCGCGCCTGCCAGCTCGGCACCCATGCTGGCCAATTCTTCGCGAATGCCTGCGTAATCCAGGCGTAGCTCATGCAGCAACGGCAGATTGAATTCCACCGCCACAATCAGATAACGCTCTGGCTGCTGCTTGAACACGCTGTCGCGGTAGGCGAATGCACACTCGGCCGCGGTCATCCGCACAAACTGCTGGCTAAGCCGATCGAACGCTTCCACCACGTGGATGAAGTCGCCCACCTGCGCGCCGTAGGCACCGATATTTTGGATCGGGCTGGCGCCGACAGTGCCGGGGATCAACGCCAGGTTTTCCAGACCCGACAAGCCTTGCTGCAACGAATACAGCACCAACGCATGCCAGTTCACACCGGCCCCGGCGCGCACGATAGCGTGGTCGGCATGGTGCGCGATGATGGCGATGTCGCGGTTTTCGAAACACAGCACATAACCTTGCGGGTCGCCGGCCAACAGCACATTGCTGCCGCTGCCCAGCACCAGCAATGGAAGCTCGGCGATCTCCGGCGCGGCCAGCGCCTGCGGCAGTGCCTCGGGCGTGTGGATGCTCAGCAACCAGCGTGCCGTTGCCTCGACATGAAACGTGTTGAGCGCACGCAGCGGCGCATGCGCGCTCAAGCTCCAGCCGGTCTGCACTGCATCGCTCATAGCGGTGAAACCGCGCCACCGCTGGGCGCTTCGCGGCGACGACGGATGGCATCGACGCACTCGCCGATCAACGGCGGACCGCGATACACCAGGCCGCTATAGCACTGCACCAGGCTCGCACCGGCCGCCATTTTGGCTAACGCATCGGCGCCAGAATTGATGCCACCCACGCCGATCAACGGAATCGACTCGGGCAGGCGTGCGCGCAAGCGTCGTAGCACCAGGGTGGATTGCCCCAGCAACGGCGCGCCGGACAACCCGCCGGCCTCGCCAGCCAGCGGATGATTGGCGATCAAGGTGCGCGTCACCGTGGTGTTGGTGGCGATCACGCCATCTACGGCCAGGTCGGCCAACACGCGTGCGGCGGCATCGATGTCGCGGTCGTTGAGATCCGGCGCCACCTTCACCAGCATCGGCACGCGCTTGCCATGTTGCGCAGCCAACGCTTCCTGGGTTTCGCGCAGATCGGAAATCAGCCGACGCAGCGCCTGTTCTTCTTGCAGCTCGCGCAAGCCGGCGGTATTGGGCGAGGAAATGTTGACGGTGATGTAGTCGGCCAGCGGATACACGCGCTCCATGCAATAGCGATAGTCGCTGGTCGCGTCCTCGTTGGGCGTGTCCTTGTTCTTGCCGATGTTGATGCCGAGCAGCCCGCCGCGTCGGCGCGCACGCTGCACATTGGCCACCAGCGCATCCACGCCCAGATTGTTGAAGCCCATGCGGTTGATCACCGCCTGATATTCCGGCAACCGGAACATGCGCGGCTTGGGATTGCCTTCCTGTGGCCGCGGGGTCACCGTGCCGATCTCGACGAAGCCGAAGCCCAGCGCCAGCAGTGCATCGATGTGTTCGCCGTTCTTGTCCAGGCCGGCGCCAAGGCCGACCGGGTTGGGAAACATCAGCCCGAATGCCGGCGTCGGCAGCGGGACCGGTTGCTTGGCCAGCAGCGACGTGGTGCCGGTGCGGTAGGCGATGTCGATGGAGCGCAGCGCCAGCGCATGCGCGCGCTCGGCATCGAGGGTGAACAGCAGGGGGCGGGCAAGCGAATACATGGGGTCAGTTCAATTTTCCTGCGAACACGCGGGTCTGGTATTGGAAGTCGATCTGCCCGTCCTGTGCGTGCGCGTCGAACAGCGTGCGCAGCGCGGCGAGCATCGGCGCATGGCGTGGGTCGTGTGCGAGCGGCGCGTACGAAGACGACAACAGGCGGCCGCGCAGTGCGTCGAAATCCAGTCGCTGCACATTGGGAAAGCGCGCCATCGCACGGAACCCATCACCAAACCAGGCCTGCATGGTCGCATCGTCCTGGTAGCGCTCTGCCACTGCCGAGTAGTCGGTGCCGTAGTCCAGCAATAGTTGCTCATAGCCGCGCAAGAAGGCGGTGGTATCCAGCTCGCGCGAGTTCCAGTAGATCACCGCCAGCCCGTCGGGCCGCAGCACGCGCGCCCATTCGGCACGGATGGCTTGGGTGTCGAACCAGTGGAAGGCCTGCGCGGCAGACACCAGACCCATGCTGGCATCGGCCAGCCCGGTGGCTTCGGCCGTGCCATCGATGGCCTGAAACTTGGGGAAACCCGCCAGCCATTGCTGCGCGGCCTCACGCATGGCCGGATTCGGCTCCACTGCCGTGACCGCATAGCCGGCTTCCAGGAATAGCCGGCTGGAAATGCCGGTGCCGGCGCCGATATCGGCCACCGCGGTCGCTGGGGTGATGCCAAGTTCGTCATGCAGCCAGCGCAGCAACTGCGGCGGATAACTGGGCCGGTAGCGCACATAGGCCGCCACGCGGTCGTTGAAACGCTGGGCCGAGGAGGGCGCGGCCATGCTCAACTGTTTGCGGCCGCAAGCCAGGCCATGCCGCCAAAGAACAGGACGAAGATTGCAATGCCGATTAGCCACATGGCCGCTGCCAGCCAACCGAGGATCAGCCCGCCGATCGCCAAGCCGTCGCCTTCCAGCCCCTGCGGGTTGCGGCGGATTTCTGCGCGCGCCAGGTGGCCGGTGATGATGGCGCACACGCTGCCGAGAAACGGGATCAGCGTCCAGCCGAGAATGCCTGCGACCAGGCTGACGATCGCCATGGCGCTGGTCTGTCGAACGACAACGTTCATCATGAACTCCTAGAGATTGGCGGCAGCAGAGGGCTGGCGTGGGCAGATTATCCCAGAGCAGCCGACCGAATGGCGTGCCGTCTGCGGCGGAAACGCGATCGCCGGGCCATCAGTGGCCGGGAAGAGGGGCCTGAACTGTCTGATTGCGTGGGGCAGGGAGGCGTTACCGAATGGGCTCCGGTCCCGGCCGAGACGTCAGCGGCCCTTGGCGAACCGCTGCGGGGTGGCGCGTACCGCTCTCTCTTTATCGCGATTGCAGGCCGCCCGTAGCAGAGGGTGGCCATGTGACAGCTGCAGCGCGCCGGCCATAGCCGGGCGCGCTGCGATGTGATCGATTACAGATCGAACTTGATGCCCTGTGCCAGCGGCAGCGAGTCGGAGTAATTGATGGTGTTGGTCTGGCGACGCATGTAGACCTTCCACGCATCCGAGCCGGACTCGCGACCGCCGCCGGTTTCCTTCTCGCCACCGAACGCGCCGCCGATCTCCGCACCGGAGGTGCCGATGTTGACGTTGGCAATGCCGCAATCGCTGCCCGCAGCGGACAGGAACTTCTCGGCCGCTTTCAGGTCCTGGGTAAAGATTGACGACGACAGGCCCTGCGGCACGCCGTTCTGCAGATCGATCGCCTCATCCAGCGTGCTGTACTTCATCACGTACAGGATGGGTGCGAAGGTCTCGTGCTGTACCACCGCGTCGCTGTTCTGCAGCCCGGTGACAATCGCTGGCAACACGAAGTTGCCCGGGCGATCGATCGCGGTGCCGCCTACTTCCACCGTGCCGCCAGCGGCCTTGGCCTTGGCGATCGAGGCCAGGAACTGCTCCACCGCGCCGCGGCTGTTGAGCGGGCCCATCAGGTTTGCCGGGTCGGTGGGGTCGCCGATCTTGCTGTCGAGCTGCTTGTACGCCTTGACCAGCGTGGCCAGCACGTTGTCGTAGATGGACGCATGCACGATCAGACGGCGCGTGGTGGTGCAGCGCTGCCCGGCGGTGCCGACCGCGCCGAACACGATGCCGGGGATCGCCAGCTTCAGGTCGGCGGTGTCGTCCAGGATGATGGCGTTGTTGCCGCCCAGCTCCAGCAGGCAACGGCCCAGGCGGTGCGCAACCTTCTCGGCCACCACACGACCGATCTGGGTCGAGCCAGTGAAGCTTATCAGCGGGATGCGGGTGTCTTCGACCAGCTTTTCCGACAGAGTGATGCCGGCATCGTTGATCAGGAAGAAGATGTCCGGGAAACCGGCGTCTTTCAATGCCGCATTGCAGATCTTCATCGTGGCAATCGCGGTCAGCGGCGTCTTGTTGGACGGCTTCCAGATGCAGATATCGCCGCAAATCGCCGCCAAGAACGCATTCCACGCCCACACCGCCACCGGGAAGTTGAACGCGCTGATGATGCCCACCAGCCCCAGCGGCTGGTACTGCTCATACATGCGGTGACCGGGACGCTCCGAATGCATGGTGTAGCCATAGAGCATGCGGCTCTGGCCCACGGCAAAGTCGGCGATGTCGATCATCTCCTGCACTTCGCCATCGCCTTCGGGCTTGCTCTTGCCCATTTCCAAGGCCACCAGCGAACCGAGTGCATCCTTGTGCTTGCGCAGCGCCTCGCCACACAGCCGCACTGCCTCACCGCGACGCGGCGCCGGCGTGGTGCGCCACACCTTGAAGGCCGCCTGCGCGCGCGCCACGATCAGCTCGTAGTCGTCCGGCGTGGTCGCCTGTACATCGGCGATGACCACGTTGGTGGTCGGATTGAGCGGCTGCAGCACGCCGGCGCCGGTGGCCTGCGACCAGGTCGCCTCGCCGAGGTAAGTGCCGGAATTGGACGCAGCGAGGTCGAGCGCCTTGAGCAGGTCAGCGGACATGGAATCTCCTGGAAGCAGTGGCGGTCGCGCGGCAGCCAAGGCCGGCAGCGACACGGGTAGCCGCCGATTTTAGCAGGCTCCACCCACCCCCGGCCGGCTTGGCAAGCTGGCTGAACATGCGACAATGCCGCCCTTGGCCCCGTAGCTCAGCTGGATAGAGCGTCCCCCTCCTAAGGGGAAGGTCGCCCGTTCGAATCGGGCCGGGGTCACCAGGAATCAATGGTTTAGTTGCGCGTTCAAGCATTGCCTCCGGCAGATGTTGATACATATCCACAAGCGTTTGCCACAGCTGCCACAGCACTCGGCTCGCAGAATATCGAGGTGATATGTTCAGGTTCGGATCTAAGTCTTGGCCATATATCTTGGCGGTGTTGGCAAGCCTGGTAGTAATATTTTTTCTCCAGAATAATGGTTCAATCTCGAACAAAGAGCTCGGGCTATTGCTGGGCTCATTATTGAGCACTTTCCTCGGTGCACAATTCGCTTATAGATTAGGTCAGGCCAAGGACGAGGATGCGGAGCGATCACGGCAAATTGCCTCTCTCAATCGTGCGCTACTTGTACTCCTGGCTCAGTACAACGAAATTCGGACCACCATGATTGAGTTCGAAAAGTATCCGAATGATCTCTTTTGTGCATTCAACATGGCGGCGGTTTTGCCCATCGAGTCCTTCGGACTTGTTCAAAAAATAGATGACTTGGATTTTATTCTAAAGACGCGGCAGAGAAATATCCTGCTTGAATTACACACGGAGCAGCTGAGGTTTGACCAGGTACTAGTCACCATTAGGATTCGGGCCGAACATGCGATTCGAGAATTGCACCCTGAAATGTCTAGGCTTCGCCTTCGGGACGTCTATGTGAATGAAGCAATTCTCAGGGAGTCTTTGGGGGAATACATGTTTGAGACAGCTGTGAACTTGACTTCAAGCATGAGGCGCCATGCAGCAGCAAGTGATAAGTCGCTGCCCGAAATGATGGAGAAGCTTAAGGCTTTTTCGGAGCAGTTATTTCCGGGGGAGAAGTTTATCGGTCACGCCTTGGTGAATGCCCCTGAATCAAATCCATAAGGTGATGTTCAACTGCAGTGATGCATTCGCACAAGTGGTTGGCTAGCTAAAATTTGATTTTGTCCACCGCCGAGGCATTCCCCTCCGGCGTGAGGTGAACGTAGTATTTTTTCGGTTGTGGCATAATCAGAATAGCCAGCAAGGATCTGCACCCGCCGCAGCGGGATGCCTGCGATAACCAAATGGGCACAAAAGGTGTGGCGCAATCTATGAAGGCTCCCGCCGATGCCTGCGTTGACGGCGTCCGCTGAAAACCAATCACTAATGGTGTCTCTGTGTACATCCACTACGGGGTCAAACAGGTGACGCAGTGCCCATCTGGCATAGCGATTAAGCGGCACCTCGCGCCATTTGCCTGACTTTGTCCGGCTTTTCCCGGTTTCGTCTGGCTCACTCTCCACAATAAGCCGATTTCCGCGTACGGAAGACTTGCGCAGTTTTGCCACCTCCCCTCGACGTAGCCCTGTATGCGCCATTAAAAGCCATAAGGCGGCGCGCCTAGGGTTCGCGCGATACAATTCCCGCACGGCAACACGATCATAGAAGCGCACTGCCACACTACGGACTCCACGAGGTGCGTTCACGCTTTCTAGCGGATTGACATCGAGATCCTTCCATTTCACTCCTCTTCGGAACGCGACCTGGAGCCTGCGGATCTCTTTGCCAACAGTTTCGGGGGCTGCCTTGTCGGTGAGCAGGCGATCGCGTTTCTAACCTTCCATCTCCATCGGACGAAGCGTGTCGAACGGGCGATGGCCGAAGTTGGCGATGAAGCGCTTCACTTCGCTGCGCGCTTTGCCTGCTGTGGTGGGATGCTCGGCCGTGTACCAATCCAAGTACCAGTCAAGGTAGGTGCTCACCAGCGGCAGGCGAGCGAGGATGCGAACGCCATGGGTTAGCTCAGCTTCTTTCGCTGCTCGTATTTCTTCAGCCTCATGAGGGCCGAGGCGGCCGAGGGAGATGCGGTGACCTAAGCCGCCCTGATGCCAGAGGAGGTAGGCGCTTGCGCCTCGCCAGTAGATCTTGACTGTTGCCATTGATGTGCGCCGTGTATCGCCGCGTAAAGAGCGGACTTCTCATAGAGTTGCTTGCCCATGAAGCGTCGCGGGGCAAGGCCATAGGCAATTGCGTCCTTTCGAAACTGGGATTCGGAGACGCCGCAGTAGCGGGCTGCCTCTGCGACGTTGAGCCAGTCTTTGCCAGCGAGATTCGCGACATCTTCGTTGGTCATGCACGACCTCCAACGTGGTTAGTTGTTTCGATCAGACGATCTAAGTGACCTCGGCCTGAGGTTGTTCGGGTACTCTGAGAACCTTCTAATAAATAAGGATTTTTTCAGTGGAAGACGTTCAGAGGATTAGGTTGGAGCGCATCGTGAGGCATATGCTGGTCCAGATGCTTTATATCGGTATTGCGCTTACATTTGTTCTTCTTATTTGCCCCGTCGATCTTGGAAAGGATGCTCCAGCATGGGTACAGGCAGTCGGGAGCATCGCCGGCATCGGTGTTGCCATTTGGATTCCACTTCGAATTCAGGCGGGACAAGAACAACGAATTGAGAAAGATCGAGTGCTCAGAACTAAAGCGTTTGCAATCGCTTTTCAGCCCCTTATCGAGAAGTTCAGAGAGGGGCTTGTACAGGCCTGGGTCGCCGCAAAAGATTTCGACAGCCCGGATGGGCCCTTGCTTCATGAGGCAAGTGGATACGCTCAGCTTCCAGAGGCACTGACTCAGCGCGCATCTGAGATCCACGAAATTGGTCCAGCTGCTACGGGACTTCTGCGCGCAATTGTGCTTGCAGGAATGGCTAGGCAGGCGTTGATGTACGCCGCCATCTATCAAAGTAACGGGGGTGTAAGTTACGAGAATGATGGTCGTCCATTGGAAATGGAAGCTCCCGATGATTATCTCGATTCGCTTAAGGAGGCCCGGATTGAAGTGGAGCAAACCCTCAATCACATAAATCATTTGATCGGATAGGTGTTTTTATCGTCACGATGGATTCTGGCTCTGCGTTGTTTTGGTCTGCATGCGAGCGTTGTTAGCCTGGCTCCGCGACAGAATCTTGCGCGCGGGAGTAACGCCCAATTTTTCGACGACCCCGCCGGTCTTGGCGAAGGCCTTTAGGTGAGCGGCTAGGTCGGCGCGTTCGCGGTCTTTGTGGCGGACAGTGGATTGGGCGAAGGTGCTCATTGCGCATCTGCCTTGCCACGCGCAGCGGATTCGTCGCGCAGCAGCTGCTCGGCGTAGGCGATGCCGCGCGGGTTGAGGGTGATGATGTTCGGGAATTGCGGGTCGTCAAACTGCACTAGGCCGGCTTCGTCGAGCCAGTTGATGCATCGGCGGGTGAACGCTTGGATCTGCACCGGACCGCTGGTTTGCACTTGTGCGGGCATGGCGGCGAAGCCGCCGCGCGTGCGGCGCAAAGTGCGGCCTTGGGTGCCGTAGGCCGCCTTGAGCGCGACCTGTGCTTCGGGTTGTAGATGCATGGTGACCTCGATCAGGCGGCGTGAGCCGCGTTCGCCAGCTGTGCGAACAGCTGTTCGCGTGCACGGCTCAGGTGGGACAGCGGGATGCGGTGCTGGGAGGTGGGTTCGGTCCAGCGGCTTTCGGTGAGGGGCGGCTGGGGCTTGGCGTAGTGGCCAGCGCGCAGCGGTAGCACTCGATGTTGAATGTGGTGGGCGCTGGGCCGCCGATGCCGTAGCGGTGCGGCGCGCCGTGGGTGGTAACCAGCTGCGGGCGATGACCCTGCTGGCATGCAGGAATGGTGGGCGGCAGTGGCGTGGCTTCCTGGCGCATGTCAGTCCTTGGCCCGCGCCAGCCGAGCGTGGGGGAGGGCAGGCTGCTGGGTCTGCGACATCAATAGTTGGGGAGATGTTCATCTAGTGCAGTTCGAATCATTTGTTACTATCGCGTTAGCTGTAGGGATGCGGCCCCATGCCGCAATGGAAGCAACAGGGGAATGGAATGAAAAAGCTACTCGCCGCTGCGATCGTGATCGCGGCGCTTTCTGGCTGTGCGGCCAATCCGCCGCTCAACTTCTCAGTGCCGGGCGTAGGAGTCAGCAGCAAGAAGCTCGATGCCGAGCTGAAGTCGCTGACGGTCACGCTGGCCCGGCCGGACGAGGCAAAGGGCAAGGTGCCGCCTGAGGCGCAGCACGAAATACCGGACATGTGGGAGAACGCCCTGACTGAGGCGCTCAACCGGATGGCGATCTTTCGTGACGACGCACCGCGAAAGCTCAGCTTGTCGGTGAAGATCCTGGCGATCGACATACCGTCGTTCGGCGCGTCCATGACCACCAAGACCATCGCGCGCTACGAGCTGATCGATCGCGCGAACGGCAGCATCGTCTACACCCAGGATGTGAGCGCTTCGGGCACTGTGCCGGCGGGCTATGCGTTCGCCGGCGTGATCCGCGCTCGCGAGTCTATCAATCGCTCCGCCCAGAACAACATCGCGCTGTTCCTGCAGGCGTTGGAAACGGTCGACGTGAGCAAGCCGATGTTCCCGAGCAGTCAGGCGACTCCGTGAAGTCGCTCATCGTCGCGACCTGCCTCGCGGTCGCAGTGGTTGGGTGCGCACCTAATGTGCGCACCGACAGCTACTCAGTGGGGTCGGTTGGCCAGGTCAATCGGACCGTGGCAGGCACGGTGATCAGTGCGCGCGCTGTTTCGATCGATGGCACCCAGGGGGGCGGCGCCGCGGCGGGCGCGGCTGCGGGCGGCATCGCCGGCTCATCGATGGGGGGCAGTGGTCGGGCCAACGCAGTCGGAGCGGTTGGCGGGCTGGTCGCCGGCGCCATCATCGGTGCTGCAGCTGAGCGTTCGGCGTCGCGTGCGGAGGGCATGGAGTACGTCGTCCAGACCGAAAACGGATCACTTATGACGGTAGTGCAGGGTGTAACGCCCGCATTTGCGGCAGGTGCCCCTGTGCTGGTTCTGTATGGCTCGCCGTCCAGACTGATCGCCGATCCTCGCAACTGATCGGCAGCGCCAGACCCCGCAAAAGCATAAATGGGCCAGTGCGGACCTACTTGCGTCTGAAGCACCTTCGAAAAATTTTAATTTAGGGCTGACTCATGGAACTGATCTACTTCGCAGCTGCGATCTTCGGCCTGGTGCTGTCGATATTGTGGCTGCTGGTGCCGTTTGCTGTTTTTGGCATCAAGCCGCTGCTGGGACAACTGCTGGCGGAGCAGCGC
The DNA here is from genome assembly GCF_979258225.1 of Xanthomonas sp. AC360. NCBI lineage: Bacteria > Pseudomonadati > Pseudomonadota > Gammaproteobacteria > Lysobacterales > Lysobacteraceae > Xanthomonas > Xanthomonas sp. AC360. The sequence goes on from NZ_OZ409846.1 coordinate 3,626,126, forward strand.
AAGACGAACACTCCATTGGCGACAATGTCGCAGCAGCTGCACTTTATTGCTCAGCGTCTTGATGGTGCGGGGCAGCCGACGTCCCAAGTCGTGTTGCCTCTGGGAGGTGAACTGTCAAGGTAGGACCTAGCAGCCCGAACGATCTAAGCATGGGCAGCTAGACTCGCCCGCAAAGCAAAAACCCCGCCAGAGCGGGGTTCGATCTCAGGGCGATCGCGTACTTCTTCATTACTTGACTTCTCGTGGCAATGGGGGCCATGCCGGCGGAGTCGCAACTGTACGATGCTCCTTTTCATTAAGGGCGGGATATTGCACAAACTGCTAAATCACTCACCGATGCCGCACCACCCGCACTCCCACCGGCCGTGCAGACTTGTCCATCGACACCGATGAGATGCGGCTGTGGCGGAGCAGGGTGCCGAGTTGTTCGGTGGCGCCCAGGCGTTGGTCCACTTCCAGTTCGGCAACGGTGCGGGGGCGTTTGCGCTTGTCGGCATTGGCGAAGCGCAGGCGGTTGTATTCGGCCCAGCCGACCGTGGTGATGGCGGCCATCAGGGCGATAACGGGCAGTGCGCCGAGGGCGAACGGGTCGATGGCGTTGTGCTTCAGGTAGAGCTCGGTGTACGCGCTGCGCAGGCCGAAGAACCAGGCGATCAGCGTGGCCAGCGGTGCCCAGAGATAGAAATAGACCATCCAGGCGCCGGCGGTGGCGGCGCCATAGGCGAGACGGCGCGAGCGGCCGAGGCGTTGCGGCAGGTTGATGATGGGCGGGGTCATTGGATTCCTCGGTCGGGGCTCTTCCATCGCGCGCGTTTATTGCGGCGTGCGATGAGAGCGCGGGGGAAGGCGATGACGGCAGTGAGCATGCCGATCATCCAGAAGGCAGCGGGGTACCAGATCACCCAGAAGAACTGGCGTGCCAGGCCTTTTTCGTAGCGACGTTCAATGATCAGGCTGGTGCCGAACTGCAGCAGGCAGACCACTGCCAGCACCAGGCCATGCCAGCGCGGCAGGATGGTGTCGACATACAACGCAGGCGGCATCGCGATGAACTTGCCGAGCACCCACAGCACGATGATGAACAACATCACGTAGGCCCAGATCAGGCTCAGCGTGTATTCCAGCAGCACTGCCCACATGCGCCGGCTGCGCCAGGCCAGTGCGCGGCGGCCATGGCTCAGCAGTACCTCGACGCCACCGCGCGCCCAGCGCAGGCGCTGCATCCACAGGCCGCCAAAGGTTTCGGGCATCAGGATCCAGCACAGTGCGTTGGGCTCGTAACGGATATCCCAGCCGTCGAGCTGCAGGCGCCATGAGATGTCGATGTCTTCGGTGACCATGTTGTCGGACCAAAAGCCGACGTGGTGCAGGGCCGAGCGACGAAATGCGCAGATCACACCGGACACGGTGAACAGGCGGCCGTACACGCGTTGGGCGCGCTTGATCAGGCCCACGATCGCAGAGAACTCGCCGACCTGCATGCGGCCCATCAGCGTGGTGCGATTGCGCACGCGCGGGTTGCCGGTAACGCCGCCGACGCGCGGGCCGGAAATCAGGTGGCCCACCATCCAGCGCGTTGCATGCGGATCGAGAATCGCATCGGCATCCACGCACACAAGATAATCGGACCGCGCCGCAAGCGTGCCTACGCGCAAGGCGTTGGCCTTGCCGTGGTTCTGCTCAAGGTGCACCACGCGCAAGCGCGGATGCTGATGCGTGAGGTCGTCGAGGACTTCGGCGGTGCGGTCGGTACTGCCGTCGTTGATGGCAATGATCTCGAAGTCCGCATAGTGCTGCGCACTCATCGCTGCGATGGTTTCGGCGACATGCTTGGCCTCGTTGTAGCAAGGCATCAGCAACGACACGAACGGCTCGCTGGCCATCGGCGGCGGCTTGGACGGCCCTGGCGTGCCGCGTTCGCGCCGCAGGTAGTAGTAGATGCCGCCGATCATCCAGAAAAACGCCATGATGATCGGGTAGTAAAACGCGAAGTTGAACAGGGCGGCCAGTAAGAGGCTGGTCGTCATCGGTCATCGCTCGATATAGGGGAATTGGCGGGCCGAGATGGCTTCGCGCGCTTCGGGCAGGGACGGATGGCCGCCAATGAAATCGTCGGGGTAATACGCCAGATGACGCACTCCGGCCGCCAGCAGCAACTTGGAATGTGCCAGTAGCACGCCATCAGGTAGCGGCTTGCCGCTGCGCCAGTCCACGGTCTGCAGTTCGAAGATGGTCTTCTCGAAACCATGTGGCTGCTGACCGACGCGCGTGACCAGTTGCGTGAGCCACTGCTGCGGGTCGTCGGCGTTTTCCATGTAGGGCATCGCCATCAGCGCGGTGTAATCGTAGGCGGCAGAAAAAGCGTCCAGACGCTGCGCAAACCACGCTTCGCTGTGCGGATCCAGCACCGGCTGCGCGAACAGATTGCGCACCGTGACCAGCTTGGGGCGCCAGCGCTCTGCGGCGACCTTGAGCTGCTGAGTGAAGCCGATCAGCGCCTGCGTGCGCCTGGCCGGATCGCCGCCGCCGTAGGCCGGCACGTCGTCATCGCGCAGGTAGGCATCGTCATGGAACAGCAGGCCTTCGAAGTAGGCATTCGCAGCGAGGTCTTCGTAGACGTCGGCCACCAATTGGCGGGTGCGCGGGTTGCCCGGGTCCAGACGCGGCACATCCTTCGGGTCGTTTGCACGGATCTGCAGTGCGGCCTGTTGCTGTGCGTCGGGTAGATGGAAGCCGAGCACCGGCAACCAGGCGAACACGCGCACACCGGCACGGGTACGCAGCTGCCACGCCACGCGTCCGAACAGGTCGGCGCGCATCGGCAGATGCCGATTAGGGAAATACAGCGCATCGGCTGCACCATCGCCATCCGGGTCGGCAAAGGCCTGCAGGAAGACGTGGCTGGGCCCGATATCCTTGACGCGCTGAACCAGAATGTCGAGATTGCGCGCCAGCTGTGCGGGGTCCGGGTCGTAGACGTAATCCAGGTCGATCTGGATGGCGCGCAGCCCATCGCGCGACAGATCGCGGCGCAGTTCGCCGGCCAGATCGCGCACGTCGGGGTTGTTGAACAACAACAAACGCCCGAGGCTGGCCAGCGATTGCCCATCCACGCGGTCGCGGCCTTGCTGGCCGATATCGGCTTCGTGCGAGCGGCCTTCCAGATCGAAACTGAGCGTCATGCCCAGTTGCGCGGCAATGGCGTTGCTGGCGCGGTTGTAGGCGGCATACGGCCACACCATCGTGCGCGGCGGCTTGCCCAGATGCGCCACGATGGCATCGCGGCTATGCCGCAGATCGGTTTCGATGCGCTGGCGATAGTCGGCTTCGTTTTCGTAGCCGCTGCTCGCATCCCACAGCCGGGTAACTGCCGCAGGGGTCTGGTTGCCGAAAGGATTGCCGGCAATGCCCTTATGCAGGTCGTCGCTATGCGAGCCGATCTCGACCAGGCCGCTGTCCTGCATCTCGCGCAGTTGCGCCCAGGTGACGAAGTCGTCGCGGGTGAAATCGCGCGGGCCGTACGGCACCACCTTGCCCGCAGGCAGTTCGACCCAGCTGGTTACCGGCGCGACCAGGGCGGGGTAGCCGTAGGCCTGCAACAGCGGAAATACCCGCGTATAGACGCTGCGCAAGCCGTCATCGAAGGTAAGCAACACCGGCCGCGAGGGCAGGGCGCGCCGGCCGGCGCGTGCATCCAGCACCTGCTGCACGCTCACCGGGTGATACGCGTGCGAGCGCAGCCAATCCAGATGCGCGGCGAAGTTGCTGGTGGACACCGCATAGCGATCCGGGTCGCCTTTGGCGGCGACGTCGTCGCGAATATCGTGGTAGCTGAGCACCAGCAGACCCGCATGCGCCGACGACGCGAAGGTCATCAACAGCAGTGCGAGCAGCAACAGCGGCAGGCGGATCAAGGCGTAACTCCCCATCGGAAATCCAGGTCCAATCCAAGTTGTTGTTCGCGCCGGCCGTCGTAGACCGGGCGCGACCAGCTCACGCCATACGTCAACGCGCTGCCATCGCCGAGCGACCACAGATGCCGATAGGCCAGCGCGGGCACCCATTGGCTGCCAAAGCCGGATTGGTAGGTCGGGCCGGCGGTGACTTCCAGACGCTGCCGAAACGCGTAGTCGTAACGCCGCCAGCCAATCTGTTCGATCCGCACACCCGCAGCCACGCCTGCGCTGCGGCGTGGGTTGAAGTAATCGACCACGCGGTCGTCTTCGGCACGCCCGGCAGATGCAGAAATCAGCCCATCGATCAGCACATGCGGGCGTGCCCACAGGCGTTGGCTGCCCGACAGATCGAGCTGGTTGCGCCGATTGCCATCGCTGTAACGCAGCTGTCGTGCCTGCAGGTCCCAGCGCGTTTCATCGCTGGGTGTCCAGCGAAGCGTTGCGCCGATACTGTCGCCGGTGATGCCCAAACGACGCGCTTGCAACGAGGCCTCCGGGTCGCGTGTGCGCCAGGCAACGCTGCCGTACCACGCATCGGAGAATCGCCAACCCGCGTCCAGTGCCCAGGCGGTGCCATCGCGATCGAAATCATCGAGTGCGCGGCCACCGTAGGCGCTCAAGTCCAGCCGGTCGTAGCGGTAGTGCGTGCCCAGCCAGAAGCTGCGATAGCGCACGCGGGTCTCCTGAAAATCGGCCCAGTCGTCGCGCGCGCGCAAGCCCACGCGCCAGCGCTCACCCAGCAGCGGCGATTCGGCTTCCAGCAGCGCGCTGCCGAAATGATTGCCGAGCGGCGAGGTTGCGGTGGCGCTGTTGTCGTTGTCGCTACGTCCCCACGCATGGCTCAGATGTACCTGCCAGCCGCGTTGGCGCTCCAGCGACGCACCCAGCCGTTGCAGGCCGACATCATCGGGGTACTCGATGCGCAAGGTCTTGAACTGCGCATCGGCCAGATCCAGGCGATCGAGATCGCGCTGGTTTTCGACCACGCCGCTGCGTGCCTGCTTTTGATGCGGGTCCAGCGTCAGCGCGATCTGATTGCGTTGCAGGGCTTGCGTGGTGTGTCCGCGGCGCGATTCGATCGAAGCCAGAGCCGCTTGCAGTTCGGCATTATCGGGCCCAATCGCGATGCGCTCGCGCAATACCTGATCTGCACCGCGGTTGTCGTTGGCTGCAGAGCGTGCGGTGGCGAGTGCGACATCGGCGCTGAAGCGGTCCCAGTTTTCGTAGCCGCTGGTTGCGCCGGCGCGACGTGGCCAAGGCGCTTGCGTCGCGGCCAGCTGCTCGAACAACGGCATCGCCTGATCGAAGCGTTCTTGCTCCAGCAATGCGTAGCCGAGCAGTAGTTGCGTGTTGAAGTCGTCCGGGCTGTGTTGCAGCGCTTGTCGCAGGACGGTCTCGGCTTCGGCAGGGCGACGCAGCCCCATCAGCGAATCGCCAACCGTCGGCAGCACGTAGCTGGGCACCTCGATGCCTTCCGCACGCAATGCCTGATAGTTGGCAACCACGTCGCGATGGCGCTGACGCTGATTGAGGGCAACCAGGCTGTCGATACGCAACCGCGTCGCTTCCCAGGCCACCTGTGGTGGTGCGTCGCGCTCGATGCGCGCCACATTGACCAACGCCTGATCGGTCTCGGCATAGCGGTGCGCGGCATCGACCGGCTCGGCGCTGGCCCAGCCGATCATGCGCGCGACGCGATCGTTGTCGATGCGCTCGCGCTCCTGCTGCGAAAACCAGTCCGGATGGCGCCACATCGCTTCTGCGGCAAGCTGCGCGCCGCCCAGATCGCTGAGCGTGAGCGCACGCAGCGTGTACGCGCCTTTGTCGCGCGGGTCTGCACGCAACACGCGTTCGTAGATGGCGAGTGCTTCCGCATAGCGCTGCTGGCCGCGCAATTGCTCGGCTTGCTGCATGGGCGTAAGGGCGATGGAGGCGCCAGTCACATCTGTCGACCGCACTTCTCCGCTGTGCGCCAGGGGCACACATGCGGCAAACAAGGCAAGGCTGATCAGGGGAGTGAGTGCGCCTGTACGGTCAGGACGACCGCGCTGCACGTGCATGTGCAAACAGGGGGAAGAGAAGTTCACAAGCGATCCAGCTATGAAGTGCGGCGATACTGCGTATGCCCGTGTAAAGCGAGTGTCATCACTATGTTGATGGGATGTTCATTACTTGAGATCGGTTGGCATAAATGCGCAGGTCTGCACAATCATGGGCGCCAATGTAGCGGTCCATCTATTGAGTCGACAGCAGCGTCCTGCCCCACTTTTTAAAAGCCGTCCACGCGTCAAGAATGAGTTAAGACACAGGTAGGGGTGACGGTATGCGTTGTGGTGCATGTCTTGAATAGTCTCAATAGCCGCGCGTTGGCGGAACTTCGGGCCTATGAGAGCTATTAAGCGACCCGGCGATCTCCGTGACCTTACGGTAGCGTCCGATATTTGTGTGATTTATGTCACATAAATGCATTTGTCGGCATTTTCTTACAGGGTGGCCCCTACACGCTGCGTTGACCTGCTCTTAACGCTGCAGCACAGTGGCGCCGCATTCGCCGTGTCCAAGGGTTGTGCTGCCGTTTTGGCAGCCATGTGCGGCGATGTGAGCAGCGGCAGGCCCAGGTCTGACCGGTGCACAGGGGGCATGACAGATGTGGATGCGATCGGCGCCGTTGGCGCTGGCGGCTTGCCTATGGGCGGTCGCCGGGCTGGCGGCTGCACAACAATCGGCACCGACCAGCCTGGACCGGCAGGAGCAACTGCGCCAGGCCGAAGAGATTCAGCGTCGGCAGGAGCAGGAGCGCCAGGCGCCTTTCGCCGGCCCGCGCGAGGATGCCGAGCGCGTGGACGTACGCAGCACTGTGCTACCCGATGAAGCGCTGTGTTTTTCGATCACGCGTGTGCGCCTGTCGGGCGCGGGCCAGGATGCTGCGCGGTTCGCTTGGCTGTGGAAATCGCTGCGCCGTTACGAGGGGCGCTGCATCGGCCGCATCGGCATCGATGTCATTCGCCGTCGCGCACTGGATCGGCTGGTCGCGCGCGGTTTTGTTACAACGCGCATCGGCGTGCCCGAGCAGGATTTATCGCGCGGCGAGTTGCGCTTCGAACTGATGCCGGGCCGTCTGCGTGCGGTACGTGTGGTGTCTGATACCGACGGTGCGCACTGGAAGACCGCCTTGCCATTGCGCACTGGCGATCTGCTGGATCTGCGCGCGATCGAACAAGCCGTGGAGCAGTTCAAGCGCCTGCCATCGCAGGACGCCAAGATCGATATTGCACCGGGCGAAGCGCCAGGCGAATCGGATCTGGTCATCACCTTGCAGCATGGGCGGCGTTGGCGCGGTGTAGTCAACGCCGAGGATTCGGGCGTGGAAGCCACCGGTCGCGTGCAGGGCGGGCTGGATGTGTCGCTGGACAATCCGTTGGGGCTCAACGACCTGCTCAGTGTCGGCTACAGCCACGATCTGGCGACACGCGATGAAGAGCGCGGCACTCGCGGCAACAGTCTGAGCTACAGCCTGCCGTGGGGCTGGTGGACGGTTGCGCTCTCGGCGTCGTCGTACCGCTATCACCAGCGCGTGGACGGGTTCTTGCAGACCTTCCAGTCCAGCGGCGAATCCAGTAATGCCCAGCTGGACATCCAGCGCGTCTTGCATCGCGATGGCACCAGCAAGACTTCTGCCGGGGTGACAGTGGGGCGGCGGCGTGCGCGCAGCTATCTGGACGGCGTGGAGATCGGCATCCAGCGGCGCGATACCAGTAGTGCCGAGTTCTATTTCACGCATCGGCGTTACCTGGGCGCGATGCAGCTGGACGTGCGCATCGCACACCGGCGCGGCACGCCGTGGTTCAACAGCCAATGGACTGGCTATGACCCGCAGATCGGTTTCCCCAGTTTTCGGTATGGCGTGACCACGCTGGATGTGAGCACTGCGCTGCCGTTCAAGCTGGGGCCGGTGCCCATGGCCTGGGAAAGCAGCCTGCGCGCGCAGACCGCAGGCGAACTGTTGCTTGGCTCGGAATTCTTCACGATTGGCGGCCGGTACAGCGTGCGCGGCTTCGATGGCGAAGCGACCCTGGGTGCCGAAAAAGGCGCGTATTGGCGCAATACCTTGAGTTTCCCGGTGCAGCAGATCGGGCTCACGCCTTACCTGGGTTTGGACGCGGGACGCATCGATGGCACCAGCGCCAGCGGGCTGCGCAGTCGCAGTCTGGTCGGTGGCGCGGTGGGGCTGCGCGGCGGCTGGTTCGGCGCCAGCGTCGATGCATTTGCCGGTTGGGCGATCCACCGGCCCGATGGATTTGGAAGTGCGCAGCCGGCCTACGGCGCGCGTGTGATCTACCAGTTTTGACATGGATCGCGCTGCCAGCCGGCGGCGCGCTTGTTGATTGATGACGCCTGCGGGCGGCGAGAGAGAAACGATGGACACCGAAGCGATGAGCGTGCGTGGTTACGTAGCCGAACAAAGCAAGCGCGCGTTGGCGCTGCTGCTGTGCTTCACCGTGACCTGGACATCGTTTCCGGCGTGGGCGCAGGTTGCGCCGACGGCCAACCCCGGTGGTCAGACACCCGGCCAACAGGTAGCAGCCAACGGTGTGCCGGTGGTGGATATCGTCGCCCCCAATGCACGCGGCATTTCGCACAATCGCTACAGCAGTTTCAACGTCGGCCCGAACGGGTTGATCCTCAACAACAGCGCGCAGATCTCCAAGACCGAGCTGGGCGGCTATGTGGCCGGCAACAACAATCTGCAGCGCAGTGGTGCGGCATCGTTGATCCTCAACGAGGTCACCTCCGCCAGCAGCCGTCTGCAGGGCTACACCGAAATCGCTGGCGCCAAAGCGCAATTGGTCATTGCCAATCCCAATGGCATTTCCTGCGATGGCTGCGGATTTCTCAATACCTCGCGCGTCACGTTGACCACCGGCACGCCCAACCTGGGCGGCGATGGCGCATTGACTGGTTTCACCATCACCGGCGGTGCGCTCAGCATCGGCAGCAATGGTCTTGACGCCTTCAATGTGGATCGTCTGGATCTGCTGTCGCGTCAGCTCAGCGTCAATGGGTCGATCTGGACCAAGGAATTGGTCGCGAGCGCGGGCGCAGGGCGCGTCAACTACGACGGCATGTTGCTCGACGTGCTGCCTGGTACCGATGGTGCTGCGCCGTCGATCGGCATCGATGTCGCGCAACTGGGCGGCATGTATGCCGACCGCATCCGTCTGATCGCTACCGAAGCCGGCGTGGGCGTGGTCAGCCGCGGCACCCTGGCCGCGCAGAGCGGTGATCTGCAGATCGACAGCGCTGGTCAGGTGAGTCTGAGCGGCACCGCCGTGGCACGCGATGGCTTGAACGTGCGGGCAAGCGGTGATCTGGACCAGCGCGGCGTGCTTGGCTCGCAGCAGGGTGATGTCAGCCTGCGTGGCGCAGGCATGCGCCTAGCCGGCGACCTGGTGGCCGCTGGCGCGTTGAATGCGCAGGCCGACGGTGCGTTGAGCCATACCGGGCGTAGCAGCGCGGGGGCGATCCGCCTGTTCGGCTCCGAATTGACCGCCGATGGCAGTGTGCATACCACCGGCGCGCTGGAGCTTGGCGCTGACGGCGTGTTGCGCAGCGGCGGTGTGGCCTATGGCGGCACGGGTGCAACGCTGCGCGCGAATCGCGTTGCATTGTCCGGCACCTTGCAGAGCGGTAGCGCCATTGCATTGAACGCAGCCAGCATCGATGCGCTGGGGACGCTGGATGCAGCGTCCGCACTGCGTGTGGTCGGCAGCGGTGATGTGCGCATGGGCGGTTTGGCCCAGGCCGGGCAGGGTGCAGAGATACAGGCCGGTGGCCGCCTGGATGTGCAGGGTCGGGTGATCGCTGCCGATACGCTCGTGCTCAACGCCGCTGCGATCGATATTGCGCAACGCGGCGCCGTCTCGGCTGGCACGGATCTGGATCTGCGCAGCGCTGGTGCGTTGAGCAATGCCGGCAGCGGCTACGCGGGGCGCGATTTGCGTGTCCAGGCCAACAATCTGACCACCACCGGCAGCTTGTCTGCCGCGCGTGACGTGCAGGCAACCGTGGTTGGCGGGCTGGTCAACGCCGGGACCGTCGTCGCCGGCAATGCATTGACCGTGGACGCCGCACAGCTGGAAAGCCGCGGCGACATTGGTAGCCAACGCGGCGACGCCACGCTGCGCAGCCGCGCTGGCTTGAGCTTGAGCGGCAACACGGTGGCAGGCGGCACGCTGGCACTGGATGCCGGCACGGATGCACGGATTGCCGGTGCGGTGAATGCCGCCAGCGTGAACCTTCGCAGCGGCGGCGATGCGGCGGTGTCCGGCACGTTGCAGAGCACGCGTGGTGCACTGAACATCGCCACCGGCGGCGCGCTGAGCAGTGATGCCATCGTGCAGTCGGCTGGTGTGCTCGACCTGCAGGCGAACGGTGCATTGCGTCAACGTGGGCAGCTGCGCAGTGGCGGCGCGCTGCAACTGCGTGGCTCCACGGTCGATCATGATGGCGTAATCGATGCAGGCGGTGATCTGCGGATTGCAAGCACTAACAATCTGGCCCTGAGCGGAACGGTGCAGAGCGCAGGCGCTGCTACCTTGCAGGCAGGTGGGCTGCTGGACAATCGCGCCAACGTGGTTGCAGCAGGTGCACTGCAGGTGGATGCTGCGTCGCTGCGTAATGCTCAGGGTGCGGCATTTTCGTCCGATGCCAATGCGCGTCTGCGCAGCACGGGTAGCTTCGATAACGCCGGCAGCCTCTATGCCGGCAATGCACTCCAGCTCGCCGCTGACACGCTGACCCAGAGTGGCCGGGTCGGTTCGGGCAATACGCTGTCGGCGTCGGTAGCAGGTGCGCTCGACAACACTGGCAACATCGTGGCCAAGAACGCCTTGCAGATCGAGGCCGGTAGTTTGCGCAGCATCGGTCAACTCGGCAGCGAAGCGGCAGAGGTGCGCCTGACCACCGATGGCGACATCGCATTGCAGGGTGTGGTCGCTGCGGGGACGTCGCTGCAGGCCACGGCCGGTGGCGATCTGCAACAAGCAGGTTCCGCGACCGCGCAAACCATGGTCCTCGCTGCCGGACGCGATCTCACTGCGGCCGGCACTTTGCGTGCTGCATCCACGCTGGATGTGCAGGCGCAGCGCACGCTGACGTTTGCCGCACAAGGCCAGGTGGGTGGCGATGCTGCATTGCGTGCAACCACCGTGATTAACAGCCAGGGTGCGGTGTTGCAGGCTGGCGGTGCGATCGCGTTGGACGGCGCCGCAATCGATAGCCGCGGCACACTCGACGCAGGCAGCGATCTGCAGATGCGCAGCGATGGCGATCTGTCCCTGGCTGGCATTGCACAGAGCGGACGTGATATGCGTCTGAGCGCGGCCAACGCCGTCAGCAATGCCGCGCAGGTCGTCGCAGGCCGCAATCTGACAGTGCAGGCGCAACGTCTGGACAACACCGCCGCTGGCGTATTGGCAGGCGAGGGCAATGTGTCCCTGACGACCACGGCGCAGCTCAACACCGCCGGCCGCGTGCAGGCCGGTGGCGATATGCAGCTCACCGCGGCAGCGCTGGACCAGAGTGGCAGCGTGTCTGCAGGCAAGGCAATGACGGTTGCGGTAGCGGGCACGCTGGACAATCGCGGCACGCTGATTGCCAAGGATGCGATGCAGATCGATGCAGGCACGCTGCGCAGCACCGGGCAATTGGGCAGCGAACGTGCCGATGTGACGTTGGCGAGCCAGGTCGTCATGCAGCTGGGCGGCGTGGTCGCCGCGGCAACCACGTTGCGCGCTACCGCCGGCAGTGATCTTGAGCAAGCCGGCGTGCTCAACGGACAGTCCATTGCACTGCAGGCTGGCCGCGATCTCACTCTCGGCGGCACCCTGAATTCTGCATCCACCCTGGATCTGCAGGCCCAGCGCACGCTGGCCTTGAATGGCCAGGCAGCGAGCACGGGCAGCGCCGTCCTCAAGGGCGCAACCATCGCCACTGGTGGCACGGCTGTCCTACAGAGCGGTGCCAACATCACCCTGGATGGCGCAGCGATCGATAGCCGTGGCTCGCTCGATGCAGCGACCGATCTGAGCGTGGTTAGCGCAGGCGATCTGACATTGGGCGGTATCGCTCGGGCCGGACGTGACGTCGCGCTGACCGCTACTGGTGCATTGCGTAATGGCGCGCAAGTTGTCGCCGCACGCGACCTCAGTGTGCAGGCGGCCAGCGCCGAAAACCTGACGAATGCGACGCTGGGTGCGATGCGCGATCTGCGTGTCGACGTCGCTGGCGCACTGGACAATAGCGGTACCTTGCACGGCGAGCGTGGGCTGGCGCTGTCGACAGGGTCGCTGTTGCAGCGCGGCCGACTCTATAGCGGCGATGCGATCTCGATTGCATCGACTGGCGCATTCGACAATCGTGGTCAGCTGGTTTCCGGCAAGGATCTGAGCATCGCCGCCGGCAGCATTACCAGCACCGGCCAGCTTGGCTCGGTGAATGGCGCGCTGACGCTGATCAGCCAGAATGCGATCGATCTGCAAGGCGTCGTCTCTGCCGCCACCACGCTGCAGGCCACTGCAGTGGGTGACCTGGTGCAATCTGGTTCGCTCACCGCGCAGACAGTTGGCCTGCAAGCGGGTCGCGATCTCACTGCCGGCGGTACGCTGCAGTCAGCCTCCACACTGGACTTGCAGGCGCAGCGTGCGCTGGTCCTGAATGGTCAGGCACAGGCAGGCAGCGATGCCGCGTTGCGTGGCAACAGCATCGCCACCGGCACTGCCGCTGTGCTGAAAAGCGCTGGTTCGATCACCCTGGAGGGCGCGGCCATCGACAGCCGCGGCACGCTCGACGCCGGCAGCGACCTGCGTCTGCGCAGTACCGGCGCACTGGCATTGGCAGGCGTGGCGCAAGCTAATCGCGACGTCGTACTCAGTGCCGACGGCGCGTTGAGCAACGCCGGTCAGGTCATCGCAGGCCGTGACCTATCAGTGCAGGCAGGCACTGTCAGCAATGCTGTCACGGGCACGCTGGCTGCACAGGGCGGCGTCACACTCACCACTGGCACATTGCAGAACGCAGGCAGCGTGCAGAGCGGTGGCGATTTACGCATGACCGCCACCGGCATCGACCAGAGCGGTGCCGCCATTGCTGGCAAGGCGTTGACTGTCACGGCGACCGGGCTGGTCGATAACCGCGGCAACCTGATCGCCAAGGACGCATTGACCGTGGACGCAGGCACCCTGCGCAGTAGCGGGCAGCTTGGCAGCGAAACAGCCAACGTCACGCTGGTCAGCCGCGGCGACATCGCGTTGCAAGGTGTTGTGGCTGCCGCAACCACGTTGCAGGCAACCGCTGCTGGTGACCTGCAGCAAGGCGGATCGCTCAAGGCGCAGTCGGTCGCATTGCAGGCAGGGCGCGATCTGGTTGCAGCAGGTACGTTGCAGTCGGCTTCCTCCCTCGACCTGCAGGCGCAGCGCACGCTGGCGTTGAACGGGCAGGCCGTCACGGGCGGCAACGCAACCCTGCGCGGTGCGACGGTCACCACCGGACAGGCTTCCGTATTGCAAGGCGGCGGTGCGATCAGTCTTGATGGCGCAGCGATCGACAGCCGCGGCGCGTTGGATGCGGGCACTGATTTGAGCCTGCGCAGCACGGGCAACCTGGCAGTGGCCGGAGTGGCACAGGCTGATCGCGCAGTCGTGCTGAGCGCGGCCGGCGCATTGACCAACGCGGCGCAGGTTGTTGCCGGCCAGAATCTGTCCGTCACCGCAGCCAGTGCAAGCAACACCGCCACGGGCGTGCTGCTAGCGCAAGGCGATACCACGCTGTCTATCGCCGGCTTGCTCGACAATGCAGGCGCGATGCGCGCAGGCAATCAATTGACGCTTGGTGTCGGTTCGCTGCGTCAGACCGGTCAGGCGTACGGCTTGCAGCGCTTGGGTCTGACCGCCGCAGGTGCGGTGGACAATCGCGGTGATTTGATTGGCGGCAACGGCCTGCGTGTGGAGGCCGCGCAGCTCGCCAGCACTGGTCAGCTCGGTAGCGAGCGCGGCGACGTCGCCTTGATCAGCCGTGGCAACCTGCAGCTCGACGGTAGCCTGGCAGCGGCGGGCGCATTCTCTGCGCAAGCCGACGGCGCGTTGGCGCAAAGTGGCACCCTGAGTGCAGGCAGCACGCTCGACCTGCGCTCGAAAAGCGATCTGACCGTTGCAGGTCAGCTGCGCGGCCAGCAGATCACGCTGGCCAGCGACGCCGTGGTGCGTCAGCAGGGCGTGGTCAGTGGTGAGACGGTGGGACTGCAAGGCGCGCGTATCGAAAACGCCGGGCAGACCACCGCCGCCGGAAATCTGAGCCTGCGTGCAGGCGAAATCACCATCGCCGGTACGGTTGGTGCAGGCATTGCCGGCGATGGCAACCTGGGGACCGGCAGTACGTTGAGCCTGGTCGCCGATCGCCAGCTGAGTGCCTCGGGCAAGTTGTTGGCAGGCGGCAATCTGCTCGCGCAAGGCGCCCAGCTGCAGCTTGCTGGCGCCAGCACGCGCGCCACCGGCAATGTCGCGCTGACCACCGGCGGTAGCCTCGACCATCGTGGCGGCGACCTGCTCGCCGGCGGCACGCTGACCGTGCAGGCAGGCGGCACCATCGATAACGGCCGTCTCACGACGACTGGCGGCCAACTCCAGGCCAGTCAGCTCAGCATCGATGGCGGCAGTTTGAACAATGCCGGCGGCCGTCTCGTTCAAAGTGGTGCAGGCGCGACGCGCGTCAGCATTGGTGGCGCAATCGACAACACGTTGGGAACCTTGGCCAGCAATGGGCAGGATCTGACCATCACTGCCGCAAGCCTTGAGAATGCGCAGGGACGGATCGAACATGCGGGTACTGGCACTGCGTCGGTCACCAGCCGTGGCGCATTGGGCAATGCCAACGGTCGCATCGTCTCGCAGGGGACGTTGACCATCGGCGCCAGCAGCGGCATGAACAATCAGGGGGGCACGGTGGCTGCCGCTGGTGATGCAACGCTTGCTGCGGCCAGCCTCAATAATGTTGGTGGTTCGGTCGCTGCACGCGGTTTGACGGTGCAAAGCGGTGGTGCTGTCGACAACCGTAGCGGCCTATTGCAGGCCAGCGGTGGCGCGATGACATTGCGTGCCGATAGCCTCAGCAATAGTGGTGGCACGCTGCAGGCGGTGAGCAGCGGTGGTACGGGCGGCAGTCTGCGCGTCGAGCTCACTCGTGGGTTGGATAACGGCACCGGCATCATCGGTGCCAGTACCGATGCAGTGATCACTGCGGAAAACATCGCAAGCTCCGGTGGCAGCCTGCAAGCCGGGCGCGACCTCAGCGTCACCGCACGCGGCCAGCTGGACAATCACCAGAGCGGCAAACTCAGTGCGGGCCGCGATCTCAATGTTGCGGTGACAGGCGCGCTGCTTAACAGCGGCGGCCAGCTCGACGCCGGTAACACGCTCACCGTATCGGGCGGACGGATCGACAATACGCAGGGCAGCATCGTCAACAATGGCGGCGGTCTGACGCGTATCAGCACCGGCGGTGCGCTGACCAATACCAGTGGCAATCTCGGTGGCCGCGGCAGCGTGGTGATCGATGCCGCCAGTATTGCCAATAACAGCGGGCAGCTTGTGGCAGGCGGCGACTTGATCGCCAATACCAACACCTTGAACAATCAGGGCGGCAACATTTATGCCGGCGCAAGCTTCCTGCTGCAGCGCGCAGGCGCCACGCTGAACAATCAGAACGGCAGGATCAAAGCCGAGCAGGCAGTTCGCCTGAACCTGCAGAGCCTGAGCAATGCCGGTGGTCAGATTGGCGCGGGCAGCATCACCGGCGGCGCTGGCGATGTGGTGATCGATACCGTCGGGTTCGACGGTGGTGGCAGCATTCTGGCGCAGAACCTGCTGGATCTGACCTTGCGCAGCGACTACACGCATCGCGCCGGCGCAGATCTCACCAGCAATGGCGATTTCAACCTGCGTGTGGGCGGCAACCTGGTCAACGAGGCCACGCTCAAGGCAGCGCGCCGCCTGGACATCACCGCTAGCAGCATCGCCAACCGTGCCGGCGCCAACATCCTGTCCAACGATACCCGCCTCAACGGCGGCAATGTCATCGACAACGCCGGCAGTATTTCCGGCAACGCTGCGCTCTCGCTGGTGGCAAACAGCGTCTACAACACCGGCAGCATCGTCGGCGGCAATGTGTCGGTGAATACCGGCACGTTGGTCAACGGCGCGGACTTTGGCGGTGTGACCAACAACGCCGCCTATGGTTCGGCCTTGCTGGGTTCCACCGGCAACATGAACCTGATCGTACGCGATCAACTGCTCAACCGCGATGCGCGCATTTTCAGCCTGCGCAATATCGCCATTGGTGGTGCGCAGGATGGTGCTGGCACCTTGGTCTCGCGCACCGGTGTGGTGAATAACCTGTCGGGCAGCATTGAGGCCGATGGAAGCATTTTGATTGCGGCTAATCAGCTGAATAATCGGCGGCGTGTGATCAATACGACCAGCGTTTCTACCGATCCCGGCGACGATGTGTATTCGGGTGGCGAGCTTATCGAAGGCAAAACAATCAGGAATCTGCAAGGTGCGCGTGCGCCTTATCCTTACAGGGGGCTCGCGCCGGGTATTTATCGCAACTACCAAGTAATCCAGCAGGAACAGCTGTCATCGGCAAGCGCTGAGGGAAAGATTGCTGCAGGCGGAAACATCCTGCTCTCCGGTAGCGTCACAAATAATGCATCCACTATCGCCGCTGCTGGGCTTTTCGCAGCAAATCAACGGGGTCTTGGTGGGCTCTCGGACAACATGATTGCCGGCAGCGAGCAATTGTTCAACCAGGCGCTCGCGTTAAACCAGACGGTTCGCCAGAGTGATGTCGAACATATCGTTACTGCGATCACCAACGACTGCATGCAGCCGGTGGGGCAGAAGGTCGTCTGCTATTACGAGGAAGAAGACCAGAGGCTGAATTCCTCGACCACGAGCAGTAGCTATATTGCCCTGGGCGCCAGCATGACCGGCGGCCAAGGCGTCAGCATCAACGGCGCCAACATCAGCAACGGCGCCGTCGGTAGCGATGGCCGTAACATCAGCGGTGCCTCGCTAAACGGCGTCAGTGCACAAGGCGGATTGAGCGGCCGCACGCGGCAGACCGCGGCAAATGTCGGTGGTCAGGCGGTCATCGGTCGGGCCAATGGCGGTGCAGCCAGCATCAGCGTGGCGAGCAATACCGCCGGCAACGCGGGTGCGCAGGTTGGTGCGAATACGCAGGATGCCTCGCTTGCGGCATCTGGCGGCATCGTCGCCATGTCGGTTGCACCGGTCATGTCCAATGACAGTGGCTTGGTGCGCAGCACCGTTGATCAGGCCAACGTGCAAGCCACCGCTACCGGTACCGGCGTCGTTGCAGGCGCTAGCGAAAGCCGCACCCGCATCGATCCGGCCACCATTCCGGTGACCAACATCGTTGGCGGCGGCCAGACCTCGCTGACGCAGATCGATCTGCCCATCGGCGGGTTGTATCGCTTGTCCAATGGCAACGCCACCGATCGTACTGCCATGGGGCGCGCGGCAGTCGGCCTTGGCGGCATCAACGCCTGGCGCAGCAATGGGCCGGGCCGTCGTTACCTGATCGAGACCGATCCGCGCTTCGTCAACTACGATAACTTCATCAGCAGCGATTTCCTGCTGGACAAGCTGGGCGTAGACCCGGAGTGGACCCAGACCCGCCTGGGCGATGGCTTCTACGAGCAGCGCCTGGTGCTGGACCAGATCACCCAGCTCACCGGTCGTCGCTATCTGGGCAACTACGCCGATGGCGTGGCGCAGTACCGCGCCTTGCTGGAGTCGGGTGTCGCGGCCGCTGGTCAGCTGCAGCTGAGCATGGGCGTGGGCTTGACCGCCGCCCAGGCGGCAGCGTTGACGCAAGACATCGTGTGGATGGTGGAGCAGGACTACCAGGGCCAGAAGGTGCTGGTACCGGTGGTGTATCTGGCCTCCAACTCGTTGCAGTTGCGCGGTAATGGCGCCTTGATTGCTGGCGGCAACGTCGAGCTCAACGCCACCAATGCCATGAGCAACCAGGGCGTGATCGCCGGTGCCGACGTCAGCATTACCGCAGGCAACCTGCTCAACCAGGGCCGCATCAGCGGCACCGGCAGCGTGGTGCTGGAAGCACGTAACGACCTGTTCAACCAAGGCCAGATCCAGGGCCGCGATGTTGCGCTAGTCGCTGGCAACAACCTGATCAGCGAAGCAACCAAGGCCATCAACGGCGTTGGCATCCTGTCGGGCATTACTGCTAGCAACACCCTGCAACTGTTTGCCGGCAACGACATGACGTTGACCGGTACCCGCGTGCAGGCCGACGGCAGTGCGGCCTTGATCGCAGGCAACAACCTCAGCCTTACCCCAAGCGCGTTGCGCGACGATAACGGCCTGCTGCGCGGCGGCGATGCTGTGTCGGTCATCACCGGCAAGGATCTGATTGTCTCGGCAGGCAACGACCTGCAACTGCACGGCGTCACCATCAAGGCCGGCGGCAGCGCCGCGCTGCAGGCGGGTAACGACCTCTCGCTGACCCCGACCACCGGTCTGGACGGCAAGGTCGCCACGCGTACCACCATCAGCACCGGCGACAGCCTGCAACTCACCGCAGGCAACGACCTGACCATCCGTCAGGCCAACGTCAACGCCGGCGGCGATCTGATCGCGGCAGCAGGCAACAATCTCAACGTCGAGTCGGTGCTCAACGACAGCGAAACCAACAGCTACAAGACACGCAACGGCAAAACTCGCGTCACCACGACAACCACGACCCAAACCATCGATCAGCAAGCACTGACGGCCGGCGGCAACCTCATCCTCAGCGCCGGCAATGACGTCAATCTGGTCGCGGCCAAGCTGGACGCCGGCAAAGGCCTGGGCATCAGCGCCGGCAATGACATCAATGCCAGTACGCTGACGACGGTGGACACCAGCAACACCCTGGAAACGCGCAAGCGCTTCAAGCAGACCACCGCGACCAGCGATGAAACCGTCTACGGCACCGAGTTCAGTGCCGGCGGTAACTTGGCGATGCAGGCTGGTAACGACATCACCCTGACCGCCGCATCTGCGGCCGCCAAGGAAGGTGGCATCACCCTGGCTGCCGGCAACGACGTCAACCTGCTCGCTGCCAGCGAGCAGCACGATGCCGTGCAGGACATGACCAAGAAGAAGAAGGGCACGTTCTCCAGCAAGACCACGACTACGCATGATGAGTGGCAGGACACGTTTGCGATCGGTACGGCGCTGAGCGGCGAGTCCGTCAATATCTCCGCCGGTAACGATGTGGCAGTGGTCGGCTCAACGGTGCTTGCCAATGGCGATGTACGTCTGGCGGCAGGCAACAATGTCACCATCGAGTCGACGCAGGACATCAGCAGCGAAGCACATAGCTTCAGCCAGAAGCGATCCGGCTTGACCGGCAGCATTGGCGGTGGTGTTGCCAGCATTGGTTACAGCAAAGCGCGCAGCAATAGCGAGAATTCATCTGAATCGGTCACCCAGGTTGCCTCATCCGTTGGCTCAACCGATGGCAATCTTGTCATCAGCGCGGGCAACCAACTGACCATTGCCGCCTCGGACATCGGTGCCGGCAAGGATCTGACGCTGGCAGCCAAGGACATCGCGCTGCTGGCACGCCAGGACACGGTCGAGTCGCAATCCAGCCAGTCGAGTAAATCCAGCGGATTCTCGGTGGGCGTGACCTACGACCCGGGTGCCTCGTACCGCAGCGCACGCGATTCGACCACCAAGAACATGGTCGATACCGGCTCGACCATGAGCAAGATCAGTCGTGATGCCGAAGGCGCAGCGGCCGGCACCATGGCCGCCATCACCCCGGTGGTGATCCAGGCCAGCAGCCACCGCTCCAATGCATCGCAAAACGAGAGCACCAGCGACGCGCGCGTCAGCCAGTTGGCGGCCGGCGGCAACCTGACCCTGCTCGCCAGCGATGGCTCGATCACCAGCCAGGGCACGCAAATGTCTGCGGAGGGCAATGCGCTGCTGCTCGCCAGCAAGGACATCGTGTTCGACGTCGCGCACAACACCCAGTCCAGTGGTAACGCCAGTAACGGCAAGGGCTGGGGCTTCAACAATGCCGCCGGCTTGCCGTACGGCAACTACAACCAGCAAGGCACCGGCAACGGGCAGACAGACACCATCACCGGCACGCAATTGTCGGTGGGCGGCAATGCCAGCCTGACCACCACCCAAGGCGACATCACCCTGACCGCAAGCAATGTCGCGGCGCAAGGCAATGTCAGCCTGCGCGCAGCGGGCGATCTGACCATCCAAAGTGGCCAGGACATCCTGGGCAATACCAATCAGTCCACCAGCAAGGGCATCGGCACGGTGGTCATCTCCGACACCGAGCGTTTTGCCGGCTACAACAAGAAGAACCACTTCGACGACAACGCCCAGGTCGCGCAGGTGGCCAGCACTGTCGGCAGCCTGGGCGGCAATGTCAGCCTGACCGCAGGCGGCACGTATACGCAGTCGGCCAGCAACGTGGTCGCGGCCAAGGACGTGGACATCACCGCGGCCTCGATCCAGCTGCTGACCGCCAACCAGAGCAGCTCCGCCTCGCAGCAGGACGACGACCTCAAGATCGGCGCGTTCGCGCGCATCAAGTCGCCGCTGATCGATCTGATCAATAACGTGGACGATGCGCGTCAGTCGGATGGGCGCTTGGGCGCGATGCAGGGCATGGCGGCGGCGGCGAATGCGTATCAGTCGGCCAGTGCGATCAGCAGCATGGCCGGTGGCGCGGGTAGCGGCTCTTTACTCAGTGTCGAAGCGGGCGTGGGTTTCGCCACCAACGAGAGCAGTTTCAACAGCAGCAGCCAGATCTCGCAGGGCTCCACCATCACCGGTGGCGGCAATGTGCGCCTGAAGACCACCGAAGGCGACCTGCGTATCGTGCAGGGCAACCTCAAGGCCGGCGACACGCTGAGCCTGGATTCGGCACGCGACCTGGTGCTTGAGGCAGGCAACTCCAGCAACACCGAACAGAGCAAGGGCAGCAACGCCGGGTTTGAGGTCGGTGTCGGCGCATCGGTTGGTGCGCAGACCGGCGTGTACGCGTATGTGCAAGCCAGTGCCGGGAGCCACAAGTCGAACGTGGATGGCAGCACCTGGCAGAACACGCAGCTGGCCGGCCAGAACATCGTAATCAAGTCGGAGGGTGACACCACCTTGCGCGGCGCGGTGGTCAAGGGCGACAGGGTCGATGCACAGATCGGTGGCGACCTCACCATCGAATCGCTGCAAGACAAGCTGGACATCCAATCCAAGGAAAGCAGCGTTGGTGGACGTGTACAGGTCTCGGCGGGTACCGCGTGGGATGCCAGCGGCTATGCCAGCGCGGCCAAGGCCAATGGCAACTACCTCGGTGTCGTCGAGCAGTCGGGTCTATTTGCAGGCAACGGCGGCTACCACGTCACTGCTGGCAACGTGAACCTGATCGGTGGCGCCATCGCCAGCACCAATGCCGGTGCGAGCGAGCTAACGGCCGACTCGCTGACGTTCACCGATCTGAAAAACCAGATGGATTACAGCGCATCGTCGGGCAGCATCAGTGGCGGCTTCGGCAGTACCGGTAACCAAACCGATGCCAACGGCAACCCGATCCAACGGACCGCTGGCGAACAGTCCAGTGACATCGGCAATAACATCGCCAACGGCAACTACGGCAAGGCCAACACCGGCAGCTTCATGCCGGGCATGCCGATGAGCGAAAGCGGCAGCGACACCACCTACACCCGCGCCACGTTGACCGAAGGCAACATCAAGATCGGCGGCAAGACCACCACGGCAGCAGCGACCGGCATCAACACCGATGCCAGCGCTGCCCATGAAGCGGTAGCGGCGCTGCCGGACGTGCGCAAGATCCTGGGCGAGCAGCAGGCGATGGCGGCGGCGGCCGGCACGGTCATCGCAACGGGCAGGCAGATCGGCCAGGACATTGCCGCATCGGCCGAGAACAAAGCGCGCGCCATCGAAGACCAGTACGAGAACGACCTCAAGACCGACGATGAAAGGAATCGCTTCGCGGCCTTGACGCCTGCCCAGCGGGAAAGCGAACTGCTGCAGAACGTCTCCGCCTACCGTGCGGCTTACGAATCGAAACAGCAATGGGGCACCGGCGGCGACTACAGCCGGGCATTGCAGGCGGTCACGACGGTCCTCGTCGGCAGCGTCGCCGGCCAGGGGGTGAGCCAAGTTGCCAGTAATGCACTGGCACCTTATGCCGCCCAACTGGTCGGCAAGACCTTCGACCAGAACCACGGCAGCAACCCGAACGCCGTGCTGCAAGGGCTATCGCATGCAGTCCTCGGCGCGGTGCTAGCGCAAGTCAACGGCACATCCATGACCGGTGGCGCACTGGCGGGCGCAGGTGGCGAGCTGGCGGCGCAGTACCTGACCAAGACCCTGTACGGCGACGACCCGCAAGCCTACGGCCCGGATGGCAAGTTCGATCCAAACCGGCTCCCGGAAGCAGATAAGCAGATGCTGGTGTCGTTGTCGCAGGCCGTTGGTGCGATTGTGGGTGGAATGACGGGCGGGAGTCTGGCGGATGCTGCGACGACCGCAAATATTGCGAAGAATTCGGTCGAGAACAATTTCCTCGGCAAGGATGATCATGCGCGATTGAAACAACTTCGCCAAAAATCTGAAACACAGTTTGGACTGAATCCACAGGAATCACTGGAACTCGTCTTGCTTGACGCCGGTGACCAGATGAGTGCCGGTCTTCTGAGGAAGGTACTGGCTGGAGAGCCTCTCACTGAGGTCCAGAAAGCTGGTCTCGCTACTTATTACCAGCGCTACATCGATCAGAATGGAAGCTTCGATCTAAATACTTTGCAAGGTATCGGCCCAGACCAGGTTTACGGCTTTCCGTATGCGGGATTGAGCGTCGATCAGCGCGCATACGCAAGTACGAATTTCACATTCATGGAGCGCTTGTTCGGCCGCGACAAGACAGCGAATGACAAGATCTACGTTGACGCGCTCATCAAGTCAGGGCTTGAAGTCACTCGTACTGAAGATCTGCTCCCATCCTCGATGCAGCTGAGAGGTTTCTTCGCCCTCCATGATTCATTGAGCTCAAGCGCACTTGCAAGCCTAGGCTATCTCGGTGCAACTGCGGCGGGAATGAGTGAGGATAATCGTCGAAATATAGCAAATACGATTTCCCACCTTGTTCAAATTGGAGGCGCGGCAACCGCTCCATGGACTGGCCTATCACCTGACGGAGGTAGTCTTGGGGTCCCGCGTCAACTAAAGCCCGGTGTGAAGGAGGTGCCTTCAAAAATATTGATGGGTCCGCCTAATAAACCGGCCAACGAACTTGTATCTTCCCCACCAAACAAGCCAGTAGAAGTTGCTGAAGTTATTCCGCCTGGAATGACTCGTCCTTTCAGGTCCTTGAATCCCGAATTTCCGCCAAATGAGGATGTTGTAAGAGAGATGGGGTCGAGTAAAATCAAGTATATGAAGACTTGCACAAGTGAGGTGGATTGCTCTGAAATCGCCGAGAGGCTTCTCACTGTGTCAGGAGGTAAAGGTTATGTATTGGAAGTAAGGCCTTCTAAGGCCGGAGACTTGAATGTCTACGAAAACGGCGTATTGGAACCTGATCAGTTTTATCATCAGGTTTATACGGACGGGCGTTATGTGTATGATCCGAGGCTCTCTAATGCTCCTATACCAAAAGGCGACTGGGAGCAGCACATGAAGGGGATAAATCCGGGTGGTCTTCGAATTTCCAGGAACTTGAAAGGATTTGGAAGGTGAGTATGAAAATTGTTGAAGCCAGAGAGGGGCGGTTGCTGAATATAATCAACTGGATGAGCCCTCTTGAGTGGAGGCGTTATCAGTCGCGTGAAGCTAGAGTTTGGAATGGACGCTTTTTTGAAAAGCAAGATATGTCAACATATCCTCCATATGTGGCTTTTAGGTTTGTAAAGGAAGAAAGTGTTGTTGTTCAAAGGCTCATGGATTTTGTTGCGAGATACAAAGGTACGGTGGAGTGGGTGATGAAAGGTCACTTGCGAGAAGCAATTCCAAGTACTAATTGGGTAATCGCGCCATCATTTTTTTTTGCAGCTGAAAGCGCCGCTCGTTTGTCGGATATGTCGATAGGAGATTACGTCGCTACGAATGATGTTGGGTCATCTTTGGTGGCTTACAAAGACATTGATTTATTGACAGAGTATATAGCCGATAAAATTGGCGTGGGTTCTAGGTATTAAGTGTAAGGTGCGGAATTTTCGCGTCTTGCTAAAGTGAAGAGGAGAGTTTTTCTTAAAATTGAATTAGTCGGAAATTGGATTGGTGGGGCGCTTTATGTGGGTAAGCAGAAATGATCGTGGTATTGAATGTGTAAAGAAGGAAAGATTATCCTCAGGTTATAATTAAGTGGATTTGGGGGATTTATAGCAAGTAATATAAATTGGAAAATTTTTTGCATTTAATTAATAATTCGGCCGGCCTACGTTCTTGTTGGGAGAAATAGTTGAGAGGGGTGCTGTCAAATATTATTTGATGTAGCAAAATATATCGATAAAAGGCAAGTGGATTCTTGATGATATTGGCTATGTTAATAACTGGAACTTTATTGAACCGCCTGTCAATTTCATGGGGCTAGGTGGCTATTCATCGAAAGTGAGGTTTGACGGGTTTGAAGTTGATTATTCATTAGCTGGATATGCAAGTGTCCCTGTTTTAAGTGAAAAAGCTGTTGATTCCCTAATAGGGTTGCCTGAAATTGACGAGCCATGCCGAAATGTTGTCTTTGCGCCAGTGGAAATCAAGCATAAAATTCTGAAGCAAAATTATTTTGCGATGATAATCGAAACTCAAATTGATTGCGTGGATGAAGGGAGTTCTGAATTTTCAGTTTTTGAAAATAATGATCCAGTACGCCCAGATTTGGCAGGGACATATCGAAGCTTCTTTAATCCTGTCATAGAGGTGTCTAAGGTGGGCGAAAAGCATATATTTAGGCTAAAAAATATCTTGGGGCAGTAATCGTTAGTGAGGAAGTGAAGCGGCGATTTGAAGGTGCCGGGGTAACGGGGGTGGTTTTTGATTTATTGAATGGTCCAGAAAAAGTTGTTGTTTGATTAGGTTGTAAATATAATTTTTTTGCCTTGTTGCTATAGATTATTCGGGTGGTATTAAAACAAGAGGAGTTGCGAAAAATGCCAATAATAGATTTATCATATGGGATATTGGTTTGAATATCCGCGACTAATAGTCAGCAATGGTACCGGCCGTCGCTACCTAATCGAGGCGGATCCGAGCTTCGTCAACTACCACAACTGAAGCGTCCTCGTTAACTCGATCCACTTGGAAGTAGAGTTCCATCCCAAGGAGCTCTGTATGAAGAAGTCGAAGTTCACCGAAGAACAGATGGTTCGGATCCTCAAAGAAGTCGAGGCCGGTGCAAGAGTTGGCGAGACCTGCCGCAAGCACGGGATCAGCGAGCCGACCTATTACGTCTGGAAGTCCAAGTACGCCGGCATGGAGGTGTCGCAGTTGCGGCATCTGAAGGATGTGGAAGTCGAGTTGGCCCGGATGAAGCGCATGTATGCCGAGTTGGCATTGGATCACCACGCGCTCAAGGACGTGCTGTCGCGAAAAGGTTGAGCCAGGCTCGTCGACTGGAATTGAGTCTGGCCATGCAAACTACTCACGGCCTCAGTGCCCGTCGAGCTGATCGGGTGCTGCAGCTGTCCCGATCTGCACGGCATTCCCGTCCGCGCCAGCGCGACGATGGCCCGCTCATCGCCGCAATCGAGGCGCATTTGAAGGACAACCCCGGCCACGGTTTTGGCCTGCTGATGGATTGGGCATTGCGACCGCAGGGCTGGGGCAAGACCCGCGCCTGGCGGGTCTACACCGCGCTGAAGCTCAACCTTCCACGTCACGGCAAGCGCCGATTACCTGACCGCATCCGCGCGCCGCTGGAGATCCCGCAAGCAGCAAACCACACTTGGTCGGCGGACTTCATGTCAGATGCCTTGTGGTCTGGACGCCGCTTCCGCACCTTCAACATCAACGATGACTTCAATCGCGAATCGATGAAGATAGAAATCGACACCAGCCTGCCCTCGGCACGGGTCATCCGCGCACTGGACGAATTGGTCGAGCTGCGTGGTGCTCCAAGGCGACTGCGCCTGGACAACGGCCCGTAGTTCATCAGCGCTGCGCTCAGGCAGTGGGCACAGCAGCACGGCGTCACCCTGATCCACATCCAGCCCGGCAAACCTACCCAAAACGCCTACATCGAACGCTTCAACCGCACCTTCCGCACCGAAGTGCTGGACCGCTTCGTGTTCACCACGCTCGACGAGGTTCGGCGCATGGCAGAGGACTGGCGTCATCGATACAACCACCAACGGCCACATCGATCACTCGGCGGCTTGCCGCCCATCCGCTTCGCAATGGCACAATCAACAACCACCTCTACTTCTGAGTGAATCGAAGAATCGAGGACGCTTCATAGGCGGGTTACTCACCTTAACACTCGACAATCCTTGGCCGGATGGAGCGAAGCGCATTCCGTGGCTCTGTGCGCGCGAACGATGCAACGCACTTGCCGATGTCATGCACCAACAGCCTCGGCTTGCGCTTTGCTCCATCCGGGCTACAGCCTCAGGGCATCCCAAGCTCCCGCATCATGGTGCCGCAGTGCAACTCGGAAAGTCTTTGAGATAATCTGCGAGCGAAGCCATCCCCACGCTCGTGCGCAGCGCGTCCACATCACCGCTGCCATCAAGCGGCTGCGCCACACGCTTTCCGTCGACGCACGTCACCTGCGTGCCGTAACGCTGCCTGCCGGTCAACTTAAGCATCACCCGATCATGTAGGAAAGCATACTGACGGGGCAGGGCACGACCCTCGTAACTCCGCTGCAGGGCCTGCAGCGCGTCGTACTGCAGCTCAGGGCGATGGTCGCCGTGCTGCACGAGCGCCCACAGTTGCTGCTGCATGTCCTCGCTGATCCTCGGCGGCGCAGGCCAACCTCCGTAGCGGGCAATCTGCTCCTGGGCGTACAAGATATTGCTGTCGTCCAGCAAGCGCAGGTCCGCCTCGAGCGCAAATGCATATAAGGCAAACGTGGGAGTGCCGATCGCTTCCTCACCATGACCCGGTAGCGAATCAAAGGCGTATCTCAACACTTGATCCTGTGCGAATCGACGCCCAAGCTCCTTGGCATCCTTGGTGGCGGAATCCACGTCGTCACGGACTTTGTGAACGGCATCGACCGAGGTTGCGACTTGCCGATACGTAGCCACATAGGGCTGCGCCTGCCGCGCGGCAGTAGCAAACGCGTCCAATGAAGCAGCATCAGCTGCCGTGGCCTCGGCGCTGAATACCAGCGCGCATCGATGGTTGCCATAGCATCCGCGCGGCAGCGCCGACGCATCCACGCCACGGTCCGCAAACGCTTTTCGCAGACGTTGTGTCTCCGCCTCGCTTGCCGGACCTCGCGCCCACGCGAGCAGCGAATCCCATCGCGCACGCTCGGCCGCGTCGGCGGAGAACCGAGGAGCAACCCACTGCAGCGATGCAAGATCAACCACCGCATCCGACGGGACCTGCTCCAGCAGCACGGGCGCAGCGGCGGTAGCGCTGACCGGCAAACTGCTGCCGGTCAGCATCACGACCACACCCATGCGAAACAATAACGACGCTCCATCATTCATGTCACAAACCGTAAGGGAGGGCGTACTGCGTCAGGCATCCTCATCGTCAATGATGTTGCTTAAGCTTGCCTCCGCGGCCGCAAGGCGGGTCCGCGATGTGGTGCCACCAGAGACGGCATTGAGTTCTGCATCGGTCAGTTCGCGTGCCAGGTTACGGCTCAGCAGGCGGAAAGACCCGGTCGTACCATGCTGCTTCGATTCTTGCTTGGACATCGGGAGGACGTCCTTGGGTTGAGCGCCATCCATGAAAACCGGAGCCAGACTGCTTTATCACCCCCATCGGAACGGCGTCAAGTGATTTGGTGGCATAAATAGATCCCCATGCGCGTGAGCCCGCGAAAGGCAAGGCACGAACATTAGGGACGGAGGTAATTAAGCAGCGGCCCTGACCGCCAGCATGACCTGCAGCAAGGCGCAGCATCAGCGGCAGTGCGCTCAACGGCATCGGTGCACAAGGCGGCCTGAGCGGCCGTACCCGCCAGACCGCAGCAACTGTTGGCAGCCTTGTGGTGAACGGTCGTGCCAGCGGTAGCGCCGGCAGCATCCGCGTTGCGACAGGCACCAGCGGCAGCACCGGCACGCAAGTCGGCACCAATACGCAGGACGCCACGCTCGCCACATCAAGCGGCATCGTCAAGATGTCGGTCGCACCGATGATCTCCGATGACAGCGGCCTGGTGCGTAGCACCGTCGAGTCAGACGAATGTTCAGACCACCGCTGCCGGTACCGGTGTCACCGCAGGTGCGAACGAAACCCGCACACGTGTTTGACCCCGCCACCATCCCCTTCGCCAACATCGTTGGCGGCGGCCAGACCTCGCTGACGCAGATCGATCTGCCCATCGGCGGGTTGTATCGCCTGTCCAATGGCAACGCCACCGATCGTACTGCCATGGGGCGCGCGGCAGTCGGCCTCGGCGGCATCAACGCTTGGCGCAGCAATGGGCCGGGCCGTCGTTACCTGATCGAGACCGACCCGCGCTTCGTCAATTACGACAACTTCATCAGCAGGTGTCGACTCCCCGCAATTCAGTACCACATGAAATTTAGAGGTCCGCGGTTGATGTTGACCACGAAACTCGGCGGGCGTTAGTCCGCCTATGCTGTCGTGCGGTGTCTGTTCGTTCTAGTCGTTCAGCCAATGCTCGGTCTGCTCGCTCAACTCGCTCGGTGTGCGGAAGATGTGCATGTCCAGCACGCCGCGCCGGTAGCCTCCGTTGAAACTCTCGACAGCAGCATTTGCACCGTCTGGACAGCCGTTATGGCAGTTTAGCGGCTTCTGCGAGTGCGGCATCAGCGCCTCGTTTTTCACTCTGGGATATGCCGTGATGATGTTTAAGAAAGGGCAGTGGTTCGGGCTGATTGGGTGGCTGGCACTGTGCTATGCCGTGGCCGGGCTTGGTGCGATGGCGTCCATCCAGGCGGCCACCTTCTATGCGGGACTGGCGCGGCCGGCGTGGGCGCCGCCCGGTTGGTTGTTCGGTCCGGTGTGGACGGCGTTGTACGGGATGATGGCGGTGGCGGCCTGGCTGGTGTGGCGACGCGGGGGATGGCGTGCGTGCCGGGGAGCGCTTGGTCTATTTGTTCTGCAGTTGGGCTTGAACGGGCTGTGGAGCTGGTTGTTCTTTGCGTGGCATCAGGGGGCGTGGGCATTCGCGGACATCGTGGCGCTGTGGCTGTCATTGGCCTGCACGATTGCCGCCTTCGGCAAGCGGCAACGGTTGGCCGGGTGGCTGTTGGTGCCGTACCTGTTATGGGTCAGCTTTGCAGCGGCATTGAATTACGCGGTGTGGCAGCTCAACCCTGGCGCTCTGTGAGCAAGCTAGCTCAAGGCGCTTTGGCCGAGTTCCAGGCGGGATAGGTTAAGCGCACGAACAGAGCTGCGCGCGAAGATCTGCTTGCCGCGACGCCCTTTCCGCGGGTACGTGGGCTGCGCAAGCAACGGTCTTGCCACTGCCTAAAAAGTTTCCATAGCAATCAATCGCTTGCCGAGGGATTGCTTAAAGCACTGTCCAGCAAGGTTTTCTGATCACGCGATCATCGGGGCGCAAGCGCGCATTCACGCAATGCTTGACAGGCCTCGGCCCGGTGATGTCTTTTGCGTACATGCCTAACGCCTGCGCCACCGCTTCGCTTCTCTGTCAGCCGCTACTGCGGCCGGGTGCGGGCGTGGCCGGCATTACCACCACCATTACCACCATTACCACCGTCACCATTCGCCCGGTGCGGCCCGTCGTCTTCGCGTAACTTCCGAAAACAACGGCCCCGCACCCGGATCAGGATGCGGGGGCTTTCCTCCCTCATCTGATGCGGACGGGGCCTCCCTAACGAGGTCTGTCGATGTCATCGCCTGTTGTTTCGCTCGAACCCGCTGCTGTTGCCGCCTCTTCCGCACGCACCGTCGTGCACAAATTCGGCGGCACGTCGGTCGCCGATGCCGAGCGCTATCGGCATGTTGCACGCCTGTTGCTGGCGCGCGAGGAGACCGTGCAAGTCACCGTGGTTTCGGCGATGAAAGGTGTCACCGATGCCTTGATCGAACTGGCCGAGCTGGCTTCGCAGGACCGCCCGGAGTGGCGCGAGCGCTGGCATGACACGCGCGCGCGCCATCGCGGTGCGGCGGTGGCCTTGCTCGGCGAACATTCGGGGCCAACGGTGGAGTGGCTGGACGAACGCTTCGAGCATCTGGCGCAGATCCTGGGTGCTTTGGCGGTGATCGGCGAGTTGCCGCGCGAGGTGCTCGACCGCGTGCAGGGACTGGGCGAGGTGTATTCGGCGCAGCTGCTGGGCGATCACTTCCGCGCCATCGGCGAAGACTGCGCGGTACTGGATGCGCGCGATGTGCTGGTGGTCAACCGTGGTGAGCTCGGCGTGGATGTGGACTGGGATGTCAGCGCGCAGCGGCTTGCGACCTGGCGCCAGGCGCATCCGCAGACGCGGGTCGTGGTGACCGGATTTGTGGCGCGCGACCGCGCCGACCGGATCACCACGCTGGGGCGCAACGGCAGCGATTATTCCGGCGCGATCTTCGCTGCCTTGTTCGATGCCGAGGAGCTGCATATCTGGACCGACGTGGATGGCGTGCTGTCGGCCGATCCGCGCGTGGTGCCCGAGGCGGTGCAGCTGGAAACCTTGAGCTACGACGAGGCCTGCGAGCTGGCCTATTTCGGTGCGAAGGTGGTGCACCCGCAGACCATGTCGCCGGCGATCGAGCGCGGCTTGCCGATCATCATCCGCAACACCTTCCAGCCGGAACATCCGGGCACGCGCATCACCGCCAGCAGCGCGGTGAGCGGGCCGATCAAGGGGTTGACGCTCAGTCCCGACCTGGCGGTGCTGAATCTGGAAGGCACTGGTTTGATCGGCGTGCCAGGCACTGCCGAGCGCGTGTTCGCGGCGCTGCGGACGGCGCAGGTGTCGGTGGTGATGATCTCGCAGGGCTCGTCCGAACATTCCATCTGCTGCGTGGTCAAACAGCACGAATCCGAGCGTGCACGCAATGCGTTGTTGCAGGCGTTTGCGCACGAACTCACCGTCGGCCAGGTGCAGCGTGTGCAGTTGACCACCGGCATCAGCGTGTTGGCGGCGGTGGGCGATGGCATGGCCGGCCAGCCGGGTGTTGCTGCGCGCTTGTTCGAATCGCTGGGGCGCGCACAGGTCAATATTCTGGCCATCGCGCAGGGTTCGTCGGAGCGCAATATCTCGGTGGCCATCGATGCGGCACATGCGACAAAGGCCTTGCGCGCGGCGCATGCAGGCTTCTGGCTGTCGCCGCAGACGTTCTCGGTGGGCGTAATCGGGCCGGGCAATGTGGGCGCGGCGTTGCTGGATCAGTTGCGCATCGCGCAGCCGCAATTGCTGGGCAAGGCCAATATCGACCTGCGCTTGCGTGCGGTGGTGTCGCGCGGACGCATGTTGCTCGACGAGCGCGGTCTGGTGGGCAACTGGCGCGATGCCTTCGCGTCCGCAGCCACCGCGACCGATCTGGAGCGGTTCACCACGCATCTGCTGTCTGCGCATCTGCCGCATACGGTGATCATCGATTGCAGCGGCAGTGCCGAAGTGGCCGACCGCTATGCGGGTTGGTTGGCGGCCGGTATCCACGTGGTGACGCCGAACAAGCAAGCCGGCTCCGGCCCATTGGCGCGCTACGAGGCGATCCGTGCGGCAGCCGATGCCAGTGGCGCGCGTTTCCGTTACGAGGCCACCGTGGGTGCAGGCCTGCCGGTGATCACCACGTTGCGCGATCTGGTCGATACCGGCGATGCGGTGACCTCGATCGAAGGCATCTTCTCCGGCACGCTGGCGTGGCTGTTCAACAAATACGACGGCAGTGTGGCGTTCTCCGAGCTGGTCACCCAGGCGCGGGGCATGGGCTATACCGAGCCGGACCCGCGCGACGATCTGTCGGGCGTGGATGTGGCCCGCAAACTGGTGATTTTGGCGCGCGAAGCGGGGCGCGCGATCAGCCTGGAAGACGTCAACGTGGAAAGCCTGGTGCCCGAAACCTTGCGTCAGGCCAGTGTGGATGACTTCATGGCGCATCTGCAGGACGTGGACGCGGGGTTTGCGCAACGGCTGGCCGATGCGCGCGCACGCGGCAATGTGTTGCGCTATGTCGCGCAGCTGCCGCCCGATCGCGCGCCCAGCGTGGGCCTGGTGGAACTGCCGGCCGATCATGCGTTCGCCAATCTGCGTCTGACCGACAACGTGGTGCAGTTCACCACGCGGCGTTACTGCGAAAACCCGCTGGTGGTGCAGGGTCCGGGCGCCGGACCGGAAGTTACCGCGGCCGGTGTCTTTGCCGATCTGCTGCGCGTGGCGGCGGGCGAGGGGGCGCGGTTGTGAATCAGGCGGTGAGCGGTCAATCCGCAGTCGCGCATGCGCAAGCAAGCGGTGTGTCGTTCGGCATGGGCGCTCTGCACCAAGCGCGCGCCTTCGCCCCGGCATCGGTTGCCAATGTCGCCGTGGGCTTCGACCTGTTGGGGTATCCGGTCGATGGCGTGGGCGATACGGTGACGGTGCGTCGCATCGATACGCCGGTGGTACGCATCGCCGCCATTCGCGGCACTACCGTCGCGTTGCCGCTGGATGCCGAGCGCAACACAGCCGGCGCCGCCTTGATGTCGCTGCGCGCTGCATTGGAGCTGCCTTACGGCTTTGAAGTGGAGATCGACAAGGGCATTGCGCTGAGCTCGGGCATGGGCGGCTCGGCAGCCTCGTGCGTAGCCGCGTTGGTGGCGGCAAACGCGCTGCTGGACACGCCGTTGAGCACGACGCAGTTGTATCAGCATGCGCTCGATGGCGAAGCCGTCGCCAGCGGTAGCAGGCATGGCGACAATCTGGGGCCGCTGTTTTTAGGGGGTTTGGTGTTGTGCACGCTGGAGCGGCTGGTGCCGATCGCGGTGCCAGCGGCGTGGCATAGCCTGTTGGTGCACCCGGACGCCGTACTGGAAACCCGTCGTGCGCGCGAGGCTCTGGCCGGCGATTATCAATTGCGCGAGTTTGTCGCGCAGAGCACCAATCTTGCGTTGGTGCTGGCGGGCTGCCATGCCGGCGATGCCGAGTTGGTTCGTGCCGGCTTGCGCGATGTCCTGGTCGAGCCACGCCGTGCGCCATTGATCACCGGCTTTGCCGCCGCCAAGCAGGCTGCGCTGGAGCATGACGCAATGGGCGCCAGCATTTCCGGTGCCGGCCCCAGCCTGTTTGCCTGGTTCGAAACGCGCGCCGCCGCGCAAGCCGCTGCGCCTGCGGTGCAGGCTGCCTTCGCCGCTGCCGGGTTCGAGAGTCAGTCCTGGGTGTCGCCGATCGCCAGCCCGGCCGCACGGCTGATCGAATGAGCCGGCATCTGCATGTCCCGGCTCGGCAGGATGCAGCGTGCGGCGTGTGGACCACGCAACACGCTGCAAGCACCTCATTCCACCACGACCTCGCTGATCTGCATCACCGGGCTGAGGTCGGTGTAGTTGGCGATGTCGCCCAGGATCTCCGTCGCGTGCGGGCCGAAGCTGCCGTTGAAGGCTTCCACCGAGTCGCAAAAGATATGGCACATGCCGATGAAGGCCGGGGTACTGCCCGGCTCGCCGCCACTGAGTCCCTTGTCCACCGTGTAACGCAGGCAGGCCGCACCCATGCGCGCGGCCACCAGCGGCATGTGCTGGTCGCGGTAATAGGTGTGGTCGAAACGGGCGCCTTCGCGGTAGGGGTACATCACACTGACCTTGATCATCTGCCGACTCCACGGAAAGGTGCGCGCAGCATAGCGCCGCGCCGGCGCGCGCAGGCGACCATTCGGCGGAACGCAGCAACCGCGCCAGCCATGTCCATTGCCTCGATCATTTCATTGCCGGGTCACGCCCGGTCCTGTTTTTGCCTGGAGTCACGCTGATGTTCATCTCCACCCGTGGCGGCGCACCCGCCGCAAGTCTGAGCCAGGCGATTGCCGCCGGCCTGGCCCCCGATGGCGGACTGTATGTGCCGCAGACCTTGCCGCCGGCGCGCACGCTGGCCGCCGGTGCCGACCTGGCCGCGACAGCCACCACCTTGCTGCAGCCGTTTTTTGAAGGCGATGCGTTGGCGCCCGAGTTGCCCGCCATCTGCGCCGAGGCGTTCGATTTCCCGGCGCCGCTGGTGGCGCTGGCCACGCCCGGCGATTACGCGCTGGAGCTGTTTCATGGCCCCACCGCTGCATTCAAGGATTTCGGTGCGCGCTTCCTGGCTGCCTGCCTGACCCGCTTGCGCCGTGCTGAAGACCGCCCGCTCACCATTCTGGTGGCCACGTCCGGCGATACCGGCGCTGCGGTGGCGGCGGCATTCCATCGCCAGCCGGGCTTGCGCGTGGTGGTGCTGTACCCGGACGGGCGGGTGTCGCCGCGTCAGGCGCATCAGCTGGGCTGCTTTGGCGACAACATCCAGGCGTTGCGGGTGGCCGGCTCGTTCGACGATTGCCAGGCGATGGTCAAGCAGGCCTTGAGCGACCCAGCGCTGCAGACGCAGGTGCCGCTGAGCTCGGCCAACAGCATCAGCCTGGGCCGCTTGCTGCCGCAGATGAGCTACTACGCGCATGCCGCCCTGCAGCACCAGGCGACGGCGGGCAGTGTGCTGAATCTGGTGGTGCCCACCGGCAATCTGGGCAACGGGCTGGCCGCGATCCTGGCGCGCGCGCTCGGGGTGCCGTTGGGCACGATCGCGCTGGCGTCCAACGCCAACCACGTGTTGCCGGATTACTTTGCCGGCGACGACTACGCCCCGCAGCCCAGCGTGGCGACCCTGGCCAATGCGATGGACGTGGGTGCACCAAGCAATTTCGAGCGGCTGCGCTGGTTGTACCAAGGCGATGATGCGGCGTTGCGCGAGGCTTTCCGCGCCCTGTCGGTAGACGATGCGGCCATCAGCCACACCATCCAGCAGCGCTATGCGCGTTACGGCGAAGTGCATTGCCCGCACACCGCCACCGCAGTGCATGTGCTGGAGCACCTGCGTGCCGAAGGTGCCGAGGGCGTGACCGGCGACTGGGCCGTGGCCGCCACCGCGCACCCGGCCAAGTTCGAAGGGGTGGTGGAGCCGTTGATCGGCCGCGCGGTCGATGTGCCGCCGGCATTGGCGGCGCTGCTGCAACGTCCGGCACACGCCGAAGCGCTGGCGCCGGATTACGTTGTGTTCCGGCAGCGCCTGCTTGCGGATGCGGGCTGAGCCAAACGCGTTCAGCCAGCCGGGGTTGGAAAGTGCCGCGCATGGGGCTATCTCTATCGGGGTGCGGCCCCGGCGTGGCGCCGCGTTCGATGTGGGTTGCTGCATGTCTTATCGAGTGATTGTCGTTGCCGCCGCGTTGTGCGGATGGGCAGCGGCGGGGACGGCCGTGGCGGCCGATACCATGGCTGCGTCCCCGGTGTCACCGTTGGGCGCGCCGCGTGCGGGGCTGATCGATGCCTTGGCGCGTCAGGCGCCATCGTTGGACCGCCAGGTTCTGGCGCTGGCCACCGAAGCGTTGCAATGCGCGCGTCAACGCCAGCAGGTGGGCGATGAGCGTGTGCTCAGCGTCATCGATTACAGCCGGCCGTCGACCGAACGCCGGCTATGGGTGTTCGATCTGGCGCGGCAGCGGTTGTTGTTCCAGGAATGGGTGGCGCACGGGCGCAATACCGGCGAGAACCTGGCCGCGAAGTTCTCCAACGCCGACGGCAGCTTCCAGTCCAGCCTGGGGGCGTTTACCGCGCAGGAGTCCTACACCGGCCATAACGGCTATTCGTTACGGCTCAAAGGCCTGGAGCCGGGTTTCAACGATCACGCGCGCGACCGCGCCATCGTGATCCACGGCGCGCCCTACGTCAGCGAGGCCATCATCCGCAGCCAGGGTCGGCTGGGCCGCAGCCTTGGCTGCCCGGCAGTGCGGCCGGCAGTGGCCAGGCAGCTGATCGACACCTTGCGCGAGGGCGCGTTCGTGTTCGCCTATTACCCGGATCGTGCCTGGTTGCGGCAGTCGCAGCTCCTCAGCAGTGGCTGCGGTGCATCGGTGGCAAGTGCGGGTGGGCGTTGAAGTGTCGTGCGCTGCGTCGTGATTCGACAACGTAGTTGAGTACACGGCCGGCGTGAGTTGAGTGCATCGGCGCTGTCGCATTGCGTGCCGCCATCCGGCCAGCACACAGCTGTCTTCGTAACCGCCACCGTACTGGCGCCGCGTCGTCGCCAACGTGCAGTGGTGCGGCCATGCAATCAAACCAATTGTTCAACCACCATCGACCAGATAGCGCTCAGACCGTGTCGCCGGCCAAGCTGCGCAGGGCGGCGTAGTCCAGGATCTGCACCAGCTGCAGTTGCGGCAGCGCGATCAGCTGCTGCTGCCTGAGTTTGGTGAAGGTGCGGCTCACCGTTTCCATGGTCAGCCCGAGATGGTCGGCGATGTCGCCGCGGCTCATCGGCAGCGCCACGGTGTCGCCGCTGGCGCCGGGCTGGGTGGAGCGGGCGGCCAGACGCAGCAGAAAGTGCGCCAACCGTTCGCTGGGCTGCAGCCGCGCCAACAGCAGGCCGGTGTCCTGCGCGGCGGCCAGTTCCATGCTGGCGCGTTGCAGCAGCTTGCGCTCCAGATGCGGATAGCGATCGCGCAACTGGCGCATCTGCGCCATCGGCGTACGACACACGCGGCTGTCGATCATGGCTTCGATGTCGTGGCGGTGCTGCGCGGTTTCGGTCAGCCCCACATAGTCGCCGGGCAGCACGAAACCGGTGATCTGGCGGCGGCCGTCGGCCAGCGTGCGCACCAGGCGCAAGGCACCGGAGGTGACGGTGTAGACGTGCTGGCGCGCATCGCCGGCACGCACCAGCGTACTGCCGGGTGCATAGCTGGACGCAGTGGTGGCCTCATCGAGTGCGTCCATTTCCTGCGGCGACAATGCCGCGCAGATCGCACGGCCGCGGACCGCGCATAGCGCGCAATCGGAGCTGCGCGCGTCGCTGCCGGATGCGGTGCCGGGCGCCGGGCAGGTCACGCTGGGGTCTGAAAGCTGCCGATACATGGGTCACGCACTGCCTGGGACGCAGATCGATGATACGCCATGCGCTCAGCGCGGCCGCCCAGCCGGTAGAATTGCCGGCTCGCCCCAGTCGTTCTGCAGGAGTTTCGCTCGTGATCAAGCCCCGTACGCCGCCCGGCATCATGGAATTGCTGCCACGCGAGCAGATCGCGTTCCAGCGCATGCTGGACGTCATTCGCCGCAACTACGAGCGGTTCGGGTTCCTGCCGGTCGAGACCCCGGTGTTCGAGCTTTCCGATGTGCTGTTGACCAAATCCGGCGGCGAAACCGAACGTCAGGTCTATTTCGTGCAGTCCACCGGCGCGCTGGCCAATGCGGCTGCCGCAGCCGACGACGGTGCCGAAAACGGCGGCTTGCCGGAGCTGGCGCTGCGCTTCGACCTCACCGTGCCGCTGGCGCGCTATGTCGCCGAGCACGAGCACGATCTCAGCTTCCCGTTCCGTCGTTATCAGATGCAGCGCGTGTACCGCGGCGAGCGTGCGCAGCGCGGGCGTTTCCGCGAGTTTTACCAGTGCGATATCGATGTGATCGGCAAGGATGCGCTGAGCATCCGCTACGACGCCGAAGTGCTGGCGGTGATCCACGCGGTGTTTGCCGAACTGGGCATCGGCGATTTCAAGGTGCAGTTGAACAACCGCAAGTTGCTGCGCGGGTTCTTCGAAAGCCTGGGCGTGGCCGAAGGCGAGTTGCAGCTGGCGGTGTTGCGCGAGGTCGACAAGATCGACAAGCGCGGCGCCGATTACGTGCGCGACACTCTGGTGGGCGAGGGCTTCGGCATTGCTGCCGAGCAGGTCGCCAAGATCCTGGCCTTCGTGGCGGTGCGCTCAAGCGGCCATGCCGATGCGCTGGCGCAGTTGCAGGCGCTGGAAGCCTCGGTCGGCGCGAGTGCGACGCTGGGTGAGGGCATTGCCGAATTGCGCGAGGTGCTGGAGCTGGTCAAGGCGCTGGGCGTGCCGGAAAGCGCGTACTGCCTGAACTTCTCGATCGCGCGCGGGCTGGATTACTACACCGGCACCGTCTACGAAACCACGCTCACCGACCACCCGCAGATCGGCTCGATCTGCTCCGGCGGCCGCTACGAAAGCCTGGCCAGCCACTACACCAAGTCCAAGCTGCCGGGCGTGGGCATCTCGATCGGCCTGACCCGCCTGTTCTGGCAGCTGCGCGAGGCCGGCCTGATCCAGGGCATTGCCGAAAGCAGCGTGCAGGCCATGGTGGCGCTGATGGACGAAACCCGCCTGGACGACGCGCTGGATATCGCGCGCCGGCTGCGCATTGGCGGCATCAACACCGAAGTGCAGATGGAGCCGAAGAAGGTCGGCAAGCAGTTCCAGTATGCCGCCCGCGCCGGCATCCGCTTTGTGGTGCTGGCCGGCGACGACGAACTCGCGCGCGGCGTAGTGGCGGTCAAGGACCTGGTGCGCGAGCAGCAGTTCGATGTGGCGCGCGAAGAGTTGGCGAGCACGCTGCAGGTGGAGCTGGAACAGGCCAAGGCGATGTTGGTGGCCGGGGGCGTTCGCTCCAGCTGATGCGTGACTCGATCGAAATCGTGCTGGACGGGCCGGCGTTCTTCGCGCAGCAAGACGAAGAGCAGTTTTTCAGCTGGCTCGCAGCGTTACCGGCCTACGTTGGTGTCAAAGGCAGAGGGCGCCAGTTGCATCTGGAATTGACCGTGCCGGTGGATCCCGCGACGGTCGAATCCTTGTTGGTGATCTGTCATCGATGGCAGATCGATAAGGCGCCGCTAGCGCCACTGAAGAGTGAGGCAGTGTCCTGGCACGTGTTGTGGGGTCCCTCGGCACCGAAGGGGCACGGCGCTTTTTAGGGCAGTGCCGCCATGGAGATGCTCGTCGGGGAGGCCGGCTGAGTCACCATTTGTGATCGTCATACCAGCTGTTTCGGTCTTGCAGTGACTGCCGGGTGCCGAACGATCGTTGTAACGCGTCAGCCTTAACGCCCTCGATTCCCGAGACCCGAACGGGGTGACAATCATATCCGCTTGCGTTAATGTACTAACACGCTATTACATTAACGCAATGAAACAACGACCCGCTCCCCGCGAAACCACCGACGTCGCCGCCTCCCTCAAGATGCTGGCCGATGCACTGGCATGCCTGACCGAGCCCGGTTCGGTAGAGGCATTTCTGCGCGATCTGTGCACGCCCGCCGAGCTGGAGGCCATGGCAGACCGCTGGCGGGTGGTGCCGCTGCTGATCAAGGGCGTGCCGTACCGCGAAATCCACGAGCTGACCCAGGTCAGCGTGACCACCATCGGGCGCGTTGCGCGCACCCTGGATCATGGCGCCGGCGGCTATGCCGAGGCCTTGCGCGAGCAGTCGTCGCGCCCTGTCGATTCCCACTGAGAGAACAAGATGAGTGCTTCCACGGCAGCGCCGGCACGTGACCGGTTGCGTATTGCCATCCAGAAAAACGGCCGTCTGGCCGAGCCGGCGCGCAGCCTGCTGGCCGCCTGCGGGCTGAGCTGGCGGCAGAGCCGCGACAAATTGTTTTGCTATGGCGAATCGTTGCCGGTGGACTTGCTGCTGGTGCGCGACGACGACATCCCGGGCCTGATTGCCGACGGCGTCTGCGACCTGGGCATCGTGGGCCAGAACGAACTGGACGAGCAGGCGTCGTCGCGTCGTCGCGCTGGCTTGCCGGCTGCGTACCACGCTGTTCGCGGGGTCGGTTTCGGCCAGTGCCGGCTGATGCTGGCAGTGCCGGAAGAGTGGGACTGGCAGGGCATCCAGCAACTGGCAGGCAAGCGCATCGCCACCAGCTACCCGGCGATCCTGGCCGACTGGCTGGAGCGGCAGGGCATCGATGCGGCGGTGGTGGAATTGTCGGGTTCGGTGGAGATCGCACCGCGCCTGGGTACTGCCGACCTGATCTGCGACCTGGTGTCCAGCGGCGCGACGTTGGCGGCCAATCAGCTCAAGCCGGTGGAGCTGGTGATGGAAAGCGAGGCCGTGCTGGCCGGCGCGGTACGCGAGCCAGCCGATGCGCGCGCCGCGTTGCTGGCGATGCTGCTGCGACGCATGGACGGCGTGCTCAAGTTGCGCGACAGCAAACTGCTGATGTTCCGTGCCGAACACGGCAACGTGGATGCGCTACGCCGTCTGCTGCCCGATGCCGACCCGCTGGTACAGCTGCCGGACGATGGCAACGGCGCACTGCGGCTGCAGACCATGTGTCACGGCGCGGTGACCTGGCAACGGTTGGAAGAACTCGAACGCGCAGGTGCGCAAGGCTTGATGGTGCTGACAGTGGAGCGCTCGTTGGCATGAACATTCTCGATTGGTCCCAACTCGATAGCGCGTCGCGTACCGACGCCCTGACGCGCCCGGTGCAGACCGTGGCCACACAGACCCGCGACGCGGTCGCCAGCTTGATCAGCGATGTGCGTGCCCGTGGCGATGCAGCATTGCGCGAAATCACCGCACGTTTCGATGGCGTGTCGTTGGACAGTTTTGCAGTGAGCGCGGCCGAATTCGCTGCCGCCGAGGCCGCCGTGGCACCGGAGCTGCGCCAGGCCATGCAGGATGCGGTTGCACGCATCGACACCTTCCACCGCGCCGGCATGAGCGAAGGTTATGCAGTAGAAACCGCACCAGGCGTGGTCTGCGAAAAGATCGTGCGGCCGATCGGGCGGGTGGGGCTGTACGTGCCGGCCGGCAGCGCACCGTTGCCGTCGACCGCGTTGATGCTCGGCGTTCCCGCGCGTCTGGCCGGCTGTCGCGAGGTCGTGCTGTGCACGCCGCCGCGCAAGGACGGTAGCGTTGATCCGGCAGTGCTGGTGGCCGCGCAGCTCACCGGCGTGCGCCGCGTATTCAAGCTCGGCGGCGCGCAGGCGATTGCCGCGATGGCCTATGGCACCGAATCGGTACCGAGCTGCGACAAGTTGTTCGGGCCGGGCAATAGCTACGTCACCGAAGCCAAGCAGCAGGTGGCGCAATCCGGCGCGGCAGCGATCGATATGCCGGCCGGTCCGTCGGAAGTGTTGGTGATTGCCGACGCCGGCGCGCAGCCCGCCTTTGTGGCTGCCGACCTGCTGTCGCAGGCCGAACATGGCCCGGATTCGCAGGTCTTGTTGTTGTCCGACAGCGATGCGTTGATTGCCGCCGTGCAAGTGGAGTTGGATGCGCAACTGGCGCAGCTGTCGCGTGCCGCTATCGCCCGTCAGGCGCTGGCGCAGTCGCGGCTGATCAAGGTGCAATCGCTGGACGAGGCATTTGTGATCAGCAACCGCTATGCGCCCGAGCACTTGATTCTGGCGCTGCGCGAACCGCGCGCATGGTTGAACCAGGTGGAAGCGGCCGGCTCGGTATTTCTCGGCGACTACACGCCCGAAGCCTTGGGCGATTACTGCAGCGGCACCAACCACGTGTTGCCGACCAGCGGCGCGGCGCGCGCGTATAGCGGCGTGAGCGTAGCCAGCTTCCAGAACATGGTCAGCGTGCAGGCGGCGAGCAAGGCTGGCATCGATGGCATCGGCGAGTGCGCGTTGATTCTTGCGCGCGCCGAAGGCCTGGATGCGCATGCCAATGCGGTGGCGCTGCGCATGGGAGTGGCGGCATGAGCACGCCATCGATTCTTGAGTTGGTGCGCGAAGACCTGCGTGCGTTTGCCGGTTATTCGTCGGCCCGCACCAGCGCATTGCAGGGCGATGTCTGGCTCAACGCCAACGAATCGGCCTGGGGCAACCCGGCCGATCCCCACGGCAGCACGCGACGCTATCCCGACCCGCAACCCAAGGGCCTGCGCGTGGCGCTGGCAGAACTGTATGGCTGTGCGCCCGAGCAACTGCTGATTGGCCGCGGCAGCGACGAAGCGATCGACCTGCTGGTGCGCGGTCTGTGCGTGCCCGAGCGCGATGCAGTGGTGGTGACGCCACCGGTATTTGGCATGTATGCGGTCTGCGCGCGCTTGCAGAATGCGCCGCTGGTCGAGGTGCCGCTGGTCGATGGCAGCGATGGATTCCATGCAGACATCGCCGCCATCGTCGAAGCAGCACTGGCCTCGAAGGCGAAACTGGTGTTTTTGTGCTCGCCCTCCAACCCGGCGGGGTCGGCGATTGCGTTGCATGACATCGAAGTCGCAGTGCAGGCGCTACAGGGCAAAGCATTGGTGGTTGTCGATGAGGCCTACGGCGAATTTTCGGACGTGCCGTCTGCAGTTGCGCTGCTGAGCCGCTACGACAATCTTGCCGTGCTGCGCACCTTGTCCAAGGCGCATGCGCTTGCCGCTGCACGCATTGGCTGCCTGATCGCCAATGCCGAATTGATTGCCTTGTTGCGACGCTGCCAGGCCCCGTATCCGGTGCCCACGCCGTGCGCGGTGATGGCCGAGCAGGCGTTGTCTGCGCCGGCACTGGAGGTCACACGCCGGCGCATTACCGAGGTGCGCAGCGAGCGTGAGCGCGTGCGCGTGGCATTGACGCAGCTTGCCGGCGTCCGCCAGGTGTATGCGTCTCAAGGTAACTTTTTGCTGGTGCGTTTCGACGACGCCGAGGCTGCCTTCCAGGCGCTGCTGGAAGCCGGCGTGGTGGTGCGCGATCAACGCGCGGTGCCGCGCCTGTCCGATGCATTGCGCATCACGCTGGGCACGGTCGAGCAGAACCAACGCGTGCTTGGCGCGCTGCAGCGCAAGCAGGAGGCCGCATGACCCCGATCCTTTTTGTCGACCGCGATGGCACGCTGATCACCGAGCCGGCCGACTACCAGATCGACGCCTACGAGAAGCTGCGCTTTGTCGATAACGTGATTCCGGCCATGCTCAAGCTGCGCGATGCCGGCTATCAGTTCGTCATCGTCACCAATCAGGACGGTCTGGGCAGCGAGAGCTATCCGCGCGCCGCATTCGATGGCCCCAACAACCTGATGCTGCAGATCTTCTCAAGCCAAGGCATCGAGTTCCGCGAGGTGCTGATCGACTGCAGCTGGCCGGCCGATAACGCGCCCACGCGCAAGCCCGGCGTTGGGCTGATGGTGCCTTACCTGCAAGACCGCACCATCGACTGGGCGCGCTCGGCGATGGTGGGCGACCGCCTCACCGATATCCAGTTTGCGCAGAACCTCAACATCCGCGGCTTCCAGCTACGCACCGACGAATTCGGCGGCGACTGGGATTGGCCGGGCATCGCGCACGAACTGGCAGATGCGCCACGGCGTGCGGTGGTTCAGCGTAATACCAAAGAAACCAAGATCCGTGTCGAGCTGGACCTGGATCGCGTCGCCGAGCCGCATACCGCCACCGGTCTGCCGTTCTTCGATCACATGCTGGAGCAGATCGGCAAGCACGGTGGCTTTGCGCTGGATATCCGCGCCGCCGGCGACCTGCATATCGATGAGCACCACACCATCGAAGACACCGGCCTGGCGCTGGGCCAGGCACTGCGCGAAGCCCTGGGCAACAAGCGCGGAATTGGCCGCTATGGGTTTGATCCGGCCGAAAGCCCTTGGCTTGCGGCGGGCGAGGGTGCGCAACACGGGTTTACCTTGCCGATGGACGAAACCATCGCCAGCGCGGCGCTGGATTTCAGCGGCCGGCCGTACTTCGTGTTCGATGGCGACTTCAAACGCGAACGCGTGGGCGATATGCCCACCGAGCTGGTCCCGCATTTCTTCCGTTCCATCTGCGATGCGTCCGGCCTAAACCTGCACCTGAGCGTGCGTGGCGAGAACGATCACCACAAGGTCGAGGCGTGCTTCAAGGCGCTTGCACGCGCCTTGCGCCAGGCGATCCGTCGCGAAGGCACGGCGCTGCCCTCGACCAAGGGCGCGCTATGACCGACCTTGCGCTGATCGACGCCGGTGGCGCCAATCTGGGCTCGGTGCGCTACGCACTGGAACGGCTCGGCGTGGAAGCCCGACTGGTGCGCGATGCGGCCGGTTTGCAGGGCGCCGATCGGGTGATCCTGCCCGGCGTCGGCGCGGCACCGGAAGCGATGAAGCGTCTGCGCGCACAAGGGTTGATCGAGCCGCTGCGCCAGTTGCAGGTGCCATTGATCGGCATCTGCCTGGGTATGCAGCTGCTGTTCGAGCGTTCCGAAGAAGGCGATGTGGAATGTCTGGGCCTGTTGCCGGGTGTGGTGCGCCACATGACGCCCGCGCTCGGCATCCGCGTGCCGCATATGGGCTGGAACCAATTGGTGCCGATGCGCGAATCGGCCTTGCTGGCGGGCCTGCCCGAACGCGCCAGCGCCTATTTTGTGCATGGTTATGCCGCGCCAGTCACCCCGGATACGGTGGCCGCCTGCGATCACGGCGGCTTGTTCACTGCAGTGGTGCAGCAAGGCCTGCGCTGTGGCGCGCAGTTTCACCCGGAGCGCTCGGCCGAGACCGGTGCCCGCATCCTGCGCAATTTTCTTGAGATGAGCTTCCCATGAGTTTTACCGTCTACCCGGCGCTGGATATCCGCA
Organism: Xanthomonas sp. AC360; assembly: GCF_979258225.1. Classification (NCBI taxonomy): domain Bacteria; kingdom Pseudomonadati; phylum Pseudomonadota; class Gammaproteobacteria; order Lysobacterales; family Lysobacteraceae; genus Xanthomonas; species Xanthomonas sp. AC360. Next base: position 3,670,823 of record NZ_OZ409846.1, read on the forward strand.
ACGGCCGCGTGGTGCGCTTGTTGCAGGGCGATTACGCGCGCGAAACCCAGTATGGCGACGATGTGCTGCCGCGCGCGCAGGCGTTTGCCGATGCCGGCGCACAGTGGATGCATCTGGTGGATCTGGATGCGGCCAAGGCTGGTGGCTACACCTTGGCCAGCACGCTGGGCGAGATTGCGCGCGCCACCGGCTTGCAGGTGCAGACCGGCGGCGGCGTGCGTTCGCGCGACGATGTGGCGCGCATCCTCGATGCGGGTGCGGCGCGCGTGGTGATCGGCTCGCTGGCGGTGCGCGAGAGCGACACCGTGATTGCGTGGTTGCAGGAATTTGGTGCGGATCGCCTGACCATTGCGCTGGACACGCGCCAGGATGCGGCGGGTGTGTGGCAGCTGCCGGTGCATGGCTGGACCGAAGCGGCCGAGGCCACGTTGGACCAATTGGCGGTGCGCTATGCGCAGGCCGGCCTGCAGCACCTGCTGTGCACCGACATCGCACGCGATGGCATGTTGTCCGGGCCGAACATGGACCTGTACGCGCATCTGCGGGCACTCACGCCGCAGCTGCAGGTGCAGGTCTCCGGCGGCGCGCGCAATCTTGCCGACGTCGCCGCGGCCAAGGCCTCGGGCTGCGCCGGCATCGTGCTGGGCAAGGCCTTGCTCGAAGGTCACCTGGATCTCAAGGACGCATTGGCATGTTGAGCCGTCGCATCATTCCCTGCCTGGATGTGCGCGATGGGCGCGTGGTCAAGGGCGTCAAGTTCCGCGACCACATCGACATGGGCGATATCGTCGAACTCGCATTGCGTTATCGCGCGCAGGGCGCCGATGAGCTGGTGTTCTACGACATCGGCGCCAGCCCGGAAGGGCGCTCGGTCGATTACACCTGGGTCGAGCGTGTGGCTCGGCTGATCGACATTCCGTTTTGCGTTGCCGGCGGCATCCGCGATGTCGAGACGGCGCGTGCGGTGTTGCACGCCGGTGCCGACAAGATTTCGATCAACTCGCCTGCACTCGGCCGCCCACAGCTGATTTCCGAACTGGCCGATGCCTTTGGCGTGCAATGCGTGGTGGTCGGTATCGATTCCATTCGCGAAGAAGACGGCCAGTGGCGGGTACGTCGCTACACCGGCGATCCGAGCAAGACCCAGGCGCTGCCGATGCGCACGCTGGACTGGGTGGCCGAAGCGCAGCGTTTGGGCGCCGGTGAGATCGTGCTCAATTGCATGGACAATGACGGCGTGCGGCGCGGCTACGATATCGCGCAGTTGCGCCAGGTGCGTGCGCTGTGTCGGGTGCCGTTGATCGCGTCCGGTGGTGCCGGCGAACTGCAGCACTTTGCCGACGTGTTCGACCAGGCCGATGTGGACGGCGCCCTGGCCGCCAGTGTGTTTCATAGCGGCGCGATTCCGATCCCGAAACTCAAGCAATTTTTGCGCGCGCAACAGATCGAGGTACGTGATGGGCAGTGACACCGTGGCAACCGACGACGCACTGCAGGCACTGGACTGGAGCAAGGGCGATGGCTTGTTGCCGGTCGTCGTGCAGGATGCCGACAATCTGCGCGTGCTGATGCTGGGCTACATGAATGCCGAGGCGTTGGCAGTGACGCAGCAGCGCGGCGAAGTCACCTTCTTCAGCCGCAGCAAGCAGCGTTTGTGGACCAAGGGCGAGAGCTCGGGCAACGTGTTGCGCGTGGTCTCGATCGAAGCTGATTGCGACGCCGATACGTTGCTGGTGTTGGCGCGTCCGCATGGTCCCACCTGCCATCTGGGTCGCACCAGTTGTTTTCCGAGCGCGCCCGGTCAATTCCTCGGTAGCCTGGATGCATTGATCGCCACGCGCGAGCGCGAGCGGCCGCATGGCAGTTACACCACCCAGCTGTTCGAGCAAGGCATCCGCCGCATCGCGCAGAAGGTGGGCGAGGAGGGCGTGGAAACCGCCCTGGCGGGCGTGGTGCAGGGCGATGCGGAGTTGCTCGGTGAATCCGCCGACCTGCTGTACCACCTGATCGTGCTGCTGCGCGCGCGCGGCCTGGGCCTGGGCGATGCAGTGGCATTGTTGGAGTCGCGGCACAAATAAAGCGATTGGTAGGAGCGCACCCGGGCGCGACGCGTTACCGACACGGCCCGCGTCGCGCCCGGGTGCGCTCCTACGACGTGGTGTGCCCGTCTCATTCACCTGGCCGCAGAGCAGGTACACGTCCCGCCGGTCTTTGCGTAGGAGCGCACCTGGGCGCGAAGGGGTGTTACCGGTAAAGCCCCGTCGCGCCCTGGTGCGCTCCTACGATGCGGTGCGGTGCGATGTGGTTTGCACGCCCGCGCCGTCCACGTTGGCTCGGCGGGTACAATTTCCGTTGGTCTTATCGCGGGAACACGCATGCAGCTTCGCTTCGCTCTTCTAGCCCTGGGTGTGCTCGCCGGCAGCGCGTATGCACGCGATGCGGTGGTCGATGGCATCGTGTACGAAGAGCGCGACGGGCGTGCCGGTCGCGGTGCCGATGAGTCCGGTGTTGCCGATGTGGCGGTGTCCAACGGCACGCAGATCGTGCGTACCGATGCACAAGGTCGCTATCGTTTGCCGGTGCGCGAGGGGCAGACGGTGTTCGTGATCAAACCGGGCGATCGCAGTTTTGTGCCCGCCGCCGATGGCTTGCCCGGGTTCTGGCGGCACTACGCGCCGCGCGGTTCGATCAATCGCAAATATCGCGGCATCGCCGCTACCGGTCGCAAGACGCATGACTGGAATTTCGCGCTGACGCCGCGCACGCAGGCGGCAGGCAGCGGGTTCGACATGCTGGTGTTTGCCGACACCCAGACCGCCAGCCTCACCGATGTGGGCTACTACCAGCGCGATATCGTGGCGCCGCTGGTCGGCAAGACCGCCGCCCGGCTCGGCACCACATTGGGCGACATCGTCAGCGACGATCTGAGCCTGTATCCGGCTTTGAACAAGGTCACCACGCAGCTCGGCGTGCCGTGGTTCCATGTGCCCGGCAATCACGATCTGAATTTCGATGCCGGCGATGATCTGCAGTCGCTCGACAGCTGGCGTGCAGTGTACGGGCCAGACACCTACGCGGTGGAAGAAGCCAACGCCAGCTTCGTGTTTCTGGATGATGTGATCTATACGCCCGGCGGCAAGCCGGCGTATGTGGGTGGTCTGCGCGAAGATCAGTTCGTGTTTCTGCAGAACTATCTGGCGCAGCTGCCACGCGAGCGCCTGCTGGTGCTGGGCATGCATATCCCGTTGTTCGATGCAGCCCCGGGGCAGGAGACCTTCCGGCATGCCGACCGTAGCCGCCTGTTCGCGCTGCTGAAAGATTTCCCGCATGTGCTGGTGCTCAGCGGGCATAGCCACACGCAGCGGCAGGTGGAGCATGGCGCGGACGAAGGCTGGCAGGGCGCGCGCCCGTTGCACGAATACAACGTCGGCGCGGCCTGCGGTGCGTTCTGGTCCGGCGTCAAGGATGCCGACGGCATTCCTGCTGCGACGATGAGCGACGGCACGCCCAACGGTTATGCGGTGCTGAAGGTCGCTCCCAGCGGCGACTACACCCTGGCCTATCACGCCGCGCGCGCGGCCGACGATGCACAGCTGTCGCTGTCTGCGCCCAAGGTGCTGCGGCAGGGTGCGTATGCGGCCTGGGGCGTGTACGCCAATGTGTTCATGGGGCAGGACAGCACCGTGGTGGAGTCGCGTATCGACGGTGGGCCGTGGCAGGCGATGAAGCGCGTCGAGCGTGCGGACCCAGTGCTGCTTGCGGAGAATGCGCGCGACGATGCAGCGCCGGAACTGCGTGGTTACGACCGCTCGCCCGAAGCCACGCCATCGACGCATCTGTGGCGCAGCGCGTTGCCGACCACGCTCGGCGTTGGCGAACATGTTGTCGAGGTGCGCGCTACTTTGCCGACCGGGCAATACAGCGCACGCACGGTGTATCGCTTGCAGCGCGCCGATCCTTGAGCAGATGCGCGCGTGCAAGGTGGCAAGAGGCGGAGCGGTAACGCCCGCCGCGCCCAAGTCCGCTCCTGCGGCATCGCTGGTGACTCGGTATCGAGCCCCACAAACGCAAGCGCCTCCACAAAGGAGGCGTCTTGAGATCCGGGCTGGCAGGCGAAGGCGCGCTGGCGAAGATCGGTGCTGGCTGGCGGAGTGCTGGCTGGCTGCGCGAGTGTAGCGATGCGCAGATATTGCTGGCGAAATGAGAATTAGTCTCAGCGCGTCGCCTTTATCGCGATGATGCGGGCGTAGGGCGAGTCGGCGCTTTGCGTCGCGACACAGTCGATGCCGCTCCCGCGGTATCGGCTGCTGGTTCGGCGTCAGCCTCGCTCTGTGCTTCGGCGTCCATATCGGCGTTGTGGTCGACCTCCAGCGGCGGATACGGATAGGCAATTGCTGGGCCGAGGTGCAGCCCGGCGCGCCAGCGCGCCACTACCGGCGCAATGCGCCGGCCCAACGATTGTTGCGGCAATGACGGCAACTCGCCGTCCTGTTTCTCGCGCGCGGTGATCGCGGTCTTGGCGATGTCGAAGGCGGCCAGCGGATCGTCGCTGCGGTTCATCGCATCGATCAGCCAGGCTTGGCCGAAGTAAGTGGCATTGGACGTGTTGCCACAGCCGAACGATGGCCGATCGGCACGTGCCGCGGTCAGGATTAGCGTGTCCGGCGAGCGCAGCGCCGGAATGAAGCCGCCCGAATAGCAGGCCGACAGCACGATGATGCGATTGTCGATACCGGAATCGTCCAGTGCCTTGCGCAGATCCTGCGGGCTGATGAAGTCTTCTTCGTTCTGATCCACCTGCACATACAGCGTGTGGTCTTCGGTACCGTGGGTGGTGACGAACAGCAGCAGCGCATCTTCCTTGCGATCCATGCGCTTGCCGATCGCAGCGAGCGTGTCGTAGAGATTGTCGTAGGTCGCTAGCGGTGCGTACGGCTGCTCGCCCAGATTGTCAGGATTGTTGACCAGCGTGACCACGCGGCCGCGCGCGTCGAAGCGTTGTTCGAACAATTGCTTGAGGTACAGCGTTTCGTTACGAAACACGTCGTCGCTGGCATCGCCGGCAAAGCCGACGACATACAGGTCGGTGACGCCGGGGCGTTGCGGCTGCACGGCGGCCAGCGCTTTTTTCAGCGCGGCCTGGTCGACCGGGTCCACCTGCGCCGCATCGTCTGCGGTCTGTGCGGGCAACGCCGCGCCCGCATCGGGATGACAGCCGGCAACCAGCAAGACCACGGCGAGTAGCACCAGCATCCGGCGCATCAACGCGTGCGACACCAAGCGTGATTGGAGCGATGGGGACAACGCCGATGCCTCGATGATGCGTGGAATGGGAATGTGTGGAGCGGTCGATCGAACGTTGCATCTGGCGACTGCGACTGCCCTCAGACAGATGCGGCGACTGCTCAAGCCAGAAGGGGCGGGGCGCAGATCAGAACGCATCGTCCAGCTTGCAAGCCGCTGCGCATCGTCTTCCAACCCGTGGTTGGCGCATGCATCAGCTGGCGAACCAGTTAATCCACTGACGCATGCACGAGCTGGCATGCGGTTGCGCCAAGCCAGCCTGCTTCGGTCGCTGCAACACGGCTGTGCTGCTTACAAGATGCCCTCATGCGACCGCAATCAGTCGTCGTACAAGGGCCAATCCGTCACATGACGCTTCGGTCCAGGTGCCTGGAGGTCCTACGTGCAACGCACCACACAGGGCGTTCTTGTAACCTCACCGGCCGCCGCACCGCGACAGCCGATGTCTCAGCGAACTTGCCAGCTCAAAACACCAGCTGCGAGAAACTTTCCACGCGCAGGTGGCTGCCCACGTCCTCGGCCGAGCGTGGCGTTGGGTAGTCTTCGCGGCGGTCCAGCAGCGCGGTGCGCATGCCGGTGCGCTTGGCGGCGTCGAGTTCTTCGATCACGTCCGACAAGAACAGGATCTCCGTTGCAGGCTTGCCGATGCGCTCGATAATGCGGCGATAGCTGGCGCTCTCGCGCTTGGGGCCAAGCTCGGTATCGAACCAGTCGGTGATCAAACCACTCAGGTCGCCGGCATCGCTATGCGCGAAGAACAGCTTCTGTGCCGGTACCGAGCCGGACGAATACACGTACAGCGGAATGCCCTGCGCGTGCCAGGCCTGCAGCTGGATCGCCGCATCGGCATAGATGTGCGCGGTGAAGTCAGCGGTCTTGTAGCCGTCGCCCCAGATCAGGCCTTGCAAGGCCTTGAGCGCGGTGTGCTTGCGGTCCTCGTCGATCCAGGTCTGCAGCGTGGTGATCAACACCTCGTCCGGCACGTCTTCTCCGATCTCGTCGGCCACCTGGTTGAGCCAGTGACGCACCTGCGGGTGATTGCCGTGCTCGCGCACGTAGGCGGGCATGGCACGGCGTGCATACGGAAACAGTACGTCCTTGACGAACGAAATGCTGCTGGTCGTACCTTCGATATCGGTGAGGATCGCTTGCGGTCGTGTCATCGTCAGCTGGCCTTGTGAGGTGTCTCGGGGGCGTAGCGGGGGAATTGTTTGGCGATTTCGGTGCCGGTGAAATGTCCGACCCAGCCGTCCGGCTCGGTGAAGAAGCGGATCGCCACAAAACGCGGCTCCGGCCCCATGTCGAACCAGTGCAAGGTGCCATCGGGCACCGCGATCAGGTCATCCTTGACGCACTCGATCTCGTAGACCTTGGCATCCACGTGCAGCGTGAACAAGCCCGAGCCGGCGACGAAGAAACGCACCTCGTCTTCCTTGTGAAAGTGTTCGTCCAGGAACTTGGCGCGCATTTCTTCGCGCTTGGGGTTATCCGGCGCGATGCTCACCACGTCCACGGTCTTGAAGCCGCGCTCGCTGCTGATACGGTCGATATCGGCGCGATAGGCGGCCATCACTTGTTCGGGCGTGGCGCCGGGTTCGACCGGCTGGCTGGCAGCCCAGCGCTCGAAGGTGACGCCGATCTTGACCAGCTCGGCGGCGATCGCATCGCCATCGCGGCTGTCGAATTCCGGTGTGGTCGGGTTGGTGTCGGCAAAGATACGCAGTCGGCTCATGGCGGTCTGGCTCACGAATGGGGGACGGACAACACTCAGCGCGGGCCGCGCAGTTTCAGCAGTTCGAGTTCGCAATGCAGCAGGAATTCGAACGCTTCCAGATGGCGGCGTGCCTCGGCCATGTTGCGGCCCCAGGCATACAGGCCGTGTCCTTCGATGAGATACCCCCACATGCTCTGTTTGTCCAGCAAGGCCTCGACCTGTGCGGCCAGCACCTGCATGTCCTGGGTGTTGGCAAACACCGGCACGTCCATCGCGGTGTCGTGAGTGGTATTGCCTTCGAACGCCTTGAGCAATTCGTAGCCTTCCAGACGGATCGCGCCGCTGCCTGCATAAAGGCGGGACGCAATCGTCTGCACTGGCGAATGCGTATGCAGCACGCAGCCGATCTCCGGGAAGCGGCGATACAGCTGGGTGTGCAGCAGCGTCTCGGCGGATGGACGCAGCGGGCGGCCAACGGCCTGGCCATCGAAGTCCACCACCATGATGTCTTCTTCGACCAGGCGACCCTTGTCGCGGCCGGAGACGGTAATCGCGGCGTGCTGTTCGTCCAGGCGATGAGAAAAATTGCTGCTGGTGGCGGGCGTCCAGCCGGCCTGGGCCAGCTCGCGGATGTTGCCGATAAGCAACTGCGCCAGCTCGTGCAAACGGGCGGCGCTATAGGGCAGGGGGGCAGTGGTCGCATTCATACGGCTATTCTACTGCCCCACCAGATTACGGTCAGGTGCAGCGCAGCAGGGTGTTCGACCTGCCACGCCCGGACTCCGCACATGCGCAGGGTCAGCGGCTGTCGCGCAGACGGCTGTGGCGATAGCCGTAGCCGAAATAGACCACCAGCCCGACCAAGGTCCATAGACCCATCAGCATCCAGTTGTGCAAGGTCATTGCCGACAGCAAGGCCAGGCAGCTCAGCACACCGGCGCTGCAGATCAGCCACGCGGCCGGCATGCGGAACGGACGCGGCAGTTCCGGATGCGTACGGCGCAGGATCAAGACACCGGCGCAGACGGCAGCGAAGGCGATCAGCGTGCCCATCGAGGTCAGCTCGCCCAGCACATCCAGCGGGAAGATGGCAGCCAGTAGTGCGATGCCTACACCGGTGATGACGGTATTGATGTGCGGCGTGCGGTACTTGGGATGGATGCGGGTGAAGATCGCCGGCAGCAGGCCATCGCGCGCGATGATCATGAAGATGCGCGGCTGCCCGATGATCATCACCAGCACCACCGACGACAACCCGATCAGCGCGCCCACTTCCACCACCACCCGCAACCAGGCCAGCTGCGGATGCGCAGCCACAGCCGTCACCACAGGCTCGTCGGTGCCCAGCTGGGTGAACGGCACCAGGCCAGTCATCACTGCGGCCATGGCGATGTAGAGCACGGTGCAGATCACCAGCGACAGCATCATGCCGATCGGCAGGTCGCGCTGCGGCCGGTGCGACTCCTGCGCCGCCACCGACACCGCCTCGAAGCCGATATAGGCGAAGAACACCATCGCGGCGCCGCGCAGCACGCCCTCCATGCCGTACTTGCCCGGTGCTTCGTTGGCAGGAATGAAGGGATGCCAGTTGGCCGGGTCCACGTATTTCCAGCCCGCCGCGATGACCAGGATGATCAGCCCGGTCTTGAGGATCACCATCGCCATGTTCATCGCCGACGACTTGCGGATGCCGACATAGCACAGCCAGGTCAGCAACAAGACGATGCCGGCAGCCGGCAGATTGGCGATTGCGCCGGTGCGTTGCAGCTTGCCGTCCAGCGGTGCGCTGACCAGGGAGGCCGGTAAATGGATGCCGAAGTGTTCCAGCAGGCTGAGGAAGTAGCCGGTCCAGCTGACTGCCACCGCCGAAGCAGAGACGCCGTATTCCAGCACCAGCATCCAGCCGATGAACCAGGCCGCCAGCTCGCCGAAGGTGGCGTAGGTATAGGTGTAGGCGCTGCCGGACACCGGCACCATGGCCGCAAATTCGGCGTAGGCCATGGCGCAGAACGCGCAGCAGATCGCCGCGAGCACGAACGACAGCACGATCGCCGGGCCCGCATGGTCGGCCGCGGCCTGACCGGTGATCACGAAGATGCCGCCGCCGATCACCGCGCCGATGCCCAGGGCGGTCAGCCCCCAGGGACCGAGCGCGCGTTGAAGGCCCAGCCCGTCGGCCGCCTCATGGCTGGCGTGCGGGTGTTTGGTAGCCCAAAGTTGTTTGAACATGGAGCGGTTCCTGTTGAATCCCTGCGCGTGACGGTGCGTGCTTGTGCGGGATGTGCGGGCTGTTGCGAGGGACTCGCGTTGTCAAATCCCCGCACACGGATGTGCGGGCTGTTGCGAGGGACTCGCATTGTCAAATCCCCGCACACGGATGTGCGGGCTGTTGCGAGGGACTCGCAATCAAGCCTTGCGGGCCAGACGGCTATGGTGGATGCCATAGCCGAAATAGATGAACAGGCCGATCACGGTCCAGCCCACGAACACCTTCCAGTGCTCCTGGAAGGCCTGGAAGAACAGGAACAGGCAGGCCAATGCGCCCAGCGGGCAGATCACCATCGCCAGCGGCACCCGGAACGGGCGCTCCAGCTCGGGCTTGGTGAAGCGCAGCACCATCACGCCGGCGCACACGGTGGCGAAGGCGAGCAGGGTGCCCATCGACACCAGTTCACCCAGCACATTCAAGGGGATTACCCCGGCCAGCAGCGCCGCGACCACGCCGACGAAGATGGTGCCGACGTAGGGCGTATGGAATTTCGGGTGCACCTTGCCGAACAGCTTGGGCATCAATCCATCTTTGGCCATGGTGTAGAAGATGCGCGGCTGCGCCATCAGCATCACCAGCACTACCGAGGACAGGCCGGCGATCGCGCCGATCTCCACCGCGGTCTTGAGCCAGCTCAATTGCGGGTGCGCTTCCAGCGCAGTGGCCACCGGCTTGGCGGTGCCGAGCTGGGTATAGGGCAGCAATCCGGTCAATACCGCACAGACGATGATGTAAATAACCGTGCAGACCGCCAGCGACACCAGGATGCCGATCGGCATGTTTTTCTGCGGGTCCTTGGTCTCGCCAGCGGAGGTGGAGACCGCGTCGAAACCGATGTAGGAGAAGAACACGATGGACGCCGCGCGGAACACCCCATCCCAGCCGAACTGGCCCGGACCGGTGTTTTCCGGGATGAAGGGGTGCCAGTTCGCCGGGTCGATGTAGGCGATGCCGAAGCCGACGAACAGGCAGATCACCACGACCTTGATCGCCACCACGATCGCGTTGGCGAACGCCGATTGGGTGACGCCCACGTAGCACAGCATGCTCACCGCGGCGACGATCAGCACCGCCGGCAGGTTGACGATGTTGCCGGAGCTGACAAAGCCATGACCGTCCCAGGCCAATGGCGCACCCGCAAGTTCCGCCGGGAACGGCAATCCGAGCGTGCCGGTCAGGAAGCTGATGAGGTAGGCGGACCAACCGACCGCGACGCTGGAACCGGCAAACAGGTATTCCAGCACCAGGCACCAGCCGATGAACCAGGCGATACCTTCGCCGAGGGTGGCATACGAGTACGAATACGCGCTGCCGGAGACCGGCATCATCGCCGCGAACTCGGCGTAGCACAGGCCGGCGAAGGCGCAGGCGATACCGGCGAAGACGAACGACAACATCACTGCGGGGCCGGCGTGATTGGCCGCGGCCTGGCCGGTCAACACGAAGATACCGGCGCCGATCACTGCGCCGATGCCGAGCATGATCAGGTGCTTGGCGGTGAGGGTCCGTTGTAGCGTCGCTTCGCCCTGCAGGCTGCCGTCGACCGGTTCGCCCGCATCCACATGTCCAGCGGGCTCGATCGGTTTGACCCTCAACAGAGACTTCAGCATTCGGTACATCCCTAAGTGGCAGAACAAAGGCGCGCGCGCCTGGGCGAAGGTGTGCGCCGCATCCCAGTGGGACAGGCAAGCGGCCTACCTTGCCAAAGCTACACGCTCACGACAAGCGCGTACGCAGCATGAATGGCGATAATGGTCGCTGATCCATGCGCAGCCGAGAACGACAGATGGTGGATGCAACCCTGCGGCAGCAACTGGCTGCCTACCGCGCACGTTGGCCGGACGAGGCCGAGGTGGCCGACCAGTTCGTGCAGCTGCTGGACGATGCCACCGATCCGTTCGTGCGCGAGCGTGTCGAAGGTCATTTCACCGGCTCGGCCTGGGTGGTCAGCGCCGACGGCAGCCGCACGCTGCTGACCCACCACCGCAAGTTGCAGCGCTGGTTGCAGCTGGGCGGCCACGCCGACGGCGACCGCGATCTGGCGCAGGTAGCGTTGCGCGAAGCCGAAGAAGAATCCGGTCTGACCGGTTTGCGGCTGGCAGATGCCGAGCTGTTCGACCTGGACCGCCACTGGATCCCCGCGCGCGGCGAGGTGGCGGGGCACTGGCATTTCGACGCGCGTTACGTGGTGGTCGCAGGCGCGGACGAAGCGTTCGAAGTCAGCGAAGAGTCGCTGGCCCTGGCGTGGCGCCCGATTACCGAGCTGCTGGCCGAGCCGGAGCTAGATCCGTCGATGCGGCGCATGGCCGAAAAGTGGATGGCCCGAGGCGTGTGATGGGTGCTCAAGGAGTGCGCCCTCATCCGCCCTGCGGGCACCTTCTCCCGCAGGCGGGAGAAGGGATCAAGCGCGCGATAAGCGATGAAGCGCGCGATAAGCGATGAAGCGCGCGAGAAGGGATCAGGTGGGAGAAGGGAGCCTGCGGCAGAAGGGATCAAGCGGGAGAAGGCAGCAAGCGGGAGAAGGTAGCAAGCGGGAGAAGGCAGCACGCGGGAGAAGGATGACCTGCACTCCCTTCTCCCGCTTGCGGGAGAAGGTGGCGCAAAGCGCCGGATGAGGGCCGCTCCTCCACCAACACCTCAATACAAAATCCGCGTCCGCAGTGTCCCTTCGATCAAGGCCAGGCCTTCCTTCAGCGCGGTGGCCTGCGCTTCGCTGGCGCTGACGTCGATCACCACGTAGCCGACCTTGGCATCGGTACGCAGGAACTGGCCGTCGATGTTGACGTTGTGGCGCGAGAACAACTCGTTGATCTTGGACAGCACGCCCGGCACGTTGCGGTGGATATGCAGCAATCGCAGGCTGTCGGGGTGCTCGGGCAGCGTCACTTCCGGGAAATTCACCGCCGACAAGGTGCTGCCGTTATCGCTGTAGCGCACCAGCTTGGCGGCCACTTCGATGCCGATATTGTCCTGCGCTTCCAGCGTGCTGCCGCCTACATGCGGGGTCAGGATCACGTTGTCGTGCGCAATCAACGGCGATTCGAATGCATCGCCATTGCCCTTGGGCTCGATCGGGAACACGTCCACCGCCGCGCCGCCGATCTGGCCGGAGGTGAGTGCTGCATCCAGCGCGTCGATGTCGATCACGGTGCCGCGCGAGGCGTTGATCAGATGCGCGCCAGGCTTCATGCGGGCGATTTCTGCTGCGCCGATCATGTCCTTGGTGGATGGCGTCTCCGGCACGTGCAGCGTCACCACGTCCGAGCGCGCCAGCAGGTCGTCCAGATCGATCGCCGCACGGGCGTTACCCAGCGACAGCTTGGTTTCGATGTCGTGGAAGATCACCTGCATCCCCAAGGATTCGGCCAGCACGCCAACCTGGGTGCCGATGTGCCCATAGCCGACGATGCCCAGCACCTTGCCGCGCGTTTCGTGGCTGCCAGCAGCCGATTTGGACCAGCCGCCGCGATGGCATTCGGCATTTTTCTGCGGGATGCCGCGCAACAGCAGGATCGCCTCGGCGATCACCAGCTCGGCCACGCTGCGGGTGTTGGAGTAGGGCGCGTTGAACACCGGAATGCCGGCCAGCTCGGCCGCGTCCAGGTCGATCTGATTGGTGCCGATACAGAAGCAGCCCACCGCCATCAGCCGCTTGGCATGCGCCAGCACCTCGGCGCTCAACTGCGTACGCGAGCGGATGCCAACGATATGCGCGTCGGCGATGCGCGCGATGAGCTCGTCTTCGGGCAACGACTTGGCGTGCAATTCGATCTGCGAATAACCGGCGGCGCGGAATACATCCACGGCGGTGGGGCTGATGCCTTCCAGCAACAGGACGCGGATGTCCTGCTTGGGAAACGAGGTTCTCTTCGGCGACATGGGGGAGCGCATTGCAGCAATCGGGTCGGCAACTATGCCAGATGAGGTGCCGGATTGGGCGCTCGCCATGCATGGGTTGCACGCGGCAATCCCTTGCGCTGCAACGGTTTCAGCTGAATCCAACGCAGCGCAAGCGCACCACAGCGCAACTGGACGAGGCCGGCGCGCACTGGCACGCTGTGCGGTTCCTACTGCCGCGCCGTGCCCCATGACCGATCCCCGCATTCTTTCGTTGCAACAGGCCGTGCCGGCATTGCGTTTGAAGACCGAGCCGGCCGACCTGGAGCATTACGGCCGCGACTGGACCCGTCGCTGGACGCCCAATCCGCTGGCCATTGCACTGCCAGGCTCGGTCGAAGAAGTGCAGGCCGTGGTGCAATGGGCGAATGCGCAAGGCGTGGCGGTGGTGCCATCGGGCGGCCGTACCGGGTTGTCCGGTGGCGCGGTGGCCGCCAACGGCGAGCTGGTGCTCAGCCTGGAACGCTTGAATAAGCCGCTGAACTTCAACGCGGTGGATCGCACGCTCACCGTGGAGGCCGGCATGCCGCTGGAAGCGGTGCACAACGCCGCGCGCGACCACGGGCTGGTGTATCCGGTGGATTTCGCCGCACGCGGGTCCTGCTCGATCGGCGGCAACATCGCCACCAATGCCGGTGGCATTCGCGTGATCCGCTACGGCAACACGCGCGAATGGGTGGCCGGTCTGAAAGTGGTCACCGGCGGCGGCGAGTTACTCGAGCTCAACAATGCGTTGGTGAAAAATTCCAGCGGCTACGATTTCCGTCATTTGATGATCGGTTCCGAAGGCACGCTCGGCATCGTGGTCGAAGCGACGCTGCGGCTGACCGACCCGCCGCCGCCGAGCAATGTGATGCTGCTGGCACTGCCCTCGTTCGAGGTGTTGATGCAGGTGTTTGCCGCGTTCCGCGCGCAGCTGCGTCTGGAAGCGTTCGAGTTCTTCACCGACCGCGCGCTGGAGCACGTGCTCGCGCACGGCGCGCAGGCACCGTTTGCCGAGGTCCACCCGTATTACGTGGTCACCGAGTTCGCGGCCGGCGATGCAGCGCAGGAAGCTGCCGCGATGGCTGCGTTTGAAACCTGCATGGAGCAGGGCTGGGTCAGCGACGGGGTGATCAGCCAGAGCGATGCACAGGCCGCGCAACTGTGGCGGCTGCGCGAGGGCATCACCGAAGCGGTGGCGCGCTATACGCCGTACAAGAACGACGTGTCGGTGCGCATCTCGGCAATGCCGGCGTTTCTGGCCGAAACCCAGGCGTTGCTCGGCGAGGCGTATCCGCACTTCGATGTGGTGTGGTTCGGTCATATCGGCGACGGCAACCTGCATATCAATGTGCTCAAGCCCGACGACACCAGTCAGGCTGATTTTGTGACGGCCTGCGATCAGGTCACCAAGGTGCTGGCGCACGCGTTGCAGCGCTTTGGCGGCAGCATTTCCGCCGAACACGGCATTGGCCTGGTCAAGAAGCCGTACCTGTGGAGCACGCGCTCTGCTGCAGAAATCGCGCTGATGCGTGGCGTCAAACATGTGCTGGATCCTCAGCTTTTGCTGAATCCCGGCAAGCTGTTCGACATGGACAACGTGCCCGGCGCGACGCCTGCCGGGTAGTCTCTTCATCACCTCACATGGAATCGACACGCCGATGATGCGCTCTCTGGTGTTTTGTGCTTTGACCCTGCTGCCGCTGGCAGCCGCCGCATCCAGTCTTGCGGGTACTTCGGCCGGTGCATCGTCCGCCGGTTCGTCCAACAGCAGTAGTTCCGGCGACGACAAGGTGGTTGTCGACGCACGCGAAGATGCGGCCGGCTTTGTCGCCAGCGATGGCGCCATTCGCGGCGCGCGTCTGGAAGCGGCGTTGCTGCAATTGCGCAGTCGCAGCGATGCGGCGCGTGTGTCCAGCGATCTGGAACTGGCTCAGTCCATCCTGGCGCAGTGAATCGTCGTCGCCGGTGCGCATGGCTGTGGCTGGCCGCAGCGATCGCACCGGCGGCGCAAGCCCAATCGCAGCTTTCGCCTAAGCTGCAGGTGACGGTTGTCGCATCGGAGTTGACTGCGTCAGAGCGCGCTGCCAGCCAGGCGCTGGTGCAGCAAGTCTTACAGCGGTTGCCGCCGGACTGGGTAGGGCGCGACGCGGAACCCGTTCAATTGCAGTGGCGCCGCGATCTGCCAGCGCAGGTGCACGGCCGCGCGATCGGCAATCGCATCCTGCTCGATCATGCGTTGTTGCAAGCCTGGAGCGTGCAGTCCGCCAGTGCACGCTCCGACATCGGCGCGCCAGCCACGCGGGCGGCGATGGCAGCGGTGGTGCACGAATTGGCGCATGTGCGCGACCGTGGCACCGGCAGCAGCTTGTCGCGCGACCCACGCCTGCGCGATCTTGCCGGCTGGCAGGTGCGTCCCTGGCGGGTCGGACGCGGCGTAAACCGTTTCAGCGACCGTAGTCCCGATGCGTACGAGCGACATAGCCCGACCGAATTCGTTGCGGTCAATCTTGAGCATTACGTGCTGGATGCGGACTATGCCTGCCGCCGTCCCGCGCTGGCGGCGTGGTTTTCCGAGCGGCTAGGGCCGCCGCAGGAGGCGGCAGCATGCGCGCCGACCTTGCCGTATCTGCAGGCCGACAACGATGCCGGTGCGATGTCGTTGCTGACGCTGGATCCATCGCGGGTCTATGCGGTGGACTATCTGCTTGCCGAAGGCAACGAGCAGCCGATGAGTCGCTGGGGCCACAGCATGTTGCGGCTGGTGATCTGCGCGCCAGGTCGCGTGCCCGGGCCGGCATGCCGGCTGGATCTGCAGTATCACCGCGTGCTGTCGTTTCGGGCCTTCGTCGGTGATGTGCAGATCTCAAGCTGGCGCGGGCTGACCGGCTCGTATCCGTCGCGGCTGTTCGTGCTGCCGTTGAACCAGGTCATCGACGAATACACCAAGGTGGAACTGCGTGCCCTGTCGTCGGTGCCGCTGGCGCTGAGCCCGTATGAGATCGCCGCTTTGCTGACGCGCGCCGCGCAGGTGCACTGGAGCTACGACGGGCGCTATTACTTCATCAGCAACAACTGCGCGGTGGAAACCTACAAGTTGTTGCACGATGGCGTGCCGCGTCTGGCCGCAGCCGGCCTGTCATCGATCACTCCGCGCGGCGTGCGCCAGCGCCTGCAGCGTGCCGGCCTTGCCGATCTGCGCGTGCTGGACGACCGCGCGCAGGCCACGCGTCAGGGCTATTACTTCGAATCGGCGGCCGCGCATTATCAGGCCATGTTCGATGTGCTTCGACGCGGTATCCCGGTGCCGCAGACGAGTGTCGCGCAATGGCTGGATGCCGCGCCTGATGCACGCGCGCAGTGGTTCGAGCGCGGTGGCCTGCGCGAAACCGCAGCCGCATTGCTGCTGGAACAAGCCGCGTTACGGCGGCAGGAACTGGTGGCGCGCGATGCGCTCAAGCGCCTGTTGCGGCCCGGCATTGCCGAGCGTGCAGCAGTGCAGGAGCAGCTGCAGAGTCTGTTCGCCCGGCAGGCGCAGCTCAGTCACCCGGCGGCGCTTCTCGATGACTCCGATCTCGATGGCTCCAGTTTCGATGGCCCCGGCTACGGACTGCCGCAGGCCGACGAGCAGCAACGTGTGAGCGCGCAGGTCGCCCAGGCGAGCAGCGGCCTGGCCGATGGGTGGAGGCAATTGCAGGCCTTGGGCCGACAACAGTTGCCAGCCGAGTTGCGTACCGGTCTGGAGCAGGGTGAGGCGAACGTGGAAAGACTGCGTGCACGACTGCGGGTGCTTGCACAGCCGGTGCAGGCAGCTGCGGCGGTGCCGGTGCAGCAGGCGCTTGGCGAGCAATAACATGGGCGTCTGCGTGGGTTGGTGATTGCGCTGCAGACATTGCGCAAGTGCAGCCGAGAACCGGACAGGCGTGCGACTAGGTGGCTCTTCTAGACAAAGCGAGCAATTCGTTGCCGACGACCGCGCGCGTAGCGTTACCGCGCAAAAAATGCGAAAAATACGCGCTATCCAGCATGTTTCGGCGTGTAAGAGCGGCTTGTTTCAGCATGGAAGAACGGCGTGCTGCCATCGAGTGCGCAGCAAACCGGTACATCTCTCGCACGCACTGCTCAGCTCGCCGGCTGCAACTCCGCCTGGGTGGCGTATTGCCGCAACCACTGGCTCACCTGTGCATCGTTGCGGTACCGCTGCATCAGCTTGGCAAGGCGGGCCGGTGCCGGTGTGCAGAACTGCGCAATCGCCACTTCGATTTCGTGGCGACGGTCGGCGTCGTAGGGCTCTTCACCGGCGAAGTGTTCGCAGGTGTCGTAGTCCTCCACCAGCTTGCGCACATCCTCCGGCATGCCGCACAGGCCTGCCGGATGTTGCAGCCATTCTTCTTCCACCTTGGGATCGGTGCAGGCGACCGCAGCGGAGGCCGGCGCAGGGGCCGGTTCCGTGGTGCAGGCAGCCAGCAGCCCCAACGTCAGGGCAACGGCCAAGCGACGCATCAGTCGGCGCGGCCGGCAAATTCGCCGGTGGTGGTGTTGACCAGCACGCGCTCACCGTTGGTGATGTACTCGGGCACCATGATTTCCATGCCGGTGTTGAGCTTGGCCGGTTTGGGACGCTTGGTGGCTGTGCCGCCCTTGAGCTCCGGCGGCGTCTCGATCACTTCCAGCGTCACCGTCTGCGGCAGCTGCACCGCCACCGGCTGGTCGTCGATCACCTGCACATAGATGCCAGTCAAACCATCGGTGATGTAGCCGGCGTCGGTGCCGATCACATCGGCGTCCAGCGTGTATGGCGTGAAGTCTTCGTCGTCCATGAACACGAACGCTTCGCCATCCTTGTACGAAAACGTGGACAGGCGACGCAGCAGTTCCACTTCGGGCAGATTGTCGTCGGCATCGAAACTGGCATCGGTTTTTACGCCGCCCGGCACGCTGTACATGATGAAGCGGAAGCGCACGTTGCCGCCGCGCCCCTGCGGCGAGCTGCGCTCGATGTCGCGAATCTGGTAAATGCCGCCGTTGTATTCGACGACGTTGCCTTTCTTGATGTCGTTAGCTTTCATGGGAATCGTGAGTAGGGAATGGGGAATTGGAAAAGCCGGTAGCGGGGTGCTGAGAGTGGGGCGCCGTTGCGATTCCCCATTCTCGATTCCCCATTCCCGGCCTACTTGGGCGCCAACCGCACGCCGCCGTCCAGGCGAATCGTTTCGCCGTTGAGGTAGCGGTTGCGCAGGATGAAGGCGACGGTGTCGGCGTATTCGTCGGGTTGACCCAGGCGCGAGGGGAACGGGATGGAGGCGGACAGCGATTGCTGCACGGCCTCGGGCATGCCGTCGACCATCGGAGTCCAGAACACGCCCGGTGCAATCGTCATCACGCGGATGCCGAAGCGCGCCAATTCGCGCGCCATCGGCAGGGTCATGCTGACCACGCCGCCCTTGCTGGCGGCATAGGCCGCCTGGCCGATCTGACCTTCATAAGCGGCCACCGAGGCGGTGTTGATGATCACCCCGCGCTCGCCATCCTCGCCGGCGGCGTTGTGCTGCATCACATCGGCCGCGGCCTTGGCGACATTGAAGCTGCCGACCAGGTTGACCAGCACGGTGGTGCGGAAGGTCGCCAGCGGCATCGGCGCCTCCTTGCCCAGCACACGGCCGGCGCCGAGGATGCCGGCGCAATTCACCGCAAGATTCAGCCCGCCCAGCGCTTGCGCGGCCTGCGCGATATTGGCGGCAACCTGCGCCTCATCCGTGACATCGGTGGCGAAGTAATGCGCGTTGCCGGCACCCAGCAAGGCCAGCGCCGCATCGGCCTTGTCGGCATTGACGTCGAACAACGCGACCTTGCCGCCGTCGGCCACGATGCGTTGCGCCACTGCCAGGCCCAGGCCCGACACGCCACCGGTGATGACGGCAAGAACAGAAGATGGCTGCATGCGGTGGTTCCCTGGTAAAGACAAGCATGGCGGCGGATGCCGGCATGCGAACGGTGGACGAGGCGGCCGGCAATTCTAGCCGAAGCTTTTGCGTGATCGCGCCGGTGGACGCTGCCACTGCAACGGCAGCGGCGCGGTGTCAGCCGGCGGCCGCCAGCGCCTTGCCGACCTTGCTGCCGGTGTCGCGGCCCAGTAGCTGCGCCAGCCAGCGGCCAGTGTGGGCGAGGGCAGGCAGGTCGATCCCGGTCGAGATGCCCAAGCCGTGCAACAGATACACCACGTCTTCGCTGGCGACATTGCCGCTGGCGCCCTTGGCGTACGGGCAACCGCCGGCGCCGGACACTGCGGCATCGACCACGCGCACGCCTTGCTCCAGGCAGGCCGCGATATTGGCCAGCGCCTGCCCATAGGTGTCGTGGAAATGCACCGCTAGCGCGTGCATCGGCACCACCTCTGCCACCGCGGCCAGCATCTGGCGCGCCTTGCGCGGGGTGCCGACGCCAATGGTGTCGCCCAGCGAAATTTCGTAGCAGCCCAGCGCGTACAGCCGCTGCGCGACATCCACCACGTCCGCCACTGGCACCTCGCCTTGATAGGGGCAACCCAGCACGGTGGAGACGTAGCCGCGCACTCGCACGCCGTCGCTGGCAGCCTGTGCAAGGATCGGCCGGAACCGCTCGATCGATTCGTCGATACCGGCATTGGTATTGGTGCGGTTGAAGGCCTCCGACGCTGCGGTGAAGACCGCCACTTCCTGTGCGCCGGCTGCCTGCGCACGGGTGTAACCCTGCAGGTTCGGCACCAGCACCGGATAGGCGATGCCTGGCGCCTGGGTGATGCCAGCGAATACTTCGGCTGCGTCGGCCAGCTGCGGCACCCAGCGCGGGCTCACGAAGCTGGTCGCCTCGATGGTGCGCAGGCCGGTGGCCGACAACCGATCGATCAACGCGATCTTGTCGGCAGTGGCGATCGGCTGCGCCTCGTTCTGCAGCCCATCGCGCGGGCCGACTTCGACAATGCGGACGAAGTCGCTCATGCGCGAGCCCCGCTGCCTGCAGTAGTGCGAACAGCGACCAACACCACACCGCGCACCGTCGCTGCGGTGCGTCGGCAATCATCAGTGAAAGACATCGTTAACGTGCTCATGCGGCGCGGTGACAGACCACTTCGATGTTGTTGCCATCGGGGTCGAGTACGAAAGCGCTGTAATAGTCAGGGTGATACTGCGTGCGCAGGCCAGGTGCACCATGGTTGCGGCCGCCTGCAGCGAGCGCAGCCCGATGAAACGCATCGACCTCGGCGCGGTGGGTGGCGGCCAACGCCAGATGCGTATTGCCCGGCGCCTGTGGGTCGGCGCCCAGCCAGAGAAATGGCCGCTCGATACCGAAGCCGGCGTGGGCGCGGGTGCCTGTTTGTTCTGCACTCAGCTCCGTGATCAATGCAATGTTCAATGGAGCCAATGCGGCCTGATAGAACGCCACGCTGGCGCCCAGGTCGCTGCATGCAAGTCCCACATGATCGATCACGCTCATCCCGCGTTCTCCGGCATCCAGGCCGGCGAGCGTTTTTCCAGGAATGCGCCCAGGCCCTCCTGGCCTTCGGGCGAGACGCGCAAGCGGGCGATCCACGCGGCGTTGGCGGCATCGATGGCATCGCGGTCGGCGGCCGGCAGCATCGAACGGACCAGCGACTTGGCCGTACTGGCGGCCAGCGGCGCGGCCGCCAGCAGCAGACGCACCTGCCGCTCCACCGCAATGTCCAGTTGATCGGCCGCCACCAGTTGATGCAGCAGCCCCAACAACTGCGCGGTGCCGGCGTCGAAGATCTCGCCGGTGGCGAACCAGCGGCGCGCCTGGCGTGCGCCGATGGCGGCGATGACATACGGCGAAATCACCGCGGGCAAGAGCCCCAGCTTGCTCTCGGTCAGGCCGAAGCGCGCCTCGGTGCAGCCGATGGCGATATCGCAGCACGCCACCAGCCCCACGCCGCCGCCGAAGGCTGCGCCGTTGACGCGCGCGATGGTGGGTTTGGGCAGTTCGTCGAGCGTGCGCATCAGGCGCGCCAGCGCCAGTGCATCGGCGGCATTCTCGGCCTCGCTGGCGGTGGCCATGCCGCGCATCCAGTGCAGGTCGGCGCCGGCGGAGAAGGCGCCGCCGTCACCGGTCAGGATCACCACGCGAATGTGCGCCGCCGTGCCGGCCTGCTGCAGTGCGTCGGTCAACGCGGCAATCAAGGTCGCATCGAAGGCGTTGTGGACGGTCGGGCGGTGCAGTCGCAAGCTGCGGACCGGTCCCTGGTCCTCAACGATCAAGCCGGTGTCCTGCATTGCGCATACGTCCATGAATGGGATGCGAACCATGATAGCGGCACGGGTCGCCGGAGCCATGACGCGGTGCGTCGATGCTAGAATTGAGAACCATTCCTAACAATCAGGCCGTCTTTGTGACGCTGTCCGACATGCCTTTGCATCGCGCCGCCATCGTGGACTCCGTGGAGGATCGTCTCCCCAACGACACGATCGCCCGGCGCCTGCGCGAGCTGGGGTTTGTCGCAGGCGAGGAAGTGACCGTGCTGGCCACCGGGCCGGTCGGCCGCGAACCGTTGCTGGTGCAGGTGGGCTACACGCGTTTTGCCCTGCGCCGCAGCGAGGCCGCGCGCGTGCAGGTGCGGACAGACGGAGCATCGGCATGAATGCGGCGGCCGTGCCGCTGCGTCTGGCGCTGGTGGGCAACCCCAACAGCGGCAAGACCGCGCTGTTCAACCAGCTGACCGGCAGTCGCCAGAAGGTAGCCAATTACACCGGCGTCACTGTCGAGCGTAAGGAAGGGCATTTCCGTGCGCCGTCCGGTCGCGACTTTGCGGTGCTCGATCTGCCCGGCGCCTACAGCCTGCAACCGGCCAGCCTGGACGAAGCGATCACCCGCGACCTGTGCCGTGGTTTCTACCCCGGCGAGCCGGCGCCGGACGTGCTGGTGTGCGTGATGGATGCCACCAACCTGCGCCTGCATCTGCGCTTTGCGCTGGAGCTGCGCGAGTTGGGGCGGCCGATGATCGTGGCACTGAACATGGTCGACGCCGCGCAACGGCGTGGCATCGTGATCGATCTGCCGGCGCTGGAGCAGGCGCTCGGCGTGCCGGTGGTGCAGACCGTCGCGGTGCGACGCGGTGGCGCCAGGGCGCTGGTCGAGCGCATCGATGCGCAGGCCGCCAGCCTGGTGGCACCGACCGCCACGCCGCCTGCCGACGGTAATTATCATGCGCAGGTGCGGCAGATCCTGAGCGCGGCGGTGACCATGCCGACGCGGACCTCGCGCGTGGACGATGCGCTGGACCGCTGGCTGCTGCACCCGATCTGGGGGTTGGTGACGTTGGCGGTGGTGATGTTCCTGATCTTCCAGGCGGTGTATGCCTGGGCCACGCCGATGATGGACCTGATCGATGCCGGCACTGCACTGCTGGGCGAATGGGTGGGCACCACGCTGCCGGAGGGCCCGCTCAACAGCCTGCTCAAGGACGGCATCATTGCCGGTCTGGGCGGGGTGATCGTCTTCCTGCCGCAGATCCTGATCCTGTTCGCCTTCATTCTGGCACTGGAAGAATCCGGCTATCTGCCGCGTGCGGCATTCCTGCTCGATCGCATGATGGCGGCAGCCGGCCTGTCCGGGCGCTCGTTCATTCCGTTGCTGTCGAGCTTTGCCTGTGCGGTGCCGGGCATCATGTCCACGCGCAGCATCCAGGACCCGCGCGACCGGCTCGCCACCATCATGGTCGCCCCATTGATGACGTGCTCGGCGCGCCTGCCGGTGTACGCGCTGCTGATCGGTGCGTTCATTCCGCAGAAAACCGTCTGGGGCATCTTCAATCAGCAGGGGCTGATCCTGTTCGCCCTGTATGCCGCCGCCATCGTCAGTGCGTTGTTGGTGTCGTGGACGATGAAGAAGTGGCGTCGCGACAAAAGCGAGCATCCCTTGATGCTGGAGCTACCGTCGTACCGCGTGCCGCAGCTGCGCGACCTGGCCTTGGGCTTGTGGGAACGCGCGGTGATCTTTCTCAAGCGCGTCGGCGGCATCATCCTGGCGCTGACCATCCTGCTGTGGTTCCTGCTGTCGTTCCCGGCCGCGCCGGTCAATGCGACCTTACCGCCGATCGACTACAGCTTTGCCGGCCGCATCGGCCACGCGATGGCGGTGTTCTTCGCGCCGCTGGGTTTCAACTGGCAGATCTGCATCGCGTTGATTCCCGGGCTGGCCGCGCGCGAAGTGGCGGTGGCGTCGCTGGCCACCGTCTATGCGTTGTCGGCTGCCGATGACGACGCAGCGGCGCAGGCCTTGTCGCCGCTGATCAGCGACGGCTGGTCGCTGGCCACCGCGCTGTCGCTGCTGGTCTGGTACATCTACGCGCCGATGTGCATCTCCACCCTGGCCACGATCAAGCGCGAAACCAACTCGTGGAAGCAGATGACCATCAGTGCGGTCTACCTGTTCGCACTGGCCTATCTGGCCTCGCTGGTGACCTACCAGCTGGCCATGTTGTTTGGCGCCGGCTGACATGGATCTTTCGCTCACCCTGCAATACCTGGTCATCGCTATCGCGGTGCTGATCAGCCTGTGGGTGGTGATGAAGAAGCAATTCCCGAGCGCCTTGCGACGCATGCGCGGCGCGCTGGCGCTGGCGTTGCTGCGCGATGGGCGACCGGCCTGGATGCAGGCCCTGGGGCGACGCGTGGCGCCGCCGGCCACGCAAAGCAGTGCGGCCTGCGGTGGTTGCGACAGTTGCGGCCCAGTGCCAACGCGCAAGCACTGATCCCGTTCGCCTCGGTTAAACTTGCACGGCCGCAGGACGCGGCGTGACAGGGGGCAGTACATGCGTTTGCTGGTGTTGTTGGCGGTTTTGGCCGCGGTTGCGGGGTTGTACAACTATGGTGGCAACGCGCTCGACGAGACGCAGGTGCGCGATTTCTACGCGGCGCACGACAAGGCGATGGTGAGTCAGGATGGTGAGGCGCTCTGCGCCATGACCGCGCCGGAATTCGAAATGGTGGTGCTGTACCGCATGGACTCCCATCAGAAACGCGAGACCGTCAGTCGCGCCAAGTACTGCAAGTCCAACGGCGAGTGGGCACAGGTGCTGCAGCAGATGCGCTCTGTGGCCGAGCCGGAAGAGCTGATGGACTACAAGCATTCGATTACCAAGATCGAGATCGCGCCCGATGAGCAATCGGCGATAGTCGAAACACGTGCAACGCTCGGCTTGCCGGGTCTGCGCATGACATTCCGTTCGCGCGACAAGGTGGTGCGCAAGCGCTGGAAGACTTTGATCACGCGTAGCGAAGGCACCGCCTGGGTTGGTCCGGCGTATCGGTAGCTCGTAGCGTGGCGCCTTTTTTGCTGCCGCCAAGAGCGTCTAACGACGCGACTGCGCGCACCGCCAGTTGGGCGCGGTCGATGCTCGGTGCGGCAGTGTCCACTCGTCCGCTCCGGTTCTAGGCGCGACCGTCCACACCCACCTGGCGACGGCTCGCTACGTTCTGTCAGCGCTCTACATCGCAGCACGCACGCTGCAGTGCACAGCGCCGGCGTTACGGGCGTTGGGTATGCTTGCGGCATGACGACCTCCTTCCAGATCTCCCGACGTGCGCAGGCGCTGACCAGTTCGGCGATTCGCGAAATCCTCAAGGTGACCGAGCGGCCGGAGGTGACGTCCTTCGCCGGCGGTCTGCCATCGCCGGCGACCTTTCCGGTCGAGCGCATGCGTGCGGCCAGCGATCAGGTACTGCGCGATGCGCCGCAGGTAGCGTTGCAATACGGCCCCACCGAGGGCTATGCGCCGCTGCGCGAATGGGTGGCCGCGCGGCTGAGTCGCGATGGCGCCACGATCCGGCCCAGCCAGGTGCTGATCACCACCGGCTCGCAGCAAGGCCTGGATCTGCTCGGCAAGGTGTTCATCGACGAAGGCAGCAAGGTGCTGGTGGAGACGCCGAGTTATCTGGGCGCATTGCAGGCATTTTCGCTGTTCCAACCAGCGTTTGTCGGCATGCCATCGGACGACGATGGCGTGGTGGTGGATGCGCTGGATCCGGCGCTGCTGGCCGATGCGCGCTTTCTGTATTGCCTGCCCAATTTTCAGAATCCCACTGGTCGTCGCCTGCCATTGGCGCGACGTCAGGCGCTGGTCGCGCGTGCGGCCGAGGCCGGTGTGCCGATCGTCGAAGACGACCCGTACGGCGAGCTGTACTACAGCGGCGAACCCTTACCGAGCCTGTTGTCGATGAACCCGGAAGGCGTCATCTACATGGGCTCATTCTCCAAGGTGTTGGCGCCCGGGTTGCGGTTGGGGTATGTCGTCGCGCCGGAGGCGGTGCTGGGCAAGCTGATCCAGGCCAAGCAGGCGGCCGATCTGCATACGCCTTCGTTCACCCAGCGCATGGTGTATCAGACGCTGCAGGACGACTTTCTCGACACGCATATCCCGCAGATCCGCGCGCTGTATGCGCGGCAGTGCAGCCTGATGTTGGAAGCCTTGGACCGCCACTTCCCGGCGCAGGTGCAGTGGAATCGCCCCGAAGGCGGCATGTTCCTGTGGGTGACGCTGCCGCCGGGTCTGGATGGCACCGTGCTGCTGGCGCGTGCGATCGCACGCAATGTCGCCTTCGTGCCGGGTGCGCCGTTCTTTGCGACCTTGCCGCAAGTCAACACGCTGCGGCTGTCGTTCGTCACCGTGCCGGGCGAGAAGATCGATGCCGGTATCCAGGTGCTGGGTGAGGTGCTGCGCGAGGCGCTGGCCGAACTGCCAGGGCAGGGCGCATGACATCGCCCGCATTGGTGTCGCAAGCGCCGGTTGCCACGCACATCGATAGCGTGGCAATTGGTGTTGCGCGCGACTTCACCCGCCCCGGCAGCCGCAGCGCGATCGACAAGCGCGTCGTACACGGGTCGCTGCAGGTGGGTGTCGAAGGACTGCAAGGCGACGAGCAGGGCGACCGGCGCGTGCATGGCGGGCCGGACAAGGCGATTCATCATTATCCGCGCGACCACTATGCTGCCTGGCGCAACGAGATTGGCGCGCATGCACTGCTGGAAGCGGCCGGCGCGTTCGGCGAGAACCTCAGCAGCACCGGCCTGACCGAGGCCACGGTCTGCCTTGGCGATCGCTTTAGGTTGGGCACGGCCGTGGTGGATGTCTCGCAGCTGCGTCAACCGTGCTGGAAGCTGTCGGACCGCTTCGGTGTGCGCGACATGGCGCGCCGGGTGCAGGAAACCGGCCGCACCGGCTGGTATTACCGCGTACTGCAGCCCGGTGCCGTGGCCTCCGGCGACACGCTGACACTGCAGGAGCGGCCGCATCCGAAGTGGAGCCTGTCGCGGGTACAGCAGGTGCTGTATGCACGCGAAGTCGATGTCGCGGCCATCACCGAGCTGCTACGTCTTCCGTTGGTGCCGTCGTGGCAGGCCTTGTTCGAGCGCCGCCTGCAGCGCAGCGAAGTGGAAAGCTGGAGCAGGCGCCTGACCGGCGTCGACGAATAAGAGCAGCTAACAAACCGACTGTGCTCACCGCCAGGCGGGCGCGGCCGGTGCTCGGAATCCTCTTGTACGACTCGTACGCGTCAGTTGCTGTGCGCCGTGCACACCCAGCTGACGACTGCTCGCTACGTTTTGTTAGCCGCTCCGGGCAGTCGTCGCGCTCTGCGGTTAGTGATTAGCCGGCGGTGGCCGCCCGCGCAGAACCGCGCAAAACAACGTCACCCGCCGCATCAGCGCTGAAGGCCAAAGCGCATCGCCGCGCACGCACAGTCTCCACAGATGCGCGCAGCCAGCCGCGGCGCCACTGCAAACATCAGCAAGCAACAGGCCACTCCACATCCACCAAACCACGACATCCCCCCAATCGCTCAGACCGCACACACCGCTCTGACGATTCCCCAATCCCGATTCCCGATTCCCGCACCTTGTGCAACCCCCACCGCCTCGCTAGCCTGCGGGCATGACAACGTCCCCTGTAAAAGTGTTGATCCACGGCGCCTCCGGGCGGATGGGCAAGGCATTGCTGCGCCTGGCGGCTGAAGACGACGCGTTGCATGTCGTCGGCGCGGTGGTAGGGCGCTCGCCATCGCAGCGTGTGGTGGACGGCGTGCCGTTCTTTGCCGCCAGCGAACTCGGCGGTGCACCAGCCTTCGATGTGGCCATCGACTTCAGCCTGCCGCAAGGTTTTGCGCCGATTCTGGCGCTGTGCGCGCAGCGCGGTAAGCCGCTGGTGTCCGGCACCACGGGGCTGGACGAAGTGCAACGCACCGCGCTGCGCGATGCCGCGCAACAGATTCCGTTGGTGTGGGCCTCCAACTTCAGCCTGGGTGTCGCGGTGCTCACCGAATTGGTCGAGCGCGCCGCCGGCACCTTGCCAGGCTGGGATTGCGACATCATCGAAGCGCATCACGTGCACAAACAGGACGCGCCATCCGGTACCGCATTGACGCTGGGCGAAGCGGCCACCGGCAGCGGCGCGCAGCCGAGGTTTGCCAGCCTGCGGGCCGGCGACATCGTCGGCGAGCACACGGTGCAGTTCACCGGGCTGGGCGAGCGCGTCGAGCTGGTGCACCGCGCCACCAATCGCGACATCTTCGCGCGCGGCGCCCTGCACGCGGCCAAACGCCTGATCGGCCGGCCGGCCGGCAGCTACCGGGTACGCGACCTGGTGCTGTAAGACATCGCGCAACCGCGTATGAACAACTGCGCGGTTGCGCGGCCTATTCATGCCGCCGTTGCGATGCGCCCGGCGCATTGACTGCGCTGCAGGCTGGCAAGCCGGGGCACTTGCCTTTACAATTCTCGCTTGCCCGAACCAGCGTCGGACCGGTCCCCAGCACCGCGTCCGCGCTTTGCTGCAACCGGAATTTGGCCGGAAGCGCATCGGAGTCCCAGGCAGCCAGAGCGAGACCCCACGTGACCCAACCCGCAATCCTTGTCCTCGAAGACGGCACCGTGTTCGAGGGCGAATCCGTAGGCGCCACCGGGCTTTCCGTCGGTGAAGTGGTGTTCAACACCGCCATGACCGGCTATCAGGAAGTCCTGACCGATCCCTCCTACGCCCGCCAGATGGTCACGCTGACCTATCCGCACATCGGCAATACCGGCTTTACCGACCAGGACGACGAGGCCCGCAAGATCTGGGCCGCCGGCCTGATCGTGCGCGATGTGCCGCGCCGCCCCAGCAACTGGCGCAGCCAGGTGGCCTTGCCGGAGTGGCTACAGGCCCGCGGCGTGGTCGCCATCTCCGGCATCGACACCCGCAAGCTGACCCGCCTGTTGCGCGAGAAGGGCGCCCAGAACGGCGCGCTGATGGCCGGCGAGATCGACGTCGAAAAGGCACTGGAAGCCGCGCGCAAGTTCCCCGGCCTAAAGGGCATGGATCTGGCCAAGGTGGTCTCCACCGAGACGCGTTACACCTGGCAGGAAGGCTCACTCGATCTGAACTCCGGCACCTTTCTCGGCCTCGGTGCGTTGAAGAGTGGGAAGTCCGCAGATGCAGGTGCGGACTCTGTCGAGGGACGCACGTTCAAGGTCGTGGCCTACGACTACGGTGTGAAGATCAACATCCTGCGCATGCTGGCCGAGCGCGGGTGCGACGTCACCGTGGTGCCGGCTCAGACCCCGGTAGCTGAGGTGCTGGCGATGCAGCCCGATGGCGTGTTCCTGTCCAACGGCCCAGGCGACCCGGAGCCCTGCGATTACGCGATTGCCGCGATCAAGGAACTGATCGCGCAGAAGATGCCCACCTTCGGCATCTGCCTGGGCCACCAGTTGCTGGCGCTGGCCGCCGGCGCGAAGACGGTGAAGATGACCACCGGCCACCACGGCGCCAATCACCCGGTGCAGGATCTGGATGGCGGGCGGGTGATGATCACCTCGCAGAATCATGGCTTTGCGGTGGACGAAACCACACTGCCGGCTAATGTGCAGGTCACCCATCGCTCGCTGTTCGATGGCACCAACCAGGGCATCGCCCTGACCGACGCACCGGCGTTCTCGTTCCAGGGCCACCCGGAAGCCTCGCCAGGTCCGCGCGATGTGGGGCCGTTGTTCGACCGGTTTACCGCGTTGATGGCGGCCAGGGCCTGATGATGGCGTCGTTGGCTCTGCCGTCGCGACCGCGCCGTTGGCGTGTGTACGTGTTGGCGGCGCTGGCGCTGGCGGCCTATCCGGCGTTCGTGCTGGTTGCGGTGTATTCGCAGTGGCTCGGCGCTGGGTTGGCAGGTGGACGCAACGGCCCGGCCGATGCGTATCGGCACAGCCTTGCAAGCGCCATCGTCGCCTACACCTTGTCCCCGCGCTGCGTGGATTTGGTGACCGCGGTGATGGAGCGCGGCGGGCAGGGCAACGCCAGTCGGGCGATGGATGCCCACAACAACACGATCGGCGCGCGCATTGGCGCGGCCGCTCCGAGCTGGGCCGCGATGCAGCGAGAGGTTCGCGCCGCGGTCGACCATGGTGCGATCGATGCCCGATCGCCCGACCAGATTACCTGGCGCGCCCCTGCGGCGTGGCAGGACCGACTTTACTGAGGACCCCCATGCCAAAGCGCACCGACCTAAAAACCATTCTGATCATCGGCGCCGGCCCGATCGTCATCGGCCAGGCCTGCGAGTTCGATTACTCCGGCGCGCAGGCGTGCAAGGCGCTGCGCGACGAGGGCTACCGCGTGGTGCTGGTCAACAGCAACCCGGCCACGATCATGACCGACCCGGACATGGCCGATGCGGTGTACATCGAGCCGATCAACTGGCAGACGGTCGAAAAGATCATCGCCAAGGAAAAGCCCGATGCGCTGCTGCCGACCATGGGCGGGCAGACCGCGCTGAACTGCGCGCTGGATCTGGCCGACCACGGCGTGCTGGAGAAGTACAACGTCGAGTTGATTGGCGCCAAGCGCGAAGCGATTCGCATGGCCGAAGACCGCGAGCTGTTCCGCGTGGCGATGGGCGAAATCGGCCTGGATTGCCCCAAGGCCGAAGTGGCGCACACGCTGGAAGAAGCGCTGGATATCCAGACCCGCGTCGGCTACCCGACCATCATCCGCCCCAGCTTCACCCTGGGCGGTAGCGGTGGCGGCATCGCCTACAACCGCGAAGAACTGATCGACATCGTCGGCCGCGGCCTGGAACTGTCGCCGACCACCGAAGTGCTGGTGGAAGAATCGGTGCTGGGCTGGAAGGAATTCGAGATGGAAGTTGTGCGCGATACCGCGGACAACTGCATCATCGTCTGCGCGATCGAAAACCTCGACCCGATGGGCGTGCACACCGGCGACTCGATCACCGTGGCGCCGGCACAAACGCTCACCGACAAGGAATATCAGCGCCTGCGCGATGCGTCCATTGCAGTGCTGCGCAAGATCGGCGTGGATACCGGCGGCTCCAACGTGCAGTTCGGCATCAGCCCGACCAATGGCCGGGTGGTGGTGATCGAGATGAATCCGCGCGTGTCGCGTTCGTCGGCGCTGGCCTCCAAGGCCACCGGTTTCCCGATCGCCAAGGTCGCCGCCAAGCTGGCGGTGGGCTACACGCTGGACGAATTGCGCAACGAGATCACCGGTGGGTTGACCCCGGCCTCGTTCGAGCCGTCGATCGATTATGTGGTCACCAAGATTCCGCGCTTTGCGTTCGAAAAATTCCCGCAGGCCGATGCGCGCCTGACCACGCAGATGAAGTCGGTGGGCGAGGTGATGGCGATGGGCCGCACCTTCCAGGAATCGCTGCAGAAGGCGCTGCGTGGCCTGGAAACCGGCAAGATCGGGCTGGACCCGACCGGCCTGGATCTGGGTAGCGAAGACGATATCGCTGCGCTCAAGCGCGAGCTCAAGGCTCCCGGCCCGGAGCGTCTGTTCTATGTGGCCGATGCGTTCCGCGCCGGCATGAGCGTGGACGAGGTGTATGCGCTGTCGTTCATCGACCCCTGGTTCCTGGATCAGATCGAAGAGCTCGTCAGCCACGAGCAGCAGCTGGCCGACGATGGCATGGCCGCGCTGGACGCGCCGCGTCTGCGCAAGCTCAAGCGCGCAGGTTTCTCCGATGCGCGCCTGGCCGAGCTGATCGGCAGCAACGAAGAATCGGTGCGCACGCTGCGTCGCGCGTTGAAGGTGCGCCCGGTCTACAAGCGCGTCGACTCGTGCGCGGCCGAATTCGCCACCAGCACCGCGTACCTGTATTCGACCTACGAGGACGAATGCGAAGCGCTGCCGACCAATCGCGACAAGATCATGATCTTGGGCGGTGGCCCCAACCGCATCGGTCAGGGTATCGAGTTCGATTACTGCTGCGTGCATGCGGCGCTGGCGCTGCGCGATGACGGCTACGAGACCATCATGGTCAACTGCAACCCGGAAACCGTCTCCACCGATTACGACACCTCCGACCGTCTGTACTTCGAGCCGCTGACGCTGGAAGACGTGCTGGAAATCGTCGAGCTGGAACAGCCCAAGGGCGTGATCGTGCAATACGGCGGCCAGACCCCGCTGAAGCTGGCGCGCGCGCTGGAAGCCAATGGTGTGCCGGTGATCGGCACCTCGCCGGACTCGATCGATCTGGCCGAAGACCGCGAGCGTTTCCAGCAGCTGGTCGACAAGCTGGGCCTGAAGCAGCCGCCGAACCGCATTGCCCGCAATCCGGAAGAAGCGCTGGTGCTGGCGCGCGAGATCGGCTACCCGCTGGTGGTGCGCCCGAGCTACGTGCTGGGCGGCCGCGCCATGGAGATCGTGTACGGCGAATCCGATCTGGCGCGCTATGTGCGCGATGCGGTGAAGGTGTCCAACGATTCGCCGGTGCTGCTGGACCGCTTCCTCGACAATGCGGTGGAAGTGGACGTGGACATCATTGCCGACAAGGACGGCAACGTGTTGATCGGCGGGCTGATGGAGCACATCGAAGAAGCCGGCGTGCACTCGGGCGACTCGTCGTGCTCGCTGCCGCCGTATTCGCTCTCGCCCAAGACTCAGGCCGAGCTGCGTCGCCAGGTGGTGATGCTGGCCGAAGGTTTGAACGTGGTTGGCCTGATGAACACCCAGTTTGCGGTGCAGGTGGATGAGGCCGGCGACGATGTTGTGTTCCTGCTGGAAGTGAACCCGCGTGCTTCGCGCACCGTGCCGTTCGTGTCCAAGGCCATCGGCATCCCGCTGGCCAAGATCGCCGCACGCTGCATGGCCGGTAAGACGCTGGCCGAGCAGGGCGCCACCAAGGAAATCGTGCCGGACTATTACTCGGTGAAGGAGGCGATCTTCCCGTTCGCCAAGTTCCAGGGCGTGGACCCGATCCTCGGGCCGGAGATGCGCTCCACCGGTGAGGTGATGGGCGTGGGCCGCAGCTTCAGCGCCGCGTTTGCGCGCGCGCAGGAAGCCGGCGGCATCAAGGCACCGCCTGTGGGCAAGGCCTTCGTCTCGGTGCGCGACCCGGACAAGAAGCGCGTGCTGCCGGTGGCGCAGGCGTTGGTGGAACGCGGCTTCAGCCTGGTGGCCACGCGCGGCACCGGTGCCTGGCTGCAACAGAACGGGCTGAGTTGCGAGATCGTCAACAAGGTGGCCGAAGGCCGCCCGCATATCGTCGACTCGATCAAGAACGGCGAGATCGTCTATATCGTCAACACCACCGAAGGTCGCGCCGCCATCTCGGATTCGTTCTCGATCCGTCGTGAAGCGCTGCAGCATCGCGTGACCTATTCGACCACTGTCGCCGGCGCCAAGGCGCTGGTGCATTCGCTGGAATTCCGCGGCACCGGCCCTGTCTGGTCGCTGCAGGAACTGCACAAGGAGCTGGAAGCATGAGAGCACCCATGACCGCGAAGGGCGCGCTGCGCCTGCGCGAAGAACTCGATCAGTTGAAGTCGGTCAAGCGTCCGGCGGTGATCAGTGCGATCGCCGAAGCGCGCGCGCACGGCGACCTGAAGGAAAACGCCGAATACCATGCCGCGCGTGAGCAGCAGAGCTTCATCGAAGGCCGCATCAAGCAGCTGGAAGGCGAGCTCTCGCATGCCGAGATCATCGACATCACCAAGTTGTCGGCCGGCAGCAAGATCGTGTTCGGCGCCACCGTGACCCTGGCCGATACCGAGACCGACGAAGAGAAGCGCTACCAGATCGTTGGCGATCTGGAGGCGGACATCAAGATGGGCATGATCGCGATTTCTTCGCCGTTGGCGCGCGCCCTGATCGGCAAGCTGGAAGGCGATTCGGTCACCATCGACGCGCCGGCGGGCCAACGCGAGTACGAAGTGGTCACCGTCGCGTATCTGGATTGACGCACTGACGCCTGAGCGATGACGACCGCAACGCTGCTGCTGCCCGAAAAACGCCGTCTGCCCGGAACGCTGGACAACGCGGTAGTGGCCAGTGCCCTGGCGCGCGCCGATCTGCACACCGCCGATGTCGGCGAAGTGGCGCAGTTGCAGCGGCATTTCACGCTGACGCCAGCGCAGTGGCCGGTGGCGGCATTGACCCGGCAACTGGATGCCGGCGATGCCGCAGGCGCCACCTGGGTGCGTGCCGACCCGGCCTATGTGGTGCCGGACATGCAGGGCGCACGCCTGATGGGCTACGGCGAGGCGCTTGGCGCCACCGCCGAGGACCTGGCGGTGCTGCTGCCGATCCTCAAACCGATGTTCGGCGATGCCGGATTTGTGCTCGATGCGCCGACGCCATCGCGCTGGTATCTGCGTCTGTCGCCGGATGCCAAGCTGCCGGACTTCGCGCCGCCGGATGTGGCGATCGGCGACGACCTGTTCGAGCATCTGCCGGCCGGCGATTCCGGCCGGCGCTGGCGTGCCTTGCTGACCGAAGCGCAGGTGTTGCTGCATCAGCATCCGTGGAACGAAGGCCGCGTGGCCAGTGGCAAGCCGGCGATTAATTCGCTGTGGTTCTGGGGCGGCGGCGCACTGCCGCATGCAGTGACATCGCCGCATCGGCAGGTGCGCAGCCGCGAGTCGTTGCTGCGCGCGCTGGCGCTGGCGGCCAGTGCCGATGCGCAGGGCGATCAACGCGTGGATGCGTTGGTGGACTTGCGCCATCTGCGCTCGCTGCAGCAGTTTGGCGACGACGCAGTGGCACCACTGCTGGCGGCGATGGCACGTAGCGAACTGGATCGGCTGGTGCTGGATTTCCAGGACGGCGAAACGCTGACGTTGGCACGCACGCAACGCTGGCGGTTCTGGCGCACGCCACGGCAGCAACTGGCGCAATGACCTCCACTCCCCGGATCGTCCGGCGCCCGCCAGGGCAGGCCGGAAGCTGGCCCGATGCCATGTTGCCGCTACTGCGCCGCATCTACGCCGCGCGCGGTGTCCGCGATGCGCAGGGCGCGCAGCCGCGGCTGGGCCAGTTGCTCTCGCCGGAGCTGCTGCACAACAGCGACGTGGCCGCCAACCTGCTGGCCGATGCGATCGCTCAGCAACGGCGCATCCTGGTGGTAGGCGATTTCGACTGCGATGGCGCCACCGCCTGCGCGGTTGGCGTGCGCGGTTTGCGCATGCTCGGCGCGCTGGATGTGCACCACGCCGTGCCCAATCGCATGGTGCACGGCTATGGCCTGTCGCCTGCCTTGGTGGACGAGCTGGCTGCGCTGCAACCGGAGGTGCTGGTCACCGTCGATCACGGCATCGCCTGCCATGCCGGCGTGGCCGCCGCCAAGGCGCGCGGCTGGACGGTGCTGGTCACCGACCACCATCTACCAGGCGAGGTGCTGCCGCCGGCCGATGCGATCGTCGACCCGAACCTGGCGGTCGACAGCTTTCCCAGCAAATCGCTGGCCGGCGTCGGCGTGATCTTTTACGTGTTGCTGGCGCTGCGCAGTGCGCTGCGCGCGCGCGGCGCGTTTGCCGACCGCGCCGAGCCGGATCTGTCGGTGTTGCTGGATCTGGTCGCCGTCGGCACGGTGGCCGATCTGGTGCCGCTGGATACCAATAACCGCGCGCTGGTGTCGGCCGGGTTGCGTCGGCTGCGCGAGGGCAAGGGCTGCATCGGATTGCGCGCGCTGATCGATGCCAGCGGCCGCGATGTCGCGCGTCTGAGCGCCAGCGATATCGGCTTCGCGCTCGGGCCGCGCTTGAACGCGGCCGGCCGGCTGGAAGACATGGCATTGGGCATCGAGCTGCTGCTCAGCGAAGACTGGAACCGGGCGCGCGAGATCGCCGCCACACTCGAAGAGATCAATGCCGAGCGCCGCGCGGTGCAGCAGTTGATGACCGACGATGCCGAGCAGGCGGTGACCAAGGTGGTGCTGGATGCCGATGGCGCCTTGCCGATCGCCGCCTGCCTGTTCGATGCGGAATGGCACCCCGGCGTGATCGGCTTGGTCGCCTCCAAATTGAAAGACCGGTTGCACCGTCCGGTGATCGCGTTGGCCCCGGCCGAGCCGGGCAGCAGCCAGTTGCGCGGTTCGGCGCGGTCCATTCCCGGCCTGCATATCCGCGACGTGCTGGCGGCGGTGGATGCGCGTCATCCGGGCTTACTGCAGAAGTTCGGCGGCCATGCGATGGCGGCGGGCTTGAGCATGGATCATGCCGCGCTGGCGACCTTCGAGCAGGCGTTTCAGGCGCAGGTGCACGCGATGGTGGATGCGTCGCTGCTGCATGCCGAGTTGCACAGCGATGGCGAGCTGGCCGCGCACGAACTCGATCACGTGCATGCCGAAGCGCTGCGTGTGGCCGGACCGTGGGGGCAGGGCTTTCCAGAGCCGCTGTTCGACGGCGAGTTCGAGATATTGCAATGGCGTCTGCTCAAGGAACGCCATCTCAAGCTGACCTTGCGGTGCGCCGGTCGTGCCGAGCCGCTCAATGCCATCCATTTCAACGGTTGGCGCGGCAGCGAACCGGCACGCAAGGTGCGGCTGGCGTATCGGTTGGTCAGCGACGATTACCGCGGCGGCACTGCGGTGCAATTGATCGTCGAGCATTGCGAACCGGTCGTGGTCACGGCCTGAGCCGAATGCGTGGCGACTTGCCTGCCTGCGCTGGCTTGGTATGAGTGCAAATAACTGCGGGCGCCCAATGGCGCCCGCAGCTGTCAGACAACAACGCTGTTACTTCTTGACTGCGGTCACCAGCGTGGGGAGCTGCCAGGCACCGCCGGCGATGCCGCGGCACAGACCGGAATTGGATTTGGCGGTCTGCACAAAGCGCTGTCCAGTCCAGCCCCAGCTGGCATCGACCGAGCAATCGCCCAGCCCACGTCCCTTCTGCGACGAGCGAATCGTCGACCCGCTCAGATCGGTGCCCTGCAGGGTCACCAGCACAGGTGCGAACGGCGCGCGGGCGTTGACCACCCAATACCCCATGCCGAGGTTGTAGGCACCCAGCGTGCAGGCAGCCGACACCAGCAGCTTGTCGTTGCTCAGGCGCGCGATGTTCAGCGGTTCCTGCGCGCCGCCAGGCTCCAGTGCCTGGCATTGCTCGTTGGCAGGTAGAGCGGTTTTCAGCGCGGCATACAGCGCCGGCAGACGCGCCAGCTTGGCATCTCCGGGTTGCGCGGCAGCGAGCTTGGCCAGGTGCACCTGTGGAGCCGGCAGTGCCGGCAACACCGCCGATTCATTGCCCTTGCCCTTGCGGACCAGCGCGCCGCGGGTGCCCAGGCGGCCCTGGAACTCATCCATCTTGAGCAGCACGGCGCTGGCGCCCTGATCGGAGAGCTGCCAACGGCGGCCATCGTTACCCACCGCCGCAATGGCTGCGCTCTCACCGGTCAGTGCCGTCAGCAGTGCGCTGGTCTGGGCGGCGCTCAGCGTGGCGCTGCCTGTCGCGCCTTGCAGATTCAGGGGGCCGAGATCGCGCTTGCCGATGGACAGTGTCAGTGTCGAGGGAACGGTAGCCTGCTTGAGCTGCCCGATTTTGAGCTGCGCGGTCACCGGTTGTGCAGCTCCGGCCTTGCGGGTGAGCAGCACAGAGACCGCCGGTTCGGTGTCCTCCGGTTGGTAGCCGGCGGCACGGCAGGTGCGGGTGTTGTCGCAGGCGATCGTCCAGTCCTTGTGACTGAAGTCGATACCGGTTGCGGAGGCGGCGGCAAGTGCTGCGCCAGGCGAGAGTATCAGTGCGGCGGCGATCAGGTTGATGCGCATGTCTTTCTTTCAGGGTGGATCGAGCCGGCATCTTGAGCGCTCGTTTCCAACGCCGTCTATACGGTCTCGCGCTGCTACCTAGTAGATCCGTGGAGCCGTTCAGTTCGACGCGCGTGGCCGGCAGCGCTACCGCTGCGGCCTTGCGAAATCTTGTCCGTTCATGCGATCTGCAGTGCAGAGATTCAGGCTGGAGCCGGCTAGGTCGAACGACATCGCTGAGCAGAAATCCGGCGGTGGCTGTTCTCTGCGGCGGTCGCGGCCGCACGGCTACGGGCGGCCGCACTGTCCCTTGCCTGGATCAAGGTGACTGCTTGACCTCGGCCACCACCGTTGGCAGTTCCCAGGCGCCGCCGGCGGCCACCAGTCGGCACAGGCCCGATGTGGATTTGGAGGTCTGCACGAAGCGACGGCCGTCCCAGGTCCAGCGCTCCTCGCTGTAGCAATCGCTCAGGCCGCGGCCTTTTTGCGAGGACAGGATGGTGGAGCCATCCAGATCGCTGGCATGCGTGGTGATCAAGGTCGGTGCAAACGGCGCACGCGCGTTGACCACCCAGAAGCCGGTGCCGATGTTGTAGGCGCCCATCCAGCAATCGGTCGACACCAGCAGCTTGTCGCTGCTCAGGCGGGCGATGGTCAGCGGTTCGGCGGCATCGCTGGCATCCAGGCCCTTGCATTCTTCATCGGCCGGAAGCGTGGCGCGTAGTGCCTGGTATAGCGCCGGCAAGCTGCCCAGACCTGCGTCGCCGGCCTGCGCTGCGGCCAGCTTGGCCGCGCGGACCTGCGGGACCGGCAACGCCGGCAGCACGGTTGCCTCGTCGCGATCTCCCTTGCGCACCAGCGCGCCGCGCGTGCCCAGCCGGCCCTGAAATTCGTCCATCTTCAGCAGCGTTGCCGCCGCGCCGCGATCGGATAGCTGCCAGCGGCGGCCATCGTCGCCGAGCGCCACGATCTTGCTGCTGCGGGTCAGTGCCGCCAGCAGTGCGGCGACCTGCGTGCTGCTCAAGACTGCGGTGCCGCTCTTGCCATCCAGCGCCAGCTTGCCCAGATCGCGCTGATCGATCTGCAGGCTCAGCGACGCCGGCAGCTTGATCTCGTCGTACTGGCCCAGCATCAGCTCGGCCGTCACCGCCTGGCCGGCACCGGCCTTGCGCGTCAGCAGCACCGATACCGGCAGGTGCTCGCCTTCGTCCGGCTGGTATCCGGCGGCGCGGCAGGTGCGTGTGTTGTCGCAGGCGATGGTCCAGTCGTCATGACTGAAATCGACACTGGTGGCAGGCGCGGCAAGCGCGAGTGCGGGGCTGCACAGCAAGGCCGCGGCAAGCAGGTCGTAACGCATCGAAGTTCCTTCATCGCAGGTCCGGGCCGGCATCTTGCGATGCCGACCGCAGGGCGTCCAGGCGAATCGTCCGCAGGCAGTGGAGGCAATTCATGACGGCGAGTGTGTCAACTCGCTGCGGTGCATCTGCGCGCCCCCGTGATCGACCACACTGCGCGCTGCAGATGGACTGCGATCTGCGCGCGGTGCCCGGGTTGTTCTGGCGACGATGCGCTAACGGCATTGTCTGTGCGGTCTTGTCTGCCGGCCTGTCGCTTTCAGCGATCACACCTGCGTCAGCGTTGCCGTGGCGCGCACCCTGGTCGGCGATTCCCGCATCGGCATCCCGAACAGCGGACGCAGCCAGCGCACGCGGCGGATAAGGTATTCGTGCAATAGCAGGCAGCCGGCAACGGTGGAGGCGAACACCAGCGACGGTTCCAGCCACGGGCCCAGGTGCAACGGCGCCAACCAGTACAGCGCCAGGATGATCAGGCTCTGATGCAGGATGTACCAGGGGAACACGGCTTGGGTGCAGTACGGCAGCCACGCGAAGGGGCGGTTCAAGCCATGCCTTGCCCAGCCGAACAGGGTCAGCAATGCCAGCCAGGTGTAGGCGGCGCGCGCCAGCCGCTCGACTACGTCCCAGGGAACTGCAGCCAGCAGGGCGGGCAGCTGCACCGGATCGAGCGAGCGGCCCAGATGGCGGATGCTCAGCTCGGTGGCGATCGCCAGCAGTGCGGCGATCAGAGTTGGCCAACGCAGCTGCACTGACCACGTCCAGAAGCGTGCGTGATGGGCCAGCGCATATCCCAGCACGAACAACGGAAACGACTCGGCATGCACAAACCAGTCGCCAACCAGGGCGTGGGTCGGTGGGTGGCGCGGCATCACCCACAGCAGGCAGAAGGCCTCCCACAGGATGGGTGCCAGCAGCAGGGCCGGCAGCGCGATGGACGCCGGCACTGCTCGCAGCGACACGGGCAGCATGCGGCCCAGCGCGACCATGGCCATCAGTAACAAGGTGTAAGGCAGCAGATAGGCCAGATACCACAGATGGTTCCAG
This sequence comes from Xanthomonas sp. AC360, assembly GCF_979258225.1. Classification (NCBI taxonomy): domain Bacteria; kingdom Pseudomonadati; phylum Pseudomonadota; class Gammaproteobacteria; order Lysobacterales; family Lysobacteraceae; genus Xanthomonas; species Xanthomonas sp. AC360. Next base: position 3,710,396 of record NZ_OZ409846.1, read on the forward strand.
GTGATGCCGTGTTCCCAGCCATCGAAGCTGCCGGCCGGCCACGGCCGGACCTGCCAATAGCGCAGCAGGAAGTTGCCGAAGCCGGGCACGACCTTGCCGTTGCTGACGCCCTGGCAGTACGCCTGCACCGCCACCACCACGAACATGCCGAACAGCAGGGGTGGCAATAACCGGCCGCAGCGTCGCCAGGCGAACTGCCACGGCGCACGTTCTGCCCGCGCCAGACCGATCGCGATGCCGGAGATCATGAACAGCAACGGCATCCGCCAGCGGTTGAGCGCGATCATGGGCGCCTGCAGCCAGTCGGTGGTGTACGCACTCTTCAAATGGAAGTCCCAGCCGGCCACGTAGGCCATGCCCACGTGATAGAGGATCAGCAGGGCAAAGGCGAAGACGCGCAAGGCATCGATATCGTGGCGGCGCTCGGTCATGGGGGCGGTTGGTCGAGGAAGTGCACGCATCCTGCCCGCCGACCCGCATAAAGAAAGGGGCCAGGGGTGGAAACGCCCGCGCGCAGTGACCAGTCGCATCCTCCCAGGGACGAACGGGAGCAGTGGGGATGACGGTGTCGCCCCGTTGCGCAGGCCTCTATCATCGGCAGCTGCCAACTACGGACGTGCGCAATGGAAACGACCGGGCCGCGCCCGCCGACACCTCAGGACGGTGCGCGTCACTTCGCCACGCGCTGGGCAGTGACGATCTGGTTGCTGGTGTTTTACCTGAGCGCACTGGGCAACACGCTGACCGCATGGTTGGCGGGGCGTCGCGATGGCGAGGCGATCGTGCTGTGGCAGGTACTGAGCTGGGAGCTGACCAGCGCCATGGCATCGCTATTGTTGCTACCCGCGGTGTTCTGGCTCTGCGCACGTTGGCCGCTGCATGCCGATGTCTGGCGTCGCCATGTGCCGGTCTATCTGGCGGCTGCATTGGGTTGGTGGCTGGCGCACGTTGCCGGCATGGTGCTGTTGCGCAAGCTGGTTTACGCGCTGGCCGGTAGCCATTACGACTTCGGAGGCTGGCCGCTGCAGTGGTTTTATGAGTTGTCCAAGGATCTGCGTACCTTTGCGATGCTGGTGGCGTTGCAGCACGCATTGGGCTGGTACGCGCGGCGGCGCCAGGGCGAGGCCCATCTGTTTGCGGCACCGGACGAAGGCGCGCCGGAGGAGCCGCTGGACCGCCCGGAGCGCTTTCTGGTGCGCAAACTCGGCCGCGACTTTTTGGTCGCTACCGCCGATATCGAATGGGTCCAGGCCTCCGGCAACTACGTCAACCTGCGCGTGCGCGGCCATGACTATCCGTTACGCAGCACGATGGCGGCGATCGAAGCTAAATTGGACCCCGCAGTGTTCGTGCGGATCCATCGCAGCTATCTGGTGAATCTGGACCAGGTGCAGGCGATCGAACCGGTCGATTCTGGCGATGCGCGCGTGCATCTGCGCGACGCCACGGTGTTGCCGTGCAGTCGCAGTCATCTGGCCGACGTACGCGCGCGGGCAGGGCAGGGTGCCGTTGCGCGCCGCACAGATGCAGTGACGGTCTGAGGGCGCTAGAGCCATTGCGGAGCGGCACAGCTGGCCACGGCGCCTTGCATATCCGTCGCAGCCACTTCGCCCATGTTGCCGCCGCTGCGACATCAGCGCGTTGTGGTGAGGGGGGCCCGCAAGCCCTGCGGTCGCGCGCAACCGCAAGGCGGGCATCGAGACTGCCGGCTCTGAAGCGTGTGCAGCCCCGGCGCAACCGCGTTCCGCCACCGTCGCCCGCTTGCTAAACTAGCCCGCTTGTTTGCCGGAAGTCCGTCATGATCGAAACCAATCCGATCCGCCAGCGCATCACCGATCTCAACGATCGCGTGCTCTCGCTCAGGGGGTATCTTTGACTACGACGCCAAGAAAGAGCGTCTAGAGGAAGTCAGCCGGGAGCTCGAGAGCCCGGACGTGTGGAACGACGCCGAGCGTGCCCAGGCCCTGGGACGTGAGCGTTCCATGCTGGAAAAGACCGTCATCGGCATCGCCGATGTGCTGGCCGGCCTCACCGATGCCGGCGATCTGCTGGAACTGGCCGACAGTGAGCAGGACGAGGACACCGCGGTGGCGGTGATCGCCGATCTGGACAAGTACCAGATCCATGTCGAGAAGCTGGAATTCCAGCGCATGTTCTCCGGCGAGATGGACGGCTCCAATGCGTTCGTCGATATCCAGGCCGGCGCCGGTGGTACCGAGGCGCAGGACTGGGCGGAAATCCTGTTGCGCATGTATCTGCGCTGGGCTGAGTCGCGTGGCTGGAAGACCGAGCTGATGGAAGTGTCCGGCGGCGAAGTGGCAGGCATCAAATCGGCCACGATCCGCATCGAGGGCGAATACGCTTACGGCTGGTTGAAGACCGAGATCGGTGTGCACCGGCTGGTGCGCAAGTCGCCGTTCGACTCCGACAACCGCCGGCATACCAGCTTCACTTCGGTGTTCGTGTCGCCGGAAGTGGACGACAACATCGAGATCGACATCAACCCGGCCGACCTGCGTACCGACGTGTACCGCTCGTCCGGCGCCGGTGGTCAGCACGTCAACAAGACCGAATCGGCGGTGCGTATCACGCATATCCCGACCAATACGGTGGTTGCCTGCCAGACCGGCCGCAGCCAGCATCAGAACCGCGACAACGCGATGAAGATGCTGGCCGCCAAGTTGTACGAACTGGAAGTGCAAAAACGCAACGTCGAACGCGACGCGCTGGAAGCCACCAAGTCCGACATCGGTTGGGGCAGCCAGATCCGCAACTACGTGCTCGATCAGAGCCGTATCAAGGATCTGCGTACCGGCATCGAACGCAGCGACACGCAAAAAGTGCTGGACGGCGACCTGGACGAATTCGTCGAGGCCAGCCTGAAGGCCGGTCTGGCGGCAGGCTCCAAACGCCTGGACGCCTGACCACCGCGCGAGGTCGCAGCGGATGCGACGACCTTGCACGACGCTAGGCTGCATGCAGCGCAGCGCTACCCCGCGTTGCGGCAGCCAGACGTCAGGCCACCGACGCGCGACACCGTCAATGTAAGAGAGCCCGGCGCTGCCGGGCGCTCACTCCTCACCGGGCACGCGCCCGACTTCTAGCAGACCGACCCCGCCATGACCGAACAGACCCCCGCGCCACACCTTCCCGTCGACGAGAACAGCCTCATCGCCGAGCGTCGCGCGAAACTGGGCGCGTTGCGCGGCCAGGGCATCGCGTATCCCAACGACTTCGTGCGCGAGCATTTCGCCGGCGATCTGCAGGCCGAATTCGCCGATGCCGACAGCTGGACCCCCGAAGCGCTGGAAGCCAGCGGTCGCACCGTCAAGATGGCCGGCCGGCTGATGGCCAAGCGGGTGATGGGCAAGGCCAGCTTTGCGCAGATCCAGGACGAATCCGGGCGCGTGCAGTTGTTCCTGCAGGGCAATGTGCTCGGCGATGCCTATACCGCGTTCAAGGGCTGGGATGTCGGTGACATCGTGGCGGTGGAGGGCGGTCTGACCCGGACCAAGACCGGAGAGTTGTCGGTCAAGGCCAGCGCGCTGCGGCTGCTGACCAAGTCGCTGCGCCCGTTGCCGGACAAGTGGCACGGCCTGTCGGACGTGGAGCAGCGCTACCGCCAGCGCTACGTCGACCTGATCGTCACCCCGGAGGCACGCGAGGTCTTCATCAAGCGCTCCAAGATCATCCGTGCGATGCGCGCGTGGCTGGATGCGCGGCGTTTTCTGGAAGTGGAAACGCCGATGATGCATTACATCCCCGGCGGCGCCACCGCCAAGCCGTTCACCACCCACCACAACGCGCTGGATCTGGATCTGTACCTGCGCGTGGCGCCGGAGCTGTATCTCAAGCGGCTGGTAGTCGGTGGCCTGGAGCGCGTCTACGAGATCAACCGCAACTTCCGCAACGAAGGCGTGTCGACCCGGCACAACCCCGAGTTCACCATGCTCGAGCTCTACGAGGCCTACGCCACGTACCACGAGATCATGGATCTGACCGAGCAGGTCATCCGCGATACCGCGCACACGGTGCTGGGCACCACCCAGGTGAGCTGGGATGGCGCCGACATCGATCTGGCGCCGGCTTTCCGTCGCTGGCGCATGGATGAGGCCGTTCGTCACCACAATCCGGAAATCAGTGCGGCCGATTGCACCGATCGCGCCGCGCTGCTGCGCCATTGCGAACGGCTGAAGATCCGCACCAAGCCGTCTTACGGCTGGGGCAAGCTGCTGCTGGAAATCTTCGAAGCCACCGTCGAGCACACCCTGGTGCAACCGACCTTCATCACCGACCATCCGGTGGAGGTGTCGCCGCTGGCGCGTTCCAGCGACACCGAGCCGGGGTACACCGACCGCTTCGAGCTGTTCATCAACGGCAAGGAGCTGGCCAATGGCTTCTCCGAGCTCAACGACCCCGAAGATCAGGCCGCGCGCTTCCAGGCGCAGGTGCAGGCCAAGGACGGCGGCGACGACGAAGCGATGCACTACGACGCCGATTACATCCGTGCGTTGGAGTACGGAATGGCGCCGACCGGCGGCCTGGGCATCGGCATCGACCGGCTGGTGATGCTGCTGACCGGGAGCACCTCGATCCGTGATGTCCTGCTGTTTCCTTACATGCGCCCGGAAGCCTGATTTTTTTTGTGCGAACGCGTGCTCACGGCACAGATACTGCATATGCTAGGGCACAGCTCCGGACAGCGTTAGGTCCGGGGGAGTCGACACAGGGGTCGGCGTCACGCTTTTCCGTTCTCGGGATAGAGGAGCAACGGCTATGCAGGATGTTTTAGGGAATCCGGGCGGCATGGTGTCGGCGGATACATGGGGAAGCTGGGCGGAAAAGGCGGATCTGGGATTGAACATCGTCATTGTCGATGATCAGATGTCCGCGCGGACGATGCTGCGCCATGTTATCGAGGACATCGCGCCGGAGCTGAAGGTCTACGACTTCGGTGACCCGCTCGACGCGTTGGCCTGGTGCGAAGCCGGGCGCGTGGATCTGTTGCTGCTCGACTACCGCATGCCCGGGATGGATGGCCTGGAGTTCGCGCGGCGCCTGCGCCGGCTGCCGAGCCATCGCGATATTCCGATCATCCTGATCACCATCGTCGGCGACGAGCCGATCCGCCAGGCGGCGCTGGAAGCCGGGGTGATCGATTTCCTGGTCAAGCCGATCCGCCCGCGCGAGCTGCGAGCACGCTGCTCCAATCTGTTGCAGCTGCGTCAGCAGAGCGAGAGCGTCAAGCAACGCGCGCTGTCGCTGGAACAACGCCTGCTGGCCAGCATGAACGAGGTCGAAGAGCGCGAGCGCGAAACCTTGTCGCGGCTGGCGCGCGCCATCGAATATCGCGATTCGGGCACCAGCGCGTTCCTGGAGCGCATGTCGCATGTGGCCGGCCTGATCGCCGAACAGCTGGGATTGTCGGAAGAAGAAGTGCGCATCATCGAGATGGCCGCACCGCTGCACGACATGGGCAAGATCGCCATTCCCGACTCGGTGCTGCTCAAGCCAGGCAAGCTCACCGACGACGAGATGAGCGTGATGAAGCGCCACCCGCGGATCGGCTACGAGTTGCTCAGCGGCAGCCAGAACCGCTTCATCCAGGTGGGCGCCTTGATCGCGCTGCGCCACCACGAGCGCTACGACGGCACCGGGTATCCGGACGGCCTGGTCGGCGAGGCGATTCCGCTGGAAGCGCGCATCGTGGCGGTGGCCGACGTGTTCGACGCCCTGCTGTCGCCGCGCCCGTACAAGGAAGCGTGGACGATGGATGCCGCCCTGGCGTATCTCTACGCGCAACGCGGCCGCCTGTTCGACCCGCGCTGCGTGGATGCACTATTGCGCGGTCGCGCGCAGCTGGACCAGATCTGCGGTGAGTTCTCCACCGCATCGGCGCGGCCCGGGGTATAGGCCATGAACTCGTTCGGATGGATCCGGCAGCGGCTGACGAATCGACCTGACAGCGAACATGGTCAAGCGATTGTTCGCATCGTTTTGATCACCTTGATCCTGTGTTACGTCCTGCTGCCAAGCGTCCATCACAGCTTGCCCCCGACCCAACACGCCAGCGTGTTGGGCATTATCCTCACAGGCTTAAGCCTCGGGCTTGCATTGTTCGGCTGGTTGCTATGGCGCCCCGGCCACTCGGATGCGCGTCGCATCCTGGGGATGCTGGCCGATTACGGCTTGATGGCAGCCGGCATGATCCAGATGGGGGAACCCTTGGCCTGGGTCTATGTGGTGGTCATGTGGGTCACCGTCGGCAACGGCCTGCGATACGGCAACCGCTATCTTTACCTTGCAGTGGTGATGGCTGTTGCGAGTTTTGCCACGACAGTTGCAATGACCGACTACTGGCGTCTCAACCAACGTCTTGGGGTCGGGCTGACAATTGGCCTGGCTGCTGTTCCGCTGTATTTCTCTAGCCTTTTACGGCAGCTGACCCGCGCCACGACGGAGGCACGTCGTGCCAGTGAGGCCAAGAGCCGCTTTCTCGCGAACATGAGTCACGAATTCCGTACGCCACTCAACGGGTTGTCCGGAATGACCGAGGTGTTGGCGACTACGCGTCTGGATAGCGAGCAGCGCGAATGTCTTAAAACGATTCAAGCCTCCACACGTAGCCTGCTTGCGCTTGTGGAAGAGGTGTTGGACATCTCGGCCATCGAGGCCGGCAAGCTCCGGATCACTATTTCGGATTTTGCGCTGCACTCTACATTGCAGGCGATTGGCCTCATCCTCAAACCGCAAGCCAAGGCAAAGGGCTTGAGCTACGAGATGACCGTCGCCGCGGACGTGCCCCCGCAGATTCAAGGGGATGCCGGTCACTTGCAGCAAATCTTGCTCAACCTGGTCGGTAACGCAGTCAAGTTCACCGATCAAGGCAGTGTGCAGTTGAAGGTGTCGACAGGCTTGCCTAGCGGCCATGCCGGGGTGTTGCTGCGCTTTGAAGTGCTCGATACAGGTATCGGTGTGCCGGCCGACATGCGGCCACGTCTGTTCGATGCGTTTGAGCAGGCGGATACCGGGCTGGCGCGCCGGTTCGAAGGCAGCGGTCTGGGGACCACGATTGCGAAGGGGCTGGTGCAGTCGATGGGCGGCGCGATTGGTTTTGCGGAAAATCCGACCGGCGGCAGTCTGTTCTGGTTTGAGCTCCCATTTGGTCTGGTGGCAGAAAAGCCCGCAACGGCGCTAGCGCCACTGCCCGTGTCGCAGGATGCAGACGCGACAACGATTCCGGGCAACGTCATCGCGTTTGCCGATCCATTTCTGCGTCACCGTGCCCGCGTGCGCAGCATGCACATCCTGGTGGCAGACGACCATCTGGCAAATCGTCTTGTGCTGCAACGTTTGCTGCAAAAGGCGGGGCATCGCGTCACCTGCGTCGACGGTGGCGAAGCAGTGCTCGACGCGCTTGCTGCGACGGATTTCGACCTTGCGATCGTGGATCTGCACATGCCTGGCGTCAGCGGTCTGGACATGCTGAAGCAGCTCCGTGTCATGCAGGCCGGAGGCCAACCGGGTACTCCGGTGGTGGTGCTGAGCGCTGACGTAACCCCAGAGTCAATCCGTAGTTGTGAACAGGCCGGGGCTTACGCCTTCCTGGCAAAGCCGGTGGCGGCAATCAAGCTGCTGGATACGCTGGCCGAGATCGCCGTCAATCAAAAACTGCGCCAGACGGATTTGACGATTGGCATCCGCGGACCGGTTGTGACCGGCACCGTGCTGGATCCTGCCGTGCTGGACGAACTGGCGGAGCTGGGGATGGGCAATGAATTCGAGCGCGAGTTCATTCAACAATGTCTCAGCGATGTCAGCGCGTGTGTCGTTCAACTGGGTAAATCCGCTGCCGACGAAGATTGGGCACGGTTGCGTGAGCATGCGCATGCCGTCAAGGGTGTCTCCAGCAATCTTGGACTGGTGATCTTGGCCGAACAGGGCGGAGAGTTGATGCGACTGCCAGAGGCGCAGCTGCGGGCCGAGTGGCGTCAGCGGCTGGAGCAACTCAAGGATGGATTGCAGCAAGGACGCGATGCGCTCGCTCAACGTGCACGACTGAAGTCCCAGGAAGGCGCCAGTGGAAATGGCGATCTTGGATGAAAGCCCGGCAATAGGCCGGGCCTGATCCCCCTGCATTGGATCTACCAAAATCAGGCGGGACCTACGCCCATTCGTCGATTCTGTGCCTTGACCAGCCGGTCCATCGTACGCAACGATTTGTTGCTCAATGCCAGTGCTGCATCCACCCATATTTCGGTGATGCGCAGCAATTCTTCATACGGAACCGACTGTGCCACGTTGCGCGCCGCATTCATCGCAAGGTAGGAGTTGGGGATACGTTTTTGCTGACGAATGAGATTTTCAGTCGCCATCACGCCTTGCCCCTTCGGGACCAGTACGTCCACGATCCCCATCGCGTGCATTTCTTCGCTGCTGTAGATGCGTCCGTCAAGAATGATTTTTTCTGCCAGATGAGGCGCGACGCGGCGGCATAGGAAGGAATATGCGCCCATTCCAGGGAATAGATCGAACAAGACCTCGGGAAGTCCCATGCCGATGCCTTCCTCGGCGACGATGGTGTGACAGGCAAGGGCCATCTCCAGTCCGCCGCCCAGTGCATCGCCCTGCAGTAGCGCGATGCTGCGGACGTCGCCACCAAAGCCCACGTGCAGATGGTGCACACCTTCCACACACCGTTTTGCATAGCGCAACAAGTGATCGCGATTTTGCTCGCGGATCAGGCGTGCAAACAGATCCAGATCCCCGCCTAGATTGAAAGCGCTTGAGTCAGACGCAAGAACGAAATGACGCAGCTCGCCATTACGCCTTTCGTGCGGAGCACGTGTGATTGAACCCATGACATCCCATATTTCGTCCAATAACTCGGGGTTGCAGCAAGGGCGTACACCGAGGTGCGCGTTTGCATGCATGTATAACCAATGGGTGCCTTCAGCTGCTGAGCAGTCGACACGAATGGTGGAGTGGGGGCGGCCGAGGGAAATCTTTTCAATCGTGTTCATGGGCTTATCCTGGAAGTGCCCGCTTCGGGAGAGTGGATGTCGGCGGGCGCGCACGATCCACTCGAAATCGATGCTACACCGGCACTATCTCCATAATGGCAAGGGGTTTCTTCCAAGTGTGAAGGATCAACGAACCGAATCTTTCGGTGAGCCTTCGTTATAGGGCGTGTGGCGTTGTGAGCTCAATTCTTTCGAAAATGAGCCCGGTTGTCATAATTATCTAGCTTGGCGTTAGCTATGTTTTGATGGTCGATTTTTCTCCTCACTGGATGAGGTTTATTGCGATGCGGTTAGAGGAGCGAGCTCTTCCGAATTGCGAGTTGCGTTGTAGAAGATCGGGCGCGTGCTGGTTGCGGTTGCTTCAGAGGCGAGCCTTTATCGCTAAGCTAAGAGTCAAAGTAAGGCAGCGTTTTTCATGTCGATGATTGGCGCCCCGAGTACGTGGCGCTATTAAAAATCGGTGTCGCAATGTTGCGCGTAGCCGTCTGTGGCTTATTCTGAATTCTTGTCGGTGGTTCTTTCATTGCGGTAGATGGTGCTCTGTCGCAATCCAGTATTTTCATGATGATGTCGCCAAGCGTTCGCATCAGTGGGCTGGTGATATGGCTCTCGCTAGCGCTGCAATTTTAGTGGTTAGTCGAGTCCTTGGTGAGCGCGCCGGCGGGTGGTGTACGCTCGGTGCAAAGGCGCTCTAACCAGCGGTTCGTCTGATTGTTCTCGGCCCTCACCCGAGTCGTGGCGATCGCGCTTCGATGCTTCGCTTTGATCAAATGGGAACGCACGGTCTTTCCGTTATCAAACTTCCTACTTCCCCTCATCGCTGCGAACGTGAGGCTGAGTATATGTAGCGTGGTGTTCCCTTGCTTGCTTCCAGCCTTCATCGCGATCGCTTCTTTCACTTTCATGCTTCTTGACGTCTTGGATCCCTCTGCGGCCGTCTAGCATGAAGCATGCAGTGAAGTACGACAGGTAGAGCATGTATTCGTTTTCTGATGATTCCTGGGCTGAAATGTAGACGCCCGCAAGGCCTTGTGGCGTTGCGGGCGTCATGACGACTGAACGTCTTCAACTCTGCGGTCGCACGATGGACTACGCCTTCGGCGCATCCCGCAGTTCGCGCCGCAGGATCTTGCCGACGTTGGTTTTTGGCAATTCCTTGCGGAATTCGATCACGCGGGGCTGCTTGTAGCCGGTCAGATTGGTCCGGCAATGCGCCTTCACATCGTCGGCGGTCAGGGCAGGGTCTTTCTTGACGATCACGACCTTGACGATTTCGCCTGATTTTTCGTCCGGTACGCCGACCGCCGCCACTTCCAGCACGCCGGGCATGGTGGCGATGACGTCTTCGATCTCGTTCGGGTAGACGTTGAAACCGGACACCAGAATCATGTCTTTTTTGCGGTCGACGATGTAGACGAAGCCCAGCTCGTCCATCCGCGCGATGTCGCCGGTGTGCAGCCAGCCGTCCGCGTCCATCACCTTTGCGGTTTCGGCGGGCTGCTTCCAATAGCCCTTCATCACCTGCGGGCCCTTGATGCACAACTCGCCAATCTCGCCGATCGCCAGTTCCGCACCGGCGTCGTCCTTGATGCAGGCATCGGTGGAGGGAATCGGCAGGCCGATCGAGGCGTTGTAATCCTTCAGGTCCATCGGGTTGATGCAGGCGGCCGGCGACGTCTCGGTCAGGCCGTAGGCCTCCACCAGGGTTTGGCCGGTGACTTTCTTCCACCGCTCGGCGACCGAACGCTGCACGGCCATGCCGCCGCCCAGCGTCATCTTGAGCGAGGAGAAGTCGATCTGGTCGAAACCGGGCGTATTGAGCAGGCCGTTGAACAGCGTGTTGACGCCGGTAAACGCAGTAAAGCGGGTCTTCTTCAGTTCCTTGACGAAGCCGGGCATGTCGCGCGGATTGCTGATCAGGTGATTGCAGCCGCCGATCTTCATGAAGACCAGTCCGTTCGCCGTCAGCGCGAAGATGTGATAAAGCGGCAGCGCGGTGATCACCACCTCGTTGCCTTCTTCCAGCTTGCCGGTGCCGGACAGCCACTGGTGCGCCTGCTGCATGTTGGCGACCAGGTTGCGGTGGGTCAGCATCGCGCCCTTGGCCACGCCGGTGGTGCCGCCGGTGTACTGCAAAAACGCAATGTCGTCCGATTCGATCTGCAGCGTCGGCACGCTGTGCTTGCGGCCCAGCGCCAATGCATCGCGAAAGCGGATGGCACCGTTGATGCGGTAGTCGGGCACCAGCTTCTTGACGTATTTGACGACGAAATTGACCAGCGCTGCTTTTGGAAAGCCGAGCATGTCGCCCAGGCCGGTGGTGATCACCTGCTTGACCGGGGTGTCGGCGATGACCTGCTGCACGGTGGTGCCGAAGTTGTCGATGACCACCAGCACGCTGGCGCCGGAATCGATCAGCTGGTGCTTCAACTCACGCGGTGTGTAGAGCGGGTTGACGTTGACCACGGTCAGGCCAGCACGCAGGACGCCGAAGGTGGCGATGGGATACTGCAGGCAGTTGGGCATCATCAAGGCGACGCGGTCGCCTTTCTTCAACTGCAGCTCGCCGAGCAGGTAGGCCGCGAATTGTTCCACCAGCTGATCGGCTTCCCGATAGGTGATGGTCTTGCCGAAGCTGTGATACGCAGGACGATCGGCAAAGCGCGCGACGGATGTCGCGAACACTTCGGCAATGGTGCGGAACTGCTCGAGATCGATCTCGGCGGCGACGCCGGCCGGATAACTTTGCAACCAAGGACGTGCCTGATTCATCTGCCCCCCTCCAGGGTGTTTAGTACGTGACGCGGTGTGTTCCACGGCACTACAACTCCTGGCAGCATACCGTCATGGATGGAAAAGGCGAAGCGTGATGCACGGCAGCATTCGGCAGTGGAAGCGGCTGTGGTGGCTGGTGATTTGTGCAGTGCTCCTGGCCGCTTGCGGGCGCGATGCGCCGGAGCAACGCCTGCGCGCGACCTTGCAACACATGCATGAGGCGATCGAAGCGCGCGATATCGGCGACGCGATGGCGCCGGTGTCCGCCGATTTCGTAGGCGAAAACGGTCTGGACGCGGCCGGGTTGCGGCGCCTGATGCAGCTGCAGATGCTGGGGAATCGACAGATCGGCGTCACCGTGGGCCCGTTGGAGGTAGAGCTGCGCGGGCAGACGGCAACCGTGCGCTTCACGGCCTTGCTCACCGGCGGCAGTGGTGGCTGGGTGCCCGAGCAGGCGCAGACCTATCAGGTGGTCACTGGCTGGCGGCTGCAGGACGGCGATTGGAGGCTGTACCACGCGCAATGGGAGCCGGCGGGGCAGTGAGGGCGGTCGGGTGCCGCGTATGCCGGCCCTAACGCCACCGCCATGACGGGCGAGCCGCAGGGTAAGACGATGACGTGGCGGACGAACGCGTTGTTGCCTGGCAAGCGCGTGCACTGCATGGACAGCCCGCAGCATGCGTCGCACTCCGCTACAAACGCACCGGACCCAGAAACGACATTCCCGCCAAGCGGCGGGAATGTCGGTCCAGCGTCAGCGGCTAAGGATCAGCCCGCCTTGCGTGCAGCCAGCTGGCGCAGAACGTACTGCAGCAAGCCGCCGTGCTTGAAGTACTCCACTTCCTTCGGCGTCAGCAACAGCACCTTCACCTGGAACTGCTTGACGCTGCCATCGGACTTCTTGGCATCGACGGTGGCGCGACGGCTGGCACCGTCCTGCAGGCCGGTGATGTCCAAGACCTCGGAGCCATCCAGGCCCAGCGTCTGCGCGTTTTCGTTTTCCAGGAACTGCAGCGGCAGCACGCCCATGCCGACCAGGTTGGAGCGATGGATGCGCTCGAAGCTCTCTGCGATCACCGCCTTGACGCCCAGCAGGTTGGTGCCCTTGGCCGCCCAGTCGCGCGAGGAGCCGGTGCCGTATTCCTTGCCGGCCAGCACCACCAGCGGCACGCCATCGGCCTTGTACTTCACCGCCGCGTCGTAGATCGCCAGCTTTTCCGGCTGACCGCCAGCTGCGGGGTAATACAGCGTGTTGCCGCCTTCTTCGCCACCGAACATCAGGTTCTTGATGCGGATGTTGGCGAAAGTGCCGCGCACCATCACATCGTCGTTGCCGCGGCGGCTGCCGTAGCTGTTGAAGTCGGCCGGTTGTACGCCGCGTTCCTGCAGGAAGCGTCCTGCCGGCGAATCCTTCTTGATGTTGCCGGCCGGGGAGATGTGGTCGGTGGTGATCGAGTCGCCGAACAGGCCCATGATGCGCGCGCCGTGCACGTCCTCCACATGGCCGACCTGCATGGTCATGCCCTCGAAGTAGGGCGGGTTCTTGATGTAGGTGGATGCGGCATCCCACTCGTACAACGCGCCATCTGGCGAGGCGATGGTGTTCCAGCGCGAATCGCCCTTGAACACATCGGCGTAGTTCTGCTTGAACATCTCCGGGCCAACGGTCGCGGCGATGGTGTCGCCGATTTCCTTGTTGCTCGGCCAGATGTCGCGCAGGTACACCGGCTGACCATCACTACCTGTGCCCAGCGGCTCGGTGGTGAGGTCGATATCGGTGGTGCCGGCGATCGCATAGGCGACGACCAGCGGCGGCGAGGCCAGGTAATTCATCTTGACTTCGGGATGCACGCGGCCTTCGAAGTTGCGGTTGCCCGACAGCACCGAGGCCACGACCAGATCGTCTTTGGCAATCGCGGCGGACACGTCTTCCGGCAGCGGGCCGGAGTTGCCGATGCAGGTGGTGCAGCCGTAGCCGACCACGTAAAAGCCGAGCGTTTCCAGGTCGGCCAGCACGCCGGCCTTGCTCAGATAATCGGTGACCACGCGCGAGCCCGGCCCGAGCGAGGTCTTGACCCACGGCTGCGCCTTCAAGCCCTTGGCGGCCGCGTTGCGTGCCAGCAGGCCGGCACCGAGCATCACTGCCGGGTTGGAGGTGTTGGTGCACGAGGTGATGGCGGCGATCACCACCGAGCCGTCGCGCAGCTGCCAGCCGGCGCCGCTGTCGGCCGCGCCTTCGGCATGGGCCGCCTTGGCGCCGACTGCGGTGCCGCCGCCGCCTTCGTTCTTCAGGCGATCTTCCTGTTTGATGTCGCCCAGCCGCTTGCTGCGCGCCTCGGCGAACGGCTTGAGGCTTTCGCGGTAATTGGCTTGCATGTCTTCCAGCAGCACGCGGTCCTGCGGGCGCTTGGGGCCGGCCAGCGACGGCTTGACCTCACCCATGTCCAGTTCCAGCGTGGCGCTGTACTGCGCAGGCGGGGTGGTGGCGTCGTGCCACAGGCCCTGCGCCTTTGCGTAGGCTTCCACCAGCGCAATCTGCTCTTCGCTGCGGCCTGACAGGCGCAGATAGGTCAGCGATTCTTCGTCGACCGGGAAGATGCCGCAGGTGGCGCCGTATTCCGGCGCCATGTTGCCGATGGTGGCGCGGTCGGCCAGCGGCAGGTGCTGTAGGCCCTCGCCGAAGAACTCGACGAACTTGCCCACCACACCGGCCTTGCGCAGCATCTGGGTGACGGTGAGCACGAGATCGGTGGCGGTGGCGCCTTCGGGCAGTTTGCCGGTGAGCCTGAAGCCCACCACCTGCGGAATCAGCATCGACGACGGCTGGCCCAGCATCGCGGCCTCGGCTTCGATGCCACCCACGCCCCAGCCCAGCACGCCGATGCCATTGATCATGGTGGTGTGGCTGTCGGTACCGAACACGGTGTCGGGATAGGCGACCAGGGTGCCGTCCTTGTCCGCGCTCATCACCACGCGGGCGAGGTTTTCCAGATTGACCTGGTGGACGATGCCGGTATTGGGCGGCACCACCTTGAAGTTTTCGAACGCCTTCTGGCCCCAGCGCAGGAAGCCGTAGCGTTCCTGGTTACGCTGGAATTCGATCTTGCCATTGAGGTCGAGCGCGTCGGGCTTGCCGAACACGTCCACCTGCACCGAGTGGTCGATGACCAGTTCGGAGGGAATCTGCGGGTTGATCTGGTCGGCGTCGCCGCCCAGCTTGACCACTGCATCGCGCATCGCGGCCAGGTCGACCACGCACGGCACGCCGGTGAAATCCTGCAGCACCACGCGCGCGGGCATGAAGGCGATTTCGATCTCAGGCTCGGCCTTGGGGTCCCATTTGGCGACTGCCTCAATGTGGTCCTTGCCGACGGTCACGCCGCCGTCCTCGTGCCGGAGCAGATTCTCCAGCAGGATCTTCATCGAGTAGGGCAGGTGGGCGATATCGAATCGCTCGCCCAGTTTGGGCAGGCTGTAATAGTCGTAGCGCTTGCCGTGGACCTCAAATGAGGCGCGGGTGGAAAAGGAATCGCTCATGCATCACTCCTATGGCGTCGAAGGCTTTAGGTAGGGGCCTATTCTGAGCAGTTCAGTGTGTACGCACGGTGTGTCCGAGTCGATCTGCTCGCTTGAGTACGACCGCCCAAGTACGTATCATGTGCGCATACTTTCTGGAGCATGCTCATGGAAGCCACTGTTGCCGAACGTGGACAGATCACGTTGCCCAAGGCCGTGCGCGATGCCCTGGGCCTGACCAAGGGCACCACCCTCAAGATCGAACTCGATGGTGGGCGCATCATCTTGCGTAAGGATGTCAGCGAAGCGCTGCGCAAGGTGCGCGGCAAGTTCAAGCTGGTCGACGGCCTGACCAGCACTGACGAAGCCATGCGCGCCATCCGTGGCCGTGCGCCCGGGGATCCGTTCGACCCATGATCGCCCTGGATTCCTCGGTGCTGCTAGACATCCTCATCGGCGACCCGGTGTACGGCGAGGTGTCGGAAATCTGCATCGGCGATGCACTGGCGCGCGACGAGGTCGTGGTCTGCGATGCGGTGGTGGCCGAAGTGCTGGCCATGCTGGACACCCAGGTCGACCTGATGGAAACCCTGGCCTCGATCGGGGTGCGTTACGAAGCCACCCAGGAAGCGGCGGCAGTGCGCGCCGGCCATATGAACAAGCGCTTCCGTGCACGCGGCGGCAAGCGCGAGCGGGTGGTGGCCGATTTTCTGATCGGCGCCCACGCGATGCTCCAGTGCGATGGGTTGATTACCCGCGACGAGGGCTTCTTCCGCGATTACTTCAAGGGCTTGAAGATCACCGTCCCCAAGCCCGTTGCCTGATCCACGCCTTCTGATCCACGTCTGACGTTTTTACACATTCACTGCTGTCCTTTTGGAGAACCCGCATGTTGGAAGCCTATCGCCACCACGTTGCAGAGCGCGCTGCGCTCGGTATCCCGCCGCTGCCGCTGACCGCGCAGCAGACCGCCGAGGTCATCGAACTGTTGAAGGCTCCGCCCGCCGGCGAAGAAGCCTTTTTGGTCGAGCTGCTGAGCCAGCGCGTGCCGGCCGGCGTCGACGACGCCGCCAAGGTCAAGGCCTCGTACCTGGCCGCCGTGGCGTTCGGTACCGAGAAAACCGCACTGATCAGCCCCACGCGTGCGACCGAGCTGCTGGGCACCATGCTGGGCGGCTACAACATCCAGCCGCTGATCGACCTGCTGGACAACGCCGAGCTGGGCGCCACCGCCGCCGAAGCGCTCAAGCACACCTTGCTGGTGTTCGATGCGTTCCATGACGTGCAGGAAAAGGCCGACACCGGCAACGCGCACGCCAAGTCCGTGCTGCAGAGCTGGGCCGATGCCGAATGGTTCACCAGCAAGCCGGAAGTGCCGCAAAGCATGACCGTCACCGTGTTCAAGGTGCCGGGCGAAACCAACACCGACGACCTGTCGCCGGCGCCGGATGCGACCACCCGCCCGGACATCCCGCTGCACGCGCTGGCGATGCTGAAGAACACCCGCGAAGGCGCGGCGTTCGTGCCGGAAGAAGACGGCAAGCGTGGCCCGATCCAGGCCATTGCAGACCTCAAGGACAAGGGCCATCTGGTGGCCTATGTGGGCGACGTGGTCGGCACCGGTTCTTCGCGCAAGTCGGCGACCAACTCGGTGCTGTGGTGGACCGGCGAAGACATTCCGTACATCCCCAACAAGCGCTTCGGCGGCGTGTGCCTGGGTAGCAAGATCGCCCCGATCTTCTACAACACCATGGAAGACGCCGGCGCGCTGCCGATCGAGCTGGACGTGTCGCAGATGGAGCACGGCGACGTGGTCGAGCTGCGTCCGTATGACGGCAAGGCGCTGAAGAACGGGCAGGTGATTGCCGAGTTCGCGATGAAGTCGGACGTGCTGTTCGACGAAGTGCGCGCCGGTGGCCGCATTCCGCTGATCGTGGGCCGTGGCCTCACCGCCAAGGCGCGCGAATTCCTGGGCCTGCCGGCCTCGGATCTGTTCCGCCTGCCGATGGACCCGCCGGACACCGGCAAGGGCTTCTCGCTGGCGCAGAAGATGGTCGGCCGCGCCTGCGGTTTGCCGGAAGGCCAGGGCATGCGCCCGGGCACCTATTGCGAGCCGAAGATGACCTCGGTGGGTTCGCAGGACACCACCGGCCCGATGACCCGCGACGAGCTGAAGGATCTGGCCTGCCTGGGCTTTTCGGCCGACCTGGTGATGCAGTCGTTCTGCCACACCGCCGCTTACCCGAAGCCGGTGGACGTCAAGACCCACCACACGCTGCCGGAATTCATCTCCACCCGTGGCGGCGTGTCGCTGCGTCCAGGCGATGGCGTGATCCACAGCTGGCTCAATCGCATGCTGCTGCCCGACACCGTGGGCACCGGTGGTGACTCGCACACGCGTTTCCCGATCGGTATCTCGTTCCCGGCCGGCTCCGGCCTGGTGGCGTTTGCCGCCGCCACCGGGGTGATGCCGCTGGACATGCCCGAGAGCGTGCTGGTGCGTTTCAAGGGTGAGATGCAGCCGGGCGTGACCCTGCGCGACCTGGTCAACGCGATCCCGCTGTACGCGATCAAGGACGGTCTGCTGACCGTGGCCAAGCAGGGCAAGAAGAACATCTTCTCCGGCCGCATCCTGGAAATCGAAGGCTTGCCGAATCTGAAGGTGGAGCAGGCGTTCGAACTGTCCGACGCCTCGGCCGAGCGTTCGGCGGCCGGTTGCAGCGTGCACCTGGACAAGGCGCCGATCATCGAATACCTGACCAGCAACATCACCCTGCTGCGCTGGATGATCGCCGAAGGCTATGCCGACGCGCGCACCCTGGGCCGCCGCATCAAGAAGATGGAAGAGTGGCTGGCCGACCCGCAGCTGCTGCAGCCCGATGCCGATGCCGAGTATGCCGCGGTCATCGAGATCGACCTGGCCGACATCCACGAGCCGATCGTGGCGTGCCCGAACGACCCGGACGACGTCAAGACGCTGTCCGACGTAGCCGGTGCGGCGATCGACGAAGTGTTCATCGGTTCGTGCATGACCAACATCGGTCACTTCCGTGCCGCGGCCAAGCTGCTGGAAGGCAAGCGCGACATCCCGACCCGTCTGTGGGTGGCACCGCCGACCAAGATGGATGCCTCCGAGCTGACCAAGGAAGGCCATTACGGCACCTTCGGCGCGGCCGGTGCGCGCATGGAAATGCCGGGCTGCTCGCTGTGCATGGGCAACCAGGCGCAGGCTCGCGAGGGCGCCACGGTGTTCTCCACCTCCACGCGTAACTTCCCCAACCGTCTGGGCCGCAACACCAATGTGTACCTGGGCTCGGCGGAACTGGCGGCGATCTGCTCGCGCCTGGGCCGGATTCCGACCAAGGAGGAGTACATGGCCGATGTGGGCGTGATCAAGACCAGTGGCGACCAGATCTACCGCTACATGAACTTCGATCAGATCCAGGAATATCAGGACGTTGCGGATACCGTCGCTGCCTGATCCAGCGGATTGGATGGAGCTTAGAACGCCCGGCAATGCCGGGCGTTTTTCGTTTATCGGGCAATGATTTCGCTTCGTTTAGAGCGTGACGTGCGTCAAAACAAATCGCAGTTAAACCGCTTGCCGCACTGCAACAAATTTCTGATGTGAAGAGGTCTAGAGTTCCGCCGCCCTCCCATTTATGTCGATGCCGATGCCTTCTTGCACGATCGCAGGTCAAACACTCCATTACACCCAGCACGGTCAAGGTTTTCCGATCCTGCTCGGCCACAGCTACCTCTGGGACGCAGCGATGTGGGAGCCGCAGATCCAGGCGCTTTCGCAGCACTACCAGGTGATCGTTCCTGAGCTGTGGGGCCATGGGCAGTCGGGCGAACTGCCGCAAGGCACGCAGGGAATCGACGATCTTGCCCGGCAGATGCTTGGCCTGCTGGACGCGCTGGAGCTGCCGCAGTGCGCGGTGGTGGGCCTGTCGGTGGGCGGCATGTGGGGCGCCGAGCTTGCTTTGATGGCGCCGGAGCGCGTGCGCAGCCTGGTGTTGATGGACACCTTCCTGGGCGCCGAGCCGCAGGACACGCGTGCGCGCTACTTCGGCATGCTGGATGCGATCGAAGCGGCCGGGCAGGTGACGCCTGCGCTGATCGAGGCGATCGTGCCGATCTTCTTCAGCCCCGGCATCGATCTGACCTCGGCATTGCCGGCCGCGTTCGCGCAGCGCCTGGCGGCGATGACGGCCGAGCAGCTACGGACGTCGATCGTGCCGCTTGGCCGCCTGATCTTCGGACGTGCCGACCGACTGGATGCCATGTCTGCGCTGGATCCTGCCAACACCTTCCTGCTTGGTGGCGACGCGGATGTTGCGCGGCCGCCGGAAGAGCTGTGGATGATGGCCGAAGCGATCTGCTGCGATTACGAACTGGTGCCCGATGCCGGGCATATCGCATCGCTGGAGAACCCGGCCTTCGTCAATGCGCAGTTGCTTGGGTGGTTCAAACGCACCTTGTCGTGAGGTCGGAGCGGGGAGGGGGTGCGTGGAATGACGCGTGTGCCTTTACCCCCAAGGCCTCTTCGATAAGGTGAGATGGCTTATCGCTGCTTTGCGTCTCCCGTCGGGAGCTTCAGATGTGTTTCCTTCTCCCGTCGGGAGAAAGTGCCGGTAGGGCGGATGAGGGTAGGGTTTCGGCGGGATTTTTGGGTGGCCGTACCCTCACCCCAACCCCTCTCCCGGGGGAGAGGGGCTTATAAGCGCTGCAGCCGTCTACGCGCTGGGGTCGTCTAAGCGCTGCAGTCGTCTGGACGTTGCGTCGCTACGGTTGCGCGCCTAGCCAGGCTTCCAGTGCCGGGGCCGGGAGGGGCCGCGAGAACAGGTAGCCCTGCAGGACTTCGCAGCCCAGGTCGGCCAGGAACAGGCGCTGTGCTTCGTTCTCGACGCCTTCGGCGACGACGTGCTTGCGCAGGTGCTCGCCGATGCGCAGCACCGAGGTAGTGAGGGCGCGTGCGTCTTCGCTGTGTTCGATATCGCGTACGAAGCTCATGTCCAGTTTGAGTTCGTCGATCGGCAGACGGTGCAGATGGCTCAGGCTGGAATAGCCGGTGCCGAAATCGTCCAGCGATAACGAGATGCCGGCTTCGCGGATGGCATGCAGGTTTTCCAACACGCCCGGTTGCCCGGACAGCATCACGCTTTCGGTCAATTCCAGGGTGAGGTCGGAGGCTTGCACGCCGGTGTCGGCGATCAGCCCAAGCAGGTCGGGGAGCATGCGCGGGCTTTCGAAGCCGCTGGCCGACAGATTCACCGACACGCGTGTGACCGGCACGCCGCGCAGACGCCAGTCGGCCACTTGTTCGCAGGCGCGCCGCAGAACCCAGGCGTTGAGCTGGGGCATCATGCCTTGCTCTTCGGCGACCGGCAGAAACCGTGCCGGCGAAATGGCGCCGAGTTGCGGATGATTCCAGCGCAGCAACGCTTCCACGCCGTACAGCGCGTGCGGAGCGGCGCTATGTAGTTGCGGCTGGTAATGCAGCTGCAATTGATCGCGACCGATGGCCTGACGCAGTTCCGCTTCCAGCGCCACGCGCTCCTGCGCCATGCGATTCATGTCGGAGCTGAAGAAACGGAAGCGTCCGCCGCCCTCCTTCTTGGCGCGATTCATCGCCAGATCGGCATGCCGCAGCAGGATGTTGATGTCGCGCCCGTCTTCCGGAAACATCGCCACGCCGATGCTGGCCGATGGGTGCACGGTCATGTGGCCTACCGACAGCGGGCCGGCGATGGTGCCCAGCACGCGTTCGGCCGCGGCGCTGGCCTGCTCGGCGCTGCATTGCGGCAGGGCCAGTGCGAATTCGTCGCCGGCCACGCGTGCCAGCATGGCGGTGGCGGCAAGTTGGTCGCCGACGCGCAGCGCGATGTCGCGCAACAGCCCATCGCCGGCAGAATGCCCTTGACTGTCGTTGATCAGCTTGAAACGGTCGATGTTGATGAACATCAACGCGACCGGCTCGGCAGCGTATTCGGCCTGGGTCAGCGCCTGCTCGGCGCGTGCGCTGAACATGATGCGGTTGGGCAGGCCGGTCAGCGCGTCGTAGAACGCGAGCTGATGTACGCGTTGACGGATCTGCTCGCGCTCCAGTGCCAGCGTGCACAGCTGCTGGCACAGTTCGGTCAGCCGTACGTGCCAGGCATCGGCACGTTGCGGCTTGCGGTAGTACAGCGCAAAGGTGCCGAGCACGCGCGAGCTATTGGCGCGGATCGGGGTGCTCCAGCAGGCGCGCAGACCCATCGGCATCAACTGGTCGCGATAGGCGGTAAACAACGGGTCGGTGGCGATATCTTCCACCATCACCGCACGGCCGCGCCAGGCAGCGGTGCCGCAGGCACCTGCACCGGGGCCGATCTTCAGGCCGCTGACGGCGTCGGCATACTCGGGCGGCAGACTCGGCGCGGCCAGCGAATGCAGGCAGCCCTGGTTGTCGGCGCTCATGACGGTCGCCAACACTTCCGGTGCGATGCGTTCGACCTCGGTGCAGATCAGCGTCATCACCTCGATCAGCGGGCGCTCCTGCACCAGCGCTTCCAGCACGCGGTGCTGCAGCACCTCGTGCATCTTGGTGTCGGTGATGTCGGTCAGCACCGCCACGTAATGCGACGGATTGTGTTTGGCGTCGTAGATCGGATTGAAGTTGAGCGAGATCCACAACGGCGAGCCGTCCTTGCGATAGACCAGCAAGTCGGCACGGGTTTGCTGCAGGGCATCGGCGCGATCGCGGATGCGCGCAACCTCGCCCTGGTCGCTCTGCGCACGGGTCAACACATCCGACGGGCGCTGGCCGACCAGCTCGGCTTCGGTGTAGCCGAACATGCGCTGGAAGCCATCGTTGGCGTAGAGCAGGCGCGATTGCAGATCGCAGATGAGGATGGCACTACTGCTGCCATCCAGCGCTTCGGCCAGCAAGCGCGAACGACGGTCATCCGGCGCTTCGCCGGGCTTGGCCATGCCGGCCGTGAGCGGGCCGTGCTTGATCGGCGTGCGCGCATGATCGAATGCGGTAACCGAAGACGTATCGCCGACCAGTTCCGCTGTCGCCCACGCATCCGTCGCCGTGTTGGCGTCGGTGTCCGGTGCGCCGTCGTGCGGCGGCAGATCGGTCGGATGCGGGGGCAGGGCGCGCATGGGCGATCAGCGCGCTTGTGCCGACAATGCGATCAGGCGTTCGGCAACACGGTCCAGCGGTACCACTTCCTGCGCGGCGCCCAGCTTGTAGGCGGCGCCGGGCATGCCCCACACCACGCTGCTGGCTTCGTCCTGTACCAGTGTGGGGGCGCCGGCCTGCAGCATTTCCAGCAGGCCGCGCGCACCGTCGTCGCCCATGCCGGTGAGGATGGCGCCGACCGCATTCGGCCCGGCGTTGGCGGCGACCGAGCGGAACAGCACGTCCACCGCCGGCTTGTGGCGATTGACCGGCGGGCCGTCGTCGATACGGCAGCGCCAACGCGCACCGTCGCGAATGATGCGCAGGTGCTGGCCGCCCGGCGGCAGATAAGCGTGGCCGGGCAGAATGGCTTCGCCGTCGCTGGCTTCGCGCACCGACATCGCCGAGTGGCGATTGAGGCGCTCGGCGAATGCGGTGCTGAAGCTGGCCGGCAGATGCTGGGTCATCACCACCGCCGGTGCATCGGCGGGCATGTGTTCGAGCACCACGCGCAGCGCTTCGGTGCCGCCGGCAGAAGCGCCGATGGCGATCAGGCGGTCGGTGGTGCGGAAGCGCAGCGCGCTGCCCGGCACCGGTGCCGATTGCATGTCCAGGGTGAGCTTGGGCGTGCTGGGGCGATGCAGTGCACTGACCTTGGCCTTGGCGGCCATCTTGACCTTGCTGACGATTTCTTCGGCATAGCCTTCCAGTCCACGCACGACGTCGATCTTGGGCTTGGACACGAAGTCCACCGCACCCAGCGACAAGGCCTGCAAGGTGGTGTCGGCACCGCGCTCGGTGAGCGAGGAAATCATCACCACCGGCGTCGGGCGCAGGCGCATCAGGTTTTCCAGAAACACCAGGCCGTCCATGCGCGGCATTTCCACGTCCAGCGTGATCACGTCCGGATTGAGGCGTTTGATCTTTTCGCGCGCCAGGATCGGGTCGGCGGCCGAGCCGATGACTTCGATGCCCGGATCGCGCGAGAGGATTTCGGTGAGCATCTGACGGACCACCGCCGAGTCGTCGACGATGAGTACACGTACGGGAGTTTCCAGCGTCATTCGAACAACTCCACTCCACCGGTGACCGGTGCTTTGGACAGACGGGCGCGCACGGCCGATTCTGTGGCGGCGACTTCGGCTTCGTGCGCATGCGGCAAACGCTGCACGACTACCCGGCCGGTCGTCGGAAAGAACCACACCTTGCGCGGATGGATGCCGCACAGATCTTCGGCAATGATGGGGATGTGTTCGGCTTGCAGGTACTGGCGCACGAACTCGGCGTTGCGGGTGCCGACCGGGTTGCTGGTGAAGCCCTTGAGCACGTTGGCGCCGCCGAAGACCTTGGCTTCGATGCGTTTGCGATGCGCGCCGCGCTTGAGCATGTCGTTGATCAGCAACTCCATCGCATAACTGCCGTAGCGCGCCGGTGCACCGTCGCCGACCTGTCCTTCGGGCAGCAGGAAGTGATTCATGCCGCCGATCTTGAGCACCGGGTCGCGCAAGCAGGCCGCAACGCACGATCCCAAGGTGGTCGTCAACGCGGTGTCGTCGTCCACCACCAGATATTGAGTGGGCAGCAGCTTGGCGGTAATGGTCTGGAACCGCGAATCGCGGTAGCGCATCACGTCGTCGACTTGCACGGCGGTACTCATGCAGAGGCTCCCGAACGCGGAGCGCGCCGATACAGCGTGCGCCCGCACGGCTGGATCAGATCGGCTGCGTGCAGGTAATTCTCCGAGTGCCCGGTGTAGAGCAGACCGTCGTCGCCCATGTGGCTGACCAGACGTGACAGGATGCCGCGCTGGGTCGGTTTGTCGAAATAGATCATCACGTTGCGGCAAAATAGCGCCGCATACGGGCCGCCGACGTCGTAACGCGGCGACAGCAAATTCAACTGGCGGTATTCGATGAGTTGGCGCAGGGCAGGAATCACCCGGCACTTGCCTTCGTTGGGACCGCTGCCGCGCTGAAAATACTTGCGCTTGATCGCCGCATCCAGCGAGGCGACGCGGTCGATGGCGTAGATGCCGCGCGAGGCGGTTTCCAGCACCTGGGTGTCGACGTCGGTAGCGACGATGCTCACCGGCGGGGTCAGTGTGCCGAACGCCTCGCAGGCGGTGATGGCGATGGAGTAGGGCTCCTCACCGGTGGATGCGGCGCACGACCAGATCTTCAGTGGCGCCTGCGAGGCGCGCTTCTGCAGTTCTTCGCGCAATTTGTCGAAGTGATGCGGCTCGCGGAAGAACGAGGTCAGGTTGGTGGTCAGGGCGTTGGTGAACGCCTGCCATTCTTCTTCGTCGTTGCCGGCTTCCAGCTGGTCGATGTACTCGCGAAACGAGCGCAGCCCGAGCACGCGCAGGCGGCGCGACAGGCGGCCATACACCATGTCGCGCTTGGCCGGCGCCAGCGAGATACCGACGCGTTGGTAAATCAGGTCGCAAACGCGCTTGAAGTCGCGGTCGCCAAAATCGAATTCGCGCGTGTCTGAAGCGGGAGTCGTAGTCGTCATATCCATACACGTCGGGAGCTATAACGTGGTATCGGCCATGTAGCCGTGCAACTGAAGCACCAATCCATCGATCACTGCGGTTGGGCTAGGTATCGCAGTAATGCTGCGGTGCGGCGGCGTGCAGCGACGACGCGGCGGGGTGGAGGCTGCCTGTCGTTGCGAGAGGCAGAAACACAGCGCCCCGGCAGTGCCGGGGCGTTGTGGGTGACAGCGGTGACTTGGAGCGGTTACCAGAACGTAGCGAGCAGTCGTCAGGTGGGTGCGGACGGCGCGGAAGAAGCGGAGTGTACGCGTGGTACCTGCCGCATCGGCCGCGCCCACCTGGCGCCTGCACAGCCCTTACTGTTGGCTGCTCTTAGAACTCTTGCCAGTTACCGTCGGCCAGTGCGGCCTGTGGCTTGGCAGATCGCGCCGACGGCGCTGCGGCTGTCCGCGCGGCCGGCTTGGCCGCGGTCTTGACCGCAACCGGACGCGAGGCCACCGGGCGCACACGCGCTTGTGCAACCGCGGCCGATTCGTCCAGCTTGAACACCGACACCGCTTCGGCCAGATGACCGGCCTGCTCTTCCATCGAGCGGGCGGCGGCAGTGGCTTCTTCCACCAGTGCTGCGTTCTGCTGGGTGGTTTCGTCCATCTGGGTGATGGTCTGGTTGACCTGCTCGATGCCGGCCGACTGTTCCTGCGAGGCGGCAGAAATTTCGCCCATGATGTCGGTGACGCGCTGCACGCTGGCAACGATCTCGGCCATCGTCGCACCGGCCTTGCGCACCAATGCAGAGCCTTCGGCGACCTTATGCACGGAGTCGTCGATCAAGCCCTTGATCTCCTTGGCGGCGCCGGCCGAACGCTGTGCCAACGTGCGCACTTCCGAGGCGACCACCGCAAACCCGCGGCCTTGCTCACCGGCACGTGCCGCTTCCACCGCTGCATTCAAGGCCAGGATATTGGTCTGGAAGGCGATGCCGTCGATGACGCTGATGATGTCGGCGATCTTCTTGGACGAGGCTTCTATGCCGGACATGGTGGTGACCACCTGCGACACCACGTCGCCGCCCTGCGAGGCCACACCGGTGGCGCCGATGGCCAGCTGATTGGCCTGACGTGCGCTTTCGGCGTTCTGCTTGACGGTGGAGGTGAGCTCTTCCATCGAGGCAGCGGTCTCTTCCAGGTTGGCGGCCTGCTGTTCGGTGCGGTGCGATAGATCGCTGTTGCCCGAGGCGATTTCGCCAGCTGCCGAGTTGATCGCACTGGAGGAGAGCTTGATGCGACCGACGATATCGGCCAGTTGCTCGGCGGTGGCGTTGGCATCGTCACGCATCTGCGCGAACACGCCGCTGAACTGCCCTTGCATGCGCACGGTCAGGTCGCCGCGCGACAGCGCAGACAACAGCGCAGAGATCTGCTCCAGGCTGCCGGCATTGGCATCCAGCAAGCCGTTGAGCTGCTGCGCCAACTGCAGGAAGAAGCCCTGCTTGCCGTCGGTTTCGACGCGGCCACTCATGTCGCCGCTGGCAGCGGCACGCACGATGCGGGCGACTTCTTCTTCGACCTGGACTTCGATGGTGCGGTCGCGCCATTCGCAGACTTCGCCGGTGGTTTCGCCTTGCTCGTTCTTGATGCCGGTGACGGTCTGCGCCAGCACGACTTCGCCGAAGCGCTCTTCGAAGCTGGTGACACCATCGCGTTCGAGCGCAGCAACGGCCTTGCGCACGGTCGCATCGGACAGGCCCAGGTAGCTGATGTGCTGACCGATGACCTTGCTCGCATCGAACTCGGGCGATGCCAGACGGATGCTGCTTTCGTACTGCGTCACGATCTTCTTGAAGGCATCGTTGGCGTAGATCATGACGCGGTCGGGATCGGTGATGAAGGTGCCGGTGGACGACTTGTCCAGCGCGGTGCGGATGCGCAGGTTCTCGTCGGCGACTTTCTGATCGCGTTCGATACGCTCTTTCAGATCGCGCTGCATGCGCTGCATGGAGCGCATCAGTTCGCCCACTTCGTCCTTGCCGTGCGCATTGATCTGGCCATCCAGCTTGCCGCCGGCGATTTCGGTGGCGGTGCTCACTGCGCCGCGCATGCTGCGCACGATGGAGCGGGCGAACAGGAATGCCAGGCCCAGGCCACCGGCAATGCCGATCAGCAACACCACCATGGTCAGCGAGACCGAGGTTGCGTGGACCTTTTCGGCCTTGGTCTTGGCGGCCTGTGCCAGCAGATTGTCCTCGGCGATCAACGCAGCCAGCGAATCCTTGGCCTTGTTGTGCAGGGTGCGGGTCTCGCCGACAAAGGTGTCGATGGCATCGTCGGGGAGATTGAGCTCGATCATTTCATCGACGCTGGCGTACGAGGCCGAGGCCTTCTTCCAGTCGGCCACGAACACGTTGAAGAGTTTTTTCTGTTGCGGGCTTTCGATCAGGCGGGGATAGCCCTTGATCGTTGCCTCGATTTCGCCGTTGAGCTTCTTGGCGCGGACCCTGGCTTCCTGCTTGACCGCATCGCTGGCGCGCACCAGATTTTGATAAGACGCATTCCGGTATTCGCCGAGCATGCCGCGCAGATCGCCGGCTTCGCGGACGCTGGACATGGTGTTGCCGGCCAGATCGCGCGTCACGTTGTTGAGCGATGCCAGGCCCGAATACGCGATGATTCCCTGCACCAGCATGATCAGCAGCACGATGCCGAACGCCAGCATCAGCCGCGGCATCAATTTCAGATTATTAATCCATTGCATTGACACGATTCCCCCGTAGAAGTCAGTCCGCATAATCCAGATAGCAGATCGCCACGCATGGGCGTGGCGATGTGCGATGCGATTACTTGATGGTGGCGAGCTTCAGGCTTGCCGGGGAGCTGACTTCGATTTCGGCGCGCGAGCTGTCGCGCTGAATCTTGCCGAGGACGCAGACGTCCTTGCCTTCCAACGATTCCGGGGCAAAGCTGAACTTGCCGCGGTTGGCGCCGTCGATGCGGGCCGAGAAGGTGTGACGCGGGAACATGCCGCCCATGTACAGGAAGGTGGGTTCGCCTTCCGAGCTCTGCGCGTACTTGGCCTTTTCGACCTTGCCGCACACCATGCCGTCCTTGCCGACGAAGCGGGTGGCCATCTCCGGCGGAATCATTTCCTGCGACTGAGCAGACAACGTGGGGGCAACGATCACGAGAGCAGCGACGGGGAGGAGCGAGAGCAGGAACTTCATTGGGGATTCTCCAGAATCGAAAGTCGAACGGTGACCCGCTTATGAACGCGGGCTTCTATTCAGCTATCGGCTAACTGGGATTCAACTTGAAGTAAAAAAATGTGAGTTACATCGCACTTCTATCTAGCAGTGCGTCTCGTGTCGGGAAGCTCCCGACACCTGATGGTGGTATGCGCATTAGGCATAAACCACTGCGGCCGTCAGAGGGCTGCCGGGTGTTCAAACGCGGCGATGCACACCTGCTGCATCGTCGCGCTTGCCAACCACTGCATCCCTCTGACGACCGCAGGTCGCCGCACTCAACCACTGTGAATCAGGCGGCTTCTTCAGCCAGCTGCTGCTGACCCAGCTCGGTGCTGTCCAGCAGGGTTTCGATATCCAGCAGGATCAGCATGCGATCGTCCTGGGTACCGATGCCGGAGATGAAGCGGGTATCCACTGCGGCGCCGAACTCGGGCGTCGGGCGGATCTGGTCATCATTGAGCGGGATGACGTCGGAGACGCTGTCCACCACGATGCCGACCACGCGGTCTTCGACGTTGAGCACGATCATCACGGTGAACGCGTCGTAGCGCGCTTCCTTGAGGCGCAGCTTCAGGCGCAGGTCGATCACCGGCACGATGGTGCCGCGCAGGTTGATCACACCCTTGATGTAGTCGGGCGCGTCAGGCAGACGGGTGACCGAATCGTAGCCACGGATTTCCTGCACTTTCAGGATGTCCACGCCGTAGTGTTCTTCGCCCAATGCGAAGCTGAGGAATTCACCACCGGTGCCGGTGGCAGTGCTTTTGTCGTTCATGAAAACTCCGGGCGTTGCGGCTGAGTGTCAGGTTGCGGCACTAGGTTGAGAAGGCTGCCATAGCAACATCGGCGCAGCGCTCGGCAACTTTAGGTGCGTGGACCAAGTGGTACGTGCGGGTTCAGAACACGCCGCTCTTGCGCGCGTTGCGCTGGCGGTCGACCCGAAAGATGTAGCGCTGGATGGTTTCGTCGGCGCCACGCGGCAGATCGCTGAACTGCAGGCCGACGCGGAAGCCTTCGCTGCCATTGGGCAGGGTCTGCTTGTATTGGCTGCACACCGTGAGCGGCAGGGCGATCGGTGCGACGTCGGGCAGGTGCAGCGTGCAGTCGCGATAGGTGCGTTGCGGCTCCAGCAAGGGCATGCCGGCGGTGAGCGACACCGCCAGGCCGCCGCTGCTGATGTCGATCACGCGCAGCTGCAGATTGAGGTTGCCGCCCTGGGCTTCGTCCTGGCGGATGATGCACATGGGCGAGTCGGTGATCGGCGTTTCCAGCCGGTACGATTCGCGGCGTTGCATGTGGTACATCGCGTCCGGCAGCTCGGCGCGGAAGGCGACGTGGATGTCGCGCTCGATGCGCTCGGCCTTTTCCAGCCGGAAACGCACGTTGACCCGCTCCAGTTGCGCATAGCAGAGCAGGTACTTGGCATCTTCGATGGCGCGGTTGGAGGTGTCGTTGTGGCTGCCGTCCAGAATCACGCAATCGTCGTCTTCATCGATTTCGAGCACGGCGGTGGGCACGGCCATGTCGCGGCCGGCCACATGCATGGTCACCACGGCGCGTTGGTCTAGCAGCTGACGCAGCAAGCCACGGATCTGCCGCTTGTTGCGCAGCAGATAGCGTTCGTCACCTTCTGCAAGGTGATCGTCGTGGTCCAGCTCTGACTCTGAGGTATCGCCTTGGGACATGGGCACAAGCACAGTGGTAGCGGGAAGAAGCCCGGAGGGTTGTCCCGGCGTCGCCTTGATATCGGCGGCAAAGCGAAATCTTTAAGTGCTGCTGATAAAACTCGTACGCCTGGCGCTGCTCATGACCCGTCGCGATGGGCGGTGTGCAGAGCTTTTAACGCAACAACCATGACGCCAAGGGTCCTGCGACGGTGAGCGGGCAAGGGCCAGTGAAGGTGGTCGGCGCGCTGGTGCAAGCGACAGGCGACGTTCGCCCGCAGTGCCGTCGTATCACTGGCTGCTTTGGTAAAACAGCCAACCAACGTTCTGGTGCGGGGCCCTTGCCGCTGGCGGCATGGATACTGCCAACGAGCCCGCATGGAAGGGTTCATGGTGTGTCCCGCGAGCGGCGAGGGCACCGCGCGCTCGAGATCTTTGTGTTTGCTGCAGGGCCCTTGCCCGCTCACCATCGCAGGACACGCTGCAAGTACGTCCTTGTAAGCTCCGTGGCGGCATCCATGCCGCCAAGGGTCCTGCGACGGTGAGCGGACAAGGGCCAGTGAAGGTGGTCGGCGCGTTGGTGCAAGCGACAGGCGACGTTCGCCCGCGGTGCCGTCATATCACTGGCTGCTTTCATCAAACAGCCAACCAACGTTCTGGTGCGGGGCCCTGGCCGCTTGCGGGACCGTTAGCGGCATGGATGCTGCCAACTAGCCCCCAGGGACGGGTTCACGGCCTGTCCCGCGAGCGGCGAGGGCGCCGCGCCCTCGAGGTCTCTGCGTTTGCTGCAGGGCCCTTGCCCGCTCACCATCGCAGGACACGCTGCAAGTACGTCCGTGTAAGCTCCGTGGCGGCATCCATGCCGCCAAGGGTCCTGCGACGGTGAGCGGGCAAGGGCCAGTGAAGGTGGTCGGCGCGCAGTGTTTGAGCACGGCAACCAACAACGCCTGGACATCTCTCGACTCACCCAGCGTTTGCCGCATCAGTGATAGGCGTGGCGTGCGTTGGCCAGCAAGGTGCTCAGGCTGTCCTGCTGTTCGAGGCGGAACACCGCCACTGCGTCCACCAGCTGCGTGGCCTGTTCTTCCATCGAGCGCGCGGCTGCCGTGGCTTCTTCCACCAGGGCGGCGTTCTGCTGGGTGGTTTCGTCCATCTGGGTGACGGTCTGGTTGACCTGGGTGATGCCGGCGGCCTGCTCGCGCGAGGCGCTGGTGATCTCGCCCATGATCTCGGTGACGCGCTGCACCGAGCTGACGACCTGCTGCATGGTGCTGCCCGCTTCCGACGCCAGTGCGGCGCCGTTGCCGATGCGGGTCACCGAGTCTTCGATCAGGTGCTTGATCTCCTTGGCCGCACCGGCCGAGCGCTGGGCGAGGGTGCGCACTTCCGAGGCCACCACGGCAAAGCCGCGGCCCTGTTCGCCGGCACGCGCGGCTTCTACCGCAGCGTTCAAGGCCAGGATGTTGGTCTGGAAGGCGATGCCGTCGATGACGCTGATGATGTCGGCGATCTTCTTGGACGAGGCGTCGATATCGGACATGGTGGTGACCACGCGGGAAACCACGTCGCCGCCCTTGGCGGCCACGCCGGCCGCATCCAGCACCAGGCGGTTGGCCTGGTCGGCGTTGTCGGCGTTTTGCTTGACGGTGGCGGTGAGTTCTTCCATCGACGCGGCGGTTTCTTCGAGTGCGGCGGCTTGCTGTTCGGTACGACGCGACAGGTCGCCGTTACCGGTGGCGATTTCGCTGGCGGCCGAGTTGATCGCCAGCGACGCATCCTTGATGCGACGCACGATGCCGGCCAGCTGGTCGGCGGTGGCGTTGGCGTCGTCGCGGATGGTGGCGAACACGCCTCGCAGATCGCCGTCCATGCGCGCAGTGAGGTCGCCCTGCGACAACGACGACAGCAGCGCGGAGACGCGCGAGAGGCCATCGGCGTTGTTGTCCAGCAGCATGTTCAATTGCTGGGCGAGCTGCAGCAGGAAGCCCTGCTTGCCGGCGGTGTCCACGCGGCCGCTCAGGTCGCCGGCTGCGGCGGCCTGCACGATCCGGGCGACTTCTTCTTCCACCTGCACTTCCTGGGTGCGGTCGGCCCACTCGATGACAAAGCCCATGCGCTCGCCGTTGGCGTCTAAGACCGGGCTGACCACCTGGCGCACGATGCGGTCGCCAACGGTGATCTGGGCGACGTTGGTGCCGGTGAGCTGTTCAAGCATGCGCTCGTGCTCCTTCGGCGCGGCATGGAACTGATTGATGCTGGTGTCGATCAGCTTGTCCGCATCGAAGCCGGGCGCAACGCCACGCAGCTGTTCCTGCACGCCCTTGAGCAGGCGTTGCAGCGGCCGGTTGACGTAGATGATGCGCTGATGGATGTCGGCGATCATCACGTTGGTGCTGACATCGTCCAGCGCGGTACGCACACGCAGTGCTTCGCTGGCGATCAGGTGATCGCGCTCCAGCCGCGCGCGCAGGTCGTCGCGCATGGTGCGGGCGCTGAGCAGCAGACGGCCGAGTTCATCGTGTCGATCGATCTCGATGGGGTTGTCCAGACGGCCGGCGGCGACATCGCCGAGCACGCGTTCCACTGCAATCAATGGCCGGGTGACCATCTTGCGTGCGGCGATGAACACCACCGCGATGCACAGCGCCAGTACCACCAGCGAGAACAACAGCATGCTGCCCATTAGTTGGTCGAGCGGGCCATCGATGGCGCTGCGCGGCTGGGTGCCGATTACCGCCCACTGCCAAGGCGCATAGCGCTGTGCGGTGACTTCGAACGCCTGCGCGTTGCCCTTGGCATCGCGTAGCTGCAGGCTGGCGCTGGGCTGCTTGCCGTCCAGCACCGACTGCAATGCCGCTTGCTGTTCGGCCGGCACCAGTGCCGACAACGTCGCCGGAGCACCAGGCGGTGCGGCGATGATCTGGCCCTGGTGCTCGCCAGGCGCCATGTCGGCGATGACGAAATAGCCGTCCTGTCCCAGTTTGGTCGTGCTGACCTGGGCCTTGAGCGCGGCCAGGCCCTGGGTGTAGTTGCGACCGACGAACAGCGCGCCGATCACCTCGCCAGCAGCGTTACGCAGTGGCGCGTAGTACGTCATGTACTGGTCGCCGAACAACTGCGCCTGGCCGGTGAAGGGCTTGCCTTCGGACAGCGCGGCGTAGGCTTTGCCCTTGCGATCGAGCAGGGTGCCGATCACGCGCTCGTTCTGCTTGTTGCGCAGCGAGGTGGTGATGCGCACGAAGTCGTCGCCGGTGCGCGCGAAGATGGTCGCAACGCCGCCGGTGGTCTGCGCGAAGCGATCCACCGCGTCGAAGTTGAGATTCAGGGCCTGCTTGCCGGAGCGCAGCGTGGGCGTGTTCTGCTCGCCGATGCTCACGGTACTGGCGGTATCCAGCTCGCGTGCGCCGCGCGGCAGCATGTCGTCGAAGACGCTGCCCAGGCGCTCGGTGCCTTCGGTCAGGGTGACGTCGTACATCGCCACTGACTGCTGCATCAGCCGCGTGCTCGAACGCAGTTCGGCCTTGACCTGCGATTCGATGTCGCCGGCCGATTGCCGGTAGATGGTGAGGGCGAGCAGCCCCAGCGACATCGCGATGACCAGGGTCAGCAATGCGGACAACCGCGTACCAACGGAAAGTCGGTTGAAGAAATGCATGAGAGTGCCTTGCCCGGGGGAGGGCGTTACGGATGCGTGAATGCGATAACGGCCGTCTATGCGCGAAATTGATCATTTTTGTAGAAATCAGCACAACAGGGTGCGCTGTATTCAGTTTCTGCTCATTGGAAGCGTTTTCAGCTGCGCCGCCGGACATTGGCATATGTAAGGGCTATGTGAAGTTGGAGGGATGGGCGTAAAGGACGCCATCGACCCCACCTGCGCGTGCCGACGACGCGGACATAAAAACGCGGACATAAAAAAGGCCGCATCCCCTTGCACGGGATGCGGCCCACAAGATCCGCGAAGCGCGGACTCGAACGACTCTCGAACTTTCTGTAGTGCTGATGGTGGTGGTGCGCAACGCGTAGATCACTCACCGCGCAGTTACCTGCTGCAACGGTGGTACATGGCTGCATCGGTGCATGCGCTGACGGGTATCAGCGCCCTCCTTGCTGCGGCTGAATTTAGAACTCCTGCCAGCCGCTGGCGTTGGCTGTCGACGCAGACGCGCTCACTGCAGGGCGGCGCGCCATCGCTGGCGTGGCGGTGGTGCGTGCCGCCGGACGCGCTGGCAGGCGCGCATTGCGTGGCGCGCTGGCGATGGCAGATAGGTGACGCGCGACCGGCGCCTGTGCCTCGACCTTGAACACGGCCACGGCTGCAGTGAGTTGCTGCGCTTGTTCTTCCATGGCGCGCGCAGCGGCGGTGGCTTCTTCCACCAACGCTGCGTTTTGCTGGGTGGCTTCGTCCATCTGCGTCACGGTGAGATTGACCTGCTCGATGCCGGCCGACTGCTCCTGCGAGGCGGCAGAGATCTCGCTCATGATGTCGGTGACACGCTGCACCGAGGAGACGATCTCCGCCATGGTCTTGCCGGCCTGATCCACCAGTTGCGAGCCATCGGCCACGCGCTGTACCGAATCGCCGATCAGGTCCTTGATCTCCTTGGCGGCCGCCGACGAACGCTGCGCCAGCGTGCGCACTTCAGAAGCAACGACCGCAAAACCACGGCCTTGGTCGCCGGCGCGAGCGGCTTCCACCGCCGCATTCAAGGCCAGGATATTGGTCTGGAACGCGATCCCGTCGATCACGCTGATGATGTCGGAAATCTTTTTCGATGAGGCCTCGATGCCGGCCATGGTGTCGACCACTTTGCCGACCACTTCGCCACCTTGCGAGGCCACGGTGGCGGCACCGATGGCGAGCTGGTTGGCTTGGCGTGCGCCCTCCGCGTTCTGTTTGACGGTGGAGGTGAGCTCTTCCATCGATGCGGCGGTTTCTTCCAGATTGGCCGCCTGTTGCTCGGTGCGCTGCGATAGATCGTTGTTGCCGGTGGCAATCTCGCTGGCCGCGGCGTTGATCGACAACGCAGAGGTCTGGATGCGTCTGACGATGTCGGCCAACTGGCTGGCGGTGGCGTTGGCGTCGTCGCGCATCTGTGCGAACACACCCTTGAAGTCGCCATCCATGCGTGCGGTGAGATCACCCGCTGCAATGGCCTGCAACATGCCCGACAGCGATTGCAGGCTGCCATCGGCGGTGGCCATCAATTGATTGAGGCTTTCGACCATGATGCGGAAGTCGTACTGAAACTGCGCCGCATCGCCGCGTGCACTGAAGTCGCCATTGGCAGCGGCGTTTGCCAGGTGCTTGATCTGTTGGTTCATCGCAGCCAGGTTGGCCTTGACCTGCGCCATGGTGTTGGTGAGTGCGGCCTTTTCGCCGGGGAGCTGCTGCATGTCTTCGCTGAGGTCGCCGATTGCATAGCGGCCCATGATCTGCGCCAGACGTGTGGTGACCTGGATGTGGCTGTCGACCAGCGCATTGGTATCGCCTGCCATGCGGCCAAAATCGCCAGGAAATGCGCCGCCATCCATGCGGAAGCTGATCTGGCCGGCATCGTGGCGTTTGGCCATGTCCAGCTGCGCGGTGATCAGGTTGCGTACCTGCGTTTGCATCTTGTCCATCGCCTGCAACAGGCGGCCGGTCTCGTCGCCGGCATCGGTATGCACGGCATTATCCAGCTTGCCGTCTGCAATCGCTTCGGCAGCGCGGGTGGCACGGCTCAGCGGCCGAGTGAGGCTACGGGTGATCAGCAAGCCCAGCGTGCTGCTGAGCAGCACCACCAGCAGCGAACCGCCCACCAGCAGCTTGCGCGAATCGTTCATCGATTGCAGCGCAACTGCAGCGGCTTCGGCGGCGAGTTTGTCCTGCAAAACGATGTTGTCGCCGATCTTGTCCTGCCACTGCTGCAGCGCGGGCGCTGCCTTGGTGAGCAGCAGCGGCAGCGCTTCGTCGCTGTGGCCGGACGTCACCAGATCGATGACGTGGTTGTTCAAGTCGCGCACCGTGGGGGTGAGCTGATCGATGTCGTTGCGAATGGCCTTGCCTTGTTCCGAGACGGGCATGGCGTACAAGGCGTCGCGCGCTTTGGCGTAGTCGGCGCGTGCGCGTTTGATCTTTTCGATGAACGTCAGATTGTCGGCATCGCTGGTGGGCAGCACCAGGTTGCGCAGTTCCGCGGCGATGATGTAGTTCGCATTCATCATGTCGTTGGACAGGCGGATCTTGGTCATGTTCTGGCTCACCAGGTCATCGACCAACCCACGTGCCGAGGTCAGGCCGCGATAGCCGATAAAGGCAATGAAGCCCGATAGCAGGATCAACACGGCAAAGGCGCCCGCCAGGCGTGGCCCGACATTGAAACGCAGCAAAAAAGAGTTCATGGAGTCGCTCGGCTCGATAGGGATGGGGTGCATGACATCGACCGGGTGGCACGTCGCCGTGCGCTCGTGTCCGCTTTGCGGCATGCCCAGTGGTAACGGCTGCAACTGCCTCGAATTGACCGGATGCGCGGTGCCTGTACAGCGCTGGATCACACTGGTGAACAGCACGTGTGGGTCGGGTTGGCGCTGGTGAAAAACTGTGCTGAGTTGTTCGATTTCGGCGTTGGAATGTGCTGTTTATGCGCATGTGCAGCGAAGTGGCATCTGGCTGTCATCGTTGGGTTTCACGTGCGCTGCACGGGTTTTGGCGACGTGGGCTTGGTTGGAGTGAGTGCAGTTGGGGCGGTCATGGTGGTGTTGACTTGGTCGCTTGGCCGTACCCTCACCCCAACCCCTCTCCCGGGGGAGAGGGGCTTTAGCGTTGGGCGTTGGGGCTTCGTTACTACATGCGCTGCTTGGCTGATCGTTGGTGACGGGCGGTGCGATTCTGCGAGGCGTGTGGGCGCTGCTGCGATCTCTGCCAGTTGTTGCTGCGTGTCTGTCTAGCTTCCTGCACGCGAGCAAGTTGCCTGCTTGCCAAAACGCACAAAGCCGACCCGCTGAGCGGGCCGGCCTTATGTTCGATGCGGTGCGGTGTCTCGTCTGCTGCTATTGGTGCGTATAACTATCGGTGCGCGCAGAGTTGATCTTGCACATGCGCCATGTGTTGCGCGACCAGTTCGTTTACCCAGGTCGCGCGTTCCGCACGGTGTTACTGCGCTTAGAACTCCTGCCAATCACCAGTGTCGTTCGCCGACGCCGATGCCGTGGTCTGCATCGCGCCACGTCGCGGCGCTGTTGCCGCATTGGGGCGTACAACCGGACGCGGCGCGGTGCGTGCATTGGCAGGTGCGCTGGCAATGGCCGACAGACGGCGTGCAATCGGCGCGTGTTCGGCCACCTTGAACACTGCGACGGCTTCGGTGAGCTGCTGCGCTTGTTCTTCCATGGCGCGTGCGGCGGCGGTGGCTTCTTCCACCAGTGCTGCATTCTGCTGGGTGGTTTCGTCCATTTGGGTCACGGTCTGGTTGACCTGTTCGATGCCGGCGTACTGCTCCTGCGAGGCCGACGAAATTTCGCTCATGATGTTGGTGACGCGCTGCACGCTGGCCACGATGTCGGCCATGGTGGTACCGGCCTGGTCGACCAGCGTTGCACCTTGCGCCACCTTTTCCACCGAGTCGTCGATGAGGTGCTTGATCTCTTTCGCTGCGCCGGCCGACCGCTGTGCCAGCGTGCGCACCTCGGAGGCCACCACCGCAAAACCACGGCCCTGTTCGCCAGCACGTGCCGCTTCCACCGCCGCATTCAAAGCAAGAATGTTGGTCTGGAAAGCGATGCCGTCGATGACGCTGATGATCTCGGCGATCTTCTTCGAAGACGCCTGGATGTCGGACATGGTGGTGACCACGCTCGCCACCACAGCGCCACCCTGGGATGCCACTGCAGCGGCGCCGATGGCGAGCTGATTGGCCTGGCTGGCGTGTTCGGCATTCTGCTTGACGGTGGAGGTGAGTTCTTCCATCGAGGCGGCGGTTTCTTCGAGATTGGCGGCCTGTTGTTCGGTGCGCTGCGACAGATCCTGATTACCGGTGGCAATTTCGCCGGAGGCCAGGCCGATCGCGCCGGCTGCTTCCTGGATGCGGCCCACGATGTTGGCCAGCTGCTCAGCAGTGGCATTGGCGTCGTCGCGCATCTGTGCGAACACGCCCTGGTACTGGCCGGTCATGCGTGCGGTGAGGTCGCCGGCGGCGATCGACTGCAACAGGCCCGACAGCGATTGCAGGTTGCCATCGGCAGTGGCCATCAAGGTGTTGAGGCTTTCCACCATCACGCGGAAGTCGAACTGGAACTGCTCGGCATTGCCGCGTGCGGTGAAGTCGCCATTGGCTGCCGCCTGGGCAAGGTGCTTGATCTCGTGATTCATCGTGGACAGGTTGTGCTTGACCTGATTCATCGCCGTGGTGATCGCGGCTTTTTCGCCTGGCAATTGCGGCATGTCTTCGCTCAGATCGCCGATGGCGTAGCGCTCCACCAGGTGGATGGTCTGCATCTTGACCTTGATGTGCGCGGCGACCAGCTCGTTGGTGTCCTTGGCCATGCGGCCGAAGTCGCCGGGGAACGAGCCGGCATCCATGCGGAAACTGATCTGGCCTGCATCGTGGCGCTTGGCCATGTCCAGCTGCGCGCTGATCAGGTTGCGTACCTGGTCCTGCATCTTGTCCATCGCCTGCAACAGGCGGCCGGTTTCGTCGTTGCTGGTGGTGCGCACATCGTTGTCGAGATTGCCGTTGGCAATGGCTTCGGCGGCACGGGTGGCCTGCGACAACGGGCGCACCAGGCTGCGGGTGATGGCCCAGCCCAGCAGGCCACTGATGAACACCACCGCCAGGCCGCCGCCGATCAACATCGTGCGGCCGCGTGCCATCGCGGTGGTCGCCACCGCGTTGGCTTCCTGGGCGCGCTTGCGCTGCAGCGCCGTGTATTCCAGCAACGTGTCCTGCCACGCCTGTGTGGCCGGCGCCGCACGTCGCAGCATCAACGGCAAGGCTTCATCGGTTTTGCCTGCTAACCCAAGATCGAGCACCTGGCGGTTGAGCGCGGTGGCGGTCTTGTTGTTCTGATCGATCTTCTCGCGGATGGCCTGCGCCGTCGGCGTCGCCGAGAAGGCGTAGAGCTGTTCGCGCACTTTGTCGTAGGTGCTGCGCTGTTCTTCGATGATGGCGGCGAAGCGACGATTTTCTTCAGCGGTGGTCGGCAGCACGACATTGCGCAGCTGCACGGCAATCACCGAGACGGCGTCATTCATCTCTTGCAGATGCTGGACGATGACCATGTTGCGATTGGTGAGCGTATCCAGGCTCTGACGCGCTTGCGCTAGCGTGTAAAGACCAGCGGCCACCAGTGCGCACGACAGCAGGATCAGCGTGCCGAACGCGAAGGTCAGGCGCTTGCCGACGTTGTACCGTTGAAGAAGAGCGATCATGTTGAGTCTCGAAGGCGATGGGCAGGAAGGGGAAATGCGCATCGGCAGGGTCGCGTCGTCGGTACGTCGAGCGCTGCCAGAGCGGGCATGCATCCGGCCGATCCATCGGTGCGCGTGACCGGTTGTCACACTGCGCTCGATTGCAAGGCAGGTCTGCATGCTTGTGCTCGGTAACGGCGCTGGTGGCGACAGCTGAACTCGCTTGGCTGGCTGCGTATGGGCGGCCGTCACCAAGATGATGCTGGTGTGCACAAGTGACCCGGAAAACCTTGATGGGAGCGCTACCAGAACGCGACCGGTGCGGTGCGAATTCACTGTTCGATCACGGGCTGAAGCGTGACGGCGGTGTGCAGGCAGGTGGGTTGCCGGGTGAGTGCACCGGTTTTGGGAAGCGAATCGGCGCAATGCCGCATTCGCTCATGACGCAGATCAGGACGCGCGGATGACTGCGCGCCCTACGATGGAAGGTGACATCGTGGTTGCCGCAGTGCCCTCAGGGTGTCGACACCACCGTCCTGTCAGAGCATCGACACGGCGGCGGCAGCGAGTGTGTGCCACCGCCAGGCGATCAGGTCGCCGATCCCATCACCGGCCGTCTGCAGCGTGTTGCACACGCGGCAGTCATCGCGCCCGGCGGCGCTTAGGCGGCCTGCCCAAGGCGGGGCGACACCGCCGCCTGCAACTGGAACACCGATACCGCATCGCGCAACTGCTGCGCCTGTTCTTCCATCGCGCGCGCGGCGGCAGTGGCTTCTTCCACCAGCGCGGCGTTCTGCTGGGTGGCCTGATCCATCTGCGCCACGGTCTGGCCGACCTGTTCGATGCCTTGCGACTGCTGCAGCGACGCTTCGCTGATCTCGTGCATGATCGTGGTGACGTTCTGCACTGAATCGACGATCTCCTGCATGGTGCGGCCTGCCTGGCCGACCAGCTGGTTGCCGTGTTCGACCCGGCTGACCGAATCGTCGATCAAGTGTTTGATCTCTTTTGCCGCACCGGCAGACCGCTGGGCGAGGCTGCGCACTTCCGAGGCCACCACGGCAAAGCCGCGGCCCTGTTCGCCGGCACGCGCGGCTTCCACCGCAGCGTTCAAGGCCAGGATATTGGTCTGGAACGCGATGCCGTCGATCACGCCGATGATGTCGGCGATTTTTCTGGAGGCAGCCTGGATGCCGGCCATGGTGCCGACCACC
This sequence comes from Xanthomonas sp. AC360, assembly GCF_979258225.1. NCBI lineage: Bacteria > Pseudomonadati > Pseudomonadota > Gammaproteobacteria > Lysobacterales > Lysobacteraceae > Xanthomonas > Xanthomonas sp. AC360. The sequence goes on from NZ_OZ409846.1 coordinate 3,750,885, forward strand.
TGGCCGACCACGTCGCCGCCTTGCGAGGCAACCGCGGCAGCGCCGACCACCAGCTGACTGGCGCGCTTGGCATGTTCGGCGTTGGTGCGCACGGTGGAGGTGAGTTCTTCCATCGAGGCAGCGGTTTCTTCCAGGTTGGCGGCCTGCTGCTCGGTACGTTGCGACAGGTCCTGATTGCCGGACGCAATCTCGCTGGCCGCATCGTTGATGGCATCGGTAGAGCGCTGGATGCGCCCGACGATATCGGCCAGCTGCGTTACCGTGGCATTGGCATCGTCGCGCATGCGTGCGAACACACCGTGGAAATCGCCATGCATGCGCGCGGTGAGATCGCCAGCGGCGATCGCCTGCAGCACCTTGGACAGCGATTGCAGGTTGGCGTCGGCGGTGGCCATCAGCTGATTGAGGCTGTCCACCATCGCGCGGAAGTCGTACTGGAAGCGCTGCGCATCGCCGCGCACGCTGAAGTCGCCGCTGGCTGCGGCCTGCGCCAGCAGCTTGATCTCGTTATTCATCGCCGACAGGTTGGCCTTGACCGTGTCCATGGTGTCGGTGAGCACGGCCTTTTCGCCGGGCAGGCGTTGCATGTCCTGGCTCAAGTCGCCGATGGCGTAGCGCGACATGATCTGCGCCAGCTGCATCTTTACCGCGATATGCGAGCCAACCAGCGCGTTGGTATCGCGCACCATGGTGGCGTAAGCGCCGGGGAAGCTGTCTGCGTCCATGCGGTAACTGATCTGGCCGGCATCGTGGCGCTGCGCCATCTCGCTCTGTGCGGCCAGCACGTGCTGCACCTGCTCCTGCATCCGGCGCATATTGTCGAGCAGCTGGCCGGTTTCATCGCGGCTGGGCGGCACGATGCGTTCGTCCAGCTCGCCTTGCGCGATGTTGGCAGCCACCGTCGCGGCGCGGCGCACGTTGCGGGTGAGGTTGGACAAGGTGTACCAGCCCAACGCAGCGATCAGCAGCGCGAGCAGCGACAGGCCGGCGACGGCCTGCCACATCGCGTTGCGCGCATCCACCAGGTGGCGTTCGGATTGTCGCTGCAAGGCCTGCAGCGAGGTGCTGCTGAGGTCCTGCATGGCTTGGCCAAGCGTATCGAGTGCGGCATTCCACTGCGTATCGGCCTGCGTATCGCTGCCTTCCAGCGCCGCGCCAAGAGCTTGCAGTGCGGCGTTGGCACGCGTGGCTTCGGTGTTGGCGGCATCGGCCAGGGCAGGGTCGGGCTGTTCCAGCAGGCCCATTGCCTTGTCCAGCTCATGCCGGAAACGCACGTGGTTGCGCTGCAGCTGATTGAGCTGTTCGCGCAGCATGGCGCGCTCGCCACCTGCCTGCGACGGATCGTTGGCCGCATCCAGACGGGTCAGCGATTCGGTGGCGTCGGGGCTATAGATCAAGGTCGCCACCACGAGGTGGTAGCTTTCGATATACGGGGTGTAGACCAGTTGGCTGTCGTCGCGCAGTGCATCCAGCGCAGCGAAGGCTTGTTCGCTCACGCCGCTATAGCCGCTGGCCGCAGTGGTAGCGACATGGCGCTGCTGCAGGGCGAGCAGTTGTGTCTGGCTGCGTTCGAAGCCGGGCATGGCTGCAGTGGAGGCGAGCAGTTGCTGCAGATCGCGTTCGGCGCGTTGTGCTGCGGCGTCGGCGGCGCTGCCGCTATCGACGTGTGCCGCGTGCAGATCGGTGATCAGGCCCAGCATCTGCCCAAGCGGGGCGTAGCTGCGCAATTCGTTGTTGCTGATGGTGACGCTCTCATTGAGCTTGCCGCTATAGAGCAGCACCGGGATCACCAGGCCGACCAATGCCAGCACACCGATCGCACCGAGTTTTTTGGCAATGGCCAAGTCGTCCCAGCGGCTGGTCCAGCGACGCGGGGCGGGTGAAGCGGTCTGCGGCAACAGCGCGGAAGCAGTGGTCATCGGTGCGTCTCATGGGCGTACGCAGGCTATCGGCCAATACCTGTTATGCCTTGAGCCGGCCGGCATCGCTGCCGACCGGATCCGTTCAGGCAGTTCAGTCCGCTTGCTTAGAACTCCTGCCAGCTGGTGTCGTTGCTGGAGGCGGTGACGACCGCGCGTGGCTTGGAGGCGGGAGTCCGCCCGGCGGCAGCCACCTTCGCCTTGACCGCCGAACTCACCACCGGCCGCGAGGGCGCGGCACGCACGGCCGGGGCCGCGTAGGTCGCATCGGTCTTGAACACGGCAACCGCTTCGGTCAGGCCGACTGCCTGTTCTTCCAGCGCACGTGCGGCGGCGGTGGCTTCTTCCACCAGCGCTGCGTTCTGCTGGGTGGTTTCGTCCATCTGGGTGATGGTCTGGTTGACCTGTTCGATGCCGGCCGACTGCTCCTGCGAGGCGGCGGAGATCTCGCCCATGATGTCGGTGACGCGCTGCACGCTGGCAACGACTTCGCTCATGGTCTTGCCGGCGGTGTGCACCAGCGCGGAGCCTTCGGCGACGCGCTGCACGGAGTCGTCGATGAGGTCCTTGATCTCCTTGGCCGCACCCGAGGAACGCTGGGCCAGCGTGCGCACTTCCGAGGCCACCACCGCAAATCCGCGGCCCTGCTCACCGGCACGTGCCGCTTCCACTGCTGCATTCAATGCCAGGATATTGGTCTGGAAGGCGATGCCGTCGATGACGCTGATGATGTCGGCGATCTTCTTGGACGAGGCTTCGATACCGGACATGGTGTCAACCACCTTGCCGACTACTTCGCCGCCTTGCACCGCCACGCTGGCGGCGCCGATGGCGAGCTGGTTGGCCTGGCGCGCACCCTCGGCGTTCTGCTTGACGGTGGAGGTGAGTTCTTCCATCGAGGCGGCGGTTTCTTCCAGGTTGGCCGCTTGCTGCTCGGTGCGCTGCGACAGATCCTGGTTGCCGGCGGCGATTTCGCTGGCGGCGCCCTTGATCGAGATGGCCGAGGTCTTGATGCTGCCGACGATCTCGGCCAATTGTGTGGCGGTGGCATTGGCGTCGTCGCGCATCTGCGCGAACACGCCGCGGAACTCGCCACTCATGCGTGCGGTGAGGTCCCCGGCGGCAATCGACTGCAGCAGGCCGGACAGCGATTGCAGGTTGCCATCGGCGGTGGACATCAAGGTGTTGAGGCTTTCCACCATCACCCGGAAATCGTACTGAAAACGCTCGGCGTCGCCACGTGCACTGAAGTCGCCATTGGCGGCCGCTTGAGCGAGTTGCTTGATCTCGGCGTTCATCGCGCCGAGGTTGGCCTTGACCTGCGCCATGGTGTCGGTGAACACGGCCTTTTCGCCGGGCAGCTTACTCATGTCGTCGCTGAGGTCGCCGATGGCATAGCGCCCCATGATGCGGGCCAGATCGGTCTGCACGGCCACGTGCGAGGCCACCAGCAGATTGGTGTCGTTGGCCATGCGGCCGTAGTCGCCCGGGAAGGCGGACGCATCGATGCGAAAGCTGATCTGGCCATCGTCGTGGCGCTTGGCCATCTCGGTTTGTGCGGCAATCAGGCTGCGCAACTGCTGTTGCATTTTGCTCATTGCCTTGAGCAGGCGAGCGCTTTCGTCATTGGCCCGGGTATCGACGTCGTTATCGAGCTTGCCGCCGGCAATCGATTCGGCGGCGCGAGTGGCGCGGCTGAGCGGCTGGGTCAGGCTACGGGTGATCAGCAGGCCCAACGCGCCGCTGAGCAGCACGACCAGCAGAGAGCCGCCGATCAACAGCTTGCGCGAATCGTCCATCGATTTCAGCGCGACCGCCGATGCATCGGCGGCCAGCTTGTCCTGCAGGGCGATGTTTTCGGCAATCTTGTCCTGCCATTGCTGCGTGGCTGGACTCGCCTTGTTGAACAGCAGCGGTATGGCATCGCTATCCTTTCCGGCAATCGACAATTGCATGACCTGCTCATTCAGGGCCTTTGCCGCCATGCGGAGACTGTCGATCTGCTCACGCATTGTCTGGCCCTGCGGTGACGCGGGCATGGCATACAGGGCGTCGCGGGCCTTGTTGTAGTCGGCGCGCGCCGACTTGATTGCGGCGACGAACTCGTTATTCCGTTCGTCGGCATAAGGAAGCGCCAGGTTGCGCACTTGTGTGCCAATGACGAAGTTGGCATTCATCATGTCGTTGGAGAGACGGATCTTGACCATGTTCTGGTGCACGATATCGTCTACCAATGCACGCGCCGAACTCAGGCCGCGATAGCCGACGAAGGCGATGATGCCGGACAACACGATCAGCACCGCGAATGCGGCCGCCAGGCGAGGGCCGACGTTGTAGCGTTGCAGAAGTGCGTTCATACCGATTCCCAGGAAAGTGAGCGAAGGTGCTATGTCGCGAGTGGGCCGTGGTAGTTGCCATGACCTTGCTAACGCAGTAGCGGCGCGGGAACGTCGGAGCTGAATACCTCTATGCAAAAAAAGCATAACTACGGTCACGAATGTGAGCTGACAGGACAGGACGTGTCTTGCCAAGGTGCCGATACCGATCCAGGTAAGTCGCGATGCCACTCATCACCAAGCAAGCCCTGCCGGGACGCTTGATACCGCTGAAAAATTGCGATGTCCTGCGGATGACGCGCAGTTGTCTTGTCGATCACTGAGTGTGCTTTGCGAGGAATCGGCAGGCACTGTGTCGTCATGTGTTTTGATCCGAAAGCCAAGTGCCAGGCATAAAAAAGCCGCGCCTTGAGGGGCGCGGCTGCATGACGGACTGGGCGGCAACGCTGCCAGCGCTGCCGCCGTTGGCTCAGAACTCCTGCCAGCTGGTGTCGTTGCTGGAGGCGGTGACCACCGCGCGGGGCTTGGAGGCGGGAGTCCGCCCGGCTGCAGCCACCTTCGCCTTGACCGCCGAACTCACCACCGGCCGCGCGGGCGCGGCATGCACGGCCGGGGCCGCGTAGGTCGCATCGGTCTTGAACACGGCAACCGCTTCGGTCAGGCCGACTGCCTGTTCTTCCAGCGCACGTGCGGCGGCGGTGGCTTCTTCCACCAGCGCTGCGTTCTGCTGGGTGGTTTCGTCCATCTGGGTGATGGTCTGGTTGACCTGTTCGATGCCGGCCGACTGCTCCTGCGAGGCGGCGGAGATCTCGCCCATGATGTCGGTGACGCGCTGCACGCTGGCAACGACTTCGCTCATGGTTTTGCCGGCGGTGTGCACCAGCGCGGAGCCTTCGGCGACGCGCTGCACGGAGTCGTCGATGAGGTCCTTGATCTCCTTGGCCGCACCCGAGGAACGCTGGGCCAGCGTGCGCACTTCCGAGGCCACCACCGCAAACCCGCGGCCTTGCTCACCGGCACGTGCCGCTTCCACCGCTGCATTCAAGGCCAGGATATTGGTCTGGAAGGCGATGCCGTCGATGACGCTGATGATGTCGGCGATCTTCTTGGACGAGGCTTCGATACCGGACATGGTGTCGACCACCTTGCCGACCACTTCGCCACCTTGCACCGCCACGCTGGCGGCGCCGATGGCGAGCTGGTTGGCCTGGCGTGCGCCTTCGGCGTTCTGCTTGACGGTGGAGGTGAGCTCTTCCATCGAGGCGGCGGTTTCTTCCAGGTTGGCCGCTTGCTGCTCGGTGCGCTGCGACAGGTCCTGGTTGCCGGCGGCGATTTCGCTGGCGGCGCCCTTGATCGAGATCGCCGAGGTCTTGATGCTGCCGACGATCTCGGCCAACTGGGTGGCGGTGGCATTGGCGTCGTCGCGCATCTGCGCGAACACGCCGCGGAACTCGCCACTCATGCGTGCGGTGAGGTCGCCGGCGGCAATCGACTGCAGCAGGCCGGATAGCGATTGCAGGTTGCCATCGGCGGTGGACATCAAGGTGTTGAGGCTTTCCACCATCACCCGGAAATCGTACTGAAAACGCTCGGCGTCGCCACGTGCACTGAAGTCGCCATTGGCGGCCGCTTGAGCGAGTTGCTTGATCTCGGCGTTCATCGCGCCGAGGTTGGCCTTGACCTGCGCCATGGTGTCGGTGAACACGGCCTTTTCGCCGGGCAGCTTACTCATGTCGTCGCTGAGGTCGCCGATGGCATAGCGCCCCATGATGCGGGCCAGATCGGTCTGCACGGCCACGTGCGAGGCCACCAGCAGATTGGTGTCGTTGGCCATGCGGCCGTAGTCGCCCGGGAAGGCGGACGCATCGATGCGAAAGCTGATCTGGCCATCGTCGTGGCGCTTGGCCATGTCGGTCTGCGCGGCGATCAGGTTGCGCAGCTGCTGTTGCATTTTGCTCATTGCCTTGAGCAGGCGGCCGCTTTCGTCATTGGCCTGGGTATCGACATCGTTATCCAGCTTGCCGCTGGCAATCGATTCGGCGGTGCGAGTGGCGCGGCTGAGCGGCTGGGTCAGGCTACGGGTAATCAGCAGGCCCAACGCGCCGCTGAGCAGCACGACGAGCAGAGAGCCGCCGATCAGCATCTTGCGCGAATCGTCCATCGATTTCAGCGCGACCGCCGAGGCCTCGGTGGCAAGTTTGTCCTGCAGCGCGATGTTCTCGGTAATCTTGTCCTGCCATGCTTGCACGCGTGGTGAAGCCTTGCTCAGCAGTAATGCCTGCGCCTGCTGCACCTGATTGGCCTTGATCAGCTGCATCACCTCATCGACAGCTGGCCGTGCAACGGCACGCCGTGCATCGATTTCATTGCCAAGGGCGCGCTCCTGCGGCGAAGACTGCATTGCGCGCAGCTTCTCGCGGGCCTTTGTGTAGGTCTCCCGGTTGAGCAGGATGGTCTCTGCATAGCGCTTGCTCTGCTCGGCGCTGTTAGGCAATACCAGGTTGCGCATCTGCATCGAGATGACGTAATTGGCGTTCAACATATCGTTCGATAATCGGATCTTGATCATCTTCTGGTGCACGATGTCGTCTACCAACGCATGCGCCGAACTCAAGCCGCGATAGCCGATGAAGGCGATGATGCCGGACAGCACGATCAGCACCGCGAATGCGGCCGCCAGGCGAGGGCCGACGTTGTAGCGTTGCAGAAGTGCGTTCATACCGATTCCCGTGAATGTGAGCGAAGGTGCTACGTCGCGAGTGGGCCGTGGCAGTTGCCATGACCTTGCTAACGCAGTAGCGGCGCGGGAACGTTGAAACTGAATACCTCTTTAAAGAAAAGAAGCAAACCACGGTCACGAATGTGAACTGACGGGACAGTAAGTGTCTCGCCAAAGTCGCCTAGACGGATCCAGACGAGCTCCGATGGCTGTCATGATCAAGCGAGCCCTGCTGGAGTGCTTGATGTAGCTGGAAAATTGCAATGTCTTGCGGATGACGCGCAGTTGTCTTGTCGATCATTGAGTGTTCTTTACGACGTATCGTCAGGACACTGCGTGGCGAGACGTTTTGATCCGGCTCCGAAGTGCCTGGCATAAAAAAAGCCGCGCCCACTGAGGGGGCGCGGCTGCATGACGGACTGGGCGGGCAACGTTGTCAGCGTTGCCGCCACTGGCTCAGAACTCGGCCCAGTCAGACTCGTTGGATGCGGCAACGGCCGCGGCCGGGCGCGTGGCGGGCTTGCGTACGGCCTTGGCCGGAGCGCTGGCCTTGGCGGGCACGCGCGCAGCGGCCTGCGGGCGCAGCACGGGCGTGGCGCGGGTCTGGGATTCCAGTTCGGCCGACAGACGGAACAGCGCCACCGCTTCGGTGAGCTGCTGCGCCTGATCTTCCATCGAGCGTGCGGCAGCGGTGGCTTCTTCCACCAACGCGGCGTTCTGCTGAGTGGCTTCGTCCATGTGGGTGACGGTCTGGTTGACCTGCTCGATGCCGGCCGACTGTTCCTGCGAGGCGGCGGAGATCTCGCTCATGATGTCGGTCACGCGCTGCACCGAGGAGACGATTTCGCTCATGGTGGTGCCAGCCTGATGCACCAGTGCCGAGCCTTCGGCCACCTTGCTGACCGAGTCGTCGATCAGGCTCTTGATTTCCTTGGCAGCGCCGGCCGAACGCTGTGCCAGCGTGCGTACTTCCGAGGCGACTACGGCAAACCCGCGGCCCTGTTCGCCGGCACGTGCGGCTTCCACCGCTGCGTTCAACGCCAGGATATTGGTCTGGAAGGCGATGCCATCGATGACGCTGATGATCTCGGCGATCTTCTTGGACGAGGTCTCAATGCCGGACATGGTAGTGACCACCTGGCCGACCACGCTGCCGCCATGCGAGGCCACGCCAGCCGCGCCGATCGCCAGCTGGTTGGCCTGGCGCGCGTGTTCGGCATTCTGCTTGACGGTCGAGGTGAGTTCTTCCATCGAGGCAGCGGTTTCTTCGAGATTGGCTGCTTGCTGCTCGGTACGCTGCGACAGGTCCTGATTGCCTGCAGCAATCTCGCTGGCGGCGGTATTGATGGTCAGGGTGGAGTGCTTGATGCGGCCGACGATATCGGTCAAGCGTTGTGTGGTGGCATTGGCATCGTCACGCAGGCGCGCGAACACGCCGTGGAATTCGCCGTCCATGCGTGCGGTCAGGTCGCCATCGGCCACCGCGCCGAGCAGCTGCGACAGCTTGCCCAGGTTGCGATCGCTGACTTCCATCATCGAGTTCAAGTCCGCCACCATCACCGCAAAGTCGTACTTGAAGCGGGCTGCATCGCCGCGGGCGCTGAAGTCGCCCGCCGCTGCCGCCTGCGCCAACTGCTTGATCTCGGTGTTGATCGACAACAGGCTGGCCTTGGCCGCATCCATCGCTTCGTGCAGGATCGCGCGGCTTGCCGGCAACCGGCGTGCGTCCTGGGTCAGGTCGCCCTGCGCGTACTGGTTGAGGATGCGTACCGAGTCGGTGATGGCGTCCAGATGTTCGAAAATCATCGTGTTGATGCCGCCGGCCAGGGTGCCGTAGACGCCGGGGAAATCTTCCGGCATGCGGTGGGTGATGTCTTCGGCCGCATGCAGGTGCGACATGCGTGCGGTCTCGTCGGAGAAGCGGCGCAGCATCTGGGTCATGCGGCCGGTGGCCTCGAGCATCTGGCCGATTTCGTCGTTGCTGGTCTTGCTGACCTGCACGCTCAGATCGCCGCGCGACACCGCCTGGATGGCGCCCAGTGCCTTGGACAACGGGTTGGTGATGCTGCGTGCGATCAACCAGCCGAAGGTGATCGACAGCGCGGCCATCAACAAGGTGCCCAGCAGCAGCACCGCGCTGGTGAACTTGAACGAGGTGGCGCTGGCCGCGACCATGTCGCTCAGCGCCTTGGACTGCTGCGCATACATCTTGTCGACCGAGGCGAACAGTTCCTTGCGGATCTCACCGGACTGCTTGCGCGAAAATTCCATCGCCGCAGCGCGGTCGGGGTCTGCGTACAACGTCCGCAGCTTCACGTTGGCGGCGAAGTAGCGCGTGCTGGCATCGGCCAACTTGGCGTATTCGGCTTTTAGTGCAGAATCCGGCCCGATCTTGGCGTCCAGCATCTTTTGCGTTTCCGCATACTTGGCCTGGATTTCGTCCATGCGCTTGAAGAAATACGCATAGCGTTCCGGGTCGTCCAGATTGACGAACTGGCCCACTTCATAGACGCGGAATTCGCCGGCGAAACCACGCAGCTCCGACAACTTGCTCAGCACCGGCACCACATCCTCATTGATGAGTGCGGTCTGTTGCTGCATCTGCTTCATGCGCGAAAAGCCCAAGCCACCGAGCAGGGCGGTGAGCACGGCACTGAGGCAGAACGCAAACATCAGCTTGCGGCGAATAGGCCAATCGTTGAACTTGTTCATCATGTAACTCCGGGGCGTAGCATTGCGCTGCTGTCTTGCACGCTAGCGGCCCGGAGCGATGATTCTTTATCTCTGAACGATGACCCAGACCGTTCCAGGTCTGGGATATATGCGCGAATTCACCGGGAAAAAATGCCGATCGTCCAATATCGTTCGCACAACGACAGCATCCGATACCGTCGTTGCAACGTTGCAGACACGGCTTAAAAGTCCTGCCATTGGCTGTCGTTACCGAGCGCGACCGTGGGCGCGCTCACCGATGCGCAGCGCACGGGTGTTGCCGGTTTCGGCGCGATGGACGTCGGCTTGGCCGGGCGTGCCAACGCGGCGACGTTGGGCGCATCGGCAAGCGTGAAACGCGCGACCGCCTGCGCCAGCTGTCCGGCCTGATCTTCCATCGTGCGTGCGGCCGCGGTGGCTTCTTCCACCAGCGCGGCGTTCTGCTGGGTGGCCTCGTCCATCTGGGTGATGGTGCGATTGACCTGCTCGATGCCGGACGATTGTTCCTGCGAGGCCGCGGCAATCTCACCCATGATGTCGGTGACGCGCTGCACGCTGGCGACGATGTCGGCCATGGTGGTGCCGGCCTGGTGAACCAGCTGCGAGCCCTCGGCCACCTTGCTGACCGAATCGTCGATGAGGTGCTTGATCTCTTTCGCCGCACCGGCCGAACGCTGCGCCAATGTGCGCACTTCCGAGGCAACAACCGCAAAGCCACGGCCCTGCTCGCCGGCACGCGCCGCTTCCACCGCCGCATTCAACGCCAAAATATTGGTCTGGAAGGCGATGCCATCGATGACCGAGATGATCTCGGCGATCTTCTTCGACGACACTTCGATGCCCGACATGGTGGTGACCACCTGCGCCACCACCGCGCCGCCCTGCGAAGCGACGCCGCCCGCACCGATGGCGAGTTGATTGGCCTGGCGCGCGCTTTCGGCATTTTGTTTGACGGTGGAGGTGAGCTCTTCCATCGAGGCGGCGGTTTCTTCCAGATTGGCCGCCTGTTGTTCGGTGCGCTGCGACAGATCGCTATTGCCGGCGGCGATCTCGCTGGAGGCGGTATGGATGCTGCCGGCGGCCTGCTGGATGCGTCCGATCACCTGCGCCAGCGCTTCGGCAGTGGTGTTGGCATCGTCGCGCATGGTGGCGAACACGCCGTGGAAATCGCCGTGCATGCGTGTGCTCAGGTCGCCCTCGGCCAGGGCGCTCAGTAGACGCGATACCTCACTGATGCTCACTGCGTTGGCGTCGAGCAAGGCATTGAGTTGTTGCGCCAGCTGCAGGAAAAAGCCTTGTTTTCCAGTGCTGTCGATGCGCTTGGACAGATCGCCCGCCGCAGCGCTGCGCACCACATCGGCCACGTCCACTTCTGCCCGCGCTTCGGCGGTGCGGTCGCGCCATTCGCAGACAAAGCCCAGATGCGCGCCACGCTCGTCGCGGATCGCCGAGACATTCTGCGTGATGCAGGTGGCGCGGTACTGCACTTCGCGTTGCGCTGCGCCCTGGCGGTCGAGACGTTGGTAGATTTCCGCATCCTGCGCATTGCCCACTTCCAGCAGCGAGACCGGTTGCCCGACCAGGTTGGCGGTGCGATTGAACGCCGGCGCGCAGGCCTGGATATCGTCTGCATAGGTGTGCAGCAAGGACTGCAGCGCGGTGTTGGTGTAGATGATGGTCAGGTCCGGGTCGGCGATGTACATGCCGGTGGACGCGTTATCCAGCGCAGTGCGAATGCGCAGGTTTTCTGCGGCGATGCTGCGCTCGCGCTCCAGGCGTTCGCGCAGGTCGCGCTGCATGCGCGACAGAGCCGCCATCAGGCTGCGCGCATGTTTTGCCGCAACCGGAATCGGCTGGTCCAGGCGGCCCTCGGCAATGTGTTGCGCGGCGGCCATGGCCAACTGCGGCTCGCCGCCCAGCAGGCCGAACACCGAGCGCAGAATCCAGCCGGCGGCCAGCGCCAGGCATACGAATGCAAGCACGACGGCGCCGCCTTGCTGCCACATCACGCGCTGGCTGTACTGCTCGGCCTGGCTGCGGTTGGCCTCGTTCAAGGCCAGGATGCGCTCGCTGATCGCGCCCATGCGGGTTTCGAGCTGGCCGAACTTGTCGGTGAAATCGCGGTACGCCGCAGTGCTGTCGGCATGGGTTTCGGCCAGCGTCGTGACCTGTTCGGCGGAGGCGATGTAAGCCTGCAGGGCGGGTGCCACCGCTTCCAGCTCGCTACGCAGTGCGGGGTCCAGCGGCAGCTTGCGGTTGGCTTGCACTGCATCGCGAAATTCGCCGGCATGTTCGCCCAGCGATACACGCGCGGCGGCAATGCCGGCATCGTCCTTGTGCGATGCGGCGAGCAGCCCGGCGGTGACGTCGCCGCGCAAAGCGTCGTGCATCATGTCGGCCTGCATGTGGTTACGCAGCGCATCGGAAGAGATCACCTGCGCGGCGATGGCTTCCAGCAGCCCGCGCTGACCGTTGTAGCCCACACCGCCCAGGGCGAGCAGCGCCAACGCGGCCACCAGCACCAGAGCGCCCAACATATGCATGATCTTCATTGCGCGGTCCGTGTCAGAAGCGGAAAGACAGACCGACGCCGAGGGCGTGGTCGGGTGAGCGGTCGTTGAGGCCGCGGCTGTACACCGCGTCCAGTTGCACATCGTTGTTCAACAGCCAGGCCGAGCCGACATCGAGCAGTGCCACGCTGCCGCCATCGTCGCTCTTGGCGATCTGCGGCAATGCAACTTCGACGAAGGAGCGCACGCGATCGTTCCAGGCTTTGCCCAGTACCGCACCCAAGATGCCTGCGGTGTAGCGATGGCCGTCGCCGTCGTCGTCCCAGATCACGCCGGGCATCACGCCGGCAGAGATGCTGTCGCTGAGATCCCATTCGGCCACCAGCCGGAACGACGGACGCGCACCGTGACCACGCAGGGCCTGTGCGCCGCTAGGCAGATCCACATGCAGCAACCAGGCCAGCGAGGTCTTGCCATCGTCGGAGCTGGCCAGATGATGTTTGATGCCGAGCGAGACGTCGGACATACCGCTGATGTTGGATTCGCCCGGCAGGTCGATATGCTGCCAGCCATCGGTTTCCAGTCGCAATTCCCAGGTCTGGCCGAGCCCGTAGCGGAATAGCGTCGGTGTGGAATAGCCATCGACGGAGGCATCGCGCTCCCACGCAGCGCTGGTTTCCACCTGCAGCCGATGGTTGCCGACGGTGAGGCTGGACTCGACGAAATCGGGTCGATCGGTCGCGATGGGGTCTTCGGCGCGGGCATGGCCAACGACACACAACAGCGCAAGACAGCTGGCGAGAATAGATGACTTCATGGTGACCCCTGCAACGATCAAGCCTCGGACGCATGCGTCTGCGCGTGTTGTCTGCACCAGCGCACATGCGGTGTGTGAGCGGCTGTTGCGGTGGGGCACAGGCAGCCGTTGTCACCCAGGCTAACGGCAACGTCAGATAAATCTTTAAGCATTACCGATGGGTGGAGCCAGGCGGGGCAGGGTGCGTGTGCAGTGCCGGGCGGCTAGCAGCGCTTGCGTCTGCTTGGTGCGGCTATCACGCAGATGGGTGCTGGCGTTGCGGCAACGCCATGCAGCACGAGTGATGCGTTTGAACGACGTAGCGGGCAATTGTTGGGTGCCACGTGCGTGCCGGCACTGCGCAGGCTCGTTGCGACGCGCAGTGCCGAGTGTGCGCAAGACGGCGTCTTGCACAGACGCCGTCGCTGGATCACGCGTGCTTAGAGCGGCTCGCAAAACGTAGCGAGCAGTCGTCAGGTGGTTGTGGGCGGGGCGCTCAGAACTGGAATGTACGCGTGGTGCATGCCGCACCGAACACCGGCCGCGCCCACCTGGCGGTGAGCACGGTGTTTTTGTGAGCTGCTTTTAGAAATCCTGCCACTGGCTATCGTTGCCGGCCGGGTTGGCCGATGGCTTGCCCGACTGGCGCGCAGGTGCGGCCATGCGCGTGCTGCCGGTGGATGCGCGCTTGGACGAGGGCAGGGCGCGGATAACCGGCTTGGCGGCAAACGCAGCGCTTGCGGGTGCGGCCACCTGGCTGAGTTTGAACACGGCGACCGCTTCGGTGAGCTGCCCGGCCTGTTCTTCCATCGCACGCGCGGCGGCGGTGGCTTCTTCCACCAGCGCGGCGTTCTGCTGGGTGGCTTCGTCCATCTGCGTCACGGTGAGATTGACCTGCTCGATGCCGCTGGATTGTTCCTGCGATGCCGCCGAGATCTCGCCCATGATGTCGGTGACGCGCTGCACGCTGGCCACGATTTCGCTCATGGTGGTGCCAGCCTGATGCACCAGCGAGGAGCCTTGCGCCACCTTGCTCACCGAGTCGTCGATCAGGTGTTTGATTTCCTTGGCGGCGCCGGCAGAGCGCTGTGCCAACGTGCGCACTTCCGAGGCCACCACGGCAAACCCGCGGCCTTGCTCACCGGCACGCGCCGCTTCCACTGCCGCGTTCAACGCCAGGATATTGGTCTGGAAGGCGATGCCATCGATGACACTGATGATCTCGGCAATCTTCTTGGACGAGGTTTCGATACCGGACATGGTGGTGACCACCTGCGCCACCACCGCGCCGCCATGCGAAGCGACATCGGCGGCGCCGATCGCCAGCTGGTTGGCCTGGCGCGCGTGTTCGGCATTCTGCTTGACGGTGGAGGTGAGCTCCTCCATCGAGGCGGCGGTTTCTTCCAGATTGGCCGCCTGCTGTTCGGTGCGCTGCGACAGATCGTTATTGCCGGCGGCGATCTCGCTGGCAGCCGCATTGATCTGCGTGGCCGAGGTCTGGATGCCGGAGACAATGCCGGTGAGCTGCGCCACGGTGGCGTTGGCGTCATCGCGCATGCGTGCGAATACGCCGGCAAACTGCCCATCCATGCGCACGGTGAGGTCGCCCTCGGCCAGCGCGCTGAGCAGGCTGGAAATACGCTCCAGGCCTTGCGAGGTGGTTTCCAGCAAGCCGTTGAGCTGGCGGCCGAATTCCAGATAGAACCCGTGCTTGTCGTCCAGCGCCAGACGCTGGCCGAAATCGCCCATCAACGCCGATTGCACCAGCGCCGCCACTTCCTTCTGCGTGCTGACTTCGGTGCTGACATTGCGCCACAACAGCATGCTGCCGCTGCGATGACCATCGGCCGCGTACAGCGGGGTCATGGTCAGATCCAGCGTCACAGGGCCGAAGCTGTAGCGCTCCGACGTGGTGGACTGCAATTGCTGCAGCTGCTGCGCACGCGCCTTGCCCTCGCTGTCGGTACCGAACACGTAGTCCAGCGGCTTGCCGACCACCGCGTCGGCGCTGAAGCCGGTCTGGCCCTTGGCATGGAAAGCCGGCTCGCCGTGCTTGAACGAGGTGTGCAGCGCCTCGGTAATGAACACTGCGTTGTGTTGTTCGTCGGCCAGCAACACTTCCATCTCGGAGTGTTCCAGCGCGGTGCGGATGCGCAGGTTTTCGTTGGCGATGGCGGTGTCGCGTTCGATCCGCGCACGCAGGTCGTCCTGCATGCGCTGCATGGCGCCCATCAACCGGCCCACTTCGTCCCTGCGTTGAATGACGATATGGTTGTCGAGTTTGCCCGATGCGATCGCATCGGCCACGCCCACTGCCGATTCCAACGGGCGCACCACCTGGCGACGCAGCAGCAGGAACAACGCACCGCTGAGCACCACCGCCGAGCCCAGGCCCACCAGCAGGATCGTCCACAGCAGGTGATGCGCCTGTTGCATGATGGCCGCATACGGCACCACCACGCCCAGCGCAAAACGCTCCTGTGCCTTGCCGATCTGCAGCGGCACATACGCACTCACCGTGCCGTCGGCATCGGGAGTGAAATCCACCGAATCCTTGCCGTCCTTGATCGCATCGAGCATGGCGCGGTGGCGCGCGTCGGTGAGCGGCTTGCCGATGCGCGCGGTATCGCGCGATGACAACACCACGCCGGCGGGCGACAGCAGTTCGACATATCCATTGTCCATCGGGCGCAATGCACCCAGGCGCTGCTGCAACGCAGCCAGTGCCACGTCCACGGTCACCGCACCCAGATACTTGCCGTCCTGCAGGATCGGCGTGGACAAGGTGGTCATCAGCACCGTCTTGCCGCCAATCTTGTAGTCGTAGGGTTCGGCAACGGTTTGTCGTAGCAGGGCACGCGGCTTGAGATTCCAGTCGCCAAGGCCCGGGGTTTCGTAATCGGTGAGCGGCTCACGCACCAGCGTCTGGCCATCGCGGCCCCAGTACGTCATGAACCGGCCGGTGGCGTCGTGGCCCTTGGCGTTGGCAAAGTCGCTGTCCTTGCCATCGAAGGCCTGCGCTTCCCACAGCGTGCCCATGCCCACCCACTCCGGGTGATCCTGCAGCTGGTCGTGTATTACCGCAGCCGCCGTATCGCGGCTGATGCCGCCATTGGCGCGTTGCACCAGCAAGCTGGTGGCCAGCGATTGGCCGGTGGTCAGTGCCTGACCCAGTTCGCTGCCGATCTGCTCGGCCTGATAGCGCGCGGCATTCTGCATCGTGGCCTGGGCAGACGCACTCAGTGCACGACTGCTTTGCCAATAGGTGATGGCAGCGGTCAGGCCGAAGCACAGCGAGGCGATGACCGCGGTGCCGAACATCAGGCGGTACGCAAGGCGGCCGCCGAAACGTGAGTGCGTGGAAAGCGAGGTCATGGGCGTGGCTGCAAAGGGAGGGGAGGAACCCGCTGACGCGAATTAGCAGGTAGCGCGATCAAGACCATCAGGAGCGCGGCGGTCAGGCGGGCGCGGACGATGTTCGGAATCGGCATGTACCCCCCGACACCACTTTCCTCCGCGCCCTACCGGTCTGACAGCCACGTGCGACGTGTTGCCGGCCGCTATCAGTAAGCCGCCAACGCCACGCGCTTGGGTGCGCGCACGCCTGCATTGCCATGCTGAGTAGCGGATACAGCAACCACCCGGAACGTCGACACCGCATCGTCCAGCTGCTGTGCCTGCTGCTGCATCGCGTTGGCGGCAGCGGTGGCTTCTTCCACCAGTGCGGCGTTCTGCTGGGTGCTCTCGTCCATCTGGGTGATGGTGAGATTGACCTGTTCGATGCCGGCCGACTGTTCCTGCGAGGCGGCGGAGATCTCGCTCATGATGTCGGTCACGCGCTGCACCGAGGACACGATATCGGCCATGGTCTTGCCGGCCTGATCCACCAGTGCCGACCCCTGCGCCACCTTGCCGACCGAGTCGTCGATCAGATGCTTGATCTCTTTCGCCGCACCGGCCGAGCGCTGTGCGAGCGTGCGCACCTCGGAGGCGACCACCGCGAAGCCGCGGCCTTGCTCGCCGGCACGCGCCGCTTCCACCGCCGCGTTCAATGCCAGGATGTTGGTCTGGAACGCGATGCCGTCGATGACACTGATGATCTCGGCGATTTTCTTGGACGAGGTCTGGATGCCGGACATGGTGTCCACCACCTGGCTCACCACCTGGCCGCCCTGCGATGCGACGCTGGCCGCGCCGATCGCCAACTGGTTGGCCTGACGCGCGCTTTCAGCATTCTGTTTGACGGTCGAGGTGAGCTCTTCCATCGAGGCGGCGGTTTCTTCCAGATTGGCGGCCTGTTGCTCGGTGCGCTGCGACAGATCGTTGTTGCCGGCGGCGATTTCGCTGGCCGAGCCGGTGATCGAACCGGCCGCCTGCTGGATGCGCCCGACGATGCCGGCCAGCTGCGTGGCCGTGGTGTTGGCATCGTCCCGCATACGTGCGAACACGCCGTGGAACTCGCCGTCCATGCGCGCGGTGAGGTCGCCTTCGGCCAATGCGGCCAGCAGCTCGGACAGCTTGCCCAGGTTGCGGTCGCTGACTTCCATCATCGCGTTGAGGTCGTTGATCATGCGCGCCGAATCGTGCTCGAAGCGCGTTGCATCGCCACGCTGGCTGAAATCGCCGCTGGCCGCTGCCTGCGCCAGGCGCTTGATCTCGGTGTTGATGGCCAGCAGGCTGGCCTTGGCCGCGTCGACTGCTTCGTGCAGTACCGCACGCGTGCCGGGCAGGCGGACCGCATCGCGCGACAGGTCGCCC
Organism: Xanthomonas sp. AC360; assembly: GCF_979258225.1. Classification (NCBI taxonomy): domain Bacteria; kingdom Pseudomonadati; phylum Pseudomonadota; class Gammaproteobacteria; order Lysobacterales; family Lysobacteraceae; genus Xanthomonas; species Xanthomonas sp. AC360. The sequence continues at coordinate 3,768,635 of NZ_OZ409846.1, forward strand.
TGTGCGTATTCGTTGAGGATGCCGATGGCATCGACGATGGCATCCAGGTGCTCGAAGAGCATGGTGTTGATGCCGGAGGCCAGCTCGCCATAGACGCCGGGGAAATCGGTCGGCATGCGGTGGGTGACGTCGTCGCCGGCATGCATGTGCATCATTACCTTGGTCTGCGCGGAGAAGCGCTCCAGGGTGTGCACCATGTCGTCGGTGGCCTTGAGCATCTGGCCGATTTCATCGTTGCCATGTTCGGCAGTGCGCACGCTCAGGTCGCCACGTGCGACGCCCTTGATCGCCGCCAATGCACGCGAGACCGGCTCCAGGATCGAGTTGCCGATCATCCAGCCGACCAGCAGGTTGAGCAGCATCAGCACGCCACCGGCCAGGGTCACGATGCCGGTAAACGCCAGCGCCTGCGACTGGGTGTCGTCCAGATACACACCGGTGCCGATTACCCAGCCCCACGGCTTGTAAAGCGCCGCATACGAGGTCTTCTGTACCGGGTCCTTCTGCCCGGGCTTGGCCCAGGTGTAATCGACATAGCCGCCGCCAGCCTGCGCGGCGGTCACGAACGCCGGAAAAATACGCTTGCCGTCCGGGCTGAGCACATCGGTCAGGGGCTTGCCATTGAGGTCCGGGCGGGTGGGATGCATCAGCATCACCGGCGCCTGGTCGGTGACGTAGATGTAGTCCACGCCACCGCGTGCGCGCATGGTGGACAAGGTGGACAGCGCTCTGCTCTTTGCAGTGGCCACGTCCATCTCGCCCTTGTCGGCGCGCTCGGCGTAGCCGTTGACCACCGCCATCGCCATTTCGATCTGGCTCTTGAGCCCGTCGCGACGCGTATCGGTGAGATCGACGTACTGCATGCGTGCCGCGATGACGGCAAGGATGATGATGCCCAATGCAACGAGCGCGGTTTGGGCGAAGAATTTGCGCTTGAGCGGCACATTGGCCAACGTCTTTGCGAGCGAGCTCTTGAACGTCATGACAGGTATCCAGCGAGAGGATTGTGACCGGGATAAGTCAAATAGCGACCCGGTAATAGAAATGTTGAGCATTGCGTGACGTCAATTGCTCCGGCACGGCGTGCAAGGCACCGACATCTGGCCGACACGCCATCGCCTGCGTCGCGACAGCGCCATCTGTTGACGCCTACACACCGAAACATGCAGGCACCGCACGGCGCGCACGATCCGCTGCAAGGCAGATCACGTGAAGCGGTACAGCGTGTTGTAGAGGGAATGGCGGTGGCCGTACTGCGGCCGATCGGCGCACGCCGGAATGCGCTTAGCGGTGCTGCGGCGTGCCGACCTTGGCCACCGAAGCCTGCAGGTTCTGCAGCTCGGTCCAGAGTATCTGGTGGGTATCGCCGGGCTGGCCAAGCGACAAGGCTTGCGCTTGGTACAGGTCACCAGCATGCAGGGCGCGATTGGCCAGACGCTGTTGCGCCAGGTACTGGCCCAGCTGCTGCTGCACCACTGCAAACTGGCGCGCCTGCTCACCCTGCGGCGCAGTGGCCTGGAAATAGCCGGCATGCCGGGCGATGCGTTGACGCAGGTTGCCCATGCGCTCGTCATAGGCCTGCACGCGGGCCGCATCGTGCGCGGCGGCGAGCTGTGCACGTTGGTCGTCGCGCAATTGCACCAGATCGATGGCAAGCGACTGCAGTGCGCTCACCGGCACGCTGTCCAGCAGCACGGAGACCGGTGCGGCCGGTGCAGCAAATGAGGGCGGCAACGACACGCCCGCTGCCAGCACGGCGACGGCGAATGCGGCGCCCAGCATGTTGCGGGCAGAGCGGATGGAATTGGCGGTGTGCATGCGGACATCCTTCGACATGGCGCGGGCGCTTCCGCCCTCATTGCTGTGTGTATCGGCCGCAGAAGCTTGCGCTTGATCACCTTTCGACCAACGGCAGCGCAGGCGGGTGAATCGTTGGTGTGGTGAAGCGCCCGATGATGCGGGTTTGTAGCGTCCGGGTAGCAGAACGCCCCGGTGGTTGGCCGGGGCGTTCTGGGGCTTTGGGTGAGGCGGATGGGGGACGATTGGCGCGGTGACGCTGAGTCGCACCCTCACCCGAATCTATCTTGTGGTGGGAGGTGGGCGAGAGCCGTGCGCTTAAAACTCGCGCCAGTTCGCCTGGCTGTCGGCGGTCGTCGCCAGGGCCGGGCGCGAGGCCACCGCGGGTTTGGTCGCAGGCTTCGCTTTCGCAGATCCAAGGTGGCGGGGCGCACCCGTCGAGGCGACGGGTGCCAGCCGCTGCGGGGCAGAGCGGGTCGCCGTTGCCGGCTGCGTCTGGCCGGGGTGGAGTTTGAAGATCGCCACCGCATCGGACAACTGGCCGGCTTGCTCTTCCATCGCCCGTGCGGCGGCGGTGGCTTCTTCCACCAGCGCGGCGTTCTGCTGAGTGGCCTGGTCCATCTGCGTGACGGTGAGGTTGACCTGCTCGATGCCGGCTGACTGCTCCTGCGAGGCGGCGGAGATCTCGCCCATGATGTCGGTGACGCGCTGCACGCTGGCCACGACCTCGGTCATGGTGGTGCCGGCCTGGTCCACCAGCCGCGAACCTTCGGCGACCTTGCTCACCGAGTCGTCGATCAGGTCCTTGATCTCTTTCGCGGCACCGGCCGAGCGTTGCGCCAGGGTGCGCACTTCGCTGGCCACCACCGCAAAACCGCGGCCCTGGTCGCCGGCACGCGCCGCTTCCACTGCCGCATTCAAGGCCAGGATATTAGTCTGGAACGCGATACCGTCGATGACGCTGATGATGTCGGCAATCTTTTTCGACGAGGCCTGGATATCGGCCATGGTCGCAACGACCTTGCTGACCACTTCGCCACCTTGCGAGGCCACGTTGGCGGCACCGATGGCGAGTTGATTGGCTTGGCGTGCACCTTCGGCGTTCTGCTTGACGGTGGAGGTGAGCTCCTCCATCGACGCGGCGGTTTCTTCCAGATTGGCGGCTTGTTGTTCGGTGCGCTGCGACAGGTCGTTGTTGCCGGCAGCGATTTCGCCGGCAGCGGTGTTGATCGAGGTGGTAGCCAGCTGGATACGCCCGACGATGCCGGACAACTGCGCGGTGGTGGCATTGGCGTTGTCACGCATCTGCGCAAACACGCCATGGAACTGGCCGTGCATGCGCTCGGTCAGGTCGCCGGCGGCAATGGCCTGCAGCACCTTGGACAACGCACCCAGATTGCCGTCGGCGGTCGCCATCAACTGGTTGAGGCTTTCCACCATCGCCAGAAAATCATGCTGAAACCGCTGCGTATCGCCACGCACGCTGAAGTCGCCATTGGCGGCGGCCTGCGCAAGCAACTGGATCTCGCTATTCATTGCCGAGAGATTGCGCTTGACCGCATCCATGGTGTCGGTGAGCACGGCCTTCTCGCCGGGCAAGCGGTCCATATCCTGACTCAGGTCGCCGATGGCATAGCGCGACATGATCTGCGCCAGCTTCATCTTTACTTCGATATGCGATGCGACCAGTGCATTGGTGTCGCGCACCATGCTGCCGTATTCGCCGGGAAACGCCGCCTGATCCATGCGGAAGCTGATCTGGCCAGCGTCGTGCCGGCGCGCCATGTCCTGCTGCGCAGCGGCCACGGCTTTGAGCTGATCCTGCATGCCGCGCATGCTGGTCAACAATTGACCAGGCTCGTCGCGCGGCTGCGGGCCGATCGGATTATCCAGCTTGCCGTGCGCGATCGCCTCGGCCACCTGCGTGGCCTGTTGCAAGGGGCGCACCAGGCTGCGCGAAATCAGCCACGCCAGTGCAGCGGCCAGGCCGGCCGACAACAGGCCGAAGGCGATCAAGGCGCGATTGGCCAGCGCCACGCTGCTCAGGATCGTGTCTGCACCGGCGGCGTTCTGCTGGTTCTGCAATTCCACCGCCGCGGCGATCGCCTTGGAGCGGCGTTCCAGCAAGGGCTGCGCTTCGCCATTCAACAGCTGCTTGGCGCCGCCGAGATTGCCATCGCGCACCATGCCGAGCAGGCGGTTGTTGGTGGCACGGGCAGCGGTGAGGCTGTCCTGGATGGCCTGGCGCGCGCGCATGCCGTCGGTGTTGGTCGGCAGCTGCTGCAGCGCGGCCCACAGTTGTGCGTAATGCGCGCGATTTTCCTTGAGCTGTGCATCGACGGCGGGCAGTTGTTGCGGTGCGGCCAGCATGAAGTCGCGCATGTAGCGCTCGCCGAGCATGTTGCTTTCGCGCATCTGGTTGAGCAGCGCGGCCTTGCGATTGTTGACCTCGATGATGATCGAGACCTGGTTTTTGACGGTCTTGAACTCGTACAGCGCCAGGGTGGTGGAGCCGGCCAACAAAACGATCAGCAACGCGAATGCCAACGCCAGGCGTCGCCCGACGGTCAGGGAGTGCAGGAATTTCATGGTGATTCTCTAAGGGAGGGTGGGAAAGAGGTACACCGGTAGCGTTCGCTCGCCAGGTTTCTTAAGCCACTCGGGCTCGCTTGGCACGCTTGCGTTCAGCGCGGTCGACGCCAGCACGACGCATTGGCGCGATGCGTAGTGCCGCTGGCGCGTGCAAGGCGATGACACAGGCACTGTGGTTTGCAAACCATTGCAAGCCTTCTATTGCGCGGTGCTGAGCGCTGTGGGCTACGTGGTTTCCCAGGGCGGCATCGTGTGCTGCTACTGGAGGCGCGCGACCACAAGCGGCTTCCTGCATGCCCTCAGAAACGCACAAGCCCCGGCATCGCTGCCAGGGCTTGGTGGTGTAGGCCGCGTAACCGCAGCCGATGTCGCGCAAGACCTCAGAACTCGTGCCAGCTGGTGTCCCCACCGGAGGCGGCTGCCAGGGTAGGGCGTGCCACGGTTTTCGTTTTGCTCGCCGGTGCGGCGGTGGCGGCAGCGCGCTTGGCCACAGGCGTTTTGAGCGGCTTGCGCGCTGTCGGGGAGGGGCGCGCCGGTGCCATCGTCACCACAGCGGTGGGCTGCAGCTTGAAGATCGCTACGGCGTCGGACAGCTGGCCGGCCTGTTCTTCCATCGACCGTGCGGCAGCGGTGGCTTCTTCCACCAGCGCGGCATTCTGCTGGGTGGCTTCGTCCATCTGCGTCACAGTGAGGTTGACCTGCTCGATGCCGCTGGATTGCTCCTGCGATGCTGCAGAGATCTCGCCCATGATGTCGGTGACGCGCTGCACGCTGGCCACGATGTCGGCCATGGTCTTGCCGGCCTGGTCCACCAGCAGCGAGCCTTCGGCGACCTTGCCGACCGAGTCGTCGATCAAGTGCTTGATCTCTTTTGCGGCACCGGCAGAGCGCTGCGCCAATGTGCGCACTTCGGAAGCAACCACGGCGAAACCACGGCCCTGTTCTCCGGCACGCGCCGCTTCCACTGCCGCGTTCAAGGCCAGGATATTGGTCTGGAAGGCGATGCCGTCGATGACGCTGATGATCTCGGCGATCTTCTTCGACGACACCTCGATGCCGGACATGGTGGTGACCACCTGCGCGACCACATCGCCGCCTTGCGAGGCCACCGTCGCTGCGCCGATGGCAAGCTGATTGGCCTGACGCGCATGCTCGGCGTTCTGCTTGACGGTGGAGGTGAGCTCCTCCATCGAGGCGGCGGTTTCTTCCAGGTTGGCCGCTTGTTGTTCGGTACGCTGCGACAGATCCTGGTTGCCGGCGGCAATCTCGCTGGCCGCGGCATTGATCGACACGGTGGCGTGCTGAATCCGCCCGACGATGCCAGACAACTGCTCGGTGGTGGCATTGGCATCGTCGCGCATCTGCGCGAACACGCCATTGAACTCGCCGTGCATCTGCGCTGTCAGGTCGCCGGCTGCAATCGCCTGCAACACCCCCGACAACGCGCGCAGGTTGGTGTCGGAGGTGGCCATCAAGGTGTTGAGGCTCGCCACCATCGCGTGGAAGTCGTACTGGAAGCGCTGCGCATCGCCGCGCACGCTGAAGTCGCCATTGGCGGCGGCCTGCGCCAGCATCTTGATCTCGCTGTTCATCGCCGACAGGTTGGCCTTGACCGTGTCCATGGTGTCGGTGAGCACGGCCTTTTCGCCGGGCAGCCGTTGCATGTCCTGGCTCAGATCGCCGACGGCATAGCGCGACATGATCTGCGCCAGCTGCATCTTTACCGCGATATGCGAGCCGACCAGCGCGTTGGTATCGCGCACCATGGTGCCGTAGTCGCCAGGAAATGCGTCTGCGTCCATGCGGTAGCTAATCTGGCCGGCGTCGTGGCGTTGCGCCATGTCCGATTGCGCGGCCAGCACGGCCTGCAGCTGGCGCTGCATGCCTTGCATGCTGTGCAGCAACTGACCGGCCTCGTCGCGGCTATCGACCTGGATGGTGTTGTCCAGTTTGCCCTGCGCAATGGCGCCGGCCACGCGGGTGGCGCGACCGAGCGGGCCAGCAATGCTGCGTGCGATGAACCAGCCGGCGAAGGCGGCCAGCAACACCACCAGCGTCATCGCCGCGATCATCACCTGCACCGAGTGCTGGTAGGTCGCTTCGGCTTTTGCGATTTCGCTGGTCATGTGCGCGCTGTTGAACTTGGTCAGCTCAACGAGTTTGGCAAACAGTTCGCGTCGCGCCGGACGTGATTGCTCGTCGGATACGGTATTGGCGGTGGCCAGATCATCTGCGCGTATGGCGGCGCTGAGCGCAGCGTTGGCCTTGTAGTAATCAGCCAGTTTCAGCTTGACCGCGTCGTACAGCTCGGCCTCTTTGCCGGGCGTGGTGGTCTTGGCGTAAGCGCTTTGTGCGACATCGATGTCGGCGCGCGCCTTGTCCATACGCTCGAAATAATTCTGCACTGCCTTCGGGTCGTCGGCATGTGCCAGCTGGGCCAGTTCGTAGGTGCGGAATTCGCCGAGCAGGGCGCGCATTTCGCTCAACTGCTGCACCGCCGGCGCCCAGACATTACCGATGTCGCGCAATAGCTGCGCGCTGGATTGCATGCGCACCAATGCGAACGCGCCAAGGCTTACGGTGATCAGTGCGGTAAACGAAAACGCCACGGCCAACTTGCGCGCGACGGCAAGATTGCGAAACCAGTTCATAGCGGTCATCTCATATTGCAGAGAGCGACTGGCCGCACGGGCGGCCGGCAAGATGCGGGCGCGCGAGATGATGGCTGAGTCGAACGATCCGGACGAAGGGCCAGATTTTCCGTCGGTCGTGTCGGGCCGGACGGGTATTGCTGATGCCGGCAGCCCCCATACTGCCGGCGATCTCTCCAACCCCGATCGCTCATCGATCGCGTTAAGAGCGTTGCGCCGCGGCATCCGTGCCGCGGTATGTTGCCTTACGCTGCCTGCGGCACCTTCAACGAGCGCACCAGTCCGCCGATATCCACGATCAGCGACACACGGCCATCGCCCAGGATGGTGGCGCCAGAGACGCCAGGAATGCGGCGGTAGTTGTTTTCGATGTTCTTGACGACAACCTGTTGCTGGCCGAGCAGTTCGTCCACTTCCAGCGCGATCTTCTGGCCGTCGCCTTCGACCACCACCACCAGCGGTTCCTTCGAGGACTGTTGCCCGCCGAATCCGTAGTAATTGGTGAGCGAGAGAATCGGCAGATACTCGCCACGCACCCGCAGCACCCGGCCTTCGCCTGCCATCGAGCGGACATCTTCGGCGGCCGGCTGCAGCGCTTCGAGCACGTAGGACAGCGGCAGGATCAGCGTTTCGCCGGCCACCGAGACGGTCATGCCGTCCAGAATGGCAAGGGTCAGCGGCAGACGGATCAGCACGCGGGTACCGCTGCCGGCGCTGCTTTCCAGCTGCACTTCGCCACCCAAGCCCTGGATGTTGCGGCGGACCACGTCCATGCCCACGCCACGACCGGAGAGATCGGTGACCGCATCGGCGGTGGAGAAGCCCGGTGCGAAGATCAGGTCCCACACCTGCGAATCGGTCGGGTTGTCCGGCACGGCGATGCCGCGTTCGGCCGCTTTTTCCAGGATCTTGGCGCGATTGAGGCCACGGCCGTCGTCGCTGACTTCGATCACGATGTGGCCACCCTGATGCGAGGCCGCCAAGGTGATCGTGCCGGTTTCGTCCTTGCCGGAGGCGCGGCGCGCATCGGGCATTTCCAGACCATGGTCGATCGAGTTGCGCACCAGATGCACGAGCGGGTCGGCGATCTTTTCGATCAAGCCCTTATCCAGTTCGGTGCTTTCGCCAATGGTGCGTAGACGCACCTGCTTGCCGAGACGGCTGGACAGGTCGCGCACCAGGCGCGGGAAGCGGCGGAATACCGCATCGACGGGCAGCATGCGCACGCCAATGACCGCTTCCTGCAGATCGCGGGTATTGCGCTCGAGCAGATCCAGACCGGCGAACAGCTGTTCGGCATGCGCCGGGTCCAGACCGGTGGAGACCTGCTTGAGCATGGCCTGCGTAATCACCAACTCGCCGACCAGGTTGATCAATGCATCGACCTTGTCGACGCTGACGCGGATGGAGCTTTCGGCTTCTGCGGCGGCGGCCTTGGCCGGCGTCGCAGCAGCAGCGGCAGGCTCAGCGGCTGCAGCAGCGGCCGGTGCAACGGCCGCCACTGGCGCTGCGGTGTCTACCGCCAGGCTCGGCGGCGGGCCGGGTACCGCCATCGGGCGGATGTCCAGCTCGCAATCGTCCACCACCCAGGCGAAGGTGTCTTCGATCTTGCTGCGCGGAATCTTGCCGATCAGGCCCAGATCCCACGCCAGGTAGGCTTCCAGCGGGTCGATGCTTTCAAAGCCCGGCATGCGCTCCAGACGGGCGGCAATCTGCAGCGGGCCAAGATGCTCCAGCTCGCGGATGATGCGCAGCGGATCGTTGCCGCTCATGAACAGCGATGGCGCCGGGGTGAAACCGATATGCCAGGCTTCGGGTTCTTCTTCCTTCGGCTTGGCGACCACCACGGCGGCCGGCGCTTCGCCGGCCAGCACCGCGTTCAAGCGCGTATGCACGGCCTTGACCGCGGCCGGGTCGGCGGGAGTGCCGTGTTCGGCTTCGCGCAGCAGGGCGCGCAGCACATCGACCGAACCGAGCATGGCATCGACCGCATTGGGTTCGAGCTGGCGCTTGTTGGAGCGCAACTCGTCCAGCAGCGTCTCCAGCACGTGGGTCAGGCCGGCGACGGCCTCGAACCCGAAAGTGGCTGCACCACCCTTGATGGAGTGTGCGGCGCGGAACACCGAGTTGATGATTTCCGGGTCGCGGTTGCCCTCTTCAAGGGACAACAGCCCGGCCTCCATCGCGTCGAGCCCTTCACGGCTTTCCTCGAAAAAGGTGGCGTGGAAACGTTGCAGGTCCATGCTCATGGGCGTGAGATCCGATGGTGAAGCGAGTAAGGATTAACCGAGAACTTTCTGCACGGTGGCGATCAGCTGTTCTGGATTGAACGGCTTGACCAGCCAACCGGTGGCACCGGCGGCCTTGCCTTCGGACTTCTTGTCGGCCGCCGATTCGGTGGTGAGCATCAGCATCGGAGTGAACTTGTAGTCCGGCAGCTGGCGCAGCTCGCGAATCAGCGAGATGCCGTCCATGTTGGGCATGTTCACGTCGGTGACCACCGCATTGAAGCGCTGGCCCTTCGCGCGGCCCAGCGCAACGGCGCCGTCTTCGGCTTCTTCGACGGCAAAGCCGGCGGAGGTGAGGGCGAAAGAGACCATCTGGCGCATTGACGCCGAATCGTCCACCACCAAGATACGTGCGCTCATGCGGCGTTCTCCACAGATTTCAGGTTGTCATTGGATGCGGAAAGTCCCAGTGCGTCGGTGACGCCGAGCAGACGTGCCGCATCTCTAAAGGTGTCGTTGCAGCCATCGAATTCGGTGTGCAGACCGGCCTGGCGGCGGGTTTGCACAAAGGCGCAGAGCAACTGCACGCTGGCGGTGTGGATACGGCGGACTTCACCGGCATCAAGCACCAGGTCGCCGCCCTGGGTTAGGAATTCGGCAAGCTTCTGCTTGAGGTCGGCGCTGGTCTCGATGCCGAGATCCTCACCCAATGTCACTGTGCTCATTGTTGCTCCGAACGGCTGGTTCTATGCGTACTAACGGCGGAAGGCGGAAAAGCTTTAACGGTGAATCGGCGACACGCCAGATTGTGCAAGCCCTGCGTTAATGCAGCAGGTGCGTGGCATCGAGCAGGATCATCGGTTGATGGCCCAGGCGGGCGACACCGCGGAACAGGTTGTTGGAAATACGGCACAGGCGTGCGTTGTCCGGCGGCTCGATCTGGTGATCGGTGAGGCTGGTGACGTCTTCCACGGCCGATACACGCAGGCCCATGGTTTCGCCGTTTTCTTCCAGCACCACCACGCGGGTGTGCAGGTCCATGTCTACCGGCGACGAGCCCAGATGGATGCCCAGGTCGATCACCGGCACCACCTGGCCACGCAGATTCATGATGCCGAGCATGGCGCTGGCGGTGCCGCGTAGCGGCAACAGCGGCACCGGCAAGACCACTTCCTGCACCTTGAGCAATTCCAGCGCATACGTTTGTTCGCCGCAGCGCAGGCGTAGCCAGCGGGTGCTGCGTTCGCTGGCGCGGCGCTCGGCATGGATCTTGTCGGCCTGACCAGGCGCAAGCAATGCCTGCAGGCCTTGCGGATACACCGGTGCCGGTGCGGCGCGTGGCGGTGCTGCACGCGGTGCGGGTGCCGGCACGGCGACCGGTGTGGCTTCAAGCCCGAACGCCGGGTCCGCATCCATTTCTGCCAGCAGATCGGCAGTCAGCAGATCTACCGCAGAGGATGCGGTCCCGAAGGCGGGATCGGCGTCCATTTCGGCCATCAGATCGGCCGTGCTCATGAACGGGCTAGGCGCGGCCGTGGCGAATGCCGGGTCGGCATCCATCTCGGCCAGGAAATCGGCAGCGATGTCGGCAGCGATGTCGGCAGCACTCGGTGCGGCGACCACGGGCGGTCCGAACGCCGGGTCGGCATCCATCTCGGCCAGGAAATCGGCGGCGATGTCGGCAGCGCTCGGTGCGGCGACCACGGGCGGCCCGAATGCCGGGTCGGCGTCCATCTCGGCCAGGAAATCGGCGGCGATATCGGCAGCACTCGGTGCGGCGACCACGGGCGGTCCGAACGCCGGGTCGGCATCCATCTCGGCCAGGAAATCGGCGGCGATATCGGCAGCACTCGGTGCGGCGATCACGGGCGCACCGAGTGCCGGGTCCGAGCGCAGGTCGGCCAGCAGATCGGCGGCGATGACTTCCGGCGTTGCGGCAAAGGCAACCGGCGCTTCGGCGACAGCGACGTCGGTCTCTTCGATCGTGGCAAGCGCGGCAGCGGGCGCAGCGGCCAGGGTTGCAGCGGCAGGCGTGCTCGCGACGGCGGCGGGCATCTCCACACCGGCATCGTGCAGCAAGCCTTCCAGATAATCGTCCAGCTCACCGTTGGCGGTGTGGTTGCTCATGCGGCTTGCTCCATACGCATCACGTCATCGGCCAGCACCCATTCCAGCGCGCGGCGATAGGCGGACAGGCCGCGGCCCTGATAATCGGCGCCGGTGGCGGGGACGGTCAGTGCGGCGGCATTGCAAATACGGGTGTCCATCGGAACGGCGTCTTCCCACACCACCGGTCCGTAGGTGGTCTGCATTTCTTTGAGCGTTTCGTTGCCGGCGCGGGTGCGGCGATCGAACAAGGTCGGCAGGATCGACACCGGCAGCTCGCGGCGACGCGAACGCTGCACCATGTCGGCGGTGCGCACCATGCTGGCCAGGCCATGCAATGCGAGCGGCTCGGCCTGGGTCGGCACCACCACGCGGTCGCAGGCGGCCAGCGCGTTGATCATCAGCAGGCCGAGCGTAGGCGGGCAGTCGAGCAGGATGTAATCGTGTTGACCGGCGTGGCGGGTCATTGCGTTCTGCAATGCCAGGCCCAGGCCGGGTTGATTGGCGCTACGGCGCTCCAGCGTGGCCAGTGCGGCTTGCGCGCACACATACGACAGGCCGGGGATGCTGCTTTCGTGCGCCAGGCTGGCCAGATCGCTCGGCGGGGTGCCGAACAGGTCCAGTACCCCGCGCGGCGGCGGGTCGACCGCCACGCCGAACGCGCGGGTGAGCGAGGAGTGCGGGTCGAGGTCGATCAACAACACCCGATGGCCGAGCGCGGCCAAGCCGCGACCCAGCGCCAGCGTCGTGGTGGTCTTGCCTACGCCGCCCTTTTGGTTGGCGATTGCCCAGATACGCATCTCACTGCACTCCTTCAATTACGGCGGGGACGGAACTTGTGCCGCTTTCGGTGGTGACGGCCGTTTGGCCGCCGTCTGACTTGGGAAGCTTTGGCGCCCCGGCGGCGGTCGCGTGCAACTGCGATGGCGGATCGGGTGCGAGTGAGCCAGCTGAGTCAGCGAGGATGATCAACACCACACGCCGGTTCGCATTCCGTCCCGCCTCGGTTGTGTTATCGGCACGTGCGCGGAATTCTCCATAGCCCACCATCGCCAATCGTTGCGGGGCGATGCCGTCGTCGGCAAACAGGTGCACCACGCTGGCCGCACGCGCCGCCGACAGCTCCCAATTGGAGGGGAACTGCAGGGTGGCGATGGGCTGGTTGTCGGTGTAGCCCTCCACGCGCACGCCGTTTGGCGCATCGCGCAGCACCGACGCCAACGTGGACAGCGTTCCGCGGGCGCCGCCGGCCAGGGTGGCCGAGCCGGTACCGAACAGGATGTCGCTGTTGATCTCCACTTCGATCCACAGATCGTTGCGGCGGATGGTGATGAGTTTCTTGTCGATCAGCGGCGACAGCGTCTTGCTCAGCTGTTCGGCAACCGCGTCCATCTGCCGCTGCGCACGCGCCAGCTGCGTCTGATTACGCAACGACACCGGCATGCGCATTTGCGCGGCCATCGACGGCAGCAGGGTGGGGTCGGTGGGGCCGTTGGAGGCGGCCATCGGCGCGCCGGCCTTGATCACCGACGGGCGGTCGTAATCGGCGCCCAGGCTCTGGGTCTTGCCCAGTTGCACCGGGCTGGCGTTGGTGGACGAGCCGCCGAACGCGCTGGTCAGCGCCTGCGCCATGACCTTGTATTTGCCCTCGTTGAGCGAGGAGATGGCGTACATCACCACAAAAAACGCGAGCAGCAAGGTCATCAGGTCGGCGTACGGAATCGCCCACGCTTCGTGGTTGCCATGTTCTTCGTGGTGTTTGCGACGACGGGCCATAGCAAGCTCTAATGCAAGTAGCCTGCCAATTTCGACTCGATGTTGCGCGGGTTCTCGCCCTGAGCGATCGCAATCAGCCCTTCGATCGCCATTTCGCGCTCGTTGGTGCTGCAATGGATCACGCTCTTGAGCTTGGCCGCCACCGGCAGAAACAGCAGATTGGCCGAGGCAATGCCGTAAATGGTGGCGGTAAACGCCGCCGCGATGCCGTGGCCGAGCATGGCCGGGTCGGCCAGATTCTTCATCACCGCCATCAGGCCGAGCACTGCGCCGATGATGCCCAGCGTGGGCGCATAGATGCCCATGCCCTCGAATACCTTGGCCGCGGCAAGATCCTGACGCTCCTGGTTATCGACTTCGATTTCCAGCATATGCCGCATGGATTCGGGTTCCACGCCGTCGACCAGCATCTGCAGGCCCTTGCGCAGGAAGGCATCGCTCTGGCGCGGCAGCTGATCTTCCAGGCCCAGCAGGCCCTGACGACGCGCGATGTTGCTCCATTCCACGATACGCGCCAGCAGCTGCGGGCGATCGCTGGACGGCGGCTGGATCACCCAGCGCAGGATCTTGAACGCGCGCCGGAAAACCGCCGGGGAGGTATGCAGCAGGATCGCCGCCACGGTGCCCACGATCACGATGAGGAAGGCAGCCGGCGACCACAGCGACGAAATGCCGGCGCCTTTCAACACGCTGCCGCCCACGATCGCCACGATCGCCAGCACCAGTCCGATAATGCTCAGTCTGTCCATGGAAGCGGTATCGGCCCAGGCGCGGCGGACTTGATAGATGTGGCTGGTTGGCGCGCCAGAAACTTGTCGTTCTGGGGTATGGGTCTTCGAATTGCCAACTGCGCTGAGAGCGGTAGCGCGGCCGGGGACCGGTTCCTCGGTCGTAAAAGGTCTCGATGAACTCGGTGGCGCCTCAGGTCAGCCCTTGCGTTACCGCGGCGGACATGGAAGACACGACCGACGAGGCACTCAAGCCCCTCTCCTGCGGGAGAGGGGTTGGGGTGAGGGTACGTCCAGGCGCGGACTGTCGATTGTAGGCTTCGGTGAGGGCGCCAGCGCGGCCGGGAATCGTCTCTTCCAGCTTCACAGACATCCTGTGTGAGTCGCCGTCGCGGCACATCTGTGCGATGGCGACGGCAGCCAGGCGGCGTGGGGTGGCCAGGTCCTGGAGTATGCCAACACGCATGTCGAGCCTGCTTTTTTGCTGAGCTCGGTTGCAGTGATGAGGAGCGTGCAGGCGCTTCGGTAAACCGCTTGCGCCTGGTTTCGGGCGAGGGCGTGTTGCGGGTCGCGATGAAGCTGCTGCGGCAAGCAGGCTGTGCCGTGCCGTGCTGCATGCAAGCGTGGCGAGCCCGACCGCGCATCGTGGCGCTTGTATTGCTGCGGCCTGCTGCGAGGCAGAATGCGCTGGCGCATGGGCTGTGATACTTAGCTTTCCGTTGCATTAGAACGATCTAATCGCATCCGCGCAGAAGGGGAGAGAAGAGGAGGGAAACCGGGTCGCCGCAACGGCGCCGGATATTTTTGCGTCACTGGCGCGGTGTTCTTGTCCGATCGTTGGATCGATACAAAGCCGCCGAAGCCGATCACTACTGGGAGAACATGATCGAAATGAACTGCATGCCATTTGCACGCAACCGCAGCACGCTGTCCGCCGGTATCGCCATCGCCTTGTTCGCGAGCGCCGCCTCCGCCACCGTCTCCGCCCAGCAGGCCGACGGCACGCCGGCGCCCACAGGCCAGGCCGAGGTGCAGGCCACGGAGCTGGACGCTGTGACGGTGACCGGCTACCGCTACGCGATCGAAAAAAGCCTGGAGCAGAAGCGCAACGCCAACGCCGTGGTCGATGTGATCACCGCCGAGGACGTGGGCAAGTTCCCCGACAAGAACGTGGCCGATGCGCTGCAGCGCGTGCCCGGCGTGGTCATTAGCCGCGACGGCGGCGAAGGCAAGAACGTCAGCGTGCGCGGTCTGTCCTCGGAGCTGGTGCTGACCGAATTGAACGGCAACTACATCGCCACCGCCGAGTCCAACGGCGACCCGACGCGCTCGTTCAACTACACGCTGCTGCCGTCGAACCTGCTGGGCAGCGCGGAGTTGTACAAGACCCCGGAAGCACGCATCGACGAAGGCGGCATCGGCGGCACGGTGATCCTGCAGACGCGGCGCCCGCTGGAACTGGAAGCACATTCCGGCTTCGTCTCCGCCGAGGGCACCTGGTCCGATACCAGCAAGAAGACCGACGGCCAGTTCTCCGGTTCGTACTCGTGGCACGACAAGGACAACCGCTTCGGTGTCTTCGTTGGCTACACGCAGCAGAAGCGCACCGCACGCACGCTCAATGCCAGTACCGAGAGCTGGCAGTGGTACGGACGCGACGAAGTCGGCCCGGCGGTCGACGTAAACGGAAATCCGTCGGACTTCAATGCCAACTGGTGGGGCGGCACCGGTTTCTGGAACCAGAACGGCAATTACTCCACCGGTTTCATGATGCCGACGGCGGTCAGCCTGGATGCCAAACGCGAGGAGCGCGAGCGCAAGGGTGGGCAGCTGACCTTGCAGTTCAAGCCAACCGACGACCTGACCCTGACCGCGAACTACTTCCGCTTCGACCTGTCGCAGAACTCGCAGACCAACACCATCAAGATCCCCGAGTGGAACATTGCCCGCTTTAACGGCGACGGCAACTGGCGCGGTGGCCGTCTGCTCGACGGGCTGCAGTTCGATCCCAGCGGCACGATTGTCACTGGCGCCGCCTACAGCCTGCGTCCGGGCAAGACCTATTACTGCAGCGAGGCGCAGGCTGCCGCGGCCGGCCTGCCTCCGGGCGGCTGGGGCTCGGACGACTGCACGGTGCCGACGCCGCAGATCACCGGCAGCTACAACATCGAGAAATCGCAGTCGCAGACGGTGGACCTGGGCGGCGAATGGCGTGGCGAGCAGGTGGACGTGTCGTTCAAGGCTGGCCGCACCTGGGCCAAGGGCGGGCCGGAGCTGCAGTTCTCCCTGCCAATCAAGCCGCGCCTGCAGAACGCCGACGGCAGCTGGACCAACGGCAACTTCGCCAGCGCCTGGGACCTGACTGGCACACCGAGCATGACCTTCTCGCCGGAGCTGATGCAGAACCTGCGCAACGGCATCCTGCAGGTCGACCTGGGCTCGACCGGCTCGTCCTGGACCCGCAATACCAATCAGCAGCAGTACGCGCAGATCGATACCACCTGGCATTTCGACGGCGAGGTCTTCGACTCGCTGCAGTTCGGCCTCAAGCGTCGCGACGGCGGCATTCACCGCAGTACCGGCAACAACTACTGGGTGTGCCCGGGCACCGATCCGGGCGACTACGACAACCGCTACTGGAACGGGCGCTGCAATGCCATCGCCACGCAGTTCTCGCCGGGCCTACTGTTCGCGCAGGACAACCTGGCCGGTGGCGTCAACGCCAGCGCGTTCCCGGCGATCAACTTCCCGGGCTACATCGGCTACTTGAACCAAACCTACGGCGCGATGCAGACCCGCAGCGAAGACAACTTCGTCTACAACGTCGACGAAGAGATCTATTCCACCTACCTGCAGCTCAACTTCCACACCGAGCGGCTGCGTGGCAACGTCGGCGTGCGGGTAGC
The DNA here is from genome assembly GCF_979258225.1 of Xanthomonas sp. AC360. NCBI lineage: Bacteria > Pseudomonadati > Pseudomonadota > Gammaproteobacteria > Lysobacterales > Lysobacteraceae > Xanthomonas > Xanthomonas sp. AC360. The sequence continues at coordinate 3,785,419 of NZ_OZ409846.1, forward strand.
GCGCACCGGCCAGCGTGCCGATTCCACCGACAAGGTGACCGCCTACAACGACTATTTCTTCGACGGCGCCGACGGCAGTCCGCTGGCCTGCCAGCAGGGCGCTGCCATGCCCAGCGGCGCCCCGGCCGACACCTATTGCGGGACCGAAGGCTACTGGCGTTTGTCCGACAGCGTGCAGCGCACCGAGTCGTTCGTAATCAGCGGGCTGGATCGCAACTACACCGACGTGCTGCCGAGTTTCAACCTGGCCTACGACCTGACCGAGAACCTGCTGCTGCGCGCGGCAGCCGCGAAGGTGATTGCGCGTCCCAGCTACAACGACATCGCCGCGCCTGGCAGCCTGGAGTTCTACAGCCCCGAGTACGTGGCCGACCGGCGCCTGACCGGCGGTGCCAGCGAGCAGGGCTGGTACGGCTCGGGCAGCAACAAGAACCTGGAGCCGTACAAGGCCAACCAGTTCGACCTGGGGCTGGAATGGTATTTCCACCCGGGTTCGGTGGCGGGTGTGGGGCTGTTCCGCAAGAACGTGGAGAACTTCGCGGTCGACGTGATCAGCGACGTCAACATGATGGTCGACGGGCAACCGGTCACCGTGCAGAACTACAGCACCCAGGCCGGCGGCCAGGACGCGGTCTCGCAAGGTGTGGAGCTCTACGCGCAGCACACGCTGCCGTTTGGCCTCGGCGTGCAGGTCAACTACACCTACAACGATGCCAGCAAGGCGGCGGTGCGGCTGGAAGACGGCACCGAAGCCGGCAAGACGTCCATGCCGGGCAGCGCCAGGAACCAGACCAACCTCACCGTGTTCTACGAAGCCGATAGCCTGCTGCTGCGCGCCTCGTACAACCGTCGCGGCGAGCTGGTGCAAGGCCTGGTCAACGGGTTGAACGTCTTTGAGGAGCCGTACTACCAGATCGATGTGAACGCGGCGTACAACATCACCCCGGCGCTCAGCCTCACCGCCTCGGTGCTGAACCTCACCAAGCAGGAGTCGCGCTCGCACCTGGGCGAGGACACCCAAGCCCGCTTCTATAGCGGCGGATACGCAGGCCGGCTGGCTTACCTGGGGCTGACCTACAAGTTCTAGATCCCAGCGTGTCGCGCCCATGCTGCCGCGTGGCGGTATGGGCGCGACGGTAAAGAAGTGGACCTGGAACTGTTATTTGAACTGTTATTTGAACTGTTATTTGAACTGTTATTTGCGGTTATTTGCGAGGCTACCCCAAGGCTCTAGTATTGAGATAGGTCCCTGCAAGCTCGACCCGCAAGGCGCAAAGATTTGACGGCGCGCCTACTACTTCGAGGTTTATTTTCGTCATGGCTTTGGATCGCTCCGCAATTCTCAGGACGTTCTTCGATCTCCCCAACGAATACAGTGACGATCCGGAGAGGGCTGATTTCCTAGCTGGCTTCACGGGTCGCGGCAAGGTCGACTGGCCCACGCTTCTCGAGTCCGATCGGGTCCTCATCGTGTCCGAAGCAGGGATGGGCAAGACCTACGAGTGCCAGCAGATGCAAGAGCAGCTTTGGGGTGAGGGTCGCCCCGCTTTCTTCGCCGAACTTGCCGCTCTTGGCGATGCTTCGATCGAGGAAGGCTTTGACCCGGACGAGCGGGTGCGCTTCGATGCCTGGAAATCTGCGCATACCGAGCGCGCAATCTTCTTCCTCGACTCGATCGACGAAGCGAAGCTTTCACCGAGATTGTTCGAGCGCGCCGTGCGCTCCATCGCGCGCTCGTTGCACGGCCATCTCGACCGCGCGTCGATCGTCATCACCACGCGCCCGATCGCCATTGACCGGCAGATCATCGAGAAGCATCTACCGCTGTCCTCGCCCGAGACCGTGGAGGATTCCGAGACCGAGTTCGCTAACTTTGCAATGCGCGTCGAGACGCGAAAGCGCGAGGAGCAGAGGCCCATTCGGTGGCGCGAGGTCGCCCTCTCGCCGCTGCGAAGGCAAGAGATGCACGCCTTGGCGCAAGAAGCCAAGGTTAAAGATGTCGACGCGCTTTTTGCGGCGATTGAGGTCCGCAACGCGCATGACTTCGCGTGAAGGCCACTCGATTTCCTAGCCCTCTGTGGCGACTGGAAGGAGCACGGCCGCATCCAGCGCCATCGCGATCAGATCCACTCCGCAATAGACATCAGGCTTAGGAAGAACCCCAAGCATGCCGAACGCCTAGACCTGAGTAGCGCGCGTGCGCGGGAGGCTGCCGCCCGGCTCGCGTTCGCTATGCTGATGAGGGGGCGGTTCGCGCTCTGGTTTGGCGATGATGCTGACCGGGCGTCTGGCGATGGATCCATCGATCCGTCTAAGGTGCTGGGAGACTTCACTTGGGACGAGATTGACACCCTGTTGCAGCGCGCACTGTTCGGCTTTGCCAACTACGGCCGCGTGCGCTTTTACCACCGATCAGTAATTGAGTTCCTCGCAGCGGAGCACATCAAGGGCTTCGTCGACCGGGGCATGTCGCATGCCGCGCTAGGGGGACTGCTGTTTGCAACGCTGCCGGACGGAGAGCGCCTGGTGCGCCCGGCGATGCGATCTGTCGTGGCGTGGCTCGCCGCCGACAATGAGTATGTGCGCAATGAGGCGTTGAAGCATGAGCCAGCGCTCCTGCTTCACTACGGCGATCCTGAGTCGCTCGACCTTCCGCTGCGACAGGCCGCACTGGCCGCCTATGTTGTCCAGCAGGGCAAGGGAACATGGCGCGGGCAGGCCGTCTCGAAGGTACAGGTCGAGCGCTTCGCCTCGAAGGACCTGACTGCGGACATCGCCCGCCTCTGGTCGAACTGCATCGAAAATCCTGAGGTCAAGGAGACGCTGCTCGGCCTGGTTGGCGCCGGGTGCATGACAGACAACGCCGACATTGCCCACGCAGTCGCGATCAACCCGAAGGAACACCCCCCCACCCGTGTCAATGCGCTGATGGCCCTAGCGCGCCTGTCAGACCCGCGCCTCCCATTGCTTCTGGACGAAATGGCTACGCCCGACAAAAGGTGGACGATGCCACTCCGCCGGCGCGCTATCTTGGAGTTCTTCCCGCGGACGATGACCGTTCGGCAGCTGGTAAACGTTCTGAACGTCCTTCCAGCCGAGAAGAAGTCCGTCTATGGGCAGGCCACACATCTGGCCAATGTCGCCGAGCAACCAGATCTTCCCCAGGATCAAGTCGATCTTCTCGATCAAGAGCTGTCCAACTTGGTCGCTTCCGGGGTCCACTGGCATGAGGAGCATTACCGGCTTCGCACGAGCCGGAAAAATTTGGTCCCGGCCCTTCTCGCCAGTAGCGTGCGGCGCCTTCGGGAGGGCCGCACTGACGCCACGCTTATGCGCGACATTGCGATGTCGCTTCTCCTCGCACGCGGGGACTACGACTCGGACGAGGATGCCAAGGCGCTCCACGCAGCCCTTCGCGACGCATCCCCAGAGGTGCGCGCAGGCGTCTACTGGGCGCAGGATGCCATGGCCCACAAGCACCACCCCAAGGGCGACCGAAATGCGCAAGCACGCCTGATCCGCGTCCATAGCGACGGCGGGCTCCGGCTCGATCCTGTCAAGGATGAGACGTGGGTGCTGTCAGCAATCTCTGACCCAGCGCGCAGCGCGGAAGAGCAGGCACTTGCATTCGAAACGGCAAAGTCCTTCACGCATGGCAAGCCTGATCCGGAAGCCTGGGCGCGCGAGTTGAAATCAGCCGCCAATGGCAATGCGGAACTTGAAGCAGAGGCGGACTTTTTCGCCAAGCGCATCTCTGAGCCGCGGGAAGAGCCAGCCTGGATGAAACGGGATGCGAAGCGCCGAGAAGCCAACCGCCGCAAGCATGCGCGCGGACTGTCGGACTGGCGCCTGCGCTTTCGTGAGATTGCGGAACGCCCCGACGACGTATTCGCTCCCGCGCGCGTCGAGAGGACGATCTGGGAGATCTGGCGCGCAACGGATACCGACCGAGGCGCCAGCGACCATGCGGGTTGGAACCGCGGCTATCTCGAACGGATGTTCGGTAAGGAGATCGCCGATCGCTTCCGGGCGGCGTTCGCGGCCAGCTGGCGGACCAGGACGCCAACGGTTCGTTCAGAGCGCTCGAAAGACGAGAAGAGCACTTATCTCGTTATCTGGCGCATGGGCCTTGCAGGCATTTACGCCGAAGCGGAAGACCCACTCTGGGCGGACAAGCTCACCGCGGACGAAGCGAAGCTAGCCTGTCGATATGCGCTGATCGAACTGAACCGCTTGCCGCGTTGGGTGGAGCAGTTGGCAGTGCGGCACCCGAAGGCGGTTGATGACATCATCGGCAGCGAGCTGGACGACGCTCTGCGGAGCGGCGATGATCTGCACGGGATGCTCCTGAAATATGTCCAGCGTGGTGCTCCCGTGGTGGCGAGACTACTCCTGCCCCGCGTCCAAGCCTGGGTCCACAACTCTATGGTGGCAGGCCCACTCTCCGGGCCTGACCAGAAAACGATAGAGCATGCGGCCTCCTATTTGTTCGAGTTCGGCACGGCCAGCGATACAGCGATGCTCGAAGCCGCTGCGCTGGCGGCAATCGAGAATGGAGCCAGCGAGCCTACGCTTGGCCTCTGGCTCCCCATCCTTGCCCGCATCAATCACAGAGCGCTAGCCGATGCCTTGGAGCGCCTCGGCAAGTCCGTGGAGCCCGCCAAGAAGTCAGAGATTGTCCGGTGGATTGGCGCGCTCTTTGGCCATCACGCCGCGATCGACATCGCTAAACTCAGCGGGCAGCCCGAACTTCTCCTACGATTTGTTCGCCTTGCCAATCGCCATGTGCGTAGCGAGCACGACGACGCCCGACAGGGCATGCGAGAGAGTGGTTTTCGCGACGATGCTGAGTATGCGCGCAGCATGCTCTCCAACTCGTTCATGGATGCTCCAGGCACCGAAGCCTGGAAATTGAAGCTCAGCCTGGCCGATGATCCCGATGTGGCGCACTACCGCGACCGGTTGATTGCGATTAGACGTGAGAAGCTCGCGCAGGAGCTGGATGCAGTGCCGATGACTGAGCGGGAAGTGATTGCGTTTGAGGAGAACTTCGAGGTCGCGCCCCGAAGCAGAGCACAGATGGCTCAGATCCTTGCGTCGAGACTTGATGATGTCGATGACCTGCTTCGCCAGGATGAGTCGCCGCGTGAACTCTGGGAGAAGATCACTGAGGAGAAGCTGCTACGACGCGAACTTGCATCGCAGTTCCGTCAGCGGTCGTTGAACTCCTACACCACCACTCAGGAGTCGGCTACGGCCGAAGAGAAAGAGACGGATATCCGACTGATCTCCACCGCGCCTGGAAATTTGCAGGCTTCGATTGAATTGAAGATCGGCGAGAACGGCTACACATACAAGGATCTGAGCGACGCGCTGCGATTCCAGTTGGTCGGGCAATACATGGCGCCGGAGTATCGACGTGTAGGAGTCCTCTGGATCTCCTGGCGCGGCGAGAAGACTTGGGAGGATTCGGACACCGGCTTGAAGATAACCTTCGACGAGGTGATCAGTCGCCTCAACACCGAAGCTGAAGTCTTGTTAGCAAGTTTGGGGGCCGATGCGTTTCTGGTGGCTCGCGGCCTTTATCTCGGCGGCGTGAAGCTCGGTGTCAAAAAGAAACGCGCACGCAAGTCCACAACGAGGAAGCCGGTGTGAATCCGGGCTTCGATCTATTCTAGCTAACCAAACGTGCTTCTTGCCGCTTGGTCCTCAAATAATGTTTCCAGGTTCAGTTCCACGGCACCCTGACCGTCGCCAAGCCATCGCGCCCATGCCTGCGCGCGTAGCGATATAGATCAGCAGCGATGCTGGTAGTGAAACGACAACGGCCGCAGTACGCGGCCGTTGTCGTTAGATCAGGCAACCAGGATCGTCTTGACGATTCCCGATTCCCGAAAATCAATGATCGCTGGAGCGCAAGCCATCCACATCCAGGATCAGCGCCATGCGGCTGTCGCCGATCAAGGTGGCGCCGGCATAGCCGGGCAGGCCGCGCAGGGCGTGGGGTAGGGGTTTGATCACGAAAGAAGTGAATCTGGAACCGTTATTTGAATACATAGGCATGCAGCTTGCAGCCCGTGGCCTGTAGGGCCTCGGGCCGTGATGGGGTCAGGTGCACTTATCAGGCGACGGCATTCGGCTTGCGTGGCCGGTATGGAACTGCGCCAGCGACACACACAGCCGCGCGAGACCCGCCAGCGTGTATTGACACGCCAGACCGTGCACTTGCAATCTAGGCCCAAGGAGCGTCGAAACTCCTCACACAGCGGTACCCACCTCCGTCAAACCGGTGGGTTTTTTGTGCCTGCATCCTGCAGGCACAAGCCGACGCAATGCCTGCGTCGGGAGGGCGGCTAATACAACACCCGCAAGGGGAATACGCCCGCCGGCTGTGTGCGGTTTCGAACCTCCCGACATCCCGTCGCCGTTGGCGACGGTTCTTGGGTTGTTCCAGGAGGGCGTTGCCATGTCTACCGCACCATCCATGCCGGCACCTGTACCGGTTGATCTGTTGCCAGCTTCCGCTCACCGCCTGCGGTGGGATGTGGGTGAGGTGCTGTGCCGGCTCGTCGCACGCGCAGCTGTTGAGCAGGCGAGCGACGATCCCGCGCATTCGCTGAGTCGACAGCTCGTTGTGTTGCCGCGCACCTCGCGTGGCCAGTTCGCACGCAGTACCGTGGCGTTGCAGCAGCGTGTCGCCGCATCCACCAACCACCACCCGGAGGCGCCATGACGCCCCGTCGCCCACCCACCGCATCTGCCAGTGCACGGCCCACCCGCAAACGTGCACGTCCTACGCCGCCTAAGCGGGTGCAGTGGGTTGTTGTGGAACCCGACCGCACCACGCTGCCACCGATGCTGCCGCCCGACCCGGACGCCTCCCCGCAAGGCCCCGGCACGCTGGGCGCTCCCCGCCGCGCCCGCCGCCCGCGCCAATGCACCGTTAGCTACACCCATTACCCCGGCGCCCACAATCACGGCGGCGACCAGCACGTACCCCATGTGCGCCTCAGTGGCCTATGGCTGGAACAACTGGGCTTTGCCATCGGCACCAAGCTGCGCATCACCGCCAGCGCGGGGCAGCTGTTGATGGAGGTGTTGCCGCCAGTGGAGGTGCCCGCCAAGGCGCAAAGCGTGCGGCGATGATGGTGCGGTTGCCAGACCCCTTGCGATTGACCTCAGTGCCGCATGCCACTAGCGTCGCAGCCACACCAGCGCACAACGGACGCTTCATGATCGCGCGCCCCCTTTACGCCTTGCTCGCCACCCTAGCTTTGGGCGCATGCGCCCACACCTCGGCCACCCCAGCCCCGGCAACCGTCACGGAGACATCTGCCATGAGTTCCTCAGCCGATCACGTACCTGCAGATCCTTCCAAAAGTGGACCGCGTTCCGCGAAGGAAGCATTGGAACGGGTGCTGGAGCTGATCCGCACAAGCGCCAGCATTGAGTCGTTCACTGCCGATCATGTGTCTCGAGCAATGGGCCAGCCGGTGCAGTATCGCGATGATGGTTCCGGGCGGTTCGGGGCTAGCGGAGTGCTAACCCGAGACTGGAACTACGGGTTTGGTGTCAACAAAACCGAAGTGAAGGGGGCATGGTTCGAGTTCCTGTTCCTGCCTAACCCGCCAGAAGCGTCTCCCTCTATGTCGGATATCTGCCAGATCGACTTCGAGACGTATGCGGCACACCTAGAGGAAATGGGGTTTTCGCGGAAGCGCAACTTTGTCGAGGATGGACGATGGATGAGTGAGATCTTCCAGCGCCCAGGGATGCGCGTAGAGCTCTTTCCGCGTGGTGAAGCTGACGCACCCCCAGAGCGCGCCACTCATCAGTGCGTCGAATGGGTCCAAATTCGCTAGTCCAAGGAGCGGACATGTTGAGCCAAGAAGCAAGTGCCGTGGTGGCATCATTTAGTCAGCAACCAGGTGTCACGCGTGAGCACCTGGACAACTTCAATCGGGTTCTGAACGATTCGCCCGAGTTGACCCGCCAGATCAACGAGGCGGTGCAGAAAAGGGTGTTGAAAGGCTTCGCACCGTTAAACGACCCGCATGCAGGAGGCATCTATGATCCACGCGATCAGGAAATTCATTTGCCGCTCGCAGCGCTGGCGAATGATGCCAACGGCAAGCATGCCGCGGCAGGCGACTTGACCTTTGTCTTGGGACACGAAATTCAGCATAGCCTTTACAGCCCTACTGCCGCACTTGCGCGGGAGCAATTCAAGACAGAAGCCATAAAAATTGCCCGTAGCACACACGATCACACTGCTGCTGGTGAAAAAGTGCTGGCTAGTAACCGTACGGACGAATCAACGGCCGAGATAGCCGGATGGAACGCTATCGTGAGCGCGGTCAAGACTCGTAACCCTAATCCCACGCTTGAAGATGTTTACCTATTTGCGGATGGTCGGGCGAGAGATTTCGTCACGCGCAGCGGCTATCCAAGCGTCTATACACCCAAGCCAAACCTGACGTTCAATAGCGACCTAACGTTATTGCCCACGGCAAGTAACGTCGAGGCGATGGGGGTGAACTACTTCGACAAGTCGGTCAAAGATACGCGTATCGGTCATGCGGGCCAGTCCGACTACGTCAACCATTACGGTCCGTGGGTGGTCGGCACAGCCGCCATCTACGAGCGTCACTACAACAAGTCAAAGCCCGGCGAGCCAGAGCAGCCGATGATCCTGAACATGCAGCGTCTGGGATTCAATGAAGAAATCCTGGAACGCAACGGCATCGATCTAGGCAGTGACACCCGTCCCATGCCGTACCTCGACAGTAGTAAGCAGCCGCCAACACCTGGGCTCTTCCAGCACAGCAAGGACAATCATCTGCACGTCTCGCCGATTTCTGCCCAGGCGCTGGAGCAGGAGTTGCGCGAGCGCGACCCGCAATCGCCACCTTCCCCGGCCCAGATGCCTTCACAGCCAGGCCACCCAGACCACGCGCTGTACCAGCAGATCAAAGGTGGTGTGATGCAGCTCGACGCCCAGCACGGCAAAGGGTGGGATGTGTCGAGCCAACGCATGACGGCCAGCCTGCTTGCGCTGGCAAAAGAGGAAGGGCTGTCGCGGGTGGACCATGTCGTGCTCAACAATCCGACACCTCAATTAGCTGGCGGCGAGAAGGTCTTCATTGTCCAGGGTGCACTCAATGACCCGGCACACCAGCGTGCCCATATGCCAACCTTGGATGCCGTGCAGACACCAGAGGCCCAGTCATTCGATCGCCTGCAGGCAATCAACCAGACTCAGGCCCAGGCGCGCGAACAGCAGCGGGCGCTGGAGCAATCGCAACAAGCCGTTACCCAGGCCGGTCCGTCGATGACGCGTTGAGGTTCAACAAAACAGAATGAAGCCTGGGTGCTCATATGCCACTCGCTACGCACGCCAATGCACCGTCAGCTACACCCATTACCCCGGCGCCCACAATCACGGCGGCGACCAGCACGTACCCCACGTCCGCCTCAGCGGCCTATGGCTGGAACAACTGGGCTTTGCCATCGGCACCAAGCTGTGCATCACCGCCAGCGCGGGGCAGCTGTTGATGGAGGTGTTGCCGCCAGTGGAGGTGCCGGCCAAGGCGCGCAGCGTGCGGCGATGATGGTGCGGGTGACAGAGACCTGCGATTGACCTCAGTGCCGCATGCTACTAGCGTCGCAGCGACATCAGCGCACAACGGACGCTTCATGATCGCGCGCCCCCTCTACGCCTTGCTCGCCACCCTTGCTCTGGGAGCTTGCGCCCACACGGCGGCCGGCGCAGCTCCGGCAACCGTCACGGAGACATCCGCCTTGAGCTCGTCCAGCCCTGCCACTGTGCCGCCTGACAAGCCCACTGCGGAGGGTTTGCTTGGCCACCTGCTTGCGTTGATCAAAGGCAGCCAGACCATTTCCGACTTCACTCCCGAGCGTTTGAAGTCAGCAATGGGGCAGGTCGTTCAATTCGTAAAAGACGATGAACCCCTATACCGTGCTTTTGGCCGGCTCACCAAAGAGTGGAGCTACGGCTTTGGTGTTGATGAAGCCAAACTCGATGGACGCTGGTTTGAATTCCGTTTTGATCGCAATGTGGCCGGTGCATCGCCTTCAATGACCGAGATCTGTCGTCTGGACTTCGACCGCTTCACCCAGCAGCTTGAGCTAATGGGATTTGCGCGCGAGCGCAATATCGTCGAGGACGGCCGCTGGATGAGTGATTTCTTCACGCGCCCAGGGATGCGTATAGAGGTTTTTCCACGAGGCGAGGCTGTGGAGCCGCAAGATTTGGTGGCGCACAAATGCGTCGAATGGGTCTATATCCGATAAGCCGAGGGAGCGGACATGTCACTCAGTCCTGGAGTTGTCAGGCCTCATAAAGCAATGCGTGCATAGGGCATTGGAGGTAGTTGAGAGGCGTGCATGACACGATGAGATTGAAAAACTGTCAAAATTCCCCCTGCAGCACCAACACCCATTGGAGAAAGGCCGTGCCCCTTGCAAACGATCGAATGCGCTTTGCACTCACGGCATTGATTACCTGCCTGATCGCAGGCTGCAGCCTGCAACCGCCGCCTGCAAACGTGCCTATCGCAAAGGAGCAGATAGAGATGAGAACGGTCGTCCCGTTGGTACGGAGTTTGACCCCACATGATCGTGGGCCTACAGAGCTGGAATTCGATGTGCCCGCACTGCCCGACGACGCGACTCCGCCCGTTTTCATCGGTGTGCGGATCACCGGTGTCGATCCAACTGCCGTCTCCCAAAGTGCTGACAGGCTGATTAGCGCTGGTGTTTCGGCCGAGCTCCACTTGGAGCGTATTGAACCATCCGGTCCGGTCGCCGTGGAATTGCAGCGTAGTCAGCGTGTGGGAGTAGGTCAGCAGGCGTCCATTCCCTTGTCAGCTGATGGTATGGCGCCTGGTCTGTTCGCTTTTGATGCGGACGGTACGACGCTGCAGGACGCCGGTTTGTCTACTGAGCAGACCGCGTCCAGGGAGTTGGCGTTCGGCTATAGCAATGCTGTCCAGCCAGGCCGTTATCGGCTCAAACTGCGCTTTGATCAGAACGCCGAGGCGCTGGTTGCGGCTAATGCGCAACTTCTTGTCGCTTACACCTACAAAGGAAAGTGAGGGGAATGAGCATGGATGATCATGAAAAGCGCTATGCAGTCACTGTCTACGTCGCTGCCGCAGGTACGCCGTTGATGGCCGGAGGCACATCCTTTGGTGGTCATATGTACTACTCGATTGACGACGGAGCGACTGTCAAAAGTTATGGGTTCTCGCCTATCAAGCATGGCGAGGCTAGCGGGCCAGGAAAAGTTTCGTTCAATGACGTCGACACCTATCAAAAACCTTATTACTCACGCACGATGGAGATCGATAAGGCACAGTATGAAAAGCTGGAGGCCTTCGGCGCGGCCCCTGCTAAGCACGGATTCAATATGGAATATCACGGCGCTAAAAACAGTTGCATCGACTTCACATGGGATGCGCTCAATCATGCTGGACTGCACCGGAAGACAAAAGATGGAGTTGATAAAGGATTTGAGGGGGATATCAGACCCGTAGAAAACGTAGATGATATCAAGAGCATTCCTGCTCCTATGCCTAAAAGTGAGTTGAATAAGGAGCACAACAATCCGAAGCCTAAGCAGGAACTTTGGCAGAAGGTGATTGGCGAGGCGCGGTCGCCCGGTGAGCAGGTATCTCCGCTACAGGAAGCAGCGCAGGTTGCGAGACTTCCAACAGATCCGCTGTATCGCCAAGCAGAAGAGGCCGTTCGCCGCCTTGAGCAGGGTCTCGGTCGGGAGTACGACGACAACAGCGCCCGGCTGGCAGCAAGCAGCGCACATCTAGCCAAAGAAAACGGACTGTCGCGGATCGATCATGTCGTGCTGAGCGAGAACACCAAGTCCGTGCAGCAGGGCGAGAATGTTTTCGTTGTCGAAGGCGCGTTGAACGACCCCGCTCACAAGATGGCGCATATGAAGACGAGTGATGCGATTGCGCAGCCCGTCGAGCAATCCTTGGCGCAATTGCAGGCCTTGGGCGAAACGCAGCGCCAACAGCAATCCCAGCAGCAGGAGCAACAGAGAGAGCAGTCGATTGCGCCTCAACACCGGATGGTGTGAGGGCTAGTGAAGTAACGGTTCTGTAATAACGGTTCCAGATTCAGTTCCACGGCAGCCTGGCCGTCGCCAAACCATCGCGCCCATGCCTGCGCGCGTATTGGCATAGATCGGCAGCGATGCTGGTAGTGAAACGACAACGGCCGCAGTACGCGGCCGTTGTCGTCAAATCAGGTAGCTAGGATCGTCTTGACGATTCCCGATTCCCGAAAATCAATGATCGCTGGAACGCAGCCCATCCACATCCAGGATCAGCGCCATGCGGCCGTCGCCGATCAGGGTGGCGCCGGCGTAGCCGGGCAGGCCGCGCAGGGCGCGGGGGAGGGGTTTGATCACCACTTCCTCGCGGCCGCGGACCTGATCCACCACCAGGCCGAAGCGGGTTTCGCCGGCCTGCAGCAGCACCACGGTCAGCAGCGGCGGTTGATCGGCGGGCACGCCCAGCCAGCGGCGCAGGTCGATCAGCGGCAAGGTGTGCGAGCGACGGTCGAGCACGGCGCGGCCGTCGAACCAGCCCAGCGAGGTCTGCGGTGCGTGCAGCACTTCGACCACGCGTGCCAGCGGCAGTGCATACACCGCTTCGCCGGCCTGCACCAATAGCGTGGGCAGGATGGCCAGGGTCAACGGCACGCGAATCATGAAGCGGCTGCCGCGGCCCAGTTCGGACTGGATCTGGATCTGCCCGCTCAACTCGCGGATACGCGACTGCACCACGTCCATGCCGACGCCGCGGCCGGAGATATCGGTGACTTCGGCCTTGGTCGAAAAGCCCGGCATGAAGATCAGATGCAGGCATTCGTCGGTGCTCAGACGGGCAGCGGCTTCGGCGTCGATCAGGCCCTTGTTGCGGGCGATTTCGCGCAGACGTTCCGGGTCGATGCCGGCGCCGTCGTCCTGGATTTCGATGCTGACGTAGTCGCCTTCCTGCTGCGCGGACAGGCGCACATGGCCACTGCGTGGTTTGCCGGTGGCTTCGCGCAATGCCGGCGATTCGATGCCGTGGTCGATCGCATTGCGCACCAGGTGCACTAGCGGGTCGGCCAGGGCTTCGACCAGATTACGATCGAGCTCGGTTTCGGCGCCGACCAGTTCCAGTTCAACTTCCTTGGACAGGGTGCGCGCAACGTCGCGGGCCACCTTGGGGAAGCGCGCGAACACCTTGCTCACCGGCTGCATGCGGGTGCGCATGACCGCGGTCTGCAGGCGGGCGGTGGCGATATCCAGCACGCTGACCGCGCGGTCGAGTTCTTCGTCGCGCAGACGGGTGCGCAAGGTCTTCAACCGGTTGCGCGAGAGCACCAGTTCGCCAATCAGATTGACGATGGCGTCCAGGCGCTTGGTATCCACGCGCACGGTCTGTTCGGCTTCGGCGCCGCCCTTGGCGCCAGCTTTCGGTGCGGCCTTGGCGCCCGGCGCCGGCGCGGCATGGCCGTCGTCGTGCGCAGCTGCGGCAGCTGCCGCCTTGGGTGCGGCCTTGACCGCCGGCGGTCCGCTCTTGGCATCGAACTGTGCGATCAGCGACGGCGGTGCATGCGGCACGGGTTCGCCCGAGCCCATCGCATCCAGCATGGCCTGCAGATAATCCAGCGACTGCTGCGCGGCATCGAAGTGATGCGCCTGCAGCACCGCCTGGCCCGAGCGCGCCATGCCGAGGGTTTCTTCGGCGGCGTGGCACAGCTCCACCATGGGCTTGATCGCCAGAAAGCCGGCGCCGCCCTTGAGCGTGTGGAAGCCGCGGAACACCGCGTTGAGCTGGTCGGCTTCGTCTGGCGCCTGTTCCAGCGACACCAGCTGTTCGCCGAGGCGATCCAGGATTTCCTGGGCCTCGACGATGAAATCGGCAGCAATATCGTCTGGAACAGCACTCATGGTTACAACCCCAATCCGGACAGCAAATCGTCGGCGTCGTCTTGCGACACCGCGTGACGGTCCAGGCCCTTGACCGCAGGACCGGCAAGACCGCCGTCGTCTTTCTTCGGCTCGGTGCTCTTGGGCGGCAGGCCCAGCGCGCCGAAGCCTTCATGCACGCGGCGCACGATCCCGGCCACGCGGCGAATGATCTGCCCGCTGAGGTCCTGATAGCTCTGCGCCAGCGACAGCTCGGTGAGGTTGTGGCGCATCTGGTCCATCAGCGCGCCCTGGTCCTGATTCAGACCGCCGTCGCGCAGCTTGTTGGCCAGCTCGCGGCATTCTTCGACCAGATCCAGGGTGCGATGGCTGGCCTTTTCGGTCATTTCCACCACGTGGTCCAGGCGCGAGCAGGCATCGTCCAGTTCGCCGGCTTCTTCGGGCACGGTGGGCAGCTCGCCCAGCGCCTGCCCAAGTTCGCGTGCGAGCCGGCTCAGGCCCTGCATCATCGGACGCGTGCGCAGGGCGGCGAGGTGATCGACCTCGCGCTTCCAGGCAGCTTCGTCACCGCTTTCCAGTGCATCAAGCGCACCTTGCAGACGCTCGATCAACGCAGCGCGTTCGGCATTGGTCTCCACGGTGGCGTTCATCAGGCGGTCGCCGCCAGACGTTCGAATACCTTGCCCAGCTTTTCTTCCAGCGTCTGCGCGGTGAACGGCTTGATGATGTAGCCATTGACGCCGCACTGCGCCGCTTCGATGATCTGCTCGCGCTTGGCTTCGGCGGTCACCATCATCACCGGCAGGTGCTTGAGCTTAGCGTCGGCGCGGATGTTGCGCAGCAGGTCGATGCCGGTCATGCCGGGCATGTTCCAGTCCGTCACCACAAAATCGAACGGGCCCGAGCGCAATGCAGCCAGCGCGCTGTTGCCGTCTTCGGCCTCTGCGGTATTGGTGAAGCCGAGATCTGCCAACAGATTCTTGACGATACGTCGCATCGTCGAGAAGTCGTCCACGATCAGGATCCGCATGTTCTTATTCACATCAAGCTCCTAACACGAAAAAATACGCGAAAAATTAGTCGTCAATTTCGACACCGGCGTCGGCCAGTTCGAAGACTTTGAGGCGGCCGCGCAAACGCACCACGGCCTGGCCATGGATCTGGCAGACGCGCGACTCGCTGACACCGAGCACAGCGCCGATTTCCTTCAGGTTCAATTCCTGTTCGTAGTACAGCGACAGCACCAGCTGCTCGCGCTCGGGCAACTGGCCGATGGCCTTGCCCAGCTCGCGGCCGAATTCGCCACGCTCCATCATCTGCTGCGGGTTGGGGCCACCCTTGGCGGTGGTGTCCAGCTCGCCGTGATCTTCGATGCGCGATTCCAGGCTCAGCACCTGGCCGCGTGCGGCGTCTTCCATCAGGCGCAGGTAATCGGGCAGCGGCATTTCCATCGCGGCGGCCACTTCGGTGGCGGCGGCGGCGCGGCCGGTGTTCTGCTCGATCTTGCGCACTGCGGCGGCGGCGTCGCGGGCACGGCGGTGTACCGAACGCGGCACCCAGTCGCCACGGCGAATTTCGTCGATCATCGAGCCGCGGATACGGATCGAGGCGTAGGTTTCGAACGAGGCGCCCTGGTCGGAGTCGTAACTGCGCGAGGCTTCGATCAGGCCGATCATGCCGGCCTGGATCAGGTCGTCCACTTCCACGCTGGCCGGCAGACGCGCCGCCAGATGGTGGGCGATGCGGCGGACCAGATCGGCGTGCTGGGTCACCACGTCGTTGGCGTTATTGCGCTGCACGGCGCGGTACTGCGCGGTGGCCGTGGTTGCGGTAGCAGTGCTCATGCGGCCACTCCCCGTTGGATGATGCGTTCGACAAAGAACTCGACGTTGCCGCGCGGCACGGTGGGAGCCTGCCAGCGCGAGGTACGGCGTGCGATTTCGGCAATGGCCTGCGCCGACGGACTGGCGGGATACGCCTTGATGACGGGTTGCTGACGCTGCACCGACAGGCGCAACCAGTCGTCCTGCGGCACGTGGCCGAGATAGTTCAGCGACACATCGCCAAGGAACTTTTCGCAGACGCGCGAGAGCTTGTCGTACAGCAGGCGGCCTTCGTTGGGGTCGCGCACCATGTTGGCGATGATCTGCAGGCGGTCCACGCCGCGTTCGCGCGAGAGCACCTTGATCAGCGCGTAGGCGTCGGTGATCGAGGCCGGCTCGTCGCAGACCACCACCACGGTGTCCTGGGCGGCCTGGCAGAAGGTCAGCACGCTGTCGGTGATGCCGGCGGCGGTGTCGATGACCATCACGTCCAGGTCGCGTTCCAGTTCGGAGAACACATTGACCAGGCCGATGTGCTGGGCCGGAGCCAGTTCCGCCATGTGGCGGCGACCGGAGGCGGCCGGCACCACCAACACGCCGCCCGGGCCTTCGATGATCACTTCATCGAGCGTGCAGCGGCCGGCGATCAGGTCGGCCAGGGTGAACTTGGGCGAGAGTCCCAAGACCACATCCAGGTTGGCCAGGCCAAGGTCGGCGTCCAGCAGCAGGGTGCGTTTGCCCATGTCGGCAAGCGCCACGGCCAGGTTGGCGGAGATGTTGGTTTTGCCCACGCCGCCCTTGCCACCGGTCACGGCAATCGTGCGCACCGGGCCCAAGGGCTCGGGACGGGTCGCCGTCAGGGGGAAGGCGTTGGTCAGCTTTGCGTATTCACGCGACTGCATGGTTGTGCTCCGGAGTACAGGGCTTATCGGCAGCGCGCCGTAAATCTTCAAGACGAAGAACGAGACTGGCGGCATTGGCGCGGTGCAGGTCGTCTGGGACCCGCTGTCCGTCAGTCACCCAGGTGATGGGCAGTTGGTGGTCGACCACCACCGACAAGGCGCTGCCGAAGCGGCCGGTCTCGTCGAGTTTGGTCAGCACCACGCCTTGGGGTTTGGCGTGGGCGAAGCGGCGCACGACCTCGTCGAGGTCGGCAAAATGAGAGTTGGCGGGCAGCACCAGCAGCGAGGTGACCTGCTGGGCGGCGCGCAGCCAGTTCAGCTGGGCGGCCAGGGCGCGGTCGCGCTGGCCCATGCCGGCGGTGTCGATCAGCACCAGCTTGTAGTCGCGCAGGCGATCCAGCAGCGCGAGCAGGCTTTCGGCGCTGTCGGCCTCGTGCACGGCGATGCCGAGCTGGCGGCCGTAGCTGTGCAGCTGCTCGCGGCCACCGACGCGCAAGGTATCGGTGGTGACCAGGGCCACGTCGCGCGGGGCGTGCTGGGCGGCGAAGCGCTGCGCCAGCTTGGCGATGGTGGTGGTCTTGCCGGCACCGGTCGGGCCGACCAGGGCGATCACGCCGCCGCGTTCCAGCGGGTCGATCGGAGCCACCGGCAGACGCTTGGACAGCAGGCCCAGCATCAGCCCGCGGCCGCGGTGCAATTCGGTATCGGCCGGGATCTGCATGGCGACATCGCGGGTCAGGCCGGCATCGAAGCCGTAGTCGTCCATCAGCTCCAGCGCCTGCGCACGCACCGGGGAGCCACGCAGGCGCTCGTCGGTGAGGCGGTTCATTTCGCGCTCGATCATCTGACGCATCAGCGCCAGTTCGCCACGCAGCTGCTTGAGTTCTTCGTCGTTCTGCGGGAGCGGCGCGGCGGCCACCGGCACCGCGGCCAGCGCGGCGGGGGCGACGACGATCGGCGGCAACGCGGCTGGCGGCAGGATCTGCGGCAGCGCGTCGTCCAGGCCGAAGTCGGCCTCGTCGTCGAATGCATCGTCGTCCTGCCCATGCGCGGCGTAAGCCGGGGCGGCGAGGGCTGCGGCAACGACCGGGGTCGGTGCCTGCACCGGAGCGGCCTGCACGGCGGGGCGCTGCACCGGGGCGGTAGTCAAAAAGTCGGCGAACAGCTGTTCCGGCACGGCCGACAGCGCGTGTTCCTGACGCTGCACAACCGGGGCGGCGACATCCTGCACGGCCGGCATCGGCACCACGCTGCGGATCGGGGCGGCCACCGGGGCCTGACGCGGCACGCTGACCGGCTGACGCAGGGCCATCGCAGCAATCATTTCTTCGGCGGCGCTGGCAACGCGCTGGCGGTGGCTCATGCCGTTCTCGGCGGCCGGCTTGAGCGGGGCATGCACCGGAGCGGCCGGGCGGGTAGCGGCCTGCGCCGGAGCCTGCTGCACGGGCGCCTGCTGCAGCGGAGCGGTGTGGGTGATCGGCGCATCGGAGCGTGCGGTTTCCAGCGCACGCTGCACGAGTTCTTCGTCGTAGTTGCTGGCAGCGACGATCTCGATGCCTTCAGCGGTACGACGGTTGGACAGGATCACTGCATCCGGGCCGTGCTCTTCACGCACCATGCGGAATGCGGTGCGCATGTCCGGGGCGACAAAGCGTTTGATCTTCATGCCACGTGCCTCCAGGAACGGGACCCGCCGGACGCCGGACGGGTGCGCGATGAATGTGGGTGTGTTGCCAGCGTCATGAGTTGCCTGTCCCGTTCGGTTGTTCCAAGTCCTGCCATCCGCCCCGCAGCGGTGGTGCTGTCTGCGGTCTCGCCAGAGCTAATGCACGCGGCGTGCCAAAACGGCGGTGCTGGGTTTTTGGCGAGTGGGTGCGGGGTGCGCGCGGAGGAGACTAGGTACTGACGCCGAGCCGGGCTTGCTGCGCTAAGTGGATGTTCTGATTGAATTTTTCGACGGCATTGGGTGCCGGTGCGGCGGCGTCCCTGTGTTGGACGGCTGCGCAGATCGCGTCTGTTGGAGCGCATTGAACGCCCGCGCGAACCGCAGCAGCGCCGTGCTCGTCGTGCTTCCCAGGGTCGGTGGCATGCAATCGATTGGGATTTTGCCGAGTGGCGGATTTCCGGCGCCTGGCGTTGGCGGTTGGTGGCCGCCCTGCGGCGATTGCTGGAGGACGCGATAGAGGCTGTCGGGCTATACCGGAGCGCCGATGCAGTCGTAGGAGCGCACCTGGGCGCGATGGGCTGTATCGGTGAAGCCCGTCGCGCCCGCGTGCGCTCCTACGGAAAGGGGGCCACGATGTTGCTTAGTGGTAGGTCGTCGTCCAAGACATCGCGCGTTGCCGCGGTTGAGCATGCAGAGCGGGGTCAACTGCGCCTGGTCAGGGTGCACGCTGCATCTTAGGAGCGCACCTGGGCGCGACGGGGCTGTCCCGGTAAATCCCTCGCGCCCGGTTGCGCTCCTACACAAGCGGTGTCGGCGACGTTGTCCAGTCCGAGCTGTGCTGTCTTCTTGGGATCTCGCATCCCAGCGGTTAACCCTTCTGGATCAAAGCTCACCCGCGTTGTCGGATGACCCAGTACGCCGTAGGAGCGCACCTGGGCGCGATGGGGCTTTCCCGGTAAAGCCCTCGCGCCCGGGTGCGCTCCTACACACGCGGTGTCGGCGACGTTGTCCAGTCCGAGCTGTGCTGTCTTCTTGGGATCTCGCATCCCAGCGGTTGACCCTTCTGGATCAAAGCTCACCCGCGTTGTCGGATTACCCGGTACGTCGTAGGAGCGCACCTGGGCGCGATGGGGCTGTCCCGGTAAGGCTGTCGCGCCCGGGTGCGCGCCTACGGAATGGGGGCGATGACGGTGTGCGTTCGTCTTAGCTAATGGTGCCGACCAGCTTCAGGCGTTTGTCTTCCGGCACTTCGCTATACGCCAGCACCGACAGGCTCGGGACGCTGTGGCGGACCAGGCGGGCCAGGGCGGCGCGGACGGTGCCGGGCACCAGGACCACGGCCGGTTCGTTGCGGGCTTCCTGCTTGCCGACGCAATCGGCCAGGCTCTGGTGCAGGCGCTCGGCCAGACCGGGCTCCAGCGCCACACCGTTACCGTGGGTGGATTCCTGCAACACGCGCTCCAGCTGCGGGGCCAGGGTGAATACCGGCAGTTCGGCGGACATGCCGGCGATCTCCTGCACGATGAAGCGGCCCAGCGAGGTGCGTACCGCGGCGGTGAGGGTGGCCGGGTCCTGGCTCTGCGGGGCGTGCTCGACCAGCGCTTCGACGATCTTGCGCAGTTGACGCACCGGGATCCGCTCGATCAGCAGGTTCTGCAGCACGCGCACCACCACCGACAGCGGCAGCGCCTTCGGGGTGAGGTCTTCGACCATCTTCGGCGCGGTCTTGGCCAGGGTGGCCAGCAACTGCTGCACTTCTTCGTGGCCGAGCAGCTCCGGGGCGTGTTCGCGGATCAGGTGCGACAGATGCGTGGCCACCACGGTGGCCGGGTCGACCACGGTGTAGCCCATCGATTCGGCGTAGGAGCGCTGATGCGGTTGGATCCAGGTGGCATCCAGGCCGAACGCCGGATCCTTGCCGGGGATGCCGTCCAGCTGGCCGAGCGCACCGCCCGGGTCCAGCGCCAGCTCGCGGTCGGGGTAGATCTCGGCGGTGGCCACCGGCACACCATGCACCAGCAGGCGATAGGCGTTGGCCGACAGTTCCAGGTTGTCGCGGATATGCACCGGCGGCACCAGGAAACCGATGTCCTGGGTGAGCTTGCGGCGCACGCCCTTGATACGCGCCATCAATTCGCCGCCCTGGTGCTTGTCCACCAGCGGGATCAGCCGGTAGCCCACTTCCAGGCCCAGCGGGTCGATCGGGCGCAGTTCGTCCCAGCTCAGTTCGGCGCTGGCCTGCGCGGTGGCGGCTGCGGCGGCGGCCTTGGGATCGCTGGCGGGGTCGCCGGTCGGGGCGACCACCAGGCTGCGCTTGTACATTTTCCAGGCGATCACGCCCAGGATCAGGCCGAGCGTCAAAAACGCGACGTTCGGCATGCCCGGCACCAAGCCGACCAGGCCCAGGATGGCGGCGGCCACCGCGAGTGCGCGGTGCTGGCCGAACACCTGGCTGATCATGGCGCCGCGCATGTCCTGCGCCCGCGAGGCGCGGGTCACCAGCAAGGCGACCGAAGACGACACCAGCAGGGCTGGCAGCTGCGCCACCAGACCGTCGCCGATCGACAGCAGGGTGTAGGTGGACGCGGCATCCACGAAGCTCATGTCGTGCTGGAACATGCCCACCGCCATGCCGCCGATGAGGTTGATGAACAGGATCATGATGGCGGCGATGGCGTCGCCGCGGATGAACTTGTTGGCACCGTCCATTGCGCCGTAGAAGTCGGCTTCTTCGCGGACCTCTTCGCGGCGGGCCTTGGCTTCTTCACGCGTCAGCAAACCGGCGTTGAGGTCGGCGTCGATGGCCATCTGCTTGCCGGGCATGGCGTCCAGGATGAAGCGGGCGGTCACTTCCGACACGCGCCCGGCACCCTTGGTGATGACCACGAAGTTGATGATGGTCAGGATCGCGAACACCACGATACCCACGGCGTAGTTGCCGCCGATCACGAACTGGCCGAAGGCCTCGATCACCTTGCCGGCTGCGGCGTGGCCGTCCTGGCCGTTGATCAGGATCACGCGGCTGGAGGCGACGTTCAGCGCCAGCCGCAGCATCGTGGTCATCAGCAGCACGATCGGGAAAATGGTGAATTCCAGCGGGCGCTGCACATAGATCACCGCCAGCAGCACCATCAGCGAGATGGCGATGTTGAAGGTGAACAGCGCATCCAGCACTGGTGCGGCCAGCGGCACCATCAGCATGGCCAGCATGGCCATCAGCGCCAGCGGCGCACCCAGGCCGTTGCGCAGCAACTCCATGACGCGACGGGCATTCAGCGGGGTAGGTTGGGCGCTCATGCGCTGGCTCCCTTGCCGAACTCATCCACGTCCAGCGAGGGCAATTCCGGCATCGGGCCGCCGTTCCAGCCGCGTAACTGGTAGACGTAAGAGAGTACCTGGGCCACGACCGAATAGAGTCTCACGGGAATTTCCTTGCCGATTTGAGCTTCCCTATACAAGGCGCG
The DNA here is from genome assembly GCF_979258225.1 of Xanthomonas sp. AC360. Taxonomy (NCBI): domain Bacteria; kingdom Pseudomonadati; phylum Pseudomonadota; class Gammaproteobacteria; order Lysobacterales; family Lysobacteraceae; genus Xanthomonas; species Xanthomonas sp. AC360. The sequence goes on from NZ_OZ409846.1 coordinate 3,807,240, forward strand.
TGCCAAAGGCGGTGCGGTGACGATCGCCACCCGGTGTTGTTCGCAGGCTTCGCGGATGCGGAAGGCCATTTCGTCCACGCCTTTGGCCACCACGATCGGGGCGCGCATCTTGCCGCCTTCGTATTTGAGCGCCACCGCGTAGTGGGTCGGGTTCATCAGCACCACGTCGGCCTTGGGCACCGCTTCCATCATCTGGCGCTGCGACATCTGCATCTGCATCTGGCGGATGCGGCCCTTCACTTCGGGGCTGCCCTCGCTTTCTTTCATCTCGCGCTTGATCTCTTCGCGCGTCATCTTGAGCTTCCGCATCCAATTCCACTTCTGGTACGGCGCGTCGATGGCGGCCAGCAGCACCAGCGCGCCGGCGGTGTAGAACAGCAGGCTCTTGGTGAAATGCAGGCCGTTGCTGATGGCCTGTTCCAGCGGCTGATTCACCAGCGAGCGCAGGCCGTGCAGGTTCTTGGAGATGCACAGCCAGGCCGCCAGACCGACGAACAGCAGGCGCAGGATCGACTTGACCAGCTCGGCCAGGCTGTTGCTGCCCCACATGCGCTTGATCCCGCTGGCCGGGTTGAGCTTGGTGAGGTCGGGCATGATGGCCTTGCTGGAAAAATGCAGGCCGCTCATCAGCAGCGGGCCGGCCAGCCCGGCCAGCAGGCAGATCCCGATCAGCGGCAGCATCACCCACAGCAGCTGCATCAGCAGGTCGCCGAAGTGGCCGAACAGCGCCATCGGGTTCTCGCGCATCCTCGGGTCGGGGCTGAGCGCGGTCTTCATCCACACCGCCGCGCCATCGCCGATGCCGCCGGCCAGTGCCATCAACCCGAACACGCCAGCGCCGAACACCGCCGCGGTGGACAACTCTCGCGATTGCGGGATGTTGCCCTGCTCACGTGCTTCGCGCAGGCGTTTTTCGGTGGGAAGCTCTGTACGCTCGCCGCCGTCGTCGGACTCGGACATGAAGGTGCCGGTGGGGGATCAGCCTGGTCTCATGCAAGCGGCGTTCCAGTTTCGGAGCGGGAATCGGGATTGGGGAATCGGAAAAGCAGTGGCCGCGCGTTGAGCTGCTGGAGGGGTGTGGCGACGGTGAGGGGCGAGGGCAGCCCGTCGGTCTACAAAAGCGCGGCGAACAAAACTGCGTGACGTCACTCTCGTGCAGGCCGGCTGATCTGCTACTTGGCTGCAGTGTCCTTGCTTGCCCACTATCGCAGGACACGCTGCAAGTACGTCCATGTAAGCGCGGCAAACAAAACGTAGCGAGCAGTCGTCAGGTGGGTGTGGACGGCGCGGAGGAACCGGAGTGTACGGGTGGTACATGCCGATTCCGAGCACCGGCCGCGCCCGCCTGGCGGCTGCACAGTAGTTTTGTTAGCTGCTCCAAGCTCCTTGGTAGCATCCATGCCGCAAAGGGTCCCGCGACGGTGAGCGGGCAAGGACCAGTCACGCTAGTCGCTGTGCTGAGCTTTCACCACGCAACCAGCAGCGGTCTGGCGCAGTGCCTTCTATTCTTCAAAGTCACCAGCCGGCTGTCTGGCGCGGTGTCCTCGCCGCTTGCGGGACCGTTGGCGGCATGGATGCCGCCATCGAGCCCCCAGGGACGGGTTCACGGCGTGTCCCGCGAACGGCGAGGGCACCGCGCACTCGACCTACTCGGCGCTTGGCCTGGGCCTGTGACCGCAGGATGCGGCCGACAAAGCCACTGCGCTCACTGCCCGGCAAACGCTCGCTACGTGCTGTCAGCCGCTCCACGTCCAGGCTGGTGCTCGGCCTGGCTGGGAGTCGTTGAGCATGACGGCTGGGCCGGGAGTCGTTCGACGTCGTTTGTTGCTCAGCTGGCCAGGCGACGCGGGCCGTCGCGTTGGGCGACGACCACTGCAATGAAGCGGTCGGCTTCCATCGGCCGGCCCAGCAGATAGCCCTGCAGCTGGTCGCAGCCCAGCCGTTCCAGGGTGTTGCGCTGGGCGGCGGTTTCTACGCCCTCGGCCACCACCTGCAAGCGCATGGTGTGGGCCAGCGCCACGACGGCGGCGACGATGGCGATATCTTCGGCGCCGCTGTCCATGGCCTGCACGAAGCTGCGATCAATCTTGAGCTCGTGCGCGGGCAGCTTGCGCAGGTAGAGCAGGTTGGAATAGCCGGTGCCGAAATCGTCGATGGCAATGCGCACGCCCAGTGCATTGAGCTGGCCAAGCGTGCGCAGGCAGGCCTCGGCATCGCGCATGGCCATGGTTTCGGTGATTTCCAGGGTGAGCTGGCCGGGGGCGATCGTATGCTCGGCCAGGGTGGTGGCCACTTCGTCGAGCAGGCTGGGCGAGGCGAGCTGGGTGGCCGACAGGTTCACCGCCACTCGCCAGTCGCCGTGGCCGTCGTCGCGCCACGCGCGCATCTGCCGGCACGCCTGCTGCAGCACCCAGCTGCCGAGCGGGCCGATCATGCCGCTGCGTTCGGCCAGCGGAATGAAGCTGTCCGGCGGCACCAGGCCGCGTTCTGGATGCTGCCAGCGGATCAGCGCCTCGGCGCCGATCGGGCGGCCGTCGTCGGCGCAGTATTTGGGCTGGTAGTGCAGCACGAACTGGCCCGATTCCAGGGCGCGCGGCAGATCCTGCAGCAGTTGCAGGCGCTCGCGGGTGGTGTCGGTCATCGCGCGCTCGAAGAAGCGGTAGCGATTGCGCCCGGCCTGCTTGGCATGGCCCATCGCCGCATCGGCGTGCGTCATCAGCTGGTGCTCGCTGCCGGCATCTTCCGGATACAGTGCAATCCCGATGCTGCTGCTCAGGCGCAGCTCTTGATCGCCGACCAGAAACGGCACCGCCAACGCCTGCACCAGATGCCCGGCGATGGCCGCCGCATCTTCCGGGTCGGCGATATCGGCCACCAGCACGAACTCATCCGCGCCCAGCCGCGCCAGGCTGCCGTGCGCACGCCGATGCGCGCTCAGGCGTTCGGCCACCACCACCAGCAATTGATCGCCGACCCGGTGGCCGTAGCCGTCGTTGACCACCTTGAAGCCGTCCAGGTTGATCAGCATCACCGCAAAGCGCTGCCCATCGCGTTGCGCGCGCTCGATGTTCTGCAGCACGTGCTCGTGCAGCAGCACCCGGTTGGGCAGGCGGGTGAGCGGGTCGTGCAGGGCGGCCAGCGCCAGATCGGCGTTGGCCTGCGCCAGCGATTGCGCCAGCACTTCGGTGTGCTGCTGATGGCGGCGCGACAGCACCGAAATCACCAGCGCCAGGATCAGCAGGCCCAACGTGACCGCTACCACCACCGCGGTCAGCCACGACAACGGCAGGTGCGCTCCGGCGGCCGCGCCGCAGATGCTGCCAGGTGCGAATTGCGCGGCAGCCATGCCGGTGTAATGCATGCCGACGATCGCCACGCCCATGATAAAGGCGGCAATCATGCGCAGGCTGTAGCGGCGGCCATCGTGACGCAACCGGAACGCGATCCACAGCGCGGCGGCAGACGCACCGATGGCGATCGCCACCGACAGCGCGAACAGCGCCGGGTCATAGGTGATGGCAGGCGACATGCGCAGCGCGCTCATGCCGATGTAGTGCATCAGCGCGATGCCCAACCCCATCAGCACCGCGCCCAGGCCCAGCCGCGGCCAGGGCAGTTGCGGTTGCGAGGTCAGCCACAGCGCCAGCGCCGAGGCCAGGATGGCCGCCAGCATCGAGTAGGCGGTCAGCGCCACGTCGTAGCCCAGCGGAATCGGCAGCTGGAAGGCCAGCATGCCGACGAAGTGCATCGACCAGATGCCGATGCCCATCGCGATGGCGCCGCCCACCAGCCATGCGGCGGCGATGCCGCCACGGCTGGCGGTCATGCGGGCGGCCAGATGCAGCGCGGTATAGGAGGCCAACACGGCCACCACCAGCGACAACAGCACCATGCCAAGGTTGTAGGTTGCGACCACCCATCCAGTTCCGACGTCGAAAGACGCGCTTGCTCAAGGAGCTAGCGACCCGCTGCGCGCGTTCTTGAGCACGCAATGGCGCAGCGCAGTGGATCAGGCGACCGAAACCTCGGGTTCTTCCGGTTCGATGCGATTGCGGCCGTGGCCCTTGGCCCGATACAAGGCCTCGTCCGCACGTGCCAGCAGCGTGGCGGCGGTGTCGCCGATGCGAAACCACGCCACGCCGATCGAGCAGGTCACCTGCAGTGGCCGCGCGGCACCGACGTCGTACAGCGGCAGGCTGATCGCTTCGTGGATGGCGCGCAGCCGGTGCTGGCTCTGACGGGTCATGCCGGGCAGCAGCAACAACAGTTCTTCGCCACCGTAGCGGCCCACCTTGTCCGAGTCGCGCAGGCAGGCGGTGAGCCGTGCGCCCACCTTGGCCAGCACCGCGTCGCCAGCCAGATGGCCGTGTTCGTCGTTGACTTGCTTGAAGTGATCCAGATCGATCAGCACCACCGCCAACGCGTGCTCGGCATGCGCGCAGGCCTGCAGCTCTTCGGTCATGGCGTCGAGAATGCCGGAGCGGTTGAGCAGGCCGGTGAGCGCGTCGTGGCTGGCCTTCAAAGCCAACGCCGCGCGGGCGCTTTCCAGGTCGCGTTTTTCGCGCTCCAGTTGATAGGTGCGTTCGGCTACCAGCTCGGCCAGCATGCGCTCGCGCGCCACCAGATGGCGGTGCCGCCAGCTCCACAGGCCGATCAGCAAGCCGCCGCCGATCAAGACATACAGCGCAATCGCCGGCGGGCTGCGCCACCACAACGGCGCTACTGCAAATGCCAGATCCACCACCGGCGATGCGGTGCGCCGATAGCGGTCCAGCAGCTGCACCTGCAGGCGGAAATGCCCGGACGGCAGCGGCGGTTGGTCGATCGACAGATCGTCGCTCTCGATCCATTCGTTGTGCAGGCCACGCACGCGATAGCGCACGGTCAGCCGGCTGGGGTCGTCGTAGACCTCCATCGTCGACAACTCGATATGCAACGGCGTGTCGCTCCAGGCCAGCAGTTGCCCGGCGCGTATCGGCACGCCGCCGCGACTGACGCTGTCGATGCGCACGCTGGGCTGGCGCTCGTCGAACAGGCGCGCCGGATCCGCCAGGTGGCTGACACCGCGCGCGGTGCCGATCCACACCGAGCCGTCGGGATCTTCAAAGAATGCGGCTTCGGAGATGTCGTCCCAGATCAGGCCCTGCGACTGCGACAGATGCGCCCAGCGCTCGCCGTTATAGACCTCCACGCCGCGTGCGTGGCCCACCCACACCCGGCCCAGGCTGTCGCTGCGCATCAGGTACACACCCGCGTCGCGCAGCGCTTCGTCGTTGATCGCCTGCAGGTCCAGACCATCGCCGAGCAACATGCCGTGCCACAGGCCGGGGCGATAGAACGCCAGCCACACCTCGCCGCTGTCGCTGATATGGAACTTGCTGATCCACGGATCAGAGTCGCCGCCGTTGACCTTGACCTTGACCTTGGACCAGCGCTCGCCCTGCAGGCGAAACAGCCCGTTGGCACTGGAGACCCACAGAGTGCCGTCTGCGGTCTGCTGGATATCGGTGTAGGCGATCGCAGGCATGTCGGCGACAGGCTGCAAGGTGCCGCCGTCCAGCGGGCGCTCGATCACGAACAGTCCGCCGAGGGTGAGAATCCACAGGCGCCCTTGACGGTCGTTATAAAGGCGCCGTCCGGTACGCGGAAGTTTGCCGGCCTCGGCGCTGCGTCCGTCCGGCCAGTTGCGGCGCACGAAGCCGGCAGAATTGAGCGTCCACACGCTGCCGTCGGTAGTGCGCGCCAAGCCGACGATCTGGATGCCCGCCTGCGGCAGGGCCGGCACAAACCGCTCGCCAGGTCGGGCCTGACGGCCTACGCCGTGCTCGTTGCCGACCAGCAGTGCGTTCTGCGCATCGCGTGCGATGGACCAGGTGGATGGGGCCGGCATCCCTTGCGAGGCGTCCCAGTTTTCGATCCATTCGTAGCCGGCCCAGCGCACCAGGCCTTCGCCATCCACGGTCATCCAGACGTCGCCGTCGCGGTCCACCACGATCGCGTCGCTGCTGCCGGGCGGCAGCCCGTTCTCGGTGCCGAAGCTGCGCCATGCGCCATTTTCCCAGCGCGCCAGACCGTCGTTGCGGCGCACCAGCACACGCCCTTCGCGGTCCATCACCAACGGCGCCTGTTGCCCGACCGTGTTGCTGTCGAGCAGCGGCAACGGCCGCACGCTGAACCGGCTCGCACCTGGTGCGCGGTAGAGCAGGGTGCCGGCACCACGCGCCCACAGCCCGCCGTCGTTGTCGCGCAACACGCTGTACCAGCGATCGACCGGCACGCCCTCGTCGGGCCCGTAGACCTGTACCTTGCGTTGCGCATCGATGGCGCACAGCTTGCGTCCGCAGCCGACCCACAACGTGTCGCCTTCCACCGACAGGCTCAGTACTTTGGAGAGATCGGGCAGGCGCACGCGCGTGGCGGTGTCCAGCAGATACTCGCTATGCCAACGGCCGTTGCTGCGTGCGCGCAGCACTTCCAGTTCGCCGCCATTGGCGATCACCGTGCCCCATGCAGGGCTGGCAAGCAGCAGGCCTTCCTGCAGGTGCTCGGCTTCATCGCGCGCGAGTTTGCGAAAGCCATGCTCGTCGCCGACGAACAACGCCTGGAAGCCGGCGACCCACAGACGCCCATCGGGCGCTTCGCTGATCGAAGTAATCGGTTCGTTGCGCAGGCCGTCCAGCATCACCTGTTGAAAGATGCGGCCGTTGTAGCGATACAGCCCGCTCTCGGTGCACACCCACATCAAGGTGCTGCGGGTCTGCAACAGGCAAGTACCGGCAAGACCGAGCAGGCCCTGGTCGTGGGCATAGCGACGGATGCTGGCGCTCTGTGCGCTGGCCAGATCGGCAAACGACAGCAACGCCAGCAGCAGCATCGCAGCAAACGATGCCCCTCGGCCTGACGACCTCCCTTGGCGGTGCAAGAACCCCACGAGCGTTGCAATCTCCCACGCATCGGTGCGTGCGGTCCGCGCCCCTCGCGCGGTGTCTCACGCTTGCCATTGGCAGCCCCCATAGCAGGCCGCGTTATATCGACTAGCGGCTGTTCACGCGCTTTACTTTAGGACACCACCCTTGCGCATTGTGCAGCTGCCAGCAAGCACGACTGCAGTCTGGGAGGGGCGTGTGGCATGCAAAGACTACGGTTTGGTGTTATCGACAGGTTGAGTGTTGCGCGCTACGCGTGCTCGCCAGCGTGCGTCACGTGGCAATCGATGCTGGCACGATCGAGCGGGCGCGACTGCTGCACTGCCACACATGGATGCGCTGGATCGGCCGAGACTGCGACCAACACCGGTGTTCGATCCAGAGAGTGCGGCGGCCGCGACCGCGCTTATCTGCAGGTAGTGCTGGCATTCGCTGCTGCATTCGCTGGATGGGTGCGGATGCTTTGCCACCGCCAACATCGCTGTATCTACGTGCGGTGGTGGCCCGCGCGCGGCGATCAGTCGGCGCGATTGTCGGGTACTGCAAGCGCAATGAGGTGGCCAGCGTCGTAATCGATGCAATTGCGTCCGCGGCGTTTGGCGCTATACAGCGCGGCATCGGCGCGCGCCAACAATTGCTCGAGGGTTTCGCCGGGCATAAACCACGCCACGCCGATCGAACAGGTGACGTGCAGCCAGCCGCCATCGATGGGGTAATCGCCGCAGATACCACGATGCAGCGCGTCCAGTCGGTGCGTGGCTTCGTGCGTCAGCCCCGGCAGCAGCGCCAGCAATTCTTCGCCGCCGTAACGGCCGATACGGTCGTCGCCACGCACCAGCGTATCCAGCCGGCGACCGACCCCGGCCAGCACCGCATCGCCGGCCAGATGCCCGTGCTGATCGTTGACCAGTTTGAAATGATCCAGATCGATCAACACCACCGCCAGCGGTCGCGCCGTCGCATCGGCCCGCAGCAGCATGTTGCGTAACGCGGCAAGGATGCCGGCGCGATTGAGCAGGCCGGTGAGTTCGTCGTGGGTGGCCTTGAGGGCAAGTTCGGCACGTGCCGATTCCAGGTCGCGCTTGTCCTGTTCCAGCTCGGCAGTGCGCTCGGCAACCAGTTGTTCCAGCTCGCGCTTGCGCCGCAGCAGTTTGGCGGTGCGCCAGCGCAACAGCGCAATCACCGCGGCGATCGCCAGCAACACATAGGCGATCAAGGCGGGAATGCTGCGCCACCAGGGCGGACTGAGCGCAAAGGCGAACCGTGTGATCGGGCTGGCACTGCGCTGGCCGGCGTCCACTGCCTGCACCTCCAGCGCATAGCGGCCGGGCGGCAGCAGCGGATAGGTGATGTGGCTGAGCGAGGTGCTGGTCCAGCTGGCCTGGTGGCCTTCCACGCGGTAGCGGAAGCTGATGCGGTCCGGGCCGCCTTCGGCGCCGGGCGTGCTCAGATCCACGTCCAGCGGAACCTGCGACCAGGGCACCTGCGCACCGGCGGCAAGGGTCTGTTCGCCACGCCGCACGCGCAGCACTTCCACCCGGAGCGGCGGCGACGCGAACACACGTGACGGATCGATCAGGTGGGTCAACCCGCGGCTGCTGCCGAGCCACACGCTGCCATCGACGTCCTCGAACAGCGCATTGGCAGACACGTCGTCCCACAACAGGCCCTCGCTGCGCGTGGTGCGCGACCAGTGCCCATTCTCCAGCAGGTCCAGGCCCTGGCTGCTGCCCAGCCACAAGCGCCCCTTGCTGTCGTGAGAGAGGATGAACGGCATCACGCGCGACACCAGCGGGTCGTTGACTGCGGTCAGCGTGACCGTCGCCGCGTTCTGCACGGCGCCATGCCAGAGCCCGGTGTCGCGCAAGGACAGCCAGAGCTGGCCGTCGGCCGAAAAATCCAGCAGGAAGTAATCGTGGCTGGGCAGGTTGCCGTGCACCTCCACCTGCAGCCAGCGGCCATTTTTTTCCTGGCGATACAGCCCTTTGCGGGTACTGGCCCACAGTCGCCCCTGACGATCCACATCGATATCGCCCACGAACGCCGCCGGCACGGCCTCTTCGCGCTTGGCCTGCAACGGCAGCTCGGGCGGGACGGAGTACAAGCCACGCGGCGTGGTGACCCACAGCACGCCACCCGAATCGAACAACAGCTTGTTGGTGGGCAGCCCAAGCTGCAGCACGTCGAAGGTCTTGCCCGTCTGCGGGTCGCGACGGGAGAGGGCGCCCGACGAGCGCGCCACCCAGGCCGCGCCATCCTTCGGCGACAGCGCGATGGAGATCGATTGCAGCAATGGCTCGCCGTTGGCGAGTGTCCACGGCTGCATGCGCCCGGTCCGTGGATCCAGCACATTGGAGCCGGCATCGCCGCCTACCAGCAGCTCACCACTTGGCAGCCGCTGGATGGCCCAGGTCGGCGATTCGGCCAGGCCCTGGCTTTCGTCCCAATGCTCGATGTTGCCGTAGCCCAGCCAGCGCTGCACCCCCAGCCCGCGCGTGCCGATCCATAGCTGGCCGGTGCTTTGCATCATCAACGGGCCCACCATCGGGCTGATCGACAGCCCCTGGTCGTGCCCGAAATAGTGCCAGTGATCGCCTTCCCAGCGCACCATTCCGCGGTCGGAGCGGGTAATGAGGCGGCCCTGCGCATCCTCCGACAAGGTGGTTGCGCCAGCCAAGGTGTCGAACCTGCTGCCGGCTGGAGGCGCATGGTCGCGGAACACGCGCTCGCCTGCTGCGCGCGACATCACCATGCCGCCACCGCGCAGCCACAGGTCGCCTCGATGGTCGCGGAACACCGCGCGCCATTGCCGTTCCGGCACACCGTCGGCATCGCCCAACTGCGTGATGCGTCCGTCGGCATCGATGCGGCAGACGCGTTTTCCGCAACTGGCCCACAGCGCGCTGCCATCGGCAAGCAAGGCTTTCCCGGCGGGCAGGGTGGTGCCGTCGTCCAGGCGCAACGGCAGCACCCGGGCGCTCCAGCCGCCTGGCTTGGTCGGCGTCAGGTGCAACAGCTGATTTTCGCTGACCACCACCACGCCACCCGCGTACGCGGCGATCACATTGCCGCTGTCGGCACGGATCGGTGCGCCGTCATGCAGCACCGGGCTGAAGGTCGTGCCATTGCGCACGAACACGCCATTGGCGCTGGCCACCCACAAGCGCCCGCGCGCATCCAGCGTCAACGCGCGGATGTAGCGCGCGTCCAGGCCGCTTTCCTGGCCGACCGGGATGAATTGTTCGCGTTCGAAGCGATGCAATGCCAGTTCGGTGCCGACCCAGACCACACCCTGTCGATCTTCGAGCAGGCTGTTGACGGTCATACCCTGCAGGCCATCGGCCTGTGCGTAATCGCGAAAGCTATAGGTTTTCGCCCATGCGCTGCCTGCGATCAGCCATCCGAGCAGACACAGCGTTGCCAGACGACGCAGCGCCTTGCCGTGCGTACCAGGTGAAACGAACAGCGCAGACACGTTGGGCATCGGCTTTCGCGGAAAGGGGGGCGTGCGATTGAACGGGCCAATCGTCCTCAGCGTTGACGGCGAACAGGTGCAAAACTTGAGCGTCCGTACGCTTAACCCGTCAGTTCTCTGGCGGAGTCAAAGGCGGTATCGAACATGCGCTGCACCGGTGGCGCGAACTCGCTTGCAAAGCTGGACAGCAGGAACAGCCCCAGTAAGACCGTCAACGGCAAGCCAAGTTGCATCGGGTTCAATGCCGGCGCCGCCTTGGCCAAGGCACCGAAAGCCAGGTTGACCGCCAGCATCGCCACCATCATCGGCAAGGCCAGGGTCAGCCCGCCGCGCATGATCTGCAGGAACAAGGTGGGCGCCACCTCCGCGAACGCGCGGGCGTCGGGAATGGCTGTGCCGATCGGCAGCGCCTTGTAGCTGTCCACCAGCAGCGAAATCACTGCCAGGTGCCCGTTGGCCGCAAAGAACAGCAAGCCGAATCCGATATAGAACCACTGCGCGATCACGCCGGAGGTCACCCCGCGCATCGGGTCGGACATCTGCGCAAACGACAGGCCGGTGGACTGCGACACCAACTCGCCGGCCAGCGCGCCCGCCTCGAAGATCAGCTTCAGCATGAAGCCCATGCTTGCGCCCACGGCCAGCTCACGCGCGATGCTCAGCACCGCCTGCGCCGTAAAGCCATCCCATTCCGGTACCGGCGGCAGGATCGGCGCCAGCACCATCGACAAGGTCCCGGCCAGCATCACCCGCACCCGCCCGGGCACCGCACGCGTGCCGATCAACGGCATGGCCGTGAGCAGCGCGCCGGTGCGCAGCATGGTCCACATGATCGCCCCGACCATCGCAAACGCGCGCTGGCCGTCGATCACCATCTGGGTAGCGGAATCCATCCGGTCTGGTCCGCTAGCCGATCAAATGCGGAATGCGCTGGAACAGCGCAATGGTGAACTCCACCAGATGCCCCAGCAGCATGCTGCCGGTGGCAAACAGGGTCGCGGTCAACGCCACGGCCTTGGCCACGAAGCCGATGGTGGGCTCATTCAATTGGGTGGCGGCCTGCACCACGCCAATGACGACACCGACGACCAACACTGCCAGCAACATCGGTCCGGCAATCCACAGGACGGTGACCAGGCCACCACGTAATTCAGTCAGGGCGATTTCAGGGCTCATGGGGAGTGCTGATGCAAGTGCGGTGCCAAAGGGCGGGATTGGGGATTAGGGAGTGGGGATTCGTTGGTGAACGGGGATGTGAGTTGCCTCGTGTTGCACTGTCTGTCGCTGTCGCTGTCGCTGTCGCTGTCGCTGTCGCTGTCGCTGTCGCTGTCGCTGTCGCTGTCGCTGTCGCTGTCGCTGTCGCTGTCGCTGTCGCTGTCGCTGTCGCTGTCGCTGTCGCTGTGGACGTTGGCTTGGCTTGGTTTTGGCTATGGTTTTGAGCTTCGCCTTCGCCTTCGCCTTTTGCCGTTGGCTTCCTATCCCCCATACCGCAGCGGCAAGCCGGGTAGATACAACCCGCAGGGCGGCGCGCATGGATGCGCGACGTTTTTGTAAGGGACATGGATGTCCCTTACAAAAATTTCTACCCGGCTTGCTTACCCGCAGCGCCTTGGCGCGGAGGGGCGCGAGGACGGGGGTGTGTTTCTTTGGTTACTTTCTTTGCACAAGCAAAGAAAGTAACTCGACCCCCGAAGGGGGCCGAAAGCTCTGCACTTGCTTGTGCTTGTGCGCTTGCTTTGATATCGGAACAGTAGATCAAATGCTTTCACGCCTTACGGGCGCGAGTCACTTTTCTTTGCTTGTGCAAAGAAAAGTAACCAAAAGAAAGCACACCCCGTCCTCGCGCCTTCCGCGCTACGCGCTCCAGGTCCGCATGCCATCCGGGAATTTTTCAAAGGGACGTCCATGTCCCTTTGAAAAACGTCGCGCATCCATGCGCGCCGCCCCTGCGGGGTTTGCCCCGGATGGCCTGCCGCTGCGGTATGGGGCCCCGGAGAAGCTGGAAGCCGGAGCGAAATACAAAGCAAAAGGCAAAAGGCGGAAAGCGGAAAGAGGAAAGCGGCGCAGATGCTTGAGTGATACAGCTGTGCTGTGCCGACGCTTTAACAAAACTCAGTCAGCTGGGGGGAGTGCTACCGCGCGCGCAACGCGCGCCTACACCTACGACGCATTAAAGCTCGCAGCCAGCGTCCCCACCACCAACACCCACCCATCCACCAGCACGAACAACAGAATCTTGAACGGCGCAGAGATCAACATCGGCGACAGCATCATCATGCCCATCGACATCAACACGCTCGCCACCACCAGATCGATGATCACGAACGGAATGAAGATCAAGAACCCGATCTCGAATGCCGTCTTCAGCTCGCTGGTCACAAACGACGCCACCAGCACCGGGAACGGCACCGCGTCCGGGCCGGCGTACTTGCCGTCGCCGGCCATGCCCGCGAAGGTCATCAGATCGGTTTCGCGGATCTGCGCCAGCATGAAGGCGCGCAGCGGCTGGGTGGTCAGGGTCCAGGCAGTGGAAAAGTCGATCTGGTTGTTGAGGTACGGCTGCAGGCCGGCGCCCCACATCTTTTGCCACACCGGCATCATCACCAGGGCGGTCAGAAACATCGCCAGGCCCAGCAGCACCTGATTGGACGGAGTCTGGCCGGTGCCCAGTGCCTGGCGCAGCAGGCCCAGCACGATGGTGATGCGGGTAAAGGCGGTGAGCACCAGCAGCATCGACGGCAGCAGGGTGATCGCCGTCATCAGCAGCAAGGTTTGCAGCGGCAGGCTCACCGGCTGGTCGCCGATGCGGCCGACGCTCACGTTCGGCAGGGTCGGTAACTGGTTGGAGCCGGGTGGCACCGCGGCCGGTGCGGCAGCGGGCGCGGCGGCCTGCGCCATCGACGGCAACGCGGCTGGCGTGGCGGCGGCCAGCAGCGGGCAGCTCATCACCAGCAGGATCAAGATCAGGCGGAGGCTGCGCCCCCAGCGATTCCAACAACTGAACATGTCACGGATCCTTGCGCAGCTTCTGAGCGAGCAGCTGGGCGAAATTGGGGAGTTGCTTGAAATTGGGCAGGGTGGGTGCAGGCGTGGGCGGCAGCGGTTCGGACAAGGTGTGCAAGGTGCTGATGCCGCCGGCGGTGACGCCCAGCAGCAGCTGCTGGCCGTTCACCTCCACCACCACCACGCGTTCCTTGGCACCCACCGCCAAGCTGGTCACCACGCGCAGGCCCTCGCTGTTGCGAAAACCGCTGCCGGGCATGCGCTTGAGCAACCAGCCCAGGCCGACGATCAGCGCGAGCACCAACAGCAATGCAAAGACCGCGCCAAACAGGCTGGGCGAGGATGGCGCGTGCGCGCCGACCTGGGTGGCCTTGGCCGCGACAGGCGCGGCGGCAGCCAGCAGGCCGATCACCGCAGCCTCCGGATCCGTTCGCTGGGGCTGACCACGTCGGTCAGGCGGATGCCGAAGCGGTCGTTGATCACCACTACTTCGCCATGCGCGATCAGGGTGCCGTTGACGTACACGTCCAGCGGTTCGCCGGCGCCGCGTTCCAGTTCCACCACCGAGCCCTGATTGAGCTGCAGCAGGTTGCGGATCGGGATGCGGGCGCGGCCCACTTCCAGCGACAGCGTCACCGGCACGTCCAGGATGACGTCCAGATTGAGGTCGGTGGCGTTGTGGTCGTGCTCGGCCTGCAGGTTGTCGAAGGTGGCGGGCGCGGCGTCGAGGATGTCGGAGTTCATCATTTGCTGGAGTCCTGGGATGGAACGGCACGCGGGGCTTGCACGCCGGGCGGGCGGACGGCGGTGATCTTCACGGCGTTGTTGCCGTTGGAGACCCCGAATTCGCCGGTGAACATGGGGATTTCTTCCACGCACAGCGGCACCTGTGCGGGCAGGTCGATCGGCAGGATGTCGCCAACCTTCAAGCCGGTGAGCTGGCGCAGGCTCATGCGCTTGCTGGCCAGCACGCTCGACAGCGTCACCTCGGCGGTGTTGAGCTGCTCGCGCAGCATCACGTTCCAGGAGTCGTCGCGGTCGTTGCGGTCGCTCTGGATGCCGGCATCGAGCAGCTCGCGGATCGGTTCCAGCATCGAATACGGCAGGGTGATGTGGATCTCGCCACCGCCGCCTTCCAGCTCCACATGGAAGCGGCACACCACCACGTACTCGCGCGGGGTGACGATGTTGGCGAAGTGCGGGTTGATCTCGGAGTTGATGTACTCGAAGTCCACCTCCATCACCGGCGCCCAGGCTTCCTTCAGATCGGCAAAGGTCTGCTTGAGCATCAGCTGGATCACGCGCATCTCGGTGGCGGTGAATTCGCGGCCTTCGATGCGGGTGTGGTAGCGGCCATCGCCACCGAAGAAGTTATCCACCACGGTGAACACCAGCGTGGGTTCGAACACGATCAGGCCGGTGCCGCGCAGCGGTTTGAAGCGGATCAGGTTGAGGTTGGTCGGCACGTACAGCGAGTGCATGTACTCGTTGAACTTGACCAGGTCGATGCCGCGCACCGACAGGTCGGCCGAGCGCCGGATCAGGTTGAACAGGCCGATGCGCCACAGCCGCGCAAAGCGCTCATTGACCATCTCCAGGGTCGGCATGCGCCCACGGATGATGCGGTCCTGGCTGGACAGATCGTATTGCCGCGCCTCGCCAGGCAACGGCTCCGGCTCGGTATTGACCGCACCGGAATCCACGCCATGCAGCAGGGCATCGATCTCGTCCTGGGAAAGCAGATCACTGACGCTCATGGGCAGGCCTTACTGGGTAACGAAACTGGTGAACAGCAATTCTTCGACGCACTTCTTGCCGGTTTCGCTGGTCATGACCTTTTGCGCTTCGGTCAGCGCGGCCTTCTGCAGCTTCTGCTTGCCGGGCAGATCGGCCACATCGGTGGCCTTGGTCTGCGACAGCAGCATCAACAGGTGTGCGCGGATGGCCGGCGCGTTTTCGGTGATGAGCTTGAGTTCTTCCGGGTCGCGGGTAACCAGCTGCACTTCGACCTGCAGGTACTGCGGGCCGTCGCCGGGGTCGGCCAGGTTGACCACGATCGCCGGGTCCATCGGAAAATACTGCGCCGGCTTGGGCACTTCGGCGACCTTGGGCGCGGCGTGCTTGCCGCCTTTTTCATCGCCCTTGTGGCCCAGAAAGAACCACGCGCCGCCGCCGGCCGCTGCCAGCACGACCACGCCGATGGCGATCAGCAGAAGAGGCTTTTTGCCGCCTTTCTTCTTCTCGTCTTTCTCTTCGGTCTTTTCGGTCTTTTCAGGTTTCTTGGCCGCTGCCACGTTCTGCTCCAGGAGAATGCTCATCCAATGGATGCAATTGGCATGCCAAAACCGCGACGGTTTCCTGGCACTGCAGGCGCGCATGCACAAAAACCCCCACGAGCCTTGCGCCGCGTGGGGGTTGGGATGGCCGCAGCGTCGGTGCGGCGCGCGTTTGTGCAGCGCGCCGGGTGAATCCGGCGCGCTGGCTTAGGCGTAGGCGTCCAGCAATCCACGCTGGCGTAACACCACCGACGGAATTCCGACGGGCGGGCTGTCGTCCAGGGTGAGGCCGTTGCCATCGCGCCCACCGCCGTTGCGGTTGCCGGTCTGGCTCTGCTGTTGCTGGCTGACATCGGCCTGGCCCAGCTGGAAACCGTTCTGGCCAAGCATTTCGCGTAACCGCGGCAGGCTCTGTTCCAAGGCCTGACGGGTGTCGGCGTTGGCGGCGGTGAAGCTGGCGTTGACCTTGTCGCCGTCCAGATGCAGACGCACTTCGACAGGGCCCATCTCGTTCGGGGTGACCTTGATGTGCGCGTGGCCGATCTTTTGGTCGGCCAGCCAGCTCAGGCGGGCGCCGATGGCATCGTCGAAGGTGTCGCTGCCCATCTCCGGGGTCGGGGTGGGCGAGGCGGCGAAGATCGGCGCCGGGTCCTGCAGGCGGGTAAGCGTAGGCGCGGCGGTCGGCAACACAAACGCCGGGGCATCCGGCGCGTCTGTTGCGGCGGTGTCGTCGGCCGGGTCCAGCGCCTTGACCGCCATGCTCATCAGCGCGGCGGCTTGCGCATCGCCGCTGACTGCAGTGGTCGAGGTGGGCTTGGCGCCTGCGGCAGCAGCCGGCGCGAGCGCACCCAGGGCGGGCAGGGCGCTCGTGGCGGTTGCGGCAGCAGTGGCTGTGGGTGCGGTGGCGTCGGTCGGCAGTGCGGTTGCGGTCGGCGTGGCGCCGGCCGCATTGGCCATACTGGCGGCCAGTGCGGCGGCAGCGGCGGCGAGCACATCGCCGCCCGGTACCGCCTGGGTCAGCAGGCTCATGCCAAAACCGCCGAGCCCCGCTGGCGGCCAGCCGGCCTCGGTCGGCGCGGCGGCATCGGTGGGGGCGTCCTTGCTGTCCTTGCTGGCGGTTGCGCTCTTGCCGGTTGCGGTGGCGGTAGTGCTGTCCTTGGCCGTCGGTTCCTTGGCGGGCTGCGCAGACTTGGTATCGCCGTCCTGGGCGCGCGGGCGCTTGGTCGCATCGCCGGGCGCGTCATCGTTCTGCTCGTCGTCGCCGCGGTTCTTGTCGGGCTGGCTGGATTTGGCAGCGGGCTGCTTGGCCGGCACGCGCTCGGGCGCCTGCTGCGGGGCGTGGTTAGGCGTATTGGCCGGATTGAGCATGCGCGCAAACTGGTCCTGCGCCGGGTCCTGTTCGGACGACGGGTCGCTGTAGCTGGACTTCTTGCCAGTGCTGGCAAGCGCGCCAAGGCCGGCCGCAAACGCGGACAGGGGGTTCATACGGATTCTCCGTGAGTATCTTCGGCCCGCGCCAGGCGCGAGCGGCGTGCGCCAAGATCGTCCATCTCGCGCTGGTCGCGACGTTCGATCACCTTGTTTTCCTGGGCGCGGTAGCTGGCGGCCAGTTGCTCCAGCACCTGCTTCTCGCGGCTGGCCAGCAGCAGGCGGGTGCGCTCGGATTCGACCTTGGCGATATTGCTTTCCACGGTCTGAGCCTGCTGCAGCACGGCGCTGTCGAGCCGATCCAGAAAGGCGCGGCGGTTGCTCAGCGCCACCGCACTGGTGCCAGCCATCTGGCTGTTGGCGTATTCCTCGGCGTAGCGGCGCAGTTCTTCCAGGCGCGACTGATGGGTCTCCAGGGTGCGCTGGCGCTCGGCCAGATCGCGGGCGACCTTGTCTTCCTGTTCCTGTGCCCGCCGTAGCAGGGGATCGATTCGCTTGGACTGCATCATGGATTAGTTCTCGGGTTCCACCAGCTGCTGCAGCGCGGACAGGCTATCGCTCAGCAGCGATGCCTTGTGGACGTCCTGGCCAAGGAATTCGACGATCTCCGGCCAGCGCGCCAATGCTTCGTCGGTGGCCGGGTCGCTGCCGCGCTGGTAGGCGCCGATGGCGATCAGGTCGCGGTTGGCGGTGTAGGCAGAGAGCAGGCGCTTGAGCTTGCGGATACGCAGGCGCCAGGGTTCGTCGGCGATGTCCTGCACCACGCGGCTGACCGACGACTCCAGGTCGATGGCCGGGTACAGGCCGCTGTCGGCAACCCGACGCGACAACAAGATATGGCCGTCCAGAATGGCGCGGGCGGCGTCGGCAATCGGGTCCTGCGGGTCGTCGCCTTCGGTCAGCACGGTGTAGAAGGCGGTGATCGAGCCGCGGCCCTTGGCGCCGTTGCCGGCACGTTCCACCAGCGCCGGCAATTTGGCGAACACCGACGGCGGGTAGCCGCGGGTGGTGGGCGGCTCGCCGACCGACAGGCCGATCTCGCGCTGCGCCTGGGCGAAGCGGGTCAGCGAATCCATCAGCAACAACACGTTCAAACCCTGGTCGCGGAACCATTCGGCAATCGCCGTGGCGCGGTAGGCGCCATGCAGGCGCGCCAGCGGCGGGCGGTCGGCCGGGGCGGCCACGACCACGGCGCGGCGCAGGCCTTCTTCGCCCAGGGTGGTTTCGACGAAATCGCGCACTTCGCGGCCACGTTCGCCGATCAGGCCGACCACGATGACGTCGGCGGAGGTGAAGCGGGTCATCATGCCCAGCAGCGTCGATTTACCGACACCGGAGCCGGCGAACAGGCCCACGCGCTGACCACGGCCGATCGGCAGCATGGCGTTGATGGCGCGCACGCCCACATCCAGCGAGGTGGTGATGGGCTCGCGAGCCAGCGGGTTGATCGACATGCCGGCCATGCTGACGCTGCCTTCGCCGCGGATCGGGCCCTTGCCGTCCAGCGGGGTGCCATCGCTGTCGATAACGCGGCCGAGCAGGCCTTCGCCCACTTCCACGCCGCCGCGGCGCCGCGAGGGCACCACGCGGGCATTGGGCAGCAGGCCGTGCAGTTCGGCGCTGGGCATCAGATAGGTACGTTCGCCGGCAAAGCCGACCACTTCGGCATCCACCCAGCCGCCATCGACTTCGACCTTGCAGGTGGCGCCCATCGGCGCTTCGCAGCCGGTGGCTTCCAGGGTCAGGCCGACGGCGCGGCGCAGGATGCCTTCGCGGATCAGGGTGCGGCCGGCGGTGGGTTCCAGGCCAAGCGTGCCCAGGCGGGTGGCCAGGCGCAGATTGCGTGCATCCAGCCAATCGGCCGGGGTGGCACCGAACAGGGCGCTCACAGGCCCGCTCCGGATTTGCGCATGACTGTCTCCAGCGCGGCCCGCAGGCGCGCTTCCAGGGTGCCGTCCACGCGTACGCTTTCGGCATGTACGCGCAGGTCGCCGCGGCTCAGGCTCATGTCCGGGGCCACGCGGGTGGTGCTGCTGGGCGCCAGATGCGGCAGCAGCGCGGTGATGTCGTCCGGGTGCAGGCGCACTTCGACCTCGCGGCCGGCGCCGCCGACCGCATCCACGGCCTCGCCGACCAGGTCGGCCAGCAGTTGCGGTTCGACCTGGTAGGCACGCCCGACCAGCTGGCCGGCGATGCGCACGGCCAGCTCGCCGAGCGCGCCGACCACTTCGTTTTCCAGTCGCGCCAGCGGGCGGGTGAAGTTGTCCAGGATGCCGTCGATCTGCGCGGTCAAACGGCGCACTTCGGACTGGCCCTGGGCAAAGCCTTCGGCATGGCCGCGGGCAAAGCCTTCCTGCTGGGCGGCGTCTTCGATGGCCTGGATTTCTTCCAGGGTCGGCGGGCGCAGCACCGGCTCGTATACGGCAGGTTCGTCGAACTCCGGTTCCGGCGCGGCCAGGGCCATGTGCAGGTCGGGGGCCAGCCAGCGGGTGACCACGTCGTTCATACCATGGCCTCCGCACCGGCGCCGCCGAGGCTGATTGCGCCTTCGTCAGCCAGGCGGCGGACGATGGTGAGGATTTCCTTCTGCGCCGCTTCCACGTCGGCCAGGCGCACCGGGCCACGCGCTTCCATATCTTCGATCAGGATCTCGGCAGCGCGCTGGGACATGTTGCGGGTGATCTTTTCGCGCACCTTGGTGTCGGCACCGCGCAGGGCCAGGCCCAGGCGCTCGCCGGAGACTTCGCGCAGCAGCGTCTGCAGGCCGCGGTCGTCCAGGTCCACCAGGTTGTCGAATACGAACATCAGGTCCTGGATCTTGCTGGCCAGGTCGGCGTCGATCTTGCCGATCTCGCCCAGCACGCCTTGTTCCGGGCCGGTGTCCAGGAAGTTGAGGATGTTGGCCGCCACCTTGATGCCGCCCACGTTGGACGACTTCAGGTTCTGGTTGCCGGCAAATTGGCGCTCCATGATGTCGTTGAGCTCGCTCAGCGCATTCGGCGGGATGCCGTCCAGGGTGGCGATGCGCAGCAGTACGTCGGCGCGGGTGCGCTCGGGCAGCAGCTTCAGCGCCTCTGCGGCCTGGTCGCTATCCAGATGCGCCATCACGATGGCGATGATCTGCGGGTGTTCGTTGCGCACCAGGTCGGCGACCGCGCGCGGGTCCATCCATTTCAGGGTATCCAGGCCGGTGGTGTTGCGGCCCAGCAGGATGCGGTCGATCAGGCCGCCGGCCTTGTCGGCGCCCAGCGCCTGGATCAGCACGTTACGGATGTAGTCGTCGGCGCCCACGCCCAGCGAGGTCTTGCCGGCCAGTTCGCCGTTGAAGTCGTCCATCACCTTTTCGACCTGATCGCGCGAGATGCCGGTCATGGTGGCCATGGCGATGCCGATCTTCTGCACTTCCTTGGGGTCCATATGCTTGAGCACTTCGGCAGCATCGCTTTCACCCAGCGACAGCAACAGCACCGCGGCGCGCTGCACTCCAGTCATCGGTTGTGTTTCAGGCTTCACTGGCGACCCATCCCTTTACGACTTGTGCGACACGTTTTGAATCGGCTTTGACTGCTTCGCGCGCAACGCGCATGCGCTCTTCGTAGGCGTCCGGCAGGGCGATCGGGGTCTTGCGTTCCTGACCGATCTGCGCGGTGTCTTCTTCCAGGCCGGGCATCAGGTCGTTGTCGTCGTTGACCATCCGCACGTCGGCGCTCTGTGGAGTGCCATCGTTGCCGCCCTTGCGGTGTTTTTCCTTGATCGCGGTCACGCCGGTGAGTTGACGCAGGGTGGGGCGTACCACGCCGAACAGCAGCGCCAGCACCACCACCGCACCGACCAGCAGGCGCAGACCGTTCTGCACGCGCGGGTCTTCCCACCACTTGGGGCCTTCCTCGCCCGCAACCGCTTCCCGCACAAACGGGGCATTCATCACCGACACCGTGTCGCCACGTGCCGCATCAAAGCCTACCGCCTGCTTGACCAGGCCCTCGATGCGGGTGAGCTCGGCGGCGGTGAGCGGCTGCTCGACCATCTTGCCCTTGGCACCGGGGCGCGGGACGTTGTCCAGCAGCACCGCCACCGACACCCGCTTGATGCGGCCGGCCGGCTGACGGGTGTGTTGCAAGGTTCGGTCCAATTCGTAATTGCGGGTGGCGCTCTTGGAACTTTCGGTCGGCGCGGCCGGGGCGGCGGCCTGGCCGTTGGCGGCAGCCGGGGTGCCCGGCGCACCGGCGACGGCCGGAGCCGGCGGCTGGCCGGGGCTGTTGCTGGTGGCGCCCGGAGGGCCCTGCGGGCCGGTGGCGCTGGTGCTGCTGTCGCTGACCTGCTCGCTGCGCAGCTTGGCCGGCTCGCCGTTATAGAGCTCGCGGGCTTCTTCGACTACCGAGAAGTCCATGTCCACGCTGACTTCCGGGTTGACCCGGCCGGGGCCGGTCATCGGTTCCAGCAACTCGCGGATGCGCTGGTTATAGGAGCTTTCCTGGCGGCGCACCTGTTCGAACTGGGCGGCGTGCTGGGCGGCGTCGCTGTTGGGATCGGCGATGGAGAGCATGCGGCCGCTCTGGTCGACCACGGTCACACGCTCCGGGGTCATGTCCGGAATGCTGGACGCCACCAGATTGACGATGGCATCCACCTGATTGCGCTCCAGGCCCTGGCCACCGCGCAACTCCAGCACCACCGAGGCGCTGGCGACGTCACGCTGGCGGGTGAAGGCGCTGGGCTTGGGAATGGCCAGATGCACCCGCGCCTCGCGCACCGGGCGCAGGGTACTGATGGTGCGAGAGAGTTCAGTTTCCAGCGCGTGCTGGTAACGAGCGTTTTCCACGAACTGGCTGACGCCGAAGCCCGGGTCCTTTTCCATCAGCTCGAAACCGCCGCCGGTCTCCTTACCGGTCAGGCCGGAGCCGGCCAGCTTCAGGCGCGCGTCGTACAGACGGTCCTGCGGTACCGAGATGGCGCCGGTGCCCTGGTCGATCTTGAACGGGATCTGCGCGGTGCGCAGCAGGTCGGCCGCCTCGGCATTGCCCTTTTCGTCCAGGCCGGTGTACAGCGACTGATAGCCCGGCTGCTGCGACCAGAAGAACACCGCCAGGCCGGCACCCACCGCCAGGGCGATCATCGCCATCATGGTCAGCTTGCGGGTGATCTGCAGGCTACGGACACGGTCGAACCACTGGCCCGCCTTTTCGGCGTTCTGGTTCATGTTTTCTCTGCTGATTGCGAGTGCCATGGGTGTTCGACCTTTACAGCGGCATGTTCATGACGTCCTGATAAGCCTGGACGAGACGGTTGCGGACTTCGACAGTGGCGCGGAAGGCCACCTGGGATTGCTGGGAGGCGACCATGACCCGTGCCAGATCGGCACTGGGGTCGCCCATTTCGAATGCTTTGGCCAGTGCGCCGGACTTCTGCTGGGCCTCGTTGACGCCGCCGATGGCGCCGCGCAAGGTCTCGCTGAAGCTGGGCGCCTGGGTTGCCGGCGTTCCCTGTGCGCCAGCCAATCCCTGGATCTGATTGCCCCGCGCCGCATCGCCCACCGCACCCATCGGGCCTTGGCCCATCTGAGTCTGGTAGCTGCGGATCTGCGAAAGAATCGAGGTAACGGAGTCGCTCATGGGTGCGGTCAGCCAGGGAGGCATCCACACCGATGCAAGCGGCGTGCCGAAATCGCGCCGGGATTCCGGCACCGGGCATTCCTGTCGCGCCTGTCGGCGGGAACGTTGCAGCGAGATCGCCCCCATCCGCCCTTCGGGCACCTTCCCCCGCAAGCGAGGGAAGGGAGCCGATGGGTGACTAGTTGCAGTGCAACCGACCAGTCGCGCGCAGCCAACCAGTTACGTACAGCCAACCAATCGCGTGCAATCGACCAGTTGCGTGCAGCCAGACTTTCCCTTCTCCCGCTGGCGGGAGAAGGTGGCGCGCAGCGCCGGATGAGGGTGCGACGGTAATTGCCACGCGGCTGCAGGCAGAGCAACGCGCGGCGCCGGAGTGTAGAAGCACGCCCCCATCCGCCCTTCGGGCACCTTCCCCCGCAAGCGAGGGAAGGGAGTCGGTGGGCGACCAGTTGCAGTGCAACCGACCAGTTGCGTGTAGCCAACCAGTTACATACAGCCAACCAGTCGCGCGCAGCCAGGCTTTCCCTTCTCCCGCTGGCGGGAGAAGGTGGCGCGCAGCGCCGGATGAGGGCACCACCGTCAATTCACACACAGCCACGCATCCGTTCTACCGCAAGCGGGAGAACGCTGAAGCAGCGTCCCCGCGCTAGTCCGGCAACCAGGCGGCTCGCCAGGTGTCCAGATGGCTGCCGCTCAACATCCAGTCGCGGCGCACTGCCTCGCGCAACGCTGCGCCTTTCGCTGCTGAAGCGGCCGGGTCGGCCAGGTGATCGCGGATGGCACCGATCCAGTCGCGGTAGCGGTTTTTCACCAGCGTCACCGGCAGGTTGCCCTGGTAGCAACGCACGTCGCTGGCGATCAGCGGATAACCGCAGGCGCCATATTCCAAGAGTCGCAGATTGCTTTTGCATTCGTTGAACAGGTTTTGCTCCACCGGTGCCAGCGCCAGATCGAGATCCAGCGCGGCCAGCGCGGCCGGGTAGTGATCGATCGGCACGCCGGGCTGGAACTGGTGCACGTGCTGGCGCAGCGCGAACGGGTACATCCCCATGAACACCCATTCGACCTCGTCGGCCAGCTCGCGCACCACGTCTGCGATCAGTTCCAGGTCGCCCGTATGACTGGCGCCGCCGGCCCAACCGATCCGCGGCTTGCCGCCGTGGCGGACGTTGCGCTCCGGCAACGCCGCCCACCAATGCGGCGGCAGGCGGTTCTCGGCCACGCGGATATCGCTGTGCAGCCCGGCAAACGCTTCGGCCAACGCAGGCGTGGACACCACAAAGCGGTCCACCAGGCCCAGCCCGCGCCGCACGGTCTTGAGAATGTCCTTGGGCATCTGCGCGCGATGGGTGTTTTTCAGCGGCAGGTTGGGCAGGTAATCGTCCAGTTCATAGACCTTGAACGCGCGCGACAACGCCTTCATGCGCCGCATCGCCTCCAGCCGCGCTTCGCCGACCTGGCGTTGCAGGATCACCACGTCGGGATCCTGACGCGCCAGCTCGCTGATCTCCAGATAGCCATTGAACAGCACGCCCTCGGCCAGCCCGGCCTCTCGCAGGGCGCGCAGCGGCTGGATCACCCGGTAGTGTCCGCAGCCTTCGATATCGGCCGGCAGTGCGATCACGCTCGGTAGCGGCCGCCACGACTGCAACGGCCGCCAGCTGGCGCGCGGGTCGGCCAGCGCAAAGCCGGCGCCGGGGTCCAGCGAAAACCCCGGGTTGTAGGCCGGGTCGTTGGCCATCACCGGCAGCCAGCGCGCGTACATCGCCTCTTCGTCCAACGCAGTGGCAGGCGTCTGCTCGGGTGGGTCGATCAACAGCTGTGCGCGCGCGGCAAACACATTCAAGTACCCGGCCTGGTGCAGGCGCAGGCACAGGTCGACATCGCTCCACTGCGCCAGTGCCGGCTCCAGCGCAAAGCCGCCTGCGTCGATAAATAGCTGGCGCGGCAGCATCAAGCACTCGCCGCTCAAGGCGGTGTAGTTCTGATCCAGCTGCAGGCGCTGCAGATAGCCGGATTCGTCAAACGCACTGCCTTCGAACGCGCGCGCCACCGGTGCTCCCAAGCCCAGCAGCAGACCGGCGTGATGCACGGTGCCGTCGCCGCGCAACAACTTGCCGGCTACCGCCCCCACTTCCGGACGGAGTGCATGGTTGAGCAGTTGCTCCAGCCAATCGGCCTTCATCACCGCAGCGCCGGCCGACAGCCACAGCAGCACGTCCCCACGTGCATGCTCGGCGGCCGCGTTGCAGACCGCCTCGCGCGCAGGCTCCGCGGCAAAGCGCAGCACGCGGATCTGCTGCATGCCCAGCGCTTCGATGCCGGCCAGCCAATCGCGCAGGTCCGGGGCAGTGCTGTTGCGATCCAGCAGCAGCACTTCGTAATGCGGGTAGGTCGTGTTGGCCAGGATGCTTTCCAGACAGCGCTGCACCTGCGGCAAACGGCCATCGACCAGCACCAGGATGCTGACCAGCGGCTGCTGGGCATGTTGGTAATCCACCGCATGCCGACCAGGGCCGGCACTGTGCACGCGCGCGTCCGCATACCCGCGCGCGGCCAGATGGCGGGCAATGGCATGTTGCTCGTCCGCATCGGTGTGCCGGGTCTGGGCCGCGGCCACCAACAAGGGCTCGGCGATGTGCTGCACGCAGGCCAGACCGTAACGCTCGACCAGGCCAAGCTGATAGCCGAGTTCGAAGGCCTGCCCAAGGTCTGCCGGAAAACCGCCGTCGGCCACCAGACTGCTGCGGCGGAACAGCCAGTGCCGCGACAGCATGGACGGCGCACTCAACAGCGCATCCAGATACAGCGCCGGCCGCAACGCCAGCCCAAGTTGTGCGGTGTCCAGCGCGACCACTTCGTCCGCATAGACCGCCTGGCACTGCTCGGGCAGCTCGATCATGCCCAGCGCCAGCATCGTCAGGCCGCTGGTCGTAAAGACACTGCCGGCATCCACCAGCACCACCCAATCGACCTCCTGTTGCCTTGCAATGGCCTGGTTGAGTGCGGCCACCAGACCCGCGTCGTCAATCAGTACTCCGTGCTCGCCGTGCTCGGCCACCTGCTGCGCTGCGCTGCTGACCACCCAGATCTGCTGATTTTGGTAGCAGGCCACCGCATCGATGCTGGCCTGGGTTGCGGCCACTGCGGCAGCATCGCCATCGCGGTCGATCAGCATCACCGCAATGCGTGGCCCGCCGGCATGCACCTGCAGGCGGGCATCGATCAACGCGCGCTGCACATCACTGGGATGGCGCACGCCCAGCCAAGTGGCCGGCGACACCCGCTCGGCCATGCCGGCGCTTTGCATCAGCGCATTGACCAGATCCACCGACTTGAACACCCGCGCCTTGTGCGGGCTGAGCGGCGCAACCCGCACCTGCCGGTTGTCGCCGGTCTCGCGCCGCCAACCCAGCTGGCGGATGCCCTGGCGTAGATCCTCGTGGCCCTGGTCGCCGATGCCGGGTTGATTACGACCTGCCTGGCTGAACTGCGCGTTGGACACCCGAAAGTGCGTGAGCGGCCTGGACAGCAGCGCCAGGTTGCCGTGGCGCAGCAGCTTGACGTAGATCGCCAGATCGCCGACCCAATGGATCGGCTTACCGTTCAACGACATCAAGTCAGCGCCCATAGCCAGCAGATCGGCGCGCCGACACAGCACGCAGCTCGGCTCGCCGATGAAGTTGATGGTGTGGTCCGCCAGGAACGACACCAGCTCCGGCCCGTCGATCAACGCATCGTCGGCAAACGGAAAGCAGGTGGCCAGGATGTCCGGCAAGGGCGCACCGTTGTCGTCGATGCGCAACCGACGCGACGATGCCATCGCCGTGCCCGGATTGCGCTCGATCGCCGCCACCAACTGCTCAATGCAGTCCGGCGCCAGCACATCGTCGTCATGCAGAAACTTGACGTACTCGCCCTGTGCTAGCCCTATGCCTTTAACGGTGCTGCCCAGCTCGCCTAACCGTGGTGCGTTGAGGTGATAGCGGATCGGGAAGGGTGCGTCTGCCAGCCTGGGTTCCAGCAAGGCCGCAATCGCGCCATCTCCGTTGTCGTCGCAGATCACTAGCTCCAACGCTGCGTAGGTCTGTGCCAGCACGCTATCCAGCGCCTGCTCAAAGTAGCGCGGCTTGTAGGTCGGCATGACGATGCTGACCAGAGTGGTAGAAGTCATGCAGAGCGGGCCGTGTTCGAGGTTTAGAAGACTGGGAATCATCGCATTGTCGGGGATTCGGCAACTATGCGTATACAGGCAGCGGCGTAAGCGCGGTCCGTTGATTGAAATATTCGTACTTTGATCACCCTGGGTGAGGTGCTGAGTTCAGCCAAGCCTGCAGTGCTCATAGGCACGGATGGCTGTGCCGAGGCGGATCTTCAACTGAGGGCTGGTTCTCAATAATCTATTGATGTCAATGGTAAATTGGAGGGGACATAATTTTTTGTCAAATTTCTTATTTTAAATACAGTATCCAATCATGGGTATTAATCTTAAAAATCCCGCGCTTTAATTAAAATGAAAGTGGCGCAACTTTCCAATATAATTTAATTTGAAATATAAATTAAAGGGGCTTAACATCATGTCCGATGCAATCTCAGGTGCCAATATTTATGTGAAGCGCGGGACGCGTGCGCAGTTTGATACTGCTGCGACAGCTGGTGAACTCGCTGCCAGTGAGCCATATTTCATCAGTGATGAAGGTCGATTCGCGATGGGTACTAGCGCGAATAGCTACGTTACTTACGCCGTTGCCTTGACTCAGGATTTGTCTTTGTACGTCTCAAATACGGGCAGTGATTCCAATGATGGGCTAAGCGCTGTGACGGCATTCCAAACTATCCAGCGTGCTGTAACTGTGCTGCGAACACGCTATTCATTATGCGGCTATACGGTAGTTGTCAATGTCGCAGACGGGAGTTATGTGGAAAATGTCTCGATGGGCAACGTGACAGGTGGCGTCGTTCGGTTTGTAGGTAGCTCATCTGCTATCTGGCGCAATACCACGGGATGGGTTCTCGTGGTGGATGCTGGCAGTACGGTTCAGATTTCCGGTTTCACTTTTGGGGGAGGGGCTACAGCAAACGGCATAGTGATCAGTTATAGAGCGTCGTGTACTTTCCAAGGTGGGCATGTGTTCGCAGCGATGACGGGCTCCCAAATCGTCGTCACGGGCAATAGCGTCTGCTACGTCGCAGGCAACTACAGTATCACCGGAGGTGGTGTTTGCCATTATGGGGTATTCGATGGTGGTCAACTCGTTCTCCGTAGCATCACCGTCACCTTGACAGGTACGCCAGCCTTTACCAATGCCTTCGCTAACACTGGCCGCGTGGGTAGCATCAATGGTGGCGACGCAACATTTATATTCTCCGGAGCGGCCACAGGTCCGCGGTATGGAATCAATGCGAACGGGGTGATCTGGGTGAATGGAAAGGGTCCGAATTCTTTCCCAGGAAGCGTGGCTGGATACGTGAATACCGGCGGGAGTTATTCTTGATATTGGACCTCATGAAGGCTGTTCGTTCGTGAAAACCGGCATTTCTCATTCAGAACGGCGATTTGTCAAACTGGTGCACTGCCAGCCTAGTTCGCGCACGCCGTGTTGGAAATCGATATAGCCCTATAGCCAATGCATGGCTGGTTGCTGGTAGCGAGCGATGAAGGGCGCTACCAGCAACATGGACGCCAGCACCGCCTCAATGGCGTCATCAGTGTTGTCGTCGCAGATCACCAGCTCCAACGCGGTGTAGGTCTGCGCCAGCAGGCTGTTCAAGGCCTGCGCAAAGTGCCGGGGTTGTAGGTCGGCATGACTATGCTGACCAAGGCGTTGGACGTCATCGGCGATCGATTGTCTTGAACAGTCAAAGGTGCATCCACGGCGCGAAAACGGGGGAAGGCGGAGCGCCCCATCGTGCACCAGCACATGGCACACCTGGGTGTTGTTCAGCCTAGCCGAAGATGCAACAAACGTGCCGTTGTCGTTTGTGCTGGCAACCTACCCGGCGGCGGCACGCAGTCGCCCTTATGGCTGAGGCAGATCTCGCGGTTGTGCCGAGTCTTTGCGATATACGACCTCGATCCAATCAGTGCGCAAGCTCTTTGGGTTCTTCGACAGTTTGGCAATGTCCCACAACGAAAAGCGGGCCGCCTGCATCAGGTTGATCACCTCGACGAAGCTGTTGGTCTTGCCGTAGAAATCGTATAGGCCGATCTCGATCACCGCGCAGTCGGTGTGCTGCAGGATCGCAGTCGCGCCTTCCAGCACCTGACGCTCAAACCCCTGCACATCGATCTTGAGAATATGTACCTGTGCGATTCCCAGCGTGGCGCAGGCGTTGTCGAGGGTGGTCTTGCTGACCACAATTTCCTCGTTCGACGCCTGCCGCGCATAGCCAAGCGAGTCGGTGGAATCCGCATTGATCGGCAGCAACCCGCCCAGGTGCGAGATGCTCTGCCGGTAGTAGTGACCGACCTCTTCCTTCTCGCCCAGTGCAACGCACATGGCGGTCGCGCCGAACCGCGCAGCCACTTTTTCCAGCTCGGCAAAATTCTGCGGGTCCGGTTCGAACGAATACAGCTGGCAATTCGGATAGATCGACTTGAAGTACTGGATCGACTCGCCGCGATGCGCGCCCACGTCCACTATCAGCGGGGCATTGGTCGTCAGTAACTGGTCGAAAAAGCGGCGTGGCGAATAAGCCTGCGCATGTTCTTCGTTTCTGAGATCGGAAGTGCCACAGATGGGCGAATGCATGCCGGGCTGCGTGTGGGGCATCTTATCCTGCGTCATGGTGCGTTCTGCTCGCCGAGCTGCATCATGCGCAGTGCTGCTTCCACCCGCACGACATCAGCCGGCGTATCCACCGCGATCGACTGGTTGCTCATCTGCACCATGCGCACTTCAAAGCCAAGTTCCAGAAAACGCAAGATCTCGATGTCCTCGATTTCTTCCAACATGGTCTTGCAAGATACCGATGCAAATGCCTGCAAAGCCTGTTTGGGAAACGCATATGCACACACCTGCCGCCAGGCACGCCGGAACTCGCCTTGCCTGGTGATCGGGATCGACGCGCGCGACATGTACAACAGGCGCCCGTCCGGGCGCACTACCACCTTGGGCACGCTCGGGTTACGGAACTCGTCGATGTTGGCGACAGGGCAGTAACCGTTGATCACATCATTCGGCGCCGCTACCGCCGCATCGATCAGCAGGCGCACGTCTTGCGGATTGAATAGCGGGTCATCGCCTTGCACATTGATGTAGGTGTCTACATCGAGCTGCTGCGCGACCTCGGCAACACGATCGGTGCCGGTCAGGCAGTCGCTGGAGGTCATCAGGGTGCGGATGCCGGCCTGCTCGCAGGTATGTTGAATCACATCGCAATCGGTGGCGACCAGAATCTGCTCGGCCGGCGCGGCCTTGGCGCATTGCTGATAGGTACGCACGATCATGGGCACACCGCCCAGTTCGATCAGCGGTTTTCCGGGCAGGCGCGAGGAGTCGCGCCGCGCGGGGATGATGATGGCGTAAGTCATAGAAGCCTCCTGGCAACCGATGGCGTTGAGTGGCGAGGGCGGCTCAGCCGACTCTACCTTGCCAAAAATCGGTGGAGTTGAGATCCAGCCGGCTTACTGCCTCGGCAGCCTCCAGCACCGCATCGCTGTCGGTGAACAGCCGATTCCACCAGTCCATCGAGAAACCGTAGCTGTTGTCGCGCGCCACATTGAACAACGGGACGAACTTCAACGACGACCAGCTCAGATGCGGTTCCAGTGCCAGTAGCCGTGATTGTGCAAACCGGTAGCTATCGATCAGGGTTTCGGCCGGGAATCCAAGCCGGCGTGCATAGTCCTTCCACAATGACGACTCGAAGGCGTATTGGCTGAGTTCTTGAAAATGCCGATTTGGCGCAAGTTCGTTCATTGGAGAGAATTCGTCATCCGCATAGCTTGCCGGTCGCGGATCTTCTGGCATCGACCACAATGCCTTCATGTCCTGCGTCCTACCAAGCATGGCTTTTTCGGTGAAAAGGAACGGGATGTTTCGACACCCTCCCGACAAAGAAATTGCGATCTTTCCTTGATTGCGCTTGCCTCTAAAATGCACATTGATGGCGTCGTGGGTTGAGCCGGTCAGTACATTGTCGCTACGGCAACGCACCGCAAACTCGATACCTTGCTCAGCCAGATGCTCCACGCCCAGGCGTGCGGAGCGCAGCACCGCATTACGGTATTGCAAACCCAGGTTGTCCGGCTGAGGCACCAAAATCAGCTTATCCAGCCAGGGCCTGCAGCGGTCCAGCAGCGCGCTTGGTTGGTGGTCCCAGGTCACCATGCACTGGTACGCCCAAGGGAAATGCAGGCGATTCCAGGCCAGTACCAAGGGTGTAAAGTCGAATGCGAGCCCCTGCACGAAGATGCCGGTATCCGCCTTAGTCAGTTGGCGCGAAAGTTGCAGCCCAGGCAACAAGCGCGAGAAACTCTGCAATTCCTGCAGTAGTGCAATGCTGCCCTGGTCGTAATCGACGGCACGTACCGTGCGGAAACGACCATGTGCCTTCGCAATCTGGTTCATCACCTCTGCCGCGTGATTGGAGAAGATGACGATCAGTACATCATCGACCGATTCGTCCTCCAGCGCCGAAGGTGATCTGACCGGCAGGCCATGGACAGTCGTGCCCTGATTCTCTGGCCGTGGGCAGATGGTGTACTGCAGGTTCAACTGCTGAGCGATGGCTGGATAGAAATCGCGGAAAAACTGTCCCGCACCCCAGCCGATCAACTTGGTGTTGCGCGGATTCAGTCCTGGATATTTGATAGTGGCTCGCTCGATCGAGCCGATTGCTAACGCCATGACAAGGCTTCCTTGTGTGCTTTGCTAGTCTTGCTGTGTAATCGAATTCGGAAATGCGTTTGTTTTTCGTCGAGCAGCATCGTGCCGATTGCAATGGCGATCATCCAGCGCCATGTCGCGATCGAGTCAGCGACATTGCGCTGGGCGCCTGACGGGTGCGCTGCATTGGCGGTCATCTTCGGGTTAAGGCACGTCGCGCGCATCGTGATTTTTTCTTTGATGAGCCCCGCGCCAACGTTCGGCCACAAGGAACCCATAGGCCGCGATGTGGAGCGTGACATGATGGTGGAAACCCCGCCAACCATGCCCTCGTGTTGGTCCAGGCCGAACTCCTGTTTCAACTCCTGGTCATCTCCGCCAGCGGGCCTTGACCGCGTTCACCAGTCCCTTGCGCCGCGTGTCTGCAGGAAGATTGGACAAAAAGTACAAAGAAAAATATTGCGGGCGTCAGTCATCGCTCTATCTTTTCCAAGTCGTGAATTTTCCTGACCTCACTCCGCCCATGGCGGCGGTGCGGCACCGGCGACGGGCGATGCATACAAAACGAGGTCGTAGTAGTGGCCGGGAGAGTGCTGGCGTAGACGGAAGTGATAGCCCTCCACCAATTTGTCCAGTTGTTCCACGATATCCAGTAAATCCTGGGCGTAGTGGTACACACAAATAGCCATACGGGGGCGCTGGGTACGGATAAGGTGAGATGCGCCTTCGAGTGCCCTGGCTTCAAACCCTTCGATGTCCAACTTCAGTAGCGTCAGCTTTTCCAACTCGTCGTCCAGGCGCGTAGTGGCCACGGAGATTCCGCCATCCGGCGAGACATGGCTGGAAACTGTGCCGGTCTCCTCGAAGCGTAGCGTCGTATGTTCGTTGGAGATCGCTTTTTTGATGGCCCTGAAATTGTGCGGGGGAAGGGGGATGGCGCTCGCGATGCCCTCCAATTTCTGGAAGTTGATGTTATCGGGTTCGAAGGCGGTGATGCTTTCGTAGCGATAGCGGGATGCTTTTAGAAACTT
Source organism: Xanthomonas sp. AC360 (assembly GCF_979258225.1). Taxonomy (NCBI): domain Bacteria; kingdom Pseudomonadati; phylum Pseudomonadota; class Gammaproteobacteria; order Lysobacterales; family Lysobacteraceae; genus Xanthomonas; species Xanthomonas sp. AC360. The sequence goes on from NZ_OZ409846.1 coordinate 3,839,822, forward strand.
ATCGACGATGGGGCCCTGGAAGGCACCGCCATCGCAGAAATGTTCACGCGTGCCCAGCTGGAATGTGCTGGTATCGGCGTATTCTGAAAAGTATTCGTTGATCGGCGTAGCCCAGCAGTCCAGCAGGAGGCTGGAATCGTAGGTCAGGCGGAACAACAGGTTGCTGTAGAGCGTGAAAACGCTCAAATCGTCGTCCAGTCGCTCTGCAAGGCGCAGAAACTCATCAAGGCGCAGAAGCGTGCGCTGACGGTATACCTGGGCAGGCTCGTATACGGCGGGCAGCCCACAGTGCGCAACGGCCAGGCAGGCGTCTACTCTTTCAATGCCTGCTTGCTCGCAGAGCTTGCGGGCCAAGCCCGATCCTCCCGGGCTGTAAGAAAAATCGATGGCCAATGCCTGAGGATGCTGGGCCGCTTGCTCGATGAACTGACGGGAACTCCAACGCGGCACCCCATGAACGGTATCGTTGTCGCTTGGCTGGTCATCAACGGCGCCAATGACATGGCTGAGGCGCTGGACGATCTGTGGGCCATAAATGTTGCCGATGTCCGAGCGCGGCTGGAGCAGAAAGACGGGGCGCTGCTCGAAACTTGGGATCAGCGGATCCAAGCAAGGCGCAACGCTTAGTTGCTCAATGCCCGCGCTGGTGCAGAGGTCATTTGCAAACGTTCGTCCGCGCGGGCTGCAAGAGAAATCGATAGCGATCGCATCGGGATACTGCCCCGCCTTGGCAAGAAACTCCTGACTGCTCCAGCGCGGCGCGCCATGAATGCGGTCCAGGTGGATGCTTTGGTCATCAATTGCGGCAACAACATGGTGCAGGTCGGCAACGACCCTGGGACCATGCACCATGCCTGCGTAGGACTCAGGAGCGACTAGAAATACAGGGCGGTTGGCAATTGCGGGTAGGCGCGCAATGACCTCATCGAGTGCAGGGCGCTCCTGCTCCGCAATACGTAGAATCTGTTGGCGAAGCTGCTCATTTCTTGAGTTCATGAACGTCATCTCTCGTAGGTATGAATGGGAGCGTCGTAGCGGGCGTCGAAATAGGTCTTGGCAGGCACGTCCTCGCGGTAGACACGCGGCCAGCCAAGTTCGCAGCTTCGTCCCACCTTGACGCCCCCGTGCACGATGGCGCCGGTCCGCAGAATGCTATTGCTGCCGATCTCGACGCCGGCGCCGATTTGCACACCATTCTCTACCCAGCATGAAGATTTGACGCGGCATGCCGGTCCGAGGTGCGTGCCGGCGTGGATGACGGTGTTGTAGTCGATCCTGCAGCCGTGCCCGACGACAGCATTGACTCCCACGAATGCGTTGAGCCCGATGACCGTGTCAGAGCCGACGGCTGCGCTGGAATGGATGAAGGGCTCCAGCTTGAAGCCACGTTCCATCGCTGCCTGCACCAGTTCTAAGCGCTTGAAGTTGCCGAAGCGTTCGTCGAACGCCACGAACATGGCCCCGTCGGTCGGATTCAGTCCATCCAGCACGCCAAGATCGAATTCGTGTTCCGAGTCTTGTGGCACTTCGATCCGAATGACCGTCTCGTCCTGACTCGCCTGTTTCCAGGCGTGAAACGCCAGATCGAGGTATGCGCTGTGGCCGATGATCCACCTAGATCTCATGTTCGGTCTCCATCAGCGTCGTGTACCAGCGTTCGACCAGACGATTCATGGATTCATAGGCTCCCTGAGTGGGCAGAGGCGCGTCTGTGTGCAACGCGGACTGCACCCGCTCCATGATGTCCACGTCTTCGCCCACCACTACCTTGCTGCCGTGCATCTGTGTCAGCAGTACTTGGCTGGAAGAACCGTAAGGCTGTTTCCTGCGCGCACTAAACCAATAGATTTCCAAATCGGTCGTGTCCGGCGCAACGGGGATATGGTGTTCCAGGGTGAAGGAATAGCCGCCGTTGGAACTGGCGATATGCATGTTCGGGAAGGCTAACCAGTTGAAGTAGGCATCCTGCTCGCCCCAGCGTTCCACTTTATCGTGCCAGCCGAAGTGCTTAAGGTCGGGTATGGGTGCGTCCGGGCCACCGAAACTGAAGCGGCGCATTTCGCGCCTCAAGGCAGCGGGCGAGCTGTCTTGCAAAGCGTCCATCGACTCTTTGGCTTGTTCTTCGTTTACCTCTGCAACGAAGCTGACACTCTTGGCTAGGGTCTTCGGGTGGACGAAGCGCGGATGATTGGCATCCCGAAGATTTTCGTAAGCGAGTTTCCAGTTGTACCGGCCACGCCATGTGGTCACCATGACCTCAGTGTCATAGGCGTTGGAACTACTTTCCAGCAAGGCGATGAAGTCTGCCGAAAACTGTTCCTCGATTGGCATTGGGTTGGGGTCGAGGTTGACGAACAGCAGGTTGCCGATGGCGCGCAGTGAGAATTCGCGCAGCTTCAAGTTGTCCTTTTCACTAGTGTCGAGGCGATAGATCGCGTCGCAGTCCGGGATGTTCTTTACCCGGCCTTGTTCGTCGTAACTCCAGGCGTGGTAGGGGCACACCAAAGGCCGGCAACCGATAGCACCGGTTTGAATCAGTGCACTGCGGTGGAGGCAGACGTTCTCGAACGCACGGGTTTGGCCGTGGAAGTTCTGGATCACGACAGGAATCCCCGCGATCTTGCGGGTGATGAAGCAGTTGTTTTCCCGCAGCAGTGTCTTGAGCCCTGCAAACAACCAAACCCGACGGAAGATCTTGCGCTGCTCGCGCTCGAAGATTTCCTGCGACAGATAATACTTGGGGTGCATTCGCGATCTCATCGGCGCGGCTTCCTCAGGAATGCTTGTGGAAGATGATCCGGGCCGGGTTGCCGAACACGCTGGCGCCAGCCGGCACGTCCTTAACCACGACCGCACCGGCACCGACCACGGCGCCGTCGCCGATGTGGATACCGGGCAGGATGGTGGCGTGCGGGTGAATCGTCACCTCGTTGCCAACCACTGCGCCGCCACCGATGAAAACGAAACTGCCGATCTGCACGTAATCGCCGATTCTGACTTCGTGCGCAATGATGGACGTAGAGAGCACGGTGACGAACTCGCCGAGCCGGCTACCCGACCCAATGGAAACGCGCGAATCGAACACGCCTCCGCGCCCGATGTAGCCGGCAGCGGCCTCACGCGATGGCGGCGGATGGAACACGATGAAGTCCGCACCCTTGTCGATCAGCGCCCTCGAATAGCGCCGCCGCGCGGCGGGATCTCCGATTGCGCAGATGAAGATATCGCCTTCGACGGGGTGATAGGTGGAAGGGTTTCCTACGATCGGCCAACGCGATGTGCCTTGCAGATGCGTTCGGTCATCCAGAAATCCCTTGATGTCCCACTCCACCCCGCATGCTGGATCTTCGTGAAGCGCCAACGATGCGATATCCCGCCCATAACCACCGGCGTTGACGATCACCAGGTGGTAGGGCAGGGCAGGTGTATCGGCTGTCATGCGAATTCCACTCCTCCATCCATGCTGAAAGCCTGTCCGGTGACCTTGCTGCTCGCGTCAGACAGGAAGTACAGGCACGCCAGTGCCACATCTTCCGGCTGGCCGATACCAAGCGGATAGCGCTTGCGACTTTCCTCGAACCAGGCTTTGTCTTCGTTGATCAATGAGGTTTCGACCAAGCCGGGGCACAACGCGTTTGCGCGAATCTTGCGGCGTGCAAGTTCCAGCGCCAGCGGACGCAAGGTGCCGATCAGTGCGGCCTTCGAACCTGCATAAGGGCCGACGCCAACGGTGCCGGTGAGCGCGGCGATCGACGATAGAAAGATCACCGACGCGCCCGGCCGAAGTGATTGGCGCGCCAGCAGGTGTCGGGTCAGCATCACCGGTGCGAGGTAATTGATGTCCAGGACCTCGCGCAGAAACTTTTCGCTGACCAGTTTCATCGGCGCAAGCCCACGAATGCCGGCGCTATGGACCACTCCGTCGAGCGGGCCGGAGTTGGTGGCTAGCTGTTGCAGCACGGTTGCATCGCTCAGGTCGCCAACGAAAAGACTGTGACCATCGCCAGACAACGATGCCAGCACGGCTTGCAGGCGCTGTTCATCGCGTCCGGCGACGATCAGGCGCGCACCGGCACCGGCACAGGCCTGGGCGACGGCCTCTCCAATGCCTTTGGACGCACCGGTTACCAGAATCGTCTTGTCGGCCAGTCCAAACAGTGTTTGCAGCAGCACTGAGGTAGCGTCCGTAGAGGGCATGATGGTCTGGCTGCTCATAAGCGAATCGGCAAAGAAATCCCGCCGTCGATGGTCAAGGTGCTTCGTGTGATCCAGCGGCTCGCGGCGGACAATAGATAGGCCACGCCGTTTGCGATGTCATTCGGGTCGATGCGGCCCAGTGGCGTCAGCCCGATCTTGTCGTCCATATCCGCAGCGGTGCCCAGTTTTTTCAGCATCGGCGTGTCGACGTAGCCGGGTGCGATGCAGTTCGCACGAATACCGTGCTTGGCCTGCTCGAGCGCAAGCGTGCGTACGGCCGCTTCCAGCGCGGCCTTGGAGGCGGCGTAGCCGGCTGCGGCCTGTGGTGCGGCACGCGCAGACAGTGCCGACACGTAGACGAGCGATGCGCCTTCGGCCAGCCGGCGCTTGAAGAGCAATTGCTGCGTCAAGATGATCGGCGCTAGATAATTTACCGACAGCATTTGCTGCAGATGCTTTTCTGCCGCCATTCGGAACGGCACCAGCGCGGCAACACCCGCGCAAGAGGCGACGCCGTGGTAGCGCTCGGATGCCTCCAGTAAGCGGGTGCGGGTTTGCTCGTCGGTGAGGTCGCCGGCGATGACGCTATGACTGCTGCCAGCCAGATCGGCAGCCACTGCCTCCAAACGCTGCGTATCGCGGCCATTGAGTACGATGGTGGCTCCCAACCGCGCACACAGCGTGGCGACAGCTGCGCCGATACCCGATGACGCACCAGTGACCAGGATTGTTTTATCGATCAACCCGAATGCATCGGTCGTGGCGATTGAAGCCATGCTCACGACTCGATCAAATCAGGAAACACCGCGCCTTCGATATCCATCAGGCAGCTACCCCAAGACAGCCCGATGCCGAAGCCGCACAGCAGCACACGCTTGCGGCCGGATTCAAGTTCCTTATTGATGCGTACTGTCATGGTCACTGGCAACGAGGCGCCACTGGTGTTGCCGAAATCACGCAACGTGGAGGGCACCTTTTCCACCGGAAGGCCGAGCTTCTTGCGAATGGTCTCGTTGATCATCCGGTTGGCCTGATGGAACACGAAGTAATCGATCTCATCCTTGGAAACGCCGGTGTAGTCGAGCAGCTTCTGCACCGCCGGTGGAATACGTTGAGTGGAGAAGCTCAACACCGCCACGCCATCCAGGATCAGGTCGGTTGCGCGGCGCCAGGGGCCATCGGGTTCTTCGCGGAACGGAATCAGGTGCTGCATGGCAACCGGTTCGCGTTGACCGCCCACCGGCAGGATGATCGCTTTATAGCCGCTGCCATCGCTGTTGAGGTCGAAATACATCGGCGGCGCATCGGCGCTGAACTCCAGCGCGGTGGCGGTGCCGGAGTCGGAGAAGATCGGGTCTTCCAGGTTCGCGCTACGGTCGCCCACCAGCAGCAGACCCTTTTTGACGCCGCCGGCGGCGATCATCGAGCCGAGCAGGTTGATGCCGAACGGGTAGGCCGAGCAGCCCAGATTGACGTCGAACGCCACCGTGGCATGCGATAGGCCGAGCCGGTCCTGCAGGATGATGGCGGTGGCCGGAATCGGATAGTCCGGCGATTGCGTCACTACGATCAGTGCGTCGATCTCTTCGCGCTTCCACTGTAGCTTGTCCAGCAGCACTTCCGTCGCATCGAAGGCCAGGTCCGAAAAGCACTGCCACTCCGAGGCCATGCGGCGCGTCTCGATGCCGATGTTGCGCACCAGTCGCTCGCGTTCGGAACGGATCTGCGGCCGGCAATCGGTGAGGTTGGACACGACCCGCTTCGGCACGCAGGTCGCCATGCCGGCAAAGCGGACGTTGTGCAGCGTGGAGGTCGGCATGTTACGCCTCGGTCAGTGTGTAGAGATCGCCCACGGTGACGGCAGTGGTGAGATGTTCGCCGGTGATGGTCTTGCCGTACTCCATGTCGAACATGACGATCACGCCCAGCGCGGCCAGCGAATCCCACTCCGGCAATTCCAGCAGCACGGTCTCCAGCGTGACCTCCACCGGTTCCTGGAAGTCGGTGGCGGAGAGGAAGTTCTCGATAAATGTTGCCTGGGTCATGCGATCTCGCCTGGTTGCCTGTTGAAGAGATGGAAGTCTGAAATGCAGGTGCAGCGTGTTGCGATCATGTTGCCTGTGCGCCGGCGATCAGGTCGGCGATGGTGTCGACCTGATCGCTGTGCAAGCCGGGAAAGATCGGCAGGCACAACACCTGCGCGGCCACCGAGCGCGCCACCGGCAACCACGCCGGTGCCGATGAGGGCAGGGCGCGATACATCGGGAAGTCGCTGATCAACGGATAGAAGTAACGCCGTACCAGGATGCCGTGTTCGCGCATCAACTGATACAACGCATCGCGCGACAGCGGGTAGTCGTCCTGCACCAGGATCGGAAAATACGCGTGATTGGCGCTGGAATGCTGCGGCGATGCCACGCAGCGGATGCCGCGCACTGCGCTCAGCCGCTGCCGGTACTGCGCGTCGATGGCGCCGCGTTGCGCAATGGCCTCGTCGATGTGCTTGAGTTGCAGCAGGCCGAACGCGGCGCTGATCTCATTCATCTTGCCGTTGATGCCCGGTGCGACCACCGTGGTTTCGTCGACGAAGCCGAAATTTTTCAGATGCCCGATGCGTTGATAGGTTCTCTCATCAGGACACACGATGGCGCCGCCTTCGAAAGTGTTGAACACCTTGGTGGCATGAAAGCTCAACACGCTCAGGTCGCCGTGACGCAGGATCGAGCCGCCGTCATCGCGCACGCCGAACGCATGTGCCGCGTCGTAGATCACCTTGAGGTTGTAGATGTCGGCGATGCGCGTGATCGCGGTGGTGTCGCACGCGGTGCCATAGCAGTGCACCGGCATGATCGCTGTGGTCTGCGGGGTGATGGCCGCTTCGATCTTGGACGGGTCCATGTTGAGCGTCACCGGGTCGATATCCACGAACACCGGGGTGATGCTCTTCCACAGCAACGAGTGCGCCGTGGCCACGAAGGAGTAGGGCGTGGTGATGACTTCGCCGGTGATGCGCAGCGCCTGCAGGGCGGTGATCAACGCGGTGGTGCCGTTGGTCAACAGGGCCAGATGCGGCACGCCCAGGTAGTTGCACAGCGCCTGCTCGAGCGCACGGTGCATCTCGCCGCCGTTGCTGAGGATGCGACTGGTCCAGATCCGTTCCAGATACGGCAGAAAGTCTTCCAGCGGCGGCAGCAGCGGACTGGTGACGGGGATGGGCATCAATGCCTCGCTGGGACGGGTGAATGTCGGGATTCCGCCGCAACCGGTGGCTGCGGACGGACTGATCCTGTTGAAGCAAGCGCTATGCCAGCGGGCGCTGGCGGAGCGGTGGCCCGCTCAGTTCGCCAGCTCGGTCTGCTCGCGGTCGATGCCGTACTTGCGCAGCTTCTCCACCAGCGTGGTGCGGCGCAGGCCGAGCAACTGGGCCGCATGCGCAACCACACCCTGGGTGCGTTCCAGGGCTTCGTTGATCAAGGCCAGCTCGATGGTGGCCATGTGGCCACGCAGATCGATGCCGTCGTCGGGCAGGCTGGCGGCAGCGGCCGGTTCGGCATCGGCCGTCTTGGGCTGCAGCGTCACCACGTTGCTCGGCAGTGCGCCAGCGTCGGTGGGCGCCGCCACAAAGGCTGGTTCCGGCGGCAGCTCGACCGGAATGGACGATGCAAAATCGCCGCGATAGCGCGCCGGCAGGTCCTGCACGCGCACCAGGCCACCTGGATGCAGCACCGCCAGGCGCTCCACCAGGTTGGTCAGTTCGCGCACATTGCCCGGCCAGTCGTAGCTGCGCAGCGCCTGCAAGGCTTCATCGGCAAAGCGCACTTCGCCGCGCCCGGTACGCGCCAGCTGGCCGGCAATCGTCTGCACCAGGATGGCCAGATCGTCGACGCGCTCGCGCAACGCCGGCATTTCGATCGGGAACACGTTGAGGCGATAGAACAGATCCTCACGGAACTGCCCGTCGCTGATGCGCGTTTCCAGGTTGCGGTGGGTAGCGGCGATCACACGCACGTTGCAGCGGATGGTCTGACCACCGCCAACGCGCTCGAAACTGCGCTCCTGCAGCACGCGCAACAACTTCACCTGCATCGGCAAGCTCATGTCGCCGATTTCGTCCAGCAGCAACGTGCCGCCTTCGGCCATTTCGAAGCGGCCCTTGCGTGTGGTCAGCGCGCCGGTGAAGGCGCCTTTTTCGTGACCGAAGAGTTCGCTTTCGAGCAGATCCGGAGGGATCGCGCCGCAATTGATTGCGACAAACGGCCCGTCGCGGCGCGGCGAATGTTGATGGATGGCGCGGGCGACCACTTCCTTGCCGGTACCGGATTCGCCCAACACCAGCACGGTGGTGTCGAACGCGGCCACCTGATCGATCAACCGACGCAGGCGGGTGACTGCCTCGCTGTTGCCGGTCGGACCGGTGTCCTGCTGCACGCCGGCCTGATGCTCGGCATCCAGACGCTTGAGGCTTGCGCGGCGCAGCAGGGCTTCCAGCTGTGCGTGACGCAGGGGGGTGTCCAATGCCCAGACATTGGCTTCGTGCAGGCCGTGCGTCTGCGCAAACGTGATCGGGCTGCCTTCCATCAACAGCACCGGCGGCGGCAGCTTGGCATCGGCCAGCCAATCGAAGAATTTGTCGGCCTGCGCGGCGTCCTGCGCCGAGCCCACCATCACCGCCATCCACTCATCGTGGCGGTGACGGCCAGGATTAATGTCGGCGCCGTCGGTGACCCAGCGGGGATTGAAGTCCATGAACTCGAGCAGCGACACGGTGCGCTCGGCGCGCACGGCGTCACTGTCGATCAACAGAATGCGGGACTCACTCATTCCTGGCTCCTTCCGTCAGGCCCTCCAGGATTGGCATGACTTCCTGGATATAGGACAGCTTGCTGACAAAATTGTCAGCACCCGCGCGAAGAGCGTGTTCACGATGCTCGGCATCGTCGAAGTGGCTCGCGATGACAATATACGGCGGATCGTCCTGCGTCTTGATCAGACGCGTTGCCTGCAGTCCGCCCATCTCGGGCATGGCCAGATCCATCAGCACGACATTGGGGCGCAGCGACTCAGAGCGCTCGATCGCTTCCAGTCCATTGGCGGCACTGCCCACGATGTTGAGCCACTCCACTTTGCGAAAATGACGCATCGCAGCGTTGATGAAGCCCTCGTGGTCGTCGACCAGCAGCACGGTGAGTTTGCTCATAGTAGTCCTTATCCCGCTCGCGCAAGCAGCGGTTTGTTATTACGGCGGCGCTCGCGGGCCGGGGCGATCTCGAGTTGTTCGCGGTATTTGGCCACGGTCCTTCGCGCAATATTAACGCCCTGGCGCGACAACAGGCCGGCGATGGCTTCGTCGGCCAGCGGGCGACCTACCGGCTCGCTCTCGATCAAACGACGCACCATGGCCTTGACCGCCTGGCCGGAGACGCTGGCGCCTTCCAACCGCACGGCGAAGAAATGTTTGAGTTCGAAGGTGCCACGCGGGGTTTGCAGGTATTTGCCGGTGGTAATGCGCGAAATCGTCGATTCGTGCATGCCGATTTCGTCGGCAATTTCCTTCAACGTCAGCGGTGCCATCGCTTCTTCGCCGCGCGCCAGGAAGGCGGCCTGGCGTTCGACGATCGCACGCGTGGCGCGCAGCAGGGTTTCGTAGCGCATCGACAGCCCGCGGGTCAGCCAGCGCGCTTCCTGCAGCATGTCGCGCAGCGGCTGCGCGGCATCGCCGGCCTCGGCCAATGCGCGTTCGTGTACCGGATTGATGCTGACGCGGTGCGTGGTGGCCGGATTCAACGCCACGCGCCAGCTGCCATCGGCATGCCAGGCGAGCACATCCGGAATCACGCTGGCGTTGCTTTCCTGCAGCAGGTCGTCGCCCGGGCGCGGCTGCAGCGACAGGATCAGCCGCACCGCTTCGCGCGCATCGTCCACTTCGGCATCGTGCGCACGCGCCAGCAGCGCGTAGTCGTGGCTGGCCAGCAGATCCAGATCGCCGGACAGGATGCGCGCAGCCAGATGACGAGCCGGGACGCGGCCGGGCAGGGCATTCAACTGGGCTTGCAGGCACTCGCGCAGATCGCAGGCGGCCAGGCCGGCCGGGTCGCCGTGCAGCAGGCGCTGACGGATCGCTTCCACTGCCTCAACGGTCATACCCAGGCGGGTGGCGCCAAGCTGTTGCAGCGTCGACAGCGCCTCGGTCAGATACCCCGCGTCATCGGTCTGCTCCAACCAGAACGCGGCGGCCCCCAAAGCGGCCTCGTCCAGGTCCAGCGCCAGTTCGCGCAGGATGCGCACATGCGGGTCGGTGGACTCGCCGGCGGCCACGCGCTGCATGCGGTCGTCGTCGCCATCGTTCCAACTGCTGCTCTGCACGTCCCACATCGTGCTTTCCGGCAGCTCATCGAACGCAGCGATATCGCCGGCGCCATCGTCGTTGGTGGTGGCCTCATCCCCGTTATCGGCCAGCTCTTCCAACTCCAGCAACGGATTGGTTTCCAGGGCACGACGGATTTCCAGTTCCAACTGCATGCCGTCCAATTGCAACAGACGGATCGACTGCAGCAACTGCGGGGTAAGGTGCAGTTGCTGGCCAAGCTGGGCGGAAATGGTCGTCTTCATGGAAGCGCTTCCGAAGGGCGCTGCATGCAGCAGCGATGGAACGCATCTTGCAGGACAAAGCGACGGGTTTCTAATCAGGGAGTCAGGTGAGGTGACTCATGATTTTCCTGACAGTCTGTCAGGAACTCCCTGACATGAAGGGCGAGCTCAAGCGTGCCCGCCGGAATTCCGTCACTGTTTTCGTCGCGGCGGCCCTGTGCGGGCCGCGCCGGGTGTTTCGAATAACCGATACGGCGATTGCGGCTGCAATCGCTCAGACCAGTTCGTTGTGATGCTTGGCGGCGAGCAGGACCAGGTCGTTGGCGCGACGACAGCCCAGCGATTCCATCATGCGCGCGCGATGGGTTTCGACCGTCTTGACGCTGATGCCCAGGTCGGCGGCAATTTCCTTGTTGCTCTGTCCGCGGCCGATCTCGCGCAGGATTTCGCGCTGACGCGGTGACAGCGCGGCAATACCGACCGGTTTTTCGCGGCCCAGCATCGGCGCGATCATCTTGGACGAGATCTGCGGGCTCAAGAACACCTGGCCGGCAGCGGCGGCACGCAGCGCCAGTTCCAGCTCCAGCGGCGCGGCGTCCTTGACCACGAACCCGACCGCGCCGCGATCGAGCGCATCGCGCACGTGCACCGGGTCGTCGTGCATCGACATCATCACCACATGCGTGCGCGGCGCAGCGCGCAGCACGTCGGTCATGGCATCAAGACCGCTACGGCCGGGCAGGGACAGGTCCATCAGCACCAGATCCGGGCGATGCAGGGATGTCATATCCAGGGCTTGTTGCGCGTTGCTGGCCTCAGCGACGACATCGATGCCGGCGAAGGTTTGCAGCAGCCTGGACAGGCCTGCACGGACAAGGGTGTGATCGTCGACGATGATGACTCGCACGGCGCAGATGAGACCTTTTTTCGGTATGGGGCACCTTAGCCGACCCGGCGCCTGGCGCCAACTAGCGGGATCAGCGCTGGCGGCGGGCGTCGGCGATCTGACGGCGATGTAAACGAAACAAATGACGTTCCAGGGCGTCCTGCAAACCCGGCGACAGGGGCGCGAACCGCAGCCACAGCCACTGATCGTGACCATCGCTGGCGCTTGCCAGCACCTCGGCAGGAAGCTGTACCAATTCAGGAAGCCAATCGGATGGCTGCAGGCAGACACTGCCCGTGGTGCCCGGCGTATGGCTGGTTGCGCAATTCAAGCGGATGCCGCGGACCGACCAATGCACCACATCCTGGATCAGGCCACTGTCTCCCTGGCGGACCAGGCGGCCGATCAGTGCCAGCATCAGATCGAGCTTGGCATCCATGCGTTGCACCAGCAGCGGCAGTTCGCCACGGTCTTCGCTGGTTTCTTCGCTACGCAGGTCTTCGACCTGGCCTAGGCTGCGCAGCAGGGTTTCTGCGGCGCTGTGCGAGCCGGCGTCGGCACCGGCGCGGAAGCCGGCCGGCAGACGCAATTCGCAACTAAGCGTGTCGGCAAACAGCTCGGCATCGGCGGATGGCGCGAGTGTGCCGAGCGCGGTCATCAGATCCGGCCGACCCGTGCGTAGGCGAGGCTGGCCGACGACGAGGTGCGCTGCGCGCGGATCAGGTCCAACAGCTTGCGGCGACGGTCGAGCATCATCCGCATCAAGTCCTGCTGCATCGTCTGCAAGGTCTGCAGCGCGTCGCGGTCCTGGCTTAGATCCACGTGCTGCGCATACTCGCGCAGGTGCAGGTCATGGCTGTCGAGCAGGAACGGCATCGCCTCGAAGTCCTCTTGCGCCATGGCGAGGCGGAGATCGGCGATTTCGGCTTGAAGGCTTTGCGCGTTATGCATGGCTGGACTCAGGAAACCGCAGCGAGGCCGCGTTGTTCGAGGGGGATGGAGTTCCACGCCGAGTCGATTTCGCTGAGCAACTCCAGCGCTTCGGTCAACGCAGTCTCGTCGTTGTGCAGGTTGGCGGCGGTCAGACGCTGCATGACGTAGTCGTACAAGGCCGACAGGTTACCAGCGATCTCGCCACCGGCTTCGTGATCGAGCGAGCCGTTCAAATGACCGACGATCGCGCAGGCTTCGCCAATGGCCTTGCCCTTGCGCGCCTGGTCGCCTTGCGCCAGGCAGGCCTGGGCCAGACGGATGCGCTGGCAGGCGCCAGCGAACAGCAGCGACACCAGTTTGTGCGGGTCGGCTTCGGTCACGCTGGTGGACACGCCGACCTTGCGGTATTGCTCGGCATATTGACGATTGGAACCGTACATGGATGACTCCTCAATGGGCTGACCTTCGCTGGTCCCGGAGCGCTGTGCTCCTGCGACGACGCTCCTGCCAGAAGGCAAGGCCGAAATCACGATAGGCCCTTCTTGTATCGGCAAGACCCTTGCGGGACTTGAGGATCGGCATCACGGAAATCAGCTGTTCAACAGACTGCTGAGCGAACTGGCGCTGCTCTGCAGCTTGCTGATCATGGTTTCCATCGCGGTGAACTGCGCGGTGTAACGATCGGTCAGCTTGGTCATGCGTGCGTCCAGATCGTCCAGGTCGGCCTCATAGCCCTTGATGGTCTTGTTCAAGCTGTCCGAGCGCAGGGTCAAGGTGCCGTTGTTGGCGTTGACGTTGCTGTCCAGCAGCTTGGTCATGCCGGAGCCGAACTTGCTGTCCTTGCCGAGCACCTCGGCGGCAGCGCCGCCGTCGGAGGCGATGGCGGTGTCGAACTTGGCACCGTCGAAGCTCATCACGCCATCCTTGTCGATGGTCAGGCCCAGCGCCTTGAGCTCGTTGACGTTGCCGCTGACCTGGCCGCGCAATTGCTGCTGCAGGCCACGCACCAGCGAGTCGCCGGTCAGTGCCGAGGCGGTCTTGGTGGTGGCGTCGTAGGCGCTGCTCTTGGCCAGCAAGGTGTTGGCGGTGTTGTAGGCGGCGGCGTACGCAGTCAGATTGGCCTTGAGGCCGCTGGTGTCGGCGGCGACGCCCAGGTTGAACTTGGTGCCTTCGGCGGCCTTGGTCAGGTTGAGCACCACGCCCGGCACGATGTCGCTGATGGTGTTGGAACTGGAGGTGCGCTCGAAGCCGTCCACGCGCACCAGCGCATCGGCGGCAGCCACCTGCTGTGTCAGGCCGCCGGTGACACCGGCGCCGAAGGTGAGGCTATTCAAGCTCGGGTCGCTGGCGCTGACGGTCAGCGCCCCCTTGGTGCCGGAGTCGACCGCGTTGAAGACCAGGTGCTGGCCATCGTTGGCGGTCACCACGCTGGCGGTGACGCCCTTGCCGCCGGCGGCCTTGTTGATGGCTGCAGCGATGTCGGTGAGCTTGTCGGTACCGCTGATGTCGACGGTAACGCTCTGGTCGCCGTAGCCGATCGTCAGCGTGCCGCTGCCGACCGTGGCATCGGCGGTGAATGCGCCGGAGGCCAGTTTCTGCGACGCGGCCAGCGAGACCACTTCCACCGAATAGTCACCGGGCGCGGCCGAGCTGGTGGTGGTGGCGGTGAAGCCGGCATCGGTCGGAACCGTCGCCTTGTAGGCGTTGGTATCGGCACTGCTGACAACCTTGTCCAGCGCAGACTTGAGCGTTGTCATGCTGCTCTTGATCTGACTGATGGCCGACAGCTGCGTGGTCGCTGCGGTGCCGGCCTTGTTGATGCGCGCCTGCTCCGGATCCTTCTGACGGGATACCAGGGTGGACACCACGGTGGGGATATCCAGCCCGGAGCCGGACGTACTGATCACCGATGCCATGTTGCATTCCTCGTCTGGGCATCCGGACAGCGGATGCATGGGATTACGAGACGGGTATCGGCCGCATCCGGGAGGACTTTAGCGGCGCCGACGCGTCTTGTTGACCACCAAGCGGATGCAACTTCCGTGCCGGCCGCGCCAAACGACCGGCGTCAAAAAACCCGCACCCACAAAAAAGCCCCTCCGAAGAGGGGCCTTTGATTTGCTGCGAAGCGCTTCTGAACGACTGCGGCAAGTTACTGCAGCAGGCTCAGCACGTTCTGCGGAACCGACTTGGCCTGGGCCAGCATCGCGGTACCGGCCTGCTGCAGGATCTGCGTGCGGGTCAGCTCGGCGGTTTCCTTGGCGTAGTCGGTGTCGCGGATACGGCTACGCGAGGCCGACAGATTTTCCGAGGTGGCGCTCAGGTTAGCGATGGTGGAGGTGAAGCGGTTCTGCACCGCACCCATGTCGGCGCGCGAGGAGTTGACCGCGGTCAGCGCCTTGTCGACGATTTCCAGGGCCTTCTGCGAGCCGGAGAACGTGGAGATATCCAGGCTGCTCAGGGTCGAAGCGGTGGTGCCGGAAGCGGCCGAGGCGGTGGTGATGCCGGCGCCGACGGTGATGCCGGTGGCGCTGGAGGTGCCAGCGGACAGCGAGGTGAAGTCCTGGCCGGCCTTCAGCGATTCGATCTGCACCGAGCCGTCGCTCTTGATCGAGGCGTACATGCCGGTCTGGTCCAGCTTGTCGTTGATGGCCGCAGCGACCTTCTTGTTCACATCGGCAGCGGTGTCGCCCGAAGCGACTTTGACGTCAGCGATGGAGACGCTCTTGGCCGAACCGCTGGCGTCCTTGAACGACAGGCTGATGCCGCTGACCGAACCCGACGCGGTGGCGGTGCCGGTCACGCCAGCGGCGGAGACGGCGGCAGCGAAGTTGGCCTTGCCCAGCGAATCGACGTTGGCGTCGACGATGCTGTTGATGCCGATGGTCTGGCCGGCGTCGGCGCCGACCTGGAACAGCGCGCCGGAGAAGTCGCCGTTCAACAGCTTGGTGCCGTTGAAGTTGGTCTGGTTGGCAACGCGGTCGATTTCAGCGGTGAGCTGCTTGACTTCGGAGTTCAGCGCGTCGCGGTCGGTGGCCGAGTTGGTGGCGTTGGACGACTGCACCGACAGCTCGCGGATACGCTGCAAGTTGCTGCCGATTTCGACCATCGCACCTTCAGCGGTCTGGGCCAGCGAGATACCGTCGTTGGCGTTGCGCGAGGCAACGTCCAGGCCGCGGATCTGCGTGGTGAAACGCTCGGAGATCGCCAGACCGGCGGCGTCGTCCTTGGCGCTGTTGATGCGCAGGCCCGACGACAGACGCTGGATGCTCGTCGACATGCTGGCGCTGCTGGTGGTGAGGTTACGCTGAGCGTTCAGCGACATTACGTTGGTGTTGATTACCTGTGCCATTTTGATTTCTCCTAAGCGATTTTTCCGGCAAGGGGGACTTGCCCGGAGCCTCCGCAGGGGGGCCATCAAGTTGGCCGTTGCCGCTGCTGAGATGAATAACGGCGTTGCGTCGGGAACCTTTAGCGAAATTCAGTATTTTTTTACTGTTTTTCTGCTGCGGGACGAAATGCGTAAGCGTTGTGTATCAAGGGGTTTGGTTTATTCGGCAGCGCCCCTTAAATCTTTAGCGTTGGTATAACCGTTCGAAAAATAAACTCCGTCCGCCTGCGCAAGTGCTCACGCGCAGGAGCGAAGAAAACGCAGGTTTTCTGCTGCAAATCAGCGGATCATGTTGAACAAGGACGACGACTGCATCTGCTGAAAAATGGTCTGAGCGGCCTGCAAGGAGGCCTTCTCCAGTTCGTACTGCCCGATCGCCGAGGCGTAGTCCAGATCGCGGATCGACGACAGGGTGGTCTTGAGCGTGACTTCGTTGGATTCGAGCAAGGAGTTGGCATTGTCGATGGCCGACAACTGCGCGCCGCCAGAGGCGCGCGCGTCGATCATCTTCGACGAGGCCTGCGCGATGTCGCGCATGGACGTCTGCAGCGTATTGATCATCGCTGCCTTCTGCGGCTTGGTCAGCGTGTCGGAATTGAGCGCGCCAACCAGATCGTCAATGGTGGAGAACACGTCCTTGGTGGTGGAGGCGCCGATCTGGAAACTGTCGCCGACCGCCGGTGCGCCGCTGATGCGCATGCGCACGCCGGCCGCGGTGATGTCGTCGCCATCCTTATAAGTACCAGTGCTGACCACTGCATTGGTGCTGTCGCGTACCTCATAGGTGTCGGCGGCGGTGAACTGCACGCTGTAGCTGCCGCCGTTCCAGCTGCCGGTACTGGCATCGCGGCTGAAATCCAGCAGCAGGCCGGTGCCGGTATTGGCGTTGGAGGGGTGCGCGTCCACGGTGCCGTCGCCGGTGCGGATGCGCATGAAGATTTCGCTGCCGGGCAGGGTGTCGCTGACAAAGGTGTCCGGCGCCACTTCGACTTGCTTCTGGGTCTGGTCGCCGTTATAGACGACGCCGCCATTGCTCTTGATAAACGGTGCGCTGCCATCGGCGCTGCCGCCGAACAAATAGCGCCCGGTGCCGTCGGTGCTGTTGGCCAGGCTCACCATGCTGTCGCGCAACGCGGTCAGTTCCGATGCTATCGCCTTGCGGTCGTCGGGGCTGAGCGAGGAGTTGTTGGCCTGCACCGCCAATTCGGTGACGCGCGCCATTTTGTCGCCGGCTTGCGAGAGCGCGTTTTCCTGCAGGCCCAGGCGGTTCTGCACGTTGTTGGCGTTTTCGCCGAAGCGGGTAATCGCGGCCAGCGCGCGATCCAGGCCCACGGCAGTGCCGGCAGCGACCGGGTCGTCTTTGGCGGTCACCAGGCGCTGCCCGCTGGACAGCTGCGATTCGAGCTGGTTGAGCCGCGTCTGCTTGGCGCCCATCGAGGCGATCGACTGGCTGTACATCATGCTGGTGGAGATACGGTCGGTCATCAGCGTACGGCGCCCAGGATGGCTTGGAAGATGGTGTCGGCGGTGGAGATCATCTGTGCGGCCGCCTGATAGGCCTGCTGCAGCTTGAGCATGTTGGCGGCTTCCTCATCGAGGTTGACGCCGGAAATCGAATCGCGACTGGCCTGCGCCTGGTCGTTGATGACCTTCTGCGCGTCGGCGGCGTAATCGGCCGCACGCGCGGCCGAGCCCACCGAAGTGGTCAGGCCCGACAGCGCGCCGTTGAGCGTGACCGTGCCGCCGCTGAGCGCTTTGGCATCGTCGATCTTGGCCAGCAACTTGGCATTGCCGTTGTCGCTGGAGCCGGCGCCCGTCGGACCGACGCCGAACGTGTCGCCAGCCTTGGGCGCGCCATCCAGCGCGAAGCTCCAGCCGTTGGCGCTGATGGTCTGGCCGGGGGTGTAGGCGAATGGGCCGGCGCCATCGATGGTGTATTGGTTGGCATCGATGAACTCCACCGACGACGGTGTCAGCAGCGCCGGGTTCTGCGCATTGGTGATCTTGACGTCGCTGATCTTGCCGGAGCCCAGGTTGGCGACGGTGGCGGTGGCCTTGACCGGCGTCGCTGCGGCAATGCGCGACGGGTCGGTGATGGCCACCGCCACGGTGCCGGCCAGCCCGGAAGTGGGCTGCAGCAGGAATTTGTCGCCGCTGGCCGGCGTGCCGCCGACCACCATGCTGACGCCATTGAGCACCAGCGGGTTGGCAGCGGTGCCGGTGCCGGTCATCGGCACGGCCGCGCCGGTGCTGGCGCTGGTGGCTTTCCACGCGGTGCCATCGAAGCTGAGCGTGACGTTCTGCCCGTCCACGGCCGACATATTGCTGAAACTGGCGGTCAGCGAAGCGGTGCCGGTATTGCTCGGGTTGGCCGCGGTGGTGGGCGAGCCGATGTTGAAGAAGTTGCCGCCCATCGCGCCGTACAGGTCCATACCCTGGGCGTGACCGGCGTTGAAGGTGCTGGCCATGCCCACCGCAAGGCGGCCCAGTTCGGCCTGGGTCGGCTCCAGCACGCTGCTGCGGAATTCCAACAGGCCGCCAATCTGCCCACCTAGCGAATTGGCGCTGAGGCTGACGTTCTGCCCCTGGGTCTGCATCGCCACCTGCAGCTTGGTCGGCTGGTACGGATCGGCGACGGTGGTGAGCTTGGACGAGGTCGTCCCCACCACCAGCGCTTGGCCGCCGGCGGTGAAGACATTCATGAAACCGCCATCCTGGATCACCGCGGTGCCGCCGGTGTAGCCCACCAGTTTGCTCACCAGCGCATCGCGCTGATCGAGCATGTCCGGCGCAGCGTTGGCCGCGCTATTGCCGATGGTGCCGTTGAGCTTGGCGATCTGCTGCGTCAAACGGTTGACTTCGTCCACCGAGGACGTCAATCCGCTGTTGACCTCGTTGCTCAGGCTGTCCATCTGCCCGTTGAGCTGCTTGAAACGCGTCGCCAGCGAGTTGCCGCTGTCGAGCATGCTCTGGCGCTCGGCGGTGGAGGAGGCATTGGACGACACCGCGCTGGTGGAATCGAAGAAGTTCGACCACAGCCCGGCCACGTTGGTGGCGGTGTTGGAATACAGCGCGTCCACGCGGTTGGATAGCGACGACAGCTGCTGCAGGCGCGAGAGTTCGCCGCCGCTGTCGAGCAGGCGCGAGATGGCCAGCTGGTCCGCCACCCGGCCCACATCAGTGATCTTGGCGCCATTGCCCACAAACGCGTAGCCCATGTCGGTGGGCGTGCGCGTTGCAAATTCCACGCGTTGGCGGCTGTAGCCTTCGGTATTGATGTTGGCGACGTTATGGCTAACGGTCGACAACGCCCGTTGGAAGGCGATCAGCGCGCTGGTCCCGGTGGACATGATGGACATGGGCGTTTACCTCAACGACGGATGGTGCCAAGCCCGGCAGGCTCGGCGGTGCTGGCGTAACGGTTGGACAGATCTGCCGCTGCGTTGCCGATGGCGGCGACCGCACGGTCGATGGTCGGGCCGTTGGCGATCGCCGCGATCTTGGCTGCGTAGCCCGGATCGGTGGCGTAACCAGCCTGTTGCAAGCCGCGTGCAAAACCCTTGATATCGGTGCCGGCCTGCAACGCGGATTGATAGCGGCTGTTGTTTTTCAGCAGGCGCACGTAGTCTGCAAAGCTCTCTTCGGCCGAGCCATAGGCGCGGAAGTCGGCGGTTTCGGTGGTTTTGACGCCGTTGACGTATTCGTGGGTGCCGGTGGTGACCTTGTTGCCACTCCAGCCGGTCGCCTTGATGCCGAACAGGTTGTTGGAATCGCCACCGTTGCCGATGCCGCGCCGCCCCCAGCCGGTTTCCAGCGCGGCCTGTGCGACCAGCGCACGCGGGTCCACACCGAGTTCGCGCGCGGCCTTCTGTGCGTGCGTCCAGATCTTGGCGACAAAGCCTTCCGGGGTGCGCTCGCCCAGGCTGGCAGCAGCAGTGCTGGCCGCGCTTGCGTTGACGGCGGTATTGGCAGCGGCGGCGTCGCTGGCGGCCACATCGGACCAGCGATCGTTGGCCGACGGCCAGCTCAGTGCGGCCGCGTCGTCGCTGCCGGCATCGCTGCCGCCGCTGCGCCCGGCGATCAGATCCAGCACCTGGCTCATGCCGATACCGGTCAGGCCGCCTGCGCCGATGCCTGCAGCGGCGCCGACAGCTGCGCCGAGGCTCGCACCGACGCTGGTTGCCGCGCCGTCGCGGGCAGGCAGCGGCAACGAGGCATCGCGCTTGCCGGCGACCAGGGCATAGGCCTTGGCCGCTTCGGCGGTGCTCAGCGAGGTGTTCAACGCCGGGCCGCCAGTGTCGCCACTCAACTGCTTGGAAATCATCGCCGACAGGCCCAGGCCCTTGCCTTCGGTCAGCGCCTTGGCCATCTGCTGGTCGTACATCTCGCGGAACATCTGGTTTTCGCCAGGAAACATCGGGTCGCCGGAGCTGGCATCGCGCATGCTCTTGACCAGCATCTGCGCGAACTGGCCTTCGAGCTGACGTGAGACTTTGTCGATCTTTGCGGGATCGGCCTTGGTGCTCGGGTTGAGATCAATGGGCGAGGCTGCGATACGCATGTCAGATGACCTCTAGCTCCGCCGTCAGCGCGCCAGCCTGCTTCAGGGCTTCGAGAATGGCGACCAGGTCGCCGGGAGCCGCGCCCACTTCGTTGACCGCGCGAACGATCTGATCGAGCGTGGTGCCGCCTTCGAACTTGAACATGCGGCTGCCTTCGGAGGTCGCCGTGATCGTGGACTGCGGTGTCACCGCCGTGCGGCCGCCACTGAAGGCGCCCGGCTGGCTGACGTTGGTGTTTTCGCTGATGGTCACGGTGAGCGAGCCATGCGCGATGGCGGCCGGCATCACCCGCACCAGCTGGCCGATGACCACGGTGCCGGTGCGTGCATTGACCACGACCTTGGCCGGTGCATCGCCCGGCGAGAGTTCGACATTTTCCAGCCGCGCCAGCAGGCCGATACGCGCGCCCGGGTCGGTGGGCGAGCGCACCGCCACGGTCACGCCATCCACCGCACGCGCGGTGCCGGCGCCGAAGCTGCTGTCGATCGCTGCGACCATGCGCGAGACGGTGGTGAAGTCGTTCTGGTGCAGGTTGAGGGTGATCTCGCCGCTACCGGCGAACACGTCCGGCAGGGCGCGCTCAACGGTGGCGCCATTGGGAATGCGGCCGACGCTGGGAATGTTGACCGACACCCGCGAGCCATCCTTGCCCTGCGCACCGAAACCGCCAACCACCAGGTTGCCCTGGGCCATCGCATAGACCTGGCCATCGGCGCCTTTCAGCGGTGCCATCAGCAAGGAACCGCCACGCAGCGACACCGCGTTGGCGATCGAGGACACGGTGATGTCGATCGGCTGGCCCGGCTTGGCGAACGGCGGCAGCTCGGCGTGGATCGCCACGGCCGCGACGTTTTTCAGCTGCGGGTTGACGTTCGCCGGAACATTGACGCCCAGCTCGCCGAGCAGGTTTTTCAGGCTCTGTACGGTGAAGGGCGCCTGGCTGGTGCGGTCGCCGCTGCCGTCCAGGCCGACCACCAGGCCATAGCCGACCAGCGCGTTGCCGCGCACGCCGCCGACCTGGGCGAGATCCTTGATGCGTTCGGCCGATGCCGGTGCGGCAATCGCGCACAGCGCGACGGCGGCGGCGAGCAAACGGAAGGGCAGGGATGACAGATTCATGGTCGCAGGCTCAGTAGGGCGACAGACGGGAATTGAAGAAGCGGCTCAACCAGCCCATCGCGTTGGACTGCGCGATCGCGCCGCGGCCGCCGTAGGCGATGCGGGCATCGGCCACCTTGCTCGACGGCACGGTATTGTCCGGGGAGATGTCGGCGGCGCGCACGATGCCTTGCACCTGCACCAGCTCGTCGCCCTGGGTCAGGCGCAGATTCTTCTGCCCCTGGATCACCAGATTGCCGTTGGGCAGGCGCTGCATCACGGTGACGGTCACGCTGCCTTGCATGCGGTTGCTCTGCGCCGTGTTGCCCTTGCCGGCAAAGCTGCGGTCGCCATTGGTGGAGTTGCGCAGCACGTCGGTGCCGTTGACGGTGAGCGGCACGCCAAGCAGCGTGGGCGTGCTCATGTCGACGGTGTCGGCCTTGCTGATGCTGGTGTTGGCGGTGGACGAGGCGGTGGTGCTTTCCACCAGATTCACCGTCAGCAGATCGCCGACGTCGCGGGCGCGGCGGTCGCCATACAGGTTCAGCCCCGGGCTGGCGGCATAGATCGCACCGGCGCTGGGCTGCGCCACCGGCGCGACCACCGGCACGATCGGCGCCAGTTCGGCGAACGGCCGCACATCGCCGGCTGCCACGCAGCCACCCAGCAGCGCGCTGCAGGCAATGGCAAGAGACAGCGAAGAGAGAGAGGGCAGGCGTGACATGGCGTGGATTCCTGAGAGGGCAGCGACCGGCAGGCCGATCAGACGTTGTTGTTCAAGTAACCGAGCATCGAGTCGGTGGTGGAGATCGCCTTGGCATTCATTTCGTAAGCGCGCTGCGTCTCGATCATGCTCACCAGCTCTTCCACCGTATTGACGTTGCTGCCTTCCAACGCGCCCTGCACGGTGGTGCCCAGGCCATTGAGGCCGGGGGTGCCGTTCTGCGCGGGACCGGAGGCGGTGGTTTCGACGAACAGGTTCTCGCCCTTGGACTGCAGGCCCGAGGGGTTAATGAAGTCGGTCAGCGTCAACGCACCGATTTCCTGCGCTGCGGCCTGGCCGGCCAGCGTCACGCTGATGGTGCCGTCGTTGCCGATGGTCAGCGACTGCGCGCCTTCGGGCACCTGGATGCCGGGCTGCAGCGGGTAGCCGCTGTTGGTGACGACTTCGCCCTGCGCATTGATCTGGAAGGTGCCGTCGCGGGTGTAGGCGGAGGTACCGTCGGGCATCTGCACTTCGAAGAAGCCGCGGCCGTTGACCATCACGTCGAGCGCGCGGCCGGTCTGCTGCTGGCTGCCCTGGTCGAAACCCTTGAAGGTAGAAACCACCCGTACACCGGTACCCAACTGAAGGCCGGTCGGCAGCTGCGTCTGCGCGGAGGTGGAACCACCCGGCGCACGCACCTGTTGATACAGCAGGTCTTCGAACGCGGCACGGTCGCGCTTGAAGCCGGTGGTATTGGTATTGGCCAGGTTGTTGGAAATGACCGACATGCGCGTTTGCTGCGCATCCAGTCCGGTTTTGGCGACCCACAAAGCCTGATTCATGACCCGATTCCTCGTTAGACCCGGGGATGTGTTCCGGGTACGGCTGGGTATATGCACGTGCTGTGCCAAACCCGCGTCGGAATCTTGCCGGCTGTGCGGTGGATCACGCGGCGCAGGGCCGAGACGCGGCGGCCGGGAGACGATGCATCGGTGCGTCGGAGACGGCGGACGCCTGCGGGATGTGTCGGCGTGCACAAGGCAAGCCAGTGAACGTTGATGCCGTCCGCTATTGCTTGCGATCAGCAATGGCCAACCGTGGAAGCGCGGCGTCGTCTCCGGGGGCGGGACCGTGTAGCGGCATGGATGCCGCTACCGAGCCTCCACGGACGGATTCACGGCGTGTCCCGCTCCCGGAGACGGCGCCGCGCATCGACCAACCCGCTTACTACAGCTGCCCGGTCACAAGCTCTCCAACCATCACCGCTGCCAATTTGCGCGCATGCGGCGGTCTGCTGAGGGCGCTTGCACGCGTGTAGGCGTGGGACACGCCGTGAATCCATCCATGGAGGTTCTTATGCGGCATCCATGCCGCCTAAGGTCCCACGCCTACACGCGCGCAAGCACCGCCGGTTTTGGTCGGTGACTGAGATAAATGCGGCGTTGATAGACGTGGCGTTTGAATCAGGGGCCGTGCGTTGACTGATGTCTTTAGCTTGCGAATGGGTGCAACGGCTTGGAGCGACTCCATGCGCACTGAGCGTTTGGACCGCTTGCAGGCCGGCCGCTTTCAGGCCTGACGCCGAAGACGGCAGGTACGATAAACGCGCCGCGATAACGCGGTCGTCGTGCTTCAAGCAGCCGAAACACCACCATAGGCACCCGCCTGACGGCGCAGTCGCTTCGGCGATCACGTTTGGAACATCTGACGGTTTTAGAACATCTGACGGTGGGCGGATGGTCAGCAGACAAGCGCATCCGGTGCCTGGAATCGGCAGGTATCGCTGCGTACTCGGGTCCTCCGCGCCGGCCGCACCCGCCTGGCCAACGCTCGCCAGGCGTTGTTAGCCGCTGACCCGCAGCAACGAATTGGCTGACTGCGCGTTGTCGTCGCCGTTCTTGATGATCTTGACCTGCATTTCGAACTGGCGCTGCAGCTGGATCATCTCCACCAGCGCGCCGGCGGCATCCACGTTGCTGCCTTCCAGCATGCCGCTGTTGACGGTCTTGCCGGTGGCCACCGCAAACGCCTGCGCAGGGTCGGTGCTGGTATTGCGCATCAACCCGTCCGGGCGCCGCGTCAAACGGTCGGCGGGCGCATCGACCACCTTCATCTTGCCGACGATATCCATCGCCTGCGGGCCTTCGCCCTGCGGGATGATGGAAATGCTGCCGTCGCTGCCGATTTCCATCGCCTGGTGCGGCGGGATGGTCATCGGGTTGCCGCCTTCATCCAGCACCGCATGTCCGTTGGCGGTGACCAGCTGGCCATTGGCGGTGAGCGCCAATTCGCCGTTGCGGGTGTAGGCCTCGCTGCCATCCGGCGATTGCACAGCCAGCCAGCGGTCCTGTTGCAGCGACACATCCAGCGGGTTGCCGGTGACTTTCTGATGGCCCTGGCTGCGATCGAAGCCCTGATCCACGTGCAGCGCATCGATCCGCGACGGATACCCTTTGCCCTGGATCTTGAAGGCCTCGGTATTGGCCAATGCGGCCTTGAACCCCACCGTATCGACGTTGGCAAGGTTGTGCGACACGGTGCTCTGCGCCTGCAGGGAGGCGCGGGCACCGGTCATTGCGACGTAGAGGGCTTTGTCCATTTGACACCGAGAATCGAGAGTGGGGAATCGGGAATCGTAAAAGCGGGATTGCTGGAGACTGGGAGAGGGGAGGTAAGGCCGTTGTCCGCTAGACGTGACGCCGGCTCTTACGATTCCCTATTCCCGATTCCCCATTCCCAGCCCTTAACGAATATTGATGATCGTCTGGGTGACCTGATCCTGGGTCGAGATCATCTGCGAGTTGGCCTGGAAGTTGCGCTGGGCCACGATCATGTTCACCAGCTGCTCGGTCAGGTCCACCGTGGAAGCTTCCAGCGAGCCGGATTCGATCTGGCCCAGGTCCGAGGTGTCCGGTGCGCCAATGCGGGCGGCGCCGGAGGTGTAGCTTTCGGCCCACATGTTGTTGCCCTGCGACTGCAGACCCTGCGGATTGACGAAGCTGCCCAGCGCGACTTGGCCCAGCGGCTTGTCGGCGCCGTTGGAGTAGCGCGCGAACACCACGCCGCTGGTATCGAAGCTGATCTCGTTGAGCTTGCCGCTGGCGTAGCCGTCCTGGCGGGTGTCGCGCAGCGCGAAGGCTTCGCCGTACTGGGTCGAGCCGCTGACGTTGAGCTGCATGTTCAGCACGCCGGCACCGGTGCTGGGGGTGAACGGGTCCATCGCGATGATGCCGTTGGCCGGGGTCGTCAGCGAGCCGGTGTCGGAGAACTGCAATGTGGTCGGCGCACCGACTGCCGTGCCGTCCACATAGTTGTGCACCTGCCACTCGTTCGGATTGGCGGTCTTGACGAAGTAGGAGGTCTGCACGTGGCTGACGCCCAGCGAGTCATAGACATTGATGCCGCCGGTGGAGTGGCTATAGGTCTTGTCGTCGGCCGGGCTGAACGGGGTCACCGTCGGTGCGGTGGCGTTGCCGGGCAGGGTGAAGGCCAGGTTGACCGTGGAGGTCGACTTGGGCGGGCTGTCGGTGGTCAGCAACTGCAGGTCCGACAGGCGGCCTACGTCAAAGCCATTGCCACTGGGATTCGGCGCGAACACTTGCAGGCGCGCGCCCTGCGGATTGACCACATACCCGTTGGCATCGGTCTGGAAGTTGCCGGCGCGGGTGTACATCTTGGCGCCGTTGGAGGACACGGCGAAGAAGCCTTCGCCGGAGATCGCCAGATCCAGGCTGCGCCCGGTCGGGTCGATATTGCCCTGCGAGAACTGCTGCGCCACGTTGCTGACCCGCACGCCCGAACCGACCGCATTGCGCGACAGCCCATAGCTGGTGCTCTGGAACATGTCGGCAAACTCGGCGCGCGATTCCTTGAACCCGGTCGTGTTGACGTTGGCGATGTTGTTGGAAGTAACGTTCAGATCGGCATTGGCTGCGTTGATGCCGGACAACGAGGTATTGAAAGCCATGGATGAGTTCCTTTAAGTGTCGGTTGCCGGCTCAGCTGACGCGGAGCACGTTGGCGAGCGGGGAAGTGCCTAGCCCGGTCAGGTTGAGATACAGGCCGTCCGAGCCGATCGTGACGCTGTCCACCGGTGCATCGACATAGGTGGACAACTTGCTCTTGGCACCGGTGGTGTCGGTTTGGGTTGCGGTAATGCCGTATTTGCCGGCGGCCATGCGGTTGCCGTTGGCGTCCGTGCCATCCCAGGCGAACGACACCTCACCGGCGGCGCTGGCCGGCACGCTGATTTGTTTGACGAAGGCGCCGTTGGCATCGGTGATTTCAAAATTGACGAAGCCAGCCGAGGTTGCGGCGACCACGCCCTTGGCCGAGCCGGTGGCATCGATGGCGACCTGCGCCGAGGGCACCAACACGTTGTGGCCCACCAGCGCGGCGCCCTTGAGCACCTGGTCGGCGTTCATCGAATCGGAGAAATTGCCGACCTTGGTATTGAGGTCGCCAATGCCCTGCACGGTGGAGAACTGCGCCAACTGGCCTAGAAACGCGCTGTTTTCCATCGGTTTGAGCGGGTCCTGGTGCTGCAGCTGTTCGGTCATCAACTTAAGGAAATCGGCTTGGCCGAGTGCTTCCTCTTTCTTCTTCGTCGATGTGGCGCTGCTGGAGGTCAGCCCGAGGCTGGTGTAGAGGTCGCTACCGATCGTGCTCATTGGAAAGGGTCCGTAGGAAAAAGGTCAGCAAGGAGGGTCAGCGACCCATGGTCAGGGTCGCGAGCGCCAGTTCCTTGGCGGTATTGAGCATTTCCACGCCTGCCTGGTAATTGCGCGAGGCGGAAATCATGTTGACCATCTGCGAGACCGGGTCCACGTCGGGCGAGAACACGTAGCCGTCGGCGTCGGCCAGCGGGTGGCCGGGCTCGTAGCGACGGATCGGCGGCGCGTTGGTGGTGGTGATCTCCTTGACGTTCACCGAGGTCAGGCTGGGGTCCTGACGGCTCTGCTGGGCCTGGAAGATCGGCTCGATCGGTTTGTAGGTCGCTTCTGCAGAACCGGCCACCGAATCGGCGTTGGCCAGGTTGGAGGCGATGGTGCTCAGGCGGACCGACTGCGCATGCAGCGCCGAGCCGGCCACATCGAAAATGGGAAGGTTGCTCATGACTTATTGGCCCGTGATCGCGGTGAGCATCGAGCGCACCTTGGATTCGAGGAAGCTCAGCGACGCGCGATATTCCAGCGCGGCGCGGCCGTAGGCGGCGCGTTCTGCATCGGGATCGACGGTGTTGCCGTCCAGGCTGGGCTGATCGGATTCGCGGGTGATCTGGAACGGGTTGAGCCCGGCGCCGCCGCCCACTTCGTAATGCTTGGCGTCGGTGGCCTGCATCAAGCCGCCATCCTGCACGCCCTGGGCCGACTTCAAGGCCGCTTCGAAGTTGAGATCCTTGGCCTTGTACCCAGGGGTGTCCACATTGCTCAGATTGCTGGCAATGAGCTTCATGCGCTGCTCGCGCAGCGACAATGCGTCGCCGTGGACGCCGAGGAAGGACGAGAAGGGATTGGACACGGTGCTCTCCCGCGAAGTGTTGCCAGAGAAGAAGCAATGTTTGTGCCAAATCAGGGGTGCTGCTGGACCCGTCGATCGGGTAGGGCGGCTGGAGCGCCCTAGCGGGGCCTTGATCGGCCAAGGCCGCGGTTTCAGACAGGATGGCGAACCTGGGCGGCCGGTTCGGGGCTCTTTCGCGCTATCGGACTAGCTGATGCAAGTCCTGTGCGAGGCGCCGCGTGGCTAGCGGCAACGGTCGGCAACGGTCGGGACTATCTAGACCGGGACCATCTGGAAGGGGCAAGTGACAGCGGCAACGGCTCGCAGCTCTAGAAAGGCGCTGCGCCCAATGTGGGCGTCTTGCCTGACGAGATTAGGTGGGGAGTGTTGCGAAGCCACTATTGACGGTAATTCACGCCAACAGGCTGCTGGTTCGTCGAAGGCGCGTCGCCAAGGCAGCTTGGGTGTCGCCGGAGTTCTACGCCGGGAATGCCTGCAAGGCATTCCTTACTCATCGCTATCGGCACCTGCACACGCGGCCAGCGCTGCGAACGCCCCGCCGCCGGCGAACCGGTCAGTCGATCTCTTGCTCAGGCCGCTTCGGCAACCACTTTCAAGCGTGCCAACACGTAGTCGGCCAACTCATGCGCGCTGTACTTGGCCACGAAGGCATTGGCACCCACCTGCTCGACCATGGCGTTGTTGAACACGCCCGACAAGGAGGTGTGCAGCAGCACGTACAGGCCTTGCAGGCCCGGCGTGCGCCGGATTTCCGTCGTCAGCGTGTAGCCGTCCATTGCCGGCATTTCGATATCGGAGATCACCATCGCATAGCGGTCGGCTGGGTTTTCGCCCGACGCCGCCACCTGCAGCAAGTGATCCAGCGCCTGACGGCCGTCGGACAACAAGGTTGCCGACACGCCGAGCTGGTCGAGCACGCTGCGAATCTGCTGACGCGCCACCCGCGAGTCGTCCACCACCAATACCTGGAACTGACGGTCGTAGGCCACCAGCTGCAGCGACGGGTCCAGCTGCACGTCCTTGCTGACCTTGGCGATGTCGGCCAACACGCTTTCCACGTCGATCACCTGGATCAGCTCGCCCTGGAACCGCGTCACTGCCGTCAAATAAGTGGCTTCGGCGCCTAGTTCCGGCGGCGGGTGGATATCTTCCACCGCAATATTGACGATGCGCTCCACGCCGCTGACCAGAAATCCCTGGACCGAGCGGTTGAACTCGGCCACCACGAGATAGCCGGGGCCGTTTTCGGAGTGTGCGTCGCGTTCCGGGTGGCCGATGGCCAGGCCCAGATCCAGTACCGGCACCGAGCGCCCGCGCACGTCGGCAACGCCGGCGAATTCGGTCGGCAGGCCGGGCACCTGGAACAATTCCGGCCGGCGCAGCACTTCCTGCACCTTGAAGACGTTGACGCCAAAAAGCTGGCGCCCGCCTAGCCTAAACAGCAGCAGCGCCAGTCGATTGTGGCCAGCCAGTCGGGTGCGCTGGTCGATGCGGTTGAGCAGATCGTGGGTCATGGGGCAGATATCGACAGCGCCGCCTGGAAACTTGAGGGCTTTGTGGTTGGTCGGGGCGCTGTCGGGAATGGGGAGTCGGGAATGGGGAATCGTAAAAGCGAGGGATGAAGCTTTCCGCAGCAAGCCCGAGGCGAAGGGCAGTGACTTTGCCTGCTGATAGCTTTCACCTAGTAAATCGCACGGCAGCAACGAAGGCCGACCATCTTTCAGCCACCAACCGATTCCCCATTCCCGATTCCCTATTCGAAAACAGGCACACCGCTTGCATGAGCTTCCGCGTCTTCCTACGGATCTGGTCCCATGCGCCTGCTCCTGCTTGTCATTTTGTTGGTCGCCGCCCCGGCCTGGGCCGATGGGTACCAGTCGGTCGATTCCATTCGCGCAGCGGCGCTGGCCACGGTTGGCCCCGATGCCGAAGCCGAGGCCACGCTCGATCCGGGTCTGCGCATGCCGGCCTGTCCCATCGCGCTGCAAGCCCAGCCCACCGGCACCAACACCGTCGAAGTGGCCTGCCCGCAGCCGGCCGGCTGGCGTTTGTTCGTGCCATTGAAGGTGCGTCGCAACCAGGATGTCCTGGTGCTGCGTCGGGGCATCAGCGCTGGAGAAACCATCTCGCTAGCCGATATCAGTATCGAGAAGCGTGACGCCGCTCGCATCGTCGGTGCGGTACTGGCCGACCCGGTGGCCGCAGTGGGCAAGTCCGCCCGCCGTGTCCTGCCGGCCGGCTCGCTGCTCTCGGCCAATGATCTGGTGACGCAGCGGCTGGTCCGGCGCGGCGATACCGTCCCGCTGGTGTCGCGCAACGGCGGTCTGGAGGTGCGCATGAGCGGTCGCGCGCTCTCCGATGCCGGCGAAAACGAGCGGGTTTCGGTAGAGAATTCCTCGTCCCGCCGTGTAGTACAGGGGATTGTTGAAGCGAGCGGAACCGTTGTGGTCTCCAGGTAAAAATTTTCTATAAAGTTTTTTTTCTGGGTGCCGTTATCCCCTACGACCTGTAGAGGAGTTCCTGACATGACCCAGAAAATTGAAGGCAATCTACCGACCGCTGCCACCCTTCGCACCGCGGCCACGAGCAGCAAGATCGTTCCGGCCGGTGAAGATCGCGCGTCCCCGATTGCAGCCTTACCGCCCACCGACAGCGTCAAGCTGACCGGCGAAGCCACCAATCTGCAGAACCTGCAGCGCGAGCTGTCGCAGTCCTCGGCGATCGACACCGGTCGCGTCCAGGCTGTGAAAGACGCCTTGCAGAACGGCAGCTACTCCATCAACCCGGATGCCATCGCCAGCCGCATGATGGATCTGAATCAGCAACTGGCGGGTTGATCCCCGACTAAAAGGATGAACGTGAACGAGTTCCTGCAACGTCTCAGCGATGCGCTGGCCGGCGAACGCCAGGCATTACTCGAGAACGACATCGACGGGTTGATGCGGCACACGCAGGACAAGCTGTCGGCGCTGCGCGCGCTTGAAGCGCGAATGCCCGAAGGCGAAGAAGAGCGTCTGCGTGAGCTGGCCGAAGCCAACCGCGCCAATGGTGCGCTGCTGGCACGCCGCCGCCGTGAAGTGAACTGGGCGCTGCGTCACCTGGGGCGAACCGAAAGCGCGCCCTCGTACGACGCCAAGGGTCAATCCAATGTACTGCGCGGCGGACGTTCGCTGGCAGTCGCCTGAGGTAGCCGTCACTGCAGCGGGCGCACGCACCCAGGTGCTGCGCGCACGCAGGCCACGCAGGTTTGCTACGGTCGACACTGCCGGCTGGCAGACACCGTGCGCAATCGACTGACGGGAAGGGACGGCGCGGAGTCACCGCTGTTCCAATGCACGCACGCCATGCCGATCAGCGGTCGCGCCTGGCAACGGCTAATAGAGCAGTTTGAAGACTGCTGCAAGAGCGGCTAATAAAAACGTAGCGAGCAGTCGTTTGGTGGGTATGGACGGCGCGGAGGAACCGGAGTGTACGAACGGTACATGCCGCACCGAGCACCGGCCGCGCCCGCCTGGTAGCTGCACAGTCGTGTTGCTAGCTGCTCTAAGACCAAGTGGCGATATGGCCGCCCTATGGTTCGGCGTATATTGAAGCGTCCCTGCTGCCGCCGTGTCCCGTGACCGCCAAGTTTTTTCTCAATCAAGCATTGTTACCGTCTTCGACCATCCTGCGCGCATTCGGCGACCAGATGCTTGAAGGCGTCTTGCTGTTCCGGGCCGATGGGCAGCTGATTCTGGCCAACGCCGTCGCGCGTCAGAGCCTGTGCAAGGAAGACCCCGCCGACGATCGCAATCTGGGCGAGCGGATTTCGCAAGTGCTGCCATCGGATGCGCTGAATCAGGCGCGCAGCAAGGGCAGCTGGACCGGCAGCCTGCCGGTAGCCGACCGCGTGGTCATCGCGCACTTGTATTACAACGAAGAGCAGGGCGTCGGGCATTTTCTGGCGTTGTTCCACAACATCGAAGGCCAGCAGGATTACGAGCGCGAGCTGCAACAGCGCCACGCCGAACTGCGCCAGGCCTACATGCGCTTGAACGGCGCCCAGGACAAACTGCTGCAGTCGGAAAAAATGGCCTCCATCGGCCAGTTGGCGGCCGGCGTGGCGCATGAGATCAATAATCCGATCGGCTACGTGCACTCCAATCTCGGCAGCCTGCAGGAGTACCTGCGCAGCCTGTTCACCCTGATCGAAGCCTATGAGCGCGCGCTGCAGGCGCCGGACCCGAAGGCCTTGATTCCCGAGATCGACGAAATCCGCAACCGTGCCGATATCGACTTCATCAGCCGCGATCTGCCGCAGTTGATGGCCGAATCGCGCGAAGGCATCGAGCGGGTCACCCGCATTGTGCGCGACCTCAAGGACTTCTCGTACTCGGACCGTTCCGAGTCGTGGAAGATGGTGGACCTGCATGCCGGCCTCGAATCCACGATCAACATCATCTGGAACGAGCTCAAGTACAAGGTGACGCTGGAGCGCAATTACGCCGAGCTGCCGCTGGTGGAGTGCCTGCCGTCCGAGCTCAACCAGGTCTACATGAACATGCTGCTCAACGCCGGCCAGGCGATTGTCGAGCGCGGCACGATCACCGTCACCAGCGGACGCGATGAAGCTGAAAACGTCTGGATCCAGTTCCAGGACAGCGGCGCCGGCATCGCCCCGGACCTGCTGCAGCGCATTTTCGACCCGTTTTTCACCACCAAACCGGTCGGCAGCGGCACCGGCCTGGGGCTATCGATCTCCTACGGCATCATCAACAAGCACCATGGCCGTATCGACGTCGAAAGCGTGCCAGGGCAGGGCGCCAGCTTCCGCATCGTGTTGCCGATCCGGCAGCCGAAGTAGCGCTGACGCGCTGGGAATCGGGAGTAGGGAATCGGGAGAGCGGCATGCGCTGGTGCTTTGATTTTGAGGCACGATTTGGCACGCGGAGAATCAAGCGGTAGATATCTGCTCTACCAATTCTCCATTCCCGGTTCCCTATTCCCGGCCGTTGCGTAGCTCGTCATGGGTGCGGAAGGCCTGGCGAATATGCTCGCGCAGTTCGTCGTCGTTCCACGGCTTGGTCAGGAACCGGTAGATCGCGCCACGGTTGATCGCCTCGGTCACCGTGGCAAGGTCGGTGTAGCCGGACAGCACCAGGCGCACGGTATCGGGGTAGAGCATTTTGACGCGGCCCAGGAACTCGGTGCCGCTCATATCGCTCATGCGCTGGTCCGACAGAATCACCTGCACGTCGTTGGTGGCCAACAGGTCAAAGGCGTCGCGCACGTTGCCGGCCGCCAGGATGCGGTAGCCGTCGCGGCGGAACAGGCGTACCAGCGAGCGCAGCACGTTTTCTTCGTCGTCCAGCAGCAACAAGGTGCGGTCCGGGCGACTTTCGGCGAACGATTCCGGACGCAGATAGCGCCGACGCAGTGCCATGCCGGCGGACTCGGCCGACATCGGTTCTCCGAACAGATAGCCCTGGAAGATGTCGCAATCGTTGCGTCGCAGAAAGCCCAGCTGCGCTTGCGATTCCACGCCATTGGCGATCACCGTCATGCCCAGCTGGTGGCCCATCGCGATGATGGCGCGCGCAATCGCTGCCTCGCGGCTACCGGCCGGCGCGCTCTTGATGAAGCTGCGGTCGATCTTGAGCCGGTCGACCGGGTAGCGCACCAATGCGCTCAGACTGGAATCGCCGGTGCCAAAGTTGTCCAGACTCAGGCTGATGCCTTCGTTGCGCAGGTTGGCCATCGTCTCGTGGACGAAGTTGACGTTGTTGGTCAACGCGCTTTCGTTGATTTCCAGGGTCACGAACTGCGCCGGCACGCCCGCCGTTTGCAGCATGGCCATCACTTCGTTGAAGAAGCCCGGCCGCAGCAACTGTAGCGTGGAGACATTGACCGCAATGCTGAAATCGTCGAAGCCCTGGTCGCGCCACAGCCGCGCCTGACGCACTGCGTTCTGCAGTACCCATTCGCCGATCTGCACGATCACGCCCAGCCGCTCTGCGGTGCGCATGAAGCGCTCCGGCACCAGCATGCCCAGCGTGGGCGATTGCCAACGCAGCAGCGCTTCCATGCCGACGATGCGGCCGTCACGTGCGCTGACCAGCGGTTGGTAGCGCAGGCGCAGTTCGCCATGCGGGATCGCATCGACGATCTGCCGCGCAATGATGCTCTCGCTATGCGCGTTGGTCGCCGAATTGCGCGTGTACAGGCGCACCGTGTTGCCGCCTTCGCGCGCGGCCTGATAGCTGGCTTCTTCGGCGTAGTCGAGCAGGATGGAGAGCGAGGTCGAGTGTTCGGGACACAGGCTGATACCAACCTTGCCGGTCATGAACAACGTATACGGCAACACCGATAACGGCAGTTCCAGCTGCTGGCGAATCTCTTCAGCAAAATCCTCCGGCAGCGGCGTGTCGTCGCGGCGCACCGCCACGATGATCATTTCGTCGCTGCCGTGCCGCCACAACTTGCCGCGCGTGCCTAAAAATTCCTGCAGACGGCGTGCGGCCAGCGTCAGTGCCTGATCGCCGACCTCACCACTCATGTTCTCGTTGATCGAGGCAAAATGGTCGATGTCGACATGGAAGATCATCAACGGCTGGCCGCCGGATGCGGCCGCGTCGACCAGATGCAGTAGTTCGGGGTTGCCAGCGCCCAGGCGTGTCGGTTTGACGATTTCCAATCCGGGCGGGATTACGGGGCTCCACATGACTCAACGTCCACCATCTTCGTGGACGGACTCGCCGGCCGGGTGATAGGGCAGGCGCAACGTCACGCGCGTGCCTGCTCCGGGTGCTGAGTCTATCGCGAGCACGCCACCGACGGTTTGCGCACGCTCACGCATCACGATCAGTCCCAGTCCGCGCGGGCCTTCCGGCTCGAAGCCATCGCCGTCGTCGCTGACTTCCAGACGGAACGTCTCGCTGTCGATCGATTGCAGACTCATGCGCACTTCGCCGGCGCATGCGTGTCGCAATGCATTGGTCAGGCTTTCCTGCGCAATCCGGAAGCAGGCCTGTTCGATTTCGTTGCCGGGGCGCACATCGAGCGCCTGGATGTCCAGCTCCAACCGGACCTGCGAGGCGCGGAACAGCATCGAGGCCTGCCAACGCAACGCTGCTTCCAGACCCAGCGCATCGAGTTGCGGCGGACGCAACAGCATCGACAGATTGCGCAGCTTGTTCACGGTGGAATCGGCCAGCGACACCACTTCCAGCAGATCTTCGCGGCGCGCGACCGGGTCGAGTTCGTCCAGCGCCGCATGCGCGGACAACTTCATGGCAGTGATCGCCTGGCCGATGTCGTCGTGCAGATCGCGCGAGATCGCACGGCGTTCGTCTTCCTGCAACGAGAAGAGCCGCTTGGCCATCGCCTGCAACTCGGCATTGCTCTCGGCCAGGGCATCGCGCATGCGCTCGGGCTCGCTCAGATCGCGCACCACCAGCAGCTTGCAGCTGCGCCCGCCGTAGCGGATATCGCCCGCCGACAGGCCTGCATAGAACGTACTGCCATCGCGACGGCGCATCGCCCGCGCACTGGACACCGGCTCATTGCGATCGCTGCCCGCACGCAGATACTCGCGCACCACCGATAGGTCGGAATCGCCGACCAGCGTCTGCAGCGGCTCGCCCAGAATGGTTTCGCCCTGAAAACCGAACTGGGCGGAGCCTGCCGCATTGGCGTACATCACGTGCTCGTCGGCGAGGATCAGCACGCCGTCCGGCAGCACCCGCACCAGCTCGCGGAACTGTTCCTCGCGCTCGCGCAGCAGACGCCGCGACTGTTCGCGTTCGCTGACATCCTGCAAGGTGCCATGCACATGGCTTGCGCCGCTGGGCAGGGTCACGCTCTCTGCCCGCAGATGCACGGTGCGCGGTTGCGAATCGCCGCCAGTGAGCGGCAGCAGCACATCGATCTGTACCTCGCCGCCGGTGCACATGTCTTCGATCATGCGTTCGATACGCGCCTGGGTGGCGGTATCGGATGCGGTCAGTAGCTCTTCCAGACGATGTTCGCGCCGATGCATCGGCACGCTGCGCCCCAGGATGCGATACACCGCCGCCGAGTAGCGGCCCAGGCCGGTGGCGCGATCCAGTTGCCACGAACCCAGTCGCGCGATGCCCTGCGCTTCTTCCAGGCGTTCCAGCGCTTCGTCGCGCAGATGCTGCGCCTGGCGTTCTTCGCTGCGGTCTACCGTCACCACCAGACGGGCAGGGCCGCTGGCCAGATGCAGCTGATTGCTGCGCACCTCGACATGCCGCAGTCCACTGCGGGTCAGCAGATCTTCGTTCAACACGCAGGTGGTGTCGCCCTTGCCGCGGATCTCCGTGATGATGTCTTCCAGCCGCGCGCCATCGGCGTTGGGCCAGACCGCCTGCAGCGTCTGCTGCAGGAATTCGTCGCGCTCCCAGCCGAAGAATTCCAGCGCCGCCGGATTGGCGTCGAGAATGCGCATGGTCGCCAGGTCGTAGATGAAGGCCGGGCTGGGCAGGGCCAGGAACTTGGCCTGCAGCAAGGCTTCGGACTGCGCCAGTTGCGCATGTTCTTCCACGATCAGCGTCATGAAGCGCCGCAGCACCAGATGGATCACGATGCTCGACACCAGCAGAAAGCTGGCATCGGACCAGCGTTCCGGCACTGCCGCGCCAGCCAGATTGAGCAATCGGTTGCCCAGCAGCAGCCACACCACACCGATCAGCAGGTACAGACCGGTCAGCGTCCACAGGCCTTGCTGCAGGCGTTCGGCCAGGCGAAGTCGGGACACGGGAGGGGACGAGAACGCGGGCGCGGCGACAGGTTGGTGCATGGGTCCGCGGACGACCTTTGGAGCGGGCGATGCGGCCATCTTAGCCGTAAGTCGGCCCGGTTCGGTTGCGCTCGAAACACTCGCCTCAACTAATCCGCTGGACGGCCGTTATCCATTGCGACCCCGAGGCAGGGGTCGATCCTTCGGAGTGTTCCAGAGTGGACTCAGGCGTCATTGCAAGCATGCTGCAGCACCCGCTGACCTCAGCGGTGGTGTTGTTGGATGCGCATGGCCAGCCCCTGGCGGCCAATAGCGTTGCGCAGTCCCTCGGGCTGCCGGCAACCCTTGGTGCGTATGCCGAAGTGCTGGAGAGCAGTCGCGCCCAGGTGGCCGACAGCGGCGGCATGGCGGCCTGCGTGTTGCCGGGAACGGGCGGCGGACGGCTGGAAGGCTGGCTGCGCGCGGTCTGCGACGAGCACGGCAAGGTCATGGCCTTCACCCTGAGCATTCCCGAGCCGATGGGCGCCGATGGCACCAGCCGCTGGGAAATGGGCCTGGACAGCGCCGATCACGGGTTGTGGGATTGGGATATCCCCGCCGACGTGGTGTACCGCTCCGAGCGCTGGACTCGCATGCTCGGCTATTCCGAGCAACCGCTGCCGAACAATCTCACCGCGTTGTCCGGATTGATTCATCCCGACGACCACGCGCAGGTCAGCGCAGCCGTCCAGGCCCATCTGGATGGGCGCACCGATACCTATGTAGCCGAATTCCGGCTGCGCCAGCACGACGGCCAATGGCGCTGGATCCTCGATCGCGGTCGCGTGGTCTCGCGCACCGCCGATGGCCGCCCGCTGCGCATGGTCGGCACCCATACCGACGTGCATCACCACAAATTGCTCGAGCAGCAGCTGCGCGAGCAGCAGGCCCAGCTCGAAGAGGCTCAGCGTATTGCCAGCATGGGCAGCTGGAGCTGGGATTCGCTGAAGGACCAACTGTGGATATCGCAGGACTTCCTGCAGCAGCTCGGCATGACCCAGCTGCGCCTGCATGGCGTTCGCGACCTCCTGCGTCTGCTCGCACGGCCTTCGGTGGCGCAACTGCGCGGGGCCTGGCGCAAGATCAAGCACGAAGGCCTGCCGGTGCATTTCGAGCTGGAGGTCAACGGCCTGCTCGGCGTCAATCCGCATCATCTGCGGGTCTGGGCGCAGCCGGTGTTCGATGGCGATGGCAGCATGGTGCGTGTGCTCGGCCAGTTGCAGAACGTCACCGAGCAGCGGCAGACCGATGCCCTGATCCGCTGGCGTACCGAACTGCTCAATCGCGTGTCCGCGTTGGGCAAGATCGGCGGTTGCGAAATCGAAGTCGACACCCGTCGCATGCAGTGGACCGAGGAGTGCTACCGCATCCACGGCTTGCGCAAGGAAAACATCACCCTGGAGCAGGCGCTTGCGCTGTACACCCAGGATTCGCGCGACGCCTTCGAAGCGGCGCTGCTGCGCATTTCCGATGGCGGTCTGCCCGAGCAGCTGGAACTGTGTTTCTATCGCAACTCCGGTCAACGCATCTGGGTGCAGGTGCTGATCGAGCTGGATCGCCGTGAAGGGCTGCCGCCGCGGTTTGTCGCCCTGTTCCGCGATGTCACCCGCGAGCGCGAAGCCAACGAACGCATCGAGCTGCTGGCGCACTACGACCGATTGACCGGCCTGCCGAACCGTTTTCTGCTGCGCGAGCAGGCAGAAAACGCGATCCGCGAAGCGCACGAGCGCGGCCAGGTGCTGGCCATGCTGCTGATCGATCTGGATGGCTTCAAGAGCATCAACGATTCGTTCGGCCATGCCACCGGCGACAACCTGCTCAAGCTCGCTTCGGCGCGCCTGCATCAGCATCTGCGCAACAGCGATCTGTTCGGCCGCTTCAGCGACGACGAATTCATCGTGCTGCTGCGCGATCTTTCCGAGCCGGAAGATGCCGGCCACGTGGCGCGCAAGTTGATCAGCGCGCTGGGCGAACCGCTGCGCAAGGACCATGTCACCCTCAAGCTCGGTGCCAGCATCGGCATTGCGCTGCAGGGAGAGGGTCTTTCGGACTTCGACAGCCTGCTGCGCGCCGCCGATGCGGCGATGTACGCGGCTAAGGAATCCGGTCGCAACACCTTCCATTACTACAGCCAGGATGTGCTGCTGCGTGCGCAGCGCCGGCTGGAGCTCGAGCATGCACTGCAAGGTGCGCTCGAGCGCGAAGAATTCACGCTGGTCTACCAGCCGCTGGTCAACACCGTGGGCGACGCATCGCCGGCGATCGAAGCGCTGATGCGCTGGAATCGCCCTGGCCATGGCCCGTGCAGCCCGGTCGAATTCATTCCGATCGCAGAAGAATGCGGCGAAATCGTGCGTCTGGGCGAATGGGTGATCGGTGAAGCCTGCCGCCAGGCGGTGGTCTGGGATCGCGCCGGGCTGCATTTCAGCCGCATCGCGGTCAATGTCTCGGCCGTGCAGTTGCGCGAACGCGGCTTTGCCGAGCGCGTGCTGGAAATCTGCCGCGACAACGGCTGGCCGCCATCGCGGCTGGAACTGGAATTGACCGAGTCGGCGCTGATTCGCGATTCGGATTCGCTGCGCCGTTGCTTCGAGTTGTTCGAGCAAAACGGTGTGCTGCTGGCGGTGGACGACTTCGGCACCGGCTTCTCGAACCTGCATTACCTCAACCGCTTCCCGGTGCAGCGCCTCAAGATCGACCGCAGCTTCGTACAGGGCATGCTCGACGACGCCAACACCGCCGAGGTCACCCAGGCCATCGTGCATCTGGGCCACGCGCTAGGCATGCAGGTCGTCGCCGAAGGCGTGGAGACCGTGCAGGAAGATGCCTTGCTGCGCCAACAAGGCTGCGACGAGATCCAGGGCTATTTCTACTCGCGCCCGTTGTCGCCGCGCGACATGGCGCAGTGGCTGCGCGAAGCCGAAGCCGGCATGCGGCTGGGTGCGCGCTTGGTGATCGCCAGCTGAAGCCGGTCATGCCGCTGCCGTCGGCCATCTGCCGGCGTCGTACGGCGATGCAGGTTCCATCGGTCTGAGTTCCGGTTTGCAAAAGTGACCGGCTTGTTCCAGTCGCCAAGCAACTGCACGTTGAACGTCAGAAGAGCCATACGCTGCTCAAGGCACGGTGACGGCGAAATCAATCGTTCGTTCTGGATCACGGAAGTGCTGGTCAGTCAGCCGCCGCGATCAGTGTCTTGCTGCCCGATGAGCGCACGAACCGAGCCTTCTCACGTGGAAAACACGTGTCGGATTGACGGGAAAGTCGCCATGAGCACGAGACACATCGACTGACGATAGGACGGTTTGACCACGGACGAAGAGCAGGGCAGACACGCCGTCGCTGTTCCACGCCGATGAGTTGCCGCGTAACGACCAGGGCGCTCCGACTAACCAAGCAGCATCTTCGTCAGTGGAATATGGGCCAAGGATGCACACCCGATCCCACTTTCCCGGCGCGACCTGTGCCAAATCGACTTTTCCCGTATCCGTCAATTCAGCCTGGATCGCGGAGGCAATCCGTCGCGATTCGCAAGCGACCAGACAAAGAATCAAACACAGCGCAAGGCCGAAATTTTTCATAGTTAACCGATGCCGTCATTGCACCGCGTCTCAAGCCGGTGACTGGATCGTACAAAATTTCAGCTACCTACAAAAGGCAGATGGAGCCAGCAAGAGTTTCGGAAGTGCTGGCAAAAGTACGCTACGCGCGCCCTGGCAGTTATCGTACAAGCGCCTTGGTCGGGCACATCGTGAATACGTGATTCGCCAGGCTCGCCTGCTTGTGTACGACACTGCCAGAGTCACACGCCATCACCACTCCACCAACGCATGCATACCGGCGCATGATCTTTACCGAAAATGCATCGTGGTAGAGCCTCCGGACCAGGTCCTGTGCACGGCTAGATGGCGGAACTGGAAGACTCTAGAAACCGCCTGTTGAAGGCATTCGATGAACCCTTGCCGATGCCGACATGCCGACATGCCGACATGCCGACCGCCGCAGGCACGCTACGCTGCGTCTGCTGCCGGAAGTATGTGCATGTCACGAAGCCGATATGGAAACTATGGGGCAGGGTATCAAGCAAACGCCAGCGCTTCGACAGCCTGCATGCGTCACCATCGTACTCGTGAGGCGAGCAGGCCCTAATCGAGCGCGGGTGGCATAGCGAGGCATCGTCGGTCACAGATGCGTGCCGCGCTAGTGGCGCTGATTCCGACACGTCCACTCATGCAATGCGATTGCCGACAGCGCCATCGCCAGCCGTCTGATTCGGACGCAAGCATGGCAGCGCGGTGATGGACGTTGCGCGCGTACGGCACTAGGGCCTAGATGTACGCCGAGCGGTGCGGTTGGCTGGAAAGCCTGAGATCGGGCAGTTCAAAACAACCGGCGGGGCGCCTGCCGAGGCACGCCCCGCCGTTGACGGGATCAGCGTGTCGACGCGCCGACGGCGGCGCCGTCCAGGCCCAGGTCCCACGCCACGGTCGCGAACAGCAGGTCGGTTTCGCTGCAATCGCGGCGCGGGTTGATCAACGCCTTGATTTCCGCGCGGGCGGCCAGCTCCAGCCGTTCCAGTGCGGCCGGCAACCGTACCCGCCGCAGCACCGGCCTGGCCGCTTCGCTTTGCGCGATGCGCTCGGCATGGGCGGTGGCCAAGGCTGCTGCCTGCAATGCGGCAGTGGGGTCGGTATCGATGGTGGGGGCAAGGAGCGTCATGAGCGGAACACCGGGTCGTTACGGAACGACAAATCCCCGGAAAGCCGGGGAATGTCGGGATCAGAAGCTGCGGGCAGACATCGGTCTTAGAACAACTCGACCGTGCCGGCACCCATGCCCTGCTGTGCGACCGGCTTGTGCGGCGGGCGTTCCCACTCCACACGCATGTCGCGCAGACGGCTGGACACCTTGGCCAGCGACGCAACCAGGTCGCTGTCGTACACGCCGCCATTGCGATGCAGCAGTTCCTGCAGCGCCACCGCCTCACGGTTGATCGCGGTGAGGCGATCGAGGTGGGTGTGGATGCCGCTCAACGTCTGCGTGGCGATGTCCTCGAACTGCAGGGCGCGGACGGCTTCGGCCACGCTGCCATCGATGGAACGAGCGCACTCGGAGATTTCGCGCATGCCATCGCCCAACGAGGCGTTGATCTGAGCGACGTTCTCCAGCATGGCGGCCGATTCATGGCGCGCCTCGCGGGAGCGGTCCATGTGACGCGATGCCAGCTGCGAGACCGTTTCACGCACCTTGGCGATCGATTCCTTGGAGCTGTGTGCCAGCTTGCGGATCTGTTCGTTGAAGGTGGTGGAACGTTCGGACAGGTTACGCACCTCGTCGGCGACCACCGCGAAGCCACGACCGGCTTCACCGGCACGTGCTGCTTCGATGGCGGCGTTCAACGCCAGCAGGTTGGTCTGGTCGGCGATCGACTTGACGTCTTCCAGCAACGCGAAGATGCCATCCAGATGCTGTGCCATCTCATCGATGTGATGGACGGTGTTGGTGCTCTGGCCGCTCACCTGTTCCAGCGCTTCCACCAATTGCTCCATGCGGGAGCTGGCGTGCTGGGCGAAGCGGGCGACGTCGACGCCGGCACTGCCATCGTCACCTGCGCGGTCGACGATGCGGGCCAGTGCCTGGCTTTGCTGGCGCGACTTGCGGTTCATCGATTCGAAGCTGCCACCAAGACCGGACACGGCCTGGCGGATCAGTTCGCGGGCACGCTCAACTTCCGAGCGCGAACCATCGACTTCGTTGCTGACGAACGTACGCAGTTCGTTGAGCAGTTGGTCCTGCTCGCGCAGGATGCGGGTCTGGTCCGGGTTGCGCCGGAACTGGGAATACGTCACCCAGGCAGCGAAAACCAACCAACTAAGGGTCATGGTCGCCAGGATCGCCCAGCGCACCGAGGCGGGCCAGTCGAATCCGACAGCGAAGGGAAACAGCAAGGTCAGAGCCAAAGGAGCGGCTAGACGGATGAGTGGACGTGAATACATGGGCGTTCTCGGCAGAGTCACGGTTGCTGTATCGGCAATACCCCCGTTGTCTTTAGCGACGATCGCCATATCGTCTTGCCCATGCGCTTGCGGACGGCGCACGCTAGCGCCCGTTATAGGCGCCTGAAACCGCCTTGTTTGGGCTACTCAGCGCAGCACGCGGTCCACCGCTTCGCTCATCGCGCGTTTGGCGAACAGGAAGTCCCACAAGCTGCCCCCCATCTGCCGCCACAGGACCGCCGAGCGCACTGCCGCCAGCAACAAAGCGCGGATTTCCGCGACCACGCCTGCCTGGCCCAGGTAATGCGGGTTGCCCTGCACCATGACTTTGGGGCGCAGGTGGCTGATGGTCTGCGCGTACAGCCCGCCCAGCGAACTGAGCACATCCGGATGAGCGCTGTCGTTCAGGTTCTGCGCCTGGCGTGCGGCTGCCTCAATGCCGTTGGACACCGTCGACACGGTGGTGGTGTCGCGCACGAAACGGCGCTCCAGTTGCAGCACCGCCAGCGCCAGGCGCGGCAGCACGTCGTCCTGAGCCTGGTTGCGGAAGTAGTTGTGCAACAGGCGCAGACCGGGCGCCACCGCCTCAGCCGAGCCGTAAACGGCCTCTGGCGAGGCCGCGTCCACCCGGAACACGCTGTCCATGGCGGTGCGCACCGTCGCCGCTTCCGAATGCCCGGTTTCGGCGATCCGCCGCACCTGCTGCAAGGCCTGGGCGACACCGGCAAGCGCCAGCACGCGGTATTCCATGGAAACACTCATCAAGCCACACCCTCAGAGGAAAAAGAAAATCCCGCCAGCTGGCGTTCCAGCGGCGCATCGGTGGCGGCAATGACCGCACCGCCCAGGCATTCCTCGCCGTCGTACAGCACCAGCGACTGCCCGGGCGTTACCGCCCGCTGCGGCCGCTCGAACCACACCTGCACGCTGCCATCGTCCTGCACGTCCACCGTGCACGGCTCGTCCGGCTGCCGGTAGCGTGTCTGCGCAGTGCAACTGAAGCGGCGCGCAGGCGGTGCGCCGGTCACCCAATGGGCTTGCTCGGACTGCAGCCAGCGCGATTGCAGCAAGGGGCTGTCGCGGTTCTGATCCACATACAGCACGTTGCTGGCCACATCTTTGCCCACCACGTACCAGGGCGCTGCTGCCCGGCCACGCACGCCGCCGATGTTCAGGCCTTCGCGCTGACCCAGGGTGAAATAGAACACCCCCGGATGGTCGGCAATACGCTGCCCCTGCGGGTCGCGGATCTCACCGGTGCGGGCGGGCAGGTAGCGCCCCAGAAATTCGCGGAAGTCGCGCTCGCCGATGAAGCAGATCCCGGTGGAATCCTTTTTGGCGTGGGTCGGCAGACCGGCGTCCTGGGCGATACGGCGCAGCGTGCTCTTTTCCAGATCGCCGATCGGGAACAGGGTCGCGGCCAGTTGGGTCTGCCCCAGTTGGTGCAGGAAATAGCTCTGGTCCTTGCCACGGTCCGCCCCACGCAGCAGCCGCCAGCGTCCGCCGCTGTGGGCCACCTGCGCGTAATGGCCGGTGGCGATGCGCTCGGCGCCCAGCGCCTGGGCAGCGTCCAGGAAATGCTTGAACTTGACCTCGCGGTTGCACAACACATCCGGGTTGGGTGTGCGTCCGGCG
The DNA here is from genome assembly GCF_979258225.1 of Xanthomonas sp. AC360. NCBI lineage: Bacteria > Pseudomonadati > Pseudomonadota > Gammaproteobacteria > Lysobacterales > Lysobacteraceae > Xanthomonas > Xanthomonas sp. AC360. The sequence continues at coordinate 3,884,107 of NZ_OZ409846.1, forward strand.
GCATATTCGGCCAGAAAGTGCTCGAACACGCCGCTCCAGTATTCGCCGGAAAAATCGCGAAAGTGGAACGGGATACCCAGCACGCCGCACACCGCCACCGCATCGCGACGGTCGTCTTCGGCGCGGCAATCGCCACTGCCGTCGTCGGCCCAGTTCTGCATGAACAACCCGGCGATCGGCTCGCCTTGCTGCGCTAGTTTCCATGCCGCCACCGACGAATCCACGCCACCCGACACGCCTACCACGATACGCGGCGTACTCATGCGACGTGCTGCACCAACGCCAGCGGGTGACGCTGCCCGGCCAGAAAGTCGGCCACCACCTGCCACACCAACGGGCTACGCAGCCGCTCGGGCGCGTCGCGCAATTCATCCGGTGTCATCCATAGCGCGCGCACCACACCGGTATCCAGGCGGCTCTCCGGGTGATGGGTTACCGCCTCGCCAACGAAGGCGAAGCGCAGGAAGCACTGGCCGCTCGGCGCCACCCACTGGTAGGTGCCGATGAAGTGGGTCAGCCGCACGTCCCAGCCGGTCTCTTCAAGGGTTTCGCGCACGGCCGCGTCCAGCAGGCTTTCGTTCGGCTCCAGATGACCTGCGGGTTGGTTCAACAACAGCCGGCCCGCGATGGTTTCTTCCACCTGCAGAAATCGGCCGTCGCGCACCACCACCGTGGCCACGGTGACATCCGGGTGCCAGCGCTGTTCGGGCGTGCTCATCGGTCGAGCGCCTGGGCGGGCGACAGGCCGGCCATTGCATCGGTCACCGCATCGGTGCACGGGCGGGCGGCGCAACACCGCAGTGCAGCCAGGCGCGCGCGGGCATGAAGGGATGCTGCAGCAGACGGCGCCTGTCGCAGCGCGGTCGGGGTATCGGTCATCAAGGGCCAGCCGGGGAATCGGAGACAAATTGTGCGGGCCGCGGCGCAAATCGTCCAATGCGCGCGGCGATGAACCGTATAATGGCCGGATGCCCCGGAAGACATCTCACGAACACGATCATGGCCTCACGGTCGAAGCCAGCAAGCCTGAAGTGGCGCCACCGCCGCGGTATCAGGTGCTGCTGCTGAACGACGACTACACCCCGATGGACTTCGTGGTGACCGTGCTGCAGCAGTTTTTCAACCTCGATCTGGAGCGGGCCACCCAGGTCATGCTGCACGTCCATACCCGTGGACGCGGCGTTTGCGGGGTCTACAGCCGCGAAGTGGCCGAGTCCAAGGTAGCGCAGGTCAACGAGTTTTCGCGCATGAACCAGCATCCGCTGCTGTGCACGATGGAACAGACCTGAGCTGGCAGCGGGATCATTCCAGCAGCGCAACAGTGTGGCTGCAATCACGTGCTAACGCCGTCTGAACATGCCTATCCGATAGGGTTGTGGAAAATCCCAACAAAAGCCGCATATTGTTGGCAACAGCCGTTCGGAGTTACCAATGTTCAGCAAAGACCTAGAGCAAACCATCGGCCAGTGCTACAAGCGAGCACGCGAGGCGCGTCATGAGTTCATGACCGTCGAGCACCTGCTGCTCTCGCTGCTGGACAACCCTTCCGCGCAAGCCGTGCTCAAGGCCTGCGGTGCGGATCAGCTGCGGCTGCACAACGACCTGGAACAGGCGATCGAGGCCTCGGTCTCGCGCCTGGCCGAAGACGATGGCCGCGACACTCAGCCGACCCTGGGCTTCCAGCGTGTGCTGCAGCGCGCGGTCTACCACGTGCAGTCCTCGGGCAAGAAAGAGGTCACCGGCGCGAACGTGCTGGTCGCCATCTTCGGCGAAAAGGATTCCCACGCGGTGTATTTCCTGAATCAGCAGGACATCACCCGCCTGGATATCGTCAATTACCTGTCCCACGGCATCGCCAAGCTGGGCGAAGACGGCGAGCAGCCGTCCGCGTCCGATGGCGAGCCTAAGAGCGAGGGCGGGGAGGGCGAGGCCAAGGGCGATGCGCTGGCCGAGTACGCCACTAATCTCAACGAGCAGGCGCGCAACGGCAAGATCGACCCGCTGGTCGGCCGCGCCGATGAGATCGAGCGCACCATCCAGGTCCTGTGCCGCCGGCGCAAGAACAACCCGCTGTACGTGGGCGAGGCGGGTGTGGGCAAGACCGCGATCGCCGAGGGCCTGGCCAAGCGCATCGTCGACAACGACGTGCCGGAAGTACTCGCCGACGCGGTGATCTTCTCGCTGGACCTGGGCGCGCTGGTCGCCGGCACCAAGTACCGCGGCGACTTCGAAAAGCGCCTGAAGGGCGTGCTGACCGCGTTGAAGAAGGTGCCCAATGCGGTGCTGTTCATCGACGAGATCCACACCATCATCGGCGCCGGGTCGGCCTCGGGCGGCACCATGGACGCCTCCAACCTGATCAAGCCGGCGCTGGCGTCGGGCGAGCTGCGCTGCATCGGCTCGACCACGTTCCAGGAATACCGCGGCATCTTCGAAAAAGACCGGGCGTTGGCGCGGCGCTTCCAGAAGATCGACATTGTCGAGCCGACCGTTGGTGAAACCTTCGAGATCCTGCAGGGCCTCAAGCCCAGGTACGAGGCGCACCACGGCGTCACCTACGCCGACGATGCGTTGCAGGCGGCGGTGGACCTGTCGGTCAAGCACATTGGCGACCGTCTGTTGCCGGACAAGGCCATCGATGTGATGGACGAGGCCGGCGCGCGTCAGCGACTGCTGCCCGAGGGCGTGCGCAAGGAGTTGATCGACATCGAGGAGATCGAAACCATCGTCGCCAAGATGGCGCGCATTCCGGCCAAGCAGGTCAGCGCCACCGACAAGGACGTGCTGCAGCATCTGGAGCGCAACCTCAAGATGGTGATCTTCGGGCAGAACCCGGCGATCGAGACGCTGGCCGGCTCGATCAAGCTGGCCCGTTCTGGTCTGGCCAACCCGGAAAAGCCGATTGGGAACTTCCTGTTCGCGGGCCCCACCGGTGTGGGCAAGACCGAGGTGACCAAGCAGTTGGCATTGCAGTTGGGGATCGAACTGGTGCGTTTCGACATGTCCGAGTACATGGAAGCGCATTCGATCAGCCGCCTGATCGGTGCGCCTCCGGGCTATGTCGGCTTCGATCAGGGTGGTTTGCTGACCGAGAAAATCGTCAAGACGCCGCACTGCGTGCTGTTGCTGGACGAGGTGGAGAAGGCGCATCCGGACATCTTCAACATCCTATTGCAGGTCATGGACCGCGGCATCCTCACCGACACCAACGGGCGCGAAGCCAACTTCAAGAACGTGATCCTGGTGATGACGACCAACGCTGGTGCCACGCAGGCATCGCGTCGCTCGATCGGCTTTACCAAGCAGGATCACTCCACCGACGCGATGGAGTCGATCCGTCGCGGGTTCACTCCTGAGTTCCGCAACCGTCTGGATGCGATCGTGCAGTTCCAGGCGCTGGGCTTCGACCACATCCTGCGCGTGGTGGACAAGTTCATCATCGAGCTGGAAATGTTGCTGCAGGAAAAGCACGTCTCGCTGTCGGCCACCCCGACCGCGCGCGACTGGCTGGCCCAGCACGGCTTCGATCCGCTGATGGGCGCACGCCCGATGTCGCGCGTGATCCAGGAGAAGATCAAGCGTCCGCTGGCCGACGAGCTGCTGTTCGGCAAGTTGGTAGAGGGCGGGCGGGTCAATATCGACGTCAAGGATGGCGAGCTGGTGGTGGAAGCGCATCCGGAGCCGGAGCGCTTGTTGCCGGCAACCGTCGACTGATCGACGCAGTTGATTCATGCGTTCTGGAATAAAAAAGCCGCTCGAATGAGCGGCTTTTTTTATGTCCGGGAGAGGGTGCGCGATGCTGTCTGTGCGAGCAGCCAGTTAGCCCCAACGCCCCATAAGCCGTCGAGCGCCTCGCATCTGTTGAACCCCGCAATGCGCTATGGCGAGCAAGAAAACGGCAAGGGTGCTGGTGTATCGGCGCACGCCCGAGTTTGACGTGCGAATGCCTGCGCGCGCGTGGTCGATGCGGGTTCGTGGATACGCACGTCAGCGGATTGCAGCCCGCGCCACATCGTGATGAGTCACGGCACCAGCAACCTGCAAAATCACAGGCACGACAAAAAGCGGCCATTGGCCGCCTTGCGTCTCAGCACCAGAACCGCTTACTTCATGCGGTAGGTAATACGGCCTTTGGTCAGGTCGTACGGAGTCATCTCAACCTTGACCCGATCGCCGGTCAGGATGCGGATGTAGTTCTTGCGCATACGGCCGGAGATGTGGGCGATGATTTCATGCCCGTTTTCCAGCTTGACCCGGAACGTGGTGTTGGGAAGCGTCTCGCTGACGCTGCCTTCGAATTCAATGGAGTCGTCTTTCGACATGTAATCCTGGCAATCAAAGCTGGCCCGGAGGGGCCGTAAGGGACGGCATTTTACGCTCCATCTCCCCGTGGTGCAAATTTTATGTTAAGCGGGCTTCACCCAGCGCCGTGACGGGCCGCTCGCCGTAGCGTTCGGACCAGCTGCCGGCCGGTTCCACCAGGGCAACCTGGCGCTGCACGTGTTGCACAAACTCCGGGCGTGGCATGTGTTGCGCACCCAGGCTGAGCAGGTGCGGGTTTTCCACCTGCGCATCGAGCAGCGGCCAGCCGCGCGCATGCAGGTCGGCGGCCAGAGCGGCTAACGCCACTTTCGAGCCGCCGCTGACAGCGCTGAACATGCTTTCCCCGAAGAACATCTTGCCGACTGCCACGCCGTAGATGCCGCCGACCAGGCGCGCGCCATCGAACACTTCCAGTGAGTGGGCGTGGCCGCGGTGGTGTAACTCCAGATAGGCCGCCTGCATCTGCGCGGTGATCCAGGTGCCGTCCTGCCCGGGACGCGGGCTGGACGCGCACGCGGCAATGACCTGTGCAAATGCGGTATCGGCACGCAGGGTCCAGTTGCAGTTGCGCAGCTGCCGTTTGAAGCGCGACGACAGGCGCACGCTATCGGTGCGGAACACCATGCGCGGGTCCGGGCTCCACCACAGGATCGGTTGCCCTTCCGAAAACCACGGAAAGATGCCCTGCGCGTACGCGTTGAGCAGGCGTTGCGGGTGCAGGTCGCCGCCGAGGGCGAGCAGGCCGTCGGGCTCGCGTAAAGCGTGTTCGACCGGAGGAAACGGACTGGCAGGGTCCGGTGACAGCAAGTGGGGCAGGGCGCGCGACATGGGGTGAGTCTAGCGGTGCGGCATGCGGGTGGAGCGTATTGGGTCAGTCGCGAAACGGGCTGTGGTCTGCCAGTTCGAGCGCGTGACGCGCGACGGCCTCGCGCTCGTCGGCGCACCATTGCGCCAATGGTTCGCGGAACCCGGGGTCGGCGATCCAGTGACGGCTGCGCACCACGGTCGGCAGAAAGCCGCGCGCAATCTTGTGCTCACCCTGCGCGCCGGGCTCGAAGCGGCTCAGGCCTTCGCGCAGGCAGTATTCGATGCCTTGGTAGTAGCAGGTTTCGAAGTGCAGCCCGGGCAGGGCTTCGCCGCCCCAATAACGGCCGTAGAGCGTGTCGTGGCCGCGCAGGCACAACGCACCGGCAATCGGTTGCCCGTCGAGGTCGGCCAAGAACATCACTAGCTGGCGCGGCAGGTGTTGCGCCAGGTGGCGCAGGAATTCGGGAGTCAGTGCCGGCGAATTGCCGTACTCGTTGAAGGTCTTGAGATAGAACCCGTACATGGCGTCCAGGTCGGCCTCGCTGGCCTCATCGCCATGCACCACGCGCAGCTGTATGCCAGCGCGCTGCACCTTGGCGCGTTCCTGGCGGATGTTCTTGCGGCGCTTGTGGCCCATCGCGGCCAGAAACGTTTCGAAGTCGCTCCAGCCGCTGGTGTTGTGCCAGTGGTACTGCAGATCGTGACGCTGCAGCCACTCGGCATCGAACGCGGTGTCTTCGTCGGCCAGATGAAAATTCACATGCGCCGAGGACAAGCTGCTGCGCTCCACCAGCTCGCGCATCGCGGCCAGCAAGTGCCCACGCCACTTGGGCGCACCGAGCAGGCGCGGGCCGGTGACGGGCGAGTAGGGCACGCCGCACAGCCACTTCGGGAAATACTCCTGCCCGTAGCGCGCATACGCATGCGCCCAGGCATGGTCGAACACGAACTCGCCGTGCGAATTGTTTTTCAGGTAACCCGGCGCGGCGGCGACCAGCGTGTCGCCGGTCCACAAGGTCAGGTGCAGCGGATTCCAGCCCCAATCCGGGCGCAGGCAGCCTTCGCGTTCCAGGCCTTGCAGAAAGGCATCGCTGACGAAGGGATGGCTGCCGTCGTGCAGCGCATCCCAGGCACCGGCAGGAAGCTCGTCCAGCCGGCGGCACCAGCGGGCCGTCACGCTCATGCGCGCGATCCGTTGGTGCTGCTGGCCGCGCGGCGCGGCCGGCGGTCAGCAGCCATCTCAGGCGCTCTTGTCGAGATAACGCTCGGCATCCAGCGCAGCCATGCAGCCGAAACCGGCCGAGGTGATGGCCTGGCGGTAGTGTTGGTCGGCCACGTCGCCGGCGGCGAACACGCCGGCCACCGAGGTCTCGGTCGCTGCGCCGTTCAGGCCGGAGCGGATTTCCAGGTAGCCGTTGTTCATGGCCAGCTGGCCGTCGAACAGCTGCGTATTGGGATGGTGGCCGATGGCAACGAAGAAGCCGTGCGCATCGATGTCGCGGGTGCTGCCGTCAAGGGTGGACTTGACCCGCACGCCGGTCACGCCGGCATCGTTGCCCAGCACTTCGTCAATGGCGTGGTGCCAGACGGTTTCGATCTTGCCGGCGGCGACCTTGGCGAACAGCTTGTCCTGCATGATCTTTTCCGCGCGCAGGGTGTCGCGGCGGTGCACCAGGTACACCTTGCGCGCGATGTTGGACAGGTACAGCGCCTCTTCGACCGCGGTATTGCCGCCGCCGACCACCACCACGTCCTGGTCCTTGTAGAAGAACCCGTCGCAGGTGGCGCAGGCGGAGACGCCGCGGCCCTTGAAGGCCTCTTCGCTGGGGATGCCCAGGTACTTGGCGGTGGCGCCGGTGGCGATGATCAGCCCGTCGCAGGTGTACTCGGCGCTATCGCCGATCAGCCGGAACGGCCGCTGCGACAGATCGGCAGTGTGGATGTGGTCGAAGATGACCTCGGTCTCGAAGCGCTCGGCATGCGCCTGCATGCGGTTCATCAAGTCCGGGCCCATCAGGCCGTGGGGGTCGCCCGGCCAGTTGTCCACCTCGGTGGTGGTCATCAGCTGGCCGCCCTGCTGCAGGCCGGTGATCACCACCGGCTTGAGATTGGCGCGGGCGGCGTAGACCGCGGCGGTCCAGCCGGCCGGGCCGGAGCCCAGGATCAGCAGGCGGGAATGCTTGGCGGGACTGGCAGATGAGGCGCTCATGTATACTCGCGGTCTAGGAATTGGTAGGGACGGCGCTGGTGAATTGCGCCCCCGTGGCGGCATAGAGTGGCGGTCCCCACCCGGTGAATCAAGGCGGCGCGATGGAACTGCTTGAACCGCAGATGGCATGGTCCGCCCTGATTGCATGTTCGACGCCGCCTCGTGCGGCGTTTTTCGTTGGCGGCCGGGCGACCCGGTAGCCGGTGCTCATTCAACTGCTGAAACCGTGGCCTCAGTCGTTTATTATCAACCACTAACAGCATTTTTCTAAGGTCTGGCTACAGGTGGCAAAGCAGGTTCCCGAACGCAGCAAGCCCGCAGAGGGCAAATCGTCGTCGCGCAAGACGGCGGTGGCGGACAATCCGCGTCGGCAAAAGCTCTGGCGCGATCTGGCATTGATCGCGGTGGCACCGCTGCTGCTGTATCTGCTGGCCAGCCTGTTGACCTATTCGGCAACCGATCCTGGCTGGTCGCGCACCGGCAATCTGGTCGCGCCGATCCACAACATGGGCGGCAGATTCGGCGCGATGGCGGCGGATGTGTTGCTGCAGCTGTTCGGTTATGTGGCCTTCCTGTTGCCGGTGATCCTGGGCGCGGTAGCCTGGATCGCGCTGATCGGCGAGCGCGAGGAGCAGAGTCAGAGCGATCTGGGGCCGGCGCTGCGGCTGGTCGGCATGGTGGGCTTTTTGATCTCTTCGACCGGCTTTTTGCATCTGCGTCTGTTCCAGGGCGAGGTCGCCGAGGCCGGCGGCATTCTCGGCAAGCTGGTCAGCGGGTCGCTCAGTTCGGGCTTTGGTGCGCTGGGCGCCAATCTGTTCGTGATAGTGCTGCTGCTGGTATCGATCACATTGGCGACCGGGTTGTCGTGGTTTGTGGTGATGGAGCGCATCGGTCAGTGGGTGCTGGCACTGGGCCCGTTGATGCAGCGCAAGACCCATCAGGCGACCGAGTGGCAGCAAACCCGCGTGATGCGCGAAGAACGCGAGGAAGTGCGCAAGGTCGATGCGGTCAAGCAGGCCAAGCGCGAGCCGGTCAAGATCGAGCCGCCGCCGGCACCGGTGGTGGAAAAGAGCGAGCGCGCCAAGCGCGACACCCAGATCCCGATGTTCCAGGGCGTGAGCACCGACGGCTCGGATCTGCCGCCGCTGGCATTGCTGGACGACCCCAAACCGCAGGCCAAGGGCTATTCGGAAGAGACGCTGGAAACGCTGTCGCGGCAGATCGAATTTAAGCTCAAGGATTTCCGCATCGAGGCGCAGGTGGTCGGGGCCTATCCCGGTCCGGTGATCACCCGCTTCGAGATCGAGCCGGCGCCGGGCATCAAGGTCAGCCAGATCAGCTCGCTGGACAAGGACATCGCGCGCGGCCTGTCGGTCAAGTCGGTGCGTGTGGTGGACGTGATTCCTGGCAAGTCGGTGGTGGGTCTGGAGATCCCCAACGTCACCCGCGAGATGATCTTCCTGTCCGAACTGCTGCGTTCCAAGGAATACGACAAGTCGGCCAGCCCACTGACGCTTGCGCTGGGCAAGGACATTGCCGGGCGCCCGACCGTGGCCGATCTGGCGCGCATGCCGCACTTGCTGGTGGCCGGTACTACCGGCTCGGGCAAGTCGGTGGCGGTCAACGCGATGGTGCTGAGCCTGTTGTTCAAGGCCTCGCACAAGGAACTGCGGATGCTGATGATCGACCCGAAGATGCTCGAATTGAGCGTCTATCAGGGCATCCCGCATCTGTTGGCGCCGGTGGTCACCGACATGAAGGAGGCCGCCAACGGCCTGCGCTGGTGCGTGGCGGAGATGGAACGCCGTTACAAGCTGATGAGCGCGGTGGGCGTGCGCAACCTGGCCGGCTTCAACAAGAAGATCAAGGACGCCATCGACGCCGGCCAGCCGATGATGGACCCGCTGTTCAAGCCGAATCCGGAGCTGGGCGAAGCGCCGCGGCCGCTGGAGACGCTGCCGTTCATCGTCATCTTCATCGACGAATTCGCCGACATGATGATGATCGTCGGCAAGAAGGTCGAAGAGCTCATCGCACGCCTGGCGCAGAAGGCGCGTGCGGCCGGTATCCACTTGATCCTGGCCACGCAGCGGCCGTCGGTGGACGTGATCACTGGTCTGATCAAGGCCAATATCCCGACCCGCGTCGCCTTCCAGGTCAGTTCCAAAATCGACTCGCGCACCATCCTGGACCAGTCCGGCGCCGAGGCGCTGCTGGGCAATGGCGACATGCTGTATCTGCCGCCGGGCACCGCGCTGCCGGACCGCGTGCACGGCGCCTTCGTCAGCGACGAAGAAGTGCATCGGGTGGTTGAACACCTGAAAGCCAGTGGGCCGGTCTCCTATGTCGAAGGCGTGCTGGACGAAGTGCAGACCATGGGCGATGGCACCGTGGTGGGCGCTACCGGCTTGCCGGAGAGCAGTGGCGGCGGTGGGGATGAATCCGACCCGCTGTACGACGAGGCACTGCGCATCGTCACCGAAACCCGGCGCGCATCGATTTCCGGTGTGCAGCGTCGCCTGAAGATCGGCTACAACCGCGCTGCGCGCTTGATCGAGGCGATGGAAGCGGCAGGTGTGGTCAGCCAGCCCGAGCACAACGGCGATCGCACCGTGCTGGCGCCACCGCCGCCCAAGTAAGCGCGGCGGCTTTCGTCGCTGCGCGGTGCGGTGCGGGGGCACGCGGCTGCGGCAGTCGCTGCGCGGTACGGTGGCTGGAGGCGCAGCGAGAGGGCGAAGGGCCATTGCCTGGATTCGGCGTGTGCAGGACGCGTTTCGATTTCCGTCCATTGACGTACACGCACCGGCGCAAGACCCCGTATTGCGCGTCTGCGTGGACTGCGGCGTGTGAGTTGCCTCAACGAGCGCTGCCGCACGCATCAATGCGGCATTGTTGGAAGTCGATACCTGTCATTGCCGGGCACACCGGCTACCCTATCGGACAACGGCCGCTCCGGCCCGTCGTGATCGAGACCCATGCTGCGTCGTCCTGTCTTGTTGCTCGTATTGTTGATCTGCGCCCCGCTGCTCGCCCAGGCGCAACAGCGCCCCGCGCCTGCCGCGGCGGCGGCGCGGACCCAGGCCGATACCAACTACAGCTTTGTGCGCTACCGCGCCGACTACGAAGTGCGCGCCGATGCCAGCAGTGTGGAAACCGACGAGTACGAAATCCTGCTCAAGACCAAGTCGGCGGTGGAGCAGTTCAGCCAGGTGCGGTTGAGCTATAGCGAAAAGATGGAGACGCTCGAAGTGCTGGAGGCGTACACCGTCACCGCCGAAGGGCTGCGCCAGGACGTGGCGGCCGACAAGATCTACACCCAGGAAAGCTATTCCAGCGCGTCGGCGGCGATGTACGCCGACCGCAAGGTCAAGGTGGTGGTGTTCCCGAACCTGGCGCCGGGTGCGCGCATCGTCTATCGCGTGCGACGCGCGCAGAACACGCCTTACTTCCCAGGTTATTTCAGTCTGTGGGAAACCTTCAGCGTGTTCGCGCAATACGACGATGCAGTGGTCACCTTGGTTGCGCCCAAGTCGCTGCCGATGCATCTGTCCGCACGTGGTTTGCAGGGCAGCACCAAGCCGGTGGTGCGTGGCGATCAGGCGCGCTGGGAATGGCGCTACCAGCGCGCCACGCCGATGAAGAACCAGAACTGGAGCGCGGCGACCTGGGAATTCAGCCCCACGCTGATGGCCAGCACCTTCGACAGTTGGTCGCAGATGGGCCTGGCGTATCACGTCAAGGGTGGGCGCGCCGCTACGGTCACACCCGCGATCCAGGCATTGGCCGACCAGGTGACCAAGGGAATCGATGAGCCGCGTGCGCAGGCGGCGGCGTTGTATGCCTGGGTCGCGCGCAATATCCGCTACGTGGCGGTGTACCTGGGCAATGGCGGTCTGGAGCCCAACAGTGCCGACAGCATCCTGGCCAATCACTATGGCGACTGCAAGGATCACACCGTGATTCTGGAAGCGCTGCTGGCGGCCAAGGGCATCGCCAGCACGCCGGTGCTGATCGGCGCGGAGGGCGGGCCGACATTGCCGGCAATCCCGGTTCTGGGGCGCTTCAATCACGCCATCACCTACATCCCGGCCTTCGACCTTTACGTCGATTCGACCAACCCCTACGCGCGCTTCGGCCAGCTGCCGGCCGGCGATCTTGGCGCGCCGGTGGTGCATACGCGGGATGGCAAGGTCACCCAGACCCCGCCGAACGATCGCAAGGTCAACCGCTACGTCGCCCGGACCGAGTACCGCTTCACGCCGCAGGGCGGATTGCAGGGCCTGACGACCCTGGACAGCGGGCAGACCGGCGAAGTGGGCTTGCGCGCGATGTTCGTGCAACTCAATGCGCAGAACCGCAACCGTATCGAGGAATCGATCATTGCCCAGTCCGGTTTCGTCGGGACCGGCGATCTGCTGATTCAGGGCGATCCACTGGACCTGGAAACGCCATTCAACTATCGCTACAGCTTCCAGGCCAACGACGCGGTGGATTTTTCGGTGGTCGGCGGCATGACCTTGCCGGACATGCCTGGGGCCGAATCGACGCGCGGGATCTACGCCACTACCTCGGCCGAAGACAATCTGACTCCGTTCTACTGCAACGACAGCGTGCGTGAGGAAACCTACGTGGTGACCTTCCCGGAGACGGTGCCGATCATTGCCATTCCGCGTAGCAGCAAGTTTCGCAATGCGGCTGGCGAATACGTGGTGGACTGGTCGCGCCAGGGACAGACGGTCACTGCGGTCCATCGCCTGCAACGTGCGGCGGTGCACGGGCCGCAGGCCTTATGCCAGCCGCAGGATTACCGTGCATTTCGTGAGTTGTATCAGCAGGTGCGACGCGGCTTTCGTGGGCAGATCGTTTACGGCGATCTGTCCAAGGTGCAGACCAATGATTGAGGCAACCCGCTGCCGCTGCATGAACGCGTCCGTGCAATAGCGCTCGCCCATTCATCTATGAAGCTTCAGAATTGGCGTACTCCTTTCTGGAAGACCGCGATGCATCGCCAGCTCCGTTATGCCGTCCTCGCCACCGCTCTGTTTGCCGGCACCGCGTTTGCCGGTGCGCGCCAGGAGCTGGACACGTTCACCCGTGGCCTGAAGGGCCTGGATGGGCAGTTCGATCAGCAGGTCGCCGATGCCAACGGCCGGGTCAAGGAGCGTTCGAGCGGGCGGGTGGCATTGTCGGCACCGCGTCAGTTCCGTTGGGAATACGCCAAGCCTTACAAGCAATTGATCGTGGCCGACGGCAAGAAGGTGTGGGTGTTCGACCCCGACCTGGAGCAGGTCACCGTGCGCGCGCAGGGCAACGAAGAGCAGAACAGCCCGCTGGTGGCGTTGATCGACCCCGCGCGTCTGGACAAGCAATACGACGTCAGCGAAGAAGCCGCGCCGCGCGACGGCCTGCAGTGGCTGTCGTTGACGCCCAAGGTCGACACCGAAGCCAGCTTCCAGATGGCCTCGCTCGGCTTCAGTAAGGACGGCCTGGCCAAGATGGAGGTGGTCGATGCGGTGGGTCAGCGCACTGCGATCAGCTTCAGCGGCTGGAAGCGCAACCCCGCGTTTGCGGCCGACACCTTCCGCTACACCCCAGCCAAGGGGGTGGATGTGGTGGGCGACGCGCAGTAAGGTCATGCCCGATTGAGGGCGACCGATTCACTCGGGGCGCGAGGCTGCACGTTGCAGCTTGTCAGCAGATGCGTTGAGGCAATATTGCAGACGCCTTCCTACGGGGAGGCGTCTTGCGTTGTGCCTTCTGTGATCCAACTGCGCTTGCCAACCCGCATCGTCGCTGCGGTCGCCTTCCGACACGTGAGAGATCTGCCGCTTTCGCGCGGCAGCTCACCGCTGCAATGCGCTAACGCCCCGGCGCGATAGAATGGGGCGTGGCACGAACCAGATCCACCATCGATAGCACAGCCGATCTGCTTAGCGTGGATGCAGATCATCTGCGCCCGCTCGCGGAGCGCATGCGTCCGCGGACGCTGGACGAAATGGTCGGCCAAAAACGCTTGTTGACGCCCGACAGCGCACTACGCCGCGCGGTGGAATCGGGGCGCGTGCATTCAATGATCCTGTGGGGCCCGCCAGGATGCGGCAAGACCACGCTTGCCTTGCTGCTGGCGCACTACGCCGATGCCGAGTTCAAGGCGATTTCCGCAGTGTTGTCGGGGCTGCCCGAGGTACGTCAGGTATTGGCCGAGGCCGCGCAGCGGTTTGCAAGTGGCCGACGCACGGTGTTGTTCGTCGATGAGGTGCATCGCTTCAACAAGGCGCAGCAGGATGCATTTTTGCCGCACATCGAGCGCGGCACCATCCTGTTCGTCGGCGCGACCACGGAAAATCCGTCGTTCGAGTTGAACTCCGCGTTGCTGTCGCGTTGCCGCGTGCATGTGCTCGAATCGGTGTCGCCACAAGATATCGTCGAAGCGCTGCAACGTGCATTGCACGATTCCGAGCGCGGGCTGGGACAGGAGACAATCCAGGTCAGCGAGGCGTCGCTGCTGGAAATCGCCAGCGCCGCCGATGGCGATGTGCGGCGTGCGTTGACCCTGCTGGAAATCGCTGCCGAGTTGGCAGGCGGCGAGGGCGGGGAGATCACGCCGCAGACGCTGCTGCAGGTGCTGGCCGACCGCACCCGCCGTTTCGACAAGAACGGCGAACAGTTCTACGACCAGATCTCGGCGCTGCATAAATCGGTGCGCAGCTCCAATCCGGATGCGGCGTTGTACTGGCTCACCCGCATGCTCGACGGCGGCTGCGACCCGGCCTATCTGGCGCGGCGGCTGACCCGCATGGCGATCGAGGATATCGGTCTGGCGGACCCGCGGGCGCAGAGCATGGCGCTGGAAGCCTGGGATATTTACGAGCGCCTAGGCAGCCCGGAGGGCGAGCTGGCGTTCGCACAGCTGGTGCTGTATCTGGCCAGCACCGCTAAATCCAACGCCGGCTACGCGGCCTTCAATCAAGCCAAGGCCGATGTGCGCGCCACCGGCACGCAAGAGGTGCCGCTGCACCTGCGTAATGCGCCGACCAAGCTGATGAAGACGCTCGGTTACGGCCAGGACTATCAATACGACCACGACGCCGAGGGCGGCATCGCGCTCGACCAGACCGGCTTTCCGGACGCGATGGGCGAGCAGGTGTATTACAAGCCGGTGCCGCGTGGACTGGAAATCAAGCTCAAGGAAAAGCTCGACCGGCTGCGCGAGGCGCGTGCGCAGGCGCGGGCTGACAAGGCTGGAAAGCCCACGGCATAATCGGCGATACGGGAGATGGCATTCCTCCTTGAACCGCACGCAGTCTGCGCGCTGATGATGCCTGTCCACCCCCGCCGGGGCGGCAGGCCCGTGCCCCGGCATCGCTTCTTGACTCAGGATTGATGATGCCGAACGCGCATACGTTTTTTTCGAAGACCCCACTGGGCGGTTGCGGAGTACGTGCATGAACGCACCGGTGTGGTGGCAGCAATTATTGTTGGCGATGACCGGCGGCGCATTGGGTTCCGGGCTGCGTTTTACGATCGGTGCAGCGCTGCTGCAGCGCTTTGGCGCCGGCTTTCCGTGGGGAACGTTGACGGTGAATCTGCTCGGCTCGTTCGTCGCCGGCGTGCTGCTGGTCTGGCTGGACGCGCGCGGTCCGTCGAGCTGGCCGCTGCGGGCGCTGCTGATCGTCGGCGTGATGGGTGGGCTGACCACCTTTTCGTCGCTGATGATGGAGTGTCTGGTGTTTGCGCGCACCGATCGCTCCACGATGATCGGCGTGTATCTGGCGGTGACGCTGGTGGCCGGGCTGGCGCTGATGTTTGCCGGTGCGCGTACAGGCCAGTGGCTGGTGGCACGCTAGACCGCTACGTTGTCTGCAAGATTTTTATAGCCGTTGAACTGTGGTGAGGGCGTCGGTTTCTGCCAGCGGCGCTGCGCATTGCGCGCGGCGATCCTGTTTGGGTGTGCGGCCTGGTTCGTGCGGTAGTTCCCGCGATCGCGCCAACAGCGGCCGCTCAACGTGTGTACGGACAGCGTAAGCGCTGTGTTCACCGGGTGCATCGACTGGGCAAACGAATCCGTATGCGATCCAGATCCGGTCGACGGCGGTTTTCAGCCGCCCAGAAAGAAAGCGTGCTCACGCACGCCTTCAGTCGGCTCTTCATCGCGTTCGCGAGATCGGCGCGGTGGCCGATCCCGGACGACGACTTACAGCGCTTCGATAATGCCCGCCGCACCCATGCCGGTGCCGATGCACATGGTGATCATGCCGTACTTTTGCTGACGACGACGCAGGCCGTGCACCAGCGTGGCCGCACGGATCGCGCCGGTCGCACCGAGCGGATGACCGAGTGCGATCGCGCCACCCAGCGGATTGACCTTGGACGGGTCCAGCCCGCTGTCGCGGATCACCGCCAACGCCTGTGCGGCGAAGGCTTCGTTGAGTTCGATCCAGTCGATCTGGTCCTTGGTCAGGCCGGCTTGCTTGAGTGCCTTGGGAATTGCCGCGATCGGGCCGATGCCCATCACTTCCGGGCGCACGCCTGCCACCGAGAAGCTGACAAACCGCGCAAGCGGGGTCAGCCCGTAATCCTTGATCGCCTGCTCGGAGGCCAGCAGCACCGCGCCGGCGCCGTCGCTCATCTGCGAGGAGTTGCCCGCAGTGACGCTGCCGCCGAACTGCCCGTTACGGAACACCGGACGCAGCTTGGCCAGGCCTTCCAGCGAACTGTCCGGACGCGGGCCTTCATCGGTGTCGACCAGGCGCTTGCGCAGCGCGATGACGTTGCCGGCCAGGTCGGGCTGGTGCGAGAGGATTTCGTATGGCGTGATCTCATCGCGGAACTCGCCTGCGGCAATGGCCGCAATCGCCTTCTGATGCGAGGCCAGTGCGAACGCGTCCTGATCTTCGCGCGAGACCTTCCATTCTTCGGCAACCTTCTCAGCGGTGATGCCCATGCCATAGGCAATGGCCACGTGGTCGTCGGCGAAGACGTTCGGCGACATCGCCACCTTGTTGCCCATCATCGGCACCATCGACATCGACTCGGTGCCGCCGGCCAGCATCAGGTCGGCATTGCCCAGACGGATCTGGTCGGCCGCCATCGCCACGGCCTGGATGCCCGACGAACAGAAGCGGTTGATGGTCTGGCCAGCCACGGTGTTGGGCAGGCCAGCCAGCAGCACGCCGATGCGCGCCACGTTCATGCCTTGCTCGCCCTCGGGCATCGCGCAGCCGATGATGGCATCGTCGATCCGCGACAGATCGATGCCCGGCGCCTGCGCCACCACCGCACGCAGCACGTGCGCCAGCATGTCGTCGGGACGGGTATTACGGAACACGCCCTTCGGCGCCTTGCCGACCGGCGTACGGGTGGCGGCAACGATGTAGGCTTCTTGAATCTGCTTGCTCATGGCTATCTCCGGTAGCCGGGAATCGAGAATGGGGAATCGGGAATCGCAAGTGCGGATTCGCCTGAGTTCGCCATCTTCATCGCCCGGCAGAATTAATGGGGAGAAGCGGGAAATCGGTGGGGCTTTTACCCATTCCCGATTCCCCACTCCCGATTCTCAGTTCCTCAACGGCTTGCCCGTCTTGAGCATGTGGCCGATGCGCGCCTGGGTTTTTTCCTGCTGGGCCAGTTCGACGAAGTGCTTGCGCTCCAGCTTGAGCAGCCATTCTTCGTCCACCAGCGCGCCGCGATCGACTTCGCCGCCGCACATTACCGTGGCGATGCGGGTGGCGATTTCATAGTCGTATTCACTGATGAAGCGGCCTTCCAGCATGTTGACCAGCAGCATCTTGAAGGTGGCGATACCGACGTCGCCGGCGACCTGGATGCGACGTGCCGGCAGCGGGGCGCGGTAGCCGCCTTCCGCCAGTGCACGCGCTTCGGCCTTGGCGATGTGCAGCGCCTCGAAGCTGTTGAACACGATCTTGTCGGTAGCGCGCAACAGGCCCAGTTCCTGGGCGTTGACCGCCGAGTTGGAGACCTTGGCCATCGCGATGGTTTCGAAGGTCTTCTTCAGTTCGGCGAACACGTCGCCGCCCGGACCTGCGGCGATCGAGGCGCGCACCGCGATCTCCTTTAACCCGCCGCCGGCCGGCAGCAGGCCGACGCCGGCTTCGACCAGGCCGATATAGCTTTCCAGCGATGCGACGGTCTTGGCGCTGTGCATCTGGAACTCGCAACCGCCGCCCAGTGCCAGGCCGCGCACGGCCGAAATCACCGGTACCTGCGCATACTTGATGCGCTGGCTGGTGGCCTGGAAGTTAGCGACCAGCGCTTCGAACGCGTCCACCTTGCCAGCCTGCAACAGGCCCAGCGCGCCAGCCAGATCGGCACCGGCGGAGAAGGGCTCCTTCTGCTGCCAGATCACCAGACCGGCGAAGTCCTTCTCGGCACGGCCAACCACGTCCTGCAAGCCGTTGAGCACATGGTCGGACACGGTGTTCATCTTGGTCTTGAAGCTCACCACCGCGATGTCGTCGCCGTCATGCCACATGCGCACGCCGTCGTTTTCGAACACGGTCTCGCCCGGCGAGAATTGCTCGCCCAACAGCGGATCGGGGAAGCGCTGGCGCTTGTAGACCGGCAAGGCAGAACGCGGCAGTTTGGCGTCGTGCGCCGGGCTGTACGAGCCTTCGGCACCATGCACGCCGTCGCGGCCATCGAACACCCAATTCGGCAACGGCGCGCTGCTCATGCTCTTGCCGTTGGAGATGTCTTCGGCAATCCACTGCGCCACCTGCTTCCAGCCGGCGGCCTGCCAGGTTTCGAACGGCCCCAGCGACCAGCCGTAGCCCCAGCGGATCGCCAGATCCACATCGCGCGCGGTCTCGGCGATGTCGGCCAGGTGATAGGCGCTGTAGTGGAACAGGTCGCGGAACGTGGCCCACAGGAACTGTGCCTGCGGGTGCTGGCTCTCACGCAACTTGGCGAACTTCTCGGCCGGGTTCTTGATCTTGAGGATCTCGACCACTTCGGGTGCGGCAGTGCGATCGGCGGCGCGGTAATCCTGCTTCTGCAGGTCCAGCACCACGATGTCCTTGCCGACCTTGCGGAAGATACCGGCGCCGACCTTCTGGCCCAGCGCGCCCTTCGCGATCAGTGCGTCCAGCCACTTCGGCGACTTGAAATACTGGTGCCACGGGTCGTCCGGCAGCGTGTCGCCCATGGTCTTGATCACGTGCGCCATGGTGTCCAGGCCGACGACGTCCGAGGTGCGGTAGGTCGCCGACTTCGGGCGGCCGACCAGCGGGCCGGTCAGGCCGTCCACTTCATCGAAGCCCAGGCCGAACTCCTGCGTGTGATGGATGGTGGACAGGATCGAGAACACGCCAATGCGGTTGCCGATAAAGTTCGGGGTGTCCTTGGCGTACACCACACCCTTGCCGAGCGTGGTGACCAGGAACGCTTCCAGGCCTTCCAGCACGGCCTTGTCGGTGCCCTTGGCCGGAATCAGCTCCGCCAGGTGCATGTAGCGCGGCGGGTTGAAGAAATGCACGCCGCAGAAACGGTGGCGCAACTGCTCGGGCAGCACGTCGGAGAGCTTGTTGATGCCCAGGCCCGACGTATTGGAGGCAAGTACGGCGTGATCGGCCACATACGGGGCGATCTTCTTGTACAGGTCCTGCTTCCAGTCCATCCGCTCGGCGATCGCTTCGATGATCAGGTCGCAATCGCGCAACTGTTCCAGGCCGCTCTCGTAGTTGGCCGGCGTGATCGCCTCGGCCAACGCCTTGCTGGCGAGCGGGGCAGGGCTGAGCTTGCCGAGATTGGCGATGGCCTTGAGCACGACGCCGTCGGCCGGACCTTCCTTGGCAGGCAGGTCGAACAGCACGGTGTCGACGCCGGCATTGGTGAGGTGCGCGGCGATCTGCGCGCCCATGACGCCGGCACCGAGCACGGCGGCGCGACGAACTAGCAACGGATTGGACATAGCAATTAGCCTCTTGTGGAGCGTTTACGGTGTGGAATGAGCGCGGAAACCAGGTTCCGCGAAACGAATGAGTTCGCGCGCGGCACGCGCACGATGGTCGGCCTCGCTGACGCCCGCCGGGCGCTTGATCAGCCCGAAGTCGGCCATGGCATAGGTGAGCGCACCGGCCAGAAAATCCAGCCGCCAATACAGCTCTTCCTTGCTCAGGCCCGGCACGCAGCCGGCGATGGCCTTGCCGAATTCGCGCAGGACATGGCCGTAATGGTCGGACAGGAATTTGCGCAGGTTGTCGTTCTTTTCCGCGTAGGCGCGTGCGATCACCCGCACGAAGGCGCCGCCGTTCTGGCGGTCCTGTGCCATCGCCAGCGCCGGTTCGACGAAGGCGGCCAGCACTGCGGTGAGTTCGCCCGGCTGCGATTTCTTTGCCGCCTCCAGCTGTTGCAGGCGTGCAGTGGTCATTTCGTCCATGCGACGGCGGAACACCTCGTTGACCAGGTTTTCCTTGGAGCCGAAGTGGTAGTTGACCGCGGCGATGTTGACGTCGGCCTGGGTGGTCAGCTGCCGCAGCGAGGTGCCGGCAAACCCGTGCTGGGCGAACAGCTCCTCGGCGGCACCGAGGATGCGGTCCTTGGTGGAGAAGTGGGCGGGCTTGGGCATGCGCTGGGGTCGGACTCAATCAAACGATTGTTTGAGTCTACGGGTTTGGTTGCGGGCAGGTCATGCGGCAATGCAGCACGATTCAGGGGGCGGTGTGCAAACACGGTGGCGAAGAGATAGAATTGGCTATCGCAAAGAAGCCTAAGCCCGCGTTTTGACGCGGGTTTTTTTCATGATAACCTCGGGTCTTTAGTGGCCCGCCCAACGGAGAACTTCCCATGGCGCTGGAGCGCACCCTGTCCATCATCAAGCCCGACGCCGTCGCCAAGAACGTTATCGGTGAAATCTACAGCCGCTTCGAGAAGGCTGGCCTGAAGGTCGTGGCCGCCAAGTACAAGCAGCTGTCGCGTCGTGAAGCCGAAGGCTTCTACGCCGTGCACCGCGAGCGTCCGTTCTTCAATGCGCTGGTCGAGTTCATGATCTCCGGCCCGGTGATGATCCAGGCGCTGGAAGGCGAAAACGCCGTTGCAGCACACCGCGACCTGCTGGGCGCGACCAATCCCAAGGACGCTGCGCCGGGTACCATCCGCGCCGACTTCGCCGATTCGATCGATGCCAATGCCGCGCACGGCTCGGATTCGGTCGAGAACGCTGCCAACGAAGTTGCGTATTTCTTTGCCGCCACCGAAGTGGTCTCGCGCTGAGGCCGAGAGAGTCGAATCGTGAATGAGGTTGTGATCCCATCCGTGTTGCAGGACGTTCCCGTCCGTTCCCCGGAACTGCGCAAGCAGAACTTGCTCGACCTCGATCGCGAGGGACTGGAGCGCTTCTTTGCCGACACGCTCGGCGAAGCGCGTTACCGTGCCCATCAGGTGATGAAGTGGATTCACCATCGCTACGTCACCGATTTCGACCAGATGACCGACCTCGGCAAGGCATTGCGTGCGAAGTTGCACCAGCATGCCGAGGTACTGGTTCCAAATGTCGTCTTCGACAAGCCGTCGACCGACGGGACCCATAAATGGCTGTTGGCCATGGGCACCGACGGCAAGAACGCCATCGAAACGGTCTACATCCCCGACAAAGGCCGCGGCACGCTGTGCGTGTCCTCCCAGGTCGGCTGCGGGTTGAACTGCACGTTCTGTTCGACCGCCACCCAGGGCTTCAATCGTAACCTCACCACTGCCGAGATCGTTGGGCAGGTCTGGGTGGCGGCGCGCCATCTGGGTAACGTGCCGCACCAGCAGCGCCGCCTCACCAACGTGGTGATGATGGGGATGGGCGAGCCGTTGATGAATTTCGATAACGTCGTGCGCGCGATGAGCGTGATGCGCGACGATCTGGGCTACGGCCTGGCCAGCAAGCGCGTGACCTTGTCGACCTCCGGCCTGGTGCCGATGATCGACCGGCTGTCCACCGAAAGCGATGTCTCGCTGGCGGTTTCGTTGCACGCCGCCAACGACACGCTGCGCGAGAGCCTGGTGCCGTTGAACAAGAAGTACCCGATCGCCGAGTTGATGGAGTCCTGCGCGCGCTACCTGCGTGGCAACAAAAAACGCGACTCGGTGACCTTCGAATACACCCTGATGAAGGGCATCAACGACCAGCCGGAGCATGCGCGCCAGTTGGCCAGGCTGATGCGTCAGTTCGACAATACGGTGCAGTCCAAGGACGCCGGCAAGGTCAATCTGATTCCGTTCAATCCGTTCCCGGGTACGCGCTACGAGCGCTCTGGCGAGACGGAAATTCGCGCATTCCAGAAGATTCTGCTCGACGCGCAGGTGCTGACGATGGTTCGCCGTACGCGTGGCGACGACATTGATGCGGCGTGCGGGCAGCTCAAGGGGCAGGTCATGGACCGCACCCGTCGCCAGGCGGAATTCCGCCGCACATTGGAAGGGCAGGCCGATCGAGATGCGGCAGCGTGAACTTGCGTTAATGGCGGCCGTGGCGATCGCGTTATGCGCGGTCGGCTGCGGTGGTCGCAATGCCAAGGCCGGTTCGGCCAAAAGCGTGGAAGAAGTCGCGCCGGTCTATTCGTTCCGCGACAACAAGGCCACCAAAGATCGCCTGGCGGTGCAGGAAAAGCTTGGCCTGGCCAGTAACCGGATGCAGACCGGTGACTATGCGGGCGCCGAAGAGCAGATTCGCGCCGCGTTGAAGAAAGATCCGCAGTCGGTGGACGCCATCGGCATGCTGGCCCTGATCCAGGGTGGCCGCGGCGATGTCGCCGGTTCGGGCGCATCCTATCGCCGCGCCGCCGAGCTGGCGCCGCAGCGCGGAGATGTCTTGAATAATTATGGCGCGTGGGTATGTGCCAATGGGTCGCCTGCCGAATCGCTGATCTGGTTCGATCGCGCATTGGCCGACCGCACCTACGCATCGCCTGCGTCCGCACTCGGCAATGCAGGTGGTTGCGCACTCAAGGCGGGGCAGCCCGAGCGCGCGGCGAGCGATTTACGCAAAGCGCTCGAACTGGATCCGAGTAATCCCTATGCGTTGGAGTCGATGGCGCGGCTGGAGGCCGGACGGCGCAATTATTTTGAAGCACGTGCTTTTATCGAACGACGGCTTGCGGCTGCACCGGTAACGGCTTCCGTGTTACAACTCGCCATTCAGATTGAGCAAGGGCTAGGCGACAAGGTAGCTGCCAGCCGTTACCAACAGCGGTTGGTCAAGGAATTTCCTGACGCAGCGACCGCTAACCCCGGGGCCAATGCATTGTGATCAGTGATTCCAATCCGAACCCTTTCGAGCAGGAAAAGGGCTGCGGGCCGCAGTTACGCGACGCACGCGAAGCGGCAGGCCTGAGCATTGACGATGTCGCCGGCAAGCTGCGCATGCCGGCACACGTGGTGCGGTCGCTTGAGCAGGAAGACTGGCAGCGCCTGGGCGCCCCGGTTTTTGTGCGCGGTCAGTTGCGCAGTTATGCGCGGCTGCTGCATATCGATCTGGAGTCTTCGCTGCAGCAAGCCAGCATCGCGCCGATCGAACCGGTGAAGCTGGTCAGCCATACCCACACGCCACGTGCGCGCCGCATTTTCGAAAGTACTGCGCGCAAGGCGATGTATGTCGTGATCACCGGTGTGTTTGCGGTACCGGTCTGGTACGCAACACGCTCGCATCTGGACGGCAGGTCGCCGAGCACGGTGTCTCTGGACAGCATGCCGGTCGCAGCGAAGACAGGCACGGCCGGTAACGCTTCAGCGCAACCGGCCGCAGCGCCGCGCGAGCAGCCGGCGCCGTACATTGCGTCGATGACCCCGGTGCCGCGCGCAACGCCCGAAGCCGAAGCAGTACCGGCAGTGGCGGATGCTGGCAAAAGTCTGTCGTTGAGTTTCAGTGGCGACAGCTGGGTGCAGATCCTGGCGCCGGATGGCAGCGCAGTCGAAAAAACATTGATCCGTGCCGGTGAGCGTCGCAGCTATTCGCCGGGTCAGGTGGGCCGCATCGTGCTTGGCAATGCGTCGGCGGTAGAGGTTCAGCAAGGCGGCAGTATCGTCGATGTGAAACCGTTCCAGCGCGCTAACGTGGCCCGTTTTGCGGTATCCTCCGACGGCTCCGTGGTACCTGCTTCCGAGTGAAGCGGACTGCGGTTTTTCATTTTTCCCTTTTGATGTTCCGCGCCTCCGGGATGACGGAGCGAGAGTACGCATGGCGATCGACGATCTGCTGGACGAACACGAACAAGGCGAACGCGTTCGTTCCTGGTTGAGAAAGAATGGCGCGGGACTGGTGGGCGGCGTCCTGCTCGGTCTGGCCCTGATCCTGGGCTGGCAGTGGTGGCAGAAGCACACCACCACCGAATTGGTCGAAGCCAACGCGCGTTATGAAGCGGTGGTGAAGTCGATCCAGGGCAAGGACCTGGACAAGGCGGCCAAGGACATCGTGGCGCTCGACGACGGCAAGGGCGGCATCTATGCCGAGCTGGCGGCGCTACGTCTGGCCAAGGCGCAGGTCGATGCCGGCAAGAATGCCGAAGCGATCAAGACGCTGCGCGACGTGCCTGCACAAGGCGAGCTCAAGCAGATAGTGCAGCAGCGTTTGGCACGCGTGCTGACCGAGAGCGGCAAGCCGGACGAGGCGATCAAGCTGTTGGCCGATGCGCAGGATCACACCAGCCTGGAGATCCGCGCCGACGCGTTGGTCGCGCAGGGCAAGGCCGATGAGGCGCGTGCGCTTTACGCCAAGGCATTGACCACGGTGGATGTGGCCTCGCCGCAGCGCCGGTTGCTGGAAACCAAGCTGATGGATGTGGGCGGCAAAGTGCCCGATCCGGCGGAGCAGATTTGATGAAGCAGGACACCATGTACAAGCGCATTGCGTTGATCGCCCTGATGGGTATGTCGTTGGCGGGTTGCAGCACGGTCAAGGGCTGGTTTGCCGGTAAGGATGCTGCCGCCAAGAAGGCGCAGGAGCCTGCCGAGCTGGTCAAGTTCGAACCGTCGGTCAAGGTCGACAAGATCTGGTCCACCGGCATCGGCAAGGGCGAAGGGCACATTGGTGTGCGTCAGCGCCCGGCTGTGGCCGATGGCAAGGTGTACGCCTCGGCGATCACCGGCGGCGTGCAGGCGCTGGACCTGCAGACCGGCAAGCGCGTGTGGGAGTACAAGCCAAAGAAAGAAGAACGTAACGATCGCAAGTTCAAGCAGCGCCTGTCCGGCGGTCCCGGTGTTGGCGAAGGCCTGGTGGTGATCGGGACGCTGTCTGGCGATGTGATTGCGTTGAACCAGGCCGACGGCACCGAAAAGTGGCGCGCCAAGGTACCCAACGAAGTGATCGCCGCGCCTGCCATTGCACAGAGTCTGGTACTGGTGCGTAGCAACGACGGTCGCGTCAGCGCCTTCGATGCGGCGACCGGCGAGCGTCGCTGGTTCCATGCCGAGGAAGGCCCGACCCTGTCGGTGCGCGGCAATGCGCCGATCGTGACGGGCCCAGGCGTGGTGTTCGTCGGCAACGATAGCGGCACCTTGAGTGCGCTGGCGCTGCAGGATGGCCGCCCGTTGTGGGAGCAGGCCATCGGCGTGCCGGAAGGTCGCACCGAGCTGGAGCGCATGTCCGACGTGGACGGCGCACCGGTGGTGGATGGCACCACGCTGTATGCCACCAGCTTCAAGAACGAAACGCTCGCGCTGGAAGGCCCGAGCGGCCGTCCGCTGTGGACGCGCGATCACGGCGGCGCCGGTGGCGTTGGTGTGTCGTCCGCCATGGTGGTGGTGTCCGACAACGCCGGTTCGGTGTGGGGCCTGGACAAGAGCAGCGGTGCGGCGATGTGGTCGCAGGCTGCCTTGGCGCGTCGCTCCCTGACCGGTGTGGCGCATCCAGGGCGATTACGCCGTGGTTGGCGATTACAAGGGTTATCTGCACTGGCTGAAACTCAGCGATGGTGCACTGGCCGCGCGCGCTCGCGCTGGACGCGACACGCTGCTGGCGCAGCCGATAGTCGTCGATGGCATTCTGCTGGTACAAAACACCGACGGCGATCTCACCGCCTTCCGGTTGGCACAATAAGGACCTTGCGATGCTGCCCCTGGTCGCCCTGGTTGGACGGCCCAATGTCGGCAAGTCCACCATCTTCAATGCGCTGACGCGCACCCGTGACGCGCTGGTCCACGACCAGCCGGGCGTCACCCGCGACCGTAACTACGGCGTCTGCCGTCTCGACGAGGAGCGCCCCTTCATCGTGGTCGATACCGGTGGTATCGCCGGCGACGAGGAAGGCCTGGCCGGTGCGACTGCGCGTCAGGCACGCGCTGCCGCAGGCGAGGCGGATCTGGTGCTGTTCGTGGTCGATGGTCGCGAAGGCGCCTCATCGCTGGACGACGAAATTCTGGCCTGGTTGCGCAAGCTCGCGCGGCCGACTGTGCTGGTCATCAACAAGATCGACGGTACCGACGAAGAGACCGTGCGTTCGGAATTCGCGCGCTACGGCTTCTCCGATGTGGTTGCGCTGTCTGCTGCGCATCGGCAGGGGATCGACGAACTGCTTGAAGAAGTCGGTGCCCGTCTGCCCGCGGAAGGTGCCGGCGAGTTGTTGGATACCGATCCGGCGCGCGTGCGTATCGCCTTTGTCGGTCGCCCGAACGTGGGCAAGTCGACGCTGGTCAATCGCCTGCTTGGCGAAGAGCGCATGATCGCCTCGGAAGTGCCGGGCACCACGCGTGACTCGATCGCCGTGGATATGGATCGCGACGGTCGCCAATACCGCTTGATCGACACGGCAGGTCTGCGTCGCAGGGGCAAGGTCGAAGAGGCGGTGGAGAAATTCAGCGCGTTCAAGACGCTGCAGGCGATCGAACAATGCCAGGTCGCAGTGCTGATGCTCGATGCCGGCGAAGGCGTCACCGATCAGGACGCGACCATTCTTGGTGCAATCCTGGACGCCGGCCGTGCGCTGGTCGTAGCGATCAATAAGTGGGATGGACAGAGCGACTATCAGCGTGCGCAGGCCGAAGACCTGTTGTCGCGCAAGCTGGGCTTTGTCAGCTGGGCCGAGGCGGTGCGGATTTCCGCGTTGCATGGCTCGGGCATGCGCGAGCTGTTCCAGGCGATCCATCGCGCGCATGCATCTGCCACGCATGAGTTCAGCACCAGCGAAGTGAATCAGGCACTGGAAATCGCCTACGAAACCAATCCGCCGCCGAGCATTCGTGGCCACGTCTCCAAGTTGCGCTATGTGCATCCGGGTGGCGCAAATCCGCCGACGTTTATCGTGCACGGCACGCGATTGAAGGTGCTGCCAGAATCCTACAAGCGCTATCTGGAAAACTTCTTCCGCAAGCGCTTCAAGCTGGTGGGGACGCCGGTGCGTTTCATCTTCCGCGAAGGCTCCAATCCGTACGAGGGCAAGAAGAACACGCTTTCGGACCGTCAGGTTGCGCGCAAGCGGCGTTTGATGCGGCACGTCAAGGGCAAGTAAGTCTTTGCCGTATGCCATGGCGCCTAGGCGCCGTGGCATCGATGGATTGCAGCAGCATGTGCTGGGTAGCGAGCGGCGGGTAATGCGCCCGCATGCGGCGTCTGGATGACAGGCCTACGGGGTAGGCCCCGAGCAGTGATGGCACGCTGGTATCCTTCATGCCATGAACGACTATCCCACCCGTATTGCTTACGCGCAGGCGTTGCAGATTCTGCACGCCGTCGCCGGTGCTAATCGTCCGCCCGACGAAAACATTGCCACCGCGCGTGCCGATGGCCGCATCTCTGCCGCCGACCTGATTGCGCCACTGGCGTTGCCGCCATTCGCCAACAGTGCGATGGATGGCTTTGCATTTCGGCATGCCGATCTGGCTGGCGCGCAGACACGCTTGCAGCTTGTCGGCGAGCAGTTTGCCGGCGAGCAGTGGGGCGGCACGCTGGCCGAAGGGCAATGCCTGCGCATCACCACCGGTGCCCCGCTTCCAGCAGGTGCCGACACCGTGGTACCCAAGGAAGACACCGAGGAACGCGACGGCGTGGTCACCATCCGGTCCACACCCAGCGCGGGTGCATCGGTGCGCTTGGCCGGCAGCGATGTACGTGCAGGCGATCTGGTGATCCAGACCGGGCAGGTGCTGACTCCCGCGCGTATCGGGCTGGCTGCGGCGCTGGGGATGTCGCGACTGGCGGTGGCACCGCGGCCGACCATCGCGGTGCTGGCCACTGGCGATGAGTTGGTGGAGCCGGGCATGCCGCTTGGCCCCGGCCAGATCTACAACAGCAACCGCGACATGCTGATGGCGCAGCTGCGTGCGCTGGGCTATGCGCCGACCGCGTGGCCGACCTTGCCGGACGATCCGCAGCGCATCCGCACCATGCTGGAAGATGCGGCGGCTGCCTTCGATGTGGTGATTACCTGCGGCGGTGTGTCGGCTGGCGAAAAGGATTATCTGCCGGGACTGATCCAGGAGTTGGGGCAGATCCATTTCTGGCGTGTGCGTATGCGTCCGGGCATGCCGGCGGTGTTGGGCCAGATCGGGCGCTGCCTGGTGTTGGGGCTGCCGGGTAATCCGGTGTCTGTCCTGGCAACGTTGATCGCCTACGGTGTGCCGCTGCTGGACGGGTTGCAGGGACGCAGCGAGCCGCGCCCGGTGTGGCACGCCGCGCTGGCCAGTCCCTGGGAAAAACGTCACGAGCGCCTGGAATTCCTGCGCGGCCGCTTGGAATGTGGCACCGACGGACGTCTGAGCGCGCAGCCGCATCGTGGTGACGCTTCGCATCTGCTGCGTGGCGCGGCCGACAGCAATGCCCTGATCGTCCTGCCGGAGCAGGCGCGTCGCTTCGAGGCGGGCGAGATCGTGCGGGTGATTCCGTACGCGCTGTAGGCATACGACCAAGAGCGGCTCACTCAACGTGGTGAGCAGTCGTCAAGTGGTGTGGACGGCGCGCTCAGAATCGGTGTGTACAAGTGATTCCGAGCACGGGCCGCTCTGCCTAGCGGCTGCAACGTCGTTTTACTAGCTGCTCTAATGACTCGTCTGAGCGGCGACGCTGCTGTCGCGAGGGCAAGAAGGAAGCGGTGCGGAGAACGTGTGCGGCTTAGCTTCGCCGCGCTGCAAAAGCCGCTGTGGTACGCCGGCGCCTGAGGTGGGTTCGCTCAACGCGTTAGCGCGTCAACCGACGTTGATTGGCCGCCGAGTCGCGCCGGCGCATCTGCGCCGCTAGCGCGATCAGGGCGTTGATTGGACGTTGCAGACCTGCAATGCCGCTTCGAAAGCTGCGCTCAGCCGACTGCGCTGCCGCAAAAGGACGCGTAGTCCGCATAGCCGGGAAATGCGACACCCGGCGCGCATAACGGGCAGTGCGGGTCGGGCGGCAGGCGGATCTCGCGAAATCGCATCGACAGCGCGTCGAAGCTGAGCAGGCGGCCGCTCAGGCTGTCGCCGATGCCAAGCAGCAATTTGAGCGCTTCGGCGGCCTGCAATAGCCCGATCACACCCGGCAGCACGCCGAGCACGCCGGCTTCCGCGCAGCTGGGCGCAAATTCCGGCGGCGGCGGCTCGGGGAACAGGCAGCGGTAGCACGGCGCCTGCCCGCGATTGCGGCCGGCATCGAACACGCTCACCTGTCCTTCGAACTGTTGCACCGCGCCGTAGACCAGTGGCTTGCCGAGTTTGACGCAGGCATCGTTGAGTAAATAGCGCGCCGCAAAGTTGTCGGCGCCATCGACCACCACATCGACATCCTGCAACAACGCTTCCACGTTGTCGGCGGTCACGCGTGTCTGCACCGCCTCGACGTGCACGCGGGGATTGAGCGCGCCGAGGCGCTGCGCCGCCGAGTCGACCTTGGCAGTGCCGACGCTGTCTTCGGTGTGCAGGATCTGGCGCTGCAGATTGCTGCGGTCGACGACATCGTCGTCAGCCAGGCGCAGGTGGCCGACGCCTGCGGCAGCGAGATAAAACGCAGCCGGCGAGCCCAGCCCGCCAGCGCCGATCAGCAGCACGCGCGCACGTGCCAGCCGCTGCTGGCCTTGCAGGCCGACCTGCGGCAAGCGCAGATGCCGCGAATAGCGCTCGAGAAAATCCTGTTCGTCCGCCGGCAGTGTCGGGCGCACCAACGGCAGGCCATCGCTCATCCATGCAGTGGTCCCGCCAAGCACCGATGCCACCTGCGTGTACCCCTGTGCATGCAAGACCTCGGCCGTGTGCGCGGAGCGTTTGCCACTCTGGCAGATCAACAGGATTTCGCGTGCTTGGTCGGGCAGATGCTGGGTGGGTGCAGTTTCAAGATCGTGTTGCGCAATCGCCAACGCACCTTCGGCCTGGCCGCTGGCGCGCTCATGCAGGTGCCGGATATCGATCAACAAGGCGCCTTGCAGGGCGCGTGCACGCGCATCGGCGGGGGAGAGGTCATGGCTGTTCATGGCGCCATTGTCGCGCAAACATCGGGGGTTTGATGTGCGGTGGCTGACGGTGGGGATCGAGTGTACCCAGGCCGATCCTCTGGCCTTCGAGCGCGGTGTCGAAGAACCCTTTACAACGCCATCTTGGCGATGACTGTACGAAGTCTTCTGCAGGTGTGGCCCGCACCTGGCGCAGAAATTCTGCGGCAAGCTTCCGGCGATAACTGCAGCAGATCGATCAGCATCGCGAAGTGGCTGCACCTTGCGTTCAATCACGAGCTCAACAACAACCCGACGCTGCTGGCCGGAGCGCGCAAGTGACTAGGAACCACGACCAATCACTGCCTGGGTTGCCAGCGCGCAGATTTCCCACGCGAGATTGCAGCGCTGGTACGTCCGTAGCACTACGGATTTTCGTTTCTGCCGATGGCGTGGCGTGCTGCATTGTCATCAGGCTCACCCAGGCGGCGGTAGCGTAGCGGAATGGTCTTGCGTTGGATGTTCGTCAGACAGATGCGGACGGTCTCTGGAATCTGCGTGTTCGCGTCAACGCGCAAGTTATGCGCCGTCCGAATCCACCTGAGCATTCTTCGCTACGTCTTATCCCCCGCGCTTGGCTACAGAAGGAGAGATCTTGATGACACCCGATATCGATGCGCAATTGAAACAGCTGGTAGAACACTTGCCTGAGATTCGCAGCCAGCATCCGGACGATTTTTGGGACGTGTTCCACGCACGTGCCGAGAAAATTACTGCTGCTGCCCAGTCGCAGGAAGAGGCCGCGCAGATTGTTAAACGGATCGATGAAATTCTGGCCGCCAATCAGCTGGGACCAGCAGACCCTGGGGCGTGAGATCGCCGCTGCTCGGTTGCCAATCGCGGGCGATAGCGCATGAGTCGGTGCGACCTATTGATCGATTTGCATGTCTTGCGTGATTGAAAGCGGCGCTGCGTCAGTACTGCCTCGGCGCTGGTTTCGTCTTCATGCTGCTGCTTGTTCGTGATGCACGTATCCGGTTTCGCCTCGGTGAAACACGGTGCGTTGCGTGGTGCGTGCGGGGGCATCGTATGGTTGTGTGTGCGACCGCATCGCCAAACGCCGGTCTTCCAGGCGTGGTAGCAGACCGGTGAAGGCGAGACTGGCACCTTCTCGCATGCCTGGCTTGATGCCTTGCCTGTCGTGGTCGGGCGCATGCAGCGAGGCGTGTGCGCCTGCGCATGCCTGCGCGGCAGCTTCACCTCGCTTGGGCATCGCCTTCATGTGACCGCCGCCATGCTGCGATTTCATCGAGCGCGCAACAAGCTGGCATTTCCATGGCAAGCACCACACGCAAGATCGCCACCTTCAACGTCAACGGAATCGCCAGCCGGTTGCCGCACCTGCTGGAATGGCTCACGCGCGAGCAGCCGGATATTGTGGGTCTGCAGGAGCTGAAAGCCACACAAGAGGCGTTCCCGGAGCAGGCGGTTCGCGATGCTGGCTACGGTGTGATCTGGCAGGGACAGCGCGCCTGGAATGGCGTTGCCTTGTTGGCGCGCGGCGCCGACCCTGTCGAGATTCGCCGTGGCCTGCCCTGGGACCCGAGCGACACCCAGAGCCGCTATCTAGAAGCGGCGATTCATGGGGTGGTGGTGGCCTGTCTGTATCTGCCCAACGGCAACCCGCAGCCTGGTCCGAAATTCGATTACAAGCTGGCCTGGTTTCAACGCCTTATCCGGCATGCGAAGACGTTGGTGGAGTTGCCGCATCCGGTGGCCTTGATCGGCGACTTCAACGTCGTGCCGACCGATGCGGATATCTACGACCCCAAGGGCTGGCGCAAGGATGCATTGCTGCAGCCGGAAAGCCGGCAGGCGTACCAGACGCTGCTGGAGCAGGGCTGGACCGATAGTCTGCTGGCGGTGCATGGCGATGCGCCGATCTATACGTTCTGGGATTACTTTCGCCAGCATTTTGCGCGCGATCGCGGGCTGCGTATCGATCATCTGCTGCTCAATCGCGCATTGGCGGCCGGCTTGCAGGATGCGGGCGTAGACAGATGGGTGCGGGCCCTGGAAAAGGCCAGCGATCACGCGCCTACCTGGATCAGCGTGCGGGTACCGGACGCGATCGCCGAGACCATGGCGAGCGATGAAACCGCATCGACGACGCGCAAACGTGGGGCGACGAAAAAAACGCCAGTGCGCAAGCCGGCAGCCAAGACGGCGGCGAAAAAGAGCGGTTCAAAGCGTTCTGCGAAGCAGTCCGCTACGGGAGCGGTAGCGAAAAAGAAAAATGCAACGCGCACGCCGGCAGGCAGTTCAGCAAACGCTGGCAAAGCAGCAGCCAAGAAGGCTGTGCGCACGGTTGGCAAGACGTAATGGAAACGGCTATGCCATGCATCCGTTTACCAGCTGGTTGCTGTGCCAAGTCAGTCACGCCGTCGCGCTATAACGCTTGCTAATGAGGGTGGGGTACGGAAATGCGGCTTCAGCATCTTTCTCTGGCACTACGCTGTACTCCATGTACTCCAGCTGGAACGGCACTACAAATCACGCACTGCACGTGCGTTGATCCTTCAGTCGATGCCTGTTTGTGCAGTCGACGCTCAGAAGCTCTGCCAGCCACTCCTCAGTCATTCCATCCAGGCGACGAAGTTTGATCCGCTACGGCACATCGCCGATGCTTACGGTCAGCAGGACCAAGACATTGCTGAGGATAGACGCAGGATTACCAACCAGCGCGCTATAGAGGCAGCTCGATCGCGGCGCCCAGGTTATGGCGCTACCAGAACGCCACTGCCCACGCTGTACCGGCCACGCTGCAGGCCGGTATCCTAGCCAGGTCATCCACCGGTCGGCATCGCATTGCTCATGATCAGCTACGCCGAAGCACTTGCCATCGTGCACCAGCAGGTCGCCACGCTAGCCAGCGAGTGGGTGGACAGCGCCGATGCCGAGGGCCGTGTACTTGCGCAGGCGTTGTCGAGCCCGGCCGAGCTGCCACCATTCGATAACAGCGCCATGGATGGGTTTGCCATCGCCACACAGGGGCTTGGTGCTGCAGCAGGCAGCGAGCATGTAGTGGCGGGCACGGTCGCAGCAGGGACAGACGCCGGTGCGGCGGAGTTGGGTGCGGCGTGGGAGATCATGACCGGCGCTGGCGTACCTGCGCATGCCGATGCGGTGGTGCCGATCGAGCAGGTAGATGTTCTTGCCCACCACGACGCACGCCCCAGCCGCATCCGGCTGCGTGCGGATGTGCGTGCAGGGCAGCATATTCGCTGCCGTGGGGAAGATGTGCGCCTGGATGATGTCGTGATCGCTGCGGGTACCGTGCTGCGTGGTGCGCATTTGATGTTGCTGGCTGGTTTGGGATGCGCGCAAGTTCGGGTCGTGCGGCGACCACGGGTTGCGCTGATCGCGACCGG
Organism: Xanthomonas sp. AC360; assembly: GCF_979258225.1. Lineage (NCBI taxonomy): Bacteria > Pseudomonadati > Pseudomonadota > Gammaproteobacteria > Lysobacterales > Lysobacteraceae > Xanthomonas > Xanthomonas sp. AC360. The sequence continues at coordinate 3,917,205 of NZ_OZ409846.1, forward strand.
CCGCGAGTTGATCAGCGACCCCACGCAACCGCTGCAACCCGGACAGATTCGCGATGGCACCAGCAGCTATCTGCGCAGCCAGGTGCACGCAGCGGGCGCGCTCCTGGTCTGGCAAGGGCAGGTGGGTGACGACGATGCGGCGTTCGACGCCGCACTTGCACAGGCGCGCCACGCTGGCGCCGACGTGATCTTGAGTACGGGTGCGGTGTCGCGCGGTCGCTATGACTTTGTGCCCGATGCACTGGCACGGCACGCAGCGCGCCTGCTGTTTCACAAGGTCGCCGTGCGACCGGGGAAGCCGGTGTTGCTGGCACGGTTTGCCGACGGCGTGTTGTACTTGGGCTTGCCGGGTAATCCTATGGCGAGCGCGGCCGGGCTCCGTTTTTTTGTCGAACCGGCCTTGCGCGGATTGCTGGGCATGCCGGACGAGCGCGGCCTGCGCGTGGCATTGGAGACGCCGCTGCAAGCGCGGCCGATCTGGCGCCAGCATCTGCGTGCGCGGTTGTACTGCAACGCGCTGGGCGCGCTGTGTGTGCAGATCCTGCCGCAGCAGGAATCGTTCCGGGTGGCGCCCTTGCTGCAGGCCAATGTCTGGGCGGTGCTGGAGCCGCAGGACGACGCAGCGGCGCCACATACGACGACGGAGGTGTTCGGGCTGGGCCATCTGCAGCCGGCAGCACCGGTGTTGATGGCATGAGCCGGCATGTGGACTGCACGACAGGCGCGTGCACGGCATGAGCGCCGCATCTCCATGGACTGGCGTGGTGCTGGCCGGTGGCCGCTCGTCGCGGATGGGGCAGGACAAGGCCATGCTGCTTTGGCGCGGGCGTCCATTGATTGCGCAGATGCAGGCGCTGCTGCGCGATGCGGGTGCGCAGGATGTACTGATCAGCGGCCAGCGCCCGGACTATGACGGCATCGCCGATACGCAGCCGGATCTGGGGCCGCTCGGCGGGTTGGTCAGCGTGATCGATCAGGTCGCCGATCTGACCACGCTGGTGGTGGTGCCGGTGGATATGCCGCTGCTTTCCACGCAGTTGATAGAGCGATTGCTGGCACCCGCGCAGCAGCGCTGTGTCACTTTCGATGAGCAGATGTTGCCGATGCGCCTGTGCATCGATGCCACCGTGCGTGAAGCGTTGTCGACGTTGATGCATGGTGCTGCAGCGTCACGCTCGCTGCGCGCCCTGCAGCGTTCACTGCAGTGCCATCGCGTGGCTGTCACAGACAGCGAACGCGCCGCGTTCGTCAATTGCAATACGCCCGAGCAGTGGAGCCAGCTTATTCATGAAAATCCAGATTGAAGGTCAGCAGGTGCGGTTCCGTATCGACGAAGACGAACTGGCTGCTTTGCTTGCCGGGCGCAGTGTCGACAATCTCAGCCGCTTGCCAAGCGGGCAGGGCGCGCGGCTGGTGCGTCATAGCGTCAGCCTGACCGGCGGTCACGCTGCATGCAATTGCGCCACCGATCACTGGCAATTGCTGGTGCCGCGCGACGCTTTGGAACAACACGCCCGCCAACTTCCGAGCCGCGAGGGATTGAGCTTCAGTTTCGATGCGGGCGCCGGGCATGCAGAACACATGGCGCTGCACGTGACCTTCGATATCGATGTGCGCGACAGTGCGCGCAAGCGGTTTCCGAAGGAGTGAGTTGACGTCTTAGATGCGCCGTTGCTGCATGCGCGTGATGGGCCGACACAGGGATGGAATGCGGTAAACGCGCGTCCTGCGGTCTGCCCATCACCGACACGGCTGCAGTCTGCTTGCGACTTGAAACGGCTGAAAACGTAGTGAGCAGTCGTCAGGCGAGTAAGGACGGCACACCGGAAGCAGAGTGCATGAGCGATACATACGCACTCCGAGCACCGACCGCGCCGCTTGGGTGCTGCGTAGACGTTTCTGTTAACCGCTCTTCGTCACGGCGTGAGCCGCTTGCACCGTTCGGTGCAAATGCCTGGTACGCGCTCGCAGGCCAGTCCGCGTTCCTGCAGTGCGGCTTCGATCGGGGCCGCTGCCATAGGGCAGTAGCCGGTACCGCTGCGCAGCGCGACTACATGCAGGCCTTCGCTTGCCAGTTCCAGCAGCAAGGCGTGCTGTGCCTGAGGCTCGGGCGGCAGTGCGCGCCGCGAGGCGTCGCGGCGTGCCAGCTCGAGTACCGCGTCGGGCACATCCGCGCCGACCAGCAGTACATCGGCCAGATTCATCGCACGCAACGCCTTCAAGGTCAGCAGCCCTGGATCGCCGGGGCCGGTGCCGACCAGCTGCACGCTGCCGCGCGCCGGGACGGTATCAGCGTCGTCCAATGCCGCGTTGAACGCAGCGTCGGCTGCGGCATCGTCGCCGGCCTGCAGCAGCAACGGCACCTGCCCATCGATCACGCGATCGAACCAACGCCTGCGCCGGTTCATATCGGGAAATTGGCTGCGGATACGCTCGCGATGGCGCGCAAACAAACCAGCGAAGCGGCCCACCGATGCATCCAGCTCGCGCTCGAGCCGCTCGCGCAGGCGACGTGCCAGCATCGGCGCCGCACCGGCCGATGAAATGGCGATGACCAGCGGGTCGCGATCCACGATCGCCGGCACCTGGTACGTCGACAGCTCGGCATCGTCCACCACGTTGACCAGCCGCTGACGCGCGCCCGCGGCCGCAGCGACGCGTTGATTCAAGTCGGTGTCGTCGGTGGCTGCGACCACCAGCCAGACCGTGTCGATCCAGGCCGGATCGAACTCCCCGCCCAGCTGCTCGAAGCGCCCGGCCTGCATCAACACCGCAAGCTCAGGCGACAGCGCGTGCGCATACAGGCGGATCTGCGCGCCTGCCTTGAGCAGCGCGAGCACCTTGCGCGTGGCGACCTCGCCACCGCCGATCACCAGCACGGCACGCCCCTGCAGATTTGCGAACAACGGGAACAACGGCATCAGACCCACTCCAAAATGATGACTCGCACCAACGGCATGTTGCATGGCACCATCGGGCCACGTCCACACGCCTCGCCGCCGCCAATGCGTGTTTTGCTGGTCAACGATACCGAAAAGCCCATTGGCGAACTGCGCCAGGCGTTGACGCGCGCCGGCTACACGGTGCTCGACGATGTGGCATCGGTCGGTGCGTTGCTGCATGCGGTGCAGAGCCAGCAGCCGGATGTGGTGGTGATCGACGTGGATTCGCCGTCGCGCGACACGTTGGAGCAGTTGTCGATGCTGCACACCCACGCGCCGCGCCCGGTGGTGATGTTTTCCGGCGATGGCGACGACGCGCTGATCCACGCGGCGGTAGGCGCAGGTGTCACCGCTTATGTGGTGGATGGCCTGGCGCCGGCGCGGCTGGCGCCGATCGTGCAGGTAGCGCTGGCCCGGTTTGCGCACGAAAGCAGCATGCGCAAACGCCTGGACGATGTGCAGCAGGCCTTGCAGGACCGCAAACAGATCGACCGCGCCAAGGGTCTGCTGATGGAAAAACGTGGCCTCAGCGAGGCCGATGCGTACGCCGCGCTGCGCCAGCAGGCGATGAAGCAGGGCGTCAAGCTGGCCGAAGTGGCGCGACGCATCGTGGCCATGGCCGAGTTGTTGGGATGAACAGATGAGCCAAGCCGATCTCCCCGTATTGCGCGTGGCCTACATGCCGCTGATCGACTGCGCGCCGTTGATTGCCGCACACCGGCTGGGCCTGGATCGCGTGCACGGCCTGCAGCTGGACCTGCACCGGCAAGCCTCCTGGGCCGGCGTCCGCGACCGTCTGCTGGCGGGTGAGGTGGACGCAGCGCATGCGCTGGCCAGCCTGGTGTATGCCATCGATTTGGGCGTTGCCGGGCCGCAGTGCCCGATGGCGTTGCTGATGACGCTCAATCACAACGGTCAGGCGATCACCATGGCGCCGGCATTGGCGCAGGAGCTTGTCGACGGCCAGGCGTTGCCGCAGGTACTGAAAAACCTGGGACGACGCGCGGTGTTTGCGCAGACCTTTCCCACCGGCACGCACGCGTTGTGGCTGTATTACTGGCTGGCCGCGGGCGGCGTGGACCCAATGCGCGATGTCGATGTGCTCAGCATTCCACCGCCGCAGATGCCCGACGCCCTGGCCAGTGGATTGATCGATGGCTACTGCTCCGGGGAGCCCTGGGCGGCCGTGGCGCAGGTGCAGGGCAGCGGCGCGCGGGTGATCCGCAGTGGTCAACTGTGGCCCGGTCATCCGGAGAAGGTACTGGCCTGCCGGCGCGAGTTTGCCGCCTTGCAGCCGGAGCTGACTGAGCAATTGACCGCCTGCGTGCTGGAAGCGTGCCGCTGGCTGGATGCCTCCGCGGACAACCGCGCGCACTGCGCGCAGTGGTTGGCGGAGCCGCAGCATATCGGCGTGTCGGCGGCGCATCTGGCAGCGTGCCTGGATGCCGATGCAGATGCCGATGGTCTAGCGCGCGATGCCACTGCGCTGGCCTTCCATCGCCACGGCGCGGTGAACATGCCGTGGCTATCGGATGGCGAGTGGTTCCTGCGCCAGTTTCAGCGCTGGGGATGGCACGACATTCAGGACGACGATATCGCGCGGCTGCGCGACATCCATCGCTTGGACAACTATCGCCGTGCTGCGGCGCGCGTGGGGGTGGCTGTGCCGGATGGCGATCATCGGCGCAATCGGTTGTTCGATACACCTATAGGCGACTGACACGTTTTTCTTGCTGGGCCTTGCCCGGCCACCATCGCGGGACACGCTGTGCCTCCGTCCATGGAGCCCCTGATGCGGCATCCACGCCGCATAACGTCCCGCGACGGTAGGCGCGCAATGACCAGTGGAGAGGGCTGGTGTGTTGGTCTTCAATAAAGCGACCGACCAACGGTCTGGCGCGGTGTCCTCGCCGATTGCGGGACCGTGTGGCGGCATGGATGCCGCCACGGAGCGTCCAGAGATGGATTCACAGCGTGTCCCGCGAGCGGCGAGGGCACCGGGCGCTCGACGCAGTCAGTAGTTGCCTGTCCCTCTAACGACGCGACTCATCGACTTATCTTCTGCATCGCATCTTCTGCATCGCAATGCTTGGACAGCGCAGATGCATCCACTGCGGAGCCGCAGGTCCACGGCTTCGCTGCGGCACACGCGATGGGTGCAGCATGTTGATCTTGCCTAGCTAGCCACCTGGATGGTCGGCGCACGCTATTGGTGCGTAGCCGCACGAAAGACGGGAGTGGCGAGCTGCATCTGTCCACCAGAAAGCCGCGAAGCATTCTCGCGAAACTCGATGAAACGTCAATTTTTCAATGGCTTGCAGCAATGTGACGTATTGATGAAAAAGTTGGCACGCTGATTGCGTAGCAGTCACGTGCAGGTACAACGGCGTGCCTGCAACAACACGCACACGGTGCAGCGGTTCAACGGCGATCCGCACGCATCCAGGACAACGGCGTCCTTCCGGTTTACCGGAGGGGCGCCGTTTTTTTTGGCCATCGCATTCGAAGAGGTCTCTATGCAGCGCTCGTTCTGGCGATCCGGGCACACGCCCACCTTGTTCGCATCCTTCCTGTATTTCGACCTGAGCTTCATGGTGTGGTATCTGCTCGGGCCGTTGCAGGTACCGATTGCGCAAGCGCTGGGATTGGATACGCAGCAGCGCGCCTTGATGGTGGCGGTGCCCATCCTGTGCGGCGCGTTGCTGCGCCTGGTGCTGGGCATGTTTGCCGATCGCGTCGGTGCAAAGCGTGCCGGCGTACTCGCCCAGCTTGCCGTCATCGCCGCGTTGTTCGGTGCCTGGCAACTGGGCGTCAACAGCATGGGGCAGGTGTTGATACTGGGTGTGCTGCTCGGCATTGCTGGCGCCTCGTTTGCAGTGGCATTGCCGTTGGCATCGCGCTGGTATCCGCCCGAGCATCAGGGCACTGCGATGGGAATTGCCGGTGCCGGCAATTCCGGCACGGTGCTGGCCGCGTTGTTCGCGCCGATGCTGGCCGCCGCATTCGGCTATCAAAACGTGTTTGGACTGGCGTGCATCCCCTTGGTGCTGACGCTGATCGTGTTTGCGTCGATTGCCAAGGAAGCGCCCACACCGGTCGCACGCAAGCAATGGGCCGACTACGGCCGCGTGCTGGTGGGCAACCGCGATGCATGGCGCTTCATGTTTTTCTACGCGATCACCTTTGGCGGGTTTTCCGGCTTTGCGAGCGCGTTGCCGGGCTACTTCCACGACCAATTCGGCTTCGATGCGCGCACTGCCGGGTGGGCGACTGCGGCCTGCGTGCTAGCCGGTTCGGTGATGCGGCCGCTCGGTGGCGTCATTGCCGATCGCGTCGGCGGCACACGTGCCTTGCTGACGGTGTATCTGCTGGTGGCCGTGCTGGTGGGCATTGCCGGATTCGGTGCGGGTGGGGCCACGCTCACGCTGGCGTTGTTCGTACTGACCTTGCTGTGCCTTGGCGCTGGCAATGGCGCTGTTTTTCAGCTTGTGCCGCAGCGATTTGGCCAGGACATCGGGGTGATGACCGGCTTGATCGGCATGGCCGGCGGCATCGGCGGGTTTGCGCTGGCCGCGAGCCTGGGCGTGCTCAAGCAACACACCGGCAGTTATGCATTGGGCATGTGGCTGTTCGCTGCCTTCGCGTTGGGTGGCTGGGCGCTGCTGGCCGGGGTCAAGACCCAGTGGCGCAGCGAGTGGTCCACCGCCGGCGCGGCGCGCGTCTGACATGTCGACAGGAATCCAGGCAATGAAGCAACCCAGACTCGTCGTCATCGGCAACGGCATGGCCGGCATCCGCACCGTAGAAGAACTGCTCAAGCTGATGCCGGGCATGTATCACATCACCGTGTTCGGGGCCGAGCCGCATCCCAACTACAACCGCATCCTGCTCTCGCCCGTGTTGGCCGGCGAGCAGGAGTTCGACGACATCGTGTTGAACCCGCTGCAGTGGTACCGCGACAACGGCATCCATCTGCACTTGAACAAGGAAGTGACGCGCATCGATCGCGTGCGCCGCCGCGTTATCGCCGCCGATGGCACCGAAGCCGAGTACGACAGGTTGTTGATCGCCACCGGCTCGGTGCCGTTCGTGCTGCCGATTCCCGGCAATACGTTGAAAGGCGTGATCGGGTATCGCGATATCCAGGACACCCGCACCATGATCGACACCGCGCGCAGCAGACAGCATGCGGTAGTGATCGGTGGCGGCCTGCTCGGTCTGGAAGCGGCCAACGGGTTGAAAGTACGTGGCATGGATGTGACCGTGGTGCACCTGGCTGGCTGGTTGCTGGAGCGCCAGCTCGACCCGGTGGCCGGCAACCTGTTGCAACAGGCGCTGCGCGCACGCGGGCTGGAGTTCCGCCTCAATACCGCCACCAGCGCGCTGCTGGGCAATGCACAGGGCGAAGTGATCGGGGTGAAGTTTGCCGATGGCAGCGAGATCCCCGCCGATCTGGTGGTGATGGCCGCCGGTATCCGCCCGAACACGCGGCTGGCCGAAGAAGCCGGCATCCATTGCTCACGCGGCATTGTGGTCAACGACAGCCTGCAGAGTTTCGACCCGCGCGTGTATGCGGTGGGCGAGTGCGCCAACCATCGTGGCATTGCGTACGGTCTGGTCGCGCCATTGTTCGAGCAGGCCAAGGTCTGCGCCAACCATCTGGCGCAGTTCGGTATCGGTATCTATCGCGGCTCGGTGGCATCGACCAAGCTCAAGGTCACCGGCATCGACTTGTTTTCGGCCGGCGACTTCATGGGCGGCGATGGCTGCGAAGAAATCGTGCTGTCCGACCCGGCCGGCGGCGTCTATAAAAAGCTGGTGATCCGCGACGACGTGCTGGTGGGTGCGTGCCTGTATGGCGACACCAGTGATGGCGGCTGGTACTTCAAGTTGCTCAAGGACGGCACGCCGATCCAGGCGCAACGCGACCAACTGATCTTCGGCGAGAGCGCGTTGGGCGACTCGGGCACCGGCGGCCAGGACCGCGCCAGCGCCATGTCCGACAGCGACGAGGTCTGCGGTTGCAACGGCGTGTGCAAGGGGACGATTGTCAAAGCGATCAGCGAGCAAGGCCTGTTCACTGTGGACGAGGTGAAAAAGCACACCAAGGCGGCCAGTTCCTGCGGTTCGTGCACCGGCTTGGTCGAACAGATCCTGATGAACTGCCTGGGCTCCAACTTCCAGGAAACTCCGAAAACCAAGGCGGTTTGCGCGTGTACCGACTTGAGTCATGGCGAAGTGCGCCGCGCCATTCGCGAACACAAGCTTCTGACCCACGCACAGGCCTATGCCTTCATGGAGTGGCGCACGCCCAATGGCTGCGCCACCTGCCGGCCGGCGATCAACTACTACATGCTCTCGACCTGGCCGCATGAAGCCATCGACGACCCGCAATCGCGTTTCATCAACGAGCGCGCACACGCCAACATCCAGAAAGACGGCACATTCTCGGTGATTCCGCAGATGAAAGGCGGGGTGACCAACGCCAGCGAGTTGCGCCGCATTGCCGATGTCGCCGACAAGTACGCGGTGCCGATGGTCAAGGTGACCGGCGGCCAGCGCATCGATCTGCTTGGCGTCAAGAAAGAAGATCTGGTGGATGTGTGGCGCGATCTGGGCATGCCGTCCGGCCATGCCTACGGCAAGTCGATCCGCACCGTAAAGACCTGCGTGGGCAGCGAGTTTTGCCGCTTCGGCACCCAGAACAGCACGCAGATGGGCATCGATCTGGAAACCATGCTGGCCAACATGTGGAGCCCGCACAAGGTGAAGCTGGCGGTGTCCGGTTGCCCGCGTAATTGCGCCGAATCCGGCATCAAGGATGTGGGCATTATCGCTGTGGACTCGGGCTGGGAGCTGCATGTTGGCGGCAATGGCGGCATCAAGACCGAGGTTGCGCGCTTTCTGGTCAAGGTGACCACGGCCGAGGAAGTACGCGAATACACCGGTGCGTTTTTGCAGCTGTATCGCGAACAGGCCTATTACCTGGATCGCACCGTGCACTACATCGCACGCGTGGGGCTGGATTACATCCGTGCGCAGGTGGTCGACGACGCCGCCAACCGGCGTGCGCTGTACGAGCGGCTGTTGTATTCACTGGAAGGCCTGGTCGACCCCTGGAAGGCGCGCATCGCCGGCGAGCGGCGCCAGGAATACCAACCGCTGCGCATCGCCGCGCCAGCCGCAACGGTGGAGGAATGAGCATGCACAACGACGCATGGGTGCGCGTGTGCGCATTGCAGGACCTGCCGGCGCTGGGTGCGCGCGTGCTGGAAGTCGATGGGTTACCGCCGATCGCCATCTTCCGCACTGCCGGCGACCAGGTGTTTGCGCTGCGCGATCGTTGCCCGCACAAGGGCGGGCCGTTGTCGCAAGGAATCGTGGCCGGCGACACCGTGACCTGCCCGTTGCATGGCTGGGCGATCGGCTTGCAGAGCGGGCAGGCCTACGCACCGGACGTGGGCTGCGCGCCGCGCTACCCGATCAAGGTGGAAGCCGAAGCAGTGTGGATCGTGTTGCAGCCGGTGTCGCAACCGGATGCCGTGACCGAGCCGGCGACATGAGCGAAGGCCTGCAGGCCGCGTCGCCTGCCACGGCAGCGCAGTCGCACATGGCAGCGCCGATGCATCGCATCACGCGTTCGACCTGTTGCTACTGCGGTGTAGGTTGCGGCGTGCTGATCCACAGCGAGCACGACGCCGATGGCGAGCGCATCGTGGGCATCGAAGGCGACCCGCTGCATCCGGCCAATCACGGCCGTCTGTGCAGCAAGGGTCTGGCGTTGCCGCAGACCGTTGCAAGCACGCAGGGGCGTGTGCTTGCGCCGGAGTTGCGCCGGCATCGGCAGGCACCGCGTGCGCCGGTGAGCTGGGATCAGGCCCTGCAGCATGTCAGCAGCAAGCTGGCCGCCATCGTCAAGGAACATGGCCCGGATTCGGTGGCGTTCTATCTGTCCGGGCAGCTGCTTACCGAGGACTACTATGTCTTCAACAAGCTGGCAAAGGGCCTGCTCGGCACCAACAACATCGATACCAATTCGCGCCTGTGCATGTCCAGCGCGGTCACTGGGTACAAGCTTGCGCTCGGTGCCGATGGCCCGCCCACCTGCTATGAAGATCTGGAGCTGGCGCACACCGTGCTGTTTGCCGGCAGCAACATGGCGTATGCGCATCCGGTGCTGTTTCGCCGGCTTGAAGACGCACGCGCACGCAACCCGGACATTCGCTGGATCGTGATCGATCCGCGGCGTACCGATACCGCGGCCATGGCCGACCTGCACCTTGCAATCGAACCCGGCACCGACGTCGCCTTGTTCAACGGCATGCTGCATCACCTGATCTGGGAGGGTCTGGTGGATGCGCGTTTCGTTGCGGCGAGCACGCAGGAGTTTGATGACCTCAAGCGGATGTTGCGCGAGTACACCCCGCGCATGAGCGCCGAGATCTGCGGAATCTCGCACGAGGACCTGGTGCAGGCGGCCGAGTGGTTCGGGCGCAGCCCGGCGGCGCTGTCGCTGTATTGCATGGGCTTGAATCAGTCGGCGCACGGCACCGACAAGAATCTTGCGTTGATCAATCTGCATCTGGCCACCGGTCAGATCGGCAAGCCGGGCGCGGGGCCGTTTTCGCTGACCGGCCAGCCCAATGCGATGGGCGGGCGCGAAGTAGGCGGCATGGCGACGATGCTGGCGGCGCACCGCGAGATCGGCAACGCGGAGCATCGTGCCGAAGTGGAGCGGCTCTGGGGCGTGCCGGCGGGGCGTATCTCGCCGACCCCCGGCACGCCGGCGGTGGAGTTGTTCGAGCGGCTGCGCGCAGGCACCTTGAAGGCGGTGTGGATCGTCTGTACCAACCCCGTGCATTCGATGCCGGAAGTGGCCGGCATTCGCGCCGCGCTGGAACAGGCCGAACTGGTGATCGTGCAGGATGCCTTCTCCGGCACCGACACCGTGCCTTATGCCGACGTCTTGCTGCCGGCGGCCAGCTGGGGCGAGAAGGACGGCACGGTGACCAACTCCGAACGCCGCATCACCCGCGTGCGTAAGGCAGTGGAAGCGCCGGGGCAGGCGCGTGCCGATTGGTGGATTGCCAACGAAGTTGCGCGTCGACTGGAGGCGCTGCTGGCGCCCGCCACAGGCGCCGGCCTGTTTGCATTCGACAGCACCGCACAGGTCTTCGACGAGCATCGTGCGCTGACGGTAGGGCGCGACCTGGATATCGGTGGCCTGGATTACGCAGTGCTGGACAACGGGCCGCAGCAATGGCCGTTTCCTGCAGGGGCGACGCAAGGGCAGGCACGGCGTTACACCGATGGAGTGTTCGCCACTGCCGACGGCCGTGCGCGGTTTCATGCAACGCCGTATCGCAAGGTGGCAGAAGCCACCTCGGCACGCTTTCCGATGCGCCTGCTCACCGGTCGCCTGCGCGACCAATGGCATGGCATGTCGCGCACCGGGCGCGTAGCCGCGGCCTATGCGCACAGCCCGGAACCGTCCTTGCGCATGCACCCGGACGATGCCGTACGCCGCGGGCTGGTGGCTGGCGAATTGGTACAGGTGGCCAGCAAGCGCGGTGCGCTGGTGCTGCCGCTGGAGTTGTCGGACGAACTGCGCTCCGGAACCGTCTTCGCCGCAATGCACTGGAGCGGGCAGACGCTGTCCAGCGGCGGCATCAACGAGGTCAGCACGTCGGCGGTGGATGCGCGCTCGCACCAGCCGGAGCTCAAACACGCGGCAGTACGCGTGGAGAAGGCGGCGTTCGGCTGGCATCTGCTGGCGGCACGCCGCGGTGATGCGTTGGCATTGCAGCAGGCACTGCAACCACTGCTGCGCGAGTGCGGCTACGCGAGCTTGCGTCTGCATGCCGAGCCATTGGCCGATGCCGGTGGGCAGTGGGCGGTGCTGCATGCGGCCTGCGAGCGCGCGCCCGATCCTGCCTGGATCGATCGTCTGGTGGCTGCGCTGCAGTTGCCGGCCGGCGCCGACGTTCTGGAATACCGCGATCTGCGCCGCGGATTGATGCGCCGCGTTGGCTGGCGTACACAGGACGGGCAGAGCCATATCGATGGCCTGCTGCTGACTGCCGCATACCCCAGCGATGCCAATCAGTCGCTGCTGACGGTCGCCTTGGCCGGCAAGCCCTGGCGGGGTGCACGGCTGGCCGTGTTCGCACCGACGCCTTCCGCGCCCAGTGACCCGATCGTGTGCACCTGCATGCAGGTGTCGGCCGCCGCGATTCATGCGGCCATCGACGATGGCGCCGACGTGGCGCAGCTCAAGCAACGCCTCGGCTGCGGCACCGTCTGCGGTTCCTGCGTTCCGCAACTGACCCGGCTGTGCCGCCAAACGCGGCTGGCCTGATGCACCTCATCCCTCCACACACTGCGAGATCTCTCATGTCAGTCACACCTTCCTGCGCGCGTGATGTGGTGTTGTTGTCGGCCGGTCCCGGCGATCTGGAGCTGCTCACCATCAAGGCGGTCAAGGCGCTGGCAGTGGCGCAGGTGCTGTTGCTCGACGACCTGGCCAACCCCGACATCGTCACGCTGGCACCGCAGGCGCGCGTGATCCGCGTGGGCAAGCGCGGTGGTTGCCGCTCCACGCCGCAGGAGTTCATCTGCCGGCTGATGCGGCGTTATGCGTTGCAGGGCTTGCGCGTCGTGCGCGTCAAAGGCGGCGATGCGTTGTTGTTCGGCCGTGCGGGCGAAGAAATCGGTTTTCTGCGACGCGCCGGCGTGGGCGTGCAGGTGATCAATGGCGTCAGCGCCGCGTTTGCCGCCGCAGCGTCGCTGGAAGTGTCATTGACACATCGCAGCCATTGCCACGGCATCACGTTTGTTACCGCGCATACGCATGACCATGGTGAGCCGAACTGGGGCGCGCTGGCAGCCAGCGGCACAACGCTCGGCATCTACATGGGGTTGCGCCGTGCAGACGCGCTGGCGACGGCGTTGCTGGCGCATCTGCCGGCCAGCACGCCGGCCGCCATCGTGCAGGCGGCCACGCGGCCGGAGCAACAGCGCAGGCTGACCACACTGGGCGAGTTGGGCAGTGCCGCGGCAGCGCTGTTGCCCGGTCTGCCGACCCTGCTGCTGGTGGGCGATGCATTGTCCGAAGCGTCGGTGGCCTGCGACGATCGCTTTGGTGCGGTGCTGCAACATGCAGTGGGGTAAGCGCTACGCTGCGCGTCGTGGCGCACTGCCTGATGCGTGTGCTGTCTAGCGTGCGCACGTTCGAATCGCAGGACGACGCGAGCGATTTTGCTGGAGCAGCCTGATCCGCCGATGCTGGGTGTGTGTGGTTTTGAGCGCTTATCGCTGACCGCTGATCGGTCACCCAGCTTGCAGGCAAAACACTCAGCGGCCACCGGACGCGCTGCGGGGGTTTGGAGCGGCTGAAAACCTCAGCGAGCAGTCGTCAGGTAGGTGTGGACGGCGTGCTCAGAACCGGAAGGTGCGCGTGATACATGCCGATTCCTCGCACCGGCCGTGCCCGCCTGGCGGCGGCACAATCGTTTTGTCAGTGGCGTTTAGAGCCGGCACTACGCACTCAAGCTGATCCTGCGTGCCTGCTGAGCGCAACTGACGACGGCTCGTTTCTGTCAGCCCCTGCAGTGCGGGGTGAACCGACCATCCGACACGGCAGGATGCAGCGCAGACCACGCTGATCCGAATCGTGGCTGCCGTCGTGGACGCTCCTCCGTCGGTACGCGGGTGCGCGCTGTCGCCATGACCTGTCGTTGGCGACATCTGTTTCGTCATTTTTGGTAGCGCTACCCATCCTGCAGCGTGATGCGGCGGCTCCAGGCGCGTGAGGTGTGCAAGATTTGCGCAGCGAGCGCAGCCGTTTTTTCCTGCATGTGCTCGTCTGCCCCCATTTGGCCTGTGTTTTGGGTTGGCACGAATGTTGCGTTAAGCCCCTCACCGAATGACGTACCCGATGCATCGAGAGGAGGCACAGTGGAAGACGGACAGAACAGTACTCGTAGCCGGCGTGGCTTTGCCGCATTGGACCCGGAGAAGCGTCGCGTGCTGGCCAGCAGCGGTGGCAAGGCTGCACACGCCAGCGGTAATGCGCACGAATTCACCAGCGACGAGGCACGCGAAGCCGGTCGTAAGGGTGGCCAGGCCGTGAGCCGCGATCGCGATCATATGTCGCGTATCGGCAGCAAGGGCGGGCGATCCAAGCAGGCCAAGCCGCAGGAAGAATCCGCTTAGTCAACGGTTGGGCATGCAATAGCATGCCGTCATTGATTCAGGGGATGCAGGCCCTGCGCCGGCACGGCGCAGGGCCTGCTTTTTTAGGGCGCAAGCCCACGAAGCGCGCGCGCCGACAAACAATCGATTGCACGCAGATGACATCGGTACACGCCATCGCCGCAATGCCCGCGCTCCCAAGTCCATAACTGATTGATGCAAAACGCATTACAAGTGCCCAGGAAATTTTTGCAGACCTGCACGTGCTCGCCATCGATTGCAGTGCAAATTTTCCGCCTTTGGTGATCAAGCAGTCTAGCGTCGGCAGAATTTGCAGACCTTGCAGAATCTGCAACGTGATGAGGCGAGTGCGCAGAACGGTCTTGGCAGCGAATCACAAGACCGACAACGCGCCCGCATGCGTGCGATGCCTGGTCCAGAGCGCAGATGCGATAGCGCTATGCACGGGTTGCGCGACGCGTGCGCAACGAAGCGGCAGGCCGGACCGCTGCGCAAGGTCGAGGCCGGGTGCATTGAGCAAGAGCGGCAACTCAAGGCGCGCGTCGAGCAGCATCTTGAGCAAACGCGGAGTCGGCAATGCCTGGTGGAATCGTGCATCGAACGCTTAGCGGCTCGCCATCGTCGGCGAAGGACGCCATGGGCAAGATCGCTGCGTTCAACCCAGCCATGGGGTGTGACGACCTTCGATGAGGTCGTCGAGGACGCACTGGCCAGCTAGCTGCTCAAGAACCTGGAGATCGCCGCGTCCACCGCGTTACCCAGTGCAGCCAAGACCATACGCGATGTCCAGGCACAACGTGTCTGCTGGCAGACTCTGCCGCAGGACGAGGAACAGGAACAGGCGATGGCCGACTGGCTGCTTGCACTTCTGCCCGCGCTGATCGAAGAGTGCTTGGTTCGCGATGCCATCCCACACGGGAGTGCCACACAGTGGCCGCCAGCGCTGATGCTCTAGGCATCTTGAGAATGCGGGCTTTTTCTTTCTGCGCGGCGAGCGCTTACCCTTGGACGCTCTTTGGCAACCCGGCTCGATCATGACAACGCATCTCGATTATCCGATCGGTACTCCTGGCCAGGCGTGGGGCGATGGCGAACGCAGCGCATGGCGCGCGCAACAAGTGGTGCAACGCAGTTACGCCGCCGAGGTGGTGCAGGTCATCGATGCACTGGATGAGCGCTACCAACGCGTGCACTACGGCAGCATCGTGGCGGATTCCATGCAGTACCCGCTGCTGGCCTTGCGCAGTGCCGCGTGGGACAACACGCTGCCGTGCGCACTCGTCACCGGTGGCGTGCACGGCTACGAGACCAGTGGCGTGCAAGGCGCGCTGCTATTTCTGCAGCAACGCGCCGCAGAGTATGTGGGCAGGATCAATCTGCTGGTGGCGCCATGCGTCAATCCCTGGGGCTATGAGCGCATCCAGCGCTGGAACGCCGACGCGGTCGACCCGAATCGCTCATTCCGCGACAACAGTCCGGCTGCAGAGTCGGCGGGTTTGATGCAACTGGTCGCCGCAACCGCTGGCACGATGCTGGTGCATATCGACCTGCACGAAACCACCGACAGCGATGAGAGCGAGTTCCGTCCCGCGCTGGCGGCACGCGATGGCGTACCGTTCGTGCCTGGCAGCATTCCGGACGGGTTCTACCTGGTGGGCGATAGCGAAGACCCGCAGCCCGCATTTCAGCAGGCGGTGATCGCGGCAGTGGAGCAGGTCACGCATATCGCGCCAGCCGATGCGCAGGGGCAGATCATCGGTGCGCCGGTTACGGGTCATGGGGTGATCAACTACCCGGTGCGACGCCTGGGCCTGTGTGCCGGCGTCACCGCTGCGCGCTATCGCACCACCACCGAGGTGTACCCGGACAGCCCCCGCGCCACGCCGCAGCAGTGCAACGCCGCACAGGTCGCGGCGATTTGTGCGGCACTGGATTACGCACTCTCGTAAAGGTGAAAACACCCAGGCAGCAGCCTGAGCGCGGGCTCGCGACGCGCCTTAGCTGCCTGCGTGCTGCAGACGAGCGAGCGGCGCCGACCGGCATGTAATCCAGCGCAATCACGCGGCTTTTGCTCAAGGCAGGCGTCGCTGCACCCTGGCGTCCTGCACATAGGCCGCCACCAGTTGCGCCTCCATCGGCCTGGATAACAGATATCCCTGCGCCTCATCGCAGCCCCAGCTGCGCAGCAACGCAATCTCGTCCGCGTGTTCGATGCCTTCGGCAACGGTGCGATAGCCCAGCGCGCTGGCCAGTCGCACCACTGCTTCTGCGCGCATCTGCATGCCGGCCTTGTTGGCAATGCCGGTGACCAGCGAGCGGTCCAGCTTGAGCACGTTGACCGGCAACTCGGTGAGATACCCGAAATTGCTGTAGCCGGTACCGAAGTCGTCGATGGCCACGCTGACGCCGGCATTGCGCAGGGCGCGCAGGCGCGGGACGGCTTCCACGTTGCTGCGCAACCAGCGGCCTTCGGTGATTTCCAGCTCGACCCGCGTGGTCGGAATGGCCAGGTCCTTGCAGCGATTGATCACGTCGGCGGCCAGATTGATGTTGCCGAAATCGCGCGACGACAGATTGATCGAGATGGAAAAATCCAGGCCTTGCGCTCGCCATTGCGCCAACTGCAGCAATGCGCTTTCGATCACCCAGTTGGTGACCGTGCACATCAGTGCGGTCTTTTCGAACAACGGAATGAACTCGTCCGGACCGATCGGCCCCAGGCTGGCATGCTGCCAGCGCAGCAGTGCCTCGAACCCGACGACCGACAGATCTTCCAGATCGATACGCGGCTGGAACACCAACCGGAAATCGCCGGCTTGCAGCGCCTTTTCCGCATCCAGCGCCAACCGATACGAACGCTGGATGGCATCGTCCTGCGAGGCGCTATACCAGCACACCACGGCATTGTTGCCGATGGCATCGCCCAGCGACACCAGCCCCTTGCGCATCACATCGTTGGTATCTGGTTGTTGCGGTGCAAAGCGCACCACGCCGGCATGGAAGGTCAGCGACATCGGCACCCCGGCGGCATCGAACGGCTTTTGCAGCATGTCGCGCAAATCCAGCAGCAGGTCTTCCATCTCGTCGGGCGCCGAGTTGAGCAGAAAAAACGCAAAACGCATCGACGCAACGTGATAGACGGTGGCCTTGCCGCGCAGGGCGCGGGTCAGCACGTAGCTGGCGTGACGGATCAGCTCTTCCAGCGGCTGCATGCCCAGGGCCTGGCGCGCCTCGTTGGCCGCCTGCGTGTCGTAGACCTCGATAAAAGCTGCAATGGTCGGCACGCTGTGGCTGCCAAAGGCCAGGGCATCCAGATCCGATTGCAGCTGCCGCGCGTTGAGCAGGCCGCTGTGCGGCTCACGCCGGCCCGCGCCGAATTGCAGCTCCAGCTGCGCTGCCGTCACATTGGCAAACATCAGCAGCTGCTGATGTTCCTGGCTGGCGAGGCGGCGCTCGCGCGTGTCGATCACGCATAACGTGCCGGTGATGCCGGCCTGCGGCGCACCGACCGGCACGCAGGCAATAAAGCGTGCTGGCAGTCCGGGAAACGCCGCATCGCCCAATTGAATCGGCGCGAGTGCGGCGCCTTCGATCAACTCCGTCACACCATTGGCAGCGGCCGGTGCGCGTTGACACAGCGCGATGGCTTGTTCGACCTGGGTGGTGCTGATGCCGCGCGCCGCGAGCACCCGCATGC
Source organism: Xanthomonas sp. AC360 (assembly GCF_979258225.1). Lineage (NCBI taxonomy): Bacteria > Pseudomonadati > Pseudomonadota > Gammaproteobacteria > Lysobacterales > Lysobacteraceae > Xanthomonas > Xanthomonas sp. AC360. The sequence goes on from NZ_OZ409846.1 coordinate 3,935,058, forward strand.
GGCCGGCTTCGGTAATGGTCAACGCCGCCGCTGGTGCGACCAGCGCGTGGCACAGCAGGCGAGCGATCTGTTCGAGCGGCTCCATCCCGCCGAGATCGATTGGCACCCCAGACCAATCGAAGTGGCGTTCCTGTGTTTTGTCTGCCGAAGCAAGCGTCATGTCGTCAGGTTCCGTGTTGAAGATCACACACTGCAGGGCCACTAGAAACAATTCGAGGTCACCAATGGGTGATGAGCCGGGGGCGTGATGCCGCCATCACGCACGAATCCTGCGCGCAATAGCGCGCACTCCCGTAAGCAGGCACAACAAATAATCGATAAAGGCTGCTCGTCTCACTTTGGGCTGGCCTCTACAAATACCGCATTCCACCGACCGGCGTCGAGAGTGGATTGGTTATATCGATCCAACCGGACTCAGGCAGACCATTTGGCAGTGATTCCGTTCTTTCGCAACACGACATATTCGCGGTCTCTTCTATTCATAAGGTTCGGCCCGCTGTCACGCAGTGTAATGCGTATTGGCTGATTAGGTGATTCGGACTCAACCAATGCATTGGCATGGATCACCGTGAAATACGTCTTGATTTCAGCTGTTTCGCCCGTCTGGCAAGGCTATGACTGCATTAAAGGCGGCCGTTCAAGCGTTTGAAGCGGGCACAAGTAAACACGTCGACAGTTTATGTCCGTGTAACGCGCGGGTGCGTGGTTAGTGATACTCCGCACAGTTCAATTGAGGCGATTCGCCTATTAATTTGGCAACGTGTTTACCAGGGATTGGTATTAACCACTCTCATGCTTGAGCGAGCGGGTTGAAGCGAGTCACGCTTTAAATCCACCGAATCTTTAATCCACTTCCGTCTTTTGAAGGCGCGCATGTGTGCGCGCTGATCTATCGCGCGGCAATCAGGGGAATCAAAATGAATCGTGCATTTGCGCTGGTCTGGAACGCAGCCATTGGCAATTGGGTCGTGACGCATGAACTGGTGCGGCGTCGACGTAAGCCCGGAGCGACGCGCCGTGCATTGCCCAGCCTGGTGGTTCTGGCGGTGGGGGCCGCCGCTCCCGCATTGGCCTGGGGTGCGTGCACACCCGCATTGCCGACTGCCGGCGCAACCGTCACCTGCACCGGTCTGCCGATCCTCAGCAATGCTTTTTCGAGTAACGCGAATAATCTGACCGTCAACGTTGCGGCGGGCACGCAGATGACGGCTGGCTTGCTGGGCGGTACCGCCATCGCGCTCGGTGGCACCAATGCAACGCTCAACAACAGCGGCACCATCGACCCGTCCGTGCTGGGTCTGCTGTCGGTGTTGAGTACCGGCGTCACCATGGGCAACGCAGGTTCGACATCGGTGATTGCCAACAATCTGTCCGGCGGCACCATCTACGGGACCGGCGGGTTGCTGGGCGCCAATCTGCTCAATCTCGATGGAATGGCGTTGGGTCTGACCTCCGCCAGCAATGGCGTCGTGCAGATCAACAATGCCGGCTTGATCAGCAGCCGGACGTTGCTCAATCTCTCGGTGCTGGGTGCCGACACGCCGGTGATCGCGGTCAGTGGCGGCGGCACCGTCAATGCGGTCAATACCGGCACCATCGATGGACGCGTCGGCTTTCAGAGCTCGGCCACCGGCAACAGCTTCGTCAATTCCGGCACCATCAACGGCAGCGTGTCGATGGGTGCCAACAGCACCAATACCTTCACCGCAGTGACGGGCGGAAGCATCAACAGTGCTGGCGGACTCGGACTGGAATTGCTTGGTCCAGGCGGTTTGCTGAGCTTTGCACGCACCGGTGTGGTTGATGGCGGCGCGGGCGGAACCAATACGCTGATCCTGCAGAATTCCGCGACAGGAACCGGTAGCGGCATTACCGGTGTCGGCGCGGCAAGCACCGATCAGTACATCAATTTCGGCAGTCTGCGCGTCAACAGCGGGACCTGGACGCTGGGCGGCGCAAGCAACTTTGGCAGCAGCGCACTCAATGGCGGTGTCCTGCAATTTGCGATACCCGCGCAGTTGGGCACGGCGATCACCGCCAACGGCGGCACGCTCGAAGCCACCGCTGCCGGCCTGACGCTGGCACCGGCCGGCGGTATTGCGATCGCGGCGGGCGGTTTGACGGTGCAGGGCACCAATGCGCTGACCATCGGCAGCACGCTGACAGGCACGGGGGCGTTGACCAAGGCCGGTACCGGCGGATTGAATCTGACCGGCGCCAATACCTTCAGCGGTGGCGTCAACCTGAGCGGCGGCGCGCTGACCGCGGGCAATAGCGCTGCCTTGGGAACAGGCACCGTCACAGCGTCCGGCGGCAGCCTGCTGGCCGGTGCCGCACTCAACCTGGCCAACGCCTTTGTATTGAACAGCAACCTGGGCATTGGCGGGACCAATGCCGTGCGGCTCGGCGGTGTGGTCAGCGGAGCCGGTGCACTCAACAAGACCGGCTCCGGCACGCTCACGCTTGGCGGCGCCAACACCTATTCCGGCGGCACCACGCTGAGCGCGGGCAGCACGGTGCTGGAAACCTCCGGCGCGCTTGGCACCGGCACCGTCACTGCAGCAGGCGGGCTGCTGGACACCACTGCACCATTGACCTTGAGCAATGCGTTTGCGCTCAACACCACGCTTGGCCTGGGTGCCAGCGGCAATGCACTCACCTTGACCGGTGCGCTTGCCGGCACCGGCGGTCTCAACAAGACCGGCACCGGCACGCTGGCGCTCAACGGCGCCAACACCTATAGCGGCGGCACAACGCTGGCAGCGGGCACCCTGCAATTGGGGACTGCGTCCGCACTGGGCACCGGCGCGTTGAATGTCACCGGCGCCTCCAGTCTCAGCACCAGCGCACCGTTGGCGGTAACCAATGCGGTCAATCTTTCCGGGCCATTGACCTGGACCGGCGCGCAGGCGCTGACCCTTGGCGGCGCCATCAACGGCAGCGGTAGCCTGATCAAGAGCGGTGCCGGCGATCTCACGCTGACCAATATCAACGGCTATACCGGTGGCACCACGCTAAGCACCGGGCGCCTGGTGGTCGGCTCCAATGCTGCGCTGGGCACGGGAACCTTGACCGCCAGCGGCGGTGTGCTTGATGCAAGCACTGCAGCGACGTTGGGCAATGCGCTTGCGCTCACCGGCACGCTGGGCGTGGCCAGCAATGGCACCGCGCTGAATTTGAGTGGTGCGATCAGCGGCACCGGTGCGTTGAGCAAGCTCGGCACCGGCACGCTCACCTTGGGCGGTTTGAACACCTATAGCGGTGGCACCACGCTCGCCGGCGGCACTTTGCAGGTGACCAATAACGGTGCGCTCGGCACCGGTGCGCTGAGCTTGACCGGCAACGCCAATCTGCAGGGCACCACGCCCACCACGTTGACCAATGCAATCGCATTGAACACCAGTGCATTGACGCTCAATGGCACGCAGGCGCTGACGTTGGGTGGCGGCATCAGCGGTGCCGGCAGCCTGGTCAAATCCGGGAGTGGCGATCTCACCCTCACTGGCAACAATCTCTACACCGGTGGCACATCGCTGAGCGCGGGCAGACTTGTCGTCGGCAGCGACACAGCGTTGGGTGTGGGCGCATTGACCGCAGCAGCCGGCACCACGCTGGATAACGTCGCGATAAGCACGCTTGCCAACGCCATCGCGCTGACGGGTTTGGTCAGCATCGGCGGCAGCAACGCGCTGACGCTCAATGGCGGCATCAGCGGTGTCGGAAGCCTGGACAAACTCGGCCCCGCCAGCCTGATCCTGGCGGGAAACAACACCTACACCGGCGGCACGCTGCTGACTGCGGGCAGCCTGGTGCTCGGCAGCGATGCCGCACTGGGCACAGGCAGCCTCACCGTTGCCGGCGGCCTGCTCGATAGCACCGCTGCACGCGTGCTCGCCAACAACGTCGTGCTGAATGCCGATCTGCAGCTTGGCGGTAGCCAGGACCTGGCGCTCAATGGCGTCGTCAGCGGTGCCGGCGGTCTGGTGAAGAACGGCGGTGCGTCGCTGACGCTGACCGGCGCCAACACCTTTGCCGGTGGCGTGGATCTCAATGCAGGCGCCTTGCTGATCGACAGCGGGGCGGCATTGGGAAGCGGCGTGTTGACCGCTGCCAACGGCACGCAATTGCAGGCGACCACTGCAGCGACAGTGGGCAATGACGTCGTGTTGAACGGTGCGCTGTCGCTGACCGGCAACAACGCGCTCGACTTGACCGGCACGGTGAGCGGTGCGGGCAGCCTGATCAAACAGGGCACTGGCGCGTTGACGCTGACCGGCAACAATGGTTATGCCGGCGGCACGCTGTTGAATGCCGGTTCGCTGATCGTCGGCAGTGACACGGCGCTCGGGAGCGGCGCGCTCATCGCGGCCGATGGCACGCTGCTCAGCGCCGCTATCGCCGCGACCTTGCAAAATGCCGTCACGGTGAATGGCGCGCTCGGCATCGATGGCCAGGCGCTCACGCTCACTGGTGTGATCGATGGTGCGGGAAGCCTGATCAAAAGCGGCACGCAGACGCTCACGCTCACCGGCAACAACACCTGGAGTGGCGGGTTGCAGCTGCAATCCGGCGGGTTGGTGGTTGGCAGCAACACCGCCTTGGGTGCCGGCACGCTCACCGCTGCGGGCGGCACAACGCTCGATGCCACCACGGCGGTGACGCTGGCCAATGCACTTGCCTTGAACGGCGCATTGACGCTGCCCGGCACGCAGGACATCACGCTGGACGGCGTGATCAGCGGCGCCGGTAGTCTCGCTAAACAAGGCACGACAACATTGACCTTGGGCAACGCCAACACCTTCAGTGGCGGTGTCACGCTGGATGCCGGCCGCCTGGTGCTTGGCAACGCTGCAGCCTTGGGCGTGGGCGGCCTGGTGGTCAGTGGCGTCAGCGAACTGGATGCAAACACTGCGCTGGCTGTCGGCAATAGCGTGCAATTGAACAGCCAGCTTTCGCTGATCGGCAGCAACGACCTGGGCTTGAACGGCACCATCAGCGGCACCGGGAGTTTGGTCAAGAACGGCACCACCACCGTGTCGCTCAATGGCAGCAACACCTACAGCGGCGGCACCACGCTCAACGCCGGCACGATTGCGGTGGGGGCCGATAACGCACTCGGCACCGGCAGCTTGTCGGTCACTGGCGATTCGGTGCTGAGCAACGCCATCGCGGTGGCGTTGAGCAATGGCATCGATCTGGGTGCAGCGCTCACCGTCGACAACACGGCGGACATGCTGGCCAGCGGCACCATCAGCGGCGCGGGCGCATTGACCAAGACCGGCCTCGGCACCTTGACGCTGAGCGGCAGCAATACCTATACCGGCCCGCTGGCGATCCAGGCCGGCACCGTGGTGGCCAGCACGGCTGCATCGCTTGGCAACGCCAGTAACGTGGATGTGGCAGCCGGTGCGGTGTTGAACCTGACCAACGGTGGCCTGATCAATGCACTCACCGGTGCGGGGAACGTCGATACCGATGCCGGCGCCACCTTGCAGCTGGGCAGCGGCAATTTCGCCGGCAGCCTGGGCGGTGGCGGTAATCTGGACAAGGTCGGCCCGGGCACCGTGAACCTGCTCGGCACCAGCCTGATCGGCGGCGCCACGCAGGTGAGCGGCGGCGTCCTGGACGTGGTGGGCAGCCTGGGTACGAGCGCGTTGAACGTGGCAACTGGCGGCACGCTCACCGGTACCGGCCCCAGCGGCAGCATCGGTAGCGATGTGACCATCGGCAATGGCGGCCGGCTGGCATTGAGCAGCGGTTCGTCGCTCAGCATGGGCGGGCTGACGTTGGCACCGGGCGCGGTGATGGACGTGTCGCTTGCGGCGCCGAGCACTACGCGCCTGCTTGCGGTCAACGGCAATCTCACCCTGGACGGCACACTCAATGTCATCGACATCGGCGGCTTCGGTTCCGGCGTGTATCGGTTGATCGATTACACCGGTGTGCTGACCAACAACGGCGTGCTGTTCGGCAGCATTCCCGGTAGCGTCGATATCAGCCAATTGGCATTGCAGACCGCGATCGGCCAGCAGATCAATCTGGTGGTCGCGGCACCGGGCAGCATCGTGCAGTTTTGGGACGGCGTGCAGACCACCGCCAATGGCACGGTCGATGGCGGCTCGGGTGTATGGGGCACTGCCACCAACTGGACTGGCCAGGACGGCTCCGCCAACAGCACCTGGCAGGGCGATTTTGCAGTGTTCTCCGGCACTGCCGGCACGGTTGTCGTGCAGGGCACGCAAACCATCGGCGGCCTGCAGTTTGCGAGCGATGGGTACGTGCTGAACGATGCCGGTGCGAGCACGCTGGCGGTGACCAGCCCCCTCACCGCAATCCGCGTCGACCCCGGCGCCACTGCCACGATCGATGTAGACATCTCCGGCATCGGTGGCGTGCAGAAACTCGACACCGGCACCCTGGTGCTCGACGCATCCAACAGCTACACCGGCGGCACCTCGCTCAGTGGCGGCACGCTGGTGCTGGGCGATGCGCAAGCGCTTGGCACCGGCGCGTTGACCGCAGCAGCGGGCACCAGCCTCGATAGCAACCAGGCAGTGGCCGTGGGCAATGCGGTCGTCCTGGATGGCGCGCTGAATCTCATCGGCAGCAACGACCTGAGTTTGTCCGGGCCGGTTAGCGGTGTGGGCAGTTTGATCAAGAACGGCACCACCACGCTTACGCTCGACGGCAACAACAGCTACGCGGGCGGCACCGTGTTGAATGCCGGCACGTTGGCGGTGGGTAGCAACAGCGCCCTGGGTGTCGGCAGCTTGTCGGTGTTGGGTAATTCCACCTTGAGCAATGCGATCGCACTGGCGCTGGGCAACAGCGTCAACCTGGGTGCGGATCTGACCATCGCCAGTGCCGCGGATCTGGCACTGACCGGCACGCTCAGTGGTGCGGGTGCGCTTACCAAGACCGGGCTGGGCACCTTGACCTTGTCCGGCGCCAACAGCTTCAGCGGTCCGGTGGCGGTGCAGGCCGGTGTACTGGCCACCGCTGCCACCGGCAACCTGGGCACCACCAGCGCGGTGGATATCGCCGCGGGTGCCGGGCTGTCGTTGGGCAGCAATGCAGCGCTGGGCGCGGTGACCGGGCTGGGTGCGGTCGACATCCTCGGCGGCAACACGCTGCAGCTGGGCGTCAACAACGTTGGCAGTACGTTTGCCGGCAGCTTGAGTGGCGCCGGCAACCTGGACAAAGTGGGCACCGGCACATTGCAGCTCACCGGCACCAGCGCGCTGGGCGGCACCACGCAGGTCCTCGGCGGCACGCTGGATGTGGATGGCACGCTGGCCAGCGCTGGTGGCCTGAGCGTTGGCGCGGGCGGCAGCTTGAGCGGCAGCGGCGTGGTCGATGCGGCGGTCACCGTCAACAATGGCGGCCGTCTGGTGGTGAGCAGTGGTGCATTGCTGACCACAGGCAGTTTGAGCATGGCGCCCAACGCCACGCTCGATGCATTCCTGGGCATCCCGAGTCTGACGGGGGTGCTGCAGGTCAACGGCGACCTCACGCTGGATGGCACGCTCAATATCACCGACATCGGCGGCTTCGGCACCGGTGTGTATCGCCTGATCGACTACAGCGGTGCGCTGACCGACAACGGCCTGGGCATCGGCACGCTGCCCGGCACCGTGGACCCGACCCAGCTGACACTGCAGACCGCACTGGCCCAGCAGGTTAACGTGGTGGTGTTGGCGCCAGGCAGCAACGTGCAGTTCTGGGATGGTGCGCAAACCGTTGCCAACGGCAGCATCGATGGCGGCACCGCTGCATGGACGGCCGGCGGCACCAACTGGACATCGATCGACGGCCTGGCCAACGACACCTGGCAGAACAGCTTCGCGGTGTTTGCCGGCACTGCCGGGACCGTGGGCGTGCAGGGCACCCAGGGCATCACCGGCATGCAGTTCGTCACCGATGGCTATGTGCTGAGCGATGGCGGTGCCGGTGCGTTGAGCGCCAATGCCGCCAACACCATCATTCGCGTCGACCCCGGCGTGACCGGCACGATCGATGTCGCCATCGGCGGCGCAGGCGCACTGCAGAAACTCGATACCGGCACGCTGGTGCTCGACGCAGCCAACAGCTACACCGGCGGCACCTCGCTCGGTGGCGGCACGCTGGTGCTGGGCGATGCACAAGCGCTCGGGACCGGCGCGTTGACCGCAGCAGCGGGCACCAGCCTCGATAGCAACCAGACAGTGGCGGTCGGCAATGCAGTGATCCTGGATGGTGCGTTGAATCTCATCGGCAGCAACGATCTGAGCTTGTCCGGGCCGATCAGCGGTGCGGGCGGCTTGATCAAGAACGGCACCAGCACGCTCACGCTCGACGGCAACAACAGCTACGCGGGCGGCACGGTATTGAATGCCGGCACGTTGGCGGTAGGCAGCAACACCGCCCTGGGTGTCGGCACGTTGTCGGTGACCGGCGATTCGGTGCTCAGCAATGCGATTGCTGCCGCGTTGGGCAATGCGGTCAACCTGGGTGCCGCGCTCACTGTCGACAACCCGGCCGATCTGACCCTGGCCGGCGCCATCGGCGGCAGCGGCGCACTGATCAAGACCAACACCGGCACGCTGACGCTGGACGGCAGCAACAGCTACACCGGCGGTACCACGGTCGGTGCCGGCACGCTGGCAGGCGATAGCGCGAGCTTGCAGGGCGCGATCGTCGACAACGCCACCGTCGTCTTCAATCAGGCAGCTAACGGAGTGTTTAGCGGCTCGATCACCGGCACCGGCAACGTGATCAAGGACGGCGCCGGGGCGCTGTTGCTCAATGGCGCCAATGGCTACAGCGGCGGCACCACCATTGCGGCCGGCAGCTTGATCGGCGACAGCACCAGCGTGCAGGGCGATATCGTCAACAACGCGGCACTGGTGTTCAACCAGACCACCGGCGGTGTGTATGCCGGCGTGGTCAGTGGGAGCGGCTCGCTGGAAAAGGCCGGCACCGGCGCACTGCAACTGACCGGTGCCAATAGCTACACCGGCGGCACGTTGGTGAGTGCCGGCAGCTTGATCGGCACCACGACCAGCCTGCAGGGCGACGTGGTGAACAACGCCACGCTGGTCTTCGAACAAGCCACCGATGGCACATTTACCGGCCTTGTCAGCGGCACCGGTAGTTTGGTGAAGCGGGGTGCCGGCGTGCTCAGGCTTGCTCGTGCCAACACCTACAGCGGCGGCACCGCCATTACCGGCGGCACACTGCAAGGCACTACCACCAGCCTGCAAGGCAACATCCTCAACGACGCAGTGCTGGTGTTCGACCAAGCCGGCGATGGCACGTTTGCCGGCAACATCACCGGTAGCGGTGCGCTGATCAAGGACGGCAGCGGTGCGGTCACGCTGGATGGCGTCAACGCGTATCTCGGCGGCACCACGATCAATGCGGGCAGCTTGATCGGCGACACCGACAGCCTGCAGGGCAACATCGCAAACAACAGTGCGTTGGTGTTCCTGCAGAACGCCAACGGCACCTATGCAGGCACGCTGTCGGGCACCGGTAGTCTGCTCAAGGACGGCGTAGGCACGTTGTTGGTTACCGCAGACAGCAGCGGCTTTACCGGCCCGACCACCATCACCGCAGGCACCTTGAGCGTGGGCAACCCGGCCAACCCGGGCGCCGCCATCGGCGGTCCGGTGACGGTGGGGCCGGGCGGTACGCTGACCGGCAGCGGCAGCATCGGCAGTCTGACCACGACCGGCGGCACCCTGGCCATGGGCGGCACCACCGGCACGATCAGTGTGGGCGGCAACGCTACCATCGGCCCTGGCTCCACGGTGCAGGTCACGCCCGGTACGGGCGGTGCGGTGACGCCTTTGACGGTAGGCGGCGCGGCCACGCTAGCACCGGGCAGCACGTTGGTATTGGTGCGTGCGGTCGACCTGCCATTGTTCACCGAGATTCCGGTGATCAACGCGGCCGGCGGCCTCACCGGACAATTCACCAACGTCGTGTCCGACTACGCGTTTATGGATCCCAACGTCAGCACTACTGCAACGGCGCTGTCGATATCGATGGGCCGCAATACCGTTGGCATGGTGGATGCGGTGACCACGCCCAACCAGCAGTCGACTGCTGGCGCAGTCGATGGCCTGCCGGTGACCAGCCCGGTGTATCAGGCGGTGATACGTCTGCCGGACGACCCGGAGGCAATCGCCACCGCCTTCGCGTCGCTGTCGGGCGAAAGCCATGCCAGCACCGCGACCGCCATGCTGGACAGCCGCTTTCTCAATAGCGGCATCGGCGGCCACCTGCGCGGCGATAGCCAGGACACCCGCATCGGCGACACTACGGTGTGGATTACCGGGCGTAGCCTACCCAACCGTGTCGATGGCGATGCCAATGCGATTTCGGTGCGCCGCGAAGACAACGGCATCATGGCCGGTGCAGAACGTCGCATCGGCGAGCGCAGCGTGCTCGGCGTGGCGGTGGGCAGCCAGGACATCGAAAGCTGGTCGCGCGAGTGGGGCGACCGCGCCGACATCGATGGCACGCACGTCGGTGTGTATGGGCAGGCCGACTGGTCCGCGTTTTCGCTGCAGGGCGCCGTGGATTACGCGGACTACAGCGTGGACGGCTCGCGTCGGGTGATGCTGCCCGGCGTGCTTGAAGAACGGCTCACCAGCGAATACGACGCCACTGCGGTAACGGTGTCGGTGGAAGCCTCCTGGAATCTGCGCACCGGCAATGCGGTGTACAGCCCGTTCATTGCCGCCGACTACACCCATCTGAAGACCGATGGATTCGACGAGCGCGGCGGGATCGCCGGGCTGACCGTCGACAGTGCCACGGACACGTTCACCACCAGCACGTTGGGTGTGCGCGGGCGTTGGGAGCTTGGTCGGCAAGCCGCGCTGTATGCCTCGGTGGGTTGGCGGCATGCGTTCGGCGATCGCGCCGTGCAGCGTTCGGCGGGCTTCATCGGGACTGGCTCGGAGTTCGCAGTGCAAAGCGTCACGCTGGCCAAGAATGCCGCCATCGGTGAGTTGGGAGTGAGCCTGATTACCTCGCCCAACAGCCGCCTGTCGCTGTCGTTGCAAGGACTCAACGGCGATGGACAGACCGCGTATGGCGGGCAGGTGACCTGGGGCTGGAGTTTCTGATCGGCTCTACGCAGTGAACGACAAAGCCCCGGCATGCCGGGGCTTTTTTTTGTGTGCCGATCCGCTTGATCGGGTGCGTATCGACGCGTCGTCGTCGATGAGGTAACCGATCTGTGCCGGTTTGCTCGTGGCTTGCGCTCTGTCTCGACCAGCGCAAGCGCGTCGGCAACCATGTGCGGGGCGGCTGGTGAGCATGGGCGGGGATCGACTGCAGATCACGTCGGTAGCGTGCATTGCCGCAGTCCCGCATCGGTCGAAAACAGCGCTTTTCAAGCGTTTTTTGCAGCCCGTGGCATCGCCTGGAGTGCCTCCGTAGCGTGCAAGCCCACGGCCACGCGTGCTGTGGCAGTCGCGCTGCCACACGCACAGACGCACGAAGGCCCCGGCATGCCGGGGCCTTCGTTGTCGCTGGCATTACGCGGCCAGCGGAGGGTGGTGCGCTACCACCACCATCGCCGGATCAGAACTGCCAGCGCAGACCGACATTGGCGTTGATGCTGTTGGAATCGGAACGACCACGCTCGGCGCCCACATTGCCGTACAGCGAAAACGCGTCGTTGACCTGGTAACGCACGCCGACCGACGCGCGCACGGCCTGCTTCGACACCGGCGTCCCGGCCACATTGAAGCGCGCTTCCGGCAAGCCGGTGAACCAGGCGGTGAAGTCGGCATTGGGGTTGCCCAGCAACGAGCGATACGCGACCAGACCATCGAAGCCCCACTTGCCGCGCGCCAGATGACCGCGGACGCCCACCTCGCCGTAGCCAGCGCGCAGGGTGTCGCTGCCGGCGCTCAGGCCCAGACCGGTCACCGACGCCTCGCTGAAGGCATCCTGGGTCTGGCTGACCACGCCTGCAGCAACGAAGGGCGACAGCCCGGCATGCGGCAGCAAGCCGACTTCCGCGCGCAGCGACCAGTTGGTGTCGTGGCGACGGTCCTGCAGAAGCTCGCCGATGCTGCCGGCCTGCACGTTGCGCTCGGTGTCCACATTGCTCATGCCATACGAGCCAATGCCCGACACGTACGCCTGGCCGATGGGCTGATACAGATACGCGGTCATCGCATAACGGTCCGCGCGCAGGCGGCTGGCCGACGCATCGATGTGCGCGCGGTCCTGGCCCGAGGTCACTGCCGCACCGACCACCGTGCCGGCACTGCCCAGCGGCAGATCCACACCAAAGGTGGTGGCCTGCTGGGTGTAGTCGGCCGAGGCGAACCCGCTGCGGCTCAGATCGCCATCCAGGTAGCTGCCCTGCATCCAGGTGGTCAGCGTGGTGGTGTCGGCCAGATAGGGCAGGCGATCGGCAGCAACGCGTGCATCGTTGAGTGCCGACTGGAAGCCCAGCGTGCGCTCGATACCGTGCACCTGGCCGGCCAGGGTCGGCAGCGATGCGGCAACCTGCGCATTGGATGCCGCCAGCAGCGAGCCGGTGGCGCTGATCAGGCCACCCAGGTTTGCGGTGTCGCCGGAGGCCACGCGGGTGTCCAGCACCTTGACCAGCGCATCGGCCTGGGCGGCACCGTTGACCACTGCCTGCGGCGCACCGGCGGCCTGCGCGCTGGCAGCCGACGCATTACGGGTCAGGGTTGCGGTGACGGTGGTCGGGTCGTAGGCAAGCGATGCGGTCCAGAAGAAATTGTTGGCGTACTGCACGCGGTCGAAGGTGCCTTGCAGGACCCCGGCCTTGACGATCTTCTCGCTGCTGCCGACGGTGTAGCCCGCCGCTTCCGGCAGCAACAGCAGATTGCCTTTCAGGCTGGCCAAACCGGTGACGGTCAGGCCCTTGCCCAATTCGATGGCGGTCGTGCCGGTGTTGTCGACCAGGCTGTAGCCGCCGTTGATCACGCCGCCGCGCGACTCGAAGGTGGCCGAGTTGGCTACCAGAAGATCCGAGCGCAGGCTGCCGGACAGCGCGAGCACGCCATCGAGAATGGTGGTGCCGCCGGTATAGGTGTTGTTGCCGCTCAGGGTGAGTTTGCCGGTCCCGCCCTTGGTAAAGCTGCCAGTGCCGGAAATGTCGTTGCTAAAGGTGCTGTCGTAGCCCGCACCTACGCTGATCCCCCAGTTGCTGGCGAACTGGCCCGGGCCCTTGATCGCCTTGGCCGCGTTGACCAGGCCCCAGCCATACAGCGCATCCACGCCCGGGTCGCCCAGATCGGTTGCGGTGGTCAGCAGGGTCTGCTGCAGGTTGGACGCGCTCATCCACGGATACACGCTCAGGACCTGCGCCGCGACGCCGCTGACCGCAGCGGTGGAGAACGAGGTGCCGGCGATCTGGCCCTGTAATTCGGTGCCGGCCAGCGCCGGCGCGGTGAAGCTGCCCGGTGCCACCAGGCACCACTGCGCCGCGGCGCCGCAATGATTGGAATAGCTGGTCAGACCGGCCGCATTGCCGGCAATGTCGACATTGATCGCGCCCACCGCCAACCAGTTGTTGCGCACGCTGGCTTCCTGCACCGGCGTCGCTGCCGGATAAGAGGCTTCGGCAGCGCCTTCGTTGCCTGTCGAGGCGACGATCAGTGCGTCTGCCTGCACCAGCGGCGTCAACGCAAACCGCCAGGCGGCTGCCGCGTTCGCGCTGCCGGCGGCGTCGGCATACGAAGCGCCCAGCGACAGGTTGGCGATGCGCACACCCGAGGCGGCCAGATCTACCGCAGCGCGGCGGGCCTGCTGAGTGCCGCAGGAATTTTCGGCGCAGATACGTGCATAGAACAGGTCTGCATCCGGAGCCACGCCACCGGCAAAGCCGTCCTGCGCCGAGCCCAGCACCAGCGCCGAGACGATCGTGCCGTGGCCGCGCAGCGCATTGGACGACGACTCGGGCGTGCCCGGGCTGGCGGTGTAATCGCTGAAGCCATCGACCTTGCCGGCAATCGGCGCGTAACTCGGCACCAGGTTGTCGTCCAGCACCGCAAGCTTCACGCCCTGGCCCCGGGCACCGGCTTGCTGCGCCAGATCGGCATTGATCGGCACCAGCAGATTGCTGCCGACGCCTTGATAGCGGGCAGGCGCAGGCGTCGGAACCGGCGCGGTCTTGGGCAGCGGATCGGACGTGGTGCCCGGGGTGGTGGGCGCGGTCGGCGTGGGGGCCGGCGCAATCACGGTGCTCTGCGGCGGATCATTGCGGACGTTGCCGCCACCGCCACCACCGCCACATGCGGTCAGTACGAGACAGGAGGCGATGGTGGTGGCAAGTAGCGAGCGATTCATAAGAGTGGTCGATTCCGTTGTAGGCGCGCCGCTACTGCTGATTCTGAAATTTGGCGCAGAAGGTCCCAGCGCTGGTGGTCACCAACGAAGGCGTTTAATTTCACGTTTTATTCACTTCAAACCGCAGCGGTCCGTCCCCTCGGAGTTGCGCTGACGGAGCATGCGGCGAATACGCTGATGCACTCGCCGTGTGCTTGCGGTTTGTTTAACGGCGCTATCCATAAACTCTAAAGTCTGAATGGACAGTTGCTATTCAGAGAAAAGAATCGAGCGATAGGCATCGCCGATTTAATCCATAGCTAAATCGGATTAGAAACCGACTAGCAGGCCAAAATGCAGAAAAACGTCGGACCGAACTCAACAATTATGCGTCACATTTCGCAGAGGGCGGTAAGCCTAAATGCGATCGAGCGCGCGGGTAATCAGGGAATCATGTCAAAGATGTCGGTGAATCCCTCACCCTTGGTAGCGGATTCAACCGCAAGTTAGTCACTCTAACGGACTCTGCCGTATGCGGGCAAATTTTGAATAATGTTGTTTAATGCGACGGTTAAAGCTGTCTAAACGATCGTTATCGCTCGCCTTTTTTGCGATAAAAACGCCCCCGGGAAATGCCGACCGGCCTCTTCCGATTGTGCAAAATTCGACGTCTGAAGGCGCCGATTTCGCAATCGGTTGCATTAAAAATGAACAAATTGAATAATTCCGTTTATTTTTGGGGGAATTTTAATTATTGCTTTCTCGGCGAATCGAGTGTGGGCTGGCAATTATTTGATTATCCATTCTCGAAATCCCGGTTGGTTTGCGGCGCGAATTGGAGAGTGGCGACCGTAAAGGGCAAGCTTTCGACATCTTCGGCATTCGAAGCCTGCAAAGGTTCAGCTCGCTGGGTGCGGAGGCCAGTGATCTCTGCTCCCGCCGTACCGCGAAAGCCGGTGGCGTCGCGGCTGTGACTGTTTGGGGGATCTGCTCAGGCAAGGCTGTGCCGTCTTCATTGACGGCACAGCCTGGAGACCGACTCTGTGGCCGGGCTATCTTCACAGGCTGCCGTGGGCGATCACGTCCGCAGCCGACTAGTAGGTCACCAGGTACTCCAAAGGCCACTGCTGAACATCCGCAAGATCCACCCACCACCCGCATGGGTTCGGAAGGTATGGAGTGGTCAGATGCACATGGAAGTCCGCACTGGCACCCGAATGGCGCGTGGAGTGCCTTGAGCGGTGCGCGGGCAGGTGACGCAAGCGCTAAACGACGCGTTTGCAGCGCAAGACACGCAGCGTCGAGATCAACGGGTCAAGGTGCGCGCTGGCCGGGCGCGGTGGTCGTCGCTTTTTCCTGACCAATGCGCACCGCATCGTGCAATCAGCGGATGGGGATGGCGATGGACGGCGCCGACAGGGGCAGCGGCACCTCGCTGCTTGCCTCCCAACACGCCGATTTGCGGGGTGTGTTGAGGACGCTGCAGATGAGCGCGCACCCGACCGCTGGCGCGCACCTGCGGTCGGGTGCAGAGCGCGGTGCAGCTCGGCAGCAATCTATCCTGGCAACACATCGGCCAACGCATCAGGAGACAGATACGCAAGCGCCAGGAGCCGCCCTACCTGTAGACAAGTCGCTGCCCGCCACGTGGCGGCACATTGGGCGAATCTTTACGCTGCGGCTGCGGCTGCGGCTGCGGCTGCGTCGGCCAATGGCTGCATTAGTTGGTCAGTACCGTCACTGCGTCTTGGCCAGGGCGGCCTTGGCGCGGGTGCCGGCCGCGGCACCGACCCGTTTATCCAGCACCTGCGCAAGCGCATTGAGCTGCGCGCTGCTCACACCGATGTTCATGCTGATCTTCAGATGCGACTGCAATTGCGAATCCACTCCCTCCAGCGCTGCGAGCATGCTCACCGTTGCCAATTCGCGGCTCACCCAATCGAGGTTGTCGCGCGCAAAAATGTCGCCGAACAGGTGCGTCTTCAAGTACGCATCGATGGCTGGTGCGAAGTCGAACAGCGGTCCCGACACCGCAGCCCCCACCAATTGCGTCTGATTGGCGGTACCCAACGCAAGCAGTTTCGGCCCTGTCGGCACCGGGCCGGGTAGCACGCCCTGCGCGTCGGTCACACCGCGCTGCTGTCGCGCCTGGACCACCTGCATCAACGCCGCAAGTGCATTGAGGCTGCGCGGGAAGCCGGCATAGGCGTAGACCTGCACCAACACTTCCTTGCATTCGTTGATGGTCAGCCCTGCATCCAGACCTGCCTCCAACGCATTCTTCAAACGGTCGATATCGCCGGTTGCCGCAAACGCGGCAATCGGGGCGATGGCTTGCTGCTGGGGCGACAGGCTTTCTGAGATGGGCATACCGATAGACTCCGGGGAACGTGCTGCCGCGGGGGAGGGGGCAACGACACAAACAGCGACCGCGCCAAGGGCGCAGACCACTACACGAGCGATCAATGGGCGCCAACGAGGCGCATTGATCGGTCTCTCAGGTCCAGATCTAGGGATCGATACGGTGAAATCCAAGCGTTAACCTCCTATTGCGCGGCAACCAACAACGTTACGCACGGCTGCCAGGCGGGGTGTGGGCGGCACACAGAGACCGGAATGTACGAGCGGTACATGCCGATTCCGAGCACCCGCAGCCCCGTTGGGTAGTCGCGCAGTCGTGTTGTTGGTCGCTCTTGGTGAATCGATTGCTACAGGCCAGACGCACTGCGCGAACGCGACATGCACGCACCGTTGCGGGACTCGACAGGGCAGGGCGCCAGCATGCCGTATCCGCATGGCTGTTCCATCCGTGTGCGCCGCATGCAGTTATGAGATGCACTCATCAGCGAGTGTCCGCACCACCTTGTTGCGATGAAGTCCCTGAAAGAGCGAGCGCCCGCTGCAGGCAAACACTCGCCGCATGCCAACACTCGCCGCATATGCCATGCCAACGCCATGACGATGCAATGCGGTCTTTCCGCATCGCCCAGCGCAACAGCGCAACAGCGCAACAGCTTGGCGCCTGCAACAGTGCGTTCGTGACATGTAGAGATGCGATGCGCTGAATATCGCCTTTCTCATCACACGCCAGCTGGCAGCATCGGGGCACGTTTCGCCATCGCCCCAATGAGTTCGCCATGAATACAGCCGCCGTTTCGCCCCGTCGCTGGGCCATCCACCCGTTCCATGCAGCCGTGCTCGGCGGTGTATGGCCCTTGTTTCTTGGCGCGCTATTGAGCGACTACGCCTACTGGAGCAGCTACCAGATTCAATGGAGCAACTTTGCATCCTGGCTGTTGGTCGGCGCCATGGTGGTGACCACCATCGCGCTCGTGGCCGCCATCGTCGCGCTGGTGCGCGGCAGCCGCAACTTCATCTATGTGATCGCATTGGTGGCAACCTGGATCGTGGGATTTTTCGATGCGCTGCATCACGCGCGCGATGCGTGGGCCATCATGCCGGCGGCATTGACGCTGTCGGCAATCGCCACACTGTTCGCATTGGTCGCCACCTGGTCGGGGCTGTCGGGTCTGCGCGTGGGAGGTGCACGATGAGCCGCTACACGCGTGTACTTGCCGTCTCGGTTCTTGCTGCTGCACTGGCCGCCTGCGGCAAGGCACCCGAGCTCGATCAGCATGGCGCCACGCCAGAGCTGCCGTCCCCGGATCGGGGGGTGCTGCCCGACATGACGATCGCCGAACCAAGTGCATGGGGCGACCGCAAGCCGACCGTCCCGGCGGGCTATCGCATTACCGCCATTGCCACCGACCTCGGCATTCCACGCCAGACGCTGGTGTTGCCGAATGGCGACATCCTGGTGGCCGAAGGCCGCGGCGGCTCTGCGCCAAATCTCAAGCCCAAGGACATCATCGCCGGCCCGATCAAGGCCAAGGGCACGTCCAAGGCCAAGAGCGGCAATCGGCTGACGTTGTTGCGCGATGCCGACGGCGACGGCACCTATGAATTGAAGACGGTCTTTGCCGACAAGCTCAACGCGCCTTACGGGCTTGCGCTGATCGGCAATGCGCTCTATGTCGCCAACCAGGATGCGCTGGTGCGTTTCGACTATCGCGACGGCCAGACCAAGGCCAGCGGCGCGCCGAGCAAACTGACCGATCTACCGTCGGTCATTAATCACCATTGGACCAAGGCGCTCACTGCCAGCGCAGATGGCCGTTATCTGTATGTGGCGATCGGCTCCAACAGCAACATCACCGAACGCGGCATGGCTGCAGAAGTCGATCGCGCGCAGGTCTGGCAAGTGGACGCGGCAACCGGTGCGCATAAGCCCTATGCCACCGGTTTGCGTAATCCCACCGCACTGGCGATCCAGCCCGGCACAGGCGCGCTGTGGGCAGTCGTCAACGAGCGCGATGAAATCGGCCCGAACCTGGTGCCCGACTATCTGACTTCGGTACGCGAAGGCGGCTTCTATGGCTGGCCCTACAGTTATTGGGGCAAAAATGTGGACGCACGTGTGATGCCGCAGGACCCGCAGAAAGTGGCCTCTGCCATCGCACCCGACTACGCGCTGGGGTCGCATGTGGCCGCGCTGGGTGTGGCGTTCTCGTCTCCGGTGCTGGGCGCGAAGTTTGCCGACGGCGTGTTTGTCGGCGAACACGGCAGCTGGAACCGCGACCCGCCAGTGGGCTACAAGGTGGTGTTCGTGCCGTTCCGCGATGGGCGCCCGGCAGGTCAGCCGATCGACTTCGTGTCCGGCTTCCATGGCGATGACGGCAAGACGCGCGGCCGCCCGGTGGGTGTCACCGTCGACCCGCGCGGTGCCTTGATCGTGGCCGACGACCTGGCCAACATCATCTGGCGCGTGACGCCAGAGGCCGCTGCAGCCGCGCCACAGTAAGCAGCAACGCGAGAGCCCGCCCGGTTGCATGATGCGCCGGGCGGGCTTTCTTTTGCCGTTCTGATCACACGAGACGGCTAGTCAGCAAGATGCTTGGCAGTGCGCCCGAGTAGCGCAGGGCGGGTGCGCAGCAACGCAATGCATGCGGAAGACTGCGCGCTGTGACAGCGACGCGTTGCGACGGGTTGTGTACATCCACGTGCATCGTCTACTTCAAAGATCGTCGTGCGCAACTTGCAAAAGATAGCCATCCCCTTCGCATTCGCATACAGTGCCGGCCCTGCGTCGGCACTGCCGCGCGGACGTCGGGCGTCAGGATCGCGCCGGGCAAGGCCATCCGGCTAAGAGCAGCTAACAAAATGACTGGGCAGCCGCCAGGCGGGCGTGACCGGTGCTCGGTGCGGCATGTACCACGTGTATACGTCGGTTCTGAGCGCGCCGTCCACACCCGCCTGACGACTGCTCGCTACGTCATGTTAGCCGCTCCAAGAGTGCACACACGGGAAGAATGCAGGGACGACTTCTACCGATTGCCAAGGGACGTTGTTGTCGATGTTGTTTAGATGGTTGTTGGGTGTTGTGGGTGTCTTACTCGTTTTTCCTGCCGGCGCAGCAGAGCTTGTCGGTCGGGCCGCCGTCACCGATGGCGACACCATCACCGTGGCGCACAAGCGCATCCGGTTATGGGGAATCGACGCGCCGGAAAGCGCGCAGCAGTGCAATGATCCAGACGGCCGTCCGTGGCCCTGTGGCCGTCGCTCTGCAGCGGCGCTGGATGGTTATCTGATCGACAAGACCGTGCGGTGTCAGCAAAAGGATACCGACCGTTACGGACGCGTCGTTGCCGATTGTTTTGTTCAAGGGCAATCGGTCAACGGCTGGATGGTGCGCAATGGCTGGGCGGTGGCGTATCGCCAATACGCCACCGCGTTCGTTGCCGATGAGCGCATCGCGCAGCAGCAAAAACGCAATCTCTGGCAGGGAACCTTCCAGCAGCCTGCCGAGTACCGGCGCAACAAACGCCATCACGTTGCATCACGCGCAGCAGCAATTGCACCGGCAGCCGTGCCGGGCAAGTGCGCCATCAAGGGCAATATTTCCGGCAAGGGCAGCAAGATCTTCCACATGCCTGGTCAACGCGATTACGCGCGTACCAGCATCTCGACCGAGAAGGGCGAGCGCTATTTTTGCTCGGCCCAGGATGCGCTGAATGCCGGTTGGCGGCGCGCCGTACGTTAAGCGGAGAGGGGACTCAGTCGGCCAGGCACGGGAGGCACGCACCTGCAGTACGCGCACTGGCCGCGTCTGCTTTGCGCTGTTGCAGCCCTGCGCCTGAGGCGCCATGCCACGCCGATCAAAACGCGTGGTTTGCTAGCATCGTTCGCTCCACGACAACGCAGCGATCCGATGCCGATGCTCCACATCCCCGAGCCCGATCTGTTCGCGCCTGGCCAAGGCGAGCCATCTCTGCGCTGGGGCGTGCTCGGTCCCGGCGGGATCGCATCCGCATTCGTGCGTGCGTTGCGCAGCAATACCCATCAACGCCCGGTGGCAGTTGCCTCACGTAGCAGCGAGCGTGCGAACGCGTTTGCGAAGACCTGGGCGATCGACCGTGCGTACGACAGCTATCAGACGTTGGTCGATGACCCGAACGTCGACATCGTCTACATCGCCACGCCGCATAGCGAGCATCTGCAGCATGGGCTGCTGGCGCTACGCGCCGGTAAACATGTGCTGATCGAAAAGCCCATCACAACCTGTGCCGACGATGCGCACCTGCTCGTGCAGGAAGCGCGTGCACGCGGCCTGTTTTTGATGGAAGCGATGTGGAGCCGCTACCTGCCGCAGACCTCGGTGATCCGCAAACTGCTTGCCGATGGCGCGCTGGGCGATGTGCGCCACGTGTTTGCCGACCTGAGCCAGCGTGGACCCAGCGACCCTGCACATCGGCAACGCAGTCCCGAACTTGGCGGTGGTGCGCTGCTGGACCTGGGCGTCTACGCCGTGCAGTTTTCCTCGATGATCCTCTCTGCGCCCACCGCAATCACTGCCGTCGGTGAGCTCACTGACACCGGCGTCGATGCCTTTTCCACCATCGTGCTGTCGCATCGCGTGCATGCGCAGTCCACCTTGATCAGCTCCATCGTCGCGCGCAGCAGTTCTATGGCCTACGTCACCGGTACCGAAGGGAGCATCGACCTGGTCGGCGATTTCCACAATCCAACCACGCTGCGGATTGGCAATAACGCTGACGCCAGCACGCCGGTCGAATGGACCGACCCGACCGGCATCAAGGGCTATGAAGGGCTGTCATGGCAGGCAAACGCCGCCGCACGCTATATCGGGGAAGGCCGCAGCGAGTCGCCGCTGCATCCGCTCCACGAAGTGGTGCAGATCATGACAACGCTGGACGTGGCGCGTGCACAGCTGCACGCGGCGGCTGCAACGGCTGGCTGATACCGCTTGACGCGCCTCACCGTTGTCAGGGGAGCCGCTACATCACGGATCGCAAGCACCTCACGACTGCGCCGCACCAACACACCCACATCGCGTCAATCGCACTGCCTGCACGCCCAGCAACCACAGGCAACGCGGCGGCACCGATCAATCGCCCTCGCGTCGCACCCGTGTACGGTAGGCAGACATATTGTCGCCATCGATCTGCGTTTGGCGCGTGCCGATGATGGTATCGACCTTGACGTCGGTACCGGTCACCGGCTGTGCATCGACCTTGGTTTCGCGCTCGAACGCATGCGATTGATCGGTGTTGCGGTAGTACCGATACAGCATCCAGTACAGCGCCGAGCCACCGGCCGGGCCCGCCAACAGCAGAAAAAGAACGCCATCATCGCTCATCAAACACCTGCCAGAAAAAACAGAACCGCCGCTTCGATCGCGGTGCCGGCAGTCAGCGCGGCCAGCAACAGTTTCCACTGCTGGACCGGCACGCTGCCCATGGTTTCGCCGGTGCGGCCATTGACTGCGATGTAGTGCAGCATGCCGCCGTCGCGACCGGGCTGATGGTACGAATACAACCACACCGGCAGATACATCGACACCCAGCGCGTGCCGTGCACGTCCAACCGCTCCGACTCCCAGCGCACCCCACGACCATAGCGCCTGACCGACGGCTCGACCTGCGCACGTGCGATCGACAGCAGCTGGTCTTCCAGCCGGGGGCGTAGCTGCGCGATGTCGCGGTCGCGCTTTTCCGAGCTGAAACCGGCCAGATACGACGCATTCCAGCGCACGGCGTTCTTGGTATCGAACGGCAGGATCGCGTTGATGATGTTGTTGGTGTTGACCCGGCTATCCAGATTGCCGCGCGCCGCGGACGACTCCAGCGGCAGATCGTCCACCGTGAATTCGATCTGCCGACGCACCTGGTACACGTCGGCGTCGTAGTAGGTCTGCTTGTTCTTTTCGGTGCCGCGGGTGTACTGCCGTAGCTTGATCTCGCCCATTCCCGACACGCTGGCGCTCACATTGCCGTCGACGATCATGTAAGGCAGATACACACCCACCACGTTCTCGGGGGTGAACTGCTGCTTGAATGCCTTCAACGCAAACAACCGGCGCTTGCCCACGAACTGACGGATGCGCGCTACCGCATCCTGCTTGTCGATATGGAAGGGCAGCACCGCGTCGGGAACCGCGCCGTTGGCCACCTGTTCGTTGACGCCGAACACATGCCGGCACCAATGGCAGCGCGCCGTCATGGTGCTTTGCGTGTTGATGGTGACCTCGGCCCCGCAACCGACGCATTTGAAGCTCATCAGGCTGGCCGCCTCCGCAGCGATGTCTTGCGCACCGGAGGCGACGACCGTGCCGCGCAACGCGTCGAGGCCTTGCCCGAAGCCGAATGCCTCTTCGACCCGCACCCCTGGCCACTCGGCGCGGCAGTACTGACAGACCAGCAGGTCGGTGCCGAGCTTGGGGCGGATATCGCTGGAGCCGCAGGCAGGGCAGCGGTTGAGGCCGTCCTTGAGCTCGGCAGCGGCGGTGTCGATCGCCAACGGATCGGGAGCCAGCACTTCCTCGCGGATCGGGCCGGGCAGGGTGGCCGGGTCGAGCGGCAGGCTACCCGGCAACGGCGGCACGTCCTGGGGTGAGCCTGGACCGGTAGGCGGTGCCGCACGCAATGGCGGCAGTGGAGGCGGCTGCAGTGGCGGCAGCGGCGGCGGAAAGCGGGGATCGGACATGACGGCGAGCGCGCTTACAGACCCAACGCCCTGGCCTTTGCGGCGTCGTAATCGGCCTGCGTGATCAGGCCCAGATCCAGCATGTCCTTGGCCTTTTTCAACTTGGCCACCGGATCGTCCGCCGCAGGCGTTGCTGCTGCGACAGGCTGCTGCAACGCACCCACACCGCCTGCCAAGCCCGTGGCCATGCCCACGCCCACCAGACCTGCCGCTCCGCCGTGTTCGCCTGCCGATTGCAGACCCTGCGCAACGCTCGCTTGCAGGTTGGAGTTGCCGCGCGCCCCGGCCAGCGCATCGGCGCGCTGCACGGTCTTGAGCAATTCGCGCGTGTTGGCGTCGTACTCGATCGACACGATGGTGGTCTTGACGATTGCCAGACCACGATCGGATTTCCACTGATACGCCTGCTCCACTGCATCGGACAGGCTGCGCGCAAACCCCAGCGAATCCTGCTGCAGTTTGGTGATGCGATTGCCCTTGGCCGGGTCGTTCGTATACAGGCTAAAAGCGGGCGCGAGCGAGCCGACCACTTCGTTGAACAGCTGACTGGCCGCGGCGTTATCCAGATCGGTGAAGTCGAAGATCGCGCCCGGTTGCAGATAGCGCGCCGGCACAAAATTATTCACGAACAGGATGGGGTCGACGATCTTCAAGGTGTACGCGCCGCGCGTGATCGCGCCCACTTGCGTGCCCAGAAAGCCGTCGTCCCAATAGATTTCGGACTGTGTGCCGAAGCGGTTATCCGGCAATTCCTTCAACGAGACAAAAAATGCTACCTGCTGAGATCCCGGCTGACCCCCGAACTTGAAGCGCTCCCAACTCTGCCGGATCAACGGCGCCACCAGCCCGTCGCCCGCAAATAGCGATTGCGCATTGACATCGTCCGAGCGCCATTCGTAACCGCCGGGTTCGGCCACAAACCCGGTGATGGCGCCATCCTGCAACAGCAGCAATCCATAGCCTTCGGGCACCACGATCTTCGAGCCATTGCTGATGATGTTGGACGACGCGCTGGTGTTGGCGCCACGCCCGGCGTTGCTGCCGTGCGAAACCGCAGCGAACAGCGCTGCCGTCGCCGGTAGATCCGCCGGCACGGTATAGAAATCCTTCCACTGGTCGGCCAACACGCCGCTGACCGCACCCGCCACTGCCTGGATCAGACCCATGACAACATCCTGTAATTGGTAGACCCGCAGCGTACCCGTCTTGCGCACGCAACTCTATGCCGTGCGTCGGGTGCGGCGTGCCGCCGATGGCGCCTGCAGAGCGGTCAGACCCTGCATCGAAGACAGCGGGTTGCACCGCACGACTGCCTGACATGCAAAACCCCGCATCAGCGGGGTTTTGCATTCGTGCATGGCGGCGGCGTAGGGCAGTGCGCTACGCCAGCGCGGTCATCACGGCAGATCGCACTTGATCTTGCCGTCTACGTAATAGGGTTTGGGGACGTCGGGATTGGTGCTGGTCTTTTCGAACACCACCTCGAACGAGGCCATATCCACCTTGCCCTGTCGCGACGTGCAGGCGTCCTGAAGTTTTTTCTTCACCGCGGCAATGCCGGCTTCGCGGTTGGCACCATCGGCGCTATTGGTCAGGTTGGCCACTTCGGCCCAAGCCTGGGTGCTCAGGCCGAGCAGGCATCCGGCGAGCAGCATGCTGTGCAGCTTCTTCATACGATCTCCTTTGCAATGTCCATTGTGCAATGTCCCTGGATGCGCGACAGATGGGTTGCAGCGCGCCGACAGCATAGGCGTGCCACGTTAAGAACCCGTGCGCGGCCACCTGCGCCAATGGCGCGCTGTGTCATGCGCGCTGCAGGTCGTGCAGGCTCCGCGTCCTGGCATTACCGGGCAAGTGCCAGCGTAGCCCATGCAAGTACGCCGTAGCGCGTGACCTTGGCGATCGTCACCAATGGCAGGAAGACGCGCAACGGTTCGCGCATGACTCCGGCCGCCAGCGTCAGTGGGTCGCCAATGATCGGCATCCAACTCAGCAGCAGCGACCATTTGCCGTATCTGCCATACCAGGCCTGCGCACGCGCCAAGGCGTTTGGGGTTACAGGAAACCAGCGCCGCCCCTGGAAGCGCAGCACCTCGCGCCCGATCCACCAATTGATCAGCGAGCCCAGCACGTTGCCGACGCTCGCAGCCGCCACAAGCCCCACCACCGAACCGCCATCCAGCAACAACGCAACCAATGCCGCCTCCGACTGCGCGGGAAGCAGCGTAGCGGCAATCAACGACAGTGCGAACAGCGAGAGATAGGTCAAGGGCAGCCTATGGGTTGGTCGTTACGTTCTGAATTTCAGCGCGAGATGGAGACCTTTGACTCACACATGCGCTGGTGCGCGAGCGGCGGCGACATCCGCAAAACCTCACCTCATAAATTCAGTGTGCAGCGATCAATCCGTCGCCATGCAGTGGACGTCGCGATGCGCGTACCGCTTAATTGTGCAGCGCCCAGCATGCCTCACAGCAGGGCAAGCTGCCCCACCGCATTGCGCACGCTCTTCTTGGTCATACGCACCACCGAACGATGGATCGTCATGCCTTCGATCAAGGCATCGATCGCACTGGCAGCGGGTTTGGAAAAATGCAATTCCAGCGCCGCGCGGCTGCGTGCCATCCATTGCTCCATGATCGCGGTCATTTCCGGATGGCGCCGGGCAAACGCGTACAGCTCGTAGCTCAGCAGCAGGATCCGCGGCGAGGCGGTGCTGTCGGCAAAGATGATATTCACCACAGCATCGCAGGCTTGGTCGCGGTTCTTCGCAGCGCGGATCTCGGCGGCGAAGTTCTTCGAGACCTCCTGCGAGAAGCGGGTGAATGCAGCGATCAGCAGCTCATGCATGGAGCCGAAGTAGTAGGTGGTCGCGCTCAACGGCACCTGTGCGTGTTCGGCAACCTTGCGAAAAGTCGTCCCCGCCACGCCATGCTCAACGACCACCTGCAAGGTGGCCTGCTCAATGTGTTCTTTTCGATGTGGATCTTGCCGCCAGGTCCTGCCGCTCATCTGTCTTCATGCACGTATCGACCAGGGTGATGGTAATCCAGAGTTGACTTGCCAATTGGTACAGATGTACAAATTGATGCTACTGGCTTTACGCTGCCCGCAGAAAGGCACCGGAGAGCATTGCTTTTTTGTCACGAGGGCTAGGTATGACGGGTTCGGAAAAACACCAGGTCGATGTTGGCCGCAGGGCGACGCTGGGCGGTTTGGCCGCTGGTGGCGTTGTCATCGCAACCGGTGCAGGTGCGGCGCCATCCAGCCACTGGCAGCAAGGAAAATGGCTCAATGAACCCAAATCGCACCGCATCGTGAGCGGCGATGTGCTGGAGGTCGTCACCGACAAGGGCACTGACTTCTGGCGCGAAACCCATTACGGGTTCACCCGCGATAGCGGGCATTTTCTTGGCATCGCGGCGCCGGCAGCGTTTACCTGCCAGCTGCGCGTCCGCGCAACGTTCGAGCAGCTCTACGACCAGGCCGGGCTCATGATCCGCGTCAACGAGCGGCAGTGGGTCAAGGCGGGCATCGAGCTCAGCGACGGTCGCGCGATGCTCAGCAGCGTGCTGACCGATGGCAAATCGGATTGGGCCACAGGGCCGTACGAAGCTGACCCGTCCGACTTCTGGATCCGCGCCACCGTCGACAAGGGCGTGCTGCGTCTGCAAGTCTCCAAGGACGGCACGTATTGGCCGCTGGTGCGGCTGTGCCCATTCCCGGTGGCCAGCACCTATCTGGTTGGTCCGATGACCTGCACGCCAGAGCGCGAAGGCTTGAAGGTGCATTTCTCCGACTGGAAGCTCGGCCCGGTGCTCGGCAAGGATCTGCACGATCTTTCCTGAGGGTTTAGCGCAGCCCACAAAACTGCTGCGTTCACCGCCAGGCGGACGTGGCCGGTGTTCGGTGCTTGGTGCTTGGTGCGGCACATGCCATGGGTGCACTCCGATTCTGAGTGCGCCGTCTAAACCGACCTGACGACTGTTCGCTCTGCTTTCCTGGATTGGCTAACAAAACGACTGCGTTCACCGCCAAGTGCGGGTGACCAGTGCTCGGAGCAGCATGTGCCACGTGTACATCCCGGTTCTGAGCGTGCCGTCCGCATCCATCTGACGACTGATCGCTGCGTTTTGTTAGCCGCTCTTAGTGGCTCTTGATGCCGTCTATCGCCTGGCAGCCGGTGTCTTCGCAGTTGGATGATTGATGACGTCTCGTGCTTCACACCGTGCGCAGCAGCACGCATCGGGTTGGGATGCGCCAACATCGCACCGGCGTTGTTTTCGATGGCCGGACAACAGCGCGCCATGCCCGAGGGCATGGCGATCACCGCAATGACGACACTCGGCTACGCTGGCGTCCTGGCCGGCCCCGCCTTGATCGGCTTCGCCGCCCACGGCTGGGGACTGACCGCCGCGCTGATGCTCGTGGCTGCCGCGATGTGTGCGGTTGCCATTTCTGCCCGCTGGTTGCGATTGGGTAATGCTGAGTAGGGCGGGGTAGAGCTAGGCCAATGCCTTGGTCATCAGCATCCCCATGGTCAGGGCAGCGATCAGCATCAATCGACGGGCTTGCATGTTTCGATCCCCGGTTCTTGAGGCACGTTGGCCTCGATACGGATTTCAATGGCCGTCGCCCGTCGAGGCAGCGGCCATCGCTCAGTCGCGCCGCACCACCAGACCTGTCTGCGCAACCAGCAGATCGATCCCCGACACCGCGCCGCCCAGTAGTGCGGGCCAACCAGCGTTGCCTAGTCACGTCAGGTACGTTCCCACAGTGGCCGCTCAGGTGGAAGCCGGCATTGGTGCGAAGGTGGAGCATCCGCTCCGCGTGAGCAAACGTAGATTCTTTCATCAGTGCTTATGCGTGTGCTTTCCGTGCACTGATGAGTGCTCGCAGCATTCGGCTAGACGCGATAATCCCTCGACCACACATGCGGCCGACACGCTGCAACGTCTGCCGCACAGGGCGCGGTGCTGTCAGCATGCAGGGATTAACTGGTCAGGAGCGCTTTGCGCTCATGCACTGATGCGTCGATCAACGCAACGGCGCTTCGGTCGCATTGGCGTCTACGTTCGCAATGAATGCTCAGCAATCAGCGAGCTAAGCGGAGTCGCGGGCGATCCAGCACCAGCTACCACATGAACTTCATCTCACAACCAACGTAATTGCTGTCGTGACCGCCGGAGGTACGCACGGTGTCGCCGGCCTGGTAATGGACTGCTTCGATGGCGGTCTGCAGATGTGTGTTGAGCTTCCAGTCACCGCGCAGCTGCAGATAGCGGCCGGTCCAGTGACTGCCGGTGCCCGCAGTGCCGGCCAGCGGAATGTCCGGCTGCACATACACGGCGTCGGCGGTGCTTTGCCGCCACAACAGGCCGAGCGAGGCGGTAACGCTCAGCTGCGCGGTGGGCCGCAGGGTGAGCATCGGTTTGATCTGCAGCAAGTTGCTGTAACCGGTGTAGCCGGCCAGGTTGATGTACGCGCCGTTCGGGAACAGCGGGTTGAAGGTTTCAAGCTGCCCATCGTCTGGATGTCGGTCGCCGGAGGCGGTGTCGACCTGCAACCCCAGGCGCGGCGTCAACGCGGTGTCCTGCCAGGTGTAGCCGGCCTTGAGGCCGAGCGCCCAGGCACGCGCGCGGCTGTTGCCGACCTTTCCGCGTTGCCCCATCGCCTCAAGATCCCAGTCCAACGCAGTGTGCACACCTGCGAAGCGGGCATCGACAATGTCGCGGCGCTCGTTGCCGGCCGCATCCAGAAAGCTGGCGTCATCCTGCCGATAGCGTGCGTAATACAGCGACAGTTCGTCGCTGCCCAGGACGTGGCGTTCGACGCGCACCGTATCAAGGCGCAGATGTCGATTGGAGAAGTCATCGAAGCTGCGCACATCGGCGTACTGCACCGGCTGGCTGACAAACGCAATCCAGCGCCATGGGCCGGTCTCGTAGTTGACCCACACCGCATCGAAAGATTGGCGCACGTTCGGGCCATCACGCAGCGAGACGAATCGCTGCAGGTCGAAGGCAAACTCCTGCCGGCCCACGCGCAGTTTTATATCGCCATCGGCCAGTGGCGCGGTGTAGGCCACGAACGCCATGCGCAGGTCGGCACGATTGGCATCGGCCGGGCCGATACGGCGTTTATCCACTGCGCGTACGTCTTCCAGTTGGGTAAAGAGCTGCAAGTGCTCGCCAACCCGCACGTCCAGATGCGCCTGCAGGCGGTGCAACAGATAGCTGTCGCTCTCGCGGCCGATACCCAGCGCAGGCGTGTGATTGCTTTCGAAGCGTTCGCGCAGGTTGATGCCGAACGAGGCGTAGCCCGCGTCACCAAGCGGCACATATTTCAGGCGATCGAACGGGTGCGTACGAAGCGCGGGATCAGCAAGCGGCGACCAGTCTTCCTGCCAACGGTTGGACTTGATGACAGGGCGTAC
Source organism: Xanthomonas sp. AC360 (assembly GCF_979258225.1). Classification (NCBI taxonomy): domain Bacteria; kingdom Pseudomonadati; phylum Pseudomonadota; class Gammaproteobacteria; order Lysobacterales; family Lysobacteraceae; genus Xanthomonas; species Xanthomonas sp. AC360. Next base: position 3,964,864 of record NZ_OZ409846.1, read on the forward strand.
CGGTGTGGCGATGGTTGCATCGACCGAAGACTGCGCCCATGCATCGGCGCATGGGCACAGGACCAACATCAAGGGCAGTGTGAGGCGTAACGACATGTGCGATCAGGAATGGAGTTCGGCGTGCAGCTCGGCGACATAGCCACCGGGGAACTCCACCATCGCCGACTGTCGACCCGACGCGGCCACCGCAGGCACCAACACTTTTGCGCCGGACGCGGTGGCGCGCGCGAGCGTTGCCGCAAGGTCGTCCACTGCGTATCCGGTGAGCTCGTGCCCGTACGGATAGGGCAGGTGGCCGTCAGTCACCAACACCTGCAGCGCACCGAAGCCGGAGCTGATGACGATGCTGCGGTAAGTGACGCCAGGTCGGCCGATCAGCGTTGCGTCCGCATGGCGGTCATCATGCAGCACCTTGCCATGCGAGAACTTCAGCCAGGCTTTAACGAACGCATCGGCACGATCGGGCGAGACGTAGACGCGGTTCTCCGGAATCGTCGCCAGCGGTGCGTAATGCGGTGCGGTGTCGTGCCAGTACAGCTGCATGCTGACGCCGCCCGGCCAGGCGATCACCGCATCCATACCGATAGGATCCTTGAACGGCGCAACCAGCACCTCCGCTCCGGCAGCGCGTGCGGCGCTGATTGCCTGCTGCATGTCGGTCACCAGATAGCCGGTGCGTTCGCTGCCGAACGGGTGGGGCACCGGCGTACGAAAGCCGAACAACGACACCGTGCCTGCCGGCGTCTGCACCAGTTGCGAGCTGGTACTGCTTGGCGTTGGCGTGACCGTGGCGATCACCTGCCGCGTGCTTTGTCCGCCGAAGGTCGCGGCGAAACTGCGCGCGAACGCATCCACATCGGCAGGCGCCACATAAACGTGCGTAGTGTCGTATTGCGGGCCGACCGACACCGGCGCTGCAGCATCGGCAAGGACCGGGAGGACCGCGCTCAGCATCAGCGCGGCGGATAGGCTCAGGGAAAGTAGCGGACGCATGGAAGTTCCTTTTGGGAAAGAGGACAGCGACGGCATCTTCGGCCATGGGCCGTCGATGCTTTTGCGGTAGGAGTTGGATGCACTTGAGGCGTTCTTGCGCGCCGGTTGGACTAGGACGCCGCCCGCATCGCGCTGTGTTTGTTGCCAAGCTGCTTGATCACGCGCGCGATCTGCTTAGCAGCTCTGCGCATCGTCATAGAGAACAACCGGCCGTCTTTGCAGGATTCTCGCCGGCGACGTACTCGGACTTACGCATGTGAGATGCACCAGCAGATCGCATGGACGAGCGCGCTCACGCATCGCCTTCGTCGTTGCGCGCAGGTGGCGGTGATGGCGTAGCCGGCGGCACATGTTTGCCTTCTGGCAGATGCCCGAACATATGTGGCTTGACCTGATGCCCGATCCACGAGGCCTCAGTCTGGCTGCGCGTTGTCAGCTGGCGCACAAGTGGCGGCAGTTGCTCACCGACCAGGATGCCAAGCAAGCCGACCAACGCAATGACCGGAGGCGCTGGCGAGCGCACATTGAGCAGGCTGTAGATCACACCGACCAGCAAACCGGCGCCAAGCGAGAGCAAATAGGGCTTCATCGTGCGACTGCCTGTTGTGACGCACGGTCCGCGCAGGTCGGCAGTGCATGGCGTCTACGTGCCACCGCCAGCCAACGTGCCTGGTCGCGTGGCGAGGGGAGTGCACTGCCGGCGAGCGCGTGGCGCTGGCCCGACACATCAGACATCGTCATGGACGCGATCTCTCTGGAGGGGGAATCGCTGGGTCATGGCGTCGAGGGACGCCAGCGATGTGGTCCATGCTGGACGCCTCGGGCCGAATCCAGAACACCGCGTCGGGGCAGGGTCCGATGACTCGTTCGGGGGATGCGTGCACACGGCGCACGGCGCGCCGCCACCATGTGTTCTGTACAGCAGGCTGGATCAGGCGACATCAACCAGCACGGCAGATCAACATCAACGCATGGCAGGAAATGACGCAACAGCAGCATTGTTGCTGCGGGGGAGTGGGCAAAGAATGCACGCACACCACCCACCTACGGCAGCACCATGGCACCTGGCATCTGCCCTGGATTGGTTCGGCACGCCACGTTGGCTGCATGCGTCTTGCTGGCCGGATGTGCAGCGCCGCCATCGAAGGCGACGCCACTTGCAGCAGCGACATCGAGTGCCACATCCACCGAGGAGGCATTGATCCCCGCCTATCGCGCTCGCTTCAATCGCGCGCGTGCGGTGATTGCGGTGATGGGGGAGAACACAGGCGTGGAGATCAGCGACTTCCTGGTGCCTTTCGCGATCCGCTGCTGGCGTTCCTGATCTAACGCGGACTGCTCGCAGCATTGGGCGCTGCAGATCCGTGAGTCGTGATCGAAGCGGCCAATCACATCGCACTCGGCGATCTGGCGCAAGCCAGTCATGTTGTCACCGGTCGGCTGCAGTTCGTTGAGACAGTCGTCCAGCGACAGTAGGGTGTGCGTGCGGAAGGCAACGATCGCCGCCTCATGCTCACTGGACAAAACGATGGAGCGCGGCTGCCTCGGACCGGTGGGCAACTCCGCAACCGCGGTCCGCTTCTTCCACTTCGCCACGGTCTTTTGATTGATTCCGTAGCGCTTGGAGAGCGCTCTCAGCCTTGCTTGACGATGTTGTTTCGCTCGACGCATTGCCTCTGCCGTGGTGGCGCTTCAGGGCAGAACCTGGCCCATCGTGCTTGCTTCCAGTCGTGGGGAAAGAGTGCACCCTCAATGTCTGAGACCAAACACCTAGTCACTCGCCGGAGGATCAAACCGCAATCCGCCGCGGCTTTGCAGCGCGATGTTTTCGACCTCGACATGGCTCTTTTCCACCAGCATGTCGCCGGTCAGGCCCAGGTAGTCCTTGAAGTGCGGTGTCTGGCGATGCGAGGCATAGGCTGCGGCGTCGGCGTAGATCTCGAAGAAGATCCATTGATCCGGTCGCCCCTTGCGGGTCGCCGCATACATCGCCAGCACGCCGGGCTCGACCTGCATGGATTTGCGCATCTCCTTCGTGACGATGCGATGGAATTGGGCGAGGTCTTCGCGCTTCACCGTCACCTCGACGATGCGCGCTTCCGGCGCCTTGCCGCGCTGCAGGATCGATAGCGCAGCCGGCTGCTCCGCAAGGAACATTGGATCGATCTCGACTAGGCGCTTGTCTGTGACCAGCGACCGCGTCGATTCGAGGAAGCGCCGATAATGGGCAGTCTCGATGTGGCGCCGATAGGCTGCCTCGTCGGCATATAGTTCGAGCACGTAGGCCAGGCCGGGTGTGCTCAGGCTGGCGACCGCATGCATCGCCAGCACACCGGGCTCGTCGCGGAGCGAGGCCTGCATATTGTCCCGGCCCGCAGCATCGAACACTTGCGCCCGCGCAGGATCGGTCTGCAATTCGAAGAGACGCACCACCGGCTGCGCGGCGGCAATCGGGGCGACCAGCATCGTTGCCATGGTCAATAGAATTCTCCAGCAGTTCACGTCAGTCCACCTTGTTTCGACGGGTGCTTACAGATTGAAACGTTCATGATGCGCCCCGTCGACGGTGGTACTGATCGTCGCTCAGGCCGTCCTGTATTCCCGTGCCGGCGCGGTGGGCGTTGCCGGGGCGGCGCGCGTCTGGCCAGTGCGTGATGCCAGACGCGCACCGGACCACGTCGCCTGCCGACGTCCGCATCATTCCGGTGTGTGGTCCATGCCTGCGGTCATCACCAGGCGTAGGCCGTTGACGCGGGTTTGCCTGGCGCAACGTACGCCGACGAGGCGATAGCGTCGTGTTCGACATGACCGACTCACAGCCTCAGCAATCGCGCCGCGTTGCCGTGGGCGATGAGCGCCTTTTCCGCATCGCTGACGGGCAGGTTCTCGATGAAAGCACGCGCGCCATCCAGGCTCTGGTAGGGGTAGTCAATGGAATACAGGATGCGTTGCGCGCCCATCAGCGCGTACACAAACTGGAAATGCGGCAGGGTGAGCATGCCGCTGGGGGAGACGTACACGTGTTCGCGATAGGTCTGCACGATGGAACGTTCCAGACCCGAGGCTTCCTGCGGAATGGAATCCTCCAGCCGCTGCAGGAAGAACGGCACCATCTCGCCCCAGTGGCCACTGATGACCTGCAGGTTGCGATGGCGGTCGAATACCCCGGCCAGCAGCATGCGCACGACCTGGATGCCGGCTTCGTTGTGCCAGCCCCAGGCGAACGTGGACAAGCGTGCGCTCAGCTCGGGATCCAAGCCGCCGTAGTAGGGCGCCTGCACAGCGGGCAGCGGCAGGCCGGGGTGGACGTACAGCGGCACCTTCAGCGTGTCCAACGCGGCGAGGATCGGCGCGTAGCGCGTATCGTCAAGAAATGTATCGCCAGGGCGGCCGTTGATCAGCGCGCCCTTGAGGCCCAGTTCCTTCACTGCACGCTCCAGCTCGCGCGCAGCTGCGTCTGGCGCCTGCCAGGGCAGGGTGGCGAAACCGGCATAGCGGGTGGGGTGGGCCTGCACTGCCTCCGCCAGCCTGTCGTTGGCTGCACAATTGAGCGCGATAGCGTCGGCCGCCGGTAACAGTTGCGGGAATCCGCCGAAGGACAGCACCTGCATGTCGATGCCCGCCGCGTCCATGTCCGCCAGGCGCGACGCGCCCATCTCCAGCGCCTTGCGCGCGGACTCGGCAGGCGCGATCACATGCGGACGACTGCGATCGGTCACCTGCCGGCCATCGATCACGCGGTGGCCCCAGTCGGCGAGGTAGGGCGCCTCGGCGCGTACGCGCGCCTGCGCGGCCTGTCCGATCGCCGGATCGAGCACGTGTTCTTCGACGCAGATCAGTTTCATGATGCTCCCGTTGAAAGAGGGATCGGACGCAGGCAGCCATGGTCATCGGCAGCAACGCGAGCAGTCCGCGCCGAGCGTGAAAGCCTGCCGCCATATCCGCATGTGATCAGGCCAGCAGCGCGTCCCGCAGTGCCACGCCCAGGCTCGCCGCAGACTGCGGGTTCTGGCCAGTGATGAGCCGGCCGTCGACGATCACGTTGTCGGCCCAGTTGGACGCGTTCTGGTGATGCGCACCACGTGCGTTGAGCGTGGACGCCAGCAGAAAGGGCACGACGTGCGTCGATTGCACTTCCTCTTCCTCGTCGTCTGTGAAGGCGGCGACCTGCTTGCCGGCGATCAGCAGGCTGCCGTCGGCGCGTGTCGCGTTCACCAGGGCCGCCGGGCCGTGGCACACCGCCGAGACGATTCCGCCCGCCGCATCGATCTCGCGGATCGCTTTCTGCGCAGCGGCGCTGTCGGGGAAGTCCCACATCGTGCCGTGGCCGCCGGCGAAGAAGATCGCCGAGTAGCGCGCGGGATTCACCTCGTCCAGGCGCACCGTGTTGGCGATCGCATGGCGGAATTCAGAGTCGGCCCAGTAGTGCGCGATGACTGGATCGTGCAGGTCTTCCATCCCGTCCAGCGGCGCGTCGCCGCCCTGGATCGAGGCGAATTCCACCTTGATGCCTGCCTTATGCAGTTTTTCCAGCGGATGGGTGACTTCGGCAAGGTTGTAGCCGGTGGGAATACCTGTGTCCCCCTTCACCGCGCAGCTGGTGACGACGAAGAGGACTGGCAGGAGGTCTGAGGCGTGCTTGGGCATGGTCTTGGGATTCCTGTGTTCGAGCGAACTTTGGTCTATGGTCAAGCGACCGCATCGAGTGCGAGGTGCTTGCCGAAAAATGCGCGAGCGTCGCAACCGTCGGATCGATGTCGTGCGGCAGCTCGGACAGTGCGATGTGGGTGGTGCCTGCGATCACCAACAGCGGCCTGGCTCCTTGGTGAGCGCATCGGCTTGGTTGCTGTAGCCCCTCCTTGATAACGCTCTGCTGCCGGCGACCAGCAGTGGTGGTGGCGTCAGCGGCTCCGGCAAGGTGTTGAAGGTCGAGACCGCCGGCAGGGCGAATGCCGACTAGCACCGGAAAATTGCTGTCCTCGCTGGAATTGCCGGGCAGTTGCAGGTGGGCGACGATCTGCACGGCCCGGTTCTGAAAGCGGGACGGCTGGACCATCGGTCTTCATCAGGACTCAGGCGTTGCCGGATGCGAAGAGCATTTCCCAGTTCGTGAACGGGCCGAGCGGGATCACCTCCCAGCCGATCAGTCCGGCCTTGGCCAGCGGAAACGCGCTCAGTACTTTTTGCGCCGTTTCGACCGAGTCGGCTTCGGCAATGATCGCAACGCCGGGGCGATCCTGGCGGAAATAAATGTCGCGGACGAAGCCGCTTTTGTAGTCCTGCCAGCAATGGCGGGCTTCGTCCAGCATGTGCGGCTGGTACTTCTCCAGGCTGGCGCCGGGCTGAGGCGTGTCGAGGCAGAGGAATTTCATGGCAGGTCCTTGTGGAAAATCGATGGGTGTTTGTCAGGCGGGTTCAACGCGAGCGGATGCAGGTCCGACGGAACCAAGCCGGCGCACCGTCTCGGCCACGCGCTGTCCAAGGTAGGCGGCCGTTTCCAGATCGCTTGCGATGGGGGTATCGTCCGGGCCCTGGTCGCCGTTGGATTGCGCCATGGCGCCCAGCCAGCTTCCGAGCCTGTTGAGGTCGTGCACGCTGCCTCGGCTGCTGTCATTGCCGGGCTTCAGGTCCAACCCCACCCACACCATGCCGTGCTGCGCGGCGAACAGCGCCATCTGGATCAGCGAATGCAGCTTGTCGCCGTTTTGCGCGCCGGAATTGGTGAAGCCGGCGGCGATCTTGTCGCGCCACTTCATCGCGTTCCAGGCGACCGCGGTGGAGTCCTCGCAGAACTGTTTGAAGCGAGCGCTGGGCGCGCCGTTGTAGGTGGGCGCACCGAAAACGATGGCATCGCTGGCGGCGAGGGCCGGCCAGGGAATCGGGCCGTCGGAGATGGCGATCAACCGCGCTTCGGTTCCCGACACGCGGCGAATGCCTTCGGCGACGGCCTCGGCCTGCCTACGTGTGTGGCCGTAGCCGCTGTCGTAGACGACGCAGATGCTCGGCGGGGGAGTGCTTATCGATGACATGCCGGCATCATGCGCGGCGTATCTCTAAACCAGAAGTCGTCAATTGGTTGATCGTCTATCAACCTGCAGTTGATAATCATCTTTCCGGCATGCCGCCGCCCATCTGAGCACAGCATGGATTCGCCACACCGCGTCCGCGCCATTCTTTCCTTCGTGCACGCAGCGGACGGCGGCAGCTTTGCGGCGGCTGGGCGCACGCTTGGCGTGACCTCCGCTGCGGTCAGCAAGAACGTCGCCACTCTTGAAAAGGTGCTGGGCGTGCGCCTGATGAACCGCACGACGCGTACGCTCAAGCTCACCGACGAGGGCATCGCGTTCCTGCGGCGCGCACGGCTGGCGCTGGAAGCATTAGACGCGGCCGTCGATGCCGTTGCCATACAGCGCGAGCAGCTCAGTGGGCGTGTCCACATCACCACCAGCGTCTCGTTCGGGCAGGAACATCTGATGCCCGTGCTGCCGGGCCTGCTGTCGCGGCATCCCGGCTTGTCGGTGGAGGTGGACTTCGACGACCGCGTCGTCGATTTCGTGCGCGGCGGTTACGACCTGGCCCTACGCGGGGGAAATATCCGCGATTCCGCGCTGGTATCGCGCCCGGTCTGTCGCCTGAACACCGTACTCGTCGCTTCGCCCGATTATTTGGCGCGCCATGGCGTACCGCGCAATTCCAGTGAGTTGCGCCAGCACAGGCTGATCGCGCGGCGCTTCCTGGGCGGTGCGGTCGCGACATGGAGTTTCCGCGCGACAGACGGCGGTATCGTCACCCTCGATCCGTCCGACACCGCGCTGCTGACGTTGTCGGCACCGGCAAGCCTGGTCGCGGCCGCATGCGACGGCATCGGCATTGCACAGGTTGGGGTGCATCTGGCATGGGAGGAACTGGTCTCGGGCAGATTGAAGATTGTCCTGCACCGCCAGTACCACCCCGGTAGCTACGAGATGGTCATCCAGTATCCCCACCGCGCCCTGATCGCTCCGCGTGTGCGGGTCACGGTGGACTACCTGCTGGAGGCGTTTTCCGCAGATAAGACCTTGCACGTGCCATTGAAGATGCTGGATGCCTATGCGATGGGTGCGACTTGACGCATGGTGCTGTCGAAGCGTGCCACTGGTGCAGAAGGCGCCAATAAAACGCTATGGACCCAACTCCAGGAGTTGCTGGATGCGGCGAATGCCGAGCGAGACACTTTGACCAACACATGCGTGCCACTGAAGACCTGGCATATGCGGAGATCGTTTCGTGCGCTTCAGGAGTCCAATGCACTTGAGGCACAACTGGCCAAATTGAACGATCTGCCGGCAGCACTTGAGGCGGCGTGGCATCAACATCGCGGACGGAGTCAGCCCAAGCACCCCAAACGCGCGCGCTAAGAGCAAGTGCGGCAAAGCGGCTGCTACCTAATGCCAAGCAAGCGACCGTGTCGCAATGAATGGCGAGTACAGCACCAAAGCCTTACTGAGGATCGTGCCCCTTAGAACTTGTTCAACGTCTTCTAAGCATCAACGCGCGCAAAGCCAAAACGGCGGGCATTGCTGCCCGCCGCCAATCGCTGCGTATTACATTTGCGGCAGTCGTTACTGCACGCAGGTCGCCACGGTGTTCTGTACCGAGGTACGGAACGCAGCGACGCCATCGAGGTAGGCAAAGCCGGCTGGTAATGCTGGACGCGTGGTGGTGGTGTAGAAGATACCGAACAGATCCTTCACTGCCTGCACGTGCGCGGCGCTGCCATTGCCGCTGGTATAGCCGGCAACGTAGGTGATGGCCGCGATCGGATACGCATTGGTGATCGACGCGGCCGGATTGACCAGGCGGACGCAATTCTTGACGGCCTGCGTTCCGGTACCCGGTGCTGCGTTGACGGTGGCACCGTCCAGCACGCGACCACTCAGCAGGGCCGCCGCTGCCAGCGACACCGGGGTTCCGTTCTGGCCAAACAGCGCCGGATCGAATCCGTTGACCTTGGCGTACTTGGCAGACTGCAGCAGCACTTCGCCAATGTCGGCATACCCCAGCGCATTGGTGTTGGCCGTTGCGCGCACCGCGGTGACCACACCGTTGTTGCCACTGGCGCCGATACCGCGCGAGCCGTACACCGTGCTCACACCGCCCGGCAGTGCCGAGTTGAAGGTCTGGTTGGGGGTGAAGACAAAGCCCGACGGCACATTGGCCGTGCCATTGCAGGTACGCGCCAGATAGCTAGTGAAGGCGAAGCTGGTGCCGCTGCCATCGGTACGGTAGACGATCTTGATCGGGCCGGTTGCGCCGCTGCCGGAGACCAGCGACCAGTCACTGACCTGGCCGGAATAGATCTGGCAGACCTGTGCGGAGGTCAACGCCAGCGCGGTGGTGGCGGTGCTCTGCGACAACGCGATGGCACCGGCGATGGTCGGGATCTGCACCACGCCGACGCGTGCTGCGGCATTGCTGCCGCTCAGAAATGCCTGGTAGTCGGCGGTGCTGTACGGTGCATCGGTGCCGATGAAATCCGGCGTGGCGGTGGCTGCGCTCAGGCCAGCAGGGGCGACGCTGAAATCGTTACACGCTTGGTTGGCAGCGACGGTACCTGCAAGCGTGTTCTTGCCCGTGCCGCTGCCGGTCTGGCAGTACGACACCTTGTTGCTGTTGGCGCCCGCGCTGAACGTGGCGAAGATCGAGCCTGCGCTGATCCCGGCAACGGTGCTGCTGCCGCCGGCGGTGTTGCCGGCATTGGTGGACAGACGCGCATCGGGGTTCGGCGTCAGGTAGGCATTGCCCACATAAGGCTGCGCCGGGAAGGTCGCGCCGCCACCGTACAGATTTTCGGCAGCCATGGCGGGGGTCGCCAGGACAACAAGAGCGGCCGCGACGGCGGTGGCGAGCGAAACGGGGGACATAATGGAAGTGCGCACTGCTTTTCTCCTTCATTGGAAAACAGCGGATCGGATGGGTTTATCCGTGCGAATTGAATGCGATTAACTATCGCAAACCCAGGCTGCGCTTCTTGCATTATGGTTGCGCGACAAAATTAAATTTCTTTTGTGACTTCGGTTAATTGCGACACGTTGCAACATTCATATTTCGACCGCATACGGATTTATGCGGGAATGTCAGATTTACTGCATTCGCACGGGGCAATATCTCCATTCGATGACGAGCGCAAGCGCTGACAGCATCACGGGTTTTTCCGGCAATTAGCATCGTTTTCAGGGCAGTCACCGAATCCCACCACCTGGACGGTGATGATCGATGGCGTGTCGGTGACAGTTGCCGGACGCTTGGCGACCTCGCTGGCGGCATCAGCCACTGCAGAGGCTGCATTGGATGCACTGCTGAGCGCACTGGTATTGACGCTGCGCGTACTGCCAACCCCAACCGCATCGCCCTTGACCTGGATATTGTCGGCATTGGCAACGAACTGCGAGGCCACCACCAGATTACCGGCGGCGCGAATACCTGCATCACCCGCGTCGACGGTGCCGCGCGGCGCAACCAGCACGGCGTTTCCACGCGGATCGCCGGGATTGAGTTGCAGCGTGGCGATGCCGGCACCGCTCACCTGTCCACTGGCGTCAAGCATGCAGAACTGGTCCTGGTCGCATAGATAGCGGGCGCGAGCGCGCTCGGCACTGGTCTTGCTTCCCTTGCCGGCGTTGATGTCGCCGTTGGAGCTCCACACGGTCAGGTTGCCGCCGCGCTGGGTGAAGATTCGGCTCTGCGCGAGCAGCACGTTGGCATCGGTAAACAGGCCGATCTCCCCCTGGCCGACGGCCAGAATGCCTTGTTGCGCCGGGCCGATCAGCACGTTGCCCTGTCCATCGACCACGCTCGGCGGGGCCAGCACGCTACCGATCTGCAGATCGCCGCCGGGGCCGAGCACACGGATGTCGCCGCCACGTTCGGTCTGCAAGGTCGAACCACGCATGTCCAACGCGCCGGTGCGCACGCGCTCACTGGCACCGTTGGCGCCGCCTTCCAGGTTGTTGCGCGTGTAGCCCAGGCTGGCCGGGAACAGCAGATCGATCGCGGCATAGCCGCGTGCGTACTTCTGGAAATCGGCACTGGCGGGATTGGCGTAGCCTTCGCCCACCTGTTTAAGCACGTCCAGAAAAACGCGCTCGGTCAGCAGCCTGCGGGTGCTGGCCGGCAACCGGTTGAAGGTCTGCCAGGCATCTGTTGCGGTCGCGGCCGTGTCGGTGTTGGCCTGCAACGCGGGGGATGGCTCGGTTCCGACACTTTCGGCCGAATGCAGGCGACTGAACGCGAGTAACCATTGCTGATACGTGGCGTTGCTGTGTGCGCTGGACGGGTCCAGGTATTGCGCGGCGAAGGCATCGGCTTGTTCGCCATTGGCAATGCCGTAGCGCACCACCAGGTCCGCGCCTTCGCTGGGCAATCCGGTGTTGCTGCGGTTGCCGGTGGTGCGGATGCCGCCGGCATTGCGGTCGTTGAGCAATGCCGCGCTCAGCGCCTCGTTGGCCGAGGTGAGCGGACCAAGATTGCGCCCGGCCTGTACCTCGAAGGTGCCCGGGCCTGCAAGTTCCATCCAGCCCCAGCGCACCGCCTCGGTACTGGTGCTTTGATTGGCACCACCCTGCACCGGGGTGTAGTAAACATCGCGGCCCGCTTGCACGCGCGTTATATCGCTCAGCCGGTAATTTTGCGCACGCAGATCCAGATTGACGATATCGCCGCCGGCACGCAGATCGGCGGGTTTGGGCAGCTTGATGGTCAGCGGATTGACCATGAAGCCATCCACCGCGTAGCCGCCGACCAGATCGCCATCGCGGCTGTACAGGCGCACCGGCTGGGTGTCTTGGCGATGCAGGTTGAGTTTGTCGGTTGCCGCTGCAGCGCTGTCGTCACCGGCATAGGCGCCGGTTTCATCCAGCATCGCCAGTTCGAACTTGCGCCTGCCGCCGCTCAAGGTGTCGTCGAACAAGCGGATATCGTCCTGGGCCAGGATCTCCAGTTGCCCCTGCGCGGACGGATACAGCCGGCCGCTGGTTTCGATCTGGATGGCGCCACCATGCGCGCTTGCATACAGCTGTGCGGGCAGAACGCTGTCGAATACGCTGTCGGTGAGGATGGCGCTGTCGGTGCCGCGACTCGGGTCGCGTTGCCCGTTGAAGAACAGCACGCCAGGCAATTTGAGCGTTCCCAATCGCACATCGCCATTGAGTGCATCGATCCCGACCGAGGAGGTCTGGCCGTAGTCGGTGGTCGCACGCGCGCTAGCGCCCAACAGCGGACCGATGCTGCCGGTGGCAGTGAGATAGGCGGGATTGACTATGGCGCCAAGCGCGACATCGCCACCGGCGTGCACGGCCCATTGGCCGTCCTGCACCGCCAGCACCGGGTCGACCTCGCTGCTCACGCTACGTGGGGTGCCATTGATATCGAAGCCTTGTGCGCTCAGGGCAAACGCGCTGCCCAGACTGCCGCCGGCGCTCAGGTTGCCTTGTCCACGTGCGACGAAGTAATCGCCGCCCAGCACATCGCGCCCGGCCTGCACATCGAGATCACCGCCGCCGTACGTCTGCCGGCCATCGGCCACCAGCTGGTAACTGGTCGGCAGGGAGACCGACAGTTCGCGGATATCGCGACCAGCTTGCACCGCCACGTCGCCCCCGCTGGCCAGCACCCCCTGAGCGAAGCCGCCATAGTTGATGAGCCCGGCGCGTGGGGTGGTGCCATCGGTGTCCAGCGGATTACCCACTTGCAACCAGGGCCACCAGTACTGACCGACATAATTGCCGGTCACTCCGGTTCTGCTGCCGTCGCGATCGTAGATTTGGCGGTTGCCCAGAATGTCGCGCCCGGCCTGCAGCTGGATGTTGCCGGCAGCGTCGGCGTTGGCCTGCGCGCTGACGATCTGATCGGCCGCGCTGCCGTCATTACGCACAACCCGGACATCGGTGCCGATCTCGCCATCGCCAGCGGGCCGGCCGGCGGTGTAGATGCTGGCCGGTGCATCGGCATCGGCAAAACGCAGATCGCGTGCGGCGGCGATCTGGATGCTGCCGGTTCCGGTACGCACTACGGTGGGAAGCAGCAGATCTTTCAGGCCGTCTTCCTGGTAGCGCTGGTGACCATCCAGCAGCACGTCCGCAGTGCTTTCGGCGCGCAGCGCATCGGGACGAATGCCAGAAAAATCTGCGCCGGCGATAATGCGGTAACTGCTGCTGTCGCCACCGATCAGGCTGGTAGTCGCCATCGGCAGCGGATTGTTGGCGTTGGCCTGCAGGGACGGCGTGTTCTGGGTGGCCGCCGGAAGCAGCGCTCCCAGCACTGGCAGCGCTGGTGCGGTGAAAGTGGGCAACGCGAACTCACCTAGCGCATTGTAGAACGCAGCGAGATCCAGTACGTAGCGCTCGTAATTGTTGAGGTATTGCGGGTAATCGGCGGGCGAGCTCGGCGCCGGTGGCGCCACCGGCTGACCGGGATAGTCCTGCACCGGGTAGCCCAGTTCGGGCGCGTAGTTGGCGATGAAACCGCCCAGCAACGTGTCGTAGGGCGGGAAGGTGCCTGCCCATTCCGGCTGCGATTTCTGCAGCATGGCCAGTAACTGCATGTACTGGCCGTAGTACTGCAGGGCCTGTTCCTGGTCGCCCCCCAGGCTGGACGGCGGCGCGGGAACCAGGCCGTCCAGGGTGGCGAACAGCTGGTCCTGCCCGAACGCGAGCACCGCCTGATAGCCGGAGTTCGCCGTTGGGTAGCTGGCCTGCGGCCCGCCACCGCCGAAGGGGTTGCTGAGTTGATAGAACCCGTCGCTGAGGCTGGCCTTGACGATCACGGCCGATTCGGCGCGCAGGCTGACCGTGGGTGCGTTGCCGTTGTAGCGGAAATCCAGTTGATTGCGGTTGGCGCCGGCGCCCAGGTTCCAGTTGCTCAGCACGCGGATTTCGCCGCCGTTGAGGGTAGGGTCGGGGTTACGCAATTCGATGCCCGGGCGGGCGTGCAGATTCGGCACATTCGCCAGACGCTGCTCGAACGTAAAGCCGGGGCGCTGCACAAAGCCCATCAAGGTGCCGGGTGCGCGCGCCGCATCGTCGGCATAGCCATAGAACTGCCGATGCACAAGATTGGCGTTGTCGGGGGTAAAAAGATAACGGCTCAGGTAATCGGCGATCTGTTCCGGCGTGCTCGGCGCCACTGCGATCGGCGTGCCGGTCATGTCCGACCAACTGCCTACCACCAGGCTGCCTTGTGCGTCGTACCAGCCGGCCGGGTCGACGATGCCATCGAAATGCTTGGCCGTATCGGTGCTGGCGTCGGTGGTGCTCCACACCGCATACGCTTCAAGATCCACGCTACGCGCGCCGCGGATGCTGGCGCCATCGGCGACGGTGACGTTGACCTCGCCATCGTTCAACAGCGGCGTGCGGATCTGCACATCGCCACCGGACAGGCCACCGGCACTGCCGCCGGAAACATCCAGCACGGCAGCGGCACCGATGGCGATGGTACCCGCCGCTGCGGCCTGTACGTTCTGATAACCGAACTCTGGGTTCAACGAGCCATCGGCCACGCCGCTGCTGCCGAGCTGGATGCTGCCGCCGCGTTTGTCGGCGGCACTGCCACGCGCCAACAACTGGCCGTCGATGGCAATGCCGTGGCGTCCCCACAAAGCGATGCTGCCGCCTTGCGTCCCGGAGGCATCGATGCGTCCGTCGATGCGCAGATTGCCATTGCCCGCATCGCGGCCGGCGACGGACGCGCCGCCATCGGCGGTGAGGCTGACGCTGTCCGCACGCAGGCTGCGATCGGCCGACAGCCACAGGTTGCCGCTGCGCGCATGTACGTCGATGGCGCCATTGAAACCGCCTGCGGCCAGTTGCGTTGCCAGCGGATCCAGCGCGACCGGGCTGCCCGAATCCAGCACGAAACGCCCGCCGCGCCCCTGTGCGGCGGTGCCGTCGATGCGGCCGGGCAGGGTGACGCTGCCTTGCGCCGCTATCAGCGTCAGCGTGCCGGCGTCGGCCTGTGCTGGGGCGCTCACGTCGAGCCGGGTGGAAGCATCGGCAGATACATCGCCATGCGTGGCAGCGAGCGTGATGCTGCCGCCGGGCGTGGCGTGTACGCGGTCGAAGAACGTGTCCACAACGCCGGCCGCGTCCAGGGATGCGCCATCGTGCAGGCGCACTGCACCCTGGCTGCTGCGCAGCTGGATCGCCCCGGAGTTGGCGCGGATCAGCGCGGTGCTGTCGACACTGCCGCCTTGCAAGGTGATCCGGCCGCCCAGCGGGCGGGCGGTGTCGCTGCTGCCTTCACTGCGCGCGAGCCGTAGTGCGCCGGTGGTGATCAAGGCATGGTCGGCACCGGCGTCGGCCAGCAGCAACGGCGCGCGCAGGTCGACATCCACGGCGCCGAAATCGAATTCGCCACGGTCGCGCACCACCACTTGCTGGGTGGCCTCGATCGCGACCGCTGCAAAACCGGCCAGTTGCTTGTCGCCGCCTGCAAACGCCACCTCGCGCCCTTGCAGTCGCAGCAGACCGCTGCCTGCGACCACGCCGGCAGGATCGGCTGCAGCGCCCAGGTTGGACAGGGTCAGCCGATCGGCCTGCAGGCTGACCGAGCGACCATCGCCGATGAAGCGACCGGCGCTGAGAGTGAGTGCGTTGTCCACGCGCAGGTCCAGGCCACCGGCAAACACCATGTCGCCATAGCTGTGCAGGCTGATTTGCCTGGCCTGCCCGAACTGGGCCAGGCTGGCCGGACCGAACACCAGCCCATCGGCATCGCTGCTGACCGCTTGCGTATCCAGGCGCACCCGGCCGGCGCTGGCATCGATCTGCTCGCCGCGCAGCACGGCGCCCGCGGCAATGGCGCTGGCGCCGGTGGAATCCAGCGTGAGCGCCGCACCACCCTCCAGGCGTGCTCCATCGCCGATCTGCAGCAACGCCTTCGACTGCGCGGCATCGGGCACATTGGCGCGCTGCAGCGCAACGGGACCCACGCCGGACAGGCGCAGCAGCGCACCGTCGCCGCTCTCTCCAGACGCCTCGCCCAGCAACAGCGGTGTGGCGACACGCACGTCACTGCCGGCCTGCGCCTGCAGCACGCTACCGGCATCGATGTAGACGCCGCTGCCGCTGCTTTCGCCGCCAGCGGCCAGCAACAGCTCCGGTGCGCGCAACGCGGTATCGGCAGTGTTGCTGACCCGCACACGTTGCGATGTCACATGCACGCGCGTGCCCGCCGTGGTCTGCTCGCGCACGCCGCCCAGCAACAGGCTGCCGGCGTTCAGCGCATTGAGCGCGCCGGCGTCGATCCCGACGTAGCCATCGCTGGCAACCTGCCCGCTACCAAGTACCTGCAGCGCACGTGCGGCAATGTCCACCTGCGCGGCGCTGCCGCCGTTGGCAGCCGCGGTGGAGAGCGTGGCGCCCAGGCCGAGCCGCTGCGTGGCTGCCAGGATCAGCTGCCCACCATC
This sequence comes from Xanthomonas sp. AC360, assembly GCF_979258225.1. Lineage (NCBI taxonomy): Bacteria > Pseudomonadati > Pseudomonadota > Gammaproteobacteria > Lysobacterales > Lysobacteraceae > Xanthomonas > Xanthomonas sp. AC360. The sequence continues at coordinate 3,981,302 of NZ_OZ409846.1, forward strand.
GCGCGGCAATTGGGCTGCCGCTTGCTGGCTGAGGCTGGCCTGCGCGTCGAAAAAGGCGCTGGCACGGGTGCTGGTGTATTCCGAATACTGGCCCCAGGTTGCTGCCGACTGCACCTCGAACAAGTGCGCGCGCGCATTGCGCGTGCCGCTCAAGGTGTCGACCAAATGACCGGCCACCACAGCGGTGCCGTCGGGTGCCAGCAGGTTCTGCGCCGCCGTGGCATCACTGCTGTCGGGCCGCATCACCACCCGGAAGGCACCGGGCAGGGTGGCGTACCGGGCCGGCAGCAGGGTGTAGGTGCCGCTGGCCAGGCCAGGCACACCGTCCAGGTACACCGCACTGCCGGGTGCGGGTGCGCCCTCCAGGCGTTCGAACGCCGCATCGCTGGCGGCCAGCAGCGATTGCGGGCCGGGCACGATGGCATATACGCGGCGTCCATCGGGGTACAGCGGCACCTGCGTGGCCGCGCCGCTGGCATAGCTGGTGTTGCTGGAGGCCAGCAGATCGCGACTGCCGCCGGTACCCGGCACCCACTCGCTGGCCAGCAGATCGCCGCCGCCAGACAGGTCCACGCGCGCGCCGGGGGCCAAGGCCACCGAGTCGCCCGCAAGACGGATCTGTTTCTGTGGCGGGGCGGTCAGAGCAGCCGAGGTGCCTTGCACGGTGCCGTCGTAGCGCCACTGGCTGCCATCCACGTTGGTGCCATACGGCAACACCGCGCCTTCCAACGACACCGAGGTCAGGCTGCCGGGCTCCAGGCGAACCTCGCGCGTGGGCGTGGTGGCGCGGTTGCCGAAGACGGCATCGGCCGCGCCGTCTTCGGCGGCCTGGACGCCGAGTATCAGCCGGCCGTTGGGTGCGCGCAGGCGGCCCTCCTGCACGATGGTGGTGGCGTCCATGGCCAGCGTACCGCCGGCCGACAACGGCAGCGCCGGCACATCGCCGACCGCTTGCAGATGGATCTGGGTGTCGGCGCGGGTGCCGCTGGCATCCGTCGCGCCCAGGGCACGCACCAGGAAGGTTTCGCCGCTACCCGGATACACCTGCGCGGCGCGCAAGGTCAGATTGCCGGAGGTCAGCAGGTCGCCGGCACGCGGGGTGGCACCGCCGGTGGCGTTCTGCGCATAGGCGTAGGCCACCGGGGTATGGAAGCGTAGTGCGCCGCTGCTGGACAGCAGCGTATTGCCAATTCCGTCGAGCGTGAACTGGCCGCCCACATCGATCTGCTGCGCCTGCACCGCCAGGGTGGTATCGCTGCCGGCCCGCGGCTGCGCCAGCGTGATTTCGCCGGCGCGCTGCAGGCGGTAGCCAGACAGGCCCACGTAGGCAGCGCCAAGATCGACCCGGCTGCTGTCGGCCAGTGACGAGAAGTCGGTTGCATCGCTGCGCAACAGCGCATAGGACGGCGCGTTGAACAGCAGCGCCCGCGACAGCTGCAACGACACATCGCCGGCAAACCCGACCGGCACCAGCGGCCGCGCTTCGGTAGGTACCAGGTCGCCAACCTGCAAGGTGTCGATGCCGGCTCCCGTAAGACGGTCGGCGGCGAAGTACAGCGGGCCCGGCGTGGCGGTTGCCAATGGCAGCGGCGCGCCCGGTTGTGCGCCTTGCGGCAGGCGGCTGTCGTGCTGGGTGAAGATCACCCCGCTGGGCCCGGGCAGCAGCAGCCCGTTGCCGGATTGCAGCTGCAGCGGCAGCAGCGACAAGCTGCCGTCGCGTTGTTGCGGCGTGCCGCCGGCAGCTTGGATGCGTCCGTCGAAGAACAGGCCGGTGGCGGCGGCCAATGCCAACTGGCCGCCCGCACTGCCCACCGTCTGCGCCTGCAGCGGGTCGCCTGCGCCAATCAGCGGGCTGCCGCTGGGTAGATCCAGCGTGGCGGCGGCGCCGCGCAGATCCAGTTGGGCGCCAGCAGCGACGACAACCGCGCCGCTGTCGTTGCTGAGCGTGATGCTGCCACCATCGAGCACGCGGCCGCTGCGTGGCTGCACCAGCCCGCGCGCGCCGGGCCGCCATGCCGCCTGCGGGTCGAGCACCGCGACGCCGGACACATCCAGACGGCTGCTTTCGCCAAGCCAGACCGATTTACCCGGCAGTGCGTAGGCCTGGCCTTCGTCGATATCCGGCGGTGCGGACAATCCCGAACTGGCCGAGGTGTCGCCGGAGAGCAGGATGTGGCCGCCCTGGGTCTGGATGCCGCCGAGCACCGTGACCTGGCCGCGCCCACCCAGCCGAACCGTCGCGCCCGGGTCCAGCAGCAGCTGTGCGTCGCGCTCCATCCGCACCTGCCCGGTGCCGTCATCCAGCGTCGGATTGCCAGCCACCCGGCCCAGATAATCGCCACCACGCAACGCGAAATCGGTGCTGGGACGATAGAACGGATCCAGCTGGCCCAGCGAGACGTAGCCATTGCCGCCGGCCTGCGCGGCACCGGCGAACACCGCGCTGTCGCTGGGCGCCGTGGGCAGTGTCTGCAGGTTCGCAAGCAGGCTGCGCTGGTTCACCCGCACCTGGCTGCCGGCGGCGATGCTGGCATCGTGCTCGGCGGCCAGATCGTAGCGACCAAAGCTGCCTTGCTCGAAGAATCCCGCATCCAGCTGCAGCACTCGCGGATCGGACGGCGCCTGGCCACCGATCTGCACACCGAACGCACGCAGGCTCAGGGTGCCGCCACCGGCAAAACTGTCTGCGCGCAGGCTGGCCGGATCGAACTGCAGCCGGCCGGCATTGTCGGCGCGCTGCAGGTCGGCGGTGTAGGTGGGCGAACCTGCGTTCTCGCCGGCCGGGCGTTGATAGGTTCGCAACGCGATGTCGCCGCCGTGTCCAAGCGGGCGGCCATCGCTGAGCGGCAGGCTGCCATCCGGTGCGACATAGCCGCCGCCGGATGCATCCAGCACCGCGCCGGGTGCGATCAGCAGCGAGGCACTGACGTCGCGTCCGGTCGCCGAACCCGCATCGCCGATGGCCTGCTGCAGCGCGTCTAGCGTGATGCTGCCAGCATCGATAAATGCGCGGCCCTGCGGTTCCAGCGTGAGCCGGCGATCGTCGTTGACCCAACGTCCGCTCACGTCCAGGCGCGCGCCAGCGCCCAGCAGCAGGTCGCCGCGCTCCTGCGCGTCCACTGCATCCGGCCGCCAGTCCTGCGGCTTGACCAGCCCGCCACTGCTTTGCAGCGCAATGCTGCCGGCCCGCGCAATCAGCGCACCATCCACTTCGACACGCTGCGCCTGCAATGCAATGCGTCCGCCATCGCTTACCTGCAACTGCGCATCCGCATCCACTGCAATCACCGGCGCATTGCCGATTGCCACGCCGTGCAGGCCGCTGTCCTTGAGCATGCTGCTGGACAGCTGCGACCAGAACAGCGGGTTGTCGCGTTGCTGGGCATTGCCCTGGCTGCCGGGCAACGTCGAGGTTTGCGTGCCGATCTGCAGACCCTGCGGCATCTGCACGGCGGCGTCGACGATCTGCCAGCTGCGTGGGTCGCGCGGCGCATCGCCAGACTGCCCCAGCGTGGTGTTGTACAAGGCCGCATCGCTGTTGATACCGAGCGTGCCGCCCTGCGGCATTGCACCGCTGGCGCGTTGATACCGCCCAGACACCGCGTGCGCCGAGATCTCGCCGGCCAGCACCGCCACGCCGGAGGTGCCCAGTGGCCGCCCGAGCGCGATATTCAACGCACCGCCATTGCCGCCCTGCAGATACTCGCTTTCGTAAAAACGGCGCGTCCCCAGCAGCGGATTGCCGAACTGCTCACTCACGCCCCAGCGGGTGTGTTCGACCGTTTGCGATCCGGCGATGCCTAGATACTGCCGTGTGGGATCGGCGCTGGCTAGATCGTACAGGCGTCCATCGGCACCCAGCAGGCGTGCTGTTTCCACCATGCCGCCTTCGGTACGCAGATAACCGCCATCCAGCTGCACCTGCGCACGCGGGGCGATCACCAGATCGCGTGCCACGATGTTGACGGTGCCGCCATCGAGCAGGAGTTCATCGATGCTGCGCGGCACCTGGTCCACATACCCTTGTGCATTGAGCAGCGGGCTACCGACCCACGCCTGGCCATCGCTGCGAACACCGGTTGCACGCCGATCGAACTGCAGCGACTGGCGGAACAGCACGCCGTCGCGTTGCAGCGGTGCATCGGCCAATTCGTTCAAGCCCACGCGCGGGATGCGCACCAGATTGTCCTGCATGGCCTGCTGCACGTTGGCGATACCGGAGACATCGACCCGCGCACCGCTGTCGATCAGCAGGCGGTTGGTGAGGGCAGTGCGGCCACGCAGTTGCGCATTGCTGCTCTCGGCGGCCAGGCTGACCATGTCCACGGTGCCGCCGGGCGCGAACGTCAGCGATTGCGGCTGCAGATGCATCTGCGCGCCGGCCAGCACCATGCGCGGGCCGACAAACGCCAGGTCCGAAGCAGCGCTGGAGGTGGTGGTTTCGCCATCGTGTTCGGGCAGTGTCGCGGTGACCGAACCGGGCGCCAGCACCAGCGAACCGCCCTTGTAACCGGCCAGGCTGTCGCCGATTTGATTGTCCTGACTCAGCGCCAGAAGCATCACGCTGCCGGGGCGGCTGATGCTGGTGGTGGCCTGCACCAGGCCGCGTTGCTGCAACGAGTAACCGACCAGAGTGGCATTCCCGCGCGTCGCCGACACGATGCCGCTGTTGTCCAACCGGCCAATTCCCGAAAGATCGTTGCCGATCGGCGACAGAAAATTGCCAAAGCCCAGCGGCGCGCTCGTCCCGCTGCTGCCGAGCAGTTGTTGCAACTCCTGCGATTGCCGCAGGCCCAGCACCGCAGCCAGCAACGCCTGGCCGTCCTGCACGGTGACGCTGCCGGCATTGCTGACATTGGGCGCGGCGATCACGGTGTAGCCCTGGCTGCCAGTGGCCAGACGGGCACCGGCTTCGATGCGGATATCGCCCGGCATGCGGTCGGCGGCGGCCTCGCTACCGGTCAACACCACTCCGGTCTGGCCGGTGGGACCAAACAGGCCGCGATTGATGAACGTTTGGTCGCTGAGGGCACGGTTGGGGTCGAACAGATCCAGCGACGACACCAGCAGCGAATGCGCATTGACCTGGCTGCCGGCACCGAACAGCACGCCGTTGCGGTTGAGCAGATACACCTGACCCTGCGCCTGGATGCTGCCAAGGATGCTGCTCGGCGCTGCGCCCGGATCGTTGACCCGATTCAGGGCGATCCACTGCGCGGCTTCGCTGCCACCGGCCGACTGGTCGAAGCGCAACTGCGTGCGGCTGCCGACATTGAAGGTTTCCCAATTGAGGATGGCCTTCTTCTGGGTCTGGGTCACGGTCACCTGGGTGGTGCCATCGCTGACCTGTTGCGTCGGTGCCCTGGCGCCCAGCCAAACGTTGCGCTGGCCCAGCCGTGGGTCGCTCGCCAGCACCGTGCCGGGATCGATCTGCACGTTGTCTGGCACCTGCAAACCACCGCGTACCAGACCGTCGGGAACCGCTGCCTGCGCTGCAGCTGCCGCAGCACGCGCCGCGGTCTGCGTGGCGTCCAGCGCCTGGCGTGCCTGCGCGGCGCGTTGAAACGCCTGCAACGATTTCTGCGCCAGCGTCCCCGCTGCGGCGGCCTGCACGCCCTGCTGTTGCGCCGCCTGCGCGGCCTGCACGGACGGATCGGCGCCACGTCGCACGAACGGGCTGGATTGTGCATGCGCCTGATCGAACAGCGCCGTCGAGATCGCCGCGCTCAACAGGAACACGCGCAGTGGACGGGAGCGACGTTTGCGGGTCATGACGAATCCTTGAAAGCGCGCGTGTCAGCGCACTGGCGCGAAGAGAGTGGGATAGCGTGGTGGCGCGGGGCGCTGCGGCTGCGCGGACCTGCCGTAGGCCTGCCCAAGCCGCTGACGCAGTGCAGCCGGAGTGGGTTGGCCGAGGTGAATCGGCGACCCTGTCGCCGGTGTGACCGCTGCCTGGGGCGCGCCGGTTGCACGCGCCGTCGTCTCACGCAGCAGCTGATTCAGGCACGACAGACGGCCGGTGCTGGTCTGCCCGATCTGCACTTCCACACAAGGCGCTGCCTGCGAATCGGGATTTGGCGTAACGGCTGCTTGCGATGCAGCGGCAGCCGGAGCGGCTGCGATCACCGTCATCAACACAATGTTGATCCACAGGGAAGGCGTCATGGCGCAGCGGTCGTTGGCGCGGTTTGCAGGGCACCACCATCCAGGCAGGTGCGCAGCTGCGCGTGGCGCGCATCGATCGTGGATTGCAGGGCATGCACCCGGTTTTCATGCGCCACCCGCGACATACCAAACAGCTCGCGCCCGCGTCCCCGCACAAACCGCACGAACGCCGGGTCGCGATACAGCACCGCCAGTTCCTGCGCACTGGCGTAGAGCGCATTGCCCTCTGCGTTGCAGCGGCTTAGCCGCTCGCGCGTCTGCGTGCGTTCGGCCAGCAATGCTTGTTGCTGCTGGTGTTGCTGTTGCGCCAGCGCCTGCTGCTGTGCGGCACTGGTGTGTGCATGCTGCGCGCGCTCGGCGGCCAGGGCCTGTCGTTGCTGTTCCAGCTCACGATGCAGCGCCGCCAGGCGCACGCCGTTTTCCGCTGGCGCCGCCGCCGGGGTAGGCCGCTGCGCGGCGTCGCGCTCGCGTTGTGCCGCGGCGGTGGCCAATTGCTGCTGCGCCAGATCGGCTTCCACCTGGCGCAGCCTGGCGCTGGTTTGACGCAAGGCATCGCGCAAACGCGTTTCGGTCTGTGCCTGCGCCCACGCAGGCAGCGCTCCAACCCACAGCACCGTACCGACCAGCAGAAGCAGCCATGCGCGCATGCTCAAAACTCCGCGCTCAGGTCCAGCTGCAACACATCCACCGCATACGGCGGGCCGGAGATTTCATTGGCACTGAGCCAGCGCAACGACAGCCAGGTATTGCGGGCCAGGCCGTAGGCGCCGCCCAGGATCATGCCGCGCGCATTGGTGCCGCCCATGTGGAAATCCGAGTCGGCGAATGCATCGGGCACCGCGTCCGATTCGAGATAGCGATAACCGATCGACGCATTCCATTGCCCGGCCTCGGTCACGCGTGGCTGGCCGACCAGCAGATTGAGCAGATAGCCGTGGTCGCCGCCGTCGAAGGCGCCGCCATTGCCAAGGTTGTTGACCGGGCCCAGCGAGCGCACGCGCTCTGCGTTGTAGCGGGTGTTCTTGACCAGGTCCGCTTCGATCAGCAGCTTGACCGGATCGAATTGCGCCAATTCAAGCTGCGCGTGCAGATTGGCAATGCCGAACTTGCTGGCGTAACCGTAGTACTGCAGCTGCGGGCCGGCCGGATTGGCCGGATCGGCGACGATGTTGCGAATGGGCACCAGCGTATTGCCGAACTGCTGAAACTGCGGGCGCGAGCCGTCCGTATCGCAGTTGTCATTGGCGGTGGGTGCAAGGCAGGCACCGGAGCGCTTGCCCTCGAACTGGTCGTACTGGAAATAGCTGAAGGCCATGCGCAGTGCGATGTCGTCGTGCATACGCCACTGCGCGCCCAGTTCGGCGCCGTAGAGCCACTTGTCGCGGCTGCGGGTCTTGAGCGTGTTGGTCGAGCCGAAATCCAGGTCGGTGTTGTAGACCGGGAACACGCCTGCACTGACATACGGTGCAAAGTCATTTTGTGGCGCAAACGCGTAGCGGCCGGCGATGCCATCGAAGTTGATGTCTTCGTCGAACACCAGCTCGCTGCTCCAGAACGGATTGGCAAAGCGCCCGAACGACAGGTCGAGATCGCGCATGGGCTGCAGAACCAGCGCGGCACGGTCCAGCCAGATCGGCTCCTTGGCCAGGTTGCCGCCGCCGCCCAGGGTCTGGTTGGTCGACACCGGGCCGCGATCGGCACCGGTGACCAGGCGGATATCGCCGGTGATCCAGTCGGCGATCTGCGCTTGCACGCCGAGCCGCGCACGGATGCGCATGCGGCTGCGATTGCGCGAGGTATTGAGAAACGGCGCGTTGCCGGTGCCGACTACATCGAAGCCGTTACCCGCATTGATCTCGGTGAAGTCGGGAAAGAACCCGTAGTTGTCGTCGGGATAAAAAATGCCTTCACCGCGCAGACGCAGATCGCCGTACAGGCGCAGGCGCTGGGTCCATTCCGGCAATGCGCCCGGTGTGGCCCAGCCTTCGCGCTTGGCCTGCGCAGTCACTTCGCTGCGCAGCTCGTCCTTGATCTGCGCGCGCACCGGTTCGGGCACATACGGCACCACGATCGCGCCCGGCTGGGTCTGGTACGGCACGCCGGCGGGCGGCGGCGTGACATCGGCCGTCATCGGCGTGGCCGCCTCCTGGATCAACGCATCGGCCTGGTCGCGTGTCATCACGCCCTTGGCCACCAGCAGATCGATCAGGCGCAGCGTCACCTGCGGGCTGATGCGCGCAGGATCCACCGCGCTGGCGCCTTGCGCCATGCACACGCCGGGAACGGCGATCATCGCGAGCAGACACAACGCAAGGCGGGTAACGCGACGTGGCGGGAACGGGGCAGTCATGCACGAGCTTCCTGAAAGAGGGGAACGTCAACCGGGTGCGAGCGCGCCAATCCGCAACTGGATGGGCTGCGGCAGATCGGCGGGTGGGGGCTGGGGCAGGGGCTTGTTCTGCAACGCCTGGGCAATGGCCGCGTCCAGTTCGGGCGTGCCTGCAGATGCGATCACGCGGGTGCGCGCAATGCTGCCGTCGCTGTTGAGCCACACCGCCACGGTGGCGCGGTAGCGGCCCTTGCGCGTCTTCTCGTCGCGCTGCAACAGCATCTGCACGGCGCGCTGCACCGATGCCGCATATGCCGCGAACGGGCTACCACTGCCGCCCCCGCCACCGCCAATCCGGGTGCCGCCGCCATTGCTGGCCTGCAGGCCGAACGGGTTGTCGCCTGGTCCGGCGGCGGCGGTCAGCGGATCGCCAGGGGGCGCTTCCGCCGGCTTGGGCGGTGACGGATCCGGCGCGGCCATTTGCTTGTCCAGCATGCGCGGCTGCGGCTTGGGCGGCTCCAACTCGGGTTTGGGTGGCGCCGGGGGCGGAGGAGGGGGCGGCAGCGTCACATGGGTGATGCGCGGCGGTGCCGCGCGCGGTGGTGGCGCGGTGGAAGGACGCAGTGCCAGCGAGACCAGCCACCCCAACAGTGCAAGCACTGCCAGCACGATGGCCAGCTTGCGCCAGCGCCCGACGCCGGTAGTTTCCAGCAACGGTTGTGTGGGGTCCAGGGCATCCATCGCCGCGTGCTCAGCCCGCAGGCTGGCGTTGCGACGCCAGACCGATCGAGCCGATGCCCAGCTTGCTGCACAGATCCAGCACCGCCATGATTTTTTCGTACTGCACGGTGCGGTCGCCGCGCAGCATCACCGGCAGCTCGGCATCGTTGGCCACCGCGTTGCGTAGCTGCTGCTCCAGCTCGTCCATGCTGACCGGCACCGCGTCCAGGCTGACCTGGCCGTTGCTGTCGATCGCAATCACCTTGGTCTTCGGTTCGGACAAGGGCTTGGCCGCGCTGGCCTTCGGCAGGTCCACCTTGATGCCTTGCACCGCGGCGGTCGTCATGATGATGAAGATCACCAACAGCACGTAGGCCAGATCGAGCATCGGCGTGATGTTGATGTCGTCGTACGGCTTACGCCCCTGGACCTTCATCGCGCTCAGCCTCCCTGCACGCGTGCGGGTGCATCGCCGGCGTAATCTTCGGCAATGCGTTTTTCGAGTTCGTCGACGAACACCTGCATGTCCGCCGCGACCGCATCGGCCTGGCTGAGCAGGTAGTTGTAGCCAAACAGGGCAGGGATGGCCACGGCCAACCCTGCCACCGTGGCGAGCAATGCGGCCGCGATACCGGGCGCGATGGCATTGATGTTGACGTCGCCAGCGGCAGCCACCGCGGCAAAGGTAATCATCACCCCCACCACGGTGCCCAGCAGACCGAGAAACGGGCCGCCGGAAATAGCGATGGTCAGCAACACCATACCTTTGTGGATGCGTTGTCCTTCGCGCACCACTGCGGCATCCAGTGCCGAGCGAATGGCCGCAATCGACTGTGTGCGCACCACCGAGGTACCGCTGGCGGCAAGACGCCCGCGCAGCTCCTCCAATCCAATATTCAATAGCCGCGCCAGATTGGATCGAGCGCCATTCAACGGGCCGCTTGCATGCAGCTGTTGCCAGCTGGGCGCATGCAACGGATGCTGCGCCACCTGCTGCCGGAACGCGCCTAAAAAACGTGCATTCGCAGAGGCAGTGGCATTGAGGTACAGCCCCTTGCGCACCATCACCCACCAGCTGATCAATGCCATGACCCCCAGAATGCAGATCACCGCCCAGGCATCGGGTGTCAGCGCATTGAGCAGGATGCCGAAGTAGCCATGTCCGCCTTCACCGGCGCGCTGCTCCACCGGCTCGAACGTCAACAGACGCGCATCCACGCCCTGGCTGCGTGCCGCCGCCTCGATTGCGCCGACAGGGCGCGCACCCTTGCTCAGTTCGACCTCGTCCAGCAAACCGATAAAGTTGGGCCGCGTCGTGCCCGGCTCTCCGCCGAGCATCAGCCCGGCGGTCGCCGCCGGAACCGTCGCCGCGGTTTCGCCCACGTTCTTCCCATTGAGGTACAGCGCCAGTTGCTTGCCATCGGCACGCACCGCCAGATGCGCCCATGCATCGCCCACCAACGGCGCGGCGCTTGCCAGCCGTGCGCCGCTGCGCGACTCCACTACCACGGTGCCTTTTTCCAGCAACACGTTCAGTGCACCCGGCAGCGCCAGCAGCACCCCGGACGCGTCAGGCGTGGCCGGCTTGATCCAGGCAGAGAGCGTGAATGCAGCGTTGGCAGGCAACGTCAGCGAAGCGGAGGCCGGCGCCGACACCGGAGCGGTGCCATCCAGGCGCAGGCCAGAACCGATGAGCGCCGTGTCGGCCAGTGCCAACGGTGCAGCAATATTGTTGGCATAAGCGGTGGTGTCCTGGCCGGCGCCTTGCGCATCGGCAAAGTGGTACACCGCCAGGGTGTCGGCGTCGTAAGACTTCTTTGCATCCGCGCCGGTACTCGCCTCTGGATTGCCGAAATACACAAACAGCGGCGTCATCGCATTGGCGGGCAGGGCAGGCAGGTCCACCCATGCCAGCGCAACCTGATCGACCAAGCCATCGTATTTTTCGAAGTGGTACTTCAGCGGCGTGCGGTCATCGCCTGCAATAAACCTGATATCGCTGCCGTCCGGCTTGGCATCGGTGAAATTGAAATTTCCCGAATGCAGCCGTACCAGCACCTGCACGCGGCCAGGTGCCTGCTCGACCGCCGCGCCGGTCGATGTGGTGTTGAGCGAAACCTTGGCGCGGTAACTCCATTTCGCGTCCCACCACGTTTCTGCCATGGCAGGCAATGCCGCCAACATCAAACCGACGAATACATACAGCCGTAATCTGCTCACGCGTTACCCCACTGAAAAGTTGATTGCGTCCGGCTTAAAACTCGCCCCAGAGCCGAAACAGCACATTGAGTTCGTCCGGCTTGCGTCCATCCGGGCGCGACAGCGGCGCGGCGAGATCCACCGCGCCGTTGAGATGCGACACGGCCTTGAAGGTGAATCCCAAACCGGTGCTGATCAGGGTTTCGCTAACCCGTTGCTCAGGCAGCGGATCGCGGATGCGTGCGTAGCCCCCATCGACGAACGCATACACGCGTGCCTCCTGCACTAGCTTTGCTGCAGCCGATGCGAACGATGGGCTGCGCAGCTCCAACTGGCCGATTGCGCCAAAGTCGCCCAAGGCCTGGCTCTCGTCGTAGCCGCGTACGCTGTCAAGGCCGCCCAGGCTGAATTGCTCGTTGCTGATCAATGGTTCTGCCGCGAGCTGCGTCTGCACATGCGCGTAGAGCTGAATGTCTTCGCCCAGCGTCCGGGTCTGCGACCCATCTGCGCGCAGGTGCATGAAGTTTGGGCGTGCGCGGTAACGCTTGGCATCGAACTGGCGGGCATCGTCGCCCACCCCGCGGAGATTGGCGGTGGCGGTGAAGGTCAGCGCACTGGTGCTGCGCGCGGTCACCCAGCTCGCGTTGTAGGCTGCGCTCAGCGGCGCATACCGGATCGGTGCCGAGCTACGGTCGCTGCCGAACACCGTGTCTTCCTTGAAGTCCTTGTAGTCCACTCCCAGGCTCAACGAATGGAAGAATCCAGTGCCATTGGGGAGCGCGCGGATCAGGCGTAACCCGGACAGCGACCCGTTGCCGATCACGTTGTAGCTGTTGATCGCGGCCACCTCACTATCGCTGCGTACGCTGTAGCCCAGCAACGAGAACGGCGAGTCTGAAAAGCGCGCCAGATAAGAGGCGGAATACACCCGAGCATCGTCAGGATTCTGCGGCGCGGTCTGCGCAGAAACATTCAGGCTATGGCCGCGCTGCCACAAATTGTCGTAGTGCACTGCCGCACTGAGCCGCAGTTCAGAGGTGTTGGCACTCTTGCGGTTATTGAGTTCAAGCGAACCGTGCAGCGGCAATGCGTCGTCGACAGCCAGATCGACGTCGACGGTATTCGGCTGCGCACCCGCCTGGACCTGTGGCGTCACACGCCGGTCGGGCAACTGATTCAACGCGACGATATCGCGCTGCACGTCCTTGAAGTTGGGCACGCTGCCTTCGGCAAGCGATGGCGCACCACGGATGACGTCGTCCGGCGAATAGTAGTCCGCGCCCACTACACGCACCCGCCCGACGCGTTGCTCGGTGACCTGCAGCGTGACCAAACCGCTTGCCGCATCCTGCTCGGGAACGCTGACCGCCACCGTTGCCAGTCCTGCGGCCTCGTAAACGCCTTGGAGTGCAGCACGCGCTTGTTCGACGTCGGCGGCGGTGCGCTGTGGACCCAAAAACGGATAGACCGCACGCTCGACTTGCACGTTCTGTAACTGAGTATTGCCTACAACCTGGTAAGCCAGGATGTCGAAATGCGCATCTTCCACTGGCTCCATGGCAGTAGCGTCCGGTGCGCTGAAAGCCAGCACACTGAGCATCGCCATACCTCGCAAGTCCATATGAAAGGCGCCCCCAAGATGCGGCGAGGACCTCGCCGCTGGTGCGACCTTAAGCGCGGCAAATGACGATTTTGAAATGCTTTTATGACGGCGCTGTATTGCTGCGTTGACGCGGGCAACGAATCAAGCAAGCGCTAGCAATGCTCTCTGTAAGCAGCGTCTACTCGTCAACCGGCGTGTGGACGCTTGAGCGACAGACTGCTCTTGCCCGAAAGTTGGGGCGCGTGATATAGAGGTTTTTGTACGGATGGAGCGCGAGGATGATGAGGATTGAAACGAACAGCTACTGATCTAGTCGCTTCGCTTGGTGCTTCGTTTGACAGAGTGAAGCGCGAGCATGCAAATGGTCGGGCAGGGCAGCAAGAAGTAGATTATGGATTGCCATAGGTTTCACTGAATTTGGCTTTCATGGCGCTGCCAAATCGACATGTATGGACATACCGAAACGTCAACTACAGTTGTCATCATAGCCGTGCCTTTTGCATTTCAAAGATCAAAGTTGGTTGTTCTAGACTGCTAACTTGCAAACACCAAGCTAGAGAATAAAGATATCGCAGAAGTAAAAAATCAAGCCATATCGGCGGCCAGCGCAGGCCAGCCAGGTTTGGCCGATTGACTTCGTGTTCGATCGCACTGCCGAGGGTCGGGTGATCAAGTGTCTGGGGGTCGTGGACGACGCGACACACGAAACAGTGGTCATCGAGGTGGAGCGCGCAATTTCGGGCCGTGGCGTGACGCGTGCGCTGAACCGGCTGGCGCACGGTCGTGGTCATCCGTACCGACAACGGCAAAGAGTTTTGCGGCAAGGTCATGGTCGTCTGGGCGCATGCCTGTGGCGTGCAGTTGCGGCTCATCCAGCCAGGCAAACCGAACCAGAACGCCTACGTCGAATCCTTCAAATGCCGGCTACGCGACGAATGCCTCAACGAACAAGGGTTCCCAACACTGCTGCATGCGCGCACCGAGACCAAACGCTGGCGATGCGAATGCAACGAGCACCGACCCAAGAAGGCAATCGGCGGCATGACGCCGGCCGCTTATGCCCAACATTTAGCAAACACCGATATCATCAACTCCAGACTCTAAACCCGACCACTACTCAGGGCGGGGCACGTCGTCGGTGGGTCACTGGAGGTCGCTGGACAATTGTGTTTCAGCGACACACCCAACTTCATCAGGTTGTTCCAGCGAGAGGTGGGCCTTATACCCGCAACGTTCCGTCAACGTCAGGCGCACGCGCGGGTTGCGTAGAGGCTGCAGAGGCGTCACTGCAGTGCTCGCATGCTCGCTACTGCTAGGCGCCTGCCTTCCACAGGCGCCCCGGCACACATCAGACTACGTTGCAGCGCCCGGCCAGTCCGGAGAGCGCGATACCGCTGATCACCGCGGTCGGCGCAGCGCAGCCCGCGCCGATGATCGTGACGTCAAAGCCCGCTGCGTCCGGCGACAGTGCCGTATGCGTGATGCAGTGCTGGGTCATCATCCCTACCAGTCGAATGGCCGAGACATCCCGGGCCGCGAGTGTTTCGCCCAGCGTAGTGCCAAGGAAGCTGTCGGCTTGATGCTTTTCGATCACCGGGCAGCCCTCCAGCGCCTCCGCAATGGCGGGATGCAGCTCGGCACCTTGGGTGTCTCTCGCCATGAATGGACCATCGCTAGGCGCGATGTGCTGGATCCCCACGACTACGTCACCAGCCTGTTTGGCCTTCGCGATTGCGTCTAGCGCTGCGATCAGGGCCTGTTCGCTGTTTTCCAGCGTGAAGCGGCCTCCCGCGAAGTAGTCGTTCTGGATATCGACAACGATCAGTGCAGTGTTCATGTTGTACTCGTTCAAAAGTTCAGGGTTTCGCCATCTTCAGGGATCAGCACGCTGTCCTGGATGGCTTTCTCACTTACGTAGCGGCGCAGGTCTGCGCGTGAGACTGTCATGTGATTCACCGCATCCATATGGACGGCGACGATCTTCGCCTTCGGTGCCAGCGCATGCACACGCGAGGTGTCAGCCACGCCCATGATGATGCCGGCATCAAAGCCCTTGATCCGCGCATCGCCAGTGTTGAGCACGATGACATCCGGGGTATAGCGCTTGATCGCGTCCTGTACGTCGTCGGTCCACACGGTATCGCCGACGAGGTAGATGGTCGGCTCACCGGCCTTCTCGAACACAAAGCCGGTCACGCTGCCGAGCAGCTTTGCTAGCTGCTCCACCTGGAACATGGCTGCCGTGCCGTGTTGGTCGGCGATGCGCGAAATTTTTACCCCGCCAAAGGTGGCGTGCGCGGGGAGGATACGGACATCAGCGAACCCTTTGCCGCGCAGCAGGGCGGCGTCCGCCTCATGCTGGACGAACATCGGCATCTGCCGTGGGATCAGCGTTTCGGCGGCGGGGTCCCAGTGATCAAGATGGGTGTGGGTCAGCAGGACGGCATCCACATCTTCGAGCACCTGGCCCACATCGAAGGGGAGGTCGACGGTTGGATTGCGCAGTTCGCTGCGATACGTGTCCGGGAAGCCGGGATATGCGCCCTTGGCCGCCAGCATCGGGTCCACCAGCAGCACGGTGTCGCCATAGGTGATCTTGGCCGTGGCATTGCGGATCTGCTGGATCGAGGTGGTTGGGGATGCCGGGGATGCCGCGTTTGCGCTGGTCTGGATACCCAGGGCCAACACCGTGGCAAGTGCGAGGGACGGGAGTTTCATGTGGTTCTCTCAAGGTGAGCGGATGGCGCCCAGATTGAGGCGGACGCGAAGCTGTGTATAGTGGCCCGAAAGACCAACATAGATGATATCGGGCCATGACCAGCCACTGTTCATCCCAGCAACGCAGCGGGCCCATCCGGGTCGTCGTGGTGGCGCCCGAAGGCGTCAGCACCTTCCAACTGTCCGTCCCGCTGACGATCTTCGATGTGCAAGCAGATGACCCGCCGCTGTTCCAGCTGCGGATTGCCGCGGAGCGGAGAGGGGTCACGTTATCGGGTGGGCAGGTGGCGGTGATACCTCACGGCGGACTGGAACTGCTTGAGCAGGCCGAGGTAGTGATCATCCCCGGCTGGGCCGATCTGGATCACGCACCGAGTGCCGCGCTGAGCGCCAAGCTGATCGCGGCCCATCAGCGTGGCGCCCACGTCGTTGGCCTGTGTTATGGCGCCTATGCGCTTGCTTACGCGGGCTTGCTTGACGGACATGCCGCGTCAACGCACTGGCTCGCCGAAGCGGATTTCCACGCGCGCTTTCCGGCGGTCACGCTCGACATGAATGCCCTGTACGTCGACGAAGACCGTGTTGTGACGTCGGCAGGCAGCGGAGCGGCATTGGATTGCTGCATGTATCTGGTCAGGAAGCTCTGCGGTGCGCGTGAGGCAAACCGTATCGCCCGCATGATGGTCCTGCCGCCGCACCGCGAAGGCGGCCAATCCCAATACATCGACCAGCCGATACCAGCCTCGCCGCAGGATGCACTGCTCAGCCGATTGTTGGACTACATGCGCGAAAACTTGCAGCGCGATCATTCGCTGGATGAACTCGCCGAACGTGTCGCCATGAGCCGGAGATCGTTTACCCGTCGCTTCCTCAAGACGACCGGCATGACGGTCGGCAGCTGGCTGGATGCCGAGCGCCTGCGCAGGGCGAAGGATCTGCTCGAGTCCACCTCGCTGTCCATCGATCAGGTGGCGGAACGATCGGGGTACCGCACGGCCGTATCGTTCCGCCAAAGCTTCAACCGGGCATTCCAGGTGAGCCCGCGCGACTGGCGTCGCGCGTTCTCGCTGGACGGGTAGCGAGCGGGGGAGGAGCAAACCGTCAACTAGTAGACTTGGGCTCAAATGTCACGCTCAAGCCACTAAGGGGCTCGCATGTCTATGCGCGAAGACCTCACCGTACTGCTGCAGACGCTGGTGTCGAACGGATCAGGCGCTTCAGTCGGTCTGGAGGTGAAGCGTCCTCGTTAACTCGATCCACTTGGAAGTAGAGTTTCATCCCAAGGAGCTCTGTATGAAGAAGTCGAAGTTCACCGAAGAACAGATGGTTCGGATCCTCAAAGAAGTCGAGGCCGGTGCAAGGGTTGGCGAGACCTGCCGCAAGCACGGGATCAGCGAGCCGACCTATTACGTCTGGAAGTCCAATTACGCCGGCATGGAGGTGTCGCAGTTGCGGCATCTGAAGGATGTGGAGGTAGATTGACGGCATCCAAGTATCCGGGTCTTGTCGACGCCGGCGGCCGCAGCGACGCGCTCATGGCGCTGAATCCGCCCGCACACCACCACGCCGACAGGCGCAAAAAACGCGGCGCTAATGCCGCGACGCGGCATCACCCACGCTACCGGCTTCGGGCCTGTTCAGCCTCAGCCCCGGCCGCTGCGAGCGCCGGTGGGCGCTGGCGAATGCCGCCGTAGCTCAATCGCCGCCACAGCCACTCCACCGGGCCGATGCTGAAGCGCGCCAACCACCAGCGGCTGCTGATCACCTGCATAGCGAACAGCAGCACGCCCAGCGCCAGCGCCAGGTCGAGCGGCATCCGCCCGTACTGGCCCAGACCGAAGCCGTAGAAAATCCATGTGCAGACCAGCGACTGCAGCAGGTATTGGGTCAGTGCCATGCGACCGAGCGGCGCGAACACACCCAGCCACACGCGCCAGCGTGATCGCTGCAGCAGCAACAGAATGCCGGCCGCGTAGCCCAGGGTCAGCGCGAACTTGGCGAAGAAGAAGGTCGCCTTAATCAAGACCCGCAGCGGCTGCAGCGCAAGCTGATTCACCAAGGCATGCAGCGCCTCCTGCGGCACCGCGTTGGCCACCAGCCCGAAGCTGAAGCAGAGCACGAAGACCTGCCGCAGCCGACTCCGATGTGCGTCCGGCGCCGAAAGCAATCCGCCCTTCCAGGCCGCAACGCCGACGATGAAGAACGGCGCCAGGATGACGAAGCGATTGGCGATACGCATCGGGCCGACCACATGCAGCGTTTCCCACCATCGGTATTGCAGGGCGTCGAGCCACCCACCTTGCCCGTAGTGCTGGAGACCAAGGATGTAGGTTTGCGCCGGCGGCAGATCCGTTGCAAGCGCCTGCATCGGACCGGCAATCACCGCCGAGACGATCAGCACCACCGGGATCGCCCACAACACCCGGCCGGCCGACAGCCGCAGGAAGGGCAGAACCATCAAGCTGATCAGTGCGTAGTCGAGCAGGATGTCGACGTTCCACAACAAGAACGTGTGCACGCTGCCCAGCAGGGCGAGCACCGCGCTGCGACGCAGCGCAAACGGCCAGCGCGACTGACCATTTTCGGACGCAAGATCGGCTTGGATGGCGAGGCCAGCACCGAACAGGATCGACAGCAGCGCCGCCGCCTTGTTCTCCAACAGAACCCTAACGAGGTCGCCGGCCAAGCCACCGAAGTCTCCCAGCGGATAGGCGACCCCGGCTTCCCGCGCCAAATCGGCACCGCAGAAGTAACCGATATTGACCAGCAGCACGCCGAACAAGGCCAGACCGCGCAGCACATCCAATTGCAACAACCGTTCGCAGCGAGCGACCGGGTCTTGCGACGCAACTTCCGCAGACATAACTACTCTCTCAGTAAGACACTGACTCAGTTCGCCGGCGCGATGCCGAGCACTCGCGCCGCCATGTTTTTTGCCCGCGTGGCGGGGGTCGGGTTTCCTTCGCGAACCGCGGTGACCACGGCCCCGTCGAACAGCAGCATGAGATCGCCGGCCGCGCTTTCGTCCAGCCCGGCCGCTCGCAACAAACGGGCGAAGTAGGCCTCGAAGCGGTGCTTGTGCGCAGCCGCAGCCCGATGCAGTGCGTGGCTGGGCGGCGGCGTCTCGGCGATGGTGTTGAGGAAGGCGCAACCGCGGTAGTCGGGGCTGGCCAGGCGCATCGCCAAGGCGTCGAACACTGCCAGCGGCCGCAGATTTGCATCGGGCGCCAAGCGCTCGACCTCCTGCTCGAACCAGGCGCAGAGTCGTTCGTCGCGCCGCTCCAGCACTGCCAACGCCAGACCTTCCTTCGACCGAAAGTGCCGATAGAAGCTCATGCGGGCGACTTCCGCGGTGCTGATGATGGCGTCCACGCCGACCGCCTGAATCCCCTGCTGATAGAAGAGATTGGTGGCGACATCCAGGATGCGCTCGCGAACCTTGCTCATGATCACTCCGGCGGTGAATTCGCCGCGGATGATATAGACCGATCGGTATCATTTCAAGTAGAGCGCAGACCCACGACATCGCCGGGAGTAGGCGTGGCATCGCGTTTGGCTTGGCTGGCCCGGCGCCTGAACTCAGGCGGGTGCCGTGCTGGCGGCAAAGGTCCAGGCCTTGGCGTGGATCGTGCTGATCCTAGCCATCACGGAGTACGCGGGGCCGGGCCAAACGTTTGATCGGTGTACTGGCCGGAAGAGATGCTCAGGGTTGCGAAGCGCTCAGTAGGAACCTCCTGAAGTTCCTTCTTTCGGGCGAGGTCTCGCAGCACTTTCTGAACATCTTCTTCTGGCCGCTCCTCGACCTTGCCGGTCGAGGAGCGGCCTCTTGGGCTTAGACATCCGTTTGCTCGGCGATCTCTAGGGCGTCGTCGACCTCGATGCCTAGGTAGCGCGCGGTGCTTTCTAGCTTCGTATGCCCCAGCAATAGCTGGACCGCCCTGAGGTTTCGTGTCCTGCGGTAGATCAGCGAAGCTTTGGTCCTGCGCATCGTGTAGGTGCCGTAGGAGCCGGAATCGAGGCCGGCTTCTTCCACCCAGCGGTGGAAAATTCTGGCGTACTGCCTCGTTGATAGGTGAGGTGAGTCCGATACTCGGCTGCTGAAAAGGAAATCCGAGGCTTTGAGGTCAACATGGGTGATCCAAGCCTGATGGGAGGCGGTGAGAAGGAGCAAGCCAGCACGCCGGGCACGAGCGCCTCAGCGCTCGGGTCTGGCGTGCTGAGCGGCGACAACAACGCCATGTCAAATATGCCGGCAAGAGTGATCAAGCCGCCAAGCACCTACCGCGTTTTGAAACGATGCCGTGGACTGCTGAGGTGTTCGATCAGCGTCCGGTTGCCGCTGATCCGCAGGTGTTCTGCATGTCCAGCGTGCCCACCGCCTCAGATCCGCGCGAGGCGTCCTCTACCTGTATGAGAGAGCAGGGCACGCGGTACGATATTCCCCAGCCTATGTGCCGCACGCTTGCGCGCAATGGCGCTCCTTACAACCCGTAAAAGGACGTGCGCCAGCAGCAGCAACAGCAGCAGCAGGCGCAGACCGGGCAGGTGGGTCATCAGAATCAGCCTTTGCAGCTCGCAGGATCTGTCATTGCAAGGGGCACGCGTGACGTCGGCACCTTTCCCGAGTCGAAGCCTTACGCTACTGCTACTAGCGTTCCTTCGACCACGGCTGATCTGTAAACCATCAGCAGGGATCGTGCGTCAGCTGCACCCAGCCGTTTGACACGCGTTTGAAACGGCGGCCTTGTAAGCAGCGCTCGCCGTCGCTTAACGGTCTTGGTGGGTCATATTCCCGCACCTCAGGCGCGTTCCTGGGTGTCTGGACGTTCTGTCTAAGTACGCGCTGCATCTGCTGCGTCGCTAGTTTCGATTCTTTTTCAAGCTGCGCCATCGCTTGGCGCGTCTCGTATCTGGTGTACAGCCCAACGACGATGCTATGCGCTAGTAGTGCGATGAAGCCGCCAAGCGCAATCTGCCACCATAGGTCTGATGAGTCTGCTTGCTGATATCTGCGTTCCATGCCGCCCCCGATCTTGTGAGCTAGCATTGTAGGCCGGGGGTGTAGGGGCATAGCCCCTACGGATAACGCCTCACCCCGCAATTCGCCCGAAGTGGCGGTCTCGCCATTCGCCAAGATCCACGACGACGACCTTGACCATCGACTGCTGAACCGCTTTGCGGCCGGCGTTTCGACGGCGGACCGAATCCCGACCACGCGCCGATGCAGATCATGTGCGCAGCTGTTCGGGCAAGGCGTTCCCATTGGCCAGCAAGGCGGGCGTCGGTCAAAGTTGTAGGTGCCTGTCATGCGGCGAGTTCCGTTTCGCGAGGGGAACGGTTCGGCAGGCAAGTCTTGATCCAAAGCCAGATCCAGCGGAGCCGCGCCCGTGCAGCCATCAGATCTGATTTCGCATAATGTATATCGAGACGTTATAGGTCGCACTGGTTAATCCCCTTGGCGAGCAGAGAGTAAATCAAAGTGTCGACACATGCAAAATCTTCCGACTAAATAATTTCGTGACGCGTCACTTAATACCCATTATCGTGACGCGTCACGTAATTAAAATAAGTCTGCAGGGTGCGGGTTTTTGTCGATGCTTCGCCCAACAAAATTCCCGCGTCGTTGCCGAGGCGGGCATTGGGATCTAGAACTGTTTTGCGCGGGGAAACCCCGCACCCCACAGCAGACAATTTCGTGACGCGTCAGAAAAATACTACCCGGCGATCGCCAGACTCGTTGAGGGAGTTGACACACATCTCCAGCTTAGCTGGCCAGACCCGGCCAAAGCGGAGTGCAAGATCTGGTCGGCCAAGAGTCTTGTAGAAGAAAAAGAAGATGCGCATGAACTTGAGCATTGCCCACCAATGAGGCTTGCGGACAGGGAACGTGACTGAGCCGTAGAAGCCCAAAACACCATAGCGATAGTTGCGTAAGCGGCGATGACAACGAGCGCGAAATCGGGTCCGCGGATGCATAGTTCCCCCTGTATTTAGTGACGCGTTACGAAACTAGAACTCGAGCTGTGAGCGAGATGCCTGCCATCGACGCTCGGAGTAGCTCTCAGCGGCGACGTACTCATGCTGAAAAGAAGCTCCCAAGGTGCCTGCAGGAACAAAGCGTTCAGGGCATAGAAGGAAGATGGTCATGCGTGGGCAAGGCATGCCTCGGATCTCACCTCCATGGTTCGTACACGTGTAACCAGGCCGCGCTTTGACAATCGACCTGTTCTTGCCAGGACGGGGCAGGGCGGCATCGCGCCCACCCAACGCTGAAGCTCCGGGCAGTCGCGACGCCGCAACTGGCCGGGTGCTATCGAGAGCCTTGCGCATGCCTGGCGAAGAAGCGAGGAGCTGAGGGACTGGATCATGCTGTTTGGAAGGCTGATGAGGCTTGTCGCCATCGAGGTACTGCCGGACAGCAAGTGAGACCAAAGCATTGAGCGAGATGCCAAGGGACTTGGCTTTAGCTGACGCCTCGCTCTTGAGCGGCTCGACCAGGCGGACGTTGGGAGCGGTCTTGCGGGCACCGGTGAGGATCTCGACCTTCATGCCTGCCTCCGTTCGGACTTTTGGCCCGTGTTACTGCTCGGGCCAACCGGCGGTCGGCCGGCTGCAGCTGCGAAGGTGTGGCGGCGATCGAGGACAACCGCGGTCTTATTGAGCGGCCCAGCCGGTGAAAAGGTCCCGGATGTGTCGACACTCTGACGACACCGGGTCGACACGGATGGCTTGAGCAGCCACTTCGGAGCGCGGCAATGCGACGCCATCGCTGTGGCCAGGTGGACCGCCTTGCCGTCGCGGAGCCTAGCACGCTCGTTGCGGAACTCCTGGGCCTGCAGGATCAACAACGACCACCAGGCCAGATCCGTAGATCGCAGCTCGCGGCCCTCAGGAGTGATCAGGACGCCATCGCGGATCTGGAAGCCGGACCAGGTCGGACCGAGCAGCTTGGTGCCGCGCAGGACGCGCATGAGCTTGTAGGCGGTGTATGGGATCTGCGACCTGGCAGATTCCCAGTTGGAGACGGTCCTGACGCTGACGCGGAGCAAGTCCGCGCACGCCTGGACGGTGAGCTGCAGCATGAGCCTGGCGGTGCGGAAGCGGTCGGCCTGGTCACGGAGCTGGTGGATGGATGGCCGGCCGCGCCCCCGTTCGGGGACACGTCCGACTTCGCATAATGTATATTATGTCAGGACGCTACTTCGCCTGTTGCGTTCGTTTGCTGCGGCGCTCACGCCGCGTGTCGGTGTTCCTAATTGATGTCCTTTTGTTCCTAGATAGTGCTCCCTGTTGAATTTAAAGAATTTTTTGCTTTCCGAAACATCTCCCAGAGACGTCAATTAGGAACAGAGTGCCGTCAATAACGGTCCTAATTGATGTCTCTGGATGGATACCCAACCCGATGTTCCTGGTTCGTGTCCTTGGATGAACTCTTCTTTTTCGCATATGCGTGGTATCAGGGAGCCGCTTTGCCGCGACTTCGCTTAGAGCGCACAGGTTTGGGATGCGTCGGCTGACTCCGCCCCACATGCTGCTGCCAAGCTGCTTCAAGTGCTGCCGGCAGATCGTTCAATTTGACCAGTTGTGCTTCAAGCGCATCTGCGCGTGCCTGTTGGATCGTGAGGTCTTGGCGGAGCTCGGAAACATTGCCTTGTGCGCGCTCTAGCGCTTCCTCAAATCCGCGCTTAGCAAGCGCCGCCTCTCGCTGGTTGGTAGCTAGCTGCTGCTTGGCCTGCTTTGATTCCTGACGCGCATGATCGATCTCCGCATGTGCCCGGTCCTCGGTGGCACGCATGTGTTGGGTCAATGTGTCGCGCTCGGCACGCGCCGCATCCTGCAATTCCTGGAGTTGGATACGCAGCATTTCATTGGCGCTTTCTGCACCGGTGGCACGCAAAGCTGAGGCGTCGCGCTGCTGACCAAGTTCCGCCAGTTGACGCTGCAACTGCTCGACAAGACGCTCCAACTCGGAGGTCCGTGCCGCAGCGAGCTGTTCCGCTTGCTGGGCAGCGTGGGTCAAGCTTTCTAGCTGGGCCAGCTCCGCCTGCATGGCGTGCCGGTCTCGCTCCAAAGTTTCTCCGGCGTCTAGGAGGGATGCTCGATCAGAAGCCATTGCTTCATCGGCCTGCACCCGGGCGTGGTCCAGCGCCAATGTCCACCACTGCCCTGCCAGGGCTGCGACGGCTTCAGGCACGTTGGCCGTTGTGATCCGGACCTGACGGTCCGTTGCCAAGCGAGCTCCTAAACCCTGCCACCAAGTCTCAAGCCAGCGCACTACTGTATTCGGTGACCCTGTACCCAGATAGGCGCGGATACGTTCAACCGTAGGGCGTTCGCCATCTGCAACGAGCGCATCAGCAGCGCCGTGCACGTCGGATTCGGTGATGCATCTGGCCATCAAAAATGTCTCCCGTATTGGCGCCCTGCCCTGCAGTTGACGTAGTCGCGATAAGTGATGATTATCGCGAGTACACGCTATGTTTCATAACAAAAATTACATACTATGAAGCGAAATTCCACTCCGGCCTTGCCGGCGACGGCCATCCATCTGGTTTTGCCCGAGAAACTGGCCCAGCGAGCCGCCGAAGCGGTGCGCGAGCTGCTGGCCGAAGCGGCTGCGGCCAACACCACCCGCAGCTATGCCACTGCCCTGCGCTACTGGGCCGGCTGGCACCAGGGGCGCTATGGAATCGAGCTGGCTCTGCCGGTCAGCGAGGCTGTCGTGATCCAGTTCCTGGTCGACCATATCCAGCGTAGAAGCAAGGCCGAGCTGGTCAACGAGCTTCCGCCGGCACTGGATCAGGCCTTGGTGGCCGCCGGACTCAAGGCCAGGATCGGGCCGCTCAAGTTGTCGACCGTGGTCCAACGGGTGGCCGTGTTGTCCACCGCCCACAAGCTCAAGCGCCTGGCCAATCCCTGCGAATTTCCCAGCGTCCGCACCCTGCTCAGCCGCGCCCGCCGCGCCGCGGTCAAACGGGGCGAGCGCCCGACCAAGAAGACCGCGATCACCCGCGCGGAACTGGAGGCCATGCTGGCCACCTGCGATGAAAGCATGGAAGGCCTGCGCGACCGTGCCCTGCTCTGCTTCGGGTTCGCCAGCGGCGGGCGGCGACGCAGCGAGATCGCCGCCGCGGACATGCGGGACCTGCGCAAGGTCGGTGAGGATGGCTACATCTATCGGCTGGAATACTCGAAGACCCAGCAGGCCGGGGCGAAGGCAGATTCGACCCCGGACAAACCAATCCTCGGGCGCAGCGCTGACGTGCTGGCGGCCTGGCTAGAGGCCGCCGGGATCAACGAGGGGGCGATCTTTCGGCGGATCTGGAAGGGGCGAGTTGGCCCTGCCCTGCTCCCGGGCTCAGTGGCCGCTATCGTGAAGCGCCGGGCGCGTTTGGCGGGATTGGAGGGGGACTTTGGGGCTCATAGCTTGCGCTCGGGCTTCGTGACCGAGGCAGGTAAGCAAGGTGTGCCGCTGCCAGCGGTGATGGCGATGACCGAGCACCGATCTGTGGCGAGCGTCATTGGATACTTCCAAGCCGGCGCTGCTGAGGACAATCCTGCGGCGCGACTATTGAAGTAGGTGCTGGTGATCAATGGTTTTCCTGCTGGGCTTTCCGCACCCAGAGTATCAACCTCACGTGGTGCCCGCCCCCCAGGTCCAATCGGCCCCTCCTACCACGAATATCTCTGAACTGAGTCCCCGCACGGCGAACGCGGTGCGCACCTTGGTACGCACATCGTTCCGACTTGCATCGGCGTTCGCTCCTTCGAAATCACCGAGCACTTACCCAACGCACGACTAGTCGGGGAGGCAGTCCGCGTCACCGCGTCGGCCGATCAATGCGACAGCGCTCGCTATGACTGCGTCGCGATGCCCTCTCTGTCCTCGTCGACCCAGCGCCGCACATCTTCGCTGTTCTGAACGACGACATGCTGTTGAGCAGGAACCTTCACGACTTCGAGGTCTTGAAGATTTAGATGCCGCAGCGTGTAGAAGAGCATCGCTTTTCTACACTTCAACTCTATCTTACCGTTCTGCATGTCGTAATCACGCATCACGCATTCGCGCTGCGAACTCGAAAGGCCAGGATGAGGCACAAGGAGGACTACGACCTGAGTGTTCCATCCTTCGTCAGTGGCTGCGTCAATCTTGGGCGCTAGTACGGGCCCCAGAACAGTCAGCCGGCCGATTGCGTAATCCCGAAACCGCGCTCTGGAATGGCACCACGCCCTCACATGCCAGCGCAGGCCATCGAAGCCCATAGCGTGCGGTGTCAGGACGAACTCTCTCGGGTCATCCTCTTCCATGGACTGGTAGCACACCCGTAGCGCAACCTGATCACGGATAGCGCGCACGAGGATGGCGACCTCGACAGCGCCAATCTTTCGCACTGGCGTCGCCACCACGCCGGTGTCCGGCTGGAACCCGATGAAGCTTTCGTCTGGCTCGATGATCCCGCGCGCCAGGCGCTGCAACTCGTTCAAGTAGCGCGTCGCTTCGCTTCGCGCGAATGCCGGCTCGAATCTGGGATCGGCCAGATACATCCGCTGCCGAGGGTCATAGAGCAAATTCTGGGGCGCTAGGTCTTGATAGAGCTTCAAATCGGCGCTGGCCTGTGGCAGCGAGATGTCGAAGAAGGACATCAGGTCGGCCCGGTTGATCCGCCCGTCGTATTGCAAGCGGACGTCGATGAAGTGCAGTCGGCGGTTCTGCCCCCACCGATGCTTTGCCTTCTCGGCTGCTTGGTTCATGTGGCGCCTCCCGAGGATTGGCCGCACATTACCATCAGATAAGATAGTTGACTACCTATAGAAACTACGCGTATGATTTCTATACGGTCAATCCGGCCGCTAGGAGGCACACATGTCCAAGCGCATTCATGTGGTTCCCCATGGCCCGGGCTGGGCCACCCGCTCCGAGGGGGCCAGCCGGGTCGGCAGCACCCACGGCACCCAGACCGAGGCCACCGAGGCCGCCCGCCAGCAGGCCATCCGCGAGCGCGGCGAGGTCGTGATCCACCGGCCGAACGGCCGAATCCGCGACTCCAACAGCTACGGCAGCGATCCTTTCCCCCGAAAGGCTGACCCACTCATTCTCCTAACCGAGACTACGACTATGAACCAGCAAGACCAGAGCGAACCGCCCGACCAAGCCAACGACCGCCGCCAGAGCGCGGTGATCGTGAACGACCAGCCCATCGAACTCGGCGATCACACCCCGACCGGCGAGCAGATTCTGGCTGCAGCCAGGCTCCGCCCCGCGGCTGACTACGCCCTCCTGCGCTGGCCCGACAGCGGCCCGACCAACGAGGTGGCCCTCGATGACACCATAAAGCTGCCGCGCAGCGGCCCACTCCTCGCATTCTTCGCCATTAAGTCGGACAGGGTGTCCTACTTCACGCTGGACGAGGAGCGCTACGCCTGGGCTGGCCCGCTGGATGCGGACACCGTGCGCCGGATCGGTCGCGTCGAACCGGCGATGGAGCTCTGGCTTGAGCTCAGCGACCAGAAGGATCGCCTGGTCCAGCCGGGCGAGGTGATCGACCTCGACACGCCGGGCGTCGAGCGCCTCTACACCAAGCGCGCGGTCTGGCACCTGCGCGTGAATGACGAAGACACTGAGTGGCCGCAGCCGCGCGTCTTGGTGCGCGACGCGCTGACCGCAGCCGGCTTCGACGTGTCGCGGCCCTGGACGATGAAGTTCAAGGTGCAGGGTCAGCCGGTGCGCGCAGTGAACCTCGATGACGAGCTCGACCTCAGCCAAGCCGGCGTGGAGCGCCTGCGCGTCGCGCCCAGCGAGGTGAACAACGGCGACGGGCAGGACGCCCGCCGGGAGTTCAGTCTGCTCGCTGCGGACGCCGAGTTCCTCGACAGGCGCGGCCTGCACTGGCAGGCCGTCAACAGCGACGGGCAGTGGTTGATCGTGAGCGAATTCCCACTGCCGCCGGGCTACAACGCTGCCGCCTGCACCTTGGCCGTCCTGATTCCGCCGAGTTACCCGACGGCCGCGCTGGACATGTTCTTCTGCCACCCGCCGCTCAGCATCAACGGCCGCGTCCCGCCGCAGACCGAGCACCACCAGGCGATCGATGGCCGGAACTTCCAGCGTTGGTCGCGCCACCGCGGCGGCGCCAGCCAGTGGAACCCGGGCGTCGACAACCTCGCCTCCCACTTCGCGCTGATCGACGAGGCGCTGGCGCGGGAGGTCGGCGCGTGAAACGCAGCAGCACGCTTGTGATGGCGGGCGCCGACCACGACGTGCTTCGGGATCACCTGTTCCCCGGCGACGGCAAGGAAGCCGCCGCCATCTTGGTGTGCACGCGCGACGAGGGCCAGCGCTTGAAGCTCCTCGTCCGCGCGGTGGTTCCGGTTCCCCATGATGCTTGCCGGCGCAAGCCCGATCGCCTCACTTGGCCGACGTATGTGCTCGATGAGTGGCTCGACCGGACCGACGAGGAAGGACTCGCTCTGGTCCTGATCCACTCTCACCCCAGCGGCTATCCCGAGTTCTCGCCTCTGGATGACGCCTCCGACCAGGAGTTGATGCCCTACCTGTATCCCTACACACGCACCGACGCGCGGTGGCACGGTACGGCGATTATGCTTCCGGGCGGCGTGATCCGGGCACGCCTTTACGCCCGCGACATGACGCCCCAGCCTATCGACCTCGTCGCCGTCCACGGCGAGGAGATCAATCTCTGCTGGCACGACGATCCGCCTAGCCCGCCGATCCTCCCGTTCAGTGCCGAGATGCGCGCCGAGCTCTCGCGGCTCTCGGTGGCCATCGTCGGGATCTCGGGCACCGGGAGCCTCGTGGCCGAGATGCTGCTCCGGATGGGGGTCGGCGAGCTGATCGTGATTGACGACGATCGGGTCGAGCCCAAGAACCTCAACCGCATCCTCAACTCCACCGCCGCCGACGCGATCAACGGGCGATTGAAGGTGGATGTGTTCATGGACGCGGCTGCGCTGAGCCATCCCGGTACGCGCGTGATCGCGGTGCCGGAGCGAATCGGCACCTGGCCCGCAATCCGGGCTGCGGCTGACGCGGATATTCTTTTCTCGTGCGTGGACAGCGTGGACGGACGCCACATTGCCGACCGCCTCGCCGCGTCCATGCTCCAGCCGCTCTTCGATGTTGGCGTGAACATTCCTGTGTTCCACCCGCGTGGGCATATGAGGATCGCCAACATTTCTGGCCGTATCGACTTTATCCAGCCCGGCCGCTCGACCCTGCTCGACCGCCGCGTATACTCGCCCGAGCAGCTCGCTGCCGAGGATCTTCGCAGGCGAAACCCCGAAGCCTTCGCGCAGCAGGTGAAGGAGGGCTACATGCCTGGCAGCCATGAAGAAGCACCAGCCGTGATCTCGGTGAACATGCGCGCCGCGAGTATGGTGGTGCAGGAGCTGGTCGCGCGCCTCACGCCATATAGGAAGGACAACGGGCCCTACGCGCGAACCGAGTTCGATCTGGTGATCGAAGAGACCTCCCACGCGCCCGAGACCGAGTTCCCGGCCCAGCGGGCCTCGCAGACAGCGCTCGGCCTCGGCGCCCCACTGCTCGGCCTTCCGGCATTGGAGGATAAGCGGTGCGCATGATCTGGTGGGTCAAGGACTTCTTCCGCCAGCTGCTCGGCCGCCGGCGCATCGACATCCGCGTGCTGGATACGATTGGATATGACGCGCCTTCCAGCGTTCCGCCGAAGCGGCTTCTTCGCATGATGGATGAGGGCGAGGCATGGGCCGCGGTGATGGCTTGCCCATGCGGCTGCGGTGCGGTGATCGAGCTCCTGCTGTCTCCGACAGCGAGGCCTCGATGGAACCTCACTGCGCGCGGCGACTTGCCGACTCTTCATCCCTCAGTGTGGCGCAGCACCGGTTGCCGCTCGCACTTCTGGGTGCGCGATGGCCAGATCCATTGGGTGCGCTGATGCGCCGCTTCCAAGCCTCTCTAATCACGCCGCTCAGCTCGTGCTCTTTGGTGCCCCCACCCTCGCTCTCATCGGCCGCGTTCGTGGTGTGATCGTGATGCCGCTGAGCGCGGCGCATAGTATCTGCAGCGCACGAGCGGAGCGCGCATTGAAGAGTGAGCGCCCCTCGGCCAACAGGCACAGATGGTCGGATTCAAGGCAGAGTCAGGCGCGCTATTGCAACTCGTCGGATGCACGGAGCGATTCTGCGCGGTCAAGGACGGGTCTTTACTCAGTGTCGTGACGATCGACGAGATCGCCTGGCGGATCGACTCCGCTGACGAGTCCGCCGCCGAGTAGCGCCGCCCCGAGTAGCCAGAGACGCCGCTGCCTTTTCCCTCCAGTCGCCCTGCGCGGATTCGCCCGAAACTAGGCCAACGCGAACTCCGCCTCGCTCGCTTGTGTGCCGCGGCCAGCACGGGCCTATTGGACCCAGGCCTCGCGCGTCCCGCGGCGAAGGAGAGTAGCTGCGTTGAGCGGTGGACTGTGCTCAAGAAGGTCTGAGCCGGACAGCTCTGAACTTGGCTTTGCGAGGCCTCGACGTTCTGGCCGCGCCTCCATCTTCTCAGCAGGCCAGGCGCAAATTGCGCTCGGCCACTAGCCACGCGGCTGCTTACCCCCGATAAAGCCTCCTGATCACCTGCCCCGCGGGCTTCCGTTTCCGGCCGCAAACAGACATCAGTACTGCAAAGTGCAAGAGCGGCTTACTCCCTTACGCTCTCGATGAGCATATGGCGAATGGTCCGATTCTCCAGCTTAGAAACGATGGGACTATTGTCATCTACGTTGTCGTGAACGTGCATCCCGTCATTGTAGATGATGCCCAGGAGGTAGATGGTGTCGTCAACGTCGACACCATTTGCAACGGCAAAATCCAGCTTGTTCTTTGTCATCCGCTTGCCGAGGAAATCAGACTTCTGAACCGGGCCTTGGATTGCGTCATGGACAATCTTCTCAATCCTGACACGGACAAAGCAGCAGACCGCAAATGGATCATAGTTATCCGATTCGTTGACGTACTTATTCCACTCCGCTTCTGTGTAAGAATGGAATGCGATCGAATCTCCCCAGGACTCCTTCAAGCCAAGAGCTTGGAACTGCGTCGTCACGTCAACCGGTGACGGATCATAGTGCAGATAGTGGCGACCAAGGTCTTCTTTAATGGATGGATCTTCCCGCTTTGCGATGAGGGCGCGAAAGTCCTTGTTGATGGCTGGCTTGGACTTCTTCAGAAAATAGACCTTCTGACTAGCGAATGTGAAGTTCCTAAAGTAGTAAGGATTCAGATGCGTTAGAATTAGGGGGTACATGTTCCTTTGTTTTTCACGGACCTTCTTGATGAGCCTGGTGATGTAGTACTGGACCGCCACGAGATTGGCGTCATCTAGGTAATCAAACACCTCGTCAATGACGAGAATGATGTCGCGCGACGAGATTGATCGCTCAATCTTCCTCAACTCGGCCGCAAAGCATAGAGAGTCACGCTGGCCATTAGAGATATGCAAGGCTGGCGGGAACGAGACAACGAGACTCCCCTTGCGCTCAGTAGGCTTGACCCTTTTCCATGTAGAACCGAACGCTTTGATGATGTCCTCAAAGCTCTCCCTTTCGTTGACGTACGAAAGATACTTACACGCTTCCTTGAACGCCTTCTTGTTGCCTAGGTAGGTCAGCACCACCTGCAGACCTGATAGCAGAGCATCGATACGGGCTTGAGTGGGACCGGCAGCCATCGCCAAGAGATCAGCCAGCGCCTTGACGGCGTCTATCGCTTCAAGGCGTGGCGCGAGGGCACCGCCAGCCCACGCACGTATTTCGTCGGCGGTTCCGGCTTGGGCCTGAAGCAACGCGGTCATCTCTTCTATGTCGTTTTGAATGCGGACACCCGACACTTTGTCCATCACGCCATACAGATCAATCAAACCGTCGGCTAGCGTCGGGCTCCCGAGTGTCTTGCCGAGGTTCTGAAAAGCCTTGCCGGATAACCCAAAACGCGTGCGCATCTCCATCACGTCATAGGCATGTTGTGCCTTGGGGGGAATGGTCTGGACCAGCACCAGGTCACTGATCTCCAGCGATGCTGTTGCGGTCGTGAACTTGCCCATATTGTGCTTAGTGGCCTTTGCCCGAAGCCGGCTGGCGACCACATGGATATCAAAGAATTCCGAAATTGCGTTGCAGTTTCTGTCTGCAACGAGAGTGGAAGTCCCGTCATTCCGCCTGATGGTGAGGGTTAGTTTTGGTGCGAGCGATTCGTCTCCCAAGTGGAACTGATCCTTTGGGAGCTCTATTCGGTTGGTCTTGAGCGCGGCAAACGCCGCTGCAAGCGAACTTTTTCCGAACCCATTTGGAGCGACAAGGAGCGACGGCTTGTTAGGAATAATGTCGAGTTGAAACGTGCAACTCTTGATGCCCCTGATGTTCTCAATGTCTATAGATTTGAGCATCGCTTCCTCCTGCGAATGACGTAAGCGCCCGGCCAAACTATCGCGCGTCAGACTTCCATTGCACCAAGCAAATAGTGAGGGGGCGCCGCCACAACTGCCTCAAGAGCGCGATCGACGCCAGCCCCAAAGCACCGACTGCCCTGAGATCCCAGAGCAGTCTGTCAGCTATGGGTCGACTGCGGCATCCCTACCCCCGATAAATCAGTCTAATCCTCTGGCCAGCCCGACGTCCGCTCTCGGGCAGGAGCGGACACTCAGGTGCCAGTGGCCTTGCGGTCTAATCTGTTACTACTACCGCTTTGGCTTTTGCGTGAGCGCCGAACCTGCTGCTGTTCGTGCAGCCTTACTTGAGCCGGAGCTATTAAGCGCCTTGGAGGCCGCGGTAGCTGCGCGACTGGAAGTGGTATTTGTCGTGGTGCGCTGTGACAATGCAGAACCAGCGGCCGATTTGGCAGACTTGCTCGACCCACTGTCGCGCAGCACCTTCGATGCAGCTGATGCTGCGCGCTTACTTGTTACTTCCGACTTGGCCATCTTTGGTCTCCACTTGTTGTCTAAGTTTCTGGGCTATGTCGTTCGTCGAGGGCTCGTGTAATACGAAAAAGGCAATGATGATTAAGAGTGCAGTGAAGACGATAGAACCGATAACTCCGCCAAGAACGTTCATTCCCAGCTGAGGACCCCACCGCCCTAACTTCTGTATCTCAGCAACGACAATTCCCTGAGCAATTTCCTTACGATAGGCGTCATCGAATTCTTCCACGGCCTGAGCTCCGTAGGTATTCAGTGCCGCCTCTGCTTCGGCCTTTGCCCTAACGATAGCGCTCTGCGGCTGCGATTCGTACCATGCTTGAACGTCCGCGGTCGTCGGGGAGCTTCCCGACGTTTCTAATCGATGCTTTGCCCAATCGATTCGCTGCTGTTCGATGACTGCGAAGGCCAGAAGGCCTAGTAACCAATTCTCATCCGATTCGTCTACCAGTTCTCGGTAGATATCGTCTGGTCCCGAGTACTTCGGCATCTTGCCCCCCCCGGTTATGTTTGCGGAAGAGTCTGCCACACTCAACGACGTCGCGCGAGCGAGATCGGGTTGACAGGCAGACTAATGCCTCCGAGTGGAAAAGGCCTTGCAGCGGCCGCCGCAACCCAGAATGCGCCCAACGACACTGCTTATTACGTCACTTGCCTGCTATCCACTTCATTCCAGAGGCGCATCACCGCGATGGCTGGGCGCCCAGGTAGAGATGCGAGTGTCTTCGGCTTGATCGTCGATCTTGCGGGCAATCATTGGGGCGAGAGCCTCTCCGAGGAATAGCCGAGCAATTTCGCTTCAGCGTTGTCCAGCAAGTGATGGTGAGCCCCTCGAGCCCGGAATAACCTATCCCACCCTCGATAACGCTCCCTAATCAGCGTAATTCCATCTCATTTCTGGCCGAACAGGGAAAGTCCCGAGGGCCTGTTCACTTCCCTCGGAAAACAGCATCGCCAATTGACGATGGCGGGCGGAGTCAGGGGCCCCTTGCGAGCTCCAGAGTCTGAGCCGCTCCGTCCCTACCCAGCTCAACAACTTGGCGTAAGCACAGGTGAGACGGCGCAAACGGCGGTGAACACCAACGACACGCTATCTTTCTTGATCGTACGTATTGAAAGCTAGGTGCTCGATGTGGCGGCGTGGAGAGGCGTCAGAGCGCCCATCAAGGTCTCGCAACCACGACTGCATTCCCCTTACAGCTCAGCCCCAAGCAGGAGCTCGTGCGGCCTGACGCCGAGCCCGGCGGCCAGTCTGGCAAGAGTTGCAATAGTGATGTTCTTCTCGCCCCTCTCGATGGAGCTGTAGTAGGCACGATGCATTGAGATCGAGTCGGCAAAGCGTTCCTGGCTCCAGCCCTTAGCTGAACGCGCCGCACGAATTGCCAAGCCAAGTTTTTGAGCCAGAGAATCTTGCTGCATGCAGCAAAGCATTGTTCTCAGGCTACTTCTATCGCTACCACCATATAGGTAGACTACTTAAAGGTATCAGGCGAGTCTCGCTATGGCCTTGCTGCTCATTGACCCGGATTGCGACCTTTTGATCGCACTTGACGCGACATCGGGACTGCTTGATTCGCTGAAAGAGCAGTGGTCGCGACTACAGCACGATCCAGAGCGAGAATCGTTTGGTACACGGCTGAGCGGACGAATCCTCCCTATCCTTGCCGACTGCTTGGATTGGGACCTGAAACCCCCCACAAACGCCCAGATCAGCTTTGCTGTATCTATTGCCAAGAAGCTTCAGCTCGAAATCCCTGCCGGGGTTCTCCAGCGTCGAAGCGAGATGGCCGAGTTCTTGGATATGCACTGCCCGCTGCTACTCGCTCGGCCGCAATCCAGGAGGCGTTCGGTATCCCGCCAGCGATCGGGCGGGTAGCGCTGTGCCCATCAGCGCGTACACGCTGGAGCCAGATACAGCTTAAGAGAAGCAGATGAGAAATTTCGCGAGACCAAGCTGGCCGGACTGCTAATTCCTGGGTCACCGTCGCCTCCCCCTCCGTGGACGGCTCATATGCTTCCTCGGTGCCAATGATGCCGCAATCTCAGCAATCTGCGAGCCACCCTCATGGGGCCGCCGTTTACGCCAGCGCGCATCGAGCCAATGCCATGCTTCGCGCGGCCACTTAGGTAGGGCAGACGA
The DNA here is from genome assembly GCF_979258225.1 of Xanthomonas sp. AC360. Classification (NCBI taxonomy): domain Bacteria; kingdom Pseudomonadati; phylum Pseudomonadota; class Gammaproteobacteria; order Lysobacterales; family Lysobacteraceae; genus Xanthomonas; species Xanthomonas sp. AC360. Next base: position 4,016,124 of record NZ_OZ409846.1, read on the forward strand.
TGCGCCTTCCCGCATTGCGACCCAGGCTTGCCACGCGGAGAACAACGCCGACATTCGATCCCCAGGGCTCAGCATGCCCGCTCTACCTGGGCAGCCGGGCTTTTGCAGACGGCTAGGCACCCCCGGTCCCAGCCAGCCCTTCTCCGTCAGAAACCATTTGCTTCCCACGCCAGCAATCAGACCCGAGGTAGGACTCCAATTCCTCGTCGCGGCAAGCAGCAGATCGCGGCGAAAGCGATGTTCAGTCACAGCGAGGGAGCCGTCGTCGCGCCACTCACGCAGCCAGTGGTGCCACGCGAGCAACTCGGGGTCACTACCTACATCGATACACTTGGACGTCGATCTGTAATTGAGCAAAAGCATGTGCTCATCACAGCAGATGCTCCTCACATCCAGCCACTTGGTCAGAACCGGGTAGCGGAATCCGAACGGACCGTTAATCACGCAGCGAGGGCAATAGATCTCCCGCCAGGCAGGGGCGATTCGAAGGTCAATGGGGATCTCTGTCACTTGGCCCAGGCCTGCCGGCAGCCTCGTCCAAACCTTCTTGTCTGCTTGGCGCTCTGGCTCTGCATGATCCAGTGCGCACCACGCCCACCAATCATCGGCGTCCAATCCAAGACGAACTCGAGTCGCCTCTAGCCACGACTGAACACTCTCGCCCGGAAACACCTTTGCCCACACCGGGAGGTCAGAAATCTCCATGCTGGGTACCCTCCCCCACGTAACCGCGGCTAAGTGCAAGGTCGAGTACCTGAACGTCAATACGTGACAGCCCCCGCTCATCTGCAATGCGCTTCGCGCCTGAAATTACCTCAAGAATCCTCGAAGTAGTGCAACATCCACGGGCGATCATCCATCGAACTATCACTTGGTCATTGAGCCCTGATGGCTGTGGCAATGCGAGTTCGATTTCAATGCTTGCCAGAAAGGAGCGAAACGACTGGGACTCAGTCCAAGTAGGGATCTCGATACGGGTAAAACGGGACTGCAACTGTTCATCGGCAGCCAGCACGTTCACAAGATTCATGGTTGATGCGATAGAAACAGTCATACCGCGATTGGTGATCGCTTTGATGAAGGCTAACGTCTGCTGTTGCGTTGACCGACCCGCGTTTAGAAGATTTCCTGCCTCATCTATGAGGATTTGGCGCACCCCGGATGAGGAAAGGAGGGTGAGAGCGGTCTCGCACAACGCAGAGGGTCTGCGCACGGGATAGCCGCCTGGCAAGCATGCGTCAATGATCGAGCGCGCCAACTTGCCGTGGTGCCCGTCGTAGGGCGCCTCCACATAGATCACTTCTCTCTGCCTCGTACCGGCTTCGTTCGACTGGGGCGCTACTTGCTCCAGGTAGTGCATCTGAAGGCGGGTCTTACCTGCGCCGGGACCTGCCGCAAGGTGAACACACTTGGGTCGATCACGACCGGCTTCATGACGCCGAAGGTGGCTGACCAATTTAAGGTAGGAAACTGCAGCAGGATGCGGAATAAATCGGAACGAATGTTCAAGTCCAATTGATGCACCACGTTGCTCGCGTATCGCAGGGCTGCTGGTTGGATGAGGGGACATCTTCATTCGATCACCCCGTCATCCCAATTGAATGCTTGCACTTCCTGGGTGTAGTCCGCAGCCGGCGGAACTGAAGTGCATGCAACCACAGGGGTGCGCGCAATCTTCTTTCTAGCGGCCTTTGAAGATGCCTCTGCCTGGACCTGAATACTCCTCTGCCTTCGGATCGACTCGAACATCTCGCTCTCCTCGGAGGCAGTCTTACCTCTTTGCCTAGCTTCCGCCCTGGCCTCCCGTAGCTCCCAAAGCGAGAATTCGCCTTGCGACCTATCGAGCAATGGAACATCGATGTATCCATCCCCCTGCCGCAGATACACCTTGCTGAGGTCGCGCTGGCTGTAATGGACCTCATGATTCTTCTGATCGTTGATCAGAGGAGTCAGGCACGGGTCCCAGTAGCGGAGTCCGTGCAACACAATCCCAGTACGACTGACTCGCCTTGATACGGAAGGATAGAAGCCGATTACAAATGCCCGCGCGTCGCCGATGATAGGGGGAATGGTTGGGCTTCCATCGCTAGCCTTCCATGCGGCCTCCCAAGCTGCTGCCGGCGTCAATCCCCCAAGCCCTTTATGCGGTCGATGGTGGTACTGGCCCGCAATCTCCTCCGCAAGCCATCGTTCGAGATCGTGAAAAGACATCGTCGCGCGCTTCTCGGATTGATAGCTCCCCCTAGCCTTCACGTTGGAAAACGTCGTGCCCGGCAGAAGATGCACTGCGCCCATCATTGTGCCAATCACACGCTCGACGTAGGCACCGTAGTGAGGACTCCTCACCGGCCTCTCCTGAATGCGAATACCGTAGCGCTCGCACTGAGCCTTCACGTCCTTTGCCTGGAATGTCTTTGCATTGTCCCAGTGGATGCACTCGATCTTGCCGAACATCGGGTACGAGACGTCCACGCCCAGACGCTTCAGCCACGGCTGCTTTGGAAAGGATGCGTGCTCCAGTGCATGGGCTACAGAAGTTTGATTCGGCGTATCAAAGCTCAGGTAATAGCCCAAGATGCACCGTGTGTGCACGTCGATCGCAACCGTAATCCATGGCCTACCTATGGGCTTTCGAGTACTCGCGGATACGACAATCAAATCGACTAATGCATGATCGATCTGAACCGCCTCAAGAGGCCTTGATACCGTTAAACCCTTAACGGACGGTGCCTGTAGAGCGTGCGCATCGTGGCCCCCTAATCTTTTCTTCGCCACCACCATGGGATCGCGCGCGGCGATCCGAGCGCGCACTGCTTTTCTCCCTGGTGCTTGAACCCCCGCCTCCCTTGCCAACAACTCAACCCGCCTCAACACTGCGACAAGGGGACGACGCTCTCGCGTCAGATGCACCTCTTCGATAGCGGCATCAATTAGGCTTTCGACCAGGGGTGACAAGCGCCGACTGCCCACGCATGGCCCAGGTGTCGATGTCAGCTGAGATGCGGGAATAGGATTCTCGCGATAGGCCTTCAGACGTCTCCTTACGGTCTTGGGACTGACACCCATTTCGCCTGCAACTTGTATGAGATCGGCTTTTCGTACGGCGCCATCGCATGTCGCTATGACTCGGCCAAGCACCTCACTCCACCTGACGGCCTGACGTTCTTTTTCGGGATCGCCATCACTCGGCGCCCTAATGGTCTTCCGCGGAGTTTCGACCATGTATGGCGCGATCATGCTGACATCAGCCCATACCAACTCTGCTGTGCCCTCGACCTTTAGATGGATTCGATCATGGGAGTGGACGCCCACAACTCTGACCGCTCGCCCCTGATATACCGCGAGCAACCCCACCTTAATCCGCAAATCTGGGCCAATCCTTTTCACTCGTTTCAATGCCGCCATCTTTCAGCCCTCAGACCGAAGACAACAGCCGTCCAACCCTCTTGACGACGGGAGATCAAAGTGGGAGGCTGAACGCAATCGGGGACCAAACCGATGTTCAATAAATGGCTCGGGCGCCCACCCGAGCCATTTCTCGTTCAAGCCTGGACGGCTGCCGAATCAGGCCATGCTATGAATTCCGTCGCCTTGGATTCCGTGTGATAGCACAGTGCCGAGGCGAGGGCAACGCAACTCATTGAAAGATATAGTTTTTAGACTATTTTTCCGAAAATTTTGTCACTTTTCACGGCTGAGGGGGGCGTCGCGACACATCTAATCAGGCGCGTTTCTGCATGTTCCGAGTTCGTGTCCCTGGCCTTTGGCTTGCACTAAGATCATGTCCCTGCAGCACAGATCATCTTCGCAATGTGTTGCAAAGTTGGATTGCCCCATTGCAAGTCAATGTTTTCTGTAGCTATTTGTCAGGGACATTAATTAGGAACACTGACAAGCCTTGTCATCACCGTTGACGTCCCGCATGAATTCCGGCGCCTTCTTGCCCCACATACTCCTGACCGACTTTCCACGTCACACGACTCCGTAAAATAGCCCCATCAGAAAAACAAGATGACCCACGTAATAGAAATAAAACGTACTGCGGGTGCGTGGAATAGGAATGTTTATGCGTGCAAGCAACAGCAGAGGCAATACCAATAGCGCCCAGAACGTATCGCTAAAGAAGCAAATTAGCGACACCGGCAGTACAAGCAACACCAGCGCAGAGATTCCTTTCGATAATCTCCATTGCCAAGGATTGCGCCAGAACACCCAGCCGCCCAGCACGACGGCCACGCCAGCCCATCGATAATCGACCGCTGCCGGTACAAGCAATACGCACACTGCCAAAAACACCCATTGACGTCGTTCGATTGCCAGGATGCACACAGCCGCTAACGCAAACGACAACAGCACATTCAGCGGGAATACGCGTTGAAATGCGATCGCCACCACAGGCGTTGCGATGATGCCCCACAGAAACAAGCGCTTGACCGATTTTTCTATATCGGCGTTCGGTTGAGCAAGGTTGTAGGCCAGAACCAGCGCAAACAACGGAAAGGCCACACGCCCCAATTCGGCAACACCCGGGACGTAACCCAGCCCCAGAATCTTCAAGGCGTGATCGCCCGTCATGAAGACGGCAGCCAGCCATTTCAAAAACTCACGGCCGCCACTGGTCATTGAGACGTTTCGCCTTGGTCGCCGCAAACGCCGTGGCACCCACCCACCAGCTGGAGGCGCATTGACGCACGGTGTTGATGTAAGCGCGTGCCCCGCTTCGCTCCATCGAGCTGTGCTGGACGCTCATCGTGCAGCACCCTCATTCGCCCTCACGGCGCACCGCCCCCTTGTCCTCCTGCAGCTCCCGCTTGAACGGTACATCCGGCGGCGGTCGCGCGGTGGCGGGCTGATCGTTGAGGTTGGGGTCGCTCAGGCCGCAGCCGCCGCCGAATTGCAGCAACGACACGACGCAGCTGATCTTGGTGGTGGTGCCCGGAATCGGGATCTCGATCTTCTTCAAGCCGCGGCGCACCCATTCCTGCAGCAGCGACTGGTTCGGCATCCAGTACTTATCCAGCGAGGTCGGCGTGTAGCCGTACGGCGGGCGCTTGAGCCAGGTGCCGCCTTGGGCGATCTGGTCGCGGGTCCAGGTGTCGGTGTCGCTGCCGGGCGGCCCTCGGTCGCCGGCTCCCTTGCCGGCATCGCCTGCCCCCGCCACGCGCACGCTGCCGTCACTATTGAACATGCCATCGCGCTGGCCGTTGGCGCCGGTGGTTTCGCCACGGCGGTTGCGGTCGGATTTGCTCCAGTCGTCGGCATTGGCAGCGACGTCCCAGCCGCCGCTGCGGTCCGCCGCTGCTGGCCCGGCAGCGGTATTGGTCGCGGGCTTGGTTGACGAAGACGCTGCGGCAGCGCTGTTGCTGGACTGCTCTGATTTGGCCGATGACGCTGTTGCCTGCGGCGCGGATGTAGCGGGTGCCGGCTGCGGAACGGAGGCGTTCGCTGTCGATGTAGGCGGTGCCGACGTCGGTGCGGCAGTTGCCGGTGCGGTTGGCGCCACAGGCGCCGGCATAGGTGCCGGCTCCGGCACGTTGGGCAGTTCCGCGGCGCGCACCGCCACCTCGGGCATGCGCACGGTTGGAGTGACTTCCCTGGGACGCATCGTCGGTGCTGCAACCTGCGGCCGGTCCGGCACCACGACTTCGCGTTCGCGCACGGCAGGTGCATCGGCTGATCGCACGGCGACGGCTGCGGCCGGGCGCTGCAATTCGCGCAGCTGCGGCCGGTCGGTCACGGTCTGGATCTCGCGCTGACGCACCTCCACTTGCGGCGCGGTCGGCGTCATCGCTCGCGGCGCCACGGTGATGCTGGGCGGTGGAGGAACCACAAACTCGTTGGTGGCGACCGCAGTTTCGGTCACCTGCAGCGGTGATTCGATCGTCACTTCCGGCACCTGCACCGTCACTTGCGGCACCTCCGGTGTCACCGGCTCGCTGGCAGCGGCGGTGACCGGCTCCGGCGCGCTTTCCTGCGCCTGCGCAGCGCTGGTTGCATCGACAGGCTCGGCGGCAGCCTGCGGCGGTACCGATGCGGGCGTCGTCGGTTGTGCAGACTCACCACGGGACGCACCCGCACTGGCCTGCTGCGCGGCGGCAGCGTCGGCGGACGCCGCCTGTGCCGCCGCCGAAGGTTCTGCGTGCCCTCCCCCTGCTCCGCTGCGCCGTCGCCGATGAAGGTCATGCGCACACGCGACTCTTCGCCCGGTTTGGTGTCGTCCGGCGCCCAACGCACGGTGACCACCCAGATCAGCAGCGCGATGAAGCCGATGTGGATCAACAGACTGCCCAGCAGCGCGAGCCAGTGTTGCCGGCGCTGATCGGTCGGGCGTGGCTCCCAGTGCTGCCACCACAGGCTGCGAAATGCCTGGAACGGCGTCAGCGTCGCTGCAGTGCCTGCGCCATGGACGGCGGATGGACGTCCCAACAGCACATCCATCACCTGATCGTCGTTGAACGGTGCCGCCGCGCCGTCGCGGTTGCGCATCCAGATCGCCCACCCGTATGGCAGGCCGGTGCGCCGATCCAGAATGAGCTTGGCAGGCATGCGCGCGCGCAGCGCCTGCAGCAGATCGGCAGCCGTTGTCACCGGTGACGCGGAATCAGGCCGCGCTGTCGCGCGGAATGTACGGTGCGTCGCCGGTGGCGTGGTCGGTGGCATCGCGCACCGCAATCACGCCGGGTACGCGTCCCATCAAGGTCTTTTCGATGCCCTGCTTCAGCGTGACATCGGCCATGCCGCAGCCGTGGCAACCGCCGCCGAAGCGCAGCAGCACCACGCCGTCGGCCGAGACTTCCTGTACGGCCACACGTCCGCCGTGCGATGCCAGCTGCGGGTTGATCTCGTTTTCCACCACCCAGCGCACGCGCTCCACCATCGAGGCAGAATCCGCTGGCGCTTCGCCCTTGATCTTGGGCGCCTTGATGGTCAACTGCTGGTTGCCGGTGGACTGGGTGACGTAGTCGACCTCGGCACCATCCACCCACGGCACGCTGGCGGCGGCCACGTACAGCGTGAAGCCATCGCAGTCGATGGCCCACTCGTCGCCGCTCAGGTCCGCAGGCTCTGCGAACTCAAGCCTGGCATCTGCGCGAGGGGTGCCTGGGTCCACCGCGCTCAGGCGAACGCCCATGCCGGGCACGCCTTCGCGTTCGATGAGCTTGCGGAAATAGGTTTGGGCTTTGTCGGATATCTGGATCATGCGGGTTATTCTACCGCTCAAAGCGCCCTCGCTCATGGAACACCGTGATCCTGGTGGGTGCGCCGTCCGCCACCCCTGCGAGAGCATCATGACCGATCTGATTCCCCTGGAGCAGGCCCATTGCCTTCCGCGCAAGGGTAGCGACCACAAGCTTGGCGAGGCCCGTCTGGCCGAGCTGCTGCCGCAGATACCCGGCTGGGAGCTGGCCGAGGCCGGCATGGCCATCACGCGCACCTTCCGCTTTGCGGACTATTACCGCACCCTCGCCTTCGTGAATGCGCTGGCCTGGATTGCCCATCGCGAAGACCACCACCCCGATCTGGGTGTGCATTACGACCGGGTGGTGGTGCGTTATTCCACCCACGATGTGGGCGGGCTGAGCGAAAACGACTTCATCTGCGCGGCCAAGACCGCGCAACTCTACGATCAGGGAGTCACTGCATGACCATTTCTCGCGCTGCCCTCGCCGGCCTGTGTCTGGCGGCCGGCCTCAGCGGCTGCGGCAAGTCACCGCAACAGGCTGCCGCGCCTGCGGTGGCCCCCACAGAGCTTGCTGCGCTGAAGACGCCGCCGCCGGAGTACGCACCGGAGTTGGCTTGCGCCGGGGTCGGTGGCACCACCGTGCTCAGGGTCGTCGTCGGTACCGAAGGCATACCGACCGACGTGGCGGTGACCCAGAGCAGCGGCCAGCCGGTGCTGGACGACGCTGCACAAAAGCGTGTGCGCGAATGGAAGTTCAAGGCGGCCACCCGCAATGGCCAGGCCGTGCCGCAGACCATCCAGGTGCCGGTCGCCTTCAAGCCGCCGGTGCCGCGTCCGGACGAATGCTTCGCCATCGAAGAACGCGCGCGCCGCGGCGGTTGAGCGCAGCGGTCAGCCTGCTGCAGCGGCTCTGAGCGGCGACGGGCAAGGCGCGCGACACCGCGATGCATCGCTCATCGATACCGGTCACCTTGGCCGGTGGTTGCACATGAACGTGCGGCTGTCTTCGACACCACGCCTTCGTCATCCATGCCCGACCATCCTGCTGCCGCCAGTGGTCGCGTGATTGCGCTGACCACACCAGATCGCTTCCCACTCCACGAGGTCGTCGCGTCGCATGCTTGAGGTGTCATCACAGAACGTCTGGACCGCGCTGGCGGTCACCTTGGCCGCGGGACTTGCCACCGGCCTCGGCAGCCTCATGGTGGTGTTCGCCAAAAAGCCCAATCCGCGCCTGCTGGCGTTCGGGTTGGCATTTGCCGGTGGCGCGATGGTGTACGTGTCGTTGTCGGAGATCCTCAACAAGTCGATCGCTGCATTTTCCAACGCCTACAACGACAAGCTGGGCTTTACCTTCGGCACGCTGACCTTTCTGGGCGGCATGCTGCTGATCATGGTGATCGACCGCCTGGTGCCCAACCCGCACCAGAGCCTGTCCACCGACGACCCGCAATTTCGCGACGACAACCGCGCCTACATTCGTCGTGTCGGCCTGATGACCGCCATCGCGATCACCGCGCATAACTTTCCGGAAGGGCTGGCGACGTTTTTCGCCACGCTGGAAAGCCCGGCAGTGGGCATGCCGTTGGCATTCGCCATCGCCATCCACAATATTCCCGAAGGCATCGCGATCGCGGTGCCGGTGTACTTCGCCACGCGCAACAAGTTCTATGCTTTCGGCGCCAGCCTGCTGAGCGGACTGGCCGAACCGATCGGCGCCGGCATCGGCTACCTGGCGCTGTCCAACGTGTTGTCCGAAGCGGTATTCGGCACGGTGTTCGGGCTGATCTCCGGGGTGATGGTGTTCCTGGCGCTGGACGAACTGTTGCCGGCGGCAAAACGCTACGCACAAGGCCACGAAACGGTCTACGGCTTGGTATCGGGTATGGCCACGCTGGCGATCAGTCTGGTGTTGTTCCGCTTCGCGGCGCCGTGAGGCGTGGCGCGCCGGTCGCGAGCAAAAACCGGCGTTGCTTGTTGTGAGGGCTGAGGCTTTCCGCATGCAAGCATGGTCCGGGCTGACGCCGCTGCTAGGCAACGTGCGCGCGTGCCACCAAATACTGCCCTGACGTTGTGACGCAAAGGTGGTCTTGCGCACGCTCTGCGGCGCTGCGATTCGTCAACGCGCAGTCCTCCTGAACGCTGCCGTGCCCAGCCATTACCGGCACCACGTCAGCAAGCTTCCAGACATCGAATGCGGCGCATCGTACGCGCGTCATCAACGCGCACACAGCGAGGTGCCGTATGCAACGCACATGGTCACAGGGGCGCATTGGCTTGGCGCTGGCAATCGCATCCAGCGGCGCCTTGGCACTGGTCGGCTGCCAACGCACCGTACCTGCGGCAACCGCAGCGGCTGCAGTCGAACAACCCGCCTCCACAGCCCCGGCCTACACGCCGCCGACGGCCGATCAGCTGTATCGGTTGGTCGCTCCCATCGCCCTTTTTCCGGACAAGCTGTTGGCCCAGACCCTGGCGGCCTCGGTCTACCCGGATCAGGTGCTCACCGCGCAGGACTGGCTGCACAGCAATCGCAACTTGGCCGCCACCGACCGCGCGCAGGCCACGGTGTCGCAGCCGTGGGATCCCAGCATCAAGGCATTGACCGCCTTCCCCGATGTGGTGGACCAGCTGGCCGGCAATCTCGATTGGACCCGTGCGCTCGGCGATGCGTACGCGCATGACCCCAACGATGTCCTCAACGCGGTGCAGATCATGCGCCAGCGCGCTCAAGCCAGCGGCCACCTGCGCAGCACGCCGCAACAGCAGGTCCAGGTGACGCGTCATGTGGTGGTCACGCCGATCCTGGATGGCGAACGTATTCCGTCGCCGTCGCAAGTCATCACCATCGAACCCGCGCAGCCAGAGGTGGTCTATGTGCCGCGCTACGACCCGGGCGTGGTCTACGGCACGCCGGTCGATGTCTATCGCGACTATCGCTATCACCCGGTGCGCTGGTACGACCAGGGCGATGTGGTAACCACCGGAGTGGTGTCGTTTGGCGTCGGTGTGTTGGTCGGCAGCGCGCTGGAACACCACCACGGCTGGTTCGGCTGGGCCGCACCGGCACCGGCGTGGCACCACTGGGGCTGGAACAGCTGGGGCGTGGACTGGAACGCACCGCCTGCCGCACCGCATTACGTGGTGTACCAAAACCACGTCTATGCGCCGCGCACCACCATCATCAACAACCGCAGCACTTATATCGACGCGCGCTCTTACGTGCGGCAGAACCAGCGGTATGGCCCCAACAGCACTGCGGCATCTACGCCGGTTCCCGGACTGACGCCGACAGGGCTGCCGGTCAACCGCGCGGCCTTGCCGATCGCCGCGGCAGCAGATGCGCAGTCGCTCAGAACCCTGCAGCGCCCCAATCGCATAGCACCCTCGCCCGCCAACACTCCACGTCCGCCCGACTATGCGCACTTGTCAGCGCCGCATTTTGACCGGCAGATGCTGCAGCCTGGCCGCCCGGTGGCAACGCGTGCTGCAGCGACGATGCCGGCAAATATGCCGTCGCAGGCGCAGACAACGTTACGCGTACCGAATATCCCCGCACCGATGCTCGCCTCTGGCGCGCGTCCGGCGGTCCGCATGTCAGCGCCACCGGTTGCACAACAGCGCATGGCGCAATTGCAGCCGCCGCATCAGGCGAGCACAGCGGCCCGCGTGCCGGCGTTCGAGCAGCCCCGTCAAACACCTCCAGCACTCACTGCGCACGCTGCGCTTGCCAACCGCGACCCACACGATGTCAATCATCGTGCGCCAACAGCGGCGCAATTCCAGTTTCCACAGATGCACGAGCAGCAGCGGACTGCGTCACCTCAGCAAGCTGCCTTGGCGCCACCGCAACGGATAGAACGTGCGCAGTCACTGTCGCCGCGCCAGGAGCCGCGGCCGATCGCCCAGGCCCAGCCGCAACCGCACCCGCAGCGCATGGTTTCCTTCGCACCTCCGCGCCCTACTCCTGCCCACCCGGCAGAAATGCATGCGCAACGTCCGCCCGCTCGTGCACAGGCACCGCAGCATCGCAACCACCATCACGACAGCTAAGCGTGGCTGACAGAGCTTCGGCTTAGTGGCCGGCTGTGGCGGCCGCTGCCCTGGAGCGGCTCACCAAGCCGAAACAGCAGCAGCACCGCCGATGTCCTGTTGAACGACGGGCATCACGTGCCAGGTAAGCGAAATGAGAGGCGCGCGCAGCCTGAAATGACTGCGTCAGCGCCCCAGCCGATCCAGCGCCTCGGCCAGCTCCGGAGCCAGTGGAGCGCTCAGCACGTAAGGAGTCTTGCCCGCATCCAAGGCGAACTCCAGCGAGGCCGCATGCAGGAATAGCCGCTTCAGACCCAGCTGGTCGCGCAGGCGCTTGTTGACCTCGGCCTCGCCATATTTATCGTCGCCGGCGACCGGGTGGCCCAGGTGCTGGGCATGCACGCGGATCTGGTGGGTGCGGCCGGTTTCGATGCGCACTTCGCAATACGAGTGCCCGCCGCGCCGTTCCAGCAGCTTGAAGTGGCTCAGCGACGGCTTGCCGATCGCATTGACCTGCACATGGCGCTCGCCGCCCTGACGCAGGCCGATATGCAACGGTGCGTCGACGGTCATGACGCCGTCCGGCATCCGCCCCACCAGCAAGGTCAGGTAGCGCTTGGTGATGCCGCGCCCTTCGACGCGATCGTCCTCACGCATCAGCGCCTGCAATTCGGTCAGCGCCGAGCGCTTCTTGGCCACGATCAATAGGCCGGATGTATCGCGATCGAGCCGGTGCACCAGTTCCAGGGTCTGGTTCGGGCGGAGCGCGCGCAAGGTCTCGATCGCGCCAAAGCTGATGCCGCTACCGCCATGGCTGGCGACGCCGGTCGGCTTGTTGAGCGCCAGCAGACGCGCGTCCTCGAACACGATCGCCGCCTCCAGCCGCGCCATAAACGAAGACGGCGGCGCTGCCTTTTCGCCCTCCTCGTTGACGCGCACCGGTGGAATGCGCACTTCTTCGCCGCCTTCGAGCTTGCGCTCGGCCTTGGCACGCCCGCCATTCACCCGCACCTGGCCACTGCGGACCAGCTTGTAGATCAGGCTGCGCGGCGCACCCTTGAGCTGGCCGAGCAGAAAATTATCCAGCCGCTGCCCAGCGCGGTCTTCCGGAACTTTGAGAATACGCACGCCCACACGGTCGGTGGGCGGCTTGGGGGGCTGGGGGTCGGTCATCCGGCTCTTTATTCTGTTACACTCGGCGAGCGAGATAAGGGTTTGATTTCGTTGGAAGTTGATAGGCCAGAAGCCTGACTTCCGATGATTCCGGCACAGTGCGCGACCACCGCCCCAGGGGCGGCCATGTTAGCGGCTCACCGGCCTACCCGGCCATCGCCGGCGGTTTTTGACCGTTGCGCTGAACATGTCCCGTGCGCTGCCCCGGTCCGTCCGGACGCGGCTGCCGGCCCTGAAACACCTATAAAACTTAAAGACAAGCGCTCCCGCGGCCTGCCGTGGTGTTGCAGCGCTGGAAACCCTGGTCAGGCCTGTCCGCGCGTTGCGCGAAGGGCCGACAAGCTGTTCCAGAGGCGAAACGTCACGGCGTTCCGCGCGGTAGAGCGCGTGAGGAACGCAACAATGAAGCGAATGCTGATCAACGCAACGCAGGCAGAAGAACTGCGCGTGGCGATTGTGGACGGCCAGACCCTGTACGACATCGACATCGAACAGCCGTCCAAGGAACAAAAGAAGTCCAACATCTACAAGGGCCGTATCACCCGGCTTGAGCCCTCTCTGGAGGCGGCGTTCGTGGACTATGGCGCTGAGCGCCATGGCTTCCTGCCGTTGAAGGAAATCTCCCGCGATTATTTCCAGGCCGGCGTCGACCACAACAAGTCGACCATTCGCGAGCTGTTGCGTGAAGGCCAGGAAATCGTGGTGCAGGTCGACAAGGAAGAGCGTGGCAACAAGGGCGCCGCCCTGACCACGTTCATTTCGCTGGCCGGCCGCTACATGGTGCTGATGCCCAATTCGCCGAGCGCCGGTGGCGTGTCGCGTCGGATCGAAGGCGAAGACCGTGCCGCGCTGAAGGAAGCGCTGGACAAGCTCGATATCCCCGACGACATGGGCGTGATCATCCGCACCGCCGGTGTCGGCCGTGACGCCGAAGAACTGCAATGGGATCTGGATTACCTGCTGCAGACCTGGAAGGCGATCGCCGAGGCTGCGCTGAGCAAGCCGGCCGCGTTCCTGATCTACCAGGAATCGCGCCTGATCATCCGCGCACTGCGCGACTACCTGCGCGCCGACGTCGGCGAAATCCTGGTCGATACGCCGGAGCTGTATGCCGACGCCCAGGAATTCATGAAGCAGGTGATGCCGCAGAGCCTGCGCAAGCTCAAGCACTACACCGACGACATTCCGCTGTTCAACCGCTTCCAGATCGAATCGCAGATCGAAGGCGCCTACGAGCGCAACGTGCGGCTGCCGTCGGGCGGCTCGATCGTGGTCGACCAGACCGAAGCGCTCACCGCCGTCGACGTGAACTCCTCGCGCGCCACCAAGGGCAGCGATATCGAAGAGACCGCGTTCCAGACCAACCTGGAAGCGGCCGAAGAAGTCGCACGCCAGCTGCGCCTGCGCGACCTCGGCGGCCTGGTGGTGATCGACTTCATCGACATGGCGTCGACCAAGCACCAGCGCGAAGTCGAAAACAAGCTGCAGAACGCGCTCAAGTACGACCGTGCGCGCGTGCAGCTGGGCCGCATCTCGCGCTTCGGCCTGATGGAAATGAGCCGTCAGCGCCTGCGTCCGAGCCTGGGCGAGTCCAGTCAGATCGTCTGCCCGCTATGCGATGGCCATGGCCGCATGCGTAGCGTGGAATCGCTGTCGTTGTCGATCATCCGCGTGGCCGAAGAACACGCCATGAAGGAAAACACCGGACAGGTGCTGGTCCAGGCCCCGGTGGAGATCGCCAATTACCTGCTCAACGAGAAGCGCAGCGCGCTGCGTGAGATCGAGCAGCGCCATGATTCGCCGATCATCATCGTCGCCGACGAGCAGTTGCGCACGCCGCACTACGAAGTCACCCGCCTGCGCGAAAACGAGCTCGGCGAAGACAGCGGCAAGCCCAGCTACCAGCGCGGCACCCCGCGCAAGTTGCCGGTGCATGCGCTGACCAAGGCACAGCTGAACATTCCGGCAGCACCTGCGGTGACCTCGATCAAGCCGAGCCAGCCGGCTCCGGTGCGTGAAGAGGCCCCTGCCCCGGCCGCACCGACTCCCGCGCCGGCCCCGGTCGTGACCGTGCCGATTCCGGCACCAGTCACCGGTGTGGTTGGCTGGCTGAAGCGCATCTTCGGTGGTGTCGAGCCGGTTGCTCCTGCAGCCGAGTCGAACCAGCGTCCGCGCCAGAACGATGCAGGCCGCAATAACCGAAACGAGCGCGGCGAGCGTGGCGGTCAACGTCGCGACGGTCGCGATGCCCGCAACGGCAACGGTGGCAATCAGCAGCGCGGCAACGGCAACGGCAACGGTGCTAACAAGGACCGTCGCGACGAGCGCCGGCAGCCGGCCAATGGCCAGAACGGCCAGGCCGCACAAGCTGGCGCCCAGGCCCAGCAGCAGGTGCAGGCACCCAAGCCGCCGCGCAACGAAGCGCAGGCACCGAAGCAACAGCAGCAACAACCACAGCAGCAGAAGCCCAAGCAGCAGAACCAGACGCCGCGTCCGCCACGTGCACCTGCACAGCAGGACGGCGTGCCGTCCGAGCGGCAGCCGCGCCCGGCGCGTCAGGATGAGGAAGGCACAGCTTCGGCACAGACGCTTACATCGACCGCAGCAACGGCAACCACCTCGACTGTCGTTGCGGCCATTGCCGACACCGCTGCACCTGCCAACACGCAAACTACCGCGAACGAAGCCAATCAGGCCCACCCGGTCGACGTTGTGGTGAGCGAATCCACCGCCGATCACGGCGTCGACGCGAGTGCGGATGGCCAGACCCAGGACGCATCGGGCGACGATGCGGCCAATGGCGAAGGTGGAAGCCGTCGTCGTCGCGGCCGTCGTGGCGGTCGTCGTCGTCGTCGTGGCGCCGGTGCAAATGGTGAAGGCGGCAGCAACGCCGATGGTCTGGAAACGGACGATCTGGACGGTGATTCAGACGGCGATCTCGATGGTGACAACGAGGGCGACGAAGCCGGTACGCAGAACTCGGCTTCCGCCGCTCCGCGTGCAGGCCAGCCGGAGTTCGACTTCGACGATGACGCACCGGCCCCGGCTGCCCGTACCAGGCCCGAGACCACTGCAGCGGCAGCGCCGAAACCGCGTCCGGTTCCGAAAGAACGTGCGGAAACGCAATCGGACAGCGACATGACGTCGACCACCGCGCCGGTCTCGAACGCTGCATCGTCGTTCGCACAGCAGGCATCGGCACCGGTTGCCGATGCAGCGGACCGAGCACGTGATGGAGCGACAGTGGCGGCTGCGCCGGCGGCACAGCCGACCGTTGCGACTCCGGCAATTGCACCGTCCCCGGTTGCTCCGACAGCTGCGGCTGCGGCTTCGGCACCTGCCCCGGTCGTCCAGCATGCTCAGGTTGCTGACGCGACCTCGGGTGACGCTCCGGCTGCGGCTGCATCGACCGCTGCCGCCCATACGGCAGCGGCTGCGATACCTGCAACTGCAACGCCCAACGCTGAGGCAGCCCACGCTGCACCGGTTGCGGTTACCAAGCCTGTCGAGCCCTCTGCCCCAACCGCGTCGGTGGTCGAAGCGACGGTGGTCACGCCGGCCAAGCCTGTGCCCAACGCATCGGCCGACACTGCGGCTGCGGCACCGTCGGCCGATGTGCAGGCACGTGCTGTTCCAGCGGTCGCTGCAACGCCTGCGGTGCAATCGGAGTCCGTCACGCGTGCGGTGCAATCCGAGCCCGTGAAGTCGGCACCAGCAACGCCTGTTACCGAGCAACAGACGCCTGCAGCAACGGCAACATCTGCGGCACAGGCCGCCGTGGTCACAGCCGAGGCGCCGCATGCCGAGCCGACCAATGCGGTCAAGCCCTCGGTCGATGTCGCTGTGACATCCACCGCTACGGTCCCGCAGGCCGCCGCAGCATCGGACGATGCGCAGGCAGCTCCGGTGCGCAAGCCGTATGCCCCGGTGCAGACGACCATGCTGGACGCGCTGGCTCCCAAGGCCGACGCAACACCTGCGTCGTCGGCGGCTGCAACGTCGGTGCCGCACAAGGCGCCAGTGCAGTCGACGCCAACAGCACCGCAGGCAGCTGTACAGGTGCAGGAACAGGCGGCCGACAAGCCGAAGCCGACCTTGGTCGTCTCCGAAGCCGCCAAGCATGCAGCGCCTTCAGCTGACGCCGGCACTGGGTCGGTACAGGAAGACGACACCAACAAGCCGCGCGACGATCACTGATCGTTGCAACGCCTGGTCGATCTGGCCCGAATTGCTCGGGCCAGATCTACGTCAAACACGGCGGCCTTCGGGCCGCTTTGTTTTTGTGCGCAATTCGCCACGACAACACCGATGCAACGCGTCGAACTGGATGCATTCCCGGCTCACGCAAATGTTCAACGCAGCGTCGACTGCCTGGTGCTCGCAAGGACGTGTTGTCCCGTCGCTCTGCGGACTTGACCAGTCTGCCCCCTGATAAAGTGGAGAAAGACCGGGCCCAACGGGAACGGCCTCGGCTTTATCCAGCGGTTTTAACGCTGCCTCGCATCAACGCGATCAAGAAATCTGGTAACCGGCAAAGCAAATGACGACTGCACATGGAGCGTCAATACAACACCTGGGCAGCAGCCAGACAAGCGCGGTCCGTGGTCAGCATCGGACTTGCACTGCGCGGCGAACAGGTCGGTGCGCCGCATGTCGATCAAGCGACGCTTGCAACCGCGCAGTTCGGCTGGCTGCAGTAGAGCAGTCGGTCCAGTTAGTTCCATTCGCCTACGCCGGCCACAGGATCGTCACACTGGCCGGCAGTGAGGCGGCGCTCACCGTTCTCACGCTATCCGCCCAGTCGGGGGGCGGATTCACTTACCTGACGATTGCCCGCTACGGCTAGTTAGTCACATTCACTGCCATGCATAAACAGCGAACAGGCGCATAGGCACTCAGGTCCACCGAATCACTCAACTACGCTCAGCCAACGCGCAGAGGCGACTGCTGATGGTGAAAAGCGCTACATCGTGCGAGCAGGATCGGTCAGGCCGTATTGATTCGCCAGGCGTGCGAGAGCGATGTTGTCCTGGATACCGACTTTTTCGAACAAGCGCGCCTTGTGCGTATTGATGGTCTTGGCGCTGAGATTCAGCCGCTTGGCGATGTCTTCCTGCCGCAGACCTTGCGTCAGCAACAAGGCGACTTCCAGCTCGCGCGGCGACAAGGCGTCGAATGGCGAGCTGCCACCCTCCAGATTGGACAGCGCAAGATTCTGCGCAATCGTGTTGCCCAGATAACGCCGCCCCAAGGCAACCTCGCGTACCGCGCGCAACAACTCATGCGCGTCCCCGCCCTTACCCACATAGCCGGACGCGCCCGCTTCGAGCAGACGCTTCGGCAACGGGCCATCTTCCAGCACCGAGACGATGATCACACGTGTGCCGTAATCGCCCTTGACGATGCGCTCGGTGATTTCCAGGCCACTGACACCGGGCAAATGCAGATCGCACAGCACGATATCCGGCTTGAGCTGACGAATCTGCGGCAATGCCGCTTCGCCGCTCTCTGCCTCACCCACGACATCGACGTCCACTTCCTTGGACAGGATCATCTTCATGCCGGTACGCACGAGTGCATGATCGTCGATCAGAAAAACTCTGATGGTCATCCTTGTTGTCCTCGCTGTGCGGCTGGCTGGTGCAGCCTAGCTCCGTGAATAATTCAGGGCAAGCACGATGCGACGTATTACATTCAAGTTAGAGCGAAAAGTGCGCTCTTTTGCGTGTAACCACACGTGCCTGGTGTGCCATTGCAATGTGTTCGCATGATGCAAGCGCCCGCAGGACCGGCTGCATCGGGCAATACAGCCGCGTCCGGTCAGACTTTTCCCGGTTCTGTGGTCCGCGCATCGTCCACCAGCGGGCGCAATGCGGGATCGAGTGCGACGCGCTCATCGAACACAAAACAGCGGCCGTCATAGCCTTCGCCACCGACTTCTTCGAAATAGCCAAGAATTCCGCCCTCCAGCTGCAGCACGTTGTCCATGCCGTCGGCCTGCATCCATAGCGCAGCCTTCTCGCAACGGATGCCGCCGGTGCAGAAGCTCACCACCGTCGCATCGGCCAATGCGGCACGATGCGACGCGAGTGCTGCGGGCAACTCGGTGAACTTGTCGATCGGCAAGGTCAGCGCGCCCTGGAACGTGCCATAGGCCACTTCCTGCGCATTGCGCGTATCCAACAGTACCAACGGGCGACCCCGGTCATCTCGTCCGTTGCGCATCCACTCGCGCAGCACAGCAGGCGTCACCGTCGGCGCACGGCCTTGCAGCGGCGATGCATCGTCACGACGAAAGCTGATGATCTCCGGCTTGACCCTGACCTTGAGCCGCGCAAATGGCTGCTGCGTGCTCTGGCTGTACTTGATGCGCATCTGCGCAAACCGTGGGTCGGCCTGCAGCCAGCGATAAAACGCACCAATCCGCTCGGCGTCGCCCGCCAGAAACAGATTGATGCCCTCTTCGGCCACCAGCACAGAGCCCTTCAGCAGTTGCTGCTCGGCGTGTAGCAGCACGCTGTCTGCCAGCTGCTGCGGGTCCTGGACGGTGACGAATTGATACGCCGCGGTATTGGTGATCATCCGGGTATTTTAGGGTGCCCGATCCCGGGTAGCGAGCGCTTGTCGAACGATCCATCGCCCTGCAGGCAGCGAGCGCAGACCGCGCGGACTCAATGCGCGCCCGGACAGCGGGGAGTCGGATATGCCCCGCTCCCACCACCATCGCCGGTCACGGCGCTGAGTGCCGTCAGCCGCGCAGCATCAGAAATGGCAGCAACACCAACGATGCGACGATCAGCATCCCCAGCAGTGTGACAATCACGAAGACAGGGCGCTTGCGCAGCAATGCGCCAAACGTTTCTGCGGTGCCCGCAGCAATGGCTTCCTGGCGTTGCGCGCGCGCAAGCGCCCCACGCTGGGCTTGATACGCATCCAGTATCGCCTTGGCGCGCGGGTACTCGGCATCGTCGCTGAGCCAGAGACCGCCAGCGGAAATGCCCCAGTTGCTGGGCCGGGTCTCGTAGATCTGCACAAGGTGTTCGCGCAGCAATGCCCGCACCTCATCGGCCTCGTCGTCGGGAACATTGCGCAGATTGAGCAGCAGCTTGGCCATGGGGCGATGATAACGGGAGCCAGGTGCGATAATGGCGCCCTTCCTTCATGGACCACCCAATGCGCCTTCTGTTGACGCTCTGTGCCGCCTTGTTGCTCGCCAGCTGTGCACCTGCCTTGCCGCCGTCCGGTGGCACTATCGCCAGCTTCGAGCGGATCGACCGCACTGTCGGCACTGGCGCGGAAGCCACTCCGGGCGTGATGGTCACCGTGCACTACACCGGCTGGCTGTACGACGAAAAAGCTGCCGACAAGCATGGCAAGAAATTCGATAGCTCGCTCGATCGCGCAGAACCGTTCCAGTTCGTGCTGGGCGGTCGCCAAGTGATCCGCGGTTGGGACGAGGGCGTTGCCGGCATGCGCGTGGGCGGGAAGCGCAGCTTGATGATTCCGCCTGAGTACGGTTACGGCGACAACGGCGCGGGCGGTGTGATACCGCCGGGCGCATCGCTGGTGTTCGATGTGGAGCTGCTCGGCGTACAGCCGCGCTGAGTGCCTGAGCAATGATGGACGCACACAAACCGCGGCTGGCGGTCATTGGCGGCGGGCCTGCGGGACTGATGGCGGCAGAAGTCGCGTGCGCTGCCGGGATCGCGGTCGATCTCTACGAAGCCAAGGGTTCGGTAGGACGCAAGTTTCTGATTGCCGGCAAGGGCGGGCTGAATCTCACCCACTCCGACCCGATGCCGCTGTTTGCGCAGCGCTACCGCGAGCGCACGCAGGAAGTGGCATCGTGGCTGCAGGACTTCGATGCGGACGCCTTGCGTACCTGGGCGCGCGATCTGGGTGTGGAAACCTATATCGGCAGCTCGGGGCGCGTGTTCCCGATCGATCGCAAAGCTGCGCCGCTGCTGCGTGGCTGGGTGCGCCGACTCAAGGACCAGGGCGTCAACTTCCATGTGCAACATCGCTGGTTGGGATGGAGCGACGACGGCGCGCTGCAGTTCGCAACGGCAGCAGGCGACATTGCATGTCATACCGATGCGGTGGTGCTGGCACTGGGCGGCGGCAGTTGGCCGCAGCTTGGCTCGGATGGGCGATGGCAGGCAACGCTGCAGCAGCGCGGCATCACCGTTTCGCCGCTGGTGCCCGCCAACTGCGGTTTCGATATCGACTGGAGCGCGCACTTTGTGCAACGGTATGCAGGCGCGCCGCTCAAGCCGGTCGTCGCGCACTGGCGCGATGGCGCCGGCGTGCAGCACGCATTGCAGGGCGAATGCGTTGCGACCGAAAGCGGAATCGAAGGCAGTTTGATCTACGCAATCGCCGCAGAGTTGCGCAACCAGATCGATGCACATGGCGAGGCCGAGCTCGGCCTGGATCTCGTGCCCGGGCGGACGTTGGAGCGGGTAAGCGCCGAGTTGGCTCTGCCGCGCAAAGGGCGCAGTTTCAGCGAGCATTTGCGTCGCCAGGTCGGCATCGAAGGCGTCAAGGCCGCACTGCTGTACGAGCACCTGGGCAAACAGGCCGGCGACGATCTTGCGCGGGTTGCACGGACGCTCAAGCACCTGCCACTGCGGCTGCTGAGGACGCGTCCGCTGGCCGAGGCAATCAGTTCAGCCGGTGGCGTGCGATTGGAAGCGCTGGACGCGCAGCTGATGGCGCGCGCACAACCGGGCGTGTTCTGTGCCGGCGAAATGCTCGATTGGGAAGCCCCGACCGGCGGCTATCTGCTGACCGCATGTTTTGCCAGCGGACGACGCGCCGCACTCGGCGCCGTCGACTGGCTGCAACACCGGCACGAGCGCGCTACAGGCGATCGCTGACGGCCGCGCGCGGCCAAACCGACTTGACGTCGTACACCACCGCGCCCGGCTTGCCGAGCGCTGCGACGCGCTCGACGTCGTAGTCGCGATACTGCGCATGCGCGACTGCCAGCACGACGGCATCGTAGGTCCCCTCGTCCGGCGACTCGCAGAGCTGCACGCCACCATGCTGCAGGGCTTCGGCCGGGTCTGCCCACGGGTCGCAGGTATCGACGTGCACGCCGGCCGCCTGCAGCAGCTGCACCAACTCCAGCGCACGGCTATTGCGCAAGTCCGGGCAGTTTTCCTTGAAGGTGGCGCCCAGCACCAACACCCGCGCTTGTGCCGGCGTTACGCCGCGCAGCGCCAACATGCCGCAGACGCGCTCGGCGACATGCCGGCCGACACGGTTATTGACCTGGCGCGCGGTGTGGATCAGGTCCGGGTGGTACCCCACGCTTTCAGATTTGTGCATCAGGTAATACGGATCCACCCCGATGCAGTGGCCGCCGACCAGACCGGGCCGGAACGGCAGAAAATTCCATTTGGTTCCGGCCGCTTCGAGCACATCGAGCGTGTCGATTCCGAGTTTGTCGAAGATCAGCGCCAGCTCGTTGACCAGCGCGATATTGACGTCGCGCTGGATGTTTTCCACCACCTTGGCTGCTTCTGCCACGCGCATCGACGACGCGCGCCAGGTGCCTGCGGTGATGATGCTGGCGTACAGCGCATCGACTGTGTCGGCAGCCTGCGGCGTCGAGCCGGAGGTGATCTTGCGAATATCGCGCAGACGCCGCTGACGGTCGCCCGGATTGACGCGCTCGGGGCTATAGCCGCAAAAAAAATCTTGGTTGAAGCGCAAACCGGAGCTAGCTTCGAGCAGCGGTACGCAGACTTCTTCGGTGGTGCCCGGATACACGGTGGATTCGTAGATCACCAGATCGCCGGGCTTGAGCGCGGCGGCGATCAGTGCCGTGGCGCTGCGCAACGGCTCCAGATCCGGCTGCTCGAAGCTGTCGATCGGGGTCGGCACAGTGACGATGAAGATGCTGCAGCTCGCCAGGTCAGTGGCGGTTGCGCTGTAGCGCAACAGCGTTGCCGCGGCCAACTCGGCGGCGTCCAACTCCAGCGTGGCATCGTGACCGTCGTGCAATTGCGCGACCCGCTGCGTATCGATGTCGAAGCCCAGGGTGTCGCGGTGCTCGCCGAACGCAACGGCCAACGGCAAGCCCACATAGCCGAGCCCGATGACGGCAATGCGTGCCTGCTGCAGGGGGAGAAGCGTGTTGCCGGACATGCAGTTCCTTGGGATCGTGCGCGGTCGGTTGCCGCGCGGTATTGCGGCGGCAGCATAGCGCACGCGGCATGTCTCGGGCCGTCGGCAGGATCGTCGTTTAGAGATTCACAATCGCCGCGCAATCAGGCACGCTATCGCAATGCCCGGGTGGCGAAATTGGTAGACGCAAGGGACTTAAAATCCCTCAGCTGCAAGGCTATGCGGGTTCGACCCCCGCCCCGGGCACACTCTGACAAGTAAATCTGCTACCAGACGCGATGATATGTCGTCGTCCGATAGGCTCTGTCACGCCGCGATGAGCTGGCTGTTGTGCAGTCAGCCTGTTCCGAGCAACGTCGCCTTCCGCAAGCGCAGCCCCGCGAACAGTTGTTTGGGGTGCGCGAGCATGCGGTGAGACCTGCTTCATGCACTGAAACGTGTCCGCTGCTCCCATCGCGGCGCTTGCCCGCCAAACGCTCTTGCAAGCGTCGCGCTGCCAGCAGTCGGCGTATACGCTCCGAACTTGGCCAGGCCGCTTTCGCGCTTCTAGGGATTCGCAGCCCGTGAGACGTTGACTGTGTGGCGATCAGCTCCCGAGAAGTTGCCGCTGAATGAGACGGTGGCACATCTCCGATCATCTCGATTCACCCGTTCTTGCCAGATAGCGATCGCACGGGCCTCAGCCTGGCACGGGCCTAAGTGTGTATCTGATCGTCTGCGTGCCGACACCGCATGCCGCGCATACGCGTGCGCCTACCACGCAAACGCACAGGTGCTCTGCCGTCCTGAAGACATTTTCTTGGCCGCCAATTCACATGAATGGCAGTTTGATCATTCGAGAACGTTCTTGATGATGCGGCAAATAAAAACCCCGGATATCGTGAGATATCCGGGGTCTGAATTTGGAGCGGGAAACGAGACTCGAACTCGCGACCTCAACCTTGGCAAGGTTGCGCTCTACCAACTGAGCTATTCCCGCATGAAACTAAATTGTACAGCTTGTCACTTCGTTGCGCTAGCCCCATCAATGCTGCCGATAAGAAACATACGCATGCGATGTGGAGGCCTGGGCCGGAATTGAACCGGCGTACGCGGATTTGCAGTCCGCTGCATAACCACTCTACCACCAGGCCGAAACATCAAACTCAAGGCATCCTGCCTTGAAACAACGAGACCTCGGACATGGGGCCTTGTCTAAATCTGGAGCGGGAAACGAGACTCGAACTCGCGACCTCAACCTTGGCAAGGTTGCGCTCTACCAACTGAGCTATTCCCGCTTGGGAGGCGAAATTCTACAGCGAACAGGATAGCTGTCAACTGTTGCTTTCGATTTTTTTCGGCTTGTTGCTGATTGCCGCTTTTTCGTCCGCGCGCAGACTTGGCCATGCCGCCTGCAGATACTGAAAACCCGACCACAACGTCAGCAGTGCAGCGATCGCCAATGTCCAATAGCCGGCGCGGAAGATCAGATTGCCTAGCCAGATTTCATGCGTGGGCATCTGGCCGGGGGTGACCGAATACAGCAGGCAAAGCAGCGCCACCATCTGCGCCGTGGTCTTGACCTTGCCGATCATCGCCACACGCACCTTGGCGCGCTGGCCGATCTCGGCCATCCACTCACGCAATGCGGAGACTGCGATCTCGCGGCCCACGATGACGGCTGCCCAGAACGCCATCCACGGCGTCGGATGTCCCTGCACGATCAGGAACAATGCCACTGCGACCATCAACTTGTCGGCGACCGGATCGAGGAACGCGCCGAACGCGGAATACTGGTGATACCGCCGCGCGACCCAGCCATCCAGCCAGTCGGTGATGGCGGCCAGCGCGAACACACCGGCGGAAGCGAAGTTCGTCCAGGTGTATGGCAGGTAGAACACCACGACCAACACCGGGATCATCAGGATCCTCAGCAGTGTCAGCCACGTGGGGATGGTCAACTTCATTACGGACTCGACTCGCCTGCCGCATCGGGAAGCGCCAGCCCGTGCAGGTTAGCGTAGATTCGCGCAGCAAGTGCGGCATTGACCCCGTCCACCCGCGCAATCTCGGCTTCGCCGGCCGCCTTGAGACCGACCAGGCCACCGAAATGCTTGAGCAGGCTCGCGCGGCGGCGTGGGCCGATGCCGGGGATATCCTCGAGCTTGCTGGTCATGCGCGCTTTCTGGCGGCGCCCGCGATGGCCGGTGATCGCAAAGCGGTGCGCTTCGTCACGGACCTGCTGGATGAATTGCAGTGCCGGCGATGCTGCGCCCGGTCGCAGTTCGCGGCCGTCGGCCATGATCAGCGCCTCGTGCCCTGCCCTGCGCTCCTCGCCCTTGGCCACGCCGACCAGCACGACGTTCTCCACGCCAAGGTCGGCCAACGCGGCCTGCGCCTGCGCCAGCTGGCCGGCACCGCCGTCGATCAGCAGCACATCGGGGAGGACGCCGTTTTCTTCCACTGCACGCCGAAACCGCCGTTCAATCGCCTGACGCATCGCCGCGTAATCGTCGCCCGGCGTGATGCCGGAAATATTGAAGCGGCGATACTGGCCACGCACCGGGCCGCTGGCGTCGAACACCACGCACGACGCCACCGTGGCTTCGCCCATGGTGTGACTGATATCGAAGCATTCCACGCGCTTGACCTGCTCCGGCAGCCCCAGCATCTCGCGCAGGGCTTCGCTGCGCGCGTGCTGCGCACTCTGGCTGGTGAGTTCGGTCACCAGGGTCAGCTGCGCGTTGCGGGTCGCCAGCAGCAGGTAGCCGGCACGCTCGCCGCGCACGTTCCACCGCAGCGCCACCTTGTGCTCGGCGGCAGTGCTGAGCGCGGCCTCGATCAGTTCGGCCTCGGGAATTTCGCGATCCAGCAATATCTCGCGCGGCGGCGAATGTTCGGCGTAGTACTGCGAGACGAACGCCGCCAGGATTTCGTCCGCGCTGTCTTCGCCGTTGGTCTTGGGAAAGAACGAGCGCGTGCCCAGATTGCGGCCGTCGCGGAAGCTCAGCAGCAACACGCAGGCCTGACTGGACTGGGTGGCGCAGGCCAGCACATCCAGATCGGCGGCGCGGCCGTCGACGTACTGGCGGTTCTGCATACCGCGCAGCGACGACAGCAAATCGCGCAGACGCGCGGCACGCTCGAATTCGAGCGCTTCGCTGGCTTGCTGCATCGACTGCATGATCTCTTCGCCGAGCTGATCGCTCTTGCCTTCCAGAAACATGGTGGCGCGGCATACCGATTCGGCGTAATCGGGTGCGGCCACCAGATCCACGCACGGGCCGCTGCAACGGCCGATCTGATACTGCAGGCACGGCCGCGAGCGGTTGCGAAACACGCTGTCTTCGCAACTGCGTAGCTTGAACAGCTTGTGCATCAGGCTCAGCGTTTCGCGCACGCCGGTTACGCCGGTGTAGGGGCCGAAATAACGCCCCTGCACCGCACGCGGACCGCGGTGCAACGCGATACGCGGCCAGTCTTCGCGCGTCAGCAGGACGTAGGGATAACTCTTGTCGTCGCGCAAGGACACGTTGTAGCGCGGCGACAAGGATTTGATCAGCTGGTTTTCCAGCAGCAGCGCTTCGGCCTCGCTGCGGGTCACGGTGACGTCCATGCGCGCGACCTGCGACAGCATCGAGGTCAGCCGCGCATTCTTTGGCGTGCCGTTGAAATAGCTGCCTACACGCTTACGCAACGCGCCGGCCTTGCCGACGTACAGCAAGGTGTCGTCGCTCGCATACATGCGGTAAACGCCGGGCGCGGTGCTCAGTTGCGCAGCAAACGCTTTTCCATCGAAGTCGGCTTGGGGCCTTGCGCTCATTCTTCTATCGCAACATCACTCAGTGCGCCGCTTGCAAGGTCGTAACGCAGAACGGCATGGGCATCGGTTTCGGCAATCCAGACTGCGCCGGCGGCGACAGCCAGCCCGGCCGGGCCGTGCAGACGTCGCGGTAGTTCGACCGTGGTGAGTTCGCCGCCGCCCAGACGCAGGCAGCGCAGCCGTCCGTTACCGGTGTCGGCAATCCACAGCATCGGCGAATCGGCGCCCAGTGCGATGGCTTGCGGAAATTGCAGACGCGCGGTGCCGCGGGGGCCATCTTCATCACCAAACTGCCAGATGCCCTGCCCGCCTACCAAGGTCTGCACCAGATCGCCGCGCAGCTGCATGGTGCGGATCGAGGAGCCCAACCCATCGCACACGTAGGCAACCTGTTGCACCGCCGCCAACCCTGCCGGTTGCGCGAAGGCCGCCAGATGACCGCTGCCGTCGCGAATTTCAAGGGACCCGGTGCCGGCACGCGCGCTCAGTGCAGCGCGTCCCAGGTCGTAACTCCAGATGCGGTTGTCGCCGGCCATGGCGATCAACACCTGGTTGTCGGCAATGGCCAGACCTTGCGGATAGTTCAGTGCGGACGCACCGGCGAAGGCCAACGGCCCTTCCACCGGCTCGCCTGAGCGACCGGTGCCGCACAAGGTGTCCACCTGCCCGCTGCGCAGGTTGATGCGACGCAATGCGTGATTGCCGGTGTCGGCGACGTACAGCTGATCGCGCTCCAGCGCCAGACCCTGCGGCCGACGAAAGGCCGCTTCGCCGGTACCGCCATCGATGAGATCGGCATTGCCGTGGCCGAATTGCCGCAGCACCCGGCCGCCATGCGTGCATTCCAGCACGCGGTGGTGCCCGGTATCGGCGATATACAGACGGTCTTCGGTGGCAGCCAGGCCGGTCGGAAAGCGCAGCGCCAGCCGCTGTTCGGGGTCGCGTTCTGCAATGCCTTGCAGGTCCGCATCCGACGGAGGCTGCTGGCCTTCGCACAATGCGGCCAACGCCTTGTCCAGATCAGCGGTGACACCCACCAGGCGCTGGCGTTCGCGACCATAGGCATCCAGCAATACCAGCGTGGGCCAGGATTCGATACCGAAGCGGCGCCAGGTTTCCCAGTCCTTGTCGAGCAGGATCGGCGCGCTGACGCCGTGCCCGCGCAGTTGCTTGAGCGAGCGTTGCGGCAGGCGTTCGCTATCGAAACGCGGCACCTGCACCACGATCACCTGCAACCGCCCGGGGCTACGCGCCTGCCATTGCGCAAGCTCGGCAAGACGCTCGGCGCACCACACCGAGCTGGCGTTGACGAACGCCAGCACGAGCGCGCGGCCGCGATGCTCCTGCAAGGTGGATGGCCTGGCATTGAGCCAGGTGGGAAATTCCGGCAGTTCCTGGGTGAGCTGGGCAGTCATGCGGTAATTATGCCCAAGCGCGATTAGCCGCGGGTGAGTCTGGCGACCGTCTGTCGCGCCGCGGTATCGACCAGTTGCCAGACGTCCTCGAAATCCTTGCTGCCGCCGGTGTACGGGTCCGGGATCTCGTCGCGCGCGTCGACGCCGGCCCACGGCAACCACAGCGCGACCTTGTCGCGTTGCGCGGATGGCGCCAGACGCTGCAGATCGCGCAGATTGTTGCCGTCTGCGCACAGCAGCCAATCGAAGTGGTCGAAATCCTCGTCGCGCACCTGCCGTGCGCGCAGGCCGGAGATATCCACGCCGTGTCCGCGTGCGCAACGGATGGCGCGCGGGTCGGGCGGATCGCCGGCATGCCAATCGCCGGTGCCGGCCGAGTCGACCTCGATGCGGCGCGACACGCGTGCCTCCTCCAGCCGCGCGCGCAAGGCGCCCTCGCCCATCGGCGAACGACAGATATTGCCCAGGCACACGATCAAGACCTTCATGCCGATGCCACCCGCGCTTGTGCACGTGCCAGATCGTCCGGCGTATCGATGCCCGGTGGAAATTGCTCGGGCGTCAGCGCAACGGCGATGCGATGACCGGCTTCCATCGCGCGTAGCTGTTCCAGCGATTCGATGCGCTCCAGCAGGCCGGGCGGCATCGCTGCGAACTGCTGCAGAAACCCGGCGCGATAGGCGTAGATGCCGATATGACGCAGCCATTGCCCCTCCTCGGGCAAGCGGTCGCGCTGACTGGCGAAGCTGTCGCGGTGCCAGGGAATCGGCGCACGGCTGAAATACAGTGCATCCCCGCTCGCGCTGCGCACCAGCTTGACCACATTCGGATCGAACAGATCGTGCGCGCTCTCCACCTGCGCGGCCAGCGTAGCCATCTCCGCGCCGGAGCGCAGCAGCAGCTCGGCGACCGCGCGAATGCCGGCAGCCGGCGCAAACGGTTCGTCGCCTTGCAGATTCACCACGCAGGTGTCGGTGTTCCAGCCGGCGATGCGCGCGCATTCGGCCAGACGATCGGTGCCGGAGACATGGTCGCTTCCGGTCATCGCCACGTGCACGCCGGGCACGCCCTCGATCGCGTCTGAAATTCGTACGTCATCGGTCGCGACCCATACCTCGCGTGCGCCTGCCAATAGCGCCCGCTCGGCCACGTGCTGAATCATCGGACGATCGCCGATCAACTGCAGCGGCTTGCCCGGCAGGCGTGTGGACGCGTAGCGCGCCGGAATGGCGACGACGAAATCGGCAGACAGGGTGTTGGTCATGTGGTTGCGCTCTCGGCAGCAAGGAGTGTTGGAACGGCGGGACGGTCTAGCATGTATCGCACTCTTGCATCAGCAGCGCCGGCGAAAACTGCCGCGCTGCGACGGCTAGCTACGGTTGCATTAGCACAGCATGGCGCCAGCAGTCGTATAGCCACTGTCGCTGGTGCGGCCGCGCAAGGATGCAGCCCTCGTGCTGGAACAGGAGCGGCGAACACCACGCCTGCGCTCAGCGCCAGGCCAGCGCGTGCCGGTGCCCGGTGCGGCTTGTCCCACGCGTACAGTGCGGTTCTGAGCGTACGGCCCGCCCCACCTGACGATTGCTCGCCATGTGTTGTCAGCCGCTCCAGGCGCGTCGCTGTCTACGCAGTGTCTCAACAGCCAATCGCTGCCCGGTCTGAATCGGCATTGGCGATCGGGCGAACCCCAAGGGCGACGCGCAACCGGTCTTGCATCCGCAGCGAGCGCCGCACGACACACCGCCAAGATCAAACGCCCTGCCGGCTGGCCAACTTGTCCAGCCGATCCAGCAGACTCACCCAGAACGCAGCCGGCAACTCCGCCTTGAGCGGCACGCTATACAGCCACTCGTCGGCGAACGGCCGGCACTTCACCGCATCCTTTTCGGTCATCAACACTGGCAGGCGGCTACCGAAACTGAAATCTGCGGCGCGATACACATGATGATCGGGAAAGGCATGTGGGACGACGCCGATCCCGCGGGCGCGCAACATGGCGAAGAAACGCTCCGGGTGCGCGATACCGGCCACGGCGTGCACGCGCTGGCCGGCCAGCATGCTCAGCGGTTGCGCCCGCTTGCCGTCCATTGGCTGCACGCTCTCGATGCTCAGGCGCATCTGCCATTCGCCGAAACCGGCGTCGTCCATTGTCTGTGGCTCTGTGGTGGCGCTGGCCTGGCCCAGATTAACCACGCGGAAGTCGCAATCGCGCGCGCGCGCGGCCGGTTCGCGTAGCGGCCCGGCCGGTAGCAGGCGGCCATTGCCATAACGGCGCTGTCCGTCGACCACTTCGATTTCCACATCGCGTGCCAGCCGGTAATGCTGCAACCCGTCATCGCAGACGATGATGTCGCACCCCGCCTCGACCAGTGCGCGCGCAGCGGCGACACGGTCGCTATCCACGCGCACGCGTGCGCCGGTTTTCCAGGCGATCAACACAGGCTCGTCGCCGCC
Organism: Xanthomonas sp. AC360; assembly: GCF_979258225.1. Taxonomy (NCBI): domain Bacteria; kingdom Pseudomonadati; phylum Pseudomonadota; class Gammaproteobacteria; order Lysobacterales; family Lysobacteraceae; genus Xanthomonas; species Xanthomonas sp. AC360. The sequence goes on from NZ_OZ409846.1 coordinate 4,046,317, forward strand.
AAGTGCGACTGCCGTGTCCGCATCGACCCACCGGGCAGTGCCGGAGTCATCGCGGCCATAGCCGCGGCTGGCGACGCCGGGGGTCCATCCGGCCTCTTGCAGCTTGGACACCAGCGCGATGGTCAGCGGGGTCTTGCCGGTGCCACCGGCAGTGACGTTGCCGACCACGATCACCGGCACCGGCACGCCATGCCGCTTGCGCCAGCCGCGGCGGTACAGGCCGCGCCGCAGCGCGATGGCGGCGCCATAGATGGGTGCCAATAGACGCGCCGGTAGCGGTATCGGCGCATTGTCGTACCAATACCCCGGCGTGCGGGTGCCGCGCTTGCTCATGCCTGACGTTCGCGAAACTGCATGCCGTGCAGATGCGAGTACAGCCCGCCCTGCGCCAGCAATTCGTTGTGCGTGCCGCGTTCGACGATGCGGCCCTGGTCCATCACCAGCACCTGATCGGCATGCTCGATGGTGGACAGCCGGTGCGCGATCACCAGCGTGGTACGGTCCGGCATCAGTTTGTGCAAGGCATCCTGCACCAGTCGCTCGGACTCGTTGTCCAGCGCCGCAGTGGCTTCGTCCAGGATCAGGATCGGCGCATCCTTGAGCATCGCGCGTGCGATCGCCAGGCGCTGACGCTGCCCACCGGACAGCCGCCCGCCCTTGGTGCCGACATGCGACTGCAGGCCCTCGGGCAATTGCGCCACGAACTCCATCGCATTGGCGCCAAGGATCGCGCGCTCCAGTTGGCCGGCATCTGCCGTGCGCATTTCGCCATACGCCACGTTGTCGGCGATGCTGCCGTCGAACAGCATGACCTGCTGGCCGACCAGCGCGATCTGGCGACGCAAATCGGCCAACGAATACGCCTGCACCGGGTGACCGTCGAGCAGGATCTGCCCGGCCTCGGCCTCGTAAAAACGCGGGATCAGTTTGATCAGGCTGGACTTGCCGCTCCCGGAGCGGCCGACGATCGCCGTCACCGTGCCGGGCTGCGCGACGAAGCTGACCTCGGCCAGTGCCGGATTCACCTGCCCCGGATAACGCGCGGTCACATCGCGAAATTCAATCAAGCCCTTCGCACGCGTCAGCGGCACCGCGCCCTGATCGGGCTCGTCCGGGCTGTCGAGCACCGAGAACAGCCGCTCGGCCGAGGCCAGGCCACGCTGCACCATGTTCTGCACATTGGTGAGCTGCTTGAGGCCCGGGATGATCGTCAGCATCGAGGTCATCAGCACCACGAAGTCGCCAGCGGTCAGACGCCCGGCCAAAGCCTGGGCACCGGCCACGAACAACAGCGCCGACAACCCGATCGCGCCGATCATCTGCACGGTGGCAGTGGAAATGCCGCGAGTGGATTCGACCTTCATCGCCAGCCGCAAATTGCGATCGGCCAGCGCGCCATACCGCTCCATCTCGGTTTGCTGGGCGCCGTAAATCTTGACCTCTTGGTGGCTGGACAAGGTCTGGTCGGCGGCCTGCAACAAATGCGCGCCACTTTCCTGGATGCTGTGGCTGATGCGTCGATACCGACGCGCCACCTTGTCCATCACCCACGCCAGTACCGGTGCGAGCACCAGGATGGTCAGCGTGACCTGCCAGCTGTGCCACAGCATCAGCGCCAATGCGCCGATCACCTGCAGCGACTGCTGGATCATCACCTTGACCGCATCCACCGCAGCCTGTGCAACCTGATCCGAGTCCGAGCCCAGGCGGATCAGCATCGACGGGACCGGTTCGGAATCGAAACGCGAGCCTGGCAGGCGCAGATACTTGGCCATCACCTTGATGCGCAGATCGCGCGCAATGCTGCGTGCGGATTTGCCCATCGCCATGTCGGTGATGTAGCCGGCAATGCCACGTACCACAAACAGCAGAATGATCTGCACCGGCAGCCAACGGCTGACGTCGGCGTTCTTGTAGATGAACGTTTCGTCGGTGATCGGCTTCATCAACGCCAGAAAGCCGGTGGTGCCGGCGGCTTCGACCAACGCGGCAATCAGCGCAGCGATCAGCAACAGCCGGTACGGCTTGGCGAAGGCCAACAGGCGACGGTACGTGCGCCAGGACGACACTGGCGCCGGGCGGTCGTTGGAGGTGGTCACTGGCGGGTTCCGTTATTGCGTGTCTTGCCGGCAGTGCCGGTCTGAGGCGCGGTCGCAATGGCGATACGCCGGAAGCCGAGTTGTCCCAACGCATCCTGCGCAGTGACCACGGCTTGATACGGGGTACGCGCATCGGCGCGCATCAGCACCGTCTGCTTGCGGTCGTCGCCGGCGATCTGAGCGATGGTCTGCTTCAGCGAGTCTACGTCCGAGCGCAACACTTCCTGGTCGTTGATGAAGTAATGCCCGTCGGCATTGACCAGCACGCTGAGCGAACGCGGCGGCGCACTGGTGTTCTGGTCACTGGCGGTCGGTAGCTGCAGCTGCAGCGTCGAGCGTGCGTCGAAGGTCGTGGTCACCACGAAGAAGATGATGAGGACGAGAATGACGTCAATCAATGGCACCAGGTCGATCTGCGGCTCGTCCTGGCTTCGGTCGCTGCCGATGCGCATCCGTCAGCCCTTTGCCATGACAGGCTTGCTGCCCGCCGCTACCGGCGCTGCGGATGCCGGAACCCCCCGGCCATCCATGGTGTCCAGCAACAGCGTGGCTTCCTGCTCCATCTCGATGATGTAGCCGGCAATGCGCCCCTTGAAGAAACGATGCGCCATCAGCGCAGGCACCGCGATGATCATGCCGGTGGCGGTACACACCAGCGCTTTGCCGATACCACCGGCCAGCTGGTTCACATCGCCCACGCCGTGATCGAGGATGCCCAGGAACATCTGGATCATGCCGACCACCGTGCCGAGCAAACCCAATAGCGGGCCGGCCGACGCGATGGTGCCCAGCGCGTTCAGATAGCGCTCCATGCGATGCACCACGTGGCGACCGGTATCTTCGATGCGTTCACGGACCAGATCGCGCGGACGGCCGCGGACATCCAGTGCAGCAGCCAGTAGCGCACCCAGTGGCGAATTGCGCCGTAGCGACTCGATATGGGTGGGATCCAGCTGGCCGCGCGCAGCCCAGTTACGGACCTCTTCGCCCAGCCCGGGCGGCGTCACCTCGTTGCGGCGCAACGTCCACAGACGCTCCAGCACGATCGCCAGGGCGATCACGCCCAGCAACAGCAACGGCACCATCGGCCAACCGCCCGCCTTGACCAGCTCCAACACGATTCGATTCCTCCGGCAACGCGGCCGCCTGTTCGCTGGCCGATAGGATAGCAGTCGACCGACGCCGTTCCGCAGCATCCCACAGACGTGGTTGCCAACGCCGTCGCTCGCGCACCTGCAGGCCTTCCGCGCCCAGCCAGACCCTGACCGCACCGGACTGGGCAGTGTCGAGCAATTCCGCGCCACTGCCCTGCCAGCGCTGAACTACTTGTGTGCGGGGATGGCCAAAACGGTTGCCATGCCCGGAGGACACCAGCGCCAGCCGCGCGCCCGTGGCGGCAATGAAGCCGGCATGCGAGCCATCTGCGCTGCCATGGTGCGGCACCACGACCACGTCGGCACGCAGCCCCGCAACCTGCTCGCGCATCAAGCGATGCTCGATGAGTTCGTCGATATCGCCTGGCAACAGCGCACTGGCATGCCGCGTCTCGACCCGCAGCACGCAGCTGGACTGATTGCGCAGGTACGGAAAATCCGCACTTGGATGCAGAAAGCGAAAGCGCACGCCATCCCACTCCCACTGCTGGCCGGCTTGGCAGCGCGCACTGACGTCCAGCGGTGCCCCCGGGGGCGCAGCCGTCATCGCGACCGGCAGGCCTGCACGCACTGCTGCATAGCCACCGGCATGATCGGCATCGGCATGACTGAGCACGAGTGCGTCCAGTTGGCGTACCCCGAGCGCACGCAGGGCGGGCAGCACCACGCGCTCACCGGCGTCGAAACCATCGCGCACTGCGGGGCCGGTATCGAACAGCAGCGCGTGCCGTTGCGTGCGCACCAACACTGAAAGACCCTGCCCCACATCCAGCACCTGTAGATCGGCTTCGCCAGCACCGGGCAAGGCGCGATCCGGCCATAGCAGCGGTAGCCACAGCAGCACCGCCATGGCTTTGCCCGGCGTGCCTCGCGGCAGCAATAGCCAGAACGCCCCCAATAGCGCTGCGATCAGCGCAAAGGCATCGGATTCGGGCACCCACCACAACGCCAGCGTGGTCTGCCCAAGCCAGACAAACCCCGGCCAGGTGAGTTCGAAGCACCAGCCCGCCAAGTGCCACGCCCAAACGCCCGCACCGGCATGCAGTGCCTCGAGCGCCGTTCCCAGCAGGCACAGCGGCACCACCACAAAGGTCCACCAGGGAATGGCGACAAGATTGGCCAACGGCCCCACCAGCGATGCTTGTCCAAACAAACTGACCGTCAGCGGCAGCAAGCCGACGGTGGCGACGGTCTGCGCGGACAGGAAGCCGCGCAGAATGCTCCGGTCATCTGCGGGCAGGCACCACACCAGCCAGGCGACGCCGGCGAAACTGAGCCAGAAGCCAGCCACCAGCACGCTAAGCGGGTCCCATACCAGCACTGCAAGCAAGGCCAGCGCGAGAATCTGCGCGGTTGTGGCGCGTCGCCGCGCGACCCGCGCCAGAGCGACGACGGCGATCATCAGCACGGTGCGGACCGTGGGCAGCGCCAGCCCTGCCAACACTGCGTACGCAGCCGCGCCGAGCAGCGCCGCGATGGCTGCGGCGTGGACGCGCGGCATCAGCAGGCTCAAACCCGGCCGCCATCGCCACACGCCGGCCACCGCCAATGCAAAGAACGCGGCAACCAGGCCGACATGAAATCCCGAGATGGCGATCAGATGGCTGAGCCCGGTCGCGCGCAGAGTCGCCCATGCCGCGTCGTCCAGACCGCGCGTGTCGCCCAACGCAAGTGCACGCAGGTAAGGCGCAGAAGGCCCGGAGACCTGTTCGGCAATTCGCAGCGACATCCGGTCGCGCCAGGCATCCACGCCACGCGGGGCGGCAACCTCGCGCGCAGCGCCGAGGTCGCGCACGTAACCGGTGGCTGCAAGGCGCTGCGCCAACGCCTGACGCTCCGCATCGAACCCACCTGGATTACGCAGACCGCGCGGTGCGCGAAGCTTGAGCTGCAGTTGCCAGTCCGCCCCGGCACGCAAGGCAGCACGCGGCCCGATCTGATCGGCGCCGAAGGGGTCGTACCACGCCAGTTGCAAGAGTTTGCCGCGCAGGGCCGCCGGCTGCGTTCGATGGTGATCGACACGCAACTGGAAGCGCGTACGCCGCTGTTCGGCCACCGGCAGCCCGACAATGCGGCCACGCACGGTAATCTCGCGCGCTTCGTCACGCGGTGGCAGTTGCGACTGCACTACCTGGGCGGCTTGCCAGCCGGTCAGCCCGAAGCCCACCGCAGCCGTTGCAAGCACCAGCATCCACACAGGTCGCTGCAGGCGCAGCCACAGGGTCAGCGCGATGCCCAGCACGCCCGCGAACAGGCAGGCGACATACAGCGCCTGCGGCAGTAGCGCTGGCGACCATGCACAAATGACCACACCCAGCAGCAACGCGACTGCGACCGGCAATGCCGATGCAAGACGCGGCAGCGGCGCCGCATGTGCCGACACATCCACATCCATAGGGGCGCCCATGCTCCTGATCGTCCTGATCCAGGAAACAACGCTAGGCCACCCCATCGACTGACGGCAGCGGTGATGTGCGCGTAAGACCGTAGGAAGACACCGGATCTGCTGTAGCGCATTGCCGGCATGCCGTTTTTCGGCACGAATGCCCACCGGTAACGTTCGCGTATCGCTAATGCCGGGCACTGCTGCAGGATATGGATCGAATCGATCGAGTAAGCCCCGAGGCCCGGGCATCCGTTGGTCGAGGCGAACCCGTCGAACCGGGCAGATCGATCAGGTGCAGCTGACGCAGCCAACGTCCGATGAGACCAGCCGGTCACCTAGCGCTGCATTCGCCTCGATTTCATGACCGAAGCGCTATGTTCGACACTGTCTTTGAGGAGTTCCCCCACATGCGTAAAGGCATTGCATTGATTGTCGGCGTGACCGGCATCTCCGGCTATAACCTCGCCAACGTGCTGGTAGCCGACGGTTGGACCGTTTACGGCCTGGCGCGTCGCCCGCTGCCGCATGACGGAGTCATTCCTGTCGCCGCCGATCTGCTGGACGCCGACAGCACCAACAACGCGCTGCGCGGTCTGCCGATCACCCACGTCTTTTTCTGTACCTGGACACGTCGCGACACCGAACGCGAGAACGTCGAGGCCAACGGCGCAATGATGCGGCACCTGTGCGATGCGTTGAGCGACGCGCCGCTGCAGCACATGGCGCTGGTCACCGGCACCAAGCACTATCTGGGCGCGTTCGAAAACTACGGCAGCGGCAAGGCCGAAACGCCGTTCCGCGAAAGCGAGCCGCGCCAGCCGGGCGAAAACTTCTACTACACGCTCGAAGACCTGCTGTTTGCGCATGCCGAGCGTCACGGTTTCGGATGGAGCGTGCATCGCTCGCACACCATGATCGGCATGGCCAATGGCAGCAATGCGATGAACATGGGCGTGACGTTGGCGGTCTACGCCTCGCTGTGCAAGCACACCGGCCAGCCATTCGTGTTCCCAGGCTCGCAGGCGCAGTGGAACAGCCTCACCGATCTGACCGACGCCGGCCTGCTCGGCCGTCAGCTGGCCTGGGCAGGTCTCAGCCCGGCGGCGCGCAACCAGGCATTCAATACCGTCAATGGCGATGTATTCCGCTGGCGCTGGATGTGGGGCGAGATCGCCGCGTTCTTCGACCTCGATGCCGCGCCCTGCCCCGACACGCCGCAGCCATTGGAAGCGCGCTTGACCGAAACCGCACCGGCGCTGTGGGCCGAACTGGTCGCGCAGCACAATCTGGTCGAGTCGGACGTCAACCGTCTGGCCTCGTGGTGGCACACCGATGCCGACCTGGGTCGCGAGATCGAGTGCGTCAACGATATGACCAAGAGCCGCGAACTGGGCTTTGTTGACTTTTACGACAGCCGCGCCTCGTTCTTCGAGCTATTCACCCGATTGCGGGCACTGCGCATCATTCCTTGAGCGATGCCACCCCATCGCTGCAGGCCGCAATGGCCTGCAGCGATGTGGATAGAGGTGGAGTTCAGGGGTTTGGAGCAGCTAACAAAACGACTGTGCTCACCGCAAGATGGGCGCAGCCAGTGCTCGGTGCGGCAGGTACCACTCGTACACGCCAGCTCTAAACGCGCCGTCCACACCCAGCGTTCGGTGCTCGACGCGGTATGTACCACTCCGTACAAGCCAGCTCTGAACGCGCCGTCCACACACCCACCTGGCGACTGCTCGCTAGGCTTTGTTAGCCGCTCCTAGAGCTGCGCTCTGGACATCGCACCAAGTGAGCGACGCACCAAACGAAAACACTGCGCATCCTGCACGCAGCGACATATCGTGAGAAGTACGCCCACTTTATTGCGCGACACGACCGGCAACCCGATCGCATCACAAGCACTCACACTGCAGAGGGTGCCAGCTCGCGCAGCTTGCCTTGATGCAGTTCCAGCACGCGATCCAGACGACGCGCCAAGCTGCGGTCGTGGGTGACCAACACCAGGCTGGTGCGCTGCGCGCGGTTGAGTTCCAACATTAGCTCGAACACGGTGCCGGCGGTCTTGTCGTCGAGGTTGCCGGTGGGCTCGTCGCCCAGCACGCATCCCGGCTTGTTCACCAGCGCACGCGCCACCGCACAGCGCTGCCGCTCGCCGCCGGACAGCTCGCTGGGCTTATGCTCGATGCGATGGCCGAGCCCGACCGATTCCAGCAGCTGCAGAGCCTGCCCACGCGCCACCGCCACCTCCTTGCCCGACAGCAGCACCGGCATCATCACGTTTTCCAGCGCGGTGAATTCCGGAAGCAGATGATGGAACTGGTACACGAAGCCTAGCGCCTGGTTACGCAGCCTGCCGCGCTCGCCATCGGACAGCGCCGACATGCGCCTGCCAGCGACATAGACCTCGCCCGACGTCGGAATATCCAGCCCGCCGAGCAGATGCAGCAACGTGCTCTTGCCCGCGCCGGACGCGCCGACGATCGCCACCGTCTCACCGGTCGCCACCGACAGGTCCAGACCATCGAACACCGGCGTGCGCATCTTGCCTTCGGCGTAGGTCTTGGCCAGTGCCTCGGCGCGGATCACCACATCTGCTGGAGTTGACTTCTGCACGCGCGATTCCAGGATCTCATTCATAACGCAACGCCTCCGCCGGCTGGGTACGCGAGGCGCGCCACGCCGGGTACAAGGTCGCCAGGAAACTCATCACCAAGGCCACCAAGGTGATCACCACCACATCCTGGGTTTGCATGTCGGTGGGCAGGCCGGTGATGTAGTACACATCTTCGGGCAGCAGTTTGACGCTGAAGATCGCCTCGATCAGGCCGAGGATGCGCTCCAGATTGAGCGTCAGCACGATGCCGCCGATCACCCCCATGATCGTGCCCATAAAGCCGATCAACGAGCCCTGCACCATGAACACCTGCATCACCCCGCCAGGCGACAAACCCAGCGTACGCAGGATCGCGATGTCGGCCTGCTTGTCGGTGACCAGCATCACCTGCGACGACACCAGATTGAACGCACCCATCGCCACGATCAGCGACAGCAGGATGCCCATCACGGTCTTTTCCATCTTCAACGAGTGATAGAGATTGGCGTTTTCCTGGGTCCAGTCGCTCACCCGGTACGGGCCGTGCAACTTCAGCGCCAGATCGCGCGCGACGTTCCAGGCCTGATCCATGTCGTGCAGGCGCAGCCGCACGCCGGTGACGCCATCCATGCGCAAGACCCGCCCCAGATCCTGCATGTTGACCACGGCCAGCCCGCGATCGATCTCGTTGTAGCCGGCTTCGAAAATCCCGCTGACGGTGAAGCGTTTGAGCCGCGGCATCGCGCCGAGCGGCGTGGCCTGCGTATCGCTGAGCAAGACAACGATGCTGTCGCCCACATCCACGCCCAACCACAGCGCCAGCTCCTTGCCGATGACGATGTTGTAGGAACCCGGGGTCAGGCTATCGACCGAGCCCTGCTGCATCTTCTTGGCCAGCACCGACACTTTGTTCTCTTCGGCCGGAACGATGCCACGCACGATGGCCGGCTGCTTGCGCGGGCCCTGCAGCAGCGATTCGGTTTCGATATACGGTGCGGCGCCAGCAACGCGCGGGTCGGCCATGGCGACCTCGACCGCATGCTGCCAGTCGCGCATCGGCGCACCTTCGGCGCTGACGGTGGCGTGCGCGGCCATCTGCAACAGGCGGTCGCGGATTTCCTTCTGAAAACCGCTCATCACTGCCAACGTGGTGATCAGCACGGTCACGCCCAGGGCGATGCCCAGGATCGATGCCATCGAGATAAACGAGATGAAGCCATTGCGCCGCTTGGCACGCAGGTAGCGCAAGCCGATGGCAACCGGGATAGGTTTGAACATGCGGTTCAACCAGAAAAGGGACGCTATGGTGACACTTGCGGACGCCCGGACGAAATCGCGTGTGCCTGGGCGGCCAGACGCAGTTCACGTCGTTGCGGCGCCGGCAAGGTATCCGGCCAGAAATGCAGGCGCTCACGGCGCATATCCAGCCGGGTCCATGACACCACCGCAATCGGCCCGCGCCAGGCAACCTGCACGTTCTGCACCTGGGTGCCGTCAATGCTGGCGGGGCTCTCGCCCCACGGCACAACCAGTTGCCGCAGTGGCGAACGCAACAGCAGCCACAGCGATCTTCCGACCGATACCGCTACGCCGATGGACAACATGACAGCCAACCAAGCCGGCACACCGCTACGCCAGACGGCGCACAGTGCCAGCACGGCGAGCAGGCTCAGTGCGCAAACAAGCCCGCGCGAGGGCCGCCATTCAAGCCGGCAAGGCGCGAATATCGGCGATAAGTGCGGCGTTGGCGACATCCGGGCAAGCCTCGTAACCCATGAACCAGCGCCACAACTTATCGTCTTCGCAATCCAGCAGCTGTAGGAAAACCGCGCGTTCCGACTCGGAAGCCTGCGCCCAGCGTTGATCCAGATAGCGCCCGAACAGCTGATCCAGCTCGCGCATGCCACGCCGGCAACGCCAGCGCAGCTTTTTCAACAAGGTTTCTTCGTCCATCTCTCTCTCCTCCCTGCCCTGCGGCGGGAGCGAAAACGACAGCGGCACCTGACCATCAGGCCGGTGCCGCTGCGAACCACATCCCGCAAACGCGAGACCTCAGTGCCTTGCGATCAGGCGCGACGCGCCATCATCAACTTCTTGATCTCGGCGATCGCCAGCGCAGGATTCAGGCCCTTCGGGCAGGTCCGTGCGCAGTTCATGATGGTATGGCAGCGATACAACTTGAACGGGTCTTCCAGATCGTCCAGACGTGCGCCGGTGTCTTCATCGCGCGAGTCGACGATCCAGCGGTACGCCTGCAGCAAGATCGCTGGGCCCAGGTAACGCTCGCCATTCCACCAGTAGCTCGGGCAGCTGGTCGAGCAGCATGCGCAAAGGATGCACTCGTACAAGCCGTCGAGCTTTTTGCGGTCTTCCGGTGACTGCAGGCGTTCGCGATCCGGCGGCGGCGGGGTCTGAGTGCGGATCCACGGCTTGATCGACGCGTACTGCGCATAGAAGTGGGTCAGGTCCGGGACCAGATCCTTGATCACATCCATGTGCGGCAGCGGGTAGATCGGCACTTCGGCCTTGCCGCAGGCATCGATCGCCTTGGTGCAGGCCAGCGTATTGGTGCCGTCGATATTCATCGCGCACGAGCCGCAGATGCCCTCGCGGCACGAACGACGGAAGGTGAGGGTCGGGTCGATCTCGTTCTTGATCTTGATCAGTGCGTCCAACACCATCGGGCCGCACTTGTCGAGATCGATCTCGTAGCTGTCGGTGCGCGGGTTGGCGTCGCCATCCGGATCCCAGCGGTAGACCTTGAAGGTGCGCGTGTTCTTGGCGCCCTGCGCAGGGTAATGCTTACCCTTGCCGATCTTTGAATTCTTGGGGAGGGTGAACTCTGCCATAGCTGCTCTCGTTGGCTCAGGCGATGCGCGGTGCGAACGACAGCCGCACCGTGCGCATGAAGGTAAAAACGATGGATGCCGCCACCGAAGCGGCGGTGCAACGACCGGCGTATTGCCGGCGCTGCCCCTGCGTGATGAAACGCCCCGACCGCTGCAAGTAATTACCGCCACGCCAGGACAACCCGGCGGCTGGCTTCAATGCAGCGAAGGCGCGTTGCATGCGCATCGATCAGTAAACGCGCGGCTTCGGCGGGACGACATCCACGTCCTGACTCAGCGTGTACATGTGCACCGGGCGATATTCGAACTCGCACTTGCCCTTGTCGTCGACGGTGACCAGCGTGTGCTTCTGCCAGTTGACGTCGTCGCGGTCCGGGAAGTCTTCATGCGAATGCGCGCCGCGGCTTTCCTTGCGCTGCTCGGCCGAATTGATCGTCGCCACTGCGTTGAGCAGCAGGTTGTTCAATTCGTAGGTCTCGATCAGATCCGAGTTCCACACCAGCGAGCGGTCGGACACCTTGACGTCTTCGAAGGTGGCGAAAATCTCGGCCATCTTGTCCACGCCTTCTTTCAACGTCTTGCTGGTGCGGAACACCGCAGCGTCGGACTGCATGGTGCGCTGCATGTTGTCGCGGATCACCGAGGTCGGCGTGGAGCCGTTGGCATAACGCAACTTGTCCAGCAAGCCCAGCGCCTTGTCGCAAGCATCGGACGGCAACGTCTTGTGCGGCTGGTTGGGCTTGACCGTCTCGGCGCAGCGGTTTGCCACCGCACGACCGAACACCACCAGATCCAGCAACGAGTTGGAACCCAGACGGTTGGCACCGTGTACCGACACGCAGGCGGCTTCGCCGATCGCGTACAGACCAGGCACCACCGCATCCGGGTCGTCGCCCTGCTTGCGCACGACTTCGCCGTAGAAATTGGTCGGAATGCCGCCCATGTTGTAGTGCACGGTCGGCAGCACCGGGATCGGCTGCTTGGTCACGTCCACACCGGCAAAAATGTGGGCGCTTTCGGCGATGCCGGGGAGCTTTTCGTTGATGACTTCCGGGCCGAGGTGGGTCAGGTCGAGCAGGATGTGATCCTTGTGCTCGCCGACGCCGCGGCCTTCGCGGATTTCCACGGTCATCGAGCGCGACACCACGTCGCGCGAAGCCAGATCCTTGTAATGCGGTGCATAGCGCTCCATGAAGCGCTCGCCGTTGCTGTTGCGCAAAATTCCGCCTTCGCCGCGCACGCCTTCGGTGATCAGGCAGCCCGCACCGTAAATGCCGGTGGGATGGAACTGCACAAACTCCATGTCCTGCACTGGCAGGCCGGCACGCATCACCAGGCCGCCGCCGTCACCGGTGCAGGTGTGAGCGGAGGTGGCACTGAAGTAGGCACGGCCATAGCCGCCGGTGGCCAGCACCACGCCGTGGGCGCGGAACAGATGCAACGAACCTTCGGCCATGTCGAGCGCCAGCACGCCGCGGCAGACACCCTCTTCGTCGAAGATCAGGTCGAGTGCGAAGTACTCGATCATGAAACGCGCGTTGTGGGCGAGCGACTGCTGATACAGGGTATGCAGCATGGCGTGGCCGGTACGGTCGGCTGCCGCGCAGGTGCGCTGCGCCGACGGGCCTTCGCCGTACTTGGTGGTCATGCCGCCGAACGGGCGCTGATAGATCTTGCCCTCTTCGGTACGCGAGAACGGCACGCCGTAGTGTTCCAGCTCGATGATGGCCGGAATCGCTTCGCGACACATGTACTCGATTGCGTCCTGGTCGCCCAGCCAATCGGAGCCCTTGATGGTGTCGTAGAAGTGGTAGCGCCAATCGTCTTCGCCCATGTTGCCGAGCGCAGCGGAAATACCGCCTTGCGCCGCCACGGTGTGCGACCGGGTCGGGAAGACCTTGGTCAGGCAGACCGTCTGCAGGCCTTTCTGGGCCAAGCCGAACGTGGCACGCAGGCCGGCGCCGCCGGCACCCACCACGACCATGTCGTACTTGTGTTCAGTGATCTTGTAAGCGGACATCTAATCTGGATTCCTGTTCTGTGTGCCCGATGACTCAGGCACCGCCCAGCGCGATGCGCGCCACTGCGAAAATGCTGACGATCGCGCCAAGCACGGCGATGAACTTCACCGTCGTCTGCAACGCCAGCGCCAGCAACGAGTTGTGGATGTAGTCCTCGAGCACGACCTGCAGGCCAAGCTGCGCATGCCAGAACATCGCCACCAGGAACCCGACCAGCAACACCGCGTTCCACGGCTTGGACACCGCAGTGACCGCAGTCGTGTAGTCGGAACCGAGCAGGCTCAGCACGAATGCCACGAACCAGATCGCCAGCACGACCAGCGCTGTCGCGGTCAGACGCTGCATCACGAAATGTTCGGTACCGGTCTTGGCCGCGCCCAGACCACGCACATTTTTCAACGGGGTGCGATAGCGGCTCATGCGGAAGCTCCAGTCAGGACATACGCCCAGATCGCAGCGGTCAGCACCAGGCTAGCGATCACCGAGGTCCAGCTGCTGCGGATAAAGGCGGGGATGCTGAAGCCGCGGCCGAAGTCCTGGACGATGTGGCGGATGCCGTTGGCCAGGTGATAGGTAAAAGCCCATGACCAAGCGAACAGGAACACCTGGCCGTACCAGGCGCCCAGCTGCTGGGTCAGGCAATTCCAGTGGTCCTCACCTAGCATCAGCAAGAGCAGCGAGACGGCGATGACCAGCGCGCCTCCGGAAAGGATGACGCCGGTAGCTCGATGCAGGATCGAGGTCGCCATCTGGATCTGCCAGCGGTAGACCTGCAGATGTGGAGAAGTGGGACGTTCGCGGATCGCCATTCGCTGGGCTCGTTTTCTCGGCTGGGCGGCACTAGGCCGCTGTGGCTAAAAGCTGCTCAAAAATCGATGCAGCGTCCATTTTTTTCCCAGTCGCCGTAGCGCGTTGGCTCGGGGCCGTCGCGTCCACCAATCTCCTTCGGCAGTGGCTTCTTCTCGGGAATCTGCTCCTGAGGGGAAGGCTGCGTCTCGGAATCCAGCGCTGGGGTGGGGGTTGGATGGCCTATCATAGTGGTCTCACAACGTTGCGATTTTAGTCCTCCCCCTCCATGGCTGACAACCTGAATCTTATTCCACAGGGTTTTGGCTCCCTGCACGATATGCAATACGTCCGACTGGTCGGGACGGATGCAGTGTCGTTCGCACATGCCCAATTCGCCAATGACGTCCAGGCGCTGGCGATCGGGCAGTGGCAATGGAATGCGTGGTTGACGGCGAAGGGGCGCGTGATCGCCATCTTCGCACTCCTGCGTGAGGACGACGCGCAGTTGCTGATGGTGTTGCCGGACGGCAACGCGGCCGAAATCTCCGCGCAACTCGGCCGTTTCGTGTTCCGGCGCAAGCTGAAAATCAACGCGGCCGCGCTGCTAGCGTATGGCGGTTTCGCGGTGCCAGAACATGCGCAAGGCGCACATGCCGAGATCGGAACGCTGCGTATCGCGCTGGATATGGGCGTCGCTGCCTTTCCACGCACGCTCTTGCTTTTCAGCGACGACGCATTGGCCGCGCCTATCGAATTGCCCAGCATCGACGCGCAATGGCGCCGCGCGGATCTGCAACTAGGTCTGGTTCGCCTGCCGGATGCGCAGCGCGAACAATGGACGCCGCAGCAACTGGCACTGGACCGCCTGCAGGCTTTCAGCGTCAAGAAGGGCTGCTACCCGGGTCAGGAGATCGTTGCGCGCACGCATTTTCTGGGCAAGGCCAAGCGTGCGTTGCAACTGCTGGAGACTGAAGCCGCTGCCCAGGCGGGCGATAGCGTCGAACTGGACGGCGCAGCCATCGGCACGGTGGTCAGCGTTGCCGGCGATCTGGCGCTTGCGGTGTTGCCACTGGAATTGACCGTGGACGCCAGCACCACCCTGCAAGCCGGCGCGCACCCCGCGCGCCCGCTTGCCATCTTGTCCGGGCTGGAGCGTTAAGCCGGCTCCAGCCGCTGCCCGGTTGCCGGGTCGAAGAAATGCAGGGCATCGCTGCGCAATGCCAGGCGGAGAGGCTGCCCGACCACTGGCAGCGCCTGCGGCGCGACGCGGATCACCAGCGGCTGCCCGCCGCGATCGAGGTTGAGGAAGATCTCGTTGCCGACCGGCTCGATGACCTCCACTTGCGCATCGAAGCCCAACTGCGCATCGCTGGACGGCTGCAGATGCTCGGGGCGCACGCCGACGATCACGTCCTGACCGAACCAGCGGCGATCGACCTGCGCGGCGCCCAGCGGCACCCGCCAGCCGTCGGCCATGACGAGATGCAGGCCATCCTGCTCATCCAGCCGTCCCTGCAGCATATTCATCGCCGGGCTGCCCAGGAAACCGGCGACAAACAGGTTGGCCGGACGGTCGTACAGCGCCATCGGGCTGTCGATCTGCTGAATCACGCCGTCCTTGAGCACCACGATGCGCTGACCGAGGGTCATCGCTTCGACCTGATCGTGGGTGACGTAGATCATGGTGGTGCCGAGCTTGCGATGCAGCTGCGCGATCTCGGTGCGCACGCTGTGGCGCAACTTGGCATCTAGATTGGACAGCGGTTCGTCGAGCAGGAACACCGACGATTCGCGCACCATCGCCCGCCCGAGCGCCACACGCTGACGCTGGCCGCCGGACATCGCCTTGGGCAACTTGTCGAGCATCGGGGTCAGGCCCAGCAGTTCGGCGGCGTTATTGACGCGCTCGGCGATGACCTGCTTCGGGTGACCACGCAGCTTGAGCCCGAAGGCCAGATTTTCCGCAACGGTCATGTGCGGGTACAGCGCATAGCTCTGGAACACCATGGCGATGTCGCGATCCTTCGGCGCCACGTCGTTCACCACGCGTTCGCCGATCTTGAGCGTGCCTGCGCTGATGTCCTCGAGCCCGGCAATCATGCGCAACAGTGTCGACTTGCCGCAGCCGGACGGCCCGACCAGCACCATCAGCTCGCCATCGGCCACCTCGAAGCTTGCGCCCTGCACCGCCACCTGGCCGTTCTCATAGACCTTGCGGACACCTTCCAACTGCACTTTCGCCATCGTTCGGCCTCAACGTTTGTATGCGCCCTGCCCTCGGCCCTCCCGATGGCAATGACGACCGACCCGTTTGCGAGGAAATCTCCTGCAAACGAATGCATTGGTTTATTCTGACATGTAATCGTTTTCACATGGCAACATCGATCTCTGGAGGGACCATGCCGCTACCGACCCACGCCGCCGTTTCCGGCGACGTTACCTGCATCGCGCGAGCGGGCATTCCGCCACGCAGGTGCAGGTATGCCGCCCAGGCGCTAACCGCTGACCACCAGTTGCTGCAACAATCGGGGATTGGGCGTCGCCGTCCATCCCCCGCTGCGCGCACGCAAGTGTCGCTCAGGAACAGACGTACCGACCGCCGGCTGTCCGGCGCCTTTTCGCGAAACTGCTGATAACGATGTCTCCAGAATCTGAAACTCGGTCCATGCACAACACCCTGATCCTGTTCGGCGCTACCGGCGATCTCGCCCAGCGCTATCTCTTTCCGTCCCTGCTGCGCCTGTTCGTCGACGGCCTGCTGCCGGAAGACTTCCGTATCCGTGCGCTGGCATTGTCGCCGCACGATACCGAGGCTTTCCGTGAAGTGTTACGGCCACGCCTGACCGAAGCGCTGCCGATTGCCACCCCGGAGCAGATCCAGACGCTGCTGCAGCGCGTGGATTACCGCTCGGTGGACCTGCGCAATGCCGAATCGGTAGCCGATGCAGTCCGCGAGCTGGCCAGCCGCCAGATCGTGAGCTACCTGGCGATCCCGCCGGGGCTGTATATCAGCACCTGCCAGGGCCTGGCCCTGGGCGGTGCGCTGGCCGCGCCGCACCGGCTGATGCTGGAAAAGCCGATCGGCCACGACTCCGATAGCGCTCGCGAGATCCTGCAGTCGATCGGCGCGCTGATCGACGAAGACCGCGTTTTCCGCCTGGACCATTACCTGGGCAAGGCGGCGGTGCAGAACCTGATCGCGCTGCGCTTCGGCAATACGCTGCTCGAAGCAGTCTGGAACCGGACCTACATCGAGTCGGTACAGATCCTGGTCGCCGAAAGCGAGGGCGTGGACGGACGCGATGCGTATTACGCACGCTCCGGCGCGCTGCGCGACATGGTGCAGAGCCATATCCTGCAGCTGCTGTGTCTGGTGGCGATGGAGCCGCCGGCCTCGCTGGAAGCCGACCGCATCCGCGACGAGAAGGTCAAGGTGCTGCGTGCGCTGCGCCCGATGACCGCCGAACACGCCGCGCACGACAGCGTGCGCGGTCGTTACACCGCGGGCACCATCAACGGCCAGCCGGCGCAGGCTTATCACCCGCCGGAAGGCAGCGACGTGGAAACCTTCGTCGCGGTCACCGCGCATATCGACAACTGGCGCTGGGCCGGCGTGCCGTTCCATCTGTGCACCGGCAAGCGGCTGGCCGAGCGTTCCACCCGCATCGTGGTCACGCTCAAGCCGGTGACGCATTGGTTGTTCGAGCGCCCGGATCGCCAGAACGCGGTGCCCAACCGTCTGACCTTCCAGCTGCAGCCGCAGGAAAACATCGAGCTCGGCCTGATGAGCAGCCTGGCCGGCCCGGAATGGGGCGCGATCGAGCTGCAACCGCTGGAACTGGAATTGTCGGTGCCGACCGGCCTGCACCGTCGCATCGCTTACGAGCGGCTGTTCGTGGATGCCTTCAACGGCAACCCGGCACTGTTCGTGCGCGACGACGAGGTCAAGGCTGCCTGGTCCTGGATCGACAGCGTCAGCGATGCCTGGAAAGACGCAGCCTTGCCGCTGCAGCCCTACCCCGCCGGTAGCTGGGGCCCGGACACTGCCGCACCGTTCCTACCTCCTGCCACCGACGCACAGGGAAACACCGCATGACCGCTCCTTCCAAACCGGTGCTGGTTGCCGATATCGGCGGAACCAACGCGCGGTTCGCGCTGGCCGATGTCGATGCATCGGTCCCGTTGCTGGATGACACCTCGCGCGAATTCGCGGTGGTGGAGTTCGCTTCGCTCGGCGAAGCCGCGCGGTACTACCTCGACCAGATCGGCGTACAGGCCACCCAGGGTGTGTTTGCCGTGGCCGGCCGCGTCGATGGCGACGAAGCGCGCATCACCAATCATCCGTGGGTGATCTCGCGGTCGCGCACCGCTGCCATGCTGGGCTTCAGCACCCTGCACCTGATCAACGACTTTGCAGCGCAAGCCATGGCAATCAGCCTGCTGCGTCCGCAGGATGTGGTGCAGGTGGGCGGTGCCAGCTGGCGGCCGGCGCCGATCGATCAACCGCGCAACTACGGCGTGATCGGTCCCGGCACCGGCCTTGGCGTGGGTGGGCTCATCATCCGTAACGGGCGCTGTTTTCCGCTGGAAACCGAAGGCGGCCACGTCAGCTTTCCGCCGGGCACGCCGGAAGAAATCCGTGTGCTGGAAATCCTCTCCGAGCAGTTCGGCCGGGTCTCCAACGAACGGCTGATCTGCGGCCCCGGACTGGTCAACATCCATCGCGCATTGAGCGAGATTGCCGGCATCGACCCCGGCCCGCTGGAACCCAAGGACATCACCGCGCGTGCGGCGGCCGGCGACCCGCGCTCTGCGCGCACCATCGACCTGTTCTGCGCCATCTTCGGTGCGATCGCTGGCGACATGGTGCTGATGCAGGGTGCATGGGATGGCGTGTTCCTCACCGGCGGGCTGGTGCCCAAGGTGCTGGAGTCGCTGCAGCACTCCGGTTTCCGCCAGCGCTTCGAACATAAAGGCCGGTTCTCCGCGATCATGTCGCGCGTGCCTTCGCTGGCAGTCATGCATCCGCATGCCGGCCTGTTGGGCGCCGCAGCGTATGCGGTGGATGCGCAGCGTCAGCATCCGGGGGAGCAGCGATGAACCTGCAGGACAACCCGCGCATCACCCTGGTGCGCTACGAAGATCCAGCCGAGTGGACCGAAGCGGTCGCCGGCGAAATGGCCGATCTGCTGGAACAGGAGATTTCGCGCCGCGGGCAGGCGCGCATGCTGCTCTCCGGCGGCACCACACCGGCGCCGGTCTACGAATCGCTGGCGCACCGTCCGCTGGACTGGTCGCGGGTCGAGGTGGGCCTGGTCGATGAGCGTTGGCTCTCGCCGCAGGATCAGGACAGCAACGCGTGGCTGGTCAATCACAGCTTCCTGACTCATGCGCCGGCTGCGACCTTCATCCCGTTGGTGCGTCCCGGCAAGCAATTGCCCGAGTGCGTGCACACCGCCAACCTGCAGGCCACTCATGCCGAACCGGCGTGTCTGGCGGTGCTGGGAATGGGCGGCGACGGACATACCGCATCGTTGTTCCCCGGTTCGACCGATCTGTCCAAGGCGCTGGCCAGCCCGCAGCCGTATTCATCACTGGATGCGACCGGTTGCCCGGGCGCGAACCAGTGGCCGCTGCGGATCACGCTGACGCCGACCGGCCTTGCCGCGATTCCCACCCGCCTGCTGCTGCTGCGCGGCAAGCAAAAGCTCGAGGTGCTGCAAGCCGCACTGGCTGGCGAGGACATCAGCGAGTACCCGATTCGTGTCGCGCTCCAGCAGCCCGGTCCGCGTTTGCGGGTGCATTGGTGCGGTTGAGTGCTGGCGGATGCTGCGAGCCCTTCGTGGGAGCGGATGCGCTGTGAGTGCTTCGCAACAGCCAATGCAACATGCGTCGCTCGCAACCGCTGCTTCAAAGCGAGTGCCTCGCACCAGCCCGCACATCCATGTGCGGGTATTTAAACTACACAACAGCGTGCTTTCTTCCCCCCGTTTCTCATAGCCGGTAGCCAATGAGCCTGCATCCGAACATCCAAGCTGTCACCGACCGTATCCGCAAGCGCAGCGCGCCGTCGCGCACGGCGTATCTGGCCGGCCTCGATGCCGCCCTGCGTGAGGGTCCGTTCCGTAGCCGTCTGAGCTGCGGCAATCTTGCGCACGGATTTGCGGCGTCCGAACCGACCGACAAATCGCGTCTGCGCGGTGCGGCCACGCCTAACCTGGGCATCATCACCGCCTATAACGACATGCTGTCGGCACACCAGCCGTTCGAGCATTACCCGCAGCTGATTCGCGATGCCGCGCGTGCGCTCGGCGCCACCGCGCAGGTAGCCGGTGGCGTGCCGGCGATGTGCGACGGCGTGACCCAAGGCCGCGCAGGCATGGAGCTGTCGCTGTTTTCGCGCGACAACATCGCGCAAGCTGCGGCGATCGGCCTCAGCCACGACATGTTCGACAGCGTGGTGTATCTGGGTGTGTGCGACAAGATCGTGCCGGGTCTGTTGATCGGCGCGCTGGCCTTCGGCCATCTGCCTGCGCTATTCATGCCGGCCGGCCCGATGACGCCGGGCATCCCGAACAAGCAAAAAGCCGAAGTGCGCGAGCGCTATGCCGCCGGCGAAGCTACCCGCGCCGAGCTGCTGGAAGCCGAGGCGTCGTCGTATCACTCGCCCGGCACCTGCACTTTTTACGGCACCGCCAATTCCAACCAGGTGCTGCTCGAAGCGATGGGCGTGCAATTGCCCGGCGCCTCGTTCGTCAATCCGGAATTGCCGCTGCGCGATGCACTGACCCGTGAGGGCACCGCACGCGCCTTGGCGATCTCCGCACTGGGCGATGACTTCCGTCCGTTCGGTCGCTTGATCGACGAACGCGCCATCGTCAATGCGGTGGTTACGCTGATGGCCACCGGCGGCTCGACCAACCACACCATTCACTGGATCGCCGTGGCGCGTGCGGCCGGGATCGTGTTGACCTGGGACGACATGGACCTGATCTCGCAGACCGTGCCGTTGCTGACCCGCATCTATCCAAACGGCGAAGCCGACGTGAATCGCTTTCAGGCCGCAGGCGGCACCGCGTTCGTCTTCCGCGAGCTGATGGACGCCGGCTACATGCATGACGATCTGCACACCGTGGTCGAAGGCGGCATGCGTGCCTACGCCAACGAGCCGCGGTTGCAGGACGGCAAGGTCACCTATGTGCCCGGCACCGCGACCACCGCCGATGACAGCGTGGCACGCCCGGTCAGCGATGCGTTCGAAGCGCAAGGCGGCCTGCGCCTGCTGCGCGGCAACCTGGGCCGCTCGCTGATCAAGCTGTCGGCGGTCAAGCCGCAGCACCGCAAGATCGAAGCGCCTGCGGTGGTGATCGACACGCCGCAGGTGCTCAACAAACTGCATGCCGCCGGCGTGCTGCCGCACGACTTCGTGGTGGTGCTGCGTTACCAGGGCCCGCGTGCCAACGGCATGCCGGAACTGCATTCGATGGCCCCGCTACTCGGCCTGCTGCAGAACCAGGGCCGCCGCGTGGCGCTGGTCACCGACGGCCGTTTGTCGGGTGCCTCGGGCAAGTTCCCCGCCGCGATCCACATGACGCCGGAAGCCGCGCGTGGCGGCCCGATCGGGCGCGTCCGCGAGGGCGACATGGTGCGCCTGGACGGCGAAGCCGGCACGCTGGAAGTGCTGGTCTCGGCCGAAGAATGGGCATCGCGCGAAGTGGCGCCCAATACCGCCGTGGCCGGCAACGACCTGGGCCGCAACCTGTTTGCGATCAACCGCCAGGTCGTCGGCCCGGCCGACCAGGGCGCGATCTCGATTTCCTGCGGCCCGACGCATCCGGACGGTGCACTGTGGAGCTACGACGCCGAGTACGAACTCGGCGCAGATGCTGCCGCAGCCGCCGCGCCGCACGAGTCCAAAGACGCCTGATCCCCTTCCCTCTCAGCGACCGCCCAGGCGGTCGCCGTCTAATGGAGTTGCAATGACGATTGCCCAGACCCAGAACACCGCCGAACAACTGCTGCGCGACGCCGGCATCCTGCCGGTGGTCACTGTCGATACGCTGGACCAGGCGCGCCGCGTGGCCGATGCGCTGCTCGAAGGCGGGTTGCCCGCGATCGAGCTCACTCTGCGCACACCGATCGCGATCGAAGCGCTGGCCATGCTCAAGCGCGAACTGCCCAATATCGTGATCGGCGCTGGCACCGTGCTGAGCGAACTGCAGTTGCGTCAGTCGGTGGATGCTGGCGCAGATTTCCTGGTGACGCCGGGCACGCCTGCCCCGCTCGCGCGCTTGCTGGCCGATGCGCCGATCCCGGCCGTTCCCGGCGCAGCCACCCCCACCGAATTGCTGACCCTGATGGGTCTGGGCTTCCGCGTGTGCAAACTGTTCCCGGCCACTGCCGTCGGCGGCCTGCAAATGCTCAAGGGCCTCGCCGGCCCGCTGTCCGAGCTCAAGCTCTGTCCCACCGGCGGCATCAGCGAAGCTAACGCAGCAGAGTTTCTGTCGCAGCCGAACGTGCTGTGCATCGGCGGCTCGTGGATGGTCCCCAAGGACTGGTTGGCCCAGGGCCAATGGGACAAGGTCAAGGAAAGCTCGGCCAAGGCCGCGGCGATCGTTCGGCAGGTGCGTGCGGGGTGATTTCTGGGCGCCGCATCCAGAGAGTTGAAAAGCCGGGCTGCGGTGGAAAGCTGATTGGGTGACAAAAGCTGGTTGGCTGAGGAAAGCCTGGTTGGCTAGCGCTTTCAGATGATTGAGGAAAGCGCAGTTTGTTTACGCTTTAGATTTGGCTGAGGAAAGCCTGATTCGCTGGCGCATTTCTCTTGTGCGTGGAACGGCCCGCGGGCGCCGGGGCAGGACACGCCGTGAACCCATCCATGGGGGCCCTTACACGACATTCTTGTCGTGTAAGGTCCTGCCCCGGCGCCCGCAGACCACTCTTCGAATGTTCCTGTGTTGGCGGAACGTGGAGCAGCGATTACTGTCAGGCACGCTCCCCCGCCAAGCTTTGAAAAATTGCTTTACCTGATCAAGATCATGATGGTGACTCGCCGAGGCGATAGCGTGGTCGGGGATTGGCGAAGAGCGGTACATGGATGTGCCGCGGCGGCGAGTCAGACAGGATGTCTGACCGAGCCGAGTAGCCGATTCCCGGCCGCGCTGCTGCCTCTCTCACCGAAGCCAGTAACCAACAGCCGCGCACTTCGCAGTACCCGGAAAACCGTACCCTCACCCCAACCCCTCCCGACGGGAGAGGGGCTTCAGGCGGCTCATGACGTTCGAGGCTCTAGCGCTACGTAGCGGTGGCGTTTTCGGCGCACCACGACACCCCAGCAGATCCCTGATCTGCTGCTGTCATCGAAAATCGCGCAGGTCATGGGAAACAGGAAGGAGAATTCGCTTGGCGATGCAGTGACTCGCCGAGGCGACAGCGTGGCCGGGGATTGGCGGAGAGCGGCACAAGGATGTGCCGCGGCGGCGAGTCAGACAGGATGTCTGACCGAGCCGAGTAGCCGATTCCCGGACGCGCTGTCGCCCCTCACCGAATCCAGTAACCAACAGCCGCGCACTTGGCAGTACCAGGAAAACCGTACCCTCACCCCAACCCCTCTCCCGACGGGAGAGGGGCTCCAGGCGGGTCATGACGTTCAAGGCTCTAGCGCTACGTGGCGGTGGCGTTTTCCGCGCACCACGACACCCCAGCAGATCCCTGATCTGCTGCTGTCATCAAAAATCGCGCAGGTCATGGAAAACAGGAAGGAAAATTCGCTTGCCTTGACCAAGGCGTTGCAGTGACTCGCCGAGGCGGCAGCGTGGCCGGGGATTGGCGGAGAGCGGCACAAGGATGTGTCGCGGCGGCGAGTCAGACAGGATGTCTGACCGAGCCGAGTAGCCGATCCCCGGCCGCGCTGTCGCCCCTCACCGAAGCCAGTAACCAACAGCCGCGCACTTGGCAGTACCCGGAAAACCGTACCCTCACCCCAACCCCTCTCCCGGCGGGAGAGGGGCTTTGAGACGGATCGTTGGTCGTTCAAGACTCCAGCGAGGCTCTCGCCTGCGTCGTCTTCGGTACGCCACGCGCACGTCGTACCAGCGCTGCTGCGCCGTTGCTCATGTCATCGAGAATCGCGTAGATCGTCGGCAGGAACAGCAGGCTCACCACGGTGGAAAACGCCAGGCCGCCGGCGATGGCGCGGGCCATCGGAAAGTACGGCGGGCCGTCGCTGAACATCGTGGTGCTGGTCAGCGAGATCGGCACCATCGCCAAGATGGCGGTGCCCATAGTCATCATGATCGGCCGCAACCGCTCGCGTGAGCCCTCCACAAGCGCCTGCGTGCGTCCCATGCCGCGTCGGCGCAAATTGTTGATGTGCTCGATCATCACGATGCCGTTGTTCACCACCACACCCATCAGCACCAGGATGCCGATGAAGGACATGATGCCGAACGAGGTGCCGGTGATCCAGAACAGCCAGAACACGCCGAAGATCGAAAACAGCACGCCGCTCATGATCGCCGCCGGGAACAGTAGCGATTCGAACACCGCCGCCATCACCACATAAATCATCACCAACGCGATCACCAGGTTGAACAGCATCTGGCCCATCGCTTCGCCGTCGTTCTGATAGTTGCCGCCATCGAAGGTGTAGCTGTAGCCTGCAGGAAAATTCATTGCCTTGAGCGGCTTTTCCATCGCCGCGCGTGCTTCCGGCACGGTGATTTTTTCGGCCAGATTGGCCTTGATGGTCAACGTGGTCTGGCGATTGGTGCGCCCAATCTGCGTGGCCGCCGGGCGGATCTGCACAT
The DNA here is from genome assembly GCF_979258225.1 of Xanthomonas sp. AC360. NCBI lineage: Bacteria > Pseudomonadati > Pseudomonadota > Gammaproteobacteria > Lysobacterales > Lysobacteraceae > Xanthomonas > Xanthomonas sp. AC360. The sequence continues at coordinate 4,071,010 of NZ_OZ409846.1, forward strand.
CGACCAGACTCAGCAGCGGCACGCTGCGGCCATCCTTGGTGCGTACGCTGAAGCCGGCCAGATCTTCCGGCTTGCTTTGCTCGGCGCCGGCAAAACGCACCCACACCGGCACTTCATTGTCGCCACGACGGAACTCGCGCAGCGGCGTACCGCGCAGTGCCAGCCCCACGAAACTGGCCACCTGCTCCGCACTGAAACCGAACGCGGCAGCACGCTCGCGATCGACGCGGATCGCCAGCTCGCTGGTGCGATCGCCGGTATCCACATGCACGTCGCGCAACTCCTTGCGTTGCGCCAGCAGCGGCACCACCTCATCGGCCAGCGACTTGAGCGCCTCGGTGGAGTCGCCAACCAATTGCACCTGCACGCCCTGGTTGCCGCTATCACCATCGCCCTGATTGCCGATGCTGTAGTCGGCACGCGCAGAACGCGGCAACGCCTTACGGATCTGCTCCAGCAATGGCGGCAGGTCTTTGACCTTGCTCGCATCGAAGGTCACCGTCGTGCTGCTGCCTTCCACCTCGCTGAACCACGAATAGACCTGGGTGATGTGGTATTTCTCGCGATTGGCTTCCAAGTAATTCTCGACTCGCCCGATCTCTTCCCCCAGCTGCTCATGCGTGTACGAGCCCTTCCACTGATATTGGATGAAGGCCTCGTTGCCGCCATCGCCGCCGAACATGTCGACCTTGGTCAGTTTCATCGGCACCAGGCTGATGGCGCTCACCAGGATGATCCCGGCCACGCTCCAGCCGCGATGGGCCAGCGTCCATGCAAGCACCCGCGCATAGCGCTGTTGCAGCCTGGCGATCACGCCATGATCGGAGGTCACCATCGGCGGCGTCTTCATGCGCGCCGACAGCATCGGGATCAGGCTGATCGCAACCAGCCACGACGCCAACAACGACACCGAAATGGTGATCGCGATCTGCGCCATGAAGATGGAGATGTTGTTGGTTTCGCCGAACAGATTTGGCACGAACACGATGCAATGGCACAACGTACCTGCGCTCAGCGCAATCGCCACGCTGCGGGTGCCGAGCAATGCCGCGAGCTGCGGCTGCCCGGGCATGCGCTCGCGCTCCTGGTAGATGCTTTCCACCACCACCACGGCGTTGTCCACCAGCATGCCCACCGCGAGCAGCAAACCCATCATCGTCAGGATGTTGAGCGTGACGCCGACGAAATACATGAAGCCCAACGTGATCGCAAAGCAGATCGGGATCGCCAGGGTCACCATCAACGTCGATGGCCAATGCCGCAAAAAAAAGAACAGCACGGTGATCGACAACAACAGGCCCACCGCCCCGGCTTCGGCGAGTTCAGCCAGCGACGAGGTCACGGCCTTGCCCTGGTTGTCGATGACCTTGATCTGTATGTCGCGCATCGCGGGCTCGGCGCGAATATCTTCCACCTCTTTCAGCGCGGCCTTGGACACTTCCACCAGATTGGCGCTGCGCTCCTTGAAGACATCCAGACCGATCGCCGGGCGCCCATCCAGCCGCCGCCCATAGTTCATGCGCGTGGGCTTGAGGCGTACCTCGGCGATATCGCCCAGACGCAAGCCCTTGGCATTGAGGACCAGATCACGCAGTTCCTGCAGGTCGCGCAACTCGCCGATGGGCTGCACCCGAATGCGCTGTCCGTTGTCGTCGATCTGCCCGGCGGACACCGAGAAATTGAGCTTGCCCAGCCGCTCGCTCAAGTCGTTGAGGCTAAGGTCGTGCGCGGTGAGGCGATCCGGCGCGATGGCGATCTCCACCTCGTTGGGTGGGGCGCCGGAAATTTCGACCTTCGCTACGCCGGGAATGCGTTCGATACGCCGCTTGAACTCGCGGTCGAGCATGTCGTACGCGCCGGTCAGATCGGTCTGGCTGGCCAGGCGCACCTTGAGCACCGGCTCGTCGCTACTGGACCATTTGAAAATATGGAAGCGCTGCAGATCATCGGGAAATTCATCGCGAATCGCATCCAGCCGCTCGCGCGCATCCGATGCCGCGATGGCGATATCGCGGTCCCAATCGGAGAACTCGATAAAGATGTTGGCGCCATCGGCAGTGGCGGTGGAGCGCATGCGCTTGATGCCGGTCATCGTGGCCAAGGCTTCTTCGGCCGGCCGCACCAGATTGCGCTCCACCTCGTCCGGCGTGGAGCCGGTGTACGGCAATTGCACGAACAGGAACGGTGCCGAGATGTCCGGCAGTGCCTCCAGCGGTAATCGGAAGGCGGCGATCAAGCCCACCACCACCAACGACACAAAGCACATGATGGTGGTGACCGGGCGACGAATGCTGAAGGCCGCAACGCTCATAGCGCCTCCAGTCCGTCGGTGTTTTCACGCGTCTGCGCCTGCTGCCGCGCCATGCGCCGGCCGCGCTCCAGGTAGTACGCGTCCGCACGGCGATCCAGCAAGTCGTACACCACCGGAATCACCAGTAGGGTCAGCAGCGTGGACACCAGCAGGCCGCCAATCACGGTGATCGCCATCGGTGCGCGCACTTCCGCGCCCTCGCCCATCGCCACCGCCAGCGGCAGGAAGCCGAACAAGGTGCACAGCGTGGTCATGACGATCGGCCGCAAGCGCGAGCGCGCGCCTTCGATCAAGGCCTCGCGCTTTGGCACGCCTTCTTCGCGCAACTGGTTGACCTTGTCGATCAGGATGATCGCGTTCTTGGTCACCAGGCCCACCAGCAGGATCAAGCCGATGAACACCACCACCGAGACCGGCTTGCCGGTCATCAGCAGCGCCAGCACCGCGCCCACCATCGCCAGCGGGATGGTGAACAGGATGACGAACGGGTGCAGCAGCGATTCGAACTGCGACGCCATCACCAGATAGACCAGAAAGATCGCCAGCCCGAACGCAAACAGCAACGATTTGACCGACTGCGCCAGCTCCTCGCCCTGCCCGCCGATATGCATGCCGACGCCGGCGGCCAACGGGTCCTTGCGCACCAGCGTTTCCACTTCGCGCACCGCACCGCCCAGGTCGATGTCCTTCAGGCTGGCCGACACGATCGCTACGCGGGTCTGATCGGCGCGATGGATCTCGCTCGGGCCGGTCGTCGCCAGCACCTCGGCCACGGCGGCCAGGCGCACGGGGCGACTGCTGCCCGGATTGACGATCAGCTGGCGGATCGCATCCACGCTGGCACGGTCGCTGTGTTGCGCACGCACCAGCACATCGATCTTGCGGTCGCGAAAGCTGTAGCGCGTGGCCACATCACCACGCACCTTCTTGACGATGACATCGGCGATCTGCCGCGTGGTCAAGCCCAGTGCACCGGCACGCTCTTGATCGAAGCGGATCTGGATCTCCGGAAAGCCCTCTTCCACCGTCGATTTGACGTCGGCATAGTGGCCATTGGCGCGCAGCATCGCGGCCAGTTTTTGCCCGGCCCGCTCCAGCTCGCCCAGATCCTGACCGCGCAATTCCACTTCCAGCGGAGTCGAGAAACTAAACAGCGCCGGCCGTGCGAAATCCACCTGCGCACCGGGGTGCCCGACCATGCTGCTGCGCAGACGCTGCGTCGCCGCCGCTTCCACCTCGGGGCTGCCGCCGCCGGCCATCACCACGGTGAGCTTGCCGATGTTCTCCCCGCTTTCGGTGGGGTTGGCATCCAGCCGCGTGCCGCTGCCGCTCACGCCATACAACGATGCAATGCCGGGGTCTTTGTCGTGCGCGAGTTGCAGCTCGCGCACCAGTGCATCGGTCTGCGCAAGCGGCGTGCCGGACGGCAGTTTCACGGTCATCTCGAAGCGATCCTGCGCCAGCTGCGGGATCAGGTCCGCCCCCAGCATTGGCACCAACAACACGGTGCCGACAAACGCGGCCGCGGCCAATCCCAGTACCAGACCGGGCCGACGCAACGCTGCCGGCAACATCGCCAGATAGCCACGCTCGGCACGGCCGTACGGCGCCATGGCAATGTCGCTGGCCTTACGCATCACCGGCGACACCACCCGTGCGATGCCGCGCCAAAATTTGACCACCGCCCACGCCCCGCCGAAGAACGCATAGCGCACGCTGGCCCCCGCACCGCGACGGCCGGCAGCCACTGGCTTGAGCCAGCGCTGTTCGGGCGTCCAATCCGGCTGGTCCGGCTCATCCGGGAACGCCATCGGTGGCGCGCCCTTGAGCGAGCTCAGCATCGGAATCAGCGTCATTGAGACGACCAACGAGATCGCAATGGCGATCGCCACCGTCAGCGCCTGATCGCGGAACAACTGCCCGGCAATGCCTTCGACGAACACCAGCGGCAGGAACACCGCAATGGTGGTCAACGTGGAGGCCATCACCGCCATGCTCACTTCGCGGGTGCCGGCAATAGCCGCATCCAGCACGCTCAAACCACGTTCGCGCGCCTTGGCGATGCTCTCCAGCACCACGATCGAATCGTCCACCACCAGGCCGGTGGCCAGTGCCAGCCCGCCAAGCGACATCACGTTGAGGCTCAAGCCAAGCTGGCCCATGAAGAAGAACGTGGTGATGATCGACACCGGCAAGGACAGGCTGATCACGAACGTGCTCCAGCCGTCGCGCAGGAACAGGAAGATGATCAGGATCGCCAGCACACCGCCGATCACCGCATCTTTTTTGACATCGCTGATCGCGTGTTCGATGAAGTGCGACTGGTCTTCGATGGTGGTGATCTGCACATCGCCCGGCACGGTTGCCTTGAGCTGCTCCAGTCGCGCGCGCAGCGCGGCCGCCGTGGACACGGTGTTGGCATCGCCTTCCTTGTAGATCGCCAGCTCCACCGCTTCCTTGCCGCCCAGACGGATGATCGCCTCGCGCTCCTTGTAGCCTTGGCGCACGTCGGCCACATCTTTCAGCCGCACCGGCATGCCGCCGGCGATGCTGCTGCTGGACGCCGACGACGTGCTCTGCACTTCCGCCGCTGCCGCCAGCGCCGCCTGCGAGCCGGTGGAAGCGGCAATCGCATACATCTGCTGCATCGCTGCATCGGCGGCGCTGCTACTGCTGCTCTGCGTGGTGACCAGCATGTTGCGGATCTCGTCCAGATCCACAAACTGGTTCACCGTGCGCACCAGATACCGCTGCGAGCCTTCTTCCAGCCGGCCGCCGGAGATGTTGACGTTCTCTTCCTTGAGCCGGGTGATCACGTTGTCGATGGGCAGATTGAGCTGCGCCAGTTTCTGCTGATCGATATCGACCTGGATCTCGTCTTCCAGCCCGCCGCCGACCTTGACCGCGGCCACACCGGCCACCGGTTCGAGCTTCTTTTTCAGGTCTTCGTCGGCATAGCGGCGAAGACCGGTGAGCTGACGGATCGCATCGGCGTCCGACGCCGGGGCCTGCTTGGGCGACAACGCCAGCCGCATGATCGGTTCGGTGGATGGATTGAAGCGCAGCAGCACCGGCGGCTTGGTTTCCAGCGGCAGCGACAGCGCTTCCATCTTGTCGCGCACTTCCAGGCCGGCCTGGTCCATGTTGGTGCCCCAGGCGAATTCCAGCACCACATCGCTCTGCCCGGTGCGCGAGATCGACTTGAGCTTGCGCAGGTTCTTGACCACGCCGACGGCTTCTTCCACCGGTTCGGTCACCAACGTTTCGATTTCCGCCGGCGCCGCGCCGGTGTATTCGGTGCGCACGGTGAGCGTGGGGTAGCTCAGATCGGGGAGCAGATTGACCTTGAGGCTACGCAGCGCGATCAGGCCGAACAACAGCATGGTCACGGTGATCATGGCGATGGTCACGCGCCGCCGCGTGGCGAAGGCCACCAATCCACCGCCGCCTCCATGCAGAGGCGCGTGCGGGTCGTGCACGGGTCCGTGCGCGTTGCCGAGATCGCTCATGAGCGCGTCTCATCGCTGCCGGTCTTGTCGCCGGCCGTCGGTATCGCAGCAGCAACCGGTTTGCGTTCTGGCTGGCCAATCACCTGCACGGCAGTGCCATCGCGCAGCGCCACCTTGCCGGCGGTCACCACCTGATCGCCTTCCTTCAAGCCCTGCCGCACTTCCAGCCACGGGCCTTCGGCGTAACCAAGTTTCACCGGGACCCGGCTGGCCTTGCCATTGCGCACCACAAACACCGCAGGCTCACCATCATCGAGCAGCGCCAGGCGCGGAATCACCAGTGCATCCTTGCGCTGGTCGTAATCGATACGGATGCGCCCGAACATGCCCGGCTGCAGCGACTCGGCGCCCTTGCCGAAGGCGCACACCACACGGAACGTGCCGCTGCCCGAATCCACCACCGGCGCAATGCGATCCACCTTGCCGACGAACTGCTGGCCCGGCAGCGCATCGGCCAGCAAGGTCACCGGCTGGCCCGACTTCAACGTCGCCAGTTCGCGCTCGGGCACGTTGAGCGTGGCTTCCAGCTGCGAGTCGTCGACGATGCGGAAGATCGGCGTGTTGATCTGCACGAAGTTGCCGGTCTTGATCGAACGCGAGGCGATCACGCCGGAAATCGGCGCCTGCACCGTGGTGTAGGACAGCTCCAGCGATGCCAGCCGGTGCTGCGCGCGGCTGTTTTCCACATCGAACTTGAGCTGATCCACATCGGCTGCGCTCACCAGCTGCTGACCGACCAATTGCGTGGCGCGGCGGTAGCTGTTTTCCAGCTTGCGTAGTTGCGCTTCGCTTTGCGCAACGGCCAGATGCGCGCGATCCGGATCCAGTCGCACCAGCGCCTGGCCGGCCGACACTTTCTGACCCTCTTCCACCATCACCGCCAATGCCACGCCGGAGGTCTTGGCGACCACCTGCGCTTCCGCACGCGGCTCCAGTGCTGCGGTACCGGTATAGCTGGCAGCCACCGCGCGACGCGCCGCCTTGGCGATTTCCACCGGCACGGTATCGACGGCCTTTTTTTCTTCAGTGGCCTTGGCTTCCCCGTCGCCGGTCTTGCAGCCGCCCAACAACAGACTGGTGGAGATCAATACTGCGGCGGCGCAAATTCCGCTGCGGCCGGCCAAGAAGGAGAGTGGCGACATCGTCGTGTCCTAGTGGATGCGTGAACAGGTGTTGTAGGCAAGTAAACCACCCGAACATGCATGTCGCCAATGCGCCAAAGGTCATGGTCTGTTCAACTTCGCGTATTCACCCCGTTTGCTCCACGCCAATTCGCAGGCATACTCGGTCCGGTTCCGTCACGCCCCCACCGTGCGGACGCTCAATCAGTCTCCCGGATACGAAACCATGCGCCCGCAGCCGCTCGCCGCTTGTCTCGCTCTGGTCGTCTTCCTGCCGTTTGGGGGCGCATCAGCGACACCGTCAGTCACGCCAGCAGTACCGGCCACGCCAGCGCCTGCCGCCGCAGCACCTGCTGCTGCCGCGCCCGCAGCGCCGACCGGCAATCCCTCCAATGGCCGCCTGCTGGCGTATACCTGCCAGGGCTGCCACGGCTTGACCGGCTACAAGAACGCCTACCCCAGTTACCGCGTGCCCAAGATCGGCGGCCAGTCCAGTCAGTATCTGACTCAGGCGCTGACCGAATACCGCCAGGGCAAGCGCAAACACCCGACCATGCAGGCGCAGGCGCAGAGTTTCTCCGAGCAGGACATCGCCGACATCTCCGCCTTCCTGTCCACCCTCAAATAAGCGCCCACATGCCGAACGCCCTGCACGCTCCGCGTCTAGCCATCGTCCTGGTCGCTGCCCTGATGATGGCGGCCTGCTCTCAATCCCAGGTCGAATCCACCGATCACTCCGCCGGCGATGCCGGCCATGCCAGCGGCGAGCACGGCTCTGGCTCCTCTGCCGGCTTGCCCGCCGGTCGCGCCGAGGCTGGCGACAAACTGGCGCATACCAAAGGCAAGGCCACCGGCCAGAGCTGCGTGGATTGCCACGGTGCCGATGGCAATGCGCCGATCGACCCCAGCTATCCCAAGCTTGGCGGCCAGTACGGCGACTATCTTGCGCACGCGCTGCAGGCCTATCGCAGTGGCGACCGCCAGCACCCGCTGATGACCGCGCAAGCCACTGCATTGAGCGATCAGGACATCGCCGACCTCGCCGCGTATTTCGGTGCCCGGCCGACGCAGCTGCGCGATCTGCACGGCGTCAAGTGAGTTTCAGGCAGCGCTGCCGAGCGCACGCGCTGTCTCAATCGGAATGAAAAAGCGCTTGCGCGAACATTAACGGGTCGCTATCATTTCGTTCTCAGTTTCGTGGGGCCATAGCTCAGCTGGGAGAGCGCCTGCATGGCATGCAGGAGGTCGGCGGTTCGATCCCGCCTGGCTCCACCATCTCAGACATTAGGCCGTCTGAAATGACAACTCAGGTTTTGATCTGCGTCCCCATCGTCTAGAGGCCTAGGACACCACCCTTTCACGGTGGACACCGGGGTTCGAATCCCCGTGGGGACGCCAATCATCCAAAAGCCCTGGCTCTGCCGGGGCTTTTTTTTGCCTGTTTTTTGCAGTGATGAGCGCTTGCGCTGTGTCTCGGCAGCAGCCTCGCTGCCGCCATGGACGCGTCAAAAAATTCGAGCGTCGTTGCGTTGCGCACGGCCTCCATGTACATCGACACCATCGGCGACCTGCCGAACGAGGGCTCACTGGAACCGGCCTGCGCGAGCCTGATGCAGACGTCATGCACAAGCAGTCGCGTCGATCACGCGTTCGCATCGTCAGCGTCGACCCAGGCGCGGCATCGAGTGCCAATTACGGTCGCGCAACGAACGCCGCGCACAACACGGACGTGGAGCATTGGTCGCTAACGTCGACTGCGCCGTCGGTTTTCGTTGCGGGCGCTTGATGCTGCTGATCACGATGTTGATGATTGAAGGTAGCGCGTCGATGCTGCGGTCCATGCGCTAATGTGAGACGACGTCCGCAACACCTACGTACTCTCCGCACCACCACCGCCACCGCCGACGAACCATCCAGGCCATCGGATTGATCGCAAGGTCACTCGCGAGAAGAGACGTATTGATTGGCTGCATGCGCAACTTCGTGCTGATCACGCAATCCAGTTCGACGCGCCGAAGCGCCGGAGATCTTTTTTGCACAGACCGCTTCCCAAAGCCGTCTTCAGTCGCTATGATTGCCGGCTCGCAGCAACGCGGGGCCATAGCTCAGCTGGGAGAGCGCCTGCATGGCATGCAGGAGGTCGGCGGTTCGATCCCGCCTGGCTCCACCACTTCAGACATTAGGCCGTCTGGAATGGACAACGAGGTTTTGATACGCGTCCCCATCGTCTAGAGGCCTAGGACACCACCCTTTCACGGTGGACACCGGGGTTCGAATCCCCGTGGGGACGCCAATCATCCAAAAGCCCCGGCTCTGCCGGGGCTTTTTTTATGCATGTTTGCAGTGCTCAGCAATGATGCCGAAGACCGCCCGGTTGAAGCGAAGTATTCGATCTCTACAAGTGTTGGATTACCACGCAGATGCAACCCGCGTGTGGCGCGCCCGGCCATCAGGTTGCGATGTCGATCGAGCTGTCACAGGCACACACGCATCGCCACACAACATTCGCATCAAAAGATCAGGCTTGTCCGTCGTCCAGCGCCTTGCGACCCTCGTGGGTCAGATCGATATCGCCGTCTTCGGCTTGCGCGGCATAGCCTGCACGCACCGCCCAATTTGCTTCCTCGTCGGACACCGGCTTGGTGACGTGGATGTCGCGAAGAATGCGCAACTGCTGCGAAGCATCGAAATCCATGGTGGCTACCTGTTTGAAGGAAAGCTCCACGGTACCGACCGGGCGTGATGGTTGCGTGCCTGCAACGCCAACCGAGACCGCAGTTGCGTAGGGAACAAACGCATCTTTAGCCACGTATGGCCAAGGCGATCGCACGATGCGCAGAAACCGACGACATGCAGCGCGATGACCTGAGAACAAGCGCACGACGCCTGCTCCGCGCAAACGCTCCGCGATCACGCGCATCGGACGTCGCGCTGGCGCCAATCCGTAGCACTGCCGCAGCACAACAACACATAGCAAAAAGCCCCTCCGGATTGCGCCGGAAGGGCTTTCGCTGTTACTGCAACATCTTGGTGCCGAAGGTGGGACTCGAACCCACACGCTTTTAAGGGCGGCGGATTTTGAGTCCGAGCCAAGAAGCTTATGGGGCAAGGCTTTCGGGGGTTTTTGCGTTCCGCAATTCCCGGCTTTCATCGCCCCGCAGACCCTTGCGCTGCAAGCATGCCATTTGCATTGCGGAACGCCTATGCCGCTCTTTGCTCGATCCTTGTCGCCAGTTCTGAGACATCACCCGTGCAACGTGAGCGCATGCCACCAGGTCAAGCTGACTGAAAGTAGAGTTCGCTGGTCCCTTGCACATGCCGCAACAACGACTGAGTGGGCACTTGGTCACATCACAGCAACGCGCAGTGATCTCAAACGCGCGAGATCGTTACAGTTGCAAGTGGGCAAGATGCTCACGAAAGGCTACGCCTTAGTCAATTTTGAAAATGGAGTTCTAAATGAAATTTATTGTCGCCGCCTCCGCAGGCTTATTGCTTGCCGCAGCAAACTGTGTGTCCGCAGAAAAGCTCGACTACGTTGGCCTGACGGCTAAAGTAGCCGCAGAAGCACGGGCCCAGCCTGCTGTAGTTCCCCCGGGCGCCACACCGATTGAGCTTGAGCGTTGGTTTTTTAGGGACAATATGTTCTCTGTCCGCCCATTGCCGCGTGATTATTATCAGCAGTGGCCAGGCACGCGCCAAGGCGTGCTGGGCTTCATCTCCTACACGCCATTTGAAGGTTCTCACGCGCTTTTTTCGTGCGTCACCTTGGATTGGAACGACACATTTACGTCGACAGATCCCAACTGCGAAGGCCAACGCCAAGCGGTTGCTCAGCCAATCACTGGATACATCGCATCGACTCAGATTCCGGGCACGGTGCCGCTTTATCGCTGCATGCGAGGTGGCCTGAAGCCTAATAACTGGGCGGACCATTTCGATACAACTGCATCCAACTGCGAGAACGTCAAGAATCCCGCGATGGACGGCATCATCGGCTACATCTGGCTTTAAGCTGACACCTTGAAGGGAGCGATAGCTCCTTCTAACGTGAGCAGAGGCCAGCACTCAAGTGCTGGCCTTTTAACCATTCATTTCAATGGCGTTTCGAACAACTACAGCAGCGGCTTGCCAAAGGCCCCGCGGCCGGCGTTTGACATTTACGGCTTACGGCGATGCACACACCGTGTAGATGTTGACGATCGTCGGCCCGTTCACGTAGCCGTAGGTGCGCCATCCATTGCCATTCGGATAGCTCCCCACCAGCGAGAAGCGCCCGCCATTCATCGACTGAGTTCTGTTGTTGTTCTCGGGCAAGCCACCGACGAAGGTGACGACGTTCGGGGAGCCGGTGTCCCAACCGCCAGAAATTGGAGTAAATCCCGCGGGACATTGCGGGGTGGCATCGACAGTCTGACCACCTGCCGAGCGAGCATATCCTTCAACAACTGTTTGATAAGTAGCGGCCTCGACCGACGAAGCGGCAAGCAGAGCAGCAGCAACGAATGCGGTGACAAGCGAGTTCTTCATAACTTCTCCATGTTATCGGGGGAGCCGGCTTGAGCTTGCTCAGATTCCGCGGGTTGAGCGGCCATCTTGGCTTCGCGTCCGGCACAGATAGATTACGCGCTACACCTCATCAGCTATATCAGTCAGCGCCGCTTCGCGCCGTCAGGAATTCCCCATCCTGGCGTGGGCATATGTCGTGCACCAGCGCGTGCAGATGAACGTTTTCTCGGGAGTGGTTCAGCTGTGCCGACCTGTTTCTTGGCCCGCCCGCGCCTGCTGCTGTGCCGGTTGACCTGGTTGGTGAGGCGTCGGCGCTGGTCAATGCGATTGAGAAATACGGCGAGTGGGATGACGGGTGCCTCTACCATAAGGGGCGGTCTGCAACCGAGCTGGAAACCCCGCTCACCAACCTGCGCCGGTTGCTCGCCACCCACTCCCAGGCAGCGGATTGCGTCCGGTACAGTGGATCGGGCGAAGACCCGGAAGGCTTCTACGACCAGACGAAAGGGCCGGATGGCGAAACGCACGAAGGCCCGTGCCGCAATTGCGGTAGAAGTGGCGGCCAGCCGGCAGCGGCGAAGGATGTACCCGACCTGTTCGTGCATTGGCTCGAGCGCGAGATGCCGCCAGGGACGATTATCGGCAAGCCGGCTTGGTGGGCGCCTAAGCTTGCGCGCGCCCTGCGCAGCGCCGAGCGTGGCCTGCTTGGAGGCTGCAATGGCTGAGCGCCCCGACCAGCGATACCCGCTGAGGTGGCGGGCGGGGCAGCCGCGCACTCCCGGCCACCTCCGTGCGCACAGCCCGTTCAAGGGTCAAACGACCGACCGCGCGTTCCGCGACGTGATCGACGAGCTTGGCCGGCTCGGCGCGAGCGACATCATCGTCAGCAGCAACCTCAAGCTCCGGCAGGACGGCATGCCCTACAGCCAGCAGCCGCGCAACGACGACGAAGGCATAGCCATCTACTTCACACGCAAGGGCGTGGAGATGGTGCTGGCCTGCGACAAGTTCGCCAAGCGCGAAGCGAACCTGCGCGCGATCACGCTGACGATCGATGCGATTCGCGGAATCGAGCGTTGGGGCAGCTCCGACATGATGGAGCGCGCTTTCGCAGGCTTCACCGCCCTACCCGCACCCGTGGCGCTGTCGTGGCGCGACGTGCTGGACCCGGCCGATCCCGAGGGCAGCTATCGGCGATTGCGCTCGCAGCATCATCCGGACCGCGCCGGTGGAGATGCTGCTGCGTTTCAGCGGGTACAGCAGGCATGGGACGTCTATCTGCAGGAGAAATCTGATGACTGATTCAACCGCCGGCATCCGCCTATCGCGCGATGAGGTCAAAGATCTCACAGGCACCCCGTATCTCGAACGGCAGATCCTTTTCCTCGTGCGTAGCGGGATTCGCCACTACATCGACCTCAATGGCCGCCCGGTCGTGCTGCGATCGATAATCGAGGGCGCGCCCGCAGCGGACGCCGGTGCCGAGGCAGTCGTCTGGAAACCGAACAAGGCAGCGTGATGGGAAGGCGACCGATCAACCAAGGAGCGATACCGAACTTCCGCCAGCGCAAGCGCGGCGCGAAGACCTACTATTTTTACGACCATGGCACCCGCGGGGGTACATACAGGCGCGAGGAATCGCTAGGCAGTGACTGGGATCGCGATCCAGCGCTGGGCAGAGCTGCAAGGACAGGCGCGCGCCGAACCGGCGGCGCGGGTCATGTTTGGCTGGGTCTGCGATCAGTACATGGCACAAGTGGCCAGTCGCAAGGCGACGCGGACCCTCGCCGACAACCGCAAGGAGGTGCTGAAGCTGAGGGAATTTTTCGACGACCCACCGGCGGCGATCGAGGCGATCAAGCCTGTGCATGTCCGGCAGTACCTGACCTGGCGCACGAGGGGCGGGTCCGCCCACGTGCGGGCGAACCGTGAGAAGGCGCTGCTGTCTCATATCTGGAACTTCGCGAGAGATCGCGGCTACATCGCCCTGCCCAACCCGTGTGCCAGCATCAAGGGATTCCGAGAAACGGGCCGGGACGTTTATACAGAAGACGAGCAGTACGCCGCTGTGTGGGAAGCGGCTGATCCGTGTCTGCGTGACGCCATGGACTTGGCGTACCTGACCGGCCAGCGAGCGGCCCGCCGACGTGCTCGCCATGTCGGAGATGGACGTGCGGGGCGGCGATGTACACGTCAGGCAAGGCAAAACCGGCAAGCGCCTGCGCGTCGAAATCGCAGATGAAGGACAGCTGGCACGGCTACTTGAACGCATCCGGGATCGGAAGAAGGCTTATCCCGTCCACAGCACGATGCTGGTCGTCAGTGAGCATTGCCGTTCCGTCAGCGTCACGGCAATGTCCCGCCGGTGGCTGAAAGCATGCCGAGCGGCGAAGGTGGACGGCATCCAGTTCCGAGACCTACGGGCCAAGGCTGGCACCGACAAGACCGATTCGGCCGGCGATATCCGCAAGGCTCAGCAGCAACTGGGGCACAGCTCGGTGGTGATGACAGAACACTATGTGCGCAACCGGCGTGGGACGAAGGTGACCCCGACACGTTGAGGATTGCGGAAAGGCTTTCCAGATTGCGGAAATGATTACGGCAGCCGAAGCTGCCGTAAGTCATTGGTGCCGAAGGTGGGACTCGAACCCACACGCTTTTAAGGGCGGCGGATTTTGAGTCCGCTGCGTCTACCGATTCCGCCACTTCGGCGTGGCCGCGCAGTATAGCGGCTTGCGAATGAAACGAACAGTGGCAGGATGCTCCTGACGAATTCAGCTGCAAGCGGCGTCGGCAACACCCTGGTCGACCAGCCTCGATATACTGGCCGACTTAAGTGAAGGAGTAAGCAATGTCGGTGCTGCGTGGAGTTCGGGTACTCGTGGTCGAAAACGATGACATGAATGCCATGCTGCTCGAGTTGCAGCTCGTCCACGCGGGTGCGGCGGTGGTCGGCCCTGTTGGCGAGGTGCAGGATGCCCTGGAGTTGATCCAGGCCGATGCGCCGGATATCGCCGTGCTGGACTATCGCCTCGGCAATGGTCAGACCAGCGAGCCGGTTGCCCGTCTGCTCTCGCAGCGCGGCATTCCGTTTGTGCTGGCCACCGGCGTTGCCAGCGGCAGCATTCCCACCGGCTTCGAACGCGGCGTCATTCTGACCAAGCCTTATCTCTCCGAAGAACTGGTCGGCGCCTTGTCGCGTGCCCGGCAGATGAGCAGTGCCAGCAGCTGATGCCATGGCTCGCCACCTGACCGGTTGTCGGCGGTTTGGTTGCCACCCGAGCGCTTGTCACTAGAATCAAGCATCCAAGATCTGCAGGTGGTTGCTGGATGGAAAGTGCCGTGTCGCCGTTTGCCGGCCTGTTGCCGGAGACGAGCGAAACTGCAGCATTGGTACTGGCGTCCACATGCGTCGCCGACCCGCTGCTCTGCGCCAGTCAGGCGCTGCGTACCGCGCTGTCGGTGTGCCTGCACGCACAACACCCGATGCTAGTGGTCTGGGGCGAGCACGCATGCTGCATCTACAACGACGCCTGCATCGCGTCATTGGGTGAAAGACACCCTGCTGCGTTCGGCCAGCCGCTTGCCGAGCTGACGCGCGCCGACCTGGCTGGCGGTCTGCCGGGCGATGCGCACACTGCAATCGATCTGGCGACTTGGTCGTGCAGTCCGATCCTGGACGCTGGCAAGCAGGTGGGCGCGTTGTATGTGGCTGCTGCGCCCGCACGTGGTGCGCGCGAACAGCGTAGCGACGCCATGTCGCTTGCGGCGCCGCCCGCGCTCGACCAGTCGCCGGCCTTCATGGCCGTACTGCGTGGGCCCGACTACATCATCGAGAGCGTCAACCAACGCTTC
Source organism: Xanthomonas sp. AC360 (assembly GCF_979258225.1). Lineage (NCBI taxonomy): Bacteria > Pseudomonadati > Pseudomonadota > Gammaproteobacteria > Lysobacterales > Lysobacteraceae > Xanthomonas > Xanthomonas sp. AC360. The sequence continues at coordinate 4,086,315 of NZ_OZ409846.1, forward strand.
CACGATCTTGTCGGCGAGCGTCCCCTGCTGGGCCGTCCCTTGCTGGAGGCGATGCCGGAGATCGCCGATCAAGGCTATCTCGGCCTGCTCGACGAGGTCCGTCGTAGCGGCCAGCCGTTCATCGGCGAATCGATGACCGCCTATCTGCAGCGCACACCCGGCAGCACGCTCGACGAAACCTTCGTCGACTTTCTGTACCAGCCGATGCGCGACAGCGATGGTCGCGTCGATGCAATTCTGGTGCACGGGTTCGATGTGACTGCGCAGCGACGCGTCGAGACTCGCGACAGTTTTCTGCTGATGCTCGAAGACGCCTTGCAGCATGTCTCCGATCCACGGCACGTCATCGACACCAGCGTGCGCTTCCTCGGCGAACACCTGCAGGCCAATCGCTGTGCGTTCGGACTGGCGGCCGAAGATGGCAGCATCATGCATGTGATCAGCGACCACGTGCAGGACATGCCGAGCCTGCAAGGCGACTTCCCGATGGAAGTGGCCCAAGGCCTGCGCGATGCACTGCTGGCCAACCGGCCATGGTTCACCACCGATGCGATGGCACCGGGTGCGCCGGACTATGTTGCCGAGCAGTATCGCCACTCCGGCCTGCGTGCGTCGTTGGCGATACCGCTGCATAAACATGGCCGGCTGGTCGCGGCAATCGGCGTGCACCAACGTGCACCGCGGCGCTGGTTGTCGACCGAGATCGAGCTGGTGCGGCTGGTGGCGGCGCGCTGCTGGGAGTCGATGCAGCGGGCCAAGGCGCAGCAACAACTGGCCGCCAGCGAAGCGCGTCTGCGCCGGCTTGCCGACACCTTGCCGCAGATCATCTTCATCGCCGGTCCCGATGGCCAGCTGCACTACTTCAATCAACGCTGGTACGAATACACCGGGCTGGATCCGGGCAACAACGAAGGCGCCGCGTGGCATCGGGCCCATACCGCAGATGGTCTGCAGCTGTCCGTGCAGGCATGGCAGGACGCATTGCTCGACGAGCGCGCTTACGAGATCGAATGCGAATTGCTGCGCCACGACGGCCAGGCGCGTTGGCATCTGGCACGCGCCCTGCCCGTCCGCGGCGACGACGGCTGCATCAGCGAGTGGATCGGCACATATACCGACATCCATGATCGCCGCACCTTCGAGCACCGCTTGCGTGAGAGCGAAATCCGTTTCCGTGCGCTGTGCGAGACGGTCCCCGCGATGATCTGGATGTCCGACGCGCAAGGCGATTGCGTGTACTGGAACCCACGCTGGTACGACTTCACCGGACAAGCCGAAGATCAGGCGCTGGATCAGGGCTGGTGGGATGTGATGCATCCGGACGATGCCGGCCGCGTGCGGTTGGCCTTCGAACAGGCGCTGGAACGGCGCGGCGAATTTTTAGCCGAATACCGGGTGCGTCGCCACGACGGCCAGTACCGTTGGTGTATCGATAACGCCTCCCCGCATTTCGCCAGCGATGGACGTTTTCTCGGGCATATCGGCTCGCTCACCGATATCTCCGAACGCAAGCACATCGAAGATGCCACCGCGTCCGACCGCGCGATCCTGAGCCTGATCACCACTGGCGCACCGTTGCCGGTGGTGCTGGATGCGATCGCATTGAGCGTGGAGGCGCGCGGTGAGATTGGGCTGTATTGCTCGGTGATGGTGCTGGACGAGGTGCGGCATACCCTGAGCTTCGGCTCGGCGCCGCACTTCCCGCTTGCGTATCACGGCAACTTCGAGCCGGCGCCGATCGGTCCGGATGGGCCGCCTTGTTCGCGCGCCGCACATCTTGGCCGGCAGGTCATCTGTGCCGATCTCCAGGCCGATCCAAGCTTCGGCCCTCATCATGCCGTTTCGGCGCTGCTCGGCATCGCGGCGTGTTGCGTGACGCCGATCTTGTCCAGCGACGGCCAGGTGCTGGGCACGCTCAACATCTACTACGACCGCCCGTATCTGCCCTCGCTGCGCGAACAAGCGATGGCGCGCTCTGCATCGCACCTGGCCGGTATCGTGATCGAGCGGACGCGCGTGGATGCCAAGCTCACGTTGTCGCTGCAAGCGGAAACCACTGCGCGCGGTCAGGCCGAACACGCCAGCCGGGTCAAGGACGAATTTTTGGCCACGCTCAGCCACGAATTGCGCACGCCGCTCAATGCGATCCTGGGCTGGTCGCGACTGATGCAAGCGCAGACCTTCGCGCCGGAGAATCTGGGTAAAGGCCTGGTCATCATCGAGCGTAGTGCGCGTGCGCAGACGCAGATCATCGACGACCTGCTGGATATGAGCGCGATCCTGTCCGGCAAGATCCGTCTGCAGGCCGAACATTTCGACATTGCCGGGCTGGCGCGCAGCACGCTGGAGCTGATGCAGCCGGCCGCGCTGGCGCGCGAGATCGCCCTGGAACTGGACGCGCCGGCCGGCAGCGAATTGTGGTTTTTCGGCGATGCCGGGCGCTTGCAGCAAGTGCTCACCAACCTGCTCAGCAACGCGCTCAAGTTCAGCGCACCGGGCGGCAGCGTACGGGTGGGATTGGACGTTGAGGAAGGACGTCTGCGGCTATGCGTGCAGGACAGCGGGATCGGCATCGCGCCGGAGTTCCTGCCGCACGTCTTCGATCGGTTTCGGCAAGCAGATGCCGGCACCACGCGGCGTGTTGGCGGGCTGGGGCTGGGCTTGTCGATCTCGCGTCAGCTGGTGGATCTGCATGGCGGCAGCCTTGGGGCCTCCAGCGCCGGCGAAGGCCAGGGTGCGGTGTTTACCATCGTGCTGCCGTTCCAGCACGGGGTCAGTGGTCTGCGCCCGTCATCGGAGGATTCGAGCCAACCTGGGCGACTTCCGGCCGATTGCAATGGGCGGCTGGACGGCGTGCGTGTGCTGTTGGTCGACGACGATCAGGATTCGCGCGAAGCGGTGATGCAGTTCCTGATGCTTGCCGGCGCGCAGGTGCAGGCGGCCGGTTCGGTGGATGCAGCCGAGCACTATCTGGCTACTGCGGCGTTCGATGTGCTGGTCAGCGATATCGCGATGCCGCTGCGCGATGGCTACGATCTGATCCGCACCGTGCGCACCGGTCGCGTCGATCTGCCACGGCATATCCCGGCAATCGCGCTCACTGCCTACGTGCACGAAGAGGACCGCGATCGTGCCGTGGCGGCCGGCTTCGATGCGCATATGGGCAAGCCGGTGGAGCCGCCCGGGCTGGTCGATCTGATCGAACGCTTGGTGGTGCCGATGCGCGCGGTGCCGGGAGCGGCGTGAGATCGCCCGACAGCGGCTGATAAAAGCAATTCAGGCAATGCGCAGGAAGAATGCCAACGCCCCGATCGCGAATGCAGACTTCTTGCAGGAGCGCACTGTCTGACACCCCGGCACGCTTGAATTGCCGCCCGACTGCATTCCAGACTGCATCCGCACAACGGGATTGGAGTCGTCGCGTCGCTTGTGAGATGCAGTCAAAAGCTCAGGTGGTCGAGGGCGCGGTGCCCTCGCCGATTGCGGGACACGCGGTGAATCCATCCACGGAGGCCCTGTGGCGGCAGGGATGCCGCCACACGGTCCCGCAAGCGACGAGGACACCGCACCAACCTGTGAGTCGGCTGCGTTGTTGAAGACATGCACACCGACCATTTCGACTGGTCATTGCCCGCCCACCGTCGCGGGACCTTATGCGGCATGGATGCCGCATAAGAGCCGACAAGGACGTACTTGCGGCATGTCCCGCGGTGGCGGGCGGGCAACGGCCCTGCTGTAACGTTGCAAAGCAGTCGCTCTACAACTGATCTGCAACGTTGCTATCAATCAATCAGACACAGTCGCCGCGCCAGGCCGCATGATTCAGCTGCGCTTGGCGCGCGCGAACGCCGCGGCCAGTGCGTTATCGGCCGGTGGCGCAGTGGTCCGCGGCTTGCTGTTGCCGGGTGCCGGCCCACGTCCGCCGCCGTCGCGACGGCCCTGCCCCGGCCCGCCATTGCCGCGTGCATCGCGCGACTGCGCCGTGCCATCTGCCGCCGGCGGCGTGTCGGACAGGCGGCAGGTCAGTGCGATGCGCTTACGCGGCACGTCCACTTCCAGCACCTTGACCTTGACGATATCGCCGGCCTTGACCACATCGCGCGGATCCTTGACGAAGGTGTCCGACAACGCGGAGATGTGCACCAACCCATCCTGATGCACGCCGATATCGACGAAGGCGCCGAACGCGGCCACATTGCTGACCACGCCTTCCAGCACCATGCCCGGCTTGAGGTGCTTGATGTCCTCGATGCCGTCGGCAAATTGCGCAGCCTTGAACTCCGGACGCGGGTCGCGGCCGGGTTTTTCCATCTCTTTCAGGATGTCGCGCACGGTCGGCACACCGAACTGCGCATCGGTGAACAGCTCCGGCTTCAAGCCGCGCAGGAAACTGCCATCGCCCAGCAACGCCTTGATCGGCTTGCCGGTGTTGGCGACGATGCGCTCGACCACCGGATAGGCTTCCGGATGCACGGCCGACACATCCAGCGGCTCGTCGCCATCGGCAATGCGCAAAAACCCAGCGCATTGTTCGAAGGTCTTGTCGCCCAGGCGCGGCACCTTGAGCAGATCCTTGCGGCGCTTGAACGGGCCGTTGTCGTCGCGATGGCGCACGATGTTTTCCGCGACCGTGCCGGACAGGCCCGACACACGCGACAGCAGCGCGGCCGAGGCGGTGTTGACGTAGACGCCAACGGCGTTGACGCAGTCCTCCACACGCGCCTCCAGCGCCTTGGCCAGGCGGTACTGATCCACGTCGTGCTGGTACTGGCCCACGCCGATTGCCTTGGGCTCGATCTTGACCAACTCGGCCAGCGGGTCCTGCAACCGCCGTGCGATCGACACCGCGCCGCGTAGCGAGACATCCAGCTCCGGGAATTCCTTGGCGGCAAACTCGGACGCCGAATACACCGACGCCCCCGCTTCGCTGACCACGACCTTCTGCAACTTGGTCGCCCCGCACAGCGCGATCGCCTCACCGGCCAGCTTGTCGGTTTCGCGGCTGGCGGTGCCGTTGCCGATCGCGATCAGCTCCACGTTGTGCTGCATGCACAATTTTTTGATCGTCTGCAGCGACTGGTCCCATTGCCGCTTGGGTTCGTGCGGGTAGATCGTCTCGGTCGCCACCAGCTTGCCGGTAGCATCGACCACGGCGATCTTGCAGCCGGTGCGGATGCCCGGGTCCAGCCCCAGCACCACGCGCGGGCCGGCCGGCGCGGCCAGCATCAGGTCTTTGAGATTGTCGCCGAACACCGCAATCGCTTCGGCCTCGGCCTTCTCGCGGGCTTGGTTGAACAGGTCCAGCAGCAGGTGCATGTGCAACTTGGCGCGCCAGGTCAGCCGGCACGCGTCCAGCAACCAGCGGTCGGCCGCGCGGCCCTGGTTGGAAATGCCGGCACTGCGCGCCACGCGGCCTTCGGCGTACTGATGCCCGGCTTCGGCATCGCTGCCTGGGTCCAGGTCCAGATACAGAAATTCTTCGCGGCGCGCGCGGAACAGCGCCAGCAAGCGGTGCGACGGAATTTTCGCCAGCGCTTCGGCATGGTCGAAGTAATCGCGGTATTTGGCACCGGCCTCTTCCTTGCCCTCGGCGACGCGTGCGCGGATCACCCCGTTATCGTTGAGCCAGCTACGCAACTCGCCAACCAGCGCGGCATCTTCGCCCCAGCGCTCCATCAGGATGGCGCGGGCGCCTTCCAGCGCGGCCTTGATGTCGGCAACACCCTTCTCGGCGTCGATGAAGGCGGCGGCAGCCACCTCCGGCGCCTGCGTCGGGTCGGCCAGCAAGCCATCGGCCAATGGCTCCAGCCCGGCTTCGCGCGCGATCTGCGCACGCGTGCGGCGCTTGGGCTTGTAAGGCAGATACAGATCTTCCAGCCGCGACTTGGTGTCGGCAGCGGCGATCTCGTTGCGCAGTTCGTCGCTGAGTTTGCCCTGCTCGCCAATGCTGGAAAGGATCGCCGCGCGGCGGTCTTCCAACTCGCGCAGATAGGTCAGGCGCGTTTCAAGGTTACGCAGCTGGGTATCGTCCAGGCCGCCGGTGACTTCTTTTCGGTAGCGGGCGATGAACGGCACGCTGGCGCCTTCGTCGAGAAGCGCGATGGCGGCGCGCGCCTGGGCGGGTTGGGCACCGATCTCGTCGGCGATGGTGCGAGCGATCTGCTGGGCAAGCTGGCTATCGTGCATGGCGGCGCGGAATAAACCGCTTCACTGAAAAAAAGCATTTTCGCAGTGTGGGCCCGCGACGGAAACCCGTTGACAGCGCCGCCGTAAACCTATGCCGCCGCGCTCAGCTGGCGCGGTGCGCGTAATGGGTGGCGGCGCGCTCGACCAGAATGCTTTCGTGCATGGATTCCAGGGCCATGACACGGATCTTGCCGACGTTCTTCAGCGGCACCATGCGTTCCACATAGATCTCCGGGCCGGCGTCAGTCATTGCCCGCGACTTGCTGAACCCGTAAGGCACAACACCCTTGTCGCCATCTTTGCTGCCACCGACGTACAGGACAATCGACATGCCACACCCTTTTGCTGCTGTTGTTGCGTTGGAGGCGCGAGCATAACGAGCGCGTCGTGAGGAGCTTTCCACGCACGTTAACGCCGGCTGTTTGCGGTTTGGTGACGGACTCAAGACCTGACGCACCTCACGAGTGCTTCACCCTGCTTGGTCGTCCAATCTCGGTCCACCCGCTTTCTCACGACATCGCATGGACCTCAAAAGTGGCTACCCGTTCTGGTCGATCCGTAATGGATTGATGCGCGCCTATCCACGCCTGGAGCAAGACACCCAGGCCGAGGTCGTCATCGTGGGCGGCGGCGTGACTGCCGCGCTGATCGCGCACGAATTGCTGCGCAATGGCCATGAGGTGGTGGTGGTCGAACAACGCGAGATCGGCTGGGGCAGTACCTCCGCCAGCACTGCACTGCTGCAATACGAAATCGATACGCCAATGATCGATCTGGCCAAACAACACGGCATGCCGGCAGCCGCGCTCGCTTACGGCGCTTGTGCGCAGGCCATCGTCGACCTGCAGGACCTGTGCGACAGCCTGGGTGGCTGCGACTTCAGCCGCCAGGACAGCCTCTACTACGCCAGCCGTGCGCGCGATCTGAAAGACCTGCGGCGCGAGCTCGACGCACGCCAGACCCATCAGCTACCGGTGGAATGGGTCGACCGCGAGTCGCTCTGGCATGACTACGGCGTGCGCTCCGACGGCGCCATCCTCAGCCGCCTGGCCGCCAGCGTCGACCCGTATCGGCTGTGCTATCGCCTATTTGCCGAATGCGAGCAGTACGGCGGACGCATCTTCGATCGCACCACGATCGCGACCATTGTCCCGCACGATCAACACGTGGAATTACGTACTCACGAAGGCGTCGTCGTGCGCGCCAGGCACGTGATCATGGCCGCAGGCTATGGCAACCAGCATTGGCTGTCGCAGCGCGTAGCGCGTAATCGCAGCAGCTATGCATTCGTGACCGACCCGCTGCACGACAGCGAGATCGGTGCGCTCAAGCACACCATGATGTGGGAGACCGCACGCCCGTATCTGTACCTACGCAGCACACCCGATGGCCGTGTGGTGGCCGGCGGTGAGGACGACAACGTGGATATCCCGGCGCGCCGCGATGCGCGCGTGGAAAGCAAATTGAAGACGCTGCTGAAGAAGATCGGCAAGACCATGCCGGACGTACATCTGCGCCCGGTGTTTTCGTGGGGCGGCACGTTTGCCGAAACCGCCGACGGCCTGCCGTTCTTCGGCGCGCATGCCGAACAAGGCCCGCGCGTCTTGTTTGCAATGGCGTACGGCGGCAACGGCATCACCTACAGCGCGATCGGTGCCGGGCTGCTGCGTGCGCAATTGGACGGTAAGCCGCACCCGCTGTCGGACCTGTTCGGGTTCTCGCGACTGGATTGAGGGCGATTGCGTCTCACGATGCAGCCGCCGAGCAGGCGCTGCTGCCACTAAGCGCGGCTGACAAAACATGGCGAGCGGTCTTCAGGCAGGCGTGGACTGCGCCATCACAAACGGGGTGTACGCGTACACCGAGCACCGGATGCGTCAGCCCGCAGTAAGCGCAGGAACGTTGCTAGCCGCTCCGAGCCGATGGCCACCACGGCCACCAGCCATGGCCATGCATCGCATACGCATCGGCCGCCCGCTCCAGCGGGTTGCGCACATGGATGCCGCCGCACATCAGATACACCGGCAGGAACAGCGGCCCGAGCAACATGTATTGATACACATGTGCGCGCTCGTGATCGCCCAGACGCACCGGCGGATGCTCGCAACGGCCGGCCGCGTGTGCATAGGTGCTGCATTGCAGATCCAGCGATGCGCCTTTGAGCAGGATCACATTCCCCAAGGTCATCGCCCCGCCCGGCCCCCAGGGCCAGGCATGAAAGACAAACGCGAGCTCATGACCGGACCAGCGCGGGCGCGCGCCAAAACAACTGCCAATGGCACCGATCAACAGGCCAAGCGCGGTATTGGGCAGCGTCCACAAGGCGCCAAGCACCAACACTGCCGATGGCGCGCGCCGCGACGGGCTCAATCGGCCTGCGTGGGGATCAGCAGCCACAGGATCAGATAGACCAGGATGCCGGGAAACGCGGCCGAGGCGATCGAGACGATCACGAACAGAACGCGCAGCAGGGTGGAGCTCCATCCGAGGCGGCGCGCAATCCCGCCGACAACACCGGCAATCATGCGGTCATTGAGAGAACGGGACAGTGCAGTGGTGGCCATGAGAACGCTCCTTCAAACGTAGCAAGCAGTCTAAAAAGCCGGGCAGCAGCGGGCCGTGAGGGACGGCGGTGTGCCATAGCACGCAGGCCTGCGCGGTTGCATGCGGCGCATCATGCGATGCGGTCGCGCTCCTGCAGCCAGCGATGGATCGCCACCGGCACCTCGCGCTGGGCACGTCCGGACACGTAGATCCCGATATGTCCGCCGCGAAAACTCAGCTCGCTGTAATCCTTGCTGCCCACCAGCCCACGCAAGGCGCGCGAGGCATCCGGTGGCACCAGATGATCGTGTTCGGCATAGATATTGAGCACCGGCATATCGACGTCCTGCAGATCCACCGCCTGCCCGCCGATGCTCACCTGGCCGGTGACCAGCCCATTGCGTTGGTAGAACAAGGTCACGAACTCGCGGAACGCCTCGCCCGCCAGATCCGGCGAATCGAAGATCCACTTTTCCATGCGCAAGAAGTCTTCCAGCGCCTGCTTGTCGTCGAGGATGTCCAGCAAGCCAACGTACTTCTGCAAATTAAGCCGGAACGGCTTGAGCATCAGGTAACTGGCGTTCATCAGATCCGCAGGCACGTTGCCCATGGTGTCCACGAACAGATCCACATCGACCATGCGCGCCCAGTTGGACAGCATGTTGTCGGGGGTGTGGAAATCCACCGGCGTGACCATGGTGATCAGGTTGCGCACCTTGTGCCGTTGCAGCGCGGCGTAGCACAACGAAAAGGTGCCGCCCTGGCAGATGCCGAGCACGTCCACCGCCTCCAGCCCCGATTGCGCACGCAGGTGATCCACCGCGCCATCGATGTAGCGCAGCAGATAGTCTTCGAGCGTGAGATAGCGCTCGGAGCGGTCCGGGTAGCCCCAGTCCAGCACGTAGACATCCTGGCCGTGACTCAACAGGCCCTTGACCAGCGAACGGTCGGCCTGCAGGTCCACCATGTACGGACGATTGACCAACGCATACACGATCAGCAGCGGCGTCTTGGCCACCGGCGCCTGCTCGCCGACAAAGCGATACAGCACCACCTTGCCGTCGCGCCAGATTTCTTCGCGTTCGGTGACGCCATAGTCAACGTCTTCCACACCGGGCAGCAGTTTCAGGCCTTCGCGCAGCTTGCGTTGCAGCGACAGGGTTTCCTGCATCAGGTCTTCGGCACTGAATCCCAACGGCCCTTTCATGCCTTGGCTCCACGTGGGGTGCGTGCGACCGGCTTACTGCCGGACGCCTTGCCGGACGACGGTTTCGATGCGGCTTTCGCTGTGGCGGTCTTTTTCATCGCAGGTGTTGCAGCTGCGGTCTTCTTGGGCGCAGATTTTTTGGCCGCGGTCTTTTTTACTGCAGCGGTTGCCGCGGCCGGCTTGCGCGCAGCGGCGGCGTTGGGCGGCGCTGCACGTTTGGGCGGAGACGACGCCTGCGGATCAGCGGTGGCGTCCTCGGCCGGCTTTCCAGCCGCCTTGGTGCTGGTGCTGGTGCCGGCGGCGGTGCGCAACATCCGGCGCACCGCGCGCTCCAGTTCTGCGATACGGCGATGCGCGGCATCCATCTCCGAACGCGTCGGCATCCCGAAACGTTCGCTGAGCTGTTCGACCTCCTCCTGCAACGCCGCGCGCAAGCGCATGTGCGCGTTGGCGAACCCGCCGTACACGTCGCGAAACCGATCCGACAACGCCACGTCGGCATAGGACTCTTCGGCCGCCTCGATCCACAGATCGAACAAGGCGCGCGCGCTGGTCAGCTGGCTGCCGCTGCTTTCGTGCTCACTCAACTTGGTGGTGAAACGGGTGAAGGCCTGCTCGATCGCTGCCTTGAGTTGCTCGCCGTAGGCCTGCGATTGCGCCTGATAGTCCTGTTGCGCGCGCGCCAGTTTCTGCAGGCGCGCCTGATGATTGCGGTTCAATCCGAAGGCCGGCATGTCCAACCACGGCGCGTTTTCTTCGCGCCATTTGCCCAGCGCCTGCGCCGCCTGCTGCAGCCACGGGTCGAAGCCGCCGGGGCTGCCGCCGCGCAGCGAGCCCAGCGTCCACTGCATCAGTTGCTCGCCCTGCCCCTGCACGGCGCGGCGCCAGGCATCGGAGACTTCGTTGGCGGAGGTGTCGCGGCCGGCGAACTGCCCGGCTACCTGCTGCATGGTGCCGAACCAGCCGCCAGCCTGGGTGCGGAAGCGGTCGATGGCTTCCTGCGCCTGCGGCGCGGCCTGGGTGGGCAGCAGCTGCGACCACCAGTCCACTGCCTTTCTCCAGTCCTGCGGGGCATCGCCGCCGGACGCCGGCGGTGGCTGCGCAGCGGAGCCAGACTGGCCGTGGCGCATGGCGTCTCCCCAGGCCGCCCAATACTGGCGTGCCTTGTCCTCGACGTTGCCGTTGTCCGAACCGCTGCTTGCCATCATTCCCTCCTGTGACGATCCACCGAGCCATCCTACCGCGTGTAACCAGGCGTGCCGCTCAGGGCTTGGGGATCCGCAACGTCTTGCTGATCATCAGCGAGCCGGAGACGGCAAACAGCAGCACCAGCGGGTGGAACTGCCACGGCCCGAGCTGCCACTGGCCCCACCACAGGGTGTCGCCGATATGGCCGCTGCTGGCGGCGACCGCGAGCAGGATCACCAGCACCAGGCTGGTCGGAATCGGGGTGCCTTCGAAGTACGGCACCTTGTCGGCCTCGCCGGCGATCTCTTCGGCCGTCACGTTGTACCGCGCCAGCCGGCTCACGCCGCAGCAGACGAAATAGCTCAGGACCAGCCAATCCCAGCCGCCACGCATGCCGCAGGCATAACCCAACGCCGCCGGCGCCACGCCGAACGAAATTACGTCGGCCAGCGAATCCAGCTCGCGGCCCAGGGTGGAAGACGCCTTACGCCACCGCGCGACGTGCCCGTCCAGCGCATCGAACACGAACGCCAACGGGATCAGCGCCATACCCAGCAACAGGTCCCCACTGTGACCCTCCTGCAAGAACCGCATCGCTGCGAATACTGCCCCGGTGCCGCAGAAAGCATTGGCCAGCGTGAACCAGTCCGCAAGTTGGAAATCGCGCAGCATCGAAAAATGGCGTTTCATGCGAAACCTGATCAGAGCGAGGGGCAAAGGGTAACGCGCGCGCGCCATGCAGGCGACCGTTTGCCCGTCCTCCGCTAGGCTGGCGATCAGCGTGGCCGCTCCCGGCCACACATCACAGTGAAGGACACCCGATGCGCAGCATTCTGATCACCGGCGCGGGCAGCGGCATTGGCGCCGGCATCGCCACCCATCTGGCAAGCGACGGCCACCATCTGCTGGTCAGCGACATGGACCTGGCCGCCGCCCAGCACACGGCCCAGCGCGTGCGCGACGCTGGCGGCTCGGCCGAAGCGCTGGTGCTGGATGTCACCGACGACGACAGCATTGCGCACGCGCTGGCCGGCGCCTCGCAGCCGCCGCAGGTGCTGGTGAACAATGCCGGCCTGCAGCAGGTCGCCGCGCTGGAAGATTTCCCGATGCAGCGCTGGGCGCTGCTGGTCGACGTCATGCTGACCGGCGCAGCGCGGCTCAGCCGTGCCGTGCTGCCGGGCATGCGCGCGACAGGCTACGGGCGCATCGTCAATATTGGCAGCATCCACTCGCTGGTCGCCAGCCCCTACAAGAGCGCGTATGTGGCCGCCAAACATGGCCTGGTCGGCCTGGCCAAGGTGATCGCACTGGAAACTGCCGACTGCGACATCACCGTCAACACGCTGTGCCCCAGCTATGTGCGCACGCCATTGGTGGAGCGCCAGATCGCCGACCAGGCGCGCACGCGCGGCATTGCCGAAGAGGCGGTGGTTCGCGATGTGATGCTCAAGCCGATGCCCAAGGGCGCCTTCATCGAGTACGACGAGCTGGCTGGCACGGTGGCGTTCCTGATGTCGCATGCGGCACGCAACATCACCGGGCAATCCATCGCCATCGATGGTGGCTGGACCGCCCAATAATCGCACTGGCGAAATTTTGACCAGCCGGCGCGAGCGCGTTGCGCCGCAGGCGGCTTGCGGACTTGTCCACAGACTTGCGCAGCGTCCATCCACAGGGGATGTGGAAAACTGTGCGGGCAATCTCGCTTGACTGATTGCGGAGATGGCCGACGGCACGAGTGAGCCGGATAAGTGCAACTTGGCATGCCAGCGGCCCGGAGCGCGGCGCCGGCGCGACGCGACCCGCACGCCAGCCGATCAGACCCGCGAATAGCTCCACGATTGCATGCGCCCGTCGCGATACGGCATCACCCCATGGAAGGGGCGCGGGTCGCCATCGAACACCAGCGGCAGGAAGTTGCGGTCGCCCTCCCACATCGGCACCTGATCCATCTGCGCGAGAGGCACCCATTCCAGCGTGCCTTCGGGGTTGGAGGTGTGCGGTGTGCCATCGAAGCTGCGGATCAGGAACACGAAGCCCAACCAGTCCTCGCCCTGCTTGCCGAACCCGGGCCAGCTGATGGTGCCGCGCAATTGCATGTCGCCGCACGCGACGCCGGCTTCTTCGCGGATCTCGCGGCGCATGCAGGCCAGCACGTCTTCGTCCGGCTCCACCTTGCCACCGAGCCCGTTGTACTTGCCCAGATGTTGATCGCCGGGACGGGCATTGCGGTGGATCATCAGCACCTGCGTGCCGTCGGGCGACAACAGATAGCCAAGCGTGGCGACAATCGGGGTATAGGGCATGGCGCGCGATCTGCAACGAAGCGCATCAGTATGACCGATGACCTGCGTCTAGCGTGGTGGCGAGCGGTGATTGGGCGCTATGCGATCGTGCCTTGAACGACTCCGGTGGACGGTGCGCCAAGCCATCGGCAAGTTCCATCCGTATGCCGGTCACTGGCCATTTCCGGCTAACAGTAGCGCTCGCTAACGATGCGCACACGCCATCTGCTTACTGCACTTAACCGACAACCACCTGCGAGCTGGGCCGCGGCGGCGCAACGTAGTCGGTGTCCAGCCGCAACGTGGCTACTCCATGACCGCGTTCGGCCAGGTACTCCAGCCACTTGCCCAGGAAGGTGTTCATGCGCATGCGATGACTGATCAGCTCGGCCGGCGGCGGAAACATCCCCATCACGTCCTGCCAGCGACGGCCCACATAGCAATGCGTGGTCTCGGCCTGGCGCGCATCGCGGTACAGACGCACATACGCAGACGGATCCGGCTCACCGGTCACCGGGTCGCACAGGTCGTAGGTCAGGCGCAGTTCGACGGTGTAGCGATGGCATTCGATCACGTCCAGCCGCAGGTTCAGCCCATCGCCGATCGACGACACATACGAGCCAGGCGCCAGATCGGCCGGCGCGAACAGCCGGGTGAGATGCTGGAAGTTTTCTGCGTACAACCCCATCAGCCAACCGAACCGGCTCAGACGGGGGATGATCTCGAGTTTGCTCAATGCTTGGGCCATGCACCGATCCTACACGCTGCGCTGCCGCACGGGCAGCATTGACGAGGGCCCAATGGCAGGCCTACCTTGGCGGAGCCCTGCCCCGCCCGCTTGATTTTTCTTGGGCTGCCAGCATGCCGTCAGCCGCGTCGCGGCAGCCCCCGGATTGTGGACGCACCGCTTGATTGCCCGATCCCGCATCCCGCCCTACCAATCCCGGCCTCAAAACATCTCGCGCTGCAGTCCCAGGGTCGACAACACCTTGCTGGAGATTTCTTCGATCGAGGTGTTGGTGGTGCTCAGCGTGGGAATGCGCTCCAACTGGAACATGCGCTCGGCGGTTGCGACTTCGCGTCGGCAGGTTTCTGCCGCGCTATAGCGCGAGTTGGCGCGACGCTCCTGACGAATCTGCTGCAACCGTTCCGGGTCGATGGTCAGGCCGAACAACTTGTTGCGGTAGTTGCGCAACCGCGGCGGCAGTCGTTCGCTTTCCAGATCTTCTTCGGTCAACGGATAGTTGGCGGCGCGGATGCCGTAATGCAAGGCCAGGTAGATGCAGGTAGGCGTCTTGCCCGCGCGCGATACCGCCACCAGGATCACATCGGCCTCGTCATAGTTGAGCGCAATGCCGTCGTCGTGACTCAGCGCGAAGTTCATCGCATTGATGCGGCGGTGATAGGTCTCGAAATCGACCATGCCGTGCGCGCGGCCCACGCGTGAGTGTCGCGGCGCATTGAGCTCGCGCTCCAGCGGCTCGATGAAGGGCGCGAACACATCCAGCATCAAGGCACCGCTTTCGGCCAGGATCATGCTCAGCTGTGGATCGACGCATGAATTGACCACCACCGGACGCACCTGGTAACGCTCGCCGGCGGCGCGCACCCGCATCGCGGCATCGCGCGCTTTTTCTGCATCATCAATGAACGACATGCGGTCGGTGACGAAGTTGAACCCGCTGAACTGGGTGAGCAGGCTATGCCCAATCGTTTCAGCGGTGATACCGGTTCCATCGGAGACGTAAAACACCGGCCGGATTGTTGACATCAAGACCACCTCTTTGAACTAGTGTCCAAAACTTACGGGTTCATGCTTGTGCAGGTTCCGCTGTGCACTGCATCATAGCGGCTTCTTCCTACGGTCGCGGCCATTCAGCCCGCTCGGGCGATGGCCTTATGGAGCATCGCGCTTGAACGAGAATATCCTGTGGTTGCATGAGCTACGCCTGGCCGATCTGGCCCGCGTAGGCGGTAAAAATTCCTCGCTCGGCGAGATGATCGGCAACTTGGCCGGGTTGGGCGTTTCGGTTCCGGGTGGATATGCGACCACTTCAGAAGCGTTCAAGGACTTCATCGCACACAACGATTTGTCCAAGCGGATTTTCGACAAGCTCGCAACGCTGGACGTCGAAGACGTTACCGCGCTCACTGTGGCCGGCAAGGAAATTCGCGGCTGGGTGATTGATGCCCCGCTGCAGCCGGAACTGGACCGCGACATCCGCACCGCCTACGAACAGCTGTGCGCAGAAAACGGCGGCGGCGAAGTGGCCGTGGCGGTGCGTTCTTCTGCGACTGCGGAAGACCTACCGGACGCCTCCTTCGCAGGCCAGCAAGAAACCTTCCTCAACGTGACCGGCGCCGACGATGTCGTGCACAAGGTCAAGGAAGTGTTCGCCAGCCTCTACAACGACCGCGCGATTGCGTACCGCGTGCACCATGGCTTCAAGCACGAAGACGTGTTCCTGTCGGCGGGCGTGCAGCTGATGGTGCGCTCGGGCGTCGGCGCGGCCGGCGTGTTGTTCACGCTGGACACCGAGTCCGGCTTCCGCGATGTGGTGTTCGTCACGTCCAGCTTCGGCCTGGGCGAAATGGTCGTGCAGGGCGCGGTCAATCCCGACGAGTTCTACGTCTACAAGCCCACGCTCACGGCAGGCAAGCCGGCGATCCTGCGTCGCTCGCTCGGCAGCAAGGCGATCCGCATGGTGTATTCGGATGTGCCCGGCGAGCGCGTGCGCACCGAAGACACCCCGGTGGAACTGCGCAACACCTTCTCGATCAGCGACGAAGATGTGCAGGAGCTTTCCAAGCAGGCGCTGGTGATCGAAAAGCATTACGGCCGCCCGATGGATATCGAGTGGGCGAAGGACGGCGTGAGCGGCAAGCTGTTCATCGTGCAGGCGCGCCCGGAAACGGTGAAGTCGCGCAGCCATGCCACCCAGATCGAGCGGTTCTCGCTGGACGCCAAGGGCGCCAAGATCCTGGTCGAAGGCCGCGCGGTTGGTGCCAAGATCGGCAGCGGCGTCGCGCGCGTGGTGCGCTCGCTGGAGGACATGAACCGCGTGCAGGCGGGCGACGTGTTGATCGCTGACATGACCGACCCCGATTGGGAGCCGGTGATGAAGCGTGCATCGGCGATCGTCACCAACCGTGGCGGCCGTACCTGCCACGCAGCGATCATCGCGCGCGAACTCGGCGTGCCGGCCGTGGTCGGCTCGGGCAACGCCACCGACATGATCAGCGACGGTCAGGAAGTGACGGTCAGCTGCGCCGAAGGCGATACCGGCTTCATCTACGACGGTCTGTTGCCGTTCGAGCGCACCACCACCGACCTGGGCAACATGCCGCCGGCTCCGCTCAAGATCATGATGAACGTGGCCAACCCGGAGCGTGCCTTCGACTTCGGCCAGCTGCCCAATGCCGGCATCGGCCTGGCGCGCCTGGAGATGATCATCGCCGCGCACATCGGCATCCATCCGAACGCGCTGCTGGAATACGATAAGCAGGACGCCGACGTCCGCAAGAAGATCGACGCCAAGATTGCCGGCTACGGCGACCCGGTGAGCTTCTACATCAACCGTCTGGCCGAAGGCATCGCCACCTTGACCGCCTCGGTGGCGCCGCACACGGTGATCGTGCGGTTGTCGGACTTCAAGTCCAACGAGTACGCCAACCTGATCGGCGGCTCACGCTACGAGCCGCACGAAGAGAACCCGATGATCGGCTTCCGCGGCGCCAGCCGGTATGTCGACCCGTCCTTCACCAAGGCGTTCTCGCTGGAGTGCAAGGCGGTGTTGAAGGTGCGCAACGAGATGGGCCTGGACAATCTCTGGGTGATGATCCCGTTCGTGCGCACGCTGGAAGAAGGCCGCAAGGTGATCGAAGTACTTGAGCAGAACGGACTCAAGCAGGGCGAGAACGGGCTGAAGATCATCATGATGTGCGAGCTGCCGTCCAACGCGCTGCTGGCCGATGAATTCCTGGAGATCTTCGACGGCTTCTCGATCGGCTCCAACGACCTGACCCAGCTGACCTTGGGCCTGGACCGCGATTCGTCGATCGTGGCGCATCTATTCGACGAGCGAAACCCGGCGGTCAAGAAGCTGCTGTCGATGGCGATCAAGTCGGCGCGCGCCAAGGGCAAGTACGTGGGCATCTGCGGCCAGGGGCCGTCGGATCACCCGGAACTGGCCGAATGGTTGATGCAGGAAGGCATCGAGTCGGTGTCGTTGAATCCTGACACCGTGGTCGATACCTGGCTGCGTCTGGCCAAGCTCAAGAGCGAGAGCTGATGGGACTGTTGGGTGCAGTGATGGCGGCAGCTGCGGGAGCAGCTGCTGCCAAACCGGCGGCGACGGCAACTGCAGAGCCGGCGTTCAACTGGGCAAAGATCCCGTGGGCGCAATACGCGTTGAACTGGGGGGTGGCGCTGCTGATCGTGGTGGTCGGCATGTGGTTGGCCAAGCAGCTCAGCCAGTGGCTGCATCGTGCATTGACACGTGCACGTATCGAAATCACGTTGACCAACTTCCTGCGCAATGTGATGTATGCATTGCTGCTGGTGTTGGTGTTCGTCAGCGCGTTGAGCCAGATCGGCGTACCGCCGACCTCGTTGATTGCGGTGCTCGGTGCCGCCGGCCTTGCAGTCGGTCTGGCGTTGAAGGACTCGCTGTCCAACATCGCCGCCGGCGTCATGCTGATCGTCTTGCGGCCGATGCGCGATGGCGACCATGTGGTGATCGCGGGCCAGGAAGGCATTGTCGATGAGATCCGGATCTTTCAGACCCGGCTGCGCGCGTTCGACGAACGCATGATTACCCTGCCCAACAGCACCATCACCACGGCGCCCATCATCAACTACAGCACCCTGCCCAACCGCCGCCTGGAAGTGACAGTGGGCGTGGGTTACCAGGATGATTTGAAAAAAGCGCAGCAGTTGTTGCTGCAGATCGCCAAGGACAATCCGAACGTCCTGGATTCACCCGCACCGTTCGTGCAGGTGACCAACCTGGGCGAGAGCACGGTGGATCTGATGCTGTTTGCTTACGCCGCCAATGGAAACTTTGGCGCGGCCAAGAGCAGCACGCTGGAGCAGATCCGCAACCAGCTGCTGGAAAACGGGCTCAACATTCCGTACCCGCAGCGCGACCTGCATGTGTATCACCACGATGCCGATGGCAAGCCGATCTCGGATCTGTTGCGCAAGGGCATCGCCGACGATGGCGACCTGACCAAGGGCCCGCCGTTGGCGCGCTGAACGTCTGCGTCATCTGTAAAAAGCAAAAGGCCGCATCGAAAGATGCGGCCTTTTATGTTTGTCACTGCCTGCTGCGATCTTACTGCGATTGCGGCCGGTTGCCCCGGCGTTAGCGCGCTCGACGCGCAGCGCGCCAAAACGCATGCCGCCCATCGGCCAGATCAGCCCTGCGTGCCAGCCTCGGTATCACCGCCCAGAGCACCCATGAACTGCCGATAGTGGCGCAGTTCGTCGATGGAATCGCGCACATCGCTCAGCGCGGTGTGTGCCGAGTTCTTGGCAAATCCGTTGGCCACCGTCGGTGCCCAGCGGCGTGCCAGCTCCTTGATGGTGGATACGTCGAGGTTGCGGTAGTGGAAATAACGTTCCAGGCGCGACATCTGGCGGTGCAGGAAGCGGCGATCCTGGCAGATCGAGTTGCCGCACATCGGCGAGGCGCCGGCACGGATCCATTCGCCCAAAAACGCTACCGTCTGCGCTTCGGCCTGTGCGTGGGTGACCTGGCTGTCGAGCACACGCTGCCACAGGCCCGAACGACGGTGCTGGTTGCGGTTCCACTCGTCCATCGCTTCCAGCGTTGCCAGCGGATGGGCGATGGCCAGTTCCGGTCCTTCGGCCAGCACGTTCAACTGCGCATCGGTCACGATGGTGGCGATCTCGATGATCGAATCGCGATCGGTATCCAGGCCGGTCATTTCCAGATCGATCCAGATCAGTCGGTCGTTGCCCGCAACGTTGTCTGCCATATCACCGTCCTGTGGAGGCCGTTGCCGGCCGGGGTACTGAAAGGGCGCGCATCATACCGCGGCCATGCCGCTCAGGGTACGAGCGGCGGCTTGCCACGCTTGGCGCGAAAGTAATTGGTCAGCCGCAGGCTTGACTCTGCCGCCAGCACGCCGCCTGCCACCTGCACGCGATGGTTGTGACGCGGGTCGGCCAACAGGTCGAAGACACTGCCGCAGGCGCCGGTCTTGGGGTCGCTGGCGGCGAACACCACGCGTGCGATGCGCGCGTGGATCATGGCCATGGCGCACATCGCGCACGGCTCCAGGGTGACGTACAGGGTGCAACCGATCAGGCGGTGATTGGCCAGACGGCGTCCGCCTTCGCGCATGGCCATGATCTCGGCATGCGCGCTGGGATCGTGACTGGCGATGTTGTAGTTCCAGCCCTCGCCCAGCACATTGCCGTCGGCATCGATCAATACGGCACCAACCGGGATTTCGTCATAGTCGCGCTCGGCACGCTCGGCCAGACGCAGCGCATGCTGCATCCACTGCGTATCGATGACCGCCTGCGGTGAATCGATCGACATCGCGGCCGGCACACTCACTTCGCCTTGCCGCCCTGGCGGTCGAGAAACGCGGCGAATGCGGCAACGGTCGCCTCGCTGACATGATGTTCGATGCCTTCCGCATCGCGACGCGCAGTGGCTTCGTCGATGCCGAGTGCGAGCAGGAAGCGCTCGACGATCTGATGCCGCTGCCGACTAGAAGCCGCCAACGCCTCCCCGGCCGGGGTCAGGAACACACCGCGGTACGGGCGCTGCACGACCCAGCCGTCGCGGACCAGGCGCTTGAGCATCTTGGCCACGGTGGGCTGAGCCACGCCCAGGCGCGCGGCGATATCGACCTGCCGCGCTTCGCCGCCATCGACCAGTAGATCGGAGATCAGCTCCACATAGTCCTCGACCAGCTCGGCGCGGCGCGCTTCGCGCACCTGGCGGAAGCTCTCCATATGCACCTGCGCATCGATCAGGGACGGCGTGGCCGCCTCCAGCTTTTCGCTCTTGCCCACCCGCATCCTCGTCGTCGCATCCGGCATAGGTGCCGGGGTGCGTAGTGTGAAGCACGCAGCCGATCAATACGATTGAGTTTGCCAATGCTCAATAGCATAGCACTTGCTATATCATCCATCCGACGCCCCCAACCCGCCGCCCTGCATGTCCGTCGACACCGTTGCCTCCGCACGATCGCCCGCCTCCGCCAATGGTGGGCTTGGCGATCATCACGCCAGCGTTGCCGTGCCCAAGAACGGCCATTGGTGGTTCCGGCTGCTGGCCTTTCTGGGTCCGGGCTACATGGTGTCGGTGGGCTACATGGATCCGGGCAACTGGGCCACCGATCTGGCCGGCGGCTCGCAGTTCGGCTACCTGCTGCTGTCGGTGATCCTGCTGTCCAACGTCATGGCGATCGTGTTGCAGAGTCTGTCGGCGCGGCTGGGCATTGCCACCGGGCTGGATCTGGCGCAGGCCTGCCGTGCGCGCTACCCACGTGGCGTGAACCTGGCGCTGTGGGGACTGTGCGAGCTGGCGATCATCGCCTGCGATCTTGCCGAAGTGATCGGCACCGCGATCGCACTGAAGCTGTTGTTCGGCATTCCGCTGACCGTGGGCGCGATCATCACCGCGATCGATGTGGTGCTGGTGCTGTTGCTGATGAATCGCGGCTTCCGGGCGCTGGAAGCATTTGTGATGGCGTTGCTGCTGATCATCTTCGTGTGCTTCGGTATCCAGATCGCCTTGGCGGCACCGCCGATCGCCGCAGTGCTGGGCGGGTTCATTCCGCGTGCGCAAGTGGTTACCGACCCGCAGGCACTGTATCTGGCCATCGGCATCATCGGCGCCACCGTGATGCCGCATAACCTGTATTTGCATTCCTCGATTGTGCAGACGCGCGCCTACCCGCGCGATGACGCGGGACGCCGCTCGGCACTGCGCTGGGCCGTCACTGACAGCACGGTGGCGTTGATGTTCGCGTTGTTTATCAACGCCTCGATCCTGATCCTGGCTGCTGCGGTGTTTCATGCGCAGGGCCGCACCGATGTACAGGAAATCGAACAGGCGCATGCCTTGCTCGCGCCGATGCTCGGCGTGGGGTTGGCCTCGACCTTGTTTGCGGTCGCCCTGCTTGCCTCGGGCGTCAACTCGACGGTCACCGCGACGTTGGCCGGGCA
Source organism: Xanthomonas sp. AC360 (assembly GCF_979258225.1). Classification (NCBI taxonomy): domain Bacteria; kingdom Pseudomonadati; phylum Pseudomonadota; class Gammaproteobacteria; order Lysobacterales; family Lysobacteraceae; genus Xanthomonas; species Xanthomonas sp. AC360. The sequence goes on from NZ_OZ409846.1 coordinate 4,107,937, forward strand.
GATCGTGATGGAAGGCTTTCTGCAATTGCGCCTGCCGCCGTGGCTGCGCCGCTTGCTCACCCGCGGCATCGCCATCGTGCCCGTCGTCGTGGTGACCTGGTTGTACGGCGAGGCCGGCACCGCGCGGCTGTTGGTGCTGAGCCAGGTAGTGCTGTCGATGCAATTGCCGTTTGCGGTGATCCCGTTGGTGCGCTTTGTCTCGGACCAAACATTGATGGGCGCGCTGGTGGCGCCGGCCTGGCTGGTGCGCACGGCCTGGGTGATTGCGGCGGTGATCGTTGTCTTGAACGGTAAGCTGCTGTGGGACACCGCGCTGCATTGAGCTTCGGGCGCAACACGCCCGCTGGATGGGATGCCAGCCTGTCGCACGTTGCAGAGCCGGGCGTCGATGCTGCGGCGTCATCCACCGGCAGTGCACTGCATCCATTCCGCGTGGATGTCCGGCTGACCCACAACCTGCGTCGACTGCAGCAGACGCACTGATCTGGAACATTGCGGGTAACTCTTGCAGAGCGCACGCAGATGCAATCTGCACTAGCCGTGCAGGCGGTCTACTGCGTGCATGCACCGGCACGTCCGTGGCCTGCGTCGCTCTGCGTGGCGCGGTCGCGCGCCAGCATGATGCGCACCGCATCGTGCGACCGCCGGGCTGCATGCCCCTCGCCCACAGGAGGTTCCATGGATCCGTTCGAGGCGCATCCGGCCGACGCCGGACGCCGCAGCTTTCTCATCACCGGCACGGTCGCCATGGCAGCGTTGTCGTTGCCCGCGTTCGCCACCGCCGCAGCTCCCGCACGCGCCCCCGCTGCCACCCCGCCCCACTCGTCCACTCACGGAGTCAACTCGATGTCCAATTTCGTCCAACGCCCCGACGGCGCCAACATTTTCTACAAGGATTGGGGCAAGGGCCAGCCGGTCGTCTTCGCACATGGCTGGCCGCTCAGTGCCGATGCGTGGGACCCGCAGATGCTGTTCATGGGTCAGCACGGGTATCGCGTGATCGCGCACGACCGCCGCAGCCATGGCCGTTCGTCGCAGACCTGGGACGGTAACGACATGGACACCTACGCCGACGATCTGGCCGCAGTGATCGACGCGCTGGATCTCAAAGACGCGATCCTGGTCGGCCATTCCACCGGCGGTGGCGAAGTGGCGCATTACGTTGGCCGCCATGGCAGCAAGCGCGTGGCCAAGGTGGTGTTGGTCGGTGCGGTGCCGCCGCAGATGGTCAAGAGCCCGACCAATCCCGGTGGCCTGCCGATGAGCGTGTTCGACGGCATCCGCGACGGCGTTGCCAAGGACCGCTCGCAGTTCTATCAGGACCTGACCACGCCGTTCTTCGGTGCCAACCGTGACGGCAACAAGGTCACCCAAGGCATGCGCGATTCGTTCTGGCTGCAGGGCATGCTGGGCGGCCACAAGGGTCAGTACGACTGCATCAAGGAATTCTCCGAGGTCGATTACACCGCCGACCTGAAGAAGATCGATGTGCCGGCGCTGGTGGTGCATGGCGACGACGACCAGATCGTGCCGATCGATGCGTCGGGCAAATTGTCGGCCAAGATCATCAAGAATGCCGAACTGAAGATCTACGCCGGCGCGCCGCACGGGTTGACCATCACCCACGCCGATCAGTTCAACAAGGATCTGCTGGCCTTCGCCAAGAGCTGATTCTTGCTTCAATGCTTAAGACAAAGGCCGGCTCGTGAGAGTCGGCCTTTTGTTTTGGTACGCATGGGTGCGTGGTGATGAGGGTAGCCGCGTTTGTGTCGATAGGCCTATTGCCATTCGCGCGGAAGTGCATCGCAGCACCGCGCGCCGTGGATGGATCACAGGCGAGCCGAGGACCTGTGCTGCGCTCGAAAAGATGCCGAGCCAGCAAGCGAGGTGGCAACGCGTCACCTTCCCACCGTGAGCGCAACAAAGGTCAAACGAGCACGCTCATGCGTGGGCGCGCAAGTCACGATTCGGCGCAACACCCAGCTGGGCAGAATGAAACCGCCAATCATCGCAACCACCAGCACCGCGTCGGTCTGGCGTGGCAGTGCCGGCAGCTCCAGGTCAAGCAATCTGCATCCAATGCTGATCAGCAACGCAAGCGATACGTCGACCAATGCAAGACTTTTGCATCGCTCTGCCCTACCCGACCTTGCTGCAAATCGGGCCGTTGCAAGGAATGAGATTGCATGTAGCCCACGTGGCCAGAAAATGCTCCAGCAATGCGTAGTCTCAGTTCATTGCCAGTACCAGCAAGGTGCCCACAAACGCGATGGCTGCGGGCGACGGAATTCCCGCCGCTCGCAGCCCAAATCACTGGCCGTGTCAGTGCCAGGCCGCTCATGCGTATCGCGTGGAAGTGCTCAGATATCCGAATGCGCATGTGGCGGTAACGCGACACCACCGCCGCCGACGAAGTGACGCACCAACGGTGCGCGTTCGCCTTGATGCAGTGCGCGGATCTGCTCCTGCAACTGGCGGTCATCGCCGGTGACGCGCTCGTGCTGGCGCAGATGTTCCAGCCACGAGGCGACGATGAAGTATTCCAGTTGCACGCCGGGTGTGGCGGCGTCTTCGGCAATGCCCCAGACCACCGCGCCATCACGACGCCGGGCGTTGCCCAGCTGCGTCATCAACTGCAAAAAGGTGACGCGTGCGTCGGCAGCGATGCGGTATTCGACCGTCACCAGCACCGGGCCGCGATCGTGCTCGACCGCATCCGATTGCGCCGGTGCAGGCCAATGCCCGCCGGGGGCAAGGTCCAGCTGCTCGGTGCCGGCAATGCGCGCACGCTTGACCAGCAACGCTGCAATCACGGCACCAACGGCAGCGATCTGCAAGGCGGTCGCGATCGAGGTGCGCTGCGCCAACGCGCCCCAGACCAGCGAACCCGATGCCATGCCCGCAGAAAACACCACGATGTACAGCGACAATGCACGTGCGCGCACCCAGGCAGGCACCGCCGTTTGCGCGGCGATCTGCAAGGACGACAGCACGGTGATCCACGCCAGGCCGTTGACCACCATCACCACGCACAGCACACCGATCTGACGCGACAACGCCAGCCCCAGCAACGATGCTGCACACACCAGGGTGGCCACAAACACCAGCAGGTCACGGTCGTAGCGCGCACGCAGGCGTGGCAGCAGCAAGGCGCCACTGATCGCACCGATGCCGATGCAGCCCAACAACACGCCATAACTGCCGGCACCTAGCTGCATGTCGCGACGGACCACCAACGGCAGCAATGCCGTCAACGCACTGGCGAACAGGAAGAACCCGGCGGCTTTGATCAGTACCGCCTGCAGGCGCCCGGCGCGCGCGGCATAGCGCAGACCGGCACGCAAGCCCGCGCCGAAGCTCTCCGGTGGCAATGCAGAGGCATGCGCGTCGCGGCGCCAACGCCACAACACCACCAGCATCAATCCGAAGGTCACGCCATTGAGCAGAAATGCCCACGGCGGACCGAATTGGGCGACGATCAGGCCGCCCACCGCCGGGCCGATCGAGCGGGCGATGTTCATGCCGATCGAATTAAGCGCCACCGCCGACGCCAACATCGGCCGCGGCACCAGCTCCGACACGATCGCCGCCTGCGCGGGCATTGCCATCGCTGCGCCCATGCCCATCGCAAAGGTCAATGCCACCAACACCCACGGGGTGAGCAACTGCAGATGCGACAGCAAGGCCAAAACGCCGGCCACCAGCAACATCCAGCCCTGGGTGAACATCAGGTAGCGACGGCGGTCGACGATGTCGGCCAACGTGCCGGCCACCAGCGCGAACAACACCACCGGCAAGGTGGTGGCCGATTGCACGGCCGCCACCATCAATGGCGAGCCGGTCTGTTCGGCCATCACCCAGGACGCGGCGACATCGTTGATCCAGGTGCCGATGTTGCTGCCTAAAATGGCCAGCCATAACGCACGAAAGATCGGCTCGCGCAGCGGCGCCCAGGCACCGCCATCGGCGGGTGCGGCAGAAGAAGTCATCGCGGCAAAGCTCCAGTTGACGGGGTGAAACAAACAAGGTGACGGTATGAGATGCGCCGGCAGGCGCATCGAGACAGTGCCGATCTCAGAACGCGAAACACGCGCAACCCAATGCGCCCCAGAAGCCGCGCAGATCATCGCTGGGCGCAGCATGCTGCGCTGCATGGCCATGCGGCCCGTGCGCGCGACACCCGTGGCCGTGCGTGTGCACATGCGCGGCACTGGCAAGGCCGCTGACCGCACCGCCCACGTGATAGCCACCGAACCGATTGACCGGCGACCAGTCCGGCATGGCCGGCGGCAAGGTCGGCGCCAGCGCGGCAAAGTCGCCATCGCCATGCACCACGCGCCCACCCAACACAGTCAGCACGCTGGTGATGTCGGCAATGGCGGCATCATCGACGCGGAAGTAGTCGTCCGATAGCACGATGAAATCGGCCAGTTGCCCCGCCGCCAGCGTGCCCTTGTTGCTCTCGTCGCCAGAGAACCATGCGCTACCCTGCGTCCACAGCCGCAACGCCTGCTCACGGTCGAGCAGATTCTCTTCGCCGTACAAGGCCAGGCCGCCCACCGTGCGTCCGGTGACCAACCACGACAACGCCACCCACGGGTTGTAACTGGCCACACGCGTCGCATCGGTGCCAGCGCCCACCGGAACGCCGGCGGCCAGCATGCGCCGCACCGGCGGTGTGTGCCGCGCAGCCTGCACGCCGTAGCGTTCGACAAACGCTTCGCCCTGATACGCCATGCGATGTTGTACGGCGATGCCGCCGTTCAAGGCGCGGATGCGATCGATATTGCGTGGCGTGATGGTTTCGGCGTGGTCGATAAACCAATGCAGGCCATCGAACGGAATGTCGGCGTTGACCTTTTCGTAGACATCGAGAATGCGTTCGATGCTTTCGTCATAGGTGGCATGGATACGGAACGGCCAGCGTTTTTCGACCAGCAACCGCACCACCTGCTCCAGTTCGGGCTCCAGCTCCGGCGGCAGCTCCGGGCGCGGCTCGCTGAACTGCTCGAAATCCGCCGCGGAAAACACCAGCATTTCGCCGGCGCCGTTGTGCCGCAGCAGATCGTCGCCCTTGCGTACCGGCAGCATCTCGGTCCAGCCGCGGAAGTCGTCGACTTCCTTGCCCTTGTTCTGGGTGAACAGGTTATAGGCAATGCGCACGCTCAATTGGTCGGCCGCATGTAGCTGCTCGATGACCTGGTAGTCCTCCGGATAATTCTGGAAACCACCGCCGGCATCGATCACCGAAGTGATGCCCAGCCGGTTGAGTTCGCGCATGAAATGACGCGTGGAATTGGCCTGGTACTCCAGCGGCAGGCGCGGGCCCTTTGCCAGGCTGGCGTAGAGAATCAGGGCATTGGGTTTGGCCAGCAGCAAGCCGGTGGGATTGCCCAACTTGTCGCGCTCGATGCGCCCGCCTGGCGGATCGGGAGTGGCCTTGTCGTAGCCGCAGGCGCGCAAGGCCGCGCGGTTGAGCAAGGCGCGGTCGTAGAGATGCAGCAAAAACACCGGCGTATCCGGTGCGATGGCGTTGATTTCGTCCAGGGTCGGAAGGCGCTTTTCGACAAACTGATGCGCGGTGAAGCCACCGACCACGCGCACCCATTGCGGCGCTGGCGTGCGGTCGACCTGCGCCTTCAACATCGCCATGGCATCGGCAAGCGAACGGACGCCATCCCAGCGCAGTTCCAGGTTGTAGTTAAGTCCGCCGCGGATCAGATGGGTGTGGCTGTCATTGAGTCCGGGCAGCAGGCGTCGGCCTTGTGCGTCGATGCTGCGGGCGCCGTTTGCCAGCGCCATGATCTGCGCGTCGTCGCCCACCGCCACGATGCGTCCACCGGCCATTGCAATGGCAGTGGCGCTGGGCTGACGAGGATCCAGCGTGGTGATGCGCGCATTGCGAACGACAAGATCGACCATCGGAGATTTCCTTGAAGCAGACGAAGCGCCAGGCAAGGCGCCCAACGCAAGACCGGCCGCAGCGCCCTGCATCCACAGGCGCCGCCCGGCATCGTGATCATTGGGTGCGCCGCTCATGCGGCACCACGCTTGCGCAGCCCATCCAGCGACCACGCGCCACCGCCGGCAGCGACCAGAGCCAGCAACACCAGCAACCACATCAGCGGGTACTCCATGCCACCGTGCATCCAGAACCAGCCCTTGGGCACGGCCACCACCACGGTGGTAGCGATGAACACCGCTGCCAGCGCGGCACTGGCACGCGTCCATAGACCCAGCAACACCGCCAGCCCGGAGAGCGTCTGCACCAAGGCCAGCAGCAACGGCAACGGCGCTGCAGACGGAAAGCCGAATTGCTGCAATTCAGCGGCAAAACCGGGCAGCCCCGGACCACCGAACCATCCCAGTAACTTGCCCAGGCCATGCGGCAACAGGAAGCCGCCGCCGGCAATGCGCAGCATCAACAACGCCGGCGCAAGGCCGGCGTTGCCGCGTGGTGCCGATGCGTTCAATGCCCGCCTTCCTGCGCGCCGAACATGGTCTTGGCGTATTGAATGCCGATGCCGTAGCCGCCTGCATGCGCACGTGCGATGCCGGTGGTGAGGTCATAGGTATCGCTACGTGCCCAATCGCGCTGCAATTCCAGCAGGTACTGCACGCTGGTGATGGGCGCAGCGCCGGCCTGCACCATGCGCGTCACTGCACGCTCATGCGCTTCGTCGCTGACATCGCCGCAGGCATCGGTAATGACGTACACCTCAAACCCCTGCTCGATCGCCGACAGCGTCGGGCCGACGATGCACACGCTGGTCCACAGCCCGGCAATCACCAGACGCTGCTTGCCGATGGCGTTGATGCGATCGATCACGCCCTGGTCTTCCCAGGCATTCATGCTGGTGCGGTCGAACACCGGCTCGCCGGCAAAGATCTCCGGCAACTCGGGAAACAGCGGACCGGAGAACGACTTTTCTGCAACGGTGGTCAGAATCACCGGCACCTTGAAGCCTTTGGCACCCTTGGCAATCAACGACACGTTGTTGCGCAGCGCCGAGATGTCGATGGTGTGCGTGGCGAAGGCCATCTGCGATTGATGGTCGATCAGGATCAGCGCGTGATCGGCGGGCGACAACAGGGATTTACCGGGGACGGCAGTGGCAGTGGTCATGCGTGATGCTCCATGGGTGTTGAAAAGGAATGAGCGTTGTGCCGATGTGCACGCGGTGCGGGTGTCGCGGTGCAGGTAACGTTCGCCACTTGGGCGGCAAAGCGTGCCGGCGTGCACCCTGTGGCGTTGCGGAAGCTGCGCACGAAATGGCTTTGATCGAAGAAGCACAGATCAGTGGCGATCTGGCTGATGGTGTGGCGGCCTTCGCGCAGCATCGCCTGTGCGCGTTCGAGCCGACGCCGCCGCAGATACTCCATCGGGCTGGCGCCAATCGCGTCGCGAAACACGCGTGCGAAATGGAAACGGCTCATGCAGGCGGCGCCGGCCAGTTGGGTCACGCCGATGGGCTCGTACAGATGTGTGTCGATGTACTGCAGTGCTCTTGCAACAGCACGTACGCGTGGGGCATGCAGTGCGCGCACGTTGCCTGCCTGCAGATCGGGGCGACCAGCGGCAATCAGACTTGCCATGTGGCGTCTCCGGCGGGGAATGTCGCCATGGTGCGGCGAACATCCGTATCGCCCCACCCCTGATGGTGAGGCGGATCGCTCACTCTTTAGGGTGAGTCACATGCCGCTGCGACAACCTGGCACCGGACCTCAAGCCTGCATCGATGCGACATGCACCACGCGTGCATGCCGGCACACCGGCGATAGCGCGCATCCCTGATGCTGTGTGCATTGCAGTGTGCAGGTAGGCGTCACCAGCACAGCGGGCCAAGCGAACCCCACCGCATAACACCACGTCGTACACAAGCAACGTTCCTGCGCCGATCGAATGCTGCCACCAACATTGGGGACGCCACGCAGCGCACACTGCGTCGCGACGGCACGCGCCCGACGCGATGCGCCAGTCTTTGCGTACTCCAGCCTTACCCGATTTGCTGTCCCACGTCCCTCCCCCGAAAGAGGTGGTGGTGCTTCCCCCGATCTCGCCCGACAATGCTGCGATGCCGCATGAGCCCGTCATCCGATCCCCCCTGCTGTTTCGCCTGTGCGCGGCGGTGATCGTTGTGATGTGCAGTTGCTGGTGGGCATGCCCGCCCGTGCGCGCCGAAGGCATCGCCGCAACCCGTGCGGGACTGCTGCAATTCCACCACACCGCCTGGAGCACCGAACGCGGCGCACCGGCCGACATCTGGGATATCCAGCAAGCCGACGCCGGGCCGTTGTGGTTGGCGACCGGCTTCGGTCTGTTTCAGTTCGATGGCGACCACTTCGCGCGGCAGGCGCCGCCGGATGGCGAGGCCTACGCGTCGCACAACATGACCGCGCTGGCGCTGGCGCCGGACGACACCGCCTGGATCGGCTACTTCAACGCCGGCATCGATCGCCTCGCGGACGGTCACCTCACGCACTTCCGCCCAGGCAAGGACGTGCCCGACGGCATGGTGTTCCGCATCGAGCACGATGGCAGTGGACGCTGGTGGGCGGCCATCGATGGCGGTTTGTGCTGGTTCGATGGCCAGCGTTGGCAGCGTGCCGGTGCCGACTGGGGGTACACCGCCGAACGCGCGCATTGGTTGCTGCGCGATGTGCGCGGCACGCTATGGGTCAGCGACGGTACGCAGATTCTGTCGTTGCGGTCTGGTGCCAAGCGGTTTGAACCCAGCGGTCAGCAGGTGGGTGTCTACGTCACCATGGCCGAGAGCCCGGACGGTGCGATCTGGGTCGCAGATCCGTACCGCGGCGTGTTTGCGTTGACCGATGCGCAGGGCAACGTGCTGCCCGCAGCGGCGCGTGCCCGGCCGCAATTTCCCGGGTTATTCGCGCGGCGCATCCGCTTCATGCGCGATGGCGCGCTGTGGGGCAGCGACTATGCGGCGCATGGTCTGTTCCGGATTGCCTTGCCCACATCGTCCACGCCGGTGCTGGAACGCTTCGGACCGGTGCAGGGGCTGACCTCGGCCACCGCCGGCCCGTTGCTCGAAGATCGCGAAGGCAATTTGTGGGCCGGCACCAATCTGGGCCTCAACCGCTTCCGGCATCGCGCGTTGCTGCCGCTGGCGCCGTTGCTACCGGGCCAGGCAATGGCCGTGGCGACCTTCAATCCTGCACCCGACATGTCTGCACGCCCGCTCCTGACCAGCCTGCGCGATGGCCGACTGCTGGCGTTGAGCCGCGATCGCGTCGCAGGCCTGCAGCATGGTGCGTCCACCCACATCCTGGATGTGCCAGCGACCACCAACGGCTGGGTGCTTGGCGAGCACGCCCTGCTGCGTCTGCAGGCCGGCCGCGCGCAGCCCGTGACGCTGCCGCTCGGCCTGTCCACCGGCGCCATCCGCGCCTTCGTCGTCGACAGCCGCAACCATCCCTGGGTCTGCCCCGATGCGAGCGGCCCCTACGCATTCGATGGCAGCGCCTGGCAGCCGCTGGCCAATCTGCAGGACACCCCATGCACGGTGCTCGCCAACACGCAGGATGGCGGCATGTGGGTGGGCACCATCAAGGGCGATGTGCGCTTGCTGCGGAGCAGGCAGTTGACGCACTACAGCGCCGAAGATGGCCTGTCGGTGGGGCCGATCACCGCCATCTGGCAACGCCCGTCGCTCACCCTGGTCGCCGGCGAAACCGGGCTGGCAGCGCTGGGCGCCGATGGCCGTTTCCGGCAGGTGCCCGATCAAACCAATCCGCTCCTGCAAGGCATCACCGGCATCGTGCAGGACCGCCACGGCACCTTGTGGTTGAACGGCAACCGCGGCGTGGTGCAGATCAGTCAACGCGCGCTGCTGAGCAGCGTGCAATCGGGCGTGGCCAGCCCGGTCCTGCGCCTGTACGACATCATGGACGGGCTACCCGGTGTCGCCCAGCAGGCCACGCCGGTCCCGACGGCCATCGCTGCCGACGACGGCCTGCTGTGGTTCACCACCAATCAGGGCCTGGCCTGGCTGGATCCCGAACAGACCTACCGCAACCCCACCGCGCCGGAGGTCTTCATCACCGAAGTGGTTGCCAACGACCGCCCCTACCCGCGTACAGCTGGGCTGCGGCTGCCCCAATGGACCCACCGCCTGCGCATCGGCTACGACGCGGTCAGCCTCACCCGCCCCGAGCGCGTGCGCTTTCGCTACCGGCTGGAAGGCGTGGACGCGCAATGGCAGGACGCCGGCAATCGTAACGAGGCGTTCTATACCAACCTCACACCGGGCCGTTACCGCTTCCGCATTGCCGCCGCCAACAACGATGGGGTGTGGAACGAGCGCGGCGACACGCTGGACTTCGTGATCGAGGCGGCCTTCGTGCAGACCTGGCAGTTCAAGGTGTGCGTCGCGCTGGCCTTGCTGCTGACGCTCGCGATCAGCTGGCGCATGCGCACCCGGCACGTTGCCGGACGCCTGCGCGCGCGGCTGGAAGAGCGTTACCGCGAACGCGAACGCATCGCCCGCGAGTTGCACGACACCTTGTTACAGGGCACCCAGGGGCTGATCCTGCGGCTGCATGCCGCCAGTCGCTCGTTGCCCGGCAACGACCCGCGCCGGCTGGAACTGGAGCAGGCGGTCGATCTGGCCGAAAACGCACTGGTCGAAGGCCGCGACCGCGTCAACGGCCTGCGCGACAGTTACTCGCTGCGCCAGGATCTGGCCGCCGCATTGCAGCGCTCGCGCGATGCCACCATGCCCCCGCCTGCGGCCAAGCTGCAGGTCTCGGTGGAGGGTCGCCCGGTGGCACTGCGCCCGATGGTGGCCGACGAACTGTTCCAGCTTGGCCGCGAAGCGTTGGCCAACGCCGATCGCCACGCCGACGCCGCGCAGATCACGCTGGAACTGCGTTACGGTTCACGTGACTTCGTGCTGCGCATCCGCGACGATGGCTGCGGCCTGGACCCGGACGTGCTGCATGGTCATGCGCGCACCGGGCACTGGGGGCTGACCGGCATGCAGGAACGCGCGCAACGCATCGGCGCCAAGATGCAGTTGTGGTCGCGTCCGGGCAGCGGCACCGAAATCCAGATCATGCTTCCCGCCCGTACCGCCTATGCAACGCCACCGCGCTGGTGGTGGCCATTTCGACCTGCACAATCCACGGAGAGCTCCAATGGCTGAGATGGTCAAACCGACCGACGTACTGGTGGTAGACGATCATCCGCTACTGCGCGACGGTCTCAGCGCCATGCTGACCGCCGAACACGACATGCGCGTGGTCGGCGAAGCCGAAGATGGCGAACAGGCAGTGGCTTGCTACGCCAGCCTGCGCCCGGATGTGGTGCTGATGGATCTGCAGATGCCGCGCGTGGATGGCGTCGAAGCCATCCAGCGTATCCGCCGCGTCGATCCCACCGCCAAGGTCATCGTGCTGACCACCTATACCGGCGATGTGCGTGCGGTGCGCGCATTGCAGGCCGGCGCCTGCGGCTACCTGCTCAAGAGCGCACTGCGCCGCGAGCTGGTCGACACCATCCGCGACGTGCGGCGAGGCCAGCGCCGGCATGTTCCGGCGTCGGTGGCCGAAAACATCGCCGCCCACGTGCTCGACGACGCGCTGTCCGCCCGCGAGACCGAAGTGCTGAGTCTGGTCGCGACCGGGTGTTCCAACAAACAGATCGGCAACGCCTTGAGCATTTCCGAAGAAACGGTCAAGGCACACATGAAGAACATCCTGGCCAAGCTCGGCGTGCGCGATCGCACCCATGCGGTCACCGTTGCCTTGCGCCGCGGGATCCTGTCGCTGGAAACCTGAGTGGCTGGCCGCTGACCGCTGGCCGTGCCCATGGCCAGGCGGATGGCACATCCGGGTGGTCGCGCTGCAAACTGCGCGTCCTCCGGCTGCCACGGCTCTGTAACAGCGGCAACCGGGCCCTGCAAAGACGCGTCCGTGGTCGATTGCCCCAAGGACAGCCACCTCAAACCGCCCATCGCCCCACCAGCAGCCACATTGCAACCCAGTCCACCATTCTTGAACGCAAGGCGCACGACGCGATCGACGCGCACTCTCAAATCGATCGGCTTGAGCTATCTTATGCACCGCCAAGCGGCATGGGGGCCGCTTCAGCATCTTGTCTGGCAGCCGATAACGGCTAGGTCCGACCGCTGCACTGCGCTGCGGCGGCACTCGATTCAATCATTTAAACGCGTTCAGGGGAATTGCGATGCTTCGTCACTCTTTGCGGGTGCGCCTGCTGTTGCCGGTGCTGGCCTTGGTGCTGGTTGTGGTGGTGGCACTCACGGTCATTCTGGCCATTACCGAAGCGAACCGGGTCAAGTTCGAAGCCGGCGACGCGATCGAGCGCCAGTCGGTGTCCTTGCAGACCTTGTTCGCGGTCACCCGCTCGATGATGCTCGACCGCGTCAATTCCTCGATGCGCCAGCTGCGCAAGGAAGCCAATGCGCAGGGCGCCCCGAGCATGGGCAGCGACATCCGCGTCGCCGACCGCAGTGCCAGCGACCTGCTGCTGGGCCAGCGTCCGCAAGCGAATTCCTTCACCATGCTGGACGACGTCACCGCAATCCATGAAGGCACCGCGACGCTGTTCTCGCGCACCGGCGATGAGTTCGTGCGTATCTCCACCAACGTCAAGAAGGAAGACGGCAGCCGCGCCATCGGCACCGTGCTCGATCCCAACGGCCAGGCCGCGGCCAAGCTGCGTAACGGCGAAAGCTTCTACGGCGTGGTCGACATCCTCGGCAACCCGTACGTCACCGGCTACGAGCCGATCTTTGCCGGCAACGACAAGCGCGTCATCGGCGCCTGGTACGTCGGCTACAAGGCCGACACCCAGGCCCTGGAAAACGTGGTCAGCAGCCGTCGCGTGCTCGATTCCGGCTTCATCGCCGTGTTCGACAGCAAGAACAAACTGCGCTTCCAGTCCACCACCGGTGCCACCACCGACACCGCCACCATCGAGCGCATCGTCAAGGAAAGCCCGGACGACTGGGTCGTGACCAAGCAGGAAGTGCCGGATTGGGGCTTCACCCTGGTCTCGGCGTATCCCAAGAGCGACGTCAATGGCGTGATCGTGCGTCAGTCGCTGTGGATCGCCGGCATCGGCTTGTTGGTTTGCGCACTGTTGCTTGGCCTGCAGTGGGCGCTGATCTGGAGCCGCGTGTTGCGCCCCATCCAGCATCTGACCACCGTGGCCGAAGAACTGAGCCTGGGCAAGTGGAACCACACCATCGAAGAGGTCAACCTCAAGGATGAAATTGGTACCCTGGCGCGCGCCATCTCCCGCCTGTCCAACAGTGTCCGGTTGGCCATGGAGCGCCTCAGCAAACGCTGAGCCGCTTCACCCGATTTCGTATCAGATGATGCAAGGAAGACGCCATGTCCAATGAATTCCGTCCGCTGATCGATGTCCTGCGCGAGCTCAGGGCGTTGGCATTGAAGAAGGCGTCCGGCTTTCTGTTTGTCGTCACCGAAGAAAACCATTCCTGCATCGTCCGCCTCAACGCCGGACAGATCGAAGAAGTGGTCTTTCGCATGCTGCGCAATGATGAGGCGGTGCAACGCCTCACCATGGTCGGTGCCGCGAAGGCCCGCTTTCAGGTGGACCCCGGTGCCGGCATGGGCAAGCCGTCGTTGCTGAGCGAAGACTCGCGCCAGTGGTTGATGGGCGGCTTCGAACAGGATCTGGGCGGCGCCCCTGCTCCGGCGCGCGCACCCGTGGCACCCGCGCCGGTGGCGGCTTCACCGGTCGCAGCCGCCGCGCCAGCACCCGCGCCGTCAGGCAACGCCAGTGCCGGCGCGCCGGACGATCGCGTACGCGATGCCTTGGAAAAAGTCGCGCTGAACTATCTCGGCCCCATCGCCGGCATGCTCTGCGACGAAGCCTGGGACGCGTCCAGCGATATCGAACAGGTACTCAGCCAGCTCGGCGCCAACCTGGCCACACCGCAGGAAGCGCAGAAGTTCATGGCCGACGCACGTACGGCGTTGGCCAGGGTGCGTTGAGGCGGTAGCGTCGAGATTGGGCCATAGGCATCTTGGAGGCGCCTGTATCTCGAAGAGTTTGGCAACACGGTGTTAGACAACTACTACAAGCTAACGATCAATGAACGTCATCATCGTCGGTCGGTCTAGGACGTGTCTCCGTGGGGCGATGGCGGTTTGCAGACTCGTTGAGCAAATCGGGCACGCCAGCCTTATGCCACGGGTGTGGGACTTGCCCACTGAGCGATGAATTCGTCTATTCTCTCCGCGATGCGGCTATCGACAGTGCGCAGACGCAAGATCTGAATGCCGTTTTTAGCGAGAATTTCGTTTTTCAAGGCATCCCGCGCCACTTGATCGGACCGGTCGTGGGAGCCGCCATCTACCTCAATCACGCCGAGTGGCGTCTTTCCCACCTTGAAATAGATCACGAAATCGCAACTGGCACGCGCCATGAAGTCTCGGTCTCGCTGCGTCAAGTCCAGGGCATTCGGCGAAACGAGCTGATTCAATCTGATCTGATCGTGATACATCAACGATTGACACGCTGGAGCGGAGAGCGCTTCGCGCAACAATTGTGCCGCGATCTGCTCGGATTTGTAGCGCGAATCATTGGGCCGCAGGCGAGCATTCAATCGCGCCAAGGACTGGTCATACTCGCGGTATAGCAAGTCGAAGGCCGAAACCACGGGCGCACGCATGATCTGTTCGTCTTGCGCATAGTAGGTAACGTAGCGCATCAAAGCCGCAATGTGCCCATTGTTGCCGGCGAACACCTCGTCGCCGGTCACCAGGGTGAAGCGGTGCTTGGCCCGTGAAACTGCCACGTTAATCATACGAGGGTCATCGACGAACTCCAGGCGTTTGCGCTCCTGGTTGTAGCGCTTCTTGTCCAGCACGGTGGAGAAGACGATCTCGTCGCACTCCCTGCCTTGGAACTTGTGCACGGTGTCTTTGACGAAACCTGCCGGCAGGCGGGTACAGGAAAGGTCGACCTGTGCTCGGAATGGTGCAATGAAGCCACGACCGTCACCGTCCACCCCGATGGATTCGGCATCGTCATCGAGCATCTTCAGCAGAGAGTCCAATTCCCGCAGATTGGTGTTCTGACGCGCGTGGTTGCCCCTGGCGGTCACCACTAGGCGAAGCGGCGCCTCGCCCTTGTCCTCAGTCATCGGCACCAATGCATTGTCGTAGAACTGTTGATTGCAGAACTGGATGATTTTAGGGTGACAGCGGTAGTGTTCTTTCAATAAGGTCCTGGGCAGCGCGTCTTTGAACACGCCAATGCAAGAGTCGAGCAGGCTATAGCGCTCGCAATCGTAGGCATCGACAGGTGCTGGCAGGCCCAGCGTCACCGGAATGTGTGCCAACTGGCGGCTATCGCCGACCACGATCAGATTCTTCGCACAGCCCAGCGGCAGAATGCCCGGCAAGATATCTTGCAGTGAGGCCTCGTCAATAATCACGTAGTCGAGGATCGCCCCTGGCGCAATCGAATTGACGATGGAGTGCGTGCCGCTACCCAGAATTGGGAAGCGCTTCAAAAATGCATCGAACAATTGCCGATACGTTTTTGCATCGAAACTGTTGGAGGGCTGAGGCAGCCTCTGCAGGTGCTGCTTCAGTTGGCGCATTGATGCTGACTTCAATTCATCCAGCAAAGCTACGAAATTCCCATGTTCCAACGAGGCGCGGCAGGCTTGCAACTCAGCTTCTTTGTCCCGAAGCGACTGGTCGTAGTAATGCATCTGCAAAGCATGAAACACCGACAAGCGCGCCTCGCCCCCAACAAACGGCTTGACGCGGAAGATCTTGAATTTGAACAGGAGTTCGATGCGATCCTTGAGGCTGATTCGCTGCTCACCCAGATAGGCCATGTAGGCCATCAGGTCTGCGATCTTTTGCGGCGATAGTCCATACCTGTCCAGCGAGGCGGCGGTCTCTACACCGCTGTCTGCCTGCCATTGCTGCAGGTAGCACCGCTCGATGGTCAGCTCATCGAGCTCGACCCGTAATTGCGCTGCTCGATTGTGATCTTGCAAATGCTGCTTCACGCGGGTCAGCAAGAGCTGAATCTCGTCAAGAGTCGGTGCGGACTCGGGATCAACCGATGGCCAAGGCGTCAGGTTGGCGAAGAAATCGTCACGGTTGCCCTGGTTGCCGAGCTTTGCGATCACATACCCCAGGCCGCATTTTTCCAGCTTCTCGTAGACGTTTTCCACCGCCGCATTATTGTTGGACAGCACGGCCACCGTCTGTCCACGCAGGAGGATATTGGCGAGGATGTTGAGGATGGTCTGGGTCTTGCCGGTTCCAGGTGGACCTTCAATCACGCTGATCTGCGCACGGAACGCCTGCTCGACCGCGTCAAGCTGGCTTTCATTCAACCCGAAGGGATAGATCAGACCCTGGCCAGGCGCAAGCACGCCGTTTCGTCCCGTGCAGTAGGCCTGCAAGGCGCTTTCGGCACAGGCAGGCAGCCTTGCTAGCTGGCGCACGACATTAGCGGCGATGTCGCACTCGGTCTTCGACCCCGCACGCTCCTGCCGAGCACTTGCCACGGACGTAAAATATTGGAAGACCGGCGTTTCCTTTATCGCCGTCGGCGAAGCAAAGCAGATGCTGTCCATTTTGAATACATAGGGCCTGTTGGCATCCGGATAGTGCACGACAGCATACCGTTCGCCGTAAATCGTCGCCTTGGTGATGGGCGTGACGATTGCGCTGTCCGGCTTCGTCAGCAACATCTCGCTCAACTCACGAGTCGGAGAGACCTGGCAATCGCCGAGTGGGCGCGTATAGGTTTTCTTGGAAGGATAATGACAAGTCAGCTGTAGCGCTTTGTACTTTTCGCTCCAGAAAATCACCCAATCGCTTATCTTCGCAGTCTTATCTTCGCCATCCACGTAGATAGAAACCATAAGCCCCTTATTCTATTACGAACAGCATCTCCAGTTCGCTTTGCAGCGAACACCGAATGCAATTCTATTGCCAATAAGGAATTTCTTGCCATCTCCGTCTAATGGAGAGCGCGAATGGGCGCCTGGCAACACGCAATCCGTGACGCAACGCAACCTTCGCGATTGTGGAAACCGGCGCTTGAGACATCTTCCACATGGCGCTGTCACTCAACTTTTCGCAGCTACCGCTGGTTAGCCATCTAGAATATCTGGGTCCGATTTCCGGCACACATCGTCAACCTCATCACAACGATGACGTGCTGGAAGGCAATAATCACCACTATGGTTCTTTAATTATTTCTTTTAGAAAATTAAATCGGAATCTCTCTACTTGAGATAGTCGACAATAGACGTCTCCTCACTCCCACTCGATCGTCGCCGGCGGCTTGCCGGAGATGTCGTAGACCACCCGCGAAACGCCGCGCAGTTCGTTGATGATGCGGTTGCTCACGGTGCCGAGGAAGTCGTACGGCAGATGCGCCCAATGCGCGGTCATGAAGTCGATGGTCTCCACCGCACGCAGTGCGATCACCCATTCGTACGCACGCGCATCGCCGACCACGCCGACGGATTTCACCGGCAAAAACACCGCAAATGCCTGGCTGGTCTTGTCGTACAGATCGGCCTTGCGCAGCTCGTCGATGAAGATCGCATCGGCCTTGACCAACAGTTCGGCGTATTCGCGCTTCACTTCGCCCAGGATGCGCACGCCCAGGCCCGGGCCCGGGAACGGATGACGATAGACCATGCTGCGCGGCAGGCCGAGTTCCACGCCGAGGCGACGCACTTCGTCCTTGAACAGTTCGCGCAGCGGTTCGACCAGGCCCAGCTTCATGTGTTCCGGCAGGCCGCCCACATTGTGGTGGCTCTTGATCACGTGCGCCTTGCCGGTCTTGCTGCCGGCCGACTCGATCACGTCCGGATAGATCGTGCCCTGCGCCAACCACTTGGCGTTGGCTAGTTTGTTGGACTCTTCATCGAAGATATCCACGAACAGGTTGCCGATGATCTTGCGCTTGGCTTCCGGGTCGCTCACGCCTTCGAGCTTGGCGAAATAGCGGTCCGCCGCATTGACGCGAATCACCTTGACGCCCATGTGTTCGGCAAACATCGCCATCACCTGGTCGCCTTCCTGCCAACGCAGCAGACCGGTATCGACGAACACGCAGGTCAGCTTGTCGCCGATCGCCTTGTGCAACAGCGCCGCGACCACCGACGAATCAACACCGCCGGACAAGCCGAGAATTACTTCGTCATCGCCCACCTGTTCGCGCACGCGCGCAATCTGGTCGTCGATGATGTTGGCCGCCGTCCACAGGGTCTGGCAGCCGCAGACATCGACCACAAAGCGGCGCAGCAAGGTCTGGCCCTGCAGCGTGTGCGTCACTTCCGGATGGAACTGCACGCCGTACCAGCTCTTCTCCTCGTTGGACATCGCCGCCACCGGAATGCGGTCGGTCACGGCAGTAATCTTGAAGCCCGGCGGCACCTGCGACACGTGATCGCCGTGGCTCATCCACACGTTCAAGCGCGATGCGCCGGCGTGATCGCTCAACCCTGCGAACAAGGCATCGGCGGCCACCACATCGACTTCGGCATGACCGAATTCGCGCTGGTCGGCCGCCTCGGTGGCACCGCCCAGCTGGGCCGCCAACGTCTGCATGCCGTAGCAGATGCCAAACACCGGCAGGCCGCTGTCGAACACTTCCTGCGGCGCGACCGGCGCACCTGGCAAGGTGGTCGACTCGGGACCACCGGACAGGATGATGCCTTTGGCGCCGAAGCCGGCAATCTCCGACGGGTCGTGATCCCAGGCCCAGATCTCGCAGTACACGCCGATTTCGCGGATGCGCCGCGCGATCAACTGCGTGTACTGCGCGCCGAAATCGAGGATGAGGATCTTGTCGTTATGGATGCTGGTCATTGAGCGCCGGGAATCGAGAATCGGGATTGGGGAATCGCAACAGCAAACGCGGCGCCGGCCGCTATCGGACGAGGAAGCGGCGGGCTCTTACGATTCCCGATTCGCGATTCCCCATTCCCGATCATCCAGCGCGATAGTTCGGCGGTTCCTTGGTGATCTGCACGTCGTGGACGTGGCTCTCACGCTGGCCGGCGCCGGTGATCTTGACGAACTTCGGCTTGGTGCGCATCTCTTCGATCGTGGCGCAGCCCACATAGCCCATGGTGGCGCGCAGGCCACCGATGAGTTGATGAATGATGCCACCGACCGAGCCGCGATACGGCACACGCCCTTCGATGCCTTCCGGCACCAGCTTGTCGGCGTCGCTGGAATCCTGGAAATAGCGGTCCTTGGACCCCTTCTCCATCGCGCCCAGGCTGCCCATGCCGCGGTAGCTCTTGTAGCTGCGGCCCTGGAACAACTCGACTTCGCCAGGCGCTTCTTCGGTGCCGGCCAGCAGACCGCCGACCATCACCGTGGACGCACCCGCCACCAGCGCCTTGCCGATATCGCCGGAGTAGCGGATGCCGCCGTCGGCGATCAACGGAATGCGGTCCTGCAACGCTTCGGCCACCATGTCCACCGCGGTGATCTGCGGCACGCCCACACCTGCAACCACGCGCGTGGTGCAGATCGAACCCGGACCTACGCCAACCTTGACCGCATCGGCGCCGGCATCCATCAGCGCCAGCGCTGCATCGCCGGTGACGATGTTGCCGCCGATCACCTGCAGGTGCGGATAGGTCTTCTTGACCCAAGCCACACGGTCGATCACGCCTTGCGAATGGCCGTGCGCAGTGTCGACGATGACCACGTCAACGCCGGCAGCAGCGAGCAGTTCGATACGCTGTTCGGTATCGCCGCCCACACCGACTGCCGCACCGACCAACAGCCGCGTGGACGAATCCTTGGCGGCGTTGGGGTTGTCGGTCTTCTTCTGGATGTCCTTGACCGTGATCAGGCCGCGCAGCTCGAAGCTGTCGTTGACCACCAGGATTTTTTCGATGCGGTTGCGATGCAGCAGCTCAAGCACTTCCTCATCGCTGGCGCCTTCGCGCACGGTGATCAGGCGATCCTTCTTGGTCATGATGTGGCGGACCGGATCGTCGAGCTTCTTTTCGAAACGCATGTCGCGGCTGGTGACGATGCCGACCAGTTCGCTGCCGTCCACCACCGGCACGCCGGAGATGTTGCGCGCACGCGTCAGTGCGATGACTTCGCCGATCGTGGTGTCCGGGCTCACCGTAAACGGCTCGGTGATCACGCCGGACTCGAACTTCTTGACCTTGGCCACTTCGGCCGCCTGCTGGGCAGGGGTCAGGTTCTTGTGGATGATGCCGATGCCGCCCAGCTGTGCCATGGCCACCGCCAGGCGGTGCTCGGTCACCGTGTCCATCGCGGCCGACAGGATCGGCAGCTTCAGACGCAGATCGCGGGTCAGCCGGGTTTCCAGGCTGACATCCTTGGGCAGGACGATCGAATGAGCGGGGACGAGCGAGACGTCGTCGTAGGTGAGAGCTTCAGCCTGGATGCGGAGCATCGGCGGACCCGAGTTTGGGGAAGCGCGGCATTTTACCCTGAAAGCCTTCACGAAGACACCACGCAGCCGCAATGCTGCGTTACACCGATCGCTCAACCAGCGGCGTCGGCCGCTTCCAGGGTGTTCTGCATCAGCGTGGCCACGGTCATCGGCCCCACTCCGCCCGGCACCGGCGTGATCCAGGCTGCGCGCTGTACGGCGGCATCGAAGCCGACATCGCCCACCAGGCGTCCGTCTTCCAGCCGGTTGATGCCCACATCGATCACCACTGCGCCTGGCTTGACCCATTCGCCGGGAATCAGCCCGGGGCGGCCCACCGCCACCACCAGGATGTCGGCATTGCGCACGCTGGCCTCCAGCACATCGGCCGGGGTGAACTTATGGCAGCTGGTGACCGTGCAACCGGCAATCAACAGTTCCAGACCCATCGGCCGGCCGACGTGATTGCTCACACCCACAATCGTAGCGTTGCGCCCGCGCACCGGTTGATCGGTATGCCCGAGCAAGGTCACGATGCCGCGCGGCGTGCACGGGCGCAGGCCGAATTCGCGCAGTGCCAGATGCCCCACATTTTGCGGATGGAAGCCATCCACATCCTTACGCGGATCGATGCGCTGGATCAGCCGGTTGGCATCGGGGATCCCCGGCAGCGGCAGCTGGATCAAGATGCCGTGGATCTTGGGATCGGTATTGAGCTCATCGATCAACGCCGCCAACTCGGCCTCGCTGGTGCCGTGCGGCAGGTCGTAATCGAACGCTTCGATGCCCACTTTTTCCGCCGCGCGTCGCTTGTTGCGCACATACACCGACGACGCCGGGTCGCCGCCGACCAGCACCACCGCCAACCCCGGCCGCGCCTTGCCCGCGGCCACGCGCGCATCCACGCGCAGCTTCAGCCCGTCGAGCAGGTCCTCGGCAATGCGGCGACCATCGAGAAGGCGGGCCGGAGCGGAGGCAGCTGGCGCGGAAGCGGTCATGG
This sequence comes from Xanthomonas sp. AC360, assembly GCF_979258225.1. NCBI lineage: Bacteria > Pseudomonadati > Pseudomonadota > Gammaproteobacteria > Lysobacterales > Lysobacteraceae > Xanthomonas > Xanthomonas sp. AC360. The sequence continues at coordinate 4,129,371 of NZ_OZ409846.1, forward strand.
GGCGTCAGGTGTAGAGTCGAAGGCCGTCTATTGTCCCCGATTCCGTCATGACCGACACCACCCCGCCCACCGATTCGACCACCACCGCCATCGAAGCGGCCGCATTCCGCCGCCTGCTGCAGCATCTCAATCAGGAGCGCACCGATGTGCAGAACATCGACCTGATGATCCTGGCCGGCTTCTGCCGCAACTGCCTGGGCGACTGGTACCGCGAAGCGGCCGAGGCGCAGGGTCAGCCGATGAGCAAGGACCAGGCACGCGAAGCGGTCTACGGCATGCCGTTCGCGCAGTGGAAGCAACAACATCAGAAAGACGCGACTCCCGAACAACTCGAAGCATTCGCTGCGGCCCAGCGCAAACACGGCTGATCGTTGGTCTGGACGCGCGGCTGTTGCGATTGCTGTGCGTCTACTTTGCCTAGCTGACATCTGCGTGGCCATTCGGCGGGCAATCGCTGCTCCTCGATGTGGTGCGCGGCTGTGGCAGGAGTCCACGCTGGTATTGAGTGCACCGTTCCGCCGGATTGCTTATTGCTAGCGATGTCTTGTTGATGGCCTCAAGACTCGAAAAGTTTGGGTGCGTGGGAGGGTTGAATGCAGTGGATAGATCTAATGCAGAGCGCATGATCTGCGCCCTGGCTGCAGGGCTCTTGCCCGCCTCCCCCGCGGGACACGCCGTGAATCCGTCCATGGGGGCTCCTATGCGGCATGCATGCCGCATAAGGTCCCGCGCCGCCAGGCGAACAAGGGCCAGTCGAGAGGGTCGGTGTGCATGGTTTCAAGCAAGGCACCAGTCCCGCCATTTAGTTGCTGGCCTTTTATCAGCGGCGCGGGCTGAAAGACATTCCGCCGACCGGGCCGCTGCCGGTGTCGGTACCGGGCGCAGTGGATGGCTGGTTCGCGCTGCATGAGCGCTTCGGGCGCAAGCCGATGGCGTAGAACCTGGCGCTGGCGATCCGCTACGCGCGCGAAGGCCACCGCGTCCGCCACGCAAACCGCGGCGTCGCAATACCGAGCGACTTCGCAACGAAAGTGAAGTGCAGTACGGCCAGCTGTTTATCTGGTCACCGACCAACGTTCTGGCTATGCGGCATCCATGCCGCATAAGGTCCCGCGCCGGCAGGCGGACAAGCGCCAGTCGAGATGGTCGGTGTGCACGGTTGCAAGCAAGGCACGAGCTCCGCCGTTCAGTTGCTGGCCTTTTATCGCCAAGTGGAAGTGCAGTAAGGCCAGCCGTTTACCTGCTCACCGACCAACGTTCTGGCGCGGTGCCCTCGCCGCTTGCGGACCCTGTGGCGGCATGGATGCTGCCACGGAGCGTCCATGGATGGATTCACAGCGTGTCCCGCAAGCGGTGAGGGCATCGCGCGCTCGACGACGCGACCTGACCATCCCGCTGACGGCAGCAGGCGCCAAAAGACTGCACTGCCGCAAGCCAGTTGCACGCACCCCCACATTCGGTTCTTACGCAGTCCCCTCGCCCACCTGACGACCACGGCGTGTTGTCAGCCGTTCTTGGTCTCTGCCGCAACCTCTTCACCCGCTTGCGCCAACGCATCGCGGTTGAGCGACCGGCTCTCCCGTCGCGGCGGCGTAAACGGCGTGGGCTTGGGCACCGTCGGCGTGATGTTGCCGAACATCAACCCTGCCCCGGCACGCACATTCCCCGCAGCGATTTCCAGCTCCAGCCGCTCCGCATCGCGGCGGCGGATCTCACGAGCGATCATGTCGGCCTCATCCTCGTCCACACCCAGCTCGACCAGCGCCATCTGGCCGAAGGTCACCGCCGACTCGAAGGTTTCGCGAATCTGGTAATCCACACCGGCGGCGATCAGCTGCAGCGAATGCTCGCGATCAAACGAGCGCACCAGCAGGCGCGCATGCGGGAACTCACGCGTCGCCAGCTCGACGATGCGGTTGGCTGCCTCGCGATTGTCGATGCACACCGCGATCGCCTGCGCAGTATGCGCACCGGAAGCATGCAACACGTCCAGCCGGGTCCCGTCGCCGTAATAGATCTTGAAACCGAACTCTTCCGCGCTCTGGATCATCTCGATGTCGTTATCGATGATGGTCACGTCCACGTCGCGCGCCAGCAGCGATTGGCTGGCCACCTGACCGAAGCGTCCGAAGCCGATCACCAGCACGCTGCCGGTCTGACCGTTGGCGGCTTCCACACCGTCCAGCGATACCGCTGCCGGTGGGGTCAATCGTCGCTGCAACAGCACGAACAACGGCGTCAGCGCCATCGACAGCACCACAATGGCGGTGAGGGTGGCATTGACCTGCGCATCGATCACGCCCGATGCCGCGGCCGCCGCAAACAACACGAAGGCGAACTCGCCGCCCTGCGCCATCAGCACACCACGGTCCAGTGCCTGGCGATGATCGCTGCGCATCAACCGCGCCACCGCATAGATACACGCCGCTTTGCCCACCATCAGCGCCAACACGCCGACAAGGATGAGCCGCCAGTCGGCCGCAACCACGCGCAGGTCCAGGCTCATGCCCACGCCCAGGAAGAACAAGCCCAGCAAGATGCCGCGGAACGGTTCGATATCGGCTTCGATCTGATGACGGAAGGTGGATTCGGACAGCAGCACCCCGGCCAGGAACGCCCCCATCGCCATCGATAGCCCGCCCACCTGCATCAGCAGTGCGGCGCCCAACACCACCAACAGCGCTGCCGCCGTCATCACTTCGCGCGCCTTGGACGCAGCAAGAATCCGGAAAAGAGGATTGAGCAACCAGCGCCCGGCCACCAGCAGGCCGACGATGCAGGCCAGGCCGATCCCGACGTCATGCCAGCGCTGCGACGCGGCCTGCGGATCGCCACTGGAACCCATCCAGGCCACGATCGCCAGCAACGGGACGATCAGCAGATCCTCGAACAACAGGATCGCCACGATCTTCTGCCCCGAGGGCAAGGCCACATCGCCGCGTTCGGCCAGCAACTGCATCACCACCGCGGTCGAGGTCAGCACGAAACCGGACGCAGCCACGAAGGCCACCGGTGGCGCAAAGCCCAGCAACATGCCGATCCCGGTAAGCACCAGTGCGCACACGCAGATCTGCACGGTGCCCAGGCCAAAGATTTCCTTGCGCAGGCTCCACAGATGCGAAGGCCGCATCTCCAGGCCGATCACGAACAGGAACATCACCACGCCCAATTCGGCGACATGCAGGATTGCCTGCGGGTCCTCGAACAGGCCCAGTCCGAATGGCCCGATCGCCAGCCCCGCTGCCAGGTACCCGAGCACCGAGCCCAGGCCCAACCGTCGAAACAATGGGATCGCAACCACCGCAGCGCCCAGCAGAGCCACCACGTTGATCAGTTCACTGGAATGTGCAGGCTGGCTCATACCCGGATTCTAACGACACGCGCGCAGCGACGCCTTGCATCTGCTTGCTTGTTGCGCCGAGCAGCTTAGGCGCCATCGTTTCCACCGAGCCCTCGCACTTTGATCGGGACGCCTAAACGACAAACGACGCCGGATGGCGTCGTTTGCGATGAAACAGTGGCTAAGCGATCAGCCGCGCGCGTCGGCCTGGGCCAATGCGTTACGCAGAATTTCCTTCGCCGGTTCACCGTGCTTCTCGTGCTGAAGCGCAAAGTGGACAGTCGCTTCGATCAAGCCGATGTGCGCGCCGCAATCGAAACGACGGCCCTCGAAGCGGAATGCATCGACCTGCTCTTTCTTCAACAGCTCGGCAATCGCATCGGTCAGCTGGATCTCGCCGCCGGCGCCTGCACCGGTCGCTTCCAGCAACTCAAAAATCTTCGGGCTGAGCACATAGCGGCCGACCACGGCCAGGTTGCTCGGCGCCACTTCCGGCTTGGGCTTTTCGACGATCGCATTGATGCGGCCCTTGCGGCCGTCGAATGTATCGGTGGAGACAATGCCGTAGCTGGCGGTCTTGTCGTGCGGCACATCTTCCACGGCGATGACGCTGCCGCCGGATGCTTCGGCCACATCGGCCATCTGGGTCAGCGCGGCATCGCCGCGGTTCCACATCAGATCGTCCGCCAACAACACGGCGAACGGCTCATCGCCGACCACTGCCTTCGCACACAACACCGCATGGCCCAGACCCAGCGCCTCGGCCTGCGTCACGAAAATGGCGCGAACACCTTCCGGCAACGCATGACGCACCAGTTCCAGCTGCTCCAGCTTGCCTGCACGCTCGAGCTTCTGCTCCAGCTCGTAGGCCTTGTCGAAGTAGTCGGCAATCGAATGCTTGTACCGATTGGTGACGAAGATCAACGTATCGCAGCCGGCCTGGATGGCCTCGTCGACAGCGTACTGGATCAATGGTTTGTCGATGATTGGCAGCATTTCCTTCGGCACCGTCTTGGTGGCCGGAAGAAAGCGGGTCCCAAGACCTGCGACGGGGAATACGGCCTTGCGAATACGCTGGCTCATTACAGTCTTCTGACCTCACGTGCGGGGAATGGAACGACCGTATCAGATCGCGCGTCGACTTTCCGTCGAGCAGCCGCAAAATCCGGCATCAGGCTGCCCAGCACAGTCTCCATTGCCTTTATGTCATAGCGATTAACCGCCTCGCGCAAACGCGTCACCAGCTGCAACACCTGCTCGTGCGAGAACTCGCGCACGCCGGCTTCCAGAATCTTGGGATGCGCGGTCGGGCGATAGTCTTCGTCGGAATAGAACAGCGTTTCATGCAGCTTTTCGCCAGGACGTAATCCGGTGTAGAGAATCGCCACATCCTTGCCCGGCTGCTTGCCAGCAAGACGGATCATCTGCTCGGCAAGCAGACGGATCGGTACCGGTTCGCCCATGTCCAGCGTATAGATCGCGCCATGCGACGCCGAGGCAGCTGCCTGGATCACCAATTGGCACGCCTCGGGAATGGTCATGAAGTAGCGCGTCACGTCCGGGTGCGTCACCGTGACCGGGCCACCCTGGCGGATCTGCTCGCGGAACAACGGCACCACGCTGCCAGCCGAATCCAGCACGTTGCCGAAGCGCACGGTGATGAAGCGCGTTGGTGCATCGCGCGCATCAAGACTCTGGCAGATCATCTCCGCGTAGCGCTTGCTTGCGCCGAGTACGTTGACCGGCTCGACCGCCTTGTCGGTAGAAATAAACACGAAGGTTTCGATGCGTGCACGCTGACAGGCGCGCGCCACGTTCTCGGTCGCCAGCACATTGTTGCGTACGGCCTCGCGCAGCTGCTCTTCCAGCAACGGCACCTGCTTGTATGCGGCGGCATGGAACACCGCATCCGGGGCGGCGGTGTTCAATGCATGCGCCACCACGGCCGGGTCGCCGCAATCGCCAAGCACCCGCACCACTTCGATATCCGGGAACAAGCGACGCAGGTCCGAATCGATGGTCAGCAACGCCAACTCATCGATTTCCAGCAGCACGATGCGACGCGCACCGTGACGCGCACACTGGCGGCAGACTTCCGAACCGATCGAACCGCCGGCACCGGTTACCATCACGGTCTTGTTGGTGAGCCAGTCGCGGATCAATCGCCAGTCCGGCGTCACTGGCTTGCGATTGAGCAGGTCCTCGATGGCAACCTCCTTCAATTCGCCCGGCAGCGAACGGCCTTCCAGCACATTGATCAGCTTGGGCACCATCCGGAACGGCAGGCCGGTGCTCTCGCAGATCGCCACCACCCGCTGCATGCCGGAGGCATCGAGCGAGGGAATCGCGATCACCAGCAGCTTGGCGGCGGTTTCCTTGGCAATCGAAGCGGCCTGATCCAGATTGCCCAGCACGTTGAGGCCCTGGATCTTGGCGCCGTGCAGGTTGTTGGCATCGTCCAGAAAGCCGACCGGCACGAAGCTACCGGTGCGGCGAAGATCACGCACCAGACCTTCGGCAGCGCGTCCGGCGCCCAGGATCAGCACGCGTTGCGCCGCATCGCCGGAATGTGCGATCTGGTAATCCTTCCAGGCGCGATACAGCAGACGCGGCGTTCCGAGCAACGCCGACAGCGCGAACGGATAGACCACCAGTACCGAGAGCGGCACGCCGTCCAGGCGGTCGTACGACAACGCCAGCACGATCGCCACCAAGCCGAGGAAGCTCGACTTGAAGATGTTCCAGAGATCAGGCACCGATGCGAAGCGCCAAAGCCCGCGGTACAGACCCATCTTCCAGAACACCAGCCCCTGTGCTACCAGGACCACGGCGGTGCGCCAATCCCAAAGAGGAAGGTCCGGTGCTTCGCGCAGCATCGAGTAACGACCCGCATGCAACAGCTGCCAGCACACCCAGACCATCAGAAGGTCGTGGACTACCACTGCAACTTGCGGCAGCGCCTTGGTCAAACGGTCACGCCAGGAAATCATAAGAATCCATTACTCAGGAATTGCGCAATCCATCGCGCAGAAAATACCAACTGGCACTAGCGCCCAGGCCCCACACCACGGCTGCCCAGACTTGCTGACCAAACACATCATGACGAAGTAACACATACAAGCAGACGGCAGCGACGCTGAAAGCGAAATAAACAGCGGTTACCGGAACATGCGTTCCAAGCCGGCGCGCCAGGCGTTGATACACGTGTTGCGCGTGTGGCTCCCACCAGCGCTGCCCGGCGAGCATGCGAGACAGTAGCGTGAAGCCGGCGTCCACAAGGAAGGCAGTCAGCGGCAACCAGCCGATCCACCAGCTGACCTGCCCGCCTGCGACGTTCAGCGCAAGCAACGCGGCCAGAACATACCCCAGCGCACCGCTGCCACCGTCGCCGAGGAAGATGCGCGCACGCGGAAAATTGAAAGGAAGAAACCCCAGACATGCTGCCGCTACCGCCAGACCAGCCAGCGACCAGGCTGCCGGGGCCACCGCCGCAAATGCCAGTGCGGCCAGCGCGGCCTGGCTGGCGGCTAGTCCGTTGATGCCGTCCATGAAGTTCCACACATTGATAAGCACCACCGACGCGACAGCGCTGAGCACGCCATCCCATGCATTGCCCGTGCAATACGTGACCAGCAATCCAAGCGATACGGATGCGGCCAGATGGATCGCAAACCGCAGCCTGGCCGACAACGGCCGATGGTCGTCCCACCAACCGACGCCGGCCACCAGGACCAACCCGACCGCGAACCAGCCGACCACCATGCGTACCGCTGGCCACAGCAGGCTGGCTGCGACGCAACCCAGCAGGATCGCGGCAACGATCGCCATGCCACCACCACGCGGAGTGGCAACCACGTGGCTGCGCCGCTCGCCGGGTTCATCGAGCAGGCGGCGATGCAACGCATACCGTCGCAGCAGCCACGTTCCAAGTGCCGCAACGATTACGTGCAAGGCGCACCAGAGCCAGATCTGAGGCATCAGCGCGTATCACCGCTCTTAGGACCACGGGCATATGACGTGCGCTTTTTAGAGTCACGCATAAGAGACCCGCGCAGAACAAATGGCCACAGCTGCAAGCAGGCCCGACCCAGATCGGAGGCATCGGGCAGCACACGGCGTAGCGGTCCAGGCGACATCTGCGCAGTTGCCAGCCAGCGGATTGCCACGGGCATGATTGGCGCGGACGCAAGCTGCGACGGCGCGACCCGCGAGTTGATCAAACCAACAGCGGCTAACAAAACGTCGCAAGCGGCTGGCAGACGAATGTGGACGGCGCGCAGGAACCCGAGTGATCGAGTGATAGAAGCCGATTCCGGGCACCGGCCGCGCCCGCCTGGCGACTGCGTAGTCGTTTTGGCAGTCGCTCTAAACGCAGTGTGCCGAACAGACAGAAACACGCGTTACACCACCGCGTAGTTCAACAGCGGCTTGACGGTGCCCCACTCCTTACAGCTCGGGCATTGCCAATGGTGGGTTTTTGCGCCAAACCCACAACGGGTGCAACGGTAGCTGGGGTTACGCACCAAGAGCTGGTCGGTGATGTGCTTGAGATCGTTCAAGGTGCCAACCGGGTCGCTGCCTTCGGCAAGCGTCAGGTCGATCAGCGCCGACTCGCCGCGCACCGATGGCCGGTCCTTGAGCTGGCGACCGAGATAAGCCAGCGCGGGCGCAACCCCATCCTGCGCCTCCATCAACTGGGTCAGTGCCAGCACCGGTGCGATACCGCGGTAGTGCTCGGTCATCTCCGACAGGAAATTACGTGCGCCGGCAATGTCGCCGACGCTCCGATAGGCGGCCATCAGGGCAGGAATGATTTCCGGCAGATACTCCGGGTCGTGCCGTGCGGCGCGCTCGAAGGCACGCACGGCGGCCTCGTTATGGCCGCGCTCGGCTTCGATGCGCCCCTCCAGAATGCCGGCGCGGACCGACGTGCCGTCGGCCTGATACGCACGCGCGATCGCCTGCAAGGCTTCATCGACCTTGCCCAGTCCGCGGTATCGATCGGCCAGCTCGCATTCGAACTGCGAGATCAGCTTGCCCATCGGCTCACCGGTGACTTCTTCGTAGCGGGTGGCGTTGTCGATCGCCTTTTCCCAATCGCGCTCGGCCTGATAGATGCCGATCAGGTGACGCAGCGCCTGCGGCGCGCGTTGATCCAGCTGCGCAAGTTCGGTAAAGACCGTTTCGGCGCGATCCAGCAGACCGGACTTCATGTAGTCCTCGCCCAGCGCCAGCAAGGCCTGGACCCGCTGTTGATCGGTCAGGTCGGCGCGCTGCACCAGGCCCTGATGCAGGCGGATGGCGCGATCGACCTCCCCGCGGCGGCGAAACAGGTGACCCAGTGCGACCTGTGTCTCAAAGGTTTCCTTATCCAGCTCGGCGATGTGCAAAAACAGCTCGATCGCCTTGTCCGGCTGCTCGTTGAGCAGATAGTTCAGACCACGAAAATAGGTACTGGACAGTCGGCTGACCTGAGTGTCGCCATGACGCTGCCCACCACGGCGGCCGACGATCCAGCCACTGAGCGCCGCCAGCGGTAAAAACAGGAAAAACCAGAACCACTCGGTCAGGAAGTCCATACGTGCTTAGAGTCCATCGAGAGGGCGCGGCTCGACTGCGGCAGGCGTGACAGGCCTGGCGTCGGCGCGGCTGACCGCAACAGCCTTGTTGGCCTGGCGCAGCTTGGAATAGAGAGGAATGACCACACTGACCAGCACCATGCCGGCACCGATCAACACACCGACCAGCAGCGCGACGATGATCGCCACCCCGGAACTCGTGTGCACACTAGAAAACAGGAAATCGAGAGTGATGTCCTGGGAATTGACCGCACCGATAACCAGGCCGACCAACAAGAAAGCCAGCATCACCAGCAAGCGAAACACCTTCATCGCGCGACTCCGTCGGGAAGGCGCCTAGCTTAACCGAGCCGACATAAACGCAGAGGTAGAGCCGCCTCAGTCTGCGGCATCGGCCAAATCGACCGGGACCACGGAGCTGACACGCTCACGCAATTCCTTGCCCGGCTTGAAATGCGGAACATGCTTGCCCGGCAGCGCAACCGACTCGCCGGTCTTGGGATTGCGGCCCAGACGTGGCGGACGGTAATGCAGCGAAAAACTGCCAAACCCGCGGATTTCGATCCGATCACCATCGGAGAGCGCCTGCCCCATCATTTCCAGCAGTGACTTCACCGCCAGATCCACGTCGTCCGACTTCAGATGCGCTTGGCGTCGCGCCAGGATTTCAATCAATTCGGACTTGGTCATGGGAACTTGCTTTTTTCGACTGACACATCGGAATCGGCCCGGGCAAGCCCGGGCCGATCCATCACGCTCGCGAGAGCGCTACGCGCTTACTCGGACTTGTTGCTGTTCAACTGTGCACGCAGCAGCGCGCCCAGCTGAGTCATGCCGCCCGACGCAGCGGAGGACTGATATTCCTCCAGCGTCTCGCGCATTTCGGCATCGTCCTTGGCCTTGATCGACAGCTGCAGGGTGCGGCCCTTACGGTCCATGCCCACGAACTTGGCTTCGATCTTGTCGCCGACCTTCAGATGCTGAGTCGCGTCGTCGACACGCTCGTTGGCGATGTCGCGTGCAGCGACGTAGCCTTCGATACCGTCGGCGAGGTCGATCGTGGCGCCCTTGGCATCCACTTCACGCACAACGCCTTCGACCTTCGTACCCTTCGGGTTGGACGCCATGTACTGACCGAACGGGTCCTGCTCCAGCTGCTTGACGCCCAGGCTGATGCGCTCGCGCTCCGGGTCCACTGCCAGCACGACGGCTTCCAGCGTGTCGCCCTTCTTGTAGTTGCGCACAACATCTTCGCCGGTGGTGTTCCAGCTGATGTCGGACAGGTGCACCAGACCGTCGATGCCGCCGTCCAGACCGATGAAGATGCCGAAGTCGGTGATCGACTTGATCTGACCGGACACCTTGTCGTTCTTCTTGTGGGTCGCAGCGAAGGTTTCCCACGGATTGGCGGCAACCTGCTTCATGCCCAACGAGATGCGGCGACGCTCCTCGTCCACATCCAGCACCATCACTTCGACTTCGTCACCAACCTGCACAACCTTGGACGGGTTGACGTTCTTGTTGGTCCAATCCATCTCGGAGACGTGCACCAGACCTTCGACGCCCGGCTCGATTTCGACAAATGCGCCGTAATCGGTGACGTTGGAGACCTTGCCGAACACGCGGCTGTTGGCCGGGTAACGACGCGCGATGTTGTCCCACGGATCTTCGCCCAGCTGCTTCAGGCCGAGGCTGACGCGGTTACGCTCGCGATCGAACTTCAGCACGCGCACGTCCAGCTCGTCGCCGACGTTCACGACTTCGGACGGATGGCGCACGCGCTTCCAGGCCATGTCGGTGATGTGCAGCAGGCCGTCGATACCGCCCAGGTCCACGAATGCGCCGTAATCGGTCAGGTTCTTGACGACACCCTTCAGGATCGCGCCTTCCTGCAGCTTGTCCATCAGCTGCTCGCGCTCTTCCGAATGCTCGCTCTCGACCACTGCACGACGCGACACCACGACGTTATTGCGCTTGCGATCCAGCTTGATCAGCTTGAACTCAAGCTCCTTGCCTTCCAGGTAGGCCGGGTCGCGCACCGGGCGCACATCCACCAGCGAACCAGGCAGGAACGCGCGAACATCCTTGATGTCCACGGTGAAACCACCCTTGACCTTGCCGCTGATGCGGCCGGTGATGGTTTCGTTCTTTTCCAACGCTTCTTCCAGCTCGTCCCACACCATCGCGCGCTTGGCTTTCTCGCGCGACAACACGGTCTCGCCGAAGCCGTTTTCGATGGAGTCCAGCGCAACCTTGACCTGGTCGCCCACGCCCACATCGATCTCGCCAGCGTCGTTACGGAACTGCTCGATCGGCACGATGCCTTCGGACTTCAGGCCTGCGTTGATCACCACCACGTCGCCGCGCACTTCCACGACGGTACCGGTGACGATCGAGCCCGGCTTCAGCTTGGCCAGATTGGCTTGACTGGCTTCGAACAGTTCAGCAAAAGATTCTGTCATTTGGATTTTACTCAGTTGAACACACGGGCGTTGATCGTCGGGTTGCGACAGATACGGACCGCCCAGCCTGTTGGTCGACCCCAACAACGAGTCGGTTTGGAAGTAGTAGAACCGCCACGCAGGATGCGCGACGGAGCTGTGGAACGCCTTACGGTCGGCGGGACATGCCCGCTTGCGGAACGCTTACGACGACGTGTGGACAGCTAACATCCCGACCACACGCTGGACGACATCCTCGATCCCTATTCCGCTGGTATCGATGAGCACGGCGTCTTCGGCCGGCCGTAATGGCGCCACCACCCGCTGGGCATCCCTGGCATCTCGGGCCATGATCTCGCGCAGCAGGTCGTCAAAGATAACCGAAACACCCTTTTCCATCAACTGTTTATGACGACGGCCCGCACGTTCTTCGGCACTGGCGGTCAGGAAAACCTTAAATGCGGCATCCGGGAAGATCACCGTACCCATGTCGCGCCCATCGGCGACCAGGCCGGGTGCGCGCCTGAATGCGCGTTGGCGTTCCTTGAGGGCACCGCGCACCTCGGGAATCGCCGCAATCGCCGAGGCCAGGGCGCCAGTGGTCTCCAGACGCAATTCGCCGGTCGCATCCACGCCGTTGACCAGGACCCGCAAGCCCGCCTCGCCGGCGTCGTCGAACTCGACCTTGGTATCGAAGGTACAACGCACCAGCGCAGCCGGGTCGGACACGTCCAGATCGGCCCAGCTCGCCGCCACCCCCACCGCGCGATACAGTGCGCCCGAATCGAGATAGTGCCAGCCCAACCGGGCAGCCACGATGCGGCTCACTGTGCCCTTGCCGGCGCCGGAGGGACCATCGATGGTGAGGACGGGCGAAAGGTCGGTCATTCAGGTTTCCGGTAGGTCATCAGGCGCTAGTGTAGCGCCGCTCGCAGCGATTCGGATGCAACCACTTGAAAGCACGACGAAAAGCCGGTTAGAATTGCCGGCTTAATTGCGGGTGCAGCCTCGATCGCGCGCACTCTTCCATCGAATCCAACCGTTTACGCCGAGGTGTGCCATGAAAGTCCTGTCCTCCCTGAAGTCTGCGAAGACCCGTCACCGCGACTGCAAGGTGGTCCGCCGCCGCGGCAAGGTCTTCGTGATCTGCAAGTCGAACCCGCGTTTCAAGGCGCGTCAGCGCTGAGCTTTCGCGGCGCGTGCAAGACCCGAGAAAGCCGCCTTCGGGCGGTTTTTTCTTGGCCGACGCTTGATGCGGCTTCATCCTTGGCGTGCTGAGCAAGGCATCTGCTGCCACGCGTCGACGTCACCGCACGAGTGGCGCGCATCGCGCCAACGTTTGTCCTGGTTTTTTGCTGTAATCACCATCCGAATCTTGTCCACTGGGGAGTAGATGACATGCGCAACCGTTTGTTTGTGATGCCGCCGATCGTGCTGACAATCGCGCTGATGGGGATCAGTGCCGCCGCATCGGCCGAAACGCTGTTGGTCGATCGTGCGCAGCAAAAACCCGCTGCCGCCCTGCCCTTGCGTGGCGACAGCATGAGTCAGGTCGAAGGCCGCTACGGTGCGCCGCAGGAGAAGCTCGACCCGCGTGGTGGCCAGAAGCGCCAGTGGCCGACCATCCACCGCTGGGTGTATCCGGCATTCACCGTGTACTTCGAAAAGAGCAAGGTGATCGACGTGGTGGCCAATCAGGCCGATGCCAACGAGATCGGGCCGAAACCGCCGATCCAGTAAGACGCGACATCACCCCGGCCAGCGCGTGCAGACATCGTTCGCTGCACGTCTGGCCCAACGCGTCGCAGCACCACGTATCTGGTCCGCCAGCACTCGGACATGCGTTGCTGCGAATCTGCATCAAGCCTGGCGCGGCAACGTGCGCCAGGATCGCAAGAGCCTGCACTCGGGTGCGGGGTATCGATGAACGTCTGGGCCACTGTCCGGACACCAAGATGAGTATTGCCTCGCATGACCGACCGTCTTCGTTTTCCCGCCGAATGGGAACCTCAATCCGCCGTGTTGCTTGCGTGGCCGCATGCCGGCACCGATTGGGCCGAGCGCCTGGCCGATGTGGAAGAGACCTACATCGCGCTGATTACCGCGATCTCCCGCTTCGAGCCGGTGGTCGTCTGCGTCGCCGATGACGATCTGCAGATCTATGCCGAAGCGCGGCTGCGTTCGGCGCGCGTGGACATGACGCGGGTGCGCTTTGTGATCGCCGCCTACAACGACACCTGGTTGCGCGATTCCGGCCCGATCACGCTGCGCCAGGATGACGGTTTCCGCCTGATGGATTTCCGCTTCACCGGGTGGGGCGGCAAGTTCGAGGCCAGCCTGGACGACCAATTGGTGAGTTCGCTGGATGCGGCGCAGGTCTTCGTGCCCGCCCCGGTGCAGACGGTGGATTTTGCGCTGGAAGGCGGTGCGATCGAAACCGATGGTGCCGGCACGCTGCTGACGACCTGGACCTGCCTGCACGAACGTCACCCGCAGCGCACGCGCGAGTCGCTGAGCAGCGATCTTGCTGCATGGCTGTCGCAGGATCGGGTGCTGTGGCTGGACCATGGCTACCTCGAAGGCGACGACACCGATGCACATATCGACACGCTGGCGCGCTTTGCCGGCCCGCACGCGATCGTCTACCAGGGCTGCGATGTGCCCGGCGATTCGCATTACGCCGAACTGCAGGCGATGGGCAACGAGCTTGCCGCGCTGCGCACCGCCGACGGGCAGCCGTACCGTTTGTTCGTGCTGCCGTGGGCCGAGCCGATTCTGGATCAGGGCCGTCGCCTGGCTGCGTCGTATGCCAACTTCCTGATCGTCAACGGCGCGGTGCTGATGCCGGCCTATGGCGATCCGGCCGATGCGACCGCGCAGGCGGTGCTGGCCGAAGCGTTTCCGCAGCACGAAATCGTGCCGGTGCCCTGCCGTGCGCTGATCTGGCAGAACGGCAGCCTGCATTGCCTGACCATGCAGTTGCCGGCCGGCCTGCTCGCCGCCTGACCAGTGCGTTCGATGCGACTACGTAAGTAGCGTGTCGTTTCTTGTTCCGGCCGGCAGGCCGGTGTTATGCCATGGCGCGCTACCTTAGTGCGCACCTTTGCAGGATGAGATGCCATGTCCCGTCACCTTCTTTCCGTCGCGCTGATTCAAGAGCGCAACCACGGCGACGCCGAGGCCAATCTGGCCATCATCGAATCGCGCGTGGCCGAGGCTGCCGCACAGGGCGCCAAGTTGGTGCTGCTGCAGGAGCTGCATAACGGCGCGTATTTCTGTCAGCACGAGTCGGTGGACGAATTCGATCTGGCCGAGCCGATCCCTGGCCCGAGCACCGAGCGCCTGAGTGCGCTGGCCAAGCAACATGGCGTGGTGCTGGTCGCCTCGTTGTTCGAGCGCCGCGCCGCCGGCCTGTATCACAACACTGCGGTGGTGTTCGAAAAGGACGGCCGCCTGCTCGGCAAGTACCGCAAGATGCACATCCCCGACGACCCGGGCTTCTACGAGAAGTTCTATTTCACGCCGGGCGATCTGGGCTTTACGCCGATCGATACCTCGGTGGGCCGCCTGGGCGTGCTGGTGTGCTGGGATCAGTGGTACCCGGAAGCGGCACGCCTGATGGCCTTGGCCGGTGCGGAACTGCTGCTCTACCCCACCGCGATTGGCTGGGACCCGGACGATCAGCAACCCGAGCAGGAGCGTCAGCGCGATGCTTGGGTACTTAGCCATCGTGGGCATGCGGTCGCCAATGGCGTGCCGGTGCTGTCGTGCAACCGCGTCGGGCATGAACCCTCGCCGCTGGGCGCGTCCGGCATCCAGTTCTGGGGCAACAGCCATGTGCTGGGGCCGCAGGGCGAGTTCATCGCCGAAGCCGGCCAGGAGCCGACCGTGCTGATCTGCGATGTCGACCTGCAGCGCAGCGAACATGTGCGGCGCATCTGGCCGTTCCTGCGCGACCGTCGCATCGATGCGTACGGCGACCTGCTCAAGCGTTACATCGACTGATCGCATGGCCGTCGAGCTGCGTGCAGTCCGCGATACGGACATCCCGGCGATCACCGCGATTTATGCGGAGCAGATCGCCGGGTTCAATACCTACGAATACAGCGCGCCGTCGAGCGCGGACATGCACGCCCGCATGCGTGCGATCGTGGATGCAGGCTACCCGTATCTGGTGGCAGAACATGCCGGCGCTGTCGCCGGTTATGCCTATGCCAGTGCCTATCGCGCACGTGCGGGCTACCGCTGGACGGTGGAGAATTCGATCTATCTTGCCGCCGACATGCAGGGCCGCGGGATCGGCAAGGCCCTGTTGGGCGAGCTGATCGCGCGCTGCGAGCAGCGCGGTGATCGGCAAATGATTGCGGTGATCGGCGATGCCAGCAACCAGGCATCGCTGCGGCTGCATGAACGTTTTGGATTTCGCACGGTCGGAGTGTTCACCGGTATCGGCCGCAAGCAGGGTCGCTGGTTGGACGGCGTGCAGATGCAGCGCCAACTCGGCTCCGGTAACACCGCCCCTCCCTCTGATGAATGACCCCATGACTGAGCAGACCACCCACGTTCTGGACGATGCGCTGTCCGGCCAGCCGCACCGCATCGTCGAACGCGATGGCGTGCGCTACACCTTGCTGGGAACTGCCCATGTCTCGCTGGCCAGCGTCGCCGCGGTGCAGCGGGCGATCGGCAGCGGCCGCTACGACGCGGTGGCGGTAGAGCTGGACGCGCAACGCCTGCAGGCGCTCAGCGACCCCGATGCCCTCGCCCGCCTGGATCTGGTGCAGGTGATCCGCAAGGGGCGCGTGGCCTTGTTCGCCGCCAATCTGGCACTGGCGGCCTACCAGCGTCGCCTTGCCAAGCAGTTGGGCATCGAGCCGGGCGCGGAGTTGAAAGAGGCGGTGAATCTGGCGCGTGCGCAGGGGCTGCCGGTCTATTTGATCGATCGCGAAGTCGGGCTGACCTTCAAGCGTGCGTCCGGGCGGTTGGGATTCTTCGGCAAGATGAAACTTGCCGGCGGTCTGCTCAGCGGCCTGTTCGCCGCCGACGAGGTGGGCGAAGAGGAGATTGAAAAGCTCAAGCAAGGCGACATGCTGGAGGCGAGCTTCGGCGATTTCGCCAGCGAGAGCCCGGAGCTCTACGACACGGTGATAGCCGAGCGCGATCGCTACATGGCCACGCGCCTGCGCGAAGAAGCCGGTGCCGGGCAGCAGGAAGTGCTGGCGGTCGTCGGCGCCGGACACCTGGCCGGGCTTGCGCGGCACCTCGAACAGGACACCGATGCGCCCGGCCCGCTGCGCGAGTCGCTGGAATACGTGCAGCAGCGCAAGCGCGTTCCCTGGATCACGCTGGGCATCCTGGCAGTGATCATTACCGGGATCGGCATCGGGTTCTGGCGCGGCGGCCTGAGCATGGGCGCCGACCTGCTGCTGCAGTGGGCGATGTACACCGGCGGGCTGGCCGCGCTGGGCTGTCTATTGGCCGGCAGCCACCCGTTGAGCATCCTGACCGCTGCAGTGGTCGCCCCATTCAAACCGTTCCGTCTGAGCGTACCGACCGGTGCCTTCGCCGCGCTGGTCGAAGTGCATATGCGCAAGCCGGCCTATGCCGATTTCCTGTCGCTGCGCGACGATGCGCAGACCCTGCGCGGCTGGTATCGCAATCGCGTGTCGCGCGTGGTGCTGACGTTTCTGTTGACTAACGTCGGCAGCATGGCCGGAGTGTGGCTGGCAGGCGTGCAGATCTTCAATCGCCTGCATGGGTGATTGAGAGGCAGTCGAAAAGGTGCGGTATACCGACGCCTTGTAGGAGCGCACCTGGGCGCGATGGACGTTATCGGTAAAGCCCGTCGCGCCCGGGTACGCTCCTACGTGGTTGGCGTTACGGAGCGGCTGATTGATCCGGTGCGAGCTGCAAACGCACCCACACGCCATAGTGATCCGATGCCCAGCGGCCTTCGGCATATGGGGAGTCGAACAGAATCCGGGCTTCGCGGGCGAGCAGGCGGTTCTGCTGGAAGAACACGTGGTCGATGCGCGCCGGCTTGTCGAAGACATGCAGATTCAAGGTACTGACCGTGGCATCACTGTTGCGGTGCACGCTGCCATAGCTGTCGCCATAACCTTTGCGTAGCGCCTCCAGATCCAGCGCGTCGGCGGCGATATTGAAATCGCCGGCAATCACCACCGGCGCCTGCGCGCTGGTGGAGGCAATGAACTCCAGCAGGTCGCCGACCTGGCGCGTGCGCGTTGCGGTGCCGCGCGCATCGGCGCGTTCGTTGAGATGGGTGACGTAGACATTGACCGGCTGGCCATCGATATCCACCTGCAGATGCGCCGCAACGCGGTAGTCGTCCAGCGGTTGCAGCAGGCGCTCATGGCGCGCCAGCACCTTGCGCCGGCTCAGCAACGCGTTGCCATAGCGCTTGGCGGCACCGGGGGTATCCACCGAGGCGAAGATCACCTCGTAGCCCAGCTTGCGCGCCAACCAGGTGGATTGGTTTTCCACGCTACCGCGGCGCTCGATGACCTCCTGCAACGCAATGACATCCGGTGCCAGTTGCTTGAGCTCCTTGGCGATGTAGGCGCGGCGGGCCGGCCAGTCTTCGCGGTCGTGATGCAGGTTGAGCGTGACCAGGGTCAGGCCGCGGGCAGACGGAGCTGGGGTTGCCTGCCCTGCCGGGTCACTGACCGCTGCAGCGCCGTCCTGCCTGGACTGCGCTGCAGCACGTAACGGCCCAGCCTGACCAGGCTGACCTGCTTGCACGTGCGCGCAGCACAGCGCCAGTGCGACAACGGCTGCACACCGGCCAGCGCGGCGCCAGTGTTGCCCTGCGCGTACCGGCCAAGGCGTCGCCGTCATTGCGTGGCGCGCTCGGCCCGCCGCACCGCGCTGGGCACATCGATCTGCACGGTGGCCGGCATCTGCTGGATCCGCAGCTCACCGTTCTGCCACTCCACGGTTTCGCCGTTGACGCTCGCCTTGCCGGGTTCGCCCTGATACGGCCAGACAAACACCACGCCGCCCGGCGGCAGCAACAGGCCGGGTTGCAGTTGTAGCGATAGTTGTTTTTCGGTGCGCTGCAGCGTGTAGTTGAGGCGGCCGTACGGCGTGCGCAATTCGGCAATGCCGATGCCCTTGCCTTCGAACCAGCGGGTCGGCGTGCCAGCGGCGATCACGATGCTTTGATCGGACTCGCGGGTGTAGGCGAACATGTCCAGCACCGAACGCACGAAGTCCGATGCGACCCAGGCGTGCGGCAGATCGCCGACGAAGAACGGTGTACGCGGCGTGCGCGAGACCACCTCGGCCCACTGATTCCAGGGCTGCGGCGCGCGATCCTTGAAGAAGAATGCGGTGGCATCCCAAGCACGCTCGCGCCAGCCCAGTCGCACGAACGCGGCGACGTTGCGCCATTCGTACGGGGTGTAGTCCTTCCACTCGCGCTTGCCGTCGCGGCGATCGGAGAACTCTTTCCAATAGCGTTCGAAGGTATTGGTCAGCAGCTCCTGCGGCAGACGCTGCTGCTCGCCGCCCGGTGTCAGCGCGATGGTGGTGGAGGTCGCGTCGAAATCGCCGAGTTCGGCCGAACCGGGCAGGAAATCGAGCTTATGCTCGCGCACCGCCGCACCCAGCGAAGCGATCAGGTCGCCGCTGAATTCGTCGCGTGCAGCGCTGAAACGAGTGACGTCCTCCGGCTTGTCCAGCACGCCGGCCAGCATGGTGGCGTCCTTGTAACCGCGCAGCGCCCAGAAGTTGTCCCAGTACGAATGCACCGGTTTGGCCGAATAGCCTTCGTGGCTGATCGACACCGGCATCATTCCGTAGAACGCCGGGTTACGCATGAAGTTGTCTTCGGTGCGCTCGCTGGCGCGCAGTTTTTCCATGTAGTCGAAGGCGCCGGTGACATGCGGCCACATTTTCTCCAGGAACGGCCTGTCGCCGGTGTAGCGGTAGTACTCGGCGACGTTGTAAATCAGTTCGCCGTGACTGTCGTTTTCGGGCACGGGGTCGCTGCCACGGTCGTCCACACAGCACGGCACCATGCCGTCGACAAATTGATACGGCGCAAACCAATCCACGTAGTCGCGCACCACGTCTTCGCGGCCGAGCCGGAGCAGGCCTTCGGAAATCATCGCGCCATCGCGGATCCAGCTGCGCGAATACGAGCGAGTTCCCGGCTGCAGGCGTGGGCCGATGCGCGAAATCAGCATGTGCGCCAGCGCCGTGCGCAACGTATCGACCACCGGCTTGCCTTCGGCCGGCACGCTGATGCGCACGCGATCGAGCTTGCCGCGCCACTGCTGGGCCACCTGCTGCTGGGCGGCGTCGGCATCGAAGCCGGCGGGCAGTTGCGCCGCGCCGGTCTGCGGGATCACCAGCGCCACTTCGCGCTTCTGGCCGGGTTCGAGCTTCCAGCGATACAGCAGCACGCCCGACGCCAGGCCGGTTTCGTCCTTGACCTGGGTGACCGTAGGCGGCGTGGCGGCGGTGAGATGGCTGACATCCATACCGCTGTCGAAGGCGCTGGCGAAGCTGGCATCGGGACGTTGCGCGGCGAAGACGCGCGGCTTGCCATTGACGCTGACCTGCGCGCCATCCACCGCCAGTTGCTCGATCCGGCTGACGCCGCCCAGGGTGTTGAGGAACTGCGACGGCGGGTTGACCTGGAACGGACGCACCGCCAGGGCCAGGGTGAACTCACGTGCCTCCTTGCCGGTGTTGTGCAGCTGGTAGCGCGCGACCAGTTGTGCCTGATCCGGTGTGCCCTGCACAAACGCGGTGACACGCAGATTCATCAGGTCGTGGTGCCAGTCGACGCTGGGAATCGGCAGGTAATCGTCCTGCAGGCTCTGCTCGCTGCTGACGTCGGACCAGTGCAGCACCTTGCCACCGGTGACCACGAACGGCTCGATGCTGAAACCGCCCTTGCCCACTTCCACCGCACCGTCTTCGCCGATCAGGCCCTGCTCGGTGCCGCCGTCCAGACCGAGGATGGTCCAGTACGGCTGCTCGCCGGAAAACCCGCGCGGATAACTGCCACGCGGCAACTGGCCGGCCAGCGATTTGATGAAGTCGTTGGGCGTTGCCGCAAACGCCAGCGGCTGCAACTGCACCTCTTTGATGCCGTAGCGCCAGTTTGGGCCGTCCTTCAGATCGAAACGCAGATAGCGTGCTTCGGTATCGGGCAACGCCAGCCAATCGGTGCCGCCGGCACCGGCGGTGACGGTGCGCAGATCACGCCAGCTGCGGCCATCGGCCGATGCACGCACCGCGTACTGCGAGGCTTGCAGGCCGGGCACCCACTGCACCACCGCGCCACCGAATTCGCGCACCTTGCCCAGATCCAGCGTGACGGTCTGCTGCTTGACCGCGCCGCTGAGCCAGAAGGTGTCGGGCTTGCCATCGGCCAGACGTTGCTCCAACGCCGGCGCAGTGTCGGTGATGGCCTCGGCCTTGAGCGGCGAGGTGTCCTCCGGCGGCAATGGGGTGAGCGTCAGGCGGTCGAAGCACACCGACCCCTTGCCACCGACCTTGTTGTAGATGGTGAACTCGACATCCGCGCTGCTGCGCAGCTGCTTGTCCGCACCCGGACCCCAGGCCTTTTCAATGTTGCGCTTGCGGTAGTTGAAGGTGGTCCAGTTCTTCGGGAAATTGAAGCCCGGCCGGTTGACCCACCACACATTGTCGCCGCTGGCATCGATCAGCTTGAGCTGCAGATCGTTGGACGGCGATTCGCCGCGTAGCGAAAACCCGATGCGGTAGTTGTCGGGGTATTCGAGCGGCAGCGCGCGGCGGATGCCCACGTAGCCGGAGACGCCGTTGAAGTTGTAATCCAGGCACAACGCATGCCCACCGGAGGGCGTCGCCACCGGGCGCAGCGAACCGCTGACCTGGTTGGACACTACCAGGCGCCAGGCGCCGATGTCGTTGAAGCCGTCGAGCACGCGCTCCTGCGCCTGCGCCACACCCGCACCACTGGCAACAGCAGCCATGGCAAGCACTGCCCGGATCATCGGCTTCACCCCTTCACACTCCCCAGCAGAAGACCTTGAATGTAGTAACGCTGCAGCGCCAGGAACAATAGCAGCACCGGAATCACCGTCACCACTGCGCCGGCCATCATCAGTTCCACGTCCATGATGTGCTCACGCGACAGCGCCGCCAGCGCCACCGGCAAGGTGTATTGCTCCTGATCGGTGAGCACGATCAGCGGCCACATGAAGTCGTTCCATGAGCCCATGAAGGTGAAGATGGTCAAGGTGACCAGCACCGGCTTGAGCATCGGCAGCACGATCTGGAAGAAGATCCGCATCTCGCTGGCGCCATCGATGCGCGCGGCTTCGATCAACTCATCGGGAATGCTGCGCGCGTACTGGCGCACCAGAAAAATACCAAACACTGTGGCCAGCGCCGGCACCACCACCCCGCCGATGTTGTTGACCAGATGCAGCTGCTTCATCAACAGAAACAGCGGCAGCATCGCCACCTGCGCGGGAATCACCAGCGCGGCCATCAGGATCTTGAAGATGCGTTCGCGGCCGACGAACTGCAGCTTCGCGAAGGCATAGCCGGCCATGGTGTTGATCAGCAACGAGCCCAGCGTGATCAGCCCTGACACCAGCAGGCTGTTGGCGAAGTTGCGCGCCATGCCGGTGCGCGCGAACAGCTCGTGGTAGTTGGCCAGGGTGAACGCCGACGGCAGCATCGGCGGTGGGAACCGGCTGGCCTCGCCGGTGGGCATGAACGACACCGACAGCATCCACAGCAACGGCGCCAGGCTGATCAAGGCCAGCACCAGCAAGCCGCCGTTGATCAGGACGGCGTTCCAGCGCGACTCGCCGACATCACGACTCATATCAGGTCCCTCTTGCGGCCGAAGCGCAGCATCACGGTGGTCACCGCCAGGATGATCAGGAACAACAGGAACGCCACTGCCGACGCGCGGCCGAGGTTCCACCATTTGAAGCCTTCTTCGAACATGAAATACAGCACGCTGACGGTGCTCTGCAGTGGGTCGCCGCGGGTCATCACGTACGGTTCGGCAAACAGCTGGAAGTAGCCGGAGATGGTGATCACTCCGACCACCATCAGCACCGGGCCGAGCATCGGCAAAGTGATGTGCAGGAACTGCTTCCAGCGCGAGGCGCCATCGATGCGCGCGGCCTCATACAGGTCCTGCGGAATCGCCTGCAAGCCAGCCAGGAAGATCACCATGTTGTAGCCGAAGTTCTTCCACACCGCGAACAGCATGATGGTGGGCATCGCCCAGCGCGGATCGCCCAGCCAGTCGATCGGGGCGATGCCCAGATGGCTCAGCCCGAAGTTCACCAGGCCATATTTGATATGGAACAGGTAGCGCCAGATCACCGCCACCGCCACCAGTGTGGTCACCACCGGGGCGAACAGTGCGGTGCGGAACACCGCCTTGAAGCGCGAGGCCTTGGCGTTGAGCAGCAACGCTGCGCCGAGCGACACGCCGATCGACATCGGCACGCCCAGCAGCACGAAGTAGGTGGTGTTCCACAACGACTTCCAGAACAGCGGCGTCTGCAGCAGCTCGATGTAATTGCCCAGGCCGACGAAGCGCAGGTGGCTGCTGTCAGCTAGCGCGTACAGGTCGAAGTCGGTGACGCTGAGCACCAGCGCGGCGAACACCGGCACGCCGAAGAACATGCCCAGCACCATGATCGACGGCGCGGCGAACACCCAGCCGGCGACGGAATTGCGCTTCATCATCGTGCCGCTCCCTTGCCGCTGGCTGCAGCCGCTGCTGCGTCCGGCGCGGGCACGGTGGCGGGCGCACCCGACTTGCCGGCCGGCCCAACATGCCCGCCTTCCTGTTCAAAGATCCAGCGGCGCTTGGCCAGGATGTCGTCCACGCGTTTATCCAGTTCCTGCACGGCCGCTTCGTGCGATTGACCACCACGCACCACGCGCTCGGTGACCAGGCGCATTTCCTGCACGATGCGCTCCCACTCCAGCACCTTGGGCGTGGCCTTGACCCGTTCCAGCTGGTCGCCGAAGGCATGCGCCAGTTCGTCGTTGGCCAGTGACGGCAGTTTCCAGGTGCTGCGCCGCGGCGGCAGGTCGCCGATGATGGCGTGGAAGCGCGCCTGCACCGTGGGCTGGGACAGGTATTCGATCAGCTTCCAGGCCGCGTCCTTGTGCTGGGACGATTTGAAGATCACCAGGCTGGAACCGCCGGCGATACCGGCGCCCAAGCCATTCGGGCCGGGTAACGCGGCGGTGCCCCACTTGCCTTCCATGCCCGGCGGCTGGCGCAGCTTGAACTCGCGCACGTTCCAGGGCCCGGACAGATAGAACGCGTAGTAACCGTTGAAGAATTCGTACCAGACGTTGGAGACCTGGGTTTCCGACACCTTCGGCGCCCAGCCTTTCTGGTACATGCCGTCGTAGAACGCCAGCGCCTTGCGGAACCCTTCGCCGCGAAAGTTGCCGTAATTGTCGTGGTCGCGTAGCAGACGGTCGTCCTGCTGCAGCGCGAACGAGAGCTGCTGCTCGAACTCGTTGAGCGGCATCAGGATGGCGTAACGGTCCGGGCCGACCTTGCGCTTGATCGCGGCCATCACCTGTTCCATCTCGGCCCAGGTCTTGGGCATTTCGCTGTAGCCGGCCTCGCGCAGCAGATCCTTGCGGTAGAACAGCAGCCGCGTGTCCACATACCACGGCACCCCGTACAAGGTGCCATCGACCACGTTGGTGTCCCACACGCCGGGGAAGTAGTCCGCCGGGTCGACGATCGTCGAGCGCGCCACGTAGGGCTGCATCGGTTCCAGCGTGTCCAGCAACGCAAATTCCGGCAGCCAGGTGTTGCCGAGCTGGCACACGTCCGGCAAGCCGTCGGCGGCGAAGGCGGTGAGCAGTTTTTCGTGCGCCGCGGTCATCGGGATGTTCTGCACATCGACCTGGATGTCCGGGTTCTGCTTCTCGAAGTCGGCCACCAGCTCGGCCACCACTTCGGCCTCCTTGCCCATGGCCCAGAAGCGCACGGTGGTCTTGGCGGGATCGGAGCGGTTGCATCCCGCCGCACCTGCACACAGGGCGGCGGCCAACATCAACAGTTTCAAAAGGCGCACGGATTACTCGGGTTTTTGGCGTTGCGAGGGGTCTTGCTGGGCCTGGGCGGCAGCGGCACGCGACTCGGCCATGCCCAGCGAGCGTGCAGCGGCCTTTTGCTCGTCCTTCTGCGGCAGCGGCTGTGGCTCACCCTCGGGCGTGAGCCAGCCACCGGTGAATCCGGCGCGTTCCAGACCGGCGCGGATGTAGGCGTTCTTTTTCATCACCGTCCAGACGAATTCGTTCTGGTAGTTGGAGATCATCGCCAGGATCGGGCCCTGATCGATGGCGATGTAATCGCTGGCCACCCAGCCGCGGTCCGGCACCATGCGCCCGGTCTTGAGCGGGATGTCGTAGTTGAAGCTGGGGTTGAACGAATCCAGAAAACCATAGCTGGAATACAGGAAGTCGCCGTAGCGCTTGTGCATCTCTTCGGTAGCCGGGATCACCACTTCCGGGGCGAATACGATCGAGGAGATGGCCGCAGTTGGTGCGATGGTGCCGTCGTCGAAGTTCTCGCGCAGGCCGGCGCCGCGCGAGGAGTAGTGGCGGAACTGGCGCTGCTCGCCGCGGTATTCCTGGCTGGTGTTCTGCGGGCCGTCGCCGGCGGTCAGGCCCCAGACGTTTTCGCCGTAGTCCTTCCACTTCATCGGGTTGTCGATGGCGTAGTCGCGCTGCGCCAGGGTGGCACGGCGACTATTGAGGAAATAGTCGATGCCGCGTTCGCGCATGTACTGGTCCTGGATATCGCGGAAGTCGATCCAGACATGGCTGTATTGGTGGCCGAACAGCGGGCCGAAGGACAGGTATTCCTGGCCCTGGTAGACGCCCCAGTCGTTGTTGTAGGTGCGTGTCCAGCTGGTCCACGCCTCCGGATCGACGCCGTGGGTGGGCGAGCCGAGCGCGAGGATGTACAGCATCATCGCCTCGTTGTAGCCCATCCAGTCGTGATCGATGAAGCCGCTCTCCGGGAACCATCCCATGGAGATCAGCGGCGCACGCTGCTGCAGCCAGCGCCAGTCCACGCGCTTGTACAACGTGTCGGCGATCTGGCGGATTTCTTTCTCGCGCGGGTCGTCGCCGTCGTAATACGACTGGGTAAACAACACGCCCATCATCAGCAACGCGGTGTCCACGCTCGACAGCTCGACCCAGCTGTCGTAACGGTTGCCCTGCTGCATATCCAGAAAGTGATAGTAGAAGCCCTTGTAGCCGGCCCTACCGGTCCGCTGCGGCCCCATCGGCGCATCGCGGAAGAATTTCAGTGTGGTCAGGGTGCGATCGATCGCCTGATTGCGGCTGACCCAGCCGTTCTCGATGCCGATCGGATACGCGGTCAGCGCAAACCCGACCGAGGCGATGCTGGCGAACGGACGCGACGGAAACCGGTCCGGTGCCAATCCGTTGAGTTCATTGGTGGTATCCCAGAAAAACTGGAAGGTGCGGCGTTCGATGTCCGAAAACAGCGGCGGCAGCGGTGGCTTGACCGGCTTGGGAGGCAACTGTGCCTCGATCAATATCACTTTCACCGGTGCCTTCTGTTCGGCCACCTTCGGCTCCTCGGCCTGTTTGCAGGACGCCAGCACCAGCGCGCCCAGCAAGAGTGGAATCGTCAACCAACGCGACGTGTTGCCCCTGTCCATCCGCCCCCCACTTGTGTAATCGATTACATCTCGCACGCCAACCTACCCTATCCAAGCGCCGAGTTCGACCGCCCTGGCCTCATGCCAGGGCGGTCGAGCACCTCACCAGTTCAGGCCGAAGGCCAGACGGAAGGTACGCATCGGCGACGCCAGCACACCGGTCGGTGTGCCGTAAGCCGTATTCAAGTCCGACAGTGTCCCGGTATCGCCGTTAAAGTTGGCGTAGTTCACCCAATTGAACACGTTGAGGATATCCGCACGCACGTTGAATTTGACACCTGCACCGGTATCCCACTCTTTGTTGGCGGCAATGCTGAACTCCTTGTAGCCCAACGTGCCATCCGGCTTGAACTGGATGATGTCGCACTGGTCGTTGCCGGCAAGGCAATTCTGGCCGTAGCGCGCGGTCTGGCTGGCCAGCGACAGCTTGCCGGACAGCTTGACCTCATAGGGCAGCTCGTAGATGCCGGTGACCACCAGGCGGTTCTTCGCGATACCGCCGGCTTCACGCCAGCCATAGTCTTCGACGCGCTCGCGGTCCAGCGCATAGTGCTCGCCGAACTGACGGTTTTCCTTGGCGTCGGAATAGGTGTAGGCCACCGTCAGGCCCCAACCGGATTCTTCGTCGAAGGGCTTTTCGATCTGCAACGCGAGCTGGTTGTTGCGGGTTTCCACACCATTGGTGCCCAGCACGATGGCGCTATAGCCATCCGGTCCGTCGGTGGGCGCGCCCGAGGTGGTGCCCGGCTGGAAGAACGACCCATCAGGCAGACGGTTGCCGCGCACGAACGCAAAGCCGTCGTGGCTCTCGATGCGGCTCAGGGTCACATCGGTGAACCAGTCCTGGCCCCATAGCGGCACCATGTTGCGCATGCCGATGCTGAATTGGTCGGAGTACGGGGTCTTGATGTTGTTGTCGATCAGATAGATTTCACGCCCACCGCCGCCAGCGCTGGTCGCCGCCAGTGCATCGAGCCCTTCCTGGGTCGCAAAGGACGGATTCCATGCCGTGCACGGGTCGCCCAGGCAGGCCGGGTTGTTGGCGCTGGTGAAGTAGTAGCTGTACGACTTGAAGGAGTTGTTGAGCTGCTCCAGTGCCAGGTAATCGAAGATGTTGCGGTCGTAGGCACGGCCGGCACCGCCGTAGATCACGTGGGCCTGGTCGCCGAACAGGTCGTAGGAGGCACCCAGACGCGGCTGCCAGGCATTCTTGAACGCCTTGCGGTTGTTGCCGGTGCTGATGAAGTTGTTGATGTTGTAGTTGGCGTTCTGCAGGTTCGGCCAGTTCTGCAACGCGCCGACCACATCGGACGGCGTGACGAAGTCCAGGAATGCCGGGGTTTCTTCGTAGTCGTAGCGCACGCCCAGGTTGAGGGTCCAGTGCTCGTTGACCTCCCAGTCGTCCTGCAGGTAGATGCCGTACTGCTTGTTCTTGGACACCACCGAGCCGCCACCTTCGGTCAACGGCGCGCCGAAGCGCACGCGGTATGGCGTTTCGACATCGGTGAGGATGTTGTAGTAGTACTGCGGATTGGCCGGGTTGAACTGGGTCGAATCCAGATCGATGCTCTTGAACTTCACGCCCATCTTGACGGTGTGCGCGCCATGCCATTCCAGGCTGTTCAAGGTCAGATCGTCCTGGAAGGTCCAGCCTTTCTGGCCTTTGCGCTGGAAGCTACCGCCGGCACCGGCTGACAGCACTTCGTCTTCGATGCCGCGTACCGGCGCATAACTCAGCACGTAGCCGCTGCCATTGTTGAGCGGCGCCTGGTTCCAGAACGCGCTCTCGTAGCTCAGATTGGCTTCGTTGAGGAAGTTGGCGCCGCTGTACTGCCAGCGCAGATTAGCGCGCTTTTCTTCCTGGCCATTGATGCTGCCGTGCTCGTAGGTCGAGGTGCGGCCGACATCGTTGAGCTCGTCTTCCTTGCGGTACTTGCCGGTCAGCTCGAACAGGTTGTTGTCGCCGATGGTCCAGTCGATCTTGCCGAAGTACAGGTCTTCCTTGAACGGGGTGCTGTAGGTGGCCACCAGCGGCTGCAGCTGCGCCGGCAACTGATCGATACGGTCGGAATAGATCGAGCCGGGGATCACCACGTTGGGAGTGGTGTATTCCTTGGCTTCATAGGCGATGAAGAAATGCGCCTTGTCCTTGAGGATCGGGCCGCTGAAGGTGGCGCCGTACTGGGTCTCCTCAAAGTCGTCGCGCACGCCGGCCTTCTTCTCCAGCGGGCTTTCTTCACGCCAGCCGTCATTGCTGGTGTCCCAGAAGAAGCTGCCGTGGAAATCGTTGGTGCCGGACTTGGACGAAGCCACGATGGCCGCGCCGCTGACCTGATCGAACTCGGCCTTGTAGTTGGAGGTGATGACCTTGTATTCGCCGATCGCCGACTGCGGGAACGGGTTACCGCGGCTGGAATCCTGGCCGCTGACGCCACCGGTCAGCACGTAGTTCTTCTGGCTCACGCCGTCGATGTAAACGTTGGTGCCTTCGGCCGAGGTGGCGCCCGAGCGCACCTTGGTGGTGCCGTTGGCGTCGCGGGTGAACTGCACGTTCGGCACGGTATCGGCCAGTTCCAGGAAGTTGCGCGTGGCACGCGGCAGGTTCTGGATCTGGACGTTGGAAATGTAGGTGGCGTTTTCGGAGGTGCGCGTCTCCACTAGCACCGGCGGTGCCTTGACCTGCACTGCGTCCAGCGTGGTGGCGTTACCACCTTCGGCCGTGGCCTGCTCGCCGCCAACGCCCAGGTTCAAGGTGGCCGTCTGGCCGACCTGCACGGTCACGTTCTGCGAGCTGGTCTGGCCATTGGCGGTGACGTCGATGCGGTACGAGCCCGGCGGCAGACCACCGACCGAGTAACCGCCATTGTTGACCTGCACGCTACGGGTCAGGCCGGTTGCGAGATTGGTCGCGGTTACCTGGGCCTGCGCCGCAGGCGCCGAGTCGACGGTGACCTGGCCGCGGATGGTCGCGGCAGTGCTCTGCGCAAATGCAGGCGCGGCGCCCAGGAGCAGGCAGCTGGCCAGGGCACAGCTGAGCAGCTTGCGCGCCGGGCGTGCGGAATGGGGGTGGTGGTGGCGCATTGGTCCCTCCAGGGATCGGTACAAATTGTTGTTGTGGTGTTGCAAACCAGCAGGAACGACCGCTGCGGGGGAGCAGCGGGAGCGGACAGAACGTCCGCGAAAGTCAGGGGCCGGGCTCGCCGGCACCGCAGGAAGCGCGTATCACCAGCTCGGGCGTGAGCAGTTGGCGGATACCGTCGTCATGGCCGGGCAGTTCCACCAGCCGCATCAATCGGGTCATCGCCTGCTCGCCCAGGCGCGCGATGCTGACCCGCATCGTGGTCAGCGCCGGATGGACGAAGCGTGCCAGCGGGATGTCGTCGAACCCGGCCAATGCCACATCGCCGGGTACCGACACATCGGCCTGCGCAAACGCGTACAGGCAACCGAGCGCGGTCATGTCGTTGGCGGCAAATACCGCATCGGGCAAGGTGCCGGCGGCCAGCATCGCCAGCCCGGCGCGATGGCCGGAGGCTTCATCGAAGTCGCCGGCATATTCGATTCCCTGTGCCTGGTCGCCGAACCCGGCAATCGCGTCGCGGAAACCGCGCAGGCGTTCGCGCGCATCGAAATTGAGCGCCGGCCCGCCGATGAAGGCGATGCGCCGGTGGCCGGCATGTAGCAGATGCTCGGTCATGGCCATGGCGCCGGCATGGTCATCGATGCTCAGCACCGGGTAACCAGCGCCGGGCAGATGCGCATTGATCAGCACCGTCGGCAGCGACTGCGGCAGGTTATCGGTGAGAAAGCCCGGCTGCTCGGCGTAGGGAGAGAGCACCAGCAAGCCATCGACGCGTCCACGCATCGACCGCAGCGCCCTGCCCTGGGCTTCCGGGTCGCCGTGATAGCTGGACACCAGCAAGTGCTGGCCGGCAGCGCGCGCCGCGCCATCGATGCCGCGGATCAACTCGGAAAAGAATTCGCCATACAGGTCGGGCAGCACCACGCCCAGGGTCTGGGACCGCCGGCTACTCAGGCTGCGGGCTGCTGCATGCGGGCTGTAACGCAGCCGCTCGGCCACTTCCATGACCTGCCGGCGCACCGGCCCGGCAACGTTGTCGTGCCCATTGAGCGCACGCGACACGGTAGCGACAGAGACCTGTGCTTCCCGAGCGACATCTTTGATGGTGACCGCACCCTTGGCCATTCGTGTCGCCCTCCGCGACCGACTTCCCAAAACTGGCGCGGACTGTAAGCGTTTTCATAAGCGGGCGTAAACCCCTATCTTCACACCTGTGAAAACGCTTACAGATCAAGCGCCTGCAAGTGATGGAGGTGTGAATAAATGTGCTGCGACGCAACAAATCGGCACCCACGTGTCCACAAACGAAGCAGAACGTCGATCACGTTTGGGCTGGTTGGGTTGCTGCATCGGTGGGCACGCAGGCCCTACCGACGTAGGAGCGCACCAGGGCGCGACGGGCATTGTCGATAACGCCCGTCGCACCCGGGTGCGCTCCTGCGCCGGTGGTTTGGTCCTGCGGGTTCGCTTTACCCCGCCTCGCCCGGCGCGATCGCCTCGATCGACAAGGCATGGATGTCGGTCTGCATCATCTCTCCCACCGCCGCGTAGACCGCACGGTGACGGGCCAGTGGCGGCTTGCCGGCGAACACCGCGCTGACCACACGCACATTGAAATGTCCGCGCCCATCGCGCGCGCCAGCGTGGCCGGCATGCCGGTGGCTGTCGTCCACCACCTCCAGCTCGGTGGGTGCCAACGCCGATTGCAGCGCCTGGCGAATCCGCTCGACCCGGCTCATGGCAGTACTCATGGCAGCACCCGGCGGAACGGCCGGACCTCGGTGCGCACGTAGACGCCCGCAGCCACATAGGGATCGGCATCGGCCCAGGCGCGCGCGTCTTCCAACGCATCGAACTCGGCGATCACCACGCTGCCGCTGAAACCGGCCGGGCCCGGATCTTCCGCATCGATGGCCGGGCACGGGCCCGCTACCAGCAACCGCCCCGCCGCAGCCAGCGCCTGCAGACGCGCCAGATGCGCCGGTCGCGCCTGCTGCCGCGCGGCCAGTGCGTCGACCCCGTCATACCCTTCGATTACGTACCACACATGCCACCTCACCCAGAACTTGAAGATCGTCGCAGGGATTCTAGCCGCGTCAGCGCTGGACACCGCCCCCGCGCACGCATTACCCTTGACGCTTACTGCACACGCAACCGGACGCAGCGGCCCGTCGGCCCAGGCCCCACGCCTCATTCGACGACCGATTCGCTGCCCACCGCCGGCTCGCGTAGACGACCTCCTCGCTGTTCCGTCGCCGCATGCCACGCGGCGCCTGATGGTATGTGGATCGGCGTATGTGAATTTGTGGGATCGTGCCGAAACAGGCACGACATTGATCGCAATAACTCAAGGCAAAGCCCTGCAGGCGCGGCTCAGACCGCGGCCGGCGACCGTAAGACCCGATGTCGACCTGATGAATTCCGAACTCGCGCACGCCGCGACTCCGCCAGCCGCAAGCGCTCACCCACAGCAGCAGGAAATGCCGCTGGCGGTCGTGCATGGGCAACCGGTACTGCAGATCCCGCAGGATCTATATATCCCGCCGGATGCGCTGGAAGTGATTCTGGATGCGTTCGAAGGTCCGCTGGATTTGTTGCTTTACCTGATCCGCCGTCAGAACCTGGACATCCTGGATATCCCGGTCGCCGAGATCACCCGGCAATACGTGGACTACATCAACGTGATGCAGGAACTGCGTTTCGAACTGGCGGCCGAATATCTGGTGATGGCCGCGATTCTGGCCGAGATCAAGTCGCGCATGCTGTTGCCGCGCCCACCCAGCCAGGAAGGCGAAGAGGACGACCCGCGCGCAGAGCTGGTGCGCCGTCTGCAGGAATACGAGCGCTTCAAGCAGGCCGCCGAAGACCTGGACACCCTGCCCCGCATGGGCCGTGACAGCGCGCCGGTGCAGGCGCATCTGCCCGAGCGTGCAGCGGTCAAGCTGCCGCCGCCGGTGGAGCTGAAAGAAATGCTGATGGCGCTGTACGACGTGCTCAAGCGCGCCGAGCTGTTCACCGGCCATGCGATCAAGCGCGAGGCGCTGAGTGTGCGCCAGCGCATGGGCGATGTGCTGAGCCGCCTGGACGACGGCAAGTTCTACCGCTTCGAATCGCTGTTCACTGCCGAAGAAGGCAAGCTCGGCGTGCTGGTCACCTTCCTGGCGCTGCTCGAATTGGCCAAGGAGCAGTTGCTGGACATCGTGCAGGAGGCGCCGCTGGCGCCGATCTACGTGAAGTCGCTGGCGTTGGGCAACACCAATGCGCCGTTGCAATTCTCCAGCGAATTCGATGACAGCGACGCTGCCAACGAACCTATCTGAAGCCGATCACCGAATGGATCAAGCGCTGATCACCCGCATTATCGAAGCCGCCCTGTTGGCAAGCAGCCAGCCGCTGACGCTGGCGCAGCTGCAGGGCCTGTTTCCGGAAGAAGAGCCGGCACCGCCCGGCAGCGTCGAGCGCGCGCTGGAACTGCTGCGCGAGGGCTGCGCCGAGCGCGGCGTGGAGCTGGTCGAGGTGGCCTCGGGTTTCCGTTTCCAGGTCAAGGCCGATGTGCACGGCTGGGTCGCCCGTCTATGGACCGAGCGCCGCACCAAGTACACCCGCGCCACCCTGGAAACCTTAGCGCTGATCGCCTACCGCCAGCCGATCACGCGTGGCGAGATCGAACAGGTGCGCGGGGTGGCGGTCAGCAGCAACATCATCCAGGCCCTGGAAGAACGCGAGTGGATCCGCGTGGTCGGCCACCGCGACGTGCCCGGCAAGCCGGCCCTGTTCGGCACCACCAAGGGCTTTCTGGATTACTTCGGGCTCAAGCGATTGGACGAGCTGCCGCCATTGTCTGAGTTGAAGGACATTGCCGAACTGGAACCGCAGCTGCCGCTGGACCGCGATGGTCAGCTGGATGGCGTGGTGCCGGCCTCGGCAGCGATGGATGCGGCGCAAGGCCAGGCCGATGCAGGGGCGTCCGACGCGGATGGTGGCAACGCCGATGCCGATGCCGCTGAGCATGCATCGGATGCGTCGGAGACGGAGACGGCGCTTGCCGCTGCGTCCGATGCGGATGCCGAAACCGCCGTTGACGCAAGCGGTAGTGCACCGACCGACAGCGAAAGCGACTCGGACGTTGCAGCGGATTCGCATCGTTCGATTGAAATAGATAACGACATCGATGCCGGCACCGATGTTGATGGCGATGTCGGCAGCGACAGCACCGATGACGACCAGGCATCCAGCGCCGACGACGACGCCGATACAGAAGCAGCCGACGCCGGCACGGCAGACGACAGCGCCGACGCGCCGAGCGACGACACACCGCACCACCCCGAGGCCTCCTCGGCGCAGCACACGCAACACACGCCAGACCCAGACAGCGCCCGCGAGGGCGACCCCGACACCGCGCCGGGCACGCGCGCGGATGCAGTGAACGAAGACGAAGACAACGCCGTCGCGACGACGACCGTGGCTGTTGACGAAGCCGATTCCGACCCAGAGGCCGACCCACAACGCGTCGGCCGGAGCCAGACACATGAGTGACACCCCCCGCAAGCTGTCGTTGAACAAGCTTTCCCTCAAGCGCGACAGCGCGCCCGAAGCGCCGAAGCTGGAAGAGCGCCTGCACAAGGTGCTGGCCCAGGCCGGCCTGGGCTCGCGCCGCGCGCTTGAGCAGCGCATTGCCGATGGCCTGATCAAGGTCAATGGCGCCGTCGCGCAGACCGGCATGTCGGTGCGCAGCGGCGACAAGATCGAGCTGGACGGCCGCAGCTTCGTGGCCAGCGCGCTGACCGAGCCCTCGCGCGTGCTGATCTATAACAAGCCCGAAGGCGAAGTGACCACGCGCGAAGATCCCGAAGGCCGCCCGACCGTATTCGAGTCGCTGCCGGCATTGAAGGGCTCGCGCTGGATCGCCATCGGCCGCCTGGACATCAACACCACCGGCCTGCTGCTGCTGACCACCGACGGTGAGTTGGCCAACGCGATGATGCACCCCTCCTACGAGGTCGAACGCGAATACGTGGTCCGCGTGCGTGCTCCGGAAGGCGAAGAAAACGTCTCCGACGCCATCATCGAGCGCCTGTCGCGCGGTGTGCTGCTGGAAGACGGCGGCGCCAAGTTCGACGAGATCGACCGTATCGGCGGCACCGATTCGCACGACTGGTTCCGCGTGGTGGTCAAGGAAGGCCGCAACCGTGAAGTGCGCCGTCTGTGGGAATCGCAGGGCTGCCAGGTCAGTCGCCTCAAGCGCAGCCGCTACGGCAAGATCTCGCTGCCGCGCGAACTGCTGCGTGGGCAGTCGGTGGAAGTGGTGCAGGAAAAGGTCGACGCCCTGCGCGCCGAACTCAAGCTGGAAGAAGGCGCGCCGTCGGCACTGACCCTGCAGCCAGTGATCGGCCAGCGTCGCGCTGCCAAGTCGACCGTGCACGTCTCGCGCGATGGCCGCAGCAATGCCTACGTCAATGGGCAGACCTCCGGCGCCGATGAAGGCCGCGAGCTGCGTCGCTTCGACAACCCGCGTGACGATCGCGGCGGCCGTGGTCGCGGCAAGCCGGGCGGTTTCAAGGGTGGTCTCACCGTCAGTGGTGAAGCAGCCGCGCGGCAGTCGCAGCAGCGCCCGTTCAAGCCGCGCGCACCCGGCAAGGGCGACCGCGCACTGCCGGATGGCAACCCGGCCGCGTTCCGTAGCTGGTATGTGCCCGATGGCGTGAGCACCGGCCCGAGCGGCCACCGCAACGCCGGCCCCAGCGGTCCTGGCACCGGCCAGGCCCGCCCCTACGCCAAGAAGGGTCCGGGCGGCGCGCGTCCTGGTGCCGGCGGTCAGGGTCAGGGCCGTGGCGCTGCTGGCGGCGGTGGACAAGGTCAATCGCAGGGTCAAGGCCAGGGGCAGCGCAAGCATCCCTATGGTCACCCGGGCAATGCGCCGAGCTTCCCGTCCGATCATGCCAATCCGGGTTCCAGCCCGTATGGCGCCGCGCGTCCTGCCAGCCGCCCGAGCGGCGGCCGTCCGGCGGGCCCGGGCGGTAACCGCGGACCTGCGGCCGGCAATCGCGGCCCCGGCGGTCCGGGTGGCGGCGCGCGCGGACCGGGTGGTCCCGGTGGCGCACCGCGTGGCCCGGGCGGTCGTCCGCCCGGTGGCGGCAACCGTCGTCCACCTGGCGGCGGCAATCGCGGCCGCTGATCCACGCTGCATGCACTAAAAAAACGGCCCCGCGAGGGGCCGTTTTTTTATTGAGGTCGACGTGATTGCCGCTTCGATCGATGGGTCGGTGCGACCTGGTCGATCTCATTCGCCAACCGCTGCCCGCAGCTGACATCGGCTGCAACGCGACGAAGTAAACCGCATGCCGCGTCGCTACCTGCTGCCAGAACTCCCGCGTATTACTTGCGGCGTTCGATCACGAAGTTGCCGACCGCAACGCCCAGGTCGACGCCTTCGCCAGTACCGGCGAGCGCGAGCGAGATATCGCCCTTGGTGACCACC
Source organism: Xanthomonas sp. AC360 (assembly GCF_979258225.1). Classification (NCBI taxonomy): domain Bacteria; kingdom Pseudomonadati; phylum Pseudomonadota; class Gammaproteobacteria; order Lysobacterales; family Lysobacteraceae; genus Xanthomonas; species Xanthomonas sp. AC360. The sequence goes on from NZ_OZ409846.1 coordinate 4,165,011, forward strand.
TGCGCGGTGCTGGACTTGACCACGCCCGCATGCGCTTCGGCAGAGGCATAGGTGCCGAACAGGTCATTCAGACTGTAGGCACCGGAGAACGAGCCGCGGCCACCGGTGATCTTGGACTTGCCAACCGTCAGACCGCCGCCCTTGCTGGAAATCTTGACCGGAATGACCGCCCCGTTATCGCAGGTAATGGTGCCGGTACCGCTGGCGGTCTTGTAGAACACCGACCAACCGGACAGGTTGAACTTCAGCTGGCAATCGATGTTGCCGGCGGCTTGTGCCTGCGGCGCCAGCGTTGCCGCGCCAAGCAGTGCAAAAAGAGACAGTGACTTGATCATGTGTGCGTTGCCGGTGGTGGACGTGGCCGGAGACTAGCAGCGCCGATGTGGCAGCCGCGACAAGGTGGCGGCACCTCTCCAACGCGCGTTCAGCGAATCATTATCTCGGGGCCTCGCAAGGGATGGCGCTGCAGAAGCGGCCGCGCCGTGGGATCATCCGCGCATGTCACGCATCGCCCACAGACTGCTCTTCGCCGCCCTGTTGCTGCCGTCGCTCGCGCATTGCGGCGAGACGATTCCGACCCGGGGCTATACCGTCGTCAATCGTTATCCGCACGACACCGCCGCCTTTACCGAAGGCCTGTTCTATCTCGACGGGCATCTGTACGAGAGCACCGGCGAGCTGGGCCACTCCAGCGTGCGCAAGGTCGAGCTGGAAACCGGCCGCGTGCTGCAGCAGGCCGATACGCCTTCGCCCTACTACGGCGAAGGCATCGTGGCCTGGGGCGACCGGCTGATTCAGTTGACCTGGCGTAACCAGCGGGGCTTCGTCTACGACCTGGCCACGCTGACACCGCGCTCGCACTTCGCGTACGCCGGCGAAGGCTGGGCGCTGACCAGCGACAACCGCAGCCTGTACATGAGCGATGGCACTGCCCGCATCCGCCGGCTGGACCCGCAAACGCTGCAGCAGACCGGCACCATCAAGGTCACCGCCGGTGGCAAGCCGTTGGACAATCTCAACGAACTGGAATGGGTCAAGGGCGAGTTGTGGGCCAATGTCTGGCTCACCACCCGCATCGCACGGATCGACCCGGCCAGCGGCAAGGTGATCGGCTGGATCGACTTGAAGGCGCTGGTTCCCGATGCCGACACCTTGACCGACCCCAGCAACGATGTGCTCAACGGCATCGCCTACGACGCCGAGCACGATCGGCTATTCGTCACCGGCAAGCGTTGGCCGCAGCTTTACGAAATCCGGCTGGCTGAGTAGCCGGGATTGGGGAGTCGGGATTGGGGATTGGCAACGGCAGGCGAGCGGACGGCTGTGCCTTGGCTGCTTGCATCAATCCCTAATCTCTAATCCCTGATCACAAACGTATCCGCATCCAGCATTGCCGGGAAGCGGGCGCGGTGCTCGGCGAGTGCCGCGGCACTGAGGGTGGTGGTGACCACCTGCGGCTGCTCGCGGATTTCCACCTGCGGCTGGCCGAGAAAATCGATCACTGCGCTGTCGCCGGCGTAATGCAGCTGATTGCCATCCACACCGACGCGGTTGACCGCTGCCACAAAGCACAGGTTTTCGATCGCGCGTGCGCGCAGCAGCGTCTTCCATGCATACGCGCGCGCAGACGGCCAGTTGGCGACGAACAATTGCAGATCGAAATCCAGCTGGCCCGGCCGCTCGACATCGAAGCGGTTGCGGCAGAACACCGGAAAGCGCAGGTCGTAGCACACCTGCGGATTGATCCGCCAACCCTTCCAGTCCACGCACAGGCGATCGCGCCCGGCCGCATAACGCAGGTGCTCGTTGCCGAAGCGGAACAGATGACGCTTGTCGTAATACTGCAGCGCCCCGTCCGGTGTGGCCCACAGCAGGCGGTTGAACACGCCTTCGGGCGTGCGTAATTGCACGCTCCCGGTGACCGCAGCACCCAGCCGCGCCGACTGAGCACGCACCCACTCCACGGTCGGCCCATCCATGCCTTCGGCCTTGTCGATGGCCTCGTTGGAGAACCCGCTGGTGAAGGTCTCCGGCAGGATCACCAGATCGGTCTGCCCGGCCAACGGCTGCAGCAACGCAGCGTAATAATCGCGATTGCCGGCCGGATCATGCCAACGGGTATCGCCTTGGATCAGGGAGATGCGCAGGTCGTGCATAGGAGGCTCGGGAATGGGGAGTCGGGAATCGAGAATGGGTAGAGCGGGTGTGGTGGTGTCTGTGCGCTATGTGGGTGACAACGTCAAAGGGGCGAGAAGGACACCAGCAACGCGCTCACGATTCCCTGTTCCGGGCCGGCAGGAATCGAGAAGGATTCCAGTAACGCTCTTACCGATTCCCCAATCCCGATTCCCGATTCCCGGCCCTCAGAGCTTCTGCAAGCGTTCGATCGCCGCATCCAATGTCGCGTCGTTCTTGGCAAAGCACAGCCGTGCCAGTCGCTGACCGGCTGGTGCCTGTTCGTAGAACGGCGAGAGCGGAATCGCGGCCACGCCCTTTTCGATCGTCAGCCACTTCACGAATTCGGTATCGGGCAGATCGCTGATGGCCGAATAGTCCACCAGCTGGAAATAGCCGCCAGGCACCGGCAGCGGTATCAGGCGCGTGGTCAGCAGCTGTTCGCGGAAGCGGTCGCGCTTGGCTTGATAGAACGCGCCAAGCTGCTCGTCGTGCTCGGGCTCGTCGCGGATCATCGCGGCGAACGCGTGCTGCGCCGGGCCGAAGCTGGTGAAGGTGTTGTACTGATGCACCTTGCGGAATTCGGCGGTGAGCGCCGGCGGTGCGATGGCATAGCCGATCTTCCAGCCGGTGCAGTGGTAGGTCTTGCCGAAACTGGAAATCACGAACGCGCGCTCGCGCAGTTCCGGCCAGCGCAGCACCGATTCGTGGCGGCGGCCGTCGAACACGATGTGCTCATAGACCTCGTCCGAGAGCAGAAAAATCTCGGTGCCGCGCAGCAGTTCGGTCAGCGTCTGCATGTCCTCGGCCGAGAGCATCGCGCCGGACGGGTTGTGCGGCGAGTTGATCATCAGCAGTCGCGTCTTCGGCGTGATCGCCGCGCGCAGCGCCTGCCAATCGACCGCAAAGGTCTGCGGGTGCAGCGCTACATGCACCGCGCGCGCGCCAGCCAGATCGATCGCCGGCTCATAGCAGTCGTAGGCCGGGTCCAGCACGATGACTTCTTCGCCGGCCCGTACCACGGCGTGAATGGCATTGAAGATCGCTTCGGTGGCGCCGCTGGTAACGGTGATTTCGGTGTCGGCGTCGACCTGTGCGCCATAGCAGCGCTCGGCCTTGCCGGCGATGGCCTGCCGCAGCGACGCAACACCGGTCATCGGCGGGTACTGGTTGTGGCCGGCGCGCATGGCCGCTTCCAGCTCATCGACCAGGCGCTGCGGCACCGGGAAATCGGGAAAGCCCTGTCCCAGGTTGACCGCGCCGTGTTCGGCCGCCAGCTGCGACATGACCGTGAAGATGGTGGTGCCCACCTTGGGCAGCTTGGTCGTGAGGGGCATCGTGCCTGTCCGGAACAAGAAACGGGGGACCGCGAGTGTACGCAAAGCGGCCGTGCGGTTGCGCCAGGCTCACCGCAAAACAGCGTTCCCGGACACATCGCGCCGCTGCGGTGCGCCCGTGCCGCGGCCATCGTCGCTACAATGCGCGCCCTGTCCCGCCCTTCCCCATGCCGTCCTGCGACGGGAGCCCGCTGCGCCGATGATCGAACCGCTGCACACTGCGCCCCCGCTGCTGGCGGCGCGCGCGCTGGCCTTCAGCCGCAATGAGGAGCCGGTCTTCGGCCCGCTGGATTTCCATGTCGATGCCGGCGAAGCCCTGCTGGTGCAGGGCGACAACGGCGCCGGCAAGACCACCTTGCTGCGGGTGCTGGCCGGCCTGCTGCACGTGGAGCACGGCGAAATCCAGATCGACGGCAAGACCGCCCGGCGCAGCGACCGCAGTCGCTTCATGGCCTACCTGGGGCACTTGCCCGGCCTGAAGGCCGATCTGAGCACCCTGGAAAACCTGCACTTTCTGTGTGGCCTGCATGGCCGGCGGGCCAAGCAGATGCCCGGCAGCGCGTTGGCCATCGTGGGCCTGGCCGGCTACGAAGATGCCCTGGTGCGGCAGTTGTCGGCCGGGCAACGCAAACGGCTGGCACTGGCGCGGCTATGGTTGTCGCCTGCGCCGTTGTGGCTGCTGGACGAGCCCTACGCCAACCTCGATCTGGACGGCATCACCTTGGTCAACCGGATGATCTCCGCGCATCTGCGCGGTGGCGGCGCGGCGCTGGTCACCACGCATGGCGCCTACGCGGCCCCGCCGGTGCGCACCCGCATGCTCACCCTGGAGGCCGCAGCATGAGCACGCCGTCGCCACAACCGTCGTTGCTGCAGGCCGCGCGCGCGCTGCTGCGTCGCGATCTGCAACTGCTGTGGCGCCGTCGCAGCGACGCGCTGCAGCCGGCCTTGTTCGCGCTGCTGATCGTGGTGTTGTTTGCGCTGGGCCTGGGTGGCCGCCCGGACCTGCTGGCGCAGGCGGCGCCGGCGGTGCTGTGGCTGTCGGTGCTGCTGGCCGGCCTGCTGTCGCTGGACGCGCTGTTCCGCAGCGACGTGGAAGACGGCTCGATGGAGCAATGGTTGCTGGCACCGGTGCCGCTGGCGTGGTTGATCGCCGTGCGCGTGCTGCTGCATTGGGCGACCAGCGCCTTGCCGCTGATCGCAGTGACGCCGTTGCTGGGCGAATTGCTGCACCTGCCACATGACCAATTGCCGGTGCTGCTGGCATCGTTGGCATTGGGTACACCGTTATTGAGTCTGCTCGGCGCAGTGGTTGCGGCACTGACGGTGACGATGAAACGCTCTGGTATTCTCGTGGCGTTGCTGGCGTTGCCGCTGTATGTGCCGGTGCTGGTGTTCGGCGCAGGTAGCGTTGCGGCCAGCGGGCAAGGACAGGATGCGGTGGGTGCGTTGTTGTTGTTGGGCGCCGGATTGGTGATCGGCATTGTGCTGGCACCGTTGGCGGCAGCGGCGGCGATCCGGATTTCGCTCAGCTGATCGATGTTGCAGATGCGCCATTGATGGGACACCGTAAGTCGTTCGGCGGTGTCGTACCGAGAGCTGTCTCCATGCAAAAAGCCATCGCCACGCCAAGAGCCATCGCCATCGCATGAACGTCGTCGTCCGCTGGTTCCACCAAGTCGCCTCACCTCCGATCTTCGACCGATTTACCGCGCGCTGGGCGCCGTGGTGCTACGCGCTGGCGGCATTGCTGCTGGGCGCAGGCATGTGGCAGGCGCTGTTTGCGGTGCCGGCCGACTACCAGCAAGGCGATAGCTTCCGCATTCTCTACATCCATGTGCCGAGCGCGTGGATGAGCTTGTTCGTGTTCGGGCTGATGGCGGTGTATGCGGCGATCGCGCTGATCTGGCGCATCAAGGTGTGCGAGATCCTGGCGATGGCATGCGCACCGATCGGCGCGGCATTCACCGTGATCACGTTGCTCACCGGCAGCATCTGGGGCAAGCCGATGTGGGGCGCCTGGTGGGACTGGGACCCGCGCCTGACCACCGAACTGATTCTGCTGTTCTTGTATCTGGGCGTGATCGGCCTGTATCACGCCATCGACGACCGTCGCCAGGCGGCACGTGCGGCCGCGTTGCTGGCGATCGTCGGTGTGGCGCTGCTGCCGGTGATCCGCTATTCAGTGGTGTGGTGGAACTCGCTGCATCAGGGTCAGAGCATTCGTCTGCTTGGCCCTTCGACGATCGATGCCAGCATGCTGCTGCCGCTGTGGTTGATGGTGATCGGCACCAAGTTCTGGTTCGCCGGGTCGCTGCTCACCCGCGCGCGCGCCGACAACCTGCGCCGCGAGGCCGGCAAGGCCTGGATCGTGCGCGATGCCGAGGGCGCGGCATGAGCTATCTGCCTTACGTGATCGCCGCCTACGCGGTGTTTGTGCTGGTGCTGCTGTGGGACCTGATCGCCGGCCGCTGGCAGGTGCGTCGTGCCTTGAAGATCGCGCAGGCGCGCCGCTTGCGTGAGCGCAAGCGCACGGTGCCCAGCGATGCGGAGCTGACCCGATGAACCCGCAACGTCGCCGCCGGCTGTGGCTGGTGCTGGCGCTGGTGCTGGCCGCTGGTCTTGCGACCACGCTGGTGGCGATGGCCTTGCAGCGCAACGTGGCGTATCTGTACACGCCGTCGGAGGTGTTGCGCGGCGATGCCGGCGATCACGCCCGGTTCCGGCTCGGCGGTATGGTCGAAAAAGGCTCATTCAAACGCGCCTCCGGTTCGCTGGAAGCGCAGTTCCGCGTCACCGACGGCGACGCGCAGCTGGCGGTGCGTTATGACCGCATCCTGCCGGACCTGTTCCGCGAGGGTCAGGCCGTGGTCGCCACCGGTCGTATGCAGCAAGGCGTGTTCGTGGCCGAAGACGTGCTGGCCAAACACGATGAAACCTATATGCCGAAGGAAGTGGCAGACAAGATGGGCAGCGCGCATCGCAAGCACCAGGTGGCCCCAGGCAAGGTGACGCAGTGACGGTCGGAAGCAGTGGCGGCAGACCGGGTCACCGGCAAGCGCAGGCAAGTGAGAGCCCTGACATCGGCGCGGATGGTGCCGCGTTGACGGCCTACCCGTCTTTGATGCTGTCGCTCCAGTTCCGCCAGGCAGCACGCCGCCGCGCGGCCGCGCACACCAAGCAACCTGGCACCGCGACAGGAGCTGCGTGTTCCAACAACGAACATGACACCACGACAGGAAACACCTGTTCCGGTAACGCCCCTGTGTCCGGCCTGCTCCGGTTTTTGATTGCCGGTTCGCGGCAGCGGTCTACGAATCTTTGCTCCCAATCCCGAGTTCCCCATGCTTCCTGAGCTCGGCACCTTTCTGTTGGTCCTCGCCCTGCTGGTCGCGCTGGTGCAGGCCGCATTGCCGCTGGCTGGCGCGCAGCGCGGGCGCCGCAGCTGGATGGCGGTGGCGCGCCCGGCAGCATTGATGCAGCTGGGCCTGATCGCCGCGGCCTTCGCGCTGTTGACGCATGCGTTCTTGGTGCAGGACTTTTCGGTGCGCTATGTCGCCGAAAATTCCAACAGCCTGTTGCCGGTGATCTACCGCTACTCGGCGGTGTGGGGTGCGCACGAAGGCTCGCTGCTGCTGTGGACGCTGGTGCTGGCGCTGTGGACCGGCGCGGTGGCAGTGTGGTCGCGGCAGTTGCCGGCGCAGGTGATCGCGCGCGTGCTGGGGGTGATGGCACTGATCAGCATCGGCTTCCTGGCGTTTTTGTTGTTTACCTCCAATCCGTTCGCGCGGCTGCTGCCGGTGCCGCTGGAAGGCGCCGACCTCAATCCGCTGCTGCAGGACCCGGGGCTGATCATCCATCCGCCGATGCTGTATTGCGGCTACGTCGGCTTTGCGGTGCCGTTCGCCTTTGCCATCGCCGCGCTGCTGGAAGGCCGCATGGATGCGCGCTGGCTGCGCTGGACGCGGCCGTGGACAAATGTGGCGTGGTCGATGCTCACCGTGGGCATCGCACTGGGCAGCTGGTGGGCGTATTACGAACTGGGCTGGGGCGGTTGGTGGTTCTGGGACCCGGTGGAAAACGCCAGTTTCATGCCGTGGCTAGTCGGCACCGCGTTGCTGCATTCGCAAGCGGTCACCGAAAAACGCGGCAGCTTCGCCAGCTGGACCTTGCTGCTGGCCATTGCGGCATTTGCGCTCTCGTTGCTGGGGACCTTTCTGGTGCGCTCGGGCGTGCTGACCAGCGTGCATTCGTTCGCTGCCGACCCGTCGCGCGGGCTGTTCATCCTGGTGTTTCTGCTGATCGTGGTCGGTGGCGCATTGCTGCTGTACGTTCTGCGCGCGCCGGGCATGTCCGCCAGCAACGACCCGCGCCGCGCGTTTGCCGGCAGCTCGCGCGAAACCTTGCTGCTGTTGAACAACCTGCTGCTCACCTGCGCCTGCGCGATGGTGCTGCTCGGCACGCTGTATCCGTTGCTGGCCGATGCGCTGGGCCTGGGCAAGCTGTCGGTCGGCCCGCCCTACTTCGGCACCCTGTTTGTGGTGTTGATGGCGCCGCTGGTGGCGCTGCTGCCGTTCGGCCCGCTCACCCGCTGGCAGCGCGAGCAGGCGTCGCGGCCGCTGGCGATGCTGGCGCCGTGGGCTGGCCTGGCGCTTGCCGCAGGCGTGCTGGCCTGGTTCATGGCGCCGCAAGGCCAGCTCAAAGCCGCCATCGGCGTGGCCGGCGCGGCGTGGGTGATGCTTGGCACGGCGCGCTTTCTGTGGACCCGCCGCGCGGCCAAGGGGCGCAAGTTCACTGCCGAAATGCTAGGCATGGTGCTGGCGCATCTTGGCGTTGCGGTATTTCTGGCCGGTGCCTTGCTGGTGGAGTCGCTGAGCCTGCAACGCGAAGTCGCGCTGGCACCGGGCCAGCAGGTGCAGATCGGCCGCTACGCGCTGCACTTCGACACCGTGGAAGAACTGCGCGGGCCCAATTACGTCTCCGACCGCGCCAACCTGCAGGTGTTCAAGGACGATGCGCCGGTGGGCGTGCTGCACGCAGAAAAACGGCGTTATGCCAGCGGCGGGCAGACCTTGACCGAGGCGGCGATCCGCCCCGGCCCGTTCGGCGACCTGTATGTCGCGCTTGGCGAACCGCTGGGCAATCAGGCCTGGGCGGTGCGCGTCCACCTCAAACCGTTCGTCCGCTGGATCTGGCTGGGGGCGTTGCTGATGGCGCTCGGTGGCCTGGTCACCGCGGCCGACCGGCGTTTTCGTCGTTCTCCGGAGATCCAAGATGGTTGAGTCACGTTCGCCCCGCTTGCCCACTGCCGTACTCGTGGGCGCCATCGTGCTGCTGCTCGCACTTGCAGCGCTGCTGGTCTACGCGGTGGTGCGCTCCGGTCAGGGCGATCGCGATGCCCTGCCCTCGGCCCTGATCGGCAAACCGGCGCCGGAGTTCGCGCTGCCGCTGCTGCACGACCCCAGCATCGTGGTGCGTGCGCGCGAGCTGCGCGGAGCGCCTTACATCATCAACGTGTGGGGCAGCTGGTGCCCGGCCTGCCGCGAAGAACACCCGGTATTGAGCCGCTTTGCGCTGACCAAGCGCGTGCGCGTGATCGGCTACAACTGGAAGGACGAGCGCGCCGATGCCTTGCGCTGGCTTGAGCAGCTGGGCAACCCGTATCTGCTGGTGGTTGCAGACAAGGACGGGCGCACCGCCATCGACTTCGGCATCGCTGCCGCGCCGGAAACCTTTCTGGTCGACGGGCGCGGCGTGGTGCGCTGGAAATACAGCGGCATGCTCACCCAATCCATCATCGACACCCAGTTGATTCCGATGCTGAGCAAGATCGAGCGCTCGCCCACCGCCGCACCGGACCTGCACGCCCCCCAATGATGCGCGCCTGGCTGCTCACGCTACTGCTATTGCCCTGGCTGGCCCTGGCCCAGCCGGTCGGCGATCCGTCACCGCTGCAATACCGCTCGGCGGCCGAAGAAGCGCGCTTCCATGCACTGACCGCCGAGCTGCGTTGCGTGCAGTGCCAGAACCAGTCGCTGGCCGATTCCAATGCGCAGATTGCGCAGGATCTGCGCCGCGAGGTACTGGCCTTGATGCACGAAGGCCGCAGCGATGCGCAGATCCGGCAGTTTCTGGTCGCCCGCTATGGCGAGTTCGTGCTGTATCGCCCGCAGGTGGAATCGCGCACCTGGCTGCTGTGGTTCGGCCCGTTGCTGGTGTTGCTGCTGGGCGGGGTGGTGGTGATGGTTGTGGTGCGTCGACGCAGCGCTGCGGCGCCCGCGTTGCCCGCCGATGAGCAGGAGTGGTGATGGTCGGCTTTGTCCTTGCGGTTGCGGTGGTCGCGCTGCTTGCCTTCGGCGTGGCGCTGCGCCCGCTGTGGCGCGAAACCCGCGCCCTGACCGCCAGCGTTGCGCTGCTGTTGCTGGCTGCAAGCGCGGCGCTGTACTGGCTGGTCGGCACACCGTCGGCGATCGAACAGGTGGCCGACCGCCCGGCCACGCCACGCACCCTGGACGAAGCCATCGTGCAGCTGCGCAGCGCCCTGGCGCGCAACCCCGATCAGGCCGAAGGCTGGGTGTTGCTGGGGCGCTCGTTGTCCAGCCAGCAGAAATTCGCCGAGGCCAGCGACGCGTTTGCGCGTGCGGTGGCGCTGCGCCCGGACGAGCCGGACGTGCTGGTGGCGGCCGCGCAGTCGCGCATGCTCTCCGACGACAGCGGTCGCCCGGACCCGGAGGCGATGCGTCTGCTCGAACACGCGCTGGTGGTGCAACCGGACCATCAGCGCGCACGCTGGTTTCTCGGCGTGGTGCAGCGTCAGGCAGGTCAACCAGCCAAGGCCAGCGCAACCTGGGAACCGTTACTGAGCGTGGTCGACGCCGCCACCCGGCCCGGCCTGCTCGAACAAATCAACGCCGCGCGACAAGAAGCCAAACTTGCGCCGCTGACACCCTCGCCCACCGCCGACACATCTGCCGGCAAGCGCATCAGCGTACGCGTGTCGCTGGATGCGGCGTTCGCGCAGCGTGCCGGCCTGCCTGGCGACACCAGCGTATTCGTGATCGCACGCGCAGCCGGCACGCCGATGCCGGTTGCGGTGGAAAAGCACACGCTCAGCGAGCTGCCGTTGATCATCACCCTGGACGATGGCGACAGCCCGATGCCGACCCGCACCCTGTCGTCGCTGGACACCGTGCAAGTGCTGGCGCGCTTGTCGCGTAGCGGCAACGCCATGCGCCAGGCCGACGATGTGGAAAGTGCGCCGGTGACGGTGGAGTTGCCGGCCAAGGCGGATGTGGAGTTGGTAATCGGGCGCTGATTGCTCGCCACGTACAGCATTCCATGCCAGCGCCTGCGCACGACCATCTCGACGGGTCCTTGCCCGCTCACCGTCGCGAGACCTTACTCGGCATGGATGCCGCGTAAAGCTCGCAGAGACGTGCTTGCAGCGTGTCTTGCGATGGTGGGCAAGCAAGGCCCTGAAACGAAGCCGCAGCATCGAGGGCGCGGTGCCCTCGCCGCTCGCGGGACACGCCGTAAACCCATCCCTGGGGGCTCGTTGGCGGCATCCGTGCCGCCAACGGTCCCGCAATCGGCAAGGACACCGGACCAGATAGTTGGTCGGCAGTCGCGTGAAAAGCTGCTTGTCGCTCGGCATGCGTCGAAGGTTGGGCCGGCGCATCATGCGTCAACAAGCCTCATCACGCATGGCTCTTGACCAAGCACACCGTCCGTCTGGACTGGTCCTTGTCCGCTCACCGTTGCAGGACCCTTGGCCGCATGGATGCCGCCACGGAGCTACATGGACGTACTTGCAGCGTGTCCTGCGATGGTGAGCGGGCAAGGGCCCTGCAACCAAGCCGCAAATCAACAGCGTTAAAAGCTGGCATCACACAACCCAAGGGCTCAAACCGAGTCCACTTCCCGATTCACCACGCCGCCCACCGCCGCGCCGGATAGAATTGCGACATGACCGAATTCATCCCTGCAGGCACGTTATTCCACGCACTGCCGTCGCCGTTTCCGATGAAGCGCGGCGGTGAGCTGCATCAGGCCCATGTGGCCTACGAAACCTGGGGCACGCTGGCGGCCGATCGCAGCAACGCGGTGCTGATCGTCACTGGCTTGTCGCCTAACGCGCATGCAGCCGCAAATCAGGCCAACCTCGAGCCAGGTTGGTGGGACGCGATGCTGGGGCCGGGCAAGCCGATCGATACCGAGCGCTGGTTTGTGGTGTGCATCAATTCGCTGGGCAGCTGCAAGGGCTCCACCGGACCTGCGTCCATCGATCCGGCAACCGGGCAGTTGTATCGCCTGACCTTTCCGGATCTGTCGATCGAAGATGTCGCCGATGCAGCGGCCGATGTCGTGCGTGCGCTGGGCATCGAACAGCTCGCCTGCCTGATCGGCAACTCGATGGGTGGCATGACCGCGCTGGCGTTATTGCTGCGGCATCCCGGCATTGCGCGCAGCCATATCAACATCTCCGGCAGCGCACAGGCGTTGCCGTTTTCCATTGCCATCCGCTCGCTGCAGCGCGAAGCGATCCGGCTGGATCCGCATTGGAATGGCGGCCACTACGACGACACGCGCTACCCGGAATCGGGCATGCGCATGGCACGCAAACTCGGCGTGATCACCTACCGCTCTGCGCTGGAATGGGACGGCCGCTTTGGCCGGGTGCGGCTGGATTCCGAACAGGCCGCCGATGATCCGTTCGGCCTGGAATTTCAGGTCGAAAGCTATCTCGAAGGCCATGCGCGTCGCTTCGTGCGCTTCTTCGATCCCAACTGCTATCTGTATCTGAGCCGCTCGATGGACTGGTTCGATCTGGCCGATTATGTGGATGCATCGTCCATCGCCGGCACGCAGATCGGCAGCACGCCGGCTGCAGACGTCTCCACCGAGGCCGAGGTGCTGGCCGGCCTGGCACACATCCGCATCGAACGTGCGCTGGCGATCGGCGCCAACACCGACATCCTGTTCCCGGTGCAGCAGCAGGAACAGATTGCCGAAGGGTTGCGTGCAGGCGGCGCGGATGCGCGCTTTATCGGCCTGGATTCGCCGCAGGGCCACGATGCGTTTCTGGTGGACTTCGCCCGCTTCGGCCCAGCGGTGCGCGCTTTTCTGGACGCCTGCTGATTTCCAGATCCAGGCCAAGCGCGCGCAGCATGGTGCCGCGCAAGACACTGACCGCGCTATTTGCGGTGAGCATGGCCAGCATCGTCGCAGCAGGTCTACTGCCGGTCTGGGTTGCAGTCTGGTACGCGGTTGCCAGCCTCGTGGCGCTGATCGCTTACCGGCGCGACAAGATCTCGGCAACCCGCGGCCAGCGACGAACGCCGGAGACCACTTTGCATGGCATTGCAGTGCTGGGTGGCTGGCCCGGCGCGCTGTTGGCGCAGTCGCTGTTCCGGCACAAATCCAGCAAGACCTCCTTCCAGATCACCTTCTGGGCCACGGCAATCGCGAACAGCGCGGTGCTTGCATGGGCGGTAAATCGATCGATGTAATGCGGGTGCTGCAAGCCGCCGTCAGCGGTCGCGCAGCGATAACCCTCACCGGTCAAACACGTGTCACGGCAGTGGCTCCAGCACCCCGGCACGCATGCGGTAGCGCCGTTGCACTACGCCGGCAGGCACGCTGTCGTGGGTGATCATCACCAGGCTGCGCTGGCCAAGCGCGGCCGACAGATCGAGCAACAGGGCGTGCGCCGTGTCCACGTCCAGGCCGTCGGTGGGTTCGTCGAGCAGCAGGATGGGAGCATCGCGTAACAGCGCACGCGCAAGCGCAAGGCGGCGAGCCTGGCCTGCGGAGAGCGTGGCGCCGTTTTCGCCCACCCAGGTGTCCAGACCATGGTGCGCGCTGGCCCAGTCGTGCAGGCGCACCTGCTGCAATACCTGCCACATGGCGGCATCGTCGGCATCGGCATCGCCGATGGCCAGATTCTCGCGCACGCTGCCGGCAAACACCGGTGCGTTCTGCGGCAACCAGGCGATGCGTCGATGCCATTGCGCCTGCGCGCAGTGACGCAGATCGATGCCGGCATAACTCACCTGCCCGGCCTGCGGGTCCCATAGCCGCAGCAGCAGCGCCGACAAAGTGCTCTTGCCACTGCCGCTGTCGCCGCTGATGGCGATGCGTTCGCCAGCTGCCAGTGTCAGATCGAGCGCGTGCAGCACCGGCCGCGCGCCACCGGGCCATGTAAACGACACCTGATGCAGGTGCAGCGTGCCCGTGCGTGGCACGTCGACTGCCTGCACCGGCTCGCTGACCGAAGGCGCTTGATCGACGATGGACTGCAGGCGCCGCGCTGCGACGCGTGCGCTTTGCAGTGCCTGCAGGGCCAGCCCGGCACCCGCCCATACCTCCAGCAGCGCCATGGTCAGAAACACCAGGCCTGCGGCCATGTCCGCTGCAATCAGCCCACGCTCGGCGGCGCTCAAGGCAAGCCACAACATGCCGGCCAGACCGATGGCCCCGCACACCGCATGCAGCAGGTTGCCGGCGATCAATCGACGGCGCTGCACGCGGTCGCCATCCATCACTGCTGCCGCAGCGGCGTCGAGCTGATGCAGCCAGGCACCCTGCGCATCGACCGCTGCCAGATCCGCTGCACCTTCCAGACCTTCGAACGCCTGCGTGCGCAACGCCGTGCGTTGCTGTGCGCGCAGCTGCTCGCGCTGCGCGCCACCACGTGCCACCTGCCAGGGCACCAGCCCGCCAATCAGCACACCAAGCGCCAGCAACAACAACGCGGCCGGCGGATAGATCAACGCAGCGGCACCCGCACCGGCCAACCAGATGCCGAGCAGCGCCGTCAGCGGCGCAAGCGCGCGCACGCTCAGGCCATCGACTTCGCCGATGTCGGACATCAACCGCGCCAACAGATCGCCGGTGCGCGTGGCCGACAACCGCCCCGGCGCAAGCGGCAACGCACGACGGAAGAACCACACCCGCAGATCGCGGGCGATACGCAAGGTGGCATCGTGGCCGATCAATTTTTCGCCATAGCGCGACACGATGCGCGCAAACGTCAACGCGCGGATGCCAGCCGAAGGCGAGAAGAAATTGAAGCCTGCCCCCATGCCGGCAACGCCAGCCAATGCCGCCGCCGTGAGAAAGCTGCCGGACAGACTCAACAGACCCACTCCGGCCAGCATGGTGACCAGCACCAGCAGCGCGGACAGCAGCAAGCGCCAGGCATGCCGGCGAAACACCTCGCTCAGACGATCGTGGCGTGCGCCGCTCATGGCGCGCTCGCCGTCACGGTGGTGCCGCGCAGATCGATCACCGTATCGGCCCAGCGCATCACTGCAGGGCTGTGCGTCGCCACTACCACTGCACGGCCGCGTGCGAGTACCCCGAGTGCGCGCAGCAATTCGGCTTCTGTGTCCGGGTCGAGAAACGCGGTGGGTTCGTCCAGCAGCAGCAGATCCGGCGCGCGCAATAGCAGCCGCGCCAATGCCACACGTCGTGCTTCGCCACCGGACAGGCCAAAGCCGCGTTCGCCGATCACCGTGTCTAGGCCCGCCGGCAGCTGCGCGGCAAAGCGCACCACTTGCGCCGCATCGGCCACTGCATGCAGCTGCGCATCGCTGGCCTGCGGATCGGCCAGCCGCAGGTTGTCGGCAATGCTGCCGTGAAACAGATACGGCCGCTGCGTGGCATAGCCCACACGCGTGCCCGGGCGCAGCACCACACTGCCCGCTTCCGGTGGCAGCCAACCGGCAAGCCCTTCCAGCAAGGTGCTCTTGCCGCTACCGCTGGCACCGATCACCGCCACGCGCTGACCGGGCTGCAGGTCCAGCGAAAACTGCGTGATCACCGTGTGCGGCGCGCCAAGCGGGCGCAGCGCCAAACCACGTGCCTGCAGCAACGGCGCATGCGCCTGCGCAGGCTCCAAGGCGCGCGGCGGCGGCGCTGCAACTGGGGCAATGGCGTCGGCTTCGGTCACAAAGCCTTCCAGCAACCGCTCGGCCTCGATCACGGCGGCCAGCGCGTTAGCACGGTCGTGGTAATGCGCTGCAAGACGCCGCAACGGCGCAAAGAATTCCGGCGCCAACAGCAAGCAGAACATGCCCGCGCCCAGCGATGGCAGCCCGTGCAGGTCGAGCATGCCCAGATAGCTCAGACCGAAGTACAAGGCCACGATGGCCACGCTCACTGAGGCGAAGAATTCCAGCACCGTGGACGACAGAAACGCGATGCGCAGTACCTTGAGCGAGCGCTCGCGCACGCCTTCGGCCGCTGCGGCAATGCCGCCCAATTCGGCCTCCCCGCGCCCGTACACACGCAGCAAGCCCAGCCCCTTCAGACGATCGGCAAAGTGCCCGCCCATCCGCGCCAGCTCGCCGAGTTGCTCGCGGCCTGCGGCTTCTGCGCCCCACCCCACCAGCATCATGAAGAAGGGAATCAACGGCGCGGTCAGCAACAACACCAGGCCTACCACCCAGTCGACCGAAAACACCGCGATCAGGATCGCTGGCGGCACCAGCATCATCTCGGTGCGCGCCAGCTGATAACCGACGAAATAACCCTCCAGCGCATCGGTATGCGCCAGGCTCAACTCGCCAAGTTCACCGCTGCGTTGCCGGCGTAGCCACAGCGGCCCGTGCAGCACCAGCCGACGCGCAATGCGCATCCGCAGTTCGCGCTTGGCCAGCATCTGCCACTTCGCCGGTCAGCGCTTGCGCCCACCCCGTGAGCACGGCGCGCCCAAGCATTGCGAGCAGCAACCCGATGCCCACATGACGCAGCTGTGCCAGCGCCAGGTGCTGCACCAGCACCGCTTGCACCAACCACGCAATGGCCGCCGATTGCGCAAGCAACAACACGCCAGACAGCGCCACCGCCACACCGGACAGCCGCCTGGCCCGTGCAGCGGGTGCGGCAAGCGCATCCAGCCACTGGCCGCGTTGACGGCGCTGGGCGGAAGTTTCGCTGGCTTGCACGCTGGGCTGGCTCACATGGCTCTCTTCAGGCGGTGCATCGCAGGCGATTGTAAGAGCGGCTAACAAAACGTAGCGAGCAGTCGTCAGGTGGGTGCGGACGGCGCGGAGGAACCGGAGTGTACAGGTGGTACATGCCGATTCCGAGCACCGGCCGCGTCCGCCTGGCGGCTGCACAGTCGTTTTGTTAGCTGCTCTAAGTCGCCACTGTCCACTGCGGGATGGACAGTGTGCCGCACCCGATCGGGGCCGCATTGATTTGGATCAACGCGCGCAGCGCGGCGACGGCAGATGATCCGCCACGTTGCTCACCGATACTCAACCAGGCCACCCTGCCATGATCGACTCGACCGTTGTCGAACTATCGCGACTGCAATTCGCAGTCACCGCGATGTACCACTTCATCTTTCCACCGCTGACCATGGGCCTGTCGTTCCTGCTCGGCATCATGGAAAGCGTCTACGTCATGACCGGCAAGCCGATCTGGCGGCGCATGACCATGTTCTGGGGCGTGTTGTTCGGCATCAACTTCGCCATGGGTGTCGGCACCGGCATCGTGATGGAGTTCGAGTTCGGCATGAACTGGTCGTACTACAGCCATTACGTGGGCGATATCTTCGGCGCGCCGCTGGCGATCGAAGGGCTGATGGCATTCTTTCTCGAGGCGACCTTCCTGGGCCTGTTTTTCCTGGGCTGGAATCGCCTGAGCAAGGTGCAGCACCTGATCACCACCTGGCTGGTGGCCTTGGGCAGCAACTTCTCCGCGCTATGGATCCTGATCGCCAACGGCTGGATGCAGAACCCGACCGGCGCGGTATTCAACCCGGACACCATGCGCATGGAAGTGGTGGATTTCATGGCGGTGCTGTTCAATCCGGTGGCGCAGGCCAAGTTCGTGCACACCGTCAGTGCCGGTTACGTGCTCGGCGCGGTGTTCGTGATGTCGATCAGCGCGTTTTACCTGCTGCACGGCAAGCACGCCGAGATGGCACGCCGCTCGTTTGCGGTGGCCGCAGCCTTCGGCCTGCTGTCGTCGCTGTCGGTGGTGGTGCTGGGCGACGAGAGCGGCTATGCCGCCAACGAGCACCAGAAAATGAAGCTAGCCGCGATCGAAGCGATGTGGGAAACCGAAGCCGCGCCAGCCGACTTTACCGCCTTCGGCATTCCCAACCAGCAGACCCATCACAACGACTACGCCATCAAGATTCCGTATCTAATGGGCCTGATCGCCACCCGCTCGCTGGATACGCCGATTCCCGGCATTCTGGAACTCGTTGGACGCGCCGAGCATCGCATCCGCGGTGGGCAGATCGCCTACGGCGCGCTGCAGCGTATCCGCGCCGACACCAATGATGCCGAAGCACGCAAGGTCTTCGACGCGCATTGGCAGGACCTGGGCCACGGCTTGCTGCTGAAGCGTTATCGCGACGATATCGGCAACGCCACGCCCGAGCAGATCGCGCAGGCGGCGATGGACACCGTGCCACGCGTGCTGCCGCTGTTCTGGACCTTCCGCATCATGGCCGGCATTGGTATCTATCTCATCGCCTTCTTCGCCATTGCGTTCTGGTTCGCCTGCAAACACACCTTCCAGGAAAAGCGCTGGTTCCTGACCTTGGCGATGTGGACGCTGCCGCTGCCGTGGATCGCGATCGAATGCGGTTGGTTCGTGGCCGAATACGGCCGCCAGCCCTGGGCGGTGGAAGGCGTGTTGCCCACGTTCTACGCCGCATCGGGTCTGGATTTGTACGAGATCGTGCTGACGCTGGTGGGCTTTACCGCGCTGTACACCACGCTGCTGGTGATCGCGATCAAGTTATCGCTCAAGACCATCCGCACTGGCCCGGACGTGCTGTTCCCGCCGACGCAACCCAGCGCGTCGCCTTCCTTGCCGCAAGGTCATGCCCCGATGAGTCATGCCCCGTTGAGTCGCGCACCGTTGAGCTCGGGCGCCGTGGCCGGCAGCGCACCGTAACCCAGGAGAGACCGTGATGGATTTCGTATTGCTCGACTACACAACTTTACGTGTGATCTGGTGGCTGCTACTCGGCGTGCTGCTGTCTGGTTACGCGGTGATGGGCGGCTTCGATCTGGGCGTCGGCGCGCTGCTGCCGTTCGTTGCCAAAAACGATGCCGAACGCCGGCTGGTGATCAACACCGTCGGCCCGGTCTGGGAAGGCAACCAGGTGTGGTTGATTCTGGGCGGCGGCGCGATCTTCGCCGCGTTCCCGCCGCTGTATGCGGTGAGTTTTTCCGGTTTCTATCTGGCGATGTTCGTGATGTTGTTTGCGCTCATCCTGCGGCCGGTCGGCTTCAAGTTCCGCGGCAAACTGGTGGATCAACGCTGGCGCAGCACCTGGGACTGGGCCTTGTTCGTCGGTGGGTTCGTTCCGGCGTTGATCATGGGCGTGGCGGTTGGCAATGTCGTGCTGGGTGTGCCGTTCCATTTCGACGACAGCATGCGCACGTTCTACACCGGCAATCTGTTCGGGCTACTGACGCCGTTTGCCTTGCTCGCTGGCCTGCTCAGCGTGGCGATGCTGATCGCCCACGGCGCGGCGATGCTGGTGCTCAAGACCGATGGACCGGTGGCCGACCGCGCTGCGCGTGTCGGTAGCACCGCCGCGATGGCTGCGGTGGCGTTGTTTGCTGCAGCCGGTATCTGGGTGGCGCTTGGCTTGCCGGGCTATGCGGTGACATCGGTGCTGGCGACCGATGCACAGACCAATCCGCTGGCCAAGACCGCAGCACTCACGGCCGCCGGTGGTTGGCTGCACAACTACAGCAGCATGCCGGCCACCTTGATGGCGCCGCTGCTCGGCCTGCTCGGGCTTGCGATGAGCGCAGTGCTGTTGCGCGCGCGGCGCGGCGGCCTGGCGTTCATTGCGTCGGGCAGCGCCATCGTCGGCATTGTCTTTACGGTGGGGTTTGCGCTGTTCCCGTTCCTGCTGCCGTCGTCCACTGCACCGAGTGCCAGCCTGACGCTGTGGGATGCCTCCAGCAGCCGCCTCACGCTGTGGATCATGTTGCTGGCCACCACCGTCTTCATGCCGATCATCCTGGCCTACACGGCGTGGGTGTATCGCGTACTCAAGGGCAAGGTCACTGCCGAAGAACTCTCAGCCAATCCCAATGCGTATTAGCTGACGCAATGGCTGCGACGCCAGCACGTCGTCGCAGCCGCGCTCGCCTTCCCACTCTCTCACCGTTTTTCAGGAGCACAATGATGTGGTACTTCGCCTGGATTCTCGGCACTGGCCTGGCGGCATTGGCCGCTGTCCTCAACGGCATGTGGTTCGAAGCACGCGAGCCCGAGCGCGCGCATCGGCCGCAGGAAAAATAATTGCGACAGATGCTTGCCGATTCCGCATTCCCTATGTAACATACGCGGCTCCTTCGGGGTGTAGCTCAGTCTGGTAGAGCGCTACGTTCGGGACGTAGAGGTCGCAGGTTCGAATCCTGTCTCCCCGACCAGTTTCAAAACACAAAACCGGCCTCGTGCCGGTTTTGTGTTTTCAGGCGCCGTCGCACGGCTGTGCACGGTGCGGATGGTCTGTCATGTCTGTTGTCACTGCCGCCTCGTCCCCGTCTGCCCAATTGCGTGGGCGAGGTTTGGTGCTGGCCGCCATTTTGTTGTCCGCCTTCAACTTGCGCACGGCGGTGACCTCACTCACTCCGCTGCTGGAACGCATCGCCGACGAATACGCGTTCGGTGCGCCGACCATGGGCGCGCTCGGCATGTTGCCCACCGCTGCATTTGCCTTGACCGGCGTTGCAACGCCAGCCGTCTTGCGTCGCTTCGGCCTGCTGCGCACGGCGCTGGTGTCGATGGCGCTGGCCACGCTCGGGCTGGTATTGCGCCCGCTGCTGCCGGGCACTGGCGGGCTGCTGGTGGGCTCGCTGGTGGCGCTGGCCGGCATGGGCATGGGCAACGTGGTGTTGCCGCCGTTGGTGAAGCGTTACTTTGGCGACCGCGTGGGCCGCGTCAGCACGCTGTACATCACCGTGCTGCAGGTCGGCACCCTGTTGCCGGCGTTGATGGCGGTGCCGGTGGCCGACGCGCTGGGCTGGCGCAGCTCGATGGTGGTGTGGGTACTGCCGGCGCTGCTCGCCTTGGCGGCCTGGGCGCTGGTGCACACCAACCAGGGCCGTCTGCGCGCGACCGGCCCGGCGCCGGTCACGCCAACCCCTGAGGCCGAAGGCCGGGTCGCACGCACCGCCTTGGGCTGGAGCATGGCGATCACCTTCGGCATGACCTCGCTGGTGACCTATTCGATGTTCACCTGGCTCCCCACGCTGCTGCGCGAAGCCGGCGCCTCGCCTGCGTTCGGCGGCACCATGGTCGCGCTGTTCGCCGCGCTGGGCATGGTCGGTGCGTTGACCATGCCGGCATTGGCAGTGCGCATGCGCAACCCGTTCCCGATCGTGCTGCTGTGCGCGGCCTGCCATCTGATCGCGTTCGCCGGGCTGTGCTGGGCACCGCTGGCGGCGCCGATCCTGTGGGTGACCTTGCTCGGCCTGGGGCCCAGCACCTTTCCGCTGGCGCTGGTGCTGGTCAATCAACGCAGCCGCACTGCTGCGGGCTCGGCCGCGCTCTCGGGTTTTTCGCAAGGCGTGGGCTATGCGGTGAGCTGCCTGGGGCCGTTTCTGTTCGGCTGGCTGCATGCGCATCGCGGCGGCTGGACAGCACCGTTCGGGTTTCTGGTGATCTGCATCGTGGTGCAGCTGGCCGCCGCCTGGGTGGCCTGCCGCCCACAGCTGCTGGAAGACCTATGGGCGCCGCCGGCACGCGGCGCCCGTGCAGTCAGCGCACCGGCAGACTGATGTAGCTGGGCTGCTCCGGCGTCACGTAGACGCGCTGGGTGGCCTTTTGATAATCGCCTGGCTTGGCGAAGAAGAGATTCGGCACGTAAGTCTGCGGGTTGCGGTCGTACAGCGGGAACAGGCTGGATTGCACCTGCACCATCACCCGATGGCCCTTCTGGAAGGTGTGATTGGCGGTGGGCAGGCCAAACTCGAACGCCAGCGGTTGATTGGCCGCCAGCGGCTTGGGCGTGCTGAAACTCTCGCGATACCGGCCGCGGAAGATCGCCAGCGACACTGGAAGCTCATAGCCGCCCATCTTCGGGCTGGACGCCATCTCATCCGGGTACACATCGATCAGCTTGACCACCCAGTCGCTGTCGCTGCCACTGGTGGAGGCCTGCAGATGCACGTCGGGCGCACCGGCGATCTGTAGCGGTTCGGTCAGCGGTTCGGTGACGAAGGTCAGCACATCGGGCCGGCCGTCCACAAAGCGCTGGTCGTGCACCAGCCAGGTGGTCCACATGCTGCGGTCGCCAAAATCCACCGGGCGCGGCACGAACGGCACCGGCTTGGCCGGGTCGGAAACGTATTCTTCAAACGCGCTCTGCCCGGCAGCGGGTTTGTCGAAGGACAGCTTGCCGCCGGCCTGCAGATACAGCGGTTTGCTCGCCGACGCGCAGCCCTTGTCGCAACTGCGCGGCCAGGACTGCAGGCGATCCCAGCGGTTCTCGCCGGTGTCGTAGATGAAGACCGGCGGCGTACTCGCCTTGGGCGCGCCATCGACCAGGTATTGGTCGAAAAACGGGCGCAACACATCGCGGCGGAACTGACGCGCGGTATCGCCATCGAACGTGAGCGCGCCCAGCGTACCGCCCTCGGCATTGACCTGGCTGTGCCGCCACGGCCCCATCACCAGATAGTTGAGCGTGTTGCGCGTGTCGCGCGGTTCCATTGCCGCGTAGCTGTGAATCGCGCCCCACATGTCTTCCTGGTCCCACAGCCCCTGCAGCCACATCGTGGGCACCTTGAGCGGCGTACGCGCCATCACCTTGTCCAGCGCCTGCTCCTGCCAGAACGCATCGTAGGCCGGGTGTTCGGTGAGCTTGTGCCACCACGGCAATTGCTCCAGCCCTGCTGCCTTGGCGAAATCCCCAGCCGACCCGGCCCGCAGGAAATTGCTGTAATCGTCCTGCCCCTGCCGCGGGATGCCGGTGCCCTTGCCGCGCTTGCTGAGCTGGCCGGTGAAGTAGTCGAAGTTGACCTGGCGGAACGCGCCGTAATTGAACCAGTCGTCGCCCATCCAGCCATCGATCATCGGGCTTTCCGGCGCGGCCACCTTCAATGCGGGATGCGGGTTGGTCAGCGCCATCACCACGGTGAAGCCCTCGTAGGACGAGCCGATCATGCCGACCTTGCCGTTGGATTCGGCAACGTTATTGACCAGCCAGTCGATGGTGTCCCACGCATCGGTGGCGTGATCCACAGCGCTGGGATTGAGTGCGCCACGCAGCGGGCGGGTCATCACGTAGTCGCCTTCGGAGCCGTACTTGCCGCGCACGTCCTGGAACACGCGGATGTAGCCGCCTTCCACAAACACGTCGTCGCCGAGCGGCAGCAGATCCTTCATGTGCGGCGATGCCAGCCGCTCGCTACGGCCGCTGGCATCGTAGGGCGTGCGCGTCAGCACCATCGGCGCATGGCGCGCGCCCTTGGGCATCACGATCACGGTGTGCAGCTTCACGCCGTCGCGCATCGGGATCATCACCTCGCACTTGATGTAGTCGTTGGCGGCGTCGCTTGCCACGAACGGCTTGCCGGTGATGTCCGGCGTCATCGGCGAGGTCTGTGCGACTGCGCTACCGGTGGCGGCGGCAATGGCGGTGGCAAGCAGGCAGGCGGCAAAGCGGCGCATCGACGACTCCAGAACGTGCGGGGTAATCGTCGACTGTAGGCAGGTGGCGGGCTGCCGGGGGAGTGTCAAAGGTCGTGGTTGGAAGGTTGGGCGTGCCGTACTCGCTGCGAATGGGCCTGGATGCGGTGCACGGCTTTGCACGCACGCTGGTTGCGGGCCGTGGCGCATGCAGTGTTGCGTAAGCTCACGATGCCAACCCCCTTCAACCAAGGGCGCGACATCGATGCCTCAACAGCTCAAGGCTCGCTGGCGGGAAACCACACGCCTGACCCGCCGCGTGCCGATCAGTGCCGCACCTGGCCTTGCCCACGCACCACAAAGCGCTCCACGGTGAGCGCTTCCAGGCCCATCGGGCCATAAGCGTGCAGACGCGTGGTCGAGATGCCGATCTCCGCGCCCAGGCCAAGTTCGCCACCATCGGAGAAGCGCGAGGAGGCGTTGACCATCACCACCGCCGAGCGCAGCGCGTGCACGAAGCGCTCGGCGTTTGCGGCGTCTTCGGTGACGATGACTTCGGTATGGTCCGAGCCGTACTGACGGATATGGGCCAGCGCGGTGTCCAGGTCCGCAACCACGCGGATTGCCAGAATCAGATCCAGAAACTCGGCCGCATAGTCGTCGTCGCTGGCAGGCGCGATGTCGTGCACTAGCACGCGCGTTTCCGCATCGCCCCGCAACTCCACGTTGCGGGCACGCAGCGCAGCGGCGGCCAGCGGCACAAAGCGCTCGGCGATGTCCGCATGCACCAACAGCGTTTCCAGCGAATTGCACGCCGATGGCCGGCTCGCCTTGCCATCGACCAGCAGACGCACGGCACGCTCCATATCGGCCGATGCATCCACAAACAGATGGCACACGCCCTTGTAATGCTTGATCACCGGCACACGCGCGTGTTCGGCGACAAAACGAATGAGCCCTTCGCCACCGCGCGGAATCGCCAGGTCGATGATGTCGCTGAGCTGCAGCAACTCCAGCATGGTCTCGCGGCGCAGATCCTCGACCAACGTCAATGCCGCTTCCGGAACGCCGGCCTCGCGCAAGGCGCGTTGCAACGCACGCGCAATGGCGGTGTTGGACTGGATCGCTTCTGAGCCGCCACGCAGGATCACGCCATTGCCCGCCTTGATGCATAGCGCGGCCGCATCGGCGGTGACGTTGGGGCGGGCCTCGTAGATCATCGCGATCACGCCCAGCGGCACGCGCACCTTCTGCACGCGGATGCCATTGGGGCGCGTGTCGTCGCGCGTGATCTGACCGACCGGGTCTGGCAACTGCGCCACCTCGCGCAATGCCGCCGCGATGCCGGCCAGGCGCGTGTCGTCCAGCGCCAGCCGATCGAGCATGGCGCTAGCCGTTCCCTTCACCCGTGCCGCCTCGAGATCGCGCGCGTTGGCAGCCAGGATCAATGCGGCATCGGCTTCCAGTGCCGCAGCCATCGCTTCGAGCAAGGATTGCTTTGCCTCAGCAGAGAGTTGCGACAGTACCTGCGCGGCATCGCGGCATTGCAGAGCGAGCGTTTTGATGGTCATTTGGGGGCCGGGATTTGGGATTGGGAATTTGGGATTCGCAAAAGCAGGGCTATCGTTTTATCACCGCAAGGCAATCAGTCGCTGGGACGTAGAAGCGGCATTTGAGAAATGCAGTGCACATGCTGTTGCCAATCCCGAATGCCCATTCCCGAATCCCAGCTACAAAAGCACCAAATCGTCGCGATGTACCACGTTCTCGCCATAGCTGTAACCGAGCACGCTGTCGATCTCGCGCGAGTGTCGGCGCGCAATCCGGCGGATATCCAGCGCCGAATACTGGCTGACGCCACGTGCCAGACAGCGCTCGCCGTCGGCATCGCGCAGACGGATCTCCACCATGTCACCGCGACGGAAGTCGCCTTCGGCACCGGCAACGCCGCCCGGCAACAGCGATGCGCCCTTGTCGCACAGCGCGGTTGCAGCGCCCGCATCGATCAGGATGGCGCCCGCCTCCACCGGTGCATGACGCAGCCAGTATTTGCGTGCCGCGATGCGCGTACGTGCGGCGTGGATGCGCGTACCGCTCAGGCGATCCTGCGCCAGCCCGCGTACCACCTCGCCGCTGCGGCCATTGAACAGATAGGTTTCGATGCCGGCCGCGCCCGCCTTTGCAGCGGCTTCGAGCTTGGTGCGCATGCCGCCGGTGCCCACGCTGCTGCCGCTGCCGCCAGCCATCGCCATCACCTGTGGCGTGAGCTCGGGAACATCGTCAAGCGGCCGCGCCGATGGGTTGCTGCGTGGGTCGGCGCTGTACAGGCCGTCGATGTCGGTGGCGATGAAAAGCGCATCGGCATCGACCAGCGCGGCGACGATTGCGGCCAGATTGTCGTTATCGCCCAGCTTGAGCTCGTCCACCGACACGGTGTCGTTCTCGTTGATCACCGGCAGCGCGCCCAGCCGCAGCAACTCGCCCAAGGTGGCGCGTGCATTGAGATAACGACGACGGTTGCGCAGGTCGTCGTGCGTGAGCAGCACCTGCGCGACCGGCCGTTCGAAAAAGCGTTGCCACAGCGCGATCAACTGCGCCTGACCCAGCGCAGCCAGCGCCTGTCGCGCTGCGATCGGCGCGCCGATCTCGGCAGCCTTCGGCAAGATTGCGCGGCCTGCGGCCACTGCGCCCGACGATACGATCACCAGTTCACGTCCGGCCGCCAGATTGGCCGAGACGAACTGCGCCAACCCCAGCGCAAAACGCGGCGACAGGCCACCGCCATCGGCGGCAAGCAGGCTGCTGCCGACCTTGAGCACCGCACGCCGCCATGGCGGCAGCGGTTGCTCGGTAAAGGGCGATGACGTGCCGGCGGGCGTACTCATGGGGGCAAGGTACTCAGAACGTGTTCCATTCGTAGACGGTCAGTGTGGACGCATCGCGCAGCACCAGGGGGTCGCGCGCGACGATCCGCTTGGCCTCCTCCAGACTGTCGACGTTGACCAGCACATACGCCCCACCGGAGCGATCGCTGAAACCACCGGTCAACTCAAGCTGCCCGGCGGCTCGCAGTTCCTCCAGAAACGCCAGATGCGGCTCCACCACATCGGCGGGAAACGTGGCATTGCGGATCGCCAACACCAGATAGCGCGTCTTCATCAGCCTGCGTCCTTGATGCGTGCGGCCGCTGACGTGCGTTCGCGACCATGCGGTGCGGAAATCACCAGAAAGCGCGCTTCCACGTCCGACAGATTGTGCATCTGATGGGTAGACCCCGGCGGCACGTGCAAGCCCTGCCCGACCCGCAGCACATGTTGCGCGCCGTCCAGCTGCAGCATCACTTCACCGGCCACGACGTAGAAAAAATGCCGTGCGCGACTATGCCGATGGCGCAACTCTGCGGCGCCTGGCGGCATGCGTTCTTCGAGCACGCTCAAGTTGGGGTCGCGCAACAGATGCCAGCCTTCGCAGGCCTCGCCCCAGGGGTAATGCTCGGCCGTGTCGGTGCTGATCATGGCCATCAGCGCAGCGCCTGCCAACGCGCGCGCAACACATCCAGTTGCAGATCGGCTGCGGCACCGGGCGAGACGCGCGCGGCCAGGCTGCCTTCCGGCGTGCGTCCCTGCCCTGCGCTCTCGGATGCTTCCGCGGCAGCCTTGTAGGCATCGCGAAACGGCACACCAGCCACGGCCGCTTCCACCGCCACATCCGTGGCGTACATGCCCGAGTCGATCGCTGCATGCAACTTGTCCGGGCGCCATTCCAGATTGGCAAGCAACGCAGGCAGCAATTCCAGCGCAGCCAGACCACGGCCGAAACCGTGCACGATGGCGCCCTTGCTGCTCTGCAGATCGCGGTGGTAACCGGAAGGCAGCGACAACAGTTGTTCGATCTCGGTACGCGCCGCCGCCACACTGGCATGGGTGGCACGCATCAGTTCGATCACGTCCGGGTTGCGCTTGTTCGGCATGATCGAGCTGCCGGTGGTGTACTGCGCCGGCAACGCGACGAAAGCGAATTCGCCGCTGGTGAACAGCGACAGATCCCAGGCGATACGGCGCAGGTCCAGCGTGGCGCTGCCCAGTGCTTCGAGTGCGGCCAGCTCGTATTTGCCACGCGACAGCTGCGCGTAGATCGGCGACACCTGCAGACGTGCAAAGCCGAGCTCGGCAGTGGTATGCGCACGGTCCAGCGGAAGATTGACGCCATACCCGGCGGCGGTGCCGAGCGGGTTGCTGTCCACCAGGTGCAGGGTATCGGTCGCGCGCACGGCGTTATCGATAAACGCCTCTGCCCAGCCCGCCCACCACATGCCCGCCGACGACACCACCGCACGCTGGATATGCGTGTAGCCCGGCACCGGCAATGCAGCTTCGGCCTGCGCGCGATCCAGCGCCACATTGGCGATCTCGCGGCTGAGCTCGGCCACGCGCTGCAGCTTGTGCTTCAACCATAGCCGGGTGGCGACCAGAATCTGATCGTTGCGACTGCGCCCGGTGTGGATCTTGCGCCCGGCATCGCCCAGACGCTCGGTCAAGCGGGCTTCGATCGCCGAATGGCAATCTTCGTACTGCGCATCGAGCACGAACGCGCCGCTGCGGAAATCCTCCGCCAGCAGATCGAGTTGTTCGCTCAAGCCGCCCAGCTCCTGCAAGGACAGGATGCCGATGTGCTGCAGCCCCTGCGCATGCGCCTTGCTGGCTGCGATGTCGTGCAGGAAGAATTCGCGATCCAGGATCACGTCGTCGCCGGCCAGAAACGTCTGGATTTTGGCGTCCACCGCAACACCGGGCTTTTGCCACAACAGATTAGTCATTTGGGTCCTTTTTGCGGGACCGGGGACCGGGGACTGGGGACCCGGAAAAGCAGGAGCGTTTGCCCTTGCTCTTCCCGGGTCCCGGGTCCCTGGTCCCTGGTCCCGAGAATCACTTCGAAATTGCGGTCAACTCGTCCCAGCCAAACGCCAGGTTGAGATTCTGCATGGCCTGGGTCGCCGCGCCCTTGAGCAGGTTGTCCAGGGTCGCCACCACCACCACGCGCTTGTTGCCGGGCGCCAGGGTGATGCCGCCAATCTGCACGCCGTGTTTGCCTGCGATGCGGCTCACCCAAGGCGCCTCGTCGACAAGCTCGATCAGCGGCTCGCCCGCGTAACGCTGCGCATAGCGCGCCTGGATCTGCTCGCGCGTCAGCGGCTGCTGCAGCCAAAGGTTGACGGTCATGGTGATGCCGCGGAAATGCGGCGCCACGTGCGGCATGAACTCCACCGGCACGCCAAGCTGCGCCGACACTTCGCGCTCGTGCATGTGGTTGGTCAGCGCATACGGCATCAGATTGCCGGCGAGCAGCTCGGGGTTGTTCTTGTCCGATGGTGTCGTCCCCGCACCGGAATAACCGGACACGCCAAAGCATTGCGGCGGGCCGGCCAGCTGATCCAGCAATGGGGTGATCGCCAGCTGCATTGCAGTGGCATAGCAGCCGGGGTTGCTGATGCGGCGCTGCCCCGCATACTTGCCACGGGTGAGCTCCGGCAAACCGTAATACCACGCCGGGTCGAAGCGATAGTCTGCCGACAGATCGATCAGCAGCGTCTGCGGCCGGCGCGCATCGATTGCGGCAACAAACGGCTCGGCCTTGCCATTGGGCAGCGCCAGGATCACGACATCGGCGCCCTTGGCGGCCACCGCGTCGGCATCCAGGCTCTCGAATCGCAGATCGCCGCGATAGCCGTCGTTGTGGTCGGCCACGGCCTGCCCCGCCAGTTCGCGCGAGGACACGAACACCAGCTGCAGGTGCGGATGCGCCACGACCAGCTTGATCAATTCCGAACCGGTATGCCCGCGGGCACCAACGATGCCGATGGTTGTTGCTTGAACACTCATGCGTTTGCTTCCAGGCGGAACTGCAGGTGGCGTTTCACCCCGGCCCATTCCGTATCGATGATGGAGAACACCACGGTATCGCGCGGCGTACCGTCGGCGTGGCGGGTGTGATTGCGCAGTACGCCGTCCTGCTTTGCGCCCAGCCGCGCGATCGCCGCGCGCGAGGTGTGATTGAACCAGCTGGTTTCGAACACCACGCTCAGGCAGCCCAGCGTTTCGAAGGCGTGCTGCAGCAGCATCAACTTGGCTTCGGTATTGACGCCGCTGCGTTGCACGCGCGGTGCGTACCAGGTGTAGCCGATCGACAGCCGGGGCACGGCGGCATCCAGCGCGTAATAGCGCGTGCAGCCGACGATGTCACCTGCCGCATCGCGTACCACCAACGGCAACGCCGTGCCATCGGCGCAGGCTACTAACGCGGCACCGATGTACGCATCGACCTGGGCCGGTGCCGGGACGCCGGTGTACCACAAGCGCGACAACGCGCCGTCGCCCAGCGCAGCACGCAGGCCATCGGCATGCGCAGGCTGCAGCCGCTCCAGGGTGGCGTGCTGCCCGCGCAAGGTAGGCATCTCGCTCCAGGCCGATGGCAAGGCGACAGGTGTCATTGCGCTCAGCCCAGCAACGTCGGCTGACGCGTTGCGCAGTGCGCTACGCAGTGCTGGATCTGTTCGAAATTCTCCAGCCCGTACCAGAACACCTTCCACTTTTCCTGCTTGATGCAGCCGTCGGATTCGGCGTAGTAGAAGATGTTGACCTGGTTGTTGTGACGCGAGCGCCAGAACAGCTGCGGTGTTTCTTCGCGCATCACATTCCATACCGCACGGCCCAGGCCTTCGCCTTGCGCATCGTCGAGCACGGCGAACTTGTCCAGATAGGTCAGCCTGCCTGCACCGAACTGGCCTTCGTCGGTGAGAATCACCGCAGCGCGATAGTTCTCGCTGACGTAAGCGCGCAACAGCGTGGTGTTGGCGAAATAATCCGGCACCAGTGTGCGGCCGAAGCTGGATTCGATCAGCGACGTCAACCGCGGCAGATCCAGCTCATCCCATGAGGTCGCGCGCAGCACGCGCTCGCCCCGCCGCACCAGCGTGCCCGAGCCCTTATGGGTGAACAATTCCTTGGCCAGGTCCGCCGGCCGGGTGATCGACACCGACGATTCCAGCGGCAGGCGATCGAGCAGATCCTTGATCTGTTCGATCTTGACGCGCATGCCGCCATTGATCCACGGCTGCTGCATCAGGTGATCGTATTCGGTGGACAGGTTGATCGAATCGATCAGCTTGCCATCGGCATCCAGCAGCCCGCCGGTGCCAGTGAGGAAGATGATCTTGTACGGCTGCAGTTCCTGCACCAGTTCGTTGGCGGCAAAATCCGCATTGATGTTGAGGATCTGCCCGCTCGGGGTTTCGCCCAGGCTGGTGATCACCGGGATCGAACCGGCCTGCAGGCTGGCCTCTATCGGCGCCAGATTCACCGCCTTGACCTCACCGACCAGGCCGTAGGTGTCGCGATCCAGATACTCCGCTTCGAATACGCCGCCGGTGATCGATGTCGCACGCGCACCGTTCTGCTGCAGCGCTTCCACCAGCTTGAGGTTGGACGCCTGGAACACCTTGCGCACGATCGCCAGCGCTTGCGGCGAGGTCACCCGCAAGCCGTTGACGGTCTGCTTTTCGATGCCCGCTGCAGACAGCTCGGCATCCAGCTGCGGGCCGGCGCCATGCAGCACGATCGGGGTCAAGCCCACTTCCTGCAGAAACGACAACGACGACGTCAGCGCGTCCAGGTCGTCGCGCAGCACTGCGCCGCCCACCTTGACCACCGCAAAGCGCTTGGCGTCCAGCTGCGAAAAGCGCTTGAGGTACTGGCTGATTTCCTTGGCGCTGGCCATGCTCGAAAGCAGGCGCACGATGGTCTGGCGGGTCTGTTTGTGGGGCTGTGCGGAGAGGGACATTGCCGTGATCGAAAGAGGAGAAGGATGCGCCAGGCGCAGGAATCGGCGTCAGTGCGCGCCGTTGATGATGCGATTGACCGATTCGGCGTAACGCTGCAATTGCTCCAGCGTCACAAATTCGTCGGCGGTGTGCGCCTGGGCGATGTCGCCCGGGCCATAGACCAGCGCGGTATAGCCGCCGGCCGAAAACAGCGAGGCTTCGGTCCAGAAGTCCACCGCGTTGCCGATCGGTAGATCCAGCGCATCAGCCACATCGCGTGCGGCCAGGCGGCGTTCTTCGGCGCGCGCAATGTCGCCCGACGGCAAACTGGGGCCACGAAAGGTTTCTTCGAAGTGCGCTGCCGCAGGATCGGCAAAGCCGGCAAACGTGGCCAGCAAGCCGTCCACGTCCATCGACGGCAACGGACGAAAGCCGAAGCGCAGCTCGGCGGCCGGCGCGATCATGTTGGCCTTGATGCCACCATCAACGCGGCCGATATTGAAGCGCAAGCCGGTCAAACCGCCGAAGCGTGCGTGCGCCAACGACTCGACATGGTCCAGTGCCTTGCCACCCCACCGCATCGCCTGGTGCAAGGCACTTGCGGACGGATCCTGCTTGCCCGACGCATGCCCGGCACGGCCGGCAAAGCGCATCAACACCGAACTGATGCCGCGATGCGCCAGCACTGCTTCGCTCATCGTCGGCTCGGCCACCAGCACCGCCTCGTATGGCAACCCACGCGCCAGAAATGCAGCGATGCAACGCGGGTCGTTGGCCTCTTCGTCGGAAGAAAACAGGAACGCCGCATCGCCATCACCGGCAGTGGCCGCAGCCACCAACGCCGCCGCCGCGCCCTTGATATCGCACACGCCCAAACCGATCACCCGGTCCTCGGTGCACCGCATCACGTGCGGGTCGGCGCTCCAATGCGGCGAATCCGGCACCGTGTCCAGATGCACGTTGAACAGATACGTTGGCGTGCCGCGCACCGCGTACAGGCTCACCGCACCGGCGCCGTGATCGATCACCTCGACCTGGAAACCGGGCAGCTGCGCGCGCAGGTAATCGAAGATGCCGCCCTCGGCAGCGATCGCCCGCGGCGGATTGCGGGTGTCGAAGGACACCAGTGCCTGTAGATGCGTCAGTGTGTTGTCGAGCAGTGTGGTCATTGATCGCGTCTTGATTGCGTCGGGCAGCGTATGGTTGGTCTTTCTAAGCCCATCTAGCCCTTCTCCCGCGTGCGGGGGAAGGTGCCCGACAGGGCGGATGGGGGCATGCGTCAGGCCGCGCTCATCCGGCGCTATGCGCCACCTTCTCCCGCACGCGGGAGAAGGAAGCTGCGGGTTGCCGACGCGGCGATCGCCTCAGCGGTTGACTTGCGCGTACAGCGTGGAGCTCATGCCGAACAGCTTGATGAAGCCTTCTGCCTCTTCCACGCCCCAATCGGCCGACTGCGCGTAGGTCGCGCCCTTGGTGTTGAGCAGGTGCGGCGAACGCACCGCCACCGCATCGACGCGGCCGCCGCGGGTTTCCAGCGTCACTTCGCCGTTGACCTTGGACTGCGAGGACTTCAAAAACGCTTCGATATCGGTCTTGAGCGGGTCGTGATAGAAGCCTTCATACACCAGCTCCACCCACTTGCGCGCCACGTCCGGCTTGAAGCGGTTCTGCTGCTTGGTCAGTACCGCATCTTCCAGCGCACGGTGCGCGGTGAGCAGCGAGATCAGGCCCGGCGCTTCGAACACGATGCGGCCCTTCAAGCCGATCACGGTGTCGCCGGTGTACACGCCACGGCCCACGCCGTACTGCGCGAACAAGGTGTTGAGCTTGGCCAGGATCTTGGCGCCCGGCAGCGGCTTGCCATCCAGTTCCACCGCTTCGCCTTCGACGAACTTCAAGGTCACCGTCAATGCTTCGGTCGGCCACGCACTGCGCGGCGCGCACCAGCCACGTGCGCCCTCGCCCGGCGCTTCCCAACGGTCGATCTCGCCGCCGGACATGGTCAGGCCCAGCAGGTTCTCGTTGATGGTGTAAGCCTGCTGCTTGGCACGCACGCCGAAGCCGCGCGCTTCCAGATACTTCTGCTCATAGGCGCGGGTCTGGGTGTGTTCTTTCTGGATTTCACGGATCGGCGCGACGATCTGGTAATCGCCCAATGCCTTCACCGCCAGGTCGAAACGCACTTGGTCGTTGCCCATGCCGGTGCAGCCGTGCGCAATGATGCGCGTGCCCAGCTCTTCGGCGCGCTTGAGCGCGGCATCGACAATCAGATAGCGGTCGGACACCAGCAACGGGTACTGGCCCTGGTAACCCTCGCCCGCCCATACGAACGGCTTGACGAAGCCTTCCCAGATGGCCGGGCCACCATCAACGGTGACATGGCTGGCCGCACCGAGCTCGGCGGCACGCTTCTCGATGAAGTCGCGCTCGTCGGCATCCACACCGCCGGTGTCGGCGAACACCGTGTGCACCGCATAGCCGCGCTCCTGCAGATACGGGATGCAGAAGCTGGTATCGAGGCCACCGGAAAAAGCGAGAACGATATCTTTGGTGCTGGGAGTCGTGATTGGGGATTCGGGATTGATGGAAGCAGTGCTCATCATTGTTCCTTAGTACGTAAATGTGGGGGCCAAGGGTGTTGCTGTTGCGATTCTCTATTCCCGATTCCCGATTCCCGCTTGCGAAGCAAGCGCCGCCATGATCGCCTTCTGCACATGCAGGCGGTTTTCCGCCTCGTCGATGGCGATGCAGTTGGGCGAATCCATCACCGCGTCGGTCGCCTTGACGTTGCGACGCAGCGGCAGGCAGTGCGAGAACACGCCGTTGTTGGTCAGCGCCATCTTGGCTTCGTCGACGATGAAGTGCTGGTACTGGTCGCGGATCGGCTTTTCCGGCTCCCAGTTGCCGAAGAACGGCAGCGCGCCCCAGCTCTTGGCGTAGACGACATCGGCGCCGCTGTAGGCGCTTGCGATGTCGTGGCTCACCTGCAGCGAGCCGCCGCTTTCGGCCACGTTCTGCGCCGCCCAGTCCATGTAACGCTGATCCAGGATGTAGTCCGGCGTCGGGCACAGCAAGGTCACGTCCATGCCCATGCGCGTGGCAATCGTCAACGCGGAATTGGCCACCGCGGTGTTGAGCGGCTTGGGGTGATAGGTCCAGGTCAGCACGTACTTTTTGCCGCGCAGATCCTGCGTGCCGAAGTGTTCCTGCAACGCCATCGCGTGCGCCAGCTCCTGGCACGGGTGAGTGATGGTCTCCATATTGATCACCGGCACCGGCGAATACTTGGCGAAGCTCTTCAGCACCTGATCTTCGCGGTCCTTGGACCAGTCGACGAACTTGGGAAACGCGCGCACGCCGATCAGATCGACATAGCGGCCAAGCACGCGCGCCACTTCGGCAATGTGCTCCTCGGTGTCGCCGTCCATCACCGTGCCCAGGTTGAACTCGATCGGCCAGGCATCCTTGCCCGGCTGCAACACCACCGCATGCCCGCCCAGCTGGAACGCACCCAGCTCGAAGCTGGTCCGCGTGCGCATGGACGGGTTGAAAAACACCAGCGCGATCGACTTGCCCTTCAGCTCGCTTCCCAGCTTGTTGCGTTTGAACAATGCGGCCTGGGTCAACAACGCGTCCAGTTCGGCGCGGCTCCAGTCCTGGGTGTTCAAGAAGTGCTTCAGTGACATCGATCGATCCTTTGCTGCGTGCTTCTGCTGCGTGGTCCGCCAGGAGCGACGGGGTGCGCGACATGCGCGTTTCTTGCGGTTGAAACTTTTGTGACGCCAGAACGAAAAAACCCAGCCGGTGGGCTGGGTTTTCAGAACGGACAGCAAAACGCCCCGGTTACCCAGCGAAAATGTGGGATTCCGGTCGGCGGGCACGCGAAGTCATGCCGGAGGCCATCCGGGCTGCGCTGGTGTCGTGCTGAAAAGGGATTGCTTGCATAGGGCGCGAATCCTCGCATGCATGCGGGTACGGCGCAACCGCCGTGCCCCTCAGCGCGGCGGCGCGACGATGGCGTCGGGAATATAGGGGGTCACCGAGACCCGGATGCGCAGCCGGTTGCCCGGATCTTCCGGCAGCCGCGAGCGGTACTTGGTGCCCTTGTAGACGTAATCCACGTCGAAAGCGATTGGCCGACGGAACTCGCGCGGCACTTCCACTACCCGGCAATTGCGGCGGGTACTGGTCGGCGGCACTGCAGCCGGGGCGGGCTCGGGCCTGCGCGTGAACATCTCCTTGACCGAATCCACCATGCGGTTGATGCGGCCCTCGTCTTCGACCGACGCAACCGCCACCGGTGCTGCCTGTTCGGCCTCGCACTGCTCTTCGATACGGGTGGCGCGCAGCGTCTGGTAGACCGGCTCGACATTGAGCACTTGCGCATAGTCCAGCTTGACGTTCTCGATCACCACGACCCGGTTCTTGGGGTCCGGCTCTGCCGCGTGCACCGAGACCGCCGGCCAGGCGAACACACACAGCAGCATGAAGAACAGAGAAGGTCGCATCAGTACCAGGAAGGCATAGCCGGGCAATACGTTAGTGTATGGAGCTTGTGATCTCCGGGGCTGAACGCAGCCCATCCGGTCGCCGGTGTCGGCATGCCGGTTCGCCATCCTGCCGCGAGGGGCTAGAATCGCGCGATTATCCTTTTTCAGATGCCGATGAGCCTGCGCCTGCACAACAACCTGACGCGGCGGGTCGAACCGTTCGCGCCGCTCGATCCGTCCAGCCCCACCCTGTATGTGTGCGGCCCCACCGTCTACAACTACGCGCATATCGGCAACGCCCGCGGCCCGGTGGTGTTCGACGTGCTCGCCGCGCTGCTGCGGCGCCGCTTTGGGGCGCTGCGCTACGCGCGCAACATCACCGACGTGGACGACAAGATCAACGCCGCCGCGCAGGCGCAGGGCGTCCCGATCTCCACCATCACCGACCGCTTCGCCGCGATCTATCGGCAGGACATGGCCGCGCTGGGTGTGGTGCCGCCGGACATCGAACCGGAAGCCACCGCGCATATCCCGCAGATCGTGGCGATGATCGAGCAGTTGATCGCCAACGGCCATGCGTATGCCGCCGAAAGCCACGTGCTGTTTGCGGTGGCCAGTTTCGACGGCTACGGCAAGCTGTCGCGTCGCGACCCTGATGAAATGCTGGCCGGCGCGCGCGTGGACGTGGCGCCGTACAAGCGCGACCCCGGCGACTTCGTGCTGTGGAAGCCGTCCACCGACGACCTGCCCGGCTGGGACTCGCCGTGGGGCCGCGGCCGCCCCGGCTGGCATATCGAATGCTCGGCCATGGCCGCCGCGCACCTGGGCCCGACCATCGACATCCATGCCGGCGGCGTAGACCTGCAGTTTCCGCATCACGAAAACGAAATCGCGCAAAGCGAGTGCGCGCATGGCGGCGCCACCTTCGCCCGCTTCTGGCTACACAACGGCATGCTCAATTTCAGCGGCGCCAAGATGAGCAAGTCGCTGGGCAACGTCGAAACGGTGCACGATCTGATCGCCAAACATCCGCCGGAAGCGCTGCGCCTTGCGCTACTGAGCGCGCATTACCGGCAACCGCTGGATTGGTCGGATGCGTTGATCGACGATCAGGTCAAGCGGCTCGATGGCTTGTACGGGACCTTGCGCAGCCTCAGCGCGATCGAAGCGGAGCCTGTCATTCCCGAGCAGATGGAAGACGCGCTCAACGACGATCTCAATACGCCGCTGGCGCTGGCGGTGCTGGCAAAGCTTGCCAAGGATGCGAACCGGGCGCTGCTGGAATTTGCTCCGGCCGGCGGCCCAATCGACGGGCTTAGCCCAGAGAATCCTGCAGGATTGCAACGCGCCAAGGCAGAGCTGCTGGGTGCCGGAATGGCGCTGGGCTTGTTGCAGCAAGACCCGGCCGCCTGGTTCTCGCGCGGCACCGATGCCGGCGACGATGCACGCATCACCGCCCTGGTCGAAGAACGCAGCACGGCGAAGAAGGCCAAGGATTTTGCCCGCGCCGACGCCATCCGCAAGCAACTCGCCGACGAAGGCATCGTGCTGGAAGACACCCCGCAAGGCGTGCGCTGGAAGCGCAGCTGACCTCTTGCCTGCGTCCGTCAGATTTCTTCTCCCGCGTGCGGGAGAAGGTGCCCCGAAGGGGCGGATGAGGGTGCAGGCCAAGCCGCGTGTACCGCTTTTTTGAGGGCTGGACGAAGTCCGCATCGAATTCCAGCGAGGCTTCGCCCGTACCCTCACCCCAACCCCTCTTCCGAAGGGAGAGGGGCTTTGACCGAATGCCCCTAGATTTTGCGAACGATTCTGGAATTTTGATGACCACCACCCCCTTCCCGCTTGAACCCACTGCCGTCGAAGCGCAGGCCGCCATTGCCGACGAGTTTTCCTTCTTCAGCGACTGGTCCGAGCGCTACCAGTACCTGATCGATCTGGGCCGCAAATTGCCCACCTTCCCCGAGCAGTGGAAGACCGAAGAACACCGCCTGCATGGGTGCCAGTCAATGGTGTGGATCGTGCCGGAAGGCAATGCCGAACGGCTGGACTTCCATGCCGTCAGCGATTCGGCCATCGTGTCCGGGCTGATCTATCTGGCGCTGCGCGTGTATTCCGGGCGTAGCGCGCAAGAAATTCTGGCCACCGAGCCGGACTACATCGCCGGCATTGGCCTGGCCAAGCACCTGTCGCCGACGCGCAGCAACGGCGTGGCCGCGATGCTGGCCTTCATTCGCGACACTGCACGCGCACAACAGTGAGCACGCCGACGCCCTCGCCCACCGACTCGCTGCGCACGCTGTTCGCCCATCCTGGCTTCGGCCTGGTGTTGCTCTACCGCGTCGCGGCAATGCTGTCGTACCAGATCGTGGCGGTCACGGTCGGTTGGCACATCTATGAGATCACGCGCAATCCGCTGTCGCTCGGACTGATCGGCCTTGCGGAAATCTTGCCGTTCTTCTGCATTGCGCCGTTTGCCGGCTATCTGGTCGATCATCTGCCACGCAGGCGCCTGGGTATGGTCGCAGTCCTGGGATTGGTCGCCACCGCGTTGCTGTTGATGGCGATCGCACAGGGCTGGCTGCCCATCCAAGGCGTGTGGCCGATCTATGCCGCCATCGCATTGACCGGCGCGGCGCGCTCGTTCCTGTCGCCGGTCTACAACGCCTTGTTCGCGCGTGCGTTGCCGCGCGAAGCGTTCGCACGCGGCGCCAGCATCGGCAGCGTCACCTTCCAGGCGGGCATGGTGATCGGCCCGGCACTGGGGGGCGTGCTGGTCGGCTGGGGCGGCAAGGGCCTGGCCTATGGCGTGGCCGCAGGCGTGGCATTGGTGGCGATCCTGGCGCTGGCGTTGTTGCGCGTCAGCGAGCCGGTCAACGCCGGCCCACGTGCGCCGATCTTCCGCAGCATCGCCGAAGGTGCGCAGTTCGTGCTCTCCAACCAGATCATGCTGGGCGCGATGGCGCTGGACATGTTTTCGGTGCTGCTGGGCGGCGCGGTGTCGATGTTGCCGGCCTTCATCCAGGAAATCCTGCATTACGGCCCCGAGGGACTGGGCATCCTGCGCGGTGCGCCGGCGCTGGGCTCGATCGTGGTCGGCGTGTGGCTGGCGCGGCACCCGCTGCAGCGCAATGCCGGCCGCATCCTGATGTTGTCGGTGGCCGGCTTCGGGCTGTGCACCATCGCCTTCGGCCTGTCGCGGCACTTCTGGCTGTCGGCGGCGATCCTGCTGGTCTACGGCATGTGCGACGGCGTGTCGGTGGTGGTGCGGCAGACCATTCTGCAGCTCGCTACGCCGGACGCGATGCGTGGCCGGGTGTCGTCGATCAACGGCATCTTCATCGGCTCCTCCAACGAGCTAGGTGCGTTCTACGACGGCGTCATGGCACGGCTGGTCGGGCTGGTGCCGGCGGTCGTCATCGGCGGCTGCGTCACGCTGGGCGTGGTGGCAACCACGGCCTGGAAGGCGCCGCGGTTGCGCAAGCTGGACTTACGCGATCTGCAATAAGCGCAGCCGACAAGACGACTGCGCTCACTGCAACACGGGCGCAGTCGGTGCTCGGCGCGGTAGGTACACCGGGTGCACGTGGGTTCTGAGCGCGGCGGCCAAGTCCGCCTGATGACTTCTCGCTGCGTGTTGTCAGCCGCTTCAAGCCGAGTCTGGCGAGGCATCGGCTGTAAATGCTGCCGGTATGTTCGCTACGTGTTGTCCAGACGCTCCAGGCCAAGCCCGGCGAGGCATCGGCTGCAAATGCTGACGGTGTGCCCGCAACGGGTTGTCCAGCCGCTCCAGGCCAAGCCTGGCGAGGCATCGGCTGCAAATAATTCCGCCGGTGTGCCCGCGACGGGTTGTCCAGACGCTCCAGGCCAAGCCTGGCGAGGCGCTGGTTGCAGAGGTCGCCAGTGCCCTGCACCGCTTGCGCGTACTCGCGCGGCGACGGTCGATGCGACGGGACCCACCGAATCCACAAGGCACCGCGTCGCCTGGCGCACTGCAACGACGCGCCACGACAACGGCCCGCAACAACCCACTGCCCACAAAAAAACCCCGCACACGGCGGGGTTTTTTATGCGGACGAAGAAAGACGATCAGTCGCCTTGCTGCTTCTGCAGATGCTCCCAACGCTCCTGGGCGTCGATGGTGCGCTCGGCAGTCAGACGCGCGTCCAGGCGGTCCAATCCGATTTCTTCACCGGTGTCCACGCAGTAGCCGTAGTCGCCGTCTTCCAGACGCTTGAGCGTGCTGTCGATCTTGGAGATCAGCTTGCGTGCACGGTCGCGCGCGCGCAGTTCCAGCGAATTCTCGGTCTCGCGCGTGGCACGCTCGGCTTCGTCGCCGATGTCGCGCACTTCTTCGCGCAGGTTTTCGATGGTCTGCTTGGATTCCTCCACCATCTCGTTGCGCCAGCTCTGCAGACGCTGACGGAAGTATTCCTGCTGCAGTTTGCTCATGTACTCCTCGTCCGCCGAAGGCTTGTAGCCCTGCGGGAGGATCGGTCGACCGGTGGTCTCGTCGTTCTTGTAGTCGACCACTTTGTACTTGGTCTTGGGCGTCGGGCTGGATGACTTGGCGGTCACGGCCACTGCCACCTTGCCGACCGGACGGGTCGCGGCGGGCTTGGCGGGGGCTTCGGTTTTGGTTGGCGTTTTTGCGGAAGATTTCGAAACGGGCACGGGATTCTTAAGTGACGGGGTCGCGGGCTTTGCCGGCTTCGCAGGGACGGCCTTGGGGGCCGGTGCGGGCGCGGGCTTCTCAGCCTTGACCGGGACTGACTTGGCCGGAACCGGCTTGGGGGCCGGCTTCGGTACGGACTTGGACGCCACCGGCTTGGCAGCCGGTTTGGCGGCAGCCGGAGCTGCCTTGCTCGCCGCCGGCTTGGCAGCGGTCTTGGCGACAGGTTTCACGGGCTTGGGCGCTGCGGCCTTGGAAGCCGGCGCCGGCTTGGCAGCGGCCTTGGTCGCAGGTGCCTTCTTGGCAACCGGTTGCGCAGGAGCCGGAGTCGCCTTCTTGGCGGCCGGTTTTGCAGCGGCAGGCGCCGCTGCCTTCTTCGCAGCGGGTTTGGCGGACTTCTTGGCGGCCTCTACGGCCTTTTTTGCAGGTTTTTTAGCAGCCACGAAACGCTCTTCCTTGGTTCCCCCGGGGCCCGGGAAAGCGGGCCTTTATAACGTACCCCGCTGACCCCCGGCAACCACCTATTAATGCAAGTGGCATATGATTGGCAAGTGATCGGACGCCTGCTCATCGCGCTGTTGCGCTTCTACAAGCTGTTCATCAGCCCGCTGCTCGGGCCGCGCTGCCGTTTTGCGCCCAGTTGCTCGGAGTATGCGATGACCGCCATCGGCCGCTTCGGCCCGCTACGCGGGAGCTGGCTGGCTGCGCGCCGGCTCGGCCGCTGTCATCCCTTCCATCCGGGCGGCTTCGATCCGGTGCCCGACGCATCCGCGTCCACCGCCCCTTCCCCCTCTTCTTCCTGCAGTTGCAAAGGACCTCATCCATGAGCCGAACCGTCATCATCAACGCCCGCCTGGTCAACGAAGGCAAGGAGTTCGACGCCGATCTCCTGATCGAGGGCGGTCGCATCGCCAAGATCGACAGCAAGATCACGCCCGCCGCCGGCGACACCGTGGTGGACGCGGCCGGGCGCTGGGTGCTGCCGGGCATGATCGACGACCAGGTGCACTTTCGCGAGCCGGGCCTGACCCACAAGGGCGACATCGCTACCGAATCCGGCGCGGCCGTGGCTGGCGGCCTGACCAGCTTTATGGACATGCCCAACACCAACCCGCCCACGCTGGACGCGGCCGCGCTGCAGTCCAAGTACGATGCTGCAGCCGGGCGCGCCTGGGCCAACTACGGCTTCTACATGGGCGCCAGCAACGACAACCTGGCCGCAATCCAGTCGCTGGACCCCAAGACCGCGCCGGGCATCAAGGTGTTCATGGGCGCCTCCACCGGCAACATGCTGGTCGACAACCCCGAGACGCTGGACGCGATCTTCCGCGACGCGCCGACGCCGATCATCACCCATTGCGAAGACACTCCGACCATCGACGCGACGATGGCGCAGTACAAGGAAAAGTACGGCGATGCGCTGACCCCGGACATGCATCCGGACATCCGCTCACGGCAGGCCTGCCTGAAGTCCTCGCAGCTGGCCGTGTCGCTGGCGCGCAAGCACAACACCCGTCTGCACGTGCTGCATATCTCCACCGCCGACGAGCTGGGGCTGTTCGAAGCCGGCCCGCTGGTGGACGCCGACGGCAAACTGCGCAAGCGCATCACTGCCGAGACCTGCATCCACTTCTTGCGCTTCGACCGCAGCGATTACGCGCGGCTGGGCAACCTGATCAAGTGCAACCCCGCGATCAAGGACGCCGACGACCGCCTGGCACTGATCGAAGCGCTGGCCGAAGACGTCATCGACGTGCTCGCCACCGACCACGCCCCGCATACCTGGGAAGAGAAGCAGAAGCCCTACGCGCAGGCGCCGTCCGGGCTGCCGCTGGTGCAGTACGCGCTGGTCGCCGCGCTGGAGCTGGTGCATGAAGGCAAGCTGCCGATCACCCGTATCGTGCAGAAGTTCGCGCACGCGCCGGCGCAGTTGTTCGATGTGGAAGAACGCGGCTTTCTGCGCGAAGGCTACTTCGCCGATCTGGTGATGATCGACAACACCCCGTTCACCGTGAAGCGCGAGCAGGTGCTGTCCAAATGCGGCTGGTCGCCGTTCGAGGGCACCACGTTCCGCTCGCGCATTGCCGCGACCTGGGTCAACGGGCAGCAGGTGTGGGACGGCGAGCAGTTGGTCGGCAGTGCCGCTGGCCAGCGCCTGACCTTCGACCGCTGATGCGCGCAGCATTGGTTGGTGCATGGCTGGCGTTGGCGCCGGCCATGCTGAGTGCGGGCGCAGTGCAGGCGCAGGCCGCAAGCGAGGCTGGCGTGGTGTTCCCGGCCAACGCCTCGCAAGGGGCGATGGTGATCGGCAAGGTGCCTGCCGGCAGCACCGTGCAATATGCGGGGCGCACCTTGCGCGTCAGTGGCTACGGCAGCGTGGTGTTCGGCATCGGCCGTGACGCGACCGGCCCGCTGCAGGTGCAAATCACCTTGCCCGATGGCACCCAGCGCAGCAGCAGCATCGCGGTGACGCCGCGCGATTGGCCAACCGAGCGCGTCAACGGCGTGCCGCCCAAGACGGTGAACCCGCCTGCGGCCATTGCCGAGCGCATCAAGCGCGAGCAAGCGCAGGTCACCGCCGCGCGTGATCGCGACGATGCACGCGCGGATTTTGCGCAGCCCTTTATCTGGCCGGTGCAGGGCCGTATCAGTGGGCGCTTTGGCAATGCGCGCGTGTACAACGGCCAGCCCGGCGCCGGTCACTCTGGCATGGACATCGCCGTGCCGACCGGCACGCCGGTGAAGGCCCCGGCTGCGGGCGTGGTCACCTTCGCTGCGCCGGATCTGTATCTGACCGGCGGCACGGTGCTGCTCGATCACGGCTTCGGCATCAGCTCAAACTTTCTGCATCTGTCGCGTATCGACGTCAAAGTGGGCGATCGCGTGGAACAGGGCCAAGTGATTGCAGCGGTGGGGGCGACGGGACGTGCGACCGGGCCGCATCTGCATTGGGGGATGAATTGGTTCGATGTACGTATCGACCCACTACTGGTGCTTGAGCGCGGGAAGTAGCTCTGCTGGCTGTTGGAACACTGGCGCGCAGCGGCGCGGTGGTCATGCTGGCAGCCAGATATCTCTGCGGCGCGGTTCGATGTGCGTATCGATCCACTAGTGGTGCTTGAGCGCGGGAAGTAATTCCAGGTGGGCGGCTTTTCCCTTCTCCCTTCGGGAGAAGGTGACGCGTAGCGCCGGATGAGGGTGCGGCGGCAGCTGGTTAACTGAGTAACCGTACCCTCACCCCAACCCCTCTCCCGAGGGGAGAGGGGCGTTCACTTGCCGGCAGCGAAGCGGGCCTCGACGAGTCCACACAAGTGTTGATTGGGCGAGGCCAGCATTTGCGCATCAGGCGCTCAACCCGCGCGCGCTCACAGCCACTCGTGGACACCTCCCTTCTCCCTCCGGGAGAAGGTGGCGCGCAGCGCCGGATGAGGGTGCGGCGGCGGCTGGTTAACTGAGTAACCGTACCCTCACCCCAACCCCTCTCCCTTGGGGAGAGGGGCTTTCACTTGCCGGCAGCGAAGCGGGCCCTCGGCGAGTCCACACAAGTGTTGATTGATCGAATGCGTGGGCTGTGGGCTGTGTCAATGCCAGCATTTGCGCATCAAGCGCTCAACCCGTGCGCGCTCACAACTACTCGCGGATATCTCCCTTCTCACTCCGGGAGAAGGTGGCGCGCAGCGCCGGATGAGGGTGCGGCGGCGGCTGGTTAACTGAGTAATCGTACCCTCACCCCAACCCCTCTCCCGAGGGGAGAGGGGCTTTCAGCGATTGCAGCCGCACAGCGGCCTGTCGGCGATTCCACCCACTTGTCGATTGATCGGATTGGAACGCCACCACGTTCCGCCACACCTACCCGCTGCGCTTGTGTCCGTCGCCGGGCTTTGGGGTATAACCGGACGAACGTCGATCATCGCCGATGACAGCGGCCGATCTGCCGGCGACGGTCAGTCCGCGCTGGCGATCACGCCCTTGCAACCGACGTGCTTCGTCTCCCCTCCCCCGACTGCAGGAGATGTGCGACATGCGCAACGAGCAACTCAAGCCCACCCTTGGCACCTGGCAGCTGTGGGGCATTGCGGTGGGCCTGGTGATCTCCGGCGAATACTTCGGTTGGAGTTACGGCTGGGGCACCGCCGGCACGCTCGGATTTCTGGTCACCACCGTGCTGGTCGCGGTGATGTACACCTGTTTCATCTTCAGTTTTACCGAGCTGACCACGGCCATTCCAAATGCAGGCGGGCCATTCGCCTACAGCCTGCGTGCGTTCGGCACCTATGGCGGGATGCTTGCGGGCCTGGCCACGTTGATCGAATTCGTGTTCGCGCCACCGGCCATCGCGATGGCGATCGGTGCGTATCTGAATGTGCAGTTCCCCACACTGGACCCGCGCATCGCCGCCATCGGTGCGTATGTGATCTTCATGAGCTTGAACATTGTCGGCGTGGCGATTGCGGCTGCCTTCGAGCTGATCGTTACCTTGCTGGCAGTGATCGAACTGTTGGTCTTCATGGGCGTGGTGGCGCCGGGTTTCAGCGTTGCGCGCTTCGCCGCCAATGGCTGGGCCGGCAGCGATGTGTTCGGCTCGGCCGCCATCTCCGGCATCTTTGCCGCGATTCCGTTTGCGATCTGGTTTTTTCTGGCGATCGAAGGCGCAGCGATGGCGGCCGAGGAGGCCAAGGACCCCAAGCGCACGATCCCGCGCGCCTACATCGCCGGCATTCTCACCTTGGTGGTGTTGGCGCTGGGCGTGATGGTGTTTGCCGGCGGCGTGGGCGACTGGCGCCAGCTATCCAACATCAACGACCC
The DNA here is from genome assembly GCF_979258225.1 of Xanthomonas sp. AC360. Classification (NCBI taxonomy): domain Bacteria; kingdom Pseudomonadati; phylum Pseudomonadota; class Gammaproteobacteria; order Lysobacterales; family Lysobacteraceae; genus Xanthomonas; species Xanthomonas sp. AC360. The sequence continues at coordinate 4,209,927 of NZ_OZ409846.1, forward strand.
GCTACCGCAGGCGATGAAGGCCGTGGTCGGCAACAGTTCGACCTGGTTGCATATGCTGGTGTGGATCGGCTTGTTCGGGCTGGTGGCCAGCTTCCACGGCATTATCCTGGGTTACTCGCGGCAATTTTTCGCGCTGGCGCGTGCCGGCTTTTTGCCGCACGGGCTGGCCAAGTTGTCGCGCTTTCGTACGCCGCATCGCGCGATCCTGGCCGGCGGCGTGATCGGCATTGCCGCAATCTGCAGCGATAGCGTGGTGAAGATTCAGGGCATGTCGCTGACGGCGGCAATGATCACCATGTCGGTGTTCGGCGCCATCGTGATGTATGTCATGAGCATGCTCAGTTTGTTCAAGCTGCGACGCTCTGAACCTGGGCTGGAGCGCAGCTTCCGCGCACCCGGGTATCCGGTGGTGCCGGCGATTGCGCTGTTGCTCGCGTTGGTCTGTCTGGTGGCGATGGTGTGGTTCAACCCGATCGTGGCGTTGATCTTTGTCGGCCTGCTGCTGTTTGGCGCGCTGTGTTGCGTGCTGAGCCTGCGCAGCCAGACGCCCACCGTGGCCAGCGGCAGATGAGCGGCTTTGCGTTTACGGCCGGCGGTGAGCGATTCCAGTTTGCCGATCTCAAAACGTTGCTGGCCAAGGCGACGCCGGCACGTTCGGGCGATCAACTGGCCGGGCTTGCGGCCGATTCCGAGCTGCAGCGTGTCGCGGCGCAGATGGCGCTGGCAGACCTGCCGTTGCGGCATTTTCTTGATGAAGCCGTGGTGCCGTATGACACCGATGAAGTCACCAGGCTGATCGTCGACCAGCACGACGCGCATGCATTCGCCGCAGTGGCGCACCTCACCGTCGGCGGGTTTCGCGATTGGTTGCTGAGCGCGCAGGCCGATGAAGCCGCACTGGCCGCGCTGGCCCCCGGCCTGACCCCGGAAATGGTCGCCGCAGTGTCCAAGCTGATGCGGGTGCAGGACCTGATCCTGGTCGCGCAAAAGATCCGTGTGGTCACGCGCTTTCGCAATACGCTGGGATTGCGCGGGCGGCTATCCACGCGCCTGCAACCCAATCATCCCACCGACGATGCCACCGGCATTGCCGCCAGCGTGCTCGACGGATTGTTGTACGGCAATGGCGATGCGGTAATCGGCATTAATCCGGCCAGCGATAGCCTGGCAGCCACCACCACGTTGTTGCGCATGCTCGATGCGGTGATCACCGGCTACCAGATCCCCACGCAGTCGTGCGTGCTGGCGCATATCACCACCACCATCGAGGCCATCAATCGCGGCGTACCGGTGGATCTGGTGTTCCAGTCCATCGCAGGCACAGAGGCCGCGAATGCCAGCTTCGGCATCAACCTGGCGGTACTGCAGGAGGGCTACGAGGCGGGGCTGTCCTTGCGGCGCGGCAGCGTCGGCGACAACGTGATGTATTTCGAAACCGGCCAGGGCAGCGCGCTGTCGGCCAACGCACATCATGGCGTGGATCAACAGACCTGCGAAGTACGCGCCTACGCGGTGGCACGACAGTTCAAGCCGCTGCTGGTGAACACGGTAGTCGGCTTCATCGGCCCGGAGTATCTCTACGACGGCAAGCAGATCATTCGTGCGGGGCTGGAGGATCATTTCTGCGGCAAATTGCTTGGCGTGCCGATGGGCTGCGATATTTGCTACACCAACCATGCCGAAGCCGACCAGGACGATATGGATATGTTGCTGACCCTGCTCGGCACCGCCGGCATCAACTTCATCATGGGGATTCCCGGCTCGGACGATGTGATGCTGAATTACCAGACAACCTCTTTCCACGATGCGCTGTATGCGCGTCAGGCACTTGGCCTGCGTGCGGCGCCCGAATTCGAGCGATGGCTGGACCAGCAAGGCATTCTGCGGCTACACGCCGATGGCCGGTTTGAACTGGGCAGCGAGGTACCTGCAGCGTTTCGCCGTGCGCTGTCGCACTTCCCCACCGAGTCGCCGCAATGAGCAGCCCGACGACACCCCCGCACGATGCCTGGGCGCAACTGCGTCGGCTCACCCCTGCGCGCATCGCACTCGGGCGGGTCGGCACCAGTCTGCCCACTGCCGCGCACCTGGATTTCCAGCTTGCGCATGCGCAGGCACGCGATGCGGTGCATCTGGCATTCGACCCCGCACCATTGCAGGCCGCACTGGAACAACGTGGGCGCAGCAGCATTCTGTTGCACAGCGCTGCGGTGGACCGGCATGCCTATCTGCAACGCCCGGATCTGGGCCGCCGCCTGGCCGACGACGCTGCCACGCATCTGCGCGGGCTCACCGCTGTGCATGGCGGCGGGCATGATGTCGCCGTGGTGGTTGCCGACGGGCTCTCGGCGCTGGCCGTGCATCGGCACGCGGCGCACATGCTCGAACAGATCGATGCCCTGGCTGCACATGAAGCCTGGTCGCTGGCGCCGGTGGTGTTGGTTGCACAAGGGCGCGTCGCGATAGGCGACGAGGTCGGCGAGCTGCTCAAGGCACGCGTGGTGATCGTCTTGATCGGCGAGCGGCCGGGCCTGAGTTCGCCCGACAGTCTCGGCTTGTATCTCACCTACACGCCACGCGTCGGCTTGACCGATGCCGCACGCAATTGCATCTCCAATATCCGTACCGAAGGACTGAGTTACGCCGACGCCACGCACAAGCTGGCGTATCTGTTGCGCGAAGCGTTCCGCCGTAAGTTGTCCGGTGTGCAACTCAAGGACGAAGCGGAACAACCGGCGTTGCCGTCAGCGGGGCCTGCCGATGCGGTGCCGCGCACGTTCCTGTTGCCGGATGCATAACGCTCTGGCCGATGGATCGGAGATGGGTCGTCAACAAGGCGACTCATCAGCGACGAGTGCTTGCCCGCCTGCCGCCGCCTGCCAGATGCAATATGCGATCACTGCAGGCCGGTCGATGCGAGAGCGCGGCTGGCGCCTGCAATGCGCTATTTTTCGCGCAGCGCTTGCTCACTGACGACGCCGTTTTCGTAAACGGCCAACGCGGCTGGAGACCCGTTATCGTCTGTTTCGAAGTCGAAGCGGATATCGCGCTCGATCGCAAAGAAACGCGTGGTTGATTCGGGATAGAGCGTGGCCACGAAGCTGCCCGCAACCAGTTTCAGGTGGTTGCCATCGATGCTGACCACAATATTTCCGGCACGCTTCGAATGGTAACGGCCGGCATAGCGCGCCAGGGTCGCGGCCGGCAGCATTACGGTGACAGATGGAGGCACGTACGCCACGGGCGCATGCGCATAGCTGAGCACGCGATGCATGCGCCAGTGCCCGTCGTCGAGTTTCCACACGGTGGTGAAATCGGCTTGCCCGTCCAGGCGTTCTGGCTGATCGCGCTGCTGCACGTAGAAACGGTGGCGGCCCGACAAGATGGCATATCCATCCTTGAGTGGATGGAGCGCCAGGCTTTCATCGATCAGCGCGCGTCGCAGTCGCGATGTCGGATCGGCGCAAGGTCCGTTGCGCAAGGAATCGACCACGGCAGCCCGCGAGGTCGTGAGTCCGGTCTTGTCGTGATAGAACTCGATGTCTGCGGTGACCAGCTCGCCAATGCGACGCATGTCGCAGGCGTTGTACGCGTCCCAGAACAGCGTGTCGGCGTTTCGAACCTCGCGCTCGTCGTCCGCGCCAGATGCAGCTGGTGCGTCGAATGCGATCGCATCGAATGCAACAACGAGCGACAAGACAATGGCCAGACCTGCGAGTTTCATGTCGGATCCCGAGAGGATGAAGTCCGACGGTAAACGTTAGTCGAGCACCCGACGCCCCCCGGAAGTCACCATGCCGACCGGTCGCTCGCTTCGCCGAACGGTGCGCGAGGCGGTCAACAGTGCGCGATGCGGCCTGTGTGACGTAGACCCTCTCAAGCGCGTCGCATTGCAAACGCCAAGCGGCAAGCGCGGCGTTGACGCAATCATGGACCTCCAGGGGGTCTACCTAAGCGCACCATCCTGCGGATTGCTTGCAGCATACGTGCTGGTCTGCAGCTCGCTGTCATGCACATGCCGCAGCGCATTGCGCAGATCCTCTGGCAACCGATCCACATCCAATAACACCTTGCCAGAATGCACATCGCGCACCACCGACGCCGGCAGAACGAAATCGCCGCCGTTCTCGATATTGATCACCAGCTCGGCGCCATCGTTGCGGATATCGCGCACCGCGCCAACACCAACTTCGCCGTCGCGCAGGAATACCATCTGGCCGATCTCGATCTGCTGCATGTCACTCTCCTCATGAAGCACCGGCGCAAGCGCGCTGTGCCGTGGTGGTTGATCATCGCGCTGCTCGGTGTTCTGCCGTGGTGAAGCGCAGATCAGTGCGGCGCATGCAGCACGGCTGACAGGCGCACGGGCGGCCCCTACCCAAGCGTTCCACCCCGACAAGACCGTGCGAGCGAAATCCCAACGCTGTCGTCGCGTACCGATGCGCAATCGTGGGGACAAATGCGGCACGCACACGCGACTTTGAAGGCCGCGTGTGCGTGCAACCGTCAACGCAGCGGAACGTCCGCTACCTTGTCCTGGTAATCCTTCTTCGGGTCGACGCCGAACAGCACCTTGATGCCGGCGAGCAGACTGGAGCCGTTGAGCCAGATCTGCGCGTGATCGGGGTCCAGACGCAACAGCGCCAGCTTCGGATCGTCCTTGCCGCCTTCGTACCATGCTGCGACGTACGGGTTCCACAACCGCTCGATCACGGCCGGGTCGGTGTCCTCGCGCAGCGATCCGCTGATGCTGGCGAATAGATCATGGCCCTTGCTGCTGAAGGCGCCGATGACGCGACGGCCCTGCCCCAGCATTGCGATCAAGGCATTGTCCTTGGACGTGAAAAACCAGATCGGACCACCGCTGTCGCCCTCGATCTGCGCGGTCATCGGACGCGCATGGCCGTCTTCGACGCCATCCAGGCCCAGCATCACGGTGCGGTCGGACTTCAAGGCCTTCCAAAATTTTTCCTGCAGTTCTTTGGGATCTGCCATTTCGATTCCTGACATACGCGTTTTTACGCGGGCCGTTGAGTCTGGAAGGCCGCACGCCCACAGCATGTGAGGACGCACAGGCAACGCATCGGTATAAGGCAGCCGCATCGAGACAGCGGCCAAGCGCGACTGACAACACGACTAGGAGCGGCTAACAACATGACTGCGCAGCCGTCAGACGGGCGCTAGCGGCGCAAGGTACGGCAGGCAACGCGCGTGCACGCCAGTTCATTCGCGCCGCCCGCATCCACCTGACGGCTGCTGGCTATGTTGTGAGCAGCTCTAGTGATGCGCGTTGCGACCTGCAGCTGGTGTAAAGCGTGACCACAGCGCACATCCTGCACATTGCCTGGCGTCGCCGGCGCCAACAAGCGACCCCGGCAGTACCATCGCTCTGCACCGCAGGCGGCACCGACGTGAACTCCAACCCGACCACGACGCCTGCTCCATCGCAGGCAACCGCGCTCGACGACTCACGCAGCGCACGACATCTGCGGCGTCCCCACGTGTCTGTATGCGTCCCTTCCCAAAAGAGCGCCACACCATGTCCGTCTCGCACATCCGCACGACCTGCATCGCCGCTGCACTCTTGAGTCTTGTCAGCGTTGATGCGGCAGCACTCACCGGCACCGCTTCACGTCCGCAGCTCACCAGCAGCGAAGCAAGCACTTATACGATCGCCAAAGCGCTGGCCAAGGCCGGGCCGATCACTGCATTGGTCACCGACAACTGGAATCCCACTGCCGGCGTTGCCTTGCTCAGCGCGGACTATGCGGTGGCCGCGGATGGCTCCACGCGCTACCGCACCGTGCAGTCGGCAATCGATGCGGCAGTGACCGCAGGCGGCACCACGCGTCGCTACATCAGCATCAAGGCGGGCACCTATACCGAACTGGTGTGCGTGCCGACCAATGCACCGCCGTTGACCCTGTTCGGGCTGGGTGCGGCCAAGGCCGATACCATCATCCGCTTCAACAATGCCAACCCCACGCCCAAGCCCACCGGGACGGCGAGCCATGCGTGTGCCAGCAATGCCTCGGCCGCCACGGTGGGGACGTCCAACAGCGCCACGCTGACGGTACGCGCGGCCGACTTCCAGGCGCGCCATCTGCGTGTGGACAACAATTACGTCGAAGGCACCTACGCGGACAACAACCAGGCGGCTGTCGCGCTGGCAGTGCGCGGCGACAAGGCGAGCTTCGAAGATGTGCTGGTGACCGGCAACCAGGACACCTTGCTGATCAGTGCGACAAATGCAGCCAATGTCATTCGTGCGTATTTCAAGAACAGCACCATCGATGGCGATGTGGATTTCATCTTCGGCTCCGGCGTCGGCGTGTTCGACACTGCCAACATCCGCTCCACCGGCGCACGCCTGGGAAGCAGCCGAGGCGGCTATATCTTTGCACCCAGCACGCGCCCCGGCAGCGCGTACGGCTTTCTTGCCATCAACAGCACCTTCGTCAGCCTGTCCGGTTCGCCCGACAACCAGACCTATCTGGGTCGCGCCTGGGACGAAGGCATCAGCAATCTGGGCGCTTACGTCAACGGCACCTCACCCAATGGTCAGGTGACGGTGCGCAACTCCACGCTGGGCAGCCATATCCGCAAGACCACGCCCTGGAATGCCTCCACCGCAAGCCGCCCTTATTGCAGCAGCAGCTGTACCAATTCGGCAAACCGCTTTTACGAGCACGGCAATAGCGGTGCGGGCGCCGCCGACTGAGCGTTAGCCAGGACAGCTGCGCCGCTCTCCAGCAGCCTCGCAGCAAAACCTGCGTTTAGCACTGCACTCGTCGCCTGTTGGCAACCCGCGTGATGCGGCCTGCCGGCAGGCGATGTTGTTTGGCACGTCTCCGCTCCACTGATGGCGGCGCATTGCTGGATGAGGCAATGCGTTGGTTGGCTTCGGGGATGCGGTGCCGAGTTCGCCCCTCCGACGTCGGCAGCCGACACGAGGCTCCACGCTTACGGCTCCCCTAAGCGATCGACGTAGCGACATCGATACCCGCACTGCATGCACTGTGCCTCCCCCCCACGGTCATCCAGTTGTCATGCAACGTATCGATGCCGCGCGCAGATTGCACCGCCGCGCCCCATCGGAGCACTCCCCCATGCAACCTACGTTTCCCTTTCCAGCCATCGCGCCGCTCACACTCGCCTTGTTCGGCATGACGACCTTCCAGGCCGACGCGGCGCGACCGCATGGGCAGGATGTGCCAGACACCGCGCACAGCATCTCCACCCGGTGGGGCGTGGTCCAACAGCCGAGCTTGCCGACGCAGAGTTGCGCCACGCTCAAGGCCGCGCTGGTGCCGGTGGCCGGTTCGCTGGACACGCTGGATCCCGATCCGGCCCACTCCAAACGCGATACCGCACGCCTGCAGGCGGCCATCGACGATTGCCCTGCCGGCAGCGCGGTGCATCTGGTCCCCGGCGATGCCGGCGAGTCCGGCCTGCTCAGCGGGCCGCTGACCATCAAGAGTGGAGTCACGTTGTGGATCGACCGCGGCGTCACCCTATTCGGCTCGCGTAATCCGCAGGACTACGACAACGGCCTGGGCACCTGCGGCACCGCCACCAGCGACAAGGCCAAGTCGTGCAGTCCGCTGATCCACATCTCCGATGCGGCCAAGAGCGCCATCGTCGGTGCGGGCAAGATCGACGGCCGCGGCGGCAGCACGCTCACGGCCGGGCCCAATGCCGGCAAGGCCAGCTGGTGGGATCTTGCGTACCTCAACGTCACCAAAGGCTTGAGTCAGCACGTGCCGCGTCTATTGCAGATCGACAACAGCACCGACGTCACCTTGTACGACATCACCCTGGAAAACTCGCCCAATTTCCATGTCATCAGCGATAACGTGGTGGGCTTGACCGCGTGGGGCATCAAGATCCTGGCACCCAGCCTGGTCTATTCGCGCCCCGGCTACCAATGCCCGGCCGGCAGCACCCCGGACGTCAATCCGCACGCTACCTGCTTCACGCCAGAAACCGCCAAAAATACCGACGGTTTCGACCCCGGCCAGTCGAAGAATGTGCTGCTGGCGTACTCCTACATCGGCACCGGCGACGACGGCGTGGCGATCAAGGCGCATGCCAACAGCAAGCGCAGCATCGCCTCGGAAAACATGCTGTTCGCCTATAACCAGTTCTACTACACCCACGGATTCTCGCTCGGCAGCGAAACCGATTCGGGCATGCGCCATATCGCCGTGCGCGGGTTGAGCATCGACGGCTTCAACGCCAACGATGTGCAGCGCGATCCGTATTCGGCCAATGGCCTGCGCATCAAGTCCGATGCCTCACGCGGCGGGCAGGTCTACGACATCAGTTTCGAGAACATCTGCATGCGCGGGGTTGCGCGCCCGTTGGTGTTCGATGCCAATTACGCCAATGCGGCGACGCGCGACAAGATCCCGCAGTTCAACGGAATTTCGCTCAGTAACGTGCATTCGCTGGGTTCGACCACCTTGGGTGGCGGCGAACTGAGTTTCTATGGATACCGCGATGCCAGCACCACCCGGCCGATCACCATCTCGCTGGACAATGTCGTGCTGGAAGGTGGCAAGGTCAGCTTCGCGCAGCCACATTTCGGTGGGCCTGCAAGTAATCCGGGGGCGACGCACTTCACTTTCAAGGGCGGCCCGGTGAGCTTTTACGATCAACTGACGGAATCGGTGCCCAACGATGTGCAGCTGCAAGGCAAACCCGGCCCGGGCGCGCCACTGCAATGCAATGACGCCTTCATTGCCTATCACTCGGTGCTGCCGGATTCGCCGATCTGAGTCGAATGTTCTGAGCTACAGCACACCAGTCACACACTGATGCATCGCTTGCTGCGATCAACCGGTCGCAGCAAGTCATCGGCTCAAAGCCAACAATGCAACTGGCACGCATCCGGCCAGCCGGCGGCGCACCAGTGCGCTTGCACGATACGGCCATCCGGCCGACTCAGTTACGCTCAGTCAGCGCCGCTGGCCGCGCGCCAGCTATGCCACAACTGCTGCACCGGCGGTGGATAGGCCGCCTTGCCGCCCAGCTCGCGCTGCAAGCGCAACCGCGCAAGACGCGACCACACCCGATGCGGCCGTGCCAAGGCCGGCTTGCGTGGCCATGCGTGCAACAGCTGCGTGCGCCAGGCCACCGTGGTGACACCGCCAGGCGCGGCGCTATCGCCGGCGACGCGTTGCCGCGCATCCAGCCATTGCACCGACACCGCAGTGGCATCGCTTGGCACCGTGCGCGTAAACAGCACCGCTTCTACTGCGACCACTGCCTCGGCAAAGGCCCCTAACTGGTCCAGCGCTTGCTGCAGCGATGCCGGCTGTGCGCGTGCGACCTGCATGGTCGGCAAGGTCTCGGCCAACTGCGCCCACGGCGCGCGCACCGGCTCCAGCACGCGTCCCAACGGATGCCGCGAGCGTTGACTGGACCAATCGCGCAACTCCTGCTGCCACCACGCCAGCTTGGCGTCGGCCGGCAACGGATCGCCGGGGATATTCATGATGTCCTCCCATTCCTGCAGCAAGGCGAACCAGGCCGCGGTCAGGTGGCGCTGCGCTGCAGGAACGAACGGCTCGGCAACCGACCACTCCGGCCAGCGGGTTCGCCACTTGTCGAGAAAACTGTCGAGAGCGCTGGATTGGCTCATGGCGGGTCCAGAAATAAGTTCAAAAGAATCAGGTCTGCGGCCACGTGGCCGGATTCCACAGCAGCTGCGGCTGGTCCACCAGCACATCGGCCTGCCAGCGCGCCGGCACATCGTCATGCAGGCGATAGCCCCACAACACCGCCACCGACGGCATGTTGGCAGCGCGTGCCGCGAGAATGTCGCGCTCGTCGTCGCCGACGTAGACGCACTGCGCAGGCGCAACGCCGATGCGTTCGGCGGCGGTCAGCAACGGCAGCGGATGCGGCTTGCGCTCGGGCAAGGTATCGCCTCCGATCAACACGGCACAGCGCTGTTGCCAACCCAGTTGCGGCAGGATCAAGCGCGCGAGAGATTCGGGCTTGTTGGTGACCACGCCCCAGATGCAGCCGGCCGCTTCCAGCCGCGACAGCAGCGCTTCGACACCATCGAACAGCTGCGACTGGGTCCCGATCAAGCCTTCGTAGCGACGCAGGAACTCCGGCACCAGGTCGGCGCGCGCAGCGTCATCAAGCTCGGCAAAGGCCACACCCACCATCGCACGCGCACCTTTCGACACCACCGGCCGCAGCTGCTCCAACGCAATCGGCGCACGCTCGCGCTCAGCCAGCATTGCATTGACCGTGGCCAGCATATCCGGCGCACTGTCCAGCAAGGTGCCATCCAGATCGAACAACGCCGCACGCGGAAAACTCACGCGCCCACCACGAGTGGCCAACGACAAGCAGCCCGGCAGGAATCGAAAGACATCAAGATCGCAGCCAGCCGCGGTTGCGAATACCGAATCCCGACTCCCCAATTCCCGCCCGTCACGGCCTCACCGCATACGCCAGATAATTGACCTCGGTGCGCGAGGACAGCCGCGCACGATTGCGCCACGGCTCGTACAGCATGCCGCTGACGTCTTGCAGCTGCAGTTCGGCGCTGCGCAACCACGCCGCAAGTTCCGATGGCTTGATGAAGTCCTTGTAGTGGTGCGTGCCCTTGGGCAGCAGCCGAGCGATGTATTCGGCGCCGACCACCGCCAGCGCGAATGCGGCCGGCGTGCGGTTGAGCGTGGACAGGAACAGCTTGCCGCCCGGCTTGAGCAGGCTGGCGCAGGCGCGGATGATCGCGGTCGGGTCCGGCACGTGTTCGAGCATTTCCATGCAGGTCACCGCATCGAAACTGCCCGGCTGCTCGGCTGCCAGGTCTTCCACCGACTGCACGCGGTAATCCACCTGCACGCCCGATTCCAGGCTGTGCAGCCGGGCGACTTTCACCAGCTCCGGTGCCAGATCGATTGCGGTGACCTGCGCGCCCAGGCGCGCCATCGACTCGCTGAGCAAGCCGCCACCGCAGCCGACATCCAGCACCCGTGCGCCAGCCAGTTCCTGACGTGCGGACACGTAGGCAAGGCGCACCGGGTTGAGCGCATGCAGCGGCTTCTGCGGGCCGTCGGCGTCCCACCAGCGGTTGGCCAGCGCGGCGAATTTATCCAGCTCGGACTGATGAAAATTGCTGGAGGTGGATTGAGTCGTGGGATTCATGCGGAACTCCGGGATGCGATAACGCGCGATCAGGCGCGGACGGTGCGGATGCGTTCGCGCCATTGCCGCGCATTGGCGACCAGGGCAGCGGTATCCATGTCGATCAGCTCGCGCTGCACCAGCTTGGGCTTGCCGGCGATCCACACATCGGTGACCTGATGACGGCCGGCGGCGTAGATCAATTGCGACAGCACATGATGTAGCGGCTGGGTCTCCAGCGCAGACAGATCCACGCAGACCAGATCGGCCTGTTTGCCGATTTCGATCGACCCAATCTTGTCGCCGAAGCCCAACGCACGCGCGCCGCCCAACGTGGCCGCGCGCAAGGTGGTGGCCGCATCCAGCGCGGTGGCATCGTTGGCCACGGCCTTGGCCAGGATCGCGGCAGTACGGTTTTCGCTGAACATATCCAGATCGTTGTTGCTGGCGCAGCCGTCGGTGCCGATGGCCAGATTCACCCCAGCGCGTTGCAGCGCGCATGCCGGGCAGAAGCCCGAGGCTAGCTTGAGGTTGGACTCGGGGCAATGCACCACGCTGACGCCGCGTTCGGCGCACAGATGGATTTCTGCATCGGTGAGCTGGGTCATGTGCACAGCGATCAGGCGGTCGTTGACCAGGCCCAGCCGATCCAGCCGCGCCAGCGGGCGCTGGCCGTATTGTTTGACCGAATCGGCCACTTCCTGCGCGGTTTCATGCGTGTGCAGATGCACCGGCATGTCCAGCTGATCTGCGAGCATGCGCACGCGTTCGAAGTTGGCGTCATTCACCGTATACGGCGCATGCGGTGCGAACGCGGTGCCGATCAACGGATCGTCGCGCCATTGGTCGTGCAGCTCACCGGCCCGCGCGAAGTATTGGTCGTCCGACGATGCCCACGCGGTGGGGAAATCGATGATCACCGCACCCACCAGCGCACGGAAACCGTGTTGCTTGTAGACCGCCGCCTGCACATCGGCAAAGAAGTAGTTTTCGTTGACGCAGGTGGTACCGCCGCGCAGCATCTCGGCGATGGCGAGCGTGGTGCCGTCGGCCACGAACTCAGGCCCGATCACCGCCGCTTCCACCGGCCAGATGTGCTGCTGCAGCCACACCATCAGCGGCAGATCGTCGGCAATACCGCGCAGCAGGGTCATCGGGTTATGCGTATGCGCATTGACCAGACCCGGCATCAACGCCGCCTCCGGGCGCGAGACGGTCTGCTTCGGCGCAAAGCGCGTGCGTGCTTCGGCAGTCGGCAGGATCGCCACGATGACGCCATTGCTGACCGCCACCGCGTGGTCTTCGAGCACCACCGCATGCGGTTCGATCGGCACCACGTAACCAGCTTCGATCAACAGGTCGCACGCTTCGGGAGGGGCATTGGTCATGAGCGTATCCATAAAGGGTTAGTTGTCGAACGGCCAGCTGCGATCGCCACCAGCAGCAGGCACGTAGCGTTTGCCGTCGTAGCGCAGCACCTGGCGTGCACGACGGGTGCGTTCGGTATCGGTGTCGCTACCAGCGGTGCTCTCCGTAGTAGCGACGTTGGCTGTCAGCACGATGTCCGCATAGCCGGCATGTGCCTGCGGCGCCATGCTCAGGCTCAGATTGGCGACTTCGGTGATGACATCGCTCCTGCCCATCGTGCACGGCTCGCCTTCCACACGTTGCCAGGCATAGAGATCGCGTTGCAGCACCGGGCGCAAGTTGCGCCCCTCGCGTACCAGCAAGGTCAATGCCTGATTGGTGTAAAAATCCGGGCAGCTGGGCCCACGCGCAGCGCTATGCACCACCACGCCGATCGCGCGCACGCCCTTGGCCAGGTCATAGCGCGCAGTATCCAGGCGCAAGCTGTCGGCAGCGAGTTCGAAGGCCGCGTCCTCGCCCATTTCCTGCGCATAAAACGCCAGCACCTTGCCGCTGGCGGCATCGAGCATCGCCACGCGCAACTCAAGGTCGCGCTCGCCAGGCACGGTCTGAGCGTCGCCAGCAAACGCGATTGCTGCCAGCCGGATGGCTGGATCGTTCGGCCACGGCTTGCAGGTCTGGGCCACTGCACGCTCAACCGGCACCGTGGCGGCAGCGCCGCCCACGACACCGGAGGTTGCAATGGCCGCAACGGCGGCCACGTCACCGGCGTCGCAAGTCGCGGCGGCCGATTGCGCAAAGGCCGGGCACGCTACGAGCGCAGCCCACAGCCCCACCAGGACACCGGCACTGCGTACCGCTCGAACAGACAGGCGTCGCGGGCGCATCCGGCTTACTTGACGCGCGCCGAGTATTCGCCCGAACGGGTGTCTACCTTGATGATTTCGTCCTGATTGACGAACAACGGCACGCGCACCACCGCACCGGTTTCCAGCGTGGCCGGCTTGCCGCCGCCGCCCGAGGTATCGCCGCGCACGCCCGGGTCGGTCTCGGTGATCTTCAGCTCGACGAAGTTCGGCGGCTGCACCCAGATCGGCGCGGAATTCCACAACGTCACGATGCAATCTTCTTCGCCCTTGAGCCACTTTTCGGCGCCGCCCATGCCGGCCTTGTCGGTCTGCACCTGCTCGAAGGTTTCCGGGTCCATGAAGTGCCAGTACTCGCCATCGCTGTACAGGTAACGCATGTCGGTATCGACCACGTCGGCCACTTCCAGGTCATCGGTCGCCTTCATGGTCATTTCGACCACGCGGCCGGACCTGATGAAGCGGTACTTCATGCGGGTGAAGGCCTGGCCCTTGCCCGGCTTGACGTATTCGGTCTCGGTGATGACCGCCGGCTCATTGTTGACCAGGATCTTCATGCCGTTCTTGACGTCGTTCATGCCAACAGTGGCCATGGTGCAGCTCCTCGATAAGACCACGACCCGCCACACGGTGGCCGGTCGGATTAGAATGGGGCGCCCGCCGCAACCGGCGGGCATTGGTTTTGTGACCGCACATGATAACCGCAGCCCCCGTCGCCTTACAGCCATCCCCGCCCTCCACCCTGCAGCCGCCGCGCTGGCAGCAGCAGTGGCGCGATGCCGTGCGCGACCCACGCGCATTGCTGGAACTGCTGGGCCTGGACGCGCAAGCGGCTGGCATCAGTGCAGACGCGGCCGCGCAGTTTCCGCTGCGCGTCCCGCAGGCCTTCGTGGCGCGGATGCGGCACGGCGACCTCGACGACCCGCTGCTACGGCAGGTGCTGCCGCTGGATGCAGAAATGCAGCCGGTGCCGGGCTTCGGTCTGGATGCGGTGGGCGATGCCGCCGCCAAGACGGCCGCCGGGGTGATCCAGAAATACCGCGGCCGCGCCCTGCTGATCGCCACCGGCAGTTGCGCGGTGCACTGCCGTTACTGCTTCCGTCGCCACTTCCCATACGCAGAAGAAACCGCCGCGCGCGATGGCTGGCGTGAGGCGGTGGAGGCGATCGCTGCCGACCCGGATATCGACGAAGTACTGCTATCCGGCGGCGACTCGCTGTCGCTGGCCACGCCCAAACTGGTTGAACTCACCGACGCCCTGGCCGCCATCCCACACCTCAAGCGGCTGCGCATCCACAGCCGCCTGCCGGTGGTGTTGCCCGCACGCGTGGACGCGCCCCTGCTGGCCTGGCTGCGCAGCCTGCCGTGGCCGGTGGCATTTGTGATCCACGCCAACCATGCCAACGAATTCGATGCCGACGTGGACAGCGCCATGCACGCGTTGCGCGATGCCGGTGTGCAACTGCTCAATCAGGCGGTGCTGCTGCGTGGCGTCAACGACAGCGTGGACGCGCTGGCCGCGTTGAGCGAACGCAGCTTTGCCGCCGGCGTGCTGCCTTACTACTTGCATCAGCTCGATCGCGTAGCGGGCGTGGCGCATTTCGAAGTGGACGACGCCCGCGCACGCGCCCTGCATGCGGAACTGGCCACGCGCCTATCCGGCTATCTAGTCCCGCGCCTGGTACGCGAAATCCCAGGCGATACCGGCAAACGGCCGCTGTAATCAACCAACTCAAGCAGTACATCGTAGGAGCGCACCCGGGCGCGACGAAGCCTTACCGGTAACGCCCCATCGCGCCCAGGTGCGCTCCTACGGCGCTATCGGGTAACGCGGAAATGAGCGAAGTCCCAGGCGATGGCCGTTGTAATCGCCCAGACCCAAGCACTCCTTGTGGTAGGAGCGCACCCGGGCGCGACGAAGCCTCACCGGTAACGCCAATCACGCCCAGGTGCCCTCCTACGGTGCTTAGCCCGCCGCGATCAGCTTGACCATGTCGGCCGGGCTCAAGGGCCTGCTGAACCAGTAGCCCTGCCCCAGATCGCAGCCGCGCTCGCGCAACAGGTTGAACTGCGCCTCTTGCTCGATGCCTTCGGCCACTACCGTGATTCCCAACGAGTGGGCCATGTTGATGATGGCCGTGGTCAGGGCCAGATCGTCCGGGTCGCGCTGCAGGTCGGCGATGAAACTCTTGTCGATCTTGACCCCATCCACCGGCACCTGGCGTAGATGGCTCAACCCGGAGAAACCGGTGCCAAAGTCGTCCAGCCACACCTTCACACCGGTGCGGTGCAGCTGATCGAGCAGGCTGGCGGCCATCATCTCGTCGCCGATCACCGCCGTCTCGGTCAGTTCCAGATGCAGGCGCGCGGCCGGCAACCCGGACTCGGCCAGGCACTCGGCCACGGTGTCGATCAGATCGCCGCTGCGCAACTGCCGCGGCGACACGTTGACCGAAATAAACAGGCCCTCGCCCACTTCCGGCCATTGCGCCGCTTCCAGGCAGGCCGCACGCAGCACCTTGGGGCCGATCATCTCGATCAACCCGCTCTGCTCGGCAATGTCGATAAAGGTGGAGGGCGCAATCGTGCCCAGCGCCGGGTGCTGCCAGCGCAGCAGCACCTCCACGCCTACCAGCAGGCGGTCGCTGGTGCGGTAGATCGGCTGATAGACCAGCCGCAACTCGTCGCGCTCCCAGGCACCGCGCAGCTCGTGCTCCATATGCACGCGTCGCTCCACCGCATGGTCGGCCGCGCGGCTGTAGAAGCGGTGGCAGTTTTTGCCGGCGACCTTGGCCTGGTACATCGCGATGTCGCCGTTCTTCAGCAGCGCGGTGGCATCGTTGGCATCGTCGGGGAACAGCGTGATGCCGATCGAGGTGCCCAGGAAGACTTCTCGGCCCTGCACATTCAACGGGCGGCTCAATTCATGCACCAGGCGGTCCGCCAGCTGTGCAGCGAGCAGGGTGACATCACCGCTTTGCAGCAGGATCACGAACTCGTCGCCACCGAAGCGCGCCAGGATCGCATCGTCGCCACCCAGCGCAGAAACCGCGCGACTGATCCGGCTGGCGAACTGCAACAAGGCCTCGTCGCCCGCCTCATGACCAAGCGTATCGTTGACGCGCTTGAAGTCGTCGATATCGGCAAACAGCAGCGCCAGCTTGCTGTTGCTGCTGCGCGCGGTGTTGAGCAGGTAGTCCAGACCTTCGCGAAAACCCAGGCGGTTGGTCAGCCCGGTCAGCGCATCGGTGTAGGCCATATGACGCACTTCGCGGTCGTGCCGTGCAATGCTTTCGCTCATGCGGCCGAATGCGGAAATCAGCTCGCCAATCTCGTCGTTACGCGGATGCGGCGGCAATTGCACGGCGTAGTCGCCGCGCTCGATCTGCCGCGCCGCCGCCGCCAACAGCCGCACCGGCGCCACCAGCGTGCGTTGCACATAGATCGCCAGCAGCACGCCCAGCGCCACCAACGCGGCCAGCAGCACCAGCAACCAGCCCAGATCGCGCTTGCCGATCGCATTGAGGTTCTGAACCAGGGTCAGATTGGCGCCCGACTCGATCTTGCGCACCCGCTCGCGCGACATGCCCACGCGCACCCCGCCGATGCGCTGATCGCCGATCTTGATCGGCACCGTCACGTCCAGCACCTCGGGCGAGGATTGCAGCAGCATCGCCTGCGCGGTCACCGCCTTGGCCGCGAGCGGGTCGTCCATGCGCTGACCGTAGCGCTGCAGATTGGGCGTGCCGTCGTGCACCAGCAGGCCACGCCGATCGAACACCAGCACATACGTCACCACCTGCTGGCGCGAGGCATTGCGCACCAGCGCGCCTACCGCCCCCAGGTCGGAGTAATACAGCGGATTGGCCAAGCCGGAGGCAAGTTCGGTCGCCAGCGTCTCGCCGCGGGTGCGCAGGCTGCGATCGAACAGCTCGTGCAGGATCTGTGCGCTGAGCCCGCGCACCTCGCGCTGCATCGCACTCTGGCGTTGCAGCAGCGACGCCAGGATCGCGCCGACCAACAGCAAGGTCAGCGCCATGACCAACAGGAACCGTGCCTGCAACCCGAAGCGCACCTGGCTCATTCGATTTCATCCCTGACGTGCCGCAAGCCGGCGCTCAACGCATCCAGACGCCTGCGACTGCTGCCATCCAGCGGGTGAAACGCGGTGGTGCCGAAAAAGCGCTTGAGCGCCGGTCCGGCCAGCGGGTCGGATGCTGCCTGCAGCAACACCACGCGCAGGCGACGCTCCACTGCCGGGTCCATGCCGGAGCGCACCATTTCCACCGCACGCGGCACCGGCGCGCTGCGGTACACGATGCGGAAATCGCGTTTGAACACCGGCGGCAGATGCCGCTCGTCGTCCCAATCGAGATTACTGAAGGCCCCGGCATCGATCAGGCGCTTGTGCACGAACGCAGCGACATTCAATTTCGAGCCGACCATCAGATAGCCCACCGAGCCCGGCACCTGAGGGTCGTCGGGCGACAGCAGCACGTCGCAGGCGATGCCGTTGCGCATCAGTTCCAGCATCGGCACCAGATAACCGCTGGTGGAGGACGCAGTCTGCAATGCCAGGCTATGCCCGCGCAGTTGTGTGAGCGACTGGATCGGGCTGTCGCGGCGCACGAAGAAAACCGTGTGGAACTCGCGCACGCCGCCACGTTCGGTCATCAGCAACGGGTGCGCGCCGCCGCGCCGCTCCAGCAACATCGCCGCACCGGTGGTCTCGCTGACCCAGTCGACCCGGCCACGCCGCAAATAGCTGGACATCTGGCGCGCATCCGGCGCCATCAGGATCTCGCCACGACGAATACCCACCTCGCGCATGCGCGGCACCACATAGTCCAGCAGTGGCTTGAGTTGATCGTAATGCGTGGCGGGGTCATCGCTGATCCGCCCAAGCACCAATACCGAGGAGGGCGCTGCCGCAGCCGTCGCGGCCAAGCCTGCCCCGGCCACCAGCCAGCAGGCAATCAGACACCATTGTAGACCGCGCAAAACGGACACTCCCCTAGAGCCGCGGACAGCCTAGCCGAATCTGTGAAGATGTGACAGACGTCAGTTTCCGGCACGCTTGGCCAGCATCGCCATGCGCTGCGCATCGGACAGGATGCCGCGGATCAGCCGCACCTCCTGCTCGGTCATTTCCGCGCGCAACAACAGCCGTCGCAACTTGCGCATCGCCGACTCCGGCGCGCGCCCCTTGTGGAAGTCGATCTCGTCCAGGGTTTCGCCAAACTGGCCGAACATGCCTTCCAGCTGCGCATGGCTGGCCGGCCCGTCGCGCAGGCCGGCGGCGGCGGCCGGTGCTGGCTCGGCCTCGCCAGCTGCCAGCTGTGCCAGCCGTACTTCGTAGGCGAGCACCTGCACCGCCGCCGCCAGATTGAGTGAACTGAACTGCGGGTCGGATGGGATATGCACCGCCGCGTGGCAGAGCTGCAATTCGTCGTTGGTCAGGCCGGTGCGCTCGCGGCCGAACACGAACGCCACTTCGGCCGGTTCGCTCGCCTTGGCCAAGGCCCGCTGCGCACCTTCGTCCGGCAGCAACTCTTCCAAGGCCACCCGACGCGCCCGCGCCGTGCAGCCGATCACCAGCGTGCAGTCGGCTACCGCCTCGCCCAGCGTGGCGAACAGCGGCGCATCGCCCAACACGTCCTCGGCGCCGGCCGAGCGCCGATACGCGTCTTCATCTAGTGCGCGTTCGGGCGCCACCAGTACCAGCCGCGAGATACCCATGGTCTTCATCGCACGCGCGGCGGCGCCGATGTTGCCTGGATGCTGGGTACCGACAAGAACAAAACGGATGCGCTGGCTGACGGACATGAACGGAGATTGGGGAGCTATTCGGTCGTAGATGGTAAACTGCGCGGCCGGCTTTGGTGCCGGACCGCTCTTTTACCTTCGCCATTTTCGATTCTGCCTTCACGGGAGCTTTAACCATGCAGAAACCCGCCGTCACCGTCATGGTCAAAGCCGCCCGCCTCGCCGGCAATGTGCTGTTGCGTGGTATCAACAAGCTGGATGCACTCAACGTGGTGCAGAAGGGCCGCATGGACTACGCCAGCGAAGTCGATGCCGATGCCGAAAAAGTCATCATCAAGGAACTCAAGCGCGGTTACCCCGAGTACGCGGTGTTCGGTGAAGAAGGCGGCGTGCAGGGCGGCAAGAGTGGCCGCTACACCTGGGTCATCGACCCGCTGGACGGCACCAGCAACTACCTGCGCGGGTTTCCGCATTACTGCGTGTCGATCGCGCTGGTGGAAAACGGCGAACCGACCGACGCGGTGATCTTCGACCCGCTGCGCAACGAGCTGTTCACGGCCAGCCGCGGCGCCGGCGCGGTGCTCAACGACCGCCGCATCCGCATTGCAGAGCGCAAGGATCTGGAAGGCGCAATGATCCACACCGGCTTCCCGCCGCGCGAGCGCGCACGGATCAGTGCGCAGCTGAAGTGCGTCGATGCGGTGCTGGTGCAGGCCGAGGACGTGCGCCGCACAGGCTCGGCCGCGCTGGATCTGGCCTACGTGGCCTGCGGACGCGCCGATGCCTACTTTGAAGCCGGCGTCAAAGCCTGGGACATCGCCGCCGGCGTGCTGCTGGTGCGCGAAGCCGGTGGCCGCGTCTGCGACTACAAGGGCGCCACCCCGCCGCGCATGGACAATATGGGCCCGGAAACCCAGCAGATCGTGGCCGGCAACATCAAGATCAGCGACGCGCTGCAGAAGGTCATCGTCAACACCGGCTACGCGCGCGAGTTCGACGCCAAGTTCTGATGGGTGCGCCGGCAATCGTAGGAGCGCAGCCGGGCGCGACGGAGCTTTCCACCAGAAAGCCCCTCGCGCCCAGGTGCGCTCCTACATGACAGACCGCAGCAAACACAGAAGGCCGGGATCGCTCCCGGCCTTCTTGCGTTACAGCGGCAACACCGACTACCCAGGAAAGTTCGACGCCAAGCTCTGATTGCCGCTCCAGCAATCGCAGGAGCGCACCCGGGCGCGACCGAAGCTTCCCACCAGAAAGCCCTCGCGCCCAGGTGCGCTCCTACATGACAGACCGCAGTAAACACAGAAGGCCGGGATCGCTCCCGGCCTTCTTGCGTTACAGCGGCAACACCGACTACCCAGGAAAGTTCGACGCCAAGCTCTGATTGCCGCTCCCGCAATCGTAGGAGCGCACCCGGGCGCGACCGAGCTTTCCACCAGAAAGCCCCTCGCGCCCAGGTGCGCTCCTACATGACAGACCGCAGCAAAGACAGAAGGCCGGGATCGCTCCCGGCCTTCTTCGTTACAGCGTCAGCTTAAGACTCAGGCGATCGCAGCGTGGTAGCGGCGCTCGACTTCGTCCCAGTTGACCGCGTTATAGAACGCGCCGATGTATTCCGGGCGGCGATTCTGATACTTCAGGTAGTACGCGTGTTCCCACACGTCCAGGCCCAGAATCGGCGTGTTGCCTTCGAACAGCGGGCTGTCCTGGTTGGCGGTGCTTTCCACCACCAGCTTCTTGTCCGGGGTCACGCTCAGCCATGCCCAGCCCGAGCCGAAGCGGCTGACGGCAGCCTTGGTGAAGGCTTCCTTGAACTTCTCGAAACCACCGATGTCCTTGTCGATCGCCTTGGCGACCTCGCCCTTGGGCTCGCCGCCGCCGTTGGGCGACAACACGGTCCAGAACAGCGAATGGTTGGCGTGGCCACCACCGTTGTTGCGCACCGGGCCCTGCAGGTTTTCCGGCAGGCTCTTCAGCTTGGACACCAACTCGTCGATCGGCAGGTCGGCGTACTCGGTCCCTTCCAGCGCCGCGTTGACGTTGTTGATGTAGGTCTGGTGATGCTTGCTGTGATGGATTTCCATCGTCTGCGCATCGATGTTCGGTTCCAGCGCGTCGTAGGCGTAGGGCAACTGCGGAAGGGTGTAGGCCATGCGTGTCTCCTGGACTTGCCGCCCGGCGAAGACCGGGCGTTGCGGGGTAGATGGTAAGGACGCCGACGGCGCTTACCAAGGGCAGCGGCAGGGAAACTTCATCCCATTGCATCGGGTGCCGCGCCCTGTTGGCTGCACACCTTGCACCAGCCCCCGGTTACTTGGATGTGAATCGCGAAGGCGCCCTGCCGCGTTCAAAGTCGACACAGTCGCGCAGCGGCATACTTGCTCTGCCGCACACTCTTCGTTTCTGGATCGTCTTCATGCGCAAGCCCGCTTTGCTGATCGTCGCCATCGTGCTGCTCGTTGCCGGCTTATGGGGCATGCGGACGCTGCAGACGCCCAAGCCGCAGTTTGCGCCGCAGCTCAACGCACCGATCGTCGCAGCACCGCCAGCGCGTCAGGTGCCGCACTTGCCGGCCTTCCTGCCGACCGAAGCCATGGCCACCATCGTCTTGATCCAGCGCGGCGGGCCGTTTCCGTATCCGCAGGATGGCGGCGTATTCGGCAATCGCGAACACCGGCTACCGGAGCGCCCGCGTGGCGACTACCGCGAATACACCGTCGACACACCCGGCAGCGCCGATCGCGGCGCTCGCCGCATCGTCACCGGCGGCACCCCGCCGCAGACCTGGTACTACAGCGACGATCATTACCAAACCTTCAAATCGTTCCAGGGCCCGACACCGGAGCAGGCGCCATGAGCGCGGGCGACTTTGCGCTGGACCTGTCCGACCCGCAGCAATCGGGCGTCTATCAAGCCGACACCGACGATCTGGACACCATGGCGGCGCTGGCGCGCGATGCCGGCTTGCGCATCCTGCGCGTGGATCTGGCCACCTGCTGCGACAAGCGCATGCTGTTGATGCGCCTGGCCACCCAACTCGATTTTCCCGCCAGCTTCGGCCGCAACTGGGATGCATTGAGCGATGCGCTGCGCGATCTTGCCTGGCTGCCCTCCCCGCGCGGCTATGCGTTGTTGATCGACGGCGCCGAGGCATTGGCGCAGGCAGCGCCGAATGAGCGCGATACCTTGCTGGATATTCTCGATGAAGCCGCCACTGCCTGGGCCGCTCGCGGGCTCACATTTGCAGCATTTGTGGCGCCTGCGAGTGCTTGCGACTGAGAGCGGCTAACACACCCTCCCGAACGCTGTTGCAATGGCGGCAACGTCTTGGCCACAAATGACGCAATGTTGGGTTAGAGCGATCAAAGACTGATGGGACCGCGAAGCAGGCCGCGCCCACCTCGCGATGCGTGTTTGCCGCGCCTACCAACCCATAAGACCGGCACGCAGTCGCGCACCGGTCCGGCAATCAACTATCCAGCTCGCTCCAGCGCGCGAACGCCGCATCCAGCTGCGCCTGCGCATCTCCCAGCGCGGCGGTATGCGCGGCCATCGCTGCGCTGTCGCGCTGATAGAAGGCCGGGTCGTTCATCGCATTGGTGAGCGCTGCGACCTGCTGCTCCAGGCTGTCGATCAAGGCCGGCAACTGCTCCAGTTCGCGCGCATCCTTGTAGCTGAGCTTGCGCTTGGGCGCGGCATCTACCGCTGGCACCGCAACCGCCACGGGCGTGGTCACCGCAGCAGTCGCCGAGGCCTTGGCGACGGCCATCGCATTGGTCGCCGGCGTACGCCGCTGACGCAACGAATCGCTATAACCGCCGACGTAATCGCCGATCAGGCCATCGCCTTCCATCACCAGCGTCGAGGTCACCACGTTGTCGAGGAAGTCGCGGTCATGGCTGACCAGCAGCAAGGTGCCGGTGTATTCGCCAAGCAGCTCTTCCAGCAGCTCGAGCGTTTCCACGTCCAGATCGTTGGTCGGTTCGTCCATCACCAGCAGGTTGGACGGCTGTGCAAACAACCGCGCCAGCAGCAACCGATTGCGCTCGCCACCGGATAGCCGCGTGATCGGCGCGCGCGCGCGCTCGGGCGTGAACAGGAAATCCTGCAGATACGCATGCACATGCTTGCGCTTGCCATTGATCTCCAGGAAATCGCGGCCTTCGGCCACGTTTTCGATGGCGCTCCAATCCTCGCGCAGGGTCGAGCGGTACTGGTCGAAATACGCAATCTGCAGATTGGTACCGATGCGAATTTCGCCTTCCTGCGCCTGCAGATCGCCCAGCAACAACTTGAGCAAGGTGGTCTTGCCGCTACCGTTGGGGCCGATCAGACCGATGCGATCGCCACGCTGGATGATGGTCGAAAAGTCCTTGACCATCGTGCGCGCGCCGAACGCAAAGCCGACCTCCTTGGCCTCGATCACCTTCTTGCCGGACGACTCGCCCTGCGAGACTTCCATGCGCACATTGCCGGTCAGGTCGCGACGCTGCACGCGCTCGTTGCGCATCGATTCCAGACGTCGCACACGGCCTTCGTCGCGGGTACGACGCGCCTTGATGCCCTGGCGGATCCAGACTTCCTCCTGCGCCAGCATCTTGTCGAAACGCGCATTTTCCTGCGCCTGCGCATTGAGCCGTTCTTCGCGACGCCGCTCGTAGTTGGCCCAGTCGCCCGGCCAGCTGGTGACCTGGCCACGATCGATTTCGACGATGCGGGTCGCCAACGCACGCAGAAAGCGCCGGTCATGGGTCACGAACAGCACGCTGCCGCTCCAGTTCTTCAGGAACGACTCCAGCCAATCGATCGCTTCGATATCCAGATGGTTGGTCGGCTCGTCCAGCAGCAGGACATCCGGCGAGGACACCAGCGAGCGCGCCAGCAGCACGCGGCGCTTCATGCCGCCGGACAGGCGCGCAAACTCCGCATCGCCGTCCAGTTCCAGCTTGGTCAGGGTTTCGGTGACGCGTTGATCCAGCGCCCAACCGTCGGCCGCGTCGATCTTGGCCTGCACCTTGCCAAATGCATCGGCATCGAACACTTCGGCATGGCTGAGCTGATGGAACTCGGCCAGCCAGTGGCCCAGTTCGCCCAGGCCATCGGCCACCACGTCGAACACGCTGCCGCCGGTACCCTGCGGCACCTCCTGCTCCAGCCGTGCGATGCGCACGCCCTGCTGCACGCGCACTTCGCCGTCGTCGGGCTTGAGCTCGCCGGCGATCAGTTTCATCAAGGTCGATTTGCCGGCGCCGTTGCGGCCGATCAGGGCGATACGCTCGCCCGGCTCGATCGTGAGGTCGGTTTTTTCCAGCAACAAGGGGCCGCCGACGCTGTAGTCGACGCTTTGCAGAGTGATTAAAGGCATGTGCTGATTGTACGGGAATCGGGAATGGTGAATCGGGAATGGAAAAAGCCGCAGGCACTACCTTTGCGATTCCCGATTCCCACTCCCGATTCCCGGCTAAAATGCGCCATGAACGAATTCTCCGCGCTGCCGCTGTCGCCGGCCCTGGCCCCCGGCATCGACGCCCTTGGCTACACCGTCCTTACTCCCATCCAGGCGCAGAGCCTGCCGCCGATCCTGCAGGGGCTGGACGTCATCGCCCAGGCGCCGACCGGTAGCGGCAAGACCGCCGCGTTCGGGCTGGGCCTGCTGCAGAAGCTCGACCCTGCCTTGACCCGTGCGCAGGCGCTGGTGCTCTGCCCCACCCGCGAACTGGCAGACCAGGTCGGCAAGCAGCTGCGCAAGCTGGCCACCGGCATCCCCAACATGAAGCTGGTGGTGCTCACCGGCGGCATGCCGCTGGGCCCGCAGCTGGCCTCGCTGGAGGCGCATGACCCGCAAGTGGTGGTCGGCACGCCCGGCCGCATCCAGGAACTGGCGCGCAAGCGCGCGCTGCATCTGGGCGGCGTGCGCACGCTGGTGCTGGACGAAGCCGACCGCATGCTCGACATGGGGTTCGAAGAACCCATCCGCGAAATCGCCAGCCGCTGCGACAAACACCGCCAGAGCCTGCTGTTTTCGGCCACCTTCCCGGACATCATCCGCACCTTGGCGCGCGAGATCCTGAAGGACCCGATCGAAATCACCGTCGAAGGCGCCGACAACGCGCCGGAAATCGATCAGCAATTCTTCGTGGTCGACCCGACCTATCGGCAGAAGGCGGTTGCCGGCCTGCTGCTGCGCTTCAATCCCGAATCCAGCGTGGTGTTCTGCAATACCCGCAAGGAAGTGGATGAAGTGGCCGGCTCGCTGCAGGAGTTCGGTTTCTCCGCACTCGCGCTGCATGGCGACATGGAACAGCGCGACCGCGATGAAGTGCTGGTGCGCTTCGTCAACCGCAGCTGCAACGTACTGGTAGCCAGCGACGTGGCCGCACGCGGGCTGGACGTGGAAGACCTGGCGGCCGTAGTCAATTACGAGCTGCCTACCGATACCGAAACCTACCGCCACCGCATCGGCCGCACCGCCCGCGCCGGCAAGCGTGGGCTTGCGCTCAGCCTGGTGGCCTCACGCGAAACAGCGCGCGCGCAGGCGCTGGAAGTCGAACAGGGCCAGCCGCTGAAGTGGTCGCGTGCACCGTTGGCGACCGCGCGCCCGGCGCAGCTGCCGCAGGCGGCGATGACCACATTGCGGATCGACGGCGGCAAGACCGACAAGCTGCGTGCCGGCGACATCCTGGGCGCGCTGACCGGTGAAGCCGGACTGTCGGGCGCGGCCATCGGCAAGATCGCCATCTACCCCACCCGCTCCTACGTCGCCATCGCGCGCGCGCACGTCGCCAAGGCCTTGGCGCATCTGCACGCGGGCAAGATCAAGGGACGCCGGTTCCGGGTCAGCAAGCTCTAAGCAACGGTCGCAGCCTGCGCGAGCGCATGAACCTGGATGCGGCATTGGCCGAGTTCAGCGAATCTCACGCGACAGATGCGGCCGGTGCAATGCCGGCCGCATGCGAGGCCTTGCTGGCGTTACGCCGATGCGTGCACTTGCTCGTAGCATTGACTGCCGCGATACACGATTCGGCGCGGCCAACAACCGGTAGCGCGCAGTTCTGGGCAGGTACCAGAGCATGGCCGAGAGCTGCGATGCAGACGCATTCGCTGTGCACCCCGAGGGCCATTGCGCCTGCCTGCTGGCAAGCGCACTCCGAACACCCACCGCGACTCTATCTACCGGCAAGCGCGCTAGGTCAGGCGGTCGACCTCAGTAAGCCAAGGTCGCCAGCAGCGGCACATCGTTGACCCACTTCTCGCGGCCCTGCAATGCTTTCAGCTCGACGAGCACCGCCGCGCCAACGATTTCCAGCTCCAGCTGTGCGGCCAGGCTCAGCGCAGCACGCAACGTGCCGCCGGTGGCCAGCACGTCGTCGACAATCAGCACACGCGCGCCGCGTGGCAATGCGTCTTCGTGCATTTCGATGCGATCGGTGCCGTACTCCAGGGCATATTCCTGGATCAGGGTGCGCCCCGGCAGCTTGCCCGGCTTGCGGACCGGCACGAACCCGGTACGCAGTTCGCGCGCCAAGGCCGCGCCCAGGATGAAGCCGCGCGCTTCGATGCCCAGCACCGCGTCCAGCGGCGTGGTGCGCCAGGGCTGCGCCATCTCATCCAGCGCAGAAGCGAAATCCGGGCCATCGGACAGCAGCGGCGTGATGTCCTTGAAGACGATGCCCGGCTTGGGGAAATCGCCGATGTCGCGAATCCGTTCCGACCAGTGATTGGGGCCGGAGGAGTTGGTGCCGGCGCAGCGGGTGCAGTCTGTCATGGTGGGATGGCGTCGTTGCCGGTGGGGACCGCCCTATTCTAGGCTGCGCAGCGCTTGACGCGGCATTTATGGCATCCGTGCGTCTGAGCGCGTCAGGAACTGCAGGACAGCATCGAACACCCGGCGCGATCGCGCGCCCACTCCGGCCGGCGGGCAGCGAACGCCGCGTTGCCTGGTTGGTCGTCATACGGCCGGCGCATGATCTCCAACACTTCCTGCACGCCCGATGGGTCGCCCTGCTCGGCCTTGTCGATCGCCTGCTGCGCCAGGTAATTGCGCAGCACGTAGCGCGGGTTGGCCAGGCGCATCCGCTCGCGCCGCTGCTCCGGCGACAAGCTGTCCAGCTGCAGCCGAGCGGCATAACGCTGTAACCAGTCGTGCAGCTGCGGCGCAGTGGCCAGGCGCTTGTGTTCGTCGTAGAACGCCTCGTGCAGCAGCTGCGGATCCGGCTGCTCAGGCGTGAGGTCGATCAACGCGCGGAAGGTCAGCGTCATGTCCATTTCCGCCTCGCGCATCAGATCGCGCAGCGCATCGAGCAGTTGCAGGTCCTCGTCGCGGCACTCGGCCAGCCCCAACTTGGCAGCGGCGTCGTTGCGGTCGCACGCCAGATAGGTGTCGCGAAACCGGTCCAGCCCCTGCTGCAGCGGTGCGGCGTCGGCGAACAGCGGCGCCAGCGCCTGCGCCAGGCGGCCCAGGTTCCAGTACGCCACCTGCGGCTGGGTGCCGAAGCGATAGCGGCGACCCTGCGCATCGGTGGTGTTCGGGGTCCAGTCCGGGTCGTAATCGTCTATCCACCCATACGGGCCGTAATCGATGGTCAGGCCCAGGATCGACATGTTGTCGGTATTCATCACCCCGTGCACGAAGCCCACCCGCATCCAGTGCGCCACCATCACCGCAGTGCGCTCGCAGATCTGCGCGAACCACGCCGCATAGAGCGCCTCGCCACTGCCGTCCAGTTCAGGGAAATCGCGCGCAATGGTGAACTCCACCCATTGCCGTAACAGGGCAACATCACCGCGTGCACTCGGCAATTCGAAATTGCCGAAACGGATGAACGATGGCGCCACCCGGCACACAATCGCCCCCGGCTCCCGCTGCGGCCGGCCGTCGTAGAACATGTCGCGTACCACTGCATCGCCAGTGGTCAACAGGCTCAACGCACGCGTGGTCGGCACGCCGAGATGGTGCATCGCTTCGCTGCACAGGAATTCGCGAATCGACGACCGCAGCACTGCCCGGCCATCGGCGCCGCGCGAATACGGCGTCGGGCCGGCGCCCTTGAGCTGCAACTCGTAACGCCCGCCATCCACACCGATCGCTTCGCCCAGGGAAATCGCCCTGCCGTCGCCCAGTTGGCCAGCCCAATGGCCGAACTGGTGACCGCCGTAATTGACAGCCCATGGCTGCATGCCCGGATACAGGCTATTGCCGCCAAAGACCTCGGCAAAGCGCGCACTCGCAATCTCGGCCGCGTCCAACCCGAGGGCCTGCGCCATCTCCGCCGAATAGGCGATCACGCGCGGCGCAGCAACCGGGGTCGGCAGCACCGACGACCAGGCGGCGCTGACCTCGCGACGGCGCGAACCGTTTTCTGGGTCACCGGGCAACTGTTGGCGCAGGCGATTATCAAAGTGCAGCGTTGTCATACCGCAAGCCTAGGCCACCGATGGTGAACTTGACATAGGCTGCCCCGCATCCGGGCGCGCGTGCGCAGCGTATCTTCACTTCGCATACCGACACCAAGCGAGCTCCTCCTGCACATGCTGGCGACAACAGATCACCGCTAATACGCGTCGCAATCGCCACACGGCCGCCGATGCAATGCGCAATTGGCGGACATCGCTGCCGATGGACGTGCACGCGATCCAGCGCGCACCACTCGTTCGCACCCGACCGACTCACGCCCCTTCCTGACCGACATCGCCCATGCCTCTTCGCGCATTCCGCTGGATCCGTCCCGCCCTCCTGCTGCTCGGCTCGCTCACCCTGACGGCCTGCAGCAGCGTGTTCTTCGGTGGCATCAATGCCGCCTCCAGCCGCGATGGCGTCGTCGAACATCCCAACCAGGTTTTCGATCCCGAACATGGTCTGGCACTGGACGTCTACCAGCCACGCGGTGTAGTGGACGCGCCGGTGGTGGTGTTTTTCTATGGCGGCACCTGGAAACACGGCAAGCGCGCCAACTATCGCTGGATGGGCCGCGCACTGGCCCGTCAAGGTGTCGTCACGATGGTGGCCGACTACCGCAAGTTCCCGCAGGTGGGGCTGCAAGGGTTCATGGCCGATGCCGCCAGCGCAACCGCCTGGAGCTATCGGCACGCGCATGCGTACGGCGGCGACCCCACGCGGCTGGCCGTGATGGGGCACTCGGCCGGTGCCCACATCGCCGGGCTGCTGGCGACCGATCGCAGCTGGCTGCAAGCACAAGGCTTGCAACCGCAGCAATTGTGCGGCTTTGTCGGCCTGGCCGGACCCTATGATTTTGTTCCGATGACCGATCCCGAAATCGTCGAGATCTTCGGCACCTCGCCAGCCGATCAGGCCAAGTCGCAACCGGTGCTCTACGTCGACGGCAACGAACCGCCGATGCTGCTGTTGCACGGCGACGCCGACCGCGTCGTCGAGCCACAAAACAGCGTTGCGCTGGCCGCAGCCATGCGCAGCAAAGGAGAAAACGTGCAGGTCAAGTTTTATCCAGGCGTCGGCCACATGGGCCTGGTGCTCGCCTTCCGCAAGCCGCCGGCAGATTCGCCGGAACTTCGCGACACCGTGCAGTTTCTTCGCCAGTGCAAAGCGCGCTAAGGCTGGGATGGGTTGGCGACCATGATGAGCGACTGCGCGGCTGGCAGCTCCGCCATGGGCCGGTGATCTAGCAGCGGCGTGGCTGCCGAAGCCACGCCGTTGTCATATCCAGCGTCAGGCGTTGTTGTTGCGTCCCATCAGCGCGTAGGGACCACCTTTCTTCAATGCAGCCTGATACGCGGGGCGCGCCTCGATCCGTTCCAGAAACGCGCGCAAGCGCGGATAGTTCTCCAGCCCGCCACCACGTGCCGCCGCAGCTTGGGCCGGGAAACTCATCTGGATATCGGCAGCGGTAAAGCGCTCGCCGGCAAACCAGGTACTGGCCTGCAGCGACTGCTCCATCCAGTCCAGATGCAACTTCACCTGCGGTCCGACAAAACCCGACATCGCCTTGTCCACGATGGCACGCGCAATGGGTTTGGCGAAGAACGGCATCGGCGCGCTCCGGATGCGACCGAAGATCAAGGTCATCAACAGCGGCGGCATGGCCGAGCCTTCGGCGTAGTGCATCCAGTACCGGAACTGCTGACGCTCCGGGGAGTCGATCGGCCGCGCAGGCGGCGACAGTGCGCATTCGGTGTCGTAGCGCTCGGTCAGATACTCAAGAATGGCGCCCGACTCGGCGATGGTCAGGCCGCCATCGACAATGACCGGCGACTTGCCCAGCGGGTGGATCGCGCGCAACTCTGCTGGGGCCAACATGGTCTTGGGATCGCGCTCATGGCGCACGATCTGATAGGGCAGCGCCAACTCTTCGAGCAGCCACAGCACGCGCTGCGAACGGGAGTTATTGAGATGGTGAACAGTGATCATGGCAAGCGGCCGCACACGGAAAACACCATCCTACCCATCTGGACGTCATTGCCGCGCGCAAGCATTGCCGCCCGCCGAGCAATCGTCGGTCTGTCGCTTGATCGTTATTGTGTGTTGCCCGACACAACGCACGGTGAGCAACCGCCGCAGAGGCAGGCTGACCAACTAACGTGGTTGGATGACTGGAGGCGGCAGGAAGACCGGGAAACTCGGCAAATCGAACACCGGACAGGCACGAACTGGATGCAGACCAGCCGTGGCGTGGAGACACACACGACCACACCGGCGCAGGGTCACTAAGGGATAATAAAAACGCCGACAATAAAAAACGCCGGCCGCTTTCGCGACCGGCGTTTTTGGCAACCCTAAGGTTGCAGACGGATTAGACCGCCTGCACCTGGTCAGCCTGCATGCCCTTCTGGCCCTGCACGGCGACGAAGGTGACCTTCTGGCCTTCCTGCAGCGACTTGAAGCCGGTGCCCTGGATGGCACGGAAGTGCACGAACAGGTCCGGGCCGCTTTCCGGGGTGATGAAGCCGAAGCCCTTGGCATCGTTGAACCACTTCACGGTACCGCTCTGACGTGATGCATCTGACATTTTACTAACTCCTGAACTATAGATTGATAAATCGCAGCGTCCGAAAAGCCGGAGCTGAGACTGAGTTGCAGGCGTTGGTAAAGCGGAACGATGAAGCGAGATCTGTAACGATCCGGCTGCATCAGGCCACGATTCACGGTGACCCTTGCAAACACAGTGCGTGCACAGTACTCGTGTTTTCGGCAAAAAGCGACACCTCGCGTCAAATCTTTTGCAGTCAGGCCAAATCCGACTGTCTGTCAGGTCCCTCCCCATCCACAATAGTGCGATGAATACGCCTCAAACACCGACACGCGCGCAGATATGGGTCGATGCCGACGCCTGCCCCGCGGTGATCCGCGACATCCTGTTTCGCGCCGCTGCGCGCACCGGCATCGCCGTGACCCTGGTCGCCAATCACTATCTCAGCACGCCGTCCCTGCCCCATGTCCGGACCTTGCAGGTGCCTGGCGGCCCGGACGCGGCAGACGACGCGATCGCCGAACGGGTGGCCGCAGGCGACCTGGTGGTGACTCAGGACATTCCGCTGGCCGCACGCGCGCTGGAAGCCGGTGCTACGGCGGTCGGCCTGCGCGGTGAAGCGTTCACCAGCAACACCATCAAGGAGCGCCTGTCGGTCCGTGGCTTCATGGAGGAGTTGCGCGGTGCAGGCATCGCGACCGGCGGGCCGCCGGCACTGCACGCACGCGATCGCCAGGCCTTCGCTGCCCAGCTGGACCGCTGGCTGGCCGCGCAACCACGCACGCCGACCTAACGCGCCGCAGCTGGAACGGGCGCGTATCATGAGCGCCCTTTGCAATCGGCATCCTGATGGCTCTCACCGCCACCGTCCGCAGGGCGGAACTTCAGATCAGCGACATGGACCGCGGCTACTACGCCAACCATCCGCTGACTCTGGCCCAACATCCTTCCGAAACCGACGAGCGCCTGATGGTGCGGCTGCTCGCGTTCGCCTTGTTCGCCGACGACCGCCTGGAATTTGGCCGCGGCCTCAGCAACGACGACGAGCCCGACCTGTGGCGGCGCGACTACACCGGCGACCCGGATCTATGGATCGACCTCGGCCAGCCCGACGAGAGCCGCGTGCGCAAGGCCTGCAACCGTTCGCGCGAAGCGGTAGTGATCGGCTACGGCGGTCAGGCCACCGAAACATGGTGGAAGAAACACGCCAACGCCATGGGCCGGCACAGCAACCTGCGCGTGATCGAACTGGAATCGCAGGCCACCGAGGCACTGGGGGCGCTGATCCAGCGCGGCATGCGTTTTGACGTGATCATCCAGGACGGCGAAGTGCAGATGCTGGCCGACCACGGCAGCGTCACCCTGACCCCGATGGTGCGGCAAGCGCCAGCCGAATGAACATGCGTTGCGACGTGCTGGTCATCGGTGCCGGGGCTGCCGGCCTGATGAGCGCCTTCACCGCCGGCCGGCGTGGCCGTCAGGTGCTGGTACTGGACCACGCCAACAAGGTCGGCAAGAAAATCCTGATGTCCGGCGGCGGGCGCTGCAATTTCACCAATACCGGCACCACGCCGGGCAACTTCATTTCCGCCAACCGCCATTTCTGCAAGTCTGCGCTGGCGCGCTACAGCCCGGGCGATTTCGTGGAGCTGGTCGAGCGCCATGGCATCGCCTATCACGAGAAAGAGCTGGGCCAGCTGTTCTGCGATACCTCGTCCAAGCAGATCGTGCGGCTGTTGCTGGACGAGTGCGAGGCAGCCGGGGTGCAGATCCACACCCAATGCGAGGTGCGTTCGGTCCGCCGCGACAGCGACGGCTTCACGCTCGACACCACCTTGGGGCGCGTGCAGACGCAATCGCTGATCGTCGCCACCGGCGGGCTGTCGATTCCCAGCATGGGCGCCAGCGGCTTCGGCTACACCCTGGCCAAGCAATTCGGCCATACGCTGCTGCCGACGCGCGCCGGGCTGGTGCCGCTCACCCTGAGCGGCAAGCATCAGGAACGTCTGCAGGACTTGTCCGGCCTCGCCCTGCCGGTGGAGGCGCACTGCAACGGGGTCAGTTTCCGCAACTTCATGCTGCTCACCCACCGCGGCGTCAGCGGGCCGGCGATCCTGCAGATCTCGTCCTATTGGCAGCCCGGCGACGACTTGCGGCTTGACCTGCTGCCGGGACACGACGCGGGCGCATGGCTGCGCGAGCAGAAACAGCAACGCGGGGCCACCGAGCTGCGCAATGTACTGGGCGATGTGATGCCGCGACGCTTTGCGCAACGCCTGTGCGAAGCGTGGTTGCCGGACAAACCGGTGCGTCAGCTGGATCCACCGCAGCTGCAGAGCGCGGCCGACCTGCTTTCCGCCTTCCCGCTGATCGCCAGCGGAACCGAGGGTTACCGCACCGCTGAAGTAACGCTGGGCGGAGTCGATACCGATCAGGTCTCAAGTGCGACCATGGAGTCGCGGCTGGTGACTGGCCTGTACTTCGTCGGCGAAGTGCTGGATGTCACCGGCTGGCTGGGTGGGTACAACTTTCAGTGGGCCTGGGCATCGGGACATGCCGCCGGCAGCGTGGCCTGATCCCTCTTCATCGCACGGAAGCGTGGCCCAAGTCTCACACCGGATGCGGCTTTGTCCACAGACATGGACGCAGCCGATGACCTTCGTGTATTAAAGCCCGTCGCCAGGGAGTTGCGCATGCAAAGAGGTAAAGATCTCACCCTCCGCCTGATGATCGTCGACGACAGTGTCGAGCGTGCGGAGGCGATCGTGACGGCGCTGCGCAACGGCGGCATCGCGGTGCGGCCTTCGCGCCCGCAATCTCCGGAAGAGCTCGCCAGCATGCTTGCCGGCCAGATCGATCTGGCCTTGCATGGGCAGGCGCTGCAGATTCCGATGAGCGCTCTGCAGCAGCAGATCGCCGGCAGCGGCAAGGACATTCCAATCATCCTGCTGGCCGAGCGCATCGAAGAGAACGCATTGGTCGAGGCCGCTGCGCACGGCATCCGCGCCATCGTGCTGCGCCACCGTCCCGAACACCTGCTCTCCCTGGTGCGTTCGGAATGGGCCGACCTGCAGGCGCGTCGCGGCCTGCGTCGCATCGAAGCGCAGATGCGCGAAACCGAGCGCCGCTGCGATGCACTCATCGCCTCCTCGCGCGACCCCATCGCCTACGTGCACGAAGGCATGCATATCCGCGCCAACGAGGCGTATCTGGAAATGTTCGGCTTCGAGTCGTTCGACGATGTCGAAGGCGTGTCGCTGCTGGACATGATTGCCGCGCAGTACGTCGACGACTTCAAGCAGTTGCTCAAGGCGATGGCCAAGGGCGAGCCGCCGCCGGCGCAGTACAAGGTCGACGCGCGCCGACTGGAAGGCGACACCTTCCCGGCGACGATGGAATTTGCCACCGCCACCTACGAAGGCGAGCCGTGCATCCAGGTGGTGTTCCGCCGCCGCGAGGAATTCGACCCGGAACTGGCGCGCGAGGTCGAAGATCTACGCCAGCGCGATCAGGTCACCGGCCTGCTCAACCGGCCCACCTTCATGGTGGCGCTGGAACAGGCGGTGGCGCGCGCCGGCCGCAGCGAAGGCCAATCCGGCTTTCTGCTGATCGAGCCGGATCACTATGCGCGCATCCTTCCCGAGATCGGCCTGGACTCGGCCGACGCCCTGATCGCCGCGATGGCCGCGCATGTGGCCGGTATCGTCGATGAAAGCGTGGTGGCGGCGCGCTTCGGCGAGCACAGCTTTGCCCTGTTGCTGGACGGCAACTACGCACGCTCCCACGCGCTGGCGGAAACGGTACGCGATGCGTTCGCGCAGCATGTTTTCAGCGTCGGCTCGCGCTCGGCCACGGTCACGGTGAGCATCGGCGGCGTGCAGATCGGCGAAAAGATCGCCAGCATCGGCCAGGTGCTCAATCGCGGGACCGAGGCGGTGCGCACCACCGCCGAGCTTGGCGGCAACGCGGTGAGCATCTACGACCCGGCCGCCTCCGACCGCGCCGAGGAAGAACGCATCGAGCGCTGGGTCGAGCAGCTGCGCGAGGCGTTGGTTGGCGATGGCTTCCTGCTGCATTACCAGCCGGTGCTCAATCTGCAGGGCGAGCCGCTGGAGCTGTATCAGGCGTTCCTGCGTCTGGATCGCAATGGCGAGATGATGTCGCCAAATGCCTTCATGGCCATTGCCGAAGAGCACGACCTGGTCACCGAAATCGACCGCTGGGTGGTGGCCCGCGCCATCCGTCAGCTCGGTGAACGGCAACGTGCGGGGCACAAAACGCACCTGCTGGTGCGTGTCGGGCCGAACTCGTTCTCCGACCCGCAGATGATCGACACCATCCGCGAGCAGTTGGCGGTCTACGGCGTACCGGGCGAGCGCTTGTGGTTGCAGACGCCGGAATCGAAGGTGTTTACGCATTTGCGCAATGCCCAGCAGTTTCTGGCGGCAGTGTCGGCGATGGGCTGCAAAGTCGGGCTGGAGCAGTTCGGTTCGGGCCTGGACTCGTTCCAGTTGCTCGCGCATTTCCAGCCGGCCTTCCTCAAGCTGGACCGCGGCATCACCGGCGAAGTGGCCTCGGCCCGCGAGAGCCAGGAAAAGATCCGCGAAATCACCTCGCGCGCGCAGCCGGCCGGCATTTTGACCGTGGCCGAATTCGTCGCCGATGCGCAGTCGATGAGCAGCTTCTTCAGTGCCGGAGTGGATTATGTGCAGGGCGATTTTGTCGCACCGACCGGCCCGCTGATGAACTACGAATTCGGCTGATCCAACCGAAAGCCGGCAACGCAGCACAACAAAAAACCCGCAATGCGCGGGTTTTTTGTTGTCTTTCAAGCCGATACGCAGTCGACCGGATTCCGACCAGGCGATGCAGCGGGTACTGTTTCGTTGAGCATGGGCGGTGCGCTCATGTGGTCATTGCACCAACGATCGATGCTGATGAAGGCAGCGCCTGCCGCATCACACGGAGCCGCCGCGATCCCGGCTGCCGCTTACAGTGCAGCGCCATTGGCCGCACGCAACGCGGCAAGGCGCTCGGTCAGCGGCGGGTGGCTGAGGAACAGGCGACGCAAGCCATTGCCCACCCCACCGGAGATACCGAACGCCTGGACTTGCGAGGGCAAGGTGCTCTGGCCGTGGTTGAGCGACAGCCGCTCCAGCGCGGCGATCATCTTGTTGCGCCCGGCCAGCTGCGCGCCACCGGCGTCGGCGCGGAACTCGCGACGGCGCGAGAACCACATTGCAATCATGGTCGCGAACATGCCCAACACCATCTCCAGCGCGAACACGATGATGTAGTAGGCAAAGCCGCGGCCGCCCTCGCGATTGCCTGACAAGGTGCTGTCGATGATGCCGCCGACCACGCGCGCCAACACGATCACGAAGGTGTTCAACACGCCTTGCAACAGCGCCATGGTGACCATGTCGCCATTGGCGACGTGGGCGATTTCGTGGCCCAGCACCGCTTCGGCCTCGTCCTGGCTCATGTTCTGCAGCAGGCCGGTGGAGACCGCGACCAGAGCTTTGTTGCGATTGGCGCCGGTTGCGAAGGCATTGATTTCCGGGCCCTCGTAGACCGCCACTTCCGGCATGCCGATGCCGGCGGCCTGCGCCTGACGCCGTACCGTCTCCAGCAACCACCGCTCGGTCGGGGTGCGTGGCTCGGTGATGACCTGCGCACCGGTGCTGCGCTTGGCCATGAATTTGGACAGCAGCAAAGAGATGAACGCGCCGCCGAAACCGAAGATGGCGCCCATCACCAGCAAGCCGCTCATCTGCGCGGAATTGACGCCCAAGACCGACATCATAATGCTGGCGAGGAACAACACCGCCAGATTGGTCAGCAGGAACACGAAAATGCGGTTGAACATGACGCGCTTGCTCCACTGATGCAGGGTGAACTGTTGCGGATTTGCGGCCGTCGCGACTTGAAATCAAGCAAGCACCTGACCGACGATTCAGCTGTCTATGCCATCGCCCCTCTACCGCGGCCGCTTCGCGCCCTCTCCGACCGGCCCCCTGCACTTCGGCTCCCTGCTGGCGGCGTTCGGCAGCTGGTTGCTCGCTCGCCATGCCGGTGGGCAGTGGTGCGTGCGTATCGAGGACATCGACCCGCCACGCGCTGAAGAAGGCGCGTCCGAACGCCAGCTGCGCAGCCTGGCCGCGTTCGGGCTGATCTCGGACCTGCCAGTGATCCGGCAATCCGACCGCGATGCGCCTTACACCGGCGCCATCGCCGCGCTACTGGAGGCCGGGCTGGCGTTCGAATGCAGCTGCAGCCGTGCCGATCTGGCCGAGATGGGCGGCATCCACCACGCTTGCGTGGCGCCACTGGGCGACCGGCGCGCGGTGCGCCTGCGGGTGCCGCCACAAGCGCCGGTCGGCTTCGACGATGCCTTGCAAGGCCATGTGCAGCAGGACGTGTACGCCGACGTAGGCGATGTAGTGTTGCGCCGTGCCGATGGCTATTGGGCGTACCAGTTGGCGGTGGTGGTGGACGATGCACTGCAAGGCATCACCGATGTCGTGCGCGGCGCCGACCTGCTCGACTCCACCCCGCGCCAACTCCTGCTGCAGCGCGCCCTGAACCTGCCGCAGCCGCGCTATCTGCATCTGCCGCTGATCCTGGATGCCGATGGCCGCAAGCTGTCCAAATCGCACGGTGCGCCCGCACTGGACGACGCCGACCCGTTGCCGGCGCTGCGCGCCGCCTGGCAGGCCCTGGGCCAGGTGGCGTCCGCCCTGCCGCCGCGTGCGGATATCGACACGCTGCTGCAGCACGCCGTGCAGCATTTTTCGCCCGACCTGCTACCGCGCACCTGCACCCAGGGCAGCGATGGACGCGCATCGCAGCCCCGGCGTGACTAGAATTGCGACCCAGCATCGGCATCCGGGTGCGGCGCCTGCGCCGGCACCCTGATCGCCCCGGACTTACCTGCTTATTGGAGTCGTCATGACATCTCGCGTCGCATTGGTCACCGGCGGCACCGGCGGTATCGGTACCGCCATCTGCAAGCGCCTTGCCGACCAGGGCCACAAGGTGGCCAGCAACTTCCGCAACGAGGAAAAGGCGCGCGACTGGCAGCAGCGCATGCAGGCACAGGGCTACGCATTTTCCCTGTTCCGCGGCGATGTGGCGTCGTCCGAGCATGCGCGTGCACTGGTCGAGGAGGTGGAAGCGTCGCTGGGGCCGATCGAGGTCCTGGTCAACAACGCCGGCATCACCCGCGATACCACCTTTCACCGCATGACTGCCGAGCAGTGGCACGACGTCATCAACACCAACCTCAACTCGGTGTTCAACGTCACCCGCCCGGTGATCGAGGGCATGCGCAAGCGCGGCTGGGGCCGGGTGATCCAGATCAGTTCCATTAACGGGCTCAAGGGCCAGTACGGCCAGGCCAACTACGCAGCTGCCAAGGCCGGCATGCACGGCTTCACCATTTCGCTGGCGCGCGAAAACGCCGCGTTCGGGGTCACGGTCAACACGGTCTCGCCCGGTTACGTGGCCACCGACATGGTGATGGCGGTACCGGAAGAGGTGCGCGCCAAGATCGTGGCCGACATCCCGACCGGCCGGCTGGGACGCCCGGAAGAGATCGCCTACGCCGTGGCGTTTCTGGTGGCGGAAGAGGCCGCCTGGATTACCGGGTCCAATCTGGACATCAACGGCGGCCACCACATGGGCTGGTAACGTTTGCTGCAACTTTGCGGTGCAGCATGGATTTGGATCAAAAACCATGCTGCGCAACATTTTTAATGTGTCCGCTTAAGCAAATAAGGCCTTCTGACTGTTGCAACCGCTGCTGCGCTGCGCCATCCTGCGCGCACTATCAGTGTGAGTGAACGTTCCATGGCCGGACTTCGCATCATCAAGAAGTATCCCAATCGCCGTCTCTACGACACCGAGATTTCCAGCTATATCACCATCGAAGATGTGCGCCAGTTGATCATCGACGGCGAGGAGTTCGAAGTCCGCGATGCCAAGAGTGGCGAAGATTTAAGTCGTGCCGTCTTGTTGCAGATCATTGCCGACCGGGAACAGGACGGCGAGCCGATGCTCTCCACCCAGTTGCTGAGTCAGATCATCCGTTTCTACGGAGATTCGCTGCAGGGCTTCATGGGTAACTACCTGGAGCGCAGCATGCAGGTGTTCCTGGACCAGCAGCAGCAGTTCCGCCAGCAGATGGGCAACCTGCTCGGGCAGACCCCCTGGGCGATGATGAACCAGCTGACCGAGCGCAACCTGGAGTTGTGGCAGGAGTTTCAGCGCAACTTCGGCGCCGGTTTCGGTCGTCCGGGTGGCCCTGGCACACCGCCAACCCCGCCTGGCGCCGGCAGCATGGGCAGCGGCCCGATGGGCACCGGCACGCACGGCGCGTCCAATAGCCATAC
Organism: Xanthomonas sp. AC360; assembly: GCF_979258225.1. NCBI lineage: Bacteria > Pseudomonadati > Pseudomonadota > Gammaproteobacteria > Lysobacterales > Lysobacteraceae > Xanthomonas > Xanthomonas sp. AC360. The sequence goes on from NZ_OZ409846.1 coordinate 4,249,413, forward strand.
CGGTACCACCGGCAAGGCACGCAACCGCGGATGACAGCACTGCTCGCGCCTGCCAGCCCGATGGGCTGGGGGCGCGAGCAGTCAGCGGCCGGCCTGCTCCGCGCAGGCCGAGCAGATCCGCTCTACGTGGTAGCCGCGCGCACGCAGGCGCTCCACCACACCGTCAGTCCCCAAAAGATGCAGGGCGCCCACCACGACCAAGGTGGTTCCACTGCCCTTGCCCAGCTGTTTTTCCAGCCGCGGCACCCAGCGCGCATTGCGTTCGACGTTGATGTCCTGATACAGCGCCGGGTACTGGCGGCGCATGTCTTCGGCCATTTGCGTGGAGAGCGTGTGCACGTCGCCCTTGCGCCACGCCGCATGCAGGCGACGCAGCTGATCGGTGGTATCGGCCTCGTCCAGCGCTTCTTCCAGCAGCTGATGCTGCTCGGTGGGCGACATGCCATCGAGCAGGGCGATCTGTTCTTCGGCGCGCTCCAGGCCGTCGGCGGGCTTGCCCTTGGCCTGCGCCTGATCCATCAGGTAATGGTCCAGACCCGCGTTCGGGTCCATGCCTTGCCGGCTCATCTCGGCCAGGCTGATCGACAGTGCGACAAACCAGGGTTTGAGCGACTGCAGAGCATCGATCGACATGCCGTACTTGCGCGCGTAGGCACTGAGCGCCTGCCAGGTCTTTGCGTCCAGCACGTCCTGCAGGGTGCGGCCATCGGTGCGTCGTGCCACCTGCAGCATGCGGCTGGCCAGCTGCGGCGATTGCGCATCCGACGGCGGCAGCTCGAACAGCAGACGGTCGGCCTTGGCGAATGCCTGCATCACATCCGGCGACAACGGGTAATCGCTGGGCTTGAGCACGTGGAACGAGCCCAGCAGATAGAGCGTGCCGCCCTTGCCGTCGACTTTCCACAACAGTGGCACCGGCGGGCTGGCAGGTGCGTCGTTGGCACCGCGCGCCCAGGCCGGTGCGGCCGCCCCGCTCCACAGCGCCAGGCCGATCAGCGCGCCACTGCACCAGACAGCAATGCGCGCACGCAGGCGCACCGTCATCGCATCAACGTTCACCGTATCCACCTCATCACGTCAGTGCGGCACCTTGTAGGTTTTCTCGCCGGCCGAGACCGCCAGATCGATCCGATTTTCCGGCGGCGGCAACGGGCAGGTTGCGAAGGGAGTGAACGCGCACGGCGGGTTGTAGGCGCGATTGAAGTCCACCACCACATGACCGGACGCATCCGGCACGTCCACGTCCAGGAAGCGCCCGGCCGGATAGCTGCCGTGCCCACTGGTGCGGTCGGCGAACACCACGAACACCGGCCGCCCAGGTTCGCCGATCGTTTCCAGGCGATAGGTCTTGCCATCGCGCTCGAAGACGATGGCGCCGGCGTTGGGCTGCTCGCTACTGATGCCGACGATGTCCACGATCGGGATGGTCTTGCCGACATCGTTGGGCACGTAGCGTGCGGTGATGCGCCAAGAAGGATCTGCCGGCCAGTACTCCAGCCCGGCGAATTTGCTGCGCGATGGCGCGTCGGCATGCTTGACCCGCAATGCGTAGCGGTCGCCGCGATGGATCAGGCTGAGCACGCCTTTGCCATCGTCGAAATGGATGAACGTGGGCTGCGGATCGCGATCGGACTGGAAGCGGATCCTGCCGGTTAGCGGCTTGCCATCCACGCTGAGCGCAGCGCCACGTTCGGGCACGAACCACACTGCCCCGCCCTCGCTGGACACCATGCCCATCTTCGGCGGCCCGACCGCGAGCCGGATGCCGCTGTCGGCGCTACTGCCGATGTAATGCGCTTTCAGCGACAGCCAATGCAGCCCGACCAGACTGGTCCAGCCATCGGGCGCACGCAGTTCGTTGATCCGGCTTTCGCGCCAGGCGGCGTTGTCGGCCAGGAATGTCTTGTCCAACGCCACCGGCGCGGCAGGCGGCGGCGCATCGCGCCCACATCCGACCAGCGCTGCTGCCACCAACATGCCAAGCAGCCAGCCCTTCCCCGTATGCACTGCCATCAACGCCCCCTGAGAAACCAACGATCAATATCGCTCAGCGTAAACCGAGCCCAGGTGGGTCGGCCATGGTTGCATTGCCCCGAGCGCTCGGTGGCTTCCATATCGCGCAGCAGCGCGTTCATTTCAGGCACGGTGAGACGTCGATTTGCGCGCACCGCGCCGTGGCAGGCCATGGTCGACAGCAGCTCGTCGCGTGCGCTGGCGATGCGGCGGCTCTGACCGTGCTCGCGCAGGTCGCCAAGCACGTCGCGCAGCAACGCCTCCGGCTCGGCATTGGCCAGCAAGGCGGGAATGCTGCGGACGTGCAGCGATTGCGGGCCGGCGCGGGTGATCTCGAAGCCCAGGGTAGCCAGCGTCTCGGCCTCGCGCTCGGCGGTATCGGCCTCGCGCTCGCCCACTGCCAGCGTCATCGGCACCAGCAACGGCTGCGCATGCAGGCCGATGCTGTCGTGCGCGTTCTTGAGCCGCTCGTAGCCGATGCGTTCGTGCGCGGCGTGCATGTCCACCACGATCAGGCCTTCGGCGTTTTCGGCCAGGATGTAGATGCCGTGCAACTGCGCCACCGCATAGCCTAACGGCGGCACGCCGCTGTCTTCGGCCGTGACTGGCAGACCGGTTCCGGAAAACTGCGGCAGGCTGGCGGACTGCTGTGCGCTGCCAGATGGCGGCGCATACAACGCGCTATAGGCTGCACGCGCTTCGTCCACACGCAGACCCAACGGCGTCTGCGAGGGCGTCCAGTTGGCGTAGCTGCCTGAGCCACCAACATTTCCGGATGCGCCGGAATATGTTGCCGCACCGTCGCCAGCGAGACTGCCCATCTCACCAGTCGCCGCATAACCCGCGCCATCGCTGCCGATGCTATTGGGCGTGGCGCCGGCCCGCGTCTGCGCCAGCGCATCCTGCAAGGTGCGATAGACGAAGTCGTGAATCAGCCGCGCTTCGCGGAAACGCACCTCGTGCTTGGCCGGGTGTACGTTGACGTCCACGCGCGCCGGGTCCAGCTCCAGAAACAGCACATACGCCGGTTGGCGGCCATGGAACAACACATCGCCGTAGGCCATCTTGACCGCGTGCGCCACGCTGCGATCGCGTACCGAGCGGCCGTTGACGTAGAGATATTGCTGGTCGGTACTGGCCCGCGAGTAATGCGGTTGCGCGACCCAGCCATGCAGGCGCAGGCCGGCACCGCTGTGATCGACCCGCAAGGCCTGCCGTGCGAAATCCTCGCCCAAGGTTTCGCCCAGCCGCGCATCCGAATACAGATCCCCCGGCTTGTAGCGGCGCGACGGTTTGCCGTTATGCGAGACGCGCAATTCCACATCCGGGCGCGCCAACGCCAACGAGCGCAGCCACTCTTCGATGTGCCCAAGTTCGGTGCGTTCGGCACGCAGAAACTTGCGCCGCGCCGGCACGTTGAAGAACAACTCGCGCACTTCCACCGTGGTGCCGGGCGCATGCGCGTGCGGCGTTACTTCGCCAAGCCGCCCGCCTTCGATCTGCAACGCCGAGCCGTGTTCGGCATCGTGACGACGCGAAATCAGCGTAAAGCGGCTGACCGAGGCGATCGAAGGCAAGGCTTCGCCGCGGAAGCCGAGCGTGGCGACGGTTTCCAGATCGTCCAGCGAGGCGATTTTGCTGGTGGCATGCCGCGACACCGCCAACGGCAGTTCATCGGGCGGAATGCCGCCACCGTTATCGCGGATGCGGATCAGGCGCACGCCGCCCTCTTCCAAATCGATATCCACGCGGGTAGCGCCGGCATCCAGGGCGTTTTCGACCAACTCCTTGACCACCGATGCGGGCCGCTCGACGACTTCGCCGGCAGCGATCTGGTTGATCAGGATCTCGGGTAACTGACGGATCGCCATCAGCGCGCGCTTCGGCGCTGGCAGCGCAAAACAGGATGCATCGCGGGTGTAGCAGGCAAGACGAACGTCGGCACGGCAATCCGGCGGCGCGCAGGCGCCGTCACTCAAGGAATCAGTGCGGAATGATAGCCGAGCGGGTCAGCGACTGCCGCCGGCCACGGTGCCGACTGCATCGGCTTCGGCCTGCGCGCGCGCGGCAAACAAGGTACCCGGAGGCGGCTGACGGGTGAAGAAGGTATCGATGCCATCCAGCACGGCGGAGGCGATCTTGCGCTGGTAGGCCGGGTCGATCAGGCGGCGTTCTTCGTCCGGATTGGAGATGAAGGCGGTTTCCACCAGCATCGCCGGCATGTCGGACGTCCGCAGCACCGCGAAGTTGGCGCGCTCCAGCTGCGGCTTGTGATTGTTGCCGATGCGCTTGAGGCCACCCAGCACATGGCCGGCGGCATCTTCGGAGGCCTTCATGTGCCCGCTTTGTGCCAGGTCGAGCAGCACATTGGCCAGCGTGCTTTCGGTCTGTTGCAGACGCACGCCACCGACCAGGTCGGCGGCGTTTTCCTTATCGGCCAGCCAACGTGCGCGTTGCGACGAGGCGCCCTTGGTCGACAGCACATACACCGATGAGCCGGTCGCACTGCGATTTTCTGCAGCGTCGGCATGGATGGAAATGAAAATGTCGGCCTTGGCGGCACGCGCTTTTTGCGCACGCATCGGCAAGGGAATGAACACGTCCGTATCGCGGGTCAAGTACGCCTTCATGCCGGGGGTGGCGTTGATCTGGCGTGCCAGTTCGCGACCGACCGCCAGGGTCACGTCTTTTTCGCGCTTGCCGGTCGGACCCATCGCACCCGGATCCTGGCCGCCGTGGCCTGGGTCGATGGCGACGATCAGCGGCCGCATGCCCGGCGCCATCTTGACCCGCGAGGCTTCGCTGGGCAGCACCGGGCGCGGTGGCAGATCGTCGTCGGCGCTGGCGCCGGACGCAGTGCCAGACGCGACCGCACCGGTGCCGGCAGCAGCCATCGGTGTGCTGCCGCCGTTCAAGATTGCGGCAGCGGACGCACCGCCGGTCGCAGCCGCACCAGCCGCACCAGTTGTGGGGCCCGCGGCACCGCGATTAGGGATGCTGCCAGCGGGAGTCGTCTGTGCAGCCACTGCAGCCGTTGCCGGACGCGGCGTCGGCACGCCGGTGGCGACGGTGGTCGGCACCGCTGCAGGGGTGACCGTCGGCATCGCCGAGGCAGGTACGACGACCGGCGCTGGCGGTGCTGGCGGCAGCGACGACGCACGCTGCGCGGACGCAGCAAGGGCTGCGGTTGCACGCGCGGCTTCTGCTTGTGCGTTGACGGGACGCGGCGGCGGCAGTGCGGCAGGGGTGCTGGCCGCAATCGGTGTCGCAACCGCAGGCGCCGGATCGCCCGGCCATTCGATCACAAGTGTGGAGGCACTACCCAGCGTCTGCATCTGCGGCTTGAGCGCGGTGACCGGGCTTGCCAGCTCGAACACCACTCGGAAGGTGCCCGGCACCGGTTGCCCGGTGCGTACCGAGGTGACCAGGCCGCTGGCTGGCGGCAACTTCAAACCACGTGCGGCTGCCGAATCCGGGAAATCCACCACCAAACGATTGGGATTGGCCAGCGACAGCGTCTTGAAACCGCCGCTACCGGCCAGCTGAATCTCTGCACGCGTGCCAGTGGCGCCGGTGCTGACACCGACGGTCTTGATTTCGCCGGCCCACGCAGCAAAAACCGCCAGGCTGAGGCTGGCGGTCAGGGCGGAAGCGCAGAACTGTCGGATCCCCGGTGTCATGGCGCTGGATTCAATCATCCAACCGGGTGAATTGCAAGGTGATTTCCCTTAATAATCCGTAACCTGGCGTTCATTCTTCTTGTCCGCTGGCAAAAAGAGGCTGCAACTCAGCCTGTTGAGCCACCGCATGCAGCCAGTCGCGCCCGGCTGGGCTGCGGCCCAGCAACCGTACGCTGCGCCCGTCGCCCTCCACGGCCAATTCCACGTCCAGATCCACCGGCGGCAAGATGCCTGCGCCGCGCTCCGGCCATTCGACCAGCCACAGACTGGCACTGCCTTCGTCCAGGCCGAGGAAATCCAGCTCGCCGGCATTGCCGATGCGGTACAGGTCCAGATGCCAGGCTTCGTCGCCGCTGCTCAGCGGATAACGCTCGACCAGGGTGTAGGTGGGGCTGCGGATGGGGCCGGTGACGCCAAGCGCCCGCAGCAGCGCACGCGCCAGCGTGGATTTGCCAGCCCCCAGGTCGCCATGCAGTTGCACCATCGCCGTGACAGGCCGCACCGCGGCCAGGGCGCGGCCGAGTGCTTCCGTGGCTTCGGCGTCTATCAGATGTGCGTCGAGCTGATTCATGCGCCGGCTCCGGCATTGGCGAGACGACGCAGCTGCGGCAGCAGGTCGGTGGGCAACAGGCCGCGCTCGCCATCGCGTGCGGCCGCATCGCCGGCGCAGCCATGCAGCAAGGCGCCAAGGCTGGCGGCATCGAAGGCCGACCAGCCCTGCCCCAGCAAGGCGGCGATCACCCCGGTCAGCAAGTCGCCCATGCCGCCGACGGCCATGCCGGGATTACCGGCATCGACGATCCGCGGCACCGCATGCGGCGCAGCCACCACCGTACCGGCCCCCTTGAGCACGACTACTGCATCAAACCGCTGGGCCAACGCGGCAGCCGCGGCCAGGCGATCGCGCTGCACCTGCGCAGTGGGGATTCCCAGCAGCCGCCCTGCTTCGCCAGGATGCGGGGTCAATACGCGCGGGCCTCGCGGTGGCGCGGCGGTCGCCGCCAGCAGATTCAGGGCATCGGCATCGATGACGACCGCGCTGTCCGAACCCAGCACGCCTTGCCACAGCGCGCGTGCCCAGTCGTCCTGGCCCAGTCCCGGCCCAAGTGCAACGACGTCGGCGGCATCGGCCAGTGCGGCGATATCGTCGCCCGCCTGCACGGCGCGCACCATCGCTTCGGGGCAGCGCGCCAGCAGCGCGGTGACATGCTCGGCGCGGGTGGCGACCTGCACCAACCCGGCACCGCTGCGCAATGCGGCTTCGGCGGTCAGCAGGATTGCGCCGCCGCTGCCGAGATTGCCGCCCACGCACAGCACACGCCCCGATTCGCCCTTGTGCGTATTGCGCCGACGCGGCCGCAAGTGCGCGGACAGGGCGTCAATGTCCCAGCTGTGGGCGGCCGGATGCAGCCCATCGAATGCGGAGGCCGGCACGTCCAGCGCGGCGATGCCACGTTCGCCCGTGTATTCCAGTGCGTCGCCGGTATACAAGCCGAGATGCGGGACGATGAACTGCAAGGTGATCTCCGCGCGCACCGCGGTCTCGAAAGCGACACCGTGGTCGGCATCGATCCCGCTGGGCACATCCAGCGCCAGCACCGGGGTGCCGGCCGCGTTGATGGCCTCGATCAAGGCGGCGGTCTGCGCATCCGGCGCGCGGTTCAGGCCGATACCGAACAGCGCATCGACAATGACATCGGCCTGCGCCAGCGGAGTTGGAAACAGCTCGATCGCACCGCCAACCGCCAGATATTCGGTGCAGGCGCGCTGGGCCAGCGCCGAGGCCGGGCCGTGCTCGGGCAGATGCACCACGCACACCTGGCGTCCGGCGCGCTGCGCCAGTCGCGCCAGCACGTAGCCATCGCCGCCGTTGTTGCCGGTGCCGCACACCACCACGATGCGGCGCGCCTGCGGCCAGCGTTCCAGCAACCATTGCCAGGCGGCCTGCCCGGCACGTTGCATCAAGGTGTAGCCATCGCCACCCAGCAGCGTGGTGGCCTGCGCATCGAGCGTGCGCGCGGCAGCGGTGTCGTAAAGAGCGAGCGGTGCGTACATGCCGGGAATTCTATACTTGTCGCCATGTCTGCCGCCCTCGCCCACCCCGACCCCACCCATGCTGCCGCGCGCATCCGTGCGCTTGCGCGCGAAGCGGGCTTTCAACGCTGCGGCATCACCGGTATCGAGCTGGGCGAAGACGAGGCGCATCTGCGCAGCTGGCTGGAAGAAGGCCTGTACGGAACAATGCACTGGATGGCCCAGCACGGCGACAAGCGCTCGCGTCCGCAGGAGCTGGTGCCGGGCACCTTGCGGGTGTTGTCGGTGGGCATGGATTACGGCCGCAAGGACGACACCGAGGCCTGGACGACCCTGCACGATGGCACCCGTGCATACGTGGCGCGTTATGCGTTGGGCCGCGATTACCACAAGCTGATGCGCAACCGGCTGCAGAAACTGGCCGAGCGCATCCAGGGCGAGATCGGCGCTTTCGGCTACCGCGTATTCGTCGATTCCGCACCGGTGCTGGAGCGCGCGCTAGCCCGCAACGCCGGGCTGGGCTGGATCGGCAAACACACCTGCCTGATTGATCGCAACGGCGGCTCGTGGTTCTTTCTGGGCGAGATCTACCTGGATCTGCCGCTGCCGGTCGACACGCCCGCCACTGCGCATTGCGGCACCTGCACGCGCTGCATCGACATCTGCCCGACCCAGGCCATCATTGCGCCGTATCGGCTGGATGCACGCCGCTGCATCGCCTATCTCACCATCGAGCACGATGGTGCAATTCCGGAAGAAATGCGCAAGCCGATCGGCAACCGCATCTTCGGCTGCGACGACTGCCAGCTGGTCTGCCCCTGGAACAAGTTCGCCCAACGCACCGATGAGGCCGACTTCCGCGCCCGCAACGAATTGGATGTTGCGACCCTGCCGCAGCTGTTCGCCTGGGACGAAGCCGAGTTCCTGCAACGTACCGAAGGCAGCCCGATCCGCCGCAGCGGCCATCAGCGTTGGTTGCGCAATATCGCCGTCGGCCTGGGCAATGCGCCCGGCACGCCGGAGGTGTTGGCGGCGTTGGAAGCCCGTCGCCACGACGCGTCGGAGCTGGTCCGCGAACACGTGGGCTGGGCACTGGCGCAACACGGCATCTGAGTTTCCAGCCGCTGCGCTCACGCATGCGCATCGCCACTGCGGGATAATGCGGCGATGGCAGACCGCAACCAACAGATCCTCACTCCCAGCCAGCTCAACACGTTGGCGCGCGACCTGCTGGAAGGCAGCTTCCCGTTGGTCTGGGTGGAAGCCGAACTAAGCAGTGTCACCCGCCCGTCTTCCGGCCATCTGTATTTCACGCTCAAGGATGCGCGCGCGCAGATCCGCTGCGCGATGTTCAAGCCCAAGAGCACCTGGCTGAAGTTTCAGCCGCGCGAAGGCCTGCGCGTGCTCGCACGCGGGCGTTTGACCCTGTACGAAGCGCGCGGCGACTACCAGCTGGTGCTCGACCACATGGAAGAAGCCGGCGAAGGCGCGCTGCGGCGGGCCTTCGACGAGCTGCGTGCGCGGCTTGCGGCAGAAGGCCTGTTCGATGCCGAACGCAAGCAGCCATTGCCTACGCACGTGCGGCGACTGGCGGTGATCACCTCGCCCAGCGGTGCGGCGGTGCGCGACGTGCTTAGCGTGCTGGCACGGCGTTTCCCGCTGCTGGAAGTGGACCTGTTGCCGTCGCTGGTGCAAGGCGACAGTGCTGCGGCGCAAGTCACCTCGCTGCTGCAGCGCGCCGATGCCTCCGGACGCTATGACGTCATCCTGATCACCCGTGGCGGCGGCTCGCTGGAAGATCTATGGGCGTTCAACGACGAGCGCCTGGCACGCGCGATTGCCGCCGCGCAGACACCGGTGGTGTCGGCGGTGGGCCACGAGACCGACTTCAGCCTCAGCGATTTTGTCGCCGACGTGCGTGCCCCCACGCCGTCGGTGGCGGCCGAATTACTGGTGCCCGATCAACGCGAACTGGTCGCACGGGTGCGGCGCGCACGCGCGCGCATCGCCCAGCTGCAACAGCACGCATTGGGCAATGCGATGCAACGCGCCGACCGACTCGCATTGCGCTTGCGGGCGCACAGCCCGCAGGCGCGATTGCAGCTGCTACAGCGCCGCCAGGAAGAAGCCGGCCGGCAGTTGCGCGGGCGCATGACCCAGCTGCTGGAGCGTCTGCAGGCACGCGTGCAACGCGGGCAGACGCGCTTACAGGCACAGAACCCGCAACGCAATCTAGCCACCTTGCAGCAACGGTTGCGCGCATTACACCCGCAGGCGGCGATGCAACGGCGGCTACAGCACGATCAATTACGTTTGCGCGGCCTGGTGCGCTCGCTGGAAGCGGTCAGCCCGCTCGCCACCGTGGCACGCGGTTATGCCATCGTCACCCGCCCTGCCGATGGCAGCGTGGTGCGCAGCGCCGCCGACGTGGCGTCAGGCGAGCGCCTGCGTGCGCAACTGGCCGATGGCAGCATCGCGGTGCGGGTCGAGCCGAGCGACGACTGACGGCGACAACGTGCGTGCGGGTGCTTGCGCCGGATGACCGACAGCGCACTGGCAGACCGCAGGCGGTATCGTCGCGACGATGGTGTGCAGCGACTGCGCGTAGTAGCGCGGATGCGGGTACTTGTGCCGCATGACCGAAAGCGCGTTGGCGACCGCATACTGCGTGGTCGCGACAATGATGAGCAGCGGAGGCTCGCAGCAATGCCCTCGTGTGCGCCGCCACTGCGTTGCGTACTTTGCCCGCGCAGCCGCAACCGCCTGCCGATATCTCAAACCGCCACGAGGCTTTGCACGCATGGCAAGGGCATGAACACGCGCTAGCTGTGGGCGGGCATCTGCGTTGCCGCATGCTGCCAGCCCTGCATCAGCACGCCAGCCAGCGCCACCGGGTCGTGATCGAAGTGATGCCCGCCAGGCCGCATCACAACCTCCACGCCGCGCGTGCGCAGCTCCGGGCACAGCGTGTCTTTTTCTTCGCTGCCGTAAATGCATTGCAGACGATGCGCATCCAGCGACTGGATCGCAGGTTCGACATCGCGCTCGGCATCGTTATGCCAGCCCAGCCAGCCGCCGACGCGCACCTTGAAGTCGGCCTGATGACCAAGCCCGAGCAGGCTGACGAACTGCACCGAGGCGCGCTGCTGCGGCGACAGGTCCGGGTAGGCGAACGGCAGCACGTCGGCGCCGAACGAGTAACCGACCAGCGCCACGTGATGGATATGCCAACGTTGCCGATAGGCGGCGATCACCCGGTCAAGATCGGCGCCCACCTGCTGCGGCGTGCGGCTTGCCCAGAAGTAGCGCAGGCTGTTCCAGCCCACCACCGACACGCCCTGCTGCTGCAACTGTGCGGCAATGCCCTTGTCCAGCTCGCGCCAGCCGCCATCGCCGGACAGCATCACCACCAGCTTGTCGCTGCCGGGTGCGTGCATTTCGACCAACGGCAGATCGCCCAGACCCTGCGCCTGCGCTGCCTGGAAGTGGCCGCGTGTCGCTGCGGCAATCTGCATGGGGCTGGCATCGTCAACCAGATCATCGAGGAAGCCCTGATTGGCATCGGGCACATCGCGCGAACAGGCCAGGCCCGCCTGCTTGGTGCCGGCATCGGCGACCACCGCGCCGCCGAGCACGTCGGGTGCGGCAGACGCCAAGGCCTGACGCGCCAGCACCGCGCCATCGCCCTGCCCCACCAGCACCGGCGGCAGGAACGCGTCCACGTGTTCGGCGCGCAGCAACTTCTTGCCGAGTCGCTCGGCATCATCGGCCAGCGAACTGCACGCGGCATGGTGCGAGCGCACGCGTTCGCGGTAGCTGGCAGTATCGATCACTGCAACCAGCGCACCGTCGTTGCTCAGCATGTCGGCCAGTTGTTGCGCCTGCTGCGGATGGCCGCTATCGGGCAATAGCACCACCATCGCCTTGGGCGTGCCTTCCGGGCGGACCACTTCCACCGAGCGGTAATGTCCGGCGGTGTTGCCGTCCTGCATATGCCGCGCAACGGCATAGCCACTACCGCCGATCAGCAGGATTGCAACGACCCAACGAAACACTTTGATCCCCATGCCCATCGCAGCAGTCCTTCAGAAGCTCTGGCGCTTCGACCTCGGTCTGCGCCAACGGTTCCGGCCTGGTGCGGGCGGGTGTTCGCTGCGGTTAAGCCATGGGACCCAGGAACGCTGCAGATGGCGGCTGGTTAGCTCCTGGTCCTGAAGGCGGCAAAGGACGCAGTCATTACCGGCCATGTTCCCTTGCAGCGGCAGCATTGTCGGATCGACCTAACTTCATCCCGACGTCCTCCGTGCCAGCGTGCGTGTGCGATTGCCGCTGTGTCTGTTCTGGACGGTGTTGCTCGGCCGGCGAAGCGGGTCGTCCACGCGGCAAGGTGCTACCGCGGCACCGCTGGCTAGCAGCAAAGGCAGCTCCACTGGGCGAGAAGCGACTCTGCAGCGCGCCAAACCTGGGTAACCCGACCGCACCCTCGGCGCCTACTTGGCCGCAGCCGCGCGACTAGATCCCGCGTGCCAGCCGGAAACCGATGCGCGCACTGGTGCTATCGGAGTCCTGTGACTGCCGCCAGGCCGCACGCGTCTGCTGCGGCGAATTGGCCCAGCTGCCGCCGCGGATCATGCGCTGCCGGCAGCCCGGGTTGAACCACGCCGCGCCATCGGCCGGTGCACGCCGATAACTGGCGTGCCAGCAATCGGCCACCCATTCACTCAGGTTGCCGCCCATGTCGTGCAGGCCCCAGGCATTGGCGCGGAAGCTGCCCGCCGGTGCCGGCCCCCAGAATCCATCGCCGTAACCGACGAAGCCGTTATTCCAGTGCCGGCCGCTGCGCGAGACGTCGTTGCCGCCGGTGAAATTACCTGCATCGCGCGGTGGCGAGCCGGCCTTGCCCCACGGATAGCGTCCGGTGGTGCCGGCGCGCACCGCGTACTCGAACTCGGCCTCGCTGGGCACGTGGTAATGGCGGCCAGTCTGTTCCGACAGCCACGACGCATAGGCTTCGGCATCGCGGACGCTGACGTGCATCACCGGACTGTTGGGCGCGGCCTGCGCGCCGTTGTAGTCGGACTGCCAGTCCACCCCGCTGCGGCGGATGAAGTTGCCGCTGCGCTCGTCGTACACCACCGAGTGTCCGCGCCGGGTGGCACGTGGACGCGCGCCGGTGGCTTCGACGAACTGGCGGAATTCGCCGACCGTCACTTCGGTGATCGAGAGTGCGAAGCCGCGCGCGAAGCGCACGTAATGCGCCGGGCGCTCGTTGTCGGATGCCCCCGGTTCGGCGTCGCCTGCGCCCATCTGGAAGGCGCCATGCGGCACCACGATCATCTGCGGCCCACGGCCACCGATCTTGAGCCCATCGGTGAACACCTGCCCGGGGCGGAAGCTGCCGTAGTGGGTGGCCAATTCCAGGCGACGCCGCAGGTCGCCGGCCATCGGGTCGCCCGGGTCGGCGATACGCAGCACTTCCGCCAGTTTCTCGCCGGCCGCCTTGAGCCCGCGCGGCGAGGTCAGATCGTGCAGACCGGCGTCGTGTAAAGCTGCGATCTGCGCGCGCCGGGTGCGCTCGATGCGCGCGCGCGCATCGGCAATGGTCGGCGCGCGCTCGCGCACCTGCCCGGCCATCTGCAACCAGTAACGCGCGCCGATGAAATCGGCAGCGTCGGCGGCCTGTTCGGCGCGCTCCAGCAAGCCGCTTTCCACTGCCGCCAGGCCCTGGCGCGTGCGTGGGTTGTCGGGGTCCAGCTGCGCGGCATCGCGAAAATTCGCCAGCGCGCCATTGCCGTCTTCGCCCAGGCGGCCACCGCGCAGATCTTCTTCGCCGGCGCGGTTGAAACCGAGCACGCGTTGCGCGGTTTCAACATCGCTTTGCAAGGCGCGTACCTTCGGGTCCTTGGGTGCAAGCGCCAAGGCCACGATGGCGAGCTCGCGCGCCTGGTCTAGCGCATCGTCCTGCCGATCGGTCTGTGCAACCAGCGCCTGCCCGCGTTCGATCAAGCGTGCGCGTGCCTGTTCCAGGCCACGCCGGCTGGCCGCATCCTTGCCACCGGCACGTTGTTCGATCGCCAGATACAGCGGGATCGCATCGTCCGCATCGCGATACAGGCGGTCGTCCTGCAGGGCTTGGTCGGCGCGCTTGCGTGCCTGCGCCAAGGGCTCGTCGCCCAGCTCCACCGCCGGTGGCTGCCACTGCGCGACCGTCTCGGCGGATTCTTCGCCACCGATGGACACATTCGGTTTGTTCGGCTGCGCAGACGCTGCCGGCTGTCGCGCAGCCGCAGGCGCCGGTGTCGGTGCGGGGGCACGCGAACAGGCGCACATGCTGAGCGCGACCAGTGCCCACGCTGCCATCCGGTTACCGCACTTACCCACCACCTGCTCCTTCCAGTGCTCTGCCGCACGACAGGCGATCGCGACGTTAGGCTATTCTGCGCGTTCTGCGCAAACCCTTGCTGTCGACGGAAATCACGTGCCCCATTGGATCACCCACCCCTCCGAGCTGACCGAACGCCTGCAGGCGGCGCGTCCTTCGCGCATCGGCCTGGATACCGAATTCATTCGCGAACGCACCTACTGGCCGCAACTGGCATTGGTGCAGATGGCCATCGGCGAGGAGATCCTGTTGATCGACCCGCTGATTCCGGGCATGAACGAGGCGCTCAAGGCGTGGTTGACCGCCACCGACATCGTCAAGGTGATGCATAGCGCCAGCGAAGACCTGGTCACCTTCAAGTGCGCATGCGGCGTGTTGCCGCGTCCGCTGTTCGACACCCAGATCGCTGCCGCACTGGCCGGTGTGGGCGGCGGCATGGGCTACCAGAAACTGGTGCAGGAAGTCACCGGCACCTTGCTGACCAAGGGCGAGACGCGCTCGGACTGGATGCGTCGCCCGCTGTCGGCATCGCAACTGGAATACGCCGCCGACGACGTGCGTTACCTGTTCGCGATTCACGACGAGCTGACGCGTCGCCTCACCGAACAGGATCGCATGGGCTGGCTGGCCGAAGACGCCGAGCGCCTGCTTGCCACGGTCGAGCACGATGACGGCGAGCGCTGGCCGCATGTGAGCCTGCGCACCGCACAATTTCTGGAGCCGGCCGCGCAACGTCGGTTGCTGCGGCTGCTGCGCTGGCGCGATCTGCAGGCGCGTCAGAGCGACCGGCCGCGCAGCTGGATTCTGGACAACGAACTGGCCAGCCAGCTGGCGCGCTTTCCGCCCGCGGATCTGGACGCCTTGCTGCGCCAGTTCGACAAATTCCCCAAGGCCCCGCGCAAGCTCGCCAACGCAGTGTGGGACGCGCTCAACACGCCACTACCCGACGAAGACACCGCACCGCTGGCGCAGGCCGCCACCGATGGCAACAAGGCCGTGCTCAAGCGTTTGCAGGATGCGGTGGCGCAGCGCAGCCGCGAACTCGGCTTAGCGGACGGTCTGCTCGCCTCGCGTCGGCATCTGGAAACCCTGATCGAGCAGCACAGCTGGCCCGCCGCACTGGGCCAGTGGCGACGCGAGATTCTGGAAGCGCAGCTGATGCCATTGCTGGCCGACAACGCGGCACAGTGAACCCGGCGTGACGCAGACGACAGCCCGCAGCGATGCGGGCTTTCTTTTTTGCCAGATGCGCTCTGCTCGAAGCGATGCGCCCGGTCAATCCGGCGCTGCCCAACGCGCCAGAGTGTGCTGGAAACAGTCCATCCCTGCCCACGTATCTGTGCGCTGGTAGCAGCCCCAGACATCACACTTGCGCGCAGTGCGAGGGCGCTCACTCCTAGCGTCGTGGCCCGGTACTGCGGCTCATCGTCTTCATCGGCAGAATGATGCGGTCATGGTCGCGTAAGCCGGTGCTGCGCTGGTCATCGCTCATCGCCTGCTCCTACTCTCGTCATGGTCGGATTTGCTTGCCTGCGTGTAAGCTGGACAGTGCCCGCAACGACAATGCGAAAGCGGCCAGGCAGACCTTGTGAAAAGGCTGTTCACGTCGTGTACAAGCCCCCGCACACGCAGCGGTCGCCCCCGGGCCGCATGCCATAATGGCGCTCGCCCCTAGGGCGGCGTCTCCACTCTTTATTCCGAGGCCATACCTCTGTGAGCAATACCTCTTCGAAACTGGATTCCATCGCGCAAGCCAAAGCCAAGCTGCTGGACGAGCTGCAGAAGCTGGAAGAACAGGAGAAAACCGAGCGCGCGAGCGAGGCATCCTCTGCGCATGCCACCATCGTCTCGCTGCTCGAGCAGTTTGCCGGTCATTTCAATACCAAGCAGCGCAACGATATCGCGGCCTATCTGGGCACCACTTCTGCGCGCAAGGAAGTGGTCAAGAGCGGCCGTAGCGAAGTGAAGCCGAAGTACGAGCTGCCGCACACCGGCGAAACCTGGTCTGGCCGCGGCCGTACCCCGAAGGCCTTCGCTGCCTGGGAAGGCTCGGTGTCGTACAAGGAATGGAAGGCCAAGAACCCGGACCTCAAGTTCCCGTTGATTCGCGAGTAATCCGTGCGGGATTGACCGATTTGCCGCGGTCTGCTGCCGGTTGCCTTGGCGAACGGTGCGGCATGTGGTTAGAATCGAGTCACGTGGGGCGGTAGCTCAGCTGGGAGAGCGTCGCGTTCGCATCGCGAAGGTCGAGGGTTCGATCCCCTTCCGCTCCACCACCGCATCAAACGAAGAGCCCTGAACGTTCGCGTCCAGGGCTCTTTTGTTTCAGGTGTCCCACCGGCGCCAAGCACGCGGAGGGACAGGCCATGCCGCCGATATCACATCGCGCGCGCTAACGTCCGCCTCTCCATCACAGCGGACCCTTCGCCATGAGCAACCAACAGCGCCAACCCGACAGTGCCGACGACGACGCCAGCGGCGTCTCCGACAGCCAGGACTCGCGCAAGCAGGACGAAACCGCCAAGCAGCGCCCGGGCCAGGAAGATCTGAAAGTGCATGACGAGCACAGCCGCCGCCCCAAGGGGACTGCCGGCCAGGGCGAATAGCCGCACCGTTCGACAGACCGAGTACTGCAGCATCGGCGTGGGTTCGACACCGCGTCTGCGGCTCGCCGATGTGGCAAGATCCTGACATGTCAGCCGCTGGGGCGGCCGACATGTCGGCGCACCTAACGGCAGCGACCATCGCTGCAGACACTTGATCGCCTTGATGGCGCTTGTTGCAAAGGCCTTGCATGCAGCTTCCCGACGCGCCCGCGTTGCACCTGATCCACGCCACCTTGTTGCCGGGCGACATTGGCGCCTTGTTGGGTGCGCGCCCGCCGGCCAATGAAGACGACCGCTTGGCTGCACTGCAGGCCTACCAGCTTCTGGATACCGCCCCCGAGCCGCAGTACGACGCGCTCGCCGCCGATGCCGCCGCCCTGTGCCGCACGCCCATGGCGCTGGTCTCGCTGGTCGACACGCAGCGGCAGTGGTTCAAGGCCAAGATCGGCATGCAGCCGAGCGAGACGCCACGCACGCTGTCGTTCTGCGCGCACGCCATCCTTGCGCCCGACCAGCTGATGGAAGTGGCCGACACGCATCTGGATGCGCGCTTCGTCAACAACGCGCTGGTCACCGGCGAGCCGCAGATCCGCTTTTACGCCGGCGCGCCCCTGCTGACCTCCGATGGCATCGCGTTAGGCACCTTGTGCGTGCTCGATCGCACGCCGCGGCGGCTGTCGGGCGCCGAACGCGATGCGTTGCGGGTGCTGGCGAGACAGGTCGTGGACACCATCGAGTTACGGCGTGCGGCCGAGCTGGTCGAGCTCGATGGATTACGCGACGCGCTCACCGGGCTCTGGAACCGCACCGGGCTGGAGCATGGCCTGCAGCGTCTCCAAGACACGTGTGCCGCAGCGCCGGAACAGTCGCTGGGCTTTTTGCTGATCGATCTGGATGGCTTCAAGCGGCACAAACTGCAATCGGGCGTTGCCGCAGCGGAAGCGACGCTGGTGCAGGCGGCAAGACTGGTCGAGGCGCAGCTGCCGCAGACCGCGATCGTGGCGCGGCTGGACTGCGATCGGCTGTGCGTGGCGCTTCCGGTAGCGGGGGCGTCTGCTGCAGTGCACGCTGCAGAAGACATCGGTCAAGCGGTCACAACCGCGCACTGGCCCATCGGGACGTTGACCGCCAGCATCGGGCTGGTCGATGTGCCTGCCAGCGAGACGCTCGACAGCAACACCTTGCTGGCGCGCGCGCGACATGCGTTGCAGGGCGCGATCTGCGATGGACGCAACCGCGTGCAGCGGTTCAGCGGCTGGCATCTGCAAGGCTGACACTCGCTCGAGCTGAATTGCTTGCGCTGTCTTTACTGTGTGCCCTGAGTGACAGACGCTGCAGTGCCATGCACGTAGCACTGCGGGTACACGGCGCTACGCAACACGTGTTCAACATTGGTTGATGCGCGCCTGCGACGTTCTGACGCCGAACGTCTTTGCGCTACGTGATTTGCCTTGGGCAACGAGCGGCAGACAACCTACTGCCGCGCCCGCTGCCCAACCAACGCGCCCGGCTTACGAATCAGCGCGACTCACGACGCGCAGTCTTTCCACGCGCGGGCAATCGTCTGCACTCTCAATCGACCGGCATCGGCTCGCCCGAATTCCAAGCGGCCTCAGGCAGCCAGCGCGTCGGCATTGCCGGCAATCTCGTCCACCTGCAGCACCTGTTCCATCTCCAGCAGCACCACGAAGCGCTCGCCCACCTTGCCCATGCCACGCAGCAGGTCGCGACGGATATGCGTACCGAACGCCGGCGCCGCTTCGATATCGTCATCGGCCAGTTCGATCACCGCATTGACGGCGTCGACCAGCACGCCGATCACCTGCGTGCCCTGCGCCTGCTCGGTGGACAGAATCACGATGCAGCTGCGCTTGTTGATGGCGCTGTCGGCACGCCCGAGCCGTGCCTGCAGATCCACCACCGGCACCACCGCGCCGCGCAGATTGATCACACCGCGCACGCACGCCGGCATCGACGGCACTGGCGTCGGAGCGCGGTACTGGATGATTTCGCGAATCCCAAGAATGCTGGTGGCGAAGGTTTCGCCGTCCAGCTGAAAGGTGAGGTATTGGGCGGCTGCATCGGCATCGCCCGGCATGACATCGGAAGTCTGTGCGGTCATCGATCGATCTCTCAGAAGCGAGCGAACTGGCCTTCGTCCGGGCCCTCGGACATGGCATATGCCGGCGCTGCATTGCCACGCCAAGCGCGCGCACCTGCAACACGTGCCGGGCGTGCAGCGACCTGCTTGCCACGCTTGGGCGGCGTGCTCGCAGCGCCCTGCCCGCCCAGCCGGAAGAACGCCATGCTCTGTTGTAGCTGCTCGGCCTGCGCGCTCATTTCTTCGGCGGTGGCGGCCAGTTCTTCGGAGGCGCTGGCGTTCTGCTGGGTGGTCTGGCTCAGCTGCACCACCGCCGAGTTGATCTGGCTCACACCCGAGGATTGTTCTTCGGAAGCGGCGGAGATTTCCTGCACCAGATCCGAGGTGCGCTTGATGCTCGGCACGATGGTGTCGAGCAGGCGCCCGGCGCGGTCGGCCAGTTCGACGCTGGAACTGGCCACCTCGCCGATTTCCTGCGCGGCCACCTGGCTGCGTTCGGCCAGTTTGCGTACTTCGGCCGCCACCACCGCAAATCCCTTGCCATGCTCGCCGGCACGCGCCGCTTCGATGGCGGCATTGAGCGCGAGCAGATTGGTCTGATAGGCGATGTCGTCGATGATGCCGATCTTCTGCGCAATCTGCTTCATCGCCTGGGTGGTGGCCACCACCGCTTCGCCGCCTTCGATGGTTTCCTTCGCGGCCTGGGTGGCCATGCCGTCGGTGATGCGGGCGTTCTCGGTGTTCTGACTGATCGATGCCGTCATCTGCTCCAGCGAGGCGCTGGTTTCTTCCACGCCGGCCGCCTGTTCGCTGGCGGCCTGCGACAACGACTGCGCAGTGGCGCTGACTTCTTCGGACGCGCTGGCCAGGGTCTCGGCACTGGTATTCACCTCGCCCACCACCTGCGACAACTTCTGCACCATGGTGCGCATGGCTTCTAGCAACTGCGCGGTTTCGTCGCGACCGTGTACATCGATGCGCATGGTCAGATCGCCTTCCGACAGGCCATTGGCGACTGCAACCGCGCGACGGATCGGGCCGGTGACGCTGCGGCTGATCACCACCCCAAGCGCGGCGCCGAGCAACACACCGCCGCAAATGATGGCGATCAGCAATTTGGAACTGCGCGCATGGATGGCGCCGGTTTCTGCGTTGGCCGAGGCGGCGCTGCGCTCGCGCAGTCCGCTCAGATCGGTCATCAAGGTATCCACTTCATCCGAGCTGGCGCGCACCGCACGCGACAATGCAGCAAGTTCGGGATTGGCCTCGCGCATTGCTTCGCGATTGGCGGCTTCGATAAAGCGGCCGCGCTCATCCAGATAGGTCTGCCACGCACGATCGAACTGCGCCAGTTTGGTCTTGCCCTCTTCGGTCTGAAAGCTGCCGCGCGCACGGGTCATGTGATCGACCACCTTGGCGGTGTACTTGTCGATGTTCTGCACATGCGACTGGCGTTCTTCCGCGCTGCTGGCCAGCAACAGGTTGGCGCGTGCGCGGCCTGCGTAGATCAGATTGATGTTGGCTTCCTTGACGTTGGACAGGCCGAGCAACTCGCGCTCGTACAGCGAGGTCGACAGGTCGCTGATGCGTCCGGAGTTGGAATAGCCGACCCACCCGATGCACGCGCCGATCGCCGAGACGATCAGAAACGCCACGATCAGTCTGGTTCCGATTTTGAAGTTGCCTAACATTGGGGAGTTCTCTTTGAGTGCTGCGTGGGCTGCATGCGTTGCATGGGCAATCGACGGTGCTGCGCGTGCCGATCGCACGATGCGGACTCGTCTAACCAATCGTTGATAGCTATCGGCGCTGGCAAAACACGCTTGATATGCTTCGATCGGTACAGCGCCTATTCATGAAATTGGATATGCAGTTTTGTGACAGGTCTAGCGCTCCTGACCTGGCGTGTTCGGAAAAACCCTACCCCTGCTCTGCGGGCTGTCCGGGACAGTCCGCAGAGACATCACGACCGGGCGACTAGGCTGATGCCATGTCGCCCACGCCACTGCCCCGCGCGTTCTACGCACACGATTCGCGCAAGGTTGCGCCGCGCCTGCTCAACAAGGTGCTGGTCAGTGCCGATGGCCGGCGCGGCCGCATCACCGAGGTCGAGGCCTATTGCGGCAGCGACGATCCAGCCGCGCATTCGTTCCGTGGCATCACCCCGCGCACGCAGGTGATGTTCGGCGCACCCGGGCATCTGTATGTGTCTCATCTATGGCATGCACTGGGCGATCAATGCAGTCTGCGGCGGTGCCCCGGGGCACGCCGTGCTGATCCGCGCGCTGCAGCCGCTCGCCGGCGTGCAGGCCATGCAGGCGGCACGCGGCGCCGCGCCGGCCAAGGCACTGACCACTGGCCCCGGCCGTCTGGCACAGGTGTTCGGCGTCACTGCGGCCGACAACGGACTGGACCTGACCGATGCTGGCGCACGTCTGTGGATCGAAGACGATGGCACCGCGCCGCCGGCGGCTGCGCTCGCGACGCCGCGCATCGGCATCCGCAAGGCCGTCGATCAGCCATGGCGCTGGGTGGTGCCCGAAAGCGCCTATTTGTCGCGTCCGCTCCCACGCGTGACCGGCACGCGTGCGGCGCTGCCGGGCGACTGAGCCAACCATTGCTCCATCGGCGTCGGCTCGGCCGCACCTGGCCCACGTTGCAGGAGGCGCAAAGCCTGCTCGGTGTGTTCGGCGGTGAGGTCCTGCAGCGGTTGGAAGCGATCGGCCGCCCACACCGCCATCGGCAGGCCGTCGAGCGATGCGACGCGATTGCCCGGCACGCGTGCCACGCGCTCGCCAGGCAGGATACTGCCCAACAGATTGCTGGGGTCGCTTGCGCTCACGCACACCCAGCGCTGCTGCGGAGCCTGGGCGCGGACGCGGCGCAGGGCCGCGATCGCATCCGGCAAGGCGAACTGCTCGCCAGACAGACCGGCGATGAAACGGCCACCGCGGATTTCGCCGCGCGCTTCCAGGCGTTGATACATGCGCAGTAGTTCGCGCCAGGGCGGCAACCACGCCGCCTCGCGCTCAAGCAAGCGCCAGCACACCACGCCGTAACGGCGCAGCAGCGTGCGCGCGACGTGCTCAAGCATTTCTTGATGCCGCTCGCCGGCTTCGGCCAGCGGTAGCTCGGCAAGCGCGCGCACCGGCGCCCATCGCCCGGCATCGCGTATGCCCAGAGCAGTGGCACGACGCCGCTGCCGCGAGAGCGCCGACGGCCGCTTGGAGGCCGGCACCAGCAGCGCGCGCAGCCCGGCATAACTGTCGCAATGGGCACGGCCACGCATCACCAGTTCACTCAGGGCGTCTTCCAGCTCGGTGCTCATCAGGTGCGCGGCATCGGAAATCTCGTCGAAGAACAACGCACCCTGCTGCTGCAGGACCTCCACCACACGCTGCGCGCGCGACCCCAGCGGCGCATCGTCGACCGCACGTGCCAGGCCACTCCAGCGCTGCGCGTCGCGGCGCGGCAGCAGCACGATTGGAGTCGCCCGCAACGCGGCGCCGCTGCGTCCACCGCCCGGCCGCAAGCGCGCCCACACGGTGCGTCCGGCGGTGCATAAATCATCCAGCCACGCGGGTTGATAGTCGCGCACACGCGCCGGCAGCACTTCGCTTTCCCACAGCACGGCCGGCGCTTCGAAGCCTTCCAGTTGCCCGACAACCCCCGCCAATGCGTCCGGTCCGGCAACCCGGCTCTCGCTGTCCACATGCTGCCACTCGAACAGAAAGCGCGCGTAATCGCGCTGCGACACTGGCTCGATCTCGCGCCGCAAGCGCCCCAGCGTGTAGCGATGGATGCGCGCCAGCAGATGGCGTTCGCACCATTCTTCCGACGGCGCGTGCGCACTGAACTGGCCGGCCATGACATAGCCCTCGCGCTGCAATGCCAGCAATGCCAGCGCGATCTCGTCTTCGGGCAAGCGCAATGCACTGGCCAAGGCCGGCACCTGTGCCGGGCCCACTGCCGACAAGCGCCCCCGCAACAATTCGCGCACCGCCCAGTCGCGCTCCCAGTCGGTCACACCGCAGTCGGCCGGCGCTTTCAATGGCGGCTGCGCCGAGGCGTGCGGATACAACGGCATGAACCAATCGATCCGCTCGGCGCTGATCCACAACGCAGGCGCGCCGTCCATCACCAGGCAACTGGCGCGACCATCGGGAGCGAGTGCCGTCAACCACGGCTGCCACTGCGCACCGGCTGTTTCATCGACCGGCAGCACGCCCAGCCCGACCAGGGCCTCGTGCATCTCTTCGGCATCGCGGGGCTGCGGCCAGGCTTCCTCACGCACCGACGCGATGGCCTGTGGGTCCAAGCGTCCCAGGTCGTCGCTGTTCTGCGGGGTGTAACGGCGGCTTTGCACCGCCTGGGTGCGGCGTTCTTCCAGCGGCGCATCGTCCAGAAATGCGTACGGACGTGCATTCAAGGCTTCGGCCGCCAGCGGTGAAGGCGCCGCCAGATCACGCGCCACCAGCGTGATGGCACCCGATTCCAGCCCGCGCAGCACCTGCAACCAGCCTTCGCTGTCCATCGCCTGATGCAGGCAATCGTCCAGCGTTTGCGTCACCAGCGGATGATCCGGCACCTCGCGCTCGCCAACCAGATTCTCCGCACAGGCCACCTGATCCGGGAACACGGCCGCCAATAGATCTTCGGATTTCATCCGCTGCAACTGCGGCGCCACCTTGTTGCCACCGGTGAAACGCGGCAGCGCCATTGCGTTGGTCGCATTCCAGCGCCAACGCACGCCGAACAGCGGCGTATCCAGCAGCGCCTGGATCAGCACATGCTCGGCCGACGACGAATGCAGATAACGGCCAACCTCTTCCAGCGCAAAACTGTGACTGGTAGACAGCGACAACACGATCGCATCTTCTGTCGCTGCGGCCTGCAATTCAAAATTGAAGGTGCGGCAGAAGCGCTTGCGCAATGCCAGCCCCCATGCGCGATTGATGCGGCTGCCGTAAGGCGAGTGGATCACCAATTGCGTGCCGCCGCTGGCATCGAAAAACCGTTCCATCACCACACACTGCTGCGTGGGCATGGCGCCCAGCGTTGCGCAGGCATGCGCCAGATAGTCCACCAGTTGCTGGGCCGCTTCTGCAGAGCAGCCCAGCGTGCTGCATAGCCAATCACGTGCTGCCTGATGCGGTGCGTTGTCGAGTCGGGCCGCAATCTCGCCGCGCAGGCGCGACACCGCTGCTGACAGCTCGTCGCTGCGGCCAGGCGCTTCGCCCAGCCAGAACGGGATATTCGGCGGCGCGCCCTTGGCATCTTCCACCCGCACGCGCCCGGCATCCACGCGCAGGATGCGGTAGCTGGCATTGCCGAGCTGGAACACGTCGCCAGTGAGGCTTTCGATCGCAAAATCTTCGTTCACCGTGCCGATCTTTTCGGCCTGCGGCTCCAGCACCACGCTGTAATCGCCGGTTTCGGGAATGGTGCCGCCGGAAGTCAGCGCGGTCATGCGCGCACCGCGGCGCGCATGCAGCCGCCGATGCACCGCATCGCGATGCAGATACCCGGCACGCGGGCCAAGCCGGGTACTGAAGCCCTCGCACAGCATGCGCACCACGCTATCGAAGGTGGCACGGCTCAACTGGGCGAACGGCCACGCGCGCCGCATCAGCGCAAACAGCGCATCTTCGTCCCAGTCCTCGCAGGCTGCTTCGGCCACGATCTGCTGCGCAAGCACATCCACCGGCGCCAATGGGATACGCAGCACATCCAATTCGCCGCGCCGGATGCTGTCCAGCAACGCCGCGCATTCGACCAACTCGTCGCGGGTCTGTGGAAACAGCCTCGCCTTCGGCGTGCCGCCGACCTTGTGACCGGAGCGGCCGGCACGCTGCAGGAAGGTGGCGATCGAGCGCGGCGAGCCGAGCTGGCACACCAGATCCACATCACCGATATCCAGGCCCAGCTCCAGCGAGGCGGTGGCCACCAGCACGGTGAGTTCGCCCGCCTTGAGCCGCTGTTCGGCCAGCAGACGCGTCTCGCGCGACAGACTGCCGTGATGCGCGGCAACGCGTTGCTTGCCCAACAGATCGCCCAGATGCCGCGCCGCACGCTCGGCCATGCGCCGCGTGTTGACGAACACCAGCGTGGTGCGATGTTGCTGCGCAAGCATGGCCACGTCGGCATAGACCTGCAGCCATTGGTCGTTGGACATCACCACGCTCAACGGTGTGGGCGGCAGCGCCAACGCCAGATCGCGCTCCCGCGTGTAGCCGATATCGACGATCTCGCAGGGCTGTGGCACGCCGTCTTCGCCTACGCCGACCAGAAACTGCGCCACGGTGTCGATGGGTTTCTGCGTTGCCGACAACCCGACCCGCGTGATCGGCCGCTCGGCCAGTCGCTGCAGCCGCTCCAACGTCAGACTCAGATGGCTGCCACGTTTGTCCGCCGCCACCGCATGGATTTCATCGACGATCACCGTGCGCACATGCCGTAAGGCACTGCGCCCGGATGCCGAGCCCAGCAGCACGTACAGTGACTCTGGCGTGGTCACCAGGATGTGCGGCGGCACGCGTCGCGCCTGAGCCCGCTCGCGTTGTGGCGTGTCGCCAGTGCGGACCGCCGTGCGCACTGCCACGTCCGGCAGGCCTTCGGCGGCCAGGGCCGCGCGGATGCCTTGCAACGGCGCGTCCAGATTGAGATGGATGTCGTTGGAGAGCGCCTTCAGGGGCGACACATACACCACCCGCGTTTGGTCAGGCAGCGCACCGCCGTTGTCCAGGCCGTCGCGAATCAGCGCATCGATCGCCGCAAAGAACGCGGTGAGCGTCTTGCCCGACCCGGTCGGCGCCGCCACCAGCGTATGCCGCCCTGCCTGGATCGCCGGCCACGCAGCGATCTGCGCCGGCGTGGGCGCCGCAAAGGTCTTCGCGAACCACGCGGCGACCACAGGATGGAAGTGCTGCAGAACAGGATGCATGGGCGATGCCCGACACCACGACGCCAACGGGCGCCCGGCAATCGGATTCAACTCGACGAGAGTGCAATGGATGGGGGTCGGCAGCAGCCCACACAAGCCGGATGCGGCGTTGGCAGTGAACGATTTAGAGCAACTAGACAAGACTACGCCGCGACCATCAAACGGGTGCAGCCGCCAGGCGGGCACACTCGGCGCCCGAAATCCTGTGTACCACGCTTGCAGGCTGGTGCCCGTGTACCGTCCGCGTCCGCTTCGCAGTTGATCGCTACGTTGTGCTGGCCGCTCTTGGTACGAGCAAGCAAGGCTAAAGCGCGAGCATCCGACGGGCGCGGCCGGTGCCCGGACTCTTGTGTATCGCGCTTGCACTCTGGTGCCCGTATACCGTCCGCGTCCGCTTCGCGGTGGCTCGCTACGTTGTGCTGGCCGCTCTTGGTACGAGCAAGCAAGGCTAAAGCGCGAGCATCCGACGGGCGCGGCCGGTGCTCGGACTCTTGTGTATCGCGCTTGCACTCTGGTGCCCGTGTACCGTCCGTGTCCGCTTCGCAGTTGATCGCTATGTTCTGATAGCAGCTCCTGCTGCGGCATGGCTGGGGCCGGACTGCGGGGTGCGGGATTGGGAGCACCGCCGGTTGCTTGGCGATGATGGCGTCGCTGACGCAACGCTGCGGGCCGAGCGGACGATTGTCGATCGGCCGTAAGCCGTGGCACATTGGCGGCATGCCCAGCCTCATCCTCTTCATGATTGCCGGCGCCGCGCTGTTCGCGTTCTGGAACTCGTCGCGGGCCGCGGCCGAACGCGCCGATATCCTCGGCCGCAATGCCTGCCGTGCGGCGGATGTGCAGTGGCTGGACCAGAGCGTGCACTCCACCAATCTGCGCATCTGCAGGATGCCCAATGGATGGCTGGGCTTCGAGCGCACATTCCGCTTCGAGTATTCCTACGATGGCGCAGATCGCCACAGCGGCAAGCTGGTGCTGCGTGGCGATCAATTGATTGCCTTCACCGGGCCGCAGGTTGCAACGGTGCGTGCGCTGCACCCGGAGCAAGAACGGCTGGAATGAGCAGGCTGCGTTGGCACCTGCCCTGGCGCCTTCGTCTTGCAGCTATCTGATGGCTGATGCCAGCGTATAGCGGCTAACGCAACGTCGCGAGCAGTCGTCAGGTGGGTGCGGGCGGCGCGCTCAGAACCGGAGTGGACGGTTGGTCCCTGCCGTACCGAGCGCCGGCCGCGCCCGCTTGGCGATGAGCGCAGCACGTTGTTAGGCGCTATTCGTCGCGACTGTCGTCGTGCGTTGTCCTTGGCTCAGTCGATCAAGCGACGAATGGCAGACCTCCAGCCAGATCCGGCCATCGGAGCTGCCGCGCCATCCGGCACCGGCTCGTAACCGTCGCCCCTGCCGCTCAACCAGCGCAGCTGCTGCTTACCCTCGCGACGCAACTGTGCCTGTGCGAACAGGCAGAGCGGATGCTGTATGTCCGCCCGCTTCAACAGCCGCGACTTGCCATCCACCTCGATGCTGAGAAAGTGCGCTTCATCGGGCGTATCGACATAGCTGCGTGCCACAAGACAGCGCGCGCCTTGTGTGAAGCGATAGAGGTCGTACTCGTAGTGGTAATCGACCGCGCCGGACGCATCCAGCTCACTGCAATCGACATGACGCGCGCGTTCCACCAGCATGGGAACGCTGCGGTCAGCCATCTTGCGCGCGCTTACTTGACCACGCGCAGATGCGGGCGCTTGCCACCGCTTGGCGGCTCATCCGGCGCAGGCGCGCTCGGCGGCGGTGCACCGGGATCCGGCGGCTCGCTGCTGGTGCCGGGAATGTCGTCCGGCAACGCCATGCCCTGCCCGGTTTCGCGCGCGTAAACCGCCAGTACGGCGGCCATCGGCACCATCACCGGGTAGCTGACACCGCCGAAGCGCGCAGTAAAACTCACGCTCTCGTTGTCGACCTGCAGCCCGACCACGGCGCGCTCGGCGATGTTCAACACAACGCGGCCATCTTTGACAGCACTGGCCGGCACTTGCACGCCGGGCAGTCCTGCATCCACCAAAACGTGCGGCGTCATGCCGTTGTCGTTGATCCATTCGACCAAGGCCCGCAACAGGTACGGGCGATGGCTGGTCATGCGGGGGAAATCTTCGCTCATGACGTCATTTTACCCGGACATGGCCCGCAACGGCGGCGACGCGCTCGCAAGTCGGTCTGTTGGCATACAGCCGTCACATCAGCCCGGCAGATCACGCAGCTTTTTTTCCTGATCGGTGAGGCTGCGAATGAAACCGGGATTGCGGAAGATCCGGTTGCCGTAGTCCTCGATCGCCTTGCCATCCTTGGGCAGACCGATCTCCAATGCATCCAGTCGCCAGATGATCGGCGCCATCGCGCAATCGGCCAGACTCATTTCCGGATTGAGGAAGAACTTGCTGGCCTTGAACAGCGGCACCGATGCGGTGAGCAGTTCTTTCAGCCGCTTGCGGCCGGCTTCGGCCTGGGTCTTGTTGCCGAGCTGGATCGCCTGCACCTGCGGCACCCAGTCGTGTTCGATACGCAACATCGCAAGACGCAGGCGCGCGCGCGATAGCGGGTCGACCGGCATCAGCGGCGGATGCGGATAGCGCTCGTCCAGATATTCGCTGACCACCGATGCGGCATACAGCACCAGGTCGCGTTCGACCAGCGTCGGCACCGAATGATAGGGATTGAGATCGATCAGATCTTCGGGGGGATTTTGCGGGTCGACCGGCACCAGGTCGTAGGTCACCCCTTTCGCTGCCAGGACCAGACGGACCCGGTGGCACAACACGTCGTCGTTGGACGAAAACAAAGTCAAGGTATTCCGCATACGCACACTCGTCGCCATTCAAGGCTCTCCGACGACCGGAATCCGCCGGCCGCATCGGCGCGGTCGGCCCAACGCCGACCGTCACCACGGTCCTTCGAGTGTGCAATCACGTCACGCAAAAGCCAAGAGTGATAGGCCTTATTAATGCACGGGTAGCCGATGACGTTGTCGAGTTGTCAGGCATGGCCGACGATCTGCGCCGTTTTGGCGGAGATATCGCTTTGCGGCGATGCGGTTCAGGCGCCGACAACAGCCGATGCGTGGCATTGCAGTCGATGCCCCACCTGGATGCCACTTCGTGAAGCCAGCGCCCCGCAGGACATCGCGCCGCAGCGGCCAACGTTGCATTGGCAGAACCGCTGAGTTGGATGGCTTGGTGTGACCACTGGCTGACGCCGCTGCAGCATTGCGCAGGCTGCGCAGATCGCGTGGTGTATGCGGCTGCTATTGCCGGGGTGTGCTTTCGCTGTCGTGAGCGGAGCGACGCATTGCGGAATGCCTGCAGTGCGTGTTGTATCCGCGCAGATCTGCGCGAGTGATCGAGATCAACATCATCGTGCCAGCAACGATGGGGCGGTCGTGCATGCATCACTAGACAGCCTGCCCTCACCCCTCTCCCGTGGGGAGAGGGGCTTGAGCATATAGGTCAGTGTCCGCGCTTGGCGTCCGCAGCTTGATGCCTTTGCTTGGTACGTGCTTGAGGCATGCGCTTGGTGCAGGCATTAATCGGAGATTACGCCCCGATCAATGCACGTTCCTCAAGTCTCAATGCACATCCTTCCAGTATTCCGTCTTCAGCAAGTACGCGATGAAGGTGAGGAGCGCCAGGAACAGGATCACCCACACACCCATGCTCTGCCGCTTCAATGCGGCCGGTTCGCCGGCGTACTCGAGGAAGTTGGCGATATCGCGCACCGTCTGGTCGAACTCCACCGGGGTCTGACGTCCCGGCTGCCCAAGCTTCAGCGCCTCAACCGGTTTGTCGCCGGTAGCCTTGTCGGGCGGGCCGAATTGCGCTTGCTGCAGGCCTTGCAGCTCCCACAGCGGATTGGGCATGGAGGCGTTGGGGAACAATTGATTGTTCCAGCCCAGCGGGCGGGTCTGATCCAGATAAAACGACTTGAGGTAGGTGTAGACCCAGTCGGTACCGCGTACGCGCGCGATCAAGGTCAGATCCGGCGGTGCCTTGCCGAACCACTTGGTCGCCGCATCGTGCGGCATGGTGCCTTCGATATGCTCGCCGACCTTGGCCCCGGTGAAGTTGAGATTGGCCATGACCTCGGCTTCGCTCAATCCCAGGTCGCTGGCCATGCGCGAGTAGCGCAGGTACTTCAACGAGTGGCAGCCGGAGCAGTAGTTCATGAACAACTGCGCGCCGCGTTGCAGCGATGCGCGGTCGCCCAGATCGTTGCCCGCCTGCTGCACCTTGCCGCCTTCGGCCGCCATTGCGCCTGCGGCCAGGGTCAGGCCACACAGCAGTGCCGCCACGCGCGACTTCCATGACATCACGATGCGCTTAGTCATGGGTCGTCACCCGCTCCGGTACCGGCTTGGTCTTGTCCAGCCGCGTCCACACCGGCATGGTGATGAAGAAGGCGAAATACAGGAAGGTAAGTACACGCCCCACATAGGTTTCGTGCGCATCGGTGCCGGGGCCGGAGCCGATCACGCCCAACCACACGAAGCACACCACCAGCACGCCCAGCGCCACCTTCGATATCCAGCCGCGATAGCGCACCGAGCGCACCTTGGCGCGATCCAGCCACGGCACCAGGAACAGGATGGCGATCGCCGAGAACATCACCAGCACGCCGCCGAGCTTGTTCGGTATCACGCGCAACATCGCGTAGTACGGCGTGTAGTACCAGACCGGCTTGATGTGCTCCGGCGTTACCAGCCGATTGGCCTCGGTAAAGTTGTCGTGCTCCAGAAACAGGCCGCCGAACGCTGGCGCGAAGAAGATGATGAAGGCAGCAATTAGCAGCAAAAAGCCGACGCCAACCAGATCTTTCACCGTGTAATACGGGTGGAACGGGATGCCATCGGCGGGCTTGTGCGCATCCCAGCGATTGCCCTTCGGCCCCTTCTTGATATCCACGCCGTCGGGATTGTTGGAGCCCACTTCGTGCAGCGCGCCGATGTGCAGCACGATCAGCAGCAACAGCACCAGCGGCAGTGCGATCACGTGCAGCGCGAAGAAGCGGTTGAGGGTGGCATCGCCGGGCAGGTAATCGCCCATGATCCACTCCGTCAGCCCGTTGCCGATCACCGGGATGGCGCCGAACAACGAGATGATGACCTTGGCGCCCCAGAACGACATCTGGCCCCATGGCAGCACGTAGCCCATGAAGGCTTCGGCCATCAGCACCAGGTAGATCAGCATGCCCAGAATCCACACCAGCTCGCGCGGCTTCTGGTAGCTGCCGTACATCAACCCGCGGAACATGTGCAGATACACCACGATGAAGAACAGCGAGGCGCCGGTGCTGTGCATGTAGCGGATCAGCCAGCCCCACTCCACGTCGCGCATGATGTATTCGACCGACGCGAACGCTTCGGCTGCGCTGGTCTTGTAGTGCATCGTCAGGAAGATGCCAGTGACGATCTGATTCACCAGCACCACGATGGCCAGCGAGCCGAAGTAGTACCAGAGGTTGAAGTTCTTCGGCGCGTAGTACTCGCTGATGTGCTTGCGGTACGTGGGCATCAACCCGGGCGCGCGTTCGTTGACCCACTCGAACACACCGTTGGCGGTACGAACCAGGATATTGCTCATCAGGCAGCCCCCGTGCTTTTGGTCGACGGACCTGCACCATCCGGATCGACGCCGATCACCAGGGTGTTGTCGTCCACATAGTGATGCGGGGGCACCAGCAGATTGATCGGTGCGGGCACGCCGTCGAAAACGCGGCCGGACATGTCGAAACGCGATTTGTGGCAGGGGCAGAAGTAGCCACCCTTCCACTGCGGGTCGTAGGGCTCGGGCCGGATTTCGGCCACCATTTCCGGTGAGCACCCCAGATGCGTGCACAACCCGACCAGCACCGAGATATCGGACTTGATCGAGCGGTACTCGGGGTTCTTCAGCACGTACTCGGGCTGTTGGTCCTTGTTCTCGGACTTGGGGTCCTTGAGCCGGTCGTCCAACGACGGCAATGCATCGAGCATCGCCTTGGAGCGCTTGACGATCCAGATCGGCTGACCGCGCCATTCCAGGACCAGCCGTTGCCCTTCCTGCAAGGCGCTGATGTCGGCGGTCACAGGTGCACCTGCCAATTTGGCACGTGCACTGGGATTCCACGACTTCACGAATGGAACTGCAACAAATCCTGCTCCGACCGCACCGACCACGGCCGTCGTCGCGGTCAAAAACCGACGACGCCCGATATCAGCAGGTGCGTTAACCCCATCGTTGGCCATCCGGCTCTCCGATCTTAATTAGGTAGCGTGAGGCTGCCAACGGCTGGCGGGGGGTCCAGCCGCGATGAATCGACCGCAGTGTAGCGGAACGCTTAATGCACAGACAATGCAATGTACGCAGTCGGGCATGTGCGATGCAATGGCCGATGTGCGCGGTCGCCTGTCGTGGTGCCTGCGAACCGCGATAACCCATGCGATGGTTGTGACGCAGTACGCGCAGACGGCGCATCGGTGCGAGGGCGCAATGAGGCAGCGGAGGCATCGCTGCGCGTGTGCAGCACTGGCGACCATGCGAACGGCAAGGCCTCATGGAGTCACCACCTCAGCGCTGCCTGCATCTGCAAGTGCCGGGGCGCAGCGCATTGCTCAGTTGGCAGTTGCGCTCTGACCACGATAGCGGCCGGCCAGCAGGCCGACGCGTTGCACGTAGCGCTGGGTCTCGCTGTAGGGCGGCACGCCACCATAGCGATCCACGGCACCCTCGCCGGCGTTGTAACCCGCGGCTGCCAGGGTGAGGTCGCCATTGAAGCGCTTCAGCAACCACGAAAGGTATTGCACGCCACCGCGAATGTTTTGCGATGCGTCATAGGCATCGTTGACGCCGAAGCGGCGTGCGGTACCCGGCATCAATTGCATCAGTCCCTGTGCACCGGCGCGACTGAGCGCCAATGGGTTATAGGCCGACTCGGCATGGATGATGGCGCGCACGATCGCTTCTTCGACCCCGAACTCGCGCGCCGCCGACGCAATCTCCTGCTGGTAGGCCGCAGTGTTGAGCCGGATTGCGCCGAAGTTGACGCCCGGCTTGGCGCCGCAGGCGTAACAGGTCTCGATGAAGCTGTAGTGGATGGTGCGCAGCCCTTCGATGCTGGCCACCTGGCGCGGACGTGCGCTGGTGTAATGGCGCACGCCGTCCTTCATATACGAATAGACCTGCCCGCTGACCACGCGGCGCGGGTTGACCGCGGCAGCCGGCGCGGCGGCGGGCATGATCGATGTCGCACGCTCTGCCACAGCCGCGCGCCGTGGTGGCGGGCTGATGATCGTAGCGGGCGCGCCACTGTCGATACTGGCGATGGGACGGGCCAGACCGCTGGACCCTGCCGACGCCGGGTATACAGGCGAAGGCGAAGATGGCGGACGGCGGGCCGAGCGGTCGGGGGTATAGCTGCTGATGACGCTACAGGTGGCGCCGCTCTGGCGCTTGCTCAGGTAGCTGGTGATGCCGTCGCCGCTGACGCACTTGTATAGCGTGCCGGCGCTGACCGGCGCAGCCGACAACGTGACAAGCAACAGCCCCAGCAATCTTGACATCCCCTTCATGCGGCGGAGTGTCCCAGCTTGCCCCGGGCTTGCCAAGAGGCGGCAATACTCAGGCCGACGGCCGGTGCAGTCGTGTCCGCAATGCATCCAGCGCATCGACCAGCGGTTGCCGCAGGGCGTCCGGCGCAATCGCCTCGAACGGCAGCTCCAGCAACAGCAGATTGGCGGCAAGCGCCGGCATGCTCGGCGCGCCCAGCCCAAGCCAGCAATGGCCTGCCCCGTCTGCCTCCAGCGCGCCCAGCCAGGGTGGAACCTGCGCGGCCAACGCCTCCAGCGTCCCGGGCAGGCGCACCCTCACCCGACAGGGGAACGGCGCTTCGCCGATGGCGTTGCGCAGCAACTGCAGCGGCTCATCCGGCAGCGCACGTGCGCCGAACCGGGCCCCGGTAAAGACCGCCAGATCGATGCGATCTGCGCGCAGCGTGCGCCAATCCTGGCGTTCGCAATCCCAGGCCAGCAGGTACCAGCGCCGACCGTAGTTGACCAACAGCGCTGGCTCGACGCAGCGGGTGATGGCCACGCCGGAGTGACGTCGATAGTCCAACCGCAGCGTGTTGCGGTCGCGGCAGGCGCTGGCAAGCTGCGCCAGCAAGGCCGCATCTACCAGGGTGCCCGCCTCGGCAATCGGCATGCTCGCCATGGCGGCGTGTGCGGCGCTGGCACGTTGACCGCTCCGCCGTGGCAGCAGCGGGTCCAGCTTCGCCAGCACGCGAGCCGCCGCCGCATCCATGCCGGCGATGGCCGGGGCGGCCGCGCGTAGGGCGATCGCCACGGTCAGGGCCTCTTCTTCTTCGAACAGCAGCGGCAAGGCCGCCGCACCCTGCCCCAGCCGGTAACCGCCACCGGATCCCGGCGCCGCATGCACCGGATAGCCAAGCTCGCGCAGTCGCTCGATATCGCGCCGCAGGCTGCGCGGGTGCACCTCCAGGCGCTCGGCCAGTGCAGCGCCCGGCCAGCTGCGGCCACCTTGCAGCAAGGAAAGCAGTCGCAACAGACGGGCAGCGGTCGAAGCCATGGCGAGACGGTATTGCGGACAGAAACTGTCCGCAAGGCCCCCTTAGGATCGTCATATCAGCAATGACCTCTAACCCACCTCACCACCAGCTGCTCTCAAGGAACCCACCATGTCCGCCGACCGCCACATCACCCTGTTCCACAATCCCCGCTCACGCTCACGCGGTGTCCTGGTGCTGCTGGAAGAGCTGGGCGCCAGCTACACCCTGCAGATCATCGATCTGGAAAAGGAGCAGCAGCTTGCGCCGGAGTTCCTCGCGATCAACCCAATGGGCAAGATCCCGACGATCGTGCACGGCGACAGCGTGGTCACCGAACAAGGCGCCATCTATCAATACCTGGCCGAGCTCTACCCGGAAGCCGGCCTGTCGCCTGCGCCGAGCGACGCCGAACGCGGCGCCTACCTGCGCTGGTTGGCGTTCTATGGCGCGGCATTCGAACCGGCAATCGTCGACCTTGCGCTCAAGCGCTCGCCCCCACCGCGCTCGCTCTCGCCCTATGCCGACTCCGACACCGTACTGAACGTGGTCTACGCACAGCTGGCGCAAGGCGACTACCTGCTGGGCACGCGCTGCAGCGCAGCCGACGTGCTGTGGGGCGGCGCATTGGCCTGGATGGTGCAATTCGGCATGATCGACCCGCCGGCCCCGACCCGCGCCTACATCGCACGGATGGCCGAGCGCCCGGCAGTCGCGCGCGCAACCGGCGTCGACGCGCAGGCAGCAAGCTAGGAGCGCAAGCGCTGCCGTGAGCGGGTAAACTGTCCGGCTATCTCACCCGCCTGGAATAAGCGCCATGCCCGGGACATCCGTTTCCGATCTGTCCGCGGCACCCGCCGTGGACGCCCCTGCCCTGCTGCCGTTGCCGGTCGCCCGCCCTGCGGCACCCGCCGTGGTGCGTGGCAAGCTGTACATCAAGACTCACGGTTGCCAGATGAACGAGTACGACTCGGCCAAGATGGCCGACGTGCTTGCCGCGTCCGAAGGGCTGGAGCTGACCGACAACCCTGAAGACGCCGACGTGGTGCTGGTCAACACCTGCTCCATTCGCGAGAAGGCG
Organism: Xanthomonas sp. AC360; assembly: GCF_979258225.1. Classification (NCBI taxonomy): domain Bacteria; kingdom Pseudomonadati; phylum Pseudomonadota; class Gammaproteobacteria; order Lysobacterales; family Lysobacteraceae; genus Xanthomonas; species Xanthomonas sp. AC360. The sequence goes on from NZ_OZ409846.1 coordinate 4,284,836, forward strand.
CAGGAAAAGGTGTTCAGCCAATTGGGCCGCTGGCGCTTGCTCAAGGAAAACCGTGCCAAGGCCGGCGGCACGCCGGTGATTATCGGCGTGGGCGGTTGCGTGGCCTCGCAGGAAGGCGAAGCCATCGTCAAGCGCGCGCCGTACGTGGATCTGGTGTTCGGGCCGCAGACCTTGCATCGCCTGCCGGAACTGATCCGTGCACGGCGCCAGTCCGGCAAGTCGCAAGTGGACATCAGCTTCCCGGAAATCGAGAAGTTCGATCGCCTGCCCGAACCGCGCGCCGATGGTCCATCGGCGTTCGTATCGATCATGGAAGGCTGCTCCAAGTACTGCTCGTTCTGCGTGGTGCCTTACACGCGCGGCGAAGAAGTCAGCCGCCCGTTCGAGGACGTGCTGGTGGAAGTGGCGCAACTGGCGGCGCAAGGCGTGCGCGAGATCAACCTGCTCGGCCAGAACGTCAACGCGTATCGCGGTGCGTATGGCGCCGATGCCGGCGAGGCGGCGCAGTACGCCGATCTGGGCCTGTTGATCCGCACCATCGCGCAGATCGAGGGCATTGGCCGCATCCGCTTCACCACCTCGCATCCGCTGGAATTTTCCGACTCGCTGGTGGATGCGTATCGCGACGTGCCGCAGCTGGCCAACTATCTGCATCTGCCGGTGCAGGCAGGCAGCGACCGCATTCTGTCGGCGATGAAGCGCGGTTACACCGCGCTGGAATTCAAATCCAAGATCCGCAAGCTGCGCGCGGTGCGCCCGGACATTTCGATCAGCTCGGACTTCATCGTCGGCTTTCCCGGCGAGACCGAAGCGGATTTTGAAAAGACCATGAAGTTGATCGAGGACGTCGGCTTCGATCAGAGCTTTTCGTTCGTGTATTCGCGTCGCCCCGGCACGCCGGCTGCGGACCTGGAAGACGACACGCCCGATGCGGTCAAGCAGGCGCGTTTGGCGCGCTTGCAGGCACACATCAGCGCGCATGCGGCGACCATCTCGCAGTCCATGGTCGGCAGCGTGCAGCGGGTGCTGGTGGAAGGCCCATCGCGCCGCGATCCGAACGAGCTGACCGGCAAGAGCGAGAACATGCGACCGGTGAATTTCCCGGGAAATCCGCGTCTGATCGGGCAGTTTGTGGATGTGTTGATCACCGAGGCGATGAGCAATTCGCTACGTGGTCGCATCCAACTGGACGACAGCACCAGCTGACATACGCGCCGCAGTTGTGCGGCGCTGCGTCGAGACAGTCTTTGCAGCGAACACACATCGCGTGTGCGCTGCACGCGTGATGCCGTGTCGGCACACCACCACTGAAAGATCGATGCAAGCTGCCAGCCGCATTGCCTGCTGGCGCGTGTGCTGGATTAGGCGGCGCACGTGCTGGCGCGCGTGACTCCTGCTTCGCCTCTATGCAGTGGACTCGCTGCTTAGCGTTCTCGTGGGCGATGCGCGAGATGCATAGCCGCGTTGCCGGAGGCGATGTCGCCACCTGCTCGTGCATCCGGCGATGTGTCGCAGAGCGGCCACATCGCTGCACGCAGCATTCCACCGCATCCGCTGCAGTGGTCAAAAATTCACCACACTGCTGCAACACCTTGCAGCACAAGGCGTGGTGACACTTACCCACAGGCTTTGCCGAATTCGATCCACACCGCGTGTGGACAACCTCGCATGCACTGGTGATTTTTTCACCACACAGCTCCCAGACCTTGTGCCAGTAAGGCTGACGCAATCTATCCACAGGTTAGTGATGCGTGACTCCACAGCGCTTGTGGAAAACTGCCTGCACGCGCAGCGGCTATCGCTGACGCCACCGGGTTTGTTGGTGGGATCACATGCTGCGCGCTACCCTCATCTGCCGCCCTACCGACGCCGCACGCGCGCTGTCCGACCCCACCATGAACTCACCTGCCTACCGCGATTTCACCCTGGAACCCGACGACACCGAGCGCCTGGCCAATCTGGCCGGCCCGTTCGACGCGCACCTGCGCCAGATCGAACTCAAACTTGGCGTCGAGATCGCCAACCGCGGCAACATTTTCCGTATCACCGGCCCGGAGCCGGCAGTCACCGCCGCGCAGACATTGTTGACTGCGCTGTATGACGAAGCCGCCTCGACCACCTTCGATAACCATGCGATCCACTTGCGCTTGACCGATGCCAATGTCGAGCATGTGGCAGACCGTGCTTATCAAGCGCAGGACGTAGCGATCAAGGTCAAGCGCGGTACCGTGCGCGGCCGCGGCGCCAACCAGGCCAAGTACCTGCATGCGATCGCCACGCACGACATCAATTTCGGCATCGGCCCGGCCGGCACCGGCAAGACCTTCCTGGCAGTGGCCAGCGCGGTGGAAGCCTTGAACGAATCGCGCGTGCAGCGGCTGATCCTGGTGCGCCCAGCGGTGGAGGCCGGCGAAAAGCTCGGCTTCCTGCCAGGCGACCTCAGCCAGAAAGTGGACCCGTACCTGCGACCGCTGTACGACGCGCTGTACGAGATGCTGGGTGTGGAAAAGGTGGTCAAGCTGCTGGAAAAGAACGTCATCGAAATCGCCCCGCTGGCCTATATGCGCGGCCGCACGCTCAACGATGCCTACGTGATCCTGGACGAGGCGCAGAACACCACCATCGAACAGATGAAGATGTTCCTGACCCGCCTGGGCTTTGGCTCCACCGCCGTGGTCACCGGCGACCTGACCCAGATCGACCTGCCCAAGCACGTCAAATCCGGCCTGCGCGATGCGATCGAGGTGCTGCACGATGTGGAAGTCGCCAGCTTCACGTTCTTCGAAGCACGCGACGTGGTGCGGCATCCGTTGGTGGCGCGTATTGTCAAGGCTTATGAAAAGCGCGACCTAGTCGAAAAGCCTGCCGAACCTGCGGCATGACGGTGTAACGATGGCGCCCTGCTAAGCGGGGCTTGGTGCAAATTTAGGACAAACCAGAAACTGCGGAAATTCTCGGCGTGGTCATGATGCCGCCGTAGCGCGGATCTGCCCGCGCCAATCCGCAGCGCTACAGCGTTACACTTGGGACAACGCTCTGCACAGGAAGTGCGCATGGTCGGCTATCGCGTCTTGTTCTCTGTCTGCCTCTTGGGTCTTGCGCCGGTTGCGTTGCCAGCCGCAGCGGAGAATGCCGGTGCATCCTCCCGCGCTTACATCGAAACCAGTTATCTGGCCGCACCGAGGAATATTGGCCCATTCAGGCTCGCCCGCAGTTCCTACAACCCGGCCGCCAGGGTTTCGGGCGCCGGGTTTCATTACACGATGGCCGACCATTCGGAATTGAACATCGATGTCTTCGTGTATCCGGCCGGGCAACGTGATCAAGCCGAAGCCATCAAGCACGCCATGACCGCCTTCCGCCAGGATCTTGCCGCAGCGCGTACGCAAGGCACCTATTCACGGCTGGACGAGCTGGACCAGACCAGGTTCATCTTGACAAGCGACGATGCCCCGACTCACACCCCGGCTAACGCGGTAGATGCCCAGGTGATTGCGGCCATTGCCGATGCCGAGCGAATCGTTGGAGAAAAGTTGAGACTCAGCATGGACTTGTCGTCGTCCGGCATGCCGCTGCTTTCCACAGGCTATCTGTTCTACAAGCAGCTCTACTACGTCAAGGTACGGGTATCGGCAGCGCAGCGAGCCATCGCGCAACCCGACTTTGATGCGCTCGCCGACCAGGCCGCACGTGCGCTCGTACCGGCAGTGAAGGTGACCAACATCGGCGGATGCGCGGACCTGACCATCCACCTCGACGCCAAGGCCAAGCCCGAGCAAGGCGCCGTGGACATGACGCGCCAGCTCAAGGCGCATCTAGGCTTCAATTGCTACACGTCGACCAAGCAGGCTGGCATCGAAGATTTGGTAAAAGCAGCCGAGGTGATCGAAATCGCCTACAGCGCCGGTGACTGGAAGTCGCAGTGAGGCAGCACTCGCGCGATACTGTCACCTCTGTCTGATCTGACTTGCTGGTGTTCCCATGACCAAAGGACCCGTCCGCCTCGACGTTGCCGTCAGTTACGCGCTCCCGCGCGCCGGCCTGCCGTCGGCGGTAAGTTTTCGCAAATGGGTGGCCGCTGCGCTGAAGGGCCGCATCCGCGAGGCCGACCTGGCGGTGCGCGTGGTCGACGAGAAGGAAGGCTGCTCGCTCAACCATCATTACCGCGGCAAGGACTACGCCACCAACGTGCTGAGCTTTCCGGCCGAGCTGCCAGAAGGCCTGCCTAAGGGCATCAAGATGCCGCTGCTCGGCGATCTGGTGATCTGCGCGCCGGTGGTGGCACGCGAGGCGGCCGAACAGGGCAAATCGCTGGCGTCGCATTACGCGCATCTCACCGTGCATGGCACCTTGCATCTGCTGGGCTGGGACCACGAAGACGACAAGGAAGCCGACGCCATGGAGCAACTGGAGCGAGAAATCCTGGCCGACCTGGGCATCGACGACCCGTATGCGGGGGAGCGCTGATGCGCGCGTGGTTTGCCCTGACCTGCCTGCTGCTGAGCCCGTCAGCGGTTCTGGCACAGACCGCACCGGTGCGCCCGGACCTGCCGGCGTTGATCGAATGCCGGCAGCGCATTGGCGACTTCAACGCCCTGACGCCGGTACTGGCCGACCCGCTCAAGGCGGTCGCGCTGGGCTGGACGCCGCTGGAGCAATCCAACCTGTTCATGACCGAATACACGCTCAACACGCCAATCACTGTGTTCGGCCACAGCACTACGCATATCGCGTTTTCCGGCGCCAGCGTCATGGCGATCCTGGACCTGCCCGACCCGCGCCCGCTGGCCAAGCAGCTGGACCTGGAACTGGGCGTGGATAACGCCGAAAAGGTCATGTACGGCCGCGAGCTGGTCAGCGAAGACACCACCAGCCCGAAGACCGGCGAGGCGATGATCGAGTCGGTCGTGCTCAGCGTGACCAACGTCAAATCGCATCCGGGCAAGACCGTGGTCGGCTGCGGCTACAGCCTGGACCTGCCCTGAAACCCGGCACCCGGCAGCGCATCCACAGCGGCTTGCCGGCTTCCTGCTAGACTGCGACCTATCGCCTGGTCTGCCGGGTGCCCTTCCCCGTCATGATGTCCGAAGACGACAGTAGCCACACCTCAGAAAACCCCGAAAAACGCCGCAGCTGGCTCGAACGCCTGAGCGCGGCCTTCTCTGGCGAACCCCATACCCGCGACGAACTGGTCGCCTTGCTGCGGACCGCCGAACAAGACGGTCTCATCGCCGCAGACACCCTGCGCATGATGGAAGGCGCGATCTCCGTGTCCGAGCTCACCGTGGGCGACGTGATGATTTCGCGCTCGCAAATGGTGTCGCTGCCGGTGGAAGCGCGCTTCATCGACCTGATGAAGCAGGTGGTCGAATCCGGCCATTCGCGCTTCCCTGTGCACGGCGAAAACAAGGACGAAGTGCTCGGCATCCTGCTGGCCAAGGACCTGTTGCGCGGCGTAGTCGCCGATAACGGGCCCGGCAATGTGCGCGAGCTGTTGCGCCCGGCGGTGCTGATCCCCGAGTCCAAGAAGCTCAACGTGCTGCTCAAGGAATTCCGCCTGTCGCGCAACCACATGGCGATTGTGGTGGACGAGTACGGCGGCGTCGCTGGCGTGGTCACCATCGAAGACGTGCTGGAGCAGATCGTTGGCCAGATCGACGACGAGCACGACGATGCCGAAGAAGAAAATTCGCTGATCGCGATCCAGGCGGATGGCCGCTACGTGGTCGATGCGCTGACGCCGATCGAGGACTTCAACGAACGCTTCGGCGCCGAATTCCCAGATGACGAGTACGACACCGTGGGTGGGCTGGTCACCGATGCGATCGGGCACCTGCCGGAGACCGGCGAAGAGTTGACGTTGGGCAGGTTTGCGTTCCGCGTGGCCAAGGCCGACACGCGCCGTGTACATGCCTTCCACGTCACCATCCTGCCGCCCGACCCGCAGGACGACGCTTGAACCTCGCGCGCCGTCACGCCACGGTGCGATGCAGCCGTGGTGGCTGGCAATGGATCGCGTCCTGGGCGCTGCTCCTGCTGACGCTGCTGGTGGCGCCACTTGCGTCGGCCCAGGGTACGCAGGCTGCTGCCCCGGCTAGCACACCGCCACCGCGCGTCGGCGTGGTCACCATGCAGCCGGGCGAAGTGTTCTTCGAGCGCTTCGGGCATGACGCCATCGTGGTGGTCGACCCGCTCACTCAGCGGGCAACCTCGTACAACTTCGGCTTCTTCGATCCGAGCGAGCCGGACTTCGTGCCGCGCTTCACCCGCGGCGAAATGATGTATTACCTGGTGGCGTTGCCGCTGGAAGAAGACTTGTCGCAGTACCGCGACGTTGGCCGCGGCGTCAGTGTGCAGTGGCTGGATCTGCCGCCCGAGCAGGCGCGCGCGCTTGCCGATGGCCTGGCGGTCCGCAGCCGGCCCGAAAACGCCCGCTATCACTACGATTATTTCGAAGCCAACTGCGCCACCATGGTGCGCGACACCCTGGACCGTGCCATGGGCGGCGGTTTGAAATCGCAGCTGGCTGGCCGCTCGCGCGGCAATACCTTCCGCAGCGAAGCGGTGCGCCTGGCCTCCCCTGCCCCGTGGATGTGGCTGGGCTTCGACCTGGGGCTGGGGCCGTACGCAGACCGCTCGCTGTCGCGTTGGGAAGAAGCGTTCGTACCGATGCGGCTGGCCGACAGCCTGACCCAGGTACACAACAGCGCCGGCCGCCCCTTGGTGCAAGCCACGCAGGTACTGCTGCCGCACCGCATCGCCCCGGAACCTGCCGACCAGCAACGCCATTGGTGGCCGTGGTTGCTGGTCGGCCTGGCGCTTGCAGCCGGCGTGCTGGCACTGCGCCGCAAACCGCGCTTACTGGCCGGCCTTGCGCTGCCGTTTTGGTTGCTGTGCGCCATCGGCGGCGGCCTGCTGGTGTACCTGTGGGGCTTTACCGCGCACCAGTCCGCCTGGGCCAACCGCAATCTGCTGCTGGTCAATCCGCTGTGCGTGCTGCTGTTGATCGGCGGCATACAGTTGCTGCGTGGTCGCCGGCCCGGACGCTGGTTCGATGTGCTGCGCTGGGTGGTGGCCGCAGGGGCCTTGCTGGCCATGGTGATTCACTGGCTCTCGTTCCAGGCGCAATACAACCTGCAATGGGTAATGCTGCTGTTGCCGGTCCACGCCGCGCTCGCGATCGCTCTGCAACCGCGCGACTTGCCGCTGCGTCAGCGCTGATCCAGGATGCGCGCATGAACAACCACGGTCGCCATCCGGACAACCCGTCCTGCGTCATCACCTGCGCGTACTACGACGGTGACGGCAAGCGGCACGACATCAGCCTGGAGCAGATCAGCGACGTGCTGGAGCGCCCGGATGGCTTCGTCTGGGTCGGCTTGTACGAGCCGCAGGAATCGGTGCTGCACAAGTTGCGGGACGAGTTCGGCTTGCATGATCTGGCTATCGAGGACGCGCTCAAGGCGCACCAACGCCCCAAGGCCGAGAGCTACGGCAATTCGTTGTTTGTGGTGGTCAATACCGCGCAACTGGTCAACGAACGCATCCGCTACGGCGAGACGCATGCGTTCCTCGGCGCACGTTTTCTGCTGACCGTGCGCCACGGCGCGTCGCTGTCCTACACGCCGGTCCGCCATCGGGTGGAACGCGAGCCGGCGATGCTGCGCAAGGGCGCGTCGTTCTGTCTGTATGGCGTGCTGGACTTTGTGGTCGACAACTACCTGCCGATCATGGACGAGTTTCGCGACACGCTGGAAGGCCTAGAAAAAGACATTTTTGCCGACAATTACAAGCGCGAAACCGTGGTGCGCCTGTATGAGCTCAAGCGCGAACTCAACAAGATGCGTCTGGTGGTCGCCCCGTTACAGGACGTGCTGTCGCACCTCAAGCGCAATCCGGGCGCGTTGATCCATGACGAGGTCGGCATCTACCTGCGCGACGTGCTCGATCACGCCGTGCGCATCAACGACGCCATCGACACCTTGCGCGAGATGCTGGGCACCGCCTTGAGCGTCAACCTGTCGATGGTGACGCTGGCGCAGGGCGAAACCGTCAAGCGCCTGGGCGCCTGGGCCGCCCTGCTCGCCGCACCGACCCTGATCACCAGCTGGTACGGCATGAACTTCAGCCACATGCCAGAACTCGACAAACCCTACGCCTACCCCTTACTGGTGGGCGGTGTGGTGGCCTCGTGCCTGGTGCTATATCGCCTGTTCAAGCGCGCGCGGTGGCTGTAGGGCGGGGATTTGGGATTGGGGATTGGTTGGAGCGGGTTTGCTGGTTGCTGATCCAGCTTGAGTGATGGTTGAATTTGATCGCTGTTGCGTTTGATCGTTTGATCAAGACTGTTTGATGGCTGGTGGTTTCCGTTGGCGCACTGGCTAGCCAAACAGCACCTGATGCGTACCCTCATCCGCCCTTCGGGCACCTTCTCCCGATGGGAGAAGGAAGCGCCGTTGCTTGACGAATCCCTACTCCCGAATCCCCACTCCCGGCACTCAAGCCACATAGATCGTCTTGATATTCATGAACTCGTGGATGCCGTGATCGGCGAGTTCGCGGCCAAATCCTGAGCGCTTGATGCCACCGAATGGCAGCCGCACATCGCTCTTGACCACCGAATTGACGAAGGCTGCGCCGCACTGCAGTTGCTGCGCGACGCGCTCGCCGCGCTTGGCGTCTGCGGTCCACACACTGCCGCCCAAGCCGAAGGTGGTGTCGTTGGCCAGCACGTACCGCTTCGGCTTCGTCGGCCACACGAATGATCGAGGCCACCGGGCCGAAGAATTCTTCGTCGTACGCCGGCATGCCGGGGGCGACCTGGTCGAGGATCGTGGCCGGGTAGCCGGCATGCGAGCCCGGCACCGGTGCGCCGCCCAGCAATACCTTCGCTCCCTTCGCCACGCTGGCCTGCACCTGCTTGTGCAATTCGTCGCGCAAATCGGCGCGTGCCATCGGTGCGAGCGTGGTGCTTTCCTGTTGCGGGTCGCCGACCACGCGCTCGGCGGCGGCGGCAACAAAGCGTTCGATGAATTGGTCGGCGATGGCATCGACCACGATGAAGCGCTTGGCAGCGATGCAGGTCTGCCCGCTATTGTCGAAGCGCGACTGCACCGCCGATTGCACGGTGTGCTCAAGATCGGCGTCTTCCAGCACCACGAAGGCGTCACTGCCGCCCAACTCCATCACGCACTTCTTCAGTTGATCGCCGGCATTGGCGGCCAGCGAGCGGCCGGCACGTTCGCTGCCGGTCAGCGTCACTGCAACAATGCGGTCATCGCGCAGCACATCGGCGGCCTGGTCGTTGTCGATATGCAGCACGTCGAAAACGCCCGGCGGAATGCCGGCAGCATCGAGCACGTCTTTCATCGCATCGGCGCAGCGCGGCACATTGCTGGCGTGCTTGAGCAGCGCCACATTGCCGGCCATCAGGCCCGGCGCGAGAAAGCGAAACGCCTGCCACAGCGGGAAATTCCACGGCATCACCGCAAACACGCAGCCCAGCGGTTCATAGCGCACGTAGCTGGACTGTGCCTCGGTTGGAATCTCGCGCGGCGCCAGGTACTCGGCAGCATGGTCGGCGTAATACGCGCAGGCCTGCGCGCACTTGTCGACCTCGGCCAGCGCTTCGCGGCGCAGCTTGCCCATCTCGGCGGTCATGATGCGCTGCAGGTCGTCGCGCCGTTTGGTCAACTCTTCGCCGACCCGGCGCAGCAAGGCGCCGCGCTCGGCCAAGGGCAGTGCTGCCCACTGCGGAAACGCCTTGGCGGAAGCGGCCAAGCGCGCCTCGATGGCGGCAGCGTCCAGCGTCTGCTGCGTATGTTCGACCTGGCCGTTGGCCGGGTTGACGGTGTCGTAGGACATGACGGTCTCCAGTTGCAAGACGCCCAATGCTAGTCGCCGGGAAGTTGCAGCCGCGTCACAACCACTGCAAATTGCTGCAACGCTGTGTTTACCCGCACCGCGACGCAATGCCGCACCTTCACCGCACAGCTCTCTGATCAATGACCGCTGGGATCACGCTCCCAGACGAGGTACCGAAAGCAGCCTTGCCCTGTTCAGACGGTCCAACCGCGCATTGCTCTAGCATTGCGCGGCGGCAGATTCATCCATCCATGGAAGACCACCACGATGCGCCGGAATCTCATTGCTCTCGTTGTACTTGGCACCAGTGCGTGCCTGCCGGGATGTGCCGTCCTCCAGGACCTCTTGCGTGGCCCGCGGCCCGGACCGGCCGGGTTTGTCACCGTACGCTGCAACAGCCTGATGCCCGATCCCGCGCAACCCTGCGAGGACGAGGCACTGCATGCGTGCTCGGACACTGCCATCCGCCAACTGATCACCGCGCAGTCGTCGCCGAACATGGTCACGATCTTTCCCGATAAGCGAAAGTCCAAGGACGACAGCAAGGACAACCGCAAGGACCGCGCCGATGAACAACCTAGAGTCGAGCAACACGGCTACGACATCAGGGCCGAGTATCAGTGCTACCTGACCAAGCCGCAGCCCTGGGACAACGGGTACACGCCTCCGGCCAGGTAGCCGCCGCGGCTCCTACTGGTGTGCCCAGCGTCCGGCGGCCGTCGTATCCGTCGTATCCGTCGTACACGTCGGTGGCTTGAGCGTTCGCACCTGTCTGATGGCCGCTTGCTGCAGTTCATTGGCCACACTAACGCGGGCACCTGCTCAGGGAGCAGCTTGCAGCGCCAGTTGCTGATCGCGCAGACGGCGTTTTTCGCTGCGTGCCAGCAGCCACCACCCGATCACCGCGGCGACCGACACCGCCAGCACCATCACTGTGGCCAGTGCGTTGATCTTGGGGCTGATGCCCAGCCGCACCGATGCGAACACCTTGATCGGCAACGTGGTGGAACTCGGCCCGGCCAGGAAGCTGGCAATCACTACATCGTCCAGCGACAGGGTAAAGGCGAGCAGCCACCCCGATGCGAGTGCCGGCGCGATGATCGGCAAGGTGATCAGGAAGAACACCTTCAGCGGCGTGGCTCCCAGATCCATCGCAGCTTCTTCCAGCGAGCGGTCCAGCTCCTGCAGGCGCGAGGAAATCACCACGGTGACAAACGATACGGTGAAGGTGACATGCGCGACCCAGATCGCCACTGCCCCGCGCGGTGCGATGCCGAGCACGCCGCCCATCGAGACCAGCAACAGCAGGATGGACAAGCCGATGATCACCTCCGGCATCACCAGCGGTGCGGTGATCAGCGCACCGAATAGCGTTTTGCCGGGAAACCGCCGCATGCGCACCATCGCCATCGCGGCCATCGTGCCCAGCACCATCGACGCGCAGGCGGTCCAGAACGCAACTTCCAGACTGACCCAGGCTGCCTCCAGCAATTGCCGGTCGCGCAGCAACTCGCCATACCAACGCGTCGAAAACCCGCCCCACACCGTGGCCAGACGCGAGGCGTTGAACGAGTACACCATCAGCAAGAGGATCGGCAGATACAAAAACCCGAACCCCAGCGCGAGCACACTGCCGCCCAGCACGCGCCCACCGCGCGAGGCGCGCATCATGTCAGCCGCCCTTCCAGCTCGCGCTGCTGGTAACGGTGGAAGATCACGATCGGCACCAGCAACAACACCAGCATGACCGTGGCCACGGCAGCGGCCACCGGCCAATCGCGATTATTGAAGAACTCGCCCCACAGCACGCGACCGATCATCAAGGTGTTGGGGCCGCCCAGCATTTCCGGAATCACAAACTCGCCCACCGCCGGGATCATCACCAGCATGCAGCCGGCCACGATGCCGTTACGCGACAGCGGCAGGGTGATGCGCACAAACGCTTGCCACGGACGCGCGCCCAGATCGTAGGCTGCTTCCAGCAAGCGGTTGTCGTGCTTGACCAGATTGGCGTACAGCGGCAACACCATGAAGGGCAGATAGCAGTAGACGATGCCGATATAGGCGGCGACGGGCGTGTACAGCAACTGCAACGGCTGCTTGATCACGCCCAGCGCCAGCAGCGCCTGATTGAGCAGGCCGTTGCCGTCGAGAATGCCGATCCACGCGTATACACGAATCAAGAACGAGGTCCACGATGGCAGCACCACCAGCATCATCGCCACGTTGCGGGTAGCCGACGGCAAGCGTGCGATCACATACGCCATCGGGTAGCCGATCAACAACGCCAGTGCGGTGGAGATCGCCGCGATCTTGATCGAGCTCAGGTACGCGGCCACGTACTGGCTGTCGCGCAGCAGCGCCAGATAATTGCCCAGATGCAGCTTTACGCTGACGGCGCCATCGGCCGCAGATGCGAACAGCGGCGTGTATGGCGGCATCGCGATGGCGCGCTCGGCAAACGAAATCTTCAGCACGATCAGGAACGGGATCGCGAAGAACACCAGCAACCACAGGTACGGTGCAGCGATCACGCCCCAACGCGCACCCGGCAAGCCGCGACGGAAAAGACGCGGCCTCATGCGGTGAGCACCACGCCGTCGTCCTCGCCCCAACCCACCCACACCGCATCGCCCCAGGTCAGCGCTTCGCTGGCCCAGCGCTGGCGATTGGCAAAGTTGGCCATCAGCTTGACCCCGCTGGGCAGCCGCACGTGGTAGACCGAATGGCTGCCGAAATAGGCGATGTCTTCGATCACGCCCTGCGCCTTGTTGCAGGCCTGCGTGGGTTCGTCCTTGCCGATGGCGAGTTTTTCCGGACGCAGCGCAAACGCCACCGCTTGGCCTTCGAAGCCGGTGATGCCGTGGCCGATACGGATAGGGGCGTCGAAGGCCGGCGTCTTCAGCGTGACGTAATCGGGCGCGTCTTCGGCGATGACGGCATCGATCAGATTGACCGAGCCGATGAATTCGGCGGCGAAACGGTTGGCCGGTTGTTCGTAGATTTCATCGGGCGTGCCGACCTGCTGGATCCAGCCCTGATCCATCAGCGCGATGCGCGTGGCCATGGTCATCGCCTCCTCCTGGTCGTGGGTGACCATCACGCAGGTGACGCCGGAGGTTTCGATGATGTTGACCAGTTCCAGCTGCATCTGCGAGCGCAGCTTCTTGTCAAGCGCGCCCATCGGTTCGTCCAGCAGCAGCAGTTTGGGCCGCTTGGCCAGCGAGCGCGCCAGCGCGACACGCTGCTGCTGGCCGCCGGAGAGCTGATGCGGCTTGCGCCTGGCCAACGCGCCCAGCTGCACCAGCTCCAGCATCTCGCCGACGCGGGTGGCGATGGCGGCCTTCGACAAGCCCTCCTGCTTCAGCCCGAAAGCGATGTTCTGCTCCACGCTCATATGCGGAAACAACGCGTAGGACTGGAACATCATGTTGATCGGGCGCTCGTACGGCGGCAGCGCGTCGATCGGCTGGCCATCGAGTGTGATGCGCCCCTTGGTGGGTCGCTCGAAGCCGGCCAGACAGCGCAGCAAGGTGGATTTGCCGCTGCCCGACCCGCCCAGCAGCGCAAAGATTTCGCCCTTGCGGATCTGCAGGCTGACATCGTCGACCGCGACAAAGCCATCGAATTCCTTACGGACCTCGCTGATGGACAGGTAGCCGGCATCCGCAGGGGTGGACAGGGGCGGCAAGGCGTCGGTCAGTGACATGGTTCCTCTCGATGACGGCAAACGCAGGCGCCGGGGGTAGAGCCTGCGCGCCATGATGGCAAAAGCATGTATCGACTGTCGGGCACTTACAGGTCTGCGCGTCTGCGCGTCTGCGCGTCTGCGCGTCTGCGCGTCTGCGGCTGAGAGTGACGATCAAGCGGCATTGCGGCAAGTGCCCGTGACTGCATCAGTGGCGACTTGCTTCGATTGGAGAAGAAATCGCCGGGCAATACCAGCCAATCAAGCGGGGCCAACGCTAGACGAGCAGCTAACAAAACAACTGTGCTCAACGCCAGGCTGCCGGTGCTCCGTGCTCAGTGTTCGTTGCGGCATCTACCACTCGTACATTCCGGTTCCTCCGGGCCGTCCGCATCCACCTGACGATTGCTGGCTCCGTTTTGTTAGCCGCTCCAAGTTGGTCTGATCAACCGGATATCCGGATGCAGAACGCACGCCTTCCAAACGTGTAAGACGATGCGTAAATCGGTATGCAAGCCGTCCTCGTCGGTGCGTGTTTTGGTCCAGCAAAGTCCTGGTCTCCACACTCACTGACGGGGCTTCTGCAAATTCCATCAAGCCGATGACGTCCGTGCCACCAACACTCCCGATGCAGACCGCATGCGCAACCATCACCGACGCGCGGCAATGGCAATGGCAATGGCAATGGCAGCGCAGGCATGCATACATGCATGCCTGATTGAAGCCCATCGACCATCGACCATCGACAACAGTCAACGCGTCTCCTGCGGCGCCTCGCTCCAGCCCAGACCCAGACTCTTTTGCAGCGCGACGTAGTTGACCAATAGCTGCACCTGCGCCTGCGCAGCGGCGTCCTGTGCGGACAACTGCTGGCGTTGCACGTCGAGCAGATCGATCGACGAGGTTGCGCCGGCATCGCGGCGTTGCTGCATCAGTCCGGCCGAGCGCGTGGCCGAGGCTTCGGCCTGGCGCGCGACCACCAGCTGCTTGCGCGCCGAACCGAAGCGCGACAACGCAGAGTTGGCATCCTGCAACGCCGCCAGTACCGCGCCCTCATAAGCGGCCTCGCGCCCGGCATTGCCGGCGCGCGCCTGTTCCACCTGCGCACGGGTCTTGCCGAAATCGAAGATCGACCAGCGCAGCATCGGCACTGCCAGGGTGGTCAGCGCATCGGAGTTGAAGTCGCTGGGCGAACCGGCTACCCAGCTCAGCCCACCCAGCAGGGTCACCTGCGGGAAGTAGCCATTCAACGCCTCGCCGATCTGCGCGCTGGACGCGGCCAGCTCGCGCTCGGCCTTGCGCACATCGGGGCGACGACGGATCAACGCGCCGGCATCGTCCACGCGCACGTCGGTTGGCAGCATCGGCAGTGGCTGCACCGCCGCCAGTTGTGCATCCAACGCGCCGGGCTCGCGTCCGACCATCAAGGCGAGCTGGTCCAGCGCTTCCTGCAACTGCATTTCCAGCGGCAGACGCTGCGCTTGCTGCTGCTGCACCTGGGTGGCGATCTGCTCCACCTGCAGGTCCGAAGACGCACCGCGCTCGCGGCGCTGACGGGTCAACGCCAGCGATTGGCCGATCTTGTCCAGGTTGGCATCAGCAATGGCGAGGCGCGCTTGCAGCCCGCGATAGTTGAGATACACCTGCCCCACTTCGGCGGCGAGCTGCACCTGCGCATCGGCCAGCTCGGCTTCGGAGGCCTGCGCTTGCGCCAGCGCGCCCTCGGCGGCGCGACGGCGGCGGCCGAAAAAATCCAGCTCCCAACTGGCATCGAAACCGGCGCTGTAGATCTGGGTCTTGTCCAGATCCAGTGCCTGATCGCCTGCGGCGGGCTGTTGACCGGGCTGGCCCTCCTGCAGCCCGCCCAGCGTGTCCACGATGGTCTGCGGCGGCTCGGCATAGGCGTAGATCGCACTGGCATTGAGCTTGGGCAAGCGCTCGGCGCGACGTTGCCGGGCCAGTGCGCGGTTGGCGCGCAGACGCGCTTGCGCCGCGCGCAGGTTGGGGCTGTCGGCCAACGCCCGGGTCACCAGCTGGGTGAGCTGCGGGTCGTTCAATTGCTCCCACCAGTGGTTCAACGGCGCGGCGGCAACCACCTGCGCGCCGCTGGCGCGATGCAGCGCGGGCGCCTGCATGGCCGCATCGGCCACCGGCGGTGCCTTGGTGTAGTTGGGGCCGAGCATGCAGCCGCCCAGCAACACGGCGCTCAGCGCCGCCGCCAGTGGCATGCGCATCGGGCGCAGGGAATCAGTGCATTGCAAGGTGCGCCCCCTTGGGTAACGGTTTGAGCAAAAAAGCCAGCGGAATCGTGCAGACCACGATCACGCCGAAGATCCAGAACAGATCGCTGTAGGTCATCACCAACGCCTGCTGTTGCACCAGTCGCGCCAACTGCGCGATCGAGCGGATGGCCGCCTCGCCACCGGCGCTGCCCTGCATCTGCGCGCTCAGGCCAGCCAGAAACTCCTGCGCGCGCGTCGCATTGGCGGTGATCGCGCTGCCGATGGTTTCGGTGTGGAAGGTCATGCGGCGCTCCTGGAAGGTGGAGATCAGCGCCAACCCGACCGAGCCGCCCAGGTTGCGACCGGCATTGAACAGGCCCGATGCATCGCCGGCCAGCTCCGGCGGCACCGACGAAATGGCCGCCTGATTGAGCGACATCATCGCCAGTGCCAGCCCACAGCCTTGCAGCAACTGCCCGGCAACGAAATGCGTGCCGACGGTGTCGGCGGTCAGCGACAGGTTGACGAAACACGCCGCGGCAAAACAGATCAGCCCGGCGATCACCAGGATGCGCACGTCCACTATGTCTAGCAGCTTGGGCATCATCGGCATCAGCAGCACGGTGGGCAGGCCGGACAGCAGCAGCACGTAACCGGCCTGCTCGGTGTTGTAGCCGGAGATCACCGCCAGAAACTGCGGAATCATGTACATGACGCCGAACAGGATCATGCCCACCGCCATGATCATGATGAACACCGCGCCGAAACTGCGATGCAGCAGCAGCGACAGACGGATCACCGGCACGCGCTTGCGGAACTGGCCGACCACCAGGGCGATAAAGCCGCTCAAGGCGATCAGGCTCAGCGTGTTGATTTCGCTGGACTCGAACCAGCGTTCGCGCTGGCCTTCTTCAAGCACGACGGTGAGCCCGCCCAAGCCCGCAGTCAGGCCGTAGATGCCCAGCCAATCGGCATTGAGCAGGCCCGCCCAATCGGCCTTTTCATGCTTGAGCCCCAGCAGCAGCAACGCCACCAGGCCGACGCAGATCGGCACGTTGATAAAAAACGCGTAATGCCAGCTGACGTTTTCGGTCAGCCAGCCACCGAGCAGCGGCCCGATCACCGGGCCCATGATCACGGTCATGCCGAACAAGGCGGTGCCCATGGTCTGCTGGCTGGGCGGCAGCCGGGTCGCAACGATGGTCAGCGCGGTGGGAATCAGCGCACCGCCGGCCAGGCCCTGCCCGACCCTGCCGATGATCATCATCGTCAACGAGGTCGACAACCCGCACACCACCGAAAACGCGGTGAACATCACCGCGCAGATCAGCAGGAAGTTGCGCAGCCCCAAGGTGCGCACGAACCAGCCGGTCAGCGGGATCATGATGATCTCGGCGACCAGATACGCGGTGGAAATCCAGGTGCCTTCGGTGCCGCTGGCGCCGACCTCGCCCTGGATGGTGGGCAGCGCAGCGTTGACGATGGAGATATCCAGCGTCGCCATGAACGAGCCGATGGTGCCGGCCAGCACCGCCAGCCAGGCGCCCGGCTCGGCCTTCTCGCGAGTCGCGCTGCCGCCGGCACTCGGGCCGGTGGCTGCCGCTGCACTCACTGCGCGCGCTCCTGCTCCTGCACGCGGTCGGATTCTTTTTCGGCACGCTCCTTGGCGTCCTTGGCCGAGCGCGTGTCTACCGTCACTTCCACCGACATGCCTGGCACCAGCACCTTGCGCGCCTCTTCGCCGGCCAACACGCGGATGCGCACGGGCAAGCGCTGCACTACCTTGGTGAAGTTGCCGGTGGCGTTTTCCGGTGGCAACAGCGCGAACTGCGAGCCGGTCCCGGGCGACAGGCTTTCGACCTTGCCGTGCAGCTTCACCCCGGACAGCGCGTCGACCTCGATCTCGGCCGGCTGGCCGGGACGCATCAGGCCGACCTGGGTTTCCTTGAAGTTGGCGATCAGGTACAGCGATTCCTGCGGCACGATGGTCATGGTGCGGGTGCCGGCGGCCAGGAACTGCCCCACCTGCACGGTCTTGTCACCGACGCGGCCGTGGATCCGGCTGGTCAGGCGGGTGTCTTCCACCGCGATGCGGGCCTGATCGGCGTCGGCGCTGGCCTGCTTCACCCCGGCCTGGGCCTGCTCCAGTTGCGCCGTGCTGGCCTGAATCTGACTCTGCGCTCCTTTGGCCTGCGCCTGGGCGGCGGCGTACTGGGCGCGGGCGCGCGCCAGCTCATGCTGCAGACTTTCCTGATGCTCGTGGGTGTCGGCGCCGGACGCCGCCAGCGGCGCGAAGCGCTTCACTTCGGCCTGGGCGAAGGTGAGGCTGGCAGCGGCAGCAGTGACCTGGGTACGTGCCTGCACCAGCGCCGATTCCTGCGCAGAGACATTGGCCGTGGCCGCAGCGATATCGGCCTGGCGCGCTGCAATCGCGGCCTCGGCCTGCTGCAGGGTTGCCTGGTAAGTGCGGTCGTCGATCTGCAGCAGCGGCTGGCCGGCGTCCACGATCTGGTTGTCGCCCACCATCACCTTGGTCACATAGCCGCTGACGCGCGGCGCCACCGCCACCGAATCGGCCTGCAGATAGGCGTTATTGGTGTCCTGCATGTAGCGGCCCTTGATCAGGTAATAGGCCAGCCAGACCACCAGCAAGACCAGCACCAGCACGCCCACCAGGATCAGCGTCCACTTGACCTTGGGGTTCTTCAACGGCGAAGGCTTCTGCTCCTGGTCGTCGTGCGCGTCGGCGCCCTGCGCATCCGCGGTCTGGCTGCGGCCATCGTTGGACGGGTGGTCTGCTTGGTTGCTCAAAGGAAGCGTCCTGTAGGTCGTGGGCGATACGCGCAGCGGCATGCCGCATCAGCGGCACGGCGAAAGCGGCGGAACCATACAATTATTTGAACTCGTCAGTACAGGTTGCGTGATGAGGCCAGTCAGCTGGGGCTGAGGCTGGCCGGACGCGCGGTACCGCTCGGTTGGCGCGTGTCGGGCAGCCGCGTGCCGCACCCAAGCGTGCGCTCGCGACGCGATGCCGGTGCGCCAGCTGCACGCTGCCGCGACCAGATTTGCAGTGTCTCAGCCAATGATTGGCGTTTGATAAGGATGCGGCGGCCTGCGCCGCATCAGCGTCTGACGCCCCCGGCTCAGCGGCCGGTCTTGATCTCGGTCCACAGCCGCGTGTACAGGCGATCGACGTCCGGCGAGTTGATCGCGTAGGTGAACATCTTGGCGGTCACTTCCGGCGGCGGGTAGATGGTGGGGTCGTTGCGGATCGCCGCATCCACCAGCGGCGTGGCGGTGCGCACCGGGTTGGCGTAGTGAATGAAGTTGCTGTTGGCCGCGGCTACCTCCGGCTTCAACAGGTAATTGATGAAGGCGTAGGCGTTGTCAGGATGTTTGGCGTCCTTGGGGATGGCCAGCATGTCGAACCACTGCGGCGCGCCTTCTTTCGGAATGGCGTAGGCCACGTTGACGTTGTTGCCGGCCTCCTTGGCACGGTCGCGCGCCTGGATGATGTCGCCCGACCACCCCACTGCCAGGCAGGTATTGCCGTTGGCCAGCGAGGTGACGTACTGGCTGGAGTGGAAGTTCTGTACGTACGGGCGGATGGTCTTGATCAGCGCGGCAGCCTTCTCGATCTCGGCCGGCACGCTGCTGTGCGGATCCAGGCCCAGATAATTCAGCGCGATCGGGATCATATCCGAGGGCGTGTCCAGAATGGTGACGCCGCAGTCTTTGAGCTTGGACAGGTTCTCAGGCTTGAACACCAGATCCCAGCTGTTGGCGACATCGGTACTGCCGAAGATCGCCTTGAGCTTGTCGACGTTGTAGCCGATGCCGGTGGTGCCGATCATGTACGGCACGCCATAGGCGTTGTTCGGATCCTGCGCAGCGATGCGGCGCATGACGTCCGGATCCAGATTGACCAGATTCGGGATCTTGCTCTTGTCCAACGGCAGGAACACACCAGCCTGGATCTGCCGTCCGAAGAAATTGAGCGTGGGCACCACCACGTCGTAGTCGCTGCCACCGGCCAGCAACTTGGTTTCCACCATCTCGTCGCTGTCGAACACGTCGTAGGTGACCTTGATACCGGTGCTCTTTTCGAACGCAGGAATCGTGTCTTCAGCGATGTAGTCGGAGTAGTTGTAGACGTTCAGCACCTTGGCCTGCGCATCGGCCTTGCCCGGCGCGCCACCGCCGCCACAGCCGGACAACAGGGTGATGGACAGGGTCAGGGCGAGCAGTCGCAGCGTCATGTGGGTCTCCAGGGCAGCGCGGTGGGAGCGGCCCGGCATCGCGGCCGGTCTGCGCCCAGCCTACCCACCGCGTCCGGGTTTGCACAGCGGGAGGTGCGTGGACCGGGGTTCGCGGTTTGACGCGCTGAAGCGTCGGGATTGGCGAAGGTCGGTCGCGGCGGTGGCGCTTGCTGCGCTGTGGCTGCGCGGCTCTGCGGCCGGAAGCCTGCCGCCGCGCTTACTTGCCCAACGCCTGCGCGGTGTCGTCCAACGCCGCCCAGGTCTTCTCGAACAGCTCGTCGACCTGCTCGCAGGTGATGATCAACGGCGGCGACAGCAGCATTGCATCGTAGGTGGCGCGCAGGATCAGCCCGCGCTTTAGCGCGAAGTCGCGGCACATCGCGCCGACCCGCCCGCGCCCGGGGAAATACCGGCCGCGCTGGCGCTTGTCCGGCACCAGCTCCAGCGCGCCGACCAGGCCCGCGATCCGCGCCTCGCCGACCAGCCGATGCGCGCCCAACTCGGCCCAGCGCTGCGCCAGATACGGCGCAATCTGCGTGCGTGCAGTCTCCACGATGCCTTCGTCCTGCAGCAGGCGCAGATTCTCCAGCGCCACCGCCGCGCACACCGGATGCCCGGCATAGGTACCGCCATGCGCCAGCTCGCCGCCCTGCTGCTTGAGCACCCCGGCCACGCGATCGCTGAACATCGCCGCCGCCAGCGGGATGTAGCCGGAGGTAATGCCCTTGGCCAGCGTCATCACATCGGGCTGAAAGCCGAAGTAATCCGCCCCGAACCATTCCCCGGTACGCCCGAATCCGCAAATCACCTCGTCAGCCACCAGCAGCACGTCGTAGTGCCGGCAGATACGCTGGATTTCCGGCCAATAACTACGCGGCGGGATATAGACACCGATCGCCCCCATGATGGGTTCGCCGATGAACGCCGCTACGTTTTCCGGTCCGAGTTCGAGAATCCTCGCTTCCAGACGGCGCGCGGCAAGCAGCCCGTATTCGTCCGGCGCCATGTCCCCGCCATCGCCGAAATGATTGGGCGGCTCGATATGCACGATGCCCGGTATCGGCAACCCACCCTGCTTGTGCATGCCCTGCATGCCACCCAGGCTGGCACCGGCCATGGTGGTGCCGTGATAGCCATTGTGGCGACCGATGAAGACGTGTTTTTGCGGCTGCCCCTGCACCGCCCAGAAATGCCGCACCAGGCGCAGGATGGTGTCGTTGGCCTCCGACCCGGAATTGGCGAAGAACGCATGATTCAAATCGCCGGGCGTCAGTTCCGCCAGCTTGGCGGCCAGGTGGATGGTGGGCTCGGTGGTGCACTGAAAAAAGCTGTTGTAGTACGCCAGCTGCTCCATCTGCCGCGCCGCTGCCTGCGCCAGCTCGGTGCGTCCATAACCCACATTGACGCACCACAACCCACCGAACGCATCCAGCAGCTTGTTGCCATCGGCGTCCCACACGTACACGCCCTCACCGCGCGTCAGGATGCGCGTGCCCTTGCCCGCCAGCACCGCGTTGTCGTTGAACGGATGCAGATGATGCGCGGCATCGAGCTGCTGCAACGACCTGAGCACAGAAGGATCCACGACCTGCTCCACGCATGAGGAACCACGAGCATACCCACGCCTTGTTGCCGCACCGTGGACGGCATTGCAGATTGCCCTGCGAATCCCCTGCATGCCCGACAGACAGGTTGGTCGCGAGAACTAGCGCTGCCGCCAACACCGCACCCTCATCCGCCCTTCGGGCACCTTCTCCCGATGGGAGAAGGGAACGTAGCTGAGGTCGATCACGCGGCCATCGTGAAACGGGCCGCGGTCGTTGACGCGCACCACCACCGAATCGCCGGTGTCCTTGCTGCGTCCGCGATCTAAGCATTTCCGGCGCGGCGCCGGCCTCCTGCCCAGCACCGGCCGGCTCCCGCATGACATCGCTACACCTTGATGCGCTGACCTGTGCAGCGCTGATCTGCGCAGCGCTTTGCTTTGCTTTGCCTTGCTTCGCTTTGTTTAGCCTTGCCTTGCCTTGCCTTGCCTTGCCTTGCCTTGCCTTGCCTTGCCTTGCCTTGCCTTGCCTTGCCTTGCCTTGCTTTGCTTTGCCTTGCTTTGCCTTGCTTGCGCCCTTACGGGGCCCCATACCGCAGCGGCAAGGCCGGCAGATACAACCCGTAGGGCGGCGCGCATGGATGCGCGACGTTTTTGTAAGGGACATGGATGTCCCTTACAAAAATTTCTGCCGGACTTGCGCACCCGCAGCGCCTACGGCGCGGAGGGCGCGAGGACGGGGTGTGCTTTCTTTTTGGTTACTTTTTCTTTGCACAAGCAAAGAAAAAGTGACTCGCGCCCGAAGGGCGTGAAAGCCCTGCTCTGAATTTGAATCCGCGAACCGTGCAAGAGCACAAACCGCGCCACGCATTAACACCACCCGACACCGCACCCTCATCCGCCCTGCGGGCACCTTCTCCCGACGGGAGAAGGGAGCGCGCGGCAACACTCATCCGACCCACTCACACATTCAACAACAAAAACTCCCGCTCCCACGAACTGATCACCCGAAAGAACGTCTCATACTCCTTCCGCTTCACCGAGATATAAGCCCGCACAAACCGCCGTCCCAACATCTCCTGCAACGCCTCGCACTTCTCCAACCCATCCAGCGCCTCACCCAACGAGCGCGGCAAATCGTAGCCCTGCTCCTTGCCGTTACTGCTGATCGGCGCGGTCGGCTCCAGCTTTTCGCGGATGCCCAACAACCCGCACGCCAATGTCGCCGCCATCGCCAGATATGGATTGGCATCGGAGCCGGCAAACCGGCTTTCCACCCGCATGTTTTGTGGCGCATCGATCGGCACCCGCAACCCGCAGGTGCGGTTGTCGAAGCCCCACAACACATTGCTTGGTGACACCTCGCCGAACATCAGCCGCCGGTACGAATTGACGTTGGGAGCCAGCAGCCCCATCGCCATCGGAATGTATTTCTGCAGCCCGCCCAGATAATGCGCAAAGGTGTCGCTGAACCCGCCCTCGCGCTTGCCGCTGAACACGTTCTTGCCGGTGCCGGCATGCAACAGGCTCTGGTGGATATGCATCGCACTGCCGGGCTCGGTTTCCATCGGCTTGGCCAGAAACGTGGCATACACCCCATGCCGCAACGCCGCTTCGCGCATGGTGCGCTTGAACAGGAACACCTGGTCGGCGCGCGACAAGGCATCGGCGTGGGTGAAGTTGACTTCCAGCTGCGCGGCGCCGGATTCGTGGATCAAGGTATCCACGTCCAGCTCCATCGCATCGCAATAGTCGTACATCAGATCCAGGATCGGGTCGAACTCGTTGACCGCATCGATCGAATACGACTGCCGCGCGGTTTCCGGGCGACCGGAGCGCCCGGCCGGTGGCAGCAGCGGGAAGTCGGGATCGGTGTTCTTTTGCACCAGAAAGAACTCCAGCTCCGGCGCCACCACCGGCTGCAATTTGACCTCGGCGTAGGCCTCCAGCACGCGACGCAGCACATTGCGCGGCGCCAGTTCGTGCGGCTGGCCGTCCTTGGTGTAGCAATCATGGATGACCTGCGCGGTGGGGTCGGCGGCCCACGGCACCATGCGCACGGTGGACGCGTCCGGGCGCAAATGCATGTCCGAGTCCGACGGCGAGGTCAGTGCGTAATAGTCGTCCGGAAAGTCGCCGGTGACCGTGGTGGCGAAGATGCCTTCGGGCAACCGCGTGCCGTAATCGTGCGAAAACTTGTCGGCCGGAATGATCTTGCCGCGCGCATTGCCGGTGATGTCCGGCACCAGGCATTCGACCTCGGTAATGTGGCGGTCCTTGAGCCAGCGGCGCAATGCACTCTCCGGCTGCTTGGGCGTGGATTTACGCGAACGTGTGCGGATCGACATACAACCTCACTGACCGCGCTGAGCGGCGTAACGGCGACAGGCCTCGCCGAAGGACTGAAAGATGGCACGGTAGAACGGATGCTGTGTGACACGCCATTCCGGATGCCATTGCACGGCAAGTAAAAAGCCCGGTCCGGGACCGCGAAAGGCTTCGATCAGACCATCCGGGGCGGTCGCTTCGACCAGCAGGCCGTCGGCCAGCGTGGCGATGCCCTGCCCGTGCAATGAGTTGACCCACACCTCGACCGAGTCGCTCATGCCAGCCAGCCAACCGCCGGGCTGCAACCGCAGCGGATGCGCGGGGCCGTATTGCACGTCCAGCGGCGCGTTGCGGTCTTCGCGATGATCGGCCAGGCCGGGTACCGCATGCACGCGTTGATGCAGGCGTCCACCGAGCGCGACATTGACCTCCTGCAGGCCACGACAGATCGCCAGCACCGGCAGGCCGCGCGCAAGCGCCTGCGGGATCAACCCCAGGCTGGTGGCATCGCGCGCGGCATCGTGCGGGTTGCCCTCCCAACTCGATTCGTCGCTGTAGTGGTGCGGCTCAATATTGCTGACCGCCCCGGTGAGCAACACGCCGTCCAACCGATCCAGCCATACGCCGGCCTCCAGGCTGGGCTGCAGACTCGGCAGCAGCACCGGCATGGCACCGGCCGCGTCCACAACCGCACGGATGTATTTTTCGCCGGCCGCCAGAAACGGATGCGGCCCTTGCGCGATGCGATCGGTCGGCAATCCGACCAACGGTACGACAGCCATGCAGACATCCCGATGCGGTGCGTTGAACGGCAGATGCGCTCGAACTTACCGCGCCACCGCCGCCATTGCCACCGCTGCACCGTTGCCTGATCGCAAATGATCACGCCTGCTTTGCTAGGCTGGGCGGCGACTTCGCAGGTGGTGCCCATGGCTTCCGAGAACTCCGTCGCATCGCTGCCCGCTGCCGATGCCGCCACCCTGGCGCGTATCGCCGGCTGCCACTCCGTCGACCTGTTGTTGCCCGACACCAACGGCGTGCTGCGCGGCAAGCGCGTCACTGCCGATACGTTGCAGAAGGTCTACCGCGATGGCGTATGCCTGCCGATGTCGCTGATCGCCACCGACATCACCGGCAACACCGTGGAAGAAACTGGGCTTGGCTATGCCATCGGCGATGCCGACCGCATCTGCCGGCCGATCGAGGGCTCGCTGCGCCCGGTACCGTGGGCGCCGCAACCGATGGCGCAGCTGCTGCTGGCGATGCACACCCCGGACGGCAGCCTGTTCGAGGTCGCGCCACGCGCGGTGTTGCAGCGGGTGTTGCACGGCTTTGCCGCACTCGGGCTGACCCCGGTGGTGGCGGTGGAGCTGGAGTTCTACCTGTTCGATGCGGTGCCCGATGCGCAGGGGCGCCCGCAGACCCCGCGTGACCCGGTCACCGGCATTCGCAGCGACAGCACCCAGGTGTACGCGTTGCAGGATCTGGACGATCACCGTGGCTTTACCGATGCGGTCACCGCTGCATGCCACCAGCAAGGCATCCCGGCCGACACCGCCGTGGCCGAGTACGCACCAGGCCAGTTCGAAATCAACCTGCAACATCGCGCCGATGCGATTGCCGCCTGCGACGAGGCGATCCTGCTCAAACGCACCATCAAGGCCATCGCGCAGCAGCAGCGCATGCTGGCCAGCTTCATGGCCAAGCCGTTCCCCGGCCAGGCCGGCAGCGGCTTGCATCTGCATGTGAGCCTGCTCGATGCCGACGGGCACAACGTGCTGGCCGGCGAGGCCGAGATGCCCACCGACCGCCTGCGCCACGCCATCGCCGGGCTGCAGCGGCATGCGGACGCATCGCTGCTGTTGTTCGCGCCGCACGCCAACAGTTACCGCCGCTTCGTCAGCAATGCCTTCGTGCCGTTGAATGCCAGCTGGGGCTTCAACAACCGCACCGTGGCGCTGCGCATCCCGCATAGCGATGCCCGCAACACGCGCATTGAACATCGCATTGCCGGCGCCGATGCAAACCCTTATCTGGCCGCGGCCGCGGTGCTGGCGGCGATGCTCGACGGCCTGCAGCAGCCCGCCGAACCCACGCCCCCGATCACCGGCAATGCCTATGCGCAAGGGATCTTTCAGCCACGCACCTGGCAGGGCGCAGTCGATGCGTTTGTGTCCAGCGACTTTATTGGCGCCCAGCTAGGCACGCAGTTTCAGCATGTGTTCGGGCAACAGAAACAACGCGAGCTGCTCGACTACCAGGCGCTGGTGCCGGACGTCGATTACGCCCGGTACCTGCGGACGGTGTGATGGGCAGCCCGGCCACCGCGCTGCCGCACGCCGACACCGCGGAGGGCGGCTACCCGGACAGCTGGTACACGCGCAGCGCGCCCGCACTGCCCGCGCAACCGCGCCTGCGCGGCGCAGAACGCGCCGATGTCTGCATTCTCGGCGCCGGTTACACCGGACTGACTGCGGCGCTCGCGCTGGCCGAAGCCGGCTACCGGGTCGTCGTGCTGGAGGCCCGGCGCATCGGCTGGGGCGCATCCGGTCGCAACGGCGGCCAGGCCATCGTGGGCTACGGCTGCGAACAGGAAACGCTGGAAGCATTGGTCGGCGATAAAGATGCGCGCCTGCTGTTCGACTTCTCGCGCGACGGCATGCGCCTGCTACGCCAGCGGATCGAACGCCATGCCATCGCCTGCGACTGGCGCGATGGTCATGCCCATGTCCCGCTCAAGCCGCGCCAGGTGCGGGCGCTGCAGCATGGCATCGTGCGCATGGCGCAGCGCTACGACTACCCGCTGGAGTGGTGGGACCGCGCCCGCACCCGCCAGGTGCTGGACAGCCCGCTGTATCTGGGTGCGATGTTCGACCCCGCCAGCGGCCATCTGCATCCGCTGGCCTATGCATTCGGCCTGGCGCGAGCGGCACTGGCGGCTGGCGTACGCATCTTCGAAGACTCGGCGGTGACTCGCCTGGACCCTGGCGCGCAGGTTGCGATGCACACCGCCGATGGCAGCGTGACCGCAGACTTCGGCGTGATTGCCGGCAATGCCTTGCTGCACGGCATCGCCGCGCCGCTGGAGCAGCGCATCATGCCGGTCGGCACCTATGTCGGTGCCACCCCGCCACTGGGCGAGGCGCGCGCACGCGCGCTGATCGGCAACGACATGGCGGTGGCCGACACCAATTGGGCGCTGGATTATTACCGGCTCAGCGCCGATCACCGGCTGCTGTTCGGCGGGCGCGCCAGCTATTCGTCGCGCCCGCCGCCGGGCCTGAATCGCCTGATGACGCAGCGTATGCACACGGTGTTTCCGCAGTTGCGCGAGGTGCCGCTGGAGACCGTCTGGGGCGGCTACGTGGACATCTCCCGCAACCGCGCGCCGCACTGGGGCCGGCTCGCGCCGACTGTGTATTTCGCACAGGGCTTCTCCGGCCACGGTGTGGCAGCCACCGGTCTGGCCGGCCAGGTGATCGCCGAGGCCATCACTGGCCAGAGCCAGCGGCTGGACGTGTTCGCGCGTATTCCGCACCGCCCGTTTCCCGGCGGGCAGCGGCTGCGCACCCCGCTGCTGGTGGCGGCCATGAGCTGGTACCGGCTGCGCGACGCGCTGTGGTGACCGCGCGCCCAGGTCCATCGCGCAAGCTGCAACGCAGCGCTCAAGTTTTGGCGAGCAGAGCCGTTAGCTGATCTGACGGTTCGATCCACACGGCCAGCCGATGTCCCCAGGTACCCTACATCGCAATAGTGAAAGCGCAGTCCTGCCGCAACGCGTGTTGCTGGTGGAAAACTCGCGCACGTTCACCAGCATGCTGCGCGCAGCCATCGAGCAACGCGTGGAACTGCCGGTCACGGTCGTTTCGACCCTGGCCGAAGCGGCGCGCGTGCTCGACGAAGAAGATGGCTGGTTCCTGGTCCTGACCGGCCTGGTGCTGGTCGACGGCGACCGCGACAAGGTCGTGGAGTTCTTCCTCTCGCGCAACCTGCCGACCGTGGTGGTCAGCGGCGTGTACGACGAGGATCTGCGCCAGCGCGTGCTGCAGCAGCAGATCATCGATTACGTACTCAAAAACGCACCGGGCAGCATCGAATATCTGGCCTGGTTGGTGCAGCGTCTGGAGCGCAATCGTCGCATCGGCGCGTTGGTGGTGGACGATTCGTTGTCTGCTCGCACCTACGCCGCCGCACTGCTGTCGATGTACGGCTACCGCGTGGTGCTGGCCGCTGACGGCGCCGCCGGACTGGAAGCAATCGAACGCGACCCCGACATCCGCCTGACCATCGTCGATCAGGAAATGCCCGGCATGGAAGGCGTGGAATTCACCCGCCGGCTGCGTGCGTTGCGCTCGCGCGACAAGGTCGCGGTGATCGGCATCTCCGGCAACAGCGACTCGTCGCTGATCCCGCGCTTCTTGAAGAACGGCGCCAACGACTTCCTGCGCAAGCCCTTCTCGCGCGAAGAATTCTTCTGCCGCGTCTCGCAGAACGTGGACCAGCTGGAATTGATCGGCACGCTGCAGGATCTGGCCACACGCGATTTCCTCACCGGCCTGCCCAATCGGCGTTACTTCCTGGAACAAAGCCAGCGCGTGATCCCGCAGTTGCTGTCGCAGGACCAGACGGTGACCGCGGCCATGCTGGATATCGATCACTTCAAACACATCAACGACACCTGGGGCCACGAAGCCGGCGACCAAGCGCTCCGCGCGGTGGCCGCATCGGTCTCCGGGCATGCACGTCCGCAGGATCTGGTGGCGCGTTTCGGTGGCGAAGAATTCTGCCTGCTGGTGCCGGGGCTGGATGCAGCCAACGCCACCAGCTACTTCGAAACCCTGCGCGAACGCATCAGCGCACTACGCGTCCGCGTCGGCGACGACACGCTGAGCATGACGGTAAGCATCGGCGTGTGCATCGCGACCGAAGGCGACCAATCGTTGCATTACCTGTTGAACGAAGCAGACAAATATCTGTACCTGGCCAAGGCCGGCGGCCGCAACCAGGTACGCTTGGCGGGCTGAACGCCGCACGCTTGCACCAACACGGCGACCTGAGAGGACGCACCTCAAAGCGCGTCTTTCTCTAGCTCCCGTAGGAGCGCACCCGGGCGCGAAGGCGTCTTACCGATAGCACCTCTGCGCGCACCAGCCCGCGCCTACGGCAGGCGCGTACCCAACAGCATCTATCGACGCGATCGCCGCACCATCGTCAACGCGAGCAAGCTCAACACCGCGGCGCCGCCAAGGTAGTAACCCACCGCTTGCACCCCGTAGCGCGCCGCCAATTGCGTGGCCAGATACGGCGCCGGGGCCGCACCCAGGATACTGGCCAGATTGAACGACAGCGACGCGCCGGTATAGCGCACCTCGGTGGGATACAACTCCGCCAGCAAGGTGCCGCAAGGGCCGTAGGTCAGCCCCATGAAGAAGAAGCCCAGCCCGAGAAAAGTGAGCACCTGCAACGGGTGATCGGCCTGAAACAACGGCGCAAACGCCAGTCCGAACGCAACGATGGCGATGCTGGCCAGCATCATCGCCAACGGTGCGCCATGCCGATCGCCGAACTTGGCCGACAACGGGATGCCCAGCGCAAAGAACACGATACCGGCCATCTGCAGCAGCAGGAATTGTTCCTTGTCGTAGCCCAGCGTCTTGGTGCCATAGCCCAATGCGAACACGGTCATCAGATAGAACAACACGAAGGTGGCAAACGCACCCAGCGTGCCGATGATCAACGCCGGCCAATGCTGCGAGATCACGGTGCCCAGCGGCAGCCGTACGCGCGTCTGACGATCCAGGGTCTTTTGAAAATCCGGTGTTTCGGTAATGCTCAGGCGTACCCACAGGCCAGTGATCACCAGCAAGGCGCTGGCCAGAAACGGCACCCGCCAGCCCCACTGCATGAAGGCCGCATCGTCCAGCAATGCGCCCATGCCAAGGAAGGTGCCGGTGGACAGCAAAAAGCCCAGCGGCGCACCCAGCTGCGGAAACATGCCGTACCACACGCGCTTGCCCGGCGGTGCGTTCTCGGTTGCCAACAGCACGGCGCCGCCCCACTCGCCGCCCAAGCCCAGCCCTTGACCGAACCGGCACAGCGCCAGCAGCAATGGGGCCCACACTCCGATCTGCGCATAGCCAGGCAGCAGACCAATGGCAACCGTGGACAGACCCATCGTCAGCAATGCCGCCACCAGCGTGGCCTTGCGGCCGACCCGATCGCCGAAGTGGCCGAAGACCGCCGAGCCCACCGGTCGCGCGATGAATGCCACCGCAAAGGTCGCCAACGACTGCAGCATCGCCGCACTGCCATCGCCCGCCGGAAAGAACAAGGTCGGGAACACCAGCACCGCAGCGGTGGCGTAGATATAGAAATCGAAGAACTCGATGGTGGTGCCGATCAGGCTGGCAAACAGCACGCGCGCAGGCGAATTGACGGGCGTGGCGAGTGGCACGGCGGCAGTCATCGTGGGTCGGCATCCATCAGACAAGACGGCCGATTCTGGCAGATCGCGGCAGTGGTTTGCGCAGCCAAACCGGCCTGCAAAAAGTTACAGGCGTGACCGCCTGGCGCGTGGGCCATGCCATCCTCATCCATAAAGGGTGGCCGACAAAACGTAGTGAGCAGTCGTCAGATGAGGAAGGATGGCGTGCTAAGAATGCGTTGATTGAAAGGCGGATGATCTGCGACTTGGCTGCCGGGCCCTTACTCGCCAACGATCGCGGGAAACGCCGCAAGTACGGACTGGTCGAACAATGAAGATAGATCACTTGTAGAGCTGATGATCTTCAGCTTGGCTGCAGGGTCCTTGCCCGCCCACCATCACGGGACACGCCGCAAGTACGTCCCTGTAGGCTCTTACGCGGCATCCATGCCGCGTAAGGTCCCGCGACGGTGAGCGGGCAAGGACCAGTGAAGGTGGTCGGCGCGTTGGTGCAAGCGACAGGCGCTTTGGTGCACGCGACAGACGGCGTTCGCCCGCTGTGTTGCGTCGCCTTCGTCTCACGAGCCGCTTTCATGAAACTAGCGACCAACGTTCTGGTGCGGTGCCCTCGCCGATTGCGGGACCGTTGGCGGCATGGATGCCGCCATCGAGCCCCCAGGGACGGGTTCACGGCGTGTCCCGCGAGCGGTGAGGGCACCGCGCACTCGATTGCCTAAGCTTTCAACCTAGCAGCCAAAAGTCCCGCGATGGTGGCTGGGCAAGGAGCAGTCAGGCATATCGGCGCGCATGGTTTTCAACAAACAACCAGCAGGTTATTCAGCCGCTTTGCGGCGCTTGCGCCGTTTCGCGCTGTGCGTGCTCTGCCAACCCGGCAGACGTCAACACCGCAAATTGTCGATCGCCGCGCTCTTCCACGTGAATCCAACCCGGGCCTGGCTGGCCATCCAGGTTGGCACTGCCCAGCCACGCGAGCGTGCGCAACAACACACTCATGCGCACGCCCAGCTGCTTGCACAACCGCGAAAGCGACACGCCCTCGGGCGTGTCGGCCAGCGCCTGCAGCAGCTGCGCGGTGAGCTGCGGATCAGCGGACAAGCACCGCTCCGATATCGCGCGGCGCCGCGTCGGCGGTTTCGGCGCGATGCGGCAGCACGATCACCGGAATCGACTTGGACGTCGGCGTACGTGCTTCGTCGGCAAAACTCGACAGCGGCACCAGCGCATTGGTTTCCGGGTAATACGCCGCCAGACAGCCGCGCGGAATGTTGTAGTCCACCAGCAAGAAACGCCGCGCCTCGCGATGCACGCCGTCTTCGCACAGGCTTTCCAGATCCACCCAATCGCCGGCCTTCATGTTCAATGCGGCGATATCGGCGCCGTTGATGAACAGCACGCGGCGCTCGCCAAACACGCCACGATAGCGATCATCCAGCCCGTAAATAGTGGTGTTGTACTGATCGTGCGAGCGCGTGGTGGCGAGCGTAAACACCATCTGATCGCCCCGCGAACGCCGCGCGCGATGGATCGGGTTGTCGGTGGGCACCGCGTGCGCTTTGAACACCGCACGCTGCTCGGGCGTGACCCAGTTGCGGTCGCGCGCGGTGTTGGACAGGCGGAAGCCGCCCGGCGTGCGCACGCGCTGATTGAAGTCGGCAAAGTCCGGAAACACCTGCGCAATCAGATCGCGCACGCGGTCGTAATCGCCCACCAGCCAGCGCCAGCGGATCGCGCTGCGCGCGCCCAACGTGGCTTCGGCCATGCGCGCCACGATCGCCGGCTCGGACAGCAGATCCGGCGAGGCCGGCGGATTGATGCCGGCCGACAGGTGCACCATGCTCATCGAATCCTCCACCGTCACGCCTTGCGAGCCGGCGTCCTGGATATCGATTTCGGTACGCCCCAGGCATGGCAGGATCAACGCATCGCGCCCATGCACCAGGTGGCTGCGATTGAGCTTAGTGGTGACGTGCACGGTGAGTTCGCAGTTGCGCAGCGCGCGGTGCGTGGCATCGGTATCCGGCGTGGCGGCGGCGAAGTTGCCGCCCATCGCGAAGAACACCTTGCCGCGCCCATCCAGCATCGCCTCGATCGCACCCACGGTGTCGAAGCCGTCTTCGCGCGGCGGCGCAAACCCGAACACCGACTGCAGCTTGTCCAGAAACGCGGCCGGTGGTTTTTCGTAGATCATCATCGTGCGGTCGCCCTGCACGTTGCTATGCCCGCGCACCGGGCACACGCCTGCGCCGGGGCGGCCCAGATGGCCGCGCAGCAGCAGCAGGTTGGTGATCATGTGGATGGTGGCCACCGAGTGCTTGTGCTGGGTAATGCCCATGCCCCAGCACGCGATCACACGCTCGGCCTTCAGATAGATCTCGCCGGCCTTGCGCAACTGCGCTTCGTCCAGGCCGGATTCTTCGACAATGGTGTCCCAGGCTTCCGCATGCACATCGGCAGCGAATGCGTCGAAATTAGCGGTGTGCTCGGCAATGAACTCCAGATCCAGCAACCGCGGCGTGCCATCGCGCTGGGCCTGCGCATCGCGCTCCAGCACATGCTTGATGATGCCCTTCAACGCCGCCAGGTCGCCGCCGATCTTGAGCTGGAAATAATCCGAGGCAATTCGGGTGGAGCCGTTGTGCAGCATCTCCAGCTTGTCTTGCGGGTCGGCGAATTTTTCCAGCCCGCGCTCGCGCAGCGGATTGAACGCGGCAATCGCCGCGCCGCGCTTGGAGGCCTGACGCAACTCGCCCAGCATGCGCGGGTGATTGGTGCCCGGGTTCTGGCCGAAGATGAAGATCGCATCGGCCAGCTCGAAATCGTGCAACGACACCGTGCCCTTGCCCACCCCGATCTGCGAACGCAGCGCGGTGCCCGATGGCTCGTGGCACATGTTGGAGCAGTCCGGGAAGTTATTGGTGCCGAACTCGCGCACGAACAACTGATACAAAAACGCCGCTTCGTTGCTGGTGCGCCCTGAGGTATAGAAGATCGCCTCATCCGGAGTCGCCAGGCCATTGAGATGGCCAGCGATCTGCGCAAACGCATCGTCCCAGCTCACCGGTACATAGTGGTCGGTGGCGGCGTCGTAGCGCATCGGGTGGGTCAACCGGCCCTGCCCTTCCAGCCAGTAGTCGCTGTACTGCGATAACAGGCTGACGCTGTGCGAGGCGAACAATTCCAGCCCGGCGCGGCGCGCGGTGGATTCGGCGGCCACGGCCTTGGCGCCGTTTTCGCAGAATTCGAAGGTGGAGGTATGGTCGCGATCCGGCCAGGCGCAGCCCGGACAATCGAAGCCGTCCGGCTGGTTGGCATGCAGCAGCGTCTTGGCGCCCTGCACTGCGATGTCCTGTTCCATCAGGTGCTTGGCCACCGAGCGCAATGCGCCCCAGCCGCCCGCGGGATTGTCGTACTGCTTGATGGTTTTCTTGCTCATGCGGGCTCTCCCACGGCAACGCCCAGATCCAGGCGTTGTGGATGGCTGTAAACAACACAATCGTGATTGCGGGCAAACCCAATCAGGGTCAGTCCCGCGCTGTCGGCCAGGCTGATCGCCAGCGCGGTAGGTGCCGAAATCGCTGCCAGCAGCGGAATTCGGGCCTGCGCGGCTTTCATGGCCATTTCATAACTGGCGCGGCTGGTGACCACCGCAAACCCTTGCGATGCATCGATGCGCGCGCGCGCCAATGCACCGATCAATTTGTCCAACGCGTTATGGCGCCCGACGTCTTCGCGAACCAACTGCACCACCCCGTTCGCATCGGCCCAACCGGCAGCGTGCACCGCGCCGGTCTGCGCGGCGATCGGCTGCTGCGCATGCAACGCATCCAGCGCACGCGCCAACGCATCGGCGTCGATCTGCAGCGTCGACTGCACGCGCGGCGGCACGCGCAGCACCGCCTCGATCGATTCATTGCCGCACACGCCGCAACCGCTGCGTCCATCCAGATTGCGCCGCCGCTGGTCCAACGCGGCCGCGCGCTCGGGCGGAATCTCGATCTGCAGCGAAGCGCCTTCCAGAAAGGTCTCCACCGCGACCACGCGCAAGTCCTGCGCGTGATCGACGATGCCTTCGCTCAACGAGAACCCGAGCGCGAAATCCTCCAGGTCCTCCGGCGTCGCCATCATCACCGCGAACGGCACCTGGTTGTAGATCAGGGCAACCGGCATTTCGGCCGCCACCATGTCCTGCACCGTGGCACCGCGACCGCCGCGATGGCGGACAACCGTGCGCACCACACTACCGGGGCGCACTGTGCGGGAAGACGGACTGGTCATCTCACCTCAATGGAACAGCACAAAGGCTTTCTGCAGCGTCACCCAGATACCGAACGCCATCGGGATGCCAACCGCCAACCAAGCGAACGCGACCACTGCGGGGTTGCCGCCATGCCCGATCCGCGCCATCTGTTCCGGCGGCAGCACCGCATGCCCGCTGCGGTCGACCTTCTCGTGCGCCAGCTGCTTTTCGCGTGCCAGTTCGTCGGGCGTCATGAAGTGACGCGCAGCCACCGGGCGCACCAACAGATTGCAGATCAGGCCGAGCACGAGCATGCCGGCGAGGATGTACATGGTGGTGTTGTAGACCTGTGACGGCGGGCTGCCGTGCGCCAGCTGGTACTCGCGCATGTAACCCACCACCACCGGGCCGAGGATGCCGGCGGTGGCCCAGGCGGTCAGCAGACGGCCGTGGATGGCGCCGACCATCTGGGTACCGAACAGGTCGGCCAGATAGGCCGGAATGGTGGCGAAGCCGCCGCCGTACATCGACAGGATGATGCAGAAGATGCCCACGAACAGCGCGATGCCGCCCACGCCACCGGCCGACGGCGCCGCTGCGTACAGGCAGATGCCCAGCAGGAAGAACAGCGTGTAGGTGTTTTTGCGGCCGAGCTTGTCGGACATGCTGGCCCAGAAGAAGCGGCCACCGATGTTGAACAGGCTGAGCAGACCGGTGAAGCCTGCGGCGATCGCCGCGATGCTGGCCAGCTGAGCCGTATCCAGGCTGCCGAAGCCGATGTCCATGCCGATCAACCGGCCGCCGAACACTTCCTGCAGCATCGGCGAGGACATGCCGATCACACCGATACCGGCCGAGACGTTCAGGCACAACACGCCCCACAGCAGCCAGAACTGCGGAATGCCCCAGACCTTGCTGACGTGCACGTGGTTGGCGGTGATCATGGCGTTGGTGCTGGCCACCGGCGCGGTCCAGCCGGCCGGGGTCCAACCGCTCGGCGGCACGCGATACCCGAAGGCGCCGGCCATCATGAAGACGAAGTACAGCGCGGCCATGACCAGGAAGGTTTCCATCACGCCCACCGAGGTCGGTGTGGCGAAGTGGCGCATCAGCGCGTCGGCCAGCGGGCTGCCGATCATCGCGCCGCCGCCGAAGCCCATGATCGCCATGCCGGTCGCCATGCCGCGACGGTCCGGGAACCATTTGATCAGGGTCGACACCGGCGAGATGTAGCCCAGCCCCAGACCAATACCACCGATCACGCCCGAACCCAGCCACAGCATCCAGATCTGATGGAAGTGGATACCGGCCGCCGAGATCACCAGGCCGCCACACCAGCACAGCGCCGAAACCACACCGGCCTTGCGCGGGCCGGCACGTTCCAGCCAACCGCCCCAGATCGCCGCCGAGCAGCCCAGCAGCACGAAGAACAGGGTGTACATCCACTGCAGCTCGCTGATCTTCCAGTCGCAGGTGGTCGCCACCATGCGCGCGAACAGACCCATGTCGGCCGGGCAGGCAATCGCTTCGGTGATCCCCAGCGCCTTGGACAGCGGCAGCCAGAACACGCTGAAGCCGTAGGCCATGCCGATGCACAGATGGATCGCCAGCGCAGCCGGCGGGACCAGCCAACGATTGAACCCCGGACGCGCAATGATGCGCTCCTTGGATAGCAGACCGGCGTCTGCGCCACTGGCTGTCGCCACGGTGGACCCTTGCGTCATTCCCATTCCCCAAAAATAAAGTGCGATGAACTGCGATAAAGACGATTGACGGCTGCGATCGTTTAGCGTGTTGCGATATAAGCAGCGGCGACGACCAGGCCCAACCAGCGGTTGTCTGGCGCATCATCGGCAATCCTTGCAGCTTTGCAATGCTTGGCGACGCCTCGCAGCGTTCCAACGCATTGCCACACACACGCCACGCAAGCGTTCCTTGAGATTAGCGGCCGGCGCTGCGACTAATTGACTAGTTCTTATGCATTAGATCGATGGGCATCCGCCAGGCCTGCGCGGGCATATCGCCCATTCCTGCCCGCGGCGGGGTGACGCCCGAGGCGATGGCTGGGTACAGTCGGGCGACCCCCGTGACGGAGCCGGCCATGCACGACCCACTTCCGCGCGACGACGCGCCTGCGCTGCAGACACCGGCGCAGCTGGATGCGTTCTGGATGCCGTTCACCGCCAACCGGCAGTTCAAGACGCGCCCTCGCCTGCTCGCCTCGGCCGCCGGCATGTACTACCGCGATGTCGACGGCCGGCAGATCCTGGATGGCACCGCAGGCTTGTGGTGCTGCAATGCAGGACACGCGCGCGAACGCATCGTGGCGGCGATCCGCGCGCAGGCCGGCACGCTGGATTTCGCCCCGACCTTTCAGATGGGCTCACCGCTCCCGTTCGTGCTGGCGCAGCGCCTGGCCGCCATCGCGCCGCCCAGCCTGGGCCATGTGTTCTTCACCAACTCCGGCTCGGAAGCGGTGGATAGCGCGATGAAGATCGTCCTGGCCTACCACCGCCTGCGCGGCGAGGGCCATCGCACCCGCTTTATCGGCCGCGAGAAGGCGTATCACGGGGTCGGCTTCGGCGGCATGTCGATCGGCGGGCTGCCCAACAACCGCAAGTGGTTCGGCCCGCTGCTGGCCGGCACCGATCATCTGCGCCACACCCTGGATCTGCAGCGCAACGCCTACTCGCGCGGGCTGCCGACGCACGGCGCGGAGCTGGCCGACGACCTGGAACGGCTGATCACCCTGCACGACGCCTCCACCATCGCCGCGGTGTTCGTCGAACCGGTGTCCGGCTCGGCCGGGGTGATCCTGCCGCCGGAAGGCTACCTGCAACGGCTGCGCGCCATCTGCGACCGCCACGGCATCCTTCTGGTGTTCGACGAGGTGATCACCGGCTTCGGCCGCGTCGGCGACGCGTTCGCCGCGCAGCGCTTCGGCGTCACGCCCGACATCATCACCGCCGCCAAGGGGCTGACCAGCGGCACCGTGCCGATGGGTGCGGTGCTGGTGGCCGATGCGATCCATGACGCGTTCATGCACGGGCCGCAAAACGCCATCGAACTGTTCCATGGCTATACCTACTCCGGTCACCCGCTGGCCTGTGCGGCCGCGATTGCGACCCTGGACACCTATGCCGAGGACGGGCTGTTTTCGCGTGCGATCACGCTCGGCCCGCAGTGGGAAGACGCGCTGCACAGCCTGCGTGGGCTGCCGCACGTGATCGACATCCGCAACGTCGGCCTGATCGGTGCCATCGAACTGGCGCCGCGCGATGGCGCCCCCGGTGCACGCGGCTACGAGGTGTTCGAGCGCTGCTTCCACGACGGCGGACTGCTGGTGCGCGTCACCGGCGATGTCATCGCGCTGTCGCCACCGTTGATCGTCACCCCCGAGCAGATCGGGCAGATGGTCGAGACGCTGGCCGGCATCCTGCGCCTGGTGGACTGAGCGCGGCCGGCGGCATGGGTGCGTTGCAGGCAGAGGCACGCGGGCCCTGGCCGCGCGCTGCATGGGCTTCATCGCGTCGGCTCCCGCCGTACGCGCCGCTCGCCTGAAGAAAGCCGGTGACGGCGCGCGTGGCCGTTCCACGACGGCGCTCGCGTGTCACGGGCGCGGGTACCACGTCAAGCGCGCAAAGCCGGAGCAGGCTCTCTACAATGCCGGCCCCGCACTCCCCCCGCAGTTGCCCCATGAACATCGTTGTCAAAGAAGAACTCAAGGCCTACATCGACCCGCTGACACCCGACGAGCACGAGGCGCTGGAGCGCAGCCTGCTGGCCGAAGGCTGTCGCGATGCCTTGGTGTTGTGGGGCGATGTGCTGGTGGACGGCCACAACCGCTACGGCCTCTGCCAGAAGCACGGCCTGCCGTTCCAGACCGTGCAGAACCCGCGCTTCCAGTCGATGCAGGACGTGCACCTGTGGATGATCGAGCAGCACCTTGGCCGGCGCAGCGTGTCCGACTTCCAGCGTGGCGTGCTGGCGCTGCGCAAGCGCGAGATCCTCGCCGCCCGCCAGCGCACCCAGCGCGAGGCCGATGCCGCCGCCGAGGCGCCGGTGGTGGATGACGCACAGGCCGATACCGGCCTCGACGACAGCGCAGCCCGCGCGAGCGACGACACCGACAGCCCGCCGTGGGAGGAAACCTCCACCCCGGTGAGCCGCGCCGAGCTGGCACGCGAAGCACGCCTGAGCAGCAACCAGGTGGTGATGATCGAGCGCATCCACAAACAGGCCGCGCCGGAAGTGGTGCAGGCAGTGAAGGCCGGCGAGATCTCGATCAGCGCCGCGGCCGCCGTGGCCACGCTGTCGGAAGACGAACAACGTGCCGCCGCGCAGGCCGGCAAGGCCGAACTCAAGCAGGCCGCCAAGCGCGTGCGCGACGCCAAGCGCAAACCCAAGCCCGACGAGGCCGAAGGCGGCGAAGCCGAGCGCCGCGACGTCAAGGCCTTGCAGCGCCGCGTCACCGAACTGGAAAACGAAAACGCCGCACTGCAGTCCAAGGTGACCGCATTGCAAGCGCAGCTGGAGCGCCTGCGCGGCTGAGCGCACGCATCCACTAGCCAACAGACATCACGTAGGAGCGCACCTGGGCGCAATGGGCGTTTCCAGGAAAGCCCGTCGCGCCCGGGTGCGCTCCTACGACAGTGATCGACGCTTTTGCACAGCTTGAAGGTTGCCCAGTTGCAAGCGCAGCTGCAGCGCCTGCGCGGCAGAGAGCGCGCACCCGCTAGCCAACAGCCATCACGTAGGAGCGCACCTGGGCGCGATGGGCGTTCCCAGGAAAGCCTGTCGCGCCCGGGTGCGCTCCTACGACAGTCATCGATGCTTTGGCAGAGCTCGAGGTCGTCCTGTTGCAAGCGCAACTGCAGCACCTGCGCGGCTGAGTCCGCGCATCCACTAGCCAGCAGCCATCACGTAGGAGCGCACCTGGGCGCGATGGGCGTTCCCAGGAAAGCCTGTCGCGCCCGGGTGCGCTCCTACGACAGTGATCGACGCTTTTGCACAGCTTGAAGGTTGCCCAGTTGCAAGCGCAGCTGCAGCGCCTGCGCGGCAGAGCGCGCGCACCCGCTAGCTAACAGCCATCCCGTAGGAGCGCACCTGGGCGCGACGGGCAGTCCCGATAGAGCCCGTCGCGCCCGGGTGCGCTCCTACGACGGCAACAGACGCTTGGTCGCACCGTTGCAAGCGCAGCTGCAGCAAAGGCACCGACGTCGCGGCCACCGGCAGCCGCCCGCAACGTCGCCCACCTGCCGTGGACATGCCCTGGTCAAACGACTGGGTACACTTCGCGGATGGAACCCAGTCTCAGCGCTCCCCGCCCCATCGATCCCCGTCGTGCCCAGCTGCAGCGCATGAAGCTGTTGGCGGTGGCCTTGCTGCTGGCGATGTTTGCCGGCTTTATCGTCAGTCACCTGATGGGCGAGCAAGGCATCTGGGCGTGGGTGTCGGCCTTCTGCGAGGCGGCGACCGTGGGCGCACTGGCCGACTGGTTTGCGGTGGTGGCGCTGTTTCGCCGTCCGATGGGCTTGCCGATCCCGCACACCGCCATCCTGCCGCGCGGCAAGGAGCGGCTGGCCGATGGGCTGGCGGTATTCGTGCGCGATCAGTTCCTTTCGCCCGCTGCGTTGATGGAAAAGCTGCGCGTGTTCGACCCCGCCAGCCGCCTCGGCGAATGGCTGGCCAAACCCGAGCAGTCGCGCATGCTCGCGCAGATGGCACGCGGCTGGATGTTGCAGGCGCTTGAGCTATTAGACGAAGCCGCCGTGCGCAGCGCCATCCAGCGCTTCGTGGTGGACCGCCTGCGCAAGTGGAATGCCGCCGCGACAGTTGGCGATGTGATGGCGCTGCTCACCACCGACGGGCGCCATCAGAAATTGCTCGACGAAGTGTTGCTGCGGTTGGGCGAATGGCTGGACCAGGAACAGGTCAAGACGCGCGCGTCTGCATTGATCGTGCGGTATGCGCGCCGCGAATGGCCCAAGCTGGTCGGCACAGTGAACTGGATCAAGCCGATCGAAGAGATCGGCGACAGTCTGGCCGACCGCATGGCGCGTGCGGCCATCGAAGAACTCCAGGACATTCTCAAGACGCCCGAGCATCCAATCAGGCTCGACTATGAAGCGTGGCTGCAAGGCTACATCGCGCGCCTGCGTGACGAACCGGAAATGGCTGCGCGTGTAGAAGAACTCAAGCAACGTGCCATCCAACATCCCGCGCTGCAGGAATACGTGCAAGGCCTGTGGGGCGAGATCCGCGATGCGCTGCGCAACGATCTGGCGCGTGAAGAGTCGTCGATGGCTGCGCACATGGAGCGCTCCATGCAATCGCTCGGTCAGGCGTTGTCGCAAGATCCGTCACTGCGCGACGCACTCAACCAGCATATGCTGCAGGCAGCCGACAAACTCACTACGCGCCTGCGCGCATCGGTCACCGAGCACATTGCATCGACAGTGAAAAGTTGGGACGAACGTCACCTCGTCGAACAATTGGAATTGGGTGTCGGACGCGATCTGCAATACATTCGCTTCAACGGGACGTTGGTCGGTGGATTGATCGGCCTTGTGCTTCATGCATTATCGATTTGGCTATCGTTCTGATGCACTGAGATGACGTTGATCGCCCAACAGGCTAGCGTGCAGCAACTGGGGAGACTGCACGCAGCCGGATAATCGTCAGGCGGTACCGCGAGGCCGACGTTGCCGTCGGCCAGGACACTGGGCACGCAACAGGCAAGGCGAAGGAACGAAAATGCCGAATGGCCGCTGGGATCTGCGCAGGAAATACGGGCGCCGCGTCTTTATCAGCGCACTGCTGATCCTTACCGCAGGTTTGATTGCCGCCATCGTCACGGGTGTCTGGCTGCAGCGGCATAACGAGCTCGAGCGCGAGCAACGCTTTCAGTATGTCGTGCGCACCCTCGCCCGCAATATCAGCGAACGCATGTACACCTTCGAGCACGGCTTGCGCGGCGCGCGCGGTGCGGTGATCGGTGCCGGCAGCGAGGTCATCAGTCGAGATCGCTTCACCCTGTACAGCCGCTCGCGCGATTACGCGCGCGAGTTTCCCGGCGTGCTGGGCTACGGCTACATCCATCGGGTCGCGCCTGCTGACGAGGACGCGTTCTTGCAGACCGCGCGCGCCGACGGAGCACCGGATATCCACCGCCGCTTGCTGGCGCCGTGGGATGGCGAACGTTACATCGTGCTGTACTTCGAACCCGAGTCGTCGGGCAACCGCCCCATCGGTCTGGATATCGCGTCCGAACCGCGCCGCCGCGCTGCCGCATTGCAGGCCGCACGCAGCGGCGAGCCGATCATGACCTCGCCGGTCTCGCTGTCGGGCTATCGCGTGCCCAACGAGAGCGGCTTTCTGGTCTTGCTGCCGGTGTATCGCGAAGGCATGCCGCTGCAAACGCCACAGCAACGCATGGCTGCCACCAACGGCTGGGTGTATGCGCCTTTCAGCGTCGAGCAGATGGTGAAAAGCGCATTGGGCGAACGCGACGATGTGGCGCTGGATCTGTCCGATCGCAACGAGCCGACCCATAACTTCTACCGCAGCGGCACTCCGGCCGGCGACAGCGCGCGCTGGCGGCCGGTGGTGCAGCTGTTGCCCATCTACGGGCGCACCTGGATCGTCACCGCCCACCCCACGGCCAGCTTTGTGACCTCGCTCAATCAGACCTCGCCATGGTTGGTGGGCGGTCTGGTCATGGCGGCATCCGTACTGTTTGCGGCGTTGCTGGGGCTGTACTTCAGCAACGGGCTGCGCCGCGAAGAGGTGTTGCGCAAGCAGATGGAACTGGCCGCACTGGTCAGCCATTCCAGCGAGGCCATCGTGGCCGAAACCCCGGATGGCCGCATCACCCACTGGAACCCTGCCGCAGAAGCGATGTTCGGCTACACCGCCGAGGACGCGATCGAACAGGACCTGACGTTGCTGCTGTCGCCGCAACCGTATGCGATGCCGCAGATCGAGCACGCCGATGAAGCGTACCCGACCAATGCCTCGGCCGCACAGAGCATGCGCCACCGCGATGGTCATCACGTGCATGTGCTGGCGAGCAAGGCGCCTATCATCGAACCGGATGGCACGCTTAGCGGTCACTCGCATTTTTTCCGCGATATCTCAGAGCGGGTACGGTCGCATCAACGCATCGTCGACCTCAATGCCTCGCTCGAACATCAGGTGGCCGAGCGCACCAGCGAGCTGGTGAAGTTCTCGGTCTTGCAGCGCGCGATTCTGGCGCATGCCGGTTACGCCATCATCGCCACCGACTCCAGCGGCTTTGTCACGCTGTTCAATCGCGCCGCAGAAAAGCTGCTCGGCTATAACGCAGAGGATGTAATCGGCCGGCGCAAGGCCAGCCAGTTCGTCGAACCGGAAGAACTGCAGGACCGTGCGCATCTTCTCTCCGAGCAGACCGGGGTGCCGGTGGCGCACACGCTGGAAGCGGTGGCCGCGCTCACCAGTCTCGGCCGCAGCGATACCAGCGAGTGGACCTATGTCGGTTACGACGGCCGCCGCCTGCCGGTGCTGCTGACCCTGAGCACATTGCGCGACGACAATGACCAGGTGATCGGTTACCTCGGCGTTGCGGTGGATCTCACCGAGCAGAAACTGCACGAAAAACAGCTGCGTCTGGCAATGGATGCCGCCAAGAGCGCCAATCAGTCCAAGTCCGATTTCCTGGCCAACATGAGCCACGAAATCCGCACCCCGATGAACGCCATCCTGGGCATGTTGTATCTGCTTCAGCGCAGCGAGCTTCCTGGCGCGGCACAGGACATGGTCACCAAGATCGATCGCTCCGCACGCACCTTGCTGGAAATCATCAACGACATCCTGGACTTCTCCAAGATCGAGGCCGGGCGCATCGATCTGGAACGCGCGCCGTTCGATCTCAACCAACTGTTCGACAACATCGCCGACCTGATGCGCTCCTCGCTCAGCGCCAAACCGGTGGAGATGATTGTCGAGCCGTTGCCGCGCGACAGCCGCTGGCTATTGGGCGATGCGCTGCGCATCAACCAGGTGCTGGTCAATCTGGTCGGCAACGCGATCAAGTTCACCGAGCAGGGCGAAGTGGTGCTGTCGGTGCGGCGTTTCCCCAGCGGCGATCCGAACAAGGTCAAGCTGCTGTTCTCCGTGCGCGACACCGGCATCGGCATTTCCAAGGAAAAGCAGAGCCTGATCTTCTCGCCGTTTCTGCAGGCCGACACCTCGACCAGCCGGCGCTATGGCGGCAGCGGGCTGGGCCTGACCATCAGCCGACGGCTGATCGAACTGATGGGCGGCGAGCTGGAAGTGGAAAGCGTGCCCGGCCGCGGCAGCGAGTTCTATTTCGTGGTGACCCTGGAGAAGGCCGCGCCACCCAAGGCGCAGCAGGACCTGCCGGCGCTACCGCCGGAAGCGATGCCGCGGGTGCTGATCGCCGACGACCACGATGCAGCGCTCAGCAATCTGGTGCGGATCACCACCGACCTGGGCTGGCGCGTGGATGCAGTGGCCAGCGGCCAGGCCGCGCTGCAGGCGATCGAACAGGCCAGCGAGCCCTACGACATCTTCCTGCTCGACTGGCGCATGCCCGACATCGATGGTGTGGCGATCGCGCGCGAAATCCGCGCACGTGCCGCCCCTGGTCCGCATCCGGTGATCGTCATGGTCACTGCCTACGAGCGACGTCTGCTGGAACAGCATCCCGAGCAACAGGATCTGGACGCGGTAATGACCAAGCCGGTGACCAGCGCGGCATTGCATCGTCTGGTGGAACAGTTGGTCGACGAGCGCCCCGGTGCGCGTCCGGTCACGCCCACCTTCGTGGCACGACGGCTGGAAGGCACGCACCTGTTGCTGGTCGACGACAGCGAGATCAACTGCGAGGTGGCGCAGCGCATTCTTGAGGGCGAAGGCGCCATGGTCACCGTCGCCCACGACGGCGAGCAGGCGGTCAACACCCTCAAGCGCG
The DNA here is from genome assembly GCF_979258225.1 of Xanthomonas sp. AC360. Classification (NCBI taxonomy): domain Bacteria; kingdom Pseudomonadati; phylum Pseudomonadota; class Gammaproteobacteria; order Lysobacterales; family Lysobacteraceae; genus Xanthomonas; species Xanthomonas sp. AC360. Next base: position 4,329,398 of record NZ_OZ409846.1, read on the forward strand.
CGCCGGATCTGTTCCATCTGGTGTTGATGGATGTGCAGATGCCGGTGGTGGACGGCTACGAAGCCACCCGCCGGCTGCGGCAGATCCCTGCCCTGGCCAGCCTGCCGGTGATCGCGCTGACCGCTGGCGCATTCCGCCCGCAACAGGAAAAAGCGTTGGAAGCGGGCATGAACGGTTTTATCGCCAAGCCCTTCAATGTCGAGGAACTGGTCACCGCCATTCGTCACTTCATGCATCCCGGGATGAAGCGCATTCCATCGCTGCCGCACGAAACCGAACTGGCGGCCGGCCCCGAGTGGCAGCACGACGATCCCGAACTACTGGACGCCACGCGCGCGCGCAGCCTGTGGCGCGATCGCGAGCCGTACGCGCGGTACCTGAGCAAGCTGCTGCGCGACAACCCGGACCCGGCCGAAGTCGCGGCCGAACACCTGCGCCGCAACGAACTGCCTGCCATCGGCGCAATGGCGCACAAGTTGCGTGGTGCGGCGGGCTCGCTGGCGCTGCCGGCCCTGGCCGGTGCTGCAAGCGATCTGGAAACGCGTATCGAGGATGGTCAAGACATCACCGCCTCGTTGATTGCGCTCAAGGATGTGATGCAGCGCACCGCCGAGGCGATTGGCGTCTTTTTGCAAGACGACGAAGCCACTGCGGCAGCCAACGACGACGCTGTCGCACTGGACGCCGGCAGCCTGCAGATCCTGGAGGTGGCTCTTTCCACCGACGACGCCGACAAGATCGACCACGCGCTGCTGATCTGCGCACCGCACCTGCCGCCTGCATTGCAGGAAGAACTGCAACGCGCCGTGGAGGACTTCGATTTCCGCCGCGCGCAGGCCACCCTGCACGACTGGCAAGCCACCCACCCACGCTGACGGCGTTCTCCCGCGCCGTCTGCAAGGATCCCCCATGCCGTCCCGTCCCCTGCTGTGTGTCGACGACGAGTCCAGCAACCTGGCGACCCTGCGCCAGCTGTTGCGTGAGGACTTTGCGCTGGTGTTCGCCAAAACCGGCGGCGAAGCGCTGGACGCGGTGGCGCGCCACGCGCCTGCGTTGATCCTGCTGGATGTCGAACTCCCCGACATGGATGGCTATGCGGTGGCGCGAACGCTCAAGCAGCAACCCTCCAGCAACGCCATCCCGATCCTGTTCGTGACCTCGCGCAATAGCGAGCACGACGAGCGCGCCGGGCTGGAAGCGGGCGCAGCCGATTACGTCAGCAAACCGTATTCGCCGGCCTTGCTCAAGGTACGCATCAACACCCAGCTCAGGCTGGCCGAAAGCGCGCGCCTGGCGCAGCAATACCGCGATGCGATCCATCTGCTGGGCACCGCCGGCCAAGCCCAGGACGCCGACACCGGTGCGCATATCTGGCGCATGGCAGTGTATGCCCGGGTGCTGGCCGAAACCGCCGGCTGGTCGCCGCAGCAGGCGCAGATGCTGCAGGATGCCGCGCCACTGCACGACGCCGGCAAGATCGCCGTGCCCGGCAGCATCCTGCACAAGCCCGACACGCTGGACGAGCACGAGCGCTCGGTAGTGCGGCAGCACCCGCAGGCCGGACACGACCTGCTACGGCACGGCCGCGGGCCGGTCTTCCAGATGGCCGCCGAAATCGCATTGCATCACCACGAATGCTGGGACGGCAGCGGCTATCCCACCGGCCTGGCCGGCGAGGCCATTCCGGAATCGGCACGCATCGTCGCAGTAGCCGATGTGTTCGACGCGCTGTGCGGACGGCGCGCCTACAAAGCGCCGTGGACGGTGGAAGACGCGATGCGCAAGTTGGAAAGCATGTCGGGCAAGCAACTGGAACCGCGCCTGGTGCAGCATTTCCGCGAGTCCCTGGCGCGGATCCTGCAGGTCAAGGAGGCCTGGGACAGCCCGACCGCACAGCGCTGATCCCACACTTTAGGAAGCGCTGCGGGCTGCACATTGCTTGGTGCTTGTTGCTTGTTGCTTGTTGCTTGTTGCTTGTTGCTTGGTGCTTGTTACTTAGTGCTTGTTACTTGGTGATTGGTGATTGGTGATTGGTGCCGGCCATCGCAGCATGGTCGGCATGCATATCACTTCCCTTCTCCCACCGGGAGAAGGTGGCGCGCAGCGCCGGATGAGGGTACGACGTAGCCATCGCCATCCAATGAATCTGGGCATTGCTTTGCGCGTTATGCCAGTTGCTTTGACGCTGCCTAGCAACCGCAGCGCCCCGCACGGAAACCTGCATTCCCTTCTCCCACCGGGAGAAGGTGGCGCGCAGCGCCGGATGAGGGTACGACGTAGCCATCGCCATCCAATGAATCTGGGCATTGCTTTGCGCGTTATGCCAGTTGCTTTGACGCTGCCTAGCAACCGCAGCGCCCCGCACGGAAACCTGCATTCCCTTCTCCCACCGGGAGAAGGTGGCGCGCAGCGCCGGATGAGGGTACGACGCAGCCATCACCACCACGCACCCAGCTATCGCCTCCACGCAGTGCCGTTGCTATCCCGCGCGCCACCACACGACCGGCTCGAACACTGATGCATTTTTCCGACCGAGAACGCGGCCAATCTGCGAGAGAGGAAGCGGCGCTCCGGCGCGCATCCATCCACTAAAGACGACCGCACGCGCCCTGCCCCCGCAGCAGCTCGCACCCCAGCACAGTCAACGCCGGCCACACTCCCAACCGCACGCAGCGTTGCCGCCACGCGCTTGAACCCTGCGCCACGCAGGCGGACAATGCCCATGCTGCGCCGCACAACACCGTGCGACGCGGGCCGATCCGGCGCTTCCAGGCGTCGTGGACACGGCCCGGCAACCGAGAGTCCGATGTCTTCCAGCGTGTCCGAGACCGGCGTCACGCCGCCGCGTTATCCCGACTACCGCATCATTTCGTTGATCCTGGCGTGTGCCATTTTCATGGAGCAGATGGACGCCACGGTGCTGGCGACCGCGCTGCCGACGCTGGCGCGCGACTTCGGCGTTGCCGCGCCCGCCATGAGTATCGCCATGACCAGCTATCTGCTGGCGCTGGCGGTACTGATCCCGGCCAGCGGTGCCATCGCCGACCGCTTCGGCCTGCGCCGCGTGTTCGGCGCTTCGATCTGGGTTTTCGTGGGCGGCTCGATCCTGTGTTCGCTAGCCGACAGCCTGCCCACCATGGTGGCCGCACGCGTACTGCAAGGCGCCGGCGGCGCGATGATGGCCCCGCTCGGGCGCCTGATCCTGCTGCGCACCGTGGAGCGCCGCCATCTGGTGTCGGCGATGGCCTGGACGCTTGTCCCCGCCTTCATCGGCCCGATGCTGGGCCCGCCGCTGGGCGGCTTTTTCGTGTCGTATCTGGATTGGCGCTGGATCTTCTACATCAACGTACCGATCGGCATTGCCGGCTTTTTGCTGGTGCGCCGTTTCATCCCGGAAATTCCTACCGACACCGCACCGGCACGCTTCGACCTGCGCGGCTTCGTGTTGTGCGGCATGGCGCTGGGTTGCTTGTTGTTCGGCCTGGAAATGGTCAGCCAGCAGGACGGCATCGGCATGGCCAGTTGGTTGCTGGCCACCGGCGCGGCCGCGTCGGTGGGATATCTGTGGCATGCGCGCCACCATCCGGCACCGCTACTGGATCTGACCCTGCTGCGTATCGACTCGTTCCGGCTGTCGGTGATCGGCGGTGCGCTGATGCGCATCACCCAGGGCGCGCAGCCGTTTCTGTTGCCGCTGCTGTTTCAGATCAGCTTCGGTTTCAGCGCCGCGCACAGCGGGCGGCTGATTCTGGCCACCGCACTCGGTGCGTTGCTGATGCGCACCATCACCCCGCAATTGCTGCGCCGCTTCGGCTACCGCAACAGCCTGATCGGCAACGGCGTACTGGCCAGCCTGGGCTACATGGTGTGCGCGCTGTTCCGGCCCGACTGGCCGCCGGCGCTGATGTTCGGCCTGCTGTTGTGCTGCGGCGCCTTCATGTCGTTCCAGTTCGCCGCCTACAACACCATCGCCTACGAAAACGTGCCCAGCGCGCGCATGAGCCGCGCCAGCAGCCTGTACACCACCTTGCAGCAGCTGATGCTGTCGGTGGGTGTCTGCGCCGGCGCGATGATTCTCAAACTGGCGATGCTGGCCGGCGATCACACCCAACCGGCGCAACGCGATTTTTCGCTGGCGTTCTGTGTGGTCAGCCTTATTTCGCTCAGCGCCACCTGGTGGCATGTGCGCTTCGACAAGAACGCCGGGCAGGAAATGAGCGGACATCGGGCTTCGCGCGGCTGAAACCCCTGTTGCTTAAACGGCGGGCGCGCAACGCGCCCAAGTTGGCGCTGTGGCACAAGAGATCCAGCATGTGAACGGCGAGCCCGTGAAACTGGCCTTTGTCGACCAAAGGCATTCGGGCAAAGATCCTGCTGCTGCGCTCGAAAAGGGCATCGAACTGCATGTGGTGACGTTGCAGGAAGCGAAGAAAGGTGTCGTGCTTCTGTCACGTCGCTAGGTGGTCGAGCGCAGCTTCCGCTGGGTCAACCACTTCAGGCGGTTGGCCCAGGACTAGAAGCGCTTACCTGAAACATTGGCAGGGCTCCACTTCGTGGTCTTCAGCATTCTGATGCTGGGGAATGCCGCCAGCCTGCTCCAACGTCCATAAAACGCTCTAGGCACCGCGAGAACGTCGTCAGTTCTCTAGAATTCCGCTTCCTTGCTAGCGGGTTGAAGCACTTGCTGGCCCAGATCATTGCCGATGTTGAGGAACCCGATCCCGCCCGACAGCCCTTGTGCTTGCATGGCCTGTGCTTGCATGGCCTGTGCTTGCATGGCCTGTGCTTGCATGGCCTGTGCTTGCATGGCCTGCGTTTGCACGACCGAAGAATAATCCGCAAAGAAATCGGGCGTGCGCCATTGCGCGGAAATCGATTCGCGGCTGCCACCCAGATCGTTGTTCCAGGTCACGGCTTTCTGCGAATCGGGCGAACCGAACTTGCGCTTGAGCAGCTCCATCACGCGCGGCTGCGCCTCGAACCCCGTGGTGTTGAAGCGCAAGGCGATCACACGCCCGTTCTGCAGTAAAACCAGGCCGCCCGCACCTTCCAGAGAAAAGCGTCACCTGCGCCCGCGCCGATCGACATGCCGATGGGCGCGACCCACGCCGGGAACTCAGCCGTGGCGAAGACCAGGTAAGCGTATTCGCCTGGCCCGAACTCGGTATTGCCCACGGCCATGTTTGTCGTGCCGGGCGCGACGCACAACCCTGTTGCCGGTGGAGTGGCCTTCAGCGGCTCCGGCGGCGGGGCCGTCAGCTTGTTGAACGCCCTACTCCCTAATCCTGTGCTGCTGCGGCGGGCAGCTGGAGCGGGTAAGGAGAGTTGGCAAACGGGCAGCGTTAATGGCGCCCCTAATTTGATGCCGAATATGTCAGTTTCCGCCGCAGAGACCGAGACGGTAGGCGCCATGGTCAGTAACACGACAAGCGAACTGGCGGCTGCAGTGATACGCATAGGGCTGTAATCCAAGCTGGATCATGATCGAAACGGAAGCATATCCCCTGTTGCTGCTCGGCGCTGCGCTCGGCTCCCAGCCCGTGGCTGACCCGATGGGATGAAAGGTTCACTTTCATCTTTTCCGCGTATTGCTGCATCGACAAGCCTTGCGCCTGTGTTGGGTCCACGTTGCTGGTCTGGGGCTTGTCAAAGGCGCTGAACTGCTGGATCCCCTGCACTTCACCATCAGCGCCCATGCAGTGCGGGTCACCGTCGCCTTGGTCCTGCCGGCGCTGTCCAATGTGGCTATTGAGCGCGCCATTCCGGTGGAGCACCGGGCCGAGAAAGTGTGTTGGCCCTCTTGCCGCGTGTCCAAGCCTTTCAGTTGCATGACGGCACGCAACAGGCTGCCGTCATGCATCGATCAACGCGCGCGGTTAGCGCGTCGCTGCGTCGCCTCTGCACGCGTGACCAACAGAAACGCCAGCGGAAGCCCGATTTCGATGGCGACCGCCGGGAAAATACCGGCGTTGACATGCCCGGCAGCCCATTCCGACACGCCCAACACTGCCAACGATAGGCACGCGGTGGCAAAGCCGGCAATCACCGCGCGGCGCCCCGGCGATGGCGGTGCCGCGCGTACCAGCAACAGCATCACGCCGATGGCCGCATACATCGGCGCGGCGCGGCGACCGACAACGCCTAAAGCGTTGCTGTCGAAGGCGACGCCCCAGTTGGCCAGCATGGTCGCAGGCGCCAGCAACCAGACAGCGCCCAGCGCGAAAAACAATAGGGCCGACAGCGTGGCCAGGTAGCGGAATGCCCGCGATGCAGTGGGCGCACTCATGCGTTTACATCCACGACAGTACGTCCCTGCACCTTGCCATCCAGCAGCTGGGCGGCAATCTGCGGCACCTCCGCCAGCCCGACTGTCGTCGTGGTCAATGCCAGCTTGCCCAACTCCAGATCGTGCGCCAGACGCGACCACGCCTGCAGGCGTACCGCCTGCGGCGCGTTGACCGAATCGATACCGGCCAACGTGACGTTGCGCAAAATGAAGGGCAGCACCGAGGCCGGCAATTGAACGCCCTGCGCCATGCCGAACGAGGTCACCACGCCGCGATACTGCGTCTGCGCAAGCGCGTTTGCCAGCGTGTGGCTGCCCACCCCATCCACCACGCCTGCCCAGCGCTCCTTGCTGATCGGCGCGCCGGGTTCGGACAGAGTGCTGCGGTCGATGACCTCGGCAGCGCCCAGGCTGTGCAGATACGCGGCCTGCTCCAGCCGGCCGGTGGAGGCGACCACGCGATACCCCAGACCTGCCAGCAAGGCGATGGCCACCGAGCCGGCGCCGCCATTTGCGCCGGTGACCAGGATGTCGCCGCGTTCGGGGGTCAGCGCGCCGTGCTCCAGTGCCATCACCGCCAGCATGGCGGTGTAGCCGGCCGTACCGATCGCCATTGCATCGTGCGTGGAAAATGCCGCCGGAATCTTGATCAACCAGTCGCCAGGCACCCGCGCCTTCTGCGCGTAGCCGCCATGATGGGTCTGACTCAGGCCCCAGCCATTGGCCAGCACGCGGTCTCCCACCGCAATACCGGGATCGCTGGACGCTTCGACCACACCGGCAAGATCGATGCCGGGAATCAGCGGAAAACGGCGAATGATCGGGCCGCGTCCGGTGACCGCCAACGCATCCTTGTAGTTGACGGTCGAGTAGTCGACGGCAATCGTCACCTCGCCCGGCATGAGGTCGTCTTCGTTGAACTGCACGAGTTCGGTGGTCACCGTCTCGCTGGTTTGCGTGGCGAGCAATGCATTGAAGGTCATTGTCTTCTCCTGATGGGATGGATTGAGGCCGCGGGTGAGCGCGTCCCTGATTGCAGTCAATGACGCAGTCAATGACAGCGCAGCGGCCAGTTGACGATCACGCCGCTACTGGACTGCGATGGCGGTGCGGTGCGGTGCGGGATCTCCGGTGATTCTGTGCCACCTTGCGGCACAAGACGCTTTCCGCTGCGGCAACGAAGTCGCTTGAGTCGGGCTGACGTGGACGGCGCTGATCGCCTGAAACGTTTGCTCGATGGGCCTGTCGCTTCAGCGGCTCGTCGTACAGCGGGGTGACCGGCGTCGCGCCAAGCACATGGCACTCCTGCAAGGAGTGGCCAGCGCGTGAGCTGGTGTGGCGGTAAAAGCGCATTTCGCTAAAACATTTCGCTAAAAGCAGCTAACAAAACGACTGTGCTCACCTCCAGGTGGGCGCGGCTGGTGCTCGGTACGGCATGCACCACGCGTACATTCCGGTTCTGAGCGCGCCATCCACCTGACAACTGTTCGCTACGGTTTGTTAGCCGTTCTTGGCACGCGGCGCTACCGCCAATCCCTCGACCACGCCGGCCGCAGCTGCACTTCTCTCGGTCAGTTGGAGGGTTGCAACGACGACAGAATCTGGTCACGACATACCGCAATGACTTCGTCGGCCAGTGGCGAATCGTTGGGACACGACCGCGACAGCACGATGGCACCGATGGCGTGCGCCAGCATGTTCAGCGTGTTGGCACGCTCGTCCGCTGCCTCGGCGGTACCGGGCGCGGCCCCGCTGCGGTCGAGCGCGGCCAACAGGTTTTCGACCCCGGCCGCAAACGCTTCGCGCACTTGTCCCGGCTGACGCGCGGCTTCGGCGCCCAGCGCAGCCATCGTGCAACCGGTGGCAGGGCTGTCGCGATGTCCGCGCGACAGATAGAAGTTCACGAAATCGGTCTTGTCCACGCGCTCGGACTGAGCCGCGATGTTGGCCAAGCCGCAGGCTGCCGATTCGGCCATCAAATCTGCCTTGGAGCCGAACTGCTTGTAGAAACCACCGTGGGTGAACCCTGCAGCGGCCATCAGATCGGCAATACCGATCCCTGCGTAACCGTGCTCGCGAAACAGCACCGAGGCGGTTTCGACGACATGCGCCCGGTTCGCCTGTGCCTGTGCTTTGGTCACTTTCATCGTTGCGACGCTCCGTGGGGAGAATGGGGACAGCGACAGCATACTTTGATGTTGCGCGTCATCAAAGTATTGACACCTTAGATTTTATTCGTAATCTTTGCATCCGCCGTCTTTCTGAGCACCCTCAATGCCCACGCGTCGCTGCCCGCCCCCTCTGCCCTGGGCAACCTGACGCCAACCAGTCGCATCGCGATGGTCACGGTGACGCGTCACCGTGCAGGCGTCGGCCGGCGCCCGGGGCGCTTGCGGCCACGTCGTGCGCCTTTCCACCTCTCTCACTCAAGGAATTTCCATGACCGCACTTCCCGCTGTCCTCATCACTGGCGCCTCCACCGGTATCGGTGCTGTCTACGCCGAGCGCTTCGCCCAACGCGGCCACAACCTGGTGCTGGTCGCACGCGACAAGGAACTCCTGGACGCCCTGGCCGCGCACCTGTGCGACACCCATCGCGTCAGCGTCGATGTGCTGCAGGCTGACCTGACCCAGCCAACCGACCTGAGCACTGTGGAAACCCGCCTGCGCGACGACGCGCAGATCGGCATCCTGGTCAACAACGCCGGCATGGCGCAATCGGGCGGCATCATGCAGCAAGACGCCAAGGCGATCGACCGCCTGATTGCGCTCAATGTCACCGCGTTGACGCGCCTGTCCGCCGCCGTTGCGCCGCGCTTTGCGCAGTCCGGCAGCGGTGCGATCGTCAACATTGGATCGGTCGTGGGGTTTGCGCCCGAATTCGGCATGAGCGTCTATGGCGCCACCAAGGCCTTCGTGCTGTTCCTGTCGCAGGGCCTGCACGTGGAGCTTGGCGCCAAGGGCGTGTATGTGCAGGCCGTCTTGCCGGCCGGCACGCGCACCGAGATCTGGGAACGCGCCGGTATCGACATCAACACGCTGAGCGACTTGATGGACGTTAACGAACTGGTCGATGCCGCGCTGGTCGGCTTCGATCGCCGCGAACTGGTCACCATTCCGCCGCTGCACGTGGCCGAACGCTGGGACGCACTGGATGGCGCGCGCCAGGGTTTGCTGTCGGACATCCGGCAGGCGAACGCCGCAGAGCGCTATCAGCCGACGACCTGACGAGCTGAGCTGCACTGCTGCCCGCAGGGCTCGCATGGCGATCGGTGCGGGCCTGCGGTGTTGTGTTGTGCCTGCACACGCGCTCACCGATTCACTATGTCATCAGCACGCATCCAATAACGCAGAAGGCCGCCCTGGGGCGGCCTTCTGCGTTATTCATTGGCAACACCAGCTCATCCACTGATGACAGGCGGCATGACGGCGGAGCAATCGCTCTGCCGTCATGCCGCGCACGCTAATTACAGCCCGTGCGCCGCCAACTGCCCCAATCGCTGCACGGCCACCGACACGGTCGGATAGTCCAGCGTCTTCTGCTCGGCCACATCGCTCAACATCGCCAGGGTGAAGCGCAGGCTGGAATCGTCGCGTGCCAGCCAGTTGGCCACCTTGTCCTCGGCACTGCTGCCGGGCATGGTCAGCACCTGACCCACCAACGCACGCTGATGCGCGGCCAGTTCGTCGCGCAGCACGCCACGTGCCACCGCATGCCAGCGGCCGTTGACCTCCAGCGCGTCGATCTGCTCGAACAACCACGGCAGCCGCAGCGCATCGCCCAAACGGAAATGCACCTTGGACACTTCCACCGGCTTGAGCTTGCGGGTGCGCGCGGTTTCGATGATGTCGAACGCCGGTTCCAGATAGCGCAACTCGGACAGCTGCTGTGCCAGTGCCGGCGGCAGGCCCTTGTCCTGCCATTCCTGCACGCTGGCTTCGTACAGCGGTCGCTGGGTGTCGGACAACACGCCCGAGGCCACACGGATATCGTTGAACGGGCCGTGGTAACGCTCCACCGCTGCGGTGATGCCCGGCATCTGGCCCGGACGCAGCAGCAGCCAACGCACGAACGAGCGTTGCAGGCGCCAAATCACTTCCAGTGCATCGATCTGCACCGACTCGGGCACCTTGCCGTCCAGCGCATCGATCTGCGTCCACAGCGCGCGCGCGTCCAGCGTTTCGCGGCTGATGGTATAGGCCTTGGCGACCTCGCCAATGCTGCGGCCGGTGTCTTCCTGCATGCGCATCAGGAAGGTCGCGCCCATGCGGTTGATGGTGGTGTTGGTGACCGCGGTGGCGATGATTTCGCGCTTGAGGCGATGGCGCTCCATCGCATCGGCGTACTTCTTCTGCAGCGGCTGCGGGAAGTAGCGCTGCAATTCCTTGGACAGATACGGGTCTTCCGGAATATCCGATTCCAGCAGCTGCTGGAACGCCACCAGCTTGGAGTACGACAGCAGCACCGACAGTTCCGGCCGCGACAAGCCTTGACCGCGCGCCTTGCGTGCCGACAGTTCTGCATCGGACGGCAGGAATTCGATCTGGCGATCGAGCAGACCCTGCAATTCCAGCGTGCGAATGAAGTGCTGCTTGGAGCCCAAGCGCTTGACGCTCATGCGCTCCATCAAGCTGATCGCCTGGTTCTGGCGATAGTTGTCCCACAGCACCAGGTCGGCCACTTCGTCGGTCATCGACGCCAACAGCTTGTTGCGTGCGTCGTAGGTGAGCTTCTTGGCCTGCACCATGTCGTTGAGCAGGATCTTGATGTTCACCTCGTGATCGGAGGTGTCCACGCCGGCCGAGTTGTCGATGAAGTCGGTGTTGAGCAACACGCCGGTCTGCGCCGCTTCGATGCGGCCCAGCTGGGTCAGGCCCAGATTGCCGCCCTCGCCCACCACCTTGCAGCGCAGCTCGCCGCCATTGACGCGCAGACCGTTGTTGGCGCGATCGCCCACATCGGCATGCGATTCGCTGGAGGCCTTGACGTAGGTGCCGATACCGCCGTTCCAGAACAGGTCCACCGGCGCCTTGAGGATGGCGTTCATCAGCGCGTTGGGCGAGAGCTGCTTGACGTTGGCCTCAAGCCCCAGCGCCTCACGCACCGGCGCGCTGATGTCGATCGACTTCAACGTGCGCGGATAAATACCGCCGCCGGCGCTGATCAGCTTGGCGTCGTAATCGGCCCAGCTGGAACGCGGCAGCTTGAACAGGCGCTCGCGTTCGGCGAACGAGGCAGCCGCATCCGGCGACGGGTCGAGGAAGATATGCCGGTGATCGAACGCGGCCAGCAGACGGATATGCGTTGAGAGCAGCATGCCGTTGCCGAACACGTCGCCGGACATGTCGCCGATGCCGGCAACGCTGAAATCCTGGCTCTGGCAATCGCGGCCCATCGCACGGAAGTGGCGCTTGACCGACTCCCACGCGCCACGCGCGGTGATGCCCATGCCCTTGTGGTCGTAACCGACCGAACCACCAGAGGCGAACGCATCGCCCAGCCAGAAGCCGTGATCCAGCGCCAGGCCATTGGCGATGTCGGAGAACGTCGCCGTGCCCTTGTCGGCGGCGACCACCAGATACGGGTCGTCCTGATCGTGGCGCACCACCTGCGGCGGCGGCACGATCTTGCCACCGACGATGTTGTCGGTGATGTCGAGCAGGCCCTGGATGAACAGCTTGTAGCAGGCGATGCCTTCGGCCTGGATCGCATCACGATCGCCGCCCACCGGCGAGCGCTTGACGTAGAAACCGCCCTTGGCGCCGACCGGCACGATGACGGTGTTCTTGACCATCTGCGCCTTGACCAGACCCAGCACTTCGGTGCGGAAATCCTCGCGACGGTCCGACCAGCGCAAGCCGCCACGCGCCACTGCGCCAAAGCGCAGATGCACGCCTTCCACGCGCGGGCCGTAGACGAAGATTTCGCGATACGGACGCGGCTTGGGCAGGTCCGGCACGATCGCCGAATCCAGCTTGAAGCTGATGCAATGGCCGTACTTGCCGTGCTTGTCGGTCTGGTAGTAGTTGGTGCGCAGCGTGGCATCGATCACATCGATGAAGCTGCGCAGGATGCGGTCTTCGTCCAGGCTGGACACACGGTCCATCAGCTTGAGCAAGGTGGCGCGGGTGGCCTCCTGCTGCGCAGTGCGGTCGCCGCCGCGTGCGGCGAGTACCGGTTCCAGGGCCTTGAGCGTGGCCTCGTCGCTACCTGCCAGCGCGAACAATTCTTCGCGCAGACGTTCCTGGCCGGCAAAGATCTGCGCCTTGGTTTCGCTGCCGGTGGACGGGTCGAAGCGCGCTTCGAACAGTTCCACCAACAGCCGTGCCAGCAACGGATAGCGGGTGAACGTGGCTTCGACGTAAGCCTGCGAGAACGGCACCGCGGTCTGCAGCAGATACTTGCAGTAACCACGCAGCAACGCGACCTGGCGCCAGTGCAGACCGGCGGCCAGGATCAGACGGTTGAAGCCGTCGTTTTCAGCATCGCCATTCCAGATACGCTCGAAGGCTTCGCCGAAGCCGGCATCGGCATGGGCGGCGTCGATCTTGCCCGCGGTCGATTCGACTTCGAAATCCTGGATATAGACCGGCGTCTCGCCCACCTGCAGCCGATACGGGCGCTCGGAGATCACGCGCAGGCCCATGTTTTCCATCATCGGCATCGCATCCGACAACGGGATGTCGTCGAGCTGACGGTACAACTTCAAACGCAGGCCTTCGCCGGCATCCAGCCGCACGCCGTCGTCGCGACGGATTTCCTGCAGGCTCAGATGCAGATCGTCCGGGCCATCCAGGGTTGCCAGATGTTCGACGTCGGAGACCGCCGATTCGATCGACGACTCTTCGATGTAGCCGGCCGGCAGCGCGCGGCCAAAGTTGGCCGCCATGCGCAGGCCATTGGCCTCGCCGTGACGCGCCACCAGTGCTTCGCGCAGGGCATCGCGCCAGTTGCGCAGCAGATGCGCCAGGCGCGATTCGAGTTCGGTGGTGTTGAACTCCAGCGCTTCGCCGCTCTTGGGCCGCACGATCAGATGCAGCTGCGCCAGCGGCGACTCGCCCAGAACCACCGACGAATCGATGTATTCGCCGTGCAACGCGTCTTTCAGCAGCCCTTCGATGCGCAACCGCACATCGGTGTTGAAGCGCTCGCGCGGGATGTACACCAGCGCAGAAATGAAGCGGCTGTACTTGTCGCGGCGCAGGAACATGCGGCTGCGCACGCGCTCCTGCAGGCCCAGGATGCCGATCGCGGTGCGGTACAGCTCTTCTTCGTTGGACTGGAACAACTCTTCGCGCGGCAGCGTCTCAAGGATATGCCGCAACGCCTTGCCGCTATGGCTGCTCGGGGTCAGCCCCGACTTGCTCATCACGTATTCGTGGCGCTGACGCACCAGCGGAATTTCCCACGGACGGCGGTTGTAGGCGCTGGAGGTAAACAGGCCCAGGAAGCGCTGCTCGCCGACGATACGGCCCTTGCCATCGAATTCCAGGATGCCGATGTAATCCATGTAGCCAACGCGATGCACGCGCGAACGTGCATTGGTCTTGGTCAGGATCAACGCGTCCTTGCGCTTGGACGACGCATTCAAGCCATGCGCCGCCAGCGTGGTCACCGGGCGCGCCGGCGAGGTGTCGTGGCCGCGCATCAGACCCAGGCCGGTTTCCTCCACCGGTGCCAGCACGTCCTGGCCACCCTGCTTCTCCACGCGGTATTCGCGGTAGCCGAAGAAGGTGAAATGGTCGGCAGCGGCCCAGCGCAGGAACTCCTGTGCTTCGTGGCGGCTGATGTCGTCGATCGGCAGGCGGCGGGTGGCCAGATCGTCGGCCAGCATCACCATCTTTTCGCGCATCGAGGCCCAGTCATGCACGATGGCGCGCACTTCGCCCAGCACCTTGCGCACCGCCGCTTCCACCTTGGCCATCTCATCGGCCGGCTGGCGGTCGATCTCCAGCACCATCAGCGATTCGCTCTTGCCCTCGCCCACCGCGGTCAGCTTGCCGGCCTTGTCGCGCGCGATGCGCAGCACCGGGTGGCCGAGCACATGCACGCCGATGCCCAGGTCTGACAAGGTCATGCTGACCGAGTCCACCAGGAACGGCATGTCGTCGTTGACGATCTGCAGCAGCGTATGCGGCGACTCGTAACCGTGACTCTTCAGGGCCGGGTTGAACACCCGCACATTGACCGTGCCGGCTTTGCGCACGCGCGCAAATTCCAGCATGTCGGCCGCCAGCGCTGCCCACTGCTCGGGCGGATGATTCGGAAACTCGTCCTCTTCCATGCGCCGATAGAAATCGGCCGCGAACAACTGGACCTCGGACTGTCGGGCCGCCGGGTAGCGCTTGCGCAACGCGGCAAACACCGGCTCGAGGGTGACCGCCTGCGGTTCGGTGGCAAGCACGGGGACGGCACGTTCGGCGACCGGTTTGACCGACGTCGTGGACGATTTCGAAGCGGCTTTCTTGGCTGTCATGAGAGAGCTGGGATGCTCGGTGGAAAACCTGAATTGTACCGATGCGCCGTGACAACGCCTTGCTGCATAGCGCAAATGCACGGCACGTAGCAGGCGCGGCAGTGGCGCAAAAGCCGTATGGCTCTGTAGTTTCCCCGCCCCTGGCCGGCCGCAGGGTCGCCGGATCGCCAGATCCGGCAAAGTCCGGTCGAATGCTTGGCACACAAGGCGTTGCGCAGACCAAACTGCGATCGTCAAGGCTGTTTAAAAACTAAACTGGACGGTATAGTCTACCGCCATGACTCCTCGTTCCCCCCGTGCTGCCCGGCGTTCGGACTGCGATCGCCGCATCCATGCTGCCGTGCATACGTTGCTTGCCGAGCGCGGCATGCGGCTGAGCATGGACGCGGTGGCCGAGCGCGCCGGCTGTTCCAAGCAAACGCTCTACAGCTATTACGGTTGTAAAGAGAATCTGCTGCGCGATGTCCTGCAGGACCACGTGCACCTGGCCACGGTACCGCTGGACGCGGTGTCCGGCGATCTGCGCGAAGATCTGCTGGCCTTCGCGCTGGCCCATCTTGACCGTCTGAACAGCCCGGATGTGTTACAGACCTGTCGTTTGGTGGAAGCCGAGTCGCACCGGTTCCCCGATCAATCCCAGCAGATCTTCCAGGAGGGCGTCGTCGGTATGCAGCAACGCCTGGCGCATCGCTTCGAGCAAGCGATGGCCGCCGGCCAGCTGCGCCATGACGATCCGCACTTCATGGCCGAGCTGCTGCTCAGCATGATCGTCGGGCTGGATTTCGATCGCCAACGGTTTCAGGTTCCCCATCGCGACGGCCTTGCCGCCAGGCAGCAGTGGGCGCAGTTCGCCGTCGATACCTTTTTGCGGGCGTTTGCCGCGGCCAACGCCGCGCCTGCGCTGGCCCCGCTTGCTCTTCTCACTTCAAGACCCTAACGGAGTTCCTCCTGATGATTGCCCCGCTCCGCACCTTCGGCCTGGCCTTGGCCATCACCGTGGCGCTCGCTGCCTGCAGCAAGCCCGAACAACAGCAGGCGCCGCCGCCGCCGGAAGTGTCGGTGCTGGAAATGAAGCCGCAGACGCTGCCGCTGGAGCGCGACCTGGTGGGTCGCCTGTCGGCGTTCCGCTCGGCCGACGTGCGCGCCCGCGTGGACGGCGTGCTGCTCAAGCGCTTGTACACCGAAGGCACTGACGTCAAGGAAGGCCAGCCGCTGTTCGAGATCGATCCGATGCCGCTGCGTGCCACGCTGTTGCAGGCGCAGGGCCAGCTGGCCGCCGCGCAGGCGACCTACGCCAACGCCCAGGTCGCCGCCAAGCGCGCGCGTAGCCTGGCGCCGCAGCAATACGTCTCGCGCGCCGACATCGACAACGCCGAAGCCACCGAGCGCTCCTCCGGCGCCAACGTGCAGCAGGCGCGTGGCCTGGTCGAGTCCGCTCGCATCCAGCTCAGCTTCGCCAGCGTCACCTCGCCGATCACCGGCCGTGCCGGCATTCAGCGGGTCACCGAAGGCGCACTGGTCGGCTCGGGTGAAGCCACCCTGCTGACCACGGTCGACCAGATCGACCCGCTGTACGTGAACTTTGCGATGAGCAGCGAAGAACTCGCCGCACTACGCCAGGCGCAGAGCAGCGGCAACGTGCAGCTCAGCGGCGACGGCAAGTCCACCATCAACGTGGAGCTGGGCAACGGCACCCTGTACCCGCACCCCGGCACGCTGGACGTGTCGGCAGTGACGGTGGACCCGAGCACCGGTGCGGTGTCGCTGCGCGCGACCCTGCCCAACCCGGAACTGGCGCTGCTGCCGGGCGCATTCGTCACCTTCAAGGCCAGCCTGGGTGAGCGCAAAAACGCCTACCTGCTGCCGCAGCAGGCGCTGCAGCGCGATGCGATGGGCGCCTATGCATTGGTGCTGGGCAAGGACGGCAAGGTGGTGCGCAAGAACCTCACTGTCGACGGCCAGCAAAAGGGCCAGTGGATCGTGACCGGCGGCATGACCCCGGGCGACCAGATCATTGTCGATGGCGTGCAGAAGGCCAAGGAAGGTCAGCCGGCCAAGGGCGTGCCGTGGGATCCGAACAAGCCGGCCGCCGGTGGCCAGCCGGGTCAGCCCGGTGCACCTGGCGCGGCTCCGGCCGCAGGCCAGGCTGACGATGCGAAGGCCGCACCGGCTGCAAACGCAGCCGATGCCGCGGCACCGGCAGCGCAGGAACAGCCCAAGCAGGATGCGGCCGCGCAACCGGCCGACTCCCAGTCCAAGCAGCAGTGACGGAACCCGGACATGCCTAAGTTTTTTATCGAACACCCGATCTTTGCCTGGGTGGTGGCGATCCTGATCTCGCTTGCGGGCGTGATCTCGATCCTGAATCTGGGTATCGAGTCGTACCCCACGATCGCCCCGCCGCAGGTCACCGTCACCGCCAACTTCCCCGGTGCCAGCGCCGATACCGCCGAAAAAGCGGTGACGCAGGTCATCGAGCAGCAGCTCACCGGTATCGACCACCTGCTGTACTTCAACTCCTCGTCGGCCTCCAACGGCCGCGTGACCATCACCCTGACCTTCGAAACCGGCACCGACGCGGATATCGCGCAGGTGCAGGTGCAGAACAAGGTGTCGTTGGCCACGCCGCGCCTGCCGTCCGAAGTCACCCAGCAGGGTGTGGTGGTGGCCAAGGCCAACGCCGGCTTCCTGATGGTGGCGGCACTGCGGTCGGACAATCCGTCGATCAACCGCGATGCGCTTAACGACATTGTCGGCTCGCGCGTGCTTGAGCAGATTTCGCGCGTTCCCGGCGTCGGCAGCACCAACCAGTTTGGCGCCGAGTACGCGATGAACATCTGGTTGAACCCGGAGAAGCTGCAGGGTTACAACCTGTCGGCCACCCAGGTGCTGACCGCGGTACGTAACCAGAACGTGCAGTTCGCGGCCGGTTCGGTCGGTGCCGACCCCACGCCGCAAGGCATCAGCTTCACTGCCACGGTGTCGGCGGAAGGGCGTTTCAGCTCGCCGGAAGAGTTCGAGAACATCATCCTGCGCACCGACAACAACGGTGCAACGGTGCGCCTGAAGGATGTCGCGCGGGTCACCGTGGGGCCAAGCAACTACGGCTTCGATACCCAGTACAACGGCAAGCCCACCGGTGCCTTCGGTATCCAGTTGCTGCCGGGCGCCAACGCACTGAACGTGTCCGAAGCGGTCGGTGCCAAGCTAGACGAACTGCAGCCCACCTTCCCGCAGGGCGTGACCTGGTTTGCGCCGTACGAGTCGACCACCTTTGTGCGCATCTCCATCGAGGAAGTGGTGCACACGCTGGTGGAAGCCATCGTGCTGGTGTTCCTGGTGATGCTGCTGTTCCTGCAGAACTTCCGCGCCACGGTCATCCCGACCCTGGTGATTCCGGTGGCGCTGCTGGGCACCTTCTTCGGCATGTACGCCATCGGCTTCACCATCAACCAGCTCACTCTGTTTGCGATGGTGCTGGCGATCGGCATCGTGGTGGACGATGCGATCGTGGTGATCGAGAACGTCGAACGCATCATGAGCGAGGAGCATCTGGAGCCGAAGGCGGCCACGCAGAAGGCGATGACCCAGATCACCGGCGCGGTGGTGGCCATCACCGTGGTGCTGGCGGCGGTGTTCATCCCCTCCTCGCTGCAGCCCGGCGCCTCCGGTGCGATCTACAAGCAGTTCGCGCTGACCATCGCCATGTCGATGGGTTTCTCCGCTTTCCTGGCGCTGACCTTTACGCCGGCGTTGTGCGCCAGCTTCCTCAAGCCCACCCATTCGGACAAGAAGAACTGGGTCTACCGCACCTTCGACAAGTACTACGACAAGCTGGCGCATCGCTATGTCGGCGTGGTGGGTCACACGCTGAAGCGCTCGCCGCCGTGGATGATCGTGTTCGTGGTGCTGGTGGTGCTGTGCGGCTTTCTGTTCACCCGCATGCCGGGCAGCTTCCTGCCGGAAGAAGACCAGGGCTTTGCGGTGGCTATCGTTCAGTTGCCGCCGGGCGCCACCAAGATCCGCACCAACGAAGCGTTTGCGCAAATGCGTGCGGTGCTGGAAAAGCAGCCTGCCGTGGAAGGCATGCTGCAGATTGCCGGCTTCAGCTTCCTGGGCTCAGGCGAAAACGTCGGCATGGGCTTCATCCGGCTCAAGCCGTGGGACGAGCGTGACGTCACTGCCGAGCAGTTGATCCAGCAACTCAACGGTGCCTTCTACGGCATCAAGGGCGCGCAGATCTTCGTGGTCAACCTGCCGACCGTGCAGGGCCTTGGTCAGTTCGGCGGCTTCGACATGTGGCTGCAAGATCGCTCCGGCGCAGGCCAGGAAGCCTTGACCCAGGCGCGCAATATCGTGCTGGGCAAGGCGGCGCAAAAGGCCGACACCATGGTGGGCGTGCGCCCGAACGGCCTGGAAAATTCGCCGCAGTTGCAGTTGCATGTGGACCGCGTGCAGGCGCAGTCGATGGGCCTGGAAGTCAGCGACATCTACAGCTCGATCCAGCTGATGCTGGCACCGGTGTACGTCAACGACTATTTCTCCGAAGGCCGCATCAAGCGCGTCAACATCCGTGCCGACGATCAGTTCCGTACCGGCCCCGAGTCGCTGCGCAACTTCTTCAGCCCGAGCACGACAGCGGTGGGTGCCGATGGCCAGCCCGGCATGATTCCGCTGAGCAACGTGGTCAAGGCCGAATGGACGTACGCCTCGCCGGCGCTGAATCGCTACAACGGCTATTCGGCGGTGAACATCGTCGGTAACCCTGCCCCGGGCGGTAGCTCCGGTCAGGCGATGACGGCGATGGAAGAGATCGTCAACAACGATCTGCCGCCGGGCTTCGGTTTCGACTGGAGCGGCATGTCGTACCAGGAAATCATTGCCGGTAACGCGGCGACGCTGCTGCTGGCGTTGTCGGTGGTGGTGGTGTTCCTGTGCCTGGCCGCACTCTACGAGAGCTGGTCGATTCCGGTGGCGGTGCTGATGGTGGTGCCGATCGGCGTGCTGGGTGCAATCGTGTTCTCGATGCTGCGCGGTCTGCCGAACGATCTGTACTTCAAGATCGGCATGATCACGGTGATTGGTCTGGCGGCAAAGAACGCGATCCTGATCGTGGAATTTGCGGTGGAGCAGCGCGCGGCGGGCAAGACCCTGCGCGAGGCGACCCTGGAAGCGGCGCATCTGCGTTTCCGCCCGATCCTGATGACCTCGTTCGCCTTCATCCTGGGTGTGTTGCCGCTGGCGATCTCCACCGGTGCCGGCGCCAACTCGCGTCACTCCATCGGTACCGGCGTGATCGGCGGCATGGTATTCGCCACCGTGCTCGGCGTGATCTTCATCCCGCTGTTCTTCGTGGTGGTGCGCCGCATGCTGGGCGACAAGCTGGACGAACAGTCCAAGGAGTATCTGGTCGCACAGAACGACTCCGGCACGCACCGTCCGGATCGTTGATCGATCGGTTGATTGCAAGACGAAAAGCCCCGGCAATGCCGGGGCTTTTTTGTTGTGCTGTACTCGGCATGGGGCAGCACACGGCAGGCACCCGCACTAGCAACCTGCCGCGCAGGTCGTTACCCCCACATGCAGTGCGATCCGCACTGGCATTGTTGCGATCCGCCCTGGCACTGCACTGTAGGAGCGCACCCGGGCGCGAACGCTCTACCGGTAACGCCCGTCGCGCCCAGGTGCGCTCCTACGAGATGGCGATGCTCGGAAACGCCAGCGCTCGTCATGCGCAGGTCGTTACTCCCACATGCAGTGCGATCCGCACTGGCATTGTTGCGATCAGCCCTGGCACTGCACTGTAGGAGCGCACCTGGGCGCGATGAGGCTTGATCGATCGCGATCAGGGCTGGCGGTAAGGCTCGGTCGCGCCCGGGTTCGCTCCTACGGTGGTGTATCGCTCGGTGGTGTATCGCTCGCTACGTCTGATCGGGTGTACGGGCAGCGGTCGAACCGCGCACCACGCAACGCCCGGTCATGACCATGCGGCGGATCGGCAGCTGCGGGTTGCTCAG
The DNA here is from genome assembly GCF_979258225.1 of Xanthomonas sp. AC360. NCBI lineage: Bacteria > Pseudomonadati > Pseudomonadota > Gammaproteobacteria > Lysobacterales > Lysobacteraceae > Xanthomonas > Xanthomonas sp. AC360. The sequence goes on from NZ_OZ409846.1 coordinate 4,350,178, forward strand.
GCGTTCCAGCAGCAACGACATCGCGGCGCGGCCCATGTCTTCGACCGGCTGTTCGACCACGGTGATGCCCGGTTCGACCAGGTCGGTCCAGCGCTCGTTGTCGAAGCCGGCCAGGGCCAGGTCCTGCGGCAGCCGCAGGCCGGCGGTACGCGCGGCTTTCAATGCGCCCATCAGCAGCAGGCTATTACTGGTGACGATGGCTTCGGGACGGCTGTCGCTTGCCAGCCACTGTTCCAATTCGACAATCGCCGCTTCGGCGGTCGGCGCCACTTCGCGGTAGTCCGGGGTCAGTCCTTGCATCCGCATCGCCGCCAGATAGCCGTCGCGCCGCTCGGCCGCGGTGGTGCTGGTGCTGCCGAACAACCCACCGATGCGTCGGTACCCCTGCGCCTGCAAGTGCCTGACCAACTCGCCCATCGCCGCGGCGTTATCCAGTACCACGCTGTCGTAGCGGCTGCCGGGGCCGGCACGGTCCACCAGCACCGTGGGGTAATCCAGGGCCAGTTCGTGCATGCGCCCCACCGTCACCCGGGTCGGGGCGAAGATCAGCCCGGTGATGCGCTCTTCCTGCATCAGCTCCAGATACAGCGCCTCGCGCTCGGGATCTTCATCGGTATTGCACAGGGTGACGCGCATACCGGCACGGTAAGCAACCTCTTCCACCGCACGGATCAGGGACGTGAAGTACGGGTTGCGGATATCGGCCACGATCACACCGAGGATGCCGGACTGCTGGGATCGCAATCGCCGCGCCATCAGATTGGGGCGGTAACCGGTCTGACGGACGGCCGCCTCAACCTTGGCACGCACCTCCTCGCTCACCGGGCCGGTGCCCAGCGCGCGCGAGACCGTGGACTTGGACACACCGGCCACCCGGGCCACGTCATTGATGCTGATACTCACTGGGACCGTTCCCGCTCCATTTGCGCACCTGACCCAGGCGCGGTGCCAGTTCCGATGCTAACCCGAAAGCACTACAAGGATTTTGTGCACTGCACATTGACCTGGATCGTGGGAACGTTCCCACTATACTTCCCAGCCTGATCCCCCCCATCGGAGCCCGCCTTGTCTTCTCCGTCGCCAGCCCCCGTCACTCCCGAGCTCATCAGCCTGCGTGCTCACGCCCGCGACAAGGACGATGCCATCGCCCAGGCTGCGCAACTGCTGGTCGCCGCCGGCTGCGTGGCACCCGGTTACGACGCCAGCATGCGACGCCGCGAAGGCCTGGCGAATACCTTCCTGGGCCATGGCCTGGCCATCCCGCACGGGGTGGGCGAAGACCGTCACCTGGTGCACCGCGACGGGATTGCGGTGCTGCAGCTGCCCGAGGGTGTGGAATGGAACCCCGGCCAGATCACCCGGCTGGTGGTGGGCATCGCCGCCCAGTCCGACACCCATATCACCCTGCTGCGCCGGCTGACCCGGTTGATCCAGGACCCGGCGCAGCTGGAAGCGCTGTTCACCACCGACGACCCCGGCGTGATCGTGGCCGCGCTCACCGGCGACCGCGCGCCCGACACCAGCGCCGCGCCGGCCACCGATCTGGACGAACGCTTCGAGTGGACCATCGCCTACCCCAGCGGCCTGCACGCGCGCCCGGCCACGCGCTGGGCCGAAACCGCGCGCGGTTTCTCTGCCCGTGCGCAGGTGCGTGCCGGCGACCAGGCCGCCGATGCCAAGAGCCTGGTCGGCCTGCTGCAGCTGGGCCTGCGTGCCGGCGACAGCATCACCGTCTCGGCCGAAGGCAACGATGCGACGGCGCTGCTCAAGCGCCTGCGCGCGGTGATGGACAGCCTGACCGCACAAGAGAAGGCCGACGCCGAACGTGCCGCGCAACGCCGCGCCGCACCGGTGGTTGGCTGGATCCCGCCGCAGGCGCAGCCGGCCATCGTCGGCATCGGCGCCAGCCCGGGCGTGGCGATCGGCATCGTGCACCGCCTGCGTGCGGCGCAGACCGAGGTGGCCGATCAGCCGGTCGGCCTGGGCGATGGCGGCGCACAGCTGCACGATGCGCTGACCCGCACCCGCCAGCAGCTGGCGGCGATCCAGGACGACACCCAGCGCCGTCTTGGCGCCTCGGACGCGGCCATCTTCAAGGCCCAGGCCGAGCTGCTCAACGACACTGACCTGATCACCCGCACCTGCCAGCTGATGGTCGAAGGCCATGGCGTGGCGTGGTCCTGGCACCAGGCAGTGGAACAGATCGCCTCCGGCCTGGCCGCGCTGGGCAACCCGGTGCTGGCCGGCCGCGCGGCCGACCTGCGCGATGTCGGCCGCCGCGTGCTGGCCCAGCTCGACCCATCTGCAGCGGGCGCCGGCCTGACTGATTTGCCCGACCAGCCCTGCATCCTGCTGGCCAGCGACCTGTCGCCGTCGGACACCGCCAACCTGGACACCGCACGTGTGTTCGGCCTGGCCACCGCGCAGGGCGGCCCGACCTCGCACACCGCGATCCTGTCGCGCACCCTGGGCCTGCCGGCGCTGGTCGCAGCCGGCGGCCAGTTGCTGGAGATCGAAGACGGCGCCACCGCCATCATCGACGGCAGCAGCGGGCGCCTGTACATCAACCCGTCCGCGCAAGATCTGGACGCGGCACGCACCCACATCGCCGAACAACAGGCCATCCGCGAGCGCGAAGCCGCGCAGCGCGCCTTGCCGGCCGAAACCACCGACGGCCACCACATCGACATCGGCGCCAACGTCAACCTGCCCGACCAGGTGGCGATGGCACTCACCCAAGGTGCCGAAGGCGTCGGCCTGATGCGCACCGAGTTCCTGTTCCTGGAAAGCGGCAGCACGCCTACCGAAGACGAGCAGTACGCGACTTATCGCGCCATGGCGCAGGCCTTGGACGGCCGCCCGTTGATCGTGCGTGCGCTGGACATCGGCGGCGACAAGCAGGTGGCGCACCTGGAATTGCCGCACGAAGAAAACCCGTTCCTGGGCGTGCGTGGCGCGCGCCTGCTGCTGCGTCGCCCCGACCTGCTGGAGCCGCAGCTGCGGGCGCTATACCGCGCAGCCAAGGACGGTGCGCGGCTGTCGATCATGTTCCCGATGATCACCTCGGTGCCGGAGCTGATCGCCTTGCGCGAAATCTGCGCACGCATCCGCGCCGAGCTGGATGCACCGGAGGTTCCGATCGGCATCATGATCGAAGTACCGGCCGCCGCCGCGCAGGCCGACGTGCTGGCGCGGCACGCGGACTTCTTCTCGATCGGCACCAACGACCTCACCCAGTACGTGCTGGCGATCGACCGCCAGAACCCGGAATTGGCCGCCGAAGCCGACAGCCTGCATCCGGCGGTGCTGCGCATGATCCGCAGCACCATCGAAGGCGCGCGCAAGCACGAGCGCTGGGTCGGCGTGTGCGGCGGCCTGGCCGGCGATGCGTTCGGCGCCAGCCTGCTGGCCGGCCTGGGCGTGCAGGAACTGTCGATGACGCCTAACGACATCCCCGCGGTGAAGGCGCGCCTGCGGGCATCTTCGCTCGACCAATTGCAGCAGCTGGCCGAGCAGGCGCTCAATTGCGAAACCGCCGAGCAAGTGCGCGCTTTGGAAGCCAAGCGCGAGGGCATGGCATGAGCTTGCAGGCCCTCACCGTCACGCTGAATCCGGCGATCGACCAGACCATCCGGCTCGACAGCCTGCAGCCCGGCGCAGTGCATCGCGCCAGCAGCGTGCGTAACGATGCCGGCGGCAAGGGCATCAACGTGGCTGCGTGCCTGGCCGATTGGGGCACCGATGTGGCCGCACTTGGCGTGCTCGGCGGCGGCAATGCCGGCGTGTTCGAAGCGCTGTTCCGCGAGCGCGGCATCGTCGACCACTGTCAGCGCGTGGCCGGCGAAACCCGCACCAATCTCAAACTGGTGGAAGCGCGCAGCAACGACACCACCGACATCAACCTGCCCGGCCTGCAACTGACCAGCGCGCATCTGCAAAGCGTTGCCGATCAACTCGCGCCGCTGCTGCGCCCCGGCCTGCCGGTGGTGTTGTCCGGCAGCCTGCCGGCCGGCTTGCCCGACGACAGCTGGGCGCAGCTGCAGGCGCAGGCCGGCGCCGCCGGTGCCCGCGTGCTGCTCGATACCAGCGGCGCACCGCTGGTGGCCGCACTGAGCGCAGCAAGCGATGCGCTGCCTTACGCAGTCAAGCCGAATCGCCACGAACTGGAAGCCTGGACCGGCCGCCCGCTCACCGATCGCGCCGCACTCAGCGCCGCTGCGCATGAACTGCTGGCACGCGGCATCCAGCTGGTGGTGATTTCGATGGGCACCGACGGTGCGTTGTTTGTGCAGCGCGACCAGCGACTGATCGCGCGTCCGCCACGCCTGGCGCACGGCAGCAGCGTTGGCGCAGGCGATGCGATGGTGGCCGGCCTGGCCGCTGCGCTGCTGGATGCGAGCACCGATCTTGAGCAGTGCGCACGGCTGGCCACGGCGTTTTCGATGTGTCGGCTGGAAAGCGGCGACGCGCGCAGGCTCAGCGCCGACGGCGTGCGCCGTGCTGCGACCGAAGTCGTGATCGAGACGCTGTCGTGAACGCTGCCTTCCACAAGGCGGCGACCGGCACGCAGGTGTCCGCGGCTTATTCCGACCGCAGTCGTCCCGGCACGCGCCACCCGCACGCGTAACGCCCCCAATTCCCCCCGCCGGCCACACCGGCGACCGCAATACAGCAGGAGTTTTGCCATGTCCTCTTCCATCGTGGTCATCGCCGCCGGCGAACGCAGTACCGAAGCCGTTCTGGCGGCCGAGGCGCTGCGCCGCGCGGCCACCGTCGCCGGGCGCAGCGTGACGATCGAAATCCGCAGCGACCAGGGCGTGCTCGGTGCGCTCCCGACTGAACTGGCCAGCGGTGCCGCGCAGGTCCTGATCGTCGGCGACGCCGATGCCGACAGCGCACGCTTCGGCGACGCACAACTGCTGCGGCTGAGCCTGGGCGCCGTGCTGGACGACCCGGCCGCCGCCGTCAGCCAGCTCGCCGTGCCCACCGCGACCACTGCATCGGCAGCGACCGACGCATCCGGCGCAGGCGGCGCAGGCGGCAAGCGCATCGTTGCGATCACCTCCTGCCCCACCGGCATCGCGCACACCTTCATGGCCGCCGAAGGCCTGCAACAGGCCGCAAAGAAGCTCGGCTATAAGATGCGCGTGGAAACGCAGGGCTCGGTCGGCGCGCAGGACGCATTGACCGACGAGGAAATCCGCGCGGCCGACGTCGTCATCATCGCCGCCGACCGCGAAGTGGACCTGGCCCGTTTCGGTGGCAAGCGGCTGTTCAAGAGCGGCACCAAGCCGGCAATCAACGATGGCCCGGCACTCATCCAGAAGGCGCTGGCCGAGGCCGGCGTGCAGGGCGGCGCAGCCCCGGTCGCAGGCGCCAGCACCACATCTGACAACAAAAGCAACGGTCGCACTGGCGCCTACAAGCACCTGATGACCGGCGTGTCGTTCATGCTGCCGTTCGTCACTGCCGGCGGCCTGTTGATCGCGCTGGCCTTCGCGCTGGGCGGCATCTATGCCGGCGACGACGCGCACCAGGGCACGCTGGCCTGGTCGCTGTTTCAGATCGGCGCCAAGGCCGGCTTCACCTTGATGGTGCCCGCGCTGGCCGGTTACATCGCCTACTCCATCGCCGATCGCCCCGGCATCGCGCCCGGCATGATCGGCGGGCTGGTCGCGGCCAATCTCAATGCCGGTTTTCTCGGCGGAATCATCGCCGGCTTCATCGCCGGCTACGGCGTGGCCGCGCTCAACCGCTACATCAAGCTGCCGCGCAACCTGGAAGGACTCAAGCCGGTATTGATCCTGCCGGTGCTGGGCACCCTGTTGGTCGGTCTGGCCATGATGTACGTGTTCGGCCAACCGGTCGCCGACCTGCTGGCCTGGCTCACTGCCTGGTTGCGTGGCATGCAAGGCAGCAGCGCGCTGCTGCTGGGCCTGTTGCTGGGCGGCATGATGGCCTTCGACATGGGCGGGCCGGTCAACAAGGCTGCCTACGCGTTTTCCACCGGCCTGATCGCCAGCCAGGTCTACACCCCGATGGCCGCGGCCATGGTAGCCGGCATGACACCGCCGCTGGGCATCGCGCTGGCCACCTGGCTGTTCCGCAACCGCTTCACCGTCGAAGAACGCGGCTCGGCCACGGCCGCCGGCGTGCTCGGGCTGGCCTTCGTCACCGAAGGCGCCATCCCGTATGCCGCGCGCGACCCGTTGCGCACCATTCCGGCACTGATGATCGGCTCGGCCGTGGCCGGTGCGATTTCGATGTCGGTCGGCGCCGAGCTCAAGGCTCCGCATGGCGGCATCTTCGTGCTGATGATTCCCAATGCCGTCACTCACCTTGCGATGTATGTGCTGGCACTGCTGGCCGGCGTGGCGGTCACCGCGATTGCGCTGCGCGTGCTCAAGAAGCCGGTCGCCGACGTCGTCGCCTGACGCCGGCACCCTGCGGCGGCCGATGGCCGCCGCATCCGACGCGCCGGATGCGCGTCATCCCTGATCGATCACCGCTGCGCCGCGCACCGATGTGCGCCGCCAGCGGCTTGCCCACCCACGTGCTGTCGCGTTCGCCACCTTGGCCACGCCCTTTGTTCGGAGTCCTGCCATGACTGCCCTGCCCTCCCGCCGCGCCCATCCCCGCCTGCTGTGCCTGTCGCTCGCGCTGGCGATCGCCCCACTCGCCCAGGCGCAGGACGCCGCCGATGCCTTCAAGCTCAAGCTGGGCTACACCGGCGAAGCCGCCTCGATGATCGACGGTGGCCGCAAGGGCGGCGATGCCTACGCCGGCCAGCTGATGGTCGGCACCGATGTCGACATGGACCGCCTGTTCGGCTGGAACGGCGCCACCATCAAGCTCTACGTCTCCAATCGTCACGGCACCAATCTGTCCAACAGCAGCATCGGCAACAGCACCTCGGTGCAGGAAATCTACGGCGGCCAGGGCACGCGTCTGGCGAATTTCACCCTGCTGCAAAAACTCTTCAACGACCGCCTGGAACTGGAAGCCGGCCGCAGCGTCGCCAACATCCATTTCCTCGGATCTGACCTGTGCCAGTACTTCCAGGGCAACTCGGCCTGCGGCAACCCCACCTTCGTATTCCGCACCAGCAACTTCACCTATTGGCCGGTCTCCAGCTGGGCCGCGCACGCCACCGCCTGGGTCACGCCCAAGGTCTATGTGCATGTCGGCGCGTATGAAGTGAACCCGGTGCAGGCGCAGGACGGCCAGCACGGCCTGAAGTGGAGCACCGACGACACCACCGGCGTGGTGGTGCCCTATGCGGTGGGCTACAAGAACAAGGGCGGCGACGGCAGCATGGCCGCGATGTACGAACTCGGCGGTTGGCAGGACAACTCCGACTACACCGATCCGCTGCGCGACCGCAACGGCAACCCGGCCGTGCTGAGTGGGCTTGGCTATGAAAACAAGCAGGGTCGCTCGGGCCTGTTCGGTCGCTTCGAGCAGCAGGTTACCAACCCCGACCCGTCCGGCACCCGCGGCCTCACCGTCTTCGGCGCGATTCTGCAAAGCACCGGCGGCCAGGCCATCGAAGATCACTTCGTGCAACTGGGCCTGGTGCAGAAAGGCACCTTCGCCAGCCGCCCGCAGGACAACATCGCGTTTGTGATAACCCAACAGAAATACAGCGACGAAGCGCTGGAAAACCTGCGTTTGGCCCGCGCCTCGGCCGGCGGCACCGGCACCCCCGCCGACAACCAGATCATGATGGAGCTCAGCTACGGCATCCAGGTCACCAAGCGCCTGCGCGTCGCGCCGAACCTGCATTACGTGATCAACCCGGACCAGTTCAACGAGCCGACACGCACCAACGATCTGAAGAACGCGCTGATTGCGGGCATGCGGATCGATTGGAATCTGTGACCCGTCGAGAAGCTACGCGCGTTGCGCGCAGCATTGGCGGGCACCACTGCCTGAAGTGAGTGGCGGGTGCGTTGCATCTGACTGCAGTGCAACGCGTTGCGTCGACTCGGTTGGCTTGGGCAATGCCGGATATGGCAGACGAGTTCGATGAGCCGCGTCGCTGCGCAATCGCACGTAATGAGGCTTTATCGGCCCACCTGCTCGTGGGCAAGCCAGTCGCTGGACACGCAAGATCACGCGACGACGGATGCCGAAGCTGTAATGACCCACCACTGCCTAACGCCTGAGTTAAGCCGCGCCGCGAAGCGGCGTCGGCTTGAATGGATGGTTAGACGTCACTCCTCGACATCCTTATCTTCGTCATCATCACACACGATATTGACGGAAGAGACGTCGACCTCTACAGAAGCCGATAGCGACGACGAACTACGATCATGCGAAGTTGGCGTTATCGAAACTTGAGCATCAATCTCGATTTCGCACTCGCTCACATGCTCGGCGTGCTCTGCATCGATATGTCTGATGGTGCACGTGCCTTTGGCATTCACGGTAAACACTCCGGGAGTGTGGGGGTCAGGCTGGATATTGCAATCATCGATATCCACCACCTCAACTGTCCCTTCGTATCGTCCACCATCTACGGAATGACCAGTTCCTACCGCAGCTTCGCCAATCTCTGTAGCGATGATCTCTTCCAATGATGTCGTGCCCATGATCTCTCCTATGACGTCTAATGCCTGAATTAAATCCAACCCGCGAAGCGGGTTCGGCTTGAATGAATTATTAGGTAACTGGCTATCGGATCTCAATGCGACCTTTGATCTTGCCAACGAAACACCCGTCATCGAGCTTCTCCAGGTCAAGACAAACCACAAACGAGGTTAGCGTCTTGGCAATCTCTCGGGGCTGAGCGTTCACGTCTTTAGCCTCCACGAAGTAGCCGAATGCCTCATACTCATGCTTAAAGACCAAATCGAGTTTTTGATCGTGGTCATTCCTTGCGGGTGAGCGATGTCCGTACTCGTTAATGCCCCAATGCGGAGCTTGGACGAGATAGCTTTTTCCCGTCTCATCCTTATGCGTCAGGTCGGTCCACAGGCTGAAATAGACCTTCCGATTTGACTCATCGACGCCGCACCAGGCCCACACAGTATTTGCCTGCTTGGCCCCAAGCCGATCCATGAGTTGCAGTCTGTTGTCAGGCCTGCCCATATCTCTCCCCCTTTTGCATAACGCCTGAATTAAGCCGACCCGCGAAGCGGTTCGGCTTGAATGAATTGTTAGGTGGCGTACTTGGCACCCACAAGCCCCGCGATTTCACACAACGCCAATCCAAGCTGCTGATTTTGATGCCGAATAATCTCTTGAGCGCACTTATTATGTGCCGCAGCGATAAGGTCAACCTGATCCTGAGATAGTCCGCATGCAGGGATGGTCATAGCGAACTGGATCTTGTCCCCAAGGTATTTCTTGAGAATTGGAGTGACCTCGACGATAGCAGCGTCTGACGCCGCCTGCGACAAGCCGGCCGTTGCATAGTGGCCGCGAATGATCTCCAAAGCATGGCTAAGTGCGTCCTTGCCTTTGGTTGGGAACAGGATGATGTTGTCCATAGCCACCTAACACCTGAATTAAGCCGACCCGCCATGGATCGACACCCAAGCCGATATTACCCAGAACGACCCGAGGTTAGGAAACCTGATGCGGGTTCGGCTTGAATGAATTGTTAGGCGCCACCCCTGTTACTTCGGCGCCAGTACAGATGAAATCGCCACTTACGCCATAGCATGCCGCTAGCTCCACTCGCATAGGCATCTCGTCTGACACGGTCAGACTATCCAACACGTTTTCTGAAAGCAGCTCACTAAGCGTCAATTCGTGCACGCCGGTAAAGCGTAGCCCCACAATTGCCGCTCTCTGCAGCTCCGCGTCAATGTATGAAAGCTCCAGGCGGACCGTTGCAGGTGTTTCATATGCGAATAGCACAATCTTCGCATCAGCGAAGTCTGGCCAGTAGCCGAAGATTTCACGCACATTGTCGGATTGCGAGATCATCTATATGGCGCCTAACGCTTGAATTAAGTCGCCGCTGCGAAGCAGCGGTCGGCTTGAATGAGTTGTTAGATTATCCCCAATGTCCCTTACGGACACGTTTGACGACCCTGAAAATCCCGTAGCCTGCGCCGGCGGCGGCTAAAGGGGCTGCAGCCACAACGGCTAGGCCCGCCGCCATCCCCCCGCCTACAAGGCTACCTACAGCAGCGAGGCCTGAGGTGATTCCGGCGGCCCCCAGACCAGCAACCGAGCCCGACGCTGCCACTGCTCCGACCGAACCCGCTGCTCCAGCAACACCACCAGCCGCCGTTGATGCAATTCCTGCTTTTTCGTTACTCATTGAATCCTCCCTTTGGGTTGGTTGAAACTAACGCCTGAATTAAGCCGCGCCGCGAAGCGGCGTCGGCTTGAATGAATTGTTAGGCGGCCGCTTCATTGCGCGCCTCCCACGTGGCGAGAAGAAATGTTGCCATGGCACCCGAGAGGTTGACCGTCAGCTCTGCATGCCTAGGAGCCGGCTTGGAACCTACCTTGCCCTTTCCATGTGCATCGCTGAGACGATTGCGGAGCGAACCGAGCCCCTCAACAACGGATGTGCAACCTCCGAGGACTTGCTTGAAGACAGCCTCCGTGTGCTGGGAGGGCGCTAATTGGAGTGCCTCTGCCGTTAGCTTGTATAGCTTCGGTAGGTCTGCGCCATCGTCGTATGCAGCGCCAGTGGCATCAAGGATGTGCTTACACACTGATTCGATGAGTGTGCGGGCTGACGTGATAGCACCCTCCGGGTCTGCTGTCCGCCTTTCCAACGCCTTTGACCAAGCGGCCTGAACATGCGACGCGTCAAATTTGTCGAGCTTTTCAGATACAAGTTGATCCGCTGGCGATAGCGGGCCCCGCTCCAGAGTCTCAAGGAGCGGGCGGAACTCTCCCCAAATGAAGTCGCGGCGCTCTGCGTAGGTCGGGTGCTTGAACTTGATGAACTGCCAGAACTGGGACAGGTTTCTGCAGGTTCGTACGAAGCGCGGAGTTAGGGGGTCTAGCGCCGGGTTGGAGAGCAGCATCTGACGCAGCCGAACAAACTCGGCATCGTCTTCGCTGCCACCAGTGGCTTGTGCGATCAAAAGGTTCTGCAGCGCTTCTGTTTGGTCGAGTAATTCGTGCACTGGGTCGGCCGCATAACGCTTGAATTAAACCGAGTTGCAAAGCAACTTCGACTTGAATGAGTTGTTAGGCAGTGAGTGGCCGCAAAGGTTGGATGGTGCAACCATGCTCCCCAGCACTGCCGCCTGGACCCAGTGTGCCACAGCTTGCGGGATGGAGCTTGCCCGGTGATGCAGCGGCGCGCGGCGCCATCGAAGCCAAGTGCAACGAGCGCAGCGCGGCAATGACGTACAAGGGTGAAGCATCGAACCTACCGCAACCCCACACCGGTGATGACTGTCGCCCGGAGCCGACTGCATGCACGCCTGCGAACTTGCCGAAGCGGCAACCGCCAACGCGTTTCCTCCACCACGGCCTAACGCCTGAATTAAGCCGAGCCGCGAATCGGGTTCGGCCTGAATGAATTGTTAGGACTCACCCGCCGCCACTCCAGAAAAAATCATTCTCCACTAGCGGAAGCAAGGAATATGCATTGCTCAAGTACCCGATGAAATCCAGAAAATTCTCCTCAGCTAGTGCTGTCGGAGATCTTGCCCCAAGAGCATAGTAGTTTGAGGGAATGTAGCCGCCACTAACGAAGGCATCAAGTACGTACTGTGAGCAGAAGGTACGAGTTTTGCTGCGAGGCCAGTTGAATGAGATTGTCCTGCAGGTTGCTCTCTGATAGAGAAGGTCCAAAATCTCGTAAGCGGGAGAGAGGCATGCACCAATGAAGTCATATTTGGTTCTTGAGCCAATGTGCGAATCGCAAAAAGTGAGGACGCGACTAGCTAGCGATGGATCTCCTTGAATCCCCGGACAGCGAGTGACGGCAATATACATATATCTGGCCACGAACTCCGACACGGAAGTTCTAAGAACGCCCTCTGTTGTTGATTCTGAAACGAAGCCATCGCCTATATAAACGGCCGCATGCACATATGGCCCTGATGAGCCGTGCGAGATTATTTGCCACGGAATGTGCGGCACACCTCCGTAGCAGAAAAGCACATCGGCAATCTGTAGGTCAGCGTGACTGACACGCTCGGGCGTTTGACGATCAATCCGAATGCCAACATAGCGCCTGTCTAGGAGGCGCTTTAGGTAATCGAGTGGTTTGAGTAGGATTGGTCTTCCCATGTGAGCCCTAACGCTTGAATTAAGGCGAGTTGCGAAGCAACTTCGGCTTGAATAATTACTATGCCCCACCTGACATTTCGCTGATGTACTTCTTTGTCAGCAAGTGATTGTCAATCCAGTTGACGGTTAGACGAACTAATAGATAAAGGTCAGAAACATCCTTGTCTGTCCACTTGCGAATGTAGTGCGTCTCGTCATTACCTAGCCATGCGGCGCGTTTTGCACATTGCAGGACGTTCTGGTCTGAAATGTACGTGTCGATGCACTTTCCGAGTTGCATATTTTCTATTTTCTCGACTGAATCTGCGTGCTCAGACTTTGCAAAATCCTTGACCAAGAACTCTAGAGCTTTACGAAGACCAATGCCTACAAGTTGGTCCAGTCCATCTGCCTTGGCATTTTCAGCTTGCCCGTAGATCTCGCAGAATGTTGGCGAAACCTCTTTGATAGATGCAGGGAACTCACTTTGAATGGTGTTCCTTGGTGCGGTAAACCTCAGAGCGAAATCAGCGCCATGCATGGATTGGCGTCTATAAGTCGCCACGAATGGCCGCAGGCATCTGCGGCTAGTACACAGAAATGTCACATACGCTTCTGATTGATCTGCCGAAAGGTGCGGAGTAAGCAACTTCGGATGCACTGATGTATGGCACTGAGGGCAGCGATCAGGGGACGCATTGATCTTGAAGTACTGCGCCTGCCCATCAAGTGACTTTGCTTGAAGATCGATACTCATGGATCTCGCCTATGGGGCCTAACTACTATTGGACCGCCGAAATGCGGTGTTGCACGGAGTATCTTCGATCGCTGGCGCCTTGTGAATGGGAGAAGTCCTAGCCGCGATCAAGGGGTAGCACGATGGAGAGCGGCCTCGACCATGCAGGCGCTTGGAGTGTTATCCAGCAAGGACGCAGGCGTATGAAATACGCCCCCAAAAACAATGGCGTAACAGCACGTCCGCCGACGCGGTTGCTCGATCAGGTGCGCGACCGCTGCGGGTACGGCACTGCAGCCTGCACACCGAGCAGGCCTATCTGAGCTGGATACGGCGCTTCACCCTGACCAGCGGCAAGCGTTGTTTGGTGCAGATGGGCCAAGTGGAGGTTGAGGCGTTCCCCACCCGCCTGGCGACCAATGCACAGGTGTCTGCGGACACACAGAACCAGGCGTTGGCGGCGCTGGTGCTTCTCTCCCGCAAAGTATCGCGTATCAATCGGCATCACGTGTCCGACGAAATCCCTGGTGTTCAAGATCTTGAGTCGTGGTGTCACAGTGCACAACCGTGCAGTCACGACGTCCAACGCCAGAAACGAAAAAACCGCGCGATGCGCGGTTTTTTCGTCAGACCATTTGCCGATCAATCAAGGACGACGCGCCAGCGCCTCCACATCCTTGGCCTTGGGCAGCAGATCCTGCTTGGTCACCGCAAACGGCCCGATGCTCAGCATCGGCACCGCCACGATCACCGAGGAGATCACCACGATCACCGCACCGATCATGTGCGTCTCGGCCAGACCTTCCATCGATTCGCCGCCGTAGATGTACAGCGCCAATGCCGACAGGAAGAACATCACCGCGGTGATGATCGTGCGCGACAGCGTCTGGTTGATCGACCGGTTCAACACTTCCAGCGGTTCCACACGCAACCCGCGGAAGTTTTCGCGCACACGGTCGAACACCACGATGATGTCGTTGATCGCAAAGCCCATCACCGACAACAGACCGGCCAGCACGGTCAGATCGAACTCGCGACCGGTCAGCGACACGAAGGCCACCGTGACCAGCAAGTCGAACAACGCCGTCACGCTGGCCACCACCGCGAACTTCCACTCGAAGCGGAAGGCGATGTAGATCAAGAAGCCCACCAGCATGAACACCGTGGCGTACACGCCGTTCAAGGCCAGGTCCTTGCCGACCTGCGGGCCGACGAACTCGCCGGGCTGCACGGTGGCCGGATTCTGCTCGGTGCTGACCGCTTTGCGCACTTCTTCGGCAACGGTGCGCGCAGCATCGTCCCGGTTGTTGTGCTGCTCGCGCGCCTGCAGACGGATCATAACCTCGTTGCCGCCGCGGGCGTTTTGCACCTGTGCGTTTTCGAAGCCGGCCTTGGACAGCTGCTCGCGCACCTGGTCCACATCCACCGTTTTCTGGAAGCTGGTTTGCACCAGCGTGCCGCCGGTGAATTCCAGCGCGTAATTGAAGCCCTTGCCGACGATGATGCCGACCGAAGCGACCGCCAGGATCAGCATCAGGATCAGCACCGGCTTGCGCGGGCGCATGAAATCGATCTTGGTGTCGTTGGGAATGAGATGGAGCGGGAACAATTTCATGGAAAAGATCTTCCGTTTAGACGTTACGCACCCTCGGGATGCGCAACGCTTGCGAAGGGATTCATCCCTCGACCGCTACAGCTTGGCTGCAGGGGTCGAGGCCGGACTCGCATCTCAAATAGCGACGGTCTTCAGCTTCTTGCGGCTGCCGTAGATCAGCACCGCCAGCGCACGCGACACGGTGATCGCGGTGAACATCGAGGCGAAAATACCGATCATCATGGTCAGCGCGAAGCCCTTCAACGGGCCGGTGCCGAACGCATACAGGGCCACCGCCACGATCAAACCGGTGAGGTTGGCGTCCAGGATGGTGCCGCCGGCCTTTTCATAACCCGCGGCAATCGCCGACTTGGCCGGCACGCCCAGCCGCAATTCTTCGCGGATACGCTCGTTGATCAGCACGTTGGCGTCCACCGACAGACCGACCGACAGGGCAAGGCCAGCAAAACCCGGCAGCGTCATGGTGGCGCCGAACAGCGACATCACCGCCACCACGATCAGCAGATTGAACAGCAGCGCCACCGAGGTGATCGCGCCGAACACGCGGTAGTAGATGGTGAAGAACACCAGCGTGAACAGGAACGAGTACACCACCGCAGTGACGCCACGCTCCACGTTTTCCGCACCCAGACTCGGGCCGATCACGTATTCCTCGACAAAATCCATCGGCGCAGCCAGCGAGCCGGACTTCAGCAACTTGGCCAGGTTCTCCGCTTCCACCTTCTCCAGACCGGTGGTCTGGAAGTTCTTGCCGAACACGCCGGCGATGCGGGTCGGCGACAAGGCTTCTTCCTTGACCCGAACGCTGCGCACTTCCTTGCCGTCGACCATGGTCACGGTGGGGATGCGCTCGATATACACCACCGACATCAGCTTGCCGACGTTGGCGCTGGTGTAGTCGAGCATGCGCTGGCCAGCGACGTTGTTGAGCGTCACCGACACGGCGGGCATGCCGTTCTGGTCGTTGCTGACGCTGGCACTGACCATCTGGTCGCCGGTCACCAGCGCGCGCTTGTTGAGCAACACCGGCGCGCCGGTATCGCGCACGCGGTAGACCTTGGCTTCGGGCGGGATGCTGCCGCTGCGCACTGCGTCTTCGGCATTGCCGTCGACCACCGCGCGGAATTCCAGCGAAGCGGTGGCGCCGATCAGGCGCTTGGCCTCCGCGGTGTCCTGCAAACCGGGCAATTCGACCACGATGCGGTCTTCGCCCTGGCGCTGGATGGTCGGCTCGGACACGCCCAGCGCGTTGACGCGATTGCGCAAGGTGGTGAGGTTTTGCTCGATCGCGCCGCTGGCGATCTGCTTGAGTTCGGCCTCCGGCACCTTCACCGCGATGTTCTGGCCGCTGACGTCGTAGGTCAGCAACGGCTGCGCCTTGGCCAGCGCGGTGCGCGCCGCATCGGCGCTGGCGCCCTCGCCCAGGCTGATCTGGATGCTGTTGTCGCCGCGACGCTCGACCGCCCGATAGGCAATGCGGCCGTCACGCAAGGTGGTGCGGATGTCTTCGGCAAAGCCTTCGATCCGTTTTTCCACTGCAGCCTTCTGATCGACCTGCATGGCGAAGTGCACGCCGCCGACCAGGTCCAGGCCCAGCACCATCGGCTTGCCGCCCAGCTTGGCCAGCCACTCCGGCACGGTGGAGGCCAGATTCAGCGCCACCGTGTAGTTCTCGCCCAGCTGCTGACGCAGCACATCGTTGGCGCGGGTCTGCGCCTGCAACGAGGACAGGCGCACCATCAGGCTGTCGCCTTCCTTGGTGACGGCCTTGGGCGTGATGCCCGCGCCCTTGAGCTCGCCGTCGATGCGGCTGCGCAATGCGTCGTCGAGCTGTGCACCGCGGCTGGCGGTGATCTGCACGGACGGGTCTTTCTGATAGATGTTGGGCAGCGCGTACAACGCGCTGACCGCCAGCACCAGCAGGATCAGGAAATACTTCCAGCGAGGAAATTCGAGCATTGCGACAGTCCCGCACAGCACCATCCCGGCGCCGCGCCTAGCAGTGAGAACGACTTCAAGCGGCCAATACAACGTCGCGAGCGGTCATCCGGTGGATACGGGCAGTGCGCGGAGCGAAAACGCCAAGTGGCGCATTCCGACTCCGTGCACCGACTGCGCCCGCCTGACGGTGCGCGCAGCGGTGGTATTGCAGGCCTTCAATTGCAGCGACGTCTTGAGCAGCCCAACGCAGGCATCGGCAGCGCGACGACAGCGGAGTGTACGAGCGGCCCCTGGCGTTTTCGAGCACCGGCCGGCAGCGCCAGACGGTGCTCGATGCCGATAGCCCGACTCAGCTGGCGGACTTCAGCGTGCCCTTCGGCAGCACATGACCCACCGCGCTCTTCTGCACGCGGATGCGGACGTTGTCGGCCACTTCCACGGTGATGAAGTTGTCGCCGATGTCGGCAATCACGCCGGCGACGCCGCCGGAGGTGATGACTTCATCGCCGCGTGCCAGCTTGTCCAGCAGCGACTTGTGCTCCTTCTGACGCTTCATCTGCGGACGAATCATCAAAAAATACATGACCGCAATCAGGATGATCGGCAGCGCGAAGGTGGACAGGCTCCCCATCGGGCCGGCGGCCGGCGCGCCACCGGTGGCTTGCGCCTGGGCGACCGGGATCAGGAAATCGAGCAAATTCATTCAGTGCATCCTAGTTTGGTGCCAGCGCGCCCCCACGGGCCCACTCGCTATTCAGGTACCGCCAGAGCGGAACAGCCGGGAATTATGCCACGCGGGTTCCACCCCGTCCGCGCCAAGGGCACGGACGGCAGGGCTCAGCTGGTTTCCCCCGGCAACGGCGGCGTGGTGGCGCCGCGTGCCGCATAGAAGGACCGCCGGAACTGCACAAAGGTTCCCGCCGCGATCGCCGCACGCATGTCTGCCATCAGTTTTTCGTAGTACCAGAGGTTGTGCATGGTGCCCAGCATCGGGGCCAGCATCTCGTTGCAGCGGTCCAGGTGACGCAGGTAGGAGCGCGTGTAGCCGCTGCTGCAGGCATGGCAACCGCAGCCCGGCTCGATGGTGTCCAGGTCGCGTTCGTATTTGGCGTTGCGGATGCGTACCGTGCCGAACGAGGTGAAATAGTGGCCGTTGCGCGCGTTGCGGGTGGGCATGACGCAGTCGAACATGTCCACGCCGCGCGCCACGCCTTCCACCAGGTCTTCTGGCCGGCCCACGCCCATCAGGTAACGCGGGCGGTCGGCCGGCAGCTGCGGATGCAGGTGTTCGAGCATGGCGTTGCGCTCGTGCTCGGGCTCGCCCACCGCCAAACCGCCGATGGCGTAGCCATCGAAGCCGATGGCGTGCAGGCCCTCCAGCGAGCGGCTGCGCAGGTCCGGGTGCACCCCGCCCTGCACGATGCCGAACAGCGCCGCGTCGTTGCCCAACCCGTCATGCGCATCGCGCGAGCGCTGCGCCCAGCGCAGGCTCAGCTCCATCGAGCGCCGCGCGACCTCTTCGGTGGCCGGGTACGGCGTGCACTCGTCGAAGATCATCACGATGTCCGAATCGAGCACCTTCTGGATCTGCATGCTCTCTTCCGGACCCAGGAACACCCGCGCGCCATCGGTGGGCGAGGAAAAGGTCACGCCCTGCTCGGTGATCTTGCGACGGTGGGCCAGCGAGAACACCTGAAACCCGCCGGAATCGGTGAGGATCGGCCCATCCCAGCGCGCAAATCCGTGCAAGCCGCCGTGGTCGCCGATCACATCCAGACCCGGGCGCAGATACAGATGGAAGGTATTGCCCAGGATGATCTCCGCCCCAAGCGCGCGGATCTGCTCGGGCAGAATGCCCTTGACCGAGCCATAGGTGCCCACCGGCATGAACGCCGGGGTTTCCACCGTGCCGCGCGGAAAGGTCAGGCGGCCACGGCGCGCGTGGCCGTCGGTGGTCTGGAGCTGGAACTGAAGTCGGGACATTGAAAGGCCGGGAATGGGGAGTCGGGAATCGGGAATGGGAAGAGCGGTTGGCAGGTGGGTGATCGTTCGGCGGACGCGCCTTACGATTCCCCAATCCCGATTCCCCATTCCCTGCCCCACAACAACATCGCATCGCCGTAAGAAAAAAAGCGATAGCGCTGTGCGATGGCGTGCGCGTAGGCGGCGAAGATGCGCTCGCGGCCGGCGAAGGCGGAGACCATCATCAGCAACGTGCTTTCGGGCAGATGGAAGTTGGTGACCATCGCATCGACACTGCGGATGCGGTAGCCGGGCAGGATGAAGATCTGGGTTTCGCCGGCGAACGGCAGCAGTTCGCCATCGGGGGCGGCATCGGTGGTGCGCCAGGCGCTTTCCAGCGAGCGCACCACCGTGGTGCCCACGGCGATGACGCGGCCGCCACGGGCACGCGTGCGGCGCACCTGCTCCACCAGCGCGGCACCGACGTTGAGCCACTCTTTATGCATCACGTGCTGGTCGAGCGCATCCACCCGCACCGGCTGAAACGTGCCGGCGCCGACATGCAGCGTGACGTGGCCGAACTCGACCCCGCGCTCGCGCAAGCGCGCCAGCAGTTGCTCGTCGAAATGCAGGCCGGCGGTGGGCGCGGCGACCGCACCGACCTCGCGCGCGAATACGGTCTGGTAGCGCTCGCGATCTTCCAGCCCCGGCTCACGGCGGATGTAGGGCGGCAGCGGCAGGCGGCCGGCCTCGGGCAGCCACTGCTCCAGCGGCAACGGAATGTCGAAGCGCAGCAGATAAAACTCGCCATCGCGCCCCAACACTTCGGCCTGGCCACCCGCGTCGAGCGCGATCAGGCTGCCGGCCTTGGGCGACTTGCTCGCGCCGATCTGCACCCGCGCCTCGCGTTCGCCCAGCAGGCGCTCGATCAGGATTTCCACCCGCCCACCGCTGGCCTTCTGCCCGAACAGCCGTGCCGGAATGACGCGGGTGTCGTTGAAGATCAGTAAATCGCCCGGCTGCAGCAGCTCGGGAAGATCGCGCACCTGGCGGTCGCTGAAGTCTGCAGGCGCTTTGGGCACCACCAGCAAGCGGCTGGCCGCACGCTCGGCCAGCGGCGCCTGGGCGATCAGCTCGTCGGGGAGCGAATAGTTGAAATCGGACTTCTTCAAGGCGTGGCGGTGCAGCGGTTTGGGGGCACTAGTTTAGCGGGACATGCTGAGGCAGGTTTGGCAGCCTTTTCCTCCAAGCAAACAAGACCCGCGGAGGTCGCGGAGGTAGCAGATCCTTCTCCCGTCGGGAGAAGGTGGCGCGCAGCGTCGGATGAGGGTGCGAGCGAAGCCTGATGCGCTCAAATAGTGCAGAGGCTTCGCTCCGCACCCTCACCCCAACCCCTCTCCCGGGGGAGAGGGGCTTGAGCGGCAGCTCGACTGCTTGTCCTTCTCCCGCCGGGCGGGAGAAGGTGGCGCGCAGCGCCGGATGAGGGTGCGAGCGAAGCCTCATGGAGTTGAAATGCCACATGGGCTTCGCCCCGTACCCTCACCCCAACCCCTCTCCCGAGGGGAGAGGGGCTTGAGCGGCAGCTCGACTGCTTGTCCTTCTCCCGCCGGGCGGGAGAAGGTGGCGCGCAGCGCCGGATGAGGGTACGAGCGAAGCCTCATGGAGTTGAAATGCCACATGGGCTTCGCCCCGCCCTCACCCCGACCCCTCTCCCGAGGGGAGAGGGGCTTGAGCGGCAGCTCGACTGCTTGTCCTTCTCCCGCTGGGCGGGAGAAGGTGGCGCGCAGCGCCGGATGAGGGTACGAGCGAAGCCTCATGGAGTTGAAATGCCACATGGGCTTCGCCCCGCCCTCACCCCAACCCCTCTCCCGGGGGGAGAGGGGCTTGCTAGCTCGCGAATCATGACTCTCAGGATTCCCGATTCCCGATTCCTCGCCCTTCACCGCTCCAACTTCATCGACAGCCTCGGCTTGGGCGGCCGGGAGTGCAGACTCCGGATTGGGGATTCATAAGAGCAGGATCCGCAGGCCGGAACGCGGACGACACAAGCCAGCCCGCTTTTGCGATTCCCGATTCCCGATTCCCCATTCACCGCTCGAACTTGGTCGACAGAATGATTGAGGTCGTGGTGCGCTCCACCCCGTCGATCGCGCCGATCGCGTCGGTAAGCACGTCCATCTCGTTGACGCCGCCGACCACACCCAGCGCAATCAGGTCGTAGGCGCCGCTGACCGAGTGCAGCAGGCGCACCTCGGCGATGTCGCGCAAGGCCTTGACCACGGCCGGCATCTTCTTGGGCAGCACGGTGATCAGGATGTGCGCGCGGATGCGGCCCTGTTCGTAGTCGTCGTGGGTGCGCACGGTGTAACCGCTGATCACGCCATCGCGTTCGAGTTTTTCGATGCGGCTTTGCACCGTGGTGCGCGACAAGCCGAGCCGGCGCGCGATCTGTGCAGTGGACGCACGCGCGTCCTCGCGTAGCAGCGACAACAGGCGTTCGTCGGACGGGGTGATCTTCACAATGCGCATCCGGTTCGGCGAATCGACGAAAATACCGTACATCACGCCTAAATTCACGCTGCCAAACGCCGATCGTCTGCCGATAATAGGAAGGACAACGTCAATGCAGGAGATGCGCCATGTCCGTCCTCGCCCCGCTCGCCCCGCTGCGTGCCCACGCCGGCCGCCGCCTGACCGATGGCCTGGACGATGCCGCCATCGTGCGTCTGGCCGCCAACCATCCGGATCTGGCCCACGCCATCGACGCCGCTGCCGCCGAATACGCGCAGGTGCGCGATGACGCTGCCGACCTGCTCGATCTGGACGAAAGCGACCAGATCGCCGCCGTGCAGGACGGCTTCATCAACTTCTACGCCGACGATGCGGTGACGCCCTACGTGGCGCTGGCTGCGCGCGGGCCGTGGGTAATCACGCTCAAGGGCGCGGTGCTCTACGACGCCGGCGGCTACGGCATGCTGGGCTTCGGCCACACCCCGGAGCCGGTGCTGGAGGCGATGGCGCGCCCGCAGGTGATGGCCAATGTGATGACCCCCAGCCTGGCACAGCGCCGGCTGGACCGCGCCCTGCGCGCGGAGATCGGTCACACCCGCGGCGGCTGCCCGTTCGCACGTTTCATGTGTCTCAACTCCGGCTCAGAAGCAGTGGGCCTGGCCGCGCGCATCGTCGATACCAACGCCAAGCTGCACACCGACCCGGGCGCGCGGCATGCCGGGGCCACCATCAAGCGCCTGGTGGTCAAGGGCAGCTTCCATGGCCGCACCGACCGACCGGGGCTGTATTCGGATTCCAGCCGCAAGACCTACAACAAGTATCTGGCCAGCTACCGCGACGAAGATTCGGTGATTGCGATCGCGCCCTATGACGTGGCCGCCCTGGAGCGCGCCTTCGACGAGGCGCTGCGCAACCACTGGTTTATCGAAGCGGTGTTCCTGGAACCGGTGATGGGCGAAGGCGACCCGGGGCGTGCCCTGCCGGCCGAGTTCTACGCCGCCGCACGCGCGCTCACCCGCTCGCACGGCAGCCTGCTGCTGGTGGATTCCATCCAGGCCGGCCTGCGTGCGCATGGCGTGCTGTCGGTGGTGGACTACCCCGGCTTCGAGCAGCTCGACCCGCCGGATCTGGAAACCTATTCCAAGGCGCTCAATGCCGCGCAGTACCCGTTGTCGGTGCTGGCGGTGACCGAGCACGCCGCGCAGGTGTATCGCAAGGGCACCTACGGCAACACCATGACCACCAACCCGCGCGCGCTCGATGTGGCCTGCGCCACGCTGGCGTTGTTCACGCCCGCAGTGCGCGACAACATCCGCACCCGCGGCGCACAGGCCATTGCCAAGCTGCAGGCGCTGCAGTCCGAACTGGGCGGCCTGATCACCAAGGTGCAAGGCACCGGGCTGCTGTTTTCCTGCGAACTGGCGCCGCAGTTCAAGTGCTATGGAGCTGGCTCCACCGAAGAGTGGCTGCGCCATCGCGGTGTCAATGTGATCCACGGCGGCGAGAACTCGCTGCGCTTCACGCCGCACTTTGCGATGGACGAAGACGAACTGGATCTGCTGGTCGGCCTGATCGCACGCGCATTGAAGGAAGGCCCGCGCCAGGTGCAGGCCGAGGCCGCCTGATCCGCGCCGGGCGATGCATCGGCTGCGCAGTTGCAGCCGGTGCATCGCCCGCTTGGCTGTTGGAGTTGCCACCTGCGCCGCGTTGTTTGCTTTGGCGTCTTGGTCGGCACCGGCGGTCGTTGCGCAAGGCATCGACCGCGTTCAAGCAGACGCCAGGCTGTTGCCAAGCCCGCCTCTCACCTCGCCCATCGCCCCTCGCACAACAACTGCAAGGCGCAATGCGAAGCCAATCTGGCGTGCAAGCTTTCGCTTGCGTGAATCGCCAGCAACGTGCTTCGCGAATCGGCTAAACACTGTCGACCTGCGCCGCCTTGGCTCAGGTCGATGGCCGTGTCGCAACAACCAAAGCACTCATCAGATCGGCACAGCGCTCAACTTGCGGCGCAGATAATTGGTCACGGCACGGTGTGGCGATTTGCCGCGCCACGACGCCCAGCACAAGTGCGAGCCAACGGCGATCTGGCCGCCACGATGGCCAAGCCCGAACCAGGTGCGATCCGGATGGAAGGCGTTGCGCGGCGGGAACACGATGCCGGCAAACTGCCCGGCATGCGCGTTGTAGAAGCGGGTGAGCCCGCGCGGGCCGGAGATCATTGGAATCTCGCGGTGGTCTTCCAGCGTTTCCGGCGCATGCACATTGAAAATGTGCTCGATGAACGCGCCCCAGAACGGATGCCCCGCTTCGGAGCCGAAGACGGCGTTACCGATCTTGAAGTCGTCGTTGTCGGGCGTGCCTTCTTCAATGGGCAGCACGCATTGCTGCGACAGCACCTCCGCACCGAGTGGACGCAGCAGCTTGTAGTCGGTGTCGAAGTAGAAACCGCCGTGCGCATGCATGTACGCACAGCGCGCGATGTCCGCTTTCATCACACCAAAACGGATGCGCTCGTAGCGCTGGGCAAACTCGGGAAACGCACGTCGCATCAATTCAGAGTTATCGGCATCGTCCCAGACGTGACAGGTCCATCCGGGCAACAAACGCTGCAAACGATCGCAAACCCGGCGCTCCTCCCACAGCAAGTGCTTGGTGGGTGCGGTCAGGTGAATCAATTGGGGAATCATGGGGGGGGCGACTCGGTGGGCTGGGGGAGCCAGAGCCGTCACCGCAGCACCGCATCGAATCGGCTACTCGGTTGGCGGCTCAGCTGCGCCAACCGTAGTCGCACTAATGATGTGATGTAATTCACATTACCTGATGATCAATCGCATTTCTCATCGATAGAATCGATGCATCCGCGAAGTTTTGAAACGACGCATAAACTTCATCGAATGCCCGATGAAACCTTCGCCGTTTTGTCATATTTAGAGCGACCAATAAGAGCAGCTAACAAAACGTAGCGAGCAGTCGTTAGGTGGGTGTGGACGGCGCGGAGGAACCGGAGTGTACGGGTGGTACATGAGGATTCCGAGCACCGGCCGCGCCCGCCTGGCGGCTGCACAGTAGTTTTGTTAGCTGCTCTAAAACGCAACGCGCAGTTATCAGATGCGCACGGATGGCGCGCTCTGATGCAGAGTATGCGCGTGGTATAGGCCACATCAAGCACCGACCGCGCCCGCCTGCGGTGAACGCGGTGGTGGTGTTAGCCGCTCGACCTCGCAGCAGTCGCGCTCAGCTGGATATGTAGAGCGCCGCTGCGCTGTGCGGGCGCTTTACGCGCTAGTGCATACGTCGCCATCTTCGAGATGGCGTCACCGCCATGGGGCACACGCTCGCTCACGCTTACGCGCCTGCTCAACTCACTCCCAGCACCGATCCGCGCGTCCCTTGAGCGTGGCGTTGCGCGGGCAATCGCGCGGTGCGATGCGCCCTTGCTCGTGCTCGACAAGCCGCTTGCCACCACTTGCGTCGCGCTGCAGTTCGAACGCGTCGTACAGCCGCCCGGTAGCAGTGCGCGATTCGTAGACCAACTGCTGGTTGTCGATGCGTAGCACCTGATACAGCTGGGTGTCTTCGCCCACCGGGCGCATGGTCTTGCGCGCCATGTCCGAGAGCCGGTACTGCTTGGGCCCGGCGACCGACACCACAAAGACCGGCGTGGCCTGCCCGGCCTGATCGCCGCGCCGGCCGTACGTGTGGTCATGTCCTTGCAGCACCAGATCCACCTTGTGCCGGCGGATCACCGGCAAGACCTGCTCGACCAGCTTTTCGTTCTCGCGATCGGCGCGCGGCGAAAAGAACGGCTGATGGATCAGCACGATCGACCACGGGTGCGGATTGTCGGCCAGCACCTTGTCCAACCATTGCGCCTGCGCCGGCCCTGTGCCCAGGTCCAGCACCGAGGTGCCATCGAGCACGGCGATGCGCACGCCCTGGTAGTCGAACCAATAGCTGGTGCGCGCAGTGGCCGACGGCCCGTTACGCGGCAGCGCGAAGGTTACCGGCCAATGGCTGCCCAGGGTGCGGGTGGCCTGCGGGGTCTCATCGCCCTCTTCGTGGTACTCGTGATTGCCCGGTGCAGGCGCCACTGCGGTGCCTTCCAGCAACCAGCGCCCGGCTTCGAACCATTCGGCCCATTCGTTGTCGTCCTGGCCGTCCTTGCCGCTGACCAGATCGCCGGCAAACAGCGCCAGCCGGGCATCCGGCGCCGAGCGCCAGGCCTGGCGGATCACCCGCGAGACCAGGCTGAGATTCTTGTTCTGGGTATCGCCGAAATACAGCAACGTCAGCGGTGTCTGCGCCGTGGCCGCGGTGCGGAAGTGATTCCACGCGCCCCAGGTGCCATGGCCCTGCACGCGGTAGGCGTACAGCGTATCGGGCTTGAGGCCGTCGATGTCGGCGCGATGATGGTGCGAGCTGCCATTTTCGCTGCTCAGCGTGGCGGTGCTGGCACGCAGACGCCGCGGTGTGCCGACGTCGGGCGAATCGCCGGCAATCACCAGCTCCAGCCACGGCTGATCGACGCTGGCATCGGTGCGCCAGGCCACCGCGAAGCCGGTCGCCGCGTCCTGTGCGGGCGTGGCGACGATGCGGTCCGGGAAGCCATCGGCCACGTAGTGGGTCGACCCGGCCGGCACCTGCGTATTCGGCTCGGCGGTGCGCTCGCCAGCCAGCGCGTGGCTGGCGGCAAGCGCGATCAACGACAGCGCTGCGTAGCACGCGGTACGCGCAGCGCTCATGGTGCGCAGTCCTTCAGGCGCAGGGTGCGTGCGATGTCCCGCCAATCGAATGCGGCCACCGCCTGGTCGTCGTGCAGCGCGTAGAACACGCCGCCTGGGAAGCGCGCATCGCCGCGTTGATCCAGCCACACGCCATCGGTATTGGCGGTCACACGACCAGCGAAGGCGCCCACATGCGCCAGCGTCTTGCGATCGAACACCTGGAACACACTGCGATCCTTGAATTGATCGGTGGCGATCCAGTAGCCGCTGCCATCGGCGCACTGCAGCAAGGTCAACCCCTCGGCCTGCGCCTTGAACAGCCCGGCGCCCACGTCGCGCCCGCGATAGCGCCCGTCCATGCCGTACTCGCGCAACTGGGTGCCCACCGCCACATCTTCTTCGGCAATCAGTAGCCGCGCATTGGCCTCATCGCCGAATACCGACTCGGCGATGCGCACCGCACCGGCTTCGGTGGTGTCGCCAAAACTCTGCGTCAGCCGTGACTGCCAGCCCTGCCCTGCCGCATTCAACTGATAACGACGGAAGCGTTGGCCCAGCTCGGCCAGAGGCGGCGGTTGGTCCTTGTTGGCCGGCGACATGTAGTTATCGCTGACCACCACCTCGTAGCCGCCGTCATGCTTGCGCACCCACAATCCGTAAGGCTCGCGCAAGTCGTCCTGGCCGAACGCGGTCAGCGGCTTGAACTCCGGCAGCGAAAACACCTGCACGCGGCGATTGTCGCGCTCGACCACGAATACCAGATCATCGACCACCGAAATCCCGTTGGGCCGATCCAGCTTGCCCAGCGCCTTGCCCTTGCCGCCGACCACGCGCAGCCGCTTGCCGCTGTCGCCATCGAATACCACCAGCGCATGCGTGGCCTTGGACGTGGCGATCACCCAGCGGCGGCCATCGGGCGCGATCCAGCTGGCCGGCGAATCCAGATTGTCGGACGGCGTCAATGCAGTGATGAAGGCTTCCGGTACCACTTCATGCGCCACCTTCGCTTCGCTGAGCATGGGATCGGTGAGCAGCGCTTCGTCGGCTTCGCGGTCGACCGGCGTGGTCGCGCAGCCTGCCAACAGCAACGCGCTCGCGAGCAGCGTGGAATGCAGCAATACGCCGGTCCGCATCACAGCGCCACCTTCAGGCCCAGCGCATAGGTGCGGCCGTACTCTTCGTTCTGCAGCGTGCGCGAGGGCACGCCCTGATACAGCTCTAATGGCTCATCCAGCAGGTTCTGCGCTTCCAGATACAGGCTGACGTGGCTGTTGAACTGATAACTCATGCTGACATCCAGCTGGGTGTGCGGGGCGACATAGATATCGTACGCGCGGCTCTGGCCGATGGTGTCCAGATATTCGCTGCGATACACCGCCGCCACACGTGCGCTGAAGCCGTATTTTTCGTAACCCAGATGGCCGCTGTAGATGCGCTTGGACGAGCGCGGCAGCATGAAATCGTCGCCGGCGCGATTGCTCAGGCCCGGGTCGAAGTCGCTGTCCAGGGCGGTGGCGCTGGCACCGACCAACACGCCGTTCCAGCCTTCGGGCAGGAAGTCCAGCGTCTGCTGCCAATTGAACTCGGCGCCGCGCACCTTGGCGGTGTCGCCATTGATCGAGCGCGTCACCTGCAGGCCAGGAAATTCGGCATCGGTGGTGCTGAGGGTCTGCACGATGTAATCGTCGATCGACTTGTTGAACACGCCCAGCGACACCAGCCCGGTGCTGCCGATGTATTTTTCGAACGACAGATCCAGGTTGGTGGAGCGATACGGGTTGAGGTCGGGGTTACCGATGCTCACTTCGTCATCGCCGCGGTTGATGCTCACGCGTGGCGACACATCGCCGAACGACGGGCGCGACAAGGTCTTGTTGGCTGCAAACCGCAACACCCAATCGTTGCCGCTGTCGTAACGCAGATGCAGGCCCGGCAACACATTGGTGTAGCTGCTGGAGGCTTGGCGCGGCGTTACCGTGGCGGTGCGGCCGTTTTCGGCAACGTCCACCTGGTTGCCGGTGGCGTTGAACTGGGTGTTCTCCACGCGGACGCCGGCAATCATGCGCAACGCGCCGATATCCCAGGTGCCCATCGCATACGTGGCGAACACGTCTTCGCTTGCGGTGTAATCGTCCTGCAGAGAGGTCTGCACATTGCCGCCCACCTCCTGCGGACGTGCGCTGTACAGACCACCCGACGCACGCCAGTAGCGGCGCATGCCGTCCGAACCGATGCTTTCGCCCAAGGTGCCGCCACGGTGCTCCGGTGCGGCGGTGGTCCAGCTGCTCAGATCGATCGCCGGGCCACGCCGCAGCTCCTGTTCGTTGACGTCCACATCGCGCTCGCGCCAGCGACCCAGCACCCCCATCTTCAGGCTGGAATGTTCGCCGTCGAAGCGCACATTGACCTGCGCGCTGTGCTCGCTGTCGTCCACCGTCTTGGGTGACAGCACGAAGCGGTCGAACACGAAGTCCTGGTTGCTCTGCCATCCGTTATCGGAAAAACCCAGCCGCGGGATGCCACTGCGCTGATCCACGGTGGCCGACAGGTCGTCGCCGTCGTAGTCGAAGCGCGCCTCCATCTCATCGTTCACCCGCTCGGTGGTCTTGGTGTAGCCCACCTTGTAGTCGAGCGTGGCGCTGCTCAGGCGGTTTTCGCCGCCGAAACTGATCGCCGTGTTGTCTTCCTTCTTGGTGCGGTAGCGCACGCGCTTGGCAATGCTGTCTGCCGGCAGATCGGCCACGTTGTAGGTGCCATCGCCGTTGGCGCTTACCTGCCCATCGGCCAGGCCAAAGATGGTGCGCTGGCGCGTTTCGGCATCGTCGAAACGGCTGTACAGCGAGCGCAGGTAGTAGCGGTTGTCGGCATCCGGGCGCCAATCCAGATTGAGGTTGGCGCCCATGCGGGTGCGCTCGATGAAGTACTTGCGGCGCTGCACTTCGCCAGCAAACAGGTCGTCGGCAGCGCCACCGGCGAAGGCGTCATACGCCACTTCGGTGTTGTCGGATTCGAACTCGCGGTCCTGATAGTTCACACCCACCGCCACACCGAAGGTGCCGTTGTAGATGTCGCTGTAATTGAACGCGCCCTTGGGGCTGGTCTTGCCCGACAGCGACTGATGGCTGCCTTCGATCGAACCGCGCAGGGTGCGCCCGTCGCGATCGAACGCAGAGGTGGATTCCACCTGGATCGCGCCGCCGATCGAATCGCCCGGCATGTCCGGCGTGGGCGACTTCACCACCTTCAAGCGCTCGGTGGAATCGGACGGAATCACGTCCAGCGGTGCCGAGCGCGTGCCGTCTTCGGGCGTGCCCATGCTCATGCCGTCGATGGTCACGCTGTTGAGCGACGAATCCAGCCCGCGGATCACCACAAAACGCCCCTCGCCCTGATCGCGGGTGACGCTGACGCCGGGCAGGCGCTGCAAGGATTCTGCAACATTCTTGTCGGGGTAACGGCCCATCGCATCGGAGGCCACCGCATCCTGGATCGCATCGGACGCGCGCTTGAGATCGACTGCGCGCTCCTGCGCTTCCAGCTGCGGGCGCACTTCCAGCCGCTCCAGATCGATGGCTGCCGCACCGCTGGCTGCACCGGAGGCAGCAGCAGCCTCTGCCGCCTGTGCCTGCGGGCCCCAGCCGGCGGTTGCCAGCGTCAGCGTGATCGCCAGGCAGAGCGGAGTCTTGTTCAACACGAGTGCTTCCCCAATCGGTTAAGAATGGGTGCACACACTATGTCTGCGACGTTTCACCGACATGACATGTGCAAGCGCGATCACACCCAATGTGTGGCAGCGCCACGCATGGCTGCGGCACACTGTGCGCCTCTCCCGTCTGTCGCTGCCCATGAAAATCGTCGAAGTCCGCCACCCTCTCGTCCAGCACAAAATCGGCCTGCTGCGCGATGCCGCTTTGAGCACCAAGGGCTTTCGTGAACTCGTGACCGAACTCGGCACCCTGCTGGCCTACGAGGCCACGGCCAATCTGGACACCGAATCGCATGTGCAGCAGGGCTGGGCCGGCCCGGTCAATGTGCAGCGCATCGCTGGCGCCAAGATCACCCTGGTGCCGATCCTGCGTGCCGGCCTTGGCATGCTGCCAGGCGTGCTGGCACTGATCCCCGCTGCGCGCGTCAGTGTGGTCGGCCTGCAACGCGATGAAGAAACCCTGCAACCGGTGCCCTACTTCGAACGCCTGACCGGCCGCCTGGAAGAACGCGACGCGCTGATCCTGGACCCCATGCTGGCCACCGGCGGCACCTTGATCGCCACCATCGACATGCTCAAGCGCGCTGGCGCCCGCCGCATCAAGGGCATCTTCCTGGTCGCCGCGCCGGAAGGTCTGAAAGCGCTGGAAGCCGTGCACCCGGACGTGGAGGTCTACACCGCCGCCATCGACGACCACCTCAATGAAAAGGGCTACATCCTGCCCGGCCTGGGCGATGCGGGCGACCGAATTTTCGGGACGCGGGTGGAGTGAGTCGCAGCGGGAGCCTCAGGATCGACCGAGTCTGAAATGGAACGACGAGTCACTCGCTCGGGTGACTGATTGGTCAAAGACCAGCTTGGCAAGCCCCTCTCCCATTGGGAGAGGGGTTGGGGTGAGGGTACGGCATGCCAGTATTCTTGCCGACGCCGTACCCTCATCCGGCGCTACGCGCCACCTTCTCCCGATGGGAGAAGGGACAGCCCCCCCCTGCGCACGCGCATGAGATAGCAACTAAGAGCAGCTAACAAAACGACTGTGCAGCCGCCAGACGGGCACGGCCGGTGCTTGGAATCGGCATGTGCCCATCTCGTACACTCCGGGTCTGAGCGCGCCGCCCGCACCCACCTGACGACTGCTCGCTACGTTTTATCAGCCGCTCTAAATACAGTGATAGAGCTGCGGCCTGATCGTGCAGCTTGCTAGAAACCTCAGGCATCCATTAGCGCGTCGAGGCCTCGATGGCCGCACTCACATACACCAGCGGCGCATTCCAGTTGATGGCGACTTCATTGCTCGCGTAACTGCAGGTGTTATCCAGATACGACAGCGCCGGCAACGTGGACGGATAAGGCACCTTGCAGTCCTTGGCGTCCTGCTGGCCCGGCTGCGGGCCGCCGGCCAACCAACCCGGCACCGGCGCGTCGATGCCGTCGGCCTCCGAGGGGCGATGATGGATATGCATCGGCGTGCGCTGGCCTACCCCGGTGACGAACGACAACCCCAGCGGATTGCGCCCCAGGATGTAATCCAGATGCGATTGCGCGGCATCCAGCGTCGTCCGTTGTTTGGTCAGGCGATAGCCCTGCAACAGCATCATCGCGCGGTTGAGTACGGCGGAATTACTGCCCCACACGAAATCCTTGTCGGTCATGGCCAGGCGCCACGGCGATGCCTGCCATTGATCGGTCAACCGCTGCGCCAGACCGGTGATCTCACCCGTGATGCGCGCACGATCCGCATGCGCGGTCAGCGTGTCGCGGTGCGCTGCCAGCGACATCCAGGCCAACCCGCCTACATTGCTCCAGCCCGGAACGCTGGCCGGCACATTGCGCGCCAGCATGGCATCGTAGAAACCATCCTCGCGGGTGGTGACATACAACTCCGCCGCCGCCCACGCGAATTCGTCGTCGACCTGCGCATCGTCATAACCTCCGGTCCGCACGTCGTCCGGCTGGCGATAGATCACATCCGGATGCTGCTGCGCCCACGCCCAGGCATCACGCGCCGCCTTCAACATGCGCGCCGACACACCCGGATACTGCTTTTCGAACGGCGCATACACACGGCTGGCCGCTGCCATCACCGCTGCAAAATCCAGCGTGGCCGCCGTAGCCTTCATCACCACGTAGCGTTGCTGCCTAGCCTGATCGGGCATTACCAGACCGTCGAACTGCTTGTCGGTGAGCTTGTGGTACACGCCACCATCGGCCGGGTCCTGCATGGCCAGCATCCATTCCAGATTCCACCAGGTTTCCTGCAGGATGCCGGGTACGCCGGGCGCGTCGTTGGGGATGGTCAGGGCCTGCGCCTTGAACAGCGCCGGGTAATGCTCGTAGGCCGCCAGCAAGGTGTAGGTACTGATACCGGAGTTGACGATGTACTTGTTGTAGTCGCCGGCGTCGTACCAACCCTTGGGTGCACTGATCACGCTATCGGCCGGACGCGTGGCCGATGCCGCCGATGGATGGATGCGCACCTGCGTGTCCGGATGCCCGGACGCACGCGCATAGCGCCCGGCGAACTGCGCCGGCAACGCGGTGCTGGCGCGATTGAAATAAAACGCCTTCAGCGAGGCATCGACCACCGGCTGATACGCATGCGCGTTGATCGGAAATGCATCCGAGGTCGGCAACCCATCGATCTTCAACCGGTAGGTTCCCGGCGCACGCACGCTGGAGAAATCCGCCAGCCGCGCCTGCTGCCCGGCCGGCGACCACAGCGCTGGCGGTTGCAACGTGCCTTTCAGCACCGTGCGGCCCTGCGCATCTTCGACCGTGAAACGGTCCGCCCCCGGCGCCGCGCCCTGCGGCAACCCGACCACCGCCAACTTGGCCGAGCCCGGCAGATAACCGAGTTGATTGACGTGGATCGAACCGCCGGTCTTTTCCGTAGCGGTCTGTGCCGAACAGGCAGTGGGGGAAAGCAGGACGGCGGCCGTGATCATCAGCAGATTGAGATTGTTCATCGCCCAATGGTGGCCGGATGTCGGTGCTGCCACAAGCCCGGGCGAGCGCGCGCGATGCGGACAGCTGCACAGATCTTGCGACGCACCGACATCGCCGGCGTGTCGTCGCTCCAGAGCACGGATCGCCAACATAGCCGGATGACAGCAATCGCGACTGCGCGCTGACACTCTCGCGATTCACCCGAATTTTCTGCTGCCTGCATCGCAGTCTGTCGGCGTTCGCACCCAGTTGGCGTAGCGGAAAAACAACTGCGCGGCGTCCCATGCGAATTTCAATAGAAACAACCGCAAGCCTCGTCATCTCCCCCAATTTTTCAGATTGCCACGCGCCTAGATTGGCGTTGCGGCAATGCCGCACCTCCCATCGCACTGCCCTGCCCGACGCTTGTGATTGCGAGTGTTACGGCATGGGCTCTCTTTGCCAAGGACCACAGATGACCAGCCACCCACCCATTTCGTCGACTCCTCGTAGCCCGAACGTGCCGGGGCCGCAGTGCTCGCAGCATCCGCAGCGATGGAAACGCCTTCCGATAGTGCTGTTGCTCGGGCTACTAGCCTCAAGCCAGACCGCTTTGGCATCCAAACAGTGGAATGCCAGCCACAATCAAGTGCAGAACAACTGGATCTCTGGCATGTACGCCGCCATCGGAGCGCCGTTGCAGTCAACATTGCGTCGATGCGAACTTGCGCAGGCAGCAGTCTGCGAGGTCATCATTTTGGCCAATGGCGGGGTGCATACCAGCCCCGCCGATGACAACCAGCATTTCACCTTGAGGTTCACTGGAGCCCAAGCACCCTACACTGCCTGTCACATCTACCCACAGGATCCAGGCAACACCACAAGCAAAGCGCTGACTGGAGCCCTGTGCTACGACCCGCAGCACAGAGGGACCTACATCAAACTCAATTGAGTTGCTCATCCGCAGGTGGGCGCTTGCAAGCCGACAACACAGGAAATGCTGTTGTCGGTTGAGCGTAGGTGCTGCGCAGGAACCGGTGCGCACGTCTGACACATGCTGTCAGGTCCCGCCTGCCTGTGCCGCGCTACTGGGCTCAAAGGTGTCGTGACCACACTTAACGCAACCACCGCACGGGGGTTGCGTTAAGCGGAAACAAAAAATACCTCGCAGACAGCCTGCCTAACGACCGCATGCCGCCAGTCCTGGTCAGGGGCACGAACAAGCGCACTCGCCACATCAGCCCAACCTACTTCATCGCAGCTTGGTCAAGGGACCTGACGGGTTATCGCGCTGCCGCATCCAACTGCACTTCCGCCTTGCCCACCGGATTACGCGGGTCGCTGCCGCCACTGAGCACATTGCTGCGCTTGTCCCATTCCACCGTCTGCAGGTTGCCCCACACGTGGCTGGAACCACGCCCGCCCTCGGCGGTGTCGCCGGGCAGTTTGAGCGCGTGACCCATCGCCTGCAGGCCCTTGGCGGTCTGCGGTGAGAACGCGTCGGTTTCGGCGTCGATGACATCCGGCAACCACTGATGGTGATAGCGCGGCAACGCGCTGACCGCCTGTGCATCCAGCCCCGCGTCGTAACCCAGGATGCCGAGCAGCACCATGGTGATGATGCGGCTGCCGCCCGGGGTACCCAGCACGATCGCCTTGTCGGCCGATTCCATGAAGGTGGGCGTCATCGAGCTGAGCATGCGCTTGCCCGGCTTGGGCGCGTTGGCCGCGTAGCCCATCACGCCAAAGGCGTTCGGCGTGCCCGGCTTGAGCGCAAAGTCGTCCATTTCGTCGTTGAGCAGCACGCCGGTGCCCTTGGGGATCAGGCCCGAGCCGTACAGCAGGTTGACAGTCTGAGTGCCACCGACGCGATTACCTTCGCCATCGATGATGGAAAAGTGCGTGGTCTCGTCGTCTTCCAGCGGCGTGGGGTTGCCCGACAACAGATCGCTGGGCGTGGCTTTTTCCGGATTGATGGTGGCGCGCAGGCCTTGCGCATAATCCTTGCTGGTCAGCACGCGCTGCGGCACGTCGACAAAGTCCGGGTCGCCCAGAAAGAACGTGCGGTCGCGGTAGGCACGGCGCATCGATTCCACCACCAGATGCGTGCGATGCACGTCATCGAGCTTGTTCAAGTCCCAGCCTTCCAGAATCTGCAGCATGGCTGCCAGCGCAATACCACCCGAGGACGGCGGCGGCGCGGTGGTGATCTTCCAGCCGCGATAATCGAACTGGATCGGCGTGCGCTCTTTCACCGTGTAACCGGCCAGCTCCGCCGCAGTCCAATGTCCGCCCGCCTGCTTGACGCCGGCGATCAGCTTCTTGGCGGTCTCGCCCTTGTAGAACCCGTCAAAGCCCTTGTCGCCGAGTAGCTTCAAGGTGTGCGCCAACTCGGGTTGCTTGAAGGTGTCGCCTTCGGCAATGGGTTTTCCGCCGCGCAAATACACCTCACGCGTCCCGGGATAGCGCTCCATTACTTCGCGCCGCGAGGCGTAGCCCTTGGCCATGCGCGCATACACCGGGAAGCCGTCGCTGGCGATGCGGATCGCCGGCGCCAGCGATTGCTTGAGCGGCAGCCGGCCGTGCTTGGACGCCAGCTCCACCAGCGCGGCGGGCAGACCGGGAATGCCGGCCGACCACGGCCCGTTGACCGAGCGGTCGCGGTCCAGTTCGCCCTGCTTATTGAGGAATTTTTCCGGCGTGGCCGATTCCGGCGCGTATTCGCGCGCGTCCAGCATCACGTCCTTGCCGGTCTTGGCATCGTGCAGCAGAAAGAATCCACCGCCGCCCAGGCCGGAGCTGATCGGCTCGACCACCGCCAGCGTGGACGACACCGCAATGGCCGCATCGAACGCGTTGCCGCCCTCGCGCAGGATCTGCAGCCCGGCATCGGTGGCCAATGCATGGCCGCTGGCCACCGCCGCACCGGGCGGATGCGTGGCGACCGCAGCGGGCGCGCCGGCGGAAGGCTTGGCACCATCCGCAGACCAGGCCGGTGGTGCCAGCACCAAGGCCAGCAACAGCAGGCCGCGTGTCGAAAAACGTTGGGAGAAAGTGCTCACGGGACGGGAGGCTCCTGTTCGTACAGTTCGGGGTGATCGCGCTGCAGCTGCATGAGCTTGGCCAGCAATTGATCATGGGTTTCCGGAATCTCCGGATCCGGGTCGATGCACTCGACCGGGCACACCACCACGCATTGCGCTTCGTCGAAATGGCCCACGCATTCGGTACAGCGTGCCGGATCGATCACGTAGATGGTTTCGCCCATCGAGATCGCCTGATTCGGGCATGCCGGTTCGCAGACGTCGCAGTTGACGCACAGCGCATTGATCTTCAGCGACATGGCAGCTCCGCAGATCGGGGCGCAGCGCGCTGCAGCAGGCAGGCGCAAACCGCGCGGGCGAGCCGGACGACAACGCCGGGGGCGTTGCCGAAAGCCGGCCCAGACAGGCCGGCTAAGAGGGAGTGCAACTTCAGCAGCATGGTGCGTTTCCACGCCGCGGCCGGGTGCGCCCTCCCGCGCATCCGGCCTGATACGGCATTACTTGGCTTCAACGAAGGTGTATTCCGCGCCCTTGGGCTGGACGATGGTCTGCACGCGCGCATTCTCGGCGGCGTCGCCGATGAACAGCACGCGCACTCCCTTCATCGAATCCGGCTGCACGTCCTTGAACGCGGCGTCGATCAGATCGGCCATCTTGGTGGAGGCGGACGAACCGAAGGCCAGCATGTTGCCCGGCTGCACGCCACGCGCCAGCGCGGTCTTGACGCTTTCGAGCTGACGCTCGTAGCTGCCGGCGAACTCGGCATCGGACTCCGGCGGCAAGTAGTACAGGAACGGGCTGTTGGTGGTGGCGCCCAGGTTCTGGCCGACCACTTCCTGCAGGTACTTCTTCCAGCCGGCGTTGTCGTCCTTGGCCGGAGCCTTCAGCGCTGCCGGAGCGGCAGCGGCGGTCGGCGCCGGCTCTTCTTTCTTGCAGGCGGTGACCGCCAGAGCGGCGATCGAAGCGAGCGCCAGAGCGCGCATGGTGTGTTTCATGAAACTCCTCCCTTTGAAAAGCGTGGTGATGGAACGACAGATGAGATCAGGCCTGCGCGCGAGACTCGCGCACTTGCCGCAAGGCTTCGACCACCGAGGCCGGCACGAAGCCGGAGACGTCGCCACCCAGCCGCGCGATCTCGCGCACCAGCGACGACGAAATGAAGCTGTATTGCTCGGCCGGAGTGAGGAACAGCGTTTCCACTTCCGGGATCAGATGACGATTCATGCTGGCCATCTGAAATTCGTATTCGAAGTCGGACACCGCGCGCAGGCCGCGCAGCAGCACACCGGCATGCATGTCGCGCACAAAGTGCGCCAGCAGCGTATCGAAGCCGCGCACTTCCACATTCTTGTGCGCCGCCAGCGCTTCCTGTGCCAGCGCGACGCGTTTCTCCAGCGGCAATGCCGGGCCTTTGGACGGGCTGTACGCCACGCCCACCACCACGCGCTCGAACAACGGCGCGGCACGGTTCACCAGGTCGATATGACCATTGGTGATCGGGTCGAAGGTACCGGGATAGACGGCGGTGCGGCTGTTGGCCACGCTCATACGGAAACTACCGGGGTCGGATCGCCGTTCAGTGTAGCAGCGGCCCGGCGATACAGCGCATAGCGCACCTGCCGGGTACCGCCCTCGCGGTGCAGGTGCCAGCCGGCAGGCAACTGCAGCGCCAGGTCGGCCGGCGCTTCCAGATACAGCCAGGCCTCGGCGGCCAGATGCGCGGGCAGGCGTTCAAACACGCTCGGCCACAGACCGGCCGCGAACGGCGGGTCGACGAAGACGATGTCGACCGGGGCCGCAGGCGCGCGCTCCAGCCAGCGCAGCGCGTCTTCCTGCAGTACCTGCACCTGATCGGCTGCCTCCAGCTTGGTCACATGCTCGCGCAGCCGCTGCGCCAGGCCGGGGTCGCGCTCGATCAGCGTGGCATGCGCCGCGCCGCGCGAGACCGACTCCAGTCCCAGCGCGCCGGAGCCGGCAAACAGATCCAGCACACGCGCCCCGCGCAGCCGAGGCATCAGCCAGTTGAACACGGTCTCGCGCACGCGGTCGCTGCTGGGGCGCAGGCCCGGCAGGTCGG
The DNA here is from genome assembly GCF_979258225.1 of Xanthomonas sp. AC360. Taxonomy (NCBI): domain Bacteria; kingdom Pseudomonadati; phylum Pseudomonadota; class Gammaproteobacteria; order Lysobacterales; family Lysobacteraceae; genus Xanthomonas; species Xanthomonas sp. AC360. The sequence continues at coordinate 4,387,614 of NZ_OZ409846.1, forward strand.
GCACCGCCAACCGCGTGTTGCGCCAGCGCCCGCCCACGATGCGCACCTGGCCTTCGGCGCCACGCAGCGCCGGTCGTGCCGGGCGGCTCATCGCAACGCGCCTGTGGCAGGCGGACGACGGCGTAACACAGGTGGCGCAAGTGGCAGCATGGGTCGGAATGCAGGCGATGGCCGCCCATGATACCGCTGCCGCCGGCATACCCGCCCCGCCCGTCCGGGGCACCGACGCGCCACACCTTCGCGCAGGCACGCCTTGAAAAAAACCGCCGACGGCCTCATTCCCCAGGCCATCGGCCGCAGTGCGGCCCGGACCACCATGGAGCACGACCCCAATGACCGTTGACACCGACAAGCAGACGCTGGGCTTCCAGACCGAGGTCAAGCAGCTGCTGCAGCTGATGATCCATTCGTTGTACTCGAACAAGGAAATCTTCCTGCGCGAGCTGGTTTCCAACGCTGCCGACGCCGCCGACAAGCTGCGCTTCGAAGCCTTGGTCAAGCCCGAGCTGCTGGAGGGCGGCAGCGAGCTGCGCATCCGCGTCGACTACGACAAGGACGCGCGCACCGTCACCATCGACGACAACGGCATCGGCATGAGCCGCGAGGATGCGGTCTCGCATCTGGGCACCATCGCCAAGTCCGGCACCGCCGACTTCCTCAAGCATCTGAGCGGCGACCAGAAGAAGGACGCCAATCTGATCGGCCAGTTCGGCGTCGGTTTCTACAGCGCCTTCATCGTCGCCGACCAGGTGGACGTGTACTCGCGCCGCGCCGGCCTGCCCGCCAACGAGGGCGTGCATTGGTCCTCGCGTGGCGAAGGCGAATTCGAAATCGCCAGCATCGACAAGCCCGAGCGCGGCACCCGCATCGTGCTGCAACTGAAGGAAGGCGAAGATTCTTTCGCCGACGGCTGGACCCTGCGCAACATCCTCAAGAAGTATTCCGACCACATCGGGCTGCCGATCGAAATGCGCAAGGAGCATCACGGCGAACAGGCCGATGCGCCCGCCGAGCCGGAGTGGGAAGCGGTCAACCGCGCCAGCGCGTTGTGGACGCGCCCCAAGTCCGAGATCAAGGACGAGGAATATCAGGAGTTCTACAAGCACGTCGCACACGATGCGGGCAACCCGCTGGCGTGGAGCCATAACAAGGTCGAAGGCAAGCTGGAATACACCTCGCTGCTGTTCGTGCCCGGCCGCGCCCCGTTCGATCTGTATCACCGCGATTCGGCCAAGGGCCTGAAGCTGTACGTGCAGCGCGTTTTCATCATGGACCAGGCCGAACAGTTCCTGCCGCTGTACCTGCGTTTCATCAAGGGCGTGGTGGATTCGTCGGACCTGTCGCTCAACGTCTCGCGCGAAATCCTGCAATCCGGCCCGGTGGTGGACTCGATGAAGTCCGCGCTGACCAAGCGCTCGCTGGACATGCTGGAAAAACTCGCCAAGGACAAGCCGGACGACTACGCCACCTTCTGGCGTAACTTCGGCCAGGCATTGAAGGAAGGCCCGGCCGAAGATTATGCAAACCGCGAAAAGGTCGCCGGCCTGCTGCGTTTCTCGTCCACGCACGACACCACCGGCGCGCAGAGCGTGGGCCTGGCCGATTATGTGAGCCGCTTGGCCGAGGGCCAGGACAAGCTGTACTACCTCACCGGCGAAAGCTACGCGCAGATCAAGGACAGCCCGCACCTGGAAGTCTTCCGCAAGAAAGGCATCGAAGTGCTGCTGCTCACCGACCGCATCGACGAATGGCTGATGAGCTACCTCACCGAATTCGACGGCAAGTCGTTCGTCGACGTCGCACGCGGCGACCTGGACCTGGGCAAGCTGGATTCGGAAGAAGACAAGAAGGCGCAGGAAGAAGTCGCCAAGTCCAAGGAAGGCCTGGCCTCGCGCATCAAGGCCGCCCTCGGCGACGACGTGGCCGAAGTACGCGTCTCCCACCGCCTGACCGACTCCCCCGCCATCCTCGCCATCGGCCAGGGCGACCTGGGCCTGCAGATGCGTCAACTTCTGGAAGCCAGCGGCCAGGCCGTGCCGGAAAGCAAGCCGGTATTCGAGTTCAACCCCGCCCACCCGCTGATCGAAAAGCTGGATGCGGAACAAGACATGGACCGCTTCGGCGATTTGAGCCGCGTGTTGTTCGACCAGGCTGCGTTGGCGGCGGGCGATAGCCTCAAAGACCCGGCCGGGTATGTGAGGCGGTTGAATAAGTTGTTGTTGGAGTTGTCGACCTAACAGCTGCGATGTAGCAGCTGAAAATACAACGGCCGGAGCATACTCTGGCCGTTGTATTTAAACTGGCAAATGCTTGACCAACTTTCTTCCTCCGCACTTTTTGGCTACATGTCTTCACATAGGAGTAGCTGCAGACGAGACCGGCCATCTATTTAGATCTAGATAATGAGCCCTAGAAGATATTTACCAAGCTACTGACATAGAATATTCATCGATTCAGCCTCAACGCAGTCCGTAGCGACTACTCTCCAGCAGTCACTTTAGACCGCCATAAAGACCTCATACGACTGGCATCTAACTATGGCTCAAAATTATTGACCAGAATTCAATTCGACTTAAACAGCCTTTTTATCCTAATATAGCAGGGAGCAATAATGAAGGCACTAATAATCGACCAATTTTGCCGCAGTTGAATTCCGATAAACAAGACCAGCACATCCACACCAATCATATTTACCAACAGCACAGCCGACAGCAACTCGGGATTTAACAGGAGCAAGATCGCAGTTGCAAATAGGATACTCCCACCCCATCGGCGAACGAACCGGGTATTTAATTTATCTCGAAAGAAACCCATCATTCGACTTCGCTCTGCTCCCGTTCCAGCCAGATCCTCGCCGAACGACGGATTGCCGGATCGGCATCGTGTTCGGCCCTGTGGCACAGGCAGTCCCTCTCTGCTGGCGCGAGCAAGCTAGCGACTTCTAGTGCAGCATTGCGTACGCGCCAATGACCGCTGCCAAAGGCGAGTTGCTCGATGGAGTCATAGGCTTCCGTTGTTCCGAGCAAAGCGGCGAAGGTTAGTAACGGCGTGAAACACTCAATTTAGACTGCCTTGCACAACACCGCTCATCGCATAGAGGTGATCGAGGCTGGCCGCAAATCCATTATATTCCCATTGCCCAACGGTTATTCTATTGACGCCCAATTTTTGCGTCAGCTCGGCCTGGGACATTCCAGCCCCAATCCTGGCAGCACGGATCCTCGCCGCTAAAGAAATCGTTTCGCTGTCCAATTAGCTCCTCCACCATCTCCTACATGCATAGGTTCAGAGTCTCCTCACTTGAAGAGCCGAAGTCAAACAGTAGGAAGGGCTTTAGTTGGATAACAGCTGGCAACATTGAAGCTCCCATCATTTGCGCGGAAGCATTGCGAATTTATCAAGTCATTCCAGTAGCACTTTGGAGTCAGATGTTGCGGACTACATAACGAATCGCAGACACAACCATGACTGGGCGCAATGGCGTTGTCTCCCGTTACAGAACATGATTCATTCCGTTTTTTCAGCATCGTCGCTCTTAGGCAGAGTCACCTATCGTCAGCTGCAGCTGACGACATCGACCATAGAGTGAAGTCGTGGTCACTGCTATTTACACGCTTACGCCGACTCCAACACCCAACACCCGAACGCCGGGCCTGCCGAGTAGCCGGTTTCCGGTTCGATGCGGATTTGTAGGGTAGCGCGGCCGGCCACTGCGGTGGGCAAGGCGTAATCCACGTCGACGAAGTCCAGGCCGCGGTTGCCGTCCAGGCGTTCGTTGGCGATGAGTTCGCCGTCGGCAAGGATGCGGAAGCGGCGGCGGGTTTCATCGCCCCAGTAGCGTAGGCGCAGGATGCGGGCCTGGTCGGTGTTGCGCAGGGTGAAGGCGATGAAGCCGCCGGTGCGGGCGTCGCGGCCTGCGCGGCGGCGGTAGCTGAGGGCGTAGGAGCTGTCGCTGGTGAGGGCGTGTGCCTTTTCCGATGCCTCGTCGCCCAGGGCGAGGCGATCCAGTGCGCGCGCGTCGAGTGCGCGTTGCGTTGCGTCCGCTGCCGCTTGTTCGGCCAGGCGTTGTTGCCAGGCGGCGGTATCGCGATGCTCCAGGTAGACGGCACTGCGGCGATCGAACTGGGCGTAGAACGGGGAAAAACGCCATTGCTGGGCGCCATCGGCATAGGCGTAGTGGCCATGGGCCTGCAGCGGCTGCAGACGTTGCAGGACGTCATCGCCACCGACCAGCGTCGGCGTTTTGTTGTTCCATGGTGTTGCGGCATCGCCGAGGTCGGCGGCCAACACCAGCGGGCCGCGCATGACGGCCACCCAGGCGGGGTCGTCGGGTGTGGGTTCCAGGCGCAGCGGCATCTCCAGATTCAGGGACACGCTGTCGCCGGCCTTCCACAGCCGTTCGATGCGTAGGTAGCCCTCCACTGGCTGCACTGTTTGCAGCTGGCCGTTGACCTGCAGCGTGTGCGCGCCGGCCCAACCGGGCACGCGCAAGGCGAGCATGCGTGTGTCTGCCGGCGCGGCGTCGATGCGCAGCGTCACCTGGCCTTGCTCGGGAAGCGTGCTGCGCAAGCTCAGTGCGAAGCCCGCCGCGTCGCGCACGCTGGAGGGCACATACAGATTGACGTACACGCCCTGCCCGTCTTCCCAGTAAATCGAGTCGCCAAACTGCGCGTGCGCCTCCATGCCGCTGCCGACGCAACACCAGAAATCGTCGAATGGCTTGGACCAGCCACGCGCTTCGCCAGCCAGCAGCGGTGTCATGTAGGTGAACATGCCGGTGCGCGGGTGTTGCTGCGCCATCACGTGATTGAGCAGCGTGCGCTCGTAGTAGTCGAAATACGCCGCCTGCGGCCCCCATTGATACAGATGCCGGGTGAGCTTGAGCATGTTGTAACTGGCGCAGTGCTCGCAGGTCTGCTCGGTGAGGAACTTGGAGATGCTATCCGGCTGCTGGAAGTATTCGCGGTCGCCGTTGCCACCGATCACGTAGGTGTGGCGGTCGGTGACCGTGTGCCAGAAGAAACGCGCCGCCGCGCCGGAGGCGGCGTCGCCAGTGACCTCGTACTCGCGGGCCAGGCCGATCAGCTTGGGGATATTGGTATTGGAGTGCTGGTGGACCAGTTCATCGCGTTGGGCGACCAGCGGGTCGAGTACGGCGTGATGGTGCAGCCGCTGCGCCAGTGCCAGCCACTGCGCATCGCCGGTTTGCACATGCAACTCGACGAACGATTCGTTGAGGCCACCGAATTCGCAGGACAACACTTTCTGCAGCTGCGCATCGTTCAACGCTGCGAAGATGCCCTGCAGATAACCACCCAGCCCCACCGCCACCTGCAGCGCCTGCGCATTGCCGCAGTGCGCATGCACATCGAGCAGGCCGGCGAACAGCTTGTGCCAGGTATACAGCGGCGCCCAGCTGCCGTTGAGATAAAACGGTGCGGGGTCGATCTTGCCGCGCTTGAGCTCATCGAAGACCGCGCGCCCGCTTTCGATCTTTCCTGCCGCGTTCTTGCGGGTGAAGCCAGCCACATAGCCATCGCCTGCATGCGCCTGGCAACGCGCCAGTTCGCTCACCAGATACGCAGCACGTGTCGCGCATTGCGCATCGCCGGTTTGCGCATGCATCAACGCCAACGCGCTGAGATAGTGGCCGAGCGTATGGCCGGCAATGGTGTCCGCTTCCCAACCGCCGTAGGCTGGCGCCTTGGGGTCGAGGCCGGCGTACAGCACGAAGTTGTGCAATAGCCGGTCCGGCTGCAGCCGCATCAGATAGCGGCGATTGGTGTTGAGCGCATCCAGAAACAGCGATGGCGTCAGGCGGACCTGAGCAAGCGGCACCGCGCGCATGCTTCCCGGCTGCGCGGCGCTGGCGTCGGCGGGGAAGCGCAGGAAGCCCGCCGCCACTGCCAGGCTGCTCCAGGCCAGAAAACGCCGCCGCGACAGGGTCAACGCATGCTCGGTGGTGCGCTCGGTGTTGGATGGCTCGGTCATGAGGTCAGCTTAGCTCCTGCCGCTACTTGCAGACTGCGCGCGCGGTTACAGCCCAGGGCAGCAATCGCGATGTAGAGCATATGGGCAACATGATCTACCACTGCCCGATCGGACCGGGCAGCAGTAGTGCGATCAGACAGCGCAGTCGATAGGGCCGCACTCAAAATTTCACCGTCGCGCGCGCCCAGTAGAACCGGCCAAGCAGATCGTAGGTGGCCACATCGGTATTCGCATTGCCGACATTGTTGGAGTAATACAGCGGCGGCTGTTTGTTGGCGATATTGTCCACGCCCACTTCGAAGCGCGTATGCCAGGGCTGCACGTTATAGCCGAGCTGCAGGTTGTTGTAGACGTAGGCGCCGATGTTGCGCACCACCGTCGGCTGGCTGGAATCGGCCGACAGGCTCTGGTCCGGATCCGAGTTACCGATGGCGGTGTTGCCGACATAGCGGATGCGCCAGGTAGCGCTCCAGTCGTCCAATGCCCAACTGACCGTGCCCAGCGCGCGCCAGCGTGGGAAATTGCCGTATGCCTGGGTGTAGCGGCCCACATTATGGATGGTGACCGAGCTGGGGTCGGTGGTATCGGGCAACACATCGTAGCGGGTGAGATAGGTGCCGTTGAGGCCGGCGGTGAGGTTGCCCCACGGCGTGGATGGCAGCCGATAGGTCAGATTGAAGTCCATGCCCTTGGCCCACAGCTTGCCCAGGTTGACGGTGGGCTCGGCGATGTAATTGATGGTGCCGTTGCCATTGCGATGAATCAACGCGCAGAAGGCGCTTGCCGAGTTGGCGTAGCACTGGTTGAGCACCGTTTGCGCGGAGACAGTGGTGATGGTGTCTTCCAGATCGATACGCCACCAGTCGGCGCTGATCGACAGGCCATCGATCCACTGCGGGTCGTAGACCAGACCCACGTCGTACGACTTGCCGGTTTCCGGCTTGAGTTGATAGCCCGCCACTGCCGCACCGGACACCTTGCCCGACACCTGCCCGTCCGATTGCTGGTAGCTGCCGTCGGTGGGCACGTTGGCGCAGGCAACGGTATTGCCGCCGGTGTAGCCGTTGCAGGGGTCGTTGACGGTGGCCGCATCGCCTGCCACGCCGGCATACAGTTCGTTGATGTTGGGCGCGCGAAACACCTGCGACACGGTGCCGCGTACCAGCAGATTTTCGATCGGCCGATACTCCAACGACACCTTGCTATTGGTCTTGCTACCCACCGAGCTGTAATCGGAAAACCGCGTGCCCAGGGTGATATTGAGCGCGTTGATGCCGGGCAGATCCTTGAGTAGCGGGAACAACGCTTCGGCATAAGCTTCCTTGACGTCGAAGCTGCCGCTCAATGTGGACGAGCAGTATTCGATCACCCCGCACAACCCGTTTTCGTCGCCGGTCCACAGCGCATCGGATGCCGTCGTGGAGCGCTCCTTGCGATACGAAAGCCCGGCGGCCAGGCTGGCCGCGCCGGCCGGTAGGTCGAATAGCGTGCCGTTGGCATTGGCTTCGAATTGTTTGACCGTGTAGACGCTGGTCACGATCGGGTTGACCACCATGCCCTGCAACGTGGCCAGGTTGGAGCTGTCGTTGAGGTTGAAGAAATTCAGCGGTGTGCAGCCAGCGATCGCCGCGCCTGCACTGCCGCATTTGACTGCGCCGTCGCTGTCCAAAAAAGACGGCCCGATGGCTTGATTGAACGCGGCATAGTCCAGAAAGCCATTGTTGATCGACTTCTGCTTGACCTTGCCGTAGTTGAAGTTTGCATCCCACTGCCAGGAACTGTCGCCGAAGCGGCCACGCAAGCCGGGACTGATCTGGAAGTTGTAGGTGTTGTATTGATAACTGCGGTTGCCCAGCACCGTGGCGCGCGTATTGAGGTCGTTGTACGAGGTACCGGTGGTGCGGTCGGTACCGAAGTTGACGCCGAACGGGTTGTAGTAACTCTGCGACGACACCAGGATGTTGTCGCCGTTGGAGAAGATCGGAATCGGCGCGATGATCGAAGCCGATTCGGTTTTACTGAACCAGGTGTTGACGTACCCCTCCACGCTGTCGCTGAAGCGAAATGTGCCCAGCAGGAAGGCATTGGTGCGCTTTTGCGGGGTCTGCAACAAATTGAACGGCTGATAGTTGTAGGAATCGGCGCTGGGGTTATAGCAGTGAAAATCGCCTGGACCGGCGCGACCGCTGACGCCCCCATTGAGCGTGACCCGCGCGCAGCCATTGGCCTGCCGAAGCTGATTGGACTGATCCGAGCCATCGTTGAAGTTGACCGTGCCGGTGGGTGTGGCAGAAGACCCCTGCTTCACCGGCTCGCCATCGGTCAGTGCCAGCGCGTCCTTGGAGTAGTCGCGCGCACCGGCCGAGACCGGGTCGATGTTGTGGTACGACAGCCCGCCGATCAGGCTGCCGCGCTCCCAGGTCTTGCCGGCGGTGAGTGCGAAGTTGCGCCGGTTGCCATCGCGCTCGCTGCTGGTACCGAAGTCGCTGCTGAACTGCACACCGTCGAAGTGCGTGCGCAGGATGAAGTTGACCACACCACCGATGGCGTCGGACCCGTACACCGCAGAAGCACCATCGCTGAGCACCTCGATGCGCTCGATCATGCTGGTCGGAATGGCGTTGACGTCGTTGTACGCAAGCCGGATACCGTTGACCAACACCAAGGTGCGCTTGTCGCCCAGGCCGCGTAGCGAAATCGCCGAGGCACCGGTGCCGCCGCCGTTATTGGTGTACGGGTTGGTGGCGTTGCCGGCGATCGATGGCAGTTCCTGCAGCAGGTCGCCCACTGTGGCCTTGCCGGTTGCGGCAATCTGTTCCTGGCTCACCGTGACTACCGGGTTTGCGGTTTCGGTGTCCACACGGCGTAGCCGCGACCCGGTGACGACCACGCTGTCCAGCGTCTGCGTCGCGTCGCCGTTGCCGGCCTGTTGCGCATGTGCAGGAACCGCCGTGCCTGCGGCAAGCGCCAGCACCAACGCGGTGGCGAGCATGCTGGGCAGCGGGCGCGGCCTGGTCACGGTGCGACGAGGAATGGGCAGCGACGACATCGACATGCAAGGCTCCTGAGTTGAAAAAGTGGCTAAACGACGGGCAACACACGCCCGTACCGGTATGCGCCAGTGCGGGTCAGAACAGATGGAAGACAGGCACCGCGACGAAATCCTTCGCCATGGCCGTACCGCAGACGCAGACATCCATCAACGCGCGCGATCAGGTTCGATCGCGCAACCACGCGTGGTATCCGATGGAGGTTGGTTCGTTCATGGAGTCGCCCATGCGCTCCAGTTTCATCAGCTGGTCACAATGTGCCTGTGCGCAGGCGCTACGTCTTGTCGCATTTGTCGACCGTGCATGCGGAAAACAGCATGGTTGCCATGCGCACCGGTGTGCGTGCAGGCAGCGCTGTGCCAGGTCGGCGTGCTGGTGTCGCCTGCCGCACATCGAGAGCGACCACCACAACGCCTGCGTCCGCCAGACCAGCGCGACGATGCGCAGTGCTGCATAGCGTGCGTCCAGGGCAGCTTCGTAGTGCCGCCCGCACCCAGCTGACGCGCGCTCGCGACAGTAGCTGTGTTGGCATACGCCGACGGCAGGTCCAGAGCGTGGACCTGCTGTCGGGGACGCTTATCGCTGCAACATCAGCGCCTCATCTGCATGCCGTCTCATCAATACGATGGCCGTTGGTGTTCCAGTTCTGATCCAGCCCATCGGTTCCTGTATAGGCCGAGCAGGTGCTGGCCGAACCCGACAGCGGCGTGGCGCCGGCGATGCTGACTTCGTACGGAAACTGCACCGGCTTCTTGCCTGCCAACTGTTCGACGATGGTCGGCACGATGCTGTAGCGATACGGCGTGGCCGTGACGACCAGATAGGTCTGTTTGGCGCCCGCCGGCAGCGCCAAGCTCACTGTGCTGCTTGCCGTCGCCTCCACTGCCGCCAGTGCTGCATAGGTCGGGCGGGACTGCGCATCCACACTGACCAGTGTAAAACGCCACGCCGCCTGGTCGGCAGCGGTCTTTCCCTGCAAGCTCACGCTGATTGTTTTTGCTCCGGTCTGCGGTGTCAGCGGAATGACATGGGTGCCATAGATGTTCAACGGCCGCTCCGGTGAGGAGGCATACCGGCCGCGCGCGGCCAATGCCTTTAACGGCACATAGCGTTTGGCGGCGGCGCGGTCCTTGCTGATGTCGAGCAAGGCCTTCTGGCTGAGGAAGTCGAATGCGGCAAGCCGGGCACCGTAGCGCCCCATGAAATCGGCAAACGAACGAAAACCCTGCGGAAACATTCCCTGTTGCTGACCAAGGCGGACTACGGTCTGCATCGGCAGTTCCACGGTATCGCCAGCGGCATTACGCTGATTTTTCAGCCACATGTCCCAGACCAGCGAGCGAGTTGCATCGGTTTCGGCCAGAAACATCAACAACGGATGTGCGCCATAGCGGCTCTCCGGAAACAGCGGCCCGTTCTCAAGATTGGACTGGTAGTACGCCACCGCAGAATCGTCCATCCGCCCAGTCTGGAACGCGCTCCAGTTGGCGTGGGTTTCCCAGAACCAACCAGCGGCCTGCAGATCGCGGTAACCGCCGCTGTAGTACTGCAAGGTGTGCACGAACTCATGCGCTACCGAGTGCGAACCGTATCCAAGCGCCCACGACGAGACCCCGATCGCCTGCCCGGCACTGGCGCCGCATTCGGTGAGATCGCCGCCCTGCGCATAGGGCAGCCCGGTGCCGCACAGGTAGACATTGATGCGTTTGGGCGTCGTTACTCCGGCATAGGGCATCGGTGCGCCCAGCAGATCGGCATTCATTTGCCAGACCTTTTCGAACCAGGCAGCGCTCTGGTTGACGAAGGTCGTCCACGCGACGCCGCGCTTGGCCACATCGCGGTAACTCTCCCCAGCCGTCTTCACCCCGTACCAGAAGGCGAAGTGTTGGGTTTCGTATTTTTTCGCAGATCCATTCGCCAGCATCGCGGCGGTGATCGTGTCCGGCTCGGCGGCGGTGACATAGGTGCGCCGATCCACGCGCACCGGATGCGCCTTGGCAACGGTGGCGACGTACTGCCGGTCCGACGCCGCGAAAGACGGCAGCTGATAACGCCGTCGGCAACCATCGGGATATTCCAGTACCACCGATCGCACCGATACCGCCGAATCCTCGCCAAATGCAGTGACCAACCTGGCCTGGAACGGCGGCCCCTCGGCAGCGCCGACCGCGTTCAATACGGCCGAACCGCCGCTCGGCGTCCAGGTGCGTAACGGCTGGGCGGCGCCCCACGGCGCATCGCTGGAACGCGATTGACACCCCACTGTTTCCGCCGCCGCGGCGATGCCAGGTAGCGTTGCCGATAAGGCGGTTGCCAGGATCGCGTTGGCGATGACGCGTGTTCGATGTTGCATGACATTCTCCAACAAGCCGCGCCGGAATGGCGGGCTTTGAGGTAATAGGCGTGCTCGACGCATGCACACGATCCCGCAGACCGCGGCATGCGCGTGCAATCACGCGGGTGGCGGCGCGACGGCTGTGTCGGGCGATGTGCGATTCCACTCAGGCGTTGGTGCCTGCTGCATCCAGCGCACGAAAAAATCCAGCAGCCGACGGCGGCCGTAACTGCCACCAGCGCCATGGTCGCCACCCGGCACCACCAGCAGGTCGAAATCCTTGCCGGCCTTGATCAGGCGGTCGGCCACCTGGAAGGTGCTGGCGGGATCGACATTCATGTCCATGTCGCCGGTGACCAGCAGCAGATGTCCTTGCAGGCGCGCGGCGTTTTCCACGTTGGATGATTCGGCATACCACGGCCCTACCGGCCAGCCCATCCATTGCTCGTTCCACCAGATCTTGTCCATGCGGTTGTCGTGGCAGCCGGAATTTGCCACGCCCGCTACATAGAACTCGGGATGGAACAACAACGCGCCCAACGCGTTCTGACCACCGGCCGAGGTGCCGTACACGCCGACGCCGCCGCGGATGTCGTACCACGGGTACTGCGCGGCCGCGGCGGTGTGCCAGGCGATGCGATCCGGCAGACCGGCGTCCTTGAGATTGCGCCAGGCCACGTCGTGGAAGGCGCGCGCGCGATTATTGGTGCCCATCCCATCGACCTGCGCCACCGCAAACCCCAGCGCGGTCAGCGGCGGCACTCGGGTGGTGAAGCTTTTCGGCACGAAGGACCCTTGCGGGCCCGCATAGATGTCTTCGACCACGCGGTAACGCTGCTGCGGATCCAGCTGTTGCGGGCGATGGATCACGCCCCAGATTTCGGTCTTGCCATCGCGCCCGGTGGTATGGAACGGCAACGGCGCCTGCCAGCCGGCCGCCTGCAGACGGCTCAGATCGGTGCGCTCGATGGTGCGTGCCACGCTGCCGTCGGTGCTGCGCCGCAGCTCCAGCACCGGGCCCAGATCCACGCGCGAGTAAAGATCCAGTAACCATGTTCCATCCGGCGAATACTGCACGGCATGGTCGGCCTGCTGCGGCGTCAACGCGGTCAGCCCGCTGCCATCGATGCCGATGCGATAGGCGTGGCGGTAGTACGGATCTTCGCCGGGTTGCATGCCGGCGGCGCTGAAATATAGCTGCCCCGCTGCCTCGTCGATGTAATCGAGCTTGCGCACCACCCACTCGCCGTGGGTGAGCTGACGGATCACCGCGCCGGTGTGGCCATCGTAGAGATACAGATGCTCCCAGCCATCGCGCTCGGAGGCCCACACGATCTGCGCGCCATCGGCTAGATCGCGGCGCGCGTGCTTGCCGCCGTCTTCGTGCTCGCCGCTGAGCTCGGAGTATTCGATGAAGGTGGGCGAGGTTTCTTCGATCAGCGTGCGCGCGGCGGCACTGCGTGCATCCACCTCGATGACGCGATACAGCTGATGCCCACGTGCGTTGTACTCAAAGGTGAAACCGCGGCTGTCCTTCCACCACACCATCTCGCTCAAGGTGAAGGCGTTGGGCAGCAGCGTCATCGCCACCGGATGCGCCGCGCGCGTGGCGATGTCGAACAGCACCGGCTGCATCACCGGCAACACATCGCCCGGCTTGGGATAGATCTGCTGGTGCAGTTTGGGCTGTACGCGGTCGGCGGGTGCCGATTCGATGTAATAGACGATGCGCGGTGGCGGCGCTTTGACCCGATACGCCGCCAGATGCTGCGAATCCGGCGACCACACCAGGCTGTCCAGCGCGTAGTAATCGTCGGCACTGCCATCGCGACTGAGCACGCTGCGCTCACCGCCGCTCGCAGGCGCGATCACCACATTGGCCTGTTCGATCCAGGCGCGCCAGCGTCCATCCGGCGACAGCCTGACGTTGCGTTCGCCCTGCACGAGCGGAAGCCGCATGTCCATCGATTCCGGCGGCGCATCGCGATCGTGCAGATGCACGCAGGCATAGCGCGACAGCGTGCATTGCCAGCCGACGCCGGCGAGCTGGAAGGCCAGACGGTCCTGCTGCAGGGTGGGCGCCTGCAGCGTCAGCGCCGCTGCATCCACAGCGACCGCGCCGGCCTTGGTCAATGCCGCCGCCAGGCGTGCATGGTCGAACGCCAGCGTGTTGCGTCCGCTGGCGGCATCCACCATGCGGTATTCGATGGCCGGCGGCTGACCGGTGCGGGCAACGCCGCGTCGATACAGGAAGTGCCCGGCATCGACCCACGTCGGCATGCTGGGCTCGTGCTCGACCAGCGAGGCGTAGTGCTGCGACAGACCGAGCGCACGCGTGTAATCCGCTGCAGTGGGGGCTGCTGCGGACGCAGATGTCGGCATCGCTTTCGAGGTCGCTGAGGCCGTAGGCATCGCTGCAGATGCGGGCGTGGATGCCGCCGCCGGCATGATGGACGCGGCCGCCAACGCCAACTGCAACGGCCACATCGCAACAGACCGTAGCAGCGCGCGACAACGGAAAAACAGCCTAGGGATCATGCGCACTGCAAGCCTCATTGTGGTTGGGTCATTACGCTCACGGCGCATCGCAGCGGCTGCTATCGGCATCGCCGGCGACCGGCAGACGTTGCGGCTGCGGCGCCAGCACTTCCCACTCCTGCACGGCAAGCGCGGCGTAACTGTCCGGGCCGCCGGAGGCCTCCATCACCAGACGCACGCAACGCGTGGTGACTGCTGCAAACGACACCGCCTCGAAACGATCGGTGTGGGTGCCATAGCGGTCGCGCGTGCGCACCGGATGCCATTGCCCGCCCTGGCGGTATTCCAGATGCCAGCGCGCCGGCGGCGCCACACCGATCTGCGCGCCGGCCGGATGGTCGGCCCAGAACATCACGCGCGTACCGTCCAGCGTGACCGGCTGCGCCCAGCTGTATTGAATCCATTGCCGGGGCGGATTGTCCGGCGTCCAGCTGCCCCATAGTTGCGGCGGCAGCGGATTGGCCTTGACCACACCATCGTTGAGTGCGGCCATCCAGTACTGCAGCGGAATCTGCGGCCCATTGGACGCGGTGGCCACGGCGGACGGCGCCTGATTGCGTTGTGGCGGCAGCGCCGGCTGCGGGCGCCGGGTGGGGACGACGGTGCGGATGCTGGCCGGCTGGGTGCTGTCGTCCCACTGCAGCGGATCGATCGCCACGCTGCGACGGAAATGCCCGCCGCCCTGCGCATCGGCTGTGTGATAGACCAGATACCACTGGCCCTTGAAGGCGACGATGCCCGGATGCGAGGTGGTCGAGGACACCGGCGGCAGCACGATGCCGCGATAGGTCCACGGCCCCAGCGGCGTCGGCGCGCTCGCATAGGCGATGCACGCGTGATACAGCGTGGGCGTACATGCCGAATCGCGGCCGGCATTGTTGGCCGCATACGCCAGGTAGTAGGTGCCGTTGCGCTTGAACAGCCAGGGCGCTTCGAAGTAACCGTCGAGCGTCTCCACCGCCACCGGCGTTCCCTTGAAGGTCACCATGTCGCGCTCCAGCTCCACCCCGAACAGCGCGCCGAACGTGCCCCAGTACAGATACACGCGGCCATCGTCGTCGACCAGCACGGTGGGGTCGATGTTCTGGATGGCGTTGCGGTTGGGCACCGACTGCGACACCACCGGCCCTTGTGGATGAGCATCGGTCCACGGACCAAGCGGACTGTCGGCAACCGCCACGCCGATCGCGAACGGATCCGGATTGGGCGCGTTGCGCTGCTGGACCGGCGCATACAGGTAGTAACGGCCATCGGGCCCTTGCACGATCTGCGCGGCGTAGGCATAGCGCTTGTCGGCCCAGGCGAACACCTGTTGCGGACGTAGCAGGTCGCGGTAATGCGTCCACTGCCCGCTGGCCGGGTCGCTGCTGACGAACATCTGCCACCCAGGCATGACAAAATCGTTGCGGTTGGGTGGCGCGGTGTCGCGCCCGGCCAGGATGTACAGCTTGCCGTCGGCCACCAGCGGTGCCGGGTCGGCCGAATAGGTACTGCCGTCGGCGAGGATCGGGTTGCCCGGTGCATGCAGCTGCACGCCCTGCGGCGGCAAAGCGTCGGCGGCCAGCGCGGCAACCGTAGCAAGCGACAACACAGCGGCCAGCGCCAAGATGCGGGCGACACTACCGGTCATGGGGTCGATCCCTGGCGCTGGGCCGGCGTACTGGCCGCCTTGATCTGCACGCTGAGGGGAACCGACACCACCCCGGTCGGCGCACGCCCCTGCGCGGTGCCGGTCAGGCCGATCTGCCCAGGTTGCGCGTAACGCGCGGGCGCCAGCGCCGGCCATTGCACCGGCAAGCGCTCGCGCGAGCCGTCGTTGTATTGCACGCTCACAACGCTCGGCAGCGTGGGCGCCTGCCCCACCACGGCGCTCACCTCGGGCAAGGCCTGCACGGTGTTGATCTGCGCTGGCGGCGTGGCGCGCACCCAGACCGTGGCCTTGATCGGAAGCACGCCCTCCACCAGCCCCTGCAGCTCCACCGCACCTTCGCTGCCCAGCCGCTGCAGCGACAGATCCGGCCACTGCACCGCCACCAGCAGCACGCTGCCATCGGCAAAGAAGGCGTCGACCTGCTGCGGCAACACCGGCAGCTGGCCGGGTGCGGTGCGCAGATCGATTGCCTCCACGCGCGTGGGCAACTCTGCGTGCACCTGCCATTCGTCCACGCCGATGGGCATGCGCCCGTCGGCGCCGGACTGAGTGCTAAGCACCGCACGCACGGCGGTGGTGATGACCGGCGCAAAGCGGGCCGTGCTGGCCGCGCCAATCGCAGCGGTGGCAATCGGGTAGCCGCCGTCGGCGACGATGTCGTGCCAGCGGCCATCCTGCAGTGCCTGCAATGTCCAGCTGGCAGGTGCGGCCACCCCGCCACGGGGCTGGTCGTTCCAGAAGTAGAGCGTGCTGGATGACAGACGCACCGGCCGCGGCCACTGGTATTGCAGCCAGAGCGTGGCCGGTTGCTCGCTGCCGTAACTACCCCAGCGCCGGCTGCCCTTCGGCCTGCTGCCCACCGCGGGAATGACACCGTCGTTAAGCGCCTGCACGCGGTACTGCGCGCCGGTGAGCTGCGCGCTGACCGTGGCCAGTTCGTGCAATGGCACGCGCTGCAGCACCGGCGCGGCGGCCGCGAGCAGCTGCACATCGGCATGACCGTCCAACGCGCCGTCGTTGGCCGCCAACCGCACCGTGTAAGCACCCGGGCGCGTAAAGCGCACCGCGGTCTGCAGCGCGGCCGGATCGGCGAATACCGCATCGCCACCCTCCGGGCCTTGCAGCATCTGCCAGCGCACCTGCAACGCTGCGTTGGGCAAGCCGTCATCGCCCACCCGGCCGTTCACCATCGCCGCGCCGTCGGCACCCGCACCGGCATCGTCCAGCTGCCACGCCTGCACCTGCGGCGGCGCGTTGCCGGCAAACGCAGGCGCGGCAAGGCCGCTGTCGAACACCTGCAGTTCCTTGATGCCGGTGCGTGCGCCGCCGGCATGGGTCACCAGCACGCGCAGCGCCTGCGTACGCAGCGTCGGAAAGCGCACCCGGTTGCGGTTGCCGACGGCGATCGCCGCATCGCGCACCTGCCCGGGAACGGTCTTCCAGTTGCCGGCACCATCCTGGTACTGCACGACGTAGATCCACGGCGCGGCATAGCCGGGATAGGTGCCGGACGCAAAGCCATGCTGCTGGCCGCCAGGTGAGGAGCTGCGATAGAAATACAGCACCACCTGATCCACTTGCCGGGGCCGGCCCAGATCCAGGGCGATCCAGTCACTGGCAGACGGCGAGCCGGCAGTGCCCCAGAACGGCGTACTCGCCGTGCTGCCGTCCACCGCCGCAGCGGCGGCAAACCCTGGCGCAGCAAAACTCGCAGTGACCTGTGCGCCTTGTGCAAGGTTGTGGTTGGCAGTGGCCGGCAGCGTCACATCCACGCCGGCTTTGCTCAGCAGTTCGGCGATGCGCGCATCCGCAGCGATCGGCACCTGCGCCATCGACGCCAGCTGCGTCGGATGCGCCTCCAGCACCTGCACCATGCCGTTGCGATTGACCGCATCGGGCGCCGCACTCACCTGCCCGCTGGCCGGGTCGTAGATCACATGCGCAAGCCGGTCCACGCGAAACGCCAGCGTGCCATCCAGATACACGCTGTAGCCCTGCGGTGCCCTGCCCGCGTAATGGCGCCCATCACGGTCCCAGACGATGCTCAGATTGCGATCGCGGTAGCGCAGATTGTCGGCGGCAAAATGGTCCCACCCGATGTCGATGGGATATAGCTCGATCTTGTCGTCGTTGCGCGGACGCAGGCCCATTGCATCTTCGATCATGGTGAAATTTGTCGCACCCAGCTGGGTGTGGTGAATCCACGAGCGGTACGCGATCTTGCCGCCATTGCTGGCGCTGCCCTTGGCCCAGAATTCGTTCTGATCCGGATAGCGGTTGTCGCCGTCGATGTAGGACGCCCATGCGTTCCAGTACAGCAGCGTGCGGTAGCTCTGCGCGCTCAGAAACGGGCTGGGGTAATCGCGCAGCGCCTCGCCGAGCAAGCGGAATGCAACCGTCGCGTTGATGGTGGAAAAATTATTGCTGCCCGCATCGGCGCCACTGCTGCGCGCCTGCAGATCGACCTGATTGGCGGTGTAGAACGGAAACAGCGGGTATTGCGCTGCATCCGCAAACAAGCGCAAGGCGCGCGCATATTTGGGGTCGTGATCGGCATCGCCCTGCTTGGGCATCAGCCCCACGCTGAAGGGGTAGTAGTTGTTGGTTTCCTTCCAGTCCACCGGCAGGCACGGTCCCTTGGCCTGGCGATGTTTGAGCAGCTCGCCGTGCAGGCCCACCGAATCGGCGCTGTCGCTGTGGTCCTGCCACAACACCTCCAGCACCGCCTGGCGGATGCGTTGCGCGGTGGCCTGCATGCGTTGCGCGGTTGCGCTGTCGCCGGCCAGTTGCGCCGCCTGCGCCGCTGCCTGCGCGTTGGCATAGACGTAAGCGCTCTCGGTGCGATCCATGCGGATTTCGCCGTGCTTGGCCGCCCAGTCGAACGACACCGCATCGGCGTCGTTGCCGGTCATCGCTGCCCAGTCGTATTCGATCAGGCCGTTGTGGTTGAGATCGTAGGCAGCCAGCACGCCGTCCACATCGCCGCTGCCGTAGCGGGCCAGCTTTGCGGCCAGTGCCGGCGAGCCGCCATGCAGCTGCATCGCGCGCCATGCGGCGGCGGTGATGTATTGCGCGTACGAGTTGGACCAGTTTTCCGGCGAGCCGGGATTGTCGGTGTACTTGCCGCCGCCCGCGGTCTCGCCTGCGCTGAGCCAGCTGCCATACGCGTAGCTCGGGTCGCGCAGATATTTCAGGTCGTCCAGAAACATGCCGGTGGTCAGCACGATGGCGTTGTTGTAGCCCAGCACGCCCTCGATGGCGACCGGAAACTGGTAATCGTTGCCCGGCACGTTGGCGTCGAGAAAATTGAAGCGCAGCGTCCACCAGCGATAGAACAGGCTCTTGGTGATGTTCTCATCCGGCGTATCCAGATACGGCACGTTATCCACCCACCAGCGGTTATAGCTGGCAACGTGCTCCTGGTAGGCCTGCTGCGGCGACTGCGCAACGATGCGTGTGTACTCAGCCTGCGCCTGCGGCAACTCGTGCGTGAGCAGGCCCAGTTGCAGTTTCAGCGCTGGCGCCTCGCCGCTGGCCGGCACCGCCACTTCGCGCACCAGCTGTTTGCCATCTACCCGAAAGCCATCGCCGGACAGGCGCGGAAATACCGTGGTGATCGCGTTGTAGGCATCGAAGGCGCCGGTCAACGCATTGCCATCGGCATGCTGCGCCAACGGCGACAGCGCCTGCACCGACAACGTATGCGCTGCACCGTCCAGGCTGGACAGTACGATGCTGGCCACCGCTACATTCTGCTCGGTGATGTACTTGACCAGGCGCATCCGTACGCCCGCATTTGCATCCTCGAACACGGTACTGAAATAGCTGGGCGTCTGGCGACGCTGTTGCGAGCGCTCGCTCCACTGCACCGCGCGCTCGCCTTGCGTGGAAAGAATGCGCAACAGCGCGTCGTAATCGGTGGTATGCCAGTACGCCACCTGGCCGACGAAGCCGGGAATTTCGGGGTGATGCGTGGCCAGAAACGCCGCGCGCCCACGCGTAAACAGCCAGTCGTTCTGGTCATCGAAGCCGCCACCGGTGCCTTCGCGCACCAGCATGCGATCGATCCAGAAATCGTTGCCCGCGGCCTGCCCTGCCCCACGCGCGCGATCGGCCGCGTAAATCCGCGCCAGCTGCCCACCAGGTGCGAAGGCCACGCCGCTGTCGGGCAGCGGATGCTCCAGCCCATGAAAACGCGGATCGCCGATCGACGCATTGGCCTCGGCCACCGGTGCCTCCTGCATGTCCTTGGCGATGCCTACGGGCATGCCCACAACTGCACCCGCGCAGAACGCGGCGGCTGCACCGGACCGCAGCGCGGCGCGCAACCAGCGTCTATGCCGGCACACGAATGTCATCAAAAAGGAACGACGCATGGAGCGGCTCTCTGCAAGGTGCGGGGCATCGGAATGGTCTGTCTGCGACCAGCGGCACGCACCACACCGCTGCTGCGACCACCATGCGCTGAAAGAAGAGCGACCAACCCACCGACTGCGCTCACCGCCAGGTAAGCGCGCACGATGCTCGGTGCAGATGGAGCACTTGGACATGCAGGTTCCTCCGCACCGTGCACGCTCCGCTGAAGACCGCTCGCCACATCTCGTTCACCGCTGCACGCCTCGGCAGCGCCTCCACTGCGCGGCAGCTCTCTCGACGTGCCGGCAGCCGATCAGCATAGGCGCCCGCGACAGAGCACGTTGCGAGAATGCGAAGCGTGGCGCGGCCATACGAACCTCGCGTGATTAGTGCAGACGTGCTGCACGGCGCCCGCCATCGGCGGCGGGAATGCTCCACCGCGATACCGGCGCCGCGTGTCGCGCTCAAAATTCCACACGCAACCGGCTCCAGAAGAAGCGACCCAAGGTGTCGTAGGTGGTCGCGTCGGTATTGGCTGCGTTGGAGTAGCTGTAAAACTGCGGTGGTGTGCGATTGCCCAGATTGTCCACGCCCAAGGCGAGCGTGCTGTGCAAGGACGCCAGCTTGCGGCTCAGTGAAACGTTGTGATAAACCACCGAGCCGATCGGGAAATAGCGGCAGCTGCCATCGGCATTGGTGTCGGCGCAGAAGTTGTCGTACTGGCTGCCGTTGACGGTGCGGCCCAGGTAACGGGTGTTCCAGCTCGCATGCCATGGGCCCTTGTCCCAGGCCAGATTGGCCACCGCGCGCCAGCGCGGCATATTGCCCCAACTGGAATTTTCGCCGACGTAGTTGTGCGTTTCGCCAGCGAAGCGAAAATCGGAAAAGAAGGTCGCATCCAGACCGGCAGAAAAATTACCCCACGCGGTATCGGCCAGCGTGTAGTGGATGCCCGCATCGTAGCCGCGGATATCCACCTTGCCGCTGTTGTAGGCGAACGGTACCGACACGCGCGTAAGCTGCCCGGCTGCGTCGCGCTGGATCAGCGGGCAGAACGCTGCTTCGCTTCCATCGAAGCAATCGTTGACCACTTGCTGCTCGCCAACGCCAGACAGCATGTCGTCGAGCACCACGCGCCAGCTGTCCACGTTGAGCGACAGGCCGCGCACCTGGTCGGGGTCGTACACCACGCCGATGTTGTAGGAGCGGCCACGCTCGGGCTTGAGCTGGAAACCGAGATTGTTGGCGCCGGAGGTCACCACGTTGAACTGAGCGGTATTGGTGAAGCTGCCATCGTTGGGCACATTGGCGCAGGCCGGATTAGGCGCGGCGCCGGCATAGCCGTTGCATGGGTCCTCGAAATCGCCGGTGGTGTCGATTACCGCGTTATAGGGCGAGCCATACAGATCGCCCAGCGCGGGCGCGCGGAATACCTGCGAGCCGGTGGCACGCACCAGCACATTGGCGATCGGCCGCCATTCGAGAGCCACCTTGCTGTTGGTCGTGTTGCCCCAGGCATCGTATTTGGAATAGCGCGAACCCAGATTGAGATTCAGGCTGCTGGCAAACGGCACGTCCTTGAGCAACGGCACCAGCAACTCGGCATAGGCCTCGCGCACCGATTCGTCGCGGCCCTGCCGGAGGATGCAGCCATCGTTGTAATCGCAGTTGCCGTCGGCATCGGCGGCGGCCACCTCGCTGGTGGTGCCCTGTGCGAATTTGTTGGTGCGATAGACCAGACCCACCGCTGCCTGCACCGCACCGGCGGGGAGTTTGAACAGATCGCCGTTGGCGCTGATGTCGACAAAACGCATCTGGCTCTCGTCGATCAGATCCACCGGCCGCTGGGTGCCGCGTAGCGCCGCGATGGTCGCCGGATCGCTGGGGTTGAAGATATTGATCGGCGTACAGCCGGCAATCACCGCACCGGGCGCGCCGCACTTGATCACCCCATCGCTGTCCAGAAACGAGGCGCCGGTGGCGTTGTTCAACGCCGAGGTGATGGAGAAGCCCGTGCGTACCAACGTGTCCTTGTAGCGTGCGTAGCCTGCCGCCGCATCCCATTGCCAACTGGTGCCTTCCACGCGCCCGCGCAGGCCGGCCACGATATTGGTCTGGAACATCGTCGCGGTATAGACGCGCGTATTGGCCTGAGTGGAGCGCAGCAGATAACGGTCCAGCTGATCGCCGAACGGGTTGTAGTAATTGCTGGCCGCATCCTGCATCTCCATGCCGAACGCATCCAGCCGCGAGGTGGTCTTGCTACGCGTCCAGAACACGTCCATATACCCCTGCACGTTCGGGGTGAATTCGAAACTGCCGTGCAGCGATGCGTTGGTGCGCTCTATCGGGGTGATCAGGTATTGCGCGTCGTAAACGTTGTAGCTGTCTGTCGCAGGCTGGTAGGGACGGAAGGCAGTTGCGTCGACCGGTCCGGGCGGCACGCCGTCGGCCGGAGTCAGCCTGCGTCCATCGCTCAGGAATGCGCGCGTGTTGCCACCACGGATCTCGCTGACCTGCCCGTCGAGAAACTCCACCGCCCTGGCGGCATAGCTGCGATCGCGGTTGAACACCGGGTTCATCGAATTGCGGCTGAGCCCAAGGATCACCCCGCCGCGGTCCCAGGTCTTGCCCCACTCCAGGCCCAGCGTGCGGCTATTGGCATCGCCATGCGTGCTCTGCGCGTAATCGACCGTGGCGGCAAAGCCGTCGTACTTGTCCTTGAGGATGATGTTGACCACCCCGCCGATCGCATCGGAGCCATACACCGACGAGGCACCGTCGGTAAGCACTTCCACCCGCTCCACCATCGAGGCCGGAATGGCGTTGACGTCCACGCCCGGTGCCGACGCCACGCTGCTGGCCGGTCCGGCCATGCGGTGGCCGTTGACCAGCACCAGCGTGCGCTCGGGTCCCAGATTGCGCAGCGACACCAGCGCACGGCCATGACTGAAACCGGAGTTGAGCGCAGGGCCCGGCATGAAGCCGGACATGGCCGGGAGTTGTTGCAGCAACTGGCCGAGCGTGCTCTTGCCGCTATCTTCGATGCGCTGCCGGTCGACCACAATGACCGGGCTGGCAGTCTCGGCATCCACGCGGCGCAGATGGGTGCCGGTGACGTTGATCTGATCCAGGGTCTGGGTGACATCGTCGTCGGCGCTGCGCTGCTGTGCGAGCGCCGGCACGGCGACGATGGACAAGCCCAGGACGATCGCCTTGACCAACGGATGACGTCTGGAAACGAGGCACTGCGACAGCTTGGCGGAGCGGCTGGGCGACATCGGAATTCCTTGTGCTTTCATGGGGACAACGGCCAACCTGCGCGCACGGCGAAGCCGCACTGCAACAGCGCAAGATGAGAGATCGATCACGACAAAGACGACACCAGCGAACTGCCGTACGAAACGGCAACTGGCCAGACAGGACGGCGACGTTGCTGCTCTCCCCCTGAGAGCGCGCGACCAAGAATTGCAGGCCACGCAGAAAAAAGCTTGCGACAATGCCGCGCTGGCGTCTTGACGAATTTATCCGGCACTCGTGCGGAAATTCACATGCTTTTGCCATAATTTCGACACAAAGCACGGTGACACATGGCAAGCGGTTATCGCGTACACCTGATACATGCCGGATCGCATGCACGCGCCTGATGGCAACGCGGTCGCGGGATTGCTCGCTTCACGCCCAGCGTGATGGCAAGACCACTGCACACGCCCTCAAAAGTAACCTTGTTGCCGCTAGCGTCGTAGACGGCGATCGGTGCCGATCGCCGCGCTCAGATCGCGCCGCGTGTCGATGACGGCATTGCAGCGACGTGCGTCACACGTACCAGGCCTGTACCTGCACCGCTGCGACGCCGTGCGACACCGCCACCCGATCCGCATGCGGGCCTTGCAGACGCGCCGGTTGTCCATCGACCAGTACGCGTTGCAATCGCGTGCCGGTTGGCGCACGCAGCGTGAGCCAGGTGCGCTTGGGAGCGCGCTCGGGCAGTTGCACCTGTGCATCGATACGGCGTGCAGCGGTGTCGGTCCGCAAGGTCAACGTGACCGTGCCCCAACGTGTCGGCGCCGCAGTAACACCGACCGCCTCGCCGATGGCCAGCCATGCACGCGGCACTGCACGCGCAAGAAACAACTGCTCGCCCGCGCTGTCGTCGCTGACCAGCATCCAGCGCAACAACAACGGGATGGTCATCTGCGCCGGCATGCAGAACAACGGCATGCCGCCGGTGATGCCGCTGACTTCGCCCGCCGTCCAGCTGCCACGCGTGTGCACCTGATAGCGGTGCGCGTAGACGAACAACAGATACTCTTCAATGCGATCCAGCCGCAGCAGCTGTTGCGCATACCCGTAGGAAATAAACCCCAGCAGATCGCGGCTACCCGGCTCCGGTGGCGCGATATTCGCCACCACGCCGATGCTGGTGCCGCCGTGGCCGCGCAGGCAGTCGATCACCAGATGGGCGAGGTCGTCCGGCACCACATCGGCCTGCAGCAACTCGGCGTAGGCACGATGCGGCCACTGCTGCTCGCTGGGTTTTTCCCGCAGCAACGATTGCCGAAAGGTCAACTTGGTGCCCGGCAGCGGGCCGACATACGGCGGCGACAGATCGCGGCGCACATTGGCACGCAGGCTGGCTTCCAGCCGTGTGCGCAACTGCTTCGCGCGGCGCTGCCATTGGCTTGCCTGTGCCGCATCGCCACCGAGCGTGCTCCAGACCTGCGCGATGTCCTCCCAGCCACGAACGGTCAGCGCGCTGTTGGCGTAATACGGCTTCCACCACAGCGATGGATCGGGAAACAGGCACGCATCCGATTCGTTCCAGCCATGCAGCAGGCCGTGCCCGGACGCATTGCGCGGCAATGCCAATGCCTGATCGTGCAACGCGCACAACACCTGCGCGGTGGCCGCAATCTTGGGCAGCAATCGGCGCAAGCGCAGCGCATCGCCGGTATAGCGCAGATAGCGCGCCAGCAACGACAAGGTCAGACCGAACTGCCCCACCTCCGGCCCGCGCATGTTCGGCAGGCCATCGTCCTGCACGAACGCATCGAAATAGTTGTCGAGCACTGCAGCAGCCTGGGCAAAGCGGCCCCATTCCAGATTGGCGTAGAGCGAACTGGTAAAGGTGTCCTGAAAGCCGTCGTACTCGTTACCGTAGTAGTCGCGCTCCACCGCGCCGTACTTCGGGTAGTCGCCCCCCGGGCGCACCACCAGCTCGCGTGCGAACGCGAACTGCGCCATGTCATTCCAGCTGGCATCGGGCAGGTGCGCCTGCACCGTGCCGTCCAATGCCTGTTGCCAGTACGCCGCGAAATCGATCAGCGCCGCATAAAACTGCTCCGCGGTGGCCGGCGTGCGCAGCGTGCCGAATGCGGGATAGCTGTGCGTGTAGTGCACCGCCACGATCTGCCCGCCGCGGACCTGCATGGTGCGGTGCCAGGTTTGCACCACAAAGCGGTCGGGCGCGCGCACATCGGCGAATACCAGCACGTCGTACCACGCATCGGCCTCGCCCTCGCGGCGCATCACCTTGCGCACCGCCGGCATCCAACCACCGAGCATGCCTTCTTCGCGCCGTTTGATCAGCGCCTCCTCGCCAAGTTCGGTGAAGGCATGTTCCGGCCGCGAGGTGCGACTGCGGCCATTGGGCAAGATCGGCATGGTGTCCAGCGCTTCGCGCGTGCCAACAAACGTGGTCCACGGCCAGCGCCCACCGTTGTCCTTGGGGTCCAGCAACGACGCCGGCGGTGGCGCGACATCGCGCACCTGCGCCTCGTCCGGGTCGCCCTCACGCAGCAAGCGATCAGCAAGCAGATCGGCGTCGGCCATGGCGACCTGCGCCAGCGGCATGCCGAAGTACGGCGCCCCTGCCGCCGGGTAGGCAGCTTCGGTGCGTTTGTCCAGGCGCAACATGCCGCCGTCGGTCCACAGCGTGAGCTGGCCCTGCGAGTCGTCGAGCTGCTCGTAGACGGTCCACTGTTGCTGCAGGTGTTCAAAACTGCACAGCTTGCTGCCCACCTGCGCGGCTGAAGGCAATGCCTCCAGGCGCGGCCGTAATGCTGCAGGCGGCGCGGCCGCGCTGGTCGACACCGCGTGACCCGCCAGCGCCGCGCTGGCCCCCACGGCTGCGGTCGCTGCCATGCCTTGCCGCAGAAAGGTTCTCCGGTCCATCGTCGTGCCCTTGGGTGGTCGTAACCGCATCCTGCGCGCATGCACCCGCCACGTCTTGTGGCAGTGGTCCGACGCGGGTGCGGAAATCTGCATACAGACCGATTCACTGGCATGTGCGCGGTGGTGCCTGCCGCAGCCTTGCGGCACGCAGACAATGATGGCGCCGGTCGCAAGATCTGAGGCATGCAGTGGCGCCGGCGGACTGGCTGCGTTGCTTGGCTCCCTGGCATCTTGCATGCCGCATAGCCGATGCGTTCCGGCTGCGTTACATCGCAATCGATCATGTATGCCGACGATGGATAAACCACATCGATCACCGCAAACTGCCGGTGTCGCGGTGCGGTTCTTGCGCAGGCGATGTGCACGAAGCGCTAGCAGTCGACACGCAGCTTAGGGCAGCTAACAAAACGACTGTGCTCACCGCCAGGCGGGCGCGGCCGGTGCTCGGTGCGGCATGTACCACTCCGTACCTTCCGGTTCCTCCGCGCCGTCCACACCCACCTGACGACTGCTCGCGACGTTTTGGTAGCCACTCTCAGCGCATGTCGTCAAGACTTGCCAGACGTGACCATCGAGTTTTGCACGCGGCGTTTGAAGCGACCTGCGGTCGATGCTCCAGCATCGAGCAAGCATGACGCAGTGCATGCCCGCAGGACCCCCTGCCATTTGGCGGCGTGACTTTCCGGCCGGGTTGGATGCCTGCGGTATCGGCCACACTCGCTGCACATCTACTGCCGCAGGGTACGCTTGCGGCAGCGCGGATGCGATTACGTACAAGGA
Source organism: Xanthomonas sp. AC360 (assembly GCF_979258225.1). Lineage (NCBI taxonomy): Bacteria > Pseudomonadati > Pseudomonadota > Gammaproteobacteria > Lysobacterales > Lysobacteraceae > Xanthomonas > Xanthomonas sp. AC360. The sequence goes on from NZ_OZ409846.1 coordinate 4,414,489, forward strand.
CCGTCATGCAGCCACCAGTACCTTGCACCTCGAACGGCGTCGACGCAGTAGCGTCGCGTTCCGTCGCAGCACCCGTCTTGACCGCCCTGCTGCGCCCCCGCCGGCTGTGCCTCGTGTTGCTGACGCTCATCGCACCGGGCATCGCGCAGGCACACGTGGACCTATCGCAACTGGACGCGGACATGGCTGCGCCACGCACCCAGGTGCTGGTGCTTGGCAGCGTGCACTTGTCGCAGTTGCCGGAAGGCAGCGACATCAGTGCAGCACGGCTGCAACCATTGCTGGACCGGTTGGCGGCCTATAAGCCGACCATCATCACGACGGAGGATCTGTCGGGCGAAACCTGCGATCTGATGCGGCGGCATCCTACGGTGTATCTGCCGGAAGACAGTGCGGCCTATTGTCCCAAGGTCGACGACGCAGCACGTGCGACCGGCCTGGATGTGGCGGCCGCCATCGGCAAGGTGCGTGCAACGCTCAAGAGCTGGCCCAGCGCGCCGACGCCGGCGCAGCGCCGGCAGCTGGCTGCAGTGTTTCTGGCATCGGGCGATCCGTCGTCTGCCTTGGTGCAGTGGCTGCAGCTTGCGCAGGCAGAGCAACGCGCTGGCGATGGGTTGGATACAGCGCTCGTCGCGCGGCTGCGCGCTGCGGAACAGCGCCAGGACGAGAGTAGCCTGATCTCCGTGCCGCTGGCAGTACGGCTGGGCCTGCAGCGCGTCTACCCGGTCGACGATCACACCGGCGACAACGTGCAGGTGGACGACCCGGCTGCCTACGGTACTGCCGTCCAGGGGGCCTGGGAAAAAGCCGCGCCGCGCGCCAGCACCATGCTCGCGCAGAAAAAACAGCTGGCGCAGCAAGGCAAGCTGTTGGAGCTATACCGCGCGATCAACCTGCCGGCCAACCAGCAGTTGTCGATCGATGTGGACTTCCGCGCGGCGTTGAGCGAGAACTCACCGCAACATTACGGCTATCGCTACGTCTCCGGTTGGGAAATTCGCAACCTGCGCATGGTGTCCAATGTGCGCGCCAGTTTTGCCGACCAACCCGGCGCACGCGTGCTGGCGGTGGTGGGCGCCACGCACAAGCCCTGGTTCGATAATTTCCTGGGACAGCTACAGGGCGTGGAGATCGTCGATGCAGCGCAGGTGTTGGGCAATGAGGGCAAGTGAGTAAAACGACTTCAGTATGACGCTCAAAGTCAGGAGCCTAGTCAGTCGAGGGCGCGGTGTCCTCACCGCTCGCGGGACACGCCGCAAGTACCTCCATGTAAGCTCGGTGGCGGCATCCATGCCGCCACACGGTCCCGCAATCGGTGAGAACACCGCACCAGAGAGTGAATCGGTTGCTTTCTTGCAAGCAGAGTTAACAGGTTGCTTTCTTACAAACGTGGCCGTTGATCTGCTTGCGTTGGAAGGATGACAAAATGCACCGTTATCCGAACGCAGGCGTCATGCCTTGCTTGCACCATGCACACCGACACTCTTGATTGGTCCTTGCCCGCCCACCGTCGCGGGACCTTACGCGGCATGGATGCCGCGTAAGCGCCTACATGGACGTACTTGCGGCGTGTCCTGCGATGGTGGGCGGGCAAGCGCCCTGCAGCGAAGTGGCCGTTGATCTGCTTGCGTTGGAAGGATGACAAAACGCGCCGTTATCCGAACGCAGGCGTCATGCCTTGCTTGCACCATGCACACCGACACTCTTGATTGGTCCTTGCCAGCCGACCGTCGCGGGACCTTACGCGACATGGATGCCGCGTAAGCGCCTACAGGGACGTACTTGCGGCGTGTCCCGCGATGGTGGGTGGGCAAGGGCCCTGCAGCGAAGTGGCAGACAAGTCTCGCCAAGCACGGCATCAAACGGGCAGCCGTGCATTAAATCGACAACGGCCGTCGTCCACTCCGAGCTCTCAGCTCAATACGTCCAACAAGCTACCCAACATCTCGTCGGAGCGACGTAGCGCAGCGGCGTTGGCTTGGAAGTCGTTGCGTGCCGATAGCCCGTCGACCAGATCAGTGACCGGAGCCGACGGATCGGACGACGCATCGACCACGCTGGCCGACACTCCACCATTGGCTTGCGTGCTGGCCGCGACAGCCTGACGCGGGCTGCCCTCTACCGGCTGGCGGGCCACATTGCTGGCGGCCACCTGCTGACGCAGCGCGGCGACCTGCATTCCGGAACTGGCGATGCTGCTGATGCTCATGGTGGCTCCGGTGTGGCGGTAAGTGGATGCAAACAAGGCCCAACGTGTTGCAGACAGCATGCGAAGGGCGGCAACGACACGATCAGCAAGGCTCAGTAAGAACCGACGCGCACCCGCAGCACGACCGGTTCCTGGCTGGCTGGACCCCCGCGACCGAAGTTGAGCCCGTAGTCGGTCTGGTCGCCGTTGAGCTGCTTTTCCACCTGCCAGCGCCCGTCGACATACCGCCCCTGCTCTACCCGCAACAGTTGTCCATGACGGTTATCGGCCGCCTCGCGGAAAAATTCAATGCGCGCGGCCATGCCGGTGACCAAGAACTCTTCCGGCCCCAGCTGCGCCACCAGCAGCCGCCCGCCGTGGTCGTCGTTGCCCGGCAGGATCGCCGGCGCATCGCCCCACAACGGCGCGCCGAACGACACCTTGGCCTGCCAATCGCCAAAGCGCAGGGTGCGTTGCGGCATGCCGGGCTGCTCGGCAATGCCTTGCAGCCGTCCATCGAAGGCGGCCTGCGCCAGCATGCGTTGCAGCGGCGCCAACAACTTGAAATTGGCCGCATGCGCAGCGACGGCAGCGCGATTGGCGTCGCTATCCGGGTTGCCGTCCATGCCGAACACCGAAAACCCGATCCCGCCCTGCCCCAGCACATGAAACAGGTACGGCGCCGTCGCCGCTTCGAAGCCGGTCTCCGACACCCAGGCCGGATTATCCGGCCGCGCGTACTGGCCGATGACCTTGGTGTATTCGTTGTAATCGCTGGTGTAGATGTCGGTACCGATGAAGTCGATCGACGGCGTGGCCGCGCGCCACAGTGCGAACACATTCATCGTGGCACCGCCGGACGGGTAATCCATGCCCGGGTAGCGCTTGCCCTTGTAGCGCAGCCAGGTGTTGACGTAGAGCGGCAGCGGATACGCACGCTTGCCGGCCGCGGCCACCTGTTCGATGTACGCGGCGGTGGCATGCGCATTGAAGGCTTCCGCTGCATCGGCACCAAACAGTTGCTGCCAGCTGCCCTGTGGCTTGCCCAACGCCTGTGCGATTGCTGCAGGCACCGGCTGCGCAAACGCCGCCTCGCCGGCCGGGCCGTGGTCGCGCACCGTGCCGATGGCACCGGGTTCGTTTTCCACCTGCACCAGAATCACCGTATGGCGGTCGCCATCGACCTTGCGCAGATGCTGCATCAACGCAGTGAACGCACGCGCATCGGCCTGCACATTGGCATCCACGTGCGGCGACAGTACATCCACCGGCTCGCCATTGGCATCGCGCATGCGCGGATACGTTGTCTCGTCGCGCTTGATCCACTCCGGCACGTAATGCATCTGGCCGTTCTTCCAGCTGCCGAACCACAGCAGTGCCACGCGCAGGCCGCGCTTGCGTGCGCCGGCGATCAACGCATCCACATTGGTGGTATCGAAATGGCCCGGCGCAGGCTCGAACTGCTCCCAATACACCGGTGCTTCCACGGTGTTGGCATGCAGCGCGACCACGTCATCCAGTGCCTGCGGCAACACCGCCGGCCATGCGCTGGAGTTATGCAATTGCGCGGCCAACATCGTATACGGCGCACCATCGACAAAGACCGCATGACGGCCGTTCTGGCTGACAAAACGTGGCATTTCTTCAGCGCACGCTGCCGGTGTCATCGCACCTGCCAGCAACGACAGCACACACAGGCAGACAACCGCGCGGCCACGCCGGCGCATGGCGGATAGACGGGCAAACAGCATCAGCGAGCCTCCGGGGTGGATGAATTCCAGTGCGGCGTGGGCTGCCCGAGCAGGTGGCGCACGAAGAAGTCGTACTGGCGACGTTGCACATAGTCGATCGGCCCGCTGGAGCGGCCCACCGAATGCTCGCCGCCCGGCACGTTGAGCAGGTCGAAGTCCTTGCCGGCCTTGATCAAGGCATCCACCACCTGAGCGGTGGAGGCAGGATCTACATTGCTGTCCTGCTCGCCGACGATCAGCAGCAGGTCGCCCTGCAACTTGGCCGCATTGGCCACGCCCGAGGCAGCGGCATAGCTGGCATCCACCGGCCACCCCATCCACTGCTCGTTCCAGCTGATCTTGTCCATGCGGTTGTCGTAGCAACCGGCGAACGCCACGCCCACCTTGTAGAAGTCCGGGTGGCGTTCGAGCGCGCCCAAGGTGCTCTGCCCACCGGCAGAAGCGCCGTAAATACCGACGCGACTGATGTCGTAAGAAGGATCTTTGGCCGCCAGTGCACGATGCCAGGCGATGCGATCTGGGAATCCGGAATCGCCCAGATTCTTCCACGCCACATCATGAAAGGCCTTGGAGCGGTTGGCGGTGCCCATGCCGTCGATCATCACCACGATGAAGCCCAGATCCGCTTGCGCCTGCATGCCGATCTGCTTGTCGCCGCCGGAGTGATAGCCGAACGGCCAGAACGTCTTGGGCACGAAGGAGTCGTGCGGACCGGCGTAGATGTTTTCGATCACCGGGTATTTTTTGTGCGGGTCGTAATCGCGCGGCCGCACCACCATGCCCCAGATGTCGATACGACCGTCGCGGCCCTTGGCGACGAAAGTTTCCGGCGCACGCCAGCCTGCGGCAAGCAACTTGTCGATGTTGCCGTGTTCCACTTGCTGCAACAGCCGGCCATCGATGGCATGTAGCTCCATCACCGGCGGCAGATCCGGGCGCGAGTAGACATCGACGTAGTGCCGGCCATCGTCTGCAATCGCCACGTCGTGATCGGCATCGGCGGTGGTCAATCGCGTCAAGTTGCGCCCGTCGAAATCCACACTGTAGAGCTGACGGTCATACGGGTCCTTGCCGGCATCCATACCGCTGGCAGTGAACCAGATGCGGCGCTGCGTATCGTCGACCTTCAGCACATCGCGCACCACCCAGGGCCCCTGGGTGACCTGCTCGATGATGGTGCTGTTGTGGCCGTCGTACAGATACAGATGTCGCCAACCGTCGCGCTCGGAGATCCACAGAATCTGGTCGCCATGCGCATCCACCTCATGGCGAAAGCTGCGGTCGGCATAGACGAACGTGCGTGCGTCCTCGCCCACTGCCACATGCGCCTGCCCTGTGGCGGCATCGATCGCAATCACGCGCATACGCTGAAACCCGCGTTGCACGTACTCAAAGCTCACACTGCGCCCATCCGCCCGCCACTGCAGCGGCGACAACGAATACGGTGTGGGGAACAACGCGTTGTCCACCACGCGCCGTGTGCCATCCACCGCCAGCAGCACCGGCCGTTCCACATCCACCGCATCGCCCGGCTTGGGATACAGCTGGGTGTGCACCACCGGCTCAAGACGTCCGACCGGCGCGGCTTCCACACGGGTGACCCGGCGCGCAGTACCCGGCCGCACCCGATACACCGCCAGCTGCTGCGAATCGGGCGACCAGGCAATGCTTTCCGGATCGAAGTAATCCTCGGCGCGGCCATCGTCGGTACGCTGCACGAGGTGACCATCGGCCACCCGACGCACGACCAGATTCCAGCCATCGGCCAGCGCCTCCCACTGCCCGTCGGGCGAGCGGCGCGGCGTGGTATCGGCCGCTACGTCCGGGTCGCGCACCACGCCAAAGCCGCGTGGCCGCTGCTGCAACTGCGGCTGCCGGCTGGGGGCGTCGGGCGCGCACTGATACGTGGTCAAGGTGCAGCGCCACGCAGTGTCCTCAATGGCGAACACGATCGCGCCGTCTGCACGCGTGCCTTCCTGCGAGTACACAAACTGCTCGAACGGCAGCGCCAACGCTGCGTAGGCGTTGCCAGTGGCGGCCTGCAGCGCCTGCGCAACGCGCGCCTGGTCGAAGGCCGGCTGCTTTTGCAAGGTGGCAACGTCCACGCGGATGAAAGCGAACCCGCCAGGCACGGTCTTACGGTAATAGAACGTGCCGTCGTCCTGCCATTGCGCTGGCCAGGCGACGTTCTCGGTCAACGTGCTCCAGCGCGCGCGCTGGCCGAGCGAGCGTTGGTAATCGGCCACACTGGGCGCCGCCTGCGCAGTGGCCGCAAGCAACAGCATGCAGGCGGCGATGACGCGCGAGGTCCGCGTTATCCATGCATGACGCCAGGCGTCATTCGCCATCGTCTTCTTCCAATGCCAGTTCGTCACTGCGCAAGCCGCTGCGTGCGCCCCAGTGATAGATGAAGAACGCAATCACCGCCACGCTCAGCGTATCGAACGGATGCGCGATCCAGCCGTGGCCGCCAAACGTGCCGGCCCACGACACCGCCATCACCAGCACGAAAAACACGATCAACCACAGCGACGCACGCACCTGACGCAGCAAGCGCGCCCTGCCCTCGCGCGATGGCAACCGGTACAGCACGTACAGGACAAAGGCGAGCACTTGCAGGCCAAGCAGCCACGACAAGGTGGGCCAGGTGGACCAGTACACGATCAACGCCGCCACCATGAACGACACCGGCCCCAACACCGTCAAACCGCGCACATAGAACGGCCGCGGCAAGTCCGGCGCACTGCGCCGCAAGGCGGCCACCGTCACCGGCGCCACCGCATAGCTCAGCACCAAGGCCGCCGACACCACGCCGATCAGCGTCTCCCATGACGGGAACGGCAGCGTCCAGAAGATCGACAGGCCCAGGCTCAACCACAACGCCGGACGCGGAATCCCCGACGCCGGGTCGACCCGCGTCAGCACCGGCAGAAATCCACCGCTGCGTGCCCAGCCATACACCACGCGCGGCGTGGCATTCATGTAGATATTGCCGGTGCCGCTGGGCGAGACCATTGCATCGCAGATCACCAGCGCCGCCAGCCATGCCATGCCCAAGGCCAGCGCGATGTCGTGATACGGCAGCGAAAATGCCTTGTCGATGCCGCTCCAGCCCTGCGCCAGTTGTGCCGCCGGAATACTGCCCAGAAAGGCAAGTTGCAGCAGCACGTAGATCACCGTGGACAGCGCCACCGACAGGATCAAGGCAATGGGAATATTGCGCTGCGGGTCGCGCACTTCGCTGGCCACCGACACGATGGGGGTGAGCCCCAGATACGCAAAGATGATGCCGCCGGCGGAGATCGCCGCTTCCACCCCGGCCATGCCCGACGGGGCGAATCCATGCACGCTCAGGTTGTCTGCGTTGAAGTGCTTCATCAGCAGCACGATCACCAGGATCGGCACCAGAAACTTGAAGATGCTGACGATGTTGTTGGCCAGCGCAAAGGTCTTGACGCTGAAGTAGTTGAGCACGAAGAACAGCAGCAGCAAGGCCAGCTGCACCAACCAACCCCACACGCTGGGATGGCTGCTGCCTGGCTGACTCAGCCACGGAAACCACGCTGCCGCATATTGCCGCGCGGCCTCCACCTCGATCGCAATCAGGCTGGAAAATGCGATCAAGGTGATGAAGCCGGTCAACGAGCCCAGCAAGGCACCGTGCGAGTACTCCGGGTAACGCACCACCCCGCCGGCGCGCGGTAGTGCAGCACCGAGTTCGCAATACACCAGCCCCAGCAGCAACACCGCAATGCCGCCGAGAATCCACGACAGGATGCCGGCCGGCCCGGCGATCGAAGACACATGGCTTGCGGAAAACAACCACCCCGAGCCGAAGATGGAACCCAGGCCGATAAAGGTCAGGTCGGTCAGGCTCAGTCGCTTGTGGAACTTGCCTTGCGTGGTCGCACCGTGTGTTGTCATACGTCGCCCCAAAGAGTGGAAAGCGCAGTTACTGCGGCAATGCCGCACGCGTGGTGGTCATGCATTAATTATCGGCTGCCGCCGAAGCATCGCTTGCCGATGCCTCGGCTGCGCTGTCGTCCGGATACGGCGACACGCCACCGTCGGCAATGAAACGCGCGACGCGCGCTTCCAGTACCGGTAGCGGCACCGAGCCGGTCTGCAACACCGCATCGTGGAAATGGCGCAGGTCGAACTTTTCGCCCAGTGCGGCTTCTGCCTTGCGGCGCAGCTCCAGGATCTTCAGCTCGCCCAGGTAATACGACAGCGCCTGCCCGGGCCAGGCGATGTAGCGATCCACCTCGGTGGTGACTTCGTGCTCGCTCAGCGCGGTGTTGTCGCGCAGGTAGGCCTGCGCCTGTTGCCGCGTCCAGCCCTTGTGGTGGATCCCGGTGTCGATCACCAGCCGGCAGGCGCGCCACATCTGGTAGGTGAGATAGCCGAAGCGATCATAGGGCGTGTCGTACATGCCCATTTCCTGGCCCAGATACTCCGAATACAGTGCCCAGCCTTCGCCATACGCCGAGATATAGCTATAGCGGCGAAACGCCGGCAGCCCCTGCGCTTCTGCGGCCAGCGGCATCTGCAAGGCATGGCCGGGCGAGGACTCATGCAGCGTCAGTGCGGTCAGGTTGTACAACGGCCGCGATGGCAGGTTGTAGGTATTGACCAGATAGATGCCGGGGCCGCCGCGGCCACCGGTGTAGAACGGTGCCAGTTCCGGCGGTACCGGTTCGATCGCGAAGCGGCGGCGCGGCAGCCGGCCGACGTAATCGCCCACCTTGGCATCCACGCGCTTGGCGATCCATGCCGCCTGCTTGAGCAGTTCTTCCGGCGTCTTGGCATAAAACTGCGGGTCGGTGCGCAGAAAGTGCAGAAACGCCGGGAACACCGCCTGCCCGGCCGGTGGCTTGAAGCCGCTCTCGGCAATGGTGGCGTCCATCTGCTTGCGGAGCTTGGCGACTTCCTGCAAACCGATCTGATGGATCTGGTCCGGGGTCAGCACCAGCGTGGTGAACTCGCGAATCTGCGCGCGGTAGTAGGCCTGGCCATCCGGCAAGGCTTCCCCGGCCAGCGTCGTGCGCGCACGCGGCTGGTACTCGGTGCGGATGAAATCCAGCAACGTTGCATATGCGGGCACCACCTGCGCGTTGATGGTTGCCACTGCCTGCGCACGCAGCTGTGCTTGCACGTCTGCCGACAGCGTGGCCGGCATGGTTTTGAACGGTGCGTAGAACGGATTGGTCTCGCTCCTGGCCTGCACCACATCGGCGATGGACTGGTCGCGCCCGGTTAAGGTGACCTTCGGTTGACTGAAGCCCCGCGCAAGGCCGGCGCGCATATTGTCGGTGTGCTCGGCGAAATAGCGCGGGATATCGGCCAGCATCTTCAGATAGCGCTGATAGTCATCGCGCGTGCGCAGCGTGGCCTGCGCGCTGAAACCCAGGTCGCTCCAGAACGCCGAGTCGCTGTTGAACGGCATTTCCCAGGCGCGAAACCGTTGCTGGTCCAGCAGCACCTGCAGCTGCTGCCGATACACCTGGTAGCTCACCTGATCTTCAGCCGACAACTGCGCCGCCGGAATCGCATCCAGTTCCTTCACTGCCTGTTGCCAGTACGCAGTGCGCAGGGTTTGCGTGGCCGCATCGACCTTGGGCAGATGGTCGGACTGCTTGTCTTGCGTGGCCTGGTTGTCTTCATCCACCGCGCCGGACAGCTGCGCCTGGCGCCAGCGCCATTCGCGCGTGTACAGCGCTTTGAAGCGCGCTGCTGCGCTGTCTTGCGTGGTTGATGCGGGTGCTGCGGCCTGCGCCTGCAATGCGGTGCCACCCACACTGGCTGCAATCAAGATACTCAATGCGCTGGCGCGCCACACGGTGCTGGTCGTCATCGGCGTGCCTCCGGCGCTGCCTTGGCCTGCGCAATCCACTGCCGCACGCGTTGCTGCAACATCGCCAACGGCATTGCGCCACCACCGAGCACCGCATCGTGGAAGGCGCGCACATCGAAGCGGTCGCCGAGTGTTTTCTCCGCTTCGGCACGCAGCGCCAGGATCTGCAGCTGCCCGAGTTTGTAGCCCAGCGCCTGCCCCGGCCACACGATGTAGCGGTCGGTTTCGGACTGGATGCTGGGCTCGTCGTCGGACGGATGGGCGTGGAAAAAATCCACCATCTGCTGGCGATTCCAACGCTTGTAATGCACTCCGGTATCCAGCACCAGGCGATTGGCGCGCAGCAACTCGCCGGACAGGCGTCCGTAGTCGTTGTACGGGTCCTTAAAGAAACCGATCTCCTTGCCCAGGCGCTCGGCATACAGCGCCCAGCCTTCGATATAGGCGTTGTAGCCGGCCTGCTGGCGGAACGGCGGCAATGGCAGCGTCTGCGCAAGCGAAATCTGCAGGTGATGGCCGGGCACGCCTTCGTGATAGGCGGTGGTTTCGATGTTGATCAACGTGCGGCTGGCGAAGTCGCTGGTGTTGACCTTCACGATGGCCGGCTTGGTGCCTTCCGGATTGCTTTGCCAATATTCGGCGCCCGGCGCGGCGCGGCGGAAGGCTGGCATCGCCTGCACCTCCAGCGCGGTCTTGGGCAGGTGCCCAAACAACTTGGGCAGCTCCGGCTCCATCGCGGCGATGTACTGGCGGTACTGCTGCAGGATCTGCTCGCCGGAAGTGGCGAAGTGGCGCTTGTCGGTCTCCACTGCCTTGCGGAAGCTGGCCAGATCGGCAAAGCCCTGCGCCTTGGCGATCACCGCCATGTCGCCTTCGATGCGCGCCACTTCCTTCAAGCCGATCTGATGGATCTCCTCCGGGGCCATGTCGGTGGTGGTCTGGGTATGGATGGCGTAGCGATAACGGCGCTCGCCATCGGGCAGCGACCAGATGCCTTCGGAGCTGCGGCCCTGTGCGGCGTATTCGTCGCGCACGAATGCCGCCAGCTTGCCGTAGGCCGGACGCACCTGTTGATCAATCGCCGCAAGTAGTTGCGTGCGCAGCGCAGCACGCTGATCGGCCGGCACCGCAGCATCGAGCTTTTTCAGCGGCGACGCGAACGGGCTCTGCTCGCCGGTCAGTGCCGCGATCTTGTCGATCTGCTCGGGCAGGCGTTCCAACAGATATTTCGGCTGCACCAGGCCCTCTTTGGCGCCCTGCCGCGATACCGCAATGACCTGATCGATCACGGTCGGGATCGCCTGCAGCCGGGTGATGTAATCCTGGTAATCCTTGGCGTTTTCGAACGAAAACGCATCGCCATAGCCGGCCAGCGCCAGTTGGATGCCGCCGATCGGCTCCAGCGGCATCGCATAGGTCTTCAGGTCGATGCCTTCGAGCTTGTCGCGCAACTGGCCGAGCATCATCTGCAGGCTGAGCTGACGTTGCTCATCCAGCGCCTTGGCATCCACCGCTTCGAATTGCGTGAGCAGCGCGGCGGTGGCGCTGCGGTCGGCCTGTACGGCCTCCAGCGAGTAGTCGCTCCAGCGGTCGTTATAGCGTTTGTCGCCGATGATGCTGGCGAACTCGGGGCTGTGCTGCAGCTGGTATTGCCACTGCGTGTCCAGCAGCGCATCGAAGGCCTTGGCTGCCTGTTCGCCAGGTACGGCTGCCGCAGTGGCGGCCGGACGATCCGGCGTGGAAGGCGCCGGTTTGCAGGCGGTAAAGAACGCGGCTGCAAGCAGGCCGATGGCGACAGGACGCAGGTGCTTCATGCAGTAACTCCAAGATGCAGGGACGGCGGTAGGAGCGCACCCGGGCGCGACTGGCTCTCTCGGGAATGCCAATCGCGCCCGGGTGCGCTCCTACGGTTCGTTTGCCTGTGCGGGCTCAGGCAAACGGTTGATCGATGGCGATCGAGGGCGGCGTAAACCACTGCGCGCCGGCATCGGTGACGTAGAAATGGTCTTCCAGCCGCACGCCGAATTGGCCCGGCACCACAATCATCGGTTCGTTGCTGGCGCACATGCCCGGCTGCAGCGGCAGCGCATTGCCGCGCACCAGATACGGCGCCTCGTGAATGGCCAGACCGCAGCCATGGCCGGTGCGATGCGGCAACCCCGGCAGCCGGTAATCCGGTCCCAGCCCGGCCGCTTCCAGCACGGTGCGCGCAGCCTGATCCACCACCTCGCAGGCAACGCCCGGGCGGATCGCCGCAAATGCCGCCGCCTGCGCGGCCTGCTCCAGATCCCAGATGCGCCGTTGCGCATCGCCGGGCGTGCCGTAACTCCAGGTGCGGGTGATATCGGAGTGGTAGCCCTGCACGGTGCAACCGGTATCGATCAGCGCCAGTTCGCCTTCGCGCAAGTGCTGCACGCCGGGAATGCCATGCGGAAACGCCGTGGCATGCCCGAACTGCACGATGCAAAAGGTCGAGCCGTTGTCCGCACCCAGCGCGCGATGCGCCTCGTCGATGAAGCGCACCAGCTGATCGGTACCGATGCCCTCGTGCGCGATGCCGGCGGCCAGCCGCTGCACCAGCAGCGTCATGTCGCAGGCCTGCTGCATCAGCGCCAGCTCGGCGGGCGACTTGCACATGCGGCAGCCGTCGATGATGGCGCCGGCATCGCGGATGGCCGTGCCCAAATGCGCGCGCAAGCCGGTGTGCACGGCGAAGGCGATGCCCGGATCCAACGCCAGTGCGTGCGCATGGCGGTCGTCCATCGCCTGCACCGCCAGCGCGTACGGGTCTTCGTGTTCTTCCCACAGATATTTGGCGACCGGAACCTGCAGCACCGCGTCCAGCGAGCCCTCCTCGAACGCCGGACAGAGCAGCACCGGGTCTCCGTCCAGGGTCAGCAACGCGGCGACCAGCCGTTCGCTGGCGCCCCACGGCACGCCGGTGAAATAGCGCAAGGACGTGCCGGCACCAATCAACAAGGCGTCCACACCATGTGCGCGCATCAGCCCGCGTGCGCGTTCGATGCGCTGCGCGTACTCGTATGCGGCGATCGGCGCGGCACGCTTCGCCCAGGGCGCCAGTTGTGCGCGCGCCTGTTCCAGCGACAGACCGCCGATCTGCGTGCTCATGTGCCCGCTCCCAGATCGGCGGTGCTCCACTGCCCATCGACCAGACGCGCGACACCGCCCGGATTGTGCTGGCGCAGTTCCGGCGGCAGCAAGGCATCAGGCACGGCGTCGTAACTGTGCAAGGCGGCAAAGCGGCGAATCGCGCCTGGCATGCCCACCGCGGTGAAGCCCGGATGTCCGGTACTCGGGAACGGGCCGCCATGGTTTTGCGCGGCGCTGACCGCCACGCCGGTCGGCATCTTGCTGTTGATCAAGCGCCCTACCCGCGCACGCAGCACCGGTGCGATGGCTTGCCATGCCGCATCGTCGCTGCCATCGACAGCGCGGTACAGCGTGCCGGTCAGGTTGCCTTCGAATGCGGCGGCCAGTTGCGTCATCTGCGCACTGTCCTGCGCACGCACCAGCAGACTCACCGGGCCGAATGCCTCGGTCTGCAGCGCATGCGGGTTGGCGAGAAATGCCGATGCCTCCACGCTCAACAAGGTCGGCGCATAGCGATAGCCGTCCTCACCGGTATGACCGCCCGCCAGCACCGCGGCGCCGGCAGCGCGCAAGCTCGCCACCCCACGTTGCACGCCATCCACCCCTGCGGCAGAGAACAGCACCATCGGCATGGCCGCGTCGAAATGCGCCTTGGTGGCGGCAACGAATGCATCGCCCACCGCGCCGTGCGGCACCACCACCACACCGGGATTGGTGCAGAACTGGCCGCTGCCCAAGGTGCACGAGGCAAAAAACTCTTGCGCCAGCGCATCGCCGCGCTCGGCCAGCGCGCCCGGCAACAGAAACACCGGGTTGACGCTGGACAGCTCGGCATAGAACGGCACGCCGGCCGCATCGGCCGCGGCCTTCAACGCCAGCCCGCCCGCGCGGCTACCGGTAAACCCGATCGCGCCCAGGCGCGTATCGCCGGCCAAGCGCACACCGACGGTGTTGTCGAAGTGATACAGCAACTGCACCGCCGCCGCCGGCAGACCAGCACCTACCAGTGCCTGATGCGCGAGTTGCGCCATGCGCTGGCTGGTGGCCGGATGCAGCGGGTGCGCCTTGGCGATCACCGGGTTGCGCGCAGCAATGGCAGAGGCGAAATCGCTGCCGGCAATCGCATTGAACGCGAACGGGAAATTGTTGGGGCCAAACACCAGCACCGGCTTGCCCAGGGGCGCCAGATGCGAGCGCAGATCGGCGGCGCTATCGATGATGGGGTTGGTCCAGCTGTAGCTGCGCACAGCGTTTGCGGCCTGGCGCAACTGGCCGCTGGTGCGCGGCAGCTCATTGCCACGTAAACGCGTGGGCGCCGGCAAGGCGGTTTCTGCATGTGCGAGTGCGACAAGGGTGTCGGCGTCGGCATCCAGCGCAGCGGCGTATGCGTCCAGAAATGCGGCAATCCGCTCGGCCGGCGCGGCGGCCAGCTCGACGGCGACCGCTTGCGCGGCGCTCAGCGCGGTTTCGATATCGTCTGCACTGCTGACCGGAAACAGTGGCCCGATCGCCTCGCCCGTGGCGGGGTTGGCGGCGCGGAAACTGCCCGTCGCCGCGTGACTGGGCTGCCATTGGCCGGCCAGCAGGATGGGTTGGATCGTCTCGTTCATTGCGGCACCTTCAATTGCATGGAATCGACCTGTGCGCAGCGTGCGGCAGCGGCCGACCAAGGGGCCGATGCGGATGCCGTATCAAACGCGACATCCGCATCGATCAGCACACGTCGCTGCGCACACGGCGACGTGATTGCGCAACACGCTGACAGATCGGCGTGTTGCGTAGCGTCACGGTGCCCGCGTCATCAGGACAGCTTAGGTGCGGTGGCAATCGCATGATCGATCACCTTCAGCGCCGCATCGCGCTCGGCGCCGGCTACGACCAGCCGTGGCGCACGCACATGCTCGCTCCCCAGGCCGACCTTCGCCTGCACCAGTTTGATCAGCTGCACGAAGGTGGGCACGGTATCCAGGCGCAGCAGCGGCAAGAACCAGTTGTACAACTCCTTGGCAGCCGGATAACCGCCATCGCGCGCCAGCTCGAACAGGCGCACCGATTCCTTCGGATAGGCATTGACCAGGCCGGCGATCCAGCCCTTGGCGCCCATGCTCAAGCCTTCGACGATGGCATCGTCCATGCCCACCAGCAGCGCCAGGCGATCGCCCAGCAATTCCTGCAGCGCGGCAAAGCGGCGCACATCGCCGGAAGATTCCTTCACTGCCTGCAGGTTGGGGAATTCGGCAGCCAGCTCGGCGATCTGCGCCGGGCCAAAATCGGTCTTATAGGCGACCGGATTGTTGTACAGGATCACCGGCAGATCGGTCGCGCCAATCACCGCGCGCACATGCGCGCCCATCTCGCGCCAGTCGGTGGAATAGACGTAGGGCGGCAGCACCATCAAGCCACCACATCCGATCTCCTTGGCCGCCTTGGCCAGCGCCACCGCTTCGCCGGTCGCCAAGCTGGCGATGCCCGGCACCACCGGCACGCGGCCGTTCAAGGCAGTGACCAGGGTGCGCAGAACCGCCAGTTTGTCATCCACGCTCAAGGTGGCCGCTTCGCCCAACGAGCCCAGCGGCACGATCGCGGTGCAGCCGGCATCCACCAGCTGATTGGCGTGCTTGCCGAGGAAGTCGTGGTCGATCTCACCGGAAGCGGTGAACGGGGTGGTGATGGCCGGCAACACGCCGTGCCAGAACGTAGCGATGCTCATGGATGATTCCCTTGCGAGTCGGAAGTGAACGAGTCGGCCAGCGCCGCGAGGCGGACCGGGAACAACGGCGGCCGGCGGCCGGCGTCGGTGGAAAGATCGGGCGGGCAACGGCCCAGTTCGGCCAGTGCGCTGCCGCAGATGCGGCCCTGGCAGGCGCCCATGCCGCAGCGCGAGGCCAGCTTGGCGTCGCGTGCATCGTCGAAGTCGTCCAGCGCGCCCAGCGGCACGTCTTCGCAGCGGCAGACCAACGTGTCTGGTTGCGCCAGCGTGCGGATGCGCGGATGTAGTGCGAATTGCTGTTGCAACAGCTGCGCAAACGCGCGTGCGGCCCGCCGACGCGGCTGCAGCTGCAGTGCGTGATCGGGTGCGCCGGCGGCCATATGCCCGGCCATCGCACCTTCGATCAACGCGCAATCGCGTCCGCCGATGCCGCAGGCTTCGCCGGCCGCGAAGATCTGCACGACGCTGGTGCGCAGCAAGGCATCGACCTGGATCTGTCGATGCGCGCCGCAGGGTTCCAGTTGGCAACCCAGCAACTGCGCCAGCTCGGTATTGGGTACCAGGCCGTAGCCCACGGCGAGTTGGTCGCAAGCCACGCGGGTGCGACCACGCGGGCCATCGAGCTCCACTTCGCGCAACTGCGTATCGCCATACGCGGCCATCACCACGGTGCCGGCGCGATAGGCGACGCGATGCAATTGCAGCCGCAGCGCCACCGCCTGTGCGGCCTTGCCCGGCCAGCGCCATAACTGCGCGGCGAAGGTGCGCAACGCTGCAGCACTGGTCTGTTCGTGGATGCCGAGCACCTGCGCGCCATGGCGCTGCAAGGTGGCCGCACTGGCCAGTAGCAACGGCCCGCTGCCGGCCACCAGTACGCGCTTGCCGCGCACCGGCCAGCCTTGTTTGGCCAGCGCCTGCGCCGCGCCTGCGCCGGTGACGCCGGGCAAGGTCCAGCCCGGAAACGGCAACAGCAATTCGCGCGCGCCAGTGGCCAGTACCAGCGCGGCGTAATGCAGTTGCAGCGTGCCGTCCGGGCCATCGGCCAACAACCAGCCCGGTTGGGCCAGCACGATCTGCGTGCGCGTCAGCAGGCTGATTGCGGCATTGCCCTGCACCTGCCGCAACAGCGCGCGCGCATCGGCCGGCGCACCGTGGTGCACGTCGCTGCGCCACACCTGCCCGCCCGCACGCGGCTGCATGTCCACCACGCCCACGCGTGCGCCATGACCGGCGGCCGCCTGCGCGGCAGCCAGTCCGGCCGGGCCGGCACCGATCACCAGCACATCGAAATGCAGCACGCGCTCAGCCATCGGTGCGCACCTGCATGCCTTCTTGCGCATCCACCAGGCATGCGCGTTGCTGCGCAATGCCGTCGATGCGCACGCGGCATTCGAAACACACGCCCATGCCGCATAACGGTGCCCGCGGCTGGCCACTGCTGGACTGGCGAAACTGCAGCGTGGCCTGCGCCACCGCTGCCGCCACGCTGGCGCCGACCGGCACGTCCACCGGTTGCGCATCCACGTACAGGCGAACCGTGGCGCTCATGCCGCGGCGCCCTGCACTGCGCGCGCCGGTGCGTATGGCGCCGGGTCGATGGCCGGCGTGCGCCCGAGCAGGCTGTCCACGATCACCCGTGCGCTCCCCAGCGCCGTGGTGACCCCCAGCCCTTCATGCCCCGCTGCCACCCACACATCGGCCCGGCCGGGCACCGCCCCAAGATACGGGCGCCCGTCCGGGGTGGCCGGACGCAGGCCGGTCCATACGCGGATCGCCTGCAGTTCGCGCAACACCGGCAGATACGCAAACGCCCGCTGCAACATCCGCTGCAGCACCGGCATCGACAGCGCGCGGTCGTTTTCGCCGAACTGCCGCGACGAGCCGATCAGAATCTGCCCGGTCGGCCGCGGCTGCACATTGAAGGCCACGCTGATGTCATCGGCCCCATGCGCCGAATCGGCATAACCCAACTCCAGCAGTTGATGCTGGATCAAGCCGGGATGCCGGTCGGTGATAACCAGATGGCCCTTGCGCGGGCGCAGCGCCAGCTCGGGCAGCAACTGCGGCAGGGCCACACCACTGGCGACCAGCACCGGCCCGGACAGCAGCTGGCCATCGTCCAGACGCACGCCCTGCGTTTGCAGTTGGGTTACCCGACGGCCGGCAAACAGCTGCGCACCGGCCTTGCAGGCCAGGCTCACCAGATGCCGCGCCACCCGCGGCGGATACACCACCGCTTCATTGGGCACCCGCATGCCACCGGCCAGCCCGGGCACCAGCTGCGGTTCCAGGGCATACAACTGTTGCGCATCGATGGCTTCTGCGTGCAGATCGGCCGCCGCCAGCCGCGCGATCTTGGCCGGCACCGCCGCCAGTTCGCGCGCATCGCGTGCCACCCACAGCGTGCCGCAGCGACTGAACTCTGCCTCGCTCAATTGCGCGAAGCGCTCCCACAAGCGCAGCGAATACGCCGATAACGCCAGCTCGGCCGGGTCGTCGTCCATCGCCACCAGGTGCCCCATCGCCGCCGCAGTCGAACCACCGCCGATCGGCCCTGGCTCGATGATCGCCACCCGCAAGCCCTCGCCTGCCGCAGCTTCCGCACAGGCGGCACCGACGATGCCGGCACCGATCACGATCAGGTCGTAGCTACGCCGCGTGGAGGCGGCAGATGGGCTGACATCCCCATTGGCATCGCCATGCAGCAACGCTGCAGCCGAACCGCTCGACGGCGCAGCCAACGCAGCATCCGGCGCGGGCGGCGACACCTGCATCAGGCCACGATGCCCCAGGCGAACGGATCGGCCGGGTCGATGATCAACTGCGACCGCGCGGTGATGAACGCCTGCCCGCTGATGCGCGGCGCAATGCCGCGCCCGCTCAGGCGATAACTGCCCTCGAACGCGCTGCCCAGAATGCCTTGCTGCACCCAGCGCTCGCCTTCGCCCAGCTTGCCGTCTGCGGCCAGGCAGGCCAGCTTGGCGCTGGTGCCGGTACCGCAGGGCGAGCGGTCGTAGGCCAGCCCGGGGCACAGCACGAAATTGCGCGCCACGCCGCTGCCATCGGGGGCGGCGCCATTGACTTCGATATGGTCGATGTCACCACCCGCCTCACCAGTAATCCCGGCCGCTTCCAGCGCCAGCCGGATCGCTTCGGTGTAGGCGGTGAGCTCGCGCTGGTGCGCTAGATCGAGCGCGCACGGCGCCTGCTCGGTGATGAAAAACCAGTTACCGCCCCAGGCCACATCGCCGCGCACCCGGCCATGGCCCGGCACGTCCACTTCCACACCGGCGGCGGCGCGATAACTCTCTACGTTGTCCACCGACACCGTGCCGTCTTCGGCCAGTTCCACGCCCACGGTGCCCACCGGCGTTTCGATGCGGTGCTGGCCCGGCGCAATACGCCCCAGCTCGGCCAGCGTGCGTACCACCCCGATGGTGCCGTGACCGCACATGCCCAGATAACCGACGTTGTTGAAGAAGATCACCCCGGTGCAGGCGGCAGGGTCGCGCGCCGGCAACAGCAGCGCGCCCACCATGGTGTCCGAACCGCGCGGCTCGCAGGCGATCGCACTGCGCCAGTGGTCGAAGTCCTGGCGGAAGCGCTCGCGGCACTGCGCCAGGTCGCCATCGCCCAGATCGGGGAAGCCGGCCAGGACCACGCGGGTGGGCTCGCCGGCTGTATGGGAGTCGATGACGTCGATGGTGTGCATGGCTCATGCTCCCATTGCCGACCCTTGGACGACTAGCGTTCAATGCGAAGTGAAAATGCGGAAATCTGCACAATCGCCAACCTGATTCACAGCCATGCGTTTACGCTAGGATCAAGCCTGGGTTGCACCACCGTGCAGCCGTCAAATCGTGACCGCTATCATGACCCTGATGGACCTCAACCTTCCCGCGCTGGAAATGCAGACGCTGTTCGATGCACTGCCGGACGTGGTGTTCTTCATCAAGGACAGCGAGGGCCGCTACACCCATTGCAACCTCACCCTGGTGCGCCGGCTCGGGCGCAAGCTGCGCAGCGAGATCATCGGCCGTTCGCCGCTGGAAGTGTTTCCGTTGCCGCTGGGCGGCAGTTACATGATGCAGGACCGTCGCGTGCTGCTGGGCGAACTCATCGACAACCAGCTCGAAGTGCATCTGTATCCCAACCGCTTGCCCGGCTGGTGCCTGACCTTCAAACGCCCGCTGTGCGAGGCGAACGAAGTAATCGGCGTGGTGGGGATTTCGCGCGATCTGGGCCAGCCCGATAGCCGGCATTCGGCCTACGAGCGCCTGAGCCAGGTGATGGAACACATGCAGGCCAACTTCGGCGACAACCTGCGCGTGCAGGCGCTGGCCGATCTGGCCGGGCTCTCGGTGGCGCAGCTGGAGCGGCACTTCCGTCGCGTGTTCCAGGTCACCCCGCAGCAGCTGCTGACCAAGCTGCGCATCGAATCGGCCATGCGCCTGCTGTACGGCGACGACAGCATCGCCAGCATCGGCCAACGCTGCGGATTTGCCGACCAGAGCGCATTCGCCCGCCAGTTCAAGGCCACCGTCGGCATGACCCCGCGCGATTACCGCGCGCTGAAAGGCCAGTTGTAAGAGCGCCTGTTGCAGGCTGTAATCGGGTGCTGACACATAGCTGGCACAAATGCAGAATTCGGCAGGATTGAGCGCCCCGCCGCAGCGCATTTTGGCTCCCCTGAAACAGGGCGGCGCTGAAGGGCGCGTCAAGGTGAGTCGGGACCCGGATGATAGAATTCCGGGTTTCCCCTACTGCGTTGCCAATGGCCAGCTTTTTCCGCCGCAACAAGCCCACCACGCCCGACAGCTCGCGGACCTCGCGCTATAGCCTGGAAGAACTGGCAGCCGCATTCCCCACTGCGCCATCTGCCGCCGCGCCCGCATCGCCGGTCGAGGCCATGCCGCCTGCGCAGTCCGGCACAGTGCCTGCCGCCGCGCCGCCTGTCGTGCCTGCACCGATAGCCGAAACCACCACGCCAGCGACACCGACTGAGGCGCTTGCACGCGATATCGCCGCCCGCACCGGCCAGGCGCAGAGCATTGCCGCTGTGCCGAGCGCGCCCGCCGCGCCCACGCCTCCTGCGCCGTCTGCCCTGCAGGCGCTGCCAGACCCGGCACCGGCTACCGCGCCCGCTGCGCCGACCCCGGTGGTGGTGGCGCCTGTCGTTGTGCAGCCGCAGTCCGCACCAACGCCGTCTGTCGCTGCCCCGGCGCAACCTGCGACGCTGTCGCCGAGTGCAACACCATCGGTCTCAGCACCGGTTGTTGCGGCTCCTGTTGTTGCGACACCCGCTGCCGCCCCGCCCGTCGCGGCGCCGCCCGTGGTGGTGGTGCCTGCCGCAACACCCACCGCGTCCACGCCGCCTGCCGCAGCTCCTGCTGCAAGCGCCACACCGCGGGTGACTGCACCGGTCATCGTCAGCAGCCCGGCGCCAGCGACGCAGGACACCGACAGCATCGTCGGCCAGCACGACGCGCTGCCTGCCGCACCGGCCGGCAAGCCGGGTTGGCGCGAGCGGCTGCGCAACAGCACCTTCGCACGCAGCTTCGGCGGCCTGTTTTCGCGCAACCCCAAGCTCGATGACGATCTGCTCGACGAGATCGAAACCGCGCTGATCACCGCCGATGTCGGCATCGGCGCCACCACCGCCTTGATCGAAGGCCTGCGCAAGCGCATGAAGTCGCGCGAATTCGCCGATGCACAGGCCATGTTCAAGGCCCTGCGCGCCGATCTCATCGCGTTGCTGCAGCCGGTGTCCAAACCGCTGGTGATCGACCGTTCGGTCAAACCGTTCGTGGTGCTCACCGTCGGCGTCAATGGCGTTGGCAAGACCACCACCATCGGCAAGCTGGCCAAGCGCTTCAAGGACGAAGGCAACAGCCTGATGCTGGCCGCCGGCGACACCTTCCGCGCCGCCGCCGTGGCGCAGTTGCAGGCCTGGGGCGATCGCAATGGCGTGGCGGTGATCGCGCAGGGGCAAAACGCCGATGCCGCCTCGGTGGCGTTCGACGCCCTGCAGGCCGCCAAGGCACGCGGCACCGATGTCTTGATCGCCGACACCGCCGGCCGCCTGCACACCCAGACCGGCCTGATGAACGAGCTGGGCAAGATCCGCCGCGTCCTCGGCAAGATCGACGCCGCCGCGCCGCACGAAGTACTGATGGTGATCGACGGCACTACCGGCCAGAACGCCATTTCGCAGCTGCGTCAGTTCCATGCGGCAGTCGGCGTCACCGGCCTGGTGGTGACCAAGCTCGATGGCACCGCCAAGGGCGGCGTGGTGTTCGCGCTGGCGCGCGAGTTCAATATTCCGATCCGTTTTGCCGGCATCGGCGAACGCCCGGAAGATCTGCGCGTGTTCGACCCGGTCGCCTTCGTCGACGCCTTACTGCCGGAAGCGCTGGGCAACTGAGTTGGAAGACCCCTGCCCGCATCTGCAAGCACTGTGCGCACAGGCACTGCAGGCAGGTTGCACGGTGCAGCAGGTGTCGCACGGCTGGTCGCGCGCCAAACAGGTGCTGGAATTCGCCCAGCCCTTGGCTGCGACGTTACGCGCACAAGCCCGCATCGATGCACCGGTGGTTGCTTACTATGCACCGGCGGAACCGCACTGGCCTGGCGATGAATGCTTCTTCTGCGAGCAATGCCTGGTCGGACTTGCGTTTCCGCTGCAGTGATCGGGCCCCACCACAGCGTACGGTTGTCCCGGCGTCCGTCCTGACCCCATTGCCGTTCATCGCCTCCCTTTGCCAGCAGACCTCATGCCCGCAGACCTCGCCGCTTCATCCGCTGACGCTTTCGTCGCCCCGTTGTTGCACTGGTTCGACGGCCACGGGCGCCACGATCTGCCCTGGCAACATCCACGCGCGCCGTATCGCGTGTGGCTGTCGGAAATCATGTTGCAGCAGACCCAGGTTGCGGTGGTCATTCCGTACTTCCAGAAGTTCGTTGCACGTTTTCCGACCCTTGCCGATCTGGCAGCAGCCGACAACGACACGGTCATGGCGCACTGGGCCGGGCTGGGTTACTACGCACGGGCGCGCAATCTGCATGCCGCCGCCAAACAGTGCGTTACCTTGCACACTGGCGAGCTGCCGCGCGACTTCGATGCATTGCTCGCGCTGCCCGGCATCGGCCGCAGCACCGCCGGTGCGATCCTGAGTCAGGCGTGGAATGATCGTTTTCCCATCATGGATGGCAACGTCAAACGCGTCATGACGCGCTTCCATGGCATTGCCGGCTACCCCGGCCTGCCGGCCATCGAAAAGCAGCTGTGGGTGCTGGCGACAACGCATGTTGCGCAGGTCCCTGACGGCCGCCTGGCCGACTACACGCAGGCGCAGATGGATTTCGGCGCCACGCTGTGCACGCGTGCCAAACCGGCCTGCGTGTTGTGCCCGTTGCAGGATGCCTGCGTTGCCCGCCGCGAGGGTCTGGTGGAGGCGTTGCCCACGCCCAAACCGGGCAAGCTGCTGCCCGAGCGCGAAGCGACCGCCCTGCTGCTGGAAAACGCGCAGGGCGAGATCCTGCTGCAGCGCCGCCCGCCCACCGGCATCTGGGCCTCGCTGTGGACGCTGCCACAAGCCGAGACCGACAGCGGCATGCGCGCCTGGTTCGCCACGCATCTGGATGGCGACTACGAACGCGCCGACGAGATGGCGCCAATCGTGCACACCTTCAGCCATTACCGCCTGCATCTGCAGCCGTTGCGCTTGCGCAAGGTCGCACTGCGCGCAGCGGTGCGCGACAATGACGATCTGCGCTGGGTTGCCCGCGCCGATCTCGGCTCGCTGGGCTTGCCGGCGCCGATCCGCAAGTTGCTCGACACGCTTTAAGCACGCCTCAAAGGAATTCGCATGTCCCGCACCGTGTTCTGCCAGTACCAGCAATGCGACACCGACGGCCTGGATTTTGTGCCGTACCCCGGCGAACTCGGCCAGCGCATCTTCGCGCAGATCGGCAAGACCGCGTGGCAGGCGTGGCTGGCGCACCAGACCATGCTGATCAACGAAAACCGGCTCTCGCCGCGCGATCCAAAGCATCGCGCCTTTCTCGAAACCGAGCTGCAGAAGTTCCTGTTCGAGCGCAATGCCGACAAGCCCGAAGGGTATGTGGCGCCGCTTGGCGAGGAGTAGTTGGTTCCGAGATTGGGAATTTGGGATTGGCGATTGGCAGTGATGTCGGGAGTCGATCGCCGGAATGCGTGATCACGCATCCTGCGGCGATGCTCCGGACGTCTACAACGGTGATTCGCGATGACACGCACTGGCCCATCCGGCGTTGAGCTGCACGCAATCGATGCCTTTGTCACCGACGCTGTCGACACGCAGTGGCAGAAGGTCGCGATGATCATTGCCAGAGCGCTCACTGACGCGCAGTTCAAGTTGGCCGATGTCGAGGACGCGGCCGACCACGTTGCGCAACGCAGTGCCCACCTTGTTCGCAGCGGTCGGCTCGAGGCTGCGGGCGATATCACCGACTGGCGACATAGCGAGGTGCGCCTTGCCGCGCATTCGCTGCACGTACGCTGAGGCGTCCGTGTTAGGCAATGCGTCGTGCAGCGCGCTGCTTCAGGTATCCAAGAGTAGCTAGCAGCACGCCTGCGCTCACCGCCAAGCGGGTGCACCCAGTGGGCGGTGCGGCGTGTCCCACGCGTCCATCGCAGCTCCTGCGCATCGTCAACACCCACCTGACGACTGCCCGCGATGTTTTGCGAGCCGCTCCAAATCCCCAAGACCGAGGTGCCGCAAAGGTCGTTCGCCCGTTGCGCCGCGCGCGTGCCAACTGGCGGTGTAGGCGCGGCCTGCGCGCATTGCCGACCTCTGTTGGTCCGGTACCTCAGGGTTTCGGGACTCTGGAACACGGCCTGCGACGCCGTTAGACCCTCACACTCTATTGCCAGACATTCTATTTTTACGTAGATTGTCGGACATGCCGACCCACGCCACGCCCGCATTGCCACGCTTCCGCGCCGATCCCGACAGCATGCAGCGCCTGCGCGCGTCGGCCGGGCGCGCCTGCACCTTGCTCAAGGCCATGGCCAACGAAGATCGCCTGCTGTTGCTCTGCCAACTGGCCCAGGGCGAACGCAATGTCGGCGAGCTGCACGTGGCCACTGCCATCGTGCAGCCCACGCTTTCGCAACAACTGGGCGTGTTGCGCGACGAAGGCCTGGTCAGTACCCGTCGCGAGGGCAAATACATCTACTACCACCTCGCCAGCACCGACGTGCTGGCGGTAATGCAGGCCCTGTATGCCAGCGTCTGCGGCGCCGCGGAGCCAAACTGACATGGTCGTCGATTGGAGCAACTTCACCCCGTTGAGCGCATTGGCCGGCGGCGGCTTGATCGGCCTGGCTGCTGCGTGGCTGATGCTATTCGAAGGACGCATCGCCGGCGTCAGCGGCATCGTCGGCGGCCTGCTGCAACGCCAGAACCACGACGAACGCAGCTGGCGCGGCGCCTTCATGCTCGGGTTGCTGAGTGCTGTGCCGCTGTGGGCCATCGTGCGGCCGCTGCCTTCGATGCAGCCGCAGGCGGCATGGTGGCTGTTGCTCGGCGCAGGCCTGTTGGTGGGGTTCGGTGCGCGTCTTGGCGGCGGCTGTACCAGCGGGCACGGGGTATGCGGCATCGCACGTGGCGCCCGCCGCTCGCTGGTCGCCACCGCCGTGTTCATGGGCGTGGCGATCGCCACGCATGCCTTGCTCGCCACGTTGCGGGGAGTTTGGTGAATCGGGTTGTCAGCAGCGCGATCGCCGGGTTGATCTTCGGGATCGGTCTGCTGCTCTCAGGCATGGCCAATCCGGACAAGGTGCTGGGTTTTCTCGATGTCGCCGGTCGTTGGGACCCATCGCTTGCGCTGGTGATGCTCGGCGCCATCGGTGTCGCGGCACCTGCGTTCTGGTGGGCGCGTCGGCGTGGTCGAACACTGCGCGGGGCATCGCTGCAGTTACCCGCCCAGCGGCAGATCGACGCCCCACTGCTGTGGGGCAGCGCGCTGTTTGGCATCGGCTGGGGACTGGTCGGGCTCTGCCCGGCGCCCGCACTGCTCGGCGCGGCTGCATTACAGCCGTCCAGCCTGGCGTTCGTGCTGGCGATGCTGATCGGCATGCGCCTGCACCTGCTCTATCGACGGCACGCCGAGCCTGATCTGCATCGCTGATCGCACCGCTCGCCGCTGCGGCTGTATCGCCGGCCATTCGCGGTGCAAACCACTGCCCACGCTTGCGTGCATTAGCGCCCGCGATCCAAGGCACGCTTAGAGCAGCTAACAAAACTACTGTGCAGCCGCCAGGCGGGCGCGGCCGGTGCTCGGAATCCTCATGTACCACCCGTACACTCCGGTTCCTCCGCGCCGTCCACACCCACCTGACGACTGCTCGCTACGTTTTGTTAGCCGCTCTTATTGGCGTCCGCAAAGTTTCCACGGTGACGCCGCTGGAGCATCGCGGCCTTCAAGCAGCAGCCAATCGGTAATCCCAACCGCGCATCGGTGACGCTACCGCAGAACGGCAGCGCCACCCGATACGACAACGCGCTCAGCCCACGCCGGTTGGTCCATCCAGCAACATGCGGATGCGCTTAAGCAATTCCTTTTGCGTGTACGGCTTGTTGACCACGTCGAATTCTGCGCCGCCGACATCGGTGCGCTGAATGCTGGCATCGGCATAGCCGGTGGTGAGCAGCACCTTGATCTTGGGCAACATGCGGCGCGCTTCGCGTGCGAGCACCACACCGTTCATGCCACCGGGCATGATCAGGTCGGTAAACAGCGCATCCACATCCGGGTGCTGTTCCAGCAACTCGATCGCCTCGCGCCCGCTCGAGGCGGACAGAATGCGATAGCCGGCATTTTCCAGGAACATCTTGGCCACCACCGCCACGTCCTGCTTGTCTTCCACCACCAGGATGGTCTCGTTGCCGCCCTTGTCGATGGCACGGCTCTTGACTGACTGCAGGTCGTTCTCGAACTCGCTGGATGCCGGAAAATACAGCCGCACCGTGGTGCCTTCGCCGACTTCGCTGTAGATGCGCACCGTGCCGCCGGACTGTTTGACGAAGCCGTACACCGTCGACAACCCCAGCCCCGTGCCCTGCCCCTCGTCCTTGGTGGTGAAAAATGGTTCCATGACGCGGCTGGCCACGTCAGGCGGCATGCCCGCACCGGTGTCGCTGACGGCGATGCTCACATAGCGGCCTGGCGCCAACTGGTGATGCATGGCCAGATCGTGGCTGGTGACCTCCACGTTCTGGGTCTGCACGGTCACTTCTTTGCGCTCGGACTGCACCATCGCATCGCGCGCATTGATCAACACGTTCAACAAAGCCACTTCGGCCTGCGTGGTGTCGATCTGGCAATTCCACAGCCCGTCTTCGAGCGACTGCCGCAGGCTGATGCCGCCACCCAGCGCGCGCTCGGCCATATTGTTCATGCCCGACACCAGCCCGTTGAGATTGACCACGCGGCCACGCAGTTTCTGCTTGCGCGAAAACGCCAGCAATTGCTGGGTCAACATGGCTGCCTTGCTCGCTGCGGTCGCGGCATGTTCGGCACTGAAGGCGATGCGCTCGGCGTTGGCGCCCGCTTTGGATGCCATCATCTGGATCACTTCCAGATGTCCGGACATCACCTGCAGCAGGTTGTTGAAATCGTGCGCGATGCCGCCGGTCAACTGCCCCAGCGCTTCCATCTTCTGCGCCTGGCGCAAGGCGTCCTCGGCGTCGCGGCGACGGCTCACGTCCAGCTGCGAGCCGAAGAAATACACCAGGTTGCCCTTGTCGTCGAACACCGGCGAGACGAACAACGCGTTCCAGAACGACGAACCATCCTTGCGGTAATTCAGCACCTCGGTGGCGAGTTCGCGGCGGTGCTGGATGGATTCGCGCACGTCCTGCACGCTGGCCGGATCGGTCTCCGGGCCCTGCAGAAAACGGCAGTTATTGCCGATGATCTCCTCGGCCGAATACCCGGTCATTTCCAGGAACGCCCGGTTGGCGAACACGATGGGGTTGTCAGGCAAATGCGGGTCGGTGACCGTCATCGGCATCCGCGTGGTTTCCACGGCGGCAAAAAAGATATCCGAGCGATGCTTCTCTACAGGCAGGCTGCGAGATTCGCTGATATGAGGCGCCCGTAGCTCTCCGTGACGGGTATCGTTCAAGTGATGGTCTCCGCGGGGCCATTCCCGAGGGCGCAGTTTAGTTGGGCGCAGTGAGCTAATCCCTCACATCGATGAGCCTTTCCGGTACGGCTGCGCTCGTCGATGCAACCAAATGCAGTGGCCCTGCGTAGGCGGGCATCACGGGCAACGCAGCCGCTTAACGCAGCAAGCCGGTGTCGGCCAAGACGGGCACGCGCCCACGCTGTTTTGCCGTAGCATGCCCTAGCAGTTTGCAGCTCTTGCGCCGTCGTCCCGCCGTGTCGGTTGCGTCGTGCGCGCCTCCTCCCACGCCGGCGCGCACGCCTGGCGATCATGCGACGCCACCATGCCGGGCTATCAGACCCAGATTCACGAGTTGACCTTCGGGCAGCAGACTTACGTCATCCGCGCATTGGCGGACAAGCAACAATTTGCCGACCCCGACGACGCTGCCGCCGACGCCGGCATTTCTTCGGCGCAGTGGAGCCTGTTCGGCCAGGTGTGGCCGGCAGGACAGTTGCTGGCCGAAGCGATGGCCACGCGCCCGGTAGAAGGCAAGCGCATTCTGGAACTCGGCTGCGGCCTGGGCCTGGCGAGTCTGGTGTTGCGCAAACGCGGCGCAGACGTGGTGGCCAGCGATCACCACCCGCTGGCAGAAGTGTTTCTGGCGTACAACGCAGCGCTCAACGCGTTGGAATCGGTGCCCTATCGCCGGCTAGATTGGGACGCGGGCGCAGCGAACATGGGCCAGTTCGACATGATCATTGCCAGCGACGTGCTCTACGAAACCCGCCACGCCACCATGCTGGCCAAATTGATTCCGGGGCTGGCCAAGCCGTCCTGCGAGATCGTGATCAGCGACCCTGGCCGCGGCAATGCCAACGCGCTCTCGCGCATGCTGGCAGATATCGGGTTCTCGCTGATCGCCGGGGAACGCCAGGCGTCGGCGCAGGTAGCCAAGGCGCCGCGTCTGTTCGTCTATCGCCGCAATATGGACAACTGGTGGCCGGCAGACGCGTGAGGGCAGCGCACCGTCACGGCGCAGGCGTGTAGTCGGACAACCGCACCGGCTTGCGAGGATCGGCTTTGATCTCCTTGTGCTCGCTCAGGCGCAGCGCATCGGCGTCGGGCGCGTCGTCAGTATTCAATTCCCAGGCTTCGATCACGCGCTTGTGAAACAGAAATGCACGGCGTGTGCGGTCGTAGCGGAAGGTGATGTAGTCGGTCCAATGCTGCCCGCACGACACGCCGTTCTGCACGGTGAAAAATCTGCCGGTCGCCACCAACCCATCTTCCGCATCCAGGAAGGGATCGCACTGCCCGCCCTCGTCGGCCTTGAAAATCACACGCGTGTTGCGCCCGGCCTCCACAAAGCCGCTAGCGGTCGCCACCAGCACCAGCAACGTGCGCGACGGCGCGGCGCGATCGCCAGAGCGCGTTGCATCTTCGGTCGCGGCGCGTAAGGCAACCACGTAGTCCTGTTGCCCATCGCCAGTCAGATCCGCACTGGCCACAGCAATGACCGACTGCCCGGCAAGCACCAATTTGGCAGCACCTGCGGGCAGCGTGGCGGCACCAGCTGGCAGCGCTATTGCCATTGCCATTGCCGCCGTCCACCACCAGCATCGCGTTGTCATGGCCGCTCCCTGCTCTGGTCTGCATCGAGCGCGCAAGCATAGCCGGCAATCCTGGCAGCCGCGCGATGGCATGCGGTGCGAGCACACGCTGCTCGATGTCGATGCCAACCTCGATACCGCGCAGGACCGGACAGTCACGCGCACCTACCACGCCACCGACGGCCACAACTCCCGCACGCCAGCGCTCAGCCGCATTCTTGCAAGGCTTTGCTGCGTGGATGCCTCCGACATCGCGCGCCAGACGTCACAGTGCCGGATAGCACCCCTCCACCACGCATCAGCGCCTTATCATCGACGCGAGCGAAGCCGGGCGGCAGGCGCGCAAAGCGGGTTTCACCTCACCCGGCAACAGCCGCGCACCGCACTTCAGGAACTCCATGAAACGACTCATCGCCTGTCTCGCACTCTCGACATGCTTGCTTTGCACCGCAGCGTCGGCCGAAGAACTCGATGCGTATCTGCGTGCCCACTACCCGTCGTTGAAGTACGTCGAGCGCTACTGCGCCACGCATCCCGAAGATGTGCAGGGCAGCGCTGACGCATGGGCGGCAAGCGCCAGACTTGCGCCGGAAACGACAGCCAGCGATGTTTCTCGACGGCTTGTCGGCCTCGCGGATCAGCACGTCGCGCTCACCGGGACGAAGGCCGGCAAGACAGAGACCTTGGGCGTTCTGTTCAGAACCTCAAGCGATGGTCACATGATCGTATGGCGCATCCTGGATGCGCGCATCACCGGCCTTGCGCAAGGCGACAAGGTGCTGCAAATCGATGGAACACCCACGTCGACATGGCTGAAAAACGCAGCAGACCTGACGTTCGGCGGCAACGCGCGCGCGCGACAAGCGGAAGCTGCGCTGTCGCTCGCACTCGGCACGCCGGCGGCGCATCAGGTGGCCGGTGCTGGCAAGACAGTTACCCTGCGCGTGCAGAGGTCCGCGCAGGCGCCGCGCCAGGTCGCGCTGCCCTATCAGCCCATGACCCAGGAGCTTGCGCGCACGCTGGCATCCGCAGTCGACGCGCCTGATCTGCCCGAGGTTGT
Source organism: Xanthomonas sp. AC360 (assembly GCF_979258225.1). NCBI lineage: Bacteria > Pseudomonadati > Pseudomonadota > Gammaproteobacteria > Lysobacterales > Lysobacteraceae > Xanthomonas > Xanthomonas sp. AC360. The sequence continues at coordinate 4,444,930 of NZ_OZ409846.1, forward strand.
GCAGGTCGGAAGCACCCGGGTGGGAAGCATTCGTCTGGGTGCGTTTGCGCCGCAGTACAACGCTACGTTCACTGCGGCGGCGGAAGCCAGGGAGGCCGTAACTGCGGAGGCAAACGACCCGGACGCGCCCATGTTGGCGGGGTTTTGTGCAGTGACCCGGGAGTTGATCGGTCGCTACGATGCCATTGCAGCACGCTCGGATGTCATGCTCATCGACTTGCGCGGCAACATGGGCGGATTCGCACGCGAAGTCCGCGGATTCGCCTGGGCACTCACCGGACGCAAGCCAGTGAAGACCTACGAGATGAGCGCGTCGGGAACGCCGGGAATCGTGCGTCTTGAAGCGCTGCAGGACGATGCCAGCTGCGGCAGCGTCGCGTCGCACAAGCCGCTCCTTGTGCTGGTGGATGCAGGCACCCGATCGGCCGGCGAATTGCTGGCCACCTACCTGTGGGCCAGCGGCGCCACGATCATGGGCGAGCGCACCATCGGTGCCGGCGGCGGCCGGGATTCGCAAAGCGAGGGTGTTGCGTTGGGCGATTCCGGATATCGCGCACTTGTCAGCGAAAATTTCTACATCTTCGATCCGACGGAAACCCTGCGCGCTGGCGAGATGGACGAAGCGACGCTCGTCGATGGCGTGGCGGCAGACGGTTTTCACCCAAGCCGAACACATCCCTTCGCAACCCAGTCCATCGGCGTGGTGCCAGATGTGCCGCTTGTAATCGATGCGGCGGACTTGAGCGATGGCGGCCATGGTCTATTGCGGCGCGGCCTGGTGGCCGCCGGAGTCACCAAGTGATTTCCTGCCTCTTTCATACACGCCGGTAAGCACATAACTGCTGATAGCGATGATGCAGCGTTGAATCGATCGCGGGAGGCAGCCAGTGAAGTGGCTGCAGCAACGCAACCGCGGATGCTCCACCGGCGGCTACGATGCCCAACCACTGCCAATGCTTTGCTGTCTGCGTTCTTGACGACATCCTGGCGACACTGGGATCGCGTACAAGCAAACGGGCGTGTTGCACGGGAGACAGGCATAAGCGCACGCACCCATCAATCGGCGGCCACATAACTTGAAGCCGAATGCATGCCGTCGCCATTACGGAGAACGTCAGCGCGCGGCACTTCAGTATCTCGAACAGGCGGCGTGCGCAGCTCCCGAGACGGTTGCACTAAAGCAACATGCCGCGCACCTGGCCCAGTTTCATGTGCTGCGGCAGTGGTATTACCCGGGCAGCACCGCCTCACTGGAGGCCGCACGAACCTGTAAGGCGGCGCCCGGCGAATTTGACCACGATCGCTACCTGGTTCTGCGCAAAGGGCTGAGAACGCATATTCGTTGCGTTGCGTGGCGATGCTCTAGCTGGCAGTCACGCGACGGGGCGCTACAGGTACTGGGCAGGATCAACCCGTGCCGGTTGACGGCGCATTGGTGACCTCCATGTCGCAAGCGCGGTACTCCTTCGGATCGAGAAAATCCGCCAGACAGGACCCCACCCGCAACGCCTGCTCGCGCGCATCGCCGCGATAATCGCCCTCGCCCGCCGCTTCGATGGTGGCGATCGGTGCCGCACGGTCGCGGTGATAGACGAATGCAGTCGACCGCCACAGCGTCTCACCGGGCGCCTGACTTTCCATCGTCTCCACGCGGAATTCACCGCAATACCCATGGATCAAGGTGCGTCGAAGTGTCTTGTGCGTCATGCGTGAAGTATCGCCACACAGAGTTGAAGATGACGTGGAAAAAATTCGCCGCCAGCCGGCAAGAGAACAACGCAACACCGCTGTACTAGGCACAAAAAGACGTCAACAACCCATGTCGATATTCGCTCGCAAAGCGCCGGAGCAGTTGGCGACCGACACAGCAAGACGGCACGCGGTGCACACAGGATCACATCGAAGGAAAGGCGTTTGAGTCACCAGCAGCGCGAAGGACAACCCACTTGCGCTACGAGACTGAAGAAATGGTGGCCGAGGACGGAATCGAACCGCCGACACGGGGATTTTCAATCCGACACCTTAAATCTAAGTTGTTGAATTACCAGCATTTCTCAAGCTTACACGGGATGAGTGCTGATGAAACGAAAGCCTTTGCAGCGACGTGGCAAGCCGCCACTGGTGCAAAACTGGCTCAAACTTTTTGCCCTGCTGTGCGTTGCATCTGAGCGGCCCGCGATCGCTGCGGAGCGCATGATGCACCTCTTTACAGAGACATCGCGAGCGGGCGAGTCAATGGACGCGTTGGTACTGAGGCTGGCACCAAAGCTGAACCAACTAACCGCCGAACTACAGGCAGAGATATGCGGCACCATCCACACGGATGACGGCCGGCATTCGGTGGACGTGCGCACCTACCACGACCGCTATAGCTGCCTGGTCGAGCGCGATAGGCTGCCGTATGTCCACACCCATCCCAATCTAGGGAAGGCCGGCTGGACGTTCAGCCTAGGGGACTGGAGACGACCAGGTTATCTGGTGACAGTGATCGGCGTGCGCTATCAAGACACCAAGCGCTCACGGAAAGTCAGGGCCGACAAGTAGCACAGAGCAAGAGCGAACGCGGGCGAATCTTGGAGGCCATGCCAGGCCAGGATCTCATCGAGTCGCCGGGTGACAAATTGGGCATCGCTTTCGGTGACGGCACCCGCTTCGATCGCGTCAGCTATGCCAGCGAAGGCTTGCCAGAAATGGCAACGGTCGGGGCTGCTTTTCAGCAGCGCTGGCACCGCTGCGTCGAGGTGATCGAGATGGATTCGAGGGCGGCTCTGTCCATGCCCGCAGTATCGGCAAGGCCGCCTCAAGGTTTAAGACCGGCGGTCGTAGAATCTGCCGCTATGGACGACACTCCGCGCCCAGCCTTTTCGAACAGCTGCAGCAGCGGATGGCCTGCGCGCCTGAGCCGATGGAGGTGCTCAATCAGTTTGAAGCGGAACTGCTCTATCTGTTCCCTTCCGAGGCGACCGTGATTGTCGAGCTCGCCGCTCCATGGGTTCATCGCCTTGGCGTGCTTACACGGGAAGACCTTGATGGGTACATCTAGGGCACCGGCTGGCGCTGCTCAGGCGCTACGCAGGTTTAGCGGCCTCGTTGGCCCTGCGTCCGGTACATGCGAGATTGCGCGCGGCGGCAACCAGGCACCATCAGCCATTAACATATTGATGCGTCAGAGATTTCCGATGCCAGAATTCGCGCAGCGGTCGGAGCCCGCCAACCACTCAGAACAATCCAATGTCTCCGCCACCAGCCTTTACAGTGATCGTTGGCAGCTTGTCTGGTGCTGAAACTCGAAGCGCCAAGCCCTTAATTGTTTCATCCTGGCAGTAGGCTCTGACACGAAGGCTACATGCCTTGTCGATCGTGAGAGGCGCCATCGAAAAATCTACGGCTACTCTTATAGACCCGCTCGCATCCTCAGCTGATTTTTCGGCCAGCTCGCGCATTGAGTTCGCCATTTCACTCGACACTACTCCCTCCGCCAGTACGTCGTCGTCCTTCAGGACTGCAACCCGCAGCTCAGGAAAGGGGTTCGAACCAGGCGTGGAAATCGTGACGTGCGCGCACAACTTGTTAAGCACGACAGGAAACCCGGGGACCTGCATTTCAGGGCCATAACAGCCAACCAACGTGATCTTGCCGTCTATTTCATGGCGGATGTCATCGCAGAAAAAACCTGATAAGTAACGGCCGATCACCGTCCGTCTCCCACGCCGAAGGCTTCATCTATGCGATTCATATCCACATCAAAAACGCGAGCAAGCTTGCGCATGGTTTCCCTACCTGGATCCGCAGAACCTGCCTCGAGCCTAGCGACATGAGGTTGGCTACTCCCAATCGCCCTGGCGAGATCAGCCTGAGACAGACCAGCGGTCAATCGAAGGCCACGCAGGCCTCGACCGTTACCACGAACGCGGCCTGCTAGGCGCTTCCTTGCAGCTATAAGCTCTTCGCCAAAGCCTTCGGTGACCCACTGATCAACAAGGGACTCCACGCTGCGAGTGTTAGGAGGCAGTAGCTCAGGAACCATATAGGCTTCCATAAATCTCACAGAGTTACCACTAACACTCGCACGAGAAGGCATGAATAAGGAGTCAGTAAACAGCCCTACGCCGCGCGCAGCAGCATACGACCCACTCACAGTGACTGTTGCGCTAGCCTTATTCACATAACGACCTGTAAGCGTCGAGCACTCGCTGAGTTCGACTGTCTGCGGAGTCATAGTTAAAGTTCTGCCTCGGGAAAACGCCAAGTACAAAGTAGGTCCGCTTCAGCGGGAGGAAGGCATAGATGATCCGGTACCTGTAACCCTCATCTTCGAGCGTCAAGCACTTCAGTCGCCATAGATTCCGATCTTTGTTCCATTGTTCAACCCATCGGCGCACACTGAAGTTCAGGATCCAGTCATCCTGATCTCGGTGCTCAAAGCGATCATCGTTCAGCCTGTCCAGTACCCACTGATCACCCCCAAATTCATTGATCAGTACAAGGATATCGGCCGCGCTGGCAGCATCATGAGCACGAATCTCTTCAAGGTCTGCGACCGCGTCTGCGTGGATGACAAGCTTGTACATTATATCTTGCGCGATATAAATGCCAGCATCCAAGCAAAAGAACCGTGATGTCGATCTAACAGCACCTTCGCCCCCCCCTTGGTCAGCACTTTGGTTCATCTTCAACGGCAGATATGCCAGCGTCAAGCGAACCCAGCCGACGTTTACCGCCCCTCCTTATCGTGCGACTCGGCACATTGCCCACTCTGGACGAGCCCCCCCCCCCCCCGCCCCCGCCGCCAGTTGATGTGTCAGGCTACCGCCCGTTCGGTTCTACCAAGCTGGAGGCGATAGACCTGTCCGTCGCCGCCTTGACCATCGCCTGGAGCTTCCATCCCTGCAGCTCCTGCGTCGTGTTCGATCCGGGATAGCGGATGGTGTACGTGGGTGAGATCAGGTCAACGATTGTCGCCGCCAGCACACCCAGGGCCGTGCCGCGGTCTTCGACCTGGAACGTGACGTTGCCTGTGTCGTTGATTGGGTTCCAGATGATGATGATGTGCCGCGCGATAGGGTCCGCTTCCGGATCGGGCGCCACTACGTTTGCATCGTAGGCCACACGCGTGGCTGCCTTGATGCCGAGCAGCAGGTGCACGCCGGGTTCGGTGACAGCCTCCCCTGACACCTGTACCGCCTGCCCCGTTGCGGGGTCGATCTCACTGGTCGCTGGCGCGGTGATGTCATAGCTGCGGCCGATCAGGTCGCTGATCTGCACGGTGAGCACGCGCAGGAAGAAGCGCTCCAATGTCTGCATCCAGCCGTCCGGGTGCGGCTTTGTTGTGATCTGCTCAAGATGGAACTCGACAGGCCCATCGTTTGTGGCCGGGTCCCATCGGATTTCGATGCGGGGCGACACGATCTTGGTCTGCGTGCCGAAGATAGGGTTCTCGCTGATGATGGTCATCTTGCTCTCTGTGTCAGTAGCCGGTGACGTCGCACACAAGCACATTCGAAGGGCGGCGCTGTTCGAACGAGGAGCCGCTTTGGCCGACGATTTGAAATGGGGAGATGGTCACTTGCTCGTTGGTGACCTTGGCGCCTGGCAAGCGCACCACATAACCAGCTTGGCCGCCGCCGCTGGTCAAGCTCGATACCCACACACCGCCCGAATGCGCGACGGCATACTTGCGTCCGCCAGGGTACCCGCGCGTGGTGCCCTGCTCTCCTGGAAGCGTGAAGCTATCCACGACACGCTGCGGCTTACGCAACGCGTCAAAGATCAGCTGGTTCTGCAGGTTTCGAATCTGTTGGCCATACGAAGAAGCGTCGCTATCGCGCCACGTGCGCCCAATCCACCGTCCGACACAAGGACCGCGAACGCACCGACCTGGCCGCGCACCTCAAGGCCTTTGCCAAGCGCGGCGGCAAAGTGCAGAAGCTCGGTGCTACGCCGGTGCGCAGGAGCCTCTCGCGGCGTGAGGTCAACGATGCGCGGATCAATAAAAATGCCTAGCCAAAGCATGACAACGCAAATCCATCAGGTCTGCAGAGGACTTACGACCTCATTTTTGTTTCAGCTGCGCGCCATCCTCCGCGCGCTTCAAGTCTCGACGCTCGTTAAGAATTTCCATGCTCGTAGCCATGGTGCTGATAACGACCAGCATCATCAAAATAAAGATACCGATCGGCTTGACCCGCTTACGCTTTTCAGCTGGCACACCATGCAACACAGGCTTGAGGTAAATAAGAATTCCGCAGCCCATCGAAGCGGCTCCAGCCAACATACAGCCGAACGCACTAATTGCCCTCAGCACGTCAAGAGGCGCAGATTCTTTAACAGCTGCGCCGGCGAACACAAGCGACACTCCGAGAGCCATGCACTTTGTCAATTCAACAAATCGCTTCATGGCGTTTTCAAAAGCCTCGGCCTTGAGATTGTCTATCCGCCGCAGACGCCGTTTCTCCCATCTTTTCTGAAAATCACTGGACGTCCCGTCGCGATCTCCACTCATAAGCAACCTCGGCTTCCCTCGATGGCAAATTCTAATGCTTCGCTTGAGCCGGATATTTGTCGGAAGACGCAAATCAAGCGCGTGATCGCCCTATTACGTCGCGTTGCGCGTGCGCAACGCACTAAGGAAGCTGCGCGACCGCGAGGTCGAGATCGACCTCGCTGCCATGGGAGTCTTCGCGTGAATCGGCAAGTAGGTCATGTGGGCCTAAGTACGTGTAGAGAGCACAGGATCTTCGGCAATAACGAAGCGCTCGAAATCCGTAGCAAATGTGCTGCTAAGTTCATGCAGCCAATTCAAGTGGTAGTGCATTCGTTTGAGGTCATCTGCATCACCCGTATAACGCCAACTTGCAACTGCTGGGGTTCCCGGTTCGACACGCTCCTGGACCTTCCTTGCCAGCTCATAGAGCGTATGGGTACCTCCAATGAGGGTCGCCAAGTCAGCTCCAAGGCTATCGGGAAGATTGTGGATTCGATCTTCCACACGCTGCGCTCCAGGAAGCAGCGGCACTTTGCTCTCTTTCAGGATGCGCAGAAACTCTGCTCCATTCGAGATCCTTGGTGGATCTTCGAGAGTTACTGCACGCCCCCAGCGGCTCGACAAGGCGGACAGTCGAGCCGGAACGGCAAGCACCTCGTAGAGCAGTTGCCGCCCAAGTATCCGTGCCTGCGCCTCTCGCAGGTAGACAGCTTCCTTGTGCTGCTGCTGGGCAATGGCCTTCGCCTCATCCGCAATCTCAGTTGCGCGCTTCGTAGTGCGATTGGCGGACACAGCCACCCAGATCGCCCCACCAGCTGCTGCCAGCCCAGATACGACCGCTGCCCAGTCAGCAACGCTTCCCCAATCAGCGGCCAGCAGACATATCGACGTCATCTAACTTCCCCTACTGGACACGAGGCGATTCTGCCATGAGCCATCTTCACCCGAACGACAAGCTCGCGGAGCTCGACTGGGCTTTAAGTCGAGCGCGAGCAGCTGCACCACTCCGAGGCAATCGTCCACTACACCACCAGGTTGATCACGGAATGGCCCTCTTGCATGTCTTACCAGGGGGTGACGAACTTTCCTTCGGGGGAGATGTCCGCGTCCTGCAAAAACTGGAGCGCCGCCTCGATCGCGTCCTCGCGGCTTTGAAAAGGGTCGAGCACGTTCACGTAGGGCTGAATGTCGGTTTGATTCCCTCCTGCATCACGCGCAACCAGCACAGCCTCGAATTTCCCCGGCGGCTCGGGCAGTTGGATAGCGGTCGCTTCCACGACAAAGCCATTGATCGTACGGGTACTTTCGAGGCCATCGTTAGGCATGCAAGTGCTCCTGTATCGCCGTTATTGGGCATGCCGAGTATGCGCGCATGATCCACGTCGGCGACTGCCTCAGCATCCTGCCCACGCTGGCTGACGCCTCGGTGCACACCTGCATCACCGGCCTACCTTGCTATGGCGTGGCCGATGAAATCGGGTACCGAGAAGCGCTATGCCTCGCCCTGAAGAGTCCAACTCACTTGACCAGTCGGCTTGTAGAGGGCTCGTATCCATTTGCCTCCGCAATCCGAGCAAGCGAACGAGGTTATTTCTCGTCCAATTGGCGCACGCGGTGTTCCTTGGTCATCCATGCGCTCGTAGGAATGGTCGCGATCCGGTTGCAACCTTATCTGCTCGCAGAGATTGCACAACATGATCTTTCCCTTAGCATCAACACGGCTGCTTGCCGCACCCCGATTCTAGCAGCGGCCACGTCGACTGCTGAGACAGAAATTGATGTCGCGGTGCCGTCCAAAATCGCCTTGGCGTCTGGCGTCGCCGCATGAGCCTTCAGCACCTGGTCAGCTTCAGCGGGGGAAAGGACAGCACCGCCACTCACCTCAAGGCGATCGATTCAGGTCGGCCGTTCCGGTCGATTTTCGCCGTGCAGCACCACCTCGCCGGCATGGGCCCGGACATCACCGCTAAAGACGAGCTGGCCTCCGTCGCGAAGCAGTTGCGCTGCGCTCACAGGGAACTGCGTGATCGCGTGGACGAGATCGACCTGGCCGCAATCGAAGTTATCCCGTGAGCCTATTTTTTCTTTTTGGCATGCCCGCGCCAATCGCCGCCCAAGCGGGCGACCGAATTTCTAAGAAGAGAAAGATTCTCGGTCCTTCGATCGGTAAACGGTCGCCGCAACTCTTCCAATGCCAGCACGACAAAAGCATGCAGCACGCTGACTTTTTCCATCAGCTCCTCCGCGGAACTCAGATTTGCTCCTCGTCCTTCGGTTATCGATGGATCTTGCAGCTCCAAGAATGTTTCTACGTAAAGCCAGCTGTGCTTTTCCAGATCTTGAGCAAGGTAGACCGCATCGGCCAAAGGCTTAGCAGCAATTCCAAGCTCATGCAATCGGGTGCTGCTTATGTTCAATGCCATAGGCACTTGAAGAGGTTGCCTCGAATCAGTGCTCTCTCGGAGCGCCTCCACCACCGCGAAGTACCTTTTTTTTCGAGGCTTCTCGAAAAGCGAAACAGGTCCGATTGCCAAGTACGCATTGGCTGGATGAGCTCAAGTCTCAGCCACATGGCTCGCGCATCCTGATCTTGCTTTCTTCGCCTCGCCTCCACGATCGAGACGCCGATCGCGACGCATACAGCGAGGAGGGTCCCAACTGCGGACCACGCGTCCCAGTTAACAACGCAGTTCTTGCTCAACACCCAGCACTCGCTGGCGCCCTCCAGCATTCCCATCCGTTGATCTCCTTGAGTCAGGAAGCGATTCTGCCATGATCAATCTTCACCCGAACGACAAGCTTGCCGCACTGGATTGGGCGCTGAAGCTTGCACGCGCCGAGGCGCATTTCGACGAGCTGGTGCGGCTGACGCACGTGCCGGCCTTGCAGGAACTGCGTGACGAAGCGCAGCGGGAGGCTCGCGGTGGCAGACGGCTCGCACTCCTTCAACTTCCCCGCTCCGCAGCAATTCACTTATCCAGAACTGCGCACCCGCATCGCGCGCAAACAGCGCAAAGCACGCCGGCAACTGCGCGATCGCTTTGGCGAGATCGACTCGGCCCCGCTTTATTGCCTGGAGATCGCAGCATGAGGTGGATCCAGGTTGGTTGTCTGGGGTCCGCTCAGCTAGAGCCGGCGAGAACCGAATTTAGCCTTGTCGATCGCAGCCTCAGCCGCTTCGATAGCCTCATGAATATCGCTCGTGAGGTTGTCGGCCATTGGAGCCAAACGTGTGAGCCTCTCCCCCAGTCCGATCTTTGGCGCGAGAGGATCGCCTTCCAATGCTTTGAGCATCGCAACAAATTGCTCCCAAGCGCTGACGCGGTCCCTGAGCACGGAAATGGTGGTGAGAACATCGTCGAGCTCAGGATCCAGGTCGAACAGCGGAACATCCAACTCCAATCCAAGGAGAGCGTTGATTTGACTGACTTGTGGTTGAAATTTGCCGCTAGCGAGGGCCCCCCTGATGCTGGATATGGAGTCAAGCCGATGCGACAAGCGAACGAGATTTCGCCTGAAAGTCTTCATCTCAACATAGGCGCGATATCTCGCTCGCTTGACATCGCGGCGGTAGGGAAGCACGACAGCCAGAACGGTCGCAAATGCAGCGGCCCAGCCGCCAAGGCCACCGAACCAACCGGCCGCAGCCGCCCACGCTTCCCAATCTACTTGGCATCCCTTATCCAAGGCCGCGCAGCGATCAACGGCCCACGTCCACAACGACACATCGCTCATTCCGCACCCCTGCTCTTGGAGGCGATTCTGCCATGACAAATCTCAACACGAACGACAGGCTCGCAGCGTTGGACTGGGTTTTAAGCCGAGCGCGAGAAGCTGCGCCGCGCCGAGGCAATCGTCCCCTACACCACCAGGTTGATCACGAAGTGAGCGCATTCAACACAACTGCACGGGACGCACGCACACATGGCTGACGGCTCATTTGCTTTCAACTTCCCCGCCCCGCAGGTCTCGTGCCTGCGCCCTGGCGAGATCGTGGTCGATCTGTTCGCCGGCGGCGGCGGTGCAAGTGAGGCGCTGAAGCAGGCTCTGGGCGCCGATCCCGCGCTGGCCTACAACCACGACGAGTGGGCAATCGGGATGCATGCGGCAAACCACCCGCTGACGATCCACCACCGTGAGGACATCTGGCATGCAGATCCGCGCAAGGACGTCGCCGGCCGGCCAATCGGCTGGTTTCACTGCTCGCCGGACTGCACGCACTTCAGCCAGGCCAAGGGTGGCCAGCCGCGCAGCCACAAGACGCGGGCGCTCTCATGGGTCGCGCTGAAGTGGATCGGCCAGCTGCTAAGCGCCGACTTGCGAGACGGCACGAACACCGCGCCGCGCATCCTGTCGCTCGAAAACGTGTGGCAGATCCTGACCTGGGGTCCGCTGGTGGCCAAGCGCTGCAAGGCGACCGGCCGCGTACTAAAGATGGACGGCACCGTGGCAGCACGTGGCGAGCGTGTACCGGTGGCGAATCAGCAGTTGATGCCGGACAAGCGCCATAGCGGGCGCACCTGGCGGCAGTTCGTGGCCGCGCTGGAGTCGAAGGGCTATCGCGTTGAATGGCGCAAGCTGACCGCCAGCGACTACGGCGCCGGCACGAGCCGCGAGCGACTGTTCCTGCTGGCGCGGCGCGATGGCGAGCCGATCGTATGGCCCGCGCCGACGCACGGCATTGCGCCCGGCATGCAGCCGCGCGTGCGTGCAGCAGATTGCCTGGACTTCTCCATTCCCTGCCCTTCAATCTTCACCCGGAAGCGCCCGCTGGCCGATGCCACGCTGCGCCGCATCGCCAAGGGCGTCATGCGCCACGTGCTGCAGTCGGCCGATCCTTTCATCGTGCCGGCCACGCATCAGGGCTCGGACCGGGTCAATGACGTGCAGGCGCCGCCGCCTACGATCACGGCGGCCAACCGCGGCGAACTGATGCTGGTGGCGCCGGAGCTAGCGCCCTTCATTGCTGAGCATGCGAACAGCAGCCACACCATCGGCAGCATGCGTGCTGATGAGCCACTGCGCACGATCTGCGCCGGAGTAAAGGGAGGGCACTTCTCTGCAGTTGCACCCGTGCTGGCGAAGTTTCGCGGCGACAGCGACGGACGTCCGATCACCGAGCCGGTACCCACGATCACCGCCGGCGGCGGCGCCAAGCGTTCCGCAGGTGCCGCGCATGCGCTGGGCCTGATCGCGCCGACGCTGGTTCAGACCGGCTACGGTGAGCGCGAAGGCTAGGCGCCGCGCGCACTGGATCTGCAGAAGCCTCTCGGCACCATCGTTGCCGGCGGCGTGAAGCACGCAATCGCAGCACAGTGCCTGGTGCAGATGGGCCATGGTGAGGGAAGGAAGCCGGGCAAGCGCTTCAGCCACGGCATCAATGACATCCAGGGTCCGATCGGCACGATCGTTGCCAGCGGTGGCGGCCAAGGCCTGATGGCGGCCTTTCTCGAACAAGCCAATGGCGGCCTCTACGAAGGCGGCGGCCGCGATGCGCGCGAGCCGATGAGCACCATCACAGCGACCGGCAGCCAGCAACAGCTTGCAACCGCCCACCTGATCACCATGCGCAAGAACGCACATGGTCAGGACGCAGCCAAGCCGCTGGGCACGGTGTGCGCTGGCGCCGTGCACCACGGGATGATCGAGTGCACGCTCAGCCCCGAGCAGGAAGCAGGCGCGCTGCAGGTGGCCGCCTTCCTGGTGAAGTACTACGGCACCGGCATCGGCGTGGATCTACGCGAGCCGCTAGATACCGCGACCACGCGCGATCGCATGGCGTTGGTCACGGTCGTGATCCAGGGGACGCCCTACGTCATCGTCGATATCGGCCTGCGCATGCTCAAACCGCACGAGCTGTTCCGCGCGCAGGGCTTCCCCACCGGCTACCGGATCACGCACACCGCTGACGGCCGGGCGATCAGCACCGGCGCCGCAGTGCGCATGTGCGGCAACAGCGTCAGCCCGCCACCGTTGGTCGCGCTGGCACGGGCAAACCTCGACACGAAGCCGCTTCCTCTGCAGGTGGCCGCGTGAGCCAGTCAAAGCCCCAGTGGTTTATCGAGGCGAACGTCAGCACCGCAATCGGCTTCGTCATCTCGCGGGCGGTAACTGCCCAACTTGGCCGCCTACGGCTGTTCGGATGGCGCCGGCCAGACTTTAGAGACACCCGCCGCCTACACGGGCATCTTGAGCCTGCGCAACCACCTGGTCTGCCGCACCTTCAACCCTCAGTTTCTTGAGACCAAAGTACGTTTAATGCAGCCATTTTTCTCCCACGTGAAGCATGCTGGATCAGGGGTCAGAGGACTTTTTGTCAACGCTCATAACTTTTTTCAAACCCTGCTCCGCTATCTCAAACGCCCTCGCAGCAAGGTTGCAAACATTACGCATCCCTTCAATCGCTTTTTTTTCGAATTCAGCAGTGTCAGGGCTGTCAGGCACAAATTCCGCGAGGTGTCGAAACTGAGTTCCAAGTCCAATCCCCATGCTCAGATGTTTAGAGGTCACCGGTTCAAGAACAAACAATCGGGAAAAGTGCGCCTCAATCGTGGGCGTTCTTTCGCGTCGAAAAATGGTCAAGTACCTAGCTCTGAGTTCAGAAGACAAGTCTTCTGCAATGTCGGGGCTGCCCAGTTGATCTGCCATCGTTCTGTAACTGCGGGCGGCAGCGGCCACTTCATGGAAAAGGTAGTAGCTAAGCAGGCGCCCTTCTTCGGAGCGCAGAAACACATCACTGCGATGGGCGGCTTCCGAAGTGCGATTAGCGGCAACGCTCAATCGCCAAACCGATATGCCGACCAATATCGCCACAATGACCGCAGCCCAGTCGGCTGTATTTCCATGATCAAGCGAGAGAGGGCAAAACATTCTTTCGTCCTTTCTTTCATGAATTCCAATTTGGACTGTGCCACATCGGTTCTCGCAGCGGGAGGATCGGCAAGTAAGCGCCCCGCTGAAAATCCAGTGGTTTTCGGGGAGACCGCCTGCGGTGACGTTGCCAGGACTATTACTCCAGATCAAGCCGGCGAGCGAGGTGCAGTCGTGATGCGCAAGCTCAACGTGCCGATCGCCCTCGTTCCTCTCTACTGGCGGGAACGGGAGACCAGCTACTTCGGCTGGAACACAAGTCCCGGTAGCACGGCAGAGCTATTTGCTGACGGCTTGGTGCTGACATTGCCCGCGGCGGCGTTCGCATCCGCACAACCGGCGCTAATCCGTATCGAGGTGCGCAAGGGCTCCACCCCCAGCGGCATTCCTGCTTACGCGGAGAAGGCAGATGGTTGAAGTCGACGCGACCGAAGTTATGACGCTCCCGCAAGCGGCTGACTACCTGCAGCTCCACCCAGTCACGCTGCGCGGAATGATGAAAACCCGCAAGCATCCACCTGGCCGGAAGCTTGGCGGCCGGTGGCGGTTTCACAAAGCAGCACTCGATGCATATCTCTCTGGTGAACCATGGCAAGAAGCCCCTACTCCCTCGTTCCGCGCGGCAGCAAAAACATCCTCTACATCCGCTACTCCGACCCAAGCGGAAAGCGCGTATATCGAAGCACTGGGACTGCCGTCCGGGCGCTCGCGATCGAGTGGGCTTCAAAATTCCACGCAGAAACGTACCGCACGAGTCGCCTAGGCGATAAGCCAAAGCGCCGCTGGACAGAGGCAGTACCGCGATGGCTCACCGATAAGCAGAGCAAGCGCAGTCTGGCCAAGGACATGCACAACTTGATTTGGCTGGATCCTTACCTGCGTGACAAGACGCTTGAAGAAATCGATTCCGATCTACTTGCTGTGCTGCTAGCGGCACGCATGGCTGAGCCGCGCGTCAAACACGCGAATCGCAAGGATGAGCGGCCGACATCGCGCTCAACGGCAGAAAAGATGCTGGCGCTGGTCCGATCCATCCTGCGTACCGCGCACAGCTGGGGCTGGATCGACCGCGTGCCAGCGATTCGTCTGGAGGAAAACGGCAAGCCCAAGGAAGACTATCGGTGGCTGACACAGCGCGAAGCCGAGCGCCTGCACGATGAACTAGCCGCGCACCTTCGTCCGCTTTACCTGTTCTCGCTCGCCACCGGATGGCGCGAACAGAACGTGCTGCGCCTGGAGTGGAGCAGGATCGATCTGAAGCGGCAAGTTGCCTGGATTGCAGGAGCCCATGCAAAGGCGAAGCGTGCGATTGGCTCGCCGCTCAACCAGCAAGCGATGGCCGTGCTGCGTGATCAAAGAGGCAAGCACCCTCTATGGGTTTTCCCGAATGAAGGTGGCGAGCCTTACGAGCGCGGTAACAACAGCGGCCTCAAGGCAGCTCAACGGCGCGCACGGATTGCACCTCTTCGTTGGCACGATCTTCGCCACACCTGGGCGAGCTGGCACATCATGGCCGGCACGTCGCTGCGCTCATTGATGGAGCTCGGCGGCTGGCGCTCTTACCAGTCAGTGCTGCGATACGCCCATCTATCGCCGGAGCATCTTGCAGTGGACGCAGCGCGGCTACCCAAGCTTGCAACTGGTGCAAAAGTGGCTCAAATAAAAAACGGTGCTGGTGATTCAGAAGCAGCGAAGAAGGGCTAAAGCCTTGCGCTGTAACGCTTAGAAATGGTGGCCGAGGACGGAATCGAACCGCCGACACGGGGATTTTCAATCCCCTGCTCTACCAACTGAGCTACTCGGCCACTAACCCAACACTGCTGCCAGCGTTGCGAGGACGCGCATCATAGCGAGCAGCCGCAGTTTGGGCAAGCGTTGTAACGAACTTTGTTGCAGCGCTGCGTGGGGGCTACGTTTCTTGCGCCGGTTCACGCCGCGCGGCGGGGGCGATGGCCTAGCCTGCGCGCGTCAACCGGAGATCGTCATGCGCCTGCCCCGCCTGCTGTTGTCGTTGCTCGCCCTGCTGCCACTGACTGCGGTTGCGCAGCAACCGGTGCGTGCGGTGGCGCAGCTGGATATCTCGCGCTATGCCGGGCAATGGCATGAAATCGCGCACCTGCCGGTGTCGTTCCAGAAGAAGTGCCGCAGCGACATCACCGCCAGCTACACCTTGCGCGACGACGGCCTGATCGGCGTGCGCAATGGCTGCCGCACCGCCGATGGCAACCTGACCCAGGCCGACGGCGTAGCCAAGCCGGTCGACGGCCACGCCGGACAATTGCAGGTGCGCTTTGCGCCCGAATGGTTGAGCTGGTTGCCGCTGGTATGGGCAGACTATTGGGTGATCGCGCTCGACCCGGACTATCAATGGGCGGTGGTCGGCGAGCCGGATCGCAAATACCTGTGGATCCTGTCGCGCTCGCCACAGATGCCGCGCACGCAGTTCGAGCAGCTCAAGGTGCAGGCCACGCAGATGGGCTACGACCTGTCGCCACTGATCGTTGCCGCGCCATTGCTGTGAGCTGGCTTGCTATGAGCTGGCGCGCCGGCTGACCGGCAGCGCAGCGTCCACGCCGGCCGCAAGGCAGCGTCCGTACTGCGTAGTATTCTTGGCGCCGCCTTACACCCGCCAAGGACCCACTTACATGCGTGCCTATCGCCTTCTGATCGTGTCGCTGGCCTGCGGCCTGCTGCTAAGCGCCTGCGGTGGCGCGGTCCGCCGCGTGTCCGAGCCGGCGGCCAGCATCCAGCAGCTGACCGTGCGTGCCGACGGCTCCTGGTCGGTGGATCTGCGCCTGCAGAACTACAGCAGCATCCCGATGCAGTTCGAGCGTGTGGCGCTGGAAATTTCCGCCGGCGATCAGGTCGCCGGCAAGCTCGACCAGGCCGTGGGGATCTCGATCGGTCCGGAGACCGCCGACGTGGTGACCGTCACCCTGCAGCCCACCTCCCTGGGCCGCATCACCGTGGCCGATGTGCTCGCCGGCGGCCGCTCGCTGCCTTACTCGCTCAAGGGCACGGTGTGGGCCACCCCGCAGGACAAGAAACAACGCGAGTTCGCGGTCGAATCGCGCAACACGCTCAGCCCGGCCCCCGGCCTCAACGGCGTGCTGCGCTGACGCGCACGCCTCCCGCATCCGCTTCGAAGGATCCCGCATGAGCAGCTACAACGCCCCACTGACCGATTTCCGCTTCGCCCTGCACGACGTGCTTGGTGCCGAAGCCTTGTTCGCCCGGCTTGGCTATGCCGACGCCAGCGCCGACATCATCGACGCGGTGCTCGAAGAAGCCGGCCGCTTTACCACCCAGGTGCTGGCGCCGCTCAACAGCGTCGGCGATGAAATCGGCTGCGCGTTCGACAAGAGCACCCATGCGGTCACCACCCCGCCCGGCTTCCGCGCGGCCTACGACCAGTTCGTGGCAGGCGGCTGGAACGGCCTGACTGCCGAGCCGGAGTTCGGTGGCCAGGGCATGCCGCACACCCTGGGCGTGCCGCTGAGCGAGATGATCAACGCTGCCAATCTGGCCTGGGGCAACTTCCCGCTGCTCTCGCACGGCGCCACCGAGGCGCTGCGCCAGCATGGCGAAGCGTGGCAGCAGGAGGTGTTCCTCAAGCCGCTGATCGACGGCCGCTGGACCGGCACCATGTGCCTGACCGAGCCGCACTGCGGCACCGACCTTGGCCTGCTCAAGACCCGCGCCGAGCCCAATGCTGACGGCAGCTACGCCATCACCGGCACCAAGATCTTCATCACCGCCGGCGAGCACGACCTCACCGACAACATCGTGCATCTGGTGCTGGCCAAACTGCCCGACGCCCCGCCCGGCGCCAAGGGCATCTCGCTGTTCGTCACCCCCAAGTTCAAGGTGGACCGCGACGGCACCGTGGGCGAGCGTAATGCACTGCATTGCGGCTCGATCGAACACAAGATGGGCATCAAGGGGTCGGTGACCTGCGTGATGAACTTCGAAGGCGCGCAGGGCTATCTCGTCGGCCAGCCGCACAAGGGCCTGCAGGCCATGTTTACGATGATGAACACCGCGCGCCTGAGCGTGGGCCTGCAAGGCATCGGCCTGTCCGAGCGCGCCTATCAGAACGCCCTGCGCTACACCCGCGAGCGCCTGCAGTCACGCGCGCTCAGTGGCGCCAAATTCCCCGACAAGCCGGCCGACCCGATCATCGTGCACCCGGACGTGCGGCGCATGCTGCTGACCATCAAGTCGCTGACCGAAGGCAGCCGCCTGCTGGCGCTGCATGCGGCCAGCCTGGTCGATGTATCGCACCGCGGCGGCAGCGAACAGGAACGCGCCGATGCCGAGACCCTGGTGAGCTTCCTCACCCCGATCTCCAAGGCCTGCCAGACCGAATGGTCGATCGAAAATACGTACCACGCGCTGCAGTGCTTCGGCGGCCACGGCTATATCCGCGAATACGGCATGGAGCAGCTGGCCCGCGACGCGCGCATCACCACCATCTACGAAGGCACCACCGGCATCCAGGCGCTGGATCTGATCGGCCGCAAGACCGCCGCCAGCCAGGCCGCCGGGCTCAAGTTGTTCCTGGCCGATGTGGAAACCTTCGCCAATGCGCAGGAGGGCAATGCCGCACTGGCCGAGTTCATCAAGCCCTTGCGCGACAAGTGCAGCGAGTGGGCCATGCTGACCCGCGATGTGCTGGACCGCGCCGCACGTGATCCGGACGAACTGGGCGCCGCCAGCTACGACTATCTGTTCTATTCCGGCTACGTGGTGCTGGCGTATTGGTGGGCCCGCAGCGTTGCGGCGGCCGATGCGTCCGCAAACAGCGACGCTTTCAAGCGTGCCAAGCGCGAAACTGCGCGGTTCTACTTCGCCCGCATCCTGCCGCGCACATTGACCCATGCCGCCACCATTCGCAGCGGTGCCGCCCCGCTGATGACGCTGGAAGCAGAGTTGTTCGGCGAAGCCTGAGCCACGCCACATCGAGGGCTGCAGCCGTGGTAGGAGCGGCCCTGGCCGCGATGAGGCGGTACCGATCGACAAGACGTCGCGCCCAGGTGCGCTCCTACGAGTAAACATCACGGGATTCTGCCGCTGTCGCAGGAGCGGACCTGGCCGCGACGAGGCGATACCGACCGACAAGACGTCGCGCCCGGGTGCGCTCCTACGGGTAAACAGCGCAGGATTCTGCCGCTGTCGTAGGAGCGGACCTGGCCGCGACGAGGCGGTACCGATCGACAAGGCCTCGCGCCCGGGTGCGCTCCTACGAGTAAACATCGCGGGATTCTGCCGCTGTCGTAGGAGCGGACCTGGCCGCGATGAGGCGGTACCGATCGACAAGACGTCGCGCCCGGGCGCGCTCCTACGAGTAAACATCGCGGGATTCCGCTGCTGTCGTAGGAACGGACCTGGCCGCGATGAGGCGGTACCGATCGACAAGACGTCGCACCCGGGTGCGCTCCTACGGGTAAACAGCGCGGGATTCCGCTGCTGTCGTAGGAGCGGACCTGGCCGCGATGAGGCGGTACCGATCGACAAGGCCTCGCGCTCAGGCGCGCTCCTACGGGTAAACAGCGCGGGATTCCGCTGCTGTCGTAGGAGCAGACCTGGCCGCGACGAGGTAGTACCGATTGATTTCAGGTCGGCTCCGCCGCGAGAGAGCGTTGCAGACACGCCGGCACACCGTGAGTCATTCGTTGCAAGACACGCGCCAAGGCCGTTCGCTGCGATACACAAACTGTCAACGATCGGGTATAAGCTGTTTTCCCGATGGAGACAGACACGCACGTTCGTGATGTGATCGTCCCCGGAGGCATCCTTGCCCCGGTCGCGGGCAGCGCTGTCGCTGCGATCCAGCAACTTCCCACCTTGCGCCTGCTTTCCCTCGATGCGCACGGCCGCGTGCTGGACTGGATCAACTGGCAAGACGCGGCCTGCCTGTATGCCCGCGGTGCGGTGTCCTGGACGCTGGGCGAGCCCTGCATGCAGATCCACGGCGGTATTTCGCGGCTGACCGGCGAGCGCAGTACGCTGGAGCTGCACCCGATCATCGCTGCGCGCGGCCACGCCCGTTCGCGCGCGCTGGACCCCACCCCGACCTTGAGCAACACCGCGTTGTTCGCACGCGATTCGCAGCTGTGCATGTACTGCGGCCAGCACTTCAGCCGCCCGCATCTGACTCGCGATCACGTCATGCCGGTTTCCAAGGGCGGGCGCGACAGCTGGGAGAACGTGGTCACCGCCTGCTTCCAGTGCAACTCGCGCAAGGCCAACCGCACGCCACAGCAGGCGCACATGCCGCTGCTGGCAGTGCCGTATCGGCCGAGTTGGATCGAGCATCTGATCCTGTCCAACCGCAACATCCTGTCCGATCAGATGGCCTTCCTGCGCGCGCAATTGCCCAAGCGTTCGAAGCTGTCGCTTTAGGGCTGCTGGGTGCGAGCACCCGCGACGACGCGCTGAACGACGCCCGCAATGCCAGCCACTGCAGCTGATGGCTGCGTGATCGGGAAAGCGGCTTGCGTGCCGGTAACGACGGTAGTCCTCCAGCAACGACTCGCCTGACCCGGCTTGCTTTTCACTCCACGCTGCGTTGCCTTCGCGGATTACGGCACAGGGCTGGAGCCGCAGCTCCGACCGACAGCGCGCGCCCGCAACTGCCCACCCAAACAGCGCGCGACACACCAACAGCGGTACCCACAAAGGCCGCGATGCGCCGCCTGCTTAGTGATTGGTGCGAGGTGCGGTAAACACCACGACACCCCGCCTCCCGGGTGCGGCAGATTGCCGCAGGCGCCAGCAAGCACCGCACACACCAGTAGCGACGGCGCGCCGGACCATCACCGCCCGCTGACAGCTGAACCGGTTTGCTTGCCGGGCCTTCGCATGGGGAGGACAATATGGCTTCAGAACATTGACACGACGATGATCGATTCAACCCGCTATCCGCGCCTGTCGCGCATCCAGACCCCCGACGATCTGCGTAGCTTCGACGAGACCGAGCTCACGGCGATCGCGGAAGAACTGCGTTCCTACCTCATCGAGTCGGTGGGCAAGAGCGGCGGGCACTTCGCGGCCGGCCTGGGCGTGATCGAACTCACCGTCGCCCTGCACTACCTGTATCAGACCCCGGTCGATCAGCTGGTGTGGGACGTGGGGCATCAGACCTACCCGCACAAGATCCTCACCGGCCGTCGCGACCAGATCCATACGGTCAAGCAGAAGGACGGCGTGGCGCCGTTTCCCAAGCGCGAAGAAAGCATCTACGACACCTTCGGTGTGGGCCATTCGTCCACCTCGATCTCTGCCGCGCTCGGCATGGCGATCGCGGCGCAGCGCAATGGCGACGACCGTAAAGTCGTGGCGGTGATCGGCGATGGCGCGATGACCGCCGGCATGGTCTACGAGGCGCTCAACCACGCCGGTGGCATGAACCCGGAACCGAACCTGCTGGTGATCCTCAACGACAACCGCATGTCGATCTCCGAAGCGGTGGGCGGGCTGACCAAGATGCTGGGCCGCGCCAGCGGTAGCCGCACGCTCAACGCCATCCGCGAAGGCGGCAAGAAGATCCTCGGCGACAAGAAGAACAACCCGACTGCGCGCTTCGTGCGGCGCTGGGAAGAACACTGGAAAGGCATGTTCGTGCCGTCCACGCTGTTCGAGGAAATGGGCTTCCATTACACCGGCCCGATCGATGGCCACGACCTGCCCAGCCTGGTCGGCGCACTGAAGACCCTGAAGACGCTCAAGGGCCCGCAGCTGCTGCATGTCATCACCACCAAGGGCAAGGGCTACGAGCTGGCCGAAGGCGACCAGATCGGCTATCACGCGGTCGGCCCGTTCGATCCAAGCAAGGGGCTGGTGGCCAAGACCGGTGCCAAGAAGCCGACCTATACCGATGTCTTCAGCGACTGGGTCTGCGACATGGCCGCCGCCGAGCCGAAGCTGCTGGTGATCACCCCGGCGATGCGCGAAGGCTCGGGCCTGGTGCGTTTCAGCAAGGAATATCCGCAGCGCTACTTCGATGTCGCGATCGCCGAGCAGCACGCAGTGACGCTGGCCGCCGGCATGGCGACTCAGGGCGCCAAGCCCGTGGTGGCGATCTACTCCACCTTCCTGCAGCGCGGTTACGACCAATTGGTGCACGACGTGGCGGTCCAGCAGCTGGATGTGCTGTTCGCGATCGATCGCGGCGGCGTGGTCGGCCCCGATGGAGCCACGCATGCCGGAAACCTGGATCTGAGCTTCCTGCGCTGCGTGCCGTACATGGTGGTGATGGCACCGGCCGACGAAGCCGAGTGCCGCCAGATGCTGAGTACCGGTGTGCGTTACGAAGGCCCGGCGGCGGTGCGCTACCCGCGAGGCACCGGCCCCGGCGTGGCGCTCGACGTATCGCTGGCTACGTTGCCGATCGGCAAGGCGCAGTTGCGGCACAGCGGCACGCGCATCGCGCTGCTGGGCTTCGGCGTGACCGTGGAAGCAGCAGAAGCAGTCGGCCGCGAACTGGGGCTGACCGTGGTCAACATGCGCTTCGTCAAACCGCTCGACAAGGCGATGCTGCTGGAGCTGGCCAAGACCCACGACGGCTTCGTCACCATCGAAGACAACGTCGTCGCCGGTGGCGCCGGCTCGGGCGTGGCAGAGCTGCTCAATGCCGAAGCGATCACCATGCCGATGTTGCACCTTGGCCTGCCGGACAGCTTCCAGCACCACGCCAGCCGCGAAGACCTGCTGGCCGAAGCCTGCATCGACCAGGCCGGCATCCGCGCCGCGGTGCTCAAGCGTTGGCCGCAGCTGATGGCCAGCAGCACACCACCGCGAAACGCCGCGGCGGGTTAAGCACTGCGCTGCGCTATCCACACGACTGGGTTCGCCGGTCGTGTGGAAACGTTGCTAAATGCGATTTTAGGTGACCCGTTTGTGCGCGACTTGCTCGCGCTGATTTTGGCCGAACGACGATTGGTCGCATCAGTGTGTTAGCCACGCCAAGGCACGCGATGCGTTCTGTGTGTGCTGTGTCCAGCGTGCGATGGATGATCTCGATTCGACGCCTGCGCGACAACGGATATATCGCCCCGGTTCGCTATGCAGGCGCAAGGCCGCTTGCAGACCCTGCGCGACTCGGTCACCGGCATCAGCAGCGACAGCGCTGAGGCTTACGCATTAAAGGAAGCATCGCTTTCATCAGCAGCTGCACCACTGCGCAGTGCATCTGCAAGATCAACGCACGCGATGCATCACACCTGGGCTGCAGTGCCGTCGATGCCGTCGTCGCTCGGCACAGTTCCCGTGTGCGCGAAGGCCTCCACCAGCCGCACGATGCGCGCTTGCGCAGCGATCTGCTGCAACTCGGTCTGCAAACGCAGTACGCCCGCGAGCGGACCGGCAGCCGCCAGCGCCGCGGCCAGCACCTGCGGCAATGCACTCAGCTCGCGCAGCCACGTTGCGGCACCTGCCACCTGCAGACGCGCAGCGTGATCGAACTGGTCGTAGTCCAGCGGATACACGATCGACGGCAATCCCGCGGCCAGGCAGGCATACAGAATGCCGGCACCGCCGTGGTGTACGACCAGATCGTAGCGATGCAGATGCTGCGCGTAATCCACATACGGCAGGCGCCGATAATTGCCCTGCGCATGCTGGTGCGGCGCGGCCGTATCGCCATCACTGAAGTGAAAGATCACCTCGGGAAATTGCGGCGCCAGCGCGCGTAGCACGCCATCCATGCGCTGCTTGACCCATTGCAGATGCGTGCCCAACGTGATCAGCACATGGCGATGACCAGGGACGAATTCGGGAGCTGCCACGGTCGATGGCGGCGTGCACAACTGCGGCCCGACGAAGCGCAGCGCCGCCGGCCAGCGCTGCGCGAATTCGAACGACGGCAGCCCCAACGCCAGAATGCACTGCGGCGAATACACCGCCTCGCTGCGATCGCTGCGGTAGAGCGCCGGCAAGCCGCCGGCACGCATCTGGTGCCGATAGCAAGCATGCAAGCTGCGCTTGAATCCGCGCGTAAGCCGCCGCGCCAACCCATGCCAGACACGCTGACGCATGCTGGTTGCAGGCAGCAACCCACCAAAATAGGCGGGCGGGCCATCATGGGTTTCGATCACGCAGGGCGACGGCATGCTGGTCCACCACGCAATCCCCATGGCCTGCGCTGTCAGCCCGGCGCTGGGCAGGGTGAAATCGACGATCACCAGATCCGGCCGTCGCTCGCTCCAGCGCTGCTGCAATGCATTGCCCACACCTGCCATCAGGCCGAGCGCATCGTGCAGCTGTCGGCGTAGACGCAACGGGTGATGGCCCACGGCGTGTGGCGGGTTGGCGATCTGCATCAAGACGCGATCGGCCTGCGCGTCCAGCACGCTTGCCGCGTACACCCCGCAGGCAGCGATACGCGCCTGCGCCGCCGGCGTGCTGATGACGTGGACGTCATGCCGGGCCGCGAGCTGACGCGCAATGGCCAGAATCGGATGCAGATGGCCGCTGTACGGCGGCGCGATCAGATCAATCCGCATCTGCACCGCTCTGCACATGCTGCTCGACCTCGGCAACAAAGGCCTGGCAGCTGGCAAGCACCGCTGCATCGCGCAAATACTCCATATGACCGCAGGCCGGCGTCAGCTCAACCGCACCATCGAACAGCGCGCGCGAGATCCGATCGCCCTGCCCTTGCACTACGCGCACGTGACCGAAGGCAGCAGGCGTCCGACAGACCGGGCCGTACGCAAACACGGCCAGCCGCGCACGTAGCGCGTGCGGCAACTGCAGTGCGGTCAGCAACTGCAGCCCGCAACTTCCGGCCAGCAGCACCGTCATCGGCGTCTGCTGCAGCAGTGCACTGACCCGCGCGCGATCAGCCTCTGCAACGCGGCCGGCACGCGCCTGCAGATAGTGACGCGCATTCGACAGACTCGCACGCCATAGCGGTATGCGCCGATGTGGAGCACTGTCCGGCCAGTACGGGTAATTGCACGCGATCAGTCGTCGGCGTGCGCCCTGCAGCGCGTGCAGAAATTCGTGTTGTTCTGCACTCAAGGCGCAACGTGCCGGGTCGCTTTGCCCGGTCAGGAAGGCGATCTGCAGCAGCGCGGCGTCACTGCGCACGAAAGCACCCGTTCGACAACACACGGTATCGGCGGGTGCGCCAGCGGATGGTGTGCACCAATGCGGCATGCAGCAGATGCAGCGGTTGCAGACACTCGGCGCAGAGCGATAACAGCGGGCGATGGCGCACCGCACCGGTCGCACGCCATTGCACAGCGCAGAGCAGCACTGCGCGCAGCAATAATGTGACGACCACGCCTGCCCCCACCGGCCACGAAGGCCACACGCAGGCGCCGATCGACATGGCAACCAGCAACAACGGCGGCAAGCCCTGCAAGATGCCGATGGCGCTACGCGTGCGCAGACGTTGCTGCCGAAGCAGGATCAAGGCGAACAACATCCAGCGATGCATCTGCCGCGTGTAGCTGTGCAGATCCGGCATTGCGGTGCGCATCGCCACCGGCGCAGTGGATTGCCACAGCCGCCCACCGCGTGCGCGGACCAGCGTGGCAACCGCCAGATCGTCGGTCAGTTGCTCCAGCAACGTGGCAAAACCGCCCCAGGCACGCAGTTGCGCCGTGCGCGCGGCGTAGCACATGCCGTTGATGGTCAACGGCGCCGCGAACGGCAGCCAGCCCAGATAGGTGAGCGCGGCATTGTTGTTGACGAACTGCGACAGCAGGCGGCCGGCCAACGTCTCGCTGTCGCAGTAATACGGCAATGCGGTCACCACGTCGGCGTCGCTCAGATCCTGCAATAGCTGCACCAGTGCGGCTTCGCTCAGCTGCGCATCGTCGTCCAGGATCAAACAGATCGGCGCCTGCACCTGGGCAAGCACGTATTCGAGCTTCCACGCCTTGGGATTGATGCTAGCTGGCGCCGCAGGCACCAGCATCCGGGTAATGCGCACCTTCGGGTACTGCATGATCAGCGCATCTGCGACCGTGTTTCCGGCCGCATCGTCCGCGTCCATCAGCCAAAAAAAATGCGCGGCTGGCAGCGCCTGCAGATTGGCCGCCAGTACGCTCTGCAAATGCGCGTCACCGCCTAGAATCGGCTGCAGGATCGCCACCTCTGCCTGGGTACCGGCAAGACCGCGTGCTGGCCCTGCGTGCTCGTCACGCATGACCCACAGCGCCGCGCCCGCCTTCACCACCAGCAGGCTCAGATACAGCGCGGCCAATGCGAGCACGGCTACACCCACTGCGCCGCCTGCCAGCGCACGAAAGCCTCGATGCCCTCTTCCACGCCCACGCTGGGCGCTCCCAGATCGGCAAGCGTGCGTTGCGGATTGAAGGTCTTGGAGTAAGCAAACGCACCGACGCCGAACCGCGTGATCGGCGGCTCGCCGCGCAACCGCAGCACGCGATAAAGACCTTCCACCACGCTGGCCATGCGCAGCGCGGTGCCGATGCGCACTTCGCGTTGCGGCAGCGGCAGTTGCAGGCGCGCCAGCACATCCAGCACCGTTTGCTGCAGATCCACCGGCTGCGCGTTGGTGAGGTTGTAGGCGCGCTGCAGCTGCGGTGCCGTGGCCGCGCGGTAGAGGTAATCGCAGAGCGTGTCGATATAGATCAGATCGCCGATCACCGGTTGGGTCTGGCCGACAAAGCGCGGCAACGCACCTTTGCGCGCAGCGGCGATCACACGCGGGAACAACACCGTGTCGCCCGGTCCGAATACCGCGCGCGGGCGCAACACCGATGCCTGCCCCGGATAGCGCTCCAGCAAGGTTTCGCCGAGGTATTTGGTGTGGGCGTACGTGTTGACGAAGTGCGGGCCGATGGGGCTGTTTTCATCCAGATCGTATTGATGCGCCTCGCGGTAAAACACCGAGCTGGAGGACACGTACAGCAAGCGTGGACAGCCGTTGCGCATGCAGAAATCGATGACATTGGCGGTGGCCTGCACGTTGTGCAGTTGGAACTGCGCGCGACTCCCCCACGGGGATGCCAGTGCCGCCGCGTGGATCACCACGTCCGGCTGCCAGTCCAGCGAAAACGGTTGGCTCAGATCGATGCGGTGATAGTTGGGTAATTCGCTGGTACGACGCCCGATGCCGTGAATCTCCACACCGGGTTGTCCCTGGAAACGGCGCATGAAGGAGCCGCCGACAAAACCGGATGCGCCGGTCACGAGAATACGCAGGCTCATCGCCACTCCGGTTGGTAACGGTCAAGACTGGGTTGGCAGTGCGAGGGCAGGATCGCCAACTCCGGATGCGCCTGCGACAACCCATGCAAGTGCTGCACGGTGCGCTGGAAAGCGCTCCAGTCGTGCATCAGCAAACGCGTGGGCCACGCCGGCCACTGCAATGTTGCCCAGGTGGCCGACGACCACACCGCATCTGCGCAGAGCAATACCTCGCGATCATGCTGGTCGCGTAGCCACAGGCCCATTTGCCCGGGTACGTGGCCGGGCAGCGGCACGGCAAGCACGCTGCCGTCTTCGAACAGATCGTATGCGGTGCCCAGGCCCTTCCAGGCGCCGCTCAGTTTGCGCTGCGGCGCCTGCTCGGCAAACTGCAAGCGTTGATCGAAATCCTCCGGCAGTAGCTGCGGCAGCAAGGCACGGCGCAATCCCCCCAGGCGCGAGCAACTGCGCAGTTGCTGGTAGTCCGCACGCAGACAGAGGAAGCGTGCGTTTGGCAGGTCGCGTAGGCCGCTCACGTGGTCGGCATGAAAATGCGAAATCAGGCACCAGGCAATATCGTCCAGCTGCACGTCGCGACGTGCCAGCTGCGCGCGCAGGGTTTCGTGCGTGGGCAAGGTCACCGGGGTGGTCCAACGATACAGGCGCTCTGGCCAGGGATCGGTGGCCTGGAAAAAATGCGTGGCGTAGCCCGTGTCGTAGAGCATCGCCCCGCGCTGCGGGTGCCGGATCAACACACTCAACGCGGGAAATTCCACCGCATGCCAATGGCCGTCTGCACGCACCATGCGCTCGCAATGCCGGCAGTGGCCGACGCGCAAGAGTTCGAGAGAAACGCGCACGTGCATCAGTAGCGCAACACCATGCCGCCGATCGCCAGACCGGCGCCGGTGCCGAGTAGCGCGAACACGTCGCCGCGCTGCAGTTGCCCATCGACGCAGGCGTGATGCAAGGCATGCGGAAGCGAAGCGGCCACCTGGTTGCCGGTGGCGTGCAGGATGCGCACGACCTGATCGCTGCGTAGCCCCAGCGCGCGCACCACATGATCCAGGCCGCCACCGGAGGCCTGATGCGGCACCAGATAGCGCAGCTGCGCCGCGGTGATGCCGGCATCGTGCAACAACTGTTCCCAGAACGCCGGCAGATGGCGCGCCGCAAAGCGGTAGGCGCTGCGCCCATCCATCCAGAACGCGCGCGACGTATCCGGCGCGCTGTCTTGGTCATGCGGTGCGCGGGTACCGCCCCCGCGAATGCGGCACACATCTGCGCCGCTGCCGTAACTGGACAGGCGACTGGACAGCAAGGCCGAGCCATCGTCAGCGCTACTACGCCCGACCACCACGGCCGCAGCGCCATCGCCGAACAGGCCTGCGGTGGCCGGTACTGCCTCGTCCAGACCGGCCGATGCCACTTCGCTGGAGACGATCAGCACGCGTTGGTAACGGCCCAGCGCCAGCGCATTGGCGGCCATGTCCAGCGCAACCACAAAGCTCAGGCAGGTTGCATTGACGTCGAAGGCAGGGATGCCGGAATCGCCCAGCCCCAGTGCGCGCTGGATCAACACCGCCTGGCAGGGGATGGGCTGCTCCATCACGCTGCAGGCAGAGATCAGGCAATCGATCTGGCTGCTGTCGATGCCCGCGTTGGCCAATGCCTGCTGCGCGGCGGCGGCCCCCATCGACGATGCGGTCTCGCCCTCGCCGACGTAATGGCGCGTGGCAACTCCCAGGCGCGCAAAGGTGGTGCCGGCCGGCAACTGCCAGCGCGCGTCCAGCGCGTGCGAAGTGACTTCCCTGGCCGGGAGGTGGCGCCCGGTACCGAGGATGCGCAGCGGCAGTGCGTTCAACGCGGAGCTCTCAGTGAACAAGGCGCGCAGCATACCGTGGCTGGCTGGGCTGGCCTAACCCGAGGTGACAGCGATGAAGCAGCGCTGCGCACGAACAAACGATGACCGAAACAGCGGTCGCTCGACTGCGGCCCAGCGGCGGCTGACGAGCCGGTGCACTGCGACCAGCGCCGCACGTCGCACGTCGCAATCCTGATTGCCCCCTCGCCCCGCCGACAGCTCTACGACGAGCTCATGCGCGATGGCGGTCGCTCAAGGCGCTTCTACCTCGTACCCCAGCGCCTGCAATCGCGCCAGATAACCATCCGGCGTGGTCATGCGGCTGATCGGCAGTACCGCGAAGGTGCTGCGATTGCGTTGCAGCGCGGTGGTGGCGATGCCGAGCCAATGTTCGCGCATGCGCCGCTCCAGATCGTCGATGCCGCGTTTTCTGGCGGCGCCGGAGCTGGCCATCGCGCTCATGCAGGCCGCTTGCGGATCTTCGCGCGGCAATTGACGCAAGGCCTCGATATCGCCCACCGACCAGGCGTTGGCACGCTCGACCATGGTCGGCAGATCGCGCTCCACCGTCACCAGGATGCTGCGAAAGCAGGCGGTGTCGTCCATGCCGCCGGCACGGAACTCCTTGAGCGCCTGACGCGGGTCCTTGATCTTGTAGTCCAGCGCGGTTGGCGTGGGCTTGATGCCTGCGCGCTTGGCGGCGCGTTCCACCACCGACCAGATCACCGGCGAACGGGCCAGGCCGGAGCGCTTGATCGCCGCCTGATACAACTCACCGGCCGCTAGCATCGGGCGTTTGCGCTCCACCCCACGATCGCTTCCGATGTAGCGCGCCTTGGCCACAGTCCAGCGCGCATAGAGATCGGCAGGCAACACATCGCGCAGTTCGCGGTCGTCTTCGTTCTTCATCGCCTTCATCGCCGATGGCAGCAAGGTCAGCTTGCCGAAGAAGCCCATGTCTGCATCGACCTGCACGGTTGGCGCCATCAGTACCTGCTGGGACTGGCCGATGATGGTTTCCACCTCGGCCGACTGCCATTGCAGCCGTTTCGGCAATGGCGACAAGGTGCCGAGGATCCACAACACGTGGTCGCCCTTGCTGACTTTCCACAAGCCCGGGCCGGGCTGCACGCCGCGCACCACCATCGCCTCCAGGTCGACCACCGGCGGTGGCGCGGCCGCTGTTTGCGCCGCGGTCTCGCTGGCCGTCGCCAGCATCGATGCCAGTATCACGCCGGCGCCCCATAACGTTGCCCTGTATCGCATCACATGTCGCCCCTGTTTGAGGCGGACAGTACGCCAAGCCCGCACGCGCCGCGTTAGGGAAGCGTTCGGCCGCACGCGGCGCCGCGATCGATCAGCGTGGAGTGAGTGTTGCCAGGTGGGTGGCCAATGGCGAGGTGGCGTCGAGCAGCGCAAATCCCTCCCACACGAATCCCGGCGACACCGTGCAACCCACCAGGGTGAAGTCGCCCAGCGAACGTGCCGCCTGCCAATGCCCTGCGGGAACCACCTGCATCGGTTCGCCACGGTCGGCGGCGTCCAGAATCAAGCGCTGCAGCTGCCCGCTGGCTTCGTCGTAAATCAGCAATTCCAGCGCATCGCCTTGTTGCCAATGCCAGCTTTCCTCGGCATCGACACGGTGCCAGGCACTGCATTCGCCGGCAGCGAGCAAAAAACGGATCGCGGTCAGCGCAGGGCGGAGCCGGCCGTTATCGCTGACCTGACGCTCGGACGCATACACGCGGCGAAAGTGCCCGCCTTCCGGATGCGGCGACAGGTCGAGCGAGCGGATCAGGGCGGCGGCAGTCGGATGCATGCGTGCATGCTAAGCCCAGACGCAGCCGCCATGCATCAGGGCAGGTGCTTGCCCGCGCGCAGACAGGTGCGGAAGAACACCAGCAGGTCCCAGCTATAGCGCTTGAGCAAACGGCGCGGCTCGTGGAGCAACCGGTACATCCACTCCAGATGCAGACGCTGCACCCAATCGGGCGCACGCTTGGCGGTGCCGGATAAAAAGTCGAGCAGCGCACCGACGCCGAACACCAGCGGCACATGCAGCGCCTGGCTGTGATCCAGAATCCAGCGCTCCTGCAGCGGATTTCCGAACGCGACCAGCAGCACATCGGCGCCGGAACGGTTGATGCGCTCGGCCAGACCTTCGCCCGCCGCGGCAAATTCGCCGTAGCCATCGCACATGCCGACCACCTGCTGACCCAACCTATCGGTCAAGGTCGCCGCCGCAGTCTTGCCCACGCCAGGGCGTCCACCCAACAGGAAAAACTTGAGCGGTTGCGCAGCCTCGCGGCACAGATACGGAATCAGATCGGTGCCATTGAGGTTGCCGGCAAAGCGGCGGCCATGAATCAGCCGCGCCGCCAGATCCATCCCGATGCCGTCGTTGACGATCCGCACGCTGGGCTCACGCATGCGCATCCGTAGCGCCTGGCACTGCACCACAAAATTGGTGTTGGCGAAGAACACACGGCGTGGCTGTTGCGCGGCCACTGCATGGAACAGATCCAGCGCGAATGCCTCCTGCGTGGTGGACAAGACCGGAAACCCGCCCAGTGGAATCACCACGCCTGGCGGCGTGGCGACGGCGGCAACGGTCGTTGTGTCACTGTCCACACGCTGGCCCTGCATCATCGAATCACCAAAGGTCGTAGGGGAATGCAGCCAGCAAACCGGCCTGCAGTTTTTCCAGATCGAACGCGCCGTTGCCGCCCAGTTTCAGACACTCTTCGACGTTGTTGCCCGAGTGCCACTGCGTGCGTCCGGTGCCGTAGTAGTAATCGTCGTACTTGAAGCGGTCTTCGCCATTGCCCCAATCCAGATACACCGCTGGAATGCCATAGGCCTCAGCAAGAATCAGGCCGTGCAGCGAACTGCTGACCACCAGCTCGGCACCCAGCAGCTGGCTCATGAACGTTGCCGGCTTGACGTTGGGGAACACCAGGTGGTCTGCGTACGCGCTGTACTTTTCGACCGGCTCGTTGAAATGCGGAACGATCGCGAACGGACGCTTTTCCACCGCGCCCAATGCCTCGGCCGGGAAGAACATCGGCGTCAGCAAACCCGGGTCGCCATAGACCTCCGGCACCGCGATGCCACGATCCAGCAGGAATTGACGGGTCTTGGGCCCGCGCACCGCACGCACGTCGAGCGTGCTGAAGTTATTGCGCTCGGCTGGAATCTTGCCATTGATGCCGCTGCCCCAGACGGTATCGCCGTCCTTTGCAAAATGCAGCACCGAGCCGATCGCGATGAGCTTCTTGCTGAGATCGCGCTTCTCGATCAGGGTCTTGTCTTGCAAGGAGAGCGCGCAGGACACGATCACCTTGGACAGGTGATCTCCCATGTTGACGCCAGCGTTTTTCGGCTGCCACCAGAACAATGCGCGACGTTCTGCGTGTTCTATCCACTTCTGCAGCAAAGCGTTGGCCATAAAGAGAGGTCTCCTGTCTCAAACGGGTGAGGTGCGCTGCATCAATGCGAGAGCGCGGCCTCCGAGGAAGCACGCGCGGCGGCGCCGGTGTGCTGCGGATACAAACGGGTTTCCGGATACGCGGCTGGATCCAGCACACGGTCGGTGGTGTCGGACCAGTTCAAACATTGGCGGTAACGTACATGCGGCGCGTCCAGCGCCTGCCCGATCGCAGCGACGATCGAATCGGCGTTGCCGGGCGTGTAACCAAAGCGCGACTGCTGATATGGCCCGACAACTGCATTCGGACACACCGCAGGCAAGCCGAAAAAGTCGTACTGCAACAGCTTCATCGAGCTATCGGCCAGATACACCGGCACCTGCTCCGACGCATACGGCGCGATGCCGAACCGCGCGTGCTTGATGTAGCCGATCGTCTCGACGTGCTTCATTTCACCATAAACGACGACGTTATCGCCATAGCCCGGGTGGCGGCCCATGCCCGACCCGATCACATGAAACGTGACCTGCGGAAACGCCTTGCTGGCAACGACGAAGAATTCCGGGTCGAACAACATCGACCCTACCGCCACCGCGTGGATTCCTTCGCCATACGGCGACGGGTCGCCCAGCTGATCCAGGTTGTGATCCACGCCATGCCCGACGTGATAGACGTTATCGCGGCTTGCGATCTCTTCGGCCATGGCCGGCGACACCAGCGCGATGACGTCCAGAGTGGGCGCAACCCGGTCGAACTCGCGTTCGATATAGGAGGCGACGTTGATCGTGCTCAACCCATCGGAGGCGCGATACACCAGCTTGGCGGTCGGATTGATGCGCTTGGCGAGCTCGATAAAGGCCACGGCAATGCCGCTTTCGAACACGATGACATCCGCCTCGCGCATCCAGTCCAGCAACTGTTTCGGCGGATGTGCGGCATACCAGCGGAACATCGCATCTTCCACAGACTGCAGCCACGCCCTGCGCGTATTGAACGGATGCACCGTAGTACGCCAGAGATAGCACTCCACACCCTTGTGCGACACCACGGTATTGGCAGTGTCATCCAGCGGCAGCCGCATATCGCCCTTCATCCGCGACAGGCGGCTGTAACGCAGCGAAAAAAATCGCGTCGTCCCGCGCAGCGCGAGCTGATCGGTGATGAAGTGGATGTTGGCGCGGCGCGGTGTGCGGTAATCGTGTGCGGACAAGACCAGATAGCAAGGCCGGCGGATGCCGGAAGCAGCGGCGGCGGGTGTGTCGCTCATGGGCCGTGTCCTATGAATGAGTGGGAGAAAGCATGCCCGAATGCAGGCGAAGACAATGTCGATCTCATCGACGCGCCTTGGCCTGACTCAGCAACTTGCGGATGTTGACGATGGAGATCACATCGCGACGGAACGACGGCCAGATGCCCAGCATCAGCAGGCACACTGCAGCCATCGCCGCTGCGCCTGCGGCCAATTGCTGCCATAGCGGGCCGCCGACGGTGATCGAGGCGTAATACGCGCAGCCGCCGGCAACGCCATACGCCACCATCGCGCGTACCGCGTTGGTGAACAGCACGCCCACCGGCGTATCGGAAATCTTGCCGACCCAGATCAGCGACATCGGCCAGGTGACCAGCAGCCCGAACGAGTAGCCAACCGCGACCCCCATTGCGCCCCAACGCGAACCGACGAAGATGCAGGCGATCAGCACAACGCGACTGACCAGCGAGAACAGCAACTGCTCGCGCATCAAACCGCGCGCCAGAAACACCCAATATGTGGCGTAGGACGCGGTCTGGAAAATACCGCCCAGTGCGAGCACCTGGAACAACGGCACTGCCTCGCGCCATTGTTCGCCAAGCACCAGCACGATCAACGGCATCGCCACCGCACAGGCGAACGAGAACAGCGCCACGATCAGGTGCACCATCACCGTCTGCCCACGCAGCAGAAACGCGCTGAAACGCTCGCGGTCGTCCTGCAGCTGCGACAGCACCGGCAACGCCACGCTGGTCGCCGGTGCATTGATCTGGTTCAAAGGCATCATCAACAGCTGGAACGCGCGGTTGTACAGACCCAAAGCATCGGGCCCGGTGCGCCAGCCGATGATCACCTGCCCCACATTGCGGCTGGCGTAGCCCAGCAACTGCGCGGCCATCAGGTTCCAGCCGAAATTCATGAAATCGCGCATCGGCGCGTCGCGTCGATAGCCACCGGGCAGCCAACGTGCGCAGCTGCCCGCGATCACCAGGTTGACCACCGCCTGCACCACCTGCTGTACCACCAATGCCCAGTAGCCCCAGCCCAGCAGCGCAGCGGCAACGGCGGCGCCCAACCCCAGCACTTGCGAGCCCACATCGCTCAGCGCCACCTGCCCAAAACGCAACCCACGGCTCAGATGCGCGCGGTATTGCGTGGTCATGCCGTTGATCAGGAACGTCACCGCAAGCGCTTGCGAGATCGTGACCAGCGCCGGCTCTTTGTAGAAGTTGGCGATCACATGCGCCGAGGCGAACACCACCACCGAAAGCACCAGACCGATACCGCTATTGATCCAGAACAGGTTGTCGCGTTGTTCGCGGCTGACGTGCTTGGCCTGCACGGCGGCCGCCGACAAGCCGAAATCGCGCAGGATCTCGGCTGCACCGACAATCGCGGTGACCATCGCCATCAACCCGTAGTCGTAGGGTGTCAGCAACCGCGCCAGCAGGATGATGCCGCCGAACTGCACGACCATCTTGGCCGACTGGCCCAGCATGGTCACCGCCGCGCCGCCGGCAGCGCGCGAGCCCAGGCTGCGTTGCGGCGGCGGTGTGGGAGAAGACGTCGTGGGGGTTTCTGCGGTCACAGCGCGGCGTCTCCATCCTTGCCCAGCGCTTCGAGATAGGTGCGGTAATGCAGCTGCCCGATGCGCGGCCAATCGCGTTGCGATAGATCCGGTGCCGGCCCGCGTGGTGCAGCGCGCACCGTGTCGAGCATGCCGGTCAACAGCGCCGCATCGAATTCGCCTTCGTACAGAAACACCCAGCCCGGCCCCACTTCTTCGGCAATCGCCGCATTGGATTCGCTCCACGGCGCCAGCACCGGGCGGGCCAACGACAATGCGAGCAGCAACGTGCCGGAGTTATGCATCTGCCGGTACGGCAACACCACCAGCTCGGCCTCGCTGACCTCGCGTGCCAGCACCGGCTCTTCGACATAGGCGAGTAATGCGCTGATGCGCGGATCCTGCGCACTGGCTTCTTCCACCAGCGTGCGCATCTGCGGCGTGGCCGGGTTACCAACGATGCGTAGATTCACGCGTGGGTCGCTGACCTCGCGCATGACCTCCAACAGCGTTTCCACGCCCTTGTACGGACGAATCAGACCGAAGTGCAGCAGCCGCCCTGGCACGGTGGTGCCTTGCGGCATCGTCGCGAACCAGTCGCGGTAGTGACCATGCAGGATGGTGTCGGTAAACGGCGGGCGCACCGGCGTGGTGGCATTGATGCGGATCCAGCGGCGCGTCAGACGATCGGTCCAGCGCAACAAGCTACGTTCGCGCCAACCGCGATCTTCGTGCGGGGCCAGGTTGTGCAAGGTGCGCACCACCGGCGTACCGGTGACCTGCAACTTCAGCAGCAACAATGCCGCGCAAAGCTGCTTGGCCAACGTGCCCACGGCGCTGGGATGGCGCAGCAGGTATTCGGGCCAGTGCAGATGCAGCACGTCGTAGTGCGACAGCAAGGCATCGCGCATCGAAAAAAAGCGCGGCTGCACCGCATCGGGCAACGCGTCGTAGAGCTGGGTCAGATACGGGTTGGTGCTGGCATTGGGTTTTTCGGTGGAGAACAGCACCGTGACCTGCGGCTTGGCCGCCGCACGTGTCATTGATGCAGATGCAAGCGCGCTCATCGCGGCGTCTCCTGCGGGCGCGGCGTGCCCAGCGCACTGTGGTACTCGTCGATGTAGCGCCCCACCACATGCTTCCAGTCGTAGCGGCTCACGTAGGCCATCGATGCCGCACGACGCGTTGCGAAGTCGCCATCGGCCGTCAGTGCGAGCGCCTGCACTTGGTCGGCCGCCGCTTCGATCCTGTCGCGGTTGACGATCACGCCCTGCCCCGACTCGCTGGCCAGCCGCACGAACGGCGGAATATCGCTGAGGATGGGAATCAGGCCCGCGCTCATCGCCTCGACCGCGGCAATGCCAAAGCCTTCGTGGCGCGACAGGCAGACGAAGAACTGCGCCTGCTGCATCAATGCGCGCAGCTGTTCCTGAGACGGCGACATGCTCAGCTGCACCTTATCCTGCAACCCGCGCTCGGCAATCGCCTTGCGCAAGTCGGCTTCATTCAGATCGTATTCGCGGCCGGCGATGATCAGCTGCCAGTGCGGATCGCGCGCAAGCATCGCCTTCAGCAGCTCCAGCGTTTCGATCAGCCCCTTGTTCACCGACCAGCGCCCGAAATACAGCATCGTCCGACCCGGAGTAGCCGCACCCTGCCCCGCATATTTCTCCACGTCCACGCCGTTCTCGATCACCCGCAAGCGTGCCGGCGATACCACCTTGGCAAACAGATCGCCATCGTTTTCGCTGGTTGCGATCACCCGCGAATACGCCAACGCCGAGGTGCGCGTGAGTGTCTGGAACCACAGCTGCTTCATGCGCGACGCATACGCGGTATGGAAGAACCCACCGTGTGTGGACACCACCATCGGCTTGCTGTGCAGCAGTTTGGTCACTGCCAGATAGTCGTAGAAAAAATCGATTCCATGCAGATGCACCACATCAGCGGATCCAATCGCACCAAGTACCGATGGCGCCAACGGATAGCGCGACGAACCGCGATAGCCAATCCGGCGGATCGGCAACCCTTGATAGGTTTCCTGCGGCGCGAGCTGCGCACCCGGATCGGTGAACACGCGATCCAGTGTCACTACTTCCACCGTGTCGGCGCTGTTGGCCTGATGCTGGCGGGCAACATTGAGAACGACTTCTTCCATGCCCCCGATCGAGGGGTGGAATTGGCGGACGACATGCACCACTTTCATTACGCCAATCTCCTGTGCCAGTGACGCGCACGCATGTGCCGCGACAACTGATGATTCTTGAAATTCGTCATTGACTCTTCAACCCCAACATCCATGGCGCAGCACGCACCAGCACCGCGCGCATCGGCACCGCGCACGCGATCGCGAATGCGCTGAGCCCCATCGCCCACGCCGGCGTACCAATGAGGCCGCGATCGATGACTCCGGTGCGCGCAACCACACTAGTGACCACCAGGAACACCAGCGTATGCGTGCACAGAATCAGCAAGGTGTTGGTACCGATCCACTGCACCCACTGCCAGTGCCGGACGAAATACGCGACGCATAGCGTCATCGCAGTCCCCAACAGACTCACCAGCAGGAACAGCGCAGCCGATTGCCCGAACAGCAGATTGTTCACGTCCACCTGCCCGTTCGCTCCGGCCAGTAGCCACCATGCCGTTGCGACGACCGGCAGCGCCAACGCCCACACCCATGCCGGAAGCGCGCGCAGCGCATCGGCAAAGCGCGACAGCCATCCACCCACCGCAATGAAGAACAAAGCGATCGGCAACACGTCCAACGCGAGTGGCAAGCGCAGCTGCAACGAGGGAAACCATCCCGCCCATGCCAGGGCGATCGGCAAGCTGAGCGCCGCTACCACCGTCGTGCTCAAACGTGCACGCAATGCAATGTAGGTCAGCGTTGTGACAAACAACGCCGGCAAGAACCACAACGCCGGCAGCACGTAGAGGCGCGTGCC
This sequence comes from Xanthomonas sp. AC360, assembly GCF_979258225.1. Classification (NCBI taxonomy): domain Bacteria; kingdom Pseudomonadati; phylum Pseudomonadota; class Gammaproteobacteria; order Lysobacterales; family Lysobacteraceae; genus Xanthomonas; species Xanthomonas sp. AC360. The sequence goes on from NZ_OZ409846.1 coordinate 4,482,507, forward strand.
GTTGGCCCAGAACACGCCGAGGAAAGGGTCCCACCACGCCCGTGCGCCCGGCTGCTGGAACGCATGATTGAGCACGCCCGTCAGCAACCACAGGCCGTATGCCACCAGGAAGAACGCCAGGTACGGGATCAACAACGTCCGCGCCAGCTTTTTCACCGTCGACACATTCAACCCGCGACGTCCGAAGCGCTCGCCGACCCAGCCGGAAAGCACAAAAAACAACGGCACATGGAAGCTGTAGGCGAACAGTTTGTAGGCAGGCGGCATGACGCTCGCGTGCCCCAGCACGACCAGCACGATGGCCAGCGCCTTTGCCGCATCGATCTGCCAATCGCGGGCCAGCGCCGGCGCACGACCGGGCATTGCCACGGTTTTGTCGTGTCCGGCTTGCGGGGGATACGGAGCAGTCGTCATGCCGCGGCGCCGGTCATGCCGCCACCGTGCGCGCACCCAAGGCCCAGGGGGCAAAACGCATAAACACCCAGCGCATCGGCACGCACGCGACCAGCGCGAACACCGTCACGAAGACCGCCCAACCCAGGCCCGGCCGCCCTGCACCGAATCCGCCCGCCACCGCGGCAACACCGGACAGCACGAAGAACACCAGCATATGCGTGCACAGGATCAGCAAGGTATTGCGGCCGATCCACTGTACCCAGCCCCAGCTCTGCACCAGCCGCGCCGCGCAGATCACCATCAACGACCCCAGCACCGCACTGAGCAGGAACACGGCATGGTCGCGGCCGAAGCCGAGCATGTTGACGTCGATACGCCCGTTACGTTGCGCCAGCCACGCCACCGCAAGCGCCAATGCAACGGTCACCAGCGCACTGACCGGCAACGAGGTCGGCAGACGTGGCGACACGTAAATCAACAGCGCGCCAAGCGCGTAGAAGCACAACGACACCGGTAGCACATCGAGCCCGAAAAAAAGCCGCACTCCCTGCGCCGGGAACCAGTTCATCCAGAACCACGCCAGCACCAATCCCGCCGCCGCAATCGCCAGCGGCGGCAGCAAGCGGCGCAGCAATACGTAGCTCACCACAGTGACCAGCATCACCGGCAAAAACCACAGCGGCGGCTGCACATACAGGTCCGGACCGATCCCGGTAAACAGCGACACAATCGGCTCCCACCACGGGTGACTTCCCCAGCGTGCGGCCTTCTCGCCGATATTGCGGGTCAGCAGCCAGTACGCGTAGCCCAGCAGATAGAACGTGACATACGGCAGTAGCAGACTGCGCGCCTGCTTGGTGATCGTCTGCGCCATGCTGGTGGTACGCGAGGCATAGCCAGCAGCCAACCAGCCAGACACCAAAAAAAACAGCGGCACGTGGAAGCTGTAGGCAAACAAGGTCATGTCATGCGGCACGCCCTTGGCATGGCAAAACACCACCAACAAGATCGCGATGGCCTTGGCCGCATCGATCCGCTGATCGCGCGCCTTCCCGCCGGCCGCAATCCGCACGCCGGAATCAGACGCGACCGACGACGACGCTGCCGCCGCCGAGCTCATCGCCCCGCTCCCGCAGGCAATGGCAACTGCGCGCCATCAACCGTTGGATCATCCTTGATCGAAGCAGCGGAGACCGCCGACGCAGACCAGGTCGGACGCATATGCCACAGGCAGCCGCACACGAACCACCACAGCGCCGAGGTCTTGATCGAAAAGTAGCCGTTAGACACCAGCAGACTCAGCGCAAACGCGAAGATGGCCAGGTTCTTGAACAGCTGGCCTTCCTTGCTCGGCATCAGCAGCAGGAACGAATACGACAGCAGGAATGCCAGCACCCCGACGATCGACTGCGACGCGATGAAGTACGAAATGCCGCTGTCGAAGTAACGGTAGGCCTGCGCAAAATCCAGCCCCAGCCAGGACTCGAACGACAGGTTGTTCATCGAGTAAACGGTGAAAAATATCCGGCCCATGGTGGTGTCCTGGTAGGCCGTGATCCCGGTGATCCACACCAGCAGCCACGCACTCATGATCACCAACAAGAACACCAGAAACGCCAATCGCTGATCCAGGCGTTTCAATAGCGGCGTCAGCAACACCATCAGCACGCAGGTGCCCGCCGCCAATCGTCCATCCGAGGCGACGATCATGAAGCCGATCAACCCCACCGACAGGATCAGCGCCGCCGGCCGCATCCAGCGCCAGAACACCAGCACGATGGCGGTAAAGAAGCAGATGTAGTTACCCATCGTCACCGGCTCGATGAACATCGAGGAGGCGCGCGGGAGATTGGAACCCGGCAGGAAGTTGCGTTCGCCCGGCCGCGTGGCGCTGACGAACAGGTTGCTGTCTTCGTTCCAGAACCCTTCGGCGCTCATGCCACGCGCGTTGACGAAGAAGCTCTTCGGATTGACCAGGTCGCCGTAGGCCCTCGGCATTGCCAGCTCGAACGCGGCAACCAGCGAGACGATGATGGTCATGCGGATGAACAACTTGGGCACCGAGCCGGTATAGGCAGAGCCCAGCACCACGAACGCGAACACCACCAGGGCATCGCGAAAGAATTTCGGATCGACTTGCCAGTTCACCAGGAACCGCACGAACATCAGCAGGACGATCAATCCAAGCCCGCTGATGATCAGCGCAATGCGTTTACGGCTCAGCGAGCCCAGGCCCAGCAGGAAGCAGGCCGCGTAGATCATGAACTCGACGGCGTAGGTGATCACCGGACGCACGGTGAACACGTTCGCGTTGATCAGCGCCAGCACCAGGTTGTAGCCCACGCCGACCAGCAGCGTCAGTTCGATCAGCAGGTTATGCCAGCGAACGCGGGTTTCCTCGCTCATTCGGATCAGCATGCACACGCCTGCCTGAGAGGGGCGGCTGCACTGCAGCCGCCCGCGACGCCTGACGCACCAGGTCGCACGCTCCCCGCCATCATCAGTACGCGGTCTTCTGTCCGAACACGCGTACTGCAGTCAGCACGATGATGCGGATATCCAGCCACAGCGACCAACGACGGATGTAGTCCAGGTCGTACTGGATACGCTTCTTCATCGTCCGCAGCTCCGGGGTTTCGCCACGGAAGCCATTGACCTGCGCCCAACCGGTGATGCCCGGCTTGACGTAATGGCGCTGCATGTAATGGTTGATCAGCTTTTCGTAGTGCGTGTTGTGCTGCGCGGCGTGCGGGCGCGGGCCCACGATCGACATGCTGCCACCCAGCACATTGAAGATCTGCGGCAACTCATCCAGGCTGCTGCGCCGCAGGAACGCACCGAAACGGGTGATGCGGGTGTCGTTCTTGGTCGCCTGCTGGATGGTGGTGCCATGATCGTCATGCACGCGCATCGAGCGGAACTTGAACATGTAGAACTCGCGACCGCCCAGGCCGTGACGACGCTGGCGGAAGAACACCGGACCCGGCGAGCTCATCTTGACGCCGACGGCAATCGCAGCCATCAGCGGCCACAGGCCCATCAGCGCGATCACGGCCAGGATCTTGTCCTGCAGCGCCTTGGCAACGACGAAGTAATTGTCGCGATCCACACCGCCCTGACGCAGGTTGATCACCGGCGTGTTGCCGATCTGCTCACCAGACTGGTTCAACAGACCGAAGTCGAACAGATCGGGCACCAGCTTCACGTTGATCGGATAACGGTCCAGACGCTGCAGCAGCTGCTTGATATGGTCGCGCTCGCCCAGCGGCAGCGAAATCCACACCTGCTCGACCTGATTTTCCTTCAGGTAATCGATCAGTGCATCCGGTTCGCCCAGGCACGGCAGCGACTGGCGCTGTTCGGTCACGGCAATGTCATACGGCGTGCGGAAGTAACCGACCAGGTTCATACCGACCCACGGATTGCGGCTCAGGTAATGATTGATCTTCATCACCGGATGGCGCAGACCGACGACCACCACGCGCTGGACGTCAACGCCCTGCGCACGCAGGTGGTTCAGGAAGCCGCGCAACAAGGTGCGTGCCGCCACCAGCGATGCCAGGCCGCCAACGAACCACAGGCCGATCCAGCCGCGAGAGACCTGCTCTCCAACCTGCACGATCAGCGCATGCACCGCAAACAGCGCAAACACGCCGCCAAAGGCACCGCCCAGCACCATCAGCTCGCTCAACAATCCGCGACCGCGCCAGCTGCGATACAGCGGAAACAGCGCAAAGCAGATCACCGAATACAACAGCGTGGTGGCGATTGCGACACGATATGGCGCTGCCGGGACCCAGGAGCCGAACACGATGCGGTATGCGATCAGGCCCGACACGACCACCATGGTCAGGTCGAACACGCGCAGCACCAAGTCGGCTGCCGCCGAGTACTTGGACAACAATCGCGGCGAGGATGTCGTGTACGTCGCGCTACTCAAGTCTGCCAAAAGCATGGGGATGTCCTCCAAACTCGATACGGCGCATGCGGGGGAACATACGAATCGCACGCGAGCTTTCAATCATCTCCGTCGAGCGATCACCGCGGTAATACCTACCGACCCCAGATCACTCGACAGCCCTTTGTTTCAACAGAGACAAACTTTCAAAACGAGGGAGCCCGAAACATACGGGATCCGACTTTTTCTACGCTGAATCGGTTGTCACTTTAATTAACCACTGTTTTGCAACATCACGATGTCAGTTCAATCGTGTTTCCGGCCCGGTGCCCCGCAGGAAGTAACGCACAAGCGCCACAGCCAACCCAAGGAATACGCCAAAGATGAAGCCTAACGCGAGGTTCAATTTGAGTTTCGGCGAAGTCTTCGACGTAGGCACATCTGCAGTGTCGACGATGGTCACGTTGTTGGCGCCGACATTGCTCGCCACACCGATTTCCTTGTAGCGCTGCAGGAGCGCATCGTAGAGCTGACGGTTGGTATCGACGTCGCGCTTGAGCATGTTGTAGCGGATGCTGCGGCTCTGCAGGTCGAGTTCGTTGGTGCGCAGACCGGCAATGCGTTCGTTGAGCAATTGCTCCTGATGCACAGACGCGTCATAGGTTGCCTTGAGCGACTGGCGAACGTTGATGACCTCACCATTGATCTGACGGCGCGACTCTTCGATCTGCGCTTTCAGGCGCTGCATTTCCGGGTAATCCGGCTTGAAGGTCGACAGCTTCTGCTGATACTCACTGGTCAAGCGCACCTGCTCGCCGCGCAAGGTCTGGATCAGCGGGCTGCTCAACACCTGCGGCAACGACATCGCATCGCCGGTGGCGGCCTGACGCCAGGCGGCCTCGGCCTTGATGCGCGCATCCTGCGCCGACGCCAGCAACGCATTGAGGTCGGTCAGGTTCTGCGCCGGCAACGACGGCTTGTCGTCGCCTACGGAGACGATCTGCTCATCGGTCGAGTACGCAACCAACGTTTTTTCCGAGTCTTCCACCTTGTCGCGCAACTGCTCCAGACGCTCGGCAAGAAACTTGGTCGCAAACGAAGACGCCTTCATGCGGCGCTCCTGCGTGCTAACGATGAACACCTTCGGATAGGTGTTGGCAATCTTCGCCGCAAGCACCGGGTCCGGCGAATCGTAATTGACGTAGACCAGGCGCGAATTGAGGATCGGCTCGACCACCAGACCTGCTAACAAGGTGTCGGTCAGGCTGCGCTCGATGATCGCCTGACGCGAGTCCACCGACTTGCCCGCTTCCGGATTCTTGGCGGCTGCCTTTTCCAGCGCATCTTCGACTTGCTGCTTGAACGCCGGCTCCTGATCGAGCTTGGCTTCGCGAATCACCGCACGTGCGAGCGAACGGCTCTGCAGCAGCTGGTACTGGGTCTGGTAGAAGTCGCGATCCTGCGGCGACTCGACCGGCATCAGGTTGTCGACGTTCACCACGTTGAGCGAATCGCGCTCGATCTGCAGCGTACTGGTGGCGCGATACTTTTCCGGCATCAGGAAGGTGATCACCAGCGCCAGCAGCACGGCGGCGATCGTGATTAGGATGATCAACCAGCGCTGCGACACCAGGGCACGCCAGTAGTCGAGCAAGCTGACGTCGGCCAGTTCGAGATGCCCATGACGCTGCGACGGCGAGGAACGATTGTCGGAATTCATACTCATCGGTAAGCGCGCCACACCATCACTAAGGGGGTCAGTTCCAGCATGGTGCGCAACCAGACGCGCGCATCCGAGCGATACACCACGACGATGTCGCCACCGTAGATTTCAGGGTCAGGATTGGCGCCCTTCTCGATCTCGGTCAGGTCGAAGCGCGCGATCATTTTCTGCCCGTTGACCATGCGGAACACGATGACATTGCCGCGGCTTGCCACAGTGCTGACGCCCTTGGCCTGCGCCACGGCCTGTTGCAGCGTCAGATTGGCACCGATCACCGGGTAGATGCCGGGCTCGGTGACGGCGCCGGTCACGGTCACGCGACGGCCATTGGATTCCTGCACGAACACCGACACCTGCGGATTCTGCAGGTAGCCGCCGCGGTAGCGATCGGCGACCAGCTTTTCCAGCTCGCCGACACCCATGCCGGCGGCGTTGACGTCGCCGATCAGCGGCAGCGAGATGTGGCCGTTCTGATCGATGCGGACCTGCCGTTCCAGATCGTCGACCTGAAACACCTTGACCAGCAACAGGTCGCCTGGGGAGAGTCGATACTCGGGCTGCACCGCGGACATTGCCAGCGGATCGGGAAGCGGCAATGACGACGCCATGTTCTTCCCGGTGCTGCATGCACCCAGGGCCATCGAGCAGATCAACGCCAGGCTGAGGCCTTGGCAGAATCGTCCGATCAGTTTCTTCATGCGTATGGCTGGCTGCCTCGGTTGGGTGGGACAGGAGCTCGCGCAGCATTCAACCGGCCAACGCGCCAGCACGAACGTACGACAGAGAAATTCATCCCAGAAACATCGGGATCACGAAAAGGTACTGCGTGTTGCACTGCACTATGGCACAGAACGATCGCATCGCAAGGCATGACACGCCATTTTTTTGACGGCGTTGGCCTATTGATTCAAGTTCGTCGTTGTCGCGTTAAAAAACCGTGATCCACGTTCTAATCTCAAGCTAATGATTTGGAACGTTTCCGGACACTTAGCATCGTTCCGTGACCCAAGTCCATAGCGAACTGGACCGAAATAAACGGGCACTCGTGCACGGTTCATGCTGCACTGCGATATGCCGATCTACATAGTGAGCGACCGCTGCAGGGACACAAAAATGCAATGTTGCGACGCAACAAAAAAGCCCATGTCGGAAGGACATGGGCTCGATGTTTGGTCGGGGTAGCCGGATTTGAACCGACGACCACTAGTCCCCCAGACTAGTGCGCTACCAGGCTGCGCTATACCCCGAAGATGCTGCATCCCGTCGCGAGGACGGCCTGCGATTATAGCGGCTTTGCGACACGTTTTCCTAGCGGCGAAGCAGCTGCAGGACTTCTTCCAGTTCCATGCGCACCTGCTTGATGATCTGGTTGCTCAGCGCCGACTCGCTTTTGGCGCCATCGCCTTCCAGCCGCAGACGCGCGCCGCCGATGGTGTAGCCCTGCTCGTAGAGCAGGCCGCGGATCTGCCGGACCATCAGCACATCGTGTCGCTGGTAGTAACGGCGGTTGCCGCGTCGCTTGACCGGCTCCAGGCTCGGAAATTCCGTTTCCCAGTACCGCAACACATGCGGCTTGACGTCGCACAGCTCGCTGACCTCACCAATGGTGAAATAGCGCTTGGCCGGAATCGGCGGTAGTTCGCGATTACTGCCCGGATCCAGCATAAGCCTCCACCCGTTCCTTGAGCTTTTGGCCAGGGCGGAAGGTCACCACCGTCCGGGCCGAGATCGGAATTTCCTCACCGGTCTTTGGATTGCGACCGGGCCGTTGATTCTTGCGCCGCAAATCGAAGTTGCCGAACCCCGACAGCTTCACCTGACGACCCTGCTCCAGCGCATCGCGTAGCACGTCGAAAAACGCGTCGACAAATTCCTTCGCCTCGCGCTTGTTCAGACCAACCTCGTCGAACAGACGTTCGGCCATCTCCGCTTTCGTCAATGCCATGCCAATCCCCTGGTTACCGCCTCAACTCCGGATCCGGGCGCGGTGCTCGCGCTCGATCACGGCCACCACATCGGTAACGACCGCATCCACGTCCCGGTCGGTGAGAGTGCGCGAGTTATCCTGCAAAATCAAGCCCATAGCCAGACTCTTGAAACCTGGCTCGACCCCCTGCCCGACGTACCGGTCGAACAGCTGCACCTCGCGCAGCAACGGGCCGACCGTGGTCTGCACGCTGGCCGACAACGCCGCCCAAGTCACCTCGTCCGGCACCAGGAAGGCCAGATCGCGGCGCACCGACGGGAACCGCGACAGCTCGCCGGCGCGCGGCAGGGCGCGCTGCACCAGCGGCGCCAGCTGCAGTTCGAACGCGATCACATCGACGTCGATTTCCAACGCCTTGGTCAGGCGCGGATGCACCTGGCCGATCCAGCCGATGCACACGCCATCGCGATAGATATCAGCCGACCGACCCGGATGCCCGAACGGCTGGGCGGAGGGCTGAAACTCCAGCACCGCGCCGCTGGCCGCTGCCAAAGCGATCAGGTCGCCCTTCACATCATGAAAATCCACCTTGCGCGCGGGCTCGCCCCATTGCAACGCAAGCGCATCGCCACACACCGCGGCGGCGACATGCTGGGATTCCTGCGGGGCAGCGCCCGCCTGCGCGGAAGCCGCAAACACCTTACCCAGCTCGAACAGCCGCACCCGCCCAGCCTGACGGGCGGCGTTGCGGCCCAGTGTCGCGACCAAACCCGGCAGCAAGCGCGGACGCATGATGGCCAGCTCGGCACTGAGCGGATTGGCCAGCGGTACCAGGCCGTCGGTCAACTGCCAACGCTGCAGCAACGCCGCATCGACGAACGCGTAATTGATGGTCTCCTGCAGCTCGCGCGCCACCAGCTGGCGGCGCACGGTCAGCTCGTCGAGCTGGGTTTCGCTGGGCATCGCGATCCGGCTGGCACCGCCCGGCAGCGTGGTCGGTACGCGATCGTAGCCGTGGATGCGCGCCAGCTCTTCGATGAGGTCTTCTTCGATGGCGATATCGAACCGACGGCTCGGCGCAACGACCTGCCAGCCTTCGGAAACCGCATCGAGCTGCATGCCGAGCGCACTCAGAATGCGCACGACATCGGCGTCGTCGATGTGGATGCCAAGCACCCGCGCGATGCGTGCGCGACGCAGCAGAATGCGCGCGGGCTGCGGCAGATGCTCCGGCAGTTGCGCATGCACCACCGGGCCCGGCGTACCGCCAGCCAGTTCCAGCACCAGACGCGTGGCCACCTCGATCGCCTGCGGCGGCAACGCCGGATCCACGCCGCGCTCAAAGCGATGGCCCGCATCGGTATGCAGGCCGAACTTGCGGCCACGGCCCATGATCGCGGCCGGATCGAAATACGCCGACTCCAGGAATACGTTGTGCGTTTTGTCGGTGACGCGCGTGTCCAGCCCGCCCATCAACCCGGCCAGCGCCACCGGGCGGCCGGCATCGGTGATGGTCAGGAAACTGTCGTCCAACGTGACCTGACGCCCATCCAGCAGCGCCAGCTGTTCGCCACTGCGCGAGCGACGCACACCGATCGGCCCCTGCAAGGTATCCAGATCGAAGGCATGCATCGGCTGACCGAGCTCCAGCATCACGTACTGGGTGATATCCACCAGCAGCGAAACCGGACGCACGCCGCTGCGACGCAGACGCTCGGCCAGCCACACCGGCGTCTTCGCCAGCGGGTCGATGCCTTCGATCACCCGCCCGCAATAGCGCGGCGCCTCCTTGCCGGCCTCCAGCTCAACCGCCAGAGTCCGCGTGGACACCGGCGCAACCGCACCGGCGTCGAAGGCCACCACTTCGCTGGCGCATGCTGCAGCCACATCGAACGCAATGCCACGCACGCTGAAACAGTCGGCGCGATTGGGGGTGAGCTTGATTTCGATGCTGGCATCCGGCAAGCCCAGATACTCCGCAAGGGCTTGACCCACCGGCGCGTCGTCCGGCAACTCGAACAAGCCGGACGCATCGCTATCCAGGCCCAGCTCCTTGGCCGAGCACAACATGCCGTTGGATGGCACGCCGCGCAGCTTGGCGGCCTTGATGGTCAGCTCGCCGATCTGCGCGCCGACCAGCGCCAACGGCGCCACCAGGCCGGCACGCGCATTGGGCGCACCACACACGATTTGCAGCAACTCGCCCTGCCCCGCATCGACACTGCACACCTGCAGGCGATCGGCTTCCGGATGCCGCACGGCCTCGACGATACGCGCCACCACTACCTGACCAAGCGCCTCACCCAACGGCGTGACGTCTTCGACTTCCAGACCGATCGCCGTCAGCGTGGCGGCCAGTTCCTCGCGCGAGGCCTGGATCGGAACGTGGCTACGCAGCCAATTTTCAGAGAATTTCATGGAGAGCCGGGAATGGAGAATAGGGAATCGGGAATCGCAACAGCGGGAGGTCTTCGGAGATTTGGAAGGTGGGCTAGGAGCGCGCTTGGCTGCTCCGATTCTCCACTCCCGATTCCCGATTCCCCGCCGTCAAGCAAACTGCCTGAGAAACCGCACGTCATTTTCGAAGAACGCGCGCAGGTCGTTGACGCCGTAGCGCAGCATCGCAAAACGCTCCACGCCCAGACCGAACGCAAAGCCGGTGTAGCGCTCCGGGTCGATGCCGACGCTGCGCAATACGTTCGGGTGCACCATGCCGCAGCCCAGGACTTCCAGCCAACGGGTGCTGCCGTCGGGCTGCTGCCAGGCGATGTCCACTTCGGCACCCGGCTCCACGAACGGGAAATAGCTGGGGCGAAAACGCATTTCGAAATCGCGCTCGAAGAACGCGCGCACGAACTCGGATAAGGTGCCCTTGAGATCGGCAAAATTCGAATGCTCGTCCACCAGCAGACCCTCGACCTGATGGAACATCGGCGAGTGGGTCTGGTCCGAATCGGAGCGATACACCTTGCCGGCCGCAATCATGCGCAGCGGTGGTTTGTGCGCATCCATGTAGCGCACCTGCACACCGGAGGTATGCGTGCGCAGCAGACGACCGTCGCCGAAATAGAACGTGTCGTGCATCGCGCGCGCCGGATGATGCGGCGGAAAATTCAGTGCTTCGAAGTTGTGCCAGTCGTCCTCGATTTCCGGGCCATCGGACAACTCGTAACCCAACCGCGCAAAAATCTCGACAATGCGCTCGAGCGTGCGCGTCACCGGATGCAGGCCGCCGCGCTCGCCACGGCGGCCCGGCAGAGTGACATCGATGCGCTCGCCAGCAAGACGTGCGTCCAGCGCAGCGGTTTCCAGGGTCGTTTTGCGCTCCGACAACGCTGCGCTCAGCGTATCTCGGGTTTGGTTGATCGCCTCGCCCGCAGCCTTGCGCTGCTCGGCCGGCAGCGTGCCGAGCTGCTTGAGCTGGGCGGTGATACTGCCACTCTTGCCCAGCAAGGCGACCCGCAAGGCTTCCAGTTGGTCCGGTGTCTGCGCGGCGGCGACATCGGCCAGCGCGCGCTCGGTCAGGGATTGAATCTCACTCATTGCACTCGCGCCTCAACTACTCAGCCGAACGGTGTTTCCGGATGCACCGGAATGCATGACCACTCACTATGCTGCCAGCCCCTTGCATCACTCCAAGCTGGCAGCCCAAAACGCAAAAGGGGAAGGACTCGCGCCCTTCCCCCTGCATATCTGCGTTCCCTCGTCGACATCTGCACACGTATGTGCGGATGTCGCGATGACCTACCCCTTCAAAAGTCCGCACATGGATGTGCGGGCTCTTGCGAGGGACTCGCACCTACGCTGTGCGGGCTCTCGCGAGGGACTCGCACTTATGCCGCCAGCGCGCCCTTTGCCTTTTCGGCCAGCGCGGCAAAGCCGGCGGCGTCGTGCACGGCGATATCAGCCAGCACCTTGCGGTCCAGGGTGATGCCAGCCTTGAGCATGCCATTCATGAAACGGCTGTAGCTCAGACCATTGATGCGGGCAGCCGCATTGATGCGGGTGATCCAAAGCGCACGGAACACGCGCTTCTTCTGCTTACGGCCAATGTAGGCGTACTGCTGCGCCTTGATGACCGCCTGCTTTGCAACGCGGAAAACCTTACGACGGGCGTTGTAGTAGCCCTTCGCCAGATTCAGAATTTTCTTGTGGCGGCGGCGCGCCTGCACACCACGCTTTACTCGTGCCATGGTTCAGTCCTCAGAGATAGGGAAGCATACGATCGAGACGGCCTGCGTCCTCGGGACGGACGTGATTCGTCTGCCGCAAGTTGCGCTTCCGCTTGGTCGCTTTCTTCGTGAGGATGTGGCTACGGTTTGCGTGGCCGCACTTGTACTTGCCGGAGGCGGTCTTGCGGAAACGCTTGGCCGCCGCCCGGTTGGTCTTGATCTTGGGCATTGCAATGTCCTTGATGGTGTTTTGTCACTGACACGGGCGGCAGTCTTGCGACCACGCTTTCCATCCTTGCCCTTGCCTGCTTGTAAGTCCTTGATCGAACACGATCGGGACAGGTCCTGTGCCGCTTGCGCGGCTCCCGGCAAAACCGGGCCGCGCAGTCTACCCGTTGCCGGGAATTCTTGCAAATCGACGGATTCGCCACCCTGACGGACCCGCTCGGGGGCCGCCATGGTGCGGAATCAGATTTTCTTCTTAGGCGCGATCATCATGACCATCTGACGCCCTTCCAGGCGCGGACGGGACTCAATGACGATGTCTTCGCCCAGGTCGGCCTCGATCCGTGCCGCCATCTCGCGACCCAGTTCCTGGTGGCTCATTTCGCGGCCACGGAAACGGATGTTGACCTTGACCTTGTCACCCTCTTCCAGGAAGCGACGCATGTTGCGCAGCTTGATCTGGTAGTCGCCCTCGTCCGTGACCGGACGGAACTTGAGTTCCTTGATCTCGACCTGCTTGGTCTTCTTCTTGGCCTCGTTGGCCTTTTTCTGCTGCTCGAACTTGAACTTGCCGAAATCCATGATCTTGCAGACCGGCGGATCGGCCTGCGGCTGGATTTCGACCAGATCCAGGCCTTCTTCCTCGGCCTTGGCGAGCGCTTCGTCGCGCGACAACACGCCGACCATCTCACCGTCACTGCCGATCACGCGGACGCGCGGCACACGGATTTCTTGGTTCTTGCGGTTCTGTTTGTTGTCAGGGGTACTGATATTGCAATCTCCCAGGGGAATCGAACCGGCGCATCCGGATCATCCAGACCGGCCGGGGTTGGCTCACGCTGCCTGCTCTGCCTGCAGGCGTTCGATGAAGGCAGAGACCGTCATGGTCCCGAGGTCCTCCCCCGAACGCGTCCGCACGGCGACTGCGCCATTTTCCTTCTCGCGGTCACCGACGACGAGCAGGTACGGCACGCGTTGCAGCGTATGCTCGCGAATCTTATAACCGATCTTCTCATTACGCAAATCGGCGTTGACACGGAAGCCTTGATTTGCAAGGGTTTTCCGAACCGAGTCCACATATTCGGCCTGAGCGTCGGTGATATTGGCGACAACGACCTGGACCGGGGCGAGCCAGGAGGGGAACGCGCCGGCGTGATGCTCGATCAAAATGCCGATAAAACGCTCCATCGAACCGACGATGGCCCGGTGCAGCATCACCGGATGCTTTTTCTGGCTGTGCTCGTCCACGTACTCGGCGCCGAGACGGCCCGGCATCATGAAATCGACCTGCATCGTGCCCAGCTGCCAGGTGCGGCCGATGGCGTCCTTGAGGTGGTATTCGATCTTGGGGCCATAGAAGGCACCCTCGCCCGGTAGCTCCTGCCACTCCACACCGCACACGCCCAGCGCGCTGCGCAGCGCGGCTTCGGCCTTGTCCCAGGTGATGTCGTCGCCCAGGCGCTTTTCCGGGCGCAGCGCGATCTTGATCTCGATGTCGTCGAAGCCGAACGCGGTGTAGACCGCCAGTGCCTGCTGATGGAAGGCGGTGACTTCGGCTTCGATCTGCGATTCCAGGCAGAACACGTGGCCGTCGTCCTGGGTGAAACCGCGCACGCGCAGGATGCCGTGCAGCGCGCCGGAGGGCTCGTTGCGGTGGCAGGCGCCGAATTCGCCGTAACGGATCGGCAGATCGCGGTAGCTGTGCAGGCCCTGGTTGAACACCTGCACGTGGCCGGGACAGTTCATCGGCTTGACCGCGTAGGTGCGCTTCTCCGACTCGGTGAAGAACATCGCGTCCTGGTAGTTGTCCCAGTGGCCGGACTTCTGCCACAGCGATACGTCCAGGATCTGCGGGCAGCGCACTTCGCCGTAGCCGCTGTCGCGGTAGACCTTGCGCATGTATTGCTCGACCACCTGCCACAGCGACCAGCCCTTGGGGTGCCAGAACACCAGGCCGGGGGCTTCTTCCTGCAGATGGAACAAGTCCTGCGCCTTGCCGATGCGGCGATGGTCGCGCTTGTCGGCTTCTTCCATGCGCAGGATGTAGGCATCGAGCTGCTTCTTGTCGGCCCAGGCGGTGCCGTAGATGCGCTGCAACTGCTCGTTCTTGGCATCGCCGCGCCAGTAGGCGCCGGAAATGCGGGTCAGCTTGAAGGCCTTGAGGAAGCGCGTATTGGGCACATGCGGGCCGCGGCACATGTCCACGTATTCCTGGTGGTAGTACAGACCCATCGCGGTGATGTCGTCGGACATGTCCTCGATCAAGCGCAGCTTGTACTCCTCGCCGCGCTGGGCGAACACCTCGATCACTTCCGCGCGCGGGGTGACCTTCTTGATCACCTCGTAATCCTGCGCGATCAGCTCCTGCATGCGCTGCTCGATCGCCGCCATGTCGTCTGGCGTGAACGGGCGCTCGCTATAGATGTCGTAGTAGAAGCCTTCGGCGATGACCGGGCCGATTACCATCTTGACGTCCGGGTACAGCTGCTTGACCGCATGCCCGACCAGATGCGCGCACGAGTGGCGGATGATCTCCACGCCTTCGGGGTCCTTGGCGGTGATGATGCGCAGGCTGGCGTCATGGTCGATGACGTCGCTGGCATCGACCAGCTGGCCGTCGACCTGACCGGCGATGGTGGCCTTGGCCAGCCCGGCGCCGATCGACTGGGCGACCTGCATCACCGAGACGGGGGATTCGAATTCGCGGCGGCTGCCGTCGGGGAGCGTGATGTTGATCATGGGCAAGAATGAGGTCTGGGCTGGCTGCAGCAGTGAGCTGCCATGAGAGATCTGCCCACTGCTGGACAGGCTCGGAAAGAACGTACGAGACGTGCTGCGCGGGACAACGGCACGCGGGCGCTGGCTGCGCTGGGGCCGGTCCGGATCAACGGTGGGCGGTGATAGTGCTCATGTCGCACGCTGGGCCGGCGCGGAGCGCGGGCCACCTTCTCGCAAGGGGTCTTGGACGTGAATGGTAAACCAATCAGGCGGCCACCGGGCAGTGCGGCACGCCGCCACCGGGCGCGTGGCATGATGCCGGCCACTTGTCCTGTCCGTTGCCGACCATGACCATCAAGGGTAAAGCCACCTCGCTGGATATCGCCTACCTGGCCGGTGTGTCGCAGCCGACCGTCTCGCGCGCGTTGCGCGGCAGCCCGATGGTCAACGAGGAAACGCGCAAGCGGATTCTGCGTATCGCGCATGAGCTGAACTACAAGGTCGACAAGAACGCCTCCTCGCTGCGGCTGCGCAACGCCGGCACGCTGGCGCTGCTGTTCTTCGAAGACCCCACCGCCGACGATTCGCTGATCAACCCGTTCTTCCACTCGATGCTGGGCTCGATTACGCGCGCCTGCGCGCTGCAGGGCTACGACCTGCTGGTGTCGTTCCAGCAGCTGTCCAAGGACTGGCAGGCCGATTACGAAGACAGCAACAAGGCCGACGGCATTATTTTGCTGGGCTATGGCGATTATCAGGAATCGCGCCAGCGACTGCAGTTGCTGGTGGAGCAAGGCACGCACTTCGTGCGCTGGGGCGCGGCATTGCCGGGCCAGCCGGGCATTTCCATCGGCAGCGACAATTATCAGGGCGGGCTGGACATCACCGAGCACCTGTTGGCGCAGGGGTGCCGACGCATTGCGTTTCTTGGCCACGCGTCCAATCACTACCCCGAATTCGAAGAGCGCTACCGGGGCCACGTCGCGGCGCTGGCGCAGCAGGATCTGGTCGCCGATGCCGCGCTGCAGTTCGATGCGATCACCACCGAATCGTCCGGGCATGCGGCATGCCTGGCGCTGCTGGAGAGCGGCAAGGCGTTCGATGCGGTGTGTGCGGCCAGCGACCTGATTGCGATCGGTGCGATGCGCGCGTTGCGCGAACGCGGTTTACGCGTGCCGCAGGACGTGGCGATCAGCGGCTTCGACGATATCGCGCTGGCCGCATCGGTTGCGCCGGCCCTGTCTACCGTGCAACAGGACACCAAGCAGGCCGGCGCGTTGTTGGTGGAAAGCCTGGTCGCGCTGATCCGTGGCGAAGCCGCGCAGAGCCGCACGATCCCGGTGCGGCTGGCATTACGCGATTCTTCGCGCAGCAGCGGGTTGCAGCCACCGCTGGGCTGGTCGCCGGCCGCGGCGGCGGAAACCGGCGATGGCGGGCGTGGGCGAGCCGCTGATGTGCCTGGGACGCTTTGAGGATTCGGGATTCGGGATTCGGGATTCGGGAATCGGGAATCGTTAGAGCATGCACGACGGGCTGCAATAGTGGCTGCAGACCATTGATGCCTCGTAGGAGCGCACCCGAGCGCGACGAGGCGTTACCGATCAACTCCCATCGCGCCCGCGTGCGCTCCTATCTGTTGCGGGCGTCGCGGACGGCTTGATCGGCCATCTGGGCGTCGAGTTGTTTGCGTAGTGCAGGGTCGGTGATCGGCGCATCCGAGAGCAAGACGCGTAGACCATGCGCCGGCACCGGAAGCCGCAGGTGCCGCTGCACCGGCACCTGCTCACCACTCATCGCATCACGCCACGTGCCCGGCTGCAGAAAGCGCGTCACTTCGATGTTTGCGGCCGCATCGCCCTTGTTGAGCAACACCAGGGCGGTCTGGCTGGTTCCTGCGTGCTGATAGACGCGAAAAAAAGCAGCCTGGTTGCCGCGCAACATTACGTCGACCTGCACGCCGCGCTGCAGCGCGGGCGTGTCACGACGCACGCGGGCGATCTGCTTCAGCGGGCCGAAGATCGGGCTTTGCGGTGCTGCTTTAATGCGCTCGACGCCGAAGTAATTACGATTGCCCGCATGCTCCGCCCGCCCACGCATGAAGCCGATTTCCGAGCCGTAATAGATCACCGGGATGCCGCGCGCGGTGAACAGCCAGTTGTGCGCATCGATGAAGCCGGTGTCGCTGGCATCCAGCCGCGCCATGTCGTGGTTGTCGTAAAAGCTCATCAGCTCGTACGGGTTCGCATACGGCCCCTGACGCAGAAACAACGGTTTGGCGAGCTGTTCGAAGCCCTCTTGCGCGTGGCCGAAGACTGCCGACAGCTGCTGCTTCAACGGGAAATCCAGCACACTCACACCGGCGTTGCGTGCCCAGGTGTGGCCGGCAATCTTGTCGGCGTTGTAATCGAACGCCTCGCCAAACATGAAAAATCCCGGCCGTTTTTCGCGGATGCGCGCAACGAAGGCATGCCAGAAGCGGTCCGGCATCCAGCCGATGGTGTCGATACGGAATGCATCGGCACCCTGCTCCATCCATTGCAGATACGCGCCGGCCAGGTAATCGAGCACCGCCGGGTTGTTCTCGTTGAGGTCGGACAATTCCGCCAGACCGCCACCGGTGTTGTAGAAGGCGTGCAATGGATTGTGCTGCGGATCCAGCTGTGCCGGCGGCAGATTCTGGTGATCGGCAACCAAGCGACCACTGGCATCGTAGAGCTTGCCGAAACCGGGCTGCGCCACCGGCATGGTGTAGGCCGGCGAGCCGTGATTACCCACGATATCCAGCACCACCTTCAACTTGTTGGCGTGCATGGCGCGGGTGAAGCCGGCAAAGTCCAGTCCCGGGCTGGGGAGATGCTCGTCCAGCGTGTAAAAGTTGACACCCCAGTAACCGTGATAACCGGTCTTGCCGTGGTCGCTGAGCGTGCTGCCGCAGGTGATTGGTTTGCCGCCGGTAAATGCCTGGTCCGGGTTGTCGACGATCGGCGTGATCCACACCGCACCGAAACCAAGGTCGCGAATGTAGTCGGCCTGCTCGACGATGCCTTTGAAATCACCGCCCAGGTAGCCGATGTTGTCATCGCTACCATCGGCGCACGGGGTGGGCACATCGAAGGTACGCTGCGCACCGCCCTGCTCGCGCTGATCGTTGCCGGTATCGCCGTTGACGAAGCGATCGGTGACCACGAAATACACCGCATCGGCGGCGAACGGCTCCAGGGTGCCGTAATACTCCCTGGAGGCAGGCGCGGCGGGCGCCACGCCCGCATACATCGTCAATGCCAGATAGATCGCACTACGCATCACTGCCCTCCCGAGGCGACGGGGACCCGCACCACGCATACGCCTGCAATCAACAGGCTGAGCCCGCCGATGGCCAATGCATAGATGGGCTGGCCACCCAACCAGACGCGGAGCACAAAGCCCAGTGCGCTGGCAGCGACCAACTGCGGAATCACGATAAAGAAATTGAAGATGCCCATGTACACGCCCATCTTGGCGGCGGGTACGCTGTCGGACAGCAAGGCGTACGGCAGCGAGAGAATCGATGCCCAGGCAAAACCGACGCCCAGCATGGACAGCAGCAACCATTGCGGGTCACGAATCACCAACATCGACAGCAAGCCCGCAGCACCCAACCACAGGTTGCACAGGTGGCTCCAGCGCAGGCCAATCGCACGCACCAGCAAAGGAATGATCAACGCTGCCAGCGCTGCAAATCCGTTGTAGGCGCCGAACAGCACACCCACCCAGTTCGCACCATCGTTATAGGCTGCCGAGACCGTATCGGTCGCGCCGAAGTGCACCTGCGTCACCGCTGCGGTGGTGTAGATCCACATCGCAAACAGCGCAAACCAAGAGAAAAACTGCACCCAGGCCAGGCGTCGCATGGTCATCGGCATGCTGCGCAAGTCCTGCACGATGACGACCAGCATGCTGGTGCCCGGCAGTACACGCGTCAACGCGAGCAACGCGCCATAGGCGATGCACAGGCCGGCCAGCACATACAGCATGCGATCGCCGTGCTGCCAGGCGATGGCCGCAGCAAGCACGACGCCAGCAACGCACCATGCTGCGCTTGATGCCTGCGACGGCAGCGCACCGCTGCCCATTTGCGTTGCAGCGGGCGGGTGCGCATCGTCGAAGCTCGCCAGCTGCGCGGGGCTGTATTCGCGGGTGCGTAGCACCGTCCATGCGATCGACAGGAACAACACCGCCGCACCCAGGTAGAACGCGTAGCGCACGCTGTCGGGCAGTTGCCCGGGCGGTGCGGTATTGGCTACGCCCCAGCGCGTGAGCAGCCACGGCAGAAAGCTCGCCACGATCGCACCAACACCGATGAAGAAGCTTTGCATTGCATAGCCGGTGGGCCGCTGGGGGGGTGGCAGCTGGTCGCCCACCAGTGCGCGGAACGGCTCCATCGAAATATTGATCGATGCATCCAGCACCCACAGCGTGCCGGCAGCAATCCACAGCACCGGCGCGTTGGGCATCACCAGCAGCGCCAGCGTGGTAAACACCGCGCCGACCATGAAATACGGGCGCCGACGGCCCCAGGGCGTCCAGGTGCGATCGGACAGATAGCCGATGATGGGCTGCACGATCAGCCCGGTGAGCGGTGCAGCGATCCACAATCCCGGTACATCGTCGACCTGCGCGCCCAGGGTCTGGAAGATGCGACTGGCATTGGCGTTCTGCAGCGCGAACCCGAACTGGATGCCGAGAAAGCCGAAGCACATGTTCCAGATCTGCCAGAAGCTCAGGCGTGGTTTGGCGGTCATTGCGCTGTCTCCATGATGGCTGCAGGCCCCACGATCAACGCGCTGATCTGCGCCGTATTAACCACCCCATCACGACCGCCACGGCCGCCGTTGTACTGCGCAAAGTGCGCCAGGGCGCTCATGTTGAAACCATCGTCCAGCCGAAACGCACAGGCCTGCCCCGCCACCACATCGAAGCTCGCCTGCGTGGAGATCTGGTCGCCCACGCTATGCGGCATCACGATGACATGCGATTGCGCAGCTTTTCCTGGGCATTCCAGCACCAGCTGCTTCACTGCGGCAGTGACGCCGGTATTGATCGGGCCATTGTCGTTGCGATAGCGCAGCGACACGCGATGCTGGCCGCTACGCAACGGCTGCCACGTCCAGGCTTGGCTGCCGCGCAGTTCCTGCGCCGGACCAAGCGTCAACGAAGGACTGTGCAGCGATTCGAGACCTGCCACACGCCGGGTCAGGCTGAGCACATGCAACACGCCGTCATCGGCAAGATCCCAATGTTCATTGGCGTCCAACGCACGGCCATCCATGTACAGCGTCGCGCCAGCGGGAATGGCGATGCGGTGACCGCTGCCCCGCCGTTGCGCGACCGGCATCGCTGGCGTTTGCGGTGCAAACATCTGCACCGGCTGCGGCGGCGCGGCCAGATCGGCTTTGCGACCGACCAACTGCACCTGCGTGGTCTGGCCCCGCTGAGTGACACGGCCGGCCACCAGTAACTCGCCCTCTTCATTTGTCGGGCGCAACAACACGTACCGACGAGTGCCCTGCTCCAGCACGATCCGCTCGCGGTCGCCGAACAGCAGCGGCAGCAGGCTGCGCGGCAATTTCGGGGCAACGCTGCCATCGGCAGACACGCCGAAGACGCCGTCCAGCACCGCAGAAAGATAGCCGGCAACCGACCACAGCTGACGCGGCGAATTCACCACCGGGCCACTGCGCACGCCATCTTCCACATGCACGGCCAGGCTCTGCATCTCGTAGTTTTCCATGTTGGAGCCGGCCAGCGCGCTACCGCGCATCAGCGATTGCAGCTCCAAGGCAATGCGCGGCGCATCGTCCAGCGCACGTGCGGCGCGCAAGGCATAGGCACTGACGAATGGCCAGATGGCGCGATTGTGATAAATCGGCTGCGCCGCTTCCTGCGGCCACACCACCGGGCTGCCTCCGGCAACCACCGGATAATTGCGCAGCGCGGTGCGTGCGCGCTCTGCGGGAAACACATCGGCCAGCACGCCCAACGAGACGCCCAGCAGATCAACCTTGGCATAGCGCACCGGATGCGCCGCCGTGCCGAGATAACTCACGTACTGGCTGCTGCCTGCATCCCAGAAGCGTGCATCGATGGTCTGGCGCAATGCATCGGCCCACTGTGCGTAGTCGGCAGCGCGTGCGTCGCCATGCTGGCGTGCCAGCTGCTCGGCCAAGCGCAGCGCCTGGTAATGCAACACGTTGGTCGATAGCGCGAACGACTCGGCGATGAAGGCCACGTTCTCCCGCGTCCAGTCCGGATAGGTTTGCTCGCGCCAATCCAGAAACGAGGTTTCGCCACGGTAGAGGCCGATCTGCGCATCGAATACCGCATCGCGATCCTGCGCGATCGTCGCCTGCAGCGCCTGCCAGACCTCCTCAGCAAACTGTGTGTCGTCCAGCAATCCACGTGCGGCCAGAAACCACACCACGCGGTCGCTACTGATCGGCCAGCTGCCACCGGAGCCGGTGTCCTGCGCCACGAACACACCAGGGGTCTTCCCGTCGCGTGCGGCCGATAGCTTGAAGCGCAACGCATTGCGGGTGCGCTCCGGTTCCAGTCGCGCCAACGCCAGATCGGCGGCGAAACTGACATCACGCGTCCACACATACGGCCAGCGTTCGCCGGTCTCGAAGCAGTTGCACGGCACCGGCTTGCCGGCGTTGAAGGCCGGATCGCGGATCGCATCGACACGGTCGTCGGCCATCTCCTGCTGCGCCAACGCAAACAAGGTATCGAACATCGGGCTGGCGGTGTGCGTGCGCATCGGCTGTGCGGCAATGCGGCGCTCGCCCTGCGGCCAGCGCAACACAAAGCTTCCATCGTCCAGCGCCTGCGCATGTGCGCGGCGCCCCTGAAATTCCAACTCGTCGGCCAATACCGGCGAGCTTGCCGCAACGCCGAGCGTTGCAGCCATGCAGATCATCTTCAGCATCGAAGCGGCGAGACGGCTGGTGCCGTCGGCCTTCCTCCCTCGTTGCACGCGTTGTGGTGCGCGGCACAGGCGTGCCACGGTCGCGGACCCTCCCAGGTGCCGTACGCCATGGTAGACGCGCACCCTGCCCTGACGCATCACTGCATACGTATTCATGGCGGCAGCGAGCGCACAGCACGGCGCTTGCACGGTGTGCCGCTGCATAGTCGCCGCTTCTGCAACGGTCGCCTTGGGAGGGGATATGCCGCTGTCTTTACGTCGAGCACGCTCGACATTCGGCGCCGCCTGGATCGCGCGGCTGCTGGTTCTGACCTGCTTCGGCAGTCTTGCCTCGCTAGCGCACGCCGAGGTCACCACCATCGACGTGGCGTCGCCCGGCAAGGTACTGCAGGTAAGCCTGGACCTGGACGGCGGCACGCCGTACTACCGTGTGCAGCGGCTGGGACAGCCGGTCGTACAGCGCTCACGGCTGGGCTTTACCTTGCGCGATGGCCGTCTGGACCGCGGATTGGTGGTGCGTTCGCAATCACGCCAGAGCCATGACGACACCTGGGAGCAACCCTGGGGCGAAACACGCCTGGTGCGCAATCATTACAACGAACTGCGCGTCACCCTGGGCGAACGCGACGGTGCGCAGCGCAGCTTCGAGGTGATCTTTCGCGTCTACGACGACGGCGTGGGATTTCGCTACCACTTCCCGCAGCAAGCCGGATTGCGTGAAGCGATCATCGACGAGGAAGTCACCGAGTTCGCCATCGCACAACCAGCCGAAGCATGGTGGATTCCCGCAGGCGAGCCGATCCACTACGAGTATCTGTATCGGCGCACGCCGTTGAATCAGGTCGCACTGGCGCACACGCCACTGACGCTGCGCACCGACAGCGGGCTGCACATTGCGCTGCACGAAGCGGCGTTGGTGGACTACGCCGGCATGTGGCTACGTCGCACCGACGACCAGCGCCTGCGCGCGCAGTTGTCGCCGGCCGCCGAAGGCTGGAAGGTGCGCCGCAGCCTGCCGTTCGATACGCCGTGGCGTACGCTGCAGATCGCCGATCAGGCCACCGGCCTGGTGGAATCCAACCTGATCCTCAACCTCAACGAACCCAATGCGCTGGGCGCAGTGGACTGGGTCAAACCGTCCAAATATGTCGGTGTGTGGTGGTCAATGCATCTCAACCAACAGACCTGGGCCACCGGGCCCAAACATGCGGCCACCACCGCCACGACCAAGCGCTATGTCGACTTCGCCGCCGCACATGGATTTCGCGGCGTGCTGGTGGAAGGCTGGAACCCGGGCTGGGACGGCGAATGGTTCGGCAACGGCGGTAGCTTCGATTTCACAAAATCCACGCCGGATTTCGACCTGCCCGCACTGAGCACGTACGCCGCAGCCAAAGGCGTGCATTTGATCGGCCATCATGAAACGGGATGCGCAGTGGACCATTACGAAGACCAGATCGCCGAGGCGATGGACCTGTACGCACGCTTCGGCGTGGACTCGGTGAAGACCGGCTATGTCTGCGACGACGGCCAGGTGGAGCGACGCAACCCTGCGGGCGGTGCACCGTTGCGCGAGTGGCACGATGGCCAATGGATGGCGCGCCATCATCTGCGTGTGGTGCGCGAGGCGGCCGAGCGGCATATCGCAGTCAATGCACATGAGCCGATCAAGGACACCGGCCTGCGCCGCACCTATCCCAACTGGATCTCGCGCGAAGGCGCGCGCGGCATGGAATACAACGCCTGGGGCCAGCCGCCCAATCCGCCGGAACACGAGGTCAACCTGGTGTTTACGCGCCTGCTCGCCGGGCCGATGGATTACACGCCGGGCATCGTCAGCCTGAAGGGCCGCAACGGCCAGGCCATTCCCAGCACGCTGGCGCGGCAGCTCGCACTGTATGTGACGCTATATAGCCCGATCCAGATGGCCGCCGATCTGCCCGAGCATTATCTGCAACATCGCGACGCGTTCCGCTTCATCGAAGACGTGGCGGTGGACTGGGACCAGACCCGCGCGTTGAATGGCGAAGTGGGCGATTACGTGACCATCGCGCGCAAGGATCGGCACAGCCGCGAATGGTTCCTGGGCAGCATCACCGACGAACACGGCCGCCTGCTGCAGGTGCCGCTGGGTTTTCTCGAACCCGGCGTGCGCTACACCGCGCAGATCTATCGCGATGGCGACGACGCCGATTACCTGAGCAACCCGTTTGCCTTTGTGCGCGAAGAGCGCCAGGTCGGCAGCAGCGACACCCTCGAACTGCGCCTGGCACCTGGTGGCGGACGGGCGATCCGCTTCGTCCCGCTGGATGGCAAACGTTGAGTGATGCATCGCAGCACGCTTCGGTGCCGCCGACGCCAGTGATTGCATCTCACCACCGCGCCCCATCGCCACAGGTCGTGCATCGCGCCCATGCGTGATCTGCAGCAGCAGCTTCGTGCGCTGGATGCCTTGCGTGGAATCGATTTCATTGCGGTTGTGCGGGTTGAATACGTATGCAGCACCCGTTTGCATGCGGGTGCGGTGTCTACCATACGTTGCAGTCGTGACGTCCGTCCGGGCGTGCGACGCATGACATCCAGGCGTCTGCCGGATCAAAAAATCAAAGAACAACATGTACCTGGGAGGGGAAAATGTTGAAGCACAAGCGCTCTGCGCTGAGTATCGCCCTGGCCGTTGCCACGGCACCGACGCTGGCTGCCGCGCAGTCGGCAACGCCTGCACAAGCCACCACCACCGAACAAACCGCATCCAATCAACAGAACGGCGCAGTCACCGAGTTGGACAAGGTCCAGGTAACCGGCCTGCGGCGCGCGATCGAAGGTGCCATCTCGGTCAAACGCGACTCCACCTCGATCGTGGAAGCCATTTCGGCCGAAGACATCGGCCGCCTGCCCGACGTCAGCATCGCCGAATCGCTCGCGCGCCTGCCTGGCCTGGCCGCGCAGCGGGTGGCCGGTCGCGCGCAAGTCATCAGCGTACGCGGCCTGTCGCCGGACTTCTCCACCACCCTGCTCAATGGCCGCGAAGTGGTCAGCACCGGCGATAACCGCAGCGTGGAATTCGACCAGTATCCGTCCGAGCTGGTCAGCGGCGTCACCGTCTACAAGACCCCGGACGCCGGTTTGGTGGGCCAGGGCCTGTCGGGCACCGTCGATATGCAGACCGCGCGCCCGCTGAGCTACAACGAGCGGGTGATCGCCATCGGTGGCCGCTATCAGCGCAATTCGTTGGGCAAGGCTGCCAACGTCGACCCTTACGGCAACCGCTTCAACGTCAGCTACATCGATCAGTTCGCTGATCGCACCATCGGCCTGACCATCGGCTACGCCCACACCGACATGCCGATCCAGGAAAACCAGGTGGGCTTGTACGAACCCTGGCAGCAGGTCAATGCACAGCGTCAACGCCCTGGCGTGGCCGACGGCGTGTATTTCTCCGACGGCATCAAGGCGCTGCGCCGCACCGGCAACCAAAAGCGCGATGGCGTCATGGCCACGCTGCAATACCGCCCGTCCAACGCCTGGACCAGCACGCTCGACGCCTTCCACACCAAGGCCGAGCAGATCGACACGGCCAACCAGTTCGAGCTCAACCTCAGCAACTACAACGGCGGCTACACGCCGGGCCTGAATATCACCGACGTGCGCGTCAACGACAACAACAGCTTCATCGGCGGCACCGCCAGCGGCGTCTACCCGCTGGTGCGCGGCATGTACAACAAGCGCGAAGACAAGATCGAAGCGTTCGGCTGGAACAACGAAATCACCGCCGGCGCGGTCAAGATCATCGCCGACCTGAACTACTCCAAGGCCACTCGCGACGAGTTGAACATGGAGAACAATCTCCAGCGTGCCCCCATGCCACAGTTGGACACCGTTGGCGTGTCGGTCGTCGGCAACGGCTTCTCGCAGCTGGCGCCGGGCATGAATTATTCCGATCCGGGTGAGCTGTTCCTCACCAACACCATTTACGGCTCCGGTTATGGCAAGGTGCCGCGTGTGGAAGACGTGCTCAAGGGCGCGCGCCTGCAGGCCAGCTTCCCGATGCCCGAAGCGCTGAGCTGGTTCTCGGATCTGGATGTCGGCGTCAACTACGCCAACCGCGAAAAGCAGAAGACCCAGCCCGAAGGCAACATCACGCTGGGCGCGCAGGGCGAGGCCACGGTGGCAGCGGATCTCCAATACGCACCGGTCAATCTCGGCTTTGCCGGTCTCGGCTCCCTGCCCGCGTGGAATGTGCCGGCGGCGGTGTCGCGCTACATGCTGTTCAACCCCAGCGATGATGCCTCGTTCCTGGTCTCCAAGGCATGGACGGTCGAAGAGAAGATCACCACCGCCTGGCTGCGCGCCAACATCGATACCGAATGGGGCGAGGTCGGTGTGCGCGGCAATATCGGTGTGCAGCTGCAGAGCGCCGATCAATCCTCGCAGGCCAATTACTGGGATGCCTCGCAGCCGCCTGGCAGCGAAGTGCGGCCCATCGACGATGGCAAGAAGTATCGCGACTGGCTGCCCAGTTTGAACCTGGCTTTCCAGTTCCCGTACGAGCAGACACTGCGCTTTGCGATGGCCAAGCAGGTGGCGCGCCCACGCGTAGACCAACTGCGTGCCTCGCTGGAGTTTGGCGTGGACACCTCGACCGGCCGGCCCGGCGCCAGCGGCGGTAACCCGATGCTCGACCCATGGCGCGCCAACGCCATCGACCTCTCGTACGAAAAATATTTCGCCGAGCGCGCGTATGTCGCGGCCGCCTTTTTCTACAAGGACCTGAAGAGCTACATCTACACCCAGAGCCGCGACAACTACGATTTCTCCGCATTGGTCGCCGGCTACGTGCCGCCACCGGGCTCGGCACCGGTGCTCACCACCGGCACCTTCAGTGCACCGTTCAACGGCAAGGGCGGCACGCTGCGCGGCGTCGAGCTCACTGCATCGCTGCCGCTGGATCTGCTGTTCGCACCTTTAGAAGGCTTCGGCATCCAGGCCAGCGCCACCTTCAACGACAGTGACGTCAAGATCCGCGACCCGGAAAGCGCCTCCAGCGTCGGTGATGGTGAAATCAGCCTGCCCGGCTTGTCCGAGCGCGTCTACAACCTCACCGCGTATTACGAGCACAAGGGCTTCGAAGCACGCGTCAGCCAGCGTCGCCGCTCCGACTTCATCGGCGAGATCGGCAACTTCAACGGCAACCGCACCCTGCGCTACGTCGTCGGCGAAAACATCACCGACGCGCAGATCAGCTACAACTTCGCCGAAGGCAGCACCCTCGATGGCCTCACCCTGCTACTGCAAGCCAGCAACCTGAGCAACTCGCCGTACCGCACCTACGCAGAAACCAAGGACCGCCCGCTCGAATACATCGAATGGGGCCGCACCTTTGTGCTGGGTGTGAACTACAAGTTCTGAGTGGTTGGTATCACCACGTTCTGGAGACAAGACGCCTGAGTCGCTTCCGAAACGTCGGGTGAGCGTAATACCCCAAGTGCGCCTTCCACATCGGAAGGCGAACGAGACGCTCAAAGCCGCAGCGATCAAGAACAGCAAGATAGGCCCCTCTCCCACCGGGAGAGGGGTTGGGGTGAGGGTACGGCTCCCTCCCTTCCCTAAAGCCCAGGCATCAATGCTACAAAATCGATATTACTTCCGACGAAGTAAGCTCCGATAAAAGCAAGAAGCGTAGAGCACCAAACGACATTTCCATTGCGCCCCCTACATAAAAAAGACCCGCCGACATCAAGCCGGCGGGTCTTCTTTTTGAGATCTTCACCACGAAGTCCAACCTAACGAGATCGCGTAAGACAACTTGCAGCACATCCTTTCCTGTCACAGGCAACAGGTCCTAAGCTACGCGGCATAAGACCGACCTTCGAGCTGCACGCAGCGCATATGCGCTTAGCGACCCACTCGCAAAGGCAGCGGGCTGTTTAAAGAAGCCTTGCAGCGAGTCGCCGCTAGCCATAACGCCGAATGCTAGCCAAGCCAGCTAACAGATCGGAAGACGCATCAAAATTTATGCGCTCCTGACGACACCCTGCCACTCACTAGTGAGAAGGCCTGCAACGCCAGGGCTTCTCAACGATCCAGTACGCGAGAAGATCAGCCTGCTAAAAAGAACGGAGCGACATCGCAAAGAATGCCGCACCGTTTTTCAAAGCCATCTCAAGCTCACGCGTGGAAGTTGCAGCTAGTCGTACTCAGCCACCACCTACCGCAGCAACAACCGCATGCCCGGCCAACCTGATGTGTCCGCCCTCGATCGCCCCACGCTCAACACCAGGCACATCGATCTGCTCCCACTCGCCGGCAGGCGATGCCAGGTCGGCAGGTTCGCCAGACAGATTGAATGCAAACAGCACGACCTGACCCGCATGCTCGCGCCGAAACATCAGCACAGGCTCGGCCGTGTCGTAGAAAGCGATGGATCCCTCACGCAACGCCGGCATTTCCTTGCGCCAGGCAAGAAACGCACGTACTGCGCTCAACACAGAATGCGCATTGTCCTGCTGCACACTCACCGCAGCGGCACGATGTGGCTCCGCCAGCGGCAACCACGGCTTGCCACTGGTGAATCCAGCAGATGGCGCGTCGGTCCATGGCATCGGCGTACGGCAGCCATCGCGGCCCTTGAAGGTCGGCCAGAACGTAATGCCATACGGGTCCTGCAGGTCCTCAAATGCCACGTCCGCTTCGCCCAGACCTAGCTCCTCGCCCTGGTACAGGCAGATCGACCCACGCAGCGAACACAGCAGCGCCACCACCATCCGCGCAAACGCTGGCGACGCATGTTCGCCACCCCAACGCGTTACCGCGCGCACCACATCGTGGTTGGAAATCGCCCAGCACGGCCACCCCTCCAACATGGTGGCCTCGAGCCGGCTCACCGTCTCGCGGATATACGCGGCGCTATAGTCCTGCACCAAGAGCTCGAAGCTGTAGCCCATATGCAAGCGGCCCTGGGCGGTGTACTCGGCGGTGGTCGCCAGCGAATCCTCCGACGAAATCTCGCCCAGGCTCACCGCGTTCGGGTAGCGATCCAGCAGTGCACGCAAGCGCTCAAGGAACGCAAGGTTCTCCGGCTGCGTATTGTTGAAGTAGTGGTACTGATACGCGTACGGATTGTCCGCACTGAATCCCCGCCCTACTCGCTTGTCCGCTGGCTTGGCCGGGTTGTCGCGCAGCTGCGCATCATGGAAACAGAAGTTGATCGCATCCAGCCGGAAGCCATCCACGCCCCGATCCAGCCAGAAACGCACGTTGTCCAAGGTCGCCTGCTGCACCTCTGCACTATGGAAATTCAGGTCGGGCTGGTCCACCAGGAAGTTGTGCAGGTAGTACTGCTCGCGCCGCGGCTCCCACTGCCACGCCACGCCACCGAACAATGACAACCAGTTATTCGGCGGAGTCCCATCCTCGCGCGGATCGGCCCACACATACCAATCGGCCTTCGGATTGGTCCTGTCCTGACGGCTCTCCTGGAACCACGCATGCGCGATCGACGTATGGCTCAGCACCTGGTCGATCATCACCTTCAAGCCAAGCCCATGCGCCTTGTCGAGCAAGCGATCGAAATCGTCCAGCGTCCCGAACAAGGGATCGACCGCGCGATAGTCCGCGATGTCGTAACCAAAATCGGCCATCGGCGACTTGAAGAACGGCGAGATCCAGATCGCATCCACCCCCAACCCGGCGATGTAGTCCAGCTTGGCGATGATGCCGGGCAAATCACCGACCCCATCGCCATTGGAATCGAGAAAACTACGCGGATAGATCTGATAGATGACGGCCCCGCGCCACCATAGTGTCTGCAACATGTACGCCCCTCCCGGGCCAATGCGGGCGCGAGAGGGCGCCCAGCTAGTCGCACTAGCGTAGCTGCGCCACACAGCACAAACGCATTCGTGCATACGTATTCATCGATAAGCGACGATCAGAAAGCAGCCAAATCAAACAGCCTTAAATGGCTCGCACTAGCCAATTTTGAATCTTGTTCAGACTGCAGCTCTCCTAAGTCCTCAGCCCGAATAAATTTTTACAAAAGAATCGGGTTAAAAACCACATGCCCTGCATCACCGATTTAATACCACACCATCTTTGATGCTAATCAGAAAATCCAATAAGAAAAATTAAGTTCAGAAACTGATATATTTCAAGAATACTCAGAATAGGCAAAATTAATCATCTGACATTTCGCATCCGAACCCGCCCTACTTCCACATTTTTTTGTATTACGAGAAGCGATACCAATACTTTTTTATATCTATTGACTTATTAGCTTAACCCGAGACCGGAACAGAAAATGCGACGCACTTATTCCCATAGGTGAACGCAACTTTATAAGAATTCACGCCTTTCTTTGACAAAATGTCGAGCACCTCACGTTAAGTTTCTGTTTTAGATAATATCCCTACCGCTTTAAATGGAATTAAAATTTAAAAAAAACCGGCTTACTACATGCCGAGTAAACAACACGGCATCCTCCCCCCGTTTTCATCGCAATTGGAAACGGACCGCTTAGATGCGAAATCGATGCTTGGCCCCAGTCCAGTAGAAGCAGGCATATATTTGACGGTAGGCCACGCAAGCGCAACGCACTGATTACGGTACGTCGTCACCACCTTACATCTTTTTGCTCCCGCCTCGGAACATGTAGCTAAGGCTTGAGCTTTCGCCTTGGACTTGTCTGCCAGATCAGAGGCCGTACCTACATCAGCCGTATCTTCGTCAACAGCGATCGCCCCCCATCGAGATTCCCACTTACCAAGCGGCGTGGCTCTTGGAGCTTCTACATCTTCCTGACCACTTGAGGAAGTCTGCGGAGAAGGGCCGCAGACAGCGGAACCAGCCGTTGCACCGATTGAGCAGGCAGTCTGTGCAGCGGCTTCCCCAGAATAAAAAGAAGATAAAATTAGCGCACACAACGTTGATAGAAAAATCTTCATCCGCTTACCTCCAAATTCATCCAGAACCAAATAGAAATTACGCTTGGTCACTGTTATTGTAACCACCCTATGACCCGGCGACTAGTTCATTGGATTGCTGTTGACCTCTTATCGCTGGATTAGTGACGCCTGAATTGGCGCTACTAATACTACGATCTTCTCTGCCACCGTCTGAAGGCTGCGGCGGGACGTAACAATAAGATCCCGGCGGCTGCCCCTGCGGTCCTGGCCGACTCGCTGCTCCGGAATACCGATCCCATAAAACAGCCAGCGTTGGAATAGTGATTTGGTCTGCTCGAATAGTAGACATAGAGTGAAAAAAAGGCCCAAAGCCGACGAACAATGTCATAGCAATGCGATAAAGTAGCATCATGGAACCAGCGAAAACTGCGGATCAAATTGCCCGAAGCTCGATCAACAAATTTTGAACCCCTTTCTTTGCGGAACTTGGCGAGCTAACCCCGTCAAGCCGCTCGCCACTCCGAAATTGGATGACTTACTCCTCACCCAAGACGAGCGGAACAGTTGCCAAAAGGTTCCCTAACGATGCCGCCAAAATTGCCCAATTACTTCTAAATAATACCTTAAAAACCAAGGCGCATGGTTCCGAACTTCTCATTGATGCGTTTACCCTCGCCTGTTCCTTCCGAGCTGCAGGAGTCTAGGTAAGATTGACGAGCATTTTTCGTCTTGTTTTCGCTGTAGCCGCGACGTCCCCCCGCCCTGCGTAGCGGTCGGGTTTAGAGTCCAGGGTTGATGATATCGGTGTTTGCTAAATGTTGGGCATAAGCAGCCGGCGTCATGCCGCCGATTGCCTTCTTGGGTCGTTCCTCGTTGTATTCGCGTCGCCAGCGTTCGATCTCGGTGCGCGCATGCAGCAGTGTTGGGAACCAGTGTTCGTTGAGGCATTCGTCGCGTAGCCGGCCGTTGAAGGATTCGACGTAGGCGTTCTGGTTCGGTTTGCCTGGCTGGATGAGCCGCAACTGCACGCCACGGGCATGTGCCCAGACGACCATGGCCTTGCCGCAAAACTCCTTGCCGTTGTCGGTACGGATGACCTGAGGCAAACCACGACTGAGGGCCAGCCGGTCCAGCACCCGCGTCACGCCATGGCCCGAGATTGCACGCTCCACCTCAATGGCCACTGCTTCGTGTGTCGCGTCGTCCACGATCACCAGACACCTGATCACCCGGCCTTCGGCA
This sequence comes from Xanthomonas sp. AC360, assembly GCF_979258225.1. NCBI lineage: Bacteria > Pseudomonadati > Pseudomonadota > Gammaproteobacteria > Lysobacterales > Lysobacteraceae > Xanthomonas > Xanthomonas sp. AC360. The sequence continues at coordinate 4,514,675 of NZ_OZ409846.1, forward strand.
GTACGGTCGAAGACGAAGTCCATCGACCACACCTGGTTGGCCCGCGCCGGCCGAAGCAGCGGCTGGCGCTCGCCCACCGGTACTTTTTTCCGCTTGCGGCGACGGACTTGTAGCTGCTGCTCGCGGTACAACCGCTCGACCCGCTTGTAGTTCACCAAGCGTCCTTCCTGTCGCAGTTTGAGATAGATCATTCCCACGCCATAACGGCGATGGCGATGCGCCAACGCACCGATACGTTCGCGCAGTTCGACGTTGCGATCTTCGCGCGGGCGATAACGCAGTGCACTGGCGCTCATGCCGATCACTGCCAACGCATGACGCTCGCTAGCACCACGCCCGATCCACTCGCGCACCAGCGTACGACGTGCCGGTGCGCTTACCACTTTTTTCGCAGTGCATCCTTGATCAAGTCGTTCTCGAATAGCTGCTCGGCTAGCAACTTCTTCAGTCGCGTGTTCTCGGCCTCAAGGTCCTTGAGCCGCTTGGCATCGGGTACGCTCATCCCGCCGAACTTGCTGCGCCACAGATAATAGGAAGCCTCGCTGAAGCCATGCTGCCGGCAAAGGTCCTTGATGGCCACGCCCGCTTCAGCCTCGCGCAGGAAGCCGATGATCTGCTCTTCGGAAAAACGCTTCTTCACGTCCAATCTCCTCGGGATAGGGAATTGGACTCCAAACTGATGCGCTACTCAAAATTGGGGGGACGTCGAGGACAGACGGGCTGGCTGACTTCTCTCAACCTCATTATCAGGCGGAATGTATACATATGAGCCAGCCGGCTGCCGTTGTGGACCGGGACGATTCACTTAACCACGAGCCCCCTGCGCTGCCCCCCCCCCTTGCCGCGCAGGGCGCAAACGTACCGGGTGCGCTCTCAAAGAGCTACGTCCATCGGCTTTGGAGCCTAAGCTACGAAGCCGATGGACGTAGCAATATCTCTTGACCTCTCGCCCAATCTATCTCAACTGAAAGCAAGTTAGAAACCCAACCGAATCGTGCCAAATTTTTCGTTGATTCGTTTGCCTTCACCGCTAGACTCGGAGCTGCAGGAGTCTAGATACGATTGACGGGCATTCTTGGTCTTGTTCGCGCTATAACCGTGACGATCAAAACGAACTATCTTAAAGTAATCCGCCATCGGCTCAGCGCAACTTTTACCGGTGCTGGCCCCTACTAACTTGCCAGACATACACATTAGAGTCGCACAAGCATCACCAGCTTTAACTGAAGCACTTACAGTCATTAATGAAAATACGCAGAGTAATAAGAATTTCACCACACTCTCCAACATGGGTTTATTTCAATAGAAAATTTCACTTCGATTGTTGTGACCACCTAAGCCTCTAACCTCAGCCTGCCTATCTAAATTTCAGAATCTCTCAAAAATTTGCTCAGAACATGCAGAATAAATTATGCTACAACTCCCTCTTTCGCGTGTTTTCTCGCAGAGTGATATTGCTTTTGAACTAGCTATTTCTACAGATCTTTCGCTAACGACAGCACTTTTGCCTAGTCTAGATTTTGGAAAAGCATATGCAACACATTGATTCCTGTAAGAAAGAGCGATATTACAATCTTTCTCGCCACCTTCGGAACAACGCGCCAAGGCTTCTGTTTCCGCCTCTTTTTTTGAGAGCTTCCCAACCGCTGCACCTGAACCACTGGTAGGAGAACTTGCAATCGCGCCCCATGTTTTAATCCAGCGGCCTAAGGGAACAGCACGAGGAGCAGGAATTTCTTGGCTCGAAGCATAACCAGTAGAAGACGAAGGCGCTGGCCCACATGTCGCACTACCCGCGGCTGTTCCTATTGGACAGGCGGTCTGAGCTTCAGCAATACCATCAAAGGTGAAATTGCATGCCAAAAAGAGAAAGGCGAAACCACCGCTTTTAGCCAAAGAAAATCTCATCAGAGTCACCATCAAGTAAGTAGAATTCTTTAGGTATTATCCGAAGAAGCTTGGCCTCTGGTACCTGCTAGCACTGTTGTAGAACTTTGCGGAGCTCCCGTTCTTACTGTTGGTAAGCTTGAGGAGGGTTGACTAGTTTGCTGACTTCTCTCCACCTCATTCTGAGGCGGCATATATCCAGATGAACCTGGCGGCTGCCCCTGCGGGCCCGGGCAGCTCGCAGCACCAGAAGCCCCAGTCGCCGCCCCCATTGCCGCATATGGTGTAAATGCGCCAAGCGTGCCCCGGAAGAACATCGTAGCCATCGGAGGTGCAGTCAGGATTAGTGTGGTCAGAATCAAGTCCATGCCGCCTTGCTGCAGTGCTTGTCCACTAATACCCGATGTAAAATCCTGCCTCAAAACGGAATCCAGCAGCGAAGAACCCCAAAAGGCATACGACACTTTGGTAACCAGGTCCAAGGCGATAGATGTCATGACTGCTAAGACCGACATGGAGAAGAAAGTACTGATTACATAGAACAGCCAGCGTTGGAATAGTGATTCCGTCTGCTCAAGTAGCAGACACAGAATGAACAAAGGCCCAAAACCAACGAGCAGTGCCATCGCGATGCGGTAGACCAGCATCATGGAACCAGCGACAACGGCGGATTAAATTGCCCGATGCTCGATCAACAAATTTTGAACCCCTTTCTTTCTTTGAGGAACTTGGCGAGCTAACGCCGTCAAGCCGATCTTCATTCCAAAATTGGATGACTTCCTCCCCACCCAAGACGGCAGGAACAGTTGCCAAAACACTCCCTGACGATGCCGCCAAAATTACCCAATTACTCCTGAAAAACAACTTAAAAACCAAGACGCATGGTTCCGAATTTCTCATTGATCCGTTTACCCTCGCCTGTTCCTTCCGAGCTACAGGAGTCTAGGTAAGATTGACGAGCATTTTTTGTCTTGTTTTCGCTGTAGCCGTGGCGGTCAAAACGAACTATTTTGAAATAATCTGCCATTGGACCGGCACACCCTTTACCAGTACTGGCTCCAATTAACTTTCCTGACATGCACATTAGTGTTGCACAAGAATCAGCCGCACTGGCGGGCCCACTAATAATCTGAAGAAAAAGAATAAGAAAAAAGCTATACTTCATAAACCCTCCATTGCAAATAAGTATTGACGCTATCAATACTTATGGAAAATCGGGAGACTACATGCTGAGTACACACTTCTGCAGCCCCCCCAAATTTATTGCAATTAGATACGGACCTTTCTATAGCAATGGTCTCATTGTCGTTTAGGCCAGTAGAAAATTTCTTATTTTCTACTGAAGGCCACGCCAGTGAAATACATTGATTACTATATGCTGCAACCGTTTTGCAATCCTTAGAACCGTCTGACTCACAATCTCTTTTGGCTTGAGATACAGCTTCCGATTTACGCCCGAGATTATTAGAAGTGCCAACACTTCCTGTAGACCCATCGACAGATATTGAACCCCATCTGGACTCCCATTCACCATTTGGCACGGCGCGAGGAGGAGGATTTTCTTCGACGCTTCCTCCTCCCGCACTTGGCGATGGACCGCATAAAGCGGAGCCTGCTGCAGTACCAATTGGGCAGGCAGTTTGTCCCGAAGCGGATGGAACAAAAATGACAGAAATAAACACTACTAAAATAAATAAATTCAAATTTTTCATAACATCTCCTATGAAACGGATCCGCCAGCCCGAACTCATATCAAACAGCTCCCCGGTCTTGATGAGCTCCCTTTGAACCCGCTAGCATTTCACCCGATGACGTGGTGTTCATTCTAGGAACACTGACCCGAGTACCGTTAGATTCTTCTCTACCTACATCAGATGGTTGAGACGGAGAGTATCCGTATGATCCAGGCGGCTGCCCCTGCGGTCCTGGCCGACTCGCTGCTCCGGAAGCTCCAGTAGCAGCACCCATGGCAGCATATGGAGTGAACGCACCTAATGTGCCCTGGAAGAACATCGCAGCCATGGGTGGCGCCGTCAGGATCAGAGTGGTGAGGATGAGCCCCATACCCCCCTGTTGCAGAGCCTGGCTACTGATACCGGAGGTGAAATCTTGACCGAGCACCGACCCTAGTAGCGAAGATCCCCAGAAGGCCATGGACACTTTGGTGACCATGTCCAAAGCAATGGATGTCATGACTGCCAGCACGGACATAGAGAAGAAGGTACCGATTCCATAGAACAACCAGCGTTGGAATAGTGATTTCGTCTGCTCAAATAGCAGACACAGAATGAACAGAGGCCCAAAGCCAACGAACAGTGCCATCGCGATGCGGTAGAGCAGCATCATAGAGCCTGCAACAACTGCAGGGCCGCCAGTGCCAACGCCAACCATCCACATCGCTCGGGACTTCTGTGAATCCAGCGTCGGATCTTGCACGACATCAAGAACGTCAATGCTAGACAAGGCGACCTGCATCCATCCCAAGCTCTCGTCTACCTGATCTTCTGGCGTCTTGTTTTCGCCCGTGATCGCATACGCAATTTCTTTTTTTACATCGTCATTAACGAATTTCTGAATGAAAGGACTCGACATCCCGATCGATGCCGCTATTGTGACGATCAATGCGCTTTTACACATCGTCACGATGAATGCGGCCATCGATTCACGGCTACGCCCGGTGATCATGTTGAAGCCCTGAATCATCACCCAGATCGTCAGCACGATCATCGCGACGCCTGAGACCCAGAGCGTAAACCGTCCCAGCAGATCGGCCTCAAACTCTGAGATTCTATTCGTCAGATAGCTCATGATCTGGCGATAGAACACGAAGTCTCCGACCGAAGAGACGGCCGGATATGGACTAAATGCCTGAACAATCAGGTGATTCATCCATTGCCCAAAATTTGAAATTCCATTTGTCATTACAACACCTCAATCAACGATTCGGGCAACGACGAACATTTCGACAACTCCACTCACTAGTCTTCCAGCGCTTTAGCGAGAGCAGCAGTTTTCACAACTGTCCCCAATATACTCTGTTTACCACGCAGCATATCTTGCGTCAGGGCGCGCTGATTATCTTCTAACGCGGCGATATACGTATCATACCCCTTGACTTGATTATTCACCTGCTCAAAAGTCTTGGTCATGCGCGCATTGGTATCATTTAAAGAATACATTGAAGAATTCAGATCGCCAGGCTTTACACTGAAATTGCGCAAAGACATCAATTTATTCAAACTCTGATCCATAGTCGGCATAGTTTCAGCTAGAAAACCGACAACGTAGTTGTAACGCTGATTCTTCATATACTGAATCGCTACGCAGAGCTGCTTTTGCTGCTCGCGTGGATTACTATTCGCAAACCCGGTAGAGCTACTAAGCATGCTTGTGATGGACGATAAGCTAAAGCTGATGCCACCACCGCAACGCTCAAATCCAAAGTTGGCCGATACCGGCTCAAGTTTGACGCCACTTGGCAATCCAAAAGTACTAATCATCGACTGCAACTGAACGAGGTTCTTCTGAAGAAGGTCAAACTGAGCAGTGTACTGAGTGTATTCAGTGCCCCACTGCTGCACTGTGGCAAGCATATTTCTGATAGATTCTCCAATCGCAGCCACGTCAATAACCGGAACGCCAGTAGCTCCTGCATTAAGCGGCACCAAGGTCAAACCAAGGCTGGCATACAAAGAAACCGCCAAGATCCGGGCTTTTAATTTTGGAAATCCAACTTTCAACTGACGACTCATGGAAACTCTCCTATTATTCATAGTTGCGACAACAGCTACCGAATCAAGCATCAAACAATCAACCGCTTATCTAAACTACTACTTTCCCTTTGCCGGAGCCCTTCCTATCCCTGTAAAAAGCCGGCAGCCACTCGTTTGGCGGTACATCATTTGCGTTGACGTGTAGCCGAGCAGCCGCATCATTGACTGAGGCATGCATGATTTCAATATTGTCGGTCGAGGCTGAAATCACTGCTAATGCATCGTCCATGCCTCGTAGATTGAGCTGGCAAACGCTGGAAGCGTGTCCTTGTTTGACAAGGAAACACCGTGAGCGCTCGTCTAATCCAATTACAACCTGATACTCCGCCTCGCTTAACTTCAATCCATTGATGTAGTCATCACGATCCGCGTTGGGATTAGGCAGAAGAATCAACGTCGCTGTTTGCTCGATCAACGCAGCCGAGATGTCGCTCTTCAAGGCGTCTTCTGGGCTCTGGGTCGCGAAAATGCCTAGACCATTCTGTTTACGAATGGTTTTTTGCTTGTTTTTCGCAAAGTCTTTCAAGGCACCGCCGCCATCAAGGATTTTCCAGAATTCATCCATGACGTAGATCAGCGGACGACCATCAATCAGAGTCTCCAACTTGTGGAGCAGATAATTAATCACTGGCACACGCACTTCAGGATTATCGATGACGTCCGTATAGTCGAAACCAATGATATTAGCGCGAGACAAATCGATAGTATCGACGGGATTGTCAAACACCCATCCAAGAGAGTTACCGGAGGTCCATCGACGCATACGTGCGAACAAGCCGTCATCACCCATATTGGGTAAGCTTTTCTGGAAGTTAGTCATGCTGCGCAGATGCATTGGTGTATCGAGCATATTTTCAACCGCTCGGAAGATGTCCTCTTCTTCTCTCGAACTGTATTCGCGCTTACCTGCCAGCACTTTAATCAAATCCGCTAAAAACTGCACATTACTTTCATTTCTTTCGCACTGGAATGGATTGAAACCGGTAGGCATCCCATTATCAAGCGCAAGATAATTGCCACCGCAGGCGCGCACGAAAATTTCGGCACCACGATCTTTGTCAAAGAAGAAAATTGTCGGCGCAGGTTCATACTTTTGCACTTGACTCAACAAAAAGTTGATAAGTGCTGTCTTACCCGTACCAGACTTACCAATCACCATTGTATTGGCGATCGCTTTCTCTCCAAATGAATTTTCACCCGGGTGAGTCGCATGAAAGTTGAAGAAGTAAGGCTGACCATTCGTGGTCTGGAGTGTAGTAACACAATCACCCCAAGGATTGTTACTTCTCTTGCCCGTCGCAAAATTATGGAGCGGCGACAAACCGAGAAAATTCAATGAACTGACACTGGCGATGCGTGTGCGATACCGCCAGTTACCCGGCAGCTGCGAATAAAACGACGATGCGACTGCAAGGTCTTCCTTAGCAGACACAAACCCCCCGTTTGACAATTCCGCGCGCGTAGAAGCGATATTTTGCGTCAAGGTTTCCTGACTGTCCGCATAAACAGCCATCGTGAAATGGTACTCACCAAGTACGAAATTACCGGAGGCAATCTGGTCCATCGCCATATCCAGCTCTATGATCTGGCTAACCGCTTTGTCTCCGGACGAGATCATCATTCCCTTTGTACGATCCAATACGCGCAGAGCATCCTGACGCCCGATAGGACTAAAAGAATGCGTAATCACATACTCAAAATCCAAGTATTTCAATCCATTCAAAATTCCTGGATATGTCCCCTCAGCATACTCTTTGACATTCAAAAGCGCGCCAAAATGGTTTACGCCATTAGGAGTATTGATTACGTAATCACCGCTTTTGGAGGAAAACATATGCCGACTAACAGGCAAATATTCATTGACTGGCGCAGTTAAAACTGGGACCGGCTCATCAATTCGGTTGATAAGATAAGCAAAGAACTCTAACGTCTCTGAAAAGACCACCCCATTTTTTGCTTCATAGATACCGAGGCGATAGGGAGCATAGTCCCGGATGACCGCCTCAACGTTGCCGGCGAGCTCGATCAGCTTCGCCACAGCCTGTTCTTGCGCGGCCTGCAACCGCTTGATGTCCTTAGATTTTTCTGCAAATCGCTTGCCGGCAACCATTGGCCGGTAAAGCATCGTCAAATAGAGCTCGTTTTGCATAAGCCGCTGAGACGACAACATTTCAAAGTATTTTTCAGACAACTGCCTGTTAAATAAATTACTGTAACTACCTTTCTGAGTAAGCTTTCTTCTGCGCCGCACGTCATGCACCCAGAAAGCAACATTCACAAAATCTGGCGCTCGCAAGGTCTGAAGCAATCTATTAAAGGTATTATGCCGGTGTTCAAGTTCCCATTCATCACGACCAACAAACGGCAAACCTTCCAAGTGCCATGTCAGCAAGTAGTCGCCCCCAGTCGTCTTGACTACATTGGGCGCAACATGAGACGAGAAAGGAATGAATTCGCTTATGGAAGTATCTGGGTTGAACATCAGCTTGACCTAGCCCCTGTGGGTAACACTGAAAACACAAGGAAGTCGGCGCCTAACGACGCCGACCCCCAGACTATCAAAAGCCCACCGATTTCACGGTGGCGGACTTTTCCGATAACTATTGGGTGTAAAAATCCATTTCCCTGAGTTGGCGCGAACATTCCTCACTCTGAATTTGAACTGCCAGCGTAACCCCAACAAGCGGAAAATCATCTCATCACGCCGCGCCATTTGACGCATTATGAAAATGATGACAGGAATCAGAAAAAGGTATAACAAATTGGTATACATGGAGAAAACAAGCGTTCCGCCCGCACCGATAAAAAACGGAACATAAGGCACACCCAAGAACATTGCGGGCCTGGTGCAACCGCGGAAGACGACGTTTTTCTTCATATCAAGCAGTCAGGAAAGGCATGCTATGGGTGACAAATGCGTTCACCGCTCCGCAGGAGCCACCAGCTCCAGTACCCAGCAGCATACGAGCAATCTGGCCAGCTGCTCCAATCAGAACACCACCGATCAAAATGGGCGCCACATCGCCAATCCGCTTATGTGCAAAGGCAATTTGATAACCTGCAAAAATCACGGCGATAGTGACCACTGCGATCGAAGCGATGTTGAGAATCCCGGTGATACTGGTAAAAAAATCACAGGTCTTTGTGTCGGTACCACCAAAGTTTTGCGCGAACGCTGACGATGCAGACAAGGCTGCAACAAATATTGCCGACTTAACAACGGTCTTCGCGGTTTGCTGGATTTCGGGGGAAGTGAATTTGGCATGTTTCATTGTAAATCTCCTTGTTAAGGCCCAACATGGTGCTGCACCTACCGGATCGGCCATGCCGGAGGCTAGAAAACGAATGCCGCGTCCCCTATTTTCACACTTTGCTGCTGTGAAGGGGGTGGTACAACAGCAGCGCTGCCAGCGGCCGCTTGCTTTGGAAGGGTACCTAGTATCACCGGTACCTGTGAACTCATCAATACGGCAACTTCTCCGTCGCCCGAAAGGCTTGGAGGTGCTTGAGAGCCATTTGGCAATCGTGACGCGTTTGCAGGCCTTGAACCCGCCATTTGCGTGCCCCCCCCGCACTTCGCTGGGCCTGGGGGAAGGAGCCCACTGCCCTGCCCTGGTCTGCGCGCTTCAACCCAGCCTCTATGCCAGCGGCATTTTGAGGAAATACTTGAGCCACATCTTGCTCCGGTACTGAGGTAGCGCTCTGTAAACGGTCATCTATCACACGCGACAACACACGATCCGGCAACGACTGGAGGGATGCTTTGACTGATTTCACCGGCTGCCGGACTTGACCCTGAAATTGGCCGATCAGCGGGATAGGAGCCGCACCCGACGTCGTACTGGCTTGTGCCATCGAATTGAACACCTTTTGCACATAGCCATGCCGAAAACCAGTCACAAAATTCCCTGAGTAGTAGCAACTCAATGCCTTTCCCCAATCTTTTCCAGAGCGCTGATAGCATTCAGAAAGGATAGCGGAGCCGGCTTTCAAGTTCGGGCACTGCTGGAATGCTTGCTCATAAGACTGCAAACCATATTTCGATAGGTTGTAGCGATTTACTTGAGCAAGTCCAAGCGAAAAGTTGTAGCCTTTCTCCTGGAGCATCTGAACAGTGGATAGTGCTTCGCCCAAATTCTTTGGCTGCCGTACAAGTCTTCCCCCCACAACCCCAATAGCATAGGGATTATGAGAAGACTCGACGTGGACGACGTGCTGCATCACCGAAAGCGGAGCAGCCATTTCTCCACATGCCATCATTTCGATTCCAGGAAGCACGCTATACTCCTCTCTCGTCGCCAACATTTAAGCGGACTGTGGATTCGAGCAAAGAAATACTCAAGGTGATTTCACCCAGGACTGGAAAAAGCGTGTTCCTTTTCCTCATCATGATTGAAAGCTCCTCTCCGGATTAAAATCAATACCGGTGATGTATCTACGACCTTCGTGCGCCTTAATGTGGACTACGATATCGATAGTCATCATCAGCAACCGCTTAATCACATTAAACTCCAAGCCAGACCCCTCGACAGACGCTTTTACCATCAATGCCAATTGATCCCACGTTTGCTCTGGGCTACCTGCATGGCAACTCGTAATCGACCCGGGATGTCCAGACGCACAGTTTCGTATGAAATAGAACGCCTCATCGCCACGCAGCTCAGCCAGGATGATTCGATCGGGCTTCATACGTAAGCAAGCTTCCATACAACTCTTGGCCGTGACGTTACTTGCACTTTGCCCGCCCTTTGAATAAAGGAGATGGACAACATTGGGCTGCGAAATAAAAAGTTCACGTGCGTCCTCGATCGTCACAAGACGCTCAGTCCCCGGAATATGGTTGACCAAGGACTTCATAAACGTCGTCTTACCGCTACCGGTGGCTCCGGACACAACAATATTCTTTTTATAGAGAACAGCCTGCCTGAAAAACTCTGCGTACTGTCGGCATTGGCGAAGCATCAGGAGTTCTTTATCATGCTCGCCGATCTCCCCGCTGTGCTCCAATATCTGATCGAAGAAACCATCCTCTTGGTACTGGGAAAGCGTTTTAGTGTGTTTAGAGGGTAGACGAATCGTAATCGAGACTTTACCGGCGTCACATGCGGGAGGAACGACAAATTGCGCTCGCTGCCCAGTTGGAAAAGTTAACGAAACAACCGGGTCAGCGTCGGTGATGCGCTGACCCGTATTACTTTCATTTACCACCGCTGTACAGAATTGACGCGCGCGCTCAAAAGTCAAGCCAGGCACCTCTACTCGCTCCCAACCACCACGGGTCTCCAAATACACTTCCCCAGGGCGATTTATGCAGATCTCAGTTACTTCTGACGACAGCATGTATCCCTGAATACCAAGCACGCTGTACTGGTACTCAAGAAATTCACTAGATGCTTTTGAGACGGGCGAAACTTCTACGTCCACGTGCGTTCTCGTTACCTTCTTGGCAGTACGTTTGTAAAATCGACATCTTTGGCAACATACACACTAACCAGCGAACCTTGATTAATAGTGACAGTTGCTGGCCGCCTCATACTTTCTGTTGCCGCATCATTCGCAATACGCTCCATCGTTCTAGCAGTAGCGCTTTCATAAGGCGACTGAACTTCAACACCCGTCTGGGAAACTGTCGTCTGTTCGGGACCGTACTCAGCAGCAGCATATTTAAAAGCATCTGCCAACAAACTAATCATCAAAGCCGAAGACAAGCGTTGGCCCCAGTGCGCATCGTACTGCCCAGGATGTCCAGCACCACCCAAGCCGTCTATACCAGGGCTTGACATAGACACATCGATCCCTGTCGGCGTAGTAATACGATCCCAGATTACGGAAACACGTCGTCCGGTCGGACCGCCGCTATAGCTCCCGTAAATTTTTGAGCCTTTTGGTAGCAACAACGTCCGCCCGTTTATTGAATAAACCGGCTCAGTGATAAGGCACGACGTAAAACCGGGGATGTCGGTGATCACCCGAGTTTCCAGAATGCATCGCAAATAAGTTCCACGGACGAGCAATGCATCTGGATGTCGAATGAACTGTGCGCTTGTTACCTTTTGCTTGTCAGCCTCGCTACCTTCCTCCGAGCCAGACGCCCCTCCCTCGCTTGCAGGATTAAGACCGGCCAAGATCGAATTGGAATACTCTTCGGCACTCATCGGGCTGCCGCCGCCAGAACCGGTAGCGCCACTACCTCCAGCGGATGCCATCCGTCGCTCAGCCAATGTTGGACCAGCAGGACTATTGCTCGGTGCATAAACCGGCTGCGGATAATCTGAAGTTTGCGGGGGAGGAAGGGGGGGCGTCGCAAGCGAAATGGGGGGAACGTCTTGCTGAACTTCAACCTGCGCCGGGGCGTTCCCCATTTTGGGAAGACTAGGAGCGGTTATAGTCGCCGTAGGCTCTTTTTTTGCTTCCGCGGCATTTCGGTTGGTAGCGCTCTTATAAAGGAAAAAAGCGAGCACAAGCAAAACAAGCACGATCGCACCAAGGAAAAATAGCGCTTTTCTATTGAGGCGCTGATCTTCCACCGAACGAAGTTCAGGAGCTGAAGCATCCAGGTTTGGCAACGGCTGCGCTTGAGTGCGAGCAAAATAGGGATTATTAGGATCTTGGCCGCTGCTTGGAGACTGTGAGCGGTCGTTATCGCTATTATCCTGGCGACCCTCATTATTCTCGGGAGGATTATTTTGGCTCATTTCTTTACGTTCCTCCGAAGACCGATGACATTACTTCCATGTCTGATAACCAGATAGGGATATGTCCCATGGACAATCAATACATTCCCTTCAACTGTGGTATTAACTACAAAATCTTCGCCGTGCTCTTTTTCACGACCGAACACTGCCGGGAAGTTTCCTGTCTGAAACTTGCTTGAGTCAGTCAGCTTCAAGTACGTAAATCGGCCATCATCGTATGCGCTAACTGGTACAAGCCACCCCAGCCGACTACGCGTAGCGTAGGAATAATCGAAATAATACTGCCTATCTTTGGATAGCTCGGTACTTAGTAAAGGCTTCGCATCTCCTTCAGCTGTGTCCTTTGCGACAGAGAACTGCGAGTCGCTAGGATAGTTGAAAACCACCTTGTACTGAACGCCGGCGCGACGCGCCTGCTCGAGCTCACGCCAGTCAGTAGCAACAACCTTGAGTTCAAAGATATATGAGTGCGTTTCGGTTCTGACCATCATGTTGGTATCAACATCGACGTTCTTCGGCTTTAGATAAAAAACATTATCTCGACGAGTCAGTTCCCAGCCACTACTGAATCCAGTGCTGTAGTCGAGAATTTTCTCGTTAGGATTCAGTTCGATCTGTGTTGTAATCCCTAAACCAGCGCGGATCGGATAGATCTGATCAGCCTTATAGTCGTAATAGTCAACAGCTTGCGCATGAACGCTAACTGCTGATCCGACTGCTGCTATCGCGGCCAAGAACCACACTATCAATTTATTCCTATACTTCATTGACCTCTTGCTCCGTCAGTTCCAATCGAAATCCCTTCGGCCGATCTCGCCGCGTCAGGCTCTGTCGTTGTGGGTACTGCAACGCCAATCGCGGGAGCAGCTAGGTCTGAATTCGGGTTTGCAATAACCTGAGGCTGGACGCCAACAACCGACACACTCGGGCCATTGGCAGGCGCACCTACGTCCGCCGGAGCCTTATCATAATCATTGTCGACGCGATATTCGGTCACTTGAAATCCCAAGGGATTCTGCAACCGATCTTGCTCATCTAACTTTAAATTATCATTGTAGTCAAAGGCCAAGGTAATCAACTTATTGTCAATAAAAGTCGAGATACCAGTAGTTTTTTCATACAGGTTTCGCTGTATTCTGACAGCAGCCCCTCTAAATCCGCCGGAAGCTCGCTGCCCCAAGGGAGTGATGCTTAAGATTTTAACGCGAATCGACTTTGCTTTTCCGTACTTCAGAAAAGGGTTATCCGGGTTATTTTCCATATACAGCTGCTTATGTCCAGCACCCACTTGTGCAGTAGACATGATAAAAACGAGATTCCAATCCCGCAGTGTCATAATCTCTGAATCGTAGGACTCGCGAGCAGTCACATACTGCGCAACGTTACTACGATTTATCGCCTCACTAGAGGTGATCTGCTGGTTGTAGAAGTCACCTTGGAGGCGAGCAACGGTGGCAGTTCCGGTGGAAGCATCAGCTATCACGAGATAAGGAACTTTTTCCTTAAGCGGCAGCATGTAGTAATAACCACCTGCCAACATGACAGATACCGCTAACGAAGTGGTTGCCACCATCCAGGCACGTCGTTGGCTACGTTGCGCAAGATCTGCAATTGTCAACTCATAGTTGACCGCTTTAGCAACCACTTGATCAACTTGATGACTGGGTTCTTTCTTACGGAACATAAGTAATCCGCTTCCACCTATTTTGCAAAAATGCTGCGTATTTTATTAGCGCAGAGACTAGAACTGAGGCATCATCCAGCTGACTGAGAGACGGGCTGAACCACTATCTGATTTCCAACAACTGAAACGTGCACTCCCTGGGCGGCATAAACAACACTAAGCTCGTCCACCGCTTGCTTTACGCTAGCTGTTTCGATTTTTGCGACCGCAGCGTAAAGCGTGTAATCAGAAGTGATGTTGTAAGCAAGCGTCATGTTTGAGTCCTTGACCCAACGCTCCAACATTGTTTTAAGCGTTCCGTCCATCGGAGTTGCCTGATAGACGTAAGAAGCATGCAGGGGCAACTCCATCGGAGTCTCTGCAAAACGATTTACCGGCTTCCATCTCCCGCCGAAATCTGCAGCAGGCTTTGTTGCACAGGACGCTAGCGCAAGCATGGTCAGCATAAGACATAGGATTTTCAACGAATGACCTCTTTTCACGCCCTAATCTCCATAACCAATAGAACATTTTTCTTTCGCGCCTGCGACGGCAGGTTTTTAGCTTTCAGCGGACCAACTCTAAAAACCGAGGACCTTCCAAGTATTTCAGGCATAACAAATCGCCCGCTAGTAAGGCGAACGCTTGTAAAAGATTTGGACAAGAATGTTTCGTCACACATAAAATATTTTTACACTCCATGTAACCCCATTCCTGAACAAGCCAGCAGATCGAGCTACCGCCAGATTGCCATCCCTGCCGCGCAATCTGCCTACTTACGGACCAACAGTCAAGCCAAAAGTGATGCAGCTCACTAATTTATGAGAAATTATCATAAATAAGTGACGCATGTCACGTTTTTATGTCAAGAATTGATACTTTTGTCTTAGCAAGCAGTCGTGAAGTGAAGTACTTATCTTCGTAGTACTTTATTTTCTCGCATTTCACAGGATGCGGGATGCCCTCGTACAGGAACACTTCCTTCTCGTTGCCCATCGCCTTGAGTTCCTGGGGCAACATCAATGCCCGCCGCTCTTCCGACACGCTGCGGGTTGTCTCCCGGCCCCGGGTGATGTTTTTCTTCTTAATCGTCGTATAGCCCAACATCTCCGAGTAGTCATTCGCGTCCTGCTGTTCGCGCGGCGCGTACAGAATCTGCAAGGCGTGGTTGGTGATGATGGTGCGCGACAGGTCCTTGCCATAAGTCGCATCCAGCTGCGCCATGCTCTGGATGATGGGCAACAGACGGATGTTGTAGCCGGCCATGTAGGCGACCGCCGTCGCGATGATGTCGACTTTGCCGATCGAGGTGAATTCGTCCATGAGCAGTAAGCACTGGTACTTGAGTTCTGGGTTGGACTTCGGCAACTCGCGGGTGTTGAGGTTGATGATCTGACTGAAGAGCAGATTGATGATCAGACGGCTTTCGGCCAGCTTGTTGGGCTGGATGCCGATGTAGATCGTCATCTTCTTCTTGCGTAGATCCGTCAGAAGGAAGTCGTCGGCGCTGGTGGCCGCATCCAGCACAGGGTTGATCCATGCATTGAGCGGTTCTTTCAGGGTGCCCATGATGGACGCGAAGGTCTCATCCGCCTGGGACAGCATATTGGAAAAGGCCGACTTGGCATTGCTGCTGAGGAACCGGCGCTCTGACAGTGACTTCAAGTACTTCTTGAGGTCGCTACCGTCGCCCGACGACAGGCGGTAGATTCCACCCAGCGTGGGAGCGCCTGCCCCGCCCGGAAAGCCGAGAGCAAGCTCTTCGTCCTGATTCTCGAACAAGTACAGGGCAAAGGCCAAGAACGCATTGCGCGCCTGGCTGACCCAGAATTTTTGGTCGTCCGATCCATCCGGGTACAGCATGGCGGCAATGCTCATCAGATCCGAGACGCGAAACGCGGGATCGTTCGACACGTAAGTCAGCGGATTCCAGCGATGCGTGCGCCGGTCTTCGGCAAACGGGTTAAACAGAAAGACCTCTTGCCCCTGGCTGGCACGCCAGCCGCTGGTCAGATCGAAGTTTTCCTGCTTGATGTCCAGCACAACGATCGATTCCTGGTACTCAAGCAGGTTCGGGATGACCACACCCACACCCTTGCCCGAGCGCGTTGGCGCGGCGAGGATCACGAATTGCTGCCCGCTCAGACGCACCAGCTTGCCGTTGAATTTGCCGACGACGATGCCGTTCCCACTCGGCTTGAAGAGCCCGTGCTTGGCAAGATCGGCAGCCCCGGCGAAGCGCGCATCGCCGTGCAGCGCGGGCGTCTTGGGCTTGAGAATCAGGGCAATGCCGATGATCCAAACGAGTGCCGGAAAACCGAAGCCGATGACACCAGACATCTTGATCTTGGTGGCATAGGCAGCAACTTGCGGCAACTCCAACGCGCTGTAGTAGCGGTAATAGGTGTCCCAGCTGTACAGGCTTGTATCGAGCCGCAGCAGCAGCAGGGTCACATAGCCGGACAGCAGATATCCGGCGAGCACCGCCACCGCAGTGGCGATCGCGATTATTTTGGCTTTGGACATGCGCCCTTCTCCCTAGGCTTGTATCTGGACGGCGTTCTAGCGACGGACGACAGGCTTGTGGTCGATCAGGTCCGTCTTGCGGCCCCCGCTCTCACTTTCGACGAGCGAGTCGATCCATACGTTGGCTTGATCCAAAGAAAGATCCGGCGTTATTCGCGTTCCCGCATCGGTCACGACCGCATACGCCACCACCGCATCGGGTGCATACACCTCGTCGCGCGTAATCGCCACAATGCGGTACCTACCCCTGGTCAGCACGGTGTGCTGATACTCGTCCATCGCCAGCCTTCCTTTCCGTCAGCGCGGAGGCGATGCTAAAGCAAGACGTGTGACGGAGAAAGCGGTTTCGGCGACACGCATGACCGCACAAGCCAACCTGCCTCGCTTCAGGACCCGAGCTGGCGAACCTGGTTCGACCTTTCTGCCGGGTCGGCTGCGGCCAAACAAGCGTCGGCCGGCCGTTTCAGCGCTATCAGCATTGGACGACCACCTCATGCGCGGCACGCGATCGAGCTAGATCGCGAGCTGGCAGGTTGCACGGCGGCAATCGAATGGGGGCGCTCGGCGAAGATTACGCCGCACTGGCAACGGCATGGTTCATACCAGATGCTTTCCGCCCTACCATCGCGATACGGTTGCGCCATGCGGTGCACCTGCGCGGGAAATGTCGGGCTTGCCAGGTCGTCACGCAGCTGGCCACACCCACAGTTACACGCGTTCGATTCGACGTATTTTGACGAGGCGAAGAAGGAAGTGGTTTGGATGTCTAGGACTTGGAAGAAGGCCTACCTGAGCTGCACCAGCCTCTGAGTCGCTCACGTCCAGGTCAATGGCAGCTGCTGCTACCAGTCTCTTACCCACTCAAGCCCTTGCTTTCTGGACTTGAAGTGGTGGGCGGTACAGGGTTCGAACCTGTGACCCCTACCATGTCAAGGTAGTGCTCTACCGCTGAGCTAACCGCCCGAATCCTGCGTCAGCATTGCGCTGTGCAGGGCGCGCATTCTAGCGCAGGGTTTTGCCGACCACAAGCCCTCCCTGCGCTTCGTGTGCCACTCCGCCCTACCCCAGGCTTGCCGCCTTCAATTTCTGGATCTGGTCGCGAATCTGCGCCGCTGCCTCGAACTCCAGATCCTTGGCGTGCTGATACATCTTTTGCTCCAGGCTCTTGAGCTTGCCGGCAATTTCCGCAGGCTTCATCGCACGATAGTCGGGCGTCTCTTCGGCAACCTGACGCGACTTCGACCGCCCCTTGCCGGCACGTTTTTCGGCCGCATCCTCGCGCGCGCCCTCCATGATGTCGGAGATCGGGCGCGCCACCGACTTCGGCGTGATGCCGTGTTCGAGGTTGTACTCCACCTGCTTCTCGCGACGACGGTCGGTCTCGTCGATCGCAGCCTTCATCGAGCGCGTCATCTTGTCGGCATACAAAATTGCCTTGCCGCGCAGATTGCGTGCGGCACGACCGATGGTCTGGATCAACGAGCCGGTCGACCGCAGGAAGCCTTCCTTGTCCGCATCCAGAATCGCCACCAATGACACTTCCGGCATGTCCAG
Source organism: Xanthomonas sp. AC360 (assembly GCF_979258225.1). NCBI lineage: Bacteria > Pseudomonadati > Pseudomonadota > Gammaproteobacteria > Lysobacterales > Lysobacteraceae > Xanthomonas > Xanthomonas sp. AC360. The sequence continues at coordinate 4,532,773 of NZ_OZ409846.1, forward strand.
ACCTTCGCGCAGAAGATTGATGCCGACCAGCACGTCGAACTTGCCCAGACGCAGATCGCGAATGATCTCCACGCGCTCGACCGTATCGATATCCGAGTGCAGATAGCGCACGCGAATGCCGTGCTCACTCAGGTACTCGGTCAGGTTCTCAGCCATGCGCTTGGTCAGCGTTGTGACCAACACGCGATCGCCGAGCTTGATGCGCTCGTGAACTTCGGACATCAGGTCGTCGACCTGCGTGCCGACCGGGCGTATCTCCACGATCGGATCGATCAACCCCGTGGGACGCACCACCAGCTCGGTGATTTCGCCGGCAGACTCGCGTAACTCGTAAGGACCAGGCGTCGCGGACACATAGATGCTGCGCGGCGAACGCGCCTCCCACTCTTCGAAGCGCAACGGCCGGTTGTCGAGCGCCGACGGCAGGCGGAAGCCGAACTCCACCAACGTTTCCTTGCGCGAACGGTCGCCCTTGTACATCGCACCGATCTGCGGAATGGTCACGTGCGACTCATCGATCACCAGTAGCGCATCCGGTGGCAAGTAGTCGAATAGCGTCGGCGGCGGCTCGCCTGGCGCCTTGCCGGTGAGATGCCGCGAGTAGTTCTCGATGCCGTTGCAGAAGCCCACTTCGGCCATCATTTCCAGATCGAACTGGGTGCGCTGCGCCAGACGCTGCGCTTCGACCAATTTATTCTGCGAATACAACTGCTCCAGCCGCTCCTTCAGTTCGTCCTTGATCGTGTCGACCGCACTGAGCGTGCGCTCGCGCGTGGTGGCGTAATGGGTCTTGGGATACACGGTGTAACGCTGCAGCTTGCGCAGGGTTTCGCCGGTCAAGGGATCGAACAAAGTGAGCTGCTCGATGTCGCCGTCGAACAATTCGATGCGCAAGGCTTCGGTGTCCGACTCCGCCGGGAACACATCCAGCACCTCGCCACGCACGCGGAACGCGCCGCGTGTGAGCTCGAATTCGTTGCGGGTGTACTGCAGATCGGTGAGATGGCGGATCAACTGACGTTGATCGATGTGTTCGCCCACCGACAGGATCAGGCGCAGCGACAGATAGTCCTCCGGCGCGCCCAGGCCATAGATCGCCGATACCGTGGCAACCACCAGCGAATCGCGCCGCGACAGCAAGGTCTTCGTCGCCGATAGACGCATCTGCTCGATGTGCTCGTTGATCGAACTGTCTTTCTCGATGAAGGTATCCGACGACGGCACGTAGGCTTCGGGCTGGTAGTAGTCGTAATAGCTGACGAAGTATTCGACGGCATTGTTCGGGAAGAACGACTTGAACTCGCCATACAGCTGCGCCGCCAACGTCTTGTTCGGCGCCATCACCAAAGTGGGCTTCTGCACCTGCTGCACGACGTTGGCGATGGTGTAGGTCTTGCCCGAGCCGGTCACCCCAAGCAGGGTCTGCTTGGCCAGGCCAGCCTCGAAGTTGGCCACCAGCTTGTCGATGGCCGCCGGCTGGTCGCCGGCCGGGGAGTACGGGGATACGAGCTCAAAACGGTCGGTCATGGAGCGAATCTCGGGGGAAGGCTGCACGAAATATCGGAGGTCAGTGTCAGGAAAAGTCTGACGCCTGCATGAGTGAAGCAGGCGTTACCTGGCCGCCGGTCAACGTTGAGACTGCTCGCTCGACCCTAAGGAGAGGTGCGATGCGGGCAGTGACTCATTCGAGCGCGAGAGGGTACACCGCAGTCCAGTTGCTGATCGTGATGGCGGTCATCGGCATCGGTACAGCCATAGGGTTACCCAGCGTCAAAAGCCTAATCGAGTGGCAGCGAGCAACCACGCTCGTGCACTCGCTGACGGCGCATCTTGCGATGGCCAGAGGCCTCGCCGTGAGCCAAAGCGCGCCTGTCAGCATTTGCCCGTCTGCAGACGGCACGCGTTGCCACACAGATCGCGACTGGAGCCGCGGATGGATCCTCTTCAAGGATCCAGATCACGCCGGGCAGCCGCTAAGTGCCGCGTCCGTGATCAGAGTGGAGCATACCTCCGCCACCGGCGGCATCAACATCACCAGTACAGCTGGACGATCGATCGTCCGCTTCCTGCCGAATGGCCGCAGCAGCGGAACAAACGTCACCATCAGTCTCTGCAGCAACGCTCGGCGACTCGCCGACGTCGTGGTCAACAACTCTGGAAGAGCCCGCACCGTGCGCTATACCACCCTTGCCAGCTGTGCGGGCCGATAAGCAAGCAAACAAAAAGCCGCGACATGTCGCGGCTTTTTGAACATCTTGGCGCCCGAAGTTGGACTCGAACCAACGACCCCCTGATTAACAGTCAAGTGCTCTAACCGGCTGAGCTATTCGGGCGGGGAGGCGTATTCTAGACAGACTTTCCCGAAGATGCAACCCCTTATCTACCGACCTTCCGAGTCACCAACAATCGGACTTGGCTCCCTTGGAATTGGATTTTCTTGAAGCTTGATCAATGCCGAGATCGCCACACTTGTCTTGCGCCTGGTTGCCCTGTGCGGTTGCGGAGATCGAGAAGGTCGACTGAGTGGTTTGAAGAGCAAGACGATACGCAGCTGTTCCTCCCTCCCGAGGCGAAACTTGCGTCGGCAGCGTAAAGTCCACGTAGGTATTCCGCACGGTGTAGAACCTCACCGCTAACTGCGCATACTCGACGAGATCAGCCTTAGCCTGCGCCCGTCGGGACTTACGGACGTACTCGGCGTAACTCGGATACGCAATAGCAGACAAGATCGCTATTACCGCGACGACTATCATCAATTCGATCAATGTGAAACCGGAAACAGCTCGCCCCGATTTCCGTACTGACGCCGCACGCCCTGTAAATGCTTGCAAGAAAGTGGTCATTGCACCTGCCTCCAGGACTGCCTGCCGCATGGGTAAGGTATATAGAGCGGACCAGAACCGGCGGCCGTAACGACCATCCAGCAGGCCTGCCCGCCAGGCACACCAACACTCTCAGCCGGGGACAATCGAGGAATCGCGGAGACTCCAACATCCTTGACTGGCGCATTACCGCCTGTGGTCAGCGGCGTCGCAGCAGTTCTTGAGGCAAAGCTGGCGCCTGTAGGAGATCCTTTACGTGCGTCCATCAAAGCCCCGTCTCCAGTACGCGTATCCAAGCCGAACAGCCAGTTGGCGCCTTCTGGCTTACAACCGGAACTGACCACAGTCGGTGTATACGTCGGCATAAACACGATACCCGAAGCAATCGAAGGATTACCCACCATCCGCTCTTTAGCCGGCAAATCAACGTACGAGCCCTGCGAATTTGTAGGTGCTACTGCACGATTCAGCGTGCGATCACCGTTCTGAACGACTGTACTACCTCGCAAGTTCGCTCGGGTGAGCGCTGCAACTGGTGCAGCCCTCGATGCATCGTTGATTCCATAAAGCGACTGAATCGATTCATCACTTGGGTCATTAGTAAATGAAAAGCTGCCGGTCCCGAAGAACAACATGACGCCGCCCGCATCTCCAGCAGTCGCAACAAGCCCGCCGGTGATAGGTTGACGATACGTTTGCCCACTCTCAGTCGAAGTTCTTGTAGTGAAAAACGGCACGGTAATCGAAGTTCCTGCACTACGGAGATCAAACTTCCAAATTGCACCCTTTTGATCAGCGCCGTAGACAGTGTCTGCATAGCCGTCGCGAACGGCGTCAGTCTGCGATGTCCCGCCCCATCGATCCACAACCACGATGTTTCCCAACCCATTGCTTCCAGCAATAGCGTTTCCGGGCTCTGCCGCCTCGATCATCGTGATGGCAGGCGCTCCTGTTTTGATATCTACGACAAACAGGACAGCCTTTCCGCTCTGGCTATTGTAACCGTTGCCAAAAATTGCCTTCCACGTAACAGCTCCTGCCGCATTTCTGACGGGGACAATGACAGGTTTTCCAAGTACGTGACCTATATTGTTTCTGATCGCCGCCGAAAGACTGACATCAAGATCACTGATCTCCCACAGTTTACTAGAGGTCGAAAAGCTTGAGGGGTTAGTCACATCCAGTGCAAATATACTGCGCCCACCCGCCCCTGCAGTACCTACGGCAACGGTCTTCCAGCTACCACCATAATTAGCGTCACCCACAACAACGGGCCCGTCTACATAGTAGCGATGCTCATACTCGACCGTCTTATTAGTGGGATCGGACGCCAAGAGAAGATTCCCCATGTGTCCCAATGCAGTTGCCGGAATGTAGGCAAAACGCTCAGCACCACCGTTGACATCAATCGAACCATCTGCGGTCATCCCAGCATCGAATGCGTGCAACATCCCATCATTTGCACCAACATAAACCGTATAACGCCCAGATGCCGTTTTTGTAGCCAGATAGCTACTATAAGTGGTTCCTAACGCTGCAGGCAGAGCCCGGTAGCCATAGTCATCGGTGGGCGCGCTGATAACCGGAGACGAATTAACGATGTCGCCGAGCAAGGAGGTCCGATCACGTAAATTACCACGATTCTTAACCTCATTCGCCCGATCTCCCCTGAGATAAGCGACGGCAGACTGGGCGGTTACATTGATCGCTGTCAAACCCAGCCCAGTGCATTTGGAAATTCCAGGATAGAGCCCGGCAGGCTTAGTACATAGATCGAAGAGCGTCACATTAGTGGCGTTAAAGTCGAAAGTAGTGCCAACCTTATTAACAACGATATTTCGTGAGCTCTGCGCCATTCCCGCAAGACGAGCGCTCGCCTCCCAAACCTGCGTCGTCGTGGCCAACCGGGTTTGAGGGTCAATACCTACCCGATTTCCCTCCAGACGACCGTACCAATCGGTACCGTCGGTCGCAATACGATACGCCGGCGTGACAGCGAACGATCCATTTCCTATTCTCGCACCGGTCTGAGCGGCAGTCCCAGACGGCGATTCACCCTGAGTCACCGACGCAAGGACACGATCGATCGCGGCCGTAATATCGGCAGGGGTACGCGCATTGATGTACTCGCCGCGCGTGTTTACGGCCGCATGCCATATATCATCAATAGTGGAAGGATTATTGTCAGAGCGTGCCGGCCAATTATTATAAATTGACGGGTCGGTGTATGCATCCTTCACTATGTTCGGATCAAAAAGATTACCTCTTGCACCTAATGTAACACCAAAGAAATTGATGTGCAGATTCTTCTGACAGTCAAGCCTAACGCTTGGCGCAGAGGCGCACTCACTGGGAATAGGAACTTGCCCGGCAAGTAGATCTGGCCGCAAAGGTGATGCACCGCTGAAATCATTATAATATCGCGCAGCGATATCCGCCATAGTATTAGAGTGAGCGTCAGTAAACGGAATACCCATTCCACCATCGCCATCAGCATTGTCGACAGAAGCAAAGTTGTCGTCGATATCATTACTAAATCCGTCAGTAAATAGCATGACGGCATTTTTTTGGCATGCAAGCAGAACTGGCGCTCCTGCGCCGGAGCGGGTGAACTGGATCGCAGCGGCGTTTACTGCCTCACGATTCGGAGTGCCGCCAGAAGCAGTGAGACCAATCATATCTCCATAAAGAGCATTTCGATCATCTGCATTACTTATATTCCTCATCGCCAATGGCTCATCAGTAGAATCGAAACTAGTGTTTTGATTGATCCTGAAATAACCGACTCGCAAATTCTGCTCTACCGCGTTAAATGAGCGCGTCATGCCAGCGATCATTGCTCTATTTCGATTACCGTAAAAAGAGAACCAATTCGCAAAATTTTTCAATGCCGCTGTTGAGCCGGAGGAGATAGTGTACTTCCAAAGGTCGCACCCTTGACCACAGGCATTAGCGACACGCACGCGTTGACCGCTGTTGTAAGCGTTGGTTTCTCCTGGCAAGACAGGAACCGGATCATTATTTGAAGTATAAGGCACGAAAAACACAGCGCGCCGATGAGAGATCACGACGTTCGCTGCACCACCACTCCACGCCGATCCATCAGAACGCTGAAGTGTTCCGTAAGAAATAGCACCTCTAGCGCTAACATTGACTCGCTTAAAGTTAACCCCAGCAGGAATCACCATTCCATTTTGGATGTACCCAGCATCAAACCAATTATCCAGCAACAGATCGTCGGTCAGGTTCACCCTAAGATTGGTATTACGCGGATCAACCAAGGTTGAGCCTGTATCTGCATCTTGATAAACCGTACGATTAGGCCCTATCCAGGGCTCATACTTGACCTCGGGATTATAGTAAGTAGGATTATAGGCAGAAGAACGCGCAAACCCATATATATCAAGCGGCGGAATTCCCCGTCGAGCCAACTCCAGACGGGGACCAAAGATTACGTGGTTATAATTGCATCCATCAAGACTTCCAACAGTATTGAGGACGCGCGGCGCTGAAAAGAAACTTAGCCGGGTGGCATTCCAACACCCTTGCCCATCAGCACCGGGAAACTGTGTCTGAAATGTCATTGAACCAGAGTCGTCCACAGCCATAATGAACGCGGGCGGGATGGAAAGCTGATTATTGAGAGGCCCCTGCGCAAGCACACCCTGACCTTGCGCAGCAACCAACATGTATATCAAACCAAGCCCAGCAAGACATAGTACGCTGGAAGCGGTAATGAGCTTTACTTTGCGCGATGGCATAATGGGTGGCCTTTAAAGCTTGAACACGGTATCGATGGCGGATTTCGACGAAGCATTTGTCTGATCGTCAACGGAGACACCTGTGATTTGAAAAATTGGCGACGCTGAATCTACCGGCGGACCCATTCCGATACTCGCTTCGCCCTCAATACATTGGTCTATCTGGCGTACATTGGTGGCTTCAGTCGAGGTCTGCTCGCGGGCCCACTGCACCGGGTCGAAACCATCATCGCATCCGCGCTTTATGCTGGCAGAGGTCACAGTACTGCCAGTCGGCAGCGCAGTGCGGTTAGAAATCGCTTCCACTGAAGCCTCGCCGTTGCGAACCACACCCTCCGCCTGCTGGAAAGCCCGGTTAACAGCACGGTAGTTGGAAGCCATCTTTTCTTGCATTCCTGCTACCTGCATTGCAGAGATACCCAACAATGCAAGCAGAATCAACATAATCAGGGCGACATACAGAACAGCGCCCCTCTGCCGACTGTGCGAGGACAAACATACTTTATTCACGAGGTTATGCTGACGATTCATGATTAGTTGCCAAACAAGCGATTGCGAAGTGCGATGGATAGTTCGTAACTGGCTCGGTAGCGGCCGTCAGATGCAGATGGAGGTTGCATGCTGACTCCCAGTACACCTACGGGATCGTCACTAGCCGTAGCAACTGCGTTAGCCGTATTGGGACTGCGCGCTAGAATTCCTACCTGGACCGCTCCAACCCGTCGCCACTGGTTAGCGCCTGCCGCATCTGCACTGGCTCCCAACCCTGATGCCGTCAATTGAGACGTTATATTCCCCACGGGCGGAGTAGCACTTGAGATATTGGCTGTGGAATCCAGCCCGTATAGCAATTGCATATTTTCAATACCCTCGACGAGCTCCTCGTTCTGAGTGTATGTGCCATCGCTCGCTGCTCGTGCTCGACGCAGCGCAGGCTCACCTGATGCTCCAGTGCCGACGTAGTACACCAGTGACTCGGCACGGTAGAGCATTGTTTGCCCCGTCGGCTGAGCGGTATAGCGCGAAAGATCTAAACTGGTCGTAACAGAACTCGCAGCAGATGTCCCAGTAAACACGTCTGCATGTGAGCAATCGGCGATGCCGAATAAGGTGGGTGTTCCAACGCCCCCACTGGTTAAGCGTGACAAACGCGCTGCATCAAAGCTGGCGATGGAGTTGCTGCCTGTACGTACTAGTCCAGTAACCGGCACACCTTCAGGGGAAAGAAAACGTAGTACAAGAATATCGCTGCCTGGCAACGGAGCAGGATTGAGCCCTTGAATTTGCGAAGGCACACCAGCAGCGGCGGACAACGTCCCGCCGAGTCGCAGCTGCGCTCCCGGCGATGTACCCGTCGCTTCATACCCTTGAATCGATACAGAGAAATCCAATGGACTGCCACTTCCGGTTGTCGCGGATAAGCTGACGCGGGGATCGCCCTGGCCTTTAACAAAATGCGCCTGGTCGTTGACGCAACCGAAGTGACCCGCCATCCGGATGTCACGCGCCAGGAAATCCAGGGCGAACCGTGCATTTTCTTGGGCTCTGGACGCTCCTTCAGACAGCTGAAACGCTGTTCTCGAAGCGGAAAAGACCTGGATTACCCCAAGCATCAGCACAAGGCCAATGACCAGCGCAATCATCATTTCAATAAGCGACAGACCCGCCGCCCTGGTACGTGCGGTCATGATTCAGATCTCTGTCTGCAATGCGAATGTCGTCGATGTGTCCGGATCAGTTGCATCCCATTTCTGATCACCCCAGGAGATGGACACAGTAACCCGTCCATTGGCGACCACGACGTTTGCCGATGAAGTGTCTCCCAATGCCTTGGTAACCTGGCATTTCCAGCGACTAATATTTTGGGTGATGGATACGGTCTCGCCAGTCGGGCGACTACAGGCTCCTCTTGCGGTCGCCGAACCTGCAGCGAAGCTGGCCGCTGTGTACTGACTAGCCTGGTACCGATTTGAGCGCATTTGATCGATAAGGTCATAGGCGAGATTAGTTGCCTGTGTTCGATAGTTGGCGCTTTGCACGAAGCGCACGCTCATCGTTTGTAACAGTGCAAAACCAAGTAGCCCGAACGCGAGAACAATGATCGCTATTAATACCTCAATCAATGTAAACCCAGATGTTTTCCGCCTAGTTCCGTGCCGTCTCATTGACAGGTATCCTTTCTGCTTCTGACTTGCCCAGCTGCATTGATGAGCAGCGTTCGCATCAATTGCTGGCCGCCACATTGATCCGGGCGCACAGTGACCTGCTGGTCGGCAGCAGAAATTCGGCGTCCTCGGCCGTCAAAGGCAACTAGACCGCTACTTGGGCCTTGAACAACCAGCTTGGAATTACCAAGCCAGTAGCGCAAGACAGGTTCTCCGCCATCCAGTGCACCGTTTGCATTGACATCGCTCCATGCAAGGATGCCTCCGCCCCAGTTCCCATCGCAGGCAGTGCCATTACTGCTTCCGCAGATCGCCCCACTTTGGCCAGAACGCAATGCCTCGCTCCTGGCGAGGTTAAGCAACCCGAGCACTTCATTATTTGCGGTAACAGCTCGATTCGACCGAATGACGCCTTGAAAACTCGGGTATCCGATAGCGGCGACGATCGCAAGGACTGCAACCGTGGTCATCAACTCAACCAGCGTGAACCCGCGGGCACGGCAGAAAGACATCAATACGCTCCCCAGCGTCAGTGCTGAGGAGCATGAGTGACCATAAGAGTAAAGACAAGCACCCTACCGACAAGCGGCTCTGCGAACCGACGAACGTCAGTCCCGCAGCTAGCGGATCAAGTCACCACCCGATAACAAGGCCGGTAGTCCCCCGAGATCTTCATCCGGCGCTGCTCGACGAAGCCGCGCAGCAGTTCGTCCAGGGCCTGCATGATGTCCGGGTCGCCGTGGATCTCGAACGGGCCGAACTCTTCGATACGGCGCATGCCGTCTTCCTTGACGTTGCCGGCGACGATGCCTGAGAAAGCACGGCGTAGGTCGGCGGCCAGTTCGGGTGCCGGGCGGCCGTGGTGCAGGTCCAGGGCGGCCATGGCTTCGTGGCTGGGGACGAAGGGCTGCTGGTACTCGAGCGGGATGTGCACCGACCAGCTGAAGTAGTACGAGTCCTTCTGGTCCTTGCGATGCGCGCGCACCTCGTGGATGCCTTCTGCCATGCGGCGCGCAACGGCGACCGGGTCGCCGACGATGATCTCGTAGCGCGAAGCTGCCGCATCGCCGAGGGTGAGGCGGATGAAGCGGTCGATCTGTTCGAAGTACGGCGCGGCGATGGTCGGCCCAGTCAGGATCAGCGGGAACGGTAGGTCCGCGTTTTCTTCGCGCAGCAGAATGCCGAGCAAATACAGGATTTCTTCGGCAGTGCCGACGCCGCCCGGAAACACCAGAATGCCGTGACCGATACGGACGAAGGCCTCGAGGCGCTTCTCGATGTCCGGCATGATCACCAGGTGGTTGACGATCGGGTTCGGCGATTCGGCCGCGATGATGCCGGGCTCGGTTACGCCGATGTAGCGCGTGTGATGCTTGCGCTGTTTGGCGTGGGCGATGGTGGCGCCCTTCATCGGGCCCTTCATCGCGCCTGGGCCGCAGCCGGTGCAGATGTCCAGCCCACGCAGGCCTAGCTCGTAGCCCACCTGCTTGGTATAGAGATATTCGTCGCGCGAGATGGAATGCCCGCCCCAGCACACGACCAGATTTGGGTCGGACGGCTGAAGGATGCGTGCGTTGCGCAACTGGCCGAACACTGCGTTGGTGATGCCCTCGCTGGTGTCCAGATCGGCGCGCTGCGCTTCCAGCTCGATGGCCATGTAGGCCAGATCGCGTACGACGGCAAACAGCAGCTCGGCGACGCCGCGGATGATCTCGCCATCGACGAACGCCATTGCCGGCGCATTATTCAGGTCGATGCGGATACCGCGATCCTGCTGGTTCACCTGGATGTCGAAATCCGGGTACAGATCGCGCGCGGCGCGCGGGTCGTCGGAAGCGCTGCCGCTGGTCAGCACCGCAAGCGCGCAACGGCGCAGCAATTCGTGCATGCCGCCGCTGGATGCATCGCGCAACCGGGCCACTTCCGCCTTGGACAACACGTCCAGGCCACCACGCGGGTAGATCCGCGCATCCACCACCGGCAGCGCCCGTGCCGCCGTACTGCTGAGTTCCATAGCTTGCTCCTGTCGTCTCTCAAGGACTTTAACGTACTCACCCGCCCAAAAGAAAACGGCCGGGAAGACCCGGCCGTTTTCGCAACACATTACACGCTAAACGCGATCAGAACTGGTAGCGGAAGCCCAGCTGCAGTGCCCAGCGGGAGATGCCGCGGTCGTCGTACACAGTGGACTGGTCCGGCGTATTGAAGCGATATACGTACTTGCCGCTGGCCGCATCGATACCGCCGTATTCCACGACACCACGCATACCCGGGAAGCCATACTCCTCGACACGGCCCCACTTCTTGTTGAGCAGGTTGCCCACGTTCATGACGTCAAGCCAGACAGAGGCCTTGTTGTCCTTGAAAAAGCCCGGAATCTCCTGCTCGATGTGCAGGTCGAACTGGTTGATCCAGGAGTTCCGTGCGCCATTACGTTCTGCAACCTGACCACGACGGGCGGCCAGATACTCATTGCCTTCGATGTAGTTCCAAAACGCCTGTTCTTCTTGAGCGGAACCGAACAGCACATCACCACGGCCGGCCGGGATATACAACAGGTCGTTCAAGCGACCATCGCCATTGGCGTCGTTGTCGAACGCATAGCTATACGGGCGACCATTGCGGCCTTGGTAGATCAGGCCCAACTTGGTCTCGTAATCGCCGAAGAACGCATGCTTCCAGTTCAACGTACCGAGGATGCTGTTCTTCACTTCGTACGCGGCGGTCGAGGCAACGTTTTCATTGGCCTGGAAAACGGCGTTGTTGCCCAGCTGCGAACCCGAGGTCGAACTGGTCAGGCCGCTGACTTCGTCGGCATCGGTGTAGGTGTAGTACAGGCCCCACGACCAATCACCACCGTTGAAGGGCTTGTTCAGACCGACGGTAAAACTCTCGCTGCCGCCCTTGTCGGTTGGACGCGCGATCAGCGCATCGTTGTATCGGCGATCACGATTGCCGCGTGCATCCACTGAAACACCAGTTGGCTGCAGGCCGTTGACGTTCCAACTGGAAGGACGAAGACCGTTCGCGTTCCAGTAAATGTTGCGGCCATCCTGGCCCACTGCACTCGCCGCACCCAGGTTCAGCTGCTGATAGTAGATGGCTTCGTTGACCTTCGTAACTACAGCTTCAGCAGATGCAACGATTCCGTTCCACGGCAATTCCGTATCGAAGGCGAGGTTCGCCTTCCACACTGAGGGCTGCCCCAGCTTGCCATCGACGAAATCGACAGATTGCGTGCTTCCGGCGACAGTCGTGCCCCGCGGCTGATTGTTGATATCCGGAGTAAAGCGGATGCCATTGTCACGTACCAGTGCCGGGCTAGAGAAGTTGTAATCCGTATAGGCCAGGCCGGTGTTGGAGTATGGGTTCGACAACCAAACCGTTGCCGCTGCGCCCTGGAAGAGGCCTACGCCACCACGCACCTGAGTCGGGCGATCACTGTCAAACGTATAATTGAAACCAAAACGCGGCTCGAACAGGCCATTCCCGTCGATGGTCTGGTCGTTGCGGAAACCGAACACCGAGGATGCCGTCGCATTGTAAGCAGGACTGTTTTTCACCATCGGCTCGTCGTAACGCAGACCGAAGGTTAGCGTCAAGTTGTTATTGACTGCCCAAGTGTCCTGCACAAATACGCCCACGTTGCGCATTCCCCACTTCGCAGCGATATCGTCGATATTTCCGCTGTTGGACTGCGAGTAACGATAGTTCTGGGCAATATTGTTGCGGTAGTCCGAAATCGAGTTGAACGTGTAAGAACCAAAGACACGCTGCCCAAACAGATTGAAAAGATCGTTGTCTTCGTAGTCAAAGCCGAACTTGACGGTGTGGTCGTTCAAGAACAACGTACCCGCGAAAAAGGCGTTCCACGTTTCGGTACGCAGTTCGTTAGCCTGGGTGCTCTGCTCGGTGCCCAGGTTGACGGTGTTGTTGCCGATACGCACAGCTACGGCCGGCAATTGCGAAGCAGCCGTACGCGCGGCCGAGTAATCGCGATAGGAAACCTTGGCTTCGGTCGAAAAGGTATCGGTCCAATCGCTGAACAACTGAGCGGTATAGGTTTTGAGACTGAAATCGCGAACGTAGTGATACGAATTCAGCGAAAGCGCCTGATTGCCAAACCCGTTAAGGTTCGCGGTGCTCTGCTCGGTCTCGCCGTAGCGGAAGGAAGCGCGGTGCTTGTCGGAAATATTCCAGTCAAGCTTGAAGCCCTTTTCTTCCGAATCCGAATCCAGTGCCGGTAGTGCCAGAGTACCCGGATCGAATCCGTAGACATTGCGCGAAATGTCGATAATTTCATCGACCTGCGCCTGCGAGATCGGAACGATATTGCTCTCGCCCGAGCCAGTCGGACCGTAGCCAGAGGCTCCGGTGAACACGCCCTTGCCCTTGTACTTTTCGTAGTTGGCGAAGAAGAACAGCTTGTCCTTGATGATCGGGCCGCCCAGGGTCAGGCCGTAGGTGGTCTCGTTATCGAACAGCTGCGGGCGGATATCGTTCTGGTTCTTGCCCGACCAATCGTTCTCGCGATAGGTGCCGTAGACCGAACCGTGAAATTCGTTGGTACCGGATTTGGTGACCGCATTGATTACGCCGCCCGTGGCGCCGGTGATGGTGACGTCGTAGTTTGCAACGTCTACCGAGATTTCGTCGATGACATCCATCGAGAAGGGCTGACGGGGAGTTGGCAGTCCGTTGGACTCGAGACCGAACGCGTCGTTGGTGCTGATACCGTCAACGCGGATCAGATTGAAGCGCGGATTCTGGCCACCCACCGAGATTTCGTTGCGCGCCTTATCGGTCTGCGCCACGCGCGGGTCGAGACGCACATAGTCCTGCAGGTTGCGGTTGATCGACGGCAGCGATTCGATCTGCTCACGGGTCACGTTGGTGCCGGTGCCCATCTTGTTGGCACTGAACAGAGCCGAGCCGTAGTCGCCACCAATGGCCTGCACAGCACCCAGCGTGGTGACGTCACCGCCCAGGGAAGCGTCGACGCTATTGACCTGATTGAGGTTGAGGTACACGCCCTCTTCGGTCTTGGTGCCTTCACCCGACTTGGTGATGGTGATCGTGTACGGCCCACCCACACGCAGGCCGCGCGCGTTGTAGCGTCCGCTGGCATCGGTGGTGGCGCGGCTGACGGTACCCGATTCGACGTGGGTGATCGTGACTTCGGCATTCGGCACCGGCTGACCGCCGCTGCTGGTAACCAGGCCAGCGACGCCGGCGGAGGTGCTCTGGGCAAATACGGGGGCAGCGGCGAGTGCGGCAACGAGACCAAGGGTGAGCTTGGACATGCGGAGACAACGGGGGTGGGTCATTTCGGTAGCCTCGATACAGGTTGGGCAGTGACAAAAAGGCGCAGTCAGCCCAACCGTTCCCGGGGGTGGGCTGCCGATGATCTGGGGTCCCTTGCCGCGCGGCTGGTTGCTGCCGCAACGGTTAACAACAGATTAACACGCTAAGGCCTGATTGTGACGGCGGCGTGACAAAGTTCGCGCACTGCAACATGAACTTCGCATGTGACGGCGCAACGGCCAGACTGCGCAAGGTCGCAGCGGGAGCGAGACGTGCGTCTCGACAGGAAGTTTCTCAGGCGCGGAAAGCCGGCAGAAATGCCGTTTGCCCACTCTGCGCAAACGCGCGCGCAAGACGCGACGAGGCCGGGTCGTTCCCGGATATGACAATCGCCTTAGATGGACACCGGCAGCTTGAAGTACGTCCCTAACCCGTCCAGGAACATCTGCACCGAAATCGCGACCAGCAGCATGCCCATCAGCCGCTCGATTGCGGTCAGTGCACGGTGGCCGAGCAATTTGTACAGCAACGGGGCCGAGGCCAGGATCGTGGAAGCGCCGATCCAGGCGATCATCAGCGCCAGGCTCCAGTCCCAAAGACGCGTGGGCTCGTTGCTGCCCATCAACATCACCGCGGCCATACCGGACGGGCCGGCCACCAGCGGGATGGCCAACGGCACAATGAAGGGCTCGCCATCGGGGATCTCGCCCATCAGGCCTTCCGGGCGCGGGAAGATCATGCGGATGCCGATCAAAAACAGCACGATGCCGCCGGCGATCGCTACCGATTCCTGACGTAGATGCATCAGTTCCAGCGCGTATTTGCCGCCCCACAAGAACGCCATCAGCACACACAGCGCGATCAGCAGCTCGCGTGCGAGCACGAAGCGCTGACGCTTCGGCGGCAACGGCTTGAGCACGCTGAGAAAGACCGGGATGTTGCCCAGCGGGTCCAGGATCAGGAACAGCAGCAATGCTGCCGACAGAATGGTCATGTGGAAGGGCTCCAGATCGCACCGCGGTGCGGGACACCTGCCATGGACAACAGGGTGACGCAGGCGGACGCGTAACGGGCAGGATCGGCCGCCTCACTGTCTTCCTGATGGGTAAAGGCGCGCGCGCGCAACGCAGTACGCATGGGGCCAGGTTGCAAGCCATGGACACGCACCGGACCGGCTGCAGTTTCATGATGCAGGCTGGCGATCACGCCGAGCTGTGCGTGCTGAGCGGCGCCGTATGCACCCCAGTACGCCTGACCAACGCGTACGGCATCGTCGACGACGAAGACCACGGCCGCGTCGTCCTGCTGCCGCAAAAGCGGCAGGCACGCCTGGGTCAACCAGGCGCGTGCGGTGAGGTTGACGTGGATGCTGCGTGCGAAGTCCGCAGGTGCCGCAAGTTCGGCGGGCGTCAGCCCACCGAACTCGGCCGCGCAATGCAGCAGGCCGTGGACGCCGCCCAATTCTGACTGCAGCCGCTGCGCCAATGCTGCGTAATCCTCCGGGGCCGCCCCGGCCAGGTCGAGCGGATACAGCAACGGCTCCGGCCCTAGCGTGGCGACGGCATCGTAGACGCGCTCCAGCGGGCGCAGTTTGCGGCCCAGCAGCACCACGGTCGCCCCTGCGGATGCGCATGCCTGTGCGGCAGCAGTGCCCAGCCCGCCGGCCGCGCCGGTGATCAGCACGACCCGCCCGGTCAGTGATGGCGAGAGAGGCTGGCCCTGCACTGCAGTCACGGCTGGTACGCTTCGGTGACGATGCGCTTGAGCTCGCCGGCTTCAAACAGTTCCAGCGTGATGTCGCACCCGCCGATCAACTCGCCATGGATGAACAACTGCGGGAAGGTCGGCCAGTTGGAATAGCGCGGCAGATTGGCGCGCACTTCGGGTTCTTCCAGCACGTTGACAGTGCGCACCTGGTCTGCGCCAGCGGCGATCAACGCCTGCACTGCGCGACTGGAAAACCCGCACATCGGAAACTGCGGGGTGCCTTTCATGAACAACACGATCGGGTGTTGTTCGACTTCGGCCTGGATCCGTTCCATCACCGGCATTGGACTCTCCTGACTGGGAGCGGCAGGCCCGACCGCCGGGTCGGATAGACTTCCGCAAAGGCGCGCATTGTAAGCCTTCAGCGCGACCTGTCGCCGCACTCCCTTCGCTGCCATTGCCATCATGCCGATCGAACACGTTGCACTGCCCTACTCCCGCGCCGCTCTGGAGCCGCATCTCTCGTCCGCGACCCTGGAGGCGCACCACGGCGTCTGTCATCGCGGCGAGGTCGAACGGCTCAATACGCGCATCGAAGGCAGCGAGTTTGCCGAGCTGACGCTGGAAGAGATCATCGCGCAGGCGCAGGGCACGCTGTTTCATCTGGCCGCGCAGGTGTGGAACCACAATTTCTATTGGCAATGCCTGCGGCCACGCGGCGGCGGCGAGCCGCTCGGCAAGCTGGCCGACAGCATCGGCACATCCTTCGGCGATTTCGTGCACTTCAAGCAGGAATTCAATCGCGTCGCCTTGAGCAGCTTCGGCTCGGGCTGGGTATGGCTGGTGCAGCGTCCGGACGGCACATTGGCCGTTGTCGCCACGCCTAATGCGTCGACCCCGCAGACTGGGCCGGATACGCCGCTGCTGGCGTGCGACCTCTGGGAACACGCGTACTACCTGGATTACCAGCAAGACCGTGCGCAGTACCTGGAGGCATTCTGGAAGCTGATCAACTGGGATTTTGTCGCCAGCCGGTTGGGCTAGCAGGCGCGTCTCGTTAGCAACGGATCGCTCACCGATGCACCCACCTGCGCGCACTCAATCGAAGCGCACGCAGTCGGCACCACAACCCTCGCGATACCGCACTGCTGCGTCGCGATTGACACTCAGCCTTCGCGCAAGCGCGCAATCACCGGTTCAACGTGCGCATTACGCTGCAACGCCATGCCGGCCTCGACCAGCGCCTGTACCAGCATCTGCGGCGTATCGGCACGCAGCGTTGCGTGGCCCACCTTGCGACCATCGCGCGACTGTTTGCCGTAGTCGTGCCAATGCCCGCCGGGCACAGCCAGAAATGCCTCAGCGTCCGGCATAGCACCCAACCAGTTGAGCATGCAGGCATGGCCGCGCATCGTGGTGCTGCCCAACGGCAACCCGAGCACAGCGCGCAGGTGATTTTCGAACTGGGAGGTTTCCGCGCCCTCGATGGTCCAGTGGCCGGAATTGTGCACGCGCGGGGCGATTTCGTTGGCGAGCAGTGTGCCATCGCGCACGAACAGCTCCAGGGCGAACACGCCCACGTAGTCGAGCGTGTCGGCAATGGCACGCGCGTGTGCTTCGGCGACCTCCTGCAACGTTGCGTCCACATTGGCAGGCGCAAGACTGGCCGACAGCACGCCATCGACATGCCAGTTTTCGGTCAGCGGCCACGCACGGAATTCGCCATCGCGGCCCCGCACCGCTACCACGCTGACTTCGCGTTGAAATGGCACGAATGCCTCAAGAATCAGCCCGACCTTGGCAGCCTGTGCACCCAGCGCAGTCCATGCCGCATCGGCATCGGCAAGCGTCTTGATGCGGAACTGGCCCTTGCCGTCATAACCGAAGCGGCGCGTCTTGAGGACGCACGGCGCACCGATACGCGCCAACGCAGCATCAAGCCCGGCGCGGTCGTCGATGGCAGCAAACTCCGGCACCGGAATACCCAGTTCGCGGAACAAGGTTTTTTCGCTCAACCGGTCTTGCGCCACCGCCAAGGCATCCGGGCGCGGAAACACCGGCACCTGCGCAGCAAGTTGCTGCGCGCTGGCCGCGGGCACGTTCTCGAAATCGAAGGTGATCACATCCACCTGCGCGGCGAACGCAGCGAGCGCGGCAGCATCGTCGAACGCGCCCACCTGCAGCGGCGCCACCTGCCCTGCGCAGGCATCGGCTGCCGGGTCGAACACTGCAAACCGCAGCCCAAGCGGCGCGCCGGCCAGCACCAGCATGCGCGCCAACTGGCCGCCTCCCAGAATTCCAACTGTGGTCATTGGCGCGGGTCGTCGCTGGCCATCACATCATCGGTCTGCTTGGCACGGAACTGCGCCAGTGCCTGGCCGATCTGCGCCTGCTCCGGCGCCAGCATCGCAGCCGCGAACAACGCCGCATTGGCAGCGCCGGCATTGCCGATCGCAAACGTGGCCACTGGGATGCCCGCCGGCATCTGCACGATCGACAGCAATGAATCCATGCCGTTGAGCGCCTTGGACTGCACTGGCACGCCCAGCACCGGCACCGCCGTCTTGGCCGCCAGCATGCCCGGCAGGTGCGCCGCACCGCCGGCACCGGCAATGATGGCGCGCAACCCACGCGCGCCCGCCTGCTCGGCGTAGGTGAACAGCACATCGGGCGTGCGGTGCGCCGACACCACCTTGACTTCGTACGGCACGCCCAGCGCATCGAGCTTCTGAGCTGCGTGTTGCATGGTCTCCCAATCCGAACGGGAGCCCATCACGATGCCGACCAGCGGCGCGGAGTGGTTGGAGGTCATGGCCCTGCCCTGCGGTAAAGACGTATTCTAGCCAATCTCCACGCAAGACAAGACTTCGATGGATCGCAAACTGCTCGACCTGCTGTGCTCGCCCGACACCCGCCAGCCACTCTCGCTGCTGGACGGCAAAGGCCTGGAAGCACTCAACACCGCCATCGCCGCCGGAAACCTGCAGCGCGCCGACGGTACCGCGCAAAGCCAGCCGCTGCGCGAGGCCCTGATCACCCGCGACCGCAAGCAGATCTTCCGCGTCGACGACGGCATTCCGGTACTGCTGGCCGAAGAAGCCATCGGCACCGCCCAGATCACCGACTTTCCCGACAAGTGAATTCGTCCGTGCGCACCGTGCCGGAGGCGCCGCCCGCCGCGTTGGTCGACGCCGATGTGGCGCGCGCGCTGGCCGAAGACATCGGTACTGGCGATGTAACTGCGGCATTGCTTCCCGATCAAGCCGACAGTGCGTATCTGTTGTGCAAGCAGGATGCGGTGATTGCCGGCCGGCCCTGGTTCGATGCCACGCATCGCGCGCTCGACCCGCAGGTACGCATCGACTGGCACGTGCACGAAGGCCAGCACGTCAGCGCCGGCACGGTGCTGGCCACCCTGCAAGGTCGCAGCCGCAGCCTGGTCAGTGCCGAACGTACCTCGCTCAACTTTCTGCAGACGCTTTCGGCCACGGCTACCACCACCGCGGCGTATGTGGCCGCAGTCGCCGGCACCGGAGCCCGCATCCTGGACACGCGCAAGACGCTGCCGGGCCTGCGCATGGCGCAGAAATACGCAGTGCGCTGCGGCGGCGGCGACAATCACCGCATCGGCCTGTTCGACACGGTGATGCTCAAGGAAAATCACATCCGCGCCGCCGGCTCGTTGAGCGCAGCCGTGCAGGCCGCACGTGCCCAGCAACCGCAGCTACCGCTGGTGGTCGAGGTGGAAACGCTGGCGCAGTTGCGCGAGGCATTGCAGGTGGGCTGCACGCGTATCCTCATCGACGACTTCGATCCGGCGATGCGTCGCGATGCCGTGCGTATCGTCGCCGCGTTGCCGGTGGATCAGCGTATCCCGCTGGAAGTCTCCGGCAGCGTCGACCTGGCCGGCATCCGCGCAGTTGCGCAGGACGGCGTGGATTGCATTTCCATCGGCGGGCTGACCAAACATGTGCAGGCGGTGGATCTGTCGCTCAAACTCGGCCCGGCCCCGCGCTGATTTCACGCGTGCGCGCAGGCTGCTCTGTCAGCCTGCTGCGATTGATTTCGTGCAGGATGTTCGATGACCGTAAGACCCTGGCCGTGGATGTGCCTGCTGCTTGCAGGATTGGGTGGCAGCGCTGCGGCTGCGGAAGTGTGCGATATGCCACCGCGCTTCGGCACCAGCCCTGCAGCCATCGCCATCGTGCGCACGGCCTGCAATGAGCATCGCCTATGGCAGCACCCGTTTATCGACGCCAAAGGCCGCCTTGCCAGCCTGGGCGTGACCGAGGCCGAATCCGGCTATCTCGCCGACCATGGCGTCGTGGCCTGGCAACGCGTCGCAGGCTATTGGCGCGATAGCGGCACGCTTGCCTCGATGGGCGGACGTCCCGGCGCATCGAGCTGCGCCGCACTGGATGGCACCCGCTACACCGCCAGCGACTGTCGCGCGTTCCTGATCGACAACCCGTGGTCGGCCGCCTTCATTTCATGGGTGATGACGCAAGCGAGACTGAGCGGATTCCATCGCTCCGCACGCCATCTGGATTACATCCGCAGCGCGTACAACGACGGCGCCACCGGCCCGTACCAGTTCACCGACCCTGCGGTGGAAAAACCCGCACCCGGCGATCTGCTATGCCTGCTGCGTGGGCGCAACGTTGCACTCGGCTACGCGGGTTTGAAGGCCGCGCTGGGCGGTAGCGCACCGATGCCATGGCAATCGCATTGCGATGTGGTGGTGGCCGCCAATGTCGGTGGCGATCGCATGCTGTATCTGATTGGCGGCAACGTGTTCAACACCGTCATGATGCGCAAGATGCCGCTGGACCGCGCCGGCCGTGTGGTATTGCCGACGCCGCAGTCCGACAGCGCGCAGGATCAGAATGAAGACAGCCTTGGCGTCGCAAGCGAATGCACGCCGGCACACGAAGAACTGTGCGACTTCAACCGACGCGACTGGGCGGCACTGCTGAAGCTGCGTCCCGACGCAGCAATGCTGGCGCCACCGCCAACCGAACCACTGCCTGTGCCCACCGCACCGCCTGCCGAGCAGACGATGCCCCCAGGTTTCCCACGCGTGGTGCCGCCGCGCCCGGAAACCCAGCCGGCGCCGACGCAGCAGCCTGGGTGAGAAAAGATTCAAAGCCCCTCTCCCGCCGGCAGGCTGGTTGAGGTGAAGGTGTGGGGCGAAGCCCTAGTGCCGCCTCAACTGCACCGGGCTGCGCACGTATCCTCATCCGCCCCTTCGGGGCACCTTCTCCCGAGGGGAGAAGTAACAGACACGTGGCGCCACGCTCTAGCCATTCTCCCGCCGAGAGGGGGGCGGGTACGGGGCGAACATGGTGATGCCTCAACTGCATGAGGCTGCGCCCGACCCCTCATCCGCTCCTTCAGGCACCTTCTCCCAAAGGGAAAAGGAACACGGCATGGGCTATTCCGAATCGACAACGAAAAAGCGGGCCGAAGCCCGCTTTTCGTGACGCATCAACCAGCGGCGATTACTCGGCCGACGGCGGAACGCCCTCGCCTTCTTCCACTGCCTTGATCGACAGACGGATACGGCCCTGCTTGTCCACTTCCAGCACCTTGACGCGGACCAGATCGCCTTCCTTCAGCTTGTCGCCGACCTTCTCCACGCGCTCGCTGGAAATCTGCGAGACGTGCACCAGGCCGTCCTTGCCCGGCAGGATGGTGACGAACGCACCGAAGTCCATGATCTTGGCGACCTTGCCTTCGTAGATGCGGCCCGGCTCCACGTCCGAGGTGATCTGCTCGATGCGCGACTTCGCAGCTTGCGCGGCGATGGCGTTGACCGAGGCAATGATGATCGTGCCATCGTCCTGGATGTCGATCTGCGTACCGGTTTCCTTGGTGATCGCCTGGATGGTCGAACCACCCTTGCCGATCACTTCGCGGATCTTGTCCGGGTGGATCTTGATGGTCAGCAGACGCGGCGCATAGTCGCTCAGTTCCAGACGCGGGGTGGTCAGTGCATGCGCCATCTCGCCGAGGATATGCAGACGGCCAGCCTTGGCCTGCTGCAATGCCTGCTTCATGATTTCTTCGGTGATGCCTTCGATCTTGATGTCCATCTGCAGCGCGGACACACCTTCGGCAGTACCGGCCACCTTGAAGTCCATGTCGCCCAGGTGATCTTCGTCACCCAGGATGTCCGACAGCACCACGAAGCGGTCGTTTTCCTTGACCAGGCCCATGGCGATACCCGCGACCGGCGCCTTGATCGGCACACCGGCGTCCATCAGCGCCAGCGAGCTGCCGCAGACCGATGCCATCGACGAGGAACCATTGGACTCGGTGATTTCCGAGACCACGCGGATGGTGTACGGGAATTCTTCCAGGCTCGGCATCACGGCGAGCACGCCGCGCTTGGCCAGACGGCCGTGACCGATTTCGCGACGCTTCGGCGCACCGAACCGACCGCACTCGCCCACCGAATACGGAGGGAAGTTGTAATGGAACAGGAAGTTTTCCTTGTACTCGCCGCTGACCGCATCGATCACCTGGCCATCGCGGGCAGTGCCCAGCGTGGTGACCACGATCGCCTGCGTCTCGCCGCGGGTGAACAGCGCCGAGCCGTGGGTACGCGGCAACACGCCGGCCTGCACAGCGATCGGACGCACGGTATCCAGCGCACGACCATCGATACGCACCTTGGTGTCGAGCACCGAGTCGCGCATGGTGTGGTATTCCAGCTCGCCGAATTCCTTCGACAGCTCAGCGGTGTTCCAGCCCTCGGAGGCGACGCGGCCGGCCAACGACTCCAGCACGTCCTTCTTGATCGCCGAGATGGCGTCGCGACGCTGCAGCTTGTCGCGCACCTGGAAGGCGCTCGCCAGCTGCGTGCCGACGGCTTCCTTCAGCGCGTTGATCAGCGCGGTGTTCTTGGCAGGCGCAACCCAGGTGCTGGGCTTGGTGCCGGCTTCCACGGTCAGCTCGTTGATCGCGTTGATGACTTTCTGCAGTTCGCGATGACCGAAGGTCACTGCGCCCAGCATCACTTCTTCGGACAGCAGCTCGGCTTCCGACTCGACCATCAGCACCGCATTGGCGGTACCGGCAACCACCAGCTCCAGCTGCGAATCCTTCAGCTCGGCGATGGTCGGGTTGAGGATGTACTCACCGTTCTTGTAGCCCACCTTGGCGGCGCCGATCGGGCCGTTGAAGGGGGTACCGGCCAGCGACAGTGCAGCCGATGCGCCGATCAGCGCGGCGATGTCGCCGTCGATGTCCGGGTTCATCGACATCACGGTCGCGATGATCTGTACTTCGTTCTTGTAGTCCTCCGGGAACAGCGGACGGATCGGACGGTCGATCAGGCGCGAGATCAACGTTTCCTTCTCGGTCGCACGTCCTTCGCGCTTGAAGAAGCCGCCCGGGATGCGGCCGCCGGCATAGAACTTCTCCTGATAATCGACCGTCAGGGGGAAGAAGTCCTGCCCTTCGCGCGCGGTTTTTGCGGCGACGGCGGTGACCAGCAGTACGGTGTCGTCCATCTTGACGATGACGGCACCGCTCGCCTGGCGAGCGACTTCGCCCGTCTCCAGGGTGACGGTGTGCTTGCCGTACTGGAAGGTTTTGGTGATTTTTGCCACGGAGGTTTTTTCCTTAGGTGTAACTGTCTTCGTTGGACCGTCGTCGACCCATGCCGAGAACGGGCGGCCGGGAGGCTCCGGCCCATAAACTTGATGGTGCGATGACGCGTTTGCGAACGACCAAAACAAAACCGCGGCGCATCGCTGCACCGCGGTGGTAGGACTCGATTAGCGGCGCAGGCCGAGCTTCTCGATCAACGACTTATAACGCTCGTTGTCCTTCTTCTTCAGGTAGTCGAGCAGGCTGCGGCGACGGTTGACCATCTGCAGCAGACCGCGACGGCTGTGGTGATCTTTCTTGTGGGTCTTGAAGTGACCGCTCAGCAGCTCGATGCGTGCGGTCAGCAGAGCGACCTGCACTTCCGGCGAACCGGTGTCCTGGGCGCTGCGCTTGTTGTCTTCAATAACTTTCTGGGTGTCAACAGACATGATGTTTTCTCGATAGATGCGTGGTCGACAGAAACGTGCATGACGCACCGTCGGACTCGCCGTTTGCTAGGGATAAGCGCGCTTGGCGCTGAGGTGCCCCGATCGGGGCCGCGAAATTGTACCGTTGCACGGCGCCGGGAACAAGTTGACTAAATCTTAACAACCCGGACTTCCGTTCAGTCCATTGAACAGGCGCTGCGGCGACAGCCTGCCGTCAGCGTCAACAAGGCCAAGGCCTGACGGGCTTCCATCCGGGTCAAATACCGCGACCTGGCCGGTCGGAAATGCAGGATCGCGCAGCCGCTGCCCCATCCGGAAGCGGGTCGCATGGGCCTGGTCGAGGGTGATCTGCGCAAAATCGGCCAGCCCGGCCTGGATCGGCAGCAGCAGATCGTCGGCCCGCGCACCCGATTCCAATGCCGCGCTCAACGCCTCCAGGGTCATCATCTGTGGCGACCGGAACGGTTCTACCCAGAGCCGGCGCAACGAAGCGATATGCGCCCCGCAACCGAGCGCCTCGCCCAGATCGCGGGCCAGGCTGCGGATGTAAGTGCCGGAGCCACAGGTCACGCGCAACTGCAGACGCGGCGCGTGGTAACTGATCAGCTCGATCGCATGCACCTCGACCTCGCGTACCGGCGCCTCGATCACTTCGCCCCGGCGCGCCTTGGCATACAGCGGCTCGCCGCCCTGCTTCAACGCGGAATAGATCGGGGCCTGCTGCTGGATGCGGCCAATCAACGGCGCCAAGGCTGCGCGTAACGCGTCTTCGGTCAGCACAGGCACCGCACGCTCGCGCAGCGGTTCACCGTCGGCATCGTCGGTATCGGTGGTGACGCCCAGCACCACCTCGGCGTCGTACGCCTTGGCCGAGCCGAGCAGCAAGCCGGCGATCTTGGTCGCCTCGCCCAGGCACAACGGCAGCAAGCCGGTGGCCAGCGGGTCCAGGCTGCCGGTGTGGCCACCTTTTCGGCCCGCAACAGACGGCGCGCGGCCTGCAATGCGTTGTTGGAACTGAGCCCGGCCGGTTTATCCAGCAACAGGATGCCGTGCAGCGGGCGATAGACGATGCGGGGTTTCAAAAGATCGGTGCTCGAATCGGGCGCTGTGCGCGTCCGCGGGAATCCAGGGGGCGCGACAATCTCACCCCGCCGACACAGCGCTTAGCGCTGCTCAGCGTCTTCATCGCTGGACGTGGCCTGCGGACCGACATCGTCCAGGTCACGCAGCAGGTTATCGATACGTTCGCCACGGTCGACCGAGTCGTCGTAGTGAAAGTGCAGCTCGGGCACGTGACGCAGCTTCATCGCGCGCGCCAACTGCGTGCGCAGCTGCCCGGCGATTTCCTTGAGTCCCTTGACCGCTTCGGCCGAACGCTCCTGCTGCAACGCGGTGACGAATACCTTGGCGTGCGCCAGATCGCGGCTGATTTCGACATCGGAAACGCTGACCGACGGCAAGCCGTGGTCGCGCACGGCCGCGTGCACGATCGTGCCGAGGTCGCGACGCACCTGCGCAGAAACGCGATCGGTGCGATGGAATGATTTGGTTGGCATGGTCGTGGACCTGGTTGATTCGGAGGGCCAGATGGCACCGAAGCCAAAAACGAACGCGGGCGGCCATGCCGCCCTCGCCTTGCAGAACTTGCGTACACCATCGCCTGTGTGGAAGACCGGGGCCGCAGGCCCCGGCAGCCATTACAGCGTGCGGGCAACCTCGATACGCTCGAAGCACTCGATCTGATCGCCAGGCTTGACGTCGTTGTAAGCCTTCACGCCGATACCGCACTCGGTACCGTTACGCACTTCGTCGACGTTTTCCTTGAAGCGACGCAGCGATTCCAGCTCGCCCTCGAACACCACGACGCTGTCGCGGAGCACGCGGATCGGCTTGCTGCGCTTCACCACGCCTTCGATGATCATGCAGCCTGCAACCGCACCGAACTTCGAGCTGCGGAACACGTCGCGCACCTGCGCAATACCGATGATCTCTTCGCGGATTTCCACGCCGAGCAGACCGGACGCCACCTGCTTCACCTGATCGATCACGTCATAGATGATCGAGAAGTAACGCAGATCGATGCCATTGGACTCGACGATCTTGCGTGCCGACGCATCCGCACGCACGTTGAAGCCGATCATCGTGGCCTTGGACGCCGCTGCCGAATTCGCATCCGACTCGGTGATGCCGCCCACGCCGGAATGGATCACGTTGATGCGGATGTCGTCGTTGGACAACGCCACCAGCGACTGCTTGAGCGCTTCCACCGAACCCTGCACGTCGGCTTTGATCACCAGGTTCAACACCTGCTGGCCTTCGCCCTTGCCCATCTGGGCCAGGATGTCTTCCATGCGGTTGGTTGCCGAGGCGACCAGACGCGATTCGCGGCGCTTGGTTTCGCGCTGCTGCGCCACGTCCTTGGCCAGACGCTCGTCGTCGACGACCACGAAGTCATCGCCAGCTTCCGGCACGCCGGACAGGCCGAGCACCTGCACCGGAATCGACGGGCCCGCCGAGGCCGGCTGATGGCCGGTTTCGTCGAACAGCGCACGCACGCGGCCGTACTGAATGCCGCACACCAGGTAGTCGCCACGCTTCAGCGCGCCCTGCTGCACCAGCACCGTTGCGACCGGGCCACGGCCCTTGTCCAGCGAGGATTCGATCACGGTACCGCTGGCGCGGCCATCGGCCACTGCCTTGAGTTCCAGCACTTCGGCCTGCAGCGAAATCGCATCCAGCAGCGTATCCACACCGGTACCGACCTTGGCCGACACTTCGATGAACTGGGTATCGCCGCCGAAATCTTCGGCAACCACGTTTTCGGCCAGCAATTCGTTCTTGACCCGCAGCGGATCCGCGCCGGCCTTGTCGATCTTGTTGACCGCCACGATCAACGGCACGCCTGCCGCCCTGGCATGCGCCACTGCTTCCCTGGTCTGCGGCATGACGCCGTCGTCGGCCGCAACCACCAGCACCACGATGTCGGTGATCTTGGCGCCGCGCGCACGCATCGAGGTAAACGCGGCATGGCCGGGCGTATCCAGGAAGCTGATGACGCCACGGCCGGTTTCGACGTGGTACGCACCGATATGCTGAGTGATGCCGCCAGCTTCGCCGGAAGCGATCTTGGTGCGACGGATGTAGTCCAGCAGCGAGGTCTTGCCGTGATCGACGTGACCCATGATGGTCACGACCGGCGGACGCGAGGTGGTCTCGCCCTGCGCGTCTTCGGAATGCGCCAGCAGCGCATCTTCGAAGTCGGCATTGTCCGCACGCACTGCCTTGTGGCCGAGTTCTTCGGTCACCAGTGCAGCGGTGTCGTGATCGATGCTCTGGGTAATGGTCGCCATGACGCCCATCTTGAACAGCGCCTTGACCACGTCGCCGCCCTTGAGCGCAAGCTTCTGCGCCAGATCGGCCACGGTGATGGTCTCGCCGATCGCCACTTCACGCACCACCGGTGCAGTCGGACGCTCGAACCCGTGCGGGCCGCTGTTGCTCTGGTTGCTGCCACGACCGCCATCATTGCCGCGACGCGACGACGACGAACCCGGACGACCGGTCGGCTTGCCACGCACATTGGAACGACGCGCGCGATCGGCGGCCGACAGATGCAGCTGACCAGCAAAGCGCTTGGTCGCATCGTCGTCTTCGACGCCAGCCACCATGACGTGCGAACCGCGCGTCTTGTGCTTGGCTGCGTTATTGCGATCATCCGGACGTGCCGGCGTCGCCGGACGCGAAGCGGGCGACGCGCCAGCCGGACGGGCCGGACGCGGTGCCGAAGACGGCGAAGATGGTGCACGCGCAGCAGGCGCCGAAGACGGCGTCGGCGCAGCGGCAACCGGGGCCGGCGCACTGGCAGCCGCAGCGGCTTCCTCGGCAGCCTTGCGCTCGGCTTCTACACGGTCTTTTGCGGCCTGCTCTTCGTCGCGCTTGCGCTGAATCGCTTCATCGCGCACACGGTCACTTTCGGCCAGGGCCTGCTGCTCGTCGAGATTGCGCTGACGCGATGCAGCGAGCTTGGCCAGGATGTCGGCACGCTCTTCGTCCGGCGTCATCGGCACGGCACGGCCGCCGACTTCGTTCTCGGATTTGACGTACGTCCGCTTCTGGCGCACTTCCACGTTGACCGTGGTCTTGGTGCGACCGGCGCTGACCGTGACTTCCTGCAGCTTGCGCCGATTCAGCGTGATCTTCTTGGCTGCTTCGCTTGCCGCTTCGGCAGGTGCATCGGACTTGCCATGCGTGCGACGCAGGAAGCCAAGCAGTTTCATCTTCTCGGTGCTGGTCACGACCTGGTCGGGACCGCTGAACTTCATTCCGGCCTCGGCCAGTTGAACCAGCAGTTTATCGACCGGCGTGTTGACCAGTTCGGCAAGCTTGCGGATGGTGGTTTGCTGCGACATTCGGATCCTATGATCTGGTTGGCGCCCCCTCGCCCAGAGCAAGGGAAACGCTGATTCTAAGCCCTGATGGGGTCAGGGCGCGGTTCATTGCCGGCTCATTCGCCGCGCTCCAAACGGGCGATCTCCTCGGCGCGGGCCGCCAGGATCAGCGCCGAGGCGCGCTCCTGGGTCATGCCCTCGATGCCGAAGTCGACGATCTCGTCCGCTGCCAGGTCGGACAAGTCCTCGCTGGTACGCACGCCGTGCTCGGCCAGAGCAAAGGCCGTTTCCTCGTCCATCCCCTCCAGCGCCAGCAGGTCCTCGGTGGGCTGAGTTCCTTCCAGGCCTTCTTCCTCGGCCAGCGCGGCGTTGAGCAGCGCATCGCGGGCACGGGCACGCAGTTCTTCGACGATGTCTTCGTCGAAGCCTTCCACCGCCAGCAATTCGCCGACCGGCACGTAGGCGATTTCTTCGACCGTGTTGAAGCCTTCGGACACCAGGATCGCGGAGATTTCTTCGTCCACTTCCAGGCGATCCATAAACAGCTGGCGCGCCGATGCCTGTTCAGCCTCGGACTTGGCGGCCACCTGGTCGGCAGTCATCACGTTGAGCTGCCAACCGGTCAGGCGGCTGGCCAGACGCACGTTCTGGCCGCCCTTGCCGATCGCCTGCGCCAGGCGGTCTTCCGCCACGGCCAGGTCCATCGAGTGCTTGTCTTCATCGACGATGATCGACTGCACTTCAGCAGGCGCCATCGCGTTGATCACGAAGTTGGCCGGGTTCTCGTTCCACAACACGATGTCCACGCGCTCGCCATTGAGCTCGTTGGACACTGCCTGCACGCGCGAGCCGCGCATACCGATACAGGCACCGATCGGATCGGTACGCGTGTCGTGCGCAATCACCGCAATCTTGGCGCGGTCGCCAGGATCACGTGCGCAGGCCTTGATCTCGACCAGACCCTGACCGACTTCCGGTACTTCGAGCTTGAACAGCTCGATCATGAATTCCGGCGCAGCGCGGCTGATGAACAGCTGAGGGCCACGCGGTTCAGAACGCACTTCGGCCAGGTAGCCGCGTACGCGGTCGCCCGGGCGCAGCACGTCGCGCGGAATGCCCTTGTCCTTCGGAATGAAGGCTTCGGCATTGCCACCCAGATCGACAAAGATATTGCCGCGCTCGGCACGCTTGACCACACCGGTGATCAGCTCGCCGACGCGATCTTTCCATGCGTCCACAACCTGCTGACGCTCGGCTTCGCGCACACGCTGCACGATCACCTGCTTGGCAGCCTGCGCGGCGATGCGGCCGAAATCCGGATTTTCGATCTGTTCTTCGATGTAGTCGCCCACATCCACGCCGTCGGCTTCGTCGATGGCATCCATCAGACGCACCTGGCGATCCGGCGACTCCATCACCACATCGTCGGCGACGACTTCCCAACGACGGTAGGTTTCGTAGTTACCGTCCTTGTGGTCGATGGTCACGCGTGCCAGCACATCCTGGTCGGGATAGCGCTTCTTCGCTGCGGAAGCCAACGCGGCCTCGATCGCATCGAAGATCACTTCGCGCGGCACGCCCTTTTCGTTGGCCACCGCATCCACTACCAGCAAAAGTTCCTTGCTCATTTAGTCACTCCGCGCGCGGCTTGCCAGCCGCCGACTCGTTGGATGGTTTCTTCTTGTCGTGCCCGGGTTTTTTCGGGCCGGGCTTATTCGGTTTTTGCGGCGCCAGGCCCAAGGCAACCCAATCCGGCAGGATGCGCGCCTTGTCGATGTTGTCGAAGCCGATCTGGACGTCCTTGCCATCGACCGAAAACACTACGGCCTCGGACTCGGTACGCAGGATCTGACCCTGAAAACGGCGCCGACCATCCTGCGCAAGCTTCAACACGATCTTTGCGGACTCGCCGGCATGGCGCGCGAACTGTTCGAGGGTGAACAAGGGACGGTCCACACCCGGCGATGACACTTCCAGGGTGTAGTTGCCACTAACTGGGTCTTCGACGTCGAGCTGGGCCGACACTTCGCGGCTCACGCGCTCGCAGTCGTCGACGTTGATCACACGCTCGGGCTGTTCGGCCAGCGGCACATCGATGTAAAGGCGCAACGTGGCGCCACCTGGCGCGGGAAGATATTCCACGCCCAGCAGTTCCAAGCCCAGGGACTCAACCGTTGGACTCAGCAGATTCGCGATTTCGGTCGCTTTTTCGCTCACAGACTGCCCTGATCAAATGATTGCCAGTAGAACCCCGGCAACCGGCAGCAAACTTTCCGGTTCCGGAAAAAACAAGGGGCCCGATGGGCCCCTTGCGTGAAAAAAGCCCGACCTCTCAGGGTCGGCACAAAGACGGGAACATGCGTCTTTGCGATCCAAGAACATGAACTGCTGCCTTAAGGCAAACTGCATTAAAGCAGCAATTCAAACTTGGTAGCGGGGGCAGGATTTGAACCTGCGACCTTCGGGTTATGAGCCCGACGAGCTGCCAGACTGCTCCACCCCGCAGCAGAAGCGGAATTATGAAGAACTTGAGCGGCAATTGCAAGCCCTAAGTTTTTCATCTGTTGGACACTTTGGCGAGTGTCCAACGTCGCGGCGAATGATAACCGCAATGCAACAAAAACGAAACACCAATCACAACTTTATTTCAGATCCGCGCCATACACCTGCAGCAAACGCCGCTGCGTCAGCGTCGCGCGCGTCTACCCGCTTACACGAGACCAGCAAACGCGCGCTGGCACCACACCATGATCGGGCTCCAGGCCAGACCCAGCGCCAGCAATGCGAGTACGTTGACGCCCAGCACCGTGCCCAGGACGCGATCATTGTTGGCGGGCAACGGCTCACCGACCGGTTCGTCGAAGTACATGACCTTGATGACACGCAGGTAGTAGTACGCACCGATCACCGCACACAGCACACCTACCAGCGCCAGCCACAGCATGTCGCCCTTCACCGCCGCGCCCAGCACGGCGAGCTTGGTCCAGAAGCCGAGGAACGGCGGAATGCCCGCGAGCGAGGCCATGATGCACAGCACCAGGCCAGCCATCCACGGATTGCGCGCGTTGAGCCCCTTGAAGTCGTCGATGTTCTCCGCTTCAAAGCCATTACGCGACAACGCGATGATCGCGCCGAACGAAGCGGTCGACATGATGGTGTAGCTCACTGCATAGAACATCGCAGCCGCATACCCTTCTTCGCCGCCACCGGCTACGCCCATCAGCAGGAAGCCGATGTGCGACACCGTCGAATACGCAAGCATGCGCTTGAGATTGGTCTGCGCGATGGCCATCAGGTTGCCGATGACCAATGACAGTGCCGACAGCCCGCCAATCAGCAGATGCCACTGCGGCGACAACGGACCCATACCCACTTCCAGCAGGCGGTAAGCCATGCCGAATGCAGCCAGCTTCGGTGCCGAGCTGATAAACAACGCGATCGGTGCCGGTGCGCCCTGATAGACGTCGGGCAGCCACATATGGAACGGCGCAGCGCCCAGCTTGAATGCAACGCCTGCGATCATGAAGATGGTACCGGTCAGCAGCAGTGTGCGTTCGCCCGAGCCGTCGATCGCGTCATGGATGCCCGCCAGGCTCAAGGTGCCGGTAGCGCCATAGACCAGCGACATGCCGTATAGCAACAGACCCGACGCCAACGAACCCAGCACGAAATACTTCATCGCCGCTTCGGTGGCCAGGCCGTTGTCGCGATTGGATGCGACCAGCGCGTACGAACACAGCGCCAGCAGTTCCAGTCCTAGATAGACCATCAGCAGACTGCCGGCCGAGGCCAGCAGCATCATGCCGGCGGTGGCGAACAACACCAATACCGGGATTTCGCCCTGATAGAGATTGCGCTCGCGCAGGTAGGTCCAGCCATACACCAGGCTCAACCCGCTGACGAGCACGATCACCGTCTTCATGACATCTGCGGCGGTATCGCGCACGAACATGCCGTTGAAAATGTCGCCCTGCCCACCCGTGCCGGTTGCCAACAACGCAAACACCACGGCCAGAACAGCGATAGAGAACAAGTGGGTCCAGACCTTGTTCCGCTGGCTCATAAACAGGTCGAGCATCAGCAGTGCGAAGGCGCCGCCGATCAGCACCAGCTCCGGAACAAGCGGAGCCAGGTCAGCGGTGGTCAACGGCGCGAGCGTTGGCGTGGTCATCATCAAATCCTGAAAATCGGTACGTACGGCAAGCAGTTACAGCTTGGTCGCGGCAATCTGGGTAGCCAGCTTGGCGATCGATGGTTCCATCAGATCGGTCAGCGGCTTCGGATACAGGCCCAGGGCCAGCACGCCAGCAGCGAACACCCCCAGCACGAAGGCCTCACGGCCATTGATGTCCTTCAGCTCGGCCACATGCGCGTTGGCCACTTCGCCGAAAAACACGCGCTTGTAGAGCCACAGCGTGTAGGCGGCAGTGATCACCAGCGTGGTGGCGGCAGCGAAGGCAACCAACGGATGCTTCTGGAAGCTGGCCAGGATCACCATGAACTCGCCGACGAAACCGCTGGTACCCGGCAGACCGGCATTGGCCATGAAGAACAACATCGCAAAGGTGGCGAACCACGGCATCACATTGACCACGCCGCCGTAATCGGCGATGCGACGCGTGTGCATGCGGTCGTACAACACCCCGATGCAGGAGAACATGGCGCCGGACACGAAGCCGTGCGAAATCATCTGCACCATCGCGCCTTGCAAGCCGAGACGCGCAGCGTCGGTGCTGCCGTACTCACGCACCAGCGTGAAGGCAATGAAGGTACCCAGGGTGACGAAGCCCATATGCGCGATGGACGAGTACGCCACCAGCTTCTTCATGTCTTCCTGCACCAATGCCACCAGACCGACGTAGACCACCGCGATCAGCGACAACGCAATGACCAACCAGGCGAACTCGTGACTGGCGTCCGGCACGATCGGCAGGTTGAAGCGCAGGAAACCGTAGCCGCCGATCTTCAGAGCGATCGCAGCCAGGATCACCGAACCGGCGGTCGGCGCTTCGACGTGCGCATCCGGCAGCCAGGTGTGCACCGGGAACATCGGCACCTTGACCGCAAAGGCAATCAAGAACGCGAAGAAGATCCAGGTCTGCTCCTTGGCGGTCAGCTGCAGCGCGTACAGGTCGGCGAGTTGGAAACTGCCGCCCTTCAGATACAGGTAGACCAGACCCACCAGCATCAGCACCGAGCCGAGGAAGGTGTAGAGGAAGAACTTCATCGCCGCATAGATACGTCGCGGACCACCCCAGACACCGATGATCAGGAACATCGGGATCAGCATGGCTTCGAAGAAGACATAGAACAGCATCGCGTCGGTGGCAGCGAAGATACCGACGGTGACGCCTTCCAGAATCAGGAACGCGGCGACGTACTGATTGACGCGCTTGTCGATCGAGCGCCAGGCGCCGATCAGCGCCAGCACCGTCACCAATGTGGTGAGCACGATCAACGCGACCGCGATGCCATCCACGCCCAGGTTGTAGCCGATGTTGTAAGCCGGAATCCAGGCATGCAGTTCGATGAACTGCATCGCGTCATTGGCGGTGTCATAGCCCAACAGCGGCAGACTCAGCACAAAGGTCGCCACCGCCACCGCCAAGGACGCCCAGCGGGCAGTCTCGGCGTTGCGCAACGCGAGGATCAGGGCGCCACCGATAATCGGCAGCCAGATCAAGATAGACAGTAAAGGCCAGTTCGACACGTTTTCTTATTCCGTACAGGTCAACGCCAGAAATGCATCAGTACCGCCAACAAGGCGATCAAACCGATGATCATTGCGAAGGCGTAGTGATAGAGGAAACCGGATTGCGTGCGACGCAGCAGATTTGCAGCCAGGTCGATCAGTCGGGCAGAACCATTGACGACCACGCCGTCGACCACATGGGTGTCGATTGCGCGTGACGCTTTGCCAAGGACAACACCGCCACCGGCGAAGCCATTGATCCACAGCTTGTCGAAGCCGTATTTGTTTTCCAGCAGCCACACGATCGGCGCGAACGCCTTGCGCGACTTGGTGGCAAGGTCGGGCTTCCACAGATAGAACAACGCGGCAAGCAATAGACCAGCGACCGTCAGGAAGAACGGCGCCGCCATCATGCCGTGTAACGCGAACGCCACCGGGCCATGGAATTCTTCGGCCAGCGCACCAACGGTATCGCGCGCCGGGTCGTAGAAGTCGACGATGCCGGTGAAGAACGACACGGCCTGCCCCTTGAGCGCGTGCGCCGCGTGGTGGCCCTGCCAATCGGTACCGAACAACATGGGGCCGATGGTGAAGAAACCGATCGCCACCGACGGAATCGCCAGCAGGATCAGCGGCAACGTCACCACCCACTTGGACTCGTGCGGCTCGTGAACACCGTGGTGCCCATGACCGTGATCGTCGTGGCTATGGCTGTCATGCGCATGTGCATCGTGCGCGTGGCTGTCATGGGCATGCACCAGCGCTTCGGCATCGGTGTGCGCGCTGTCGTGATGTGCATGCGCATCGTGCGCATGGGCATCCCGGAAACGCTCCTTGCCGTGGAAGGTCAGGAACAGCAGACGGAAGCTGTAGAAGCTGGTGACCAGCACGCCACCGAGCACGGACCAGTAGCCGTAAGTCGCGATCCAGCTATGCGATTCGTGCGCGTGGTGCGCAGCGGCTTCGATGATAGTGTCCTTCGAGTAGAAACCCGAGAAGAACGGCGTACCAACCAGTGCCAGCGTACCGATCACGCTGGTCCAGTAGGTCACCTTCATGTACTTGCGCAGGCCGCCCATCTTGCGCATGTCCTGCTCGTGGTGCATGCCGATGATGACCGAACCCGCCGCCAGGAACAGCAGCGCCTTGAAGAAGGCATGCGTCATCAGGTGGAACACAGCGGCCGAATAGGCCGACACGCCCAGCGCCACGGTCATGTAACCGAGCTGGGACAGCGTCGAGTACGCGACCACGCGCTTGATGTCGTTTTGCACGATGCCGATCAGGCCGGTGAAGAAGGCCGTGGTCGCACCGATGAACAGGATGAAGTTGAGCGCGGTTTCCGACAGCTCGAACAGCGGCGACATGCGCGCCACCATGAAGATGCCGGCGGTGACCATGGTCGCAGCATGGATCAGTGCCGAAATCGGGGTCGGGCCTTCCATCGAGTCAGGCAGCCACACATGCAGCGGCACCTGCGCCGACTTGCCCATCGCGCCGATGAACAGGCAGATGCAGATCAGCGTCATCACACTCCATTCGTGGCCCGCAAACAACTGCACCTTGGCGTTGGCCATGGTGGTCGCGTTGGCAAACACGGTGGAGTAATCCAACGAGCCGAACCACAACAGCACGCCGGCGATGCCGAGAATGAAGCCGAAGTCGCCCACGCGGTTGACCAGGAACGCCTTCATGTTGGCGAACACGGCAGTCGGGCGCTTGAACCAGAAGCCGATCAGCAGGTACGACACCAGACCCACCGCTTCCCAGCCGAAGAACAGCTGCAGGAAGTTGTTGCTCATCACCAGCGTCAGCATGGAAAAGGTGAACAACGAGATGTAGCTGAAGAAGCGCTGGTAGCCGGGATCTTCTTCCATGTAGCCGATGGTGTAGATGTGCACCAGCAGCGACACGAAAGTCACCACCACCATCATCATCGCGGTCAGGCGGTCGACCATGAAGCCGACATGCGCGGAGTAATTACCGACGTCGAAGAAGGTGTACAGGTTCTGGTTGAACGGGCTGGCGCCCTGCTCCACCAATTGGTGCAGCGTCAGGCACGACAGCACGCAGCTGACCGCCACGCCGAGGATGGTGACGTATTGCGCGCCCTTGCGCCCTACCTGGCGACCGAACAGGCCGGCGATGATGCTGCCGATCAGCGGTGCAAGCACCACCGCAATCAACAGACTCTTGGAGAGAGTGATTTCCATCTACAGGTCAGCCCTTCAACGTATCGACTTCGGCCACATTGATCGTGCGGCGCGTGCGGAACAGAGTCACCAGGATCGCAAGGCCGATAGCGGCCTCCGCGGCGGCAACGGTCAGGATGAAGAACACGAACAACTGACCGGCGGGGTCGCCCAGCTCGCGCGAAAACGCAATGAAGTTGACGTTGACCGACAGCAGCATCAACTCAATCGACATCAGCAACACGATGACGTTCTTGCGGTTGAGGAAGATGCCGGCCAGGGAGATGCAGAACAGCACCGCGCCCAGTCCAAGCAGGTGGCCCAAGGTAATCAAGACTTCGCCTCCTGTCCGTCGGCCGCATCGACGCGCGGCGCAACCTGTGCTGGCTTTTCGACTGCCATCTTGACGATGCGCAGACGGTCGCCCGCCTTCACGCGGGATTGCTCGCTGGCGTTCTGGAGCTTGATGCCGGTGCGCTTGCGCAAGGTCAGCATCACTGCGGCCACCACGGCCACGGTCAGAATCACGGCGGCAAATTCGAACGGCAGCAGGAACTCGGTGTACAGACTCTTGGCCAGCCAGGTCAGGTTAGAACTGTCGGCAGCTTGCGCTGCCGCGTTGTCGGCCGGGAACGGCGTGGCCGTGCGGGCCTTGACCCCGATCAAGGTGACCATCTGCGCCAGCATCGCCACCGCAACGATCACGCCCAGCGGCATGTATTTGACCCAGCCCTCGCGCAGCCGGCTGGTGTCGATGTCCAGCATCATCACCACGAACAAGAACAGCACCATCACTGCGCCGACGTAGACCAGCACCAGCGTGACGCCGAGGAACTCGGCACCGACCAGCAACCAGATACACGCCATCGAGAAGAAGGTGAGGATCAGGCACAACACGGCATACACCGGGTTACGCACGCTGATCACCGCACCGGCGGACACCACCGCGACTGCGGAGAAGGCGTAAAAAGCAATAGAGACCCAGTCCATCATGACCTCAACGGAAGGCGGCATCGGCAGCGCGACGCTCGGCGATCTCGGCTTCTAGCCGGTCTCCGATCGCCAGCAACTGCGGCTTGTTGACAATATTCTCGCCACGCTTCTCGAAGTGGTACTCGAGGATGTGCGTCTCGACGATCGAGTCCACCGGGCAGCTTTCTTCGCAGAAGCCGCAGAAGATGCACTTGAACAAGTCGATGTCGTAACGCGTGGTACGGCGCGAGCCGTCCTCGCGCTTGGCCGAGTCGATAGTGATCGCCAGCGCCGGGCACACCGCTTCGCACAGCTTGCAGGCAATGCAGCGTTCTTCGCCATTGGGATAGCGACGCAGCGCATGCAGGCCACGGAAACGCGGCGACTGCGGAAACTTCTCCATCGGATACAGCACGGTGTACTTGGGCTTGAACGTGTACTTAAACGTCAGCCACAAGCCTGCGAGCAGTTCGAGCAGCAGCAGGCTCTTGAAGTAATGGGTGATCTTGTTCATCGGTTACACGCCCTTCTGGATCACGCCGTAAAACACCATCAACGCCGTCACTGCGATCCACACGATCGTGAGCGGAATGAACACCTTCCAACCCAGACGCATGATCTGGTCGTAGCGGTAGCGCGGGAAACTGGCACGGAACCAGATGTAAGCGCTGGCGAAGAAGAACACCTTCATCAGCAGCCACGGCCAACCGCCCTTCCACACCCAGTCGATCCACGGCGAGATATCCGCAGTGACCCAACCCTGGATCGGGCTCAGCCAGCCGCCGAGGAAGAAGATCGAGATCAGGAAGCTGACCAGGATCATGTTGGCGTATTCGGCCAGGAAGAACAGCGCGAACGCACCGCCCGAGTATTCCACCATGTGGCCGGCGACGATTTCCGATTCGCCTTCCACCACGTCGAACGGCGCGCGGTTGGTTTCGGCAACACCGGAGACCCAGTACACGATGAACAACGGGAACAGCGGAATCAGGAACCAGTCGAAGAAACCCGAATTACCGCCCTGCGCCAACACGATCTGGCTCAGATTGACGCTGCCCGAGGCGATCATGACGCCGACCAGCGCAAACCCCATCGCAATTTCGTAGCTGACCACCTGCGCGGCCGAGCGCATCGCACCCAGAAACGCGTACTTGGAGTTGGAAGCCCAGCCCGCGAGGATGATGCCGTACACGCCCAGCGAGGTCATCGCCAGCAAATACAGCAAACCGACGTTGGCGTTGGACAGCACCAGCTGCGCATCGAACGGCACCACCGACCACGCCGCGAATGCAGGCGCCAGCGTCAACAGCGGCGCGATGATGAACATCGCCTTGTGCGAACTGCTGGGCTGCAGGATCTCTTTGAACAAGAGTTTGAACACGTCGGCGAAGGCCTGGAAGATGCCCATGCCCACGTACATCGGCCCGTGACGCACGTGCATCCAACCGATCAGCTTGCGCTCCCACACCACGTAGAAGGCCACCGAGACGATCACCGGCACGGCGATCAACAGGATCTTCAACACGGTCCACAGCAGGATGCCGCCATCGCCCAGTCCGAGAAACCACTGGTGCAGAGGGTCGACCACGTTCAACAGCAATTCGTTCATGCAGCCACCACCGTTACGCGACCGGCACCAAGCGGCGCGGTTGCGCCATGGCCGGATTCGATCCACACCGTGCCAGGTGCAACACGCTTGTCCAGCACCACCGGCAACGTCGCCTTACCCGCGTCGGTGCCGACCTTGACCATCTGCCCATCGGCGATCTGCAGCTGCGCAGCCTGCTCGGGGTGCATCGCCACGCACGGTGCAATATTGAGCGGATGCGATTGCAGCGCAGCGGCGCGACGCACTACCGCATCGGTGCGGTAGATCGCAGCAGTCGCCGCGACTTCCAGCCCGTCGCTTGCCACCTGCGGCTGTGCCGAGGCCACCGGACGCACGCTGCGGTTCTGCATCTCTGCACGCAAGCCGACCAGATCGATGAACTCGAAACCAGCCAGACCCAGCTCACCACCCAGCGCACGCAGCACACGCCAGCCTTCGCGCGCTTCGACCGGCAAGCGGCCTGCGGCACGCGCCGTCTGCACGCGACCGTCGAGATTGGTCAACGAGGCATCGATTTCCGGCAATGCACCGATCGGCAGGATCACGTCAGCCACATCGCGCGTTGAAGCGCAGGCGAACTGACTGAAAGCAACGACCTTGGCACCGGCCAGCGCGCTGCGTGCAGCAGCGGCGTCGGCAAAATCCAGACCGGGCTCGATGCCGTACAGCACGTACGCCTGACGCGGCTGCGCCAGCATTCCGGCCACATCACGCGCGGTTGGCAACACACCTTGCGACACCAGACCCACCGCGTTCGCGCCCTGCGGGATACGGCACAGCGAAGCGCCCGTTGCCGCAGCAAAGTCGCGTGCAGCAGCACGCAGTGCAGCAGCCTGCGGATGATTTTCAGCCAGTGCACCAACCACGATAACGGCGCGCGTTGCACCCTTGACCGCATCGCGTAGCGCGGCGTCGTCAAGTGCGCTTGCCAGCTGCGACGGCGCGACCACGGCGCGGCTCGCCTGCGTGAATGCGAAATCGAAATCGACCGGGTTGACCGAATGGATCTGCGTGCGGTTCTGGATGTGCGCCTTGCGCAGACGTGCATGCAGCAACGGCAGCTCGTGACGCACGTTGGTGCCGAACAACACCACCACATCGGCCTGCTCGATCTCGGCCAACGGCGTTGCAAAGGCTTCGGCAACCGCAGCGTCGGAGAAATCCCGATTGAGCAGCCGGTGATCCAGATTGCCGCTGCCGAGGCCTTCGGCCAGACGTGCCAGCAGCGCACCTTCCTCGTTCGAAGTGGACGGATGCACCAGCACGCCAAGCTGATCGCCGGCGTTGTCACGCAGGATCTGGGTCGCAGCGGCCAGACCTTCGGTCCAGCTCACTTCGGTCCACTCGCCGTTGACCTTCTTCAGCGGCTTGCCCGCGCGGTCTTCAGCGTACAGACCCTGATGCGAATAGCGGTCGCGATCGGACAGCCAGCATTCGTTGACTGCTTCGTTCTCGCGCGGCACGGTACGCAGCACTTCGCCACGACGCACATGCAGGAACAGGTTCGAGCCCATCGCATCGTGGTAACCCAGCGATTCGCGCGCCATCAATTCCCACGGACGTGCGCGGAACTGGAACACCTTGTTGGTCAGCGCGCCCACCGGGCAGACGTCAATGACGTTGCCGGAAATTTCGGTGGTCAGCGGCTTGCCGTCGTAGGTGCCGATCTGCAGGTTTTCACCGCGGTACATGCCACCCAGCTCGTAGGTGCCGGCGATGTCTGCAGTGAAGCGCACGCAGCGGGTGCACTGGATGCAGCGGGTCATTTCGGTGGCGACCAGCGGACCGATATCCTCGTCCGGCACCACGCGCTTGCGCTCGTTGAAGCGGCTCACCGACCGGCCGTAGCCAAGCGAGACGTCCTGCAACTCGCACTCGCCGCCCTGATCGCAGATCGGGCAGTCCAGCGGGTGATTGATCAACAAAAATTCCATCACGCTGCGCTGGTACTTCAGCGCCTTTTCGCTACGCGTGGCGATCTTCATGCCATCCATCACCGGCGTGGCGCAGGCGGGCGACGGCTTGGGCGACTTTTCGACATCCACCAGACACATGCGGCAGTTGGCGGCGATCGGCAGCTTCTCGTGATAGCAGAAGCGTGGGATCGGAATGCCTGCCTTGTCGGCGGCCTGGATGATCATCGAGCCCTTCGGCACGACCAGACTCTGCCCGTCGATTTCGACGGTGACATGATCCGGCGGCACGTTCGGGTTCACTGGTTGGGCGCTCATGCGGCCACTCCGACGTGCGTGTCGACGATCGAACGACCGTTGACGATGTAGTACTCGAACTCGTCCCAGAACTGGCGCAGGAAGCCTTGAATCGGCCACGCTGCCGCTTCACCGAACGCGCAGATGGTGTGCCCTTCGATCTGACCCGCCACGGTACGCAGCTGGTGCAGGTCTTCCATCGTGGCCTTGCCGGCGACGATGCGCTCCAGCACGCGGTGCATCCAGCCGGTGCCTTCGCGGCACGGGGTGCACTGGCCACACGATTCCTTGTGGAAGAACTGCGAGATGCGGCAGGCAAAACGCACGCAGCACACGCTGTCGTCCAGCACTACGATGGCGCCCGATCCCAGACCGGTACCCAGCGCACGCAAGGTGTCGTAATCCATCTGCAGACCGGCAACCTGATCGGCCTTCAGCACCGGCATCGACACGCCGCCAGGCACCACGCCCTTGAGGGTGCGGCCCGGACGCAAACCACCGGCCATTTCCAGCAGTTCGTCGAAGGTGGTACCGAGCGGCACTTCAAAGTTGCCACCCTTCTGCACGCAGCCGGAGACCGAGAAAATCTTCGGCCCGCCGTTCTTGGTCTTGCTCAACCCGAGGAACCACTCCGGGCCGTTGCGAATGATCGCCGGCACCGACGCATAGGTCTCGGTGTTGTTGATGGTGGTCGGCTTGCCGTACAGGCCGAAGTTCGCCGGGAACGGCGGCTTGTAACGCGGCTGGCCTTTCTTGCCTTCCAGCGATTCCATCAATGCGGTCTCTTCGCCGCAGATGTACGCGCCAGCACCCAGCGCACCGTAGATATCGATATCCACGCCGCTGCCGAGAATGTTCTTGCCCAGCCAGCCGTTCGCATACGCATCGGCCAATGCCAGTTCGAAGTTTTCGAACGGCTCGTGGTGGAACTCGCCACGCAGGTAGTTGTAGCCCACCGTCGAGCCGGTGGCGTAGCAGGCGATCGCCATGCCCTCCACCACCGAATGCGGGTTGTAACGCAGGATGTCGCGGTCTTTGCAGGTCCCCGGCTCGGATTCGTCCGAGTTGCACAGGATGTACTTCTGCATCGTGCCCTTGGGCATGAACGACCACTTCAGACCGGTCGGAAAACCGGCGCCGCCGCGGCCACGCAGATTGGACGCCTTGACCATTTCGATGACGTCGGCCGGCGCGATCTTTTCTTCCAGGATCTTGCGCAACGCGGCGTAGCCACCGGTCTTGAGGTAGCTCTCGTACGACCACGGAGTGTCGTAATGCAGGGTCGTGTAAACGACCTGATGCGGCAACGGCGCCGGACCGACCGGACCTGTAGGTGCGTGATGATGTGCCATGTCTTATTCCAGCCCGTCCAGCAGCGCGTCGACCTTCTCTTTCGTCAGGTGCTCATGGTAGTGGCCGTTGATGACCATCATCGGCGCTGCAGAGCAGGCCGCCAGGCACTCTTCTTCGCGCTTGAGGTAGACGCGGCCATCGGCCGTCGACTGCCCCAGCTTGCAACCCAGTTTCTTCTCGGCGTGCGCCAACAGATCTTCGGCGCCGTTGAGCCAGCAGCTGATGTTGGTGCAGAACGCCACGTTGTGGCGGCCGACCTTCTCGGTCTCGAACATCGAGTAGAAGCTGGCCACCTCATAGGCCCACACCGGCGGCAGTTCCAGATACTTGGCCACGCCAACGATCAACTCGTCGGTCAGCCAGCCCTGGTTCTGCTCCTGCGCCGCGTGCAAGCCCTGCAGCACCGCCGAACGCTTGCGATCGGGCGGAAACTTGGCCAGCCAATGATCGATGTGCGCGCGCGTTTTATCGCTCAGCACCACCTGCGGATCGACGTCGCGCGCCGCTTCGAAATTACCCGTCGCCTTCATCGGTCAACCTCACCGAAAACCAAATCGTAAGTACCGATCATCGCCACGACGTCGGCCAGCAAATAACCACGCACCACCGCATCCATCGACGACAAATGCGCAAAGCCCGGCGCGCGCAGATGCAGGCGGAACGGCTTGTTGGCGCCATCTGACATCAGGTAGCAGCCGAACTCACCCTTGGGCGCTTCGACTGCGCAATAGGTCTCGCCGGCCGGCACGCAATAGCCTTCACTGAATAGCTTGAAGTGATGGATCAGCGCTTCCATGTCGTCTTTCATGCCTTCGCGGCTTGGCGGAGCGACCTTGAAATTGGTGACCATGACCGGGCCAGGATTGGCCTTCAGCCACTTCACGCATTGCTTGATGATGCGGTTGGATTCGCGCATCTCGGCCACGCGGACCAGATAGCGGTCGTAGCAGTCGCCGTTGGTGCCGACCGGGATATCGAAATCCACCGCGTCGTACTTGGCATACGGCTGCTTCTTGCGCAGATCCCACTCGATCCCCGAGCCACGCAGCATCGGACCGGTCATGCCCCAGGCACGCGCCAGATCCGGGCTGATGATGCCGACATCGACAGTACGCTGCTTCCAGATGCGGTTATCGGTCAGCAGCGTTTCGTATTCGTCCACGCGCGACGGGAAGGTGTCGGTGAAATCCTCGAGGAAATCCAGCATCGTGCCTTCGCGAGCAGCGTTGCGCTTCTTCAGCGCCCCACCCTTGTGCCAGCGCGATTCCTTGTACTTGGGCATGAAATCGGGCAGATCGCGGTACACGCCACCCGGGCGGTAGTAGGCCGCGTGCATGCGCGCGCCGCTGACCGCCTCGTACACGTCCATCAATTCTTCGCGCTCGCGGAACGCGTACAGCATCACCGCCATCGCACCCAGATCGAGTGCGTTGGAACCCACCCACATCAGGTGGTTCTTGATGCGGGTGATCTCGTCGAACATGGTGCGGATGTACTGCGCACGCTCCGGCGCTTCGATTCCCATCAGGGACTCGATCGCGCGCACGTAGGCGTGCTCGTTGCACATCATCGACACGTAATCCAGGCGATCCATGTACGGAACCGACTGGTTGAATGGCTTGGACTCGGCCAGCTTCTCGGTGCCACGGTGCAGCAGGCCGATATGCGGATCGGCACGCACCACGGTCTCGCCGTCCATTTCCAGGATCAGACGCAGCACGCCGTGCGCCGCAGGATGCTGCGGGCCGAAGTTCATCGTGTAATTGCGGATTTCCTGCTTGCTTTCGACAGGATTGCTCGCGAAGGCATCGGTTGCCTGGCGGAACTCACTCACTTGGCGGTCTCCGACTTGCCCACTTCACCGGCGGCAGTCTCATAACGGGCATCGTCGCGAATCACGCGCGGCACACCAACGCGCGGCTCGACCGAGGTAACCGGCTCGTACACCACGCGCTTGCGCTCTTCGTCGTAACGCACTTCGACGTTGCCGATCAGCGGGAAATCCTTGCGGAACGGGTGGCCGACGAATCCATAGTCGGTCAGGATGCGGCGCAGGTCCGGGTGACCATCGAACACGATGCCGAACAGGTCGAATGCTTCGCGCTCGAACCAATTCACGCCCGGCCAGATATCGGTCACCGACGCCACCACCGGCACCTGCTCGTCGGGTGCGTAGCAACGCACGCGCAAACGCTGGTTGTGCTGGTAGGAAATCAGCTGGGCAACGACCGC
The DNA here is from genome assembly GCF_979258225.1 of Xanthomonas sp. AC360. Taxonomy (NCBI): domain Bacteria; kingdom Pseudomonadati; phylum Pseudomonadota; class Gammaproteobacteria; order Lysobacterales; family Lysobacteraceae; genus Xanthomonas; species Xanthomonas sp. AC360. The sequence goes on from NZ_OZ409846.1 coordinate 4,577,225, forward strand.
AAAACGCTGCTTGGGCATGTGCTGCGCATGCGCGCCGGTGGAGCCTTCCTGGCTGGGAAACTCACCCCAACCGAAACGCCCGATGCCCTTACCTTCGACGCCACGACTGAAGCCCTGCGAGGACACGTCGGCGGTATCCCACTCGTCGCTGCCATAACCCAGGTAGTCGACGCCGCACAGGTCGCTGAGCTGTTCGAAAGCGAGCTCGTCGCGCAGCGCCAGACAGGTGGCGTGCCAATCGGCCGCGGCGACTTCCAGCGTGACTTCGCCGCGCGGCAATGCCACGGCGATCTGGGCACCGGCGAAACGTGCCGCAAGTCGGTCAGTGAAGGAGGATGCTTGCTCTGCCATGGGGGCTTGGCTGCTCTCGGTAGGAGAAGACGGGTATCAGCGCGCGATCGTCTGGGTACGCCAGATCTTCTTCTGCAGCTGCAAGATGCCGTAGACCAGCGCCTCGGCGGTCGGCGGGCAGCCCGGGACATAGATGTCCACCGGCACGATGCGATCGCAACCGCGCACCACCGAATACGAATAGTGATAGTAGCCGCCGCCGTTGGCGCAGCTGCCCATCGAGATGACCCACTTCGGGTCCGGCATCTGGTCGTAGACCTTGCGCAGCGCCGGAGCCATCTTGTTCACCAAGGTGCCGGCGACGATCATCACGTCGGACTGGCGCGGCGACGGGCGGAACACCACGCCGTACCGATCCAGGTCCAGACGCGAGGCGCCAGCGTGCATCATTTCGACCGCACAGCAGGCTAAGCCGAAGGTCATCGGCCACATCGAGCCGGTCCGCGCCCAGTTCAACAGCGCGTCGACGCTGGTGGTCACGTAGCCCTTCTCGAGCAGCGGGTTTTCGCCGTCCGGGCGCAGGATGTCTTCCACCCGGCCTTCCGGCATCGGGTTGGTCATCAGACGATCCAGGGTCTGAATCACTCCCATTCCAGCGCTCCCTTCTTCCACACGTAGATAAAGCCGAGGAACAACATGCCGACGAACAGCCCCATGGTGACCAGCGAACGTGCGCCGATCTCCATGAACACCTGCGTCCACGGCACGATGAAGATGATTTCCAGGTCAAACACGATGAACTGGATCGCGATGAGGTAGTAGCGCACATCGAACTTCATGCGCGCGTCTTCGAATGCCTCGAAGCCACACTCGTACGGCGAAAGCTTGCGCGCGTCCGGGCTGCGCGGAGCGAGAAACCGACCAATCAGCATCAGCACGATGCCGATGCCAGTGGCGACGATCAGAAACAGCAGACTCGGCAAATATTCGGCCAGCACAGCGATTCTCTCTTGCCTCTGCCCGCACGCGCCGCGTGCCGGCATGGGGTATAGGCAGACCCTGCGCGCGACGTGTCGCAATGCACAGGAACTGCAGCCAAACAATGGTGCCCAAGAGGGGACTCGAACCCCTACGACCTAAGTCGCTACCACCTCAAGGTAGTGCGTCTACCAATTCCGCCACCTGGGCATACGTTGCGCCGCTGGGCATCCCAGTGCGCAGCGTATTGTAACCGGCTTCAGCGTTTTTGTGCTGGTTCTGAAGCGTTTTCTTCGCTGGCCGCTGGCGCCGACGGCGCAGGTGCGGACTGCACTGGCGCAGCAGCAGGTGCGGCGGCAGGAGCAGGCTGCGACGGAGCGGTCGGTACCGCACCGGCGGCAGGCGCCTGCGGCAACGGCTGGGTCAACTCACCGGCTGCAGCCGGCGCCGGGGTGGCGGACTGCGACATCACACCCAGGTTCTGATCGGTCGGACGGGCACCGTGGGTGGCGTACCACGCCATGAACAGACTGATGCTGAAAAACACCACCGCCAGCCACTTGGTCGACTTGGACAGGAAGTTCGACGCACCCTGCGAACCGAACACCGTGCCAGACGCGCCGGCACCGAAGCCGGAACCGGCTGCCGCACCCGCGCCACGCTGCATCAGGATCAGCGCAATCATCGCCAGCGCGACCAGCACGTAGACCACATTGAGGATCAACATCAGCATTTCGAAATCCGTCCCCGGACAAAACTTAATGGGTTAACAAGCGGCCGCCGCACGCGCGATGGCCAGGAAATCTTCGGCCACCAAGGAGGCGCCTCCGACAAGCCCACCATCGACATCGGGCTGCGCGAACAGCTCGCTGGCGTTGTCGGGCTTGACACTACCCCCGTACAGGATGGGCAGAGAGTCGGCAATTCTAGCATCCGCCTTCGCGACTTCGCCACGCAGGAAGGCGTGCACGGCCTGTGCCTGCTCCGGGCTGGCAGTCCGTCCGGTCCCAATGGCCCAGATCGGTTCATAGGCCAGCACCGCGCGGGCAAAGCCCTCGCTGCCGACCAATGCCAGTACCGGCTCGAGCTGGGCACGTAGGATTGCCTCAGTCTGACCGGCTTCACGCTGTTCCAGCGACTCGCCCACGCACAGCACCGGGATCAACCCGGCGTGGATGGCGGCGGCAAACTTATGCGCCACCAACTCGCTACTCTCCTGGTGGTACTGGCGGCGCTCGGAGTGACCGACCAGTCCGTAGTCGGCCCCGACATCCACCAGCATCGTGGCCGAGACCTCGCCGGTATAGGCGCCCTTCTCGTTACTACTGACGTCCTGGGCTCCAAAGGACAGGTGATGCGCCTCGAAATCCTCGATCAGGTCGCCGAGGTAAGGCAGTGGCGGCAGGATGACGACATCGACACCCTCCAGGGGCATGTGCGCAGCGACCTGGGCCACCAGTTCGGTGGCGAAGGCGCGGCTGCCATGCAGCTTCCAATTTCCAGCAACGATCTTTCGACGCATCAGGCGCAGGTTCCTGAGTGGAAGACAGGCGACAGAATAGCCCATGCCCTGTCGGCAACCGGCACACTTCTGTCCGCCGCATGTCCCACCCCTCGTTCAACAGGAACCTGCCATGTCCGTTTCACCTGTCTTTGCGCTGGTCACCGGCGCCTCCAGCGGGATCGGCCGCGAGATTGCGCGGGCGTACGCCAAACGGGGCGTGCCGTTGATCCTGACCGCACGCCGGGTGGACCGACTACAGGCGCTGGCCGCCGAACTGGGCACGCAGGTCCGTGTAGAGGTGCTGCCGGCCGACCTGGCCGACCCTGCGGCGGCCGAGGCGCTGGTGACGCAGATCCAGCGCAATGGCTGGACGGTAGGCACGCTGGTCAACAACGCCGGCTACGGCGTGCCGGGCCGCTACCTGCACAACGACTGGGCCACGCATGCGCGCTTTCTGCAGGTGATGATCGGCGCGGTGTGCGAGCTGACCTGGCGGCTGTTGCCGATGATCCGCGCCAGCGGCCAGGGCCGCATTCTCAACGTCGCGTCATTTGCCGCACTCACGCCCAGTGCCGATGGGCAAACGCTGTATGCGGCCAGCAAGAGCTTCATGTTGCGCTTCAGCGAGTCGCTGGCGCTGGAAAACGCCGATTGCGCGGTCAAGGTGTGTGCGCTGTGCCCGGGCTTTGCGTGGTCGGAATTCCACGATGTCACCGGCACCCGCGAAGCGATGTCCACCCTGCCCGGCTGGGCCTGGTTGCAGGCCGATGCAGTTGCCGAGTACGGCATCGCCGCATTGGAGCGTGGTCAGGTGCTGGCGGTGCCGGGCTGGCGCTATCGACTGGTCAATGCCGCACTGCGCCTGCTGCCGCATTCGGTTGCGCTGCGGCTGATGGCGCGCGGCTCGCATCGGGTAAGACCGCTAGACTGAGCACAGGCAAGTCTTTAACTAACAGACACTAAGATGCATGGGGTCGGCACACGTCACGACCATCAAGGATGCGGACAAGGTAATGACCAAGCTGGAAACAAGACCCGTGCTTACACCACCCGCGCTCAACGACGATGCAAGGCTGCTTCCATTTCTTGCTGCTGTCGCTATCTTCCTCACAATCCAACTGGTCATCAATGCCAAGGACTTTACAGGTGACGCTGGCGCTTACTGGGCAATAAGCTCAGCCATTCTTGAGGGCACCTTCCCGCAAACAATCCGGGGTTATGCGTATCCACTTCTATTGACTCCCTTCAGGCTTGTCTTCGACCACTCACAGACTGCCGGGCTTTTTTTTCTAAAAGCAGGGCAATCCATCGGGTACGGCTACGCATTCTCCATTCTGATTCCAAACCTTTACCGATCGATGTTCGGCGGAAAATTAACGCCGGCCAGACGAATCGTCCCGTCGCTTCTGACGGCAGTCGTTTTTCCAGGCCTTGTTTCCTACCCCCTGAGTGATGCGCCATCCCTTGGCTTGATGGCACTTTCTTTACACTTGGCGATCAGCTCAATCAGATCGAAATCGTTCGCAGGACTCCTACTTACCGGGATAATCTGCTATTTCACATATAATGTCAGAACCATCTATCTATTTTCATTCATCAGCCTAGCCATCGTTATTGCATGTTTTTTTGCCAAAGATATTCAACGCAAGACTCTTGCACTAACCTTCTTTCTGCTAGGCTCACTAATCGGCGCGGCGCCACAGATGGCGATCAACTACAAACACCATGCAATCGCATCGCCATTGGTGATAACCGATGTCCGTGGCGCATCGCTTTTTGCCAGGCAGCTGACATGGGGCATGGTCGTCGATAGATACGAAACGTTCATTGACCCTGACACACAACAAGCAATACCAACCTTCTACGCAAACGATCGCGGCGCCGCAGTACTCGAGCAAAATGGCGGGTTCGCTGAAAATCAATCTTTCACGAAAATCTTCGCGATGATGACGGATAACCCCATCACTTTCGCTGAAATCTATTTGCGCCACACAGCATCAGCACTGGATGCAAGAGATGGCGAGATTTATACAAGACAACCTTCTTCCGAAAAAAATGTTAAGTCACTCATTTTTCTAGTTATCGTCACCTTCGGAATTACTCAACTGGGAAAGGCTATCCTCTCCACATCCCAGGAGCCCAGACGTACCAAAGCCTTATACGCACTGACTTTGATAGCACCATGCATCGCCATCGTCCCCGGAGCAATTGAAACGCGATTCTTTCTGCCTTTGTATTGCATGTCTTATTGCGCACTAGCATTTCAAAGAATCAACAGAAAAACGCTCGCCCTCCAAATGGTCTTGACTGCGACACTGACGGCAGGCATCTATTGCTTTGTTGCCGATTCAGTAGAAAATCCGATTCACGCCCGACCGGAGTCATACATCCCAGCCGCACCAAATTAGATTCCTCAAAGTCAATGCCTGCCGCAGCATTCAGTCGCAAGCTCAACAAGCGGAGCTCAGTGATTGACGATCTCGCCGTGCATGGCGGCCAGCCTTGCCAACAGGCGATTCTGGGTGCGGCGCGGGATCTTTTGTTGATCCATTGCCCAGTTGAGATCTTCGACCAGGGCGTTGAAATCGCCCTCGCGAATGGCCAGATGCGCATGCGCCTGTTGCATCGATTTGGCGGTATCCGGGCACGGGCCATCGGCGACATGGCAGAACTTCTGCACCAGGCGCGCGTTGAGCATGACGATGTTGACCCGCGCGAATTTGTCGACGATGCGTTGATCGTCAGCAATGCGCGACAACATGGTTTCCACCAGCGCCTCGATGCCGGCTTGGCCACCAAGTTCGTCGTACAGCGTTTGAGGCGGCTGCGTGGTGGCGCAGGCACTCAGACTCAGCACACATAGCAGAGACCACCGCAGCCATCGATTCATCAGAACGCTACCTGCAAGGAGAGATACGGGCCGCGCTGGTTGGTCAGCGTGGCGATGTCGCCAAGATCGGCCCAGGCTGCGGTCAACGACACATGCTTACTGGGAAACCAGGCAACGAAACCGTCGGCCCAGGCCTGTTCGCGCGCAAAGCCCAGATTGTCCGGTTTGCCGCGATATTCCACACCAACCACCCACGACGGCGACAGCACGACCGCAGCACTGGCCTCAGCGACCAGTCGATAGCTGTTGCGCCGATCGCCACCGAAGCCGAGCAAACCGGTCTGATTGGCGCGGGTCGCGCGCAGCGTGCCGTTGAGCAGCAATTGATAGCCGCCAGCGCCCTGCAACAGCAGCCTGCTGGCGCTGACATAGACATCGGTGCCGTGGTCGTCACGTGCACCGATGGCCAATGGCAGCGTGCCATCGCGCAGACGCTTGTACTGCACGCCGACGCTGACTTGCGGAGCGCGCCCGTAGACCAGATCGCCGTATACGCGCAGCTTGGCGCCGAAGACATCCTGGCCGAGCGCGTTCCACGGCAGCGCCAGGCGATCCTGCAAGGTGCCCAGGTCCAGGCGCTGGCGCGCAAGCGACAGTTCCAGGCGGTTGCCGACCGTCAGCGCGGCGCCTTGTACATCGAGCCGATAATCGCCGCTGTCCACATGCGTGGCAAACAGCACGGCACCGAGCTCGTCACGCGTGCCATACCCCGACAACGTAGCCCATGGCACGATGCCGCCACCGCTGCTGCCTTCGATCATCGACACGCCACCGGTAGCGAGCAGGCGCCCGTCGCCGGCGACCGCAAGCGCTGGCATGAGCGCAACTCCGCACACTGCAGAGGCGAGCGCAGCGCGGAGACGATGCTTCATCGTTGCGCTCCCATCTGCGAGGGCGAGGTCATTCCAAGTTGGCGCATGCACCACGCCACGAAGGGAGCTTGCTCCAGCGGCGGCGCGTAGAGATAGCCCTGCACCATGTCGCAACCATAGCCGCGCAACAGACCGAGCGCAGTGGTGTTCTCGACGCCTTCGGCGATCACGCTCAGGCCCAGGTTATGCCCCAGATCGATCGTGCTGCGCACGATGAACGCATCGTCGGTGCCTTCGGCCAGCTGCATGACGAAGCTCTTGTCGATCTTCAATTCGTTCACCGGCATGCGCTTGAGTTGAGCCAACGAGGAATAGCCGGTGCCGAAGTCGTCGATGGACAGACGCACGCCAACGCTACGCAGTTGATGCAGCATGTGCAGCGCGGATTCGACATCGCGCATCAAGGCGCTTTCGGTCAGTTCCAGCGTGACCGACTGCGCCGGCACCGCATGCTGTTCCAGCCGCGCACGCACGTAATCGGGCAACCCCGGATCGGCGAGATCCAGTGCCGATAGATTGATCGCCATGCCCAGCTCCAGCCCTTGTGTGCGCCAGTGCGCCTGGCAGCGCAGCGCCTCGTCCAGCACGAAGCGGGTCAATGGATGGATGACACCCGAATGCTCGGCCAGCGGAATGAATTCGTCGGGCCCGATCGGACCCAGCGTCGGGTGATGCCAACGCACCAGCACTTCGACCTGTTCGACGCGATCGCTGCGCAGGCAGATCTTGGGTTGGAAGCGCAAGGTCAACTCGTTACCGCCGATAGCCTGGCGCAGATCGCCGGTGAGCCGCAGCCGTCGCAGATGCTGTTCGTCCTGCCCCATGCGATAGACGCTGGCACCGATGGTGGCGGCATCGTCCACCTGCCGTCGCGCGATGTCGGCACGGCGCAACAAGGTGTCCGGGTCTGCGCCATGCTCGGGAATCAGGGCGATGCCAATGCTGGCTTCGAGCTGGATACGTGCCTGCGGCAACACCAATGGGCGACGCAGTTGCAGCAGCAGGCGTTGTGCATCCTGCTGCACGGTGGTCGCATCGGCATGCGCCACGATCACCATGAACTCATCGCTGCCCAGCCGCCCGACCAGGTTCGGTTCCTGCACCACCTCTGCAAGCCTGCGGCCGGCCTCGACCAGCACCTGGTCGGCGAAATCATGACCAAGGCTGTCGTTGAGTTCCTTGAAACGCTCCAGATCCAGAATTAGCACCGCCGCCGTTCCGCCGGAGGCGACTGTCTGCGCGGTCACGTCCTTCAGTCGTTCGAGCAACCAGACACGATTGGGCAGCCCGGTCAATGCGTCGTGCCGCGCCTGATGCAGGATGTGTTGCTCGCGGCTGGCGATCTGATGCTGCATGCGCCCAAAGCTATCGGCCAGTTCGGCGAGCTCGCGACCCGGCGGAACCTCCACCGCCGTCTGATAATCGCCGCGCTGGATGCGTCGTGCCGCCTGCACCAGTTGCGCGACCGGTTTGCTGACGCTGCGCGCCAGAACGATCGCCACGCACAAAGCTGCGGCAGTGGCCAACCCTGCGAGCAGCAGGATGCGCAACTTGAGGGTGCGATAGGGCGCGACCGCGCGATCAAGCGAGGCCTGCAAGGCCACCCGCACGTGGCTGTCGCCCTGGAGCGATTGCAGTTTGACCAGGTAGCGTGATTCGCCCAGGTTGAGCGGAATCGCTTCCGCCTGCGTGTGCTCGGCGGCAGGCAACTGTTGCGCAAACTCGCGACGCGCTGCCGGCTCCAGGGTGGATGCGAGCACGCGCACCGGTGGGCCGTCGGTAAAGAACGTGGCATCCAGTCCGGTCGTGCTGCGGAAGTCCTGTGCCAGGCCGTCGCCGGATTCGTTGCCGATCGCGATCCAGCCAACGCGACTGGGCGCCAGCACCTGCACCACGGCCAGGCGCACGATATGTTGATCCAGGGCAACCACGCCGACTGCGCGTCCATCGCGTTGCGCCTGTTGCAACAACGCCTGCACCGCACGCAATTGTTCGGCCTGCGGAAGGTCGGCCAACCCGGTCAAAAATTCACCATCTGGCGAAAGCAGCACTGCGGTCTGCGCAGACATGCGCGCGGCATGGTTGCGCAGCGCCGACTGCATGGTGGGCACATCGCCACTGGCCACCGCGGCACGAAACCCGAAGTCGTCTGCCAGCACCGACGCCGATTGCAACAATTGCTCATCACGGCGCAGATTGATGCGCTGCCACACGCGTTCGCCGATCTGCAGTTCTTCGCCCAATTGCGCCTTGACGCTGCGCTCGGTGGCCAGCTGCACGGCGATGAAGGTCAACGCCTGCGTGGCCAGCACGACCAGCACCAGCAGAGCCGCGATGCGCGTGTGCAGGCGCATCGCCCTCATGGGTGCGGCTTCTTGGGATCGGCGCTGCGGAACTTGTCCTGCAGCGCACGGACGCGCTCGTCCGGTGGCGCGACGACCGGAGCGGTGCCTGTGGTCTGCAAGGTGACCTTGCGTTGCAAGGCATCACGCGCAATCACCAGCGGCTCGCCCACCGCAGCGCCCTTGATGCGTGGATGCCACACGCGCAGCGTGTAGGTTCCTGCCGGGGCATCGAGTTGTACGCGACCATCGCTGCCGGTCTTGCCGAAATACGGCGTCTCCAGCACCACGATATAGCCCAGCATCCAGTCATGGATGTTGCAGCCCACCGTCACCAGACCGGCCTGATCGAACCGCACCGGCGCGGCGGTAGTGCCCTGAAACAGCGGCAATTCGAAGCGTTTGGCGGGCGAGAACGAATACACCTGGTGACGGATCTGATCGTTGTTCGGAAACCGTACCGAGGTGCCGGTGCGCACCGCCAAGACCGCCGGCACGAATTGCGAATTGACCTGATCCATCTCCAGCATCTTGCCCGCGCTGGCTGCGGCGGGCCGCGGCAGTTCCAGACTGACCACCGCGTCGACCAGGACACCGTTGGCATCGGTCACGGTCACGCTCACCGGCGTTGCTGCAGCCGGTGCCATCGCGCCAGACAGCGCAAGCAACGACATCGCACCTAATTGTTTGAACCACGGCATCCGCATGCGCCCCTACCTCGTGCAATCGGCAGCGGGCGCCAGGCGAATCCGACGTCGCGCTAGCGATCAGACTGAGTTATCGGCGCGGGTGAACGCAAGCTTTAACCAGACACGAGCGGAATTTTATGAATAGAAGTGTGGCACCTGTCATGGCGCATGTTGCGGACGCGGCCATGCGCTGTGTGAGCGATCGGCCACGCATTGCGCACCTGGCGCCGAAAAAACCAACAGCGCCAAACAGCCGACCTCTCTGCCGAGTTACTTCAGCTTGATCTCGCGCAGGCGCTCTTCCAGAAACCCGTGTGCGGTGATCGGCTCGAGGTAGCGGCTGGGGTTGTCGGCACTGATGCACGAGGGCAGCACGTCGATCAAAAAGTCCGGATTCGGATGCAGGAAGAACGGCACCGAATAGCGCGGCTTGCGGGCCGCTTCGCCCGGCGGGTTCACCACGCGGTGAATCGTGGACGGATACACATGGTTGGTCAGGCGCTGCAGCATGTCGCCGATATTGACCACGATGGTGTCGGCGTCTGCGGTGAACGGCACCCACTCGCCGTCGTTGGAACGCACTTCCAGACCGGCCGCGCTCGCACCGACCAGCAAGGTGATGAAGTTGATGTCGCCATGCGCCCCGGCGCGCACATTGGGAATGTCGTCGCTGGTGATCGGCGGGTAATGGATCGGGCGCAGGATCGAATTGCCGTTGTTGGTCTTGTCGACGAAATAGTCCTGCGGCAGGCCGATGTGCAGCGCCAGTGCTGCGAGCACGCGCGAGCCCAGCTGGTCGAGCTGCTGATACAGCTGGTAGCCACGCTCGCGGAATCCGGGCACTTCTTCCGGCCACAGGTTCGGCGCCATCACCTCGCGGTACGGCGAATCGTCCGGAATCTCGCGGCCGATGTGCCAGAACTCCTTCAGATCGAAGTGCTTGGAGTCCTTGGCGGTTTCCACACCAAACGCGGTATAGCCACGTGCGCCGCCACTGCCCGGCACGTGATAGCGGCGCTTGACCTCTTCGGGCAAGGCGAAGAATGCCTTGAACACATCGTAGGCCGCGTCGATCTCGGTCTGCGCAATGCCGTGATTGCGGATGCCGGCAAAGCCCCATTGGCGGTAGGCCGCACCGAGCTCGGCGACGAAAGCGTCGCGATCGGTATCGAAACGGGTGATGTCCAGGGTGGGGATGCGCGCGCTCATACGGATATCTGCAGTCGAAGTCGAAAAGTCGGGAGGACGCCTGCCGCTCAGGACAACAGGCGATACAACACATAGAACGTTGCGGCCTTGGCGAAGACCACGCAAACGCCAATGATCAGCGACTCACGCCGCGTCACGCACCGCTCCGGAGAGCCGGTCGAGCGTGTCCTGCATCAGGCCGGCGTCGTCGGCTTCCACGGTCACGCGCACCACCGGCTCGGTGCCGGACGGACGCAGGAACGCACGTCCGCGGCCTTGCACGGCGGCTTGCGCCTGCTGCAGCGCCTGCTGCACGCCGGGCGCTTCGACGATGGCCTTGGCCGCGCCGCCCTCCAGACGCACATTCACGGTCTTTTGCGGCACCTTGGCCAGGCCACTCAGCGCTTCGCGAAGGCTGTGCCCATCGCGGCCCAGCGCTTCGAGCACCTGCAGTGCGCTGACGATGCCGTCGCCGGTGCTGGCGCGGTCCAGGCACAGCAGATGGCCGGAGGTCTCTCCGCCCAGCGTGCCGCCACCTTCGACCAGCGCCTGATGCACGTAGCGGTCGCCCACCTTTGCGCGCTGAAACGGAATCCGCAGCGCGGCCAGTGCCGGCTCCAGGCCGTAATTAGTCATCAAGGTGCCGACCACGGTACCGGTGAGCCGGCCGCTGGCCTGCCACGAGCGGGCCAGGAGATACAGCAAATCATCGCCATCGACCGGGTTGCCCTGGTCGTCGGCCATCAGCACGCGATCGCCATCGCCATCGAAGGCGATGCCCAGATGCGCGCCGCTCTCGCGCACTTTGGCGGCAAGATTGTCGATATGCGTCGAGCCAACGCCATCGTTGATGTTGAGCCCGTCCGGCGCCGCACCGATCACCACCACATCGGCACCCAGCTCGCGGAACAGCATCGGCGCGATGTGATACGTGGCACCGTGCGCGCAATCCAGCACCATTTTCAGGCCCTGCAGGGTGAAGCCACGCGCCACGCTGGCCTTGCAGAATTCGATGTAACGGCCGATCGCATCGCGGGTGCGAATCGCCTTGCCCAGGCGCTCGGATTCCTCGGTGTGGAACGGCTCGTCCAGCGCGGCTTCGATCGCTGCTTCGGTGGCGTCATCGAGCTTTTCGCCCTCTGCGGAGAAGAACTTGATGCCGTTGTCGTAATGCGGGTTGTGCGAAGCGCTGATGACCACACCGGCATCGGCGCGCAAGGTGCTGGTCAAGAACGCGATGGCGGGCGTCGGCATCGGGCCGATCATCTGCACATCGGCGCCTGCAGCGACCAGGCCGGCTTCCAGCGCCGCCTCGAACATGTAGCCGGAAATACGGGTGTCCTTGCCGATCAACACCAGCGGACGCTTGCTGCGCCCTTGCGTCAGCACGCGCCCGAGCGCATTGCCCAGACGCAGCACGAAGTCGGCAGAAATGACGCCCTGCCCGACCCGACCGCGGATGCCGTCGGTGCCGAAGTATTTGCGGGCGCTCACAGGGTCTGGACCTTGAGGACCGAGACCAGGGAGCGTGGCCCTGAGACCTGGCAAGAACCGTCGCAATCGCGAAATGCCATGCGAGCGAGCACAGCGTTTTCGAGGCACCGGCCCTGGGTCCCGGGCCCCGTGTTCATCAGTGCCATCCTCACGCCACCGCCTCCTGCGGACGCGCCTGACGCATCATCATCGCGGTCAGGTCGGCAATGCGGTCGCGCATCTCGCGACGGTCGCAGATCTGGTCGATGGCGCCGTGATCGAGCAGGAATTCCGAACGCTGGAAGCCTTCCGGCAAGGTTTCGCGCACGGTCTGTTCGATCACACGCGGGCCGGCGAAGCCGATCAATGCATGCGGTTCTGCGATGTTGATATCGCCCAGCATCGCGAACGACGCCGACACGCCACCGGTGGTGGGATGGGTCAGCACCGAGATGTACGGCAAGCCGGCTTCGCGCAGGCGACCGAGCGCTGCGGAGGTCTTGGCCATCTGCATCAGCGAAAACAGACCTTCCTGCATGCGCGCCCCGCCACTGGCGGAGAAGCACACGAACGGGCAGCCCACTTCCAGTGCCACTTCGGCCGCACGCGCAAAGCGCTCGCCGACCACCGAGCCCATCGAGCCGCCCATGAAGGGAAAATCGAAGGCGGCGGCGACCAGCGGGTTGCCCTTGAGCGTGCCGCGCATGGCGATCAGCGCGTCGTACTCGCCGCTGGCCTTCTGGCTGGCCTTGATGCGTTCGCCGTAGCGCTTCTGGTCCTTGAACTTGAGCACGTCGACCGGACTCAGCTGGGCGGCGATTTCGGTGGTCGCGGTTTCCGGGTCAAACAGCGAGTTCAGGCGCGCGCGGGCGCGAATGGCCATGTGGTGGTCACACTTCGGACACACCTCCAGGTTCTCCTCAAGCTCCGGGCCGTACAGCGCGCTGCCGCAGTTGCTGCACTTTTCCCACAGCCCCTCGGGGACGCTGCGCTTCTTGGCCGGGGTGTTCTCGGTGCGGATGCCGGAGGGCATCAATTTGCTGAGCCAACTCATGCGTTTATGACAATCCATGCAGGGCGGCGATGCGGGCCGCAGAGGGGCGACAGTCTAACGCAGCGCCCCAGGCTGGTGCAGCGCGTGGGGCAGCGGCGGATGGCCGGGGTTCTGGCGGGGCTTGCTGGAGATGGCTGTTGGGCGCTGCGGGCTGGTGTTTGAGGCAACCTCCGCTAACACAGCCTCGCACCGTTTGACGTCTCCCCCTCCCCTTGCCGCAGGAGAGGGATTGACGCCGCACCGCCTTTCCCACGCAGCGAGCGCTAACCGGGCCTGCTGCGCAGGTGCCTCACTGCGTCTGATCCAGCGCCTGCCGCAGCGGGGCCAGGAAGGCTTCGGCGCATTCGCGGGCGCTGCGCACATCTTCGGCTTCGGCCAGGGCCGCGACCAGGGCACTGCCGACCACGACACCATCGGCATCGACCGCCATCGCGGCGGCGCTGGCAGCATCCTTGATGCCGAATCCTGCCACCACTGGTGCGCCGGCGCGCTGGCGCAACTGGCGCAAGCGATCGCTGGCGGCATGGGTATCGAGCAGGTTGGAGGCGCCGGTCACGCCAGCAAAGCTGACGTAGTACAGATAGCCCTGCGCTGTGCTGCACAGCATGTCCAGGCGTTGCTCGCTGGTGGTCGGCGAGGCCAGCGCGATCAGCGCCAGCCCGACCTCGGTGAAGATCTCGCGGGTTTCTGCCGCTTCTTCGGGAGGCAGATCGACCAGCAGCACGCCGTCCACACCGGCAGCGACGGCGGCTTCGGCGAAGCGGCGCGTGCCGTGGATTTCGATCGGGTTGAGGTAGCCCATCAGCACCACCGGGGTGGTGGCGTCTTCGCGGCGGAATTCGTGCACCGCTTCCAGCACGTAGGCCAGGCCGGCGCCACGCCCCAGCGCGCGCTCGGAACTGCGCTGGATGGTGGGGCCATCGGCCATCGGATCGGAAAACGGAACGCCCAGTTCGATCACGTCGGCACCGGCGCGCACCAGTGCGTGCATCACCGGCACGGTGGCTTCCAGCGATGGGTCGCCGGCGGTAATGAAGGGAATCAGTGCCTTGCGGCCGGCCTGACGCAGGGCGTCAAAACGCGCAGCGATACGGTCTGGCGCACGGCTCATGCGCAGCCCTCCACCAGTTGCACGGCGTCCCAGCTTCCCCAATACATCGATGTCACAGTGCCTTCTCCGGTTTCATAGCGAACGGCGAACCCGCCTTGCGGGTCGCGCCACGTCAAATAAAGAGCGTTGCCGCCATCGCGGCCGTATTTATGCGGTTGGACGCTGTAGCCCGATGGCAGGCGCGCACGCGCGTCCGCTTCGCTGTCGCCAACGCGGATACCGAACGGGCCCACCGGGCCGGGGTCGGTAACGTCGAAACGGACGATGCGATCGGCTTCGACCATCATCGCCACGCCGTTGGGCAACAGCCCGGCTTCCAGATAGCCGCAATGTCCCAGCGGCCCCACGTTGAGCGGTGCCCAGCGCGCGCGTGGTTCCAGCTCACTGAAGCGCTGGCCAACACGTACCTCACCGCTGCGGTCCAGCACGGGGGCAGTTGCCGCAGCACAGGCCAGCGCAGACATGCACAGCAGCGACACACCACCGCCCAGCGTGCGCATCTGCGCTGCGATCACAGCACCATGCCCTCGCGCGCGGCGATGGTGTGCACGTCCTTGTCGCCACGCCCGGACAGGTTGCACAGGATCAACGCGTCCTTGGGCATCTCGCGCGCCAGCTTGATCGACTGCGCCACCGCGTGGCTGGATTCCAGCGCCGCAAGAATGCCCTCGGTGTGCGCCAGCAGATGGAAGGCCGCCATCGCCTCGTCGTCGGTGATGCCCTGATACACGGCGCGACCACTGTCGGACAGGAATGCGTGCTCGGGGCCGACGCCGGGGTAATCCAGGCCGGCGGAGATCGAATGGGTTTCAGTGATCTGGCCGTCGTCGTCGCAGATCACGTAGGTGCGGTTGCCGTGCAGCACGCCGGGGCGTCCGGCAGCGATGGACGCGGCATGGCGGCCGGTGGCGATGCCGTCGCCGGCGGCTTCGGCGCCGTAGATCTTGACGCCCGGATCGTTGAGGAACGCGTGGAACAGGCCGATGGCATTGCTGCCGCCACCGACGCAGGCGCTGATCGCATCCGGCAGGCGGCCGTAGTCCTGCAGCATCTGCTCACGTGCTTCGCGGCCCACGATCGCATTGAAGTCGCGCACCATGCGCGGATACGGGTCCGGGCCGGCTACCGTGCCGATGATGTAGAAGGTATCGCGCACATTGGTGACCCAGTCGCGCATCGCTTCGTTGAGCGCGTCCTTGAGCGTGGCCGAGCCCGACGTTACCGGAACCACCTTCGCGCCCAGCAGCTGCATCCGGTAGACGTTGATCTTCTGCCGTTCGATGTCGGTAGCGCCCATGTAGACCACGCACTCCAGCCCCAGCCGTGCCGCCACCGTGGCACTGGCCACGCCATGCTGGCCGGCGCCGGTCTCGGCGATGATGCGGGTCTTGCCCATGCGGCTGGCCAACAGGGCCTGGCCAATGGTGTTGTTGATCTTGTGCGCGCCGGTATGGTTCAGGTCTTCGCGCTTGAGCAGGATTTGCGCCCCGCCCACTTCGCGACTGAGCCGCTCGGCGTGATAGATCGGGCTGGGCCGGCCGACGTAGTGCTTGAGGTCCTTGTCGTATTCGGCGATGAACGCCGGGTCCTGACGCGCCTGATCGTAGGCGGCAGAGAGTTCCTGCAGCGGGCCGATCAAGGTTTCGGCGACAAACCGGCCACCGAACTTGCCGAAGTGACCGGCAGCGTCCGGATAGGCGTAAAAGTCACTGATGGGCTGGGCCGACATGGAGATCCTCTGCAGCGATGCGGTCATACGCGAAGCCGTCACCTTACCGCAGCCAGGCAATGCGATAAATCGATAAGATTGCCGCAACCTGTGATCTGGACTCACATATGAGCACCGTGCTTCCACCGCTGGCGGCGCTGCGCGCCTTCGAGGCCGCCGCACGCCTGCAAAGCGTCAGCCGCGCCGCGCAGGAGCTGCACGTCACCCATGGCGCCATCAGCCGCCACGTCCGTTCGCTGGAACAGGCGCTGGGCGCGGCGTTGTTCGCCCGCCAGGGCCGCGGCCTGGTGCTGACGGCTGCCGGCGCCCGCCTGCGCGATGCCACCGGCGAAGGCTTCGCGCTGATCGCCGATACCTGGGCCGCCTTGCGACGCCCGGCCAGCGAGGCACCGCTGGTACTGGGCTGCTCCGGCAGCCTACTGGCGCGCTGGGTGATTCCGCGGCTCGGCCTGCTGCAGCGCGACCTGCCCGACCTGCGCCTGCACCTGTCGGCCAACGAACAACCGCCCGGCCCGGATCTGGACGGCCTGGACGCCGCCTTGCTGTTGGACACCCCGCCGTGGCCCGGCGAATGGCAGGTGCACGAGCTGGGCGTGGAATGGATCGGCCCGGTGCTGAGTCCGCAGCTGGCAAGTGCGTTGCAGATCGACGGAGAACCTCCGGCCGCCCTGCGCGATCACCGCCTGCTGCAAACACGTTCGCGACCGCAAGCCTGGCCGGAGTGGGCACAGGCGCATGGCGTGGCGCCCGACGCGCTGCGCTTCGGCACCGAGTTCGAGCATCTGGTGTATCTGCTGGAAGCTGCCGCCGCCGGCCTGGGCATCGCCATCGCCCCGCACCCGCTGGTTGCCGCAGATCTGGCGGCTGGCCGGCTGTTGGCACCGTGGGGATTCACCGCCACACGCGGGCGCTGGGTGCTGTGCGCCGCCAGGCGCAATCCGGACCCACGCATCGAACGCCTTGCCGGCTGGTTAGGCGAGGCATTGGCCAAGGATCAGTTCACGCCAACGACGCCGAGTACGGGTGGAGCCTGAGCGTTCATCACACAATCGCTTCGCCAAGCAACCCTCAAGCGCGGCTGACAGACCTTAACGAGCAGTCGTAGGAATGGGTGTGGACGGTACGCGTGGAACCGGAGGGCATGCGTACTCGATGCCACAACGAGCAGCGGCCGCGCCCGCCGACGGTGAGCGCAGCAGCTTTGTCAGCAGCACTGAAGGCGACTACGCGCATTACAAGATCAGCGCAGCAGCTCAAGGGATTTGCAGCGATCAAAGAGTCTGGGCAGACGGCTAGATGTCGAATGAACAAATGACTGGGTGCGACCGCTCGCCATTAACAAACACGAGCCACAAGCAGCCGTCCACAACCAATCACACCACCGCAGCAAACCAGCTCTTACCAATCCCCAATCCCGACTCACCAATCCCCAACCTACGACATCTCGTGGCAATCGGCCCGCCGCACTTCTTCCACGAACTTGCGCATCTTGTGGCCGTCCTTGATGCCGGGCGCCAGCTCCACGCCGCTGGACACATCCACGCCCCACGGCAACGTCGCCACGATCGCATCGAACACATTGTCGGCCGTGATGCCGCCGGCGAGCAAAAACGGGCGATGCAGCCCGGTGGGCAGGCGCGACCAGTCGAAGGTCTTGCCGGTACCGCCGCCTGCGCCAGGCGCATGGCTGTCGAACAGGAAACCGGCCGAATTGGGAAAGGCCAACTGCAAGGTACGCGCGTTGGCATCCTCGCCGTTCACCCCGGCGCTGCCCATCGGCACGGCCTTGAGGTACGGCAGATTGAAGCTGCGGCAAAACGCGTCGTCTTCCTCGCCGTGGAATTGCAGCAGGGTCGGCCGCACGGTGCGCACCACCTCGCGCACTTCTTCCTTGGAGTTGTTGCGGAACAGGGCCACTACATCGACCATCGGCGCGGTGGCCTGGCGCATCGCGCGCGCCTCGGCCGGCGCCACACGGCGCGGGCTGCCGTGCGCGAAGATGAAACCCACCGCGTCCACACCCAGCTCCCCGGCCAGTCGGATGTCTCCGGCGCGGGTCATGCCACAGAACTTGATACGGGTGCGGTACAGCGATCGATTCATTGGGTCACCTCGGCAGGCAGATGCCACTCTGCAGGATACAGAGGCCCGATAAACACCAGGCCTTGTGGCGGCGCTGTTGGCCCGGCAACCGTGCGGTCGCGCCCGGCGAGCAACGTCGCGATCCAGTCGGTCGGTTGCTCGCCGGTTCCGATCAAAATCAGCGAGCCAACAATATTCCGCACCATGTGATGAAGGAATGCATTGGCCTGGACCTGCACCTCCACCACCTCGCCGATGCGCTGCACGGTGATGGCCTGCAGGTTGCGGCGCGCATGCAGGGCCTGACATTGCACGCTGCGGAACGCGCTGAAGTCGTTTTCGCCTAATAAGGCCTGCGCGGCGATATGCATGGCCTCGGCATCGAGCGGCCGACGCTCCCAGCTCAGCGTCTGTCGATACAGCGCCGGACGGATCTGACGGTTCAGCAGGCGGTAGCGATAGCGGCGCGCACGCGCGGAAAAACGCGCATGGAAGTCATCGGCGGCCGGCACGCACCAGCGCACCGCGATCGACGGCGGCAGCCGCGCGGTGGTGCCCAGCATCCAGCCACGCAGTTCGCGCCGCGCGTCGCTGTCGAAATGCACCACCTGGCATTCGCCATGGACGCCGGCATCGGTGCGACCCGCGCACACCACCTGGATCGGCGCGTCGGCGACCGACGACAACGCCGCCTGCACGCTGGCCTGCACACTCGGCCCACCGTGCTCGCCCAATTGCTGCCAGCCCTGAAACTCGCTGCCGTCGTACTCCACGCCCAGCGCGTAACGCATCGGTACCTGCCTATTGATTGAATCGGTGAGGCGTCTGCATCACATGTTGCGAACCGCAACGCGCGCTGTGAAGCAATGATGCCGACAGCGCGCGACGGATGCCGCCGGTGCATGGTACAGCCGGCCACTCGCCAACAGCGTTTGCCGGCGACACGCCGTCGTCGACGGCTGGCGTCAAGCCGCGGCGCGCTCGGACCACACCGCCAGCGTGCTGCCGCCGGGCTCGCGGAAATGAAATCGACTGCCACCGGGAAAGCCGAACACCGGCTTGACGATCTCGCCGCCTGCCGCGCGCACGCGCTCCAGCATCGGGGCCAGGTCGTCGGCATACAGCACCACCAACGGGCCACCTTCTGCCGGGGCGGGCACCGTGGTGCGATAAAAGCCCCCGTCCAGACGGCCGTCGTTGAAGGCCAGGTAGTCCGGGCCATAGGCCTGAAACTGCCAGCCGAACACGGTCTCGAAGAAGGCTCGGCTGGCGTCGGGATCGATGGAGGCGAACTCCACGTAATCGATCCGCCGCTCGCGCACCGTGACGCTATCCATGGCCGGACTCACGTCAGCCGCTCCAGCAACTGGGCCGCTTCGGCGCGGGTGGCGTCGTCGCCGGTGGCAGCGACTTCGAGCAACAGACCGCGTGCTGTGTCCTTGTCACCCAGGTCCATGTAGGCCACCGCCAATTCCAGGCGATCGCGCCCGGCCGAGGCGAATTCCCTGTTGCTCACCGCATTGGGCGCCCCCACCGGGACGGCCGGGGTCTGCTCGACATCGTCGGGATGTTGCAGCATGTGATTGAAGTCGAAGCCGTCCTGGACAGAGGCAGCCGCTGGCGCCGGTGGGCGCTCGCCAAGGGCGTACTCCGGTTCGATCTGTGGCGACGACACATCAGAGTCCTGAGCAACCTCAGGTTCCTGATAGGTCGCTTCGGGCTCCGCCACCGGCGCCGGCGGGGATGCGCGCAGCGCGCGCCATTCGTCGCTGTTGATCACTGGAGCCACAGCCACCGGTTCGGATAGCAGCGGTTCGCGACGCAACACGTCCGACAGCGGCGTTTGCGCATCATGGGCGCGCTCGTCCTCGCGCAGGTTGGCCTGTTCGAATTCGGTTTCATGCAGCACATCGTGCTCGCTGGGCTCGGTAGCTTGTGGGTCGTCCTGCTGCTCGGTGGTCTCCACTGGAGCCAGGGGTGGTGCGAAGTCGAACTGGCGGCGCGGCAACGGCGGCAGCGG
Organism: Xanthomonas sp. AC360; assembly: GCF_979258225.1. NCBI lineage: Bacteria > Pseudomonadati > Pseudomonadota > Gammaproteobacteria > Lysobacterales > Lysobacteraceae > Xanthomonas > Xanthomonas sp. AC360. The sequence continues at coordinate 4,597,448 of NZ_OZ409846.1, forward strand.
CGAGGGTTTGCGTCGGCGCGCCGCCAGCCATGCGACCACGGCCGCCACGATCAACACCAGACCTCCGATCAACCACAGCGGAAAGCCGCCGCCCTGCGGGGTGGCCTGCGGCGCATCGGCCAGACGCTTCTGCGCGGCCGCCAGGTCGGTGTCCTTCATGGCGATCAAGGCTTGCTGTTGCTGCTTGAGCTTTTCCAGATCGGCCACGCGCGAGCGCAGGTCCTGCAATTCCGCATCGCGGGTGGCGATGTCTTCCTTGGCCTGTTGCAACTGTTGGTTGGCCGCCATCTCGCCCTCGCCTTCGGCACTGGTGCCGGACGTGGCGCCGGCGATATTGGTCTGACTCGCCACTGCCGGGGCGATTTCGAGCCGCGCGCCGGCACCGGCCGCGGTGGATGCCGCCGGTGCGGCAGGGGCAGGCGTCGCTGCAGCAGCGGCACCGGCATCGGCCGGCTGCGGAATGGCAGAGCGCGCCTGCCGCCACTGGGCAGCCTGCTCGCGCACCATCACCGCCGCTTCGGCTGCACCGACCTGCGCCAGCGCGTCTTCTTGCGGCGTGCGCAACACGGCGCCCTGTTTCAAGCGATTGATGTTGCCGTTGACGAAAGCGTCCGGATTGGTCCGCAGCAACGCCAGCATGGTCTGATCCAGCGAATGTCCGCTGGAGCGTGCCAGGCCCGCTGCAATTTCCGACAAGGTCTGGCCCGAGCGCACAGCCGGCAATGCATCGCCGGTCTGCGTGGCGGCGGGGGCGGTTGCGGCGGCACGCGTTGGCGCAGCTGCAGCGCCAGCGTCCCGGTCCGCGCGTTCCACCGCCGGAGCTGCCGCCGGCTCGCGTGCAATCTCGCGTGCAATCGTGTTGCTGGCGCCGGCACGTGGCGCGTCGATGGCCGGTTCGGCAATCGCGGCAGCGGTGTTGGGCGCATCGACCAACGCGGCATATTCGCGCACCAGACGGCCCTGGCTCCACTCCACTTCGATCAAAAAATTGATCGCTGGCTGGTCCACCGGCTGACTGCTGGTCACGCGGATCACCGCACGCCCGCGCGCGTCCTGCGCAAACTGGAACTGCAGGCTGCTGACCAGTCCTTGCGGCCGTTCCAGACCGACGCGCGCAAAGGTGGTTGCCGATGCCAGCGCCACACGCGCGTTGTCGAGTTCGCCCGGCTCGTTGGAAATGACCGGAATCTCGGCCACCAACGGTTGCCCGGGTTTGGACAGCACCCGGATATCGCCCAAGCCCAACGCCATGGCGGCGCCGCTGCACGCCATCAGCAGCAACGCACCTATCCCTTGTATCGGACGCATCGCGCCCCTGCCCCTATGTTTCATGGGCATCAATATAGCCGCTGAATGAGCGAAAAAGTCGTTCGTGCCTCGCGCATGCGCCGCGCTTGCGATGCCGCAATGCGACATCGGTGCAGATGCGCAGCTGCGCGCGGTGAATCGGTAGGCCGATCAGCTCATCACATAAGAAGGAAGAAGACCTGCTGCGGCTGCTGCGGGGTCCGCGCAGAGCGCAGCAGCTTCGACTGCTGCCTTGATCGATATCGGCTTGTACAGAGATTGATCGCGGCCGGACCTTTACGAGTTGGGCCAACCGGGGCTTCATTCGAAGGCGCGCTGCAGTGCAGTGCGATCAGTCTTCGCCGCCAATGCATGTCACATGCGAGCGCCTTCTTACGACAGGCACTTCCTTACCCCGGCACCATGTCGTCAAAAGCTTCAAGCCATCAGCTCGTGTAGGAGCGCACCTGGGCGCGATGAACCGTCACAGGGACAGCCCTCGCGCCCAGGTGCGCTCCTACACGGCAGGTGGATCGGCTTTCCTGTGTGACCAGACCGGTCAGGTGCGTTGCTTCGAAGGTAGCTGCAGGGAATGCATGCCCCATACAAGTGCCCCTCTACGCAGGGACACTTCGTTACCAACCTACTAGATCGTTGACGGCCAAAACCACCGGCTCGTGTAGGAGCGCACCTGGGCGCGATGAACCGGCACGGGGACAGCCCTCGCGCCCAGGTGCGCTCCTACAAGACAGGTGGATCGGCTTTCCTGTGTGACCAGACCGGTCAGATGCGTTGCTTCGAAGGTAGCTGCAGGGAATGCATGCCCCATACAAGTACTCCTCTACGCAGCACACTTCGTTACCAACCCACTAGATCATTGACGGCCAAAACCACCAGCTCGTGTAGGAGCGCACCTGGGCGCGATGAGGCGCCACAGGGACAGCCCTCGCGCCCAGGTGCGCTCCTACAAGGCAGGTGGATCGACTTTCCTGTGTGACCAGACCGGTCAGGCACGTTGCTTCGAAGGTAGCTGCAGGGAATGCATGCCCCATACAAGTGCCCCTCTACGCAGGACACTTCGTTACCAACACGCTAGATCGTTGACGGCCAAAACCTACTGGCTTTTGTAGGAGCGCACCTGGGCGCGATGAACCGTCACCGGGACAGCCCTCGCGCTCAGGCGCGCTCCTACGTGGCAATGGATCAACCTTCCTGGGCGACCAGTTCGGCCAGCTGCACGGCGTTGAGTGCGGCACCCTTGCGGATATTGTCAGAGACGATCCACAGATTGAGACCACGCGGGTGCGATAAGTCCTCACGAATACGGCCGACGAACACCGCATCCTTGCCCGAGGCATGGGTCACCGGCGTCGGGTAGCCGCCCGCCTTGTGCTCGTCCACCACTTCCACGCCCGGCGAGGCTTCCAGCAGCGCACGCGCGGCTTCGACGGTGATCTTCTCGCGGGTTTCGATGGCGACCGCTTCGGAGTGGCCGAAAAACACCGGCACGCGTACCGCGGTGGGATTCACCTGGATGTTCTCGTCGCCCAGGATCTTGCGGGTCTCCCAGACCAGCTTCATCTCTTCCTTGGTGTAACCGTTGTCCTGGAAGTCGTCGATGTGCGGGATCAGATTGAAAGCGATCTGCACCGGGAAGCGCTGCGGGTCGATTTGCTGGAAGCTCAACAGCTCGCTGGTCTGCTTGCCCAGTTCTTCCATCGCCGAGCGGCCGCCGCCGGACACCGACTGGTAGGTCGCCACGTTGATGCGCTCGATGCCGTACTTGCGGTGAATCGGGCCCAGCGCCACCAGCATCTGCATGGTCGAGCAATTGGGATTGGCGATGATGCCGCGCGGGCGCTGCTTGAGCGCTTCGGGATTGACTTCCGACACCACCAGCGGCACGTCGTCGTCGTAGCGGAACGCGGAGGAATTATCGATCACCACCGCGCCGGCAGCGGCGAACTTGGGGCCGTATTCCTTGGACACGCTGCCGCCTGCGGAGAACAGCGCGATGTCCACGCCGGTCGGGTCGAAGTCGGCCAAATCCAGCACGTCGACCTTGCCGCCATTGAACTCGACCTGCCCACCGGCCGAGCGCGCCGAGGCCAGCGCGTACAAGTTGGCGACCGGAAAGTTGCGCTCGGCCAGGATGCTCAGCATGGTTTCGCCGACAGCGCCGGTGGCGCCCACGACCGCGACATTGAAACGACGGTTTTCGTTGCTCATGAGAATGTCTTTATCGAAAGAGTGAAGAGGGGAACGCGCTGCGCGTGGGTTCGGGGAACCTCCAACGCTGGCTGTGGAGGTTCCCTATCGTTTGGTCGCGCCGGTTTTACTGGCGTCCACGATCGTACCGCCGCGTTTGGCGGCTGCGATCGCATCAGCATTGAGCGCGCTCGGCGGATGCCCGGCGTTGGGGCCATGGCCGAGCGCGGCAACCAGGTTGTCCACCGCCAGCTGCACCATGGCACGGCGCGTGGCCAGGCTGGCGCTGCCGATATGCGGGGTGAGCACCACGTTGTGGAGCGCCAGCAGTTCCGGGCGCACCGCCGGCTCGCCTTCGTAGACATCCAGGCCGGCACCGGCAAGACGCCCATTGGCCAACGCATCGGCCAACGCGAGCTCATCGACGATGCCGCCACGCGCGATGTTCACCAGCGTTGCGGTGGGCCGCATCTTCGCCAGCGCGGCGGCGTCGATGATGTGGTGCGACTGCTTGCCGTAGGGCAGCACCAGCACCAGGTGATCGGACTGCGCCAGCAAGCTGTCGAGGTCGACGTACTGCGCGTTGAGCTCCTGCTCGGTCTGCGCCGGCAACCGACTGCGGTTGTGATACAGCACGCGCATGCCGAAGCCGTGCGCGCCGCGGCGTGCAATGCCCTGCCCGATCCGGCCCATGCCCAGGATACCGAGCGTGCTGCCGTGGATATCGGCGCCGAGCATGGTCTTGAACGACCACTGCCCCCACTGCCCGTCGCGTAACCAGCGCTCGGCCTCGGTGATACGGCGCGCGGTGGCCATCAACAACGCAAAGCCCAGGTCGGCAGTGGTTTCGGTCAACACGTCGGGCGTGTTGCTGGCCAGGATGCCGGCCGCGCTCAGCGCGTCGATATCCAGATTGTTGTAGCCCACACCAACATTGGCGATGGCGCGCAGCTGCGGGGCCGATGCGATTTCGGCCGCGCCCACGCGCTCGTTGAGCGTGATTAGTGCGCCATCGACGCCGGCCAGGTGCGCGGCCAGCTGCTGCGACGAATACGCGGTGACGCCCGCAGTGGTGGTCAGCGCAAAATGCGCGCTCAGCTGTTCGACAACGTCGTCGAACAGCGGCTGGCTGACCCAGACCTTGGGGCGCGTCGTTTCAGACATCGATCTGACCGGGGATGCGCGGCGAGATCTCGCCGACATCGCCGCATTGCGCGCGATGACGCAGCGCCTGATCCATCAGCACCAAGGCCATCATCGCTTCGGCGATCGGGGTGGCGCGGATGCCCACGCATGGGTCGTGCCGACCGGTGGTGATCACATCCACGACCGTGCCGTCTGCGTCCACGGTCGCACCGGGCAGGCGCAGGCTGGACGTCGGCTTGAGCACCATCGACGCGGTCACCGCCTGGCCGGTGGAAATGCCGCCCAGAATGCCGCCGGCATGATTGCTGAGAAAGCCTTCCGGGGTGATCAGATCGCGGTGTTCGGTGCCCTTTTGCGCGGCACTGGCAAACCCATCGCCAATCTCCACGCCCTTGACTGCATTGATGCTCATCATCGCGGCAGCCAGCTCGGCATCGAGCTTGCCGTAGATCGGCTCGCCCCAGCCTGGCGGCACGCCGCCGGCCACCACGTCCACGCGCGCACCGACCGAATCGCCGGACTTGCGCAGCGCATCCATATAGGTTTCCAGCTCTGGCACCTGCTCGGCGTGTGGCCAGAAGAACGGGTTGTCTTCGACCGCATTCCAGTCGAAACCGGTCGGACGGATCTCGCCCAGCTGCGACAGATACCCGCGTACCAACACGCCGTAGCGCAGCTTGAGCCACTTCTTGGCGATGACGCCCGCGGCCACGCGCATGGTGGTTTCGCGCGCAGACGAGCGCCCACCACCGCGTGGGTCGCGGATGCCGTATTTCTGCCAGTAGCTGTAGTCCGCATGGCCGGGACGGAACTGCTGGGCGATGTTGCTGTAGTCCTTGCTGCGCTGATCGGTGTTGCGGATCAGCAGCCCGATCGGCGTGCCGGTGGTGCGACCTTCGTACACGCCGGACAGGATCTCGATCTCGTCGGCTTCGCGGCGTGCCGAGGTATGCCGGCTCTTGCCGCTAGCACGGCGCTGCAGGTCCAGAGTGAACTCTTCCGGCGCCAGTTCCAGGCCCGGAGGGCAGCCATCGACAACGCAGCCGATCGCCGGCCCGTGCGATTCGCCGAAGGTGGTGACCGTCAACAGGCGGCCGAAACTGTTACTGCCCATAACGGCATCCTCTCAACATTGCAGCAGGTGGCAGCGCGCGCACGATGCGCGGCAGGTGTCGTGCCGCCACCAGCATCGGTGCGACGGCCAACACACTGCCGACCACCACCAGAAACAGGTCCAGCGCGAATCGCTCACTGAACAGCCACTCGGCGAGCAGATACAGCGCCGTGCCGACCCCACCCAGCAAGCCAAGCGCCACCCCCACGCTGCGGCGCCGATGCGCACGCAATGCCGCATCCGAGCTGGCCGCCACGATCCAGGCCGATACCAGGCCGAAGAACGCGATCGACCCGAAGCCGATCTGCGCTGCGACGCTCCACCAGCCCCGCGCGGTCGGACCGCCGTACATCGGGTCGAACAACTGCAATACCACGTCGACCAAAGCGAACGGAATGGCCGCCCCGAAGACGGACACCGGCACCAGCAGCACGATATCGATCAGCTGCGGACGGGATACGGGCGCCTTAGCGCGCACCGGCCAACTCGGTGATGCGTGCGCTGTGCGCGATCAACTCGCGGCATTCCACCGCAAAGATGCCCATCTGCCCAACCTTGAACTCGACCCAGGCCAGATCCACTTCCGGCAGCAGCTTGATCAGATGCTGCTCGGACTCGCCCACTTCGCAGATCAACAGGCCGTCTTCGCTCAGGTGCTGCGGCGCATCGCGCAGGATCTTCAGCACCAGGTCCAGGCCATCGTCGCCGGCACGCAAGCCCAGCTCCGGCTCGTAGGAGTACTCCTGCGGCAGCGCGTCGGTCTCGTCGTTGGTGACGTACGGCGGATTGGTGACGATCAGATCGTATTGACGGCCAGCCAGCCCGGTGAACAGGTCGGACGTGAGGAAGCTGACGTTGTCGGCATGCAGGCGCGCCTTGTTTTCGGCGGCCAGCGCCAGCGCGTCGTCGCTGATGTCCACGCCATCCACCTCCCAATGCGGGTTGTAGTGGCCCATGGCGATGGCGATGCATCCCGAGCCGGTGCACAGGTCCAGCGCGCGGGTGACTTCGCGACCGCCCAGCCAGGGTTCGAAGCCGGCTTCGATCAATTCGGCGATCGGCGAGCGTGGCACCAGGGCGCGCGCATCGCTCTTGAAACTCAGCCCGGCAAACCAGGCTTCGCCGGTCAGATAGGCCGCCGGCACGCGCTCGGTGATGCGGCGCTCGAACAGGCCCAGCACGCGTTCTTTTTCATCGCGCAGCAGGCGCGCCTGGCCATACGCCGGGCCCAGGTCATGCGGCAGATGCAGGCTGTGCAGCACCAGCTGGGTGGCTTCGTCCAGCGCGTTGTCGTAGCTGTGACCGAAGGTGAGACCGGCTTCGTTGAAACGGCTGGTGCCGTAGCGGATCAGGTCGATGATGGTGTGCAGTTCGTCGGCCGCGGCGGCAGTCATGGCAACAACTAAAAAGGAATCGGCCCACGATTATAGAGGTCGGATCGGTATCATGAGCGTCCGTTGCACTGGAAACCGCCATGTTCAATCGCAATACCGGCATCGTGCTACTGGTGGCGCTGGCCGCCGGTCTTGGGTTGTTGCTGGGCCAGAAGTTCTTCGGCGGAACGCCCCGCTCGCCCTGGCCGCCCACCCAGACCATCACTTTTTACCCGCAGCCGCGCCCCTTGCCGCAGTTCAGCCTGCGCCAGTCCGATGGCACCCAGCTGGTGTCTGGCGAACTGAAAGGGCATTGGACGCTGGTGTTTTTGGGTTTCACCTTCTGCCCGGATGTCTGCCCGACCACGCTGACCGATCTGGCGGTGGCGCAGCAGCAGTGGGAAAGCATCCCCGACGGGCTGCGCCCGCGCGTGCTGTTCGTGTCGGTGGACCCGCAGCGCGACCCGCCTGCGCGGCTGGGCGAGTACGCCCACGCCTTCCACAAGGACACGCTGGCGGCCACCGCAGACGTACCGGCGCTGGAACGCTTTGCTACCGCGCTGGGCTTGGTATTCCAGAAGGTGCCGGGCAAGAACTTCGATCAGAACCCCAACGACTACAGCATGGATCACTCGGCCGGCATCGCCGTGCTCGACCCGCAAGGCCGCCTGACCGGCCTGATCCGTCCGCCGCTCGACCCCAAGGCGATTGCCGCCGACCTCCAACAGCTGACCAAGGTAACCGCTCCGTGAGTTTCGTCACTTCCCTGACCTACGTGCTGCCGCATCGGTTGCTGTCCTCCATGGCGCGCGCGCTGGCGTACTCGGACACACCTTCGACCAAGCAATGGTTGATCGACACGGTGACGCGCAAGTTCGGGGTGGACCTGAGCGAAGCGCAGGAACCGGACCCGCGCGCGTACCCCACCTTCAATGCGTTCTTTACCCGCGCTTTGAAGCCGGGCGCACGCGTGCCCGATGCCGACCCGGCAACCGTATTGATGCCGGCCGATGGCCGTATCAGCCAGCTCGGCCCGATCGAGAACGGGCGTATCTTCCAGGCAAAGGGCCAGTCGTTCACCGCAGCCGAATTGCTCGGCGACGCGGCAGCGGCCGCGCCGTTCAACGACGGCCTGTTCGCGACGGTGTATCTGTCGCCCAAGGACTACCATCGCGTCCACATGCCGTGGACCGGCACCCTGCGCGAAACCGTGCATGTGCCCGGCCGCCTGTTCAGCGTGGGCCCGGATGCGGTGCGCAATGTGCCGCGGTTGTTTGCCCGCAACGAGCGCCTGGTGTGCCACTTCGACACCGAGTTCGGCCCGATGGCCTCGGTGATGGTGGGTGCGCTACTGGTGTCCGGCGTGGAAACGGTGTGGAGCGGCGTGGAAATCCCACGCTACGGCGACCGCATCACGCGCAAGGATTACCGTGGCAAGGGAATCGTCTTGGAGCGGTTTGCGGAGATGGCGCGCTTCAATTACGGCTCGACGGTGATCGTGCTGCTGCCACCGGGTGTGCGCCAAGCTCGATGGCGCACTTGCCGCAGAGACGGCGGTGCGGCTTGGGCAGGCATTGGCACGTCGCCAGGTGGGCTGACGCGGGGCGAAGCGGACAGCATTTGGATGCTGCAGTTGATTGAGGCGCGGCTCGACGCTGATCGTGTTGCTGCCCTTTGGTATGGCCACGCTTGCCGGTGGATTGGCTGTAGAAACGTCGGTGCGGCTGGGGGCAGGCGCTAGTGGCCTGGGCCGCAGCGACGCGGCCGGTCGCGTTGTTGTTGGTTGTCGTTACTCGTCACCGCATTCTTTCAAAGCACGCTGCATCGCTGGAAACAGCCAGCGCACGCTGCACCCGCTCTTTCACCTGCACTTCCAGCCGCCGGATATCGGCGGTTTTCAGGATCTTCGATGACAACACGGATGTTGCGCTGGCCGCTGGCGATTGTGCTGCTTACGGCAGTGACCGGCTGCGGCCACAAGAGCGAGCAACAACAGTTGGACGATCTGCGCGGCGGCCTGCAATACCGTGGCTACCGGCACTTCAGCGAACAGGGCTTACCGATCGCATTTGCGGCGTACCAGCGCGGCGGCGGCCTGCTGGAGACCCCGCCCGCCCCGTTGACCGCCGACGACATCTGCATGCTGCACGCCATGCTGTCCTACACGGCACTATCGGCGAACAAACTGCTGCCGACGATCGCCGAGGCCGACCTACTGGAGCGCGATTGCGCTCCACAGGGGCGCGTCATCGCCACCGCATTGCGCTCGGTGGCCTACGAACGTAAGCAATGGCCACAACTGGCGCAACAGTCCAGCGACAGCCTGTGGAAAAACAGCGCCGATCCGGAAGGCGACTTCGCCACCTTGGTGATGCTGCACGTGGTGATGGCCTATGCCGCGATGCAGGACAAGCGCTGGGAAAACGTGGTGCTGCATGTCGATGCGATTGCGCTGGCGGTGCGTGCACCATGGCTGGGCGAACTGGCACGCGCCGGGCTGGACCTGGCCGAGCACCGTTATCTGGCTGGCTTACGCCGTCTGAAACGGCTCAGCGAAAATCCCGCCGTGCCGCCGGAGGTGCGCGCCGAACTGCAGACCTTGATCCTGCATGTGGAAGCCGAGAGCGGCGACCTGGATTCCAATCTGGTCATCGCCCGCATCCTCAGCCGTTTCATGTGGCAGGCGATCAAGCAGAACGGCTCGCCGGTGATGCAGCAGGCGATGCAGTTTGCAGAGCAGCAGGCGCAGCGTTTTGGTCCCGAGGCGTTGCGCCAGAGCTGGCGTGCGCGGTGGACGCAATGGTGGGACGGCCTCAAGGCACGATGGAGCGAGGACAGCGGCTCGCCGCCCTCCTCGCAGGCAGGTATGGCACCAGCTGCGCCGCTTGCTTAAACGCAGCTGACAAAACGACTGCGCTCACCACCAGGCGGCGCAGCCGGTACTCGGTGCGGCATGGACCACGCGTACACGTTGTTCCTGAGCGCCCCGTCGATACCCAACTGGCGGCTGCTCGCTACGTTTTTTCAGCCGCTCCAAGTGAGGTGCGGCAATCTGCGATCGCAGCACCTCACACTCAGCGGTCGCAGCCCGCCAGCTTGATGCTCTGCCCTGGCTTTAACGCATAGGCCGGTGCCTTCAGGCCATTGGCCTTGGCCAGTTCCTTGATCTCGCACTGGTACTTCTGCGCCACGCGGCCGAGCGTGTCGCCCTTGGCGATGGTGTAGCTGCGCGCCTGCTTTGCCTTCGGTTTGGCGACCACCGGCTGGCCGGTGGCCACGGTGGTCGGCACGCCAGCCATCGGACTGACATCGCCCACCGCCACGGTGGGCGTGTACTCGGTTGCGCTGCTGCGCACGATGGCGCTGTTGAGATCGGCAGTGATCAAGGTGCGTGCCAGGTCCGCACGCGGACCATTCACGCAGTAACGCGTGTACAGGCTGGCGATGCGGTTGGTGGCGTTGATGACGGTGCCGGCCGGAATCCAGCCATCGGGTTCATAGCGCGGGTTGAGGTTGCGCAGCGCGCGCATATAGCCCTCGCGGACGCCCATGCCGCCCAGGCAAATCGTCAGCTCATAGATCGTGGTGGACTTGGCGAGCTTGAGCGTGGCCGGCTGCGCGTCGAGCTTGGGGAAATCGACGCCGTACTGGCGCGGGTGCAGGAAGATCCACGCCGCCGCGATCACCATCGGCACGTAGTCCTTGGTTTCGGCCGGGAACTGGTTGTAGACGTCCTGTTCCCAGAATCCACGCCCGCCGGTCTGCGAAAACACCCGTGCAGCACGCCCTTCGCCACCGTTATAGGCAGCCAGCGCCAACTCGATGCTGCGATTGAGCCCGGCCATGCGCTCGTTGAGATAGGCAGCGCTGGCTTCGGCGGCGCTGCGTGCATCAAAGCGCGTGTCGAAACCGCTGCCGTCCGGGCCCAGCCCGAAACGCCGCCCGGTGGCCGGCATGAACTGCATCAGCCCGGCCGCACCCGCGCGCGAATTGGCGTGCACCTTGCCGTTGGATTCCTTGGCCATGATGCCGAACAGCAGCGCCTCGGGCAGGCCGCGTTTCTGCCATTCCGGCCACATCACGCCGCGCAGGTTGCTGTAGTTGTCGTAGCTGGTCATCAACGCCGGGCGCATATCGGTCAGCCAGCGACGGATGCCGGCCTGCACGGCCGGGTTGTACTGCACCATCTTGTCGAACTCGTGGCGCTGGTCGTTGAGCAGGGTGGCCGCACGCGCCGCCTCGGGCACGCCATTGGCGGCCGGGCCGAGATGATCCGGGTCGGCCTGCAGCAAGGTGTCGTCGTCTTCCGGGTCTTCGGCGGCCGGCGCTTCGGCATCGGCACGCGCCTTAAGCAGACGCTTGTAGGTGGCCAGCTGATTGGCAACCAGACAGCCACGCTGCTTGATGCAGGCGTCGATGACATCCTCCATGTCCTCCAGTGCGGCATCGCCTTCGGCGGTGCCCTTCGGGTCGGAGTTGTTCACCAGCACCAGTGCATCGCGGTAGCGCTTTTCGGCCGCGGCCATGCGTGTATCGAGCACGGCAGCCTTCTCCGTGTCGCGCTTGGAGATGGCGTGGGCGGCGGGGACAACAGACATCAGCGCCACCACAGCCAGGACAGGCCATGGGCGCAAACCAAAATGAGCGAGCGGCATCGGAGACAGTGCAGCGGAAAGGCAGGCAGGGTAGCCGCCGGGACGACACCGGGGCAAGGCGATGCCGCCGGCAGGTCAGTGGCGCGTTAGCTTGGCGCGCCTGCCCGATCCATTGAAAACGGGCGGAGCCGGTTGTCTGGCAGCGGCGCGCACGGTGTCGACCTTGCCTGGAGACAGGCGCCGGCTCGCCGCACAGCCTGACTGTCAGAACCCATACGTCGCCCGCCGATTTGTGCGGCAACGTTGCCCGCTAGAATCCGGTCTTTCCTCACCGGATCTGCCCAATGGCCTCGTTCCTGCTCGGCAAAGGCGTCACCGACGATATCCCGGTCGTGCTCGAAGGCCGCTTCGGCAACCGCCATGGTCTGGTGGCCGGCGCCACCGGGACCGGCAAGACCGTGACCCTGATGACCCTGGCCGAAGGCTTCTCGCGCTTAGGGGTACCGGTGTTCCTGGCCGATGTGAAAGGCGACGTGGCCGGCCTGGCTGTGGCCGGCGACGGCGCGCCCGGCGTGCTGCAGCGCGCCACGGATGTAGGCATCGCCGATTACGCGCCGGCCGCCAGCCCGGTGGTGTTCTGGGACCTGTACGGGCAGCTCGGCCACCCGGTGCGCACCACGGTGAGCGAAATGGGCCCGACCCTGCTCGCCCGCATCCTGGAACTCAACGACACCCAATCCGGCGTGCTGGACATCGTGTTCAAGCTGGCCGACGACCGCGGCCTGTTGCTGCTGGATCTGGACGATCTGCGTGCCCTGCTCGCGCTGGTGGTGGAAGAACGCAAGGAGCTGTCCACCAGTTACGGGTTGGTCTCGGCGCAATCGGTGGCCGCGATCCAGCGCGCCCTGCTGCGGCTGTCGCAGGACGGCGGCGAGCAGTTCTTCGGCGAACCGGCGCTGGAGCTGGCCGAGCTGATGCGCGTCGCGCCAGACGGCCGCGGGGTGATCGGCATCCTGGCGGCCAACCAGTTGGTGCTCAAGCCGCGGCTGTATTCGACCTTTCTGCTATGGCTGCTGTCGGAACTGTTCGAAGGCCTGCCGGAAGTGGGCGATCTGGACCAGCCCAAGCTGGTGTTCGTCTTCGACGAGGCGCATTTGCTGTTCGAGGACGCGCCTGCGGCGCTGGTGCAACGCATCGAGCAGGTGGTGCGATTGATCCGCTCCAAGGGCGTGGGCATCTATTTCTGCTCGCAGTTTCCCGATGATATTCCCGACAACATTCTTGGTCAGCTCGGCAACCGCGTGCAGCATGCGCTGCGTGCTTACACGCCGCGCGACCAGAAAGCGGTCAAGACCGCAGCGCAGACCTTCGTGGCAAATCCCAAGCTCGATGTGGCCACCGCCATCTCCAGCCTGGGCACCGGCGAGGCGCTGGTGTCGCCACTGCAGGGCAAGGGCGTGCCCGCGCGGGTGCAGCAAACCCTGATCGCCCCGCCGCGCTGCCGCATGGGCGCCATCAGCGCACCCGAACGCGCGCAGGTACGCGCGGCCAGCCCGGTGGGCACGCGTTACGACACGCCGATCAACCGCGAATCGGCAGCCGAGCTGTTGGCACGCCGCGTCGAACAGGTCGCCGCGCAGACCGCCGCCCCGCCCGCCCGCACCCGCGAGGAGGAGGAAACCCAGGACAGCGGATTCGGAAAAGCGGTCAAGGACGCGGTGTTCGGCACCGGTCGCCGCCAGGGCATGTTGGAAACGATGGCCAAACAAACATCGCGCACCATCGGCAGCAAGATCGGGCAGCAGATCGTGCGCGGGATTTTCGGCAGTATTTTTGGTGGGAAGCGTTGAACCCAAACAAATGAGGAAGCACCATGAGCAAGGATGCCAAGAAAACCCTGCTGACCTGCACGATTGCCCTCGTACTTTTCGTCGTCAGCACGGCCTCAGCTGCACAGAACGGCCGGAGTGATCTTTGGCCTCTAAAGCGGCAGCAGGTATTGACCGGCACCTACACGGGGCAACTCGCCTCCTATACGCAAGACTGCCAGACTGTCCGCGCAGAGCTTTTTCTTTCGATGCCGACTCCCAGCAGAAACATGCAGCGCTACACGTTAAAAACCACCTGCATCGCTGGCAACCAACTGAACCTCCCTCCCCGCAAGATTACCGGTGCCTGGGACATGGACGAGAGGAGCGGTAGCTGTCTGGTGCTCAACTTCATCGATGTCGACGAGCCGATGGTAGGACCGAACATCTACGGGTTTGCCGTCGAAGAGGATCCTCTCCCCTCGGACCACAAGCACCCCATTTACGTTCTCGCTCAAGACGGCCATAACTGCCACAGCGGCAAATCACCGGAATACGACGACAAGGTGCTTAGAAGGGTGCCCTGACAACGGCACGCCTTGGTTTGCTCGATGGACTGTGGCGAGTAAAGGCCAGTATTTTTTGATGGGTTGGCCATCTACAACAGCTCTACTTCTACTGACTACGAGCACTGATGCGCAAGACTCGCAATTTCGCAGTCATCGCTAGACTCCGAAGCGACACCTCCGCCATCTAGCAACGCCAGTGCTCTAACGAAGCTTATGTTCAAGTTAACTCAGCACGCCATGCAGCTTGGCGTACTGCAGCAACATGATGGTCTTGGCGTCGGCGATTTCGCCGGACGCGATCATTGACAGCGCAGCGTCGAGCGACAGTTCCAGCACCTCGATCTCTTCGCCGTCTTCTTCCACGCCGCCACCGTCGCTCACCTTGTCGCCGTCGAAGTATTCGCCGACGAAGAAGTACAGGCGTTCGGTGACCGAGCCCGGACTCATGAAGGCCTCGAATACCTTGCGCACGTTGTCGATGCGGTAGCCGGTTTCTTCTTCGGTTTCCTTGCGGATGCAGGTCAGCGCATCGTCGTGGTCGAGCAAGCCGGCGCAGGCTTCGATCAGCATGCCATCCGGGTTGCCATTGAGCAGCGTCGGCAGGCGGAATTGCCGGGTCAGCATCACCGTCTGCCTGGCACGACTGTAGAGCAGGATGGTGGCGCCGTTACCGCGGTCATACGCCTCGCGCGACACCGTCTGCCAGCGGCCGTCCTTGCGCTGAAAATCGAAGGTGACCTTGCGCAGCACATACCAGTTGTCGGACAACACATCGATGCTGCGAATGCGAACCTGCGGGGTGTCGGCGACAGATGGATTCAAGCAGAACTCCTTGCGATAGGGGGAATGACTGCACCACCGCGATTGCACGGCAGCGCGTGCCGCCTGCAGCAACGTCGCCACATGGCCGGCAGCCGACCGGTAGCGAACCATAGGTTCTACGCAGAAGTCCATTGCGCGGCCGATGGTTCCTGATGCCCGATGGCTCGCCCGTCGCACTGCGTTCAATCGTTGTAAGCCAGCTACATGCCGGCGGCACCATCGGCGCTTTTTTGCAGCTGACCATGCAGGACCCGCCTACGCTGCCTGCCCACGCCACGATATCTACAGCGCCAGGCAGCCCAGCCGCAGGATTGCGTGCAGCAGGCAGCGGATCCCACCCAGCTCGACGCCACTGGACAGCCGCGCTATCCCAATTGCACCCAGCCGCGCATCGCCGCACAATCCCGGCACATCACACGCTTGGGGAGCGTCATGGAAGACCGTTTTCGCGCGCACAGGGTTGCCGCGCAGGCTGTACCTGCACCGTTTTGGACCCGCATCCCGGCGATCGCCACTTATCCGCTGCGCGGCTCGGCGCTGTATGCGCTGATCGCACTGACGCTGTGCAGCGCGCTGCTGGTCCTGCCGGGCATCCTCAAACTGGTGGTCATGGGCGTGCTGGGCATGGCGACCTACACCTATGCCTTCGATATCCTGCGCCACACCGCCGATGGCCAGCCCGATGCGCCGAAGCTCGGCTACAACAGCTTCGACAGCGCGGTGCTGCGTCTGATCCTGCTGGCCTTTGCACTGGGCATCGTGATCGGCGTCGCCGCCGCGCTTGCAGGTAAATTCGGGCTGACCATCGCCTATCTGGGCACCATGCTGTTGTTGCCCGGCATGCTGATCTCGCTCGCCATCGATGGCAGCCTGCGCCGCGCGCTCAACCCGGCGGTGTCGATCGACATGGCGCTGCGAATCGGCTGGCCATATCTGGCCGCCTACGGCCTGCTTTACGTGATCCAGGGCAGCGGTACCGCAGCGGTCTTCGTCGCACTGAAATATCTGCCGCCGCTGGTACGCGAGGCGACGGTGATGATGACCTCGATCTGGACCCTGTTCGCCAGTTTTCATCTGCTCGGGTATCTGGTGTACCAGTACCACGAAGCGCTGGGCTATGTCCCCAGCGCTGGGGCGGCACACAAACGCGCCGACCCGGATCAGCGCCTGCTCGACGAGGCCGAACAGTACGTGCGCGACGGGCATTCCGACGAGGCGTTCCAAGCCTTGCGTGGCGCGGTACGCTCGCGCGCAGTGAGCCTGGCAGTGCACGAGTTGTATCAACGCCTGCTGCGTCAGCACCATCGCAACGACGAGCTGCGCGAGCACACCCGGCAGTACATCAACCGCTTGTTGCAGGAGAAGCAGGAGCGCCGCGCGCTTGCGTTGCAGCGCGAAGCCCTGGACAGCGACGCCGCGTTTACCCCGCTGCTCCCGGGACAGGCCACGCTGCTGGCCGAGCGCGCCAAGATGGCCGGGCAGTTTCAGCTTGCGACCGATGGGCTGCTGGCCGCCATCGCAGGCTGGCCACGCGATCCGATGCTGCCGAGCTGGTCGCTGGATGCCGGCCTGATGCTGGCCGAGCGTTTCGGCCGCGATGAGCAGGCGCGCGTCATCCTGCAAAGCGCCTTGGAGCATTGCGACGATGCCGCACAACGGACAAAGCTGGACGCGGCGTTACGGGCGGTTGCGATCCAACCGGCGTAGCGCATCTAACAAAACGACTGCGCTCACTGTCAGGCGGACGCGGCCGGTGCGCGGCGCGGCATGGACTACTCGTACGCTCTGTCCGCGCCGTCCACACCCACCTGACGACTACTGGCTACGTTCTGTTAGCTGCTCTTGGCAGTCCAACACACATCGCCGCAGCCGGACGGTGGCGGCCAGACCTCAAAACCGGTTTGACGCACCTCATAAAGCGCCTGCATAGCCGCAAGTGCACGCGCGCTCGGCTCTCAAAACGGCATGTAGTGAGTACTGAGCGCACCATCCAATCGTACCGACGACCGCTCGCTGGGCTCGGCTAGCCACTGCTGAGACGGCTTTAAAACGCCTGCCACCGATACCCCCAAAATCCACTCGAACACGCAGCTGCGTCAGCCATTCTCAAGCAGAAACCGCGCCTTGACCGCCTGCCCCTGCTCCGGAAATTGATCGCGCACCAGCTGCAATACCCGCGTGCGCTGTTCGCCGGCCTGCAGTTCGCCGTGCCGCAGCGCCAGCACAAACCACTGTTGGGCCAGTTCGGCGCGTGGCGCCTCGATGTCGCACTCCTTCAACAAACGCTCGGCATCGGCCAGCAACCCGGTACGCAGGCACGCGCCGACCAGGGCCATGCGTGCCGGTAGCGCAACGGCGATCGTGTCCTTGCTCAGTTCTGCTGCCACGCCCAGCTGGACGCGTGTCTGCTGTGCGTTATGGCTGGGCAGGTGCAACAGCGTCTGTGCATGGCGCACGGCGTCCTGCGTGCGGCCGGCGTTGCGGGCCACGCGGTAACGGGCCAGCGCAACGTCCGGGCTGTGCGGTGTCTCGCTGGCAAGCTCGGCGAGCAGCCGCTCGGCTTCAAGGTTTTCCATGCGACCCAGATGGCGCTGCGCACGCTCCCAGCGGTCGTCCACCTGTGCGGCGGCGTCCTCGTCCATGAAGGCCGGGCGGGTTTGCCGCACCGCCACCAGCAACGCACCGAGCAGCGCACCGCTGACCAAGCCGCCGGCATGCGCTTCGAAGGCGACACCGCCGTTATCGCTGCCCAGCAGGCTGTACAACTCCCAGCCCAGCCACAGTGGCAGCAGCAGAATCGCCGGCCCGCGCACGTAGTTGAAGACCACAAAAAACCAGTAGAAAAACCGCACCCGACGGCGGCCCCACACCACGCAAAACGCCCCCATCAATGCGGCGATCGCACCGGACGCGCCCAGCCCGCCGCCAGGCTCGCCCCAGCGCCACCACAGGCTCGTCGCGCTTGCCCCAAACCCGCCCAGCAGATACAGCAGCAGAAACCAGCCGCTGCCGATCGCCCCCTCCAGCAAGGTGCCCAGCGCCAGCAGAAACACCATGTTGCCGAGCAAATGATCGAAGTCGCCATGCAAGAAGGTGGCCGTCAGCATCCGCGCCGGCGACCACTCCGAACTGCGTTGCAGATGACGCAGCGTGAACACCCTGGACAGGCGGGCATCGTAAGGCGCACGTAGACCGCGCCATTCGCGCATCTGCTCCTCGTCCTTAAACAACGCGCCGCCGCGCAAGGCCTGCGCAAAGGCGACATCGTGCAGTGTCAAATGCGCCAGATACGCGATGCGCTGCGGTGCCGGCACGCTGTCCAGCTTGCCCTGTCGCGCGGCACGCAGTTTGGCGTCGGTGGTCTGCGCCAGGTAGCGTGCGTGGGCCTGCGCTTCCAGCGCGCCCAGCCCCGACGCGACGTAGTAATGCACGGCGTTTTCGACCAGCGCATCGTCCTTGCGCTGATAGCCTACATAGACAACGACATTGATCAGCACCAGCAGCAGCGTCACCCACGGAATGTTTTGGCGCGACCAGGGTTTGTGCAGCGGCATGAGCAACATGACAACGTCCGTGTCCGAGAATGGCGCAAAGCTTCGCCGGGCGGCGGCAGATGCGCAAGCCGTCCATGCGCGCTAGCATCGCGCCCCCGCTGTCCGACACTCCAAGCCCGACATGAGCCGCTGGCGCCCGCCCGCCGAAAAAAGCACCGCGTTGATCACGCCCGAGGGTCACACCCGTCTGAAGGTCGAACTGGAAGATCTGTGGCGGGTGCGGCGGCCCGAGGTGGTGCGCGCCCTGGCCGCGGCTGCCGCCGAGGGCGATCGATCGGAAAATGCCGAGTACACCTATCGCAAGAAGCAGCTGGGCGAGATCGACCGCCGTGTGCGCTATCTGAGCAAACGTCTGGAAGCGTTGCGCGTGGTGGATACCGCGCCCACCGACCCGCACGCGGTGTTTTTTGGCGCGCAGGTGGAGCTGGAAGATGCCGATAGCGGCGAGCTGTTGCGCTATCGCATCGTCGGTCCGGACGAAACCGATGCCGGCCTGGGCTGGATCAGCATCGACTCACCGCTGGCGCGCGCGCTGCTGAAAAAGCGTGTGGACGATGAGTTCGAGGCGCAACTGCCGGCCGGGAAGCACACCTTTGTGGTGGTGTCGGTGGATTACGGCAGTCAGTAAGCAGGTGACGCAGGCGGCTGAGCTGTAGAGGCGCCTTTGCGCGATGGTGTTATCGGCAAGAAGCATCGCGCGCTGACGTGAGCGACACCCTGCTGGGCGATGGGCTCGGCGCGGAGCCACGCGCAGGCAACTGATGCGATCGGCTGCGCTATACGGGCGCAGCGTGCGCGGTTGGCTTGTTCGGGAAGGCCTTGTCGCGCTCTGGCACGCTCCTACGATAGGCCTGTGGCGGCTTGGTGTCGCACGTTGCTGTTGCGCAACGTGCGCCGGCTTGCGGCCGGTTACACCATCTGCAGATTCAGCGCGCGCCCCTGCTGGGCAGCGCCGGTGGGCGGCAATGCGTCGCCGAACAAATCGTGGTCATCGCTGTCGGTGATTTCCACATCGATCAGGTCGCCGACCTTCAGCCCAAGCTCGCCGCCGTTCTGGATATGCACCAGGCCGTCGATCTCGGGCGCGTCCGCGCGCGAACGGGCCACGGCGATGTCGTCTTCGATCAGATCGACCAGGCATTGCTGCACGCTGCCGATCTTGGCTTCCAGCCGCATGGCGGAAATCTCCGCCTGCTTGGCCATGAAGCGCGCCAGGCGCTCCTGCTTCACTTCTTCCGGCACCGGGTCGGGCAGCGCATTGGCACTGGCGCCGTCCACCGGCGAGTAGGCGAATGCACCGACACGGTCCAGCTGCGCCTGATCCAGAAACTCCAGCAGCGATTCGAACTCGGCCTCGGTCTCGCCGGGGAAGCCGACGATGAAGGTCGAGCGCACCGTGATCTCCGGGCACATCGCCTTCCAGCGCTGCACGCGCTCGAGGGTTTTTTCCACCGCACCGGGCCGCTTCATCAGCTTGAGGATGCGCGGGCTGGCGTGCTGGAACGGGATGTCCAGATACGGCAGCAGCTTGCCTTCGGCCATTAACGGAATCACATCGTCCACGTGCGGATACGGATACACGTAATGCAGGCGCGTCCACATGCCCAGCTCCGACAAGCCTTCGCACAGCGCCTTCATGCGGGTCTGGTACATGCGGTCGCGCCACGGGCGCTCGGCGTATTTCAGGTCCACGCCATAGGCCGAGGTGTCCTGCGACACCACCAGCAGTTCCTTGACCCCGCCACGCACCAGCCGCTCGGCTTCGCGCAGCACCTCGTCCACCGGGCGCGAGGCCAGATCGCCACGCATCGAAGGAATGATGCAGAAGCTGCAACGGTGGTTACAGCCTTCGGAAATTTTCAAGTACGCGTAATGGCGCGGGGTCAGCTTGATGCCGTAGTCCGGCACCAGGTCCACGAACGGGTCGTGACGCGGCGGCAAGGCCGCATGTACCGCCTCCATCACACTCTGGTAGTCCTGCGGGCCGGACACCGCCAGCACCTGCGGGTAGGCCGCGCGGATCTGCTCGGGGCGCTTGCCCAGGCAGCCGGTGACGATCACCTTGCCATTGGCGTTCATCGCCTCACCGATCGCATCCAGCGATTCGGTCACCGCCGAATCGATGAAGCCGCAGGTGTTGACCACCACCACGTCGGCCGCGTCGTAGCTGGGCACGATGTCGTAGCCCTCCACGCGCAGCTGGGTGAGGATGCGTTCGGAATCGACGAGCGCCTTCGGGCAGCCAAGGCTGACGAAGCCGACTTTGGGGTTCAGCTGGGACATGGAAGCAGGAGCCTGGGAAGTGGAGCGGCCTGGGGCCTGGGCAAGGCCAATTATAGCGGCGTGCGGGCAACGCTCTGAACCGCAAAGACGCGCCAGCCCAGCCGGCTTTGCGAAACCCTCACTTTTCACCATGCCGGTCCGGTCGATAATGCGCGCCTCCCTCGCTGCACATCAGGAATTCCCATGGGTCACTGGACCACGCTCGACACCCCCGACGGCCAGGTTGCCGCCTGGCACGCCACCCCCGCCTCCAGCCCGCGCGGCGGCCTGGTGGTGATCCAGGAAATCTTCGGCGTCAACGAACATATCCGCGCGGTCGCCGACGACTACGCCGCACGCGGCTATGAAGTGCTGGCGCCGGCCTTCTTCGATCTGGAAGAAAAGGACGTGCAACTGCCGTACGACCAGCCCAGCGTGCAACGCGGCCTGGCCCTGGCCAACGCGGTGGGCCTGGAACGCGCAGTGGAGGTGGTCAAATCCGCCGCCACCTTGCTGACCCGCGCCGGCAAGGTGGGCACGGTGGGGTATTGCTGGGGCGGCTCGGTGGCGCTGCTGTCGGCCATCCGCCTGGGCCTGCCGTCGGTGAGCTATTACGGCGGCCGCAACACCCAGCTGCTGGACGAAACGCCCAAGGCGCCGGTGATGTTCCACTTCGGCGAACAGGACGCCAGCATCCCGCCGGAAGCGATCCAGGCGCACCGCGAGAAACTGCCGCAGATGGAAACCTTCGTGTATCCCACTGGCCACGCCTTCAACCGCAGCATCGACCCCAACCACTACGACGCCGACAGCGCCGAGCGTGCGCTCGAACGCACCCTGGGCTTCTTCGAGGCGCATCTGGGATGAGCGCACCGGCATCGAGCGCCCCTGCGGCAAGCGACTTCGAGCTGGATGCGCGGCTGGCGGCCGACAGCGTGTTCGTCGCCGACGGGCCGCTGTCGCAGGTGCGCTTGATGGACGACACCCGCTTCCCCTGGCTGGTGCTGGTGCCGCGGGTGGCCGATGTCAGCGAGTGGATCGATCTGGATGGTGGCCAGCAGCGCCTGTTGCTGGCCGAGATCAACCAGCTCTCGCAGTTGCTGCGCGTGGAGCCTGCCGTGACCAAGCTCAATATCGGGGCGCTGGGCAATATCGTGCGGCAGCTGCACGTGCACCTGGTCGGTCGTCATCCCGGCGATGCGGCCTGGCCGGGCCCGGTCTGGGGCAGCGGCCAGGCACAGCGGTTTGCCGCCGACGCCTTACACGAGCGTGTCGCGGCATGGGCGCAGCGGCTACGATAGGCGCCCGTTCGCCAAGCTGCCCTCTCGCATGAAATCCAATGTCGTCGCCGCGCTGATCCTGATCCTTGTGGGCCTGCTGTTTCTGGCCAACAACCTGGGCTGGACCAATCTCAGTCTGGGCAAGCTGATCGCCACCTGGTGGCCGGCGGCGCTGGTGGCCTGCGGCATCGGCATGTTGTTCGGGCGCGGCAAGTAGGTGGGGCTGGGATTGGGGAGTTGGGATTCGGGAGTCGTCACAGCGGTGCCTCCGCGCTGGTAGTTCCCGTAGCAGTTCAGCCGCAATGCCCCCCTTCTCCCCTCGGGAGAAGGGGCCCCGAAGGGGCGGATGAGGGTACGTGCGAAGCCTAGTGCACTCGATGACACGTCTGATCCAGCACTGTTTTCTGATCCAACACCATTTCCGATGTTGCAGCGACCATGACCATCGCGTACGTCGTTGTTACCGCGTGCGCCCTGATGACAACTCACGATCAATGCGCACCTGGCAGCAGCGCGACATGACGACTGTCACCCGCAACTGTTGACTTCCGGCACCTGATTGGCGGGGCCATCGCGCGCAGCATGGCCTCACACCCAACGAGGACGCCGCCATGCATTACCGACTGACTTCCGGCCTGTTTTTGATCGTCATGGGCGGGATGTTCCTGCTCAACAATCTTGGCCTGAGCCGCATCGACCTGGGCGACGTGATTGCGGCGTGGTGGCCCTTGATGATTATCTGGGCCGGCGTCCACCAGCTGATGCGTCGCCGCAAACCGGTGCTGGCAACCGACTGAGCTGCGGGCCAGAAGCGCTGGCGAGAGCGACCTCGCACGCTATGTGCCATGCAGGCACTCGACGCATCCCGTGCACCGCACACCCTTGATATGGCCTCAGCGCGTCACGGCCCTGCTGCCGCCGGCTGCCGACGTGCTTGCGTCGACACCCATGCAGCACATCACGTACGCGGCAAGGTCACACCGGTCTGGCCCTGGTACTTGCCACCGCGGTCCTTGTACGAGGTTTCGCACACTTCGTCGGACTGGAAAAACAACATCTGCGCCACGCCTTCGTTGGCATAGATGCGCGCCGGCAGCGGCGTGGTGTTGCTGAATTCCAGGGTCACGTGGCCTTCCCACTCCGGCTCCAGCGGGGTGACGTTGACGATGATGCCGCAGCGCGCGTAGGTGCTCTTGCCCAGGCACACCACCAACGTATCGCGCGGGATGCGGAAGTATTCCACCGTGCGTGCCAGGGCAAAACTGTTCGGCGGGATGATGCAGACATCCGATTCGACATCGACAAAGCTGCCTGGGTCGAAATGCTTGGGGTCGACAATGGTCGAGTTGATGTTGGTGAAAATCTTGAACTCGCGCGAGCAACGCACGTCGTAGCCGTAGCTGGAAGTGCCGAAGCTGACGATGCGCTGGCCTGCTGCGTCGTGCTTGATCTGGCCGGGCTCGAACGGCTCGATCATCGCGTGCTGTTCGGCCATGCGCTTGATCCAGCGGTCGCTCTTGATGCTCATGCGGTGTTCCTTGAAGACGGTAGGCGGCAGGCCGGGCGGCCCGCGCGAAAGACGGCAAAGTCTAGCAGCGGCCGGCACCAGAGGCCGGCCGGCGGATTACAGCAGCGAGGCGGAAATCGGAATACTGGCGCGCGGACGCTTGCCCAACTCTTCCGACAGCCGCCTGGCTGCCGCCAGGTAGGCCTGCGCGGCAGCAGAGTCCGGCGCGGCGATCACGATCGGCTGACCCGCATCGCCCTGCTCGCGGATGGCGATCGCCAACGGCAGGGACCCCAGCAACGGCACGCCGTACTGCGCCGCCATGCGCTCGCCGCCGCCTTCGCCGAACAGATGCTCGCGATGGCCGCAGTTGCTGCAGGTATGCACCGCCATGTTCTCGATGATGCCCAACACCGGCACCTCGACCTTTTCGAACATCTTCAGCGCCTTGCGCGCATCCAGCGTGGCGATGTCCTGCGGCGTGGTCACGATCACCGCGCCGGCCACCGGAATCTTCTGCGACAGGGTCAGCTGGATATCGCCGGTGCCGGGCGGCAGATCGATCAGCAAGTAATCCAGGTCGTCCCACAGCGTGTCGTTGAACAGCTGGGTCAGCGCCGAGGTGGCCATCGGCCCGCGCCAGATCATCGGCGTGTCCTGATCGACCAACAGGCCGATCGACATCGCCTCGATCCCGAACGCACGCAATGGCTCGATCGACTTATTGTCCGGGCTGTCGGGCTTGCCGCTCAATCCCAGCATCGCCGGCACGCTCGGCCCATAGATGTCGGCGTCCAGCACGCCGACGCGCGCGCCCTGCTGCCGCAGCGCCAACGCCAGATTCACCGCGGTGGTGGACTTGCCCACCCCGCCCTTGCCCGACCCCACCGCAATGACATTGCGGATGCGTGGATGCGGAGCAAGCGCGCCCTGCACCGCGTGCGCGGCGATCCTGCGTTCGCCGCTCATGCCTGGCTACCTGCTGCGTCGCCGGTCACTGCGCGCGCATTGTTGTCCAACATCGTTGCCATTACCTTTCCCGTTTCGTCGTGTGCGGTCGCGAGGAACAACGCCCAGCGCGCGCCGCGAATGGCGCTCAGTTTACCGGCTCGTACTGGTTGCCCCCGATATCGCCCTCGCTCCGAGTCACACGACGGCGCCAGGGGCACGCATGCCAATCCTCGACATATTTCACAATTGTGGACACATGGTGAAGGACTTGTTACGGTCGGGGATCAATTCAGCCCGCGCTCAGTGAGCACAGCTGTTGGACTCATCCCAGCAAGGAATCCGCACGTTCATGTCGAGTCGTCTCCCGCAACGTAACCACCGTCATCGTTTGAGCGCAGCCCTGTTAGTCGCGCTGGTCGCCCCCGCCGGCCACGTCGCTGCGCAATCCGAAAATGGTGTAGCTCCCGGCACCACCGATCTGGACAAGGTGACCGTCACCGGCTCGCGCATTGCGCGTACCGGCTTTGTCACGCCGTCGCCGGTCACCGCGATCACCGCCGAAGAGATCCGCGCCACCGGCGCGACCACCATCAGCGACCTGATGGCGCGCATGCCAGCCCTGGCACCGAGCTACACGCTGGGCAACTCCACCCGCTTCATCGGCACCGCCGGCCTGGGTCTGCTCGACCTGCGCGGGATGGGCACCGACCGCACCCTGGTGCTGGTCAACGGTCGCCGCCATGTGGGCTCCAGCCCCGGCTCGACCGCGGTGGACGTCAACACGATTCCGGTGGAATGGGTCGAGCGCGTGGAGGTCATCACCGGCGGCGCGTCGGCGGTGTACGGCGCCGATGCGGTGGCCGGCGTGGTCAACTTCATCCTCAAGAAGAACTTCACTGGCTTCGAAACGCGGGCGCAAACCGGCCTGGCCGATGAGGGCAACTACAACCGCTCGTTCGCCAGCTTTTCTGCCGGCACCGACTTTGCCGAAGGCCGCGGCAACATTGCGATCTCGGGCGAGTACAGCAAGCAGGATCGCTTCGGTCGCGGCAACCGCGCCATTGGCCGCGAGTATCTGGTCAGCGTGCAGAACCCGAGCTTCGATCCGACCCGCCCACCGAGCGAAAGCAACCCGCAGACCGTGCTCAGCGGCCCGGGCGGCAACCACAGCACCTCTTACGGCGGCACCTTCAACCTGGGCACGTTCGATTTCCGCAACCCGGCCACCTACGGCAACCGCTATCTGTTCGGTGAAGATGGCAGCTTCCGCCGCAACCGCTACAACGGCACGGTGGTCAGCAATACCTCGTGCGTGGATTGCGATTTTGTCGATCTCAACGCCGTGGCCGACCTGCAGCCGGGCTTCGATCGCAAGAGCGTCAACACGATGGTGAACTTCGAACTGAGCGAGAACCATCGCCTGTTCTTCGAAGGCAAGTACAGCGAGACCGATTCGGAATTCTTCGGCCAGCCCGCATTCGATAGCTCGCTGCGCGTGCGCCGGCAGAACCCGTATGTCAGCCCGCAGCTCGGCGCGCTGATGGATTCGCGCGGCGCCACCCAGATCCTGATGAACCGTTTCAACGTCGATGCCGGCCGTCGCGGCGAAAACATCGAGCGCAAGACCTACCGCGCCGTGCTCGGTGCCGAAGGCAACTTCACCGACAACTGGACCTACGACGTGTCTGCCAACTACGGCAAGACCACGGTGGACCGCCTCAACCTCAACAACCGCATCAACGAGCGCTGGCAGGCTGGCATCGATGCTGCGCGCGATGCCAGCGGCACTATCGTCTGCCGCACCACGCTGGACCCGAACGCGATCAACCCCAACACCAATCGTGTGTATTCGGCACTGGCGCGCGAAGGCTGCGTGCCCTTCAGCGTCTTCGGCAATGGCGCGGTCACGCCGGAAGCTGCCGCCTGGTTCAACACCACCGCGCGCGCGCAGGCCAAGATCCAGCAGACCGTGTTCAGTGCGTCGGTGGCCAACAGCAACCTGCTGTCGCTGCCGGCCGGCGACATCGGCATTGCCGGCGGCGTGGAATACCGCAAGGAACAAAGCGAGGAAATCACCGATCCGTTGGCAGCCTCGGGCGTGACCTTCCTCAACGCCATCCCCAACAGCGGCGGCGAGTACACCGTCAAGGAAATTTTCGTCGAAAGCACCATTCCGTTGCTGGCCGGCCTGCCGGGCGTGGATCGGTTGGCGCTGGATGTGGCCGGGCGCTATTCGGACTACGACAGCATCGGCTCGACCAAGACCTGGAACATCGGTCTGGACTGGACCATCATCCCGTCGCTGCGGTTGCGCGGCACGCTGGCGCAGGCGGTGCGTGCGCCCAGCATCGGCGAGTTGTACGACTCGCAGAGCGAGAACTTCGCCACCATCAACGACCCCTGCAACTACCTGCCGACCAATTCCAATCGTCCTGGTACCGCCGGCGATGTGGGATTGCGCCAGTCCAACTGCAGCGCGTTGGGCGTGCCGGTCGGCTGGATCGACACCTTTACCTCGACCCGTCCCGGCGTGAGCGGCGGCAATCCGGAGTTGAAGCCGGAGCGCGCACGCAGCCTGTCGTACGGACTGGTGTGGCAGCCGGAGTTCTTCGAAGGCTTCGGCATGTCGATCGACTACTGGCGCATCGATCTGCGCGATGCCATCGGTACGGTGACGGCCGAGACCAATGCCACGCGTTGCGTGGACAACCCGGGCGGCATCAACAACAGCTTTTGCGGCTTCGTACAGCGCGCCCCGCTGGGCGGCTTTACTGATCCACAGGGCCGCATCTACCCCGAGCACAGCATCATCGGTTGGCAGGCTTTGAACGAAAACCTGGCCCGCTCGCGCCGCGTCGGCGTGGATCTGGAAATGGATTACCGCTTCCAGATCGGCGAAGGCAACACGGTGCTGCGGCTGGTCGGCACCCGGCTGATCCAGTCGCGCGAATGGGTCTTTCAGGATTTCCCGCAGGAATACGACGAGTACGTGACCTACGTGACCGACCCGCGCTGGCGCGCGCAGTTCCAGACCAAGTACAACTGGAACGAATGGCGCGCCTCGTGGGACATGAACTATGTGGACGGCAACCTGCGTGTGACCCCGGAGAGCTACAACAGCAACCCCGGTTCGGCCAGCCCGATCAAGAACGGCTCGTACACGTATCACAACTTCCAGTTCGGCTATCAATTCCCCGGCTCGAAGATCGACGTCTACCTCGGCATCGACAATGCCTTCGACAAGGATCCGCCGCGCAACTACTTCGGCTCGGATTTCAACTCGGCGCTGTATGACAACGTCGGCCGGTTCTTCTACCTGGGAACGACGGTGCGGTTTTGACCGGAAGTGACACATAGGAAAAAGCCCCGCTTGTCGGGGCTTTTTTTTTGGCGGCGACGTGGCGAGCTGGAGCGCGACGTGTCTCCCAAGGGACCGATTCCCGCGCTGTGGTCGCGCTTGCTTCGCGCCGCCCAGCTTATCTGTATCGAATGTAACTACCGAAACCCGCTTGTTGTTGAGGTTGTTTCTTTGCATGTGTCGCACGGCTTGAATGTGTGCCGAATTCCTCACTTCGGATGCGGATCCCGCCTATTTCATTAATAAATCGTTTCAACTGCTTGCGCTGCAAAGCAGACATTCATTACGTTCGGGTTAAGGCCATCTGACTCCCCGATGACCGTCACCTTATCCGTACTCCAGTTGAAAGGTCAGGAATGAGCAATCAGTTTCGTCGCCAAGTCCTCAAGCGCACCGCTCTCGCCGTCGTGCTCGGTGCTTGCCTAACCAACGGCGCGGTCTACGCGCAGAGCACCACCGGCAGCATCTACGGCAGCGCCCCCTCCGAAGCCGGCAGCACGATTGTCGTACAGAGCGACACCGGCCTGAGCCGCACCATCACCATCGACGCAAACGGCCGCTACAACCTCGGCTCGCTGCCGGTTGGCGCCTACACCGTCACCCTGAAGCGCGGCGACCAGGTCGTCGATACCCGCAAGAATGTGCAGCTGCGCGTCGGCTCGGGCACCGAAGTGTCGTTTGCAGGCGCCAGCGCCGCGAGCAACGCCGATGCGACCACGCTTGGCGCGATCACGGTCACTGCCGCCAACGCACCGAAGATCGATGTGAGTTCGACCAGTTCGCGTTCGGTGATCACCTCCGAGCAGCTGGCCACTCTGCCGCTGGGACGCAGTGCAGAAGCGATTGCGTTGTTGGCGCCGGGTGCTATCTCCGGAAGCGGAGCGTTCAACAATGGCTCGCGCTCAACCATCTCCTTTGGCGGCGCGGGTGTGACGGAAAACGCTTATTACATCAACGGCGTTAACGTCACCAACCCGTTCAACAACCTCGGCGGGCTCAGTCTCCCTTACGGCGCCATCGACCAGCAGGAAACCTATACAGGCGGCTACAGCGCAAAGTACGGCCGCTCGACCGGCGGCGTCATCAGCCAGGTGGGCAAGCGCGGCACCAACGAGTGGCATTTCGGAGCGCAAGCGGTATGGGAACCCAAATCGCTGGCGAGCTCACGCGGCGATGCTTGGTATCCGAATAGCGAACTTCCGGCGAATTACGGTTATGAAGATGATGAACTGCCCGGCACGATCTATCGCCGCGGCAAGGGCGACGTGCAGAACAGGACCGTTTACAGCGCGTACGCAGGTGGCCCGCTGATCGAGGATCGCCTGTTCCTGTTCGTGGCCGGCGAAACGGACAAGGTCGACGGAGCAACCACCAATATTGCGACGGCCGCCAGCGACCAAGGACGCAGCCATTATGAGAACAGTTCGCCGAAGTTCTACGGCAAACTGGACTGGAACATCAACGACAGCAACATCCTCGAATATACACGCATCGAAAATAACGACCGACGTTCGGGCGTATATAACAATTACGACTATGCAACACTTACGGATCAGGGTCCTTCCGGGCTGTTCACGGATACGTACAAGCTAAAAGACAGTGTCGATATCGTAAAGTTCACCAGCTACATCACCGACGACCTGACCCTCAATGCAACGTGGGGACGCGATACTCAGCACAACCAACAGTTCAACCCTGGCGCATCCGCATTACCCAATATCGCCAGTTCGACTCTGCAGGACCCGGCAATCACCGGCGGCCGGCGTATTACCAACCGGCAGGCCACCACGACTGTCAAGGCAGCAGACCCGATCAATAAGAGCCGCAATCTGCGTCTGGAGCTGAACTATCGTCTGGGCGATCATGACTTGACCGCCGGCGTGGACAATATGTCCTTCAACGCCTACGACGAAGGCGTATTTACTAGTGGTCCAGGGTATCGCTGGATCTACGGCAGCCAGGACGATCCCAGCGAACCCATCAATGGTGCGCTGGGCGTTGGCCCCTCCGGAGGTAATGGCTACTTCGTGAACCGCCGTATCTTCACTACAGCTACCAGCATGTCAGTCGAGCAGAAGGCCTACTACCTGGAAGATCGGTGGCAGGTCAACGATAACTGGCTCCTCACGCTGGGTATCCGCAACGACAAGTTCACCAACTACAACAGCGATCATGTGGCCTACGTGGACAGTGGTGACCAATGGGCGCCACGTGTTGGGGTGAGCTGGGATGTCTTTGGCGACTCTTCCTTCAAAGTGTTCGCTAACGTCGGTCGTTACTATCTGGCGCTGCCCAATCAGGTCGCCATTCGTGGAGCATCGGCCTCGACGTTCACGAACGAATATTTCACCTACACCGGGATCGACGCCAACGGTGAACCAACTGGCCTGACTGCGCTCGGCCCCGGACCGGTTTCCTCCAATGGTGAATATGGTGAGGCACCGGATCCGAACTCGTTCGCCCCAAGCGATCTGAAGTCGCAGTATCAAGACGAGTTCCTGATCGGCTTCGAAAAAACGCTTGGCGAAAAATGGAATTCAGGCGCCAAGGTCACCTACCGCAAATTGCAGACCGCGATCGACGATGTCTGCGATCCAGGACGCATGTCCGATGCGCTCCAAGCAGCAGGCGGCGACCCGAGCAGCGTGAGCATTCCTGGTTGCGTGATGTTCAACCCTGGCGAAACCAACACCTTCAACCTTGCCAACACCGATGGCTCTGGCTATACCCAGCTGCGTATGTCGCAGTCCGATTGGGGCTTCACCGACAAAGCCAAGCGCAACTACGTTGCCGTGGATCTCTTCATCGAGCATCCGTTCGATGAAAAGTGGTACGGCCGCGTCGATTACACCTGGTCGCACCTGTACGGCAACACAGAAGGACAGGTGAAGTCAGATCTTGGGCAATCCGACATCTCCAAGACTCAGGACTGGGATGCAGCCCAGCTGATGTACTACGCAGGTGGCAATCTGGCCAATGATCGTCGCCATCAGTTGAAGGCGTTCGGTGCCTACCAATTCACTCCAGAATGGCTGGCATCTGCCACGGTCAGGGTGATGTCGGGCACACCGAAGTCCTGCCTGGGCTATTACGCCGGCCCCGACGCTGCAGCGCTGGATTACGATCCGGTCGGTTATGGCTCGTCGTATCACTACTGCTATGGCCAACCTGTATCTGCGGGCGGCGCTGGCGAGACTCCATGGATCAAAAACCTCGATCTAGGTGTCACGTATCGTCCAGGCTTCGCCGATCACAAGCTGGCGTTTTCGCTGAATGTATTCAATGTACTGAATGACCGTTCGGTCAATCGCATCTCCAGCACCAATGAGGTCACTCGCCGGACCGTGTCCAACACGTACGGGCTTGGCACCGAAGCCTGGAGCTACAACCAGCCGCGCTACATGCGTCTGACTGCGTCATACGATTTCTGATCGTTTGATCGCGTGCAAAGGCGAAGGTGGGTTCACTCACCTTCGCCCTGCAGACGTACTGCCTCTGGCCCCGGTTCTTTCGGGGCCTTTTTTTTGGCTGCCATCGCTGGCCGCATCATCCCCCCAAAATCACCCGCGCAGCATTATGTCCAGGTGCCCCTGTCACCCCGCCACCAGGGTGTGTTCCCGCGCCGCAGAGATATAAACCCGGAACCGCACCGCGATAGGCACCCTGCCCCAGCATCGGGCGTGCGCTGAACAGTTGGTTGAGGCTGAGTGCGCCGTGGAAGATGTCGCCGCCGACCAGGCCAAAGATACGTTCCAGGTCCAGTGGACTCAGTACCTGGCGGCCCAGGATCGATGCGGCAAATCCCGGTGCGTAGCGCTCCACGGTGGCGATCATCAGATCGGCGACTTCGTCACGATGGTCGTCCCAGTGGCGGCCATCTGGCAATGTGGGTGCAACGTGCTGACAGAACAGGCTGGCCACATGCTGGCCGGGCGGTGCCAACGAGTCGTCCAGCGTGCTGGGTATCAGCAATTCGACCACCGGTTCGCGCGACCATCCCAAGGCGCGTGCGTCCTGCCAGGCGCGGTCCATGTAGTCCAGATTCGGCGCCAGGATGATGCCGGCAGTGAGATGGTCGCCGGCGCCGGGCAACGCAGTGAAATCGGGAAGACTCGACAGTGCAACATTCATGCGGAACGTGCCGGATCCGCAGCGGTAATGGACGATGCGTTCGCGCGTGGCCTCTGGTACGTCCTCGGGTCGCATCAAACGCTGGTAGAGCAACTTCGGATTGACGTTCGCAACCACGGCACGCGCGCGGAGCGTTTCGCCATCGGCCGTCACCACGCCCACCGCATGCCCCTGCTCCACCAACACCCGATTCACCGCACAGCCGGTGCGAATCTGCGCGCCGTATTCGCGCACACTAGCGGCCATCGCCTGGGTGATGGCGCCCATGCCGCCGATCGCGTGGCCCCAGGCGCCTTTGACGCCATTGCTTTGCCCGAACACGTGATGCAACAACACGTACGCCGTGCCTGGTGTGTACGGGCTTGCGTAATTGCCGACGATGCCGTCGAAGCCGAATAACGCCTTGATCGGTGCGCTTTCGAACCAGCGATCCAGATACTCGGCGGCCGAAATCGTGAACAGGTCGAGCAGGTCTTGTCGCAACGCAAGCGTTAAGTCCTGCAGCTGCAGCCCCACTTTGCCCACGCGCCACAGCTGCGGCAACGCCTGCAACCATCCGCCCTCGGTCACATTCGGCGGCGCCTGCAATGCCAATGCGCGCAACACGTCGGCCAATCGCTCCAGGTGCGCTTCGTACGCTGGCAGTGCAGCTGCATCGCGCACGGAGAACTTGGCGATTTCTTCAGCGGTGCGCCCCGCGCCAGCCAGCAGATACTCGCCATTGGGCTGCGGCAAAAAATTATTGATGCGGCGCGCAACCACGCGCAACCCATGCCGTTCCAACGCGAGATCGGCGATGACCTTGGGCTGCAACAACGACACTGTGTAGGACGCGACCGAGTTGCGGAACCCCGGGTGGAACTCTTCGGTAACAGCTGCGCCGCCAACGACATCGCGCGCTTCCAGTACCAGCACGCGTTTGCCGGCCCGGGCCAGATACGCAGCGCATACCAGGCCATTATGGCCGGCGCCGATGATCAAAGCGTCCAACGGTTGGGAAGCGGTAGGCATGCAGCCGTATATAGCACCGCTTGCGCAGCCGGACCATTCGAGCAATGGCGGCTGCCTCGATCGCTATGCGCTGTCCGCTCACCTCCATAGACATCGACGACCAGGCCAAGCGACCACGAGTGTGGTCCGGAGCCGCGGCGCGTGGAACGCGACAGCACCGGACTGCCGCTAGGTGCAGTCCCATGCGCGCGCAGCGGCACGCAAGCGCACCCCGAACCCGCGGTTCTACACACCCCGCATCCATGACCTTCGACACCATGCCTGTCGGCTGGCGAGGCGTAGAGTGCCGGCCACGGCCCCGTGACGGGGCTTCCCAATCGACTGTCGCTCCTGGAGCCTTTGTGATTCGAACACCTCATCTATTGACGCTGACCCTGGCCGTAGCGGCCGCGCTGAGCGGTTGCAAGAAGTCCGACGACGCCGCGCCTGCGGCCCCGGCTGGCGATACTGCAGCGGCCGCCCCCGCCGCGCCCAAGACGCTGACCCTGGACCAGAGCAAGCTGCCGGCGGTGAACCAATTCACCGCGGCCGATCTGGATGCCAATGGCAACGCCTGTACCGATCTGAACGCCTACGCAAACGCCAAGTTCCTGGCCGCCAATCCGGTGCCGGGCGACCGCACCAGCTGGGGCGCGTTCGAAATGCTCGACGAGCGCTCCAATGCGATCCAGCAGCAGCTGGCCGAACAGGCCGCAGCCGACACCGGCGCCACCGGTGTGGAAAAGATCGTCGGCGACCTGTGGTCGACCGGTATGGACGAAGCCAAGATCAACGCCCAGGGCATCGAGCCGCTGAAGCCGCAGCTGGGCGCCATCGACGCCATCAGCGACCAGGCCAAGCTGGTCGACTATCTGCGCAGCAGCGCCGCCAAGGGCGACAACGCGCTCTTCAGCTTCGGCGCCGAAGCCGATTTCAAGAGGTCCAGCCAGAACATCGCCTACGCCATGCAGGGCGGCCTGGGCCTGCCGGACCCGGAGTACTACACCAGCGCCGGCAACAAGGCCAAGCTGGAGGCATACCAGGCGCACATCGCCAAGGTGCTGGAGCTGTCCGGCGTCGCGGCAGCCGACGCCACCGCGCAGGCCAAACAGGTGGTCGCGTTCGAAACCCGCCTGGCAAAGGTCTCCAAGACCAGCACGCAGATGTCGCGCGACGCCTCGTTGGCCTATAACCCGATCTCCCCGGCCGATGCCGACAAGCTGACTCCGAACTGGTCGTGGACCGAGTTCTTCAAGTCGCAGGGCGTCGGCCAGCGCCGGAGATGTTCTCGCTGGCGATCCCGGCCTTCCATCAGGAAGTGAGCAAGATGATCGCCGACACCGACCCGGCGATCTGGCGCGCTTACTTGCGCTTCCATGCCGTCGATAGCGCGTCGCCGTTCCTGAGTCAGCCGTTCGTGGACGAGAACTTCGCGTTCTACAACAAGACCCTGCGCGGCCAGAAGGAAATCAAGCCGCGCTGGAAGCGCGTACTGGCCACCATCAACGGCCAGGCCGGCGAAACGCTGGGCCAGATGTACGTCAAGGTCGCCTTCCCGGCCGATTCCAAAGCCAAGATGGAAACCCTGGTGAGCAACCTGCGCACCGCATTGAAGGCGCGCATCGAGAAGCTGGACTGGATGAGTCCGGAGACCAAGGCGAAGGCGATCGCCAAGTGGGAAAGCTTCACGCCCAAGATCGGCTTCCCGGACAAGTGGCGCGAGTGGAACGGCCTTGCCACCAGTCGCGATAGCTACCTGGGCAACGTGTTGGCCGCGCAGGAATTCAACTACAAGTGGAACCTGTCCAAGGTCGGCAAGCCGGTGGACAAGACCGAATGGGGCATGAGCCCGCAGACGGTCAATGCCTATTACAACCCGCTGCAGAACGAGATCGTGTTCCCGGCCGCCATCCTGCAGCCGCCGTTCTTCGACCCGAATGCGCCGGAGGAAATGAACTACGGTGGTATCGGCGCGGTGATCGGGCATGAAATGACGCACGGTTACGACGACCAGGGCAGCCGCTTCGGTGCCGATGGCAACTTCATCCCTGATCCGGGTTGGTGGACGCAAAAGGATCTGGATGCGTTCAAGGGCCGTACCAGCAAGCTCGTCGCGCAGTTCGACGGATACCGCACGCCGGCTGGCGACAAGGTCAAGGGCGAGCTGACCCTGGGCGAAAACATCGCCGACCTGGGCGGCCTCAACACCGCTTACGACGCCATGAAGACCGCTACTGCCGGCAAGGACGACCCCAAGACCGACGGCATCACCCGCGACCAGCGCTTCTTCCTCAACTGGGCCACGGTGTGGCGTCGCAACTTCACCCCGGAAGAACTGGTAGTGCGGTTGAAGACCGACCCGCACGCGCCGGCCAACTTCCGCGCCATCGGTGCACCGTCGAACATGCCGGCATTTGCCGCCGCGTTCTCGTGCAAGGCAGGCGATGCGATGGTGCGTCAGGGCGATCAGCAGGTCGTGATCTGGTAATTGCGCACGCGCGGTAAATCAGGCGGGCGGCGATCGAAAGATCGTCGCCCGTTTTTTTTGGATTCTGTCGCTTTTTCTTTTGCCTGGTAGGTGAATCACGCCGGCCAGCCACATGCATTGCGACCGACAACAGTTCAACCAACCGCTTCAAGCATCCGACCGCCGCCCTCGCGGCACACTGCACGCGGTTGGACCTGCATCCATCACGGTATCCGCGCATAAGCCTCAACAAAGCTCAACGTGTACGCAGGCAGGGCCGCGCCCGCTTATGCTCGGCGTTCCTCGTTCCTTACACGGCCGACGTTCATGCCATTGTTCAAGACTTCCACGCTCGCCGTTGCACTGGTTGTGGCCCTAGCAGGCTGCAAGCGCAACGCCGAAGACATCGGCACGCCGGCAAACACCGCACCCCAGACATCTGCGACTGCCCCTGCTACCCCGGCAACGCCTGCGTTCGACATCAGCGAACTCGGCCCAGCAGCCAGCGCCTGTCAGAACCTTGACGAATTCGTCAACGGCAGCTGGGCAAGCACCAATCCAATTCCGCCCGATCACACCAGCTGGGGCGTGGACGAAATCCTGTCCGAAAAAAGCAAAGCCATTCAGCGCAACATTGTTGAAACTGCCGCCGCCCAGCCAGGCAAACATCCAACGTCGCTGGAACAGAAAATCGGCACGCTCTATGCCGCCGGCATGGACGAAGCCGCCATCGAAGCAGCGGGCGCCCAGCCGATCCAGCCACAACTGGACGCTATTGCCGCATTGACGTCCGGCAAGGATGTCGCCACTTACATCATCAGCCGTCATGGCGAAGGCGATGCGCAGGTGTTCGCATTCGCTGCGGGTGCGGACTTCCACAATGCCGCGATCCAAATCGCCTTTACGCAGGAAGGCGGTCTTGGCCTGCCGACCAAGGACTATTACACCGACGCAGAACACGCGCCCATCCGCGCGGCCTATCTTGCCTATATCGCCAAGTCGTTCGAGCTCACCGGCAGCACCGCCGATGCCGCCAAGACGCAGGCGAAGGATGTACTGGCACTTGAAACGCGCCTGGCCGCCGCATCGCTGGCACCGGTGGACGCACGCGAACCCAAGAACCAGTACCACCTGCTCAGCATCGCCGAGGCTGACAAGCTCACACCGCATTTTTCCTGGAAGGATTTCTTCGCCGCCCAGGGTGTGGACGCCGGCAGCGGATTCTCGCTGGCACAGCCGCGTTTTTTCGCGGCGTTCGACCACGAGCTGGCCAGCGCGCCCGTTGCGCAGTGGCAAGCCTACCTGCGCTTCCACGCCATCGATGGCGCCTCTTCGCGACTCAGCAAGGCCTTTGTCGACAACCAGTTTGCCTTCTACGACAAGACCCTTTCCGGGCAGCCGGAACAGCCGCCGCGCTGGAAGCAAGTCCTGCACGCGGTCAATGGCGCAATGGGCGAAGGCGTGGGTCAGCTCTACGTCGCCAAGGTGTTTACGCCCGAGGCCAAACAGCGCGCCGGCGAGCTGGTGGACAACGTCCGCGCCGCGCTCAAGACGCGCATCGAGAACGTCGACTGGATGAGCGCGGAAACCAAGGCCAAGGCCATCGCCAAGTGGAACACCTTCCTGCCCAAGATCGGTTACCCGGATACCTGGCGTGACTGGTCCGGGCTGGAGATCGTCCCCGGCGCGTATTACCGCAATCTGCAGGCAGCGGCCAAGTTCAACTATCGCTACGACATCGCGCAGATCGGTAAACCGACTGACCGCACACGTTGGCAGATGACCCCGCAGACGGTCAACGCGTACTACGACCCTGGCACCAATTCGATCAATTTCCCGGCAGGAATCCTGCAGCCGCCGTATTTCGACGCCGCCGCAGACGATGCATTGAACTATGGCGGCATTGGCGCGGTGATCGGTCACGAGGCCAGCCATGGGTTCGACGACGAGGGCAGCCAGTTCGATGGTGCAGGCAACAACGTCAACTGGTGGACGGCCGAGGATCGACGCAAGTTCGAGCAGCGCAGCGCGCAGTTGGTCAAACAGTTCGATGCCTATACCCCACTGCCGAAACACCCGACGCTGCACGTCAACGGCAAGCTCACCCTGGGGGAAAACATCGCCGACCTGGGCGGCACCAACGTGGCCTACGACGCGCTGCAGACCGCCCTGCATCAGCATCCCGAGCGGGCAAAGGCGATCGACGGCTACAGTCCCGAGCAACGTTTCTTTCTGGCTTTTGCGCGCAGCTGGCGTCAACGCGTGCGCGAGCAACAGCAGATGGTCGCCCTGGCCTCGGATCCGCACGCGCCAAGCATGCTGCGCGCCATCGCCTCTCCCGCCAACATGCCGCAATTCGCCACCGCCTTCGCCTGCAAGCCGGGCGATGCGATGGTGCGGCCCGACAAGGACCGCGTGGTGATCTGGTAAGCGCGGCTGCAAGTGCTCCGCTACTGGACCCACTGCATAGGCCCGCTCACGCGGGCCTATCGCATTCGTGGCAAACGGCCGGTACCGATGACAGACGACAGCGCGTACGTGTCTGTGCAGCAAGCTGCCTTGATCACCCGGCACCTTGGGTTGGCCACTCTTGTTCTCGATGCCGCCATCGGCAAGCTGACCTTCGCTCCTCATTGGGTCGCCTTTTTTTGCGGGTATCGGCCATTACCGCCAGGCACCGCCAGTACCGCCAGCCCTGCCCTCCTCCCACCAGGTACGCTGCAGCCGCTGCGTGAACCGCGGCTGCCAGCAAAGCCTCAACAAAGCTCACCGCATGCGCTCGCAAGGCCGTGCCCGCTTACGCTCAGTGCTCTTTCACCCGACTGAGCTTCCATGTCACCGATCAAGACCTCTACGCTCGCTCTGGCATTGGTTGTGGCCTTGGCGGGCTGCAAGCGCGAAGCCGACGACAGCAGCAAGCCGGCGCAACCGGCTGCGCCGACGCGCGCATCGGCAACCGCCGGCACTACCACAACGAAACCCTCGTTCGACATCAACGAGCTGGACACGGCAACAAGCGCTTGCCAGAACCTGGATACGTTCGTCAACGCCAAATGGGCCAAAGCCAATCCGATTCCAGCCGACCGCACCAGCTGGGGCATGTTCGACGCACTAACGGAAAAGAGCCTGATCACGCAGCGAGAGATCGTTGAAAGCGCCGCGAAGCAGGCAGACAAGCAAACCGACCCGCTTGCACGCAAACTTGGTCTGCTCTACGCCACGGGGATGGACGAAGCCGCCATCGAAGCGGCGGGAGACCAGCCGATCCGTCCGCAGCTGAAAGCCATTGAGGCGCTGAAATCCGCCAAGGATGTCGCCAGCTACATCACCAGCCGCTATGCGGAGGGCGATGGCAATGTCTTCGAGTTCGGCGCGAGCGCGGACTTCCACAAGGCAGACCAGCAAATCGCCTTTGCCAGCGAAGGTGGCCTGGGCCTGCCGACCAAGGACTACTACACCTCCGCCGAATACGCTCCCATCCGTGCGGCCTATCTGGCCTACATCGCCAAGTCGTTCGAACTCACCGGTAGCGATGCCGACGCGGCCAAAGCGCAAGCCAAGGACGTGATGGCACTGGAATCGCGACTGGCTGCCGCCTCGCTTACCCCAACCGATGCACGCCAACCCAAGAACCAATACCACTTCGTCAGCGTTGCCGAGGCGAACAAGCTCACCCCGCACTTTTCATGGAAAGACTTCTTCGCCGCGCAAGGCGTGGATGTCGGCGCAGGCTTCTCGCTATCGCAACCGCGCTTCTTCGCGACGTTCGACCAGCAATTGGCCAGTGCGCCGATCGCACAGTGGCAGGCCTACCTGCGCTTCCATACCATCGACGCGGCATCCAGACAGCTCAGCAAGGCATTCGTCGACAACAACTTCGCCTTCTATGGCAAGGCCCTGTCCGGACAACTGGAGCAACGCCCACGTTGGAAACGCGTGCTGCGCGCAGTCGACGGAGCCATGGGCGAAGGCCTTGGCCAACTCTACGTCGCCAAAGTCTTCACGCCCGAAGCCAAGCAACGCGCCACCGAATTGGTCGACAACCTGCGTGCAGCGCTCAAGACGCGCATCGAAAACGTCGACTGGATGAGCAACGAAACCAAAACAAAGGCGCTTGCAAAGTGGGAGGCCTTCCTGCCCAAGATCGGCTATCCGGACACCTGGCGTGACTGGTCGGGGCTGGAGATCGTTCCCGGTGCCTACTACCGCAATCTTCAAGCGGCGGCCAAGTTCAATTATCACTACGATATCGCCCAGATCGGCAAACCCACCGATCGCAAGCGTTGGTCGATGCCTCCGCAGACGGTCAATGCGTACTACAGCCCAAGTACCAACACCATCAATTTCCCGGCCGGCATCCTGCAACCGCCGTTCTTCGATGCCAACGCCGACGACGCCCTGAACTACGGCGCCATCGGCGCGATCATCGGACACGAAGCCACGCATGGCTTCGACGATCAGGGCAGCCAGTTCGATGGCGCGGGCAACAACGTCAATTGGTGGACTGCGCAGGATCGCAAGGCATTTGAGCAACGTGCAGACGGCTTGGTGAAGCAGTTCGATGCCTATGTTCCCTTGCCCAGCCACCCCAACATGCATGTCAACGGCAGACTCACCCTG
This sequence comes from Xanthomonas sp. AC360, assembly GCF_979258225.1. NCBI lineage: Bacteria > Pseudomonadati > Pseudomonadota > Gammaproteobacteria > Lysobacterales > Lysobacteraceae > Xanthomonas > Xanthomonas sp. AC360. The sequence goes on from NZ_OZ409846.1 coordinate 4,637,490, forward strand.
GGCGAAAACATCGCCGACCTGGGCGGTATCAACATTGCCTACGACGCGCTGCAGACTGCACTGCGTCAGCACCCCGAGGGCGTTGCGACTATTGACGGGTACAGCCCCGAGCAGCGGTTTTTCCTGGGCTTTGCGCGCAACTGGCGTGGACTCACACGCGAGCAGCAACAGCTGGTCTACCTCGCAAGCGACCCCCACTCACCCGACAATCTGCGGGCCATCGCCGCACCTTCGAACATGCCGCAGTTCGCCACCGCGTTTGCGTGCAAACCTGGCGACGCGATGGTGCGGGCTGAGAAAGACCGCGTGGTGATCTGGTAGGCGCTGCGCGAGGCACTACCTGCAAACGCTTCCAACACGATAGCTACACGCACAGGCCCGCACTCGCGGGCCTGTCGCATTCATGCAAACGGCCGGTACCGATGACGAACGGGGGCGGGCGCCCGCCTGTGCGAGGCGCAGCCTTGCTAAACTTCGCCGACTTTACTCTGGCCACCCTTCTTCTCGATGCCCACCATTCGCCCGCTTGCCCTCGCTCTTGGCTTCAGCCTGATCACGCTGCTGTCCGCCCCCGACGCCGACGCCGCTCGCAAGAAGAAGGCAGCCCCCAAGGCCCCGGCCGTGTCTGCGGCCTGCACCAATTTCTACGACTACGCAAACGCCAGCTGGCTCAAGGCCAACCCGGTGCCGCAGGCCGGCGCCGTGACCGCGCTGGGCCAGCTGTCCGAGCGTGCCCTGCAGCAGCAGCGCGAGCTGCTGGACGCGTCGATGAAGACGCCGCAGGGCAACGTGCAGAAGCTGCTGGGCGACTTCTGGGCCAGTGGCCTGGATGAGGCGGCGGTGGAGAAGGACGGTTCCAATCCGATCGCTCCCTTGCTGTCGCGCATCGACGCAATCAAGAAGGCCAAGGATGTGCCCGCTTCGATCGCCGCACTGCATCAGGTCGGCATCCCGGTCGGCTTCAACTTCGGCCCGGACGTGGACCTGAAGGCGCTCGACCGCCACATCGGCTACTTCATGCAAGGCGGCATGGGCCTGCCGGACCCGGCGTTCTACACCCGCACCGATGCCGATACCCAGGCGCTGATGGGCCGCTACCGCGCCTACGTCAAGCAGATCCTGGCGCTGACCGGTACCCCGGCCGACAAGCTCGACGCCGATGCCGCCTCCGTGCTGCAGATCGAAACCGCGCTGGCGCGTAGCGCGCAGTCGGTGCAGGGCATCAACAACCCGTTCAACAACTACGCGCCGATCGCCACCAAGGAACTGACCAAGCAGTACAAGAACCTGCGCCTGGCCGACTTCCTGGAAGCGCAGGGCGTCAAGGACGACCTGGTGTCGATGGCCGACCCGGCGATGTTCAAGCAGCTCGACAGCATGATCGTCAGCATCAAGCCGGAGCAGTGGAAGGCCTACCTGCGCTGGCGCGTGGGCGATGCGATGGCGCCTTACCTGTCCAAGAGCTTCCACGATGCCGAATACCAGTTCCGCGGCCGTCTGCTGCGCGGTGATGCGATGCCGCCGCAGCGCTGGCAGCAGGTGCTGGACGCCATCAACGTGGCCGCCGGCCCGATGCTGGGTCGCGAATACGTCGCGCGCTACCTGAGCAGCGACACCCGCCGCCAGGCCGAGGCCATTGCCGACCAGGTCCGCGATGCGCAGCTGGCCGCGCTGGAGCGTACCGGCTGGGGCAATGGCGAAGCCGTCGCCGAAGCCAAGGCCAAGCTGGCCGCGATGAAGATCGAAGTCGGCGCGCCGCGACGCGATCTGGACTACACCGTGCAACCGATGGGCCGCGGCAGCTTCGGCGGCAACATGCTGATCGCCTCGACCTGGCGTCACCGCGAGGAAATGAAGCGCATCGGCAAGGGCAACGCAGACCGTCGCTGGGACGTGCTGCCGCAGCAGCCGGCAGTGGCCTACGACATCGCGCAAAACCGCCTGATCGTCACCGCTGCGGTGTTGCAGGCACCGGTGCTGACTACCGGCGGCACACCGGCGGCCCAGTACGGCGCTTACGGTGCGCTGGTCGCGCACGAACTCACCCGTGCGATCGATGCCAAGGGCTCGCTGGTCGACGCCAAGGGCGAGCTGCGCAGCTGGTGGACACCTGCTGAAAAGAGCAGCTGGACCGAGCTGACCGGCAAGGTGGCCAACCAGTTCGCCGCCTACCCGTACCCGGGCGTGCCCAACGTCAAGGTCAACGGCGCGCAGACCGCCGAAGAGAACCTGGCCGATCTGGCCGGCGTCGAACTGGCCTGGCAGGCCTTCAGCAAGGCGCAACCGGCAGCCACCGAGGCCGACAAGCAGGCGTTCTTCACTGCCTGGGCCGGCCTGTGGGCACAGCAGTTGTCGCCGAACGAAGCGGTGCAGCGCGCAAGCGCCGACATCCGCGCACCAGGCCAGTGGCGCACCAACGGCCCGCTGTCCAACCTGCCGGAGTTCGGTGCAGCCTTCAGCTGTAAGGCAGGCCAGCCGATGCAGCGCGTGGACGCAGAGCAGATCAAGATCTGGCGCTGAGCCCCGATACGATCGGCAATACAGATCGGCAATAAAAAAGAGCGCGGATTCCGCGCTCTTTTTTTGTCCCAGATATCCGTGCCGGAAAATGCTTGCTCTGTTTTCCGCTTGATCCGCTTGATCCGTTTTTCTGCTTGATCCGTTTTGGATTGATTTACGTTTTGCTCAAACCGTCGTTGCTTGATCTGCCTTTCGCTTGATCCGCTTTTAGCCTGATCTGCTTTTCGCCTGATCTGCCTATCGCCAGATCTGCCTTTCGCCGGATCTGCCTTTCGCCTGATCCGCTTTTAGCTCGACTCGCCTTCCGCTAGATCCGCTTTCTGCCTGGCCAAGCCTCTCCCCGGACCTGCATTTCAGCCAGCTCGTTGCCTAATCTGCTGGTCGCTAGATCCACGGTTGCCTCATCTGCTTCCGCCGCGATAAGCCATCCGCCACCCTGCTCTCGTAGGAGCGGCCCTGGCCGCGATGCGGCCTTACCGGCCACCTTAATCGGGCCTAGCGTCACTCCTACAACTCATGCCGACCCGGCAAACCGTCTTTTGACTCAGCGCACCACGCGCAGCGGCGGCTTGCGTCCCTTTCCGCCGCCACCCTTACGACCACCACTACCGCCAAACGGCGACTGGCCGCGCCAGTAGCGGATCATCAACCAGCCGAACAGCATGCCGCCCAGGTGCGCAAAGTGCGCCACGCCCGGCTGCCAGCCGGTGGCGCCGAGAAACAGTTCGATCGCGCCGAACACGATCACGAACGTGCGCGCCTTCATCGGGATCGGCGGAAATAGCAGCATCACGCGCTGCGTCGGGAACAGCATGCCGTAGGCCAACAACAGCCCGAACACGCCACCGGAAGCGCCCACCACCGGTGCACCACTCTGGGTAAACCACGCCATCAGCAGCTGGCAGAGACCAGCGCCAGCCACGCACACCAAGTAGTAAGTCAGAAAACGTTTCTGCCCCCAGGTCTGTTCCAGCGGCGCGCCGAACATGAAAAGCGCCAGCATGTTGAAGAACAGATGGTTGAAACCACCATGCAGAAACGCGTAAGTCAGCAACTGCCACGGCATGAAGCTGGCGCCGGGCGAGAACGCATCGAACCCGTTCGAAATCGGCCACAGCATGAGCCATGACAAGGTGGAGTCGGATGGCAACACCCCCGCCCCCAGATCGCCCAAGGCCCACTGCAGCAAGAACAAACCGATATTGGCGATCAACAGTGCTTTGGTGACGGGCGGCAATTGAGGCATGGCGGCATTCCTTCTGAATGCTGTCGATGATAACGGCAGCGTTATGAAGGACCCCACACGGCCGCATCCAGCCGCTGCGCGGCCGTGGCGCGGCGTACCCGCCCCTGCACCACCGGCACCCCCTCGGAACGCAGCCGCTGGCACTGCTCGTCGTAGCCGGGCGATCCCGGCGGCAAAGCAATCCGGCCATCGCTACGAAGCACACGATGCCAGGGTAGATCCGGGTCGTCATTGCCGCTGAGCACACGCGCCACCATGCGCGCGCGCCCAGGCAACCCGGCACGCGTAGCGACCTCACCGTAGCCGGCAACCTGACCGGCAGGAATGGCGCGAATGACGTCAAGAATGCGCAGCCGTGCCTGCTCGCCTGAGAGCGCTACTGGCTTTGGAGAGGCAGGCGCTGCGAACTTGGCAGATGCTAATGGACGCAACGCGGGCTGGCGAGGTTTGGACATCCGGCAAGAATGCCAGCTGACGCGACTAAGGACAGCCAACAAAACGACTGTGCTCACCGCCAGGCGGGCGCGGCCGGTGCTCGATGTGACATGTGCCACTCCGTACACACCGGTTCTAAACGCGCCGTCCGCACCCACCTGACGACGGCTCGCGACGTTCTTTGAGCCGTCCTAAATGACAGCAGCGCCACGAAGCTTCTGCGACCGAGCGCGTTGCCCGATGCGTTCACGACGTAAGAACTCAAAACCCCCTCTCCCGCCGGGAGAGGGGTTGGGGTGAGGGTACGGGCGAAGCCACACAGAGCCGAGCAAGCAAGGCATCAAGCAGTGCGCAACATTGAAAGCTGCGGCATCACAATCCATCTCTTGAGAGAAAGACTCAAAAGCCCCTCTCCCGCTGGGAGAGCGGTTGGAGTGAGTGTCCGTGCGAAGCCCTGGACATCCAAACAGCAAAACGCTCAAAACCCGGCGCTGCGTCGCATGAGCACATGGTCGCTATCGCCAGGCGCAGCGTCAGCGTTGCCTAAGCACACTTACTGGCCAACCGTGCCCCCAAATCGCACTTCCCGCCGGAGGGGGCCTAATTGCGTTTCACGCTTCGCCTTCCGCTTCCACGTAGCGCTCCGCCTGACTTCCCTGCGCCGCTTCCATCCCTCCCCGCACGCAACTGCAGACGCTGTCGTTCATTGCGCAACACACGCCCACACATCAATGCATCAACACGATCTCTTCCGACGACGTGGGATGGATCGCCACCGTCTCGTCGAAGTCGCGCTTGGTCGCGCCCATCTTCACTGCCACGGCAAAGCCCTGCAGTATTTCGTCGGCGCTTTCGCCCAGCAGGTGCACGCCGACCACGCGCTCTTCCTCGCCCACGCAGATCAGCTTGAACAGGCTGCGTTGCGGCGCGTCGGCCAGGGCATGCAACATCGGCCGGAAATTGCTGCGATACACGCGTACCGTGCCGTCGTAACGCGCGCGGGCCTGCTCTTCAGTGAGTCCGACATGGCCGAGCGGCGGATGCGAGAACACCACGCTCGGCACGCCGTCGTAGTCCATGCGCGCATCCGGTTGATTGCCGAATAGCCGATCCATCAATTTACGTCCGGCGGCAATCGCCACCGGCGTCAGCCCGACCTTGCCGCCAACATCGCCGATTGCATGGATGTTCGGCACACTGGTGGTCTGAGCATCGTCCACCACGACTTCGCCCTTCTCGCCCAGCGCCACACCCACCGTATCCAGACCCAGGCCTGCGGTATTGGCGCGTCGGCCAATGGCGAAGAACACCTTGTCGAACACGTCGTTGCCCTGCTCGCGCGGGTGCGCCGGATGGCCATGCACGCGCAGCCCGCCCTGCGCATCGCGTTCCAGGCCGGTGGTAGTGAAACCGAAATGCAGGCGCACTCCCAAATGGCGCAGGTTGTCGGCCAATTGCAGCGTCAGTTCCGCATCGAAGCGTTCCAGCAAGCGGTCGCCTTGTACATACAGATGCACACGACTACCCAGCGCCTGCAGCAGACCGGCGATTTCCACCGCGATATAACCACCGCCGATGATAGCCACGTGCGCAGGCGCATGACAGAGATTGAAGAAATCGTCCGAGACTTCGCCGTGTTCGGCGCCTTCCACGTTCGGGCGTAGCGGATGCGCACCGGTTGCGATCACGATGTGCTCGGCCGTCACCGGCACCCCATCCTCCCCCATGAGCGTATGGCGGTCCTGCAACACGCCACGTTGCGGAATCAGCACCACGCCGTCTTCATCGAGTCGACGCCGATAACTGGCGTGGATGTTGGCGATATAGCCCTGCCGATGGGTGACCAGTTCCTGCCATGCCAGCGTCGGTCGCGGCACATCGAAACCGAGCGCACTGGCGAGCTCGATCTTGCCAGCCAGATCGGCCGCCAACCACATCGCTTTTTTCGGCACACAACCAAGATTGACGCAGGTACCGCCTAGTTCATTAGGTTCCATGATCGCCACGCGTGCGCCGTACCTTGCCGCGCGAAATCCGGCCGCCAGGCCGCCGGAACCGCCACCCAGAATCACCACGTCGTAGTCGTAGCGCGCACTCATGCAAGACGCTCCGAGTGGCAAAGGTGGAGCTCGCGCGCAGGCAGGCGGCGCGTCATCGAGTTAGTCATTGGTTGTTTGCTTTCAGTCCTGACACACAATCAGCTTAGCGTGAGGCAGCGGATCATTCGGTGAATATGCTGCCGAACTCCTCTTCGATCTTGTCTGGATCTCCGCCAATCTTCCGGAATGGGTCCTTGCTCCGGTAGGTGTTGACGACAGTGTTCTCGATGTTTGGGAAATTTTTTTCGAGGAATTCGCACGGCAGATGCGTCGCCCAGAAATTCCGCAGCGTTTCGCTCCTGAGGCCGTCCCAACCTTCCAGCTTTTTTTTGCCTTCGAAGCGCACCGAACGTAGCGTTGCGAGCTGCGAAAGTGATGAAACGTCGCCCGCAATACGACAGGAGACGAACTGCAAGACTTCAAGTGATTTGTAATGTGCAATCACAGCGATATTCTTGATCGTTGACGCGATCAGGAAAAGCTTTCGAATAGGCCGGTCGTCGAACACGTCAAGCGACCCACTCAACCCGTGGATGGACAGACGCGAAAGCCTGGCCCAACTGCCGTTGAGCGAATGAAGCGTATTGCTTTTCCACGCAAGGTTTTCCCATGCTTCCAGCTTGGGAAAAAGCATTGGCAGGACAGGTCCAAACGATACCCCCTGCGTCGTCAGCGCTTTGACATTCTTAAAGGTTTTGAACACGTCATAATCGAAGTCGTCGGCAAAGGCGCCTTCGCCCTGTATGCCGATCTCGACAATCGCGTCGCGTTTTTTCACCTTGCCAAAATCCGGGGAAAAATGCGCTTTCAGCTCGCCCTGCACGACGTCCTCAGGCGCGATCGAAAATCCGTCGCACGCATACGTATCGATGAGTTGGCTGTATTTTTCGAAGCCGCTCTTGTTGAACAACGCAATCCTGCGCGACGGTCCGTAGGATTTTTCCTGGATGATGACCCAAGGGCCCTCCATCAGGTTCTCCATCGTGCGCTCATCGGCCTCGAATAGAATTTCCACCATCCGGCTTTCTCCTTTCATCGAACGCAGCATGCGCACAACATACGCGCATCAGCGTGTGCGCTATTGCGCGCGCGTGTCGCCGCGCCACATCGGCGGCACCCGCAGATAGGTCACGCTACGCCACAGCCATTCAATCGGCCCGAAGCGGAACCAGCGCAGCCACAGCTGGCTCAACACCACCTGCAAGGCGAACAGCCCTACCGCGAATGGGAGTTGCCACACCCGCGGCAGCTGCTCGAAATATCCCAGCCCGTAGCCGTAAAACATCCAGGTACACAGCAACGACTGCAGCAGGTAGTTGCTCAACGCCATGCGACCGGCCGGCGCAAGCCAGGCCAGACGCGCAGCAAAGCGCACCACCCATGCGGCGTAGCCCAGGCTCATCAGCGGACCGGCCACCAACGCCAGCGCAAACGCGCCGGACAGGCGCATGCTCAACCGCGCCGGGTCCATCCAGGGTTCCATGGCATAGCTCAGCAACATCACGCCCAACCCAAGCGGCAAGGCGCCGTAACGCAGCACACGGAACAGCTGCGGGAAGCGTTCGGGCGCGGCAATCGCGCCGCTGCGCACGAACCAGCTGCCCAGCAAAAACATGCCGAGCATGGCCGGGCCATTGATGCTCAGCCCGCTCATCGCTTCGCGCAGGTCATGCCAGCGCTGCGTGGTGGCCTGCAGATAGGTGCCGTGCCCAAGTGCGGCGCGCTGCGCCTGCACGTTGGCCACAGCCTGCTGCGCAACATCGACCATAGCCGTTTTCCACTCCATTGCCGAGGCCGGGTCGGCCTGCATCAGCGCACCCGCAGCGCCGTACAACAGCACCAGGGCCGGCGCACACAGGTAGACCAACGCGGCAAGCCACGGCAGCGTCACCGTCGGCGCATTGCGGGCGCCCAGCAGCAACACTGCCAGCATTGCGTACGTCACCAGAATGTCGCCGGACCACAGCAGCAGCGCGTGCGCCAGTCCGATGACCAGCAAACCGGCCGTGCGGCGCAGATACATGCCAAAAAACCCGCGTCCGGTGCGTTCGGCGCGTTGGGCCATGACCGCAAATCCCATGCCGAACAGCATCGAAAACAGCGTGTAGAACTTGCCCTGCACAAAGATGTAGACCAGCGCATCGGCAACGCGATCGGCGCCGTGCCAATGCGGCTCCACACCGCTGAGCGCCAGATCCAGCGGGCCGACGAAGGCCTCGATGTTCATCAGCAAGATGCCGAGCAACGCAAAACCGCGCAGGACGTCCAGCACGACGATGCGCTCGCTCGCGGCAGTGGGAAACAGCAGATCGCGTTGTGTCATCGCAGCTCAGGCAACCGGATGCGGCATGGCGCGCCGCAGAAAGCAGACGGCCCGCCGAAGGGGCGGGCCGTCAGGAAGACAGACATCACTGGCTGCGGCCAACACCAGGTTGCGCATCATCGCCAACCCGCTGTGGGTGGCATGCCGCCCTCAGCGTGCACGCGCGGTGGCGCTGGTTGCCACGGCTGGGCGTACCCGGCCAGTGGCCACGCAGCGGTGCTGATCGTCGCGCTTAGTGGTGATGACCGCCGTCGCCGTGCACGTGCCCGTGGTCGCGCTCTTCCTGCGAGGCTTCGCGCACTTCGATGATTTCCACATCGAAATGCAGATCCTTGCCGGCCATCGGGTGATTGAGGTCGACGTCGACCACGCTCATGCCGACCTTCTGCACGGTGACCGCGCGCGGGCCGAAGTTGGTCTGCAGCACCACCTGGGTGCCCGGAATCAGCTTGGTCGCGCCGAAATGCTTCTTGGGCACGCGCTGACTCAGGCCTTCGCGGTATTCGCCGTAGGCCTCGGTGGCCTTGACGTCCACGCCGAAGCTCTCACCGGCTTCCTTGTCCATCATGGCCGCTTCCAGGCCCGGAATGATGTTGCCGTGGCCGATCATGATCGCCAACGGGTCACGCTCCTTGGAGCTCTCGATCGGCTCCTGGCCAATCTCCGAAACGGTGTAGTGGAAGCGGACGACGCTGTCTTTTTCGATCTTCATGCCTGGCTCTGAATGGGCTGCCCGGTGGCAGACGGTGGAAGACGGCTTGTCGGCCGCCGGGTGCGCCGCCATCATGGCGACCTTTCGAACCGCCCATTATCCCGGCTCCATGCATATCACGCCAGTTTTCGCCGCCCGCGCACATCGCGCCGCGGCCTGTTTGTTGCTGGGCCTGCTCCTGCTGGGCGGTTGCGCGCAGGCACCGGTCAAACGTCCGGCCGCCGCGTCGCCGCCGTCGTCACGAGTGTGGCCGCAAGTGCCGCCTGCAGATCCGGCTGCCGCCAACAACATCCTGATGCGCGCCCTGGGCCTGGTCGGCACGCCGTACCGGTTCGGCGGCAACACGCCGGAAACCGGTTTCGACTGCAGCGGCCTGGTCACTTATGTCTACAAGGATGTGCTGGCGCTGTCGTTGCCGCGCACCTCGCGCGACCTGGCCGCAATTCAAGGCCCGCGGATCGCGCCCGAGAAGCTGGCGACCGGAGATCTGGTGTTCTTTGGCGCCGGCGGGAGCGTGAGCCACGTCGGCATTTATGTCGGTGAAGGCCGCTTTGTGCATGCCCCGACCACCGGCGGTACCGTCCGCTTGGATTTCCTCGATGGCGCGTACTGGCGTGACCATTATTCAGGTTCAAAGCGGGTTTTGCACTAAAATGTGACGTTCATCACAAGTAATCAAACGGAAATTTAACTTTTTTTGAACGTAACGATTCGTTCACCAAGGCATCATCCCGCATCGACAGCAGAATTGTGATTCCCGCGTGACGAACGACGAACAGATCAAAACTGGCGCCGCACCGCTTCCGCTCCGGAAACCGCTCCGCCTGCTATGCGCTACCGCTCTCTGGATTGCCGCCCTGCCCGCTCTGGCGCAGACCGCCAATACCCCCCCATCCGCTGCACAGACGACCACGCCAGACAGCGCCGTCGCCGCCGAGAAAGCCGCAACCCGCAGCCGCGCCGACGCCGCTGCCACCGCTACGCTGGCCGCCCTGCTTCCGCATCTGGCCGCCAATGATGCCATTCCGCTGATGGACCGCTCGGCGATGTTCGCCGGAGACCTCAGCCGCCTGCTCGCCAATTACGATGTCTCGCAGAGCGCGGCCAATGCTGCGCAGAACGCCGTTGCCGACAGCCGTGTGCAGGTGATCCTGCAGCGTGCCATGGCCCTGCTGGGCACCCCGTACGTGTGGGGTGGCGAGTCCACCGAGGGCTTCGATTGCAGCGGCTTGGTCGGCTACGTCTTCAAGACCGCACTGGGCATCGACCTGCCGCGCGTCTCGCGCGACATCGCCCGCGACGAATCGGCCGAACTGATCAAGGACCCGAACGCACTGAAGGCCGGCGATCTGGTGTTCTTCGGCAAGCGTGGCCGCATCGATCATGTCGGCCTGGTGGTCGGCGACGGTAAGTTCCTGCACGCGCCCAGCCGCGGCAAGGACGTGCGCGTGGATTCGCTGGCCAGTGGCTACTGGAGCGAGAAGTTCATCCAGGCGCGCCGGGTGCTGTAAGCCTGAGTGCTTCGAACGATTAAAAGAAAGCCGCGGCGAACCCGCGGCTTTTTTGTGTGCGTCGTCATCGAAACGGTCATGTGACTGCCCTGTGGCAGCCGCTACCGCCAGCGTTGCCGCAACGGGACCTGATAAGCGCTCGCACGACAGCGCACCCTGTCCTAGGCACTCCGCGAATGGGTCCGGACAGCCGCCTACGCTTAGCCCGACGTATCGGCCCTGTAGTGCGCCATGGTGTCCTCGATGCCCTTGCTCAGCTCCATCACCTTGAGGGCGTACTCGGCCAGGCGCTGATCTTCGGGCGTGTCCGGCCGCCAGGAGGGGACTTCCACCGGCGTGACGCCGTCCGGATCCATCGCCACGAACACGATGATGCAATGGGTGCACAGGCGCGAGTCGCCGCCCATCGGGCTGCGCGCACGCACATCGATGGCGAAATGCATGCTGCTGCGCCCGGTGTAGACCAGCTTGGCCGACACCGCGACCAGATCGCCGATCCGTACCGGCGCCACAAAGCGGATGCCGCCCACCGCCACCGTCACGCAGTAATGCCCGCTCCAGCCACTGGCCGCAGCAAAACCGACCTGGTCGATCCACTTCATCACCACGCCGCCATGCACCTTGCCGCCGAAGTTGACGTCGCTGGGCTCGGCCAGAAAACGAAATGTCAGATCACGCTGTTGGCCAATCACTGCACGCTCTCACCAGGGGATAGGCTGAAAGTGTGCCATGTGCGCGCGTTGAAGGGATTGGCCCCGCGCACGCGGATGCGCTGACGGAAAGCGCGGCTCTGCGGCTGCCTTGCAGATCTCTCACACCCGCCGCACGTGATGACAAGACTCACACACACCGTAGGCGCGTCCCTCAGGACTTGGCGCGTGCTCGCTTACGCGCTCCGGAGCGGCCAGATCCTCACCGACCACCGGTCCCTGGACAAATCGCACATCTGCAGCAAAGCGCGTGCAAGCCTGATCGAAAGTCACTTACTCTCGGCATCCGGGCAAGGCTGCCCGCAGCAGGAGGCAGCGCGTCATGTCGGACCGAAGACGATTCACCATCGAGCATGCAAGGCAGCATCTGGAACGCGACGGTTGGCCGCGCTTGCAGATGAGCGCCATCGTGTTGACCACGGCAACAGGCGGGCTGCTGGCCTCGTTCCTGCTGCGCAATGCCGGCGTCGATGCGATGGTGGTGCGCTACCCGATGGCGACGCTGGTCGCCTATGGCCTGTTTCTGCTGCTGATGTAGGCATGGCTACGCTGGCGCAACGACCTAGACGATGAATTGGCGGGCGACTGCGTCGACCTCGCCAGCAGCGAGACGCAGGACGCCTCGGGATGGGCCGGCCACGGCGGCAGCTCCAGCGGCGCGGGTAGGTCCGGCACATGGAGCGCGCCATCCCGATCCAACTCGAATGTCTCGGGGGACGGCTCACTGCCCGACTTCGTCGATGGCGACGCCGGACTGCCGATCTTGGCGATAGTGGCAGTGCTGGCCGCCGCTGCAGTCGCAATCGTTGCTGCCGCCTGGGTGGTGTGGTCGGCGCCGGTGTTGATGGCCGAGCTTCTGGTGGACGCGGCGCTCGCAGGTGGGCTGTATTGACGCATGCGCGGCGTGCAGGCGCAAGGCTGGTGGTGGTTATGCGTCCGCCACACGCTGTGGCCGCTGATCGGCGTGCTGACGTTTTTTATCGTGGTCGGCGCGGTCGCGCAGCACAAGGCGCCGCAAGCGACGACGTTGATGGAGGCCCTACAAGGGCGATGACGCCAGCGAGCTACCGCCCCTGGTTGTCCTGCTTGCGAAGACACAACCACGGAAAATGCGGTTGCCGCAGTTTGAGCAGGCGGCGCACACGCGCACGCAGATGGCGCGGATCGAACAGCCATTGCACTGCGAACGCGTCGAAGGCGGCATAGGTGTGCTGGTGGTATTGCTCGGCCAATGCAGGAACGCCAAGGCCGGTGAAATAACGCAGGCTGCGTGCGGCGCTTTGGTCGGCACGCTGCCGATCTGGATACAGGGGGCTGTCGAGGATGTGCAACTCGCCGCCGTCGCGCAGTTGCGCAAGCAGGTGACGCACCAAGGCTGCAGGATCGGCAAAATACTGGATGCATGCCGGCACCACGATGACATCGAAGACATCGTGTGGCAGCGCCAGGGTCTGGATATCGGCAGCGACAAAACTCAGCCGTTGGTCGTGGCCGAACACGCGCGCGGCCTGCGTGAGCTCGGTGCGATTGACGTCGATACCGCACACGTCACGTTGTAGGGACTGCGCCAACAGTTGGGATAACCAGCCATTGCCACACCCCAGTTCGAGAATGGCGCCCTCACCTGCACCCTCGCCTGCGCGTGCTTGCAGATGCTGCACCAGCAACCTGCTGGACAGCGCGCGCACCTGCCATTCCAGGCTGGCACCGAGCTTGCCGCTGGGGCGCGGCAGGCTACGGACCTGCGCATCGGTATATAGCCGGCCTTCCTTGCGCCGCACCTCCAGATAGCGATCCTCGAACGGATCATCGGCAAGCGTGCGTTGAACGAACACGCCATCCACGCTGTCCAGCGCGGGCAGTTGCGCCAGGCGCTCACGCAACACGGGAAATGCAACCGTCATGCGTGCCGCTCAGCGCAGCGGCTTGGCGCTGTCGGCGGGCGGATCTTCCAGCCCCACGTTGGTGGATGCCGACTCATAGACCGTCTTATCCAGCAAACCGGTTTCCTTGGCTACCAGCACTGGCACCAGCATCTGCCCGGTAACGTTGGTCATCGTGCGCATCATGTCGAGGATGCGGTCGATGGCATACAGATATCCGATCACTTCCAGCGGCAGGTTGGCAGCGCTGAGCACCACGGTGGCCATGATGACTGCGGTGCCCGGCACACCGGCAGTGCCGAAGCTGCCCAGCACCGAGGCGATCAGCACCACGAAGTATTGATTGGCCGTCAACGGCACGCCGGTGTATTGGGCGATAAACACCGCACACAGCGCCGGGTAGATCGCGCCGCAGCCATCCATCTTGATGCTGGCGCCCAGCGGGACCGCAAACGCAGCGTAGTCCTTGCTGACGCCCAGATTGTGGGTGATCGAACGCATCGCCACCGGCATCGCGGCAAAGCTCGACGAACTGACGAAGGCCACCTGCATACCAGGCGCTGCACCGCGGAAGAACTTCCACGGGTTGAGCCCGTGCACCAGCAACAGGCTGCTGTAGACCACCAGGATATGGATGGCGCAGGCCACATACAGCGCGAGCACGAAACTGCCGAACGGCAGCAACTTTGCGAAGCCATAGCTGCCGACCAGCCCGGCAATCAGGCCGAAGGTGCCGAGCGGAGTCATCTCCAGCACAAAGCGCGTCACCTGGATCATGATGTCGCTCAGTTGCCCGGTGAGCTTGCGCGCCTCGGCCACCCGCTCGCCAAGCTTGACCATCGCAAAGCCGAGCAACGCGGCAAAGAAGATCACCGGCAGGATCGACCCGCGCCCGGCCGCCAGCACGGTTTCGCCAGCCGCGTTGGTCTTGGTGCCGATGCCGGTCAGTGCGTAGAACGGGTTGGACGGCACCACATCCAGCAATACCTGGATCGGGCTGGGCACATCGCGCGGCTTCCACGCCGAGTCCACGCTCAGGCTGAAATGCCCGGCGCCCGGCTGCATGAGCGTGCCCACCGCAAGGCCGACGCCGACCGCCAGCGCGGCGGTGATCACAAACCACAGGAAGGTGCGCCCGCCGAGCGCAGCGACCGACTTTTGCCCGTGCAACGACGAGATCGCATTGATCACCGCGAAGAACACCAGCGGGATCGCAATCATCTTGATCAGGGTGACATACAGATCGCCGAGCGGGCCAAACCACACCTCGGCCGCCGGGCCCATCGCCGCACCGGCAATCGCGCCGAGAACGAAGCCGGCCACCACGCGCTGCCAGAACGGAATGCGCAACCAGGCCGCAACCAGTCTCATGTCGTCGAATCATCCGGGGGAGAGTGCATGCACCTTAGCGCAGGCCTGGCTTGCCCGCGAGGCCACGACTGGAACAGCAGCGTGTCATCTGTGCGACGGACACAGGCCGGCATAATGGGCACTGATTCAGCCACGAGTTCGAACCCGATGCGTTACCGCCTGCCTGCCCTCGCCGCCCTGACCACCCTGTGCGTGGCCGCCTGCGCCTCCACTGCCGGAACCACCGCGTCCGCACCCGCCGCCATCCGCGTGGACGTGCCGCCGGTGACGCACCCGGCCGGCGAGACCCCGCAGTGGTGGTACCGCTCCGGCGCCGCACGTGCGGCCGGCAACGGCGCCATGGCCGGCAAGGCACGCAACGTGATCCTGTTCCTGGGCGACGGCATGAGCCTGACCACGGTGGCAGCCGCGCGCATCCTGGACGGCCAGCGCAAGGGCGGGCCGGGCGAAGAGAACCTGCTGTCGTGGGAGCAGTTCCCGGCCACCGCCTTCAGCAAGACCTACAACACCGATTCGCAGACGCCGGATTCGGCCGGCACCATGACCGCGATCACCACCGGCGTGAAGTCGCACATGGGCGCGATCGGCGTCAGCAGCGGCAACCGCAGCGACTGCGCCGACAGTTTGAACAAGGGGCTGTTGAGCTGGTTGCAGTTGGCCGACAGCGCCGGCATGGCGACCGGTGTGGTCACCACCACCCGTCTCACCCATGCCACCCCGGCAGCGACCTACGCGCATTCGCCGGACCGTAACTGGGAAAACGATACCGACCTGCCCGAGGCGGCGCGCGCGGCTGGCTGCCAGGACATCGCCCAGCAGCTGTTATCCACCGCCCGCTACGGGCGCGGCCCGCAGGTGGTGCTCGGCGGCGGCCGCAGCCAGTTCCAGACCGTGCAGGAGCGCGACCCGGAGTACGACGACAAGGTCGGCCTGCGCCTGGACGGCCGCGACCTGGTCGCCGAATGGAAACAGGCGCATCCGCAAGGTGCGTACGTCTGGAACGAGCAGCAGCTGCAGGCCGCTGCCGGCGCCCCCGCGCTGCTGGGCCTGTTCGAGCCGGACCACATGCAGTTCGACCACGACCGCAATCGCGGCCCGCAGGGCGAGCCCAGCCTGACCGAGATGACCCGCACCGCGATCCAGTCGCTGTCGCGCGACCCGAATGGTTTCGTGCTGATGATCGAAGGCGGCCGCATCGACCACGCCAACCACGCCGGCAATGCCTACCGCGCGCTCGACGAAACCGTCTCGCTATCCGACGCGGTGCGCGCCGCCGTGCAGACCGCACCGGCCGACACCCTGATTATCGTCACCGCCGACCATTCGCACACGCTCAACTTCGTCGGCTACCCGGTGCGCGGCAACCCGATCCTGGGCAAGGTGCGCGGCACCGGCGGCGAAGAAGGCGACCGCAGCCAGTTGGCCACCGACCTGGCCGGCCAGCCCTACACCACCCTCAGCTACGCCAATGGCCCCGGCCACACCGGCGCGACCAACGCACAGACGGCCGGCCCGAAGAAGTACCCGCACGAGCCCAGCAGCAGCGAGCCGGCCCACGGCCGCCCCGACCTCACCCATGTCGATACCGAAGCGCCCAGCTACATGCAGGAATCGCTGGTACCGACCAAGTCCGAAAGCCATGGCGGCGAAGACGTCGGCATCTGGGCCATCGGCCCGGGCAGCGCGGCGTTCCGCGGCACGCTGGAAGAGAACGTGATCTACCACGTCATCGTGCAGGCCACCCCGCGTCTGCGCGAGCGCCTGTGCAAGGCCGGCACCTGCGACAGCGCCGGCGTGCCGGTGCAGTTGCCCACGCCGACCACGTTCGAGGCGGCGGCGAAGCGTTGATGTGCAGATGGCGGCGCAGCGGCGGCTGGTGGGTAGGCGATCAGCGCCACCGTGCCGGACACGTCTGCCGCATGGGCGGACCGCGTCTCGCATGACGTACGGCGATGTGATCTTTTCGCGGCATCGGCACGTGGTTGCCAATGCGCCACGTGCTGCGATGACCATGAGCATGACGTGGACGTGGACGTGGACGGGAACGGGGACGTGGATGGAGCGTCGATGTTCCCAGGCCGCGCGGTGCGGTCCACGGATTGCAACTGTTCGCGCACATCGGTGGTTTGCCCATCCAGCACTGTTCCGCATCGATTGAGCACCCGGTGACCGACACACCGCCACTGCTGCCCGCTACCCCACCCGGCCCGGTGCTGATCGCCTACAGCGGCGGCATGGATTCGAGTGTGTTGCTGCATGCGCTGGCTGCCACGCCGGCGTACCGTGATCGCGGCGTGCGTGCGCTGCACGTGCATCACGGGCTGCATGCCGATGCCGATGCCTGGGCCGCACATTGCCAGCGTACCTGCGAGGCGCTACAGGTGCCGCTACACGTCGTGCAGGTGCAGGTCGCGCGCGATAGCGGTCTGGGGCTGGAAGCAGCCGCACGCCAGGCGCGCCACGCCGCCTTTGCCGACCTGCTCGCACCCGGCGAATGGCTGGCGCTGGCTCACCATCGCGATGATCAGGCCGAAACGTTTCTGCTGCGTGCGCTGCGTGCATCGGGCCCGGACGGCTTGGCGGCCATGCGTGCGCAGCGCACGTTTGCCGCCGGCACGTTATGGCGCCCATTGCTGGCACATCCGCGCGCCGACCTGCACGCCTATGCACGCCTGCATGCCTTGCACTGGATCGACGATCCCAGCAACGCCGATGCCCGCTACGACCGCAACTTCCTGCGCACGCGGGTGCTGCCATTGCTGCAGCAACGCTGGCCGCAAGCCGCCGCTGCGCTGGCACGCAGCGCGCAGCTGAGCGCCGACGCCAGCGATCTGCTGCAGCATGACGATCTGGCCATGCTGCCCGGCCTGATGACCGCGAGCGGCGCACTGGACCTGCACCTGCTGCGTGCACAGCCAGCCACACGCCGGCCGCGCTTGCTGCGTGCGTGGGTCACCGCGACCGGTGCACCGCCGCTGCCCGCGCAGGGTGTGGTTGCGCTGGAACGGGAAATCGACATCCACGCGCCGGATCGCCAAGCCTGCTTTGCCTGGCAGCAGGTCGAAGTGCGGCGCTGGCGGCATTGCCTGTACCTGCTTCGTCCAACACCGGCATGGCCGGCGCAGTGGTCCGCGCAGTGGGATGGCGCGCAGCCCTTGCTGTTGCCCGATGGCGCACAGCTGCACTTGCATGGCCGCTCAGAGCTGCGCTTCGCGCACCCGCTGCTGGTGCGTGCCCGAGACGGTGGGGAGCGCATCGTGCTACCGCAACGCACGCATTCGCATCGGCTCAAACATGTGCTGCAAACGGTCGATCTGCCGCCGTGGCACCGCGATCGCCTGCCGATTCTGTGGGCCGACGACCAGGTGCTTGCCGCCGGCGATCGCATTGTCTCCGCTGCATTGACGGACTGGCTGCAGGCCAATGGCGCACGTCTGCAGTGGCGCGTCGACGCTGACGCGAATTGACCCGCCTGCGCGCGCGCCGCACACTTTAGCGATGGCCAAGAAGTCCTTGAACGAAACATCCCCGGTTGCCCGCTTCGAACAGTCGTTGGAAGAACTCGAGCAACTGGTGCAGAAAATGGAAGTCGGCGACCTGAGCCTGGAGCAATCGCTCAGCGCCTACGAACGCGGCATCGGCCTGTACCGCGATTGCCAGCAGGCGCTGGAACAGGCCGAACTGCGGGTCCGTCTGCTGACCGACCCGGCCCGTCCCGAGCTTGCCGAAGCCTTCGAGCCGCCGTCGCTGGACGGCGGCTGAGGTGAGTCCCGCGCTGTTCGAACACTGGATCGCTCGCACCGAACGCAGCCTCGACGCAGGCTTGCCAAGCGCCACGCTGGCACCGCAGCGTCTGCACGCGGCGATGCGGCACGCGGTGTTGGGCGGCGGCAAACGCATGCGGCCGCTGCTGGTGTACGCCACCGGTGCGCTGTTTGGCGCCGATGAAGACACGCTGGACACCCCCGCCGTGGCGGTCGAGCTGATCCATGCCTATTCGCTGGTGCACGACGATCTGCCGGCGATGGACGACGACGCGCTGCGACGCGGCCAGCCCACCGTGCACATCGCCTTCGACGAGGCCACCGCCATCCTGGCCGGCGATGCACTGCAGACACGCGCCTTCGAACTGCTGGCCACCGCGCAAGTCAGCGCCGAGCTGCGCGTGGGCTGGTTGCAGAGCCTGGCCACTGCGGCCGGTGCGGCGGGCATGTGCGGCGGCCAGGCCCTGGATATCGATGCCACCGGTCAGTTGCAACCGTTGGATGCGCTGCAACGCATGCATGCGCTCAAGACCGGCGCACTGATTCGCGCCGCAGTGCGCATGGGCGCGTTGACCGGCAGCGCCGCGCCGGCCGACCAGCAGCGCGTGGACGACTTTGCCGATGCGCTGGGCCTGGCCTTCCAGGTGCGCGATGACATCCTGGATGTGGAATCGAGTTCGGCGCAGCTGGGCAAGACCGCCGGCAAGGACGCCGCGCAATCCAAATCCACCTACCCGGCCTTGCTCGGCATGGACGGCGCCAAAGCCAAGCTCGCCGAGCTAGCGACCCGCATGCACGACGTGCTGCAGCCCTATGGTCAGCCGGGTGAAACCCTGGCGACCCTGGGCCGGTTTGCGGTGGACCGCGCCCACTAGGCGCGGCTAACCACGCTTAGCGAGCCGCCGCCAGGGTGCGATCAGCGCGCGGGCAGCGGAGAACGCACAACAACCGCGCCAGATCACGGCACGGCAAGACGGCAACGCATTCAGAGCGGATGCCGCACGCACCACCCCGCCCTCAACTTCGCCTCGCGCAACAGGTTTGCGCATTCCGTGCGCCACCGCACGGTCGATTGCCTGGGTCCATTCAGGCAACAGGCGAGCCTGATCACAGAACGACACATTGGTCAGTAGAGTTTGTGTCAGTCGGCGACACACAACTGGCATCTTTTTATGACAAACCACACACTTTATTGCTGAATTATCTACACCAGTGATGTTTTTTGATGAATAACCAATGCGCGACATCCAGAAATATCGCTAATTGAACAACTTGTCGCGCCCGCTCGCTCTACCTAGGTTTGGGCTGCCCGCGCTTGCGGGCATCCCCCGACCAAGGAGAGTCACTGGTGAAGAATGTTTTTCTCGCATCGTTTGCAGCAGGTACGCTCGCCGTCGTCGGCGTGCTCGGTTCAGCGCAGGCGCAGTCCGTACGCGGCCCGGTTCCGTTGACCATCGAACTGGCGCCAGTGGCCGACCAGGCCGGCCGGCATCAAGGCAAGATCGCAGTGACGGTCACCAATAACGGCAGCCAGGTTGCCCGCGTACCGACCTATCAGCTTCCGCTCAAGTCGCTGGACAACGGCATCCTGGACGTGAGCCGCGATGGCAAGCCGGTGGATTACACCGGGCGCCTGGTCAAGCGCGGCCTGCCCAAGGCTGCCGACTTCACCATTCTGCAGCCGGGCCAGAGCGTCAAGGGCGAGGTGGATCTGGCCGGTGCCTATGACCTGTCTACCAGCGGCAACTACACCATCCAGGTGCGCTCGTCGCTGCAATACGCGTCGTTGTCCGACGGCAGCCTGATGAAGGCCGCCAACGGCTTGCCTGCAGTCGCCACCAGCACCCCGCTTACCGTCTGGCTGGACGGCGCCAACCGCGGCGTGCAGCGGCAGCTGACCATCGGCCCGACCGCCGTGGTCAACGGCATCAACTATCTCAACTGCAGCACCACGCGCACCAACCAAGCCGCCAGTGGCGTCACTGCCGCGCGTAATTACTCGCAGAACGCGCGCAACTACCTCAACGCCGGCAGCACCGGTGCGCGCTACACCACCTGGTTTGGCGCCTACAACGCCTCGCGCTACAGCCGGGTCAGCTCGAACTTCGTCAACATCGACAACGCGCTGGACCAGAACAACGGCCAGCTCACCATCAACTGCAGCTGCGAAGCGGATCTGGCGGACGCCTTCGCCTACGTCTATCCGAACCAGCCGTACGAGATCCATGTCTGCAACGCGTTCTGGAGCGCGTCGACAACCGGCACCGACTCCAAGGCCGGCACGCTGGTGCACGAAACCAGCCACTTCACCGTGGTGGCCGGCACCGACGATGTAGTCTACGGCCAGAGCGGCGCACGCAGCCTGGCACGTAGCAACCCGGCGCAGGCCATCACCAACGCCGACAGCCACGAGTACTTTGCCGAGAACACCCCGGCACAGAACTGATCGCGTCAACGTCTGAAACGACAAAGGCCCGGCAGCGATGCCGGGCCTTTGCGTTACGCGGGCCGGATTACTTGATCAGGCGCAGCGTGAACGGATAGCGGTAATGCTCGCCGTTATTGGCCTTGACCGCGGCCAGGATGCAGAACACCAGGTTGGCGACCCACACCAGCGTCGGCACGAAGAACAGGATGCCGAACGACACCACGGTCAGGATCACGGCCAGCACATAGGCAATGATCACGGTGATCTGGAAGTTCAGCGCTTCCTTTGACTGATCGGTGGCAAACGGCTTGGACGGACTGGCGTCCTTGCTGATCAGCCAGATCACCAACGCGCCGATGAAGGACGTCAGGATGCCCAGCAGATGTGCGGCGAGCGCGAGGGTGCGCTCCTCCGACGGCGTGCTGGTGCCGACCGGCGGCGGTGGCGGCGCGGCGTGTGTCTCGAATTCGCTCATAGATCTCCCCGAACATGATTGTGGTGCGGCGGACTATAACAACGATTCAGTCAGCCACCAGTGCGGGAAGACATGGTCTGGTTTGCGTCACCCACCAGAGGCGATGGCACGCCCCCTACGTCGAGGCGATGACGCTAGCGATCGCGCTGCGGCATGGCGCAGCGACGTTGGGTTAGGCCCATCGTTCCTAAGTACCGGATAGGCCCACACCATGCACCTCTGGCGGGGAGCCCGGACAGCCCGCGCGCATGGCCGGCCGGGGGCTCAACGCTGCATGGTCGGCGCGGACCATTGCGCCGACCATGCCCGTCAGGCATGGCCAGACCTCAGCCCGAGCGACGGCTCAGCTGTCGCCCGCCACGGTCATCCGATTGACCAGCACCGAGCCGATCTTGACGTGCGAGCGCGGGTCGACGTCGCTACCGACCGCTTCGATGCCGGCAAACATGTCGCGCAGATTGCCGGCGATGGTCAGGCCATCCACCGGATAAGCAATCGCGCCGTTCTCGATCCAGAAGCCGCCGGCACCGCGCGAGTAATCGCCGGTCACCGGGTTGACGCCATTGCCCATCAGTTCGGTGACCAGCAGGCCGCGCGACATGCCGCCGATCATCGCGGCCAGATCGCCCGCGTTGGCGGTGACCTGCAGGTTGTGCACGCCGCCGGCATTGGCGGTGGTCTGCAGGCCGAGCTTGCGTGCCGAGTAGCTGCCCAGCACATAGCGCTGCAGCAAGCCGTCGGTGATCAGCGCCGACTGCCGGGTGGCGACACCTTCGCCATCGAAGGCGGCCGAGCGCAGCCCGCGGCGCAGATGCGGCAGCTCTTCGATGTTGAACCAGTCCGGGAACAGCTTGGTGCCGACGCTGTCGAGCAGGAAGCTGGCGCGGCGATACAACGCGCCACCGGAGACCGCACCCAGCAGATGGCCGACCAGCGAGCGCGCCACCTCCGGCGCAAACAGCACCGGCAGCTGGCCGGTGGGCAACGAACGTGGCGCCAGGCGCGCCAGGGTGCGTTCGGCGGCATGCCGGCCGATGGCATCCGGCGCTTCCAGGTCTTCGCGCGCCAGGGCGCTGCTGTACCAGCCATCGCGCTGCATGCCGTCGCCCTGCCCGGCAATCAGCGCACAACTGATCGCGTGGTGGGTGCCGCGCTCGCGCCCGATGAACCCGTGCGAATTGGCGTACACCGACAGGCTGAGCCCGGTGCTGGCCGAGGCGCCATCAGAATTACTGATGCGTGCATCCGCATCGCGACCGGCGGCCTCGCAGGCCAACGCCAGATCCACTGCCGTGTCGGCGTCCAGCGCCCACGGGTGCCAGCTGTCCAGGTCGGGGAAATCGCGCGCCATCAGCGCCGGGTCGGCCAGGCCGGACGCCGGGTCGTCTTCGGTATAGCGCGCAATCGCGCAGGCCTGGGCCACGGTGGATTCCAGGCTGGCATCCTGCAGGTCGGCGGTGCTGGCACTGCCCTTGCGCTTGCCGAAGTAGACCGTCACCGCAATACCGCGGTCGCGGGTGGATTCGACCGTTTCCACATCGCCCAGGCGCACGTTGACGTCCAGGCCGCGCTCTTCGCTGCAACTCACTTCGGCCTGGGTGGCGCCGGCCGCACGGGCGCGCTCGAGCAGGCGTTGCGAGATATCGGTCAGTGCGTCCAGACGCTGCAGGCTGTCGTCGGCGACACGGGTTTCGGAGGAGAGTGCGTTCAATGCTTTATCCTTTGGATGCGGATCCGTCCGCGAAAGCCCGGCCATCATGGCCGGACTGTCTGAATGTGGATGCGGATCCGTCCGCAGAAAGCTCGGCTATCCATGGCCGCAGTGTCTGAATGTGGTGCGGAGTCTTCCGCCGGAGTCCGGCCGTTCGTGGCCGGAAATTTAACTAACCAAGTTTCGGGATGTAGTGGCAATGCGCGGACGCGATGAAGATACCGGTGAATTTCGTGGCACCAGCCGCAGCCAGCAGCGGCGCGAGGCGCTGGAAATTTTCGACCTGGGCGAAAAGCTGGTGGCGCTCACCCCGGCGCAGCTGGCCAAGCTGCCGGTGCCCGAGTCGCTGATCCCGCATATCGAAGAGAGCAAGCGCATCACCTCGCATATCGCGCACAAGCGGCAGCTGGCGTTTCTGGCCAAGCACATGCGCCGCGAGGACGACGAGACGCTGGCCGCCATCCGCGATGCGCTGGATGCCAACAGCGACACCGCGCGCCGTGAAGTGGCGGCGATCCATCGCGTCGAGCGCTGGCGCGAGCGCCTGCTGGCCGAGAACGACGTGGCGCTGGCCGAGCTGCTGGAAGCCTACCCGGCTGCCGATCGCCAACAGCTGCGCCAACTGGTGCGCAACGCGATCCACGAACGCGCCAAGAACAAGCCCCCGCGCGCCTACCGCGAACTGTTCCAGGTGCTGCGCGACCTGTCGCAGGAGCAGGGAATCGAGAGCGAGGAGCCGGACCTGGAAGACGATCTGGACCCGGAAGACGACACCTAGGCATCGACCGGCGCAAAGGCGGAGCCGCGCAGCACGCGCCTCCACCCAGCCCGACGCACGGCTCTCACCGGCCTGCGTCCGAACCGAAGACGCCCAAACACCCGACACGCGACGTCGCGCACCCGCCGTCGCAACGGTCCAACCTCGCTTACCAAATCGCCTCCCGCGAACCGACGAATCGCAACCGCCAGAGGCACTGCTTAGCGCCCCCGCCGTTGCGAATCGCCAATCCCCACGCACCAATCCACGCCACCTCCGAACCGGAGCTCCGCAAACGCCAGACCCGCGGACAGCCGCCCCTGCCGTTGCGATTCCCGATTCCCGATTCCCGATTCCCAGCATCTCAGGCCTGCGTTCCGCCGACCGTAATGCCGTCGATTAACAGCGATGGCTGGCCGACGCCGACCGGCACGCTCTGCCCGTCCTTGCCGCACACGCCCACGCCTTCGTCCAGGGCCAGATCGTTGCCGATCATGCGCACCTTCTGCATGGTTTCCGGGCCATTGCCGATCAGCGTGGCGCCCTTCACCGGCGCGGTGACCTTGCCGTCTTCGATCAGATAGGCCTCGGTGGCCGAGAACACGTATTTGCCGCTGGTGATGTCGACCTGGCCGCCGCCGAAGTTCACCGCGTAAATGCCCTTCTTGACCGAGCGGATCATTTCTTCCGGGTCGTGCTGGCCGGCGCGCATGTAGGTGTTGGTCATGCGCGGCATGGTCAGGTGCGCGAACGATTCGCGGCGGCCGTTGCCGGTGGGCGCCACGCCCATCAGGCGCGCGTTGTGGGTGTCCTGCATGTAGCCCACCAGCACGCCGTCTTCGATCAGCG
Source organism: Xanthomonas sp. AC360 (assembly GCF_979258225.1). Taxonomy (NCBI): domain Bacteria; kingdom Pseudomonadati; phylum Pseudomonadota; class Gammaproteobacteria; order Lysobacterales; family Lysobacteraceae; genus Xanthomonas; species Xanthomonas sp. AC360. Next base: position 4,662,284 of record NZ_OZ409846.1, read on the forward strand.
TGGTGCACTGCGTCGGCGTGCCCTCGTCGTCGATATTGAGCGAGCCACGGCGTCCGTCCAGGGTGCCGTCATCGACGATGGTCACGCCCGGCGAGGCAACGCGCTCGCCCATGCGCCCGGCGTAGACGCTGGTGCCCTTGCGATTGAAGTCGCCTTCCAGCCCGTGGCCCACCGCCTCGTGCAGCAGCACGCCGGGCCAGCCGGGGCCGAGCACCACCGGCATCACGCCGGCCGGCGCGGGGATGGCATCCAGATTGACCAGCGCCTGGCGCAGTGCTTCGCGCGCAAAGCCTTCCGGGCGGCCATCGGCAAATAGTTCGGCGTAGCCGTAACGACCGCCGCCACCGGAATAACCGGACTCGCGACGCCCGCCGTGTTCGACGATCACCTGCACGTTCAACCGCACCAGCGGGCGCACGTCGGCCGCCAGCACGCCATCGCTGCGGGCGATCAGCACCGTGTCCACGCCGCCGGACAGGCTCACCATCACCTGTTTGACGCGCGGGTCGGCGGCGCGCACGTACTGGTCGATGCGGCGCAGCAGGTCCACCTTGGTGGCACTGTCCATGTCGTCGATCGGGTCGGTGGCCGGATACAACGCGCGGCCATTGCCACGCACCAGTGCGCGGGTGGATTGCGCGCCGCCGTCACGCGAGATCGCGCGTGCCGACTGCGCCGCTTCCAGCAAGGTCTCGCGCTGGATGTCGTCGGAATACGCAAAGCCGGTTTTTTCGCCGGCAATCGCGCGCACGCCCACGCCTTGTTCGATGGAATGCGCACCGTCCTTGACGATGCCGTCTTCCACGCTCCAGCTCTCGCGTCGCGAATGCTGGAAATACAGATCGCCGAAGTCGATGCCCGGGCCCAACAGGGCGCCGAAGGTGCGGTCCAGATGGCCGGCATCCAGGCCGGAAGGAAGCAGCAGCCGGGTTTCGGCCAGAGTGAGAGCGTTATCGGTCATGCAGTCAGGATGGGGCCCGCGCGCCGGGGAGACAAGTCGTCCGGCTGAACATGTGGCGCGGCTATCATCGCCGGCTCGCTCTGCAACCATCGCCTGCGCATGAAGCTCATCGCCCACGTTCTGGATGGCCAGCACCCTGGACATCCGCCCTGCCCCGCATGCGCGCGACTGGATGGACGCCACCGATCAACGCTATGCGTACCGTTGCCTGCCACTGGCGATTGCGAACGCGCATGGCTGGGAGCTGCTGTGCCAGTCAGGCTTCCAGGCCAGTTGGGATGGCCGCGACGGGCTGGACGCGCTCCGGATCGTCACCGATGCCGGCAACGCAGCGCCGGCGATCAGCCACTTCGGCTACGGCGTGCTGACCTTCCATGTGCCCTGCCTGTTTCGCACCGACGAAGGCGTCGACCTGTTCGTCACCGGCCCGTTGAACCGGCCCAAGGACGGCATCGGCGCGTTGAGCGGCCTGGTGGAAACCGACTGGAGCCCATACACCTTCACCATGAACTGGCGCTTCACCCGGCCTGGCCAGGTGCGCTTCGACGCAGGTGAGCCGTTCTGCCATCTGTTCCCGCTGCAGCGGCAGGTGATCGAACAGGTGCAGCCGCAGTGGATGCCGCTTTCCGAAGCACCGGAACTGGCGCAGCAACATGCCGACTGGACGCACAGCCGCACGCGCTTCCTCGATGAATTACCCGATACGCAATCGGCCGCGGCGCGCGAGAAATGGCAGCGCGGGTATTTCCGCGGCGTCGCGGGGCCGGAGCAGCCAGTGGTGCCGGGCCACCGCGCGCGACTGCGCCTGCCGATGTTCACGCGTGCCGGCAGCGACGATGACGCTGCCGCCGACTGAGTGCGTCAGCGCGGCGGTGCGGCGGGCTTGCCGGCGGGCGCAGGTTTGCTCGGTGCACGCTCGCGCGTTTCGCGCTCGACCACGTCCACCTGCGGGTCTTTCCACGGCCCGGTGACGTGGTAGGTCTTGGCGCCGATCGCGCCCAACGGCTTGCCGAGCACCGCGTTGGCGGCCGCGCCCACTGCCGCGCCCACCGGCCCGCCGGCCACCGCACCGACCACGGTCAGCAGGTTGCCGGCCTTGGGATTGACGTCCACGGTCTGGTCGAAGGTCTGCGCACGCAGATCGGTCTGACCGCGGATGGCGATCTCGGCAGCGGGGCCTGCAATGCGAATGGCGTCGGTGCGCGCGAAGCCGTCGCCGAAGCGCACCTCGCCGTCCAGCGTGTTGAAGGCCAGGCCCTTGGAGAAGAAATCGCGGAAGTCGAACATCAACCGGCGCGGCAACTGCGCCACGCTGAGCAGGCCCAGCACGCGGCCGGCGCCCGGATCCACTTCCAATAGCTGGCCGTTGCGGACATCCACCTTCAGGTTGCCGTCCAGCGAGCCGAGCGCAAAACCGGTCGGCGAGCCCTGCCAGCCGGCGTTGAGTTCCAGCTGGCCTTCGCCGCCGCGCAGCTGGCCGCCCAGGGTGAGGTTCTGCAACAGGTTGCCGAGGTTACGGCTGTCCACCCGCGCCGACAGCCGCGTGCTGGCGGCATCGCCCTTGCCGCGCCAGGCGCCGGTCAGGCCGATGCTCTGGTCGTCCGAGCGCAGTTGCAGCTGATCCACCTGCATGCCGTCGGTGAGCCGGCTGCTGCGCAGGATGGCCGCGCCCAGGGTCATCTTGCCCACGCGCAGGTCGTCGATATCCAGCGCCAGCGGCGGGATGGAGACCGGATCGAACTCGGCGACCGCGCGGCGTGCCGGTTCCGGAAGGGCACCGGCCAGCGGATCGCCGGGCTCCGGGGCCGCAGGCTCGGGCGCATCGGCCACCGGCTGCCAGCGCACGGTGTTGAGCTTGCCTTGCACGATGCCGCCGTCGGCATTGGGCACGGTGAGTTGACCGGCCAGCGAAGGGCCATCCAGGGTCACCGCCACCGCATCGCGGGTCGGGCGCAGCCGCAGCCGCGTCTGCGGAAACACCCCGCCGATCATCAGCAGTTTGTCCGCCTGCACGTCCACCTGTTGCAGCGGCACGGCGTCTTTCTTGGGCGTTGCCGGCTGGCCCGGCAGTGGTGGCATGTCCTGATCGCTGCTGCCGCGCGCCAGGCTGATCCAGTCGATCGCATCCAGCGAGGCGGTGCGGCCGGTCACCACCAGCCCGTTGGCGGGAGGGCGCTCGGTCACCGTGTCGGTGCCCATGACCACGCGCACGCCGGTCTGCTCGCCATGGCTGCTGGCCTTGAGCGCCACCAGCTTGCCGAAGGCCACGTCGATATCGCCATCGCCGACCGGCAGGGCCACCTTGACCTGCGTGTCCAGCGCCTGGGCGGCCGGTTTATCCAGCGGCGCAGGCAAGTCCAACGTGGTGCCCACCAGGTCCGAGCGCAGCGTCAGCAGCGCCTGCGCATCCGCCTGACCCGGGTTTGGCAGCGGCACATTGACCCCCACCTGCCACGGCGCGCTGCCGTGTACATACGGGCGCAGCCATTCCATCTGCGGGGCGCGGTCGAACAATTCCCTGGCATCCAGGGTGGCGTCAAGGCGCGCTTCGAAGGCCTGCTTGGGGTCCTGCACAAAGCCACCGGCGCGCAGTGCCAGCTCGCCGCTGCGGCCCTGGTGCTGCACGCTCAGATGCTCGGCCGCAAACCCGGTATCGCGATACTCGGCCTGTCCGCTGACCTGGTCGAAGGCCAGATTCCAGCGCGCGTCCGCCAACTTGGCGCCCTGCAAGGCCACCGTGCCCTGCAGATGCCCGCCCACGCCCTTGGTGCGCAACGGACGCAGCAGGTCGAAGTTCACCGCCGCCGGGCCGGACACGGTGAGGTTACGCAGGGTATCGCCGTAGCGGCGCTCCAGCGGGCTCTTGCGCAGCATGCCCAGCAACTGCGCCGCGTCGGCCTGGGTGGAGGCGCGCACGTAGAGCTCGGACGTCTTGAAGCTGGGAATGCCCGCGTCCAGTTGCGCGATCGGGGTACCGGCAAGATCGCCACTGCCCTGCAACGAAAACCCATTGCCGATGAAGCGCAGATCGGCCTGCACCTGCTCCATCGCCGGCCACTCCGGGTTGAAGCGAATCACGCCGTCGCGGATCTGCCCGAACGCTTCGAAGCGCCCGTCGTTGTCGTCGAACGGCCATTGGTCCAGATCGCCGCTGACCAGGCCGGTGCCACCGGTGATCACGCCGCCGGCCACGGCCATGTCCAGCCAGTCGATGGCGGCCTTGCTCATCTTCGAACGGATCCAGAACTTGCGCGCGACCGGCAGCGCCACATCGTCCAGTTGCGCGGCAAGTTGCAGGCGCGGGCGGGTGCCGTCGTTCTGGAACCACAACCCGCCGCGCACATTGGCGCCGTAATCCTTGGCCTGCACACGCAGCGCCGGGGTAGCGACCTGCCAACCCGCTCCTTCGCGCCAGCCGACGATCTTGCCGGCCAGTTGAATCTCATGCACCACGCCAAAGCCGGTGGGCCAGTCGAAGCGCACCGTGGCGTCCGGCGCGGTTTCCAGCTCGCCGCCCTGCGCGTCGCCGTCGACGCGGCCGCGCAAACCGCTGATCCCCGGCGAGTTGCCCACCGGCAGGAAACCGAGGTCTTCGATCTGCCCCTGCGCACGCACGGCGCCGCCCTGCTCACCGGCGATCTGCAGATCGGCCACACGCAGCTGCGGTTTGGACAGGATCAGCCAGCGGCGCAGCGCAGGCGACAGCTGATCGCTCAATGCGGCGGCTGCAATCAGGCCGGAGACATCGCCCTGTCTGGCGGCCACCGCATAGCGACGCCCGCCGGCAATACTCAGCCCGTCCAGATGCTGCAACGTGGCCGCCTGCCCCAGCCGCAGCAACGGCGCGTCCAGCCGCCAACCGCCATCGATGGTCTGCCAGCGCGCACGTGCCTGCAGACGCTCCCAGCGCAGCGTGCGGCGGGCGGTCTCGCCCGCCAGCGGCGCTCCGGACAAGGCGACCTGGGTGAGGTCGGCATCGACGGTGACGCCGGTAATGCGGCGTGCATGCAGCTGCGCCCAGGCCTGCAAACGCCCACCGCCGCTTTCCACGCGCATGCCGCCGACCTGCAGCAGCGATGCCCATGCCGCCAGATCGACCGGCTCGGCCTGCACATACGCGCTGCCGTCGCCGCTGTCACGGTCGAACTCCAGGACCGCGGTCAGCGGCGCACGCGTGAGATCGATCCAGCTGCGGCTGCCCACCCTGACCGTCGAACCGCTCACGCGCAGGCGCAGGTCGATCCGCGGCAAGGCGGTGTCCAGGCCGATCGATGGCGCGTTCACTTTCAGGCGTGCCTCGGCCAACTGGATCTCGCCAAGCCGACGCAGTGCATCCAGCGGGTCGGCACCCTTCCCGCTCGGCAGGCCCTGCACCGACCACACGCCGTCGTCGCTGCGTTGCAAGGTCAGCGCCAACCCACGCAGGCGTACTTCGGTCAACGAGTGCCCAGGCAATAACCCGGCGTACATCGCCAGCAGGATCTCTGCCTGGCCCACGCGCACCTCGCCCTGCGGGCCGATCCGCAGGCCGTCCAGCCGCAGCAGTGGGCCGCGCCGGGTCCACTCGGTCTCCAGATGATCGAAGGCGATCTGCTGCCCGGCGCGCTGGCTCAACCAGTCGGCGATCTGCTGCGGATGCTCCTCAGCCAACGGCAACGCCTGGCTGGCCGCGCCCACCAGCAACGCGACCGCCACCAGCGCAAGCGCGCAGGCAGTGATCGCATAGCGGCGTAACAGACGCAGACGGCGGCGCAGCGGGGTGGGCATTAGAAGCGGGGAGTGGGAAATCGGGAATCGGGAATCGTAAGAGCGCGCATCGCGCAAAGCGCATGATCATCTGTTCGCGCGCGGCACCATTCTAAAAAAGATGTCAGTCGCGTCCCGAAGAGTGGCTTTCGCTCCACCCCCATTCCCGATTCTCGACTCTCCATTCCCCGCCTCACAGCAACACCACGTCGAACTGCTCCTGCAGATACTGGTCGTCGGACTGGAAGCGGATGCTCTTGCCCAGGAATTCTTCCAACTCGGCCACCGCCGCGGATTCTTCGTCGGTGATGCGCGCGACCACCTTCGAGGAGGCGATCACCAGCAGCCGCGCGGCATCGAACTGGCGCACCGCACGGGTGATCTCGCGGAAGATCTCGTACGTCACCGTTTCGGCGGTCTTGATGGTGCCGCGCCCGCCGCACTGGCCGCAGGTTTCCGACAACTGCCGCTCCAGGCTTTCGACGGTGCGCTTGCGGGTCATTTCCACCAGACCCAGCGGCGAGAACTCGTACACCGTGGTCTTGGCGTGGTCGCGGGCCAGCGCCTTTTCCAGCGTACGCAGCACCTGGCGGCGGTGCTCGGGATCGTCCATATCGATGAAGTCGATGATGATGATGCCGCCCAGGTTGCGCAGCCGCAGCTGCCGCGCCACCGCCTGCGCCGCCTCCAGATTGGTGCGGAACACGGTTTCTTCGAGATTGCGCTGCCCCACGAACGAGCCGGTGTTGACGTCGATGGTGGTCATTGCTTCGGTCTGGTCGATCACCAGATAGCCACCGGACTTGAGCGGCACCTGCTTGTTCAACGCGCGCCCGATCTCGTCCTCGACCCCGTACAGGTCGAAGATCGGCCGGTCACCGGTATACAGCTCCAGCCGCTCGGCCAGCACCGGCATGTACTTGGCCACAAACGCCTGCAATTGCACGAAGGTCTCGTTGGAATCGACCTTGACCTTTTCCACATCCTTGCGGATCAGGTCGCGTACCGCACGCAGCGGCAGACTCAGGTCTTCATAGATGATGCTGCACGGCGGCGCTTCGCGGCCGCGCCGCTCGACCACGTTCCAGACCCGCGACAGGTAGGCGATGTCCTCGGCCAGGGCTTCGGCCGGCTGGCCTTCGGCATTAGTACGGATGATGTAGCCGAAGCCACCGTGCTGGGCCGAGACCTCGCTGACGATAGTCTTCAGACGTAGGCGCTCGGCCTCGTCCTCGATCCGCGCCGACACCCCGACGATCTTGGACTGCGGCAGCAGCACCAGGTAGCGCGAGGGAATGCTGATCTGTGTGGTCAGCCGGGCGCCCTTGGTGCCGATCGGGTCCTTGACCACCTGCACCACGATGTCCTGGCCGTCGCGCAGCAGCTCGACAATCGGAACGGACGCTGCCGGCGGTGGCGGAATCGGGGTTTCTTCGGTATCGACCACGCTGGCCGGTGCCGGTGCCGGGCGCACCACATCGTTGGCGTGCAGGAACGCCGCGCGCTCCAGCCCGACTTCGACGAACGCCGCCTGCATGCCGGGCATCACCCGCTGCACCTTGCCCTTGTAGATGTTGCCAACCACGCCCCGGCGCCAACCGCGCTCGATATGCAGCTCCTGCAGCATGCCGTTCTCGATCACCGCCACGCGGGTTTCGCGCGGAGTGACGTTGACCAAAATCTCTTCCGACATCAATGCGCTCCGAAAGCTGTGAGCAACTGCGAGGTGTGATGCAGCGGCAATCCCATCACGCCGGAATAGCTACCCGACAAATGGCTGATAAAACGTTCTGCACGCCCCTGGATCGCGTAGGCACCGGCCTTGCCCATGGGCTCGCCACAGGCGGCATAGGCAGCAATCTGCGCGTCATCAAGCGTGTCGAAGGTCACCTCCGACACCACCAATGCCTGCGCCGGGGCGCGCTGTGCACAGACTAGAACCACCGCCGTGAGTACCTGGTGGGTGCGACCGGACAACACGCGCAGCATCGCGATCGCATCGTCGACATCGACCGGTTTGCCGAATACGCGCTCGCCCAGCGCCACTTCGGTATCCGAGCCCAGCACGATCGCATCGGGGTCGCGTGCCTGCACCTGCGCAAGGCCGGCGCGCGCCTTGTCCAGCGCAACCCGCTGCACGTACTGTTCGGGCGATTCGGCGCGCGCGCGCAGCTCGGGCACGTCCAGTTCCAGGGTCTGGAACGGCACATCCAGGCGTTGCAGCAGTTCTTGTCGGCGTGGCGAACGGGAGGCGAGATAGAGCATCCGCCCAGCATACCTGTTGGCCGTGCTCGCCCGCTGACTTCGCACCCGCGCGGCGGCGGCGCGGCGGCGTTCGACTCACAACATATTCATCGACCTCCCAACACGCTCGCACCACAGACAAGGAGATCTCATGCGTACCACCCTCAAGCCGTTGTTGCTGGCCCTGTCCATCGCTGCCGGAACCGCCATGACCGCACACGCCCAATCCGCGTCGAACTACACCATCCCCAACGACGGCACTCTGCTCAACGTGTCGGCCGAAGCGGAAGCCAAGCGCGTGCCGGATATCGCCACCCTGTCTGCAGGCGTGGTCACCCAGGCTGCTGACAGCAACGCCGCCATGCGCCAGAACGCCGAACAGATGAGCAAGGTCATGGCTGCCGTGAAGGCCGCCGGCATCGCCGACAAGGACGTGCAGACCAGCGGCATCAACCTGAGCCCGCAATACACCTACAAGGAAAACGAAGCGCCGAAGATCATCGGCTATCAGGCCAGCAACACCGTCAGCCTGAAGGTGCGCGACATCTCCAAGCTCGGCAAGGTGCTCGACACGCTGGTCGCCCAGGGTGCCAACGACATCAACGGCCCCAGCTTCTCCGTCGACCAGCCCGAGGAGGCCTACGACGAAGCCCGCGTGGCCGCACTCAAAAAAGCCCAAGCCCGCGCAGAGACCTATGCAAAATCGCTGGGACTGAAGGTGCGCCGCATCGTCAGCATCTCCGAAGGCCGCAGCGGCGGCGGCGTGGTGCGCCCGATGATGATGGCCGCCTCGATGCGTTCGGCCAAGGCCGAGATGGATACCCAGGTGGCGCCCGGCGAAAGCACGCTGTCGATCACGCTAGAGGCGACATTCGAATTGGGGCGCTGAAGAAGCGGATCTCTGCCCCAAACTTGTCACCCCACTGCCCTCTTCGGAGGGCAGTGTCGTTTCTGGAATGCGATTGCGAGGCGTATCTAAACGGAAGCGCGAAATCGGAGCGCAATACCAGGACGCAAGTTTCACTTAAAACTTGAAATAGGTAACTTTCAAGTGCCCAAGGTCACACATTATCAATGTGAATAGGCGACTTTTAAGGGTTGTGCTTAAAAGAACATGAAATTTAGCGAAATCATTCTTTAAGCAAGCCCTACAGCGCTCTAGCATCGGTTGTCAGCGCACCGTCATATTCGTGATGGCGCTCCTCTGGAGAGAGATGATGACCGGCCACCCTGTCTCGAAGCGCAGCTTCCATCCACCATCGCGCGCACGCCATGCCCGCATCAGCGTGCTCGCGCTTGCGTTGAGCGGCGCCGTCGGCGTGCTGACTTCCGGCACTGCCGCTGCACAGAGCACCACCGCCGGCATCTACGGGAGCGCGCCCGCTGCTGCTGGTGCAACCATCACTGCACAAAGCGATACTGGTTTTGCCCGGACAGCGACCGTCGACGCGAACGGGCGATACGCCATCGGCAATCTTCCCGTCGGTACCTACACGGTCACCTTGCAACGCGACGGACAGGCCGTCGAGACACGCAAGAACATTGCCCTGCGCGTCGGCGCGGGCACCGATGTGTCATTCGGCGGCGGTGCCGCCGGCGACACCGCCACCCTGGGCACGATCACCGTGACCGGCAAGAACATCTCGCCGGTGGATGTGTCCGCCACCGCCTCGCGAACGGTGATTACCGCCGAACAGCTGCAGCGTTTGCCGCTGGCGCGCTCGGGTGAGGCGATTGCGCTTTTGTCACCAGGAGCCGTGCAAGGCAGCGGCTATTTCGGCAATGCCATTTCCTTCGGCGGTGCGGGCGTCACCGAAAATGCCTATTACCTCAACGGCTACCTCAGCTCCAATCCGCTCTCCAACATCGGCGGCGTCACCTTGCCGTTCGGCGCGATCGACCAGCAGGAAACCTATACCGGCGGTTACAGCGCGCGTTACGGCCGCTCCGCAGGCGGCGTCCTCAGCCAGCTCGGCAAGCGCGGCACCAACGAATGGCATTTCGGCGCGCAAGTGCTGTGGCGTCCGAAGTCGCTGTCCAGCGACAACAAAAATGTCTTCTTCCCGAATGCGGCCCCACCTGCCGGCTATGAATACAGCGACGACAGCCTGCCCGGCACTCTTTACCGTAGCCGAAAGGACGACACTTTTTGGAATACGGTCTATAGCGTTTATGGCGGCGGCCCGCTGATCGAAGACCGCCTGTTCGTCTTTGTCGCCGCAGAGCAGGAACGCACCGAAGGCGTTTCCACCGCACGCAGGGACGACCCGGTGATCGGCCGCAACAACTACCGCACCGATGAGCCGAAGGTCTACGCAAAGATCGACTGGAACATCAACGACAGCAACATCCTCGAACTGACCGGCGTCAAGAATAATTCGCGCGATGGCGGTGTTTACAGCGATTTCAACGGATACCAGGGCCTCAACGGCGACGCCAACGGCGCATTCGCCGATACGGTCAAGGTCAACGACCGCTATTACATCGGCAAGTACACCAGCTACATCACCGACGATCTCACCTTGAGCGCCACCTACGGCAAGAGCCGTCAGACCGATTTCCGCAACAACCCCAGCACCGCACCGCTGCTGACCAACACCAATCTGCAGGACCCGGCCATCACCGGTGGCAGCGAGATCCGCAACAACCAGACCTCCAGCCAGGCGCGCGATGGCGAAAACAAGACGCGCGGTCTGCGTATCGACCTGGAATATGTGTTGGGCAGCCACACCCTCACTGCAGGTGTGGACAATATGTATTTCAATGCCAGCAACGAAGGTGTCATCACCACCGGCCCGGGCTTCCGCTGGATCTATGGACGCTCTTCGCGCCCCGCCTCGCCCATCAGCGCTGCGCTGGGCGTGGGTCCGGCCGGTGGCAATGGCTACTACGCCTATCGCTCCGTGTTCAATACCGCGACCAGTATGTCCGTCGAGCAAAAAGCATACTTCCTCGAAGACAAATGGCAGGTCAACGACAAGCTGCTGCTGACGCTGGGTATCCGCAACGACAAGTTCACCAACTTCAACGACGCGGGTGTGCCCTACGTGACCAGTGGCGATCAGTGGGCGCCGCGCTTGGGGCTGAGTTGGGACGTGTTCGGCGACTCCTCGCTCAAGGTCTACGGCAACGCCGGTCGCTACTACCTGGCATTGCCTAACAGCGTGGCCATCCGTGGCGCATCGCCGTCCACGTTTACGCGCGAGTACTTCACCTACACCGGCATCGATGCGCAGGGCAGCCCGACCGGGCTGACGCCGGTCGCGGTCGATCCATCCGCCGGATTCTCCTGTTCGGGCAATGTCGTCTCCTCCAATCTGGAATGCGGCCAAGCACCGGATGCCGCCGGTATCGCCGCCACCGACCTGAAGTCGATGTACCAGGACGAGTTCATGCTCGGCTTCGACAAGACGCTTGGCGAGAACTGGGTGACTGGTGCCAAGGCGACCTATCGCTCGCTCGGCGCCACCATCGACGACGTCTGCGATGCGGATCGGATGCGCACCAAGTTGACCGCGATCGGCGTGGATCCCAGCACCGTCAACGTGCCCGGCTGCATCATCTTCAATCCCGGCGAAACCAATTCCTTCAGCCTGGCCAACCTGGATGGCTCCGGCCGCACGTCGGTATCGATGTCGCCGTCGGACTGGGGCTTCGACAAGAAGGCCAAGCGCACCTATCTGGCGGTGGACCTGTTCCTGCAACATCCGTTCGACGGCAAGTGGGAAGGCCGCATCGATTACACCTGGTCGCGCAATTTCGGCAATACCGAAGGGCAGATCAAATCCGATATCGGCCAGACCGATGTCTCCAAGACCCAGGACTGGGATGCCGCTGCGCTGATGTGGTACTCGGGCGGCTACCTGGCCAATGATCGCCGCCATCAGATCAAGATTTACGGTTCCTACCAGATCGCGCCCGAATGGCTGATTGCGGGCAACATCCGCGTGCTGTCCGGTACGCCGAAATCCTGTCTTGGCTACGTGAGCATCAACGGCATCAGCGAGGATTCCGATGCCGGCGATCCGGTGGGTTATGGCTCCGCGTACCACACCTGCAACGGCCAACCCTCGCGCCCGGGCGACGCAGGTCGCCTGCCCTGGACAAAGATCGTCGACCTGGGCCTGACCTATCGCCCCGCGTTCGCCGACAACAAGCTCTCCATGACGCTGCAGGCCTTCAACATCTTCAACGAGCGTAAACCGCTGCAGGTCGATTCCACCTGGGAAGACAGCGCGTTCACGCTATCCAACACCTACGGTATGGGCGCGTTCTTCACCCAGCCACGCTACGCGATGTTCTCGGTGGCGTACGACTACTGACGCACTCTCCCGTCAGCGTCGTTTCCCCAGCCTGGCAACGGGCTGGGCTTTTCTACCGCAACGCCCAGCTTCGGCTGGGCGTTTGCATGCGCGAACGCTGATCCGCGTTGGCACCGCAAAGAAACTCAGCTAGCTATCGACATCGCCGTCGCGGCGATATCGATCCGCCATCGTCGGCGATATAGAAAACCCGTCGCAGCTACGCGTCGTACTTGTGCAGCCGCGCGCGCTGCGGTAAACCTACGCTACCGGATGGTGTAGTGCGTCCGGGCCGCGCAGGTCCTTTCCGCAGTTCCGTTTTGGAGGTGGATGATGGTTCGCACGCAATCGCAAGTTTCTTCCCGTCCCCTTGGCATCGACACCTCGCGCGTCCTGGCGATGAGCACCGCCGTGGCGCTGCATCTGCTGGCCGGTGGCTTGTTGCTGATCCCGCTGTCGCATCGGGCGGTTCCGCAAGCGCCACCCGAGCCGCGTTGGGTCATGCCGATCACGATACCGACCGCCCCACCACCGCCGCTGGTAATCCCGGTCACTGTGAATTTCACACCGAAGACGCATACACCACCCAAGACCGTGCCAGTCCCGGTGCAGGTGCCGACTCCTCTCATCGACCAGACATCCGTGGTCGACACCACGTCAGTTACCCTCCCGGCAACCGGCACCGCGATGGACAGCGCGCCCACGATCGCTGCACCGAGCGGGCCGATCGAGGCAGGGCAGTTGCAGTATCTGAGTTCGCCCGCACCGAGTTACCCGGTGGCTGCATTGCGTGCGGGGCAGCAAGGCACAGTGCTGCTGCGCGTGCTGGTGGGTACCGATGGACGCCCGGCCGAAGTGAGCGTGCAAACCAGCAGCGGTCATCGCGCGCTCGATCTGGCCGCGCGTAGCCAGGTGCTGCGCAGCTGGCGCTTCCAGCCGGCGATGCAAAACGGCCAGGCCGTGCAGGCCTACGGATTGGTGCCGGTGAGTTTTTCGTTGAATTGAAGCTTCGTTGAATTGAAGCGTGGACCGACGCGGCGGCCTGCAACTGCGGCCGCCGCACCACTGCGAACCTCTACGCATCCGCTGGCGGCAACTATCCCGCTACCAACGCACGCGCGCCAGGCAGCAAGCGTAGCGGCCACGCCGCAGTGTCCTTCGCCTGCCGCATGAGCACTAGGAGCGCCAGTGACGACCCGCCGCATCAATGGGCTGGGGGCGGCCAACAGAAGGAAGCGAGCGAGCGGCACGACGGATCCCGCCGACGCGATCAAAACCGGCAACAACGCGCGACACACCTCGGCCATCGCTTCGGTTCGCATTCGTCCGGAAGCTGAGCAGGCGTCGCGCAGTCGCGCTATCCAGCAAGCCGTTGCGTGCTGACGCAGATCCCGACCAACGCGCTGAATCGAGTGATTGGCCAGCATCGCCGCAGTGCGATGCAACTGCTCGGCGACACTCAAATGTACCGGTATGTGCGGCAGCGTGAGCGGGCCGATCTCGGGGGTTTGGATGATCAGCCGCTCCGATGACGCCAGCTGCACCGCGCGCGGCATCACGTCACGACGCCATTACGCCCGGTGATACGGATGATTGGCCAGCATCGCCGCAGCGCGGTACAGCTGCTCGGCCACGACCAGGCGCACCAGCATGTGCGGCAAGGTGAGCGGGCCGATCGACCAGCTTTCGTTGGCGTTTTTCAGCACCTCGGCCGCGTGGCCTTCCGGGCCGCCGATCAGGAAGGCCAGGTCGCGGCCCTGTCCACGCCAGTGTTCCATGCGCTGGGCAAGTTGCTCTGAACTCAGCGGGCGACCGGGCACATCCAGCGCCACGACATGCGCGTTCTTGGGCAGCGCGGCGATGACGCGACGGCCTTCATCGTCGATGGCGCGTTGCCCATCGCGTCCCTTGCCACGCAGGCCGGGTTCGATCTCGACCAGCTCCAGCGGCATCCAGTGCGACAGACGTTTTTGATATTCGGCAAAACCTTGCGCCACCCAGGCCGGTGCGCGCTCGCCGGTGGCGATGAGTCGGCATTTCATTCGCACATGATATCCGCGTCACAGCCTGGGCAGTCCGTGGCGATTTGTCGTTGCGTGTCATGGCGTGGTTACAGCCGGCAATTAGTGTCGCCCGACCACCCAGCCACGCAGGAGTCGTTCGATGCCGATTTTCGATCCCGCCCGCCGCCAGGTTCTCAAGGGCAGCGCCGCCGTCATGGCCGCCGGTGCCCTTGGCAGCTTGGGCGCACTGCAATCGCGTCAGGCCCAGGCCGCCACGTCCCCGTCGGTGCGGCTCGCCCCGGTCCCCAGCCGTTACGGCCCGCTCGCCCCGGTCGCCGACCAGAGCACCGGCCTGCCGCTACTGCAGCTGCCGCGCGGTTTCAGCTACCGCTCGTTCGGCTGGAGCGGCGACCGCATGGACGATGGCCAGCCCTGCCCCGACCGCCACGACGGTATGGCCGTGGTCGGTCTGCGTCGACCCGACTGGCGTCCGGGCAGCGACCCGCTGCGCGGCCTGGAATACGTGTTGATCCGTAACCATGAGCGCGGCGCCGGCAGCCCGTTCCGCGCACCGGCCATGTACGACACCGGCATCGTCAGCGGCACCCAACAGGCCGGCGGCGGCACCACCACGCTGAGCTACGGCCGCCGTGGCTGGGGCAGCCTGGAGCCGAGCTTGGGCGGCACCCTGGTCAACTGCGCCGGCGGGCCGACCCCTTGGGGCACCTGGCTGAGCTGCGAAGAGATCAAGACCAACGCGGTCTCCAGCACCGGCCGCAAGCACGGCTATGTATTCGAAGTGGACCCGGACAGCCATCGCACAACCGGCCGTCCGTTGGTGGGGCTGGGCCGTTTCAGCCATGAGGCAGTGGCGATCGACCCGCGCACCGGCACCGTCTATCTCACCGAAGACGACCGCAACAAGGCCGGCCTGTATCGCTTCATTCCCAACGACCGCCGCGGCCGCAATGGCTCGCTGGAAAACGGCGGCCGGCTGCAGGCCGCGCGCGTGCGCGGACGTCGCAATGCCGACCTCACCGTGGCCAGCATCGGCCAGCAGTTCCAGCTGGAGTGGGTGGATATCAGCGAGCCCGATCTGGACAGCATCGCGGCACCGGCCGGCTTTGCCGACATCGGCGCCAACGACACCTTGAGCGGGCCGTTTGCACAAGCCTGGGCCGACGGCGCGCTACGCATGAGCCGCGGCGAAGGCATCTGGTACAGCTACGGCAAGATGTTCATCGTCGACACCAGCACCGGTGTGGATGCGCAGGGCCGGCGCGGTTACGGCAATGGCGCGGTGTGGGTGCTGGACCTGTTCACCCAGCGCCTGAGCGCGCTGTTCGTCAGCGGCAATCAGCTGGCGGCGCATAACCCGGACAACGTCACCGTCAGTGCGCGCGGCGGCGTGGTGCTGTGCGAAGACGGCGGCGAAAGCCCGGACGAATACGGCCCCGGCGCGCGCTTGCTGGGCCTGACCCGCAACGGCGAATCGTTCTATCTGGCCAAGAACAACGTGCAGCTCACCTCGCAGCAGATCGCCGATGCCGGCAAGACCATTGCTGAAGGCGATTACCGCGACACCGAGTTCTGCGGCGCCTGTTGGGACCCGTTGGCACGCACTTTGTTCGTCAACATCCAGACACCGGGGATTACCTTGGCCATCACCGGGCCATGGGAACGCGGGCCGTTGTAAGCCTGTTCTCTGCACGACGCGACACCTGCCGGAGGGCGTATCACCGCTCATCCGGCAGGTTTCAAGCGTGCCGAAAGACCCGCAGGCCAACAGCGAAAACGTAGCGCATGCAGGCGCACAGTCGATGCGCCACCTCCGAATGTCGCGCGTGGCGGCAGGCTGGTCGCACGGTCAGCGCCGTAGGTCGCTGCAGCTAAGAGCGGCTAACAACACGTAGCGAGCAGTCGTCAGGCGGCCGTGGACGGCGCGCCCAGAACAGGCATGTACGCGTGGCACATGCCGCACCAAGCACCGGCCGCGCCCGCCTGGCGGTGAGCACAGTCGCTGTGCTGGCCACTCTAAAGCCTCGCTACCGGCGCCCGGCTGGCATCACCGGCTGTTGGGAACCGCGCATGGGCAGACGCATTCGGTCGCGCAGCGCAGCCACTCGCGTCGTTGCCGCGCGTGGTCAGAACCAGGGCGCTTCGGGCACGCTCGACATGACGCGCTGCATCTTCAACCAGCGCTTGAACAATTGCGGATCGCCCAGTTCTCGCAGGCCCTGGCGTGCCTCCATCAACTCGTCTTCGACCTCACGCTTGAGTTGCGCCATCAATCTGCCCAGCCGCTCCGGCTTCGGACGCGACGGCAGGTCCAATCCATACTCGGCGCAGAAGTCGCCCGCTTGCTGCTGCACCTGCTGCTGCAGGTCCTTGCACTGGCGGTCCAGTTCGCGGTTGTACTCCTGCAACCGCGTCGGGTTCATCGCGTCCACGCCTTGCGCGTCCATCAAGCCGATCTCGGCCTGCAGTTCGAGCAAACCCAGCAGATCGCCGGCCTTGTAGGCGGCATTGAGCCGCTGCATCAGGATGGTGCGCGAGGCATGGTCATCGTCGTTCTTGGCGCGGTCCGGATGCAGATTGCCGGCCAGCTTGCGATACAGCTCGCGCAACGGCGGGGGTTCGGCAGTGGCGGCAGTGGCCTTCCGCTCGGCGCGTTTGCGGCGCTGCGTCTGGCGTTGCTGCTGCTGGGCGTGCTCTTGCTCCAGGCGCTCGCTCACACGCTCGAAGAGTTCTTCTGGCGAGTCGATCGCATCCAGTTCGTCGGCATCCAGTCCGTAGGCCTGGCCGAGAATCTGCTTCATCAGCGCATCGGATTCGGAGACTTCCTGGTCATAGCCGACGACACTGTGGCGATCGTAGATCTGCCGCAGCGCTTCGTGGCCGGCTTCGATCAGCGGACCGGCGATGTTGCACAGCAGATCCGACAAAAATTCGCGATCGGCCTTTCCCAACTTGTAGGAAGCGTGCGCGCGATCGAGTTCCTCGACCAGGGCGATATCGGCATCGCGGCGACGGTCGAGCAAGGGCTGCAGCTCGCCGTGATAGCGCTCGCGCCATTGCGCAAGCGCCACTTGCCAGGCCTGCAATTGGGCGCGATGCAGTTCCAGGTCGCGCAGCAGCCGGTCAAAGCGTTTGCGGGCCGGCGACGCTGCTACACCGGACACCTGCGCAGCGCCACTGTGCAACCGCTGCAGCGCGTGCGAAGCAGCGGTATCCGGGGTGGCTTGCAGTTTTCTCGCCATGCCGGGGCCAGTTACTCCTCGGAATCGGCAACCACATCGTCCGGACGCTGGTCGCCCACGGTCCACAAACGCTCCAGCGCGTAGAACTCGCGGACGCGCGGCAGCATCACGTGCACCACGACATCGCCCAGGTCGACCAGCACCCACTCGGCTTCGCGCTCGCCTTCCACACCCAACGGCATCACGTCCAGGCGCTTGGCGAACTTGACCACTTCTTCGGCGATCGATTTGACATGGCGGGTCGAGGTGCCCGAGGCAACCACCATGTAATCGCAGACGCTGGACTTGCCGCGCACGTCGATCTCGACCACGTCCTTGGCTTTCAGCTCCTCCACGGCCTCGCGCACGGTGGCCAGCAGGGCCGGCACGGACGGCGGCGGATTCGGGATGGAGGTCTTGATGACTTGGGCTTGACTGGTCAAAGCGGGCAACTCGATGGAATTAGCGTGAATTATAGGCCGGTCCGGGCGGATGCGTGTTCAGCTAGCCGCGCGGGGGCAGCCGTACAGACCTTCCCGGGCGATAAAGCCGGCCACCGCAGCCGGCACCAGCGCCTGCCAGGGCCCGCCGGCAGCGATCTGCGCGCGCACCGCGCTGGCCGATTCGCCGCGCAACGGGTGGTGCAATTGCCACAACCGGCCGGCCGGCGCGGCGAGCAGTGCCTCGGTGCTGGCGGCCCAGCGCCCCTGCACCGCAGCGGCCAGGTGCGGCGCATCGCTCAGGTCCAGGGATGTGCCGGGCCGCGCGGCAATGACGAAGTGCGCCAGCTCAAACAGCGCCTCCCACTGGTGCCAGCGGTGCAGTCCAACGAAGGCGTCGGCACCCAACAACCAGGCGATGGGCGTGGTGGGCCCGAGTGCCTCGCGCAGCTCGCGCAAGGTCTCCACGGTGTAGGACGGCGCCAGCTGTTGGCTGGCACGCTGCAGCTCGCGGCTGTCCAGCTGCAGCCCGGGCTGGCCGGCAAGCGCCAGTTCCAGCATCTGCGCACGCTGCGCGGCCGTGGCACCGGGTGCGGCGCGATGCGGCGGATCGGCGGCCGGCACCAGGTGCACGAGCGCACCGAGTTCGTCGCGTGCCGCGCAGGCGATGGCCAGATGACCCAGGTGGATCGGGTCGAAGGTGCCGCCGTAGTAGAGGTGGAGCCGGGAATCGGGAATTGGGAATCGGGAATCGGAAGGGCCAGGAGCCGGTACGGCCGACTGGGGGCCGGGAACTGACGCGCTGATCGCAGTGCTGGCCGGAGCGACAAGCTGCGTGTCCTGGCTCGGCGGTGCAGTGGTTCGGGTTTCGGATCCCGTGTCCCGGATCGCGGACGCGCGGTTTCCAGGCCCGGCCTGCCCCGCTGTCACGCCAGCAATCTCACCGCGCGCGCTTCGGCCACCGCAACCAGGAGGCGTTCCAGGCCGACCCAGGCATCGCCGTCGGCGCGGCCCTTGGCCATGCGGTCGACCAGGCCGGCCTCGGCGACGAAGCGCTCCCAGCGGCGCGCCTCGGGGTGACGCTGCAGCGCGCGCTTGAACGGGGCCTGGCGAGATTCCCAGATGCCCTGCGATTTCATTTCCGCGGCCAGGTTGCCGCCGTTGGCCTGCACCTTTGCCAGTGCAGCGGTGCGCAGCAATTCCTTGATCAGGATCGGCATCAGCGCGGCGACGGCTTCGCCTTCGGCACGTAGCCCGGCGAGCATGCGGATCACCGCGGCGGGCTGGCCGGAGAAGGTGGTTTCGGCCAGGCGGAACACGTCGTAACGCGCGGCATCGGCTACCAGCGACTCCATCGCCTCCAGATCCAGCGTCTTGCCATCGGCCAGCAAGGCCAGCTTGTCGATCTCCTGCGCGGCGGCGAGCAGGTTGCCTTCCACCCGCTCGGCCAGGCGCTGCACCGCGGCTGCGTCGGCGCGCAGGCCCTGGGCGCGCAGGCGGCGCTCGATCCAGTCGGACAATTCATGCGGCTTGATCGCCCAGGCCACGGCAATGGTGCCGATGCGGCCGATCGCCTCGGCCCACTTGCCCTGGTGCGCCTTGCTCCAGTCGTTGGCGGTGATCAGCAGCACCACGTCCGGCGGCGGGTTGGCACAGAAGCGAGTGATGACCTCGGCGCCGTCCTTGCCCGGCTTGCCGCTGGGCAGGCGCACTTCCACCAGCCGGCGCGGGCTGAACAGGCTGGGCGCGTTGAAGCTGGCGTCGAGCTGGTTCCAGTCGAACTCGCGGCCGTCGGCATCGAACACCTCGCGCTCGCCGATGCCTTCGGCGCGCGCACGTGCACGCACCGCATCGGCTGCTTCAAGCACGCGCAAGGTTTCCGGACCGGCGATCAGATAGGCCGGCTGCAACGGCTGATTGGACTGGCCGGCCAGCTGCTCTGGGCGAAGTTCCATGCCTACAACCGCGCGCCAGGTCGCAGTCTGGCCGACACGCCGTCACGCGCCGCCGGCAGGCGACCGCCGACGGGACGCTGGTCACGGCCAGCACGCGCCGCGCCTGTCAGTTCCGGACAGCCGCTGCGCCCGCCTGACAGACACGCGGGAGATGCGATCGCCACGCTCAGTTGTTCGACGACGGCTGCGGCGCTGGCGGTAGCGAGGCCGGCACGCTGGATTCGGGCGTCGATGGCTGCACCGGCGGAGTGGTGGCCTGCGGCAGCGGCGCGGTCGGCGTGCTTTCAAGGCTCTCGCCACGCTGCACGCGGGCGCGCACCACGCTGTCGATACGGCGCAGGATCGAGGCCGCCATATCTTTACGCAACTCGTCGGCCAGGATCTCGCGCTCGGTGGCGGTACCGGTGGCGTCCACCGGCGGCGACACGTAGTCGCGCGACAGCTCGATCACCTGCTGCGGCACCAGCACCGCACCGTTGGCGGTGGTGACGGTAAAGATGGCGGCGTAGCGCAGGCTGTATTCCTGTGCACGGCCCTGGCTGTCGATGGCGATCGGCAAATCGCCCCAGCGCTCGGACAACACCTGCACCTGCGCAAAGCCGGTCTTGGCGTCTTCATCCGCCAGCGTGGCGCCGGCAGCCTTGAGGCCACGCCGCAGCAATTTGGCCAGTTCGCTGTACTGCACTGCGGACTGCACCTTCACGGCCGGGGTATCGGGCGGCAACGCAAGCGAATTGCGCAGGTGGAAGCCGCAGGCGGTGAGGCTGGAGACCAGCACGAGGGACGCAGCGAAAGCAGTAGGAAATCGAATCATGGGCACAGTCTGGATGAGCGCCCCGGCGGCGGCAACAGGCGGCTAGCCTGACGCAGCCCGCGTGAACGGGGCTTGATAGGGCGCCGCGGAACAACGCGGCGCCCAGGAATGACAAACGCGTCGCCACGCGCCGGTGAAACGAATGACCAGAAGCCACCCCAACAATCTCACCTGCACGTCGCCGAGCGCGACTGAAATGACGTACCAGGAACCATCGCGGCAACTTCACCCATGCGTCGCGACGCACCAGCGCAGTTAATCGCAGACAACCACTGCAGCGCGCGGACTTGCGCAGCACCACGCGCCAGTGCAACACATTGCCGTCACCGCAGCAGCAACCTTGCACCGCGTCGCCACGCCGCTCCGGGAAACTACCCGGATCGGCAATGGCAACCGGACCGATCAGCCGCCATCACCCCGCCACGATGTTCACGATCTTGCCCGGCACGATGATGATCTTGCGGATCGTCAGCCCATCCAGGAATTTCGCGGCATTGGGCTCGGCCTGGGCCAGCGCTTCGATGTGTTCGCGCGCGGCGTCCGCCGTCACCTCGATGGTGCCGCGCAGCTTGCCGTTGATCTGCACCGCCAGCGTCAATGCGTCACGCACCAAGGCGCTGGCATCGACCTGCGGAAACGCCACGTCTTCCAGCAACGTTTCGCCACGGCCCAGCACCTGCCACAACGCGTGGCTGGCATGCGGGGTGATCGGGTTGAGCAGCAGCACCATCGCTTCCAGTGCTTCCTGCCGCACCGCCCTGCCCTGGTCGCTGGCGTCGTCGAACTTGGCCAGCGCGTTGGACAACTCCATCACCGCGGCAATGGCGGTGTTGAAGCTGTGGCGGCGGCCATAGTCGTCGCTGACCTTGCCGATGGTTTCGTGGGTCTTGCGGCGGATCGCCTTTTGCTCGGCACTCAGGCTGGCGGCGTCCAGCGCAACGGCCGCGCCCTCGCCCACATGCTTGTGCACCTGCACCCACAACCGGCGCATGAAACGCGCCATGCCGTCGACACCGGCTTCGTTCCACTCCAGCGATTGCTCCGGCGGTGCGGCAAACATCGAGAACAACCGCACGGTGTCGGCGCCGTACTTGGCCACCATCGACTGCGGGTCCACGCCGTTGTTCTTGGACTTGGACATCTTTTCGGTGCCGCCGATATGCACCGGCTGGCCGTCGGCGACCAGCACCGCGCCGGTGACGCGGCCGCGCTCATCGCGCTGGACCTCGACATCGGCCGGGTTGATCCAGTCCTTGCCGCCGTTGTCGGCGTCACGATAGAACGTGTCGGCAATAACCATGCCCTGGGTGAGCAGGTTGGTCACCGGCTCGTCGCTGTCCACCAGCCGCGCGTCGCGCATGAGCTTGTGATAGAAGCGGAAGTACATCAGGTGCAGGATCGCGTGCTCGATGCCGCCCACGTACAGATCGGCCGGCATCCAGTAATTGGCGCGGCGGTCGACCATGTCGCGTGCGTTGGGGCTGGTGTAGCGCGCTACGTACCAGCTCGATTCCATGAAGGTATCGAAGGTGTCGGTCTCGCGCTCTGCCGGGCCACCACAGTCTGGGCAGGTGGTCTGGCGCCAGGTCGGATCGGTCTTGATCGGCGAACCGGTGCCGGCAAATTCCACGTTTTCCGGCAGCACCACCGGCAACTGGTCTTCCGGCACCGGCACCGCACCGCACTTGGCGCAGTAGATCACCGGAATCGGGCAGCCCCAGTAACGCTGACGGCTGACGCCCCAATCGCGCAGACGGTAGTTGATGCGGCGCTGGCCCTGGCCCTTGCGCTCGAAGCGCTCGGCCAAGGCTTCGAAGGCGCCGCCGAAATCCAGGCCATCGAACTCGGCCGAATTGATCAGCTCCAGCTCGCGGCTTTTTTCGGTGTACCAGTCACGCCACTGGGTGGCGTCCCAGGTCTGTTCGTCTTCATTGCGCGGCTCGCGCAGCTTGACCACCTGCACGATCGGCAGGGCGTACTTGTTGGCGAACTCGAAATCGCGCTGGTCGTGGCCGGGCACCGCCATCACCGCGCCGGTGCCGTAGCCCATCAGCACGAAGTTGGCCACCCATACCGGCACCTGCTCGCCGCTGATCGGATGCACTGCGCTCAGGCCGGTGGCCATGCCGCGTTTTTCCTGGGTTTCCAGCTCGGCTTCCGAGACACCGCCATGCTTGAGCGTTTCCAGCAGCGCGGCCAGTTCCGGATTGGATTTGGCCGCATGCAGCGCCAGCGGGTGCTCGGCGGCGATCGACACGAAGGTCACGCCCATCAGCGTGTCCGGGCGGGTGGTGAACACGCGCAACGGGTCCAGCGGCGCGCCATCGATGTCGCGCACGTCGAACTGGATTTCCAGCCCTTCCGAGCGGCCGATCCAGTTGCGCTGCATGGTCTTGACCGAGTCCGGCCAGCCGTCCAGTTGGTCCAGGCCGTCGAGCAGTTCCTGTGCGTAATCGGTGATGCGCAGGAACCACTGCGGAATTTCACGTTTTTCGACCAGGGCACCGGAGCGCCAGCCGCGGCCGTCGATCACCTGCTCGTTGGCCAGCACGGTCTGATCGATCGGGTCCCAGTTCACCACCGCGTTGCGGCGGTAAGCCAGGCCCTTGCGCATCAGCCGGGTGAACATGCGCTGCTCGTGCACGTAATAGTCCGGCGTGCAGGTGGCGAACTCGCGCGACCAATCGATCGCATAGCCCAGCGATTTGAGCTGGCCGCGCATGTGCTCGATGTTGGCGTAGGTCCACTTGGCCGGCGCGGTCTTGTTTTTGATCGCGGCGTTTTCGGCCGGCAACCCGAACGCATCCCAGCCCATCGGCTGCATCACGTTGTGGCCGGTCATGCGCTTGTAGCGGCTGACCACATCGGAGATGGTGTAGTTGCGCACATGGCCCATATGCAGCGCACCGGACGGGTACGGCAGCATCGACAGGCAATAGAACTTGGGTTTATCCGAGTTCTCGTCGACCTGGAAGGCGCGGGTGGCGTCCCAGAACTGCTGGGCGGAGGATTCGACCTGCTGCGGGTCGTAGGCGTTGGGTTCGACGGTGGACATTGGGAGCGGATGCTCGGGCGGTGCAAAGCGGGACAGGGTACCGCAGTGCAGCAGGTGCTCCAAACCGCTCGCTCAGATCGCAGGCTTTGCCGGCCAGATCCAGGCGGCCACAGCCAGCCAGCCGACCCAGGCCAGAAACGCCAGGCGTTGTGCGATGGCCTGCCGCAGCAGGCCGGGCGGGCCAAATGCCAGCACCGCCACCAGCAGCCCGGCCGCCAGGCTGAGCCAGGCCAGCGCGCGGGTCTCGGTAGCATTGAGCAGCGCTGCGGCAATCAACAACATGCCCGGCACAAACGCCACCGCCCACAGCAACCAGGCCGTGGCATGCGCCTGACTGGCGCGGCCGTCCAGATCGGTGGGATCCAGCGGCAGCATGCCCATGCCGACAAAGGCCAGCCCGGCCAGCACGATGAGCTGCCCGCCCACACGCAGGCTCCAGCCGGCCTTGGGCGGCATGCGCGCCAGCAAGCTGACGCCGGTGATCATGCCCAGCGCACCGACCAGCACGAACGCCAGCAAATTGAAGCCCAGCGCATGCGGCACACCCTGCGCGCCCAGCAACGCGACCGGGTGGCTGGCCTGCAGATAGCCCGGCAGCGTGGCCCCGAACCCGGCCAGCGCCAGCACGAACACGGTTGCCGCGATCAGGCCCAGGTAGCGCTGCGCGCTGTCGGTACTTCCCATTGTGGTGCTCCGCTGCGGGGCGCGTTGGCGCCACCAGGACGCGGCATTGTCGTGCCGGGCGCGCACGGCGTGAACCCCCTTCGGCGTCCCGGACTGGCCTTGTGTCGGCCGGGTTTGCCACCATTACCACCCATTGTTGCCGTCACCTCATACAGGAAGCCCATGTCCGACAAGCCGCATGTATTCGATGCCACCACCGACACCTTCGAGACCGAGGTCCTGCAGAAATCGTTGACGACACCGGTACTGGTGGATTTCTGGGCCACCTGGTGCGGGCCGTGCAAGTCGCTGACGCCGATCCTGGAAAAGCTGGCAGGCGAGTACAACGGCGCATTCGAGCTGGGCAAGGTCGATGTGGACAAAGAACAACAGATCGCCGCGGCGTTCCAGATCCGCTCGGTGCCGACGGTGTTCCTGGTCAAAGGTGGCGAGATCGTCGACGGCTTCCCCGGTGCGATGCCGGAAGGCCAGGTGCGCGAATTCCTGACCCAGCACGGCGTGCTGCCGGCCGAGCCGCAGATCGCCGAAGAGGTGCTGCCCGAGGCGCCGCTGGCCCCCCAGGCACAGGCCGCCGCGTTGCGCGAGGCGATCGCCGCCGAGCCGGACAAGGACGAGCTCAAGCTGGATCTGGCGCTGGCGCTGCTCAAGACCGGCGACACCGCCGAGGCCGAGCAGTTGATCGACGCCCTGCCCGCCAACCTGGCCACCGACGACCGCGCGGTGCGTGCCAAGGCCCGCCTGAGTTTTGCCAATGTGCTCAAGGACGCCCCGGACGCCAGCGTGCTGCAGGCCACCGTGGACACCAACGGCGCCGACCTGCGCGCGCGTCACCTGCTCGGCGTGCGCCATCTGCTCGACGGCAACGACGAAGCGGCGCTGGAACAGTTCCTGGAAATGCTGCGGCAGGATCGCGCCTTCGACGAGAACCTGCCGCGCCGCAGCCTGATCGATGCGTTCCGCGTGATCGAAGACGAAGACCTGGTCGGCCGCTACCGCCGCAAGATGTCGGCGCTGGTGTTCTGACAGCGACGGGCACTGTGGCGTGAGCCGCGGCTTCGCACGCCTGAGAGCAGTTGCATGCGCTGAGATCGGTTGCATGCAGCGTGTCGATTGCACGCATTGCACGCGGCGTGTCGGTCACAGGGTCCGGCACGCCGCGGTGCGGTGCGAGGCCTGCATCCTGCCGCTACCAAGCCGCGCAGACCGGCCTATCCAAACAGGTCCCCCGCCCACAGTTCCGACATCCTGAAAACCGACCCGACGAAGACGGCCAACCCCATGAACGCGTAGGAGCGGACCTGGCCGCGATGATGCATTCCCAGTCGCGATGAAGCGTCATGCGATAACGGTGACGCACCGTCGCGGCCAGGTCCGCTCCTACGAGAGAATGCGGGTGGTCGAGCCTTCTGCGCGAGGCGGCGCGACTTGCGCGGCCGGAGATGACGCGACGCCTGGACAGACTCACATCACGGGCACAGCCGCTTCCCTGGACGGTCATCGCCAACCATACGCATGCGAATGTTATGCTGCGAGCCCGACCCGCCATGGAACCCGGCCCGCATGCGCGCTTCACTGTTCAAGCTCGGCATCAACCTGTGGCCGCCGTATCTGTTTTCAGGCATCCACGTCACCGTGTTGTCGGCCGACTATCGCTTCGCGCGTGTGGAACTGCGGCAGCGCCCATGGAATCGCAATTACGTCGGCACCCATTTCGGCGGCAGCCTGTTCGCGATGACCGATCCGTTCTGGATGCTGCTGGTGATGCAGAACCTGGGACGCGACTACTACGTGTGGGACAAGGCCGGCAGCATCGAATTCGTCAAACCCGGGCGCGGCACGGTGAGCGCGGACTTTGTGATCGACAACGCCATGCTCGCCGAACTGCGCGACGCCACCGCCAGCGGAGAGAAGCATCTGCGCTGGTTCGAAAACACGATACACAACCGCGATGGCGAGGTCGTTGCGCACGTGCGCAAGCAACTCTACGTCAAGCGCAAACCGGCACGGTAACTGCAGCACTGTCGCTCTGCTGCAAAGCAGGAGAGCGATAAATCCATGCGCCAATCGGACATGACGCGCCCGCTCGATGCGGACACGTCATGTCTGCGCCAGGTGCGCAGCAGGGCACGCAATCATCATTGCCACGACGCTGGTGTAGCGCGTCGGCGCCGTGGCGCGCGCATCACCGCTTTGCGTCCTTGCGCGCATTGGTCAAGAATCAACCACCTTTCCTTCGCTGGTTGCCTTCATGCTGCTGCGCACTGTTGTTTCTGCCTGCCTGCTCGCGCTGGTATTGCCCGCTGCCGCGCATGCGGCCTACCGCAGCCCGCAACAGATCCTGGACAGCTCGCCGGCCAACGCCTGGCGCGTGCTCGATCCCGATCGCACGCTGTACCTGGAACTGGATACCGGCCGGGTGATCATCGAGCTGGCGCCGCAATTTGCGCCCGAGCACGTGGGCAACATCCGCACGCTCGCCCACGAGCGCTTCTGGGATGGGCTCAGCATCTATCGCTCGCAGGATAATTTCGTGGTGCAGTTCGGCGACCCCGATGGCGAGACGCCGGACAAGGCCAAATCATTGGGCTCGGCCAAGACCCATCTGCCTGCCGAGTTCGAACGCGCCGCGCAAGGCCTGGATTTTCAGCGCCTGCCCGATAGCGATGGCTGGGCGCCACAGGTCGGCTTTGTCGAAGGCTTCCCGGCAGGCCGCGACAGCGCCACCGGCAAAGCCTGGCTGGCGCATTGCTACGGCACGCTGGGCGCGGGGCGCAACAATGACGAAGACAGCAGCATCGGCGCCGAATTGTATGTGGTCACCGGGCAGTCGCCACGGCAGTTGGACCGCAACATCACCGTGGTCGGCCGCGTGGTCAAGGGCATGGAGTTGCTGAGCGTGATTTCCCGTGGGCCGGACCCGATGGGCTTCTACGAAGACACCACGCAACGCTCTGCGATCCGCGCGATACGCCTTGCCAGCGAAGTGCCGGTGCCGGAGCGCACGCCGTTGCAACTGTTGCGCACCGATAGCCAGAGCTTCCGCGATGTGGCCGAAGCACGCCGCAATCGCAAGGACGACTTCTACAAGCGTCCGGCCGGACATATCGATCTGTGCAACGTGCCGCTGCCGGTGCGGACACCGCCGGCGGGCTGAGTCGGGAATCGGGAATCGCAAAAGCGGGGCGCGCGTGCTTAGCGCGCGCGCTGGCTGAAAGCGACGCTGCCCAGAATCAGCACCGCGGCCAGCAACATGGTCCAGGTCAGCGGTTCGCCCAGCAGCGACCACGCCAGCAGCGCGCCGAATACCGGCACCAGATAGGTCACGGTGGATGCCCGCGCCGGACCGATGCGCTGGATCAACCGGTAATACATCAAGAATGCCAAGCCGGTGCAGACCACGCCCAACGCGGTCGCGCAGGCCCAGGCCACTGCCGGCACCGGCATGGTCGGCCACTGCAGCCAGGCCAACGGTGCCAGCAGCAATGCACTGCACCCCAGCGTGGACGCCGCCGATGCAGCCGGTGGCAGGTCGCCCATGTGGCGCTTCACCAGGTTGTAGCCGATGCCGTACAGCAACGAAGCGGTGGCGCCGGCCAATGCAGCCGGGCCCACGCTCAACCCGGCTGACTTGCCGGTCGCCAGCACCAGCACGCCGATGAATCCCACCAGCAAGGCCAGCGCGCGCCGCGTACCGATGCGTTCGCCAAAGAACAAGAACGCGATCAAGGCAGTGAACAACACCGTCATCGCATTGCAGATCGCACCGACGGCGGCCGGCGCATGTTGCGCGCCCCAGGCAAACAACAGAAACGGCAACGCGGAGTTCAACACGCCGATCGCCGCCAGCATCGGCCAACGGTGCAAGGGGAACCGATCGCGCGCCAACCACAGAAACGGCAGCAGGACCGCAGCGCCCAGCGCCAGGCGAATTTCCACCAACGCCACCGTGCCGAACTTGGGCGCTGCCACACGCATGAACAGGAACGAGCACCCCCACACGATGCCGAGAAAACCCAGCTCGAGCGGGGTCCGCCATTCGCGTGTTGTCACGACCGGCTGCGTCGACGAGTGCGCGCTCATGGCTGTGCTCCCGCGGCATGCCGTGCGGCGCTGAAACGGCAGAGGACAAGCTCGGGCGGACAGCTGGACATGGCACGATCATCGCGACGGGATGACGCAGCATCGGCTGCTGCCGCAGGCCCGACAAGCGCGTAGTATCGCGGTCAGCCACAAATCTGACTCATGTCTCGATGAATCTGCGCCCGACCCTGCTGCCCGCATTGGGCGTGTTCGCCGCCGCCGCGCGCCATCAAAATTTCGCGCATGCGGCCGAAGAACTGCATCTCACCGCCAGCGCGGTCAGCCACCATGTGCGCAAGCTCGAAGCGCTGCTCGGGGTCACCTTGTTCCAGCGGCTGCCGCGCGGGGTCAAGCTCACCGCCGAAGGCCGTCAGCTGGCCGATGCCGCCACCGCCGCACTGGCCGAGATCGCCGCGGTGGCCGGCAACCTGCATCCGCGCGAAGACGCCATCCCGCTGCGGGTGACCACGCTGCGCTCGCTGTCGTATTGCTGGCTATTACCGCGCCTGCCGCGCTTTTGCCGCGCCCATCCGCATGTCCGCCTGGACCTGCAATCGGACCCGGCGTTCTCGCGTTTCGAAGAAGGCGGCCCGGAACTGGGCATCCGTTATGGGCAAGGCGCATGGCCGGGGCTGACCTCGCACCATTTGATGGACGATGAGCTGTTTCCGGTGGCCTCGCCCTCGTTGCCGGAAGTGGCGGCACTGCGCACACCGGCGCAGATTGCCCAGTTGCCGCTGCTGAGCGATATGTCGCCGCAAGGCTGGCGCGACTGGTTTCGCGCCGCCCAGGTGCGCGGCACCACGCTGCCGCCGATGCATACCTTCAACGACAGCACCGATGCGATGCGCGCAGCGGTGTACGGCCTGGGCGCGGTGCTGGCACGCAAGCACATCGCCCAACCCTATCTGCAACGCTATGAACTGGTGCGGCTGCCAGGCCCCACCCTCAAGGCCCGCTACGCGTACTACATCGTGCACCCCAGCCACCGCGAGCCCAGCCCGGCGGCGGCGTTGTTCATCGACTGGCTCAAACGCGAGGCGCTGGACGAACGCACCCCGATGCCCGCGTTGCCGGCAGAACTGATGGCACTGCCGGCGGCGTGAGAGTGGCCGTTTGAACCGCTGCAGTCTCGCCGGCCAGGCGTCGCGTCATTGGATCACCTGAGCGTGACGTTCTCGAAGCGCGCGCGGTTGTTCCCGGACTGAGGTGGTGTGCCAGTCGTGCAGGCCATGGGCGGCAAAGGCACTCATCGCCAATCGGCCGCACCCTGCGCCACAGCGTCGGTAGATCCCGCGCGCTCCCGGCGTAAGCCGCCGCGAAATCCTCCATCGCAGCAATGCTTGCGGCATTCGCCAGATGCACCCGGCCGTGGCCCGGGAGCACCACCCAAAAAAAACGCTTGACATCGGCCGCCATAAAATCAATTAATTAGCTAATTCGTTAATTACTTAACCCCTTATGTCCATCGACCGCGTCTTCGAAGCCCTCGCCTCCCAACCCCGCCGCAAGATGCTGGCGTGCCTGGCAGACCAGGAACTCACCGCCGGGCAGATCGGGCAGTTGTTCGAAATGAGCGCGCCGGCGATCTCGCGGCATCTTTCGGTGCTGGAAACCGCCGGGCTGGTGTCCAGCGAGCGTCGCGGCCAGTTCGTGATCTACCGGCTCACCCCGGACAACCTGGTCAACACCCTCAGCAGCTTTGCCTTCGAGGTCTGCCCGGCCTCGGCACCGATCAAACGCAAAGCGCGTGCCCTGACCAAGAAGACCTCCTGACCCACCTCCGGCCGCAAAGGACTCATGCCGATGTTCAGCACACCCCAGCACCGCCCTGCCGACGCACACGCAGGTTTTCCGTCCGTCCGTCTGGAGTCCTACAGCGGCGGCCTGCCGGTGGAGGTCACGCTGATCGCACAGCTGGGCGTGGGCGCGGGCAACCCGCTGATCGACCAGGCCTGCCGCCGCCAGCGCGCGCATCCCAGCTTTCACGATGCGCTGGACGAGCCATCGGCACGCCTGGCGGCCACCGATTTTGCGCACGGCGAATCGACCGCGCTGTTCTCGTTTGCAGTGGGCGCCAATGGCCACCCGTTCCATCGCCATGCAGGGCATCGCATGTTCACCGCTATCACCGGCAGCAGTGGCGCGCAACTGCGCTTTTGCACCGCCTCGATGGAGCAGATTGAACAGGACCCGCAGCACTTTCTGGCGGCGCTGCGGCATATCGATCTGCCGGCCGATTGCCTGTTTACCGTGCGCTTTGGCGGCGGCACCTGGCATCAGTTCGCACCGCTGAAAGCGCAGGCCGCACACCCGGCGTTTTTCGCACTGTCCTGCCACAGCGATGAGGCCGGCGGCGAGTTGAGCGATGCGGTACGCGCACGGGTGCTTGCCGGTACCGCCGATATCGCAACGCTCACCGAAACGCTGCCCGAGTCAGTGATTGCGCTGCTGGCCTCGGCGCAGGCGCGTGCGCTGCAGATTCCCACCGTGGGCCTGTCGCTGGCCGCATCGCCGGGCAGCAGCCGGTTTGCCTGGTGCGGCCGGCTGCGCTCCTTCAGCGGCAGGCTGCGCCAGGCGTTGAGCCGGCTGCGGCGGCCGGTGGGGTTTGTTGCGCTGGCACCGCAGCGGGCACAGGTCAGCGTGCATGCCGAGCCCAAGCCCGGCTCGCTGCTGACCCGTCATCTGCAACGCTTCGATCATCAGGACAGCGTGCGTCTGCGCCTGCAGCCGCATCAGTTACGTCAGCACGGTGCGCACACCTTGATGGCGTTGCTGCTGGAAGGATTCACCGAGCGCGCGCCGCCGGGTGTGACCTGGCTGATGCGGCTGCGCAATGCGCTGGTGGCGCCATTGCAGTTGCGGACCTCGCCGCTGGGCTGCCCGGTGTCGTCATTGCTGTCGGCGCAGCGCGACTGTCTGTTCGCGGGCCGGTTCCCGGTGCTTGCGCAAGACACCGCGCCACTGGGCCGACGCGTACAGGTTTTGCTGGGCGCCGACGACCGCCACCTGGTCTTCCGCAGCAGCGTGGGCGTGGAGGTACTGGAGGATGGCAGCGTGGAGCTGAGCCTGGAGACGCGGGTGGCCTGCCGTAATACGTTTGGCCGCGTCTACATGGCCTTGGTGGACGGCGTGCACCATCGCTACATCGCGCCGGCACTGCTGCGCACTGCCGCGCAGGCGCTGCTGGTGCCGGTGCTGGATACCGCCCCGGTACAGGCGACAGCCAAGCGCGCGTGAGCAGCCGGCGCACGCAGCCATCACCCGATCTTGCCTGACCGCTGCCTAGGCTTTGGGTCCCCAATCCAAGGAAGCTTTCCCATGCCGACTCTTCGCATGCGTATCACCGGCACCGACGACGACGCACGTGCCATCGCCAACCTGCTGCAGAGCATCGAAGGTATCGAGCACGTCGAAGAAGTGGACGACCTGATGCCGCATCTGGACGACGACGATTCCAGCTCGGCCGGCCTGTCCGACGACGAAGGTCCGGGCAGCCACGAATTCGAAGTAGAAGCCGGCAACGAAGCCACCGCGCAGAAGGTGCGCGACGCGGTGCAGGAACTGGCCTTGCAGCTGGACGTGTTTGTCGAATACGAAGTCGACGAAGGCTGAGCCTGCGTTGGGCGCGACTGCAGCATCGGTGGATGTCTGCGGTCGGCCTGCCTTTTCCGACGAAGCCTACGGCCCGCTGGCGCCTTGTTTCAGCGAGCGGTGCTCGCACCGGAGGCCTACAGCACGCTGGAAGCGACACTGGCCGAACAGCCCTGTTACACGCGGCCATGCCGATGCGCATACCACAGTGCATGCGCTGTGCATCTGTGCCCTGCACTACTGACCCAGCGCGGCTTTCCACATCGTACGACGGCGCCAACCACGCGCGGCTGGTGCGGCAGTGCCGCCCAGCCTCGCGCAGGTCGTCAGGACATCCGGCGACGCCGCGCGCGCCAGCGCCACGCCTGCAACAGCAGCCAGCCGACGATCGCCGCCACCAGTGCCACTGGCAGCAATGCCGCAACCGCACGGATCACGAACGCCACGCTGGACGAAAACACCTGTCCGAACTCGGCAGCTGCCTGCGCAATCTCACTTCTGCCCTGCTCCCCGCCGGTACTGCGGAAGTTGAGCGTCAGTAACTGGGTGCGGATACGGCGTTGCTGCTGCGCCGCTTCTTGCTGGGTTTGCTGCGCTTCGGCCTCGATCTCGGCCAGGCGCTTGGACAACGCAAGCAGATCGCTCACCGCCAGATCGCGACGTTGCTGCAATTCCAGCAGACGCGCGTGTTCTTTCTGCAGCCGCGCCTGTGCCAGACCGGTATCGGCAATCTGCTGGGCCAGATCCTCGGCGTGCGTGCTGCGTGCCGCTACATCGCCGTGCTGGCCGGCCAGTTGCACCAGTGGCTCGATGCCCTCGGGCACCGTGCGCACGCGAACGCTGCCGCTGGGCTCGCGCCCACCATCCTGTTCCACCGCCAACAGCGCGCAGGTGCCGAACTGTGCGCTCTGGCAGGCAGCACGGACCGCCGCGATGCGCTCGCCGATCTGATCGGCCGGCAACTCGATCCGCACATCGTGTTCGTAAGCCAGTGCATTGCCCTGCGCAGCTGGCGGCGCCGGCGCTGGCGCACCGCCGTCTGCGGCCATCTCTCCCTGAGGCCGCGCACATCCGCACAGGGCCCAGCAGACCAGCAGCGCGATGCCGGGCCAGCGCACGCCGCGCCTCATCGGCTGGCTCCATCGACCTGTTCCACGCGCAAGGTGGTCAGATCCAGCGCGGGCAGGCAGCGCACGTTGACCGCAACGCTGGCTTCGCCGGTCTTGGGGTTGGCCCCCTCGCTGAAGGGCGCAATGCCGCACTGCGGGCAATGATGATGCTCGATATGGTGGTGATTGAAGCGGTAGGTGCCAACCGCCTCCGCGGCCGCCTGCAGGCGCAGTTGGGTGCGTGTGCCGAACCAGAGCAGACCACCGCGGCGACGGCAAAGCGAGCAATTGCAGTCGTAGACCTCGGTGATCGGCGCATCGGTCTCCAGTTCGAACGCGATGCTTCCGCAATGACAGCTACCGGCATACAGCATGGGTATTCCTCCTTGGAAAGCGCCACCTGACTGTGGCGTACAACGGGCAAACGGTGGGACGCGACAGCGGGCATGGCAGCGGCGAGGGTTCGCCCGCTACCGGCCGAACCGGACAACGGCTGCGGCCGCCTTTGTGGGCGGCGCACCGATTCGATCGCCACTCTAAAC
This sequence comes from Xanthomonas sp. AC360, assembly GCF_979258225.1. Lineage (NCBI taxonomy): Bacteria > Pseudomonadati > Pseudomonadota > Gammaproteobacteria > Lysobacterales > Lysobacteraceae > Xanthomonas > Xanthomonas sp. AC360. Next base: position 4,696,051 of record NZ_OZ409846.1, read on the forward strand.
CAATGGTGGATGCGGACAACCGCACAGTTGCCTATGCTGGCGGATTGATTCCATCAGGACCCACCATGCGTCAACGCCTGCTTGTCCTCGCCCTGATCGCCGGCCTGAGTGCCTGCCAACAGCAGCCCGCATCGCCGAGCGCCGGCACCACGCCGCCCGCGGGCGCGCACGACGCGCAGACCGCGGATGCGCGCTTTGCCGCGCTCTCCAAGCAGGCCCTGGACACCTGGATGCAGCTGTCGCCGGTCACCGCCACCCAGACCGGCGATCATCGCTTCGATACGCAGATCGACGATCTCAGCACCGCCGGGCGCCAGCGCAGCCTGGATGCCGGCAAGAAGCTGCTGACCGAGCTGGAGGCGATCGACATCGCCAAGCTGTCGCGCGAAAACGAGGTCGATGCAGCGATCTTGCGTAACCAGTTGCAATCGGAAATCTGGAATACCGAGGTCCTGCAGAGCTGGGCCTGGGACCCGCAGGTCTACAACGGCCTGGCCGGTAGCGCGTTGTACGGCCTGATGGCGCGCGAGTTCGCGCCCCTGCCCGAGCGCCTGGCGTCGGCCACGCAGCGCATGGAAAAAATCCCGAGCATCTTTGCGCAGGCGCGCGAGAACCTGGACCCGGCGCGCGTGCCCAAGATCCACGCCGAGACGGTGGCCAAGCAGAACAAGGGCATCTTGAGCATTGTCGATACCTTCATCGCGCCCAACATCGGCCAGCTTGGCCCGATCGAAGCGGCGCGTGCGCAGGCGGCCATCGACAACCTGCGCAAGGCGGTGACCGAGCAGCAGACCTGGCTGGACACCGTGCTGGTGCCCAATGCCAAGGGGGACTTCCGTGTCGGTGCGGAAAAGTACGATCAAAAGCTGAAATTCGCGCTGCTGTCGTCGCTGTCGCGCGCCGATATCAAACAACGTGCGGAGTCCGAACTCAAACGCGTGCGCAGCGAGATGTACGGCATTGCGCGCACCGTGCTCAAGGATAAACCGGGCGCACCGAAGCTGCCCGCCTCGCCGACCGACGATCAGCAACAGGCTGCGATCGAAGCCGCGCTGGAACTGGCGTATGCCGACAAGCCCGCGCGCGACAAGGTGGTGGACGAAGCCAAGGCAGCGCTGACGCAGTCCACCAACTTCGTGCGTCAGAAAGATTTGATGACGCTGCCGGATTCGCCGGTGGACATCATCCTGATGCCGGAATTCCAGCGTGGCGTGGCGGTGGCGTATTGCGATTCGCCCGGCCCGCTCGACAAGAATCTCAAGACCTTCTACGCGGTGTCGCCGATTCCCGACGACTGGAACGACAAGCAGGTCGATTCGTTCCTGCGCGAATACAACACCCGCATGATCCAGCTGCTCAGCATCCACGAGGGCACGCCAGGCCATTACCTGGAAGGCTGGCACTCGGCCAAGTTCCCCTCCACGCTGCGCGCGGTGCTGCGCTCGGGCATGTTCGCCGAAGGCTGGGCGGTGTACACCGAGCGCATGATGCAGGAGCAGGGCTACCTGGATAACGACCCGCTGTTCCACCTGGTGCAGCTCAAGTTCTACCTGCGCACCATTGCCAATGCCATCCTCGACCAGGGCGTGCATGTGGACGGCTGGGATCGCGACAAGGCGATGCACCTGATGACGCACGACACCTTCCAGCAGGAAAGCGAAGCCTCGGGCAAATGGGTGCGTGCGCAGCTGTCGTCGGCGCAACTGCCAACCTACTTCGTCGGCGTGCAGGAACATCTGGACACGCGCAAGGCGGTGCAGGACAAGCTGGGCAAAGACTTTAACCTGAAGGCCTACCACGACAAGATGCTGTCCTATGGCGCCCCGCCGGTGCGCTTTGCACGCGAGCTGATGCTGGATCAGCCGATTAAGTAAGCACTCCCTTCCCCCTCGGGAGAGGGGCTTGCTCCAACAGATGGCTGAAGCGCTGACTATCTCCCTTCTCCCGCATGCGGGAGAAGGTGCCCCGCAGGGGCGGATGAGGGCGCGAGCGAAGCCTGATGTCGCCGAACTAGCGAGTGGCTCCGCCCCGCACCCTCACCCCAACCCCTCTCCCGCTGGGAGAGGGGCTTGGTCCAACAGTCGGATGAAGTGCTGACTCTCTCCCTTCTCCCGCACGCGGGAGAAGGTGCCCCGCAGGGGCGGATGAGGGCGCGAGCGAAGCCTGGTGTCGCCGAACTAGCGAGCGGCTCCGCCCCGTACCCTCACCCCCAACCCCTCTCCCGCTGGGAGAGGGGCTTGCTCCAACAGACGGATGAAGCACTGACTCTCTCCCTTCTCCCGCACGCGGGAGAAGGTGCCCCGCAGGGGCGGATGAGGGCGCGAGCGAAGCCTGATGTCGCCGAACTAGCGAGTGGCTACCCCCCGTACCCTCACCCCAACCCCTCTCCCGCTGGGAGAGAGGCTTGCTCCAACAAACGGCTGAAGCGCTGACTATCTTCCTTCTCCCGCATGCGGGAGAAGGTGCCCCGCAGGGGCGGATGAGGGCGCGAGCGAAGCCTGGTGTCGCCGAACTACCAAGTGGCTCCGCCCCGCACCCTCACCCCAACCCTCTCCCGCTGGGAGAGGGGCTTGCTCCAACAAACGGCTGAAGCGCTGACTATCTCCCTTCTCCCGCATGCGGGAGAAGGTGCCCCGCAGGGGCGGATGAGGGTACGGGCGAACTGACTTCTCTCGCATCGAGCACTCGAGCACTCGAGCACTCGAGCACTCGAGCATCGTTCACCTCACCCATCCGCCGCAACAAATCCACCGGTCTGCCGCGCCCACAGGCGTGCATACAGCCCGCCCTGCGCAATCAGCTCCGCATGCGTACCGGTTTCGACGATGCGGCCGGCGTCCATCACCACCAGGCGGTCCATGCGCGCAATGGTGGACAGCCGGTGCGCGATGGCGATGACGGTCTTGTTGCCCATCAATGCGTCGAGGCTGTCCTGGATTGCCGCTTCCACTTCCGAATCCAGCGCCGAGGTAGCTTCATCCAGAATCAGGATCGGCGCATCTTTCAACAGCACGCGCGCAATGGCGATGCGCTGGCGCTGACCGCCGGAGAGTTTGACGCCGCGCTCGCCAACATGCGCATCGAAGCCCTGACGTCCTTCGCCATCGACCAAGGCGTCGATAAAGCTCTCCGCGCGCGCCTTGCGCACGGCTTCGAGAATCTGCGCGTCGCTGGCCTGCGGCCGGCCATACAGCAGGTTGTCGCGGATCGAACGATGCAGCAGCGAGGTGTCTTGCGTCACCAGACCGATCTGCCCGCGCAGGCTTTCCTGCGTGACCTGCGCGATGTCCTGCCCGTCGATCAAAATACGCCCCTGCTCCAGGTCGTACAGCCGCAGCAGCACGTTGACCAACGTCGATTTACCCGCACCGGAAGGGCCCACCAGGCCGATCTTTTCGCCCGCGCGCACCTGTAGATCCAGCCCGGCGATCACGCCGCCGCGCTTGCCGTAGTGGAAATGGACCTGGTCGAAGTGCACCTGACCCTGGGTGACCCGCAGCGGCACCGCATCCGGCGCGTCCTGCACGGTCAGCGGCTGCGCGATGGTTTGCATGCCGTCCTGCACGCTGCCGATGTCTTCGAAGATGCCGTTGACCGTCCACATGATCCAACCGGACATGTTGTGGATGCGGATCACCAGACCGGTAGCCAGCGTGATCGCACCGACGCTGATCTGCCCACGGTTCCACAGCCACAGCGACAATGCGCAGGTGCCCACGATCAGGAACCCGTTGGCCACCGCGATGGCAGTATCCATGGCGGTGGTCACCCGTGTCTGCAGGCGATGCTTGACCGCCAGCTCATCGAGCGCGTCGTGCACATAGGCTTCTTCGCGGCCTGCATGGGCGAATAACTTGAGCGTGGAAATATTGGTATAGCCATCGACGATGCGCCCGGTGGCCTTGGAACGCGCGTCCGATGCGACCCAGGCACGCGCCTTCATGCGCGGCACGAAGAACGCCATCAACCCGACATACACCACCAGCCAGATCAGCAGCGGCGCCATCAACCACGGGTCGGCCTGCGCAAATAACCACAAGGCACTGCCGGTATAGACCACGATGTACCAGAGCGCATCGACCATCTGCACCGCCGATTCGCGCAACGAGGTACCTGTCTGCATCACGCGGTTGGCGATGCGGCCGGCGAAATCGTTGTTGAAAAAGCCCAGGCTCTGGCGCACCACGTAGTTGTGCATCAACCAGCGCGAGCGGTTGCTCAGGCCCGGGACGATCGCCTGATTGACCAGCAGATTGTGCAGGCCGGTGAACAAGGGCCGCGCCACCAGCGTGATCGCTGCCATCCATAGCAACTCGCCCGCATGACGACGGAAGAAGTCCGGTCCCGGTCGCTCGGCCAGCATGTCCACGATGCGAGCGAGGAAGTCGAACATCGCCACTTCCACCAGCGCCAGCAGCAGCCCTGCGACCAGCGTGACCAACAGAATCGGCCACAACGGCCGCAGATAATGCAGATAAAACCGCCACACGCTGCGGGGCGGCATCTCCCGCTCGATGGGCGGAAAGATATCGATCAGGGACTCGAACCAGCGGAACATTGCACGCACTTCGCTAACACCGGGCGGTCAGGCTAGCCGATTGGGCGTCAAGCCGCAGTGCGTTGATGCGGCGAGTTCCGCCTGGGAGGTCGCGCTGCGGGTGCCCAGTGCTGCTGTGGATGACGCGGCGCCGGCACTGCATGGCGCAGCTGTGTCAGCACCTGCGTTTAGAGCGGCTAACAAACCTAGCGAGCAATCGTCAGGCGGGTGCGGACGGCGCGCTCAGAATCGGAGTGGACGCGTGGTCCATGCCGCACCGAGCACCGAGCACCGGCCGCGCCCGCCTGACGGTGAGCACAGTCGGTTTGTTCGCTGCTATCAGTCGCGAACACGCGCAAGCAGCCGGTTGATCTCGACCAGATCGAAGTGACCCGGATCGAAACGCCCACCGAGCGTGGCAAGTTCCTGCACATGCTGCGGGTGATCCGGGTTGGCGATGATCTGCAGAAATTCCTGGTAGTCATCGATCCCGCCGCGGCTTTCCGGCGGGCAGGCATTGGCCCCATCGATGCAGCGTGCCACGCGCAGCGCTGCATCCGGCGGCAAGACGGCCTGCACCTGCACCGTATGCTGCCAGCCGGCGCCGGCCCCATAGAAATAGCCAAATGCATCGAGCTCGCCCAGCGCGCTCTCCAACGTGACCCGCGCGGCATGCTTGAGCCGGGAGCGATCCGGCACATCCAGGCCGGACTCGCCATAGCGCCCGCCGCCAACGTCGAATTCGTACGGATGCGCACCGCTCCAGCCCATCACCGGCTGCAGCACGCGGTGCAAGGTCGCCAACCGCACTGCACCGGACACCAGCACGCTGCGCCACACCAGCGGTGCACTGCCCGCCAATGCGATCTGCAACTGATAGATCGGCACCGGGACCTGCACCGCCTGCTGGGCGGCCTTCTTTTTTGCCTTGGTCATGACGACTCGATGACTGATATCTGACGCCAGTATGGCGGCGGTGGCATGCTCGCCTCAATGCGCTTCAATACGCCTGCACTGCGACTGCGCCAGCAACTAGCCGACATCGCTCCATCCTGGTCAAGCAGGTGCGTTCGTTCGGAGCATGCAGCGCACGGCGCGGCGCGCTCGCGCGCGCTGTGCAGCAGCTAATGCGCAGCCTTCAAACGTCAGGATTGCCCGCACGGCCAAGCAACCGACAAGCGCTGCCTCTCACCAGCAGCGCAGCTGCCTCGCCAGCGCAGCAGCTGCCGGCGTTCAGCGCTGTTGCAGGCTCGGCACCGCGTCGGTCACGTTGGCGTGGCGACGCATGATCCAGTTGAACAGCGGCGTGGCCATCAGCGTGGACAGGATCGCCATCAGCACCAGCACCGAGAACAAGCCCTGCTCGATCACCCCGGCCTGCAAACCGATATTGATGATGATCAGCTCCATCAGGCCGCGTGCATTCATCAGCGAACCGATCGCCATCGCGTCGCGGTTATTTTCGCCGGTGGCGCGCGCCGCAGCCCAGCAGGCCACGCCCTTGCCGATGAACGATGCCGCCAGGATGGCGACACCGGCCAGCATGATCTGCGGCTGCAGCAACACACTGAGCTGGGTTTTCAGGCCCGAATAGGTGAAGAACAACGGCAGCAGCAACACCACCACAAACGGCTGCATCATCTCGCGCAGCTTCTCGGTCAATGCGCCCTTGGGCAGGCAGACACCCAGCAGGAAGCCACCGAACACGGCGTGGATACCGATCGCATCCATCGCCCAGGCGCTGAGGCAGAACAGCATCAGCACGATCGCCAGCATGCTGTTGCTGAGCGGCTGATCCGGCACGACATGATCGGCCAGGCGACGCAGCAGATGCCGGCCGACAAACAGCATGAACAGCGCATAGGCAACGCCGCCACCGATGGCCAGGTACGCACTGCCCCAGCTGCCGCCGAAGCTGGCCAGCACCACCGCCAGAATGCACCACGCCGCCGCATCGTCGAACGCACCGGCAGTCAGCGCCAGCGTGCCCAACGGGCTATTGGTCAGGCCGCGCTCGTGAATGATGCGCGCCAGCATCGGGAATGCGGTGATCGCAATGGCCGCGCCCAGGAACAGCGAGGCTTCCATGAGCTTGGCTTTTTCCGAGAACAGGCCTTCCACATTGAGCAACCACGGGCACATCGCAAATGCCAGCGCAAACGGCACTGCGATACCGGCCAGCGACACGCTCATCGCGCTGCGATAGCGCGCACGGAAGTGATCGCCGCGGAAGTCGGTACCGACCAGAAACATGTACAGGCCCACGCCAAACTGCGCGAACACGTACAGCACATCCATGGTCTGCTTGGGGAACAACGCTGCCTGCGCACCCGGTGCCAGCAGGCCGAACAACGACGGCCCCAGCATCACGCCGGCGATCATCTCGCCCACCACCTGCGGCTGCCCGAGGCGCTTGGCCAGCATGCCGACCAACCGGCATACCAGCAGGATCGCTGCAGCCTGCAGAAAAAAATACACCGACATCTGCGGAGTGGTCATGCGTATGGGGACATCCCTGAGAAGTGCGCGGATCATAGCGAGCCGCGCCGGTGGACGGTAGCCGCATAGCCACCGAGCGCGGCGATTGCCGCGCCAGCAGGCCAATTCAGCTGCTCTGGATGGACACGGCACCCCTCCGCTTGGCGGTGAGCGCACCGCACGGCAGATGCGCTGGCGCCGCACTCAGACGCATATCACTGCGATGCGGGCGATGCCGCCGGCACCGGGGTCAGCACCAGATCCTGAAAATCGAAACTGAAATCGGTCAACGGCGAGATCGCCTCCATGCGCATCTCGCGCACCGCGCCGTCCGCAGTGAGTGCGAAGTTGACGAAGGCATCGGCGTTCAAGGAACGGTCGTCCCAGCGCACGATAAAGCTGTCGTGCTGCCAGTGCTCCAGCGTGCCGATCAGCTGCGCCGTCTTGGCAAACTGCAGCCGCAACCGCTTGCCGTCCTTGCGGATCACCACGTCGCCATACCACGGGTCGCGATAGGTGGCCGCATAACCGCGCAGCGGCAACGACGGCGTCGAGCGTGCGGTGCGTGCATCCTGATGCTTCTTCCAGCTGGTGTCGGCATCGCTGTCGGCCTTGGCCACGGCCTTGGCGTACGCGTCGGTCCAGTCGGTGGGCGGCACTTGCAAGAACGCATCCAGCACCTGCAGCGTCACCGCGTTGAACGCTGCACCCACTTCCTGATTGGTCAGCACCACTACACCCAGTTTCTGGTCGGGCACCAGGGTCAGGCGCGACACCATGCCGGGCCAGCCGCCGGTGTGCCACACCAGCCGATGGCCGCGATAGTCGCTCAGGCTCCAGCCCTCGCCGTAACCGGCAAAGTTGGGGCGTGCCGCCGCCAGCTCCGGCACCGCCGGGTCGGCGATCGCGATCGGTGTGATCATCGACCACATCTCCTGCTGCCGTTTGGCGCTGAACAACGCTTTCCCATCGGGCAATACTCCACCGGCCAATTGCACGTTCATCCACAACGCCATGTCGTGCGCACTGGAATAGATGCCACCGGCACCGGAATTGTTCGACCAGGTCAGCGGTGCGGCCGTGCGCAGCTCGGTGAAGTCGTACTTGGCATGGCCGACCGCCGCGGCGTCGCCGGGCTGCAACTGGTCGGCATTGAAGCGCGTCCCACGCATGCCCACCGGAGCGAAGATCCGCTGCTGCAAAAACGCGGCATAGGACTGCCCGGAGACCTGTTCGATCACCTTCTGCGCGACGGCGTACAAGATATTGTCGTACGCGTAGCGGTCACGAAACCCGCCTTTCAACGGCACCTTGGCCAGGCGCTGCACGACCTCTTCGGTGCTGTAGCTGGTGGTCGGCCAGAACAACAGATCGCCGGCACCCAGGCTCAGCCCGCTGCGGTGCGCAAGCAGGTCGCGCACGCGCATTTCACCGCTGACATAAGGGTCGGACATCCGAAACCACGGCAGGTGGTCGATGACCTTGTCGTCGAGCGACAGCTTGCCCTCGTCGGCCAGAATCGACAGCGACGCGGCAGTAAACGCCTTGGTGTTGGAGGCGATCGCAAACAATGTGTCTGCCTGCACCAGCTCGGGTTTGCCGATCTCGCGCACGCCGTAGCCGCGCTCCAGCACTACCTGACCATCCTTGACGATGGCCACCGCAATGCCGGGCACATCGAACTGCTTGCGCACCCGTTCCATCTGCGCATCGAACTGCTGCATGCCGGCCGGAAGCTCAGCCGCGTGCGTTGTTGTCACCAGGGTTGCCAGCATCAGCACGCCTCCCGTCAGCCATCCGTTCAAGGTCATTCTCACGCTCTCTTAGTGTCGATCAGATTGCGACGCTGGCACTGTCCAACAACAGCGGCAGCGGCGTTACCAGCACGCCGTTGGCGTCGGCGTACAACCAATGACCGGGCACGAACGGGACACCGGCAAAGTTCACCGGCACATCCACATCGCCCAGATCGCGCCGCTCGGTGCGCCGTGGGCAGGCGGCCAGTGCCAGCACGCCCAGCGGCAGCGTGGCCAGGATCTCGACATCGCGCACGCAGCCGTGGATCAACACGCCGGCCCAGCCATTGCCCACCGCCTGCGCCGCGATCTGGTCGCCCAGCAGCGCATGCTTCAACGAGCCCTGGCCGTCCACCACCAGTACCCGCCCATCGCCCGGCGTAGAGACCAGCTCGCGCACGCGCGAATTGTCTTCGAAACAGCGCACCGTCGCGATCGGCCCGGAGAACACGCTGCGCCCGCCAAAGTGGCGGAACAACGGCTCGGCAACGGTCACCTCGGGAAAGCGGTCACACAGATCGGGCGTGGTCCAGGTCATCGGCGCGGTCTCAAGCGGCTGAGCAGGCATGGTAGCCGGCTGCGATGGGGTCCGGGTGTCGGTTGATGTCGTCTCGGCGCTGACTGCTCGGCAGCCTCCTGCTGCGCTGGCATCGCGCAGAACGACCGACAGGCGACTGCGGCCACCGGTAGGCGCGCGTGGACCGGGCTTGATCGGGATATCGGGCTTTGCGGTAAAGATTCGCTGGCGCTGCCGTCCTCGCTTGGTGCCGCGCCAACGGTGCAATGCCGGTCGCACGCCATCGCGACCCGCGTCATGGGAACGCTAGCGAAGATGCCGCTTGGCTGTGCGTCGTCGCGCAGACTGGCACGGCGAGCGCTGCCATTGGCCGCATCGCCAGCCGGCGGCTTCGCTGTCACACCGCATCCAATCGCGCTACGCCACGCGATAGGCTGTGACTGCCACTCCGCGCCACACCACTGCGGCACCTCATCGTGCACACCTTTGCCAGCGAGTCTCCCTGCGATGTCTGATCTGTTCGCTTCCGCACCACCCGTCCTGGACGGCATCCATGTCGGTATCGGCGGCTGGGTGTATGCGCCATGGCGCGCAGGCATGTTCTATCCCGACGGCCTGGTGCAGCGGCGCGAGCTGGAATACGCCAGCCGCCAGGTCAACGCCATCGAAATCAACGGCACCTACTACGGCGCGCAGAAACCGGCGACCTATGCGAAATGGCGCGATGACGTGCCGCCCGGCTTCGTGTTTTCTGCCAAGGCGCCGCGGCGCATTACCCAGTCACGCACACTGGCGGGCACCAAGGCGCAGGTGGACGACTTCGTCGGCGGTATTGTCGAGCTCGGCGCGACCCTGGGGCCGCTGGTGTGGCAATTCGAGCAAGGACATCGGCTGCAGGCCGACGACCTGGAAGCCTTTCTGGCGTTGCTGCCTCAACGCGCAGGCGGTCGCACGCTGCGGCATGTGCTCGAAGTTCGCGACCCTGCGGCGGTGGATACGTCGCTGCTCGCGCTGGTGCGCCGCTACGGCGTGGCTACCGTGTTCACCGATTCGGACGAACATCCCTCCTTCGCCGATCTTTCCACCGATTTCGTTTACGCGCGTCTGATGCGTAGCCAGGCACGTCTGCATGCCGGTTATCCGGCGCCAGCATTGGCGCGTTGGGCCGAGCGGATCCAGGCCTGGCGACGCGGCGACGACCCGGCCGACCTGCCGCATATCGACTCCACGCCACAGGCCACAAACACGCCGCGCGAGGTGTTCGTGTTCTTCATCAGTGCGGCGAAGGAGCGCAATCCGGCTGCGGCGATGGCGCTATTGAAAGAACTGTCTGCCAGATGACGTGTTGCTGGCAGCGATATCTCCCTGGCCGGCTGACGTGTGTGGCGAACACGTTTTAGAGCAGCCAACAAAACAACTGCGCTCACCACCAGGCGGGCGCGGCCGGTGTGGCATGGACCATGTGTACATGCGGTTATGAGAACGCCGTCCGCCCCCACCTGACGACTGCACGCTAGGTTTTGTGAGCCGCTCTTGGTGAAGCCACGAGTGATTGCGCGGATGCGTCGTTGGCTGATGTTAGGCAGCACATGACCCAGCGGCCATTTACATGGTCTTGAGCAATGTGGTCGTTGGGCATCAACGTCGTGAAAACATTACAACGTGCGTGCTGTGGGACGCGGCCTTCTTTGAGTTGCCAAGCGGCCTGCGCACGATTGAGTCAATCGCTGGAGTAGACCGTACCCTCACCCCAACCCCTCTCCCGCAGGAGAGGGGCTTGGAGCAGCTGACAAGATGACTTTGCAGCCGCCAGGCGAGCGCGGTTGATGCTTGGTGCGGCATGTACCACGCATACACTCCGGTTCTGACCGCGCCGTCCCTACCCACCTGACGACTGCTCGCCAGGTGTTGTCAGCCGTTCCAATAAGGCTCATTGCACGGCGCCGATCTGCGGCTTTTCGGCGACAATGGCGCATGCCCACGACCGACCTGCGCAAGGCGCAACTGCAAATTCATTTCTGCGTGCTGCTTTGGGGCATCACCGCGATCCTGGGCAAGTTGATCACGCTGCAGGCATTGCCGCTGGTGTGGTGGCGCATGTTGATCGTGGTGGTGGCCTTGGCCTTGTGGCCGCGGGTGTGGCGCGGCTTGCGCGGTTTGTCTGGCCGTGTGGTGCTGGGCTATTGCGGCATCGGCGCGTTGGTGGCGCTGCACTGGCTGACCTTCTATGGCGCGATCAAACTGGCCAACGCCTCAGTGGCGGCCACCTGCATCGCCTTGGCGCCGGTGTTCACTGCCGTGATCGAGCCCTGGGTGACGCAGCGGCCGTTCCGCCCGCGCGAGTTGCTATTCGGCCTTGCGGTGTTGCCGGGAGTGGCGTTGGTGGTCGGCGGCGTGCCCGATGGTATGCGTGCAGGGGTGGTGGTCGGCGCGATTTCGGCCGTGTTCGTCGGGCTGTTCGGCTCGCTCAATAAGCGCATGGTGGCGCATGCCGACCCGCTCACCGTCACTGCATTGGAGCTGGGCGCCGGCACGCTGACCTTGACCGTGCTGGCACCGGCCATGCCGCTGCTGCTGCCATCGCTGCATGGCGATCTGTTGACCCTTCCCAGCCTGCACGATGGCGTGTTGCTGCTCGTCCTGTCACTGGCCTGCACCCTGCTGCCGTTTGCGCTGGCGCTGGTCGCGCTGCGTCATCTCAGCGCGTATTCGGTGCAGCTGGTGACCAATCTGGAACCGGTCTACGCCATCGTGCTGGCTATCGCCCTGCTGGGCGAACAGCGCGAGCTCACCCTGCAGTTCTATCTTGGCGTTGCGATCATTCTGGGCGCGGTGTTTCTGCATCCGGTGCTGGAACGCCGGCGCAAGGTGGTGCACCCCGAGTTACTGGGCACCGCCGAAGCCAAGAACATCGTCGACTGAGCGAATGACACCAGATCCCGCGACACGGCGTTGGCCGACAGCGACCGCAGTGTCGCGTAACACCCGAGACCGACGCGTCGCAGCGAACGCGTGAGCACTTCAGCGGCCGGCGCTTACCGACGATGACGATGACGATGACCAAGCCCGCGCCCACAAGGTGCCAAGCGCAGCGTCTGGTCAGCTATCGCACCCGGCAGGCCACACGCGAACGCCCATACCGACTGCAGCGGAAGCACCCGATGGCGACCACTGCGCCTGCCATCCGGCAGCGCATCCGGCCGGCCGGTTTACCAGTCGGTGCGCTGCGGCAGCAGGCCGCGCAGTTCCGCATCGCTCAGGTTGCGCCATTGCCCAGGCTTGAGCGCGGCAAGCTTGATGTTGTCGATGCGCACCCGCCGCAGCTGGGTGACCCGGTAGCCGAATTCGGACGCCATCAGGCGGATCTGCCGGTTCAACCCCTGCTCCAGCACGATGCGGAAGCCGAACTTGGCGATACGCGCGGTGCGGCACGGCAACGTGGTTTCGTTATGGATGCGCACGCCGCGCGCCATGCCACGCAAGAATTCGTCGGTGACCGCCTTGTTGACCGCCACCAGATACTCTTTTTGATGGCGGTTTTCCGCGCGCAGGATCTCGTTGACGATGTTGCCGTTGCTGGTCATCAAAATCAGCCCTTCGGACTCCTTGTCCAGGCGGCCGATCGGGAAGATGCGCTGCTCGTGGCCGACGAATTCGACGATATTGCCCTTGACCGAACTCTCGGTGGTGCAGGTGATGCCCACCGGCTTGTTGAGCGCGATATAGACATGTTTGCGGCCGCCGGGCTTCTTGGCCTCGCGCGCGCGCAGCGGTTGGCCATCCACCAGCACGGTGTCTTCGTCGCCCACCACCGCGCCGGTGCCGGCCACCACACCGTTGACGGTGACACGGCGTTCGCCGATCAGGCGGTCGGCCTCGCGGCGCGAGCAGAAGCCGGTGTCGGCGATATGTTTGTTGAGTCGGATTGTCATCGTTCGATTATCGGCGATTTACAGCCGGCAACGCACTTTTGTGCAGTCACAGCGAGGCACACGGCTCTGCCGGCTGGCCCTATCCGGTCACGGCCAGCAACGGCTGTGGCGCGATCAGGTCTTCCAGCGGGCACGGACGGTGCAGGCTGAAGCCCTGCACCTGGCCCACGCCGGCATCGCGCAGGCCGGGGATATCCGCCTCCGACTCCACCCCTTCGGCCACCACTTCGATGCCCAGTGCCAGGCCGACCTGGGCGATGGAATGCACCGCGGCGCGGTCCACCGCGTCATGCGCGTAATTGCGCACGAAGCCGCAATCGATCTTCAGCACATCCACCGTGAATTGCTTGAGGTAGCCGAACGAGGCCAGGCCGCTGCCGAAATCGTCCAGCGCCACGTGGCAGCCCCGCGCACGCACGCTCTGCACGAAGCGCTGCGCATGTTCCAGATCGCCGATGACCGCAGTTTCGGTGATCTCCATGCACAGCTTGGGCACCAGCGTGGGATAGCGCTCGAACAAGGCGCAGACAAAATCGAGAAAGTCCGGCTGCGCGATCGATTGCGCGGACAGATTGACATGGCACAGATCCAGCGTCGCCACATGCATCGGGTTGTCGGCCAATTGCGCGCACAAGGTTTCCAGCACATAGGCATCGACCATGCGCCCGAGCCCGTAACGCTCCACCGCAGGCAGAAATTCGCCAGGGCTCAGCACACGCCCATCGCGCGCGCGCATGCGCACCAACACTTCGTACTGCAGACGACCGGGGTCGCTCAGCACCTGGATTTTCTGCGCGTACAGCAGCAGCCGCTGTTCGGCGATGGCCTGCTGCACGGCGCTGATCCAGCCACCGTCATGCCGACGCCGCGCCAATGCCAGATCGTTCTCGCCAAAACACCGAATCCGGTTGCGCCCTTCTTCCTTGGCCGCGTGACAGGCCAGATCGGCAGCAGTCATCAAGGCATTGACGTCGCTGGCGCCCTTGCGGATTTCCACCACCCCAAAGCTGCAACTCGGCGTCAGCGGCCGGCCGCCCTGATGGCTCCATGGCTGCCCGAGCACACCATGCATGCGTTCCAGCAAGGCCTGCGCCTGCACCAGATCGGTATTGGCCAGCAGAATCGCGAACTCGTCGCCACCCAGCCGCCCCAGCCAGTCGCCCGGACGCAGCTGCATGGTGATCACGTCGGCGAAGTGGCACAGGAACTTGTCGCCGACCGCATGCCCGAAGGTGTCGTTGACCAGCTTGAAATGGTCCAGATCCACGAAGCACAACGCATGGCACAGCTGCGGCGATTGCGGCGGCTCGATCAGACGCAGCAGTCGGCGTTCGATCTCGCGCCGGTTGATCAGGCCGGTCAAGGCATCGTGACGCGCGTGGAAGGCGACCTCGTCGGCCAGCTCGTGCGCGTGCGAGACATCTTCGATCACCGCCAGCACCAGCGTGGGTTCCTCCGGACCCGGCTCCACCAGCGAGGCACTCCAGCGGCCCCACATCACTTCGCCATCGGCACGCAGGAAGCGTAGCTCGCCGGACTGCATCAGCCGTGGCCAGTCGATCATGCCGCGGCTGTCCAGCACGATGTCGTCCGGATGCACCACCTCGGCCAGCGTGCGGGCCTGCAGTTCCTCCGGGCGGTAGCGCAGGATATTGGCCATCGAGGCGTTGGCATCCAGCACGTGGCCACGCAGATCGAACTTGACCATGCCCAGTGCGGCTTGTTGAAACGCCGTGCGAAAACGGCCCTCGTGCGACAGCAGATAGTCGCGGATACGGCGCATCGCCAGCACGCAGGTGGTCAGCACCAACAACAAGGTGGCAAGGCTGCAGGCCGCCATCACGTCGTGCAGCAGCCGCGCGCAGCGGATCAGCAGCGCCTGGAACTGCGCCGCATCGCCGCGCATGCGCCCATCGAGCAGATGCAGATCGTCGCGCAAGGCCTGCAGCGCGCGCGGATCCGGCGTACTGGCGGCCTGCACGGAGGCGGCACGGTCGGCCAATGCACTCAGCTTCAACAGGTCGGCGTCGGTGTGCTTCCACATCGCGATGGCGTCGCTCAGATACGGAAAGACATGGCCGTAGCGGTACAGACGCACCATTTGCGGCATGTCCTCAGGGGCATTGCGGCCGGCCGCCAGTCCGGCATAGACCGCCGTCCAGGCGATCACCGGCTGTTCGACCGCCTCGCGTGCCGCGCGGTCGCCCAGCGGCACTTCCAGCGCGCGGCAGGCGGCCTGCAGATCAGCCGGATCGCCGCTCACCAGATAGCGCTCCAGCCAGTACACCGACTCCTGCTGGGCGTTGGACCAGTGGCTCTGGCCGACGATCCAGGCGGTGGCACCGGACTGAATTTCGATCGCCAGTGCCGAGAGCACGGCCATGCCGACAGCCACGGCAATCAGCAGTGCCAGAGGGAGCGTCAGCCAACCGCGCACCATGTGCATGGTCCGGTCACTGCGTGTGCTGCGTGCTGCCTGCGCCATTGCCGTCCTCGTCCACCGCCGCCCGATGCGATTCAGGCGCCCAGTGGGCACCTGAAGGCAGTAGCGGCCGTCATGGCCGAGTCTGTATGGCGGCGTCCGTTTGCCGGACGGCCGGCGGAAAAGGTCAGCCTGGCTGACCATCCGCTATCTGCGGTCCCTGTCGGAACACGCTTGCTTGCATTGCCAGACTATGCCTGGAAAGGAATAGCGGCATTGACACCGGCTACGTGCGCGCTTCGCCGCGCAGCCGATTGTCAGCGTGGCTTACTCGCCGCGCGGCTTGGGCGGACCCTTACGGTGTGGCGCGCCGGCGCGATCCATCGGACGCCCCGGGCCGTTCGGACGACCGGACGGCTTGCCACCACGCGGGAAGCGCGGCTTGGACGGCGACGCCGCCGCCTCGCCTTCTTCCAGCTTGCGCATGTTGAGCTGCTGGCCGGAGACCCAGACCTTCTTCAGGTGCGTCAGCAGTTCGCGCGGCATGTCGGCCGGCAGATCCAGGATCGAGTAATCGTCCTGGATATCGATGCGGCCGATGTAGCGACTTTCCAGGCCGGCTTCGTTGGCGATGGCGCCGACGATGTTGGCCGGCTTCACGCCGTGGGTGTGACCCACTTCGATGCGATAGCTCTCCATGCCGAACTCCGGCTCGCCACGCGGGGCCGGGTCACGACGCGGACGCTCGCTGCCGGCATCCTCGCTACGCGGCGGACGCGGTGCGCGCTCGCCGTCGTTGGCACGCGGGCCACGCTCGAACTTCGGCTCGAACCGCGGACGCTCGCCGCGATCGCCGCGATCCCCACGGTCGGCACGCTGCGGGGTGAACTCTTCGCGCGCGCCACGCACCGGCGGGGTCAGCAGGAACGGCGCATCGCCCTGCAGCAACTTGGCCATCGCCGCGGCGATCTCGATCGCCGGCACGTTGTTTTCGGCCTCGTAGCGCTGCAGCAGATCGCGGTACATGTCGATCTGGCCACTGGCCAGCGTCTCGGTGATGCGGGTCATGAAGCGCGCCACGCGGGTGTCGTTGACGGCATCCACGCTCGGCAGCTGCATTTCTTCGATCGGCTGACGGGTCGCGCGCTCGATCGAGCGCAGCATGCCCTTCTCGCGCGGGGTGACGAACAGGATGGCGTCGCCATTACGGCCGGCACGACCGGTACGACCGATGCGGTGCACATAGCTTTCGGTGTCGTACGGGATGTCGTAATTGAGCACGTGGCTGACGCGCTCCACGTCCAGGCCGCGGGCGGCCACGTCGGTGGCGACCAGGATGTCGAGCTTGCCGTCCTTGAGCTGGGCAATGGTCTTTTCACGCGCGGCCTGCTGCATGTCGCCGTTGATGGCGGCCGCGGCCAGGCCACGGGCCTGCAGCTTCTGCGCCAGTTCTTCGGTACCGGCCTTGGTGCGCGCGAAGATGATCATGCCGTCGAACGGCTCGACCTCAAGGATGCGGGTCAGCGCGTCCAGCTTGTGCAGCCCGCTCACCCACCAGTAGCGCTGGCGGATGTTGGCCGAGGTCGTGGTCTTGGCCGCAATGGTGACTTCGGCCGGGTCCTTCAGATAGGTCTGCGCGATGCGGCGAATGGCCGGCGGCATGGTGGCCGAGAACAACGCCACCTGGCGCTTTTCCGGCAGCTTCTTCAGCACGGCTTCGACATCGTCGATAAAGCCCATGCGCAGCATTTCGTCGGCTTCGTCCAGCACCAGCGTCTTGAGCTGGGACAGATCCAGGGTGCCGCGATCCAGGTGATCGATCACCCGGCCCGGGGTACCCACCACCACATGCACGCCGCGCTTGAGCGCGCTCAGCTGCTGGGCATACGGCTGGCCGCCGTACACGGGCAGCACGCGGAAACCGGGAATGGCTTCGGCATACTTCTGGAAGGCTTCGGCGACCTGGATGGCCAGTTCGCGGGTCGGAGCCAGCACCAGCGCCTGCGGCTTGAGCTGATTCAGATCGGCGTTGGACAGCACCGGCAGCGCGAACGCGGCGGTCTTGCCGGTACCGGTCTGCGCCTGGCCGAGGACGTCGCGGCCGGCAAGCAGCGCGGGAATGGTGGCAGCCTGGATCGGCGACGGCGACTCGTAGCCAACGTTGGCAACGGCTTTCATCACAGCGTCCGAGAGGCCGAGGTCTGCAAACAGCAGCGGCGCGGAAGATTCTTGGGTCATGGGTAACTCCGGAGGCGCCGCACGGAGCCGGCAGGCGCAAAGCAGGGTATTGTGCGCCCTTACCCCCCTTCGTGTCGAAGGGTCGTGACGTTTTGTTCAGGTTGTGAGGATTCGCCCGCCCCGGCGAATCATCCTGGCACGCACTTCCCCGCCTTGCCCGGCACCTGAGCCAAGCCCGTGGATACAGACCTGCAAACCCGCTTCAGCGTCCTGCTTCGGCAGCACCGGGGCATCGTGCTGAAGGTGGCCGCCAGCTATTGCCGCAATCGCGACGACCGCGACGAGCTGGCCCAGGAAATCGCGGCCCAGCTGTGGCGCGCATTTCCTGGTTACGACCCCAGCCGGCGTTTTTCGACCTGGATGTATCGCATCGCGCTGAATGTGGCGATCAGCGACCGTGCGCCGGATGCGCCGATCGCCCTGGATGCGGTGGTGGACCAACTCGCGGACCCGGCGGCGCGCGACCCCGCACGCGAGCAGCAGGTCGCCGCGTTATACGCCTTCATCGCGCAGCTACCCACGCTGGAGCGCGCCTTGCTGCTGCTCTATCTGGACGACCACCGCTACCACGAGATCGCCGAGGTGCTCGGCATCAGCGAAACCAACGTCGCCACAAAACTCAGCCGCCTGAAGGCGCGCATCCGCAACGAACTTTGACCCACACCATCACCGGAGCCGCAATGGAACTCGACGACATGCAACACGCCTGGCACGCCCTGGAACACCGATTGGATCGCCAGGCCGCAGACATGCATCGCCTGCTCGGTGCCATCCGCAGCGATGCAGCGCATGCCAGCCTGCGCCCGCTGTGGTGGCGCCAGGTGGCACAGCTCGTGTGTGCACTGGCACTGAGCCTTGTGTTTGTTCGTGGCTGGCTGGGAGAACCCCATCAAGTTGCGGCCATCATCGGCGGCGTGCTGCTGCAGCTATGGTGCGTGGCGCTGGCGCTCTCGGCGAGCCGTCAATTGCAGCTGCTGTCGCAACCGGATTTCGCCGGGCCGCTGGTCCAGACGCAACAAGCACTCGCCCAGCTGCGGCGTTGGCGCACGCGCGTCGTGCCGTGGTTGGGCATCGCGTTCTGGGTGCTATGGGTGGCCGTCGCCGACAGCGCCTGGCGCAGCCTCACTGGCACCACACTGCCGCACGTCTGGCTGCTGCTCAACGTGCTGGTGGGCGTGATGGGCGCCTTCGGCACCTGGTACGGCTATCGGCGGCTGCAGCGCGCACAGCACCCCTGGCTGGACCGCATCGACGATGCGCATGCCGGTGGCAGCCTGACCCGCGCGCAGCGCCTGCTGGAGGAGATTGAGCGGTTTCGCCGCGAGTAGGCGGCCACTCTGACGACAGCGACAGCGCGCTGTCGCTGTCTGCGCACAGCCATGTGTCTGGTGCGGGCTTGCGCATGGTGGTGCTGGCAGCGGCTCCGGGCGGATAATCGGTTTCTTTTTCGACCGAGTGCAGCATGCAATTCCTGGAATTCGACCTGGACGGCGAGTACATCGAACTCAACCAGTTGCTCAAGCTGGCCGGCATTGCCGATAGCGGCGGCCAGGGCAAGGCCATCGTCGCCAGCGGCGCGGTCAGCGTCGATGGCATGCAGGAACTGCGCAAGACCGCGAAGATCCGCCCCGGTCAACTCGTGCAACTGGATGACGTGGAAATTCGCGTCATGGCCATGGACCCCGAGTCCGAGTCCGAGTCCGACGAATGAGGGTGATCGAGATCGGACAGCGCAACATCGCGCCGTCTTCCGAAGATCCGAAGCACGACGTCTACGTCTTTTCTATCGAACTCGGCGCGGCGCGCCCGTTCTGGCTGGAGCAATCCATCCATGGCGGCCATGCCGACCGTGGCGGCTGCATCATGCTGGCGTTGGACGAGTTGGACGGCTGGCGAGGCGATTGGCGCGTGCATCTGACCCATGCAGGTTGCGCCTGGACGATCCCGCTGCTGGAAGAGGCCATGCGCAGCGGCGATGCACAGACCGCGATCGATGCGATCGTGGCGCGGGTGCAGGTGCCGGGCTGATGCAATCCAGTACGGCGGAATGCTCGTATCGCCTGCCCGCTTGCGCGCCCAGGCCCGTCTAAACGACGGCGGATGACGCTCTCCACCGATTGCATGCTGCGTACCGGCTACCGCCGATGCACCCAGTCTGGAGCCAACGCGCGACGCGGCGCTCGATCGGGATCAAGCGCCATGCACGGCAAGCGTGCACGCGCCAGAACCGTAATGCCTTACCAACCCAGCAGCGCGCGTACCAGCTTGACGATGCCCCAGAACGACACCACCCAGATTGCGCTGCGCAGATAGGGGATACCGGCCGCATAAACCGGCACGTACGCCACTCGCGCCCACAGATACAGCTGCACGCCCAAGGCGGTTTCCGCATTGGTGCGACCGGCTACGGTCACTGCCAGCACCGCTGCGGCAAAGATCGGAAAGGTTTCCAGATAGTTGCGAAACGCGCGATCCAGCCGTGCGGCGACGCCGGTCAACGGCTTGGCATCGCCATCGCGCGGACTGGCATTCCATTTGGTGCCGCGCTGCGCGGTCATGCTGACCGATGCAGCCAGCAGCTGTACCAGCCCGAGCACCATGGCCCAGCCCAGCATCTGCAGTTCGATGGTCAGTTGCATGTCGGTCTCCTGGAGGGCTGCCGCATCACTTGGCCGCCGTGCGCAGGCTGTAGCCCGCAACGCGCCAGGTCTTGTCTTCGTCCAGACGGAAGGACACCAGCTCGCGCACCGGTTGCGGCGCGTTGGCAAACCGGGTCGGGAAGCTGACGTTGACGTACAACCCTTCGGGCACCTGCGCGCCGGGGCCGTACTTCACCCGCGTCACCGAGCCCTGACCACGCCCGACCATCGCACCCAGACGCGCACGCTCGCCGGCGAGCTGGGCGACGAAGGCATCGCGCTTGACCGCAGTCTTGGCCACGCTGGACGCACCGTCCCACAGCGAAGCGGCCTTGTTGGCATCCACCATCTGCGCCACGCGCAAGGCGGCCTGGGTCATCTCCACGTCCTGCTTGGCGACCTGCGCCTGCTGGGCCGCGCTGGGCGCTGGTACGGGCTGCCCCGCCGCCGGTTTTTGTGCCGCGGGCGCCGGCTGGGCAGTGGCCGCGCGGGACGGCTGCGGTTGTTGAGCAAACGCCAGCGCTGGAGCCAACACCAACGCGACAAGCAAACGAGGACGGAGCATGGGACAGCACCTTGAACGGGTTGGAAAGAGATGGACCGCACACATTGCGGTGGGTAGCGCAGTCTATGGCCGGACCTGCGCAACACAAGCGGCGCGCGATCCGGGCGGGAGCGGCTGACTGCATGATCCGGACGGAACTGTCGCGTCGGCGTGTAACAAGCCGCCTGATCCGCCGGTAGAGCGCAGGCGGCAGGCCGGATCTGCGCAGCCAGTGCGAACCGCGCGTTCAACGCAGCCCTAACCCAGACCTGGTTCGTTCGGCCTGGATCGAATCGCTAGAGCTCTCCGCCGGGAGCAGGCGGCACGGCAGCCACGCCGCGCGGGCGCCACAGGCGCCAGCTGACCCAGAACGCACGTGCGACGGCCGCAACCAGCGCCGCCAGACTGAGCCACATCCCCAGCGTGGCCGGCCATTGCGCATGCAGTGCGGCGGCGGCAACGCGTAGCAGTTCAGCCACGCCAAAGCCCACCAGCACCAGCAACGCCGATGGCAGATACGCCAGTACAACGCCCTTGGTCTTGCCTCGCATAATGCCCCCCGGCCCGGTTGTGATGGGGCGACGATAGGCAGCGCGCAGTGCGATACGCGTGAAACTTGCCGCCGCCCTCAGCCCTCGGCGTGCGCGGGCGTCGACGGCTCCGTCTCTGCGGCATCCGGCGCCGCGGCGGCGCTCGGTTCTGCCGGTGGTCGCTCATCCGCTGCGGAACCGGTCTGCGTCTCGGCCGCCGGGGTTGCCGGCAAGGCGGCGGCATCGGTCTCGGCCAGCGGGCTTTCTTCCGGGCAAGCCGCATCCGGAAAACCGAAGCGCTGCTTCAGCGCCAGGCCGCAGGCGTTGACCGCATCCAGATCGGCGCCCTCGCCTTTGCACTTTTGATCGAACGCCACCAGAAACGCATCCTTGCGGCGCACAAACGCATCGCCGCATTTGCGCATCTGCCGGATGCGCTCCAGGTCGTCCTGCACGGCGTTGGTGCCGTCCAACCCGTACTCGCGTAGTTCTTCCATCGTCAGCAGCCGCAGGCTACGGTTAGGCACGGTCATCATCAGATCGGCCACCGCCACTGCCACACCGTTGCGCTCCAGATAATCCTTGACGTTGCCGTAGACCTCGCGCAATTCGCGATTGAGCTCTGCGCGCGACGTCGCCTTGGAGCTGATCCGCATCATCCGGTGGATGCCGACCTTGCCGGCCACCAGGCGGTTATCGCCGGCCGCCAGCACGAACACGCAGGCGCTGTGGCAGACCGAACCCTCGCGCACCCAGATGGTCCAGTTGGATTCGCCAATGGTGTCGCCGGCGCGGATCGCAGCCTCCACCTGCCCGCCGCTGGAATCCAGATCCACAATGCGATGCGGCAACCGCAGTTGTTCGGCCACCGCCGCCAGGCGCCAGACCAGCGCAGCGAAGCCGGCATTGATCTTGCCCGCATACCGCACCCGCACCAGCCCCGTCTCGCGGCACGGCGCCAGCGCCGCTTCCACACTGGCCCGATCCAGTGCCGGCAGCAGCGTGCCGTCGCCGGCCTCCTTGCTGTAATCGGTGGCGCAACTGATCCAGGCCTGGCCCGCTTCCAGCTGTGCCTGCGGCCAACCTACCTCACCCGTCTGCGCGCGCGGACGCGGCGGTGGCGCCACCGGCTCGGGCGTATCCACCGACACCATGTGGTCGCCATCGCCCGCCTGCCCGGCATTGTTTTGTTGCGCCGCCCCGGCATCGGCAGACGTCGCGCTGCGTTCGCACGCCACCAGCAAGAGCAGACACGCAACGGACAGGCAAAGCGATTTGAGCATGATGGGGATTGTGAGCGCGACGGATTCACCTTCAGTCTATGGCTGAATGGGCTACAGGTTTGACCCGGCCGTGAACACGCCGCGCTGCGGCAACCCTGTCCGAAAACGGCCAGCCTCGGCCGAAGCCAGGGCATAGACTGGCGCCATGCAGACGTTGACGCCCGATCGAATCCAATGCGACCGCGCCCGGTTGGCGCGCGATGCGCGCTTCGACGGGCTGTTTTTCACTGCGGTGCGCAGCACCGGCATTTACTGCCGGCCAGTGTGTCCGGCGCCGGCACCCAAGCCAGGCAATGTCAGTTACTACCCGAGCGCAGCGGCGGCCAGTGCGGCGGGCTACCGGCCGTGTCTGCGCTGTCGTCCGGAGCTGTCGCCGCAGGCGCAGCAGCATCTGGGCGAAGAAAGCGTGCAGCGTGCGCTGGCGATGATTGCCGAAGGCGTGCTGCAGGAGCAGCCGGTGCAGACGCTGGCCGATGCGGTGGGGGTGAGTGCGCGGCAGCTGCAACGGCAGTTCGTGCAGCAGCTTGGCGCCACCCCGATCCAGGTGCACGGCACGCGCCGGCTGCTGTTGGCAAAGCAGTTGCTTACCGAAACCGCCTTGCCGGTTACCGAGGTCGCACTCGCTGCCGGCTTCAACAGCCTGCGGCGTTTCAACGCGGCCTTTCTGCAAGGCTGCGGCATGCCGCCGTCGGCGCTACGCAAGCAGCGCAGCGAAGTACCAGGCGGCCAATTGCGTCTGCGTCTGGGGTATCGCCCGCCGCTGGATTGGGCCGCGATGCTGGGCTTTTTGCAGCGCCGCGCGATTCCGGGGATCGAGCAGGTCGATGCCAGCGGCTACCGGCGCGTGATCGGCACGCCTGGAAACGCCAGCTTGATCGAGGTCGTCGCCGCGCAGCAGCGGGCGGAACTGCTGCTGCGCATCGATGCCACCGACCCGCGTCAGATTCCGCAGATCGTGCGTCGCGTGCGTCGTGTGTTCGATCTGGATGCGGACCTGCAGGCCGTCCATGCCACGCTTGAATCCGAACCGCTGTTGGCCGAGGCGATCCAGCGCCGTCCCGGCCTGCGCGTGCCGGGGGGCTGGGATGGCTTTGAAGTCGCCGTGCGCGCGGTGTTGGGCCAGCAGATCAGCGTGGCCGGTGCCGCAACGCTGGCGGCGCGGCTGGTCGACCGCCACGGCGGCCATCATGTCGACATGCCGCCCGGTCTGGACCGCAGTTTTCCCACGCCCGAACAACTGGCAGACGCGCCACTGGAACAGCTCGGGCTGCCACGCGCACGCGCGGCCACGTTGCGCGCACTGGCATTGGCCTGCGCACAAGGCCGGCTGCATTTCGGCGCCGGCCAGCGCCTGTCGGACTTCGTCGCCGCCTGCACCGCGCTGCCCGGGATCGGCCCGTGGACTGCGCATTACATCGCGATGCGCGCGCTCTCGCATCCGGATGCGTTTCCGGCCGGCGACCTGATCCTGCAGCAGGTTCTCGGCGCGCCGGAACGTTTGAGCGAACGGGCCACCGAGGCACGTTCGCAGGCATGGCGCCCATGGCGCGCCTATGCCGTGTTGCACCTGTGGCATCTCGCCGTCGATCGCAAGGACACCCGCCCATGAACACGCTGTACTACGACACCTTTCCCTCGCCGATCGGCGCGCTCACCGTGGCCGCCGATTCCACCGCCGTGCACCATATCCTGTTCGCACAGAACCGCTACGACGCGCCTGGACGTGCGCGCTGGACGCATGCCCCCGATACCGCACTGGTGCGCGAAGCGCGCGAGCAGCTGCTGGATTATCTGCATGGCGGGCGACGCAGTTTTGACCTGCCGCTGGCACCGGCCGGCACGCCATTTCAGCTGCAGGTCTGGCACACGTTGGCGCAAATTCCGTTCGGCCAGACCTGGAGTTACGCGCAGCTTGCGCAGGCGGTAGGTCGCCCCGCCGCCAGCCGCGCGGTGGGCGCTGCCAACGGCCGCAATCCGTTGCCGATCGTGCTGCCCTGCCACCGTGTGATCGGCGCCAATGGCACGTTGACCGGCTTCGGCGGCGGCCTGCCGACCAAGCAGGCGTTATTGCAACTGGAAGGCTGGTCGCCGCGCCAGATCGCGCGCGCCGACGATCTGTTCGGCGACCAGCGCGCAATCCAGGCACCCTGACTTCGCGAGGTCATCGCTGCGCCGTAAACTGGCGACATGATCGATAGACGTCTTGTAGTTGCCGCGATGGCCACCGCGCTGCTGGCGGCCTGCTCCACCCAGCACGGCGTGCGCAGCGCCTCGACGCAGCCCACCGCATCGTCGCCAGCATCGGCAGCCGCAATATCCGACGACACGCCGCACACCTTGCTGCTGATCTCCATCGACGGCCTGCGCGCAGACATGCTCGATCGCGACATCACGCCGACGCTGTCCCAACTTGCGCGCGATGGCGTGCGTGCGCGCTGGATGACGCCGTCGTATCCGTCGCTGACCTTTCCCAACCATTACACCTTGGTCACCGGTCTGCGCCCGGACCACCACGGCATCGTGCACAACAGCATGCGCGACCCCGCGTTGGGCAGCTTCTGGCTGAGCAAGCCGGAGGCGGTGGGCGACGCGCGTTGGTGGGGTGGCCAGCCGCTGTGGGTGGGCGCAGAACAGGCCGGCCTGCATGCGGCAACCTGGTCGTGGCCGGGCAGCGAGGCAGCCATCCAGGGCGTGCGCCCCACGCAATGGCGTCACTACGAAGAAGGCGTCGGCATGGACGCCCGTGTGGACGAAACGCTGGGCTGGCTCGCGCGCTCCGGTGCGCAGCGCAATCGTCTGGTTACGCTGTACTTCGAACACGTGGATGAAGCCGGCCACGATCACGGCCCGGAATCGCGCGAATACGCCGACAGCGTGCGTGCAGTCGATGCCGCCATCGGCCGGTTGCTGGCCGGCATGCAGCGCGACGGCACCCGTGCGCGCACCAACATCGTCGTGGTGTCCGACCACGGTATGGCCGAAGTGGCGCCAGGGCATGCGATCAGCGTGGAAGCCATCGCGCCGCCCGCGATTGCCACCGCGGTCACCGATGGCCAGGTGATCGGTTTCGATCCGCAGCCCGGGCAACAGGCCAGCGCCGAGGCCATGCTGCTCGGCACGCATGCGCAGTACGACTGCTGGCGTAAAACCGAACTACCGGCGCGCTGGCATTACGGCACGCATCCGCGCATTCCGCCGATCGTGTGCCAGATGCACGAAGGCTGGGACGCACTGTTCCCCGACAAGTTGGCCAAGCGCGCGCAACAAGGCATGCGCGGCTCGCATGGGTATGATCCTGCACTGCCGTCGATGCGTGCGGTGTTCGTGGCGCAAGGCCCGGATCTGGCGCAGGGCAAGACTTTGCCGGGGTTCGACAACGTCGATGTGTATGCCTTGATGACGCGCCTGCTCGGCATCACCGCAGCGCCCAACGACGGTAACCCGGCCACCCTGCTGCCGGCCTTGCGCGTGCCGCCGGACGCTGCGCACTGAGCACTGCGCACACCCGCGGCGGCGAGCGGATGCGACAATAGGGCGATGTCTGCTTCTGATCCCTCGCCGCGCCGCTTGCGGCCGCTGTTGTCCAGCGAAGGCTGGCGTCGTCGCGCTGCACTCTGGGGTGGCGCCATTGCGGTGGCCCTGGTCGCCATCGTGTTCGCCAAGGCCAGCGATGCCGCCTTCCAGTTGTTTCAACGCATCACCGCGCATTCGATCTGGTGGGCGCTGCTGCTGACGCCGGGCATCTTCGCCCTGCTCGCCTGGCTCACCTCCGGGGCGATGCGCCCCACCCGCGGCAGCGGTATCCCGCAGGTCATCGCCGCGCTGGAGCATCCGGACCCGGCGTTTCGCGACACCAATCTGTCGCTGCGTGTGTCGCTGGGCAAACTTGCGTTGACCACCCTGTCGCTGCTCGGCGGCGCATCGGTCGGACGCGAAGGCCCCACCGTGCATGTCGGCGCCAGCCTGATGCACGTGTTCGGGCGCTGGTTCGGCTTTCACGATCCGCGCGAGCTCTCGCATTTCCTGCTTGCCGGCGGCGCGGCCGGTATTGCCGCAGCCTTCAATACGCCGCTCGCCGGCGTGGTCTTTGCGATCGAGGAATTGAGCGGGCGCTTCGAGCACCGCTTTTCCGGCACCTTGCTCACTGCGGTGATCGTCGGCGGCGTGGTGTCGCTGGGGTTGCTGGGCAACTACACCTACTTCGGCAAAGTGGCGGTGGCCTTGCCGCTGGGCCAGGCATGGCTGGCGATCGCGCTGTGCGGCAGCGTGGCCGGGCTGCTTGGCGGGATCTTCGCGCGTCTGGTACTGGCCAGTGTCAGCGGTAAACCGCGCTGGCTGGGCGCACTGCGCCAGCGGCACCCGGTGCTGCTGGCCGCGTTATGCGGCGTGGCGCTGGTCGGGCTGGCGCTGGTGTTCGGGCAAGGCGCCTTCGGCACCGGTTACGAGCAGGCGCGCAGCCTGGTGCAGGGGCATGCCGTGGTCGGTCATGAGTTTGGGTTGATGAAGCTCATCGCCAACCTGGTCTCGTACCTGGCCGGCATCCCCGGCGGCCTGTTCTCGCCCGCCCTGGCGGTGGGTGCCGGCATCGGCCATAACCTGTCGGTGCTGATGCCGAGCGTGGACCCGCGTACTTTCGTGCTGCTGGGCATGTGCGCCTACCTGACCGGCGTCACGCAGGCACCGCTGACCTCGGCAGTGATTTCGCTGGAGCTCACCGACACCAGCCAGATGCTGCTGCCGATCCTGGCCACCGTGTTGATTGCACGCGCGGTGTCCGGGCTGGTGTGCAAGACGCCGATCTATCGCGGACTGGCCGAGCAGTTGCTGACGCCAGCGGCGAAGAACCCAGCGCCGGCTGCGGACACAGCGCACTAGGGACGCGGCGTTATCGATGCGCGCAGCGCTTTATCGGACTGCATCAAGAACGGCGCCGATTGATGACATGGCGCGAGCCATTGTTCGGATGCGTTGCGCGTCATCGCAACGGATGCCGACGCTGATGACGCGCTACCGCAGCCGCTGCTCAGACCCGCATCAGCACGGGCACGTTGGCAAGCATTCGATCAGCGTTTTCCGCTGACATCGGACATAAAAAAACGCGGCGCAAGCGCCGCGTTTTCAGATCGCAAAGCGGGCTGGGGTCAGCTGGCCTTGGCGACGGTCTTCTTGGCAACAGCCTTCTTGGCCGGCGCCTTGACCACGCCCTTCTTGGCAACCGGGGAAGCTGCACCCACGACAACCTTGCTCACCGCGTGCGAACGCGAATTGCCGTAGCTGGCGTTGTAGCGCTTGCCCTTGGCGGTCTTACGGTCACCCTTACCCATTTCGTCGACTCCTGAATGTGAATACAAATTCCCGTGCTGGCACGGGTTTGGCGAGGTTTGCACCGGCGGTGCCCTCGCGCAAGGCCGATAAGCCTATCACGTCGGCCCGGGGCCGCGCAGCCCGGACGGCCTGCAGGCCTGTGAGCCAGCCGGTCGTGAAGCGGATACACCATCGGCAGGCGCCTGGCTGTCACCTCCCGGCAGCGGCCCGGCAACAGCGTCAAAACGATCGTCCGCACCGCCGACTGCAACCATTGTGCAGTCGCGCGTCAGCGCGTATCAGTGCGCGCAGCTCGCGTCATGGACATGCGCATGCCCGTGATTCAGCCGCAGATTGACCAGATGGGCAATGCCGACCAAGGCGCCGCCCAGCGTCATCACCACTGCGTGTGGCACCACCGAATGGTGCAGCGGGTCGTACAGCAGACCCACCCAAAGCAGCGCCAGGCCAGGCAGCAGCAGCGCCAGCGCATGCAGCGCCTTGTGGCGGCGATACCCCAGGACCAGACTGAAAAGACCCAGCAAGGTCACGAACACCACGATCGCCAGTTCGACGCCGTCGCCCAGCCAGAACGACAACCCGAGCGACGGCGCCAGGGCCAGCACCAGCGGCAGCACCGCGCAGTGCACGGCGCACAGCAGCGACCCGGTCGCACCGAAGCGGTCTAGCAGATGGCGAAGTGTGGGCAGAGGCATGACTTCCAGCAGGTACTCGCGGCGACGTGGAATAATATAACATCTTCCTTGTTCCAGGCCCGCACCACTGCATCGCGCAGAGCGGGTCTTGCCGTCGGCGCAGCAGGCAAGCCGCGCCATCCTATTGATATATAGTAACAATTAGAGAGTCCGATCCACATGGCCCCCACGCTCATCCCCTCGCTGCGCCGCTCCGCTCTATCACTGGCACTGACCAGTTTGTTGACTCCTGCCCTGGCCATGGCCGAAGACGCACCGGACGGTGCCGACCCGCAGACGCCGCCGACGTCGGACACCCGGCATGACGCCACCCATTCCAGCGGCCGGCACATCAAGGACCTGGACAAGGTGGTGGTCACCGCCAGCCCGCTGCGCGATGCGGCCGGCGAGCTGAGCCGCCCGGTCGAGGTGCTGGCCGGCGAGCGTCTGGATGAGGTGCGCAGTTCGAGCCTGGGCGAGACCGTGGCCAGCCTGCCGGGCGTGCAGAGCTCCAACTTCGGCCCAGGCGTCGGCCGGCCGATCATCCGCGGCCTGGACGGCCCGCGCGTGGCGGTGCTGCGCGATGGCCTGTCCACACAGGACGTCTCCACCGTCAGCCAGGACCATTCGCCGGCCATCGAGCCGTTTCTGGCCAACCAGATCGAAGTGTTGAAAGGCCCGTCCACGCTGCTGTACGGCTCCGGCGCGATCGGCGGCGTGGTCAACGTGGTCGATGGCCGCATTGCCGAAACCCCGGTGGACGGCTTCAGCGGCCGCGCCGAAGTACGCTTCGATGGCGGCGACAAGGACGGCAACACCGACATGTTCCGCGTCGATGCCGGCAACGGCAGCGGCCTGTCGATCCACGCCGATGGCGTGTACCGCAACCAGAACGATTACGACACCCCGCAAGGCCGCCAGCGCAATAGCTGGATCGACTCCAAGGTGGGCTCGATCGGCGCCTCGCTCTCCGGCGATTGGGGCTTTGTCGGCCTGTCGGCCTCGCGCTTCCGCGACAACTATGGCAACCCCGGTGAGCCGGGCGACCCGTCCCTCGGCGAGCGTGGCGTGTCGTTGAAGCTGCAGCAGGACCGCTACGACCTCAAGGGCGGGTTGACCGATCCGTGGGGCGAAGGCAGCGCGCTGCGTTACAGCTTCGGCCATACCGACTACGCGCACACCGAGTTCGAAGGCACCGAAGTCGGCACCGTGTTCACCAAGCGCGCCAACGAAGGCCGCGTGGAAGCCTCGTTCACCTTTGGTGGCGGCTGGCAGACCGCGTTCGGCCTGCAAGGCAGCGATACCACCTTCCAGGCAGTGGGCGAAGAATCCTTCGTCCCCAAGACCGATACCCGTTCGCTCGGCGCATTCGCCGTGGCGCGCAACAGCTGGGAGCGTGTCACCGCTGAAGTCGGTGCGCGCGTGGACAAGGTCAAGTACCAGACCGACATCGGCGTGGACCGCGATTTCACCCCGACCAGCTTCTCGGCCAGCGGCGGTTTCCGCTTCAACGAGCAGTGGCGCCTGACCGCCAACCTGGATCACGCCGAGCGCGCACCGGCCGAAGAAGAACTGTTCGCCAACGGCCCGCATATCGCCACGCTCGCTTTCGAGATCGGCGATGCGAATCTGAAGACCGAAAAGGCCAACCAGGCCGAGCTGGGGCTCAACTTCCAGAACGAATGGGTGGATGCCAAGGTGGCGGCGTACTACAACCGCTACAACGACTTCGTCTACATCGTCGACACCGGCAATCAGTGGTTCAACGCAGAAGACAACGACTTCCTGCCGATCCGCCAGTGGACGCAGGCCGATGCGATCTTCCACGGCTTCGAAGGCGAAGCGACGTTCCACCTGGCCAACAACGACACCGGCGCGTGGGACCTGCGCGTGTTCGGCGATACCGTGCGTGCACGCCTGAAGGACGGCGACAATCTGCCGCGCATCGCGCCGGGCCGCTTCGGTGCGCAGATGCGCTGGAATGCCGACGCATGGCGCGCCTCGATTGGCGCCACCCGCACCATGAAGCAGGACAAGGTGGCGGTGAACGAAACCCCGACCGATGGCTACACCTTCGTGGATGCGCATCTGGCGTATCACGTGGACCGCGGCAGCAATGCGTGGGAAGTGTTTCTGGACGGCAACAACCTGACCAATCAGGACGCACGCGTGCACACCTCCTTCCTCAAGGACGATGTGATGTTGCCTGGCCGCAGCGCCTCGTTCGGCGTGCGGATGTTCTTCTGACAGCGGTCTCTCTCCCCCGCTGAGTAGAAGCGAGGCCGCCTTCGGGCGGCCTTTTTTGTGTGGGGTTGTCGATAGGTTGCCGATCGGATTGCCGCGCTTGGGATGTAGTGCTTGTCGCAACCCGAATCGCACGGACGGACCGGCACAGGACAACGCCGACGCGTTGTGCAGCCTTCACTGCAAGCGGTAGTCCCTGTGTAACAGCGCTGGCTGTTTCGCAACACAGGTGGCTCTTGTCCGCGGAGCTTGATGCGGCAGGTCACGCTCTACTGCGCGATAACCCATGCGTGGTCGCGCCCGGGTGCGCTCCTACGTGGTTGGTTGGGGGACTACGACATTGTGGAAAAGCGCCGTTGTTTGGGAAGCTGCAGCACGGCTGGCCACTTGTAGATAAGTGCATATACACGCAATATGCGCGCATCCTGCGGAGCGCGTTCATGTCCAGCACTTCCAACTGCACCTGCTTTCATTTGCGCCGGGCGGCGCGTCGGATGTCGCAGCTGTACGACCATGCGCTGGCACCGGTGGGGCTGAGCCTCAACGCGTATTCGATCCTGCGCCGGCTCGATACGGCGCAGTCGCTGGGCACACTGGCACAGGCCTTGGGCATGGACCGCACCACCCTCACCCGCAACCTCAAACCCTTGCTTGCCGCTGGATGGATCACCACTCAGCGCGGCGAGGATGCACGGCAAACGTGGCTGATCCTGAGCCGCAGCGGCCGTGGGTTGCTGCGGCGCGCACAACCGCACTGGCTCGCCGCACAGCAGCGCATCGAGACGCTGTTCGGTGCAGCGCCCACCGCGCAGCTGCATGCCACGCTGGACCGCCTGGACGCCGTGCTGGATACCGCCGCATGAGCGCGTCGGCGACCGCGCGCGCCAGTGCGCAATGGGGCCTGCTGCTCACCGCCTCGGCGATGCTGATGCTGACCATGGGCGCGCGCCAGACCACCGGGCTGTTCGTCGAGCCGATCCATCGGCAGACCGGTATTGGTATCGCCTCGATCAGCTTCGCACTGGCGATCGGGCAATTGGTCTGGGGCGCGGTGCAACCGGTGTTCGGTGCAATTGCCGATCAGCGCGGGCCGCTGCCGGTGCTGCTGTTCGGCGGCGTGTTGCTGTCGTTGGGATTGGCGCTGACGCCATGGCTGGCCAGCGAATGGGGCTTGATCGTGTCGCTGGGCGTGTTGGCGGCAGCCGGTGCCGGCGCTGGCAGTTTTTCAGTCTTGATCGGCGCCACCGCGAGCCGCATCGCACCGGAACGGCGTTCGTTTGCGGCCGGATTGATCAATGCCGGCGGCTCGCTGGGCCAGTTCGTCTTCGCCCCGTTGGTGCAGGTGATGATCGGCGCGGCCGGCTGGGCCAAGGCGATGCTCGGCCTGGCGTTGGTGTCGCTACTGACCTTGCCGCTGGCCTGGCCGCTACGCCGCGTGCCATCCGCAGCGGGCAGCGCATCTGTGCGTGCCGCCGATGACATCGGCCTGCGCGCGCAACTGCGGCTGGCGGTACGCGACCGCAGTTATTGGTGCCTGCATCTGGGCTTTTTCACCTGCGGGGTGCATATCGCCTTCCTGGTCACGCATCTGCCCGGCGAGGTGGCGCTGTGCGGGTTGCCGGCCAGCGTGTCGGCAGTGTCGATCGCGTT
The DNA here is from genome assembly GCF_979258225.1 of Xanthomonas sp. AC360. Taxonomy (NCBI): domain Bacteria; kingdom Pseudomonadati; phylum Pseudomonadota; class Gammaproteobacteria; order Lysobacterales; family Lysobacteraceae; genus Xanthomonas; species Xanthomonas sp. AC360. Next base: position 4,728,860 of record NZ_OZ409846.1, read on the forward strand.
GATCGGCCTGTTCAATGTGGCCGGCAGTCTGGTCGCCGGCAAGCTGGGCGAACGCGTGCGCATGAAGTGGTTGCTATGCGCGATGTATGCCAGCCGCGCGGTGCTGATCGGCGTGTACCTGCTCGCACCGCCCACACCGCTGACGTTCTATCTGTTCGCTGCGGCGCTAGGCTTCACCTGGCTGGCAACGGTGCCACCGACTGCGGGATTGATCGGCAAGCTGTTCGGCCCGCGCTATATGGGCACACTGTTCGGCCTGACCTTGCTCTCGCACCAGCTCGGCGGTTTCTTCGGCGCCTGGCTGGGCGGAGTGGTGCTGGAACACAGCGGCGACTACAGCTGGATGTGGTACGGCGACATGGTGCTTGCGGTTGCGGCCGCGCTGATCAACCTGCCGATTCGCGAAGCGGCGCCGCTGCGCACTGTTGCCGCGACATAAGACGCGCGTAGAACAACGCAATCATCTTCGCCACGCTGCGCGCAGCAGCGCTCGCACGTGGTTGCCACTGCATGCGTTCGAGTCAACATGCGCGCCAAGAGAGCCGCTACCAAAACGTAGCGAGCCGTCGTCAGTTTGGTGCAGCGACGCGGAGGAATCCGGATGTATGCGTGGCACACGCCGCAGCGAGCATCAGCTGCGTCCGCCTGGCAGCTGCACACCCGTTTCCCGAGCTGCCCTAGAGCCGCTCGATCCATGCGTACGCTCGCGCATCACGCACACGTCGATCGCTGCATGCGTTGACGCGGCGCACAACAGCTTTTATGCGCGACTCCGTTAGAACAGCAACACGCGCCGTGCAGGCTTGTTGCACCATCGATGCATTCCTGTGCGGCAAGTCACTTTTTCAGGCAGCACGCCGTCCACTGCGACGGGATCTGCCGGTTGCTGCGACAGAAGGAAATCATCATGACTTCATCCATGCCCCGCTACGCGTTATCGCTGACCATCGCCACCTTGCTTGCGCCGATGGCGCACGCGCAGACCGCACCGCGAGAGACAACCAAGCAGGACGCCACCACGTTGGACGCGGTGATCGTCAGCGGTACCGCGCGCTTCAAGGGATTGGCCAAGCGCGATGCCAGCTTTTCGATCACCACCGCCAGCCCCGAACAGATCCAGCAAGCGGTGCCGCAGAGCACTGCCGACCTGTTGAAGATCGTACCGGGCGTGTGGGCCGAACCCAGCGGCGGCGGCACCGGTGCCAACATCTTCGTGCGTGGTATGCCTTCCGAAGGCGACGCGCCGTTTGTGACCATGCAGTTGGATGGCTCACCGCTGTTTCCACCGCCGACCCTGTCGTTTCTGGAGAATTCCACGCTGTTCCGCGTCGACGACACCGTCGAGCGCATGGAAGTGCTGCGTGGTGGCTCCAGCCCGATCTTTTCCAACGGCCAGCCCGGGCTGACAGTCAACTTCATCCAGAAAAAAGGCCAGGACGAGCCGGAGGGCAGCGTGCGCCTGACCGGAGGCAACAATGATTTGCGCCGCATCGATGTGTTCAACAGCGGGCCGATGGGCAATGGCTGGTACTACAGCGTGGGCGGCTTCTTTCGCGAAACCGATGGCGTGCGCGACCCGCAGTTTTCTGCCGACAAGGGCGGCCAGTTCAGCGCCACCTTGAGCAAGCGTTGGGACAGTGGTGAGCTGTCGTTCTACGCGCGGCATACCGACGACAACAACGCCTTCTACACCGCCATTCCGCTGCTGTCGCGCAATAACGGCAACGACCTGTCCAGCTTCCCCGGCTTGAATGCGCAGACCGGCACTTTGCTCGGTCGCGATTTCCGCAACGTGGACCTGCTGGTCGGGCCGAACGGTGAGACCGTGCAACGTGATCTGGCCGATGGGCGCGGCGTCAACATCGATGTATTCGGCGGCGAACTGAATTGGGAAATCGGCGACTGGACCATTGCCGACCGCTTCAACGTGATGAGCGGCAGCGCGCCCACCTATGCATTGTTCACCGGCGATGCGCCGCTGCGACTGATCGATTTCATTGCCGGCTACGGCAGCAGCGGTAGCGCGACCTATACCAATGGCGGCGGCGCAGTGGACCCGAATCAACAGGTGCTCGAAGCCGGCTGGTGGTCGGTGGACAAGCGCCTGAATTCCTTTACCAACGATCTGCGCTTGAGCCGTGAGCTGTTTGCCGGCAATACCTTGACCGTGGGCGCGTACTACGCCAAGTATTCCTCGGCCGATACCTGGTACCTGGGCAACACCATGTTGCTCACCGCACAGAACAACGCACGGCGCATCGACGTGGCATTGGACGATGGACGCCAGGCCACGCGTCAGGGCTTTACCAGCACCGCGTTCTTGAATCTGCGCGCCAACTACGACGGTGAAAACATCGCCGCCTTCGTGGCTGACGAGTGGGAACTCAACGACCGGCTGCGCCTGGACCTGGGCGCACGCTACGAGCGCCAGAGCGTGACCGGCAATGTGCACGACACCAGCACGGTGGACCTGGATGGCAACCCCGCCACCTTGTACGACAACGCCACCTCGCTGGCCTTGGCGACCACACGTCGCATCGATCAGGACGACGAGGCGTTCTCGTGGACGGCCGGCTTGAACTTCAAACTCAATGACAGCAACAGCCTGTTCGCACGCGTCAACTCGGGTGTGAAGTTTCCGGGCTTCGATAACCTGCGCGATGGTCAGAACCGCGTCCAGGAAGTGGACCAGTACGAGCTTGGCCTCAAGTCCGGTGCCAGCGCCTACGATCTGTATCTCACCGCGTTCTACAACACGTTCAAGAATTCGCCGTTCCAGGCATTCCTGGCCAATGGCGATAACTTCACCGCCGTTGGTGATTCGCGCGCGCGCGGCCTGGAGGTAGAAGGCGCGATCCGCCCGTTCGGCGGCTTCGAGCTGGCCGGCACCGGGGTATGGCTGGATGCGAAATACCGCAACTATCGCGAGTTCACCGGCAACCAGGTGATGCGCCAACCCAAGCGGCAGTTCCGGCTCACACCGAGTTATTACTGGATGCTGCCGTTCGGCGATCTGAAGGTATTTGCCACGTATTCCTACATCGGCGATCGCTTTGCCGATCTGGCCAACAGCCAACGCCTGCCCTCCTACGACATGGTCGATATCGGCGCCAATCTGCATGTGGGCGAGCATTGGGAAGTGACCGCCAGCGGCAGCAACGTCACCGATACGCTGGGGCTCACCGAAGGCAACGTGCGCGTGCCGGGTGCGGCGACCGGCGGTGTGTTCATGGGCCGGCCGATTGCCGGGCGGCAGTACCAGATGTCGGTGGCGTATCGCTGGTAGCTGACAGGTTCAAGACATCGCGGCATCAAGGCGTCGATCCCGGGCCACGCGCGGGATCGACGCCTTTTCTATGGCGACAGCCCATGCTGTCACCGGGCCGGCACGTCCCTACGCTGCATTGAACGATGCGGGTGACATGGATGTCGGCCCAGGCGCCGTTGGCCGCGCGCCCTCATAAAGCATCTCAGTCCTGAATCGTATGGCATCGCATCACTGCGACAGATGCGCATGAACGTCGCAATCTGCGCAGTGCGCCGACCCGGATGCGAAGCGGACCCACGCATCGTGATGCGTTGTGCCTATGGGCACGCAATACATTTCACACTATTGCGGCCAATTCCGCGGCCGAAAACTTCGCTTTGCGCGCGTGAATACGCATGCCTGGCATAAATTGCGCAACCAGTCACGCGACTGTCTTCTGGCGCTCAGCTTGCGAGCGCGGAGTGGGCCATCTTTAATCGAATCGCTGCCACTGCATTCGCATTGCCAGCGTCGGCTGCGCGGACGCGCACAGGGGAGCCGACTGATGACCCGGTCGCATCCATCCAGCGTTTCGGATCGATGCGTTTCACTGGCTCTTTCGGGATACATGGACATGGACCCTGTTGCTGCTTCTTCGCGTTGTTCTCCTGTACGTCTCATCCGATCCCACCTGACCCTGACTGCGTGCTGGCAATGCCAAGCGCATCTGTTCGGCGCTGCCTGATCGGTTTTGCTCGCCGCGGCCGCTGCCGCGTGGATTCACTTAGACGTCCCCTGATGCTTCTGATTCGGGCTCGATAGGCACCGCCCGAATCTGTTGAAGCCGTTGTACCGGCCGATTGTCTGATCGGCCGGAGGGGAACTGTGTCGCGTCGATCGTGCCTACCCTTGACTGGACTAAAACGGAATGAACTCTTATCGCAGGCGCCCTCTCGCGCTGTTGATCGGTGCCTTACTGATCACAGGCGCGTCACTCCCCGCACTGGCCGATACGCCAGTGACCGCGGCCACCATCACTGCCACCACCACTGCCAGCTCCAAGGGCAACGATCCACTGCTGCGCTACCAATGGCACATTTCCAATCAGGGACAGGCCGTGATCGCCGACAGCCGCCCGGTGCCCGGCGTCGATATGGATGTGGACATCCTGCATTCGCTGAACATCCGCGGCCGTGGCGTACGCGTCGGTGTGGTGGATGACGGACTGGAATTGGCGCATGAAGACATGTCCGAAAACATTCTGCCCAACGGGTCCTACAACTTTGGCGACGGCTCGCACGACCCCACGCCGATCGATCCGGGTAGCGGCCACGGTACCTCCGTGGCCGGCATCATCGGCGCGGTCGGCTGGAACGGCCGCGGCGGGCGCGGGGTGGCGCCGGACGTGCTGCTGGCAGGATTCGACTTCCTGGCACGCGATTCGTCAAGAAACTACGCAGCCGTCCTTTACGCATGGGGTGAGGGACCGGAGGGGCGCAATATCGATGTATTCAACAACAGCTGGGGAACGAATGCAGCGTTCTACCTCGATTTTACTCGGGCAGAGCAACGCTCCTGGGAAACATTGATGCGCTCGACCCGCAGCGGTCTTGGCGGCATCTACGTCAAGTCGTCAGGCAACAACTTCCAAGATTTCCTGATCGACGATGCGGAAGGCAATACCATCGATCTGTGCCCTGACACGACACGCGCATTGAATGTCGGTTGTACGCTGAACAACATCGAGGCGATCAACAGTCTGGTTGGCACCATCGTGGTCGGCAGCGTTAACGCGAAGGGAGTGCGTTCGTCGTACTCCACGCCCGGCTCAGCGCTCTGGATCTCCGGAATTGGCGGCGAATACGGATATCAGCGCAAGTTCGCTCCAGACATCGACCTTCGGACTATTTACGACCCGGCGATTGTCACCACCGACCTGAGCGGTTGCTCTGCAGGTTCCAACTTCGACGGCCTCACACCCATCAATGCCTTGGACACCAGTGCCTCCAAGATCGAGGGATCGTGCAACTACAACGCCATCATGAACGGTACTTCCGCAGCGGCTCCTACCGTTTCCGGCGTCGCGGCGCTGATATTGAGTGCCAACCCCAGACTGAGCGCACGCGATGTCAAGTACATCCTGGCCACCACTGCACGCCAGATCGACCCCTGGCAGCCGCGTGCGGTCTACCAGGGCAGCGTGATCGACCCGGGCTGGATCACCAATGCCGCCGGACACCGCTTCAGCAATTGGTACGGGTTCGGCTTGGCCGATGGCGCGGCAGCCGTCTACAAGGCGAGCTACTTCACGCCACTGCCACCCATGCGCGATACGCAATGGGTCGCGTCCACCAATCCGCCCAGCCAAATCGGCGGGCCGGCACGGCCGGGCACGCTGCGCATCCGCATCACCCAGGCGATGAAGATCGAAGCAGTGCAGTTGTCGTTGCGGTCTGCGCATCTGACGCCGAGCAATCTGCGCGTGGTGCTCATCTCGCCCAGCGGCACCCGCAGCGTGGTGGCCACGCCGTTCTCGGTCCTGGACCCTGCGGCCTATGCCAAGACCGGCTTCTACATCGACCTCACCTCCAGCAATGCGTTTCTGGACGAGTCCTCGCTCGGCACCTGGACACTGGAAGTCACCGACATGAGCGAACCCACCAAGACCGCCGCGCTCAAGTCCTTCAACCTTCGCATCGTGGGGCACTGACATGAAGATCGCGCTTATTGTTTCCTTGTTGATGGGCTGCAGCGTTGCAAGCGGCGTTGCGCATGCAGCGCAATCGACCGATCCACAGGCCCTGCTGGCGGCGGCTACCGGTACACGCTTCCGCTCCGGAACCGACACGTTCCGCATGTTGACTGCCACGGTCATCGAGCAGAAGACATCCGCTGTCGGTGCCAAGCGGAGAGTGGGGCCTGGCAGCGTTGCGCCTGCGGGATCTGCCGCGCCGCCGCCGGGCAGCAAGGTGATCGCACGCATCGGCAGCTTCCTGGTGGTGCTTGATCCACCTGCCGGCGCGGCGCGCAATCAACCCGGCGCGTCCACGCACACGCTCGCTGCCGCAGTGAACGAGCGGACCGACCGGGTGGTGCTGGTCAGGCCGCAGGTGAAGCTGACCGGCACCACACCTGCCACAGCGACCACGGCGGCCAGAGGGACCGGCGGCAACATCGTCTACGCCTCCCAGGTGAATGGTGATGCGGTGATCGCCTATGCCTCGATCGAGCAGGCACAACGCGCAGCGACCCAGCTGCAGGCCAGTCGCGGTATTGCGCAGGCATCGCTGGTAGTGACGCAGGCGATCATGCAACCGATGTGAGTTTCCACGGCGCAGGCAGACACCTGCGCCCCTTCTCACCGGCGTGCTGTCACCGGCGCCATCTCCGCAGTTCCCCTTTACTGATGAGACGTCATGATGATTTTTTCTTCGCGGCGCTGTGCGCTGCCGTCTGCGCTACTGCTGGCACTGTGCCTGTGCAGCGGTGCTGCCACTGCAGATGAGGTTGTCGCGCAGAACGCAGCACAGGCAGCGGCCAGGCCGAAAACGCAAGGCGACGACCCGCTGTTCCGCTACCAATGGCATCTGCTCAATCAAGGCCAGCCGGTGTTCGGCGATGGACGCCCGCTGCCCGGCGTGGACCTGGACGTGGAGATCCTGCACGCGCAGGGTATCCGCGGTGCGGGCGTCAATGTGGCGGTGATCGATAACGGCCTGGAGATTGCGCATCCGGACCTGGTCGACAACATCCTGCCCAACGGTTCGCACAATTTCTTGAACGGTTCCAACGACCCTACGCCGCGTGCGGATGACATCGATGGCGATCACGGCACCGCAGTGGCAGGCATCATCACTGCGCGGGGTTGGAACGGCATCGGCGGGCGCGGCGTTGCTCCAGAAGCCAAGCTGGCCGGCTTCAACGCCGGTGACACCACTGATGGCAGTACCCAGTACGTCAACAACCGCTACTCCTGGGGCGACGGGCCCGAAGCGCAGGTCATGGATGTCTACAACAACAGCTTCGGGGTCTCGGCCGCGGTCTATCAATATAGCGACCTCGACGAACAACGCTCCCTGGAAAAGCTGATGCGGGCCCAGCGAGGCGGCAAGGGTGGCATCTACGTCAAATCGTCGGGCAACTCGTTCAATACGCTGATCGATACGGATGCACAGGGCAAGCTGATCGATCGCTGCAGCGATCAGACCCGGCAGCTTGGCGTTGCCTGCAGCAGCGCCAACATCGACAACATCAACAGCCTGACGACCATGATCGTGGTCGGTGCAGTCAATGCCAACGGCGTGCGTGCCAGTTACTCCTCTCCCGGGTCTGCATTGTGGGTGTCCGGACTCTCTGGCGAGTATGGCTTTCAGCGTCGCTTCGACCCGCATCCGGAGACCTTCAAGGAGCTCTACGGCATCGTCAATGCGCAGGGTCCGCAACCCTTCTTCTCGCCTGCGATCGTCACTACCGATTTGAGCGGTTGCAGCGCCGGCAACAATCGCGACCGCACACGCGCGATGCAGAATGCCTTGGATACCAGCAAATCCAAGATCGATGCATCGTGCAATTACACCGCACGCATGAACGGCACCTCGGCCTCCGCACCCACCGTCGCAGGCGTTGCCGCCTTGATGCTGAGCGCCAACCCGCAACTGACGCTGCGCGACGTCAAGTACCTCCTGGCGACCACCGCAGTGCAGGTCGATCCACAACAACCCAAGGTGCTCTACAACGGCAGTGTGATCGAGCCTGGCTGGATCACCAACGCGGCCGGCCACCGTTTCAGCAACTGGTACGGATTCGGCCTGGTGGATGCGGCAGCAGCAGTGGAACGCGCCGTGCATTTCACCTCTCTGCCGGCGATGCAAGACACCGAGTGGAAGGTCTACGACGGCAAAAGCAGCACCATCGGCGGTGCCGGCTCACCCGCAAAACTGGCGATCGACATCAGCCAATCCTTCAAGGTGGAAGGCGTGCAGCTGTACTTCCTGGGCACGCATAAGGACCCGCGCAACCTGCGCGTAGTGCTGGTGTCGCCCAGCGGCACCCGCAGCACCGTGATGACGCCATTTTCCACGCTCGACAAGAGCGACGAAGGCGTGGTGGTGTTCCTCACGTCAAGCAATGCCTTCCTGGACGAGCCCTCTGCCGGGCGCTGGACCCTGGAGGTGGCCGACATGCTCGCCGACAACGGCAAGCAACAATTGAAGGAATTCGAAATGCGCGTGGTGGGCCACTGACATGAAGACAGCTCTGATTGCCCTACTCGGTATTGTTGCAGCCAGCATTTGCGCGCCCGCGTCGGCACAAGTGAACGAGCGTGCACGCCTGCGCGCTGCGGCGACCGGGCAAACCATTGTGGTGGGCCATGCCAGTTTCCGCTTGATTCCTGGCGCGGTGGTGCGGGTTGCCGACGCTGCGCGCGCCACTGCAAGCACGCAGCCGCTGCAGAACGCGCAAACCAGCGCGGATACGCCAATTGCACGCTTCGATCGCTACGCGATCTATCTCGACAGCACGGGTCACGCACGCACCGCAGGTGCAGAACAACCGGCAACTATCGCAGCAGCGCTGGAAACGCGGAGCGGCCAGCTGGCATTGTTGGGCGCCTCGATCAAGTTGTTCGACACCACGCCTGCCATCGCGCGGGCCTTGGCAACGCGCACGGGCGGCAAGGTGATCTATGCCTCGGCCATCGATGGCAGCGCGATGATCGGCTACGACTCGGTAGCAGCTGCATTGGACAACTGCGCACAATTGCAGGGCAGCAAGGGCGTGGGCGCGATCAAGCCTGAGGTGATTCCGCGCGCGGCACGGCCGTTGTGATGCGGCCACGGTGATGCACGCCACGCTGTCGCCAGCGGGCGGCAGCGTGGCGCGATGGCGCAGCCCGCGTTACACCGGCAGCGGGTTGCGTTCGGCAAAGTGGCCACGCCAGTACGGGTAATACGGATAAGGCGGCTCCACCGCACTCACTGCATCCAGGCGCGTGCGCTGCTCGGGCGTGAGTTGCCAACCCACCGCCCCCAGGTTCTGCCGCAGCTGTGCTTCGTCGCGCGCACCGATCAGCACCGTGCTCACGGTGGGCCGTTGCAGCAGCCAGTTGATGGCGATCTGCGGCACGCTGCGGCCGGTGTCTGCGGCAATGCCGTCAAGTACATCGACGATATCGAACAGGCGTGCATCGTCGATCGCCGGGCCGGCGGTGGCGGTGGCATGCAGGCGGCTGTTGTCCGGCAGCGGTTGGCCGCGACGCAGCTTGCCGGTCAGCCGGCCCCAGCCAAGCGGGCTCCACACCACTGCGCCGATGCCCTGGTCGATGCCGAGCGGCATCAACTCCCATTCGTAGTCGCGCCCGGCCAGCGAGTAATAGGTCTGGTTGGCAACGAAGCGGCTCCAGCCCTGAGCGTCGGCCACGGCCAACGATTTCATCAGCTGCCAACCGGCGTAATTGGAGGCGCCCAGATAACGCACCTTGCCTACGCGCACCAACTCATCGAGCGTGGAGAGGGTTTCTTCCACCGGCGTCATCGCATCGAATGCATGCAGTTGCAGCAGGTCGATGTAGTCGGTGCGCAAACGGCGCAGCGACGCATCCACCGCACGCAGCAAACGGAAGCGCGATGCACCGGCATCGTTGGGCCCATCGCCCAGGCGCAAACCAGTCTTGGTCGAGACAATCACCTGATCGCGGCGGCCCTGCAGCGCCTGGCCAAGAATCTCTTCAGAGGCGCCGTCGGAATACACATCAGCGGTGTCGAACAGGTTCAGGCCCGCCTCAAGGCACAGATCGATCATGCGCCGCGCCTGTGCCACATCGGTATCGCCCCACGCAGAAAACAGCGGCCCCTTGCCGCCGAAGGTACCGGTGCCCAGACCGAGCACCGGCACCTTGAAGCCGGAACGGCCGAGAAAACGTGTGTCCATTGCAATGCTCCTTGGAACCGAAAGAAAACCCGCGCGCAGGGCCGGTCGATCCGACACCACGCGGTGCCAGGCACGACGCTCTGCTCACCGATCACACGCACCTATCGCGCACGTCTGCGGTTACGCGGTCTGCGCGCTACGCCTGAAGAATCGAATCAACCCACCTGCGCGCATGCGTCCGGCGCAGCGGTGCGACGGCGTTGCAGCTGCACGCTCCACAACGCGATGACCAGGCCAACGGCGCTCAACAGCGCGGCGACCCACGGGGTAGCGACCAGGCCGGCGTGCGTAGCGATCGCCACACCGCCCAGCCAGGCGCCCAGGGCATTGCCCAGGTTGAATGCGGCGATATTGAGACTGGAGGCCAGGTTCTGGCCGGCACCGCGTGCATGTTCGAGCACACGCAATTGCAGCGGCGCCACGGTGGCGAAGGCGGCCACGCCCAGCAGCCCGACAACCCCCACCATCGCGGTCTTGTTGTGCAGGGCCAGACCCATCGTAGCGAGCACCGCCACCAGCGTGGCCAATGTGCCCAGCAACGCGGCAGTGGCGCGCCGGTCGGCAAGGCGCCCGCCCAGCAGATTGCCCACGATCATGCCGACACCGAAGACCAGCAAGACCGGCGACACCGCCGCCTGCGCGAACCCGGTCACCTGCACCAGCAGCGGCTGGATGTAGGTGAACACCGCGAACACGCCGGCATAGCCCAGCACCGTCATCGCCAGCGCCAGCAACACCTGCCCGCGCCGCAACACCGCCACTTCCTGTCGCCATGACACCGGCGCGGCCGCACCTGCGGCGGCCGGCACCCACAGCGCCACCGCAGCCGTGGCCAGCACCCCGATCACCGTCACCGCCCAGAAGGTGGCCCGCCAGCCCAGTTGCAGGCCCAGCCATGCACCGGCCGGCACGCCCAGCAGGGTGGCCACGGTGAGGCCGGCAAACATCAACGAGATGGCCGAGGCACGCCGCTCGGGCGGCACCAGAGAGGCTGGCCACCACCGCGCCGACGCCGAAGAACGTGCCATGCGCCAGCGAGGTCAGCACCCGCGCGACCATCAGGCTGGCGTAATCCGGCGCCAGGGCACAGGCGAGATTGCCGAGGGTGAAGACGACCATCAGGCTCACCAGCACGGCCTTGCGCGGCCAGCGAGCGCTGAGCAACGTGAGCACCGGCGCGCCGATGCTCACGCCCAGCGCATAGCCGCTGATCAACAGGCCGGCCGCGGTGAGCGAAACGTCCAGGTCGGTGGCGACCTGCTGCAACAGGCCCATGATGACGAATTCGGTTGTTCCGATGCCAAAGGCACCGATGGTCAACGCCAGCAGGGCTGGCGGCAGACGGGACGCAGCAGCAGAGGACATGACAGAAACCCTGGAGGACTGCGCACAGCCTGCGCCGCGCGATCCTCTTCAAGAAGCCTTGTTATGCTGATTCACTTTCAATGCCACGTTGATAATGTATGGACCGTCTCGGTGATATCGCGCTGTTCCTGCGCGTGCTGGACCTGGGCTCGATCACCGCCGCAGCCAACACTCTGGACCTGTCGGTGGCGGTCGCCAGCCAGCGCCTGAAGCGGCTGGAACGCGACCTCGGCGTGCGCCTGCTGCACCGGACCACCCGCCGCCTGCATCCCACACCGGAAGGGCAGCAACTGGCGGCGCGCGGCCGAGTGCTGGTGGACGACCTGGAAGCGCTGGCCGACGACCTGCGCGAGAGCGCCCACGATGTCGGCGGTACCTTGCGGGTCACGCTGTCGGCCTCGTTCGGGCGTCAGTACATTTCCCCGCTGCTGCCCGCCTTCCAGGCCCGCCACCCGCGCCTGCGCATCAGCGCGCACCTGAGCGACGACCTGGTGGACCTGGTCCAGCAGGGCTTCGACCTGGCCATTCGCATCGGCGCGCTGGACGACTCCGGCCTGGTGGCCAGGCGCATCGCCGACAACCGCCGCACGTTGGCCGCCTCGCCTGCGTATCTGCAGCAGCACGGCACACCGCGCACTCCCGAAGAATTGATGCAGCATCCAGGCGTGCTGCTGATGGGCCGCACTGGCCGCCAGGACCTGTGGACCCTGCAGACACCGGAAGGCGGCGAGGTACGGGTGCGCATGCAGAGCCGCTTCGAGAGCAACTTCGGCGAACTGGTGCGCGATGCGGTGCTCGCCGGGCAAGGCATCGGGATGTATTCGTACTGGCATATCGCCGACGATCTGCGCGCCGGCCGGCTGGTCGAAGTGATGACCGATTACCCGCCTCCCACCTCGCAGATCAGCGCCGTGATGCCCGCCCGTCAGCTGCAGCCGCCGCGGGTGCGTGCGTTCGTGGAGTTCCTGCTCGAACACTTCGGCCAAACACCGCCATGGGAATCGACCTCGGGCGCATGAGCGCCGGCATGACGGCCTGCTAAAGATCGTGTGCGTCGTCGTCCAGCGCGGCGATGATCGCCGAGGTCTGATCCAGCGCCCCGCCGCTGCGCGGCCTCTGCCCCTTGGCCGCGATGCCGCGCAGCCGCGCAGCCGCGTGGCGTTGGGGCGCTACGGAGCGTTACGCGCATGCCGCACGCTACGTTTTCCGTCTGCAGACTTAGGCCAACTGTGTGCGCAACGCGGCCAGGGTGCCGGCGGTGCGAACGCCTTATTTCCCGCGGCGCTGCAGGCGTTTGCCAAGCGCGCGGCGCTGGGCGTCGCTGAGTAGATGTCCGTGCGTGCGCAACAGGCCGATGATCTGCTGGTGCGCCAGCTGCGTGCGCCGGGCAAGCTCGGCGGTTGCCGCCTGCTCGATCGCCTTCCAGTCGGCAGGGGTGGAGGGAGCAGCTAGGGATCGGGGTTTTGCAGGCATGACGATCGGGGCACCGTAGACAGGTCGCAAGAATACGGAATGTGCGTGAGTGATCGATCAGCGGCAGCGGCTTGATGGCTGCGGCCTCACCGCCACGCGCAAGCATCCGCGGCATTGTCGAGTCTGCCATTGATGGGCGCACCACGGCGTCCCTTGTAGGATCGCGCTACCGCGGCTGTGCCGCACAGCGCCAGCGCACGAGCGTTCCGCATGCCATCCGCCACCGCCGACCTGACCGACATCCTGCTGCGCCACGCGCCGGCCGACGGCATGCACGCCACGCCGATCGCCGGGCTGCATGTGATGCGCAGCGCCGTCGCCACCGACACCATCCCCACTGTCTACACACCGATGCTGTGCCTGGTGGCGCAGGGCCGCAAGCGCGCGATGCTGGGCGCGCAGGCCTATCACTATCATCCGCAGATGTACCTGGTGGCGTCGGTCGATCTGCCCATCGTCGGTTCGGTGATCGAGGCCAGCGCCACGCACCCGTACTTGTGCTTCTGCCTGGACCTGGACACCGCCGTGCTCAGCGAGCTGGCCATCCACCATGCGGAACTTGCCGAGCCGCAGCGCGATGCCACAGCCGCCGGTCTGTTGCTCAACCGCAGCACACCGCAGCTGTACGACACCGCGGTGCGGCTGGCAGGCCTGCTCGACCGACCGCAGGAGATCGCCGCGCTGGCACCGCTGGTGACGCGCGAACTGCTGTATCGCCTGATGGCAGACCCCGCCAATGCGGTAGTGCGCCAGATGGCGATTGCCGATAGCCGCCTCAACCAGATTTCCAAGGCCATCGTGTGGTTGCGCGAGCACTACGCCCAGCGTTTCAGCATCGAACAGATCGCCGATCTGTCGGCGATGAGCCGCTCCACCTTCCATGCACACTTCAAGACGGTGACCTCGATGACACCGCTGGAGTACCGCTCGCATCTGCGCGTGCACGAGGCGCGCCGGCTGATGGTGGCCGACGCGCTCACCGCCGCCGATGCGGGGTTTCGGGTCGGCTATGAAAGCGCATCGCAATTCAGCCGCGACTACGCGCGCATTCTGGGCGAGCCGCCCGCGCGCGATGCACAACGCTTACGCGCAAGCGCGCCCGACGCGACGGAAGCGGCGTGAGACTGCTGGCCTGACCTCACTGCAGCCGTCTGCACGCGGACATCGCGCTGTGCGCGACATCTGCGCCGCCCACGAAGCGATGCTGAAGCAGTGAGTAGGTGCCGTCGAAAACGGCAGACCCACCACAGCAGCCTGACTGCTTAATCAATCGGCCTTGTACTGCGCCTCTGTCACCTGCTCGAGCCAGGTCACCGGCGAGCCATCCACCGATTCTGCGATGGCAATGTGCGACATCGCCACCGTCGCGTTTGCGCCGTGCCAATGCTTGACGCCCGGCGGAATCCACACGATGTCGCCGGGGCGAATCTCCTGCGCCGGCTTGCCCCATTCCTGCACCCGCCCCGCACCGGCGGTGACGATGAGCGCCTGCCCCAGCGGATGGGTATGCCATGCAGTGCGCGCGCCCGGCTCGAAGGTCACCGTGGCGCCGCCCACGCGTGCCGGCGCATCGGCCTGAAACGGCGCATCGATACGCACCTTGCCGGTGAAGTAATCGGCCGGCCCCACGGCCGACGCCGCGCCGCCGGCACGGCTTACCTTGATCGGTGCCTGCGTCTGCCCCGCATGCTCCTCGCCACCCTGCCCCTCGCCCCCCGGAGCGGTGGTAGCGGCCATCATCGACAACGACATTGCAGTTGCGAACAGATTCATTGCAGTACTCCTTGAACGTAGTGAAACAACGTAGCGGTCGCTCGCCGGGCGGCGCGCAGGGCGCGTCTCGGATCGAAGCGAATCAGCAGCTGCTGCGCGATCGAGCAGCAACCGCATCGGTAGGGCAGTCGGCAGCAGAGCATCGCCCTGCTCCGCATCCGGTTGCCTGCACTGTAGCGCGCATGCGCGCCTGCACTCCCCCTGCAAATCTGCATGCAGCTAGAAACGCAGCGCATCAATGCGCCTGCGCTGCGGGCCGCCACGACATTGAGGCCATCACACGCCATCGCGCATGATGCTGGCCGCATGAATCGCATGCCTGGAGCGGGCACTGGCTGCAATGGCTCGGGAAAACCTCAACGACCTGCAGGTCTTCGTCACGGTGGCGCGCGAAGGCAGCTTCACCCGCGCTGCCGCGCAACTGGGCGTCTCGCAATCGGCGTTGAGCCATACCGTGCGTGCCCTGGAAACGCGCTTGGGCATCCGCTTGCTGACCCGCACCACGCGTAGCGTCTCAATGACCGAAGCCGGTGCGCGCCTGTTCGAAACGGTGGCGCCGCGGCTGCAGGAGATCGACGACGAGCTGTCTGCGCTGACCGACTTCCGCGACAAGCCGGCCGGCACCATCCGCATCACCAGCGCCGGCCACGCCGCCGATGCCTACGTGTGGCCGGCGCTTTCCAAAGTGTTGCCCGACTATCCGGACCTCAGGATCGAAGTCACCGTGGATTACGGTCTGGCCGATATCGTGGCCGAGCGCTACGACATCGGCATCCGCTTGGGCGACCAGGTGGCCAAGGACATGATTGCAGTGCCGATCAGCCCGCCGCAGCGCATGGCGGTGGTCGCGGTGCCGGGCTACTTCGTGCATCACACCATCCCGGCCGTACCGGCCGATCTGGCGCAGCACAACTGCATCGGCCTACGCCTGCCCACCCACGGTGGGTTGCTGGCCTGGGAGTTCGACAACGCCGGGCGCGAGGTCAAGGTGCGCGTGGACGGGCAATGGACCTTCAACAGCAGCAGTGCGATGTTGCGCGCCGCATTGGCCGGCGCGGGTATCGCGTATCTGCCGGAATCCATGGTGCTGGAGCACATCGCCGCCGGCCAGCTGCGCCGCGTGCTGGAGGACTGGTGCGAACCATTCGAGGGCTATTACGCCTACTACCCCAGCCGTCGCCAATCCTCCGCCGCACTGCGCGTGGTGATCGATGCGCTACGGCAAGGTCTGACGCGCGAATAAGCACGTTTCGTAGGCGCGTGCCTGCGCGTGAGGGAGCCCTCCCGCAACCGCCCATCGCGCGTAGACACGCTGCTACGCGGGATCGCCGCTAGAACCCGCTGGGTGTCTCGCGTTTATGTGCCACCGCCGGGTGTGCCGCCAGCGGACGATAGGCACGCAAGAACAGCGCCACCGCGCCGCTGACATAGGCCGCCTGCTGTAAGGCGCGGTCATGCGATGCCGTCTCGCGTGCTGCCGCATTGGCCGGCAGCCCGGTCATCAGCCCGAAGAAATGCACCGATGCGTCCGGCAGGTTGTCGATCGCCAACGCAGCTTTGTCCACCTCACGCGCCAACAGCGTGCGCATCATGCGGTCGTAGCGCTCGAAGCACAGCATCCACATCTCCTCGCGCATCTGGCTGGGCACGAGCGGCGGTCGCACCAGCCCGTAGGCGGCATCGTCCGGCGCACTGCGGCTTGCAACGTTTAGTAGCGCATTGGCAACGGCAATCAGGCGCTGATCCAAGGGACCACGCGCCTGCAGCAGCACGTCCCAATGACTGCGCGGGGCATGCGCCAACGCTTCGAGCGTGGTGCGGAACAACACCTCCTTGGAAGCGAAATACGCGTACACCGTGGCCTTGGACACCAGCGCATGGCGGGCAATGCTGTCCATGCTGGTGCGGTCGAAGCCGTCTTGTTGAAACAGCGCACGCGCCGCCGCCAGGATCGCGCCACGTTTGCCGGGTAGCGAACGCGCACGTGGCGGCGTATCACCGGCCAGACTTGCGTCACCCACGGGGCTGCGCTGTCGCGACGCTGGCCATCTCCGGTTCTGCGGTCTGTAACCAGCCGCCGCCCATCGCCTTGTAGAACGTCACCAGATTGGTGAAGCGCGACAACTGCGTGCCGATCAAGGTCTGCTGTGCGCTGTACAGCGAGCGCTGCGCGTCCAGCGCCTGCAGATAGCTGTCGATACCGCGCTCAAAACGCGCCTGCGACAACCGATAGCTATCGGCAGTTGCGTCGACCAATGCCTGCTGGGCCTGCAATTGCCGGCCCAGCGTGTCGCGTTGCGCAAGCGCGTCGGACACTTCGCGGAACGCGCTCTGGATGGATTTTTCGTAGCGAGCAACTTCGATATCGCGATTGGCCTTGGCCATGTCCAGATTGGCGCGATTGCGCCCGGCGTTGAAGATCGGCAAGGTCAGCGTCGGCACGAAGCTCCAGGCGCGCGTGCCCGAGTCGAACAGGTTCGATAGGCTGCTGCTGGACGAGCCCAGCGAGCCGGTGAGGCTGATGCTGGGGAAAAACGCCGCACGCGCTGCACCGATGTTGGCATTGGCCGCGCGCAGGTTGCGCTCGGCCTCCAGGATGTCCGGGCGACGTTGCAGCAACTGCGAGGACACCCCGGCCGGCACGCTGGCCAGCACGTTGCCGTCCACACTGGCACCATCGGGTAACGCGCGCGGCAACAAGGATTCCGGCAACTGCGTGCCGACCAGCAGCACCAGAGCATTGCGATCCTGCGCCACCTGCGCGGTATAGCGCTCCACATCCACGCGTGCGGTTTCCACCGTGGTTTGTGCCTGACGCAAGGTGAGCTGCGAGGCCACACCCAGCTCAAAACTGCGTTGCTGCAGGCGATAGCTATCGCTTTGGCTGCTCAAGGTGGACTGCGCCAGCTGCAGCGATGCCTGATCGGCGGCCAGGGTCAGATAGGCGGTGGCGACTTCGGCGACCAGGCTGATATGCGTGCTGCGGCGCGCTTCGGCGGTGGACAGAAATTGTTGCAGCGCCTGCTCCTTGAGGCTGCGCACGCGCCCGAACAGATCCAGTTCGTAGGCGCTGATGCCGACGTTACCGCTGTAGGTGCGGAACACTGCCGGCTGCCCGGGGATGGCCAGTTCGGACGGCGTGCGCGCATTGTTGGAAGTACCGGTGCCATCGATGGCCGGCACCAATGCAGCGCGCTGCACCCGGTATTGCGCACGCGCCACTTCGATATTGAGTGCGGCCACACGCAGGTCGCGGTTGTTTTGCAACGCCAGCGCGATCACCTGCTGTAACGCGGGGTCGGTAAAGACCTCGCGCCAGCCGATATCGGCCACGTTGCGCGCCTGTTCGGTTTCGGCGGCATCGGGCGTTGTGGTGGAACCGGCACCGGCGAAGTGGTCCGGCACCGGCGCGTCTGGGCGGGAGTAGCGCGGCATCATGGTGCAACCAGACAGCACGCTGGCCACCGCGATCGCGGCAAGTGTCATGCGAATCGGTGTCATGTCAGTGTCCTGTCGGTTGCGGAGTAGCGGGCGTGGCAGGTTGCGCGCGGCGCTTGAATAACCCGCTGACCAGCACGAAGAACAGTGGTACGAAAAAGATCGCCAGCACCGTGCCGGACAACATGCCGCCGATCACCGCCGTGCCCAGCGCATGCTGCGCGCCGGCACCGGCACCGCTGCCGAGCACCAACGGCACCACGCCCAGAATGAAGGCCAGCGATGTCATCAGGATCGGCCGCAAACGCATGCGCGCCGCTTCCAGCGCCGACTCGATCAGGCTCTTGCCGCTCTCGTGCAGCTCCTTGGCAAACTCCACGATCAGGATCGCGTTTTTCGATGCCAGGCCAATGGTGGTCAACAACCCCACCTGGAAGTACACGTCATTCATTTTCCAGGTGAGTATCGCGCCCAGCAGCGTGCCGAACACGCCCAGCGGCACCACCAGAATCACCGAGAACGGAATCGCCCAGCTTTCGTACAACGCGGCCAGACACAGGAACACGATCAGGATCGACAGGCCGTACAACAGGCCGGTCTGGCCGGTGGAGGATTTTTCCTGCCGCGACAATCCGGTCCACTCAAAGCCGATGCCCGGCGGCAATTTGGCCGCCGCCGCTTCCACGATCTGCATCGCTTCGCCACTGGACGCCGCGCCGGGCAGCGCCATGCCCAGGATCTCCACCGAGGGCACGCTGTTGTAACGCTCCAGCCGCGGCGAGCCCGATTGCCAGCTGGCGGTTGCGAAGGCATTGAACGGCACCATGGTGCCGGCGCTGTTGCGCACGAACCAGCGGTCGACGTCCTGCGGGTTCATGCGGTAAGGCGCGTCGGCCTGCAGCATCACCTTCTTGACGCGTCCCTTGTCGATGAAGTCGTTGACGTACACGCTGCCCCACGCACTGGCGAAGGTGTTGTTGATGTCGGCGATCGACACCCCCATCGCCTGCGCACGGTGCGGGTCGATCTCCAGCTTGAACTCGGGCGTGTCTTCCTGCCCGTTCGGGCGCACCGCCACCAGGCGCTTGTCCTGCGACAGCTCGGCCAGCAACTGATTGCGCGCTTGCATCAAGGCGTCATGGCCCAGATTTGCGCGGTCCTGCAGCATCAGATCGAAGCCGGTGGCATTGCCCAACTCCGATACCGCCGGCGGCGCAAACGCAAACACCCTGGCATCGCGGATGCTGGCGAAGAAAGCGCCAGCCTTGCCGGCCACGTCGGTGACGCTCTGGCCCTTGCCGGTACGCTCGTCCCACGGACGCAGTTTGATGAAGGCAAACCCCACGTTCTGCCCGGTGCCGGCAAAGCTGAAGCCGGACACCGCAAACACGCCTGACACCGAATCCTTCTGATCGACCAGGAAGTGATGCTCCACCTGTTTGAGCACCTCGTTGGTCCGCGTATCGGTAGCACCGGGCGGCAACTGCACCAGCACGAACAACGTGCCCTGGTCCTCGTCCGGCAAAAAGCCCACCGGCAACTTCATGAAACCGAACACCACCAGCGCCAGCAACACTGCATAGGCCAGCATGTAACGCCAGCCCTTGCCCAGCATGTGCCGCACCACGCCCTGATAGCGGTGATTGCCGCGATCGAATACGCGGTTGAACCAGCCGAAGAAACCGGTAGTGGCCATGCCATGACCTTTGTGCACCGGCTTGAGCAAGGTGGCGCACAAGGCCGGGGTCAGGATCATCGCCACCAGCACCGACAAGGTCATCGCCGAGACAATCGTGATCGAGAACTGGCGGTAGATCACCCCGGTGGAACCGCCGAAGAACGCCATCGGCACGAACACCGCCGCCAGCACCAGCGCAACACCGACCAGCGCACCGGAAATCTGGTCCATCGATTTGCGTGTGGCGTCCTTGGGCGACAACTGCTCCTCACCCATCACGCGCTCGACGTTTTCCACCACCACGATGGCATCGTCCACCAGCAGGCCGATCGCCAGCACCATCGCGAACATGGTCAGCGTATTGATGGTGAAACCGAAGACGGCGAGCACGCCGAAGGTACCCAGCAACACCACCGGCACCGCAATGGTCGGAATCAAGGTGGCACGGAAGTTCTGCAAGAACAGATACATCACCAGGAACACCAGCACTACCGCTTCGATCAAGGTGCGCACCACCTGCTCGATGGAGATGCGCACGAACGGCGTGGTGTCGTACGGCTTTTGCACCTTCATGCCCGGCGGGAAGAATTTCTCCTGTTCTTCCAGGCTTTTGTCGATGGCGCGCACCGTATCCAATGCATTCGCACCGGTGGCCAGCTTGATCGCCAGACCCGCGGCCGGCTTGCCGTTATAACGGCCTACCGTGTTGTAGCTTTCGCTACCCAGTTCGATACGTGCCACATCGCGCAGCCGCACCTGCGCGCCATCAGCCTGCGTGCGCAGCAAGATGTTTTCGAATTGCTCGGCGGTCTTGAGCCGGGTCTGCGCAGTGATGGTCGCATTGAGTTGCTGGTTAGCCACCGCCGGCAACGCGCCGAGCTGGCCGGCCGACACCTGTGCGTTCTGCGCCTGGATGGCAGTGCGCACATCCACCGGGGTGAGATTGAAATTACTCAGCTTGTCCGGGTCCAACCAGACGCGCATGGCGTATTGCGAACCGAACAACGTGGTGTCGCCCACGCCTTCGACGCGGCTGATGGTTTCCTGCACGTTGGCTGCCACGTAGTCGGACAGGTCCGAGTCGCTCATGCTGCCGTCTTCGGAGGTAAAGGCCAGCACGTTGAGGAAATTGGTGGCCGACTTGGTCACCGTCACACCCTGCTGTTGCACTTCCTGCGGCAGCAACGGCGTGGCCAGCGACAACTTGTTTTGCACCTGCACCTGCGCAGTGTCCGGGTCGGTGCCGTTGTCGAAGGTCAACGTAATGGTCACCGCACCGCTGGATTCGCTGGTGGAGGCCATGTAGCTGAGATGGTCCAGCCCCTTCATCTTCTGCTCGATGACCTGGGTGACGGTGTCTTCCAGCGTCTGCGCCGAGGCGCCCGGATAATTGGCGGTAATGGCGACGGCGGGCGGCGCGATGCTGGGGTATTGCGCGATCGGCAAGGTGGCGATGGACAGGATGCCGGCCAGCATCACGATGATGGCCAACACCCACGCGAAAATCGGACGGTCGATGAAAAAGCGTGCCATGTCGTGTGATCCGCCTTAATTTGCCGCACGCGGCGTGCTGGGCGCAGATGGCGCGCCCGCAGCGTCGCTGCGCTTTGGTTGCCATGGCACGGTCTTGACCTGGATGCCGTCGCGCGCACGCGAAGCGCCTTCGACCACCACCTGTTCGCCGGGCTTCAGGCCGCTGCGCACCAGCCACTGGTCGCCGACTTCGCGGTCGGTGTCCAGCACGCGTAACTGCAACTTGTGGTCGGCGCCGACCACGAAGACGGTCGGCTTGCCGGCACCATTGCGCGAGACCGCCTGCTGCGGCACCAGCACGCCCTGTTGCTTGACGCCTTCCTGCAGCACTGCGCGCACGTACATGCCCGGCAGCAGATCCGCGTTGGGGTTGGGGAACACCGCGCGCAGGGTGATCGAGCCGGTGTTCTGGTCCACGGTGACATCGGAGAACGCCAGCTGGCCCTGTAACGGATAGCGGCTGCCGTCTTCCAGCAGCAGCGACACCTTGGCCGCGCCTTCGCCGGCCTTTTCCAGGTCGCCGCGCGCCATCGCCTGCTTCAGCCGCAACACCGCCACGCTGGGCTGGGTGACGTCGATATAAATCGGGTCCAGCTGCTGGATGGTGGTCAGCGCGGTGGCCTGGTTGGCGGTCACCAACGCACCCGGCGTAACGCTGGAGCGGCCGATGCGGCCGGAGATCGGGGCGTCCAGACGGGCGAACGCCAGGTTGATACGCGCGGTTTCCACACTGGCCTTGCCGGCGGCCACGTCAGCCTCGGCCTGGCCTAGCGCCGCGTCGGTGTCGTCGCCTTCCTGCTGGCTGATCGCCTTGATCTGCGCCAGCTCGGTGTAGCGCTCGGCCTTGAGCCTGGCGGTGCGCAGATTGGCCTGCGCCTTGGCCAGGGTGGCCTGGGCGCTGGCGTAACTGGCGCGGTAGGTCGCCGGATCGATCTGGTACAGCGTCTGCCCGGCCTTGACGTCGCCGCCCTCGGTGAACTGGCGCGACTGCACGATGCCGCCTACCTGCGGCCGAATTTCGGCGATCAGGTACGGCACGGTGCGCCCCGGCAGCGCGGTGGTCAGCGGCACTGGCTGCTGCTTGACGGTCAGCACCGCCATCTCGGGAGTGCCCTCTTCTGGCGGTGGTCCGCCCGGCGGGCTGCCGCAGGCGCTGAGCAGGACGGTGGCGGCAACAGCAAACAACGGCAGGCGGTAAGAGGCTTGAGAACGCACGAGAAGGTCTCCGAAGACGCGCGATTAAAAATATAAACGGTACGGTTCGGTATCCTAATAAGCTCAACCGTGGGCGTCAAGCATTTCTACCCAGTTGGTATACTTATGAATTAGCAGGAGGACGGGATGCGGGTCAGAACCGAAGCAAAGCGCGACGCCATCATTCAGGCGGCCAGCGAGGTATTCCTCGAACTGGGCTTCGAAGGGGCGTCGATGTCGCAGATCGCGGCCCGGGTCGGCGGCTCCAAGCGCACGCTGTACGGCTATTTCCCGTCCAAGGAAGAGCTGTTCGTTGCGTTTGCCAAAGACATGTCCGACAGCTACATCGACCCCTTGCTGGATGCGCTGTCACAGAGCAGCGGCCCCATTGCCGTGGCCTTGCAGCGTTTTGGCGAGGACATCCTCACCTTCTTGTGCGCCCCCTCCTCGATCACCATCTGGCAGACCATCATCGGCGTCTCCGGCCGCTCGGAAGTCGGCGCACTGTTCTTCAATGCCGGTCCGGAAGAAGGCATGCAGCGCGTCGCCGACTTTCTGCAACTGCAGATCGACCGTGGCCTGATGCGGGGTACCGATGCGTCGTTGGCCGCACGCCAACTGGGCGCCCTGTTTGAAGCGGAAACGCTGATGCCCTGCCTGTTCGGTGCGCTCAAAGATCCGTCGCCCGAGTATCTGCGCGACGCCACGCAACGCGCGGTGGAGATGTTTCTGGCGGCGTATGGCTGCGAGGCGGGCAAGACGGCATAAAGCGCTGCATCCGCGCCTTTGCGGTTTGTGCTGCGCGCACCATCACCTGCGTAGGCGAGCGCATGATGCGTGCATCGGCTTGCGTGGTGGTTCAACACTGAAATGACCGCGCCGTCAGCGCGATCAGACATGGAACCGGCTCAACAAACGCGCTGTTTCAACCCGGCCTGGAAGCGCTGCGTGAACTCCATGCGCCGTAGCGGGATTGAAAAAATGTCGGTGACGTTGCGCGCAGGTCGGGCATCGGGAAAGCGAGCGCTCGCTGACCGATGATCGATGACCCGTTGGCTTGAACGCTGCGGGCCGTCAACGCGTTGCTGTACCACGCAGCGACACGCATGGTGCCGCCACTTGGCGGCATCGGAACCGATGATCTGCCGCATTCAACCGGCTGCGCGCTACCGCCGCCTCACTGCATCCCTACGCACACTGCAGCCCTGGCATCGCGCCGCGGGCGTGTCGAAGCCGCGCGTTGCGCGACCTGACGAGGGCTTACTCCGCCACCGCGCACTTGGCGCACAGGCCATGCACTTCCAGCGTCTGCGCCTGCGGCTGGAATCCCAGCGCCTTGGCGCGGGCTTCCAGTTGCGCCACCACCTCGCGGTCTTCCAGTTCCACGGCGCTATGGCAACGGTCGCAGATCAGGAACGGCACCGAATGCTGGGCGCTGTTGGGGTGATGACAGGCGACGAAGGCGTTGACCGATTCGAGCTTGTGCACAAAGCCATTGGCCATCAAGAAATCCAACGCGCGGTACACCGTGGGCGGGGCATCGGCGCCCACGCCCTTGCCTTCGCGCACCCAGTCCAGCAGTTCGTACGCCTTGACCGGTTTGCCGGCATCGGCGATCAGCCGCAGGACGTTGGCGCGGATCGGCGTCAGCCGCAGGCCGCGCTCGCTGCAGGCGCGCTCCACCGCGCGCACGAAGCTGTTGGCATCGTCCACGTGATGATGCGGGGCCGTGCAGGCATGGTCCTGGTCGTGCGGTTGGGTGTGCATGTGCTTGGTCATACAGGCTCCGGCGTCAGGCCGCTCCAATCTTGATGAGTGCCGCATCGATGCGTTTCAAGGCACCCTCGCGGCCGGCCAGGTACACCGTCTGCGAAATGTCCGGGCTGACCTGGGTGCCGGTGATGGCCACCCGCAGCGGCTGGGCGACCTTGCCCATGCCCAGTTCCAGCGCCGCGGCGGCCTCGTGCAGCGCCGCCGACACGCTCTCCACGCTCCACTCGCTCAGCGCTGCCAGCATCTCGCGCGCCTTGCCCAGCGGCACTTCCGCACCGAGCTTCAGGTGCTTGATCACCGCTGCTTCGTCGTAGGTTTCCAGCGGCTGGTACCAGACCACGGCCTTTTCGGCCATTTCCTTCAGCGTCTGCACGCGCTCGCGCAGCGCCACCACCACATCGGCAGCGGCCGGGCCGGCGGCGATGTCCAGACCAAGCTTGGCGAGCTGATACTCCAGCTGCGGGGCGATGCTGGCCGGGTCGTCGGTCTTCAGATAATGCTGATTGACCCAACCGAGCTTGGCCATGTCCAGGCGCGCAGCCTTGGAATTGACGTCCTTGACGTCGAACAGGTCCAGCAGCTCCTGCTGGCTGAACAACTCCTGGTCGCCATGCGACCAGCCCAGACGGGCCAGGTAATTGATCAGCGCATGCGGCAGGTAGCCGGCGTCCTTGTACTGCATGACATCGGCCGCGCCGGTGCGCTTGGACAGCTTGGCGCCCTGCTCGTCCAGGATCATCGGCATGTGCGCGAACTTGGGCACCGGCGCGCCCAGCGCTTCATAGATGTTGATCTGGCGCGGAGTGTTGTTGATGTGGTCGTCGCCGCGGATCACCTCGGTGATGCCCATGTCCCAATCGTCCACCACCACCGCAAAGTTGTAGGTGGGGAAGCCGTCCGGGCGGAAGATCACCATGTCGTCGAGCTCGCTGTTGGCGATCTCGATACGGCCCTTGATCAGGTCGTCGAACACCACCGTGCCGCCGACCGGGTTCTTGAAGCGGATCACCCGGTTGGGGTCGTCGCGGTACGGCAGCTGCTGCTCGCGCGCGGCGCCGTTGTAGCGCGGTTTTTCCTGCTTGGCCATCGCGGCCTCACGCATGGCGTCGAGCTCTTCGCGGCTTTCGTAGGCGTAATAGGCCTTGCCCTGCGCCAGCAGCTGCTCGGCCACCTCTTGATAGCGGGCGATGCGCTGGGTCTGGTAGATCGGGCCTTCGTCGTAACCCAGGCCCAACCAGTCCATCGCCTCCAGGATGGCGTCGATGGCCGCCTGGGTGCTGCGTTCGCGGTCGGTGTCTTCGATGCGCAGCACGAACTCGCCGCCGCGGTGGCGCGCCTCCAACCAGCAATACAGGGCGGTGCGGGCGCCGCCGATGTGCAGGTAACCGGTGGGGCTGGGAGCAAAGCGGGTGCGGCAGGTCATGGAACGCTCGGCGAAACGGGAGTGCGCCGATTTTACCTTGCGCAGCGTGGCCCTGCCCGGCCAGGTGCGGCGGCGGTGATGTCGGGGGCCGCAGCGGCGCCGCGCCGCGTATCGACGGCGGTGCCGGCACGCCCGTGCCCTTGCCGCGCAACGCCTTCAGCCGCTCGCGTCTGCGCTGCGATCAGAGCCTTGAAGATCGACCGCCGGCTGCGCACTGCACGCTGCGGCCGGCGTCGGCCTGGCTCAGCGATTGCGCAACAAGTCGCCGTACACCACGCATTCGCCATCGCTACGCGCCGGGCCGGGCGCGTCGTACAGCACCAGCCAGCTGGGAACCTTGCCGGCCAGCTGCGGCGGTAGGTTGCAGATGGCTTCGGCGCGGTCGCTGTCCTTGCCATGCGGCAGCACCGCCGATTCCAGCAAGGCATGCTGAAAGCGCACCGGCTCGCGGTTGGCGGCCAGCACGGTGCGTGCGTCCGGCCATTTGAACAGGCGGATCTCGCCGTTCAACACCATCGTGGGGCCGGCCAGCAGATACAGATCGTCGCCGGAATAATGCAGATCGCGGATGCCCAGCCCGCCCAGTTGCAGGAAGTGCTTGCGCAGCAGCGTGCCGTCGTCGTCCAGCGGCGCCAGGCGCAAATGGTCGCCATGCGCTTCCACCTGGATTTCCAGCAGCGCCGACCAGCCGCGCAGCACCGGCCCGCGTAGGCCAAGCAGCAGGCGCTTGCCGTCGGCCACGATGCCTTCGATATCGAAGCCGTTGTCCTTGCCGGGAATCTTCAGGAACGGGCCAAAATGCGCGTCGTCGGCCAGCAGCTCGGTGAGCTGGTTGTGCTTGGCGTCGCCCTTGAGCCGCAGCGCGCGGCGGCCATCGGCCGCCTCGCGCACCAGGCGCGGGGTGCCATCGGCATCGGACTCGATCGGCAGGCAGGCCAGCAGGCGGCGGTTGGCGTCGAGCTTGAGTTTGGTCAGGCGTTTGGCGTTGTCGGCGTCGTCGCGGCCGGGCTTGGCGTTCTTGCGCTTCAAGCCATGCGAGCCGATCACCCAAAGATAGCCGTCCGACAGGCCCATGCCTTCCAGGTCGGCTTCTTCTGCGTCCTCCCCTGGAAGATCCAGCAGCTCGGCCAGTGGGAAACTCTGGCCTTCGCCGAAGCGCAGCGTCTCGCGCTGGGTGGGCTGCAGCTTGCGCAGGCGATCCACCGCGCAGGCTTCATCGCCGGCCACCCACAGCCAATCGTCGGTAAACGCCGCGCCGGACAGATTGCTGTGCACCAGCGCGCCGGGTGCGAACTCCAGCCGGACGCTGTGCGGAATCAGGGTTTTCTTGGCCATGGGAACCTGGTGGGTGGTGTTGCGAAGTTGGGCGATTGAAGGCCTGAGCACGTAGCTGCGCGGTCGCTGCATGCGGCGGCAGGTGCTGAGCGCACCCGCCACGTTTGCAACCTCCGCGCCTGCGTACGATGCGAGCAGGGAATCAATCGTTCTTGGTCAATCGAACGCGGCCAGCTTGGCACGCGCCACTTCCGGCGCCAACTGCCCCGACCAATCGCGGTCGTTGGCCACCTGCGCGTGGGCGCGGCTGGCTTCGAACGCATCGAAGTCCAGCGCGGCATACGCCCAGACGGTGTCTGCATCGGTTTGCGCCAGCACGCCGTCGGCGGGGAAGCCCACATCCATCGGTGCAAACACCGCCGCCTCGCCGGTGTTGATGTCCAGCGCGGGGCTCCAGGGCGCCTCGCCGGCGGTGACCGATTGCGCGACGAACATGCGGTTTTCCAGTGCGCGCGCCAGACAACCGACCCGCACGCGGGTGGCGCCGGCCGCAGTGTCGGTACAACTGGGCACGATCAACAGGCGCGCGCCGGCTTCGTACTGCGCGCGCACCGGCAACGGGAACTCGCTGTCGTAGCAGATCGCAATCGCCGCGCGCACGCCGTCCAGCGCGAACACCTTCAACGCATCGCCCGGCTCGATCAGCCCGGTGGCTTTTTCAAACCCGGTCAGTTGCAGCTTGTCCTGCCAGCCGTGGCCGCCGTCGGGCGTGAACCAGTCGCTGCGATTGCGATAGCGGCCCTGGCCCAGATCCAGCAGAAAACTCCCGGCAATCAGATGCAACCGGTGCTGCCGGGCCAGGCCGGCAAACAGCTCCAGCCACGACGTTCGCAGCGCCTGGATGGCCGCAAACGATTCGGGCAGGCCGGCCGACACCTGCGTGCCGAACGTGGCAGCCAGCTCCAACGACAGATATTCCGGCAGCACCGCCACCCGCGCGCCGGCAGCCGCAGCCTCGCCGATCAGTGCCGACATGCGCGCGGCGAAGTCAGCGAAATCCACGGGTTTGCCGATCGGATACTTGGCAACGGCAATGGTGAGCGGAGCATTCATCGGCAAGCTTCCTTTAACGGCTCTATAGCGACGTAAAACGTGCGCAGCAACGCAATCGACTTCACCACGCTCAAGGTTTCAGCGCGCGCGTCCACACACTCAAGCTGTGGTCGATCTGCCCATGTTGCAACTCCGCCCACTCCAGCCGCACCTGCATGCCCGGCTGCGGCGCGTAACCGCGCTTGCGCCAGAACACATCGTTGGGGCGATAGTCGGCAGGTTTGCGCGGGTCGTCCGCTGCACGTTCCACCGAGCAGAACGCGGCGAGCGTAAAGCGGCCCAATGCGCGAGCATGCGCCTCGCGCCTGTCGAAGAAGGCATGGCCGATGCCCTGCCCGCGATACGCCGGCAACAACACCGACTCGCCGAAATAAAACACGCTGGCCGGGTCGATACCGGCGGCGATAAATGGCGCGTGGAAAGCGGCGCTGTCGTCGAGCAACGGCAAGCCGGTAGACGCGCCGATGACCGCATCGCCATCGCGCGCCAGGACAAACACGCTATCGGGCGAGGCAGCATAGGCGGCCAGATAGTCGCGTTCGTAGCCGGCATCGCCGTCGTACAGATACGGCCATGCGCGGAACACCGCGATGCGCAACTGCGCTACCGCATCCAGATACGGCAACACCGCGTTGCCGTGGACTGTTTCAACGATCAGGGAGGTGCCGGTCATGCGGCCATGGTAAGCGAGCCTGGCCGCATTGCGCTGCTGCACTGCCGCGGCTCAACGCAGCCAACCGTCATGGCGCTGGGCCGCGTTGCCGGGCTGTTGCCACATCAACCACACCGCCGCTTCTTCCTGGGCAACCAGCACCCCAAGCAGCGCATCGGTACTGCGCGCCCAGTAACTACCGTTACTCAAGCGCTGCCACGGCCCGTAGCCGCGCACACGTGCGTCCGGTGCCGGAGCCTGCTGCTGCCGCGACGCCTGCAAAAAACTGCATCCATCCACACGCAAGGCCTGCGCCGTGCGCGCATGCAGGCGCATACCGATCACCCCACGGCGGCCTTCGCGCGCCAGCGGCAACGCCGACAGCGGCGAGCCTTCCCATTGCGACAGTGGCGCTGCGGGAAGCAGCGCCACTGTGTCGATTCCGGCGGGCAGCAAACGCTGCGCCCGCCGGTACACTTGTGCATGCACGCGCATGTCGACCTCAGCGCAGGCTGTTGCCAAGCTCGTACCAATCGACCTTACGCGTCACCCACATGATGCTGGCCAGGATGCCGAACAGCAGCAGCGACCCCATCAGCAGCGAGTTGTCTTCCGAGACCAGCAGGCTATAGAGCACGCCATACAACGCCGTCAGCATCACCGAGAACCCGGCAGCGCGTACCCAACTCCGCAACACCCCGGACAGATAGAAGAACTGCAGGCCGATACACGCCGCCGCCGACACCAGATACGCCTGCCAGAACGCGATGTGCTCGGAAAGGCTCAGCAGCAACAGGAAGAAGATCGCCAGCGCCAGGCCGACCAGCAGGTATTGCAACGGATGGATCGGCAAGCGCTTGATCAGCTCGAACAACACGAACGCCACAAAGGTCAGCACCACGAACAGGATGCCGTACTTGCTGGCGCGATCGGCCTGGGTATACACGTCCACCGGGTCGACCAGACGCACTTCCAGCGTATCCAGCGACGACTGCGACGACTGCAGCTGCGTCTGCGCACCGGTTGCCAGCGACGACAGCGACCAACTCGCATCGAAGCCACGCTCGCTGATGGTCGGCGCATTCGGCAGAAAGCGCCCACCGAACAACGGATGCGGCCAGGCCGAACGCAGCGCGATGTCGTTATTGTCGGCAATCGGCGCGATGGTCAGACTGCGCGTGCCATCCAGCACGAATGTCATATCCACTGCATTGCCGTCGACCAGCTTGCCGGCCAGCGGATCGCCCAAGGGCTGCAGATCGGCGTGAATGCCGGCAGAGCGCGATGCCAGGCCGCCAGCGCCGCTTTCCAGCGTCAGCGTGCGGCCGTCCACCCGCAGCGTTGGCGTGCCAACCAACCCACGCACGTCCGAAATGCCCACGGCCAGATGCGGCTGGCCATAGCTGCGCCCGGCCACGGCCGGATACTCGAGCGGGTCGAATTCGGCCTTGAGCTTGGCCTTCCACGAATACACCTGCACGCGGAACAGGCCGATCTTGCGCTCGGACGGCATCAACTCGCCGCTCAGGTTGAGCGTGCGCGGGGTCTGCAGCAGCTGCCCATCGCGCTTGCGCCAGACCTTGTGCGACTTGCCCTCCTCGTCCGGCTCGGTCACCTGCACATCTTCGGTGTACGGCAACACCCGCACCGGTGCGATGAACTGCTGTTCGCCGGCCTTACTCTGCGCCACCCGCTCCACCGCCTGGTCGCGGTACTGCGCACGGTCCTGCACGGTGCCGCGAATCAGCAACAAGGGAATCAGCAACAACAGGATCAGCCCGCCGATGGTGGCGAACCGCAACAACAGTTTCAGGGATTTCATCGGCCATCCTCATTCTGGGAGGTGGTCAGGGTGCAAGGCCCCGGTGTCGGGGGTTTGAGGCGAATTTGAAGCGAATGTGAAGTGCCGCCTCTACACGCGCGGCGGCCGGCACTGTGACCCAGTCAGGAAATCGCGTTTTCACGCTTTAAAAGTGCAACGCAGGCCCAGTGCACGCTTCCGTTTCAGTGATGACACTTCGCATCACCGCCGCGTTCTTTCGCGCCAGGCGCAAGGATGAGCACGCAGCTACGCACTTCAGGGCCATCCCTTCTTTTCCTGAGTTATTCCGCTTACGGCTTTCTGGTTTTGTCGGTCTTCGGCGTCTCTTTTCTCTTTATTGCCCGCACCGCATCGGTGTCGTTCCACCCCTGTGTCCGCTCGCCGGCCGTGGTTCCAACAGTGCGCACGACTGCATCCCTCTACTCCCTGGAGTCTGCCTTTCATGAACAAGCAATGTTCACTTGCGCTTTGCGTGCTCGCCGCCCTGAGCCTGTCCTCCGCCGCAGCGCAGGCGGCAACGCACGGAATGGGTTTGAAGCCATCGTCGTTGATGCAGCCGGTCACCCCGCTATTCGGAACCGCGAGCGCGGCCAAATCCCTTCCCGCCTCGGTGGACCTGACCGCCTGGGCGATCACGCCGGGCGATCAGGGCCAGGTGGGATCGTGTGCGTCGTGGGCCACCGCGCACACCTTGACCGGCTGGTACGCCAATGCCAGCAAACAGGCGCAAACCCGCTTTGCCCCGATGTATCTCTATAGCCAGGTCAACGGTGGCGTCGATGACGGCTCCACGCTGGAAGCCCCGCTGGAAGTTGCGCTAGCGCAAGGCATCGCTACCGAGCAGCAGTATTCGTGGGGCAACTACAACTGGAAGAACCCACCCACCGCCGCCGACCGCGCCAACGCCGCCAAAAACCCCACGCCCTACCGGAAGTACACCGTGCTGTATGCGGGCAACGGCGATGGCGGGCGCGCCCTGATCGAGCAGATCAAACTGGCGCTGGCCTCCTCCACGCCGGTCGCCATCGGCTTCTATGTGCGGCAGGGTTTTGAGGACCTCACCCCCAAGAATCAGGTCGACTACGACATCAAGAGCCCGATCCTGGGCGGACATGCGGTGATCGCGCTGGGTTACGACAGCGAAGGGCTGATCGTCGAAAACAGCTGGGGCACCGAGTGGGGTAACAAAGGTTTTGGCAAGCTGTCCTGGTCGGTGGTGGCCAAGGACGTCACCGCCGCCGACGTGGTGCACTAGCGCACCGCGGAAGCGCACTGCGATGTGCGGCTGATACGGTTACGGCATGCGCGCTGGTGCATGCCGTGTTCCGTGTTCCGTATTCCGCATTTCGTGCGGCGTTGGTGCGTTCTCGGTGTCCTACTGCTGCACAAGCTCCACCCAATACCAAGAGCGGCCAACAACATGCCTGCGCTCACCGCCAGACGGGCGTGGCCGATGCGGCATGGCCCTCTCTTCGAGTCTGAGCGCGCCGTCCACACTCACCTGACGACTGCTCGCGACGTTGTGTCAGCCGCGCTTAGCCGATCGGCAGCCGCAAGGTCGCAATCGCACCGCCACCGTCGCGATTGCCCAGCGCCACATCGCCACCGTGCAAGCGCGCCACCTCGCGCACGAACGGCAAGCCAAGGCCGGAGCTGCGCTGCCCGGTCTGCGGCCGCGCCAACGAGTAAAAGCGCTCGAAGACGCGTTCGATGGCGTAGTCCGGCACCCCACTGCCCCGGTCTTCGACCGACAGCTGCCAGTGCCCTGCATGTATGTGCGCACGCAGATGCACACTGCTGCCCTGCGGCGAAAACGCAATCGCATTTTCCAACAGATTGATCAGCGCCTGACGCAACAAAAATCCATCGCCAGACACGTACTGCTCGCCGTTCGAATCGGGTGGCGCGGCACTCTCCAGCTGCACACCCGCTGCGGCGGCACGCGGCGCAACCGCCTCCAACGCCGCTTGCAGCACGCTGCTCACAGCGATGCGTGCGCGCGTCTGCAGCCGACCGTGTTGTTCCACCTCAGCCAGCGCGAGCAGCTTGTCGATGGTTTCGGTGAGCCGTTGTTCCTGCGCGCGGATGCTGGCGACAAAATGCTGGCGATCGGCTTCCGGCAACGGCTCGGTCAACAACTCCGATGCGCCACGGATCGCCGCCAACGGGCTTTTCATTTCATGCGTCAGCGACTGCACGTAATGCTCGACGTAGGCCTTGCCTTCCAGCTTGCGGCGCATGGTTTCCAGCGCCTGGCCGAGGTCGCCGATTTCATCGCCGCGCGGTTTGGGTGGCGGCACCGGGATACCGGCGCTCACGGCCTGCGCATAGCGGTTGAGCCGGCCGATGCCGCGCATCAGCCACCAGGTCATCAGGATGCCGATCAACGCGGAAATACCGATCAACCAGGCCCCGCGCTGCAGGATGTTGCGTTGGCTGGCTTCGATAAACGGGTCGATACTGCGATTGGGCTGGGCCAGGGTGAGCACGCCGATCAACTTGCCGGGTTGGTCGGGCGCGTAGATCGGTGCGGCCACATGCATGACGGTGGCTTTAGGGTCGCCATCGAGTTCCGGGCTGGAACGCGCGCCGTATTCGCCACGCAAGGTGCGGTAGACATCGTTCCAACGCGAGTTGTCGCGGCCCACGTCGCGGCCCAGCGAATCGAACACCACCACCCCGCGCGCATCGGTCACGGTGACGCGGTAATCCACATTATTCTTGCGGAAGCGCCACACCCAGGCCTTGGGGTCGCGCTGCTGCGCCTGCGCCAGGTTGCGCGCAAAGCGGCCGTCGACGATGTGCCCGGCGGCCAGGTCGCTGCTGGCCATTTCTGCCAGCACGTTGGCCGCATCCACCAACGTGGATTCCATCGCCTGACGCACGCCGGGTTTGACCTCGTTGACGAACACCCGCATCACGAAGAACGCAGCCAGGCCCACGATCAGGAAGAAGCCCAGAAACAGCTTGAGACCGAGCCGCATGTCAGCGCCCCACCCCGTTCAACGCACCACACCCATGCCCGTCCATCGGCTACAGCTCCAGGGCGTAGCCAAGGCCACGATGGGTGCGGATCGGGTCGGCCGGCACGCCGGCCAGGCGCAGCTTGCCGCGTAGCGTCTTGATATGGGTGTCGACGGTGCGATCGGCGCTGTCGGCGCTGGCATCCCAGCCGCGATCCATCAACTGCGCACGGCTCAGGATCGCACCGGGGCGTTGCAGCAACGCAGCCAGCAGCGCGTATTCGTAACGGGTCAGCGGCAACAAGGCATCGCCGTAGCGGATGCGGCTGCCGTCGCGGTCGATTGCGAACGCGCCATGCGGCTGCCAACCCGGTTCGGCCACTGCTGCCACGCTGCGGCGGCGCAGACGTGCGCGCACCCGCGCCACCAGCTCGCGCGGGGAGAACGGCTTGGCCATGTAATCGTCGGCGCCCAGCTCCAGCCCGAGCACGCGGTCGATCTCGTCGTTGCGCGCGGTCAGGAAGATCACCGGCACCTCGCTGAAACTGCGCAGGCTGCGGCACACCTCGAAGCCGTTGATGTCCGGCAGGCCCACGTCCAGCACCACCACATCGGCCGGGTCGGCACGCAGCCGCGCCAGCGCGTCGCGGCCCAGCAGGCAATGTTCCGCCGCATAGCCTTCGCTACGCAGCGCGTAGAGCACGGTATCGGCGATGGCGGCTTCGTCTTCGACGACGAGCACGCGGGCGGGAGAGTCGGACATGGCGCGCAGCATAGCCGCATGCCGGCGCGGCCCATAGCGCGCACGCTGCCAGGCCGTGGCACGCACGCAAGCGTCGGCGACAGACGTTGGCGACAGGGCGCGGGCAACGCTGCGCGGTCCTGGCACCCCGCCCCCAAGGCGATGCCGCTTGTGCCTCCCGCGAACGCGGCATACCCGCGCGCAGCGCAAAGGGCCGCGCACGCTCTACACTTCCCCGATGAACTATCGCCACGCCTTCCATGCCGGCAACCATGCCGACGTGCTCAAGCACATCGCCTTGCTGGCGCTGATCGACACCCTCAAGCGCAAGGACACCCCGTTCTTCGTGCTCGACACCCACGCCGGGCGCGGCCGCTACCAGCTCGGTGGCGAAGAAAGCCGCAAGACCAACGAAGCCGATGCCGGCGTGATGCGGCTGATGGCCGAGTCCACCTTGCCGGAGGTGGTCGAGCGCTATCTGCGTGCAGTGCAGGCCGACAACCAGACCGTCGCCCGCCCCGCCGTACCCGGGCAAAAGCCGGCCCGCCCCACCGCCGGCATCCAGCTCAACCATTACCCCGGCTCGCCGCTGCTGGCCGCGCAGGCCCTGCGCGAGCAGGACCGCATGGCGTTCTGCGAATTGCAGCCGGACGAGGCTGAGGCGCTCAAGACGCTGTTCGCCAAGGACAGCCGCGTGCGCGTGCATGCCGGCGACGGCTATGCGGCCATCCGCGCATTTTTGCCGCCGCGCGCCGGCGACACCAAGATCGGCCGCGGGCTGGTGCTGATCGACCCGCCGTACGAGTCGCAGGACGCCGAATACCAGCAGATCATCCATAGCGTGCGCGAGACGTTGGCGCGCTGGCCGCAGGCGATCTGCATGGTGTGGTACCCGATCAAGCTGCGTCGCAGCCTGCAGCCGTTCATGCGCAAAGCGGCCACGTTGCCGGCCAAGTCGGTCCTGGTGGCCGAGCTGCAGGTGCGCCCGGACGACTCGCCGCTGCGCCTGACCGGCAGCGGGTTGTTGATCGTCAACGCGCCCTGGCAATTCGACAAGGTGCTGGCACCGGCATTGCCGGTGCTCAAGAAGCATCTTGGCGAACTTGGCGCTTCCACGCGGCTGGAATGGCTGCGCCAGGACGCCTGATACACCCGTAATCCGTGCAGCATTCGCCTGGCCGCTGTGCGGCGACTGCACACGTCGCACGGTGTGCCTTGCACCGGCGTCAGTGCGCATCGGCTGCTGGCTGATGGCCGCAGCAGCCTGGCATTGGCATGAGGCAGGGCCTTGGCGCGACCGCCGGGCCTGGTCTCAAACAGTCGTGATCGATCCAGCAGGCCGCCATCCAGCCCCCGCCAACAGGCGGCAACGGCGCAGGTGATCGCGCGCGGGCAAGCTCACGACCGGCTCACGGCTCCGCTCGTTACAGTTGTCTGGGAAGCACTGCCACCCCTTGATGGCCCTCAGCGGCGCACCGGATTCATTCATGGTTGCGCGCCGGGCTGGTGCCAGAATCTTCCGATCTTTAAGGAACACCGGTCATGGCCATTCGCAATCGCATGCCTCCCTGGCATGAAAACTTCAGCCTGCCCAATGGCCGCACCCTGTTGCTCCGCCCGATCCGTCCCGAGGACGGCCCGCCGCTGCAAGGGGCATTCAGCCTGCTGGGACCGGAGGAAATCCGCGCGCGCTTCGTACGCTCCTCCGCCGAAATCACCCCGGAGATGGTGCAGCGCCTGACCCATCCCAATCCCAAGACCGAAATCGTGCTGGTCGCCGCCGAGCAGTTGCCCCCGGGCGAAGCCCTGGTCGGTGCGGTGGCGCGCGCAGCATTGGTGCCGGGCACCCGCCAGGCCGAATACACCATCCTGGTCAGCAGCTTCGTCGCCGGCCAGGGCCTGGGACGGCAATTGATGCGCAAACTGGTGAAGTGGGCGCGCCGCAAGTATCTGGATTGCCTGTTCGGCGACGTGCTGCAGAGCAACGTCCCGATGCTGCAGCTGGCCGAATCGCTGGGCTTCAAGCCGCAGGCGCATCCGGATTCGCCGGAACTGGTGCGGATGGTGCTGGAGCTGGATGCCTGAGGGGCTGGGATTGGGGGGCGGGATTGGGGATTCGCTAAAGGCCGTTGCGGTGCTTGCTGGTTGCAGGGTCCTTGCCCGCCTACCAGCGCGGGACACGCCGCAAGTACGTCCCTGTAGGCTCTTACGCGGCATCCATGCCGCGTAAGGTCCCGCGCCGGTAGGCGGGCAAGGACCAGTCGAGATCGTCGGTGTGCATGGTTCAAGCCAGGCGCGGTGAGCGGTGCTATTGACGGCCTACCGAACCAATACAGGGCCCAAGAAACCGCCTGCGGTCTGATGACCCTCCTCTGACGGCCGACCAACGTGCTGGCGCGGTGTCCTCACCGATTGCGGGACCGTGTGGCGGCATGGATGCCGCCACCGAGCCTCCATGGACGGATTCGCGGCGTGTCCCGCAAACGGTGAGGGCACCGCGCCTTCGACCCGCTCAGCGGTTGCTCCTGCAGTAGGCCGGTCACCAGAACGGCAGCGGCAAGCCAGCAGAACTTGGCGAGCTCGTCGCGCACGAGCCAACACCAGCTTTCACGCCAGATGGACCGGGCACTGCGGGCGCTCTGATAAAATCGCGGACTGATGCCGCAGCCTACCTACCCCTCGCCGCCGCTGCCCAAGTCTGGCCAGCTCCGCGCCTACTGGCGCTCTCCGTCTTCTCCGACTGCACTGGCCTGGTCGATCGCCCGCGCCGCCGAGGCGCATGCCGGCCCGCTGCTGGTGATCGCCCGCGACAACCAGAGCGCGCATCAGATCGAAGCCGATCTGCACGCATTGCTCGGTGAGCACGCGACGCTGCCGGTGGTGCCGTTTCCCGATTGGGAAACCCTGCCCTACGACCAGTTCAGCCCGCACCCGGAAATCATCAGCCAGCGCCTGGCTGCCCTGCATCGCCTGCCCGGCCTGAGCAAGGGCGTGGTGATCGTGCCGGTGCAGACCCTGATGCAGCAGCTGGCACCGCTGAGCTACATCGTCGGCGGCAGTTTCGATCTGAAGGTCGGCCAGCGGCTGGATCTGGATGCGGAGAAACGCCGCCTGGAAAGCGCCGGTTACCGCAATGTGCCGCAGGTGATGGACCCAGGCGATTTTGCGGTGCGCGGCGGGTTGCTCGATGTGTTTCCGATGGGCGAAACCACGCCGCTGCGCGTGGAGTTGCTGGATGAGGACATCGATTCGATCCGCGTGTTCGACCCGGAATCGCAGCGTTCGCTGGACAAGGTGGACGCGGTCAAGATGTTGCCCGGCCGCGAAGTGCCGATGGACGATGCCAGCGTCGAACGCGTGCTGGCCTGCCTGCGCGAACGCTTCGACGTGGATACCCGGCGCAGCGCCTTGTATCAGGATCTTAAATCGGGCCTGGCGCCGTCGGGGGTCGAGTACTACCTGCCGATGTTCTTCGCCAAGACCGCCACGCTGTTCGATTATCTGGACAAGCGCGCGCTACCGTTGATCGCCACTGGCGTGTCCAACGCCGCCGATACGTTCTGGGCGCAGGCGCAGAATCGCTACGAACAGCGCCGCCACGATGTGGAACGCCCACTGCTGCCGCCGGACGAGTTGTATCAATCGCCGGATGCGCTGCGCGAGCGGCTCAACAAGCTGGCGCGTATCGAGGTGTGGGCCAGCGACCATGCGCGCATCGACGAGGCCGCCGCGCTCGGCGACCAACCGTTGCCGCCGTTGCCGGTTGCCGCAAAAGACGCGCCGGCTGGCCAGGCACTGGCCTCGTTCCTGAGCCACTACCCGGGCCGTGTGCTGGTCGCCGCCGATTCGGCCGGCCGCCGCGAAGCCTTGATGGAAGTGCTGGCCGCCGCCCAGCTCAAGCCGGATGTCGTGGCCGATGTACCGGCCTTCCTGACGGCGACCAAGCTGCGTTTCGGCATCACGGTGGCGGCGCTGGAAGACGGCTTTGCGCTGGATGAGCCGCAGATTGCGGTGCTGACCGAGCGTCAGCTGTTTCCCGAGCGGGCCAACCAACCGCGCCGCACGCGCCGGGTCGGACGTGAGCCGGAAGCGATCATTCGCGACCTGGGCGAGCTGTCCGAAGGCGCGCCGATCGTGCACGAGGATCACGGTGTGGGCCGCTACCGCGGGCTGATCGTGCTCGATGCCGGCGGCATGCCCGGCGAGTTCCTGGAAATCGAATACGCCAAGGGCGACCGGTTGTATGTGCCGGTGGCGCAGTTGCATCTGATCAGCCGTTACTCCGGTGCATCGGCCGAGACCGCGCCGCTGCATTCGCTGGGCGGCGAGCAATGGACCAAGGCCAAGCGCAGAGCCGCCGAGAAGGTGCGCGACGTGGCTGCCGAACTGTTGGAAATCCAGGCCCGCCGCCGCGCGCGCGCCGGCCTGGCGCTGCAGGTGGACCGGGCGATGTACGAGCCGTTTGCAGCCGGATTCCCGTTCGAAGAAACCACCGACCAGCTTGCCGCCATCGACGCCACGCTGCGCGATCTGGGCAGCAGCCAGCCGATGGACCGCGTGGTGTGCGGCGATGTCGGTTTCGGCAAGACCGAGGTCGCGGTGCGTGCGGCATTTGCTGCGGCCAGCGCCGGCAAGCAGGTCGCCGTGCTGGTGCCGACCACCCTGTTGGCCGAACAGCATTACCGCAATTTCCGCGACCGCTTTGCCGATTACCCAATGAAGGTGGAAGTGCTGTCGCGCTTCAAGAGCACCAAGGAAATCAAGGCCGAGCTGGAGAAGGTCGCCAGTGGCGATATCGACGTCATCATCGGCACGCACCGCTTGTTGCAGCCCGATGTGAAGTTCAAGGATCTGGGCCTGGTCGTGGTCGACGAGGAACAACGGTTCGGCGTGCGGCAAAAAGAAGCGCTCAAGGCGATGCGCGCCAACGTGCATCTGCTTACGCTCACCGCCACGCCGATCCCGCGCACGCTCAATATGGCCATGGCCGGCTTGCGCGATCTATCCATCATCGCCACCCCGCCGCCCAACCGGCTGGCGGTGCAGACCTTCATCACCGCCTGGGACAACACGCTGCTGCGCGAAGCATTCCAGCGCGAGCTCAGCCGTGGCGGCCAGCTGTACTTCCTGCACAACGATGTGGAAAGCATCGTGCGCATGCAACGCGATCTGTCCGAACTGGTGCCGGAAGCGCGTATCGGCATCGCGCACGGGCAGATGCCCGAGCGCGAGCTGGAACGGGTGATGCTGGATTTCCAGAAGCAACGCTTCAACGTGCTGTTGTCGACCACGATCATCGAATCGGGCATCGACATTCCCAACGCCAACACCATCATCATCAACCGCGCCGATCGCTTCGGTCTTGCGCAGTTGCATCAGCTGCGCGGCCGCGTGGGCCGTTCGCATCACCGCGCTTACGCGTATCTGGTGGTGCCGGACCGGCGCTCGATGACCTCCGATGCAGAAAAGCGCCTGGAAGCCATCGCCTCGATGGACGAGCTGGGTGCGGGCTTCACCCTGGCCACGCACGATCTTGAAATCCGCGGCGCCGGCGAGTTGCTCGGCGAAGACCAGAGCGGCCAGATGGCCGAGGTCGGTTTCAGCCTGTACACCGAACTGCTGGAGCGCGCGGTGCGCAGTATTCGCCAAGGCAAACTGCCCGATCTGGATGCCGGCGAAGAAGCGCGCGGCGCCGAAGTGGAGCTGCACGTGGCCTCGCTGATTCCCGAGGATTACCTGCCAGATGTGCATACGCGCCTGACGCTGTACAAGCGCATTTCCAGTGCACGCGACACCGATGCCTTGCGCGAATTGCAGGTGGAGATGATCGACCGCTTCGGCTTGCTGCCGGATCCGGTCAAGCACCTGTTCGCGATTGCCGAGCTCAAGCTGCAGGCCAATGCGTTGGGGATCCGCAAGCTGGATCTGGGCGAAAACGGCGGGCGTCTGGTGTTCGAAGCCAAGCCGTCGATCGACCCGATGACCGTCATCCAGATGATCCAGAAGCAGCCGAAGATCTACACCATGGATGGCCCGGACAAACTGCGCATTAAGTTGCCGATGCCCGAAGGCGCAGACCGCTTCAACGCAGCACGCGGTTTGCTGGCCGCACTGACACCGGGCTGAAGCGCAACGCCGCGTTTGACGGCGTCGCAACAGACTCGACAGCACTACACGTCATGCACGCAGGTGAGCACCACCTGTGTGCATGGCGTGGTGCGCGAGACGTCTCCGATATCGCGCCGATCTGCGTCACACGCAACGGGCTCGCAGCCCTTGCCCTTGCTCGATGCGCACTGCTCCGCCGTGTTTGAAACACGCGCACGTTGTCCCGGGACTGTCCAGGACAAACGCCTTATGAGCCTGCTTGCGACAAACCTGAGCAGTTAATTTCAGAACTGCTAGAAGATTTCACATTTACGTCATTCGACTGAATTTGGCCTAAATATTCCAGCTAGGCGCCGATACCTGCATAGACCGGCATGACTCTGTGTGCAGAGCACGCCACGCAGATCCATGTCACCGCCACCTTCTCCCCGCGTCATCGCACCCAACGTGCGCCATCGCTTGAGGCACCCATGAACACTCCATCTCCCGATCTGCCCGCGCCGTTGACGCTTGCCCTTGAGGGCGAGATGACGATTCGTCGCGCCGCCGAACTCAAGCCGCTGTTGCAGCCGGCGTTGGCGCATCCGGGTGGAGTGCATCTGGATCTGGCGGCAGTGAGCGAAATCGACACTACCGGCCTGCAATTGCTGCTGGCCACCAAGCAGGCGATCCAGGCCGATGGACGGCCGTTTTCGCTGACCGATTCCAGCCGTGCGGTGGTCGATGTGATCGAACTGCTCGGCCTGCTCGAAGCGCTGTACCCGCATGCGGTTGCCTGCCTCGGCGAACACATTCACTAACGGACGGGTGACGCGCGCATGGACATGAACCAGCTGATGCAGACCTTCCTGGCCGAAAGCCGGGATCTGCTCGAAGACATGGAACGGCATCTGCTCGAAGCCGAGCGTGGCGAGTCGTCGCCGGATGCGGTCAATGCGATCTTCCGTGCCGCGCATACCATCAAGGGCTCGGGCGGATTATTCGATCTGCCGCAGCTGGTCGGCTTCACCCATGTGGTGGAAAGCGTGCTCGATCTGGTGCGCGATGAAGCGCTGACGTTGAGCTCGGAACTGATCGGGCTGCTGCTGGTGTGCTGCGATCATATCCATGCATTGGTGGAGACTGCCGCCGACCCCAGCCATGCCGATGCGGATGCGCTGGCTGCCGAAGCCGAACCGTTATTGGCGCAGCTGCAGACCTATCTGCAAAGCAGCGCCTGCGGCGTCACCGCTGCCGCCATCCAGTACAGCACGCCTGAAAAACAGAGCGGTTACTGGCGCATCTCGCTCAAACTCTTCGCCGACGCACTGCGCTTCGGTAACTCGCCGCTCAAGCTGATCCGCAATCTGCGCGGCCTCGGGTCGGTAGAGTCGATCGGCACCGACTACAGCCAATTGCCACGGTTTGAAGACCTCGACCCGGAAGCCAATTACCTCGGTTTCCAGATCCTGCTGCGCAGCGATGCCGATCGTGCCGCGATCGAAGAGGTGTTCGAATTCGTCCGCGACGATTGCGATCTGGATATCGCCGCAGTGTCTGCACCAGCCGATACAGCCACGCTGCTGATCAGCGAGCCGGTGATGGCCGCTGCGCCGGTCAGCGTACTTGCCGCCGTGCCCAACGCTGCAAACGCCGCATCGGCGCCGGCCCGCAATGCACCCGACGCGGGCGGACGCAACAACGATGCGCGCTCGATCCGCGTGGATGCCGACAAGCTCGATCGCATGATCGATCTGGTCGGCGAACTCATCATTGCCGTCAGCAGCACCAACGCCAACGCGCAGCGTACCGGCGATGCGCAACTGCTGGAATCGGCCTCGATCCTGGCCGGCCTGGTGGAAGACGTGCGCGAAAGCGCCTTGCAGCTACGCATGGTCAAGATCGGCGGCACCTTCAGCCGCTTCCAACGCGTGGTGCACGATGTGGCGCGCGAACTCGGCAAGGACATCGCGCTGGTAGTGGCCGGCGAAGACACCGAACTGGACAAGTCGGTGGTGGAAAAGATCGGCGACCCGCTGACGCATCTGGTGCGCAACGCGATGGACCACGGCATCGAGCCGGCGGACGTGCGCGTGGCACACGGCAAACCCGCACGCGGCACCGTGGGCCTCAACGCGTATCACGACTCCGGCAGCATCGTCATCCAGATCACCGACGACGGCGGCGGCTTGAACCGCGACCGCATCCTGGCCAAGGCGCTCGAGCGCGGCCTGATCGAACCCGGCCGCCAACTCAGCGACCGCGAAGTGTTCGCGATGATCTTCGAACCGGGCTTTTCCACCGCAGAAAAGGTCACCAACCTGTCCGGCCGCGGCGTCGGCATGGATGTGGTCAAACGCAACATCACCGCCCTGCGCGGCACGGTCGAAATCGACAGCGCCGCCGGGCTCGGCACCACCATCTCGGTGCGACTGCCGCTGACGCTGGCCATCATCAACGGCTTCCAGGTGGGCGTGGGCAAATCCGTGTTCGTGGTGCCGCTGGATGTGGTGGAGGAATGCGTGGAGTTCACGCCCGACTACGCCAGCGACTACATCGACCTGCGCGGCAGCGTGCTGCCGTATGTGCGCCTGCGTGAACTGTTCGCCCTCGGCGGCAGGACGCCGGCACGCGAAAGCATCGTGGTGATCAGGCAAGGCGCACAACGCTTCGGCCTGGTCGTGGACACCTTGCTGGGCGAATGGCAGACCGTGATCAAGCCGTTGTCCAA
The DNA here is from genome assembly GCF_979258225.1 of Xanthomonas sp. AC360. NCBI lineage: Bacteria > Pseudomonadati > Pseudomonadota > Gammaproteobacteria > Lysobacterales > Lysobacteraceae > Xanthomonas > Xanthomonas sp. AC360. The sequence continues at coordinate 4,772,072 of NZ_OZ409846.1, forward strand.
GGTGTTCGCACAGGTCAAAGGCATCAGTGGCTCCAGCATCCTGGGCAGCGGCGATGTCGCGCTGATCCTGGATGTGCCCAGCCTGATTCAGCAGTTGCATCCCAACCAGGACGCGCTGGCGGCCTGAGCATTCGCAGTTTCGCTCCTTACAACCCGCCTCGTTCGTTGTTACCTGACCCCAGGAACTCTCGCCATGTCACACCGTCTTCCGATCGCCACCCAGTTATGGTTCACCGCCGCGCTTGCGGTGGCCCTGCCCGTCCTCGTGATCGTCGCCGGCTTTGCGCTGACGCTGTCGCATGCAGCCCTGCTCGGCGCCAGCATCGTTGCAGCACTCATCAGCGGTGCTCTGCTGATGTGGGCGATCCGCATCGCCAGCGGCGCGCTGGACCTGGCCACCACCACGCTGGACGCCTTCTCGCGTGGCAACTTCGATGTCGCCCTGCCGCAGACACGCGACGAGCATGCCGGCGACGTGCTGCGCGGCTTGCGTAAAGTGCAAAGCGGCATCCGCCACGTCAACGACGAGATCAATCGCGTCTCGCGCGAACACGATGCCGGCGAAATCGACGCACGCATCGATGTGGCGCGCTTCGACGGCGACTTCCGCACTATGGGCGACGGTATCAATCGCATGGTCGCCAGCCATATCACGGTGAAAAAGCAGGCGATGGCCTGCGTGGCCGAATTCGGCCGCGGCAATTTCGCCGCCGAGCTGGAACGCCTGCCTGGCAAGAAAGCCTTCATCAACGAGGTGGTGGACCAGATCCGCGGCAACCTCACCGGCATGGTCGCCGAGGTCAACCGCATGTCGGTGGAACACGATGCCGGCGATATCGACGTGGTGATCGACACGCAGCGCTTCACCGGCGACTTCCGTCGCATGGCCGAAGGCATCAATGCGATGGTGGCTGGCCACATCGCCGTCAAGAAGCAGGCCATCGCCTGCGTCGGCGAGTTCGGCCGCGGCAACTTCACCGCACAACTGCCGTTGCTGCCGGGCAAGAAGCGCTTCATCAACGACACCATCGATCAGGTACGCGGCAACCTCACCGGACTGATCGCCGAGATCAACCACATGTCGGCCGAACACGAAGCCGGCGATATCGACGTAGTCATCGACAGCACCCGCTTCGATGGCGACTTCCGCAGCATGGCCACCGGCATCAACGAGATGGTTGGCGCACACATCGCGGTCAAGAAGTTGGCGATGGGAGTGGTGGCCGAATTCGGCCGCGGCAACTTCGATGCGCCGCTGGCGCAACTGCCGGGCAAGAAGGCCTTCATCAACGACACCGTGGAGCGCGCGCGCAGCAATCTGCGCAGCATTTCCGAAGTGATCCAGGTCATGGGCGCGATGGCCGACGGCGACCTCACCCACACCGTGGAAGGTCGCTACGAAGGCGCATTCGCCGACATGCAGCGCTACGTCAACACCACCATGACCCGCTTGACCGAGATCGTCGATGAGGTCAACCGCAACGCCGAAAATCTGGCCAGCGCGTCCGAACAGGTGAGCGCCACCGCGCAAGCGCTTGCACAGGCCGCCAGCGAACAGGCCGCAGGTGTGGAAGAGACCAGCGCCTCGCTGGAGCAGATGACCGCCTCCATCGCACAGAACACCGAAAACGCCCGCGTCACCGACAGCATGGCCGCCAAGGCCGCCAGCGAAGCGGCCGACGGTGGAGACACCGTGCGCGCTACCGTGGTGGCAATGAAGGACATCGCCAAGAAGATCGGCATCATCGACGACATCGCCTATCAAACCAATCTGCTCGCGCTCAACGCGGCCATCGAAGCGGCGCGTGCCGGCGAACACGGCAAGGGCTTTGCGGTGGTGGCTGCGGAAGTGCGCAAGCTGGCCGAGCGTAGCCAGATCGCCGCGCACGAGATCGGCGAAGTGGCCGGCTCCAGCGTCGAGCTCGCCGAAAGCGCCGGCCGCGTGCTGGGTGAAATGGTGCCGTCGATCCGCCGCACCTCCGACCTGGTGCAGGAAATCGCTGCAGCCTCCGAAGAACAGACCGCCGGCGTCAGCCAGATCAACACGGCGGTGGGTCAGTTGAACCAGACCACGCAGTCGGCCGCTGCCAATGCCGAAGAACTGGCCGCCACCTCCGAGGAAATGAGCGCGCAGGCCGAGCAGCTGCAGCAGCTGATGGGCTTCTTCCGGCTGGGCACGGGCGGCCGCAGCGCTGGCTCAGGCAGCAAGAGCGGCCCGCGCCGCGTGGTGCAGGCCAGCCACTCCACGGCGCTCAGCGCACCGGCACGACGGACCAACGTGCGTCAGATCGGCATGGTGGCGGCAACTGCCGATGCCATCGACGAGTCGCAGTTCGCCAGCTTCTGAGGTGCACACCATGCAAGCGCACAACACCGCCAGCAGCACCTCACCGTCGCCGACGGCACCGCAGCAATACCTGACCTTTTTATTGGGCGGGGACATGTTCGGCCTGGGCATCCTCGGGATCAAGGAGATCATCGAATACCGCGCGCCCACCGACGTACCGATGATGCCGCCGGCACTGCGCGGGGTGATCAATCTGCGCGGCGCAGTGGTGCCGGTGGTGGATCTGCAGCAGCGCTTCGGCCGCGACGCCAGCGCGATCACCAAACGCAGCTGCATCGTGATCGTGGAGATTGCGCAGGGCGATGCGCACCTCGTGCTCGGGTTGCTGGTGGATGCGGTCAGCGAAGTGCTGGAGATCGCACCGGGCGATATCGTCGAGCCGCCCAGTTTCGGTGCCGGCATCGCACGCGATTTCATCCAGGCCATGGGCAAGATCGGTGAGCGTTTCGTGATCCTGCTCGATGCCGATGCCGTGCTGGGCCGCGATGCGCTCGCCCAGCTCCCCGCCGCCCCGCTGGCGGCCTGACTTCCGCATGCACGCAAGGATTCCCATGCGCCCCGCCCTTCTCTCCTGCAACTGCACGCTCACCGGCCCGGTGCTGGTGGTCGACGACAGCGTGGTGCAACGCGAACACGCCATGGCCTTGTGCCGCCAGCTCGGCGCCAGCACGGTCGATGGTGCCGTCGATGGCCACGCTGCGTTGGCCTGGCTAGTCCATGCCAACGCGCCCTCGCTGTTGTTGATCGACCTGGAAATGCCGGGCATGGACGGTGTGCAACTGCTCGATGCGCTGGCGCGCGGCCAGCACAACGTGCCGGTGGTGGTGGTGTCGCAACGCGGCGGTGCCCTGATCGATGCGGTGATGCAGCTCAGCCGCAGCGCCGGCGTGCGTGTGTTGGGCGGCATCGAAAAACCGATGAATCTGCAGGACCTGGCCACCGTGCTGGAATGCGAACCCGAATCCAGCGCCAGTGTGCCGACCTTCGTGCAAGCGGCAGTTTCGCCGTTGATGTCCAGCGGCGGAGCGGCGGCCTCGCGGCTGGATCGCGCGATGCGGCGCGGCGAAATCCGCGTGGCGTATCAACCCAAACTCGATCTGAAAGACGGCCGCTTGCGCGGGGTCGAAGCACTGGCGCGCTGGCGTCGCCCGCAAGGCGACATGATTGGGCCGGACCGCTTCATTCCACTGGCAGAGCGCGAAGGCTTGATCCACGCCCTGACCCAACAGGTGATCGACAAGGCGATTGCGCAGCTGGTGGATTGGCGCAGCGAAGGCTTTCAGTTGACCCTGGCATTGAACCTGTCGCCCCGGCTTCTCGGCGAAGCGGATTTTCTCGAACAACTGTGCGCCAAGCTCAGCGATAACGGCTTGCGCCCGGCGGACCTGGTGCTGGAACTCACCGAAAGCGCCATCGTGGAACCGGCCAATGCATTGAGCATGCTCGCGCGCCTGCGCCTGCATGGCTTTGGGTTGTCCATCGACGATTACGGCACCGGCTTCTCGTCGCTGCAACGTCTGGCCAGCATCCCGTTCACCGAACTCAAACTGGACCGCAGCTTCGTGCAGGCCGCGCATCGTAGCCGCAGCCAGCGCACCGTGCTCGAATCCACGCTGGAACTGGCGCATCGCCTGGACCTGACCGCCGTGGCCGAAGGCGTGGAAACCCCGGACGACTGGCGCCTGCTGCGCGAGCTGGGCTGCGACCTGGCGCAAGGCTATCTGATGGGGTCGCCGATGCCTGGGCCGATGCTGTCGGACTGGTGGCGCGAACATGCCGTGCGCATCGCCCGTCTGAGCGACAACATGCTGCCCAGCGATGCGGATGTGGCCTGAGCCGATGAATACCGCCACCGCCATCACCGAACAAGAGTTCGGGCGCTTCCAGCGTTTCATCTTCGAAGCCGCCGGCATCAGCATTTCGTCCGGCAAAAAAGCCATGTTGTGCGGCCGCCTGGGCAAGCGTCTGCGCGAACACCAGTTCAGTAACTACACGCAGTATCTGCAGTTGCTGGAAAGTCGCCAGGACCGCGAGGAAATCCAGACCGCGATCGATTTACTCACCACCAACGAAACCTATTTCTTCCGCGAGCCCAAGCACTTCGACCTGCTACGCAAACTGGCCGGCGAGCATCGCGGCGGGCTGCCGTTCCGCTGCTGGAGCGCGGCCAGCTCAAGCGGCGAAGAGGCCTACAGCATGGCGATGGTGCTGGACGATACGCTGCAAGGCCGCCCGTTCGAAGTGGTCGGCACCGACATCAGCACGCGCGTGCTGGCCAAGGCGCGCACCGGGCATTACGCATTGCAACGCATCGACGGCATTCCGCAGCCGTATCTCAAGCGCTACTGCCTGCGCGGCCAGGGCGAGTATGCCGGCACCCTGCTGGTAGAACGCCGCCTGCGCGACCGCGTGCAGTTCGTGCATGCCAACCTCAACACTGCACTGCCGGCATTGGGGAGCTTCGATGCGATCTTCCTGCGCAATGTCATGATCTATTTCAATGGGCAAACCAAGCGCGAAGTCATCTTGCGCGTACTTGCCACCCTCAAATCGGGCGGGCATTTCTGCATTGGGCATTCCGAAAGCCTGAGCGAACTGGACATCGATCTGGTCCAGGTGGCACCTTCGATTTTCCGCAAGGCATGAACCAAGGATCCACCGTGTCCACAGCGTTCAACCGCCCCGTCACCAATCCCAACACCATCAAGGCCATGGTGGTCGACGATTCGGCGGTGGTGCGCCAGGTCCTGGTGGGGGTGCTCAACGACGCCCCCGGCATCGAGGTGATCGCCACTGCCGCAGACCCGCTGCTGGCCATCGAAAAGATGCGCCAGCAGTGGCCGGATGTCATTGTGCTGGACGTGGAAATGCCGCGCATGGACGGCATCACCTTCCTGCGCAAGATCATGAGCGAGCGCCCCACTCCGGTGGTGATCTGCTCCACGCTCACCGAAAAAGGCGCGCGCGTAACCATGGATGCGCTGGCCGCCGGCGCGGTGGCGGTGGTGACCAAACCGCGTCTGGGCTTGAAGCAATTCCTCACCGATTCGGCCGACGAGCTGGTCGCCACCGTGCGCAGCGCCGCACGCGCCAACGTCAAGCGCCTGGCCGCACGCGTCACTGCCGTCCCGCTGGAAGCAGAGGTCAAACACACCGCCGACGTGATCCTGCCGGCGCAAAGCGGGCGCGCGCTATCGCAAACCACCGAGCGCATCGTCGCCATCGGCACCTCCACCGGCGGCACCCAGGCGCTGGAAGAAGTGCTCACGGCCCTGCCGCGCGTGTGCCCGGGCATCGTGATCGTGCAGCACATGCCGGAGAAATTCACCGCCGCCTTCGCCGCACGCCTCAACGGTCTGTGCCAGATCGCAGTGAAAGAGGCCGCCAACAACGATCGCGTGATGCCGGGGCGCGCGTTGATCGCACCGGGCGGCAAACATCTGCTGTTGCGCCGCAGTGGCGCGCAATATTTCGTCGAAGTGCTGGAAGGCCCGCCAGTCAACCGGCACCGCCCGTCGGTGGATGTGTTGTTCCGCTCCGCCGCGCGCGCAGCCGGCAGCAATGCGCTCGGCATCATCATGACCGGCATGGGCGACGACGGCGCCGCCGGCTTGCTGGAAATGCGCCAGGCCGGCGCGCGCACGGTGGCGCAGGACGAACACACCAGCATCGTGTTCGGCATGCCCAAGGAAGCGATCAAGCGCGGCGGTGCGGACCGCATCCTGCCGCTGGGCGCAATGGCGCGGGAGATCGTGACGCAGCTGCAGTAGGTGCGACCCCGCAAGAGTACCGGCACTGCCGGCAGCCCGCGGGCATCGACGTGGCAGACGAACGTGCGCAAGCACCACCTCGCAGCGCACGGAGACTGCGGCAAACGCTGTATCCCGGTGTCCCGGTATCCAGGCGTCCGCCACGCAGGCCATGTCTTCCAACCACAGGCCACACCGCCGCTGTATTGGCGTGCAAGGCAACCTAAAGATCCGCCGTCGCTGCCGCTAACTTGATTGAAGGCCCAGCATTGCGCGGGTCACCCGAGGCGGCGGTATCGCCGTCCCGGGACCGGAGGTGCAAGATGACGACGCGCGATCTCAACGACGGCTTGTTTATCGATCCCGTCAGTGTGGACTCGGTCATTGTCGACCCCGTGATCGAAGCAGGCGCCAACATCCGCTGTGCCGCATTGGTAGCACCCGCTGCCTATGGCATCGACGACGCGCACTTCGACCAGCCACATCTGCAACAACTGCCGGCCATGCACTGCCCACAAGCGGAGCTTCGCCCCGACTGGGCACAGGCGCGTGCAGCCTTGCTCGCGCCGCCCGATGCGCATCGCGCCGCTGGCGATGCGCAGGCGAGCGTGGAATACAACGCTCTGCGTCACCGCCTGCACTAACAGCGGCAACACCACGTAGCGAGCCATCGTCAGCTGCGTGTGGAAAGCGCGCTCATGACCGGCATGTACGCGTGGTACATGCCGCAGCGAGCGCCGGACGCGCCTGCCTGGCGGTGAGCGGAATTGTTTGTCAGCCGCAACACGTCACCGTAAGCGTTCGACATGCGCTACTCGCGCATGCGCCGGCAGGTCTTATAGCTGCGAATCCAATGGCAGCCACCCAAGCATCTTCGCCGCACTCCGGCGCCAGACACTGGCCTCCGGCTCGCGTGTCCAGATGCGCGGCGGCTGCGCGGCATCGTCGTGCCAGCGCAGCGCGCCCTGCTCCAGGGTGACTCGGTAACTCACCGGCGCACTGACCTTGTGGTTGTACAAGCGCTCGAGCTCGGCGGTGACGGTGCGATCTTCAAACAGCAAGCCCATCTCGGTATTGAGATTCATCGAGCGCGGGTCGAGGTTGAACGAGCCGATGAAACCGCTGGTGTCGTCCACTACAAACGCCTTGGTGTGCAGGCTGGCGCCGCTGGACCCGAACAGACTCCCGTCCGGCTTGCCCATCGGCTTGAGCTCATGCAGGCGCACGCCCTGCTGCAGCAGCGGCACCCGGTAATCGGCATAGCCGCTGTGCACGGCCACTACATCGTTTGCCGCCAGCGAATTGGTCAGGATATTCACGCGCACCTGGTGCCGACGCAGATCGCCGATCCAGCGCATGCCCTCATCGCCCGGCACGAAGTACGGCGAGATCACCTTCAACTCGCGCTGCGCATGCGCCATTTCGCCGATCAATATCGGCGTCATCCAGTCCGCTTGCGGCTCCGCGCCATCGGCTTTTTCCGGCGGGTCGGACACGATGCGCGCATGGGCGAGCCAATGCACCGGGCGGTCGCCCTGCATCAAGGCCTGCACGCTGGGCGACCGGCGCAGGCGCTCCACATACGGATGCGCGCGTGCCGAGGCCATGCCGGCATCCAGGCTGCCACGCAGCGCTTCCAGCGCCTGTGGCGTTGCGTTCACCAGCGCGGACAGCGGCAAGGCGTTCGGGCTGTTCCAGTACGCATCGAAGTTACGTTCGGCCTGCTGCACCGTCGGCCCCATCACGGCCGCGTCCATGTCCATGAAATTGGTATCGCGCGCGGCATCGAAGTATTCGTCGCCCACATTGCGCCCACCCACCACCGCAATGCGTCCATCGGCAATCCAGGCCTTGTTGTGCATGCGTCGGTTGATGCTGAACATGCGCAGCACCATCTCTACGCCGCGCATCAGCGTGCCTTCGCGCGCGCGGGTGGGATTGAACAGGCGGATCTCGATCATCGGGTGGCTGTCGAGCGCCGCCAATACCGAATCGCTGCCGTGGATATTCATGTCGTCCAGCAGCAACCGTACGCGCACACCGCGGTCGGCCGCGCGCAGCAACTCGTTGTGCAACAGGTTGCCGGTGAAATCGGCATGCCAGATGTAGTATTGCAGGTCCAGGCTGCGCCCGGCCGCACGCGCGGTGAGCGCACGCACCGCAAACGCATCGATATTGTCGGACAGGATCACCATGCCGGTCTGGTCGGCATGCGCGTGCTGCAAGGGCGCAACCACCCGGTCGATCGGTGTCGCCACGGCAGTCGCCGGTAACGCGTGACTCACCGGGCCGCGTTGGCGATCGGCAAAACGGCCATAGCCGTACAACGACAGCGCGCTACCCAGCACAAACACCAGCATGCCGATGCCGGTCCATTTGAAGACGTTACGCTTGGTCACTGCCGGGCCCGGAATTGCCAGCGCGACAGTGTAGATGCTGCACAGCGAGCTGCGTGTGCAGAGGCTGCCACGCAAGCGAGCTCAACAACCCTGCAAAACAAGCGGTTTTGCGTTGGCGGCCATCGCTGCGACTGCTGCCAGGCCACCTCTGCGCCGACGAGCAAGCACCGATTCCGCCGACGTATTCTGTGGCCCACCTTGACGGCTGACGTCGGCACGGCAAACAAGCGGCCGCTTGACCACTGCCGCGATCAGGTAACGATTGCGCCCATACAGGCGGGCGCAATCGTTCAAACACCTGCGTTTACCAGATCGCCACGCGATCCTTGTCCGCACGCACCATCGCATCGCCGGGCTTGCACTGAAACGCCTGCGCAAACGCCGGCATGTTCGACGGCGCGCCATTGGCGCGGAAATTCGCCGGCGCATGCGGGTCGGTGTTCAAGCGCACACGCAGTTCGCCATCGGTGAAGTTGCGACGCCACACCGTTGCCCAGTTCATGAAAAAGCGCTGATCCTGGGTATGGCCATCGACGTCCTTGTTGGCATCCGGCTGCGCCTTCAGCGCCATCTGCAAGGCATCGTAGGCGACGGTCAGGCCGCCCAGGTCGCCGATGTTTTCACCAAGCGTCAGCTTGCCTTTGACGTGCTCACCGGGAATCGCTTCATAGCCATCGAACTGCGCCACCAACTGATCGGTGCGCTGGGTAAACAGCTTGCGGTCCGCGTCGGTCCACCAGGTGTCGAAGTTGCCCTTGGCATCGAACTGGCTGCCCGAGTCGTCGTAGCCATGCATCATCTCGTGGCCGATCACCGCGCCGATGCCGCCGTAATTGAGCGCCGGGTCGGCCTTGGGATCGAAGAACGGCGGCTGCAGGATCGCCGCCGGGAACACGATCTCGTTGCGGGTGGCGTTGTAGTACGCGTTGACCGTCTGCGGGGTCATATGCCACTCGCGCTTGTCGACCGGCTTGCCGATCTTGTCCAGCATGTAGCGATAGTTGAATGCCTGCGCAGCCTGCATGTTGGCCAGGAACCCATCGCCGCGCGTCTCCAGGCCCGACCAGTCGCGCCATTGATCCGGATAGCCGATCTTGGGCGTGAAGCTGGCCCATTTTTCCAGCGCGCGTTGCTTGGTGTCCGCGCTCATCCAGTCCAACTTTTCCAGCCGTGCCTTCAAGGCGGCCGACAGGTTCTGCACCAGCTGCTGCATCTGCTCCTTCGATTCGGAGGGGAATGCGGACTGCACATACAGCTGGCCCAGCGCCTCGCCCATCGCTTCGTTGACCGCATTCAAGGTGCGCTTCCAGCGCGGCAGCATGTCCTGCTGGCCACGCAGCGTTTTCGAATAGAAATCGAAGTTGGCCTGCTCGAACGGCTTGGCCAGATACGGCGCCGCCTCGTCGATGCTGTGGAAACGCAGGTACGCCTTCCAGGTCTCTACCGGTGTATCGGCCAGCATCGCATCGAGCTCGGCGAAGTAGCCCGGCTGGCTCAGCGAGAAGGTGCCGGCCGGCACCTTGAGCGCCTTGAAGAACGCCTGCCAGTCGAAGTGCGGCGTCACTGCGTTGGCACCAGCCACGTCGACCGGGTTGTAGCGCTTGGCCGGGTCGCGCAACTCGATGCGCGACAGCGAGGCGGCGGCCAGCCGGGTCTCGAATGCCATCACCGCCTTGGCCTGCGTGGCCGCCTGCGCGGCGGGAATGCCGGACAACTCCAGCACGCGCGCGATGTAGGCCACGTACTGCTCGCGGATCTTGGCCTGCGCCGGATCGGTGTAATAGCCCTTCTCGGGCAGGCCCAGACCACCCTGTCCTGCATAGGCGATCATCTGTTCGGAATTCTTGTAGTCGGCATTGGCACCGAACGAGAACATGAAGCCCTGGCCCTGCGCGTAGCTGTCGCGCAGCCACGCCGCGATGGCAGGCGCATCGGTCAGCGCATCGATAGCCTTCAATTGCGGCTGCAACGGCGTGATGCCGGCCTTATCAATGGCGGCCTCGTCCGAGCCGGTCCGCCACAGGTCGGCGATCTTGGCATCCACCGAGCCAGCCGACAGATTGCCGCGCGCCAACTGCTCCACCAGCGCGTGCTGGATGGTCAACGATCGCTCGGCGAGCACTTCGAAGCTGCCCCAGCTGCTGCGATCGGACGGCACCGGATTGGCCTTGAGCCACTTCGCGTTGACGAACCCGTTGAGGTCCTGGCACGCGTTGATGGCCGGATCCAAATCGTTGATGCCGAACGCCACGATCGGCGCGTCGAGTTTGGAGACATCCACACGCGCCGGCGCGGTCCGGTTGGTCTCCGGCGCTGCCTTGGCGGTGTCCTCGGAGGCACCACAGGCCGACAGCGTGACCGCAATGGCCACCGCAAGCGACAGCGGTGCGAACTTGCTCAACTTCATTCAATTCTCCAAGGCATGACCGCGCATGCGCGGTCGAAAAAGTCGGCAGCCTGCCAGGAATCGCTGGCGAAGCGCGGCGCATCAAACAGCGCTCGCATCATCGTCAGTCACTCCGTAACCGGCCGCACCAGATCACTGCAGCGGCACCGCAACGCCCTAACGTCCGCTGCCGCGCCTTATCGAAAGTCATTGCAACCACACACTGCGTGCGCGTCCGTCACCGACGCCGCAACACGCTGCTTCAAGCATCAAGCGCCATCGCATGCAGTCAACGCCGCGCGTAGAACGGCGCCATCAACAGGTACACCGGATACGCCAACAGCATGAGTACCAGCGCTACCTCATGCCCGGATGCGGCATCGGCCCACGCCTCCATCTGCGGCGATGGCCCGAACAACCCGAACGCCAGCAACACCACACCAATCACACAGATCAGCAGCGCCACCAGCAAGGCGTTGCTGGAGACGCTACCAGCGGCCAACGTCCCGAATGCGGCGCTGGCGCCTGCCAGCAATATCCCCACCGTGACCAGATAGGCGCGGCAGTAGGTGGCGCTCATTTGCTGGTGCTTACGTCTGGCGGACATCCTGTCGTCCCTGCATACGTGATACGCCGGGCGCTGATCCACGCAGCACCCGGCGTACCGGATCGAATCACCGCAGCGCGCTAGCCGCGCTGTGGACACTCCACGCCGCGCATGCATGCGCGGCATTGGCTACAGGCCTACCTCGCCTTGCCCTGATTGGCCACCGCTTCGGCAGCGCGCTTGGCCGCTTCCGGGTCGCCCAGGTAACGGAAACTCTGCACCTGCAGCTCGTCGTCCAGCTCGAACAGCAACGGAATGCCGGTGGGGATGTTGAGCTCCAGGATCTGCTCGTTGGAGACAGCGTTGAGGTATTTGTACAGCGCGCGCAGCGAGTTGCCGTGCGCGGTCACCAGCACGGTCTGCCCGGCCTTCAACTGCGGCGCGATCGCGTCGTGCCAGTACGGCAACACGCGCACCAGCGTGGTCGCCAGCGACTCGGTGCCCGGCAATGCATTGCGATCCAGCGTGGCGTAGCGACGGTCGTGGCACGGGTGCCCCGGATCGTTGACGTCCATTGCCGGTGGCGGGATGTCATACGAGCGGCGCCAGATCTTGACCTGCTCTTCGCCGTGTTTGGCCGCGGTTTCGGCCTTGTCCAGCCCCTGCAGGCCGCCGTAATGGCGCTCGTTGAGGCGCCAGCTCTTGGACACCGGCAGCCAGTCCTGATCGAGCTCCTTCAACGCGCCCTGCAGCGTGTGGATGGCGCGCTTGAGCACCGAGGTGTGGGCGACATCGAACTGCAGCCCTTCGTCCTTCATCAGCTTGCCGGCCGTCGTGGCTTCCTGGCGGCCCTGCTCGGTGAGTTCCACATCCACCCAGCCGGTGAAACGGTTGTCCAGGTTCCATTGGCTCTGGCCATGGCGCAGCAGTACGAGTTTGCGGGTCACTACGGTTCTCCGATTGGGGGCCGATCAACCTGCGATTGTAGCGGCAGCCAGCGCATCGCTGGCGTGCACGACCCGCCCACGTGCGGCGCGCGATGCTGCGGCCATGTCGAACATCGCTCCCGTATTCGCCGATTGGGACGGCAGCGCCGCACAGGCACGACAGTTGCAGCAGCAACTGGCACACCGCGTGGTGTTGCAGGACGAGGTCGTCGCAACGCCGCAGCTGCTGGCCGGCTTCGATGTCGGCTTTGAAGACGATGGGCAGACCACGCGTGCCGCGGCCGTGCTGCTGGATGCGCAGACCTTGCTTCCGTTGGAAACGCATGTAGCGCGCGTGCCTACCTCGATGCCGTATGTGCCTGGCCTGCTCAGCTTCCGCGAATTGCCGGCATTGCTGCAGGCGCTGGCACTGCTGTCTCGCACGCCGGATCTGGTGTTCGTCGATGGCCAGGGCATCGCGCATCCGCGCAAGCTCGGCATTGCCGCGCACTTCGGCGTGGTGACGGGCTTGCCGAGCATCGGCGTGGCCAAGCAGCGGCTGGCCGGCAGCTTCGTCGACCCCGGCCCGGAGCGCGGCGCGCATAGCCGCATCCTGCTCGGCGGCCTGCAGATCGGCTGGGCATTGCGCAGCAAGCCGCGCTGCAATCCGTTGATCGTCTCGCCCGGGCATCGCGTCTCGATGCAAGGCGCGCTCGACTGGACCCTGCGCACGCTGCGCGGCTATCGCCTGCCCGAACCCACGCGCCTGGCCGATCGGCTGGCATCGCGGCGTGGCGAGATCGATCTGCCTGTGCAGGCGAGCCTGCTGTAACACCGATCCAGCGCGTCAGCACCGTGCGGTCGACCTCGCCACCGCTGCACTATCGCGGCGGCGCACGCAGAACATTCCGTCTTGATCGACAGCACTGCGACGCTGCCGCGTGCATGCGAAGCTTTGGCTCCAATTTGTCACGAGCCACCGCCATGACCACTCTGATCGCCCCACGCGTCCACGACATCGGCGGGCTGCAAGTGCGTCGCGCCGTGCCCACCTTGCAGGCGCGCAGCGTGGGCCCGTTCGTGTTCGTCGACCATATGGGCCCGGCGGTGCTGGAGCCGGACCATGGCATCGACGTGCGCCCGCATCCGCATATCGGCCTGGCCACCGTGACCTTCCTGTGGGCAGGCGAGATCGGCCACCGCGACACGCTCGGCTCCGATCAGGTGATCCGCCCCGGCGACGTCAACTGGATGACCGCCGGCCGCGGTATCGCGCACTCCGAACGCACGCCTGGCCCCGAACGCGCGCGCGAACATGCACTGCATGGCATGCAGACCTGGATCGCGCTACCGCGCTCGGCCGAAGAAACCGCACCGGCCTTCCACCACCATGCCGCCGCCAGCCTGCCGCAGCAGCGCCGCGATGGCGTGTGGCTGCGGGTGATCGCCGGCCGCGCCTATGGCGAAGAATCGCCGGTGCAGGTGTTCAGCGGCACCCTCAATGTGGCGCTGGATCTGGCCCCGGATGCCGAAATCGACCTGGACATCGGCCACGCCGAACGCGCGTTGTACATCCTGGAAGGCGAGGCGCAACTGGATGGTGCCGACGTGCCGGCGCGCCACCTGATCGTGCCCTCGCCCGGCGCGCGCGGGCGCCTGCGCGCCAAGACCCCGCTCAAGGCCATGCTGCTCGGCGGCGAGCCGCTGGATGGCCCGCGTCATCTGTGGTGGAACTTCGTGTCCAGCTCCAAGGAGCGCATCGAACAGGCCAAGGACGACTGGCAGGCCGGGCGCTTCGGCAGCATTCCCGGCGACGACAAGGAATTCATTCCGCTGCCCGAAACGCCGGCACCCAACCCGGTCAATTACCCCTGAAACCATGCGCGAATTTGATGTGGCGAACACAACCGCACCAGGTCTCGCAACGGAGGTGCCCCGCTACACAAGCGATGCCAGGCAGAGATGCGACCCATCTTGATCACGCCCACAAAACTGTGATAGTGATATCTCCGTAGTCGGAGCACGTCGCGTGGACGGCACGCTCGAGCGGGGAGCTTGAGACGGTGCAGCGGCACGAAAAGACGACGTCGCCCCGCATTGTCATCCATCGCCGGGGAACACTTGAATGAAGTCCGCATCCTGCCTGTTCGGCCTCTCATTGCTGTTGGCCGCTGCAACCGCCCACGCCCAAACCTCGCCGGTCTGCCCGCCCTTGCCGCCCGCGTCGGGACTGCAGTGGAACGAGCTGGCCGGTGCCGACTACTTGGTCTGCAAGGCGGTCACCGCCGACGGCCGCCAGGTGGTTGGCGTGATGCTCACCACCCGCGACCCGGCCATGACCCTGGCCCGCGACCGCCGTGCCGAAAAAGGCCAGCTCCAGCAGGAAGACTTCTACTGGTACAAGCTCGATCTGGGCGGCCGCGAAATTCCGGGCATGGAATCGCGCCGCGTCACCGTGGTGGAGCTGGGCAAGAAGCGCTACGCACAACTGTGGATCGACGGTGCCAGCACCGAAGAACTCGCCTCGATGCAATCGCTGGTGCAGGCGATGGATCTGCAGCCGGCCAGTCTTGCATTGCAGCGCTGAGGCGACGCGGGTTGCTGCGTGGCGTGATGCCGCGCTTACATCGCGCATTCGCTGCGCGGCAGGTTTAGCGCCTACCGTGCTGATGGCCTGACTACCGGCCGCAAGTCACCGCCTCCAGATGAGATGCGGTGACGCTCGACACGCTCAGGCCGCGGGGTTGCCGGCATCTTCCGCTGCCTGCAGCAGACTGGAAATACGTACCTCGCCAGTCAAGAGCCGATGGATCGGACATTTGTCCGCCACTTCCATCAAACGCGCGCGTTGCGCGTCATCCAGTGCGCCTTCGAGCACGATCTCTCGGCTGATGTCGGTACCTGCTGCACCGCGTTGGGTGTAATGCAGATGCACGTGCACCGCCGTCAACGGCCATTGCTTGCGTGCCGCCACCATCGACACCGTGATTGCGGTGCATGCACCCAACGCCCCGAGCACTTGCGACTCCGGATCCGGCCCGGCATCGGCACCGCCGTTTGCCGGCTGGGTATCGCCCACCCAACGGTGCTGCCCATCGTGGATGGTGACGGTGTACGGCACCGCTTCGGTACTGACATGGACGGGGCGGTCACTCATGACGCTCTCCTGCGCTGTATGAGGTGGACACGGTTAGAACCGCCCTTCCTGGAAATCGACGAACGCCTGCATCAGTTCCTGCTTGGTGTTCATCACAAACGGGCCATGCCGCATCACCGGCTCGTTGAGCGGGCGGCCCGCCACCAGGATCAGCTGTGCGCCCTGCGCACCTGCACGCAGCGTTAGCCGCTCGCCACCGCCCAGCACTGCCAGTTCCTGCGCAGGCAGCGTGCGCGAAGCATCGCCCTCGCCCACTGCAACGTCGCCTTCGAACGCATACGCAAACGCGTTGTGACCGCCGGGCAGCAGGTAATCCCACGCCGCATCCGGTGCCAGGGCGATATCCAGATACACCGGGCTGGTCGCAGGTTGCACGATCGGGCCGATCACCTCGCCCACCGTGCCGGCAATCACCTTGACCGTCACGCCTGGCGCCGGCTGCGCCACCGGGATGTGGTCGGGCGCGTATTCCTGGTACTTGGGCTCGGTCATCTTGTCGCGCGCAGGCAGGTTCACCCATAGCTGAAAGCCGCGCATGCGCCCGGATTCCTGCTCCGGCATTTCCGAATGGATCAGGCCGCGACCAGCGGTCATCCACTGCACGCTGCCCGGTGTCAGCAGGCCTTCGTTGCCGTGGTTGTCCTTGTGGCGCATGCGCCCGTCGAGCATGTAGGTCACCGTTTCGAAGCCGCGATGCGGGTGGCTTGGAAAACCGCCGATATAGTCTTCGGCCTTTTCAGTGCCGAACTCGTCGAGCATCAAAAAGGGGTCCAGATCCGGCAGCTGCTGGGTGCCGATGACGCGGGTCAGCTTGACGCCGGCGCCGTCGGAGGTCGGCATGCCGCGGATGGTGCGCAGCACATGCGCCGCGGTCGTGGTGGTGGTGCTCATTGCGTTGTCCCTGTGCAGTGTGTCGGTGCGCCAATGATGGGTGCGCGTGCTGCAGCGCCCAACCACGACGGTTGCAACCGATCGTTCCAAACATCGGCCCCGTGCGGCGAGCGCTAGCGCACCGTGTGCCCGGACACTCTACGACCAAAGTTTTACCCCGCTACAGAACGCTGGCATTGACCGCAGCCGGGCACGGGGGGACCCTTGGGCGAATCGTTGCTGAAGGGGCATGCATGAAAGGGTTCTCGAAGCTGGCCTGGGGCGCGCTCGCGCTGCTCGCCGCGTTCTGTCTGGGTACCGTGGCGCTGCGGCGTGGCGAGCACATCAATGCGCTATGGATCGTGGTGGCGGCGGTGTCGATCTATCTGATCGCCTACCGGTTCTATAGCTTGTTCATCGCCGACAAGGTGATGCAGCTGGACATCACACGCGCCACCCCGGCGGTGAGCAACAACGACGGCCTGGACTACGTGCCCACCAACAAGCATGTGCTGTTCGGCCACCACTTTGCCGCGATTGCCGGTGCCGGGCCACTGGTCGGCCCGGTGCTCGCTGCGCAGATGGGCTACCTGCCCGGCCTGCTGTGGCTGGTGGTCGGCGTGGTGTTTGCCGGCGCGGTGCAGGACTTTGTGGTGCTGTTTCTGTCCAGTCGCCGCAACGGCCGCTCGCTGGGCGATCTGGTGCGCGAAGAGATGGGCCAGGTACCCGGCACCATCGCGCTGTTCGGCGCCTTCCTGATCATGATCATCATCCTGGCGGTGCTGGCGATGGTGGTGGTCAAGGCGCTGGCAGAAAGCCCGTGGGGCATGTTCACGGTGATCGCCACCATGCCGATCGCGCTGATGATGGGCGTGTACATGCGCTACATTCGCGTCGGCAAGATCGGCGAGATTTCGGTGGTTGGGCTGATCCTGTTGCTGGGCGCGATCTGGCTGGGCGGCAAGGTCGCCGCCGACCCGACCTGGGGGCCGGCCTTCACCTTCACCGCCAAGCAGATCACCTGGATGCTGATCGGCTACGGTTTCGTCGCCTCAGTGCTGCCGGTGTGGCTGCTGCTGGCACCGCGCGATTACCTGTCCACCTTCCTCAAGATCGGCACGATTCTGGCGCTGGCCATCGGCATCCTGGTGGTCATGCCCGATCTCAAGATGCCGGCCCTGACCCAGTTCGCCTCCACCGGCGACGGCCCGGTCTGGAAAGGCGGCATCTTCCCGTTCCTGTTCATCACCATCGCGTGCGGTGCGGTGTCCGGCTTTCATGCGTTGATCGCCTCCGGCACCACGCCCAAGTTGCTCGCCAACGAAGGCCACATGCGCTACATCGGCTACGGCGGCATGCTGATGGAATCGTTCGTGGCAGTGATGGCGCTGGTGGCGGCCTCGATCATCGAACCCGGCATCTACTTCGCCATGAACAGCCCCGCCTCGCTGGTCGGTACCGACACCATTGCGGTTGCGACCAAGGTCTCGGAGTGGGGCTTTGCGATCACCCCGGAGGTGCTGGAAGCCACCGCCAGGGACATCGGCGAGCACAGCATCCTGGCCCGCGCCGGCGGTGCGCCCACGTTGGCGGTAGGCATCGCGCAGATCCTGCACCAGCTATTGCCGGGCGAAGACACCATGGCGTTCTGGTACCACTTCGCCATCCTGTTCGAAGCCTTGTTCATCCTCACCGCGGTGGATGCGGGCACGCGCGCGGGCCGCTTCATGCTGCAGGACCTGCTGGGCAACTTCATCCCGGCGCTGAAGAAAACCGAATCGTGGACCGCCAACATCATCGCCACCGCTGGCTGCGTGGCGCTGTGGGGCTATCTGCTCTACACCGGCGTGATCGATCCGTTCGGCGGCATCCAGACCCTGTGGCCGTTGTTCGGCATCTCCAACCAGATGCTGGCGGGTATCGCGTTGATGCTTGGCACCGTGGTGCTGTTCAAGATGAAACGCGACCGCTATGCATGGGTCACCATCGTGCCGGCGCTGTGGTTGTTGCTATGCACGACCTACGCCGGGCTGATCAAGATCTTCGACAGCAACCCGGCGCAGGGTTTCCTGGCACAGGCGCACAAGTACCAGGCCGCCATCGCCAGCAACACCATCACCGCACCGGCCAAGACCGTGCCGCAGATGCAGCAGATCGTCACCAATGCCTACGTCAACACCGGGCTGACCGTGCTGTTTCTGTTCGTGGTCGGCTCGATCCTGATCTATGCGGTCAAGACGATCGTGATTGCGCGCCGCAACCCGCAGCGCAGCGACCGCGAAACCCCGTACGTGGCCTTGCAGCCACATCAGATGGCGGATCTGTAATGGGCACCCAACTCGTTCTTGCCAGCCAATATCAGGTGCATCGCCGCATCTGGCGGCGGCTCATCCAAACCGCGCGCCTGTGCTGCGGCATTCCCGACTACGACAACTACGTGCGTCACATGCTGGAAAAACACCCCGACAAACCGGTGATGGATTACCCCGCGTTCTTCCGCGAGCGGCAGGACGCACGCTACGGCGGCAAGAGCGGGTTTCGCTGCTGCTGATCGGTTGATCGGTTGATCGGCCGATGCAAATGCAACAGGGCGCGATGCGAATCGCGCCCTGTTGCGTTCGGGGCTTGCGCGTTACTGCAGGCCTTCTTCCGCCAAACATCGTGAAACTGCCGAGGGCGGAGCGGCTGATCTGCGACGTCGCTGCAGGGCGACTCTCGCCCACTGTCGGGGCACGCCTCAAGACAGGACGGCTGATCTGCGATATCACAAAAAGGCGACTGCTCGACTGCTCTTGCAGGACAGTCCATAAAGCAGAACGCTTGATCTGCAGTATCGCTCCAGGCCCCTGGCCCGCTCACCGTCGCGGGACACGCTGCAAGTACGTCCTTGTAAGCTCTTACGCGGCATCCATGCCGCGTAAGGTCCCGCGACGGTGAGCGGGCAAGGACCAGTCGAGATGGTCGGTGTGCAAGATGCAAGCAATGCATGAGGTGCTTCTGATTCGCTAACTCTCAATGGAGTTGCGACCCGCAGCAGCAAGCCAATGCAACCAGCGAGATGGCCCGCTTTTCACCTAGCGACCGACCAACTCTCTGGTGCGGTGTCCTCACCGATTGCGGGACCGTGTGGCGGCATGGATGCCGCCACCGAGCCCCCAGCGACGGGTTGACGGCGTGTCCCGCAAGCGGTGAGGGCATCGCACGCTCGACCAACTAGTCTTTCGATCTAAGAGCAGCTAACAAAACTACTGTGCAGCCGCCAGGCGGGGCGCGGCCGGTGCTCGGAATCCTCATGTACCACCCGTACACTCCGGTTCCTCCGCGCCGTCAACACCCACCTGACGACTGCTCGCTACGTTTTGTTAGCCGCTCTAAGCATTTGACCGCAGCCAAACGATGCTGCGACTCGACATCCTCAGCCAGCGCGCTTTTGCGCGAGCCGCTCGAACAACGCGGGCAAATCGCGCATATCGTCGAACACCTCCAGCACGCCGATCCGTCGCAAGGTGTCGCCATGCCCTTGCGGAATGTGGCCGGCACCGGTAAACCCCAGCACCTGCATGCCTGCCGCCAGCGCAGCGGTCGCGCCGGTGGGGCTGTCTTCGATCACCAGGCACCGCTCCGGCGCCACACCGGCCGTGCGGGCGGCCAGCAGATACACATCCGGTGCCGGCTTGGGTCGCTCCACCATGTCGGCACTGAAGATTCGCCCTGCCGCACGCGCCGTGAGCCCGGCGCGCTCCACCGATGCGATCACGTTGTGGCGGCGGCTGTTGGAGGCCACTGCCAGCGGCAGCGGAATCTGCTCCAGCGCCTCGCGCACGCCGGGAATCGGCTGCACCTCGGCGCTGATCAAGGCCTCGCTGCGTGCCTGGATCTGCGCCAGCAAGGTCTCGGGCAACTGCAGCGCAAAGTGCTCTTCCACCCGCCGCAACACCTCGCGCGTGGTCTGTCCGAAGGTGGTTTCCAGTAGATGTTCCAACGGTTCGGCCGGCACGAACGCCGCCAGCGCCTCGCGCATCACCCGGTCGGCCAGTATCTCGCTGTCGACAAGAACCCCATCGCAGTCACTGATCAGTAGCTCGTACGCCATTGCACCCATCTGCTCGCAAAGCGCCATTATGCCGGCCGTGTCGTGACCGTCGGCTGTGGCGCACTGCACCTGCAGGTGACGAATACGCCCGTACGTTCGCACCAAACCGGCCGTCATCAAGCAGACCCGACCGCCCAACCATCCTCCGCGCCATGTCACGAAATCTTACCGCTTGCGATTTTTACAGCTGGTAGGATCGGCCCCGCTGCGGCCGGACTTGCCGCAGCGCCACCAGGAATGCGATCAGGAGAAGGAGATTTCGATGCAGACGCGATTCCCCACCCTGCTCGTTCTTGCGACCTCGTTTTTCGCGGTCTCATGCACCGCCTCGCCGGGTGCCAAGGAGCAAACCACCATGTCAGCTACGCTGCAGGACCACACCGTCGCTTTCCGCGACCCCGGTCTGACCGACATCGCCAACGCCATCGCGCACGGCGACGTTGCACGGATCAAAACACTCGCCCCCACCGTCGATCTGGCCGCACACGGCGATCAGAACGTGACCTTGCTGGAATGGGCGATCTGGAACGAACAACCACGCGCATTGGACGCCCTGCTCGACGCAGGCGCAGACCCATCGGTGCCGGGCATGGACCAGGAAACGGTCGTGCACATGGCCGCCATGGCGCAGGACCCGGAGTATCTGAAGAGTCTGCTGCAGCACAAGGCGCCGATCGATGTGGTCAGCGCGCGTGCCGGCTGGACTCCGCTGTTTCGCGCCGTACAGAGCAAGCGCGATGCGCAGATCGGCCTGTTGCTCGACGCGGGTGCCGACGTAAAGCGTGTCGACCACACCGGTAACAGCCTGCTGCATCTGGCAGCACAGAGCGGCGCCGCCAGTCCTGCAGTGCTGCAATTGCTCAAGGCCGGCGTGGACCCCACGGTGCGCAATGCGCAGCAGAAAACCTTCCAGGCGTATTTCTTCACCACGCCGGATCGGCTGCTCAATGCCACCGGACAACAGGTCAGATCGGATGTGCGCGCGTGGTTGAGCGCCCACAACATTCCCGTGGAAAGCAGCCGCTAAGCGCGCTTTCCATACGACGCACGCAAGGAGCCGCGCATGCCCCCGTCAGAGTCCACATCATCTACTGCCGCATCCACTCCGTTCGCAGAGTCGATGCGCGGACAACAACCGCAACCGCAGGACCGGCAGTTTCCGGAGCTGCTGCAAGATCTCTACGCCACTGCCAATCAACGCCGCGAAGGTGGCGCTGAAACCTTTGCGCCGCTGGCCAACGGCTGGTCGCGCATGGACGACAGCGCGCTGCAGCAGGCCGGTATCGATCCGGCACTGCTGCACGACGCCAAAAGCGGCTTCGATGCCGCGTTTTATCGCAACGATCAAGGCCAGGTGGTGCTCGGTTTTTGCGGCACCGACGAAGGCAAGGACTGGAAGCACAACATCGGCCAGGGCTTGGGCTTCGACGATGCGCAATATGCATCGGCCATCCAGCTCGGCAGCCAGGCCAAGCAGGCGTTCGGCGACCAGGTGGTGATCTCCGGTCACTCGTTGGGCGGTGGTCTGGCGTCGGCGTCGGCGATGATCAACGACATTCCCGCAGTGACGTACAACGCCGCCGGCGTCAACGACCGCACCCTCGAACGCCAGGGCCTGGACGCGTCGGCAGCCAAGCAGTACGCCAGCGAGGAGCTGATTCGCGGTTACCACGTCAAGAACGAAATCCTCACCCACTTGCAGGAAGACAGCATTCCGCTGAAGTGGACCATGCCCAATGCTGCCGGTCATCAGATCGAATTGCCGGAGCCGGATCCGCTGTCGTTCGGGCAACGCCTGGTGCCCGGCATGATGCTGAAGCATCGTCTGGACCTGCACGGAATGGACTCGGTGATCAAGGCACAGGACATGCAATCGCCCGATCAGGCACGCGGCACGTCGCTACAGCCGGGCAGCCAGCTGTTCAACGACGCCGTGGTGCAACTGGACGGCCAACGCGAGCGGCTGGGGTTGCACGATGACACGGCGTTTATCAACACCGCCGCCAGCGTGGCCGCGCGTGCAGGCAGCGACGGCCTGCAGCGGATCAATCATCTGGTGCCCAACCGCGATGGCGACAGCCTGATTGCGGTGCAAGGCCGCATGGACGACCCGGCGCATCTGCGCAGCCATGTGCAGACCGCGTCCGCTGCCAATGAGCCGGCGCAAGGCAATGTCAGTCAGCTGCAGCAGCAGAACCAGCATTACACCCATCAGCCTGCCCAGCAACAGGAAGAGCAGCGCCGCGTGATCCAGCAATAACGCACGCGGCAAACCGTGCCGCACGCCGTCTTCGTCAGGTGGACGCGTGCGGTGCGGAAGTGTCGCGCAAGTGACAATCTCGCTGTTGCAGTAAACCGACCGGAGAGGTCATGGAGCTGTTCCAAGCAGCAGCTCCATGACTCTGGCGGCCACGGCACAACGCGTCATTAGCCTGCGCCGGCCATCGCCCGCAAGGTGATGCCGACCAGATACGCCAGATAGGTGCCGGTGGCGTAGCCCATCGTGCCCAGCAACACGCCCACCGGGGCCAACGCCGGGTGAAACGCCGCAGCGACGACCGGCGCGGACGCCGGCCCGCCGATGTTGGACTGCGAGCCGATCGCAAAATAGAAGAACGGCACCCGCAACCAGCGGCCCAGCGCCCACAGCAAGCCGATGTGCAGGGCGATCCAGATCAGCCCGAGCAGGAACAGCCATGGCCGATCCAGCAGCGCCAGCAGGTCCATCTGCATGCCAATGCAGGCGATCAGGAAATACAGCAGCAGCGAGCCGATCTTGGACGCGCCCGCGCCCTCCAGGGTCCGTGCACGGGTGAAGCTCAGCAGCAATCCCAGGCTGGTCGCCAGCACCACCACCCACACGAAAGGCGCATCCAGACTGAACTGGCCGGCCCAGCTCAGGTGCGCCTTGCACCAGGCCGCCAACGGGTTAGCCAGCGCGTGGGCCAGGCCGACGCCGCCGAACGCCACTGCCACGATCACCATCAGGTCAGCCAGGCTCGGGATGCGCGCATGTTCGGCCTGGAAGCGCGCCATGCGCTCCTGCAAGGCGTCCAGCGCACGTGTGTCGGCGCCGCTGCGCTCATCGATCTTACGCGCGCGTCCGGCCAGGAAGATCAGCGCCGCCATCCACACGTAGCCGACGCCCACATCGACCACCGCAAACTGCCCGAACGTGGTCGCATCGACATTGAACACTTCGCGCATTGCCAGCATGTTGGCGCCGCCGCCGATCCAGCTGCCGGCCAATGCCGCCATGCCCGCCCAGGTGTCGCCCGCGACGGTGGCCGGGTGCAGCCATTGCATGACCCAGAAGGCGACCACCGCGCCCAGCATGATGCTCGCCGATGCGCCCAGATACATGGCGACCAGTTTGGGCCCCAGCCCAAGGATCGCGCGCAGATCGATGCTCAGGGTGAGCAGGATCAATGCGGCCGGCAACAGCACGTCGCGGGCGATGGGGTTGTACAAGCGCGTGTTGGCGCCGTCGATCAGTCCGACGGTGTTGTAGATGCCGGGCAGCAGATAGCACAGCAACAAGGCCGGTACCACGGCATAGAAGCGCCGCCACAGGCCTTGCTCGCGCGATGAAGTCCAGAACACCGCACCCAGCGTGGCGGCGATCAGGCCGAAGACGACGATATCGTTTTGAATCAGTGCAGACGCAGGCAAATTCACCGCAGGCAGTCATCCGGACAGAGGGCCGCCAACGCGGATCGAACCAGGAGCGGCCGATGACAACGAATCTAGCCGACCGCGTTGGTGGCGCAAACCCCACCGACACCTCCGACAAAGGCCGTGGGAGGTGATCGAGACCGGTCCATGCGCTACCGCGCTGCCTGGCTAGGCCAGGACGACATGGGGATGTTGCACGCTCGGTCGAGCACGACGCTCGTCACGACGCTCCGGCCTCAGGCCGCAAGACGGCAGCCACTTAAACTCAGCACAACGTCGCCAGCATGCGGCTCCATCCACACCGATCAGGCAGCCCCTACCGGCCTGGCCCTGGCAATCGACGCTGGACGCAAGACCAACCCTCAGCCGTAGCGCCGCACCACGCGCTCGCCGTCGGCGGTATCCAGCACCACACCGCTGGGCTGACCGGTGGTCAGGCAGTGCAGTTTGGCCATGAGTTCGGCATTTTCCAGGGCGCCCTGCTCGCGCAGGTAGCGCAGCGGCGACCATTCCGGACGGGTCACCCACCAGCCGCCTTGTTCGGGATGAATGCGTACGACGTAGCGGGACTGGTCCATGTGGCCTCCGGCCGGTGGGTACTTCGGTCAAGCGCAGGTGCGAGCGCGCCGAACAGGCGCATCACGCGAGGGATTGGGGCAAGCCATGCCGATTCGTAAGCCAACAGACCCTTACTCAAGGGGCAGCGGGAGAGTGGCCGGTGGCCCCGCGTTTTGCATAGCCAGCATGCGGTTTTACGCATTTCCCGACTGTCGGGCGGACACTGGCATCCGGGTAAGAAAATTCTTACGTGACACAGTTCACGTCGAGCGCTACATTCGGCTGCAAGGGTGAAGAAATCTTCACAAGCGGCCGTCACAAGAGCGCAGACGGCTTGCAGGGGATCACGGCGCGCTCGGACGAAACCTTGGGGAGGGTTGGCATGCATCTGCTCAGAAAGTTCCAGTTTCCGGTCAAGACCGCGATGGTGGTGGGCTACGTTCTGGTCGTCAGGGAAGCCTTGGCGCTCTGGTCCTGATCGGCGTCGGCGATTTGCCTAATAGGCTGTCGGGGATCGCTGGCCAATACCCGTCATCGCGTCTCAATCTTGATCCACCCACCCGCGTTGTTGCGCTGCCGCTAGATCGGCAGGCGTATCCACATCCCGCGCCAGCGCCGGTGCGCTGACGCAGCCCAGCGTTTGGACATCCAGGCTGGCGAAGAGCGCGCGTAAGCCGTTATCGCCCTGCAGCGCAACGTCCGCCCAGGCAGTGTGCGTCACCACCGCGGGAATACCGCGCACGCCGGCGTAGCCGCTGGTGGCGCACCCCGACGCGGCACGGTCGGCTTCGTCCAGCAAGGCACGCAAGTGCGGCGCCTCCAGTGCCGGTTGGTCGCACCCCAGAATCAGGCTACGTCGCAACGTCGCATCGTCCTGCACATGCCGGCGCAGCGCTGCCAGGCTGGAGCCCATCCCGGCAGACCAGTCGGCGTGCCGCAGCACTTCCACGTCAAGCCCCTGCAGTACATCGGCCAGCCTGTCGGCATCGGCGCCGAGTACGACGACGCAGCGGCGTGGTGCGGTTTGCAGTGCGATACGTGCAGCACGACGCAGCAACGGTTCGCCGTCGCGCATCAGCAATTGTTTTGAGCGGCCGAGCCGGCTCCCCGCGCCTGCTGCCAACACCAACGCCGCATGGTCGCTGCTCATATGCAGGGCCTGGTCAGCGCGTGACAACTGCCGCATGTACCACCGTGACTGCGCGCAGGATGCAACCTGCGTGCGTCGCTAAGCACTGCATGCGGAAAGCCAGCAATACGTGGCGATTCCACAATGGGCATGTCGCAAAACACGGCGTCATCAGAGAAGAGATCAGGAGACATGGCGACGTCGTGCGTAATGGAGACCGCCTCAGCGTAGAGGCCGTGCTGTGCGTGCGGAGTGACTGCGCGACGCATCGACTGCGTGCAGCGGACGCGCCATGCGTTCATGTGTCGCAGGCAGCAACGCGCGACAGCTGCATTAGCGAAATCTCAGCGACGTTATCGAGATGACCGATGCGCTATGAGTAGTGCGGATTCCTATGAATCGCGCGCACGCGCATGGCTTTTTCCAGAAGCATCGCTTGCACGAAGCACAACTGCTGGCGAAAACCAAAGGCGCACAAAGCGCGACGCAACAAACCAGACAACAGACACACAACGGCCTAAGAACGGCTAAAAAAACAGAGCGAGCAGTCGTCAGGTGGGTGTGGACGGCGCGAAGAAACCGGAGTGTACAAGTGGTACATGCAGATTCCGAGCACCGGCGGCGCCCGCTAGCGGCTGCACAGTGGTTTTGTAAGCTGCTCTAAGCCGTAGCCGCAACGATCTGCAGATCCGCTACAGCCTGCGTCGCTTCGGCGATGATGCCCAGTGCGATGGTGTGCGGCGATGAGCGACCCATCCGCCAACCCGCAGGCAAGCGCAGACGCGCGAGCGCGGCATCGTCGTGCCCCAGCGCGCGCAATGCCTGCAAACGGGTGTCGCGCTTGTTCCGGCTGCCCAGGATGCCGATGCATGCCGCATCGGATGCCAGACCGCGACACGCGACCTGCAGATCGATCTCGCTGTCGTGCGCCAGGCTGTACAAGGCAGTGCCGGCATCCAGCTGCACATCGTGCAACGCATCGCTTAGCGCACGGCGATCGTAGTGTTCCGGCGCAAGACCGGGCGGCGGCTCGCTGGGGCCATGCGGGCGCAGCACGCGCGTCTCGATGCCCATTTGATTGGCCAACGCCAGCAGCACCAGCAATGCCGGGTCCGCGCCGACAAGGACCAGCCGCAATGGCGGGCGATGGACGCGCAGAAATTCGCCTGGACGCGCGTCGTGCACAGTCGATAGGTAGCGCACGCTTCCGGTACTGCGATCCAGCGCCACATGAAACGCGCGGCGGTGCTGGCGCGCATTGCGCCAGCGCGCCAGGTATTCGGACAGATCCGGCACCGGCCAGACCAGCACAC
The DNA here is from genome assembly GCF_979258225.1 of Xanthomonas sp. AC360. Taxonomy (NCBI): domain Bacteria; kingdom Pseudomonadati; phylum Pseudomonadota; class Gammaproteobacteria; order Lysobacterales; family Lysobacteraceae; genus Xanthomonas; species Xanthomonas sp. AC360. The sequence goes on from NZ_OZ409846.1 coordinate 4,799,221, forward strand.
CGATGCGGCCGCCGCAGCTGAGCTGGATGTCCAGCACCTCGCTACCCTCGCCGTAGTCCAGCCACCGCGGCTGCCCGTCGCGCAACGTGGCCATGGCTTCATGCGCCACGGCAGCTTCGACGCAGCCGCCGGACACATAACCCGCAACCCGGGCATCGGCCCCGATCGCCATTTCGCTGCCCAGCGGGCGCGGCGAGGAGCCCTGCACCTCCATCAATGTCGCAATCGCAACCCGCTGACCGGCGCGGTGCCACGCCGTCAGCACAGGCAGCAGATCGTCATGCAATGCGTAGCTCGGCCATGCCGGCCACTCAGGCTCGGCCGGCGCTGCATGCGTGGCCGGAGCGACGACCGCGCTCACGCGCGCAGCTGCTCGGGCAGGTGCGGCAGCAATTTTTCCAATGTCACCGGGTAATCGCGCACGCGCACACCGGTGGCGTTGTAAACCGCGTTGGCAATCGCCGCCGCCACGCCGCAAATCCCCAACTCGCCCACGCCCTTGGCCTTCATCGGCGAAGACATCGGGTCGCTTTCTTCCAGGAATATCACTTCCTGGTGCGGGATATCCGCGTGCACCGGCACTTCGTAACCGGCCAGGTCATGATTGACGAAGAAGCCGAAACGCCTGTCCACCGCCAGCTCTTCCATCAACGCTGCGCCCGCGCCCATGGTCATGCCGCCGATCACCTGGCTGCGTGCCGATTTGGGATTGAGGATGCGTCCGGCCGCGCAGACCGCGAGCATGCGGCGGATGCGCACCTCGGCCGTGGTGACATCCACGCCCACTTCGACAAAGTGCGCACCGAAGGTCGACAGCTGATGGGTTTTGGACAGGTCACCGAACTCGATCTTGTCCTCCACTACCAAGGCGCCGTTCGCTGCGGCATCGCCGAGTGGGATGCGCTTGCCGCCGGCACGCACGTGGCCGTCGGCAAACTCGGCCTTGGCCGGGTCCAGCCCCAGTCGACCGGCGATCGCTTCGCGCAGCTTGACCGATGCCGCGTACACGCCGGCGGTGGAACTGTTGGCGCCCCACTGTCCACCGGAACCGGACGATGCGGGGAAGCTCGAATCGCCCAGCCGCACGTCTACCCAGTTCAGCGGAACACCGAGCATCTCGGCAGCGGTCTGCGCAATGATGGTGTAAGAGCCGGTACCGATGTCGGTCATGTCGGTTTCCACCACCACGCGGCCGCCCTGCTCCAGGCGCATGCGCGCCCCGGAAGTCATGGCGATGGCGTTGCGGAATGCAGCGGCCACGCCCATGCCGACCAGCCAACGTCCATCGCGGGTACTGGCAGGCGTGCGCTTGCGCTTGGACCAACCAAACTGCTTTGCCCCATCTTCCAGACACTTGACCAGCTGCCGCTGCGAAAACGGCCGTTGCGGATTTTCCGGGTCCACTTGAGTGTCGTTGACGATGCGGAATTTGACCGGGTCCATCTTCAGCTTCTCGGCCATTTCGTCCATCGCCACTTCCAGCGCCATCAACCCCGGCGCCTCGCCGGGCGCGCGCATGGCGTTGCCCTCGGGAAGATCCATCACCGCCAGGCGCGTTGCGATCAGACGGTTGGCTCCGGCATACAACAATTGCGTTTGCGAAGCAGCGATTTCCGGCGCACCGCCAGCTAGATCGCCCGACCAGCTTTCGTGTGCGATCGCGGTGATCTTGCCATCGCGCTCGGCACCGATGCGGATGCGCTGCACGGTGGCCGGACGATGAGTGGTGTTGTTGGCGATCAGCGGGCGCGGCAGCATGACCTTTACCGGCCGTTTGACTTCGCGCGCAGCCAGCGCGGCCAGCACCGCATCGGCACGCAAAAACAGCTTGCTGCCAAAACCGCCACCGACGTACGGCGACATGATCCGCACGTTTTCGCGCGGAATGCCCAACGTCACCGCCAGGTCACGCGCGCCCCAATTGATCATCTGGTTGGATGTCCACACGCTGAGCTTGTCGCCGTCCCACATCGCAGTGGACGCGTGCGGCTCCATCATGGCGTGCGAGTGATCGGGCGTGGTGTATTCGGCATCCAGCTGCACCGGCGCTGCGGCGAAGGCGCCATCGAAGTCGCCGACAGAACTATTGGGTGCGCCGCCTTCCTTGGTGACCTTGGCGCCATCGCGGGCTTTTTTCAGATCGTATACGCCGACCTGGCGGCCGTAATCGACCTTGATCAACTGACCCGCTGCGCGTGCCTGCTCGAAGGTCTCTGCAACCACCACGGCAATCGCCTGGTGGTAGTGCTGGATCTCCGGGCCGCCCAGCAATTTGGCGGTATTGAGCTTGCCCTTGTGCAGCTTGCCGGCATTCTGCGCAGAGACGATCCCGAGCACACCGGGCGCGTTGCGCGCCGCGCTCAGGTCAATGCTGCGGATCGTGCCCTTGGCGATCCCCGCCCCCACGACGTGGCCGTAGGCAGCGCGGCCTGGCAGATCATGATGTTCGTAGGCATACGGCGCTTGGCCGGTGGTCTTGAGCGTCCCGTCGATGCGATCGACGGGCTTGCCGACGACCTTGCCTTGATCGATGGGATTGGTACCGGCAGGAGTGTCGAATTTCATATCAGGCCCTCGCGTCGGCCAGGATCGCGGTCAACGTGCGTTCCACCAGCGGCACTTTGAATGCGTTGTGTTCGGTGGGCTGTGCGCCGTCCAGCAGCACAGAAGCGATGGCGCGTGCACCCTGGCGCGACTGCGCTTCGGCAGCTTCGCTGCGCCACGGCTTGTGCGCCACGCCACCGACGCCGATGCGCGCGGTGCCGTCGCGCTGCACGACAGCGGCAACCGAGACCAAGGCAAACGCGTAAGACGCACGGTCGCGCACCTTGCGATAGACATGCGTTCCGCCAAGCGGCTTGGGCAAGGTGACGGCGGTGATCAGCTCGCCACGTTCCAGCGCGGTCTCCAGATGCGGGGTCGTACCTGGCGCGCGATAGAAGTCGGCCAGCGGCAGCGCGCGCGTCTGTCCGTCTGGGCGTACCGTTTCCACCGTGGCATCGAGCACACGCATGGCGATAGCCATATCGCTGGGATGGGTGGCGATGCAGGCTTCGCTGGTGCCAATGATGGCCAGCTGACGGTTGAAGCCGCCGATCGCCGCGCAGCCACTACCAGGCAGGCGCTTATTGCACGGTTGATTGGTGTCGTAAAAATACGGGCAACGCGTGCGCTGCAGCAGATTGCCCGCCGTGGTCGCGCGATTGCGCAGCTGGCCGGACGCACCTGCCAGCAGCGCGCGCGACAGCACCGCGTAATCGCGACGAACACGCGCATCGGCCGCAAGATCGGTATTGCGCACCAGCGCGCCGATGCGCAAACCGCCGTCCGGCGTTGCGTCGATGGTGTCCAGGCTTAAACCATTGACGTCGATCAGATGCGACGGCGTTTCGATCTGCAACTTCATCAGATCGAGCAGATTGGTGCCGCCGGCGATGAACTTGGCGCCCGGCTGGCGCGCGGCTTTGGCCGCGGCATCTGCCGCCGAGGTGGCGCGCTCGTAACTGAAAGCCTTCATGCGCGCTCTCCGGCAACTTCGTTGATCGCTTCGACGATGTTGGAATACGCACCGCAGCGGCAGATATTGCCACTCATGCGCTCCTGCAGTTCGGGCGTAGTGAGCCGGGTCTTGGCCGTCAGGTCCTCGGTCACATGGCTGGGAATGCCGCGTTTGACTTCATCCAGCACGGCCACTGCCGAACAGATCTGCCCCGGCGTGCAATAGCCGCATTGATAACCATCGTGTTTGACGAAGGCCGCCTGCATCGGATGCAGTTTGTCCGGCGTGCCCAGGCCCTCGATGGTGGTGACCTTTGCGCCCTGATGCATCACCGCCAGCGACAGGCAGGAATTCATGCGCTGCCCGTCGACGATGACCGTACACGCGCCGCACTGGCCGTGATCGCAGCCCTTTTTGGTGCCGGTCAACTGCAGGTGCTCGCGCAATGCGTCCAGCAAGGTAGTGCGGTTATCCAGTGTCAGCGTCACCGGCTTGCCATTGACTTCAAAGGCAACCTGGCTGGACGCGTTGGCAGGCTCCACTGCCTGACGTTGCGACACGGCAGTGGCAGCCATCGATTGGGTTGCGGCAACACCGGCTGCCGATGCCGTGCCAGCGATCAGTACTTCGCGACGGGTCATCTTGATGTTTCTCATGGCTGGCATCTCCAACAATGCTGGCTAATACAGTTCTTTATCAATGTGCAGGGCCGTCGGTCACAAGCGCGTGAGTGCGGCACGTGGGAGCGATGCAATCGGTGGTTGCCCGATTCTAGTTGTCGCCTGCCCGTGCATTGGCGTTGGAGCTGGCATGCGTCTATGAAACGTGCTCATCACTGTGCGGCGTGATTGGAGAGCGCCGCAGCGATACAACCGATTCCTGCATCATCCGCTGCGCGCGTGATCACATGCCGACCGCGACGCGCACCACCACCCCACCGTTATGAAACCGTGTCCGCCATCAGCAGACGCGTTGCGGGCGCTGATGCTGCAACGCATGAAAGCGTGCTTGCCTGGGCGCGCCGGCGCCGGCGTTGCAGCCAGCGCTCAGGAATCCACTCTTAAAACTCCAGCACGATCTTGCCCAGATGCCCGCCGGCCTTCTGCAAGGCAAACGCCTCGCCGATCTCATTCAGCGCATAGCTGCGGTCGATGACCGGGCGCAGCGGCAGCCCGTCCAGTGCGCGCACCAGCGCTTGCTGATGCCGGCGACTGCCGACCACCAACCCTTGCAGACGCTGCTGACGCCCCATCATCTCGGCGGTCGGCACCGGGCCAGCCGCACCGGTCAAGACGCCGATCAAGGCGATGTGCCCGCCCACCCGCGCGGAACGGATCGATTGCGCCAGCGTGCCGGGTCCACCGACCTCGACCACATGATCCACCCCGCGTCCGTCGGTGATCTCCAGTACCTGCCGCGACCACTCGGCGTGCTGCCGATAGTTGATGACGTGATCGGCACCGAGCGTGCGGACCTTTTCCAGCTTCTCGTCGGACGAGGACGTGGCGATCACGCTCGCGCCCATCGCCTTGGCGAATTGCAGCGCAAAGATCGACACGCCACCCGTGCCCAGCACCAGCACGGTATCGCCTGCTTTCAGGCCGCCGTTGACAACCAGCGCCCGCCAGGCGGTGACGCCAGCGGTGGTCAAGGTGGCCGCCTCTGCGTGGCTGTAACCGACCGGCGCATGGGTAAATGCCTGCGCAGCGGCCACAACCGCCGTGCGTGCATACCCATCGACGCCATCGCCTGGCGTGGTCGCAAAACCGGCGTGCAGCGGCTCGCCATCCAGCCACTGCGGGAAAAAGGTGGACACCACGTGGTCGCCGACGGCGAACTCGTCGACCTCCGGGCCGATCGCCTCGATCACGCCGGCGCCGTCGGACATCGGGATGCGTCCATCGGCCGTGGGCATCTGACCGAGCACAACGCCCAGATCATGGAAATTGAGCGAGCTCGCATGCAGACGCACACGGATCTGCCCGCGTGCAGGCTGGCCCGGATCGGGCAATTCGACCGACGTCAGTGCGTTCAGACCGGCGGGATGCGAGAGACGAATGGCGCGCATGGGGGAACTCCTCAGATGATGATTCGAGCCCAGGGATAGCACGCGTACCGTGATGCGAATGCAGTCGAGCTGGCTTGAAAAGGCTGCAGCCTATTGCCTGTCGGTGGCTCGCTGCCGATGGCGCGATACCAGAACCGCCAACGGGATCTGCGTGCTGCGCCGCATTGCCGCGTACTGGTTTGCCGCCCTCCAATGCGCTGCAAATCACAAAATCGCATTGCGCCACCGCGTTTGCACGCGGTAGCGACCGCAGCGACGCGTAGGCTGGCACACCGGTTGCATCGCCCAGGTGTCTGGACAGGTAGCCACAGTGACATCACCCACCAAGCGGCGGCGGCAACGTGCACAACGCATTGCGTTGCACTTCGTGCTGACCATGGCGTGCATGCTACTGCTCGGTTCGGAGTACTGGTCCATCCATGAAGAACGTGCATCCGCGCTGCGCGGTGCCGAAGCGCAGTCGTTGAACCTGGCTAACTCGCTGGCGCAGCATGCCAGCGACACCATGTCGATCGCCGACGCAGTGCTGTCCGGCCTGGTCGCGCGCGTCGAGCACGACCAGGGCAATACCAGCGCGCGCGCAGCAATGCACGAATTCCTGGTGCGCGAGGCAAGGCGTTCGGACCGCCTGCATGGCATCTTTATTTACGCGGCAGATGGCAGCTGGGTCAGCTCGTCGCTGGATAGCACACCCAAGACGCATAACAACGCCGACCGCGCCTACTTCAAGTATCACCGCGACCATCGCGATGCGTTGTCGCTGGTCGGCGCACCGGTCAAAAGCCGCTCCGATGGCAGCTGGGTGCTGACACTGAGCCGCCGGCTCAACGGCCCGGACGGCGACTTTGCCGGGGTGGTGCTGGTGACGCTGCAGCTGAAGTATTTCCAGCAGCACTACAGCACCTTCGACGTCGGCCCGCACGGCACCATCGGCATGATCAACGACGATGGCATCGTGCTGTTACGCCGTCCCGACAAGCAGGGCGTCATCGGCAGCTCGATTGCCGGCACCTCGATCTACGTCAACATGCGCGCGCGCCGACATGGCACGGCGACCTATCGCTCGCCGATCGATGGCGTAGAGCGCATCTCCAGCTTCGCCCCTGCACGGCCGTATCCGCTGAGCGTGCTGACCGGCGTGTCGGTGGACGATGCGCTGGCCAATTGGCGGCATGCCGCGGACCAGCGCATCGTGATCGCCACGCTTGGCTGCGCCCTGCTGCTGGGCGTGGGCATCTGGCTGGACCTGCAGCTGCGCCGCATGCATCGCAACGAAGCCAAACTCAGTTCCGAGGCCTGGGTGGATGCATTGACCGGCATCGCCAACCGACGTGCGTTCGACTATCGGTTGTCGCAGGCCTTGCAGGATGCAGTACGCCTGCAATCGCCGTTATCGGTGCTGATGATCGATGTCGATCACTTCAAGCTCTACAACGACACCTATGGCCATGTGAATGGCGACGCCTGCCTGCGCCTGATTGCCGGCGCCATCGCCGGCTGCTCGCGGCGCAGCAGCGACGTGGCGGCGCGGTATGGCGGCGAAGAGTTCGGCATGATCCTGCCGCATACCGACGCTGCCGGTGCGCTGCGCCAGGCCGATGCCGTGCGCAGCGCGGTGGCCGAACTCGGCCTGATGCATCTGCCGAGCCCAACCAGCGCGCACGTCACCGTTAGCGTCGGCGCCGCCACCTTCGAACCCGGCGAAGCACCGCTGACACCCGACGCCATCGTGCACGACGCCGATTCGGCGCTGTACCGCGCCAAGCAGAGCGGGCGGGATCGTACGTCGGCGTGATCCAGATTACGGCTCTGCCGCGTCGCCCGGCCTCGCTCCACTGACTGACCCTGCCGTCACCTCGCCCTCGGCGCACCCGTGGATCCACGCAGCATCAAGCTGAAATCCAGCGTTTGCTGCAGCGGCACGTCCACCCTTTCGATGATGGCGAGCAGCAGGTTGACCGCGCGGACACCGATCTCTCGCATGGGTTGCCGGATGGTCGTCAATGGCGGCGTGAGGTAACTCGACGACGCCAGGTCGTCGAAGCCGACAATGGACAGGTCGTCCGGCACGCGGATACCCAGGTCCCGGCAGGCGGCCAGGGCGCCCAGCGCCATTTGATCGCTGAAGCAGAAGATCGCGGTCGGCGCAGGCGCACGAGCCAATAGCGCCATCGCAGCCGCATGGCCGGATTCTACGGAGAAGTCGCCCGGCACGACGGTCAGTTTGCGCAGACGGCCGCGTGCCTTGCCGGAGGCCCGGACCCCTTCCAGGCGTTGCTGGTGCAGCGGATTGTCGGGCGGGCCGCCCACCACGGCGACCCGCTCGTGCCCCAGTCCATACAGGTGTTCCATCATGGCGCGCGCGGCGGCCGCGTTGTCGATGTGGACGCTGGGGATGCCAAGCGCCGGGTCGAACTCGCATCCGTTGACCACCGGCGCGGCGGCGCCTAGCTGCTTGACGATCTCACGCGCCGTCGGCGGGAGGCCGTGCCCCAGCACGATCAGGCCGTCTGCCTCGTTACGGAGAAGCATCTGCGCGTAGCGCTCCTCGCGATCGGGCTGGTGCTGGGTATCACCCAGCAGGACGGCGTAGCCGACGGCCTGCGCCGCGTCCTCCGCGCCCTGCAGGATCTGGGCGAAGAATGGATTGGCGATGTCAGGGACGGTGACCAGGAGCTTGCCGCTGCGCTGGGTCTTGAGCGTCCTGGCCACTGTGTTGGGGACATAGCCCAGCGCCGCGGCAGCCTGCTCGATGCGCGTGCGCGTGGCGGGCAGGACTTTTTCCGGCCGGGAAAGCGCCCGCGACACCGTACCGGCGGTGACGCCAACGTGCTTTGCGATGTCGTAGATGGTTGTAGCCATGACCTTGATTCTTCTTTCTGCTGTGCAGTGCACAACGGGTCTTGCGGAAAGCCCATGCTAGGATGATTCAATCGATTGCATGAGGGCGAATTACGTTGAAGACGCTCAAGGGTCCGGCGCTATTCCTGGCACAGTTCATCGCCGACACACCTCCCTTCAATCGCTTGGACACACTGGCCGGTTGGGCTGCGGGCCTGGGGTATTCTGGCGTACAAGTGCCGACCAGCGCGCCGCACCTGTTCGATCTGGCCCAGGCCGCGCAGAGCCAGGCGTACTGCGACGACGTCGCCGGCATGCTGGCCGGGCACGGGCTGCAAGTCACCGAGTTGTCGACCCACTTGCAGGGGCAGCTGGTCGCCGTCCACCCCGCCTACGATCAGCTGTTCGACGGATTTGCACCGTCAGACAAACGCGGCAACCCCGCCGCCCGCCAGGCCTGGGCGGTTGAACAATTGCTGTTGGCGGCCAAGGCCAGCCAGCGCCTGGGGCTGACTGCGCATGCCACGTTCTCTGGCGCGCTGGCCTGGCCCTACTTCTACCCCTGGCCGAAGCGGCCGCCCGGGCTGGTGGAAGAAGCCTTCGCCGAACTCGGCCGCCGCTGGCGCCCCATTCTGGATGCCTTCGACGCCTGCGGCGTGGATCTGTGCTTCGAGATCCACCCGGGCGAGGACCTGCACGACGGCGCGACCTTCGAGCGCTTCCTCGATGTCGTGGACCACCACCCACGCGCCAAGATCCTGTACGACCCCAGCCACTTGCTGCTGCAGCAGATGGACTACCTGGGCTTCATCGACCGGTATCACGCGCGCATCGGCATCTTCCATGTCAAGGACGCGGAGTATCGCGCCAGTGCGCATAGCGGCGTCTACGGCGGCTACCAGGACTGGATCGATCGTCCGGGGCGGTTCCGTTCGCTCGGCGACGGCCAGATCGACTTCAAGGCGATCTTCTCGAAGTTCGCGCAATACGATTTCCCGGGCTGGGCGGTGCTGGAGTGGGAGTGCTGCCTGAAGCATCCGGAAGACGGCGCACGCGAGGGTGCCGCGTTCATCCGCGACCACATCATCCGCGTGACCGAACGCGCCTTCGACGACTTTGCCGACAGCGGCGCCGATCCGGAATCGCTGCGCCGCATGCTGGGGACATAGAGCGTGTTATGCGTCTCGACGCGCCACAGGACGCTTCGCACTCACCTCAAAGTACATAACACGCTCTAAGCCAATACCGCCTGGGAGGGCAAGCCATGAGGCACACCATGCCGCGCTTGGGCGCGATGATGTTTCTGCAGTTCTTCATCTGGGGAGCGTGGTTCGTGACCCTGGGCACGTACCTGGTGCAGGGCCCCCTCAAGGCCAGCGCGAGCCAGGTGGCAACGGCGTTTCTCAGCCAGTCCATCGGCGCCATCTTGGCGCCCTTCCTGGTCGGCTTGGTCGCAGATCGCTACTTCGCGGCGCAGCGCATCCTCGCGGTGCTGCACCTGGCAGGTGCGGCGCTCATGTGGCTGGCATCCACGGCGACGAGCTTCGGCATGTTCTCCGCCTGCGTCATGGGTTACATGCTGCTGTTCATGCCGACGCTGGCACTGGCCAACAGCGTGGCGATGCGGCACATGCAATCGCCTGAAAAACAGTTCCCGCCCGTGCGCGTCGCTGGCAGCGTCGGCTGGATCGTGGCGGGCGTGATGATCGGCTGGCTGGGCTGGGAACAGGCGCACCGGCTCGAACTGACCTTCCGGATGGCGGCGATGGCATCGCTGGCCCTGGGCCTGTATGCCTTCACCCTGCCGCACACGCCGCCGCTGGCGCAACAGCGCGACGCCGGGCTGGGACAGATGCTGGGACTGGACTCGCTGCGGCTTCTGAAGTCGCGCTCCTATTTGGTGTTCTTCCTGGCATCCATCGCCATCTGCATCCCGCTGGCGTTCTACTACAACTTCACCAACCCGTATCTCAACGATCTGGGCGTGCGCGGCGCGGCCGGCCTGCAATCGCTGGGTCAGGTGTCCGAAGTGCTGTTGATGCTGGCCATGCCGTTCCTGTTCGTGCGGTTGGGGGTCAAGACGATGCTCGCGCTGGGCATGGCGGCGTGGGTGCTGCGCTACGTGATGTTCGCCTTTGGCGATGCGGGCGGCGGTTTCTCCTTGCTGGTGATCGGCATCCTGCTGCACGGCATCTGCTACGACTTCTTCTTCGTCACCGGCCAGATCTACACCGATGCGCATGCCGGCCCCGCCGCGCGCAGCAGCGCGCAGGGGTTCATCACCCTGGCCACGTACGGCGTGGGCATGTTGATCGGCACGTTCCTGTCCGGCGCTGTCGTGGAGCACTACACCACGGCGGCGGGCCCGGACTGGCAGCAGATCTGGCTGTTCCCGGCAGGCGTGGCGTTGGTCGTGTTGATCGCCTTCCTGTTGCTCTTCCGCGACCGCCCGGTCGTCGCGGCCACGCCCTCCACGCCCTGAGAACCCCACCCGATGAGCAAGCTTGGAATCGCCATCGTCGGCACCGGCATGATCGGCGCCGTGCATCGTCGCGCGGCGCTGCTGGCCGGTGCCGAGGTCCGCGGCATCGCCGCCTCTTCCCCGCAACGCGCACGCGACGTGGCGCAGTCATGGGGAGTGCCGCGCGCCTATCGCGACATCGAGGAGGTGGTCGCCGATCCGCAGGTGCAGGTGGTGCACGTCTGCACACCCAACCATCTGCACCGTGCCATGGCGCAGGCGGCGCTGCAAGCCGGCAAGCACGTGATCTGCGAAAAACCCCTGGCCACCACGTTGCAAGACGCCCAAGCATTGGTTGCACTGGCCGCCTCGACCGGGCTGGTTGCCACGGTCCCCTTCGTCTACCGCTATCACCCGGTGATCCGCGAGGCGCGCGCGCGCATCGCGCAGGGCGAGCTTGGGCCGCTGCGCCTGATCCACGGCAGCTATCTGCAGGACTGGCTATTGGACCCTGCCAGCAACAACTGGCGCGTGGACCCGGCGCTGGGCGGCGCATCGCGCGTGTTCGCCGACATCGGCTCGCACTGGTGCGACCTGGTGGAATGGGTCGGTGGCGAGCGTTTTGTCGAGGTCAGCGCTGCCTTCGCGACCGTCATCGCCGAGCGCGGCGCCCTCACCGGGCAGAGCTTCAGCACGCCGACGGCGGGCGGTGCGGTGCAGGCGGTCGCGAGCGAGGACGTGGCCGCAGCGATGTTCAGAACCGGCGCGGGCACGCTGGCGTCATTGACGGTCAGCCAGGTCTCGGCCGGACGCCGCAATCGTCTCTGGTTCGAGATCGATGGCGCCAGGGCCAGCGTGGCGTTCGACCAGGAGGACGCCGAACGGCTGTGGATCGGCCTGCCCGACCAGCGCGAGGAAATCTTCGTGCGCGGGCCGGGTGCCGGCAGTGCCGAACAACGCCGGCTGTCGACGTTGCCGGCCGGGCATGCGCAAGGCTATGGCAATTGCTTCGAGGCGTTTGTCGCCGATACCTATCGCGCCATCGAAGGGGAGCGGCCGGAAGGCCTGCCTACCTTCGAAGACGGAGTGCGCTCGGCGTTGATCGTCGATCGCGTCATCACATCGGCCAGGACGCGCGCCTGGACGGCCATCGATTGAATCCCGGGAGGACTTCTTCATGCGTACAGCCCTATGCAGGACCGCGACACTCGCACTGCTGCTCCTCGTCGCCCTGCCCGCCTTCGCACGCGACGCCGCCGGCCCGCAAAAACCCATCGCAGTGCAGATGTACACGCTGCGCAACGCCGGCTCGCTCGACCAACAGCTGAAGATCGTCCATGACGCGGGCGTGGGCGCGGTGGAAACGGTCGGCATGCACAACGTCGGCGCTGCGCAACTCAAGCAGCTGCTGGACAAGTATTCGATCAAGGCGATCTCGTCGCACGTGCAACTGGCCGAACTGCGCAAGAACCTGGACGCCGTGGTGGCCTTCAACCGGTCGATCGGCAACACGACACTGGTGGTGCCTTACCTGGACGAGAAGGATCGGCCGACCGATGCCGCAGGCTGGACAGCATTGGGCAAGGAACTAGGCCAAATCGCGAAGCGGCTGCGTGCCAAGGGCATGCACCTGGCCTACCACAACCACGACTTCGAACTGGTCGACTTCAATGGCAAGACCGGTCTGGAACTGCTGTTCGCAGCGGCGGGCCCCGATCTCAAGACCGAGTTGGACCTGGCCTGGGTTGCGCGCGCAGGCTACGACCCGGCGGTGATGCTGGGCAAGTTCAAGGGCCGCATGTTCGCGGTACATGCCAAGGACAATGCCCCGAAAGGCCAGGCCGAGGACGAGGGCGGCTTCGCCTCCGTCGGCCAGGGCGTGCTGGACTGGAATGCGATCCTGCCTGCCGCAGCGGGTGCCGGCGCGCGCTGGTACATCATCGAGCACGACCGTCCGCGCGATCCGGCCACGGTCATCCAGACCGGTGCTGACTACCTGCGTGAACACCTGCCCGCCGGCGCGCATCGCTAGCGCGCTAAGGAGCCTCGCTTGAAAACGATCCTGACAATCGCCGTGGTTCTGCTGGGGGCGACGCTTGCGACCACGGCGTGGTGCAAGGACGACCCGACGGCCGGCGCGCAGCTCTACGCAACGCACTGCACGGCCTGCCATGGTGCCAATCGCGCGGGCGTCCCACCTACGTTCCCCGCGCTTACTGACGTGGGCAAGCGGCTGCCGCCCGCGCAGATCAAGGAAAAAATCAGCAAGGGCGGCGGGTTGATGCCGCCCTTTTCGCAGCTGTCGCAACAGGAAGTCGACGATATCGCCAGCTTCCTGGCGCAATAAGAGCAACTCACAAAACGACTGCGCAGCCGCCAGGCGGGCGCGGCCGGTGCGCGGTACGGCATGTACCACTCGTACGCAGCGGTTGCTGCGCGCCGCCCACGCCCACCTGACGACTGCTCGCCACATGTTGTTAGCCGCTCTCAGCGACCGGCGCCAACTGCGCACCGGCGTTGCGGCGTTACAGCTCGCGCACCCAGATATTGCGGTAGCTGACCTTGGAATCGTGCTCCTGCAGGAAGATCGGCGCGCACGCGTGTGGCGAGTACGACGGGGCGCCGATGTACTCGGTCTTGCCCGACAGGACGGTGTCGTTCTGCACCAGCACGCCGTTATGGAGGACGGTGATGCGGGCCGGTGAGGTGAGCCCGCCCCCCGGCGAGAAGCGGGGCGCCTTCCAGATGATGTCGTAGGCCTGCCACTCGCCCGGCGCACGCGATGCGTTTACCAGCGGAATGGCCTGCTTGTAGATCGCGCCGGCCTGGCCGTTGGCATAGGTCGGGTTGTTGTCGCTGTCGAGCACCTGCAGCTCATACAGTTCCTGCAGGAAGATGCCGCTGTTCCCCCGCTGCTGGCCTTCGAAACCCTGGGTCGCGGTGGGCGTGCGCCACTCGACATGCAGCTGGATGTCGCAAAAGCGCTGCTTGGTCCGGATGCCCTTGCTCCCCGGGACCACGGTCAGCGCGCCGTCGGCAACGCTCCACGGTACCCGACCGCCCTGCTCCGACTCCCAAGCGGAGAGATCTTTGCCATCAAACAGCACGATCGCATCGGAGGGCGCGCCGCCAGCGCGCGTGGCCACGATCGCAGGTACGGGCGTCCACACCTCGGTCTTGGCCGGATCGCGCGACGGGTCGCCGCTGGTCTGCGCTAACGCAGGCGCTGCGACCAGCAGGCAGGCCAGCATCAGCAGGGGCCTGGTCATCGTGTTCCCGGGGAAGTGGCGCATCGGCACATCCTTGCGGTCCATCAGTTGATCGCCCAAGCGGGCGTACCGGGGGTATAGGCCATGTCGCCGTCGTAGCGACCCGGCACGGCGACGTAGCGCAGCACTTCGGTCGCCGCGACCTTCGAGGTGAAGAAGCTGAAGATGGCTAGCTGCTTGATCATGGTGAAGTAATGCGGAATCGCTCCCGCCATTTCGGCGGTGCCGGTATCGGTCGTTTCGACGACATGTTTCCTGGCTTCTGCATCCAGGGTACGCAGCAGCTCGGTGCGCGCCTGCGGCGCCAGCGACACGAATCGGCCGCCGGCGCGTTTATCGATCTCGATCAGCCCGGCGCGGAATGTCGCCTGCTCCCGGGCGGCATAGCAGTCGGTAACGAATTGCGCCATGAACGGGCCAGCACCGGCGTCCTTCGCCCCCGGCGTTGCGGTCCGCGGCAGGATGGTCTCTGCGATCTCGTCCAGCATGCCGACCTCGGCGGTGGAGAAGAGCGTCTTCGCCCCCGCGGCCGACGCCTGTCCCTGCACGAGCGCAGGCAGGCCGACCATGGCCGCGCCCGTGGCGGCGACGATCATCTTCAGCAGTTCGCGACGTTCCATCACAGGTTCCCCGCTTTCAGCTCGCGCACGGCGTGATCGGCCGCCCGCGCCGTCAGCGCCATGTAGGTCAGCGAGGGATTCACGCAGGCGCTGGACGTCATGCAGGCGCCATCGGTCACGTAGACGTTCGGCGCGTCCCAGACCTGGTTGTGCTGGTTCAGCACCGAGTTGCTGCGGTCGCGGCCCATGCGGGCGGTGCCCATCTCATGGATGCCCTTGCCCGGGGCGTAGTCGTCATCGTGCATCTGCACGTCCTTGACGCCGGCGGCCTCCAGCATCTCCGCGGCATCCGCGGCCATGTCCTTGCGCATGGCCTTTTCGTTCGCGCGCAGGGACACATCCATCGCCAGCACCGGCAATCCCCATTTGTCCTTGCGCTGCGGGTCCAGGCGAATCGCATTGTCGTGGTGAGGAAGCATTTCGCCGAATCCGGTCATGCCGATGCGCCATTTGCCCGGCAGGGTCAGCGCGTCCTTCAGGTCAGCGCCGATGTTCAGTTCGGCGATCTCGCGCGACCACCCGGTGCGGCTAGCGCTGCCCTGATAGCCGAACCCGCGCAGGTAGCCGCGCCTGTCCGCGGCAACGTTACGGAAACGCGGAATGTAGAAACCGCAGGGACGACGGCCGAAGTAGTACTTGTCCTCGTAGCCCTCGATCCGGCCGGAGGCGCCCGCGCCGAAATGGTGGTCCATCACGTTGTGCCCCAGCTCGCCGGACGAAGAACCCAGCCCGCCTTCCCAGACATCGGTGGCCGAGTTCATCAGCAGCCAGCTCGAGTTGAAGGAGGACGCATTAAGGAAAATGACCTTGGCCGTGTACTGATAGGTCTGTCCGCTCTCGGCATCGATGATCTCCACGCCCCGCGCGCGCTTGCGGTCCTTGTCGTAGAGCACTTCCTTGACGATCGAGAAGGGCCGCAAGGTCAGGTTGCCGGTCTTCATGGCCGCCGGCAGCGTCGCCGACTGGGTCGAGAAGTAGGCGCCGAAGGGACAGCCCAGGATGCACTTGTTGCGGTACTGACAGTTGACGCGGCCCTGCTCGACCATGGGCTGGGTGATGTTCGCGGTGCGCGAGTGAATCAGGTGCCTGGTCCCACCGAAGGCCTTCTTGATCCGCGCGGCCACGTCCTTTTCGACGATATTCAACGGGATCGGCGGCAGGAACTCACCATCGGGCAACACGTCCAGGCCCTCGCGCGTGCCGGCGATGCCGGCGAACTTCTCCACGTAGTCGTACCAGGGCGCGAGGTCGGCGTAGCGGATCGGCCAATCGGTGGCGATGCCGTCCTTGAGATTCGCCTGGAAATCCAGGTCCGACAGGCGATAGCTCTGCCGTCCCCACAACAGCGAGCGACCACCCACGTGATAGGCGCGGTACCAGTCGAATCGCTTGAGTTCGGTGTAGGGCGATTCCTGTTCGTTCGCCCACATGCCCTGCAGGTTTTCGACCAAGCCGTAGTCGCGCTTCAACACCGGATAGTCGGCCTTCATCGCCTGGGTCGGCCGGTTGTAGTGCGGGAAATCCCACACTTCCTTCATCGCGTTGACATAGTCCTTGACGTGCTCGATGTTGCGTCCGCGTTCCAGCATCAGGACCTTGAGGCCTTTCTCGGTCAGCTCCTTCGCCGCCCAACCGCCACTGATTCCCGAGCCAACGACGATGGCGTCGTAGTGATTGTCTGCCATGGGTTCTACTTCACCTGGGTGGATAGCGTTTCAGACGTCGCAGAGGCGGATCGCCTCGCGCAGCGAGCCGACGGGATCCGGCGCCGTAGGAATGAATTCCTGCGCCAGATAGCCGTCGAAACCGGTATCGCGGATTGCGCGACAGATGGCGGGATAGTGGAGTTCCTGATCGTCTCCGATCTCGTGCCGGCCAGGCACGCCCGCGGTGTGGTAGTGCTTGAAGAAAGCGTGATGCTTGCCGATGGTGGCGATAATGTCGCCCTCCATGATTTGCATATGGTAGATGTCGTACAGAAGGCCGAAATGATCCGAGCCGATGCGCCGGCACAGCTCGACGCCCCATGCCGAGTTGTCGCACAGGTAGTCGGGATGATCGACCTTGGAGTTCAGCAGTTCCATCACCAGCACGACGCCGCGCTTCTCGGCATGTCCGAGGATGCGCTTGAGTCCGGCTTCGGCGTGGACCATGCCTTCCTTGGGATCCATACCGTTGCGGTTGCCGGAAAAACAGATGAGGTTGCGATAGCCGGCATCGGCCACCAGATCGATGTGCCGCGTGTAGCGCTCGACCAGCTGGTCGTGGAACTGGCTGCCGGCGAAGCCCTTGTCCAGGCCCATCTCCGCGCCGTTGCACATCGAGCTGTAAACGCCATTGGCCTTCAGCGCAGGCCAATCCGCCGGGCCGACCAGATCGATGGCGGCGAACCCGATGCCCTTCACCGTCTGGCAAAGCTGGGCGATCGACTGCTGCGGAAACGTCCAGCGGGCCACGGAATGCTTCAGGTGGCCCTTGCGCGGCTCTGCAGTGGCGGCGGCAAACGCAGGCAACATGCCCGCAACGCCGAGGCCAACACTCCCGGCGACAGCAACGCGAAGCGCATCCCGTCGCGTGAACCCCGGGGCCGGCGCCGGCCCGCTCGATTGGATAGACATCCGTTTTCCGGCCTCCCAACCGGTATCAAATGCTAAGGATTCGCCGCGATTCAATCGATTGCACCATAAAGTAGGGAATCGCTTTTTTGCAAGACGCAGTGCACGAAACCCATGCTGCGGAGCAAAACGCCTGTCGCGCCAGGCGCTGCATGACGGTGATGGAATGTCGGACGTCGCAGGAGGTGGACTGCTAGACGATCCCAGTCCATCCAGTCGATGCCGACCGGAGTTTTTGTGTCAACAACGCCGCGCGCAAGCGGGCAACTTGTTAACGCCAAGCATCGCTTCAGCGACGCGTTTCGCGTTCGGTCATCCTGCCTCTCTCAGCGGACACTGCCTCACCCACGAAGCGAGAATTGAGCCGACCTGCTGGAGTTTTCGGTGCGATTCCCCAAGAGACGCCCGGGCCGCCATGAGGACCAGCGACTACTGCACAGAGGACTACCGCAGCGGCGACGAGGTCAGCTGCACCTGGAACAGTTCGGGCGGCGCATGGAACCTCCGAATCAGCCATTTTCCATGGCCATGAACTGTCTAGAAAACCCTGTGCATATCAAAGACGAGTCATCGGACCTTGTTGGAGACCGGTAACAACAAAAAAGGCCCTTGGCAAATGCGCCAAGGGCCCTTGTTCACATCTTTAAAAAGATATTCCTTAGAACGGAATATCGTCGTCCGCAAAATCGTCCATCGGCGGCGCCGACTGCTTCTG
This sequence comes from Xanthomonas sp. AC360, assembly GCF_979258225.1. NCBI lineage: Bacteria > Pseudomonadati > Pseudomonadota > Gammaproteobacteria > Lysobacterales > Lysobacteraceae > Xanthomonas > Xanthomonas sp. AC360. Next base: position 4,817,309 of record NZ_OZ409846.1, read on the forward strand.
GGCCGGCTGCTGACGACGCGGGGCATAGTCCTGCCCGCCGCCGCCATCGCCACCACCGTAGCCGCCACCTTGTCCACCGCCGCCACCGCCCTGCTGCGGGCGCGGGGCCTGTGTGCGCTGCGGGCGATCGCCGCCCATGCCACCCCCGCCACCGCCGCCTTCACCACGGCCGCCAAGCATCTGCATCTCGTTGGCGACGATGTCGGTGCTGTACTTTTCCACGCCGTCCTGACCGGTGTACTTGTCGTAGCGCAGTTCGCCTTCGACATACACCTGCGAGCCCTTGCGCAGGTACTCACCGGCAATTTCGCCCAGCTTTCCAAAGAACACCACGCGATGCCACTCGGTGCGCTCCTGGTTATTGCCTTCGCGATCCTTGCGCATGCTGGTGGTCGCCAGGCTCACGCGGGTGATCGCCATGCCGGCCTGGGTGTACTTGGTGTCGGGATCGTTGCCGAGGTTGCCGACGAGGATGACTTTGTTGATGCCGCGGGCCATAGGTGCTTCCGAGATGATGTGCTGGCGCCGGGGGCGCGCAGCGATGAATGTCTGTGCGGCAATGTTACCGCACCTGCCCGTCAGCGGTCCTGGCGGGTTGCCGCGCCCGGCTGCCGGGCAAGCGCCCTGCCCGGGGTCGGAAATCCAGCCCGCGCGGGCCTTTGCGGCCCCAATCCCGGCCGCACGCCACCGCGAATGTGAAGGCGCCGGTTGCGCCCGGCGGGACGGATCCGGCCGGGGCACCTATAATCGGCGCACATCACGAACGCCTGCGCATGACCATCGCCGAAGACCTCCCCACCGTCCTGGGCCTGCCCCAGATCCAGTCCCTCGCCGCGCCCGACATGGCTGCGGTGGATGCGCTGATCCGTCGCCGCCTGGCCTCGGACGTCGTGCTGATCAATCAGATCGCCGATCACATCATCTCCGCCGGCGGCAAACGCCTGCGCCCGATGCTGGTGATGCTGGCCGGCCACGCCGCCGGCGGCTCCGGCCCGGAGCACCACCAGCTGGCGGCGATCATCGAATTCATCCACACATCCACCTTGCTGCACGACGACGTGGTGGACGAGTCGGATCTGCGCCGCGGTCGCAGCACCGCCAACGCCTTGTGGGGCAATGCACCCAGCGTGCTGGTGGGCGACTTCCTGTATTCGCGCAGCTTCCAGTTGATGGTCGAGCTGGACCGCATGGAAGTCATGCAGATCCTGGCCGATACCACCAACCGTATCGCCGAAGGCGAAGTGCTGCAGCTGTTGCACGTGCATAACCCCGACACCGACGAAGCCGCCTACCTGCGCGTGATCGAGCGCAAGACCGCAGTGCTGTTCGCCGCCGGTACCCGTCTGGGTGCGCTGGCTTCGGGCGCAGATGCCGATGTACAGCAGCGCCTGTACGACTACGGCATGCAGCTGGGTTTTGCATTCCAGATTGCCGACGACGTGCTCGATTACGCCGCAGACGCCAGCGACTTGGGCAAGAACCTGGGCGACGACCTGGCAGAAGGCAAGGCCACGCTGCCGTTGATCCATGCGATGGCGCACTCGGACGCGGCCACGCAGCAACGTCTGCGGCAGATCGTCGAACAAGGCGATGCCGCTGCAATGCCGGAAGTGTTGGCCGCCATCCACGCAACCGGCGGGCTGGACTACAGCCGTCAGCGCGCCGCCGAATATGCCACCGCTGCCGAACAGGCGCTGGACACCCTGCCCGCCAGCCCGGCGGTGGCCGCATTGCGCGGCTTGGCGCGTTACGCGGTCGAACGCACGCACTGATCCGAAGCGCTGGGCGCTCCGGACGGGATTGGGCAGTTGGGGTTGGGGATGCGCAAAAGCAGCGTTGCTCGCGCTTTTACGCACCCCGGCATGCGATCACCGAACGATTGATCGGCGGATATCACTGAGCACAAACGTCAGTGGGTGGATTCGCTGAAGAACGGGACCGCGCTTTGCAAATCCCGAATCCCCAATCCCCAATTCCGGCTATCGCGCAAACCGCTCATCGAAGAAGTCGCCCAGCATGCGATACGCACGCTTGGCCGCGCGCGGGTTGTACAGGCAACCGGGCGGGCTGTTGGCATCGGCTTCGGCAAAGCAATGCACCGCGCCACTGAAGTTGACGAACTGCCAGTCGGCGCCCGCGGCATTCATCTCGGTTTCGAACGCGGCGATGTCCGCCTTGGTCACGCTCTTGTCGTCGGCGCCATTGAGCACCAGCAGCGGGGTTTTGGCTGAGCCGGCAGCGGCCGGGCTAGGCGTGGCGATGCCGCCGTGCAGGCTGACCACGCCGGCCAGCTGCGCACCGGCACGCACCAGTTCCAGCACCGTGGTCCCGCCGAAGCAGAAGCCCACCGCACCGATGCGCGTGGCATCCAGCGGCGCCTTGCCGGCCTGCGCCTTGAGCACGTCGACCGCTTTCAGCGCGCGTGCGCGCAACGTCGGCGGGTCCTTCTTCAACGCCCCGGCGAACTGCCCGGCCTCGCTGTCGTTGGCCGGACGCTTGCCCTTGCCGTACACATCGGCCACCAGCACCACGTAATCGTCGCCAGCCAGTTGCTTGGCCTTGGCCACCGCCGAGTCGTTGACGCCGCGCCAGTTCGGCACCATCACCAGGCCGGGGCGCTTGGCATCGCCGGCATCGTCGTAGACCAGCACGCCGCTATAGGTGTCCTTGCCGACCTTCCATTCCAGCGGCTTGGCTTGCATCGCGGCCATCGCCGGAAATGCCAACGACGCCAGCACGCCGACCAGACCCACACCGCTCCACGACCATTGCTTGTGCATGCGCTTGCTCCCGGGATTTGCGCGAGTGTAGGCCTAGCCGGCGTGCAGAATTGGTCGCGGCGCACGGAAGACAGCCACCAGCAGATGGACCGCCTACCGATGTCGATTGTGTCCGCCGCCGAGGCGATCGCGTGTCCGCACGCTCTCGTGGCCCTGCTTATGTGTCGATGCCATCGCGCGCGCGATGGTGTGACAGTCAGAGGCCTTACTGCACGCCCAGCCCGGGGATGGCACTGATCGCCGCCGGGTCGAATCCGGCCAATTGCGCGAAATGCCGGCCGCGTGCAACGTAATCGCGGTAGGCACCGAAGCTGGGCGCGCCCGGCGACAGCAGCACCACACCGCCCTGCGCACCCAGCGCATCGCGTGCCAGTTGCATGGCGTGTTCCAGATCGGTGGCGGCGTGCAGCCCAAAACGGCCGGTGACGGCCAGTGGCTCCAGCAGCGCATGGATACGCGGGCCGTTGGCGCCCATGGTGACGATTTCCAGCGGCGCCTGCTGCGCCATCTGCGCGGCAAACTCCTGCCAATCCAGCCCGCGGTCATGACCGCCGACCAGCAAGGCGACGCGCCGCTGCGCAAAACAGGCCAACGCGGCCAACGAGGCATGCGGCGTCGTGCTGATCGAATCGTTGACATAGCTGATGCCGTCCACGCTGCCGAGCAACTGCAGACGATTGGGCAACGGACGAAAGCTTAGCGCCGCCGGCGCCAGCGCTGCGGCATCCAGGCCCAACGCTTCGATTGCGGCCAGCACCGCGCACAGATTGCGGCGATTGTGCTCGCCAGGCAGCGGCACGTTGGCGGTATCGAAGATGGCCTGCTCGCCGCGATACACCACCTCGCCGCGCAGATGCCAGCCATCGGCATGATTGAACCAGCGCACTTCGCTGTCCGGCAGCTGCAACCCGCGCAACAGCGGATCGGCGGCGTTGAGCAAGGCGATCCGCGGCCGTCCTTCGGTCACCAGCGACAGCTTGTCGCGCACATAGCGCGCCTCGTCGCCGTGCCAGTCCAGATGTTCGGGAAACAGGTTCAAGACCACGGCCAGTTGTGGTCGCGCGCCGCTGCGCCCGACCTCGCCGGTCTGGTAGCTGGACAACTCGATCGCCCAGTACGCCGGCGGCGGTTGCGGTGCCAGCACTTCCAGCAACGGTTGGCCGATATTGCCGACCAGGGCGGTGCGATGCCCGGCGCTGCGCAACAGGTGCGCCAGCAATGCGGTGGTGGTGCTCTTGCCCTTGGTGCCGGTCACACAGATGGTGCCGGACACATCGCCGTCGGCCTGTGCGTGTTCGGCAAACCACAACGCGGTGCCGCCGATGAACTGCGTGCCGTGCGCGGCAGCGGCAGTGAGTGCTTCGGCGCGATACGGACTGATGCCCGGCGACTTCACCACGACCTCGAAGCGGCCCAGCGCCTGCGCGCTGGCGTCGGTTTCCACTTGCAACGCCGCATCGGCCAATGCATCCAGCTCGCGCGCTTCTTCGGCGTTGCAAAAGACCGTCAGCGGTTGCGTGGGCAATGCACTGCGCAGCGCGCGATAGGCAGCGCGCCCCTCGCGCCCCCACCCCCACAATGCAACCGCCCTGCCCTCAAGCTGCGAAATTCGCACGCACGCGCTCCCACAGCGCCGAAGGAATGCGGTGCTCGCCATCGATGGCCATCAGCGATTCCAGCTGCAGGTCCTGCGCATCCAGCTGCGGCTGGATCTCGCGGATGAAACGCTTCACCAACGCGTCTTCCTTCCACTCCGCGCGCGTTGCCAGCAGCGCCATCGCCGCACGCGATTCACGGCCTTCGCCCACGCATTCGAATGGCTTGTGGTCCTGAAATTCCAGCAGCGCATCGTAGCCGCCGGCCTGGCTGGCATCGTCGAGCAGATTGCGCCCGAAGATCCTGACCAGACGCGTCTTGGGCATGAACGGTGCCAGCGCCAGGAACACGAAATGGCATTTGGGGCACACGCCGCACCAGCGGTGCACCGGGCGCTCGCCCATGATGTGGAAGTTACGATTGCAGCTGGAAAAATGCGCGTCGTAGTGATCGGTCTTGGCGAACTGCCGCGCCACCGCCAGCTCCGACAGCGGCCGCAGCAACGAGTAGTAACGCAGATCGGCCGCCACATGCCGCTGCACATACGCGCCAAACGCCTGCTCGAATGCCCAGCCCTTGGACCACTGGTGATTGACCTCGCCGGTGCCGGGAATCTGGCTACCGTAGCTGGCCGAGCGTTCGTTGGAGAACACCACCTGATCCACGCCGGTCAGCAGCGCCGACAACACCAGGATGGCGGAATTCACAGCCGTCACCGGGATATGCCCGTTCCACGCACCCTGGCGGTTGAGCTCGAACAACTCCGGCGCCAGCACGCGGCCGACGTTGAGCACCGGCAGGCCGGTACGCTCGGCACAGGCGCGGATCAGTTGCGAGCCGCCGATCCAGCTGACGGTCTGCGCGATACCGGCGTGCCGTAATGCTTCGATGCTGACCAGCGAATCCTTGCCGCCACCGATGGCGACCAATGCATGCTCGCGCAGGCCCAATGCAGGCGCTTGCGCAGTTGCCGGCGCAGCCACCGGAAAGGTGATCTTGCCGTGCAGGTTCAAGCCATTGCGGTAGGCGAATTCGCCCAGGCCGTGCAGATACACGCTTTCCACCAGCGCGGCGGTGTCGGCATCGATGCTGTAGCTGTCGATGGCGATGGTCGGCGGCACCGCAGCCTTGTAGTAACTCACGCCCGCAATGAGATGCAGCAGCTGCAAGGCCTGTTGCACGGCAGCGGCACGCGCGCCATCCAGCACGAACGGCGCGCCGGGCACGGCAACGGTTTCCACCAGTTCCGGGCCCTGGTCGAAGGCATACACCAGCGTCGCCACGCCGGTCTGCACGTCGAGTGCGCAGCGCACGAAACGGAAGGTGGAGATCTGGTGTTTGTCGAAAGTGCTCATGGACTACCTGCAAGAACCCGTTGCCGACGCAGATAGCGTCGGCACAGGGCATATTCAATCATGGAAAACGGCACCGCAGCCCACAGCAGCGGCAGGCAGCCGATGACGAACAACAGCAGCAGCACTTGCGAGCCAATGACCCGCGCATCGCCAGTGACCGCCAACGCCACCAGCAGATACAGCAGCAACGCCGGCAGATAGCTGAGCGCGCTCAACACCACCGTGCGCAATGCCATGCCACCGGCATGCTGCGCTGACGCGGTCGCTCGCCTGTCGCGGCGACGCTGCCAGAGCGCCGCGCTCCATGCGCCAACGCCCGCCGCGACCAGCGCCGGCAGCACCCACTTCAGGCTATCGGTCCACTGCACCCGCTGGCCGGCCATGTCGATGGCGGTGGAAAACACCATCGCCACGCCGCCGGCCACGGTGCTGAGCAAGACGAACTCAGCCAGCGGGCGCATCGATCACCTCTTCGCGCGGCAACTCGCGCTGGTTGTAGGTGCTGGCCATCGAATAGCCGTACGCACCGGCATCGGCCACCAGCACCACATCGCCCGGTGCAGTGGCAGCCGGCAATCGGCGGCGCTTGCCGAACACGTCCGACGACTCGCAAATCGGGCCGACGATATCGAAACCGCCATCGGCCACGGCATCGAGCCGGCTGAGGTTTTCGATGTCGTGCCAGGCGTCGTAGAGCGCCGGGCGGATCAAGGTGTTCATGCCCGCATCCAGCCCTACGCGCTGCACGCCATCCTTTTCGATCACCTGGGTGACGCTGGCCAGCAGCACGCCGGCTTCGGCCACCAGATAACGGCCCGGCTCAATCGCCAGGCGGTAGCCCGGATGCACCGCCTTGACCTCGGCCAGCCCCTTGGCCCACACGTCCAGATCGAACGGCTCGTCTTCGGCGCTGTACGGAATCGGCAGACCGCCGCCGATATCGATGGTTTCCACCGTGCCGATGCGGCGCGCGAAGCCGGCCAGTTCGTCGTACATCATCCGCCAGTGCTCGCCGGTCTCCACGCCACTGCCCAGGTGCGCATGCACACCGGTGATGGTGACTTCCAGCGTGCGCGCGACTTCAACGAACTCGTCCACGCGCTTGGACGAAAGGCCGAACTTGGACGCCTTGCCGCCGGTGTTGACCTTCTCGTGATGGCCATCGCCATGCCCCAGGTCGATCCGCAGCCAGACATTGCGGCCACGAAATACCTCCGGCCAGTTGCGCAACGCTTCGACGTTGTCCACGGTGACGGTCACGCCCAATGCAAATGCGGCCTCGTATTCGGCCTTGGGCGCAAAGCTCGGGGTGAACAGCACGCGGCGCGGCGACAGCTCCGGCAAGGTCTGGAACACACGGCGCAATTCGCCGTGCGACACGCATTCCAGCCCGAAACCGGCCTGCTCCAACGCGATCAAAATCGCCGGATGCGCATTGGCCTTGATTGCGTAATAGCGTTGATCCACCGCCGCGATCTGCGCCAGCGCATGCGCACGCGCACGCACCGTGGGCAGGTGATACGCATAGCGAGGCGTGCCGGCCTTGGACAGCGTTAGAAGATGCGCACGCTCGGCATGCCACCACGGTGTGGGACGCGGACGCACCGAGCCGATGATCTCGCGCCAGCGCGGGCCGAACACCTCGCCTTCGCTCACCGGCATCGCGCCGCTGTCGATCAACTCGGCATGCAAAATCGGCAACAGGCCGTCGGCGTCGGCTTCGTCGATGACGAAAGTCAGGTTCAAGTCGTTGGAAGACTGCGAAATCATGTGCACACGTTCCTGCCCGAACGTGGCCCACACATCCGACAGTTTGTGCAGCAACGAGCGCATGCCACGGCCAACCAGGGTGATCGCCGCGCAAGGAACAATAATCTTGACCTTGCAGATCTGCGACAGGTCCGCCGACAACGCCGCCAGCACATCGGTGTTGACCAGATTCTCGGATGGGTCCAGCGACACGGTGACGTTGGTTTCGGCCGAGCCGATCAAGTCCACCGATAACCCATGCTTCTTGAACAAGGTGAACACGTCGGCCAAGAAGCCCACCTGCTGCCACATGCCGATGCCTTCCATCGACACCAGCACGATGCCGTTGCGGCGGCTGATCGCCTTGACGCCCAACACCGGTTCGGCGTTGCCGTCGATGCTGGTGCCGGGCAACTCCGGGCGCTCGGTATCCAGGATCGCCATCGGCACGCCGGAATCGCGGCACGGCTTGATCGAGCGTGGATGCAGCACCTTGGCGCCGGTGGTGGCGATTTCCTGCGCTTCGTAATAGTCCAGACGGGTCAGCAAGCGCGCGTCCGGCACTTCCTTCGGGTTGGCGCTGAACATGCCGGGCACATCGGTCCAGATTTCCACGCGGCTGGCACCGAGCAGCGCACCGAAATACGCCGCCGACGTATCCGAACCGCCACGACCCAGAATGGCAGTACCGCCATCGGCGTGCCGCGAAATGAACCCTTGGGTGATCAGTAAGCGCGTGGGCTGCGCATCGAAGCGCGCACGCCAGTCCGCATCGGACTGCCACTGGCACGACACCGACAAGCGCTTGGACCATTCGCTCTGATTGGGCTGCGGCGGCAATGCCGACAACCACTGCCGTGCATCCAGCCAGCCCATATCCAGGCCGCTGGCATGCAGATACGCCGCACCGATGGTGGAAGACAGCAATTCGCCCTGCCCCAGCACCTCGGCCTGCCAATCGAGCGTGCGCGTTGCAGCGCGCGCATCGGCAACCAGGGCATGCAAGGCGGCCAGCCGCTCGGCGAGGACCGCATCCGCGTCGAGCTCAAGCTCGGTCAGAAACTCGCGGTGGCGATGTTCCAGCGCGGCCACGCGCTGCGCGCTATCGGCCGCGCCATCGGCGATGGCGGTGAGTTCGTTGGTCACGCCCGAGAGCGCGGACACCACCACCAGCACGCGGCCGCCGGTTTCGTTCGCCCGTTTGCTCGCCAGTTTTCCAATCGTGTCCCAGCGATGACGACGCGACACCGAGGTGCCGCCGAACTTGAGGACGATCCAACGATCGGTAGAGTGGGGAGCTGACATGGAGTAGGCGTTTATGATGGGGGAAAGAAGCCGGGATGCCGGGCGGAACCTCCGATTCTACTGCCAATGGCGCGCATCTGACCCCGCGTGCGGTCGCACTCCGCAGCGCCGCTCTTCATCGCGGCAACGGTTTGCGCTGCAACCATCTGCAATGTTCCTACCACCGAGATCGCACCGCGCATGAGCAAGCACCGCTACCTGCAACTGGATGTCTTCGCCAGCCGCACCGGCTCCGGCAACCCGCTGGGCGTGGTGTTCGACGCGGGCGCGCTGTCAACTGAGCAGATGCAGCAGATCGCCGCATGGCTGAACCTGTCGGAGACGATCTTTTTTGTGCCGGTCAGCGTGCCGGATGCCGACTATCACATCCGCATTTTCACCCCGCGCGCAGAGCTGCCGTTTGCCGGCCACCCAAGCGTCGGCGCGGCGTGGGCCGCCGCAACGCACGGGCTGACCGCGTACAAGGCCGACGGCCGGCTGCACCAGCAATGCGCGGCCGGCGTGCTGCCGGTGGATGTGTTCGACCGCCATGGCGCCTTGCAGGTGCGGCTACGCGCGCCGCGCGCGCACATCATCGCAACCGGCGACACCCACGCGGCGGCAGTGCAGGCAGCTAGCGCCGGATTGCAGGTAGCACAGCATCCCGCAGAACTCTGGAACAACGGCCCGAACTGGTGGCTGCTGGAGCTGGCCGACGCCGCGGCGGTGCGCCAGGCCGCGCCGGATCTTGCCGCAATTATCCGCCTGACCCGGGCCAGCGCGGCCACCGGGCTGGCAATTTATGCAGCTGTGCAGGACTGCGACGCAGATCTGGTGGTGCGCGCGTTTTGCCCCGGCGATGGCATCCCCGAAGATCCGGTCACCGGTAGCGCCAATGCCTGCATTGCCGCACGCCTGCATGGCGAGAACCGCCTGCCCGGCGAGGCGTCGCGTTATGTCGCCAGCCAGGGCCGCGAGGTGGGCCGCGATGGCCGCATCCAGGTGGAAGTGGATGATGCGGGCGAAGTCTGGATTGGCGGAACGACGCTGCAGGTGATCGACGGCCGCATCGATTGGTAAGCTGCCGCGCCCTGCTCGCGGATCCGCCACCATGACCACCCGCCGTTTCCTGCAACTGGATGTGTTCTCCGCCCGCCCTGGCAGCGGCAATCCGCTGGCGGTGGTGCTGGATGCGCAGGGTCTGGACGATGCGGCGATGCAGGCGATCGCCCGCTGGACCAAGTTGCCGGAAACCACCTTTGTGTTTCCCGCAGCCGATGCGCACAGCAGCTACCGGCTACGGATGTTTTCGCCGCAAAAAGAGGTTCCCTTCGCCGGCCACCCCAGCGTGGGCACGGCGCATGCGGTGCTCGACGCCGGGCTGGCCGCGCCAGACGAAGGACTGCTGGTACAGGACGGCATTGCCGGCCAGTTGCCGCTGCGCGTGGAGCAGATCGATGGTCACCGCAGCATCGCCATCCGCACGCCGCGCGCGCGCGTTGCCGAACAGGTGGACGCGGACGACCCGCGTCTGCGCGACGCACTGCACGGCTGGTCGCTCGGCGCCCTGCCGCCCGCGTTGATGGATGGCGGCCGCACTTGGTGGGTCGTGGAGCTGGCCAGCGAAGCGGCATTGCGCAGCCTGCAGCCGAGCTGGGACGCGATTGCCGCATTGGCTGAATCCACCGGCAGCATGGGCGTCTTCGCCTACGCGCGTGCCGCTCAGGCCGGCAGCTACGATCTGGCGGTGCGCGCCTTTGTGGGCAATGGCCGGCGTTTTGAAGACGCCGCGTCCGGTGCAGCCAATGCCGTACTCGCGGCCTGGCTGGACAGCCGCCACGCGCTGCCCGGCAAAGAGCGACGCTACGTGGTCAGTCAGGGCCGCGAGATCGGCTTCGATGCCTTGCTGGAACTGCGCATCGACAACAACGGCGACGTGTGGTCCGGCGGCCAGGTGCAGACGGTGATTCGCGGGACCTTGGACTGGGGCTGAGCGCGGCCGCCATGTTGGTGTTCGCCCAGCTTGATGCGTGCGGTTCACAGGCGAAGAACCCATAAAAATTTTCCGCGCTGCGAACTCGGCCCGATCACCATCCAACGCACGGCGCACCTGCGTTTGGCGGTCAAACCCAGAAACAGTTGCAGTCTGCCCGATGCGACGTGCCATCAAGTACTAGCAGCAAACGCCCACCTGCCGCAGCTCTCGCAAGATAAAAAAACGCTACGGTTTTCCGCAGCGTTTTTGACAACCAGCCCACACGCAGTCAATCAGTCAGGGCGCACATCAACGCGCACACGGATCCGGTCGCCCGGGTTGTAATCGCTGCGCGTGTGGTAGGTGCGGCCCGCATATTCGTACGTCACGTCGTAGCCATCCACACGCTCGCGCGAAGTGCGGTACGACACAGGTTCGCAGACGCTGACGTTGCCTTGATAGCTGCGGTGATTGGCCTCGTAGATCGAGCGGCCCGCCGCAACGCCGGCCATGGTGCCGACGGCAGTGCCGACCAGACGTCCGTTACCGCCACCGACCTGACTACCGAGCACCGCACCGGCGATACCGCCGATGACGCTGGCAACGCCTCGGTTGGAGGCATTGGGCGAGCCGTAGCTGCCGCCGTCGCGGGAGTAGCCATCATTGCTGGTGTAGTAGCCATCGGACGGACGGTTGTAGCAGCGCTCGCTGCTGCGTTCGTTGTAGGAATCGGACACGATGATCGGGTCCACGCGTACGACGCGTGCGTATTCGTAACGACCGTCCTCGTAGCTGCCACGACCATTGTCGCGGTAGCCGCTGTCGTAGCGCTGCGCCGTTGCATTGCCCGCCACGGCCAGACCCATTACCAGAGCACCAAGCACAAGAGTTTTCATTGCGGCAGCTTCACAGGGAGGACACGTTGCCGATGCTCGGCTTGTTGCGGTGAAACCGCCCTGAACCGAACAGGCCTTACAAAGGCCTATTCAGGTTGCCGCCAGCTGCGCGCGCCGGCATGGTCTGCCGACGCTCCGCAGCCTTGACACACATCAGTTGGAAAATTCGCTTTCCAGGCTGATCGGCACGGCGCTCAGTGCCTTGGATACCGGGCAATTCTTCTTGGCGGTATCGGCCAGCTCGCGGAACTTGGCTTCGTCGATCCCCGGCACCACCGCCTTGAGCTTCAGACGGATCTGCGACAGCTGCGGGCCGCCTTCCATCGACAGATCGACGTCTGCACGGGTGTCCAGCGAGGTCGGCGGAAAGCCGGCTTCGGTCAGCTGCGCCGACAGCGCCATGGTGAAGCAGCCCGCGTGCGCGGCAGCGATGAGTTCTTCCGGATTGGTGCCCTTCTCGTCGCCGAAGCGGCTGCTGAAGGCGTAGCGGGTGTTGTCCATCAAGCCGCTCTGCGGCGTGCTGAGTTGACCCTTGCCGGTCTTGAGGTCGCCTTCCCAGTGAGCGGTGGCGTGTCGTGAAATACCCATTGCGATCTCCTGCGATTGAAAGGGACCGCCACCTTAGGCGAGCGGGTGTTAGCGCTTGGTGCTTGTTGCGGGGAATGGGGAATGGGGAATGGGGAATGGGGAATCGCAAGAGCTTGCACTGCCACACGCATTTGTGTCGCGCGGCTAACGTCAGGTTGGCGGCGACTCAAGACAAGCGACGAGCAGCGGCAACGATATGCATCGCGAAGGAGGCGCTGCATGGTTACGGTGGAGCTCGATTCGGATGATCGGCCACGCGCGGCTGGTGGCTGCGTAGCGTTGCTGACAGGCGCCCATGTTCGAACACATGACGGTGCCGGGATGCATGCCTGCGCGCAGGAAAAAAACGGGCGCTGCTACGGCTGTCGCTGCGCCCGGTGTTCAGTGTTCAGTGCTCAGTGCTCAGTACTCAGTACTCAGTACTCAGTGGATCTTTCGCAGGCACTGCGCTCACGCGGTGCCTGCGAGCGCAGTGCGGGCAATCAGCCCAGCAGGGTTTCCAGCACCGCCATGCGCACGGCGACGCCGTTGGCGACCTGACGCAACACGCACGATTGCGCGCCGTCGGCGACCTCGTCGGTGATTTCCACGCCGCGGTTGATCGGGCCCGGATGCAGCACCGCGGCATCACGGCCGGCGCGCGCCAGACGCTCGCGGGTCAGCCCGTAGTCGCTGTGATATTGCTCCAGCGACGGCACCAGGCCTTCTTCCATGCGCTCGCGTTGCAGGCGCAGCATCATCAGGGCGTCGGCACCTTCCAGCATGGCGTCGAAATCCTGGCCGACCACGCAGCCGTCCAGCATGTCGTCATCGGGCAGCAGGCTGGCCGGGCCGCACACGCGGATCTCGCCAGCGCCCAGCGTGCGAAGTGCATGCAGGTCCGAGCGTGCCACACGCGAGTGCTTCACGTCGCCGACGATCACGACCTTGAGCTTGGAAAAATCGGTGCCCTTGGCCTGGCGCAGGGTCAGCATGTCGAGCAAGCCCTGGGTGGGATGCGAACTGCGGCCATCGCCAGCATTGATCAATGCGGTGCCCTCGCCTGCGGCAGCGGCCAGCGCTTCCACCGCACCGTCATCCGGGTGGCGCACGACAAACCCACGCACCCCCATCGCTTCGAGATTCTTCAAGGTGTCGCGCGCGGTCTCGCCCTTGCGGGTGGAGGAGGTGGACGCGTCGAAATTGAGCACGTCCGCGCCCAATCGCTGCGCGGCCAGATGAAACGAGCTGCGCGTGCGCGTGGACGGTTCAAAAAACAGCGTACACACCGCAGTGCCGGCCAGCACGCTGCGCTTGCCGACCCGGCCGACCGCGGCATCGCGGATCTGGCCGGCACGGTCGAGCAGTTGCAGCAACGTGGTGCGCGGCAGTCCTTCCAGGGTGAGCAGGTGACGCAGGCGTCCGTCCGAATCGAGTTGCATGGTGGTCATCGCAGGTCGGGAATCAAGGGAGAAGAGTGGCTTGGTCGGGCGCGGCAAGCCAGCGTTCGACGATCACGGCCGCCGCCATGGCGTCCAGTGCGTCGGCATCGCGGCGGCGCTTGCGCCCATCGGCGCGTTCGCGCGCAAACCGCTGCGCGGCTTCGACCGAACTGGAGCGTTCGTCGATCAGTACGACCGGCAGCACATAGCGTTCGCGCAATTGCCGTGCGAAGGCATGCGCGCGTTTGCGGGCAGGTTGGTCTTTGTCGTCCAGGGTGAGCGGGTCGCCGACCACCAGGCCATTTGGTCGCCATTCCTTGTGCACGCGATCCAGCGCTGCCCAGTCCGGGCCGTTGGCATGCACATTGATGACCGCGACCGCACGCGCACCGGCACCCAGCGCGGTACCGACCGCCACACCGATCCGGCGCGACCCTACGTCGAAGCCCAGCACCGTGCCATCGGGGCGGAGTGCGCCCGCCTCAGGCATGCCCGGAATAATCCGTGAGCCGAAACAGGTCCACACCGATGCGCCCGGCAGCGGTCTGCCAGCGATCTTCCAGCGCGGTGTCGAACAACACATTGGCGTCCGACGGTGCGGTCAGCCAGCTGTTCTCGCCCAGTTCGAATTCGAGTTGGCCCGCGCCCCAGCCCGCGCAGCCCAGTGCTACCAGCGCATTGCGCGGGCCTTTGCCGGCGGCCATGGCTTCGAGGATGTCGCGCGAGGTGGTCAGGAACACGCCCTGCCCCACTTCCAGGCTGGAATCCCATTCGCGCGCATCGTCGTGGATGACAAAACCGCGCTCCGGGTGCACCGGCCCGCCACTGAGCACGATCTGCTCGCGCAGCTGCGCATCGTCGGTGTCGATGCCCATCTGCGACAGCACTTCGCCCAATGTGTACTCGGATGGCCGGTTGACCAGCACGCCCATCGCGCCGTTTTCATCGTGCTGACAAATCAGCGCGACGCTGCGCGAAAAGGTGGGATCGGACAGCGCCGGGAGCGCGATCAGCAGTTGGTTGGCCAGAGGCGTGGGCAAAACAGACATGGCCGCATTCTAGCCGTTCGTTCCGCCGCGCGCAGAGCCACTGCCATACTTGCCGCCTATTGCATGCCAAGGACCGACGATGCTGCCTACACCTGGAACCGTACCCGCGCGCTCCGACGCGCCACTGCCCCGCCAGACCCGCGTCTTGATCGTACTGGTGGCGCTCTTGCAGGGCTGCCTGCTGTATCTGGCCGCAGCGGGACAACAACATGGCGTGTGGCCCTTCACCGAACTGGGCGCCCGAATCTGCTGGTACACCGTTGTGGCGATCGTGCCCAGCCTGGTACTGCTGAGCGTGCAGGATCTTCGCGACTGGCGCCTGTGGCAGCACGTGGCGGCAAGCACGCTGGTATTGGCTGCCCTGGGCAGCTGGGCGGCGTGGAGCAGCACTGGCGCGCCGGCCCTGCAGGTCGCGCGGGTCCTTGGTCCGTTCGGCTTCACCATCACGGTCGGCTGGTTCGTCGCGCTGCCCTGGATGCAACATCGGCAGCTGCACGGCCATTGGCGGGCCGGCTACCGCGACCTGTTCGAACACGCCTGGCAGAACGGCCTGACCCTGGCACTGGCGCTGCTGTTCGTGGGCGTGTGCTGGATGGTGCTGGGGCTATGGGCCAGCCTGTTCGCGCTGGTCAAGATCAGGTTTTTTGCCGAACTGTTCCACGAGCAGGCGTTCGCCTACCTGGCGACCGGCGCCATCACCGGGCTGGGCATCCTGATCGGGCGCACCCAGCACCGCGCGGTGCAGGTGATGCGGCAGATCCTGTTCGCCCTCTGCACCGGGCTGCTCCCGCTGCTGGCCGGCATTGCGCTGCTGTTTCTGCTGGTGCTGCCGTTTACCGGGCTGCAGGCGCTCTGGCAGACCCGTTCGGCGGCGTCGATCCTGCTGAGCCTGGTGTTCGGGCTGGTGCTGTTCACCAACGCCGTGTACCAGGATGGCAGCGGGCTGCCGCCGTATCCCCGCTGGTTGCGCCGGATGATCGAGGCCGGGTTGCTCAGCCTGCCGCTGCATGCGGCGCTGGCCGCCTATGCGGTGGGCCTGCGCATTGCGCAGCACGGCTGGACCAGCGAACGCGTCTGCGCGGCCTTGCTGGCCGCGCTTGCGCTGGCATATGCCATGGCCTACGCGTTCGCGGTGCTGCGGCCGCGCGCCGATCGCTGGCTACCGCAGCTGGCCGGCGGCAACATGGCGCTGTCGTGGGTGGTGATCGGGCTGGCAGTGCTGGTCAATACACCGCTGCTCGACCCGTATCGCATCACCGTACAGAGCCAGCTGCAGCGCCTTGCCAACGACACGCCCGAGACCCTGCAACAGAATCTGGAATTTCTGCGTTTCGACAATGGCCGCCGCGGCTATCTGGCCGTGCAGTCGCTGCGCGCGACGCCCCCCTTTGCCGGCAGCCCGGAGCGCAAGCAGAAGCTGGAGCAGTTACTGGCACGCACCAGCCGCTGGGCAGGCAGTGAGCCAGTAGAAGACCAGAAGGACAAACAGCTGACCGACCTGACCCAAATTCGCAAGCACGTCACCGTAGCTGCCGGCCAGGCAGAGCCGCCAGCGGACTGGTGGCACTACCTGGTGCGGTCCAAGATGCTCTGGGGCGCCTGCACGCAGGGCAACAGCAACTGCGTTGTCAGCAGCAGCGACCTCGATGGCGACGGCGAGCTCGATGTGCTGTTGTGCAATCTCGGCGCCGACTATGTGGTTGCCTGCGAGCTGCAGACCCGCAACGGCGGTGGATGGTATCAAGCCGGTACGGCAAAGCTCTATTCCCTGGACGGCGCGGCCATGAGCGAAGTGAGCCAGGCGCTGCGCAATGGTCAGCTACAGACGCGGCCCAATCGCTGGCCGGACCTGGCGCTGCCGGAAGGCCGACGCATCCACATCACCCCCAACGAAGTAGGCATCCGGCCGGAACCTCAGCCATGAGCGGCTACTGCAGCGTCGCGCCCGGCCACCCGGTGCACGGTCATTACCACGACCACGAATATGGGTTCCCGCAGCGCGAAGAACGCGAACTGTTCGAGCGCCTGGTGCTGGAAATCAATCAGGCCGGCCTGAGTTGGGAAACCATCCTGCGCAAACGCGCCAATTTTCAGCAGGCGTATGACCGATTCGACGTGGATACGGTCGCGGCGTATGGCGACGCCGAGATTGCGCGCTTGATGAGCGACGCCGGCATCATCCGCAACCGTCTGAAAATCCTGGCGGCCATCCACAACGCGCAGGTCATCCAGACCTTGCGCCGTTCGCATGGCAGTTTTGCGCAATGGCTGGATGCGCAGCATCCGCTCGACAAGCCGGCCTGGGTCAAACTGTTCAAGAAGACGTTCCGCTTCACCGGCGGCGAAATCACCGGCGAATTCCTGATGAGTCTGGGCTACCTGCCCGGCGCACATCACGCGCAATGCCCGGCGTTCAAACGCATCGCCAAACTCAAACCGGCCTGGATGCAGGCAGCATGAGCGCGTGGATGTTCAAACACGGAGGCAGGCACGCTTTAGGCATCGTGCAATCGCCTGTGCCAGCAAGGACACGCAACGGCTGCCTGCTTGTGCTCGTCGCCCATGCCGGGCTGGTTTTTCAGGCACATGCGGCCCCGCCAACCACCGCGACGGTCTCGCAGGTGCTGGAACGATTGCGTCGCGAAATCGTCGCCGAGCCGGTCGGCAACCCCACCCCGATCGATACCGTGCTGCAGCGCCATGCCGACACCACCGGGCTAAGCTTCGATCTCGGCAGGCCGGACGACAGCGACGATGCCGAAGCCCACCCAGCCGTGCAGCCAGTGGGTGTGACAGATGCGGAGTGGCTGGCAGTGCAGGCTTACCGCGCCACCAGTGCCAGTGCAGAGAACGACATCGCTGAAAATGGCAACCACCACTACACATTGGCCGACCTGGACGAAGACGGTCAGCGCGATCTGATAGACGATGCGTATGTCGGCGGCACCGGGCTCTTCAACGACATCTCCGTGCTGCGCTACGACCGCGCGCAGGGCTTCCGCCCGGCAGTCGCCACTGCAGTTGACGCAGACAGCACGCCGGGCAGCTTCAGCATCAACGGCCGCGGCAGCGATCAGGCCTTGTACTGGCTGCGCATCGATGGCAAAAGCTACGCGGCCTACCGCGATGGCGATTATTTTCAGGACACGGTGACCGTATCGCGCCCATTGTCCTTGCCCGGCGAACGCGTGGAGACGCAGGTACTGCAGGTGCGCTATCGCTACCGGCACACGCTGGCGACACCATCGCGCCAAGCAGCCAGTGCCACCGCCGAAGAACAACAAGCATCGCACTGGCTGGCGCAACACCCGCACCTGCAGGCAGCCGTCAACGCGCAGCTGAAGCAGCTTGCGTTCTCAACGGACGGCACGCAGCGTGCACCGGACCCTGCTGCACGCTGCCCGGCGCAGACCAGCGGCGATCCCGACGAAGCCGATCAATGGCCCTGGCACGATGCGGGCCACTACACCTTCGACTATGTCGCCGACTTTCGTGTGCGGCGCGGACAGGCGTGTTACAGCGCCAGCATTGTGGCCTTTCGCAGCAGCTATCTGACCTCCCCGGAAGGGTGTTGTGCGCTGTGGCTGTACGACGCTCCCGGCACTCAGGTCGCGACCCTGCCGCTGGACTCAAGACGCGAGCGAGCCAGCGTGGCGTTGATAACCGCGACTGCGCAGCCGGAGTAACCGCCGAGCGTGGCCATCGAGACTGCGAGCTTTGCTTGATGCTGTCCAGGCCAGCTGCCACGCGATGGCGATGCATCCAATGTCAGCGCTGACTTCGTCTCTCCAGGCCTGCATGGCGATGCGCAACGCTACGCCAGCAGGTATAGCGACGCCGCGCTGGGTCGCGAGGCAACATGCATCGAGGCCTGGCACATGGCGAGAAACCGGACGATCCGGCCCGCATGGGCGCATGCGCACCCAAACGCGCAGTGCGCAGTGCTACGTCGACAACAACACGACGTGCATGCGCTCTTCGGCGCACGCGGGCTGATGCAATGCTTGAACTTGCACACCGATTGCCGGTGGAACCCGGGCAACACGGGTTATCGGTAAAGCTGCATCGCGCCCAGGTGCGCTCCTACGTGGGGAGCGACGAGATCGCCTGACGGATCACACGCCCATATAGCGGTGCGGGCGATGATTGAACATCAGCACCAGGCTCAGCATCAGCGCACCTAGCGCCGAATACAGCACCTTGTCCGGTGTCAGCACGAAGAAGGCGACCAGCATCAGCATGGCATCGAAGCTCATCTGCACCTTGCCTGCGCTCCAGCCGCGTTCGCGCTGCAGATACACCGCCAGAATGCCGATTCCGCCCAGGCTGCCGCGGTGGCGGATGAAGAACAGGATCCCCAGCCCGGCCAGCGCGCCCCCGGCAATGGCGGCGAACGCCGTGCTGATGTGCGCGTACTCGGCCCAGCGCGGCAGCAGATCGGTCAAGGCGCCGCAGGCACCGACCGCAGCGAAGGTCTTCAGGGTGAATTCCCAGCCCATGCGGCGCACGCTCAGCCAGTAAAACGGCAGATTGACCAGCACGAACACCAGGCCAAAATTCCAATGCAACGCGTAGTGCAGCAGGAAGGCGACACCGGCCATGCCGCCGATCATCAGCCCGCCCTTGGCGAAGATCGCCAGGCCGAGCGAGGCCACCAGCGTGGCCAGCACCATGCCCTGCACGTCCTCGGCCACCGAATGGTGGTAAGCGTGGTCGTCGGCCGTGGTTCCCGCCGAATCCGGCGGTGGCGTCAACGGCCCGGAGGTGACCACGGTGCCGTCGTCGGGCAACGGTTCTTGCTCCGGACGGAGATCGGAATCGGGAAGGCTCACGGGTTTGGGCACTGCAGTGGGGTGCGATATTAGACACTATCGGCCACCCTGGTTACATCTGAAACAGCAGCGATACTGCCTCTCCAGTGCGGGACGCGTGCGTTACCACAGGGGAATCGCGTCTACAAAAAAGGCGCCCGATGCGGGGCGCCATTTTGATCCACCACTGCAAACCACCGCGCCAGGCACTGGCCGCAGCCAGCGCAAGCTCTGCGGCAACAGACGACGCATTACCGAACTTCGGCAATCTCCACGCCATCCATTCCCTGCGACAAGGTCTTGGCATCGCCGCCCTGCGAGAGCTTGATGCGCAGGCGCACTTCGTTCTGCGAGTCGGCGTGGCGCAGCGCGTCTTCGTAGCTGATTTCGCCGGCCTGATACAGCTCGAACAGGCTCTGGTCGAAGGTGCGCATGCCCAGGTTGGTGGACTCCTTCATGATTTCCTTGAGCTTGTGGATCTCGCCGTCGCGGATGTAGTCCTGCACCAGTGGCGTGCCGAGCATGATCTCCATCGCCACACGGCGGCTGCGCCCATCCGGAGTCGGAATCAGTTGCTGCGCCACTACACCCTTGAGGTTTAGCGACAGATCCATCAGCAGCTGATTGCGGCGGTCTTCCGGGAAGAAGTTGATGATGCGGTCCATCGCCTGGTTGGCATTGTTGGCGTGCAGCGTGCACAGCACCAGGTGGCCGGTTTCGGCGAAGGCGATCGCGTGGTCCATGCCCTCGCGGGTGCGCACCTCGCCGATCATGATCACGTCCGGCGCCTGGCGCAGGGTGTTTTTCAGCGCATTTTCCCAGCTATCGGTATCGATGCCGACTTCGCGCTGGGTGATGATGCAGCCTTCGTGCTTGTGCACGAATTCGATCGGGTCTTCGATGGTGATGATGTGCCCGGTGGAATTCTGGTTGCGGTAACCGATCATTGCCGCCAACGAAGTCGACTTACCGGTACCGGTGGCGCCCACGAAAATGATGATGCCGCGCTTGGTCATCGCCAGCGTCTTGATCACCGGCGGCAGGCTCAGCTCTTCGACGGTGGGAATACGCGTCTCGATTCGACGCAGCACCATGCCCACCTGATTGCGCTGATAGAAGCAGCTCACACGGAAGCGCCCGACCCCGGACACGCCGATGGCGAAGTTGCACTCGTGGGTCTTTTCGAACTCTTCGCGCTGCGACGGCGTCATCACGTTCAACACCAGATCGCGGCTCTGCTGCGCGGTCAACGGCGTCTGCGTGATCGGGCTGATCTTGCCGTGCACCTTGATCGCCGGCGGCATGCCGGAGGTGATGAACAGATCCGACGCCTTCTGATGCGCCATCAGCTTGAGGAAGGAGGTGAAGTCGATGGTGCTCATGGCGTGCTCCCTTGGAGCCGGGAATTGGGAATCGAGAATCGGAAATTGGAAAATCTGCAAGCCAGGAGCCGGAACCAGTCAGGGGCACGCTCGTGCGATTCCCCATTCCCGATTCCCGATTCCCGAATCACTCGAATATCCGCTTGTCCTTGGCGTATTCGCGGGCCTGGTTACGCGTGATCAGGCTGCGCTTGACCAGGTCCTGCAGATGCTGATCCAGCGTCTGCATGCCGTACTGCTGGCCGGTCTGGATCGACGAATACATCTGCGCCACCTTGTCCTCGCGGATCAGGTTACGGATCGCCGGGGTGCCGACCATGATTTCCCAGGCTGCGGTACGCCCGCCGCCCACCTTTTTGAGCAATGCCTGCGAAATCACCGCGCGCAACGATTCGGACAGCATCGAGCGCACCATGGGCTTTTCGCCGGCCGGGAACACGTCGATGATGCGGTCGATGGTCTTGGCCGCCGAGCTGGTGTGCAGGGTGCCGAACACCAAGTGGCCGGTTTCCGCAGCGGTGAGCGCCAGGCGAATGGTTTCCAGGTCGCGCAACTCGCCCACCAGGATGATGTCCGGGTCTTCGCGCAATGCCGAGCGCAGCGCTTCGTTGAAGCCGTGCGTATCGCGGTGCACTTCGCGCTGATTGATCAGGCACTTCTGCGAGGTGTGCACGAATTCGATCGGATCCTCGACGGTGAGGATGTGGCCGTATTCGTTCTTGTTGATGTAGTCGATCATGCCGGCCAGCGTGGTCGACTTGCCCGAACCGGTCGGGCCGGTGACCAGGATCAGGCCCTGCGGCTGGTCGATCAGCTGGCGGAAGATCGGTGGGCAGCCCAGGTCTTCCAGCGTCAACACTTCGGACGGAATGGTGCGGAACACCGCACCGGCGCCACGATTCTGGTTGAACGCGTTGACGCGGAAGCGCGCCAGCGAGGGAATCTCGAACGAGAAGTCGACCTCGAGGAATTCTTCGTAATCGCGCCGCTGCTTGTCCGACATGATGTCGTACACCAGCGCGTGCACCTGCTTATGGTCCAACGCCGGAATATTGATGCGACGGACATCGCCATCGACACGGATCATCGGCGGCAGCCCTGCAGACAGGTGCAGGTCCGATGCCTTGTTCTTGACAGAAAACGCCAGTAGTTCAGCGATATCCATGCGCTGCTTTTCCCCTAGGCTGCGATTGGAAGGTACTCCCCGGCTGGCAGTATAGCGTTCTGGCTGCTGGCGGGAAGCGGCCTGGCGCCGGTTCAGGTCGGCAGCGTTGTATGCGGCTGAAGGCGTTGTTTTTCGGGCATGCCCAGGCACGGCGCTTGCCTGTGTCCGGCCCAGCCAGGCGGGATTGGGCACCAGCGGCTGCGCCCGCAGCCCGCAGCGACGCCGATGCCGGTACGCGCTTGCCACCGTCAACCCAGCAAAGGCGCGCGGCGCGCTGGAAGGAAGCCAGCGGCGGCGGCACACTAGCGCTCCCGCTTGTTCTGGATTGCCACGTGCCGGCTTCGTCGCTGCAGCAGATTCTCGATGCCATCCATGCCGCAGCAGCCACGCATGCGCGTGCCGACGTTCGGTTGCTGGCGGTGTCAAAGACCAAACCGGCCGATGCCGTCGCCGCATTGGCCGCCCAGGGCCAGCGCGCATTCGGCGAAAACTACGTGCAGGAAGCGCAAGCCAAGATCGCCGCGCTGCGCGAGCTGGGGCTGGAATGGCATCTGATCGGCCACCTGCAGTCCAACAAGGCCGACGTCGCCAGCCAATGTTTCGACTGGGTGCAGACTGTGGACCGCGCCAAGTTGATTCCGCTGCTGGCGCGATACCGCCCGGACGACCGCATGCCGTTGAATGTGCTGATCCAGGTCAATATCGACGATGAGGACAGCAAATACGGATGCGCCCCGGACGCCATCAACGGCCTGGCCGACGCCATCGCACTGCAACCGCGACTGCAACTGCGCGGCTTGATGGCGATCCCGGCGCCGTTCCCGGACCAGGCACGTTGCGCTGCGGCGTTCGCGCGCATGCAGGACTTGTTCGCGCACCTGCAGCAGCGCCATCGGCAGGTGGACACCTTGTCGATGGGCATGAGCGCGGACTTCGCCGAAGCGATCGCGGCCGGTGCCACCATGGTGCGCGTGGGCACGGCGCTGTTCGGCGCGCGCGCGCCCTCGCCCGCCGCCGCCGTCTGATCTGCCTCGCGCATCGCGCCATCCATTCCTATTACTAGAGGTACCGCAATGACTCTGCCCACGCCGCCTGCGCCGTTATCCGTCACCGCCGCGCGCATCGCGTTTATCGGCGGCGGCAACATGGCGCGCAGCTTGATCGCCGGGCTGATCCGGCAAGGCGTGCCGGCTGCAAGCCTGCGCGTCGCCGAGCCGGTAGAAGAGTTGCGCACCGGGTTGTCGCGTGACTTTGGCGTACAGGCCGTCGCAGACGCGCGCGACGCGGCCGATGGTGCGGCCACCTGGGTGCTGGCGGTCAAACCGCAGGTCATGCCAAGCGTGTGCGCGCAGCTGGCCGCGCTTGCACAAGCGCAACAGCCGCTGCTGCTGTCGATTGCAGCCGGCATCACCGCAACGCAGTTGCAGCGTTGGTGCGGCGGCGATACGGCGGTGGTCCGCGCGATGCCCAACACCCCCGCACTGCTCGGCGCCGGCGTGACCGGGCTGTATGCCACTGCACGCGTCTCCGATGCGCAGCGCATGCAGGCAACCCAATTGCTGGAAAGCGCCGGGGTGACGGTGTGGATCGACGACGAAGCGCAAATGGATGCGGTGACTGCCGTTTCCGGTAGCGGGCCGGCGTATGTATTTTTACTGGCCGAAGCGATGGAAGCGGCAGCACAGGCGCAGGGACTGCCGGCCGATACCGCGCGCACGCTGGTCCTGCAAACCCTGCTGGGCGCATCGCGCATGCTTACCGAATCGGGCGAAGCACCGCAGGTCCTGCGCGGTCGCGTGACCTCGCCCAACGGCACCACGCAAGCGGCCATCGAAACATTCCAGGCTGGCGGATTCGAAGCGCTGACAGCGCGGGCAATCGCTGCTGCGACCGAACGCGGCCGCAGCTTGTCGGCTGCCAACGACTAACGCGCCGCGGCTTGCCCCAACGCGTTGCTGGCTGCATGGAGCAATCAGCGACGCGTCGCGGTGATCGCCTCCCCGCACGCAGCCCGCATCGCGACACGTCGCTACGCGATTGCCCAATACCCAGCGCCAGGCATCAAGCGACCTTCCACGCAACGTCGCGCGCTTTGCAATCGATGCCAATACGCGCCAATCAGGCGATCGCACGCGACTTGTTCGACATCTTGCGGCGATGCATCCGTCGTTGGCAGCAGAGCGGATGGCGCAGTGCAGAGTCTTTTGGCATGCGCAGTACGACCGCAGCCTTGCGCAACGACCTGCTGCTCTGCGTCAGATACGGCACATGCCTGCGCGCTGCACGCGTTCCGCACTGGTTTTTACGCGCGTTTTGCGCCGCTGGTGAACGAATCCCCGTCGAAAGACGCTTTTTTGTGTTGTTTCATCGTTTGCCTATTGGCGGCGCGCAGCAGTTGCCCTACATTTCGCGTTGCCGACTGGGTCGGCAGACCCAACACCACCAACGAATACGGAACGAATACCTCATGGCAAAAACCGCCGCTAAGAAGGCTGCCCCCAAGAAGGCAGTGAAAAAGGTCGCCGCTACCAAGACCGCAAAGCCGGCCAAGGCCGCGACCAAGACCGCCGCACCGAAGCCGATCAAGGAAGCCCTGAGCAAGACCGGCCTGGTCGCGCACATCGCCGAATCCACCCAGCTGGCTCCGAAGGACGTCCGCGCCGTGCTGGCGTCGCTGGAAGCCACCGCACACGCCTCGCTGAGCAAGAAGGGCGCCGGCACCTTCACCCTGCCGGGCATGCTGAAGATCACCTCGGTCAACGTGCCGGCCAAGCCGAAGCGTAAGGGCATCAATCCCTTCACCAAGGAAGAGCAGATGTTTGCCGCCAAGCCGGCAACCTGCAAGATCAAGGTGCGCGCGATGAAGCGGCTGAAAGACGCAGCGCTGTAATTTCGCCTGCATCCTGTGTTATCGAGACGGCCTTCGGGCCGTCTTTTTTTTGCGCTTTTCCCGCGTCTTGTTGGCGATGCGTGTCGACACACCACATCGCGGTCATGGCAGCCCGCCTACCCTATTGGTGAGTTCGCAACAGAGAGTGCCCATGACCGCGCCATCAACCCGCAGCCCCGCCCGACGTGTGCGTCGCCTGCTGGTTTCGATTGTCCTGCTGTGCGCGTTGGGCGTGGCCGCGCGCTGGGCCTGGCAGTCGCCGATGGGCGAACGCCTGCGCACCACCTGGGAGCTGTCACGGATGCCGCCGCCGCAGGCCCTGCAGATTCCAGTGGAAAACGTCCGTGCCCGCCAGATCGCCGACACCTTCGGTGCACCACGCGGACGCGACCGTAGCCATGCCGGCGTGGATATTTTCGCGCCACGCGGTACGCCTGTGGTTGCCGCCACCCGCGGCGTGGTCAGTGCCATTCGCGACGCCGGGCTGGGTGGAAAACAGGTCTGGGTGCTCGGGCCGGCGATGGAGCGGCACTACTATGCGCACCTGGACGACTGGGCACCGGGACTGGCCGTTGGCGATGTCGTCGAGCCCGGTACCGCGCTGGGCATGGTCGGTACCACCGGCAACGCGCGCGGCACGCCGCCACACCTGCACTATGGTGTCTATGGGCGCAACGGTGCGTACGATCCGCTGCCGCTGCTGCGTAAAACCACGCCACCGCCTGCCTACTGAGCATGCTGGAACACTGCGTCATGGCCTGCGCTATCGAGCGCGCGGCAGCCTGCCCCTATGGTGGAGGCAGCCCAGGAGTGACGCGACCACCATGCCCCGAAAACGCTATCGCATTACGGTCACGCCCATCGAGAACGACGGGCGACCGTGCGACGACCGCTGCACCATCGAGTTTGAACAGCGCTCCCGCGCCGACTGGATGCGCCTGCTCGAAGAGTTGCACCTGCGCCGCGATCTGAGCAGCGACGAATGCGCCGCACTGACCGTCGGCTCGCAATTGCTGGAAGACCTGGCCGCCCGTCCACGCGCGCAACCCAGCGATGCGCTGGATGCATTACGGCCCAAGCTGCAATTACTGCTCGATCGCCTGCAACGCGTCCAACCCGGCGTCTGAGCGCTGCTTCGCACCGCATACGCCCGCTACACTGCGCGCCTCGGGGATGGAGAGCCGCCATGCGTTGGATCGTCATTGCTTTATCAGTAGCCGCACTCGCAGGCTGCAGCTGTCATCGCAGCACAGATCAGCAAGCTGTTGCGACCACAAGCTCGCCTAAAGCCACTGCGGCGACAGACTCCGCTGCGGTGACTGCCCAAGGCGTACCCATGTCGCCTGCGTCCGAAGCTCCCGACGATGCGCAAACGCGCGCCGACCTGGCCGAAGCAAGCGCCACCGTGCAGCGTTATCTGGGTGCACTGCCCGGTGCCGCACGCGCCGATGCCGATGCGCTGTGGACCGGCGGACGTCCATCGCCGGTGCCGGACGACGCGGCGCTGCGCGGTATCGGTGATATCCGCTCGATGCGCATCAACAACGACCCGCCGGTGCCGCTGGATCAGGAACATCCGCCGCGACGCATCGAAGTGCCGGTGCGCATCGTCGTACGCACGGGTGCGGGCACGCAGCAGCTGGTCGGCGCCTATCGCTTGCAACCGCGCGCCGGAAGCGACAGCTGGGAAATCTACTCCGCCACGCTGCAACCGGTACTGCGCTAACCCGTGGTTCACCAGTGCTGACTAAGGTTGTGTCACCTATTGCCGGAGTCACCCGATGAAACTGCGTTCGCTTGCCGGATCCGTGCTTGCCCTCGCCTTGGCGCTCCCCGTTGGCAGCGCCTGGGCGGCGCCGCAGATCCAGGGACATCAGATCAGCGTGCAGGCCAGCGACCTGCAGCAGTATCTGGGCGGCCGCTTCCCGCAAACGCACGACACGCTCGGTGGCTTGATCGCAATGACGGTCAGCAATCCCGCGCTGTCGCTGCCGCCGGGCGACCGGCTCAAGATGGCGTTCGACCTGGCCGTGGCCACTGCCGGCGGTGCGCCGGCTCCGGTGGGCAATGTAACCCTGACCAGCGCGCTGCGTTACGACGTCGCCAAACAAGGCTTCTATCTCGACCAGCCCAGCATCGACGATTTCCGCCCGGCCAATTCCGGCGCAAAGCTCGACCACAGCACCCGTCAGCTGCTCAACACCTGGCTGGCCGATTACGCGCGCAAGGAACCCATCTATCGCATCGACCCGTCGATTGCCGCCGTGATGGGCGCGGTGCAGGTGGAGTCGGTGGGCATCCAGAACGGTCGCGTGGCGGTCAACTTCAATCAGAACATCGAGCAGATGGTGCCGGCGGCGGCGCTGTCGGGGAAGTAAGTCCGCACCGTTATCTTCACCCTGGGCGAAAACAGCCCGCATTAGGTGGGTACGACGCGCACAACGGCCATCATGCAACGGCCCGACGCAACAGCGCCGGGCCGTGTTTATTGAAACAAGTGACAGATGGCGGCTAAGGCGACTTACGCAGACAGGGCCTTAGCCACTGCAGCACTGAATGCCGGAATGTCGTCGGGCTTGCGGCTGGTGATCAACGGACCATCGACCACCACTTCGGCATCCTGCCAGCGCGCGCCGGCATTGGTCAGATCGGTTTTGACCGACGGCCACGAGGTGACGTTGCGGTCGCGCACCAGATCGCTTTCCAGCAACAACCACGGCCCATGGCAGATGGCCGCCACCGGCTTGTGCGCCGTTGCGAATCCACGAATGAAGGCAATCGCCTGCTGATCCGTGCGCAGTGTGTCGGGATTGAGCACGCCACCGGGCAGCACCAGCGCATCGTAGGTTTCAGGCGTTGCTTGCTCAAGAAGCCTGTCGACCGCAACCGAATCGCCCCAATCGGTGTGATTCCAGGCGCGGATCGTTGCACCATTGCCAGGCGCGATCACATCGACCGTGGCGCCCCATGATTCCAGCAGGCGCTTGGGTTCTGTCAGTTCGGATTGCTCGAAGCCATCGGTGGCCAGGACCGCAATGGTCTTGCCGGAGAGCGAATACGCCATGTGGGAGCTCCTCGATAAAAGAAGCCCGCACCGTAGGCAGCGCGCTGTTGCGCACCCGTGAACCGATGTGTGCGTCGCGTCAGCGCGCAGTGCGCTTCGCCAGGCTCAGCGCTTGGGCTGCAGCATCGTGCCCGTGCAGTTCTTGGAGCCGCATCGGCATTCCCAGATCTTCTTCAGACGCGGCGTGTGGCGCTCGCTCAGCGTGATGCCGTAGTTGTAGGTCAACTCGGCGCCAGCCTTGATGGCGCGCTTGGCCTCAATGAAGATCTTGTCCTTGCTGCGATCGTCGCCTTCGGCTTCTTCTATCACCGCTTCGCAATTGGGATTACAGCTGTGGTTGATCCAGCGCGCGACATTGCCTTCGTAGTTGGCATCCAGCACGTAATCGTCGCTGAGCGTAAACAGGAAGGTGTGGCCGCTTTCCACGTCGCCGGTGTCGTCGGCGTCCACTTCGGCGTGCGTGCGCAGGCGCCCCTTGTACTGAATGATGCGCTCGCCCTTGCGGAGCGGGGCGAGGGCGAACATGCCATTGCCGTGGATACGTGACTTGCGGGCGGCAACTTTGCGCGACATGTAAGGGTCCAGTGATGGGGCCGCTCATTGTGACCGCAGCGCGTCCGTGCGCCAAGCACAAGCGCACCACCGCCTGCAACGGCCTGCGCTTGCCGGTGGCTGAACCGGGCGGTTGGCCCCGCCCTGCCGGAAAGAGTACAATTTCGGTCCGCTTTAAGGTTTTCTGCTCGCCCATGTTGCGCGTCACCAAACTCACCGATTACGCCACCGTCGTGCTGACCGTGCTTGCCGCGCGCAGCGGTGAAGTGCTCAGCGCCAGCGAACTGGCCGAACAGGCGGGCCTGGAAGCACCGACCGTGAGCAAGATCCTCAAGCCGTTGTCGCAAGCCGGGCTGGTGGAAGGCCTGCGCGGTGTGCACGGCGGTTACCGGCTTGCGCGCGATGCAAGCCAGATCACCCTGGTGGAGATCGTCGAGGCAATGGAAGGCCCGTTGGCGATCACCGAATGCAGCCAGGACCACAGCCAGTGCGGCATCGCGCAGACATGCGGCGTGCGCTCCAACTGGCGCTTGATCAACGACGTGGTCGGCGACGCATTGCGTCGGGTCACGCTTGCGCAAATGTTGCAGCCCCTCTCTCTCCCTGGCGACAGCCGTCGGCGTTCCATCGCCGCACGCGTCGCGACCACCTGACCTGTAGGCAGCCCGATGGCCACCGAACTTGCTCCCCCGCAGAATGCGCAGATCCTCGAACGGCTGGGCCGACGCTACGACGCCGGCTTCATCACCGAGATCGAATCCGATTCGCTCCCGCCCGGTCTGGACGAAGACACCATCCGTGCGTTGTCGGCCAAGAAAGACGAGCCGCAATGGATGACCGACTGGCGTCTTGAGGCCTACCGCCATTGGCTGAAAATGCCGATGCCCGAATGGGCCAAGCTCAAGATCGCGCCGATCGATTTCCAGGCATTGAGCTACTACTCCGCGCCCAAGGGCCCGAAGTACGCCTCGCTGGACGATGTGCCCAGGGAACTGCTGGACACCTACGACAAGCTCGGCGTGCCGTTGCATGAGCGTGCCCGGCTGGCCGGCGTTGCGGTGGATGCGGTGTTCGATTCGGTCTCGGTCGGCACCACTTTCCGCAAGGAACTGGCCGAAAAGGGCGTGATCTTCTGCTCGATGTCCGAGGCGATCAAAGAGCATCCGGAGATCGTCAAGCAATACCTGGGCAGCGTGGTGCCGGTGGGCGACAACTACTTCGCCGCGCTCAACTCGGCGGTGTTCTCCGACGGCAGCTTCGTGTTCATTCCCAAGGGCGTGCGTTGCCCGATGGAATTGAGCACCTATTTCCGCATCAATGCCGGCCATACCGGCCAGTTCGAGCGCACCTTGATCGTGTGCGAAGACAAGGCTTATGTGTCGTACCTGGAAGGCTGCACCGCGCCGATGCGCGATGAAAACCAGCTGCATGCCGCGGTGGTGGAACTGGTGACGCTGGAAGACGCCGAGATCAAGTACTCGACGGTGCAGAACTGGTACCCGGGCGATGAAAACGGCGTTGGCGGCATCTACAACTTCGTCACCAAGCGTGCCGAATGCCGTGGCGACCGCAGCAAGGTGACCTGGACCCAGGTCGAAACCGGCTCGGCGATCACCTGGAAGTATCCGTCGTGCGTGCTGCTCGGCGACGATTCGGTGGGCGAGTTCCACTCGGTGGCGCTAACCCATCATCGTCAGCAGGCCGACACCGGCACCAAGATGATCCACATCGGCAAGCGCACCAAGAGCAAGATCGTCAGCAAGGGCATCAGTGCCGGGCGTGGGCAGAACACCTACCGCGGCCTGGTCAAGGTGGATCGCAACGCCGATGGCGCACGCAATTACACCCAGTGCGATTCGCTGTTGATCGGCAAGCAATGCGGCGCGCACACCTTCCCCTATATCGAGGTGAAGAATCCCGGCGCCACCGTCGAGCACGAGGCCACCACCTCAAAGATCAGCGACGACCAGCTGTTCTATTGCCGCGCGCGTGGCATCAGCCAGGAAGATGCGGTGTCGCTGATCGTCGACGGTTTCTGTAAGCAGGTGTTCCGCGAGCTGCCGATGGAGTTCGCCGTGGAAGCCAAGAAGCTGCTGGAAGTCTCGCTGGAAGGCAGCGTCGGCTGACACCCTTTTCCTTCTCCCTTCGGGAGAAGGTGGCGCGCAGCGCCGGATGAGGGGCGCCAGGAGGATCTCGAAAAGATTGGCTATGACGAACGCGTCGCCACGCGCCAGTCAAGGTAAATACTCGAAGAGCTCCCGGATGCTCACTTCAATGGCGCGCGGCGACGCGTTCATTAGTCGCTGACGCCTTCAAGTTGTTTGCGGCGCCCCTCACCCCAACCCATCTCCCGGCGGGAGAGGGGCTCAATCACTGGATACGACTATGCTCAACATTAAAAACCTCCACGCCAGCATCGCCGGCAAAGACATTCTCAAAGGCCTGTCGCTGGACATCCAGCCCGGCCAGGTGCACGCCCTGATGGGGCCCAATGGCGCGGGCAAGTCCACACTGGGCAACGTACTGGCCGGCCGCGACGGCTACGAAGTCAACGAAGGCAGCGTGCAGTTCGAAGGCAAGAACCTGCTCGACCTGCCGCCAGAAGAACGCGCCGCCGCCGGCCTGTTCCTGGCGTTCCAGTACCCGGTGGAAATCCCCGGCGTCAACAACACCTATTTCCTGCGCGCCGCGCTCAATGCACAGCGCAAAGCGCGTGGCGAAGAGGAGCTGGATTCGATGCAGTTCCTCAAGCTGGTGCGGCAGAAGCTGGCGGTGCTGCATTTGAAGGACGAGCTGCTGCATCGCGGCGTCAACGAGGGCTTTTCCGGCGGCGAGAAGAAGCGCAACGAGATCTTCCAGCTGGCCGTGCTCGAACCCAAACTCGCCATCCTGGATGAAACCGACTCCGGCTTGGATATCGATGCGCTCAAGAGCGTGGCCGACGGCGTCAACGCGCTGCGTTCGCCGGAGCGTTCGTTCCTGGTAATCACCCATTACCAGCGCCTGCTCGACTACATCAAGCCGGACGTGGTGCATGTGCTATCCGAAGGACGCATCGTGCAGAGCGGCGGTCCGGAACTGGCGCTGGAACTGGAAAAACACGGTTACCACTTCCTGAAGGATCGTGTAGTGCCCGAGGTTGCTGCCTGATGAGCGCCCTGCTCGACTCCCTGGCCCGCGGCTTCAGTGGCGACGATGCGCGCCGCGCCGAGCTCGACGCAGCGCTGCAGACCGGCCTGCCCGGTCCGCGCGCCGAAGCGTGGAAATACACCTCGCTGCGTCAGCTGGAACGGCGCAGTTTTCAGCCGGCACCGCTGGTGCCGACGCTGCTCGATGCCGCCGTACTGGACGAGATCCCCGCGCCGCGGCTGGTGTTCGTCAACGGGCGCCCTTCCGCAGCGCTGAGCGATGTTTCGACCTTGCCGGACGGCGTGCAGCTGGACACCTTGTCGGCCGCACTGGCCGCAGGCGATGACGCAAAGCACTTGCTCGGCCGCCGTTTCGAAGGCAGCGACGAGATCTTTGCCCGCCTCAATGCCGCGCTGGCCGACGAAGGCGTGCTGGTGCGCGTGCAAGACGGCGCGCAGATCGAACTGCCACTGCATATCGTCTTTGTCAGCGTGGCCAGCGAGCACGATCTGTCCTGGCATTACCGGCATCTGATCGAAGTACGTGCCGGCGCAGCGCTCAATGTGGTCGAGCATCATCTGCATGTCGGCGATGCGGCGCATCTGGACAACAGCGTGATGCATGTCCATCTGGCGCAGGACGCGGTGTTGTCGCATGCGCGCGTGCAGGCCGATAGCGCGCACGCCACCGCACTGCTGCGCACCGATGCCGTGCTGGCACGCAATGCGCGCTACCAGCGCGTGGATCTGGAACTGGGCGCCGGCCTGTCGCGGCACGAACTCAACGTGCGCCTGGAAGGCAGCAACGCCCAGCTCACCGCCAATGGCGTGCTGTTGGGCAATGGTCGCCGCCATGTCGATACGCGCCTGGGCATCGAACACATTGCCCGCGACACCGCCTGCGAGTTGGTCTGGCGCGGCGTCGGTGCCGACCGCAGCCGCGTGGTATTCCATGGCGGCATCCATATCCGTCAGGGCGCCGATGGCACCGACGCGCGGTTGTCCAACAAGAATCTGCTGCTCTCTTCCAATGCCGAAATCGATACCCAGCCGGTGCTGGTGATCGACGCCGACGAAGTGCAGGCAGCGCATGGCGCCACTGTCGGTCAGCTCGATGACAACGCCTTGTTCTATCTGCGCTCGCGCGGCCTGCCGCAAGCGGAGGCGCAGCGTTTGCTGAGTGCGGCGTTCTGCCACGAGCCGTTGCGGGTCCTGCCGGCTGCGTTGAGTGCCGTGCTGGCCCTGCAGCTGGACCGCGCCCTGAATTCGGCGGGCGTGGCATGAATGCACCTGCCGTCACTCAGGGCAGCGCCCCGGATTGGGAACGCGTCCGTTCGGATTTCCCTCTGCTGATGCGGCAGGTGCATGGCAAGCCGCTGATCTATTTCGACAACGCCAACACCGGACAAAAGCCGCTGCAGGTGATTGCCGCGACCGACGAGTTCTATCGGCGCCAGAACGCCAATGTCAGCCGCGCAGTGCATGCGCTGGGCAGCGAAGCCACGGATGCCTTCGAAGGCGCACGCAGCAAACTCGCGCGCTTTCTCAATGTGCGCGCCGACGAGCTGGTGCTGTGCAGCGGCACCACCTTTGCGATCAATCTGGTGGCGTATTCGTGGGCATTGCCGCGTCTGGGACCAGGCGATGTCATCCTGATCACGCGCATGGAGCACCACGCCAACATCGTGCCGTGGCAGCTGGTGGCCCAGCGCACCGGTGCCAGCATCCGCGTAGCCGAGATCACCCCCGAGGGCGCGCTGGATCTGGATGCCTTGCGCAAGGCGATGACGCCGGACGTCAAACTGCTGGCGATCACCCATGTGTCCAACGTGTTGGGTACGGTCAACCCGGTGCGCGAGATCTGCCGCGACGCGCGCAAGCGCGGCATCGTCACCATGGTGGACGGCTCGCAGGCCGCACCGCATCGGCGCATCGACGTGGCCGCGATCGGCTGCGATTTCTACGCCGTCACCGGCCACAAGATGTGCGGCCCCACCGGCACCGGCGCGCTGTGGGCGCGTCGCGAACATCTGCAGTCCATGCCGCCGTTTCTGGGCGGTGGCGAAATGATCAAGGAAGTCAGCTTCGAAGGCACCGTGTACAACGATGCCCCGCACAAGTTCGAAGCCGGCACGCCCAACATCGCCGGCTTCATCGGCCTGGGCGCAGCGGTGGATTATCTGGAGTCGATCGGCCTGGAGCATGTGGAAGCGCGCGAAGCCGAGCTGCTGGCGCACTTCACCGAAGAGCTGCAGCAGATCGATGGCCTGCGCATCTTCGGCACCACGCCCGACAAAGCCGCGGTGGTGTCGTTCCTGATCGACGGCGCGCATTCGCACGATCTTGCCACCCTGCTCGATCTGGAAGGCGTGGCGGTGCGCTCCGGCCAGCACTGCGCGCACCCGCTGCTGCAGTTCTACGGCGTTGCCGCAACCTGTCGCGCATCGCTGGCGTTCTACAACACGCATGACGAGATCGAGCGTTTTGTCGCCGCGCTGGTGAAGGTGCGTCGCCTACTGGGCTGATTGGAATCGGGAATCGGGAATCGGGAATCGGGAATCGGGAATCGCAAAAGCATGTCACCGAGGGGTGCCGGACTTCCATCGCCCTACTATTCACGCGGGAATTCAAAAGCGCCAAACTTCGCTACGCTGTTACGAATCCCCAATCCCCACTCCCAAATCCCCGCCCTCATGCAGACCACCACATTCCGCACTGCCACCGTCGATGACATCGACGCCCTTGTCCAGTTGGTGACCTCGGCCTATCGCGGTGACAGCAGCCGCGTGGGGTGGACGACCGAGGCCGACATTCTTGACGGCGCCCGCATCGACCCGGCCGTGCTGCGTCAGGACATCCTGCGCGAGCGCAGCCTGGTGTTGCTGGTCGAGCAGGATGGGCGCCTGCTGGCGTGCGCACATATCGCCGACGACGGCGGCGCGGGATACTTCGGCATGTTCGCGGTGGACCCGTCGCTGCAAGGCAGCGGCATCGGCAAGACGCTGCTGGCCGAAGCCGAACGCATCGTGGACGCCGAATGGAAGCTGCCGGTGATGCGCATGACCGTGATCGATGTGCGCAACGAACTCATCGCCTTCTACGAACGACGCGGCTATCGCCGCACTGGCCTCCTCAAGCCGTTCCCGTATGGCGACGAACGCTTCGGCGTGCCACTGCGGCAGGATCTACGCTTCGAAGTGCTGGAAAAATCGCTGGACGGCGCCGCGCCATGAGCGAGACCTGGACCTTCGTCTGCGCAAGCGACGCGCTGCTGCCCGGCGAACTGCAGACAGCGTGGGATGCCGTCACCGACGCGCCGATCGTGGTGTTCAATCTCGACGGCGAGTTGTACGCGTTGGAAGACCGCTGCAGCCACGAAGATTACGAGCTGTCGCCCGGCAGCTTCGACCCGGTCGCCGGCACTATCGAATGCCTGTTGCACAGCGCCCGCTTCGATATCCGCGATGGCCGCCCGTTATGCGCGCCCGCCTACACCGCCGTGCCCAAGTTCCCGGTCAAGCGCGAGCTCGACGGCATCTGGACCCGCGACGACCGCTAGCGCGGTGGCGTCGAACGGCGATTTTCCACGCGACAGGCCGCCCTATCGTTTCCGGCGGACGCCTCCGGTCGGCAAAGATTGCAAAGAAGAATGATTTGCATTTAAGATCGCAGCCCTTCAGGTCTTCTTAACATCTGACCTGCCCTGCGATCCCATGCGCCCTGCACTGTCCGACACCTCCGATCTGCGTTTTGCTCGCCTGCGCTTTCCAGCGCGGCGCGACGGCGCGTGCGGTGGACGCCAGCCGGGCGCCACGGGCTAGCGATGCACGCACACCCTTCCGCATCCGCCGAGCCATCGCCAGGCCGGAGCACCGCTTTCCTTTTCGAGACGTCTCATGACTCCCAGGATTTCCCCGCTCACTTCGGCCGTACTGTTGACCCTATCCGCTCCCGCGTTCGCCCAGCCTGGCGATGCGCCGGCGCCTCCGGGTGCGGTGGATCTGGATGCCATCCGGGTGCAGCAGGAACGTGCGCAAAAACCGTCCTCGCCCAAGTACACCGAAGCGCTGCGCGACACCCCGCAGACCATCACGGTTGTCACCAAGCAGACCATGGACCAGCAGAATCTGCTGTCGCTGCGCGATGTGCTGAGCACCCTGCCCGGCATCACCTTTGGCGCAGGCGAAGGCGGCGGCGGGTATGGCGACAGCATCAACCTGCGCGGCTTCACCGCCAGCAGCGACATCACCACCGATGGCGTGCGCGACAGCGCGCAGTACAGCCGCAGCGATACCTTCAACCTCGAGTCCGTGGAGCTGATCAACGGCGCCAACTCGGCGATGTCCGGTGCCGGTTCGGTCGGCGGCAACATCAACCTGGTGACCAAGGCCGCCGGGCAAGGCGACTTCACCAACGTGCTGATCGGCGGCGGCAGCGACCGTTATGGCCGCCTCACCGTCGACAGCAACTACGACTTCGAAAACGGCACCGCCGTGCGCTTGAACGCCATGGGCCACACCCAGGACGTACCGGGCCGCGATGAAGAATTCCGCCATCGCTGGGGCTTTGCGCCGTCGATCGCCTTCGGCCTGGGCTCGGATACGCGCTTCACGCTGAGCTACCTGCACCAGCACGACAACAACCTGCCGCAGTACGGCGTGCCGTTCGCGCTCAGCCCGTTCAACGATGGCCCGCTGCCGGGCGTGGACCGCGAAACCTATTACGGCTATCGCAATGTGTCGCGTCAGGAGATCGACGTGGACATGCTGACCGGTGTGCTGGAAATGGACTTTGACGACAACGTCAAGCTGCGCAGCCTTGCGCGTCTGCAGCGCGTAGATCAGACCACCTCGGCCACCGCGCCGGAAGGCACCTGGTGCCTGCCAAACAACACCAACGCCTACACCGGTCGCGCCTGCGTCGGCCAGCCGCCGTCCACCTGGAACCCCAACAGCGGCCCGCGCGGGCTGGTGCGTGACACCGAAAACTTCATCGCGCATAGCCAGACCGACCTGACCGCCACCCTGCACACCGGCGCCATCGAGCACCGCGTGGTCGCCGGCGTGGCCTTCAGCAAGGAAGACTTCGAACTCGATAGCGGCAGCATCTTCCGCAATGCCGACGGCTCCACCACCGGCATCACCTACCCGCTGCAGACCTTCGACAACCCGTACAACATCTGGACCGGCCCGCAGAACTATTTCCGCACCGGCCGCAGCAAGGGCAGCCTGACCAATCAGGCGGTGTACCTGTTCGACACGCTGCAGTTCAACGAGCAATGGATGCTCAACCTGGGCGGCCGTTACGAACACAACGAAGGCGACACCACCACCTACACCGTCAATGCCACCGGCGGCGTGACCGGCGTGACCCCGGGCTTCCCGGCGGGCAGCAAGGAGGATTTGTTCTCCTACCGCGCCGGTCTGGTGTTCAAGCCGGTCGACAACGCCAGCCTGTATCTGTCCTACGCCAACAGCAAGACCCCGTCCAAGGCGTCGGTCAACGGCTCGTGCACGCCGATCGCCACCGCCACCGCCGGCGCCAACTGCAATGTTGAGCCGGAAAGTGCAGTCAACATCGAGCTGGGCGGCAAGTGGGACGTGTTGAACGAGCGCCTGGCGCTGACCGCTGCGGTGTTCCGCAACGAGCGCGAAAACTACAAGGTCAATAGCGGCGACCCGCTGATTCCCGAGCAGGTGCTCGACGGCAAGGCGCGCGTGGACGGTATCGCGTTGGGCGCAGCCGGCTACCTGACCGAGCACTGGTCGGTCTTCGCCAACTACACCTTCCTGGACAGCGAAGTGCTGCAGAGCGTGTCCAACCGTACCGCCAGCCTCACTGGCGACCCGATTGCCGGGCGCGAACTGGTGCAGACCCCGCGCAATGCCGGCAATCTGTGGACCACCTACGCGCTTAACCAGTGGACCTTCGGCTACGGCGTCAATTACCAGGGCAGCTTCTACCCGAACAACACCTCGACCGCGGTCTACCGCAAGACCGACGCGTACTGGGTGCACCGTGCGATGGTCGGCCTGCGCGTCAACGACTGGCTCAGCCTGCAGTTGAACGTCAACAACCTGTTCGACAAGGAGTACTACACCAGCATCCGCAACAACCTCACCGTCAACGCCGCGGGTACCGTCACCGCCGGCAGTGGTTGGGCGTTGCCGGGCGATGGCCGCTCGGCGGTGTTGAACGCTACCTTTAGTTTCTAACCTTCCGGCACGCCGCCCGCACCCTGCGGACGGCGTGGAGAGCGCCGCATGCTGCTGCCCATTCCCGATGTCTTGACGCCCATGCAGCTCAGCGAGTTGCGCGCGCGGCTGGACGCGGCCGACTGGGCAGACGGC
Source organism: Xanthomonas sp. AC360 (assembly GCF_979258225.1). Lineage (NCBI taxonomy): Bacteria > Pseudomonadati > Pseudomonadota > Gammaproteobacteria > Lysobacterales > Lysobacteraceae > Xanthomonas > Xanthomonas sp. AC360. The sequence goes on from NZ_OZ409846.1 coordinate 4,855,344, forward strand.
CGCATTACCGCTGGCCATCAATCGGCGCAGGCCAAGGACAACGCGCAGTTGTCCGAGGACAGCGCCGCAGCGCGCGAGGCCAGCGCACTGGTGCTGGAGGCGCTCTCCCGCAGCAGCACGTTTTTTTCGGCGGTGCTGCCGCGTCGGATCTATCCGCCGTTGTTCAATCGCTACAGCGGCGGGCAGTCGTTCGGGTATCACGTCGACAACGCGGTGCGTTACGACCGCAGCCGCGGCGGTGCCGAGCCGGTCCGCACCGATGTGTCGGGCACGCTGTTTCTCAGCGACCCGGACAGTTACGACGGTGGCGAGCTGGTGATCGAAGATACCTTCGGCACGCAGTCGGTGAAGCTGCCGGCCGGGCACCTGGTGATCTACCCCGGCACCAGCCTGCATAAAGTGATGCCGGTAACGCGCGGCACGCGTGTCGCCTCGTTCTTCTGGATCCAAAGCATGCTGCGCGACGATGCGCAGCGCCGCCTGTTGTTCGAACTGGATGTGTCGATCCGTCGTTTGACCCAGGACACGCCCGGGCATCCGTCGCTGATCCAGCTCACCGGCGTGTATCACAACCTGCTGCGGCAGTGGGCCGATGTCTGAGCCTGCGATTGACCCAGCCCTGCTGATGGCACTGCTGCAGACCCAGCCTAGCCAAGCGGTCGCGTTGCTGCGCAAGGCCGCCGCCGGTCAGGATGTGACTGCACAACTGCTGCTCGCACAGCTGTATGCCGAAGGCCGCGGCATTACCGCCGATCCGGCCATGGCGATGCTGTGGTACGAAGTGGCCGCCAATGCCGGGCATCCGGAAGCGATGAACCAACTGGGCCGCTGCCACGAACTGGGCTTTGGCACCGCCATCAACGAGGTGCTGGCTGCGTTGTGGTATCGCCGCGCCGCCGAGCACGGCCTGGAATGGGGCATGTACAACCTGGCGCATCTGTACGCCTCCGGGCGCGGCGTGGCGCAGGACCAGGCACACGCATTGACGCTGTATCGCACCGCGGCCGAACGTGGTCACGCCAAGTCGATGAATTTTGTGGCGCGCTATCTCGACCAGGGCCTGGCCTGCGCGGCGGATCCGCTTGCCGCGCGCCAGTGGTATCGCCGCGCCGCAGAGGCGGGCGATTTTCGCGGCCAGGCCAGCTATGCAACGCTGCTTGCCGATGAAGGCGCGCTCGATCAGGCCGAATACTGGATGCGACGCGCGATCGGCGGCGGGCACGCCGGGTTCCTGCGTCAGCTCACGCCCGTGCTGGCCAACGCACCGCAGCCACGCCTGCGCGCCTTGCTCAGCGATGTGGCCGCGCGACAGTCGCAAATGCAGCCGCCCGTTCCCGCAGACGTGGCATAAATCGGCATGCCCGCTTCCAACGACACCATCGCCACTGCGCAGCAACGCCGCGGCTTCTGGCTGCGCATGCTGCATCAATGGCATTGGATCAGTTCGGCGCTGTGTCTGATCGGCATGCTGCTGTTTACGGTTACCGGGCTCACCCTCAATCATGCCGCGCGCATCGAAGCCAGCCCGTCCACCGAGCAACGCACGCTCACCCTGCCGCCAGCGCTGTTGAAGACCTTGGGCACGCGCCAGGACGGCGATGCACCGCTGCCGCCGCGCGTGGCGCAGTGGCTGGGTCGCGAACTGGAGATCAGCATCGGCAACCGCAATGCAGAGTGGTCGCCCGACGAGCTGTATGTCGCCCTGCCCCGCCCCGGTGGCGATGCCTGGCTGAGCCTGGACCGCAGCACCGGCGCGATCGAATACGAACACACCACGCGCGGCTGGATCGCCTATCTCAACGATCTGCACAAAGGACGCAACGCCGGGCCGGCCTGGGGCTGGTTCATCGACGTGTTCGCCATCGCCTGCCTGGTGTTCTGCATCACCGGCCTGTTCCTGCTGCACCTGCATGCGCGTCAGCGCAGCATGACCTGGCCGCTGGTCGGCCTGGGCCTGCTGATTCCGCTGCTGCTTGCCTTGCTGTTGATCCACTGACCCTACTCACCGGAGACGATCATGCGCGCCACCCTGACCATCGCTCTGAGCGGCCTGCTCGCCATGCCGGCGTATGCGGCCACGCTCGACATCAACGTCGAAATCCCCAAGCTCAATGTCGCCGAATACCACCGCCCGTACGTGGCGATCTGGCTGGAAGGCGCAGACCAGAAGGTCGCCGCCAATCTGGCGGTCTGGTACCAATCCAAGGACACCGCCGAAGGCCACGGCACCAAGTGGCTGCCGGATCTGCGCCAGTGGTGGCGTAAGAGCGGCCGCACGCTGGAGGTGCCGGTCGATGGCGTGACCGGCCCCACCCGGCCTGCCGGCGCGCATGCGCTGTCGTTCACCAACACCAAGGGCGCGCTGAAGTCGCTACCGGCCGGCCAGTACACCCTGGTGGTGGAAGCTGCGCGCGAAGTCGGTGGCCGCGAGTTGGTCAAGGTGCCTTTCACCTGGCCGGCCACCTCGGCGCAATCTGCCAAGGCCAGCGGCAGCAGCGAACTCGGCGCGGTGAGCCTGATCGCAAAGCCCTGATGCAGATGGGCGCGGATGCGGTGCCGCCGTGCATGCATCCGTGCCCATGACGCGCGCGCTACGTGGCGCAGACGCGTATCGACTTTCGTTACCCACGCATCCACGCAGCGCCGCAGTGCGCTGATCAGACACGTGACCCACCCGCCTTATCGCTCTTCAAGGAGTTGTCATGAAACGTTCGCATGTCCTGATCGCCCTGCTGGCCTCACTTCCCGTCAGCGCGTTCGCCCACAAGGCCTGGCTACTGCCATCGCAAACCGTCCTGGCCGGCGAAGCACCGTGGATCACCGTCGATGCGGCGGTGTCCAACGACCTGTTCTACTTCAATCACGTGCCGCTGCGCCTGGATAACCTGAGCATCACCGCTCCCGATGGCAGCGCGCTCAAGCCGGAAAACCCGGCAACCGGCAAGTACCGCAGCGTGTTCGACCTGCAGCTCACCCAGCCCGGCACCTACAAGCTCAGCATCGTCAACGCTGGCCTGTTCGCCAGCTGGAAGGAAGACGGCAAGCCCAAGCGCTGGCGCGGCAACGAGGCAAGCTTTGCCACCGAAGTGCCGAAAGACGCGAAGGAGCTGCAGGTGTCGCAATCGCTCAACCGCGTGGAAACCTTCGTGACCCGCGGCGCACCGACCACCACCGCGTTCAAACCCAGCGGCAAGGGCATCGAGCTGGTGCCGGTGACCCACCCCAACGACCTGGTCGCCGGTGAAGCGGCGCAGTTCACCCTGCAGCTGGATGGCAAGCCGGCAGCAGGGCTGGAGATCGAGATCGTGCGTGGCGGCACGCGCTATCGCGATGCGCAGAACGAAATCAAGCTCAAGACCGACGCCAAGGGTGGCTTCAGCGTGACCTGGCCGGAAGCGGGCATGTACTGGCTGGAAACCACCAGCGAAGACAGCAAGACCTCGCTGCCGCAGGCCAAACAACGGCGCCTGGGCTACGTGGTAACGCTGGAAGTGTTGCCGCAGTAATCGCCGCATGCCCGCCACTGCGTTGACCTTGCGGCTAACGCAGTGGCGATGCAGCGCCGATGTGGAAGCGGCACCTGCCGTTCGGCGTGTACCACTTGCCGCCTGTGCGGTATGCGCGGCGTCCAATCGGTGCATCTCTCGCTGTTTCAAAGACCACACCGCGTGATGCAAACCACACGCTCGCGCGTCACCATGGCTGCCTCAGGCAGCACCTGCTCGACCGGTCCACGCATGCACCCAGTTTCTTCCGCAGATGACGCCGTTGCCTCCCTGGGCGGCCGCAGTATGGGCACCACCTGGAGCGTCAAGCTGGTGGCGCCGCGTGCGCGCGACCTGCATCCCCTGCATGCGCGTATCCAGGCAGCGCTCGATCGCGTGGTCGCGCAAATGAGCACCTGGGAAGCGGACTCGGATATCAGCCGCTACAACCGTGCCGCGGCCGGTCAGTGGCAGACATTGCCCGATGACTTTTTCACCGTGCTGCGCACCGCGCTGCAGATCGCGCAGGCCAGCGACGGCGCGTTCGACCCCACGGTCGGGCCGATGGTCGAACTGTGGGGCTTTGGCGCCTCCGGCGGCCGACGCCGTGTGCCCTCGCCCGAACAGATCGCGCTGGCCGGCCTGCGCTGTGGCTGGCAACGCCTGGCTCTGGATGGCCAGCGTGTGCTGCAACCCGGCGCCGTCGCACTGGATCTATCCGGCATCGCAAAAGGCTTCGGGGTGGACTGCGTGCAGCACGCATTGCGACAGGCCGACATCGCCAGCGCCTTGATCGACGTTGGCGGCGAATTATTCGGCTATGGATGCAAACCCGATGGCAGCGCGTGGCGTGTGCTGGTCGAATCCGCACCCGACGAAGACGCCGGTGCCACATTGCCGGCACGTGTGCTCACGCTGGATGGCTTGGCAGTCGCCACATCGGGCGATCGCTGGCACCGCTTCGATGCCGACGGCATGCGCTACGCGCACACCTTCGATCCATGCACTGGAGCACCGATTCCGCATGCGCCTGCCGCCGTCACCGTGCTCGCGCGCGATGCCATGCAGGCCGATGCCTGGGCCACCGCAATGACCGTGCTCGGGACCGATGCAGGGCTTGCCTATGCCACCAAGACCGATCTGGCAGTGCGCTTTCTGACGCGACACGATGGCAGCTTGCATGAAGCGATAAGCCCGGCGTTCGAGCAACATCTGGCGGCGTCATGAGCGCCATAAGCCCACGCGTGTGGATGGGTAACGGAGCACTGTTGCTCGCCCTGGCGACGCTTATCGGATGGCTTGCCAGCCTGCATGACGGTGCCTGGTGGAGCGCACCGACACCACATCGCTTGCAATGGGCAGGCGTCGGAATGGCCGCGTACGCCATGCTGTGCGCGGCGGTCTTGCTGCGCCGCCGGGCACGTGCCAACACGTTGCACGGCGACAGCAGCGGCATGCTGATCGTGTGGGCAAGCCAGACCGGATTCGCACGCGAACTGGCCGAGCGCAGCGCTGCAGCCTTGCAAGCGGCAGGGATCGGTGCCTACGCACTCCCGCTGGAGGCGGTGGTTGCCGAGCAGCTCGCGCCCGTGCCGCGTTTGCTATGCATCGTCAGCACCACCGGCGAAGGCGATGCACCGGATCACGCACAGGCTGCGGCGCGTCACTGGCTCGCCGACAGCGGACAGGATCTGGCCGCCGTGCAGTACGCGGTGCTGGCACTCGGCGATCGTCGGTATACGCAATTCTGCGCGTTCGGCCGCCATCTCGATGACCGCCTGCACGCGCGCGGCGGCACCCGCCTGTTCGAGCGCATCGAGGTCGACAATGCCGACCCGCGCGCATTGCAGCAATGGCAGCAGCGTCTGTCGGCATTGGCACCTGCACTTGCCGAGCAACCCGACTGGAGCGTGCCGACCTACACGGCCTGGCAGCTGCGCGAACGCGTCCACGTCAATCCAGGCAGTGCCGGCGCACCGATCCATCGGCTCCGCCTCACGCCCATCGATGGCCCGCTGCCGCCATGGCGTGCTGGCGACATCGCCGAGATCGCGCCGCAGAACGCACCGGAGCGTGTCGACGCCTGGTTGCAGCGTCATCGACGCGATGGCTCGGACATCATCGACGGTCGTACGCTGCGCGACTGGCTTGGCTGCTCGCAACTGCCGACCGATGCAGAGATAGACGTCTTGGCGTCATCGGATGCGACCGCCTTGGCGCATAGCCTGATCGCGCTGCCGCATCGCGAGTACTCGCTCGCATCGATCAGCGAAGAGGGCCACGCCGAACTGCTGATCCGCGAACACCGGCATGCCGACGGGCATCTTGGGATCGGCAGCGGCTGGCTGTGCGTGCATGCTCACGTCGGCACGCAGATTGCCTTGCGCCTGCGCAGCAATCCTGGGTTCCACCCACCCGCACCCGCGCAGCCCATGCTGCTGATCGGCAATGGCACCGGCATCGCCGGCTTGCGCGCCCATCTCCGCGCGCGCATCGCAGCCGGTGCGCGCGACAACTGGCTGATCTTTGGCGAACGCAATGCCGCGCACGACGCGCTGTATGCCGACGAACTGCAGCAGTGGCAACACGATGGCTGGATCGCGCATCTGGACCTGGTGTACTCGCGAGACAACAACCTGTCGGTACGTTACGTACAACATGCATTGGCCGCTGCCAGCGATCGCCTGCGGCAGTGGATCGACCGCGACGCCTGCATCTATCTCTGCGGCAGCCTGCGCGGTATGGCACCCGAAGTGGACCGTACCCTCGACACGCTGCTGAGCACCGAGGTCAGGCAAGAACTACTCCGCAGCGGCCGCTACCGCCGCGACGTGTATTGAACAACAAGCCTGCAGGCTGACGATTGCAGCTTGGCAGAGTGGAGTGCTGCCATCACGTGGCGATCGTGGGCAGGCAGACATGGCATCCGAATCCTGCATGCAGCAACGCTCGTTTGTCGGCAACCGTGCTCTGTATCGGCACGCTTCGGCACGTTGCTGCAGTTCTGCGAGTTCGCTAAAAGCAGCTTACAAAACGACTGTGCAGCTGCCAGACGGCCGCGGCCGTTGCTCGGCATCGGTGTGTGCACTCACACTCTAGTCCCTGCGCGCCGTTCACACCCACCAGACGAGTGCTCGCTACTTGTTGTCAGCCTCTTTCTTGTTGCCAGCCTCTTTAGTCCTCGACGCAGACAGTGCACGTGACACGTAGCAATCCGAATTGCTAACTACCCGGTTCACTGGCTGCGCTTTTACTTGCACTTGCATCTACACCTCGGCCGTTCAATGCAAGCAAGAACACTCTCAACTGCCCGGACCTGCTAATCAGAGGCGACAGCAAGCGGACTCACCCGGATCGCCAGTAGCTCGCCGCCGCCATCGAGCACGTAACGGGTTCGCGTCGATGCGCTCAGCCATGCGGTATCGCCCGCAGCCAGGGGCGGTAGCCCACTGTCGCGCCCAAAGCTGGCCTGGCCCGCCAACAGGTGGATGACCCAGGCGCTGCCCGGATCCGCGAAGAACAGCATGGTGCCGACCAAGGGGCGATGCAGCAGTTCGGTGTGCAGCAGATCGCGGCGCCACATCAGATTGAAGTCCTGCGTCGGCCCATCGAGCAAAGTCGCACCGACCGTCTCTTCGCCAGCGAATCGGACACGCTGGTAGGGCGGCAGCAATTCGACGACACGACCGGCGCCAGCGACGCGTGCGCCAGCATCACCGTCATCAGTAGGTGTATCTGTGATCAGGCCATCAGCACGCGCAACACCATCGCCGGAATCAAGCTCACCGTCGCCAAACTGCAGGCGCATGCCGTTTCCATGCAGCAGCACCAATTCGCGGTCGATCCCCGGAAATGCGGAAAACGCAGCGTCCTGTTCGATCTCGGCAATCGACAGCCGCAATGCCCAGGCCTCGGATTTCCCGAGCCGCAGGATCTCGCGTGTCCAACCCAATTGATTGCGCCACCGCTCGCGGCGGTACTCGGTGGCCGGAATCACCCGGCTGCTCAGGTCTGTCAGCTGCATCTGCGCATTGTGCCCGAAGCCCGCCGCCCAAGCCCTGCTGCAACCGTGCGGTATCCGCAGACGGCACGCAAACCAGGCATCTCGAGCCGCCCTCGCGTTTCGAGCCCCCGGCACCTCGATCACTCAGACAATAGCGGTCTGCATCGACCTCGCTGCATCACGCGACGCTCAACGGGATGTCGGGATGTCGGGATGTCGGGATGTCGGGATGTCGGGATGTCGGGATGTCGGGATCTCAGGATCTCAGGATCTCAGGATCTCAGGATCTCAGGATCTCAGGATCTCAGGATCTCAGGACATTGCGATGTCCGCGCGTCAATGCGTCAACTTGCCGAAGCATATGGGTGCGGGCCGTTGTCAGCGCAAAGCCTGGCGTTGCCCATCAGGAACAGCGCTGCGATGAGATCGAATCAACGCGTCCTGAAACGAAAAACGCCCGGCTGCACATCCAAGTGCAACACCGGGCGATTCCACGTCCTTGTCGGCTTCCAGCCATCCCCCGGACATCCTGTCCAGTTAGGTTGCGGCCACGCATCCTCGCGTCGAACCGTATCTCGGATCCCTTCCCCTTAACGCCGTCCCACCGGTTTCACCGCCGCCCCCTTGGCAGCCTTCTTGGCGGGAGCCATCGTGGCTCCTACTTCGATCAGGTCACGATTCCGTTCGACCGTCTTGAGTCCGATGCCCTTGACCAGTGCCAGTTCCTCGGCACTTTTGAAGGGACCGTTTGCCTGACGGTGCTCAACGATTGCCTCGGCTTTTGATCGCCCGACATTCGTCAGCACCTTGTCCAATTCCTCAGCAGACGCGGTGTTGATATCGACCTTCTCAAGCGCGTACGCATTCGAGGACAACAACAACGCCAGTAGCAGGGACTTCAGGACTACGGTAAATGACTTCATTGCAACGCTCCTTGTGGCTTGGGTGATGGTCCTAGCCAGCATTCCTGCCGGCGGAGCCAGTGTCCCGCGCCACATGCAGCAATCCTATCGCCAACGAACTTTTCACACAGCAGGTGAACTGCGCGCCGCCTTGTAGGGAAATACCTACCCCTGGCCCCGGGCGTAGAATGTGTCATTACGTCACGCATTCGGAGCCTTCATGGACAGCGCCAAGATCGACCAATTCATCAGCGATACCTGGGACCGCGAGATCGTCCCGCAGCTGGTCGATTACATCCGTATTCCCAACAAGTCGCCGATGTTCGACGCCGATTGGGTGGCCCACGGCTATATGGAGCAGGCTGTCACGTTGATGGAAACCTGGGCGCGCGCCCAAGCCATCGATGGCATGCAGGTCGAGGTGGTGCGCCTGGACGGCCGCACGCCGCTGATCTTCATCGAGATCCCGGCCACCGGCCCGGAGTCCGGCGACGACACCGTGTTGTTGTACGGCCATCTGGACAAGCAGCCGGAGATGACCGGTTGGGATGCCGACCTGGGCCCCTGGGAGCCGGTGCTGCGCGACGACAAGTTGTATGGCCGGGGCGGCGCCGACGACGGTTACGCGATCTTCGGCTCGCTGGCGGCGATTCTGGCGCTGCGCACCCAGGGCCTGTCGCATGCGCGGTGCGTGGTGCTGATCGAAGCCTGTGAGGAGTCCGGCAGCTACGATCTGCCCGCTTACGTGGACCATCTGGCCGAGCGTATCGGCAAGCCGTCGCTGGTGGTATGCCTGGATTCGGGCTGCGGCAACTACGAGCAGTTGTGGTGCACCACTTCGCTGCGCGGCCTGACCGGTGGCAACCTCAGCGTGAAGGTGCTGGAAGAAGGTGTGCATTCCGGCGATGCGTCCGGCGTGGTGCCGTCCAGCTTCCGGCTGCTGCGGCAGTTGCTGTCGCGCATCGAAGACGAGGCCACGGGCCGCATCCTGCTGGAGGGTTTGCATGTGGAGGTGCCGGCCGAGCGCCTGACCCAGGCCAAGGCTGCAGCGGCGACGCTGGATACCGCCATCTTCGACAAATTCCCGATGGTCGATGGCCTGGTGCCGATGCATGACGACCTCACCGAGCTGGTCTTGAACCGGACCTGGCGCCCAGCGCTGTCGATCACCGGCGTGGACGGCATGCCGCCGCTGGCCTCGGCCGGCAATGTGTTGCGTCCGCAGACCGCGGTGAAGCTGTCGCTGCGTCTGCCGCCAACCGCAGACGGCAAGGCCTGCGGCGAGCTGCTCAAGCAGGCGTTGCTGCGCGACCCGCCGAATGGCGCGCAGGTAACGCTGGAGCTGGAAAAGGCATCGTCCGGTTGGAACGCCCCGGCCATGGCGCCGTGGCTGGAGAAGGCCATCGACGATGCCAGCCAGGCCTTCTTCGACAAGCCGGCGATGTACATGGGCGAAGGCGGCTCGATCCCGTTCATGGGCATGCTGGGCGAGAAGTTCCCCGGCGCGCAGTTCATGATCACCGGCGTGCTGGGACCGCATTCCAACGCGCATGGCCCGAACGAGTTCCTGCACATCCCGATGGGCAAGCGTGTCACCGCCTGCGTGTCGAAGGTGATCGCCGAGCATCACGCGGCCTGCCTGCGCGGCGAAACCAGCGGCTCGCCGGTGGCGGCCGATAGCGGTACCCGTCATGGTGGACACGGTTGCTGTTGAGTCGACGAAAGACGACTACGGGTTGAGGGCGTGTCCTGACGTGAAGCATTGCGTTGCGTTTGGCGCGAAGGACGCGGCATCGGCAACCTGGTCAGCGTCTTCTCACTCAGCTCCTCTCCCGCAGGGACGGGGGCTGGGTGTTCGATCATGCGATTGAAGGCGGCGGCTGTCTGGGCAGTCACTCCATGGCAGGGTTTCTGTGGCGATGCCCAACGCAACGATTTGCTGAAGGCACCCCATCAGCACCACTCGCGCTGTACGTGCAGCGCGAGTCGCCGACATCCGAAATGCTAGTCTGCCGATCCCGTTCGCCTTCGGTGCTGCAATGAACACTTTGTTTGGTAGCGACAGCTGGCTCTACATTTTGCTGGTGGGATTTGTGGTCGGGCTGCTGGCGCGTTTCATCACGCCCGGCACGCAGCGCCTGGGTTGCCTGCTGACCATCGTGCTGGGCATCGCCGGGGCGGTGGTAGCCAGCTGGTTTGGCCGCTACATGGGCTGGTACCACGCAGGCGAGCCTGCCGGTTTCCTCGGCGCGTTGCTCGGTGCCATCGCCATCCTTGCACTGCTGCGCTTGTTCAGCGGCAGCAAACGCTGACCGCTGCATTGCCCGCTTCGTCCTCACTTCACTACGCAACCACGACACATGACGGTATCGCCTTCTGACCCTGCGCGCGACGCGCTGCGCCTGCAATGGGCGCGACACGCACTGGATGACCCATCTGCGGTATTGCAACGTGCGTCGGTCGACGCCGGCTTTCGCAGTTACTGGCGCACGCAGGGACGCGGCACCGATCGCATCCTGATGGATGCGCCACCGCAGCTTGAAAACGTGGCGCCGTGGTTGCGCATGCATGCCGTGTTGGGCGCGCATGGAGTCCGCGTGCCGCAGGTGCTGGCACAGGACCTGGAGATCGGCTTCCTGCTGCTGGAAGATCTGGGCGTACCGACGCTGGCGCAGGTCCTGACCGACGCCAATGCCGACGCCCGGCTGGATGGCGCCATCGCGCAATTGCTGTTGCTGCAACAGATCCCGCCACCTGCCGACAGCGGGGTGTTCGGTGAGGCGCTGCTGCAACGCGATGCCGGCTTGTTCGAGGAATGGTTTCTGGGTCGCCATCTTGGCGTGCAGCTGGACTGCGGCCAGGCCGAGCAGTTGCAGCTGGTGCAACGGCGCTTGATGGACAACGCGCTGGCGCAGCCACGCGTGTTCACCCATCGCGACTTTATGCCGCGCAATCTGATGCCGGTGCCCGATGGCCCGGCAGTATTGGACTTTCAGGATTGCGTGATCGGGCCGATCGCCTACGACCCGATCAGTCTGTTCAAGGACACCTCGGTGAGTTGGCCGATCGCACGCGTTGACGGCTGGCTGGCGCGTTATCACGCACGTGCGCAGGCCGCCGGATTGCCGGTGCCGCCACTGCAGCAGTTTCTGCGCGACGCGGACTGGATGGGCGTGCAGCGGCATCTGAAAAACCTGGGCATTTTTTCGCGTCTGAGCCATCGCGATGGCAAGCATTGGTATCTGGACAACGTGCCGCGCTTCATCGTCTATCTGGACGAAGTACTGCCGCGCTACGCCGAGCTGGCGCCGCTGATCGCGCTGCTGGACGAGGTGATCAAACCCGCATTGGCAACACGCGCACTGCAGGCGGACGCATGAAGGCGCTGATCTTTGCAGCAGGCTTTGGCGAGCGCATGCGGCCGTTGACCGAGCACACGCCCAAACCCTTGCTGTCTGTCGGCGGCACGCCGTTGATCGTCTGGCATTTACGCAAACTGGCGGCGTTGGGCGTGGACGAGGTAGTGATCAATACCTCGTGGCTGGCCGAGCACTTTCCGCAAACGCTGGGAGACGGCGGTGCGTTCGGGCTGCGTCTGACGTATTCCTATGAAGGCGCAACGCCGCTGGAAACCGGCGGCGGCATGCTGCACGCACTGCCGCTATTGGGCGATGCACCGTTTCTGTTGGTCAATGGCGATATCTGGACCGATTTCGACTTTGCCCGGCTGTCGCATGCACCGGAAGGACTGGCGCAGCTGGTGCTGGTGGATCGCCCCGCTTATGCAGAGCGCGCTGATTTTGCGCTGGATGCGGAGGGCAAGGTGCACGCAGATCTGCCCGCAACGCTTACGTATTCCGGCATCGGCATGTATCGACCGTCGCTGCTGCACGATTGGCAATCGGTGATTGGTCAGTTGCCAGAGCAGACCGGCGCGGCGCCGCGGTTTGCGTTGGCGCCGATCCTGCGCGCGCAGATGGAGGCAGGCCTGATCGACGGCATCCACCATACCGGGCGCTGGACCGATGTCGGCACGCCGCAGCGTCTGGCAGAGCTGGATGCACAGTTACTGCGCAACGGCGGCTGATCGCAACTCGTTGCTGCAACGCTCGTCATCAAGCGCATCGACAGAAACCTTCTAGCGCTGGCTCGCTGGTTGCAACGTGTCTGCCGCATGCGTCTTCGCCGACGGGTGAGGCGATGTCCGTACTGGCAATGGCATCGCTTGGACGAAAGGAGCTGATCAGACCGCACGTTAGCGGCCGCCCGCACCGCGACCACGCACACACCGACCATCTCGACGGGTCCTTGCACGCCAACCGTTGACGGACCTTACGTGGTATGGATGCCGCACAAGAGCCTGCATGGAGGTACTTGTAGCGTGTCGCGCGATGGTGGGCGGGCAAGGGCCCTGCCGCAAACTCGCAGTGTCGAGTGCGCGGTGCCCTCGCCGCTCGCGGGACACGCCGTGAACCCGTCCCTGGGGGCTCGATGGCGGCATCCATGCCGCCAACGGTCCCGCAAGCGGCGAGGACACCGCACCAGACAGTTGGCTGCTTTTTTGAAGAACGAGGACACCGCGCTAGAGCGTTGCTGGTTGCTTGCTGAAAACTCGACGCACTGACTGCCTCGGCTAGTCCTTGCCCGCCCACCCTCGCGAGAACTTATGAGGCATGGATGCCGCGTAAGATCTTAGATGGACGTACTTGCAGCGTGTCCCGCGATGGTTGGCAGGCAAGCGACCTGCAAGACAGCCGCAGACCCGCTGCCTTACGCCCCGCGATCCTCAAGCACGCGACGCAGGAATGGCACCGTGATGCGGCGTTTGGCCGCCAACGACTCGCGATCCAGCCGATCCAGCAAGGCTACCAAGGTGGCAAGTTCGCGTTCGCTGTGCGTCAGCAGCCAGTCGATCGCCGCGTCGTCCAGCCCCAGCCCACGCCGCTGCGCACGATCGCGCAGCACTGCGGCGCGCGCCGCGTCGTCGGGCACCGGCAATCCGATCCGGATGCATTGCGACAGCCGCGAACGCAGATCCGGCAGCACCAACGCCAGGCCATCGGGCATCTGCCGTGCGGTGTAAAGCAGGCTGATGCCGGCAGCGCGCGCACGATTGTGGAAATCGAATAGCGCCACTTCGTCGTCGCGCTGCCCGGCAATGCTGTCAACGCCGTCCAGTGCAACCAGGCTGCGTCCCTCCAATGCTTCGAGCGCATCGCGCAGGCGGCCGGCTGCTGCGTGTAGCGGCAGATACGCGGTTGCGCGCCCGGCCTGCTCGGCCGCTGCGCACACCGCCAGCGCCAGATGCGTCTTGCCGGTGCCGGCGGGACCGGCAAGATAGAGCCAATCGCTCACCTGCCCGGCCGCCAGGGCCTGCAATTGCGCAAGCAGGCCCTCGGGCGCAGCAATGTAACTATCGAAACGCTGATCGGATGGCGCGCGCAACGCCAATGGCAACTGCGGCACGCTCACGACCGATCTGCGTCCTTGCTCGGGTCGATGATGACGCTGCGCTCGGCCGTGGTGGACTGCAGCACGATGCCGGCACGCTCGCCGGCATACAGGTCGCTGCGGGTGTACTGCTCATGCGCATACCGCAGCAGCACGTTGGCCACCGCTGCCACCGGCAGCGCCAGCAGCATGCCGAGGAAGCCGAACAACTGGCCGCCCGCCATCACCGCAAAGATCACCGCCACCGGATGCAGGCCGATCTTGTCGCCGACGATGCGCGGAGTGAGCAAATAACTTTCCAGCAACTGACCGACCGTGAACACCACGCCCACGCCGATCAGCAGCTTCAGATCCAGCCCCTGCGCCTGCACGATGGCCGCCAGCAGCGCCAGCACGATGCCGGTGGTTGCCCCCAGATACGGAATGAAACTGATGAAGCCGGCAATGATGCCGATCAACAATCCCAGGTTGAGCCCGATGATGGACAGCCCGGTGGCATAGATCGCGCCCAGCGCCAGCATCACCAGGAACTGGCCGCGGATGAAGCCACCCAGCACGTCGTTGGATTCCAGCGCCAGCCGGCTCGCGGTGCCGATGTAGGCACGCGGGATGACCGCCGCCACACGCTCGACCAAGCGGTCCCAGTCGCGCAGGAAGTAGAACGCCAGGATCGGCAGCAACGCCAGGTTGATCACCCAGGTCACCATCGCAAAACCCGAGCGCGACACGTAGCCGAAGAAGGTCTTGGCCGCACCGCCGGCCTGCTCCCAGTGGCTGCGGATCCAGTCGATCAAACGCTCCGGGTCCAGCCAGCCCATCAGCTCCACGCCGGTCTTGGCTTCCAGCCACGGAATGGCCGTACTGATTGCCCAGGTGCGCATCTGCGGCAAGGCATCGATCAGGGTCATGATCTGGCGTTCGATCATCGGCACCAGAATCATCAGCGCCAGCACGAACAGCAGCAGCGCCAAGACGAATACCAACGCCACCGCCATGTTGCGCGAACGGCCGGCACGTTCAATGCGGTCCACCAATGGGTCGCCCAGCCAGGCCAGCAGCAATGCCAGCACGAACGGCGTCAGGATCGGGGACAGCAGCGAGACCACCCACAGCACGCCGACAATGACCGCCACCCATTTGAGGCGACGCAGGAATAAAGCGATTTCGGCTTCGGGAGTTAACGTCATTTGAGGCGGTACTCGGCGTGCTCGTTGTCGAGAATGATCGGGCCTTCAGTCGGTACCGAGACCGACACAAGGGGGCTGTTGTCGCCGAGCATACGGTTAAGCCCAGAAATGCCCGTGAGCAGTTCCAGATCTACTTCCATGCGATCGCCGTTGGCGCTGACCGGGCGAATGCTGCGTACCACCGACACGCTCTGCAGTGCGGCGGCGACCCGCAGGTAATCGTCGGCGCTGTGGATGCCGGTGATCACTGCGCGGTACACGCCCGGCACCCCCGAATCGACGCGCTTGGCGTAGCGCTTGACCAAGGCATCGGCGGCGCCATCGGCACCGGCTGCCATCGCGCGGCGCGCATCGCCGTCGCTGCTGCTCCAACTCGACAGCACATTGCCGTTGTCCACGAACACCCAGTCGGCGGTCCAGCCGGCCGCATTGCGGTAGAGCTTGCCGATCAGCTGCATCGGCGGGCTGTATTTAGCCGAAGCGCGCGACACCGCAGCGGTGTCCTTGCGCCAGATCGCACCGGCCAGCGCCTGCTCGGCGGCCGCTCCGCCCGGCAGGCCGAGCCGGTAGCCGCGCTCGATCGCACGGTCGAGCACGCTGCGTGCGGCATTGGCCTGGGAAACGCCAACCAGACGCGGGCCGCTGCCGTCATCGATGGCCAGCCACAGCACCGGCTTGGGACGTGGCAGCGGCCAGACCGGCAGGCCCAGCGCGGCGATCAAGCTATCCACATCGGACTGGCGAAAACGCGCGACCAGGGTGGTGCGGAAGGTCGGCGCACCCGTGCGCGAGGTACCCTGATCCTGGCGGTAGTCGTAGTGTTCGACGTAGTTGGGCGCATTGCGCAGCGCCTGCGGGACGCCGGGGCGGCTCATCACCGAGCGATCGCCGGAGACCTTGCCGAGCACGGCGCCCAGCGCGCGCGCCAGGGCACCGGGGCGATCGGATTCGCCCTGGCTGTTGACCGGCACTTCGGCGTCGTAGGCACTTTGCGCCTTGGCGACGTCGCCTTCGGTGCGCAGATCGGCCTGCGCAAAGGCCGGAACCACAGGCATGGCGACCACGAGGGCAAGAAAGAAAGCGAGACTGCGGCGCATCGACGGTTCCATGGTGTAAGCGTATCCGGGTGAATTGTTGCCCGAATGGGGCGCTAGCGCCAACGTGGCTGTTAAAATCGCCGCCTTTACTGCCGAGCCACCCACGCCCGTGACCAGCCCAACGCCTTCCACTCCCTCGCCCATGACCTACCGCGACGCGGGTGTCGACATCGATGCCGGCAATGCCCTGGTCGAACGCATCAAGCCACTGGTCAAGCGCAGCTTCCGGCCGGAGGTGATGGGTGGCCTGGGCGGCTTTGGCGCGCTGTTCGACCTGTCGGGCAAATACAAGGAGCCGGTGCTGGTCTCCGGCACCGACGGCGTGGGCACCAAGCTCAAACTGGCACAGCAACTGGGCCGCCACGACACCATCGGCATCGACCTGGTCGGCATGTGCGTCAACGACGTGCTGGTGCAGGGCGCCGAGCCGCTGTTCTTCCTGGACTACTTCGCCACCGGCAAGCTCGACGTGGACACCGCCGCAGCGGTGGTCGGCGGCATCGCGCGCGGTTGCGAGCTATCCGGTTGCGCGTTGATCGGTGGCGAAACCGCCGAAATGCCCGACATGTACCCGCCCGGCGAATACGACCTGGCCGGCTTCACCGTGGGTGCGGTGGAAAAGTCGCAGCTGCTGGACGGCGCGCAGGTGCGCGAGGGCGATGTACTGATCGGCATCGCGTCCTCCGGCCCGCATTCCAACGGGTATTCGTTGATCCGCAAGATCTACGAACGTGCCGGCGCGCCGGCAGAGCATGTACTGGACGACGGCACCAAACTGATCGACGCACTGATGGCGCCGACCGCGCTGTACGTCAAGCCGGTGCTGGCGTTGCTCAAGTCGCACGGCGAAACGATCCACGCCATGGCGCACATCACCGGCGGCGGGCTCACCGAAAACATCATCCGCGTGGTTCCCGACGGCCTGGGCCTGGACATCGATGCCACCGCCTGGACCTTGCCGCCGGTATTCGCCTGGCTGCAGCGCGAAGGCGCGGTGGCCGATGCCGAAATGTGGCGCACCTTCAACTGCGGCATCGGCTTTGTGCTGATCGCCTCGCCCGAGCAGGCCGCCACGCTGGAACAGGGGCTGGACGCGCAATCGCTGGCGCATTGGCGCATTGGCCACGTGGTCGCCGCGCATGGCGACGAACGCGTGCGGATTGGCTGAGCCAAGGAGACCTGCATGGACGCTTTCACACCTGCCCTGCCGACGCCGGCCAGCGCCGATGACCTGCAGCACCTCAAGCTGCTGTCGATCTTTCATTACGTGCTGGCCGGCATCACCGGGTTGTTTTCGCTGTTTCCGCTGATCCATCTGTTCATGGGGCTGGCCATCGTCACCGGGCACTTGCCGATGAACGGCAACAACGGCGAAACGGCACCGGACGAGATGCGGATGTTCGGCTGGATCTTCGTGGTGTTTGCGGCCGCGATCATCATCTGCGGCCTGACTCTGGCCGGCTTCATGGCCTATGCCGGCCGTTGTATCGCCCAGCGCCGGCGGCATCTGCTGTGCCTGGTCGTGGCGGGCATTTCGTGCTCCTTCATGCCGTTTGGCACCGTGCTTGGCGTCTTTACGCTGGTCACCTTGTTGCGCCCTCAGGTCAAGGCACTGTTCGGCCCTGCCGCAACCGCCGCCTGAGAGCTACGTGATCACCCGGACCCTGCGCCGCGCCAAACCGGCTGCGTTGACCGTCACCATCGCGGTGTTCCTGGCGAGCTGGATCGCACCGCTGTGGCCGGTCGAGCAGGCCTTGCATAGTTCGCTGACCGTGATCGGGTTGATCGCACTGGTGTGGGCCGACCGTCGCTGGCCGCTGGAGAACGCCGCCTTCGTGGCGATCTGCGTGTTTATCGGATTGCACTGCATCGGCGCGCGCTGGCTGTATTCCAACGTGCCCTACGAGCAATGGAGCATGCAGTTAGTGTACTGGTCGCCCAGCGCCACGTTCGGCTGGACGCGCAATCATTTTGACCGCTTGATCCACCTGCTGTTCGGGCTGTGCTTCACGCCGGCCATTGCGCAACTGGCGTTGCGGCTGTGGCCACGGCTGACACTGCGGCAGGCCTTTGCGCTGACGGTGATGAGCATCATGTGCGTCAGCCTGGTCTACGAGTGGTTCGAGTGGGGCATTGCGCTGTTGCTGTCGCCACAGGCCGCCGAGGCCTACAACGGCCAGCAAGGCGACCCCTGGGACGCACATACAGACATGCTGCTGGCAACCCTCGGCAGCCTGGCGGCCTACCCTGCGGTGAGGACACTGTTCAATGCTCGCAACTGATCCCCGCCTGCGCCTGGCCGTGCTGGCCTCCGGCCGCGGCAGCAATCTGCAGGCCATCCTTGACGCGATCGCCAGCGGGCGCTTGCACGCAGAAGTGGTCGGGGTATTTTCCGACCGTCCGCAGGCGCCAGCGCTTCAAAAAATGGACGCAGCGCGCCGTTGGAGCGCCAGCCCGCGCGACTTCGCCGACCGCGACGCCTTTGACGCCGCGCTGGGCGATGCCATCGCCGCCGTACAGCCGGACTGGATCATTTGCGCCGGCTACATGCGCATTCTGGGCGAGCCATTGGTGCGGCGCTTTGCCGGGCGCATGCTCAATATCCACCCGTCCCTGCTGCCCAAGTACCGTGGCTTGCACACCCATGCGCGCGCGCTGGAGGCCGGCGATGCCGAGCACGGCGCCAGCGTGCATCTGGTGGTACCCGAACTGGATGCCGGCAGCGTGATCGCACAGGCCCGCGTACCGGTGCTCCCCGGCGACAGCGCCGAGCAATTGGCCGCACGCGTTCTGGCCCGCGAGCACCCGCTGCTGCTCGCCACACTCGACCTACTGGCCAGCGGACGCCTGCAGGTGGACGGCGATGCGGTGCATGTCGACGGTCAGTGCCTGTTTACGCCACTACGACTAGAGTCCGCTGACGCCGCGCTCGCCTGAATGCGGATACGCCCCCCTCATCCCGTCTCGGACATCCTTGTGGCCCCGTGCCTCAGCTCCCGCGCATGAAAGCCATCCCGATCGCCGCCGCGCTGTTGACCACGGCCCTGCTTTGCCAGGCCGGCGCAGGCCGTGCGCAACAGGCAGCGGCCCCGTCGGCAGCTGCCGCGCAAACACCTGCCACGCCTGTTCCGCCGGTTGCCCCCGCGGCTGCAGCCGCGCTGCCGGCAAGCACCTGGACGCCGCCGCCGCTGGAGCCTTTCGTGGCGACCTACCAGGCGTTCTACCGCGGCAAGGAGGCGGGCGATGCCACCATGCAGGTCAGCCACGGCGAAGGCAGCCAGTGGCGCATCGACATGTCGGTCCGCGGCCGAAAGGGCTTCGCCAGCATCCTGGGCTTGAACCTGGAACAGAGCACGGTGTTTCGCGTCGATGGCGACACCTATGTGCCGTTGAGCCAGAGCACCGTGCGCAAGGCGATGTTCTTCGGCAAAAAAGTCACCGGCGTCTACAACTGGCAAGCCGGCACCGCGCAGTGGGACGGCGACCTGAAGAAAGAGCGTCAGCAACCCATTCCACTGCAGCACGGCGATCAAAGCGCACTGTCGTTGAATTTGTCGCTGATGCGCGATGCGCAGCCCGGCCGCAGCCTGAGCTACCGCTATGTCGATGTGGGCCGGGTGCGCAAATACGATTACCGCGCCGCCGACACCACCGAAGTGGTGCAGGTTGGCGACCTGAGCTACGACGCGTTGCGCGTATACCGCGTCAACAGCGGCGACAACGAAACCATCCTCTGGATCGCCAACGGGGTTCCGACTCCGGTGCGCATCCTGCAACGTGACAAAGGTGAGGATCAGGTCGATCTCCGCCTGGTCGAATACCAAGGAGTCTGACCATGAAAACCTTCTCTCGCACCAGCGCCTTGATCGCCGCGGCCGCACTGGCCGTAGCCAGCCTGCCGGCATTCGCGATGCAGCCATTCCAGGCCGATTACTCCGCCAATTACATGGGCATGCAGGCCAACGGCACGATGACGCTGGCCGCGGCCGGCGCCAACCAGTGGCGCTACACGCTGACCATCCAGAACCAGCTGGCCAATCTGACCCAGAGCACGGTGTTCGAAGAAACCAGTGGCCAGCTGCGCCCGGTCAGCAGCAACGACACCTCGTCGATGATGGTCAAGCGCCGCAACGTCACCGCCAATTACGACTGGAAAACCAGCCAGGCGACGTGGGCCGGCGATATCAAGCCGGACCGTCGCGGCCCGGTCAAACTGCAGCCTGGCGATATGGACGCGCTACTGATCAACCTGGCGATCACCCGCGATGTGGCCGCCGGCAAGCCGCTCAACTACCGCATGGTGGACGAGGGCCGCATCAAGCCGATGAGCTACAAGGTAATCGGCAAGGAAACCATCACCGTCAACGGCAAGCAGGAACAGGCCACCAAGGTGTCGCGCGTGGATGGCGACAAGGAATTGATCGCCTGGGTGGTCAAGGACCTGCCGGTGCCGGCGCGTCTGTTGCAGAAGGAAAAAGGCCAGGACGCGCTGGACCTGACCATCAAGTCGCTGCGCTGAGCGCGTCAAACCGTCGACCAAAGGACTGATTGCCACCATAGTCCCGGTCGTAAAGTCATTTAGTGCAGTCAAACGCTTACTGAGTCGAGGGCGCGATGCCCTCACCGCTCGCGGGACACGCCGTGAATCCGTCCCTGGAGGCTCGGTGGCGGCATCCATGCCGCCACACGGTCCCGCAAGCGGTGAGGACACCGCGCCAGAGAGTTAGTCGGTTGTTTTGTTGAAAACATGCACACCGATCATCTCGACAGGTCCTTGTCCGCTCACCGCCGAGGGACCTTACGCGGCATCAATGCAATGCCGCATAAGAGCTTGCAAGGACGTACTTGCAGCGTGTCCTGCGATGGTGAGCGGGTAAGGGCTCTGCAGCAAACTCGCGGCGTCGAGGGCGCGATGCCCTCACCGCTCGCGGGACACGCCGTGAATCCTTCCTTGGAGGCTCGGTGGCGGCATCCATGCCGCCACACGGTCCCGCAAGCGGCGAGGACACCGCACCGGGAAGTTGATCGGTAGCCAAGTAAAAGGTTGCCATCTCGCGGGTTGCATTGGCTTGCGAGCACGGCTGCAACTACATGAGATCCAGCGCATCAAAAGCACGTCATGCACTGCTTGCAATCATGCGTACCGACCATCCCGACCGGTCCTTGCCCGCCCAGCGTCGCGGGCCCTTACGCGGCATGGATGCCGCGTAAGAGCTTACAAGGACGTACTTGCAGCGTGTCCCGCGACGGTGGGCGGGCAAGGACCCTGCAACGAAGCCGCAGATCAGCCGCTCCACAAGTGATCTGTCCGCGCTGACCTATCACTTGCTCCAATGGTGATCCATCCGCACGCACCTATCCCTTCTCAGGGCTTGGCAGCAGCCTTGTCATCGCCGGTACTGAACACCGTGCGGCAATCCACGCGAATCTGCGCGTCGTTCTTGCGCCAATAGAACAGATCGCAATGGCGCTTGCCTTCGACGGTCTTTTTTACCGCCACCGCGTAGAACGATTGCGCGATCTCGTTGCGGCTGGCGTTGCCGTCGCCGTTCCAGTCCATGTCCTTGAACTCGACGCCCTGGGTGATGGCCATGCCCACGCTCCAGGCGTAGGCCAGCCACGCAAGGATCAGCACGATCACGCCGAGCAGGATCTTGCGTCGGGTGGTGAAGCGCCCGCGCAGGATCATGCGATGCGCTGGATGGTCGCACCCAGCGCCCCCAGCTTCTCCTCGATGTTTTCGTACCCACGGTCCAGGTGGTAGATGCGATCGATGGTGGTGTCGCCATCGGCCACCAGCCCGGCCAGGATCAACGAGGCCGACGCGCGCAGATCGGTCGCCATCACCGGCGCGCCGCTGAGGCGTTCGGCGCCGCGCACGATGGCGGTATGGCCTTCGACCTGGATATCCGCGCCCAGGCGCAGCAGTTCGTTGACGTGCATGAAGCGGTTTTCGAAGATCGTTTCGTTGATCACGCCCACGCCATCGGCCACGCAGTTGAGCGCCATGAATTGCGCCTGCATGTCGGTGGGAAACGCCGGGTACGGCGCGGTGGTCAGGTTGACCGCGCGCGGGCGCTTGCCGTGCATGTCCAGGGTGACGCTGTCGGCGGTGGTAGTGATGGCGGCGCCGGCTTCGGTGAGCTTGTCCAGCACCGCATCCAGGGTGTCCGGACGCGCGCGACGCACGGTGACGCTGCCACCGGTCATCGCCGCAGCGACCAGGAAGGTGCCGGTTTCGATGCGATCCGGCAGCACTGCGTGGTGCCCGCCCCCCAGACGCTCGACGCCGTGCACCACGATGCGCGGCGTACCGGCACCTTCGATCTGCGCACCGAGCGCGATCAGGCAGTCGGCCAAGTCGGTGACCTCCGGCTCCATCGCCGCGTTTTCCAGCACCGTGGTGCCTTCGGCCAGCACGGCGGCCATCAGCACGTTTTCGGTGCCGGTGACGCTGACCATGTCGAACACGTAACGGCCGCCCTTCAGACGCCCATTGCTGGTGGCCTTGATGTAGCCGTTCTCCACGCTGATCTCCGCACCCAGCGCCTGCAGGCCCTTGATGTGCTGGTCCACCGGGCGCGAACCGATCGCGCAACCGCCGGGCAGCGACACTTCGGCGGTGCCGTAGCGCGCCAGCAGCGGGCCCAGCACCAGGATCGAGGCGCGCATGGTCTTGACCAGCTCGTACGGGGCAACCTGATGGGTCACCGAGCGCGGGTCGACCAGGATCGAGCGGCCCTTGGCCAGCGTGCCTTCGTCGATGGTGACCTCGGCGCCCAGCTCGCTGAGCAGCTTCACCGTGGTGATCACATCGTGCAGGTGCGGCACGTTACTGATTTCCACCGGCGCATCGGCCAGCAGGGTGGCGCACAGGATCGGCAGCACTGCGTTCTTGGCGCCGGAAATATTGACTTCGCCATGCAGCGCTTGGCCGCCGGTCACTACGATTTTTGCCATGGGAGCTTGGGAGATCCGAAAGAGATGTCGGGGGAATGAGATATCGCGGAATTTAAGAGCTGAGACAACGGCGTGCCGGACGGCGCGGCCCCGGGCGGCACTGTGCGGCCGGGGCCGGTCTGCCCGACGGCGCCGCTCAGCCTTCGTCGGGGGTCAGCGTCTTGAGCTGCAGCGCGTGGATCGCGCCACCCATCAAATCGCCAAGGGTCGCGTAGACCATGCGGTGGCGCGCCAACGGGGCCTTGCCGGCGAATGCCGGGCTGACCACGGTCGCCTCGAAGTGCACACCGTCGTCGCCGTGCACGTCGACGCGGGCTTCGGGCAAGCCGGATTCGATGAGTTTACGGATGGTTTCGGCGTCCACAGGGCGTTTCCTCATAAAATGAGCGCACATTCTACTCTTCACCCGAGTCCCGCATGGCCGTCTCGCACCTGCCCACCGCCACCGTCAGCGACGCCAGCCTGGTCGCCAGCGGCCAGCGCGTGCTGGAGATCGAGCGTGAAGCCCTCGCCAGCGTGGGCGCGCGCATCGGCAACGCGTTTGCCGCGGCCTGCCGGCTGGTGCTGGCGTCGCGCGGGCGGGTGGTGGCCACCGGCATGGGCAAATCCGGCCATATCGCGCGCAAGATCGCCGCCACCCTGGCCTCCACCGGCACCCCGGCGTTCTTCGTGCATCCCGGCGAAGCCGGGCATGGCGACCTGGGCATGATCACCGAGGCCGATATCGTGCTGGCGCTGTCGTATTCGGGCGAATCGGACGAAGTGCGCATGCTGCTGCCGGTGCTCAAGCGCCAGGGCAACCCGATCATCGCCATGACCGGCCGCCCCGGCTCCAGTCTGGCCCTGGCCGCCGACGTGCACCTGGATGTCAGCGTCTCCGCCGAGGCCTGCCCGCTGCACCTGGCGCCGACCTCCAGCACCACTGCCTCGCTGGCAATGGGCGATGCGCTGGCGGTGGCGCTGCTGGATGCGCGCGGTTTTACCGCCGACGACTTTGCGCGCTCGCACCCGGCCGGCAGCCTGGGCCGGCGCCTGCTGCTGCACATCACCGACGTCATGCACGGCGGCGATGACCTGCCCAGCGTGCGCGAAGATGCCAGCCTGAGCCAGGCGCTGATGGAAATGAGCCGCAAGCGCCTGGGCATGACGGCGGTGGTCGACAACGACGGTCGCCTGATCGGGCTATTTACCGACGGCGACCTGCGCCGCGCGCTGGACAGCGACATCGACGTGCGCAGCGCCGGCATTGCCGAGGTGATGACGCGCAACCCGCGCACCATCGGCGCCGACCAGCTGGCCGCCGAGGCCGCGCGGCTGATGGAGGACTACAAGATCAATGGCCTGATCGTGGTGGACGCGCAGCAGCGCGCCGTCGGCGCATTGAACATTCACGACCTGTTGCGCGCCAAGGTGGTTTAACAGGTTCAGTTTTCAACCGCGGAACCCCGTTCTCACCCATTCGTGCCGATGCCCTACTCTCCTTTGCAGCACCTCCCCGCCGAGCTGATCGAACGCGCCGCGCGTATCCGCCTGGCCTGTTTCGACGTCGACGGCACCCTGACCGACGGGCGCCTGTACTACGACCACGCCGGCAACGAGAGCAAGTCCTTCAATGTGCTCGACGGCCAGGGCCTCAAACAGCTGGACCATGCCGGCATCCACGTGGCGCTGATCACCGCGCGCGCCAGCCTGTCGGCAGAAAAGCGCGGCCAGGATCTGGGCCTGCACGTGCAGATCGGGGTCAAGAACAAGCGCCTGGCGGTGCTGGCGCTGTGCCAGGAACACGGCCTGTCGCTGGACCAGGTGTTGTTCATGGGCGACGACCTGCCCGACCTGCCGGCGTTACTGGCGGTCGGCCTGCCGGTGGCACCGGCCAATGCACACCCCTGGATCGCCGAGCGCGTGCAGTGGCACACCCAGGCCCGTGGCGGCGAAGGCGCCGCACGTGAGGTCTGCGATGTGGTGCTCGCCGCGCAAGGCCAGGTCGAGGGCATCATCGAAAGGTTTTCCGCATGAACTTGAACTGGCGCACCACGCTAGGCGTCGTGTTGTTTGCTGCGGCCGCCATCTCCGGCTGGTCGGCATGGCAGCAACGCGCGCGCCCGGTTGCCGCAGCGGTGGACGAGTCGAAGGTCGACTACGTGCTGCGCGACTTCGAACTGATCGCGCTGGACAAGCAGAGCGGCAAGGAATCGATGACGCTGCGCGCGCCGGAAATGCACCGCAATCGCGCCGATCAGACCTCCGACATCACCACGCCGGTGTTTCTGCTGCCCGACAACGCCAATCAGCCATGGACGCTGCGCGCCAAAACCGGCTGGGTCAGCCCCAAGGGCGACGAGTTGCGCTTGCGCGGCGATGTCGAAGGCGACAGCCCGACCGCTGGCGCGACGCCGCCCACCACCTTCCGCACCGAGAGTCTGGACGTGTTTCCGCAGCAAAACCTCGCCAAGACCGCTGCTCCGGTGACCATGCGCCGGCCGGGTATCATGCAAAGCGGGGTCGGCTTCGAGGCCGATCTCAAATCACGCCAGTACAAGCTCCTTTCTCAGGTCAAGACCCGCTATGAACCTAATGCTGCCCGCTAAACTGGCGTTTGCCGCGCTGCTGTTGCCCGCCATGGCGATGGCCAAGACCAGCGACCGCAATCAGCCGATGGCGATCGACTCCAATGCCAACGACTGCAACATGCTCGACGACAGCGGCAAGTGCCGTTTCAGCGGCAATGTGGTGATCACCCAGGGCACGCTGGAAATCCACGCCGATACCGCCGACATCTTCCAGAAGAACGGCCAGACCGACCGTGTCGTGCTTAACGGCAAGCAGGCCACGCTCAAGCAGCAGATGGACGACGGCGCGATGATGAACGGCCAGGCCGACAACATCGAATACAAGGTCGCCGACGAGATCATCATTCTGACCGGCAACTACAAGGTCGACTCACCCAAGGGCACCAACGCCGGCCAGCGCATGGTCTACAACACCAAGACCGGCAATATGCAGAGCGGCGGCGATGGCAGCCGCGTGCGCACCATCATCCAGCCCAAGAATGCAGCCCCCGCCGCGGCAACGCCGGCACCGGCCGCCAAGCCTGCCGCCAAGCCGCAGGGGAAGAAGTAATGCTGGTCGCCACCGGTCTGCGCAAGAAGTACAAGCAACGCGAAGTGGTCAAGGAATTCGGCCTCACGCTCGAGGCCGGCGAAGTGGTTGGCCTGCTCGGCCCCAACGGTGCCGGCAAGACCACCTGCTTCTACATGATCGTCGGCCTGGTCGAAGCCGACGCCGGGCGCATCGAACTGGATGGACGCGACCTTACCGCCGAGCCGATGTACGCTCGCGCCAAGCTCGGTGTGGGGTACCTGCCGCAGGAACCGTCGATCTTCCGCAAGCTCACCGTGGCCGACAACATCCGGCTGGTGCTGGAGCTGCGCGAGGAACTGGACACCGCCGGCCGCGAGAAGGAACTGGTTTCGCTGTTGGAAGAATTGCAGATCACCCACGTGGCCGATCAGCTCGGCGCCAGCCTCTCCGGCGGCGAGCGCCGCCGCTGCGAGATTGCCCGCGCGCTGGCCGCAAAGCCGCGCATGATGTTGCTGGACGAACCGTTTGCCGGCGTGGACCCGATTTCGGTCGGCGAGATCCAGCGCATCATCATTCACCTCAAGGAACGCGGCATCGGCGTACTGATCACCGATCACAACGTGCGTGAGACCTTGGGAATCTGCGACCGCGCGTATATCCTCGCCGAGGGGGGCGTGCTGGCGCAGGGGGCACCGGACGCGCTGCTAGCCAATCCCGACGTCCGTCGCGTGTATCTGGGGGAAACTTTCCGCCTTTGAGCGCGTCGCCGCGCCATCGATTCTTCCAGTCAGTGCCTGCATGAAAGCCCGGCTTCAGACATCGCTAGGACAGCAGCTGGTCATGACGCCGCAATTGCGTCAGGCGATCAAGCTATTGCAGATGTCCACCACCGAGCTGGAACTGGAAATCGCCGAAGCGGTGGAAACCAACCCGCTGCTGGAATGGGCCGACGAAGCCGCGCATGCGGCCGGCGACACACCGGTGGAGTCCTCGTCGTCCTCGTCCAGCGAGGAACCCCAGCGCGAAGAACCGGCACCTGCCGAACGCGACGACGATTGGTCGCAGGACGAATTGCAGTGGACCGGCTCGGGCAGCGGCGGCAGTTTCGACGATGACGAGTCCGGCGATGCCGCCGAGCGCGTGGCCGAATCAGAAACCCTGGCCGACCATCTGCTGTGGCAGCTGCATCTGTCGCCGTTGTCGCCACGCGACCGCCAGATTGGCGCAATGCTGATCGATGCGCTGGACGAAGACGGTTATCTGCGCGAACCGCTGTCGGCCATTCTCGAAACACTGGCGCTGGGCGCTGCGGTGGACGAGGCGGAAGTACTGACCGTGCTGCATCAGATCCAGCGTTTCGACCCGGTCGGGGTGGGTGCGCGCACGCTGGGCGAGTGCCTGGCGCTGCAGCTGGCGGTGCTCGACCCGGCCATCCCGGGGCGCGACCTGGCGCTGCAGATCGTCGCCGGCCCGCTGGAACGGCTGCCGCGCGCCGGTGTGCCCGGCCTGGCGCACGAACTCAAGCGCTCGGCCGCCGATGTCGAACAGGCCGTGCAGCTAGTGCGATCGCTGGACCCGCGCCCGGGCAAGCAGATCGGCGACCTGTCGCAGGACACCTACGTGGTGCCCGACTGCGTGATCTGGCGCCAGCGCGGCGTCTGGCGCGCGTCGCTGGCCGGCCGCTCGCAGCCCAAGGTCACCATCCATCGTGGCTACGAGAACCTGATCCGCAGCTGCGGCGAATCCGACGCCGGCTATCTGCGCGGGCAATTGCAGGAGGCCCGCTGGCTGCTCAAGAGCCTGGAAGCCCGTGGCGAAACCCTGCTGCGGGTGGTGCGTTGCCTGTTGCAGCACCAGGCCGGGTTTCTGGAATTCGGCGCGCAGGCGCTGCGCCCGCTGACCCTGCGCGAGATCGCCGGCGAGCTCGGCCTGCACGAATCCACCATTTCCCGCGCCATTGCCCGCAAATACGTGCGCACCCCGCGCGGCACCATCGCGCTGCGCTCGTTCTTTGCCTCCGGCATCGACACCGACAGCGGCGGCGAAGCCTCCAGCACCGCCATCCAGGCCATGATCCGGCGCCTGATCGACGCAGAAAACCCGCGCAAACCCTTGTCGGACGCCAAGTTGGCAGATCTGTTGAAAACTTCCGGCGTACCAGTGGCGCGGCGCACCGTTGCGAAGTATCGTGAGGCCATGAACATTTCCGCTTCCCACGAACGCGTACGCATCGCCTGACGTTGCAACCACCGCAACGCCGGCCTGCGCCGGGTTAGTCGGATCACCGGAACGGTTCATTGGCCCACCGACCAATGGAGGTATCCGATGCGCATCGAGACGTATGGCCACCAGCTTGAAGTGACCCCCGCCCTGCGGGACTACGTGGCAAGCAAGCTGCAGCGACTGCAGCGCCATTTCGACCAGCACTGCGAAGTCAGAACGCAGCTGGCGGTTCGCAAGCCGGACCACCACGTGGTCGCCACCGTCAACCTTCCCGGTCGCACCCTGCACGCAGATGCCAGCGGTTCCACCATGTATGCGGCCATCGACCTGCTGGTCGACAAGCTCGACCGCCTGGTGCTCAAGCACAAAGAAAAGAAATGTAACCACCACGCACGCGAGGTGCGCGACAATCCCGCATGACGCTTCCCGCTTGATGCCCTCATGCCTTTAACCGATCTGATGGCGGCCGTGCGCACCGTGGTGTCGCCGGCCGCCGATCGCGACACCGTCCTGCACACCGCCGCCGAGTTACTGTCCTGCCGACAGGCCGGCGCCGACGAGCTCTACGCCAACCTGTGCGAGCGCGAGGCCCTGGGCAGTACAGCCATCGGCCATGGCATCGCCATTCCGCATGGACGCTGCCCCAATCTGACCGAACCCCGCGGCGCGCTGCTGCGGCTGGACGCCCCGGTCGCGTTCGGCGGCGACGAACCGGTGGATCTGGTGTTCGCCATGGCGGTGCCTGCGCACTACACCCACCAACACCTGATGCTGTTGTCGGAACTGGCCGAGCGCTTTTCCGACCCGCAGTTCCGTCAGCAGCTGCGCGCCGCGCCCGATGCCGACGCGCTGATGGCCCTGCTCACCGATGCGCCTCCACCACAGGCCAGCGCGGCATGAATACCAGCATCACCGCACGCGAATTGTTCGACCAGCAGCGCGACAAGCTGGCGCTGCGCTGGGTCGCCGGGCAGAAAGGCGAGCACCGCGAGATCGAGGCCGGCAGCAACAATGCCCGCCGCCCGTCGCTGGCCGGCTATCTCAATGTGATCTATCCCAACAAGGTGCAGATCCTGGGCACCGAAGAGCTGGCCTGGCTGGATTCGCTGGATGCGCGGCAGCGCTGGGAAACCATCGAGAAGATCATCCAGGTGCAGCCGCTGGCACTGGCGATCAGCAAGAACCAGTCGTGCCCGGAAGATCTGCGCGCGGCGGCCGATGAGTCCAACACCCCGCTGTGGATCTCGCCCAAGCGCGGCCATGAGCTGCTCAATCACCTCTCCTACCACCTGGCGCGCACGCTGGCGCCGCGGGTCACGCTGCATGGCGTGTTCATGGAAATTTATTCGATCGGTGTGCTGATCACCGGCGAAGCCGGCTCGGGCAAGAGCGAGCTGGCGCTGGAACTGCTCAGCCGCGGCCACCGCCTGGTGGCCGACGATGCGCCGGAATTCACCCAGATCGCTCCTGACGTGCTCGATGGCACCTGCCCCGAACTGCTGCAGGACCTGCTGGAAGTGCGCGGTCTGGGCGTGTTGAACGTGCGCGACATGTTCGGCGACACCGCGGTGAAGAAGAACAAATACCTGCGCCTGATCGTGCACCTGACCCGGCCGATGACCGAACCCATGCCGTCCGGCTACGAGCGCCTGACCGGCGATTCCGGCAGCCGCCACGTGCTGGATCTGGATGTGCCGCTGATCACCCTGCCGGTGATGCCGGGCCGCAACCTGGCCGTACTCACCGAGGCCGCCACCCGGCTGCACATCCTGCGCACCAAGGGCATCGACCCGGCGGCGATGTTCATCGCCCGCCACAGCAACCTGCTGGAGCGACGCACGCCATGAGCATCACGCCCTCCACGCTGATGATCGTGAGCGGGCTGTCCGGCTCGGGCAAATCGGTCGCGCTGAAAACCTTCGAAGACCTGGATTACTACTGCTCGGACAATCTGCCGGTGGAGCTGCTGCCGGACTTCGTCAAGAGCCGCCTGCGCGGCAACCCGATCGGCGACCAGCGCCTGGCGGTCGGTATCGACGTGCGCAGTCGCAGCGACCTCACCCAGCTGGCGCAATGGCGCCAGGCCGCGCAGGAATACGGCATCGAGGCACGCCTGCTGTTTTTCGAAGCCAGCGATGAAGCGCTGATCAAACGCTATGCCGACACCCGTCGCCGTCATCCGCTGAGCCATCTCGGCCTGGCGTTGCCGGAGGCGATCACGCGCGAGCGGCAGTTGACCGAGCCGCTACGCGCGCAGGCCGACGCCATCATCGATACCAGCACGCTCAACGTGCATCAATTGCGTCGCCGCGTGGTCACCGAGTTTGCGCTCGGCTCCAACGACCGTCTGTCGCTGCTGTTCGAATCGTTCGCCTACAAGCGCGGCGTGCCGGCCGAAGCCGACTTCGTGTTCGATGCGCGCGTGCTGCCCAATCCGCACTGGGACCCGGAACTGCGACCGCTCACCGGCCGCGATGCCGGGGTGCGCAACTATCTGGATAACGAGGCGGATGTGCAGCGCTACAGCGCGCAGATCGTGGACCTACTCGATACCTGGCTGCCGCGGCTGCGCAACGATACCCGCAGCTACGTGACCATCGCCTTCGGCTGCACCGGCGGCAAACATCGCTCGGTGTACATGGCCGAACGCATGGCGCGGCATGCGCGCGAACAGGGCTGGCCGGAAGTGGCCACGTTTCATCGCGAGCAGGACTGATTGGGGCCGGAATTTGGAATTCGGGATTGGGGATTGGTCAAAGCGATAAGGCGATGTCCTGCGTGCTGTGACGAATTTGACTAAGCTGGCTTGGAAGGTTTCTTTGGGGGTTGACGCGTTGCCTACGCGTCGTTGGCGTGGATCGCGGGACTGGATATAGCTGGCGCGCTTTGTTGCGGCTTCCCTAGTCTTCATGCGGCATCGCGGATTGCAGGTGCTTGGACATGCGCGCGCGCTGCAAAACCTGCAGGCCTCATCCTTTATCTGGACGTGCACTGCTCCGCAAAGTGCGAACTGCAGTGCTCGCTTGCTGTGCGTTCGGCAGCGACCTGATGCGCGTCATGGATCATTCGTCACAGCCGCTGCAACGCGCTCGTTGCGCGCCGCGCACGCGCTCTGTTGCTGCGGTCCTAAACGGCTATTCAGTTCGCAACGCATCGGTGCAGGTAAACGCTATCGCGCGGTCACGCTGACCTGTTAACGTTTCGGCATGGCCTGTGGCATTCTCCTCATTACTCATCCCGGCATCGGCGCAGCGTTGTTGAACGTGGCGACGGGGCTGTTGCGGCATTTGCCGCTGAAGACCGAAGCATTCGATGTGCCGTTCGATGCAGACCTGGACGCATTGTTGCCCCAGGCCTCGACGGCGATGCGTCGGGTCGACAGCGGCGACGGCGTGCTGGTCATGACCGACCTGTACGGCGCAAGCCCCAGCAATCTCGCCAGCCGGTTGGCCAAGCTGGGCACGCCGGTTCGCCGGGTGTCCGCGCTGAGCCTGCCGATGCTGCTGCGGGTGATGAATTACCCCGAACAAGGTTTGCAGGAGCTGCCCGCCACCGCGGCGGCCGGTACCCGCAACGGAGCGATCATCGACGATGCTTGAACGCGAACTCATTGTGTCCAACCGACTTGGACTGCACGCGCGGGCAACCGCCAAGCTGGTGCAGACGCTGTCGTCCTATCGCAGCAACGCCACGCTGGCGGCCAAGGGCCGCGAGGTGAACGCCAAGAGCATCATGGGCGTGATGTTGCTGGCCGCCGGCCAAGGCACCAGCGTGGTGGTGCGCCTGGATGGCGAAGACGAAGCCGAGGCCTTGCAGGCCCTGGTGGACTTGTTCGAGCGTCGTTTCGACGAGGACAGCTGAGCATGCGCGGCGTCGGCGCCGTTGCGACCGACACGGCGCCGCTGCGCCAGGCACACGCATGAGTCTGCGCCTGCGCGGACATGGCGCCTCGCGCGGCAATGCGCTCGGGCGCGCGCGCGTACGCCAGAGCCACACGCTGGAAGTGGCCGAACAACGCGTGCCCGCCAACCAGGTGGAAACGCAGTTGCAGCGCCTGCACACCGCCATCGAGGCAGCACGCGTCGAAATGCAGGAGCTGCGCGATCGCCTGCATGGCGCGCTGGCGCGCGAAGTCGGCGAATTTCTCGAACTGCATGCGCTGCTGCTGGACGACCCGGAATTGCTGCAGGGGCTGGATGAGCTGATCCGCACCCACCGCTACAGTGCCGACTACGCGCTGCGCGTGCAGCGCGACCGGCTGGCGGCAGTGTTCGATGGCATGGAAGACGCCTATCTCAAGAGCCGCATGGACGACCTGGATCACGTGATCGGCCGCATCCATGCGTTCTTGCATAAGCGTGCGCCCGACCTCAAGGGCGTGGCCGGCGAGATCCTGGTCTGCGACAACGTGGCGCCGTCCGAACTGGCGCAGCTGCAGGCGCAAGGTGTGGTCGGCATCGTCACCACCGCCGGCAGCGCGCTGTCGCATAGCGCGATCCTGGCGCGCAGCCTGCATCTGCCGCTGGTGGTCGGCGTGGCCGATGCGGTGCAGCGGATCGACGATGGCGATGTCCTGATCGTCGATGCCGGCTCCGGCCAGGTGATCGTCGACCCCACGCCCGACCATCTGCGCGACTACCGCGAGCGTTTACGCACGCTGGCCAAGGAGCAGCGCGAACTGGGCCGGCTGCGCTCCAAGCCCACGCGCACCCGCGACAACGTCGATATCACCCTGCTGGCCAATGCCGAGTCGCTGGAAGACGTCGCGCGCGCACATGCGCTGGGCGCCAGCGGTCTGGGCCTGTACCGCACCGAATTCCTGTTCCTGCAGCGCAACGAGCTGCCCGACGAAGACGAGCAGTTCCAGACCTATCGCGACACCGTACTGGGCATGAGCGGCCGCCCGGTGACCATTCGCACGCTGGATCTGGGCGCCGACAAGGCCGACCGCACCGGCCTGACCTTGAGCGACGAAGACAACCCGGCCCTGGGCCTGCGTGGCGTGCGCCTGTCGCTGGCACGCCCTGCGGTGGCGCAGGCGCAGTTGCGCGCGATCCTGCGCGCATCCGGCTACGGCCCGGTGCGCATTCTGGTGCCGATGGTCAGCGGCCGCGAAGAAATCCAGTTGGTGCGCAAGCAGCTGAAAAAGCTCACCGCTCAGCTGCGCGATGAAGGCCACGAGATTGCCGAGTACATTCCGCTCGGCGCGATGATCGAGGTGCCTGCCGCGGCGCTGGCGCTGGATTGCTTTATCGACGACATCGATTTCCTGTCGATCGGCACCAACGATCTGGTGCAGTACCTGCTGGCGGTGGATCGCAACAACGAGGCGCTGGGCGAGTTGTATTCGCCATTGCATCCGGCGGTGTTGCGACTGATTGCGCAGGTGATCGCCACCGGGCGGGCGTACGGCAAGCCGGTGGCGGTGTGCGGCGAGATTGCCGGCGACCCGCGGTTCGTGCCGATGTTGTTGGCGTTGGGGCTCACCGAATTCAGCCTGCACCCGGCCACCTTGCTGGAAGTGCGCCGCGCGGTACGCGACATCCACCTGGGCGAGCTGCGCGTGCATGGCGACAAACTATTGCGCGCACGCGACCGCAAGGGCATCGAGAAGTGGCTGGCCTGCAATGCGCAGGGCGTGTTGCGGTAGCGCCACGGGCGACTGAGAGCAGCCAACAAAACGACTGTGTTCACCGCCATGCGTGCGCAGCTGGTACTCGGTGCGGCATGTACCACACGGACATCCGGTTCATCCGCGCAGCCCGCACCCAGCGGACGACTGCTCGCTACGTGTTGTTAGGCGATCTGATCGCCTCTGCCCTGCGCGCACCGCGACACGCAGAGTCGGCCATTTCATAGCCACTTGCGCACGCCGCACGTCGTTGGCCCGATGCGGCAAGCGCCGGCGCAATGCGCTCACCCTTTCAGGGCGCTTGCCGCATTGCTTCGGCAATCTGCATGCGGATCGCCACGCCGCTGTATGTTTCGTCACCATGCGCAAGCGATAATGCCGTGCTGATCCAGCACCGCGTCTCCTACTGACGGCGCGTCCACTCTTCCGGGGAGCCGCGCATGGCCGAAGCCGTCCGCCACGACAAGACTGCGCGCCAGCTACGATTGCTGTCCGACGCGCTGGATAGCGGACGCTTGGGGCCGGTGCGCCGGCTGGTCAACACGCTGGCGCCGGCGGAGATCGGCAATCTGCTCGAATCTCTGCCGCCCGGCAAGCGCGAAGTGGTGTGGGGTCTGGTCGACCCGGAAGACGATGGCGAAGTGCTGCTGCATGTCGGCGACGAAGTGCGCGAAAGCCTGCTGGCCGACATGGACACCGATGAAATCGTCGCCGCGGTCGAAGACCTGGACATCGACGATCTGGCCAATCTGGTCGAAGACCTGCCCGACACCGTCATCGACGAAGTGCTCAAGTCGATGGACCGCGAGAACCGCGAGCGGCTGGAGCAGGTGCTGTCGTATCCGGAAGACACCGCCGGCCGCCTGATGAACCCGGACGTGGTGACGGTGCGCGCCGACGTCAATGTCGATGTGGTGCTGCGCTATCTGCGCCTGCGCGGCGAGCTGCCCGATCACACCGATCACCTGTATGTGGTGAGCCGACGTCATCAGTATCTGGGGCGTGTGTCGCTGGCCGCGCTGGTCACGCATGAGGACAGCACGCCGGTCAACCGCTTGATCGACGACGAACAACCGGCGATCGATGTGGGCGATGGCTCCGACGAGGTGGCGCGGCGCTTCTCCGATCACGACTGGATCTCCGCCCCGGTGGTGGACGACAACAACATCCTGCTCGGTCGCATCACCATCGATGACGTGGTGGACATCATCCGCGAGCAGGCCGAGCACCAGGCCATGAGCGCGGCGGGCCTGGACGAAGACGAGGACATGTTCAGCCCGGCGCGGCGTGCATTCCGTCGCCGGCTGATCTGGCTGGGCATCAATCTATGCACCGCTTTTCTGGCCTCCAGCGTGGTCAGCCGCTTCGAAGGCACCATCGAAAAACTGGTGGCGCTTGCGGCACTGATGCCGATCGTGGCCGGCATGGGCGGCAACGCCGGCACCCAGGTGCTGGCGCTGATGGTGCGCGGCCTGGCGCTGGGGCAGATCGGCTCGTCCAACGTGATGACCCTGCTCAAGAAGGAACTCACGGTCGCGCTGATCAACGGCCTGTTCCTGGGCGTGGGGCTTGGCCTGATCGTGCTGGCCTGGTTCCGTCAGCCGATGCTGTCGCTGGTGATCGGCACCGCGCTGACCTTGAACATGCTTACCGCTGCCTTCGGTGGCGTGCTTGTGCCGGTGACGCTCAAACGGTTGGGCTTCGATCCGGCACTGGCCGGCGGCGTGATCCTGACCACACTGACCGACGTGATGGGCTTTTTGAGCTTCCTGGGCCTGGCCACGTTGATCCTGATGCCGTGAGCGCGGGCGCCTGATCGTGTGTGCGCGCAGCCAAGAGTGAAGAACCGCATGACGCGTCCATGCCGATCGCCGCAGCGCGACGTGCCAGCGCAGCTGCATGCGGCGATACTGCAGCTCTGTGATCGATGGGGAGTGCTGCGTGATCGTTCGTTGCGTCTTACTTGCAATTCTTGCGCTGGTACTCGCCGGTTGCTCCAGCATGGCTGAGCGCCAGCACGACGGGCGGCGCGGCCACTTCGTCGCCCGCACCCTGCAGCTGGAGGGCCGGCTATACCGCTATCAGGTGTTCGTGCCGGCCGCCAAGGCGCCGCAGCCACGGCCGATCGTGTTGTTTCTGCATGGCTCGGGCGAGCGCGGCGACAACGGTCGCGATCAGGCCGAAGTCGGCGTCGGGCCTTACCTGAGCGAACACACCGCCGAATTTCCTGCACTGGTGGTATTGCCGCAGGTGCCCGACGACGAGGAATGGCTGGGCATCAATGCGCGTATGGCGATCGCCGCGCTGGATGCGGCCAGCGCCGAGTTCGCTGCCGACCCGCAACGCACCTACCTTACCGGCATCTCGATGGGCGGTTATGGGGCGTGGGAAATCGGGCTGATGCAGCCGCAGCGATTCGCCGCGATCGTGCCGGTCTGCGGCGCACTCAAGGCGCCACGCGACGAGCGCCACACGCTATACGTCAGCCTGGTGGCCAAGGAAGCCGACCCGTACACGGCGGCGGTCACCCAGCTCAAGCACGTCCCGATCTGGACGTTCCATGGCGCCAAGGACACCTCCGTGCCACCGCACGACGACCGCGCGTTGTACCGCGCGGCAAAAGGCGTGGGCGCCAACCTGCGCTACAGCGAATATCCCGAAGGCAACCACAACGTTTGGGACGCGACCTACGCGGACCCGGCGATGTGGGAATGGATGTTCAAACAGCGCCTGCGTTGAGCGTGTTGCAGTTGGATGCAGAGGACGCGCGCTCAGGCGCGCGGCGACTGCTGCAGTGAAGGCGAAGGCTGGCGGTGATTCTGCCGGCGCGTTCTCGGGTCTACAGCTCGCTGCACTTGCCGGTGGATTCAATCTGGCACAGCACCCGAAAACCTGACCGCCGCCATCAGTGGTGGTAGCCGGTTTCCGCGGTGATCTTGCCGCGGAACACCCGGTACGACCACACCGTGTAGCCCAGGATCAGCGGCAGCAACATCACCAGACCCACTATCGCGAACAGTTGCGAAGACGGCGGCGCGGCGGCCTGCCAGATGGTGTAGACCGGCGGCACCAGATACGGCCACATGCCCAGCACCAAGCCCAGAAACCCAAGCACGAACAAGCCCATCGCCAGCAGGAACGGCGGTGTGTCCGGCCGCCCCGGTTCGGTCGCGCGCCACAGCGCATAGCCCACCACGGCAACCAGCACCGGCACCGGCATCAGCCACAGGTAATGCGCATCGTTGAACCAGCGATCCATCACATGCGATTGCAACGACGGCAGCCACGCGCTGACCAGGCCGATGAAGACCAGCACGCTGAGGGTCAGTGGCCGGCTCAGCTGACGCGCCAGCGCTTGCACGTGGCCTTCGGTCTTGAGGATCAACCAGGTGCTGCCGAGCAGCGCATAACCGAATACCAATGCCGCGCCGGTCAACATCGCGAACGGGCTGAACCAGCCCCAGATCCCGCCGACATAGCGATCGTTCTCGATCGGCAAGCCTTGCACCAGGGCGCCCAGGATCACGCCCTGCGCGAAGGTGGCCAGAATCGAGCCGGCGGCAAACGCATTGCTCCATAGCCGCCGCGAACGCTGTGCCTTGAACCGGAACTCGAACGCCACACCACGGAACACCAACGCCATCACCATCAGCAACACCGGCAGATACAACGACGACAGAATCACTGCGTAGGCCTTCGGAAATGCCGCCAGCAGCCCTGCCCCGCCCAGCACCAGCCAGGTTTCGTTGCCGTCCCAGATGGGCGCGGCGGTGTTCATCATCAGGTCCAGCTGTGCTTCGTCCTTGCGAAACGGCGCCAGGATGCCGATGCCGAGCACGAAGCCGTCCAGCACCACGTACATCAGCACCCCGAAGCCGATCACCGCGAACCATGCCACCGGCAACACTGTTGTCATGTCCATCATGCGGCTCCGTCGATCGATGCATCGGCCGCCGACAGAGGCCGTGCGGGGGTGTGTTCGCCATGGTCCAGATGCGGTGCATCGTGCGGGGTCGGCCCGGTCTTGCCGATCTTGACCAGGTACCAGATGCCCCAGCCGAACACGAAGGCATAGCCGGCCACATACACCGCCAACGAGATGGCAGTCATCAGCGCCGATTGCGGTCCCACCGCATCGGCGGTGCGCAGCAGCCCATAGACCACATACGGCTGCCGACCCATTTCAGTCACGAACCAGCCGGAGATCAGCGCAATGAAGCCGCTCGGCAGCATCCAGCGCCAGGTCGCCAGCAACCAGCGCCACTGCACCAGCTTGCCGCGCCACAACGCGAATGCCGACACCCAGGCCACCAGCAACATCAACGAGCCGATCCCCACCATGATGCGAAAGGCGAAGAACACCGGCGTCACCGGCGGGCGGTCGTGCGCCGGCACCGAGGTCAGCGGCGCGATGTTGCCGTCCAGGCTGTGGGTCAGAATCAGGCTGCCCAGGCGCGGAATCGCCAGCTCGTAGTCGTTACGCTCGGCCTGCGCATTCGGCAGGGCGAACACCACCAGCGGGAATCCCTTGCCTGGTTCTTCGGCATGCCAGTGCGCTTCCATCGCCGCGATCTTCATCGGCTGATGCTTGAGCGTATTCAAGCCATGCATGTCGCCGACAAAGATCTGCAGCGGCACGGTGATGGACGCGAACACCACCGCCAGCTTGAGCATGCGCAGGGCGGCCTCGCGGTGCACGCCGCGATGCAGATACCACGCACCCACCGCGCCCACCACAAAACAGGTGGTGATGAACGAGCCCAGCGCCATGTGCGCAAGCCGATACGGAAACGAGGGATTGAAGATGATCTTCAACCAGTCCACCGGATGCACGATGCCGTCGATCACCTCGTAGCCGGCCGGCGTCTGCAACCAGCTGTTGGACGAGAGAATCCAGAATGTGGACAACAGCGTGCCCAGCGCCACCATGCAGGTGGCAAAGAAGTGCAGGCGCTCGGAAATGCGTCCCCACCCGAACATCATCACACCCAGAAAACTGGCTTCGAGGAAGAACGCGGTGAGCACTTCGTAGCTCAGCAACGGCCCGATCACCCCGCCCGCAATGCGGCTCAGTTCCGGCCAGTTGGCACCGAACTGGAAGGCCATCACGATGCCGCTGACCACACCCATGCCGAACGACACGGCAAAGATTTTTTGCCAGAAGAAATACAGCTCGCGCCAGACCGGCAGACGGGTGCGCAACCAGCGCCATTCCAGAAACGCCAGCAGGCTGGAAAGCCCGATGGTGAAGGCAGGAAACAAGACGTGGAAGGCGATGACGAATCCGAACTGGATACGCGATAGCAGCAGAGCGTCCACGGAAAGTGCTCCAGGAAAAGGTGGGAAGCGTCGGCGCACACGCTGCAAATCGATCGCCGAGACACACTACGGTGGTCGATCGCGACGCCTACGCGACACCAACATGGTATGGACGGATGCGCCCGTTCCCGATGCGACATGGCGTCGCATCTGCGGCAGTGTGTCGCAGCTGCCAGGCAAAAACGGCGCACCGGTGCGCATGCGGCAAGGCCCTGATCAGTGCGACCCGCTCAGACGATGCGCGCACGTCGCACCGCTCGCCGTGCACTTACAGCGGCGAACAAAACGTAGCGAGCAGTCGTCAGGTGGGTGTGGACGGCGCGGAGGAACCGCAGCGTACGAGGGATACATGCCGCACCGAGCACCGGCCGCGCCCGCCTGGCGATGAGCACAGGAAGTTTTGTTAGCCGCTCTTAGTCGTCCGCCTCCCTGCCGGCACCGGCACCGGCACCGCCGAGCCGCTTGACAGCGCATTGGCCTCCCATGCCGCCGCCGCATCACCCAGGCCGCTATGGCCGCACCTGCTCCCAGATGCGCACGAAATTGCCGCTATAGACATCGACGATGCGCTGGATGGGCCAGCCTGCATCGAGCATCGCCTGGGTGAGCCGGGGCAGATCCGCGCCGCTGCGCATGCCGATCGGCAGGCTGGAGATGCCGCCATCGAAATCGCTACCGAAACTCAAATGCTTCCACGGATCTTCGACGATTCCCATGCCGGCGATCAGCCGGGCAAAGGCTTCGTAGTAGCCAATGACGAAGGCCAGATCGGCATCCATATTCGGCGTGTCGTCGGCCAGATACGCATGTTGCAGAAAGTACGGCGCCAGAATGACGCTGATGCAGCCACCGGTTTGCACGATGGCGCGGATCGCCGCATCGTCGAAGCCGCGCTCGAGATGATGCGATGGCCGCGTTTCGGTGCCCCTGGTAATGCTGCGCGATGCGGCGTGCGAGGCCATGGCCGGCAAGTTGCGCTGCACGCAGATCTCGCACGCGTCGATCACCCCCTGGCTCGAGGTATGCGAAAGATCCACCAGCAGTCCGACCGCGATGCAGCGCTCCACGACCTGCCGACCGAATTCCGACAGACCTGCCCCCTCGATCATGCGCCACGGATTGAGCGCGGCATAGCCGGCCTGCGAGATGTCGGTATGGCTGAAATGGTTGAGTGTCAGGTAGGCGGCCCCTTCCTTGGCAGCGGTGCCCAGACGCTCCAGCCGCAACGCCTGGCTGCGACTGCCGCGTGGACCGAGCATATGCGCCCCCTCCAACGACAGGATCGCGCAACACAGACCTTCGGCCCGAATCGCACGCAGCTCGGCGGCGCTGCGTGCCAACCGTAAGCGTCCCCGGCTCGCTTCCACCATCGCCTCGACATAGCGCCGATGATCCACCCAGTTTTTCCAGGGGTCGAAGAACGGCACGGCAACGAGGTTTTCCCAGAGCGCGTGGGCGCTGAAACAGGCACCGCCGTAACCGCCTGCAAGAAAATCGGGGCCACTCACATGGTGCATCAGCGGTTGATTGCGACCTCTCGGCGAGGTCTTGTTCATCAGCCAGAGGATCAACGAGCGTCGATGCGCCTTCCAGTCGCCTTTCCAGAAATCGTAACCGCCCACCCGCGACAGATACAGCGAATCCAGATGCGTGTCGACCGGATAGGCCAGCGCATGCACGGCCTCCAACGTCTGCGCAACAGTCAGGCCTGCAGACTCCTGGGATGACACGGCACTCATGGACGCTCCGGCAATACCCCTGAAAAACGCACGACTCACAGCGCCCTATGAGCGTTGGATTATAAAAGATGGCATCCGGAAAACTCGCTGAAAGCGCTGGATTCGACTGCCTAAAACCTAATGGAACCGTTCCGGCAAGTCCACGGGCGCAGCGCTTTTTTGAGAGCGCATCCACAAGGCGACGTGCGTGCTCATTGGCGGTGATGGGTAGCCGACCCTCTGCCTGGCGTCATTTGACCGCAGGATGCGCGCGTGTCAGGGCATTGCCGTCGGCAGCCGCAAGTGCGTGCAGCGACGGGATCGAGCCGGCGGCATGACATTGCCGCCGATACCCGTCTGCAGGTCGCTGAACTGCAGGCGCCGACAGTTTGCCGATGCAAACCGATGCGTCGGCTCTACGCACCCGGCACGATTACGCCGCGGCGCGTACCCGGCGTGCCAGCTCGCTGATCAACGCAATGCCTGCAGTGAGCCCCACCATCGACAGGAATTGCGCGCGGGTGTCCGCCGAGGACGCCAGCAGCACGAAGATCACCGCCAGGATCGCCAACGCCAGCAGCGTCAACACCGGATACCCGCGCATGCGGAACGGCAAGGCGATACCAGCACGATCCGCACGCGCACGCAGGATCAACTGCGACAGCAGCGAGATGGTCCACACCAGCAGGCAGGTGGCGCCCACGATATTGAGCAGCATCGGCAGCACCTTGCCCGGATACAACAATTCCAGCACGGCGGCAGCAAAACCGAACAGCACGCTGGCGATCACCGCCACCAGCGGCACTTGCTGGCGGCTGGTGTTGCCCAGCCAACGCGGCGCCTCACCGCGCTGGGCCAGCGAGAAGATCATGCGCGAGGCGCCGTAGAGATTGGCGTTGAGCGCCGACAACAGCGCCACCACCGCCACCAGCGTGATGCCGGTGGCCGCGCCGGGAATCCGCGCCACTTCCAGCACGGCGGCGAACGGCGAACTCAGCGCGGCACTGGTCCACGGCACCACCGCCACGATGACGCTGATCGAACCAATGTAGAACACCAGGATGCGCCAGGCCACGGTGCGGATGGTGCGCGCCAGGCTGCGCCCGGGGTCGGCGGTTTCGGCTGCCGCCACGGCCACGATCTCGGTGCCGCCGAAGGCAAACACCACCACCAGCAACGCGGTGCCCACACCGGCCAGGCCCTTGGGCGCGAACCCGCCGTGCTGGGTGAAATTGGACAGCCCCGGCGACGCCACACCTGGCAACAAGCCGGCCAGCAATGCGCAGCCGAGTAACAGGAAGATCACGATGGCGACCACCTTGAGGATGGCGAACCAGAATTCGAACTCGCCGAAATTGCGCACGCCCAGCAAGTTGATCACGGTGAAGGTGGCCATGAAGATCGATGCCAGCAGCGGCACCGGCAATGCCGGCCACACGGTGGCCAACAGGCTCGCCGCGCCCACCGCCTCGGCGGCGATCACCACCACGATCTGCAGCCACCATAGCCAGCCCACCGTTGCGCCGGCAGTCGCCCCCATCGCATCGGCCGCGTACACCGAGAAGGCGCCGCTGGCCGGCTTGGCCGCGGCCATCTCGCCGAGCGCGTTCATCACGATGATCACCAGCGCGCCGGCAATCAGATAGGACACCAGCACGGCCGGGCCGGCCGCATGGATGCCCACGCCCGAGCCCAGGAACAACCCGGCGCCGATCGCCGTGCCCAGGCCCATCATCATCAATTGCCGCGGTTTCAAGGCATGGCGCAACGCAGGCGCGGCGGTCTCAGCAACAGGATCGGTCGGAAGCGACATGGACGGAATCGCGAAGGTGGTAACGCGACACGATACCGCGTCGTGGCGCCGGCCGCGCCTCTTGACGAAGACGTCCAGGCCAGGCTGAAGCTGCGGCCGCGCCGTCGACAGCGCGCGCTCGCTCCGAAGCGATTGCCCAAGGCCATGCCGGTGCGCGACGCGCTCGCGCGTCATGCTGCAGTGCACACTGGCCGCAGGAGCAAGGCCGACGGCGGCATTGGCATTGCCAAGGCGAGGCGACGCGCGGATCGGTCTGAAGACAGGCTGCAACGTGGCGACGTTGCCGAGCGTGCGCGCTGATCGAAGGCGGCCTGTCCACACCGTGATCTCGTATCGCGATAACGCGTCTGCGGCACCGTCCACACCAGCCGTGTGGCGATGCGCCGTCGTCATCGCCCTTCCCTCCTACCAACGGCATGTCGCTGCGGCGCGCGGCCACCTCAGACACATGCAACTGGCGTGGCCGGCAACATCGCGACACATAAAAAAATCCCCGGCATTGCCGGGGATCTGTGGGTGCAACGCTGCGCCGACGCTTACTCGGCCAGATTCTTGCCTGCACCTGCGGTGGCGATCACCTTGGCCTTAACCTGCGCGGCCGGCGTGACGGTGTAGATGTAGCCCAGCGATTCCGGGAACACCTTGGAGCTGACCCAGTTGGTGGCATTGG
This sequence comes from Xanthomonas sp. AC360, assembly GCF_979258225.1. Classification (NCBI taxonomy): domain Bacteria; kingdom Pseudomonadati; phylum Pseudomonadota; class Gammaproteobacteria; order Lysobacterales; family Lysobacteraceae; genus Xanthomonas; species Xanthomonas sp. AC360. The sequence goes on from NZ_OZ409846.1 coordinate 4,898,885, forward strand.
CGTAAGGCTTGCTGCCATCCGGCGTGCCCCAGGTGATGCCGCTGCCGACGTAGTTATTGATCAGGTCCCAATAGCCGATCTCGCTGCTGTCGCGCGAGGTCACCGGGTTCTTGATGTTCTCGAAGTAGTTGGACTCGATCTTGGCGACGCCGCCCATGCGCACGTTGATGCCCGAGGTGGTGACGTTGTTGAAGTAGTTGTTGTAGATATGGCTCAACCCGCGACGCTGCAACGGCACGCGCGACTCAACGTTCTCGAAGCGATTGTGGTGATAGGTGGTGCGGGCGGCCGAATTCTTGGTGTCGCTGTCGCTGTAGCCGTTGAGCGCGACCTTCTGATAGTTGTAGACGTAGTTGTAGGACACGGTGACGTGGTGCACGCCCTTCTTCATGTCGATGCCGCCATCGAACGAGGCATCGCCGGCGCCGGAGCACTTGGTCAACGAGGCGAACACGGTGTTGTGGTCGACCCAGATCTTGGACGGTTCGCCAGTGGAATTGCCTTCCAGCGAAATCGAATCGGCATCTTCGCCGCCTTGCAGCAGGCCGATGGTCATGTTCTGGATGATCACGTTATGCGCGTTGCCGACCACGCGCACACCGAAGTTTGCCGCCGAACCGTTGGCGCCCTTGATGGTGACATCGCTCTTGTTCTTGATCTGCACGGTCTTGGCCGGCAGCTTCCACTGCGCGCACACATCCTTGATGGTGCCGAAGTCGAACTTGCCGGTGTAGTTGAGCACCAGACCACCACTGCCGGAATAACTGTCGATGGCAGCCTGCATCGCTTCGAAGGTGGCCACGTTGACCGGTGTCTTGTTGCCGCCGCCAGTGGTGGCAGCGCCGTAGCCAACCGGGCCGGCGATGGCGCTTGCGGCACACGTGGACAGTGCAAGCGCGAGTGCGCCCTGGAGCATCTTGCTAATCATGCAGCCTCTCCCAAAGAAGTCGATAGGCGATGCGCGACGTCTGCGCGATGGCAACGACGTCGGCAAAGCAGTGCGTGGGGGCCGCATTCTTCGCGCGATTTAGAACATAAAACAATTATCCATCTTTGAAACTTTGACGCACCACGGTGTTCTCTTTGCAGGACATGCAAAAGAGACAGCAAGAGACACGCAGGACAGGACACTGCTATGCATGCAACTTCACGCGCGATTGGCGACTAGATGCAGGTATTTGCGATGCGTACGATGCGCGCGGACGCAGCTACATCGGCGCTGATTACTGCATGGTTGCGCTGAGACAGCGCGTCGCTTCGATCGGTTGTTGCAATGCAGCGCCACGCAACGCAGCACAACCTGCACATCGACGATGTGCGCACGTCATAGACCATCAAGCGAATGCAACGCTGCCGCGTGGCCTCTACGTTGCAGCGATGACATGGCGCACCAGTCCCGCAGGCACGTCACGCTGCGGCGAGTGCTGGTGAGATGCCGGCGCAAGCCGCGCAGTGTCAGATCAGCCGATGCACCTGGCGTTGACAGGCTGATGCAGCCACAGTGTTAAATGCGGTACGTGCGACCGACAGCGCGTGGATTGCGAGCGCTATGACGCCGCAGTGGGCGCGGAAACCCACTTCCCGCGCCCACTGCGCGGCAGGCAACGCAGTGAACGATCAAGGTGACCGCATATCACCGACGCACGCAGTCGATGTCTCGTCGAGCGCTGGCACGATGTTTTCACGCACAGTCCGCATGCCTAATGCAGGGCACCACTGCGACACGCTCGCGCAACAATGCTCGGCTTTGCACGATAGTCGACGCGCGACAGCGCCAGTGCTACGCCGCGACGCAACAGGCAGACAAGCTGCCCACCAGGAGCACCGCGCCTTTACACAGCGCGAGCGATCGATCCCGACACATGCGCAAGCTCGCCGCCCGGCCACGGTGTGTGGTCATCAAGAAAGTCGCCGACCAGACGCATGCAGGCAGCGCGTTCTTCCACGTGCGGCATGTGGCTGGAGTTGGCGAACACATGCCAGCGTGCATCCGGAATCAGACGCGCGTAAGGCTCGACGGTTTCCGGCGTGGCCTCGTCGTACTTGCCGGACAGCACCAGCGTGGGCACCATGATGCGGTGCAGGCGCTCGATGATGCTCCAGTTGCGCAGGCTGCCCACCACGTGGAATTCGGTTGGGCCATTCATGGCGTGATACACGGTCGGGTCGGCATCGATGGCGGCGAAAGTGCGCGCCACCTCGTCCGGCCACGGCACCATGCGGCACACATGCTGCGCGTAGAACACCTGGCTGGCCGCCCGATATTCCGGGTGATCCAGCGTGCCGGCAGCTTCGTGTTCGTCCAGCGCGGCCTGCACCTGCTCGGGCAGGCCGGCGCGCAGACGCAGCGCTGCCGCGCGCCACAAGCCCATCGACGCCGGCGAATTGGCGATCACCAATGCACGCAACCCGCTGGGCCGGCGCACCGCGTGTTCGGCGGCCAGCATCCCACCCCACGACTGCCCCAGCAGGGCGTATTGCGAGAGGCCCAAGTGGTCGATCAGCGTCTGCAACTCGTCCAGAAACAGCCCGACCGTCCAGAACGCGGAATCCGCGTTGGGCAGATGGGTGGAGCGGCCATTACCGAGCTGGTCGTAATGAATCACCGCACGGCCATTGCCGGCCAGGTCCTTGAAGCTGTCGACATAGTCGTGCGTGCAACCGGGCCCACCGTGCACCACCACCAACGGGCAGGCATCGCTGCGCAGGTCGCCGCTGATGCGGTACCAGGTGCGATAGCCGCGGAATTGGACATACCCCTCGGTGGACTGCATGACCTGCGCCTGCTCGGCTAATGATGAGCGCCGAGCCTAGCGGGCAGCTGCGCCCGCGTTAACTGGCAAATCTCACAGGTTTGCAGCGGTTTCGAGGCCATCGCGTTGGTGGACTGCGCGTTAGACAGGCTGCGGACAAACACCTATGAAGTACCGACGATTGTGCAGACCAATCGCAAATTCGATGTTCAAGGCCGACGACTATCGACCACCCCGCTGCAACTGCTGCGATGCGCAGCGTAACCAGGTCTTCAGCATCACGCACGGCAACGCAGGCGCGTGCCTTGCTATCACGTCAGTCGTCGTACCCAGCCTGCGTAACGCGGCGCTGACGATTGGAAGCATCGATCGCTACGCATCGATGCATGGCGTGCAATCAATGCCACAAGCAGCCACCGCAACGTACTTAAGGCTCCAGCAATCGGTAGTGCATGCCGCGCACCACCGCCTCGACGCGATTGCGCGCCCCCAGTTTGCGTGCGGCCGAATTCAGATGCAGGTTGACCGTGGCGGTGGACCGATTGAGCGCGGCCGCAATGCTTTTGGCGGTCAGCCCCTTGGCCGAATACTGCAGGCATTCGCGCTCGCGCCGGGTCAGCGCGATGTGGTGGCAACGACGCTCCTGCGGGTCCAGCAGCTCCTGTGCACGCGCCTGAAACGCATGCGCAAGCAGCAAGAACGGAGCAAGCTGCGCTTCGGCCAGGCGCGGCGCTTCGGCGGCACTCGCATCGACCGCGCCACTGAACGTGGCAAACGCCCCGCCTGGCAGATGCAGCGGCACCGTGACACCGGTAGCCATGCCGCTGTCGCACAGATAGCGCGTCACCTGGCGGTGCTGGGCGCCGACGTATTCCACTCCGGGCCGGTCGCCATCGGTGCGGTAAGACCATACGAAGGGCGTGGTACGTCGCGTGGCACGCTGCTGAACGGGGTCATGTTGGTAGTAACCGTGCTCGCACCAGACATGCTGCATATCGCCTGGCGCATTGCGCTGCATGAACACGGTCGGGGTGATCAGCGCGCCTTCCATGCTCAGCGGCACCGGCGCGTAGTCGTACACCAGCGACTGAAAGCCCAACGCGCACACGTCGCCAAATACCCGATCCAGACAGGCATTGAGCGTACGCAGTGCCTGCAGATCGCGGCCCAGGCTGGCCAGAGTGTCGAACATGGGGGTCCTTCGGAGCCGTTGACGCCATTGCTGGATGACATCCAGCACGGAAAACCTAGCACTTTTACCAATGGATGGGCTTGCCGGCCACATTATCGTCACAATGCCGGTCACACAGCTGCAGTGCAGCATCGACGTCCCGGACCGCGCGCCTGCGCTGAACCTGCCTTCCTTACAGCGGATATCTGCATGACCGATACACCACGCCGCGACGATGCGGCAGAGCTGGAACGTTTTGGCTACGCGCAGGAGCTCAAGCGCCAGCTCACGCTGAAGGATCTGCTGATCTACGGCCTGGTGTTCATGGTGCCGACCGCGCCGTTCTCGATCTTCGGCGGGGTGTTCGACATCAGTGCGGGGATGGTGCCGCTGGTGTATCTGGTCGGCTTCGTGGCGATGCTGTTCACCGCCTTGAGCTATCAGCAGATGTCGCAGGCATTTCCAGTGGCCGGCTCGGTGTACGCGTATGTTGGCCGTGGACTAAGCAGCGGCATGGGCTTCCTCGCCGGTTGGGCGATCCTGCTCGATTACCTGCTGGTGCCCACCCTGCTCTACGTGGTTGGCGCCAATGCCATGCATAACGTGTTGCCGGGGGTACCGCAGCCGGCATGGATCGCGTTCTTCGTGGTGCTCAATACCGTGGTCAATCTGCGCGGGATCGAAACGACGGCGCGCGCGAATCGATTTTTTCTGTTCGCGCAGTTGGTGGTGCTGGCGGTGTTCGTGGTGCTGGCGACGCTGGCGATCCAGCGCGGCGTCAACGGCGCGCAGTGGACGCTGCGCCCGTTCTACAACCCGCAGGCGTTTTCGCCGCAACTGATCTTCAGCGCGCTGTCGGTGGCGGTGGTGTCGTTTCTGGGTTTCGATGCGATCTCCACGTTGTCGGAAGAAACGCGTGGCGGCAACCGCGTGGTGGGCCGCGCCACCTTGCTGGCCTTGGTGCTGGTGGCGGGCCTGTTTGTGCTGCAGACCTGGCTGGCCGCGTTGCTGCAACCGACGCTGCAGCGTTACCCAAGCGCGCAGGCCTCCAACGATGCGTTCTTCGACATCGGCCGGCTGATTGCCGGGCCGTGGTTGCAGATCGTCATTGCGTTGACGGTGGCAATCAGTGCGGCAATCGCCAATTCGCTGGTGGCGCAAGCAGCAACTTCGCGTCTGTTGTTCGCCATGGCACGCGACCGCCAGTTGCCGGCGTTTCTGCGCTACATCCATCCACGCACGGGCGTGCCGCAGCGCGCCATCCTGCTGGTGGCGGCGTTGAGCATGGTGCTGGGCGAAGTGTTCGTCGGCCAGATCGCGCTGCTGTCGTCGCTGTGCAACGTCGGTGCGCTGACCGCATTCGTACTGCTGCATCTCGCCGTGCTCTGGCACTTTCGCAACCAGGGCCGGATCGTGTTGCATGGCGTGGTGCCGCTGATCGGCATCGTGATCCTGGCCTATGTGTTGATCAACGCCGACCGGCATGCGCAGCTCGGCGGCAGCGCATGGATGGTGGTGGGGTTGTGCGTGTTGGCGTTCTTGAAAGTCAGTGGTCGCTCGACCGAGTTTCGCGCCAGCGACGCAGTGGAATAGCGCTTCGCGCACCGCGTTGAGCGTATGCAGTGTCTGTCTGCCACTGTGCACTGCGTGCACGCTGCAGTGCGCGCGTCTGCTGTGGAAATCAACGCCCGCTCGAATGCGGCATGTCGCGACGCATTAGACGCACGCGTATCTTTCGTCGACCTGCAGAGTCGCACAGCCAGTCTCCCTAACGTGCTGTTCCAACAGTGCCGTGCACGCACGCGTGCACGTGCACTAAGTACACGCACGCGCGACGCTCCCATCTCCATCGCACATACGACTTAACGCATCGATGTGTGCAAAAGCGATTGTATTTTTCTTGATCGCCCGTCTCTGAACGAGATTTTCAGCACATATTCAGCTGTAAACATTCGCTAGTCTCGTTCGGCGCCAACGATGGCGCCGAAGGGTGTGGCCCCCGCCGCAGCCTGCCGATCCCTGACGAGAAGGACTACCCATGAATCGCAAGAATGCGTTGTACCTCGCGCTGCTCTCTGCTGTGTCCGGCGTTGCGCTGGCTGCGCCGCCCACCGAGATGGATGCCGCACCGGTGAGTAGCGCGCCGCAGGCGACCAAGCTCGGCGCGGCGACGTTGCAGTCGGCCAGCCTGCGCGGCGGCATCATGCCCACGCGCGTGGCGCAACTGGCTGCACCGAGCAGCAAGGAACTCGGCGCCGTGCGTGAGCGCCGTATTGCGCAGGTCAAGCATGGGCAGCCGCTGCAGATCGGCTTTACGCGCGCGGTGGCGCAGCCGTTGGTCAACCTGGCCAAGCTCGATTGGCAGATGGCCGGCGACGGTTCGCGCGTTGCGACCTTGAAGCTGGGCTCCGCGCAGGCAGCATCGTTGCGTGCGGCGTTGCTGCTGCGTGGTGCCGGCGCAAAACCGGGCGACCCGTCCAAGGTGACACTGCGCTTTGCCGGCGACGACGGCCGCGTGTTCGAACAATCCGGCGCCAGCTTCGTCGGCACCGGCGATGCCATCGGCTGGTCGCCGACGGTGAGCGGCGAAAACCTGCTGGTCGAGCTGTCGCTGCCGGCAGGCCTGTACCCGGAGAACTTCAGCCTCAGCATTCCTCAGCTGTCGCATCTGGATATCAGCCCCACCGCCAGCCCGCGCGACATGATGACCATTGCCATCGGCGAGAGCGATTCCTGCCAGAACGACATCGTGTGCCGCGCCAATCCCACCGCCGGCTTTACCAGCGCCGCGAAGGCGGTGGCGCGCATGTTGTACACCACCAGCCAGGGCTCGTTCCTGTGCACTGGCACGCTGCTCAACAACACCAACACGCCCAAGCGCAATCTGTTCTGGACTGCGGCGCACTGCATCAGCACGCAGACGGTAGCCAATAGCCTGCAGACGTACTGGTTCTACGATGCGGCCAGCTGCAATGGCAACACCGCCAGTTCGCAGGCGACCACGCTCACCGGCGGCGCGTTCCTGCGCCATGCCAATACCACGCGCGACACCGCGCTGCTGGAACTGAAGACCGCACCGCCGAGCGGCGCGTTCTATGCCGCCTGGAACAGCGCGGCGATCGGTGCCACCAGCACGTCGATCGTTGGCATCCATCACCCCGCGGGTGACGTCAAAAAGTACTCCCTGGGCACGGTCAATGGGCTCAACACCTCCATCGACGGCAAGACGCCGCTGTACCGCGTGGTCTGGAACGACGGCGTGACCGAAGGCGGCTCGTCCGGCTCGGGGCTTTTCACCATTGCCAGTGGCGGTGCGTATCAGCTGCGCGGCGGCCTGTATGGCGGCTATTCGTACTGCACCGCGCAGACCGATCCGGATTACTACTCGCGCTTCTCCGACGTGTATTCGTCGATCTCCACGTTCTTCGGGCAGTAAGCGTCAAAGCGTTGTCGAGCAATGCGTGGCAGGCGGTAGATCGCCTGCCACGCGTTTGTATGCCACGTATTGGGGTGTGTCGATCTAGAGCCACTTACAAAACTACTGCGCAACCGTCAGGCGGGCGTGGCCGGTGCCCAACATTCTCATGGACCACTACTCCTAGACTCCGTTCCCTGTGCGTCGTCCACACCCGCCGGACGACTGCTCGCAACGTGTTGTGGGCCACTCTTAGAAGCACAGCGGTGCTCCGCACAGCCATCTGCATGATCGATGTGTCCAGCGTCTTGCCTGGCGCAGTTACGGCAACGCGGTGATGCGCTCCCGCGATGGGTCGTTCCACAACTGTCTCTTGCTGGCATCGTTCAACAGCGTGGTCGCGGTGCTGTTGCCGGTGCGATGCGTGTACAGAATCCAGTTCGGCAGACCCGGGAACGCGCGGTTCGCTTCGATCGCGCGAGCGCCCTGAAAACGCATCAACCGGTACACCCAGAACGTATGCCAGCGATGGTCGCGGGTCGCAGCCGGGTTGGCGGTGATCACCGACAGCTGCAGCAACGCGCAACCGCGACGGCGTGGCACGCGCCGGTAATCGTCGGCGGTGGGTTCATGCGTGGGCACACGCAGCGCGCGGTAGCGATCGCCCTGCGACAACACCACGGTGCGCCACGCATTGCCGCCGGCCAGACCAACGCCGCCACTGCCCAGGGTCACCACATAATCCGGACGACGGTCGCCATTGAGATCCACGCGCTCCACGTCATGAAAACCAAGCAGCCCACCGCCCAATTCGACCGGTGGCAGCAGCACGCGTCCGGCAGCGTCGCGTACCTGCAACATCGGCGCTGCGCCGCGGTTGTCCATGGCGAGCACAGTGTTTGCATCGCGAAAATGGGTGACGCCCTCCCACTGCACGCTGCCTTCTACCGCGGATAGCGAGTCCACTTTGCACTCGGAGCCAACGGGCGGCCGCGACCAGGGCGGATACTGCGGATGCCAGGCCTGCGCCTGCGCCGACAACAGCAAGGTCAGCACTGCGAGCTGGCATGCGTAGCGACGGCGCTCGCGCCGTCTAGTGGTGTTGCGCACATCCATGGCTGCGACGCTCTTGTTCCGATGGTGCCGCACTATGCGGACTCGCCTGCATGGCGGCAAGCGTGTGCGGCGCTGCCAAGGCAGTGCGGGTGCCAGGCAGGATTGTGCTGCGTCGCAGGACGTTGGCTCTATCTGCTTCGGAGACCGACTGGCCTCATGGAGACGCCATCAAGCGCAATCCCCGGCAATCCATGTGGTTACATGCTGTAGTGCCTGCGAAGCCATCGCTGCGGCGATGCGACGCACGCTCCTGCCACGCCAAGCGCATCGCATGTTCAAGCGAGCAAAGCGCATGGCAATCCTGCAGACTGCCAGCACTTCCATCGCCAGGATTGGCATGCCGTTTTCCCATCGCTGTCGCCATGCCGTTACCGCCGCGCTGCTTGCCGTAGTGTCCGCCGTCTCCACTGCCGCGATGGCCGCGACACCGGCCGCCGCGGAAGACGTCAAAGCCTATGCGCTGCAGCTGTGCCTGCAGCAGACCTACGAACGTAGCGGCAGGCTGGAGCCCGACCAACTGCGCGACCGCTCGTATCTGCTCACCACCTACGCGCTGGACAATGCCAGGCCTGGCGCCACCGGGCGGTTGCAGACCTTTGTCGCGCAACAGACGGCGGACTATCACCGTGGCGAGGTGCCGATGAAGGACGAAGCACGCCGTGGGCCGTTCACCACCATCTTTGCGCAATGCATGGCGTTCTATCGCTCACCCGCGCTGCGCGACTTTGTGGCGAAACAACGCTGAGTCGTGCCGGCGCGGCGTGTTTCGATCGCTGCCGAAATCCTGTCCCCCGATGATCCCGGAACCGCGATGACCAGTTTCACCACTCTCCGCAGCCGCCGCGGTGTGCTCAAGACCGCACTCAGTGCCGGCGCGTTGCTGGCGGCAAGCCAACTCGCCGCCGCTCCCCGCAAGAAGGCTGCAACAAACGACAGCGCGCCTGCGCCGCTCCCGGCCAAGGGCAGCGTACTGGTGCTGCTCGGCACCAAGGGCGGGCCAACGCCCTCGCCGCTGCGCGCGGCGGCAGCCAATGCGCTGGTGATCGACGGGCAGCCGTACCTGATCGATTGCGGCAACGGTGTGGCCCAACAGCTGGCCAAGGCCGGCATCCGGCTCCCCGCACTGCGCGATATCTTCCTGACCCATCATCATTCCGATCACAACGCCGACCTGCTCACTGTGGTGTGGCTGGCCTGGGCCAGCGGCTTGCAGACGCCAGTGCATCTGTATGGGCCACCAGGCATCGGCAAGATGGTGGATGCGTTCGTCGAGATGCATGCCATCGACATCGAAGCGCGCATCCGCGAGGAAGGCCGCCCGCCGTTCAAACCGCTCATCCATGTGCACGAGTTCGACCAGGCCGGCACCGTGTTGCAGAACGATCAGGTCACGGTGACCGCCACGCTGGTGGACCACTACACGCTCAAACCGGCGTTCGCCTATCGCTTCCAGGCCCGCGACCGCTCGGTGGTGTTCTCCGGCGATACGCGCTACCTGCCGGCGCTGGCTGCATTTGCCAAGGACACCGACATCCTGGTGCATGAGGTGATGTATCTGCCCGCGCTGGAAAAGATGCTCAAGACCAACGACAACGCCCCCACCTTGCTGGACCACCTGCTCAAGAGCCATTCCACCAGCGACGAAGTGGGACGGATCGCCGCCGCGGCCAATGCCAAGATGCTGGTGCTCAATCACTTCGTGCCTGGCGGCGACCCCAGCATCACTGAGGCCATGTGGAGCGAGGGCGCGCGCAAGCACTACGCCGGGCCGATCGTGGTCGGCGCCGATTTGATGCGGCTGTAGCCGACGGAACTACACTATGGATCAAAATAATGTTGCGCAGGCTTTGGAATAAATCCAAAACTTGAAAGATCGAACAAGTCAAATTTCATCATTTTAGCTTCCCGTTGCGGAGCATTTCGCAGGCCGAAAATAATGCCGCAAGATATAGAACCAGCCGTTGATCCAATGCAGGAAAATCGCCGTCTGCGCGCGTCGATGGAGCGCATGCGCTCTAACCAGCGGCTTGCTCGCAGCGGTGTACTGATCGCGATGTTCGCCGGCATGGCGTTTTTCCAAGTCCGAGATCTATTCAAGGACAACGCGTTACTGATGGTTGGCGTACTACTGTCGGCGGTGAGCGGCATCATTATCGTATTGACGGCGCTACCATTTCTGCGTAGCCCCTGCCCAAAATGCAAGCGTTCCTATCACGGTCCGGCAGCATTGCTACGCTCGGCGGAGCAACCAAAACCTTGCAAGCATTGTGGCTTCCAGATCAATCAACACGTTTCCCGTTACTCCTGAAACGCAGTGCACCTAATCGCCTTCATGTCGTGATCTTTAGTTGGAGCACGCAGGCATCTTAAGGTGTGGGAAACAAGTAACTAAACATACTTATATAGCCACCCGCCTGCGCCCACCCCATAGCTGCTCGTCAGCCTTGCAATACGCGCTGATGAAGTCCTGCTGCGACGGCATTTGCTCCACCACGCGCTGGATCGGCTGCGCAATGCCATCCAGCAGGCGGCGCAGATCGGTGTCGGACAACGCCGCCGCCAGCGGATGATGCTGCTGCGGCACGATGCCCTGCCCCAGCAGTACGTGCGTCCAGGAATCCACGCGGAACAGTTCGTCGGTGCCTTGCCAGGCGTGCGCGCGCTCGCGCCAGGCACGCAGACGCAGGCGCAGCGAGTCGGGCAGTTCCATGTCGCGACACTGCTGCCACAGCGGCTCGTCGCGCTGCGTGGCGTGGTAGTGCAAGGTGACGAAATCGCGCACATGTTCCATCTCGGTGCGGCTGATGTCGTTGAACACATCGACCTGCGACGGCGCGATGCCATCGGCCGGGAACAGCGTGATCAACCGTACCACCGCGGCAATGGTGAGATGGATGCTGGTGGATTCCAACGGCTCGATAAAACCGCTGGCCAGTCCGAGCGAGACCACATTCTTGTTCCAGGCCTTGAGCCGTCGCCCGGTGCGGAACGGCACCAGCCACGGCTCCTTGACCGGGGTTGCGGCCGTGTCGCGCAGCAGCTTGGCCTGCGCCTCGTCATCGGACATGTGCTGGCTGGAAAACACCAGCCCGTTGCCAACGCGATGCTGCAACGGAATATGCCACCGCCAGCCCGCCTCATGCGCAATGGCGCGCGTATACGGCACCGGTGGGCCCACAGCTTCGGTCTGCACCGCCACCGCGCGGTCGCACGGCAGCCAGTGGCTCCAGTCTTCGTAGCCGGTGTGCAGTGTCTGCTCGATCAACAGACCACGGAAGCCCGTGCAATCGATGAATAGGTCGCCTTCGATCACCTGCCCGTCCTCCAGCACTAGCGCGGCCACATCGCCGCTATCCGGCTGCAACGTCACCTGCTGGATCTTGCCCTCGACACGCGTGACCCCGTGCGCTTCGCTGCGCGTGCGCAGAAACCGCGCGTACAACGCCGCATCCAGGTGGTAGGCATAGTTGACGACCGGCTCGCGTGGCAACGCGAAGCGGTCCACCCGCGAGGCCACGGTTTCCAGGCAGTAATCGCCGAACGCGCCGGGCATGCCGCGGCGCTGACTTTCCAGCCACAGATGATGGAACGCGCACACCAGCGTGCTCTGGCCGGTAATGCCGAAGGGGTGGATATAGCGCTCGCCCTGCCGGCGCCAATGCTCGAACGAGATCGACAGCTTGAACGTGCCGGCGACCGCGCGCAGAAACTCCTGTTCGTCGATCTGCAAAAACCGATGAAAGGTGCGGATGGGCGGCACCGTGGACTCGCCCACCCCCACGGTGGCGATCTGATCGGACTCGACCAGGGTGATGTCCAACAAGTCGCGAAACTGATGCGACAACGCGCAGGCGGCGATCCAGCCGGCGGTGCCGCCCCCGGCGATGACAACCTTGCGAATCCTGGCCTGGTTCACGGCGTTTTCCTGTCAGTGGGAGCACAACACGATAGAGGTGATCAGCGATTGAGCTTGCCGATCAGCATGGCGCGCAGCTGGCGCGCGAGTGTGGGGTCGATCGGTCCCAGCACCTGGCGCGCGTGCTCGGGCAGATGTTCGCCGGCACGCTCGGCAGGGCCGAACACGTAGTAGTCGAACAACGCACGCCAGGCGGCCTTTTCCGACGCCGGTCGGTCGCGGATGGCCCACAGCGCGTGATACAGCGCCTGCATCGGTGCAGGCAGCTGCGCCGGAGCGGTGCTCCACCAATAATTGACCAGCACATTGAACGGCTGCAGCGATTGCACGTGGTGCCACCACATGCTGGGGATGAAAATCGCATCGCCCGGTTCCAGCACCGCCGTGCGCGCCTGCGACACCGCATCGGCCATGCGCGGATAGCGCGCAAGATCCGGATTGATCACATCCACCATGCTCACCACCTGCCCGCCCGGCGTGGGTTCCAGCGGGCCCGGATACAGATTGGCCACCTGCTCGGGCGCAAACAGCGTGAAGCGCCGCTGGCCTACCGCGCACACCGCCAAGTTATTGGGCGCATCGAAATGGCAGGAGGCGATGACCCGGTTGCCGATCCAGATGCTGGGCGGCACGGCGTTACCATCTGCGCTGACATCCAATGTATTACCTGCCGCAAAACCCGGCAGATGCGCATCGATCGGCAACGAGGCCAGGTAATACGTGGGCGGCTGCGGATCGTCCAGATGCGCGTCGATCGCGTCCAGTAGCGCGCTCAAGCTACCGCGCTGCACCTCGAAGTTGAGATCGCTGCAATCGTCGCGATAAAACGGCCGGCCGCCGATGTCCGGAGCGCCATACGAATACTGCAGTGCGCGGCCGGTATCCATGCCGCGCAACTGCGCCATGGCCTGCGATGTACCACGCTGCGCGGCCTGCACCAGCGCCCAGTCGCGCGCCACCCCGCGCAGCACCAGCGGCTGCGCAGCAGCGCACAACTGCGCCAGCAATGCCGCATCCGGCCGGCAGTCGCTGCGCTCGGGCAACGGGGTGATCGATGACAGTGCGCTCATGCGATCAAGCGTGTGCGGCGGCTGCAGCAGCGGCCTGCACGTGCTGTAGCCGGCGCTGTTTCTCGCCCATCAGCCGGCGCAGGTTGTGGTGCGAGGCCAGCATCAAAAAGGCGCCTTCCAGATACCCGGCGTGATGCAGCTGCTGCAAGCCTGCGCCATCCAGCGCGGCCAATCGCTCACGGTCGATGCTGTGCAGCCCTTCCAGGTGCACGCCGTGGCTATCGTCGAGCACTACATCCAGCTTGACCGGTTGAATCAGGCCCAGCGCATCGAAGGCGGCGCACATGGCCTGCCCCGCATCCATGCCGTCACGGATGCCGCGCAACACGCTGATGATGTGTTCCAAATACGCGCTATGCCCGCCCTGCGGCAGAAACACCGGCTCGCCGTCGGCGCGACTGATGCGCGGGTGCTCCAGGTCAACATGAATCACCGGCTCCTGCACCAGCGCGCCATCGATCCGCTGCTCCTGAAACCCGATCAGAAACGGCCCCTTGGCGACGATGCCCGGCAGGTAACCCGCATTCCAGCGGCCGTCTTGCAGAAACAGGTTTTCGTCGGGCGCAAAGCCCAGCAACGCCACCGACTGATAAGCGCCGGTGGCCGCATCCTTGCGAAAGAACAACGGGTATTCGCGTTGCAGCTCGGCGTACTCGGTGACGAATGCCGGCACAAAGCCCACCGCATCGCCGAATTCGGCACCAAAGCGCAGAATCACGCGCAGATCGTGGTGCGCCACATTGTTGAGCACTGCATATCGCGTCATCTAAAGCTCCAGCAGTGGCCTGCGATGGGCACTGCACCGGTCGGGGGATCGATCACGCGACGACATGCCGCGCCTGCTGCCCGCGAGCATTGCCAAAAAGTGCGAAGCCGGCAAGCGGCAGAGCAGCATGTGCCGGCGGACTGCAGATGATGGGCTGTCGATTGGCGGACACGTCATCCGTGGGCCGGTTTCACTTCGATGACGCAGCGCACCTGTGCCGCCTGTTGCGCTCGTCTCCGATGTTGCTGCCGGATGACGCAAGCAGCCTGTGTGGCCGGCGCGGCAGCGTCTCGCCACAGATCTCGACTGACACAGTCGCGAGCGCCGATCACGCAGAGACAGCCTGCGCGGCAGCCGGCGTGCACCAAGGCACACACCGGCTGCGCAGACAGGCCGCACTGGCGTCAAAGCATCACACCCCCTGCGATGCACTCAGAACGCGTAGCGCACACCCAACGTATAGCGCGGCTGCTGGTCGATCAGGCGGACGATCTGCTTCTCCGACCGTCCGTGCCAACGCACGTCTTCGCCGGTGAGGTTGATCGCCTCAAAACCCACGGACAGCTGCTTGTTGACCGCGTAGCTGAGGCTGAGATCGATCTGCTGGTAAGCCTCCACGTAGTACGGGTTGCGATTGGAGGCGTCCTGATTGGCGGCGATCAGGTACTCGTCGCGCCAGTTCCAGGCCAGACGCGCGCTCCAGCCGTACTTCTCGAACATCAGCATCACGTTGGCGGTATCGCTCAAGCCCAGCAACGCGAATTGATCGCGATCGATGACGTTGTTGTCGAACGCTACATCGCCTTCGACGATGGTGTAGTTGGCGTAGATACCGAAGCCGGTGCTGCCGAAGAAGTACTGACCGCCCAGCTCCCATCCGTGAATATTGGCCTTGTTCTGGTTGACCGGTCGCGACACATCGAACTGATACAGCGGGTCGGATGCATTGCCCACGATGTCGTACGCATTTTCCAACGCCAGGCTTTGCGCCGAGCCGCCGTTATACGCACCCAGGCCGCCGGTGGCAGCGGCGTTACGCAGCAAGGCCATTGCCGCAAACAGCGAGGTATCGTTGGCCGAGCAGGCCGCCGCCACGTCGTTGCCGGCTGCGCCCACCTGCGCGGTGCAGGCGCCGCTTTGCAGGAACGCCAATGCCGCCTGCGCGTCCGGCCCCGAGGTCGGATCGGTCAGGCCGTACAAGGTTTCGCGCGAGACTGTAGTGCCGATGAAATTGCTGACGCGCTTGTTCCAGAACGTGGCAGACACATAGCTGGCATCGGCGAAATACCATTCCAGCGCCAGGTCGAGGTTGTCCGATTCCAGCGGGTCCAGGGTCGGCGTCTGCGAATCGCCACTGGCGCGGTTGGACGGGTTGATCAGGACCGAGCCGGACGGCGTGTTCGGCGTGGGTCCGGCGATGAGGTTGTTGTACGGCGCGCGCGCGATGGTCTGGCCGAACGAGGCACGGCCTTTCAGCGAATCGGTGATATCGATGCTGAAATCCAGATTCGGCAGGATGTAGTTGTAGCTGGTCTTTTCGCTGAAGGGTTGCTGCTCGGCGGAGCGCAGCAACTGGAAGTCGTTGTTGGCCTGCCATTGCAGCGCGACGGGCGTGGCCACCTGCGAGGTGGATTCCACATCGGTGCGCTCGTAACGCAGGCCCAGGCGCGTGTTGGTGGTCATGCCGGCGATGTCGCCGGTCAATTCCAGTTGCACATACGCCGCTCGGGTCTTTTCTTCGACCTGATTGTCCGCGCTGTACAGCGGGTTGTAGCGCGTCGCAGCGCCGTACTGGCTTCCACCCCATAGCGCCAGCTGGCTGGCATCGCCGCGCCATGCATTACGCGCGGCGCCATTGGCGTTGAAGTCATCGAACATGCCGACGATGCTCACCGGCTGCAGCAGGTCGGTCATGCCCGGCTCCCTGCCGGCGTTGGCCACGCCCCAGTCGCCCAGCGTGGAATAATTGTCGCTGGTCAGGCGGTGCATTGTGGTGTTGGACGAGCTGACGCCGAACTGGAAACGCCCGTCGTCGAAATCGAACTTGCCATCCAGGCGGCCTTCCTTGGTCTCGGTCACCTGCTTTTGATAGTAGATGCGCTGCACCTGCGAACCCAGATTGTTCTTGGTGAAGTCCGGGTTGACCACGCCATTGGTACCGGCAAGCGAATCGGCGACGGTGGGATACCACGTGCGTGCGCCGATCGGCAGCGAGTTGTTGAACCACAACTCCTGCCCCCACTGGCCGCCGCAGGACGGACCACCGGTGCAGTTGTTGGTGCCGGCAAAGCTGAAATAAGTCGCACTGCCGCCGGTGACCGGATCGTTGGGCAGGCTCTGGGTCTTGGAGTTGTGCGCATCGAAAGTCAGCTGGAAGCGGTCGCTCACCTGCCAGTCCGCGTTGAAGCCGAGCGAACCGAGCGTGTACTTCTGCTCGTTGCGCTGCTGCTCCATACCGAAGTCCTTGGCGCCGTTGGGCACATCGCGCAGATACACCGGCGTGGCCACGGTCTGACCGGTATCGAATGTCAAATCGGTGAAGCTGTTGGCGCGTTGCAGCCAGATGCCCTGCTCGCCGCGCTCTTCGCGGATTTCATTGGACGAATAGGTGTAATCCAGGGTCAGCGTGAGGCTGTCGGTCGGTGCGAACTGCATCACCGCCTGGCCGTTCATGCGCTCGCGCTGGAAATCGGCGAACGCGTAACGGATATCGTTGGGCAGGCCATACAGCTGGCCGATGGCCGGCGCGTTGGTCACCACGGTGTCCGGACGCAGTGCCGGGTCGGTGCCGGTCCAGCGCTGGATGTTCCAGCGGTTTTCGGTGGCCTGCACCGAGCCGCCATGACGCTTCTGATAACTGGCGCTCAGGCCGATACCGAAGGTCTTGTCCGGGTTGGTGTAGCTGAAGATGCCCGACACTTCCGGGGTGAGCGAATCGCCGAACGGCTGCGAGCGGTCGGACACCATCTTGGCACCGGCATTGGCCACCACGCCCTCGTGATTGAACGGCTTGTCGGTCTGGATGTTGATCGTGGCGCCGATACCGCCGCTGGGTGCAGTGGCGCGGCTGGTCTTGAATACTTCGATGCCGGTAATGGCTTCGGAGGCGAGCTGCGCGAAATTGAACGCGCGCGTGCCCACATCCACGCCACCGATCGGCGTCTGCCCGGGCGCACCGAAGGCATCGGCACCGGGAATCAGGCGGCCATTGAGGGTGACCGTATTGAATTGCGGGCCGAAGCCGCGAGCGGTGACCTGCGCGCCTTCGCCATCGCGGCGTTCGATCGAGATGCCGGTGATGCGTTGCAGCGATTCAGCCAGGTTGGTATCCGGAAACTTGCCGATATCTTCAGCGCTGATCGCATCCACCACACCGGCGGCATCGCGCTTGATGCCCATCGACTGGTCCAGGCTGCTGCGGATACCGGTGACGTTGACGGTATCGAGCGTGGTGGCAGAGTCGCTGCTGGACTGCGGCGCGGGTGTCGGCGGCGCGACGTCCTGCGCAAACGCGGGATTGATGACCAACAGGCCGCCAACGAAGGTGAACATGGCCTTCGACTTGAAGCTGTTCAACGTACGACGCATCGATGTGTCCTCGGGAGTGGAGTCCAACCGCCTACGGCCGATGTCGCGGCATGCGACACGGCGAAGTCATGACCACCGCCCGGTAGGCGATGGAACAGCACTGCTGTGAATACGAGCAGCTGACAAACCTGCTGTGCAGCCGCCAGGCGGACGGGGCGGGTGCTCGGAATCGGCATGTACCGCTCGTACATTCCGGTTCTAAGCGCGCCGTCCGCACTCGCCTGACCACTGCTCGCTACGTTTTGTTGGTTGCTCTAACGGTCCCCTAGCGCGCATGCCGCCGATCGCCCCTTCGATCGTCGACTGCGTTGTGCATTGCATGCCTGCAGCAGACATCGCCAACAGAGGTGATGTCGGCGACAGCTGCGCAACGCGTGCCCTGCACGGTGTGTCTGCCAGTGATAGCGCTAACACGCTGCGCAGCCTAGTCAGGCGATAAAGCGCTTGTCACCGTGCGTTGCAGCATAGTGATGGGCACGCACTGTTACAGCCGATACGGCACTCGCTTGAGTCCGCATGCGGTACTCAATGGCAGCGCGGCTGTAAGCGTTATCATGCGATTGCGCGAAAACCGGCGGTAGCCACGGTGAAATTCGCACAATGAAACCGGCGCAGCGGGGTCGCACAAGGCGATTGCGCAAACGTCGCATCGACAACAACGTGGTTGACTCAGACGCGCGACGCACACGCTGGCCATGCACCGATGCCGGCTGACGTCGTGGCGTTGGAAACCAGTGCTGCGCCGACGGATGCACAAAGAAAAACGGCGCAATCTTCGCAATCGATTGCGCCATGGAGCGCGGTTGCAGCGCGCGGCGATTGCGCGCATTGGCGAGCGGGGTCGTCAGCCCACTCGCGCTGGCGACGGTCAGCCGATCACGTCCACGCGATCGTCGCTGCGGTCGGCATCCGGCAGCGCATGGTCCGGGTCCAGGGTCACATGCAGCACTTTCTGCGTGGTGGGCAGGGTCAACGTCGGGGCGGTGTTCTGCAGCCAGGTCTCCACCGGCACGCGACGGTCCAGATGGCTGCCGTCGGCCAGATCCACCCGCACGGTGACCGGCATCACCAGTTTCTGCCGGCTACGTAAGGTGAGCTGCAACCCCTTGGCCGGGTCGTGATCGACGTACTGCGCGCGGGCGATGCCCATGTCCAGCTGCCAGTTATTGAGATACCAGCCGCGCCACCACCAGCTCAGGTCTTCACCGCTTTCGCTTTCCATCAACCGGAAAAAATCCGAAGGCGTGGGATGTTTGTAAGCCCAGGTGGCGATGTATTTGCGAAACGCCGGATCGAAGCGCTCCGGTCCCAGAATCTGCTCGCGCAGCAACACCAACCCCAACGCGCCTTTGAAATAGGTCAGCGGATGACGGTAGGTTTCGCTGGTGGCATCGGCGATATCCATCAAGGTGGGCGCCGTGCGATCTGCCAGCAACGGCAGGATTTCATCGACCGGGTTTCCGCCCTTGGGCGCATATTCCGAGTCGCGCTTGGGCGCGTATTCGCCCTTGTTGAAGGCATCCGATGCGTACACATCGATAAAGGTGTTGAAACCTTCGTCCATGAAGGCATGGCGGCGTTCGTTGGAGCCGACGATCATCGGGAACCAGGTGTGGCCGATCTCGTGTGCGGTGATCCAGAACAGGTCTTTGCCGCCGTCCTCGAAGCCATCGAAGACGATGCCCGGGTACTCCATGCCCGCGCCGTAGCCGCCCAGGTTGATCGCAGCGGGCCACGGGTACGCATACCACTGCGAAAAATGTTCGATCGCACCTTTGACGTATTCGGTGGAGCGGTTCCATTTATCCGCGCCCACCCCCTCCACCGGGTACACCGACATCGCCAGCGACTGCTTGCCGCCCGGCAGATTGATGCGTGCGGCATCCCATACAAACCCAGGCGATGCGGCAAACGCGACATCGCGCGTGTGCTCCATATGGAAGCGCCAGGTGCGCGTGCCGCTGGCTGCCGGCGCCGCTGCGCGTGCGGCGACCTCTGCAGGCGTGCGGATCAGCACCGTGCGGTCGCTGTCGCGCGCCTGTTGCAGACGTTGCTGCTCGGCGCGGCTGAGCACCTCGGTCGGGTTGGTCAACGCACCGGAACCGGCCACCAGAAATCCATCCGGCACGGTCACCGCGTAATCGAAGTCGCCGTACTCCAGATAGAACTCCGAGCCCAGATACGGTTGCGTGTCCCAGCCACGCAGATCGTCGTAGACGGCCATGCGCGGGTACCACTGCGCAATTTCGTAGATTTCGCCCTGCTTGCTGGCGCTGTAGGCGGTGCGCCCGCCCCAGGTGCCGGGAATGCGGTAGCGGTAACGAATCTGCAGCGTCAGCGCCTTGCCCTGCCCGGCTAGCGGTTCTGGCAGATCCACGCGCATGCGGGTGTCGTCCACCACGAAATGCGCGGGCTGGCGGCGGCCATCGCGCTCGATCTCCACGCTGGCGATCTGCATGCCCTCGGTGAACTCGGTGCGCCGCGATGGACGGCTGGCCGCCGCGCGCGCGTCGGCGCGGTACATGTTCTGGTCCAGCTGCAGCCAAAGCACGTCCAACGCGTCCGGGCTGTGGTTGGTGTAATGGATGGCGGCGGTGCCGGTGAGCGTGTGACTGGCCGGATCGATGCGCGCGTCGAGCTGGTAATCGGCACGGTTCTGCCAGAACAACGGCCCGGGCACGCCACTGCCGCTGCGATACGCATTGGGCGCATCGGGCAAATGCAACGGTGCGAACAAGGCCAGTGGATCGAAAGGACTGGCCAGTGCGGGTGCTGCGGTTGCGGAACTGGCTGGTGCGGGAGCGGCAAGTGCGGGCACGGCAACGCATGCCAGTGACAATGCAACGGTAAGCGATCGGCGCACGGTGGGGGTCATGCGAAATCCTGCGGCGTGGGGGACTTCCATCCTACGGCGCGCCTCGCCGCGCGCGGGAATGCCATTGGTCCCGGATGGCGCTGCACGATTCCGCGGCAGCAGCGCTCCGCTCGACGATCTGCGCGACGGCCATGCCGGTGATGCTGAGAGCGACTACCAAAACTAATCCACGCCTGCCTACCGCAGAGCGGCTGATCTGCGGCTTAAAGTGGACAACAAAACGTAGCGAGCAGTCGTCAGGTGGGTGCGGACGGCGCGGAGGAACCGGAGTGTTACGAGTGGGACATGAGGATTCCGAGCACCGGCCGCGCCCCCTGGCGGCTGCACAGTAGTTTTATTAGCTGCTCTTGGTTGCAGGGCCCTTGCCCACCTACCATCGCGGGACACGCTGCAAGTACGTCCTTGTCAGCGCTTACTCGGCATCCATGCCGCGTAAGGTCCCGCGACGGTAGGCAGGCAAGGACCAGTTGGGATGGTCGGGATGCATGCTTTGAGTAAAGCAGCCAGCAAACTCTCTGGTGCGGTGTGCTCGCCGATTGCGGGACCGTGTGGCGGCATGGATGCCGCCACCGAGTCCGCATGGACGGGTTCACGGCGTGTCCCGCGAGCGGCAAGGGCACCGCGCACGCGATCCACTCAGCGTTTGACCTGGACTTCTGACCGCATCCACCAAGACACGGCCGACAAAACCAGACTCACCGCCAGGCGCCCGCTCGCTACGTTTTTGTTAGCCACTCTTATTCCGGAATCAAGCTGCCCAGTCGTAACGCACCATCGCCGTCCGCGCCGAGTGCGTCATCCGGATTGCTCAAGCGGCAGCGGCGCAACGACAGGCAGCCGCAGCCGATGCAATCGGTGAGCTGGTCGCGCAGGGCCTGCAGTTCGCTGATGCGCGCATCCAGCTGCCCGCGCCAGCGCGCGGACATGCGCGCCCATTCCGCGCGCGTGGGCGTGCGCTGATCCGGTAATACCGAGAACGCGTCCAGCACCTGCTGCAATGGCACCCCGAGCCGTTGCGCGACACGAATCACCGCGATGCGCCGCAACACATCGCGCGCATAACGCCGCTGATTTCCTGCAGTGCGCAGGCTGCGGATCAAGCCTTTGCGCTCATAGAAATGCAATGCCGATACCGCCACGCCACTGCGCTTGGCCAGCTTCGCCCACCGACAACTCACGCTGCATTGCCTTGACCTCAACCTTGGTTGAGGCAGGATGCTGCGCGGCCATGACCGACGCAAGCGCCACGGTCACGCCCCTGCTCACTCGCTCTGGATGTTCGATGCCCACCGATACCGCCCTGCCCGCCACACCGCCCCACGCCACGCACCCCACCTCGATCCTGGCAGCGCCATATCGCGCCGCCACGCTCGGCATGGTCGCGCTGGTATCGCTCAATGCCTTCGAATCGCTGGCGGTGGCCGCCGCCATGCCCACCGTGGCGCGCGAGTTGAACGGCTTGCCGCTGTATGCGCTGGCCTTTGGCGGCACCCTGGCCACCAGCGTGGTGGGCATGACCGCCGCCGGGCGCTGGAGCGACCGTCGCGGCCCCGGCGGCGCGCTGGGCATCGGGCTGCTGTGTTTTGTGATCGGGCTATTGATCGCCGGGCTGGCGCCCAGCATGCCGTCGCTGATCGCCGGGCGCCTGTTGCAGGGGCTGGGCGCCGGCGCGTATTCGGTGGCGTTGTACGTGATTGTCGGGCGGCTGTATCCGGAAGCGTTGCGGCCACGCGTGTTTGCCGCGTTCTCCGCCGGCTGGGTGGTGCCGTCGTTGATCGGGCCGAGCATCAGCGGGTTGATCGTGCAGCACGTGGGCTGGCGTTGGGTGTTTCTGTCGGTGCCGCTGCTGGCGATCCCGGCCGGGTTGATGCTGTGGCCGGCACTGCGCGGGCGGAGCTGGACCAATGCGGATCCCGCCGCGCCGACTGCGTCGCTGGGCTGGGCCATCGGCGCGGCATTGGGCGTACTGGGCGTGTACCTGGGCGGTCAGTTGCACGGCATGACTGCGCTGGGCGCGATGCTGCCGCCGCTGTTGCTCACGCTGTATTGCGCGTGGCAACTATTGCCGGCCGGCACACTGCAGCTGGCACGCGGGTTGCCCAGCGTGATCGCGCTGCGTGGCATCGCCGCGGCGGCATTCTTTGGGTTCGAGGCGTTCTTGCCGTTGCTGCTGTCGCGCGAACGCGGGCTCACGCCACTGCTGGCGGGCGTGGCACTGAGCGTGGGCGCGCTCGGCTGGTTCAGTGGCTCGTGGTACCAGGGCCACAGCCGCGCCGGCTGGTCGCGGCCACGCCTGCTCAAGACCGGCGCGCTGCTGATGACGCTGGGCATCGTGATCGGCGCAGGCGCGGTGTGGCCGGTGATTCCGGTGCCGCTGGCAGTCGCCGGCTGGGCGCTGACCGGCCTGGGCATGGGCCTGGTGTATCCCAGCCTGTCGGTGCTGACGCTGGCCTTGTCGCCACCGGCGCAGCAAGGCGCCAACAGCTCTGCGATGCAGCTGAGCGAAGCGATTGCCGTTGCCGGCATGCTGGCGCTGGCCGGCGCGCTCTTCGCCGCGCTGTTGGCGTCGGCACCATGGGCGGCCTACCTGAGCGTCTTCGCGCTGGCCTGGTTGCTGGCGATGGCGGGCTTTTTTGTGGCGCGCCGGGTGTGACGAGGGCTGCGTGGTTGGCGCGGTGAGTCGTGGTGCCGAGATAGGCCGATGCCGCATGCGCATCGGATCGACGCGGATACGTCGTGCAGGCCTTCTGCAAACGAGCATGCCTGGTGGGCCGACTGCATCCGCAGTGACATCGCGATGCAGAGCGCTTCCAGAAGTTTGCCGATTCTGTCCAGATCGCTACAAAAGCTGCGCCGGCTTGCTCACCGCGAGCGATTGGTCATTTTTTCGCCACCCATCTTGACAGCGTTGCGGGCCGGGGCCTGCACGCAGTTGTCCACAGCCTTGTGCAAGTTCCATCCACAGGGGGTGTGGAAAACCTGCGCTGCGTCGCACAGCCCGCAGGGCTTGCGCGCAACTGCGGCGTATGCAAAGCAAACGCCGCAGTTGCCTGGACACGCGTGCCGCGCATCGTCGGTACGACCACATCGCCTATCTGCAACGCGCCGACGCGTTGAGATCAGTCCACGATCACATGCGGCACGAAGCGCGAGGTGTCGCGGGTAATCGGACCATCATCATCGCGCATGCCCAACCCGGCGGGGCGATCGGCCACCACCCAACTGCCCACCAGCGCATGGCGGCCATCGAAGACCGGCAGCGGGTGGTGCGCCTGCAGGATCGCCGGGCCGTCCACATACGGGCCATCGGTGTGTGCGGCCTCGCCTTGCGCGGTGACCAGCGCGATGTTGGCGCCTTCGCGCGAGAGCAGCGGTTTGCGTACCCAACCGGCAGCGGGTGCCTCGCCGGCCTGCGCAAAGCGCGCTGCCAGCAGATTGGGATGCCCTTCATGGCGTTCCCACAGCAGCGGCAGGATGCCCTTGTTGCTCAATACCGATTTCCATGCTGGTTCGATCAGGCGCACGCGGTTGGCGATCAACGCCGGGCCGAAGCGCTCTTCCATCATGAATTCCAGCGGATACAGCTTGAACAAGGTCTGGATCACGCGGTCCTGGTCATCGGTGAACCAGCCTTCGGCGCTCAGACCAATGTCTTCGATGGCGACTTCTTCGGTCGCAATGCCGACCTGATGCGCGCAATCGCGCAGATAACGCACGGTGGCGCGGTCTTCCAGCGAATCGCGCACCGCTGAAAAATGCATCTGCGCACCCAACGCGCCATCCACCGCCAGCGCGCCCAGCGTTTCGCACAACAGATCCTGGATCAGGTTGTACTGATCGGTGCCCGCTGGCAGCACGCCGGCAGCGATCTGCTGCTCCAGCCACAACCACTGGAAATACGCAGCCTCATACAGCGAGGTAGGCGTGTCGTAATTGAGCTCGTACAACTTGGCCGGGCCGTTGCCGGAGTACGCCAGGTCCATGCGGCCATACAGATGCGGGTCGCGGTTCTTCCAGGAGTTGGCGATCCAGTCCCAGTAAAACGGCGGGATGGCCAGCTTGGTCAGCAGCGCCTCGGAGCCGGCCACTTCGTCCACCAGCTGCATCGCCATGTCGTGCAGGTCTTGGGTGGGCGCCTCGATGTCGTCTTCGATCTGCCGCAGCGAAAAGGCGTAGTACGCGCGTTCGTCCCAATACGGCTCGCCGTCGATGGTGTGGAAATGGAAACCAAGCGACTCGGCCTGCGTGCGCCAATCCGGGCGTTCGGCAATTGCGATGCGTTGCATGTCAGCCGCCGAACCCGGAACTGCGCCCGCCGCTGCCGAACGAGCTGCGTGCCGCCGCACTGGAGCCAAAGCCTGAGCGCGACACGGTGATCGCGCGCGTCGGCATATCGGTCGCGCCGCTACGTCCGCGCACGCTGCCGATACGATTGCTGGCCAGATCGCCATTGGGCTTGTAATAGCCCCCGCTGCGGTAATCGCGATACAACGGAATCGAGCCGCCGTAACGATAGCCGCCACCGCCGGTCATGTTGCCCAGCGCGTAGCCCAGCAAAAATCCGCCCATCGGCGGAATCCAGCTCTGCTGGCCCTGATTCTGCACCGCAGTGCAGCTACCGAACTGTTCGTCGCACTCGTAGCGCGTGTTGAAACGCGGCGCGGCCTGCTGGTGCTTGGCCACCGCCTCGTCGTAGGCCTTGAGGCATTGCTGGATGTCGTTCTGTTCCTGCTTGACCTGGTAGCAGTCGGAGGCCGACTGCAGCACCACGCCGGTTTCCGGCTCCGAGCCGCAGCCGGTGACTAGCGCGGCCGGCAATGCCGCCATCAGGGTGAGCTTGAGATTGCGTGATCGCTTCATGGCGCAGGCTCCGTTACGGCGTGATCGCCGCGGCGTTGATCAGGCCAACCGCGATCGATACGCCGGCAGAAAAAATACCGGCGGCGGCGACGTTGTCGGTGATCTGCCGCGAGATGCGTCCGGCCACCAGGTTGGCCAGCAGATACGCCACCACCTGGATGCCGCAGGCGACCACGCCCCAGATCAAGGCATCGATCAGACTCACAGAATGGGTAATGGCCGAATGCAGCGGCAGCGCCACCCCGATCAGGTTGCCGGCCAGCGCGGTGGCGGCGGCCACATTGCCTTGCCGCAGCAAGGTGAAATCCTTGTGCGGGGTGACCAGGGTCACCAGCACCACCGCGACGATCAACACGCCCAGGCCAGTACCGAAGTAGGAAAGAAACGCGAGAAAACTTTGCAGATTGATCGGATTCATGACAGGACCGGTTGAGTGAAGGGCGAGCGCGCGCTCAGGTGATGTCTAGATCGGCGACGGTGACGTCGATACCGACTGCGTAGGTCACGCAAAATTCGTTGGGGCCGGAATCCTCGCCGGTCACCAGCAAAAATTCTTCGCGCTGCAGCTCTGGCACATCGCGGCTGTAGAGCATGGCGTAATGGGTCAGGTCGCCATCGCGGCGCGGCGGCTGATAGCGGTACAGCACCTCGTCGTAGGCGATCGGCGGAATGCGTGCACTGTCGTCGGTGGATTGTGTGGCGCGCCCCCAGCGTTTGCCGGCGTACTCGATCTGCGCCGCGCCCAGGTGCGGGTGCTGCATCACGAACTCCTGAAACGCCTGCTTGCTCGGCGGGTTCACCGTCTCGCAATACACGAACGCCTTCATCGCCTCCAGATCGCCGCCCACGGTGGTGACCTGCAAAAACGCATCGTCGTCCAGATAGAACCGGTGCAGCGAATAACCATCGCCCAGATTGACGTGGCCATAGCACGGAATGCCCTGATTGCCGCCCGGCAACTCGGCGGTCATGGCATCCGGCGCCATGCGATACAGCGTGGTATCGATGGCCACCTGCCCCCCACGCGCAGGCCCAGCGGCAGTGCATGCCCGATGGCGCCGGTGCCGGAGCTGGGCAACGGTGGCGGTTGCGGTTGGCCGAACAACTTGCTGAAAAAACTCATCGTCAGACACCTTGTGGCGATGCAGGAATGGGGTCGGCGGCGCGCAGTGCCTGCCACGCAATCGCCTGCGCTGGCACACGCTGTTCGGCCAGGTAATACAGCATGGCACCGCCGGCGACAGCGGTACGTGCTGGCGGGTTCAAGCGCAATGCGCCATCGGGCGCGCGCAGCCCCAGCAGCAAAGCGCCGCGCTGGCTGAAATCGGCGGCGAGCCGGCTGTAATCCAGCGCATCCAAATTCGCAGGCACGGCAAGACTGAACTGGGTGGGGCCATCGTCCACCGACAACAACTCGGCGGTGATGGCGGCACTGCCCGGGTCCTGCGCGGCACGGGCCAGGATTTCTGCAGTCATCGGGCGCGTGCACTCGATGGCCGGGTAATGGTGGTTGACCAGGCGCGCGGCGCTGGCCGAGTCGAAATGCGCCACCACATGCGCGCCCGGCGCATGCGCCATCAACGCGAACACCGCGGCCAGGGTCTGGTCGTCGGACGGCGGGTTGACGATCACCCGCGCCGCGCCCGCGATGCCGGCGCGCAGGTACACCTCGGTATGCGTGTACGACTCGGCGGCGACAAAGCGCATATGGTCGGGCATCGGGTTTTCAGCGACCCCTTCGGCGATCAGCACCACGCCTTCGTCGTCGGTGGCGGTGTCCGACAGCAGCAGCTCCAGCAAGCGTGCCGAGGCCGCGCCCTGCCAGCCGATCAGAATGGTGTGCCCGCTCAAATCGGCGTAGGCCATCTTGCCCATGGAATGGCGCCTCCAAAACGTGATGAGGACGCCGCTGGTCTTGGCCAGCACCGTGGCGAACAACGCCACCGCGCCCGGCATCAACACGAACGCGGCGATATAGCGCCCGGCCACCGAGCCCGGCGACAGGTCGCCATAGCCGATGGTGGTGGCGGTGGTCATGTAGTAATACGGAAACGCATCCAGGCCGACCAGCTTGTGCTCGCCAGCCAGCCACAGCAACGCCCAGCTCAGGCCCATGTGGGCCAGCAACGCCAGCGCCACCATGCCCCAACTGACGCGGCGCACATGGCGCCGCAAGACCCGGAACAGCTTTCCAACGATGATCATGGCGCGTCCTGTGCCGTGCCGCTGTAAGAGCGGCTAACAAAACGTAGTGAGCAGTCGTCAGGTGGGTGTGGACGGCGCGGAGGAACCGGAGTGTACGAGTGGTACATGAGGATTCCGAGCACCGGCCGCGCCCGCCTGGCGGTGAGCACAGTCGTTTTATCAGCTGTTCTAAGTCAGCTGTCGCTGCGGGGAACCTGCTGCACGTCGCGCACCTGGCCGATCAACGGCGCGGTCCCGCTGGCGGTGTCGTGGCCGAGTTGGGCGGCCGGCTTCTTGAAGCGTGCCAGCACCGCGGCCGCATTGGATTCGCCTTCCATCAGGCCGGCTGCGGCCAGACGCCGATTCAGATCGCCATCGCCAGTGGACGATTCGAGCTCTTCGGCCGATTCGATGCGTGCGGAGGTTTCGGCCTGGCGCGCCTTGATGCGTTCAAGCGATTCCAGTGCCGAGCCCATCTTGCTGCTGGCACCGGAATGCCGCGCAGCGATGGCGGCCTGCGCCTTCTGCACCGCGTCGGTGGCCTTGACGGTGTCGATCTGCTGGCGCATGCCGCGCAGCTGGTTTTCGGTCTTCTGGATGGTGGCCTTGAGCGTCACCACCGATTGGTCCAGCGACGTCTTGGACGCCTTGTCGCCGGCGTCTTCGCTTTCCAGCGCGGCCAGTTTGACCGCCACGTCATGCGCCAGCGCTTCGTCGTTCTTGGCCAGCGCGCCTTCGATGTAACGCGTGTACTCGGCCATCTTGCCGCCACGCGCGTCGATCTTCTGCTGCGCCAGCTTGCTCTGTGCCATCAGCTTGGTCAGCTCTTCGCGCGAGCGCGTGAGCTGGGCGCCGGCATCGCGCATTTCCTGGTCCAGGATGCGCAACGCATTGGCGTCGACCGCTTTCTGGCCGGTTTCATGTGCGGTGCCACGCAGCAGCGTGATCAGTTTGGAAAAAATACTCATGACAACACGCCTTTAGGAAAAGAACGGCTTGAGAGATTCGGCGGCATCCAGCGTATTGGCCGCCAGGGTCTGGATTTCCTCGTCGATCTGGTCGAGCGTGGACGACGCCGACAGCTCGCCGAAGACCACATAGGCATCCTTGCCATCGACCTGGACCAGGCCCAGGTTGGACAAGGGATTGAGCGGATTGAGCCGCAGGCAGGCGTCGTTGAAGGCTGCGCGGTCGCTGACCTGGTCGGCGTTGGCCAGCAGTGTGGAAACGAACACCTGCGAGCCGGAGGCGGCAACCTGGATCTGCATGTCGCCGTGGTCGGCCAGGATGAGGTTGATGGCCGGTTCCAGCCCGTCGATCAACTCGACCTCGATCGGCTGGTCGCGGTAGCGCTCGGCCAGCAGGCCGTGCAATTCGACAGTGGTGTACTGCGTCATACGATGTCCTGTCCTTTGGAAACGATGGTCAAGCGATGGGCGGACATACTACAGACTGTTCGCGACCGGCAGAACGTGCCGTTTGGCACCGGTTATGCCGCATCCAGTGCCGCGGCTTTGGCGGATGCGCAGCACGGCCGGGTCCCGGTCTGCCCAGGGCAGCGAGGCGTCCGGACAGGGCGGCAGAGGCCGGGCGCCAGGCGTCGCGCGCCTGCATGCCAAGGCCGCTGTGCGTGGCACCGACCGGATACACCCACTCTTTGGCAGGCGTCGCAGCGCCAATGCCGCACCGTGCGCCAGCGGCTCGCCCGCGAGCGCGCCGCAGATGGCCGGACTTACGGGTACAGCATCCGCTTGGTCCACCGGCTGGCCGCATCGGCCTCATAGCGCCAGCGCTCATGCAGGCGGAACTTGGCGCCGTACCAGAACTCGAACGCCTGCGGCACCACCCGGAAGCCGCCCCAGCCGTCCGGACGTGGCACCTCACGGCCTTCGAAGGTGGCTTCGACCTTGGCGATCGCCGCATCGAACTCCTCGCGCGAGCCCAGCGTCTGCGATTGCAACGAGGCCCACGCGCCGATCTGGCTCATGCGCGGGCGCGAAGCGAAATACGCGTCCGATTCGTCCGCACTCACCAGCTGCACGCCGCCTTCGATACGCACCTGGATGCCGGCCTCGCGCAAGCTGCGCCACAAGAACAGCAGCGCCGCCTGCGGATGGGTCTGCAGATCGCGGCCTTTTGCGCTGTCCAGATGCGTGTAGAACACGAATCCGCGCGTGTCGAAGGCCTTGAGCAGCACGGTGCGCGCGCTCGGCCGCCCATCCACGCTGGCGGTGGCCACGGTCATTGCGCTGGCTTCCAGCTCGGCGCTGTTCTGCGCCTCGGCATACAGCGCGGTAAAGGTGGCAAGCGCTTCTGCGTACAGATCGGGCATGACGGTAGGTGGCAGCAGGAGAAGCGCCCATTGTGTGCGCATCGCACGCGCTTGTCGCATGGGCTGGCTGTCGCCGCCTGCGCAGTTGGCATTGCCAAGGGTGCGCGGTTGCTGCGGCAGGCACCGGCCGTGCGCAAGACGCACTGGTATTAGCGCACATCGGGCGGCCCGGTCCGCGCGTGCAGAATGCTACGATCCGTGCGCATGAACCCCGCACCCAATCTCGTGATGATCGGCCCGATGGGCGCCGGAAAAAGCTGCATCGGCCGCCGCCTGGCCGAGCGCTTCGGGCTGGAGTTTGTGGATGTGGATCAGGCCATTGTCGAACACGTGGGCAGCAGCATCCCCGCCATCTTCGAACAGCACGGCGAAGCGCGCTTTCGGCAGCATGAAACCGAGACCTTGCAGGCGCTGTTGCAACAGGACAACAAACTCATTTCCACCGGTGGTGGCGCGGTGCTGGATCCGCTCAACCGCGCGCGGATTCGTGAGCGCGGGTTTGTGGTCTATCTGCACGTGAGCGTGCCGGCGCAACTCACCCGGCTGGCGCGCGACCGCAATCGCCCGCTGCTTCAGCGCGCCGACCGCGAGCAGGTGCTGCACGCGATGGCCGCGCATCGCACCCCGCTGTATCAGGAGGTCGCCGACCTCACCCTGGAAACCGATCACTTCTCCCCCGCCGAGGCCACCGCGCAGCTGGTGCTGCGCCTGGCTGCGCAATGGCGCATGTCGAGTACCCCCGCATGACACTTCCCCGTTCCTCGCGCAGCGTCGATGTCGACGGTGCACAGCCGTACACCATCACCATTGCTCCCGGCCTGCTGGCCGACGGCGCGCGCCTGGCCAGCCACGTGCGCGGCCGCCACGTGCTGTTGCTCAGTGACACGCAGGTGGCGCCGCACTACGCGGCCGGCGTGCGCAGCGCGCTGCTGCAGGCGCGCCCGGACCTGCAACTGGGCGAGCTGGTGATCGCCGCCGGCGAAGCCTCCAAGACGCTGGACAACTTCGGCGCCGCCATCACTGCGCTGGCCGAACTGGGCGCCACTCGCGATGCCTGCGTGTTCGCGCTCGGCGGCGGCGTGGTCGGCGACCTGGCCGGCTTCGCCGCCGCCTGCTGGATGCGTGGCGTGGACTGCGTGCAGCTACCCACCAGCCTGCTGGCGATGGTGGATTCGTCGGTCGGCGGCAAGACCGCGGTGGATATCCCGCAGGGCAAGAACCTGGTCGGCGCCTTCCATCCGCCGCGCGCGGTGATCGCCGATACCGACACCCTGCACACCCTGCCCGCCCGCGAACTGCGCGCCGGCCTGGCCGAAGTAATCAAGTACGGCGCCATCCGCGACCCGCTGTTCTTCCAGTGGCTGCACGCCGAACGCCGCGCCTTGCTCGACAGCGATGCGGCAGCGCTGGCACAGGCCATCGCCCGCAGCTGCGAACACAAGGCCGAGATCGTGGCGCGCGACCCGCTGGAAAAGGGCGAGCGCGCCCTGCTCAACCTCGGCCACACCTTTGGCCACGCCATCGAGACCGAGCAAGGCTACGGCGCGCCCGGCAACGACAACCTCAACCATGGCGAAGCGGTGGCGGTAGGCATGGTGCTGGCCGCGCGCCTGTCGGCCGCGCTGGGCATGAGCGACGCACAGGACACCGACGCGCTGCGCACCCTGCTGCAAGAGTTCGACCTGCCCACCGAGATCCCCCCGGCCTGTCGCCCCAGGCCCTGCTGGGGCGCATGCGCCTGGACAAGAAGAATGTCGCCGGCCGCCTGCGCCTGGTGCTGTGGCGCGGCATCGGCAAGGCCGAAGTGGTGCCCGATGTGGACGAGGCGGCGGTGCTGCGGATTCTGGCGGGGTGAGGTTGCGTCGGCTGGTTGAGGCTGCGTTCGCTGGTTGAGGTTGCGTTGGCTGGTTGGGGTGGCCTTGGCCGGTTGAGGGTGCGTTGACTGGTTGAGGGTGCGTTGGCTGGTTGGGGTGGTGTCGGCTAATTGAAGCTGGGGTTGGCTGGGTTGAGGTCGACGTTTGCCAGCAAAGACAAGCACGGACTGCTAGACGGCCACGCAACACCGCCGTCGGACGCCGGCCCGACGCCCACTGATCTGACAGCGCGAAGACATTGCATTGGTAGGAGCGCCCCTGGGCGCGATGGGCCTCACCGGTAAATCCCCATCGCGCCCAGGTGCGCTCCTACGACCACAGCCCAACCCACCTACAGCACGACACCGCTGCCTTTGGATACCGCTGCCTTCGTAGGAGCGTGCCTGCGCGCGATGGGCCTTCTCGATAAAACCCTATCGCGCCCAGGGCGTTCCTGCGAAACGTCTGTGCATCGATCAACCGCGCACCGTCCGGCCTGACGCCTTTTTCAACCACGTAACTGATCGCCGGCCACGAGGCCGACGCATGTGACAGCGCGCCACTGCTGCGCTTGGATACCGTTGCCTTGTAGGAGCGCCCTTGGGCGCGATGGGCCTCACCGATAAATCTCCGTCGCGCCCAGGTGCGCTCCTACGACTAGAGCCCCACGCACATAAAGCGCGACACCGCTACCTTTGGATACCGCTGCCTTCGTAGGAGCGCCCCTGGGCGCGAGGGCCTTCTCGATAAAACCCCAGCGCGCCCGGGGGCGCTTCTAGGTACAGACAACCGCAGCACAGCGCATCAGCCACCAAGGTGATTGCGGCGGCCACTGCGCGCGGTCAGGCATCCACGGCACCGATTTCCGCCCCACTGCCCGCGTTGGACGTTCGCAAGCGGAGCAGCACGGCGCGCCCACTGCCCCCCAGCCTTCAGCACTGCCCGGCTACAATCGGCCGCATGCGCATCCTCCTGCAACACGATTCCGGCGGCAACGAGCCGCTCCGCTACGTCCAGCTGACCCTGCAACCGGACCTGTTCGGTGGCTGGGAACTGCTGCGCGAGAGCGGCCAGATCGGTGGGCGCACGCAACTGCGACGCGACCAGTACCTGCTGCAGGACGAGGCCGACCGGGCGTTCGAAAAGGCCCGCGATACCCAACTCAAACGCGGCTTCCAACTCATCACCGGCGGCGCCGACGCGCCGCGCTGAGGACACATCTCCCATGCTCAAGAACGATCGCCTGCTGCGCGCCCTCAACCGTCAGCCCGTGGACCGCACCCCCGTGTGGTTGATGCGCCAGGCCGGCCGCTACTTACCGGAATACCGCGCCACCCGCGCGCGCGCCGGCAGCTTCCTGGGCATGGCCAAGAACCCGGACATCGCCTGCGAAGTGACCTTGCAGCCGCTGCAGCGGTTTCCGCTGGACGCGGCGATCCTGTTCTCCGACATCCTGACCATCCCCGATGCGATGGGCCTGGAGCTGTACTTTGTCGAAGGCGAAGGCCCCAAGTTCCGTCACCCGGTGCGCGATGCCGCCGCCATCCATCGCCTGGGTGTGCCGGACATGGAAACCGAGCTGCGCTACGTGATGGACGCGGTGCGCCTGATCCGCCGCGAACTGGATGGCGCGGTACCGCTGATCGGCTTTTCCGGCAGTCCGTGGACGCTGGCCTGCTACATGATCGAAGGCGGCGGCAGCAAGGAATACGCGCGCATCAAGGCAATGGCCTTCAATGCCCCGGACGTGCTGCACCACCTGCTCAGCACGGTGACCGATGCGGTGATTGCGTACCTGTCTGCACAACGTGCGGCCGGTGCGCAGGCGCTGCAAGTGTTCGACACCTGGGGTGGCGTGCTGTCGCCGGCGATGTACCGCGAATTTTCGCTGCCCTACCTCACCCGCATCGCGCGCGAACTCGAACGCGGCGACGGCGCCGAGCGCACTCCGCTGGTGCTGTTCGGCAAGGGCAACGGCGCCTACGTGGCTGACCTGGCCGCCAGCGGTGCCGAAGCGGTGGGTGTGGACTGGACCATCTCGCTGGCCGACGCCGCTCAGCGCGCCGGCGGCCGCGTCGCCCTGCAAGGCAACCTGGACCCGGCCACGCTGTACGGCTCGCCCGAGGCGATCCGCAGCGAAGTCGGCAAGACCCTGGACAGCTACGCCCAAGGCAACGGCGGCTCGCGCGAGGGCCACGTGTTCAACCTCGGTCACGGCATGTCGCCGGATATGAATCCGGATCACGTCGGCGTGCTGGTGGAAGCGGTGCAGAGCCTGAGCAAGCGCTGATGCATTGCGTGATCGACAGCGCCGATGTTCGCTGTCGATCATGGCTCGGTTATGCGCATGCATCTGGTCAGCGCAGCGACTGATGGCGCTTACCAGCACACGCACCTTGCTGGACAGAAAAGCCGAAAATCCTGTCGGTTAGCAAGCCACAAACCACGGCAAAGCGTGATGACAGCTCTTTGAGCCAATGGCGAGACACGCATGCTGCTCGCAGCAGTCGTCACTTACTGCAGCGCGCTCCCGTCCATCTCCTACAGCCAACTGGTGGCAGCGCTCTGTGCTCGCGCACGCCATCTGCGTTGATGTCATCCACGCGACGCAGCGCACCGCGTAAGACCGCGCCACCCAGGCCAGAGTCCGCGTACAACGCGTGCACCGCACCGACGGACCGCTATCTGCAATCGTCCCGCACATCGGACCGATTACAGGCTCATGCGCTTGCGGCTGGCAACGCCTACCGACGCACACCCTGGGCATCAGTGGCGTCGCACCGCCCACATTCGATGCGTCGATGTCCCACTCTCGAATCATGGCGTGGTGATCAGGCAGCGCACTCGTCAGCAGCCTCAACCGTAGCAATCGATCGACACGCACTTGATCGTCCGGCACACATCGCAAACGCGATCGCGCGCACAACCTGTGGCGCTTGGCACACGCAAAGCCATCAAGCGGAAAACATTCAAAGATCACCGCGATTGCCAACTGCGGCGCTCCCGTCGGTTCTACGGGGATTTAGTGCAAACCGCATCGCGGTTTACCGCTGAACGCGCTGCAAGATTCGATAAAACCGGCATTAAGTCGGATACAACGCTAAAGCAGAACAGCATTCACGTCGTTAACCCCGGTATTGCCATCGTTAACCCCAATTTCTTCGATCGATGGCGCTCTATTGTGGCGACACGGTGATGCGGTGGAACTGCACATTCTCTCGACAGGCCAACGACCTGGCAAACCTCGACACCGTCGCGCTTTTCAAGCATTCCAACCGTCGTCACATTCCAAGGAGAGACACATGGCATTTCCAACCGCCGTCAATGACCAGATCACCGACTCCGTCACACAAGCCAACACCAAGGTGCTGGGCGATGCCCCGGCCATCGCCATGGGCAATCTGTATCAGGCCACCGCACAAGCGTTGGCAAACGCCGCGCACAACGCGACCAACGCGCAGCAGCAAAGCTACGTCACGGCGCAGTCGGCCACCACGATGGGGGTCGCCACGCTCTACTCCATCGATACCGCCACCACCGGGATGGCGACCAAGCAGATCCTGAGCACCGGCGTGAAGGGCCTGGGCTGAGTTAATCGCATCGACCCCTGAACCATAAGGAGCAAGAAATGGCATTCCCGACCGCAGTCAATAACCAGATCACCGATTCCGTTACCCAGGTCAATACCAAGGTCCTGGGTGACGCGCCCGCAATCGCCATGGGCAATCTCTATCAGGCAACGGCGCAAGCGCTGGCCAATGCCGCCCATAACGCGACCAATGCGCAGCAGCAGAGCTATGTCACCGCGCAGTCGGCCACCACAATGGGTGTGGCGATGCTGTACTCCATCGACACCGCCACCACCGGTGTGACCACCAAGCAGATCCTGAGCGTTTAATCGCCAGGCTGACGCCAAGGACATCCGCGCATGGCATTTCCCACCGCCGTCAACGACCAGATTACCGACTCGGTCACCCAGGCCAACCTGCAGGTACTGGGAAGTTCCCCTGCCGCAGCCATGGGCAATCTGTACCAGGCCACCGCGCAGGCGCTGGCAAACGCAGCCCACAACGCAACGCTCGCGCAACAGCAGATGTACATCACCGCACAAGCAGCCACCACGATGGGCGTTTCGCTGTTGTATTCGCTCGATACCGGCGCCACGGGTGCCGCCACCAAGAAGATGCTCGGCTAACCGCTAACGCCGCAACGTCTTCATTCTTTCACTACCTCAAGGAGCTATCACCATGGCCTTTCCGACTGCCGTCAACAGCCAGATCACCGATTCGGTTTCCCAGGTCAACACCAAGGTCCTCGGCGATGCGCCGGCGATCGCAATGGGTAATCTGTTCGTCGCCACCAGCCAGGCGCTGTCCAACGCCGCCCACAACGCCACCAACAACCAGCAGCAGTCCTACGTGACGATGCAGGCATCGACGACCCAGGGTGTGTCCACCCTGTATGCGATCGACACCGCGTCCGATGGCGTCGCCACCCGGGAAATCCTGAGCGCCGGGCTTCGGTAATCGGCAACCGGGCGCCGCTGCAGCCACAAGAGCGGCGCCCGGTCTGCACTGCCATTGCCGCTCTGACCTACCCCCTGGACGTATCGAGAAAGGACGCATCATGTTGCAACTACATCATGTCCCCACGTCCAACACCCTGGACGTGGTTGTGAGACTGATCAGAGGCCGCACCATCGTGGCGACGTTCGCGCCGCACCAAAAAGCGGTGATGAACGTCGAGTTCGACAGCATCCTGCCGGTGATTCCAGGCGTTGAGCCCTTGGTCTACCGCCAGCAGTCCGACAGCGTGATCGACGTGCCGTACGGCAATTTCGCACTCCTCGAACGCGTACACAACGGCGTGGCCTTGCAGTACGCGTGCAAACACGAGCCACAGACCAGCGTCCTGTTCGCGGCATCGGTCAGCGTTGCCCAGCGCAGGCCGTTGTTGGCCTAGCACGCAAACGCCAGCGCACGGTCATGCAGCCCAGCGCACGTGCCGCAAGCGTGGCCAGCCTGGTCGGCACTGCCGCCACGGGCGCGGCGCTGACCATCGGGCAGGCCCCGGCTTTTGCAATGGGCGCGACGTATCTGGCGCTAGCGGACTCGATCGCACTGGCAATGGAAAACGCCGTCGCCAACCAGCAACGCGGACAGGTGCTTGCCGATGCGGCCCTCACCCAGATTCTCGCCTTAATCATCCAGAAGGGAGCGACTTCGTCATGATCGACGACAGTACCGTGAACAGCCAGATCGTCGACGCCGTCAGCAGCATCGTGACGCTGACCACCGGTCAGGCACCTGCGCAGGCGCTCGGCATGCTCGATGCCGTGATGCTGGAGACGCTGGGCATGGCGATGCACAACGCGGTCAACCGACAGCAGGGCGCCGGCATGATCAATGCCGCAGCGATCACCGCGGCCTGCGCCAAGATGATTTCGGCACCGTTCCCGGTTCCAGCGCCGTTGCCACCCGCACCACCCGGCCCTGCACCGACAGTCGCGCCCTTGCCTGGGCCGCCGCCGATGCCGCCTCCGCCGGCAGCGCTGATCGCCGCCGCCGCTGCAGAAGCCAAGGTGGCCGTCGATGTGCTGAAAACGCAAGCGCAGGGAGCGTCGGCAAACGCGGCGACCGCAACCGCCGACCTGATGCAAGTGCATGCACTGAGCGTGCCGCCCCCTCTGCCCACCAGTCCTCCCGCCCCCGGCGCCGGCTCAGATCATGCTGCCACTTCTGATGCTTCTGCTGCTGCACCCGCAACTGCAGTTGTTGTCACTCCCGCAGCTGTTCGTGCATCTGCACCTATTGCTCCTGTTGCACCTTCATCTACATCTAGCTCTGCACCTGCACCTGCGCCACCGCCTCAGTCGTAGACCGTCTACGGACATGGCGTGTTGCCCCCCTATCACCAGGCCTCATTGAAAGGCGGCCGATCCTTCCATGGGAACCAAGATGGAACCGACAAAGGTCAATGCGCAGGTCATCGACGTCATCAACCAGGTGCAGCTTGCGACCATGAGCCCGCAGGTCGTACTGACAAGCGGAGCCGGCAAAGCCTATCAATCGGTGGCGCAATCGACTGCCATCGCAGTACAGGACGCCACCGATGCGCTGCGCAATGTCTCGACCATTGCGACTACCGCGGTCGGCGTGGCGATGGCGCAGTACCTGGCTACCGGCGACGACAAATATGTTGTCGCGCTCGTCCAGGCGCAGGCACTGATGCAGGGCGCCACCGACGACTTCGCCAGGATCGGTTCGGCGGCAGGCCTGGTGCTGAAGAATTTCCCCGCTGGTTGAATCCACAAGGAGTGATGCAATGTCCGTTTCTGTCGCAGGCCGCCTGATCTCGATGCCAAGAATGTTGTCGTCACTGGGAAGGCAGGCCATGGCCTTTATTGATGGAGGCACGCAATGGCTGGACTGGGCGATCCAATCGCCCGGGGCGCGCTATGACTTCCCCGACGAGACCAGCTTGCTCGACGAGGTGCAGCAAGGTCTGCATGGCTCGCGCCTGACCTTGCTGCCGCAGCTGGCGCTGAAGGTCAGCCCGGTCAAGCTGATGACCTTGAGTTCGGCCGACCTGGGCACGCTCGCACAGGCAGAATCCGGCGATACCGGGTCGGTGGTCAAAGCGCAGCTGCAGCGCATTTTTCACGACAATGCCTTGTTTACCGCAAGCGACCTGGCCGCAGGCCGTAGTCTTCTGACGCAGTTGAAGGTCGATGGCGCCGGAGTGTTCCAGTCGCTGGACCTGCAGGAAAGCCTGGCGCTGCGCCAACTGGCCGCCGAAGCGCCGCCAGCCAACGTGACGCCTGCGCTACAACAGGAGGCCGCCGCATTCGCCATCGAGCAGGCGCGCACACCGCTGGAATTTTGCGATTACTACCGCTTCTATCTGGCCTGCACCGCCACGCTCGCCACTGAGGACAAGCGCGCGCTTGCGGCGGCCTCGGCACTACAGACACTGCTGCCGCTGCTGTTCGCTGCCCTGGATTGCCCACAAGTGCAGGGGCTGCCCTCGCCCAACGAGGTCGCAATGAGTGTTGCCGAATGGCTGGCGCGCGGTCGCCAGATCGGTTTCGCGCGGTTATCGCTGGCCGCCCAGCAGATCGTCCAACACACCCGCTACCAAGGCGAAGGCGACAACAAGGCAGCAAGCGATGCAGTCCGCCTCTATCTGCAGTCTGCGCAGGCATTCCTGGCGGCCAACCGGCCCAGCCATGGCGTGCTGGGCCAGGATGGCAACAGCTGCGTGTTCGCCATGCAGAACGACACTCTGGCTGCGTTGCTACAGGTCAACAACGGCATCATCTCGCTCCGCGATTTCGGGGCGGCGCCAGCGAGTGCGGGTGCGAGTATGAGTGCGAGCATGCCCCAGGATGCAGAGGAGCCGGAGTGAACGCACCAACGTCGCTTCCCGCGGCAACAGACCAGGCCCCGCCGACGATCAGCGCCGCCGACGCGGCCCGCAACGCGGTGCACGCAGGACGCGCCGCGGCCCTGGCTGCCGCACGCCAGGGCATGACGCAGGCCGAACACGCACTGGACGAGATGCTGCGCACGCTCGCGGCGCAGCGCCCGCCCGATACCGCATCGCTGCCGGCACCGATACAGCACCCGCGAAGCGATGCCGTTGCCCCGCTCCAACCCGCTTCCACTTCAGGAGACACCGACATGTCCGACGACACCCTTCCGACCCCAGCAGCCACGACCGCTGCAGCGCCAACCGCGAGTACTGCGCAACCGCCTGAGCCATCGGCAATCGATGCCGCGTTGCAGGCCGCACAAGCTCAGGTCGAACAGGCAATAGCCGCCAGCGAGAGGGCCGTACAGGCGGCGATGCAGGCCGCAACCGCCGCCGTCACCGACAACGAGCAGGCGGTTTATGCATCCCGTCAGGCATTGCAGCAGGCCGATGAAGCCGCAACCGCTGCCGTTGCCGCCGCGCAGCAGCAGGCCGAGCAGGCGATGGCGGCGACAGTAGCGGCATCGCAGCCGGCCGCAGGATCGCCATCGAACGGAGGCTGAGGCCATGCAGGTCTATGCCGCGTTGTGGGATGAAGCGGGCACCTATCTGATCGCACGCAAACGCTATTTCAACAACTGGTGGGGGGATCAGTCCGCACCGGTGTTGGCGGTGGAAGCGGTTGCGCTGTTGTGCAAAATCACTGCGAATGCAGCCGGTGTCAGCCCACCCTTTCCAGATGCCGACTGGGACAGTGCTCGAAACTGCCTGCGAGGAGCGTGGCTAGCCGCCAACGGCCTGCGGGAGAAAGATGCAGCCTACATCGGCGCAGCGCAGGCACTCGGTCTTGCATACCAGAATGCCTGCACCGACAGTCCAAGTTGCGATGCAGTCACCGACAAGGCCATGGAGGGCGCCGGCCACCTGCTCAGGGTGAAGTTCGGACCGAGCTCGTCTCGTACAAAGACAGGCGAATCGCTGGAAGCGAAAATCAAAGGCGCCGGCAGCGATCCTCTGCAATGGAACGCTGCATGCGTGGAGGCCGACACGCTGGCAAGCGACATGCGGGAATGGGCCCGGCAAAAACCGTTGGCAATCGTGAACCAGGCTGGCCAGTGGGCACTGCCTGGCGGCCGTCTCAATCCCGGGGAATCTCCCGAACAGGCGGCGCGGCGCGAATTTAGCGAGGAAACCGGCTTCGCTGTTGAAAATCCCGCCGACTTTTTGCGGGATCTCGACATCGAACTGAAGGATCCCGGTGGGAACGCTTTCCAGCTGGTGCGTTTCAAGAGCACGGCTGCACTCGATGGCATCGTGGATGTCATCAATCGGGCGATCAGGTCGCGAGTCGGCGCCAATCGACCGAACGCAAGTGCGGTGTGCGATTGGGAGATCGCCTCGGTGCAACGCATCGATCGATCGCAAGTGACCCACTACCTCGGCGTCCACCAGCCGTTGGCGCCGCAGACCATCGAGGAAGGCGCTTACGTCAGCGCAAAACTCGCCTATCCACCCAAGCCAGGCCCGCCTTATCCAACCACTCGTGACGACACTTGGCCGCGAAGAGAAAGCCAGGCAATTGGTTGGTACGCACAAATGGCCACGTATCTGCAGACATCTCCCTGATTCCGATCTCGACGCTTCCTCCCCTCGACGCGGAGTTTCACCATGACCTTCCACACCGGCTTCGACGCCGACCGCTTTCCGGGCCTGCCCGCGCTGGCCTGGCTGAAGACAAATACCAGCCTTGCCTGGTGCGGCTATTACCTCGCACCGGCGCCCAGCCATGCCGATACCGGCTGGATGGGATGGCGGCCGACGCTGGTCGCCAAGGGCTGGGGATTGGCACCGGTCTATCTGGGCCAGCAGACCACTGGCCCAGGCGCGCACTTTGTGACCGCCGAGCAGGGCGGCATCGACGGCGCGCAGGCCGCCGCGTTGGCCGCCAGCGAAGGATTTCCAACTGGCGCCACCGTCTACCTGGACTGGGAGGACGGCAGCCGCCCCGGCGCCGCTGCGATCGCCTACATCCGTGCCTGGATCGTCGCACTGGCTGACGCCGGTTATGCGCCGGGGCTGTATTGCTCGCATGTGCTGGCAGCGGACCTGGTGGCCGATCTGGCGCCGGGGCCGAGTCCGCAGATCTGGGCATGGCGTGTCGCGAGCGTCGGCACGCATCCCTATGCCGGCGACATTCGCACGCTGACGGCATCAGATCCGGCCGGCTGCGGCTATGCGCACGCTGCGCTCTGGCAGTTCGAGCAGGACGCGGTGCTGTCGCTGCCCGGCACGCCCTGCGATGACCTGGAAATCGACCTGAGTCATTCGGCCGTCGCGGATCCGAGCACGCCGTGAGCACAGATCTTTTCCACAGGTTCGCAGACAAGGCCAAGCCATGAAGGAATCTCCCGAACAAGAAGACCTGCGCCGTGCGATCAGCGGCGAGCTGACCAAGCGGATCAACGACGCGGCACGCTATCCCAACGTGCGCTCGACGGTGATCCAGGCGTTGGGCACCATCCAGGATCGGATCGCGAGTCTGTGCATCGAGTTACGCGAACGTTTCATGCTGCGCGCCGACCAACCGCTGGCCCGTTTTTACATCAAGGGCGGCAACGCGTTCACCGCCTGCATGGATCTGCTGCAGGGACAAGACCAGCACCTGTTCGACTCGGGTAGCTCGGACTGGGACACGCAGGTAGCGATCGACCCCTGGCTTCCCGGCTCCGTGCAGGATGCGCTGCATGCAGAGATCGAAGACATCGTCGTCGATGAAATGAAAAAGGCCGGCGTGCTCATCGCGTTCGAGCTCAGCCTGCTTGCGCCTAACGCGTCGCCGTTGGCACAGCAGGTCTACCCCATTCCACGTGCCCAATGGCCTCCGCATACGACCGACGTGGGGTGTTTGCTCAAGTGCGACGAGCCGCAAACCTTTCGCCGTGTCTTCGACCGCGACCGCACCGGCTTGTCTGCCTACACCGGTGTGGAAATCGCCAAACTCGGCGAGCGCGATATGCCCTCCCCACCGGGTATCGTGCTGAACGATGGGATCAAGCCCTTTGTTCTCTATCGACTGGGCTACACCTGGCACGCCACGCTGATCGAAGGCTACCCCGACCACATCGTTTCGCAGCCGGCCAGTCCACGCGGCATCCTGATGGAACTGATCGATGTCAGCGTGCCACGCCGCGATACGATCGAGGCAATCGCAATCTGGTCGGAAATAGGCAATGGGCACCTGACCATCGCCACCGCTGCTGGCCAACAGGAACGCTGGCAATTGCCGCTGCCGGATCTGGACTACCATCTGCGCGAGAACCTGCTGATGTTGTGCGAGATCGCCAGCGATCCGTTGGCACTCGGTGCGCACAAGGAAGCAAAGCGCCGCGAGCGCGTCGCCGCAATTCACGCCTGGTACGCATCCGCCGCTCAGCTGCCGCATTTTCAGGGCGTGCTCGCCGGGATGGCTGGCAGACACGTAGGCGTGTTAGGCGACGATGCCGCCACGCTGGTCAACGCGTTGATGGCCTCGGTGCGCGCACGCACCACGCAGGCGGCGCCGGACTATGCCAATGGACAGCCGACCGACGCAACGCGCGCGCGCATTCTTGCCGCACGCCACGGCACCGGCACCCTGCTCACGTTGCTGTCGGATGCGTTTACCGCGCCGGTCCTGCTCTCGGCCGCCTTCAGCGACGATCTGCTGTTGATGAGCACCCTCGCACAAAGCCCCTATCTGGCTGTCGATCAGCTGCGCTTTTCCGGCGTGGACATGGCAGCGGTGGCACGGGTCAGCTACAAACAGCTGCAGGCACTGGACATTGCTGCATTCGAGCACGCCGTAGGACAGTGGCTTGGCGAGGACGTCCAGGTTCTGGCCCAACCGCACAACACGCCGCGCGTGGGAGGCATCAGCTACGAATGCACACTGGTGGTGTTCATCAATGCCAAACAGCCACCGTTCGAAAAAATCGTACTGGCGTTCTTGACCCTCACTACTGCCACGGACGCGCAGGCGCCGTTCCACTCTGGCCCAGCCGGTCAAGGCAGCGCTTACGCAGCGCTGCTGGATATCGACGGCCAGCGCAAGGCGGCTGCGGCGCTGGTCGACGAGTTCGTGCTGCGTGAACGGCTGTCCAAACAGCACGATGCCATCAAAACCCTATTACCTCAGGCTTAAACCGTAGTCACATCTCCTTGTCCACGCGCGTTGCGAAACGCGCGTGGACTGACACCCACCAGCCGTCGAAAACTCTTTTCGAAATGACTCAAGTCGCCGAAGCCGACCTTCAGCGCCACTTCGGTCACACGCAGTTTCTGCTCGCGCTGCAGCAGATCCTTGGCCTTCTCAATACGAAGCTGCTGCAGCAGCGGCTTGAACGTGGTGCCCAGCTCCTCGCGGAACAGAAAACCCAGATGTGACTGGCTGACGTGCGCCTGTCGCGCCAGATCGCCCAGGGTCAGCGGCTCGGCGTAATGCGCGCCGAGATAGACCAGGGCCCGCCGCAGGGCGTCATGCAAGGTGGCGAGGCGTTGACCTGGACGGTGCGGAAGACCATCGATCCAATCGACAGGCGCTGCCGGTAGCGTGGGCGCGAGCGGACCATCGTCCGGCTGCGATGGCACTGAGCCCGCGACACGCTGTTGCCCTTGCAGCAGGCTTGCGGCCAGGCGAGGTGCATGTTGCTGGAGATCGGCGAGCTGGATCGGCCTGCCTGCGGTCATGACCGCCAGGCGCAGCACCACCCGCTCCAGTTCCAGCAGGTTTTCGGGCCATGGATACTGTGTCACGGCATCCATCAGTGTGTCAGTCACCCATTGCCGGGAATCGAAGCCGTGCCGCTCCAGCACGCGCTCGAGATGAAACGCGATGTCCGGCAACCGCTCACACAACGCGGCAAGCTCGATCGACAGCACATCGAGTTGCGACAACAGCGCACGCGAGAATTGCCCCGCGCGCACGCGCTGCGACAGATCGGCAGTGGTGGACGCGATCACTCGGGTGAAAATATCGGCACCCGAGGCGGACCAGCTGCCGTGCCGCCCCCGAAGACACCGCGACAACTGACGCTGCAGCGCTGCGTCGAGCTCATCCACCCCTTGCAAGTACAGCGTTCCGCCGGCCGCGCGCTCGAACCAGGCCGACGGGTCGCCATCCGCATCGTCGCAATCCACCGCGACGAATGGCCCATCTCGCCAGGGCCCCG
The DNA here is from genome assembly GCF_979258225.1 of Xanthomonas sp. AC360. NCBI lineage: Bacteria > Pseudomonadati > Pseudomonadota > Gammaproteobacteria > Lysobacterales > Lysobacteraceae > Xanthomonas > Xanthomonas sp. AC360. Next base: position 4,943,464 of record NZ_OZ409846.1, read on the forward strand.
TTGCATGCAGCAAGACGGCCACTTCCTCTTTCTCGGTGCCGAACCCACCACGCACGATGACCGGCAAGCGACTGCCTGCGGCACGCTCGACGAACGCATCGACCATCCAGACCTGTTCGCACACGCCTGCCACAAACAACGACCGATCGAATCGATCTTCCGCCCAGGCCCGCGCGGCATCACGCTTGATCAGATAGGCACAACAGGTGGCGATTCGCTGGCACAACGTCATCGCCTGCGTGGTCATACCGCCCTGGGCCGGCGTCACTCTCAGTGTGCCGAGAACATGATGGGCATGCTGGACAGGAAAATCATGGGTGATCGTCGTCTGCCCGTTCGTCAGATCCGGAGCCGGCGCATCGCTGCCCTCCACCCCGAAAAACGCGCATGTCGCATCGTTCAAGAGTTCGCTCTGCGCCAGTTCCGCGGCGATTTTTCCGAGCATTGTTGCCAGGGGATCGCCCGGAAGATAGGCGCGCCGTAATACATCAAAGACCTGCTTTTTCATTGATAGTCCGACTCGATACTGGCGCGCTCAGAAGGCGGCCATACCCAAGTCGCGCCATCCCTGACCAGACCGTCGGCAACGCTCCAAGAAACGACTCGGCTTTTCGCGATAATCCAATGCTCCCCGCGTGTCCCGCTCGATCGATCCATCGCACTGTGGGATGAACCTCGCTTGCGTTGGCTGGACCCGTTGGAGGCACCAAGTAGTCGCCAGCGAATCAGACGCTTGTTGCAAAGCCATATTGGGCATTAACACGCTGCCTGGTGCCTGTCCCGACCATTCGTGGCATGTGGCTGCCCCTATCGTCCATTGGGTGAGGCTCGTCTCATTCGTTGCCGGCATGGCGATGGCGTGCTGCGAAGATCTCCAGCAACCACTCGTGCAAACGAGCCCGCATTGCGCCGAGCAAGCGGGCGGCGTTAGCGGATACGCTGATGCCAAGACACTGCGATGCAGTGCGCCATGCAAGGCATCGGGAGCAGTGACGCAGCGCTGGGTCGCAAGGCGTCCGCCACGGTGCAGACTGGGGCATCGGAATCGACCGCCCCCCTGCAAGCAGCTCGGCAACACCTCGGGCGACCCTTCACTGTGCAGTCCGCAGGACATGCACGTTCTGATCAGATGCTCACACCGTTGCGACTTTCTGCACAACGGCGCTGAGACAATGCGCAGTCCTTCCGATGGCGATCCCCATGTCCCAGCCCGCCCCCATCCTGCGTGGCTACGCCACCATCAAGCCGCTGTTGTGGCTGGTATCGCTGGCGATCTTCATGCAGATGCTGGATGCGACCATCGTCAATACGGCATTGCCGTCGATGGCGCGCAGCCTGCACGAGAGCCCGCTACAGATGCAGTCGGTGGTTTTCAGCTACGCGCTGGCGGTAGCGATGTTCATCCCGGCATCGGGCTGGATCGCGGATCGCATCGGGACACGGCGTACCTTTCTGGCCGCAATCATCGTGTTCACGCTGGGCTCGTTGCTGTGCGCAGCAGCGCAACAGCTGCCGCAGCTGGTGGGCGCGCGCATCGTGCAAGGCATCGGCGGTGCGATGTTGTTGCCGGTGGGCCGGCTGGCGGTGCTCAAGACGGTGGCGCGCGAGGACTTCCTGCGCGCCATGAGTTTTATCGCCATTCCGGCGCTGATCGGCCCGCTGATCGGCCCGACCTTGGGCGGTTGGCTGGTGGAAGTAGCGTCCTGGCACTGGGTGTTTTTGATCAACCTGCCGATCGGCGTCATCGGTTTTATCGCCGCACTGAAGATCATGCCGGACCACTACGGCGATGCACGCAGGCGCTTCGATCTGGTCGGCTATCTGATGCTCGCGTTCGGCATGGTGGCGCTATCGCTGGCGCTGGATGGCATTTCCGAACTCGGGCTGCGGCATGCGTTTGTGATGTTGCTGGCGATCGGCGGGCTGGCTGCATTGGCCGGCTATTGGCTGCATGCCGGCAATACCGGTAACGCGCTGTTCCCGTTGGCGCTGTTCAAGGTGGCGAGTTATCGCATCGGCATTCTGGGCAACTTGTTTGCGCGGGTCGGCAGTGGCTCGATGCCGTTCTTGATTCCGTTGCTGCTGCAGGTGGGCCTGGAGATGAGCCCGATGAATGCCGGGCTGATGATGGTGCCGGTGGCGCTGGCCGGCATGGCGGCAAAACGCGCGGCGGTAACGCTGGTCGGACGCTTCGGCTATCGCAACACCTTGATGATCAATACCGTGCTGGTGGGGCTGGCGATGGCCAGCTTCGCACTGGTCGATGTGGGCCAACCGCTGTGGTTACGGCTGCTGCAGCTAGCCTGTTTCGGCGGTGTCAATTCGCTGCAATTTACCGTCATGAATACCGTCACCTTGCGCGACCTGGATCGCGATCAGGCCAGCCCGGGCAATAGCCTGTTGTCGATGGTGATGATGTTGGCCACCGGCTTCGGCGCCGCCGCCGCCGGCAGCCTGCTGGCCGCCTTCAACACCCATCTGGGCGATACGCACGGCGCCACTGCGGCACTGCATGCCACCTTCCTGTGCGTGGGCGGCATCACCCTGACGTCGACGCTGATCTTCTGGCAGCTGGCCGACACACGGCCGCATCCCAAGGACGTGGAAGCGGTGGCCGAGTAATCGGCACAACGGCTTCGCGCGGACGCGTTGAAACGCGGGGCGCAGGCCGCGCATGGCACAGGTGTCGCCAGTGATGCGGCGGTTTTTTTAGATGTCTTCGCGCGGACGGACCCGTCGCAACGCATCGGCGATGGTGTCAGCCAGCATGTCGCCGGTCAGCGGCTTGCGCAGGAAACTGTCGAAGCCTGCTTCCTTGGCGGTTGGTTCGGCGGCTTCATCGGAACGTGCGGTCACCGCAATCAGCGGCATCTCGTAACCGAACACGCGCAATTGCCGCGCGAGTGCGAACCCGTCCAGGCCGGGCAGATCCAGATCCAGCAGCGCCAGGTCGAACGTGTTGTCGGCGGCCTCGGTCAATGCGGCCAGGCCGTGCGGTGCATGCACCATTGAATGCCCCTGCGAGCGCAGCAGGCCGATGATGACCTCGGCGATGGTCGGGTCGTCTTCTACCAGCAGGATGCGCTGCGGCGCGATCACCGCGCTGGCACGCGTCACCTCACCGCTCAGCGCTGCGTTGGAGGTGACCCAACGCAGCGGCAAGTCCACGACAAATCGCGTACCGGAGCCAAGCCGGCTGATCACCTCGATATGCCCGCCCATCGCAAGGGCCAGCTCCTGGCAAATCGCAAGACCCAGACCGCTACCGCCGTAGCGCGAGGTGGTCTTGGCGCCATCGCCCTGCTCGAACCGTTGGAACAATCGCGCTTTCTGGTCGGCGTTGATGCCCGGTCCGGTATCGGCGACTTCGAACCGCAGGCCCTGATACGACCCCAGCGTGGTCAACTTCAAACCGACCACACCGCGCTCGGTGAACTTGATCGCGTTGCTGAGCAGATTGAGCAGAATCTGCCGAATCCGGGTAGGGTCGCCGCTGGCGGTGATGTCCCCGAGCAGGCCCACTTCCAGGCTGAAACGCAAGCCACGCTCCTGTGCGAGCGGCGCCATCAACGCCTCGACCTCGGCCACCAGCTGACGCAACGAGAACGGCTGCTGATCCAGCTCGAGGCGCCCGGATTCGATGCGCGCCAGGTCCAGCGCATCGTTGACCAACCGCAACAGGTGCGCACCGGCACGACGGATGGATTCGGTGTAGCTGCGTTGCCGGTGATCCAGTTGCGTCTTGAGCAACAGCTCGCTCATGCCCATCACACCGGTCATCGGCGTACGCACTTCATGCCCCAGCGTGGCCAGAAAGAGAGTCTTGGCCAGCGATGCCTGCTCGGCCAACTCCTGCTTGTGCACCGCCAACTGCCAGGCATTCAACCGGCGCAATCGCCGGCGATACAACAACACCGCTGCAACAATCATGCAGACTGCGATGAAGCCAAGCAATATCACTCCCCATGGTGCAAGCCACCACGGCGGGAGCACTTGGAATCCCAGCTTCTGGCTGGCCGACCAAATCCCGTCCGCAGTACGCCCCTGGACTTCCAGAGTGTAGTGACCAGGCGGCAAACGTGAAAACAGCCGCTCGCCGCTGGGGCCGACATCGATCCAGTCCGGGTCATAGCCGCTCAGACGGAAGCGGTAACTGTTGGATTGAGGATTAGCGAACGTAGGCATGCGCGCCACGATGTGCAGATCCCGATCTCCGTCTTGGATCTGCAAAGGCTCCACGCCAGTTACATCCAACCCCTTCTCACCACGTCGCAGACCTACGCGCTCAATCAAAATACGAGGGCGGCGTAAGTTAGGGCGCATCGTTGCTGGATCGAACACCACCAACCCGTCGGGCGTACCGCCAAGGATCTGTCCACTTGCTGCCTGGACTAGCGTATTTTCCTGAAATTGCTGATTAGGAAGCCCATCGTGCACTTCATAGACCCTCACCATCTTACTGCCGGGATCAACTCTAATCAGTCCGCGTGCACTAGAAACCCAAGCTACACCTCCCGAATCGATCACCAATCCATTCGGCGCTACCTTCGGGAACTCCTGGTTCTTGTCTACAGTGTCCAGATGTTTAAGTTGGCTTCCATCCCAAAGATAGCGTCTCAACTCTCCAACAAACCCGATCCAGACAATGCCGGCCTCACCAAAGCGAAACACATAACTCGGTAAGGCTGGCGCCCCGAGCACAGTCTTGAAGCGATCCTCGCGCGGGTCCCACCGCAGGAGGCCGGTACTGTTCGCTAGCCAGATCTGGCCATCTGGACCCTCGCGCAGATCCCGGATACTGGATGTGTCCAGACCATGGCTACCGTAAGGAATACTGCGAACCAAACGACCATCTCCGTTCCGAACCTGGATGCCGGACTTAAGCAATGAAATCCATATCTGCCCCTGCGCATCAAATGCAATGCGATCTGAACTATCCGAATAGATCGGTGATGTGGAATCGTCCGAGAGCGGCAAGCGCGAGATCTTCCTTGTCTGCGGGTCATAGCGAACCAGCCATTCTTCGGCACCTACCCACAAAAACCCTTTGGGACTTTCAGCAATGATGCTAGGCCAACTCACATCGCTTATTGCGCGGCCATGTCGCTCGAGTCGACCAGTCGCTGGGTCCAGTCGCTCCAGTACACCACGACTCCCTGATATCCAAACACCACCAGACTTAGAGGGTGCGGCGACTCGTACGGATGGGTTAGAAATTGATTGAGGATCTTCGGCGTGATATGACAGCACTGAAAAAGTATCCCAGCCTGGCGGCAGGTGCCAAAGCCCCCCGTTCAAGCTAGCAAACCAAACTCCTCCGTCCCTATCTTCATAGGTTACCGCCCAATTAGGCTTCACTATCCCGTGCGCGGAGAGGCTATATATTGGGACATCACTTACTTGAAAACCGTCGGACACACCTAAACCAGACATCGTATCCAGCCAGTAACGCCCTTTGCGATCACGCAAGAGCATACCTATCACCTGCTGCGCCCGAGAGGTGTCTCTCCAAGGCTGCTCAACAAAGTGACCATTGAGAGAAATTTTAAAAAATCCTTTGTTTTTGTCGCTAACCCAAAGTGTCCCATCGCGCTCTAAACGCAGGCTATTTACACTTTGCGTGGCCCCTGGCAAGGCTAAGCGATCAAAGTTTTTACCGTTCCATCGTGCAAGCCCAGCGCTGGTACCAATCCATAGATTGCCGTCTGGAGTAACCTTGAGTGCATTGACCGAGTCGGACGGTAGACTGGATGAATCGCCTGCTACTGTTTTAAATCGCTGCATACTTCCGTCTAGACGCCGTCGATACAAACCACTCTTTGATGTCCCAAACCAAATATCGCGATCTAACGCGGCGACAGCCCAAACCGTGGTCTCGCCAAACTCCGGAAAACGCTTATCCTCCAAATGCTTGAAAGTGCGCTGATTGGAGCTCAAGACACCCGCTCCGCCATTGTCTAGGCCGATCCATACTTGATCATCATCATCGATGCAGACAGACCACACGTTATTACTAGCTAATCCTTCCTCCATTCGCCAGATGCGATAGTTACGGCCATCAAACCTTGCTAGGCCGTCGTTACTAGCGATCCACAGATAGCCCTGCCTATCCTCTGCAAAGTCGGTAACTGTGTTAGAAGGCAGGCCGTCTGCTACCGTCAGTTGAATTGGAATTGGAGTGAGCGGAACACTTGAATAGGCAGGCGCAAACCACACTGCTATCAGCAGGCAGAACAGCAGCCTGACAAGACGCTGACAGCGAGAGGGGTACGGATGTAGGTGGGACATGAATTTTTCGCTACAAGTTGTTGCATAGTGCGGGCCACATCGTGCTGGGGCAAGCGCGAGCATCTTAGGCCTCCCCTCCAAACACCACTCCAGCCAACCTCTTTGCGCGAGTACGTGCAAACTCGCATGCCGCCGCAATCGCCTCGATCAACATGTCCGCTGTCACCGGTTTGCGCAGGAATCCGTCGAAACCGGCGATCTGCGCCTGGCGTTCGGCATCGCCATCGGCGCGTGCGGTGACCGCCAGCAACGGGAAGCCGTGACCGAGCCGGCGCAGTTGCGAGGCCAGCGCAAAGCCGTCCAGGCCCGGCAGATCCAGGTCCAGCAACGCGACATCGAAGCCGCCATCGACCGCTTCGGACAGTGCCGCCAGACCGTGTGCGGCATGCACCACGCGATGGCCGCGCCCGATCAACAGCCCGCTGATCACTTCGGCCACGGTGGGGTCGTCTTCCACCAGCAGGATGCGCAGCGGCGCGCCGGCCAGCGTGCGTGTTTCGCCCGCAGCACTGCGCGGGGCCGACCGATCGATGGGCAACGGCAGGTCCACAGTGAACTGGGTCCCGACGCCGAGTCGGCTGCGGACACGGATCTGGCCCTTCATCGCCACCGTGAGCTCCTGGCAGATCGCCAGCCCCAACCCACTGCCGCCATAGCGCGAGCTGGTACGCGCGCCTTCGCCCTGTTCGAAGCGTTGAAACAGATGCTTCTGTTGCTCGGGCCCGATGCCGGGGCCGGAATCGCGCACCTTGAAGCGCAGGCAGTCGCCATGCCGGCTGACGGAGAGCCCCACTTCACCGCGCTCGGCGAACTTGATCGCATTGCCGAGCAGATTGATCAGGATCTGCCGCACGCGCGTGGCGTCGCCCATCACCGACAGATTGGCGGGCAGCTGATTGCGGTAATGAAACCGCAGCCCGCGCGCCTCGACGATGGGCTGCATGAAGTCGGCCAGTTCCTGGGTCAGCTGCGATGGATCGAACGGCTGCTGCACCAATTCCAGTTTGCCCGCTTCGATCCGTGCCAGATCCAGCGCATCGTTGACCAGCCGTAGCAGATGCGCACCGGCCTTGCGGATCGCATCGACATGGCTGCGCTGTTTCGCATCCAGCGGGGTGGCCAGCAGCAGCTCGCTCATGCCCAGCACACCGGTCATCGGCGTACGCACCTCATGCCCCAGCGTGGCCAGAAAGTGCGACTTGGCGATCGAAGCCTGCTCGGCAAGTTGCTGGCGCTGCTGCGCCAGCACCCACTCCTGCTGGCGCCGCACGCGTCGCCGCCAGCCCCACACGCCCATGCAAACCAGCAGTACGCCCAGCAGCACCGCAACCAGTTGCGCTGGCGTACTCAGCCACCACGGCGGACGCACCTGCAGGTGCAGGGACGGTGCGGCGATCCAGTCGCCGTCGCCGGCACGCGCCTGCACGTCGATGCGGTAGTCGCCGGGCGGCAGCCGCGACATCACGCGCTCGCCGGTAGCGCCCTGCTCCACCCACCCCGCGTCGTAACCCTCCACACGGTAGCGATAGCGCGCCGAGGCAGGATCGACGAACGACAACAACCGCGCGCTGATGCGCAGATCGCGATCGCGTGCCTGCAGCACGATCGTCCCCTTGTGCGGCAGTGCCTGCGGACGCTCGGCATCGTTGCGGCGGACCTGCACCGATTCAATCACCAGCCGCGCCACCGGTGCCGGCGCGAATGGCTGCGCAGGGTCGAACAACACGATGCCGCTGGTGGTCAATGCCAACACCTGCCCGCCGGGTCCGGTCACCGGTGGGCGCATCGAGAATTCGCTGTCCGGCAGGCCGTCGCGCTGCCCGAACATGCGCACCTGCGGCTGCCCGCGCCGGTAGGCGTACAGGCCGCGCGAGGTGGTCGCCCAGACGGTGTCGGTGCCGCCCAACGCCAGGCCGCGAACCTCGGTGGAAGGCATGCCTTGCGCATGTCCCACCCGCTCCAGCAGATGTGCCTGCCGGCCATCCCAGCGGTAGCGCTCGATCGCCCCAGGCCGCCCGGCCCAGAACTCGCGCGGCGACACGAACGCCAACGCATAGACTTCAGACGCAGCGCCGGCGCCGCCGATCACCTTGCGAAAGCGCTCGCCCTGCCAGACCCACAGCCCGTCACCGGCGGCCACCCATGCCGAGCCATCCGGACGGACCAGCAGTTGCTGCACCATGTCACCCACTTCGCTGAGGTCGGTACCGAAGCGAAAGGTGGCCAGCAGGCGGCCATCGGCCGCACGCCGCTGCACGCCGCCTTCGACGATCGACAACCAGAACTCACCATCGATGCCCGGCGTCATCAGCTCCACGCGATGCGCGTCGGAGGTGTCGATCTGCATTGCCAGTGGGTGTTTTTCTCCGGTCTTGGGCTGATAGCGGGTCACGCCGTTCTGCAGCGCCACCCACAGGCTGCCGTCGCCGGCCGGCAGCACCGACTGCACGCTGCCGCCTCCCAGCACATCGCTATGCAGCACAGGGACGATCTCGCCTTGATCGCCGACGCGATACACCCCTTCGCCGGTCGTCACCAGGAAGCTGTCGCCGTCAGCGGCCGCGTTCATCAGGTACATACTTTCCAGCGGCTTGCCCTGCGCCTGCAGGATCGTGGAGAAACGCCGCCAGTCCGGCGGCAGATAGGCCAACCCCTGCGAAATCAGCCCCAACCACAGCCCGCCCTGGCGGTCCTGCATCACATCGAGCACGCCGCTGTGGGCGGTGAGAAAGCCGCTGCCCCGATCGCCTTCCATGACGCGCAGTTTGGTCTCGCCCGGCGCAACGCGAAAAAACCCATCGGCCGCACCCATCCAGTAACCACCATGCACGTCGTGCACCACGCTGCCGGCACGCACGCTGGAAGCTCCTTCCCAGGGTGCGGGTTCGAACACACCGGCCGGTGTCACCCGATACAAGCCCCTGCCGCTTCCCACCCACAGCGTGCCGTCCGGATCCTTGCTGAGCTTGAAGACAGTCGCGCTCAGGCGGTCGGGTGCGACGCGTACGAAGCGCTCGCCGTCGCGCATCACCAACCCGCCCGCGGTACCGATCCACAAGCGGCCGTGTGCATCGGTGAGCATGCTCATGATGGTGTCGCTGGGCAGCCCGTCCACTGCGTCGGGCGTGGCACGGAAGACGGTGATGCGGCCATTTTCCTCACGACGGCACAGGCCACCGCCGCTGCTGCCGATCCACAGCGCACCCTGCGCCTGCGCCAGCGCCCAGACCTGCCCGACACAGGCTTGCGCAACGTCCGGAAAAGTCGTGAATGCCGCACGGTCCGCATCCAGCATGCTCACTGGCGAGCCGTTGACGCCCAACCACACCCGGTCGCGATCGTCGACCAGCAGCGTTTCCACCTCGTTGCCGGGAATCGAGCGGGCATTGTGCGGGTCGTGCTGCCACACCTCCAGGCCGATACCGTCATGACGCGCCAGGCCGTCGCTGGTCGCCGCCCAGACATAGCCCTGCCGATCCTGCGCCATTGCCAGCACCATGCGCGAAGGCAGACCTTCGGCAGGCCCGAACCGGCGCATCCGCGGCGTCTCGATTTGATTGACTGCCACCGCATCCATGCCAAACAGCAGCAGCATGGATGCCAGCAAACACCGCACTAGCGTCTTCATGGTCGTCCTTGTCGCGGCCACTTGCGCGATCGCGCGCACTCCCCGGCCGGACTGCACTTTACCCGCTCCAGCACACTTGCCCCTAGTCGGCGGCGCTGTCGTCCGGCGAGTCGGCAGCGTCGGCAAGCGCCCTTGCCAGGGCGTTCGCCAGCAGCTCACCGGTGACCGGCTTGCGCAGGAAACCATTGCAGCCAGCCGCCATCGCCTGCGGCTCGGCATCGGCGTCGGCCCGCGCGGTCACCGCCACGATCGGGAAGCGCACCCCGCGCGCGCGCAGTTGCGCCACCAGCGCGGCACCGTCCAGGCCAGGCAGATCCAGATCGCATAATCCGGCGTCGAAGCTCCGCGTGCTCACCTCGGCCAAGGCGGCCAACCCATGCAAGACATGGGTGACCTGGTGCCCGCGCGTCTGCAGCAACCCCACGATCACCTGCGCCACGGTCGGGTCGTCTTCCACCAGCAGCAACTGCAGCGGTGCCTGATCCCGGGCAGCGACCGCGCGTGCTGGAGCCGGTGCCGCCGCAGGCAACGTCGCCACCCAACGCAGCGGCAGCTCCACCACGAAGCACGCGCCCTGCCCCAATTCGCTGTCCACGCTCACCACGCCGCCCATCGCCGCAGCAAGCTCACGGCAGATCGCCAGGCCCAGCCCACTGCCGCCATGCCGGGCCAGGGTCAGTACGCCTTCGGCCTGTTCGAAGCGCTGGAACAGGCGCCCACGTTGCTCGGCGCTCATGCCGGGGCCGGTGTCGCGCACCTCCACCCGGATGCCTTGCGTCGGGCTCTGCGGCAACGCCGAGACGCGCAATTGCACGCCGCCGCGCTCGGTGAACTTGACCGCATTGAACAGCAGATTGAGCAGAATCTGCTGCACCCGGCTGGCATCGCCATGCAGTGCCGGCGGCAGCGCGTCATCCAGTTCGCACGCGAACGCCAGTTGCTTCTGCTCGGCACTGGGACGAACCAGTTCGACCACTTGCCCGATCAACAGGCGAAGATCGAAATCGCGATTGTCCAGCGGCAGCTTGCCGGCTTCGATCCGCGCCAGATCCAGGGCATCGTTGACCAGTCGCAGCAAGTGCTTGCCGGCCGACTGGATCGCGCCGGCGTAGCCCTGCTGGCGCGCATCCAGCGGTGTCTGCAACAACAGCTCGCTCATCCCCAGCACACCGGTCATCGGTGTGCGCACCTCATGCCCCAAGGTCGCCAGAAAGCGTGTCTTGGCCAACGACGCCTGCTCTGCCAACTCGCGCTTGTGCTGGGCCAGCTGCCACTGCGCCCGCATGCGCACGCGATGCCGGTAGGCCGCGGCAAGCAGTGCACTGAGCAGCAGGCCGAGCATGCAGATCACTGCAATACCGATATCGCTGCGCCACCAGGGTGGCAGCACCGAGAACTGCAACGATTGCACCTGCGATGCATTGCCAAGTGGATCGACACCCTGCATCTCAAGCACATAATTGCCCGGCGGCAACGATGAAAACTCGCGCATCCCCGCAGCCCCATGCTCGACCCAATCGGTGTCGAAGCCGTTCAATCGCGTGCGGTACCGGTTCGCCATCGGGTCGATGAAAGACAGCAGCCGCATATTGATGCGCAACTGACGATCGCTCGGTACCAGCGAAAAACCACCGCCGATCGGCAATGCGCGACGTCGATCGCCTTGCTGGACACTCACTGCTTCCAGTCGCATCTGCGGGGTAAACGAGGGAACATCCGGCGCATTGGTATCGATCAGCAGCGTGAACCCGTCGGCGGTCCCGCCCACCAACACACCGTTGTTGGACATCAGCAGACAGCGGCGACTGAACTCCTGGCTGGTCAACCCGTCACGTGCACTGAAACTGCGGATTTTGGCAGGGGTTGTGCGGGGGTCGATACGCCATAGGCCACGCGGGCCGGACATCCACACACGCCCAAGCGCATCCAGCTCAAGACCGTAGGCATCCATGGCAGGAAATCCTTCGGCAGCGCGAATGCGGCTTCCCCGTTTCCAGACACCATTACGTTGCTCCCAGTGCTCGATGCTACCGGGGCGGTAAAGCCAGATGCGATTGCGATCCTTGACGACAAAGCGCTGGATAAAGTTGACATCCAGCCCCGGCACCAGCATGAATCGATGGGTGTCGGCATGCCAGGCATACACTCCGCCAGTACCGCTGATCCACACACGCCCATCCGGCCCCAGGCTGATCTGGTAGTACGGCAACTCCTTCAGGCCATGCAGATCGTTTGGGGAGATCGTCTCCAGGACGCGCCCGCTGACGAGGTCGCGTCGCTGGATCACTTGCTCGAACGCTGTCCACACGGTGCCATCGCCCGGCTCCCCGATCCAGAACACCGCCTCGTCGGGTCCATCCCCGGTGAAATGGGTCAGCCCACCAGTGGTCAGATCCAGACGCGACAGTGCGTGCCGTCCGTTACCAAGCCAGAGCTGCCCGCGACTGTCTTCCAGTGCGGAGGTGATTGCCATCTCACGCAAATCCGGATGCTGGATTCCGGTCTGCACCAAGGCACCAGACGACGTGTCGTAGCGCAGCAACCTGCCACTGCTGTCGAATTGCCACAGACCACCAGAGCGATTGGCCAATGCAAGACTGCAAGAGATGCCTTTGCCTTGATCGTTGACCTGCTTGAAAGCTGCCGTCCGATGCCAGTCCTCGCGCAGGTAGGCAAGCCCACGGCCATGCAGGGGCACCCAGATCCCTCTATGCGGACTTCGCCAGATGGTGGTGACATGACGATTGGAGACCAACGGTTCATCCCCGTTGTTGACCGGCGTCGGTGGATGACCGGCGCGGGTGTGCCATAACCCCTGCTCGGTGCCGAGCCAGAATTCGCCATCTCCGGCATCGGCCACCGTCCAGACCCGATTGCCTGTCGCAAACATCGAGGCCCAGGTCGGCGTATGCCAGCCACCGGAGGAATCCATGTAGCGCAACCCGGTGTCCGAGGAGCTCCACAACCGTTGCCCTACCCACTGCAGCGCATTGATGCCGCCGGCATCGCCATCCGGTCGCACGCGGTGCAAGGCCAGCCCGTCGTAGTACGCCAAACCGCCGAGCGTCCCGATCCACATGCGCTCACGGTCGTCCAGGGCCAGGGCATAGACCGGATTGGGGTCTAGTGGGTCTTCCATCTTGGACAGATCGAGTGAGCTGAAATTTCCCTTGGCATCCAGGCGCAAGACATTCCCGGTCGACATGCCGAGCCAGATCTCATCGCCGCGGCCGGCAATGGCATAGATGTCTCCCAACGACAGCGCGGGAACGTCGTCGGGCAGATAGGCGGTAAATTTGCTGCGATCGGCGCTCAGCATTGTCAACCCGGCACCCGCCAGCGCCAGCCAGATGCGATCCTGGTCGTCGATATACATCGCCTGCAGGTTATTGCTGCGCAGCGAGTAGCGATCGGTCGGATCGTTACGCCATACCTTGAACTCGGCGCCGTCATACCGAACCAGGCCATCGGTGGTGGTCATCCACAGATAGCCCGCACGATCCTGTGCGATTGCGGTAATCATGGTCGAGGGCAGCCCTTCGGCGGCACCCACGATGCGAAAGCGCGGGATGGCGGGCACCTCGGCCAGGGCCGGCAACGCCACCAACGCCATCAACGCAACGAGCAACCCCAATAACAGACCGCGCATGCGGGAATCCTTTCCACGTCCAGCCGGCATGCTCGCAATGGATCGTTGCAAGCGCAAGCCGCGCGCGCAGCGCCGGGATGTGTCTAGAATCCGCCCATGACACCCCTCGCCCGCCTGTTGCTCCTTCCCGCTCTGGCATTGACCAGCCTGGCCGCCTCCGCCGCACCGGTGCGCTATGCGCTGGATCAGGTGCACACCCGCGTGTTGTTTGCAGTCGAACATGCCGGCTTTTCCAAGGCATTGGGCACCGTGTCGGGCAGTAGCGGCACCCTGGTGTTCGACCCGGACGACTGGGCAGCCGCGCGGCTGGACGTGACCGTGCCGCTGCACCGCGCCGACCTGGGCGATGCCAAGTGGAACGAGGCCACCCTGGCACGTAACCTACTCGACGCCGAGCGCTTTCCCGACGCGCATTTCGTCTCCACGCGCGTGGAGGCCAGCGGCGAGAACCACGCCAAGGTCACCGGCAACCTGACCCTGCACGGCGTCACCCGCCCGGTGACCTTGGACGTTACCCTCAACGCACTCAAACGCCATCCGCTGCCGCCGTTTCGCCGCACTGTCGGGTTCTCGGCAACCGCCACGCTGAGTCGGGCGGAGTTCGGCATCGATGCGTGGAAATCGATGATCGGCGACAGCGTGGAACTGCGCATTGAAGCCGAAGCCGTGCGCGAAGGCCGTGCCGACGACGACGCAGCGCCACCGCAAGCCGAACCTGCCACCACTGACGCGCCCGCAAGCCAGGAATCGGGAACATGAGCCTGAAAAATAGCGAGCGCTGGGGCGGTGTCAGCCAGACCCTGCATTGGCTGATCGCCTTGCTGATTCTGGTGCTGGGCATCGTCGGTCTGACCATGGGCGAGCTGCCCAAGACACCGAAATACTTCTGGGTCTATACCGCGCACAAATCGGTGGGGCTGACCGTGCTGGCGCTGGTGATCGCGCGGCTGGGTTGGCGTCTGTATGCGGGCGCGCCGCCGCCGGTGGCGGGCACCCCGCGCTGGCAGGAACGGATCGCCGGGCTGACCCACTGGCTGCTGTACGCAATGATCTTCGCCATGCCGCTTTCTGGCTGGTTGTACGACTCCAGCAGCGGTTTGCGCCCGTTCCGCTGGTTCGGCCTGTTCGCGGTGCCCAAGCTCAGCGGCCCGGACGAGCAGCTACGCGCCACCTCCCATGCCATCCACGAGTGGGGCTTCTGGCTGTTGATCGCTGTCGTGCTGGCACACGCCGGCGCTGCGCTGTACCACCACATTTTCCAGCGTGATGCCACCCTGGCGCGGATGTTGCCGCGCGGCTGGCTGTCCTCCAAACCCTAAGGATTTCCCATGTCGTCCAAGTTGTTCGCCTCTCCCCTGCTGGTCGCCGCGTCGCTGGTCGCCACCTTCGCCACCGCGCCGGTGCTGGCCGCCGACTACGTCCAGGCGCCCGGCTCGTCGCTGGTGTTCGCCAGCAAGTACGACGGCGAAGTATTCACCGGCAAGTTCCCCGGTTTCGACACCACGCTGAGTTTCGATCCGGCCAATCTGGCCGCCGCCAAGCTCGATGTGCGCATCCCGCTGGCCAGCGCGATCAGCGGCAATAACGATCGCGATTCGACCCTGCAAGGCCCGGACTTTTTCAACGTCGCCAAGTTCGCCACCGCGCGCTATCGCGCCGACAAGTTCCGTGCGCTCGGCGGCAACCAGTACGCGGCCGACGGCACCCTGGAACTGCGCGGCGTCAACAAGCCGGTCACGCTGACATTCACCTGGACACCGGGCGCGCAGCCCGTGCTGGCCGGCAAGGCATTGGTGAAGCGGCTGGACTTCGGCGTGGGCGGTGGCGACTGGGCCGACACCAAGACCATCCCCAACGAAACCGCGATCAGCACCAAGGTCGTGTTGAAGGCGAAGTAAGGCCACAGGCCGCAACCGGACGCGGCCACTGAGCGGCGGACTACCTCGTCGGGTCCGCCGCTTTTTTATGCCCGCATGCGGGATGACACCGCACGACAGCTAGACTTGGCGTCTACTCAGGGACGCCGCCAATGCGCACACATGGAACGTTGACCCGCTGGAATACCGACCGCGGCTTCGGCTTCATCACCCCTGCTCAACCGGGCGATGACGTGTTCGCGCACATTTCTGCGTTTGCGCGCAGCGCCGAGGCGCCACGTATCGGCGAAGTGGTCTCTTTCGAAACCGAGCCGGGTCCGGATGGTCGCCCGCGCGCGGTGCGGGTCGTGCGTGCCGGTACGCACGCGCCAAAACACAACGCCCCTGCACGACGCAATACGACACGCACGCCGCCGGCAAAAGGGCAGATCGGGCTTGGCAAGGCCTTGCTCATGATGCTGGCGCTCGGTTGCGGGGCGTTTGCCTATCAGCAGCGCGATTACTTGATCGATGTGTTCACCCCGACACCGGTATTGGAGCAAACGTCGTCGCCAACGCCGTCCGTAGCAACCGCTCCCGCGTCTGCGCCCACCGCGCAATACAGCTGTGGCGGGCGCACGCGTTGCACACAGATGAGTTCCTGCGCCGAAGCTACTTACGTACTGCAGCATTGCCCGAATACCGCAATGGACGGCGACCACGATGGTGTGCCGTGCGAGGACCAGTGGTGCCGTTGAATCAATGCGGCTGACACCTTGGACGGTCGGCCGACAAGAATCGTGTGTTAGCCGCGTCTTGCTAGATGCAGTCAAAAGCCCAGGTCAAACGCCGAGTCGGTCGCGCGATCGGTACCCTCACCGCTCGCGGGACACGCCGCGAGTACGCCCGTGTAAGGCTAGGTGGCGGCATCCATGCCGCCACCCGGTCCCGCAATCGGCAAGGACACCGCAGCAGAGAGTGAGTCGGTGGCTTTTTTTAAAGCCATGCACCCCGACACTCTCGACGGGTCCCTGCCCGCCCACCCTCGCGGGACCTTACGCGGCATGCATGCCGCGTAAGAGCTTACAAGGACGTACTTGCAGCGTGTCCCGCGAGGGTGGGTGGGCAAGGACCCTGCAGCCAAGTCGCAGACCCGCAGCTCCGCACCAGACCGGCGTGAAGTCGTTTTCAGCCGCTCCAAATCAATAAGCTGGCGCGTATCGCATGCGCACACGCCGCATCAGCGTGTAGCGGCGTTCAACCACGCGCGCAACCGCACGCCATCGAACGGCCAGTCCAGCTCGCGTCCGTGCACGTCGCGCAACACCGGCACACGTAAGCCATAAGCGGCCTCAAGCGCCACATCGTCGTCGATAAACACGCTACTGAACTCGCCGGCACGTGCCTGCGCCAGTACTTCCACCGCCAGGTCGCAGAGGTGGCAATCGTCGCGCTGGTACAGGGTCAGGGCCATCGAACAGGTCTCATGCTGCGCTGCAGCCGTGCCGCAATCGTCGAGCGACTAGAATAGCCGCCTTTACGCTCACCTCTCCGGCACCCATGGCTGTCAGCACGTTCGACCTGTTCAAGATCGGCATCGGTCCGAGTTCCTCGCACACCGTGGGGCCGATGCGCGCCGCCGAGCGTTTCGTGCATCGCTGGTTGCTCGATGCCGGCCGCCTGCAGGATGTGGTGCGCATCCGCGCCGAGGTGTTCGGCTCGCTGGCGCTGACCGGCCGCGGCCACGGCACCGACAAGGCGTTGCTGCTCGGGCTGGAAGGCCATCGCCCCAACCTGATCGACCCGGACGTCATTCCTGCCACGCTCGATCGTATCCGCAGCAGCAAGCGCATCACACTGATGGGGCAGCACGAGATCGGCTTCGACGAAAAGCGCGACCTGCCGATGAACAAGCGGCAGAAGTTGCCTTACCACACCAACGGCATGCGCTTCACTGCCTACGATGCCGATGAAGGCGTGATCGCTACCCGCGATTACTACTCGGTGGGCGGCGGATTTGTGGTCAATCAGGACGACGCCGCCGACGACCGCATCGTGGCCGACGAAACGCCGCTGCCGTATCCGTTTCTCAGTGGCGACGAACTGCTGGCCCAATGCGCACGCAGCGGTCTGAGCATCGCCGCGCTGATGTTCGAAAACGAAAAGAGCTGGCGCAGCGAAGACGAAATCCGCGCCGGCCTGCGCGAACTGTGGGTGGCGATGCAGTCCTGCGTGGAGCGCGGTATCCGCCAGGAAGGCACGTTGCCCGGTGGATTAAACGTGTCGCGTCGCGCGCCGGCACTGTATCGCGAGCTCTCATCCAAACCCGAAGCGGCCATGCGCGACCCACTGACCACGCTGGATTGGGTCAACCTGTACGCACTCGCGGTCAACGAAGAAAACGCAGCCGGCGGCCGCGTGGTCACCGCGCCGACCAATGGCGCGGCCGGCATCATTCCCTCGGTGTTGCATTACTTCGATCGTTTTTGCGCCGGCGCGTCCGAACAACGCATCTTCGACTTCCTGCTCACCGCAGCGGCCATCGGCATCTTGTACAAGGAAAACGCCTCGATCTCCGGCGCCGAAGTCGGTTGTCAGGGCGAAGTGGGCGTGGCCTGTTCGATGGCAGCCGGCGGCCTGGTTGCCGCACTTGGCGGCAACCCGGGCCAGATCGAAAACGCCGCCGAAATCGGCATGGAACACAACCTCGGCCTGACCTGCGATCCGATCGGTGGCTTGGTGCAGATCCCGTGCATCGAACGCAATGCGATGGGCGCGGTGAAGGCAATCAACGCCAGCCGTATGGCGATGCGCGGCGACGGCAAGCACAAGGTCTCGCTGGACAAGGTCATCAAGACCATGCGCGACACCGGCCGCGACATGCAGGACAAATACAAGGAAACCAGCCGCGGCGGCCTGGCGGTGAACGTGATCGAGTGCTGAGTCTGCCGATAGCATTTTGATGCGGCGTCTGTGCCCAGCATTGGAATGCGTTTGTGCGTCGTAGCGAAATGCAGGGACTAGCCGCGCCGCGGTGAGCGCAAGGCGTGGTCGGTCTGCACGATGCAGCAAGCGCAGCGTCCGCGCGCGTCTGCCCGACGCGCAGCGCAAAGCGGCATCTCGACCACGCAGTGCGACACCCACTTGCGTACCACGCTGCCGCCCTGCGCGTCTGGCGAACAACAGCGCTAAATCGCACCTGCGCTTCTTTTGAAAAGTCACACTGCACGTCAGTTTGCCCTGAGAAGACCAGCGACAGCGCGCGCCTCGTTCGCATGGCTCAAGACACCACGCACTGTCTGTAGTTAGCTGAAACCGCAGCAGCGAAAATAGCAAGACGGCATCTGCCCATCCCGCCACGCGCGAAGCTGCTCGAAGGGCGGATGAGGACAACCCGCACGCACCCGCGGCTTCCACCACAACGTGCGCACTGCCGCGGCAACGCCCGGATCCACGCCTCCACCACGGTGCGCCATGTAGCCTTCCCGCACGGATCCCGGATGGAGAAACACGATGCGACACCTCGCCTGTGCACTCGCACTGACCCTGGCCTGCGGCCCGCTGATGGCCCAGCAAGCCAGCTATGGCCCGCGTCTGGAAGGCTTCGATTACCCCTACCCGGTCAAGACCTACGCGTTCACGTCGCAGCAGCAAGCGCTGGAAATGGCGTATCTGGATGTCGCCCCCACCGGCAAGCCGAACGGGCGCACCGCCGTGCTGCTGCATGGCAAGAATTTTTGCGCGGCCACCTGGGAATCCAGCATCGCGGCCCTGAGCCAGGCCGGCTATCGCGTGATCGCGCCGGATCAGGTGGGCTTCTGCAAATCGAGCAAGCCGGCGGCCTACCAGTTCTCGTTTGCGCAGCTCGCCGACAACACACACGCGCTACTGCAAAAGCTGGGGATCGACCGCGCCGTGGTCGTCGGCCATTCGATGGGCGGCATGCTCGCGATCCGCTACGCGCTGATGTACCCGCAGGCCACCGAACACCTCGCCCTGGTCGACCCGATCGGCCTGGAAGACTGGAAGGCCGCCGGCATTCCGTGGCGCAGCGTGGATGCCTGGTACGACAACGAACTCAAGATCAGCTTCGACCGTATCAAGAAGTACCAGATGGACGTGTATTACGCCGGTCAATGGAAGCCCGAATTCGAACGCTGGGCGCGCATGCAGGCAGGCATGTCGCTGGGCGACGGCAAACAGGCGGTCGCCTGGAATCAGGCCCTGACCTACGACATGGTCTTCAACCAACCGGTCGTCTATGAGCTGCCCAAGTTGGCGGTGCCGACCACGCTGTTCATCGGTCTCAAGGACCGCACCGCAATCGGCAAGGACACCGCCCCGCCAGAGGTCAAGGCGCGCGTCGGCGATTACACCAAACTGGGCAAGCAGGCAGCTGCGGCCATTCCGAATGCGACCTTGATCGAATTTGCAGACCTGGGGCACTCGCCGCAGGTGCAGGACCCGGCGCGTTTCAACGCCGCGCTGTTGAAGGCGCTCACGCCGTAACCGCCACAGCGCGCGGCAGACCGATGCCGTGGGTGAATGCCTTGTGCGAACCGCAGCCGGATTGCTCCCGGTTGCGGCCATCGCGCAGCGTTGGTCAGACGATTACTGCAGAAGACGGCTGCAGGCCACCGGGATCGAATCGGTCGGATGCTTGTCGTGACTGAATCGTCGTCTTGCGAGCGACGAGGCGCGTTACAGCGCTGGGAGCCGCACACACGCCGGTCAAGCGACAAGACGCAGAGAACGCGCAGACGTTCTCTCGTCCTCGACCGCCAACACCCCAGACGCCTGCACACAACCCGGACACGCTTGCGAGAGATGCCGCACGTCCGCGACCCCACTCCCCACATCAACCAGCCACGATCCGCAGTACATCGTCCAGCAACGCGGCCGCAGTGACCTCCGCACCCGCACCCGGGCCCTGGATCAACAACGGCTGCTCGCGATAACGGTCGCTGCTGATGGCGACACGGTTGTCGGTGCCGGCGCCACCGGCCAAGGGATGGTCCAACGCAAGCTCACGCAGACCCACGCTTGCGCCATGCGCGTCCACGCGGCCTACAAAGCGCAGACACCGCCCTGCTGCGCGTGCTTGCTGCCAACGCGCGCTCATCTCGGCATCCAGCGCGCCCAATCGCGCGTCCAGTTCAGCGATCGACACGCTGGCCAAGCCGGTGGGCACCAGCGACTCAACATGCACCTGTTCGGCCTCCAGCTGCCAACCGGCCGCACGCGCCAGGATCAACAGCTTGCGCCGCACATCCTCGCCGGACAGATCGATCCGCGGATCCGGCTCGGTGTACCCCGCTGCCACTGCCTCACGCACGCATTGCGAAAACGCGCCGCTGCCGTCGTAGCGATGAAACAGCCATGCCAACGATCCCGACAGCACGCCCTCGATCGAATGAATATGGTCGCCACCTGCCACCAGTGCGCGCACGCTGCTCAACACCGGCAAGCCTGCGCCCACGGTGGCGCTGTCGCCGTAATGCGCACCGCTGGCATGGCGGGCGGCAAGCAGCGCCTGCGCACGCGACAACGCCGTGCCCTGACCCAGCTTGTTGGCGGTGACCACATGCACGCCGCGCCCCAACCACTCCACATGCCAATCGGCCACCACATCGCTGGCCGTGGCATCCACCAGCACGTCACCAGCACGTAGCGCCACGGTTTCGGCCCACGGCTGCAACACCGCCTGGCCACGCGGCGCCGCGTTGGCCTGCAGCAATGCCTGCTCTGCACTCACGCCACAATCCTGAGCGATCCGCGAGTTGGCCAGCCAATCGAAGCGCGGCAACCGCAGCTGGCGTTGCTGCAGGGCGGTGTAGCGCGTCACGAAGGCGCGTCCCACGGTACCAGTACCCAGCAATGCCAAACGTGGCGTGGGGGTGACCGTCGCCGCGGATGCACGTCGCGAAACAGGCAATACGCTGCTCACGCGTCGACCTGTTTGCGGGAGGCCGCAGTCAGGGTCGCTTCGGCACGCGCCAGACCGGCGCGCAGGTCGATCAGCAGGTCTTCGGCCGATTCGATCCCGATCGACAACCGCAACAAACCATCGGAAATTCCGGCCGCCGCACGTGCCTCGGCGGTCATCGCCGCATGCGTCATCGAAGCCGGATGCGCGATCAGGCTTTCCACTCCGCCCAGCGACTCGGCCAGCGTGAAGTAGCGCAGCCCATCGACGAAGGCGCGCACCGCTGCTTCGCCACCATTCAATTCAAAACTCATCATCGCGCCGAAGCCCTTCTGCTGACGCGCCGCCAGCGCATGGCCCGGATGCGATGCCAGTCCCGGGAAATACACCTGGTTGACCACCGCGTGCCCGTCCAGCAACGCAGCGATCGCATCGGCATTTTCCTGATGCACGCGCAGACGCGCATCCAGCGTGCGCAGGCCGCGCAAGGTGAGGAAAGCATCGAACGGCGAGCCGGTCAGGCCCAGCGCATTGGCCCACCACACCAGTTGCTGATGCAGCTCGGCATCGCGCGCCACCACCGCACCACCCACCACATCGCTATGGCCGTTGATGTACTTGGTGGTGGAGTGCAGCACCACGTCGGCGCCGAATTCCAGCGGTTTTTGCAGCGCCGGCGACAGGAAGGTGTTGTCGACCACCGTCAACGCACCCACCTTCTTTGCCGCTTCGATGACAAAGCGCAGATCGGTGATGCGCAGCAGCGGGTTGGACGGGGTTTCGATCAACACCAGCTTGGGCGACTGCGCCAATGCATCGGCCAGCGAGCGCGGGTCGGTGAGGTCTGCAGTGATCAGCGCGAAATGGCCCTTCTTGGCCAGCGCATTGAACAGGCGCCAGCTGCCGCCGTAGGCATCGTGCGGCACCACCAGCGTATCGCCGGGCTGTAACAGCGCATTGAGCACCAGATTGATCGCGCCCATGCCGGTGGAGGTGATCACCCCACCCGCTCCGCCTTCCAGCTCGGCCAACGCTTCGCCCAGCAGATCGCGGGTGGGGTTGCCGCTGCGGGTGTAGTCGTACTGGCGCTTGTTGCCGAACCCATCGAAGGAGAAGTTCGACGACAGCACGATCGGCGGGGTCACCGCACCGTAGGCGGTATCGCGGTCGATGCCCGCGCGCACGGCGGCAGTGGCGGCGGTACAAGGGGCGTCGGCGTGGTCACGATAGCTCATGCGGTTTCTCCGGTGATGCGAAGGGCAGTAGTGAGGATCGCGTCGATGCGATCGATTTCTTTCAGAAAGGCGTCGTGGCCATATGGCGAGCGCAACACACGCAGGCTGCCGCGCGGGCCAAGACCTTCGACCAGGCTGACCATGTCGGCCAACGGCACCAGGCGATCGCCTTCCACCGCCACCACGACGGTGGGCACGCTCACCTGCGCCGGGTCGATACGGTGCAGGTCGATGGATTCGGACAGGCGCAGGTATGCGGTGACCGGCGTACGCGCCACGTACTGCGCACCGGCGGCATCCAGATAGTCTTCGGCGGCTACACGCACGCGGCCATTGATCACTTCCGGCGGCGCATCGAAGCGCTCGCTGAATTCTTCCGGCGTGCGATAGCTGAGCATCGCGAACTGCCGCGCCAGCGCCAGCCCGTGATTTTCCGCGCATTGCAGCTGGCCCAGCGCCACTGCGCGGCGCTGCAGTGCGCGCCATGCCGCGGCATAGGGATGTGCGCGATGCGCCCCGCTCACCGCAATCAAGGTGCCCACGCGGCCAGCATGACGGGTGGCGAATTGCAGCCCGACCAGCGCGCCATACGAGTAACCGACAAAGCCGTGCAGGCGGGCGATTCCCAGCGCGTCCAGCAGCGCCGCAATCGCGTCGGCCTGGTCGGCGGTATCGATCGGCGCATCCAGCGTGCCATCGGCACCGAGAAAGTCGAATGCCAACAGACGGCGCGATGCAGGATCCAGCGCGCGGCCCGCACCGACCTGGCCATCCACCCAGCCTTTTCGGGGAACACATCGCTGGCCGCAAGATGCCGATGGGCGGAGATGCCGCCGGCAACGAATACCACCGGCGCATTGGCAGCGCCGATCAACTCGTAGCGCAGGCGCACCTCGCGCATACCGGCATGGCGCATCGGCAACGACACGGCAATGTCGCCGCGCAACGCGATGGCGCCGTCGATGTCGGCGGCAGGTGTATCCAGGTAATCAGTGATAGTTGGCGATGCTGTGGTCACGAGGCTCATGGCGATATCCGGGGTGGATCGGCCATCGAGCTTCGCGGGAGCTCGCGTTCGAGGTGCACAAGGCACGATTCGAACCATCTTTCGGCGGACGCGGAGGTCCCCGCAGGATTTGGCACCAAACGCGGGCGCTTGCGCGCTCCGCTGGCTGCCCCGGCATCAAAGGGCCTGTCCCTCCGCCGGTCTCGATGGTGAGGCTAAGATGCCACCGCACTTTTGCGATGTCAATCGCTTCATGCGGATGGAAAGATATATTTTCATTCGATACCACCGGGTACCGTGATGGGCCGCATACTTGCGCCCCCGCTCGCTCAAGCCAATCGCGTGCATCACCGCGTCTTTCGCCCTCTTTCGCCCGCACTTGTTCCGGTGCTGGTTACCGCCCTGCTGGCCGGTGCGCCGCACGCCGCTGCGCAACAACGCTGGCATTGGAACGGCGGCGCGGCACCCGCCTCACCTGCCACCACGCCAGCGCAAACCGCCATTGCCTCAACCGGCACCGGCCCGACCCTGCAACTGGAATGGCAGGCGCCGGTCTATCTGGCGTGGGTGACCAACCCGCTGGCCGGACCTGCGCAGGTCCGGCTGAGTGCGCCGCCCAGCGAGGATTACCGCGCCGTGCCGCAGTTGCCGCTGACGATGTTGCTGGCGGCGAACGAGCGGCACCTGCTGGCGCGGCTGTACCCGGCTAGCAACCAGCGCACGCTGGGTGGGCTGGGACTCAAACTCGACATGGTGCCCGGCGATCCGCTGGCGCAGCCGCAGCCGGTGCGCTACCAGCTGCCGTTCCGCGACGCACCGATACAGGTGGATCAGGGCTTCGGCGGCCAGTTCAGCCATGCCGACCTGCCCAATTGGTATGCAGTGGACTTCGCCCTGCCGCAGGGCACGCCGGTGCTGGCGGCGCGCGAGGGCATGGTCATGGAAATACGCCAGGACGTTGCCGAAGGCAGCGCCCACGACCCCAGCGCCGGCGGCGGCAACCTGGTGCGGGTGCTGCACGCCGACGGCAGCATGGCGCTGTATGCCCATCTGGCCCCGAACGGGGTAGCGGTCCGCCCCGGCCAGCGGGTCGGCACCGGCGAGCGGCTGGGCGCCTCCGGCACTACCGGTTACAGCACCGCCGCGCACCTGCATTTTTCGGTGCAGCGCAACGCCGATCTGCAGCTGGTGTCGGTGCCGTTCCGCATGCTGGGCCCGCAAGGCGAGCTGCACTTTCCCTCGCCGGCCCCGTAGCGCCCGGCCGCCGGCACAGCGGCCCGATGCCGCCTGGCCGCGGGTCCGTAAAAGCCCCCTGCGCCGAAGCCGCTATAATCATCGGCTTCCTCAGTTTCCGCAGGCGTCCGACCGGGCGCGCCCCGCCCATGTCCGAAGTCTCCAACGAAGCCGCGCGCCGCCGCACCTTTGCGATCATTTCCCACCCCGACGCCGGCAAGACCACGCTGACCGAAAAGCTGCTGCTGTTCGGCGGCGCGATCCAGATGGCCGGCTCGGTGAAGGGCCGCAAGGCCGCCCGCCATGCCACCTCGGACTGGATGGCGCTGGAAAAGGAGCGCGGCATCTCGGTGACCTCCTCGGTGATGCAGTTCCCGTACGAGGGCAAGGTGATCAACCTGCTCGACACCCCCGGCCACGCCGACTTCGGCGAGGACACCTATCGCGTGCTCACCGCGGTGGACTCGGCGCTGATGGTGATCGACGTCGCCAAGGGCGTGGAAGAACGCACCATCAAGTTGATGGAAGTCTGCCGCTTGCGCGACACGCCCATCATGACCTTCATCAACAAGCTCGATCGCGAGGGCAAGAACCCGATCGACCTGCTGGATGAAGTGGAAACCGTGCTCGGCATCCAATGCGCGCCGGTGACCTGGCCGATCGGCATGGGCCAGCGCCTGAAGGGCGTGGTGCATCTGATCACCGGCGAGGTGCATCTGTACGAACAGGGGCGCAACTTCACCCGTCAGGATTCGACCATCTTCCCGTCGCTGGATGCGCCGGGCCTTGCCGCCAAGATCGGCGAGCAGATGCTGGCCGAACTGCGCGACGAGCTGGAACTGGTGCAAGGCGCCAGCAACGCCTTCGATGTGGATGCCTATCGCGCCGGCCAGCAGACACCGGTGTTCTTTGGCTCCGGCGTCAATAATTTCGGCGTGCAGCCGCTGCTGGACTTCTTCATCGAACACGCCCCGCCGCCGCAGGCGCGCGACACCACCGGCCGCCGCGTCGAGGCCACCGAAGCCAAACTCAGCGGCTTCGTGTTCAAGATCCAGGCCAACATGGACCCGCAGCATCGCGACCGCGTGGCCTTCATGCGCGTGTGCTCGGGCAAGTTCACCGCCGGCATGAAGACCCTGCACGTGCGTAGCGGCAAGGACGTCAAGCTCGCCAACGCGCTGACCTTTATGGCCTCCGACCGCGAGATCGCTGCCGAAGCCTGGCCGGGCGATGTGATCGGCATCCACAACCACGGCACCATTTCCATCGGCGACACCTTCACCGAAGGCGAATCGCTGTCGTTCACCGGCATTCCGAACTTCGCGCCGGAACTGTTCCGCCGCGCGCGCCTGCGCGACCCGCTCAAGCTCAAGCAGTTGCAAAAGGGCCTGGCGCAGCTGTCCGAAGAGGGCGCCACACAGTTCTTCCGCCCGTTGATGAGCAACGATCTGATCCTGGGCGCGGTGGGTGTGCTGCAGTTCGACGTGGTGGCCTACCGGCTCAAGGACGAATACGGCGTGGATGCGATCTTCGAGCCGGTAAGCGTCACTACCGCGCGCTGGGTGCAGTGCGACAACGCCAAGAAGCTTGAGGAATTTCGCGAGAAAAACGCCGGCAATCTGAGCATCGATGCGGCCGGCCAGCTGGTCTATCTCGCCCCCACGCGCGTCAACCTGCAGCTGGCGCAGGAACGTGCGCCGGATGTGCGCTTCTCGGCGACGCGCGAACATGCGCACGCCAAGGCCATCGATTGAGCCGCGCTTAACGGGAAAAACGCTACGCGACTGCTGGCGATGCGAATTGCTCGCAGTTGCGCTACATTTTTGGCATGAATGCAGACGCTTCCCCCTCGACCGACCTGCGCGACGAAATCGCCAGTGCGCTGACCCATGGCCTGGGCGCCATTGCCGCATTGACCGGTGGCTCGGTGCTGATCACGCTGGCAGCCATCTATGGCGATGGCTGGCAGCTGGCCACCTCCATCGTCTTCAGCGCCACGCTGGTGCTGCTCTACGTCGCCTCCACGCTGTTCCACGCCATCCCGCATGCCGGTGCCAAGGCACGCCTGCAGGTGCTCGATCACTGCGCGATCTACCTACTGATCGCCGGCACCTACACGCCGTTTACGCTGATCAATCTGCGTGGCACATGGGGTTGGGGATTGTTTGCCGCGATCTGGACCATCGCCGCGGCCGGGGTGATCTTCAAACTGTTTTTCACCGGCCGCTTTCGGTTGCTGTCCACCGTGCTGTACCTGGCGATGGGCTGGCTGATCGTCGTGGCGATCGAACCGCTGTTGCGTTCGGTCGACACCTGGTCGCTGTGCTGGTTGCTCGCCGGTGGGCTCTTCTACACCTTGGGCACCTACTTCTACCAACGCGACACCCAGCGCTATTTCCACGCGATCTGGCATCTGTTCGTGCTGGCCGGCAGCGCCTGCCACTTCGTCGCGGTGATCGAACAGGTGGTGTGATCGTCGTCGCGTTCGCGCGCCGGTCACGAGCCATCGCCAACCATGGGTCGCGTGAACAACGCGCCCCCGACTACTGTCACCCCTTCCGCCCGCACAGCGCGCCGTCGACGCTGGCTGATCGGGCTCGGCAGCGTTATCGCAATCGTGGCGATCCTGCTGCTGCTCTTCGACTGGAACTGGCTACGCGGCCCGGTCGAACGCATGGTCAGCGCCAAGACCGGCCGCGTTTTCCATCTGGGACATCTGGATGTGGACCTGGGCCGCACCACCACCGTTCGCGGCGAGCGCTTGCAGCTGGGTAATGCCGCGTGGTCCAAGCGCGGCGCGATGGCAGAACTGAACGCTGCCGAGATCGATGTCGAACTGTGGCCCCTGCTGCGCGGCAAGGTGCGGCTGCCAGAAATCCGCCTCGATCAGCCCACCGTTCTGCTGGAAGCGGGCAATGAAACGCATCCGGGCAACTGGGTGTTCGATACCCAGAAAGGCGATGGCAGCATGCCGCGGCTCGGACGGCTGCTGGTGACCAAGGGACGGCTGCAATACATCGACGATGCCATGCGTTCCAATATCGATGTGGCCATCGACAGTCTGGCGCCTCCGCGCAGCGACCAACGTGCAGCGCCGATCGGCATCGACGGCAAGGGCCGCTGGAAGGGCTACCCGTTTACGCTGAAAGGCAACACCGCCTCGCCGCTCGAGTTGAGCCAGAGCGAACATCCCTTCCGCATCGATTTGCGCGGCAGTGCCGGCGCCACCCGTACGCACGTGCGCGGCACGCTGACCAATCCGTTTCAGTTCCGCGTCTTCAATTTGCAGATGGCCCTCAGCGGCCAGGACATGCAAGACCTATACCCGCTGACCGGCGTCGCCATGCCATCCACGCCGCCGTACACACTCGACGGCCACCTGCGCCGCGATGGCGATGTATGGCGCTACGAGACGTTCACCGGCACTGCCGGCGACAGCGATCTGTCCGGCACGGCCGAGGTGGACCTGCGCAACAAACGCCCGTTTCTGCGTGCCGATCTCGCATCCAAACGGCTGGATTTCGACGATCTGGCCGGCTTTGTCGGTGCACCGCCCAAGACCGGCGCGAACGAATCGGCTAATGCGGAGCAGAAAAAGCAGGCGGCGCAACTTGCCGCCAGCGCGCGCATCCTGCCGACCACGCCCTACGACCTGTCCAAACTGCGCGCGATGGATGCGCAGGTGCGTTGGCGCGCGCAGCGCATCAATGCGCCGTCCTGGCCATTGGACGACATGGATGCGTCGTTGACATTGAAGGATGGTCTGCTGCAACTGGACCCGCTCAACTTCGGCGTGGCCGGCGGAGATATCCGTTCGACCATCCGCATGGACGCGCGCAACCCCGTCATCACCACGCAGCTGAAGGCCGGCATTCGCGGCATTCGGCTGGACCGGCTATTTCCAGACGCCACGCTCGCCAAACAGGCCTCAGGCGCAATCGGTGGTGAGCTGGACCTGCGTGGCCGCGGCAATTCGATTGCGGCGATGCTCGGCAGCGCTGACGGCTCGATTGGCGTTGGCATGGGCCGCGGTCATGTCGGCAACCTGATCATGGAACTGGCCGGTCTGGACATCGCCGAATCGCTGAAGTATCTGATCATCAAGGATCGTCAGATCCCGGTGCGTTGCATGTTCGGCGATTTCGGCGTCAAGGACGGACTCATGCAGTCGCGTGCCCTGGCGTTTGACAGCACCGACACCATCATCGTCGGCGAGGGCAACATCAGCCTCAAGAACGAGACGCTCGATTTGCTGCTGCGCCCACGCCCGAAAGATCGCAGCATTCTGAGCCTGCGTTCGCCGTTGCGGATTGCCGGGACCTTCAAGGACCCGAGCTTCCGCCCGGATTTCAAGGCACTCGGGCTACGCGGCGCGATTGCTGTCGCACTCGCCACCATTGCACCGCCCGCAGCATTGCTTGCCACCTTCGAACCCGGCCCGGGCAAGGACAGCGATTGCGGCGGCAAGTACGTGCAGTGATCGCGCTGGGTCGTGTGACGCTTGGAGCCACTGGCACAACGACTGTGCTCATCGCCAGGCGGGCACGGGGCCAGTGCTCGGTGCGGCATGTACCGCTGGTGCATGCCGGTTCTGAGCGCACCATCCGCACCCACCTGACGAGTGCTCGCAACATTTTTTAGGCACTCTTAAGACTGCACTCGACGTGCATGCGCCGACCCCACTGGCACGATCAGCCGGCTGGCAGACTACACCTGCCGCCAACCGGGATAGCGCTCAGCTGGCGATATAGCGCTGCAATTGGTCGATATCGTGCTGCTGCGCTTCGATCACCGCCTTGACCAGATCGCCGATGGAGATCACGCCGTGCACGCGGCCGTTCTCGACCACCGGAAGATGCCGAAAGCGGCCGTCGGTCATCAACTGCATGCAGCGCTCCACGGTCTCCGACAGCGACACCGTCACCACCTGAGAACTCATGATCTCCGCCACGCTGGTGGTGGCCGACGAGCGATCGCGCAGCACCACTTTGCGCGCGTAATCGCGCTCGGACACGATGCCGGCGAGTCGCTGGCCATCCATCACCAAGACCGCACCGATGCCCTTTTCGGCCATCAGCCGGATCGCCTCGATCACCGCGGCATCGGCCGCAACTGCGAATACCTCAACCTGTTTGGTCCCCAACAGCTGTCGTACGGTCTGCATGGCCCGCTCCGCGCTTGGTCTGGTCGTCGCAGACTACTCCCACCGCGCCGCGGTGGGTATCGACCAGGTACAACGGACGCTGTTTGGCCTCGTCGTACAGCCGGCCCAGGTATTCGCCGATCAAGCCCAAGGCAATCAGCTGGATGCCGCCCAGAAACAGGATGACTGACATCATGGTCGGCCAACCGGCCACCGGGTCGCCGATCAGCGCCGCCTTGACCACCACCCAGGCGCCGAACAACAGCGCAAGCACTGCGGTGAACAAGCCCAGATACGTCGCCACGCGTAGCGGCGCCGTTGAAAAGCTGGTGATGCCATCCAGCGCCAGATTCCAGAGCCGCCACGCCGTGAACTTGCTGCCTCCAGACAGACGCGGCGCGCGCCGGTACGGCAATGCGACCTGGCGAAACCCTACCCAACCGAACAATCCCTTCATGAAACGGTGGCGCTCGCGCAACTGCTGCAGCGCCTCCACCACGCGTGGCGACAGCAGGCGAAAATCGCCGCTATCGGCTGGAATCGGTGTGCGCGACAGCTGTCCGATGACCCGATAGAACGCGTGCGCAGAAGCACGCTTCATCCAGCTTTCGCCATCACGAAAGACGCGCGTGCCAAAGATGTTGTCGTAGCCGGCACGCCACAATGCAACGAATTCGGGAATCAATTCCGGCGGATCCTGGCCATCGGCATCGAGCAGGACCACCGCACCGGGCAGCACATGGTCCAGGCCTGCGGAAATGGCTACCTCCTTACCGAAATTACGCGACAGCCGCAGCGCGCTGACCTGCGCATCGTCCTGTGCAAGTGCCTGCAGCACATTCCAGGTGCCGTCGGTGCTGCCGTCATCGACATACAGCACATGCGTCTGCAAGCCATGCAAGCGCGCCAGCACCGCACACAGGCGCGGATGCAACAGCGCAATGCTGGTTTCTTCGTTGAACGCCGCAATGACCACCGTGAGACGCTCGGTGGCGGCCGGCAATTGGGCGGTATCGATCGTGCTCACCTCACCGCGCCTGCAGATACGCAGCGCCGCCCAACTGGCGCGCCTGCCGTTGAATCCAGGCGGTGCGCCGCTGCACATACGCGCCCGGCCGGCGCGCATCGTACCGGCGTGGAGAGGGCAATACCGCGGCCAGACGCGCCGACTCGGCCGGCGACAGGCCAGCCGCATCCTTCCCCCAGAACTGCCGCGCAGCCGCCTGCGCGCCGTAGACCCCATCACCAAATTCGGCCACGTTGAGGTACATCTCCAGAATGCGCTGCTTGGGCCAGAACAGCTCGATCAGCACGGTGTACCAAGCCTCCAGGCCTTTGCGCACCCAACTACGGCCCTGCCACAGAAAGACATTCTTGGCGACCTGCTGACTGATCGTGCTGGCGCCGCGCACACGCCCGCCGCGCGCATTGTGATCGCGCGCCTTCTCGATGGCCTGCAGATCGAAACCGTGATGCATTGGAAACTGCTGATCCTCGGCAGCGACCACCGAAATCGGCAGGCTGGCGGCGATCTGATCGTAATCGCGCCACTGCTGGTGCAGGGAAAAACTCCCGTCCCCCTCGCCCCAGGCCTCCAGGTAGCGCCCGACCATCATGCTGCTGATCGGCGGGTCGATCACCCGCAGCACCAGCACCTGCAACACGCTCGCCGCCGCGAACAGCAGCGGCGCCGCCAGGATCCAGCGCAGCCAGCGTCGGCGCCGCGGTGCTGTCACCTGCTTGCCATCCAATGCATCCGTCCCCATTAGTTCGCTTCGACCTTCAATCCCGATGCCTGCCGCATTATCCGGCAACCAGCGTCCCTTACGTCCGATGTCTCCATGACCGATCACGATCAGCTTTCCCGTTTCCTGCTGCCTGCCGCCGGCGTGCGCGGTGTCCACGTGCGTCTGACCAAGGCCTGGCACGACGTTCAGGGCGCCGCCGAGTACCCTCCTGCCGCGCGCCAGCTGCTGGGCGAAGCCGCGGTGGCAGCCGCCCTGTTCACCGGCCACACCAAGGTCGACGGGCGTCTGTCGGTGCAGTTGCGCGGCAACGACACCCTGCGCACCCTGTTTGCCGAATGCACGGCCGCGGGCACCTTGCGCGGCATCGTGCAACTGGCCGAGGGTGCCGACGCGCCCACCGACCTGCGTGAGCTGGGCGAGGCCGCCCTGCTGGCGATCACCATCGAAAACCCCGGACTGGACCCGCGCGAACCGCAGCGCTACCAGAGCCTGGTCGGCATGCAGGCCCCGGATCTGGCCGAAGCCTTCGAAACCTATTTCAAGCAGTCCGAGCAGCTGCCGACCCGCCTGTTGCTGGCCGCTGGCCCGGATCACGCCGCCGGCCTGCTGCTGCAGAAACTGCCTGGCGACGAAGGCGACAACGACGGCTGGACCCGCATCGGCGCCCTGTTCGACACCCTCGGCGCACCCGAGCTGCTGTCAGTGGCTGGCGAAGACCTGCTGCACCGCCTGTTCCACGAAGAAGACCCGCAGTTGTTGGGAGGCAAGCCGCTCAGCTTCGGTTGCTCCTGCTCCCGCGAGCGGGTCGCGTCGATGCTGGAATCGCTGGGTGAAGAAGAGGCGCGCGCAGCCGCTGCAGAAACCGGCGAGGTGGAGGTGCGGTGCGAGTTCTGTGGCCGCGAGTATCACTTTCCGTTGACCGAGTTGGCCGTACTTTTCAGCACGGCGCAGCCCTCTCAGCAGGCGCCGGAACGGTTGCAATAGATAGCATCGGCGGTGCGTTCTGGGGAACGTGACCACTTGTTAAATAATCATAAACGCCCTAGCATTCTCACTGCCCGCTCTCGGGAACTTAACAACTGCCCCTAGGGTCTGAACTCTGGTATGCGACACCTTCTGCGCCTTCCGCTCGCTTTGCTGGTTGCCCTTGCGGCAGCCACGGGTGTGCATGCGCAGTCGGCATCCCAGCAGTTGCGCGAGAGCACCATCCTGCCGGTGTGGAACAAGGGCAGCGGCAAGGTGGAAGCGTTTCTGTACCTGGAACCCACCGGCGAGCAGAAGGCTGGTGCGCGCTGGCATTTCGGCCGTAATTCGCTGGATGCTGCGCTTGGCATGACCTCGGGCGATTCCTTAGGCCTGCTCTGCAATAGCAGCCGTGGTACCAACATCAGCGGTCTCGCCAGTCACTGCCTGCTGGCCGGCATTGGTGATGATGAAGAAGACAGCGCCGCCGCGTCGCGTCGCGTCTCCGGCACGCTGGGCTTTAACCGTGGCAATGGCCGCGTCGGCGTCACCGCAGGTTCCGGTCGCGACACCCTGCCCGCCTGGCTGATCGGCGCCGGCAAGGCACCGTTGACCCGCGTGGAGCAAAACGACCTGACCGTTTTCGGCCAGAAGAACATCGGGCGCGAAGGCTTTGTCTCGATCGGCGGCACCTACGCCCGTGCGCGTCTGGTCCCGCTGGCTGACGTCTCCCCGGCCATCGCCGACCAGTGGGACAGCAAGACGCTCAGCGTCGGTGGCGGCTACGGCGCCTTCAGCGCCAATGTCATCGGCCGCGTCGTCGATGTCCCCGGCCAGCCGGAAAAATGGGAAGGCCTGGGCCTTGGCCTGACCTGGCGCACCCCCTGGAGCGGCCAGTTGACAGTCGGCGCGGAGAACGTCATTTCCCGCGGCAAGAACCCGTTTGCTCCCAACAACGAGAGCAACAGCGACGGCACCATTCCTTATGTCAGGTATGAGCAAGACCTTTAATTTTCTTCCATTCTGAAGTCATAACGCCACCTTCACATATGGTGGCGTTTTCGTTCATGGGAGCAAAATTTAACGGGACTTTAATTTTTAGGGACAGCCATATACCATCGGTTCACCCTGACGCTTTGGGACCGCTGTTTCGGACCCGCCTGCCAGGCCAACCTAACCGTTACACGGAGAGAGAGCCCATGAAGTGCACGTCAAGCAAGCTGCGTGACGCCGTTGTACTTGCGCTTGTCGTCGGAGGAGCTTATTCATCGACATCCTTCGCACAGGACACATCCGCTGGTACAACAACCAACCTCGACAAAATTGAAGTGACCGGATCACGCATCAAGCGCGCTGATCTGGAGACTTCTAGCCCCGTATTCGTGATTGATCGTCAAACTATCCAGAGTTCCGGCGCGGCAACGGTCGGCGAATTTCTCCAGCGCACGCCTGCCATTGCCGGCGCCGCTACCAATCCTCAGGTCAACAATGGCGGCGGCGCGGGCGCGGCTACAGTTGATCTGCGCGGACTTGGCGTCAACCGATCACTCGTCTTGGTCGACGGTAAGCGCTGGATTGGCACTGTCAGCAACGCGAACGGCGCGGTGGACATCAACTCCATCCCTCTAGGTCTCATTGAGCGCGTCGAGGTACTGAAGGATGGCGCATCGGCCATCTACGGCTCTGACGCAATTGGCGGCGTCGTCAACTTCATTCTTCGCAAAAATTTCGACGGCGTTGAAGCAAGCGCCTATTACGGAACATCGTCACGTGGTGACGCGTCGACTGAGCGGTATGACGCCGTCTTCGGCATGACAAACGATCATGGCAGCCTGATGCTAGGCGCAAGCTACGACAAAGCCGAAGAAGTACGTGCGGCAGATCGAACCTACTCAAGCCAGCCCTATCAACTCTACGCTGGCGAGAAAGGCATTGGTGGGACGAGCCGCATTTTGACTGGCCGCTATGTCGTGCCGCGTGGGAATGCTGCTGGCGTCAATTTATCTGATCCCAATTGTGGCGCTGGCGCGAACGTTACTCTTACGCGAATCGATGGACGTCCTGGCTCGTCACCGTCGGACTTTCGTTGCTTCAATCCGCAAACCGATGTTTACAACTATCAGGCCGATGGAAATTTGACGCTGACACCGCAGGAGCGGACCAGCCTCTTCATGAACGGCACTTACAAACTGAGTGACAACGTCGAAGCGTTTGTGCTTGGCTCGTGGCTGCGGACTGAGTCCTCCTTTGCACTGGCACCTCTGCCGTTTGACGGCCGACCTGCAGTCGATGACGTTCCGATCAGCGCAGATAGTCTTTACAACCCCTTCGGGGTCGATATCACGGACGCGCGCCTGCGTCTTCGTGACTTCATCCCCACGCGCACAACCCGCTTCGTAACGGAGACCTACCAGATTACCGGAGGCCTTCGCGGTGCGTTTGGTGACAGCAGCTGGAGTTGGGATGCGTCGTACGGGTACGGCCGTTCGCCACAGTCATCCTCGGTGAAAGGGTATTTGTTCAGCCCTGGCCTCACGGCGGCACTTGGCCCGTCCATGATCGATCCTGCGACCGGAAATCCTATTTGCGTCCGGACGCCAGGTAACCCGGCCACGGCCATCAATGGCTGCTTGCCGGTCAACTTCCTTGGCCCCGCACCCAATGCAAGCACGGCTGCAGGCCAGGCTCAGTTGACTGCGCTTGGCCTGATCAATCCAACGATTACCAATACCAACGAA
Source organism: Xanthomonas sp. AC360 (assembly GCF_979258225.1). NCBI lineage: Bacteria > Pseudomonadati > Pseudomonadota > Gammaproteobacteria > Lysobacterales > Lysobacteraceae > Xanthomonas > Xanthomonas sp. AC360. The sequence continues at coordinate 4,978,877 of NZ_OZ409846.1, forward strand.
AACACTCTTAAGGTTTTCAATGCCAACGCGACAGGTGACCTATTTGATATCCCCGCAGGAACCGTCTCATTGGCGGTTGGCGTGGAGCGACGCGAAGAGTCAGCAAGTTCGACCAGCGATTTCCTCACGATCATTCCGCCTGGCGAAACTGTCTGCTTGACCACACAGGAAGCATGTACGTTTGGTGATATTTCTGGGAAGTTTGACGTCAACGAAATCTACGCTGAGTTACTGATCCCACTGTTGACCGACGCACCTTTCGCAGAGAAGCTCAATCTGACACTGGGAACCCGTTACTCGGATTACTCAAATTTCGGCGGCACCAACAACTCGAAAATCGGGCTGGAATGGAAGCCATTCTCCGATCTGTTGATCCGCGGCACCTATGCAGACGTCTTCCGCGCACCTACGATTGGCGACCTGTTTTCACCTACAGCGCCAAGCGCAAATAGCTATGTCGATCCTTGTAACGGTTACTCGGGCCAGACGACGGCCGACCCGCGCGCCTGTGCAGGTGTTGCGCCTGACGGATCCTTCCGTCAGAGCAACAACCAGGTAACCTCTTTCCAGGTCTCAAACCCGAACCTTCAACCAGAGGAAGGCGATGTTTTCACATATGGTTTCGTGTATAGCCCGAGCTGGCTCGAAGGGTTTAGCGTAACCGCTGACTACTGGCGCGTAAGCCTGGATCAGTTCATTACCAATCTTCCAGAAACCGTTATGCTGAACCAGTGCTACCAATTCGGCCGCTACTGCGACACCTTCATTCGCGACGAAGCAGGTGACGTTGCGCAAATGACGAACGTGATTGGCAATTTTGGTGAGCTGCGGACCAGCGGCGTCGATCTCGGGTTCCGCTACACCACTCAGGAAGCTGCGTGGGGCAAGCTTTCGTGGAATCTCGATACAACATATATCCGTCAGTACGACGTTCGTCTGTTGTCAGGAGACCCGACCAGCGACGTGGGAGCATTCCCAGGCATTCCGGAAAGCAAGGGACTCGCCGGCACGTTCGTTGACTCTGCATCTTCGGGCTTCGGGAATATCGCGCGCTGGCGCGCGCTTAACGATTTGACCTGGACCTATGGCAATCTAAATGCAAGCCTGACAACTCGGTATGTCCACCACGTCAACGAGGCACCGGACGTCGCCGAAGTAGGTACAGACGGCTACGTGGCCAAGCGTCAGGTCCCCTCCTACACCCAGACGGACTTCCAGCTCGGGTATCGCCTTGAGTCGTTGAACAACAGTACGATTCAAATCGGTGTTCGCAACCTGGCAGATCGCCAGCCGCCACTGGTTTATTCCGGCTTCAATGCCTCCACCGACTTGCGGACCTACGATGCCATCGGCAGGTACTACTGGATGCGCTGGACTGCACGATTCTGATCTGAAAAAGGAAAAGGAGGATGCCGCTTCTGCGGCATCCTCCTCTCCGGGTCACCTTCGGCATTTCATTCGAATAAAAGACAATAGTTTGTCAGCACAGTTGTGCGCCAAACTGGTCGACTCTTTTGAGGCGCTCAGCGAATTTCACGAAAGAAATGGCCAGGGCATTCGCCAAGGTCTGGAAGAAAGTTCCTGGACGGAATTGGACATCTCCAAATTGTCCGATAGTGCTTTTCTTGGATTCTTCCGCTCGCTGATCAGCGAGGAGCTCAAGCGCTACAACACGGAAGTAGACCTAGACATTGCTGTCCCCGACAGCCCGCTACTAAGCCCGTTGATTCTCAAGCGCTATCGTGCAGGAAGCGATGAACGCTTCCAGACACATTTCGACTCCATAAACAACGTATCCGATCGATACATGGTTTTTCTATGGTATCTCAACAATGTATCGGAAGGCGGCGAAACTTGGTTTCCAGGGTTGAACTACGGCGTCGAACCGAGAGCCGGCAGGCTTTTAATGTTTCCACCATATTGGATGTACGCCCACCAAGGCAGGCCACCGCATAGTGGAGACAAATACATACTTTCCACCTACCTCCGCTTCCCGCAACGCTGACTAATCGTAGCCATAACGGCGACGCCATGGCGCGAGAAGAGTTAGCGTACGCTGCGAGAAATGGTGTCGATAATTTTCCCACCGCCCAATTGCTCGACCATTGATCGGCTCGATAACCTGGGCATAACTCGGCGTGTTGATTCGTGTCGATCGCGACATGGCATGCTCCCGAAAATTTGCCATGGCGTCGTCCCACTCTGACTCCAGGAAGTCTAAGAGTGCAGAGACATGCAAAGGCATGTCATTCACCAGATCTTCGTAACGAACCTCCTGGACATGGGCGTTTGCCAATGCTCTATGACGCTCCCAGTGAGACATCACATTTACATAAGTCTCCGCGGAAGCTTCCAACGTTGCAAATGAAAGAGCACCTCCACGCATGCCAAATGCCTGCATGTAACAGCTCAGCACGCAGTCGTGGGGGTCCCGCAAGAGAAAAATATACTTCGCACGCGGAAATATTCGCGCAATGTAAGGAACTCGCGTCAGATTCAAAGGGTACTTATCGATCAGACTCGGCTTTAGAGAGATGTATTTGGCGGCAACTGCATAATAACAACCTCTCGCCCGACCGATCTGATCGTCAGAGAGTGCAGTCAGCCAATCATCTAGTTGCGGTTCGGCAAAATGCTTACTTGAGCGCAGGCTAGCGATGGCCTCTTCTAACGCCGGACGCTCCTCCAATACCGCAAAACCTGGGTGTGCGTCCAATATGCGCTCTAGCAAGGTTGTACCTGATCGCGGGAAGCCCACGAGAAATGTCGGATCTTCCGAACGCTCACCCCTTCTTAAATTACGCCAAGCTAAAGGAACAGGATTCGCCAACGATTCGTCCAACCATCTTAGGGCGTTATCAGCCAACTGCCCTGGAAACCGCTGGTTGTATGCCGCAACAGCGCGTACATGCCCGCGATTCAACGCGGCCATCGCTTCGTCAAAGCGGCTACCAGCATCAGCATTCTTGGCGCGCTCGAACTCCAGCAGCGCTCCAATTGCTCCATCCCCAACCATTGCAATACCGGAAGCTAGGCATTTTTCAGCGCATTCGTATTTCATTTGTCGACGAAATATTCGACCCAATGCTAGCGCCTTCATTGGCGACATTTCGTTCCCAATAACGCTTCGATGCTGCAGATAACCTTCAGCTTCCTGCACACGATTAAGTCTCTCAAGCAAAAGAACAAGCTGCATCCGCAACTCACTCGTTGCCTGCGTATCATCAAGAAGATCTTTGTACAGAACCAACGCGCGCGGCTCTTCACCGCAATTCGCAAGCAACCAAGCGAAGCTTTCACGCTGCGCACGCGACATTTCGTAACACTCAAGGCGAGCAAGACAAGATTTCATCTCGTCGAATCGCTCAAGCTCCATCAAGCATTGCGAATAAGCCAGAACAACATCACATGCCTCTGGCTCCTGCTGCCAAGCATTTCGAAGACTTCTTTCTGCCTGCTGGTACCTTTGCAGATAAAGCAGTGCCAGCCCTTTTCCCAACTGACAAGCCACTTCATTCCCAGCACCTCGCCGCACAGCCTCTTCAAAGGCTACCAGCGAACCCGAGAAGTCCTCTAGCTCAAGCAGCAAATTGCCGATGTTTATCAGGTATGCGGGCTCGCTGAGCTGAAGACTTGCCAGATGCCAATAAGCATGACAAGCATCAAGCAGTAACTTGCCATTATGCAACTCTTCTGCAAATCGCGACCAAGCAGCTGCACTTGAGAGATCGGGCGCGACCTCGTCACGAATCCAGGCTTGCATTTTTTCTTGGTGATTAGACAGCAACGTAAGCATCACCGAATGATCGCACATTGCGGCGGATAAGAAAGCGCATAGCTTCATGCGTCTTGTTGAAACGAATACTGCGAATTCGCCGCAGACATTAGAGCCTCAATCGAGTTTAAAAACCTTGCCTGAGCCCTACTAGCTCAGATGCTGATATAAAAACGCATAGACAACTACGCCCCCGAAATCGGGGGCGTAGCTTAAGTCAAGCAACCAAACTGCTTATCAGAAACGCTGGGTATAACGCATGTACAGGAAGCGACCGATGTCGAAGCCACCAAAGTAAGAAACGTTGGCGCTAGGCTGACTGTACAAGGTCGGACCAACACGATCAAACACGTTGTTTGCACCTGCGGAGATCGTCGCGTTCCAAGGAGCATTCCAACGGACCTGAACATCGTTGAAGACGGTCGCGCCACGCTCATTGGTTGGATTGCCAATCGAAACGCCTTGATTGTTCGGCGCGCGATAGTTGGGATCACTGCACTCGTCCGGGAATAGGGACGCGCTAAGGCAAGATTCCTTCAAACCGGAGAAGTAACGCATCGTCCAACTTGCACCAAAGTCGCCCTTATCCCAATTGAGTGCAACATTGGATCGAACGCGGAAGTGCGTACCCGTGGTCGTTCCAGCCCAGCCCACCCCCGTCAGCGGGTTCGGATTAGTAACGGACGTGCGGGTGGTCACCAAGTCGTCGCGACTGGTGTAAGTGGTTGTCCACTTGACGCCAAAGGTACCGAGCGAGTCGGTGGCCAAGCGATAACCGAGATCCAGATCGTAACCCTCAACCTCACGGTAGCCGGCATTGATCGAAGTACGATTCAAGGTATTGACGATGCCGCTCACAGGATCACGGGTGAACGCATTGCAACGCTCGGTGATGCCGTTGATATAGCAATCGTTGAGGATCAGATTTGCCGTGTCAGCGATGATGGTGTTTTCCACGCGAATCTGCCACCAATCGAGCGACACGTTCAGGCCGTTTACGAAGCCCGGGCTCCAGACGAAACCCAAGGTCTTGGAGGTAGAGGTTTCCGGGGTCAGTTCTTCATTGGGGCCCGACAGGAACGCCAGAGGTGTCTGCGAGGACGCTGCCGTGGTCGGCACGAAACCCTGGGCCTGCTGACGGAACGTATTGGCATTGACCGGCAACGCGGCAGCACAGCGTGCTCGAACTGCAGGGCTATTACGCGAGGCACCAAACTGCACATCGCAAGGATCGGTGTAGGAATCGAAAGACTGTGAACCACCACCGTAAAGATCGGAAATGGTCGGGGCGCGGAAACCTTCAGCCCAGGTACCACGGACCAGCAACGACTGGATCGGCTTCCACTTGAAGCCAAACTTGCTGTTCACTGTGTCACCGAAGGTGTTGTAGTCGGAGTACCGTGTCGCCATGCTCAGGCCAAGCTCGCGAGCGAACGGCAGGTCCGCTAACAGCGGCACGTTGAACTCTGCATACACTTCCTCGACCTTGTAACTGCCGCCAGTGGGGAAGTTGGCCAAACCGGAGGTATTTCCCGACTGAGCGAGCGCGTCAGGGCTGAACTCACCCTCTTCCTTACGCTGCTCAGCGCCCACTGCAAAACCAAGATCGCCAGCCGGCAGGGTGAACAAACTGCCAGAGAGGTTGGCCGAGATCACCTTGGTCTTGGTGTCCGCAGTTGCATGCGTGGTGGGGATCAGGAAATCCTGGAGAGCCTGGTTGCCGGTCAAAGCACCCGGACCGGACAGGCCGGCAGCAATGAACGGGTTGAATGGCACGCACTGTGCCAGCGCGATCGGGGCAGCAGCCGAGCCGCACTGTGCGACACCGGACGCGTTGATGAAGGACGGACCTACAGCAGCACGCAACGAAGTTAGATTGAGATCACCGTAACCGCTCTGCACCAGCTTGTTGTTGTTGTAGAGATAGCCCACATCCCAGTCGAAGATGCGGTCGCCGACGTTGAACGAACCGTCGAATGCGCCCGAGAAACGGTAGGTGGTCAGTTCGGCACGCGTGGTACGCGGCACTTCGGTCGTACGACGCCACCAGTTCGGAATTTCGCGATTCAGTGGATTGAACGCACTGTCCACCGACATCGGTGACCCGAATGCAAGCGCTTGGTACGGATAACCCGCAATCTGGCGCTCCGAGTCACGATTACTGTACAACACGTTGGTGCGGAAACGCACGTTGTCGGTCAGGTCGTAAGAGCCGTCGACGAACAACGAGCGGCGTTCCTGCGGAGTGCGCAGGTCGGTCCAGCGATTGGTGTTGGTCTTGTCCTGGGTGACAGTCTGATCGGTATTCTGAAGACGGTAGTCAGCCGGGTTGTCGGGGTTTCCACCGTCGCGCACCAAGACGCGCACTTCGCGGTTGGGATTGGCTGCGGTTGCTGCCGCCGGATAACGGACGTTGGGAAGCGCGTCACCCGGGCGGCTCACGAAACCACCGAACTCACCGACTGCGGTCCAACCGAAATCCGGATGATTAGACGAGCGCGGGAATTCAGAGTAAGGACGGTCAGAAGCCGCAACCTTGTTTTCCTTCGCGTATTCGATGCCGACGGTTAGCGTTCCACGCTCGCCCGTCACGCCCATCACGAAGTCCGCATTGGTCGTTTCACCATCGCCCTGCGAGTACTGGCCGTAGTAAACACTGCCGGTCGCGCCATCGAAATTGGTACGGGTGATGATGTTGATGACACCAGCAATTGCATCGGAACCGTAAATCGAAGAAGCACCATCCTTCAGCACCTCGATTCGATCAATCGACGACACCGGAACGGTCGAGATGTCCTGCAGACCGTCCGTGGTGATCCCCAGACGCTTACCATTGACCAAAACCAGCGTACGTGCGGCGCCGAGATCGCGCAGGCTGATGTACGTGCCACCAACTGCTTCGCCGGAAGACAGCGGCGACGCGCGACTGATTGGCGGGGTACCCACAGCACTGATGTTCTGCAAAATGTCGGCGACCGACGAAAAACCCTGCTTTTCAATGTCAGCGCGGCTAACTGTCAAAATCGGCTGGGCCGTTTCGGTATCCACCTGGCGAATGCGCGAGCCGGTGACTTCGATGCGATCGAGGTTGGTCGCCCCCGCGTCCTGGGCGATTGCCGTTGACGGCAGTGCCGAGGCGGAAGCGCCAACCGCGATAGCGAACGAAATCGCATCGCGAAGCTTGCTGGTCTTGTAAATCATTGAGCTCTCTCTCCGAGATCTTGATAGTGGCGTGATGAACAACCGTTCGAGGGATCGAAAAACGAACCCAAAACGAAGGTGACGCCGATAGTAGCTATCAACTTGGAAAAATTAAAGATGCGTTAACAAGAAATTGTCTTATCGTGAATTTTGCGCAAGAATGAAAATAACAGTCTCTTTAAGAGACCATTTAAGTAGTACGCCGATCGGCCGCTAACAGTGCGGAACTGCACCCATATGCAGCTGAGTTCGGAAGCTGATGCCTACCGGTGTCATGAGGGTGATGCGATGATTGCACTGATTCGCTAGCTAACCAGCGCTGGCGCCCAGCTGAGTGATGGCTCTTCTACCCAGGAATCAACGTCTGAATCACATGCTCGACGTAGGATTCGAATTCTTCGCGGGCCTGTTTGGGTTGCTGCAGTTGCAGCGATAACTGCAGGAAGCCGACGTAAGCCGCGTAGGCCAGGCGGGCACGATGCTGGGCGTCGGTGCGGCTGAGACCGGCCTGGCGGAACGAGGCGATCAGGTAGTCGAGGCGGCGTTGCGAGACGCGATCAATGACCGGTCGCACGGCCGGGTGGTCGAGTGCCTTGAGCAGTTCGCTGTAGATGACGTGCGGTTTGACTTCGTGGGCGACCAGCTGAAACAGCGCGCGCAGACGGGCGCTGGGATCGGGAACGTCTTCCAGACTGCCGAACACTTCCTTCTGCTCGAAGATTTCCCAACGCTCCAGGGCGGCCTGCAACAGGGCGTCGCGCGAGGGGAAATGCCAGTAGAAGCTGCCCTTGGTGACGCCGAGACGACGCGCCAATGGCTCGACAGCGACGGCACCCACGCCTTGTTCGGCGATCAGGTCCAGCGCGGCCTGCGCCCAATCATCCGCGCTGAGGCGATTACCGCGACCGGAACTGGCACGGGGCGTGGTGGGGGTGGATTCGGTGATGTCGTTCATGGCGCGATTTAACCATACGCCTGGGTCAGTTGCAGTATGCATCACAAAAATGACAGACAACTGCCATGATTCAAGGGCTTAACACTCCATACGAGGGAGTATTGACAGCAGGCGCTCTGCATCCATACCATTAGGTATGGTTACATCTCCATCTACGCTTGCCTCCATTGCGACCATGTCGCGCGTCAGCGCTGGCGACGTGGAGCTGGCCGTGTCGGTACGGGGTGCGCAGCACGCACCCATGGTGCTGCTGGCGCATGGGTTTGGGCAGACGCGGCATGCCTGGGAAGCGACGGCAACCGCGCTGGCGCAGGCCGGTTACCGCGCGCTGTCGTACGACGCACGCGGGCATGGAGACTCGGGCTTCAACGATGCCGATCTGCCCTACTCGCCCACCCAATTCACCGATGACCTGATTGTGTTGGCCGGCGAGCAGCCAGAGCCGCCGGTGCTGGTCGCTGCCTCGATGGGCGGCCTGTTCGGGCTGCTTGCCGAAGCGCGCTGGCCGGGGCTGTTCCGCGCGATCGTGCTGGTCGACATCACGCCGCGTTGGGACACCACGGGCGTGGAGCGCATCCTGCGCTTCATGACCGCGCATCCGGATGGATTTGCCTCGCTGGATGCGGCGGCCGATGCAATTGCCGCGTATCTGCCGCATCGCCCGCGCAAGACTGCGCATCAGTTACGAGCATTGCTGCGTCAACGCGCAGATGGCCGTTGGCATTGGCACTGGGACCCGCGCCTGGTCGAGGAACTGGCCGGTCAGGATGCGCAGCTGCAGCAGCACGCCCTAGTGGAAGCCGCAGCGCAGGTGCGTTGCCCGATGCTGTTGATCAGCGGCGGGCGCAGCGATCTGGTCACGCCGGACAACATCACCGAATTCCTGTCGATCGCCCCGCATGCGCAGCACGTGCAGCTGGCCGACGCCACGCACATGCTGGCAGGCGACGACAACACCACCTTTACCGCCACCGTGTTGCATTATCTGGACGCACTGTCCTCGGTTGGCGCCATTGCAGCGTCCAACATCACCGAGCATGTCACTGGAGCAAGACCATGAGCATCGTTGCACCGTTCCTCCTCGTCATCCTGGCGGCGGGTATCGCTGCCTATCACCGCATGCGCCTTGCCACCTGGGTTGCGATCAGCGCCTGCGTGCTGGTGGCGTGCTGGCTGCTGGGTGCCAATCTCACCGCCACCATCGTCGCTGCCGCACTGGTGGTGCTGGTGTCCGCTCCGGTGCTGTTGCCGTTCCTGCGCAAGCCGCTGCTGACGACGCCGTTGATGGGCTTTTTCCGCAAGGTATTGCCGCCGCTGTCGCAAACCGAGCGCATCGCGTTGGAGACCGGCTCGGTCGGTTTCGAGGGCGAGCTGTTCACCGGCGACCCGGATTGGCAGAAGCTGCTCAACTACCCCAAGCCGCAGTTGACCGCCGAAGAGCAGGCGTTCCTGGATGGCCCGGTGGAAGATCTGTGCAAGATGGTCAACGACTGGGAAATCACCCACGTCCACGCCGATCTGCCGCCCGAGCTGTGGGACTACATCAAGAAGAACAAGTTCTTCGGCATGATCATTCCCAAGCAATACGGCGGTCTGGGTTTCAGCGCGCTGGCGCACCACAAGGTGATCCAGAAGCTGTCGTCGATCTCCAGCGTGGTCAGCTCCACCGTCGGTGTGCCGAACTCGCTCGGGCCGGGTGAGCTGCTGCTGCATTACGGCACCCCGGAACAGAAAGACTATTACCTGCCGCGTCTGGCCGTTGGTGCGGAAGTACCGTGTTTCGGTCTGACCGGCCCGTTTGCCGGCTCGGATGCGACCTCGATCCCCGACTACGGCATCGTCTGCAAGGGCGAGTGGAATGGCGCAAATGTGCTCGGCGTCAAGCTCACCTTCGACAAGCGCTACATCACCTTGGCACCGGTCGCTTCGCTGATCGGCCTGGCGTTCCGCGCCTATGATCCGGACGGCCTGATCGGCGACAAGAAGGACATCGGCATCACCCTGGCGCTGTTGCCGCGCGAGACCCCGGGAGTGGAAATCGGCCGCCGTCATTTCCCGCTGAATTCCACCTTCCAGAACGGCCCGATCCGTGGCACCGAAGTGTTCATTCCGCTCAGCCAGCTGATCGGCGGCGTGGAGATGGTGGGCAAGGGCTGGAACATGCTCAACGAGTGCCTGGCAGTGGGTCGTTCGATCACCCTGCCCTCCACCGCCAGCGGTGGCGGCAAGTACGCCGCGGTGGTGACCGGTGCGTATGCGCGCATCCGCAAGCAGTTCGGTCTGTCGATCGGCCGCTTCGAGGGCGTGGAAGAAGCGCTCGCGCGGATCGGCGGCAAGGCCTATGCGATCAGTGCGCTGGCCCAGGCCACTGCCGCAGCGGTTGACCGTGGCGACGTGCCGTCGGTGCCGTCGGCGATCGCCAAGTACCACTGCACCACCATGGGCCGCGAAGTGGTCAGCGACATGATGGATGTGATCGGCGGCAAGGGCATCATTCTGGGGCCGCGCAACTTCGCCGGCCGCGCCTGGCAGGCTGCACCGATCGGCGTGACCGTGGAAGGCGCCAACATCATGACCCGCAGCCTGCTGATCTTCGGCCAGGGCGCGATCCTGTGCCATCCGTGGGTGATGAAGGAAATGAAGGCGGCGCAGGATCCGGATACCCGCCGTGGTCTGGAAGAGTTCGACCAGAGCCTGTTCGGGCACATCCGCTTCGGTATCTCCAATGCGGTGCGTTCGTTCTGGTTCGGCCTGACCGGTGCGCGTATCGGCGCAGCGCCGGGTGATGCATACACGCGTCGCTTTTTCCGCAAGCTGGATCGCTACTCGGCCAACCTGGCCCTGATGGCCGACGTGTCGATGCTGATGCTGGGCGGCAAGTTGAAGTTCAAGGAGTCGTTGTCGGGTCGGCTGGGCGATGTGCTAAGCCATATCTACATGACCAGCGCGATGCTCAAGCGATATCACGACGAAGGCGCGCCGGCAGCCGACCAGCCGCTGCTGGCCTGGGCCTTCCACGACAGCGTGCATAAGATCGAAACCGCGCTGTCGGCAGCGCTGCGTAACTTCCCGATCCGCCCGGTGGGTTGGCTGATGTGGGTGTTGATCTTCCCGCTGGGCCGCCGTGCCGAAGCGCCGGGCGACCGCCTGGGACACCGTGTGGCATCGATCCTGATGGCCCCGAACGAAGCGCGCGATCGCCTGGCCCAGGGTGTGTTTCTGACCCCGTGCGCCAACAACCCGGGTGGCCGCATTTCCAGCTATCTGGCCAAGGCGGTGATGGCCGAGCCGGTGGAACGCAAGTTCCTGAAGGCGCTCAAGACCAAGGGCATCGAAGCCCTCGACTTCAGTGCACAGCTCGACGAAGCGGTGGCCGAGGGCGTGCTCACCGTGGACGAGCGCAAGCTGCTGGAAGAGCTGCGCGAGATCATGATGGACACCATCACCGTGGACGACTTCGATCCGCACGAGTTGCGTGCGGCGAGCTTCTACGACAAGCCGCAGGCACAGCAGCCGCGCGAAGCCGCGTAAGGTTCGTGCCAAGGTTCTCAGCGACGACGGCGGGCTTTTAGCCCGCCGTCGTTGTTTGCGGGGGCCGCCCATCACCCGGTTACGCTGTGAGCAGATGTGAGCAGCCATGGGCTGCCTACCTCTCAGTCTCAGGTGGCTGTCTTGCAGGCGTGGGCTTGCCCGCGAACCGGCGTGACCGGTGATGTGGCATCGCGGGCAAGCCTGCTTACGAGAGGCAAACACCCTGCCAACAGACGCCTCAGTGCGGTAGCCACACCAACCCGAGCGCGATCAACGCGGGCACCGCCTGCACGAAGAAAATGCGGCGGTTGACGCTGTAGGCGCCGTAGCACCCCGCCACTACCACACAGCCCAGGAAGAAGCTCAGCACATCGACCCGTGCCGCCAGCGCGCCCCAGAGCAGACCTGCGGCGAGAAAGCCGTTGTAGAGGCCCTGGTTGGCTGCCAGCACGCGTGTGGCCTGTGCCTTCTCCAATGTGTTGCGGAAGGTCTTCAAACCCAATGGGTGCGTCCACAGCGCCATCTCCAGCACCAGGATGTAGACATGCAGCAGGCCGACAAGGATGCCGGCGATGATCGCGAACAGGGACATGGCGAGAAAGTCGTGTGGACGTGGCGGCAAGCATAGCCGCGATGCCGCGCCGGCTGTCTGGCAACACGCACAGAGATCGTGCCTTGAACGAGATGACGTCACCAGCGCAGCACTGGCCCACGCGTGATGACCGATGTCGCGTGCTGGCTGTCATCCGCTGGCTGCGGAGTGCGCGCGCAGTCGCGGGATAGACGCCCCGCACAAGCACTACCACGCGTCAGTACCTGGCCGCCCGACTATGCGCGCGCCATCGCTCCATGGATGTTCCGGCAAGGCCGACATGCGTAGCGACAACACAGCTGCAAGCACGTGGCGCGTGTCAGCCCTGCGACTCCGCTGCGCGCCCGTCCGCCACACCATCGCGCTCTGCAGGCAACTTGCGTGCTTCGCGCAGCATGCCGAACGTGCCCAGCGTCATGCCCACCGCCGCCAATAGACCAACCCCGAACACCGCGGTGGACCCCAAGCCCGATACCAGCTTGTGGATCCACACAAAGCTCAGGTCGCCGCCGCGATAGACCACCGTGTCGATCGCCGCACCGGCCTTGTAGCGCCATTCGCGGCTGACTCGCGTGTACAAAGTTTCGCGCGCCGGCTTGGCCAGTGCAAACTCGCTGGAGCGCGTGATCACCTGCACGATGGCGATCATCAGCGGCAATGGCGACGCCGCCAGTACCGCGTACCCCAAGGTGATGGCCACCCCCGGAATCAGCAGCGCCGGTGCGATGCCGAAGCGCGACAACAGCGCGCGCGTCACCAGCAATTGCAGCACCAGTGCGAGCGCGTTGACCGCCAGGTCGATACTGGCGTAGTACGCGGTGCTGGCCGCCGCATCGGTATAGAGCCGCCGTACCAGCGCCGCCTGCTCGTTGTAGAGCAAGGTGCCCACGCCCACGCCGAATAACGTCATCAACGCCAGCCAGCGCAGCAACGGCTCGCGCACGATCAGCTTGAGGCCGCCGAGCACGTCGCCGCCCATCGGCACCTCACCGGAGTCCAGTTGACGCTCCTGCTCGCGCGCCACCGCCCACAGCCGCAGACGCAGCACGCACACTACGCAGACCGTCAGGAACCCGGCCGACACCAGCATCAGGTGCGCAATGCCGATGCGCTCGACCAAGGTGCGGGTGAGGATCGGCCCGAGAAACGCGCCCAGGGTGCCGGCCGCGCCGATATAGCCGTAGTAGTTGCGCGCTTCGGCATTGCTGAAGACATCGGCCATGAAGCTCCAGAACACCGCCACGGCAAACAGGTTGAAGACCGTGAGCCACAAAAAGAACGCCATCCCGCGCCCTGGCACACCGCTGTCGAACAGCACGTAGAACAGCAGCAGGGTCGCAATGAAGAACCCGTAGACCAGCGGCAGGAACACGCGCCGCGGATAGCGGCTGACCACCGCGCCGTACACCGGCTGCAGCAGCAGCATGATCAGGAAGGTGCAGGTAAACAGCACCTGCAAGGTGAAGTCCTTGAGCGGCATGCCGTGCGCGGCGAAGAAGCCGATCATGCCGGCTGGAAACAACGCGGCCACATCCGACGACGCACCCATCGCCTCACGCACCGGACGCAGCACGTAGTAACCGCTGAGCAGGCAGAAGAAATACAGGAACGACCACGCCAGCGGTGGCGAGCTACGCAGCGCAGCGCCCAGACGGCCAGCCGCCGATCGCGGCGCAGAGGGACGATTCATGGCGTCAACATCGCCCGTGCGAACGAGCCCGACAACAAGAACATGGCGGCGGCAGCACCTGACGAAGTAGCGCGCAAGTTAGCCGATGCGGCGCAGCACCACCAGCAGCGGAGGCAGGATGCTGCGACGCGTACGTGGGCTGCCCCGGCACGGCACTTGCAACCCGATTCGCGTGCACCCTGCATGGCGTCGCCACGGCCCTGACCAGCCCGATTTCTGAACCAAAATCGTCAATAGGATCAATATGATGCCCATTCATCTTCCGGCAGTTTGTGCTATTGCGAAGCGCGAGGCTAGAATCGCTCCAAGCAGTGGAACAGGCGGGACAACCATGACAGTAATGCGCAGGCGCCGACGGTTCCGTCCGTTGGCCATCGGGCTGCTCGGGGCGTTATTGCCTCTGGCCCTCTCTTCCACGGCACAGACGCCCGCGCCCACCGCTTATGCGCTGCAGCCGGCGACCGTCGCGCAGTCGCCCACCGCCCCGCTTCCATATCGCACCTCGTTGCCGGCCAGCAGCGTGTTGGCGCCGGCCGCCGGCTTCGACGTGGCGGCATTCGAATCGATGGCCGACCAGTTGACCTACGGCAACCGCGTGCCCGGCATGGCGATGGCCATCGTGCAGGGCGGCAAGGTGCTCAGCGCGCGCGGCTATGGCGTCACCGACGTCAATCACCCGCAACCGGTCGATGCGCATACCGTGTTCCGCCTGGCGTCGCTGTCCAAGGCCTTTGCCGGCACCATGGCTGGCCTGCTGGTCAACGATGGCGTGTTGCGTTGGGACAGCAAGGTGGTCGACTACGTGCCCGGCTTCCAGCTGAGCGACAACGTCGCCACCCGGCAGCTCACTGTCGCCGAGGTGCTCAGTCATCGCGTCGGCCTGACCCGCAATGCCTACGACCGCGATATCGAATCCAACGTCGACTATTACTCGCTGAGCCACAAGCTGGCCGCCGCGCCGCTGCGGTGCGCGCCAGGCGATTGCTATGCGTATCAGAACGTTGCCTTCAGCCTGGTCGGCGATGTGGTCTTCGCCGCCTCCGGCAGTTTTTACGAGCAATCGGTGGAGCGCCGCATCTTCAAGCCGCTCGGCATGAACGATGCCAGCATGGGTCTGGCCGGCATCCAGGCCAGTCCGCATTGGGCACGCCCGCACGTGCGCAGCCGCAACGGCTGGGTGTCGCTCACGCCCAAGCCCACTTACTACCGTCTTGCTCCTGCTGCCGGCGTCAATGCCAGCGCCAGCGACATGGCGCAATGGCTGCTCGCACATACCGGCCATCGCACCGACGTGTTGCCTGCGCCGCTGCTGGCGACATTGCACGCGCCACTGATTTCCACGCCGGGTGAAATGCGTTCGGGCTGGCGCCATGAGCGCGTGGACGCGGCCAGCTACGCGCTGGGCTGGCGCGTGTTCGACTATGCGGGCCACCAGGTGGTCTTCCATGCCGGTGCGGTGCAGGGCTACCGCGGCCTGGTCGCGTTGCTGCCCGAGCGCGACGTCGGTATCGCCATCATGTGGAATGGCGAAAGCGGCCTGCCCTCCGGCATGCTGCCGACCATTCTGGACCGCGCCCTCGGTTTGCCGGCCAAGCGTTGGCTGGATATCGATGTGGACGGCGACTTCGGCAGCGAGAACATGCTGGCAGAGAAGGCCGACCCGGCTGGCAAGGGTGCGTCGTCGGGCAAGTCGGTGGCATCGCCGCGCTAAGGCGAAGCGCAGGCACCGTAGCGGTGCATGCTGAAACACAGGCGGCCTTGGCCGCCTGTGTTGTTTCTGATCGCTGGAGTCTGCGGGTGGTTTGAACGCCCTGGCGCCAGGCGTGTGCTGGCAGCGTGCATGGCGTGCTTGGGGGGGGCGTGCTTGCCGTGCTCGGCGTGCATGAGACCAACGCTGCAACGCGATACTGCATCTGCGGCGCACCGCTGGGCTTGGTTCGTCGCCGCTGCACGTCGTCTTTGCATGTAGAGAGTGGATGCGGTTGCTGGGCAGCGGATCGACGCGAGAGGTGCAGGCGCCTTGATCACGCCTTCTTCGTGCGAAGACGCCGGCTCGCAGGCGCCGTCAGGCTGCCGCACGCGTCATTGCTGGATCCACGACACCCTGCACCACAACGCATCGGACCAAGAGCGCTAACAACACGTCGCGAGCAGTCGTCTGGTGGTGTGGACCGCACACTCAGAACCGGAGTGGACGTGTGGTCCATGCGGCACCGAGCACCGGCCGCGCCCGCCTGGCGGTGAGCACAGTCGTGTTGTTAGCTGCTCTAAAGCATCTGGCTGTCGCGTGGTCGGGAGACGGGCGTCGGGCAGTGCGACGGCGGCAAACTGTCATTGCATCCAGCTGACCAATGGCCCAGGGAATCGGACTGGACAAGTGGTGGCCGAACAATCCCTCCGGAACGCCGATACCGATGCCGATATCGATACGGGTTGGAAGCATCGCCGCCTCAACGCAAGTGCAGCCTTGGGTGATGCATCGGACGCGTCAATGCGTCGCGCAGAACTCTCTTTTTGAGAAGCTCTCGGCGTTGGCGTTGGCGTTGGCGTTGCCGTTGCCGTTGGCGGTTGCCGTTGGCGGTTGGCGGTTGGCGGTTGGCTACAGCTCCAGACCGTGCCACCTCGCGAACCACGTCGCCTCGATGACGGTCGGCATTCGCGCACTGCATCGGACGTGGTCACGGAGCCGCGCAATAAAAAAGCTCCCTCCCCGCTGGGCGTCGGGGAGAGAGCTCGATGTTTACGGCGATCGGGTGTTGCAGATCAGATCAGCGGTGCCGGAGTTGCGGGCAGCGCGACCGGAGCGGCCTTCTTCTTGCGAGCGGCCGGCTTCTTCTTGGCGACCTTCTTCACAGCAGGCTTCTTGGTAGCAGCCTTCTTGGTGGCGGACTTCTTGGTCGCCTTCTTCGCGACTGCCTTTTTGGCAGTTTTCTTCACTGCTTTCTTGGCGGCCTTCTTGACGGCCTTTTTGGCGGCAGTCTTCTTGGTCGCCTTCTTTGCGGTCTTCTTCACTGCCTTCTTGGCGGCAGTCTTTTTGGTTGCCTTCTTGGCAGTCTTCTTCACTGCTTTCTTGGCGGTTGCCTTCTTGGCAGTCTTCTTGACGGCCTTCTTGGCAGCAGTCTTCTTCACTGCTTTCTTGGCAGTTGCCTTCTTAGCGACCTTCTTGGTCGCCTTCTTGGCGGCGGTCTTCTTCACTGCCTTTTTGGCGGTGGGTTTCTTTTTCGCAGCTTTTTTAGTGGCCATGTAATTGGCTCCTCGTCAGTGAACTATGGAGGTGAAACGCCCAGTTGAACCAAACCCCGCGTCGGCATGCCGTCGTCGGGTACCGTCCGCAGGTAATGCGCGACGGGACGGATACAGAAACACCCGCATCGAACGGCGACACGGGTGCGTAGTCGAAACGACAACTGCTTTTTTGGAGAGAAGCGGACCCGACTCCACCATTGAGTGTGCTTCGGTGGACGTCTTGAACAAGCGTGTCGGCTCGATGTCGATTCTGCTCACTCTCTTTCGCAGCAATGTCTGCTGGGCGAAACCTAATCACGCTTTTTTTTACTGTCAACACTCTTTTGCATTTTTTTTTCAGCCGACCATCGCCATGTTCGCCATCGAAGTCGGGCAAACGCACCGCGCGCGGCAAGCTGGATGGGTTGGAAGCGCGCGCCCACGCAACAGTGTTAGCGAAAAAGCACTTCTTTTCCGCTGTTTTCTTCAAGCGCTCTAAATCCGCACGATGCAGGGCGCGGTAACGCTGCGACGATGCGCTACGCGTTGCGGCATCGCTTGCCGCCTGTCCGCCAGCTGAAAATTTTTTATCCGACAACTCCGCTTCCGACGTCGTACGAGCAGAAATGCGCAAACTTATTGCGCCGTTCGATCGCCATGCAGGTGCGCTTGCGCATCGCCGACAGCGTGTTGCGCAACGTCGATCGGTCATCGATGCATGTTGCGAGCGTCGAATTTTTTTCACCGAGCACACCCCAGACCCTCACGAGCGACTCACGTCAGAAATCCGGCGCACCGGGATGCAGGCGGTTGTGCGGCGACAGGTCGCGCATGGATGCCTCCACGCGCATCGCCAACAGCCTTTCCAGCCTGCGAGTGTCAGCACGTGCAGGTGGCTGCCCAACCGCCCCCTCGATCTCGATCTCGAACGCACACCGCACAGCGGCGACGCGCCAAAAAAAATGGCCGCTCTGAGAGCGGCCATCGGTGCGCAGCAGGGAAGACGGACTCAGTGATCGTCGTCTTCGAGCAGCTCGGCGTAGTCGTCGGGCGACAGTAGATCGTTGAGCTGCTCCTTGTCGTCGAGTTCGACAACGAAGATCCAGCCCTCGCCATAGGCGTCTTCGTTGATGGTTTCCGGCTTGTCGCTCAGCGCGCCGTTGACCTCGACCACGGTGCCGCTGACCGGGCTATAGACATCGGATGCGGCCTTGACCGACTCGACCACCGCCGCGCCGTTGCCGACCTGCACGGTGTCGCCGACGCTCGGCAGCTCGACGTAGACCAGGTCGCCCAGCAAGCCTTGCGCGTGGTCGGAAATACCGACGGTCACGCGGCCGCTGCTTTCGACACGGGCCCACTCGTGGGATTTGAGGAACTTGAGGTCGCCAGGAATCTCGCTCATGGGTGTGCTCCGGGGAAACTGGGGTTGGGGACAGGTGGTTAGTTTAGACCGCGCGACAAGACAGGTGCACGCATGTCGGTATGGCTGGGTTGCATGCGGTGACAGGAGGCCGGCCGAGGGCGACCGGCGTCATGCGACTCAGTCACCAAGAACGCCGGGCTGCGCCTGACCGTCGCGCACGAACGGAAACTTCACCGCGCGCAACGGGACCTGCTTGCCGCGAATGTCCACGCGCAGGTCGTCGATGCTGCCGGCCGGCACGCGTGCGAATGCGATCGCCTTGCCGAGCGTCGGCGAGAAGGTGCCGGACAGGATCTCGCCTTCGCCGCTGGCGGTGAACACGCTCTGGCCGTGGCGCAGCACGCCCTTCTCATCCATCACCACGCCGATCAGTTGACGCGGCGCGCCCTGTGCCTTTTGCGTTTCGAGCACGGCGCGACCGATGAAGTCGCGG
Source organism: Xanthomonas sp. AC360 (assembly GCF_979258225.1). Lineage (NCBI taxonomy): Bacteria > Pseudomonadati > Pseudomonadota > Gammaproteobacteria > Lysobacterales > Lysobacteraceae > Xanthomonas > Xanthomonas sp. AC360. The sequence goes on from NZ_OZ409846.1 coordinate 4,997,705, forward strand.
CCTTCGTCCAGGGTGATCGTCCACGCCAACGCAGCCTCATAAGGAGTGACCGCGTCGTCCATGTCCTGCCCATAGAGATTCATGCCCGCTTCCAGACGCAAGGTATCGCGCGCACCCAGACCGGCCGGCTTGACGCCCTGCGCGAGCAGCGCATTCCAGAACGCGACCGCCGCGTCCTGCGGCAACACGATTTCGAAACCGTCTTCGCCGGTGTAGCCGGTGCGCGCAACAAACAGGTCGATGCCATCGCGCGAGCGCGTCTGCAGTGCGGCGAAACGGCCGAGCTTGCTCGCTGCCGTGGCGTCGGCTGGATCGACCAGTTCGATGACCTTGGCGCGTGCGTTGGGGCCCTGCACGGCGATCATCGCGAAGTCGCCGCGCTCTTCCACGCGTACCTCGAAGCGTGCGGCCTGTTCGCCGATCCACTGCAGATCCTTTTCGCGGGTGGCGGCGTTGACCACCAGACGGAAAAAATCTTCGGTCATGAAATAGACGATAAGGTCGTCGATCACCCCGCCCTGCGGATTGAGCATGCAGGTGTACAGCGCCTTGCCGGACACCTTGAGCTTGTCCACCGAGTTGGCGAGCAGGTAGCGCAGGAACTCGCGCACGCGTGCGCCGCGCAGATCGACCACGGTCATGTGGCTGACGTCGAACATGCCGGCGTCGCGACGCACCTGATGGTGTTCGTCCAGCTGCGAGCCATAGTGGATCGGCATGTCCCAACCGCCGAAGTCGACCATCTTGGCGCCGAGCGCGCGATGGGTGTCGTTGAGGATGGTCTTCTGGGTCATGGGCGCCGGTCCTATGGAAAGATGCCCATTATCGCTGCCTGGCCATGCTTGCGGGTAACCGCGTCATTGCGCAGACGCAGCACCGGCCCAACCGTGCAATTGGGCACAAGCACGCCGCACTGCAGCAATGTGCGGCCGGGCTGCTCGCCGTGCTCGGCGATCAGCTAGTGGCTTGCACCTGCAAGGTCATGCCATCGACGCCGACGATGCGCACCGGCGCGCCGGCAGGCAGATCCGGACCACTGACCACCCAGAACGCATCGTCGACCTTGGCGCGACCGCGGCCATCGTGGATGGCTTGATCGAGCAGCACACGACGGCCGATCAATTGCTCGGCACGTTTGTTGAGCAAGGGGCGATCGCTCTGCCGCCCCTTGCCGCGGAACCAGGTGCGATAGACCTGTACCGAGACGAAGCTGAGCACGACGAATGCCACGATCTGCACCAGCAGCGACATGCCCGGCAGCGCCAGCACGAGCACGCAGACGGCGGCGGCGGCAATCCCCATCCACAGCAGGAACGCGCCGGGCACCAGCGTCTCTGCGGCGATCAACAGCAGCGCCAGCACCGCCCAGATCACAACGTCCCAGCGCATGGCTCAGCCTCCCGCACGCGGCGGCATCGGCGGCATGCGTACGGCTGGCGCGTCGGGCTTGCCCATTGCTTCCTTGGCCAGTTCGGCGATGCCGGCGAGCGAGCCGATGATGCCGCTGGATTCCATCGGCATCAGCACGAACTTCTGGTTGGGCGCGGTGGCCAGTGCCTTGAACGCCTCCACATACTTTTTGTGCGACGAAATAATTGATTGCCTGCACGCTGCCGTTGGCGATCGCATCGGACACCACCTGGGTGGCGCGGGCTTCGGCCTCGGCCAGACGCTCGCGCGCCTCGGCGTCGCGGAAGGCGGCTTCCTTGCGGCCTTCGGCTTCGAGCACGGCCGCCTGCTTCTCGCCCTCCGCGCGCAGGATCTCCGATTGACGCGAGCCTTCGGCTTCCAGAATCTGCGCGCGCTTTTCGCGCTCGGCCTTCATCTGCCGCGCCATCGAGTCGATCAGATCGCGTGGCGGCTGGATGTCGCGAATTTCGATTCGCGTGACCTTGATGCCCCATGGGTTGGTGGCCTGGTCCACCACGCTCAGCAACTGCGCATTGATGGTTTCGCGCTGGCTCAGCGATTCGTCCAGATCCATCGAACCGATCACGGTACGGATATTGGTTTGCACCAGCGCGATGCTGGCGATCTCCAGATTGGAGACTTCATAGGCGGCCTTGGCTGCATCCAGCACCTGGAAGAACACCACACCGTCCACGCGTACCACCGCGTTGTCCTTGGTGATGACATCCTGGCTGGGCACGTCCAGCACCTGTTCCATCATGTTGATCTTGCGGCCCACGCCATAGACCACCGGCACCAGAAAGTGCAGCCCCGGACTCAGGGTGTGGGTGTAGCGGCCGAAGCGCTCCACTGTCCACTGAAATCCCTGCGGCACCATACGCACGGTCTTGAACAACACGATGACGCCAGCGACCAGAACGGCCATGGCCAAAAACGAAGTCGGAAACATGTGCATCCCCCTTGCATGTGACGAGTCAATCCTTGCAGCAGTATGCACCCGCGCTGCCCGTCACCGGCTTGGGGATGCTGTGCAGGAATGCGCTCGCGACCATTACCGCGTCGCGCAGCAAGCGCCTCGGCGTGCGCGGATCACACGACCGACGCCAAGCTCAGACGTTGCGCGGCGCGAACATGATGACGGCCATGCCGAGCAGACAGCAGGCGGCGCCGAGCAGATCCCATCGCGTCGGAGTGATGCGGTCCACCCACCACAACCACAGCAAGGCACTGGCGATATAGACCCCGCCATAGGCGGCATACACGCGTCCGCTGGCAGCCGGATGCAGACTCAACAGCCACACGAAGATCGCAAGGCTCAGCGCGCTGGGCAGCAGCAGCCACGCGCTGCCGCCTTTGCGTAGCCATAGATAAGGAAGGTAGCAGCCGACCAGTTCGGCCACGGCGGTGGCGACAAACAGCAACAGTGTGGTCAGCGCGGCGCTCATGCGCTGGACACGGCGCCGGCATCCGGCACCGCGGCGGCGGATTCGTCGCGCTTGACCTGTTGCCACAGCGCTTCCTGCGCGCCCAGCGACAACGCATCCAGCGTAGTGCCCTGCGCGTGCGCCTGCGCTTCCATCGCACGGAAGCGCCGTTCGAATTTCAGATTGGCATGCCGGAGCGCGGCGCCCACATCGACCTTGGCGTGTCGCGCGAGATTGGCGCAGACGAACAGCACATCGCCCAGTTCGTCTTCGAGGCGCGCCTGATTGTCGGCCATCGGGCCGCGGGCGAATTCCACCCGCAGCTCTTCGATTTCTTCCTGCAGTTTTTCCAGCACCGGCGTCGGGCCAGGCCAGTCGAAGCCCACCCGCGCCGCACGCGACTGCAACTTGGTGGAACGCTGCCACTCGGGCAGTCCGCGCGCGATGCCGGCCAGCGCAGAGTCGTCCTGGTGTCCTGCGGCGCGGCGTTCTTCGCGTTTGATCTGGTCCCAGTTGGCGCTCACCGCCTGCGCATCGTCCGCCGTTTGCGCCGCGAACACGTGCGGGTGCCGGCGCACCAGCTTGTCGCTGAGTGTGGCGACTACATCGGCAAAGTCGAACGCGCCCTGTTCGGACGCCATCTGCGCATGGAAGACCACCTGCAGCAGCAGGTCGCCCAACTCGTCGCGCAGCCCGGGCAGGTCGTTGCGATCGATCGCGTCGGCGACCTCGTAGGCTTCTTCGATGGTGTACGGCGCGATGGTGGCAAAGCTCTGCTGCACATCCCAGGGGCAACCGTGCTCACGGTCGCGCAGGCGCGCCATCAACTGCAGCAGGCGGTGGATATCGCCGGTGGGCGGAGTCTGGAGCATGGTGTGTTCCTGGAGCGATGTTGGAAGGCGCATTCGCGGCGAGAGCGCTGACGCAGTGCGGCATTGCGCGTGGCAGCAACTCCGACGCGCGATGCCGCCGCAGTGTACCGGTCAGCCAATCAGGACCTTGCGCATCCGCGTTGCCTGGCGTGCGACATGCGCACGGCAGGCGGGCATGCTCAGGCCAGCCAATCGCGCCAAGGCAGATTGGGATCGCCCAGCGCGATGAAGTCGCCATTGAGCAAGGTGTCGCGGCGGTTGTAGCGGAACGGCTTGCCGGAACCGCCGGCCAGCAGCACACCGCCGGCGGCGTGCAACACGCATTGGCCGGCCGCGGTGTCCCATTCGGAGGTGGGGCCGAAGCGCGGATAGACATCCAGGTCGCCTTCGGCGATGCGGCAGAACTTCAACGACGAGCCTTGCGCCACCACGTCGATCTCCCCCATGCGCTCCAGCGCGGCCGCAGTGCGCGCGTCGCGATGCGAGCGGCTGGCAGCGACCCGCAAGGGTGTGGCGGCCGGTGTGCGGGTGTGCAGCATCTCGTCGCGGTCGCCGTCGCGGCGGAACGCGTTCTCGCCGCGTGCGGCGTACCAGACCCGGCCATCGACCGGCGCCTGCACCACGCCCAGCACCGGCGCGCCCATGTGGATGAGGGCGATGTTGACGCTGAACTCGCCGTTGCGTTTGACGAACTCGCGGGTGCCATCCAGCGGATCGACCAGCCAGTAGCTGGTCCAGTACTGCCGCTCTTCCCAGGCTACGTGCGCGGATTCTTCCGACAGCACCGGCACGTCGGGCGTGACCCGACGCAGGCCATCGACGATGACGCGATTGGCAGCCAGGTCGGCCTGGGTCAACGGACTGGCATCGTCCTTGATCTCGACCGCGAAGTCCTGCGCGTACACCTGCATGATGGCCTCACCCGCTTCGCGAGCAATAGCGATCACGGTTTCGCGCAGTTCCATCGGGATACGGATCATGGGTTGCGCTCCAGCCACTCGCGCGCGATGAACAAGGCGGCCAGCGAGCGGCCTTCGGAGAAATCGTCGCGCAGCATCAATTCGTCCAGACGAGCGATCGGCCAGGGCACCACTTCCATCTCTTCCGGCTCATCGCCGACCAGGCGCTCGGGATACAGGTCGCGCGCCAGCACCAACCAGGATTGGTGACTCATATAAGTAGGAGCGAGCGTCATCGCGCGCAGCACCTGGACCTGCCGCGCGCCGTAGCCGGCTTCTTCCTTGAGCTCGCGGTCGGCCGCCTGCTCCGGGGTCTCGCCGGCATCGATGCGCCCCTTGACCAGACCCAGCTCGTAGCGGTGCACGCCGGCGGCGTACTCGCGCACCAGCAGCACGGTGGTCGCGTCGAGCATCGGCACCACGACCACGGCACCGTGGCCCTGGCTGAGTTGCCGTTCGTAGAGACGGCGCTGCCCGTTGGAAAACTCCAGATCCAGTTGCTGGCGACGGAACGGCCCGTCGCCAAGATCGGTGATCTTGTGGATGGTCGGCAGACGCGGGCTCATGCGTGGCACGCAGCCGCGGAGCGGACCGATAGAATAGGCAGATGCATCGACATGTTCATGAGCCCGAAATCCTAGCAGACCCTGCAGCCTCCGAAGCTGCCGAACATTGGCGGCAACGCGATCTTGCGGTGCTGTGGCACCCGTGCACACAGATGCGCGAGCATCCGCACACGCTTCCGCTGGTCCCCATCGCCGGTGGCCAGGGTGCGTGGCTGATCGGTCACGATGGCCGTTGCTATCTGGACGCGGTCAGCAGCTGGTGGACCAACCTGTTCGGCCATGCCGAGCCGCGTATCGGCGCGGCCATCGCGCAGCAGGCCGGCACCCTGGAGCAGGTGATGCTGGCCGGCTTCACCCACGCGCCGGCAGTGCAGCTGGCCGAGCGCCTGCTGGCGATTGCGCCGCGCCAGCCCGACCGCCCACCGCTGTCCAAGGTGTTCTATGCCGACAACGGCTCGGCCGGCGTCGAAGTGGCCTTGAAGATGGCCTTCCATTATTTCCACAACCGTGGCGAGCATCGCCGCACGCGTTTCATCGCGTTGGAAAACGGGTATCACGGCGAAACCATCGGCGCACTGTCGGTCGGCGACATCCCGTTGTATCGGCGCGTGTATGCACCGCTGTTGTTGCAATCGCTGTTTGCACCGTCGCCCGACGCCTACCTGGCCGAGCCGGGCCAGAGCGCGGAAGACTACGCACTGCAGGCGGCCGATGCGCTGCAGGTACTGTTCGAACAGTCGCCGGGCGAAATCTGCGCGCTGATTCTGGAACCACGTGTGCAATGCGCCGGCGGCATGCGCATGTATCACCCGGCGTATTTGCGCCGTGCTCGCGCATTGTGCGATGCGCATGGCGCGTTCCTGATCGCCGACGAGATCGCCACCGGCTTCGGACGCACCGGCACCCTGTTCGCCTGCGAACAGGCCGGCGTGATGCCCGATCTGCTGTGCCTGTCCAAGGGACTGACTGGCGGCTTCCTGCCGCTGTCGGCGGTGCTGGCTACGCAGCAGTTGTACGACGCGTTTCTGGACGATTCGCGCGAGCGCGCGTTTCTGCATTCACACAGCTATACCGGCAACCCACTGGCGTGCGCGGCGGCATTGGCGACGTTGCAGATCTTCGCGGACGACGACGTGATTGCGCGCAACCAGCACACCGCCGCGCGCATGAGCGCCCTCGCTGCGCAGATCGGCGAGCACAGCGCGGTGGCGGACGTGCGCCAGGCCGGCATGATCGTGGCCTTCGAGTTGACCCAGGGCGGCGACAAACGCACTCCCTTCCCCGCCGCGGCACGGGTTGGATTGAAGGCGTATCGCGCGGCGCTGGAGCGCGGCGTGGTGCTGCGCCCGCTGGGCGACGTGCTGTACTGGATGCCGCCGTATTGTGTGGATGAGGCGCAACTGGCCTTGCTTGCCGAGACCACCCGTCACGCCATCGACGAGGCCGTCGCATGCGCCTGACCCGGTCCCATGTTGCGTTGCCGCTGCAGTGCGACCAGGAAGTAACCCTGCCCGAAGAGTCCGCCAATCATCTGCTGCGCGTGTTGCGCCTGCGCGAGGGCGATGCCTGCATCCTGTTCAACGGCGATGGCAGCGACTACCACGCGCGGATCACCCTGGCTGGCAAGCGCGAAGCGCGTGCGCTGGTCGAGCGTGCGGAAGCGCTGTGCAACGAATCGCCCTTACGCATCACGCTGCTCCAGGGCATCGCGCGCGGCGAAAAAATGGACCTGATCCTGCAGAAAGCCACCGAGTTGGGCGTGGCCGCCATCGTGCCGGTCAACGCCGAGCGCACCGAGGTCAAGCTCGATGCAGCACGCACGGAAAAACGCATCGCGCATTGGCGCAGCGTGGTGGTGTCGGCCTGCGAACAATCCGGCCGCGCACGCGTGCCGACCGTCGCCGCGCCGCTTGGCTTGCAAGAGGCCGCGCAGGCCAGCGACCCGCAGGCGCGACGGCTGACCCTGGACCCGCAGGGCGAGCATCGCCTGTCCACCCTGAGTGCCGATGTCGAGCAGGGGCTTATCGTGGCGATCGGGCCGGAAGGCGGCTGGTCGCCACGCGACCGCGCCACGCTCGCCGCTGCCGGTTTCACCGGCCTGCAATTAGGCCCACGCATCCTGCGCACCGAGACCGCCGGCCTGGCCGCCATCGCGGCATTGCAGGCGCGGTTCGGGGACCTGTAGGTTCAAGGACGTGCAGGACATCGCGGCTGCTGACGCGGAGTGCGGGTAGTGTCACGCCTCGTGTGACCGAACGATTGGCGACCCCGCACGGTGGCGGGCAACCCACGTAGGAGCGCACCCGGGCGCGAGAAGCGTTATCGGTAACGCCCTATCGCGCCCAGGTGCGCTCCTACGGGGTGCGGCGATGCAATTGCCGAGAGGCCCGATACAGCACGAGTGGAATTACCGCAAAGACGCACGGCGCCCGGCCAATGCGTAGGAGCGCACCAGGGCGCGAGAAGCGTTATCGGTAACGTCCTATCGCGCCCAGGTGCGCTCCTACGGTGTGCGGCGATGCGATTGCCGATAGGCCCGACACAGCACGAATGGAATTACTGCAAAGATGCACGACGCCCGACCAAGGCGTAGGAGCGCACCCGGGCGCGAGTGCGTTACCGGTAACGCCCTATCGCGCCCGGGTGCGCTCCTACGGCGTGTCGTGCGTCAGCGGCCGTGCTGCAAAAACCAGCTGGCCGCGCCGATGACGCCGAGCTGGCCGTGTTCGACGATGCTGACCGGCACCTGCTCCAGGGCAGGACGCAAGGTGCCCTTGTCGAGCAGGCGGGCGGTGAAGTCGCTGGCGGCAATGAACTCGGCAATCTGCGGCAGGAACCCGCCGGCCAGATAGACGCCGCTGCGGATGCCGTAGAGCAGCATCATGTCGCCGACCACGCTGCCCATGAACCCACAGAACGCCTGCAACGCATCGCGCGCGAGCACGTCGTTACCGGCCAATGCGGCGGCGGTGACATCGGCCGGGCCTTGATGCACGGCAGGCTCGCCACGCAGCGCGGCCAACGCGGTGTAGAGGTTCAACAGGCCAGGGCCGGACAACAAGGTTTCGGTGCCCACATGCGTGCGCGTACGACGCAGTTCCTGCAGCAAGGCCACTTCCAGATCGCTGGCGGCGGCAAGCGCGGCGTGGCCGGCTTCGGTCGGCAGCACCATCGGGTTGGCGCCGTTGGGAATCCACACCGCAGCACCCAGCCCGGTTCCCGGACCGAGGACCAAGGCCGGGCCGGGCGCGCCCTGAGCGGGGCCGGACAGCTGCATGACCTGATTGCCGGTCATGTAATTGGCCGCGTAGGCGACCGCTTCGAAATCGTTGACCAGATGCAGCGCCTGCATGCCGAGCTGGCGGCGAATCTGTTCCGGCGCCAGCACCCACGGCAGGTTCGCGGTGATCACGCTACCGTCTTCCAGCGCATAACCGGCACTGGCGATCACGCCGCGCCGCACTGGCGCGCATCCCATCTCGGCAAAGAACGCGGACATGATCTCGGCCAGGCCCGGATAATCGGCGCAGCGGTACTTGCGATACTCCAGCACGGTGACCGGCTTGCGCATATCGGTGCTTGCGCAGACCAGCGCCAGGCGCACATGCGTCCCTCCCACGTCTGCGGCAACGAAGGTGTCGGGGCGCGGAAAGGCCACCGCTTCCATTGGGCTGCTTGCGCTCACGCATTCTCCTGATAAGTGGCAGCGGGCTGGCGTCATGTCCCGTTGTCCGACGAACGGCAGCGGGTAGACAACGTTGTCAGTAATCGCCCTGTAACGCAACCGTGGCGGCGACGATCAGGGCATTCTCCCGCACCGCCCATCATCCACGAAAAATCCGCATGCATCACGGAGATTTCTGCATAAAAACCGCGTATGTACCAGTGGAATGCCATCCGGCCATAGAAGCCGCCAATTGCGGGTTGGCAACGGAATGCCGCATGTGCGCACGCTCTCAGCGACTTCGACGATCACGTCGCAAAAAATGCTGCATTGCAGCGCAATCGCAAGCGCTTCAGAGATCTGTGACGATGTGTTGACAACGCTGTCAACGCTACGCGAGACTCGATCCAAATCGGGGTTCTGGCAGGAGGGGCCAGCAACTGTTCGGTACTGAAGAACGGCGCTTCCCTCGCCTGCCACGCCAGATTCGTGAGTGGCGCGTCATCCGACGTTCGACTCGCCGATGTCGCATTCGCTCCACCGCTTCACCACACGGGGGACACCTCCTCTACCACGCGCATCGACGCCACCTGCTGCCATTGCGGAGCACGGAGTGCGATCACCGCGATCGGTCAGGGCGTGTTGTTTTGCCGGCCACGCCGAGCGCGTTGTGCCCACTACGGGCCATGCGCACTCACAGCACTAACCAATGAGGTTTAGCCATGCACAGCCGCACCACGACGTTAGCACTCTGTATCACCGCCGCTCTGTACTGCTCCGGCTCTGCAATGGCTGCCGGACAAGAACAACAAGCCCCGGCTGGCGCCACGCCGTCGGCCACCACCGAGTTGGACACCATCACCGTCACCGGCTACCGCGCGTCGCTGGAGAAGAGCCAGGCGGTCAAGCGCTCGGCCAACTCCATCGTCGATGCGATCAGCGCAGAAGACATCGGCAAGTTCCCGGACATCAATGCGGCCGAATCGCTGTCGCACCTGCCGGGCATCAGCGTCGACCGCCAGTTCGGCGAAGGCGAAAAGGTCAGCATCAACGGTACCGACCCGGCGTTGAACCGCGTGCTGCTCAACGGCCAGACCATCGCCTCCGGCGACTGGGGCGGCAACCCGACCGACACCAGCGGCCGTACCTTCAACTACACCCTGCTGTCGCCGGAAATCATCGGCCTGATGGAGGTCTACAAGACTCCTGAAGCGCGCATCGATGAAGGCTCGATCGGCGGCACCGTGATCGTGCACACCCGCAAGCCGCTGGACCTGCCCAAGAACACCATTCGCGGCTCGGTCGGCTACAACTACAACGACCGTTCCGAAGAAGGCAATCCGCGCGGTTCGGCGCTGTGGAGCTGGAAGAACGACGACGAAACCTTCGGCGCGTTGATCTCCGCCACGCACGACAAGCAGGACCTGGCACGTGCCGGTATCGAGTACTTCGGCTATACCACCGGTGCCGGCATTCCGCCGACGGCCACCATCACCGGCGACGGCAGCGATGTGGCCACCGCACGTGTGCCGGCCGGTATCAGCAGCGCGTTCTTCCAGCAGACCCGCGAGCGCAGCGGCCTGCAGGGTGCGTTGCAGTGGAAGCCCAACGAGCAGAACGAGTTCAACCTGACCGGTCTGTACATCAAGGGCAAGTACAACAACTTCAGCCAGGCGCGCTATGTGTGCCCGGCCTGTAACGACGACCGCCAGAAGATCACCCAGGCCAATGTGCAGAACGGCGTGGTGACCTCGGCCACGGTCAGCGATGGCGCAGCGGGTCAGCCGTACGCGCAGCTGGATGCCAACTACCGCGAGAGCACCGTCACCACCAAGAGCCTGAACCTGCGTCACGACTGGTCCGGCGAGAAGTGGGTATTCACCACCCAGGCCGGCTACACCGAGGCCACAGGTGGCAAGAACCCCGAATACCTGATGAAGTACCTGATGCAGGACGGTGGCTACAATTACGCGTTCGACGGCAGCAATACGTCGGTCAACTACGACAACGGCGGCGCCTCCAACTGGGCACTGCCGGGCAACCCCGCCGGCCTGGCGCCGGGCCAGGAAGGCAATATCCCGGGCACCAACACCGGCATCATGCAGGCCGGCGGTATCGCTTACCAGAAGAGCAAGGACGACGAAAAGTACTTCCAGTGGGATGCCGCGCGCGACCTGGAATGGGGCCCGTTCACCAAGCTGCAGTTCGGCTACAAGTACATCAACCACAACAACGGCGTCGACGCGCGCGGTAACCGCATCAACACCACCGACCCGGTGTCGCTGACGCAGTTCAACCCAGGCACTACACCCAGCAGCCTGTACGACGGCCTGGGTGCCAGCGGCGACTTGACCACCTGGCCAACCGCCAACCTGGGCGCCGTGCGCAGCTACTTGCTGTCGCAGCCGCAGGGCCCGTACCGCACCGATTTTGGCGCGTCGTTCGACGTCAAGGAAATCACTCAGAACGTCTACACGCAGTTGAACTACGAGACCGGCAAGTGGCGCGGTAACGTCGGCGTGCGCCTGGTCGACACCACCGACAAGTCGCAGTTCTGGCAGAGCAATGACGGCGGCACCAGCTTCCAGCGCGTGGCCGAAACCAATGACTACCGCAAGGCGTTGCCGAGCTTCAACATCGCCTACGACATCACCGACGACACCGTGCTGCGCTTCTCGGCGGCCAAGGTCATCGCCCGTCCGCGTTACGCCGATCTGGCAGGTACGTTCACTGTCAACAGCGGTAACGGCAACCTGACCGCCAACGGCGGCAACCCGGATCTGAAGCCGTACGAGTCCACCAACTACGATCTGGCTGCCGAATGGTACTTCGCTCCGTCCAGCATGTTGTCCGGTGAAGTGTTCTATCGCGACATCAGCTCCTACATCGTCAACACCACGGTCACCCAGCAGCTGAATCCGGCACCGCCGGCCATCGCTGGCCTGTACCAGGTGACCACACCGGTCAACGTGTCCGATGCCAAGGTCAAGGGTGTGTCGGTCAATTACCAGCAGAGCTTCGGGCTGGGCTTCGGTTTGCAGGCCAACTACACCTTTGCCGAGTCCGACTCCAGCTCTGGTCTGAATCTGCCGTACCTGTCGCGCGATACCTACAACGTGATCCCCTACTGGGAACACGGCGACTGGATGGTGCGTGTGAACTACAGCTACCGCTCGAAGTACTTCACCCAGATCGGTCGTCTGGAGTCGCGTGACTTTGCAGATGCTTACAAGCAGCTGGATCTGAACGCCTCGTACCAGATCACCGACTACATGGGCATCACCGTCGGCGCGACCAATCTGCTGGATTCCACCTACCGGGTCTTCAGCAACACCCGCGATACCCCCACGGCGTTCTACAAGAACGGCCGCGGCTATCAAGCCCAGCTCAACTTCAAGTTCTGATGTAGCACCGGCGCGCCACCGACCCTCCACGGTGGCGCGCTTTTTTGACCTGTGCGTTGCATGCAGCGCACAGGTTGATGTTGTACCAAGGAGTGGTACTGGCCACGCCCCTTCGCGGTTGAGGGAGCATGGCCAGGCCCGCTTTTGCCATCCACGTGCCGGCTGCATGCGACCGACACGTTTCGCTTAGAGGAGCAGTTCCCATGACGACCGATAGCCGCATCCATGCGGCTCCATCCCGCCGCCACGCCGGAGCTGCACCCAGAACGCGAATGCTCGCGCTCGGTCTGCTGCTGGCGTTGCCTGCTGCCACGCTCAGCGCGCAATCGCCCACTGCAGCCACCGCCACCACGCTCAGCCCTGAGGTCATCGACCAGCAGTGGCTCGATGCCACCGCCAAGTACGCGCCCGAACGCGAGCGCCTGGTGCGCGAAGCCGAAGCTGGCGCGCGCAAGGGTCCGTTCCGCCCCGACTGGGCTGCGCTGAAGGCGTACCAATCGCCTGCGTGGTACGACAATGCCAAGTTCGGCATCTTCATCCATTGGGGCGTGTTCTCGGTGCCGGCGTTTGGGAGCGAGTGGTATTCGCGCAACATGTATCTGCAAGGCTCCAAGGAATTCGCCCATCACGTGGCGACCTACGGCCCGCAAGCGACCAGCGGCTACAAGGATCTGATTCCCAAGTTCACCGCGCCCAAGTTCGACCCCACTGGCTGGGCCAAGCTGTTCCGGCAATCCGGCGCGCGCTATGTAGTGCCGGTGGCCGAACACCACGATGGCTTTGCGCTGTACGACTCCAAGTTGTCGGACTGGACCGCAATGAAGATGGGGCCCAAGCGCGATCTGCTGGGCGAGCTGTCCACCGCAATCCGCGCGCAAGGCCTGCACTTCGGTTTGTCGTCACACCGCGCCGAACACAACTGGTTCTTCGATGGCGGGCGTAAGTTCGATTCCGACGTCAACGACCCGCGCTATGCAGCGCTGTACGGCCCGGCGCAGGTGCGCCTGCCGGGCAAGGACGACGGCGATGTGGCCAACGACTGGACGCCGGTGTCGCAGGCCTGGCTGGACGACTGGCTGGCGCGCACCACCGAGTTGATCGATACCTATCAACCGGACCTGATCTATTTCGATTGGTGGATTGCCCACCCGACGTTCCGGCGCAGCCTGCCAACGATGCTGGCGTATTACTACAACCAGGGCGCGGCGCGCACCGAGGCCGATCGTGGCGTGGTGGTCAACTACAAGCTCGGCGCGTTTCCGGAAGGCGCCGGCACGCTGGATATCGAACGCGGCCAGCTCACCGGCATCCATCCCACCCATTGGCAGACCGATACCTCGGTCAGCAATGCCTCGTGGGGCTACATCGAAAACGACACCTACAAATCGCCCACTTTCATCATCCACATGCTGGCCGATGTGGTGGCCAAGAACGGCAACCTGATGCTCAACATCGGCCCGCGTGCCGATGGCTCGATCCCCGACACCGAGCGCGGCATCCTGCTGGCGATCGGCAAGTGGCTCAAGACCAACGGCGGCGCGATCTACGACAGCAAGCCGTGGCGCGTGTATGGCGAAGGCCCGACCGACGTGGTGGGCGGCACCTTCCAGGACGTCAAGACCAAGCCGTATACGTCCGACGATTTCCGCTTCACCACCCGCGATGGCGCGCTGTATGCGATCGAGCTGGGTTGGCCGACCGATGGCGAGACGGTGATCCGCTCGCTCAACGCCACCGATGGCGTGCGCGGGGTCACTTTGCTGGCCAACGGCAAGAAGATCCCGTTCGAACAACGCGCCGATGGCCTGCATCTGCGCCTCCCCGCAAAGCCGGTTGGCGAGAGCGCGTATGTGTTCCGCATCGACCTTTCTACCCCTACTCCCTGACGGATGTTGTCCTCCATGAGCAAACGATTGACCTGGATGTTGCTTGCGCTGGCATTTGCCTGCGTCCCGGCCCTGGCCAAGAACCCCACGGCGTTGTTCTATCTGATGAACACGCAGAAATCGACCAACTCGTTCATTGCCAACGTCGACAAGATCGACGTGGTGGTGCCGACCTGGTATGGCGTGGATCAGAACGGCCTGGTCAACGGCACGCCCAATATGTACCTGTACGACATCGCCAAGCAGAAGAAGCTGCGGGTGATGCCGATCCTGTCGATGACCACCGGCCGCGACGGCTTCCACAAGCTGATGCACGACGAAGCAGCCAAGAAGCGCATGATCGAATCGCTGCTGATCCACGGCAAGCAGCACAAGTACTACGGCTTTCAGTTCGATTTCGAGAACATCGCCTGGACCGATCGCGACGCCTACACCTTGATGGTGAAGCAGACCGCCGATGCGCTGCACAAGGCCGGTTTCAAGATGTCGGTGGCGGTGGTGCCCAATGCACCCGGCCACGCCGAAGGCGGCCAGTTTTCCAAGTGGATGTGGGAATACTGGCGCGGCGCGTATGACCTGAAGGCGCTGGGCCAGGCGGCGGATCTGGTCAGCATCATGACCTACGACCAGCACACCCGCTGGACCACGCCCGGCCCGGTCGATGGCATGGTGTGGATGAAGAAGCATCTGGATTACGCAATCACCCAGGTACCGAAAGAAAAGCTCTCGCTGGGCATCGCCACCTATGGCTACCGCTGGTTCACCGGCAACCCGGTGAAGGAAGACGGCACCGAGGCGTCGAATATTTCCGCAACCTACATCGATGCCGACGAATCCTTCCCGCTGGCGATCGAACAGAACGCTACCGTGCAGTGGGATCCGGTCGAACAGGAATCCTGGTTCTACTTCTACCGCGACGACATGCGCGAGTGGGTGTTCCGCCCGGACGCGCGCAGCTTCAAGGCACGCTACGAGATGGCCAAGCAATACGGTCTGGAAGGTTTCAGCTGCTGGGTGCTGGGCGCCGAAGACCCGAAGGTGTGGGACGAGCTGCCGACCGCGCAGCGCTGATCCCTGTTGCATGCCTGGCGCACGCCGATGAAGCGTGCGCCAGTGCCTGTGTGAGTCGCTGCGGCTTTGCTACTGTGCGTGGCTGCCGCGCATCGCCATCGTCGGCATGACCGAGCAATGGTGTCGATGCGATATGGTGTTGTTCCACTTGGCTGCGCGCATGCAACCGCGCAGCGACACGCTCTCCGCTACTTCGGGATGTGATTGCATGATGTCCAACACCAGCCGTACGCCACGCATGTTGTTGTCGAGGGCGCTGTTGTTGGACATGCCGTTAGGCAAAAAGCCGTTATCGATGCAGTTGCCGTCGCGGTTGCTTGCACTGTCGTTGGCCGCACTGGCGCTCACCGGTTGCGGCAAACGCGATGCAGGCACGGCACCGGCAGCGGTCAGCGCAGGCGCGACGGCGGCGGCACCTTCCGCAACTGCGCCGCTGCCGCTGATTCCCGCACCGGTGGAGGCCAAGCGCAACGCAGGCAGTTTCAGCGTGGGCACCGGCACGGTGATCTCGATCGTGGCAGGCGACGCCGATGCGCGACGCAGTGCCGAGTATCTTGCCGGCCTGCTCAAGCGCACACGTGGGCTTGCACTGGAAGTGCGTGCAGAAGCCACGCCCTCGCCGGCCAGCATCCGCCTGGAACGCAATGCGCAGGCAGCGGTGACGCAGAAAGAAGGCTATCGCCTGGATGTGGACGCCACCGGTATCCGCATTGCCGCGCGCGATGGCGCTGGCCTGTTTTATGGCGCAATCAGCGCCTGGCAATTGATGACCCCGGATGCGCGCAAGGGCGCGGTGGCCGTGCCCGGCGTCAGTATCCGCGACTGGCCGCGCTTTGGCTGGCGTGGTCAGCATCTGGACGTGGCCCGCCACTTCCACGACGTGGATACCGTCAAGCATGTGCTCGATGCGATGGCCGTGCACAAGCTCAATGTGCTGCACTGGCATCTCACCGATGACCAGGGCTGGCGCATCGAAATCAAGCGTTACCCCAAACTCACCGAGGTCGGTGCTTGGCGCACGCCGCCGGGTGCCGGCAGACACGGCACACCAGAGCGCTCCGGCGGCTTTTACACGCAAGAGCAGATCAGCGAAATCGTCGCGTATGCGGCGCGCCTGCACATCACCGTGCTGCCCGAGCTGGACATGCCCGGCCATGCGCAGGCGGCGGTTGCCGCCTACCCGGAAGAGGTGGGCGTCCCCGGCGTGCGCACCCAGGTGGGCGTGGACTGGGGCGTCAACCCGTATCTGTTCAACACCAGCGAACGCAGCCTGAGTTTCATCACCAATGTGCTGGACGAGGTGCTGACGCTGTTCCCGTCCAGCTACATCCACATCGGTGGCGATGAGGCGGTCAAGGATCAATGGGAAGCCTCGCCGGCCGTTCGCGCACAGATGCGCAAGCTGGGCGTCAAGGATGCCCATGCCATGCAAGGCTGGTTCAACGAACAGCTTGCGACCTACCTCACCAAGCACGGCCGGCGCATGATCGGCTGGGACGAGATTCTGGAAGGCGGCGTGCCGGCCAGTGCGTCGGTGATGTCGTGGCGTGGCGTCGAAGGTGCGGTCACCGCCGCCAGACAGGGACACGATGTGGTGCTGGCACCGGGCAACTGGCTGTATCTGGATAACCTGCAGACCACGCGTAGCGACGAGCCCAATGGCCGTCTGACGGTGTTGCCATTGTCGAAGGTGTACGCGTTCGATCCGGTCCCGAGCGACCTCACCGCCGAGCAGGCCAGGCATGTGCTCGGCGCGCAAGGCGCGTTGTGGTCCGAATACATTCCCTCGCGCTGGCATGTGGATCACGCGCTGTTCCCGCGTCTGTCGGCGGTAGCGGAGATGACCTGGTCGCCGCCGAGCGCACGCGAGTGGAAAAACTTTCTGGCGCGGTTGCCGGCGCAATTGCAGCGCTACAAGGCACTGGACATCGCCTACAGCGACGGCGCATTTGCTGCCGATATCGCGCTGGAAAACGGCCCCAACCCGGTGCTCGCCGGCAGCCCGGCCAAGGTGGCGCTGAGCACGCAGACTGGCGCAGGCACACTGCACTACACCGTGGACGGCAGCGACCCTAGCCCTGCATCGCCGCGCTATGAGGCGCCCTTTACGATCAACCTGCCGACCACGGTCAAGGCCACCGCATTCACCGCCGACGGCGCGCCGCTGGCCGCCACGCGCAGCCGCACCTTCGACCGTGCATCGCTGTTGCGCGTGGACACGCAAGGCCTGCGCGATTGCGTGGAGACCGGCGCGCTCGGCCTGCGCCTGCCGTTGCTGCCGGAGATGACCGGCGCCGATACACCGGTTTACAACGTCGATCTGTTTCATGCCTGCCGGCTGTATCCGCAAGCGCGCCTGGATGGCATCGGCGCGATCCGCATCGAGGCCGCGCGCCTGCCCAACAACTTCGGCCTGGCGCACGAGCAATCCAAGGTGGTGCAGTACCCGGCCAAGACCCGCGGCGGCGAACTGGAAGTGCGCCAGGGCTGCGACGGCGAACTGATCGCCAGCGTGCAACTGCCCAAGAGCGACACCCTGGGCGAACAATTCACCCTGGAAACGCCGCTGCCTGCACGCACCGGCACCCACGATCTGTGCCTGCGCTTCACTGCGCCGATTCGCGGCCCGTTGTATGCCATCGGCGCCGTCCAACTGATTGAAACTACCGCGCAGGCGCCCCCCGCCGCCACGCGCTGATCCATCCAAGGAGACTCACCCATGCCCCTGTCGCACCGCACTGCCCCCGCACTGTCCCTGCTCACCCCCGCCCGGCTCGGGCTTGCCCTGACCTTTGCACTCTCGCAGGCCTGGGCGGCACCGCCCACGGCAGTGACCCTGGACAGCGGCTGGCAGGTGCGCCTGGTGCCGGGGCAGGAACAGGCAAAGACCTATCCCAAGGCGGCCAGCTGGATGCCGGCGCAGGTGCCGGGCGTGGTGCAGACCGATCTGATCGCCGCCAAGGTGGTGCCAGACCCGTTCCTGCGCGACAACGAGGGCAAGATCCAGTGGGCGGGCTTAAGCGATTGGCAATACCAGACCCGCTTCAACGTGGATGCGGCCACGCTCAAGCGCGCGCATGTGGAGCTGGTGTTCGATGGCCTGGACACGCTGGCCGAGGTCACCCTCAACGGCAAGAAGCTGCTCAGCGCCGACAACATGTTCCGGCAATGGCGCGTGGACGCCAAATCGCTGCTCAAGCGCGGCGACAACGTGCTGGAAATCACCTTCTTCTCGCCGATCAAGAAGATCCAGCCGTGGCTGGCCAAGCAGCCGTATGCGTTGCCCGGTGCTTACGATTCGGCGTTCGGCGACGAGCCGGATGGACGCCACAGTTCCACCTACGTGCGCAAGGCGCCGTATAGCTACGGCTGGGACTGGGGCCCGCGCATGGTCAATGCCGGCATCTGGAAAGATGTGCGCGTGGAAGCATGGGATGCCGTGCGCGTGGACGGCTTGCATATCGACCAGCAGCGCGTTGACGCTGACAGCGCGCAATTGCAGGCGCAGCTCGAACTGCAGGCCGGCCGCAGCGGGCCGGTGCAGGTAACGCTGGATGTACTGGGTCCGGATGGACAAAAGGTCGGCCAGTTCACGCAAGACGCGGTGATCGACCCGGGCCAGAACCGCATCGATCTGGCGGTGCGGATTGCCAAGCCCAAGCGTTGGTTCCCGGCCGGCTACGGCGCGCAGGACCGCTACACCTTCGTGGCCACCGTGCGCGATGCCGATGGCGACAGCCAGCAGATCAAGCGCGTCACCGGCCTGCGTTCGGTGGAGCTGCGCCGCGAAAAGGACAAGTGGGGCAAGAGCATGGAGATCGTGATCAACGGTATCCCGATCTTCGCCAAGGGCGCCAACCTGATCCCGCTGGATGCGTTCCCCTCGCGCGTCAGCCAGGAGCGCATGCGCAGCACCTTGCAGGATGCGCGCGATGCCAACATGAACATGCTGCGCATGTGGGGCGGCGGGCATTACCAGGACGATCACTTCTACGAGGTGGCCGACGAGCTGGGCATCATGATCTGGCAGGACTTCATGTTCGGTGGCGCGGTGCCGCCGTACGACGTGGAGTTCCGCGAGAACACGCGGCAGGAGGCGATCGAACAGGTCAAGCGCCTGCGCGATCACCCCAGCATCGTGTTGTGGTGCGGCAACAACGAAGTGCAGACCGGCTGGGAAAACTGGGGCGATCGGGTCAAGTTCAAGCAGTCGGTGGACCCGGAAGAACGCACCCGCATCGAGCGCGGCATGACCACGCTGTTCGGCACTGTGTTCCGCGAAGTGGTGGCCACCTACGATAGCGATGTGCCGTATTGGGCCACCTCGCCAGGCACCGACTTCGACGGCGGTGCCGACCAGGCCAACGACGGCGACATGCATTATTGGAAAGTGTGGGGCGGCCCGGCCCTGCCGGTGACCGAATACCTCAACGTCACCCCGCGTTTCATGTCCGAATACGGGCTGCAGTCGTTCCCGGACATGCGCACCGTGCGTGTGTTTGCCGATGCCGCCGACATGGACCCGGAATCGCCGGTGATGCGCGCGCATCAGAAGTTCGACAAGGGCAATGGCAACAAGCGGCTGATGCTGTACATCCGCCGCGAGTTCGGCGAGCCCAAGGACTTCGAAAGCTTCGTGTATTTGAGCCAGTTGATGCAGGCCGAAGGCATCAACCTGGCCGCCTCGCATCTGCGTGCCTCGCGTCCGCAATCGATGGGCTCGCTGTATTGGCAGCTCAACGATGTGTGGCCGGGTGCGTCGTGGTCCAGCGTGGATTACTACGGCCGCTGGAAGGCGCTGCAATACCACGCGCGCCGCTTCTATGCGCCGGAGATGATCGCCGCGCTGCGTAACGACAAGGGCCAGACTCAGGTGTCGCTGGTGTCGGACCGCACCACGCCGCTTGATGCGCGTTGGCGCATGCGGGTGATGAGCATGGACGGCAAGGTGCTGAGCAAGCGTGAGCAAAAAGCCAGCGTCAAACCGCTGAGCAGCCTGCAGGTGGGCAACTTCAGCGATGCGCAATTGCTGGGCAAGGCCGACCCGAAGCGCAGCTATGCGGTCTTTGAACTGCTGGAAGGCGACAAGCAGTTGTCGCGCGAAGTGGTGTTCTTCGCGCCGGCCAAGCAGCTGGCGTTGCCGACCGCCAAGATCGACAGCCAATGGCGCGCCGATGGCGATGGCTACGCGCTGACCTTGCGCAGCGACACGCTGGCGCGCGAGGTGTGGTTGTCGTTCGGCGATCTGGAAGTGAACGTGGCCGACAACGCCTTCGACCTGTTGCCGGGCGAGCCGCTGACGGTGCACGTCTCCAGCAAACTGCCGCTGGCGCAGGTGCAGGCCGCGCTGCAGGTGCGCGACCTGGCCAGCACGCTGGCCGGCGCGCCGCCGGAGCCAGCCGAAGCGAAGTGATGCGGCCCTCATCCGCCCTGCGGGCACCTTCTCCCGCAGGGCGGGAGAAGGAACCTCTGGCGATTGCAGGGCGATCAACTGCAGGACGATCAACAGAACGAGTGGATCGCGTTTCCCATTGGCACCCGAGTACCTTGCCACCCGAACACCGAGAGCATCTCCTTCTCCCGCCTGCGGGAGAAGGTGCCCCGCAGGGGCGGATGAGGGCAACGCTGTCCGTAAAAAAGTGATCCCCCTTGTTGCCCCCGCCTCAATAACAAAAACAAAAGACGCATGGCGGCAGCGCCACTGCGCAGGAGTGCATTGATGTCATCCGTGTTTGTATCGCGCCTTGCCATTGCGCTGGGCCTGACCCTTGGGCTGCCGTGCATCGTGCACGCCGCCACCGCCGACCGCAGCAGCAGCCCCGAACAACGCGCTGCTGCGCTGGTGGCGCAGATGAGCCGCAATGAAAAAGTGGCGCAGGCCATGAACGATGCGCCGGCCATTCCGCGCCTGGGCATCCCCGCCTACGAATGGTGGAGCGAAGGCCTGCACGGCATCGCGCGCAATGGCTATGCCACGGTGTTTCCGCAGGCGATCGGTCTGGCCGCCAGTTGGAACACTGCGCTGATGCAGCAGGTGGGCACCGTGGTGTCCACCGAGGCACGCGCCAAGTTCAATCTGGCCGGAGGCCCCGGCAAGGACCACCCCCGTTACGCGGGGCTGACCATCTGGTCGCCCAACATCAATATCTTCCGCGACCCGCGCTGGGGCCGTGGCATGGAAACCTATGGCGAAGACCCGTTTCTGACCGGGCAGCTGGCAGTGGGCTTCATTCGCGGCCTGCAAGGCGATGATCTGAACCATCCGCGCACCATCGCCACGCCCAAGCACATCGCCGTGCATAGCGGCCCGGAACCGGGCCGGCATGGTTTCGATGTGGACGTGTCGCCGCGCGATGTCGAAGCGACCTATACCCCCGCCTTCCGCGCGGCACTGGTCGATGGACAGGCCTGGTCGGTGATGTGCGCCTACAACTCCCTGCATGGCACACCGGCCTGCGCGGCCGACTGGTTGCTCAATGGCCGCGTGCGTGGCGATTGGGGCTTCAAGGGTTTTGTGGTGTCCGACTGCGATGCGGTGGACGACATGACCCAGTTCCACTACTTCCGTCCGGACAATGCCGGCTCGTCGGCTGCATCGCTCAAGGCCGGCCACGACCTCAATTGCGGGCATGCGTATCGCGCATTGGGCACTGCCATCGAACGTGGCGAAGTCGACGAAGCGCTGCTGGACCAATCGCTGGTGCGCCTGTTTGCCGCGCGCTATCGGCTGGGCGAACTGGAGGCACCGCGCAAGGACCCGTATGCGCGCCTGGGCGCCAAGGACATCGACAACACCGCCAACCGCTCACTGGCCTTGCAGGCCGCTGCCGAATCGATCGTGCTGCTGAAGAACAACGCCAATACCTTGCCGTTGAAAGCAGGCACGCGGCTGGCGGTGATCGGCCCCAATGCCGATGCGTTGGCCGCACTGGAAGCCAACTATCAGGGCACTTCCTCCACACCGATCACCCCGCTGCTCGGCCTGCGCCAGCACTTCGGTGCGCAGCAGGTGCGCTACGCGCAAGGCGCGCCGCTGGCCGCCGGCGTGCCGGGCATGATTCCGGAAACCGCATTGCTCAGCGACGGCAAGCCGGGATTGCGCGGCGAATACTTCGACAATGTCGATCTGGACGGTAGCCCACGCGTGGTGCGGCAAGACCGCACCATTAGCTTCAACTGGGATCAGGTCAGCCCGGCCAAGGGCGTGCCGGCCGATCGTTACGCGGTGCGCTGGAGCGGCGAGCTGTTGCCGCCGGGCATCGGCGATTACACATTGGCGGTGCGCGTGGCGCGCTGCTTCGATTGCACCGGGCATGACCCGGTGCGGCTCTACATCGACGACAAGCTGGTGGTGGCCGGCAACGCCGAAGACAAGCACGTGCCGGCCGGCATGCACAACGCCGATGGCCGCAGTGTGGAAACCGTGCTGCATTTCGACGACACCCGCCCGCGCAAGATCCGTCTGGAAATGGAGCATCGCGGCCAGGACCAGGGCCTGCGCCTGGAGTGGCTGGCACCGGCCGCCGCGCAACTGGCCGAGGCCGAACAAGCGGTGGCGCAGTCCGATGCGGTCGTGGCTTTCGTCGGCCTGTCGCCGGATGTGGAAGGCGAGGAATTGCGCATCGACGTGCCCGGCTTCGACGGTGGCGATCGCAACGACATCGGCCTGCCCGCCCCACAGCAAGCCTTGCTGGAGCGTGCCAAAGCCTCCGGCAAACCGCTGGTGGTGGTGCTGATGAGCGGCAGCGCGGTGGCGCTGAACTGGGCCAAGGCCAACGCCGACGCCATCGTGGCGGCATGGTATCCCGGCCAGTCCGGCGGCACCGCCATCGCGCGCGCACTCGCCGGCGACGACAACCCCGGCGGGCGCCTGCCGGTGACGTTCTACCGCTCCACCAAGGACCTGCCGCCGTACGTCAGCTACGACATGAAGGGTCGCACCTATCGCTACTTCAAGGGCGAGCCGCTGTTTCCGTTCGGCTATGGGCTGAGCTATACGAGTTTTGCCTACGACGCACCGCGCCTGTCCACCAGCACGCTGCAAGCCGGCAGCACGCTGCAGGTGACCACCACGGTGCGCAATACCGGCAGCCGCGCTGGCGATGAAGTGGCGCAGGTATATCTGCAGTATCCGGACCGCCCGCAATCGCCGCTGCGCAGCCTGGTCGGTTTTCAGCGCGTCCACCTCGCGCCCGGCGAACAACGCGAACTCACCTTTTCGCTGGATGCGCGTGCACTGAGCGATGTGGACCGCAGCGGCCAGCGCGCGGTGGAAGCCGGCGATTACCGCGTATTTGTCGGCGGTGGCCAGCCGGGGACCGGCGCAGCGGGTGAAGCGGCGGCATTGTCGATTTCGGGGCGCTCGCCGTTGCCGAAGTAATCACTGCGCGTCTGACACGCAACCGGCGGCAGCTAACCCGATCGCCGGTTGCGTCATGCACACGTGTTGCGCTGCATCGCACGACCGCCATATCGCTGCTGTGCGCGGCCGAATTGGTGCGCAATCGGCAAGCAACGCGATGATGTCCGCACATACTTCACACCTGCTTGACAGACTTAAGCCTGAGGTCTATCACTGGCTGCGGTCGGCAGTCCACGCCATCGGCGATCGGTACGACTCATCGACGGCAACAGCGTTTCCACGCGGCACGCACACTGGGAGAGGATTGTATGCAGCAGCGTCGTATCCACCCGCGTATCCGTGTTGCCGCGATCGCTGCCCCGAGGGTGCAGCGCGCATGACCAAGCACTACAAATTGAGCGCCATGCGCTCGCGTTCCAAATGCATTGCCGGCTACTCGCCGCCACGCCACTGACGCCTGCAACGCTGTTCTAGCTGGCAGACGCTCCGGCGCACTTCCCGTTCGGTCTTTCGCACACGTATCGCGCGTGGCGTTTATTGCCGTGCGCGTGTATCGCCGTGCAGATCGTCTGCCCTGACACAAGGCATCGCAAGGCCGTTACCCCCTGGTAACGCGGCCCAGCATCTGGCGAGGTGGCATGTGCATAAGCATGAGCGTTTGACCCGTAAGCAATTGATCGTGGCGATCCTGGCCGTGACCGGCATGGCCTCGGCCGCAACTGCGTTGGCGGGCACGGTGGAGGGAACCCTCAAGGAACGCAGCAGCGGCAAACCGGCTGCCAATGCGAAGGTACGCATCGCCGGCACCGCATACAGCGCGGTGGCCGATGCGGGCGGGCACTTTGTCATCCACGACGTACCTGCCGGGCAGTACGCACTGAATCTGGACTACCCCGGTTTCAGCGCGGTAGAGACCAGCATCCAGGTCGGCGACAGCGGCACCGCTGCGGTAACCATCGCACTGGACGAGGTCAAGCAATTGAAGGCGATCAGCGTGGTGAGCAACCGCTACGACGCCAGCGATCTGAAGATCAATGCGGCCAACACCGTCGATGTGCTGTCGGCCAACGATCTGCAGCGCACCGCTGTGCACAACGTGGCCGAAGCGCTGGGCCTGATCGCCGGCATCAACATCACCAGTACCGGCTCGGGATACTTCGGCGGCATCGATGGCGCTGCACGCGGCGAAGGCATGTTCGCCTCGGTGCGTGGGTTGCCGTCCGAGTACAACGTCAACATGATCGACGGCGTCACCGTGGCGCAAGGCATGCCGTATAGCCGCAGCGTGCAACTGAGTTTGTTGCCGCCCACCGGCCTGCAGACCATCGTGGCCAACAAGACCTCCACCGCCGACATGGACGGCGATGCGATAGGCGGCACGCTGGATTTCCGCACCCCCACCGCCTACGACTTCAAGGACGTGAGCAGCGGCAGCGTTACCGGTAGCGGCCGGGTGGAAAGCCGTGCGCGCGACTATGGCGGCGATGGATTGGGCGGCGGCTTTGGCGGCGAGTTCCAGCACAAGTTCGGCGACGCGCAGCAGTTCGGCGTGTATGCCAGCGCCTACTATGACTACCGCACCACCACCAACAGCGAAGTGGCCGCCGCCACCAGCGCGCTCAACGATGGCTCGTGGGAGTACTTGAACACCGATGCCAGCGGCGGCAACGCAGCCGGTTTCGATCCGCAACACAACCTCACCAGCACCGGCATGAATGTCGGTATCGCCGCGGGATGGGAGCGCCGTTACGGCGGCAATGCCTCGTTCGACTGGCATGTGGACGACAGCCTGTCGCTGTACGCGCGCATGACTTACGCCTACGCCAAGACCGAGCAAGGCACCACCTTCGTGCAGTTGCTACCGCAGGATGTGCGCTACGTACCGAGCGGCACGCCGGGAGGTTTCACGCCCGACATCGGCCGCATCGCGGCGCGCTTCTGGTACGAAACCAATCCTGAAATCGCCGACCTGGCGACCTTCCAGATCGGCGCAAAAAAAACGGCAGGCGGCTGGACCTTCATGCCCAACCTGTTCTACAGCTTCGGTGACAACGACCGCCCCGAT
This sequence comes from Xanthomonas sp. AC360, assembly GCF_979258225.1. Classification (NCBI taxonomy): domain Bacteria; kingdom Pseudomonadati; phylum Pseudomonadota; class Gammaproteobacteria; order Lysobacterales; family Lysobacteraceae; genus Xanthomonas; species Xanthomonas sp. AC360. Next base: position 5,023,388 of record NZ_OZ409846.1, read on the forward strand.
CATGTCGAGATCGACGGGCGGCAAGACAAGTTCACTCAGGACAACTACGCCTATTCCGGCAACACGTTCGTGCGCTACGGCGGCGGTGCGTTCCCATACCCGCAGCTCACGCCCGCACTGCTGGCGCAGGTCAACAACATCCCCTCGTTGTTTGCCAGCAGCTATGGCGAGCAGACCAAGATCTACTCCGGCCAGAAGAAAGGCGGCGCACGTTTCGATACCCGCTACGACTTCGAAGATGGCGCGCTGCGGTCGGTGCAGTTCGGGGTGAAGTACAGCAAGAGCAGCCGCCGCTACACCAATCGCGACTGGTATACCGGCGGCGTGGACGGCACCACCACGCTGGGCGACCTGGGTATTTTCACCGGCACCTATGGGTCGATCTTTCCCGGTAAATACGCCTGGAACACACCGCGCGTGAGCGAAGCGGCGGTGGCCGGCGTGATCGCCCAGCATCTGACCGACGATGACCTGGACACCTGCGGCAGCGCGTTCTACGTCAACAACTTCAACTGCAACACCATGCGCGGCACCGAGGCGGTCAGCGCCGCCTATGCCACCGCCACCTTCACTGTGGGCAACCTGGATATCGTGCCGGGCGTGCGCTTCGAACACACCGGCATCGACAACACGTTCTGGGTGAGCCCGGTGGATGCGGACGGTAACCAGATCGTCGGTTACTTCGACCACAACAGCACCTCCTACAACGAACCGCTGCCCAGCGTGTTCCTGACCTGGCGGCCGAATCTGCGCACCGCGTACCGTGCATCGCTCTGGACCAGCTACACGCGCCCGGCGTTCGTGCAATTGGGCGGGGGCAGCCAGATCGACATCTCCAATGGCGTCACCACCATCACGCAAGGCAATCCGGATCTGAAGCCGATCGAATCGACCAACTTGGATCTATCCGGCGAATGGTCTACCGAACGCGGTGGGTTCTTTTCGCTGGCCGGCTTCTACAAGCAGCTGCGCAACTACATCTACGACGCCGGCTCGGCCCAGGCCAACGGCAGCATCACCGGCAGCGGCACGGTGCTGTACCACATGCCCACCAATGGCGGCGACGGCAAAATCTACGGGGTGGAACTCAGTGCGCGGCAAAAGTTCCAGGACCTGCCGGCACCGTTCGACGGCCTGGGCATCAGTGCCAATGCCACCCGCCAACATGCGCGCGCCGACCTCGGGCTGGACGGCTTCGACAACGAACACATGCAATCGGCGCCGTCGGCGATGGCCAACCTGGAACTGTTCTACGAACACAGCGGTTTTTCGTTGAACCTGAGCTATCACTTCAGCAGCTCGTACCTGCTTGGCTACGACTTCCTGCATGAAGGTGCGCCGTGGAACGACCTGTGGGCACGCCCGACCCGGCGCGTGGATCTGCACACCGGCTACCGCTTCGACAACGGCGTGAGCATGGACATGTCGATCTCCAACCTGACCAAGGAATACAGCTACTGGGCGCATGTGGGCCGCAGGAATCTGGCGATCTCCGACATCGTCGATGCTGGCAGCACAGCGCTGTTGACGGTGAAGTACGCGTTCTAGCGCAGCGGTGCATGACGCCATGTCGCCGGTGGCGGCGTGGCGACGCCTTCCCTTTCGGCTGGAGAGACGATGAAGCGCAGGACCTTGTGCACGTTCGGCCTGTTCGCCCCGTTGGGCTTGGCGGCCACCCCAGCGCTGCGATCGCCGTCGCGCACCGCGCTGCCGGCGCCGCTACCGGATGGGCAGCCGCATGCGTTCGGATTCGCGCACGGCCGCTTCACCCTGGACGGGCAGCCCTGGCAATTGCGCAGCGGCGAAATGCATCCGCTGCGCATCGCGCGCGCCGATTGGCTGCACCGCATCCGCATGGCCAAGGCGATGGGGTTGAACACCATCGCGCTGTACCTGATGTGGAACGCGCTGGAACGCGAACCTGGGCAGTTCGATCTGGACACAGGCGAGCGCGATTTCGCCGCCTTCATCCGGCTATGCCAGCAGGAAGGGATGTGGGTGTATCTACGGCCCGGCCCGTACGTCTGCGCCGAGTGGACGCTGGGCGGGCTGCCGCCGTATCTGCTGCGCGCGCCGGGCATGCGCCTGCGCGATGCCACCGACGCGCGCTACATGGCTGCGGTGCAGCGCTATATCGACGCAGTGGCGCCACGGATCGCACCACTGATGGCCAGCGCGGGCGGCCCGGTGCTGATGCTGCAGATCGAGAACGAATACAGCATGCACGGCGCCGATTTGGGCTATCTGCAGGCCTTGGCCGCGCTCTGGCGCGCGCACGGCATCGCCGGCCCATTCTCCCTGGCCGAGGGTCTGAAGGATCTGCGTCGCCGCAAGGCCTATCTGCCTGGTGCGGCACTGGGCCTGGATGGTGCGGACATGGCAGACCTGCAGGCCGCCACGCAGTTCGCAGGCGACGCGCCGGTCTGGGTGGCCGAAGGCTATCCGGGCTGGTTGACGCATTGGGGCGACGACGACGTTGCACGGCGCGATTACGCGCAGATGCTGCGGCAACTGATGGCCGCCGGTGACTCGTTCAATCTGTACGTAGTGCACGGCGGCAGCAACTTCGGCCTGAGCGCCGGTGCCAACGCCGAAGACGACGGCTCGCAATTCCAGCCGGCGCTGACCAGCTACGACTACAGCGCTCCCATCGACGAAGGTGGACGTGCCACACCCGCCTACATGGTGCTGCGCGGGATCATCGCAACGCATCTCGGCACATCGCTGCCGCCGATACCGGCTGCACCGCCGCGCGCGCGTTTTGCATCAGTCACTGCCCGCCCGGTGGCCGCGCTGTGGGACAACTTGCGTGTCGACCCTGTACACACCGAGCGGCCCACCGACAACCAGACCCTGCTCCGGCAGAATCTGGGGCTGGTGGTGTACCGGCGTCGCATCGCGGCCGGCGCGCAACTGCACCTGGGGCAAGTGCACGACTACGCGGTGGTGCATCTGGACGGTGCCGAACTTGGGCATGTGTCGCGCATGCAGCACGCACGCCTGCACAGCGACCCGCAGCTGGCATTGCCGCCGTCCCCCGCTACCGAACGCACGTTGGAGGTGTTGGTCGACAGCTTCGGGCATATCAATTTCGGCCCGGCCTTGGGCGATGCAAAAGGCTTGCTCGGCCCGGTGCAGCTGGATGGCAAGGAGCTGCACGACTGGCAGGTGCAGGGCCTGCCGCTGGACGGCGACCACGCGCCGACGCTCCGCCCGCTGCAAGCAGCACCCACCCGGCCCGGCCTGTTCTTCGCTGCCGACATCGCGTTGGAGACGGTCGGCGACATCTACCTGGACATGGGTCAGTGGCGCAAAGGCTATCTGTGGATCAACGGCCGCCTGCTCGGGCGTTACTGGAACATCGGCCCGCAGCAGTGTCTGTTCTGCCCTGGCGCGTGGCTGCAGCCGGGCAACAACGCGGTGCTGGTACTGGACCTGCATCAACTGCGACCAGCCGCCATTCACTGCGCCGATGGGCTGACCTCGGCACACAACGCGCCCCCTGTCGCGGCACTCGCACACCCAGAGCGCTGCGCATGTTGACCGCCCCCAGCGTGCAGCCATCGACCACGCCGGCAGCAGCACCGCCGCGCACGCTCGGCGTGTGGAGCGCGCTGTCGGCCAACCTGCTCAACATGATCGGCATCGGCCCGTTTATCACCATTCCGCTGGCGTTGTCGGCGCTGGCCGGGCCGGCGGTGCTACTGGGCTGGGTCGCCGGTGCGCTGCTGTGCCTGTGCGATGGACTGGTGTGGGCCGAACTGGGCGCGGCGATTCCACGCTCGGGCGGGCCGTATCACTATCTGCGCGAGGCCTATGGGCGCGAACACTGGGGGCGGCTGTTCGGCTTTCTGTATCTGTGGCAGACGCTGTTGACCGCCCCGCTGTCGGTGGGCTCGGCGGCGGTGGGCTGCGCGCAGTACCTGGCCTTCCTGATGCCGGGGCTGGGCCATGCCCAGCTCACCGCGATCGCGATGACGCTCTGCGCGTTCAACACGCTGCTGCTGTATCGCAAAGTGCGCTCGGTGCAGGTGCTGTCGCTGCTGGTCAGTGCGGTGGTGATCGGCGCTTGCGTGTGGATCATCGGCAGCGGCGTGCTGCATTTCGATGCCGGCATCGCGGCAGAGTTTCTACACGCACGCCCTGCGTCGCCGCATGGGTTCTGGTTGGGCTTCGGCGCGGTGGCGCTGATCGCGGTCTACGACTACGGCGGCTACAACAACGTGTGCATGCTCGGCGGCGAAATCCGCAAGCCGCGGCGCACGATTCCGCGCGCGGTACTGCTCTCGATCCCGATCGTGGCGCTGCTGTATCTGGGCCTCAACATCACCCTGCTCGGCGTGCTGCCGTGGCAACAGGCCGCGCAGTCGAAAGCGGTGATGGCGGACTTCATGCAGACCATCTACGGCCCCATCGGCGCCACAGTGGCGGTGGCACTGATCGCGCTGGCGGCATGGGGTTCGGCGCTGGTGGTGCTGCTGGGCTATTCGCGGGTGCCGTATGCGGCCGCTGCGGCCGGGCAGTTCTTCGCGGTGTTCGCGCGGCTGCATCCGCGCGGTGGATTTCCTACCGTGTCGCTGCTGTTCGTCGGCGCAACCTCGACCCTGGCCTGCCTGCTGTCGCTGGAAGATTTGATCGCCACCTTGATGATCATCCAGATCCTGTTCCAGTTTCTGGCGCAATGCCTGGCGGTGGTGCTGCTGCGGCGCAAGCGTCGCAGGCGCGCGTTTGCGATGCCGCTGTATCCCTGGCCGCTGCTGATCAGCGTCGTGGGCTGGCTCTACCTGCTGGCCACCAGCCCGGGACGGCGCCTGCTCGCGGCAGTGTTGGCGCTGTGCGTGGGTAGTGCGGTGTATCTGATCCAGGCACGGAGGGAGCGCGCATGGCCGTTCCAGCTGCAATGAGCACTGCGCAGATCGCGGTGGTCGGCGAGGTATATCTCGACCATATCTTCAGCGGCTTCGCACGCTGGCCGGCACCGGGCGAAGAAGCGTTCGCGCAGCACTACCGGCGCGAACTGGGCGGCGGCACCGTCATCACCGCCTGCGCACTGGCGCAACTGGGTTGCAGCGTGCGTGTGATCGGTGCGATCGGCGCGCAGGATCGCGCACTGTTCGTGCAGCGCCTGGGCGACTTTGGCGTTGCTGCCGACGGGCTGATCGACGCGCCCAGCGGTACCGGCGTGACCACCAGCGTGTCGCTGCAGGACGACCGTTCGTTCTTCACCTATGCCGGCGCCAATGCGGAGCTACCCGCGTTGCTGCTGCGCGAAGACACCATCGCCGCCCTGTGCGCGGCCACGCATGTGCATTTCGCGCTGCCGTTGCCGGCCGCAGTGGCGCGCACGTTGCTGCCGCAGCTGACGCGCGCCGGCTGCAGCACCTCGCTGGATGTCGGCTTCAGCCCGCAATGGCTCGCCGACCCGGCCAACCGCGCCACCTGTCGCGCAGTGACCTGGTTCCTGCCCAACCAGAAGGAAGCCGCACTGATGGGCTGCGGCGACGGCGCCGACGCCTGCAGCGCCTGGGCACAGGCGCAAGGCCTGCATCAGACGGTGATCAAGCACGGCGCTGCCGGCGCGATGGTGGTCGATGCCGACGGTGCGCGTCTGATTGCCGCGCCCCAGGTGCAACTGCGCGACAGCACCGGCGCCGGCGATGCCTTCGATGCCGGCTTCATCGCCGCGCGCCTGCAAGGGCTGTCGCTGGATGCAGCTGCCGGGCACGGCTGCCGCAGCGGCGCGGCGTGTTGCAGCGCGCTGGGCGCACTGGACGGTCTGGTTTCCCTCTCTCCCCTTTTCTCCCCCACTGAGGACGTTCCATGAGCAGTTCTGTCGACAATCGCAAGCTGACCCTGATCGGCGGCGGCGGCGTGCGCACACCATTGGTGGTGTACGGCGTCAACGAAGCCGCCGAAGCACTCGGCGCCCGCGAGATCGTGCTGTACGACCCCGACCAGGAGCGTCTGGCCTTGATGGTGGCGATGGGCCGCGCCATCGTGGCCGAGTCCGGCGGCACGCTGCAGGTGCATGCCGCAACGTCGTTGGAAGCGGCCATCGAAGGCGCGCACTTCGTGCTCAACAGCATCCGCATCGGCGGCATCGCCCAGCGCGCCTCCGATGAAAAAACCATCATCGACCATGGTTATTCCGGTCAGGAGACCACCGGACCCGGCGGCGTGGCCAAGGCGCTGCGCACGGTGCCGGTGGCGATCGAGCAGGCGCGCATGATCGAGCGGCTGAGTCCGGACGCATGGCTGGTCAGCTTCACCAACCCGGCCGGGCTGGTCACCCAGGCCATCACCGCGCACACCCGCGCGCGCGTGGTCGGCATCTGCGATACGCCGGTGGAGCTGTTCCACAACATCGCGCGCGCGCTGGGCGAGCCGGCCGCCGATGTGGAGTGCGACTACGTCGGCCTCAATCACCTGGGCTGGATCCGCGCAGTGCGTTTGCGCGGGCAGGACATCATGGATCGCATCCTCGACGACGACGCCATCCTGCGTCAGCTGTATCTAGCCCCGCTGTTCGATGTCGAAATGCTGCGCGCGTTGCGGCTCATCCCCACCGAGTACCTGTACTTCTTCTACGAACGCCGCCGCGCCCTGGACAACCAGCGCGCCAGCGGAGCCAGCCGCGGTGGCGAGATCGAGCGGCTCAACCACAGCCTGATCGCCGACCTGCGCAGCCGCCTGGAGGCTGGCGACAACGCCGGCGCCGTGCAGACCTATGCCGCCTACCTGGCGCAGCGCTCCGGCTCGTACATGAAGCTGGAAGCCGAAGCCGGCTCGGCGTTCGCACCGGATCTGGCGCCGCAGCCGGATCCGTTCCGCGCCAGCACGGGCTATCACCGCATCGCGGTGGACGTGATGAGCGCATTGACCGGCGCACGCCCGGGCCGGCATGTGGTCAACGTGCGCAACCGCGGCGCAATGGCCGAGCTGGCCGACGACGATGTGGTGGAAATCGCCGCAGACATCGACCGCGACCGCATCGTGCCGATTCCCACCGCGCCCCTGCCGGACGCGGTGCATGGCCTGGTGCGTGCGTTCAAGGCCTACGAACACGCCGCGATCGACGCCGCACTCAGCGGCAGCCATCGGGATGCCTGCAAGGCCATGCTGATCCATCCGGCGATCGGCGAGTGGGGCCCATCGCAGCGCCTGCTGGACGCCTTGTTCGGGCACGACCACGACGATGGGCACTGCGCAGGCCCGGCACACTGGCGTGGGCATGCGGCCGGGTGATGGAGCCGGCCTGCGGATATCGGCGTGGCCGGCACCACGCCAACGCTGGACGCCTTGTTCGGGCACGACAACGACAACGACGGCCACTACACCGGCCCGGCGCACTGGCGCGGGCATGCGGCCGGGTGATGGAGCCGGCCTGCGGATATCGGACTGGCCGGCACCACACCGACGCTGGACGCCTTGCACGATCACGACCATGACGACGGCCACTGCGCCGGCCCGGCGCACTGGCGCGGGCATGCCGCCGGGTGATGGAGCCGACCTGCGGATGTCGGCTTGCCGGCACCACATCGACGCTGGACGCCTTGTTCGGGCACGACTACCACGACGGCCACTGCGCCGGACCGGCGCACTGGCGCGGGCATGCGGCTGGGTGATGAAGCCGGCCTGCGGATAGCGGCGTGGCAGGCACCACGCCGCTATCCGCAGGTTTTCCAGCCAGGCCGCGCCGCCACGGTATGGCAGGCATCCGGCAGCGCGCGCACCCCCAAATTGTGCGAACGCACTATGCAGTTTCGACGCACACGTTGTATGGTCATCGGGAATTGGTCATGCATAGGTCTCATCGCCCAGGCTGCCGTCTCGCAGCCGCCAGCGCAGGGAGCACCGTCATGCGGATCGCAGGTCGAATCCATGGAGTCTTGAGGTCATGCATACCCGCCGCGACATCCTTCAGCTACTGGGCGCCAGCGCCGGTGCCGGCCTGCTGGCCAGCGCCCTGCCCGCGTTCGCGGCCGCGCCTGCCGCCGGCGCTTCCACGGCAGGCGGCGCCTTCGTCAGCAAGCGTCCGCCCAAGGCGCAGCGCCGCTTCGTCAGCAAGGCGGTCGAGCAGCAGATCATGCAGATCAAGGCGCAGATCGCCGACCCGGAACTGGCCTGGCTGTTCGAGAACTGCTACCCCAATACGCTCGACACCACGGTGGAAACCGGCACCCGCAACGGCAAGCCCGATACCTTCGTCATCACCGGCGACATCCATGCAATGTGGCTGCGCGATTCGTCCGCACAGGTGCATCCATACGTGCCGCTGGCCAAGCGCGACCCGGCGTTGCGGCGCATGTTCCATGGCCTGATCCAACGCCAGGCCGCGTGCATCCGGCTCGACCCGTATGCCAACGCCTTCCTGCCCGATGGCCAGACCCAGCGCCTGAAGTGGTCGCTCAACGACATCACCGAAATGAAGCCCGGCGTGGGCGAGCGCAAGTGGGAAATCGATTCGCTGTGCTACCCCATCCGTATCGCGCACGAATACTGGCGCGCCACCGGCGACACCGCACCCTTCGACGACGACTGGCGCGAGGCGATGCACGTAGTGGTCAAGACCTTCCGCGAACAACAGCGCAAGGACAACCGCGGCCCGTACGTGTTCCAGCGCCCCTCCCCGCTGGCCACCGAAACCCTGGTGCTGGAAGGCTACGGCCAGCCGACCAAACCCAACGGCATGATCCACTCGATGTTCCGCCCGTCCGACGATGCCTGTGTGTTTCCGTTGTTCGTACCGGCCAACCTGTTTGCGGTGGCCTCGCTGCGGCAGTTGGCGACGATGAGCACCGCGTTGCATCGCGACACCGCCTTCGCCGCCGAGTGCACCGCGCTGGCCGATGAAGTGGAAACCGCAACGCGCCAGTTCGGGCAGCTGCGCGATACCGATGGGCAAGCGTATTGGGCCTTCGAAGTGGACGGCTTCGGCAACCAGCTGTTTATCGACGACGCCAATGCCCCCGGCTTGCTCAGCCTGGCCTACCTGGGCTGCTGCGATCGGCGCGACCCGGTATTCCTGCGTACGCGCCAGCTGGCCTGGAGCGAACGCAACCCGTATTTTTCGCGCGGCACCGCGGCCGAAGGCGTGGGCAGCCCGCACAGCGGCATGAGCACCATCTGGCCGATGTCCATCGTGCAATACGCGCTGGTCAGCGACGACGACGCGCAATTGCGCCAATGCCTGCAGTGGCTCAAGACCACCCACGCCGGCACCGGTTTCATGCACGAAGCGTTCGACAAGGACACCCCGAGCACGTTTACCCGCGACTGGTTCGCCTGGGCCAACACCTTGTTCGGCGAGCTGATCATCGACCTGCACCAACGCAAGCCCCAACTGCTGCGCAGCGCCTGAACACCGCGCGGCGCTTGATTGCTATCCGAAGCGCTTGATTGCTATCCGAAGCGTTTGATTGCCACTCGAAGCGCTTGATTGCTATCCAAAGCGCTGGATTCCTTCCTTCTCCCGCCCGCGGGAGAAGGTGCCCGAAGGGCGGATGAGGGTGCCCCGGCATCGGCCCGCACATTCAGAGACAACACCCCATGGCAACACGACGCGGTTTTCTCCAAGGCGCCATCGCTGCAGCATTGTTCGGCAGCGTGGGCCTGCCCGGCGCAGCCCGCGCACGCGCCGGCAACTACGCGCTGCCCGCCGATGCGCGCGCGCGTGCCGAGCTCACCCGCCATGTCGATGTGTTCATCGGCACCGGTGGTCATGGCCACACCTTCCCCGGCGCCACGCTGCCGTTCGGCATGGTGCAGCTGAGCCCGGACACCTACAACGCGGTGTGGGATTCGTGCTCGGGCTATCACGAATCCGACGGCTCGATCATGGGCTTTTCGCACACGCATCTGTCCGGTACCGGTATCGGCGACATGCTGGATTTTCTACTGGTACCCGCCACCGGCGAGGTCAAGCTGGTGCCTGGCTCGTTGGATAACCCGGATGCTGGTTACCGCTCGCGCTTCGATCACAGCGACGAAGCCGCCTCGCCCGGCTATTACCGCGTGCGGCTCAAGGACAGCGGCGTGCATGCCGAACTCACCGCCACCGCGCGTGCGGGGCTGCACCGTTACCACTTCCCCAAGGGCAAGCCGGCGCACGTGCTGCTCGACCTGTGCCACGGCATGCAGGACAAACCGGGCATTCCCACCCGCGTCAGCGATGCACAGTTACGCGTGGTCGACGCGCAAACCCTCACCGGTGGGCGCCGCGTCTACCAGTGGGCCAAAGGGCGCTACATCTACTTCGCCATGCGGCTGTCGCGGCCGTTCGCACGCGTGCAGCTATACAACGAAGACCAGCCGCTGGCAGCCAACACCCGCAGCCTCGATGGCACCCATCTCAAGGCCGCGCTGCACTTCCCGGATGCCTCCGAGGCGCCGCTGCTGATCAAGGTCGGCATCTCCGCCGTCAGCGCCGACAACGCGCTGGCCAATCTCGACGCTGAGCTACCGGACTTCGACTTCGCACGCGTGCATGCGCAAGCCGTGGCGACCTGGGAAAAAGAACTGGGCCGCGTGCGCATCGACAGCGATGACGATGCGCAACGCCGCATCTTCTACACCGGCCTGTATCACAGCCTGCTTGCACCCACGCTCTTCAGCGACGTGGACAACCGGTACCGCGGCATGGACCTGCAGATCCACACCGCGCCCAAGGGCTACAACAATTACAGCACTTACTCGTTGTGGGACACCTACCGCGCCGCGCATCCGCTGCTCACCCTGGTGCAACCCGAGCGCGTGCCCGACCTGGTGCAATGCCTGGTGCGCGGCGCCAACGAATGCCCGGACGGCGTCGGCATCTGGCCGCTGCAGGGCGTGGAAACCGGCTGCATGATCGGCTACCACTCCGCCGTGGTGCTGGCCGAAGCGCACGCCAAGGGCTTTACCGGCATCGACTACGCCGCCGCGTGGCCGGCCTACCGCAAGCGCGCGATGGACGACACCACCCACGGCCTGGCGTACTACCGCACGCTGGGCTACATCCCCGCCGACAAGGTGGACGAAGCGGTCAGCCGCACCCTCGAATACGCCTATGACGACTGGGCCTGCGCGCACCTGGCGCAGGCCGCCGGCGCGGTGGACGATGCACGCGCGTTGCGCAAACGCTCGCGCAACTACCGCAACGTGTTCAACCGCGACAGCGGCTTTGTGCAGGCGCGCCTGGAAGACGGCAGCTGGGCCAAACCGTTCGACCCGCGCGGCATGGGCCACATCGCCAAGTGGCGTGATTTCACCGAATCCAACGCCTGGCAGGCCACCTTTCTCAATCAGCATGACCTGTACGGTTACATGGATTTGTACGGTGGCCGCGATGGCTTCGTCGCCAAATTGGACGAACTGTTTTCCACCAGCTCCGAACTGCCAGCCGATGCGCCGCCGGATATCGACGGCCTGGTCGGCCAGTACGCGCACGGCAACGAGCCCAGCCACCACGTGGCCTATCTGTTCGCCTATGCAGGCCAACCGTACAAAACCCAGGCGATGGTGCGCCGCTTGCTGCGCGAGCAATACCATGACGCGCGCAATGGCCTGTCCGGCAATGAAGATTGTGGGCAGATGAGCGCGTGGTTTGTGCTGAGCGCGCTGGGCCTGTATGCGGTGGACCCGGTCAGCGGCAACTACATTGTCGGCAGCCCGTTGTTCAAACGCGCAGAACTGGATGTGGGCAAGGGCCGTACGCTGCGCATCGTCGCCAACAACACCAGCGCGCAGAACGTCTATGTGCAATCGCTGACGTGGAATGGCAAGCCGATCAATCGCGCCTGGCTGCGCCACGCCGATCTGGCCGCGGGCGGCACGCTGGAATTCACCATGGGTGCCAAGCCCAATCCAGCCTTCGGTGCGAACAAGGAGGATTTACCGCCCTCGTTCGCATAACGCACTTCCCTGGCATCGCGCTCACCGCAGCGGGAGCATGCCCTTCCCTTCTCCCGTAAGCGGGAGGCTTGCTTCTCCCTTCTCCCGTAAGCGGGAGTCTTGCCTTTCCCTTCTCCCGCATGCGGGAGAAGGTGCCCGAAGGGCGGATGAGGGCCAACACGCAAGCGGCCTCACGCAAAAAAAGCACCGCTGCCGCCATCTCCACTCGTCACTCGTCACCGCCGAGAATCGCCCATGTTGCGCACCACCCTCAGCCCCCTCGTCCTGGCCCTCGCGTTCGCGCTTCCCGTCACCGCCATTGCCGCCGACACCGAGCGCTGGCCCAGCGTCGGCACGCAGGGCACGCAGTTCGTGCGCGACGGCAAGCCGTATCAGATCCTCTCCGGCGCCATCCATTTTCAGCGCATTCCACGCGCGTACTGGAAGGACCGTCTGCAAAAGGCGCGCGCGCTCGGCTTGAACACGGTGGAGACCTACGTGTTCTGGAACCTGGTCGAACCGCAGCAAGGCCGGTTCGATTTTGCTGGCAACAACGATGTGGCCGCCTTCGTCCGCGAAGCCGCCGCACAAGGTCTCAACGTCATCCTGCGCCCCGGCCCTTACGTCTGCGCCGAATGGGAAGCCGGCGGTTATCCAGCGTGGTTGTTCGGCAAGGACAACATCCGCGTGCGCAGCCGCGACCCGCGCTTTCTCGGCGCCAGCCAGGCGTACCTGGATGCAGTGGCAAAACAGGTCCAACCGCTGCTCAACTACAACGGCGGCCCCATCATCGCCGTGCAGGTAGAAAACGAATACGGCTCCTACGACGACGACCATGCCTACATGGCCGACAACCGCGCCATGTTCGTCAAGGCCGGCTTCGACAAGGCGCTACTGTTCACCTCCGACGGTGCCGACATGCTCGCCAACGGCACCCTGCCGGACACCTTGGCGGTGGTGAATTTTGCGCCAGGCGAAGCCAAGAGCGCGTTCGACAAACTGATCAAGTTCCGTCCCGAGCAACCGCGCATGGTCGGCGAATACTGGGCCGGCTGGTTCGACCATTGGGGCACGCCGCACGCCAGCACCGATGCCAAACAACAGACCGAAGAACTGGAGTGGATCCTCCGCCAGGGCCACTCGGCCAACCTCTACATGTTCATCGGCGGCACCAGTTTCGGCTTCATGAATGGCGCCAATTTCCAGGGCAATCCCAGCGACCATTACGCGTCGCAGACCACCAGCTACGACTACGACGCCATCCTCGACGAAGCCGGCCAGCCCACGCCCAAGTTCGCATTGATGCGCGATGCCATCGCACGCGTCACCGGCGTGCAACCGCCCGCGTTGCCGGCACCGATCGCCATGGCCGCACTACCGGACACCCAGTTACGCGAATCTGCGTCGCTGTGGGACAACCTGCCCACACCAATCGCCATCGACACCCCGCAGCCGATGGAACATTTCGGCCAGGATTACGGCTACATCCTCTACCGCACCACCATCACCGGCCCGCGCAAAGGTCCGCTGTATCTGGGCGAGGTACGCGACGTGGCACGGGTATATATCGATCAGAAACCGGTCGGCAGTGTCGAACGTCGGCTGCAGCAGGTCTCCACCGACGTCGACATCCCGGCGGGTGAACACACGCTGGACGTTTTGGTCGAAAACAGCGGCCGCATCAACTACGGCACGCGCATGGCAGATGGCCGCGCCGGCCTGGTCGACCCGGTGCTGCTGGACAACCAGCAGCTCACCGGCTGGCAGGCCTTCCCGCTACCGATGCGCTCTCCCGACAGCATCCGCGGCTGGACGCGCAATCACGTCAACGGCCCGGCATTCCACCGCGGCAGCCTGCGCATCGGCACGCCCACCGACACCTATCTGGACATGCACGGCTTCGGCAAGGGCATCGCCTGGGCCAACGGCGTCAATCTCGGCCGGCATTGGTCCATCGGCCCGCAGACCGCGCTGTATTTCCCCGCCCCGTTCCAGCGCAAGGGCGATAACAGCGTGGTGGTGTTCGACCTGGACAGCACCGCCAACCCCAGCGTGCGCGGCCTGAAACAGCAGGTGTGGATCAAGCCGAAGCACTGATGACGTCACCTTCGTGCAGATCCAGAAGGTGGCAAGCAACTGCAACACTCAAAACCCCTCTCCTGCCGGAGAGGGGTTGGGGTGAGGGTACGGGGCGGGCCGCATGTATCAGATGGAGGGGCGCTGCACGCGTCAAACCCATCAGCGCTTTAAACCCACCAGCGTTCGCGGGCAAGCGTGCCGTTCCACAAAGCGTTTGTTCGACAACCAGACGAAGTTACGCCGCACCCTCATCCGCCCCTGCGGGGCACCTTCTCTTGAGGGGAGAAGGGAAATCAAAGCCCCTCTCCCTTCGGGAGAAAGCGTTGGGGTGAGGGTACGGGGCAAGCCGCACGCACTGCAGGGCAGCCTGCATCGCTCGCCATCCCCTGCGCCACCGCCAAACCCACCGCCAACCAACTCTATGCAAGGCGCCTCAACTGCCGCCCCTTCAGACCGCGCCTTGCGCGCCGTTATCTGGAAGTCCGGTGCACCTGTACCGCCCGTTGCCGTCCTGGTATCGGGCGGACCATATTCCAGGCAAGATCACCGGCTGACACCGTTACGGGGGCGCTTTGGTTGCTACGTAGACGGCCTGATTGCAGGTTCCAGGAGCGTTGCATGTCGTCGTCCACCGTTGTTGCCCAAGATTCCACCTCCGTTGCCCCGGAGCACACCCAGCACGCGTTTGCAGAGCAGGTCCATAGCAAGCCCATGGGCAGCACCGAAGCGGCGCACATGATGACGTTCCTGTGCCAGACCCAGTCGGCCAAGAAACCGCAGACACTGTTGCCGCCACAGGTGCGCGACGAGAACGCCGCCTAAGCACGGCCCGACGCGTGCGCCGCTGCCGAACGCGGTGCACGCTTGCCAACGCCCAGCCCGCAGCATTACTCAAACGCGTTGAGCACCGTTAGCAGGCTGCTCAGGTATCGGACACGCCTGCCTGCGCAACCGTCTCGGTGGCACCGGCTAACGCCGTGGTATCCACACTGTAAATCTGCATCACGCCCTGGTTGGTCGCGGCCTGCGCCAGCGTGTTCTGTTGCTGCTGCGCCGCTACCGCGTTCTGGAACAGGACGCCGGCCGCTTGGGCCATGCTCTGGTAGATCGTGCCCATTGCCATGGCAGGCGCCTCGCCGATGACCTTGACGTTGGACTGGGTGACGGCATCGGTGATCTGATTGTTGACTGCGGTTGAAAAAGCCATGCTGCGCTCCTGAGTGAACGGACGCACGGCGTTACGTGCCCCGGCAGCCAAGCTCGGCGGCTGTCGACCGCATCGCGCTCCACAGACCAGGCAGCAAGACATAACACACCATGCCCTTCCGATAGCGGCGTGCAGCCCTGCGCCTGAACCCTCGCAACGCAGCTTCGCAATGCACGTCGCAGTCACCTCGGCAAAGTCTTGCGCAGTGGCCGAAGGCAGGGGCAGCGCGCTGAGGCCAAGGGCGGCCAGCCAGCGCAACGGGCAGAGCGGGCGTGACGACATCGCGGCTCCTCGCAGTGGTCGGCGACCACGACCGCCTGCGATGACCAGAGCACATGGTATTTAATAGATAATAAATAGGTATTCTTAAAATCCGCACAGGACTGGACCACGATGGCTTCGCCACGCCTGCTGATTGGCCTGATTGCCAGCCTTGCCGCCTTTATCGCCGGGGCACAGGCGCCCGCCTCGCCGCCTTCGCCGATCGTGCTCAGCGAGTTCATTGCCGACCCGGCGCCTACCCCGCAGGCGCATGCCTCCACGTTATTGGAGACCCGCGATGGCCGCCTGCTGGCTGCCTGGTTCGGGGGCGCGCACGAAGGCGCGGCCGACGTCGGCATCTGGCTGACCCAGCGCGACGCACAGCACTGGCAGCCACCGCGTCGCATCGCCGATGGCACGCGTGCCGGCAAACAGGGCGCGACCGTGCCGGCCTGGAACCCGGTGCTGTTTCAATCGACCACTGGTCTGGTGCAGCTGTTTTACAAGCTCGGCCCCAACCCGCGGCAATGGTGGGGGCTGCGCATGACCTCAGCCGACGATGGGACGCATTGGTCTGCGCCGCAGCCGTTGCCCAACGGCATCCTTGGGCCGATCAAGAACAAACCCGTGCAACTGCCGAGCGGGCGCATCCTGGCACCAAGCAGCAGCGAAGATCGCGGTTGGCGCGCGCATCTCGAATGGAGCGACGACGACGGTGAGCACTGGCAGCGCGGCATGCCACTCAACGATCCCAGCGTGATCGGTGCGATCCAGCCCAGTCTGCTGCTGCACAGCGATGGCCGCTTGCAGGCGCTGGGCCGCAGCCAGCAGAACAAACTCTTCAGCACGTTTTCGCACGATGGCGGCCTGCATTGGCAGCCGATGCAGTTGCTCGATGTGGAAAACCCCAACTCCGGCACCGATGCGGTGACGCTGCGCGATGGTCGCTCGCTCCTGGTCTATAACCCCGGTATTGCCGGCAAGGACTGGTGGGACGGGCGCGGCACCCTGGCCGTGGCGGTGTCCGACGATGGCGTGCACTGGCAGCGCGTGTTGACGCTGGAAGACAGCGCAAAAGACGAATTTTCGTATCCGGCGGTGATCCAGACCCGCGACGGGCTGGTGCACATCAGCTACACCTGGAAGCGTCAGCGCATCAAGCATGTGGTGGTCGATCCGGTGCGGCTTGACGGCGAATAACATGTAATAGGCGCGGTGGATGCGGTTGTGTCGGAGTCGCTATCGATAAGCACTGCCGTGGTGTTGCGCGCGGTCTGCTGTGTTCTCAACGTCACTTCAAACACGTTGAATGCACGTCGTGGCGGGCAACCCGAGAACGAGACTACCCTCACTCCAACCTCTCTCCCGAGGGGAGGGGGGCTCTGCCGAGGGTAACGGAGTTCTGATCCCTTCTCGCCTCGGGAGAAGGTGCCCCGCAGGGGCGGATGAGGGTACGGCGTAGCTTGACGTGCCTGGCGAACACGCGCATTGCAACGTTTGGGCGAGTGCCTGCAAGCGCTACCGGCCTCAAAAAGATAATGGGATTAACGCATGCAGCGCGCTGCGATCTGGTACCGGCCGATCGCCTCGTAACCTCATCACCCGGCCCCTTTTCCCAGCGGAAAAGAGAGACATCGGCATTGCCCTTGATGGTCTGTTCCGCGCCAATGTTTCCAACAAAGAAGGCAAAACAATCTACGCCCCCTCCCCCGCTCGCGGCGCTGCTGTCCAACCCGCAGCGTGAGATGTTGTCATCGATAAAGCACATCAGCTGCGCACAACGCACGCGCAACTCACTCGCGCAGCAACGCCACGAGACGCCGCACACGCTCCACATCCGTGCGTTGGTAATCGCCACCCAGGTCGCTGATGTAGGCATGCGGCGCATGCACCTGTGCGGCCACCGGCCCGCGCAAGGAGGCATGAAATTCATGCGCGCCAGTCCGCGCACGCAAGGCTGCAATGGTGTGCTCGGACACGCCGGCTCCGGGCATGATGCCGATGCGGCCGGCGGCCTGCGCCACCAGCGCAGCGATGGTGTCGATTCCCTCCAACGCACTCGCCCGCGCGCCCGAGGTCAGCACGCGCTCGCAGCCCAGCGCGATCGCGTCTTCCAGTGCGCGTGCCGGATCGGCACTCACATCGATCGCACGATGGAAGGTCACGCCCAGCGCTCCAGCCGCTTCGATCAATACACGCATCGTGGCCATATCGACCTGCCCGTGCCGATCCAGTGCGCCCAGCACCACGCCATCGCAACCCAACCGCACGCACTGCTCCACATCGCGCTGCATCGCCTCGACCTCGGCGGCATCGAACACGAAGTCACCCACGCGCGGGCGAATCAAGACATACAACGGAATCTGCAACCGCTCACGCACCACCGCCAGCGTGCCGAACGAGGGCGTCAAGCCACCGCCATCCAGCCCGCCGCAGAGTTCGACACGCATCGCACCGCCCTGCTGCGCGGCCAGCGCCGAGCCCACCGAGTCGGCGGCCACCTCAAGCCCCATCTCCACCGACTTGTCAGCTGCGCTCATGCCGCAGGCTCCTGGGTGTAGTGGCTTTCGCCGGGCACCAGCAGGTCTTGCCGCGTCGCATCGCATACCGCGTAGCTAAAGCCTTTCTGGATCGCAAACGCGCCCACTTCGCCACGCTTGTTCATCGCCAAAAACCCGACCTGCAACGTGCGCGTCAGTTCCGGCTTGCGGTGGATCAACCGCATCACCACCTCGCGGCAGGCGTCGGCCGGCGACTTGCCCTGGCGCATCATTTCCACCACTGCAAAACTGCCCACGTTACGAATCACTTCTTCGCCCACGCCAGTGGAGGTCGCGCCGCCCACCTCGTTATCCACGTACAAGCCAGCACCGATGATCGGGCTGTCGCCAACCCGGCCGTGCATCTTCCACGCCATGCCGCTGGTGGTGCAGGCACCGGACAGATTGCCGTGCGCATCCAGCGCCAACATGCCGATGGTGTCGTGATTGTCTTTACCGCCGGGCAATTTGGCGTCGCGCCACGCACGGTTTTCCACATTGGCTTCGGGCGAATACTTGGATGTCTTCAACCACTGCTTCCACGCCGCTTCAGAGCTGGGCGTGAGCAGCTTGGTCTTCGGAAAGCCCTGTTCCAACGCGAACTGCCGCGCGCCATCGCCGACCAGCATTACATGCGGGGTTTTTTCCATCACCGCGCGCGCCACCGAAATGGCATGCACCACATCTTCCAGCGATGCCACCGCGCCGCAATTGCCCAGGTGATCCATGATGCAGGCATCCAACGTCACCCGACCGTCGCGATCCGGATACCCGCCCAGGCCAACGGTGGGATTGGTCGGGTCCGCTTCTGGCACGCGCACGCCTGCTTCCACTGCATCCAGCGCGATACCGCCGGCACTCAGGATTTGCCACGCAGCCTGATTGGCGGCCACGCCGAAATCCCAGGTCGAGATCACCCGCGCCGCGCCCGCCGGCAAGGCCGCTGGGCGCCCGGCTGCGGTAGATTTCGCGGCGGCCTGCGCACGTGCGCCCCACCCGGCCAGGCCGGAAGCAATGGCGCCCAGCGTGGCGCTCTTGAGGAAATGACGACGTTGAATCATCCAGGCGAACTCCATGACGGAAACAGATGCCGCGCACTGCGCCGCAGCCTCCCATCATGCGACAGCGCTGGCTGCGGATAAACCGCATTGCTGTGCGCAACCGGTGCGGATCCATGCACAACCGCGCCTGGCTTAGCGCGGCGAGCCAAAAGTAGCGAGTGGTCGTCAGGTAGGCGTGGATGGCGCGCTCAGAGCCGGAGAGAACGAGTGGCATGCTGCACCGGGCACCGGTCGTGGCCGCCTGGTGGTGAGCGAAGTGGTTGTGTTGGCCACTCCCTCTCTGGTTGGTATCGATGCAGTTGCTGAGCGTGCTGGCCAATGCACGCGCCAACGTCCATCAGACAGAGCACCGGGTCTGAGGAAGACCTGCGCCCCTCCCGGCAGTCCTGACAAAGGCGTTCTCCTTGCCCACGGGAAAGGGATTGCGGTGGGCGGACGAGACGTCCGCAGGCGGCAGCCACGAAGCAGCACCAGCTATCGCCAAACCCAATCGCAAGCCCATCGCAAAAAATCTTTCTTCAGTTAACCCCATTTCCCGCGCTGGCCCGTTTTACCTACAGAGGCGCAGTGCACGGCGACCTCGGGCTGTCTGGTTGTTACCCACTTCGTCATCGCCACGCAAAGGATTCCCATGCCACGTCACAGCCTTCTCGCGCTCGCCCTGCTGCTGAGCGCCTGCTCGCACGAACCCACCGCACCCGTCGTTGGCGACCCGCCCGCATCGCCCCTTCCCGATGCAATGGCATCGCCACCCAGCACCGCCGAGATCGCGTATACGCCTGTGTACACGCCCGCACTGCCACCCCCACCCGTGCACGCACGGCCCGCACCGATACAACCAAGCCAGGCTGACATGGTCTATGCGCCCAGCCCGCCAGCACCGGCGGCGCCGCAGAGTGCCAATGGCGCACTTGCGCGGCAAGCACCTGCGGCCACGCTGATGGCCAAGCACGCACTGCCGGATCGGTCCATGCCCGCACCACCCATTGCGTCGATAACACCGGCCGAGAATCGCGAAACCTACCAGACCCTCAGCGACAACCCGGTCGTGCAGGCCGCAGACAATCCGGTGTCTACCTTCAGCATCGACGTCGACACCGGCAGCTACAGCAATGTGCGGCGCTATCTCACCAGTGGCAGCCTGCCGCCGGTCGATGCAGTGCGTGTGGAAGAGATGATCAACTACTTCCGCTACGACGACCCCGCCCCCCGCGACGGCCAACCGTTTGCCGTGCGCACCGAACTGGCGCCCACGCCCTGGAACAAGAACAGCGTGCTGTTGCGCATCGGCATTACCGGCCGCGATGTCGCCGCGTCTGCCATGCCGGCAGCCAACCTGGTGTTCCTGGTCGACGTCTCCGGCTCGATGGATGCGCCCGACAAGCTGCTGCTGTTGCAGTCCTCGCTCAAGCTGCTGACACGCCAGCTGCGCGCGCAGGACCGCATCACCTTGGTGACCTACGCCGGCAACACCGCCGTGGTGTTGCCGCCCACGTCAGGTAATCAGCAAGCACGCATCGTCGAAGCCATCGACAGCCTGCAATCGGGCGGCGGCACTGCCGGCGCCAGCGGCATCGAGCTGGCCTACAAGGCAGCGCAGCAGAGTTATCTGCGTGGCGGCATCAACCGCATCCTGCTGGCCACCGATGGCGACTTCAATGTGGGCGTCACCGACTTCGATACGCTCAAGGGCATGGTGGCCGAAAAGCGCCGTTCCGGTGTGGCGTTGTCCACGCTTGGCTTTGGCACCGGCAACTACAACGACACCTTGATGGAACAGCTGGCCGACGCCGGCGACGGTGCCTACGCCTACATCGATTCGCCGCTGGAAGCGCGCAAGGTATTGACCCACGAGCTGGGCGCCACGCTGGAAACCATCGCGCGCGACGTCAAGATCCAGGTCGAGTTCAACCCGGCCACCGTGCAGGAATACCGCCTGATCGGCTATGAAAACCGCGCACTGCGCCGCGAAGATTTCAACAACGACCAGGTCGACGCTGGCGACATCGGCGCAGGCCACAGCGTCACCGCACTGTATGAAATCACCCCCGCACGCGGTGAAGCCTCGGTCGACCCGCTACGTTATGCCACTAAAGCCAAACGCCCGGCCGCAGACAACGGCAACGAGCTTGCCCATCTCAAGCTGCGCTACAAATTGCCGGACGCGCACCGCAGCCGCCTGCTCGACACCGTCATCCGCAGCGACCAGCAGGTTGCGCTGAACGCCTCCAGCGACGCGTTCCGGTTTGCGGCAGCGGTCGCTGGTTTCGGCCAACGCCTGCGCGGCGGCAATCAGTTGCACGGTTGGGATTATCCGCAGCTGCGCGCCTTGGCAGCAGGCAGCATCGGCAAGGACCGCTTCGGCTACCGCGCCGACTTCCTGCGCATGGTGCAGCAGGCCGAAACGCTGAGCAGCCGGCCGGTCGCCACCACCGACTGATGCGCGCAGCGGTTGCCTATACTGCGCGCATGCATCCTGCCGATCTTGCGCATCTTCCCGACGAGGAGCTCATGCTCCTCGTCGCCAATGGCTTTGTCGAACAGCCGGCCACCGAGCTGTTCAAACGGCATAACCGCGCCTTGTTCAATTTTCTGGCGTGGCAGTGCGAGGGCAATGTCGGCGAGGCCGAAGACCTGGCACAGAAGACCTGGCTCAAGCTGATGACCCGCTGCAGCGACTACCGCCCCGAGCAAGCCGCCTTCAGCAGTTTTCTATTCCAGATTGCGCGCAATGCGTGGATCGACACGCGTCGTAGCGCTTACGTCGCCACCTCGGTGCCGTTGGACGACAGCCATCTGCACCTGCCCGACGACGACCTGTCCACCGAGCAGCTGGCAATGCTGGGCCAGCAGCAACATCGGGTGCGCAGCGCGGTGATGGCCTTGCCCAATGCGCAGCGCGAAGTGGTCGTGCTGCGGTTCTTCTCAGGTTTGGCCATCGAAGACATCGCACAGGTGGTCGGCGAAGGCTTCGAGACCGTCAAAAGCCGGCTGCGTTATGCGTTTGCCAAGTTGCGCCTGAGCCTGGACGCCGCGCAGTGAGCACACTATTCGAGCGCTTTATTGCTGGCGAAGATGGCCTGGCCGCGTTGCTACGTGCATTGCCGGCCTACGCGCCGCCCGACCGCATGCAAGCGTGGTTTGCGCAGGCCGCTGCGCAGGCCGACAGCACGCGCAATAGCGCTGCGCCTGGATCGGCGCAGACAACATCGGCAGACGCAGCAGACACCTTGCAGTTCGAACCACCGGCGACGATGGGCGCCATCTTCGCTGCCGCTGCCGCTGCCGCGCAGGCGGAGCAAGCACAGGCCGCACAGCGCGCGGCCATCCACGCACGACTGGCAGACGGCGAAGACGCGGCGCAGGCACTGGGTGCGCCGATACGCGACAGCACGCGTGCGTGGTTGCAGCAGCAGCTTCCCGTTGCATCCACAGCCACGCATGCCGCCACGCCTGCGTTGCGGGAGAACGATGGCGCCGATGCGCCTGTGGGTGATGGCACTGCGCCAGTGGAGGCGACGCAGACGGCGAGTCGCTCGTCCTCCAGCGTTGCACCAGGTGATACGTCGCCAGATCCAGTGCTGGTAGCAGCGACATCACCGATCACCTCGCATGAAGCGCAGACCGGCGATAAAGCGCAAGCAAACGATGCGACGCGTGCGCATCCTCCTACGCGTCGCGCGCGCCGCCAGCGCTGGATGCCAGCATTGGCGCTGGCGGCCTCGGTCACCTTGGCAGTCGGCGTCGGCCTGCAATGGCAAGCAACTGCGCCGCCGACACCATCGATGCAGGCTGCGCCGGCTGCGGCTGTGCCAGCCGATCAAGCCCAGGCCCAGGCCGAAGCAGAAACGCAAACAAGATCGGCCCCGGACAATCAGGCACCGCTGCCTCAGATTCCGCAGCCAGAGCCCGCGCCCGCGCCCGCATCAGCGTCAGCGTCAGCGTCAGCGTCAGCAGATTTTGATAGCACGGTCGAAGAACGCATGCATCAACCCGCTTATGCCCCGCCGCCGCCAGCGTTTGCGCCACCGCCGATGCCCGCGCCCGCGCAACCTGTGGAGTCGTTGGTTGTCGTTCCGACTCCCCCGGCGCCGGCCGCAGCACCTTCCGAACCCGCGCCAATCGCAGCAGCCCCTGCCGCCGACCTCGCGCTGCCGTCGCTAGCTGCACCGGTTGCGCCGTCCGTCAGCGCATCAGTCGCCGAGATGCCGGCTCCGTCCGCAAATCGCAACGCCACTGTGCCGAACACCGCTAATGCCGCGCAGGCACCCGCACGCAACAACGCGAAGCCGGCAGCTGCGCCTGCGTTTGCCGCTGCGACACCGGCAAACGACATGCAGCCATTCGGGCAATTGGACACGGGGAACCCTGCGCACTCCACGCCAGCCGCTGCAGTGGCATACCGGGCGCCTCAGGACGCGCAGCTGTCGCGTGCGCCCTCGATCAAACGCGCACCATTGCAGAAAGACGCTGCCGCGCAACAACGCGTGCAAGAACACACCGCAGCGCAGACTCCAGTGCAGGCATCAACAGTGGCTACTCCGCAAGCCAGCGCCGCAGACGATGCCGCAAGATCCTCCAAGCCGGTGCACTTGCTTACGTTGACGACCTCGCCGGAGTCGTGGCTCGACCACGCGCTGCCTGCCGGACAACAGGGGCCGGTGCAGTTGCGCATCTGGACGGCAGATCCCGCGGCGAACACGTTTCGACAGTGGCTCGATCAACTGCGCAAGGCATACAGCAAGCGCAATGTATCTGCGCAACTGGACATCGCCCGCGACCCACGCCTGCCAACAGACCGCGTGCGCGTCGAAACGGTGAGCCCAACGCAACCGAAGTGAGTGCAAAACGTAGCGAACAGACGTCAGGCGGCTGTGGACGGCGCGCAGGACACGGAGTATCAACGTGGTCCATGTCGACTACGACCACCGGTCGCGCCGGTCGACGCCGCGCTATCGCTATCGCCAGCAGAACGCGGCGCACCTCACTCCGCGCCGAACTCCCCGTCTTCGCGTAGCAGGCTGGTCAGCACATGATCGCGCCAGACGCCGTTCAACTGCAGATAGCGTCGCGCGCGGCCCTCGATCTGGAAGCCCAACCGCGCCAGCACCTGCGCGCTGCGCACATTGTCCGGCACGTATTGCGCCATGACCCGATGCAACCCGAGCGGCCCGAACACGAATGCGATGCCCTGCGTGGCGGCCCACTGCATCAAACCGCGCCCCTGATGGGACGCATCCAGCCCGTAGCCGAGATGACAGCCCTGAAACGCGCCGCGCTGAATCTGGGTGAAGCCCACCGTGCCGATCACGTCTGGCCCGGCACACAGCACCAGTTGCAGTTCGCGCTCACCGGGCACCGACGCGCGGTAGGCGATGCACAACCGGCGCCAGCCTTCGACGGTGTAGAACGCAGGCGGCCGCAGCGGCATCGCCTCGATCAGATGGCTGCGGTTGCGCGCGTGATAGTCGGCCACTGCGGCGGGGTCGGCGTTGGCCAGATCGGACAACACCACACCGTCCGCATGGCACACGGGCTTGAAGGCGGGCAGGCTCATGACGTCACCCTACAATCGCGATATCGCGCATCGTATCGATCAGCGCCAGCTGCGCAGCGCGATGCGAAATCCACAACGCTGACGCCGAACCATCCACCCGCCGCGCTCACGCATGCGCGCGACCGCAGACGCATCGCCTGGATTCCAGTCGTTTCAAGCGTGGCGATCCACACGCTGCGTGCATGTCCCGCCTAGATCTGGAGATCACACAGAGACTGCACTCTGCGCGCACGCCCTGCTGAAGGAGAGCACCGCACACGCCGGTCCGACGGCTGCGGTGTCGCTGTGCCAGCTACTCTAGGCGGCGGCAGCCGAGGCAAGCGCCTGCGCCACCTGCGACTCGATGGCGTCCAGATTCGGCAGCAGCGCGCTCTGCTCACCGAGCAACACGCGCATGTGCACGCCGTCCGGCAGCGCGTCTTCCGAGGCGTCGGCCAGCAAGCCGTCGCGCGGCACCGAGATCAGTTGCGGGAACGAGGCAGTGAGCAATGCGAAGTAAGGCAGCACGGGATTGCCGCCCAGCGCCTTCAGCACGATCACCTTGTTATTGACGGCCGTAGGTTCGTCGCCCAGGCCGCTGAGGCGTGCGAACGACAGCAGCGGCACCTTCCAGCCGTACCAGTCGATGCGCCCAACCACCCAGCGCGGCATGTCCGGCAGCGCCTCGACTGCCACGCGCGACATCACCTCGGCCACCGTGGCGTTCGGCAGCAGCACCCGCTCGGTGCCGGCCTGAATCAGGACGCC
Source organism: Xanthomonas sp. AC360 (assembly GCF_979258225.1). Taxonomy (NCBI): domain Bacteria; kingdom Pseudomonadati; phylum Pseudomonadota; class Gammaproteobacteria; order Lysobacterales; family Lysobacteraceae; genus Xanthomonas; species Xanthomonas sp. AC360. The sequence continues at coordinate 5,048,711 of NZ_OZ409846.1, forward strand.
GCGGATTTCGTCATTGTTGGCGTAGCTCATCGCACCATTCCGAATCTGAGAGGGAGCGCCCGGCTTACGCCGGCCAACGCTGTGCCAACGCCTGCGCCAACTGCGCGGGATCGCCGGTCAAAATGCCTTGTCGTGCCAGGCGCGCCGCAGCGGCCGGGTCGTAGCAACCGTCGGCGGACTGACCGGCCAACCAGCCACCCTGCTCGGCCAATGCCAGCGATGCATCCACCAGCGTCTCGTTGGCGCCGCTGAGCATCAGCACTGCACTGTCGGTCGCCGGCAGCGCCGCGATCAGCGCAGCAGGATCGCTATGCGCCACGAAGGCCAGTGCACCTGCGTGCTGCTGCAGGCCAATTTCGTCGGACAACACGTAGACCTTGCCCGGCGCGACCACCTGTCCCGGCTCACCCAGCTCGACCGGCAACGCGGAGACGCGCCCCATCTGCCGCACCAGGTTGCCGTACTGGCCGCCATCGAGGGTCATGCGCACCAGTACCGCACGCGGGAAGTTAGGCGGCAGCGCCGCCAGCAGCCGGCGGATCGCATCCGGCCCACCGATGCCGGCCATCACCAGCACCGCGCCGGTCACTTCGCCGCTGTGTTCCAGATCCACCAGCGACAAGCCACCGGTCGACAGCGCTGCCACGTCCACTTCGGTACGCGGGCGCACCACCACGGCAACCTCGTCGACCAGACCCCAGGTACTGGAATCGCCCAGCGTCGTGCTCGGCTTGTCGGCAGCGGCAGGCGTCTGCGCGTGATCGACAGCGCGCGTAAACATGGCATCGCCCGGCATGCTTTCGAAGGCATGCGCGGCCGCTTCCAGATGTTGATCGAGTTGCAGGTCCGAATGCTGGCGCGGGGCGAGCGTCAGGCCCGGCTCGGGTTGCAGCGAGGGTTCGCTTTCGGTGCCCGGCGGCAACACATCGGCATGGCCGTGCAGCTTGGCGGCCAGATGGCGTACCCAACGCTGCGCTTCCCAGCCCTCGCGGCGCACCGTGAGTTCGGCTTCGTCGAAGATTACCGTCACGCCAGGCATGTTGAAGGCCGGCTCCAACGCTTCCAGCGCGTCTTCGATCGACGGTTCCAGCGAGACCAGCACCGCCACCGGCTCGGCATCGCGCAGCATCTGCACGTCTACCGCCGACGGTTCGTCTTCCAGCACGACCTGCGCACCGGCCAGGCCGAGCGCTTCGCGCAGACGCTCGCGCGCCTCACCCGGCCGGCCCAGCAGGGCGACCGGAGTTCCCATTGCGCCATTAGTCTCGGACACGAGCGATCCCCAGCAGGTCATACACGTTGCGCATCAGATCCAACTCTTGGTAAGGCTTGCCCAGGTAGCGCTGCACGCCGATCTCGAAGGCGCGCTGGCGATGCTTCTCGCCACTGCGCGAGGTGATCATCACGATCGGCACCGCCTTGAAGCGTGGGTCGGCACGCATCGCGGTGGCCAGCTCGTAGCCGTCCATGCGCGGCATTTCGATATCCAGCAGCATCAGGTCGGGAACGCGCTCTTCGAGCAGTTCCAGGGCCTCGACGCCGTCGCGGGCGGTGGTGACATCCAGGTTGTGACGTTCCAGCACGCGGCTGGTGACCTTGCGCATGGTCAGCGAGTCGTCGACCACCATCACCAACGGCACCTGGCGCTGCGCCTCGGCCGGGGTTTCCAGCGTCGGACGCGCCGGCTGGCTGAGGTAACGACGTACCAGCGGCGCCACGTCCAGGATCACTACCACGCGGCCATCGCCGGTGATGGTGGCGCCGTAGATACCCGGCACCGAGGCGATCTGCAGGCCCACCGGCTTGACCACGATTTCGCGGTTGCCCAGCACCTGATCGATCGCCACTGCCGCGCGCAGATCGCCCGCACGCACCAGCAGCAACGGCACCTGCGCCTGACCATCGGCACGTGCAACGGGCTGGCCGACCAGCGAGCCCAGATCGTGCAGCACATACTCTTCGCCGGCGTAGTGGTAACCGCCCTCGCCCGACTCGTAACGGGTGCGCGAGATGCGGCCGATACCGCTGACCGAGCCCACCGGCACCGCGAACGTCGTCTCGCCGATGCGCACGAACACCGCCTGGGTGACCGCCAACGTCTGCGGCAGGCGCAGCGTGAAGGTGACGCCCTGCCCGCGTACCGAGTGGATGTCCACCGAGCCGCCGAGCTGACGCACTTCGTTGCGCACCACGTCCATGCCCACACCACGGCCGGACAACTGACTGACCTGTTCGGAGGTGCTGAAACCGGAGGCGAAAATCAGACCATCGAGTTCGGCCTCGCTGAGCTCCTGGCCCGGTTCGATCAGGCCGCGCTGCTCGCCGCGGCGACGGATCGCCTCGCGATCCAGCCCGGCGCCGTCGTCGGCCACTTCCAGCACGATTTCCGAGCCTTCGCGGCGCAACCGGATCGCGATATTGCCTTCTTCCGGCTTGCCTGCGTCGCGCCGCTGTTCCGGCGTTTCCAGCCCGTGCGCAACCGAGTTGCGCAGCATGTGTTCCAACGGCGCGACCATGCGGTCGAGCACGTTGCGGTCCAGTTCGCCCTGGGTGCCTTCCAGCAGCAGGTGCACTTGCTTGCCGGTCTCGCTGGCCGCCTGGCGCACCACACGGCGCAGACGCGGCACCAGGCCGTCGAACGGCACCATGCGCGCACGCATCAGGCCGTCCTGCAGCTCGGAGCTGACGCGCGACTGCTGTTGCAGCAAGCCGTCGTACTGACGCGAGAGATCTTCCAATACACCTTGCAGACCGCCCAAGTCGGCGGCCGATTCGTTCAGCGCGCGGCTGAGCTGCTGCAGGGTGGAGAAGCGGTCCAGTTCCAGCGGATCGAAAGTGCGATCGCCCTGGTCCTGCTCACGCTGATAGCGCGCCACGATTTGCGCTTCGGTTTCCAGATCCAGACGCCGCAACTGGTCGCGCAGACGGGCGTTGGTGCGATCCAGTTCGCCCATGGCGCCACGGAATGCACCCAACTGCTGTTCCAGGCGCGACCGATAGATCGCCACTTCGCCGGCATGGTTGACCAGGCGGTCCAGCAGGTCGGCACGCACGCGCACCTGTTCCTGCTGTGCACGCGGCATCAACTCTTCTTCGACCTGGCCTTCGACCGGGATCGGCGCCGACAACGGTGCCTGCTCCACCGACGCCTTGGCGATCGCGCGGACATCGGCGTCGCTGGGCGGGGCGGCATCGCGGCCACGGGTACGGGTTTCGAATGCTTCCACCAGGTCGGTCGGCATCGACACCGCGCGGTGCATGCCGGTGCGGGTCAACAACTGATGCAACCGGTCGAAGCCACGTTCGAACAGACGCACGTCGTCGCGATCGATGTCGGTACGGTTGGCCGCCACCGCTTCGAGCAGCGATTCGATCGCATGACCGAGGTCGCCGATGGCGTTGATGCCGGCCATGCGCGCGCCGCCCTTGAGCGTGTGCAGATCGCGCTGCAGTCCGTTGAGGACCTCGCGGTCTTCCGGCACTTCGCGCATGCGGGCGATCAGACCATCGCAATGGTCCAGCAGGTCGCGGCCTTCTTCGACAAAGATGTCGATCAGCTCGCCATCGAGCCGATCGAAGTTGAGCGGGCCGATATCGAACGCGGCGCCCACCTCGTTGGTGGCCGTCTCGACCGGCGCGGCGTCTTCCACCGGTGCACTGAAGGCCGCTGCTGCGGTGGTTTCATGCTCGGCGGCTGCGTGCTCGGTGTCTGCGTGCTCGGCCACGGGTGCGCTGTGGTCTGCAGGCTCGCCGGCGTCGACGTGCTCTGCATGCTCCAGGTGTTCGAGCTGATCGCGCGTTGCGGCCGCGTCGTCATGCTGCGCATCGGCGTCGGCCGTCGCGATCTGGTCATGCAACTCGGGTGCAATCTCGGACTGCGGATCACCCGATTCCTCGACCTGATCGGCCGCATGCGCCATTTCGAACGCCTGCACCGACTCGATGGTCTGCTCCGACACTGCCTCATCGGCGTGTGCCGTCTCGGCCTGCTGCGCGTCGGCGTGCTCGGCCTCTGCGTGCGCTGCGTCCAAATGCTCTACGTCCACCTGCGCGGCTTCGTCGGCAGTCTCGGCAGTCAACGCGTCGTCGTGCGACAGCTGGTCCGGCTGCGCCTGTTCGATCGCATCCAGCTGCTCGCTCGCTTCACCCTGCGCGTCCGACTGCGACGGTGCGTCGTGCGCCGTCTGCGCTTCGGAATGCGCAAGCTGCTCGGCGTCCGCATGGTCTTGCGCCCCTGCGTGCTCGCCCGCTTGCGCGGCGTGCTGTTCCTGTTCGCTGACCTGTGCATCGGCGTCGTGCGCCTGCAGCGACTCGGCGTGCTCTGAGCCCTGGCCTGCGACGTACTCGGCCTGCTGATCCTGCGCACCGGCGTCATACTCGGACGACGCAGCAACGTGGTCGACATGACCCTGATCTGCGTACTGACCCTCCTGATCGGTCGAGACGCTGTCCAGCGCCGCGGTTTCCGGGGTCCAGTCTTCGGCGATTGCGGCAGGCGCTTCGTCGGCGACCGGCGCATCGGCGTGCACTGCTTCCAATGCGTCGATGGTTTCGACAGTTGCTTCGTCTGCAACCGTGTCGGTATCGGCCACTGGCGCAAGCGTCTGCGATTCGCCCAGAGTGGCTTCCGCCTCGGCCAGCTCGTCTACCGCAACGGCATCGTCTGCGTGCGTGCCATGTTCTGCCGCGTCGGACGCAGCGGAAGGCGTTGCATCGGAAGCGAGGTGCGCTTCGGTCGCTGCAGCTTCGGCATGGTCTGCAGGCTGCAACGCCGTTTCCGCTGTCTCGGCGTGCTGCAGTTCGGTGGCATCCCAGGCGTCGGCTTCGACCGCCGGCTCATCGGAGGTGTCGTGCGTCGCGGCGGCCTGCGAGGCCGCTTCGTCGTGCTGCGCGGCATCGCCATGCAGCTGTTCGGACTGCTCTGTGTGCGTTACCGCTGCGGCGCCATCGCTGGACGCGGCATCGGACGCGACACCTGCAGTGTCCTGCTCCAGCGCTGCGACGTGTGCGTCGGTCGCTGCAGGTGCTTGCAGTGATTCGTCCGCCTCGGCCTCGGCCAGCTCGTCCACCGCAATCGGTGCCTCGGCGTGTACGTCGGCGTCTTGCGACTGGTCGGACGGATGCGTCGGTGCAGCGGTATCGGCCGGCAGTGCGCTGGAGTCCAGGTACTGCGAAAGATCTTCCACGCCGGTGAGTTCGACCGCTTCGCTGGCGGCAACTTCATCGCTGGCAGTGTCGAGGTCGTCCAGCTCGTCCAGGAACGCCTGCGGCGGCCACTGCGCTTCGGGAAGCGTGTCCACCAACGCGCGCAAGCGCTCGGTCAGGGGCGCAAACGATGGAATCAACGGCGCATCGGCGCGCAGTGCGGTGACCGTGGTGGCGATCGCTGCGGCCGTGGCCGTGATCGCATCGATCCCGTCCTGCGATGGCGTTTGCGACGCCCCCAGCAGACGCTTGACATAACTTTCGGCCGGCGAGGTCACCAAGGTGATTTCCGGCACATCGGTCATCGCGAACGCGCCACTCATGGTGTGCACGGCGCGCAACAATTCTTCGGTTGCCAGTTGCGGCTCGGCCTGGGTGGCCTGCAACCAGGCGTTGACCGTTTCCAGATGCGTGGCGACTTCGGCTTCGAGGATCTCGCGCAGCACGCTGTCCACCGATGCGGGGGTCCCGCCGCTGGCGACAAACGCACCGGCAACCGCAGGAATCGCAGCAGTCTCGGCAGCCACCGGCGTGACCGGGGCGGGCACGTAATAGATCTCTTCACCAGCGGCAACCCGCTCGGCGATTGCCTGGATTTCCGGCAGATCGGCACTGATACGGCCCTGGTCGCGCAGCGCTGCATTGAATTGCGGCAGCACCTCGTAGGCCAGCTCGACCATCGCCACGACCGCCGGGCTGGCCGGGCGCGAGTTGTCGAGCACGCGGTTGAGCATGCTCTCGACCTTCCAGCTGAACTCGCCGAGCACATTGGCACCCACCAGACGCCCACTACCCTTCAAGGTGTGGAAAACGCGGCGGATCGGGCGCAGATGTTCCGGGCTATTCGGCGCAGCGCGCCAGACCGGAAGCAACTGCCCGAGGTTGACCAACTCTTCGTCGAATTCTTCGAGGAAGACATCGCGGATATCGTCGTCGATATCGCTGTCGCCAAAGCCGCCGAAAATGCCGGCATCGGCATCGGCAGCAACGGCCGGAGCCGGTTCGCTCGCAGCCTGCACCGGCGTGGCTTCGGACGCTGCGTCGCTGAGTGCCGATGCATCCTGCGGACGCTCCACGTCGAATTGCGCGGCGGCAGCGTCGAGCTGTGCCAGGAAGGCAGACGATGCATCGTCCAGCTCGAACTCGCTGACGGTCGCCTGCTGCACACGCGCAGCGGTCTGCTCGGCAGTGGCGTCGCTCGGCGCATCCTGTGCGTCATCGGGCGCGGACTCGACGAACGGATCGTCCAGTTCCTGCGACGGAGCCGGCGGCGGCGAGAACGCATCGTCGATGCTGACCTGCGCGCGGCGCGCTTCGTTCTCGGCAATGAAGTCCAGCGGAGCGTCGGCCTGATCCGCATCGCCCGGCAGATCGATCTGCTCGATGTGCAGCGGCGTCGTCTCGACCACCGCAGGCGCAGCGGCCTGCTCCTGTTCCAACGCGCTTAGATCCACGGTGTAGCTGACCTGTGCGGCCTCACTCGGCGCGTGGCTGTCCTGCTCGGCCGACACCGGATCGAACGCGGACGTGGCGATCGGTGTGGCCTGTTCGGTGGTTTGCAGCTGCCAGTCACCGGGCGCGTGCGCACCGTCGTCGGACAGATCCAGCGGCGCAACCGTAAACGGCACGTGCGCCTGCCCGGAGAGGGTTTCTTCTGCGGCCACCGGGTCGAACGAGAACACCGTATCGGTGGCCGCAGCGCCGGTGTCGTGCACCACACTGGCCGCGAACGGCGTTTCGACCACGGTTTCGTTAGCCCATTCCAGCGACGCGACAGGCGCCGCATCGTTGGCTGCTGCTTCCGGCGTGCCGGCGTGCTGGGTAAGCGGCGCAGCGACCGACTGCGACTCGGCCACGTTGCCCGGCTGGTCGGCACCGACCGGCAATTCGGACGGCTGGCCCGACGGCAGCGGCCAATAACGCAGCGTTTCCAGGCTGTTGCGGGTGATGTCCAGAATCTCTTCGCGGCCGGGACGGCGCTCGCGCAGGGCTTCCAGGTAGTACTCCAGGCTGGCCATCGCGTCGGCCAGCGTATCCAGCTGGCGGCCGCTGGGCACGCGCTGCTTGCCGATCAACTCCAGATCGACGTAGCGACGCACACCTTCCAGATAATCGGCGGCCTGCGGCAGTTCGAGGATGCGCAAGGCACCACCGACTTCGCCGAGCAAATGCGGCACATCGGTCAGACGCGCGTGATCCCAATTGGTTTCGATGAAGGCGACGAAATGCTCGCGCGCCGCACCGAAATTGGCGATCGCTTCCTGCGCCAGCACATCCACGGTGCGACGCACTTCCGCCGAGGTGGCGCTGTTGCCGGCCTCATTGCCGTCGCCGATGTCGGCACCAAGACTGGCGACCTGATCGTCCAGCGACGCATCCACGTACAACAGCGCGCCGGCGATATCCAGCAGCACGCCTTCGTCCATCTGCACCTGGCCATCGACCACGCGCGCCAGCGCATCGCGCTGCTGCACGACGACGTTGCGTGCCACGCCCAGACCCATCATGCCCAGGGTGTCGGCAACGCTGCCGAGGTCCTTGACCTGGGTCTGCAACTCGGCGATGTCGCCGCCGGTGCGCAGGTGCAGGTCCAGCGCGTCTTTCACGCGCAGCAATTCTTCCTTGACCGCACTGCCGACGGTATCGAGCAGTTCGCGGTTGCGGCCAGACAGGCTGCCGCGCGCGTGATCCAGCTCGGCTTCGGTGGCAACACCGGCCTGCGGGTCGAATGCGAACAGCACGCTCTCGTTGAGACCCGGCTGGCCACGGGTGGCGCGGATTTCATTGAGCAGCGGCAGCAGCACAATCGGAATATCGCGGTGGCCGTTCTGCAGACGCTCCAGATAATCGGGCAACAGCACGGTGCCACGCATCAGCATGGCGCAGGCTTCGTCGCGGTCGGCCACTTCGCCGGCCTGCACGGCCTGGGCAAGCAGCTCGAGCTCCTCGGCCACCATCGCCGGCGCGTACAGCTCGACCATACGCAAGGTGCCCTGCACCTGGTGCAGGTAACCGGCGCAAAGCCGCATCCGACTGGTATCGGACGGTTCTTCGGCGAAGTATTCGATCTCGTTGCGCGCCTGGCGCAACGTTTCGTCCAGCTCCGGCTTGACCCAGCCCAGTGCGGCGTGGCTCATCGCATCGCGAAGCGCACTCATTGCAGCCCCCTGACAACGGCCGGCTCACCGCTTGCGCGGTCACCGGTCACTTCCTGCATCGACGTAATGCGACTACGCGCCATCTGCTGATCCTTTCCCATTCCGCGTCGTGGTCACGCCGGCAGCTTGAAGTCGGCGACCGAACGGCGCAGATCGGCAGCGAGCTGAGCCAGGTTGCCGATCGAGTCGGCAGTCTGTTCCGCACCCTGCGATGTCTGGCTGGTGATCTGACGGATCACGCCCATGGTCTGTGTGATATCGGTCGCCGCCGCCGACTGCTGGTGTGCGGCGATGGAGATGTTCTTGATGAGGTTGTTCAGTGCGTTGGACACGCGCTCGATTTCGGTCAGCGCGGTGCCGGCGTCTTCGGCCAGGCGTGCACCGGACACCACTTCGGAGGTGGTCTGCTCCATCGAGCTGACTGCCTCGTTGGTATCGGCCTGAATGGTCTGCACCAGGCCTTCGATCCGGCGCGTCGCACCGGAGGTGCGTTCGGCCAGGCGTTGCACTTCGTCGGCCACCACGGCGAAACCGCGACCAGCCTCGCCTGCCGAGGCCGCCTGCACCGCGGCGTTGAGCGCCAGGATGTTGGTCTGCTCGGAAATGTCGTTGATCAGTTCCACGATCGAGCCGATTTCCTGGGTCGATTCGCCCAGGCGCTTGATGCGCTTGGAGGTTTCCTGGATCTGGTCGCGAATCTGGTCCATGCCCTGAATCGTCTCGCGCACCACGCCTGCACCTTCGGCGGCGATGACCACCGAGCGCTGCGCCACTTCGGCCGACTCGGTGGAGTTGCGCGACACCTGTTCGATGCTGGCAGCGATTTCGCTGATGCGCTCGGACGCGGTGGTGATCTGGTTGGCCTGCTGGCCGGCGGCTTCGGCCAGCTGCATCGCAGTGGCCTGGGTTTCCTGGGTCGACACGGCCACCTTGGCCGAGGTGTCGTTGATGGTGGTCACCAGGTGACGCAGCTCGTCCACGGCGTAGTTGATGGCGTCTGCGATGGCGCCGGTCATGTCTTCGGTCACCGAGGCCTTGACGGTCAGATCGCCTTCACCGAGCGAGCTGATTTCGTCCAGCAACCGCATAATCGCCTGCTGGTTGCGGCTGTTGAATTCCACCTGGGCCTGGTAGCGCACGTCCTGCTCGCGGGTCCGTACGCGCACCGAGCTCCACACGAAACCGACGATGGCCAGCAACGCGATCAGGCCGGAGACCACACCCAGCCAGAAGTTCGGAAACAGGCGCGTGTCGCGCACCGAACCGAAGGCGGAGAACGCATCGAATAGCTTCTTGCTGTCGTCGAGCATCTTGCTCGAACCGGCGGTCAGCGCGGCGGCCGACGACTGCGCGGCGAACAGGTTGCGCGAGCTGGCGAGGATGGCGTCGATGTCCTTCTTCATCGTCGTCCACTGCGCCTGCGACTGCTCCAGCGCCGACAAAGCGGCCGGGTTGCGCACCGCGGCGATGCCCATTTCTTCGTTACCTGCGCGCAGGCCTTCCAGCATCTGCGTGAACACCACCGAGTCGCGTGCCAGCGCGTCGCCCGAGGCGGCGGCATTGGCGCCACCGGCGCGCATTTCGGTCACCCGGCGCGCCATGGTGCCGGCAACCACGACCTGCTGCAGCGTGTTGTAGATCTGCGATGCGGGTGCGCCGCTGACCGTCATCGCGCGCACCACTTCATTCAACTGCGCCTGCAGCTGCGGCACGTTGCCGGAAAAGCGTTCGGCGTTGCCGGCCAGACCGAGCACCGCCGGTTCGCTGGCGATGACCTGGTCGGCGTTCTTGCTGAGCGGCACCCAGGTCGCCTTGAGCTGCGCCATCGAACTGGCCACCGAGCCTTCCTGGCCGTAGCGGCCATCCAGTTCGCTCACCGTGCTGTCGATGCGGCCCTTGGTTTCCTTGAAGGCCGCAAACGCCTTGGCATCGCCGGACACCGCTTCGCGGCCCTGGTTGGCCAGCTGCTGCGAGAGCACCTGCAAGTCGGCCGCGCCGGTGCCGGCACCGGCAAGACGACTGCCTTGCCAGGTCGCGACGCCGGTATTGGCGCCAAACACGATCATCGACAACACCAGCAAGCCAAGCCAGAAGCTGGTGCTGACGCTGCCGAGCTTGTTGGTCTTGCGGGCGTCCGGGGCGGTACTCATGGTTCGACCTCGATCTGTATGACGTGGCGGGGTCGCGGCTTAGGCCGCGGCCTGCCGGAATTCAGGAGTGCGCGACAGCAACGCCAGGGAGAACACACCCCAGTCCTGCGTCTCGTTGCGGAAGGCACGGTCGATAAAGTGCGCGTAGCGGCCCTGGGCCAACTCGCCGGGCTCGACCGCCTGTGACTGTTCGAAGCTGCGTTGGCCGTACAGCTCATCGATGGTCAGCGCGACGTCGCCGCCGCTCTGACGCATGATCAGCACACGCTGGCCTTCCTGCAGCACCGTGCGACGGCCCTCCAGGAACTGCTTCAGATCGATCACCGGAAACAGATTGCCGCGCAGGTTGCCCACGCCCAGCAACCAAGGCTGCCCGCCGGGCACCGGCGTCACCGGCGGCATCGGCACGATTTCCGCCACTTCGCGGAAATCCGACACCAGTCGCCGGGTACCGACCCGGTAGCCGACACCACGCCAGATATCGACCGAGAACTGGCGTTCCGGCAGCGGCGTGGCATGCGCAAGACTACGACGCTCGTAGTCTTCAAGAATATCGAATGGAGAACGCATCAACGCACCAGTTGTTTGATGCGTGCGATCAGATCGTCTTCGCGCGGCGGCTTGACGATGTAGTCGCTGGCACCTTGTCGCAAACCCCATGCCTTGTCGGTTTCCATGCCCTTGGTGCTGACCAGCAGCACGGGGATGTCCTTAGTGGCCTGGTCGCGTGCAAGTGCACGCGTTGCCTGGAAGCCGCTCATGCCGGGCAGCACCACATCCATCAACACCAAATCGGGCGCCTGGCTGCGAATCAGCTCAAGTCCCGCTTCGGCGTTGTCGGTGGCGACAACCGTGTGGCCAGCTTTTTCCAGCCATTGACTGAAGACTGCCCGATCGGTGGGCGAGTCCTCGATCAATATAATTCGAGCCATGTTGCCTTTCCCCCTGGTCAGGCGTGGACGTACGTGCGGATCGCGCTCAGTAGTTCTTCACGGGTGAATGGCTTGGTCAGATATTGCTCGGAGCCGACGATGCGGCCGCGTGCCTTGTCGAACAGGCCATCCTTGGAAGACAACATGATCACCGGCGTCGACTTGAAGAGCTGGTTGCCCTTGATCAACGCACACGTCTGGTACCCATCCAGGCGCGGCATCATGATGTCGACGAAAATGATCTGAGGTTGCTGGTCCGCAATTTTGGCCAGTGCCTCGAAACCATCCGTCGCTGTCACTACTTCACAACCTTCCCGCTTCAGCAGCGTTTCGGCGGTGCGGCGAATGGTCTTCGAATCATCGATCACCATCACCTTCAGTCCTGCGAGTTCCCCACCCGCAGCAATGTTTTCACTCATGCAAATATCCCCGGACGCGCAACGCTTCATCCCTTCCGACGTCGCTACGAAACTGCATGTATATCCCAAGACCCGCATTGACTGTCAAGGGCGCATTGCCGGGCCCCCGCCAGGCGGACGTTCCGACCGCGTCTGGGTGCGTCCGGACCGGCAAGTCGCGCATTTGCGACCCGCCAGACACGCCATCGCCCACCGCTTGAAGTTACCATCGGCAGCTTGTTCGAAAGGTTTAGCCCCATGTTGCTCGACGTCGTTGTGGTGATGGATCCCATCGCCTCCATCAAGATCGCCAAAGACACCACCTTCGCCATGCTGCTGGAAGCCCAGCGCCGTGGTCATCGCCTGCATTATGTGCGCCCGGGCGGGCTCAGCCTGCGCGAGGGCCGCGCGGTGGCGCAGGTCGCGCCACTGAGCGTGCGTGACGACAAGGCCGGCTGGTTCACCCTGGGCGAGTTCGCCGAACTGGCATTCGGCCCCGGCCAGGTGGTGCTGATGCGCAAGGATCCGCCGGTGGATGCCGAGTTCGTCTACGACACCCAGGTGTTGAGCGTAGCGCAGCGCGCCGGCGCGCAGATCGTCAACGACCCGCAGGGCCTGCGCGACTACAACGAGAAGCTGGCGGCGCTGCTGTTTCCGCAGTGCTGCCCGCCGACCCTGGTCAGCCGCGATGCGGCGGCGCTGAAAGCCTTCGTGCTGGAGCATGGACAGGCGGTGCTCAAGCCGCTGGACGGCATGGGCGGGCGTTCGATCTTCCGCAGCGGCACCGGCGACCCCAACCTCAATGTAATCCTTGAGACGCTGACCGACGGCAACCGCAAGCTGACCCTGGCGCAGCGCTTCATCCCCGACATCACCGCCGGCGACAAGCGCATCCTGCTGGTGGATGGCGAGCCGGTGGACTACTGCCTGGCGCGGATTCCGCAGGGCGATGAATTCCGCGGCAACCTGGCCGCCGGCGGGCGTGGCGAAGGCCGGCCGTTGTCCGAGCGCGACCGCTGGATCGCCGCGCAGGTCGGCCCGGAAATGCGCCGGCGCGGCATGCGCTTTGTCGGCCTGGACGTGATCGGCGATTACCTGACCGAGGTCAACGTCACCAGCCCCACCTGCGTGCGCGAGTTGGACGCGCAGTTCGGCCTGAACATCGCCGGGCTGCTGTTCGACGCGATCGAGGCCGGCGCCGCGCAATGAGCACGGCCGCGGCGCAGCCTGCTGCGATGGATGAGCGCCAGCGCCTGAGTGCGATGCTGGTGATCTCGCTGTTGCTGCACGCCGCGCTGATCCTGGGCGTGGGTTTTACGATCAGCGAAGACGCGCCACTGGTACCGACGCTGGATGTGATCTTCAGCCAGACCAGCACGCCGTTGACGCCCAAGCAGGCCGACTTCCTGGCCCAGGCCAACCAGCAGGGCGGCGGCAACCACGACACCGCCCAGCGCCCGCGCGACAGCCAACCTGGCGTGGTGCCGCAGGACCGCACCGGGCTGGCCCCACAGGCGCAGCGCGCAACCAGCGTGCAGGCCCCGGAGCCGACCCAGACCCGCGTGGTGAGCAGCCGTCGCGGCGAGCAGACGGTGCCGACGCCGCAACCCAATCCGCAGACCGACCCGCTCACCCCGGCCGATGCGCAACGCGTGCAGCGCGATGCGGAAATGGCCCGGCTTGCGGCGGAAGTGCATCTGCGCTCGGAGCAATACGCCAAGCGCCCGAACCGCAAGTTCGTGTCAGCCAGCACCCGCGAATACGCTTACGCCAACTATCTGCGCGCCTGGGTGGATCGCGCCGAGCGCGTGGGTAATCTGAATTATCCGGACGACGCGCGTCGGCGCCGACTGGGCGGCAAGGTGGTCATCAGCGTGGGCGTACGCCGCGACGGCAGCGTGGAAAGCAGCCGCGTGCTGATCTCCAGCGGCGTGCCGGCGCTGGACGATGCCGCGCTGCGCGTGGTGCAGCTGGCCCAGCCCTTCCCGCCCCTGCCCAGGACCAAAGACGACGTGGACATTCTGGAAGTCACGCGCACCTGGTTGTTCCTGCCCGGCGGCGAGCTGCACGACGACCGCTGAAGGTGCGGTGGAACCCGACCGATCTACGCGGGCCATGCGAGGTGTTGCGGTTCGGGCACGATGCGGATTTTCAACCTTGGGCTGGTGCGGCGTCCCTTCAGGCGGGTGCGACCTGCAGGCCTGCGCGATCGCGTTGCCCGCGTTGATTGAGCGGAGCAATGACAAGGATCACAGCCGGCTGCGGCCGCCAGTGTGTTCAGCCAAGCGGCGCTGTAAGTCAGGCCACCTACGCCGCGGCATGCAACTGGTCGGCCAATGCCACAATCTCGGCAGCATCCTGGACCCGCTCGCGCCAAGCGGCCGGAATGCCGTCGACGCCGTAGAACGCGCCGGCCAGCTGGCCGCAGATCGCAGCGGTGGTGTCGGCATCGTCGCCCAGATTGGCTGCGCGCAGCACCGCATCGGCGAACGTCTCGGTGGTGGCGAAGCACCAGAGCGCGGCCGACAGCGAATCGACCACGTAGCCGGTGCCGCGGATCTGCGCTGCGGGCACGGACGCGTGGTCGCGCGCGGCCAATGCGCGCACTGCCGGCGTCACCAGGGTGTCGCACTGCGTCTGCAGCACCGCATGACGCTCGCCACCGAGCAGCGCGGCGCGCAGCTGCAACGCGAACAGCCGGCAGGCATCCAGCGCTTCGGCAGCGGCATGCGTGGTGCGCGAACTGTCGGCGGCACGCGCGCACAATTCATCGGGACGATGCGCGTAATACATCGGCACCGGCGCCAGCCGCATCAACGCGCCGTTACCGGCCGTGCGCGGGTCCTCGCTGCCGCTGAAGGCCGGTCCTCCATCCAGATACCGCTCCAGCGCCTGCCGCACAGTGCCGCCAATATCGAAACAGGTGCCGGTGCTGCTGAGGTAACCGTGCTGGTACCAGTTGCAGTAGCGATTCATCTGATCGGCGGCATCGAATCCATGCCGATACAGCAGGCTGTGCGCCAGGCATAGGGCCATCGAGGTGTCGTCGGTCCATTGCCCGGCACGCAGTGCGAACGGGCCACCGCCGCGCATGTCGTCGATCGGGGTAAAGCTGCCGGGTGCGCAAAATTCCAGCGTGGTGCCAAGCGCATCGCCGACCGCCAGACCGAGCAGACAGCCGCGAAACCGCGCGCGCTCGCTATCGCCGCGTGTCATGGCGCGGCTGACGCTGCGGCTGCCTTCGCTGCACGTGCGGCCTGTTGCTCGACCAGCGTCAGTGCGACGTTATCGCGCAGATAGGCCGGCTCCACGCGTTCCGGCGCCACGCCTTCGCCGCGCTGCAACGCCGGTACCGCCAGCGTGAGCAGGTCGGCGGCGTGCGGCAAGGCGCTGGCATCAACGCTGCTCAACTGCGTTGCGAAACGCCGCTGCAGCAGACCATCGGCGGCAGCGAAACCGGTGCCCACTCCGGCGAAGTGGTGCTGTGTTTCGGGCACGACCAGCGTATCGGGCGTGCAAACCACTTCCGGCGCCAGTTCCAAAAACCCATTGCCATGACGCGCGAAGACGCCGGCATACACCTCGCCCATGCGCGCATCGATGCAGGCCAGCACATGCGTGGCATCGGCAGGCGCACGCAGCGCCAGTACCTGCAGCGTGGAGATCGCCAGCACCGGTCGATCCAGACCCAATGCAATGCCCTGCGCGATGCCGATGCCCAGGCGCACGCCGGTAAACGCACCAGGCCCACGACTGACCACAATCGCATCGAGCTGGCGCCGCGTGATGCCGGCTTCGGCCAGCAACTGCTCGGCCCAAGGCAACGCCAGTTCTGCGTGGCGACGTGGCGCCAGTTCGAAACGCTCGATGACGCGCCCGCCCACGGACAGCGCGACGGAGCAGGCTTCGGTAGAGGTTTCGAATGCGAGAACGTTCATGGCAGGGCCGCAGCAGGAAGTAAGGAGAAAGATCAGCCGTCGCCGAACGGCAACGTCAGTCCGGTATTGTCGCCCAGCGGCGCGGCGACGCCAAAAAACGCCCGCACATCGGCAATTTCACGCGTGCGTGCAAACGGTGGCAGCGACTTCATGAAAGTGCGTCCGTAGCTCTTGTTCACCAACCGCGGGTCGCACAGCACCAGCACGCCGCGGTCGGTCTCGCTGCGAATCAGCCGCCCAACACCCTGCTTGAGCGCGATGACCGCCTGCGGCAACTGCTCGTCGCGAAACGGGTTGCCGCCCTCGCGGCGGATCGCATCCAGGCGCGCTTCGAACACCGGGTCGTCGGGCGCGGCAAACGGCAGTTTGTCGATCACCACCACGCTCAATGCATCGCCGACCACGTCCACGCCCTCGCGGAAACTGGCCGACCCCAGCAGCACGCCGTTGCCGGAATCGCGAAAGCGCTGCAGCAGCGTGGCGCGTGGCGCTTCGCCCTGTACGAACAACGGCCACGGCGCACCACGCAGTGCTTCGGCCGCTTCGCGCAGCGCGCGGTGTGAGGCGAACAACAAGAACGCGCGGCCGTTGGAGGCATCCAGCACCGGGGTCAACGCCGCGATCAAGGCGGTACCGAAACCACGCGCGGCCGGATCGGGCAGATTGGGTGGCAGGTAGCACAACGCCTGACGTTCCCAGTCGAAGGGACTCGGCTGCAGCAAGGTCACCGGGTCGCTCAAGCCCAATCGCAGCGCGATGTGGTCGAACTCGCCGCCCACCGCCAACGTGGCCGAGGTGAACACCCAGGCTGCCTGTGATTTTTCGCGGTGCTCGCGTAGCGGCCCGGACACGTCCAGCGGCGTGCGCTGGCAGCGGAATCCACGCGGGCTGAGCTCATACCAGAGCACATCGTTGTCGACGGCCTGTTCCGGCAGATCCTGGGCAAAATCCGCCACCGGCACGTCTTCGCCCAGCCAGCGCGACAAGCGGTTCAGCGCTTCCTGCGCACGTGCGGTGCAGCCATCGAATCCCGGTGAGGCCTCGCGCAACGGCAGCAGCGATTCGCCCAAGCGCGCCAATGCCGACAGCACCGCATCGAACCCTTCGCGCACCTGCGGTTTGGCCAGTGCACGCCATTGCGTACCGCGCGGCGGCAGGCCTTCCATGCCGGCGCGCAGGCCGCGCAAGGCCTCGTCCAGGGCGAGGATCGGCTCTTGCAGACTGGCCTGCGCACCCGCGACCAAACGCGCTTCGACCATGCAATCGCGCGCCAGCTCCTGCCACGGCCGCATGCCGAAACTTTCGCCAAAGAAATTGGCCGCCAGCTCCGGCAGCTGGTGCGCTTCGTCGATGACAAAGGCCTGCGCGCCCGGCAGGATCTCACCGAAGCCTTCCTGCTTGAGCGCCAGATCGGCCAACAGCAGATGATGATTGACCACGACCAGATCGGCGGCCTGCGCACGCTGGCGTGCCTGCACCACGAAGCACTCGCTGTAGAACGGGCACTCGGTGCCGAGGCAGTTGTCGACGGTGGAGGTCACCATCGGCAGCAGCGGCGAATCGTCCGGCAAGGCTTCCATCTCGGCCATGTCGCCGTACTGGGTGCGTCCGCTCCAGGCCACGATGCGCTGGAATTGCGACACCTGCTCTGGCGTGGCGAAGCGCGGCTCGCCACGCGCCTGCTGGGTGCGGTATTTGCACAGGTAATTGGCGCGGCCTTTCAACAGCGCACTGCGCAACCCGATGCCCAACGCGGCGCGCACGCGCGGCAGATCGCGGTGGAACAGCTGATCCTGCAGCGCACGCGTGCCGGTCGAGACGATGGTCTTGAGCCCGGACAGCAATGCCGGCACCAGATACGCATAGGTCTTGCCGGTGCCGGTGCCGGCCTCGGCCAGCAGCACGTCACGCTGTTCGAACGCCTCGGCGATGGCGCCGGTCAGGCGCAACTGCGCATCGCGCGGCGCAAACGCATCGAGCTGACGCGCAAGCGCCCCGCCCTCGCTGAGCGCCTCGATGCTGGCAGTGGCAAGTTGGGACATGAGACCGACGAATGCGGAAGAAGAAGCACGACAGCCTAGCGCGTGCGCGGTGATGCTGCCTGGATCGGGTCTGCAGCAGTCGGTAAACACTTCATCGCGGTAAGGCGACTGCGGCAGACGTGAGAGGGGGATGCGTCGATTTTACAGCTGCGTTGTGCCATGCGCGGCCGATGCCGCTTGCCAGCGAGGATCAGGCGCCTTCGATGCAGTTGGCGCGCGCTGATCGCTACGTCATCCGTGCGGTCCAACGCGCTGGTACGTTTCTGTCGCTACAGATGCCCTGCTCCATCCGGACACAGGTTGCGTCCCGATCGGCGATGCAACCTTCGTCACCCAGCGGCTTGGTTGGCATGCATCGGCGACTTGCAGACAACAAGGCAGATTGCCCATGCCACGCGCGTGGTCACACATCACCCAGAAGCGGCCAAAGGCACGCAACCACGAACGCATACCACTCGACCACGAGACCTGCTGCGGACGAGGCGGAGGGTGCTGTTATCGAGTGACCTATGAGAGGCCCGCTTACGAAACTACTCGCTCAACCGCGCATGACGCAACCAGCCGAACCGGCCGCGCTGCTGGCAGCGCAACCGGGCTTCCACGCGCTCAGTACCGCTTCACGCCCGGCACGGTGCAGCCGGCGATCTGCGACTTGGCCGAGGCGGCATTTTCCTTTTCGCCGCGCGCCAGCCGCGATTGTTCGATGGTGGCCCAATGGCGCCGGCACAGCGGGCCGGTCTTGGAGCCAAGCTCCACCGCCTGGTTGGCAAAGCGTTCGGCAGCCGGCCAATCGGCCTGCAGCACGGCCACTTCGGCACGCTCCTGCAGGATCGCCGGGTCGCCGGACACCAGCCCCAGCGCCTGATCCAGCGCCGCCGCAGCGCCGGGCAGATCGCCGGCCTGGCGCTTGGCCTTGGCGCTCTCGCGCAGGTCGTCCACCTGCGGGTCGCGCAGCGGCTGCACCGACAGCTCGGTGTCGTCGACGCCGGCTTCGCGCTCGATCAGCAACAGCCGTTGGGTGGGCGTGGTCGGGTCCACCGGGGTCGGCGGCGGCGCGGGCGGCGCACTGACGCAGGCAGTGACTGCGGCGAGCACGCCGACCAGGACAACAAGACGGTGCAATCGGATCATGGGGTCATTCCAATTAATGTGCAGGGGGCGCCGACGCAGGCGCCGGTGCGGGTTCTTCCGGCTTCTTTTCCAATCCGAAGAAACGCCGCCAGCCGCCACCGCTGGATTGCTCGGCGGGTGCGGATCCATCGTCCGGCACGTCTTCGATGGAGGGCGCATTACCGGCACACGGCGCATAGGCCGGCGTGAAGCCGACCACGAACGGGAACTGGCGTGCGCCCGGGCAGCCAGCATCGGTGACGCCGGTGCCGGCCGCATCTACCGACTGCCAGTCCAGGCCCTTGCCACTGACCTTCAACGGTGCGCTGGGCAGG
Organism: Xanthomonas sp. AC360; assembly: GCF_979258225.1. NCBI lineage: Bacteria > Pseudomonadati > Pseudomonadota > Gammaproteobacteria > Lysobacterales > Lysobacteraceae > Xanthomonas > Xanthomonas sp. AC360. Next base: position 5,067,979 of record NZ_OZ409846.1, read on the forward strand.
CGCGCGAAGATGCTCGACCACACCCGCATCGCGCCGGTCGCGCCGTACAGGCCGGTCTCTTCGTTTTGATCGTTACCCATCCAGATCACCGCCAGATGGTCGCCGGTGTAGCCGGCATACCAACTGTCGCGGCCGTCGTTGGAGGTGCCGGTCTTGCCGGCCGGCGACAGGCGCCCGAGGCCATCGCCGAGCAGCTGCCGCGCAGTACCGCCACTGACCACCTGCTGCAGAGCGACGCTGATCAGGTTGGCCGCCACCGAATCGCCTTCCTGCGCCGGCGCCGGGGTCTTGTCATAGCGCTTGAGCAATTTGCCCTGCGGGTCGAGCACGCCACGCACCGCATGCAGTGGCTGGATCTCGCCACCGGCGGCCAGGAACTGGTACAGCTGCGCCATGCCGTACGGACTCTGATCGGTGGCGCCCAGGATCAGCGATGGGTTCGGGTCGGCCTTGATGCCGGCCAGCACCTGGATCAATTGCGCCACGCGGTCGGCGCCGACCTGCATGCCCACCCGCACCGTGGCCTGGTTATAGGAATGCGCCAGTGCATCGATCAGGCGCACCGTGCCGTGGCTGCGGTTGTCGGAATTGCCCGGCGACCAGGTCTTGCCGCGACTGAGCTGCACGGTCACTGGTGAATCGTCGACCCAACTGGACAACGCCCAGCGATCCGGCGAGGCCAGCGCCAGCAGATAGACGAACGGCTTGAGCAATGAGCCCACCTGCCGCTGCGCTTCGACTGCGCGATTGAAGCCCGGCTTGGCCACATCGCGGCTGCCGACTACTGCCAGCACATCGCCGTTGTGCACGTCGGTCATCACCAGGCCCGCCTGCAGCGGCGGGCGCTTTTTGTTGTCCAACCGCTTGATGGTGCCGGTCACCGCGCCTTCGGCATAGGCCTGCGCGGACGGCGACATGCCGGTGAGCACGCTCATGCCGGCGCCTTGCAGCACGCCTTCGGGGTAATCGTGGGCCAGCTGCCGGCGCACCAGATCCACATAGGCCGGGAAACGGTTGGCCGCGACCAGACCCGGCTCGGTGGGCACGCCCAGCGGCGCAGCCAGCGCGCGCTTGTATTCGGCGTCGTCGATCAGCTGGTTGTCGTGCAGCTTGCCCAGCACAAAGTTGCGTCGATCCAGCGCGCGCTCCGGATTGCGCCGCGGGTCGTAATACGACGGCCCCTTGACCAACCCGATCAGCAGTGCGATCTGCTCGGTGGTCATCGAAGTGAGCTCGCGGCCGAACCACAGCTCCGCACCCGATGACACGCCGTGGATGGCCTGCCCGCCGCGCTGACCCAGATAGACCTGGTTGAGGTAGGCCTCCAGGATGGTGCGCTTGTCGTAGCGCGCCTCCATGATCACCGCGTACAGAATTTCGTTGAATTTGCGCGTGACCGTCTGTTCCTTGCCAATGCCGAGCAGCCCGCTGCGCGCCAGCTGCTGGGTCAAGGTGCTGGCGCCCTGACGGACCTGGCCGCCGGAACGCACCATGATCCACGCCGCACGCACCATGCCGCTCAGATCGATGCCGTGGTGGCTGTTGAAATCGCGGTCTTCTACCGCCTGCAAGCCGGTGACCAGCAGTTCCGGCACTTCTTCCATGCGCACCAGTCGGCGCTCTTCCTGCTTCTGGCCATACAGCGTGGCGATACGCGCCGGATCCAGGCGCGCGCTCTTGAGCGTCTTGCGGTCGGCAGCATCGCGCAGGCTCGCCACGCGGCCGCCGGTCAGGCTGACCTCTATACGTCGGGCAGGCACGCGTCCGTCCACATCGTTATAGCCGCGGCTGGCGATGGTGAAGCGGCTGCCATCCTGCTGATAGGTGCCGGCCAGCTTGGCCTGACCGTCGTCGCGGTAGGACGCCGCATCGAGCTCGGTCTTCAGCGTGGCCGCATCCAACGCTTTGCCGGGCACCAGCACCAACGGGCGCCCGTACACACGGGTCGGGATCTGCCAACGCAGCTCGCCGAAGCGTTGCGTGACCTGCTTGTTCAGATACACCGTGTAAGGAATCAGGAAACCGAGCGCCAGCGCGATCGCGGCAAATCCCCAGACAATCAGTCTGCGTTGCCAGCGGGAGCCTTGCGCGTTGGAGTCGTCCTGAAAGTCGTCGGAATCGTCGTGGTCGTAGCGTCGGGGCACAGGGATGCGAGAATGTAGAGTCGGGCGAGTCTAGCGCAGCGCTGTCATGGTTGCGGCCCGCTGGGCCCGCCGACTTAAGCGCGGCTAACAAACCCCCGTGCTCACCGCGCCGCCGCTGCAGCCTGTGCTCGGCGCGGCCTGTGCTCCTCGGTACACTGGCGGCGGTTGTCTGCCGGCTGCGCCATCGCACTCCCTGCTGACTCCATTCACCCGTCTCTCCGCTGGAGTTTCAACGCAATGTCGATGTCCCTGGCCGATGCGCGCTATCTGTTCAATCGCGTGCTCGGCCTGATCCACCGCAGCGTGGCCAGCATGCGCACACGCGGGTGGCGGGCCACCTGGCAGCGCATTCGCGTACACACGCAGGCACCGCCGGTTGCGCTCGGCACACCGCTATGGCTGCCCGATGCCGCGCCATTTGCTGCATTCGCAGTACCGCACAGCGCCGTGCCGCGCGTGACGGTGGTGATCCCGGTCTACAACCACATCGCCCATACGCTGGCCTGTCTGCGTGCGCTGGCTGCGCATCCACCAACGCTGGAGGTGGAGATCATCGTGGTGGACGACGGCAGCAGCGATGCCACCAGAGTGCAGCTGCCGCAGATTGCCGGCCTGCACTACCACCTGCGCGCCAGCAACGGCGGCTTCGTTGCTGCCTGCAACGATGGGATTGCGCTGGCGCGTGGCGAATACGTGGTGTTGCTCAACAACGACACCATTCCGCAACCCGGCTGGCTGGATCGACTGATCGGCACCTTCACCGCGCATCCGAACGCCGGCCTGGTCGGCGCGCAATTGGTGTATCCGGACGGGCGCCTGCAGGAATCCGGCGGTGTGGTCTTCGGCGACGGCAGCGCCTGGAGCTACGGCCGCTTCGAGTCGGCCGACGACCCGCGCTATGCCTATGTGCGCGCGATGGACTACTGCTCGGGTGCGGCCATCGCGCTGCCACGGGCGCTGTTGCAGACGCTAGGCAGGCTAGAGGGGTGCGATACGTCATCGGATTGGGATGCTGCCGACCTGGCCTTTGCAGTACGCGCCGCAGGGCATCAGGTCCTGGTGCAGCCGGCCAGTGTGGTGGTGCATGACGAAGGCACCAGCAACGGCACCGACACGCGCACCGGAGTAAAGGCCTATCAGGTGCGCAATCAAGCCGTTTTCGCGGAAAAATGGCAGCAGGCGCTGGCGACGCAGTTGCCGGTCGGCACGGTGCCCGGGCCGGCGCAACTGCATCGCGGGCAACGCCAGGTGCTGATCCTGGACGAAGGCGTGCCACACCCGGATCGCGATTCCGGCTCGTTGCGGCAGTTCAATCTGATCCGGCTATTGCGCGAAGAAGGCGCCCATGTGGTGTTCGTGCCGACCCGGCGCGAACATGCCGGACGCCACACCCAGGCGCTGCAGCAACTGGGCGTAGAGGTCTGGTATGCGCCGTTCCTGGACGGCATCGGCAGCTGGTTGCGCGCGCACGGCTCGCGCTTTGCGGTGGTGCTGCTGGTGCGGCATCACGTTGCCCACGCCTGCCTGCCGTTGTTGAAACAGTACGCGCCGCAGGCACGCACCTTGTTCGACACCGTCGACCTGCATTACCTGCGCGAACGCCGCGGCGCCGAGCTTGCCGGCGATGCCAATCTGCTGCGCAGCGCCGAACGCACACGCGTACGCGAACTGGAAATCATGGCGGCCACCGACGTCACCCTGCTGGTGTCTGCCGCCGAACAGGCGCAATTGCGCGCGGACGCGCCGCAGATCCTCACTGCCCTGCTCTCCAACCTGCACGAGGTCGCCGGCAGCGGCCACAGCTTCGTGCAACGCCGCGACCTGGTGTTCGTGGGCGGCTTCCGCCACCCGCCCAATGTGGATGCGGTGCAGTGGTTTATCAGCGCGATCTTCCCGCAGGTGCGCGCGCAACTGCCCGACGTGGAATTTCATTGCATCGGTGCGGATCTGCCGGCGGCGCTGAAGCTGCTTGCAGACGAATGCCCCGGCGTGCGACTGCATGGCCATGTGCCGGATCTGGTGCCGTTCATGGACAGCGCCCGCATTGCGGTCGCCCCGCTGCGCTTCGGCGCCGGCGTCAAAGGCAAGATCAATCTGAGCATGGCGCATGGTCAGCCGGTGGTCGGCACCACTTGCGCGGTGGAAGGCATGCATCTGCGCGATGGCGAGGATGTCTGCGTGGCCGACGAAGCCGATGCCTTTGCCAGCGCCATCGTGCGGCTGTATCAGGATGCAGCGCTATGGCAGAAGCTGGCCGACAACGGGCTGCGCAACGTGGCCGAGCACTTCTCGCTGGACGCAGCGCGCGCGACGGTCCGCGAGCTGTTTATCGCGGACTGAGGTGGCGCCCCTGCTGACTCACGGGTGCGTTGCGGATCGGGCAGTTGTCGTCGTACCACGCAGATCATTGCGGGCTGCATCGATGTCTTGGCGCGCAGGACGCGGGACTTCGCAGAGTTCGCTCACCGCGACGACGAACGCACACATGGATTTCGACGCTTCGCTCGTCCCCTCATCCGCCCTTTGGGCACCTTCTCCCGATGGGAGAAGGGAGCAACAACCGGTACGGACTGCGAGCAACTAATAAAACTACTTTGCTGCGCCAGGCGAGCGCGTCCGGCACTCGGAATGCTCATGTATCACGCGCACGCTCCGGTTCTGAGCGCGCCGTCCACACCCACCTGTCAACCGCGCACTACGTCTTGCTAGCCGCTCTGAGGTCATCTTCTGCGCGACAGGGGCAGTGCTGCGGCTGCGGCCAGCCGCCAGGGTTATCTCTCCCTGAGCGTTCGCCTGATGCGCCCACGCTGGTCGGCCATTGCCTGCTGCGAAGATGACGTCGAAGCGCCCCTGTGATGTCTCCGGTCGATCACCATCCACTACCGGCATGCACAGGCCAAACGCCGACCAAAACAGCGCACGCCTCAGCGCTGCTCTGCCACCGCTCTGACCCGGCGCGTGAATTCGGCCAGCTCCGGCAAGCCGGGGTCTAGTTGATGGGCTTCGTCCTGGGCCCGGCGCGCGAACGCCGCATCCTCCTGGCCCAGGCGCTCGCTGCCGACCGCGACCCAGCGCTGGGCCAAGCGTCGACGCGCGCCGGGCAGCGCATCGCCATTCGGCGTCAGCGCCTGCCAGGCATCCAGGCAGCCGCGTGCGGCACGCAGACGGTTATTGCGCAGCTCGTCTTCGAAACAACGCTGGCTGGCCGGCACCACGCGTGCGGCGGCCTGCAGCACGCGTGGATCGCGCGGTGCCAGCGCCTGCGCCGCGCGCACCGCGTCGTAGGCGCTGGCGCCGGGCGGCGTCATCCATTGCTGCCGCGCTTCGGCATCGGCGACGCGTTGCAACAGCAGGCGCAAACGGCGCTCGCGCACGCCGCGCGACAGCCCGGTTTCCGGGCTGCGCTGGGCGTCACGGGCGCGGGCAATAGCCTGCTCGGCCTGGGCGATGGATGCGGCGCCCGGCACCAGCGACTGCGCCTGTTGCAGCGACTGCATCGCCGCGTCGAACTGAAAATCTGCGGCCTGCCGGCCTGCCTGCGCGGCGTATTCGCTGGCCACCCGTTCCAGCCCGCGCTGCGCGCCGACATCGGCCGGCTCGGCCGCCAGTACGGCGTTGAAATCGCGTGCAGCGGGGGCCAATCGACCGCGTCGCAGCAATGCCTCGGCACGTTGCCGGCGCTGGTCCAGCACACGGTGATAATGCCCTTCGGTCGACGGCACGTCGGCATGCCCGGCGTCGTAGCGTTTGGCAGCTGCCAGCAGGCGCGCCGCCTCGCCGAGTGCGTCGCGCGCCAGCGCGTGACGCGCCTGCGCCAAGAGATCGGTCAAGGCATCTTCGCGCCCTTCCAGCGCGTCGGTGCGGTCGGGCGCCAGGGTCAAAATGCGCTGATACAGCGGCAGCGCGCTGTCGGGCGTGCCATCCAGGCGACCTTGCTGCTGGGCGGCAACGGCCTGCGCCAGCAAGGCATCCAGCCCGGCGCGGCGCGCCTGCAGTTGACGCAGCCGCAGCGCAACCGGCGCCACCTGTGCCTGCGGCACCTCCAGTGCAGTTGCCAATGCCAGCGTGCGCTGCGCGGCGTCCGCATCACCGGCCGCGATGGCGGCGCGCGCCTGCACCACGGCAGCCACGCCGGTCCGGGCCAACCCGACCCGCGCCTCGCTGCGATCGTTATCCAATGCAAGTGCGGCGGTGAACAGTTCGCGCGCACCGCTGCCATCGGCGGCACTGAGCTTGCCGCGCGACAGCGCAACATCGCCACGTTGCAGAAGTTGCTGGATCCGGGTATCCGGCCACAGCACATCGCCCAGCGGCTTGCGCAGCGCGATGACGCTTAACAGCAGACAGGCGGCCAGCGCCAGCACCACGCGCCACAGTGCACGGCTGCGCAACGGCGCCCAAAGGCGCGGCGACCTGACCCAGCGCGGCAGCGGGAACATACGGTAGCGTCCATCCTTGGCGCGACCTGACGGGGGCGCGTTCACGTGCGTATGGTAGCTGGCCGTGTTGCGAAGACGGTGTAGCGGATTCGGAATTGGTCAAGGCAGGCGCTGCGGGTGCGGGCGCGCTGTCCGGACTGCTCTGGTGCATCGATGCATCGTCAAGGCAGTTGCACGACGCCTGGGGTGGCTGACACGAGGGTGCCGCAGCACAGCGACCGCGCAAGCGACTCCCGAAGCGCAGCACACCGAGAGTCAGCCGATGCTCTGCGCCATCCCAAGATGATGTGTGCCACCCCAACCACCAGCAGCATTCGCCAGAAACACGCAACGCCGCTTGACCGCGCTCAGCCCAGCCGCCGCACCTCATTCACGCCGGGCAAGGCATCCAGCTTGCCGAGCAGCGCGGACAGCTGGTCGTAGTCGCTCACCTTGAGCCGCAGTCGCAGCTGCGCCCTGCCGGTGTCGCGCACGTTGTCGCTGTTGATTTCCAGCACGTGGGCATCTTCCTGCGCGATCAGGTTGGTGATGTCCTTGAGCAGCCAGCGGCGGTCCACCGCGCGTACCTGCACATCCACTTCGTACCCGCTGCCGGCCTTGCCCCATTCCACCGGCAACACGCGTTGCGGGTGGGCAGCCGCCAGCCGTGCCAATGCCGCGCAGTCGGTGCGGTGCACGGTGATGCCGCGCCCGCGGGTGAGGTAGCCGGCAATCGGTTCGCCGGCCACCGGTTGGCAGCACCGCGCCAGTTGCACCAGCAGATTCCCCACGCCCTGCACGGTGAATTTGGATTTCCCCAAGCTCTCGCGGCGCGCAGTCGGTCGCGGTGGCGCCGGCACCGCAGGTTGCGAGGCCGCGCGCTCGGCTTCCAGAAGCGCACGGCTCACCTGGTTCGGCCCGGTATCGCCCAGCGCCACCTGGATATACAGATCGTCAACGTTTTCGGCGTGGAACTTGCGCGTCGCCACGCTCAGATCGGCATGCTGCAGACCCAGACGCTTGAGCTCGCGATCGAGCAACTCCTTGCCCGCCTGCACATTGCGCGCGCGGTCGAGCTTGTGAAACCAGGCACGCACCTTGTCGCGCGAACGCCCGCTGGCCAGAAAGCCGTTGGACGCCAGCAGCCAGTCGCGACGCGGGTCGGCTTCCTTGGCGGTCATGATCTCCACGCGGTCGCCGCTGCGCAGCCGATAGGTCAGCGGCACGATGCGGTCGTTGACCCGCGCGCCACGGCAGCGGTGCCCCACCATGGTGTGCACGTGGTACGCAAAATCCAGCGGGGTGGCGCCTTGCGGCAGATCGATGACCTCGCCCTTGGGCGTCAGCGCATACACGCGGTCTTCGATCAGCTCGGCATCCAGCGCACCGGCCAACTCGCCGTGGTCGCCTTCCTGCACCTGTTCCAGCAACTGGCGCATCCACAGGATCTTGCGATCGAACGCCTTTTCGGCGCCCTTGCCGCCTTCCTTGTACTTCCAGTGCGCAGCCACGCCGAGCTCGGCCTGGGCATGCATCTCGTGGGTGCGGATCTGGATCTCGATCGTGCGCCCTTCCGGCCCGACCACCGCGGTATGCAGCGAGCGGTAGTCGTTGGCCTTGGGCCGGGCGATGTAATCGTCGAACTCGCTGGGCACAGGTGCCCACAGCGAATGCACCGCGCCCAACGCCGCGTAGCAGGCCGCCACGTCGTCGACCATGACGCGCACCGCGCGCACGTCATACAACTGGTCGAACGACAGCCGCTTTTTCTGCATCTTCCGCCAGATGCTGTAGATGTGCTTCGGCCGCCCGCTCACCTCTGCGCGCAGGCCCTGCCCCGCCAATGCGCTCGACAAGGTGCGCTTGACCGCCTCGATATAACGCTCGCGCGCCACCCGGGTTTCGTCCACTTCGCGCGCGATGCGGCGATAGGTATCAGGTTCCAGGTGCCGGAAAGCCAGGTCTTCCAGCTCCCACTTCACCTGCCAGATGCCCAGCCGGTTGGCCAGCGGCGCATGGATGTCGCGGGTGAGCTGGGCCAGCGCGCGGCGCTGCTCCTCGCTGAGGCGGTCGCCCACGCGCATGCGCGTCAGCTGCCGCGCCAGCAGGATCGGCACCACGCGCAGGTCGTGGATGATGGACAACAGCAGGCGCCGCAAGCCCTCGCTGTTGCGCCCGGCCTCGCGTCCGGCATGCAGCGCCCAGACCTGATCGGCCGCATCCAGGCCATCCAGCAATCCTTCCACGGCCACGCGCCGCTCCGCCGGTTGCCAGGGCAAGCCAGCCACCGCACCGCGTAATGCCGGCAGATCGAACAGCAAGGCCGCAATCACCGTGGCCTCGTCGGCTGCGAGCGACGCCAGCACGTCTAACGTGTCGGCCAGCAGCGCCCACGGCACGCTGTCGGCCTGCGCGGGCGGCGCCTCCTGCCAGGCCTGCGCCAATGCATCGCGTAATGCCGGTGCGATCGACGCAACGGCCGGGCGCTGCAGCAAGGCATGCAGGCGTTCGAATGAGGAACTGGTCACAACGGTGGACACGGCGGCCGGCGATCACTGGGGTCTGACAGCTACGGTAACGTGCGCGTCACCTTCTCTACAACGCGCAATTTCGGCGCAAATGCCGGCCGGTAGCATGTTTGCGCTTATGGTCGGTTCACCCGCCAAGGTCTTGATTCGCAACCGCTCTGCGACGGATAGGCGTTCGCGCGGCGGACTAACTGCGACGCAATGCCGGCTTTTTACAAGCTCTTTACAATTGGAATAAACCGGCTGCCTATGCTCGGCTCACGTCGTCGCTGCATTGCGCCGCGACGGCGTTTTTCCACCCACTGCGAGGTAGCCGATGAAGACCTGGAAGAAGCCTGTCGTTCGTGAAGTCAACTGTGGCGCCGAAATCAACTGCTACGTCTCTGGCGAGTTTTGATCCGGCACGTCTCAATCGCACCAGCCGCCCTTCTTTTTGATGCATGACCGGCAACTGCCGGCAGAGTAGGTAACAGTTTCCATGCGCATCATCGTTTTGGGATCGGCGGCCGGCGGTGGGCACCCGCAGTGGAATTGCCATACACCCGCTAGCCAGCGGGCCTGGCAACAAGCAGACGGTGCCCAACGTCGTACCCAAGCCAGTATCGCGGTCAGTGCCGACGGCGAGCGTTGGGTCCTGATCAATGCGTCCCCCGATTTCCGTCAGCAGATTCTCGCTACATCTGCGCTATGGCCGCAGCACGGCCTGCGCCATTCGCCGATCGAAGCGGTGCTGCTGACCAGTGGCGAGATCGACCATATCGCCGGATTGTTGTCGATGCGAGAAAGCCAGGCCTTCTCGTTGCATGCCAGCAGCCGCGTGCTGGACCTGCTGGCACAAAACCCCATCTTCGACGCGGTGAATCCAAACTACGTGACGCGCCAGCCATTTGCGCTGGACACGCCGGTGTCGCTGCTCGGCCTGCAGCTGACGCCCTTCTCGGTGCCGGGCAAGGTGCCGCTGTTCATGGAATCGCGCAGCGGCGGCGATCTGGCCGGCTCCAACGAAGAAACCCTCGGGCTCACCATCGACGATGGCCAGCACCGCATGCACTACATCCCCGGCTGCGCGGCGATGACCGATGCACTGCGCGCGCGCCTGCAAGGAGCCGAATTGGTCTTTTTCGACGGCACGCTGTGGCGAGACGACGAGATGGTGCAACTTGGCATCAGCCAGAAGACCGGCCAGCGCATGGGCCACATGAGTATCGATGGCCCCGACGGCACCATCGCTGCCTTTGCCTCGCTGGATGTGGCACGCAAGCTTTTCATCCATCTCAACACCACCAATCCCGTGCTCGACATCCACTCGCCGGAGTACGCCAGTGCGCGTGACAGCGGCTGGGACGTTGCCCACGACGGCCTGGAGATCACGCTGTGACCGCCCTGCTCACTCCCGACCAACTGGAAGCGGACCTGCGCGCGATCGGCGCACGCCTGTATCACGACCAGCACCCATTTCATGCGCTGCTGCACCACGGCAAGCTCGATCGCGGCCAGGTGCAGGCCTGGGCGCTGAATCGCTTCGAATACCAGCGCTGCATTCCGCTGAAAGATGCGGCGATCCTGGCGCGCATGGAAGACCCGGCGCTGCGGCGAATCTGGCGCCAGCGCATCCTCGACCACGACGGCAATAGCGCCACCGATGGCGGCATCGCACGTTGGCTGCATCTGACCGACGCGCTGGGCCTGGATCGCGGCCTGGTCGAATCCGGGCGCGCCTTGCTGCCCGGCACGCGGTTTGCGGTGCAGGCGTATCTGCACTTCGTCCGCGAAAAAAGCCTGCTCGAGGCGATTGCCTCCTCGCTCACCGAACTGTTCGCGCCCAACATCATCGGCCAGCGCGTGGCCGGCATGCTCAAGCACTACGACTTCGTATCGTCCGAGGCGCTGGCGTACTTCGAGCATCGCCTGACCGAGGCGCCGCGCGATTCGGATTTCGCGCTCGAGTACGTCAAGCAGCATGCCGATACGGTCGAAAAACAGCAGCTGGTCAAGGCCGCGCTGCATTTCAAATGTTCGGTGTTGTGGGCGCAGCTGGATGCCTTGCACGTGGCCTATGTCACGCCAGGCATTGTGTGGCCGGACGCGTTCGTGCCCGCCCGCGACGCCCGCCGGGCCGCTGCGTGAGCGAGATTACCCGCGAGAGTCAGCCGGCACTGCGCGCAGGCGTGCGTCTGCAGCACGACCGCACACGCGACCAGTGGGTGCTGCTTGCGCCCGAACGCGTTGTCGAACTCGACGAGATCGCCCAGGTGGTGGCACAGCGCTTCGATGGCGCGCGTTCGCTGGCGCAAATTGCGCAGGAATTGGCGGCAGAGTTCGATGCCGACGCCGCCGAGATCGAAGTGGATGTGATCGAACTCACCACCACCCTGCACCAGAAACGTCTGTTGCGGCTATGAACACTGCACCGCCACCGCTGTCGGTCCTGCTGGAGCTGACCCATCGCTGCCCGCTGGCATGCCCGTATTGCTCCAACCCGATTGCACTGGCGGCACTACGCGAAGAAATGGATACCGCCGGCTGGCGCTCGCTGCTGCAGCAGGCCGCCGACATGGGGGTGCTGCAGGCGCATTTTTCCGGCGGCGAACCGATGTTGCGCAAGGATCTGCCCGAGCTGGTGGCGCATGCGCGTGAGCTCGGGCTGTACAGCAACCTGATCACCTCCGGCGTGGCCGGCGGCGAACCGATGCTGGACCAACTGCAAGCCGCCGGACTGGAGCATGTGCAGCTGAGCGTGCAAGACGTCGACCCGGCCGGCGCCGACCGCATCGCCGGGTATCGCAATAGCCTGTCGAAAAAGCGCGATTTTGCCGCGGCTGTGCGTGCACGCGGCCTGCCGCTCACGCTCAACGCGGTGCTGCACCGGCACAACGCCGACCGCGTGCCCGGCATGATTGCGCTGGCGCTGGAATGGCAGGCCGAGCGCATCGAAGTGGCGCACACCCAGTACTACGGCTGGGGCCTGCGCAATCGTGCTGCGCTGATGCCCAGCCGCGAGCAGCTGATGGACACCATTTCTGCGGTGGAAACCGCGCGGCGCGAGCTCGGCGACCGTCTGGCGATCGACTTCGTCACCCCCGACTACTACGCGCGCCTGCCAAAGCCCTGCATGGGTGGCTGGGGTCAGCGCTTCGTCAATATCTCTCCGCGCGGCGACGTGCTGCCCTGCCACGCGGCCGAAACCATCGACGGCATGCGCTTCGACAACCTGCGCGAGCGCTCGCTGGCCGATATCTGGAACAACGGCGAGGCGTTCGTGCGGTTTCGCGGTACCGCCTGGATGCCCGAGGTTTGCCAGGAGTGTCCTAAACGCGAGATCGATTGGGGCGGTTGCCGCTGCCAGGCGCTGGCGCTCAGCGGCGATGCCGCCACGCTGGACCCCGTCTGCGAACGCTCGCCCGACCATGCGCAGGTGCGCGCGATTGCCGACACCGAGGCGGCTGCGTCGCCGCCGGAATTCATCTATCGCCGCCCCGCCCGCTCCGCGCAGGCGCCATCGGCCACTGCCGACCGCGTGGACTGACCGGCGTCGGCTGGCACGGCACAGCGTCTACACTAGCCACCTCTTCCCTGTCGGATGGCTTCCATGTTGCTCGTGCGCCGCATTCCCCTGCTGGTCTGCCTGTCTCTTGCATTGACCGCCACCCCGGCCCTGGCGCAGCGCGCAGTCCACGGCGATCTGCAGTCGCAGATGAGCGCCGAACAGTTCAAGGCCGCCGGCCTGGACAAGCTCGATGCCAGCGAACTGGCCGCGCTCAACGACTGGCTGCAGGGCAAGGTCGCCAAGGAAGCCGCCGTCGTGGTCGAACAAGCCAAGGAAGCCGGCCGCCAGGAAATCATCGTCAAGAACCGTGGTTTCTTCGACTTCGGCAGCAAGGAGCCGATCGAGAGCAACATCGTCGGCGAGTTCAAGGGCTTCTCCAAAGGCCGCGTCTATACGCTGGCCAATGGTCAGGAATGGGAACAAACCGATGTGGCCAGCCTCTCCGGCGTGCGCAAGGAGGCTCCCAAGGTCAAGATCAAGCCCGGCCTGGTCGGCGTGTGGTATCTGCAGATCGAGGGGTACAACACCCCGGCCAAGGTGCGGCGGATCAAGTAAGCGCGGCCAACAAAACGACTGCGCTCGCCGTCAGGCGGGCGTAGCCGGTGCTCGGTGCGGCAAGGGCCAGTCGTACGCTTTGGTGCTGAGTACGCCGTCAATGCATCGCTGACGACCGCTCGCTGCGTTTTTTAGCCCCCTCCAAGTGTTAGCCCGTACAAGCAGTGCGGATGGCGGAAAGGTGCTGCAGAAGCAAAGAAAAGCAGCCCCCTCGCCGGCGCGTGCGGATGTGCGATGAAGACTGGCCGGCACTGCCCAATCGCATGCAAGCGCGCTTCTGCGGAAAGTTAACGAATCAATGCAGCGGCCTCTGTTCGCCGACAAGCTTGACTTCGTTTTCGCCGGCATCTGGTGTGGGCACTGCAAAGGATGGATGCGTCCTACGTGCCAGACTGGCCACCGACAAGGCTTGATCTGCGCATCTGGCGCGGGCCGGGCCCTTGATCGCGCTGGCTCCCAGCGCCGCTGACGGAGAATGCCGATGCGCCTGATGACACGCTGCGGGATTGCATTGCTGGCCTTGATCGCAGGGCCAGTACTGGCGTCCACTGCTAACGAACGCTGCGCCACCGCGCCCGAGGTCGGGTTTGATAAGGCCCTGATCTGCTATCGCGATGCAGTAGAACAGCAGCCGCTGGTCTACACGCGAGGGGCCACCAGCCGCATCGCCGGTGTCGAGCGGCGCGAATACCTGTTGACCTCGCAGACATGGTCGCCTGAAGGGCTCGTCACCCCGGCCACCTGGCAGCATGACGTGGCGATGTATGTGCCCGCCGATGCGCTGCCGACGCGCGCGTTATTGATCTCCACCAATGGCACGCGTCATCCGGTTGCCGGCAGTGCGGCGCAGCCGGCCAGCGAGTTGCCGCCGGAAGCGCTGGCGGCGCTGGCGCAACGCAGCCGCACCGTGGTCATCGCGCTGAGCGACATCCCCAATCAGGCGCTGCAGTATCAGGGCGATGCCGCCCCGCGCCGCGAGGACGACAGCGTCGCCTACAGTTGGTCGCTGTTTCTGCAATCGCCGCAGCAGCGCAAGACCATGCCACTGCATGTACCGATGGCCGCGGCGATCGCGCGCACCATGAGTCTGGCCGAGCGCGAGTTGGCACCGCTGCAGATCCATCGCTTCATTCTTGCCGGTGCGTCCAAGCGCGGCTGGGCCAGCTGGCACGCCACCATCGCCGACCCACGCGTGGACGCTGTGGTGCCGTTCGTGATCGACATCCTCAACATGCCGGCCGTGCTGGACCACATGTATCGGGCATACGGTGGCAACTGGCCGATTGCATTCAACGCCTATGCGAAGCAGGGAATCACCGCGCAACTGCAGACCCCGGCGTTCGCGCAACTGGTGCAACTGCAGGACCCGCTGAGTTATCTGCACACGCCCTACCGCAAGCGCTTTAGGGTGCCCAAGTACATCGTCAACGCCAGCGGCGATGATTTTTTCCTGCCAGACAACACGCAGTTCTTCTACGACGCGCTGCCTGGCAGCAAAGCATTACGCATGGTGCCCAACAGCGCGCACAACGGCATCCGCACATCGATCGTCGATAGCTTGGTGCCGTTTATTGCGCGGCTGCAGCAGCAGCGCTCGCTCCCCAATGTGAGCGACACGTTGCGCGCAGGCGACGCACTGCACATTCGCTTCCGCTCGTCGGAACGACCGACGCAAGTGCGGCTGTGGGCGGCCACCAATCCGCAGGCGCGCGACTTCCGCTATGCCTGCGGCATCCGCTACCACGCCACCCCGATTGCGCTTGCACGCGGCAACAGCGTCTCGGTGCCGGTGCAGATTCCAGATGCCGGTTGGAGCGCCTATTTCGTCGAAGCCACCTATGCGGATGGATTCGTCGCTACCAGCCAGACCTATGTGCTTGGCAAGCAGCAATATCCCTCTACAGCACCGCCCACCGACAATGCCGCGTGCAGCACGTTGCCCGGCATTGCGAGTCGCGCTGCTGCGGGTTGAACGGTAATTGCTGTTGCAGTGAGCGCGGGCAACGCATCGCGCGGCGCGCCGTTCGCCGTTCGCCGTTCGCCGTTCGCCATCTTTCATAGCCCACCTTGATCCGCAAACGGCAGTGATGCTGCGTGACGTTGGGCATGCCAATGGCTTCGGCTTCACCAGACAGTAGTTCGCGATGTCGTGTAGCACCCCCAAATAAGACAGGTGGTCGATGGACTCGCACCTCACTGGCTCCGCATGCATCCGCACCAGCTGAGCACGCCTGCACACCGTCACCGCGCCAACTGCAAACGTACCGACTGCACCGTCTTGTCCACTTTGCGCAATGAAGTCCGCATAGAACCGGTCCATAGGGCGGTTTTTGCACTTGAGCCTGCCAACAAGATCGATCCAACCCGACTGGACCATTGACATCGTTGTCACCAACTTCTAAACAGGCCGCTACGCGCTGATGGCATCGGCTGATCAGACGGACTAAGGACTGCATGTGGCTGCGACTTCGCGTTCTGCTCACGCTTCTGCCACGCCTGCTGCTCCTGCGGCCACCGGCTTTATCGCGGCCGATGTCGGCGGCACGCATGTGCGTCTTGGCCACGTGCTGCAGGCAGAGGGCGCAGCGATTGCGCTTGCCCACTACCGCACCTATCGCTGCGGCGACTACGCCAGCCTTGACGCCATCCTGGCCGACTTCCTGCCGCAGGTGAGCCGTGTCGAGACAGTCGTGATCGCCAGCGCGGGCGTTGCGCTGGACGACGGCAGCTTCATCAGCAATAACCTGCCATGGAGCATCTCGCCCAACCGCCTGCGCGCCGCGTTGGAACTGCGCAACGTGCATCTGGTCAACGACTTCGAAGCGGTCGCCTATGCGGCGCCGCAGATGGAAGCGCGTGCGGTGCTGCAACTGAGCGGCCCCACGCCGCGGCATGCACGCAGCGCCGGGCCAATGCTGGTGGTCGGCCCCGGTACCGGATTGGGCGCGGCGGTGTGGATCGATGCCAAGCCGCGCCCCATCGTGCTGGCGACCGAAGCAGGCCAGGTCGCATTGGCCAGCACGCACGCGCACGAACAGCAGTTGCTGCGCATCCTGCTGCGCGACCAACACTATCTGCCGCTCGAGCACGTGTTGTCCGGCCCTGGACTGTTGCGGCTGTATGCCGCGGTGTGTGCGCTGCACGGTTCGCCGCAACGTCATCAGCAGCCTGCGGCAATCACGCATGCGGCATTGCATGAAGACGACGCACTGGCGCGCGAAACCCTGCACGTGTTCTGCGCCCTACTCGGCCACGCCGTCGGTGACATGGCGCTGGCCTACGGCGCTGCCGGCGGCATCTATCTGGCCGGCGGCATCCTGCCGACGATCGGACACTTTCTGGCGTCCAGCACGTTCGGCGCGCGTTTTCTGGACAAGGGCAACATGCGCGCGGTGCTCGAACGCATCCCGGTCAAGCTGGTCGAGCACGGGCAGCTGGGCGTGCTCGGTGCGGCCAATTGGTATCTGCAACGCCACGCTGACGTGTCGTAAGCGTTCCACCGCGCGTTTTCCCGAACGTGCGGTTACTAAAAGTGGCTAACAAAACGTAGCGAGCAGTCGTCAGGTGGGTGTGGACGGCGCGCTCAGAACCGGAGTGTACGAGGGGTACATGCCGATTCCGAGCACCGGCCGCGCCCGCCTGGCAGCTGCACAGTAGTTTTGTTAGCCACTTTCAGCCCCCGCATCCGGCGAGCCACGGCCCGCCATCCATCCCTGTGCGTGATGAGGAGAGACATCATGAAATACAGCACCACCCTGCTGTGCAGTGCGATTGCGTTGTCGTTGGCGGTCACCGCGCAAGCCCAGGAGAGCCCTGGCCAGCAAGCCACCGAGCTGGACGCCGTCCAGGTGGTCGGCATCCGTGCCAGCCTGGAAAAATCGCTGGACACCAAACGTAACAACACCGGCATTTCCGAAGCGATCACTGCCGAGGACATCGGCAAGTTTCCCAGCACCAATGTAGCCGAAGCGCTATCGCAGATTCCCGGCGTCACCTTGGACCGACGCTTCGGCCAGGGCGAGCGCGTCAGCATCGACGGCACCGACCCCAGCTTGAATCTGTCGTTCCTGGATGGCCACCCGGTGGCGCAGGCGATCTGGTTATACGGCGAACAGCCCAGCCGCGGATTCGACTACACCTTGCTGGCGCCGCAGATCCTGGGCCGCGTGGAGATCCTCAAGTCTTCCGAAGCGCGACTGACCGAAGGCAGCCTCGGCGGTACGGTGCTGATGCACACGCGCCAACCGCTGGATCTGAAAGCCAACGAGATCGCCGGCTCCATCGGCTACAGCTACAGCGACCAGGCCAGCAAGGGCAATCCCAATGCGGCCCTGCTCTATAGCTGGAAAAATCCCGCAGAAACCTTCGGCATTGCCGTGTCCGCGCAGCACTACGAAGAACGCGTGGACCGCCGTGGCATGGAAGTATTCGGCTATGCGCCTGCCAGCACCTTCGCCAACGCCGCAGGCACGGTTCCGGCCGATGCAGACGTACCCAACTCGATCAACGCTGCGTGGTTTCAGCAGGACCGCGAGCGCGACAGCGCAGTGGTCAACCTGCAACTCAAACCCAGCGACGCGTTGGAATTCAATCTGAGCGGCGTGTACATCAACGAGAAGTTCGACAACTACAACCAGTCGATGTACAGCTTTTTGACCTGGAATGCCGGCACGGTGGCCGCGGTGGACCAGCTCGGCGATATGCGCAACGGCGTAGTGACAAGCGGCCATTCCAGCGCCAACGCCGATCCGCTTGGCGGCACGGTGATCTACGACAACAACGTGCGCGAATCGGAAGTCACCACCAAAGGCCTGGATCTGCGCGGCGCGTTCCGCGGCGATGGCTGGGGTGTGAAGGGACAGGTGGGACAGAGCAAATCCGAAAACAGGGATCTGTCGCAATACTTCATCGAGCCGTTCTACAACGGCGGCTTCCGTTGGGACACGCGCCGCGGCATCCAGTTCGACGACCCTGCGCGCGCACGCGACCCGGTCAATTGGGGCTCTGCCGGTGGCTGGTTCGGCAACAACGGCATCTTCTCCACCGAGAGCAAGGACACCTACGGCCAACTGGATCTGGATGTGCAGTTCGATGGCGTGTTCAACCAGTTACTGCTGGGCGTGCGTCATGGCAAACATGAGGAACGTTTCGAGCTCAACGTCTACGGCGGAGTGACCCCTGGCACATTGGCCGATGTCGGCACGATCGGTCTGACCGACCTGCAGGACTTTTATCCCGACCACGGCCAGCACGTGCAGGCCGGGCGCAACAATGTGCTGAACTGGATCCGTAACAGCCCGGTCGATTACAACGCGCCGGATCCGGCCAGTTATCTCAACAACAGCTGGGCGCTGGAGCAGACCAATAACGCGGCCTACGCGCAGTTGAATTTCTCCGGCGGCGGTCTGCGCGGCAATCTGGGCGTGCGCTATGTGGACTCCAAGACCGAAGGCAGCGGCTTTGTCTATAGCGGCACACCGTCGCTGACCAACGCCGACAGCCTGTGGCAGACGCGTACCCGCAAAGAGGACTTTCTGCTGCCGTCGCTGACCGTGTCCTACGACACCAGCGCGGACTGGGTGTTCCGCTTCGCGGCGGCCAAGGTGATCGCCTGGGCGCCCTACAACCAGATGGTCAACAACACCTTCCTCAACGACACCACGCTGACCGGCAGCGGCGGCAACGCCGAGTTGTCACCGTACGAATCGTGGAATTTCAATCTCTCGGCAGAGTATTACTTCGCGCAGCAATCGGTGGTGGCGTGGTCGGTGTTCTACAAAAAGATCGACAACTACATCGACACCAGTGCCAGCGTGGAACGTCAATACAACGCGCTGCGCGATACCGCACCGCAGAGCTGGGCGCAATTGCTCGGCAGCAACGGCTGTACCGCCGACGGCTACTGCGACTACAGCGTGCAGCGGCCGCGCAATGCCGGCGACGGCAAGGTCAAGGGCTTCAACCTCTCGTTCCAGCAACCCTTTGGCGACAGCGGCTTTGGCCTGACCGCCAACTACACCTACGCCAACGGCGAAAACAACACCGGCGATGCGCTGCCGTACCAGTCACGCAACAGCGTGGCCTTCAGCCCGTACTTTGAGAAAGGCCCGCTCAACGCGCGCCTGACCTACAACTGGCGCGACAGCTATCTCGCCGGCGGCTATGTAGCCGGTGCGGCGCCGGCCAGCGTGGACGACTACGCCGAACTCGGCGCCAGCATCGGCTATGCATTCAGCCCGAACTGGTCGCTGCAGATCGATGGGCAGAACCTGCTGGATGAAGAGTATCTGCAGTATCTCGGTGACAAGGACCATCTAGCCGGCCGCTACAAAAGCGGGCGACGCTATATGGCGAGCCTGCACGTGAAGTTCTGAGGCTGCGACGTTCTGAGGCTGGCGTCTTCGTGGGTGCGGCCACTGCCATGTGGCCGCACGCGCGGGGTGCGTTGGGTCTCTACACGTCTGGGCTGCTTGGCGATGCGTCGGGAGACGCTAAGCATCGCCCCTCCACGCAACATGATCTACACGCCGCTCATGGCGGTGCAGGCGACCGACATGCCATTGCGGCGGCCAAGCGCATGGCCCATCACCCGTCGCCAGGTAAGCGCGAACGGATCACGCTGCAGCGGACTGCAAGCAGCCGTACGCAATCCGCCGACAACTCATCAGCGCAACGCCGCCACCCGCTGCGACAATTTCTTCGCCGACACGCCGGACCTGGCGCCGAGCTCCTGCGCGAACACCGACACTCGCAACTCTTCCAGATCCCAGCGCAGCGCCTGCCAGTCGGCACGTTGCTGCAATCCACGCGCAGCCGCATCGCCCAACGCATCCACAAACGGCTTGAGCTCGAGCATGCGCGACTGATCGCGCGCCGGGTCGCGCTTGGCACGCTCGGTCCGCAGGATCATCGCCTTGAGATAGCGCGGATAATTGGCCAGCGCCTCTGCCGGTGTGTCACGCAGAAAGCCGGCATGCACCAGCGCGCGCAACTGCTGCTCCATGTCGTCAAGATTGCCGCGTGCCCAGCCCATCAGTGGCGCTTCCAGCAACGGTTTGAGCTCGGCCACGGCGCCCAGGATGCTCTCGGCCAATTTGAGCCGTTCCATCGCTTCGCCGAACAGGCGCTTGGTCGCATCGTCGCGGCGTTGCGCAAACGCACCCGGGTCGCGGATCGCGCCCAGCCCGTCGGCCAGCACCGCATTGAGCGCGGCATCGACCAGATCGCCACGCAGCCGCTCTTGCGATTCGATCGCTGCATACAGCAGACCGGTTTTGGGCGAGACCGGCAACTGTTTGCGCGCGTGTTTGATCTTGTCGGCCAACGCGATTTCCAGCAGGCGACGCACGCCGCGCGGATGCGCCTGCGCGGCGTCGTTGCGGTCGGCAAAGATGCGTAAGGCAGCATCGTCACCCTGATCCACCAGGGCCGGGTACGCCGGCACGCCAGCCTCGCCGGCGACCTGTTCGGGAATCGGCGTGGCGGGGAAATCGCGCAGCCCTTCCGCAGCCAACGCGCGCCCGGCACGCGCAGCAAACGCCTGCCCGGCGCGTTCGCCGAAGCGCGCACGCAGCCCGTCAAGATCGCGCGATTCGGCCAGCACCTTGCCATCGTCGTCGCGCAGACGCAGGTTCATCAGTAGATGCGTGTCCAGCGATTCTTCATCGAAATCCAGCGCCGCGACCTGCACACCGGTGGCCTTGGACAGAAAGCGCGCCAGCTCGCCACGGATATCGTCGGCCGACGGCAGGCTGTAGGCCTCGTAGAACGCACGCCCGAAATCCGGCGCTGGCACAAAATTGCGCCGCTGCACCTTGGGCAGGCTGCGGATCAGCGCCGATGCCTTGTCGGCGACAAAGCCGGGCGCCAGCCATGACAGGCGCGCCGGGTCCAGCGCATTGAGCAGGTGCAGCGGCACGTCCAGGGTGACGCCGTCATCGATCGCACCCGGCTCGAAGCGGTACTGCAACGGCAGCCGCGCATCGCCCAGCGGGAAATACTTCGGAAAGCGATCGGCTTCGCTGCCTTCGCCGGGCAGCAGATCGTTCAAGGTCCAGTGCAGGCCGCGGCGCTTGTCTGACGGCAAGGTTTTCCACCAGGCATCCAGGCCGCTGGCCGAATGCAGCTCGGCCGGAATGCGGTCCAGATACCAGCGCGCCTGCCAGCCTTCGTCGGCCACGATACCGGCACGGCGCAGCTTGGCCTCTTCCTCGCGCGCCTGTTCCAGCACCTTGAGGTTGTCGGCCACAAACGCCGCGCGCGTATTGATTTCGCCGGTCACCAGGGCTTGCCGCACGAACAGATCGTGCGCGGCGGCCGGGTCGATCTTGCCGAAATGCACCGGCTTCTTCGGCGCCAGCACCAGCCCGAACAGGCTGATCTGCTCCGAGGCCACCACCTGCCCCTGCGCGCGCGACCAATGCGGATCGAAATGCTTGCGTGCCAGCAGATGCGGCAACTCGGCGATGGCCCAATCCGGCTCGATCGCGGCGTTGGTCATGCCCCACACTTTTTGCGTGTCCAGCAAGGTGGCCGCAAGAATCCACGGCGGTGGCTTGCGCGCCAGTGCGGAACCCGGGAACGGCACGAACCGGCGTTGCCGCGCCGCCAGGAAATCGCCCTTTTCGGTGCGATGGCCGATCTGCGTGGGCAGGCCCGCCAACAGTGCGCGATGCAGCGATTGGTACGCGGCAGCGCGTTCGCGCTCGCTCGCTCGCGCCGAGCCTTCAGCGGCCTCGGCCTGTTTGTTCGATGCCGCCGCAGCGGATTGCGTCGGTGGCGCAGTCGGATCGGGTTTGCCTTCGCGCGCAAGACGCGCGGCGCGATGCAGCTGCCCGCGCGTCGGCCGGTTGGCGTTGTGACCATCCTCGCGCGCAGGCGCGCTGGCGCCCGCCAGCAGCGGCGCCAGCATCACGTTGGCCGGCTCTTCGCTCCAGCCGAGTTCTTCGCACAACAGGCGCAACTGCCGATGCAGCTCGCGCCACTCGCGCATGCGCAAAAAGCCCAGAAAATGCCGGTTGCACCAATCGCGCAACTTGGACTGGGTGAGGTCTTCGTGCACCTGCCGGTACGCATCCCACAGGCGCAGGATGCCGACGAATTCCGAGCGCGCATCGGCAAACAATGCATGCGCATTGTCGGCCGCCTCGCGCGCTTCCGGCGGGCGTTCGCGCGGGTCCTGGATGCCCAAAAACGCGGCGATGATGATCATCTCGCGCAGGCAGCCGTGCTGCTGCGCGGCCACCAGCATGCGCGCCAGCTTGACGTCTACCGGCAGGCGCGCCATCTGCCGTCCGATGGCGGTCAGACGGCGCTCGGCGTCGATCGCGCCCAGCTCCAGCAGCTGCTGCCACCCATCGGCCACCGCGCGCTCGTCGGGCGCTTCCAGAAACGGGAAGTCTTCGATCCGCCCCAGCCCGAGTTGCAGCATGCGCAGAATCACGCCCGACAACGACGCGCGCCGGATTTCCGGATCGGTAAACGCCGGCCGCGCGGCAAAGTCCGCTTCGGCATACAGCCGGTAGCAAATCCCTTCGGCGATTCGCCCGCAACGGCCCATGCGCTGATTGGCGCTGGCCTGCGAGATCGGCTCGATATGCAGGCGGTCCAGCTTCTGCCGCGGGCTGTAGCGCTTGACGCGCGCAAAGCCCGGATCCACCACATAGCGGATGCGTGGCACCGTCAACGAGGTTTCGGCCACGTTGGTGGCCAGCACCAGACGCCGGCGCGGGCCAGGATTGAACACGCGGTCCTGGTCGGCCGCCGACAGCCGCGCATACAGCGGCACCACTTCGGTCTCGCGGTATTTGCGCCGTTCCAGCGAATGATGCGCATCGCGGATCTCGCGCTCGCCCGG
Source organism: Xanthomonas sp. AC360 (assembly GCF_979258225.1). Taxonomy (NCBI): domain Bacteria; kingdom Pseudomonadati; phylum Pseudomonadota; class Gammaproteobacteria; order Lysobacterales; family Lysobacteraceae; genus Xanthomonas; species Xanthomonas sp. AC360. Next base: position 5,091,027 of record NZ_OZ409846.1, read on the forward strand.
CAGGAACATCAGCACATCGCCACGTGGATCGATGCGGGTGATCTCGTCAATTGCCGCCACGATCGCATCGTTGACGCTGCGCTCGCCGTCGCGGCCGGCATCCTGCGAATCGTCGCCGCCGCTTTCGCCTTCGAGCGGGCGATAGCGCACTTCGACCGGAAAGGTCCGCCCTTCCACATTGATCACCGGCGCATTGTCGAAATGCTGCGCAAAGCGCTCGGTATCGATGGTCGCCGAGGTCACGATCAACTTGAGATCAGGGCGTTTTTTCAGCAGCTGCTTGAGGTAGCCGAGCAGGAAGTCGATGTTTAGGCTGCGCTCGTGCGCCTCGTCCACGATGATGGTGTCGTAGGCCGACAACCAGCGGTCGCTGGCGATCTCCGCCAGCAGGATGCCGTCGGTCATGAACTTGATGCGCGACTGCTCGCTCACCCGGTCGGTGAAGCGCACCTGGAAGCCCACCACGGTGCCCAACGGCGTCTTCAGCTCGTCGGCCACCCGCGCGGCCACCGCACGCGCGGCGATCCGGCGCGGCTGGGTGCAACCGATCATGCCTGCGGCACCGCGCCCGGCGGCCAGACACAGCTTGGGCAGCTGGGTGGTCTTGCCGGAGCCGGTTTCGCCAGCGATGACCACCACCTGGTGGTCGCGGATCAACCCGATGATGTGCTCGGCTTCGCGTGCGATCGGCAGTTGCGTGTCGAGCGTGATTGCCGGCTGTTGCTCGGCACGCGCCTGCCGCTGCGTCAGCGACGCCGCCAGCGCCTGCTCGAATGCGTCGCGCAGCTGCGGGTTGCCGGGTTTGCCCTGCCAGCGCGACCATAGGCCAAGCAGGCGGGCCCGGTCTCGGCTCATTGCGCCATCCACGGCGTGGCGGCGCTCACGCAGCAGCGTGGCAAGGTCGGTGTCGATAGCGCTCATTGATGGAAAAATGTGAAAGATTGAATGACGTTTGATCCTTTAGCCTGTCTATTGTGACGCCATATCTGTTCCATCAGACATCCACTTCCTCAGAAGGGCCATCCCATGTCCAAGAAAAAGAACGCCAACAAGCCCGTCGTCATCAACGATGCCCTGCCGGTCGCTGCCGCGTCGGCGCCGCATATCGATATCGGGATCAAGGACGGCGATCGCAAGAAGATCTCCGACGGCCTGGCCCGCTACATGGCTGACGCCTTCACGTTGTATCTGAAGACCCACAACTTCCATTGGAACGTCACCGGGTCGATGTTCAACTCGCTGCACACCATGTTCGAAACCCAGTACACCGAGCAGTGGGCCGCGCTGGACGAAGTGGCCGAGCGCATCCGCGCCCTGGGCTATAACGCACCGGGTTCCTACAGCGAGTTCGTCGCATTGACCTCGATTCCGGAAGAGCCGGGCCTGAGCGACAGCGCCGACTGGCGGGAGATGGTGCGCCAGCTGGTCAGCGGCAACGAAGCGCTCTGCCGCACCGCGCGCAAGGTACTGGGCACCGCCGACGACGCCGGCGACGACCCGACCGTGGACCTGCTGACCCAGCGTCTGCAGACCCACGAAAAGTACGCCTGGATGCTGCGCTCGCTGCTGCAGTAACCCCTTGGGCTTGGCCCCTGCGGGTTTGCCCAAGGTTCCGCTGCGCCGAAACCTTGGGCGCCTGCTTACTGCCTGCCACACCCCGCGCCTTACGCATCTCCACACCCCGCACCTTCGGCGCGCCCCCTGACTCAGGGGGTGCGGCCATCTCCGCTTCGCGGACATGTCCCCCAACGTTTGCTCTGCAAACGGCGGGCCCCGCTACGCATCTCCACACCCCGCGCCTTCGGCGCGCCCCCTGACTCAGGGGGTGCGGCCATCTCCGCTTCGCGGACATGTCCCCCAACGTTTGCTCTGCAAACGGCGGGCCCCGCTACGCATCTCCACACCCCGCGCCTTCGGCGCGCCCCCTGACTCAGGGGGCTCCGTGTGCTGTCAGTTGTTGAGCCCCTCTCCCTCCGGGAGAGGGGTTGGGGTGAGGGTACGGTGCGAAGCCTCATCCAGCTCAACCTCACAAGACCTCACACACCGCTGATCAACCGCCCTCACCTCGCGGCGTTCCCCGACCAGCCAGTACGCAACACTGCCGGCATGACACCGACCAGGGCTTGACCCGCACGGTATCCTAGCTGGATGTCTTCCCCCGCCCACGAACTGCTCAGCCGCGTCTTCGGTTACGACGACTTCCGCGGCCCGCAACAAGCCATTGTCGAACACGTCGCTGCCGGCAACGACGCCCTGGTACTGATGCCCACCGGCGGCGGCAAGTCACTGTGCTATCAGGTGCCAGCGCTGTTGCGCGACGGCATCGGCATCGTGGTGTCGCCATTGATCGCGCTGATGCAGGACCAGGTCGAAGCCCTGCGCCAGCTGGGCGTGCGCGCCGAATTCCTCAACTCCACGCTGGATGCGGAAAACGCGCAACGGGTCGAACGCGCCCTGCTGTCAGGCGATCTGGATCTGCTCTACGTCGCACCGGAGCGCCTGTTGACCCAGCGCTTCCTGTCGTTGCTGGAACGCAGCCGCATCGCGCTGTTCGCCATCGACGAAGCGCATTGCGTGTCGCAATGGGGCCACGACTTCCGCCCCGAATATCGCCAGCTCACCGTGCTGCACGAGCGCTGGCCGCACATCCCGCGCATGGCCTTGACCGCCACCGCCGACCCGCCCACCCAGCGCGAGATCGCCGAGCGCCTGGATCTGGTGGACGCACGCCACTTCGTCAGCTCCTTCGACCGCCCCAACATCCGCTACACCGTGGTGCAGAAGGACAACGCGCGCAAGCAGTTGCAGGAATTCCTCACCCGCCATCGTGGCTCGGCCGGCATCGTCTATGCGATGTCGCGGCGCAAGGTCGAAGAAACCGCCCAGCAGCTGTGCGCGCAAGGCTTCAACGCCCTGCCCTATCACGCTGGCCTGCCCGCCGAAGTGCGTGCGCAGAATCAGCGCCGTTTCCTGCGCGAGGACGGCATCATCATGACCGCCACGATTGCCTTTGGCATGGGGATCGACAAGCCGGACGTGCGCTTCGTGGCGCATGTGGACCTGCCTAAATCGCTGGAGGGCTACTACCAGGAAACCGGCCGCGCCGGCCGCGATGGCGACCCGGCCGAAGCGTGGCTCTGCTACGGCCTGGGCGATGTGGTGCTGCTCAAGCAGATGATCGAACAGGGCGAAGCGGCCGAGGAGCGCAAGCGTCTGGAACGCGCCAAGCTCGATCACCTCCTTGGCTACTGCGAATCCATGCAGTGCCGCCGCCAGGTACTGCTGGCCGGCTTCGGCGAGACCTATCCCAAACCCTGCGGTAATTGCGACAACTGCCTGACCCCGGCAGCGGCGTGGGACGCCACGGTGGCCTCGCAGAAAGCGCTGAGCTGCGTGTACCGCAGCGGGCAGCGCTTCGGTGTCGGTCACCTGCTCGACATCCTGCGCGGCAGCGAGAACGAGCGCATCAAACAGCTTGGCCACGATCAACTGAGCACCTACGGCATCGGCCGCGACCTGGACGAGCGCACCTGGCGCGGCGTGTTCCGCCAGCTGGTGGCGGCCAGCCTGCTGGAAGTCGACAGCGAGGGCCACGGCGGCCTGCGCCTGACCGACGCCAGCCGCCAGGTGCTCAAGGGCGAGCGCCAGGTGATGATGCGCCGCGAGAATCCGGCCGCCGGACGGGATCGCGGCGCGCAGCGCACCGGCCTGCCGGTGCAGCCGCAGGATCTGGTGTTGTTCAACGCGCTGCGCGGTTTGCGCGCGGAACTGGCCAAGGAACAGAACGTGCCGGCCTTCGTGATCTTCCACGACAGCACGCTGCGCAACATCGCCGAGCAACGGCCCACCAGCATCGATGCGTTATCGCGGGTCGGCGGCATCGGTGGCGGCAAACTGGCCCGCTATGGTGCGCAGCTGATCGAGATCGTGCGCGAGCAAGGCTGATGCAACAGCGTGTGTCAGCGCCATGCCTGTCTCGACACAACAATCGGCCGAATCGACAGCGCGCATTCAATCAGCCGTTGCTAGTTTCACAAGGCGAGCTGGCACGCGCTGCCAGTCATTCCTATAGAGTCCAACCGATGAAACGCAGCCTGCTTCTCCTGGCCACTCTATTTGCCGCCGGTGGCGCGCTCGCCCAGACCGGCGATGTCAGCGCCGAACCGGCCACCGCCCGCTCGCTGGACCTGAGCGTCCCCCAGGCACCTCTGCAATACCGCTCCGACCCGGAGTACAGCACCGACCCGCCCGGCACGTTTTACGGCGACAAGAGCGGCCCCCGCCCGGCGCTGGCACGCCCCAGCGCTGCATCGATCGCGGCCGAACGCGCCGAGCAATGCCAGGGCAAGCTGCATGGTGCGGTCGAGACCGGCATGGGCTATTCCAACCGCGGCGGCAACAGCAACTGGCAGGCGGTCAATCTGAACTCCTGCAAGACCTATTACGACGACGACGGCAAGGCGCATCAGATCGGTGTCAGCATCAGCGTCGGCCGCGGCGAAGGCCCGGTATTTGGCCCACGCTACGCACCCGGCGGTTATGGCCCCGGCCCGTTCGGCTGGTAACCATACGGCTCCGTCTGCGTTGACGGGGGGTTCACTGCCGCATCGCTGAAAATGTGGCTTGCCTTACGAGACGTGCTCATGTCACAGAACAAGGAACGGCCAGTTGTATTCGTCGTCGAAGACGGCGACGGCACCCGACAACTCAGCTGCCTTGTCCTGGAGAGTTACGGCTTTACCTGCCGCAGCGCCGGATCGGTCGAAGAAGCCCTGACCCTGATCGACAGCGACCCGCGCGTCGATGTGTTGTTTTCCGATATCCATTTCCCCGGCGGCCTGACCGGCGTGGATCTTGCGTTGAAGACCGCGTATGCGCCATACAACCTGCCCGTGCTGCTGACCTCCGGTCTGGCGGTGGAATACGTGGAAGAGATCCTGCCTGACGGCGTGGCCTTCCTGGAAAAGCCCTACACCCCCGAACAACTGCTCACCGCGATCCGCAGCGTGATGGCGAAACGCCGCGTGCTCGCCACCCCAGGCGTGTAACGCCGATGGCCGCAGCTGGACGGCGGCCCACAATCCCGGTATGAAATGCCAGCCGTCGCGCGATGCGGCGGCAACGGGGATTGATCACGACATAGCTGTGCCAAGGCCGCGGTGCAATGCCCGCCTGGTGCCGCTGTGCTTTACGCCAGGGGACAACATGAAACAGCTAGTGACCGCAGCCATTGCCATGGCTGCGTTGAGTGGTTGCGCAACGGTGATGAACGACGCGACCCAGCCGATACGCGTCGATACCAAGACCGCCGACGGCCAAACCGTCACCGGCGCCGACTGCGCCATCGGCAACGACAAAGGGCGCGTCACCCTGAAGTCCGGCCAGACCGCGCAGGTGCGCCGGTCCGCGCACGATCTGGAAGTCACCTGCGTGCTGCCCGGTCAGCGAGATGCGGCGGGCCGCTCCATCTCGCGCGCCAACATGGGCATCTGGGGCAACATCCTGATCGGCGGCGCAATCGGCGCCATCGTCGACCACAACAAGGGCACCGGCTACACCTACCCGAGCTGGATCCAGCTGGTGTTCGGGCAGACGCTGAGCTTCGACCGCCGTCGCGAGGAACGCGGGCAGCCACTGCAAGGCGAGACCGCGCAAGGCGGTGTAGTGGCGGCAAGCGGCCGCACCCATAGCGAAGCAGTGACAACGCCGCTGGCAAGCGATGTCCCCTCCGCTGCGCCTGCCCGCGTTGCGGCATCTCCCGGCGTCGCTGCGGCTCCGACGACGCCTGCAGGCCCGGCGATGTCGAGCGAATCGTCCATGGCACGCGCTCAAAGCATCAGCAGCGGTTTGAACTGTGGCCCGGTGCAGGCGGCTGGCCCCACCCGCTTCACTGCGACTTGCCAGAGTGGCAGCACGGTGCAGATCGATTGCGCCGGCTTCCGCTGCACGCCCGCCTTTCAGTGACCTCCGGCGCCTGCGCTCCGCTGCGAGCGCAGTCGCACCAGCATGGTTGTCGGGAACGCCCCGACAGCCTGTGGGCGCGCCCCCGATTTACGTGATGCGCGTCTCATTTAAACTGCAACCACCGGACGCGAGGCCTGTTGGGCCGCTCAACTCGCGGAGCGCTGAGCACGCCCCTGCCGGGACATTGCTGATGCAGACCTGTAGTGGCGCAGTGCTGTCTTGCATCGGGCGACGCATTCGTCAGAACGTTGCGACGCGATGAGCGCGCTCCGTTGGCTTTTCATCTGGTTGCCTGCGCGCGTCGTTTCCGTGTGCCAACAGTTGCGTCTGCTGATGGAGACGTGCACTCCACTGGATGTCGCGAAGCGCGTCCAGCGATGCGAACGCATCATTGCTGCAGTCGACACACGTGGCAACCATCGCTGGTTTGCTGGCTGATCCAATCGATCTCGTCTGCTGGCCGATCTCATTGGCGCAGTAAGCATCCTGCTCGCGCCTGCGTCGCACGGTGCGAATGTCGCTGGCTTTTGGTCGCAGTAGCGCAGTTGCTGACACGTCTGTCTGAAGTTGGTTGACCTGCGATGGCTCTGACTGCGCGCGTGGCCTCCGTGCTAGTTGCAGCAAACGTCGCAGAGCAAGCGCCTCCACTGCAGCAATGCACTTCTAGCCGCACGACAGTGCTCCTGGCCTTCGAGCTAAGTAAGCGTGCGTCGATGCATGCGTGCTTGCTACGTACTTGCGTCGATGCATGCATGCGTGCGCATTTCACGCGATCACGCAGACCGCTCGCTAGGCTAACGTCAGTGCAGCGCTTCGCTGCAATGACTTTCAGGAGATTCTCATGGGCGACAACGCGTTTCTGACACCGGCATTCGCCATCTTGGTCATCGGGATCATCGCCGTGGTGTTCTGGCTGGTGACCCGCGCCAAGAAAAGGCGCAACAAGAAGTAAGCGAACCAAGCGTCAGCCTGCGACGTCCTTGCGCGGTGCGCATCGCTCCGTGCGATGTGGCCGGTCGGGCGTCGGCCGACGTGAGTCGGCGCGGGTTTGGTACACGCTCATGATGTTAGACGTCGACATCGCGAAGGCCGCAGCAAAGACGCTTGGTTGCCTTACAGCAATCCGCGTTTGCGGAAACGCACGCGGTGTCGATGCGGCCACTGTAGTCAGGTGCGCTACGTGCAGACACCTTACGCGCACTTGCCAACACGTCTCTTAGAAACGTTCGCCCGACGGCAGATAGCGCCACTGGCCGATGGCCAGCTTGCCCAGCGACACGCGGCCTACGCGCAGCCGGCGGATGCTCACCACGTCCAGCCCCACCTCGCCGCACATGTAGCGCAGTTGGCCTGGCTGCACATGCTTGATCGCAAAGCGCAGCCGCTCTTCGTTCTGCCAGCTCACCTTGCACGACGGCAGGCTGCGCTGCTGATACACCAGACCGTGTGCCAGACGCGCCATGCCATACGGGCGCAGCTCGCCGCGCACTTCCACCAAAAATTCCTGTTCGATCGAGCTGGCGTCGGCCGTCAGCCTGCGCAGTACGCGGCCATCCTGGCTCAACACCAGCAAGCCGCTGGCGTCGTCTTCCAGCGGCAGCGGCGCGCTGAGCCGCAGAAAATGCCGCTTGAGCACGCGCAACTCGGCGTTGTCCAGCTCGCTCCGGCTTGCCGGGTTGGTCAGCGCCAGCGCAGCGTCGGCGGTCATTCCCGCAGGCTTGTGCAAGAGCAGGGTGGCAGGCTCGGCAGGTTCAAGCACTGCATCCGGTGCAAGCGTCACCTGCACGGCGGTTGCCAGGGCCTGCGGTTCTTCGACAACGACCCCGTCCACGCTGACCCAGCCACCCTCGATGTACTGCTGCGCCTCGCCACGCGAGCAACCGAACTGCGCGGCAACGCATTTATCGAGACGAATGGGATCGGACATCGGGCAAGCTCAGCATCAGGGCACGGCAGTGTACGTGCTGGGTCGCCGAATGCGTGAGGCGAGCGCCTTTCCAGTCACCCGCTCCACAGACGGGCCACGCCACAAAAACCGAAAGGACGCTGCGGCACTGCCTGGGGTCACCTTACCGACGCGCCTTCATCCGTGCATGCTTCTGCCCAGCAGCACAAAGTGGGAAACTCAGCGCTCACACAGGAGCTCGCAGATGTTCATCAAGTTCGGCACCACCCGGGTCCGCGTCACCCATATCTCCGTCATCAGCGATCCGTTCAACGCCGGCGAAAGCTTCGGCTCGTATTGCCACTCGGTCCGGGTCGGCATGATCTCTGGCGAAGAGGTCTTCGCGCGGTTCAACAGCGAGTCCGATGCACGACAGTTGCACGCTGACGTGCTGGCTGCGCTGGAAGCCTGATGCCGGTTGGTAGCGCGGCGCGCGTGCTCGGCTGTTGAGGTTCGCCTCGTCACCAGATGCAGTGCGCGCTGCCGACAGTGCTTCACGCTCGCACGCAGTGCCCTGCACTGCGGGGCACTGGCGCAACATCGATCGACGCAGGTTGAGCGCATCTCTCGCTGTCGCTCCAGCGAATCTGCGCAAGGTCCATTGCAGGTAGTAGGCAAAACGCAATCCGACGCGCCTACCAGCGTGTCACGCGCGGCATAACAAGCGTTCTGCAGGTGACACGCATCGATCCAGCCAGACGTTACAAGCGCGACTAACAAATGGCGCGCGCGATCAGTTATCGATGCGGATTCCTGCACATACGCTGCGACGACGTGCGTATTGCGTGCGTTATTTCCAGCATCGGCAACATCTAATTAACGTGCACGCAAAAGCAGCGTTAGCTGCGCTCCATGCCTCTGACGCCATCAAGATGTCAGGCGCCGATGGACAGCTGTCGGGGAATCTCTTCCGCGCAATGAATCCGCTGTAACTATTACAGAACGGAAGTCTTTAGCACGCCCGTTTCCAGCCGCTAGCTGGGCAAGAGGCTTGAGTGGATGCACCCCGCATCCACTGGGCCCTTCAGCTGCGCTAACTGGATGCGGTTATGAACGATTATTTGCAACGCCTCAATGTCGGCCGTCGCTTGGGCATGGCCTTCGGCATTTTGATTCTCTTGTCGGGTCTGCTTGTGGCGACCGGACTGTTCACCATGTCCAACGCCCGTTACGAGCTGGATACCATCGTCAATAACAACATGGAGCGGATTCGCCTCTCGAGCGACATGCTCGATGCCAATACCAACGTGGCGATCGGCCTGCGCGACATCGTGATGGTGTCGGGCGATGCGGCCAACCGCCGCGCAATGGAGATGGTCCAAAACAATCGCGCGCGTTACAAGGAATCTCACGCTGCACTGGCGGCCATGCCCAGCAGCGACGTAGAAAAGGCTGCGCTCAAGCTGGTGCAGGAAAAACGCGACATCTCGGTCAAGTTCAACAACCAGATTCTCGACTACGGCATCCACGACCAGAACCAGGAGGCCCTGGGCTTGTTGCAAGGTGCGGCCGCCACTGCGATGAATGAGCAGCAGGCCGCCATTCGCGACAACGCCGCGTTGGAGCGGCGCCTCAGCAAGGAAGCATATGCCGCGGCCGTGCAATCCATGCATCGCGGCAAGATCATCCTGGCAAGTGGCGGCATCGCGGCATTGGTGATCAGCACCTTGCTGGCGTGGTTGATCACGCGCAGCCTGACCACACCATTGAGCCAGGCCACACGCACCGCCGAAGCCATCGCCGCCGGCAACCTGCACAACGACATCCACACCACCGCCACCGACGAAACCGGCCGTCTGCTGCAGGCCATGGACAAGATGCAACTGCAGGTGCGCAACCTGATCGCTGCACAGACCGATATGGCCAGGCATCACGACGCCGGCACGATCAGCTTCCGCATCGATGCTTCGGCATTCCCCGGCGACTACGGCCGCATGGCCAATGACACCAATCTGCTGGTGGCCTCGCACGTTGCCGTGCAGACCGATCTGGCACGCATCATGGGCCGCTATGCCGTTGGCGAACTATCCGAAGACATGCAGCCGTTGCCCGGTGAAAAAGCGGTGTTCAGCGACACCATGTCGCAGGTCAAGCTCAACCTCTCGGCGATGAATCACGAGATCAAGCATCTGGCGCAGTCGGCCGCCAACGGCGACTTCAGCGCGCGCGGCGATGTCGAGCGCTTTCAATTCGACTTCCGCATCATGGTCGAAAGCCTCAATCATCTGATGTCCACCGCCGACGGCAATCTGCAGTCGTTGTCGTCGTTGCTGCAATCGATCGCTGCCGGCGATCTCACCGCACGCATGAGCGGCGACTTCCGTGGCGTGTTTGCGCAAATGCGCGACGATGCCAATGCCACCGCCAGTCAGTTGGCGCAGATCGTCGGCAACATCCAGCAGTCGGCGGTCTCGATCAACGCGGCTGCCAGCGAGATCGCGGCCGGCAATCAGGATCTGTCGCAACGCACCGAGCAACAGGCGGCCAATCTCGAAGAGACCGCAGCGTCGATGGAAGAACTGACGTCCACCGTCAAACAGAATGCCGAGGGTGCACGCCAGGCCAATCAGCTGGCGATCGGTGCCGCACGCGTTGCCTCGCAAGGTGGCGAGGTTGTGGGCAAGGTCGTCGACACCATGAGCGGTATCGAAGCGTCGTCCAAGAAGATCGCCGACATCATCAGCGTCATCGATGGTATTGCGTTCCAGACCAACATCCTCGCGCTGAATGCAGCGGTGGAAGCCGCACGTGCCGGCGAACAAGGCCGTGGCTTTGCCGTGGTCGCCTCCGAAGTGCGGACGCTCGCACAACGTTCCTCCGGTGCGGCCAAGCAGATCAAGGATCTCATCGACGACTCGGTGCAGCGCGTGGCCGATGGCTCGGCGCTGGTCCACAGCGCCGGCAAGACCATGAGCGAAGTGGTCGCGAGTGTGCAACGCGTCACCGACATCATGGGCGAGATCTCCGCCGCATCGCAGGAGCAATCGGCCGGCATCGAACAGGTCAACCAGACCATCACCCACATGGACGAAACCACGCAACAAAATGCAGCGCTGGTGGAAGAAGCCACCGCGGCCGCACGCTCGATGGAAGAGCAGGCAGCGCAGCTCACCGATGCGGTGGCCATCTTCAGAATCGATGCACGACAGGCGCAAGACACCAACATGCGCGCGGCCGCTCCGGTCGCACGGCTGCTCCACAAAGTCGCCAACGCCTGATCGATCCACGGCGGCAAGTTCGCCGCGATATCTCCAGCACCGCCGCGTGCAACATGTCAGCAAAAGAGCGCCGCCTGGCGCTCTTTTGCTTTGGCTATTCACGCATCACGCCATCGGCAAGCGCTTGCGCGTGACACCGATGCGCGAGCACGAGCGAAACTTCGCTATGGCGCATCTGCTCGACCAGGCACGCGCGCGATAGGCACTGCCTAACAACTCCGCAGTGCCGCAACCGTCGACGCAACGCCTACTCCCGCCGGCGACACATGACATCGCCCTCACCCCAGCGCGCGTCACCGGCACGTCGTATGGCGCTTCGCTTATGGCTTCACCAGTTCGCACTCTGGTGCGCCTGCGGTACAGATGTGACCCATCATCATTACTTCATCAGTTGATCTTCGAGAAGTGGTTATTTATTTCCTATCACTGTGAACAGTCATTGCATTACAGATAGGTATTACCTAACACGCATGATTGGGACGAATGCCGTGCAGCAGAAGCCGCTGGATTACAGGCTCCGACGCTCTCCGCCGATGGCTGCACACCCCGCACGACGACCGGCTGGCAGTGCTGCGCGCGCGACGTTCCCACCCATGCTCATTCCGACGGCCCCGACCGTCATCCCCCTGCCGCTTGCCCAGGGCGTTATGTAGCGAGGTCTTTACATGGAATTGCGAGTCAACATCGGCACGGCATTGGGCATCGCCCTGCTGGCCACCGCCGGCGCTTCGCAGGCGTCCCCCTTCGGCACCCATCCGGCCCGTGGCACGGTCTTGTCGAGCAACGTTCTGACCAGCTACACCCGCGATGCCATTGCGAACATGCTGCGCGACGACCCATCGCATGAGCAGCCCAGCTGCAACGTTCGCGTAGCGGAATTCACCTATGCCACCATCGGCGTCGAAGGCGAACCGGCCACCGCCTCGGCCGCGCTGCTGGTGCCGGGCGGGCCACAGTGCCAAGGCCCCTATCCCCTGCTGGCATGGGGCGAAGGCACCCAGACGTTGCGTAGCACGGAACAGGCCAAGGACATCCGCGACGCGCGCGGGAACGATCCGTTGGTCACCCGACTTGCCAGCCAGGGCTACGTCGTCGTCGCCACCGATTATCTCGGCCTTGGCAAATCGAATTACCCATATCACCCCTACATGCACAGCGCCTCGCAAGCCAGCGCCATGATCGATGCGATGCGCGCCGCGCGCCGCGTCCTGCGCCGTTTGAACACGCCGCTGTCGGGCAAGGTGATGCTCTCCGGCAACTCGGCCGGCGCCCACGCCGCACTGGCAACACAACGCGAGATCGAAGCGCACCTGTCGCAGGAGTTCAACCTCGCCGCCAGCTCGGGGATCTCCGGACCTTATGCGCTAAGCGAATCGGTATTGGACGATCTGACCGGGCGTAACACCGTGGCCGAAAGCACCTTTGCCTTGGTCTTTTTGAGCTACGCGATCACCTCCATGCAGCGCACTTACCACAACGTCTATCTGGCGCCCTCGCAAACGTATCAAGACCCCTGGGCCGCACAGGTGGAAGCGTTTTTCCCCGGCACGCGTAGCGTGGGCGATCTGGTCACCACGTTGCCGCCGGTCGGCAAGATCAAGGACTACTTCACCGCGGCCTTTCTTCAGGACGTCGCAAGCAATCCGTTCAACCCATTGCGGCAAGACTTGCAACGCAACGACCTGCTCGATTGGCGCCCGCGTACCCGCACCCTGCTGTGCGGCTCATCCAACGATGCGAGCGTGCCATTCAAGAACGCCACCAGGGCGATCGACACGTTCAAGCGCAATGGCAGCAACCAGGTGACAACGCTCGATCTGGGCACGGGCAAGCGGGAAGACAACAGCGCCTTCGTGCATCTGGCAGTCGAGGAAAGCTGCATCGTGGCCGTGCGTCAGCAGTTGCTGGACCACAGCCGCTGATCGTTGCAGATAAGCGCGTCTGCGCCTTGCCGCCATCCCGCAGGCAGCTGCGGGGTGGTCGATCATGATTCCTTACTCAGGCCGCAGCTGCGCCAGCGCATCCTTCAGATCGCGAAACTGAAAGGGTTTTTGCAACCCGTGCCGATGGCGGAACTTCTCCGGAATTCCGCTTTTCGCATATCCGGTCACGAAGATGTAAGGCACTCCGCGCGCATCGAGTTCTTCTGCGATCGGAAAGGACAACGTCCCACCCAGGTTGACGTCGAGCACGGCCAGATCCAGGTTGCCCTGCTGTACCACCGCAAGCGCGGTATCGACATCGCCTACCGTCGCCGCAATTTCATACCCCAGCTCGGACAGACAATCTTCCAGCAGCATGGCGACCAGCGATTCGTCCTCGACCAACAACACACGCATGGTCACGGACGCACCTCGGCGAGCTCGATCGGCAGCGGAATGGAAACGCAAAAACGCACGCCCGTCGGCTCGAACGAAAGCTCTACATCGCCCTTGAGGTCGTGCTTCAAACCGCGTTCCAACATGCGCGACCCAAAGCCCTTGCGCGTGGGCGGTTGCACAGCCGGGCCACCAGACTCCTGCCAGATCAGCTCAAGCATCTCTTGGCCGTCTTGGGTGTGGCGTTTCCACGCAATTTGCACAACCCCCTCGGCCGATGACAGCGCACCATATTTGAGGGCATTGGTGCACAGCTCATGCAACGCCATCGAGAGCGCCAACGCGCGCCGCGGATCAAGACGGCAGGAATCGCCCAGTAGCGTAAAGCGCTGACTGTCGCGCGGTGCGTGCAGCGCCGCCGCATCGCGGGTCAGCTCCAAAATATCTGCACTGACCCAGTTCTCCCGGGTCAGCGTGTCGTGCGCACGCGACAACGCGAGCAGACGCGCATCGATTTTTTCCTGCGCATCGGCAAGGCTATCGGCATTGTTGAACGACTGGCGCGCCAACGACTGCACCATCACCAACGAATTCTTGACCCGATGGTTGAGCTCGTTGATCAACAACTGCAGATGCTGTTCGTGCTGCTTGTGCTCGGTGATGTCGCGCGTGGCGCCAGCGATTGCCTCGACGTTGCCATCCGGCCCGAACACCGGCGTAAAGATGTAATCGTAGACCCGCAATCCCTTGACCGTATGCGGAAACGGCACCTCGCCCCGAATCGGCTGACGCGTGGCAATGACGCGCTCGATCTCCTCGTCATGCATCGCGGCATGCCACGGCTCATAGCCCAGCTCCAGGCACGTCTTGCCGCACGCGTCTTCCCAGCGCATGCCCCACATCGTCAATAGCGCATGGTTGGCGTAGACGAAGCGATGCTGGGTGTCGAACACGTATAAAAGGTCCGGCGTGGCCTGTAGCAAAGCCTCGTAAATACGCGACTTTGCGGCGTCTTCCTGATACTCGGCCATTCCCGTCATGGTCCTGAAGTTGGATCGCACAATAGAACGATTGCCGTGAACGCTCGATCATGCCGGCACCGGGATCTTGACCATCCAAAAATGCATACCTGCCGCGCGCCTTATGCCCGATGGATCAGACAGATACGACGACTGCCGCTAAGCGGCCCCGACCAATGCATGCGCCGGCACCGCTGTGCCAGAGGTTGCACGCACTGAGGTTTGGCGCGACCTCCACGCCACCTTCGCCCTGCAATCCAGGTAGTTGAAAGGTCTGACGGATCAGCACCTGGACGCCCGGACGCAGCGACTTGCGCTGCGATCGCCGTCGGGCGATGAACCCCGGAATAACCCATTCGATTCGCAAACCCACGGTCACCGGGGCGTCTTATGCGCACCGTAGCCTCCCGCCGAAAGTGACCAACACCCCCACCCTTCCATCACTCGAATCGGCCAGACCATGTCTTCGTTCTCGCGCAAAAACTCCCTTCACACCTCGATGCTGGCGTTCGCAATCATCCTCTGCTCCAGCGTGGCCACGACTGCCGCTGCAACATCGCTGCATGTCGTCTCCCGCACCGAGCAGATGACATCGTTCACCCACACCGGGCCGAGCAGGACCGAGGTATTCAATCAGCAATGGGCGGACAGCGCCGCGCAATGCCGCGACACGTTTCCGCAGACCACCTCGGTGCAACTCGGCCAGGTCAATACGCGTGCGATCAACGCAAAGACCTTCAAGGTCACCGGCAAGTGGATCTGCAGGGGCTGATCGCCGCGGCCGGCGAGCAGTGCTGATTGAAGAGTCAGACTGCTTCAGGCGTAATCCCCAGTCGAAAAAAAGATCACGCAACTTTTCACTGGGGCGCCGTGAAATCATTGATAGAGCTGCTTTCAGCAGCAAGTTCCCAGCCAGCGAAGGCGATCTTCAAGACGGGATACGACGAAAGAGAGCAGGCAATACGGCAGCTTGACGAGGCTTACATAGTCGGTCCGGCTTACATAGTCGGTCCGGTCTGTGCAGGATCGCCCATCCCACGTGTCAACTCCTGCTGCTGGGTCAACTCTCTCTGCTGCGCGATCGCCCGATTGGCAGCCAGCAGCTTCTGATCCGACTGCTCCACCGGAATATTGATGGCCTGATCAAGCTGCACATGTGCCCGCCTGTGAGCGGGATCATCCTGCCGACCTTCCACAGCGAAAAGATTGCCGTTCCTGCCCATCACGACTAGGTCAACTCGGCTCAGCTCATTTCCCGCCAGTGAATAGTCGGGCTTGTCCGGATACGCGTCGCGGTTGTCCTTGCAGGCGGCCAACAGGCTTCGACTAACCCGCTCGCTCATATCGTCCCAGGGCTTGCCCACACTCTCGTCGATTTTGCGCACGCCGCTCCGAATCTGCTCGAGCATGTCGTGATTGGGATGAGCCGCGTCGTCTGGACTCAGCGGTCTAGCTGCTGAAGGGGAAGAATGCGCACTGGCAGCAGCCGGAACGACTGGCACGTAGGTATGGTTGTGCGCAGGATTCACGCTTCCGTCCTGCGTGTGGTCGAAGTGGTGCAACGTTGCCGGCGTGGTGCTGCTGTCGTAGTAAGGCAGCGGCGCTTTGTTCGGACCACGGTCCAGGCCTTCGTTTTCGATCAGGTGCTCTCTCAGTCCGAGGCCCGCCATATCGATGGTCACCCGTGGCCTCGCACCTTGGTACTGCACATTGGCCCGATCCTCGGCTCGGGCGATCTGCTCGACAGCCCAGGTTCCGTAGTAATTTGTGTAGTCCGCAGTGGGCTGCAGATTGCCAGCTTGGTCGACGTGTTCGCCAAGTCCCACAGCGCGCTGCCCAGGCTGAGCGTACAGCGGTGAAGGCCGATCAAAGTAGTGCTGCCCCATGGCAGCGATGTTGCTTGGGGTCTGCGACAGGGAACCGTCCTGATTGAAACTGAGGCCAGGCCGCGTGATCGCCTTGGGAACCGCCGACGTGGGATCTCGCTCGATGAAATCCTCCGTTCGGCTGGTCGTCGTGGTCAACATCAAGTCCACACCGTTGGCCGTCGGATTGCCTTGCCGTTTCAAGCTCAACAGCGCATTCCACCCTGCGATTTCCGCCTTTGCCTCGTCCTCCCGCCCGGCTTGTATGTAAGCCCGCAGCTCGTTCGTGTAATCGTGGACCGGGCCCTGCACTTTCGCCTGGCGTTCGATATCCGACAAGAACGTTGCGGTCGCCTGGCTCTTCGCCGCGTGATTGAAACTATGCTGGATCTCGTGTCCCAACACGAAGGTCGTGGAATCCGCGTTGAAGCTCCCGCCAGGATTGGCAGCGGTTCTGGTTTGCAAGCCGATAGGCGGCAAGTTCATTATTTTTTGATTGCCGTCGTATGTTCCGCCGGCAGCTTGGCCCGGACCAACGAACCCGAAGCCCTCAAGGTTTGCACGTTTTGGATTGTGCGTATCTGACGCGTCAATTGTGGTCGCGGCCTTCTTGATCTCGTCTGCCAAGAAGGGCGAGTTGTTGATGCTGGACTGCAGATTGCTGACCATATCCTGTGTAACAGGGTGACTGGTCCGCGCCGCATCTTGGTAGGTGCTATGGGCGAACGCGACCGACATCTGCTGAACCTGCAGCACACCTTTCAAGTCACTGCTTGCAGTCGTTCCAGCGGGGGGCAAGCTCGCCGTCGGCAAAGTAACCACGCCACTCTGGATGTCGTACGTCCCCACCAGGTTAGGCGCACCACTACCGGCTGACTGCAACGCAAAGCCTCGTAGGCTTCCTGCCTGTGCCTGCTGGTCAAACTGCGCCAGGAGCACGGCATCCGCGCTGATCGCGTTGCGTAGCTGGGCGACCTGGTCTTGCGTTACTCCTTGTTGCCCGGCGAACTGAGCCAATGCCGCTTCGAGCTGGGGGCTAGGGCTTGCCATGTGCTTCTTCCTTGATTAGCCCAGAGTGCTGATCGATTTAACGCACATCCGAGTGGCAGATCCGACAACGATGTTCTGCGGAACAATGGAAATAACGATGTCTCCGCCAGCCTCGCTTGTCGACGCTTTCACATAGTGCAGGTCTTCCAGCTGACCAATTGGACCGTGTGTCGGCGAACTGACGAAGCCCATGCTCTTGAGCGTTTGATCGTAATAGGCGAAATCTAGGCTGCAGACGGCACTCATGTCAGCGAAGCGATCACCCGTGTTGACGAACGTCAACTTGACCCCCTTTGAGCTGGAAGGCGACTCGGGGAAGTAATCGAATACGTAGCGCCAACCGCCCCCTAGATCACCACTCGGAAATCCGGCGCCTAGCGCGCCTGGCTCAAGCTTCAGCTCGATACCCATCACTTCCCGAACCCTATCCAGACTGATCTCGTCCCGGGATTTCAGGCCCTCGATCAACTTTAACAGGCGCTTGCCAATCTCCTCGGCACTGAGTGCGAAATTCCTACCTGTGTCGGCCTCGTGCGTTGTCATGGTGCTGTGTTCCTTCGGGGGCGGCTGCGGAGAGTGGGCCTGGGGATGCGCACAGGCACAGAGCGCCGTACCGCAGAGGGTCGCGATGATCAGGAACGGGGCGGCTCTGACAGGCCTCATTGACGCATTCCATGCGGGTGAACGATGGAAGCTAGCCAAGTGAGAATGAACGGCCAGTTAAGTTTTGCGGAGAGTCGACAATCGCCCCGCAGCAGCTGGTTTTTCATGGTGAGAGCCTTCTTGGATTCGCTCGCGGCGATCGGAGGTGAGGCTCTCGGCCTTCAGGTGATTGAGCGTGCCGCAACGCGGGCACTTGATCTGGATTTCATCGAAGGCGCCGGCCTTGCACAGCAGGCGGGCGCAGTCGCCACAACGGAGGTTCTTGAGCATTGCGTGGTCTTGCAGGGGGAAAGGATTACGCGGCAGCTGGCGGCGCATAGTCGGCGAAGGCGATTACCTCATCGCCCACTCAATCGTTATGGACTGAAGCACCGCGGCATCACGGATACCGAGGGCACGCGTGCCGACACGCAGGAAGCTGCCGGCCACAGAACGCGGAAAATGACGCAACGTTATTCCCACGATCTGCCAGTGGTGAAGCCACCTCGCCGGCCTTGATCGGCCGTGGTCTTCGACACAATTGCGGCCGAGGAACGCATCTCCGCTCAATTATTTTCCCGGCAATTTTCCCGGAGACACAAAAAAGGCGCCTACGGCGCCTTCTAAGCTGCTGATTTAGTTGGTGGGCCGTGATGGATTCGAACCATCGACCAAAAGATTAAAAGTCTTCTGCTCTACCGACTGAGCTAACGGCCCACTGACCCGACTTTGCGTCGGGGTGCGCATTCTACCCTACACAGGCGTCAAGACGAAATCGCGTAATGCGTGGGGTCCTGAACGCCGGCGTCGGCAAAGCCGGCGGCGCGCAGCCGGCAGGCGTCGCAGTGCCCGCAGGCGCGTCCGTCGGGGTCGGCGCGGTAGCAGGACACGGTGAGGCCGAAGTCCACGCCCAGGCGTACGCCTTCGCGCACGATGTCGGCCTTGCTGAGGAACTGCAGCGGTGCGTGGACGCGTAGGCCGGCGCCTTCCACGCCGGCCTTGGTGGCCAGGTTGGCCAGCACTTCGAAGGCGCGCACGAATTCAGGGCGGCAGTCGGGATAACCGGAGTAGTCCACCGCATTAACGCCGCAGAACAGGTCGTTGGCGCCGACCACCTCGGCCCAGCCGAGCGCCAGCGACAGCATGATGGTGTTGCGCGCGGGCACGTAGGTGACCGGGATGCCGTCGCCGCCGGCCTCCGGCACCTCGATGTCGTCGGTGAGCGCCGAGCCGCCGATGCTGCGCAGATCCACATCGACCACCTTGTGCGCGACGACGCCCTGCGCCGCGGCAACGCGGACGGCCGCATCCAGTTCGGAGGTGTGACGTTGACCGTAGCGCACGCTCAGCGCGTACACGGCAAAGCCCTGCTCCTGCGCGAGCGCAATGACAGCGGCGGAGTCCATGCCTCCGGACAACAGAACGACAGCTTTTTTCATTTCAGGGCGGCATCGACAACGGAAGACGCAAAGGCTAGCAGGGTCGGCGCCGGGCCGCGATGGCAAGCGGTCTGTTTGGCGCACACATCCGCCGAGACGACATGGCGCAGGCGTTGGAGACTGCTTGGTAACCGAAATCAGGCTGCAGACGCGAGTAGCTCAACAGCGCGCCACTGGCAATGACCAATCGCGCCTCGCCTACTTCCAGCGCCATCGCGTTGATCGACCAGCACCATCCGTCACGACGACCATGCAAGTGCGTCCCTTCGGCATGCCGTTTTCCAAGCAGATTGCAGGCCGTCTGTGCGGACCACTGTCAGCTATCGATACGACTCAAAGCACCACCTCGCGATTGCTTCTGAAGGCACGCAAGCTGGTTGGTGCCGCGCGAGCACGGCAAACGTCGGACATTACCGCCGCGGCGGATACAGTCTCCTTCTTCCGGCCACACCCGCGCCAACGCGCCTGCAACGCAACCGGCGTACTCAGGACGGCCGACAAAACGGAGCGAGCAGTCGTCAGGTGGGGGTTGGCGGCACACTCAGAGCAGGCATGTAAGCGTGGTCCATGCCGCGCCGAGCGCCGGCCGAGCCCGCCGGGCGGTGCGCGCAGTCGTTTTACTAGCCGCTCTTAGCGGCCCGGCTCGTCGTCCCAGAGAATCTTGTGCAGCTGCATCTGGAACCTAACCGGCAGGCGGTCGGCCACGATCCAGTCGGCGAGCTGGCGCGGCGTGACTTCGCTCTTGCTGGGCGAAAACCACACCGTGCAACGGCGGTCGAGCGCGTGCGTCGCCACGATCTCGCGCGACCATTCGTAATCGGCGCGGCTGCAGATCACGAACTTGATCTGGTCGCGTGCGGTCAGCAATGCCAGGTTGTCCCAACGGTTGCGCTGCTCTTCGCCGGAAGCGGGCGTCTTGATGTCGACCACACGCGAGACGCGGGCATCGACCTCGGAAACATCCAGTGCGCCGGAGGTTTCCAGCGACACATCGAAACCGGCATCGCACAGCTTCTGCAGCAGTACCAGGCAGCGCTTTTGCGCCAGCGGCTCACCGCCGGTCACGCAGACATGCCGCACACCATGACTGGCGACCTCGGCCACGATCGCGTCGATGTCATGCCACTGGCCGCCGTGGAAGGCGTAGGCGGTGTCGCAGTAGTTGCACCGCAACGGGCAGCCGGTCAGGCGCACAAACACGGTTGGCCAGCCAGCCGCTTCGGCTTCGCCTTGCAGGGACAGGAAGATTTCGGTGATCTTCAATCGCGGCAACGGCGACTGGACGATCTCGCTGGGGACGGCGGCGGCGTTCATGGGCAAAGTATGCGCCGCGCCAACAGGCGACGACGCGCGGGCTCAGCGCAGTTGCTGGCCGAGACGGATGGACTGCAGGCGTTCCTGGGCGACGCGTGCTGCGTCCGAGCCCTGGTACTGAGAGACGACCTGCTGCAAGGTTTGCTGGGCTTCGTTGTTCTTGCCTTCGCCGTACTGCGACAGGCCGAGCTTCAACAGACCGCCAGCGGCCTTGTCATGCGTGGGATAGCGGCTGACGAGATCGCGGAACTGCGCCTCGGCGAGCTGGAAATTGCGGGTGGCGTAATAACTTTCACCCAGCCAATACAGCGCATTGGGGGTGTAGACACCATTGGGATAGAGCTCGAGAAAGCTCAGGAACAGCTGCGACGCGTCGTCGTATTTGCCGTTCTTCAATGCATCGAACGCAACGTTGTAGGCAGTGCGCTCATCGTTACTGACAGCCAGGGTGCCTGCGTCGCCATGGACGGACGGCGGCTTCTCGGAAGTGGCCGCCGCTGCAGGCCGCGCGGCCGGAGCCGGGGCTGGGGGGACGCTGCCGGTGGCAGAAGGCAGCGGAGGCGTTGCGCCACCTGCACCTTCCAACCGGTTCAGACGTCCGTCCAGGTCCAGATACTGGTCCTTGGACTGTTGCTTGAGTTGCTCGTTGTCGTGCTGCAGCTGTTCAACGGTCGCTCGCAAGCCCTGCAGGTCCGAACGCGCCTGCTGCAACTGGTTGAGAAGATCGTTGTTGGCCTGGCTGTTGGCCTGCTGCTGCTCAAGCACCGCCACACGATCAGCGAGACTGGCTCGCTGGGCGTATGCCGGCGCGGCGACCACAAGGGCCGCCGCGACGAACAGAGATGTCACTCGAAAGCGCATCGTTTCTTACTGAGCCGTGTACACGATTTCGACGCGACGGTTCTGCGACCAGCAGCTTTCGCTGGTTTCGGTGCAGACCGGACGCTCTTCACCGTAGCTGACGACGGTCAGCTGGCTGGCCGAACCACCGGCAGCCTGCAGCGACGACGACACTGCGTTGCCGCGGCGCTCGCCCAGGCCCATGTTGTACTCGCGCGAACCGCGCTCGTCAGCATTGCCCTGCAGGGTGATGCGCGAGGACGGACGGTCGCGCAGGTACTTGGCGTGGCACGCCATGATGGCCTGGAATTCCGGCTTCAGGGAGTCCTGATCCAGATCGAAGTAGACAACGCGCTGGCGCAGGCAAGCATCGGTATCCAGGTCGCCCGGGCCGTACAGGCCAGAGGTGGCCGGGCCGGTGGGAACGGAGGAACCGGCGGTGGTGTCGGTTGCAGGAGGCGGAGTTTCCTTCACCTTCTTCGAGCAACCAGCCAGCACGGCAACGGACAACAGGGAGACAAGCAAGACGCGGGTGGACTTGTTCATGGGATACCTATGGAGGCTCTGGGCCAATGAGTGGTTTAACGCAGCGAAATATTAACATTAATGCGCGGTTCGGTAAGGCCCCCAGGCGGGTTCTCTCACATCACCATCGGCCAGAACCAGACGCTGGCGAACCCGAGCGTCGGCGGATACGGCGTAAAGCACGCCCCGGCCACCCTCACGTGCGGCGTACAACACCATGCTGGCGTTGGGCGCAAAGCTCGGCGATTCGTCCAGCGAACCCGGCGAGAGCGTGCTCCAGCTGGGCGAACCCAGGCTGCGATCCATCATAGCGATGCGGTAGCTGTTGCCGCTGCCCTGTGCCACGGCAATCTTCTTGCCGTCGAACGACACGCTGGCGGTCGCGTTGTAATTGCCCTGGAAGGTCACGCGGTTGGCGCTGCCGCCGCTGGCAGCCACCTGGTAGATCTGCGGACGACCGCCGCGATCGGAGGTGAAATAGATACTGCTGCCATCCGGCGCCCAGGTCGGCTCGGTATCGATGCCGAAGTGGTTGGTCAGCTGGGTCAGCTGCTTGCTGCCCAGATCCATCACGTAGATCTCCGGGTTGCCGCTGCGCGACAGCGCCAGCGCCAGGCGACGGCCATCCGGCGAGAACGACGGTGCGCCATTGATGCCGCGGAAGCTGGAGACCAGCTCACGTGCGCCGGTGGCGATGTCCTGCAGGTAGATCGAGGAATTGCCACGCTCGAAGCTCACGTAGGCCAGCTTCTTGCCATCCGGGCTCCAGTTCGGCGACAGCAGCGGCTCGGCCGAGCGCACGATGGTCTGCGGGTTGTAGCCATCCGAATCGGCCACCATCAGCGCGTAGCGCATGGCGCCACCCTTGCCGCTGGCGGTCACGTAGGCGATACGGGTCCAGAACGCGCCGCGCACGCCGGTGATTTTTTCGTAGATCGCATCGGCCATCTGGTGCGACACGTCACGCATCGCATTGGCGCGCGCGGTCATCGCCAGGCCGAGCATGCGCTCGCCCTTGGCCACGTCGAACAGTTCGTACTCGACACGATATGCGCCCTCGCCCGCATCCATCACGCGGCCGACGACGATGTAGTTCTGCTTGAGGGTGCGCCAGGTCTGGAACTGCACCTCGGTGCCGCGGGTGGGCTTTTCGACGATCTGCGCTGCCGGCAACGTACGGAACTGGCCGGAACGATCCAGGTCGGCGCCGACGACGGCAGACACATCGGTCTGCGGTGCGGTGCCGGAGCCCTGGTAGGGCATGGGGATGACGGTGATCGGCGTCGCCGAGGCGCTACCGCCCACGATGTCGATGGTGAGCCCTTGCTGTTGCGCGAGTGCGCTCAGCGGCAACAACAGGGCGGTCAAGGCAGCTAGCCAACGCAGCGGTTTTTTCATGGACGGCTCGGATCGGGCAGGAAAAGTGTGCAAGGGATACCAATCAGCGAGTGAACATACTCGCAATCATGAACGAGACAACGTGAAAATGGAGCGAGCGGTCGAGCGGCGAGGCAACTTCGTCAGGCCTGAATCCGGTCGGGCGCTACCGAGCCGCAATCGACGCCGGCAAGACATGAGACGACAACGCATTGACCCGGCTGTCATCCGGCGCCTCGTCCCCCGGTGCAGCGCTCGCAAGCTGCCACACCGCGATCCACCCAACGATTACTGATCCTGCGCGGTGAATACGAAGGTCAGATTGCGCTGGAACACCGACTCGAACCCGCGATACGGCAGCGGCTGTGCGCTCAACACCGCAGCCTCGATCGAGCGCTGGCCGGCCTCGTCGTACGGGCAACCCGGCGCGACCTTGGCCTCCATCACGCTGCCACCAGGCAACTGACGGATGTTGATCGTGCACTTCTGCCCCGGCGGCACCGATGGCGGGCGCACCCACTGGGCAAGCACCTTCTGCTGGATCGCGGCGGCGTACTTGGCCGACAGGTCGGTGCTGGTGCCGCCCTGCCCCGCGGTCGGCTGCGCACTGGTCGCTGCCGCGGCAGAGGCCTGCTGCGCGCGCGCAGCCGCAACCTGGCGCAGCTTCTGCTCGGCCAGCGTAGCTTCCTTGGTGGCTTGCTCACGCTGGCGGCGGATGTCGGCGATTTTCTTCTGGCGCTCGGCGTCGGCCGCCTGCTCGGCAGCGGCCTGCTTCTTCTTGGCGTCGGCCTCTTCCTGCTGCTTGGCCAGGCGCAGTTTCTGCTCAGCCTCGTCCTGACGCTTGCGCTCGGTCAGGTCGATCTGCTCCTGGCGGCGCTTGGCTTCCTGTTCCTGCTTGGCCTTCTCTTCGGAAATGGCCAACGCATCGACCTTGTCCTGGTCGACCTTGTCCGGCTGGGCAACGCGTTCCTGCGCCTGTGCCTGCTGCTGCGTAGGCGCATCCTGCGGGCGCAGCTCCGGGATCGGCTGCGGCGGCGGCACACTTTCTTCCGGCGCGGGCTCGGGCAACGGTGCCGGCGGCGGGGGTGCTTCCACCGGCGTGGCCTTCAGCGCCTGACGCGCGACGCGTGCCTCGGCGGCGGAGACGTCCAGCGAGGCTTCCATACTGGGATCGCCCGCAGCCGGTTCGACCGAGCGTTCGGGCGACCACAGCCAGCCGGCGATGAACACCAGCGCGACCAGAATATGCACGACCAAGGCCAGCATGACCGGTCGCAGCCAGCCATCCTCGCGCGCGCCCTGGGTGGGGAGTGCGTCAGCGTGCATCGCTGCCTGCAGTGCCGCCGGAGTCGGAGATCAGGCCGACCTTCTCGACCTTGGCCTGCTTGAGCACGTCGATGGCATCCATGATCTTTTGATACGGCGCGGCGCGATCGCCGGCCACCACCACGCGTGCATCCTTGTCCTGCGCCACGATGGCGGCCAGCTGCGCCTGCAGCGCATTGACGTCCATGGCCTGCGGCTTGCCCTTGGGCAGCTGCAATGCCAGTTGGCCATCGGCGGCAACCACCACCACGATCGGGTCCTGCTTGCTTTCCAGCGCCTTGGCGCGCGAGCTCGGCAGGCTGACGTCGGTGCTCAGGGTCAACAGCGGCGCGGTCACCATGAAGATGATCAGCAGCACCAGCATCACGTCGATGTATGGCACGACGTTGATGTCGGATTTGAGCTTGCGCTTCTTACGGCGGGAAATACCGGAAATCATCGCGAAACGTTCCTAATTAATCCCTCGCACAGACGTGTGCGATCTGTCGCCAGTGGCTTGCCTGTCCAGGTGCTGCAGACCAGTGCGTGCGCATTGGCGGCGGACGCATCCAGCCGCCGCGCGGTGCAGGTTCCTGCAACGCGCGCGCGCAGGCCAGAGAGCTTGCGAGAGAGGCGCATTACTCGTCCGCGCCAGCCTGGCGCTGCAGGATGGAGCTGAACTCGTCGGCGAAGGTTTCGTAGCGCACCGACAGCCGTTCCACGCGGGTGGTGAAGCGGTTGTAGGCCCACACCGCCGGGATCGCCACGAACAGGCCGATGGCGGTGGCGAACAAGGCTTCGGAAATACCCGGCGCCACGGCCGCGATACCGGCCTGCTCGCCGCTGCTGACCATGTCGTGCATGGTCACCATGATGCCGAACACGGTACCGACCAGGCCGACGTACGGCGCGGTGGAGCCGATGTTGGCCAGCAGTTCGAGATTGCGCTCCAGCTGATCGACCTCACGGGTGAAGGCGGTCCGCATGGCGCGCTGTGCGCCTTCGAGTTGCACGCGCGCATCCAGGCGGCGGCGATCGCGCAGCCGCGAAAATTCGCGAAACCCGCTTTCGAACATCGATTCCAGACCGCCAACGGTGCGGTTGCGGTCGGTTGCCGAAGCGTAGAGCTTGGCAAGATCGGCGCCGGACCAGAAGCGGTTTTCGAACTCGTCCGCCTCGCGGTTGGCCTGCTTGAACGCACGCGCCTTGCGGAAAATGATCACCCAACTGATGAACGAGCCGATCAACAGCAACAGCACGATGATCTTCACCGGGATGCTGGCGCGCAGGATCAGATCAACATAGTTGATGCTGCTGTTATGCGCCGCCGTGGCGGTTTGCGCCGCGGCCGCGGTGACTTCCTGCGGTAGTGCTTCCACTACCGTGTCCTGCAGGGCCAGGAGCAATGCAATCGACATCCGTTGGTTCCTCAGTAATCTGATTCTGGGGTTTCTAAAGCTTTCAACACGTCATACAGCGCATCGTCCATGCCGCGCGGGCGGAAGTCGCTGGTGCCGAGTGCGGCGATGCGCACCTCGGCAGTCAACAGCACCTCGCCTTCGCGACGGACCGACTGCGCAAACAGCAGGCTGGCCCGTTTGCATTTCAGCAATACCGCCGACACAGACAGCGCGTCGTCGAGCCGGGCCGGCTTGAGGAAATCCAGTTGCATCGAGCGGACCGCAAACACCAGACCTTGGTCCTGGCGCATCAGATCCTGCCCGTAACCGACCGCGCGCATCCACTCGGTGCGCGCGCGTTCCATGAAAGCAACGTAGCGCGCGTGGTAGACCACCCCGCCGGCGTCGGTATCTTCCCAGTAGACGCGTGTCGGCCAACTGAATACAGGCGGGGAATCGGGAGACGGGAATCGGGAATCGGTGGTCATGGGGACGGATTATTGGTCGAGACGGCCTGAGCAAGCGACAAGCGGAGCGTCATCAGAACAGGTCTCCCGGCTCGCCGATGGCTGGTGCGCGGTCGCGCGGCGGCTTCAGGCCCAGGTGCAGATAGGCCTTGGTGGTGACCATGCGGCCGCGCGCGGTGCGGATCAGAAAACCCTGCTGGATCAGGTAGGGCTCGATCACGTCTTCCAGCGTGCCGCGCTCTTCCGACAACGAGGCGGCCAAGGATTCCACACCCACCGGGCCGCCGTCGAAATGCTCGACGATGGTGCGCAACATGCGGCGATCGAGCTCGTCGAAGCCTTCCGGGTCGACCTTGAGCATCTGCATGGCGGCCTGCGCCACCGGCAGATCGATATGGCCGGCGGCTTTGACCTGGGCGAAATCGCGCACGCGGCGCAGCAGCCGGTTGGCGATACGCGGGGTGCCACGTGCGCGACGCGCGATTTCGGCGGCGCCGTCGGGCGTGCAGTCGATGCCCAGAATCGCGGCCGAGCGGATCACGATGCGGGTGAGCTCTGCCGGCGAATAGAACTCCAGCCGCTGCACGATGCCGAAGCGGTCGCGCAACGGCGCGGTCAGCAGGCCGGCGCGGGTGGTGGCGCCAATCAGCGTGAAAGGCGGCAGATCAATCTTGATCGAGCGTGCGGCCGGGCCGTCGCCGATCATGATGTCGATCTGGAAATCTTCCATCGCCGGGTACAGCACTTCTTCCACCACGGGCGACAGCCGATGGATTTCGTCGATGAACAACACATCGTGCGGCTGCAGGTTGGTCAGCAGCGCGGCCAGATCGCCGGCCTTTTCAATCACCGGCCCGGAGGTGGAGCGCAGGTTGACGCCCAGCTCATTGGCAATGACGTGGCTGAGCGTGGTCTTGCCCAGGCCGGGCGGGCCGAAGATCAGCACATGATCCATCGCCTCGCCGCGCGCCTTGGCAGCCTGGATGTAGATCTCCATCTGCTCGCGCACCGGCTGCTGGCCGAGGTAATCGGCCAGGCGCTTGGGGCGGATGCTCGCATCGGCGGCATCGTCTTCGCGGGTGGCGCTGCTGGCGATGATGCGCTGTTCGGTCATCCCGCCATCTTCGCATGCCGCGCGCGGGCGGCGCAGCCTCTAGAAATCAAGATCGGCCTGCCGCAGCGCGCTGAAGAACGCATCGAAGCTGGGCGCGCGCC
The DNA here is from genome assembly GCF_979258225.1 of Xanthomonas sp. AC360. Classification (NCBI taxonomy): domain Bacteria; kingdom Pseudomonadati; phylum Pseudomonadota; class Gammaproteobacteria; order Lysobacterales; family Lysobacteraceae; genus Xanthomonas; species Xanthomonas sp. AC360. The sequence goes on from NZ_OZ409846.1 coordinate 5,118,930, forward strand.
AGGTCGGGACCAGCCCCTCCCATTTCTCGAAATAGACGACTTCCGGCTCGCCCTGCGGGCCGCGCGCGCGATAGTCCAGACACAGCAGGCAATCGATGTTGTGGCACGACAGCACCAGCACCTGGTCCAGGCCGGCATGCAGGCACGCCATCGCACTGAAGTCGCCCGGGTCTTCGAAGGCCGCGGCCAGGTCCAGCACGCTGCCGATCTGTGCAAGCGGCGATAGATACCGATCCACCAGCACGCATTCCCAATCCACGTGATGCGCGGAAGCAAAGCGCGTGCGCGGCACCCAGCAACAGCCCGTGTCGCCGCCGTCCTGGACGCTGTACAGGCGCTTGAACAACGCTGGCAAGCGCACGCCCAGTCGCGCTTCGGCAGTGTCCAGCGCATCGGCGTCTGCAGCCGCTGCGGTGTCGTTCCAATGCCCGGGCCCGCTCCAGAAGGTGCGCAATGCCGGTGGCTGAGGCTGCCAGTGCACCAGCTCATTCTCATCGTGCTTGGCCTGCAATGCAGGCGACCAGTACACGACATCGACCAGCTGCGACAGCAGAGCGTCCACGTTCTCGAACACGATCAACCGACGGTTCCCGCCGGCATCGACATAGACCAGGGTGGGCTCGGCGCCGGGCACGGAATAATCCAGACACAAGGCCCGACTGGGTGAGCGGTGGTCGGCGGCGATGACGATCAGGCGGCGATCGTCGCCACCGGCGGCCAGACCGGCAAATGCGTCATCGCGGTAGTCCTCGCGGGCACGCACCTGCGCGAAGGAAAACAGCTCCGCGCTGCCAAGCAGGCGCGCGCGCGGAATCAGCCATTCGGCGGTGAGCCAGTCGTCCGGCTGCTCCAGCGACTGACCACGCGCCATCTGCACCGCGCCGCCGTCATAGCGCGCATACAACGTGCGTAGCCACGTCGGCAGATGCACCTCGAGCCGCGCTTGCGCAGCGGCGATGGCGGCCTCGCTGGCCGGTACACGCCCGAGATTCAGCGCTTCGTCCCAGAAGGTGTCCAGGCTCGGCGAGCGGCCGTAGACCATCCACTGCAGACCAGCCACGCTCAGATCTCCACTTGCGCGCCCAACTCGACCAGGCGGTTACCGGGGATGCGGAAGAAGCCGGTGGCCGGGGCGGCGTTGCGATGCATCAGCGCAAACAGCTTGTCGCGCCAGATTGGCATGCCGCGGTTGGCGCTGGCCACGATGGTTTCGCGGCTGGCGAAGAAGGTGGTGTCCATCGGGTCGAAATGGATGCCGCCCTGGTCGCAGGAGCGCATCAGCGCCAGTGGCACGTCGGGCGTTTCCATGAAGCCGAAGCGCACGTAGACGCGGTAGAACTCGTCGCCGATCGATTCGATCTGCAGGCGCTTGTCCACCGGCGCGTACGGGATCGGCAAGGTGTCGACGTTGAGGAAGATGTTGCGTTCGTGCAGCACCTTGTTGTGCTTGAGGTTGTGCATCAGCGCATGCGGCACGACCATCGGGTCGGCGGTCAAGAACACCGCCATGCCCGGCACGCGCGCCGGCGGGGCCAGCATCAGGCCAGGCAGGAAGCTGTCGATGCGGATGCCGTCCTTGCGGATCTCTTCACGCAGCAGCGCGCGGCCACGCCGCCAGGTGCGCATCAGGGTAAACACCACGATGCCCAGCGCCAGCGGGAACCACGCACCCTGCAGCAGCTTGGCGCCGTTGGCGATGACAAACGCCAGCTCGATGATGAAGAACACCACGCACAGCGGCAGCACCCAGTTGCGCCAGCGCGGCCACAACGACCGCGCCACCAGGGCCAGCAGCAAGGTGTCGATCAGCATCGTCATCGAGACCGAGATGCCGTACGCCACGGCCAGATTGGTGGAGCTGCGGAAGATCAGCACCAGCGCGATCACCATCACCATCAACAGCCAGTTGATGCCCGGCACGTAGATCTGGCCGATGGTGGTGCGCGAGGTGTGCTTGATCTGCATGCGCGGGATGTAGCCCAGCTGCATGGCCTGGCGGGCCACCGAATACGCACCGGTGATCACCGCCTGCGAGGCGATCACCGCTGCCAGCGTGGCCAGGATGATCATCGGGTACAGCGCCCAGCTGGGCACCGCTTCGAAGAACGGGTTTTTCAGTGCGGCAGGGTGATTGAGCACCAGTGCGCCCTGGCCCAGGTAATTGAGCAGCAGCATCGGCAGCACGAAGAAGTACCAGCCATGGCGGATCGGGCGTGCGCCGAAGTGGCCCATGTCTGCATACAGCGCTTCACCGCCGGTCACCGCCAGCACCACCGCGCCGAGGATGAACACCCCGTGCCAGCCGTGCTCCATGAAGAAGCGGATCGCCCACCACGGATTGAAGGCTTTCATCACTTCCGGCGCATCGACGATGTTCCAGATGCCGATCGCGCCCAGCGACAGAAACCACAGACAAGTGATCGGGCCGAACACCTTGCCGACCGTTTCGGTGCCGAAGCGCTGCACCATGAACACGATCAGCAGCACCACCACGGTGATCGGCACGATGAAGGGATGCAGGCTGGGCGCGGCGATTTCCAGGCCTTCCACCGCGCCCATCACCGAGATGGCCGGCGTGATCACACCGTCGCCGAAGAACAGCGAGGCGCCGAAGATCCCGAGGATGCCGACCACGTACGCCGAGCGCGAGCCCTGCTTGAGGGTGCGCTGGGTCAGCGCCATCAGCGCCATGATGCCGCCCTCGCCCTCGTTGTCGGCACGCATGATGATGGTGACGTACTTGAGCGTGACGGTGATCATCAGCGCCCAGAACGCCAGTGACAGCACGCCCAGCACGGTGTCGTGATCGCTGGTCAACCCGTAGTGCGGCGAAAACGCCTCCTTGAGGGTGTACAGCGGACTGGTGCCGATATCGCCGAAGACGACGCCGATGGCGCCGACGACCAAGGCCATATGGCTGTTGGCAGGCGCGTGGCCGTGGCCAGCTGCGGGAGTGGAGGTCTGTGACATTGAGTGGGCAGGTTATCGCTGAAGGGCGTGAAGAATGAGAAAGGCCGAGCTCGCTTAACGCAGCGCGGCCTGGAGTGCCTTGCGAATGACCGTGGCGACTTCGTCGCCTTCTGCCCCGGCCTCGCGTGCCATGCGTGCAGCCTCGGCCGGCTTGTAACCCAGTTGCTGCAAGGCGACCGTGGCTTCGGACACCGCATCCGGACCCAGCTGGCCGGTGATCGGCGCGCCGCTGCTGAAGTCGGCGGCGCGGTCGCGCAGCTCGACCACCATGCGCTCGGCGGTCTTCTTGCCGATGCCCGGAATGCGCGTCAGCGCGGTGATGTCGCCGCCGGTGACCAGGCGGGCGAACTCGTCCACGCTGACCCCGGAGAGCACCGCCAGCGCGATCTTGGCGCCGATCCCGGTGACTTTTTGAACGTCGCGGAACAGCCGCCGCTCGCCCTCGCGCAGGAAGCCGTACAGCGCGACGCTATCTTCCTTTTGCGCGTAATGGGTGAACAGGATGACATCGCGACCGACATCGGGCAGATCGTAGAAGGTACTCATCGGCGCCTCCAGCTCGTACCCCACCCCGCCCACGTCGATCACCAGCCACGGCGGCTGCTTGTAGGCCAGGATCCCGCGCAGACGGCCGATCATTGGGCACCGCCTTGGCGGTGCCGGGAATGGGGAATCGGGAATGGGGAATCGAAACAGCACGCGCCGTTATGAACTCCGCTCTGGGCGTTTTCGATTCCCGATTCCCGATTCCCGATTCTCATTTCTTGCGGCTCCAGGCCTGTTGGGTAGTGACGCCCAGACGCTGCGCGGTGGCGCGGACGTGGGCGTGGGTGATGGCGACCGCCAGTGCATCGGCGGCGTCGGCCTGCAGCTTGCCTTTCAGGTTGAGCATGATGCCGACCATGTGCTGCACCTGCACCTTGTCCGCGCCGCCCTTGCCGACCAGCGCGAGCTTGATTTCAGTGGCAGCGTACTCGTGCACCGGCAGATCGCGCATGACGACCGCGCAGATCGCCGCGCCACGTGCATGGCCGAGCTTGAGCGCCGAAGCGGCACTTTTGCCCATGAAGACCTTTTCGATCGCCACTTCATCCGGCCGGTAGGTCTCGATCAACTCGCCCAACCCGTGCAGCAGGCGCTTGAGCCGCTGCGCAAAGTCGCCCTCGCCCAGCAGCACCAGCGGTGCGTGATGCACATGCCGGCTGCGACCGCCCTCGTCGATGTCGATGATGCCGACCCCGGTGCGCTGGGAGCCGGGATCGATGCCCAGGATGCGGGTCATCGAGGGGCCGGGAATCGGGAGTCGGGAATCGGGAATGGGTAAAGCGGCCTACTGGCGTGCTCGACGTCGCCGAGCACCGCAGGATGCAGTCGTTTCGATTCCCGATTCTCCATTCTCAATTCCCGGCACCTACGCGCCGAAACTCGATTGATCGACGTTCGAATACACATCCTGGACATCGTCCAGGTCTTCGAGCAGATCGAGCAGCTTGCGGACCTGCAGCGCGGTGTCGCCGTCGACAGCGATGTCGTTTTCGGCGCGGAAGGTGACTTCGGCGTGGGCCGGTTCCAGGCCGGCCGCGGCCAGAGCGTCCTTGACCTGGGCGAAGGCATCCGGGGCGGTCAGCACGTCGATGGCGCCGTCTTCCGGGTACACCACCACGTCGTCGGCGCCGGCTTCGATGGCCGCGTCGGTGAGGGTGTCTTCATCGATGCCGGCGGCAAAACTGAGCACGCCCAGGCGCTTGAACATGAAAGCCACCGAGCCATCGGTGCCCATGTTGCCGCCGCATTTGCTGAAGGCATGCCGCACGTCGGCCACGGTGCGCACGCGGTTATCGGTCAGGCAGTCCACGATCACCGCCACGCCGCCGGGCGCGTAGCCTTCGTAGCGCACTTCTTCGTATTCCACGCCTTCCAGCTCGCCGGTGGACTTCTTGATGGCGCGTTCGATCACGTCCTTGGACATGTTCGCCGACAGGCCCTTGTCCATGGCGGTGCGCAGGCGCGGATTGTTGGACAAATCGCCGCCGCCGGCGCGCGCAGCGACGCTAATCTCGCGGATGATCTTGGTGAACATCTTGCCGCGTTTGGCGTCGGAGGCGTTCTTGCGGCCTTCGATCGAGGGGCCTCTACCCATGGGTGATTCCAGACTGGCTTGGATGACAGGGCGCGGATTTTACCTGATTGCTTGCACTCACCGGGGCCGCGACATCCGCCAGCGGATGTTCAAGACGAAAAGCGGCCGCTGCGCAGGAAGGCCAACGCCTGCCGGGCGGCCTCGGGCGAGCGCAACAGCCCGCTGTGGCTGGCGTGCACCACGCAGTGGTCGCGCAGCCCCGGCAGACGGGTTTCGGCCAGCGCCACGGTGCCGTCCGAGCCCTCGGCCAGCGGCGCCAGCCAGCGGCCGACCCCGCGCGGCACGCACCCGGCGACCTGGCCGATCTCGACCGGGCCGTCCCAGCGCGCAAACCCTTGCTGCAGCAGGGCGGCGCTGCGCCCCATCGCCCAGACGCCCCCGCGCCGCGCCAGCCCGCGCGCAGCGGCGCTGCCGCACAGGGGCGAGCCCAGGCAGACCACGCGACGCACCGGTAGGTCGGGGGCATCGCACAAGGCCTGCAGGGCCATCAACCCACCCAGGCTGTGACAGACCAGCAATTGCGCGCGGCTGGTGCGCAGGCGTTCGATCAAGCGCGGCACTGCCTGCGCCGGCCCGCCGAGCACGCTGGCATAGCCGAACAACGCAGGCGCCAGCCCATCGGCGCGCATCCGGCGCGCAAGCGGCAACAGCCAGTGCGCGGTATTCCAGATGCCGTGCACCAACAGCACATCGGCGGTGGCGGCGGCCGCGTGCTTACGCGGACTGCGCCGAGGGATGACAGGGATGGCCGACGATGCGTTGGACAAGGACGTGGTTACCGGAAGGGAGGGTGAGCGTCAGGCGAATGTCTGACGCGCATAGGGTCTGCAGCACCGACTGCGCGATTGCGATCGCAGGTTCGCTGCGCCGATCTTGCGGCAAGCGCAGTCGCGCCTGGGCAGGACAAAATGCTTTGCAGCGCCGCGCCGCCACGGCAGGCCTGGCCTGGAGCCGCGCATACACCTTAGCGACGGCTGCCAGGCGGGTGTGGACGGCGCACGGGAGACGGCGTGTACGAGCGACACATGCCGATTCCGCGGCACCGGCCGCGCTGGTCCGATGCGCGTACAGTCGCTTGGGTCGTCGCGCTTAGTCGGCCGCCAGCACCGGCTTGCGGCGCAGGATGAACTCGCGGTCGACGATCTTGCCCACCGGGAAATCGTATTCGCCGATTTTTTCGAAGCCGTAGCGGGCGTAGAAGCGCTGCGCGCCGAAATTCTCCGACCACACACCGATCCACAAGGTGTGTGGGCCGTCGCGTTCGAGCCATTCCAAGGCGGTTTCGAACAACCGACTTCCCCAGCCGCTGCTCTGGTAGTCCTTCAATAGATACAGGCGCTTGAGTTCCCTGTCGCCGGGGCGCACCTCGTCGTGCGGCAGGCCGCATGGGCCGGCGGCGGCGTGGCCGACCAGCAGGTTGTCCAGCTCCAGCAACCAGATCGCGTAATCCGGATGCGCCAGCACGATGCGCGCACGCTCCACCGCATAGGTCTCTTCCAGAAAACCGCGCAGGTCTTCTTCCGGATACAGATGCCCGAAGGTTTCGGTAAACGTCTGCGCAGCCAGAAGCGACAGCGCTTCGGCATCGTCCGGCGTGGCGCGGCGGATGCGGGTCATGCGGGCCTCTCGTGCCGGGTGGACGTGGCAGCTTCTCGCATGCGGCGGCGGTTCTGCAAGTTGGGGAATCGGGAATCGGGAATCGGGAATCGGACAAGCATCTGCGGTGCCTGGATTAACCGTGTGCAGGATTCGGCGTGGGCGCTGATGGTTTTGGCAAAGCGCGCGACGCTGGCTGCGCACCGCAACGTGTCGGAAAGATAACCACCACGTGCGAGGCACGGCCATGTACTAGCGCAACGACGGTCGGTTCGAAACGGACCTAAAGGCAAACCGCCGCCGGTTGAACGACGGCGATTGGAGGGCCGTGACCCATGCACAGCCTACGGCACTAGCGCTGACGGTTCCGCCAAAGTGCGCAGCGCTGGCTGCGCTGGGCGCCTTGTACAGATGACCACGCATACCGCGGCCATCTGCTCGCGCAGGTCAGACCTGCTTGGGGCGCACCTGCACGTGCACTTCGGCCAGCTGCTCGGCGGCGATCGGCGATGGGGCGTCGGTCATCAGATCCTGCGCGCCGGTGGTCTTGGGGAACGGGATCACGTCGCGGATCGATTCGGTGCCGGCCATCAGCGCGGCGATACGGTCGATACCGAAGGCGATGCCGCCGTGCGGCGGGGCGCCGTAGTTCAACGCATCCAGCAGGAAGCCGAACTTGGCGCGCGCTTCTTCCGCGCCGATGCCGAGCAATTCAAACACGGCGCTCTGCATGTCCGGGCGGTGGATACGGATCGAGCCGCCGCCGATTTCATTGCCGTTGAGCACCATGTCGTAACTGCGCGACACCGCAGTGCGGGCGTTGGCGCGCAGGTCGGCGATATCGTCCACCGCCGATGCGGTGAAGGGATGATGCAGGGCGACGTACCGCTGTGCTTCGTCGTCCCACTCGAACATCGGGAAATCGGTGACCCACAGCGGCGCCCAGGTATCGGCGACCAGCTTGAAGTCCTTGCCGGCTTTCAGGCGCAGCGCGCCCATGAAATCGGACACCTTGTTGTAGCCGCCGGCACCGAAGAACACGATATCGCCGTTGCTTGCACCCACGTGCTTGAGCAGCGCGGCGAACGCCTCTTCGGAAAAGAACTTGGCGATTGGCGAGCTGACTTCGCCGGTCTCCGACAGCTTGATGTAGGCCAGCCCCTTGGCGCCGTATTTGGCGGCATGCGCGGCATAGTCGTCGATCTGCTTGCGCGACAGCGCTGCGCCACCGGGAATACGCAGCGCGGCCACGCGGCCGTCGGCATCGTTGGCGGCGGCGGTGAACACCGGGAATTCGCTGGATTTAACCAGCTCGGCCACATCGATCAGTTCCAGCGCGATACGCAGGTCCGGCTTGTCCGAGCCATAGCGACGCATCGCCTCGGCCCAGGTCATGCGCGGGAACTGCGCGGCCAACTCGACGTCCACCACTTCCTTGAAGATGGCGCGGATCATGTCTTCGACGAAATCCTGCACATCGCGCTCGCGCACGAAAGCGAATTCCATATCGAGCTGGGTGAATTCCAGCTGGCGATCGGCGCGCAGTGCTTCGTCGCGGAAGCAGCGCGCGATCTGATAGTAACGGTCGAAGCCGGCCACCATCAAAATCTGCTTGAACAGCTGCGGGCTCTGCGGCAAGGCGTAAAACTCGCCCGGATGCATGCGCGCCGGCACCAGGAAGTCGCGTGCGCCTTCCGGGGTGGCCTTGGTCAGGATCGGGGTTTCGATGTCCAGGAAATCGCGCGCGTCCAGATGGCGGCGCAGCGCCTGCACCAGCTTGATGCGAGTGCGCTGCATGCGCTGCATTTCCGGACGACGCAGGTCCAGATAGCGGTACTTCAGGCGGGTTTCTTCGCCCGGATTTTCGTGCGCATGGAATGGTAGCGGCGCCGCCTTGTTGAGGATGCTGATGCGGGTGGCGATCACTTCGACCTTGCCGCTGCGCAACTTGTCGTTGACCGCATGCCGCGCACGCACCACGCCATCGACCTGCAGCACGTCCTCGTAGCCCAGGCTGGCGGCCACCGGGAACACTTCGGCGTTCTCCGGTTCCACCGTCACCTGCACGATGCCTTCGTGGTCGCGCAGGTCGATAAAGCACACGCCGCCCAGGTTGCGGGCCACGTCGGTCCAGCCGGCGAGAGTGACGGTTTGGCCGATCATGGTCTCGTCGACCAGGCCGCAGAAGTGGGTACGCATCGAAAGCTCCGCTGAAAACCCGACGCAGGCAGCGCCGGAAAGCCGGATATTCTGGGGCCGGCGGGCGGCAGGAGCAAATGCGGCGACGGTCACCGGCGCTTAAGTCAGCGCCCGGCTGAATAGGCGCCACGCCCCTCCCGTACCAAGGACGTCACGATGCTGCGCACCGCCCTGCTGATCTCCGGCTTCAGTCTTGTCGCCCTCGCCGGCGCCCTGGTCAGCCGCCCCGCCGCCGCGCAGGACCGCGGCTTCAATGGTCCCAGCATCACCTGCTCCAGCAACGATAACCGCCGCCGCGAGTGCGACACCCCGTTCCGGGGGCGCGCCGCGCTGGTGGAAAACATCTCCGGCACCCGCTGCATCGAAGGCCGCAACTGGGGCAGCGACCGCGGCCGCGTCTGGGTGGACAACGGCTGCCGCGGCCGCTTCGTCGAGGCCCGCGGTGGCTGGGGCGGCGGTGGCTGGAATGGCGGCGACGACCGCCCCGGCAATGCGGCCGCCGGCACCGTGCGTTGCGAAAGCCGCGACCAGCGCCAGTCGATCTGCAACACCGGCTGGCGGCGCGCGACGATCGTGCGTCAGCTCTCCGGCACGCCCTGCGTGGAGGGCCGCAACTGGCATCAGGAAAACGGCCGGATCTGGGTAGATGACGGCTGCCGCGCCGACTTTGCGCAGGCCCGTGGCGGTGGCGGCTGGGATCGCGATGATGGCTACGGCGGCCGTGACGATCGCCCGCGTGGCGACTACTCGGTGACCTGCAGCAGCGACGACCGCCGCCTGCGCAGCTGCGACTGGGACGTGCGCGCCGGCCGCCCGGTGCTGACCCGCCAGTTGTCGAACACCCGTTGCGAAGAAGGTCGCACCTGGGGCTTCGATCCGCGCCGCTCGGCGGTGTGGGTCAACGATGGCTGCCGCGCGCGGTTCGACGCGCGCTGAGGTTTCCAGGCTTGGCGTCTTTTGTGTTTGTCGCAACAGGCCGGTTCGTGATGAGCCGGCCTGTTTGCGTTGGCGCTTTGCGGTTTTGCAACAAGATGAGCGGCCGCGCTATCTGAGCGACAGATTGGCGGTGGCAGGACCGAGGATGCTATTTGCTACCGGCCGGGCGACTCAGTCACGCGCAACCAAGCGTCGCTATCCACTCTTAGAGGGGCCGACCAAACGTAGCGCGCCGTTGTCAGGTGTGCGTGGACGGCTTACAGGAGCCAGAGTCCGCGCGTGGCAATGAGGATGCCGAGCACCGGCCGCGCATGCATGCGGTGAGCGCCGTCGTTTTGTCCGCCGCTTTTGGCCGGCTCTCAACTTCCCCAAGGCGCCGGAGGTAAGGGCACCGGCCGGGTAAGATCGAACTCCACCCGAAGTAACCGCCCGCCCGGGCGACTCAGCTCGTACACCACGCTGCGCCCGGGCTGGATCTCCATCGCCCAGGTGTTCTGCAACGAGGCGGTGGCACCCAATCGCTTGAACAAGGCAATCGACTCGGCATCCACCGGGAATTCCTGACGCGTGGCACTGCCCGCGCCACGGCTGTCGCCGCCGTACTGGGTCAATGCATCCGCACTGCCATCGGCATGCCGATGATCGTGTTTGAGGCGTAAACCGGCCTGCGTGCGGGTCAGCACCCAGGTGCGCGAGTGGTCGTCGCCCACATGGAACGGCACCCGCAGCTCGCGGCGCGGGTCGGCGCAACCGCGCACATGCATCACCAGCGCCTTGCCAGCGAACGGACTCGGCGTTGTCGATGCGGGCGTGTCGACCAGGACACGACCGGCAAACGCCTGCCCGCAGTGCGCCGCAAGCGCGGAGAGAAAGCGGTCGGCTGGCACGACGGCGGTGCTGGGCGGCGGGACGGCGCTGGCGCAGCCGCTGATTGCGATGGCCAGCAGCCACGGCGCCAAGCGCGACATCGCGCTGACGACGCTGCCGCGCATGTCGACCATCACGCCGCGCCGGATGCCGGCTTTGCGGCGGGCGCGGCCGGTGCGGCTGCGGGCTTGCTGTCGCTGGCCGCCGCCGGCTTGGCATCGCCGCCGCCTGCGCTGCTGCTCTCGGTGAGGTTCTTCTTCTTTTCGCCAGCCGACTTGAAATCGGTCTCGTACCAGCCGCTGCCGGACAAGCGGAACGACGGCGCGGTGACCTGGCGCTTGATGGTGGCCGCCGCGCAGGAAGGGCAGGTCTGCGGATCGGGGTCGGCCATCTTCTGCAGGCGGTCGAACGAGTGGCCGCAGGTGGTGCACTGGAACGCGTAGATGGGCATGACAGATTCGCTGAAGACGATGCAAGGGCGCCGATTCTAGACGGATGCGGGCATGTCGGCGCAATGATCGAATCGCGCGCTGGCGCATGGCCGGGCTGGCGGGAGAGTGCTGGGCAGTGACCGACGCATTGCGGATGCACGTGCGGTGCGTCGGGCCTCTTGGCACGCTGGGGCGTCTCGCAGGCTGGACCGCTTGAGGCTGCTGGCTGTTGGCTTCTGGCTGTTGGCTTCTGGCTGTTGGCTTCTGGCGGTTGGCTTCTGGCGGTTGGCTTCTGGCGGTTGGCGGTTGGCGGTTGGCGGCGGCATCGAGACGAGTAGCGGATTCGCTGCGTCAACCAAGACGCTTTCTGTCTGCTCGTCAGTCACGGCCTGGAACGCTTTCCTTTCTGTAGAAAGCGGCTTGACCACGCCATTTTGATCTTGCACTTCCGGCGGCGCTCTTTCACCAGCGCGGACCTGACACTCAGAGCAGCCAACAAAACTCCTTCGCTCACCGCCAGGCGGACGCGGCCTGCCCGTGGAATTCTCATGTAGCACTCGTACACCCAGGTTCCTGCGTGCCGTCCGCAACCACCTGACGACTTCTCGCTACGCATTGTTGGTCGCTCCAAATGCACGCCGGCCTGCATCTTCGCCAATACATGGCGATGGTGCGCAACCGCACTCCATCGGCAGCGAGCTGCTCAGCCATCGCCACCTGATCGCGTTATGCGAGCCACATCGATCGAGTAGCAGCAGCGCGGCTGCTACACTCGATCGCGTGATCGACGCGCGTTTTCCCCCACGAGGGCCGCATCCATGTTGCGGCTGACTGCCCTGTTGCTGGGCGTTGCCCTGCTGCTGACCGGCAGCGGGCTGCTCGGTACGTTGCTTGCCGTGCGCGGCGGTCAGGCCGGGTTCGATGCGCGTGCGCTGGGCCTGATCATGTCCGGTTATTTCGCCGGCTTTTTTCTTGGCACGTTTTTCGCGCCGCCGTTGATTCGACGCATCGGGCATATCCGCGCGTTCGCGTTCTACGCATCGCTGGCGGCCATTGCCGTGTTGTTGCATCCGATCTGGCTCGATCCCTGGGGTTGGGGTGTGTTGCGCCTGGTCACCGGCGCTGCCCTGGTGGGCTTGTACACAGTGATCGAAAGCTGGCTCAACGCCGAGCCGGATGCACGCCGACGTAGCCGGGTTTTCTCGGTGTACATGGCGATCAATCTGTCGGCGCTGGCGCTGGGCCAGATTCTGCTGACCGCCGGCGACGCGCGAGCACCTGCCATGTTTACGCTGACCGCCATCCTGATCTGCGCAGCGGTAATGCCGGTCGTCACCACGCGCTTGATTCCGCCGGAGGTGCCGCAGGTGTCGCGCCTGCGCCTGAAAACGCTGTATGCACTGGCGCCGGTCGCCACCGTCGGCGCCGGATTGTCGGGATTGGCGATGGGTGCGTTCTGGGGCTTATTGCCGGTGTATGCCAACCGCATCGGACTGGATGCAGATGGCGTGGCGATGTTCATGCTCACCGCAATCGTGGGCGGTGCCGTGCTGCAATGGCCGATCGGGCGCATCAGCGACGGGCACGACCGACGCATCGGCCTGGTCACGGTGAGCGTGCTGGCCGCCGCCATCGCCATCGCTGCTGCAGTGCCGATGGTGCAGTCGCAAACCACTGTCTTGTTTATGTTGTTTTTCGTTTACGGCGGGCTGGCGTTTTCGCTGTACCCGTTTGCGGTGGCGCACATGCTCGATTACCTGCCGCGCGAAGACCTGCTATCGGGCTGCAGCAGTCTGTTGCTGGTGCATGGCGTGGGTGCTGCCATCGGCCCGGCGCTGGCGGGCGGGGCGATGCAGAAGTTCGGCCCTGCGGCGCTCCCGGTCTATTTCGCAGTGATGTTGTTGGCGCTGGCCGGCTTCACGCTGTCGCGCTTGCTGCGGTTTGCACGTCGTCGCACGCATCCCATCGCGTTCCGGCCGATGCTGCGCACCACGCCATCGGCACTGGAATTGATGCCGGAAACCCAACAGATCGAAGCAGCGCCAAACGCCAAGAAGCGCTGAGAACGCGATGTCTGGGTCGTAAGCTACCGACGCTGGTGCGATACGCGGGATACAGCTCGCAGCGGCATGTATCTTTCGCACAGATCTGGTCTGCGTGAGATGCCCACAGGCCCTGCCGGTTGCTCGCGATGTTTTGTCAGCCGCTTCAAGACCTGGAGCACCCGTTGTGGTGCGGCTGGACGCTTTGAATGCGTCGAGTGCAGAGCGTGGATCTGCGCTTTGCTGCAGGGCCCTTGCCCGCCCACCATCGCAGGACACGCTGCAAGTACGTCCATGTAAGCTCTTTGGCCGCATCCATGCCGCCAAAGGTCCCGCGACGGTGGGCGGGCAAGGACCATCCAAGATGGTCGGTTTGTAGGTTTTCAACAAAACAACCCACACACTTTCTGGCGTGGTGTCCTCACTGCTTGCGGGACCCTGTGGCGGCATGGATGCCGCCACGGAGCGTCCATGGATGGATTCACAGCGTGTCCCGCAAGCGGTGAGGACATCGCGCACTCGACCAACCGACCACACAACTTGCGCACCCCCCAAACAGCATTGAATCGCGCACGGTGAAGACACCACACGCCAGACCAACCGAACACGCAGCATACGCATTGCCAAATAGCGCTGAATCGCACTCAGACTAGAGGCAGAGAAGCTGCGCACATCCACCCAGTGATCGCAGCCCATCTGTAGCGCGGTCATCATCACGCAATGCAAGCACGGCAGTCTGCGGCCATCTCCCCCCGCTCATTGGATTGCAATGGATTTGATCACCTGCCCGCGCGTGCGACATCCGGCGGCGCTTGCCCTGCTGCTGGTTCCATTCGCCCTACCCGCTTACGCGCAGCAGGCACCGGATGGCGCCACGCCGGCAGCGCCGAGTTCAGAAGTGCTTGCCAGCGGCGAGCAGGTGTCCACGCTCGATCAGGTGCAGGTGGTCGGGCAGGCAATGACGTACTCCAAGACAACCGTCAGCAAGGAAATGCTCGACCGCCAATTCGTGCTGGGCAGCGTCAACGACGCGCTCAACGAACTCCCCGGCGTGGTGGTCACCGAAGCCGATGCATTCGGCTCGTCCGATTGGGGCACGCAGATCAGCATGCGTGGCTTTGTCAGCAACCGCGACACGCAGCAGATCGGCACCACCATCGATGGCGTGCCCAACGGTGGCTCGGCGTATGGCGGCGGCTCCAAGGCCAACCGCTTCATCGACATGCCGGACCTGGAAACGGTGGAAGTGAGCCAGGGCACCGCCGATATCGCATCGCGCTCGAACGAAGCGCTGGGCGGCACACTGAATTACCTCACCGGCGAGCCGCTCGAGGAACAGCGTGTGCGCGTGATCGGTGGCATTGGCGACAACCAGGCGCGCAAGTATTACGCGCGCTACGACACCGGCCTGCTCGGCGGCAACACACGCGCCTGGATCAGCGGTTCGTCGGCGCGCAACGACGACTGGATCGACGGCAGCGGCCACACGAGCCGCGACCATCTGGCCGGCAAGTTCGTCAGCGCGTTGAACAAGTGGACGCTGAGCGGCTACGCGTCCTACGACGATGCCGACGAATCCGAATACACCAGCGTGACCCCCGAGCAGTTCGCGCGCGACCCGGAACACGATTTGTTGACCGGCACGCTCACCGGCATTCCGTATCTGGATCAGAACTACCGCTCCGGCTCGCGCGCGCTGCGCAAGAATACCTTCGGTTATCTGCGCGGCGCCTTCGATGGCGGCAATGGGTTCAAGGCCACGCTCACTGGCTACGCGCATCGCATGCAAGGCCGAGGCGACTGGATTCCGCCGTATCTGGTGGACGTCACCAACGATGGTGTCGGCGCGCCGGAATCGGAGGCGCGCGGCGGCAACACCGTGTATGCCGGCAGCGACCTGGGCAAGCTGTATTACCTGACCCCAGGCGGTGCGGCGGCAACGCTGCTGGCCGGTTGCGCCGGCAGTACGGCGGTGCCGGCCGAATCCAATCCGGCCTGCTATCCGGCAGGTTCGGTGCCGGTGCAGTCCTATCGCCATAGCCATTACGACAATCACCGCGCCGGAGCGATGGCCGATGTGGAATGGCGCCACGATCTGGGCCAGATCGACAACACCGTGCGTGCCGGCGCCTGGCTGGAACGTTACGACCGCAGCGTCACCCGCGACTGGCATCGCCTGCTAAACGTCGGCACCAACATCAGCTTCGACCATCAGCCGTACTGGGTGCAGTTCAAGGACAACTACCAGACCGACGAGCAGATGTATTACGTCGAAGATGTGATGCGTTACGGTGCCTTCGCCTGGCGCGTCGGCGTGAAGCAGTTCTTCCTCGACCAGACCCGCGACCGCCGCATCGGCGATGCGCAGCATGTGGAGTCGGATGCGCACTCCGACCCGCTGCTGTCGGCGGGCCTGACCTGGACCACACCGGTGCAGGGGCTGGAAGCCTTCGCCGGGTATTCGCAGAATTTTGCCGCGATTCCGTCCGGCGTGCTGGGCGAAACCGACCCGGTCGCACTCAGCCGCGTGCAGCCGGAAACTGCCGACAATATCGAGCTTGGCCTGCGCATCAGCCGCTGGCCGTTGACCGGCAGCGTGACCTTGTACGACATCCGCTTCGACAATCGCATCGTGTATGTGCCGGCCAACTTCGTCAGCGGCATCGACTATCTGGGCGAGACCGACGGCGTGTATGAAAACTTCGGCGGCGTGCACGCGCGCGGCGTGGAAGCGGCGCTGGGCTACGGCTGGGACAACGGCTGGCGCCTCAATGGCGCCTACACCTACAACAAGGCCGATTACCTGGGCAGCGGCGATGCCGCGCGCGATACCGCCCTGGATATCACACCCGGCGCGCAGGTGATCGGCCAGCCGCGCAACACCTTGGTGGTCTCGGCCGACTGGCGTGGGGAAGCATGGCGCTTCGGCGTGTCCGGTCGGTATCTGGGCAAGCGCTATCTGGATGCGTCCAACCGCGCCGCGCTCGATGGGGTGACCACCTTCAATGCGAACCTGGGTGTGGAGCTGTCGCAGCTGTCGGCGCAACTCAAGGGCCTGCAGCTGGCGCTCAATGTCAGTAACCTCACCGACAAGCGCTACCTGGAAGGCGTGGACGGCAGCGATAGCGCCTTCATCGCCGCGCCGCGCACGTTGGGGCTGACGCTGACGCTGGATCTGTAACGGCCACCTGCCATGCTGACGTGCACGCCGGGACTGTCTTCCTCTCCCGCTTTGCGGGAGAGGGCTGGGGTGAGAGCACAGCGCCCCCATCCGCCCTTCGGGCACCTTCCCCCGCAGGCAGGGGAAGGGACTCGGACGGATTCAGCCACTTAATAGCGCCTTCATCGCCGCGCCGCGCACGTTGGGGCTGACGCTGACGCTGGATCTGTAACGGCCACCTGTCATGCTGACGTGCACGCCGGGACCGTCTTCCTCTCCCGCTTTGCGGGAGAGGGCTGGGGTGAGAGCACAGCGCCCCCATCCGCCCTTCGGGCACCTTCCCCCGCAGGCGGGGGAACGGACTCGGACGGGTTCAGCCACTCAATAGCGCCTTCATCGCCGCGCCGCGCACGCTGACGCTGACGCTGGATCTGTAACGGCCACCTGCCATGCTGACGTGCACGCCGGGACTGTCTTCCTCTCCTGCTTTGCGGGAGAGGGCTGGGGTGAGAGCACAGCGCCCCCATCCGCCCTTCAGGCACCTTCCCCCGCAGGCGGGGGAAGGAACTCGGACGGGTTCAGCCACTCAGAGGTGACACGATGATCGACCTGCCCCGCCGCCGTTTGCTGCAAGCCGGCCTGACCAGCGGTGCGGCCGCACTGTTGCCCAGCATCGCGCGCGCCGCCGCCATCGCGCCGGACCGCCGCAGCGGTACGCTGGAGGATCTGCAGCACGTGGTGATCCTGATGCAGGAAAACCGCGCCTTCGATCATTACTTCGGTGCGCTGCCCGGCGTGCGCGGGTTCGGCGATCGCTTTCCGATCCCGGCCCCGCCGCTGCCGGGCGCGCCCTCGCGCACGGTGTGGTTGCAGCCCAGCGAAGACGGCATGCAATGGCTCACGCCGTTTGCATTGGATACCGCAGCGCAATTCGGCTTCATGCGCATCAAGGGCACGCCGCATAGCTGGCCGGATGCACAACAGGCCTGGGACCACGGCCGGCTCGGGCAGTGGGCGGCAGCCAAACACAATCACGCGCTGGGCTATTACGGACGGGCGGATATTCCCTTCCAATACGTGCTCGCCGATGCATTCACCATTTGCGATGCCTACCACGCCTCGATCCAGACCGGCACCAATTCCAATCGCGTGTTCCTGTGGACCGGCGGCAACGATCCGCACGGGCGCCATGGCGGGCCGGTGATCGGTAACTCGCACGACAACTTTCCGGAGCTGGGCGGGTTTGCCGAGCCGTATCGATGGACCACCTATGTGGAACAGCTGCAGCGCGCGGGCGTGAGCTGGCAGATCTATCAGGACATGGCCGATAACTTCACCGACAACCCGCTGGCCGGGTTCGAGGCGTTTCGGCAGGCTTACAGCAACGCGCCCGGTCACGATGCGCAGCTGCGTGCGCGCGGCATCAGCACGCGGGGCGTGGAGCAGTTGCGCGCAGACGTGATGGCCGGTCGGCTGCCGTCGGTGAGTTTTGTCATTGCCGATGCGGCCGGCAGCGAACATCCGGACCCGTCCAGCCCGGCGCAAGGCGCGGCCTACACCGCAAGCGTGCTGGATGCGCTCACCGCCAATCCGGCGGTGTGGAGCCGCACTGCATTGCTGCTGATGTTCGATGAGAACGACGGCTTCTTCGATCACATGCCGCCGCCGGCACCGCCATCGCCGGACCCGCGCGCAACCGGCGGGTTTGCCGGCGCTTCCAGCGTCGCCACCGACGACGACTACCATCGCCAGCCTGCATCCGGTGAGCAAAAAGTGGATCTGCCAGAGCTGCACGGCCGCCCCTACGGGCTTGGTCCGCGCGTGCCGCTGTATGTGATTTCGCCGTGGAGTCGCGGTGGCTGGGTGGATTCGCAGGTATACGACCACACCTCGGTGCTGCGCCTGCTGGAACGACGGTTTGGCGTGCAGGCGTCGGAGATCACGCGATGGCGGCGCGCGGTATGTGGCGACCTGACCAATGCGTTCGATTTCCGCAACGCCGATGCACGCCAATTCGTCGCATCGCTACCCGATGTAGGCGATGCGGCAGCGCGCGCAGCAGCCTTGCGCGAGCACACGTTGCCGCCGCTGCCAGCCACGTTGCAAGCGCCCGAGCAACCGTTTGGCGTGCGTCGTTCGCGCGCCGTGCCGTATCGCCCGAGCGTGCAACTGGCGCATGTGCAAGCGCGCGGCGAGGTGCAGCTACGCCTGCGCAACAGCGGCGCGGCGGCGGTGCTGCATGTCTACGACCGCTACGACCTGGCGGCGATCCCGCGCCGCTACACGGTAGGCAACGGTGCCACGCTGGACGGCGACTGGACCACCTACGATGGCCGTTACGATCTGTGGCTGATCGGCCCCAACGGATTCCATCGCCACTATCGCGGCGACCTGAGCGCTGCATTGCTGCTGGCCGACATCACCCAGGCAGCGGACGACCCGGGGGCGCTGTCGTTGTCGTTGCACAACACCGGCACCACGCCGATCCAGATCGCACTGCAACCGGCCGCGTATGCGCAGGCGCAACCGCGCGAGCAACTGCAGCTTGCGGGCGGCCAGACCTGGCAACGCAGCTGGAAGGCGGCAGCCAGCGGCGGCTGGTACGACCTGTGGATCGAACACGACGGCGCAAGCCAACGCCTGGCCGGTCGCATCGAAACCGGTGCAGACAGCGTCAGCGACCCGGCGATGGGTGGGCCGGCGCGGCTGCATCAGGACAGGCCTATCGTGATTGGCCCACTGGGCTGAGCCGTGCGGCCTTGCGCCGTGCGAAGGCTGCGCGCAAGTGCGGGATCGCGAGCGAAGGTCACTCCGTGCAAGCAGCGCAGCGGCGGTCAGTGCCCTGCGGCCGGGGCCAACACGCCGATAGTCCCCAGCCACGTCTCCACCAGACTTGGCCAGTGCGCGATCGGCAGCCCCTTGGCGCGCAGACCAAAGGCATGCCCGCCCTGCGCGTAGAGATGCATTTCCGTCGGCACGCCGGCCTGCTTCAGCGCAACGTAGTAGGCCAGCGACTGCGTTACCCCATCCACCTCGTCGTCCTCGGCCTGCAGCAGAAAGGTCGGCGGGGTATCGGCGCTTACGGTGATGTCTGGACGCAGCTGTAGGTGGGTTGGATCGCGCTTGGCATGATCCTCATCTTCGTGCGCCCACAGATGGCCCGGATAGACCGCGATGGCAAAATCGGGACGGCAACTTTCCGCATCCGCAGCGTCCACCGGCTGATAGGTGCGCTTTGTAAAGTGCGTACTGGCCGCCGCCACCAGATGACCGCCGGCAGAAAAGCCAAGTACACCAATCTTGTGCGGGTCCACGCCCCACTGGCTGGCTTGTGCGCGCACCAGCCCTAGCGCGCGCTGTGCGTCCTGCAAGGCTGTTTGCACCTTTGGGTAATAGCGGCGACCGTTGTTCCAGGTCGGCCCCGAGTTCGGTACGCGGTATTTCAACAGCACACAGGTAATGCCGCGCCCGGTCAGCCGATCACAGATCTCCGTCCCTTCCAGATCCATGGCCAGAACTTGATAGCCACCACCGGGGAACACCAGCACCGCCGCACCGGTGTTGCGATTTTTTGGCAGATACACCGTCATCGTTGGGCGGCTGACATCGCTCACCTTGGTCCACGGAAATCGCCCTTCACCGGTGCCCACCGTTTCGGGCTTTGGATTGCGCAAGGCATCAGGCACCGCCTGCGGCCAGAGCGGTATCTCTATCTGGCCAGGCGCCGGTTGCCAGGCACGTGCCGGCACAGACCCATGAACAAGTAGCAGCGCAACTGCCATACACCAATGACTCAACTTTGTTTGCACCGTCGAACCTCAAGAGTGGAAGCGGAATAGGAAGCACGTTGCGGACTGACACGCGAAATGAAGCCGGCAAACACTTGGGCGATGCGTTGCGATCCGGTGGCGAGCGCCGCCACGCCCGTCGTCATCGCGCGAACAGGTCCACCGCAGTGACAGCGTCCGCGACGGCGGCTGCGACCGCCTTCAACGCCGCATCGCGCCCAGCGTCGTCGACCTTGGCGCCGTTCAAATACGTCGTCAGCAACAGCGGCGCCCTGCCCTTCGGCGGCCACAGGATCGCGATGTCGTTGCGGGTGTCGGTGCCGTTGCTGCCGGTCTTGTCGCCGATCTTCCAGTCGCGCGGCAGACCGGCACGCAGGCAATCGTCGCCGGTGCGGTTGTCGATCATCCAGTCGGCCAGTTGTTTACGCGAGGCAGGTTGCAGGGCATCGCCGAGCAGCAGCGTGCGCAGCGTGGCGGCCATTGCCGCAGGCGTGGTGGTGTCACGCGGGTCGCCTTCGGCATAGCGGTTCATTTCCGGCTCGTGGCGGTCGCTGCGGGTGTGCGTATCGCCGATGCCACGCAAAAACCCAGTCAGCCCGGCCGGCTCGCCAACCAGTGGAAACAGCAGATTGGCGGCCGGGTTGTCGCTGTAGATCATGGTGGCCCGGCACAACTCGGCCACGCTCAGCGACCCGCCGACATGCCGCTCGGTGACCGGCGCATGCGAAAGCATGTCGGAGGCGCGGATCTTCACCCGCTGCGCCAGCGTCAGCTCCCCCTGGTCCACCCGCTGCAGCACCGCCGCAGCCAATACAAATTTGAAGGTGCTGCACATTGGAAAGCGCTCGTCCTCACGCTGGCCGATGCGTTTGCCGGTGGCGCTGTCGAGCAAGTCGATGCCCAGCCGGCCGCCGGTCCGGCGTTCGATCTCGGCCCATTCCGCTCGCAACACGTCGCCCAGCAACATTGCGGGAGTCAGCGCAGATGCGGGCCTGGACACCGCAAGCAGCACGCTCGCGCCGGTTGCGCACAAGAATTGTCGACGGTTCAACATGGGCCAGCCTCCTCGGGAGAGCCCGCAGTATCGGCGCAGGCCGGCAGCCGGAGAATTGCGATGTTTCGATCCCTGACATGAATTGAACTAATCTCTACGCATGCCCCGCCCTCGCCTTCCACTCAATGCCCTGCGCGCCTTCGAGGCGGCCGCACGCCATCAAAACCTGACCCGCGCAGCCGGCGAGTTGTGCGTGAGCCAGGCCGCGCTCAGCCACCAGATCAAGGCATTGGAACAGCAGCTGGGCACCAGCCTGTTTCACCGCCTGCCACGCGGCGTGGCGCTCACCGACGAAGGGGCGGCGCTGGCACCGGTGCTTGGCGAGGCCTTCGACCGCATCGCCGCCACCCTGGAGCGCTTTGCCGATGGGCGCTATCGCGAAGTGCTCAGCGTGGGCGTGGTGGGCACCTTCGCCACCGGCTGGCTGCTGCCACGATTGCCGGCGTTTCATGCCGCGCATCCGGATATCGAATTGCGCCTGTCCACCCACAACAACCGGGTCGATCTGGCCGGCGAAGGACTGGATCTGGCAATCCGTTTCGGCGACGGCGACTGGCAGGGCCAGATCGCGCAGGCGCTGATGAAGGCACCGTTTGCACCAGTCTGTGCGCCCAGCATGGCGCGTGGCTTGCGTACGCCGGCCGATCTGGCGCAGCTGCCGTTACTGCGCTCGTATCGTTTGGACGAATGGCCGCAGTGGTTCCGCGCGGCGGGCGTGGCCGATGTCCCTGCACGCGGGGCGATGTTCGATTCGTCGTTGACCCTGGCCAGCGCGGCGGCGGCCGGGAGCGGTGTGGCGTTGCTGCCGTTGCCGATGTTTCGCCAGGATCTCGACACGGGGCGCCTGGTGTGCCCATTCCCGATCCAGATCGACGCCGGACGCTACTGGCTCACCCGGCTGCGCTCGCGCCCAGAGAGCGAGGCCGATGCCCGATTGTTCGATTGGCTGGTGGCGGAGCAACAGCGCTCCGGTTAAGCGCGCTCAAGGTGCCGCTCAGCGGCGCGCCGCCTCGATCCCCTGCACCGCCACGCGGCGAAACGCCTCGTAGTGCGCCTGGTCGGCGAACCAGTGCGGGGCGAACAGCTCGAACAAGCGGTCGTTGTGATACAGCAGCAGCACGCGCTCGTTCTCGCGGTAACGGATGTAATCGGACCAGGGCCGGCGCAGCCGCCCGTCCACCCAGGTGATCTCAAGCCCGCTCTCGTCCCACGCAAACGTATAGGCATACCGCAGCGAGGCCTGCTGGGCGTGCAGGCGTTTGATCTTTCGCGGCAAGCCCCACGCGTGCAACACGGCCAGGCCGATCAAGCCGCCGCCACCGCCGCCGAGCAGCACCGACCCAATGATTTCGCTGGCCCCGATCAGTTGCAGCATGCCCGCCCCGATCAGCAGCAGGACCACCAGGATCACGATCAACAGCTTGCCCGTCTGCCGCGCATGCAGGCGCTGTGCGGCCAGGTGGTCTTCCAGACTGATGGTGGCGCTGATCATGTTCGCTCCTTCCTTAGTGCTTGGCCCGAGGCGCATCGTAACGCCTGCGCGTTAAGCGCCCTCGATCAACTCCATCCACGCCGCTTCCGCTGTGGCCAGCTGCTGCGCCGTCGCCTCACGGTCGCGGCCCAGCACCGCCATCTTGTCGGTGTCGGAGTAGTTCCCCGGGTTGGCCAGTTCGCGGTCGAGCTCTGCCAGCAGTGCTTCCAGCTCGCCCACGCGCTTTTCGGCGCTGGCCAGCTTGTGCGGGTTGACGGCTTTTTTCGGCGGCAGTGGTTTGGTCGGCGGTGGCGGGGTCGGTGCCACTTCGGCCATCTTCTGCTTGGTGCCTTGCGCTGCCGGGCGGCTGCGCAGCCAGGCGG
This sequence comes from Xanthomonas sp. AC360, assembly GCF_979258225.1. NCBI lineage: Bacteria > Pseudomonadati > Pseudomonadota > Gammaproteobacteria > Lysobacterales > Lysobacteraceae > Xanthomonas > Xanthomonas sp. AC360. The sequence continues at coordinate 5,141,967 of NZ_OZ409846.1, forward strand.
CGTATTCGTCCAGATCGCCATCGAACGGCTCGACCACGCCATCGGCCACCCGCCAGAAACTGTCGCAGACCAGGCCGATCAGATGGCGGTCATGCGAGACCATCACGATGGCGCCTTCGAAGTCGCTCAGCGCCTCGGCCAGGGCCTCGCGCATTTCCAGGTCCAAATGGTTGGTCGGCTCGTCGAGCAGCAGCACGTTGGGCTGTTGCCAGGCGATCAAGGCCAATGCCAGACGCGCACGCTCGCCACCGGAGAAGCCATCCACCACTTCGAAGGCGCGGTCGCCGGCGAAATTCCATTTACCCAGGAAATCGCGGAACGCCTGATTGGAACCATCCGGCGACAGATCGCGGAAGTGATCCATCGGCGACTGACCTTCGTGCAGCGACTCCACCGTGTGCTGGGCGAAGTAGCCGATGCGCAGGTCCGGATGCGCGTTGCGCTCGCCCGCCAGCGGCGCCAGCTCGCCGACCAGGGTCTTGACCAGCGTGGTCTTACCCGCGCCGTTGGGACCGAGCAGACCGATGCGGTCGCCGGCCTCCAGGCCGAATCCGACGTCGTGCAGAATCACCGAATCGGCGCCATAGCCGGCTTCGATATGGTTCAACCGAATCAGCGAAAACGGCAGCCGATTGGGCTGCGCGAACTGGATGCGGAATTCGCGCTCGGCGCGCACCGCCTCGGTGCCGGCCATCTTGGCCAGGCGCTTCATGCGGCTCTGCGCCTGCGTCGCCTTGCTGGCCTGCGCCTTGAAGCGGTCGATGAAGCTCTGCAAATGCGCGCGCTCGGTCTGTTCCTTGTCGTGCGCGATCTGCTGCTGGCGCAGGTGTTCGATGCGCTGGCGCTCGAAATCGGTGTAGCCGCCGACGTACAGCTTGGCGGTGCCGCCATGCAGATGCAGCGTGTGGGTGGCCACGTTGTCCAGAAACTCGCGGTCATGGCTGATCAACAGCAAGGTGCCCGGGTACTTGAGCAGCCATTGCTCCAGCCACAGCACCGCGTCCATGTCCAAGTGGTTGGTTGGTTCGTCCAGCAGCAGCAGGTCGCTGGGCATCATCAGCGCGCGCGCAAGGTTCAACCGCACCCGCCAGCCGCCGGAGAACGACGACACCGCGCGGTGGTGCGTATCGGCCGGGAAGCCCAGGCCGTGCAGCAGCTTGCCGGCACGCGCTTCGGCATCGTAAGCGCCGAGTTCGGCCATCTTCTGGTGCGCATTGGCGACCGCTTCCCAGTCTTCGCGGGCGGTGGCTGCCGCTTCTTCCTGCAGCACCGCGGACACCTCGATATCGCCGCCGAGCACGAACGACAGCGCCGGGTCCGGCAACGACGGGGTTTCCTGCGAGACGCTGGCGGTGCGCACCTTGCCGGGCAGATCCACATCGCCCTTGTCGGCCTCCAGCTCGCCCTTTACCGCGGCGAACAGGCTCGACTTACCGGTACCGTTCCGCCCCACCACGCCGACGCGGTAGCCGGCATGCATGGTCAGGTCGACGTTGGACAACAGCAGACGCTCGCCGCGTCGCATGGAGAAGTTGCGCAGGGAAATCATTGATGGACAGTCCGATAGAACGAAAAGGAATGAGCAGATGAGCAGCATTCCTGCGACGCCATTCTAGCGTTAACGAATAATTAGCGCCTTCAGGTTGAACGACACGCGCGCTTCGCACGGCCGTGATCGCCACCCGCCCAGTCTAGTTGGCCCCGCTCGGGCTGCCGTTTTCGGAGTTGTCATGAATCACCCCCTGTCCTTGCTTGCGACCGCCGTGGTCGCTGCACTGCTTGCTTCTCCCGCCCTGGCGCAGGACGCCGCGCCGGCCACCGCCAATACCCTGGATACGGTGATCGTCACCGGCACCCGCGTGGCCGACCGCACCGTGGCCGAGTCGCAATCGCCGATCGACATCATCAGCGCCGAGTCGCTACAGGCCACCGGCACCCCGGAACTGGCCACCGCGCTGGCGCGCGCGCTGCCGTCGCTGAACTTCCCGCGCCCGGCGCTGAGCGACGGCACCAGCGCGATCCGCCCGGCCCAGCTGCGCGGCCTGTCGCCCGACCAGGTACTGGTGCTGGTCAATGGCAAGCGCCGCCACACCTCGTCGCTGCTCAACCTCAACGGCACCATCGGCCGCGGCGCGGCGGCGGTGGATCTGAACACCATCCCGGTCGCGGCGATCGCGCGGGTGGAAGTGCTGCGCGACGGCGCGTCGGCGCAATACGGCTCCGATGCCATCGCCGGCGTGGTCAACATCGTGCTCAAGGGCGCGGAAAAGGGCGGCAGCCTGCAGGCCGGGTTCGGCCAGTATTCGGCCGGCGACGGCAACAACTACGAGCTGTCTGGCGACACCGGCGTGGCCTACGGCGGCGACCGCGGCTGGCTGCATGTGGCCGCCCAGCTCAATCAGCAGGACCCCACCGACCGCGCCCGCGGCTATGCCGGCGCGCCCAGCGTGTCGCAGCCGGCCGTGGGCCAGAAGGCATTCAAGATCGGCGACCCCGACGTCAACGCGCAGGCCGCCTCGCTCAATACCGAATACCAGTTCAGCGACAGCATCACCGGCTACGCGTTCGCCACCGCCAGCAACCGCGATATCACCTCGTTCGCGTTCTTCCGCGCGCCGGGCAGCAGCCAGAACATCCTGTCGATCTACCCGCAGGGCTTTTTGCCGGAGATCCAGAGCTACGCCAAAGACCGCTCGCTGGTGGCCGGCGTGCGCGGCTCCACCGCCAGCGGTTGGGACTGGGACGCCAGCTACAACTACGGCTACAACCGTATCGATTTCCACACCCGCAACACGCTCAACGTGAGCCTGGGGCCGACCTCGCCGACGTCGTTCTACGACGGCGCGTTGGAGACCACGCAGAACATCGTCAACCTGGACGTCAAGCGCGGTTTCGACTGGGGCCTGGCATATCCGGTGACAGTGGCCTTCGGCGCCGAATACCGCAACGAAAAGTGGAACCAGTCGCCGGGCGAAGTGGGCTCATATCCGCAGAACGGCACCTTGGCTGGTGGCGCGCAGGGCTTCGGCGGATTCGCACCCAGCGTGTCGGGCCAGTATTCGCGCAACAGCTATGCGCTGTACGCCGACCTGGAAGCCGACTTCACCGACAAGTTCTCCGCAGGGCTGGCCGGCCGCTACGAAGACTATGACGACTTCGGTAGCCAGGCCTCGGGCAAGTTGTCGGGGCGCTATGCGTTCACCGACAAGATCGCGTTGCGCGGCACGGTGGCCTCGGGCTTCCGCGCACCGTCGCTGGCGCAGCAGTATTTCCAGTCCACCAGCACCACCTTCCTGGCCGGCAACCCCAATCCGTTCGAAATCCGCACCTTTCCGGCCGACAGCAATGTCGCGCGCGCCTTCGGTGCAGAACCGCTGGATGCAGAAACCTCGCTGTCCTACAGCCTGGGACTGGTGTTGCAGCCAACCGATGCGCTCTACCTCACCATCGATGCCTACCAGATCGACGTGGACGACCGCATCGTGCTGTCGTCCAACCTCACCGGTGCCGGCGTGCGCAGCCTGCTGGAAGCGCAGGGCATCTTCGGCATCAACGGCGGGCGTTACTTCACCAACGCGGTGGATACGCGCACCCGTGGTGTGGACGTGGTGGGCAGCTACCGCTGGCAGCTGGCCGCCAGCAGCGTGGACCTGACCGCCGGTTACAACTACTCCGAAACGGAAGTGCGCAATGTGGCGGCCAACCCGGCGGCATTGTCGGCCAACGGACTGAGCCTGGAGCGCATCGACCGCACCGAGCGTGGGCGCATCGAAGAAGGCTTCCCGCGCGACAAGTTCCTGGTCAACGGCAGCTGGAATTCCGAGCACTGGACGCTGGCGCTGGGCGCCACCCGCTACGGCGAATACAGCACGCGCCCGGCGGCGGCGATCAACGACCAGACCTTCGGTGCCAAGTGGGTGGTGGATGCCTCGGCCAGCTACAAGGTCGATCGCTGGACGCTCACGCTGGGCGCAGACAACCTGCTGGACGAGTATCCGGACGAGAACAACTTCGCCAACTCCACCAGCGGGCAGTTTGCGTACAGCAATCTGTCGCCGTTCGGCTTCAACGGTGCCTATGTCTACGGGCGGATCAACTACCGCTGGTAAACACGGCCAACGCCGCTAGCGACGGCTGACGATGGAACGCGGCTGCACGTTGATGTTGTGCAGCGCTGCGGCGTCGACATCCAAGGTTTGACCACACGCCCCGGCCAGCCCGGGGCGTGTGCGTTTTTACGGTTGTGCGCTTGTGACAGAAGCGCAAGCAGGCGCAACCGCTCGCCGGATGCCGCTCTGCGTTGCGTGACATGTGCACAGCACGCGCACCACAGGCTCGCCATCAAGCTGCGGTGCGCTGGCTGGCTGCCATGCGTCCACACAGCTCAGGCAACGCGATGACGATGCGTACGCCCGGTGCGTGCTAAGACCGGTGCTCCTGTCATTGCCGGAGTACGCCAATGGAAGCATCGCAGCTGTGTCGCGGCCGCTTGATCGACCACCTGCATCTGGTGGTGCACGACCTGCCGGCAAGCCGCCACTTCTACCAGGCCGTACTCGAGGTCCTGGGCATTCCCATCGGCGGCGACGGCGATGGCTACTTCTGGGCCGACGAACTATTCGTTTCCAACCGCGACACGGTGGCGCAAGGCGTGTTGACCGGCCGCCATCATCTGGCCTTCCAGGCGCGCGATGCTGCGATGGTCCAGGCCTTCCATGACGCCGCGCTGGCCAACGGTGGGCGCTACAACGGCGCGCCGGGTTTGCGCCCTTATCACCCGAGTTATTACGCGGCGTTTGTGCTCGACCCGGATGGCAACAACATCGAGGTGGTCTTCCACGGTCCTGCGCAACGCAGTGCCGATGCGGTGCAGATCACGTTTTGATGCACAAATTTCATAACTGGTATCGATGCCCAAAATGGGGCAACGCAATCCGTTGCCCAGCGTAGGGAACTGCAATCGACGCCTCACTTTGGTGCACGATGACAACGTTGGCACAAGCATACGTTCGATGACAGTTGCATGCGGAACGTAACCAAAATTTGACATGTGGTTACGCGTGGTTAATGGTTGAGAACGTACCGCAGCTGCCGCAACGGACGCGGCCTGGGAGGGGGCCCACTGCGCTGCATCCGTTCCCCACTCGGAGTTGTTACCGCATGAATTGCAAGTCCAGTCCACTCGCAGTCGCTGTCGTTGTTGCCTTGTCGTTTTCCGCTTCAACCGCAGTTGCGCAGTCGCAAGCTCCCACCCAGAAAACCCTCGACACGCTGATCGTGACCGGCACGCGCGTGGCCGACCGCACCGTGGCCGAATCGGCATCGCCGATCGACATCATCTCGCCACAGGCACTGGAATCGACCGGTACCACCGAGTTGGCTACCGCGCTGTCACGCGCGATCCCCTCGCTCAATTTCCCCCGGCCCGCCATCTCCGACGGCTCGGATGCGGTGCGCCCGGCACAGCTGCGCGGCCTGTCGCCCGATCAGGTGCTGGTGCTGGTCAACGGCAAGCGCCATCACAGCACCGCGCTGATCAATCTCAACGACACCCAGGGCCGTGGCTCGTCGCCGGCCGATCTCAACACCATCCCGATCGCCGCGGTGGAGCGCATCGAAGTGCTGCGCGACGGTGCGTCGGCGCAATACGGCTCCGATGCGATTGCCGGCGTGATCAACATCGTGCTCAAGGGCAGCGGTGAAGGCGGCAGCGTCAATGGCCGCTACGGCAAGTACAGCGCTGGCGACGGCGAGCAGTATCAGCTGTCCGGCGACGCCGGTTTCAGCTTCGCCGGCACCGGCAAGGTGCATCTGGCCGCACAGGCCGGGCATTCGGATCAGACCAACCGCGCGTTGCCATTCGGCGGCCGCGTGGAGCAGCGCTACGGCGACCCGGAGATCGACCAGGGCGCCATCTCGTTCAATGGCCAATACAGCCCCACCGATTACCTCACCTTCTACTCGTTCGGCATGGTCAGCCGGCGCGAAGTGCTGTCCAACGGCTATTTCCGTTTTGCCGGCGACAACCGCAATCGCCCGGAAATCTATCCGGACGGCTTCCTGCCGCAGATCTACAACGTCAGCAAGGACGTGTCGTGGGTCGGCGGCTTGAAGACCTCCACCGAAGGCGGATTGAACATCGATCTGAGCTACAACTACGGCCAGAACAATCTCACCTTCGATGTGCGCAACAGCTTGAACAACAGCCTGGGCGTGACCAGCCCGACCGACTTCCATGCCGGTACGCTGGAAGTCACCCAGAACGTGCTCAATGCCGACTTCACCAAGACCCTCGATTGGGGCCTGGCCTACCCGGTCACGCTGGCCTTCGGTGCGGAATGGCGCGGCGAGAAGTTCAACCAGTCGCCTGGCGATGCGGCCTCGTCGGCCAACGGCGGTATTCCGTCTGCAAACGGCGCGTTGATTCCTGGCGCGCAGGTGTTTCCGGGCTTCAAACTCTCCGATGCCGGTTACTACGACCGCAACAGCCATTCGGCGTATGTGGATCTGGAAGCGGATCTGACCGAGAAGTTCTCGGCCGGCCTGGCCGGGCGCTACGAGAAGTACAGCGACTTCGGCGACACCGCCACCGGCAAGCTGTCGCTGCGCTATGCGTTCACCGACAAGGTGGCGCTGCGTGCTACCGCCTCCACCGGCTTCCGTGCGCCGTCGCTGCAGCAGCAGAACTTCCAGTCGATCGCCACGCAGTTCCTCAACGTGGCCCAGCCCAACGGCTCGGTGACGGCGATTCCTTTCGAGATCGGCACCTTCCGCACCGACAACCCGGCCGCCATCGCGCTCGGCGCCGAACCGCTGAAGGCCGAGGAATCCAAGAACTACGGCCTGGGCGTGGTGTTGCAACCGGTCGAAAACCTGTACATCACCGTCGATGCGTACCGCATCGATATCGATGACCGCGTCGTGCTATCGGAGAACCTGACCTCCATCGCCGCGCGTAACTATCTGCAGGCCAATGGCTTCCCGGGTATCGGTGGCGGGCGCTATTTCACCAACGCGGTGGACACCAAGACCCAGGGCGTGGATGCGGTCGGCACCTACCGTTGGAACCTGGATGGCGGCAGCGCGGAGCTGACCAGCGGCTACAACTACAACAAGACTGAAGTAGAGAAGATCGCCGACAACCCGGCAGCGCTGGTGGCGATCGACCCGAATGCAGTACGCATCGGCCGCGCGGAACTGGGCCGTATCACCGAAGGCACGCCGCGCGACAAGTTCTTCCTGGGCGGCACCTGGGCGCCGGGCAACTGGTCGTTCACCGGCACGGCCACGCGCTGGGGCGAGTTCAGCACCTTCGGCACCAACGCCGGCAGCGATCAGACCTACGCGGCCAAGTGGACGCTGGATCTGGCTGCTTCCTACAAGCTGGGCGCCTGGAACTTCACCGTCGGTGGCGACAACGTGCTCAACGAGTATCCGGACCGTCAGGAAGCCGGGCTGGGCACGCGCACCTACCTGCCCTACAGCAGCGCCTCGCCGTTCGGTTTCAACGGTGCGTTGGTGTACGCCAACGTGAACTACAAGTGGTAATCGCAGGCGTCGGTCGCTAGCGACCGATGCTTCCCTTGCACGGCAGCGCAGTACAGCGCGTTGCCGACTGCAGCGGTCTTGCGCCTGCACTCTCGCGACGCGGAGTGCGGGCAATCGAATCTTCGTTTCGCCGCTTTCGCAAGGACGCCCCGCAAGGATGCACAACGCGCTGCATGGCGCGTTGCAGATCGCCGGTATTGCCACGCCTGCCGCTTTGCATCTGCAAAGACCCAACGTGCATGCCCGATCGCCCCACGCAGTTGTCTTCTCCCGGTTACACGCACTTCACCGCTGCGTCCTTCATCCCCTTTGAGCCTTGATTCCCATGCACACCTCCAACGCACTCTCGCTGGCGATTTCAGTCGCACTCACCGTCTGTTCGTTCGCTGCCAGTGCGCAGTCGCAATCGACCCCGCCGCAGAAAACCCTGGACACTCTGATCGTCACCGGTACCCGCGTCAGCGACCGCACCGTGGCCGAATCCGAATCGCCCATCGACATCATCACCGAGCAATCGCTGCAGGCCACCGGCGCCACCGACATCGCCACGGCGCTGGGCAAGCTGCTGCCGTCGCTGAACTTCCCGCGCCCGGCGATTTCCGATGGCAATGACGCCTCGCGCCCGGCCACCCTGCGCGGGCTGTCGCCGGATGCGGTGCTGGTGCTGGTCGATGGCAAGCGCTATCACACCTCTTCGCTGATCAACTACAACCCGTACGTGGGTCGCGGCTCGGCGCCGGCCGATCTGAACTCGCTGCCGATGTCGGCAATCGCGCGGATTGAAGTGCTGCGCGATGGCGCATCGGCGCAATACGGCTCCGATGCCATCGCCGGCGTGGTCAACATCGTGCTCAAACACGGCGCCGCTGCGGGCAGCAACAGCATCTCGGTCAACGGCGGCATCATGGACAAGGGCGATGGCGAGCAGAACGGCATCGATGGTTCGGTGGGCCTGGCCTTCGGCGGCAGCGGCGGCGACACCGCGCCGGGCTGGGTGCGGCTGTCGTGGAACTACCAGAACACCATGAGCACCAATCGCGGCGAAAACACCAACCGCGCCACCACCGTGCCGGGGACGCCCAATCCGGGCGGTGTGCCGTATCAGCGCCACGGCGACCCGGCGTCCAACTTCTATCAGGGCCTGGCCGCATTCGGCTATGAGTTCTCGCCCAATGTGGAGCTGTACGGCCATCTGAGCATGAGCCGTCGCGAAGTCACTTCCAACGGCTATTACCGCGCCGCCGACAACACCGCGCGCAATGTGCAGGCGATCTATCCCAACGGCTTTCTGCCGCAGATCTACAACCCCACCAACGACCGCTCGGCCGTGTTGGGTCTGAAGGGCAGCACCGAGAACGAATGGAATTGGGACGTGTCGGCCACCTACGGCAAGAACGACATGACCTTCAACATCCTCAACAGCATCAACACCAATCTGTACTACACCACCGGCGCCTCGCCGACCAACTTCAACTCCGGCGGCTTCGAAACCGAGCAGGGTACTGTCAATGTCGACGTCAACAAGTCCTTCGACTGGGGCCTGGCGTATCCGGTCAATGTGGCCTTCGGTGCCGAGCACCGTCAGGACCGCTATGAGATCACCGCCGGCTCGCCGGCTTCGTACTTCTTCGATCCCAACACCATCAATCCCGACACCGGCGCGCCCTACCCCGGTGGCGCGCAGGTGTTCTCCGGCCTGGAGCCCTCGGTGGCCGGCCGCTTCGGTCGTCATAGCAATGCGGTCTACGCCAACCTGGAAGCGGACATCACCGACAAGCTCTCCGGCGGCATTGCCGGGCGCTTCGAAAACTACAGCGACGCCGGCTCCACGCGCTCGGGCAAGCTGTCGGCGCGCTACGCATTCAGCGATACGTTCTCGTTGCGCGGCACCATCTCCAACGGCTTCCGCGCCCCGTCGCTGGCGCAACAGAACTACGCTTCGGTGGTGACGCTGATCCAGAACGGCGAGCTGGTGCAGGTCGGCACCTATCGCACCTCCGACCCGGTGGCTGTCGCATTGGGCGCCCGCCCGCTGAGCCCGGAAAAATCCACCAACTACGGCCTGGGCGGCGTGTGGCAGCCCACCGCCAACTTCACCTCCAGCCTGGACGTCTACCAGATCCGCATCTGGGACCAGATCCTGTATTCGGATCAGCTGCAGCTTGCGCAGCCGATCGGCCAGGTGGCGGCGGTGCAGTTCTTCGTCAACGGCGCCACCAGCCGCACCCGCGGTGTGGACTGGATCAACAGCTACCTGGCCGATCTAGGCAACTACGGCAAGCTCAATCTCAGCGCCAGCGCCAACTACAACAAGACCACCATCCTGGAGCTGTCCAACCCCAACTTCGGCCGCGCCAGCCAGGGCCTGCTCACCGATGCCACGCCGCGCACCAAGTACATGGCCGCCGCGGACTGGTCGATCGGCGGATTCGCGCTGAACTTCAACGCCACCCGCTACGGATCGATCAAGCGCATCAGCGACCCGGCCGATGGCAGCCAGGACCAGACCTATGACGCGCGCTGGCTGCTGAATCTGGCCGCCAGCCAGACCTGGGACGCGTTCACCTTCACCGTGGGTGCGGACAACATCACCAACCAGTACCCGACCAAGGCGCAGCTCACCACCGCCTACGACGACCGTGCTGGCGGCCTGCAATATTCGTCGCTGTCGCCGTTCGGCTTCAACGGCCGCTACTGGTATGGCCGGGTCACCTATCGGTTCTGATTCGGGACGTGTATTGGCTGTTTAGCGCCCGCGCTGATCGCAGACTGCGATCAGCGCGGGCGTGGCACAGGCATCGCCGATCGCTTGGCGATGCCTGTCGCTGTCATCGCGACCACGCGTGTGCCAGTTCCTAACGCGCGGCTCGTGCAAGGCAGCACGCGTTGCTTCACCACGACGCCGGCAAGGCATCCACGCCACGCAGATTGGCGCGGTCATTCCATGTCAGCGTCTCAGGTTGCTCCAGGCGCAACGCCGGCAACTGCTCCAGCAGTGCAGCAAGCGCTGCCTCCATTTCGATCAAGGCCAGCCGGTTGCCCAGGCAGTGGTGAATACCGCCGCCGAACGACAGCGCACGCCCTTGCTGTCGGCGGATATCCAGCACCTGCGGGTCGCTGAATTGCACCGGGTCGTGATTGGCCGCGCCCAGCATCAGATACACCATCTCACCTTCGCGCAACGCGCTCCCAGCGATCTCGAAGTCCTGCAATACCGTGCGCGTGGCCATCTGTACCGAGCTGTCGTAACGCAGGCATTCGAGTACAGCATTGGGCAGCAAGGCCGGGTTCTGCTGCAGCAGCGCCAACTGCTCGGGATGCCGATGCAGGGCGACCAGTGCATTGCAGATCATGTTGGAGGTGGTTTCGTGGCCGGCGAAAAACAGCAGGATCACATTGGAGACGATCTCGTCGCTGCTCAGCCGGTGCCCCTGATCCTCTGCACGAATGAAGCGTGAGATCAGATCGTCGCCATCACTGCTTCGACGCGCTTCGATCACCGCATGAAAGTAGCGTTCCAACTGCAGATACGCCGCGCTGGTGGCTTCCAGCTCTTTGGGCGTCATCAACGGGTCGAACACCTTGGCCAGTGCGCTGGTGGCCTGCCCGACCGTGATGGCGTCGGCAGGATCGATGTCGAGCATGCGGCAGATGATGCTGATGGGCAGCGGAAACGCGAAATCGCGCAACACATCGCAGTGGCCCTGTGCGCGAAAGCCAGCAATCAGCGCCGCAGCGGTGTCGCTGGCCACCTGACGCATCGACTCCATCTGCCGCGCATTGAATGCCTGGGTCATCAGCCCGCGCAGACGCGTGTGCACCGGTGGATTGACCATCAGGAACATGCGGCTCATGCCCTGAAACAGCGGCATCTCCACGGCGGCCTCGCCATAGCGCAGACGGATGCTCTGCAGATAATCGCGACCGACGCGTCGGTCGCTGAGAAGACTATCGACCAACGCGTAGTGGCCGGTCATCAAGCGGCGTTCTGCCACCTCCACCAGCGGCCCTTCGGCGCGCAGGCGTGCATAGGTCGGATACGGATCCTGACGAAACTGTTCTGTTGCGAAGTCGCTGAGATGCATGACCTGGGCTCGTGAAGCCTGATCGCGGGGGAAGCGATTAAGGCGTGGCATGGGGAGGGAGTGCAGACCGCTTGCGCGAAGCGACGCCTGGATTGTCAGCCGTCGTTGCGCATCTGCCTGACACAGGCGCGAAGCCGTGTCGTCAAACTTCAAACCCTGTGCGGCGGCGCCGTTGCGTCATAGCGCGTGCGCATCGATGACAGCGCGCAACCGTCTCCACGATTGCCGCGTTGCATGCGCAACGTCGCACGCGTTGCGCGTTGCGAGACACGCGCGTAGCCGCGTAGCGATCGATTCGCGCCTGTTGCAACCAAGGGCCAGCGATGGCGTACACACGCAAACCACTGCCTGTGCGGGTGACATGGGGACGTGCAATCGGCCATGGTTACGTGGCGCGTCGTCATAACGCTATTCAGCGCTGCGGCACAGTCGTAGTGCGCTGTCGATGGTGGCCGGTGTCGATGGATGTGCTGTCCGGCGACGCCGCGGCCGCAGCGGTCCGTCGGTTGGCAGTGCTGGCATCGGTTCGAGCGACCCGCATCACCGTCACCAACGGATCGCCCCTCGCGGCCGCATGCGCTACGTGTCGCATCGCGTTAATCATGCGCTGTGTACTATGGGCGTCCGGCCAACCGGACCGCTCTGCGGCTCTGGTCCCCCGCGCCGGATTCCAGCACTTCATTCGCGATGCCCGCAGGCGCTGCCCGGCGCAGTTCGTTTGGCTGGTCACGCCGTTTCATCACTTCGGACACTCTCACAACGGATTGGAATGCACCACGACACCAGCCTCATCGACATCATCGCCGTCGGCCTCGCGGTCGCCTTCATCCTGGGCACGCTCGCGCAGAAGATGAAGCTCTCGCCGCTGGTCGGCTACTTGTTGGCTGGCGTCTGCGTTGGGCCGTTTACACCGGGATTCGTGGCCGATCAGACCATGGCCAACCAGCTGTCCGAGCTGGGCGTGATGTTGCTGATGTTCGGGGTGGGCCTGCATTTCTCGCTCGAAGACCTGATGGAAGTGAAGTGGATCGCGGTGCCCGGTGCGCTGGCGCAGATCGTGGTGGCCACGCTGCTCGGCTGGGCGCTGGCCTGGAGCATGGGCTGGCCGTTGATTCATGGCCTGGTGTTCGGCCTGGCGCTGTCGGTGGCTAGTACCGTGGTGCTGTTGCGCGCGCTGGAAGAACGCCGCTTGCTGGACACCCAGCGCGGCCGCATCGCGGTGGGCTGGCTGATCGTCGAAGACCTGGTGATGGTGCTGGCCCTGGTGTTGTTGCCGGCGCTGGCGGATGCGCTCGGGACCGGTACGCCAGCTGCGCACGACGGCGCGTCCAGCTCGCTGCTGGCCGCGCTCGGGCTGACCTTGCTCAAGATGGTGGCGTTTGTCGCGGCGATGCTGGTGATCGGCCGGCGAGTGATTCCCTGGTCGCTGGAAAAAGTGGCTGCGACCGGCTCGCGCGAGCTGTTTACCCTGGCCGTGCTCGGTATCGCGCTGGGTGTGGCATTCGTGTCGGCCACGTTGTTCGGTGTGTCGTTTGCGCTGGGCGCGTTCTTCGCCGGCATGCTGCTCAAGGAATCCGAGCTCAGCCACAAGGCGGCCAGCGATTCGCTGCCGTTACGCGACGCATTTGCGGTGCTGTTCTTCGTGTCGGTAGGCATGTTGTTCGACCCGATGATTCTGATCGCGCACCCGTGGCAGGTGCTGGCCACCTTCCTGACCATCACGTTGGGCAAGTCGCTGGCGGCATTTGTGATCGTGCGTGCATTCGGCCATCCCACCGGCACGGCGCTGACCATTTCCACCAGCCTGGCGCAGATCGGCGAATTTTCTTTCATCCTGGCCGGGCTGGGCGTACAGCTGGCGATCCTGCCGGAGACCGGGCGCGATCTGATCCTGGCCGGCGCGTTGTTGTCGATCGTGGCCAACCCGTTCCTGTTCTCGTGGCTGGACCGTTGGCAGGCCAAACAGGCACAGGACGCACCAGCCACGGTAGAGCCGGAACTGCCGCCCGGCCCGCCATTGCCGGCCGACGGGCATGCCATCGTCATCGGCTACGGCCGCGTGGGCAGTGCGCTGGCGCAGCTGCTGCGCAGCCGTGGCGTGCCGGTACTGGTGATAGACGACAACGGCGACCATGTGGCCAAGGCGCATGCGGCCGGTATCCCCGGCATCCGTGGCAGCGCAGCGGCAGACCGGGTTCTGGCCGAAGCACGTCCGGAGAACGCAAAAATCGCGATTCTGGCGATCCCGCAACCGCTGGAGGCCGGCGAAGCGCTGGCCAAGCTGCGCGCGATCAACCCGTCGCTGACCTTGCTGGCGCGCGCGCATAGCGATGCCGAGGTCAAGCATCTGCTCGAACACGGCGCCGACGGCGCAGTGCTGGCCGAACGCGAACTGGCCTACTCGCTGGCCGAAATGGTGATGTCCACGCCGCCGTACCGTGCGTTGAACGTGCCGGCGTCGTAAGAGCGGCCGGAGGGCAAAGCCGACGACACTGCAGATAAAGCCATTGGGCAAACGTAGACATCGCGCCGCAGCACCACAGGTGCGATACGCACCGGGCGCAGATTCCTGCGGCAACTACCCCGGCCGAAACTCCAGCCGCTGCGCCGGCCCACTGCAGGAGTGGATGTCTGACAGACCTGCGCTCGCTGCGTCCGCCGAATTTGCTGGATGAGCGGTGCGGCCGGTGAACTGGTGAGTGACGCAGAATATCAGCGCGGCCTCACTGGCCGATATTGTCGTCGGTCGCCATAGGCTGCGCCCTTTGTCTCGACATTGGCGCAGAGCCTGCCGTCGCATAGGGTGACATCGGCTGCGTTGTAGGCGCGCAGTAATTCGGCACGCAACTGATTGTCACGAATCTCATCGCGATACTGGGTCAGCAACCATCCGCCACCAGCCAGTAAGAGCAGCAGACTCCCGATAACGACGGCCGCACCCTTCCACAACAACACGCGCTGCCCGCGCTCAATGCGCTTAAGTTGATCGGACAAGGAGTGCGCGCCTTCACCGATCAAGTTACCAGCCTGCTGCAGCCGCTTCTCGAAACCGGCGACGGGTTGCTCCATTCCTTGCTGCATGCTCCGAATCAATGTATCGGGCACACGCTGCAGCGTCTGTTCCGTCGAACGGGTCATCACGCCAGGCAGCGAATGCGCAACTTGCTCCAGCTGTTGCGCGAGGCGGTTCTGCTGCTGTTCCAATTCGATGCATCGGCGCTCGAACTGCTCCATGAGCGAGGCTGCCTTGCTAACCAGCGCAAGCGGATCTTGTGCGTTCATCGTGCGTCCTGCCTTTCTCCTGATGACGACTACAGGCTGCGCGCGCCGACGCGCATCGTTTCCTGCTGTTGTGTCTCTGCCTGCTGCCGCTGCGCCTGCATCGCTTGCTGCGCGGCCTGCTGTTCGTGCTGGTTCACCGCCTCGACGGCTTCGGCGCGTAGCGCACGGCCTGGCGGCTCGCTGGCCAATATCTGGGTCATCTGCCGGAACTGGTCGCGGTCACCGCTTTGTGCAGCAGCCAACATGCGGTCAAGGAACACGCCTGGATCTTCCCGCACCGATGGAGATCCGCCCCCCTGCGGTGCTAGCGCTCGATCAACTTGCACGTCTTCCCTCAGCGGAACCTGCCATGCCTGCGGTGCATGGCTACGCTCGCGGTCGCGCTGAAACTCCTGCATCTGCTGCTGCCAGCTCGGCGCCTCCATTTCCAGGCGCCCAACACCCGGCTCCACCGGACCACGCAGGTGGTCAACTCCATCGCGAACAAGGCCCGGCGCGCCTCGCGAATACAACGTCACCCCTGAGCGCAGCGCTTCTATGTCATCGCGATACTTTGCGATCATCGGCGCGTATTGCCGTGCCAGCTGCTGTGTTGTCGGGTCTTCCAGCACGGAGCGATCTGGTTTGCCAGCGCCATCGACCGGAAGGAAGTTGTGCATGCGGTGCGACTCGCCCAACCTGACTGCAGCAGACAAGGGATCGCGCGCGTCCAGCACACTGTTGTCGTTGGCGTAATCGGACTTTTTCAGCGTAGCGATTTCATTCGGCGTGGCATAGATCTCGACCCGCCCGTAGTGCCGGCTGGCAGCGCTGACCGCATCGCCGGCCATGACGTGATTGATAACATCGTTGCCACCTTCCAGAATCCGCCGATCCAGACTGACCGCACCGTAGGCGTCGAAGGTCTGGCCGTTGAGGCCGAAGTGATGCGCGGTGACCTGGGCGAGGTCGCCGCCTAAAGAATGGCCGGTGACGGTGACTTCCGGCTTGTGTCCGTCACGCTTTGACTGATGCTCTGCCAACGCGATCGCGTATTGGGTGAGCTCGACTGCATCGGAAACCTGAGCGTTATGACGCGTGGAGACCATCCCCCCGTCGGCGTAGAGACCGTCCTGTAATGGTTGACGGTCAAATTCTGTACCGCGGTGGGCGACGACCATCTCTTTATTGTCCATCCGCTGATAGATCATCCCCTGATACCCCGAGGGTTTTTCCACGTACTCCAATCGCTTGTAAAGAACACCACCGATTGCAACAGGCTCACTATCACTACCTGTTTCTCGCGGCTTATCATATACATCGCTGGCAATAGCAGCCGCTTGCTGAGCTGTCAAAGTCATTATCAAAGTTCCTCTTTTCTTAGAAGTAAAGTCACCTTGAATAAATCATTACGAAGATCTTCCTTGAAGCGAGCAGGATCAGGCTCACCTTGATCTGGAAAGCCATCCAAATTGTCTCTCGGATACCCACCAGACCAGAAATAGGTGACCTTTGATCTACCATCTCCAATTTCGCTCTTGAAGAGCCCAGGCTGAAACCGCGTATCTTCTTTTCTTTCCGTCGCTTTTAAGGTAATCCCAACACCATTTAATTCAAAGCGACAGATTCCTTTTCCATAATAATCAGCATCAATCATCCCATCAAAAAATACAATCGAAACGTATTCATTTTCATTTATTTTTTTGAAATCTAGTGGAATCCCATCACCCTTGGATTTACTCCATACGCCTGCAACTGGCTCCACGGGCGTGCATTGTAGATGGTTATTCATCTGATAAAACGCAGTTCCTGACACCGCGGCGAATGGTCCTGGCGCACCCTCGATGGTCATCCTAATTTGATAAGCCTGCTTGGGATGCGGATTCTTCCGGTAAACAGGATCGCCGTCAGCTTCACTCACCTGATTATCCTGTGACTGCATGCTCGTCTCCTTTGTACTGCAAGCGCACAATGTTGTGATAAGGGATACGCAAAGCAGTAAGGCGTAACTGCGACACATGATGTTTTTCGCCAATAAGCATCCTTCTGCAGGAGCCTACGCTGCTTGCATGGAGCACGCAAGATTCGCTGATTTTTGCCTCTACGTTGGATAGGCCTGCAAAGGCGTCAGTTATGTCCTGTAACGAAGGCCGGCTAACGCTGCGGGTCGACGATGTCGCACGCTCACTGCGCTTTTCTGCTCTGCTCCTGCCGCACATGATTGCGGGCGCGCGCGAATACAGCGTTAACCCTGCGCAAAACTCTTTTACCCTATCGCGGTACTCTGCGATCATCGGCGCGTATTTCCATGCCAGCTACTGTGTTATGGAGTCTTCCAGAACGAAGCGGCACGGCCTGCCAAGGCTATCGATTTGCTATCTAATTTTAGGCATATCCCTTGATTGTGTCAGCACCCGTTAGTAAGCACCAGCAGGCGCGGAATTTTTGAAATACCTTAGATGTGCACAAAAGTCAGACCCCACAAGGTGATATGCGCGTTATGAGGCACAACGACAACTGCTACGTTGCAACCACACTTACCTCAACCGACAATAGCAAAAAGGTAACACGTTAGACTTCGAACAACCTCTAGCATATACAAGGCAGCCAGAGATCGGCAGCGAACTTAGCGACTTTGCCATCGCAATTGCAGCCTCCCTAGGATGCACGATAAATTTAAGGAGAGAACAAGGTGACAGCCGAAGAAAAAATTCTGGCACGATGGCGCAAGGCAAGAAATTGGATCGTCTACCCCTACATTCCAATCTTCATTCTTTTACTTTTATTTGGACTTCCCGTTATTGGCAATATTTCATATAGCTACATTTCAAGCTATCTATCAGCGGGGTGTCAAAGAAGCATCGAAGGATTGCCAGTTAACTGCTTCTTTAATGGGGTTGATATCGGCGACCTGAGCGATGGTTATTTTATTGGAATATTTTTCTTGGGACTACCCAATCCAATACTTGCCCTCGACTTACTCTCTATTTTTATACCAAAATCCATTGTCATTGGGTGGTCCTTTATCGCTGCGACCATCACCTTAAGGATATGGCAACTAAAGAGCCGAGTTCGCGCGCTCAAGGAATCCAAGCCACGAGCCATACCTTAAGTTGCCATCATGCGAAGTACTGCCAATAAAGAACGCATGCTCCCATCGCCACCGAAGTACTTGGCATGAAGATACAGAGCGAAATGACCATTCGGCTTGCTTGTAGATATGTGCAGCGCTTCATCGAGGGCCGATGAAGGCGACAGATCTGTCCCTCATGATCAACCTTCTTCATGTGTCCGCCAATTCAACGGTGGCTAAAGTGCGCGTTAGTGGTCAAGGGACCGAGGAATGCTGGGAGTCCATGGCCTTAAAAAGTAACCAACTCAACAAACTTGATAATCATTCCCATCAAGAGCAGGATGAGCGCCCGTTTCCTTGGCAGCCTCTTCCATGGCGTATGCGGTTGGCGTTCTGAATGCATTGCCCAGCGTGCAGCTGTGCGAGCTGCTGGGCCGCATTGGCTATGGGTTTGTGGTGCTGGATCTGGAGCACGTGTTGCGCGCGCCGGACGAGCTGGAACACGCGATCCGCGCCTGTGAGCTGTCCGGCTGCGAGGCGTGGGTGCGGGTGCCGGAGGTGGACGAAAAACTGATCGGCCGGGTGCTGGATGCCGGCGCGCGCGGCATCGTGGTGCCGCGTGCCGAATCGGCGCAGCAGATGGCGCGCGCCGTCGCCGCGGCGCGTTTCCCGCCGCTGGGCCGGCGCGGGATCACCGGCGGCCGCGTCACCGGCTTCGGCAACGTCGATCTGCCCACGTATATCGCCCAGGCCAACCGCGATATCCGCATCGTGCCGATGGTCGAAAGCGCTGCCGGCGTTGCCGCGCTCCCTGAAATTCTCGCTGTACCCGGCGTGGCCCTGGTGATGGAAGGCGCGCTCGATCTTGCACTGGACCTGGGCCTGGGACCGCAGCCCACGCATGCACAGGTGTGGGACTTGCTGCTGCAGCTGCACGCGCACTGCCGCGCCGCCGATGTGCCGTTCTGCCCCAATCCACGCACCGATGCGCAACGCGCGCACTGGCTGCAACAACCGGATCTGCGCTGGCTGCTCGCCGGCGAAGATCGCGCCCTGATTCAACGCGCGCTGCGCGGCCATCTGGCCACCTTCGACGCGCCCGCCTCCCTACCCGCTTGCAGGAGCACGCCGTAGATGTCGCCGATCCGTTTGCACACCCTGACCCTCGCCATCGCCGCGGCCTGCTGCGGTCTGCCGCAGGTGGCGCTTGCCACTGATGCGCCGGCTGCCAATGAAGCCACTGTCGTCGATGGTCAGACACCGATCCGTGCACTGGATGCGATCCAGGTACAGGGCAGCCTGCTTGGCCGTTCCAAACCGGATGACGTGCAACGTTACGCGGGCAGCCGCCAGGTGATCGACCGCGAGCAGCTGCGCACTGGCGGCAATCGTTCGCTCGACGATGCACTGCAACGTGTGCCGGGCATCAAGATCTTCGACGAAACCGGCACCGGCGCACTGCCGCAGATCATGTTGCGCGGCCTGTACGAAAGCCGCAGCGGCCGCGTGCAGGTGCTCGAAGACGGCATCCCGCTGGCGCTGGCGCCGTATGGGCAGACCAGCTTGTCGTTGTTTCCGGTGGGTCTGAATCAGATCGATCGCATCGACATCGTGCGCGGCGGCGCGGCCGTGCAGTACGGGCCGAACAATGTGGGCGGGGTGATCAATCTGGTCAGCAAGGAGATTCCCAGCGATTGGAGCACCACGCTGGCGCACAAGGTCACTGCCGGTGGCCAGGGCCAGTTTCTGCAGGACAGCGCGCTGAGCAGCGGCGGCTATCTCACCGACAATTTCGGCGTGCAGGTCGATGCCAATCGCACCTGGGGCGAATATTGGCGCGCACATAGCGATACCGACATCAGCAATCTGCGCGTGCGTGCGGAGTGGTGGCTGGACGACACCAAGTTAATCAAGGCCAGCGTGCAGCGGTATCTGGTGGACATGGATCTGGCCGGTGCGCTCAGCCCGGACGATTATCGGCGCGACCCGCGCCAGTCCACGCGCCCGCTGGATAGCTTCAACGGGCGCACCACGCGTGCATCGTTGAGCTATGAGCAACTCTTGGGCGATTGGGGGCCGCTGCAGGATGTTCGGTTGTCCTGGACCAATTTCAGCGCGCGCAGCAGCCGCAATTTCATCGTCGGCATGCGTCAGGCCGCCACCGAAACCTGGCGCTCGGACCTGCCGCCGCAACTGCGCCAGACCGCGCCGCGCGACTTCCGCGTGGTGGGCAGCGAGCCACGGCTGAACTGGAGCATGGGCGAGGCCGGCGGCGTGCGTCAGCAGTGGACCGCCGGCGTGCGCGCGGTCCGCGAGGACATCGATTTTCTGGTTGGCAACCTGCGCTTGCGCGATGGCCTGTTCACCAGCGTGCGCGATTGGCAGTTCGAAGACCGTGCGTTGGCTGCCTATGTCAGCAATGCGATCACGCTGCCGGACGAGCGCATCACTATCACCCCCGGATTGCGCTACGAGCGCCTGGATTCGCGCTATTTCAACCGCACCACCGGGGTGAGCACGCTCAACCAGACTCGCGACGTGCTGCCCGGCCTGACGGTCGGTTTCCAGGCCAACGCGCAATGGTTCTTCTATGCGGACGGGCAGCGCTCGATGCGCGCGCCGCAGGTCACCCAGATCATCTTCGGCAACAATCTGGATGCCGAGCTTGCGTGGAATTACGAAGCCGGCACACGCTATCAACCCAATGACCGTACCCGCATCCAGGTTGGTGGCTACCTGATCGACTTCGATCAACAGATCCAGCTGGACAACACCACCCGCGTGTTCCGCAACCTGGGCAAGACCCGCCATCAAGGTGGCGAGGTGGAGCTGCAATGGAGCCCGGAACAGCTGCGTGCGCTCACCCTCAACGCAGGCTACGCGTACCTGGATGCCAGCCAGGAATCGGGGGCGTTCCGCGGTTTCCGTGTGCCCTACACCTCGCGCAACCAGATCACCCTGGGCGGCAACTACGCGCTCGGTCATACCACTGTCGCGCTCTCCGGCTACTACTTCAGCAAGGCCTTCAGCGATGCGGCCAACACGGTGCAGGAGAACGCCATCGCCTCGGTGGGCCAGTTGCCCGCCTACATGGTCTGGAACACGCAGGTGAGCCATACCTTGTTCGAACGCGATGGACAAAAATTCAGCGCGTCGCTGGCGATCAACAATCTGTTCGACCGGCAGTACTGGTTCCGCGGCGTGGACACCAGCCCATGGGGCCGTCAGGCCGCACCCGCACGCACGTTCACTGCAGGTCTGGAGTACACGTTCTAACTGCAATACGCGCGGTGGGCGATAGCAAAAAGCAAGCGCTACTCGCGTAGTTGTTCGTCGCCGCCACGCGCACCTGATCGAGGGTTGCACCGTTTTATCAGCGTCACGCTGCACGCAGCAGCAGCACCACACGACCGATGTACAGGGGCATCAGTCGCCCACGACGGCAACGGCGATCCCGCTGTAGCCGCCGCCAGAAACACTGCGTGCACGAAGCACGCATCAGCGCCGCAGCACGCGGCATTGCGATCACTGCATCGCAGGCCACCCAACGCCGATCATGGCGCCAGGCAGCCCGTTTCAGTACCGGTTTTCCCACCGCCCTGTCGAACGAGAACTGCCATGACTGCAACATCCGCTGCACCGTTGGTGATCCTCACCCATGTCTGCCACCCGGCCATCACCGACGGCTTTTTGCCGGCCGCGCACGCGCAAGGCGTTCCGGTGTGGTTGCTGACCGACCATCGCCTCGATCACCTGGCCCATTTCCGCGACCACCCTGCACAGGCGCCGCAGCGGGTGATCGAATGCGATGTCTTCAATCCGCTGGGCGTGCTGGATGTTCTGCATGACGCCGGCATTGCGCCGCGCGCGGTCTTCAGCAATAGCGATCATCTGCAGACCAGCACCGCGCTGGTGGCTGCCGGCTTTGGGCTGCCGGGCAAAGACTGGCAGGTGTGTTACGCCGCCAAGAACAAGGCAGCGATGCGGCAACGCCTGCGTGCACGCGGCCTGCCCTGCCCGTGGTTCTGCACGCTGACGTCGGGCGCCGCAGTGCCAACGGATATCCCCTGGCCGGTAGTGGCCAAGCCGCGCGAAGGCGTGGCCAGCCTGGATGTACGCCACTGCGCCGATGCTGCGCAATTGCAAAGCTATCTGGACGATCTGTGGCAGCGCCACCCGCAGCGCACCGTATTGCTGGAAGGCATGTTGCACGGACCGCTGTTCACGCTGGAAACGCTGGGCGATGGGCACACGCTGCACGCCATCGGCGGTTTCAAGGTGCGGCTGTCGCCACCGCCGCATTTCGTCGAATGCGAAGCGCAGTGGGATGCGCATGTACAGACCCCGGTGATTGGGCAGGCACTGCAGCAGCTGCGCGCCTTCGGCGTCGGATTCGGTCTATGCCATAGCGAATTCATCCTCACCGCCGATGGTCCGGTGCTGGTGGAAATCAACTACCGCAGCATCGGCGACCGCCGCGAATTTCTGCTCGACGGCATGTTTGGCGGGCAATGGTTCAACGCCGCGCTGGCGCCGCATCTTGGCCAACCGTTGCCGCAGCTGCGCAGCGACCGCGCGCATGCCTTGCTGCGCTATTACGTGGCCGAGCGCGACGGCGAGCTGGTCACCGCCAGCGAAGACCGCCGTCATCACGATGCGCACAGCGACGTGCAGTACCGGCGCATGCGTGCACCGGGCGAGCGCATCCAGCTGAGCCATTCCAACAAGGATTACCTGGGCGTGTTGAGCGCCGTAGCCAGCGATGCACAGGCGCTGCAACAGGCCGTGGTGCATGCCGAAGCGGGCCTGCACTGGCGCATCGACAACGCGCAGGTGCGCACATGAGCAGCACCGCCGACCAGCGCTACATCGCCACCCGCATCATCGATGCCTGCCTGCGCGAGGACCTGCGCGCGATCGTCAGCCGTGGCACGCCAGCCACGCCCGACGCAAGCGTATTGGCCGCGTGGCCCGACCCCAGCCCGGTGGACGGCTGGTGGCGCATCGCGCATCTGCCCAACGGCACGCTGTGGTTGCCGATCCATCGCCACGGCGTGCTGCAGGACATCAGCGCCTGCGGCGATCGCTGGATCGTGCAACGTTCCGACGCTGCGTATGTCGAACAGGGCGCGCGCGCATGGCTGCAACGCATGAGCGCCGAGCTGGATGTGCAGACTCAGGAGCTGCATCGTGCCTATGCCGACGAAGCCGAGTGCGCCGCCGCGCACCGTGGTCTTGCGCAACAGGCGTATGCCGCGCAGGCGCCCGCATTGGCCAAGGCGCTGCAGCATGACGATGCCGCCGAACGCGCGTACCGCTGCGACCAGCTGGCCAGCTACCGCGATCATCCGTTCTACCCCACCGCACGCGCCAAGGCCGGCCTGGACGCAGACGAACTGCGCAACTATGCACCGGAATTTGCGCCCACCTTCGCGCTGCGTTGGCTGGCGATTCCGCGTGCACTGGCCAGTTGCACCAGCGCGCCGCCAGAGGCGTTATGGCCGGACTTCGCTACCCTGGGCCTGCCGCCCGCGCTCGCCGCGACGCATATCGCCTGGCCGGTGCATCCGCTGGTCTGGGAGCGTCTGGAACAGCCGGGCTTCGCGCTTCCACCCGGGACGTTGCGCGCACCGCAGACCTGGCTGGAGGTGCGTCCCACCCTGTCGGTGCGCACGCTGGTGCCGCTGCTGCATCCGCACCTGCATCTCAAACTGCCGATCCCGATGCGCACGCTGGGCGCATTGAATCTGCGCCTGATCAAACCTTCCACGCTGTACGACGGGCACTGGCTGGAGCGCGCGCTACGCCGTATCGATGCGCACGACCCCGCATTGCAGGGGCGTTGCGTGTTCGTCGACGAGTCGCATGGCGGGCATGTCGGCGACACCCGGCATCTGGCCTATCTGGTGCGGTGCTATCCGCCGCTGGACGCCGCCACGCTGGTCCCGGTGGCCGCGCTGTGCGCACCGATGCCCGATGGCCGGCCGCTGGCGCTGCATCTGGCCGACCGGTTCGCGCACGGCGATGTGCATACCTGGTGGCGCGAATACACCGAACTGTTGCTGGCTGTGCATCTGCGTCTGTGGCTGCGCTACGGCATAGCGCTGGAAGCCAATCAACAGAACAGCGTGCTGGTTTATGCGCACGGCCAGCCCACGCGCCTGTTGATGAAGGACAACGACGCCGCGCGGATCGCCATGCCGCAAGTGCGTACGCAACTACCGGACATCGACACCCTAGGCGCGCTGCAGGACGCACGGATCGCGGTGGACGAGACACACGCGCTGGCGCAGATGTTCTGCACCATCGTGCTGCAACTGGATCTGCAGGCGATACTCGAAGGTCTGGCCGACTGGCAGCCGGCCCTGCGCGCGCCGCTGGCTGCGCAACTGCAGGACCAGGTTGCGCAGACGCTGGCAACGCTGGATGCCGATGGCATCGACACTGCACCCGCGCGGCGCCTGCTGGCCACACCACGGTTGCCGGTGAAGTACCTGCTCAGCGCCGGCAGCCTGCTCAGCAAGCAGCTCACCGGTGCCACCGACATCAACAAGTTCTACGGCGACAGCGCACCCAATCCGTTCGGCAACGCGTTTGCGCACACACAGCCGCAGCCGCGTCGCCATGCCGGTGGTCAGCGATGAAACGCATCCTCGCCCCGGTGCTGGCGGCCCACTATCTGGCGGCCTTCACCGCCCTGGGCATGCCACTGTTTCTGCCCCAGGTTCTGGCCGAACTGGCGCCCACCGCGGCGGTGGGCTGGAGCGGCGTGCTGTATGTGTTGCCCACCTTGTGCACTGCGTTGACGGCGAGCACCTGGGGGCGACTGGCGGATCGCTACGGACGCAAACGCTCGTTGCTGCGCGCGCAACTGGGGCTGGCATTGGGCTTTGCGATTGCCGGCTTCGCACCCTCGCTGAGCTGGCTGGTGGTCGGCCTGATCGTGCAAGGCACCTGCGGCGGCTCGCTGGCGGCGGCCAACGCGTATCTGGCCAGCCAACCGCAGGCCGGCCCCTTGGCGCGCGCACTGGACTGGACGCAGTATTCGGCGCGGCTGGCAATGGTCAGCGCACCGGCGTTGCTGGGGCTGGCGCTTGCCTTGGGTCCGGCGCAGTCGCTCTACCGCGCGCTCGCGTTGCTGCCATTGCTTGCCTTTGCATTGACCTGGCGGTTGCCGGCGGATCAACCCACCGCCCGTCCACGCGCATCTGCGACGACGTCATCAGCTACCGAACCTGCAACACGCCCGTTGGCCGCCACAGCATCGTTGTGGCCGGCCTTGTTGCTCGCGCAGTTTCTGTTCTGCTTCGCGATGGTGGTGACCTTCCCGTACTTCATTCCCTATGCGCTTGCACGCGGTGCCGGTCACGACGCGCTTGCGGGCCTGCTCTACAGCCTGCCGCATCTGGTCTATCTGATCGTGTTGCCGTGGTGGCGCCGCGGCGATGGCGAGGCATGGCTGATCCCGGGGCTGCTGCTGTTTGCGCTGGCCTGCCTGTGGCAGGCGCTGTTGCACGACGCCGTCGCGCTGGCGGTGGCGCGGCTACTGTTCGGCATCGGCATGTTGTTCGGCCTGCGCGGGCTCAATCGCAGCCTGGCGCTGGTCGCCAGCGGCCACGGCGCCGGCCGCCTGTTCGGCCGTTTCGATGCCTGCGGCAAGTGGGCCGGCGTGGCCGCTGGCGCTGCGGCGGGTGCGCTGGCCCAGGCCGCCGGCCCCGCACTTCCTTTCCTGGCCGCTGCAGTGGCTGCGGCTGGCGCTGCGCTCACCGTTGCGGTGCGCTTTCCTTCGAGGAGAACTGCCGATGTCGCTGCACACGATGCATGACCCCTGGTACGACAGCATGGCCGATGCACAGGCCTGCAGTTGCTGGTTGAACTGCTATCTGCGCGAGTTCGCCATCCCGCAACGCGCAGCCGATTTCGATTACCGCGGGCTGGATCGCCCCGGGCCGCGCATGGCCGAGCAACGTTGGCTGCGCATCGACCTGGGCGATAGCGGCGCGGTGTGCGTGCGCATTGCCTACGCAGACCGTTTGGGACGCTGCCGCTTCGCGTCCACACCGTTTCTCAAAAGTGCCGGCCAACCGTGGCACGCGCTGGACGCGCATGCGTTGGCGCGCTGCCTGCTGCAATCGCTGGGCAGCACGCAGGCGGTCAACCCGGAGCTGCTTGCGCAAAGCGCCAACAGCGTGGCGATCACCGCGGCGATGTTGCGCCAGGCGCACCGCACTGCACCTACCGGCGATGTGATGATCGATGCCGAGCAATCGATGCTGTGGGGCCACGCGCTGCATCCCACACCGAAAAGCCGCGAAGGCGTGGCACTCGACCACGTGCTCGCCTGCGCACCGGAAGCGCGTGCGGCATTTCAGTTGTTCTGGTTCCGTATCGACCCACGCCTGCTGCGCGTGCAAGGCAAGGACGTGCGCGCCAGCCTGAGGCAGCTGTCCGGCAGCGACGATCTCTACCCCTGCCATCCGTGGGAGGCGCAACGCCTGCTCGACGACCCGTTACTGCGCACCTTGCAAGCGCGCGGATGGATCACGCCGGTCGGCCTGCACGGCGACGCACTACGGCCCACCTCGTCGGTGCGGACGCTGTATCACCCGCAGCTGGATTACTTTCTCAAGTGCTCGGTGCATGTGCGGCTGACCAATTGCGTCCGCAAGAATGCGTGGTACGAGCTGGAAAGTGCGGTCGCCCTGACCGACCTGCTGGCGCCCAGCTGGCAGGCACTGGCGGCGCAGGTCCCGGGTTTCGACGTGATGCTGGAGCCTGCCGCCACGTCGCTGGATGTCGCGCAGATCGACCGCGCCCTGCACGATGCCGACCCGCAAGCCGCACGTGCGTTGTCCGAAAGTTTCGGCATCCTGTATCGCAAGACCATACCGGCTGCGCAACGCGCACGTTGGCAGCCGCAGGTGGCCGCCGCCCTGTTTACTTGTGATGCGCAGGGCAACAGCGTGTGTGCCCAGCGCTTGCAGGCGCTGAGCAGCGCACAGATGGACCGCCACACCGCCACGCTGCTGTGGTTCCGCGCCTATGCAGCCCTGTTGCTGGATGGCGTGTGGAGCGCGCTGTTCCAGCATGGCATCGCGCTGGAACCGCATCTGCAGAACACCGTGATCGGCTTTGCCGACGGCTGGCCGACGCGCGTGTGGATTCGCGATCTAGAAGGCACCAAGCTGCTGGCCCACCATTGGCCGGAAAGCCGCTTGCAGGGTGTGGGCGAACGTGCACGGCAATCGCTGTATTACACGCCGGAACAAGGCTGGAACCGCGTTGCCTACTGCGCGCTGGTGAACAATCTGGCGGAAGCCATCTTCCATCTGACCGAGGGCGATGGCGTGCTGGAAGTGCGGTTGTGGCAGTGCGTGGG
The DNA here is from genome assembly GCF_979258225.1 of Xanthomonas sp. AC360. Lineage (NCBI taxonomy): Bacteria > Pseudomonadati > Pseudomonadota > Gammaproteobacteria > Lysobacterales > Lysobacteraceae > Xanthomonas > Xanthomonas sp. AC360. Next base: position 5,169,313 of record NZ_OZ409846.1, read on the forward strand.
CGAGCTCGCCGCACGCTGGCAACAACGCTACGGCGCGCAGCCGGCGCTGCAAGGCCTGATCGACGGCGCCCCGCTGCCTGGCAAGAACAATCTCGGCACGCGCCTGCTGCAACGGGCCGACCGTCAGTCCGACTACACCCCATTACCCAACCCGATTGCACACATCGCCACCGCACGGCAGGTGGCCGCATGAGCCTGCGCATCGACACCGCCGCAGTGATCCACGCGCTGCCGCTGCTACGGGCGAGCAGCGATGGCCCGCTCTGCGCGTACCTGTACGATCTGGCCGCACTGCACGCGCATGCGGCCTGGATGCGCGCGCAGCTGCCGGCGCAGTGCGAGCTGTTCTATGCGGCAAAAGCCAATGCAGAGCCGAAGATTCTGCAGACGCTGGCGCCGCATGTGGATGGCTTCGAAGCCGCGTCCGGTGGCGAACTGGCCTGGCTGCATGCGCAGCAACCGCAGGCAGCGCTGCTGTTCGGCGGGCCAGGAAAACTCGACAGCGAGCTGGCCCAGGCCGCTGCCCTGCCCGACTGCACCGTGCACGTGGAAAGCATCGGCGAACTGCAACGGCTGGCTGCGATTGCGGCACACGCTGGCCGCTGCGTCCCGGTGTTTCTGCGCATGAACATCGCCGTGCCCGGCGCACAGAGCACGCGGTTGATGATGGGCGGGCAGCCCTCGCCATTCGGCCTGGACCCGCAGGATCTGGACGCCGCCATGCAGCTGCTGCGCGCCAGCCCGTCGCTGCGACTGGAGGGCTTTCATTTCCATCTGATGTCGCATCAACGCGATGCCGGCGCGCAACTGCATCTGGTTGCTGCGTACTTGCGCACCGTGCAGCAATGGCGGCAGACCTATGCGCTCGGGCCGTTGCGGGTCAATGCAGGCGGCGGCTTCGGCGTGGATTATCTGGCGCCGGAGTCCTCCTTCGACTGGGCCGGTTTCTGCGCCGGGCTGCCCGCGTTGCTGCACGAACACGGCAGCGCGCTGCGCCTGCGCCTGGAACCGGGCCGCTACGTCAGCGCCACCTGCGGTTGGTATTTGATGGAGGTCCTGGACCTCAAACGCAGCCACGGCGCCTGGTTCGCAATCGCCCGCGGCGGCACCCATCACTTCCGCACACCGGCCGCGCAGGCGCACGACCACCCCTTCCGCGTGCTGCGCGGGACGCACGCGCCGGTCATCAGCGACACACCGGTGACCTTGGTCGGCCAGCTCTGCACGCCCAAGGACGTCCTGGCGCGCAACCAACCCGTCGCCGCACTGGCCCCGGGCGACTGCCTGGCATTTCCGCTGGCAGGCGCTTACGCGTGGAATATCTCGCACCAGCAATTTTTGATGCATCCGCCGCCGCAGAAGGTGTTTTTGCCGGCGATCGACTGAGAGCAGCTAACAAAAGGACTGTGCTCACCGCCAGGCGGGCGCGACCGATGCTCGGTGCAGCATGGACCACGCTTACACTCCGGTTCCTCCGCACCGTCCATAACAATCTGACGACTGCTCGCTACGTTTTGTTGGCCGCTCTGAAAGCAACTCAGCGAGCATGTCGGCCCTGCGCGTGCAGATGTTTCGCGCGAAAGCAACAGCTTGCAAAATCGCTCTGCAACTCAGCTACGCGTGCGGCACTGCGTCCGTCACTTCAACCACGCTTTTCGATCGCTGCCACCGGCACCCGAATATCGGCGCGCAGAATCGCTTCGGGTGTTTCTTCCGGATCGTCCAGATACAGGTAATGCAGCGGCGCATCGCGCAGCAGGTAGCCGCTGCCGGGCAGCCAGGCAGCCAATAGTTGGTCCAGCGCATCTTCCAGCGCGGCATACGAACCCACGTGGCGCAGGACAGCGTGCGGTCCGCCATCAAGACGGCGCAACTGCAACGGCGCTGCTGGCATGGCCACTGCGTCGAAGCCCACACCGCATTCGAACAGATGCGCGTGCGCCGGAACGTCGCGGTGATCGCTCAGCGGCAATCCCACCAGACACTGCAGGCTGTCGACGATGCCGGCGCGCGCCGCCCAGGCCACAATCCGGCCGAAGCCGCGATCCAGGTCGTCGAACGCGCCGCGCTTGCGTAGCACCACCAATTCGAATGGCTCCAGCGTCTGCACGCTAACCTGCAGCGGTGCTGACGGGCTGTTTGCCAACGTTGCCGGCGTCGATAACTGCTGCAGCTTGCTGGCACGCAATGCGGGCGCCGAGCGCAAGACGGTGGGACTGGCCTGCAGTGCGCTGCGGCAGGCACGCGCCAGCGCCTGCGGTGTCTGGTAGCCGACTGCGAGCGCGACCTCGGTCACCGACGCATCGTCGCTGCCCAATAAATGCAGGGCTTGACTCAACCGCAAGCGTGCCACCGTGTGGCCCACGGTCTCACCGGTCAGGGCGCGATAGACCCGATGGAAGTGATACGGCGACTGGTGCGCGATGCCTGCCAATTCGGCCAAATCCGGCAATGCGGCGCCGCTGCGAATGCTGGCCTGCAGATGCGCGATGACGCGCTCCACGCCGCGTTGCCAACTGCTAACTGCTGAGTCTGCTGCATGCATGGTGTTGGCTCCCTGGTGACGGCATCAGCATCGTCTGCATCGCGTGCCGGCGCGGTCCCGATCTTGCGGAATGTTGCACCCATTGGACAGCGTGCGGCTCAGCCCAGCCACACCGCCAGCATCACCAGCACTGCGGTTTCGGTCAGTTCCACCAGCGCGCCGCAGGTATCGCCCGTCATGCCGTCCAGGCGCTGCATGCAGGCGCGGCGCCATAGAACGAAGATCAGTGCAGCAGTGCCGAGGCACAGAGCCGCGATCGCCATACCGGCAGCGATGCAGACCACGGTCGCCAGTGTCAACGCCAGCCACAAGCTTGTGCGTGGTGCGGCGACCAGCGCGCTGCCCAGGCCGCCAGCGCGCACGTACGGCGTGGTCAAGAACGCCGCCACCACCGCGGCACGTGCCAGCAATGGCGCCAGCCACAGCGCACCCGGTGCGTGCGGCAGCAATGTGGCCAGTGCGGCGCATTTGAGCAGCAAGACCAGCACCACGGCGGTCACTGCCATCGGTCCGCTGGTGGGGTCTTTCATGATCGCCAGGGTGCGTGCGCGGTCGCCCATGCCGCCGACCCAGGCGTCGGCCATGTCGGCCAGCCCGTCCAGGTGCAGGGCGCCGGTCAGCCAGGTCCATGCGCTCAACAGCAATGCCGCGCCCAGCAATGGCGCGACATCGCGCAGGCACCACGCCAGGCCACACAGCAGCGCACCGAGCAGCAGGCCGACCGCCGGATACCACGGCAACGAACGTGTCTGCACGCCCGGCCGGGCGAACACCGCACCGGGCACCGGAATGCGGGTCAGGAAGCCGATCGCCGCGAGCAGCCCATCGATCATCCGGCGTCGTGCGCAGACTGCGGTGCTGCTGCCGGCACCGATGGCAGCGCTGCGGCAACGCCGTTGGCCGGTGGCCAGGCCAGCGGATGCAGCGAGGCGTGCGGCACCGCCAGCTCGGTCATGCGGCCGAACCCGTTGCCGGCCACCATGCACTGCACTGCACGGATGGCACCGCCATGGGTGACCACCAGCACGCGGCGCGCCGGGCAGGTGGCGACCACCGCATCCAACGCCGCGGCGAGCCGCGCACAGAACGCCTCGAACGGTTCTGCCTGCGGCGGCGGGTAGCGCAGCGGGTCGGCCCAGAAGCGGCCGAGCGCTTCGCCTTCGTCGCGATCGATCTCGGCCACCGGCACGCCCTGCCAGCGGCCAAAGTGATATTCGCGCAGCCGTGCGTCCAGCTGCAGCGGCAAGCCGCGCGCGTCGGCCAGTTCGGTAGCGAAGGCTGCGCAGCGCTGCAAGGTGGACGACACCACCACCTCCCATTCGCCCTCGGCGGTGGCTGCAAGCAATTGCTGCCAACCCAGCTCGGTGAGCGGGTCGTCGAGCTGGCCGCGATAGCTGCGCTGCCCGGTGTCGCCGTGCCGCAGCAAGGTGATCTGCGTGCTCATGCGTCGGACACTCCGGCTTCGGCAAAGGTGGCCATGCCGTTGTGCAAGGCGCAGGCGCTGCGCAGCAAGGGAATCGCCACCGCTGCGCCGCTGGCTTCGCCCAGGCGCAGGTCCAGTTGCAGCAACGGCTCGGCATCCAGGGCGCGTAGCAAGGCGGCGTGGCCGCGCTCCTGTGAGCGGTGTCCGAACAACAGCCATTCGCGCACGCCGGGATTCAGACGGGTGGCCACCAGCGCCGCAGCGGTGGTGATGAAGCCATCTACCAGCACCGGAATGCCGGCCTGCGCGGCAGCGATATACGCGCCGACCAGGGCGGCGATCTCGAACCCGCCGAGCCGGCGCAACCGTTCCAGCGGCGTGGTGGCGTCGGCGTGCAAGGCCAATGCGCGGCTGATCACCGTTGCCTTGTGCGCGATGCCTTCGGCATCCAGGCCGGTGCCGGCGCCGGCCATCGCCTGCGGAAACTGCGACAACAGCGCGCAGCCCAACGCGGCAGCAGCGGTGGTGTTGCCGATGCCCATTTCGCCGCCGACAAACAACTGCGTGTCGCAACTTTTGGCCTGCGCGATGCTCTCCGCACCGGCGGCCAGCGCGTCGCGCAACTGGCTGGGCGTCATCGCCGGTTGCTCGCAGATGTTGGCGCTGGAGGGTGCGATCCAGGCGCGACGCACGCGCGGCAACTCGCCGGGGTCGTTGACCACGCCCAGATTCACAACTTCCAGACGCGCACCGAGTTCGCGCGCCAACACCGCAATGGCCGCACCGCCGCGTGCGAAATTGCGCACCATCTCGCCGGTGACCGCCTGCGGAAACGCCGACACGCCCTCGGCGGCAACGCCATGGTCGGCCGCGTACACCGCAATCCACACGCGCTGCACGGTCGGCTGCGCGTTGCGTTGCCAGGCCGCCAATTGCACGGCCAGTTGCTCCAGCCGGCCCAACGCGCCGGGCGGTTTGGTCAGTTGTTCCTGCCGTTCCAGCGCAGCCGCGCGCACGTGCGCATCCGGCACTGCGCATGCGGCAAAGATCCAGTCGCTACTCACAGCTGTTCTCCCTTCAACACCATCGGCAAACCCGCCACGACAAACACCACACGCTCGCACTGTAGCGCCAATGCCTGATGCAGCCGGCCGGCTTCGTCGACGAAACGACGCGTGAGTTCGCCCAGTGGCACGATGCCCTGCCCCACTTCATTGCTGACCAATACGATCTGCCCGGGCAACTGCGGCAGCGTTGCGAGCAGTGCGTCGCGTTCGCGCGCAAACGCGCCCGCATCCGGGTGGCCCAGCAAGTTACTCAGCCACAGCGTCAGGCAATCGACCAATACGCAGCGATCGGCCGCGGCCAACGCCTGCAGCGTGGTGGCCAATGCAATGGGTTCTTCCACGCACTGCCAATGCGACGGGCGCTGGCTGCGGTGATGGGCAATGCGCTGCTGCATTTCGTCATCGAATGCCTGCGCGGTGGCCACATAGCACACGTGCTCGGCCGCGCTGGCGGCGAGGCGTTCGGCCAGTGCGCTCTTGCCCGAGCGCGCGCCACCCAGAATCAAATGCCGCATGCCGGCTCCTTGCTGGTGAGCCGCGTCAGCGCGGCGGTGTCTAAGTACGTGTGCACCGCATCGGCAAGACGGTCGAGCGTGGCCTCGCGCAACGCCGCCAGATCCAGCGGCTTTGCCTGCGCCAGGCCGGCCCATGCGAGTAACGCGGCCAGTGCCTGCGGGTGATCGAAGATGCCGTGCAGATAGGTGCCCAGCACCTGGCCGTCGTCGGAAATGGCGCCATCGCTGCGGCCATCGTCCAGCTGCACTAACGGCCGCGCCAACGCAGCGCCGGTGCTGAGACCGCAGTGAATTTCGTAGCCACTGGCAGCCGCATCTCCCAGCGCCAGCCGCCCGTGTACGCGGTGCAATTGCTTGTGCGCGTGCAGCTGCGTGTCCAGTGCCAGCCAGCCCAACCCGGCACTGCTGCCGGCCGGACCTTCGATGCCATCGGGGTCGTGGATCTGCTCGCCCAGCATCTGCAGACCGCCGCAGATCCCGAGCAGCTTGCCGCCATAACGCAGATGGCGTGCGATGGCGGTGTCCCAGCCATGCGTGCGCAGCCACTGCAGATCCTGGCGCGTCGCCTTGCTACCCGGCAGCACGATCAGGTCGCAGGGCGGTGGCATCTGGCCCGGACCGACGAGTTGCACCTCCACCTGCGGATGCGCCAGCAAGGCATCGAAATCGGTGTGGTTGCTGATCCGCGGCAGCACCGGCACCACCACGCGCAGCTGCGCGTGCGGCTTGTGCAGCGCCTGCCGTGGCAGCGCATCTTCGGCCTCCAGCTGCAGGCCGTGCAGATACGGCAACACGCCGAGCACCGGCTTGCCGGTTTCGCGTTCCAGCCAGTCCAGGCCCGGTTGCAACAGCGCCAGATCGCCACGAAAGCGGTTGATGACAAACCCGACAACGCGTGAGCGTTCGCTCTCCGACAGCAAGGCCAAGGTGCCGACCAGATGCGCGAACACGCCGCCACGGTCGATGTCGGCAATCAGTATCACTGCGCAATCCACTGCCTCGGCATAGCCCATGTTGGCGATATCGTTGGCACGCAGATTGATCTCCGCCGGGCTGCCGGCGCCTTCCACCAGCACCACCTCGAAACGCTCGACCAGCCGTGCGTGCGAGGCCAACACCGCGGCAAGCGCGGTGGCCTTGTAAGCGTGGTAGCCCACCGCATCCAGCGTGGCGACCGGGTGCCCATGCACGATCACCTGCGCGCCGGTGTCGCTATTGGGTTTGAGCAATACCGGGTTGAAGTCGGTGTGCGGCTCTAGTCCGCAGGCTTGCGCCTGCACCGCTTGCGCGCGGCCGATCTCGCCACCATCGACGGTGACTGCCGAGTTCAGCGCCATGTTCTGCGGCTTGAACGGCGCCACCGCCACGCCCTGGCGATGCAGCCAGCGGCATAGCGCGGCCACCAGCGTGCTCTTGCCGGCATCGGAGGTGCAGCCCTGCACCATCAACACGCGTGCGTTCACGCCAACACCTCGCCCAGTGCCGCATCCAGGCGTGCTTCGGCGGCTGCATCGGGCGGCAGGCCGAAGCGCAGGCTGGCCGGGGTATCGAACAGGCGGGTCAGGATGCCGCGTTGCGCCAGCGCCGCATGCAACACCGCCGCATCGTCGCGCCGACACCATTGGAAAAACGCACTGCCTGCGGTGGGTGCGATCGCGTGGCTGCGCAACAGCTGCGCAAGCCGCTGCGATGCCGCGTGCAGGCGTTCGCGGGCCTGCGCGTGCCAGTGGATATCTGCCAACGCCTGCTGCAACGCCCAGCGGGTGGGGCCGCTCACCGTCCATGGCCCCAACTGCTCGCGCAGTGCATCCAGTAGCTGCGGCTGCGCGCACACAAACCCGGCCCGCGCGCCGGCCATGCCGAAGAACTTGCCGACCGAGCGCAGCACGATCAAGCCCGGCTGCGGGGTCTGCGCGCACACGCTGTCGTGCGGCGTGGCATCCATGAAGGCTTCGTCGATCACCAACCAACCGCCGCGTGCCGCCAGACGTGCATGCAGCTGCAACAGCACTTCGCGATCGAAGGTCTCTGCGCCTGGGTTATTGGGATGGATCAGCACCACCACATCGAAGGTCTCCGCCGTCTGCAGCAACGGCCCCGCCGGCAGCGGCACGACGGTGTGGCCGGCGCGTCGCCACGCGTGTGTATGTTCGGCATACCCCGGTGCCAGCACGCCCACCCGGCTGCGGCTGCGCAACAGCGGCAAGGCCTGAATCGCCGCCTGCGAACCGGCGACCGGCAATACGTGCGGCGCGCCGTAGTAAGCCGCGGCGCTCTCGGCCAGACCATCGTCGTCTTCCGGCAGGCGCTGCCACGCTTGCTCCGGGATGGCAGGCACGGGCCAGGCAAACGGGCTCACCCCGGTAGACAGATCCAGCCAGTGCGACAGCGCGATCCCGTAGGTCTGCGCGGCGCGGCGCAACCGGCCTCCGTGTTCAAGCATGAGCGACTCCACGAGATGGTGCGTGACTGCACAGAGATTGCCGATGGTCGACGCAGCGCCTGCGCGCAAGGGAGTTGTGGCCGGTCATGGCGTCACCAGCGCCAACGCCAGTGCACCGAGCAACAACCACAGCAGCACCCCGCAACGCACCAGCAGCAGCGCGCGGCGCACACTGCCGGCGCTGGCCGGCAGGCCCTCGCCCAGCTGCGGCCGTGTCTGCCAGTGGCCGTGGTACGGCGCTGGCCCACCCAGTTGCACCTGCAGCGCGCCGGCACCGGCCGCCATCACCGGGCCGGCGTTGGGGCTCTTCCAGCCGCGCCCCTGCTGCCAGGCGCAGCGCATGCCGGTACGGCTGCGGCCGAGCAGCGCGTACGTCACGGCGGTGAGCCGCGCGGGCAGCCAATTGAGCACATCGTCGATACGCGCCGCAGCGCAGCCGAAGTTGGTGTAGCGCGGCGTGCGATAGCCCCACATCGCATCCAGCGTATTGGACAGCCGATACAGCACCGCACCCGGCGCGCCGAGCAGCACACCCCAAAACAGCGCGGCAAACACCGCATCGCTGCCGTTTTCGAGCACCGACTCGGTCGCTGCGGCGGCAACCTGCGTGGCATCGAGCGCGGCGGTGTCGCGGCTGACGATGCGGCCCACGGCAGTGCGCGCCGCTGCCAGGTCGTCGGCCTGCAATGCGTCGATCACCGGCTGCGCATGTTCGCCCAGGCTGCGCAATCCCAGCGCCAGGTACAGCATGACGGCGGCAAAGACAGTTGCCGCCCACGCCGACCACCACCACAGCAGCGCTTGCAACGCGGCTGCCAGGAGCGTCCATGGCACCACCGTCGTGCACCAGGCCAGCACGCCTGCACCGCGACGATCGCGGTACAGGCGTGCTTCCACGCGCTGCGCCCAGTGGCCGAACAGCACCAGCGGATGCGCGCGCCGCGGTTCGCCCAGCAGCAGATCCAGCAGCACGGCGGCCGTGGCAATCACCAGCGCCATGGTGGGCGTCCCTGCGTCATGACAGGACGCACGCCGATGCAGCTGCAGGCAATTGCACGCGCGTGGTCATGTCTACAACTCGATGCCGAGCTGCGCCTTGATGCCGGCGTTGAAGGCATGCTTGATCAGGCGCATCTCGGTGACGGTGTCGGCGACCTCGATCAACCCGGCCGGCGCACCGCGCCCGGTGATCACCACATGCTGTCCGGGCGGACGCGCGGCGACCGCCGCGAGCACCTCGTCCAGCGCGATGTAGTCCTTGACCAAGGCGATATTGAGTTCGTCCAGCAGCACGAAGTCGTAGCGCGGGTCGGCCAGCATGCCACGCGCCAGTTGCCAGGCGGCCTGCGCAGCGGCGATATCGAGTGCACGGTCCTGGGTTTCCCAGGTAAAGCCTTCGCCCATCACGTGGTAGTCGAGCAGATCCGGAAAGCGGCGGAAAAACGCTTCTTCGCCGGTGGAAAACGTGCCCTTGATGAATTGCACCACGCCGCAGTACAGGCCATGCCCGAGCGAACGCGCCAGCATGCCGAAACCGGACGAACTCTTGCCCTTGCCATTACCGGTATTGACCAGCAGCACGCCACGGTCGATGACCGCGCGTGCGATGCGTCGGTCCACCAACTCCTTCCTGCGCTGCGCGCGTTCGCGGTAATGCGCGTCGTCGTGTTCGGGTGTGCTCATGCGCTTGCTCCAATCGGGTGACGTGTGGCGATGCCACGCAGTACAGCCAGCAGCGCGAAAGCGACGCCGACATAGCCTGCCAGCGTGCCGAGTGCGTGCGGGTAATAGTCAGGCACGCGCGAGAGAAACCCGCCCAGCGTGGCCTGCGGATAACGGCCGGACAAGAAGTAGAAGCCGCCCTTGGAGAGCAGATACGCCAGGCTGCCGCTGAGTAGCACTGCGCACAGCAGGCGGGCCGCATCGCGCCACACGTCGCGGTGCAGCTGCAAGGCATACACGCGCCCACCCAACCACAATGCCGCATACGCCAACGCCAGCGCCCAATAGGCCGGCGACAGACACCAATCGCTGATGCTGCCGGAGACCAGGCCGATCAGATCCAGCGCAGACGCCACCCCGAACAGCAGCGGCAGCATCCACCGCGTGCGCAGCAAGGCACCGGCCAGAAAAAACACCGCCCAGGATGCGCTGGGCAATGCATCCACGCTGGCGAAATGCTCGCCGCGCGTGCACACCATCAACAGCACCAGCGCGCTACCGCACATCCATGCGGCGGTGCCTTGCAGTGGCGCGCGTGCCGGCGTGCGCGTTTGCCGTGCAACCGTCATGACCGCTCCAGCGGGGCCGATAACGGCGCCGCAGTGCGCGCGGTACGCCAGCGCAATACACACCAAGTACCGGCAAGCGCAACCATCAGATACAGCGCGGTGGTGCGCACGAACAACGGGCCCCACTGCGCTGCGCGCTGCAGATACTGCGCCCAATGCGGCTCGGCATAGCGCCCGCCCCACCAGTAGAACGCGCCATTGGAAATCAGGAACGACACCACAGCAGCCAAGGTGCCCAGCGCCCACGCAATACACATCGACCTCGCATCCGGGCGAAGGCGCGCGTGATAAGCCCGGCCGGCGTACCACAGCACCCCGTACGCCAGCGGCAGCGCCGCGTAGGCGGCGGTGATGCAGAAGTCGCTGACACCGGCCACCGTGACCGCGGCCCAATCAATCACCACCGACAACACCAGCAGGGCGACAAAAAACGCATGCCGTCGCACTGCCAGACCGCCCAGAAAGAACACCGCCATCGACGCATCCGGCAGATGCAGCCAGTCGCTGACGTGATGGAAGCGGGTGGCAGTCATCACCAGCATCAAGCTGATGAAGACAGCACGTTCGGCGGGACGGGAGAGCGGGGTCATCGGTGTTCCTTCGAGTACAGACGCAGATGCGCTAGCAGTGGAGACAGGCAAACGGGAGATGCTGCAGTGTACGAGTGGCACATTGCTGCTGATGCTGCCGGGTCACTGACGGCCCGGCTGCAGCCGTTTGCTCAGTGGTGCGTTGGAGCGACGCACTGCCGCCAGTGCGAAGAGTTGCGCGATGCTGCGGCCGGTCGCTATCGGCCGCATGCATCCCGCCATCGCACATGCCATCGGCTGCCCGCGCGTTACTGCGCCGCCTGGTAGCGGAAGGTGAGCAGATAATTGCGCCCCGGCTGCGCATACCAGCGTGCGGTCTCGTACTGGCGGTCGAAGACATTGTTTGCGGTGAACTGCACTTTCCAGTCCGCGTCGATCGCATAGCTCACGCGCAGATCCAGCAGGCCGTAGCCGGCCAGCCGCTCGGTGTTGGCCAGATCGTCGTAACGCTTGCCGGACCCGAACAGGCTGGCGCCGATGCTGAAGGCACCGAAGCTGCGGTCGGCATCGATGCGCCCGCTCTGCCGCGCGCGCCGCGGCAACCAGTTGCCGTGATTGACCTCGCCATCGGCCTGAGGCTGCAGCCAGGTCAGCGCGCTGCGCACGGTCCAGCCAGCCAGCTGGGTGTCGTAGCCGGCTTCCACACCGCGAATGCGCGCCTGGTCGATGTTGTTCGGCTGCCCGAACGGATGGGTGGCATCCACCAGCGAGGCATCGTAGGCGATCAGATCGTCGATGCGGGTCTGGAAGGCATTGAGCGTCCAGGTGCCCCAGTCGTAGCTGCCACGCAGCCCGAGCTCGGCGCTCTTGGAGGTCTCCGGCCCCAGCAACGGATTGCCGTAATCCGGGTAGTACAACTCGTTGAAGGTGGGCGCCTTGAACGCAGTGCCGTAGCTGGCGGTCACGCGCAAATGCTCGGCGAAGTCCCAGCCCCACAACAGGCTACCGGTGGTCTTGCCACCGAACTGGCTGTTGTCGTTGCGACGCAGGCTGGCCTGCAACGACTGGCTGCCGAAGCTCTGCTGCCACTGCGCAAACGCGGCGCGGTCGATGCGGCTATCGGCCTCGTAGGTGTCGCTGCTGGCGATGGCGTCGCGCTGCCAGTCGAAACCGACCGTGAGCAGGCCCGGCCCGGTGTTGACATCGGCCTGCAGCGAGCCCTGCTTGCGGCGCGTGTCGTAGGTCGACAGGTACGCACCCTCGTAATACGCGTCGCTGAAATCGGCGCTGCTGCCCAGGCTGGCGGTGAAGGTCAGCGCATCGCTGAGCGCATAGCGCACGCGCCCGCCCACGGCCTGCTGCACGCCCTTGGACAGATTGCCGCCGAAAGCCGAGCCGTCGTATTCGTTGCGGCTCTGCGCGCGCAGGGCGTGCATGTCCGCATCCCACTGCCGATTGAAGCGCCAGCCGCCCTGCGCGCTCAGCGAATCGTTGCGGTAACCGTCGCGGTCCGGATCGTAGGCACTGGAGCTGGTGTCCAGATACGCATTGATGCCATCGGTTTCGTCATGCACGGCGTTGACCGAATACCAGCCGCCGGCTTCGCTCAGATCGCCCTGGCTGCGCCCGGCGACACCGGCGCCATAACGGCGCGCATTGTCGCTGCCGGCCGCCACGCTCAGCGTCGGCACGAAGCTGCCTTGCGGGCGACGGGTAAAGATCTGGATCACGCCGCCCAGCGCTTCGGAGCCATACAGGCTGGAAAACGGCCCGCGCACGATCTCGATGCGCTCGATCTGCTCGATCGGCAGATCCTGTAACGCCGCACCGCCGGCGGTGGCCGAGCCGATGCGCACGCCGTCGATCAGCACCACCAGATGATCCGATTCGGTGCCGCGCAGGAACAACGAGGTCGCCTTGCCCGGACCACCGTTATTGGCCAGCGACACCCCGGCTTCGCCACGCAGCAGGTCCTGCAGTGAATTAATCTGGCGGCGCTCGATCTGCGCGCGGTCGATCACCGTGACCGGCGCCAGCGTCTGGTCCTGGGTCTGCGCGGTCCGCGAGGCGGTGACCACCACTTCGTCGAGATCGATGGCGGCTTCGGCCTGAGCCAGATTGATCACGCACAGCGACAACCCCACGGCCAACACGGCGCGAGATGGCAAAACGGAAGAAAGGGACATCTACTGCTGCTCCTGAAACCGCGCCGACCCGCGCGGGGGCAATGGGGCGACACGCAGCAACGGGCCAGCCGCCCGACGCAGCAGCATCGGACGCGCAAGGCCACGCCCACCGCGTGCCGGGTCAATCCCTCAGGCCGGTCTCCGGGCTTGCGAGCGGAAGCGGATGCTTCCCGGGTCTGCGCCTTCCCATGCAAAGCACAGTGGCGTGACGTGCAGACCCTTGTCTCGCCCACCGTTGCGGGGGCAGCTCCGGAATTGCGACTCGCCCAAGGCGATGCGCGCACCGGATTCCCGTTTAAACCACCGGCCAACCGGCAGTCACCTCAGGGGCGCGCATGGTAGCAGGATTGGCTGGCGCCTCAGCGGTCTGGTGCGACCGACCAAGCGCAGCGCGTCGCCACGCGCCGGGATGGTGTGACTACTGATTGCTTCTCGCATCGGGAGAAGGAGACGCGCAGCGCCGAATGAGGGGACGCAGCGCAACCTCATGCCATGGATGCAAGCAGCATGCTGGGGTTGCTTGCATGTCCGCCATCGAACTTTATCTCGCACATATGCGTGGGCTTCGCCCCCGTAATTGAGCCCGCGATCCCTCCCCGCCGCTCCGCGCCCCAGCCCGCGCTTGCGCTTGCGCTTGCGGCGCGTGCGCTCCAAGGCCACCCGCGCCCATTGCGCGCAAGCTGTTCCTCCTCGCCCCGACGGGAGAGGGGCGAGCCGTTCCGGGCGGCAGAAGGGCTTCAAGCCAAGCGTCATTGGCGTGTTCAAGATGTCAGGGTCATGAAAGCGACTTCCCCAGGCGGTAGCGCGGCTGGGGATTGGCGGAGAGCGGCACAAGGATGTGCCGCGGCGGCGAGTCAGACAGGATGTCTGACCGAGCCGAAGAGCCGATCCCCAGCCGCGCTGCCGCGCTCACCGAAGCCAGTACCGGCGGGCATCGTGCTTTGCCATACCCAACCCCACCCCGCTCCGCGCTAGCAGTACGAGCGCACCAAACCACGCGCACCGGTGGCGCGCACGCCGTGCCTCGGTATCCGACGGAAGCGCTGCTCCAAGAGTGGCCAACAAAACGTAGCGAGCAGTCGTCAGGTGGGGGTGGACGGCGCGGAAGAACCGGAGTGGACGCGTGCGTGGACCATGCCGCACCGAGTACCGGCCGCGCTCGCCTGGCGGTGAGCACAGTCAGCTTGTTGGCTGCGCTAAAACCTCACGCTCCCTGTAGCGCCTGCTCCAGATCCGCCAGCAGATCGTCGATATGTTCGATGCCGATCGACAGGCGCACGGTGTCTTCGCTGACGCCGGCATGTTCCAGTTCGGCCGGATCGAGCTGACGGTGCGTGGTGGATGCAGGATGCGTCGCCAGCGATTTGGCATCGCCGATGTTGACCAGCCGCGTGAACAACTGCAGCGCATCCAGAAACCGCGCACCCGACGCACGCCCACCGGGCAGGCCAAAGGTCAGCACGCCCGAGCCGTGCCCGCCCAGATACTTCTGCGCCAGCGCATGCTCGGGATGATCCGGCAACGCGGCGTAATTGACCCAGGCCACCCGCGCGTGTTGCTGCAGATATGTCGCAATCGCCAATGTGTTGGCATTGATGCGCTCCATGCGCAACGGCAGAGTTTCGATGCCTTGCAGAATCAAAAACGCATTGAACGGCGACAACGCCGCCCCGGTATTGCGCAGCGGCACCACCCGTGCGCGGCCGATGTAGGCGGCCTCGCCCAACGCGTCGGTATACACCACGCCGTGATAGCTCACGTCCGGCTCGTTGAGACGCGGAAACCGTGCCTTGTGCTCCGCCCACGGAAAGCGCCCGCTGTCCACGATGGCGCCACCGATACTGTTGCCATGCCCGCCGAGATACTTGGTCAGCGAATGCACCACGATGTCCGCGCCGAAGTCGATCGGCCGCAGCAACGACGGGGTGGCCACGGTGTTGTCCACGATCAGCGGTACGCCGTGCGCATGCGCCACGGCCGCCACCGCTTCGATATCGGTGATGTTGCCGCGCGGATTGCCGATCGACTCGACGAACACCGCCTTGGTACGGTCGTCGATCAGGCCGGCAAACGCCTGCGGATCGCGATAGTCGGCAAACCGCGTGCTGATGCCGAACTGCGGCAGCGTATGCGCGAACAGATTATAGGTCCCGCCATACAACGCACTGGACGACACGATGTTGTCGCCCACCTCGGCGATGGTCTGGATGGCGTAGGTTACCGCCGCCTGCCCCGACGCCAGCGCCAGTGCGCCGATGCCGCCTTCCAGCGCCGCGACGCGCTGTTCCAGCACATCGTTGGTGGGATTCATGATGCGGCTATAGATATTGCCCTGTACCTTCAGATCGAACAGATCCGCGCCGTGCTGGGTATTGTCGAAGGCGTAGGCAACGGTCTGGTAGATCGGCACCGCCACCGCGCGCGTGGTCGGATCGGGGCGATACCCGCCATGCACGGCGATGGTTTCGGGCTTCCACTGCGGGTCGGTCATGGTGCGGCTCGCTCTCGGAAAGAATGCCGACCATAGCCGGGACCGCACGTCCGTTTGCAAACGCGCAGTGATGAGCTCATGCCGCCCGGTTGTAAGCACAGCCGTGCACTGCCTGCGCCATCCACCTAATGCAACCTGATGAGCCCGGCCCTGCTTGCCGATCGGCGACGGCGAACAGCGGAAGCGTGGTGGCGTATCTGGGGGCGGGACCGTGTGGCGGCATGGATGCCGCCACCGAGCCTCCATGGACGGATTCACGGCGTGTCCCGACACCGGATGCGACACCGCGCACCGACCAACCCAACACGCGCAACGCCTGCGCATTTAGTGCGAACGCTTCGGTCACTGTGGGCGCTTGCACGCGTATCGGCGGTTGTGGTCGGTGGCTGAGGCACCGGCGATAGCTGATTCGTCGATCGTTCGTTGCAACGTGGCCTGAGCTGACGCATTGCTTGCAACGTCATGGAGTGAGCCGATGCGCCCTGCGCCTTGCCCAGCTTTCAGACCTTGGGTCGAAGACGGCGCACTCTGACCGAGGCATTCCGTCGTTGCAACCGCAGGCCTGCGAAAGCTGCCGGCGCGACCTGCCGCAGCCTGGATGCGCTGGCAGTCTTAATGCCTGGTGGTTTGTAGAAAGACACGGCATGTCCGCAGCTAAGGCTCAGGGATAACCCACTAACGTAAACGGGCACTGCCTGCGCAGTGCCCGCTATTGCGTCAACCGTTGGCGCCGGTGCGTGGAGATGCCCACAGACGATGCTTCGTGGGTGTATGGCTCCGATGCGATTGGCGTTGCGACACGCACCCATCGCCCAACCTCATCAGCCCTTCGTAAACGCCAGACGCCCGCCCTCGACACGCACGCGCACCGCGTCGCCGCTGATGTAATGCCCGGAGAGGATCTGCTGGGCCAGCGGGTTTTCCACCTGCGACTGGATCGCGCGCTTGAGCGGTCGCGCGCCATACACCGGGTCGAAGCCGACGTTGCCGAGCAGATCCAGCGCGGCATCGTCCAGATCCAGCTTGAGTCCGCGTTCGGCCAGGCGTTTTTCCAGGCCCTGCAGCTGGATGCGCGCAATCGATTTGATCTGCGCCTTGTCCAGCGGATGGAACACCACGATGTCGTCCAGCCGGTTGATGAACTCCGGGCGGAAATGCGCCTGCACCACACCCATCACCGCGGCCTTCATTTGCGTGTAGGCCTCGGCACTGTCGTCGCCGGAGAGCTCCTGGATCTGATGCGAACCCAGGTTGGAGGTCATCACGATCACCGTGTTGCGGAAGTCCACGGTGCGGCCCTGACCATCGGTCAGACGGCCATCGTCGAGCACCTGCAACAGGATGTTGAAGACATCGGCATGCGCTTTTTCGACCTCGTCGAGCAGGATCAGCGAATACGGGCGACGGCGCACCGCTTCGGTGAGATAGCCGCCTTCTTCATAGCCCACGTAGCCCGGAGGCGCACCGATCAGGCGCGACACCGAATGTTTCTCCATGAATTCGCTCATGTCGATGCGAATCATCGCTTCGCTGCTGTCGAACAGAAAATCCGCCAGCGCCTTGCACAGCTCGGTCTTGCCCACGCCGGTCGGGCCCAGGAACAGGAACGAACCACTCGGACGATTGGGGTCGGACAGGCCGGCACGCGAGCGACGCACCGCATCGGACACCACCTTGATCGCCTCGTTCTGGCCGACCACGCGGTGATGCAGTTCGTCTTCCATGCGCAGCAATTTGTCGCGCTCGCCTTCGAGCATCTTGTTGACCGGAATGCCGGTCCAACGCGACACCACTTCGGCGATTTCTTCGGCGGTCACGCGGTCCTGCACCAGCTTGAAGTCGTGATGCTCCACTTCGTTGGCCAGCAGCATCTGCTTTTCCAGCTGCGGTAATACGCCGTACTGGATCTCGCTCATCTTGGCGTAGTCCTGGCGACGCTGCGCCGCTTCCAGTTCCAGCTTGGCGTGCTCGATCTGCTCCTTGACCTTGGTGGTGCCCTGCAGCGCAGCCTTCTCCGACTTCCACAGCTCGTTGAGGTCGTAGAACTCGCGTTCGAGCTTGTCGATATCGGTTTCCAGATCGGCCAGGCGCTGACGCGAGGCGTCGTCTTTTTCCTTCTTCAACATCTCGCGCTGGATCTTGAGCTGGATCAGCCGGCGCTCCAGGCGGTCGAGTTCTTCCGGCTTGGAGTCGATCTCCATGCGGATGCGCGATGCGGCCTCGTCCATCAGGTCGATGGCTTTATCCGGCAACTGGCGATCGGTGATGTAGCGATTGGACAAGGTGGCCGCCGCCACGATCGCCGGGTCGGTGATCTCTACACCGTGGTGCACGGCGTAGCGTTCCTTCAAGCCACGCAGAATGGCGATGGTGTCTTCCACCGTCGGCTCGCCCACGAAGACTTTCTGGAAGCGACGCTCCAATGCCGCATCTTTTTCGATGTACTTGCGGTACTCGTCCAGCGTGGTGGCGCCGATGCAATGCAGCTCGCCGCGCGCCAGCGCCGGCTTGAGCATGTTGCCGGCGTCCATTGCGCCATCGGCCTTGCCTGCACCCACCATGGTGTGCAGCTCATCGATAAACAGGATGATCTGGCCTTCGTTCTTGGACAGGTCGCTGAGCACCGCCTTCAAGCGCTCTTCGAATTCGCCGCGGAATTTGGCACCGGCAATCAGCGCGCCCATGTCCAGCGACAGCACCCGCTTGCCGCGCAGACCTTCGGGCACTTCGCCGTTGATGATGCGCTGGGCCAGGCCTTCGACAATCGCAGTCTTGCCCACGCCGGGTTCGCCGATCAGCACCGGGTTGTTCTTGGTGCGCCGCTGCAAGACTTGAATGGTGCGGCGGATCTCTTCGTCGCGGCCGATCACCGGATCCAGCTTGCCGCTCTCCGCACGCGCGGTGAGATCGATGGTGTATTTCTCCAGCGCCTGGCGCTGCTCTTCGGCATTTTCCGATTGCACGGTTTCGCCGCCGCGCAGCTTGTCGATGGCCGCTTCGATCTTCTTCTTGTCGCCGCCGGCCGCGCGCAGTGCCACGCCCAGCGGGCTGGCATCGTCGGCGGCGGCCAGCACGAACCACTCGCTGGCGATGAAGGCATCGGCATGTTGCTGAGCGAGCTTGTCGGTCTGGTTGAGCAGGCGATTGAGATCGTTACCGATCGACAGATTGCCTTCCTGCCCGGAGACCTTGGGCAAGGTATCCAGCGCCTCGCCAAGACGCTCGCGCAGCGACGGCACGTTGACCCCGGCCTGCGACAGCAGCGGGCGCGTGCTGCCACCGCTCTGGTCGAGCAGCGCGGCCAGCACGTGCACCGGCTCGATGATGTTGTGGTCGCGGCCCACGGCCAGCGACTGTGCGTCGGCCAGTGCCTGCTGGAACCGCGAGGTGAGCTTGTCCATCCGCATGGGAAATCCTCTGAACGGGTGGCCGGCAACGCCGGCGATACCGTGCAGATGCGGCTGCCGAGCGGGGTTTCAAGGTTTGATCGGCACGGAACGAACCGAGACCAAGGCCACCAAGACCGCCTTATCCGGCCCGGAGTGTCGTCGCGCGCTGCGGGCAGCGCGGTCTAGCATCGGCCACGGGGCCGACCATCAGACGATTGCTACACGATCCGTCGCAACGGCACTGCCGCATGCAAAGCGCTGCCACCGCCCGCGAGGCCCTGCCCCACATCGCCCTGCGCGGGAGTTGCTGCCGCACCTGCCTGCGCAGCGCCCAGCAGACGCGACAGCACCTGCGCCTGGATCGCGGCAAGCGCCGGCAAGCCAGGCGCGCGCGGATGCGCCACCGGCACGGCGACATCCAGCCCGACCTGGCCCTGCTCGATCACCACGATGCGGTCGGCCAGCGCGCTGGCTTCGGCCACATCATGGGTCACCAACACCAGGGTGAAGCCGTACTGCCGCCACAGCTGCACGATCAGTTGCTGCATCTCGATCCGCGTCAACGCATCCAGCGCGCCCAGCGGCTCGTCCAGCAGCAACAGCCGCGGCCGATGCACCAATGCGCGCGCCAGCGCCACGCGTTGCCGCTGCCCACCGGACAACGCCGCCGGCCAGTCGCCGCCGCGCGTGCCCAGCCCCACCGCGTCCAGTGCGGCCTGTGCCTGTGCGCGCCCGGCACGGCCCAGGCCCAGCGCCACGTTGTCGATCACCCGTTTCCAGGGCAGCAACCGCGCATCCTGAAACATCAGCCGCACCGCATCGCGCCGACGCGCCAACGGTGCATCGCCACTATCCACGCGACCGGCATCGGCGCTCTCAAGACCGGCGATCACGCGCAGCAGCGTGCTCTTGCCGCAACCACTACGGCCGACCACCGCCACACAACTGCCAGCTGCAATCTCCAGATCGATGCCGCGCAACACATCGCTGCCGCCATAGCGCTTGCCGATGCCGCGCAGGCTCAGCGGCAACCCATTGCCTGCAACCGTCATCGCGGCACCTGCGCGCGCCGTTGTTGCGCCGGATGCCAGCCCAGCCACCAGGCTTCGAGCCCGCGCGCGGCAAGATCTGCCAGCTTGCCGAGCAGCGCATACAGCACGATCGCCACCACCACGATGTCGGTCTGCAGGAACTCACGCGCATTGGTTGCCAGGTAGCCAATGCCGGAACTGGCGGAGATGGTTTCGGCCACGATCAAGGTGAGCCACATCAGCCCCAATGCAAAGCGCAGCCCCACCAGAATCGACGGCAGCGCGCCGGGCAGCAGTACATCGACAAACAATTGCGGCCCGCGCAAGCCGTAGTTGCGTGCCATCTCGATCAACGCCGGGTCCACGCTGCGGATGCCGTGATAGGTATTGAGATAGATCGGAAAGAAGGTGCCCAGCGCCACCAGAAACACCTTGGCGCCCTCATCGATGCCAAACCACAGGATCACCAGCGGAATCAGCGCCAGATGCGGCACGTTGCGCAGCATCTGCAGGCTGCTGTCGAGCAGGCGCTCGGCCACGCGCGACACACCGGTCAACAGACCCAGCGCCAGGCCAAGGCTGCCGCCGATGGCCAGGCCCACGGCGGCGCGCCAACTGCTGATTGCCAGGTGCTGCCACAGCTCGCCGCTTTGCACGAGCGTGGCCGCCGCACGCAGCACTGCGTCAGGCGCCGGCAGGATGCGCTGCGGCAGCCAGCCAACCGATGCGGCGCCCTGCCATGCCGCCAGCACCGTCAATGGCAACACCCACGGCAGCAGCCGGTTTCCCCACCGCCATGCGCGGGCGCTCATTGCATCGCCTTCGCGTTGCCGGTGTGCTGCGATGCAGCCGGGCGCATCACTTGCCTGCCGCTTGCGCGGCAACCGTGGCCGGCGCGCGCCACACCGCCGGTGCCACCCGCACGCGCTTGGGCAATAACCGCTGCGCGTAGAACAGGTCGGCAGTGGCCTGCTGCGCCTTGATCACCTCGGCGCTGAGCGGTTGCACGCTGGCCGGCGGGCGGTGCGCCAAGGTGCGCTCCACCACCGCAGGCGACAGCCCACTCACCTGCGCCAGCACCTTGATACTGCCGGCGCGGTCGCGTTCCAGCAGGCCGTCGGCCTGATTGAGCGTGCCCATCACCTGCTGCACGAACGGGCCCCATGCTGTGGCATAGCGGCGCGAAGACAAAAAGAATCCGCCGGTCAACCCTAGCCCTTCGCCATTGGCGAGCAGGCGCGCACTGCCATCCAGCGTCAACGCCGAATACCACGGGTCCCAGATCGCCCAGGCATCCACCTGCCCGGCCGCAAACGCGGCACGCGCATTGGCCGGCGACAGATACAGCGGAGTGATATCGCGCAGGCTCAAGCCGGACTTGGCCAATAGACGCAGCAGCAGGTTATGCGCGCTGGACCCTTTTTGAAACGCAACCCGCTTGCCCTTGAGATCGGCCACGCGGCGCAGCGTGCTCTTGGTCGGCACCAGAATGGTTTCGGCCTTCGGCGTCGGCGGCACCCAGCCTACGTACAACAGATCGGCACCGGCCGCCTGCGCGAACAACGGCGGAATATCGCCGGCCCCGCCCAGATCGACGCTACCCACGTTCAAGGCTTCCAGCAATTGCGGCCCCGCTGGAAATTCCACCCAGGTAATGTTGGTGCGCGGGAAGCGCTGCTCCAGCAGACGGTGCTGTTTGGCCAGCACCAGGCTCGACACCGCTTTTTGATAGCCGATACGCAGCTGCGTAGGGTCGGCCGCAGACGCGCACGGCAACCACGCGGCAGTTATCAACAACATCACGGCCCAGGCCACACGCATGCGCATCGACGATCTCCTCATTGCCAATCGGTTGACGGTTTTTCCCACAGGTTGATGCCGCCCTCGACCGCAAAGCGATCGATCTCGGCCAACTCTTCCGCGCTGAAGTTCAGGTTCTGCAATGCCTCGACGTTTTCGATCAATTGCTCCGGCCGGCTGGCACCCAACAATGCCGAACTCACCCGCGTATCGCGCAGCACCCAGGCCAGTGCCAGCTGCGCAAGGCTTTGTCCGCGTTTTTGCGCAATCGCATTCAATCCACGTGCGCGTTGCAGGTTGTCGTCGGACAGATGCTCCGGTCGCAGCGATTGCCCACCAGGGCGGTTGACGCGCGCATCGGCCGGCACGCCATCGAGATACTTGCCGGTGAGCAGACCTTGCGCCAGCGGCGTGAATGCAATCACCCCGGCACCGATGTCTGCGGTGGCATCCAGCAGCTCGTGCTCAAGCCACCGGTTGAACAGGTTGTAGGCCGGTTGATGGATTAGCAACGGCACCTTCCACTCGCGCAGCAATGCCGCAATCTCGCGCGTGCGCGCCGCCGAATACGACGACACGCCCACGTACAGCGCCTTGCCTTGTTGCACGGCGCTGGCCAGTGCACCGGCGGTTTCTTCCAGCGGCGTGTCCGCATCGAAACGATGCGAATAGAAGATGTCCACATAGTCCACACCCAGCCGTTGCAGGCTCTGGTCCAGGCTGGACAGCAGGTATTTGCGCGAACTACCGCCCTGCCCGTAGGGGCCGGGCCACATGTCCCAGCCGGCCTTGGTGGAGAGGATCAATTCATCGCGGTACGGCTTGAAATCCTCGCGCAGCAAGCGGCCGAAGTTGCGCTCCGCGCTGCCATACGGCGGGCCATAGTTGTTGGCCAGATCGAAATGGGTGATGCCCAGATCGAAGGCGGTGCGCAGTAGCTGCCGCTGGGTGTCGATCGGCGTGCTGTCGCCGAAGTTGTGCCACAGCCCCAGCGACAATGCGGGCAAGACAAGGCCGCTGCGGCCGACACGGCGGTAGGCGATGCGGTCGTAACGATCGGGATGTGCGAGATAGGTCATGGGTGTGTCCGGTAGATCAGCGGGCGCTGAAGCGATTGACGGGGCGTGTCAGCCCCAGATGATCGCGCAAGGTGCGCCCTGCATATTCACGCCGGAACAGCCCACGTCGTTGCAGCTCCGGTACTACGTGCGTGGCCACATCGGCCAGGCCACCGGGCAGGTGCGGCACCAACACGTTGAAGCCATCGGCTGCGCCTTGTTCGAACCACGCCTGCAACTCGTCGGCAATCTGCGCGGGCGTGCCGATCAGGCTGTAATGCCCGCGCCCACCGGCGATACGCCGACCGAGCTGGGCAATGCTCAACTGCTCCTGCCCGGCCAGTTCGGTGAACAACTGCTGGCGGCTGCGCTGGCCGGTTTCGGTGAGCGGCAATTCCGGCAACGGTCCGTCCGGCGGATAGCCGGACAGATCGAAGTTGCCCAGCATGCGCGACAGCAGCGCGATGCCGACCTCAGGCTCCACCAGCTCCTGGAACTGCTCGAATTTTTCCTGCGCTTCGGCCTGGCTTTGTCCCACCACGATGAACACGCCCGGCAGCACCTTCAATGCATCGCGCGTGCGGCCAAACTGTTCCAGCCGCCCTTTGATATCCGCATAGAACGCCTGTGCCTTGGCCAGCGACGATTGCGCGGTGAACACCACCTCGGCGGTTTCTGCCGCCAGCGCGCGCCCGGGCTCGGACGAACCGGCCTGCACCAGCACCGGATGCCCTTGCGGCGCGCGCGCGATATTGAGCGGCCCGCGCACCTGAAAGTGCGTGCCGCGATGATCGAGCACATGCGCACGCGCGGGGTCGTGATGCAGGCCCGCCGCCTTGTCGGCGATAAAGGCGTCATCGTCCCAGCTGTCCCACAGGCCAGCGACTACCTGCTGAAATTCGCGCGCCCGCGCATAGCGCTCGGCGTGCACGTAATGCGCATCGCGATTGAAGTTGAGCGCCTCATCGGCGGCGTCGGAGGTGACCAGATTCCACCCGGCCCGTCCGCCGGACAGATGGTCCAGCGAGGCGAACTTGCGCGCCACATGATACGGCTCGTTGTAGCTGGTGGTCATGGTGGCGATCAGGCCGATGCGCTCGCTCACCGTGGCCAGTGCGCTGAGCAGCGTGAGCGGCTCGAACAGGCTGGAACGCGCCATCCGCGGTGCGATCGGCCCGCCGGCTGCGGCCAGGCTGTCGGCCACGAACACCGCGTCGAACTTGGCGGCCTCGGCGATGCGCACCATCTCGCGGTACTGCGCGAAATCCAGTGTGTCTGCACTCGCCTGCGGGTGCCGCCAGGCCGCGATGTGGTGGCCGGTCGCCATCAGGAAGGCACCCAGCGACAGCTGCCGTGGCGCGCTCATCGCCGACCACCCAGCAGGACGCACTGCGCGCGCTTGATCTCACTGTGTAAACCCATCGATTGCATCCTCAAAAATCCTTGTGCACTTGCACGCCGACGTAGCGCCGGTCGTCGCGCGGTACCAGGCGGTAGACATTACCGGTGGCATTGGCCAACAGCGGCGCATACGCGCGATCGCCCAGGTTGCGGCCCAGCACCGCCACCCGCCAGCCATGCGCGTCGTCGGCCAGCGCGATGCTGGCGTTCCAGATCGCATACGGGCCCTGCAGGGTTTGCGCGGTCTGGCTGAGGTCGTACTGCACGCTGTCCTGCCAGCTCACATCGCCGTTGAACTCCACGGCCAGGCTGCCACGCAGCGGCACGCGGTAGCCGGCACGCAGATTGCCCTTCCAGTCCGGCGAAAACGGCAGCGGTTTGCCGTCGACATTGCAGTTGGCCGCCGCTGCCGCCGGGCACGCGAAGCGCTGGATGCGCGCCTGCGTATACGCCAGCGATGCGGCAAGGCTGAGCCGCTCGGTAGGCCGGTAGTCCAGATCCAGCTCCAGGCCTTGCGTGCGCACTTGCCCGGCATTGATCAACCGCGTGACTACCTGCCCGGCCACGGTGTCGAAGAAGTTGGCCTGATAATCGGCATAGTCGGTGTGGAACAACGCCACATTCGCACTGAGCCGGTCGTCCAGCGCGCGCGTCTTCAACCCCAACTCCCAGGCGTTTGACGTCTCCGGCTTCAGCGCCGGCGTGTCGCGCGGCTGCATGTTGAAGAACACGTTGTAGGCCGGGCCCTTGTAGCCACGCGAATAGGTGAGGTAACCGGTGGTCTGCGCATCGATGTCGTATTGCAGGCCGGCGCGCCCGGAAACGCCATTTTCGGAGGTGCTGCCGGTGCTGGCCGTGGAGGGTTGAATCCCGGTGACCGCTGTTGCCGCGCTGGACACGCGCTGATGCTGATACTCGAGCGCGTCGCGGGTGACGCGCGCGCCCAACAAGGCGCGCAGGTCCGGGCGCCAATGCCAGGTGGCCTCGCCGAACAGCGCATAGGTCTGCGCGCGGGTGTCGTAATCGGCCACACCCACATTGCTGGCGGTGGGCGTGGTCACGCTGCGGCGATAGGTTTCGTCGCTGCGGGCGTGCAGGTAGTACAGCCCGGCCACCGCTTCCACTGCGCGGTCGCGCGGGGTCTGCACGCGCAGTTCCTGCGAATACTGCGTGTAGCCCAGCTCGCCGCGATCGTGCGATGCCGGAAACGCTGCACTACGCTGGGCAGTGCGGTCGCCGTCCTGGAACTGCGTGTTATCCCATTGCCGCCATGCGCTGATCGAGGTCAGCACCACCTCACCGATATGCCGGTCCAGTTGCAGCGACACGCCCTTGTTGATGTCGTCCAGAAAGGTTGGGTAATCGCTGTTGATCTGCCGGTTGTCGGCACTGCCACGCACCGGCGCAAGCGCAGCGGCAAAGTCGGCGCGTGTGCTGGCAACGACAACACCGCTGGGCGCATCGCTATGCGATTTCAGGTAATCGGCGAGCAAGGTCGCGCTGAAGTCCGGGCTTGGCGTGAGGTCCAGCCGCACGCGTGCGCCGGCGCGCCGGTAGCCATTGACGGTCTGCCCGTCGGCCACATTGCGCACGTTGCCGCCGTACTCGGCCCACACCGCCGACACGCTGGCCTTGAGCACCTCCGGCACCAGCGCACCGCCGATGCTGGCACGCACGCGGTCTTCGTCGCCGCCGCCGAAGTGGGAATAATCCACATAGCCGCCAAACACCTCCGGCGCCGGCTTGCTGACGATGTTGAGCACGCCGGCCGAGGCGTTCTTGCCGAACAAGGTGCCCTGCGGCCCACGCAGCACTTCGATGCGTTCGACATCGAGCAGGTCCAATGTGGCCTGTCCCGGGCGGCCCAGCACTACGCCATCGATCACCGTGGCCACGCTGGGCTCCACGCCCGGCGAGGTGGAAATGGTGCCCACACCACGCAGGAACAACGAGGTGTCCTTGTTGGATGCGCCGCTGCGAAAGGTCAGGCTGGGTACCAGCGCCGGCAGGTCGGCCACGCTGTTGCGGTTCTCGCGCTCCAGGGTCTGGCCCTGCACCACCGATACCGCCACCGGCACCTGCTGCAAGGTCGTTTCGCGGCGGGTGGCGGTCACCGTCACCGCGCCCAGCGTCTGTGCCGCGCTCTCCGGCGCTGCTGCTTCGCTCGACGCGTTGGCCAGCGCCGGTGCGCATGCCACTGCAAGACTCCACGCCAGCAACTGCGGTGTTCCCAACAACCTCGAAGCAGGAGCGATCCCCACAGGGATCCGGTGTTGCACAGGCATGGAGGTCCTTCGTGTGGACTGGAGCGATCGATGTGGAAGGTGGTGTCGCGGCGATTCGGGTGGGTTGCACGCTGTGCAACCGCGCGTTGGCCACGAAGCCGCCTCGACCGCCAATGGCGATACGGCATGCTGTTTGCCAGCGCCATGAGCGTCAAATAACCAATGTTTAGGTGGTTATTCACTCACGCGCCATCGCGCCTGCACGGGCCGGCGATGCGACCTTGCGGCAGCGCGCTGCACAAGCGCGGCATCCACGGCGATAATGCGCAGATGGATGCGCCCAAACCCTGGTATCTCTACTTGCTGCAATGTCGCAACGGCAGCTATTACGCCGGGATCACCAACGATCTGGAGCGGCGCTTCCAGGCGCATGTGCGTGGCACCGGGGCGCGCTACACGCGGGCCAATCCACCGCTGCACATCCTCGCCAGCCACCCCTACCCCGACCGCGCCAGTGCCTCGCGTGCAGAATGCGCAATCAAGCGGCAACCGCGTGCGCACAAGCTGGCCTGGCTGCTGGCGCAGCCGCCATGCAACGCTGAGTCACATCCCGCTGACACCCCGATCACACTCGCCTAGCCGCCCGCTCCCTACGCTGCAGCGCCAATCCGATACCGGAGCAGCGCATGCACTATCAGCTCTATTACTGGACCGGCCTGCAAGGCCGCGGCGAGTTCGTCCGCCTGGCATTGGAAGATGCCGGCGCCAGCTACACCGACGTCGCACGCATCGACGGCGACGAGGTCATGACCGACTTCCTGGAAGGCAAGCACGCTGGTGCATACCCATTTGCACCGCCGTTTCTGCGTGCGGGCGAGGTGGTGGTTTCGCAGGTGGCAGCCATCCTGCATGCCATTGGCCCGCAATTGCAGCTGGTGCCCGAGTCAGAGGCGCAGCGCCTGCAGGCATTGCAATTGCAGATGACGATCGCCGACCTGGTGGCCGAAGTGCACGACACCCATCATCCCATCGGCGTCGGGCTGTACTACGAAGATCAACAAGCCGAAGCGGCCAAACGCGCCAAGGATCTGCGCGACAACCGGCTACCCAAGTTCCTCGGCTACTTCGAGCAAGTGCTGCAACAGGCAGGCGGCACGCATGTGCTTGGCAGCCATTCGTACGTGGATCTATCGATTTTTCAGCTGGTCAGCGGCCTGGAGTACATGTTCCCCAAGCGCATGGCGACGTTGTCGAAGGAGTTGCCGGGGCTGAAGGCCCTGCAGCAGCACGTGGCCGAGCGCCCCCGCATTGCCGCGTATCTCGCATCCGAGCGCCGCGTGGCGTTCAACACCAACGGCATCTTCCGCCACTATCCGGAACTGGACGCGGCATAGGCGATGCCACCGGCATCACGCAGCGCGCGTGTGCCGGTCAGCTTCAATTTCGGTCAATGCGCGGCTGACGCGCGCAAGCCGCTGTTGCTGTGCGTTCGGTGCTATCGCGACTTGCCCGCGTCATTGGGCACCGGTACGAGTTCCCAGAGATCGCACATCAAAGGCCGCACAAATGCTGCCTCTAGATTCGACGCAGCCGAACCGCCAACCTCAACGTCCCTGCAACAACGCTGTGCGAATGGCCTGCAACTGCACCTTTACTGCGGCAGCCTGAGTCGGCCCCAGCCGTAGCAGTGCCTTCTGCCCGACCGACGCAGATTCCAGCGCGGGATCCGCGAAGAGATAGCGTCCACGCGCATCGCGCACGACGGCAATTGGCTGACTCGGCTCCGGCGTGCGCAGCAGATGATCGATCACATCGATCACGCGGTCGTTGAAGTAACGGTCCGGCGCGCCCAGGTTGGCATAGGCCTGCTGAAACAATGGATAGAAGCGCACATAACTCCGCACCAGCGCCTGCGCATCCACGCTGGTAAACGCAGCGACATAGGGCGCATAGCGTGCTGCGTTGGTTTGGTCGATCACGCTGCGATCGGCTGCGCTGGCGACCTGCAGTTCGCCCGCCACCGGCTGCAGCACCGAGGCGCGACGGCTGATACTGGGCTGGGTGAGGTTGTCGACCATCACCACCACGCGTTCGATCAGATGCCCGCGCAGCACGATCGACAGCGCGTCGTCCTGCTGCACCAGGTCCAACAGCGCTTGCCATGCGGCAGCGTCGCTCTGCGCCAATGCCGGAATCGCCGCATCTGCGGCATCGGGCGATGGCGTCTGCACCGGGTGGCGCGGCGCGGCGGGTGCAGGCGGCGACGGCGCGACGGCGGCAGCCACCGCGCTGGCGGTCTGGCTGATCGGCGCGGGCATCGCACCGGATGGATCGGACGGCCCGCGGAACAGCCACCAGGCGGCGCCGGCAATGAGCGGCACCGCCAGCAGCCACGGCCAGCGCGAGGACTTGGTTTGCATCATGGAACTCCTGACATCGACAACACCAGGGTGTGACCATGAGATGGTGCGGTGGTTCCATCGATGTAGGGCCGCCGCGCATTCATCGACCGTGCGGGCGCATGCCGAGGCGAGACAGCGTCACGCACGCGAGGCAGCAAGCGCCTGATCGGCGCGCGGGCATCAGGCAGCCACGCGCCCGCAGCCGATCCGGCTCAAACGAAACACGACGCAACACTGACGCAAAAAACGAAGCGCCACGTACGGCACACCGCGCTCAATTGGCGAAGTCCAAGCGCGCATTCACCCAGGCCGCCACGATCGCGGCGGCAGCCTGATCGGCCTGTTTTGCAGGCAGCTTTTTTTCGCGCACCAGCCACGCAGCGGTATCCGCGCGCACCTTGGGCAACAGTGCGCGCACCGCCTTGCGATCTGCGGCCGGCCACTCGCTGTCATCGCCGTCCCAGGCAGCAATGGCCTGGTCCGGATCATCGCCATAGCGCTTGCGCAAGGCCGGTTGCAGGTACAACAGCGGCGACACCGATGCGCGCAGCGCAATCACACCCCACTCGGCGTAGCTGGCATAGCGGATGGTGCCGGCGTCCTTGCTCAAGGCTTCGATCAAGGAATCGAACCCGTCGTCCAGCTGCTTCCAGCTCGCCAGCGCAAACAACCCACCCGGCGGCTCGCACACCGGGGCAAACGAGTCGCGCGTGGAGCCATACAGCGGCCCGAATGCCTCGTACGCAGGCTCACCCACCGCCGCGAAAATGAAACAGTGCACATAGGGCCGATTTCCGCTGCCGTCTTGCTCGATCCACATGCGCAGCAGCGTGAGCACGCGTTCGGGCTGTGGCGTTGCCGGCGTGCCGGCAGCGTCATCCAGCAACGACGCCGCAAAATCATCGATCTTGCGCAGGGCCTTGCGCGCACTTTCAAAGCGCGCGTTCGCCAACGCGGCGTCCACACCGGCGGCGGGGACGAACTGATGCAGATACGCCAGCCATGCCGAAGCCAACGGCGCGTCGTAGGCCTGCAACTGCCGCGCGGCCTCGGCAGGCTTGCCGGGGATGCTGGCGATGATGCGGTCCAGCGCCTGTTGCTGCGCGGTGAGCGCCTTGGCCAACACATCGGCCCTGGCGCTGAGGCTGCGCTGCAGGCAGCCGTCCGGCTTGGCGTCCTGCGCGCAGGCGTTGCGCTGCCGCAGCCAGGCGCGCTGTTGCTCGCGCACACCGGCCACCGCAGCGCGCGGCGTCGTTTGCATCAGCGCCTGGTAGCTTTCATCCAGTTGATCGTCCAGCAGACCGAGTGCGGGCACCGCGCAGATACGTTTTTCTACCGGCGTACTGGCCTGTTTGCAGTCGAACGAGGCCGCCCATGCACTGCTGGCGCTCAGCACCAGCGCGCTGCCAAGCAGCAGTCGACCGACACGCGCGTGATGCTTCATTGCACTGCCTCCTTGCGTGCCGGCAGCAGCGACAGCAACAGCAACGTCACCGACAGCGCGACGTAGGCGCCGACGAATTGCCAGCTGATCGCCCGGGCCAGGCCCTGCAGCGACCAGGGCAGATAAATGCCGCCACGTGGGTCCACCGAATGGATCAGTCCGAACAGCGTCAAGCCCGCAGCGACCAGCAGAAACACCGCAGCGCGGCGTAGCCGGCCATCGATCATCGCCGCCACCGTGGCGATCCACAGCATCGCAGTGATGATGAACCCATTGCCCAGCGCGAAGATCACCGCCAGCTCCGGCAGGCCATGGCCGTCCACCTTCGTGGTCAATGCCACCAGTTGCTCCGGTGCGATCCAGCCCGGCGCCTTGATGGTCAGCAGGTACGCCACCGACGGCAGAAACCCCAGCACCATCGCGCCGGCGTGGTGCCTGGGCGTGGCCTGAAACGCCTGTGTGGTGATGTCGATGGACACGTACACGATGATCGGTGCCAGTACCGCCAGCGGCAGCCATTGCACCAGCCCGCTGATCACCCCGAGCATGCCGCCGATGCCGACAAACAGGCCGGTGAGCAAGGTATAGCCGCTGCGTGCGCCCATGTTTTTATACGCAGGCTGGCCGATATACGGCGTGGTCTGCGCCACGCCGCCGCACACGCCGGCCACCAATGTGGCCAGCGCTTCCACCAGCAGGATGTCGCGGGTGCGGTAGTCGTCGCCGGCCGCGCGCGCGCTTTCGCTGACATTGATGCCGCCCACCACCATCAACAGGCCGAACGGCAGCAGCAACGGCAGGTAGGTCACCGTCGCCGGCAGTCCTTCGATAAAGCCCAGATTCGGTAGCGGCAGCACGATCTGCGGCGCGGTCCACGCAGGCACCGCAAAGCCCGGCGCCCCCAGGCCCGCCAGTCCCAGCCCGTAATACAGCGCTGTGCCGATCACGAACGCCACCAGCACGCCCGGCAGTTTGGTCGGCAGGCGGCCCTTGGCCAGCAGCACGTACAGCAGCAGTCCCAGGGTGACGAAGCCGGCCACCGGCGAACGCAACGTCTCCAGCAACGGCAACAGGCCCATCAGCACCAGCGCGATGCCAGCGATCGACCCGAGCAAGGCTGCGCGCGGCAGTGCACGCGTCACCGCCTCGCCAACGAACGACAGCACCAGCTTGAGCAGGCCCATCACCACCAGCGCGGCCATGCCCAATTTCCAGGTGGCGATTGCCGCCGCCTGCGGATCCAGCCCTTGCGCCTTGAAGCCGGCAAACGCCGGGCCCAGCACCAGCAAGGCCATGCCGATGCTGGTGGGCGCATCCAGGCCCAGCGGCATCGCGGTGACGTCGTCGCGCCCGGTGCGTGCGGCCAGCCGCCGTGCCATCAAGGTGTAGAGCAGGTTGCCCACCAACACGCCGAATGCAGTGCCGGGAAACATGCGCCCGAACACCACCTCGGCCGGGAACTGAAATATTCCGATCAGCGCCGCCGAGATGAAGCCAAGAATGGAGAGGTTGTCGACGACCAGGCCGAAGAAGCCGTTGAGGTCGCCGGCGACGAACCAGCGCGGCGAGGCCGCAGGACGCGAAGAGGGAGCGGACATGGAGGTCTGCAAGACGTGGGGACAGGCGATGGTAGCCGCTGCCTGGCACCGGTGACAGCGGACCGGTGGAACGGGGTGTTGGCGCGCATGGGATGGGGAACACGGCCATCGGCAAGCGCTTACGCATGCCGATGCAGCACGGCGACATGCGACAAGGCAGCGCGCGCGCGAGCGCAGTTCGACGCGCGCAGGCAATGCGATCCGACCTCACCAACAACGGCCATTAGCGGCGGCTGACAAAACGTAGCGAGCAGTCGCCAGGCGGATATGGACGGCGCACTCGGAGCCGCAGTGCACGAGTGCCGGGCACTCGCCGCGCCCGGCAGGTGGCTGCGCAACAGTACTGTTTGGCCGCTCTTAGCAGCGCTCAGGCGACCGCGCACAGCATGCCGGCGGCGACACAGAACGGATGCCACAAACCGATTCAAGATGCCGGTAGCGCCCACATGACAACCGGCGCCGGTTATTGCCCGCTGCCAGCGGAAGCGGCATCCACCGCCACCCAGCCCACTACCTCGTCCGCCGTGGGGCTGCGGTAACGCAGCTTGATGCGCATGCCATCCGCGCTGACATCCAGCGCATCGGCGCGATCGCCCTGCACCAGATACCGCCGCGTGCTGGCCGCGGTTGGCGTGGCATACAACAGCAGCCGTGCCACCTGCACCCGCAGTTGCACGGGCATCGGCGACTCCAGCGTTTCGCCGATGGCGGTGGCGACCACACCGCCACGCGCGTCGAAGGTGGACCACACCGACAGCGGATAGGCGTCGTCGCCATCGCGCCCCAGCAGCGACTGGATGTCTGGCGATTCGATCGGTTGCTGCGAGCGATACACATACAGCCGGCCATCGCTGGCATAGCGATACTGGTCGCTGTACCACATCGGCCCGCTGCGGCAGGCGCTGGTCAGACTGCGGTCCTTGGCGTCGGGGGTCAGATTCCACAACCCGTCGCACTGCACCGCCGGGCGCGTGGGCGCCGCCAGTGGCCGGAAGCGCCGTTGCACCGGGTCGAAGAGGAACACCAACGTCGCCTCGTTGACCTGGCCCAGCATCGCGGTGACCGCAAGATCGCGGTGCCCATCGAAGTTGTAGTCGTCGCTTCGGACGCTACCGCCGCCCTCGCCGTCATCCAGATTGGCGTCCAGCCACTGCTCGCTGCCGCCCGGCGACAGCACCACGTGCAGGCGCGCGCCCACCAGGCTGGCGGTTGCGTGCGTCGTCGCATCGATCGCCACCTGCACAGGGCCATCGTCTGCCGCCGCGGTAAACCCCAGCAGGCCGAGCGCTGCGCCCAATGCCACGCGCATGGCCGCGCCACCGGGACGCAGCCCGTCGCGCCCTTGCATCTCGCGCATTCGCACCGAGCGGGTCAGAACGACACATCCACCGCCTGCCGCGACCACAACACCGACTGATGCCCGGTGGCCTGCTTCCAGGCCAGCCGAATCGCTTCGATGTCGTTGCGCCGCTGCGGGGTGTCTTCATGCAGGATCACCAGCACCTTGGTGCCGAGCCGGTTCGGCTCCTTGGCGCCGCGGAACAGCCACTGGCCGTAGGCATCGAACACCGTCAGCCCATCCGGGAAGCGTGGGGTCACTTCCTTGTCCAGAAACGCGCGCCACTGCGTCTCGTCGATGGTGCGGGTCTGCGGGCGATCGGCGGGGCCGGTTTCTTCGCCCACGCCAAAGTAGAGCTCGCTGCGAATCCAGCCACGCGCGTCGCCGGGACGTTGCGCATCGCCCTGCATGCTGGCGGTGGTAGTCGCCGCAGCGGGCGTCTTGCCCGGCATGGTGGCGCAACCAGACAACGCCAGCACGGCGGCGATCAACACGGACGGCAGCAACTTCATCGAGTTCTCCAACGGTTTCAGGGGGACTAAAAACAGCGATACACACGTGGCACGCCGCAGTCGGCGCGCACAGTGGCGGGCGTCATGCGGCAAGTGTACGAGCGGCACTGCTGCGGGCGTTACGCCAGTGGCGCTGGCGCTCATGCGGCCGCGCTATCAGCACATGCAGGGGCGCGCACCGCGCCATCTCGCGCAGGCCTGAACAACGCGATAATATCTCTCCATCCGGATGAATGTGGAACAGTCCGACCCCTTGCGCACCAGCCCGGCCGGACGCCGGCCCTGCGGCGCGTTTGCAGTTGCAGGAGAGAGAGAGCATGACCCGCCCCACCCTTTCGATGATCGGCCTGGCTGTGGCCGCTGCACTGAGCGCCAACGCGCAGGCTCAGCAGGCCGATGCCGGCGCCACCACCCTGGACACGGTAATCGTCACCGGCACCCGCGCCAGCGACCGGACCGTGCTGGAATCGACGGTTCCGGTGGACGTGCTCACTGCCGAAGATATTCGCAAGGCCGGCGTGGTCAACGGCGAGCTGGGCAGCGCGCTGCAGGCGCTGCTGCCGTCGTTCAATTTCCCGCGTCAGTCCAATTCCGGCGGTGCCGACCACATCCGCGCCGCACAATTGCGCGGGCTCTCGCCCGATCAGGTGCTGGTGCTGGTCAACGGCAAGCGCCGCCACACCTCGGCACTGGTCAATACCGACAGCAAGATCGGCAAGGGCACCACGCCGGTGGATTTCAACTCCATCCCGATCAACGCGATCAAGCGCATCGAAGTGCTGCGCGACGGTGCCGGCGCGCAATACGGCTCCGATGCCATTGCCGGTGTCATCAACGTGAT
Source organism: Xanthomonas sp. AC360 (assembly GCF_979258225.1). NCBI lineage: Bacteria > Pseudomonadati > Pseudomonadota > Gammaproteobacteria > Lysobacterales > Lysobacteraceae > Xanthomonas > Xanthomonas sp. AC360. The sequence continues at coordinate 5,203,844 of NZ_OZ409846.1, forward strand.
CCTGGACGACAACCCTGAGCGCGGCGAACTGGAAGCCAGCTTCGGCGCCTACAACACCGATGTGGCGCCGATCGATCGCCGCGTCACCGACGGCCAGACCAGTTACGCCAGCGCCAAGGTCGGCTCGCTGCTGGGCGATGACGGCGGCTTCTTCAAGGTCGGCCTGGAATTGAAAAATCGCGAAGCCACCAACCGCGCGGGCTTCGATCAGATCCCGCCGTTCGAAGAGCAGACCCCGGCCAACCTGGCCCTGGCCGGCCGGCGCAATTACGTGCTCGGCGACGGCGCCACCAAGGGCCTGAACGCCTGGCTCAACACCAAGATTCCCTTCAGCGCCAGCGGCGAGTTCTACGCCTTCGGCACGTACAACCAGCGCGACACCGAAGGTGCCAATTACTTCCGTTACCCCGACAGCAGCGCCAACTGGCGCGAGATCTACCCCAACGGCTACCGGCCGATTTCCGAAGGCGAAAATCGCGATCTGCAACTTGTTGCCGGCGCGCGTGGGCAGTGGGGCAACTGGGATTACGACGCCAGCGTGAACTACGGCCGCAACGACTTCACCTACCGCTTGCGCAACTCGCTCAATGCCTCGCTCGGCCCGGGCAGCACCACTGCGTTCAAGACCGGTGATTTTGCGTTTTCGCAGACCGTGGGAAATTTTGATCTGACCCGCGTGTTCGACATTGCCGGCGCCACCCATACCTTCGGCACCGGCGCCGAATTCCGCCGCGAGCAATACCGCACCCATGCCGGCGACCCGGCCAGCTACGCCGCCGGCCCGTTCACCGATCGCCCCACCGGCTCGCAGGCCGGCGGCGGGCTCACTCCGCAGGACGAAGCCGATCTGTCGCGCAATGTCGCCAGCGCCTATGCCAACGTCTCCAGCCAGTTCGGTGAAAAATTCTCCACCGACCTGGCCGGTCGCTATGAGCATTACCAGGATTTCGGCAGCCAGTGGACCGGCAAATTGGCCGCGCGCTATGCGTTCGCGCCGGCATTCGCGCTGCGTGGCGCCATCTCCAACAACGTGCGCGCGCCATCGCTCAGCCAGATCGGTTACGAAGCCACCTCCACCGGTTACGACGCCGCCGGCCGGCTGACCCAGGGCCGCTTGCTGTCGGTCAACAACCCGATCGCCCGCGCGCTCGGCGCCACCGATCTCAAGCCGGAAAAGTCGGTCAACTACAGCCTGGGCTTCACCAGCAAGCTGGGCGATCACTTCGACCTTTCGCTGGATTTTTTCCAGATCGATATCGACGACCGCATTGCCTTGTCCGAAGACATTACCGGCGACGCCTTGACCAGCTTCGTGCAGCAGAACTTCGGCGTGACCGGCGTGCAGAGCGCCAGCTATTTCCTCAACGCCGCCGACACCCGCACCCGCGGCGCCGAGCTGGTCGCCAACTGGCGCCAGTACGCCTTCGGCGGCGATCTGTTGCTGACCGGCACCTACAGCTATGCCAAGACCGAGCTGGAAAACATCATCGCAACGCCCGCGCAATTGCTGGCCTTGAACCCGGACTACGTGCTGTTTGGCGTCGAAGAAAGCAACACGCTTACTGATGCGGCACCACGCACGCGTGCCGCGCTGGCGGCCAACTGGAGCAACCAACACTGGAACCTGCAGACGCGCGTGAACCGCTATGGCAGCGCTACACGCGTGTTCGACTTCGGCGGCGGTTTCGTCCCACGCCAGACCTATGGCGCCGAATGGCAGCTGGATCTGGAAGCCGAATATCACCTGGGCACACAGTGGACGCTGGCCATCGGCGGGCAGAACATCCTGGACAACTATTCGGACCGCTCCATCGACGATATCGCCTACTTCGGCAACCTGCCCTACGACGTGCTCTCGCCGATCGGCAGCAATGGCGCGTACTGGTATGGGCGGGTGCGGTATACCTTCTGAGCAACCTGATCAACAGCGCAGGCTGCAAACCCACTTTCGCCTAGGGGCTTGCTCTAGCCCCTCTCCTGCGGGAGAGGGGTTGGGGCGAGGATACGGAGCGAAGCCTCCGCGTCGTTCCAACAGCAAGAGGCTTCGCCCGTAGCCTCATCCGGCGCCACGCGCCATCTTCTACCGGGGGGAGAAGGGAAGAACACCGCGGCTATCGCTTTAGCCCCTCTCCCTT